>NZ_JAHBGC010000001.1 GCF_018390645.1 Ancylobacter dichloromethanicus
CAGCCGTCTGCATCGCGGCCACCGTCAGCTACTGGTTATGAGTCCCGACCCTAAAATACGAGACACCTCCTCTTCCCGCGACCGAGCGAAGGACGATCGGCGATGGACCGCGCAGCATGACGGGGTTTGCGGCCCTGGCCGGGGCCACCGGCGTGCGGGCTGTCCATACGCTTCGGTTGAGCCGCCGTGGGGGCATACCGTTCAAGGCCGCCGCCATCTTCGCCCCGGTCCCCTTCAACGCCTCACTTCCCGCCGTGCCGGCGCTGAAGGTCACAACGACCGCCCTCGTCATCTCTGGCCTGATGCTGGCGCCGCGGCCGGTCTCGAAACCGGCTGCGCCTGCGATCTCGCCAACAGAAGGAACACCTTGATGCTACGCTTCTACTTCCACCCGACGCCCAACCCGATGAAGATCGCGCTGTTTCTCGAAGAGGCGGGTCTTGCCTATGAGATGATCCCGGTCGACACCAGCAAGGGCGAGCAGCACACGCCGGCGTTTCGGGCGATAAACCCGAACGGCAAGGTGCCGGCCATCGTCGACCCGGAAGGCGCCGGCGGGCGGGAGGTGAACGTCTTCGATTCGACCGCCATCCTTCTCTATCTGGCGGAAAAGACTGGCACATTCCTCGGTCGGCCGGAAGACCGGCCGGAGATGCTGTCCTGGCTCATGTTCCTCGGCAGCGGGCTCGGGCCCTTCTCCGGCCAGGCCGTCCATTTCCAGTTCGCCGCGCCGGAGGGCGAGGCCTATTCCACCAACCGGTACCGGCGCGAGGCCGAGCGCCACTACCAGGTGCTGAACGATCGTCTTGCTGGACGGGAGTTCATCATGGGCGACGCTTATACCATCGTCGATATGTCGGCATGGGGATGGCTCGACCGTGCGGGACGCGTGCGCAAGGGCGAGGATGACCCGCTCGGCGCCTTCCCCAACCTCAAGCGACTGTTCCAGACGATCGACGCACGGCCGGCCGCCGCGCGGGCGCGCGAGATCGGTAGGGATCACCCGTTCAAGAAGACCAGCGACGAGGAAGCCAGGCGCGCCCTCTACCCCTCGAACTATCCGCCGGCCGCGTGAACGGCGCCGGCCTGCGACAGGGTCCGACGCCACAGCGCGCACCCGCCAACCTCAAAATCCATGACAATGAAGCGGTGACACCATGAAGATGGAAGACAAGCGCGTTCTGATCACCGGCGGCTCCAGCGGCATCGGCCTCGCCCTTGCCGGCGCCCTTCTCGCCCGGGGAGCGCATGTCGCCATCAGCGGCCGACGGGCCGAGCGCGTCGCGCAGGCCCTGGAGGAACTGAAGGCGCAGGGTTTCAGTGCCCATGGCATCGTCGCCGATGTGGCCTCGGCAGAAGGTCGCGCCACGACGCTCAAGGAAGCGCTCGCCGCGCTCGGCGGTCTCGACGTCCTCGTCAACAATGCCGGTGGCGTCCGTGCCGGACGGCTCGAGAATACAGCCGAGGCCGAACTCCAGGCGATGATCGACGTCGATCTCGTGGCGCCGATCCTGCTGACCCGTGCCGCCTTGCCGGCACTGCGGGAGAGCGGCAATGCGACGGTCGTCAATGTCGCTTCCGGCATCGCCCTGGTCGGTGCGCCATTCTATGCCACTTATGCCGCCGTGAAGGCCGGCCTCGCCCGCTTCGGCGAGTCGCTTCGGCGCGAGCTGAAGGGTGAAGGCATCCACGTGCTCACCGCTTATCCCGGTGCAACCGACACGCCGATGATGGCGTCGAACCGCGCCGGCGCGGACCTCGGCTTTGCCCGCGAGCCGGCCTCCGCCGTCGCCGAAGCCATTGCCGTCGGCATCGAGGCGGAGGCGTTCGAGGTCATCCGAGGTGGCGAGACGCGCGCGCAGATGATCACCCTGAACCGTGACAATCCCGCAGCCATCGACGAACGTTTTCTTGGGCTGAAGGCGGCACTGGAAGAGGCCGTGGGAAACCACTCGGCACTGTGAAGCAGGCGCTCCAGGGCACATGCGCAGGGGAAGGACGTGCTGGGGGAATCGTCCCCCAGCTACGGGCTTGCCTTATGGCGTGATGGAAGGCACCGGGGGCGGAGCGCTCGAAGAGGGTGTCGCGACATACACGCGCCACGCCGCCGGCTCGGTCTCGGCCAGACGATAAAATGGGCTGTCCGCGAAAGGATCGCGCGCCCAGGCGCCGTCGCGGGCGGTAACCAGGACGACATCGCAGCCATAGGTCCTGGCCAGCGCACGCATATCGCCGGCTGATCCCTCGCCGGCGAAAACGCGCAGGAACTGGTCGGATATCGCGCCGCGCCGTTGCCGCGACAGCGGCGCGAAGGCGATCGCCAGTTCGTTGCCGGCGAAGCAGGACCGACGATCGGCCATCAGCGCCCAGGAAATATTGACCGGCCACGGCGTCATGGTGGCGAACAGCGCGGGATTGTTCACCACTCGCGCCCCCGCCGGCGCATGCCGCCGCACCGCCGCCCACATGGCGGGCGCCCGCGCGAACCAGGCGGCGTCGGAGGACACCTCGCCGCGCGCATTGCCGGCGGCGATAACGCCGCCGCCCACCAGGCTCGCCGCGAAGCCGGCGAGCGCGAGGCCCGGCACGATTCGCCCGCGCCGTTCCATGAGGCGCGCGAGACCCGCCCCAGCCGCCGCCGTCAGCACCATGAGCCCGGGCAGCACCGCGCGCCATCCGAGGTCGTTATTGTCGCCCACCGTGCTGACCAGCAGTCCGCTCGCGGCGAGGCTGACCAGCGTGAGCAGCCCGAGCGCCCGCGCCTCCCGGCCTGAAAGCGTGCCCGCATCACCCCGCGCGGCCAGCCACCAGAGCGCCACGGCACCTGCGGGATAGATCAGCGGGAACTCGACCACCAGCAGCACCAGCCAATAGGCCGGAAGGTCGAGCCACCGCCAGAAGCCACCGGCGGCGCCATCGGCGAGAACCGGGAAGGGAGAGATCGCGACGGGGCTGCCCCCACCGCGCATCACCCCGGCATGATATTGCTCGACCAGAAGCGGAGCGGCGAACAGCAGCGCCAGGGCTGCCGCGCCGAGCACGGCGAGAAGGAAGCGCGGCAGGCCACCCGGAGGGACGCTGCGCAACAGCAGCGGAAGCAGCGCCAGCATGGCGAGGGCCAGC
The DNA here is from genome assembly GCF_018390645.1 of Ancylobacter dichloromethanicus. GTDB lineage: Bacteria > Pseudomonadota > Alphaproteobacteria > Rhizobiales > Xanthobacteraceae > Ancylobacter > Ancylobacter dichloromethanicus. The sequence goes on from NZ_JAHBGC010000001.1 coordinate 3,124, forward strand.
ACGACGCCGCCGACCCAGATCGAGCTTTGATAGGCCCCCGCGACCATCAGCCCCATCACGATGGCCGTCAGCGCCCTCGGGTTTGTGGCCAGCCTTACCGCCACAAGCGCGGCAATCACCAGCGCACCGGCGGCCGCGACATGGTGCGGGCTCCAGCTCGACTGGAACAGCCAGCCGGCAAAGCCGGTCGCCGGACGCAGGATGTGGCCGAGCGCCTGCGCGCCGAACAACGCTTCGAGCATCGGCCGCAGCGACCCGCCGCAGCACAGGGCGATGGTGAACGAGGCCGCGAGGCGCGAAGCGGTGAGGTGCAGCGCGAGCCCCGCCATCAGCATCAGCGTCGAGAATGCCGTGAACCAGCTTGCCGCGGCATCGGCCTCCCACCCGCGGGCACCGGTAAGGCTGGCGAGCTGGGCGGCGCCGAAGTGCCAGAGATAGTAATAGGCGACGCCTGCCGGCTCGCCCGGCGGGCCGTAGAACGGATTGACCGGCGGCATCCCGTCCCGGACCATCGCGTCGATGAGCGCGATCTTGGAATGATCGAAGATCGCCGGGGCGAGCGCGATGCCCGCTTGCGTCTCCTTCGGCACCACCGCCATTGCCGGCACCAGCGCCACAATGGCGGCGGCGAGGAAGAGCCAGAACGGCATGGCGGGCGTGTCGTCGGGCGGCGCGACGACGCGCCGGTCGCGCAGCCACCAGCCGCCCATCATCAGAGCCAGTGCACCCACAGTGGCGACGACCAGCGGACCGCCCACCCACCGCGAGATTTCAAGCGCTAAGGCGTTCAGCACGGTCCAGCCGAGAGCCGGCGCCAGCGGCAGCGCCAGCGCGCGGCCGAACCCGACAGCACGCCCCAGCACATAGCCTGCGCCCGTCCACAGGACGAGACCGGCCGCGGCGGCCAGAAGGGTCGATCCGAACGAGAACATCACGGCTCCCCGGCCGCACGGCCGGGCCCGCGAAGCCGAAGCGCGCGCCCCTTCAAGACCCTCACAGGCCGCTGAACCAGTTGAAGCCCTGCTTCTCCCAGAACCCTTCCTGATAGGTGTTGGTCACCTCGATCGCCCGGACCCATTTGGGGTTCTTGAAGCCCAGCTTGACGGCGGTGCGCAGGCGCAGCGGCGCGCCGAACGGATCGGTAATCGGCTCGCCGGCATATTTGGTGGCGAGGATGGTCTGCGGGTGCAGGGCGGAGGCCATGTCGATGCTCTCCATATAATCGTCCTGTCCGTGGAAGGCGACGTATTTGGCCGTCAGGTCGGCGCCGATCCGTGTCAGGAACTGGCGGAGATTGGGGCCCGACCACTGGCCGATATAGTCCCAGCCCTCGACGCAGATATGCTTGATGATCTCTTCCTGCTCGGGAAAGGCATAGATCTGGTCGAGGCTCCACGGCCGCTTGTCGGCGATGAGCCCGCTCAGTTCCAGCTTCCAGCTGGCGAGGTCCACCGGTTTGACGTCCTCGATCTCGTAATAGGCGTTGAAGCGCGGCGGCTTGACCACCTGGTCGACGGAATAGGTCGGCGCCAGCTTGTTCGGATCGAAGATCCTGGCCTGCACCCAGTCATTGAAGGACGAGACCGTGCGCAGCGCGCTCTGCACCTGGCTCTGCTCGGCGATATTGCAGCCGGTGAGCATCGACAGCGCGCCGAGGCTGACGGCCCCGCGCAGCAGTTTGCGCCGGTCGATATCCTCGATGAGCGCGCGGTGTTCCGTGAGCAGGCTCTGGTCCGGGCCGCGGCGCGGGCGGAACAGCGAGGTCGGGCGTCGAAGGATGGACATGACTCGGTCTTTCACATGTTCGAGGCGGGGGCCGACGACGCGCGGGCGGCTGGGTCGTCGTCGACACGCGGGCCGCCGGTGATCATGGCCAGCAGCGTCTTCGGCACCAGCAGGGCGAGGGAGACATGCACCACGATGAACAGGCAGATCGCGACCATGCCGAAGAAATGGGCCAGCCGCGCGCCCTGGAAATCGTAGAACAACGCGGTCAGGAACGAGAACTGCACCGGCTTCCAGATCGCCAGCCCCGAGATCACCTGCAGGATGATGACCAGTATTACCCCGACATAGAGCGTCTTCTGCACGGCGTTATAATGGGTGAGATCGGCGTGCTGCAGGCGGAAGCGCAGCGCGGCCAGCGCCTCGCGGATGACTTCGCGCGGCGAGATCGGCAGCAGAAGGCGGCGAAACCGGCCCGAGACGAGGCCATAGATGAGATAGGCGAGCCCGTTCAGCCCAAGAATCCACATACCGAAAAAGTGCCACTGCAGGCCGTGCTGGGCCCAGGGGCCCAGCGTGATCGCATCGGGAAAGTGGAGAAACCCGAAGATGACTTCGTCATTATAGATCTTCCAGCCGCTCATGATCATGATGACCATCGCAATCGCGTTGGTCCAATGCATGATCCTCACGACCGCAGGGTGCATGCGCTTCATTTCAGACCCTCTATATTGTCAAATTTTGCAGATAACGCAAAATATACTTGATGATTATCAAAATCATCACTACATGTTCATCCGAACCACCTAAGGAGGCCGCCATTATGCGCCGTGAACTTTCCTGTCTTCTTCTTGGGGCCTCGCTTCTTGGGGTCTCTCTTATCGGCGGCATGCCCGCAGCCGCCCAGGCCGAAGACCCCAAGCCGATGCGCGCGGAAGGTGGCGCGCATACCCAGCCCGGGCCGGAGCAGGACGCGCTGACGCCGCAGCAGCGGATGGAGCGGCGTTTTCCGCAGAAGGTGCGGGTCGGCGACCTGATCGGCCTGCCGATGCAGGACTATGACGACCGCGTGCTGGGCCATGTGAAGGAGGTCGTGCGCACCCCCGACGGCCATATCGTGCTGGTGATGCCGTTCGGCGGCTGGTTCGGCTATGGCGGCCGCCCGGTCGGCGTACCGATCGAGACCGTGGCTATCCTCGGCCGGCACCTGAACGTGCTGGACCTGCCCCGGAAGGACTTCCCCAAGCTGCCGACCTGGAAGGATGGCGAGGGAACGCCGATCCCGCCCGACGACATCATCCGGATCGCCATTTCGCGTCGCTGAACGGCGCCAGCCCTTCGGCCGCGCCCCACAGCTGGAGGACCGCGCGCCCGTCACAGGTCGCGGCCCTCCAGCCGGGCGATGAGCGTGCGCACCTGCCCGATGGTGGCCAGACGCCCGCGCTCGACGGCCAGCACCCGCCCAGCCATCAGCGCCCGATACTCACAGCCGGCGCGCCGCGCCTCGTCGGTGATCGTCTCGAATTCGGGAATATGGGCGAGGCCGAGAATGCGGCGATGGATCTCGATCCCGGCGAAGCCGACCGCGTCGCGCCAGATGCCGTCAAGCATCGTGTTCAGGGCGAGTTCGCTGCCGATCGCATCGGCCTGGTCCTCGAACAGCTCCCGGCCACCGAGAATGCCCCCGCGCTCACCATGCCACAGCCGCGTGAACTCCTCGGCGAAGGTGGTCCAGATCGTCTCTGCGGTGTCGAGGATCCAGCCGCGATAGGCAGGCATGGCCTCGTCGTCGGGGCGAAGGCCGGGCAGCGCGAAGACCGCCATCCAGAGATTGGCGAGCAGCGAGCCGATATCGAAGCCCATCGGCCCATAAGTGGCGAATTCCGCGTCGATGATGCGGGTGTCAGCCGCGCAGACCATGATCGACCCGGTGTGCAGGTCGCCGTGCAGCAGCGTCTGCGCGCTGCCGCAGAAGCGCGCCTTCAGTTCGAGGGCGGCCAGCTTCAGCTCGCGGTCGGCGCGGATGGCGGCGACGGCGCTGTCCAGCCCCGGGCTATGGCTGTTGCGCGCGCAGTCATGAAACGGATCGGTGAAGAACAAGTCCTCGGTGATGCCGCACAGCTCCACATTGCCGGCAAACAAGGCGAGATCCGCCTTCCGCCGCGCCGTTTCCATCGCCCAGTCGGACCCCCGGAACAGCGTCCGAGCGAGATAACGCCCGAGTTGCCCGGCCATGAGCGGAAAACGCTCGCCCGCCATCAGGCCCTTGCGCAGAATGACGTGGGGCCGAAGGTGCTCCATGATCTGGATCGCCTGGTGGCGGTCGAAATAATAGATTTCCGGCAGCCGGCCGGGATCGCGGCGCCCCAGACGCAGCAGCGCCTCCTGTTCGAAGAAGGACCGGTCGAGCGACATCGGCCAGCTTTCGCCGACCACCCGCGCATAGGGCAGCGCCTGCTTGACGACCACCGATCCGGCCGCCCCCTCGACGATGAAGACGAGGTTGAGATTGCCGTCGCCGATCTCGCTGACCCGCCACTGCGCGGGCGGGCCGATACGCGCCGTCATCTGCGGCAGCCCCCCCAGCCGGTCGGCAAGAGTGTCGGCCTGCAACGGCTCGTAAGGCGAATGAGTGAGCATCCCGGTCTCCGCATCGCTGGTGCGAAGGCCGGCAGAATCCCTGCTGTGCCTCGCATAAGCGGTACGGCGAAAGGGTTGCGCGCATTACAGAGATCACGGCTTCGTGAAGTGGCCGCCGGCACCCGCCCGCCGCGACACGAATGCGTGAGTCCGTAACAAGCGGCAGCGAAACCGCGAACAGGGGATGAACGCCCTCTCTTGCCTGGGCATCGACCCGAAACCGGAGCGACAGGATGCGCCTTTGCTCACATCTTCTGATAGCGGGAACCCTGCTCGCCCTGTCGGGGCCAGCCTCGGCGATGGAGTTCGTCACGCCCCATCGGCAGCCGACCGTGGTCGAGCTCTTCACCAGCCAGGGCTGCTCCTCCTGCCCGCCGGCGAATGCCAACTTGATCAAGCTGGCGGCGCGTCCCGACGTTCTCGCCCTGTCCTTCAGCGTGACCTATTGGGACTATCTCGGCTGGAAGGACGTGTTCGGCCAACCGGCCTACACACAGCGGCAGGCCGTCTATGAACCCAGGCTCGGCGAAGCCGGTCCGTTCACGCCGCAGATGGTGGTGGACGGCCGTGCTTCCGCCATCGGTTACGACCTGCGGGAAATGCAGGCTCTCATCGAGGCGAGCCCGCCAAAATCAGGACCTGCGATTTCGCTCGGCCGCGAACGCGTCGACCTGGGCGCGGGGCGGCCGGGCCGCACCGGCTCCGATGTCTGGCTGGTCTGGTTCGATCCCGCGACGGTAGAGGTCCCGGTGCGCCGTGGCGAGAACACCGGACGCACGCTTCCCCACAGTCACGTCGTCCATCACCTGGCCCGGCTCGGCGGGTGGAATGGCGAGGCCGTAGCCTTCAGCACGCCCGCCACACCCAAGGGACTGAAGACGGCGATACTCGTTCAGGAGCCCGGCGGCGGGCCGATCCTCGCCGCGGCTACCGACTGAACCTGTTCTTGCCGGGCCCGCGGACTGCCGACCGGGAGGGTCGCGCAGCGAACGGCTGATGGCCTTGGACATCCCCACTTCCTCGGCGAAGTACAGGGCCGAGCCACCGATCGATAATGGCAGCGATCATCCGGGGCACCGCCGAAAACGGGCGCTGGCGTGAAGTATACGACTGTATTGTCCATGGCTGTCGACCGGCGTCTCAAATATCCCTGAAGACGACGTAGGGACCGCAACAGCGCCCGACATTCATCCATGACAATGGAGACTTCCCGTGACGAACTTTTCAAAGGATGAAACGATTCCATCAGAACGGAATATGAACCAAGACGCTTTCGGCGAAATGATCCGCATGATACTTGGCGCGAGCATCGTTCAGGTGATCCGGTACGCCGCTCTGTTCTCGCTCGCCGATCATGCCGAACGCGGCCGGATTACCGCCGGAGCTTTCTCCGTGGCGGAAGGGCTCGATCCCGACTCCGCCGAGCGCTTTCTGCGCGCCTGTACCGCCTTCGGGCTGCTTTCGATGCTGGACGACACCGGTTACGCCGGGACGGAACTGCTGCGGACGCTTCAGTCGAACAACCCACATTCCCTGCGGGATCTCGCCCTGATCCAGGGCGGGCCCGGGCATTGGGCGCCGTGGGGAAGGCTTGACGACGCCCTCCGGACCGGGCGCACGCAAACCGAAGCCACGCTTGGCCAGTCTCTTTGGGATTACTACGCGTCCGACGCGGGGCGCGCCGAAGGGCTTGCTGTTGCTGGCGCCATGGGAGGATCGACGCGCGACATAGATGCTGCCGCCGTCGCAGCGGTTAGCACCACAAATGTCCACACCGCCGTAGACGTCGGCGGCGCCGGCGGCTCACTACTGCAGGCGCTGATGCAGGCCAATCCCGCCCTGAACGGGATCGTGCTTGATCTCCCATCCGTTATCGAGCAGGTGCGCGAGCAACCGCTCGACCGCGAGATCGCAAGCCGACTGTCGTTCGTGCCGGGCAGCTTCTTCGACGCCGTACCCGCGGCAGATCTCTATATTCTGCGGCACATTCTGCACGATTGGAGCGATGCGGAATGCGCGGTCATCCTGCGCAACTGTCGTGCCTCGGCTCGGCCCGGGGCGCACCTGATGCTCATCGAACTCACCATGGCAAGGCAGCCGAGCGGATTTGCCTGCCAGGTCGACCTCACCATGCTGATTGCCGCCGGCGGCCGGGAACGCCAGCCCGCGGAATACGACCGGCTGCTGAGCCAGGCCGGCTTTCGCCTGCTTGGTGCCAGCGCCCTCACGCCAACCCACTCACGGTTCGAGGCCGTCGCCATCTGATGGCGGGGTAGCCGGCAAGCGGCCGCGCCGGTGGCGCCCTGCTGCAATCTCATCCATGGCGAGGACAATGATGTACATTCAACGACGTGCGCTGTTGGCGCTTGCGGGCGCCCTGATGCTGCCCCGCCTCGGCCGGGCCGATCCCCATCCACCATCCGTGCCGCAGGCCTTGGGCGAAAGCCCCGATGGCATACGCTGGGTTACCCTGAGCTCGGGCCACAGGGTGTGGACGCCGCGTATCGGGCGCGGTGCGACGAAAGTGCTGCTTCTCAGCGGCGGCCCTGGCCTGTCCCACGAATACATGCAGTGCTTTGCCGATTTTCTGCCGCAGCAGGGCTACGAACTCTATTTCCATGACCAACTAGGCTGTGGGCTGTCGGATAGACCGAAGGATCCGTCCTTGTGGCGGCTGTCGCGCTATCTTGAGGAGGTGGAGGAGGTGCGCGCCGCGCTCGGACTCGGACGCATGATCATCGTCGGGCACAGCTGGGGAGGCATACTCGGCCTCGAATATGCGCTGCGCTTTCGAGAGCACACGCAGGCCTTCGTGCTCTCGAACATGTCCGCCAGCTTCGCCGACTACAGTTCTTATGTGCGACAGTTGCGGTGAATGATGCAGGCCTCCGTGCAATCCCGCCTGACCGTGCTTGAAAATAATGGCGAGACCGATGGAGCCGAGTATCAGGATCTGATTACGAAATACCTTTATGCACGCTATATCTGTCGGCTGGACCCTTGGCCCGATCCCGTTCAGCGCGCGCTGGAGGGAATCAATCCGGATATCTACCTCACTATGCAAGGACCAAACGAGTTCCTGCCCACGGGAAATCTGAAGACGTGGGACCGTTGGGCCGACTTGTCGAAACTAGGCTCAGGACCTGTTAATTCTGTTTGAGATGTGATTCACGGTCTCCGAGAAGGAGGCCT
>NZ_JAHBGC010000010.1 GCF_018390645.1 Ancylobacter dichloromethanicus
ACGCGCCACCGCCACGGACGACGAAAAGGCCCGCCCCGCGCGGGCCTTTTTGCGGCGTCTCGGTGAAGGCTGGATGCTGCGCTGCCGCAACGGATTCTGTTGACGGCGTGTGTATTGCATACCAGACTTAGACAAAAGAATAAGAAGCGTGACAGTCGAGGTTCCGCCACCAGAGGGATACGCCATGCTCGTCGCCGATCTCATGAAGCTGAAAAGCGCCCGCGTGCCGACGATCCGTATGTCGGAAAACGTTGAAATGGCTGCGACCCTGCTCAATCGCGAACGCATCGGTGCCGTGGTGGTGAAGGACGCCTGCGGCTCGGAAGGGGACACCGTGGTCGGCATCTTCTCCGAGCGCGACGTGGTGCGTGCCGTCGCCGAGCGCGGCGCGGCGGCGCTCAAGCTCACCGTCGGCGACCTGATGTCGCGCAACATGATCTCGTGCCGGATGGAAGACACGGTGGACCATGTCCGCGCCCTGATGGAAGAGCACCATGTGCGCCATCTCCCCGTTCTGGAGGAGCATCAGCTGGTCGGCGTGCTCAGCATACGCGACGTGCTCTCGCATGATGTGCGCCGGGCGAGCCAGTTTTCCGCGCCGATCGCGCCCTCGGCAGGGGCCAACGCGCTGCCGGCCTGACCCGCAACGCAAAAGGGCGCCCTTGCGGGGCGCCCTCCGGTCGTCTTCGCGTGATGTCGCGAACGCCTTACAGCGCCGGCGAGACTTCCTGCCGCATCGGTGCCGACTCCATCTGGTGCACGCGGTCGATCACCGCCTTCTGCACCTTCTCGAAGGCGCGCACCTCGATCTGGCGCACACGCTCGCGCGACACGCCGAATTCGGTGGCGAGGTCTTCCAGCGTCATCGGGTCGTCCGACAGGCGCCGCGCCTCGAAGATGCGCCGCTCGCGCTCATTGAGCACCGACAGCGCCCCGGACAACGCGTTGCGGCGATTGTCCATCTCCTCATGCTCGACCAGCACCGATTCCTGGCTGTCGTGATCGTCGGCCAGCCAATCCTGCCACTCGCCACCACCCTCGACATCGCCGCGCAGCGGGGCGTTGAGCGAGGCGTCGCCGCCGAGGCGCCGGTTCATATCGATCACTTCCTGCTCGGTGACGCCGAGCTTGGTCGCGATCTGCTGCACCTGATCGGGGCGAAGGTCGCCTTCCTCCAGCGCGGAGATCTGGCTTTTGGCCTTGCGCAGGTTGAAGAACAGCTTCTTCTGCGCCGCCGTGGTGCCCATCTTCACCAGGCTCCAGGAGCGCAGGATGTATTCCTGGATCGAGGCCTTGATCCACCACATCGCATAGGTGGCGAGGCGGAAGCCCTTGTCGGGCTCGAAGCGCTTCACCGCCTGCATGAGGCCGACATTGCCTTCGGAGATGACTTCCGAAATCGGCAGGCCGTAGCCGCGATAGCCCATGGCGATCTTGGCCACCAGCCGCAGATGGCTGGTGACGAGCCGATGGGCAGCGTCGGGGTCCTCGTGCTCGCGCCAGCGCTTGGCGAGCATGTATTCTTCCTGCGGCTCCAGCATCGGGAACCGGCGGATTTCCGCCAGATAGCGGCTCAGGCCACCTTCGGCGGATGGTAGGCTCATAGCGGAACGGGCCATGACTGCACCCTCCTTCTCTCGCGGTCCCCTATAGTGGGCGACCGATTTGCGGCCGCTTTCAGCCGGCCTCACACATATAATAGCAGGAAGAGGCCGTTTTTGCGAAACCGCAAGGCAAAGCGGGGTCACGAACCGTTGAGCGGGCGCCGGGGCGCTCAATCGCCGGCCGCGAGAGCGGCCCGCAGGCGGGCGAGGTCGGCAGGAAGCGCGCTCTCGAACAGCAGGAACTCGCCGGTCGCGGGGTGTTCGAAGCCCAGCCGCGCGGCGTGCAGGGCCTGGCGGCCCAGTGCCTCCAGCGCCGTGCGCGCGGCGCCGCCCAGCCGGCTGGCGCGGGTGCGCTGCCCCCCGGAATAGATCGCGTCGCCCAGCAGGGGGTGGCCGACATGGGCCATGTGGACACGGATCTGGTGGGTACGGCCGGTCTCCAACTGGCATTCGACGAGGGCGGCGATGGGGCGTCCCTGCGTGTCGGCATAGGCCTCAAGGCGCTGCCAGTGGGTGATGGCGAAGCGCCCGCCGGTACGCACCGCGATGCGCTCGCGGGCAATGGGGTGGCGGGCGAGCGGCGCGTCCACGGTACCGCTGGGCAGGTCCGGCTCGCCCCACACGAAGGCGAGATAAGCGCGCTCCAGCGGGCCGGTGCGGCCGTGATCGGCGAACTGGGCGGCGAGCCGCTTGTGCGCGCGGTCGTTCTTGGCGACCACGATCAGGCCGGATGTGTCCTTGTCGAGCCGATGGACGATGCCGGGGCGCTTCACCCCGCCAATGCCCGAAAGGCTGGCGCCGCAATGGAACAGCAGCGCGTTGACCAGCGTGCCGTCGGCATTGCCGGGCGCGGGATGCACCACCATGCCGGCGGGCTTGTCGATGACGATGAGGTGATCGTCCTCGTGGACGATGGTCAGCGGGATGTCCTGCGCCGCCGGCTCGGCAGCTTCGGGCGCCGGTACCTCGACACTGTAGCTCTCGCCCACCACGGCCTTGGCCGAGCCGCCCGGGACGGCGAGGCCCGCGCGCTGCACCCGGCCCTCGGCGATCAGCGCCTGCAGCCGGGTGCGGCTGAGCTCCGGCAGGTGCCGCGCCAGAACCCGATCGAGCCGAAGCCCTTCATCCTCCGGCCCGACGGTGATATCGACGCGCGTCGCGCCGGCTACCGGCAGGACATCATCCAGATCCTCGTTCAGTTCGTCGGGTGCCGGCATGACTTCTCCTGATTCAGACGACGACAAGCTCGACCCCGCGGCCGAGCGCGTGCTGCGCCGGATGCGCCGCTTCGCCGCCTTCTCCGGCCTTATCATGCTTCTCGGCTTTCTCGCCGTGTTTGGTGCCATCGGATACAAGCTGATCAGCGGCAGGAAAAGCGCGCCGGCGGAGATCGCCGGCACGATCCAGCTGCCGAAGGGCGCGGATGTGCGTTCCGCCGTCGTCTCCGGCGACCTCATCGCGGTGACGGTGGCGCGCGAGGGGCGGGTGGAGACGCATTTCTTCGACCTCGACACGCGCGCCCCGCGCGGTGTGCTCGGCTTTGCCAGTGCGCCGTGAGCGGCTTCACGGGCACTCTCGGGAGCGGCCCGACGGGGAGGGCGTCCACAGCGGTTGAAAAAGCCGCCTCGTCGCGCCGGCGCTCTTGATCCCACCGCCAAACCGCTCTATGAGACCGGCCTGCCTAGATGCGCCCATCGTCTAGCGGTCAGGACGTCGCCCTCTCACGGCGAAAACCGGGGTTCGATTCCCCGTGGGCGCGCCACTTCGGTACAAAACCGCGAACGCCAAAAGCTCCCGGTTCCCCGCTCGAAGCGGCGAGGAGCATTCGAGGTCGTTCCGACTTTAATCCCACGATGCGAATCTGTTCATCGGCACCCTCGATGCGCTGGGCGAAAGCGCGCGGGTGATCTCACCGATTGGCTGCCGCCCTCGATCCACCTGGCTCCGCATACGGCGTCGGGCGCTTCTACACTCGCCGGTGCAGGCGCCCCGCGCCGGGTCATCTTGGCCCCTCCGTGCGGGGAGCGGGCAGGGCTTGCCGAGCCTCGCGTTCACAGAACCGGCAGCGGGCCAAACGATGCGGTCCGGGACGAATTGGCAAAGTCGCAGGTCGACGACTGGCTGCAGGGCCGTGCCTCCAGGCGCCGGGCATCAGGGCTCGCTCGGAAGGTGACGAGGAGCCGGTACGCTCCGGACCGCCCGTGCAGCGGCTATTCCTGACGGCGTGTCGCCAAACGACCATCCTCGAGATGAACCCGCCGATCGAACAGGTCCGCGGAGCGCGTATCGTGCGTCACCACCGCAACCGCGGTGCCTCGCGATGCGGCGATGCGGCGGAACAGTTGCATCACCTGCCGGCCACGCACGCTGTCCAGCGCGGCGGTGGGCTCGTCGGCCAGTATCAGCGGCGGGCTGTTGGCCAGCGCCCGCGCCACCGCGACGCGCTGCTGTTCGCCGCCGGAAAGCCGCGCGGGCAGGCTATCGGCCCGATGCGAGAGATCGAGCGCCGCGAGCAGCCGGCATCCATGGGCGAGGACCGGGGCGGGCGCGACGTCGACCAGTTCGAGGCTAAGCGCCACATTCTCCGCGGCAGTGAGAAAGGGGATAAGATTGGCCTTCTGGAACACGAAGCCGATCTTCTGGCGGCGCACCTCCCGGAGCCGGTCGAGATCGGTCCCGGGCTGCGACACCCGTTCGCCAGCGAGCCAGACCTCGCCGGCGCTAGGCGTTTCCAGCAGGCCGGCGAGCATGAGGAACGTGCTCTTGCCGGAGCCGCTGGGGCCGAAGATGCCGACAAGTTCGCCGGCCTGGATGTCGAGCGAGATGCCGTCCAGCGCCCGCACCAGTCCGGCGGGGCCGGCGTAATGGCGCGCCAAACCGCGTGCCGAGAGAATGACAGGCGGGCTCACGCCAGCACCTCGCGGGCGTTGACGCGCGAGGCACGGGCGATGCCGATCCACGCCGCTGCGGCGCAGATCAGAGCCAGCGCCAGGCCCAGCAGCGCCAGGCCCAGCAGCGCGAGGTCACCAGCGAGGATCACCACCCGGCGCGGAAACAGCGGGAAGACGAGTTCGGCGGCGCCGATGGACAGCAGGAAACCGGCGAGGCCGATCAGGCCGATCAGGCCGGCCTGCTGGCCGATCATGGTCGCAACGACGCTTTCGCGCGCCCCGATCAGCTTGAGAAGCGCGATCTCGTACAGCTTCTCCAGCGTCATCGTGTAGACGATCAGCGAGACGACGATAGCGGTGATCAGCAGGATCAGCCCGGTGAAGGCGAGGATCTGCAACCGCAGCTTCCACAGCCGCGCGTTCAGCATCAGGTCGCGCTGCTGCTGCGTCGTGAGCACCCGCACGTCGCCCCAGCGTTCAATGGTCGCAATGACGTTCGCAGCATCGGCTGCCGGGGCGAGGCGCACCAGTACCGCCGCGATCTTGCTCTCCTGCGCGACGGAGCTGCCCGCGCCGGCGAACTCGCCGGTGCCGCGAGCCGCGCGGGCGAGATATATCGCTTCCGAGGTGCGCTTCTGGGCGATCGCGGTAGCATCATTGATACCGACGAAGAGCAGCCCGTCGCCCGCCGAATCCACCATGTGCCGCGTCGAGCCGACGATCTCGTAGACGTCGCGCGCCAGTTCCACCCAGTCGCTGACAGCAAGGCCGGTGCTCTCATCCGCCACCGCCTCGCAACGGCCGGCCGCGAGCCAGCGGCCGGCGGCAAGGGCGAGCCAGCGCCCGTCATCGGCGGGGATATCGGCGCCGGTGATGGTGGCACGGCGCGTCGCCCCCTCGAAGGCGAATTGCTGGCTGAACTGGGTGAAGCGTCGCACATCCGCGACGCCCGGCACGCCCGCGACGCGGCGATCCATGTCCGGGGCGACCGCCGAGCCTTCGGCGAACGGACCGGCGCGCTCGCCCTGCACGACCCACAGATCGGCATCGATGCGCTCGATGACGAGCAATGCGTCGCCGACCACGCCACGGTAAAGCCCGGTCATGCCGATCACGGCCGTCATCAGCAGGGCGACGCCGAATGCCGTGAGAACGAAGCGCATCGGCGTATGAGCGGCATCCTTGAGGGCGAGATTCATGGCGTGGAATCCGCGACCCGCAGGCGCATGAAGGGATGCAGCCCTTCAGGTGCGAGCACGATGTCGCCGCCTTCAAGCCCGCCGCGCACTTCGACGCGGGCGCCGCCGGCCGAGCCGAGCGTGACCGCCTGCCAGCGGCCCGCCCGCTCCGCGCGAGCCAGACCCCTGGTGCGCCGTCGCGGCGTGCCAGGGGTCTGCGGCACGGTGAGTACGTCCGGCCGCTCCTCCACTTCGATCCGCACTGTGCCACGTTGCCCCAGCGCCCAATTGGGCGGCAGGCGGTCGAGGGCGATGTCGAGCTCGAACTCCCGCGTCTCCTCGTCCACTTCGCGGCCGAGCCGCAGCACATGGCCGTTGATTGGCGTCTCGAAGCCGCTGAAGCGTATGTGCGCAAGCTGTCCGGCCTGTACCGAGGCGATGGCGCTCTCATCGAGCCGGGCGTTGAGCACGAGGCTGGTCGGATCGGCGATGCGCAACGGCTCCGACCCCGGCGCGACCACCTCGCCCGGATGGTGCGTCCGCGAGATGACGATTCCGTCTATGGGCGCGCGCAGCACGCTGTCGTCGAGCTGGGCGCGAGCGACCGCGATACGGGCTCGCGCCGCTTCGCGCTCGGCTTCGGCCTGCTCGATGGCGCGCCGTGCCCGCACGAGGTCCGCCTGTGCCTGCCGGAAGATGGCGGCAGCGTCGTCGAGCCCGGCCTGGCTGGCCACGCCCTTGGCGACGAGCGCGACCTGGCGCTCATGCGTGGCCCGCGCCTTGTCGAGCGAGGCGAGCGCGTGGTCGCGTTCGGCCCCGGCGGTGTCGACCGCCCGCTCGCTGGCATGGGCGCTCGCCTCGGCGGCGGCGAGCCCGCCCGCGAGTTCGTCAAAGGCGAGGCGGCCCAGCACATCGCCCTTGGACACCACATCGTTGCGGTCGACGGCGAGTGTCTCGATGCGCGCCTGGAGGCGGCTGCCTAAGGCAGCTTGCGACAAGGCATCGAGTGTGCCCGGGCCCTTGATCTCGATGATGAGCTTGCCGGGCCGCACGGTCTCGCTTCTCACCTCATAGGGATAGAGATAGCGCGGACCACCGATGGCGAGGCCGGCGAGGGCCAGGGCCAGGAGGGTGCGGCGCAGGTAGCGGCGCGGGCGCGGACGGGCGGGCGGGCGGCGGCGCGAGCGCCAGTATCTGGTCGAGATCCGGCTGGATGTTCATCGCGTACGCGCCGTCTTTATTCCGCTTCGGCCGGCGTCCTCACTGCGCCTGCATCGCCTTGGCGGCGACCAGCGCATCCATGCAGGGTTGGGAGATCTTGTCCGGATTGGCCTTGATGCAGGCGATGATGCGGCCGCCGCCGGGCTGTACCCCGGGACAGGCGACCTTGATGTCGGCGGCGCAGGCACTGCGCACCGACTGCATTTGCGCACGGGAAAGATTTTGCGAGAACGCGGCGCCGGCGATGGCAGAGAAGACGAGCACGAGCGAGGCGCGCATGAAAAAGCCACGGTCCAACATGTCGATTCCTTCGGGTGCATGCGGGTGCATGAATGAGGGCTGGCCCTGGAGCCCGCCCGGTTTGGGGTGGTCGGCCGGGCAGGCTCCAGGGCGCGGGCGGGGCAACTCCCCACGGGCCGCCATGAGGTGTGGGTCAGGGCGGCACGTGGAGAGGATGCACGGTCTGCTTTGCGCCGCTGTCTCGGGACGGGCGCATTTCGTTACAGTTTGTAACAGCGGCGCCTGTGCCTCTTGCCGGTGACTTGCGGGCCTGTCATGCCTTCGCCATGACTGCGGAACGGCTGCTGCTGGTTGAGGATGATCGCGACATTCGTGGCCTTCTCGTCGACTTTCTCGGCGCGGAGGGTTATCGCGTCGAGGCGGTGGAGAGCGGGACGCTGATGGACCGCGCCCTGCTGCGTGGCATGCCGGATCTGCTCATCCTCGACATCATGCTGCCCGGCGAGGGTGGTCTCTCGATCTGCCGGCGGCTAAGAGTGCGCTCGCGCGTGCCTATTCTGATGCTCACCGCCAAGCACGACGATGTCGACCGCATCGTCGGCCTTGAGATCGGGGCCGATGACTACCTCGGCAAGCCGTTCAACCCGCGCGAGTTGCTCGCGCGCATCCGCGCCTTGCTGCGCCGCTCCTCCAGCGCGCCCGCCTCCGGGGTAGCCGAGCGCCGCCGCCGCCGCTTCGGCCGCCTGATCGCCGATCTTGACGCCCGCCTCGTCGAGGATGAGGCCGGCCAGAGGGTGAACCTCACCACCGCCGAGTTCGACCTGCTTGTGTGTTTTCTTGAACGGCCGGGCCGGGTGCTCTCGCGCGATCAGCTTCTCGACTGGACACGCGGGCGCATGGCCGATCCCTTCGACCGCACCGTCGACGTCACCGTATCGCGGCTGCGCGCCAAGCTGGCCCTGTGCCTTGCCGAGAACGAGCAACCCATCACCACCGTGCGCAATGTCGGTTACCTGTTCTCGGCCGACGTGCGTGATGCCTGAGAGGCGTGGGAGCCATGCGTTTCGGCCTGCTGGCGCGCATCATCCTCATCGTCGCGCTGGCGCTGTTCGCCATCCAGTTGCTGGTTCTCGCCTTCTATTTCGGCTTTCCCGCCGGGCGCGGCGAGTTCGGCGAGAGTTCGCCCTCGTTGCCGCGGCAGGTCGCCTCGCTCGTCCGGCTGGTCGACGAGGTGCCCGCGCCGCTGCGGCCGGCGGTGCTGGAAGCGTTTACGGAGAGTGGGCGCGCCGTGTCCATCGTGCCGGAACTGCCGGCGGGCCTGGCCGGACCCGGTGAACTGGTAAGAGTGCAGCGGGCGATCCGCGCGGCGCTCAATCTGCGCGGAACGCTCGATCGCGATGTCCGGGTGCGCCTCGAAGGGCGCGATCAGGGCGGGCAAGGCGATTCACTCAGCGTCTATGTGCAGCTTGCCTCGGGCGGCTATCTCTGGCTGGATGTGCGCGACCGGGTGACGGTGCGCCTGCTCGGCGTGCCCATCGGCTTCTTCGCCGGGCTGTTCGGCGTGCTGGTGGCGGTGGCGGCGCTGATTGCCGTGGCGCGGGAGATGAAGCCGCTCGCCCGCCTCGCCCGCGAGGTGGACAAGGTGGGGGAGGGCGGTAGGCCTGTGCGCATTCCCGAGCGCGGCGCTCCGGAGTTGCGTACGCTCATCCGCGCCGTGAACGCCATGCAGGAACGCATTGCCGCGCTGCTGCGCAATCGGACGCTCACATTGGGCGCGATCTCGCACGATCTGCGCACCTATCTCACCCGCCTGCGCCTGAGGGTCGAGATGATGCCGTCGAGCCGCTATCGGGAGGGTGCGATCGCCGATGTGGAGGTGATGCAGGCGCTCGTCGAGGACACACTCGACTTCGCACAGGATTCCTTCGCTCCGAACGAGCCTGCCATCGCCGATCTCGTTGCCGTGTTCGAGCGCTATCGCGCCGGTCACCACGCCGGGCATGGACCGGCTGAGTGTATCGTGTTCGATCAACCGGCGGGGCCGGTGGCGGTCGCGATGGGAGAGAAGGCGCTTGGCCGGGTCTGCGCCAATCTGGTCGAGAATGCGCTGCGCCATGGCGAGCGTGCCTACGCTGCCATTGAGCGTGCCTCGGGTGCGGTGGTGCTCGTGGTCGAGGACGACGGGCCGGGCATCCCGCCGGATGAGCGCGAGCGGGTCTTCGAGCCCTTCTATCGGCTGGAGACCTCGCGCAACCGCGAGAGCGGGGGCACCGGCCTCGGCCTCACCATTGTCCGGCGTCTTGTCGAGCGCCATGGCGGGCGTATCGAACTGGGCGACAGCCGCCATGGTGGGCTTGCCGTCCGGGTTCACCTGCTCCCTGCCGGGTAAAGCGGCGGAGGTGAGAAGGCCGATACAAATCGACATCACGCGGTGCGACGGGCGAGACCTCGGCCGCCTAGCGTGCGGGCTCCTCAACGGCAGAAGGATGAAAGCCATGAGAGAGCCGTTCCTGAAGCGAGGGCCGTTCCTGAAGCGAAGGCCATTCGCGATCCTGGCCGCCGGCGCCGTGTCCGCCGCCGTGTTCGCGGCCTCGGGCCTCGCCATCGTGGCCGGACAGGCGGAGGCGCAGGACGTGGTCGTCGAGCCCGCCGGTCCATGGGCCTGCGAGCCGCCCGACTTCGATGCCGGGCCGGCCCCCATGCTTGGTCCGGTTGAGTTGCGCCTGGTGGCGGGCATGCTGCTGGCGGCGCAGGAAACCGTGCTCGGCATCCGGCCGGATCAGGCCGAAGCGTGGCGCGACTATGCAGGCGCCCTGGTCGCCATGGTGCCCTCCGGCGACCGGGTGGAGCGCTGGCTCGCACCGGAAGGGCGCGCCAAGGCCGAGGCGTTCGATCTTGTGCAGGACGTTGCCGACGCTGCCATCGAGCGGGCCGATAAGGCGAAGCGTCTCAAGCAGTCAGTTGATGTCCTCAAGGCGACGCTGACGCCCGAGCAGATGGCGCTTGTCGCGAAGACGCAGGCCCGCCTGGTCGAGCGCGTGGCACGTTTGATCGAATGGCAGCGTGGCGAAAGTTTCGGCGCCCCACTCTGAGGGCGTGCGAAGCTGCCCGCGTGGCGCAATGGAAAAGGCCGGGGGCGCCCTCCCGGCCTTTTCTCTGTCGGCTGGCGGGTTGTTCGCGGCAGGCCTACCAGCGCTGGAAGCTGCGCGATCCGGTGCGGGTCCCGCCACTAGGCCCGACGACCGCGCGATTCGTGGTGCACCCCAGCCCAGCGGCGCAGTTGCGGGTGCGGGCCGCGGTGCCGCCATTGGGACCTTCGGTCACCCGAGTCGATGTGCACGCGCCGCCGGTGCAGGTGCGGGTCTGGGCGGTCGAGCCACCATAGCGGCCGCTGGCGCCGCTCGTGCCCACGCAGGCGCCGCCCGCACAGGTGACGGAGCGGTTGGCGGACGTAATGCGCGGAGGAACATAGGGCGGATAGGCCGCCCAGCGGCCATACCAGGGGTAGGCGCGATAATAGGTGTCCCAATACACGCGGTTGAAGGTGACGACGGTAATGCCGACCGCCGGCGCCAACGGCGCCGAGAGCACGACCGGCGCCCCGCGATAGACGACCTGGATGTAGGATGCGGCAACCCAGCCGCGATAGGGGCCAAAGGCGATATCGCACCAGCCATAGCCCGCGACGCATCCATGGGTAAGGATGGCCGTGCCCGCCGGAACGACGGTGATGGCGGGATAACCCGTCGAGGGGCCGGCCCGCAGATTGACGTTGGCGGTGGCGATGCCGGTCGTGGCGGCTTGCGCGACCGACATGCCAGCCAGAGCGAAGGCGATGATGGCTGCCGCGATGAAGAGGCGGGTCCTGAGCATGGGGTATCCTCATGATGTCCATCTCTGTCGCCGGGGCGCAGAGGCAGGATGCTGTTCCCTGAGGTTTCCGTGCTAGGGGCGCGGCGTCACTTGCGATTGACGGGGATGTTTCAATTTGTGACGCGCCGAACAGATTGACGCTGCTGCCGGCCGCGTCGAGCGATGGCGCGAGAGCGGGGCCCCGGTCACCGGCTGGAGGCGAGGCCGCGATCAAGGGAAGGGGCCTGCCGCAGGCGTGGTGCGGCAACCGCCGCGACGCTGCAGAAGGCCCCTTCGCCGGAGATCCCGGTCTCTCCTGGTCCGTCGCGGGGCGCGGCTCAGGCGAAGGTGAAGTCGTCGGCGCCGAACCCGTTCCGGGTGGTGTTCTCGATCAGCACATAGTTCTCGCCGCTCTGGTCGAGCTGGAGAACGACGCCCTCATCCGTGTCGACCATCGCGGCGAGCACCGCGTCGAAGGTTGCGAAATCGAGATCCTGAAACGCGATCAGGTCCTGGCCGGGATGGAAGTCGGTGATGATGTCCGCCCCTGAGTTTTCCGCGAACACGAACACATCCCGGCCGATGCCGCCGGTCAGAATGTCGTCGCCTTCGCCGCCCTCGAGGCGGTCCTCGCCCACGCCGCCCTTCAGCAGATCGTCGCCGCTGCCGCCGGCGAGGTCGTCGCTGCCGATCCCGCCTTCGAGGGCATCGTCGCCGTCGCCGCCGACCAGCGTGTCCTGGCCGATGCCGCCGCGCAGCAGGTCGCTGCCCGTGCCGCCCTCGAGCCGGTCATTGCCGATGCCGCCTTCGAGAACGTCGTCGCCAGCATCGCCCTTGAGGGTGTCGTCGCCGATGCCGCCCCGCAGCACGTCGCCGCCTTCGCCGCCGTCGAGTTGGTCGCCGCGCATGCCGCCCTTGATCACGTCGTCGCCATCGTCGCCGAAGATCTTGACGCCGACCGTGGAAGACCCGCCCAGGACATCGTCGCCCGTGGTGCCGAGCTGCCAGCCCTCATGGTCCGGCTCCTGCGGGCCCGCCGCCTCGACGGTCAGCGTAACCGTCGCGGTGGACGTTCCGCCCTGGCCGTCGGAGATCGTGTAGGTGAAGGACGCCTCACCCTCGTAACCGGCCTGGGCCGTGAACACGATCTGGCCATCGACCAGTTCCACCGATCCATGGCTCGCGCCCTGCACCGAGACGAGGCTCAGCGCGTCGGCGTCGGCATCCACGTCGTTGGCCAGCAGCGCGGCCGCCGCCAGCGAAAGCGCGAGGCCCGAGGTCACCGTGAAGCCGCCGTCGTTCTGGGCGACGGGCGCGGCGTTCGGGCGGGGCTGGACGTTCATCACCACCTTCGCGGTGTCCTGCCCGCCCTTGCCGTCGGAGACGGTGTAGGTGAAGGACGCGGCGCCGGTGAAGCCGTCGGCCGGCGTGAACACCACCTTGCCGTCGACCAGCGCGACCGTGCCATGGGTCGCGCCCTGCACCGAGACAAGGGTGAGGGCGTCGCCATCGGCATCGGTGTCATTGGCCAGCAGGCTGGAAGCCGCCAGCGTCACCACCGCCTCTTCCAGGACATAGAGCCGGTCGTCGAGCGCGTCGGGGTTGCGGTTGGCCGCCGCCTCCACGTTCAGCGTGACCGTGGCCTTGTCCGTGCCGCCCTTGCCGTCGGAAACGGTGTAGCTGAACGAGGCCGTGCCGGAGAAGCCGGGGGTCGCCTTGAACAGGACGTTTCCGGCATCGTCGAGCGCCACCGTGCCGCCAATCGCCTCCTGCACCGAGACGAGGACAAGTTCATCGGCATCGGCATCCAGATCGTTGGCGAGCAGCAGCGCGGCGGTCAGCATGAGCGACGTGCCGGACACCAGCGAGAAGCCGCCGTCATTGGTAGCTTCCGGTGCGGCGTTGTCGCCGGGCTGCACCGGCGCATCCGCCAGCGACACCACGGTCAGGTCGTCGAACGAGACGCCCGCGCTGCCCCAGGAATAGAGGCCGACCGTTCCGCTCTCGAGCTTGTGGTCCTCGATGTCGTAGGCAAACACCGGCTCGCCGTCGACATAGGCCTGAATCTTGCCGCCGACCGTGTCGACGCGCAGATGGATCGGCTCGCCGCTGACGTAGCGGCCCGGCACCTGCGCCAGGGTCTTCTCATAGCCATCGACCATGCTGCGCAGCTGCCAGAGGCCACCCTCGCGATCGAGCTCCATCTTGTAGTAGTTCTGCGGATCCTGATAGTGCAGCAGGAGGCCGATGCCGTCATCGTCCGGGGTAAGGATGGTGACCTCGACCGAATAGTCGCTCCATTCCGCCGCTTCGGGCGCGTTGTACAGTGCGTAGGTGCCCTTGCGCAGCGCGTTGTAGCCATCGCCCAGCGGGCTCCAGCCGCGGTTCCACGGGTCGGGATCGGAGGCGTTGCCGTTGGAGATCAGCTGGCGGGAGTGAATGTCCGACATCTGGAACAGCTTGCCGTCCAGTAACTTCCAGTCGGAGGCGCCACCCAGCGTGCCCTCGTCGACGATGGTCCAGCCGGCGAGCGAGGCGCCACTGAAGCCCTCGCTCACCAGCACCTTGTCGGCGCCGACGACATCGACCTTGACGTGGTCACGGGAGGTCTTGCCGGCCGCGTCGGTGACTTCGAGCGTCACCGCCTTGGTGCCGGCGGGGAGAGTGAGGACAGCCTCCTTGCCGGTGCCGATCTCCTCGCCATCGAGCAGCCAGCGATAGGCCACGATGTCGTTCGGCCCGAACGAGCCGGACGCCGACAGCGCAACCACCGCGAAGCCGTCGCCATCGCTGTCGATGCTGCGCATGTCGCCGGCGCCATGCGCGGCCAGCGCCACCTTGTTGACCGCGACATTGTCGAAGATCGCGCTCTTCTGGTTGCTGGAGAGCACGCCGATGGTGCCGCCGGCGAGCGGCGCGCTGTCGACCACCGGCCCGCCGAAGACGTTCCTGTCGTCGAGCAGCACGGTGATCTCGCCATTCACCACGGCGACGCGCAGTTCCATCTCGTCATTGAAGCGGTAGCCGCCCGTGACCGAGGCGAGCACGGTCTCGACGCCGTCCTGCACCTTGATCAGGTGGCGGGTAGAGCCCTCGCCGTCGAGTTCGAGCCGGTAATAATTGCTCTCGTCGGCGTAGTAGAACACCGTGCCGATCACGTCGTCGTCGGTGGAGCGGATGGTGACGTCGAACACATAGTTGTTCCACGCCAGCGCGGCGGGATCGTTCCACACCAGGACCTTGTCGGGATTGTCCTGCGAGTAGTAGAGCGCGCCTTCCGGTGCGTCGATGGACGCGTCGTCATCCTTGCGTGAGTGAACGCTGCCCTTCACCTTCCAGAAGCCGGTGTCGGATTCGTCCAGGAAGTCGAGTTGGGCATTGCCGAAGGTGGCGTCGAGAGTGCCGGAGAAGTCGAACTGCGTGGTGTTGAGGTCCGGCGCCTGGGTGAAGATGCCGCCGGCCTTGGCGCCACCGAGCGCCGCGACCTGCTCGGCCGTGAGCACGCCCTCGGTGAACGACACGCCGCTCACATAGGCATCGGACATTTCGCCGTCCTCGTCGGCAAACAGCAGGAAGCCCTTCTCGCCATCCAGCTTGAAGCGCTCGGCATCCACGACGCGCGAACCGATGAGGCTGCCGTTCAGGTATTTGTGGAGCGTGACGGTGCCGTCTTCCGCCTGGTCGACCACCAGCGCGATGCGCTGCCATTCGCCATAGGCGAACGCGCCGTCATACCCGCCGCCGCCGAGTTCGGCGCTGCCGGTGGCGTTGTTGCGGCGGATGAAGACGTCGCCGTCACTGCTGTTGCTCGGGTCGGTCTGCAGCAACGAGATGTAGCGGCCCTGGCCGTCTGGGATCAGCACGTCCATGACGAGGCTGTATTCGGTGATGACCTCCTGTTCGCCACCCGGCGTCACCACGAAGCCCTGCTTTTCCTTCGGCGCGGGGAAGAACATTACCTGGTCATCGCCGCCCGGCATCGCGGGAATCTCGAAGGAGGAGGCCGTGCCGAACTTGGTCAGGGTCTCGAGCGCATCGCCCTTCTTGTCGACGATGGCGATGGTGCCGGCGCCGAGGCTGGGGGACAGGTCGCCGTTGAAGTCGAACTGCACGGTGCGCCCGTCACTCGCCGTCGCCAGCGGACCGCTGGCCTGCGCCCCGCCCATATCGGCGATCTCGCTGGCGCTGAACACGCGGTCGGAAAACACGACGCTGTTGAGGTGTCCGTAGCCGCTTTCGCCATTGTCGTCGGCGAGCAGGTAGAAGCCGCCCTCGCCGTCGATCTTCAGGCGCTCCATAGCCACCACCTGGGTGCCGACGAGAGTGCCGTCGATATATTTGCTCAGCGTCGCGGTGGCGTCGTCGATTTTCTCGACGGTCAGCGCGATACGGTGCCACTGGCCATAGGTGATGGTGCCATGGGCGCCGCGCAGGATTTCCAGCCTGCCGGTGCCGTCGTTCCTGTTCTCAATGAAGATGACCCCATCCTCGGTGTTTTCGAGGTCATTCTGGAACAGCGAGAAATAGGCGCCCTGGCCGTCATAGACCATCAGGTCCATCATCAGCGTATAGGATTCGAAGTCATCGCCGGAAGACGGCTCGAAATCCGGCATCACATGGTAGTACTGGCTGGCTTCGAGCGGGGGGAACGAGAGCACGCCGGCATCGCCGCCGGGCAGCGCCGGGGCGCTGGCCGCGGAGGCGGTCTGCAGGAGCGTGATATTGGCCAGCAGCGGCCGGACGGTGGTCCAGCCGGCGGCGTCGCCGTCGTTGAAATTGTCCACCAGCAGGGTGCGATCGCCGCTGACGACGACGCGGATCTCGTCGCGCGTCACCACGCCGGCGCGGTCCTCGACCTCAAGCGTCAGCTTGTGGCTGCCGACCTCGAAGGAGACGGTCGGCTTCTGGCCGGTGGCGACCACCTGGCCCTCCTTGTCGAGCCAGCGATATTCGACGATGGCGTCGCCCGGGTTGCGCGAGCCGCTGGCGTCGAGGGCCACTGCGAGGTCGTCGGCACCGGCCGTGGCGGCGGCGAAGATGTCGTCGCCGGCATCGGCCAGCGCCTGCGGCGTCACCGGGCCGAGATCGAGCCCGTCGAGCACCTGCTCGTGCTCCTTATAGTTGCCCTGGAGCTCGCCTTCGGTGCGCCCGCCGGTGAGGTAGCTGTCGAACTCGGTGAAATAGGTCTCGGTCGAGATGGTGCCGGCTTCCGGATCGACCACGACCAGGCGGATGGCGCCATTGCCGCCGCGTCCGCCATTGATCTCGTTGGCGACGCCGTTCTGGTAGTTCACCAGCATCTGGTGGACCGGCTGGCCATACTGGTTGTAGCTGGTCACGGTTTCGGCGCCGTCGCCGAAGATGTGGCCCGAGAACGTCATCGCCACATTCGGGTACTTGCTGGCCAGCTCGCGCCAGATGGTCTCGCCATCATTGGGGTTCTCGAGCGTGTTGCCCATGCCGTAGTCGTAGCCGGTGCCCTCATTGAACAGCGGCGAGCCGAGCGGATCATGGCGGCCCGCGAAGTTCGTCATCGAGTGATTGGCGATGATGACACGGTGATCGGCATGTTCCTCGATGACATCGCCGGCCCAGCGCAGCACGTCGTCGCGCACGCCGAATTCCATCGACATGACAAGCCATTTGGTGCCGTCCGGCGCGGTGAAGGTGTGGTAGTTGTTCTTGGAGCTTTCCGGCTCCTGGTCATAGACGCCGCCGAAGGTGGAACTGGTGGCGGCCTGCTTCTCCGGCGAGAACAGGTCGTCGAGATAGACCGAGCTGTGGTCGTTGGCGCGGCCCTGGTCGCTCTGGTCGTGGTTTCCCGGCAGCAGCGAATAGGGGATCTTGCCGTCGAGCTTGCGCAGCGCTTCCTCGGCGACCGCCCAGTTCTCCGCGGTGTTGCGCTGGGTGATGTCGCCGACATGGATGGCGAACTCGATGCCCAGGCTCTCCTGGTGATCGACCAGCCACTGGGTCATGTCGCCGAAGATGTGGTTGAGGTCGGCGTTGGACGTGTAGTCCTGCGTGTCGGGCATCACCGCAATGGTGAAAGCGCTCTCGCTGGCCACGCGCACGCGGACATTCTCGACCGCGGTGGAGCCGTCGGTATCGGTCGCGGTGATCTTGAGGTCGGTGTAGCCCAGCGTCTCGAGAAAATCGATGGTCAGCTCGCTGCCCTCGATCCTGACCGCGGCAACCGCAGGATCGCTGCTCTCGATCGTGTAGGTGAGGCCGCTGCCGCCGAACACGCTACTCAGATCGATGACGCGATCTTCCGAGCCGCGCTTCGCCATGAAGTCGAGGATGGGGCTTACGATGCTGGTCATTGGTTGCAATTCCCATTGTATACGCACTGACTGGAGCGCGCTGCATGGCCCGTTGAAGTAGGTTGCCTCCGTGACAGATTGTTGAATAACTTGGATGTCCAGCCATGCTCATAAGCAATGGTGGGTATCGACATTCTCGATAGGCCTTCGTGTCGCGGAAATTCTTCTGCACGCAGCGGCTATTACGGTCTCAAGAGGGACGGCGCGCCACGCTTCTGCCCGCCTCTTTTGGGAAGCTAGCCGAGCAACCTTGCAAACATCCAACCTCGCGCGATGGACATCGAAAGGATCTGGGTCATGTCGAACAAATTGGATGAGCGCCTCGACCGTCGCCATTTCATGATCGGATCACTTGCCACCGCCGGCATGGCGGGCGCTCTCGCGGCCGACGCCAGCTCTGCAAGCGCCCGTGAGGCGGCGACACCCTCTCCCGGTTCGGCACCGACAGCATCATCGGCGACCGTCTACACCGGCGACGTCATCCAGGGGAAAAAGGTCGTCAGCGCGCTCGACCTCGGTGATTTGGAGCCGGGCAAGAAGCATCTCCTGTATTTTCAGGGTGTCGAGATGCCCAGCGGCCAGCACTGGTATGTATCGGTGACGGTCGCCAAGGGAGCGAAGCCGGGCAAGCGCGTCGTGCTGGTCAGCGGCGTGCATGGCGACGAGATGAGTTCCATACACACGGTGCAGTCGGTGATGAACCAGCTCGATCCGGCCCAGATGTCGGGCACGGTGATGGCGGTCACGGATGTGTCCCGCGCCGCCATGGAAGGCATGCAGCGCCGATGGCCCAATGCGGGCCGAGGTGCCGATCTGATCGACATGAACCGGGAATGGCCAGGCAATGAGAATGGGCTTACCGCCCCCAGCCGGCATGCCGGCCTTCTGTTCAACCGCCTGCTGCGGCCGAACGCCGATGCCGCCATCGACTTCCACACCGGGACCACCGGGTTCGACGTCACCGCCTTCAACATCGGCGGGATGGATGTGCCAGAGGTCAAGGCGATGGTGGAGCTCTATCCCGTCGGCCAGATCTTCGACAATCACGTCTATCCGGGCGTGCTGCACAATGCCTTCATGGATGTGGGCATTCCTGCCTTCACGCCGGAGATCGGCGCGGCGCGTGTTCTGGATATTGAGATGATCGCGCTATTCGTCGAAGGCACGATGAACGTCCTCAAGCATCACGGCATCGTGGCCGGCCCGATGGGACGCACGGGCAAGGATGTCGATGTCTTCGTCGGCAACAGCGCCTTCCCGATCCTGGCCACCGAGGGCGGGATCGTCGAGCACCTGGTCAGGCTCAACGACAAGGTGGAGCCGGGACAGAAGGTCGCCATCCAGCGCGACAGTTTCGGCGAAGTGGTCGCTGAATACACCAGCAGCGTTGCCGGCGAGGTGACCGGCCAGCGCAGCGACGCGATGGCGGAGCCTGGCAACCCCCTGGTGTTCATCCTGTTCCACAAGGATGCAGCGGATCGGGGCGAGACGTATCCCGAGTGATCATCCCATGGAAGAATCGGTAGCCGGGTGGCGCCGGGTGCCGATGGACGCCGGCCGGTGCCGGATTGCCAGGCCACTGGCGCGACCTTGGAGGCGCGCTGTGCGCTCCAGTCGTCGAACGCCGCGCGGGTCGTGCGGGCGCGCTGCTCGGCCGTGCCCTCTCAGTTGCTGAATACTGATTTCCTCGCTTGAGGCGATCATCTGAGCGGGATCGACAACCACTTCGAGGGCTTCGATGGACACGCCAGGCAGTGCGGCGGCGGCAAGCTCGGCACCATCAAGGGCGGCGGGAACGCTGGCGGAACTGGTCAGGACCGATGATATTCTCACGTGGCCATACTCCTTGTCACCGCGCCGAGGGCGTTCGGCAACTTATAGCCCAGGCCGACGGCGATCAGGCATAGGATGATCGACCGCGCGGCATTCCGCACCGCCCGGCCTGCCTCGCCGGCATCGAGCCGCACGAGTGTCTGCAGGCTGAATGTCGAAAAGGTGGTGAAGCCGCCGGACAGGCCGATCGGCATGAACTGGCGGACCCCAAACGGGACGACCGACCGGGTACTGCTCTCGAAAGGGGCTGCGAACAGGCCGATCACGAAGCAACCGCCTATGTTGATGAGCAGGCTTTCCCGGGGAGGGCGTCGTCCCGCGGAACACCGAGCCAACGGCTCGCCGTTCAGTCTACCATGCTCACGCCTCGCGGCGCAGCGATCCGACCCCGCCGCCGGCCGAAGTCGAGACAACGCTGCTACGCCGCCGGCTCCGCCGCGCCGGCGGCGAGCATCCGCTCGACCGCGCCGGCAATGCGGATCGCATGGTTGGTCACGTCGGGCAGTCCCATGAGTTCGCCGATCGTGCCGCGCGCGAGCGGGCCCGCGACCACCAGCGTGGGCTGCACCGCGCCCCGCGCGTCGAGCACTTCGCCGTTCAAGGTGACGTCGATGCCGAGCCGCAGCGGGTCGGGCCGTGCGAGGCCGTGCGCCTCCAGTGCGGCGAGCGCCGGATTGGAGGCGAAGACCGAACCATGCGCCGGACCCGTTGCCACGATCACCGCGTCGAAGGTCTCGTGCACCAGTGCGCCGCCGCGTCGCTGGTGCAGGTCGACATGGATCGCCTCGCCTTCCCGCTTGATCGCCTTGAGCGAGGCCGCGCGCAAGTCGAGCGTTCCGGCGGCGATACGTCGGTCCAGCACTTCCTCGATCTGCGGGGCGATGCGGAAGCGATGCACATCCCAGAACGGGCGCAGATGGCGCAGCAGCCGCGAACGCTCCGCCAGAGGCAGCGCATTCCAGATGGCGCTGCCCTGCAGCCGTACCTGGTCGAGCACGCAGTGCCAGCTTTGGCCTGCCTGTTCCGCCTGCGCCACCGCCGCGCGGATGCGGCGCACGAGGTCGCCCGCCGTGCCGATGGGCGGGCTGACGAAATCGCCGGAGGAGTCGTGCTGCGCCGCCGGGTGGCCGCGTGAGCGCAGGCCCCGGCGGGAGATGGCGAGTATCTCGCCCGTGTGGCCGCGCGCCTCGAGGCTCGCCACGATGTCGGCCATGGTGAGGCCGGTGCCGATGATGAGCACACGGTCGGTCGGTCGAATGGAATCGAAGGCGCCGCCCTGCCAGGGATCGCGCACATAGCGCGGATGGCCGTGGAGCGCCGTTTCAACGGCGGGCGGCGCGGATGGTGCGGCATGGGCGACCGCCAGGACGAGGATCTCCGCGCGGATGCGTGTGCCGCCCGCGGTGGTGACGAGATAGCGCCCGTCAACGAGGTCGATGTTCTCGGCCGTTGCCCGGACATGGCGCACTCGCGCCCCAACTGCCGCGATTGCCTGTGCGACATAGCGGCCGAACACGGCACGCGAGGGGAAGTTGCGCCCTTCGTGGCGGGCGGCCGGGTCGGCGTCGAGCGCGCCGGAGGCTTCCAGCCAGTCGTTGAAATGGTCGGGCGTGTCCGGGGTCAGCGACATGCGCGTCGCCGGCACGTTGATGCGGTGGGCGGGGTCGGTCGCGCTGTAGGCGAGGCCGCGGCCGATCTCGGCGCGCGGCTCGACGATGACGACCTCCGACAGGTCGGGCCGCCGGTGCAGCAGGTGCCAGGCGACGGTGGCGCCCGAGAAGCCGCCGCCGATGATCGCCACGCGGGTGTCGACCACTGTGTCGATCATCTGGGCGTCGCACGCCAGATCGGCGTCGCTTGCCTTGCCGGGCATTCCCGCGCTCACGCGGCTCCCCGCGAGGTGGGTTCGTACCCTTGACTCCCGCGTCGGACGCCGCGTCACTTGCCGGCCTTGTCGGTGATGTAGCTGGTCACCACGTCTACGACGATGAGCCTGCGCTGCGCCAGCCAGTCGGGCTCGGCGAAATCGCGCTGGAACATGCTGCTGAGCGTGTGGCGATTGGAAACGTGGATGAAGCACAGGCCGAGGATCGAGACATAGAGGTTCTCGGCGTCGATATTCTTCTGGAACACCTTCTCCTTCTGGCCGCGCTTCAAGATGGTGCGCAGCGAATCGAGCAGCGGGCGCGTCATGTGCGGAATGGTGGCTGACCGCTGCGCCGTCCGGCCCATCATCAGGTTCTCGTTCATGATGAGCCGCACGAAATGCGGATCGGTGCTGAGGAAGTCGAAAGTCAGCTCGATCAACGCCCTCAACGCCAGCAGGGGGTCGGCGTCGTTGACGTCGAGGCTCTGCTCGCGGTCACGGATGATCTTGTAGGAGGATTCCAGCGCGGCGAGGTAGAGATCGTTCTTATTGCCGAAATAGTGATAGATCATGCCGACATTGACGTCGGCGGCGGCGCAAATGCGGTCGATGCGGCTGCCGCTGAAGCCGTGCTCGGCGAATTCCGCCATGGCGGCTTCGAGGATGCGCTGGCGCGTGGCCACGGCGTTGCGCTTGCCGGCCGTGCGCCGCGATTTCGCCGGCGCCGGCGAGGAGGCGGTGTGTCCTTCCTCGGGAGGCGCGGCCGCGGAACGTGTCGCTTTCATCGTGGGCCCGGTGTGGTCGGCAGGTCGGCGAAGGCTTTCGCCGCCAGTTCCAGCAAATCCATATCCTTGCCGCGTCGGGCCATGATCGACAATCCTACCGGCGCCCCGGCTACCGTTCCGACCGGAATGGTGAGCTGCGGCAGGCCGCCGAGCCCCGCCGGACACAGCAACTGCATGGCACGGCGGCGATAGACGTTCTCGATCTCGGCCGAGCCGGTGCTGCGCAGCGGCGCCAGCCCCGGCGTCGTCGGCAGGACGACAAGGCCGTCACCGATGGTCTCGGCCAGTTCCGCGGCGATGGCGTCGACATGCTGGCGGGCCGCTTCCGCCTCGGCATGGCCGATCTGCTCGGCCGCCGCCAGCCGCTGGCCTACGCCGTCGCCAAAGCTCGGGCGGGCATGGCTGATCCAGCCCCCCAGCGACTGCCAGATCTCCCCGGCCTGGACGGTGCGGAAGGCGTCGAGCCAACGGTCGAGGCCGATCGCGCTCAGGCGCAGCGGGGCGGAAGGTCCGATCCGTTCCATTGCCCGGTCCAGCTGGGGGCGCACCAGCGGGTCGCACTGCTCGAACGCGTCGACGGCGAGCAGCACGCGGTCGAATCCCTGCGGCCGCGAGGGGCCCAGCAGAGCCTCGCCCACGCGCTTCAGCAGGACGGCGTCGCGGGCGAACCAGCCGACCGTGTCGAAGCGCGGCGCGAACCGCGAGACGCCGTCGAGCGCGATGCGGCCATGGGTCGGGCGCATGCCGAACAGCCCGCAATAGGCGGCGGGCACGCGCACTGAGCCGCCGCAATCGGTGCCGATGGCAAAGTCCACCTGTCCGGCCGCGACCGCCACCGCCGAGCCGCTGGAGGAGCCGCCTGGCAGGCGCTCGCGCGCCGCCGGATTGATCGGCATCCCGTAATGGAAATTCTCGCCCGAGATCGAGTAGCACAGCTCGTCGCTGAGCGTGCGGCCGCGCAGGTCGGCGCCAGCGGAGAGTAGCCGCGTCACCGCGCCGGCCGTCACCTCGGCCGGCGGGTGGGTGGCGAGCCAGGCGGGATGGCCGAAGCCGGTGCGGCTGCCGGCGACATCGAACACATCCTTGACCGCGAAGGACAGGCCCGAGAGCTGCCCCTCGCCGGTAGCAGGGCGGGCGACATGATTTTCCTGGCAGAAGGCGCCGAACGGATCGGCAGGCGGGCGGTCATAAGTGTCTGCATGCGGCATGCGAAAAACTCAGTTGAGCGGCGGACGGTGCAGCGTCGCGGCGGGCCGCGTCAGGGTGCGTCGTCCGCGCTTGTAGGCGAACAGGACCGGTGCGAGCTCGGCGATCGCCGCCTCGCTGGTCTGGCAGTCCAGCACCACGAAGTCGGCCGATTTGCCAGGGGCGAGCCCGTAATCGCGGGCGTTGATCAGCCGGGCGGAGCGCTCGGTGATCATGTTGAAGCATTCGCGGATGTCGTCGGTGGCGCCGATATGGCAGATGTTGGCGTTGAGGTTCGCCATGCGGACCAGCGAGCAGTCGCCGAACGGCGTGAACGGGTTCAGCACGTTGTTGGTCGACAGCGAGCAGTTCACGCCGTGATGGATCAGCTTGTGGGTATGGGTGACGCCGCGCGGCTGGTTGCAATCGCAGTCGCGCCCCATCAGGAACAGGTCGGTCGAGGGCAGAACGGTGAGGGCGACGCCGGCATCGCGCATGCGCCTTGCGGCCGCGTCGAAGCGGGTGGGGCTCGCGGCCGCGAGCTTGGTGACGTGGCCGATGGCGGTGCGCCCGCCCCAGCGGTAGCGATCCGCCATGGCGCACACATAATCGAGGTCGAGCGTGTCGGCGGTCGGCCCGAAATCGAGATGCATGTCGATGTCGGCGTCGAACTCGCGCGCCATCTCGAAGACCCGGTCGATCTGGCCGTGCGGGTCGCTGTCGGTGTAGGGCGCGGCGCCGACCACCCGGGCGCCTTTGTTCAGCGCCGCCACCATGAGTGCGTCGGTGCCGGTATTATTGAGCAGCCCCTCCTGCGGGAACACGCAGATCTCGATGTCGATGGCCCAGCGGTATTCCTCGATCAGCGGCAGCACACCCTCCAGCCCGCGCAGGCCGATGCCGGGATCGACCTCCAGCTGGGTGCGCATGTGGGTGGTGCCCTGCATCAGGCACTTCTCCAGCGTGCGCTTGCCGCGGGCATAGACATCCTCCGGCGTGAAGCCGGCCTTGGCCTTGGCGACTTCGCCGATCGCCTCGGTAAGGTCGCCGCGCTGCGACTGGCAGCGGTCGAGGATGCAGGACTTGTCGAGGTGGATATGGGTTTCGACGAAGCCGGGCGAGACCAGGCGCCCGCCGACGTCCAACTCCTCTCCCTCGGCCTTGAGGCCGGTCTCGATGACGACGATCCTCCCGCCTTCAATGCCGATATCGACCGTGCGGCCGGGTTCGTGGGGAAGGCGGGCGTTCCGTACGATCAGGTCCATCGGCGCGGGCTCCTTTCAGATATCCAGCGGCATGCCGGGCAGGGCGAGGACGTCGTCGCGCGCATCCTCGACGGCCGCAACGTCGGCCGGGCTGAAGGTGCGCGGGCCTTCGGCGAAATGGGCGGAGATCCAGCCGAACATGTAGCCGTCGCTGCCGATCAGCGGCGCCACCATCTGCGAGCGGGTTCGGAAGATTTCGATCAGTGCCCGTGGCGGCGCCAGCGCCGGGTCGGCGAAGACGTCGCCCTGCACCAGCGTACGCCGGTTCGCCTCGATCCAGCGCACGGACCGGGCGCGGCGATGGTCGACGGAGGCGCTCGCCATCATCGAGGCAGCGCCGGGAGCCAGCACCTCGGCGCAAGGCACGTTCACCGAAAGGCCGAGGGTGGGGTGGTCGAGCCGCACGGTGCAGCGCAGCGCTCCGGTTTGCGCGCGAAGCGCCGCCAGAAGTGGGGTGAGCGCGGCTACGAGGTCGAGAGCGGGTGGGGTCATGTCGCGGGGTTCCCGGCGAGTTCGATCCGCCCCTGGGCGAGGCCGACGCAGAAGTGCTTCACGTAGGGTTCGATGGCCGCGAGTTCCCTCCGGCGCGGGGCGTTGGCGGCGAAGATCTCGCGGGCGCGGTCGTTAAGCTGGGCGCGCAGGGCGGGGTAGTCGATGGTGGTTAGCTGGCTATCTTCCACCACAATGCGCCCGCCGACCATGACGCGGGTGATGCTGCGCCCCTCCTCGGCGAAGACCAGCTGGTACAGCGCGTCGTTCAGCGGGGTGAAATTGATCGAGCCGAGATCGAGGAAGACGAGGTCGGCGGCATGGCCCGGGCAGATGTCGCCGATCAGGTCCTGCATGCCGAGCGCCCGCGCGCTGCCGCGCGTTGCCATGGCGAACACATCGGCGGGGGTCAGCCAGTCGTCGGGGTCGAAGGAGGCGGTGCGCGAGAGGTAGCAGGCGAGCCGCATCACCTCGAACAGGTTCTGGTGATCGGAGCAACTGCAGGCGTCGCTTCCAAGCCCCACCTGAACACCGGCCGCGATCATGGCCGGCACATTGGCGATGCCGCTGCCGAGCCGGAAATTGCTGGACGGGTTGTGGGCGATGCAGGCGCCCCTGCGGCCGAGGAGCGCAAGATCGTCCTCGCCCAGCCAGATGCCGTGGGCGGCGGTGAAATCGGGGCCGAGAATGCCGAGCCGGTCGAGATGGGCGGTCAGGCTCATTCTGTAGCGGGCCTGACCGGCGAGCGCCTGGATCTTCGATTCGGCGAGATGCGCGTGCATCGGCGCGCCATGGCGGTCGGCCAGCGCGCGGGCGCCGCGCCAGAAGTCGTCGGAGCAGTGCAGCGGGATGGTTGGCGCCAGGCCGGGGCGAACCTGCGCGCGGTCGTGCGGCCAGTGCGCGAGGACGCGCTCGCAGGCTGCCAGAGCCATGTCGGAGGACGCCATGACGATGGCATCCACGCTTGCCCGCGCTTCCGGCGGCAACGCCTCGCGCAATCCGGGAATCGCCTGCCAGAAGGTGCGGTCGGCGAGCATGGGCGTCACCACGGCCCGCATGCCGGCGTCGGCATAGCCGGCGGCCGTGGCAAACATGCCCTCGGGCGAGGGGGTGGGCAACTCCAGCACCAGATCGTAGCAGGCGGTGCAGCCCTTCAGCAGCATTTCCGCCGCCGAGGCCTGCGCCAGCAGATAGCGGTCGTCCACATTCTGCCCGCCGCCCGTCCATGGCCCGTTGTGCAGGTGAAGTTCCAGCGTCCAGGCGCGCGCCATGCCCTTGGCGATGGCGAGGTGGCTGTGGGTATGGGCGTTGACCAGCCCGGGGGTGATCAGCCGGTCGGTGGCATCAACGCGCTCGGCCTCGTCGGGCAGGGCTTCACCCGGGGCGACGATGGCGGCGATGCGACCGCCTTCGATGAGGAGATCGGCCGCGCGGACCGTGCCCTCCGCCGGAAAGGCGACAAGGCCGCCACGGATCGCCTGCGGCCGGGCGGACAGGGCGGTCATGGCCGTGCTCCCGGCAGGACGATACAATCGGCGACGCGGAAGCCAAGGATCACGGCCGAGCCGGGGGCGGGCAATTCGCGGCCGATATTCTTCTCCAGCGACTGCACCAGCGTGCCGTCGGTCAGGCGCGACCAGATCCGCAGATCGGCGCCGATCGGGTCATGCCGCTCGACCACGGCGGCGAGGCGCGTGTCGACGCCGGTCTCATCGTCCACCAGCGCGAGGCGCTCGGGACGGATGCAGAGTGTCACCGGTCCATCCGCCACGGCGCCCGGCGCGACGCCGATGCTACCGAGCGCGGTCTCGACCGCTCCCGCGCCGACGCCCCGGCGGGCGAGGGTGCCGCCGATCCAGTTGGCATGGCCGATGAAATCGGCGGCGAACAGCGTCTTCGGGTGCTGATAAAGGTCGTGCGGGGCATCGATCTGCTCGATGCGGCCCCTGTTCATCAGGACGATGCGGTCGGCAAGGCCCATCGCCTCCTCCTGGTCGTGGGTCACGATGATGGAGGTGCAGTCGAAGGTCGACAGGATGGTGCGGATCTCGCGCCGCAATTGCAGGCGCAGCCTGGCGTCGAGATTGGACAGCGGCTCGTCGAGCAGCATGATGTCCGGCCGTGTCACCAGCGCGCGGGCGAGCGCGACGCGCTGCTGCTGGCCGCCGGAAAGCTGGCTCGGCCGACGCTCCGCGATGCCGGGCAACTGCACCTGGCCCAGCACTTCGCCGATGCGCCGGCCAATCTCGGCGCGGGGCACGCCACGATTCTTCATGCCGAAGGCGATGTTCTGCGCCACGCTCATATGCGGGAACAGCGCGTAGTCCTGGAACACCAGCCCGACATTGCGATCATAGGGCTGGCGCAGCGCCATGTCGGCGTCGCCGATGAAGATGCGCCCCTCATCGGCCCACTCGAAACCGGCGATCATGCGCAAGGTCGTGGTCTTGCCGCAGCCGCTGGGGCCGAGCAGGGCGACGATCTCGCCGCGTCCCACCTCGAACGAGACGTTGTCGACCGCCGCCGCGCCGCCGAAGCGCTTGGTGATGTTCTGGAGTTCGAGGACCGCCATGCTCAACGCCCGTAAACGCCGCGTCCGACCACCGCGTCGAGCCCCGCCAGGCGGTCGAGGAGCACGATCAGCAGGACGGTCGCGACGATGAAGATGACCGACAGCGCCGCGATCGTCAGATCGAGATTGGCTCGCATCTGCGCGAGGATCGCCACCGGAAGGGTGAAGGTGAAAGCGTCGGTGAGGAACAGGCTGACGCCGACATCGTCGAAGGAGGTCACGAAGCCGAACACCGCGCCGGCGAGGATGCCGGTGCGCGCGAGCGGCAGCGTGACCTGCGCCAGCGCCTTCCACGGCTTCGCCCCCAGGCTGAGCGCCGCCTCGTAATAGCTCGCCTTGATGCCCACCAGCGACGCCGCCGTGGTGCGCATCACATAGGGGAAGGTGATGAGGATGTGGCCCATGATCAGCCGCGTCATGCCGTCGATGATGCCGAGCCGGCTGGCGAAGATCAGCATGCCGAAGCCGAGCACCACATTGGGCACCACCAGCGGCGAGAGCAGCGCGGCCTGAAGCGCGCCACGGCCGCGGAAGTCCGCGCGGCTCAACCCGATGGCGGCGAAGGTGCCGGCGACGGTGGAAACCAGAGTGGCAACGGTGGCGACGATCAGGCCGGTGACGAGGCCGTCATGATAATAGCTGTCGGCCATGAAGCTCTCATACCAGCGCAGCGAGAACTGCGTCGGCGGGAACGGGCCGATGAAGCCGCGCGCGTCGAACGACAGCACCACCGCGACAATCACCGGGATCACGGAGAAGGCGATGAACAGCGTGATCAGCGAGAGATAGGCGGTCTCGAAAACGGCGTCGGCGAGGCGCTTGGTAAGGGAGAGGCCGTTCATTTGCCGGCCTCCTGCCACTGGCTGCGCACCAGGTGCAGCAGGCCGTAGAACAGCGCCACCGACACCACCATCATCACGATCGAGAGCGCCGCGCCGCTGGGGAAGTTGGCGACCTCGGAAAAGCGGAAATAGATCAGGTTCGAGACGAACAGGATGAAGCCGCGTCCGACCAGCATCGGCACTACGAGATTGCTGATGCAGAACGCATAGGCGATGATTCCGGCGGAGAGGATGCCCGGCAGGCTCATCGCCACGGTGACCTGGAAGAAGGTCTTCCAGCGCGGCGCGCCGAGCGACATCGCCGCTTCTTCCAGGCGCGGATTGATGTTCTGCAACGTGCCGAGGAGCGTAAGGGCGACAAGCGGCAGCGTCGTGTTCATCAGGCCGAGGACGACCATCAGCTCCGCCCCGTCCGGGCTGCTCGAGGCGATGCCGAACAGTCGGCTGAAGCCGGAGAGCGGGCCGTGCGGGCCGAAGGTCATGGCGATGGCGTAGACCCGTACGATCAGGCTGAGGAACAGCGTTCCCACCAGCCCGCCGATCAGCAGGCGGCGCGTGGCGGGCGCGGCGCGGCGCACGATGAAATGCGCCATGGGAAAGCCGAGCACCAGCGCGAAGGCCGAGCTGATCAGCCCGACGCGGAACGTGTCGAGGAAATAGCGCACATATTCGGGCGCGGCGATCGCGGCGTAGTTGTCGAAGGTGAGCGCCTCGGCATCGTTGCCGCCGATGCGCCCGCCGACGAACGGCTTGAGGCTCTCATGCCCCAGCGCGAGGAGCGGGCCGAGCAGCAGCGGCGCCATGATGATGAGCGCCGGCCACAGCAGGGCCGCTGTCAGTCCCGGCCGTCTCATCGCCGCACCTCGCCCCATCGCGCCCGCATGCTCACCCGCGGTCAGCCGCGCCGCACCAATGGCACGATCTCGCGTTCCCAGCGCGCATTCCACTCGTTCATCACCGAGCCGAGATAGGCGAAGTCGGCGAAGTAGGCGTATTTCGCCAGTTCGTCGGGCTTGTAGTACCAGTCCACCAGCATCGGGTTGGTCTTGGCGGAGGGCTGGGTCGGGCCGGAGCCGAGATTCATGTTGTAGAGCTCGTTCATCTTCGGCTCGGCGAAGAAGTTGGCGAATTCGAAGGCGGCCTTCTCGGGCGAGCCCTTCAGGACGCAGAAGCCCTCATTGTAGAGGAAGCCCTTATTGTCCGGCATGCGGTTCTTCAGCTTGACCGGGAAGTTCTTGGCGGTGGCGAACCAGCCGCCATTGTTCCAGAAGCCAACCGAGTATTCGCCCGAAGCCATGGCGTTGATGTATTCGGAATTGTTGGTGGCGATCATGCCGATCTGGCCCTTGGCGGCCAGTTCCTTCACCAGATCCCAGCCCGGCTCGACATCCTTTTCGTTGCCGCCGCGCTGGATGGCGCAGCTGACGATGAACAGCCCGGTCAGGCCGATCGGGTAAGGGACGCAGAGCTTGCCCTTGAATTCGGGGCGCAGCAGGTCATCGACCGAATCGAAGCCGCCGGGCAGCAGGTCCTCGCGATAGCCCCAGAAAGCGCCCGCCGTCGACAACGGCACGGACATCTTCTGCCCCTTGTCGTTCTTCTGGATGAACTGATCGGGGATGGTGGCAAGGTTGGTGACGATGCTCTCGTCGATCGGCAGCAGCCAGTCTTCCCGGATCATGGCGCGGAACACCGGGTCCCACACCGAGAGCACGTTGTACTGGGTATTCGGCCAGACCGCCTTGATCTTTGCGACCACTGCCGCGGCGCCACCCGAATGCAGCTCCCAGGCGATCTGGGTCGGGTTGGTCTTGTTGAAGTCGGCGGTGATCTGCTTGGAGACCTCGATCCAGTTCGCGCCCCACTGCACCACGAGCAGGCGCTGGGCGGCGCGGGCGGGCGTGATGAGGCCGCCGGTGAGCGTGCCGGCGGCGGCAAGGCCGGAGCCGGCCAAGGCGATCTGGTTGAAAGCTCTGCGGGTCATCGACATTTGGCGGCTCCGGTGCGTGGGCGCGACAAGGGCGAGAGGGAAATTACAATTAAGTACTTACTTAGTTTGGAGTGAGCGCCAGAGGCCGTAAAGCTGATTGATTGGCCACGGCGTTCTAGCTCAACATATTGTTTTCATATGATTTTATGAGAATGGAGGCGGCGTTGCATGCCGCTTGGGCAGGCGGTGCCTAAAATCCCATCCGCGCCGCATTGGTGCCGCCGCGTTCAGGCGTTCTCGCCCTTGAGCGCGCGCCTGACCGCCTCGCCGGTGAGGCGGTTGTGCTCCTCCAGCCGCTCGGCGAGATCAAGGCGGGCGCGGGCGCGGAAGGCGACCATGATGCCCTCGTGCTCCCCGAAGGACTCAAGCACACGCTGCGGGTTCTCGTTGACGACAAAGCGCAGCCGCAGCACCCGCTTCTGCAGATTGTCATAGGTCTGGAGCAGGACGGGATTGTGTGTGGCGGCGGCGAGCGCGCGATGAAATTCCTGGTTCAGCGCCGTGTAGGCCGCGGGATCGGGATGAAGAGCCAGCTCGCCATGCGCCTGCTCGATCCGCGCGACGTCCTCGCCCGTCGCCCGCACGGCGGCGAGGCGGCCGATCATGTGCTCGATCGCGCCCTTCATCTCGAACAGGTGCGCCACTTCGACAGGGTCGATCGGGGCGACGATGGAGCCGCGATTGGGCCGCAGCTCGACGAAGCCCTCGGCGGCGAGCACCTTCAGCGCCTCGCGCAGCGGCGTGCGCGAAATGCCGAAGCGCAGGCAGAGCAGCGCCTCCGGGATGCGCGCGCCATCGGCCAGTTCGCCATTGAGCAGCACGCCGCGCAGCTTGTTGACGATCTGCTCGTGCAGCGTGCCCGCCTCCTCCTGCGCCAGCGCGGTCGTCGAGCCCGCCATCGAGCCTACTCCGCCGGAAGCTTCAGGCCCGCCTCGGACGGGGCGGTGAAGATCGAGCCGAACGACGCGAGAGCTGCGGTGGAGACATCAAGCGCGCGCAGGCAGCCCCATAGAGTGGTGCTGACGGAATCGAAGACCGGAATGCCCAGCCGGCGCTCCACCTCCGCGCCGACCAGGGCGCCGCGCATGTTGGTGCAGACGATGGCGATGGCATCCGGCGCCGCTTGCGCGACCTGCGTACACATCGCGCCGATCCGTTCTTCGGGAATCTCGGCGAAGGAGAAATTGTCGGACATGCCGCAATGGGCGCCCGCGACCACCTCGACGCCGATGGAAGCATAATTGGCGGCGATGCGATTGCCGACATCGTCCGTATAGGGGGTGACGACGCCGAGCCGCTTAACGCCCCGCTCAAGGATCAGGCGGTTGAGGCCGAGAATGGAGCTCGTGGCCTGCACGCCGGTGCGGGCGTGGATCGCCGCGCACAGGCGCTCGTCAGTGTCGAAGCCGAGCCAACTCGCCGAGGTGCCGTTCCAGGCGATGACATCGGTGCGCGCATCCGCCAGCAGTTCAGCCGCGGCGAGGATGGGTTCCTGGCGGAACTGTTCCGAGGCGCTGTCGTCGAGCGCGATCCGCGTCACCCGGAAGCGGCCGAAATGCGCCGAGACCGCCGGGAACAGCGGTTCCAGCATCCGCGCCGTGTAGGGCTCCAGCACGGTGTTCGACGAAGGCGTCAGCATGCCGATCAACTGGCGTGGGAAGGGGACGATTTTTTGCATTCAAAAATGATCCGACTGACGCTGTATCGAGTCTCGGGTTGCGGGGCTGACTTGATGTTCGCCTCGCCGCTCTCATCTCGTCTTGCCCCGGCCGTCGGTTTTCGTCAATCCGGATAGACGGTTTGAAATGAAGGGTTCTGCATAGATATCGTGCAGCAGATGGCGCGGCACGCGGCATCGCGACGGCCCTGTGCCCTGCGCAATGCCTACTATTTGATATTTAAGTGAACACTTAGTTGTTGCAGACTTCTTTCACGATAATGAATTCAAAAATGACCTTCCAGGAGCTGTGACATGCGCTTGCCCGTTCTGCTGACCACCGCGCTATCCGCTGCCTTCCTCGTCGCGTCGCCGGTCCTGCTGCCGACATCGGCCGTGGCGCAGGAGGGCAAGACCTTCCGCTATGCCTACCGGGTCGATCCGGCCTCGCTCGATCCGCATGCGCTGGCCGAGACCTTCACGCTTTCCTGGCTGGGGCAGATCTATGAGCCCCTGGTCGGGCGCGGCAAGAACCTCGAACTGGTGCCGGCGCTCGCC
The DNA here is from genome assembly GCF_018390645.1 of Ancylobacter dichloromethanicus. Lineage (GTDB taxonomy): Bacteria > Pseudomonadota > Alphaproteobacteria > Rhizobiales > Xanthobacteraceae > Ancylobacter > Ancylobacter dichloromethanicus. The sequence goes on from NZ_JAHBGC010000010.1 coordinate 32,356, forward strand.
ACCAAATGGGAGCAGCCGGAACCGGATGTGTGGCGCTTCCATCTGCGCGAGGGGGTCAAATTCGCCGACGGCACGCCGCTCACCGCCGACGACGTCATCTTCTCGCTGCAACGGGTGAAGAAGGACGGCTCGGACATGGCCTATACCGTGGCCTCGGTGACCGACATCAAGAAGGTGGACGATCACACGGTCGACCTGGTGATGGCCAAGCCGAACCCGATCCTGCCAGTGCAGATCACCTCCACCTACATCATGAGCAAGGACTGGGCGGAGAAGAACGGCGCCACCGCGCCGGCTAGCGTGAAGGCCAAGGTCGAGAACTTCGCCTCCACCAACGCCAATGGCACCGGCCCGTTCATGATCGCGTCGCGGCAGGCGGGCGTGAAGACCGAACTGGTGCCCAACCCGAACTGGTGGGGCGAGAAGAGCTCGAACGTCTCCAAGGTCGTGTTCACGCCGATCCAGTCCGACGCCACCCGCGTGGCCGCGCTGCTCTCGGGCGAGGTCGACATGGTCTACCCGGTGCCGCAGCAGGACGTGGCGCGCATCGAGGGCAACGATGGCACCAAGGTGATCAAGGGCTCCGAGCTGCGCACCATGATGCTCGCCATGGACCAGCACCGCGACGAGCTGCAGAACTCCGACGCCAAAGGCAAGAACCCCCTCAAGGACAAGCGTGTCCGTCAGGCAATCTACCAGGCGATCGACATGAACGCGATCCGCGACCGCATCATGGGCGGCACCTCGCACATCGCCGGCACCATGATCGCGCCGGGAATCAATGGCTATGACCCCAAGCTCGACGATCGCGCCGCGCCCTATGACCCGGAAGCGTCGAAGAAGCTGCTGGCCGAGGCGGGCTATCCCGACGGCTTCACCTTCACCATGGATTGTTCCAACGACCGCTATGTGAATGACGAGCGCATCTGCCAGGCCATCGTCGGCATGCTCGGACGTGTCGGGTTGAAGGTGACGCTGAACGCCCAGACCCGCTCCAAATTCTTCGAGAAGGTGCTCTCCCGCGACACCTCCTTCGCCATGATCGGCTGGCAGCCGCTGAGCTACGACGCCCACTCCACCCTGCAGGACACGATGAACACGCCGGTGGAGAAGGTCGGCACCTACAATATCGGCAACTACTCCAACCCGAAGGTCGACGAACTGACCCGGAAGATCGAGGTCGAGGTCGATCCGGCCAAGCGTAACGCCATGATCTTCGAGGCGATGATGCTGGACAAGGCGGACTATGGCCACATCCCGGTGCATCAGGCCGGCCTCGCCTGGGGCGTGCGCAAGGGCGTGAACGTGGTGCAGCGCTCGGATGACAGCCTCGAGCTGAAATGGGTGAGCGTCGACTGACGCTCCGAAAGGGAGGCCGCGACATGAGTTTCGTTCTCGGACGGCTCGGGCAGACCGTGCTCGTGCTGCTGGTCGCGGCCTTCGTCAGCTTCTCGCTGTTCCGCTATGTCGGCGATCCCGTGAACAACATGGTCGGCCAGAGCGCCAGCCTCGCCGACCGCGAGGCGATGCGCGCGGCGCTGGGGCTGGACGACGCCTTCATCCTCCAGTTCGCCCGCTTTGTCGGCAATGCGCTCACCGGCGATTTCGGCATGTCCTACCGCTTCGGCCAGCCGGTGGCGACGCTGATCGCCGAGCGTTTCCCGGCGACGCTGGAGCTGGCGCTGATCTCCATGCTCATCGCCACCGGCCTCGGCGTGCCGCTCGGCGTGTGGACCGCGCTCAACCGTGACCATTGGCTGTCGCAGGTGCTGCTCGCCGCTTCTCTGATCGGCGTCGCGTTGCCGACCTTCCTTATCGGTATCGCCCTCATCCTGTTCTTCTCGGTCTGGCTCGGCTGGCTGCCTTCCTTCGGGCGCGGCGAGGTGGTGCGGATCGGGGGCTGGACCACCGGCCTCTTGACCGTCGGCGGGCTGCGCGCGCTTGTCCTGCCCAGCATCACGCTGGGCGTGTTCCAGCTGGCGCTGATCCTGCGGCTGGCGCGGGCGGAGATGCTGGAGGTGATGCGCGCCGACTTCATCCGCTTCGCCCGGGCGCGGGGGTTGAAGCCGCGCGCCATCCAGTACCGGCATGCGCTGCGCAACACGCTGGTGCCTGTTGTGACCATGATCGGCCTGCAGTTCGGCAACGTCTTCGCCTTCTCGATCATCGTCGAGACGGTGTTCCAGTGGCCCGGGCTGGGGCTGCTGGTGATCCAGGCGATCCAGTTCGCCGACGTGCCGCTGCTTGCCGCCTATCTCGTGTTGATCGCGCTGTGCTTCGCCGTCATCAACCTCGCGGTGGACCTCGCCTATGTCGCCATCGACCCGAGGGTGCGGTCAGGCGGTGGCGTCAGGAGGACGGCATGAGCCTCGTCGAGATGGGCCGTACCGTCGGCAGCTGGTGGCAGGGCGATGTTGCCTATCGCTTCCGACGCTCGCCGGTGGCGATCCTCGCCGCCCTGGTCGGCCTTGCGCTGCTGGTGGCGGCGATGGGCGCGCCGGTGCTGGCGCCCTATGACGCCTTCGACCCCGCCGCCGCCAATGCCGCCGATGCGCGCCTGCCGCCGGGCGGCGAGGGATTGTTCGGCGATACCTATCTGCTCGGCACCGACCCGCAGGGCCGCGACATGCTCTCGGCCATGCTCTACGGGCTGCGCACCTCGCTGGTGGTGGGGCTCGCCAGCGTGGCGGCGGCGGCCATCGCCGGTGTGCTGCTGGGCCTCATGGCCGGCTATTTCGGCGGCGTGCTCGACGCCTTCATCATGCGGGCGGCGGATGTGCAGCTGAGCTTTCCCGCCATTCTCATCGCCCTGCTGATCGACGGCGTGGCGCGCACCGCCATGCCCTCGGCGCTCCACGCGGAACTGGCGGTGCCGATCCTGATCGCCGCCATCGCCGCCTCCTTCTGGGTGCAATATGCGCGCACGGTGCGCGGCCTCGTGCTGGTGGAGCGCAGCCGCGAATATGTGCTGGCGGCGAAAGTGACCGGGGTCAGCACGGCGCGCATCCTGCTCACCCACATCCTGCCCAACGTGCTGGGCCCGGTGCTGGTGATCGCCACCATCAACCTGGCGCTGGCCATCCTGACCGAATCCACCCTGTCCTTTCTCGGCGTCGGACTGCCCTCGACCCAGCCCTCGCTCGGCTCGCTGGTGCGCATCGGCAACGAGTTCGTGTTCTCCGGCGACTGGTGGATCAGCGCGCTGCCGGGGCTGCTGCTGGTGCTGCTGTCGCTGTCGGTGAACATCTTCGGCGACTGGCTGCGCGACGCGCTCAACCCGAAGCTTGCCTCATGAGCGCGCTGCTTTCCGTACAGGGGCTGCGCGTCGAGATCGCCCAGCGCCATCGCGTGCTCACCGCCGTCGACGACGTGTCGTTCGACATAGCGGCGGGCGAGATCCTCGGCGTGGTTGGCGAGTCCGGCGCCGGCAAGTCGGTCACCGGCACCGCCGTTCTCGGCCTGCTGGAGCGGCCGGCCTATCAGGCGGCGGGGCGCATCCTGTTCGACGGTCGGCGGATCGACACGCTGGACGAGGACGCCATGCGTGCCTTGCGCGGCAGGGAGATCGCCGCCGTCTTCCAGGACCCGCTGACCAGCCTCGACCCGCTGATGACCATCGGCGACCAGCTTGTCGAAACCATGCGCACCCATCTCGACCTGACGCAGGCCGAGGCGGTGGAGCGCGCCGCGCGTCTGCTGGCAGAGGTCGGCATTCCCGCGCCGCGCGAGCGGCTCGCGAGCTACCCGCACGAGATGTCCGGCGGCATGCGCCAGCGCGTGGTGCTGGCGCTCGCTTTCTGCTGCGAGCCGCGCCTGATCATCGCCGACGAGCCGACGACGGCGCTGGACGTGTCGATACAGGCGCAGATCCTCGATCTGCTGCGCGCCATGTGCCGCGAGCGCGGCACTGCGGTGATGCTGGTGACGCACGATATGGGCGTGATCGCCGAAGTCACCGACCACGTCGCGGTGATGTATGCCGGCCGGCTGGTCGAAGTCGGTCCGACCCGCCGGCTGCTCGCCGCGGCGGCCCATCCCTATACGCGCGGGCTGATGGCCTCGATCCCCGACATGTACCGGCGGGATGAGGAGCTGATGCAGATTCCCGGCTCCATGCCCCGTCTCGACGCGCCGGTGCCGGGCTGCGCCTTCCATCCCCGCTGCCCGCAGGCGCTCGCGCGCTGCGCCGGCGAACGGCCACCGAGCTTCACCACCGGGGCGTCGCAGGTCGCCTGCTGGCTCGCCGACCCCGCCGGGCGGAGTGCGGCGTGATGGTGGCGAAGGACACGATCCTCTCGGTCGACCGGCTCACCGTGCGCTTCGACGCCTCGCCGCCGCTGCTGAAGCGGCTGGTCACCGGCGCCGGCCGGCGCACCGTGCATGCGGTGGAGGAGGTCGATTTCGAGGTGGCGCGGGGCTCCACCTTCGCGCTGGTCGGCGAATCCGGCTGCGGCAAGTCGACCATCGCCCGCACCATTGCCGGCATCCAAGCGCCTACAGGGGGCAGCATCTCCTTCATGGGCGTGGACATTGCCGGCTTCCGCACCCGCCACGCCGCCATGCCTTACCGGCGCAACCTGCAGATGATCTTCCAGGACCCTTATGCCAGCCTGAACCCGCGCTGGCGGATCGGCCGCATCGTCGCCGAGCCTATCCTGACTCATGGCCTGATGAAGCCTGGGGCGGCGCTCAAGGCGCGGGTGGCCGAGTTGCTGGAGACGGTCGGCCTGTCCCCCGGCGACACCGCCAAGTTTCCGCACCAGTTCTCCGGCGGCCAGCGCCAGCGCATCTCTATCGCCCGGGCGCTGGCGTCCAACCCGGCTTTCGTCGTCTGCGACGAGCCGACCTCGGCGCTCGACGTCTCGGTGCAGGCGCAGATTCTCAACCTGATGAAGAGGCTGCAGCGCGAGCGGGGGCTGACCTATCTGCTGATCTCGCACAACCTCGCCGTGGTTGCCCACATGGCCGACGCGATGGGGGTGATGTATCTCGGCCGGCTGGTGGAGCAGGGCAATGCCGCACAGATCCTCGCCCGGCCGCTGCATCCCTATACGCGGCTGCTGCTCGACACCGTGCCCAACCCTCGCGCGCCCAACCGTGCCCGCGCCCGGCTTTCCGGCGAGGTGCCGAGCCCGCTCGCCCCGCCTTCCGGCTGCGCCTTCCACCCGCGCTGCCCGCTGGCCAATGCGCGCTGCGCCCGCGAGCGGCCCCAGCCGATCCGCGTCGAGGCGGCTCTCGTCGCCTGCCATGCCGTGGAGGAGGGGCGGCTGCCGTCCCGCCCGCGGGCCAATGAGAACTGCCTCGCCATCCCGGGAGATGCCGCGTGAAGACCACCATCCTCAACTGCCATGCCCTGACAGGGGAGAACGCCACTCCGACGCCCGCGCCGGTCGATATCGAGATCGAGGGCCGGCTCATCACCGAGGTTCGCCCGGCTGGCGCACGCGAACCCGCCGCCGGCACGGTGATCGACGGGCGCGAGCTTTTGATCGCCGCCGGCCTCATCAACGGCCACCACCACAGCCATGAGGGCTTCTACAAGGGCCGCAAGGACAACCTGCCGCTCGAGCTCTGGATGAACTATGTCCGCCCGCTCAAGCCGATCGAGCTGACGCCGCGCGACGTCTATCTGCGCACCATGATCGGCGCCATCGAGGCGGTGAGGAGCGGCACCACCACGCTGTGCGACGACACCAACCAGAGCCCGCGCATCCGCCCGGACCATGTCGAGCAGGTGTTCCAGGCCTATGAGGACATCGGCATCCGCGCCAATGTCGGCATCACCCTGTTCGACAAGCCGTTCTTCCGCGCCGTGCCCTTTGTCGACGAGGAGTTTCCCAAGGAACTGCTCGCCGAGTTCGACGGCACCCGCATGTATAGCGGCGCCGAGCTGCTGGACTTCGTGCGCGGGCTTGCGCGCGACCGCCATCCCTCGACCAACCGCGTCGCCTACATGGCCGCGCCGTCGGCGCCGCAGCGCTGCACCCAGGAATTCCTGCTCGACGTGCGCCGCATGGCCGATGATTTCGACCTCCCGCTGATGATCCATGTGCAGGAGACTCGGATGCAGGTGGTGACCGGCCATCTGTTCTACGGCTCGACCATGATCGAATATCTCCACCGCATCGGCTTCATGAAGCCGAAGACGGCGTTCATCCACGGCATCTGGCTGAACCCCCGCGAGATCGACCTTCTCGCCAGCACCGGCGTGTCGATCCAGCACAACCCGCCCTCCAATCTGAAGGTCGGCTCGGGCCTCGCCCCGGTGCGCGCGCTGCTGAAGGCGGGGGTGAATGTGAGCCTCGGCACCGATGGCTGCGGTTCGATCGAGGGCACCGACATGCAGAACGCGCTTTATCTCTCGGCGCTGCTGCAGAAGCTGCGCGGCGACCACACCGACTGGGTCGGCGCCGAGGAGGCGTTCCATGCCGCCACCATGGGCGGCGCCCGGGCGCTGGGCCGCGGGCAGGAGCTCGGCGCTGTGGAGGCGGGGCGCGTCGCCGACATCGTCGGTTACCGGCTCGACCGCATCCCCTTCACTCCGCTCAACAATGCGGTGAACCAGCTGGTCTATGCGGCGAGCCGGGCCGAGGTCGATCTCGTCATGGTCGATGGCGAGGTGATCGAGCGTGACGGCAAGCTGACCCGCATCGACGAGGCGGCGATCATCGAGGAGATCCGCGAGGCGCACAGCCGTATCGAGCCGCAGCTCTCCGCCTCGGAGGCCGATGTCGAGCGCATCTCGCCCCATTACGAGCGCATCTACCGCCGCTGCCAGTGCATGAACATCGCTGCCGACACCTATCCCGCCCGCCTCAGCCATTGAGTGACATCATGCCCCGTCCCGCCGATTTCCACGCCCGCGCCATCGAGGTGCTGCACGACGCCAATGAGGCGGCCTGGCGCGAGAGCGACCCCGAGGAAGGGGTGCGCCATTTCACCAATGCCACGCGCGGTCTGCTCGGCGATCCGGACGCGGTGAACCAGCCGGGCGCGCTGAAGCCGGGCGAGACCCAGTTCGTCGTCTCCGCCTGCTTCTTCATCGCCCCGAGCCGCGACCACATGATCGTGTTCGCCGACAATTTCGGCCTCGGACGGGCCCGCATCTCGGTCACCGACAGCCGGCCCGGTCACGCGGTGCAGACGAAACAGGCGGCGGTGGTGCCGAACACCGATGTCGACCCGATCTTCCGCCAGATCATCAAGACCGGGCGCGTCGGCTGCTCGATCTATGTGCCCGTGATGTGGAAAGGCGAGGTGATCGGCATGTTCAATACCGCCTCGCAGGCCCGCTACATCTATGACGAGACCGACATGCGGGTGCAGAAGCTGTTCGCCGCCTGCGCTTCCGCGGTCTGGATGGGCCTGGGCGGGCCCGAGCGGGTCGCCGACGTCGCGGCAAGCCTGGGGCCGTGGAACGGGTAAGACGTCATCAAGGCCGGCGGCCCGATCGTCGAGGGATCAGCGGGATAGCCAGGCATCCAGTTGCTGGCGGTCCGGCATCCCGTCCTGCGCTCCGGTCGCGAGACAGGCCATCGAGGCCGCGGCGCAGGCGCGGCGCAGAGCCGCATCGAGGTCTGCACGCGAGCCTAGGTCTGCAGGCGAGCCGAGTTCGCTGGCAAGCACACCGACGAAGGTATCGCCGGCGCCCGTGGTGTCGACCGGGGTGACGGGAGGCGCCGGCGTGTGGCGCACCGTTCCGTCCGGCAGGCAGGCAAACGCACCGGAAGCACCGGCGGTGACGACGCAGACCATCCCGCCCCGGCGGGCGACAAGCTGCCCCGCCGCCTCAATGTCCGTCGCGCCGCCGAGCGCGCGGGCCGCCATGAGCGCCTCGATCTCGTTCACGACGAAGATATCCGTGGTCGCGAGGATGTCGCGCAGCGCCGCCTCGGACAGGCCGGCCGGCGCGGGGGCGAGGTTCCACAGCACCCGGCCGCCCGCCGCCTTCACCTTGCGCGCGGCGGCGAGGCTCGCCTTTGGTGGCACCTCCATCTGCATCACTGCCAGCGTGCCGGGGCCGATTTCCCGATCGGGCAGGTCGCTGGCCTCCACCGCGCCATTGGCGCCGCTCGCGACCGTGATGGCGTTCTCGCCGGCGGCGTCGACGGTGATGAAGGCGCAGCCGGTCGGCTCGGTGGCGGTGACAATTGCGCCGGTGTCGACGCCATTGGCGGCGAGATTGGCGCGGCAGGCTTGCCCGAACGCGTCGCCGCCGACGCGGCCGATCATCGCCACGCGGCCGCCCATCCGCGCCGCCGCCACCGCCTGGTTGGCACCCTTGCCACCGAACAGCGTGCGGTATCCCGGCGACAGCACGGTTTCCCCCGGCCGTGGAATGGCGGCGACGGAGGCGACGAGGTCCATGTTGATCGAGCCGAAGACAAGGATCATGCGCGTCTCCTCACCGCCCGCCGGTTTCAGCCTTCGGCATCCATCTGGTGCAGCTTCTCCACCCGACGGCGGAATTCCTCGTCGGTGGAGAATTCGGCGGCGAGATAGGAGGTCACGAGATCCTGCGCCAGCCAGGGGCCGATGATCTGAGCGCCGATGCACATGACGTTGACGTCATCATGCTCGACCGACTGGTGGGCGGAATGGATGTCGTGGCACACGGCGGCGCGGATGCCCTTCATCTTGTTGGCGGCGATGGAGGCGCCGACGCCGGTGCCGCAGACCATGATGCCGCGCTCGGCCTCGCCGGAGGTGACCTTCGCCGCCACCTGGCGGGCGATGTCGGGGAAGTCGACCGGCTTGTCGTCATACGAGCCGACATCGATCACCTCGTGCCCGAGGCCGCGTATGTGGTCGATGACGGCGCCCTTCAGCGACCAGCCGGCATGATCGGATCCAATGACAAGGCGCATGTTGTGTTTCCTTGAAGTGCGGGAAGGCGGCGGCGCCGGTTCGCGGGCGCCGCCGGTTGGAGGCGGTGGAAGCGATCAGCTGGCGCCGCGCATGTTCTCCGGCAGGTCGGTGCCGTGATATTTCTTGTAGATCGCGTTCAGCTTGCCGTTGGCGATGTTGGTGGCGATCCATTCATTGAGCTTCGCGACCAGGTGCGGCTCGCCCTTCTTCACGCCCATGGCGAGATTGAAGGTCGTGATCAGTACCTTCGGCTCGAACGGGCGGGCGGGATTCTTCACGCCGATCTGGTTGACGATGGTGCCCGAGGTGGCGATGAAATCGGCCTGGCCGGTCACCGCCGCAGTCACCATGGTGGCGTCGTCGTCATAGCGCGCCACCTCGAAACCGCCGCCATCCTTGGCGCGGTTGGTGAGGGCGGTGTCCTGGGTGGTGCCGCGCGACACGGCGATGGTCTTGCCCTTCAGGCCGTCCCAGTCCTTGACCTCGATCGACTTGAGCCCACCGACCACCGATTCCAGAGCGGCATAGGGGTCGGTGAAGTCGATCACCTTGGCCCGCTCGGGGGTGACAGAGAGGGTAGAGATGACCACGTCCGCCTTGTTGGTCTGCAGGTTGGGAATGCGGGTGGCGCCGGTGGTCTGGACCCACTCGATCTCAAGGCCGAGGTCCTTGGCGAGAAGCTCGGCGGTGTCCACGTCGGAGCCGGTCGGCTTCATGCTGGCGTCCATCATCCCGGAGGGCGGAATGGCGAGGTCGGTGGCGATGCGGATCTTCTTCGCCGCCATGATGTTGTCGAGCAGGTCGGCCCGGGCGACGGTGCCGCCGAGGAAGCATGCTGCCGCCACGGCGGCCGCGAACATCGTATGCTTGATCATGCGTCTCTCCCTTGTTTACTTTGTTTTGAAGGCTCAGAGCCCCGTGCCGACGAACTGCGCGAGTTCGGGCGTGGAGGGCGATGAGAGGATGTCGGCCGATCCCGCTTCGTGGACCTTGCCCTTGTGCATGAACACCACCTGGTCGGCGATGCCGCGCGCGAAGCTCATCTCATGGGTGACCAGAACCATGGTCATGCCCTCGGTAGCGAGCGCCTCGATGACCTTCAGCACCTCGCCGGTAAGTTCCGGGTCGAGCGCCGACGTCACCTCGTCGAACAGCATCACCTTGGGCTGCATGGCGAGCGAGCGGGCGATGGCGGCGCGCTGCTGCTGGCCGCCGGAGAGCTGCTCGGGATAGGCGTGCAACTTCTCCTCCAGCCCCACCTGGGCCAGCACCTTGGCGGCGAGGGCGCGGGCCTCGGCCTTCGGCACCTTCTTTACCGAATGCGGGGCGAGGGTGATGTTCTCCTCGATGGTGAGGTGGGGAAACAAATTGTAGCTCTGGAACACGATGCCGACGTCCTGGCGCAGCGCCCGCACGTCGAGCCGGGCATCATCGACCCGCCGGCCGCAGACCTCGATCTCGCCATTGTCGATGGTCTCGAAGCGGTCGATGCAGCGCAGCGCGGTGCTCTTGCCCGACCCCGAGCGGCCGATGAGCACCATCACCTCGCCGCGCGGGACGGTGAAGCTGACGCCGTCGAGCACCTTGAGCGGGCCGAAGCTTTTGTGGACGTTGCGCAGCGCCACGACCGGCGCGGCGGCTGCGGGAGGGGCGGAATGGGCGTTCATGGGCGGTTTCCTTCGCTGTCCCCGGGCCGTGTCACGCAAGTGCCGGCTTCTTCTGGAGGGCCGTGCGCTCCAGCCGGCGGCTGAGGCGCGAGAGCGGGTAGCAGAGCGAGAAGTAAACAACGGCGATGATCGAGTAGATGATGAACGGCTCGAACAGCGAGTTGTTGATGATTTGGCCCGACCGCGTCAGTTCGACGAAGCCGACCACCGAGGCGAGCGAGGTGTTCTTGATGATCTGCACCATGAAGCCGACGGTGGGCGGCGTGGCGATGCGGATGGCCTGCGGCAGGATGACCTTGATCATGCGCTGGCCGCGCGACAGAGCGAGGCCTTCGGCCGCCTCCCATTGCTGCTTCGGCACCGCCTCGATGCAGCCGCGCCAGATCTCGCCGAGATAGGCGGCGACGAAGATCGTCATCGAGGCGCCGGCGGCCAGCAGCGGCGAGATGTTGAAGCCGATCGCCGCCAGCCCGAAGAAGGACAGGAACATGATGACCAGCAGTGGCGTGCCCTGGATAAGTTGCACATAGCTGGCCGCGAGCAGGCGCACGGCGCGGCTCGACGAGACCCGGCCTAGCGCGACCAGGAAGCCGAAGGTGCCGCCGCCGACCAGCGCGATGGCGGAAAGCCCTACGGTCCAGAGCGCGCCATGGGCGAGGAAGAGCAGATGATTGATGTTCAGATCGCCGCCCATGATCATCTCCTCACAGCGGGGTGCCGAGACGGCGGCGGCGCGGGAACAGCGCCAGCCCCAGCAGCCAGAAGCCGAACCGCATGACGAAGGACAGCGCGATGTAGATGAACGCGACGACGATGTAGGTCTCGAAGGAGCGGTAGGTCTCGGACTGGATGTAGTTGGCGACCGCGGTCAGTTCCTCGGCCGAAATCTGCGAGGTGACCGAGGAGGCCAGCATGAGCAGCACGAACTGGCTGGTGAGCGCGGGGTAGACCCGCTCGATGCCTGGCCAGATGATGACATGCCAGTAGATCTGCGCCCTGGAGAGGCCGAGCCCTTCCGCCGCCTCGATCTGCCCCTTGTGGATGGAATCGAAGCCCGCCCGCATGATCTCCGTCGTGTAGGCGCCGACATTGATGGTCAGCGCCACGGCGGCGACGGTGAAGGCGGAGAATTTCAGCCCGAGGCTGGAAAGGCCGAAATAGACCAGGAAGATCTGCACCAGCAGCGGCGTGTTGCGGATCGCCTCGACATAGGCGCCGCACAGACGCTCCACCAGCGCATTGCCGCCGCGCCGGCCGATGGCGCCGAAAACGCCGATGGCCGCGCCGCAGATCACCGCGATGAAGGCGAGCTGAAGCGTCAGCGCCGCCCCGTCGAGCAGGGCGCGCCAGCGCTCCAGAACGACCGAGAAATCAAGTTCGAGACCCATGGGGGAGGCTCCACCCAACTGTCCGGAAGGCGTGCGAGGTATCCGGCGACGGCTCAGCCATTGCCCGGGGGGCGTGGCTGGTTGGCCATGCGGTCATAGACGCGGAACAGCGCCTGGTTGCCGTTCGCGCCTTCGCCATGGGCGCGCGCCTCGACATACTGGCTGGTCACCAGCGCGGTCGCCGGCAGCGGCACGGAGAGCGCGAGCGCCTGTTCCTGCACGAGGCGCAGGTCCTTCAGCATCAGGTCGATGCGGAAGCCGGCCGCGTCGTCGCCGGCGATCATCGCCGGGCCGAGCTTGTCGAGCATCCACGAGGCGGCGGAACCGCCGAGAAGCACCTGCCGGAGCTGGTCGAGATCGACGCCGAAGGCGCGGCCGAGCGCGAGAGCCTCGCAGACCGCCTGGATGTTGATGCCGCAAATGAGCTGGTTGCACAGCTTCACCGCCTGGCCGGCACCCGGTCCGCCGACATGGTTGATCGTCGTGCCCATCGCCGCGAAGAATGGCCGGGCGCGGGCAAAGGCATCGGCGTCGCCGCCGGCCATGATGGAGAGGGCTGCGTTCTTGGCCCCGACAGGGCCGCCGGAAACCGGGGCGTCGAGCAGGTCGATGCCCGCGCCCTTCAGTTCGGCCGCCATGCGCTGCACCGCCACCGGCGAGATGGTGCTCATGTCGACGACGAGCCGCCCGCGCGGTGGATCGGCCAGCAGGCCGCCGGCGCCGCGCACGACTTCTTCGACCTGCGGCGTGTCGGGCAGCATGGTGATGGCGATGTCGGCGTCGCGGGCTGCATCGGCGGGTCCGCTGGCCGCCTCGGCACCGAGCGCGACAAGAGCCTCGATGGCCGTCGGCACGACGTCGAACGCGCGCACGGCGAAGCCGGCTTCGAGGAGATTGCGTGCCATTTCGCGGCCCATCGTGCCGAGGCCGATGAAGCCGACGCTTCCTTGTTTCCGTCCCATAGCATCCTGCGTTTTTTGTTGTGGCGAGGATCAGTCGAGCTTGTCGGCCCGGTGCCCTCCCTCGATGGCCAGTTTCCGGCGGAACTCGTCGCCGATGGCGAAATGCTCGCGCAGCGAACGGTCGGCGACCTCGGGGTCGCCGCCGACGATGGCGTCGAAGACGCGCTTGTGGTCCTCGATCAGATAGGTGCGCATGTCGAAGACGCGCACGAGATGGCGGCGGTCGACATGCGAGCGCATCAGCACCGCGGACATGGAATCGTAGAGCACCCGCAGCGTCTCGGAGCCGCTGGCCTGAACGATGGCGTGATGGAAATCGAAATCGGCCCGGCCGCCGGCATCGACATCGTCGATGGTCGCCTCGATCCGGCGCAGCGCCGCCTGCAGGCGCTCGAGATCGCCCACGCTCGCCCGTTCGGCCGCCAGCCGGATGGACTGGCATTCCACCGCCACGCGGGCCTGGACGATGTCGTCCATCAGGTCGGCGCGATGGGCGAGGGCGAAGGTGAAGAAGTCGTTCAGCACCGAGATGTCCGGCCGGCGCACGATGGTGCCGACGCGGTCGCGGATTTCGACAATGCCCAGCACGGTGAGCGCGCGCAGCGCCTCGCGCAGGATCGGGCGGCTGACCCCCAGCTGCGCGGCGAGCTCGCGTTCCGGGATCAGCCGGTCGCCCGGCTTGAGCGCGCCGGCGAGCAGCCTTTCGCGCAGAAAGGCGAACACCTTCTCGAAGCCCTTGCCGCCCTGTTCGTCGAGGCGCGTGATTTCGAATGTCTCGTTCATCGCGGGGCTTGCAGCATCCTGGTGCACGGCCTTAGTCATGCCGTGGTCAGACCAGTGTACATACCACGGTTCCACGGTCAAGCCCGTACGCATTCGCCCGGCGCGGCGACTCGGGAATCCGGAAGCGGTTCAATGGGGTATGGGCGCGCGGCGCAGGCGGGCGCAGGACGGCAGGGACCGAAGAAGGCTTGCGCCATCGGTCGCCAGGCGGGCGCGGAGCAGCCCGCCTTCATGCGCGAGGCGCGGCGGCGGACCGGGCGCGGCACTCAGGTCCGGGTCGTGACCTCGACGTCGCCCTTCAGACGTGAGCAGCAGGCGAGGATATAGCCCTCGCGCTCCTCGCGGGCGCTGAGGCCGCCCTTGTGCGTCATCTCCACCTCGCCGCCGCGTTTCCGGACCCGGCAGGTGCCGCACATGCCTTCCTGGCAGCCGGTGGGAAGCACGATGCCGCCCGCGCGGGCGGCGGCGAGCACGGTCGTTCCGGGGCGTGTCGCGATCGCCCGGCCGTCTATGGTCAGCGTGGTGCCGGGCTGCTCAAGCAGGGCGCCCGGCATCGAGGTCGCTTCCCGTGGGCTTTCCTCCGCCTTGGAGGCACCGAAGCTCTCGATATGGAAATGCTCCGCCTGTCCGCCCTCGGCGTCGTGGATGCGCGCGACGGCGGCCATGAAGCCGGCCGGCCCGCAGCAGAACACCTCGCGCCGGGCGAGGTCCGGCATCATCAGCGCCAGCATGCGCCGGTCGATCATGCCCCGGTAACCCGTCCAGCTCTGGCCGATCGGCACATCCCCGACCAGGGTGACGACACGCAGGTTCGGCATCTGCCGGTCCAGCGCCGCCAGTTCCTCGGCGAACAGAACGTCGGCCGGCGTGCGCGCCGCATGCAGGAAGACGATGTCGACGCTCTCGCCCCGATCGGCCATCCAGCGCAACATGGACATCATCGGCGAGATGCCGCTTCCGCCGGAGATCAGTGCGAAGGCCGGCGCATGATGATGGACGATGGAAAACCGGCCGATCGGCCCCCGGGCGTCGATCTCGATGTCGGGGTGCAGCGCCTCGTGCATCCAGCGCGTCGCATGGCCACCCGGCGCCGCCTTGATGGTCAACTCCACCACTTCCGGCCGCGTCGGCGTGGAGGCGACCGTGAATGTCCGCCACACGGTTTCGCCCGGCAGGGGCAGCGCGAGCGTGACCGCCTGCCCCGGCAGGTGCCTCAAGGGCCGGCCCTCGACATCGCGGAAAACGAAGGTGACGACATCGGCCGTCTCCCGCCGGCGCCCGACGCAGGCGAGGCGCAGGTCGCGCGGCGCCATTACTCGGCCGCCACCCGGAGCCCGGGCGCGCCCGGCGGCAGGTGCTCGGCCATCGTGGACATGTACCAGCGATTGAAGTCGAGGATCATGAACTCGCCGGCAGGCGAATAGGGGCCGGGCTCATAGGCGTCCGACTGCACGCCGAGGAAGTTCTGCTCGGCCAGGTGCTGGTCCTGCTGGTTGGTGATCTGCCACACTTCGGCGAGCCGCTGGACATCATAGTCCCAGCCCTCGATCGCGTCCTCATGCACCAGCCAGGTGGTGCGCACCTCGGTCTCCATCGGCCCGCGCGGCAGCACGCGGAAATGGATGATATGGTCGGACAGGAAGTGGTTCCAGTTATTCGGCACGTGGAACATGCGCACAGAGCCGAGATCGCGCTCGGTGAGGTCGCCCACCAGCTTCTTGCAGGCCGGCTTGCCGTCCATGGTCATCGAGGTCACGCCCTCGTTGAAGGGCAGGCGGATGCAGCGGAATTCGATGCCGCCATCGGCCGGACGGTGCGGCAGGCCAAGCGCGTCCCATTCGCCCGCCTTGCGCTTCATCAATTCGCTGAACCAGTGGGTGCGGGTGTCGCTGGGCAGCGCCGCCTCGACCAGTGAGACCAGCAGTTCCGGGTGATTGCCGGCGCAGTGGTAGCACTCGCGGTTGTTCTCGATGACGAGTTTCCAGTTCGCCTTCTCGATCAGCACCGATTCGAACGCCACCTTGGTGCGCGCCGGCTGATGCGGGGCGATGTAGGGCGTCACGGTCCGCTTGAAATGGTCGAGATCGGGTGGGTTCTCGGCGAGGCAGATATAGATGAGGCCGGCAACGTTGGCGGCATGCACGGGCTTGAGCGAATAGCGCCGCGGATCGAAATCGTCCGGCATCTGGGTGGCGGAGAGCAGCGTGCCGTCGAGATCATAGGTCCACTGGTGATAGGGGCAGACCAGCCGCCCGACCGTGCCCTTGTGCTCCTGGCAGATGCGCGAGCCGCGGTGCCGGCAGGTGTTGTGAAAGGCCTGCACCTCGCCATTGTCATCGCGCACGATGATGATGGAGTTGCGTCCCAGTTCGAGGGTGAGATAGTCGCCCGGCTCCTTCACCTCGCACTCATTGCAGGCAAAGAGCCACTGCGTCCCGAAGATGGCCTTCATCTCGAAATCGAAGAGATCGCCATCGTAGTAGAGCGGCCCCGGCAGGCTGAAGCCCGCCCGGTACTGCGCCATCAGTTCGGCCACTTTATCACGCGCGCTCATCGTCGGCTCCCGGCATGCGACGATGGCAACTATCCTACTGTTTGGCCGGCGCGTCCGTCCCGAATGCGACAGCGGGTGAAAGGGAGGCGACGTCGCCTCGCTGCACCATCTGGCCGAGCTGGCGCCGACCCGCGCGCTCGCGCAGCTCGCTCGGGCGCATGCCGTAGATGCGCTTGAACCATTGGCCGAGATGCGAGGTCGAGGCAAAGCCGACGGCGACGGCGATCTCCAGGATCGGCTGGTTGGTGTAGATGAGCAATTCGCGCGCGCGATCGACGCGAAGCGAGAGGTAGTAGCGTGCCGGCGTCATGCCGAGATGCTGGTTGAACAGCCGTTCCAGCTGGCGCGGGCTCAGTCCCGCCGCCCTCGCCAGTTCGCCGACGCTGACCGTCGTCTCCAGATTGCGCTGCATGGTGTGCACGGTGCGCTGGAGCGGGGCCGGAAGGCTGCCGACCCGCCGCAGCCGGCCGCCGCGCTGCTCGTCATTGGCGTCGCGGATGCGCTCGTGGTGAAACTGGTTGGCGACCCTCTGGGCGAGGTCGGGATCATAGCGGTCGGCGATGACGTGGAGCATCATGTCCATCGCCGCCGTGCCGCCGGAACAGGTCATCCGGTCACGGTCGATCTCGTAGATCTTGCCGGTGGCGATCACCTTCGGGAAATCCTCCTCGAAGGCGGCGCCATTCTCCCAATGGATGGTGCAGCGATAGCCGTCGAGCAGCCCGGCCCAGGCGAGGAGATAGCTGCCGGTGGAGAGCGAGCCCACCGCGATTCCCCGCCGCGTCGCGCCGCGCAGCACCGCGAGGTAGCGCTTCACGTCCGTCGGGGCGATCCGCATGCCGCCGCAGACGAAGATGGCATGCGAGCCATCCAGCGCCTGCTCGACCGGCGCGGCATCGAGGCGGATGCCGTTGGAGGCCGTGACCGGTTCGCCATCGACGCTGCACAGCCGCCAGCGAAACGCCTCGCGCCCGATCAGCCGGTTGGCCGATCGCAGCGGCTCGATGGCGGAGGAAAGGCTCATCATCGAGAGGTTTTCGATCAGCAGGAAGCTGAACGTCAGTGGCTCTGCGACCGAGTCGTAGAACATGCCGGCACCGGGGACGGAGGACAGGCCTTTAGAATGGCTCAAAACCGTCATCAAGGCAACGAAACCGACATGCGCGCCGTCGATGGACCGGGTTTCAGGTTGCCATCGCCAGCGACTGCCAGCCCTGCAGCGCGGCCCAGTCCGGTTCCAGATGGGCAAAACGCCGGAGGCGGAGCGTCGACAAGTCGGCGAAGGAGCACGCACCGTCCGTCACCAACTGCTGGATGGCACGCCCGCTGGCCGGCGACAGGCCGAAGCCGACCCCCGACAGCGTGGCGACGGTGAGGTTGTCCCAGCCTTCCGCGCGGTCGATCACCGGCCGCCCGTCCGGCGTGTTCTCGATCAGGCCGGCCCAGGAGCGGATGATCCTTGCATGGCCGGCCAGCGGCAGCAGCTCGGCCACCCGCTTGGCGATGTTCTGCATCAGCGGCGTCGACGGGCGGGCGCCGCCCGGCAGTTCCTCGGTCTCCACCCATTCATGCGGTCCGCCGCCATAGGCGAGGTTGCCGCGCAAGGTCTGCCGGCCATAGAGGCCGTTGCCGTCGACGCCGCCGATCGGCATCAGCGGCAGCGCCTCGGTGACGATCATCTCGGCGCGGGCGACCTTCAGCGGGATGTCGACGTCGAGCATCGCCGCCAGCCGGCCGGTCTGCGGGCCGGCGGCGAGCACGAGGTGGTCGCAGCCGAAGCGGCCCTTGTCGGTTTCCACCGCGATCACCTTGCCACCTTCGCGAGTGAATCCGGTCACGGTGGTGTGCTGCATGACCCGTCCGCCAAGGTCCTGCAGCGCCCAGGCGAAGGCCTGCACGGTACGGTGCGGGTTGGCGTGCCCGCCGAAATGGTAGAAATGGCCGGCGAGCACATTGTCGCCGGCGAGCGGCACAAGCTCGCGCACCTGCTTCGCGTCGATCTCGTCGATGCAGAAGCCCTGGTGGCGGGCATTGACCACCGCCCGGCTGTACAGCGCCAGCTGCTTCTCGTTGAGCGCGATGCGCACGCGGTTGGCCTGGAACTCGGTGGGGTGGCCGAGCATCTCGTCCATCAGCGGCCAGAGCCGCTGCTCCTCGGCGAAAAGTGGCGAGTGATGGTGCGAGCAGCCGCCACCGTTGCGGCCCGAGGCCTCCCAGCCGACGATGCCCTTCTCGATCACGACAACATCGACGCCGGCCCGCGCCAGCCACCAGGCCGCGCTGAGCCCGGTGACGCCACCACCGACCACGACGACCGACGCCCCCCTGGCGCCGTCCGGTTGCGTGAGATCATTCGCTGGCATGGGGCTTTTCCACGGCAAGGCCGGCAACGGTGTAGTCGTCCTCGACATCCCAGAACGGCACCCATTGCCGCGGCATGCCGAACCAGGAGTCCCACTGCTCGCCGAAGGCCGCGTCTTCGGCCTGCGGCGCGGCGGCCTTGAGCGGCAGCGGGCGGACCGGGGCGCGATAGCCCGCGAGCGGCACGGCGCCGAGCGGCACGGCGGCCTGCAGCGCGAGCAGGGCCTGCACCTGCTCGCGGCAGCGCCGTCCCTGGCACGGCCCCATGCCGGCGCGGGTAAGGCGCTTGATCTGATCGGGATTGGGTGGTTCCTCTCCCAGCAGCGTCGCGAGGTTGCGCCGGCGATGGTCCGCGCCCTGCCAGTCGAGATAGCGCGGCGGGCGCACGTCAAGGATCTCGCAGGCGGTGACCTCCTCGCACTGGCAGATATAGGGCTCGCCTGTCGCCTCGATCACGCTGGCGCGGACCCAGTCCTGGCGGTAGGCGCTGATGTCGTAGGGCGCCTCGGCGGGGGGGGCGTCGCCGGGCGGGGGGGCTGGTGGCCGGGCTTCTCCCGCCATGCCCAGCGCGGCGGCGGCCGCCGCCACGGCCTGGCGAGCTTCGGCTTCGGCGATGGCGGCATCACGGCTTTTGGCGGGCCAGATGCCGGCGCAGTCGCCCACCGCCTGGATGATGTCCACGCTGGTGCGCCCCGCCGCGTCGAGCATCGGGGTGTAGCCGCCGCGCGCAGCGTGGAAGGCCAGTTCGCAGCCGGCGGCATCGAGGAGGTCGACCATCGGCACGGCGCCGATGCCGAGCACGACGAGGTCGCACGCAAGCGGACCCGAACGTGTCGCCACGCCGCATACGCCGTTGAGATCGGTGTCGACCGCGCGCACCACCTCGCCGCAGCGCAGCTCGATTCCGCTCTTGCGGAGGTCGGCGACGAGATCGGCCGGGCCGACCGGCGCGGTTGCCTGCTCGATCACGGCAGCCACCGTTATTCCGCGGGCCTGAAGGGTCAGCGCCGCCAGCAGCGCTTCCGCCGTGGTTCCCAGCACGACCGCGCGGGTGCCTTCCAGCGCGCCATAGCGCGTGGCGAGTTGCACCGCGGCGGTGGCCCCCATCACGCCCGGCTGCTCCCAGCCGGGGAAGGCCAGTCCCATGTCGCGCCGGCCGGTGGCGACGATGGCGCGTTCGAAGCTGACGAGATGCGTGCCGCCTTCCTCGTCGGCGAGGCCGGCGAGCGGCGCCGGCATCCAGCCGAGATTCGCACCATTGACGTAAAGGCCCCAGCACGCCGTGCCGAGCCGTACATCCACGCCCAGTTCGAACGCGGTGGCGAGGTCGGGCGCGCTCTCCAGCATCGCCTCCATCATGGCGTTGCGATTGCGCGCCACGCCGCCGACGCGCCCACCGAAATGCAATGGCACGCTCTCGCCCATGGTCTCGAACGGCACCGGGTTCTCGTCCAGCAGCACTACCGACAGGCCACGCCGTGCCCCTTCGATCGCCGCGGCGAGGCCGGCGGCGCCGGCGCCGACGACAAGGAGCTGGGCATGGCCTTGGACGGTGAGTTTCTTGTCGGCAACGGAGCGACGATCGACGCTCATGCCGCCTCTCCGATCGGTGCCAGCACGAGTTCGGCGAGGTCCGCGGCCGGCTTTCCGGTGCCCATCTCGCCGGTGCCCATCTCGGTGATCAGCGTCTCGATCGCCTGGCGGCGGTTGTCGCCGAGCTGACCAGCAAGGGCCTGGAACTTGGCCGAAATCTCGTCGTCCGGGAGTGGATTGGCCGGTCCGCCATCGGCCTGCGTCCATTCCGAGGTGACGTGCCGACCGTCCCGGGTGCCGAGCGAGACCACCGCGAAGCGCTCCGCCGGGAAGCGGGCGCAGATGTCGGGGTCTTCGGTCAGGCGAATGGAGGCGGAGAGGTCCAGCACCGCGGCGTCGTGCAGGCCGGCGCCGGTGATTTCGTCGGCACCCAGGCGCCCGCGCACGATCATCGCGGCCAGCGGAAACGGCAGGCTGTATTGCGCTTCCTCGGTGGTGGCGGGACGGGCGGAGGCGAGGCGCACCGCCTCGGCGAAGCTGCGGACCTCGACCTCGGCGATGTCGGCGCCGGTCAGCCCGTGCGCCGCCATCAGCCGGCGCGCGGCCTCCACCGCCGGCTGCGCCCAGCGACAGACCGGATAGGGCTTGAAATACTGTTCGAGAATATACCAGCGCGTGCCGAGATCGCCCCACAGCGCCTGCTGCCCGGGCGCTTCCATGGTGAGCGCCGGCGCGCCGGTGAAGCCGTCGGCGGCGAGATAGGCGGCGGAGACGCCGGCGAGCGCCCCCCAGCCCGAGCCGTCCTTCAGCATGGTGGGGTGGTCGATGCAGCGCATCATCTGGCTGCGCGGGCCGTGATATTCGGCGGTGCCGAGCGCCTCCCGGGTCTGCGCCGGGGAGAGCTTCAACAGCCGGGCGCCAAGCGCCGCGCAGGCCAGCGCGTTCCAGGCGCCGGAGGTGTGGTAGTCGCAGGCGCTGGCATGCAGCGCGATGCCCGCCCTCGTGGCGATCTCATAGCCGATGACGATCGAGGTCAGCACCTCGCGGTCGTCGAGGGCGAGATCCTCCGCCTCCCAGAAGGCGAGCAGCGCCGGCAGGATGGCGACGCCGGCATGACCCTTGGTGAGGGCGTGGCCGTCATGGGCGTCGAACGAGTCGATCAGCGAGGCGCCGACATAGGCGGCCCCGGCCGGCGAGACCCGCCGTCCGTCGAAGATCATGCGCGCGCCGCGCCCTTCGCCGGCGCCGAACTGGCGGGCGGCGTGATCGGTGACGATCCGCGCGAGATCGGTGCGCCGGCCGCTGGCGGCGACGCCGACGAGATCGAGCAGGCAGCGCCGCGCCAGCGCCGCGACGGGTGGCGGCAGGTCGGCATGGCGCAGATCGTGGATGAAGGTCTGGACGTTCATGATGTCGCCTCGGGACGGCCGAGGACGCATTGACCCGGACCCGCCATTTATCAATCCTTGCAGCGAGTGCACGCCGGGCACCCACCGCTTTGCGACGAGCGCAATCAGAAACACGACATGCGTCTTGGCAAGGAGAGCCGGTGCCGCGCCTGCGCCACCTTGGGCGGCCAAGGCCCGAGCTAAGGCCCGAGCTAAGGCCTCGGTTGCAGAATTGCCGGCGGCGGATTTTACCGGGGGAATCCGGGCGATGTCGGATTCCTATTCCCCGATGTCGAAAACGCTACGAAAGCCGCCCCTTGCCCGTGCATCAGTAGAGGTGTTCCAGCAAGGCATCCACCGGATGCGGGGTCGGGCGCTCATTTGGAAAGCAACGCCGTTGGAAACGTTGAACTTTGCCATCGCCAACTGGTCGCAGATCGTGGCGCGCGGCTGGGAGCACATCTCGCTTGTCGGCGTGGCGGTCAGCGTCGCGGTGCTCACGGGCGTGCCGATCGGCATCCTCATCACCCAGAGCCGCGTCGCGGCCGACCGTGTGCTCTATGTTGCCGCGATCATCATGACGATCCCGTCCATCGCCTTCTTCGGCCTGCTCATCCCGGTGCTGTCGCCGATCGGCCAGGGCATCGGCTATCTGCCGGCGGTGATCGCCCTTGTCTTCTACGCGCAACTGCCGATCATCCGGAATACCTATACCGCCATAATGAACATCGACCCGGCGCTGCGCGAGGCCGCGCGCGGCATGGGGATGACCGCGTTCCAGCGCCTGCGCGAGGTGGAACTGCCGGTCGCGCTGCCGGTCATCGTCAATGGCGTGCGCAACGCGGTGGTGCTCAACATCGCCATCGCCACCATCGCGACCTATATCGGCGCCGGCGGGCTCGGCGTGTTCATCTCGCGCGGCATTTCGCAGACCGATCCGCGCCAGCTCATCACCGGCGCGATCGCGGTCAGCGTGCTCGCCATCCTCGCCGATCTCGGCCTTCTCCTGCTGCAGCGGCGCCTCACGCCCGTTGGGCTGCGGCAATCCTGACAGCGGAGGCGACATGATCCGGCTCAAGAATCTCACCAAGATATTCGGTGCCACCACCGCCGTCGACAATGTCAGCATGGAGGTCGGCGCCGGCGAGGTCTGTGTGCTGCTCGGTCCATCGGGCTGCGGCAAGACGACGACGATGAAGATGGTCAATCGCCTGATCGAACCGTCCGGCGGGCGCATCTTCATCGACGGCAAGGATGTGACCGAGGTCGACGCAGTGCAACTGCGCCGCTCCATCGGTTATGTCATCCAGCAGATCGGCCTGTTTCCCAACAAGACGGTCGAGGACAATATCTGCGTGGTGCCCGACATGCTCGGCCATGACCGCAAGGCTTCGCGCAAACGCGCCGCTGAACTGCTGGAAATGGTCAATCTCGAGCCCGCCGCCTACGCCCGGCGCTACCCGAAGGAACTTTCCGGCGGCCAGCAGCAGCGCATCGGCGTCATCCGCGCGCTGGCGGCCGATCCACCGGTGCTGCTCATGGACGAGCCCTTCGGCGCCATCGACCCGATCAACCGCGAGGTGATCCAGGACGAGTTCATGAAGCTGCAGGCGGCGCTGAAGAAGACGGTGATCTTCGTCAGCCACGACATCGACGAGGCGGTGAAGATGGCCTCGCGCATCGCCATCTTCAAAGCCGGCCGGCTGGTGCAGTACGATACGCCCGACAATATTCTGGCACATCCGATCGACAGCTTCGTCGCCGATTTCGTGGGGGCCGACCGCACCCTCAAGCGGCTGCGCCTGATCGCGGTGCGGGACGCCATGGCGGAGAATCCACCGCGCGTGACGGCACAGGATGCGGTGGAAACCGCGATCGCGCTGATGGAGAGCCACGGCCACATCTCGGTGGTGATGGTCGGCCCGCAGGGGCGGGCGCGCGGGTTTGTCCGGCTGGAGGCGCTGCGCGGCAAGAAGGGCGTGGTCGGCGATCATTTCGAGAAGCTTCCGAGCGTGATCGACATCGACGACAATCTGCGCAATGCGGTGTCGCGCATGTTCACCAACGATCAGTCCTGGCTCGCCTGCGTCGACGCTTCCGGCGTCTATCAGGGCTACATCACCCAGCGCGGCATCACCCATCTTCTGGGTGCAACCTATCGGGACAGGTGATGGAGGGCACCCGCACCGCACACCCGATGGCGGCACTGGCGACCTTGTGGCGCCTCGCGCTGCTCGGCCTGGTCTTCGTCCTCGGCGTATGGGCGAACGCCAGCGGCACGCTGAGCGCGATGATGCTCTATCGCGAGGATATCAGCTTCCTCACCCTCCAGCATCTGGAGCTGGTCGCCATCTCGGGCGCGATCGCCATCGTCACCGGCATCCCGATCGGCATTCTCCTTGCCCGACGCAGCCTCGGACTGTTCGGGCCGCTGCTCGCCCAGATCATCAATCTCGGCACCACCATCCCGACGCTGGCCATTCTCGCCTTGGCGATGACGGTGCTCGGGCTCGGGGCACCGCCGGCGATCTTCGGGCTGGCCGTGCTGACGCTGCTGCCCATCGTCCTCAACACTGTCGCCGGTCTGCGCGCCGTGCCGCCGGCGCTGGTGGAGGCGGCGCGGGGCATGGGAATGACCAATCGGCAGATCCTTTTCCAGGTCGAGCTTCCCAATGCGCTGTTCGTCATCGCCGCCGGCATCCGCACGGCGCTGGCCATCAATGTCGGCACCGTGCCGCTCGCCTTCCTCATCGGCGGCGGCGGGCTGGGCGAGCTGATCTTCACCGGCATCGACTTGATGGACACCGGCCTCCTGCTGGCGGGCGCGATCCCCACCGCATTGCTCGCCGTCGGCGTCGATCTCGTCGTCGGGCAATTGCAGTTCTGGCTGGTGCCACGCGGTGTCAACCCCTTGCGATAACAACATCCAGAGGAGAACAAGATGCGTTTCCTGAAAGCTGCGGCATTCGCCGCTGTCATCCTTGGCAGTCTCAGTGCGGCCAGTGCCGCCACCCTCGTGGTCGGCGGCAAGAACTACACCGAACAGCAGCTCATGGCGGCCATGACCGCCCAACTGCTCAAGGCCAAGGGCTTCGACGTCGACAAGCGTGCCGGCCTCGGCACCGCGCCGCTGCGCCAGGCGCAGGAGAACGGCCAGATCGACGTGTATTGGGAATATACCGGCACCTCGCTCATCACCTTCAACAAGGTGACCGACAAGCTCGACGCCGCCGCGACCTACGCCAAGGTGAAGGAGCTTGACGCTCCCAAGGGCCTGGTCTGGCTCAACCCGTCCCAGGCCAACAACACATACGCCTTCGCCATGCGCGCAGCCGATGCCAAGGCGAAGGGCATCGCCTCGATCTCGGACCTCGCCGCGAAGATCAATGGCGGCGAGACGCTGAGCTTCGGCTCGAACGCCGAATTCTATGCCCGGCCGGACGGGCTCAAGCCATTGGAAGAGAGCTACGGATTCAGCTTCGGGCGCCCGAACGTCAAGCGCATGGATACCGGCATCGTCTATCAGGCGCTGAAGGACGGGCAGGTCGATGTCGGCCTCGTCTTCGCCACCGACGGGCGCATCCCCGCCTTCGACTTCGTGGTGCTGAAGGACGACAAGGGCTATTTCCCGACCTATGCGATGACGCCGGTGGTCCGCAAGGAGGTGCTGGACGCCAACCCGCAGCTCGCCGACATCCTGAACGGCCTCTCCGCCAAGCTGGACGACCAGACCATGGCCCGGCTCAACGCCTCGATCGACGTCGACAAGAAGTCCGTCGAGGAGGTGGCGGCCGGCTTTCTTAAGGAACAGGGCCTGATCTGAGCGGGAAGGACGACGTCGTCCCGGACGGCCGCAGGGCCGATCCGGGATCGTCTGCGGGAAATGCTGGGCGATCGCGGCTCTTCGCGGCGCTTCGGCCGGGATGACAGGGTGCCTCAGCCTAGCCGGTACAGATCCGGCCGGCGGTCGGCGAGATAGTCATGGCCGGCGCGCCATTCCTCCACGGTGGAGCGCTTCACCTCCGCCGCGATCAGCGCCGGGCCCTCCGAGGTCGCGGCCGCCAGCACCGACCCGTCCGGCGCGGTGATGCGGCTCATGCCGATGAAGTTGAACGCCGCGTCCCGCCCCACGGCATTGGCATAGACGACGTGGCAGCCATTCTCGTAGCCGCGCGCCGGCACGAGCATCTCCGGCACCACGCTGTAGGGTCGGCTGGTCGCGCTGATGACGACGAGCGTATCGGCGCCGCGCAGAACCAGATCGCGGGCCGCCTCGGCGAATTCGAGATCGTAGCAAATCAGCAGGCCGAGCTTCAGGCCGCCCCACGCCATCACCGGCGAGGGCATGCCGGGAGTGAACAGGCCGCGCTCGTACGAACCCCAGAGGTTCACCTTGCGGTAATTGCCGCGGATGTCGCCGTCCGGGCCGATGGCGAGGGCGGCATTGTACAGCACGCCGTCCGCCGCTTCGGCATGGCCGAGGACGAACCCTTTCGCCGCGCGCCGGGCCAGGTCACGCACCTGGGCGATGACGGGCGAATCCTGTGCCACGGCGAGGCGGTGCACGCGTGCCGCCTCGCCATAACCGCACAAGGCGAGTTCCGGCAGCACGATGAGATCGGCTTCCGGCGCCCCGGCGACCGCGTGCTCCAGCAGGGCGAGCGCCTCGTCATGGCTCTCCGGCGGCGTCCCGTTCTGGGCGATGGCGATGCGCAGGCTGTCGGACATGGGGTGTTCCCTTGATGGCGAATGCCGGGGTCCTGCCGCCCCGGCCCGGTGGTTTGTAGGGCTCAGGCTCCCGCCGGGAGCCTCACCTCACTTCGGGATGAAGCCCTTGTCCTTCAGGTAGATCTCGGCGACCTTCTCAATGTCGAGGCCGTCAATATCGGCCTGTCCGTTCAGCTTGATCTGGGTCTCGGTGTCGAGCGAGTTGGTCACCGCCTCGATGGCCGGGCCAATCTCCGGGTGCCTGGCGAGCACGTCGTCGCGCACGGTGATGGCGGCGTTGTAGGCAGGGAAGAACAGCTTGTCGTCGTCCAGCACGGCAAGGCCCACTTTGCCGATGCGAGCATCGGTGGCGAAGGCGACGATGACATCGACCGAGCCGCTGTCGACCGCCGTGTACATCAGGCCGATCTCCATCGGCTTGATCGAGCCGAACTTGTAGCCGTAGTGCTTGCTCATGCCGGGATAGCCGTCGAGCGGGCGGGCGGCGAACTCCACCGAGGAGCCGAGCGTCCAATTGGGCGCCTGCGAGGCAAGGTCCGAGATAGTCTTGATGTTCAGTTCCTTGGCCTTGTCCGCCTTCAGTGCCAGCGCATAGGTGTTGTTGAAGCTGGTCGGGGCGAGCCAGGTGATCTTGTACTGGTCCTTGTAGGCATCGTGGACGACCTCATAGGCCTTCTTCGGGTCTGTGATGGGGTCCTTCTTCAGCACGTTGGCCAGCGCGTCGCCGGTGTAGTCCGGCAGCACGTCGATGGCGCCGGAGAGGATCGCCTGCTGGGCGATGCCGGTGCCGCCGAGATTGGGGAAGCGCTCCACCGGCAGGCCGAGCTTCTTCTCGATGACCAGCGCGGCCATGATGCCGAGCATGGCCTGCTCGGTGATGTTGGGCCAGCCGATCTTGATCGGGGTCTCGGCCTGGGCACGGGGAGTGGCGACGGCGGCGAGCGCCAGCGTCGCCGCAGCGGCGGCGCAGACGGCGCGACGGGTGAAGAGCCGGTTCATGCGTTCAGTTCCTCTGGATGAGCGACGCTGTTGTCCGCGTCGTGGTTGCTGGTGCCTTCCCTCGGGATCGTGACGTCCCAGGTTCTTGTCCTGGCGAGAGCGTCCCCTTCGAATAGGTCGAGCCTCGCGGTGATGTGGAAACTGTCGGCATCGCCGGTCATGCGGGCGAGGCTCTCGGTGCGGATCGACCAGTCGCCGCGCACCATGGTCATGATCCAGCCGGTCTCGATGCAGGCCGAGAGCGGATCGCCGGCCACGACCTCATAGGTCTCGTCATTGATCCGGCCGATCACCATGCCGCTCGCCTTGATGCGCTCCTCGCCATAGTCGAGCTGGACGTGCATGCGCCGGGTGCCGGAGACAAGTTCGCTGGAATGCTCCCGGCGGAAGCTCCCGGCGCGCAGCGTCTCGCGCGGATCGGGCGTGGGCAGTACCGGCGCGTCCATGTCCGGCAGGATGCGCGAGTGCGCTCCCGGCTGCCAGACCGGGAGTTCAAGCCGGCTCGTCCCGGTGAAGACGCTCAGCATTGCGGCCTCGGGTGAGGGCCACGCCGTCGGCCAGTAGGAGGTGGAGACGGCAACGCGCAGGCGATGACCGGCCTTGAAGCGATGTCCTATGTCGTTCAGCGCGATCGCGACCGTATAGGGGCGCCCCGGTTCCAGCGTAACGAAGCGGTCGTGTCCCTCGACATGGTTGAGGTTGAGCAGCCCGTAGCTCACCCGCGCCGACGATCCATCGGGAGCGATGTCGTTCAGTCGTACCGCGACCATGGCGCGCGGCCGATCCACTGCCAGCTCAAGCCGCAAAACCGGCTGGCCGATGACCGAGAGGTCTTCTTCCAGCGGCGGCGTGTCGAAGCAGAGCGAGCGGGCGTCATCCTCGCGCTGGTCGGTCGGCTGGTCGGCGGCAACGCCATAGGCGCACCACTCGCCGGCACCGAAGCCACTGTCGAGCGGGCTCAGATGGCGGAGTTCCACAGGCTGTGGTGGTGACGGTTCAAGTTTGGCGGTGCCGAGGAACAACGCCTGCTCGCTCACATCCGGCGAGGGCCAGCTGTCGAAGCCAACCCAGCTTCCGGGGCGCTCGACATGGGCGGGATCGGCCGGCAGTTCGTGCTGCAGCCAGACGCGCAGCAGCGGTTCACTCTCCACCGCGGTGTCGCGACCCTTCAGCCAGCGGTCCCACCAGCGCAGGCACTCGCCGAGGAAGTCGATCTGCGGGCCGGGCACGGCGAGATGGGGATAGTCATGCCCCCACGGGCCGATCAACCCCCGGCGCATGCCGGGAAGCCCGGCGACGAGGCGCGGCACGGCGTTGGTGTAGGAATCCGCCCAGCCGCCGACCGCCAGCACCGGCACCTCGATGCGGGAATAATCCTCGCGGACCGAACCGTGCCGCCAATAGGCGTCGCGCAAGGGGTGGCGGGTCCATTCGGCAATGAACAGCGCGGCACGGTCGACCCGCTCCAGCCACATATCGCGCCAGCGCTCCCCTACCACGTCGGGGTCCTGCGGGCGGGAGAGGTCGGCGAAGAAGGTCTGCGACCAGGTGAGATTGGCGCTCAGCGGGCAGCCGCCCATGTAGTGGACGTCATCGGCATAGCGGTCATCGGTCGAGCCCACCGTGATGATGGCCTTTAACTGCGGCGGGCGCAGCGCGGCGACCTGCAGCGCGTTGAAGCCGCCCCAGGAGATACCCATCATGCCGATGCGGCCGTCGCACCAGGGCTGGGCCGCGATCCATTCCAGCGCCGCGAGGGCGTCGGCCTGTTCCTGCGGCGTGTATTCGTCCGCCAGCAGTCCCTCGGAATCGCCGGAGCCGCGAATGTCGATACGCAGTGCGGCATAGCCATGGGCGGCGAAGAAGGGGTGGACCTGGGCGTCCCGCGCGGCCATCCCGTCGGACTTGCGGTAGGGAATGTATTCGACGACCGCCGGCACCGGCCCTGCGAGGCCCGCCGGCCGCCACAGCCGCGCGGCGAGGCGCACACCGTCGGGCATGGGAATCCAGATGTTGCGCTGGCACTCCACCTCGTGCGGGGCTGCGGAATGGTGCATCGTCGCGCCCCTCAGCCCGTGCTGACGCGCAGGAGATCGCGGATGTGCAGGCTGCCGCCGCCCTCCACCGCAAGCGCGTCGCTGCCGGTGTCGAGCATGCGCAGGAAGGCGCCCTCCAGCGTCGCCGCGCGATTGATGGAAGGCGTGTCGGCCGGGGCGGCGTCCGCGCTCATGACAGAGGCGACGGAGAGCGTGCTGAGCAGCTTCACCAGCCGGTCGTGACCGATCAGCTCCGCGACGAAAGCGTCCTTCGGGTGACGCAATATATCGACCGGCGCCTCATGCTGCACCAGCCGCCCCGCGCGCAGCACGGCGACCTTGTCGCCGAGGCGGATCGCCTCGTCCATGTCGTGGGTGACGATGATAATGGTCTTGCGCACCTTGCCCTGGATCGCCAGCAACTTGTCCTGCACCCGCACGCGGGTGATCGGGTCGAGTGCGCCGAAGGGCTCGTCCATGAGAAGCACCGGCGGATCGGCGGCGAGCGCACGGGCGACGCCCACGCGCTGCTGCTGGCCGCCGGAGAGGTTGCGCGGGTAGCGGGCACGATGGGTCTGCGGCACCAGGCCGACCAGGGTGAGCAATTCGTCGACGCGCGCGTCGATGCGGGGCTTGTTCCAGCCCAGCAGGCGGGGAACGATGGCGATGTTCTCCGCCACGCTCATATGCGGGAACAGGCCGACATACTGGATGACGTAGCCGATCATCCGCCGCAGTTCTTTCACCGGCATCCGCGAGATCGGCGTGTCGCCAAGCACGATGTCGCCGCTCGACGGCTCGATCAGCCGGTTGACCATCTTCATCGTCGTGGTCTTGCCGCAGCCGGAGGGGCCGACCAGTGCGAGGATGGTACCGGCCTCGACCGTCAGCGACAGGCGATCCACCGCCGGCGGCGTGCCGGGGAAGGCCTTCGTGACATCGCGGAACTCGACCTGGAGCGCCATCGGCGCGCCTCCTATGATACGCGCCGGCTGGCCAGACGCTCCAGCCCGAACAGCAGGTAGTTGACGGTGATGGCCAGCAGCGCGGTAAGGCCGGAGCCGATCAGCAGCGGCGTCGTGTCCATCCGGGAAATGCCCTGCAAAATGAGCGTGCCCAGGCTGTCGACGCCGATATAGGCGGTCAGCGTCAGCACCGAGACCAGCATCACCGCCGAGATGCGCACGCCGGCGATGACGATGGGCAAGATGGCCGGCACCTCGACCCGCAGCAGGATCTGCGCCGGCGACATTCCCATGCCCCGCGCCGCCTCCAGCAGGCGCGGGTCGATCGAGGCGAAGCCGCTCGCCGTGTTGCGCAGGATGGGCAGCACGCCCTTCACGAAGAGCGGGATGAGCGCCCCGGAAATGCCGATGCCGAGAAACGGGATCGCCAGTGCCAGCAGTACGATTTCCGGGCAGGCCTGCAGCACGTTCACGACCGGTACGATCAGCGTGTCGAGGCGCTTGAAGCGATGCACCAGCGTGCCGAGCACGACGCCCAGCACAATGGCGGCGGAAAGCGCTATGGCGAACAGGATGACGTGCTGTTCCAGCAGAAACAGGATGTTGTCGCCGAAGACGTCGATATATTCCGCGAAGCTCATGGCGCCGCCACCTCGCGGGAGCGGGAGAGGTGCTGCTCGGCGAGCTTCAGCAAATAGTCGGCCCCCAGCGCCATCGCCAGCACCGGCACGCTGCCGGCGAGGACGAGATTCCACGACATGATGGAGATGCCGCGGAAGATGAAGTCGCCGAGCCCGCCGGCGGCGATCAGCGAGGCGAGCGTGACCATGCCGATAGCGTTCACCACCGCCACCCGCAGCCCGGCGAAGATCACCGGCAGCGCCAGCGGTAGTTCGACCCGAAAAAGCCGCGTCAGCCGGCCCATGCCGATGCCGACCGCCACCTCGCGCAGATTGGGGTCGATATTGGCGAGGCCGGTATAGGTGTTCTGCACCACCGGCAGCAGCGAATAGAGCACCACCGCGACGATGGCGGGAATGACGCCAATGCCGAGCAGGGGAATCATAAGCCCGAACAGCGCCAGCGTCGGCACGGTGTAGATGACGCTGACCGTGTTCAGCACGAGGGCCGCGGCGAGCCGGTTCATGTGGCTGATGATGCCGAGCGGAAGACCGATGAGAAGCGCGAGACCTACCGCCATCAGCGACAGCCGCAAATGCCACCACGAAACGGCGAGGATGTCCTCCCAGCGGCTGGTCAGGAAGTCGGCGAGGCTCATCGCTCGGCGCTCCCCGAGGCGCCGGCACGCGGCGTCTCGATGGCCCACTCGCGGGCGAAGATGCGCTCGTCCCGGTCGAACGCCTCGTATTCGGCATGGAGGCGCCAGCCGGTCGGCGTCGCGGCCAGCGTGCTGCGGGTCTCGATGCGCACCTGCCACTCGCCGCGGATGAACTCGGCCGTGCGCGCGGCGAAGGAGCGGGCGGCGGACGGGTCGTCGCGCCGGGTCGTGTAGGTCTCGCGCCCGAGCGCGCGCAGCTCCAGCCCGGTCTCCCGGATGCGGATCGCGCCGAGATTGCGCACCACCTCGACCGTCGCCGTGCCGGTCGCCAGTTCGTGCGTGACCTTCAGCCGGCCGCGTGCGGGAGCCTCGATCACCTCGGTCTCGAGCGGTGGCGGCGACCAGGCCGCGCCGAGATCAGGTGGGGGCGGCCCATGGCCGCGCCGCACCGGAACGGTGACGGTCCCGCCCTGCAAGGTGACGGTCGCCACGACCGGCAACGGCATGGCCAGCGGCCAGTACTGGGTGGAGACGGCGAGGCGCAGCCGGTGGCCTGGGGGAACCCGATAGCCCACGACCTTGAGCGGCACCGTGACCTCGACGCTCTCGCCCGGTACCAGCGGCCTGCCGGCGGCGAAGCCGTCGCGATGGGCGAGGTTGAGGAGGCCATAGGTAATGCGCGCACTGGTGCCGTCCGGCGCGACACTGTTGAGGCGAATGGCGAGGATCGCCTCCTCCCGGTCGACCTTGAGGGTCAGCGTCACCTCCGGCCGGCCGAGGATCTCGGCAGCCTCGTCAAGCGGGGCGCTGTCGAAGCAGGCGGAGCCGGCGTCGTCCTCGCGCTGGTCGCCCGGCATGTCGGGACCCCAGCCATAGGGGCACCATTCGCCCGAGGCGAGCCCGACCGTGCCCGGTGATTTTACCGTTGCCGCAAAGGGCGCGGCGGGTGTGGCGGCGAGGCCGTCGGTGCCAAGGTGCAGCGTGCGCGGCGCGACATTGGCGCTTGGCCACGTGGCCTCGGCCACCCAGCGCCCTTGCCGTATCTCATAGTGCGGCTTGGGCGGCTCGTATTCCTGCATCCAGGCGGTGAGCATCGGCTCCGCCATGATGCCGTTATCGACGCCCTTCATCCAATGATCGAACCAGCGGGCGACCAGCCCGATAAAATCGAAGGCCGGCCCGGGCGTCGCCACATGCGAATAGGCGTGGGCGCCGGGGCCGATGACGCCTTTGCGCGGACCGGGCAGGTGCGACAGCAGCCTGTGCACCGCGTTGGTGTAGCCATCCGCCCACCCGCCAACCGCCAGCACCGGCACCTCGATGTCGGCGTAGTTCTCGCAGACCGAGCCGCTGCGCCAATAGGCATCGCGATCGGCATGGCGCATCCAGCGCGCCGCCGGCGGTTCGCTGATCGCCTCCATGCGGGCGCGCCACATCTCGCGCCAGCGCGGGCCGACGATCTCCGGGTCCGGCGGCGTCGCCAGCCAGGTGAACAGGGTGGAGCCGTATTGCAGATTGTCGTTCAGCAGCGCGCCGCCCATGTAGTGCATGTCGTCGGCGAAGCGGTCGTCCGTACCGCAGGTGGTGACGACCGCCTTCAGCGCCGGTGGCCGGGTCGCGGCGATCTGCAGCGCGTTGAAGGCGCTCCAGGAGAGCCCGATAAGGCCGACCGAACCCGAGCACCAGGGTTGCGCCGCGATCCAGGCGATCACCTCATTGGCGTCGGCCCATTCCTGCGGGGTGTATTCGTCATCCATCGTGCCGTCGGAATCGCCGGAGCCGCGCATGTCGACGCGGATGGCGGCATAGCCGGCGGCGGCGAGCCCTGGATGCAGGATCGCGTCATCGCCGCGATGACGGTCGCGCCGGCGGTAGGGCAGATATTCGAGAATGGCCGGGACAGGTCCCGCCGCCTTCGGCAGCCACAGCCGCGCCGCCAGCCGGCAGCCATCTTCCAGCGCGATCCAGAGGGTCTCTTCGGCGGGCATGGCGTCCCATTCGTGTATCGGGCGGCGTCCGCCCACTGATACACGCCGTCCCACCCGCCGATGCCACGTATCCGACCTCCCGCGTCAGATTGACGACAGCAGACCAGCTTCTCCGCACGCCGCCTGTGCAGATTTGGCTTCGCACAATTTTGGGGCATAAGGCCCGGCCCCGCCAGAAGGGACGGCTCGGCTGCGGGTCCGGGTGCCGGCAGAAGGAGGGACGCGCGGGAACGGCCCCGACACGGGTTGGTGGCGCACGCTCATATCTCCGCGGCGCCGGCACGGCGCTTGGCGCAATGGTCGGTATCGGAGCAGAGGAACATCCGCCCGCCCTTGTCGTCGGTCAGCACCTCGTCGAGATCGGAATCGGTGGAGCGGCAGCGTGCACAGCAGCCCTTCCACAGGCGCGGCGTGAACGGATGGCCGTCGAAATCGAGGCTGCGCGCCGACGTATAGGGCATCGCCGCATAGATGCGTTTCTCGCGCCCGGCGCCGAAGAGCTGGATCGCCGGATTGTCCGCCATCTTCGGATTGTCGAATGTCGGGATCGGCGTCGGCGACATCAGGTGCCGTCCATTGGTGATCATCGGATAGGCCGAGGTGGTGGTCACCCATATAGCGCGACATCGGCGACGCCCTACTCGGCATAAGCGTGCGTCGCCTCGCCTGCATCCCTCGTCGTGGCGATATCGGCCACGTGCTCGAAGCCTCGACACCATCGTCTGCGCGGTGATCCCGGCGGCCATGCCGGCCTTCATCCGCGCTCTGTCTGCCGCCGTCTATCTGTCCATCAGGCGACGATACCGAACCCGGACGCCGCCACGGCGGCGAAGGCCGCCACGGCGCCGAGCTGGCGGGTTTCGCGGCGAGTGACGAGATATTCGTCGGCCCGCGCCGGCGCACCCTCGATCGCGACCGCATGCAGGCGCGGGTCGCAGCCGAGCTCGCGGTTGAGCACGATGCCGAGGCCGATCCTTGCCGCGACCGCTTCCTTCACCGCTTCGCGGCTGCCGAGCACCAGGTGCGGCGCGAGCGCGATGCCGTGCCGGGAAAGCGCGGCCTCGAACAGATGCCGCGTCATCGAGCCCGCCTCGCGCAGCACGAAGCGCTGATCCGCGAGTTCCCGCACCGCGACCTTGTCGCGACCCCACCAGGGGTGGGTCTCGTACACCAGCACCAGCACCTCCTGGGAGAGCAGCCGGTCGCAGGCGAAATCCGGGTGTGGCGTTTCCAGCGTGGCGATGGCGATATCCACCCGCTGCTGCGCCACCAGGTCGAGCAGCACGCTGGAGTTCGCCAGCCGCACATCGAGGCGGATGCCCGGATGCAGCGCGGTGAACCGCTCCAGGATCGGCATCGCCACATAGGGCGCGCACAGGCCGAGGGCGAGATAGCCGGCATTGAGCGTGCGGCCCTCATCCATGCGCGCGCCGATGTCGTCGAGCATCAGCATCACCTGCCGCACCCGGGGCAGCAGGTCGCGCCCGTCCGGCGTCAATTCGATGCCCGCCCCGGTGCGCAGGAACAGCCGGGCGCCGACCGCCTCCTCCAGCGCCTTCACATGCTGGGTGATGGCCGGCTGGCTCACCCCCAGCGCCTGCGCCGCCTCCGAGAAGGTGCGGTGGGTGGCGATGGCCTGGAAGGCACGGAGCTGGGCGAAGTTCATGGCGATGCGTCTCGGGTCATAAGTACGGCTTCATTCAGGCGTCACACACTTTAACGACACTTATATCACGATCCCGCTCTTTCCTGACGCCGGAGAACTCCATGCTCATCGATTCGCTGAAGGCCCTCGGGCTTGCCGCCGCCCTCGCCACGCTTGGGGCGGTGCCGTCCATCGCCGGGGAGGTCCTGCTCTACAACGCCTCCGACAGCGTCAACACGGCGCTGGTCGCCGCCTTCAAGAAGGCGCATCCGGACATCGAGGTGAAGTTCGTCTCCGGCTCGACCGGCCCGATCACCGAGCGCGCCATCGCCGAGAAGGGCAAGCCGCAGGCGGATGTGGTCTATCTCGTTAACAATGTCGCGCTCGACCAGCTCAAGCAGGCCGGCGTGTTCGAGCCCTATGCGCCGAAGGACAGCAAGATCGCCTCGGACTTCCGCGACCCCGACGACTTCTATAACAAGTACTTCGCCACCACGATGTGCATGGTGGTGAACAAGGACCGGCTGGCGCAGAAGAAGCTGCCCATGCCGACCACCTGGGAAGACCTGATCAAGCCGGTCTACGCCAAGGAGATCGCGCTGCCCTCGCCGCTGAAGTCCGGCACGGGCGGGGCGATCCTCACCACCTTCGTCGACGCTTTCGGATGGCCTTTCGTCGAGAACCTCAACGAGAACGTCTACCAGTATTCCGACGGCGGCTCGGGCGGCGCGGCGCTTGCCGGTGCCGGTGAGGTCGCCATCGGTCTCACCTTCGACACCACCTGCTTCGAGACGAAGTCCTCCGGCAAGCCGGTCGAAATCGTCTATGGCCGCATCACCCCGAACGTCTCGGAAGGCGGCGGCCTTGTCGCCGGCGGGCCGAACCCGGTGGAGGGCAAGATCTTCCTCGACTTCATGGCGAGCGAAGAAGCCGCGCAGGTTCTCGGCAAGGTGGTCGGCGCCACCGCGGTTCCCGGCCACGGCCTGGTCGACCTCTCGCAGATCACGCTGTGGCAGATGCGCCGCCCTGTTGATATCGCGGCCTTCCGTCGCGACTTCGCCAGCCGCATCCTGAAGCAGTGAACGACGCCTCCTTCACGCGGTCACAGGATCGGCCGGCCCTCGCCATGGGCCGGCCGCATCTTGGCGTGCGCGCGGTGCGCAAGGCCTATGACCGCACAGTGGCGGTCGACGCCGTTTCGTTCGAACTGGCGCGCGGCGAGTTCGTCACGCTGCTCGGCGATTCCGGCTGCGGCAAGACCACCTTGCTGCGCATCGTCGCCGGCTTCGCCCGCCCCGATGCCGGGCAGGTGTTGCGCGGGGGCGAAGACGTCACCGACATGGCCCCGGCGCGGCGCCGCGTGGGCTTCGTGTTCCAGTCCTACGCGCTGTTTCCCACCAAGACCGTGGCGCAGAATATCGGCTTCGCGCTCACCGGCCCGCGCGCCGCCCGCAACCGGCGCATCGAGGAACTGGCGCGGCTGGTGGAAATCGACCCGCTGCTCGCCCGCTACCCGCACGAGCTTTCCGGCGGCCAGCAGCAGCGTGTGGCGCTGGCGCGGGCGCTGGCCTGCGATCCCGAGATACTGCTGCTGGACGAGCCCATGTCGGCGCTCGACGCCCGCATCCGGGTGAAGCTGCGCACCGAATTGAGGGCGCTGGTCGACCGGCTCGGCATCACCACGCTCTATGTCACCCACGACCAGGAGGAGGCGCTGGCGCTGTCCGACCGGGTGGCGGTGATGCGGCGCGGGCGCATCGAGCAGATCGGCAGCCCCGCCGACATCTATCACCGCCCCGCCACGCGCTTCGTCGCCGGGTTCATCGGCATCTCCAACCTGATCGAGGGCCGGGCGGTGGCGGGCGGCCTTAAGGCGGAAGGCGTGGTCTGGCCGATGGCGCTGCCGCCGCGCACGCCGCCGGGCGCGACGCTGACCGCGCTCTACCGGCCCGAGCACATCGCGCTGGCCGCCGATGGTATGGGCATCGCCGGCATCGTCGAGAGCGCGACCTTTCTCGGCGCCAATGTGCGGCTCGGCATCCGCCTCGCCTCGGGGCGCCTGGTCATCGCCGACCGCCCATCCTTCGAGGCCGGCGGGCTGTGGCCGCGCGGCGGCGCAGTAGTGCTGCGGCCGGACCCGTCCCGCGCCGTCATCGTGGCGGACGAGCCGCGATGAGGCTGTCCGTCCGCCATCTGCCGGCGTTGCTGCTCAGCGGCGGCGTCGCCCTGCTGCTGGCGCTGTTCATCGCCTATCCGATCGGCGCCGTGCTGGTGGAGAGCTTCGTCATCTCCGGCCCGACGCCGCTGGCGCGGCTCAAGGCCACCTCGCAGCATGCTCTGGATGCGGTGCCCGCCGGGGAGCGCGAGGTTCTCACCCAGCGCTGGGCGCGGAGCGCCACCGAGGCCGAGACGGTGGAGGCCACCGCCGCCGCCTTCGCGCTGGCGGGGGTGCCGGTGCTTTGGGACCGCAAGGCGGCCTATTCCGACCAGAGGGCGGCGATGCAGGCCGCCCTGCGCGACCTGCCGGCGGCGCGCCGACACGCGGTCGAGGACAATCTCGCCATCGCCCACATCATGCTGCACAAGCGCACCGCGCTGGCCTTCAAGGTCCGGGAGGCGCTGGGGCCCGAGGCGTTCGACGCGCTGCGCAACGGCACCGACGAGCGTTGGGGGCTCGACCATTATCTCAAGGTGTTCGAGGAGCCCTATCTGCGCGGCGCGGCGCTCAACAGCCTGTCATTGGCGGCGCTCTCGGTGCTGTTCACCGTGACGCTGGCCTTCGCGCTCGCCTATGGCCTCAATACCGGCGCGGTGCCGTGGCCCTCCGCCACCCGCGCGGTGCTGCTGATGCCGCTGGTGGCGCCGCCGGTGCTGGTCGCCACCGCCACCATCATGCTGTTCGGCCGCCGCGGGCTGGTGACGCACGCGCTGCTGGACCAGGGGCTGGGCCTGATCGACGCCGACCAGACCAACCTCTATGGCCTGTTCGGAATCGTGCTGGCACAGACGCTGTCCTTCATGCCGGCGGCGCTGATCGTGTTCGATAACGGCCTGCGCAAGCAGGACGGGCGGCTGTTCGAAGCCGCTGCGGGGCTCGGCGCCGGGCCGTTGCGCGGCTTCTTCCAGGTGACGCTGCCGATGGCGTGGCCGGCGATCAAGCGCGCCGTGGTGCTGGTGTTCATCCTGAGCCTGACCGATTTCGGCAACCCGATGGTGCTCGGCCGCGACACGCCGGTGCTGGCCGGCGTGGTCTATGACGAGATCACCGCCTATCGCAACACGCCGCTGGCGGCGGCGCTGTGCATGTGGCTGATCATTCCCTCGCTGTTGCTCTACCTGGCGCTGGAAGCGTTCGGCCGGCGCAAATCCTATACGGCGGCCGCGGGGCCGCGCTCCGAGCTGCCGGTGCCGGCGATGGTGCGGGCCGGGCTGACGCTGACGGCGGGCACCATGGCGGCGCTGGTGTTCGCCGTCTATGGCACCATGGCGCTAGGCGCGGTCACCCGCGTCTGGGGCACCGACTGGAGCCTGACGCTCGGCTATTTCACCGGCGCCGGTGTCGATGTCGGCCTCGCCGGTTCGGGCTACGGCTCCTCCGAGCGCGGGCTGGACCTGGTCTGGGACAGCGTGCGCCTCGCCGGCGTCGCCGCGCCGATAGGCGGACTGTTCGCGGTCGTCATCGCCTACGTGGTGGAGCGCCTGCGCCCGCCCGGCGCCAACCTCATCATGTTCCTGGCGCTGGTGCCGGCGATCCTGCCCGGCATCATCTTCGGCATCGGCTATATCGTCGCCTTCAACGTGCCGTTCGGCTTCCCCGAACTCTCCCTGACCGGCACCTCGGCGATCCTGGTCATCAATATCCTGTTCTCCAACCTGTTCGTCGGCGTGCTCGCTGCCCGCGCGGCGCTGCAGCGGCTCGATCGCTCGGTGGACGAGGCGGCGGAGAGCCTCGGCGCCGGGATGCTGTCGCGGTTCTTCCGGGTGACGCTGCCGATGCTGCGCCCGGCGTTGCTGCTGGGCATGCTCTATGTCTTCATCGACGGGCTGACCACGTTGTCCTCGGTGATCTTCCTCGTCTCCGGCAATCACAAGCTGGCCTCGGTGGCGATCTTCAACCACGCCACCTCGGGCGATTATGGCTACGCCGCCGCCAAGAGCCTCGCTCTGCTGGGCTTCGCGCTCATTGCCATGGGGCTGGTCTGGCTGGTGGAGAACCGCAAGCTCGATATTCGTCGCACGAGGCCGCGCGCGCCCGCGGCCGATCTCTCCACGGTGGCGCCATGACAGCTCCCGACGACC
This sequence comes from Ancylobacter dichloromethanicus, assembly GCF_018390645.1. Taxonomy (GTDB): domain Bacteria; phylum Pseudomonadota; class Alphaproteobacteria; order Rhizobiales; family Xanthobacteraceae; genus Ancylobacter; species Ancylobacter dichloromethanicus. Next base: position 71,799 of record NZ_JAHBGC010000010.1, read on the forward strand.
TCGTCGCCCGCGATGCCGCGGCGTTCTTCCACCAGCATGGGTCCAGCCCCTGCGTCAGTGCCTTGCGGGCGGCGCACGGGCTGTGGCTGGAGGATATGAACGGCCGGCGCTTCATCGATCTTCACGGCAACACCGTGCACCATATAGGCCACGCCCACCCGGAGATTGTCGCCGCGCTGAAGCAGCAGCTCGATGATCTCGCCTTCGCGCCGCGCCGCTACACCAACGCGCCCGCCGTCGCGCTGGCACAGGCACTGCTGACCCGCTGGCCGGGGCCGCCGGCACGGGTGCTTTTCGCCACCGGCGGCTCGGACGCCATCGAGATCGCGCTCAAGCTCGCCCGCGTCGCCACCGGCCGCTTCGAGACGGTCTCGCTGGAGGGCTCCTATCACGGCCATGGCTTCGGCGCCTTCGGCCTGTCCTCGGCCACGTCGGACCCGCGCCTCGGCGCCTTCCTGCCGGGGCGCCATCACGTCACGCCCTATTGGGTCGGCGAGGACGGTCCGGCGCGGATGCTGGAGGCGATCGCCGGACATCTCGCCACCGGCCGCATCGCGGCGGTAATCGCCGAGCCGATGCGCTCCAACTGCCATGTGCCCCCAGCCGATCTGTGGCCCCGCGTGCGGGCGCTGTGCGACGCACATGGGACCAAGCTGATCTTCGACGAGATCCCCTCCGGCCTCGGCAAGACCGGCCGCTTTTTCGCCTTCGAGCATTTCGGCGCGATGCCGGACATGGCGGTGCTGGGCAAGGCGCTCGGCGGCGGCATGGTGCCGATCGCGGCGGTGATCGGCGATGCCCGCCTCAATGTCGCGCCGGAGCTGGAGCTCGGGCACTACACCCACGAGAAGAACCCGCTCACTACCCGCGCGGCGCTGACCCTGCTGGAGATCATCGCGCGCGACGATCTGGTCGTCCGCGCCCGCGACGCCGGCGGTCGGCTTGCCGCCGGCGTCGCCGACATCGCGGCCCGCGTACCGGGCGTGAGAGGGACGCGGGGGCTGGGCCTGCTGCTGACGGTCGAGTTCGATGCTACCTGCTTCGGCCAGGCGCCGGGCCCGGCCTTCGCCGAGCATCTGGTCGCGACCTGCTTCGCGCACGGCCTGTCCACCACCGCCAAGGGCGGCGCCGCCATCGGCCTGTCGCTGCCGCTGACCGTGACCGAGGCGGAGATCGTCGAGGTGCTGGGGCGGATCGAGGCGGTCGCCGGGCGGCTCTAGCGCCCGCGGCGGTTCTACCGACCGTCGAGCAGCGCCCGATATTCGGCCGAGAGCGCTTCGATCTGCTCGGGGCTGAAGCGCCATTCGCCGTCCGCGATGCCCTGGCGTATCTCGTTGGCGAGCACCGGCCAGAATTGCTCAACCAGCGCCGGAAGGCGTCCTTCGCTGATGCCCCGCTGGCGCAGATCAATGGCGCAGAGTTCGCGGGCGGTGTCTTCGGTGCGCATCACGCGGGCTCTCCTCGGGCATCCATGCCGCGCCAACGTTTTTGGTACGGCAGAAGCGAAGCGCTATCACGGGATTGCCCGAAGGAATGTAGATCGGTTCGCTAATGATAGTCGTTCATCGGCTCTTTCTAAACCACCGAAATTTCAATGACATAGGTGTTCGTGGTTTCACCTTGGTTGGCGCGCCAGCAAGCTCAAGGGCTTGCTCTGGACTAGGCGAAAGTTCCCTATTTTCGTTGCCGAATTCGTTGTTGTTGGTTTGCGATGGCCGCGCGTGCCCTCGGTCGCTTGCGTTGGCGCGCGGGCCGTGTGCTGCAGTTGGTATGTTCCGAGCGGCGGCAGGCCAAAGAGAGATCCCGGCTCATGCCCGCAACGGTGTCGGCACGCCGACCGATGCACCAGTCTCGGATGCTACCGCTAGGTGCAGCGCATCACCCACGCGCAGCCCGAGAGAGTGTTGATCGGTGAACCTTGCCGCACCTCGGAAATGCCCGCCTGTTATCGTCAGTACGGTGAAGCTCTCCGTGACCAGCTTGTTAAGCATGGCCAACGCGGCTGCGCGCTGCGCAATGTTAATCTGCCTGGTCCGAAGTTTGATCGCCGTGGCCGAGGATATCTCGTTGATGATCCAGTCGCTGATCAAATGCCGCACTGGGTGTTGCTATGCCAGCCAAGCCTGAACGCGCGTCGTCACTGCTTCGTTGGAGAGCGCCGCGACGATCAGAGATGTGTCGAGAGAGGGCTTACCCTCGGCAGTCTGGACCTCGGCGATGTCGATATGGAAATAGCCGATCGGGTAAGACTTGAACCTCTTCTTTGGCTCCTTGTCGCCCTCGATATCCGGCAGTCGGCTGATGCCATGCCGCTGCGGGCATCGATGCAACGATGAACGGCTCAGGTGCGGGATCGTCGGCTGCAGCGCGTACAGGCAATCATCCAGCGGAAGCAGGGTATGCCGCCGGAAGGCGACGATGATCGCCTCTTCCCCGGTCGACAGAACCGTCGATCTTGGCTCTCTGGGGCCAGTCGGCAGGTCGGCGACCGAGCGCCGCTTCTTCCATTTCGCGACGGTCTTCTGATTGATCCCGTAGCGCTTTGCCAGGCCCCTCAGGCTCTCTTGACTATGCTGTATCGCTCGACGGACCGCCGCTGTCGTCGTGGCGCTCCCATGGAGAACCTGGCCCATAGTGCACCCTTCCATTCCTGCGAAAAGACTGCACCATCAAAGCCCGGGATCAAACACCCTAGGCTCTTTGGCGATTCAGGAACGAAAGGAGCGCCTCGAAATACGCTTTCTGGTCGTCCCACATCGCCAGATGGCTGCCAGTCTCGCTCATGAAGAGCCTGGCAGCTGGAATGAGGGCTGCTTCCCGGCGTTCGCTCTCAGGATTCATCTCATCATACCTCGCGCCCATTACCAGGGTCG
>NZ_JAHBGC010000011.1:0-177352 GCF_018390645.1 Ancylobacter dichloromethanicus
TTGAGAGGATTTGTCCCTAGTACGAGAGGACCGGGATGAACGTACCTCTGGTGGAGCTGTTGTGGCGCCAGCCGCAGTGCAGCGTAGCTATGTACGGTCGGGATAACCGCTGAAAGCATCTAAGCGGGAAACCCACCTCAAAACGAGTATTCCCTTGAGAACCGTGGAAGACGACCACGTTGATAGGCCGGGTGTGTAAGTGTGGCAACATATTGAGCTTACCGGTACTAATCGTTCGATTGGCTTGATCGTTCTCATCCTCGATGGTCATCCATCAGGGATCAAAGCAATCCAAAGACCAGGGCCGACCAGGCCCGATCCATAACGGATCCTTGCTTCGCAAAATGCTGTGCTTCGCCGGCCTGGTGGCCATTGCGAGGAGCCCCAACCCGATCCCATCCCGAACTCGGCCGTTAAACTCCTCAGCGCCGATGGTACTATGTCTCAAGACCTGGGAGAGTAGGTCGCTGCCAGGCCTGCAAAGCACAGCACAAAGCTTCTTCACATCCTCAGCAAAAAGCCCGTCCGTGAGAAATCACCGACGGGCTTTTATGCGTCAACACCGTGCCGGGCGGGAGGCCCGCTGAACACCTCGCGGCGCCCTCCCGCCGTCGGGCACTCCCGCGTTCGGTCCCTGCCCCGGAATGCTGCGGCAGGCGATCGAGGCCATGGCGGGCGGTCGGGCAGACGCGGCCTCACCGGCAGGGCGCCCCGAAAAGCGTCAATGTGGCGCCTGACCGCCGTCCTCTTAGGCGAACGTCGCGTCGGTACAAGCGCCGTGACGGATCGGGCATGAGCGGCGGCGCCCATCTGGATCCGTCCGCTGGCCATCGCGCGGCGTCCCCCGATCTGACGCGAAAGCTTGCGCGGGCTCGGATTGACCCCGCCGCGGATCCGTCGAGCGCCTCCCTATTGGGCGCGCCTATAATCTGATCACAGCGGTCGACTTGTTGCTCCTTGATGCAGGCGAATGTTCGGGCGGGTCCCGGTGCCGAGCGCTTCCATGTCCGGTGCGCGAGTCTCCCGCGGGCCGCCCGCCGGGGTGCGGCGTCAAGTCAAGCGACTTTAATCATTGGGGAATGCAGCCCTGTGTGCCGGTCATCCGGCTTTCCGCCTGCCGCGCCTCCATCTGGCATGGAGATTGCGGAGCCTCGTCACCCGCCCGGGCCTCTCCAGCAGCCCGGCGCGGCCAAGGCAGCCCGGCCACGCGGTCTCCGGTCCGCAATGTCTGAGGAGGAACCATGAAGCTTCCGGTCAGCGCCAGCGAGAGTTTCGTCGAGTTCGCCGGCGTGCAGAAGACCTACGATGGCGAGGTTCTGGTGGTGAAGGATCTCAGCCTGCGCATCCGCCGCGGCGAGTTCCTTACTCTGCTCGGCCCGTCGGGTTCGGGCAAGACGACGACGCTGATGATGCTGGCCGGATTCGAGACGCCGACCTCGGGCGACATCATGCTCGACGGCGCCCGCATCGACGCGCTGCCGCCGGAGAAGCGCAATATCGGCATGGTGTTCCAGAACTACGCGCTGTTTCCCCACATGAGCGTGGCGCAGAATGTCGGCTACCCGCTTAAGGTGCGGGGGCGGCCAAAGGCGGAGATCGCCGAGCGCGTCGCCCGGGCGCTCGACATGGTGCATCTCGGCGATTTTGCCGCCCGCATGCCGGGCCAGCTTTCCGGCGGCCAGCAGCAGCGTGTCGCGCTGGCCCGTGCGCTGGTGTTCGAACCGAAGCTGGTGCTGATGGACGAGCCGCTCGGCGCGCTCGACAAGCAGTTGCGCGAGCACATGCAGATGGAGATCCGCCACCTCCATGAGCGGCTCGGGATCACCGTGGTCTATGTCACCCACGACCAGAGCGAGGCGCTGACGATGTCGGACCGCGTCGCGGTGTTCAACGCCGGCGTCATCCAGCAGGTCGCTCCGCCTTCCGAGCTCTATGAAAGCCCGGCGAACTCCTTCGTGGCCCAGTTCATCGGCGAGAACAACCGGTTGCCCGGGCGCGTCGAGGCGGCGAACGGCACCCTTTGCACGGTGGTGCTGGCCAATGGCGACATCGTCGCGGCCACCCTCACCGAGGCGACGCGGGTGGGGCGCGACTGCCTGCTCTCCATCCGCCCCGAGCGGGTCAAGATCGCCCCGCCGGGCGGTCCGTTCGACAACCACTTCGAGGCGCAGATCGCCGAGACGATCTATCTCGGCGATCATGTGCGCGTGCGCTGCGTCCTCGACAGCGGCGCCGAAGTGGTGGTGAAGGTCGGCAATGCCGACGACCGGCCGGTTCTCGTCGTCGGCTCGCGGATACCGCTGGGCTGGCGCGCACAGGATTGCCGCGCCCTCGACGCCGCCTGACTGCCCCTCCCGTAAATCCACCCAAGGGAATGACCCATGCAGATGAAGTCGCTGACCATGACGCTTTCCGCACTCGCCCTTTCGGCGAGTTGCGGGGCCGCCTCCGCGGCGGACAGCCTCACCATCACCTCGTGGGGTGGGGCCTATCAGACCAGCCAGGACGAAGCCTATTTCAAGCCCTACACGGCCAAGACCGGCGCCAAGATCACCCAGGAAGAATATAATGGCGAGGCGGCGCGCATCCGCGCCATGGTCGAATCCGGCAACACCACCTGGGATGCCGTCGATGTCGACGCTGCCACCGCGCAGCAGGGCTGCGACGAGGGGTTCCTCACTCCGATCGACTATTCCAAGTTCGGCGGCGAGGAAGCCTTCGTGAAGGGCTCCACCTTCGAGTGCGGCATTCCGACCATCATCTATTCGACCATCTACGCCTATGACGCGGACAAGATAAAGGACGGTCCGACCACGATCGGCGACCTGTTCGACACCAAGAAGTGGCCGGGCAAGCGCTCGCTGCAGAAGACGCCCTTCGGCAATCTCGAATTCGCGCTGATGGCCGACGGCGTGCCCGCCGACAAGGTCTATGAAACGCTGAAGACCAAGGAGGGTGTCGACCGCGCCTTCAAGAAGCTCGACACCATCAAGAGCGACATCGTGTGGTGGGAAGCCGGCGCGCAGCCGCCGCAGCTGCTTGCCTCCGGCGAAGTGGTGATGGCCACCGCCTGGAACGGGCGCATCTTCAACGCCAACAAGGTCGACAAGAAGAACTTCAAGATCGTCTGGGACGGCCAGCTGCTCGACTACGATCTGTGGGCGGTTCCCAAGGGGGTTAAGGATCTCGACGCCGTCTACAAGTTCATCGAGTTCGCCTCCAGCCCCGAGGCGCAGGCGGAGCAGACCAAGTACATCTCCTACGGCCCCGCGCTGCTGGCGGCCACGCCGCACATCTCGCCGGACATCCTGAAAGACCTGCCGACGGCGCCGGAAAACGCGAAGACCGCGCTGGCCAACGACCCGGTGTTCTGGGGCGACAACAAGGAAGAGCTGCTGAAGCGCTTCAATACCTGGATCGCCCAGTGAGCCGCGGCGCTTCTCGCGCCGGTCTTGCCGCCTGAAGGCCCACCCGCCCCGCGCAGGGGCGGGCGGGAACAAGCGGCCGGGGCTCTCGGTGTCCCGGCCGGCAACCGATCGGGCCGCCGTCCTCCGGGCGGACGGCTCGACACCAGCCGAGGGGGATATCGACATGGCCGTGGCAACCCTGGAGGGGGATGCCGGACCCGACGTGGACCGCACATCGCTCAAGACCAAGCTCAGGCGCGCCGAGCGTGTCAATCGCGCCCGCTCCTTCTCGCTCGTCGCCCCGCTGCTGCTGTTCGTGCTGGCGGTGTTTGCCCTGCCGATCGGCCTGATGCTGCTGCGATCGGTGGAGAACACCGAGGTGCGCGACAGCCTGCCGAAGACGATGGCGGCGCTGGGTGAGTGGGATGGCAAGGCGACGCCCGGCGAGGGCGTGTTCGCCGCCTTTGCGGAAGACCTGGTGCAGACCCAGAAGGATCGCACCACCGCGCTGGTCGGCAAGCGCATCAATTACGAGGTGCCGGGCGCCCGCTCGCGCTTCCTCAAGGCCGGGCGGCTGATCGATGCCGGCGGCGGCGGGCCCTGGAAGGAAAAGCTCATCGCCGCCGATGCCGAATGGGGCGCGGTGGAATTCTGGGCCATCATGAAGCGCGCCGGCAACACGCTCACCCCCTATTACCTGCTCACCTCGCTCGATCTGCGGCAGGATGCCAGCGGCGCCGTGGTCAGGAACTTTGCCGACTATTCGATTTTCGTCGACATCTTCATCCGCACCATCTGGATCAGCCTGCTGGTCACCCTGGCGACGCTGGTGCTGGGCTATCCGGTGGCGCACCTTCTCGCCATCCTGCCGCCGCGCCACGCCAATGTGCTGATGATCCTGGTGCTGCTGCCCTTCACCACCTCGATCCTGGTGCGGACCACGGCGTGGATCGTGCTGCTGCAGAGCAATGGCGTGATCAACGACATTCTGCTGGCGCTCCACCTGACCACAGAGCGGGTGCAACTGATCTTCAACCGCTTCGGCACCGTGCTGTCGATGACCCACATCCAGCTTCCCTTCACCATCCTGCCGATCTATTCGGTGATGAAGTCGATCCCCGCCTCGCATCTGCGGGCGGCGCGCTCGCTGGGCGCCGGGCCGCTCACCGCCTTCGTCACGGTGTACATGCCGCAGACCCTGCCGGGCGTCGGCGCGGGGTGCCTGCTGACCTTCATCCTGTCGTTAGGTTATTACATCACCCCGGCGCTGGTCGGCGGACCGCAGGACCAGATGGTCAGCTATTTCGTCGCGCTCTACACCAATCGCGAAATGAACTGGGGGCAGGCCTCGGCGCTCGGCGGCATTTTGCTGCTGATCACGCTGGTGCTCTATGCCGTGTTCAATCGCCTCGTCGGGATCGACAAGGTCAAGCTGGGCTGATCGACATGCTGGCACCCTCCTATGCGACGCCGCGCGAGAAACTGACCTATTTCTTCTTCGCGCTGTTCTGCACGCTCGTGTTCCTGTTTCTGATCGGGCCGATACTGGTGATCATGCCGCTCTCCTTTTCGAGCGAGCCGTGGTTTACCTATCCGCTGCCGGGCCTCAGCCTGCGCTGGTATGTGGATTTCTTCACCGACGAGCGCTGGCGCATCGCGTTGCAGAACAGCGCCATCGTCGCGGTGTTCTCGACCCTGATCGCGACTGGCCTCGGCACGCTGGCCGCGCTCGGCCTGTCGCGCGGCAATGTGCCGTTCGCCGGGTTGATCCTGTCGATCCTGATCTCGCCGATGATCGTGCCGGTGGTGATCGTGGCGGTGGCGATGTTCTTCGGCTTCGCGGCGGTGGGGCTGAACAACACCTATCTCGGGCTCATCCTCGCCCATGCCATTCTCGGCACGCCCTTCGTCGTCATCACCGTGACGGCGACGCTGACCGGGTTCGACCGCTCGCTGACCCGGGCGGCGACCTCGCTCGGCGCCTCGCCCTGGACCGCGTTCCGCACCGTGACGCTGCCGCTGATCGCGCCCGGCGTCACCTCCGGCGCGCTGTTCGCCTTCGTCACCTCCTGGGACGAGGTGGTGGTGGCGCTGTTCCTCTCCAGCCCGGAGCAGCGAACCCTGCCGCGGCAGATGTTCTCGGGGATACGCGAGCAGATATCGCCGACCATCACCGCCGCCGCGACACTCCTGGTCATCTTCGCCGCGCTGCTGATGCTGACGCTGGAACTGCTGCGGCGGCGCTCGGAACGCCTGCGCGGCGCGACCGCCTGACCGCGATGCGTCTGACCTTGGACCACCGGTTCAGCGACCGGCGCCCTCGCGCAGCCGGTCCCATTTCAGTCGCGCCTTCACCGCCAGCGGCCAGCCGGCATGGAAGGGGATGGGACTGATGCGTGTGAGCGGCAGGTCGAGCGTCTCCGGCCCGCCACCGGCGGCGCGGCGCGCCAGCATGCGGCCGGTGATGGTGGCCATGGCGACGCCGCGGCCATTATAGCCGAGCCCGACCAGCAGGCCCGGCTCCGGCTCGTGCAGATGCGGCAGGTGATCCCAGGTGACGGCGACCTGGCCGTTCCAGCGATGGGTCCACTCCACCGCCTTCAGCACCGGGAACAGCCGGGTGGCGTGGGCGACCAGCGTCCGGAAGTCGTCCGGTGCGCTGGCCGGCCGCAGCACGCTGCGCCCGCCCATGACGAAGCGGCCGGCCTCGTCGAGGCGGTAATAGGCATAGGACGCCGACATTTCGTAGAGCACGACGCCGTTCGGCATGATCGGCGCCGCGAGTTCGGGCGGCAGCGGCTCGGTGGCGGTGATCGAGGAGAAGACCGGGATCACGCTGCGCCGCAGGCCGGGCCACAGATCGTCGCTATAGCCATTGGTGGCGAGGATCACCCGCTGCGCGCTCACCCGGCCCTTGGGGGTCGACAGTTCCCAGCCCTGGGCATTGCGCGCGAGCCCGGTCGCCGGCGTGTCGGTGAACAGCCGGGCGCCGGCCTTCACCGCCGCCCGCGCGAGGCCCCGACAATAGGCGAGCGGGTTCACCTGGCCGCCGCGCCGGTCATGGGCGCCGAGAAGATAGGCGCCGGTGCCGGTGAGGCGGGCCATCTCCTTGCCCTCGGCGATCACCACATCGGCGCCCCGCGCCGCCCATTGGCGCTGGAATGCGCTCACGCCCTCGGTCGAGCGCTCGGACACGGCGGCGCGCAGGGTGCCGCCGCGCTTCGCCGAGCAGTCGATGCGATGGCGGGCGACGAGGTCGAACACCAATGCGGGCGCGTCGTGGCCGAGCCGCACCATGCGCCCGCCGAGATCGGGCCCGAAGGCATGCTCCAGTTCCTCCGGCTCCCATTTCAGGCCGGGATTGACCTGCCCGCCATTGCGGCCGGAGGCGCCCCAGCCGATCTCGCTGGCCTCGATGACGACCGTGTCGATGCCGGCCTCGGCCAGATGCAGCGCAGCCGACAGGCCGGTGAAGCCGGCGCCGACGATGGCAACCTGCGCGGCAATGTCGTGGTCGGGCGGCCCGGTCTCCGGGGCCGGGGGCGCCGTGTCCCGGTAGAGCGAGCGCGGCATGGGGCGGCGGGCGATGGTCTGGACCACGAGGGGGCTCCGCTGGGAGGGCTGGACGGATCAGAGACCCGCCATCGGGCGCGGGCGCGAGCCGTCGAAGAAGCGCGACAGGCGGTAGGGATGTGGATCGGCGATCGGCTTGGCGGCGGTGATGAGATCGGCGACCAGATGGCCGGCACCGGGACCGATGCCGAAGCCGTGGCCGGAGAATCCGGTGGCGACGACAAGGCCCGAAACGCTCTCGACGGCGGAGATCACCGGCACCGCGTCCGGCGTGGCGTCGATGAAGCCGGCCCAGCTCTGCACGATCCGCGCCTGCGCGAAGGCGGGGAAGCGCCGCTGCAGCGCCGCGAAGGCCTGCGCGAGATAGCGGTTGTCCGGGGCGGGATCGAGCACCCTTACCTCTTCATAGACCGAGGGCCGGTCGAACGGACGCCGCGCGGCCTCCCGCCATTCGGCGGCGAAGCGCGGGCCGAGGCGCAGGCGCAGCGAGGCGAATTCCATCCGCAGGGCGGGGAGGAAATCGAGAGCGAAGCGAAAGCTGTCGGGCACGATCGGCACCACGTTCACATGGCCATTGGCGATGGTGTAGCCGCCATCCTCCCGGCGCCGGAAGGCGAAATCATGGTCCCACAAGGCCGGCTCCGGGCCATTTTCCACCGGCGAGGTGCGCAGCACGCTGGCCCGCACCTTCAACTGCGGCAGGTCGATGCCGACATCGCGCAGGATTCGCCGGGTCCACGCCCCGCCGGCGACCACGACGTTGCCCGTGGCGATGCGCCCGCACTCGGTGACGGCGGCGATCACCCTTCCGCCGCCGGTCTCGATGCCGCGCACCGCGCAATCGGCGAGGATCACCGCGCCGCGCCGGCGCGCTGCCTCGGCGATCGCCGGCGCCGCCTTCTGCGGCTCGGCGCGCCCATCGGAGGCGCACCAGAGCGCCGCAGGCGGTGGCGTCGCATCGCCGGGCATATGCTGCGCGAGCTGGGCGCCGGCGAGCATCTCGGCATGGATGCCGGCGCCGGCGGCGTCTCTCACCCACTCCGCGAAGGAGGCCTCCTTCGACGCGTCATTGGCGGCGAACAGGATGCCGGTGGTGGCAAAGCCGGTGGAGGCGCCTATGTGGGCATCCATGCCGCGCCAGAGCGCCAGCGCCTCGCGGATCAGCTCGAATTCGCGCGGGTCGCGCTTGGCCTGCCGGCACCAGCCCCAGTTGCGGCTCGATTGCTCGCCGGCAATGTGGCCCTTCTCGCAGAGAACGACCTTGAGGCCGCGTTCGGCGAGATACAGCGCGCTGGTGGTGCCGATGATGCCGCCGCCGACGATCACCACATCGGCCGCCGGCGGGCAGGTGGGATCGGAAGAGACGGGAACGACCTGGGGTCCCATGAGGGCCTACTCGAAACAGGAAAGGGTCTCCGGCCGTTATGCACGCGGCCGTGGCGCCGGGACCAGCAAAAGCGGTGCCATCGGTGCCCGGCCTTGGTCGGGGCCTCCGATTCCCTGGCCTTCCGCCGCGCTCCCGGCGCCAAGAAGGCCAGCGCCGAACATGTGGCCATGGATGCGCAGCGCGCCCGGGATCGTCGGCAATTGCCGCGCTTCTGCGCGCCAGCTTCATGTTTTCGACGGCCCCGGACCGGTCGCGAAAAGGCGACGTCCGACCAGCAGGCGTGGCTACGCTCAAAGCATTGCGGCGTAAGGGCGTTGGATAATTCACGCTCGCGTCAGGCAAGGTGGAGAAAAGGCATTATGACACCTCCGTCGACGCTGCGTAAGCGCTTCAGAGCATCGCGCGTATCCATACCAGGATACTAGTATATGACGGAATTGAGTCTAATTTGACTGAGTGTTGCTGATTTGCACTACGCGAAGCCGGCAGAATCAGTACATTGGCGTCAATCTATTCTTGCTGGGGACAATGACATGAAGAACGTTCTGCTAGGTGCCGTCCTGATGAGCACGGCCCTGCCGGCCGTGGCCGTCGCAGCCGACATGCCTTATCCGACCAAGGCCGAAGTGGTTGTCGTGGAGCCGGTATTCAGCTGGACCGGCTTCTATATCGGCGCCAATGTCGGCTTTGGCGGCAATGAGTTCGAATACCCGTTCTCGGTCAATGCGGGCGGCCTGCCGCTGGCGAACGGCTCGGCGTCGATCGATTCGAGCGGCTTCTTCGGCGGTGGCCAGATCGGCTACAACTACCAGTTCGCCAACAATGTGGTCCTCGGCGTCGAGGCCGACTTCGAGTGGTCGGGCATCGATGGCAAGGTCGATGCCGGTCTGAACATTCCGCTGCTTCCGGCGGCCTTCTCGGCCTCCGCCGGTTCCGAAGTCGAGTGGTTCGGCACCATCCGCGCCCGTCTCGGCTACGCCTTCGATCACCTGCTGGTCTACGGCACCGGTGGCGCGGCCTATGGCAAGGTGAAGTCGAGCATCAGCGTCGGGGGCCCGGGCTTCCTGCTGAATGAATCGGCGGACGACACCAATTGGGGCTGGACCGCCGGCGCCGGTTTCGAATACGCCATCAACAACAACTGGACGCTCAAGACCGAGTATCTCTACGTCGATCTCGGCAGCGTATCGGCCTTCAACGGCCTGCTGGCGCCGGGCGTGTTCGGCAACCTCGACACCGAGACGACCTTCCACACCGCCAAGGTCGGCCTGAACTACAAGTTCTGACCGCCGCTCCACTCCTCCGGGCGACGATTGAAAGGGCCGCTGACGCGGCCCTTTTTTCGTGACCCGACATCGGCGGCGCGAGGCTTCAGAAGCCCATCGCGGCGCCGTCGCTGCGCGGGTCGCTGGCGCCTTCCAGCCGGCCGTCGGGCTGGCGCACGATGGCGCCGGCATGGCCCATCATGGCGTCGAACGGCGCCACCGTCTCCACCTCGTGCCCGGCTGCCCGCAGGGCGTCGACGAGTTCCGGGGGAAAGCGGTCCTCCAGCTTGAGCGTCACGGTCTCCGCGCCCCAGGTGCGCCCCAGCAGCCAGCGCGGCGCGGTGATCGCCGCCTGAAGCTCCTGCCCGAACAGCCCATAGCGCGAGAACAGTGCCGCCTGCGTCTGCGGCTGGCCCTCGCCGCCCATGGTGCCGTAGACCATGTGGCGCCCGTCCGCGAAGCGCGCCATCGCCGGGTTGAGGGTGTGGAAGGGCTTGCGGCCGGGTGCCAGCACGCGCGGGCCCTTCCCGCGCAGCTGGAAGCTGGAGCCGCGATTCTGCCAGACGATGCCGGTCTGCGGCAGCACCACGCCGGAGCCGAACTCGAAATAGATGCTCTGGATGAAGCTGGTCGCCAGCCCATCGCCGTCGATGGCGCCGAGCCAGACCGTGTCGCCGCCCGAGGGCGCCGCCGGCCAGGCCAGGGCACGCTGGGGGTCGATGCGGGCGGCCAGCCGGTCGAGCGCCGTGTCGGTCAGCCAGTCGCGCGGGTCCCCGGTCATCGCGTCGGGGTCGCCGATCAGGCGGTCGCGCACCAGGAAGGCCTGCTTGGTCGCCTCGACCAGCCCGTGCAGGTGGTCGAAGCTCTCCGCCTCGCGCGCACCGAGCCGGCTGAACAGAGCCAGAATCATCAGCGAGGCGAGCCCCTGCGTCGGCGGGGGGAAATTGGTGAGCCGGATGCCGGGGAGGTCCACCGACAGCGGCGCCACGCGCTGCGCCCGGCAGGCGGAGAGATCGGCGAGCGTGACCGGCGTGCCCGCAGTGGCGAGATCATGCGCAATCTCGCGGGCGAGGGCGCCGCGATAGAAGCTGTCGGTTCCCTCATCGCCGATCCGGTGCAGGGTCTCGCCCAGCGCCGGCAGCGTCATCGACGCGCCGGTGGCCGGGGCCTGCCCCTCGACCAGGAAAGCGTCGGCGAAGCCGGAGACGTCGCCGAGTTCCGGCAGCTTCTGCGCCGTCAGTTCGCTCTGGCTGGCGGTGACGGCGAAGCCGTTGCGGGCGTGCCAGACCGCGTCCTCGACCAGGCGCGACAGCGGCAGCGTGCCACCGCGCTCCACGCTCAACGCCAAAGCCTCGCCCCAGCCGGCAACGGTGCCGGCGGTGGTGTTGGCGGCGAGCGGCCCGCGCTGCGGGATCGCCGCCAGCCCGGCCCGCAGATAGAGTTCCGGCGTGGCCGCCGCCGCTGCCCGGCTGCAGGCGTCGATGGCGACCGGTTCCTCGCCGGGGGCGCCGACGAGCCAGAAGCCGTCGCCGCCGATGGCGGTCATGTGCGGGTAGACCACGGCCAGCGTCGCCGCCATGGCGATGGTCGCTTCCACCGCGTTGCCGCCCTCGCGCAGGACGCGCAGCCCCGCCTCGCTGGCGAGATGGTGCGGGGAAGTCACCATGCCGCGTCGGGCACGAACGGTATTCAGCATGTCGGGGAACTCCGGCTACCAGCCGATCGCCTTCGGCAGCCAGGTGGCCACCGAGGGGAAGGTGAAGACCAGCGCCACGGCACAGAGCTGCAGGGCGATGAAGGGCAGGACACCGCGATAGATCTCGCCGGTGGTCACCTCCGGTGGCGCCACCCCGCGCAGATAGAACAGCGCCCAGCCGAAGGGCGGGGTGAGGAACGAGGTCTGCAGCACGGTGGCGATCAGCGCCGCCGCCCAGACAAGGTCGACATTGGCCGCGTGCAACAGCGGCAGGAACATCGGCACCACGATGTAGCTGATCTCGATCCACTCGATGAAGAAACCGAGCACCAAGATGATCAGCAGCATGAAAATGAGGATGCCATCGGTGCCGCCCGGGACCAGCGCGAAGGCGTCGTGCACCAGCCGCTCGCCGCCGAGGCCGCGGAAAGCGAGGGCGAAGACCTGCGAGCAGATGAGCACGAAGAACATCATCGCGGTGATGCGTGCCGTGGTCTGCACGGTGTCGACCAGCGTCTTCAGCGTGAACCGCCCGGCGAGGGAGGCGACGACGATGGAGCCCAGCGCGCCCATGCTGGCGGCTTCCGTCGGCGCGGCGATGCCGCCGATGATGGAGCCGAGCACGGCGAGCACGAGGCCGATCGGCGGCAGGCCGACCCTCAGCGCCTTCAACCACAATTCCCCGCGTGGCATGGCCTGGCGCTCTTCCAGCGGAATGGCGGGCACTTTTTCCGGCCAGATAACGCCGACAACGAGCATGTAGGCGCAGAAGATGCCGGTCAGCAGCAGGCCCGGCATGAGGGCGGCGGCGAATAGCGTGCCGACAGATTCGCCGAGAATGTCGGCGAGCAGGATGAGGATGGTCGAGGGCGGGATGAGCTGGCCGAGCGTGCCGGAGGCGCAGATGGCGCCGCAGGACAGGCTGCGGTCATAGCCGCGCCGCAGCAGCGTGGGCAGGGTGAGCAGGCCCAGCGTGACGATGGTGGCGCCGACGATGCCGGTGGTGGCACCCATCAGCATGCCGACCAGTACGATGCCCAGCCCCATGCCGCCGCGCAGGCTGCCCGAGAGATGGCCGATCACCTCCATCAGTTCGTCGGCAAGGCGCGACTTCTCCAGCATCACCCCCATGAACACGAAGAGCGGGATGGCGATCAGCGTGTAGTTGGCGGTCACGCCATAGATGCGCGCCGGCAGCAGGGCGAACAGCGTGGTGCCGAAGCCCAGCCAACCGAAGAAGAAGCCGCTGATCGCCAGGGTGAGCGCCACCGGCACGCCGACGAGCAGCATGACGAAGAAGGAGGCGATGCAGGCGATCGCCAGTATTTCATTGAGGGGCATGCGAGGGCACCTGCGCGGGAGGCTGTGCCTGCCCGCCGAGGAAGGGAATGAGGGCGCGCAGCGTCGCGGCGAGGCTCTGGAACAGCAGCAGCAGGAAGCCGGCGGGGATCATCGCCTTGAGAATGAAGCGGTAGGGCAGGCCGCCGGGATCGGGCGAGCCTTCGCCGATGCGGTAGGACTGCATCACGTAGCGCCAGGACAGCACGATCACGATGACCGACAGCACCACCACGCTCAGCGCCGAGAACAGGTCGATTGCCTGCCGCAGGCGCAGGGGAAAGCGGGCATAGAGGATATCCACCCGCACATGGCCTTCATGCTTGATCGTGTAGGCGATGCACAGCAGCGTCAGCGGGCTCATCAGGTGCCATTCCAGCTCCTGCATGCCGACCGAGCCGGTGTTAAAGGCGTAGCGCATCAATACGTTGCCGGCCATGACGAGGACGAGCGCGAGGCCCGTCCACGCCGCGAGCCAGCCGCAGGCCTCGACGACGACGTCGAGGCCGCGGGCGACCTTCTCCAGAGTGCCGCTCATGAGCCCCTGCGGATCTGGGTCTGGTAGACGGCCTCGGAAAGGCCGGCCCACTGGTTGTGCTTGTCCGCGAAGGCGGTGAAGCTGTCATAGACCTTCTTGATCTTCGGATCGGAGTCGGCGAGCTGCTGCAGGGTGGTGGCGGTGACCTCGCGCAGCTTGTCGACCACCGGCGTCGGATACGGCCCGGCGATCACGCCCTGATTCTGCACCAGATCGGCCATCGCCTCGCCATTGGTGGCCTCGCACCAGGTGTGGCTGATGACGTTGCAGGCGGCAGCGGCGGCGCGGACGATCTCCTTCAGGTCGTCGGGAAGCGAGTTCCAGGCGGCCTTGTTGACGATCAGCTCGGTGACGTTGTTGGGCTCGTGCCAGCCGGTGGTGTAATAGTACCTGGCGGCCTTCTGCAGGCCGAGACGGCGGTCCTGGTAGGGGCCGACGAACTCGGCGGCATCGATCACGCCGCGCTCCAGCGCCGGGAAAATCTCGCCGCCGGGCAGCAGCTTCACGTCGACGCCGAGCTGCGCGTAGACCTTTCCGGCGAGGCCGGGGATGCGCATCTTCAGGCCCTTGAAGTCCTCGACCTTCTCGATCGGCTTGCGGAACCAGCCGGACATCTGCACGCCGGTATTGCCGAGCGGCATCGGCACCAGGTTGAAGGGGTCGTACAGCTCCTCCCAGAGCTGGAGCCCGCCGCCATGGTAGATCCAGGCGTTCTGGCCCTGGAAGTTGAGGCCGAAAGGCACGCAGGTGAAGAACTGCGCCGCCGGCACCTTGCCGGCCCAGAAATAGGAGTTGGCAGCGTTCATCTCCACCGTGCCGGCGGAGACGGCGTCGAAGCCTTCCAGCGCCGGGATCAGCTCACCGGCTGCGAAGTGCTGGATATTCAACCGGCCGCTCGACATCTTGCCGACCAGTTCGCAGAAATAGGTCGGGCTGCCCGGGCCGGTGACATAGAAGGGCGCGCCGGGACCATAGGCGTTGGTCATCTTCCAGTTGAAGGTCTCCTGGGCGCGGGCGACGTGCGGCGCGGCGAGGGTGGCGGCGGCGGCGGTGCCGGCAAGGCCGGCCCCCAGAAATCCACGGCGATCCATGTTGTTCCCCTTGTCTGGAATGGGGCGCCATGAGCCTGCGGCGCACCCTTATCGGGGCCAGATAATCCGCTGCAGGGGGGCATGAGCAATGCCCCATTGGGGGCAACGGTAGAAAGGTGAGACCTTCAGGTTTCGTATTTCAGGCGGATTATCTCAATTATTACTGAGCATTAGGAAAAAATGACGCGATTTTGTGCACCTGTGCTCCGCGCCGCTGCGACAAGTTTTTGTGCGCCGTTCGTCAAAGTGCTTCACTGGTCGGGATCGCCTCTCACCTGTTAGAGCCGCCGCCGATGAACCGAGCCGTTCCGATTTCGATCGCCGCCTTCCCCGCCAGCAAGCAGGAGGCGGCCTGGCGCGAGACCCTGGCCGGGCTCGCGCTCGCCGGCCGTCTGCCGAAGGACGCGGTGTTTCATTTCGGCGAGGTGTCGATCAAGCGGTCGCCGTCGCAGGCGACTTTCGCCCTGCTGCGCTCCAGCGCCCAGGACCTTACCGCGCTCGCCGAGGCCGAGCCGCAGATCCTGATCGGCTTCGTCAATTATGGCCGCGGCCACCTCACCGATTCCGGCCGCCGCGCGGCCGAGTTCGCCGACGGCGACCTCTGGGTGTGCGATCCGGCGACGCGGTTCTCGGTGCAGTTCCGCAACGATTTCGAACTGCTGCTGCTGCGGCTGCCGCGTGAGCGGCTGGTGGGGCGGCTCGGCCGCGCGGCGAGCGTGCCGACGCTGGTGCTCGGCGAATCCGTGTCCGCCTCCGCCGCCCGCCCGATGATGCGGGCTTTCGCGGCGAATTTCGCCATGATGGAGGATGGCGACGTGATGGCGGCCGAACCGGCGATCACCGAACTCGTGCTGTCCGCCCTGCTGGGCGAGGCGCGGCCGGAGGAGGACAATGCCTCGCAGGTGCAGACCGCGCATTTCGCTCGGGTCTGCGCCCAGATCGAGGCGCGGCTGCGCGAGCCGGACCTCTCCGTGGCCGACATTGCCCGGGCGGAGGGCCTCTCGGCGCGCTACATCCAGCGCCTGTTCGAGGGACAGGACCGCTCCTTCTCCGATTATGTGCGCCATCGCCGGCTGGAGCAGTGTCGGCTGGACCTGGTGAACCCGCAGCATGCCGACCGCTCCATCGCCGAGATAGGGTTTCGCTGGGGCTTTGCCGATCCGGCGCATTTCAGCCGGGTGTTCAGCGCCGCCTACGCGATCTCGCCGCGGGACTATCGAAAATCGGCTGGCTCGACGGTGGAGACGCGCTGGACGCGCGGGCGGCCGATGCATTCGGGTTCGCGCCCGGTGCGGCCGGGGCCGGCGGCGGGCGCGCCCGCTGCGCCGGACCGGAATGTCGTCGCGCCGGCGCTTGTCGCGACGGGCCCCGCCGCGTCCAGCGTGGCGCCGGAGGAGGCCGGTGCGCCCGGCTGCCACCATCTGCCGGTCTCTCGCGACACGGTGCATTGGGGCTATCTCTCGCGCACCATCGCGCCGGTGCTGCGGGTGCGCTCCGGCGCGCGGGTCACGGTGGAGACGCTGACCCAGCACGCCTCGGACGACCATGAGCGGATGATCGCCGGCGATGCCGGCGCCGAAAGCGTGTTCCGCTGGACCCGCGACTTCAAGGCGGTGGACCGGCGCGGCGCCGGGCCGGTGAACGCCACCATTTTCGGGCGCGGCGCCGGGGAGGGTTTCGGCGTGCACATCTGCACCGGGCCGATCTTCGTTCATGGCGCGGAGCCCGGCGACGTGCTGGAGGTGGAGATACGCGACCTGCGGCCGCGCCCGTGCGCCAATCCGGACTTTGCCGGCTATGCGTTCGGCTCCAACGCCGCGGCCGCCTGGGGTTTCCACCATGACGACATTCTCGACGAGCCGCGCAAGCGCGAGGTGATCACCGTCTACCGCACCGACGCCGCCGGCGAGAGCGGCTATGCCGAGGCGGTCTATTCGTTTCGCTGGGCGCCGCAGACCGATCCGTTCGGCGTGGTGCACGAGACCATCGACTATCCCGGCGTGCCGGTGGATCATACCCGCATCGAGAAGCGCGAGACGGTGCTGAAGGGAGCCCGCATTCCCGTCCGTCCGCATTTCGGCTTCATCGCGGTGGCGCCGCGCGAGACCGACATCGTCGATTCCGTCCCGCCCGGCTATTTCGGCGGCAATATCGACAATTGGCGGGCGGGAAAGGGCGCCAGCGTCTATCTGCCGGTGGCGGTGCCGGGGGCGCTGCTCTCGCTCGGCGATCCGCATCTGGCGCAGGGCGATGGCGAAATCAGCGGCACGGCGCTGGAATGCTCGCTGACCGGGGAGGTGCGGCTCGTGCTGCACAAGCGCGGCGAGACCGACAAGTCTTTCCTCAACGGCCTTGCCGCCCCCCTGATCGAGACGCCGGACGCGTGGCTGCTGCACGGCTTCAGCTACACCAACTATCTGCGCGAACTCGGACGCAACGCGCAGTCCGAAGTGTTCAAGCGCTCCTCGCTCAGCCGGGCGCTGCGCAGCGCCGTCCGCGCCACGCGCAAATTCCTGATGGAACGCTACGGGCTGGACGAGGACGAGGCGATCTCGCTGATGTCGGTGGCCGTCGATTTCGGCGTGACCCAGGTCGCGGACGGCAATTGGGGCGTCCATGCCCGGGTCGCCAAGGCGATCCTCGAGCCGGCGGAACGATGAAGCGGGGCTACCGTTCGAGTTCGCGCGTCCGGAAGCTGGGCAGGGCGCGGAGCGCGAAGGAGGTCAGGTGTTCGCGGTCGCGCAGTCCCGACTTCGCGCCTTCGAGGATGGCGAATGCCAGAAGGCTGCGGATGCCCTCGCCGATGGCCAGCCGCTCGGCGACCTGCGCGCAGGCGTGGCTGAAGGCGCTGTCGAGCAGCGCCACGTCTTCGGGCTCGTAGGCCGCTCCGGCCAGCGCGTCGACGACGACGGTCGGCTCAACATAGCGAGACATGTGAGAGGGCATGGCCGACTCTCCCCCTGAGTTGCGCGAAGGACGGGAGTTGCACGAAAAGGGCTGGCATTGCTCGAACGACAGGACATCCCCGAGATCCCCGGTTTTCGGCCCGCGACCGGATCACCGACGACGACAAACGTTAGCATGGAAGCCGGGTGCCGCGACCGCGCGCGGATACCTGTCACGGCGATTTGGGAAAGGCTGACGCCGCCGTGATCCGGCATCATCGATGGCGAGGAAGACGGATGTTCCCGTCTCCGGGAGCGTGGGTTCCTGAAGCCGCCGGCAGGGCAGGCCACGCGGCGGCGGGTCGCGCGATAGTGTCCGCGATTCCGCGTGCAGAAAATTCGTAGTGATTACGCGCGGGTACAGCGCACCGGTCGGGCAGGAGGAAGGGCTGGCACGTCATTCTCCGGTTGCCGGCCCGCTTTTTTCTTCGGCCTGCGGCGAATTCCTGATAGGCTCGACAACATGGTTAAAGATGTGGAAAGACGCGCGCGGTCGCTTTGCGCCGCCGACGCGGAGCGTGCCAATGTGCCAGCGACGGACATTCCGCCGCTGGTGGAGCGCCTCTGGCCGGTCGCGGCGCGCGAGATGATGGGCGTCGCCGATCCGTATACGTTGGTGCTGCCCGAGGATATCGAGGCGCGCGAGCAGGAATACCGCCGCCTGCGCCGCTGACCGATCTGCGCATCCGCCCCTGATGAGGCCGGCCTGTTCCTGCGGGACAGTAGCCGCGCCATCGTTCCCGGCGGCCTCACCCCTCCGGACGGGCCGGGCCCGTCGGCGCCGGTGGCGCGTCTCCGCCGGGTGCGCCTGTATCGCCGGTGATCAGGCGCGCCGTGCGCTGGTAGGTGATGTAGTTCCAGAGCCAGGACAGCGCGACGATGACGCGGTTGCGCGCGCCGACCAGAAAATAGACGTGCACCAGCCCCCAGAACGACCAGCCGAGGAATCCGGTCAGTTCGAACCGTCCCAGCTTCACCACCGCCGCGTTACGGCCGATGGTGGCGAGGTCGCCGGCATGGCGGTAGCGGAAATCCGCCGACGGGGTGCGCGAAAGCCGCGCCTTGATGGCGCGGGCGACATGGTCGCCCATCTGCTTGGCCGCCGGCGCGATGCCCGGCACCGGCCGCCCTGCGCCGTCGACGACGGCGGCCGCATCGCCGATGACGAAAATGTCCGGCTCATCGGGAACGCTCAGATCGGCTCGGACGCGGCAGCGGCCGGCCCGGTCGGCGGCGACGTCGAGCCATTCGGCGGCCGGCGAGGAGCGCACGCCCGCCGCCCAGATCTTGGTCGAGGCCGCGATGCTCTCGCCGTCGGCGAGTTCGAGATGATCGGGCCCGATGGCGACCACCGCCCGTCCGGCCAGCACCTCCACCCCCATCGCCTCCAGCCGCTCGCGCGCATAGGCGGAGAGCCGCTGCGGAAACGCGGGTAGCACCCGGTCTCCGGCCTCGATCAGCAGGATGCGGGCGGTGCGCGGGTCGACACGCTTGAAGTCCGGTGCCAGCGCGTGGCGGGCGATCTCGGCGATCGACCCGGCGAGTTCCACCCCGGTCGGGCCACCGCCGATGATGGCGAAGGTAAGCAGCCGTCTGCGGATGTCCGGATCGGCGGCCACTTCGGCGCGTTCGAACGCCAGCAGGATGCGCCGGCGCAGATGCGTCGCGTCTTCGATGTCCTTCAGCCCCGGGGCGTGGGGGGCCCATTCCTCATGGCCGAAATAGGAATGGGTCGCCCCGGTGGCGAGGACGAGGAAGTCGTAGGCGATCGGCCCTTCGCTGGTGAGCAGGAGGCGGGCGCGGCGATCCACGCCCAGTGCCCGCGCCATCAGCAGGGTGACGTTCGACTGGCGCGAGAGGATATGGCGGACCGGCCAGGCGATGTCCGCCGGCGACAGCGTCGCGGTGGCCACCTGATAGAGCAGCGGCTGGAAGCAATGGTAGTTATGCCGGTCGATCAGCGTGACCTCGACCGCCGCATCGGCCAGGCCGCGCGCGGCCTGCAGCCCGCCAAAGCCGGCGCCGACGATGACGACATGCGGGCGCGGCGGAGGCGCGGTCTGCACGCTGGTGCCAGCCTCCTGCGTGCGCGCGATCACGTCATCCATCGCCGTGCCACCGTCAGCCGTGCCACCGTCAGCCGTGCCACTGTGAGCCATGCCATGTTCAGCCATTCTGCGCTCGCTTTCCGCTTGAGGTTCCGACGGCGCCCCCCGACGCTTCAGCCCCACACAAAAGGCCGCACATCGAAGCACCCGGAACGACCGTCACGCAACTATCCTTGGGTATCGGCAGCCATGCGCGGGCAAGGGGCGGCAGCGGCGGTCGAAGGGGGACAGAGGTGACGGGCATCGGGGCAAGCTGGACTGATCCGCGGGTGAAGCCGGCCCGTAAGCGCAGATGATCATCCGTTCGCTTCAGGGGCACGCTCATGCAGTTCATCGTCGCTTACGTATCGACGGGGGCGGTCTTCCTCGCGCTCGACGCGGTCTGGCTCGGCTTCATGTCGAGCCGGGTCTACCGGCCGCTGATCGGCGATCTGCTGGCCGAGCAGCCCAATTGGCCGCCGGCCGTCCTGTTCTACCTGCTCTACGTCGCCGGCGTGGTGGTGTTTGCGGTGCAGCCGGCGCTGGCCTCCGGCCGCTGGACCACGGCGCTGGCGCTCGGCGCCTTTCTCGGCCTGCTCGCCTACGGCACTTACGACCTCACCAACCACGCCACGCTGCGCAACTGGCCGGCGGCGATGACGGCGATCGACCTTGCCTGGGGCACTTTCCTTACCGCCGCGGCCGCCACGGCGGGCATGCTGGCCACCCGCGCCTTCACGCATTGAGGCGGCTCAGCCGCGGCGCGGCGGGCCGGGCCAGAAGGCGTTGACCCGCCGCTGGTAGTCGCGGAACGCGGCGCCGCGCGCGCGCAGCATGTGCGCTTCGGTCGGCGGGATGCCGGAGGCGTGGACCAGCAGCACATAGATCAGGGCCGGCGCGGCGAGCGCGATGAAGCCGGGAAGGTAGGCGCCCGAAAGGTCGAGCGCGATGACCGGATAGGCGGCCCAGCCCAGCCACTCGAAAAAGTAATTGGGGTGCCGGGTCAGCCCCCAGAGGCCGATGTCGCAAACCTTGCCGCGATGGGCCGGATCGGCACGAAAACGCGCCAGCTGGCGGTCGGCGATCGCCGCGCCGGCAAGGGCGCCAAGGAAGAGGGCGACGCCGAGGCCGTCTCCCTCCCTCCAGCCGGTCGCAGGGTTGTGCGCCGCGGCCGCCACCCCTGCCACCAGAACGAGCCCGGCCAGCGCCTGAACCTGAAGGAAGAGGAAAAGCCGGCGCGACGCCGCCGTGCCCCATTGGCGGCGCAGATCGGCATAGCGCGGGTCATCCTTGCCCTGCAGCGTCCGCCGCAGGATGTGCGCGCCAAGACGCAGCGACCACAGCGCCACCAGCGCGGCGACCAGCCCCTGGCGTGGCGCCCACGGCTCGGCGCCGAGCGGCATCAGCGCGCCCGCGACGCCGGCCGCGCCGGTGGCGAAGGACCAGATGGTGTCCACCCAGCCGTGATTGCCGCTGCGCTCGGCCGTCCACCACGCCGCCGCCATGGCGAGCGACAGCCCGGCGGCGAGAGCGAGGGCCGGCCATAGCAGCGTCACGTGCGGGTATCCGTCAACGCCCGGCGGGCGAAGCCGGCGATGTCCGCCGCGAAGGCGGGGAAGCGCGCGCCGGGGTAGGGGCGGCGGCCGGTGCCGCCGGGTAGATGCGGGCCGGGCCGACGGCAGGTGCCGCCGGCACGGACGAGGTTTTCCAGCGCCGCGCGCATGGCACCTAGAGCCGGACGAAGGGCTGCACCAGCCGGCCGAAGAGGCCGGTCAGCTTCATGTTGCCCTCCAGCGCGGCGAGGCAGATACACTCGCCCTCCAGGTCGACGATCGGCTGGTGCTCGATCTCGTGGTCCATCTCGCTGAGATCGCCCGGCCCGTAGCGCCCGAAGCTGTCGGAGAACGAGCCCGCAATCACCTGGGTGAACTCGGTGCCGACATGGCCGTGCTCGGGCAATTTGCGGCCGGCGCCGACCCGCAGCAGTGTCAGCCGCGCGTCGGGATCTTCCGGCAGCTTCAGGGCGCTGGCCCGCACGCCGAGGCCGATCCAGCGCCAGGGGCCGATTTCGCAGTCGCGCAGCGGCGCCGGAAGCGCGATGCCCCCCGGCAGCGTCGCCGGCGCACGGGGGCGGCCGATGGCGTGCCGCGCCACCGGTGCGTGCCGCGCCGTTTCCTCGTCCTCGATGGCCCGCAGCGCCGAGGCAAACGCGTCCGGTGCCAGGGGGACGGGTTCCATCGCCTCCAGCAGCGCGCCGCCGACGGCCTCGAACGCGACGAGCCGTTCCCGGCAGGCAGGGCAGGTGGCGAGGTGGACGGCGACCACCCGCGCCGGCGCGGCGGGCAACTGCCCGGCAGCGTAGCGCATCAGCGTTTCGTCGCTCGCGTGATGACGGATCGTCATGATTGGCCTTCCAGCAGCGTGCGCAGCCGCCCGAGGGCGAGGCGCACGCGCGATTTCACGGTGCCGAGCGGAAGGCCGAGCTCGCGGGCGATCTCCGAATGCGCCTTCTCGCTGAAGAAGGACAGGCGCAGCACGGTGGCCTGCTCGTCGGACAGCGTTTTCAGCGCCTCCCGCACCCGCGCCTCACGTTCCGCCACCAGCAGCAGGGTTTCGCCGGAAGGCGCGGTCTCGCTCTCCTCCGGCTCGTTAGCCTCGCTGCTCGCGGCTATGCGGGCCCGCCGCAAATGGTCGATCCGCAGGTTGCGGGCGATGGTGAACACCCACGTCGCCGCCCCCGCCCGCGAGGCGTCGAAATAGGATGCCTTGCGCCAGACCGAGAGCATGACTTCCTGGGCGATCTCCTCGGCCGTGTTGGCTGGCAGGCCGGATTTCCGCAGAAAGCCGTTCAGGCGCGGGGCGAAATAGCTGTAGAGCCGCGCATAGGCCTGCCGGTCGCGCTCGGCGGCGACCCTGCCGATCAGGCGCGCCAGTTCCGCGCCGTCCGGCACGGCATCCTCCTTGACGAAACGCGTCACCACCGGCCTCCGTCGCAGGGACGAAGCCGCCATAGGCTCTCCGGATCGGGCATGTTCGAGCAAGGCATTCATGGACCCTTCTACGCGCCGGTCCCGTGGCCGGATCATCCTGCCCGAGGGTGATCCGTCGCAAAGCCGGCAGCGTACACCCTAGACAACCTTGCCTCGCCGCTCCACCGGCATGGAATTGCTGCGTCATGAACTTTCATCAGGGCTTCGTGCCCGGCCGTGCCCTGCGAATCGCCGTTGTCGGCGCCGGGATTTCCGGTCTCGCCGCCGCCTGGTTGCTGTCGAAGCGCCACGACGTCACCCTGTTCGAGGCGGAGAGCCGGCTCGGTGGCCATTCCAACACGGTGGAGGCCGATGGCGTGGCGGTCGACACCGGCTTCATCGTCTATAACGAGAAGACCTATCCCAACCTCACCGCCCTGTTCGCCCATCTCGACGTACCGACCCGTGCCACGGAAATGTCCTTCGCGGCGTCGCTGGATGGCGGGCGGCTGGAATATTCCGGCTCCGGCCTGCGTGGCCTGTTTGCACAGCCGCGCAATCTCGCCTCGCCCCGATTCGCATCGATGATGCTCGACCTGCTGCGGTTCTATCGCGCGGCGCCGCGCGACCTGCCGGGCATGGGCCTCGAAAGTCTCGACACCTATCTCGACGCCCATGGTTATGGCGCGGCGTTCCGGCACGACCACCTCTACCCGATGGCGGCGGCGATCTGGTCGACGCCGGCCGCCGATGTCGGCCGCTATCCCGCCGCCGCCTTCGTGCGCTTCTGCGATAATCACGGATTGCTGCAGCTCACCGATCGGCCGGTGTGGCGGACGGTGCTCGGTGGCAGCCGTCGCTATGTCGCCCGGCTGCGCGAGGATTTTCTCGGCCGCGTCGTCGCCGGAAGTGCTGTCCGCGCCGTCCGCCGCTCGGTCGGAGAGGTCACGCTGGTGGACGCGGCCGGCGAGGCGCGCGCGTTCGACCATGTCGTCCTCGCCACCCATGCCGACCAGGCGCTGGCCATGCTGGAGGGCCCGACCATTGCCGAGCGCGACCTGCTCGGCGCCTTCCGCTACAGCCGCAACGAGGCGTTTCTGCACGCCGATCCCCGCCTGATGCCCCGGCGCCGGGCGGCGTGGGCGGCGTGGAACTACCTCGCCGACCGGCGTAGCGGGGGGGATCTGTGCGTGACCTACTGGATGAACCGGCTGCAGGCGATTCCCGAGAGCCGCCCGCTCTTCGTCACGCTCAACCCGGCCGAGCCGCCCTCTGAAGCCTCGGTGTTCTATCGCGCCAGCTACGAGCACCCGCAGTTCGACGCCGGGGCGATGGCGGCGCAGCAGCGTTTGTGGTCGCTGCAGGGCGCGGGCGGGGTGTGGTTCTGCGGCGCCTATTTCGGTGCGGGCTTCCATGAGGACGGATTGCAGGCGGGCCTCGCCGTCGCCGAAGCGCTCGGCGGCGTGCGGCGGCCGTGGCGGGTGGCGGATGAATCCGGCCGCATCGCCCTGCCGGCCGAGAGGGCGTCGGCGACGTTGCAGGAGCGGGTGTCATGAACGCCGCGTCGGCACTCTATGCCGGATCGGTGATGCATGTGCGGCTGAAGCCGCGCCGGCACCGCCTGGTCTATCGGCTGTTCTCGCTGCTGCTCGATCTTGACGAGATCGACGCGCTGGACCGGAGGCTGCGCCTGTTCTCGCGCAACCGGTTCAACGCCTTCAGCTTCTTCGAGCGCGACTATGCCGACCCGAAGGGCGGGCCGCTGAAGGCGCAGGTGGAGCGGCTGCTCGGTGCGGCCGGGCTGGAGCCGGACGGGGGCGCCATCCGGCTGCTCACCATGCCGCGGCTGCTGGGCTACGCCTTCAATCCGCTCAGCGTCTATTTCTGCCATCGTCGCGACGGCTCGCTGCTGGCGTTGCTCTATGAGGTGAACAACACCTTCGGCCAGCGCCATTGCTACCTGATACCGGTCGGTGCCGATGACGCCGTGCCGCTGCGCCAGAAGGCGGAGAAGCGCTTCTATGTCTCGCCCTTCCTGGATATGGGGCTGACCTATGCCTTCCGCGTCACGCCGCCGGGCGAGGAACTGCGCATCGCCATTCTCGCCAGCGACGACGAGGGGCCGGTCCTGAGCGCGGTGCACAGCGCCACGCGGCGCCCGCTGACCGACGGCCAGCTCGCCGGCGCGCTGGTCCGCTACCCGCTGCTGACGCTGAAGGTGACCGCCGGCATTCACTGGGAGGCGCTGCTTATCTGGGCCAAGGGGATCGCGCTGCGTCCGCGGCCGAAGGCGCCCGACGCGCCCGTCAGCCTTTCGCCCTCACACCGCTCCTGAGGACAGAACCGTATGTCCAGCGACGCCGACAGCTTCACCAATTTGCCCCACGCACGCGACGGGTCCGCCTCCCGCGCCCGTCGCGCGGGATTGCGCGAGGCGGCGCTGGCCCGGCTGCTGCGGCAGCTCGCCATGGGCAGTCTCAGCGTGGTGACGCCGGAGGGCCGGCGGCTCGTCGGACGTGGGCGGCTGCCGGGGCCGGAGGCGACGCTGGTGCTGCATCGCTGGCGGGCGCTGCGCCGGCTGGTGACCGGCGGCGACATTGCGTTCTCGCAGGCCTATATCGCGGGTGACTGGTCGAGCCCGGACCTGCCGGCCCTCATCGAGCTGGCCGCGCACAATCTGCCGGTGTTGGCCGGCCGCGTCGACGCGCTGGCGCCGGTGAGGCTGTGGAACCGGCTTTGCCATGCGCTGAAGAGCAATTCGAAGACGGGCAGCCGGCGCAACATCGCGTTCCACTACGATCTCGGCAACGATTTCTACCGCGCCTGGCTCGACGCCGGCATGTGCTATTCCTCGGCCGTCGCCATCGAGCCCGGCCAGACACTGGAGCAGGCCCAGCAGGCCCGGCTCGCCCGCATCGTCGACATGCTGGAGGTTCGGCCGGGCCAGCGCGTGCTCGAAATCGGCTGCGGCTGGGGCGCGCTGGCGGCCGCGCTGGCGCAGGCGGGGACGGCGGTCACCGGCATCACCCTGTCGCGCGAACAACTCGCCCATGCGCAGGCGATGATCGCCGCCGATCCCGCACTGGCCGGGCGTGCCGAGCTGCGCCTGCAGGATTATCGCGATGTGGCAGAGCGTTACGACCGTGTCGTTTCCATCGAGATGCTGGAGGCGGTGGGGGAAGCCTATTGGCCGACCTATTTCGCCAAGTTGCGTGCGTGCCTGGAGATGGGCGGGACGGCGGTGCTGCAGGTGATCACCATCGCCGAGGATCGCTTCGAGGCCTACCGGCGCAACACCGACTTCATCCAGCGGCACATTTTCCCCGGCGGCATGCTGCCGACCAAGGAGCATATCGCCGAACAGGCCCGGCTGGCGGGGCTCGAACTGGTGGAGAACCGGTGCTTCGGCCTCGGCTATGCGCAGACGCTGGCCGAATGGCGCGCCCGCTTCCTCACCGCGTGGCCGCAGATCGAGGCGCTGGGCTTCGACGCCGATTTCCGCCGGCTGTGGGAGTACTATCTCGCCTATTGCGAAGGTGGATTCCGCGCCGGCGCCATCGATGTCGGGCTTTACCGGCTGAAGGGGTAAGCGGGCCGCGCTCGATCCGCAGGGCGCTCACTTCACCTGCCGCTTTTCCAGCTTCCTCGCCAGCGTGCGGCGGTGCATGCCGAGCCGGCGCGCGGTTTCGGAGATGTTGAAGTCGGCTTCCACCAGCGTCTCGTGGATGCGTTCCCATTCGAGATTCTTGAGCGAGGTCGGGCGCCCGTCCAGCGGCACCGAGACGTCGCCCTCGACCCGCTCGAACGCCTTTTCGATGTCGTCGGCGTTGGCGGGCTTGGGCAGATAGTGACAGGCGCCGAGCTTGATCGCTTCCACCGCCGTGGCGATGCTGGCGAAGCCGGTGAGCACCACGATCCGCATCGCGGGGTCGTTTGCGTGCAAGGCCTTCACGCAGTCGAGCCCGGATTCCCCGGCGAGCTTGAGGTCGACCACCGCATAGGCGAGGCGGGTTCGCGCCAGCAGGGCGGTGACCTCGTCGAGCCCCGTCGCGGTTGTCACCACGTAGCCGCGCCGCTCGAAGGAGCGCTTGAGCGTTCGGGCGAAGGTGGCGTCGTCCTCGACGATCAGCAGCGTTCCGGTGGGGACATGGTTCACGGCGTTCCTCCCGACAGCCCGGCCAGCGGCAGGCGGAGCCGGACACAGGCGCCGCCCCCGGGACGGTTTTGTACCTCTACCGCTCCGCCCAGCCGGCGTAGCACATTGACGACGAGGAACAGGCCGAGCCCGGCCCCGGTGCGCGCCTTGGTGGAGCGGTAGGGCTTGCCCGGCTCCGCCGCGATATGTGCCGGGAAGCCGGGCCCCTGGTCGCTCACCTCGACGCACAGCGTGTCGCCCTGCCGGCGCACGGCAAGGCCGACCCAGGCCGGCGAGGCTTCCAGCGCGTTGTCCAGCACGTTGAAGATCACCTGCTTGACGGCGAGATCGGAGATGACCGCCTGGTCCGGCTCGAAGGCGTTCTCGTAGTCGAGGGCGGCCGGCGCGCGGATCGCCCGCCAGTCGGCCACCGCCTCGTCGAGTAGCGCACGCACGCCGGTGCGGATCGTCCCCTCGCCGCGCGCCTCGCCGGAGGAGAGCAGGATGCCGGTGACGATCGCCTTGCAGCGGGCAAGCTGGGTCTGCATCTCCGCCATGTCCTGCACCAGTTCGTCGTCGCGGGCGAGCACGGGCATCTTCTCCCAGTCGTTGAGGATGACCGACAGGGTGGAGAGCGGCGTGCCCAGCTCATGCGCCGCGCCGGAGGCGAGCAGGCCCATGCGCACGATGTGCTCCTCCTCCGCCGATTGCTGGCGCAGTTCGGCGAGCCGGGCATCGCGGGCACGCAGATTGGCATTGATGCGGGTGATGAACGCCACCAGCAGGCAGGCCGACAGCACGAAGCAGATGAACATGCCCTGTATGTGCAGGTTCCAGAACCCGCCCATGGGGCCGTGCGGCCCCAATATGTCGCGGTGGAAGGCGGTGAGGCCGACAAAGCAGGCGCTGGTGATCGCCACCAATGTCCACACCGACCACGCCTCCAGCAGGATGGCGCCGAGGATGACCTGCAGCAGGAACAGCGAGATGAACGGGTTCTGCGCCCCGCCGCTGAGATAGAGCTGCGCGGTGAGCGCGCCGACATCCAGCAGCAGTTCGAGGAACAGCTCGGTGTTGCTCACCCGCTCGCGGTGGCGGTAGCGCAGCAGGCTGACGAGGTTGAGGGCGACCAGGAAGGCGATCACCGCCAGCATCTGCGCCAGCGGCAGGGCGATGGCGAGCACGACATCCACGAACCAGATGGTGACGAGCTGGCCGATCGCGGCGATCCAGCGCAGCTGGATCAGCAGCAGCAGGTTCTTCCTGTCGCTCGTGTCGCCTGTCGAGACCGTTGCCAATCCGGATGCCTCCCGCCGCCGACCGGCTTCCCGGAACCCGTTGCCAGGTTCCGCCGGGGCGCGGCACGGGCACGGATCTGCCCGTGTGCCGCTTTTAGGGCGAGCGCGCCTCGAGGTCGATTGGGCATCCTGTCCAAGGCCCCGGAAGGCGCGGCCAAGCGCCCGGCCGGTGGTGCGGCGATGCCGGCCGATATCCGCCCTGGCGCATGGCGCACGGCGTCGCTTGCGATTCGCGATGACGCGCTGTTTGATGGGCGCCGTCGATGCACCCATCGATTCCTCATGGTGTCCGGGAGGAAGACCTTTCCGGATGAAACGGGAACGGGGCAGGGCGCCATGACCGCGAGGTCTGTCGCCCGAAACCCCGACCGCCCCCGCGACTGTAGGCGGCGAGCGGCCTTCCATCGTGCCACTGGGACTCCCTCCGGGAGCCCGGGAAGGCGGAAGGCATGCCGTGACCCGCGAGTCAGGAGACCGGCCATGACGACGAATCCCATGCGCGCCGTCGGGTGAGACGGCACAGGAGAACATCATGCATATCGAACCCGGCCTCGTGGCCGAAGGAAAGATCTGGCTCAGCTATGTGACGGCGGCCGGTGCCGGCGCCTATACGCTGAAGCTCGCGGCGGACGCGGTGCGCGAGCGTGGCGCCGTCTCGCTGGTCGCCCGCAGCATCTTCACCACGGCGCTCGTCTTCTGCTTCTTCGAATTGCTGCCGCACCACCCGGTCGGGGTCTCGGAGGTGCACCTCATCCTCGGCTCGACGCTGTTCCTCATCTTCGGCGTGGCGCCGGCCGCCATCGGGCTGGCCGCCGGCCTCGCCATACAGGGCCTGTTCTTCGCGCCGTTCGACCTGCCGCAATACGGCATGAACGTCACCACCCTGCTGGTGCCGCTGTTCGCGCTAACCGCGCTGGCGGGCCGCATCATCGCCCCGGCCACGCCCTATGTGGAGCTGAAGTACCGGCAGGCGCTGGCGCTTTCCACCACCTACCAGGCCGGGATCGTGGTCTGGGTGGCGTTCTGGGCGTTCTACGGCCACGACTTCACGGTGGAGAACGCGTCGTCGATCGTCTCCTTCGGCGCCGCCTACATGCTGGTCATCATCGTCGAGCCGCTGGTCGACCTCGCCGTGCTGGCGGCGGCGAAGGCGCTCGACGGCCTGCGCGGCACACCGCTGTTCGAGCGGCGCCTCTACGACGCGGCGTGACACTTGCGGCCGGGAGGCGTTCGCGCCTCCCGGGACATCCACCGGGCACTTCCGCGCCACCGAGGCCGCGGGCCGCGTTGACGCCGGTAGCCGCTCGAGCACCCCTTGGGCAAATTGTCCAAGGGGGCGGTTAAACACCTGCCGACCCTGTCCGGACGGCGCGGCCGATGCCATGATCCCGTTGGGGAACCGGTGGGATGGCTGGATATTCGGGACGCTATTGGCTCGGGGTGCGCGCGGTTGCGCTGACGCTCGCCTATGCGCTCGTCCTGCAATTGCTGCTGGCCAGCCTCCACGCCGGCCGTGCCGCCGGCGATCAGCTTTCCGGCGACCCGCTGTCCGCCGCCGGCCAGGCGATCTGCCTCAACGCCGCCGCCTCGACCGCGCCCGCGGGCGATGGCGGGGACAGGCCGGCCATCGCCCATTGCCCGCTCTGCACGCTGCGCGCCGACATCGCTCTTCCTCCCGCCGTGGCGGCGGGGAAGGGCGCCGACCGCCCCGCCTTCCCGGTCGCCTGGGCGCCCGACCTCCGCGCGCCGCCCCGCGCCTCGCTTTCCCGCACCGCGCACCATCCACGCGGGCCGCCGGCCGCGCGCTTCCTCGCCTGACTTAACGGTGCCGCCCCGCGCGGCATCCTGTCTTTGCCAAAACGAGCCGGAGCCCGCCGGGCGTCGTGCGCATGTGCCGCGCGCGCCATCGGCACGGGCTTCCGCAGGCCGATGGAAACGCCATGAATCCCCTGAACCCGCCCGCCCGCGCGCCGTCGAGGCGCCCTCTGCTGCGCCGTTCGACGGCCCTCATCTGCCCGGCCCTGGCCCTGCTGTGCCTTGCGCCGGCGCTCACGACGGCGCACGCCCAGCCAGCGGCCCCCGACGCTGTCGCCGTCGAGTTGCCCGCCGTGTCCGTGGTCCGCCCGGTCGGCGGGCGTTCGCAGGACGGGCCGCTGGACATCGCCTATGACGGCTTCGTCCCTGCCGACACCGGCACCATCTCCACCTTCGAGGCCTCCAACGCGACGCTGTGGACCAGCGATTCCGGCGCGCTGATCGACACCGTTCCGGGCGGCGCCTCCTGGGGCGCGGGCGGGGTGTCGAGCCTGCCGGCGGTGAACGGCATGAGCGCCGACCAGGTGCAGGTGTCGATCGACGGCATGCTGTTCGGCCCGGCCTGCCCGAACATGATGAATCCGCCGCTGTCCTATGTGAACCCGGCGATGATCGGGCAGGTGAAGGTCTATTCCGGCACCGCGCCGGTGGGCCTGGGCGGCGACTATACCGGCGCGCGCATCGATGTGAGCGTCGCGCCCCCGACCTTCGCGGAAACCCCGGAAATCGTGTTCTCCGGCAGCATGTCGGGCTATTATCGCAGCAATGGCAATGTCGTCGGCGTCGACGTGAACCTGAACGCCGCCAATGATGCTGGAAGCGTCAACTACACCGGCGGCTGGGTGCGGGCGGACGATTACAGATCGGGCGATGGAACGACCATCAAGTCGACCATGTACGAGACCCAGAACCACGCGCTGAGCCTGTCGCGCAAGCTCGACGACGGCGTCGTGACCCTGCAATTGGGCGGGCAGTTCATCCCGTATCAGGGCTATGTCAACCAGTACATGGACATGGTCGACAACAAGAGCTTCTTCGTCAACGGCACGCTGGAGAAGAACTTCGAGTGGGGCCAGCTGGAGGCAAATGCCTTCTACAACCATGTGCGCCACACCATGGGCTTCATCGCGCCGGACAAGACCGGCGACATGCCGATGGACACCAGGACCAGCGACATGGGCTTCCGGGTGAAGGGCACGCTGGAGCCGACCGGGGTCGACATCGTCCGTCTCGGCAACGAAATATACTACAGCCAGCTCGACGACTGGTGGCCGCCGGTCGACGGCTCGATGATGATGGGGCCGGACACGTTCTGGAACATCAATGACGGCCAGCGCCTGCGGGTCGGCGTGTTCGCCGAATGGGAGCGCACGCTCTCGCAGCAATGGACCGCCATTCTCGGCGCGCGCAGCGACGTGGTGTGGATGAACACCGGCGACGTGCAGGGCTACAACGAGATGATGTACGGCGCCAACGCCGCCGCCTTCAACGCGCTGGACCATGCCCGCACCGACATCAACATCGACGGTTCGGCGATCCTGCGCTACCAGCCGGACGAAGCCCGCCAGTTCGAGATCGGCCTCGCCCGCAAGACCCGCTCGCCCAATCTCTATGAGCGCTATTCCTGGTCGACCAACGCCATGGCGATGAGCATGATCGGCTGGTTCGGCGACGGCAACGGCTATGTCGGCAATATCGACCTGGAACCGGAAAAGGCCCACACCGCCAGCTTCACCGCCACCTGGCGCGATCCGGTGCGCAGGGCGTGGGAGGTGCGGGTCTCGCCCTATGCCAGCTATGTCGAGGACTATATCGACGTGCGCCGCTGCGCCCTGCCGGGGTGCATCGAGAACCTGCCGGACAACCTGACCGCGACCGAAGGCTTCGTGTATTTGCAGTTCGCCAATTACGACGCCTATCTCTACGGCGTGAACATCGACGGGCGGCTCGACCTGTGGGAGAACCCGACCTATGGCCGGGGCGTGTTCCGCGGCAATCTGAACTTCGTGCGCGGCCAGCGGGTCGATGGGGTAAATCTGTACCACATCATGCCGGTCAACGCGACGCTGGCGCTCGACCATGTGCTCGGCAACTGGACGACCACGGCGGAGGTGCAACTCGTCGGTGCCAAGACCGAGGTCAGCGAGGTGCATAACGAGCTGGAGACCAGCGCCTATGCGCTGTTCAACCTGCGCACCAGCTATCAGCTCGGCCAGCTCAAGATCGATCTCGGCATCGAGAACCTGTTCGACACCGAATACGACCTGCCGCTCGGAGGCGCCAATCTGGTAAACTACCAGGTGTCCTCGATGATGGGCACCTCGCCCGCATGGGGCTATGGCGTGGCCGGGCCGGGCCGCTCCTTCAACGCACGCGTGACGGTGGCGTTCTGAAGCGGTTCCCGGCCGGGAACGCCCGCGCGGTCGTCGGCCCTTCTCCCGGCGCGTCTTTGCCTAAAGAGGGGTGGACCCACGGTCGCTTTCGTCCGATAGAACGAAAAAACGACGTGTGAGGAGCGCCTGCGATGGAAGCTTCCCGGCAGGGTCCCGCAGAGGGGCCGCTGAGCGGCATCCGTGTGATCGAACTCGGCAACCTCATCGCCGCGCCCTTCGCCGCGCGGCTGATGGCGGAGTTCGGCGCCGAGGTCATCAAGGTCGAGGCTCCGGGCGAGGGCGATCCCTTGCGCAAATGGCGCAAGCTGCACGAGGGCACCTCGCTCTGGTGGTATCTGCAGTCGCGCAACAAGAAGTCCGTCGCCATCAACATGCGCCTGCCCGGGGGGCAGGAGGTGGTGCGCCGGCTGGTGCGCGACGCCGATGTGCTGATCGAGAATTTCCGCCCCGGCACGCTGGAGCGCTGGGGGCTCGGCTGGGACGCGCTGAAGGCGATCAACCCCAACCTCGTCATGGTCCGCATCTCCGGCTTCGGCCAGGACGGGCCCTATCGCGAGCGGCCCGGCTTCGGCGCGGTGGGCGAGGCGATGGGCGGCATGCGCTTCACCACCGGCGAGCCGGACCGCCCGCCCGCGCGCACCGGCATCAGCATTGGCGATTCGCTCGCCGCCCTGCACGCGGTGATGGGCGCGCTGATGGCGCTGCTGCACATCAAGTCCGGGCGCGGCACCGGGCAGGTGGTGGACGTCTCGCTGTTCGAGAGCGTCTTCAACATGATGGAGAGCCTGGTGCCGGAGTTCGACGCCTTCGACTTCGTGCGCACCCGCTCGGGCGGCGCGCTGCCGGGCATCGCGCCCTCGAACTCCTACCCCACCGCCGAGGGCACCTATGTCATCGTCGCCGGCAATGGCGACGGCATCTTCCGCCGGCTGATGACGGCCATTGGCCGCGAGGACCTCGCCGGCGACCCGCGCCTCGCCTCCAATGACGGGCGGGTGCGCCATGTCGAGGAGATCGACGGCGCCATTACCGCGTTCACCAGCCGGCATTCGCTGGACGAGGTGACGGCGGCGCTCGATGCCGCCGAAGTGCCCAATGGGCGCATCTATTCGGTGGCCGACATCGTCGACGACCCGCAATATCTCGCTCGCGAGATGATCCTGCCCTCGACCCTGCCGGACGGGCTCGACGTCAAGATGCCGGGCATCGTGCCCAAGCTCTCCGCCACACCCGGCGCGGTCAACTGGCTCGGGCCGCGGCTCGGCGAGCATACCGCGCCGGTGCTGGCCTCACTGGGCTATGGCGCGGAGGAGATCGCGGCGCTGGTCGCGGCCGGGGCCGTCGCACAGGCGCCGGATGCGCCGGCGGGAGAGCCCGCATGAGCACCGGCTTTCCCCCGCGCGTGTTCATCCAGGAAGTGGTGACGCGCGACGGGCTGCAGATCGAGCCGTGCTTCCTGCCGACCGAGGACAAGGTGGCGCTCATCGACGCGCTGTCGCAGACCGGCGTCGCCAAGATCGAGGTCACCTCCTTCGTCTCGCCGCGCGCGGTGCCCAACCTTGCCGATGCACGCGAGGTGGCGCGCGCCATCAGGCGGTGGCCTGATGTGACCTATGTCGCGCTGGTGCCGAATTTGCGCGGCGCGCAGGAGGCGCTGGAAGCGGGGATGGACGAGCTGAACCTCGTGCTCTCGGTGAGCGAGACCCACAACCTCGCCAATATGCGGATGACCACGGCGCAGTCGCTGGAAGGGTTCCGCGCCATCGTGGCGGCGGCGGCCGGCACGCGGGTGAGCCTCAACGGTTCCATCGCCACCGCTTTCGGCTGCCCGTTCGAGGGCGTGCAGCCAGCGGAAAAGGTGCTCGATCTGGTCGAGGCCTATCTGGCGGCGGGGCTGCAGTCGGTGACGCTGGCCGACACCACGGGCATGGCCAATCCGCGGCAGGTCTTCGCGCTGGTGAGCGGGTTCCGCGCGCGGTTCGGCGGGGTGCCGCTGACGCTGCATTTCCACAACACGCGCGGCATGGGCCTCGCCAATGCGCTTGCCGCGCTGGAGGCCGGGGCGGACCGCTTCGACGCCTCGCTCGGCGGTATTGGCGGCTGCCCGTTCGCGCCCGGGGCGACCGGCAACATCTCCACCGAGGATTTCGTCCACATGCTGGGGCAGATGGGGATTGAGACCGGCGTCGACCTTCCCGCGCTGCTCGCTCTCGCGCGCAGCCTGCCGGCGCTGCTCGGCCACGACATTCCCGGCCAGGTCGCCAAGGCCGGGCGCAGCGGCGACCTTCACCCCGTGCCGGCGCATCTGCGCGCCGCCCAGTAGGACGACAGCATGGCAGGACAGCCCATGACCGCCACCGCGAGGGCGATGACCGCCGAGGCGCCCGCCGGCGCGCCGCTGGCGGTGGCGCTCGACGACATCAGCATCAGCTTCGCCATCAAGGGACGGCCGGTGTTCAAGGCGGTGGCGCCGACCTCGCTGCATGTGAATGAGGGCGAGTTCGTCGCCATTGTCGGCCCCACCGGCTGCGGCAAGTCCACCCTGCTCAACGCCACGGCGGGCCTGCTGGCGCCGGCCGGCGGCACGGTGTCGATCTTCGGCGAGCCGCTTGTGGGGCTGAATGCGCGCGCGGGCTACCTTTTCCAGCAGGACGCGCTGATGCCGTGGAAGACGGCGCTGGACAATGTGGCGATCGCGCTGGAAATCGGCGGCCTGCGCCGCCTGGAGGCACAGACGCAGGCGCGGGAATGGCTGAAGCGGGTCGGCCTCGCCCGCTTCACCGAGCGCTACCCGCACGAGCTTTCCGGCGGCCAGAGGAAGCGCGTGGCGCTGGCGCAGATGCTGATCCGCCAGCCGAAGATCCTGCTCATGGACGAGCCCTTCGGCCCGCTCGACGCGCAGACAAGGCAGATCATGGGCACGCTGCTGCTGCGGCTGTGGGCGCAGGACCGCAAGGCGGTGCTGTTCGTCACCCATGACCTCGAGGAGGCGATCGCGCTTTCCGACCGCGTGGTCATCATGTCGGCCGGCCCGGAGGCACGGATCATCGGCGACTACCCGATCGACCTCGCCCGCCCGCGCGATGCGGCGGAAATCCGGCTCGACCCGCGTTTCCATGCATTGCACCGGACGATCTGGAACCAGCTCAAGGCCGAGGTCGCCAAGACCTATGGCGACGAACTCGCCGCCGAGGAGGTGTCGTCGTGAAGCTGCATCCCGCCAGGCTGCTGTTCCTCCAGGTCCTCGTCGCGGTGGCCGCGCTCGCCATCTGGCATATCGGCGCGACGGTGCCGATCGGGGGCGACTATCTGCTGCCCGAGTTCTTCTTCTCCAAGCCGTGGGACGTGCTGGCGCGGGTGGTCGAGCTTTTCGTCTCTGGCACCATCTGGAAGCATCTCTGGATCACGCTGACCGAGACCGTGCTGGCCTTCCTCATCGGTTCCATCGGCGGCGTCGTCATCGGCTTCTGGTTCGCCCGCAAGCCGGTGGTGGCGGCGGTGTTCGACCCTTATGTGAAGATGGTCAACGCCCTGCCGCGCGTGGTGCTGGCGCCGATCTTCATGCTGTGGCTCGGCCTCGGCATCTGGTCCAAGGTGGCGCTCGGGGTCACGCTGGTGTTCTTCATCGTGTTCTTCAACGTCTATCAGGGCGTGAAGGAGGTGAGCCCGGTGGTGCTCGCCAATGCCCGCATGATGGGGATGAACGAGCGCCAGCTGTTCCGCAACGTCTACTGGCCCTCGGCCATGTCGTGGATGTTCTCCTCGCTGCACACGGCGGTCGGCTTCGCGCTGGTGGGCGCGGTGGTGGGCGAATATCTCGGCTCGTCCGCCGGGCTCGGCTATCTCATCCACCAGGCCGAGGGCGTGTTCGACGTGACCGGCGTGTTCGCCGGCATGTTCATCCTCGCCGCCTTCGTGCTGGTCATCGACTGGGTGGTGACGCGGGTGGAGAAGCGCCTGCTGGTGTGGCGCCCGCAGGCGGCCAGCGAGCAGAACTGAGTATTCCAACGACAACAAACGGGAGGAAGTGCCATGAAGATGCGTACCCTGCTGCTGGCGGCAAGCCTGCTCATTCCCGCGCTCGGTGCGGCGCAGGCCGGCGAGATCGAG
Source organism: Ancylobacter dichloromethanicus (assembly GCF_018390645.1). Lineage (GTDB taxonomy): Bacteria > Pseudomonadota > Alphaproteobacteria > Rhizobiales > Xanthobacteraceae > Ancylobacter > Ancylobacter dichloromethanicus. The sequence goes on from NZ_JAHBGC010000011.1 coordinate 36,048, forward strand.
AAGCCGAACCTGACGCTCGGCGTCGGCGGCAAGCCGCTGCTCTATTATCTGCCGCTGACGCTGGCCGAGCGGCTCGGCTACTTCAAGGATGAGGGGCTGACGGTCGAGATCAATGATTTCGGCGGCGGCTCGAAGTCGCTGCAGGCGCTGATCGGCGGCTCGGTGGACGCGGTCACCGGTGCCTATGAGCACACGATCCGCATGCAGGACAAGAAGCAGGACATCCGCGCCGTCATCGACCTCGGCCGCTATCCCGGCATCGTGGTGGGCGTGAGCAAGCGCAAGGCGGACACGATCAAATCCGTGGCCGACCTCAAGGGCGCCAAGATCGGCGTCACCGCGCCGGGCTCCTCCACCTATATTCTCGTCCAATACCTGATGATCAAGAACGGCATGTCGCCGGACGACGCCTCCTTCATCGGAGTCGGCAGCGGCGCCTCGGCGGTGGCGGCGATGCAGAAGGGCGAGATCGACGCCATCTCGCATCTCGACCCGGTCATCTCCAAGCTGCAGGACATGGGCGAGCTGACTGTGCTGGTCGACACCCGCACCACGGCCGGCACCGAGGCGGTGTTCGGCGGGATGAACCCGGCGGCCGTGCTCTACTTCAAGGAGAGCTTCATCAAGGCCAATCCGAACACCGTGCAGGCGCTCACCAACGCCTTCTACAAGACGCTGAAATGGCTGGAGAAGGCGACCCCCGAAGAGGTGGCGGCGACGGTGCCGCAGGAATACTGGCTGGGCGACAAGGACCTCTACATCAAGGCGTTCAACGCCACGCGCGAAGCCTATTCGACCGACGGCAACATCAATGAGGCGAGCATGAAGAGCGCGCTGAACCTGATCGCCACCACCGATCCGAAGATCGACCCGGCGAAGATCGACCTGTCGAAGACCTTTGACGGCTCCTTCCTCGCCAAGGCGAAGGCGGCCACCAACTAGGCCTCTTCTTTCCGGACGGGCCGGCGCGGCCGGCCCGTTCGTCAGGCCGCGGTGGCGGGTGCCGCGCCGCCGCGCATGTCCACCAGCACCTTGCGCAGCCGCTCCACCCCCTCGTCGATCTGGCGTGGCGCGAACGGGCTGAAGCCGAGCGTGATGTAGTCATCGACATCCGTGTCGGGATGGCGCGCCAGCGCCGAGAGCGGCATGATCTCCAGCCCCGCGCGTGCCGCCGCCTTGGCCAGCGCGCGGGCGCTGAGGCCGGGGGCGAGGCGGGCGACGATCTCCATGCCGGTATCGGTGGGCTGCGCGGTCATGAAATCGCCGAGCCGGCCGCCGACCCGCGCCAGCAGATGCGCCTGGCGCTGGGCGTAGAGCTTGCGCATCTTGCGCACGTGGCTGGCGAAATGGCCTTCCTGCATGAAGCGCGCGACCAGCACCTGTTCGAGGATCGGCGAGTAGCGTCCGACCACGGTGCGGGCCGAGACGAAGGCCTCGACCAGCGGCGCCGGCACGATGGCGAAGCCGAGCCGCAGGGCGGGAAACAGCGTCTTGCTGAAGGTGCCGAGATAGAGCACGTGGCGCCCGCGATCGAGGGCGTAGAGCGCGGGCAGCGGGCGGCCGGCATAGCGGAACTCGCTGTCGTAATCGTCCTCGATGATCCAGCTCCCGGTCCGCTGTGCCCAGTCGACCAGCGCGTGGCGCCGTTCCAGCGAAAGCGACATGCCGAGCGGGAACTGCTTGGAGGGGGAGACATAGGCCATGCGCGCATGAGGGGCGCGGGCGAGCGCGCGCTCGACATCGAGCCCGTCGCCATCGACCGCCACCGGCACCGGGGTGGCGCCGGTGGCGATGGTCGAGGCGTAGATGCCGTCATAGCCGGGATCCTCGCAGATCACCTCGTCCTCGGGCATGAGCAGCAGACGGCAGGCGAGGTCGATCGCCTGCTGGGCGCCGGCGAAGACGATGACATTGTCGGCCGAGCAGTCGATGCCGCGTCCGGAGGAGACGTGCCGGGCGATGGCTTCGCGGAGCGGCGCGTAGCCCTGCGGGTCGCCCTCGCCCATCAGGTGGTTGGCGGTGTCGGCATCGAGCTTGCGGTAGAGGTCGGCGGCGAGCTTGGCCCAGAGCTGCACCGGAAACGCGTCGAGCGCCGGGAAGTTGGAGCGGAACGGCACCGGCCGGCGCATGTGGCGCAGCGTCTGCGGCGCATGGGCGAGGGCACCGCCGAAATCGGGCCGGGCGCCTTCCGGCTCCGGGTCCTCGATCGCCACGCCGAGCTCGGCGCTGCGGTCGAGGCTGCCGGCGGCGCGGATCGCGGGGTTGATGCGCGGCGCGGCCGGCTCGACCACCTCGGCCGGCGGCTGGCGCGAGACATAGGTGCCGGAGCCGGAGAGGCCTTCCAGATAGCCCTCGGCCGCCAGTTGCTCGAAGGCCAGCATGATGGTGTTGCGCGAGACCCCGAGCGACTGGGCGAGGTCGCGCGTCGACGGTAGCCGCTGGCCGGGCTTGATCGCCCCGCTGACGATTTCCGCCGCCAGCCCCTGATAGATCTGCCGGTAGAGCGGCGAATCCGGCCGGCGCTCCAGGTTCAGGCCCAGCGCATCGAGCAACACCTCGTGTCCTCCGCGATTCAAGCCCCCTTGGTCCCGCGCAGTCCGAGGCAATCGCCGTGCCAGAGGCGGGAGGGCCCTACACCGCCCGTTCGCGTTCCGGCCGGTGGCCGAAGCTGGCCCTGCCGGTGAGCATCAGCACGAACATCAGCCCGAGCCCGAGCACCACCACGAGATTGACGGCCGTGGCCAGCGCATAGAGCTCGGGCTTCACCCCGTAGCGCAGCGCCCCCCAGGCGACCGAGGGCAGGGTCGGCGTCGCCCCCAGAAGATAGAAGGAAATCTCCAGATTGTTGAAGGCCATGATGAAGGTGACGATGAAGGCGCCGAGCAGGCCCGGCCAGATCAGCGGCAGTGTCACCTCGAAGAAGGTGCGCGAAGGCGAGGCGCCGAACACCATCGCCGCGTCGTCCAGCCGCCAGTCATAGCGGTAGAGCTGGGTCGCGATGATGAGCAGCGCGTAGCTGAAGCCGTGCACCGCATTGGCGAGGATGGCCGAGACCAGGTTGCCCTGCAGTTCCAGCACCAGCCCGTTGAAGATCAGCGAGGCGATGCCGACCAGCACCTCGGCGACGAAGAGCGGCGCGATGAACAGGGTGAGGTAGAGGCCCGCCCGCTGCCCGGCATGGCGCATCAACCCCAAAGTCGCCGCCGCCGCCAGCAGGGTAGCCAGCGCCGCCGCTCCGATGCCGAGCAGCAGGCTGTTGAAGAAGGCGGTCTGGTACAGCGAATTGCCGAACAGCCGGCCGAACGTGTCCAGCGTCCAGCGCGGCGGGTAGGGGAAGGTGTGGTTCTTCGCGAAGGAGCCGAGGCCGATATGCAGGATCGGCAGATAGAGGAAGAGATAGGAGACGACGAGCGTGGCCAGCAGGGCATATTTGCCGAGCCTCTTCTTGAGGGTGGCGTGCATCAGCCCCTCCCCAGTCCGGTGAAGCCGGTGCGGCGCAGATTGACCCGCATGCCGACCAGAAGCACCGCGACGATGGAGGTGAGGAACAGCACCACGCCCATCGCCGCGCCGAGCGCCCAGGTGCCGGATTCGCCGAATTGCTGCGCCATCGCCATGCCGTAGAGCGTGCCGTTCGGCCCACCGAGGAAGCGCGGGGCGAGCGTTGCCGACAGGCAAGGGATGAAGCACAGGGCGAAGCCGATCAGCGTGCCGAACAGGTTCAGCGGCCAGGTCACCTCGACGAAGGCGCGCAGCGGGCTGGCGCCGAAGATCTTGGCGGCGTCGATCAGCCTCGCGTCGAAGTTCAGCAGCGACAGGTAGATCACCGTCACCACGATCGGCAGGTAGAGATAGACGAGGCCGATGGCGCTGGCGACGTTGGTGTACATGATGAAGCGCAGCGGCGCGCTGCCGAGCGCCATCAGTACCGCATTGATCAGGCCGAGGGGGCCGAGGAGACCCTGCAGCGCGATGACCCGCAGCACCTCGCCAGTGAGGAACGGCACGGCGAAGGCGAGGGTGAGGAGGAGCCGGTAGCGCCCGCCATAGAGGATGATGGCGTAGCTCACCGGCCAGGCGATGAGGATCGACACCAGCGAGACGACGCCTGCCATCACCAGCGAACGGATCAGGAAGGTGACATAGGCCCCGCCGGTCGCCAAGGTGACGTAATTGCCGACATTCCACTCCTGGACGATGTGGTAGTTTTCGGTCCGCCAGAAACTCAGCACCACCATGGAGAGCAGCGGCACCACGAACAGCGCCAGCAGGAACACGGTGGGCACGCCGAGAAGAAGGGCCGCCGCCCAGCGCCTCCTCATGACGGGCGCTCCCCATCGGTGTCGAACAGGTCGATGTCGCCGGGTTCGAGGCGAGCGATCACGGCCTCGCCGGCGAGGAAGGCGCGCTCGGAGCGGGGGCGGCTGGCGTTGAGCTCGCGATCGCCGAAGGCGAGTATGTAGTCGGCATAGGCGCCGCGCAGGATCACGTCCTTCACCGTGCAGGGAAGGCGGTTGGGACCCGCGCCGGCGCCGTCATCGGGCTCCAGCCGCAGCTTCTCGTTCTTGACGAAGAGCTGCACCTCGCGGCCCGGTGGCAGCGCCGCAGGAAGCGAGAGCGCGGCGCCGCAGCGCGTCGCGATACCCTGTCCGCCAGCCTCCACCACGCCTTCGAAGCGGTTGGAGCGGCCGACGAACTGGGCGATGAAGGCGGTCCGCGGCCGGTCATAGATGTCGGTGCGGGCGGCGAAATCCTCGATCCGTCCCTTGCGCACCACCGCGATGCGGTCGCTCATCGAGAGCGCCTCTTCCTGATTGTGGGTGACATAGATGAAGGGGATGCCGAGCGCGGTCTGGTGGCGACGAATCTCGACCTCCATCTCCTGGCGCAATTCGCGGTCGAGATTGGCCAGCGGCTCGTCGAGCAGCAGCGCCTTGGGCCGCCCCACCAGCCCGCGCCCCAGCGCCACGCGCTGCTGCTGGCCGCCGGAGAGCTGGTTGGGGTAGCGCTTCTCCAGCCCGCCGAGCGAGAGAATGCCGACCACCCAGGCGACGCGCTCGGCGATCTCGGCCGCCGGCAGCTTCATCATCCGCAGCGGGAAGGCGAGGTTCTCGTGGACGGTGCGGTGGGGAAAGAGAAGGAATTCCTGGAACACCATGGCGACGCCGCGCTTGTGCGGCGGCAGGTCGGTCACGTCCTCGCCGTCGATCAGCACGCGCCCGGTGGTGGGCTTTTCCAGCCCGGCGATGATGCGCAGCAGCGTCGTCTTGCCGGAGCCGCTGGGGCCGAGCAGCGAGACGAACTCGTTCTTGCCGATGCCCATGGTCACGCGGTCGACCGCCCAGATGCTGCCATACTGGCGCGAGACCCCGTCGAGGGTGATGTACACGTATCAGGCTCCCGGAATGTCAGGTCGAAGGACAGGGCGCGGCGGCCGGCGCGAGGCCCCGGCCGCCGGCGCACTCAGGCGGCCTGCATCCGCGACCACACCCGCTCCCATTTCTCGGTCGAGGAGGGCTGGTCGAACATGTACATCTTGGACAATTCGCCGGTGCGGTCCATCAGGTAGAGCGCCTGTTCCTCCGGGGTCGACAGGCTGCGAATGTCGATGGTGGTCGAGCAGCCGCTGGCCAGCGCGATCTTCTTCATCGTCTCCGGCGTGATCATGGTGTCGATGAAGCTCTGGCAGACATCCAGCATCGCCCCGTCCGGCACGCCGGAGGAGACCAGCCAGGTGTCGACCCAGCCGAGCCCGCCTTCCCTGGGCACCAGCGTGTGGGCGAAGGTGGTGTCGATCTCGCCCTTCGCTTTCTTGGCGAGAAGCTGACGGTAGACCTGGGCAAATTCCGGCGCCGCGATCACCGCGCCGCTTTCCAGCAGCTGCGCCAGCGTGGCGTTGTCCTGGTAGCGGGTGAGCAGGAGCGCCTTCTGCTCGATCAGCAGCTTCTCGACCCCGGCCAGTTCCTCGTCGGTGAGGTCATAGGGGTTGAACGGCTTGCCGTTCGGGCGCGGCTTGTCGATCGTGCCCATGCGGGTGGCGACCAGGATGCCGGCCAGCGCGATGTTCTCCTCGAAGCGGGCGCTGGTGGAGAGGCGGCCGGCATAGGCGGGATCGAACAGGCAGGCGATGCTGTTCGCCTTGTCGGCCGGCATCTCGGCAGTGTTGTAGGTGATGCCGTAGCTGCCCCAGCAGAACGGCACGCCGAAATCGACGCCGGTGGCCGCGTCGGTCAGCAGCTTGAACTCGGCCGGCTTGAACACCGGGAAGAGGTGCTCGGTGGCGGGGATCTTGGCGTAGTCGACGTCGCGGATCAGCTTCTCGCGGTAATACAGGCTCGGCCAGAAGCCGTCCGCCTGCACCAGGTCGAAATCCTTGGTGCCGCCGACGCGCAGCTTGTTGTAGGCCTCGGAATTGCCGTCGAAGAAGGTCGGGGCGAATTTGACGCCGTGCTTCTCCTCGAAGGCGGCGATCACGTCGGGCAGCAGATAGCCCTCCCACATCAGCGCGCGCAGTTGCGAAGGTGCGGCGGAGGCGGGGCGGACATAGGGCGCGGCAAGCGTGACCAGCGCGCCGGCGGCGATCGTCTTGAGAACGTCGCGGCGGTCGACGGAAATGCCCGTGCGCGGCGTCCCGTCCTGAATGTCCGGCGTGGAAGCGGCGGCGGAAATCGGCTGAAGCGGCTTCATGTTCCTGTCCCCTGTTGTCTATGTGGCAGTGACCTTCGGCGGGAACCGCCCGACCCCTCGTCTCCTGCCGAAAGCGCGGCCCCGGCGGCACAGGCCTCGGACGATTCCGGCCCGGGGTCCGCTCAGTGCATCGGCGCGGCGCTCAGGCGGCAGCGGCGAAGGGGTTGTCGGCGTCGGCATAGTTGACCGGCGTCATGTGCCAGCCTTCCTTGTGCTTGCGCCAATAGGTTTCCTTGATCTTCGCGCTGATCGGGCCGGGGCGGTCGTTGCCGTAGATGCGCTCATTGACCCGCGAACAGGGCATGACGCCACCGGCGGTGGTGGTGGTGAACACCTCGTCGGCGTCCATCAGTTCCTCGAAGGTGACCGGCGCCACCTTGCCCTCCAGCCCGAGCTCGGGACAGAGGTCGAGCACGGCGAGGCGGGTGATGCCGCGCAGGGCGCCGCGATCGGGGGTGATGACCTCGTTGCCCTTGACGATGAACACGTTGAAGCCGGCGCCCTCGGTGAGGTAGCCCTCGGCGTCGAGCAGGATGGCGGTATCGAAGCCCTTGTCCTTGGCCTCGAACATGCCACGGGTGAAGTCGCGCCACATATAGTTCTTCAGCGTCGGGTCGAGCGAATCCTGCGAGATGCGCGGCACCTGCGCGACCAGCAGATGGGCGCCGCGTGCCTGCACGTCGGGCTTGATCACGTCGACCCACGGCACCGCATAGGCGATGAAGGTGTTGTCGCAGTCGTCGGGATCGCGCGAGCCATAGACGCGCGGCACGCCGCGGGTGGAAATCATGGCCACGAAGGCGTCCTTCAGGCCGGACAGGGCCACCACCTTGCCGAGGATGGTGCGCATCTCACCGCGCGACACGCCGGGGTCCAGGCGATAGCCCTCCAGCGAGCGGTGGAAGCGGTCGAGGTGGTCTTCGAGGCGGAAGAAGCCGCCATCGGTGACGTGGACCACGTCATAGGTGACGTCGGAATGGGTGAAGCCCCAGTCGCCGACCGGGACCTTGGCCTCCGAGATCGGGACATACTGGCCGTTGATGTAGGCGGCGCCTTTGGAAAAGTCGCTCTTCGCCTCTGTCATCGCATGCACTCCAGGCAGGATCGTTGCGCCATTGCGAGACGCAGCGTGGCCCAGCGGCCCGCAGCCAGAAAGTGCCGCTTGCCTGAAAAATGACAGTGCCAATTTCGCGGGCATAATGCCGGGGTGGGTCGCCTGGCATGGAGCTGCCGTCAGACGATGCCGGCGGCGCGCAGAGCCTGCCGCTCGATGTTCGAAAGCCCCAGAAGCTGCTCCAGCACCTCGTCCGTGTGCTGGCCGAGCAGCGGCGGCGCGGTGGGCGCGCCGCCGGGGGAACCGCTCAGCCGCAGCGGGCTGCGAACCCCGGACGCGCTGCCGCCGAGCGGGTGGGAAAGGTTCAGCGCCAGTCCGCGCGCGAGCGCCTGCGGCTCGGCGAATGCCTGGGCGATGGTGTTGATCGGCCCGGCGGGGATGCCGGCGGCGTCGAGCATGGCGAGCCACTCGCCGGTCGTCTGGCGCTTGAGGGCGGCGGCGACGAAGGGGATGAGCGCCTCGCGATGGGCGACGCGGTCGCGATTGGTGGCAAAACGCGTATCGGCGGCCAGCTCCGTGAGATCGGCGAGGCGGCAGAAGCGGGCGAACTGCGCGTCATTGCCGACCGCGAGGATGAGGTGGCCGTCGCCCGTTTCGAACGCCTGGTAGGGCACGATGTTGGGATGGGCATTGCCGAGCCGGCGCGGCGCGCCGCCGCCGACGAGGAAGTTCAGCGCCTGGTTGGCGAGGCTCGCCACCGCCACGTCGAACAGGGCGACGTCGATATGCTGGCCGCACCCGGTGCGGTGGCGCTGCTCCAGCGCCGCCAATATGGCGATGGTCGCGTTGAGCCCGGTGAGGATGTCGACCAGGGCGACGCCGACCTTCTGCGGCTCGGTGTCCGGGCTGCCGGTGACCGACATCAGTCCGGACATGCCCTGGATCATGAAATCATAGCCGGCGCGGCCGGCTTCCGGCCCGTCCTGCCCGAAGCCGGTAATCGAACAATAGACGAGGCGCGGGTTGAGCGCGGCGAGGCTCTCATGATCGAGCCCGTAGCGCTTCAGCCCACCGACCTTGAAATTCTCCACCACGACGTCGCTCATTGCCGCCAGCCGGCGGATCAGTCCCTGACCCTCCGGTGTCGCCATGTCGATCGTCACCGAGCGCTTGTTGCGATTGGCGGCGAGGAAATAGGCGCTCTCGCGCGTCGGATTTCCCTCGCCATCGGCAAGCCAGGGCGGCCCCCAGCCGCGCGTGTCGTCGCCTTCGCCGGGTTTTTCGATCTTGATCACGTCGGCGCCGAGATCGCCCAGCGTCTGCGTCGCCCACGGGCCGGCCAGCACGCGGGAGAGATCGAGCACCCGGATGCCGGCCAGCGCCTGCGCGGCGGGAGGGCTGGTAGGGGCGTCGGTCATATCGGGCGGTCCTCGGCAAGGGCATCGGGCGGGCGGCGGCGACGATAGCCGCCGCCCGCCGACGGCGCCATGGCCGGCCATTCAGATAGGGCGAGGTCGGCGGGAGCCGGTCGTGGGCGGAAGGCCTCTTGGACAGGGCCATCTCTTGCCATCCCGCGTTGACTGGTATAATCACCATATCAATATATAAGTGAGCCCAAGCTCACTGCCGAGGAAATGCATCAGGAGCCGCGCCGCGCGCCTGTCCGACAGGGGCGCCGGCGGGTCCCTTGCCCGGGACAACGACACGCATGACGACGCCTTCCCGTATCGAAGCCGACTACATCATCGAGACCGCGTTCGATCCCCTTGCGGCGGCGGAAGCCATGGCCGGCGAGCAGTCCAGCGGCACTTTCGTCGCCATTCCCGGCGAGACTCCCGAATTGAAGGCGCGCTCCGCTGCCCGCATCGAGGCGCTGGAGCCGCTGGAGAGCGTCGAGGCGCCGTCGTTGCCGGGCGCCGGGCGCCCGAAGCTCGGCGACGCCACCGTCCGACGGGCGCGCGTCACGCTGTCCTGGCCGCTCGACAATGTCGGGCCGTCGTTGCCCAACCTAATGGCCACCGTCGCCGGCAACCTGTTCGAGCTGAAGCAGTTCTCCGGGCTGCGGCTTATCGATATCCGGCTGCCGCAGGCCTTCGGCGATGCCTATCCCGGGCCAAAATTCTCCGTCGCCGGCACGCGCCGCCTTGCCGGCGTGGAAGGGCGGCCGCTTATCGGCACCATCGTCAAGCCGAGCGTCGGCTTCGGGCCGCAGGAGACCGCCGCGCTCGTTAGCCAGCTATGTGACGCGGGGATCGACTTCATCAAGGACGACGAATTGCAGTCCGACGGCCCGCATTGCCGTTTCGACGCGCGGGTGCGCGCGGTGATGGAGGTCATCAACGACCATGCCGAGCGTACCGGCAAGAAGGTGATGTTCGCCTTCAACCTCACCGGCGAGATCGACCAGATGCGCTGGCGGCACGATCTCGTGCTGGAGCAGGGCGGGACCTGCGTGATGGCGAGCCTCAACTCGGTCGGCCTCGTCGGCATGATCGAATTGTGCCGCTTCACCCAATTGCCGGTGCATGCCCACCGCAATGGCTGGGGCTATCTTTCCCGCGCGCCGATGCTGGGCTGGTCCTATGTCGCGTGGCAGAAGATATGGCGGCTGGCCGGCGCCGACCACATGCATGTCAACGGCCTCGCCAACAAGTTTTCGGAAGCCGACGACAGCGTCATCGCCTCGGCGCGGGAATGCCTGACGCCGATGTTCCCGGACAAGCCCTGCATCGCCATGCCGGTATTCTCCTCCGGACAGTCGGCCAAGCAGGCACCGGGCACCTTTGCCGCGCTCGGCTCGCCCGACCTCATCTTCGCGGCGGGCGGCGGCATCATGGCCCATCCGGACGGGCCGGCGGCCGGCGTCGCCTCCCTGCGCGAGGCCTGGGACGCGGCGATCGCCCGCGTGCCGCTCGCCGACTATGCCCGCGACCACGCGGCGCTGGCCCGGGCGCTGGAGGCCTATGCCGGATGAGCGCCGCCGCTGACGGCCCGGCCGAAGCCCGCCTTCCGGACGGCCCGCTCCTTTCCTTCCACGGCGACGACTACACCGGCTCCTCCGCGGTGATGGAGGTGCTGAGCTTCGCCGGCCTGCCGACCGTGCTGTTCCTGGGCACGCCGACGCCGGACCAGCTCGCGCGCTTCAACGGCATGCGCGCGGTCGGCATCGCCGGGGTGGCGCGCTCCATGCCGCCGGAATGGATGGACGCCCATTTGCCGGCCGTGTTCGAGGCGCTGGCACGGATCGGCGCGCCGCTGGCGCATTACAAGGTGTGCTCGACCTTCGATTCGGCACCGCATGTCGGGTCGATCGGCCGGGCTATCGAGATCGCCCGGCCGATCCTCGGCGGCGACTGGGTGCCGCTGGTCGTGGCGGCGCCCGCCATCGCGCGCTACCAGGCGTTCGGGAACCTGTTCGCGGCCATTGACGGGCGCGGTTTCCGGCTCGACCGCCACCCGGTCATGGCCCGCCATCCGGTGACGCCGATGGGCGAGGCGGATGTGCGCGCCCACCTCGCGCGCCAGACCGATCTTCCCATCGGCCTCGTCGACTTCGTGGCGATGAAGGCCGGCGACGCCGATGCCCGGCTGGCGGCGGAACGGGCGCAGGGCCGGCGCATCGTCGCGCTCGACGTGCTCGACGGCGAAACCCTCGAAGAGGCCGGCCGTCTCGTCTGGCAACACCGTGGGGTGCGCCTTTTCGCGGTGGGCTCGCAAGGGCTCGAATACGCGCTGGTGGCTCATTGGCGCCGCGCCGGGCTGCTCCCGCCCGACATGCCGACCGCCGCCGCGCCGGCGCGCGAACGCCTCGCGGTGGTCTCCGGCTCCTGCTCGCCGATCACCGCCGGCCAGATCGCCCACGCGCTGGATCACGGCTTCGAGGGCGTGCGGCTGGAGGCGGCCCGCGCGGTCGATGCGTCCGTGTGGAATGCCGAGCTGGCGCGGGGCGCCGCCGAGGCGCTGCGCCTGCTCGGAGAAGGACGTGACCCGCTCGTGTTCACGGCCAGCGGGCCGGACGATACGGCGGTGCCCGCCCTGGCAGAGGCCATCGCGACGGCGGGCGCCGCGGTCGGAACGGTGAATGCCCGTATCGGCGATGGCCTCGGCCGCGTCCTTGACGAGGTGGTCCGGACCGCCGGGCTGGAACGGGCGGTGATCTCCGGCGGCGACACCTCCGGCCATGCGGCCATGGCGCTCGGCATCTATGCCGTCACCGCCCTTGCTCCGCTCGCGCCGGGCGCGCCGCTGTGCCGCGCCTATGCCGAAGGAGCCCATGACGGGCTCGAACTCGCCTTCAAGGGTGGCCAGATGGGCCGGCCCGACTTTTTCTGCGCCGCCAAGCTCGGCGGCATGCCCAACCGATGACAGATGGGAGTATGCCAGTCATGAAGAAGATCGCGTTGCTGGGAGCCGGCGGCAAGATGGGGGTTCGCCTCTCCACCAACCTGCAGGGCTCCGCCTATGAAGTGATGCATGTCGAGCCGTCCGAGGAAGGCCGCGCCCGGCTGAAGCAGGCGACCGGTTTCGACTGCGTCGACGGCGACAACGCGCTGGCCGATGCCGACGCGGTGCTGATGGCGGTGCCGGACCGGCTGATCGGCAAGATCGCCCACACCTTCATCGAGAAGGTGAAGCCGGGCACGGCGATCATCATGCTCGACGCCGCCGCCCCCCATGCCGGCGAACTGCCCAAGCGCGATGACGTCACCTATTTCGTCACCCATCCCTGCCATCCCCCGATCTTCAATGACGAGGTGACGGAGGAAGCGAAGAACGATTTCTTCGGCGGCGTCCACGCCAAGCAGCACATCGTCTGCGCGCTGATGCAGGGCCCGGACGAGCATTATGCCGCCTGCGAGCAGATCGCCCGCACCATCTACAAGCCGGTGATGCGGGCCCATCGCTGCACGGTGGAGCAGATCGCCATCATGGAGCCGGCGCTGGCCGAGACCATCGGCGCCACGCTCTGCCTCGCCCTGCGCGAGGCTACCGACGAAGCGGTGCGCCGCGGCGTGCCGCGCCAGGCGGCGACGGACTTCCTGCTCGGCCACCTGACCATCGAGCTCGCCATCGCCTTCAACATCTTCCCGGAAGGCAAGTTCTCCGACGGCGCGCTCTACGCCATCGACCAGGCCCGCCCGCAGATCTTCCGGGAAGGCTGGCTCGACCGGATCTTCGCCCCCGAGGCGGTGCAGCGCTCGGTGGAGGAAATCTGCAACCCGCCCAAGGCGGCGTGACCTCCTCGGGAGGCGGCGCGCTCCGCCTCCCGCTCCGCCACGCGCCCTCGAAGGTACGTGGTAACGCGAACATAACGAGACGAGAGGAAACCCCATGAACCGGATCATCGCCCTCACGGCGGCGGCCCTGCTCGGTTTCGCGGCGCCAGCGGCCGCGACGACCGTGATCAAGGCCGGCCACGGCACGCACACCACCCACCCCACCCATCTCGCGCTGGTCAAGCTGGCCGAGATCGTCGACGCCAAGAGCCATGGCGAGATGAAGATCGAGATCTATCCCGACCGCCAGCTCGGCGAGGAACGCGAGATGGTCGAGGGGCTCCAGCTCGGCACGGTCGACATGGCGGTGGTCTCCACCGGCCCGCTGGTCGCCTTCGTGCCGGAACTCGGCGTCGTCGACCTTCCCTTCCTGTTCAAGAACTCGCAGCACGCCTACAAGGTGTTCGACAGCGAGATCGGGCAGGGCCTGCTGGCCAAGTTCGAGACCCGCGGCATCGTCGGCCTCGCCTGGTGGGAGAATGGCTGGCGCAGCCTCACCAGCAAGAAGGTGGTCAAGTCGCCGGCGGACCTGAAGGGCATGAAGCTGCGCACCATGCAGAACCCGGTGCACATCGCGGCCTTCAAGGAACTGGGCGCGGCGCCGATTCCGATGGTGTGGGGCGAGGTGTTCACCAGCCTGAGCCAGGGCGTCATCGACGCGCAGGAGAACCCCGTCACCATCATCTACAGCAACTCCCTGTGGGAGGTGCAGAAGTACCTGACGCTCACCCGCCACGTCTACGGGCCGCATGTCGCCCTGTTCAGCAAGATCGCGTGGGACCGGCTGACCCCCGACCAGCAGAAGATCCTCACCGAGGCGATGATCGAGGCGACCGCCTATCAGCGCGAGACCTCCGCCAGGCTCGAGACCGAGCAGCTCAAGCTGCTGGCCGACAAGGGCATGATCATCGAGGACGTCGACATCGTGCCGTTCCAGGAGGCGACCGCCGGTACCGCCGCCGCCTTCAAGAACATCGATCCGGCCGTGGTCGCCAAGATCAAGGCCGCCGCCAACTGACCTGCGCGGACCGCGCCGCGACCCGCCGAGGTGGCGGCGCGGCGTCGGGTCCGGCGCGAAGGTTCGGAACGCAGAGACGTCGAACACCGCCCCCTCATGGAGCGTGACATGCTTCGCAGATTATGGACCGGCGTGGAATGGGCGGCCAAGGCTGTTCTCATCCTGCTGGTGACGGCCATGACGATCTCCTGCCTGGCGCAGGTGATCTGGCGTTACGTCTTCAACGACCCGCTGACCTGGTCGGAGGAACTGGCGCGCTACCTGTTCGTCTGGGTGGGCTACCTCTCGGCCTGGCTCGCCGGGACCCAGCGCGCCCATATCGCGCTCGACGCCGTGACCTATCTGCGCCTTCCGGGCCTCGAGCGCGCCTGCCTGCGGTTCGTCGAGGTGGTCGTGCTCGTCTTTTGCGGCTGGACCTTCTACGCCAGCCTCGGCTTTCTGCAGATGACCAGCACCCAGCCCTCGGCCGTGCTCGAAGTGCCGATGAGCCTCGTCTATGCCGGTTACAGCGCCATGTGCGCCCTCATCATCGGCGACATCGTCGTCGGCTGGATCAGCGGCGAGCGCCGCCATCCCGCTCTTCCGCAGGAGTGAGCCCGATGGCCACCGTGCTTTTCATCGCCTTCGCCGTGCTGCTCGTCCTGAACATGCCAGTGTCCTTCGCGCTGGCGGTCGCCTCGGCGCTCGCCCTGTTCTCCGGCGGCCTTCCGCTGGCGCTGGTGGTGCAGAAGATGACCGCCGCCATGGACAGCTTCGTGCTGCTGGCGGTGCCGTTCTTCCTGCTGCCGGGCCATCTGATGGCGCGCAGCGGCATTGCCCGCGACATCATCGACTTTGCCGATGCGCTCGTCGGCTGGATGCGCGGCGGGCTGGCCCACGCCAATATCGGCGCCGGCATGCTGATGGGCGGCATGACCGGCTCGGCGGTGGCGGAGGCCTCCTCCACCGGCGGCGCGCTCATCCCGCCCATGCTGCAGAAGGGCTATGACGGCCCGTTCACCGCCGCCGTGACGGCCAGCGCCTCGACCATCTCCGTCGTCATCCCGCCCTCCATCCCGATGATCGTCTTCGCCGTCGTCACCGGGGTCTCGGTGGGCGACCTGTTCATTGCCGGCGTCATTCCCGGCATATTGATGACGATGGCGCTGATGTTCACCGCCTGGTTCATTGCCGTGCGGCGCGGCTACCAACGCGGGCCGCGCCCGACGCTTGGTTCGGTGGCGCGGGCGACGCGGGCGAGCTTCTGGGGCCTGCTGATGCCGGTGGTGATCATCGGCTCGATCCGCTACGGCATCGCCACGCCGACGGAAGCCTCCGTGGTGGCCGTCGTCTATGGCCTCCTCGTCGGGCGCTATGTCTATCGCACCATCGCCTGGGGCGACGTGCCGCGCATCGTGCTCGACAGCGCGGTCACGACCGGCATCGTCATGCTGATGATCGCCGCCGCCTCGGTCTACGGGCTGATCGTCACCCGCGAGCAGATACCCCAGGCGGCGGCCCAGCTCATTCTCGAAATGACCAGCAACCCCTATCTGGTGCTGGTGCTCATCCTCTGCGTCTATCTCGTCGCCGGCATGCTGCTGGACCTTGCCGCCAACATCATCATCCTGGTGCCGGTGCTCTGGCCGCTGGTGAAGCAGGTCGGCATCGACCCGGTGCAGTTCGGCGTCGTCACCGTCATCGGCCTTGCCATCGGCCTGGTGACCCCGCCGGTCGGCGCCTGCCTGTTCGTCACCTGCGGTATCGCCAAGACCAATCTGCTGGAGGGCAGCAAGGCGGCGGTGCCGTTCATCCTGGCGCTGATAACGGTGGTGCTGCTCATCATCGCGGTGCCGGGTATCGCCACCTGGTTGCCCTACAGTGCCAAGGCCATGCATTGAGGAGAACCGGTTCCCGAACCCTGTTCGCCCAGTACGCGCACTGGTATACTGAATATCCCATCGCGGTGCGCCGCGATGGTGAAAAAGGCGGGGAGCGCACGCATGGCCACGGCGACAGACACCATCATCCGGCGGAAGCTTTCGCATGAGGTGTTCGACCGTCTGCGCACCATGATCACCGGCGGGGAATTGAAGCCCGGCGACGCCATGCCTTCCGAGCGCGACCTGATGGAGCGGTTCGGTGTCGGCCGCCCGGCGATCCGCGAGGCGATGCAGGCGCTGGCCAATATGGGCCTGATCGCCATCACCCATGGCGAGCGCGCCCGGGTCCAGCAACTGACGGCGCGCAGCATCTTCCAGCAGATGGATCTCACCGCCAACATCCTGCTGTCGGCTTCGCCCGACAGTCTCGAACATCTGAAGGAAGCGCGCCGCTTCTTCGAACTCGGCATGGTGCGCGCGGCGGCGGAGCGGGCCACCGCGGAGGAGGTCGCCCGGCTGCGCGCGACGCTGGACGCGCAGGCGCTGGCGATCGAGAACGCGGATGCCTTCATCTCCGCCGACATGCGCTTCCATGCCCAGATCGCGGCGATTTCCGGCAACCCGATCTTCGAGGCGGTGAGCGAGGCGATGCTCGGCTGGCTGCGCCAGTATCACACCGAGATGCTGAGTTGGACGGGGCGGCAGAACGTGACGCTGACCGAGCATGACGAGATTCTCGGGCACATCGCCGGCCACGAGCCGGAACTCGCGGAACAGGCGATGATCCGTCATCTCGACCGCTCGCGCGCGCTCTACATCCACGGCGAGTGAGGCAGCCTCGCCCGTCAGCCTTCCACCCGCGCCACCGCATAGGGCTTGAGCACCAGCACGCTGTCCACCCGCCGGAAGGCGGGACGGCGCCCGGTGGCGGCGAGATCTCCGGCACTGTCTTCGTCGAGCAGGGCCGCGCGCTCGCCCCAGGGCAGGGCGACGCGCTGGTCGTCGGCGGTGAGATTGGCCAGTAGCAGGGTGCGCGATTCATAGCGCTCGACGGCCAGCGCCAGAACACGGTCCTCGCCTTCGACCACGCAGCCAAGGGTGGGCGCGCCCGCCAGTTCGGCCAGCAGGGAGGCCGCGTGGAAGGCGGGGGAGCGCTGGCGGGGGTCGGTGGCCGACATTTCCACCAGGCCGAACGGGCCGGTGAGTGCCGCGCCGATGAAGCTCTCCACGCCCGCCGCCACCAGCCGCGCGGCATAGCCGATCATAAAGGCAGCGGCGAACAGGCCGCGCTGGCGCGGGTCGTCCGGCGTCATGGTCATGCGCCGCCGTTCCGGGTTCGGCAGGGTGCGCGCGCCATAGGGGTTCTGGCGCATGCCGAGCGTCGACGGGCCGATGCGGTAGGGCTTGGCCGCGCCGATGATCGCCCGGGCGGAGCGCAGGATGAAGGGCAGAGCCTCCAGCGACTGCATCACGCTGCGATCATCGGCGTCGTGGACGATCGGGCAGGTGCAGTGGGTGACGAAATCCAGCGCCGCATGGGGCGGGCGCTTGCGGTTCAGCTCGGTGAAATAGCTGAACATGCCACCGCCGATGCGGCATGACGGAAAGGCCGCGCGGGCGGCGGCATAGACCGCCTCCAGCGGCGGGCAGTCCGGCCAGGCGCTGCCGGGAGGGGTCGACTGCCGGTCGACGGCGGGGCTGACGGCGACGGCGTCGAGCCGCAATCCGGCCTGCGCCACCAGCCGCGCCACCTCCGCAAGCTCAGCTTCGATCGGCCTCTGGCAGGGCAGGACGCATTCCAGCACCGTCTCGGCCGGCTGCAGTGCCGCCAGCTGGGCGAATCCGGCCATCGCCTCGGCGCCGTGGCCGGCGGTCGGGTCGAAATGGAACAGCAGCGTCTGCGGGCCGATCTCCGCCAGTATCGGGGCGGCCGCCAGTGTCGCGGCGGTCTCTTCCGGGGTGATGACGAGCCCGAAGGCGGGGGTGCGGCCGATCACGCCGCCGGTCTCGATGCGCAGCGGGGAGTGGGCGACCGGCGCGCCAATGGCTGGGTGGGGGGCCTGCAGCGCTTGGTCGGCGTGGATCGCCAGCGTCACGGACTGCCGCATCGGCACGTTCGCCGGCAGCACATAGGGCCAGGGCAGGGCCAGCGGGCGCACATAGGTCTTGTAGGAAGCGTCGGACCAGTTGCGCTGGTCTTCCATCTCGAAGGCGTCGCCTTCCATCCGGCAGGTCGCGCGCACGCCCGGCGCCACCTCGTGGGTAATGGCGCGCATGTCCTTGAAGGGCTGCCAGGGCGCGATGAGGTCCGGCAGCGCGGCGTGCTCCACGGAGCCGTCGACATGTTCCACCTCCACCGGGGTTCCGGCGAGGCCGACGATAGGGTGCAGGATGGTGAAGCCGCAGCGATTGGTAAGGAAGTCGTCCGGCGGCAGGGCCTCGACGGCGAAGGAAAGCCCCTCCGGGGTGCCCTCGATGCGGGCGCGGAAGTCCAGACGTTTGCCGTCCCGGCCGATGCATCCGGCCGTATAGGCGACCGAAAAGCCTTCCGCCGTTTCGCTTGCTTCGACGGCGTGGAGCGCGGGCGCGTAGGTGCCCCAGTCCTTGTCGCGCACCACATAGGAGATGGCACGCAGCACTTCGCGCCCGGCGTAGCGGATCGCCCGCAGATTGCCGTCGACCAGCTCGGCGCTGAGCGCGCCCGCCCGGAGCAAGCGGGGCGCGGCGACCACTTCCTCGGTGCCGAAATACAGCAGGCGCCGTGCCGCCTTGCATTCCCTCGTGGTCGGCTCGGCTGTGTGTGGGGGCATCTGCCTCACCCTTGCGCCACCTTGCCGGCCGCCGGAATGGGTGCGCGTGCGGCCCCGCGCCGGCCTCTGGCGCGCCCGCCGGCCAGCGCCAGCACGCCGATTACCACGAAACCCTGCACGATGTCCTGCGTGCCGGGCGGAAGGCCGGCAATCTGCATGGTGGTGACGATGAGCACCAGCAGCAGGCTGCCGAACAGCGTGCCGAGGGCGGTCGACGAGCCGCCGAAGATCAGCGAACCGCCCAGCACCACGGCCCCGAGCGACTGCAGCAGATAGGGCTGGCCCATCTCCAGGAAGGCGCCGCCGACATAGGCGCCGAGCAGCATGCCGGCGAGCGCCGCCAGCGTCGACGAAGCGAGGAAGGCGCAGGCGACGATGCGGCCGGTGTTCACGCCGGCCAGCGCCGCCGCCCGCTCGTTCTGTCCCACCGCCGACAATCGGCGGCCATAGACCGTGCGTTGCAGCAGAAACCCGACCGCCAGCACCGCCAGCAGCGCGATGACCAGCATCACCGGCACGCCTTCCACCCGGCCGGCGGCGAGCGTCTTCAGCAGCGGGCTCACCCCGAAGCCGGCGGCCCAGCGATTGGCGACGAGCGTGCCGGTGGCGAGGATATACCCGGTCGCCAATGTGGCGATGATCGCCGGGATGCGGAAGACGATCACCAGCAGCGCATTGACGAGGCCGGTGACGAGCCCGATGCCGAGCACCGTCAGCAAAGCGAGCGGCAGGCCCGCATCGGCACCCGCCGTGACCACGATGCTGGCATAGGCGCTGAGCGTCATCACGCTGGCGATCGACAGGTCGATATTGCCGCGTCCCGTCGTCACCACCAGCGTCTGTCCGAGCGCCACGATGACGAGGAAGCTCGCCGAGACGGCGACGCCCGAGAGCGAGTGCAGGGTGAAGCGGCCGGTGGTCACGGAGAGAATGGCCCACAGGACAAGGACGCCGAGCGCGGCCCAGACCCAGCGGTTGCGCTCCAGCCAGGCGGTCGGATTCAACGAGAGGGCCTTGCCCGTCATGACGGCCTCCGGCGATCGGCGAGCGCGCGCAGCATCAGCATGGCCAGCAACAGGCAACCCTGCACGGCGGCATTATAGTCCGAACTCACCCCCAGCGCGCCCAGCAGCGCGCCGACCAGCGCGAGGGTCAGGGCCCCCGCCACTACGCCGAGCGGCGAGATCAGCCCGCCCAGCAGCGCGCAGCCGCCCATCACCACCGAGGCGACGCTGATGAGGGTGAAGGGGGCGCCGGCATTGATGTCACTGGCGGTATTGATCGCGGTGAGCGACAGCCCCGCCGCCACCGCGAACAGGCCGGCGATCATGTAGCGGATCACAGCGTAGCGCAGCGGCGACCAGCCGCCGAGCGTCATCGCCGGCGCGTTGTTGCCGAATCCGCGCAGCACCACGCCGAGCGGCGAGCGGTCGATGGCAAGCGCCGCGAGACCCGCCACGGCGATGAGCACCAGCGTCGCCGGCACCTCGCCGAGATACCAGCTGAAGGCCGCCGTCAGCCAGGGCGGGCTCGATCCCCCCGGGGTGGGCTGCAACGTGTAGCCGATGCCGATCCAGATGAAGGCGGCGCCGAGCGTCACCACGATGGCCGGGATGCGCCGGAGCTGGATGGTGGCGCCGATCAGGCCGTAGGCGAGCACGCCGAAGGCGAGGGTGGCGACGCCGAGCAGTGGCGAATCGACCAGCAGCGTGGCGCTCACCACATTCACCAGCCCGGCGAAGGCGCCGACGCCAAGGTCGATCTCGCTGCCGCCGACCACGAACATCTGCGCCAGCGCCACCAGAACCAGCGCGATGGCGGGGCCGAGCAGCAGTTCCAGCCCGAACATGGACACGGTTAGCGGGTTCACCCACGCCATCATGGCGAAGACGAAGGCGAGGCTGGCGAAGGGCGCCAGTTCCACCAGCCGCTCGGCCGGGCCGGACGCGGCGGCGCCAGCGGGGCGGGCGTCAATGCCGGGGCGGGTGAACGAGGCGTCGACAATGGCCGGCTCGGTGATCTCGGCGCCGGCCAACTCGCGCACGATCCGGCCTTCGCTGAACACAAGCACGCGGTCGCATTCGAGGAACTCGACATCCTCGGTCGAATGCCAGACCACCAGCCGGCCGGCGCGCGCCACCTCGGCGATGACGGTGTAGAAATCTTCCTTCGCGGCGACATCGACCCCGCGGGTGGGATCGTCGAACAGGACCGTCCCGGCATTGCCGACCAGCGCGCGCGCCACCAGCGCCTTCTGCTGGTTGCCGCCGGAGAGATCGAGAATCGGCGAATCGAAGCGGTCCGGGTCGAGCTTCAGCCGTTCCGCCGCCGCGCGCGCGGCGGCGCGCTCGGCCCGGTCGGAGACAATGCCGAGAGGTCGGCGTCCCTCCAGTCGCCCGAGCGCGATGTTGGACAGCACGCTCCACAGCGGGAACACGCCTTCCTTTTGCCGGTCGCCGGAGACGAAGCTTGCCGTGCCCGTGCGGCGTACATCGTTGTCGCCGCGCCCGTGCAGGCGGTGCAGCAGGTCGCGCTGGCCCGAGCCTTCGAGCCCCGCGAGGCCGACGACCTCGCCCGCCCGCAGCACCAGGTCATGCCCCAGCGGCGCGACCAGGGCGCCCGACAGCCGGACGATCGCGGGTGCCCCGGCGGCGACCGCCGCCCTGCCGGCACGCCGGCCCCGCATGGCGCTTTCCGTCGGGCCGCCCATGGCCTGAACGAGGTCGGCCACGGTCGCATCGGCGCAGGCGCCATGCCACACCGAGCGGCCATTGCGCATGACGAGCACATGGTCGGCGATATCCACCACCTCCTGCAGCTTGTGGCTGATGAAGATGAAGGAAATCCCGCGCGCGGTCTGGGTCCGGATGAAGGCGCGCAATTGCCGGCTGCGTTCCGGCCCCAGCGAGGAGGTCGGCTCGTCGAGAATGATCAGCCGCACGCGCGGCGCGACGACGGCGCGGGCGATTTCCACCATCTGCCGCTGGCCGATCTGGAGATGGCCGACCGGTGCGTCGACGGAAATGCCGTGGTCGGGAAACACCGCGTCGAGCGCGGCCTTGGCCTGCGCCCTGTAGACCCGCCTCCAGAAGGGGCGGGTGCCGGCGGCCTCCGGCGATTCGAGAAAGAAGTTTTCCGCCACCGAGAGATTGTCGCACAGCGACAGTTCCTGGTGGACCATGCGCACGCCGCCGGCCTGCGCCAGCGCGGTATCAAAGAGAGCCGGGTCGATATCGACGCCGTCAATGGCGAGAGTGCCTTCGTCGGCGCGGTGCACCCCGCACAGGATGCGCATCAGCGTCGACTTGCCGGCGCCGTTGCCGCCCACAAGGCCGAGCACTTGCCCGCGTGCGACGACCAGGTCGACCTGATGGTTGGCGCGGGTCGGGCCGAACGACTTGCCGATCCCGGCCAGCCGGACGACCGGCGGACTGTCCTGCTGAGGGGCGGTTGCGGCTGGCGGCGTCATCTGCCCAGTGGCGTCCCCGGTCATGGACCCGTCAAGGAGGCGGTGCGCGGACGCGCCGGCCACAGCCGGAGCGTCCTGCGCGGTGCGGAAAACCGCGGTCATGGCGCCTGCCCGCTCTCGGTCAGTTGCCGGTCTTGGCGGCGATCAGGTTCTTCTCGACCCATTCCTGCGAATAGGACGGGCTGACGATGACGCCGGCGGGAAGATCCGCATAGTCCTTGAGGTTCTCATCCGTCACGGTGGCGACCGGCATGATCATCATCTTGGGCGGGGTGGCGCCCTTCACCAGGCTGTAGGCGAGCCAGAAGGCGGCGCCGCCGATGCCCGGGGTGGTGTTCATCGAAATCGTGGAATAGCCGTTGGCTTCGTGCCGCTTGGCCCACCACTGGATGAAGTTGGAGCTGCCGCCGCCTTCGATGACCGGCATCTTCTTGGCGTAGGCGCCGCCATACTGGTCGAACGCCTGGGCGATGCCGGTGTCGTCGCTGCCGCCCTGGGCCAGCACGGCGTCGACCTGCGGCAGGCTCGGCAGAACATTCGCGACCGCCGACTGCGCGACCGAGGCGGTGGCCTGACCATAGACGGTGGCGACGACCTTGACGTCCGGGTGGTTCTTCAGCACGGCTTCCTGCGCGGCGAACATGTCGGCGTCCGGCGCCGAGCCCTTCACGCCGCGCACGACGATGACGTTGCCCTTGCCGCCGATCTTGTTCAGCACCCAGTCGGCCTGGTCGCGCTTGTAGCCCTTGAAATCGAAATTGAGCTGATAGTTGCAGGGCGCGGACGCGACCGAATCGAACGAAACCACCTTGATGCCGGCCTTGCAGGCCTTTTCGATGATGCCGTTGACGGCGGTCTCGGAGGCGGCGTCGATGGCGATGGCGTCGACCTTCTTGAGGATCAGTTCGGCGATCTGGCTGTTCTGCTGGGCGACGGTGCCATCGCCATTGAGGATGATGTAGTCGGCGATCCTGCCTTCGTCCTTCGCCTTCTTCGCGGCGGCCTCGAAAGCCTCCACCATCTGGTGGCGCCAGCTATTGCCGAAATAGGCATTGGACAGCGCAATGACCGGTTTGTCCGGCGAGGCCGCGGCCGGACCCGCGGCGGCGAGGGCGGCGGTGGCGCAGGCAAGCGCAAGCGCCTTCAGGTGGATACGCGTCTTCGGGTGCACACACGTCTTCAGGTGCATCGGTCTTCCTCCCTATGGCCTCCTTTGGAGGCTCTCATTGCGGCAAACCCGTCGAGGGGCTGCATGATGAGACAAACATTATCTCATCATACCAGTTATGCAAGGGCGTCGGTGTCGGGCGGGTTCAGGCCGTCCCCGCGCGGCAATGGCTCCAGCAGGAGCGGCCGGCCGGGATGCGGCGCGCGGCCGCGAAGCCCTGACAACGCGGGTTTTCCTTGACAGGAAGGGGCCTGCTTTGTAAGGAGCCGGCCTGCGTCGTGGGACCCTGCGTCCCGTGCGCTCATTTCAACCGACCGAAAGAAGCCGGTCCAGGCGGCGACGCCGGAGACCGGGCTCGAACGAAAGGACAGAATATGTTCGCGGTCATCAAGACGGGTGGCAAGCAGTATCGCGTTGCCCCCGATGCACTCGTCACCGTCGGCAAGATCGAGGCCGAGGCCGGTTCTTCCCTGACGCTGCCGGTGCTCATGCTCGGCGGCGAGAGCCCGAAGGTCGGCGCTCCGCTGGTGGATGGTGCCTCCGTGACGCTTGAAGTGGTCAAGCATACGCGTGGCGCGAAAGTCATTGCGTTCAAGAAGCGTCGCCGTCAGAATTCGCGTCGCAAGATTGGCCACCGGCAGGACTTCACCGTCGTCCGCGTGACCTCGATCGTCGGCGCCTGAGACCGCCAGCTAGGAAATTAGGAGAGCAACATGGCTCATAAGAAAGCAGGCGGTTCCTCCCGCAACGGTCGCGACTCGGCTGGCCGTCGTCTCGGCGTCAAGAAGTTCGGCAGCGAGAAGGTGATCGCTGGCAACATCATCGTGCGTCAGCGCGGCACGACCTGGCATCCCGGCACCAATGTCGGCATGGGCAAAGACCATACCCTCTTTGCGCTCATTGAAGGCCGAGTCGAGTTCCGAGCCAAAGCCAATTCCCGCACGTACGTATCCGTCATTCCGGCCACCGAGGCCGCCGAATAAAGCCGGTGAGGGTTCTTGGAAATCCCGCCGGTCTCGCCCGACCGGAAGGATTTCCCGAACGTCCCTGAAGGACACCCGGGGTACCCGACAGGGGAGGCGAGGAAACCGCCTCCCCTTCGTCGTTCCGGTCCCAGGAGCCCTCAGATGACCATAGTCGAAGCGACCCTCGGGTCACCCCTCGTCGAGAGCAGTACCGCCGTCCTCGAAACCGGCCGCCTCCTCCTGCGCGTGCCCCGGATCGAGGACATGACGTGGATCGCCGAGCTCGCCGACAACCGCAAGGTGGCGGAGATGACGGCGAACATTCCCCATCCCTATGGCATGGCGGATGCGGCCTCCTTCGTCGCCAATCTGCCGGGCGGACGCGAGGCGGCGACGTTCGCGATCTTTCTCAAGAGCGAATCGACCTTGCGGGCCGGTGAGGCGTCCGGTTTCGGCCCGGCGATCCCCGTCGGCATGTGCGGCTTCAACCGCCGGGACGAGGACGCGCCGGAGATCGGCTACTGGCTCGGCGAGCCCTATTGGGACCACGGCATCGCCACCGAGGCGGTGCGGGCGCTGATCGACCACGCCTTCGGCGACCGCAAGCTCACCGCGCTCGCCGCCTCGGCCCGCGTCGTCAACCCGGCCTCGCGCGGCGTGCTGGAGAAGTGCGGCTTCCAGTGGACCGGCGTCGGCCTCGCCCGGGTGAGGGCTATGGGGGCTTCGGTGCCGGTGGACCGCTTCCGGCTGGAGCAGCGGCTGTGGACCTCGCTGCGCGCCTGGGGTGCCACCAAGCCGCCGCGCCTGCACGAGATCGACGCCGTCCGGCATTGAGCCGGCGTTTTTTGCTATCCTGACCGGGTTCCCGCCGCCGCGGGGACTCCACAACATTGAGCCGCCACGATGAAGTTTCTCGACCAGGCCAAGATCTATGTCCGCGCCGGCGACGGTGGAGCGGGCTGCCTCTCGTTCCGGCGGGAGAAGTTCATTGAGTTTGGTGGGCCCGATGGGGGCGATGGCGGGCGGGGCGGGGATGTGTGGATCGAGTGTGTCGAGGGGCTGAACACGCTGATCGACTACCGCTTCCAGCAACATTTCAAAGCCAAGAAAGGCGGTTACGGCATGGGTTCCAACCGTGCCGGCGCCAAAGGCGACGACGTGGTGCTGAAAGTTCCGGCGGGGACCGAGGTTCTCGATGAGGACGGTGAGACCGTTCTGGCCGATCTGACCGAGGTCGGCCAGCGCATCCGCTTCATCAAGGGCGGCAATGGCGGCTTCGGCAACGCGCATTTCCAGACCTCCACCAACCAGGCGCCGCGCCGGGTCAATCCCGGCCAGGAGGGCGAGGAGCGGTGGATCGTGCTGCGGCTGAAGCTGATCGCCGATGCCGGCCTCGTCGGCCTGCCCAATGCCGGCAAGTCCACCTTTCTCGCCGCCACCACCGCCGCCAAGCCGAAAGTGGCCGACTACCCCTTCACCACGCTGCACCCGGGGCTGGGCGTGGTGCGGGTGGACGAGCGCGAATTCGTGCTCGCCGACATTCCCGGCCTGATCGAGGGCGCGCATGAGGGCATCGGCCTCGGCGACCGCTTCCTCGCCCATATCGAGCGCTGCCGCGTGCTGCTGCACCTGGTCGACGGCACCAGCGAACATGCCGGCAAGGCCTACAAGACGGTGCGCGCCGAGCTGGAGGCCTATGGCCATGAGCTGGGCGAAAAGGTCGAGATCGTCGCGCTTTCCAAGGCCGATTCGCTCGACAGGGAGACGCTGAAGACCCAGCTCGATCGCCTCAAGCGCGCGGCGAAGAAGAAGCCGCTGGTGCTTTCCGCCGCCTCCGGCGAGGGCGTGCGCGAGGCGCTGCGGGCGCTGGCCGGCGTCATCGACGAGGGCCGCGCGGTGGAGGAACAGCGCGAGGTCGCCGAGCCCTGGCGGCCGTGAAAAGCCCCCTCTCCCCCGGGGGGAGAGGGTTGGGGTGAGGGGGCGTCGCGCCAGCCGTGCGCGGCCCTTGCCCCTCGCCCGCCGCGGCGCGGCGACCTCTCCGCCACGGGAGAGGTGAAGGCCACAATTCCCGCGCGCGGGCGCCCGAAACGGCGTATGTAGCGCGCCGTCGTCCCTGCTGATCCGAAGCGCGCCCGAGATGAATCACCCGACTGCGGACACCGCTGCCGCCCTGACTGAAGACGCTGCTGCTTCCTCAAGCTGCGCAAGCGCCCCCGCCCCGGCGGCGCCGCAGCTTGGCGCCTTCCGCCGCATCGTGGTGAAGGTGGGCTCGGCGCTGCTGGTGGACTCTTCGCGCGGGGCGCTGCGCCATGCCTGGCTGGCGGCGCTGGCCGAGGATGTCGCCCATCTCCACCGCGAGGGCAAGGAGGTGCTGGTGGTGTCCTCCGGCGCCATCGCGCTGGGGCGCAATGTGCTGAAGCTGCCCAAGCGCCCGCTGAAGCTGGAGGAGAGCCAGGCCGCCGCCGCCGTCGGGCAGATCGCGCTGGCGCGGGCGTGGTCGGAGGCGCTGGCGCATGAGGGCGTGGCGGCAGGGCAGATCCTGATCACGCTGGGCGACACCGAGGAGCGGCGGCGCTATCTCAACGCCCGCTCCACCATCGCCAAGCTGTTGGAGCTGAAGGTCGTCCCGGTCATCAACGAGAACGACACGGTGGCGACCTCGGAAATTCGCTATGGCGACAATGACCGGCTCGCCGCCCGGGTCGCCGGCATGACCAGCGCCGATTTGCTCATCCTGCTCTCGGACATTGACGGGCTCTACACCGCCCCGCCGAACGAGAACCCCAATGCCGCGCTCATTCCCGTGGTGCCGCGCATCACCGCCGAGATCGAGGCGATGGCCGGGGGCGCGGGCACCGAGCTGTCGCGCGGCGGCATGAAGACCAAGGTGGAGGCGGCCAAGATCGCCACCACGGCCGGCGCGCACCTGGTGATCGCCTCCGGCAAGGTGAAGAACCCCTTGCGCGCCATCGAGACCGGGGCGCGCTGCACCTGGTTTCTCGCCCCCGCCAACCCGGTGGCCTCGCGCAAACGCTGGATCGCCGGCGCGCTGGAGCCGCGCGGCACGCTGCATCTCGACGCCGGCGCGGTGGCCGCTTTGCGCCGGGGCTCGTCGCTCTTGCCGGCCGGGGTGAAACGGGTGGAAGGCGATTTCAGCCGGGGCGACGCGGTGATCCTGCGCGGGCCGGATGGTGCCGAGATCGGGCGCGGGCTGGTGGCCTATGACCACGACCACGCCGAACGCCTCAAGGGCCGCTCATCGGACGAGATCGTCACGATTACCGGGTTTGAAGGCCGCGCCGCGATGGTGCACCGGGATGATCTGGTGCTGGGCGGTGGGTGAGAATAGTCATTGAGCCGTTGCGGCAATCATTGCCCCGGCCATAGTGGAGATAGTCCCCGCGACTCCCCAGTCGCGCGTTGTAAAAAGTACGCTCGTATCGGAAACGACCGTAATGGCTCCAACCAATTTCTGAGTTGGTATCTCCAATCGAGAAATCTTGTTTGTCGAACTCTCGAATTTGTCGCGAAGACTGCGTATTGGATTAAATACGATCTCCTTAATAAAACCCCTCCGAAGTTGGCGGCGTCTTGATCTCAATTCATCAATTTGCTTATTTTGTAAATCAATCATAGAAATAACAAGTTCAGTAACATTGGCGTTGACGCCGCAAGACCGCAAAAGTCTTGATTCTAAATTTCTAAAATAATCGTTCTCCATTCTTTCTGTTCTTCTATATGATGTTGTTGAGTCAGATGATCCGAGGCGCGTTTCAAAGTCTGCCCACTTCATAGAAGACATAACTCGTGATTTTCCAAGCCTGTCTAGGTATATTCTTTTAGCGCGACCCTCGCTGTCTCCATTAGACATTTCCTCAACAAAGAAAGATCCCTCAATAAACTGTTTTGAATGAATATATTCTTCGATAAGGTGATTTAATTCAGAAAATTCTGCATCTGAGAATACAGTTATATCCTCACATACATTTTTGCTACGAGAGCTTTTTGATATCTCGCTCAATATTCGCGACAAAAGAATTATAGTCGTTTGTCGCTTTTACTAAGTTGAGGGCGGGGAGCGGGAGTTGCCATTTTCAACACGAATCAAAAAAGAGAAAATAAAAATTGGCACGATAAAAGCGAGAATAATAGCGTTCAATTTTTTGAGCATTTGGTTCTCGCATTTTTTGGATGGGTCGTGCGCCCTTACTCGCTGCGCCTGGTTCACCGATGGCAATTCCCGATCACTGTCTGAGCAGGGCTTTGCGCGGTTTGAACGGATTTAAATGAGTTTAAACGGTTTAAAACGGTTGACTTCGAATGAGACTGGGTTTAGTATGCTCTCATTGAAGTGAGCCAGAACCGGAGATTTTAAATGAATTCAAATATTAATAGTACAATGTCTCGTGATCTGAGGGAGCTATACAGCACTGACGATTCGGCTAGGCGCGTATTCGCCTGGTTTGATGAGCGCCGAAAAGACTCGCGCGCAATGCCGGTTCGTATCGCCGCTTATAGAACTGGCCTTGACGAACGTGAAATTCGTCGCGTGTTCAAGTTGCTCGATGAAATTGGTTGTGGGAGATATATTAAGGGGAGGGGAGAAAACGAAAGCCGAATGGCTTGGACGTTGAGTATTCGGAGTATTGCTTCAGCAGCAAAAGGTGAAAGCTTTAGTCTCGAAGAGGTTGCGGTGGAGCCAGAAGATACTCTTGAGGCAGAAGGTATTATATTTAATCCGGATGAACCGGTTATTCATACATTTAAGCTAAGATCAGATTTTGAAGTTAAAATCAGTCTTCCGTCTGATTTTACTGATCGTGAAGCTGACCGACTTGGGGCTTTCTTGAAGGCTATACCGATCAGTTAAGCGCGCTGAGACCACTCCCCTCACCCAGGTAGGGAAGTGGTCTCTATGCCATCGGGTGCGGTTCGCTCAGGTGTCCCTCCCCCTTTCGTGACCCCACCTCCCCCTATCCCGCCCTATCTTGTCAGGCATGCACCGTCGTTCCCTGCTTGCCGCTCCGCTGCTTCTGCTCGCCCCGCGCCTCGCGCGCGCTCAGGCTGAGTCCCCACCCGAATCCTCCACGCCCGCGCTGAACGCGGTGCTCGACCGCGCCGGCGGGCTGGAGCCGCTGCGCACTGTGCTGGTGATGAAGGACGGCGAAACGCTGGCCGCGCGGGGCTATGCCGGCGGACGGGTGGACCGGCCGACCAATATCAAATCGGCCTCCAAGAGCATCCTCGCCATTCTGGCCGGCATCGCCATCGACAAGGGCGTGCTGGAGGGGGCGGGGCAGAAGATCGCGCCGCTGCTCAAGGCGGATTTGCCCGCCGACCCCGACCCGCGCCTTTATGAGATCACGCTCGGCCATCTGCTCTCCATGCAGGCGGGGCTGGAGCGCACCTCCGGCGCCTATTACGGCGCGTGGATCGCGAGCCCGAACTGGGTGCGCGCCGCGCTGGCGCGGCCCTTTGTCGATGAGCCGGGCGGGCAGATGCTGTATTCCACCGGCTCCTCGCACCTCGTCTCGGCTATCCTGACGCGGGCGAGCGGGCGCTCGACGCGGACGCTCGCGCGGGACTGGCTCGGGCCGATCGAGGGGTTTGAAATCGCCGACTGGGAGCAGGACAGGCAGGGGGTGTATTTCGGCGGCAACCAGATGGCGATGCGCCCGACCTCCCTGCTCGCCTTCGCCGAGTGCTGCCGCAACGAGGGGCGCAACCGGGCCGGGGAACAGGTGATCCCGCCGGACTGGATCGCCGCGTGCTGGCAGGTGCGCACCGCCTCGCGCTTCACCGGCGACGGCTATGGCTATGGCTGGTTCACCCGCGAGATCGACGGCGCGCGGGCGCATTATGGCTGGGGCTATGGCGGGCAGATGCTCTATGTGGTGCCCGAGCGCGGCGTGAGCCTGGTCATGACCTCCACCACCGACGCTCCCTCCGGCCGCACCGGCCACCGCGACGACCTTCACGCGCTGGCCGGCGAGATGCTCGCCGCGCTGCGGTAGCCCGATTCACAGGCATGCCCGCGCGCGGGCCTGCCGAATTGCGCGCCAGTGGCGGTTATGCGTCGGGTCGGTACAACGCGCCCGTCGCGATTGTGCAACGCAGCAACGGCGGCGCGGCGCTGGCATGCTTCGTGCTCCGGCTTCCCCGATCCATCGCCATCCCGAGGGGAACGCCGTGACGAAGAAGATTGAGACGACCAATTCCTCGATCGAGACGCTGCTCGCCGCCCGCAGCTTCACCCGCCGCGTGCTGTTCAAGGGCGCGCTGGCGGCCGGCGCCATGACCGCCGCCGGGCCCTATCTGGTGCGCGACGCCTTCTCCTCCTCGGGCGAGCTGAACCTGCTCAACTGGGCGGACGAGCTGCCCGACCCGGTCATCCCCGAATTCACCAAGAAGACCGGCATCAAGGTGAACTCCACCCCGTTCTCGCAGAACGAGGAGCAGATCAACAAGCTGCAGGCCACCGAGGGCGAGGGCTTCGACCTGTGCGCCCCCACCCGCGACCGCGCGCCCCAGTTCAAGGAACTGGACGTGCTGGCGCCCTACGACCTCTCCAAGCTGAAGCTCGACCAGGTGCTGCCGGCGATGATGGAAGGCTCCACCAGCGTGTGGACCTGGGATGGCGGGCTGTACCATGTGCCGCATTGCTGGGGCTCGGAGGCGATCGCCTGGCGCACCGACCTCGCCGACCTGAAATACGACACGCTGAGCTACGGCACGCTGTGGGCGCCGGAGTTCAAGGGCAAGATGCAGGGCCGCCCGCACTCGCTGCTCCTGGGCATCGGCCTGTGGTGGGACAAGACCGGCAAGCTGCCCTCCAACCGCATGCTCGACGCCTTCAAGGACGAGGCGACGATGAAGAAGATCTACGACCCGATCCTCGAATTCGCCGTCGCCAACAAGGCGCAGGTGAAGCAGTTCTGGGATTCGGCCGACAACACCAAGTCCGGCTTCATGGAAAATGGCTGCGTCATCGGCCAGACCTGGGACGGGCCGGCGCTGTCGCTGAAGAAGGACGGCAAGCCGGTGGCCTATATGGCGCCGCAGGAAGGCGCGATCACCTGGATCGACGGCTGGTCGATGACCAGGGCGGCGGCGAACACCGCGCAGGCCTATGAGTTCATCAACTTCATCCACACGCCGGAAGTCTCGGCGATGGTGGCCAACGGCTCGGGCTACAACCCGGTGGTGAAGGGCGCCGACAAGTTCCTCTCCGAGGTGGCGAAGAAGAACTTCGCCGAGGCCTATCCCGGCAACGCGCTCGACAATCTGTGGAGCCGCCCGCCGGAGCCGTCCTGGTACGCCGAGCTGCGCAACCAGTATGCCGAGAAGTTCAAGGCGGCATGAGGCGTTTGCCGGCTTAGTACCGCCAGGGCCGGGCGTGTCCCCGCCCGTCACACGCTCCCGGATCGCCGCGGTCGCGCGGTCCGGGGCGACGGCAACCCAACTGAACGGAAATTCGCATGGCCGCTGCCGTCGAGCTTGAGGGCGTCAATGTCACCTTCGGCGATTTCGTCGCGGTGAAGGAGGCCAACCTCACCATCGAGCCGGGCGAGTTCTTCTCCTTTCTCGGCCCGTCCGGCTGCGGCAAGACCACGCTGCTGCGCACCATTTCCGGCTTCATCGAGCCCACGCGCGGCGCGGTGCGGATCGGCGGGGCCGACATGAGGGGGATCGGCCCCAACAGGCGCCCGACCGCGCTGATCTTCCAGAACCTCGCTCTGTTCCCGATGATGAGCGTGGCGGAGAACATCGGCTACGGCCTGCGCGTGCGCGGCGTGCCCCGGCACGAGCGCGACGAGAAGGTGAAGAACCTGCTGATCCAGGTGGCGCTGTCCGAGCACGGCCACAAGAAGGTGGCCGAGCTGTCCGGCGGCCAGAAGCAGCGCGTCGCCATCGCCCGCGCGCTGGCGGTGGAGCCTTCCGTGCTGTTGCTGGACGAGCCGCTTTCCGCGCTCGACCTGAAGCTGCGCCAGCACATGCGCTCGGAGTTGCGCGCGATCCAGAAGCGGGTCGGCATCACCTTCATCTACATCACCCACGACCAGGGCGAGGCGCTGACCATGTCGGACCGCATCGCGGTGATGAATGCCGGGGTGATCGAGCAGGTCGGCGACGGCCGCGCCGTCTATGCCGAGCCGCGCACGCCCTTCGTCGCCTCCTTCGTCGGCGAGAACAACCAGATACGCGGCCGCCTCACCGCCCGCGAGGGCGCGCTGGCGACGCTCGATACCCCGCTCGGCCCGCTTGCCGGGCGCAACCCGGTGGCGCTGGAGGTGGGGCAGGAGGCGCTGCTGTTCGTGCGGCCGGAGGCGATGCGGCTGCGCGCCAACGGCACCGCCGCCGGTTTCGAGGGCGAGACGCTCGATGTCGCCTATGAGGGCAGCGTGACCCATGTGACGCTGCGGGTGAAGACCGGGCAGAAGGTGACGGCGAGCCTTGGCGCCAGCACCGGCATCGCCCCGCCGGCCCCGGGCGAGCATCTGCGCATCGGCTTCAGCCCGGAGGACGCGCTGCTGCTGGCGCGGCCGGAAAGGCACTGAGATGAACGGCAACCTCGCCTTCGTCTTCGGCCTGCCGCTGGCGGTGGTCGTGTTCTTCTTCGCCTTCGCCGCCTATGAGCGGCGCGCCGGTGTGGCGACAGGGCCCGGCTTCTTCCAGCGCAACGGCCTCGCCATCGGGCTCTATCTGGTGGTGGCGGTGGGATTCTGGGCCTTCTTCATCATCCTGCTGCCGCAGCTCGCCATGGTGGACATGTCGTTCCGCCCGAAGCTGCCGCCCTCGCAGATGGGCGGGCCGAAGGACCTGTACACGCTGGAGAACTACCGCTACTTCCTGTTCGGCTCGACCACCTCGACCGAGGAATGGAACTGGCTGCACATCAAGGCCTTCTTCCTCACCATCGGGGCGAGCATCGCCATCACCCTGCTGAACTTCGCCATCTGCTACCCGCTGGCCTTCCACATGGCGCAATCGGCCACGGCGGCGCGGCTGCGGGTGCTGCTGCTGCTGCTGATCCTGCCCTATTGGGTCAACGAGATCCTGCGCGCCTTCGCCTTCCGGGTGCTGCTGTCCTCGGGCGGCATCATCAACCAGATGCTGATGGGCAGCGGGCTGACCGCCGAGCCGGTCGACTTCCTCGGCGCCGATGTCGGGCTCTATGCGGGCCTTTCCTACGCCTATCTGCTGATGATGATCTTCCCGCTCTACAACGCCATCGAGAGCCTGGACAAGAATCAGGTCGAGGCGGCGCGGGACCTTGGCGCGCCCTGGTGGCACATCCACGCCTTCATCGTGCTGCCGCATGCCAAGCCGGGCATCGCCTCGGGCTGCACGCTGGTGTTCATGCTGACCGCCGGCGCGCTGGCGGCGCCGCTGGTGCTGGGCGGGCCGCGCACGCTGTGGTTCACCCCCATCGTCTATGACCGCTTCTACCAGGCCTTCAACTGGCCGCAGGGGGCGGCCTATGCCTTCATCCTGCTGGTGAGCTGCATCGTCTTCGTGCTGGTGGTGCTGAAGGCGTTCAGGCTCAGCCTTGGAGAAATCACGCGATGATGAGGTTCACGCGATGAATCCGGGTCCGTTCCAGCGGGTGATGTTCACGCTCTACACGGCGGTGTTCTTCCTTTATCTGCTCGGGCCGCTGGCGGTGATGGCGGTTTCCGCCTTCAACACCCCGCAATACCCGCAGGTCTGGCCGATCGAGGGGGTGACGCTGGACTGGTTCGCGGCGCTGTTCGCCGACCGGGACATGATGACCGGCCTCAGGATGAGCCTGTGGATCGGCCTGCTGGTGGTGTGCATCGCAGTGCCGATCGGGCTGGCCGGGGCCATCATCATGACCCAGATCCAGCCGCGCGTGCGCTCGCTCTATTATCTTGTCGTGGTCTCGCCGGTGCTGACCCCGGGCATCATCATCGGCATTTCCACCGTGGTGTTCTGGCGCCAGTTCACCGGGCAGACCGGGACGCGCTTCCTCTATGACGGGGTGGTGCTGACCGTGCTGGGGCAGGCGAGCTTCATCTCCGCCTATTGCATGCTGATCATCCTCGCCCGGCTGCAGCGCTTCGACCGCTCGCAGGAGGAGGCGGCGCTGGACTTGGGGGCCAGCTACCCGCAGGTGTTCCGCCACATATTGCTGCCGTTCCTCAAGCCGGCGCTGGCCTCGGCGGCGGTGCTGGCCTTCCTGTCCTCGTTCGAGAACTACAACACCACGACTTTCGCCATCCTTTCCGACAAGACGCTGACCACGGTGCTGGCGGGGCGGGTGCGGCAGGGCTCGACCCCGGCGATCTCGGCGCTGGCGGTGGTGATCGTGGTGACCACGGTGATCGGCGCCATCGCCTACGAGATCTACAAGCGGCGCGCGGATGCGGCGGCGGCGGCGCGCCAGCGCGCGGCGCTGGAGGCCGAGGAGGCGGAGATGTCCGGGACGCCGGCGGCGGCGATGGGGTGACACGGGATCGTCTCCCCCGCGAAGCGGGGCCGCCGCCCCGCACGCGATGGCGGTGGCCGAAACGGAACGGCCGCCCCGCGAGGGACGGCCGCCGCCTTGCGGGAGATCCGCCCGATCAGCCCTTGATGAAGGCGAGAATGTCCGGGTTGACGACGTCGGCATGGGTGGTGAGCATGCCGTGCGGGAAGCCGGGATAGACCTTCAGCGTGGCATCCGGCAGCAGCTTCGCCTGCAGCGCGCTGGCGTTTTCGTGCGGCACGATCTGGTCGTCATCGCCCTGCAGCACCAGGGTCGGGACCGTCATCGCCTTCAGATCCTCGGTCTGGTCGGTTTCGGAGAAGGCCTTGATGCCCTCGTAATGCGCCTTGGCGCTGCCGACCATGCCCTGGCGCCACCAATTGTCGATCACGCCCTGCGAGACCTTGGCGCCCTCGCGGTTGAAGCCGTAGAACGGGCCCGAGGCGAGATCGATGTAGAACTGGGCGCGGTTGGCGGCGAGTGCGGCGCGCAGCCCGTCGAACACCTCGACCGGCAGGCCGCCGGGATAGGCTTCGGTCTTCAGCATGATCGGCGGAACCGAGGCGACCAGCACCGCCTTGGCGACGCGGCCCTGCGGCACGCCGAACCGGGCGACATAGCGCGCGACCTGGCCGCCACCGGTGGAGTGGCCGATATGCACGGCGTTGGTGAGGTCGAGATGCTCGACCACGGCGGAGACATCGGCGGCGTAATGGTCCATGTCATGACCCTCGCTCACCTGCGCCGAGCGGCCATGGCCGCGGCGGTCGCTGGCGACGACGCGGTAGCCCTCGGCGAGGAAGTACAGCATCTGCGTGTCCCAGTCGTCGGAGGACAGCGGCCAGCCATGATGGAAGACGATGGGCTGGGCGTCCTTCGGGCCCCAGTCCTTGAAGAAGATCTCGACGCCGTCCTTGGTGGTCACGTAACCCATGGTTCCGATCCTTTTGCTGAAGCAGGCGGGTGGGGAGAGAGAGGGTGAAGTTCGTCGTCGGCTCGAAGGCGCGGGGTCGCGCTTCCAAGATAGGGCAGGTGTGCGTCGGCAGCGAGACGGCGCGCGCGGCGGCGTCGTCCCGCTCCGGAGACCGGTCGGGAACGGCTCAGCCCGGCTGGATGCCGACCCGGCCGCGCGGGAAGCGCGCGAGGACGGCGGGGTCGATGTTGAGGTGCTGGGCGACGAGTTCCGGCGGCGCGTGGGTGAGCCAGTCGGACAGGTCGACCTCCTGATATTCGGGGGCGCGGAACACGGCCAGCACCTGCACGTCCTCGTCGCCGGTGTTCTCGATATAGTGGCCCTGGCTCTTGGGCACGACGCCGAGGTCGCCGGCCTGGAAGTCGATGGTCTGGGCGCGCGGGCCGGTGTTGAACACCGTCATGCGGCCGCGGCCCTTGATCCAGTACTGCCATTCATCGGCATTGGGGTGCCAGTGCATGCGGCGCAGGGCGCCGGGCCGGATGGTCTCGATGGCGGCGGCGATGGTGGTGGAGGCCTTGAAGGTCCGGCTGTCGGCGAGGTGCACTTCGCCGGCTTCGTTCTGCTTCACCGGGGTGGTGGCGGTGAGCGAGAAGGTGAACGGCTCGGCCGGGGTGCCGCCGGAGGCGACGGCGGCCTGGTCGACGGCGAGCGGCGGCGGTTCCTTGCCCTGGAAGATCCACAGATCCTGCAGCGGGATGTTCTTGAAGGTGTCGGCCGGCACGCCGAAATTCTGCGCCAGGATCGCCGGCGGGGTGTGGGCGAGCCAGTCGGTCAGCAGCAGCGTGTTGTATTCCGACTGGAAGGCGTCGTCGAAGACGAGGACGAACTCGGCGCCGTCCGGGCCGAGGCCCTGCAGCGAATGCGGGTAGCCGGCGGGGAAGAACCACAGGTCGCCGGCCCCGACATCGCGCACATAGGGGTGGCCGTCCTTGTCGAGCACGGTGATACGGCAGCGGCCATTGGTCATCAGCGCCCATTCGCCGGCGAGGTGCCAGTGCATCTCGCGGATGCCGCCGGGGCCGAGGCGCATGTTCACGCCGGAGACTTCCTTGGCGGCGGGGAACTCGGTGGCGGTGATCTGCCGCGCCCAGCCGCCGGCCTGAACGCGCTTGGGCATGATGTTGAACGACGACCACAGCATCGGCATGTTGCCGACATCGGTGGCGGGAGGGTTCTGGAAGGCCGGGATCTGCGCTTCCAGCGCCGGGCTCTGCGGGCCGGGGCTGGACAAGGCGCCGGGGGTGGAATTGACCGCGCCTTCCGGCGGCTGGTCCGGATTGCCGAAGGTCGCGGCCTGCGCCGCGCCGCTGGCGACGGCGGCGCCGCCGACGGCACTGAGCGCGAGCAGGGTACGCCGGGAAAGCTCTTCCATGTCCGTTCTCCTCACAGGCTTGGCAAGTCGGGCGCGCGCTTTGATGCGGGGCGCCCTGCCTCGCCGGGGAATGTGAGGCGGCGGGGTCGCGAAGTCTTGCGCGCCCGCATGGCGTGGCCGGGAAGACGGGCGGTTGCGCAAATTCACGCCGGTGGGAGCGAGCGGGTGCCCTGCCATGCGGCGGCGTGCGCCCAAAACCCTAGCGCGGCGGATTCGGGCGCTGCGGGGCGGGGGATGGCGGAAGAGAGTGGGAGTCGAACCCACCAGAGACCGGCTCGCGGCCCCTTCCGGATTTGAAGTCCGGATACCTCACCGGAGGTAACGCTCTTCCAGAGGTCGTGTCCGCCCCCGGCGCCGGGCCGGCGGTGGAATCTCCCCCGGCGCCAGTGTCGTCCATCGCGCCGAACAGGTCCAGCCGGTGGCGGTTGAGGCGGCGCAGGTCGCCGCGCCGCAGCGTCACGCCGTGGCGGTCGAGGAATTCGAGAATCTGGATCGCCACCTTGCGGCCGACCGCGTGGTCGCCCGCCTCGATGCGGTCGCGGAAGGCGCTGGCGGTGAATTCCCGCCCCGGCGCGGCCTCGGCAAGCGCCATCGCCATCGCCACCGTCTCGGCGAGGCTTGGGCGCAGGAAGAAATGGTCGTGCGCCACCTCGTCCACCTTGCCCATGCGGGCCAGCAGCTTCATCAGCCGGCGAACCTCGCCTTCCGCCTCGCCGGTCAGCGCCGCGAGGTCGCGCACGCGCGGGGGGCGGAAGCGGGCGGTGCGGCCGAGATGCGGCGCCACCAGCTCCCACAGAAGCTCGTCCTTGCGGGTGAGGCGCACCTCGTGGCCGGGAAGCCGCACCCAGGCGCCCTCCAGCACCAGCGACCCGGCCGCGCCGAGCCGGCGCAGCGCCTCGCCGAACACCGGCCGGGCGAGGCGGGGCGCGAGCGCGAGGCGCAGCTTCTCGGCGCCCATGCCCGGCAGGTCCGGATTGGCCTCGTGGAAGCGCGCCAGCTCGGCCAGCGCCGTGTCGGCATAGAGCGCCCAGCGCTGCGGCGAGAGGGCGGTGAGCGTGCCGCCGGCGGCGAAGGCGACGAGCCCGCGCCGCGCCGCGATCTCCGCCGGGGCCTCGGCTCCCAGCGCGCGGTCGCGGGCGAAGGCGGTGAGGTCGAGATGCCAGGGCTCCACCGCCAGCAGCCCCGCCACCGCCGTGTCCGGATCGGTCTCGGCGAGCGCGTCGAGCTGGGCGAGGCGTTCGGGCGTGCGGCGCCGGCGGGCGGGCGCGCGCAGGTCGATCAGCCTTCCCCCGCCGATGCTGCGCTGGGCCGAGGTGTCGCGGATCACGTAGCGGTCGCCCACGGCAGCGGCGATCGGGCGCTCAAGCACGACCTGCACCAGCCCGGAGGTGCCGGGCGCGAGGCTGTCGGCCGAGAGCGGCACCAGCCGCGCGCCGACCTCGCTGGCGCCATGGTGGAAACGCACCGGGAACCACTGGCCGAGCGGCTTCGGCTCGCTCGCCAGCACGGTGAGCGTGGCGTCGATGCGCTCGGTGGGGGCGTCGAGGGTGGGATCGAGCACCATGTCGCCGCGACGGATGGCGTCGGGCGAGATGGCCTCGCCGGCGAGATTGAGCGCGCAGCGGTCGCCGGCGCGGCCTTCCTCCGCCTTGTGGTTCTGGGCATGGATGGAGCGCAGGCGGGCGGGAAGGCCGGTGGGGCTGAGGACGAGCGGATCGCCGACCCGCACCCGGCCGGACAGCACCGTGCCGGTGACCACCGTGCCGGCGCCGGAGAGCGAGAAGCTGCGGTCCACCGCGAGGCGGAAGCGGCCCTGCCCGGGGCGGGCGGCGAAGGCGCCGGCGGCCTCGACCAGGCGGGCGCGCAACGCGTCGACGCCCTCGCCGGTATGGGCGGAGACCGGCAGGATGGGCGCGCCCCGCAGCGAGGTGCCCGCCAGCAGCGCGGCGATCTCGCTCGTCACCTCGGCGAGGCGGGCCTCGTCGGCAAGGTCTGCCTTGGTGAGGGCGACGAGGCCGCGCGAAACCCCAAGCAGATCGAGCAGAGCGAGATGCTCGCGGGTCTGCGGCATCACCCCGTCATCGGCGGCGACGATGAGCAGGGCGAAATCGATGCCGCTGGCCCCGGCCAGCATGGTGTGGATGAACTTCTCGTGGCCCGGCACATCGATGAAGCCGAGCGTGCCGGCCGGCGTGGGCAGGTAGGCGAAGCCGAGATCGATGGAGATGCCGCGCGCCTTCTCCTCCTTCAGCCGGTCGGTGTCGACCCCGGTGAGGGCGCCGACCAGCGCGGTCTTGCCATGGTCGATATGGCCGGCGGTGCCGATGATCATGCCGGCACCCTTATATGGGCGAGGCTGTCGAGGAAGCCGGCCTCGTCCTCCAGGCAGCGCAGATCGAGGATCAGCGCGCCCTCATTGATGCGGCCGACGATCGGGACGGGAAGCGCGCGCAGTGCGGCGGCGAGCGCGTTCAGCCGGCCGCCGGAGGCTTCCGCCGCCGGGCGGATGGCGAAGGCGGCGCTGGGCAGCGTCTCCAGCGGCAGCGCGCCGGAGCCGATCTGGCTGGCGCAGTCGACGATCTCGATGTCGAAGGCTTCGCCCAGCGCGGCGGCGAGCGGTTCGACCAGCTCATGGGCGCGGGCGGCGATGTCCGCGCGCGTGCGCGCCAGCAGCCGCAGTGTCGGCAGCCGGGCGGCCAGCCGTTCCGGGTCGCGGTAGAGCCTGAGCGTCGCCTCCAGCGCGGCGAGGCGTATCTTGTCGACCCGCAGCGCCCGCTTCATCGGGTTGGCATTGATGGCGGCGATGAGGTCCTTGTTCCCGACGATGAAGCCGGTCTGCGGTCCGCCGAGCAGCTTGTCGCCGGAGAAGGTGACGATGTCCGCCCCTTCCGCCACCGCCTCGCGCACCGTCGGCTCATGGGCGAGGCCGAGCCGGGCGAGGTCGACCAGCGTGCCCGAGCCGAGATCGTTGACGAGGGGAACGCCGCGCGCATGGGCGATGGCCGCCAGCTCGCGCGCCGGCACCTCGCTGGTGAAGCCCTCGATGCGGTAATTGGAGGTGTGGACCTTCAGCACCAGCCCGGTCGCCTCGGTGAGGGCGCCGGCATAGTCCTTCGGGTGGGTGCGGTTGGTGGTGCCGACCTCGACCAGCTTCACCCCGGCGCGGGCCATGATGTCGGGCATGCGGAAGGCGCCACCGATCTCGATCAATTCGCCGCGCGAGACCACGGCCTCGCGGTCGAGCCCGAGCGAATTCAGCACCAGCAGCACGGCGGCGGCGTTGTTGTTGACGATCGTGGCGTCTTCGGCGCCGGTCAGCTCGATCAGCAGGCCGCGCACATGGTCGTCGCGCTCGCCGCGCGTGCCGGTGGAGAGGTCGTATTCCAGCGCCACCGCCGCGCGCATGGCGGATGTCGCGGCGGCCACCGCCTCCTCCGCCAGCAGGGCGCGGCCGAGATTGGTGTGCAGCACGGTGCCGGTGAGGTTGAACACCGGGCGCAGGCGCGAACGGGCGCCGTGCTCCAGCGCCTCGGTGGCGGCGAGCGCCACATGGTCGGGCGAGGGCAGGGCGGCGAGCCGGTGCGCCAGCAGGCGGGCCCGCACGCCGTCGAGCGCGGCGCGGATGGCGGCGGTGGCGGGGGCGCGGCCATGGTCCTCGATCGCCCGCTGGCCGGCCGGAGTCTTCAGCACCTGATCGACCGAGGGCAGGTCGCGCGGGGAGGGCGAGGCGGGGCGGGCGTCCGCGTCCATCGTCGCCCCCGTCAGTAGCCGAGCAGGAACGGGTTGAAGGCGGCGCGGCGGTAGGGGCCCTCGCGCATCATCAGGTCGAGGCCGAGCGTGCCGATGTCGTCGGCCACCGGCTCGATGGTGACGTCCCTGTTCTGGTACATCACCTTCACATAGGTGTGGCACTCGTCGCAGGTCTCGGCCTTCACCGTGCCGGGGCTGCCCTCGATCTCCTGATAGCCGATGCCCTTGGTGGTGCCGCAGGCGCAGCAGCGTATGCGGACATAGTTCCACAGCGTGGAGCACAGCGAGCAGGCGCAGAAGCGGTTGCCATGGGCGTTGGGCCATTCGACGATGAGCGAGGCGACCGGCGGGCCGCCGCAGGCCGGGCACACGCCGTCGCCCACCGGCACCAGCTTCTTCGCGTCGAGCGTCGCGGCGAGGCGGGCGAAATGCACCTGCAGCGCGGCCGCGACATAGACATGCTCGGCCAGCCTTTCCACCGGCAGGTCATGGGCCAGCACGTCGCGCACCATCTGCGCCCGGAGCGCCCCGTCGGCGAGGCTGACGCGGGTGAGCGCGGCGCTGGCTTCCTCCGGCATCGGCACCCCGGCGGCGGCGTCGAAGAGCTGGTCGAGCGTCGCCTCCAGCGTGTCGTCGAGCGTGGTGCGGGCGCGGTCGAGGGGAGGCATCTGGAAGCCGGCGGCGCGCGCCAGCGCCTCCGTGTCGGGCGGCTCGACCGGCGGAAGGGCGGGCACGATGGCCTGCTGCGCCTCGATGAGCCCGGCGAGGAAGTCGAGATAGGGCTTGAGCGGGCTGACCGCCGCATAGGTGCGCAGCCGCGCCGCCCGCACCCCGAACAGGCGCGAGGGATCGGGCAGCACCGCGAAGGGCGGGGCGGAGACGGCGCCGATCGCGGTGGGATCGGGCTGAAGGTCTGCGGACATAGTCACCTCACGAACCGCACGGGCCACGTGTTCCATATGGGGCGCGGTCCCGGACACCGCGCGGCGGCGGGCCGGGACCGTCATTCACTTTTCGCCGACCGCAACCGGATCGACCCGCGGCGGACCGGGACGGCGGCGCGCCGCTACTCCGCCGGCGTGCCGGGCCGCGAGGCCGGGCGCTTGCGGGTGCCGACCAGCTCGCGCAGCCATTTGCGGTGATGCCGCCACGCCCAGCCGCCGGTCACCTTGCCCCGGGTCATGGCGCCGAAGGTGCCCTTGACCCAGATGGCGGCATAGACGTGGATGATCCACACGCAGATGATCACCACCGCCGTGATCGCATGGACGAGGATGGCGATGCGCTTCTGCTCGATGGTGGTGAAGGCATAGAAATACTGGTCCCACATCACGATGCCGCTGGCGATCAGCACGATGATGAGGGCCGACATGCCCCAGAAGACGAATTTCTGGCCGGCATTGTACTTGCCGAGCTCCGGCAGCCTCTCCTCGCGGCCGCGCAGCACGTCGCTGATGCGGGCGAGCCAGGTGCCGTCCTCGCGGGCGGGCAGGTTGGCCTTCCAGAAGCGCAGGAACAGCCCGGCGAAGGAGAAGAACAGCACCACGCCGATCCACGGATGCAGCGCCCGCGTCCACTGCCCGCCGCCGAACAGGGCGGTGAGGAAGAACAGCTTCGGCGTGAACAGCGCCATGCCGGAAAGCGCCAGCAGCACGAGGCTGGTGGCGGTGATCCAGTGGTTGATGCGCGCGCCGACCGTGTAGCGCGATACCTGCACCGGGTGGCCCGGGCGAACGGCGTCGCCCGGTTCCACATCGTCGGGTACGTGGTTCCCGTCCGGGGTCTTGAGGTTGTCGGCCGTCATGGCGTCCTCCCCTCATGCTGGCCGGTGGGCGGCGGGGGCGGCGGCGTGCCGTCCGCGAGCCTCTCGGCGTTCTCCTCGTCCTCCTCCGAGACCCTGTTCGGGCCGGCGACGACATAGTGCAGCAGGCCGGCGGCGGCGGCGAAGCCCATCACCGCGAGCCCGACATACTTCGTCATGCCCTTCCAGGCGTCGACGATCGGCGAGATGCGCGGATTGTCCGGCAGGCCGGCATAGATGGACGGCGTGTCGGCGTGGTGCAGCACGTACATGACATGGGTGCCGCCAACGCCCGGCGGGTCGTAGAGGCCGGCCTTGTCGAAGCCGCGCGACTTCAGGTCCTTGATGCGGAAATCCGCCCAGCCCTTCATCTCCTCCTTGGTGCCGAAGACGATGGCCTGGGTCGGGCACGCCTTCTGGCAGGCCGGGCCCTGGCCGACCGCGACACGGTCGGAGCACAGCGTGCACTTGTAGGCAGTGTGGTCGACCTTGGAGATGCGCGGGATGTTGAACGGGCACCCCTTGATGCAGTAGCCGCAGCCGATGCAGTTGTCGTGCTGGAAGTCCACGATGCCGTTGGAATACTGCACGATGGCGCCGGGCGCCGGGCAGGCCTTGAGGCAGCCCGGATCCTCGCAATGCATGCAGCCATCCTTGCGGATGAGCCATTCGAGATTCTCGGTCTCGGGGTTCACCCACTCGGTGAAACGCATCAGCGTGAAGGTGTCCGGCGTCAGGTCCATCGGGTTCTCGTAGACCCCGTGGTTGAAGCCGATCTCCTCGGTGAGGTTGTTCCATTCCAGGCACGCGGCCTGGCAGGCCTTGCAGCCGATGCACTTGGTGACGTCGATCAGCTTGGCGACCTCGGTCAGCCGCTGCGCGGGCGGCGTGACCTCGGAGGCGCTGCGGCGCATCACATCCTTCTCGCCGAAGCGCGGGGTTGCGGCGTCGGAGGCGACGGAGGGGTTGGGGATGGGTGGGAACATGTTGCCGCCTCCCTATGCCACCACCGGCCCGGTCGAGGGCTCGATGTTGACCATGAACGCCTTGAACTCCGGCGTCTCGATGTTGGCGTCGCCGACGAACGGGGTGAGCGTGTTGGCCGGGAAGCCCTTGCGGGCGGCACCGACAAAGCCCCAGTGGATCGGCACGCCGACGATGTGGACGAGCTTGCCGTCGATGTTCATCGGCTTGATGCGCTTGGTGACGACCGCCTTGGCGTAGAGCTCGCCGCGCTTCGACCACACCCGCACCCAGCCGCCGAGCGCGATGCCCTTCTCCTTCGCCAGCTCCTCGGAGATCTCCACGAACTGCTCCGGCTGCAGGACCGAATTCACATGGTTGTTCTTGGTCCAGTAGTGGAAATGCTCGGTGAGACGGTAGGTGGTGCCGGCATAGGGGAAGGCCGGGTCGCCGATATCGGCGAACGACTTCCAGTCGTCGGCGAACACGCGCGCCACCGGATTGCCCCGCACCTTGGGCGCGATGACGTTGGCGACCGGGCTCTCGAACGGCTCGTAATGCACCGGGAACGGCCCGTCCCGCATCATCTTGCGCACCCAAAGGCGCGAGGTGCCCTCGGGGTTCATGATGAAGGGGCCGACCTCCCCGGGCTTGGCGGTGGGCGCGATGTCCGGCACGTCGTAGCCGGTCCACTTGGCGCCGTCCCACTCGATCAGCTTGCGCGAGGGGTCCCACGGCTTGCCTTCGAGATCGCAGGAGGCGCGGTTGTAGAGGATGCGCCGGTTCGCCGGCCAGGCGAACGACCATTTGAGGAACA
The DNA here is from genome assembly GCF_018390645.1 of Ancylobacter dichloromethanicus. Lineage (GTDB taxonomy): Bacteria > Pseudomonadota > Alphaproteobacteria > Rhizobiales > Xanthobacteraceae > Ancylobacter > Ancylobacter dichloromethanicus. The sequence goes on from NZ_JAHBGC010000011.1 coordinate 80,525, forward strand.
TGCCGGCGTCGCCGGGGTCGGAATTGTCCCGCCGCGCCATCATGTTGCCGGCCTCGGTGAAGCAGCCGGAGAAGATCCAGCAGCCGCCGGCCGTGGTGCCGTCGTCGCGCATCTGGCCGAAGCCGGAAAGCTGCTTGCCGGCCTCCAGCACCTTCTTGGTCGGGTCGACGGGGTCGTACACGTCGGCCAGCACCGAACCGTTCATCTCGCGGGCGAGTTCCTCGGCGGTCGGGTCGCCGGGGTCCTTGTAGGTCCAGTTGAGATTGACGATCGGGTCGGGGAAGGCGCCGCCTTCCTTCTTGTACAGTTCCTTCAGCCGCAGATGGATCTGCGCCATGATCCAGGTGTCGGTCTTCGCCTCGCCGGGAGGCGAGCCGCCCGGCCAGTGCCATTGCAGCCAGCGGCCGGAATTGACCAGCGAGCCCTCGTCCTCGGCGAAGCAGGTGGTGGGAAGCTGGATCACCTCGGTCTGGATGTCGGCCGGGTTCACCTTGTTGAAGGTGCCGTGATCCTCCCAGAACCGGGCGGTCTCGGTCTGCAGCGGGTCCATGACGACCAGCAGCTTGAGCTTGGCGAGGCCCTCGGCGAGCTTGGCCTTGTTGGGGAAGGCCTGCAGCGGGTTGAACCCCTGGCAGAAATAGAGGTTCACCTTGCCGTTCTTCATCATGTCGAAGATGCGCAGCACGTCGTAGCTGGCGACATCCAGCTTGGGCAGGTACTGGTAGCCCCAGTCGTTTTCCGCCGTCGCGGCCGGGCCGAACATGGACTTCATGAAGCTGACGAAGAACTTGCGGTAGTTCTGCCAGTAGCTCATCTGGTTCGGCCGCAGCGGCTTGTAGGCGCGCGTCGACATGTAGGTGGTGAAGTCGGCTTCCTTCTCCGTGGGGATGTTGAGATAGCCGGGGATGAGGTTGCTCATCAGCCCCAGATCGGTCAGCCCCTGGATGTTGGAATGGCCGCGCAGGGCGTTCATGCCACCGCCGCGCACGCCGATATTGCCCAGGATGAGCTGGAGCATCGCCATGCCGCGAATGTTCTGCGAGCCCTTGGAATGCTGGGTCCAGCCGAGCGCGTACATCGACGTCATGGTCTTGGTCGGCGTCGAGCACTCGCCGACCATCTCGGCCACCTTCAGGAACTTGTCCTTGGGCGTGCCGCAGATGCGTTCCACCAGTTCCGGGGTGTAGATGGCGACGTGCTGCTTCAGCAGGTTCCAGACACAGCGCGGGTTCTGCAGCGTCTCGTCGACCACGGCATAGCCGTCCGGGCCGATCTCGTAGTCCCAGGTGTCGCGGTTATAGTCGCGCTTTTCCTCGTCATAGCCGGTGAACAGGCCGTCCTGGTAGCCATAGCCCTCTTTCACGACGAAAGTGGCGTTGGTGAAGGCCTTCACATACTCCCACTGCACCTTGTCATTGCTGATGCAGTGATTGATGAGGCCCATCAGGAAGGCGATGTCCGAGCCCTGTCGGATCGGCGCGTAATAGTCGGCCACCGACGCCGAGCGGTTGTAGCGCGGGTCGACGACGATGAGCTTGGCGCCACGGTTGGCTTTCGCCTCGGTGACCCATTTGAATCCGCACGGATGCGCTTCGGCGGCATTGCCGCCCATGATGACGACGAGGTCGGTGTTCTTGATGTCGGTCCAGGCGTTGGTCATTGCGCCACGGCCAAATGTTGGGGCGAGACTCGCCACCGTCGGGCCGTGTCAGACGCGCGCTTGGTTATCGAACGCCAATATGCCGGTCGAGCGCACGACCTTGTAGGTCGCGAACGCGGTTTCGTTGGTGGTCGCGGAGGCGGCGAGGAAGCCGGTGGTGAGCCAGCGGTTGACCGTCACGCCGTCCGAATTGGTGGCAATGAAATTGGCGTCGCGATCGTCCTTCATGGCGCGGGCGATCTTGTCGAGCGCCGCGTCCCAGGAGACGGCCTCGAATTTGTCGGAGCCGGCCTTGCGCAGCATCGGCTGGGTCAGCCGGGTCTGCGACTTCACGATGTCGCGCAGCGCCGCGCCCTTGGGGCAGAGCGTGCCGCGATTGGTCGGGTGGTCGGCGTCGCCCTCGATATGGACGATGTCGGCCGTCTCGCCTTTGCGCAGGTCGCCCTTGGAATAGATGATGATGCCGCAGGCGACCGAGCAGTAGGTGCAGGTGTTTCGCGCTTCCGTGGTGTTCACCAGGTGGAACGGCTTCACAGCGGCGGCGACGGCAGCCTCCGCCTCGCTGAAGCCGAAGGCACCCAACGTGGTGCCGGCGAGGCCGGCTCCCGACGTCTTGAGGAACGTACGGCGCGAGAGCTCCATATTCATCGTGGCCCTCCCGTGTTCTCGTCGTAAAGCCCATCGGGCGACGGGCCTTGCCAACCACAAGGCTATTTTTTAGCTCCTCCAATGTCAAACAGCCAAAGGGCTAAGGCACGGACAAAAAATCGTGTGATTTCAGCGGCTTCAGAATGGTGCCGTGCGGTTTCGTAATGGTGCGGTGCAGCGACTGCGGATTTGGCCGATCGGCCGATTGACGATTTGCCGGCCTCGGCGCAGCATCATTCTCGTGCTCGCATCTGCGGCTCCCGCGTGTCGGGGCGAGAAGAACCGGTTGCTTCTGGTTATTGTTGCTTCCCTTGCGTCACTGACGCTTGCGGGGGCAGCACCGGCGTTTGCCGCCTCGCCGCTGCCGATCGGGGAAAAGCCGCCGGCGCCGGCTCTTGCCTCGCTGACCCTCGCCTCTCTGGCCCTCGCCCCGCTCGATCACGGCCGCCAGGACCTTGCGGCGCTGCACGGACGCCCGGTGCTGGTTCACTTCTTCGCGACCTGGTGCGCGCCCTGCCGCGACGAGATGGCGGGGCTGGCGCGGCTCGCGGGACGCCGCGGGGAGGACGGGCTGGCGCTGCTCGCCGTCGATGTCGGCGAGGTGCCGGTGCGGGTACGCCGCTTCTTCGACGCCCATCCCGTGCCCTTTCCCGTGCTGCTGGACGAGGACCGCGCCGCGCTGAAGGCGTGGAAGGTCACCGGCCTGCCGTCGAGCTTCGTGCTCGACGCCTCCCACACGCTGCGCCTTTACGCCGGCGGCCCGGTCGACTGGGACGACCCCGCCGCCGACCGCCTGCTCGACGCCGTGCTGCACGAGGTGCCTGCCGATCCGGCCGCCGCGCCCGAAGGCGCGGGGCTGCCACCCCTCGACCAACAAGAACCGCTCCGGGAGCCATCACCATGACAAAGCTCGCCTTGCCCCGTCGTCGCGACCTTCTCAAAGCCGGCGCGGCGCTTGCCGCCATCGCCGCCGTTCCCTCCGCCCTCTTTTCGTCCACCGCCTTCGCCCAGGCCGCGGGCCCGGCGGCGGCCGCCGCCTTCGCGCCGAAGCCCGGTAAATGGCGCGATTTCGAGGTGGTGACGGTGCTGGACGTGAAGCCAGTGGAGGGCAAGAGCGGCCCCGCTCAGGCGTGGGTGCCGCTGCCCTCCTATACGGCCTCCGACTGGATGAAGCCCGGCGAGAGCACCTGGAAGACCAATGCCGTCACCGCCGAGGTGGTGACGGACCCCCATTATGGCGCGCAGATGCTGCACCTGACCTGGGCCGAGGGCGAAGCCAAGCCCAGCGTCGAGATCACCTCGCGCTTCTCCACCCGCGACCGCGCCACCGATTTCTCGGCGCCGGGCAGCGTGGCGGCGCTTTCGGCGCAGGAGCGGGCGCTGTTCCTCGCGAGCACCGACCTGATCCCCACCGACGGCATCGTCAAGGCGACCGCCGACAGGATCACCGTCGGCAAGGCGAGCGATGTCGAGAAGTCGCGCGCCATCTATGAATGGGTGGTCGAGAACACCTATCGCAACGCCGCGACGCGCGGCTGCGGCACCGGCGATGTCGCCTCGCTGCTGGCCAGTGGCAACATCGGCGGCAAATGCGCCGATCTCAACGCGCTGTTCGTCGGCCTGAACCGCGCCGCCGGCATTCCCGCCCGCGACCTCTACGGCATCCGCGTCGCGCCTTCCGCCTTCGGCTACAAGAGCCTGGGCGCCAATTCGCCGACCATCTCCAAGGCGCAGCACTGCCGCGCCGAGGTGTGGCTCGACGGCTTCGGCTGGGTCGCCACCGATCCCGCTGACGTGCGCAAGGTCGTGCTGGAGGAGCCGCCGGGCAAGAACGCGATGGACGACGCCAAGGTGCTGGCCGCGCGCAAGGCGCTGTTCGGCTCGTGGGAGGGCAACTGGCTGGCCTATAATGACGGCCACGACATCGCCCTGCCGGGCTCCAGCGGGCCCAAGCTCGGCTTCCTCATGTACCCGCAGGCGGAAGTGGCGAGCCTGCGCCAGGACTGCCTCGACCCCGACGCCTTCGCCTATGCGATCACCGCGCGTGAGGTTTCGGCCTGAGGCCCTGCGCGCTTCGAGACGCGGGGCGCTGCCCCGCTCCTCAGCATGACGGGCGACATCTCCCCGCGTCATCCCCGGGGCGCCTGGCAATGGGCGCCCCTGAAGCGCCCGGCGACGCCGGGCCTCGAAGGATGCAGTCGATTACCGTGTCCGTGCCCGCCAGAAGGATGACGTACCATGCTCGACAAACCCGCCGACGCCGCCCCGTTCCGCCTCACCAGCCTCGCCCATGGCGGGGGCTGCGGCTGCAAGCTGGCGCCCTCGGTGCTGCGCGAATTGCTGGCGGAGCAGCCCTCCAGCGCCGGCTTCGAGCGGCTGCTGGTCGGCACCGAGACCGGCGACGACGCGGCGGTCTACCAGCTTGACGACGAGACCTGCCTGATCGCCACCACCGACTTCTTCATGCCGATGGTCGACGACCCCTACGAGTTCGGCCGCATCGCCGCCACCAACGCCATTTCCGACGTCTACGCCATGGGCGGCAAGCCGCTGCTGGCGCTGGCGATTCTCGGCATGCCGCTGGGCAAGCTGGAGCCCGCCATGGTGCGCGAGATCTTGAAAGGGGGCGCCTCGATCGCCGCCGAGGCCGGCATTCCGGTGGCCGGCGGCCATTCCATCGACGCGCCGGAGCCGATCTACGGCCTCGCGGTCATCGGCACGGCGCGGCCCGAGCAGATCCGCAAGAACAGCACCGCCTTCGCCGGCGACGCGCTGATCCTGACCAAGCCGCTCGGCGTCGGCATCTATTCCGCCGCGTTCAAGAAAGAGGTGCTCCAGCCCGCCGCCTATGCCGAGATGATCGCCTCGATGACGACGCTCAACCGCATCGGCACCGCGCTGGGCCGGGACGCGGGCGTGCACGCGGTGACCGACGTGACCGGTTTCGGCATTCTCGGCCACGGGCTGGAAGTGGCGCGCGGCGCCTCGCTCGGGCTGGAGATCGAGGCGGCGGCCCTGCCCCTGCTGAACGAGGCCCGCGCGCTGGCGCAGGCCGGTTTCATCACCGGCGCCTCGCACCGCAACTGGGCGAGCTATGGCGAGGGGGTGCGCCTGCCCGCCGCAATGGCGGAGGCGGAGCGCCATCTGCTCACCGACCCGCAGACCTCGGGCGGGCTGCTGGTGGCGGTGGCGCCCGAGGCGGCCGCGCGGGTGCTGGGCGAGATCCGCGCCGCCGGCTTCCCGCGCGCCGCCATCATCGGGCGCGCGGTGGACGGCGCGCCCTCGGTCACGGTGGTTTGATCGGGCGCGGTCACCGCGCCCGATGACGGTCGCGCGGAGACGGCGTCTCTTGGATCGGCGTCTCTTGGATCGGGCCCGCGCGCGGGGGCGGGCCGCCGGCCGGCTTTTCGTTGCCTGCCGGCAGGTTTATGAGGGAGCTTCAGCGCGATATCCTCTTCGCCTGACCGGCCGGGAGGGTGAGCCTCCCGCGGCGGGTAACATCAAGGATCGACCATGCCCGAACCCGCCCTCGAACTCGCCTTCGGCCGTGGCGCGCTGCACCTCGCCCTGCCGCCGGAAGCCGAGCCGACCGTGCTGCGCAAGGCGGCGCTGCCGAAGCTGCCGGACAACCTCGCCGGCATCCGCCACGCCTTCGACCACCCGGTGGGATCGGCGCCGCTGCGCGAGCTGGCGACGGGCTGCGCGAGCGCCTGCATCCTCATCTGCGACATCACCCGCCCGGTGCCGAACCGGCTTTTCCTGCGGCCGATGATCGAGACCCTGATCGCGGCCGGTATTCTGCCCGCCGCCATCACCGTGCTGGTGGCGACCGGGCTGCACCGGCCCAATGAGGGCGAGGAACTGGCCGAGCTGGTCGGCGACCCCTGGGTGCTGGAGACGGTGCGGGTGGAGAACCATTTCGCCCGCGACGAGGCCGCCCATGTCGATCTCGGCGCGACGTCGACGCGCAGCACGCCGGTGTTCATCGACCGGCGCTTCGCCGAGGCCGATCTGCGCATCGCCACCGGGCTGGTGGAGCCGCATTTCATGGCCGGCTGGTCCGGCGGGCGCAAGGTGGTGGCGCCGGGCGTGGCCGGGCACCAGACCATCCGCACCTTCCATTCCGCCCGCTTTATGGAGGACCCGCTAGCGGTGCAGTGCAACCTCGTCGGCAACCCGCTGCATGAGGAGCAACTGGAGATCGTGCGCAAGCTCGGCGACATCTATGCGCTGAACACGGTGCTGGACGAGGAACGCGACCTGGTCTTCGTCTCGTTTGGCGAGATCATCGCCAGCCACCTCGCCGCCGTCGATTTCGTCGAGGGCGCCACGGTGATCGAGGCGCCGCGCCGTTACCACACGGTGGTGACATCATCAGCCGGCTATCCACTTGACAAGACCTATTACCAGACGGTGAAGGGCATGGTGACGCCGCTCGACATTCTGGAGCCCGGCGGCACGCTGATCATCGCCTCGGAATGCTCGGAGGGGTTCGGCAGCGAGGAATTCCGCGCCGCGCAGGAGCGGCTGGTCGAACTGGGGCCGGAGCGCTTTCTGGCCACGCTGACCGCGAAGACGCTGGCCGATGTCGACGAGTGGCAGACCGAGATGCAGCTCAAGCCGATGCGGGTCGGGCGCATCCAGCTCTACACCACCGGGCTGACCGGCGAGGAGCGCCGCGTCACCGCGGTGGAGATCGTGCCCGATCTCGACGCGGCCATTGCCGCGAGCCTCAAACGCTCCGGCGACAACGCGCTCGCCATCATTCCCGAGGGGCCCTATGTGATACCGGTCTGCCGGCAACGGCAGGCGGCGGCGTGAACTCCGGCGGCGCGATATCTGGCGGTGCGAGACGCATCCATCTCGACGCGGTGGGCGGCGTTGCCGGCGACATGTTCGTGGCGGCGCTGCTGGACGCCTTTCCCGACCTCGCCCCCCGGGTGATGGCGGATGCGCGTGCCGTGCTGCCGGAAGGGGCGGGCACGCCCGTGCTGCGCGAGGGGCTGAGCGGTGGCATCGCCGTGCGCCGCTTCGGGCTGGAGGGCGAGGACGCCCACACGCACGCCCACGATCATGCGCACAGGCCCGCGCATTCCCACGCTCACCAGGCTTCCGGTGCCGTTCTGGCGGAGGGGCTGGGTCCCCGGGCCAAGCCCGGGAATGAGGAGGAGCGCGGGGGAAATGAGCCGGCTCATGAACGCCACCGCCACGGCGCCGGCAGCTATCGCGACATGCGGGCGCGGATCGAGGCGGCGGCGCTGAGCGAGGGGACAGCGCGGCACGCGTCGGCCATTCTCGGCCTGCTCGCCCGCGCCGAGGCGGCCATTCACGGCGTGAAGGTGGAAGAGGTGCATTTCCACGAGATCGCCGACTGGGATTCGCTGCTCGACGTGGTCGCTGCCGGCAGCCTCGCGGCGGCGCTGCAAGGCGCTGACTGGACCGTCTCCGCCCTGCCGCTGGGTGGCGGGCTGGTGAGGACCCAGCACGGGCTGCTTCCGGTGCCGGCGCCGGCGACCGCCGCGCTGCTCGACGGCTTCGACTGGCGCGACGACGGCATTGCCGGCGAGCGGGTGACCCCGACCGGGGCGGCGATCCTGAAACATCTGGCGCGGCCCGGCCGGCCCCTGGGCGGGCGGCTGGTCGCGTCCGGCACCGGGGCGGGCACGCGCGCCCTGCCGGGAATGCCTAATGTGCTGCGAGCGCTGGTGTTCGAGGCCGCGCCGGCGGAGGGCGATGCGCGGGCCGACCACGACAGGGTGGCGGTGATCGAATTCGACATAGACGATATGACGGGGGAGGAGATCGGCACCGCGAGCGAGCGGCTGCGCGCCGCGCCCGGGGTGCTCGATGTCAGCGTCGGGTCGCGCCTCGGCAAGAAGGGGCGGCCCGTCGCCTCGATGCGGCTGCTGGCGCGGCCGGAAAGCATGGAGGCGGTGGCCCGCGCCTGCTTCGCGCAGACCTCCACCATCGGGCTGCGCGTTCGCGAGGAGCGCCGGCTGATTCTGCCGCGCGCGGCCGGCGAGAGCGCCGGCGTCGCGGTGAAGACGGTGGCGCGGCCGGGCGGGCCGACGGTGAAGGCGGAGAGCGACGTGCTGACCGGCGACACGCTCGCTGCGCGGCGGGCGCTCAAGCTGCGGGCGGAATCTGGCGACGCGGAACGCGGCGATGCGTGAGGCCAGGCCCGGCGCATTCATCGAAACCTCCGCCGCCACGCCGCCGGCCGAACGGCTGGCCCGCGTGCTCGAACGCTTCCCGGCGCTGGCGGTGGCGGTGAGCGGCGGGGTGGATTCGCTCACCCTGGCCAGCTTCGCCTTCGCCCATGGCGTGCCGCTCACCGTGATCCATGCGGTTTCTCCCGCCGTGCCGGCGGAGGCCACGATGCGGGTGCGGCATCTGGCGGTGGCGCAGGGCTGGGAACTCATCGTCACCGGCACCGGCGAGTTCGAGGACAAGCGCTACCGCGACAACCCGGTGGACCGCTGCTATTTCTGCAAGACCAATCTCTACGACCGCGTCGCCGGGCTGACCGACCGGCCGATCGCCTCGGGGGCCAATCTCGACGATCTCGGCGACTATCGGCCCGGCCTGATCGCCGCCACAGAACGAAGGGTGGTGCACCCGCTCATCGAAGCGGGGCTGGCGAAAAGCGACGTGCGGGCGCTGGCCCGCGCGCTGGGGCTCGGCGAGGTCGCGGAACTGCCGGCGCAGCCCTGTCTCGCCAGCCGGGTCGAGACCGGCATCGCCATCCATGCCGCCGACCTCGCCTTTGTCGAGAGGGCCGAGCGGCGGCTTGCCGTGCTGACCGGCGGCGGCACGCTGCGCTGCCGGATCACCCGTCAGGGCGTGGTGGTGGAACTCGGGCCGGAGGCGATGGGCCATGCCGGCGCGGTGGACACGCTGATGGCGGGCCTGTGCGGGGAGGCGGCGCGGGTCTATGCCGGCACCCGCGCCTATCGCCGCGGCGCCATGTTCGTCGGGGCCTGAGTCATGGACTTCACCTTCGACTGGCAGCGCGCGGCGCGCACCGGGCTTCCCGAGGCGGTGCTGTGCAGCGCCAAGTCGCCGGCGCAGCTCGCGGAAATCCTTGCCGCCGCGCGGGCGCGCTCGGCGCGGCTGCTGCTGACGCGGCTGGAGCCGGCGGGGTTCGCGGCGCTGGACGCGCAGGCACGCTCCGGGCTCGACTACGACGCCGCCTCGCGCACCGCCGTGCTCGGCGGGCCGGTGCCGCTCGCCGCCGCCAGCGTCGCGGTGGTGGCGGCGGGCACCTCCGACCTGCCGGTGGCACGCGAGGCCGCGCAAACCCTGGCCTTCTCCGGCGAGGCATCGCTGCTCGTCGCCGATGTCGGCGTGGCCGGGCTGTGGCGGCTGATGGCGCGGATCGAGGAAATCCGCCGCTTCCGGGTGGTGATCGCGGTGGCGGGGATGGAGGGGGCGCTGTTCAGCGTGCTCGGCGGGCTGGTGAGCGCACCGGTCATCGCGGTGCCGTGTTCGGTCGGCTACGGCGTGGCCGAGGGCGGCAGGGCGGCGCTGGCCTCGGCGCTGGCGAGTTGCGCGCCCGGCGTGGTGGCGGTGAATATCGACAATGGCTACGGCGCCGCCTGCGCCGCCCTGAAGATGCTCGGCGCGGCGGCGACGGGCCGGGAGGAGCCGTGATGGCGCGTGTTCTCGTCACCGGCGGCGCGGGCTTCATCGCCGCCCATGTGATGCTGGCCCTGCTGCGCGAGGGCCATGCGGTGCGGGCGACGCTGCGCGACCTCGCCCGCGAGAGCGAGGTGCGCGCCATGCTGGCGGCGGGCGGGGCGCCGGCTGACGCTCCGCTCGGCTTCCACCGCGCCGACCTGCTCGAGGACGCCGGCTGGGCGGCGGCCGTGGCCGGCTGCGACGGCGTGCTGCATGTCGCCTCGCCGCTGCCGGCGGGGCTGGTGGCGGCCGATGAGGGCGCGCTGATCCGCACCGCGCGCGAGGGCACGCTGCGGGTGCTGAAGGCGGCGCGCGCGGCCGGGGTGCGGCGGGTCGTCGTCACTTCCTCGTTCTCCGCGGTGGGCTATGGCCATCCGCCGCGCGCCGGGCGCTATGACGAGAGCGACTGGACCGACCCCGAGGGCGTGGGCGTCGACGCCTATACGCGCTCCAAGACGCTGGCCGAGCGGGCGGCGTGGGACTTCGTCGCCGGCGAGGGGGCCGGCATGGAGCTGGCGAGCATCAACCCGGTGGTGGTGCTCGGCCCGGCGCTGGGGCCGGACCTGTCCGCTTCGCTGGATCTGATACGGGCGCTGCTGGACGGCACCGTGCCGGCGACGCCGCGCGTCTTTTTCGGCCTGGTGGACGTGCGCGACGTGGCCGAACTGCATGTGAAGGCGATGACGGCGCCGGAGGCGGCGGGCCAACGCTTCCTCGCCACGTCAGGCGACGCCGTATCGCTGCATCAGATCGCGCGCATGCTGCGCGATGGCCTCGGCCCGGCGGGCCGGCGGGCGCCGCGCTTCGAACTGCCGGATCTCCTGGTGCGCCTCGCCGCTCTCGTCTCGCCGACGGCACGCCTCGCGGTGCCGCGCCTCGGCATCCGCCGCAGCGCCTCCAGCGAGAAGGCGCGCGCCCTGCTCGGCTGGTCGCCCCGCCCGCCGGAAGAGGCGATCCTCGCCACGGCGGAAAGTCTGCTTCGGTTGGGCCTGGTGAAGGGCTAGCGGTTCAGCCCGGCGTGCCCAGCGGCTGCTGCTGGGTGATGCAGTGGATGTTGCCGCCGCCGAGGATGATCTCGTGCGTCGGCACGCCGACCACCTCGCGCTCCGGGAACAGGCGGGAGAGGATGGCGTGGGCCGCCTCGTCCTGCGCCGGGTCGAGCCGCGGCATCAGCACGAAACCGTTGCCGAGATAGAAATTGGCGTAGGAGGCGCCGAGCCGCTCCCCCGGACGGCGCGACATGCTGCCGGTCTCGGTCCCGAGGTCGAGCGCTTCCGCGTTGGAGCGGAACAGCGGGCCGGGCAGCGGCAGGGTGACGATCTCCAGCGCGCGGCCACGCGCGTCGGTCATCTTCGACAGGCGTTCACGGGCATCCCTCGAAATCGCGTATTGCGGATCGAGCGGGTCGTCGCAGCCGGTGAGCGCCACCACGCCGGGCCGCACGAAGCAGGCGAGGTTGTCGATATGGCCGGAGGTCTCGTCGTCGACCAGGCCGGCGCCGAGCCACAGCACCCGGGAGACGCCGAGATAGTCCTTCAGGTGCTGCTCGATCTCCTCGCGGGTGAGGTGCGGGTTGCGGTTGGGGTTGAGCAGGCACTCCTCCGTCGTGAGCACCGTGCCCTCGCCATCGACATGGATCGAGCCGCCTTCCAGAACCAGCGGGGCGGCGTAGCGCGGGGCACGCTCGATCTCCAGCATCTTGGCGGCGATCGCCTCGTCCTGGTCGAATGGGCTGTAGAGCCCGCCCCAGGCGTTGAAGCCCCAGTCGACGCCGCGCAGCCGGCCCGCACCGTCGGTGAGGAAGGTGGCGCCGCTGTCGCGGCACCAGGAATCGTCGCAGGACGCCTCGACCACGCGCACCGAGGCGGGCAGGGCGGCGCGGGCGTGGCGCCATTGCCGGGCGGTGGCGAGCATGGTGACCGGCTCGAACCGGGCGATGGCGCCGGCGACCGCGGCGAAGGCGGCCTGTGCCGGGGCGGCGCCGTCGCGCCAATTGTCCGGCCGCTCCGGCCAGATCATCCAGGTGCCGGCATGCGGCTCCCATTCGGCCGGCATGCGGAAGCCATCGGCGGCGGGCAGCGTGGCGAGGGTTTCGCTCATGGGATCACCCGATGGCCCGCGTGGGGGCGTGCCCGTCCAGCGACAGCAGCGGGCCGTAGAGTTCCGGCCGGCGGTCGCGGAAGACGCCCCAGCTGTGGCGCTGGCGGGCGATGCCGTCGAGGTCGAAGGTGGCGGTGAGCACGGTTTCTTCGCTGCGGCCGGCCTCGGCGACCTTCTCGCCGGTGGGCCCGGCGATGAAGGAGGAGCCGTAGAAGGTGAGGGCGGTGCCGTTGCGGCCCTCTTCGCGGCCGATGCGGTTGGAGGCGATCAGCGGCATCAGGTTGGCGCCGGCATGGCCCTGCATCACCCGCTGCCAGTGGCCGGCGGAATCGAGGCCGGCATCGTGCGGCTCGGAGCCGATGGCGGTGGGGTAGAGCAGCATTTCGGCGCCGAGCAGCGCCATGGCGCGGGCGCATTCCGGGAACCACTGGTCCCAGCAGATACCGACCCCGACGCGCCCGACCGCGGTGTCCCAGACGCGGAAGCCGGTGTCGCCGGGCGAGAAGTAGAACTTCTCGGTGTAGCCCGGCCCGTCCGGAATGTGGCTCTTGCGGTAGAGGCCCAGAATCGACCCGTCCGCGTCGACCATGGCGAGGCTGTTGAAGGCGGCCTGCCCGCCGCGCTCGAAGAAGGAGATGGGCAGCACCACGCCCAGCTCCTTTGCCAGACCGGCGAAATGGGCGATCAGCCGGTTGCCCTCGAACGGCCTGGCGAGATCGAGGAACTCGTAGAGCTGGTCCTGGCAGAAATAGGGGGTCTCGAACAGTTCCTGCAGCAGGATGAGCCGGGCACCGCGCCCGGCGGCCTCGCGCACCAGCGCCTCGGCGCGGGCGATGTTGCCCTCCACGTCCCAGTCGCAGCGCATCTGGGTGGCGGCGACGGTCAGGCTGCGCATGGACATCTCCGGATCGGAAGGTGGGTTCAGTTGACGGCGCGCAGCGGCTTTTCCAGTACCGCGATCACGCGCGCAAGCTCGTGCCCGCGCTTGAGGATGAGCCCGGTCTGCGACACCACGGTGTAGGCGCCCTGGCGGCGGGCGAGGCGCGGGTCCTTCTCGATCCGGTAGATCGGCACCTCGGTGGCGCGGCGGAAGATGGAGAAGATGGCCTTGTCGCGGGTGAAGTCGATGGCGTAGTCGCGCCATTCGCCCTGGGCAACCATGCGGCCATAGAGATCGAGGATGCGGTCGAGCTCGCGGCGGTCGAAGGTGACGCGGTCGACGCGCGCGCCGGCCGGCAAGGCTATGGGGTCGATTTCCGCCACGCGGCTCCTCCGCCCTGGGCGGCCCGGCTGGCGCGGGCCTGCGGACTCATCAATGTCATGTCGCGGTCATGATCCACCGGGCGGCGGGCGGCTTCAAGCGCCTTTTCGCCGCCGCGCCGGCGGCGGCACCCGGGCGACGGTCGCCGGACAGAAAAAGGGCCGGCGAAGCAGCCGGCCCTGAAGAGCAATTCGGGGATTGAACCTAGAACATAACGTCAGGCCGGCCCACAAACGCCGCGGGGGGCTGGGGGGCTGGGAAACCGATGCGCCTGCGAACCGGCCCAACGCTATGAAACGACATTGGAACTGGCTATGGGCATTGCAACGGCCGAATTCGGGCCGTCCTGTGTTTTCTGTTAACGAGCGTGTGATTGTATTGCTGGCGTCGATTCGAGCGGCTGGAGCGCCGCGCCGAGGATGGCGCCCGGTTCGGTGGACGAGCCGGACTGCACGAACACCACCACCGCGTCGGTGGGGTCGCCGGGCAGGCGATGCACCGTCGTCTCGAAGCTGGCGGCCGTGCCTTGCCAGTCGCCGAGCCGGGTCCAGCCGCGCACCACATTGTGGTAGACCACGCTGGCGCCCTCATTCTCGCCGCGGCCGATATCGACCTCCATGCGGCTCGCCACCGGGCACAGCCAGACCTCGCCCTTGGCCGAGCCGGGGGCGGCGGCGACATGCACCTTCACCCTGCCGCCGAGGCTTTCCACCGTGACCGGCACCGGCGGCGGGTCGATGTCGGCCAGCGTGCGCTCCAGCGTCGCCCGGTCCGAGCCGATCGCCATGATGCGGCCGTTCACCACCGCCTGCGGGGTGAACAGCTTGCCGTCGCCGCGCATGTGCGCATAGGCCTTCTGGCGCAGCGAATGGCCGTGCTTGGCCAGCGTGTCCTTCCAGCCGAGATAATCCCAGTAGTCCACCGCCAGGGTGAGCGCGATCACGTCGGGACGCGTGGCGAGTTCGCCCATCAGCTTGTCGGCCGGCGGGCAGGAGGAACAGCCCTGGCTGGTGAACAGCTCGATCATCGCCTTCGGTGCCGCCACCGGCTTCACCGGCTCGACTTTCGCCGCCGGGGTGGGGGCGTCTTCCGCGTGGGCGGCGCCGGCGGGCACCATCAGCAGGGCCAGCAGCGCCAGGGCAAGACCCGACAGGGGCGTGCAGGCGGGGCGGGTGTCGCGGGCGGACAGGCAGGAATCGAGGGAGGCGGTCAGGGACATGTCGGGCGGTTGTCCTTGGGCGCGGAACGGTCTGGCACGCGGCGGGCCGGTCCGCAGGGAGGGCGCCTTTCGCAGGGTTCGGGGCGGAGCGGGCCGAGCCTTGCCGGCCGGATCCGCACCCAAGGCAATAGGACGGCGCGGGCATCGCCACCAGTCACATTCGGGTGTCGCCACGCACGCGGGCGTGACGTGACCCAACGAGCGGCCGGGCGCCGGCACGGCGGCCGCCGGATGCAAAAAGCCGGCACGGGACGAGCCCGCGCCGGCTGCCTGCAGGCGTTGCGAGCCCCGCTCAGGCCGCGAGATTGCGCAGCACGTAGGGCAGGATGCCGCCATTGCGGAAGTAGTCCAGCTCGTCCAGCGTATCGATACGGCAGGTGAGCGGGACGTTCTTCACCGTGCCGTCGGCGAAGGCGATCTCGGCGATCAGCGTCTGGCGCGGCTTGAGGTCGCCCTCGATGCCCTTGAGGGTGACCACTTCATCGCCCTTTATGCCGAGCGACTGCCAGCTCTCGTCGTTCTGGAACACCAGCGGCACCACGCCCATGCCGACCAGGTTGGAGCGGTGGATGCGCTCGAAGCTCTGCGCGATGACGGCGCGGATGCCGAGCAACGCCGTGCCCTTGGCCGCCCAGTCGCGCGAGGAGCCGGTGCCGTATTCCTTGCCGGCGAACACCACGGTGGGCACGCCTTCCTGCTTGTAGAGCATGGCGGCGTCGTAGATCGGCATCTCGGTGCCGTCCGGCCAGTGCCGGGTGAAGCCGCCTTCCTTGCCGCTCAGCATCTGGTTCTTGATGCGGATATTGCCGAAGGTGCCGCGCATCATCACCTGGTGATTGCCGCGCCGGGTGCCGTACTGGTTGAAGTCGGCCGGGCGGACCTGGTGGTCACGCAGATAAGCGCCGGCGGGGCTCGCTTCCTTGATCGAGCCGGCGGGCGAGATGTGGTCGGTGGTGATGGAATCGAGGAACAGCCCGATCACCCGCGCCGCGAGAATGTCGGTGACCGGCTCGGGCTCCATCTTCATGCCCTCGAAATAGGGCGGGTTCTGCACGTAGGTGGAGGCGTTCTCCCAAGCGTAGGTCTCGCCCAGCGGAATGGCAATCTTCTGCCAGTTCTCGTCGCCCTTGAAGACGTCGGAATATTTTTCCTGGAACATCTTCTTGGTGACGTTCTCGCGGATGAAGGCGGCGATTTCCTGGTTCGACGGCCAGACGTCCTTGAGGAACACCGGCTGCCCGTCCGAGCCGATGCCGAGCGGCTCGGTGGTGAGGTCGATCTGCAGCGAGCCGGCGATGGCATAGGCGACCACGAGCGGCGGCGAGGCGAGGTAGTTCGCCTTCACGTCCGGGTTCACGCGGCCCTCGAAATTGCGGTTGCCGGAAATGACGGCGCCGGCGATGAGGTCCTGGGTGTTGATGGCTTCCGAGATCGCCTCCGGCAGCGGGCCGGAATTGCCGATGCAGGTGGTGCAGCCGAAGCCGACCAGATTGAAGCCGAGCGCGTCGAGATCGTCCTGCAGGCCGGCGGCGTTGAGATAGCCCTCGACCACCTGGGAGCCGGGCGCCAGCGAGGTCTTCACCCACGGCTTCGACTTCAGGCCCTTCGCCACCGCGTTGCGGGCCAGCAGGCCGGCGGCGATCAGCACGCTGGGATTGGAGGTGTTGGTGCAGGAGGTGATGGCGGCGATGGTGACGTCGCCATGGCCGAGATCATAGTCGGTGCCGGCCACCGGCACGCGCTTGCCGGTCTCGCCGGCCTTCTTGAACTCGCCTTCCAGCGCGGCGAGGAAACCCTGCTTGGTGCCCGAGAGCAACACCCGGTCCTGCGGGCGCTTGGGGCCGGCGAGCGAGGGCAGCACGGTGGAGATGTCGAGTTCCAGCACGTCGGTGAACACCGGGTCGGCGGTGCCCGCCGTGCGCCACATGCCCTGCGCCTTGGAATACGCCTCGACGAGGGCGATGCGCTCATCGGTGCGGCCGGTCTCGTCGAGATAGGCGATGGTCTCCGAATCGACCGGGAAGAAGCCGCAGGTGGCGCCGTATTCGGGCGCCATGTTGCCGATGGTGGCGCGGTCGGCGAGGGTGAGGTGGTCGAGGCCGGGGCCGAAGAACTCGACGAACTTGCCGACCACGCCCTTCTTGCGCAGCATCTGGGTGACGGTGAGCACGAGATCGGTGGCGGTGATGCCCTCCTTCATCTCGCCGGTCAGCTTGAAGCCGATGACCTCGGGGATGAGCATGGAGACCGGCTGGCCGAGCATGGCCGCCTCCGCCTCGATGCCGCCCACGCCCCAGCCGAGCACGCCGAGGCCGTTCACCATAGTGGTGTGGCTGTCGGTGCCGACGCAGGTGTCGGGATAAGCAACGGTGTCGCCGTCCTCGTCCTTGGTCCAGACGGTCTGGGCCAGATATTCGAGATTCACCTGGTGGCAGATGCCGGTGCCCGGCGGCACCACGCGGAAATTGTCGAAGGCCGACTGGCCCCATTTCAGGAAGCGGTAGCGTTCCTGGTTCTGCTTGTATTCCTCGTCGACATTCTTGCCGAAGGCGGCGTTGTCGCCGAAGAAGTTCACGATCACCGAATGGTCGATGACGAGATCGACCGGGACCAGCGGGTTGATCCGCTTGGGGTCGCCGCCCAGATGCACCATGGCGTCGCGCATGGCGGCGAGGTCGACCACGGCGGGAACGCCGGTGAAGTCCTGCATCAGCACGCGGGCGGGGCGGTAGGCGATCTCGTTCTCGACCTTGCCGCGGTTCACCAGCCAGTCCTTGATGAACACGATGTCCTTCTTCGAGACGGAGCGGCCGTCCTCGAAGCGGAGCAGGTTCTCCAGCAGCACCTTCATCGAGAAGGGCAGGGACGAGACCCCGTCGAGACCGTTCTTCTCGGCCTCCGGCAGGCTGTAATAAACGTAGGTCCTGGACCCGACGGTGAGGGTTTTACGGCTTTTGAAGCTGTCGAGAGACGTCACGGCTGGCAGGTCCCCGCTAACAAAGTGACAGGATGCGCTGGGCCTTGGAGGGAAGCGGGCTCGCGGGCTATAGCTCGGGCGGGCCCTGGCACGGCACGGGGCGCATCGTTCAGATTTCTATATAGAGCCATTTCAAACTCCGATCCTAGAGGGCTTGACGCGATGCATTGGAAAATTGTGCGGCGCGTCGGCAACGGTCGGCGGCGGAGGCGTTGATGCGGCTGGTGGTGGAAAATCTGGCGTGCCGGCGTGGCGTGCGGCTGCTTTTCGCGGGGCTCGGCTTCACCCTGGAGGCCGGCCGCGCGCTCATCGTCACCGGGCCGAACGGCACCGGAAAATCCTCCATGCTGCGGCTCATCGCCGGGCTGGCGCGGCCGGAAGCGGGGCGGATGCGGCTCGAAGGCGCGCCCGAGCCGGAGGATTTCGCCGAGGAGGTGCACTATCTCGGCCATCTCGACGCCCATAAGGGCGCGCTGAGCGCGCAGGAGAACCTTGCCTTCTGGCGCGACATGCTGGGGCGGCCGGCGCTGACGGTCGCGCAGGCGATGGAGGCGGTCGGGCTCGGTGGACTGGAGCGGCTGCCGGTGGCGGTGCTCTCAGCCGGGCAGAAGCGCCGGCTGGCGCTGGCCCGGCTGCTGGTGGCGGAGCGTCCGCTCTGGCTGCTGGACGAGCCGACCACGGCGCTCGACGTGACGGCGCAGGCGCGCTTCGCCGAACTGGCGCGGGCGCATGTGGAGGCGGGCGGGCTGATCGTCGCCGCCACTCATGCGCCACTCGATTTCGGCCCCTCCGACGCGCTCGACATCAGTGCCTGGCGGCCGGCCCGCGCGGCGCCCGAGCCGGCGGTGAGCGCATGAGCCGGGCGTTTCTGGCGCTGCTCGCCCGCGACCTGCGGCTGGCCCTGCGCGCCGGCGGCGGGGCGGGGCTCGGCGTCGTGTTCTTCCTCGCCGTGGTGGTGGTAACGCCCTTCGCCATCGGGCCGGACCTCGCCCTGCTCGCCCGTATCGGCCCGGCGATCCTGTGGATCGGCGCGCTGCTGGCCTCGCTGATCGGCCTCGACCGGTTGTTCGCCGCCGATGCCGAGGATGGTTCGCTCGACGGGCTTTCCATGCTGGCGCTGCCGCTGGAACTGGTGGCGGCGGCCAAGGGGCTGGCGCACTGGATCGCCACCGGCCTGCCGCTGGTGGTGGCGGCGCCGGTGCTGGCGCTGCTGCTCAATCTCGCCCCGGCCTCGATCGGCGCGCTGACCCTGACGCTGCTGGTGGGCACGCCGGCGATCACCTTTCTCGGCCTGATCGGCGCCGCCTTCGCCGCCGTGTTCCGGCGCGGCGGGCTGCTGGTGGCGGTGCTGGTGATGCCGCTGACGATCCCGGTGCTGATCTTCGCGGTGGCGGCGACCGGCACCGCGCTCGGCGGCACGGTGCCGTTCGGCACGCCGTTCCGCATCCTCATCGGGCTGTCGCTGGCGGCGATGGTGCTGGGCCCGGTCGCGGCGGCGGCGGCGCTGCGCGTGGCCCGCGACTGAGCTGTCACACAATGGTGTGCGTCGCTCTGGCATACCAGAAGCCGCGACATCCTCGCGCAGCCGTGGACAAGCTTCCCCGGCGGCGGGGCGCGGGCGCGGTGCAGCAATGCGCCGCAGGGTCCGCAAAGCCTTGTGGCGGCGGGAGATGGCGGGTTGCGACGCATTATCCGGCCGCTACGTCATTTGCCCCCGTTTTTCCCTCACGTCCTCGTGTTGCAGCACGCGGAGAGCCGTGTTAGGGAACCGCCGACCTCGCGGCCAGATAAGGGAAATCCCTACGCCGCCTAGAGTTCAGAATCCTTCCGGTCCGGAAGCAGGCGTCCCCTGTCGGGCGGCGCGTGCTGCGGACAAGCCCCGAGAGAGGCAAAGTGGCCGAGACCTACGTATCCGGAGTGGCAGGACGCTACGCGACGGCGCTCTTCGAGCTGGCCCGCGACGCCGATGCCGTCGATGCGGTTCAGGCGGACCTGGAAAGGTTCGGCGCCATGATCGCCGAGAGCGACGACCTCAAGCGGCTGGTGCGCAGCCCGGTGTTCTCGTCGGAGGAGCAGGAGAAGGCGGTCGCCGCCCTGCTCGCCAAGGCCGGGATCGGCGGTCTCGCCGGCAATTTCTTCAAGACCGTGGCGGCCAACCGCCGCCTGTTCACCGTCGAGGCGATCATTCGCGACTTCAACCTGCTGGTCTCCGCCTACAAGGGCGAAGTGACCGCGGAAGTTACCGTCGCGCAGCCGCTCTCGGATGCCCACGCCGCCACGCTGAAGCAGTCGCTCGACGCGCTCACCGGCAAGGACGTCAAGCTCGCCATCGAGGTCGATCCCTCGCTTCTGGGTGGGCTGAAGGTCAAGGTCGGCTCGAAGCTCGTCGATGCCTCGCTCAAGACCAAGCTCAATTCGATCCGCACTGCGATGAAAGAGGTTCGCTGATGGATATCCGCGCCGCTGAAATTTCCGCGATCCTCAAGGAGCAGATCAAGAATTTCGGCCAGGAAGCCGAAGTCTCCGAGGTCGGCCAGGTTCTGTCCGTCGGTGACGGCATCGCCCGCATCTACGGTCTCGACAACGTCCAGGCGGGCGAGATGGTCGAGTTCGAGAACGGCACGCGCGGCATGGCGCTGAACCTCGAAATCGACAATGTCGGCGTCGTCATCTTCGGTTCCGACCGCGAGATCATGGAAGGCCAGACGGTCAAGCGCACCGGCGCCATCGTCGACGTGCCGGTCGGCAAGGGCCTGCTCGGCCGCGTCGTCGACGCCCTCGGCAACCCGATCGACGGCAAGGGCCCGATCGAGTTCACCGAGCGCCGCCGCGTCGACGTGAAGGCCCCGGGCATCATCCCGCGCAAGTCGGTGCACGAGCCGATGCAGACCGGCCTCAAGGCCATCGACGCGCTGATCCCGATCGGCCGCGGCCAGCGCGAGCTGATCATCGGCGACCGCCAGACCGGCAAGACCGCCGTCGCGCTCGACGCCATCCTGAACCAGAAGTCGATCAACGCCGGCACCGACGAGAAGGCCAAGCTCTATTGCGTCTATGTCGCGATCGGGCAGAAGCGCTCCACCGTCGCGCAGTTCGTGAAGGTGCTGGAAGAGCAGGGCGCGCTGGAATATTCCATCATCATCGCCGCCACCGCCTCCGACGCGGCGCCGATGCAGTTCCTGGCGCCGTTCTCCGGCACCGCCATGGGCGAGTTCTTCCGCGACAACGGCATGCACGCGCTGATCGTCCATGACGATCTTTCCAAGCAGGCGGTGGCCTATCGCCAGATGTCGCTGCTGCTGCGCCGCCCGCCGGGCCGCGAAGCCTATCCCGGCGACGTGTTCTATCTCCACTCGCGCCTGCTGGAACGCGCCGCCAAGCTCAATGACGAGAACGGCGCCGGCTCGCTGACCGCGCTTCCGGTCATCGAGACCCAGGCCAACGACGTGTCGGCCTACATCCCGACCAACGTGATCTCGATCACCGACGGCCAGATCTTCCTCGAATCCGACCTGTTCTTCCAGGGCATCCGCCCGGCGGTGAATGTCGGCCTCTCGGTCTCGCGCGTCGGCTCTTCGGCGCAGATCAAGGCGATGAAGCAGGTTGCCGGCAAGATCAAGGGCGAACTCGCCCAGTATCGCGAGCTGGCCGCCTTCGCCCAGTTCGGCTCGGACCTCGACGCCTCGACCCAGAAGCTGCTGAACCGCGGCGCCCGGCTGACCGAGCTGCTCAAGCAGTCGCAGTTCTCGCCGCTGAAGGTCGAGGAGCAGGTGGTGGTGATCTACGCCGGCACCAACGGCTATCTCGACGTGCTGCCGGTGTCGAAGGTGCGCGAGTTCGAGCAGGGCCTGCTGCTGTTCCTGCGCTCCAAGCACGCCGACATCCTCGACACCATCCGCACGTCGAAGGAACTGTCCAAGGACACCGCCGACAAGCTCGTCAAGGCGCTCGACGCCTTCGCGAAGACCTTCGCCTGAACGGCAGAGCGGAGCAAAGGGACACATGGCCAGCCTTAAGGATCTGCGCAATCGCATCGCTTCGGTGAAGGCGACGCAGAAGATCACCAAGGCGATGCAGATGGTCGCCGCCGCCAAGCTGCGGCGCGCCCAGCAGGCGGCCGAGGCCGCGCGTCCCTATGCCGTGCGCATGGAGAGCGTGCTGGGCAACATCGCCAGCACGATTTCCGGCGGGCCGGACGCGCCGCGGCTGCTGACCGGCACCGGCCAGGAGCAGACCCATCTTCTGCTGGTGCTGACCGCCGAGCGCGGCCTGTGCGGCGCGTTCAACTCGTCGATCGTGCGCATCGCCCGCGAACGCGCGCTGGCGCTGATGGGGCAGGGCAAGACGGTCAAGATCTTCTGCGTCGGCCGCAAGGGCCATGACGCGCTGCGCCGCCAGTTCGAGAAGCAGATCGTCGAGGTCGTCGAGCTGCGCACCAGCAAGGGCGGCGTCACCTTCGCCGACGCCCAGAAGATCGCCGACAAGATCGGCGCCATGTTCGCCGCCGGCGAGTTCGACGTGGCGACCCAGTTCTTCAGCCGCTTCCAGTCGGTGATCTCGCAGGTGCCGACGGCGCAGCAGCTGATTCCGGCGACCTTCGCCGAGCCGGCCGCCGCCGCCGAAGGCGCCGAGGCGGTGTATGAATACGAGCCGGGCGAGGCCGAAATCCTCGCCGACCTGCTGCCGCGCAACCTGGCGGTGCAGGTCTTCAAGGCGCTGCTCGAAAACGGCGCGTCCGAGCAGGGCGCGCGCATGAGCGCGATGGACAACGCCACCCGCAACGCGGGTGACATGATCAAGAAGCAGACTTTGACCTACAACCGCACCCGCCAGGCAATGATCACGAAGGAACTCATCGAGATCATTTCCGGCGCCGAGGCGCTGTGAGGCAGGACCCGGAAGGACGACGAACATGGCTAATGTCGGACGCATCACGCAGGTCATCGGCGCTGTCGTGGACGTGCAGTTCGAGGATCACCTCCCGGAGATCCTGAACGCGCTGGAGACCACGAATAACGGCGCCCGCCTCGTTCTCGAAGTGGCCCAGCACCTGGGCGAAAACACCGTGCGCACCATCGCCATGGACTCGACCGAAGGTCTGGTCCGCGGCACGACGGTGACGGATACCGGCGCGCCGATCTCGGTGCCGGTCGGCGCCGGCACGCTCGGGCGCATCATGAACGTCATCGGCGAGCCGGTGGACGAGCAGGGCCCGATCGTCGGCGAGACCAGCCGCGCGATCCACCAGCAGGCGCCCAGCTACGCCGACCAGTCGACCGAGGCGGAAATCCTCGTCACCGGCATCAAGGTCGTCGACCTGCTGGCGCCCTATTCCAAGGGCGGCAAGGTCGGCCTGTTCGGCGGCGCCGGCGTCGGCAAGACCGTGCTGATCATGGAACTGATCAACAACATCGCTAAGGCGCATGGCGGCTACTCGGTGTTCGCCGGCGTCGGCGAGCGCACCCGCGAGGGCAACGATCTCTATTACGAGATGATCGAGTCCAAGGTGAATGTCGACCCGCACGAGCATGGCGGTTCCACCGAAGGCTCCAAGTGCGCGCTGGTCTACGGCCAGATGAACGAGCCCCCCGGCGCCCGCGCCCGCGTCGCGCTGACCGGCCTGACCGTCGCCGAGCACTTCCGCGACCAGGGCCAGGACGTGCTGTTCTTCGTCGACAACATCTTCCGCTTCACGCAGGCCGGCTCCGAACTCTCCGCCCTGCTCGGCCGCATCCCCTCGGCGGTGGGCTATCAGCCGACGCTGGCCACCGACATGGGCGCGCTGCAGGAGCGCATCACCACCACCACCAAGGGCTCGATCACCTCGGTGCAGGCCATTTACGTGCCGGCCGACGACCTGACCGACCCGGCGCCGGCCACCTCCTTCGCCCATCTGGACGCGACCACCACCCTGTCGCGCTCGATCGCGGAAAAGGGCATCTATCCGGCCGTCGACCCGCTCGACTCGACCTCGCGCATCCTCTCGCCGCTGATCCTCGGCGAGGAGCACTACAATGTGGCGCGCTCGGTGCAGCAGACGCTGCAGCGCTACAAGTCGCTGCAGGACATCATCGCGATCCTGGGCATGGACGAGCTGTCGGAAGAGGACAAGCTCACCGTCGCCCGCGCCCGCAAGATCGAGCGCTTCCTGTCGCAGCCCTTCCACGTCGCCGAAGTGTTCACCGGCTCGCCCGGCAAGCTCGTCGACCTCGCCGACACCATCAAGGGCTTCAAGGGCCTGGTGGAAGGCAAGTACGATCACCTCCCGGAGCAGGCCTTCTACATGGTCGGCACCATCGAGGAGGCGATCGAGAAGGGCAAGAAGATGGCTGCCGAGGCCGCGTGATCCACGCGCCCCGGCCGCTGACGGCACGGGGCGTCGATCATTGACGCTGACGCATCCTCTGGAGGATCCATGGCCACCTTCCCGTTCGAACTCGTCTCGCCCGAGCGTCTCGTCTATTCCGGCGCGGTGACCGAGGTCATCGTTCCCGGCGCCGAGGGCGAGTTCGGCATCCTTGCCGGCCATGCGCCCTTCGTGTCGACGCTGAAGCCCGGCGTGCTGACGATCAAGGGCGACGGCGCGGCGCGGAAGCTCTTCGTGCGCGGCGGCTTCGCGGAAGCCAACCCGCAGGGCCTCACCGTGCTCGCCGAGACCGCGATCCCGCTGGCCGAACTGCCGGCCGAAAAGCTGGCGCAGATGATCCGTAACGCGCAGGAAGACGTCGAGGACGCCGGCGACGAGGCGACCCGCGCCAGCCGCCAGCAGTTCCTCGAACAGCTCAAGTCGGCGGCGGCGGCGATCGAGGCGGATTCGCGCAGCCCGCACTGAACCGGGCGGCGACAAACCTCGCCGCACCGAGTTTCGTCCGTTCGACGAGGCGTTTATGATCCGGGCCGCTGTCACCAGCGGCCCTTTTCATTTCCGGAGGATACGCGAATGATCGATGCCACCAGCATCAGCGGCTCGACCTTCAGCGCCCATGCCTGGGGCCGCAACCTGCCGACCTTCGAGGCCATCCGCACCATGGCGTTCAACGAGGCGCTGGCGGACGGTTCGCTGTCGCAGGAGCGCTTCCGGCACTACATGATCCAGGACGCGCACTACCTGATCGCCTTCGGCCGGGCGCTGGCGATCGCCGCCGCCAAGGCGGAGGACCCGGACGGGCTGGTGCAGTTCGCGGAAGCGGCCAAGATCGCGGTGGTGGTGGAGCGCTCGCTGCACGCCGATTTCTTCGAGAGCTTCGGCGTCGACGCCGACGAATTCGCGCGCACGCCGATGTCGCCGGTGTGCCACCATTATTCCAGCTTCCTGATCGCCACCGCCTATGCCGAGCCCTATCCGGTGGTGCTGGCGGCGCTGCTGCCCTGCTTCTGGATCTACGCCGAGGTCGGGCGCGACATTCTCGGCCGGGCGGTGCGGCCGAACCCCTATGACGCCTGGATCGACACCTATGCCGGCGAAGAGTTCCACGAGGCGGTGCGGGCGGTGATCGCCACCACCGACCACGCGGCGGCGGGCGCGTCGCCGGCCGTGCTCGCGCACATGCACGCGGCCTACAAGCGGGCCACGGAACTCGAATGGATGTTCTGGGATTCAGCCTGGCGCCTGGCCGACTGGCCGGTCTGACCGGAGCGGGGGCGAGCGGGAAGCGCAGGGCGCCTGCGCCGCAGGCGGGAGGGCTGCCGGGCGGGGGACGCCCGGCTGCTCAGCGGCGGCGACCCGGGGGCGGGCGACGCTGGCCGCTGCCGATCGGCGGGGTCGGTCCACCGGTCTTGTGGCGGAAATTAATCCGTCCGCGGTCGAGGTCGTAAGGCGACATCTCGACGACGACGCGGTCGCCAACGATGGTGCGGATGCGGTTCTTCTTCATCTTGCCCGCCGCATAGGCGAGTATCTCGTGTTCATTGTCGAGCACGACGCGGAAGTTGCCGTCCGGCAGAACTTCCGTCACGGTGCCGTCGAACTCGAGCAGTTCCTCTTTCGCCATTAATGGCTCTCCTCGTACAGCCTGCTGCCGGCCTTGCCGCTAGGCCAATACCCTGACGGCCGGCATTTGTCTTGTCCTGATGATGCTGCGCAGCAGCATACGCCAACGAACAGGACCTCCCGCGCCTTCCGGCGCGCGAGGTCCCGTTTCAACGACCGATCAGGTCGCGGCGTTGTAGGCCTTGCGGCGCGGCGGGCGGCGCCCCTCGCGCGGCGGGCCGTCCTTGCGGACGTCGCCACCCTCGGGACGCGGGCCGCGATTGAACGGGCGGGCGCCGCGCGGGGCGTCCGGACGCGGACCACGCGCGTCGCGGGCGGGACGACCACCCTCGGGACGGCCTTCCGAGCGGAAGCCCTCAAGGCGCGGGGCGCCTTCGCGACGGCTCTCGCCGCGGCGGTCGGCCGAAGGAATGGTGATCTTGATCAGCCGCTCGATGTCGCGCAGGAAGGCGCGCTCCTCGCCGTCGCACAGCGAGATGGCGATGCCGTCGCGGCCGGCGCGCGCGGTGCGGCCGATGCGGTGGACATAGCTTTCCGGCACGTTGGGCAGGTCGTAGTTGATGACGTGGCTGACGCCCGGCACGTCGATGCCGCGGGCGGCGATGTCGGTCGCCACCAGCACCTTGACCACGCCCTGGCGGAACGCGGCCAGCGCCCGCTCGCGCTGCGGCTGGG
The DNA here is from genome assembly GCF_018390645.1 of Ancylobacter dichloromethanicus. Lineage (GTDB taxonomy): Bacteria > Pseudomonadota > Alphaproteobacteria > Rhizobiales > Xanthobacteraceae > Ancylobacter > Ancylobacter dichloromethanicus. Next base: position 106,735 of record NZ_JAHBGC010000011.1, read on the forward strand.
ACTTGTTGCCGTGGATCGCCTCGGCGGCGATGCCGGCGCCGGCGAGACCCTTCACCACCCGGTCGGCACCGTGCTTGGTGCGCGAGAAGACGAGGGCGCGGTCGAGATCGGGCTCGGAGAGAATTTCGACCAGCAGGTTCGGCTTGCCGGCGCGATCGGTGAAGAACACCTTCTGCTCGACGCGGTCGGCGGTCTTGGCGACCGGCGTCACCGCGACGCGGACCGGATTGGTCAGCAGCGAATCGGCCAGCTTCTCGATCTCGCGCGGCATGGTGGCGGAGAAGAACAGGTTGCGGCGCTTGGCCGGCAGCCGGGCGCAGATGGCGCGGATGGCATGGATGAAGCCCATGTCGAGCATCTGGTCGGCCTCGTCGAGGACGAGCACCTCGACCATGTCGAGCCGCACGGCGTTGTTTTCGAGCAGGTCGACGAGGCGGCCGGGGGTGGCCACAAGCACGTCGACGCCATTGGCCAGCGCACGGGCCTGGCGGCCGATCGGCACGCCGCCAATGGCGAGCGCGGTGGAGGGGCGCACATGCTTGCCGTACAGGCGGAAGCTCTCCAGGATCTGGCCGGAAAGCTCACGGGTCGGGCTCAGCACGAGCGCGCGGGCGGAGCGGCGCTCGGGGCGGAAGCGGTTGGTGACCAGATGCTGGAGGATCGGCAGCGCGAAGGCGGCCGTCTTGCCGGTGCCGGTCTGGGCGATGCCGATGAGATCGCGCCCGGCCAGCACCTGCGGCACGGCCTGGATCTGGATCGGGGTGGGGGTGGTGTGGTTCGCTTCCGCGAGGGCTTTCAGGATCGGCTCGGCAAGGCCGAGTTCGTTGAAGGAGTTCAAGTACGGTTCTTTCATGGGCGATTGCGTCCGCGCGCACATGGGGCACGAACCGCTAATCACGGGGTGTTGAGACACCCCGCGTGGCCTGGGACGTCGGCGATTTCCGATGATGAAGGGCCGAAGACTGCCGCGGCTCAGAAGTGAAGGCGGATATTCGATCAGGCGAACCTGACCGGATCCGGCTCCCAGCCGAAGCGGACATCGAGCGACGCGGCCCCGATGCGGACGAGACGCCCGCATGCAGCCCCTATGTGGCCTAAAAGGGTGGTGATTTCAAGGCGTCATCGCTCTCGCTATAAGGGAAGCCATGTATCCTGACGTGGTCGGCCTCAGAAGTTTCTATGCCCAGCCGCTCGGCGTGGTGACGCGCCGGCTGGTGGGGCGCGCCATTCGCGCGCGATTTGGCAATGTGCGCGGCCTGTCGCTGCTCGGCATCGGCTATGCCACGCCCTATCTCGGCGTGTTCCGCGAGGAGTGCGAGCGCGCGCTCGCCTTCATGCCCGGCGCGCAGGGGGTGACGCGCTGGCCCTCCGCCGCGCCGACGCTGGCGGCGCTGGTCGACGAGAGCGAACTGCCGCTGCGCGACGGGATGATCGACCGGGTGATCGCGGTGCATCTGCTGGAGATGACGCCCGATGCCGGCGAGGTGCTGCGCGAGGTGTGGCGCGTGCTGGCGCCGGGCGGGCGGCTGCTCTGCGTGGTGCCGAGCCGGCGCGGCGTGTGGGCCCGCACCGAGAACAACCCGTTCGGGCATGGACGGCCGTTCTCGCGTACCCAGATCACCGACCTGCTGCGCGGGGCGCTGTTCACCCCGGTGGGCTGGGACGAGGCGCTCTACATGCCGCCGGTGGCGCGCAACTGGTTCCTGCGCTCGTCGGTGGCGTGGGAGCGGGTGGGGGCGAGCCTGTCGCTGCCCTTCGCCGGGGTGCACATCGTCGAGGCCACCAAGCAGGTCTACAAGCCGGTGCCGACCAAGCGCCGCGCCCGGCTGCGGGTGTTCCAGCCGGTGCTCGCGCCCCGGCCGCTGGGCGGGTGAGGGACTCGGCAGGTTCGCGAAGGCGGGGTGCCGGCGGGTGGCGGCGAGCAAGACGTCCGGCGCGAAAGTGGCGGGTCCAAATAGGCCATGCCGCGGCGTGTTACGATCGCCGGTGACGCGCGGGACGATCACCGCGCTCTCTATGCCTACGCGGCCGAGCATGACACGCCGGACCGGGCGGGGAACCTGTCGACCTAACTGCGGGCGGCCGTTCTGCAGTGGCGACTGCTGCGCTGAGGCGCGCCCGGGCTGCCCCGGTCACCCCTTCCGCGACAGCAGGAACACCGCCTGCTCACCCAGCAGGTTCCACACCGCCCAGGGCAGGTTGAAGCGCACCGGGTGGCCATAGCCGTTCAGTGCTGCCGCGCGGTCGATGCGGGCGCCGACCTCCTCCACCAGCGCGACGAAATCACGGATGGTGCAGAAATGGATGTTGGGCGTGTCGTGCCAGCTATAGGGCAGGTTCTCCGTGCTCGGCATGCGGCCGTTCAGCAGCAGGTCGAGCCGCATCCGCCAGAAGCCGAAATTGGGGAAGGAGACGATGGCGTGGGTCCCCACGCGCAGCATCTGCTCCAGCACCCATTTCGGCCGGCGCGTCGCCTGGATGGTCTGGGAGAGGATCACATAGTCGAAGGAATCGTCGGGGTAGTCGGCGAGGTCCACATCGGCGTCGCCCTGGATGATGGCGAGGCCGCGGGCCACGCCCGCGTTCACCCCTTCGCGCGACAATTCGATGCCGCGCGCGTCGCAGCCGCGCGTGGTGGCGAGCAGTTCCAGCAATTCGCCATCGCCCGAGCCGACATCGAGCACGCGCGAGCCGGGCTTCACCATCTCGGCGATCAGCAGCAGGTCGACGCGCTTGCCGGAATCGGCCCGCGCGGCTTCGCGCATGGTGAGGTCGCGCGGTGCCATCACTTCACTCCCACGGCACGGGCGGCGGCGTCGATGAAGCCGCGGGTGATGGCGAAGAATTCCGGCTCGTCGAGCAGGAAGGAATCGTGGCCCTTGTCGCTCTCGATCTCGGCGAAGGAGACCTGCGCCCCGGCGGCGTTGAGCGCGTGCACCACGGCGCGCGAATCCGCCGTGGTGAACAGCCAGTCGGAGGTGAAGGAGACGAGGCAGAAGCGGGTTTTCGCTCCCTTGAAGGCATTGGCCAGCACGCCGCCATAGTCCCCGGCGAGGTCGAAATAGTCCATGGCGCGGGTGACATAGAGATAGGAATTGGCGTCGAAGCGGTCGACGAAGGCCTCGCCCTGGTGGCGCAGATAGCTCTCCACCTGGAAATCCGCGTCGAAGGAGAAGGTGTGCCCGTCGCGGTCCTGCAGCCGGCGGCCGAATTTCCGGTGCAGCGAGGAATCCGACATATAGGTGATGTGCGCCGCCATGCGGGCGACGGCGAGGCCGCGCCGCGGGCTGGTGCCCTCGTTCAGGTAGCGCCCGCCGCGCCACTCCGGATCGGCCATCACCGCCTGGCGGCCGACTTCGTGGAAGGCGATGTTCTGCGCCGAGTGGCGGGCGGCGGTGGCGATCGGCATGGCGGCGAAGACCCGCTCGGGGTAGCTCGCCGCCCATTGCAGCACCTGCATGCCGCCCATCGAGCCGCCAACCACCGCCAGCAACTTCTCGATGCCGAGATGGTCGACCAGCATGGCCTGCGCCCGCACCATGTCGCGGATCGTCACCACCGGCAGGTCGAGGCCATAGGGCTGGCCGGTGGCCGGGTTGGTGGAAGAGGGGCCGGTGGTGCCGAGGCAGCCGCCCAGCACGTTGGAGGCGATGACGAAGAAGCGGTCGGTGTCGACCGGCTTGCCCGGGCCGACCAGCGTCTCCCACCAGCCCGGCTTGCCGGTGACGGGGTGGACATTGGCCGCGTGCTGGTCGCCGGAGAGGGCATGACACAGCAGAATGGCGTTGGAGCGCGCGGCGTTCAGCGTGCCATAGGTCTGGTAGGCGATCTGGAACGGGGTGAGCACGCCACCGGCGTCGAGCTGAAGCGGCGTGTCGGCGCCGAAGCGCACCACCGCGGAATGCGGATTGTCCGCTTCGCCGCGGGCCGCCTCATAGGCCGGAAGATCGCGCAGGGCCGTAGTGTCGGACATGGGAACCGTCATACCGGACGAAGAGTTCGTTATACCGGACGATCGGATGATCCCACAGCCGGCTCTTGTCAATAGAGCGGGCCGTCAGATTTTGCTTTGCGCGCGGCGCGCGCGGGGTTTACGACAACCCGCGATGGACAGCAAAACCACCATTCCCGCCGCGCCGCAGCCTCCCGCCTCCGCTGCCGCCCCGCCGGTTCCGGCCACCGCGCCGGACCTCGGGACGCTGCGCGCGGAGATCGACCGCCTCGACGCGGCGATGCACGCGCTTTTGATCGAGCGCAGCCAGATCATCGACCGGCTGGTGGCGGTGAAGCGGGCGCGGGGGACCGAGAGCGGCTCGGCGTTCCGCCCGGCCCGCGAAGCCTCGATGATGCGGCAGATCGTCGACCGGCATCGCGGCATCCTTCCCCTCGATACGGTGGAAGGCATCTGGCGGGTCATCATCTCCACATTTACCTATGTGCAGGCCCCCTATGCGGTGCATGCCGACCTCGCCTCGGGCGAGGCGGCGATGCGCGATGCCTCGCGCTTCCATTTCGGCTTCACCGTGCCGTTCATCGGCCATATGGGCGCGGCCGGCGTGGTGGCGGCGGTGGCGCGCTCGCGCGGCGATCTCGGCCTGGTGCCGGCCTTCGCCTCGCCCTCCGCCGGGGCGTGGTGGACCGCGCTGGAAGGCGAGCACGCGCCCAAGATCATCGCCCGCCTGCCCTTCGTCGAGCGGGCCGACCACCCGGCCGGCCTGCCGGTGTTCTGCATCGCCCATCCGGTGACCGATGGCGCGGTGAGCGAGGTCGAGACCTGGAGCCTGCACGTTTCCGGCTGGAACGCGCAGGCGGCCCGCGCGCTGGCGCCGCTCGCCGACGTCATCGCCGTGCCCGACCGCGGGCTCGATGGCGCGGCGCTGCTCGCCTCGATCCCGGTCGGCGGCGCGGTCGACCGCGACACCGTGCTGGCCGCGCTGCGCGAATGCGGGGCCTCGGTGCGCGCGGCGGCACTCGTCGGCAGCCATGCGAGCCGCTATACCCACGCGCCGAAGGCCTGAGTTCGCGCTTGACCGGGCCCGCTTTCCGCCGTTCCTCCTGAATTTCGCGCTTGCCGCCTCCCGGAGCCCCATCATGTCGACCGCCGCGTCCCGTCCCACCCGTCCCGTCCCGCGCGCCAGCGTTCTGGCGATCGAGGCCTATGTGCCGGGCAAGTCGCAGGGCGGTCCGGGGGTGAAGGTGCATAAGCTCTCGGCCAATGAGAACCCGCTCGGCCCCAGCCCGAAGGCCGTCGCCGCCCTCCAGTCGGCTACCGCGTTTGAACTCTATCCCGACGGTTCGTCGACGAAGCTGCGCGAGGCTATCGCCGCGACCTATGGGCTCGACCCGGCGCGCATCGTCTGCGGAACCGGCTCGGACGAACTCCTGATGCTGACCGCCGCCGCCTTCGCCGGGCCGGGCGACGAGGTGCTGTATTCGCAGCACGGCTTCCTGGTCTATCGCATCGCCGCGCTGGCGGCCGGCGCGACCCCGGTGGTGGTGCCGGAGAAGGACTACCGCACCGATGTCGACGCCCTGCTGGCGGCGGTGACGGAGAAGACGCGCGTCGTCTTCCTGGCCAATCCGAACAACCCGACCGGTACCTACCTGCCCTTCGACGAGGTGAAGCGGCTGCAGCGCGGGCTGCCGCCGCATGTGCTGCTGGCGCTTGACGCGGCCTATGCCGAATATGTCCGCCGCAACGACTACGAGGCCGGCATCGAGCTGGTCGCCACCTGCCCGAACGTGGTGATGCTGCGCACCTTCTCGAAGATCCACGGCCTCGCCGCGCTGCGCGTCGGCTGGCTGTACGGGCCGGCGGAGGTGGCGGACGCCATCAACCGCATCCGCGGGGCGTTCAACGTCTCGGCGCCGGGGCTCGCCGCCGCCGTCGCGGCGATCGAGGACGCGGCCCATGTCGAGGCGGCCATCGCCCATAACGAGGTGTGGCTGCCGTGGCTGACACGGGAACTCACCGCGCTCGGCCTCACCGTGACGCCGAGCGTGACCAATTTCCTGCTGGTGCATTTTCCCGACACGCCGGGCCGCACGGCGAAGGAGGCCGACGCCTTTCTCAGCCAGCGCGGGCTGATCCTGCGGCGGGTGGATTCCTACGGGCTGCCGGGCGCGCTGCGCCTGACCGTCGGCACCGAGGAAGCCAACCGGCTGGTGGTCGCGGCGCTGGCCGCGTTCCTCGGCGGCGGGGAGACCGGCGATGGTGCTTGATCCGCCGCTCGCCCATCCCATTATCGGCCGTCTCGCCGTCATCGGCATCGGCCTGATTGGTTCGTCCATCCTGCGCGCGGCCAGGGCGCGCGGCCTCGCCGGCACGCTGGTCGCCTATGATGGTTCGGAGGCCGTGCGCGAGCGCGTGCTGGCGCTCGATATCGCCGATCTCGTCGCTGCCACGCCGGCGCAGGCGGTGGCGGATGCCGACATCGTCATATTATGCGTGCCAGTCGGCGCCATGGGCGCTGTGGCGGAGGCGATCGGCCCGCATCTGAAGGCCGGCGCCATCGTCTCCGATGTGGGCTCGGTGAAGGGCGCGGTGGTGAGCGCGCTGCGCGCCCACCTGCCGGCGAATGTGCACATCGTCCCCGGCCATCCGGTGGCGGGCACCGAATATTCCGGCCCGGATGCCGGCTTCGCCACGCTGTTCAAGAACCGCTGGTCGATTCTCACCCCACCCGAGGGCACCGACCCGGCAGCGGTGGCGTCGCTTTGCGGGCTGTGGACCGCGATGGGCGCCAATGTCGAGACCATGACGCCCGAGCACCACGACCTGGTGCTGGCGATCACCTCGCATGTGCCGCACCTGATCGCCTACAACATCGTCGGCACGGCGGCGGACCTCGAAGAGGTGACCAATTCCGAGGTCATCAAATTCTCCGCCGGCGGCTTCCGCGACTTCACCCGCATCGCCGCCTCCGACCCCACCATGTGGCGCGACGTGTTCCTCAACAATCGCGAGGCGGTGATCGAGGTGTTGGGTCGGTTCACCGAAGACCTGATCGCGCTGCAGCGGGCGATACGCTGGGAGCAGGGCGACGCGCTGTTCGACCTGTTCACCCGCACCCGCGCCATCCGCCGCTCGATCATCGAGATCGGCCAGGAGACGGCCGCGCCGGACTTCGGCCGCTCGCACGATTGAGGCGTTTTCGAGCGAAGTGGATACCGGTTCGCGGCAGGAAAACGCGTGAACTCAATGAGCCGGAACCTTTCCCCGATTCAGTGAATCAGGGAAAGGCTCTAGGCGTGGGAAAACGTTCCGGCGGCATCGGGGGCGCGGGGGATGGACAGGCTGTCGAGCGACGACCGGATGATGGGGGAAGCGCTGGCGGAGGCGGCGGCGGCGCTTCAGGAAGGCGTGTTCCCCGTCGGCGCGGTGCTCGCCAAGGGCACGGACATTCTGGGCCGCGCGCGCAAGACGATGGCGTCCAATCATCTCAGCCATGCCGAGATGAACCTGTTCCACAAGGTGTTCATGGGCGACTACCGCTTCTCCCGCGCGGATGGCCTTACCCTCTACACCACGCTGGAGCCGTGCGTGATGTGCTTCGGCACGCTTCTGCATCTGCCGATCGTGCGGCTGGTGTTCGCGATGGAGGACGCCTATGGCGGCTGTGCCTCGGTGACGCTCAACGGCGCACCGCCGCGCCACGCCGCCCGCCCGGTGGCGATTGCCGGCGGTGTGCGCCGCGATGAAGCACGGGCGCTGTTCGCCAGCTTTCTCGACACGACGGCCGAGCCGTTCTGGCGGGAGGGGGGCGCCCCGCACTTTCAGACGGCGGTGCGGGGCGAGCCGGTGGAAATTTCAGGCGTCGTTCCATAAGCGTCATCACGGCTCCGGCGCAGGGGAGAGCCGGGATGACGCTTTCGAGCGGCCGAACCCTCAGCCGCTGGTCGGCATGACGAACTGGGCGCCCTCGCGGATGCCGGTCGGCCAGCGGGCGGTGGTGGTTTTCATCTTGGTGTAGAAGCCCACGCCCTCCATGCCGTAGACGTTGCGGTCGCCGAATACCGAGCGCTTCCAGCCGCCGAAGGAATGGAACGCCACCGGCACCGGGATCGGCACGTTGATGCCGATCATGCCGGCCTTGGCGTCGCGGTCGAAGGCGCGGGCGCTGTCGCCGTCGCGGGTGAAGATGGCGGCGCCATTGCCATATTCATGCTCGTTGACCAGCTTGAGCGCCTCGTCATAGCGGTCGACGCGCACGACGGAGAGCACGGGGCCGAAGATCTCGTCCTTGTAGATCTTCATCTCGGGGGTGACCTTGTCGAACAGGCAGCCGCCGATGAAATAGCCGCCCTCATAGCCCTGCAGCTTGAGGCCGCGTCCGTCGACGATCAGTTCCGCCCCTTCGGCGACGCCGGTGTCGACATAGCCGGAGACCTTGGCCAGGTGCTCCTTGGTGACGAGCGGGCCCATCTCGCTGTCGCGGTCGAGGCCGGGGCCGACCTTCAGCGCGCGCACCTTCGGCACCAGCTTCTCCATCAGCGCGTCGCCGACGCCGCCGACCGCCACGGCGACCGAGACCGCCATGCAGCGCTCGCCGGCCGAGCCGTAGCCCGCGCCCATCAGCGCGTCGACGGTCTTGTCGAGATCGGCGTCGGGCATCACCACGAGGTGGTTCTTGGCGCCGCACAGCGCCTGCGCGCGCTTACCCGACGCGGCGGCGGTCTTGTAGACATATTCGCCGATGGCGGTGGAGCCGACGAAGCTCACCGCGGCGACATCGGGGTGGGTGAGCAGGGCGTCGACCGCCTCCTTGTCGCCCTGCACCACGTTGAACACGCCGGCGGGCAGGCCGGCCTCGGCCAGCAGTTCGGCCAGCATCAGCGAGGGGGTGGGGTCCTTCTCGGAGGGCTTGAGCACGAAGGCGTTGCCGCAGGCCAGCGCCACCGGGAACATCCACATCGGCACCATGACCGGGAAGTTGAACGGCGTGATGCCGGCCACCACGCCGACCGGGTGGCGGGCGGAGAACACGTCGACGCCGCGCGCCACCTGCTCGGTGAAGTCGCCGCGCAGGAGGTGCGGGATGCCGCAGGCGAACTCGACCACCTCGATGCCGCGGGTGACTTCGCCCTTGGCGTCCTCGAAGGTCTTGCCGTGCTCGCGGGTGATGGCGGCGGCCAGCGCGTCGATGTCGCGCTCCAGCAGCGCCTTGAACCTGAACATGATGCGCGCGCGCGTCAGCGGCGGGGTGTCGGCCCAGGCGGGGAACGCCTTGGCGGCGGCGGCGACCGCCTCGCCTACCGTGGCGACCGAGGCGAGCAGGGTCTCGCCCGACTGCGCGCCGGTGGAGGGATCGAAGACCGGCGCGCTGCGGCCGGCGGTATTGACGACCTTGCCGCCGATATAGTGACCGATGACCGCCATGGCGATTTCCCCTCTGATTGTCCTGCCTGCGGTTGTGCTTGTCGAAACTCGTCACTTCAACGACGATGTTTTCGCATCCGTTGTGCAGAGGCGCACAATTCGCTAGGAAGGTTCCATGGATTGGGACCATTTGCGGATCTTTCTCGCCGTCGCCCGCGCCGGCCAGATGCTGGCGGCGGCGCGCCAACTCGGCCTCGACCATGCCACCGTCGGCCGTCGGCTCGGCGCGCTGGAGGCGAGCCTCGGCTCGAAGCTGCTGGAGCGGCGCACCACGGGCAGCGAACTGACCCCCGCCGGCGAGCGGCTGCTGGCCCATGCCGAGCGCATCGAGACCGAGATGCTGCAGGCGCAGGCGGCGCTCGGCAATGTCGATCTCGCGCTCGCCGGGACGGTGCGGATCGGCGCGCCGGACGGCTTCGGCACCTATTTCCTCGCCCCGCGGCTCGGGCGGCTGGCCGAGGAGCATCCCGGCCTGTCGATCCAGCTGGCGCCGCTGCCGCGCAGCTTCTCGCTGCCCAAGCGCGAGGTGGACATCGCGGTGACGCTGCAGCGGCCGAGCGAGGGGCGGCTGGTGGCCCGCAAGCTCACCGACTACACGCTCGGCGTCTATGCCGCGCGGGATTATCTCGCCCGCACCGGGCCCATCGCCGCGTTGCGCGATGTCACCGGCCGGCTGCTGGTCACCTATGTGCCCGATCTCGTCTACTCGCCGGCGCTCGACTATTTCGAGGTGTTTCGCGAGGTGGAGGCACGCCGGCTGGAATGCGCCAGCGTGGTCGGCCAGATGGAGGCGGTGCGCGCCGGCGGCGGCATCGGCATCCTGCACGACTATGCCGCGCTGGCGCATCCCGAACTGGTGCGGCTGCTCCCCGAGCTGAGCTTCCGCCGCGCCTACTGGCTGGTGACCCATGCCGACATCCGCGACCTCCGGCGCATCCGCACGGTGGAGGACTTCATCGCCGGGGCGGTGCGCGAGGCCCGGGCCGGCTTCACCCAGGAGCCGGCGGCGCGGGAGGCCGGCGGGATGGCGGAGGCCTGAAGGCCGGCGCCGCCGCCCGGACGCTCAGGCGCGACCTCCGGCGTGATGCACGCAGGCGCCATGGTCGGCGAGGATCTCGATCACCCGGCAGGTGGCGACATGGCCGTGCGAGCAGCCCTCGACCATGCGCTGCAATTCGGCGCGCAGCGCGGTGAGGCTGGCGATCCGTCGCTCCACCGTGACCAGGTGGTCGCGGGCGATGGCGTCGGCGGCGGCACAGGGCTGGGCCGGGTCGTCCTGCAATTGCAGCAGGGTGCGGATGGCCTCGATCTCGAAGCCCAGTTCGCGCGCATGGCGGATGAAGGCCAGCCGGCGCAGATCCTCCGCCCCATAGGCGCGGCGCCCGCCCTCGGTGCGGGGCGGCGGCGGCAGCAGGCCGATCTCCTCGTAATAGCGGATGGTCGGCACCTTGACGCCGCTTTCGCGGGCCGCGTCGCCAATGGTGAAGATGTCCGTCATTTCGTGCTTGCTCCTCTAGTCGCTAGAGGAAGTAGGTTCCTCCTGCCGCCGCGACAAGGGTGGCGCAGGAGGGATGGCATGTCGGCCGTAAAGACCCGCTACCGCATCGAGGGCATGGACTGCGCCTCCTGCGCCACCAAGATCGAGACCGCGGTGCGCCGGGTCGACGGCGTCGCGGGTGCGTCGGTGTCGGTGACCGCCGGCACGCTGACGGTGGAGCATGAGGGTGCCGACCTGCCGTTGCTGGAGCGGCGGGTTTCGGGGCTCGGCTACGGCATTTCGGCGGCGTCGACCAAGCCCGTGGCCGCGCCGCATCCTTCACATGACCACGCCGGCCACGCCCATGGTCAGGTCCATAAACATGGGCCGGGCTGCGGCCACGATCACGGCTCCGAGGAGCATGCCTCCGGCGCCGGCGAGGCCGGCGGCGTGTCCCCGGCGGCGACCGGGCACAGCCATCTGCCCGCCGGCATGCCGTGGTGGAAGACCGGCAAGGCGCGGCTCACCCTTGTCTGCGGCGCGGCGCTGGCGGCTGCCTATGGGCTCGGCCATTTCTACCCGATGCTCGACCCGTGGATCTTCATCGCCGCGCTGTCGCTCGGCCTGGTGCCGATCGCCCGGCGGGCGCTGATGGCGGCGCTGTCCGGCACGCCCTTCTCGATCGAGACGCTGATGACCATCGCCGCCGTCGGCGCGGTGATCATCGGTGCGTCGGAGGAGGCGGCGGCCGTGGTGTTCCTGTTCCTGGTCGGCGAATTGCTGGAGGGCGTCGCCGCCGGGCGGGCGCGCGATTCCATCCGCTCGCTCACCGCGCTGGTTCCGAAGACGGCGCGGCGGGTGGAGGGCGGCACCACCCGCGAGGTGCCGGCCACGAGCCTGAGAATCGGCGACATCGTACTGGTGCGCCCCGGCGAGCGCATTCCCGCCGATGGCGAGGTGCTGGAGGGCGCCGGCTCGGTGAACGAGGCGCCGGTGACCGGGGAGAGCGTGCCGGTGGCCAAGCAGGCCGGCGACGGTGTGTTCGCTGGCACGGTGAACGGCGAGGCGGCGCTTACCATCCGCGCCACCACCGAGCCTTCCGACAACACCATCGCCCGCGTGGTGCGGCTGGTGGAGGAGGCGCAGGAGAGCAAGGCGCCGACCGAGCGCTTCATCGACCGTTTCTCGCGCTGGTACACTCCCTTCGTCGTGGTGCTGGCCGCGCTGGTGGCGGTGGTGCCGCCGCTGCTCTTCGGCGCGGGATGGGACGAGTGGGTCTATAAGGGCCTCGCGATCCTGCTGATCGGCTGCCCCTGCGCGCTTGTGATCTCCACCCCGGCCGCCATTGCCGCCGGGCTCGCCGCCGGCGCGCGGCGCGGCCTGCTGATCAAGGGCGGGGCGGTGCTGGAGGTGCTGCGCACCATCAACGCCGTGGCGCTCGACAAGACCGGCACGCTGACCGAGGGCAGGCCCAAGGTGACGGATCTGCTCGCCTTCGAGGGCGACCAGGCGGGCCTCATCGCCCGCGCTGCGGCGCTGGAATCGGGCTCCACCCATCCGCTTGCCAATGCCATCCTCGCCGAGGCGGGCGCGCGAGGGCTCAAAGTGCCGGCGGTGCGCGAGGCCGGGGCGCTCGGCGGCGAGGGCGTGAGCGGCATGGTGGATGGCGCGGCGCTGTTCCTCGGCTCGCCCAGGGCGGCCGGTGCGCGCGCGACGCTGACCGAGGCGCAGATGGCCGCCATCGTCGCCCTCAACGAGGCCGGCAAGACGGTGGCGGTGCTGCTGGCGGATGGGCGGGTGCAGGGGCTGCTCGCCCTGCGCGACGAGCCGCGCCCGGATGCGCGGGCCGGGCTCGACGCGCTGAGGGCGGCAGGCATCCGCACGGTGATGCTGACCGGAGACAATGAGCGCACGGCACGAGCGATCGGCGCCGATCTCGGCATCGAGGTGCGGGCCGGGCTGATGCCGGCCGACAAGCAGCGTATCGTCGGCGAGATGCAGCGCGACGGGCTGAAGGTCGCCAAGGTCGGCGACGGCATAAACGACGCGCCGGCGCTGGCGGCGGCCAATGTCGGCATCGCCATGGGCGGGGGCACCGATGTCGCGCTGGAGACCGCGGACGCCGCCGTGCTGCACGGGCGGGTGGGCGATGTGGCGGCGATGATCGGGCTGTCGCGCGCCACCATGCGCAACATCCACCAGAACATCGCCCTGGCGCTGGGGCTGAAGGCGGTGTTCCTCGTCACCACCATTGCCGGCATCACCGGGCTGTGGCCCGCCATCCTCGCCGATACCGGCGCCACCGTGCTGGTGACGGCCAATGCGCTGCGGCTGCTGGGGCGCAAGGCCTGAACCAAGGCGCGAGCCGGTCCCCATCATGCCTCTTTGTCAGCCGGCCCCTGCGCGCCAACATCGGCCGACGATCGGGCTGGCACATGTCATCAATTTGTTATAACAAATGTCATGTAACGAATTTAACGACGAGGCGAAGGTGACGGTACGGGCGAAGGTCGATGTTCTGCTCATCGGCGGGGGCAATATGGGCCATGCACTGGCCTCGGGCTGGCTGTCGCAGGGCAGTGCCATCGGCGTCCGGCTGGTCGAGCCGGCCGAACCGCTGCGCCGGCGCCTCGCCGGCCTCGGCGCCGTGACCTTGGCCGATATCGCGTCGGTTCCCGCCTCGCCAACACCCGATGTCGTGGTGCTGGCGGTGAAGCCGCAGCAGATGGACGCCGTTCTGTCCGAGGTCGCGCGCTTCGCCGCCGCCGGGGCGCTGGTGCTGTCGGTCGCCGCCGGCGTCGGCGTGCGCCGGATGGAGGAAGCGCTCGGGGCCGGAGCGGCCGTAGTCCGCTGCATGCCCAACACCCCGGCTGCCATCGGCGCCGGCATGATGGTGTGCGTGGCGAACGAGGCGGCGTCGGCGGAGCAGCGGGCGCGGGCACAGCGCCTGCTCGGCTTCAGCGGGAGGGTGCGCTTTGTCGATGACGAGGCGCTGATGGACGCGGTGACCGCGGTGTCCGGGTCGGGCCCGGCCTATGTGTTCCACATGATCGACTGCCTTGAGCGGAGCGCCATTGCCGAGGGGCTGCCGGCCGATCTCGCCCGCGAGCTGGCGCTGCAGACGGTCTATGGCGCCGGGCGGCTGGCGCGCGAGAGCGAGGCCGATCCGGCGACGCTGCGCCGGCAGGTGACCAGCCCCAACGGCACCACCGCCGCCGCGCTCGCCGAGCTGATGGGCGAGGCCGGCATCGATCGCGTGGTCGCCCGCGCGGTCGCCGCCGCGCGCCGGCGCTCGATCGAACTCGGCAGCTTCTAGCCGTACAGCCTCAACCGATTGTTCATCCGGCGCGGCACCCGCAGGCGGACGCCGCGCTGAAGGATATTGCCTGACGCAAGTGCCGTGACGCAGCTTCAGCCGGCGGCGGTGCGGGCGGCGAGATTGCGGAAGTACAGCACCTCGATCTCGCGCAGCACCGCCTTGGGCTCGGCGTCATAGCTCTCCGAGAAGGTGCCGTTCTCGCTCTCCACCGTGATCGCCCAGCGGCCGCGATGCGGGTTGAGGGCGCAGGCGGGGAAGTTCATGTGGTGATGCCAGTGCACGCCCTGCGCGTCGATCCCGCGCAGCCGTGCCAGCAGCGCCGATCCGGCGGCTTCCGCCGGGTCGGCGGCCCGTGCGGCGTGCTCGTCGAGAATGTCGTCGCCATGCAGCATCTTCACGAAGGTCTTGTCGACCTCCGGGAAACCGTCCGACGGGGCGATATAGGCGATGTGCCCGGCATCGTCCTCGACGACGATGGCGTAGCGCCGGTCATAGGGGTTGAAGGCGCAGCCGGGCGAGAGCACGTGCGAGTGCCACTTCCTGCCGGCGGCAACAAGGCCCTCGACCAGCGGCAGGCAGCGTTCGAGCGCGATCACGCGGTAGGTGACGTCGCCATGTGTCAGCGTCTCGCTCATGGCGGCGCTCCTTTCACAGTGGGTGGGTGAGCCGCGCGGCGTCGAGTATCGCGGCGTGGAGATTGCGCGAGGACCAGGCGTCGCCGACCTTGTAGAGCACGAAGCGGCCCTCGGGGTTGCTGACAATCGACTGCTCGCGGGCATCGGCGAGCGCCCGCAGGTCCACCTCGCCGAGATTGCGCGAGAGCGGCTTCAGCGCGACATAGACGTCGTCGTTCGGCAGCGTGCCATTGTCGCCGATCACCTGGTCGACCGGGATCTCGCGGCGCTTTTCGCTGTAGGTGTTCTCCACCGTGGCGACGAGCCCGTTGCCCTGGCGGCGAACGGCTATGAGGCGGGTGTCGGTCTCGATCGCCACGTCGTGCTTGTAGAGCTCGCTCATATGGGCGCCGAGATTGGTGCCGCCGATCTCGCGGCCGAACTCGCGATCCGGGGTGACGATGCGCACCTTCGCGCCCCTTGCCGCGGCGAACTCGGCGGTGGAGGCGACCGAGGCGGTGCCGTTCTCGTCCGCGATCAGCACCGCGCCGCCCACCGCCACCTGGCCGGAGAGCACGTCCCAGGCGGAGACGGCGAGTTCCAGGCCCTCGAAGCGGCCGAGATTGGGCAGGCCGCCGGTGGCGATGATGACCGCGTCCGGCGCCTCGGCCAGCACGTCCCCGGCCTCGGCATAGGTGTTGAGGCGCAGATCGACCTTGAGGAGCTCCAGCTGGCGGGCGAGCCAGGCGGTGATGCCGGCGATCTCGCGCCGCCAGGTCGCCCGCGCCGCCAGCAGCAACTGGCCGCCAAGCTCGCCTGCCGCCTCGAACAGCACCACCTGGTGGCCGCGCCGCGCGCTCACCCGCGCCGCCTCCATGCCGGCCGGACCGCCGCCGACGACCACCACCTTCTTCCGCACCGCAGCGGGGCGCACCTCTTGCGGGATGGTCGCCTCGCGCGAGGTCGCGACATTGTGGGCGCACAGCGCGTCGATGCCGCGAATGGCGCGGTCGACGCAGTAGCCGACGCCGACGCAGGGGCGGATGTTCTCCTCGTCGCCGGCCCTGAGCTTGTTGGCGTAATGCGGGTCGGCGATGAAGACGCGGGTCATGCCGACCATATCCACGGCGCCGCTCTTCAGCGCGTGCTCGGCGGTGGCGGCATCGGTGATGCGGGTGGCGTGGAAGATCTTGACCTTGCCCTGCACCTCGTCGCGGATCGCCCTGGCGAGCGGCAGCCAGGCGGCGGAAGGCACCCACATGGTGGGCCAGATGCGCGCTTCCGACTTGTAGTCGGAGGCCTGGCCGCCGACCACCGAGATGAAGTCGATGAGGCCTGAGCCGGCATAGGTGGAGGCGATGGTGAGGCAGTCCTCCTGCGTGAGGCCGCCTTTCAGCATCTCGTCGCCCGGCATGCGGATGCCGATCACGTAGTCGTCGCCGAGGCGGCGACGCACCGCTTCGAGGATGTCGAGGCCGAACCGCATGCGGTTTTCCAGCGGGCCGCCATAGCCGTCGGTGCGGTGGTTCATCGCCGGCGACCAGAACTGCTCGATCAGCGTGCCGGCCTGGCAGGAAATCTCGACACCGTCGACATCGCCCTCGCGCACCCGCGTCGCCGCCGCGACATAGTTCTCGATGGTGCGCCTTATGTCGTGATCTTCCATGGTCGCCGGAAAGGTGCCGTGGATAATCTCGCGCAGCGGCGAGGCCGAGAAGGTGGGCAGCCAGTTGGTGAGGTCCCAGCGCTCGCGCCGCCCGCCATGGGTCAGCTGCACGGTGCAATGGGCGCCATGAGCGTGGATCGCGGCCGCCATCTTGCGGAACTGCGGGATGACCTTGTCCACCGAGCCGTTGATCTGGCCGTAATAGAACGAGTTCTCGGCCGAGACGGCGGTCGCCCCGCCGAACTGCGTCAGGCCGATGCCGCCCTTCGCCTTTTCCGCCTGATAGGCGATGTAGCGGTCGGTGATGTCGCCGGCCAGCACGTAGCCCGGCTCGTGGCTGGTGGAGAGGAAGCGGTTGCGGATCGTCAGATTGCGGATCTGCAACGGCTGAAACAGCACGTCATAGGCGGCCATGGTGCGCTCCGATCGGCCGGAAGACGAGAACCCCGCCATCGTCCGCGCTCCCGGGCGCCGACGGGGCGGAGCCGAAGGAACCGCCTCAGCTCAGGCCGAGCCGGTCCTTGGCTTGATAGAAGGGGAAGACGAGGCGGGCGGCCCGGACCTTCAGCGCCCACATCGGTATGTCGCGGCGCTGCTCGACCACCGCGACCGGCACCTCGTCCAGCCCGCGCCGGCCGGCGGCGAACTCGCCGACCAGACGGCCCAGATTCTGCGCCAGATTGACGCCGCGGGTGGAAAAGCCGACCACCGCGAACACTTCCTTGCCGAGCCGCTGGACGTGCGGCAGGTAGCTTTCGGTGACGGCGCAATAGCCTTCCCAATAATCCTCGAACGCGGTGTCGGCCTCGGTCAGCTGGGGGAAGAGCTGGCGCATGCGGTTCCTCGCATGGGCGATCCCGTAGGCCTGCCGGTCGCCGAAGGCGAACACCGCACCGCCGGAAATCAGCCGCCCGTCATCGTCGAGCCGACCGAAGCCGCCGGATTTGCGCAGGTCGGTGAAGCATTCCCCGCCGGGCAGGATGGAGGCTCGCAGCTCCGCCCTCAGCGGCGGGGTGGCGGCGTGATAGAGATAAACCGGTACGGTGGCGCGCTGCACCTCGGGAAGGAAATCGCCGGTATAGGCATTGGTGGCGACGATGACGCGCCGGGCCCGGACCCGCCCGGCGCCGGCCTTGACGGTGATGCCGCCGGGGCCTTCCTCGATGCCGTCGACCGGGCTGTGCTCGAAGATGCGCACCCCCTCCTGCGTCGCCGCCCGCCCCAGGCCGATGGTCAGACCGTAGGGGTTCACCGTGCCGCCGCTCGGGTTGAACCAGCCGCCGATATAGCCAGCGGCGCCGAGGCGGGCCGAAAGATCGCCAGGCGTGAGCCAGGTCACGTCCGCGCCCCAGGCCTTCCACTCGTCATGGGCCTTCCTGACCCTGGCGAGCGAAGCTTCCGAATGCGCCGGCTGCACCCATCCGTGCTGCACGGGCGAGCAGGCGATCTGGTAGCTGTCGATCTGCCGGAACACCTGTTCGGCACCGCCGAGCACCAGCTCGGACAGCGCGCGCCCCTTCCTCGGGCCGATCATCGCCTCCACCGCCGAGGGGGTCATGGCGCCGGGGAAATGGGGGACATTGTAGCCACCATTACGCCCGGAGGCGCCGCTGCCGACGACGCCGGCCTCGATCAGAACGACGTTCTGCCCGGCCCGGGCGGCGGCGAGGGCCGCGTTGAGGCCGCAGAATCCCGCGCCGACCACCACGAGGTCGGCGCTCTCCTCGCCGGCAAGCGCGGGAAAGGTGAGCGCCGTCTCCCTCAATGTCCGTTTCCAGACGACGCCCTTGAGTTTGCTGTCGATCGGACTGGCCAGCGTCATGAGACGGCCCACCTGGGTTTGGACGTTCGGGAGTTTGGGTTTCAGATCAGCGACAGGCTGCGGCGCGCATTGTCCAGCGCCTCGCGCGGCGGGGCGCGCAACTGCAGGCGGGTGCTCTTGACCGCGCCGAGCTTCATCGCGATGTCGGTCATGGTCTCAAGATATTTGAGCGCCACGGTCGAGGAATCCATGACCGGCACGCCGGTGCCCGGCACTTCCGTGTAGCCGCTCAGGCGCAGCAGCGGGCCGTAGTAGGCGCAGCCGACGAGGATGATGTCGGCGCCATCGGCGATGCAGCCTCTCGCCACTTCCTCGAGGCGCGGAATGAACGCGGCATGGGGATCGGCGACGGCGCCGAGCAGGAGCCCCGCGTCGGATTCCGGCATGATGGTGCGGACCGGGCGCACGATGGCGCGATCGCGCAGCCCATAGGCCAGCAGGTCGTTCTCGATCGCGATCGTGGTCTTCTGCGAGACGGTGACGACGGCGAGCCGCTTGCCCATGGCGAGAGCCGCCAGCATGGACTGCTCGCTGACCGAGCCGACCGGCACCGAGAGCACCTCGCGGGCCTCCCACAGCGGGTCGTTCCAGCAGCCGAGGAAGACGCCGTCGAAGCCGTCCTCCTCCGCCTTCAGCGCCGCTTCGACGATGTGCACCGAATTGATGTGCTCGGCATAGGCGGAGCGCACGAAGTTGCCGCTTTTCGGCAGGAAGCGGAATTCAAGCTCGGTGCCCGCAGCCAGCGCCGGGCGGACGGCCGCGTCCAGCTTTTCCCACAGCGGGGCAAGGGCGTCGTTGGCGGTGGTGGGATGTATCCAGCAGAGTTTCATGCAACCACACCCTTCATGTGGGACGACGGCCGCGACGCGACCGATTCTGCGCGACGCGCGCCGTTCTTGGCAACGACTGCGGTAAAGTGTAATATGTTATAAAATTATTGCAACAGTAACCGCAGGACAGCGGCTAAAATCCGTGTCCCGGTTCGCGGAATGTGCAGCGAAGGGTATGAGTTTGACGCGCTTGATGCATATCATAACAAACGAGGAAACCGGTCAGGGACGCACCGATGGTTGAGGCTCTTGCGAACTTCTCTCCTTTCCAGCGCAGCGAGACACTCGGCGTGCGTGTGCGTGACCAGTTGCGGCACGCGATCATGGCCGGCCTGTTCAAGCCGGGAGAGAAGCTGACCCTGCGCGCGGTGGCCGGCTCGCTCGGCGTCAGCCTGACGCCCGCGCGCGAAGCACTGTTCAACCTGGCCGCCGAAGGGGTGCTGGAATTGGGGGGGAATGGCTCGATCTACATTCCCCGCCTCGACAAGGAGAAGATCGGCGAACTGGTCAAGATCCGCTGTTCCCTGGAAAGCCTGGCCGCCCGCGAGGCGACGCCCAACATAACGCGCGACGAGATCATCGAAATAAGCTCTATAAACGATAGGCTTATCGAGGCAAACCGCGAAAAAGACTATACGTTGCTGACAGAGCTCAACTGGATATTCCATTTCACCATTTACGAAGCGTCAAAAATGCCGCTTCTGGTGAAGATGATCGAAAGCTGCTGGCTGCGGACCGGCTCCTATATCAAATCGATCTATCCGGCGTTCTCCAATACCGATGACGGTATCCTCAATCACATCGCCATTATTCGGGCGGTGCGCGAGGGCAATCCGCAGGCAGTGGCCGACGCCATCGCACATGACATCGAGTATTCCTCGCAGGCTTTCTATCGGGCCGTGCGCGACGAGGAATGAGGCGCGGCGCGCGATGGAATCGCCGCGCGCGCCCTTCTGGCAAATCTGGCCGAGCCGAACACGCGGCGCCGCCCCGGGGCCGGCGAAGGCACGCCTTCGCTCGCGCCGATCCGCCATCTGACGGCGGGCCCGGGCTGTGGCGCGCCCCTAATCGACGCTTGACGACGCATTGATATAACAAATAACATCGTTGCGGGTTCGGGTCACGTGAAAGGGACGTTCTCCATGCTTGAGAAGGGAATGCGCGCTCTGGTCACGGGCGGCAGCGGCGGTCTGGGGTCGGCGATGGTTCGCATGCTCGCTCGCCATGGCGTCCACACCATCGCGCTGTCGAACGACCAGGCCGGGCTGGATGCGCTCAAGGGCCTGGACCAGGTCGAGACCGTGTTCATGGACGTGACCGACTCGGAGGGGATGAAGAGCACCTTCTCCGGCCAGCCGATCGACATACTGATCAACGCCGCCGGCGTGCTCGGGGTCACCGGCACGCTCTATTCGGTGCCCACCGCGTCGGCCCAGCGCATCCTCGACGTCAACGTGATGGGCATCCACAACGCGCTCTCGGCCACCGTGCCCGGCATGGTGGAGCGCAATCGCGGCCATATCGTCAATTTCGGCTCGCTCGCCGGGCCTTATCCTTCCGCCGGCCAGCCGATGTACAGCGCCTCCAAGGGCGCGGTGCACAATATGAGCGCCAATCTGCGCATGGAACTGTTCGGCACCGATGTGCGGGTGACCGAAATCCGTCCGGGCCGCGTTCGCACCGGCATGCATGCCGAGATGTTCGACGGCGACCATTCCAAATCCGATGCCCTGCTCTACGACCCCTACGAGTGCCTGAAGGCGACCGACATCGCCGACGCGATCGAATATGTGCTCGGCACGCCCCCGCATGTCTGCGTCTCGCAGATCGAGGTGGTGCCGACCCATCAGGTCGTCGGCGGCACCCGCATGTTCAACCGCCAGCTCGGCAAGTGAGCCGCGGCGGAACGGAAGGGCGGGGGCGCGCATGCCGGCAGCGGGTGAGCAGAAGATAGCCGTCATCGGTGCGGGCATTGTCGGCATTTCGTCGGCTCTCTACCTGCAGAGGGCCGGGTTCGCCGTGACACTGATCGACCGCGACGAGCCGGGCCACGGCGCGTCCTTCGGCAATGCGGCGGCGCTGGCGCCCCACGCCTTCGTGCCGATCAACAGCCCGTCCATCCCCCGCCGGCTGCTGCCGCTGCTGTTCGCGTCCGGCTCGCCGCTGAGCATCGACTGGGGCTACGCGCCGCGCATGCTGCCGTGGCTGCTGTCGTTCCTGTCCCACTGCCGCCCTGCGGAAGTGACACGCATCGCGCAGGCGATGCACACGCTGCTGTCGCGCAATCTCGACCATGCGCTGCCGCTTTTCCGCGAGAGCGGCGCCGACCGCCTGATGCGCGGCGGCGGCTATCTGCATCTCTATGAGAGCGAGGCGGCGTACCACTCCAGCGCCGGCGAGGTCACGCTCTACAAGCGGCTCGCCGGTGATGTCGAGGAGATCGATGCCGCCGAAATCCGGCGGCTGGAGCCCAATCTGGCGCCCGTCTTCGTCCGGGCTTTGTATTTCCATTCGGCCCTGCACTACCTCAGCACGGTCGAGGTCTGCGCGACGCTCGTGCGCCATTTCCGCGCCAATGGCGGGTGCTTCCTGCGCGACGAGGTGCGCACGCTCGACGCCCGCCCGGACGGCAGGATCCGCGTCGCCGGCACGCAGGACGGAATTTACGACCAGGCCGTCCTCGCCGCCGGCGCGCAGGCGCGCCGTCTGTTCGGCGGCGCGGTCGAGAAACTGCCGCTGGAGACCGAGCGGGGCTACCATGTCATGTTCGGCAAGCAGGCCGGCATCATCAGCCGCACCTGCTCCAGCGCCACTGCCGGCTTCGCCATGACGCCGATGAGCGATGGGCTGCGCTGCGCCGGCATGGTGGAACTGGCGGGCCTCGACAAGCCGCCGAATCCGGCCTGCCACGCCTATCTCGACCGCACCGCCAGACGCTTCCTGCCGGATATCCGGGAGGCGCCGTCATCGACCTGGATGGGTTTTCGCCCCTCCATGCCCGATGCGCTGCCGGTGATCGGGCGCTCGACCCGCACAACGAACATCATCCTGGCCTTCGGCCACCAGCATGTCGGCATGTCGAGCGGCTGCATAACGGGCGCGATCGTCGCCGATATCGCCGCCGGCCGCATGCCGCCGATCGACATCACACCCTTCTCGCCCGCCCGCTTCTAGAGGACGCGATGCTCCCCTATTACGACCGAGACCAGATCGCCGCCGTGCTCGACATCGACGCCCTGATCGACGCCATGGAAAAGGCCCTCATCGCCTTTTCCACCGGCGCCTCGATCCAGCCTGTGCGGATGCGGGTGATCGACGAGAAGGCCGGCGGCGACATGTGCCTGATGCCGGCGGTGACCGACGTCTTCGCCGTCAAGCTGGTCGGCAACTATCCTGGCAATCACGACAGGGGCCTGCCGAGCCACAATGCCGTGGTGGTGGTGTTCGACCGCTGGACCGGCATGCCCCGGGCCGTGCTCGACGGCACCTATATCACCCAGATGCGCACCTCCGCCGTCTCGGCCATGGCGGCGCGGCGCCTCGCCGCCCCGCAGGCGCGGGTGCTCACCATCATCGGCAGTGGCATCCAGGCCCGCGGCCACTATGAGACCATGCGGCGGGTGCGCGCGTTCGATGAGGTCCGCGTCTGGGCGCGCGACTTCCAGAAGGCGCAGGCGTTTGCCGCCGAGATCGGCGCCACCGCCTATGCGAGCGCCGAAGACGCGGTGCGCGGCGCCGACGTGATCGCCACCACCACCTCCGCCCGCGAGCCGGTGGTGAAGGGCGAATGGCTCAAGCCCGGCGCCCATGTGAGCGCGGTCGGCTGGAATGGCCTCGACGGGCGTGAACTCGACGACGCCGTGATGAACAATGTCGTGCTGGTGGAATCGCGGGACGCGGCAAGCCAGGAATCTGGCAACATCCTGCTGTCCGGCGCCAGCATCCATGCCGAGCTCGGCGAGGTGCTCGCCGGCACGGCCGAGGTCGATATCGCCAGGACGACGGTGTTCATCTCCGTCGGCATCGCCACTGAGGACGCCGTCGCGGCCGACCTCGTGCTCGGCGCCCTCAACGGCTGATCGGGGGATGTCCGCTGCAAGGGCGTCGACTTGTCAGTAAAAATGTTACAACATATATCGTGTAACGATGTCAGGACGGCATCGGAGGTTCGCAGATGAAGAATTCGCCATCCACCGACGAACAGCTTGAGATGCATCGCAAGATGGCCGTCGTGCGCCGGCTGGAGGAGCGGCTCGGCGAACTCCACAAGGCTGGCAAAACGCGCGGGCCGATCCACCGCTGCGACGGGCAGGAAGCCGTCGGCGTCGGCGCGACCGCGGTGCTGGGCGCCGGCGATTTCGTCACCAGCACCCATCGCGGCCATGCCCACTACATCGGCAAGGGCGTCGACATTCGCGGCGTGGCCGCCGAGATTCTCGGCCGCGCCACCGGCACCTGCGGCGGGCGCGCCGGCCACATGCTGATCGGTGACAGGGACAAGGGGATGATCGGCGGCAACGCCATCGTCGGCGGCTCCATCCCGGCCGCCACCGGCATGGCGCTGTCGATCCAGGTCCGCCGAACGGCCGATGTCGCCATGTGCTTCTTCGGCGACGGCGCCGCCCAGACCGGTATCTGCCATGAATCGATGAACATTGCCGGTCTGTGGAAGCTGCCCGTCATCTTCATCCTCGAGCACAACCAGTTCGGTCTCACCGTCCACCACAGCGTCCAGTCGCCGGTGGCGGATCTGAGCATTCGCGCCGCCGGCTATGCGATGCCGGCCGAGATTGTCGACGGCAACGACACGGTGGCGATGTACCGGGCCGCAGCGCGGGCGGTGGAGCGCGCCCGCCGCGGCGAGGGGCCGAGCCTGATCGAGGCCAAGACCTACCGCATGCAGGGCTTCTCCACCTCCGACATGGGCGGCTACCAGAGCGCGGCCGACCTTGCCGAATGGAGCCGGCGCGATCCCCTAGCGGTGAGCCGCCGGGCGCTTCTCGACGCGGTCGGGGCCGAACGCCTCGACGCGGTCGAGGCCGGGGCCGCCGGCGAGGTCGACGCCGCCGTCGAGGAGGCCCTCGCCGCCCCGCTGCCGAGCTTCGAGCTGTTCACCCGCAGCTCCCCCTATGCCACCGCGCCGGAGGCTGTCTGACATGGCGATGATGCGATATGCCGAGGCGCTGAACCGGGCGCTGCGCGAGGAAATGCAGCGCGATTCCAACGTCTTCCTGTTCGGCGAGGACATCGCCCGCTATGGCGGGGTGTTCAAGGTCACCAAGGGCCTGATGGAGGAATTCGGCGAAAGCCGGGTGCGCGACACGCCGATTTCCGAACAGACGCTGGCTGCGATGGCGGTGACCGCTTCCATGACCGGCACCCGCCCGGTGCTGGAGATCATGTATGCCGATTTCATGCCGCTGGTGCTCGATGCGCTGATCAACCAGGCGTCGATCTACGAGTATCTCTGGCCGAACGTGACCATGCCTTTCGTGCTGCGCACCCAGGGCGGCGGCGGCGCGGGGGCGGGCGCCCAGCACTCCAAGAGCCTCGATTCCCTGGTTGCCCACATTCCCGGCATCAAGGTGGTGGCGCCGGTGACCCCCGCCGACGCCAAGGGGCTGCTGAAATCGGCCATTCGCGACAGCCAGCCGGTGGTCTTCCTTGAACACAAGCTGCTCTACAATCTGCGCGACGAGGTGCCCGACGACGCTGATTTCACCGTGCCGATCGGCAAGGCGAAGACGGTGCGCGAGGGGGCCGACATCTCCATCTTCGCCACCTCGCGCATGGTGCTGGAGAGCCAGAAGGCGGCTGAATTGCTGGCGCAGGACGGCATTTCCGCCGAGGTGATCGACCTGCGCACCCTGCGCCCGCTCGATCTCGACGCCATCACCGCCTCCATCGCCAAGACCCATCATGCGGTGGTGGTCAATGAGGGCTGGCGCTTCTGCGGCTATGCCGCCGAACTCTCCGCCACCATCATGGACTTCGCCTTCGACGACCTCGATGCGCCGGTGGCGCGGGTGACCCTGCCGGACATGCCGGTGCCTTACAGCGAGCCGCTCGAACTCGCCGTCCTGCCGAACGCCGCGCGCATCGCCGATGCCGCCCGCGCCACGCTGAAATGAGGGGGCGGTCTTGAAGGGGAGGATCTTGCCGTGACCGATATCACCGTCGTCGGTGCTGGCGGCGAATATATGGAATCCGTCGTCGTGGTGGCCTGGCACAAGAAGAAGGGCGAGAGCGTCAAGGCAGGCGAACTCGTCGTCACTGTGGAGACCGCCAAGGCGGCCACCGAGATCGAGGCCCCGGTCTCCGGCATTCTCAGCGACATCCGGGCGCAGATCGGCGAGGAGGTCGCCATCGGCACGGTGCTCGGCACCCTGAGCGAGGACGGCGCGGACACGGCGGCCCCGGCGGTGAGCGCTGCGCAGACCGCTCCTCCTGCCGCTCCCCCTGCTGCGGTGCCCGCTGAGGCGTACGTCGCCGCGGCGGGGGGGGAGCGGATCAACGCGTCCCCGCTTGCCCGCCGCGTCGCGGCCAGCCGGGGCATCGACCTCGCCGGCCTTGTCGCTTCGAGCCCCTCAGGCCGGATCAAGCTGCGCGACGTCGACGCCGTCGTCGCTGTGCCTGCCGAGAGGCCAGTAGCCGGCACGACCGCGAGCGCCTCCGTGAGCGCCGGCGTCAGCCTCACCCGCCGCGGCAGCGGGGAGGGCACGCCGTTCGTGTTCCTGCACGGCTTCGGCGCCGACAGCTTTTCCTGGCAGCCCTTGCTGGCGACCCTTGGCGTCGAGGTTCCCGCCGTGCTGGTGGACCTGCCCGGTCACGGCCGTTCGCCGGCGATGGACGGGGCGGGCAGTCTGGAGGGCCTCGCCTTTGCGGTGGCGCGGGCACTCGCCGGGGCGGGCATCGAGCAATGCCATCTCGTCGGTCATTCCCTCGGCGGGGCGGTTGCCATCGCCCTGGCGGAGGCGGGCCGGCTGGCCCCGCTTTCGCTCACCCTGATCGCGCCGGCGGGCCTCGGCCCCGACATCGACGGTGACTTCATCAGCGGCTTCTGCCGTGCCACGCGGGCGGAAAGCCTCAAGCCGTGGCTGCTGCGCCTCTTCGCCGACCCGACCATCGTGACCCCCGGTTATGTGCAGGCCGCGCTGAACGGGCGCGGCGACGCGCTTCGGCAGGCGCAGGCGGCTCTGGCCGGCCGCATCTTCCCGGACGGCACGCAGGCGGTGGAGATGCGCTGCGCCCTGCGCCGGGTCGCGGTGCCGCAGAAGATCATCTGGGGCGAAGGCGATCGCATCATTCCGATGCGCCATGCTCTCGGCACCGGCCCGCAGGCGGGAATCCACCTGCTTCCGAATGTCGGGCACATGCCCCATGTCGAAGCTGCCGCGACGGTCGCGCGGCTGGTCCTACAGAACGCCCGCAGCGCGGGGTGAAGCCGAGCGGAGGCGACATGCGAGCGACAGCGATTGTGACCGGCGCGACCGGCGGCATCGGCCGCGTCATCGTCGCGCGGCTCTGCGAGGCCGGCTATGACACGCTCGCCCTCGGCACCAATGCGGGCACCCTCGCCGAGCTTGCCGCCCGCACCGGCTGCCGCACCCGCACGCTCGACATCTGCGATGCGGCGGCGACCCTCGCGGCGCTGTCCGTGGAAAAAGCCGACGTGCTGGTCCATGGCGCCGGCCTGCTCGGCCCGCAGCTTGCGCTGCACGAGACCCCGATCGAGGTCGCCGAGAAGCTGGTCGTCACCAACATTCTCGGCACCGTCAACGTGCTGCGCGCCGTGGTGCCGGCGATGAAGGCGGCCGATGCCGGCACCATCGTGCTGCTGGGCTCGATCTGCGGCACGGTTGCCGGCACCGGCCCGGCGCTGTACAGCGCCACCAAGGCGGCGATGCACGCGATGTCCGCCAATCTGCGGGTGGATCTGCGCGACAACCACATCCGCGTCAGCGAGATTCTGCTCGGCCGGGTGCGGACCGGCATCCATGAACAGCTGGGCGCGGACGCGGAGTTCTACGACGGCTATCAATGTCTTGAGCCGGACAATGTCGCCGCGACCATCCTGCACATTCTGGACAGCCCGGCGGGCGTCGACCTCAGCACCATCGAGATGATGCCGACCCGGCAGGTCGTCGGCGGCGCGCATTTCTCCAAGGGGTAATTTCACATGTCTTCGCTCTATTTCACCCTCGACGGGGTCGCGCACGAGATCGAGCTCTATCCCGAGTTCGCACCGGTGACGATCGGCAAGGTCATCGCCCATCTGCCGGCCACGCTCGACATCCACTGCGCCAAGATCGCCGGCCAGCACATCTTCTGGCACGCGCCTGTCGTGGCCGACATCGAGAAGCCGGCCGATATCCTCACCCTGCCGGCCGGCACCTTCCTCTATTGGCCGGAACGCCAGTTCCTGGAGCTGATCTATGGCGATCTGCAGGCTGAGAAAGCGCAGGTGTCGGTGCTCGGCCGGCTCACCGGCGATATCGGCTGGCTGAAGGCTTACGGCCGCCGCGTGGTCGAAAACCATGGCCAGCAGCCGCTCCGCGCCGAACTCACCGCCGACGCGGCGGCGCTGGCGCTGGCCTTGCCGGAAAAGCCCTTCGCCTCGCCCGGGCTGAACGCATTGCGCACGGCGCGCAAGGCGATGTGGCAGGCGCCGCCGGAGGAGATTCTCGGGCTGCTGCGCCGGCAGGGCATGATGATCCCCTACGGCCCGCTTGCCATGGCGGAAGGCGAGTTGCGCAAGCTGCACGAGCTGATCTGGCGCCTGCGCAGCCCGGCTTGCGGCATCGGCCCGGGCGAGCGCGCCGGCGTGCTGGCCTTCCTCATCGATGCCTTCAACGCCCGGATCGACGGATTCTGCGCCCTGCACGCCATCGGCAAGGTGCTCGACGACGCCAAGGCGCTGCTCGGCGAGGAGGATATCGACGATCTGATCGAGGAACTGGTGCTGTTCACCGGCCGCGCAGCCGCCTGGCTCGACACCTTCATTCCCTGGAACGCCCTCAACGAGGCGACCCTTGCGGCGCTTGCCCGGCAGGATCTGCGCTGAGCCCACGCGCTCCTGCGGGCGAGAACGGGCGCTTCCCTATGGGAGGCGCCCGTTTTCAATTCGTGGCGCGCGGTCAGGTGAGGCCGAAATAGAGGCGCTCGATGCGGTTGAGCACAAGCGAGGGCTCCTCGGCATAGTCGCGCAGCTTCGGTTCGCTGCCGGCGATCTCCACGAAGAGCCGCCACTTGCCGTCCGAGGTGTTCAGTCCGCAGGCCGGGAACATCATATGGTGGTGCCAGCCGGTGCCGGCCTTGGCCGCCGCCTCGATGGTCGCCAGCAGCGCCTCGTCCTCGTCGGAGAGGCCGGCGCCGGCCTTCTTCTCGGCCAGCGCGTCGACGCCATGCAGCAGCGGCAGCAACTGCTTGTTCACCGCCGTCGGCCTGTCGTCATAATAGGCGCAGAGCGCCCGCTTCGCGTCCGTCAGCTCCAGCAGGAAGGTGTAGGCACCGGGCTTCGGGCTGAAGGTGCAGCCGGGCGCCAGCACGTGAAAGTGCCAGGCCTGCCCGCTCTCATGGGCGGCGGTCGCCGCGGCGACGATGCCGGCCTCGTCGACGACCTCGAAACGCAAAGGCAGGCCCGAATGGCAGGACTGACACATGATCCGTCTCCGTCCGTTCCCAGCCGATCACTCGCAGCCGATCACGGCGGTCGCCGCGATCTCGACCAGCACGCCCGGGACCGGAAAGGCCACCACCAGCGCGGCGTTGGTCGGCAGCACGTCCTTGAAGATCACGCCGAGTTCCGGGCCGACCTCCTTGAAGATCTCCGGCGCCGACACATAGGTGGTGATCTGCACGATGTCCTTCAGCGATCCCCCGGCGGCCGCCAGCGGAAGCTCGAAATTCTTGATGATCTGGCGCACCTGGCCGACCGCATCCTCGGGCATCTTCCCGGCGGCATAGTCCATGCCGATGGTGCCGGAAATATACAGCGTGTCGCCGGCCTTCACGGCGCGGGAATAGCCGTAAAGCTGCTCGAATTGCGAGCCGGAGGAGATGTTCTGACGCTTTACCATTTGGGGTTCTCCATGGAGAAGGTGGCCCTCAGGCGAGGACCCGTGGAAGAATTTGCCGAACGATCAGACGGCCGCGCTGGGTGCCGTTAGGAAGCCATTGGCGAGCCAGCCGCCATCGACCCCGAGGTGATGGCCGGTGGTCATGCGCGCCTCGTCGCTGACGAGGAACCCGCAGGCGGCGGCGATCTCCTCCGGCTCGGCGATGCGGCGCAGCGGCGTGCGGCGCGAGACGGCGTCGACATCGTAGATGCCGCGGTCGATCAGGTCCTGAACCATGGGGGTGCGGGTGCCGGTGGGCGCCACGCTGTTGACCCGGATGCCGAGCGGGCCCCATTCCACCGCCAGTGAGTTGGTGAGATTGACCACGCCCCCCTTGGACGCACAATAGGCGGTGCGGTTGGGGGCGCCCTGGAAACCGTAGACGGAGCTTATGTTGACGATGGAACCGCTTCCGGCCCTGGCCATGTGGCGCGCCGCGGCCTGGCAGACAATCCAGGTGCCGACGAGGTTGACGTCGAGTACTTTACGGAAGGTGTCGGTTCGCGCTTCCAGCGCCGGTTCGACCACCACCACGCCGGCCGAGTTCACCACCGCGTCGATGCCGCCGAACGCCGCCGCCATCTCGTCGGCCGCGGCGGCCATCGCCACCTCGTCGGTGACGGAGGCGGCACGGCTCAAGGCCTCGGTTCCCCCCGGCAGGCCGGCAAGGCCGGCGGCGAGAGCCTCAGCGTCGCTATCAATCAGATAGAGACGGGCGCCCTCGCCGGCGAAGAAGCGGGCCGTCGCCGCGCCGATGCCGTTCCCGGCTCCGGTGATCAACACCCGCCGGCCTTTGTGACGCTGCATGTCTGGATCCTCCATGATTATATAACAAATTACATAAGTGCCGATGGAGGCAAGGGCAAACCGAGACATTCCCCGGCGGCGCCCGGCCGAAGGGAACGTGTGTTGACGCAATGAAGTTCATTATATTTCATATTTATCAAATGGTTAGATGGATGTTTCCGAAGTGCCGTCTTGTCGCCAAATCTCTGTTTGACAGGGCGCGTAAGATTTATACGATATAACAAAAAGAGCATCGAAACCTGATCGTCCGCCTGCAACGGACATCACGCGCGCATTTCGGCATCCACAAAGGGGAACACAAATGACTTTAGCTCGCGTTTGGAAGAAGTTTGCACGGCTCGGCACGCGTGGCATCGGCGCGGCCGCCCTCGGCCTGGCCATCGTCGCCGGGCTGCAGGCGGCGCCCGCCCATGCCAATGGCTACTGGTCGGAGGTGCAGAAGCGCGGCGTGCTGCGCTGCGCCTCGGCGATCTCCCCGCCCTATGTCATGAAGGACCTGAAGACCGGCGAGTATGGCGGCGCCTATCTCGACCTGTGCAAGCAGTTCGCCGACGTGCTCAAGGTGAAGGTCGAGTTTGTCGATACCACCTGGGACAACATCGTCGCCGGCCTGCAGGCGGGCAAGTGGGACATGTCCCCGGCGCTGAACCGGACCCCGGCCCGCGCCCTCGTCATCAACTACAGCGGCATCGCCGGCTATGACGAGATGAACTTCGCCTATCTGCTGGCGAGCGAGAAGACCAAGAACCCGGCCGCCGATCTCTCGACCTTCGATGTGCCCGGCATGCGCATCGGCGTCATGTCCGGCTCGGCGCAGGACCACAAGGTCACCGAGCGCTTCAAGAAGGCGCAGATCGTTCGCTTGCCGGACGCCAACGGCCTCAACCTCGCGCTGCTCTCCGGCCGCGTCGACGTCGCTGGCGCCGACTCGACCACCAACCTGCTGCTGCAGACCGCCAATTCGGACAAGGTCGGTCTTCTCGAGGCCCACCCCGCGCTGATGAAGCAGGGCATCTCCTTCGGCCTGCCGCCGCAGTTGACCTATCATGACATCCAGGTGCTCAACATCTTCCTGGAAGAGAAGGTGTCGCTCGGTGTCGTCGACGAATCGCTGAAGCACTGGAGCGAAGTGTATCTCGCCGGCGCGAAGTGAACTGAAGTGCTTTTGGAGCGGACGGCGCCCGGAGGTGCCGTCCGTCTCTCAACATGAGAAAGAGGGGTCGGCATGTCGTCCAGCTTCCTGAACGTGCAAGGCCTGCGCAAGTCGTTCGGCGGGCATCTGGTCGTCCTCGACGACATCAATTTCCAGATGGAAGCCGGTGAGCGTGTGGTCGTCATCGGCCCGAGCGGCAGCGGCAAGAGCACGCTGCTGCGCTGCGTGATGGGCCTGGAGAAGATCGACCATGGCCGTATCGAACTCGAAGGCGTGCGCTACATCGAAGCCAACCCGAAATCCCACAAGGACAATTTCGTCGACATCCCGGTCCGCAACAAGGTCGGGATGGTGTTTCAGCACTATACCCTTTTCCCGCACCTCACCGTGCTCGGCAACCTCATCCTGGCGCCGATGCGCGCACGCGGCGAGAGCCGGTCGAGCGCGACGCAGCGCGCCATGCAGCTGCTGGGGCGGCTTGGCCTGGAGAGCAAGGCCGGGGCCTTTCCGGGAATGCTCTCCGGCGGGCAGAAGCAGCGCGTCGCCATTGCCCGCGCCCTGCTGCTCGATCCGAAGATCATGCTGTTCGACGAGGTGACCTCCGCCCTCGACCCCGAGCTGGTCACCGAGGTGGAGGGCCTGATGCTCGAGCTCGCCGAGCAGAAGATGTCGATGATGATCGTCACCCACGATATGTGGTTCGCCAAACGCATCGCCACGCGGGTCATCTTTTCCGCCGATGGCCGGATCATCGAGGACGCGCCGCCCTCGACGATGTTCACCAATCCTCGCGAACCGCGGACGGCGGATTTCCTGAAGAAGGTTCTTCACGTCGAGACCATTTCCTGAGGAGTCGAGACGATGGGCCGCTATACCTGGGACTTCTCGGTCATCACCGCGAACTGGGACCCGCTGATGGCCGGGCTTTCGGTCACGCTCCAGCTCACCGCGATCTGCGCCGTTATCGGCCTCGTCGGCGGGTTTGTGGTCTGCCAGATGGTGATGAGCCGGATCGCGCCGCTGCGCTGGGTGGCCGTCGCGTTCATCGAACTGTTTCGCTGCACGCCGGCGTTGGTGCAGATCATCTGGATATTCTACTGCGTTCCGTTCTTCTTCGGCGTCTTCTACGATCCGTTCTACATGGCCATACTGGCGCTTGGCATGAACATTACCGCCTTCAACGCGGAGGCCTATCGCGCTGCCATCCAGTCCATTCCCTCATCGCATTACGACGCCTGCACCGCGCTCGGCATGTCTCCACTGAAAAAGACGATCTACGTGATCCTGCCGCAGGCGGTGCTGATGGCGATTCCGGTGCTGCTCACCAACACCATCGGCCTGCTGCAGCAGACCTCGCTGGTCGCGATCGTGGCCATTGCCGATCTCATGTATGAAGGCAAGACGCTGGCCACCCAGACCTACCGCCCGATCGAAATCTACACGACGGTCGCCTTCATCTACTTCGCGCTTTCGGTCCCCCTCTCGCAGGTCGTCGGCCTGTGCGAGCGGCGCCTGCGCTCGCGCCTGGCCTGAGGGGAAGGACGACATGAACATCACCGCCGCCCTCGGCTTCTTATGGGACTACCGCCTGGCGCTGTTCATCGGCCTCGGCAACACGTTGTACTTCACGGCGGTCGGTCTTGCTTTCGGCCTCGCGCTGGGCTTCCTGGTCAGCGTGGTGCGGCAGGTGGGCCACCCGGTCTTGAAAGTGATCGCTACCGTCTATGTGGAGATATTCCGCGGCACACCGGTGCTGATCCAGCTGTTCTGGTTCTTCTTCTGCCTTCCGGCGCTCCTCGGGATGGAACTCGGCAACGTCTTCTCCACCGTGCTGACCCTGTCGCTCTATATGGGAGCCATCTCCAGCGAGAGCTTTCGCGCGGCGCTCAAGGCGATCGGCTCCGAGCAGCGCGATGCCTGCGTCGCTCTCGGCCTGCCCGCGCGGGTGAGCGTGCCCTATGTGATCCTGCCGCAGACGGTGATGCGCGCCGTGCCCACGCTGCTTTCCAACTGCGTGACGTTGTTCAAGGAGAGTGCGTTGGTTTCGGCGGTCGGCATGGCGGACCTGATGTATCAGGGCCAGATGATCGCCGACGCTACCGCCCGTCCGATCGAGATACTCACCGCCACGGCGCTGATCTATTTCGTGATTGCCTTTTCGGTGACGCGCACCGTCACCTTCTATGAACGCAGCTATCTCAGCCGCATGCGGCTGTAGGCCAAGGCGGAGGGGGACCCAGTTTGCTCGAAAATGGCTGGCCCCCGTTCGACAAGCTCCCCGGAAGATGGCTCTCCCGGCCGCCATCGGAAGCGGCGGGCCGGGATGGCCCTCGACATCATCGTCACGGTCCCGGACGTGGCCTGCGGCCGCTCCGGGACGACGCGGGTGCATAAAGGCTCCCGGCCCATTTCCTCAGGAAATGGAGGCCGGAGCCCGGCTACTTCGCCAGTTGCTTGAGCCAGCGCTTGGCTTGGCTGCGCACGTTCTTCGGCGCCGTGCCACCATAGGAGACGCGGCTCGCCACCGACTTCGACACCGACAGCACGCCGAACACGTCCTTGGTGATGCGCGGCTCGACCGATTGCATCTCGGCGAGGCTGAGCTTGTGCAGCGGTGCGTCCTTGGCGGCGGCGAGAGCGACGATGCGACCGGTGGCGTGATGGGCCTCGCGGAAGGGCAGGCCGAGCACCCGCACCAGCCAGTCGGCAAGGTCGGTGGCGGTGGAATAGCCGGAACCCGCCGCCGCCTTCATCCGCTTCTCGTCCGGCACCATGTCGCGGACCATGCCGCTGGTCGCCGCGATCATCAGCGAGAGTGTGGAGAGGGCGTCGAACGTGCCCTCCTTATCCTCCTGCATATCCTTGGCATAGGCCAGCGCCAGGCCCTTCATCACCATCAGCAAGCCATTGAAAGCACCGGCGATTCGGCCGATCTTGGCACGCACCAGCTCGGCCGCGTCCGGATTGCGCTTCTGCGGCATGATCGAGGAGCCGGAGGTGAAGCGGTCGCTGAGTTTCATCAGGCCGGTGAGTGGCGAGGTCCAGATCACGATCTCCTCGGCGAAGCGGGAGAGGTGCATGGCGCAGATCGAGGCGGCCGCCAGCGTTTCCAGCACGAAATCGCGGTCGGACACGGAATCGAGCGAATTCGCCGTCGGCCGGTCGAAGCCGAGCGCCCTGGCGGTGGCGAAGCGGTCGATCGGGAACGAGGTGCCGGCCAGCGCGGCGGCGCCGAGCGGGCACTCGTTGAGCCGCGCCCTCGCGTCGTTGAAGCGCCCGCGGTCGCGCCCGAGCATCTCGACATAGGCCAGCAGATGGTGGCCGAAGGTAACCGGCTGCGCGGTCTGCAGATGGGTGAAACCGGGCATCACGGTGCCGGAATGCAGCAGCGCCTTCTCGGCAAGTGCTTGCTGCAGATCAAGAATCTGCGCTTCGAGGGTGTCGATGGTGTCGCGCACATAAAGCCGGAAATCGGTCGCCACCTGGTCGTTGCGCGAGCGGGCGGTGTGGAGGCGGCCGGCGGCGGGGCCGAGCAGGGTGGCGAGGCGGGATTCCACGTTCATGTGGATGTCCTCCAGCGCCCGCTGGAAGGTGAAATCGCCCGAATCGATCTCTGACAGGATCGTGTCTAGACCGGCGACGATCTTTTCGGCATCAGCCTTGTCGATGATCCCCTGGGCCGCCAGCATCGAGGCATGCGCCTTCGAACCCGCGATGTCCTGCGCGTACAGGCGCTGGTCGAAACCGATGGAGGCGTTTATCTCCTCCATGATCGCGTCGGGTCCGGTCTCGAAACGGCCGCCCCACATCTTGTTGCTCATGCTTAACTTTCTCCGCGAGGACGGCCATGACCGAACGACCTGAGGACGCGAGCGGACCGACGGGCGAAGGTTCGCCGCGCCGCACCGGCCGCTTCGCCCTCATCCTGGCGGCCGCCTTGGTGGCGGGCGCCGCTGCCGGGCTTGCAGGCGTATACGGGATCGGGGGCGGGGCGCGCAACGCCATTGCCACCGGACCCGGCGCGTCCCCGCCCGCCGGCGTGGCCGATGTGGCCGATGAGCCCGGCAAGGTGGACGATGAGTGTCGTGTGGCCAGTGAGACCGGCAAGCGCCTCGCCTCGCTCGCCACCGGCGAACTCGCCGCCTTCACCCCGACTGAGAGGCCGACCCGTATCCCCGACCTCGCCTTTCTCGGCCCGGACGGCCAGCCGACCCGGCTGTCGCAGGTCGGCGGCGACGGGCTGAAGCTGGTGAACATCTGGGCGACCTGGTGCGTGCCGTGCCGCAAGGAGATGCCGGCGCTGGACGAATTGCAGGCCGCGCTCGGCCGCGAGGGCGGCCCGGACGCGCCCGGCTTCGAGGTGGTGACGGTGAACATCGACACCCGCGACGCCGCCAAGCCGAAGGCCTTCTTCGAGGAGACCGGGCTGAAGACGCTGACCCTCTACACCGACCCGAAGGCGCAGGCGTTCCAGGATCTGCGCGTGGTCGGGCGCGGCTTCGGCCTGCCCACCACGATGCTGATCGATGCGCAGGGCTGCGAGATCGGCCATATCGCCGGCCCGGCGGAATGGGCGAGCCCCGACGCCAAGGCGCTGGTGCAGGCGGCGCTGGCCGAGGCGGCGACGACGCCGCCGCGATGAGAGCGCCGCGAGGACGGCGCCACGGCGCCGCGGGCGCGCGTCCGAATCGGGTGGCGCCGGCGCTCGGGAAGGACTAAAAGGCCGCTCCCACCCGCAGGAGCGTGCCATGACCGCGTCGAGCCCCGTCCACCGCACCGGGCTCGCCACCTCGCTCGCCGGCCCCCTGCCGATGGCGCCGTCCGACTGGGGCGCGCTGGCGCTGCTGGGGCTGATCTGGGGCGGCTCCTTCTTCTTCGGCAAGGTGGCGATCGCGGAAATTCCCCCGCTCACCATGGTGCTGACGCGCGTCGCCATCGGCGCGCTGGCGCTGTGGGTCATCGCCCGCGCGCGCGGCGTCCACCTGCCGCTGAACCGGCGGTTGATGGCTGAGTTCATGGTGCTGGCGGTGATCGCCAACATCATCCCGTTCGGGCTGATCGCCTGGTCGCAGCAGCACCTGCCGAGCGGGCTTTCCTCCATTCTCAACGCCGCCACGCCGCTGTTCACCGTGCTGGTGGCGCAGGCCTTCACCCATGACGAGAAATTCACCGTCGGCAAGCTCGTCGGGGTGAGCCTGGGCTTTCTCGGCGTCGCCGTCATGATGGGGCCGGCGCTGCTCGGCCAGCTCGGCGGCCACCAATTGCCGGCGCAGCTCGCCGCCATCGGCGCGACGGTGTCCTATGGTTTCGCCGCCGTCTATTCCCGGCGCTTCCGCCATCTGCCGCCGCTGGGCATCGCCATGGCGCAACTCGCCAGCTCCAGCCTGCTGCTGCTGCCGGCGGTGGCGCTGATCGACCGGCCCTGGCTGCTGCCGGCGCCCTCGCTGCCGGTGATCGGCGCGCTGCTCGGCCTCGGCGTGCTCTCTACCGGCCTCGCCTATATCCTCTATTTCCGCATCGTCGGGCGCAATGGCGCGACCAACATCTCGCTGGTGACGTTTCTGGTGCCGGTGAGCGCGATCCTGCTCGGCGCGCTGGTGCTGGACGAGGCGCTGGAGCCGCGCGAATTCGCCGGCTTCGCCATCATCGCGCTGGGGCTGGCGGCGATCGACGGAAGGCCGGCGCGGTGGGTGAGGGGGAAGATGGGGTAGGGGGCGGTATTTCCGCCACAACGGGTCGCGCCGTGAGCGCTGTCCCCCCGTCATGCTGAGGTGCCGGCCAAAGGCCGGCCTCGAAGCACGCAGAGCCGTGCCGCTGTCTGGCTGAGGCCCACAGGCTGCACCCCTCTGCATCCTTCGAGGCCCGGCGATGCCGGGCGCCTCAGGATGACGGGGCGCGCGCACAGTTGCACGAAAGCGTCTCGCGCCCCGTGACGGGCTCTCTCACCGTGCCGGCGTGCCCCGCCTCTAGCGGGTCGGCACCGGCTTTTCGCCGCGATAATCGTAGAAGCCGCGCTGGGTTTTGCGGCCCAGCCAGCCGGCCTCGACATATTTCACCAGCAGCGGGCAGGGGCGGTATTTGCTGTCGGCCAGCCCCTCATGCAGCACCTGCATGATGGACAGGCAGGTATCCAGCCCGATGAAATCGGCGAGCTGCAGCGGGCCCATCGGGTGGTTGGCGCCGAGGCGCATGGCGGTGTCGATGGCGTCCACCGAGCCGACGCCCTCATAGAGCGTGTAGATCGCCTCGTTGATCATCGGCAGCAGGATGCGGTTGACCATGAAGGCGGGGAAATCCTCCGCCACCGCATAGGTCTTTCCCAGCCGGGTGATGAAGCCCTTGGACAGCTCGAAGGTCTCGTCCTCGGTGGCGATGCCGCGCACCAGCTCCACCAGCTGCATCAGCGGCACCGGATTCATGAAGTGAATGCCGATGAAGCGCTCCGGCCGGTCGGTGGAGGCGGCGAGGCGGGTGATGGAGATGGACGAGGTGTTGGTGGCGAGGATCGCCTCCGGCTTCAGGAACGGGCAGATCGAGTTGAAGATGCGGCGCTTGATCTCCTCCTTCTCCACCGCCGCCTCGATGACGAGGTCGACATCGGCGAGGTCGGCGGTCTGGTCGGTGCCGTGGATGCGGGCGAGCGCGGCCTTCTTCTCGTCCTCGGCATAGAGGCCCTTGGAGACCTGCCGCGACATGTTGCCATTGATGGTGGCGAGGCCGGACTTGATGCGGTCCGCCTCGAGGTCGTTCAGCACCACGTCATAGCCGGCGAGCGCGCACACATGCGCGATGCCGTTGCCCATCTGGCCGGCGCCGATGATGCCGATGCGCTTGATCTCGAAAGCCATTGCTGCGTCCGTTCTGCCCCTGCGGAGGCGGCAGTATAGTGTCCCGTCAGGCTTTTGCCTTAGCTATTTCGGCCTTCAGCTCGGGTACGATCTCGAACAGATCGCCGACCAGGCCGTAATCCGCCACCTGGAAGATCGGCGCGTCCTCGTCCTTGTTGATGGCGACGATGACCTTCGAATCCTTCATGCCGGCGAGGTGCTGGATGGCGCCGGAAATGCCGAGCGCGACATAGAGATCGGGCGCCACCACCTTGCCGGTCTGGCCGACCTGCCAGTCATTGGGGGCGTAGCCGGCATCCACCGCGGCGCGCGAGGCGCCGACCGCCGCGCCCAGCGCATCGGCCAGCGGCTCGACGATCTCGTGGAACTTCTCCGCCGAGCCGAGCGCCCGGCCGCCGGAGACGATGATGCGGGCGGCGGTGAGCTCGGGGCGGGCGCTGGCGGCGATGTCTTCGCCGACGAAGTGCGAATGCGCGGAGGGCTCGGCGAGGTCGAGGGTGCGCAGGGGGGCGGCATTTCCCTCGCCGGCGGCGGCGAAGGCGGCGGTGCGGATGGTCAGCACCCGGGTGGCGTCGGTGGCGCGCACGCGCTGGATGGCGTTGCCGGCATAGATCGGCCGGTCGAAGGTGTCGGGGGCGACGACCGCGATCACGTCCGAGACCTGCATCACGTCGATCAGCGCGGCGATGCGCGGCATCACGCTCTTGCCGACGGCGGTGGAGGGGGCGATGAGCGCGCCATAGGCCGGGGCCAGCGCCACGCCCAGCGCCGCCACCGGCTCGGCGAGGCGGTGGGCGAAGGCCGGGCCGTCGGCGAGCAGCACCTCGGCGACGCCGTCGAGCCGGGCGGCGGCCTGCGCGGCGGCCTGGGCGTTCTCGCCCGCCACCAGCACATGCACCGGGGCGCCGAGCGCCAGCGCGGCGGTGAGCGCGCGGGCGGTGACCGGGTTCAGGCTGGCATCGTCATGTTCGGCGAACAGGAGGGTCGGCAGAATGTCGGCCATGGTCAGAGCACTCCGGCCTGCTTGAGATGACCGACCAGCTCGGCCGCGGACGCCACCTTGATGCCGGCGGTGCGGCCCGAGGGCTCGGTGGTGGAGAGGATTTCCAGCCGGGGGGCGAGGTCGACGCCGAGTTCGGCGGCGTTCTTCTGCTCGATCGGCTTCTTCTTCGCCTTCATGATGTTGGGCAGCGAGGCGTAGCGCGGCTCGTTGAGGCGCAGATCGGTGGTCAGCACCGCCGGCAGGTCGAGCCTTAGCGTCTGCAGCCCGCCGTCGATCTCGCGGGTGACGTCGAGCGTGCCGTCGCCGACCACCACCTTGGAGGCGAAGGTCGCCTGCGGCCAGCCGAGCAGGGCGGCGAGCATCTGGCCGGTCTGGTTGCTATCGTCGTCGATCGCCTGCTTGCCGAGGATGACGAGCGAGGGGCCCTCGGCCTCGACGATGGCCTTGAGCAGCTTGGCGACGGTGAGCGGCTCGACGGTGTTGCCCTGGCCGGCCTCCTCGGTCTTCACCCAGATGCCGCGATCGGCACCCATGGCCAGCGCCGTGCGGATGGTCTCGTCGGTCTTTGCCGGGCCGATGGAGACGGCGATGACCTCGCTGGCGGTGCCGGCCTCGCGCAGGCGCAGCGCCTCCTCGACGGCGATCTCGTCGAACGGGTTCATCGACATCTTGATGTTGGCCAGCTCGACGCCGGAGCCGTCGGCCTTGACCCGGATCTTGACGTTGTAGTCGACCACCCGCTTCACGGGCACGAGGATCTTCATCACCTGTCTCCCCCTCGGGCGCGGGTCGTGACCCCGCCTCTGGCAGCCGCGTTGGGGCAGGCGGCGCCGCTTGCCAAGGCCGCGCAAGAAGCCGGGAAAAGGCGCTTGGGGGCGGAGCCTGGGCGGCGGGAGCGGCCTGCGAAAAGCGCCGGCAAACTAGGTTTCGGCCCGGGCACTGTCAACGCCGGCGCACCCCCGCCCGGCCCGATTCAGACCGGCGGGCGTCCGTCCGGCGTGCCGTCGCGCGTCGTCACCCAGAGCGGCACGCCCGGCCGGCGCAGGAACACGATCAGCACCGCGCCGGCGAGCAGCCCGGCGACATGGGCCCACCACGCCGTCTCCTCGTCGCCGGACATGATGAGGCTCCAGAGCTGGAAGCCGATCCACGCCCCGAGCGGCCAGATGGCGGGCACCCGCAGCGGCACGCGCAGGAACATCAGCACCCAGAGGCGCACATTGGGGTGCAGCATGAGATAGGCGCCGACCAGCCCGGAAATGCCCGCCGAGGCGCCGACCAGCGGCGAGGCCGAATCAGGCACCGCGAGGGAATGTGCCAGCCCGCCAGCGACGCCGCACAGCACATAGAACAGCAGGAAGCGGGCATGGCCGAGCGCGTCCTCGACATTGTCGCCGAACACCCAGAGGAAGGCCATGTTGCCGCCCAGATGCAGCCAGCCGCCATGCAGGAACATATAGGTGACGAGGGTCAGCTCGGCCGGCAGGCGGACATATTCGTCCGGCAGCACCGCCGCATGCGTCACCACGGCGGGAATGGCGCCGAAGCCGAAGGCGGAGGGAATGTCGATCTCGGCGCGGTAGCCATGCTGCACCAGCACGAACACCAGCACGTTCACCGCGATCAGCGCCCAGGTGACATAGGCGTGGGCGATGCCCTCCAGCGGGTTGTCGTCGTTGAAGGGGATGAGCATGGTCCGCGCTCAGTCGCCCCGCCCCGCCGCCGGGACCCAGAGCACGTCGCCGGCGATTTCCCCGCCGGCCTCGCCTGCCGCGCGGGCATTGGCGACGCGGCTCATGACGAACAGCAGGTCGGACAGCCGGTTGAGGTATTTCATCGCCTCCGGGGCGACGAACTCGCCCAGCGTGCCGGAAAGCTCCACCGCCAGCCGCTCGGCGCGGCGGCAGACGG
This sequence comes from Ancylobacter dichloromethanicus, assembly GCF_018390645.1. Taxonomy (GTDB): domain Bacteria; phylum Pseudomonadota; class Alphaproteobacteria; order Rhizobiales; family Xanthobacteraceae; genus Ancylobacter; species Ancylobacter dichloromethanicus. The sequence goes on from NZ_JAHBGC010000011.1 coordinate 147,682, forward strand.
TGCGGGCGACATGCAGATGCGCCGCCGCCGGGGTGCCGGCCGGCAGCACGAAGGAGCGCAGCGGCTTGAGGCCGGCATTGAGCGTGTCGATGTCGCGCTCCAGCCGGTCGACCTGCGAGGCGACGATGCGCAGCGGCTCATAACCGAGATCCTCGCCGGTCTCGGGCGTGGCGAGGTCGGCACCAAGGTCGAACAGGTCGTTCTGGACGCGGGCGAGCATCGCCTCCATGTCGGCCAGCACCGGCGCGGCGCCGGTGTGCAGGCGCGCCACGCCGATCACCGCGTTGGTCTCGTCCACCGTGCCGTAGGCGGCGACCCGCAGATCGTATTTCGGCCGCCGCTCGCCGGTGCCGAGCGCGGTGGTGCCGTCGTCGCCGGTGCGGGTGTAGATGCGGTTGAGGACGACCATGATGCCCGGCTCAGCTCTGGTTCATCAGGACGATGGTGAGCAGCACGAAGCACAGCGCCACCGCCTGCAGCAGCACGCGCCACTGCATCAGCTTCTGCGACACCAGCGGCGAGCCGCCGCGCGCCATGTTGGCGAGGCCGAGCACGAGCACCAGCGCGACCGCGCCGAGCGCGATGGGCAGGACGATGAACTTGGCGATGGTGACGAGTTCCATCGAATTCTCCAGCGGCGCCCGGGCCCGGGCTACATTCGGGAGGGCGCCTCAGTTCAGGGTGACAATGGCAGCATTCAGCGCGGTGGCATAGGACACCCACGCCAGATAGGGAACCAGCAGCACCGCCGCCATGCGGTCGATGCGCGCGCAGGCCCAGATCGTGGCGGCGATGGCGAGCCACAGCGCGACCACGACGACAAGCGCCGCGCCCGGCGCTTCCATGCCGAAGAAGACCGGCGACCAGACCGCGTTGAGCGCCAGTTGCGCGAACCACAGGCCGATGGCGGCGCGCCGCGCCGGCGAGGGGGTATGCAACTGCCACAGCCGCCAGAGCGCCACCGCCATCAGAACGTAGAGGATGGTCCAGGCGACGGGGAAGGCGGCGTCGGGCGGGGTCCAGGCGGGCTTGGCCAGCGCCGCGTACCAGGTCGGAATCTTCGGCGCGGTGGCGAGCGAGCCGACCGCGCCGACGGCGAGGCAGAGGCCGACCGCGAGGACGAGGCGGAAGAAGGACAGGGTCTTCATGGCGCTCCTTCAGGGCAGCGGCCGGCCGTGCGGGTGGCGGCGGTGCGCGGGGACTTCCATCGACATTACGTGCGCGGGTGCCATCGGTTCACCCCGGCCGGCCGGGGGCGCGCGGGTTCGCCGCCGGCGCGGTGGCGGCAAGGTCGCGGAAGGCCCGGGAGGCGCCGTCGAGCCGGGCGGTCCATTCCGGGTCCGGGCTCTGCCCGGCGGTGACGCTGTCATAGGCCTGCAGCAGGGCGGCGATCGACAGGGGTTCGAGCAGCGCCGCCTTCAGCGCCCAGGCGGCGATGAAGGCGAACACGACGCCGAAGCCCGACAGCGGGCCCGGCAGCGCATAGGCGAGGCCGATCGCCGGGCCGAGCAGGAACACGAAGATGAGCGCCGCCGCCACATATTCGAACAGCGCGATGAACACCGCATTGCGGACCAGCGGGCCGGCATTCTGGGCGTAGAGCACCAGCCCGTCCCGCGCCGCCTGCGCCGGCGGGGCGTCGGCGCGGCGGATGATGAGGGCGAGGATGATCTCGTCGACCAGGCCGAGCGCCACTTTCAGCACCGCGTCGAGAAAGGCGTTGAGCGCGCGGAAGCCGGGTATCCAGAAGGTGAGCAGGTTGAGCAGCCCGACCAGCGCCCGCACCACGCCGCGAATCAGCAGGTCGATGGCGAACAGCACGTTCACCGCGACGAAGCGCGCCTTCACCATGGCGAGCGCGTAGTCGATCTGCGCCCGGCCGCCGGGGAGCACCCGGCCGTGCAGCAGCGCGTCCATCGCCGCCACATGGCCGGCCTTGACCAGATAGACCAGATATTGCCGCACCCACCACAGCACGCCGCAGGCCAGGCCGAAGCCGGCGAGCGCGCCGATCAGCCCGCCGGTGGCCGGGCCGTCACCGGCGAAGGCGAGGCCGATGGCGAAGCCGGTGCCGGCCCCGAGCCCGGTGCCGGCCACGAAGCCCCCGGCAATGGCGGCATAGACGACAAGGCGCAGCAACACGAACGGCCAGGTGCGCAGCACCAGCGAGAGCGTGGTCGCGATCGAGAAATCCCACATGCCCCGCCCCGCTGTCCCTGCCTCCGCGATGGCCCCGCCAAACGAAACCCGCCGCCGGATATGCCGGCGGCGGGGAATGGTATTCTTCTTTCACCCGCGAGGGAATCGGCGCCGGTTCAGGCGGCCAGATGCTTCTCGATCTCGTAGACCGGCAGCTTGACCATGTCGCGGTCGACCTCGGCGGCGATGATGTCCTGCACGCCCTTCGACAGATGCGGGCGCAGCGCGCCGAGCGCGCGCGGGGCGGCGACGATGACCAGCGCTTTCACCTCGCCCGCGGTCACCGCGGCGTCCAGCTTCTCGGCGAGAAGGCGCATGAAGGCGCGTTCGCCCTCCTCCTGCCAGTCGGTCGGCTCCACCGAGGAGCGCGCCGCGCCGACGGACTGGTGCACGCGGCCGGGCGTGTCGGTGCCCTGTTCGCGGGTCGGCGGGTTTTCCTGCTCGTGCACCTCATGGGTGCGCAGATTGGGGAAGGTGGCGTCTCCCTTGTTGCACAGGATCAGCGCCTTGCGCCCGTCGCAGACGACGACCCACGCGCCCTGTTCGATCCTGATCTTGTCGTAGCTGGTGCTCATGCGAGCCTCCTTGCCGTCTCAACTCACCGCGCCATAGGGCACCGGGATCGCGCCCGGGCGCCTTGACCTTGGTCAAGTGGCGGGAGGGCGGGGAGGTTCCCCCGGGCCCGGCGAGGGCGGCCTAGAGCCGGCCTTCCCGCGCGCGGCGGATGGCGGCGTTGAGTTCGCCGCCATACACGAAGATCGAGGCGGTGGTGTAGAGGAAGACCAGCGCGATCATCACCGAGGCGAGGCCGGCATAGGTGGTGACGTAATTGCCGGCGAATTCGGAGAGGTAGCGCCCGAAGGCGGCGCCGGCGGCGAGCCAGAGGCCGAGCGTCACCAGAATGCCGGGCGCCACCTCGGCCAGCGTGCGCCTTCCCGCCGGCAGCCACATATGCGCCACCACCAGCGCCACGATCAGGATCGCCGAGGTGGCGGCGTAGCGCAGGAAGGTGATGACCCAGCCGAACGGCTCCAGCGCCGGCACGTAGCGCACGGCGGCGAGCCACAGCACCGGGCCCAGCACCACCAGGAAGGACAGCGCCAGCAGCCCCGCCGCGCCGACCACGACATAGCCGATCGATTCGAGGCGCAGCCAGTACCAGGAGCGGGCCTCGCGCATGCCATAGGCGCGGTTGAGGCCAATGCGCAGGCTCTCGATGCCGTTGGAGGAGAAGTAGATCGCCAGCACCACGCCGATGGTCAGCACGTCGGTGCGCACCTGGGTCAGCACGTTGCGGATCTCGCGGCCGATCGGGTCGGCCACCTGGGCGGGCCAGGCCTCCAGCATCAGCTGCACCGTCTCGTCGGCGAGGTTCTTGAAATCGAAGAACGCCGCCAGCGCGGTGACGAAGATGAGGAATGGAAACAGCGACATCAGCGCGGAGAGCGCGATGTGGCTGGCAATGGCCCAGCCGTCGTCCTCGACGAAGCGCCAGAAGGCGTCCCAGGCGATGTCGAAGGCGCGAAACAAGGGCTCCGGTCTCCTCGCGGATGCGGATCGGTGGGCGGGTTCAGTGGTGACATCGGACGCCAAGGGGCAAATGGCAAGTCGCAAATGCGAACCGCGCCCGCAATCCCCGCCGCCGCGCTCTGGCAAAGACCGGCGGCGACCGCCATTTTCGCTTTGGCGCTCATCGGCCCGGCTGTGCTAGACAGGGCGCCCGTTTGATGACCCCCCGATGAACCTTGCTGGGTGAAGCCATGACCGCCTCCACGCCGCTGCGCGCCGCCACCGCCACCGAGATCACTCTCGGCGCGCCGGCGCCGCGTCCGGGGGAGGGGCCGCAGGACGTGTCGGCGCAGGACGTGGCGGCGGTGATGGCGCAGATCGGCGCCCGCGCCCGTGCCGCCGCCCGCACGCTGGCGCTGGCCCCGGCGGCGGTGAAGGAAGCCGGGCTGATGGCCGCCGCGCGCGCCATACGCACCCACGCCCCCGCCATCCTCGCCGCCAACGCGCAGGACGTGGCGGCCGCGCAGGCCGCCGGCATCAGCCCTTCCATGCTCGACCGGCTGACGCTGAGCGCGGCCCGGCTGGAGGGCACCGCCCGCGCGGTGGAGGAGATCGCCGCGCTGCCCGACCCGGTGGGCAAGGTCACCGAGAGCTGGGAGCGGCCCAACGGGCTGCGCCTGGAGCGCGTGCGCACCCCGCTCGGCGTCATCGGCGTGATCTATGAGAGCCGGCCCAATGTGACGGCCGATGCCGGCGGCCTGTGCCTGAAGGCGGGCAATGCGGTGATCCTGCGCGGCGGCTCGGACAGCTTCAATTCCTCGCGCGCCATCCATGCCGCCATGGTGGAGGGGCTGGCGAGCGCCGGCCTGCCCGAAGACGCCATCCAGCTCGTTCCCACCCGCGACCGCGCGGCGGTGGGCGCGATGCTGGCCGGGCTCGACGGCCATCTCGACGTGATCGTGCCGCGCGGCGGCAAGAGCCTGGTGGCCCGGGTGCAGGCGGAGGCGCGGGTGCCGGTGTTCGCGCATCTGGAAGGGCTGGTGCATGTCTATGTCGACAAGGGCGCCGACCTCGACAAGGCGCTCGCCATCGTCAAGAACGCCAAATTGCGCCGCACCAGCGTGTGCGGGGCGGCCGAGACGCTGCTGGTCGACCGCGCCGATGCCGCCCGCCTGCTCGCCCCGCTGGTGACCATGCTGCTCGACGGCGGCTGCGCGGTGCGCGGCGACGCCGCCACCCAGGCGGTGGACAAGCGGGTGACGCCGGCCACCGACGAGGACTGGCGCACCGAATATCTCGACGCCGTCATCGCGGTGAAGCTGGTGGACGGGGTGGGCGCCGCCATCGACCATATCGAGGCCCATGGCTCGCACCACACCGACGCCATCCTGACCGAGGATGCGGCGGTGGCCGAGCGGTTCCTCAATGAGGTCGATTCCGCCATCGTGGTGCACAACGCCTCGACCCAGTTCGCCGATGGCGGCGAATTCGGCTTCGGCGGCGAGATCGGCATCGCCACCGGGCGCATGCACGCGCGCGGCCCGGTGGGCGCGGAGCAGCTCACCTCGTTCAAATACCGCGTGCGCGGCACCGGCCAGATCCGGCCGTGAGCGAGGGCGCCGACGCTCCCCCTCTCCCCGCCGGGGAGAGGGCCGGGGTGCGGGGCTCCGGCGCGGCACCGCCCGCGCCCTTCGCCCGCATTCCCCCGCTGGCGCCGGGCATGCGCATCGGGCTCTATGGCGGCAGTTTCAACCCGGCGCATGAGGCGCACCGCGCCGCCAGCCTGCTGGCGCTGAAAAAGCTGCGGCTCGACCGTGTGTGGTGGCTGGTGACGCCCGGCAACCCCCTGAAGGACAACCGCGCTCTGCCCCCGCTGGCCGCGCGGCTGGCGCAGGCGCGCGCGGTGGCGGCCCACCCGGCGCTGCTGCCGACCGGGCTGGAGGCCGGGCTCGGCACCCGCTTCAGCTACGACACCGTGGACGCGCTGGTGCGGCGCTTTCCCCGCGTGCATTTCGTCTGGCTGATGGGGGCGGACAACCTCGCCTCGTTCCACCGCTGGCAGCACTGGCGCGACATCGCCGCGCGTGTGCCGATCGCGGTGATCGACCGCCCCGGCTGCACCTTCCCCGCCATGGCCAGCCCCGCCGCCACCGCGCTGGCCCGCCGGCGGGTGCGCGAGAGCGAGGCCGGCGCGCTGGCAACGATGCGCCCGCCGGCCTGGGTTTTTCTGCACGGGCTGAAATCGCCGCTGTCGTCGACGCGGTTGAGGGAAGGGGGGTGAGGGGGAACGCGTGAGGCCGGACCGCGCCTCACGCCGGGGCCGCGCCCGCCGGCAGCACCACGACGCGGGTTCCGACGGGAACGCGCCGGTAGAGATCGATGATGTCCTGGTTGAGCAGCCGGACGCAGCCGGAGGAGACCATGGTTCCGATGGTCCAGGGCTCCACCGTTCCGTGCAGCCGGTAATAGGTGTCGCGGCCGTTGCGGTAGAGATAGAGCGCGCGCGGGCCCAGCGGGTTGCCGCTGCCGCCGGGAAGCCCTTCGCGCAACGGGCCGTAACGTTCCGGTTCGCGCTTGATCATGTCCGGCGTGGGGCGCCAGCCCGGCCATTCCGCCTTGCGCGCGATGATCGCCTCGCCGCGGAAGTTGAAGCCTTCCTCCTTGCCGACGCCGATGCCGTAGCGCAGCGCCCGTCCGTGTTCGAGGACGAGATAGGCATAGCGCTCCGCCGGGTCGACGACGATGGTGCCCGGCTGCTCGCGGGTGCGGTAGCTCACTTCGCGACGCAGGAACTCGGGCGCGACCTGATCCGGCTCGATCGCCGGAATGGGAAAGGGTTCGGTGTCGATGGGCGCGTACATCGACAAAAAGGGCGAGCCGAACTGCGACGCGGCGTTGTCCAGGCGTGGCCTATCCGGCCTTGTGCACGCCGCCAGCGCAAAGGGCAGTCCCGCCAGGGCCGCCCGTCTCGTGAGTCTCATCTGTCTTCCCATCCTGCCCGAAGCGGCGGGGATCAAGCCAGCTGGCAAGCACTACGTCTATTGGTTATAGTGGAATACACATCATAGCCGTTGGATATGGAATGGACCTTGCCATCGCCCTGCGCGCCTTCGTCCGCACCGTCGAGCGTGGCTCCGTCACCGCCGCCGCGCGCGATCTCGGCATTTCGCAACCCGCGGTGACCAAGCACCTGCGCAATCTCGAACGCCATGTCGGCGCCCGGCTGCTGGAGCGATCCTCCCGTGTCGTGCGGCCAACCGCGCAGGGGCAGGCGCTCTATGAGGGCAGCCACGAGGCGCTGATCACCATCGATGCGGCGCTCGAGGGCGTGCGGCGCGACATGGGCGCGATCGAGGGCCATTTGCGCATTCATGCGCCCACCTGCATCGGCGCCAAGCATGTCCATGGCCTCGTGATGGCGTTTCAGCGCCAGCACCCGGCGGTGGCGGTGGACCTGATCCTGGAAAATCGCGACATCGACCTGATCTACGAGAATTTCGACCTGGCGCTACGTTATGGCCGGCCCTCCGGCCAGAATCTCATCATTCGCCATCTCGGCTGGATCGAGCGCATCCTTGTCGCCGCGCCGTCCTATCTGGCGCGGCGCGGTCCGATCGAGGATCTGGGCCAGCTTTCGCAGGCCGGCGTCGTCATCGGTGCGCGGCTGCCGGCGCCGCGCGACCTGCTCTCCCTGCGCCACAGCACGGGCGCGATGGTGGATGTCCCGGTTACCCCGGTGCTGCGCACCAACAGCGCCGAGGTCATCGCCTCCACGCTGGTGTCCGGCCATGCCGCCGGCCCGGTGCAGCGGCTGCTGGTTGCCGACGAACTGGCCGAGGGCCGCCTCGTCCGCATTCTGCCCGATTACGAGGTCCGGCCGACGGAGGCGTTCCTCGCCTATCCCTCTGTCCGCTTCATGCGCCCGGTGGTGCGGGCCTTCACCGACTTCGCCGTGCCGGCGCTTCGTTCGATCGACGGCCTCGCCGTCCGGCACGAGGCGGAGCAATCCGCGCCCACCGCTTCGAGCGAGCACCGTGTCGCGCCCGAGCCGAGCACGCCGATGACGCCCTCCATGGGATAGCCGGCGCGCACCGGCGGCCATGGGGGCCGGTGACGCGGAGCGCCAGCGTCTCGCCCACTGCGCGTCTTGCCCCAGGCGGGCGACCCGCCATCCTGCTTCCCCTCTCCACCCCCCGGTTGAAGATCGGCCCCATCCGCATTATCCTTAACGCCCAGGCACGGGGCGGAAGGTCCGCCTGTGCGGATATGACGAGAGGATCAGGACCCCTGTCCATCATGGCGCTTGCAGCGGCCGACACCAGCCCGGCGACTGCACCTGTCTCCGACGCGCGCTTCGACGCCGAGGAGATGCTCGCCCTCGTTCTCGCCCGTCTCGATGATGACCAGGCCGAGGACGTCGTGTCCATCGAACTGCGCGGCAAGACGACCATCGCCGACTATATGGTCGTCGCCTCCGGCCGCTCCCAGCGCCATGTCGGCGCCATCGCCGAGCACCTCGTCGAGGCGCTCAAGGGCCTTGGCGCCAAGGGCGTGCGCGTCGAGGGCCTGCCGGCCTGCGACTGGGTGCTGATCGATGCGAGCGATGTCATCGTCCACGTCTTCCAGCCGGAAGTGCGCGGGTTCTACAACATCGAGAAGATGTGGTCGGCCGCCGTGCCCGGCGGTCCGGCGAAGATGACGCGCGGCTGACAGCGTCTTGCGTCTGCTGATCGTTGCCGTGGGCCGGCTCAAGGCCGGTCCCGAGAGAGAATTGTGCGCGCGCTATCTCGACCGCGCCGGCAAGGGCGGAAGGTCGCTCGGCCTCTCCGGCCCCGATGTGATCGAGATCCATGAGAGCGCCGCCCGCCGCCCCGAGGACCGCATGGCCGACGAGGGCGCGGGCCTGATCGCCGCGCTGCCCGAGGCCGGGGCGGTGTTGGCGCTCGACCCGCGCGGGGCGGAGATGACCAGCGAGCAGATCGCCGCCGATCTCGCCGCGCTGCGCGACTACGGCGCGCGCCAGCTCACCTTCGTCATCGGCGGGGCGGACGGGCTGAGCGAGGCGGTGCGCGGGCGCGCCGACCGCCTGATCGCCTTCGGCCGCGCCACCTTTCCCCACCAGCTGGTCCGCGTCATGATGGCCGAGCAGATCTACCGCGCGACGACGATCCTCGCAGGCCACCCCTATCACAAGGCCTGAGGGGCGCCCGGCGCTAACCTCACCTTAACCATGCCGGCCCCTCCTAGTCCGATGCCCGCGCGCCGCACCGCTTCGCCGACCCGCCGACACCTGCGCCTCCGCGCCGGCGCCGCGCTGCTGGCCGCCGCGCTGTGGATGGCGGGGCTCGGGGCGGCGCCCGCCCGCGCCCAGACGCCCGCGCCCGCAGATGCCGGGAACCAGCCGGCGCCGAAACAGCGCATCGAACAGCTCGACGCCGAGCTGAAGCAGTCGACCGCCGCCCAGCAGCGCCTCGCCTCCGAGGTGAAGGCGCTGGAGGGCGACCGCGCCAAGCTGAACGAGGCCCTGCTCGACACCGCGATACGGGTGCGCGAGACCGAGGCCAAGCTCGACGTCAGCGAGCAGCGCCTGCTCCAGCTCGGCCGCGAGGCGGACGACATCCGGGAATCGCTCGACGCCCGCCGCGCCGTGCTGGCCGAGGTGCTGGGCGGGCTGGTGCGGCTCGGCCGCCGGCCGCCGCCGGCGCTGCTGGTGCGCCCGGACGACGCGCTGCAGTCGATCCGCTCCGCCATGCTGCTCGGCGCCGTGCTGCCGGAGCTGAAGGCCGAGACCGACCTGCTGGCCAGCGAACTCGCCGCGCAGGAGCGGGTGAGGCAGGACAGCGCCCGCGAACGCGACGCTCTCGCAGAATTGAAACTCTCCCTCGCCGGTGAGCGCCAGCGCACCGCGGCGCTGATCGAGGAGAAGAAGAAGTCGCTGCGGCAGGGCGAGGCGGCGCTGCAGGAGGAGAAGACCCGTGCCGCCGCGCTGGCCGCCGAGGCGGGCAATGTGCGCGAGCTGATGGAACGCATGGAGACCGAGGTCTCGGCCGCCCGCAAGGCGGCCCAGGATGCGGCGCAAACGCAAGCCGGGCAAGGGCCGGCCGACCGGCTGGCGGCCTTGCAGAACCCCGGCCGGCTGGCCCCCGGCGTGCCGTTCGAGGACGCCAAGGGGCTGCTGCCGATGCCGGTCGGCGGGGCGGTGCTGAAGGCATTCGGCGCCGAGGACGGCTATGGCGGCCAGGAAAAAGGCATGTCGCTGGGCACCCGCATCGAGGCCCAGGTAGCCTCGCCGAGCGATGGCTGGGTGGTCTATGCCGGGCCTTTCCGCTCCTACGGACAACTATTGATCATCAATGCCGGCGGCGGATACCATATTCTCTTGGCAGGAATGGATAAGATCACTGTGGAATTGGGTCAGTTCGTGCTGTCCGGCGAGCCGGTGGGGGTGATGGGGCGCGGTCCCCAGCTCGTGTCGTCGGCCGGCCTTGGAACCGCCCAACCCATTCTCTACGTCGAGTTCCGCAAGGATGGAAACTCGATCGATCCAACGCCATGGTGGGCGACGAGCGAAAGCGAGAAGGTACGCGGATGATGCGTAGGACGTCAGTATTTCTCTTCGGTGCGGCGGCCGGCGCCCTGATCGCGGTCGGTGCCACCCAGCCGCGGCTGCTGCTTCAGCCGACCCAGGCGATGGCGGCCGCCTCGGACACCTATCGCCAGCTGAACCTGTTCGGCGACGTGTTCGAGCGCGTGCGCGCCGACTACGTCGAGAAGCCGGAGGATTCGAAGCTGGTCGAGGCCGCCATCAACGGCATGCTGTCCTCGCTCGATCCGCACTCGACCTACATGGACGCGAAGGATTTCCGCGACATGCAGGTGCAGACCCGCGGCCAGTTCGGCGGGCTCGGCATCGAGGTGACGATGGAGGACGGGCTGGTCAAGGTGGTCGCCCCGATCGACGACACCCCGGCGGCGAAGGCCGGCGTGCAGGCCGGCGATCTCATCGCCAAGCTCGACGGCGAGGAGGTGAAGGGCATGACCCTGAACCAGGCCGTCGACAAGATGCGCGGCGCCGTCAACACCCCGATCAAGCTGACCATCGTCCGCAAGGGCCAGGACAAGCCGATCGAACTGTCGATCACCCGCGACATCATCAACATCAAGTCGGTGCGCGCCCGGGTCGAGAACGACAATATCGGCTATATCCGCATCACCTCGTTCAGCGAGCAGACCGGCGAAGGCCTGAAGAAGGCGGTGGCCGACCTGACCAAGCAGATCGGCGAGGACAAGCTCAAGGGCTTCATCATCGACCTGCGCAACAATCCGGGCGGGCTGCTGGACCAGGCGATCGACGTCTCCGACACCTTCCTCGACCGTGGCGAGATCGTCTCCACCCGCGGGCGCGACCCCGAGCAGACCGAGCGGCGCAACGCGCGGCCGGGCGACCTCGCCGAGGGCAAGCCAATCATCGTGCTGGTCAATGGCGGCTCGGCCTCGGCCTCGGAAATCGTCGCCGGCGCCCTGCAGGACCACAAGCGCGCCACCGTGCTCGGCTCGCTCTCCTTCGGCAAGGGCTCGGTGCAGACGGTGATTCCGGTTTCCGGCAATGCCGCGATCAAGCTGACCACGGCGCGCTACTACACGCCGTCCGGCCGCTCGATCCAGGCCAAGGGCATCAAGCCCGATATCGAGCTGGTGCAGGACGTGCCGCAGGACGTGAAGGAGAAGGCCGAGGCCGCCGGCGTCGAGACCACGCGCGGCGAGGCCTCGCTGAAGGGCCATCTGAAGAATGGCGACGACGAGCAGACCGGCTCGCCGGCCTATGTGCCGCCGGAGCCGAAGGACGACACCCAGCTCAAGCTGGCGATCGACCTGATCGAGGGCGTGCAGAAGAACGCCGCCTACCCGGCCGACCCCAAGGCCGCCGTCCCGAACTGACGGCGACCGGGCACCGCAGCGACCAGGCACGGCGGCGGGTTTGCCGCTGCCTGTGTCATCGAGGCAACAGGGCCCGCTCTCGACGAGAGCGGGCCCTCGCTTTTTCGCACTGCCGCCGCGTCTGCCCGTTTCTGCCGCGATCCCGCCTTGGTCGGCGGCGACAAAGGCGGCCATGAACAGCGTGACCGAATCCCGCAACGCTTCCTCCGGGCTGACTTCCGGTTCGCCGGAGCCACTCCCGTCCGGCGCGACGCTGCCCGGCCATGACGACGGACGCGACAGCGCGCGCCATTACGCGGCGGTCGGTTTCTTCGGAGTGGTGGCGCTGTCGGTCGTCAGCCTCGCCGTGGCCGCCTACGCCTTCCGGCCCGGCGAGCCGCTCGCCCCGCAGGCCGCGCCCTTCGCGCATGGGGATGACGGGTTCCCGACCATGGGCGTCGCCGCCGACATGCCGACGCTGCGGCCGAGCCTCGGGCCCGACGATGACGACAGCATCACCGTCTTCGACGGCGCCACCGGGCGCCGCGAGGTGATGTCGCGGACCAGCCCGCTCGACACCGCCGACGCGGCGCATTTCGCCGGCGGGGGCGAGGGCGAGGCGACCACGTTAACCCCGTGAGCGGGTGACCGCCACGGCGGCCTACGCAGGGATGCCATCCTCGCCTATGATCGTGCCGACGCGTGCGTTCCAACTCCGACGGTGGCTTCATGATCCCTTTCGACCAGCTTCCCTACCGTCCCTGCGTGGGTGTGGTGCTCGTCAATTCCGAGGGGCTGGTCTTCCTCGGCCAGCGTGTCGGCGGCCCGGAGCAGGTCGACGGGCAGCATTCCTGGCAGATGCCGCAGGGTGGCATCGACGAGGGCGAGAACCCGGAAGAGGCGGCGCTGCGCGAACTCTATGAGGAGACCAACGTCTCCTCGGTGGAGCCGCTGGCCGCCGCCGCCGACTGGTTCGGCTACGACCTGCCCGAGCCGCTGGCGCGGCAGGCCTGGAAGGGGCGCTATCGCGGGCAGAAGCAGAAATGGATCGCGCTGCGCTTTACCGGCGCGGACGACGAGATCGATGTCCACCATCCCGGCGGGGGCCATCACAAGCCGGAATTCGTCGCCTGGCGCTGGGAATTGCTGGAGCGTACCCCGGAACTGATCATCCCGTTCAAGCGCCCGGTCTATGAACAGGTGGTGCGCGAGTTCCAGCCACTGGTGGCGATGGCGGAATAAGGTCGAACCGCCGGTCGCCCGGCCGCCCGGTCGCCACGGACCTCCCCACGTATATGACCTTTGGACACGTTGAGAACGAACGTTCGTTCTTGACTCGTTCTCGGCGCGTGTCTAAATGCGAACGAACGTTCGCTCCAGAGATGGAAAGTGCATGCCCGCGCTCACCCCCCGCTTCCAATCGGCCAAGCCGCCTGCCAAACCGGCCGCAAAGCCGGCGTCGCCGCGCCGTGCCGGTCCGGCCGAAGCCGTGCCGGATTCGGGCGCCGAGCCGGCCGTCGGGGCGCGCCGCGATCCGCGCCGGCGGGTGCTGGACGCCGCCATTGCCTGCTTCACCCGCGCCGGTTTCCACGGCACCTCGATGCAGCAGATCTGCGCCGAAGCCGGCATGAGCCCGGGCGCGCTGTACCGCTATTTCCCGTCCAAGGAGGCGATCATCATCGCCATCGTGGACGAGGAGCGGGCGATGCGGATGAACTGCCTCGCACTGCTGGAGAGCGCGCCCAGTTTCGTCGACGGGCTGGCCCGCATGGCCGAAGTGATGTTCGGCGGCCAGACGCCGATGGTGTGCCTGGAACTCGGGCCGGAGATCTACGCCGAGGCGGCGCGCAACCCGGCGCTGAAGCCGACCTTCGATGCCGTCGAGGACGAGATGAACGCGGCGATCCGCGCCCATTTCGTCGCCGCGCAGGCGCGGGGCGAGATCGACGCCTCGATCGACCCCGACATCGCCATGCTGATGCTCAATGCCATCGGCGACGGGCTGGTGCTGCGCAACAGCTTCGAGCCCGGCCTGCCGCTGGTCCAGATGATGCCGGCGCTGGCCGGCCTCATCGCCCGCATGCTGGCGCCCGCCGCGACGCCCCCTCTTTCCCCGGACCGCACACCATGACCGTGAAGCCGCCATCCCTGCGCGGGCGCGTGACGCTCGCCCTCACCATGACCGCCGTGGTCGTGGGCCTTGCCGGCTATGCCTTCCGCGACCGCATCGCCGCCGGGCTGAGCCTGTCGGAGCCGGCGCAGGCGGAGGTCGCGCTGCCGTCGCCGAACGAGGTCAAGGGCATCACCATCACCGTGGTGCCGGCCGCGCGCCGCGAGGTGGTGGAGAACCTGCCCGTCACCGGCACGCTGGTGGCGCGCGAGGAGATCATGGTCGGGCCGCAGATCGACGGCTACCAGATCACCGACATATTGGTCGAAGAGGGCGACCGGGTGGAGCAGGGCCAGGTGCTGGCCCGGCTGTCGCGCGACATGCTGGAGACGCTGCTCGCCCAGAACACCGCCAACGCCGCCAAGGCGCAGGCCTCCATCGCCCAGCAGAAGGCGCAGCTGCAGCAGATGCTGGCGCAGCTGACCGAGGCGGAAGCCGCGGTGGAGCGCGCGCGCACCCTGATCAAGACCGGCGCCACCTCGCAGGAGGTGCTGGACCAGCGCGAGCGCGCGGTGAAGGTCTCCAGCGCGCAGGTGACGGCGGCGCAGGAGATGGTGACGGCCGCCGAGGCCGAGGCGGCGCAGATCAAGGCCACCCGCGACGAGATCGAGGTGCGGCTCGCCCGTACCGAGATCAAGGCGCCGCAGGCCGGCATCGTCTCGGCGCGTTCGGCCCGCATCGGCGCCATCGTCCTGTCCGCCAATGCCGAGCCGCTGTTCCGCATCGTCAAGGACGGCGCCATCGACCTCGACGCCGAAGTGCCCGAATCCGCGCTGCCGCGGGTGACGCCCGGGCTGAAGGTGGCGGTGACGCCGGCCGGCTTCGACGCACCGCTCGACGGCTCGGTGCGGCTGGTGGGCGCCAAGGTGGACCCGGCCACGCGCCTCGCCCGCGTCGCGGTGGCGCTGCCGGACGATCCGGGCCTGCGCCCCGGCGCCTATGCGCGCGGCGTCATCGAGATCGCCCGCCATGACGGCGTCGCGCTGCCGCAATCGGCGGTGCAGTTCGCGCCCGAAGGCGCGTTCGTGCTGGTGGTCGAGGGCGACACGGTGCGGCACCGCCCGGTGTCCATCGGGCTCAAGGGCGATGGCTTCGTCGAGATCGCCGAAGGGGTGCGCGAGGGCGAGAGCGTCGTCGCCCGCGCCGCCGGCTTCCTGCGCGACGGCGACCGGGTGACGCCGGTGCCGCTGCCGACCGAGACCGCGAAGGGCGGCGTCTGATGGCTCTCAACATCTCCGCCTGGGCGATCCGCAAGCCGGTGCCCTCGATCGTGCTGTTCGTGGTGCTGACCGCGATCGGCCTCTACACCTTCGACCGGCTGCCGATCACCCGCATGCCGAACATCGACGTGCCGATCGTCTCCGTCACCATCACCCAGCCGGGGGCGGCGCCGAGCGAGCTCGAATCGCAGGTGACCAAGATCATCGAGACCTCGGTGGCGGGCGTGCAGGGGGTGAAGCACATCAGCTCCGCCATCACCGAGGGCACCTCGCTCACCGTGGTCGAGTTCCAGCTCGAGACGCAGGTCGACCGCGCGGTGAACGACGTGCGCGACGCGGTGACCAAGGTGCGCACCGACCTGCCGCAGGATATCGAGGAACCGCTGGTGCAGCGCGTCGATGTCGAGGGCATGGCCATCGTCACCTATGCCGCCTCGGCGCCGGCGATGACGCCGGAGGAGCTCTCCTGGTTCGTCGACGACACGGTGATCCGCGCCTTGCAGGGCGTGCGCGGCGTGGCGCAGGTGAAGCGCGAGGGCGGCGTCGACCGCGAGATCCGCATCTCGCTCGACCCCGACAAGCTGGCGGCGCTGGGCGTGACGGCGGCGGACGTCAACCGCCAGCTCGCCGCCACCAATGTCGACCTTGCCGGCGGCCGCGGCGAGATCGGCACGCAGGAGCAATCCGTGCGCACGCTGGGCGGCGCCACCACGGTGGCCGACCTCGCCGAGACCCGCATCGCGCTGCCCGCAAGCGAGGGCGGATCGTCTCGTCACGTGCGCCTCGCCGATCTCGCCTCGGTGACCGACGGGGCGGCCGAGCCGCGCATCTTCGCCCGGCTCGACGGCAAGCCGGTGGTGGCCTTCGGCGTCTACCGCGCCAAGGGCTTCTCCGATGTGGTGGTGGCGGACGCGGCGGAGGCGGCGCTGCGCGCGCTGGAGGCGCGCCACCCCGACGTCGCGATCACCATGATCGATTCCACCGTGAAGTACACGCAGGCGGACTACACCTCCGCCATGCACACGCTGATCGAAGGCGCGGTGCTGGCGGTGATCGTGGTGATGCTGTTCCTGCGCGACTGGCGGGCGACCGTCATCTCGGCGACGGCGATACCGCTCTCCATCCTGCCCACCTTCTGGGTGATGGACATGCTCGGTTTCTCGCTGAACGGGGTGAGCCTGCTCGCCGTCACGCTGGTGACCGGCATCCTGGTCGACGACGCCATCGTCGAGATCGAGAACATCGTGCGCCACATGCGCATGGGCAAGTCGCCCTACCGCGCCGCCATCGACGCCGCCGACGAGATCGGCCTCGCCGTGGTGGCGACCACGCTGACCATCGTGGCGGTGTTCCTGCCGGTCAGCTTCATGGGCGGGATCGCCGGCCAGTATTTCCGCCAGTTCGGCATCACGGTGGCGGTGGCGGTGCTGTTCTCGCTGCTGGTGGCGCGGCTGCTCACCCCGATGCTGGCGGCCTATTTCCTGCGCGACCACGGCCATCGCGAGACGCCCGACAGCCTGCTGATGCGGTTCTATGTCGGGCTGCTGCACCGCTCGATCCGCCACCGCTTCCTCACCGTCGCGGCCGGCATCCTGCTGTTCATCGGCTCGATGTGGCTGTCCACGCTGCTGCCCTCCGGCTTCATTCCCAATTCCGACGTGTCGCGCTCGGTGATCGCGCTGGAACTGCCGCCGGGGGCGACGCTGGAGGCGACGCGGCGGGTGGTGGACGAGGTGACGGCGAAGCTGAAGGCGCAGCCCGAGGTCGCCAGCGTCTTCGCCACCGCCGGTTCCGGCTCCACCGGTGGCCCGGCCGACGGCGCCGGCGAGGTGCGCAAGGCGACGGTCATCGTCAATCTGGTGCCGCGCGCCGAGCGCGAGGAGACGCAGAAGCAGTTCGAGATGCGGCTGCGCGAGGAGATCGCGCGGATTCCCGACCTGCGCTTCAATTTCGGCGCCTCCGGCGGCGCCGGCCCGGGCGGGCGCGAATTCACCGTCATCCTCTCCGGCTCCGACGGCGCCCAGGTGGAGGCGACGGCGCTGGAGCTGGAACGCGAGATCCGCGAGCAGGTGAAGGGCCTGTCCAACGTGCAGACCTCGGCGGCGCTGGAGCGCCCGGAGCTGCGGGTGGTGCCGAAGCTGGCCGAGGCGGCGGAACTCGGCGTCTCGGTGTCCGACATCGCCCAGACGGTGCGCATCGCCACTCTCGGCGACGTGTCGCAGAACCTTGCCAAGTTCTCCGCCGGCGACCGCCAGGTGCCGATCCGGGTGCAGCTCGACGAAGCGGCGCGCGGCGACCTCTCCACCTTCGAGACGCTGAAGGTGCGCACCGCCGCCGGCGCCTCGGTGCCGCTCTCGGCGGTGGCGGACATCTCGTTCGGCACCGGGCCTTCCAGCCTCGACCGCTACGACCGCGCCCGCCGCGTCGCCATCGAGGCCGACCTCGCCGGCGACACCCAGCTCGGCGAGGCGCTGGCGGAGGTCTATGCGCTTCCCGGCGCCAAGAACCTGCCGGCCAGCGTGGTGCTGACGGAATCCGGCGATGCCGAGATCATGGGCGAGGTGTTTGGCGGCTTCGCCACCGCCATGGGCGCCGGCGTGATGATGGTGCTAGCGGTGCTGGTGCTGCTGTTTGCCAATGTGCTGCAGCCGATCACCATCCTGATCGCGCTGCCGCTGTCGGTGGGCGGCGCCTTCATCGCCCTGCTGCTGACCAACAACGCGATGACGCTGCCGGTGGTGATCGGCTTCCTGATGCTGATGGGCATCGTCACCAAGAACGCGATCCTGCTGGTCGACTTCGCCATCGAGGCGGTGCATGCGGGGGTCGACCGCACCACCGCGCTGATCGAGGCCGGCCGCAAGCGCGCCCAGCCGATCGTGATGACCACCATCGCCATGGTCGCCGGCATGATGCCTTCCGCCATCGGCCTTGGCGAAGGCGCCGATTTCCGCTCGCCCATGGCGATCGCGGTGATCGGCGGGCTGATCGCCTCCACCGTGCTCTCGCTGGTGTTCGTGCCGGCGGTGTTCACGCTGATGGACGATCTGGGCCGGCTGATGGTGCGGATCTTCGGCCGCTTCATCGGCGCGCGGGACGAACCGGACGAGCAGGCCCCGGTGGCGCGGCCCGGCCTCCACGCTGTCGATGCCGGCCCGCACTCGACCCCGCGCCCGCCCCTGGCGGCGGAATAGGGGGCGTTTCCCCACATCCACCCTCATCCCCCCGGTGCTGTCCCGGGGCACAGGGGGCCGGGAACCGTCGTGGCTGCGAAGAGGTTTACGCCGAAGCGTCTTGCGCGGGGTCCCGGCTCGCCTTCCGCTTCGCTTCAGGCGTCCGGGACACGGGGGCTATTGCAGCGTGCCGTCGCCTTCGCCGCCGGTGCGGGCCATGGTCATCTGGGTGACGGCGATCAGCATCTCGGCGCGCGAGGCGAGGCTCGGCGCCTCCAGCAGCGCCTGCTTCTCGCGCGGGCCGAAGGGGGCCATCATGGCGAGGGCGTTGACCAGCGCCTCGTTGGGCGCGTCCTTGATGCTCTTCCAGTCGGCTTCCAGCCGGTTGGCGTCGAGATAGTCGGCCAGCGTGCGCAGCAGCGTGCCGCGGTCGACCCCCTCGGCGCCGGCATTGGGGGTGAAATCGTCGCGGAACGGCTCGTAATCGACCCGGGCCTGCCGGAACGGGGTGCCGGAATCGACTTCTGCCACCACCCTGAAGCGGGCGATGCCGCTGAGGTTGAGCAGGTAGCGCCCGTCGCCGCTCTCGGCGATCTCGGTGATGCGGCCGACGCAGCCGACGCCGACGATCTCCGGCGCGCCCGGCACGGAGAGGGCCGCCGGCTCCGGGGCGGTCTGGATGATGCCGATCAGCCGGTTACCGGCCAGCGCGGCGTCGATCATGGCGACATAGCGCGGCTCGAACACGTTGAGCGGCAGCTGGCAGCGCGGCAGCAGCAGCGCCCCCTCGAGCGGGAAGAGCGGGATGATGGACGCCAGCTCGGACGGGGCCGTGTAGGGATTGTTGATCGCCATTGCGTTCCTTGCGGGGGGTGGCGCGTTGCAACAGGTCTCGCGCCCGCGCGGGGCGGAGGCTCAGGCAAACAGCAGAGAGGACAGCCGGCGGCGGCCGGCAAGGGTGTGCTCGTCGGTCGGGCCCCACGCCTCGAAGAACTGCACCAATTGCTTGCGCGCGCCGTCATCGTTCCAGGTGCGGTCCTTGCGCACGATGGACAGCAGATGGTCCAGCGCCTCCTCGCGCTTGCCGCGGGCGCTGAGCGCCACCGCGAGGTCGAAGCGGGCCTGATGGTCGAGCGGATTGGCGGCGACCTTCGCCTCCAGTTCCTTCACGTCGCCCAGCGCGGCCGCGGCCTCTTCCAGCTCGATGGCGGCGCGGACGGCGGCGAGGGCGCTGTCGGTGGCGCCGGCCTCGGGCGCCAGAGCGAGGGTGGCCTTGGCCTGTTCGAGGTTGCCGGCGGCCAGCTCGGTGCGGGCGAGGCCGGCGATGGCGGCGAGATTGGCCGGCTCCTCGCCCAGCACGGCGGCAAAGATCTCCGCCGCCCCGACGAGGTCGCCCTCGGCCAGCGCCGCCTCGCCGCTGGCGAGGATGTCGGCGGTGTCGTTGCCGCCGCCGGAGGCCGCGACCAGCTTGTCCACCAGCGCCTTGACCTGGGTCTCCGGCTGCGCGCCCATGAAGCCGTCGACCGGCTGGCCGTTGACGAAGGCATAGACGGTGGGCAGCGACTGGATGCCGAGCTGCTGGGCCACGGCGGGGTGATCGTCGGTATTCATCTTGGCGAGGCGGACCTTGCCCTTGGCGGCGCGCACCACCTTCTCGATGACCGGGGTGAGCTGGCGGCAGGGGCCGCACCACGGAGCCCAGAAATCGACCAGCACCGGACGCAGGCGCGATTCCTCGACGACCTCCTTCATGAAGCTCTGGGTGGTGACGTCGATCACCACATCGTCGCCATTGGCGGCGGGAGAGGAGGGCTGGTTCAGCAACATCTGTCGTCCTCGCAATGGGTGCGCGTACTCGCGCTCTAAGATGGTCCGTGCCGTCGTGAATGCAACGGGGCGGCGCTCACCCCGCGGGCGCCGGCGCCTCGCCCGCCTCGCCGCGGCGGGGCACCGGCAGGATCAGCGGCTCGTGGCCGGTGGCGCGCAGGAAGCGCACCAGGTCGTCGCGGCGGATGGTGGTGGTGGCGGTGTTGACCAGCGGGTGGCAGTTGATCTCGTCATGGGCCATCAGCCCGGCGTCGAGCACGACGGTGACGCGGCCCGCGACATCGTTGACCGGGCCGAAGGCGGTGACCGCGCCGGGCTTCACCCCGAGCACCTCTTCCAGCAGCTCGGCGCTGCCGAAGGAGAGCTTGCCGGCGGCGTCGAGCGGGCCGTGCAGGCTCTTGAGATCGACCCGCGTCTCCTCCTCGACCACGACGAGGAAGAGATTGCCCTTCTTGTCCTTGAGGAACAGGTTCTTGGTGTGGCCGCCGGCGATGTCGCCGCGCAGCGCCTGCGAATCCTCCACCGTGAACAGCGGCGGGTGCTCGACCGTGCGTGTGGCGATGCCGAGTTCGTCCAGCCGGGCGAGGAGGTCGTCGCGCGAAAGCGGGGCAGAGGTGTGGGCTGTCATGGGACGGTCGCGGCCGGTGCGGGAGGAAGGGAGCCCGCGCGTTCTAATGCGGGCGGAGGGGCGACCGCAAGCGTCGACGCCGTGCTGTCGACGGCACGGCGCGGGCCGGCGCCGCCGGCCCCCGCGCCGGATGCAGGGCGGGCGCGCGCGGAACCGCCGTTGACAGCCGCCGGGGCGCGGGCCCACATCTGGCGGGCACAGTGCGGGAGACATCATGCGTCCAGTCATCGGTGTGATCAGCGACGTGAAGGCCCTCGGCGGCCACATCGTCCATGGCGTCACGGAGAAATACATCTACGCCGTCGCGCGCGGCGCGCAGGCGATGCCGGTGCTCCTTCCCGGCACTGTCTCGGCGGTGGATGCCGACATGGCGCCCGAGCGCGCGGTGGTGGAGGAGATCCTCGATACGGTCGACGCGCTGTTCCTGCCGGGCAGCCCCTCCAATGTCGGGCCACAGCATTATGGCGATCTGCCGCACGACCCGCCGCTGCCGGCCGACCCGCACCGCGACGACATTTCGCTGCCGCTGATCCGCGCGGCGCTGGAGCGCGGCGTGCCGCTGTTCGGGGTGTGCCGGGGGTTCCAGGAAATGAACGTGGCGCTGGGCGGCACGCTGTTCCAGAAGCTTTACGAGCAGCCCGGCCGCTTCGACCACCGGGAGGATTCCGGCCTCGACATCGAGGGCCAGTACGCCCCGGCGCACGAGGTGATGCTGGCCGCCGACGGGCTGCTGGCGAGCCTCGCCGGGGCGACAAGCTGGCGGGTGAACTCGCTGCACGGCCAGGGCGTGGCGAGGCTGGCGCCGGACGTGGTGGTGGAGGCGCAGGCGGCCGACGGCACCATCGAGGCGTTCCGGGTGCCGGACGCGCCGGGCTTCAACATGGCGATCCAGTGGCACCCGGAATGGCGCTTCTGGCAGGACAAGCTGTCCAGCGGCATCTTCACCGCCTTCGGCGCGGCGGCGCGGCTGGCGGCCGAGCGCCGGCGCGGCGGGGCCCGGCTGAAGGCGACGGGCTGAGGCCGGGTTTTCACCCGACGTCATCGCCGGGCCTGACCCGTGGATGACGTTGGGGGAGGCGCGCCGCCTACCCCAACTGCGCCAGGAGATGGCCGATGCCGTCGCGGATGTCGGCCTCGATGGCGCGGCGCAGCGCCGGCTCGTCGCGCGCCCGCAGCGCCGTGAGGGCCTGGGCGTGGCGGTCCACGGGGTAATGGGTCTCCAGGTCGGCCAGCGCCATGCGCATGAACGGGCCGATCTGCAGCCACACCGATTCGATCAGCGGCAGCAGCACATTGTCCGCCCGCCCACCATAGAGCGCGGCATGGAAGGCGAGGTTGGTCTCGATCATCGCCTCGGTGTCGCCGGCTTCCACCGCCGCGTCGGACTCGGCGTTGAGCGCGTCGAGCCGGGCGATGAAGGCGTCGTTCGCCCCGGCGAGCGCGCGCGCGGCGGCCTCGCATTCCAGCAGGGTGCGCGCCGCCATCAACTCCTCGAAGCGACGGGCGGTCATTTCCGGCACCCGGACGCGGCGATTGTCGAGCAGCACCAGCGCCCGCTCGGCCACCAGCCGGCGCAGCGCCTCGCGCACCGGCATGGAGGACACCCCGAGCGCGTCGGCGAGGCCGCGGATGGTCACCGCCTTGCCGGGCGGGAAGCGGCCGGCCATGACCGAGCGGCGCAGCCGGCGAAACACCCATTGCTGCAGGGTCTCGCCGTCGAGGCGCGGGTCCTGGGCGAGATCGAGGGCAGGAGAATCCATGGCTCGTTGGCGACCGAAGGGTTGTTGGCGACCGAAGGCTCGCGGGTGGCGCGGTGGCGACGTGAGAATGTCAGCTTGCTGCGCTATATAGCCGGAATATCATCCATCCGTTCGCCGAGATCGCGAGAACCCTGCCCATGGCCACCACCCCCGAGTTTCCCGCCGCGCGTTCGGGCTACGAGATCGATCCCAAGCTGCTCGAACTGCTGGTCTGCCCCGTCACCAAGGGGCCGCTCGACTACAACCGGGCGGGCCATGAGCTGGTCTCGCGCGCGGCGCGGCTGGCCTACCCGATCCGCGACGGCATCCCGATCCTGCTCGCCGACGAGGCGCGCACGCTGACAGAGGAAGAAGCGGCGCGGTAGTTTCTACAGCGCTTCCCCGCGCAGCAGGCGCGGCGACTGGCCGCCGAGGCCGGCGGCGTCGCGGATGAAGAACGACTTCAGCGCCGGCAGACGCTCGACCAGCCCGAGGCCGACATCGCGCACGAGGCGCACCGCGTCCGAGCGCATGCCGAACAGGCGGTTGAGCCCGTCGGTGGCGGCGCCCATGGCCAGCGTGTCGAAGCGGCGCCAGCGCTGGTAGCGCTCCAGCACGTCCGGCCCGCCAATGTCGAGGCCGAGCCGGGCGGCGTCGGTGACCGCCTCGGCCAGCGCGGCAACATCGCGCAGGCCCATATT
The DNA here is from genome assembly GCF_018390645.1 of Ancylobacter dichloromethanicus. Lineage (GTDB taxonomy): Bacteria > Pseudomonadota > Alphaproteobacteria > Rhizobiales > Xanthobacteraceae > Ancylobacter > Ancylobacter dichloromethanicus. The sequence continues at coordinate 170,765 of NZ_JAHBGC010000011.1, forward strand.
GATGCCTTGGCCGGCGATGGGATGGATGGTGTGGGCGGCATCGCCCACCAGCGCGAGGCGATCACTGATGAAGGCGCGCGCCATCTGGAAGCCGAGCGGGAACGCCCTCGGCGCGTCGAGGATCTCGATTTCGCCGAGTTCCAGCCCGAAGCGCTGTTCCAGCTCGTCCCGCAGCAGCACACGGGGCAAAGCGAGCAGGCGCGCGGCGGCCTCGGTCGGCTCGGTCCAGACGATGGAGCAGCGATTGCCGGTGAGCGGCAGCAGGGCGAACGGCCCGGCGGGCAGGAAATGCTCGATCGCCCGGCCGCCATGCGGGCGCTCATGGCCGACCGTCATCACGATGGCCGACTGGTGGTAGGACCAGCCGGTGACGCCGATGCCGGCCAGCGCGCGCAGCTTCGAGCGGGCACCGTCGCAGGCGGCGAGCAGGGAGGCGGCCGGTTCCGCGCCATCGGCCAGCCGCAGTGCGGTGCCGGCCGGGCCGGGGGTGAAGCCGGCGACGCGGGTCGGCAGCAGCTCGATGCCGCGCGCGCGGGCCAGCTCCGTCATCGCGTCCTGCAGAACCGCATTGGGCACCATATGGGCGAAGGGCTCGCCCGGCTCCACCTCGCCGTCGAACGACAGGAACACCGGCCGGGCGGCGTCGCCGAGCTTCGAATCGGTGATTTCCATGGCGAGGATCGGCTCCGCTTCGCCGGCCACGCGCTCCCACACGCCGAGCGCCTCGAACAGGCGGCGGGCGCCGGCGGCGATGGCCGAGGCGCGCAGATCCGTGCTCGCCGGACGAGAGGAGGCGGGGTCGGCGACGGCGAAGCGCGCGCCGTCCCCCAGCCCCTGCCGCAGCGCCAGCGCGAGGGACAGGCCGGCGAGCCCGCCGCCCGCCATCACCGCATCGTATCGCCGCGGCCGCATGGATTGCTGCTGCATCGCTTTTCGCCTCCGCTCCCGACCATCCGCGCATTGTGCACCGGCCATCCTATGCCTTAGCTACGCAGCCCGGACAATGAGCGCGATCAAGGCCGCGCCCGTGCCGCCAGCCGAGGAGCCGACCGCCGATGACCAACAGCGCCGCCGAACTCGTCGCCCTGCTCGATCTGGAGCGGCTGGAAGACAACCTCTTCCGCGGCGACAACCCGCCGGAATCCTGGCCGTTCCGCACCCGGGTGTTCGGCGGGCAGGTGCTGGCGCAGGCGCTGGTGGCGGCGCAGCGCACGGTGGAAGGGGCGGGCGCCCATTCCATGCACGCCTATTTCCTGCTCGGCGGCGATCCGAACGTGCCGATCGTCTATGACGTCGAGCGGGTGCGCGACGGGCGCAGCTTCGCCACGCGGCGCGCGGTGGCGATCCAGCACGGACGGCCGATTTTCATCATGTCGGTGTCGTTCCATCGCGAGGAGCCGGGGCTGGAGCACCAGCTCGACCTCGACATGGAGGTGCCAGCCCCCGAGGAGGTGCCGGGCATCGGCGAACTCCCCGAGACCGTGCTCGCCCGGCTGCCGGCGCCGGTGCGGAACTACTGGCTGCGGCCGCGCCCGATCGAGCTCAAGCCGATCGGCCTGGGCGAACGGCACGAGGCGCCGCGCCGCGCCGTCTGGTTCCGCGCCAATGGCCGGCTGCCGGACGAAGCCGGCCTGCACCGCGCGGTGCTGGCCTATGCCAGCGACATGACGCTGCTGGAGGCGACCACGGTGCTGCACGACACCAGCGTGCTCGGCGAGACCTTGCAGGCGGCCAGCCTCGACCATGCGCTGTGGCTGCATCGCTCCTTTCGCGCCGATGACTGGCTGCTCTACGCGCAGGACAGCCCGAGTGCGTCGGGCGCCCGCGGGCTGGCGCGCGGGCTGGTCTATGACCGGGCCGGGCGGCTGGTCGCCTCGGTGGCGCAGGAAGGGCTGATCCGCCCGATAGCGCCTTCATAACGGGCAGTTGCCTAAAAATTAGTCTATATATGGCAATTGTGCGGCAATGACTCAGGATGGGGCAGGGTGCCGATCAACAATTGAGCAAGCAGGCCGTGCGGCGACACGGCGGAAGGGCTCCCGCACGCGCCGTGGAGGGCCGCGGAATTCCGGCCGAGGCCGCAAGAACCGTTGATCTGACAGGGTTGGCACGCGAATTGATTCTTTCTGGTCGGCTTGACCGAACGGTTGGAACAATCCGCCTGGCCGAGTCCGACATGAAACGCCCGGAACCCCGCCAGCGGTTCGGGGCCAAGCGGGGACAGGAACCATGAAGATCGTCATGGCTATCATCAAGCCTTTCAAGCTTGAGGAAGTCCGGGATGCGCTCACTGGCATTGGTGTGCACGGACTGACCGTCACGGAAGTCAAGGGATATGGCCGTCAGAAGGGCCACACCGAGATCTACCGCGGCGCCGAATATGCGGTGAGCTTCCTGCCGAAGCTCAAGATCGAGGTCGCCGTGCCTTCCGATCAGGTTTCCAAGGTCATCGACGCCATTACCACTTCGGCCAAGACCGGCCAGATCGGCGACGGCAAGATCTTCGTCTATGCGATCGACCAGGCCGTGCGCATCCGCACCGGCGAGACCGACGCCGACGCGCTTTGAGCCCGCGTCACTGATCCCGACATTTTCCGATTGCGACGGAGCACTGAACCCATGACGACGAAGAATTGGATACGCGCGGGCCTGCCTGCGCTGGCGATGACGGCGCTGTTCGCGGCCGCCGCTTTCGCCCAGGACAACCCGGCCACCGGCGCCGAAGCCACCGCCGAGGCCGCCGCCGCGGTCGTCACCGTGGACAAGGGCGACGTCACCTGGATGATGGTCTCCTCCATCCTGGTGCTGTTCATGACGGTGCCGGGCCTCGCCCTGTTCTATGGCGGCCTGGTGCGCGCCAAGAACATGCTGTCGGTGCTGATGCAGGTCACCGTCATCGCCGCGGTGATGATGCTGATCTGGGTGTTCTACGGCTACTCGCTCGCCTTCACCGACGGCAACGCCTTCATCGGCGGCTTCGACAAGGCCTTCCTCGCCGGCGTGACGACGGACAGCCTCGCCGACACCTTCTCGGCCAATGTCAAGATTCCCGAATACATCTTCATCGTGTTCCAGATGACCTTCTCGGCCATCACCCCGGCGCTGATCATCGGCGCCTTCGCGGAGCGCATGAAGTTCTCGGCGATCGTGCTGTTCTGCATCCTCTGGGTGACGTTCGTGTACTACCCGATCGCCCACATGGTGTGGTTCTCGGAGGGCTACCTGTTCGCCATGGGCGCGCTGGACTTCGCCGGCGGCACGGTGGTGCACATCAATGCCGGCATCGCCGGTCTGGTCGGCTGCATCATCATCGGCAAGCGCACCGGCTACGGCAAGGAACTGATGCCTCCCCACTCGCTGCCCTTCGCCATGGTCGGCGCCAGCGTCCTGTGGGTCGGCTGGTTCGGCTTCAATGCCGGCTCCAACCTCGAAGCCAATGCCGGCACCACGCTCGCCGTGATCAACACCTTCGTCGCCACCGCCGGCGCGATCGTCGGCTGGACGCTCATCGAGTGGCTGGCCAAGGGCAAGCCCTCCATGCTCGGCGCGATCTCCGGCATGGTCGCCGGCCTCGTCGCCATCACTCCGGCGGCCGGCCTTTCCGGCCCGCTCGGCGCGATCGTGCTCGGCTTCGTCGCCTCGATCATCTGCTTCTTCTTCTGCACCACCATCAAGAACGCGCTCGGCTATGACGACAGCCTCGACGTGTTCGGCGTCCATGGCGTCGGCGGCATTGTCGGCGCCCTCGGCACCGGCATCGTCGTCGCCCCGGCGCTCGGCGGCCCCGGCGTCGCCGACTACGAGATGGGCCACCAGGTGTGGGTGCAGTTCCAGGCGGTGGCGATGACCATCGTGTGGTGCGGCGTGGTCTCGGCGATCCTCTACTATGTCGTCAATGTCATCGTCGGCCTGCGGCCGTCGGTGGAGAAGGAGCGCGAGGGCCTCGACATCGTCGAGCATGGCGAGCGCGCCTACCACAGCTGATCCGGGGCTGGCCGTCGCCAGCCTCCCGTTCCGCAGCCTCCCGCTGCCTCAGGACCCCGGCATTCGCCGGGGTCTTTTCTTTTGCGCCGCGGCCCCGTTCCCGGCGCGGGCGCCGCGCCGGCTCCGGCATGGTTAAGAACGCCTTTACCGCAGCGGCGCTATTGTGCCGGGAGAGGCCGCATTCCCGCGGCCGAGGCGAGATGCTTCCCGTGCCCGACGCCCGCTTCCCCGATGCCGCCGCGAGGCCAGCCACCGCGAGCCCCGATCCGGGGCCGGCCGCGCGCTCGCCCTTCGTGCGGCTGACCGAACTGCTCGCCGACCTCGCGCCGGGCAAGCCGGCGCTGAGCCTTGCGGTGGGCGAGCCGCGCCACGCCATGCCGGGCTTTGTCGGCGACGTGCTGGCCGACCATCTCGACGGCTTCGGCCGCTATCCCGCCGGCAGGGGCCTGCCCGAATTCCGTCGCGCCGCCGGCGACTGGTTCGCCCGCCGCTACGCGCTGGCGCGCGCGCCCGACGCCGAGCGCGAGGTGCTGGTGCTCAACGGCTCGCGCGAGGGGCTGTTCTTCGCCGCGCTGATGGCGCGCCGGCTGCTCTCGCCGCAAAAGCGCGCCCGCATCGGCGACCGCGAGCCGGCGGTGCTGCTGCCCAACCCGTTCTACGCCGCTTATGGCGCGGGGGCGAAGGCGGCCGGCTGCGCCAGCGTCGACCTGAAGTTGCCGGCCGATGGCGGCTGGCTGCCCGACCTCGACGCGCTGACCCCGGAACTGCTCGACCGGTCGGTGGCGCTGTATTTCGCTTCGCCCGCCAACCCGCAGGGCACCATCGCCCCCCGCGCCTATCTCGAGCGGCTGGTGGCGCTGTGCCGGGCGCATGAGGTGATGGTGTTCGCCGACGAATGCTATTCCGAGATCTGGCTGGGTGACGCCCCGCCGACCGGCATTCTTGAGGTGGCGGGGCCGGATTTCGCCGGGGTGGTGGCCTTCAACTCGCTGTCGAAGCGCTCCAGCCTGCCGGGCCTGCGCTGCGGCTTCTGCGCCGGCGACGCCCGCTTCATCGAGGCCTTCGCCGAGTTCCGCAATGTCGCCGCGCCGCAGGTGCCCGAGCCGCTGCAATGGGTCGGCATCGCCGCGCTGGCGGATGAGGCGCATGTGGCGGAGAGCCGCGACCTCTACCGGGCCAAGTTCGACGTCGCCGACCGGGTGCTGGGCGGTCATTTCGACTATCGGCGGCCCGATGGCGGCTTTTTTCTCTGGCTGAACGTCGCCGGGCGGTGCCGCGGCGCGCTCAGCGCCGGCGAAGAGGCGGCGCGCCTTCTGTGGCGGCGCGAGGGGCTGCGCACCGTGCCCGGCGGCTATCTTTGCCGCAGCGGCGCGGACGGGCGCAATCCCGGCGCGGACTATCTGCGGCTCGCGCTGGTGCAGGATCTGGCGACGACGCAGGAGGCGCTGCCGCGCCTTCTGGCCGGTCTGTCCTGAGCGGGGCGGGCGGTTGGCGCGGCGGGGCAAGGACACGGGGCGGGAGACGGGGCAGGACATGGGGACGCAGAGGACGATGCGGGCGCCTCGGCTGGAGGCTGCCGCCCCCCGCGCCGCACGGCCACGGGTCCGGCTGGACCCCGCCGGCAACGGCAAGGCGGGGAGCGCGGGCGCGCGGGCGCACCGGGCGGGCAAGAGCGCGCCAGGCGGGTTCCTGCCCGAGGAAATCAGGGGCGCGATCAGCCGCCGGTCGGCGGAACTGGTCGGCCTGACGCTGCTGTGCCTTTGCGCGCTGATGCTGCTGGCGCTGGCGACGTGGTCGGCGGACGATCCAAGCTTCAGCCGTTCCAGCGCGGCGGCGCCCTCCAACCTGCTGAGCCTGCCCGGCGCCGTGTTCGCCGACCTGATGATGCAGCTTTTCGGCGTCGCCGCGCTGGCGGTGGTGCTGCCGATCGGCATCTGGGGCTGGCTGGTGCTGACGCATCGCCACCCGGGGCGGCTGCGGGCGCGCCTGTTCGCCCTGGCGGCCGGGGTGGTGTTCGCCGCCGGCTTCGCCGCCTGCCTGCCGCGCTTCGGCGGCTGGCCGCTGCCGAGCGGGCTGGGAGGCGTGCTCGGCGAGGGCGTGCTGGCCGTGCCGGCCGCGCTGCGCGCCGGCTGGCTCACCAGTGCCGACTACGCCGTCGCCGGCCTCGCCTGCCTCATCGGCGCCGCGCTCACCCTGCCGCTCGCGGTGGGGTTCGGCCTTCGCTCCGGCGAGACCGGGGGCGCGGACGAACGGCACCGCGACGCGCCGCCGGCGGGCTACGAGGATGACGAGCCCGGCTGGCCGGCCTTCCTGCTCGGCATGACCACCCACGCCGTGCTGTCGCTGAGAGCGCGCTTCGGCTCCGGGGCGCCGCATCGCCCGCGCCCGGCCCGGCCCTCGCGGGGGCTGGCGGACCGGCTGCGCGGCGCCGTCGGGCTCGACGGGGACGACGAGGACGAATTCGCGGCGGCCACCCGCGGCCGGCACGAGCCGAGCTTCGGCCGGCGGGACTTCGACGAGGAAGAGGACGTCGCCGGCTTCGAGAGCGCCGATGACGGCCTGCCCGACATTCTGGAGGACGCCCCGGCCGCGCCGCCCGCTTCC
>NZ_JAHBGC010000011.1:177369-237184 GCF_018390645.1 Ancylobacter dichloromethanicus
CGCTTCCGCTGCGGCGCGCGGCGCCGGCAAGCGCCCGCCGCCGCTGCGCTCGATCCGCGGCGGGCGTGCCGCGCTGGAGGAACAGCGCCGGCGCTACGCGATGCCCGGTCTCGACCTGCTGGCGCCACCGCCGCCGCGCGGCGGCCCGGCGCTGTCGCGCGAGGCCCTCGACCAGAACGCCCGCGACCTCGAAGGCGTGCTGGACGATTTCGGCGTGCGCGGCGCCATCGTCAATGCGCGCCCCGGCCCGGTGGTGACGCTGTACGAGCTGGAGCCGGCGCCCGGCATCAAGTCGAGCCGGGTGATCGGCCTCGCCGACGACATCGCCCGCTCGATGAGCGCGATCTCCGCCCGCGTCGCGGTGATCCCCGGCAAGAACGCCATCGGCATCGAACTGCCCAACCCCAAGCGCGACAAGGTGCTGCTGCGCGAGATCCTCGCCGCCCGCGACTTCGGCGAGGCGGCGCACAAGCTCGCCATCGCGCTGGGCAAGACCATCGGCGGCGAGCCGGTCATCGTCGACCTCGCCCGCATGCCGCATCTGCTGGTCGCCGGCACGACGGGCTCGGGCAAGTCGGTGGCGATCAACACCATGATCGTCAGCCTGCTGTACCGGCTGCGGCCGGAACAGTGCCGGCTGATCATGATCGACCCGAAGATGCTCGAACTCTCCGCCTATGACGGCATTCCGCATCTGCTCACCCCCGTCGTCACCGACCCGAAGAAGGCGGTGGTGGCGCTGAAATGGGCGGTGCGCGAGATGGAGGAGCGCTACCGCAAGATGTCCAAGGTCGGCGTGCGCAGCATCGATGGCTTCAACGCCCGCATCGCCGAGGCGCAGGTCAAGGGCGAGCAGATCGTGCGCACCGTGCAGACCGGCTTCGACAAGGAGACCGGGGAAGCGATCTATGAGCGCGAGGAGATGGACCTCTCGCCGATCCCCTACATCGTCGTCGTGGTCGACGAGATGGCCGATCTGATGATGGTCGCCGGCAAGGACATCGAGGGCGCCATCCAGCGGCTGGCGCAGATGGCCCGCGCCGCCGGCATCCACCTCATCATGGCGACCCAGCGCCCGAGCGTCGACGTCATCACCGGCACCATCAAGGCCAATTTCCCGACCCGGATTTCCTTCCAGGTGACCTCGAAGATCGACAGCCGCACTATTCTCGGCGAGATGGGCGCCGAGCAACTGCTCGGCCAGGGCGACATGCTCTACATGGCCGGCGGCGGGCGTATCTCGCGCGTGCACGGCCCGTTCGTCTCCGATCAGGAGGTCGAGCGCATCGTCGAGCACCTCAAGGCGCAGGGCGCGCCCGACTATCTCGACGATGTGACCGTCGACCCCGAAGCGGAGGGCGAGGACGGCGCCGTGTTCGACAAGAGCGCGATGGGCGGCGAGGAGGGCGGCGACCTCTACAGCCAGGCGGTGGCGGTGGTGATGCGCGACAAGAAGTGCTCCACCTCCTATATCCAGCGCCGGCTGCAGATCGGCTACAACCGCGCCGCCTCGCTGGTCGAGCGGATGGAGCGCGAAGGGCTGGTCGGCCCGTCCAACCATGCCGGCAAGCGCGAGATCCTGGTCGAGGGCGGCGGCGGGGAGGGCTATTGAGCCGATGACGGCCTCTCGCCCCGCGCCCCCGACGGCGACGGCGACGGCTGACGCTGCGTCCGGGCCACAGGATCGCCACAGCGGCGCGCTACCCGCCTCATTGACACCGACATGCGCGCCCGGCCGCACCCGTGCCGCGCGCCGAGCGAGACGTGCCCCATGCACCACATGATCCGAATCTGCGCTGCCGCCCTCCTGCTTCTTCCGGCGGGCCTCGCGCTCGCGCAGGTGCCGCCGCCGCCCTTCGCCGTGCCGGTGCCGCCGAAGAAGCCGGCGGCGATGATGGCCCGCACCGCACCGGCCGCGCCGGCGCAGGCACGATCCACCCCCGCCAGGGGGGCGCAGACCAGGGTCGCCCAGGCCGGCCCTGCCGCGGCCGGCGACCCCAATATCCAGGTGGCGGCGGTGGCGAACCAGCGCGCGGCGGCCGACACGGTCCAGCGCATCAACGATTATTTCAACAGCTTCAAGACGATGATCGGCAATTTCGTGCAGGTCGATCCCGACGGCACGCGGCAGCAGGGGCAGTTCTACATCCTCAAGCCGGGCCGGGTGCTGTTCGAATATGACGCGCCGAGCCGGATCGAGCTGGTGGCCGACGGGCGCTCGGTGGCGGTGCGCGACAAGCGGCTGAAGACGCAGGACATCTCCCCGCTCTCCGCCACGCCGCTGCGCTTCCTGCTGTCGGAGAACTTCAACCTCGCCCGCAACGCCAACGTGACCGGCGTCTACCAGGACGACATCTTCGCCACGGTGGTGATCGAGGAGAAGCAGCCCATGGTCGGCACCTACCGGCTGATGATCATGTTCGACGCCAAGACCATGCAGCTCAAGCAGTGGACGGTGACCGACCCGCAGGGCTACGACACCACGGTCGCGGTGTCCGACCTCGACACCGCCCAGCGTCCGGACCCGATGCTGTTCGTCATCAACCGGAATTGAGGGGCGTGGAATCCGTGTTCCGGACACGCCGCGCCGCCCTCCCTCATGCCCGGGCTTGACCGGGCACCCAGCGCGGGCGGCGGCCGGCATCGGTTTGCGATCAACGGTGCTTGGGTGGCAAGGCTGGGTCCCCGGGTCAGGCCCGGGGATGAGGGTGTGTCGGCGGACGAGGTCTGAGGGGGCAATGACGGTGCGGCGGGCTCCCCTTCCCGGCAAAATGTTCTAGTGTCGCGGCCGATTCCCGCCTTGCACAGGTCTCCCCGCTTTGCCGCTCTCCATCGCCACCTGGAACATCAATTCGGTGCGCCTGCGCATCGGCCTCGTCGCCAAGCTCGCCGAGGCGCACCAGCCCGACGTCATCTGCCTGCAGGAGACCAAGACGCCGGACGACCGCTTTCCGCTGAAGGAGGCGGCCAGGTTCGGCTATCCGCACGCCGCGATCCATGGCCAGAAGGGCTATCACGGCGTCGCCATCCTCTCGAAGCGGCCGTTCGAGGCGGTGAGCCGGCAGGGCTTCTGCGACATGGGCGACGCGCGTCATATCAGCGTGGTGCTCGGGCGCGAGGCAGGGCTGTCGGCGCCGCTGGCCATCCACAATTTCTACATCCCGGCCGGCGGCGACGTTCCCGACCCGGAGGTGAACGAGAAGTTCCGCCACAAGCTGTCCTTCCTCGACGAGGCCACCGCCTGGGAGCACCTGCACCCGGCCGATCCGGCGGCGCGCTCGGTGCTGGTGGGCGACCTCAACATCGCCCCGCTGGAGACCGATGTGTGGAGCCACAGGCAGTTGCTCGACGTGGTCAGCCACACGCCGATCGAGGTGGAAAAGCTGGCGAAGCTGCAGGCGGCCGGCAACTGGGTCGACGTGATGCGGCATTTCATCCCGCCGCAGGAGAAGCTGTTCACCTGGTGGAGCTACCGCGCCGCCGACTGGGCGGCCTCCAATCGCGGCCGCCGGCTCGACCATGTGTGGGCGACGCCGGCGCTGGCCCCGACGGCGCGCGCGCTGACCGTGCTGCGCGAGGCGCGCGGCTGGGAGCGGCCCTCCGACCATGTGCCGGTCATCGCCACTTTCGATGCGTGAGCGGGCGGGGCGCTGCGGGCTCGCCTTTCCGCAGGGCTCGTTATAGGTTGCGCCTGAACCTGCTTTGACCCAGCCGAGGAAGCCTCCTTGTCCCGCCGCGCCCTCTCCCGCCTGTGCCGTGTCCTCACTGTCTCGCTGGCGCTCGGTGGCGCGCTGGCGCTCGGCGGGTGCGGCGTGAAAGGCCCGCTGGAGCCGCCGCCCGGCTCGCCGCAGGCGCAGCCCGGACCGGACGGCAAGGTGCCGAAGGATACCGGCCCGGTGAAGCCGGACCAGCCCTTCATCCTCGATGGCCTGCTCTGACCGGCTGAAACCGCGCCATGCATCATTTCGCCTATCGTGACGGCATCCTCCACGCCGAGGATGTCAGCCTCGTCGACATCGCCCGTGCGGTCGGCACGCCCTTCTATGCCTATTCCACGGCGACGCTGGAACGGCATCACCGGGTGTTCACCGACGCGTTCGCCGACATGCGCACCACGCTGTGCTACGCGGTGAAGGCCAATTCCAACCAGGCGGTGATCCGCACTCTCGCCAGGCTGGGGGCCGGGGCCGACATCGTCTCGGGCGGCGAACTGAAGCGGGCGCTGGCGGCCGGCGTCGAGCCGCACAAGATCGTGTTCTCCGGCGTCGGCAAGACCCGCGAGGAAATGGCGGCGGCGCTCGATGCCGGCATCATGTGCTTCAATGTCGAGAGCGAGCCGGAATTGCTGACGCTCTCGGAAGTGGCGGTGAGCCATGGGGTCGCGGCGCCGATCTCGATCCGCGTCAACCCGGACGTGGACGCGAAGACCCACCACAAGATCTCCACCGGCAAGTCGGACAACAAGTTCGGCATTCCGGTGTCGCGGGCGCGCGAGGTCTATCGCCACGCGGCCGCGCTGCCGGGGCTGCGCATCACCGGCGTCGACATGCATATCGGCAGCCAGATCACCGATCTCGGCCCGTTCGACAACGCCACCGCGCTCTTGGTGGAACTCGCCCGCGACCTGATGGCGGAAGGGCACCGGCTGACCCATCTCGACCTCGGCGGCGGGCTCGGCGTGCCCTATGTCGCCGGCGAGGCGGAGCCGCCGCTGCCTTCCGCCTATGCGGCGCTGGTGAAGCGGCACACGCATAATCTCGGCCTCGGCCTCGTTTTCGAGGTCGGCCGCATGCTGGTGGCCAATGCCGGCATCCTCGTTGCCCGCGTGCTCTATGTGAAGGAAGGCGAGGGCAAGCACTTCGTCATTGTCGACGCGGCGATGAACGACCTCATCCGCCCGACGCTCTATGACGCTCATCACGAGATTTTGCCCGTGCGCGAGGCGATGCCGGGCGAGGGCCAGATGGTCGCGGATGTGGTCGGCCCGGTGTGCGAATCCGGCGATTATCTGGCGCTCGGGCGGCGGCTGCCGGGGCTGAAGGCCGGCGATCTGATCGCGGTGATGACGGCCGGCGCCTATGGCGCGGTGCAGGCCTCGACCTACAATACGCGGGCGCTGGTGCCGGAAGTGCTGGCAAAGGGCGACGAATTCGCCATCGTGCGGCCCCGCGTCGAAGTCGACGAACTGATCGCGCTCGACCGGATTCCCGGCTGGCTGGCCTGAGCCACGGCGGGCTGGTGCCCGCCACATTCGGCTCACGCCTGTTTTCACGATGTGATGATGAAGTGAGCGTGCCCGTTCCGGTGGCAGGGCTGGCGCGCCGGGATCGCCATGTTAAGGTGACGTTGGGGCTGGTGTGGACCTGAAGAGCGTCGGAGGTCGGCCGCGTGACGTCAACACCGGATGGAACGGACGGCGAAGGGCGCCCGGCTGCGGGCGTGACCGCGCGCGCCGAAAAGCTGCGGGCCGAAGCCCGCCAGAGTGACGCCCGCCAGAGCGAGCTTCGCCGCGTCGAGCAGCGCATGGGCGCCGCCCTGCAGCGGGCCTGGGGCGCGCTGATGTGGGAGCGCGTCTGGCCGGCGGTCGTCGCGCTCGGCGTGGCGCTCGGCGTCTTCCTCATCGCCTCCTGGCTCGGCCTGTGGCTGGCGCTGCCGCCCTATGGCCGCGTCATCGGCCTGGTCCTGTTCGCCGCCCTGTTCGCGCTGGCGCTGGTGCCGGCGCTGCGCATCCGGCCGCCTTCGGCCGGCGAGACTCTGGCGCGGCTCGATCGCGAGAGCCGGCTGCCGCACCGGCCGGCGACGGCGCTGTCCGACCATCTCGCCTCCAAGCCCGACGATCCCGTCGGCGCCGCGCTGTGGCGCGCGCATCTGGCGCGGATGTCGGCGCAGATCGGCAGCCTGCGCGTCGGGCTTCCCGCGCCGCGCGTCGCCGCCCGGGATGGGCGGGCGCTGCGCGCGCTGGTGCTGCTGGGGGTGATCGCCACCTTCTTCATGGTGCCGGGCGAGCATCTGCGCCGCATCGCCGCCGCGTTCGACTGGCACGCGCTGGTGCCGCCCACGCCCTACCGCGTCGATGCCTGGGTGACGCCGCCCGGCTATACCGGCCGCGCGCCGGTGATGCTGCCGGGCCTGCGTTCGCAGGATGTGGCGCAGGCCGCCGCCGCCGATGCGTCGGGCGATGCACCGGCCGATTCGCCCTATGAGGCGACCGCGATGACGGTGCCGGCCGGCAGCGAACTGGTGGTGCGCATCATCGGTCTCGACGACGCCCGCCTCATCACCCAGGGCGGCATCGCCGCCGCGCCGGCGGAGGAAGGGACGGGCGCCGCGGCCCCGGCCACTTCCGCCACGGCCTCAGGCACGCCCGCTTCAGGCACGCCCGCCGCACAGGCGCCCGCCTCGGGCGCCGCTGGCGACGAGCGCCGCTTCGTGATCGCCAGCGATGGTGCCGCCCGGGTCGAGGGACCCGATGGCCGTTTCGTCTCCTGGCACTTCCGCGCCCAGCCGGACGCGCCGCCGACCATCGAACTGACCAAGGAACCGCAGGCCTCGGGCAACAACGCGCTGTCGCTGAGCTACAAGGCCGAGGACGATTACGGCGTCGCCGGGGCCGAGGCGCGCTTCACCGCGCTGCCGCCGCCCCCGCCGCTGCACGCGCTGAAGAACGCGCCGCCGCCGCCGCAGGCGCGCCCGCTGGTGGAGGCGCCGAGCTTCCCGCTGCCGCTGGTCGGCGGCCGTTCGAAGGTGGCGACCGGCCAGACCACCAGGGATTTCACCGAGAATCCCTGGGCCGGCACGCGGGTCGAGATGACGCTGGTGGTGCGTGACGAGGCCGGCCATGTCGGTCAGTCGCGCCCGCGCAGCCTCGCGCTGCCGCAGCGCAGCTTTTCCGACCCGCTGGCGCGGGCGCTGATCGAGGAGCGGCGGCTGCTGGCGCTCGACGCCAACAAGCGCGAGCGGGTGGAGGCCGGGCTCGACGCGCTGGCCATCGCACCGGAGACATTCACGCCCGACCCCTCGCACTATATGGGCCTGCGCACCGCCTATTACCGGCTGGTCAATGCCCGCAGCGACGACGATCTGCGCGGCGTGGTCGACTATCTCTGGGAAGTCGCGGTCCGTATCGAGGATGGCGACCTCTCCGATGTCGAGAAGCGGCTGCGCGACGCGCAGCAGGCGCTGCAGAACGCGCTGGAGAACGACGCCCCGGACGAGGAGATCCAGCGTCTGGCGCAGGAACTGCGCGAGGCGATGAACGAGTTCATGAAGGCGCTCGCGCGGGAGGCGCAGCGCAACCAGAACCGCGCCGACGCCAACCAGCCGATGGACCCCAACACCCGCGTGGTCCGTCCGCAGGACCTGCAGAAGATGCTCGACCGCATCGAGGACATGGCGCGCAACGGCGCCCGCGATGCGGCGCGGCAGATGCTGAGCGAACTGCAGAACATGCTCAATGGCCTGCAGGCCGGGCGCCAGCAGCAGCGCCAGCAGGGCCAGAGCCAGATGTCGCAATCGATGGACCAGCTCGGCGACATGATCCGCCGCCAGCAGCAGCTGCGCGACCGCACCTTCAAGGAGGGGCGCGAAGGCCAGCAGGACCAGGCCTTCAACGAGCTGAAGCAGAACCAGGAGCAACTGCGCGAACAGCTTCGCCAGCTGCGCGAGAAGATGCAGCAGGCCATGCGCGGCCAGCAGGGCCAGCAGGGCGAGCCGGGACAACAGGGGCAGCAAGGCCAGCAGGGCCAGGGCCAGCAGCCGGGCGAGAACGGCCAGGGCCAGCGGGGTCAGGGACGAGGTCAGGGTCAAGGCATGCCGGGCGAGAGCGGCTTCGCCCAGGCGGAACAGGCGATGCGCGAGGCCGAGCAGGCGCTGGGCGAGGGCGACGGCACCGGCGCGGTGGACGCGCAGAGCGAGGCGCTGCAGGCGCTGCGCCGCGGCGCCCAGCAGATGGCCGAGGCGATGCAGCAACAGCAGGGCGGGCCCGGCGGCGAGGGGCCGGGCGGCCCTTCCGGCCAGAGCGCCGAGCGCACCGACCCGCTCGGCCGGCCGATGCGCACGCGCGATTATGGCGACGACAATACGGTGAAAGTGCCGGAAGAAATCGACATGCAGCGCGCCCGCCGGGTGCTGGAGGAGTTGCGCCGCCGCTTCGGCGAGCCCGACCGCCCGCGTCTCGAACTCGACTATCTGGAGCGGCTGCTGCGCGACTTCTGACGTCGCGGCATTATCTCGACCTCATCGCGGACGGCGAGGCCGATCCGGGACCGGCGCGCTCGCGCCACCGCCGCGGGACAAGCCCGGCGCGCCGTTGCGCGCCGGGATCGCGGTTCGAGCGGACGGAAGGGCCTTATTTCCCGGCGTCGGGGATGTAGCCGATGAAGGGAAGCTGGCGGAACGCGTGCGAGACGTCCATGCCGTAGCCGACGACGAAATAGTCCGGGCACTCGAAACCGACGAAATCGGCCTCGATCTGCACCGCGCGCTTGTGCGGCTTCTCCAGCAGCACGCAGACCATGACCCGCCGGGCGCCGCGCGCGGCGAGCAGGTCCTTGGCGAAGGCCAGCGTGCGGCCGGATTCGAGTATGTCGTCGATCAGCAGCACGTCGCGCCCGCGCACATCGGTCTCGATGTCGCGCAGCACCGTCACCTGCCCGGAGGAGACGCGCGCGTCGCGATAGCTCGACAGGGTGATGAACTCGACCTCCGGCGCGAGGCCGGCGGCGTGCATGGTGCGGATGAGGTCGGCGGCGAAGACGAAGCTGCCCTTCAGCACCGCGATGACGATGAGCTTCTCCGGCGTGGCGGCGACGATCTCGTTGACCAGCTGGCGATTGCGGCCGGCGATGGCCTCGGCGTCGATCAAGACCTCGACATGGGCATTTTCATACGCAGACCCTGCTTCGGCGGCCGTCGGCGCGGTATCCTGTTCAGTCATCGGCTTCCTCTTGCGCGGCACGCGGCGCACTCTGCTATGTGAAGGGCAGGATGAACGGACAGGCGCCGCGCGTCCAGCCGGGTTCGATGTCCGCGAAAGCGGTGGCGTTTCGGCCCGTCTTTTGCGACGGCGCGCACACGCTATGTTAGGGGTCGGTGCGCCATCAGAATCAGCGGGCGGCATGTCCCGTCGAAGGATTGAGTCTTGGTTCGCTTCGAGAATGTCGGTCTGCGCTACGGCATGGGTCCGGAGGTCCTGCGGGATGTCACTTTCGGCATTCCCCCGCACTCCTTCCAGTTCCTCACCGGCCCGTCCGGCGCGGGCAAGACGACGCTGCTGCGGCTGCTGTTCCTGTCGCTGCGGCCGACGCGCGGGCTGATCACCATTTTCGGCCGCGATGCCGCCAAACTCGCGCCCGATGAAACGGCGGCGCTGCGCCAGCGCATCGGCATCGTGTTCCAGGATTTTCGCTTGCTCGACCATCTGAGCACCTATGAGAATGTCGCGCTGCCGCTGCGCGTGCAGGGGCGGGAGGAGGCGACCTATCGCGCCGAGGTGACCGAGCTGCTGCACTGGGTGGGGCTGGGCGAGCGCATGCACGTGCTGCCGCCAGTGCTGTCGGGCGGCGAGAAGCAGCGCGCCGCCATCGCCCGGGCGCTGATCAGCCGGCCGGAAATCCTGCTGGCCGACGAGCCGACCGGCAATGTCGACCCGAGCCTCGCCCGCCGCCTGCTGCGGCTGTTTCTGGAACTGCACAAGAGCGGCACCTCGGTGCTGATCGCCACCCACGACATCGGATTGATGGACCAGTTCGATGCGCGCCGTCTCGTCATCAACCAGGGGCGCCTGACCGTCTATGACTGAGCCTCGGGCCACGCAAAGACTGGCGGCGATGACCGGGCGCCTGCGCCGGCCGGGTGCGGCCGCCGCGCCGGCTCCCGCGCCGGAGCGCGCCGGCAAGCCGGGCGCCCAAGCCGCGCGCGCGGGAAACCCGGCCGCACTGAGCCGCCCGGCCGGGCAGCGCCCCATCGTGCCGAGCGCGACGGTGACGGCGCGGGCGCTCATCGCGGTGATCGCGATCATGACCTTCCTCGCCGGCATCACCATCGGCGCCGTCTCGGCGGTGAGCAATGTGGCGGCCGAGTGGACCGCCGACATCGCCCGTGAAACCACCATCGAGATCCGGCCCGGCGACGGGCTCGATGTCGAGGCCGCGCTGGCCAAGGCGGTCGAGGTGGCGAAGGCGACGCCGGGTGTGGCGGATGCGCGCGCGCTCGACCCCGCCGCCACCGCCCGGCTGCTGGAGCCCTGGCTGGGCACCGGCCTCGACCTCGCCAACCTGCCGGTGCCCCGGCTGGTGGCGGTGAGTCTGGCGGCCACGGCGGATGCGGGGACACTTGAGGCGCTGCGCGCCGGGCTCACCCTGCAGGTGCCCTCGGCCAGCCTCGACGACCACCGGCTCTGGGCCGAGCGACTGTCGACCACGGCGCACACGGCGATGGCGATCGGTCTCGCCGTGCTGGCGCTGGTCGCCGCCGCCACCGTGCTGTGCGTGACGGTGGCGACCCGCGCGGCGGTGGACGCGGCCCGCTTCGTCGTCGAAGTGCTGCATTTTGTCGGCGCGCGCGACACCTTCATCGTCTCGGAGTTCCAGCGCCATTTCCTGGCCGTCGGGCTGAAGGGCGCGGCGATCGGCGGCGGCGCGGCGATCGCGCTGTTCTTCCTCGGCTCCACCCTGCCGTCCTGGCTGAGCTTCGACCGCCAGATCGACACGCTGGTCGGGGCGCTGACCATCGATCTGCGCGGCTATGGCGGCATTGTCGGCGTGGCGGTGCTGGTGGCGCTGGTGACCGCGCTCACCTCGCGCGCCACCGTTTACCGCACGCTGCGCGGCATCAGCTAGGCGGCGCGCCGTGACCTCCGCCTGTCCCTCCGATCCCTCCGCCGTGCCGCCGCCCCCCGCCGGCGGACGCACCCGTGCGCGCCTGCTGTGGGTGCTGGCCGGGCTGCTGGTCGCCCTCCTACTCGCCTTTCTGGCCGGATTCGCGGCCTTCGTGGCCGGCATGGAGGGGCGCGAGGCGCAGGCCGGCCGCCGCGCCGACGGCATCGTGGTGCTGACCGGCGGCTCGGAACGCATCGTCGACGCCACCAACCTGCTGCTCGAGGGACGGGGGCGGCAACTGCTGATCACCGGCGTGCATCCCGACACCACGCTCAGCGAGATCGTGCGCACCGTGCCGGCGACACGCGAGGCGCTGGAATGCTGCGTTGAACTGGGCCGCTCGGCGCTCAACACCCAGGGCAACGCGATCGAGACCGCGGAGTGGGCGCGCAGCCACCATTTCCGCTCGCTGCTGGTGGTGACGTCCGCCTGGCACATGCCGCGCGCGCTGGTGGAACTGCGCCGCACCTTGCCCGACGTCGAGCTGGTGCCTTATCCGGTGGTGCCGCGGCGGTCGGGCGATGCGGGCGGCCCGGCGCCGCTGGCATCGGTGCGGCTGCTGGCGGTGGAGTATGTGAAGTTCCTCGCCGCCTATGTCGGGGTGCGGGCCTGGCCGGCGGTGACCTCACAACTGCGCGAGGGTGTGCGGACGCCGCCACCCTGACGTGTGCTCTCAACGGAACCTTCAGCATGTTCGCGGATTCACCCTACGAACCGAGTTGACGCCGCAAACAGATGTTCTAGATTTGTTCCCATGATGACACGCGACACCATAGGTTTTGATTCGCTGCAGGACGCCGGTCCGCTGAGCGCCAGCGGCCTGCTGGGGCGCCGCTTCCGGCTCTGGCGCGGCGGCGACGGGCGCCGGCAGGTGTTCTCGGTCTATGCCGCCGACGAGGCGCCGGACTATCCGGCCGCGATCGCCATCGCGGTGCGGATGGAGGGCATGCGCCGCATTCCGGTGTGGACCGGGCCGGCCGGGGCCAAGGCGCGCAGCGCTGCCATGGCCACCGGGGCGCAGGAGATTCACCTGCGCATCCTGCCCGAGACCGACAGCGGCGCGCTGGCTCCGCTCTGAACCGCGGCGGCGGACCCGCTCCGGCAGGGTACTTGCCGTCGCGGGGCTCTGCAGGCCTTCAGAGCCGGGCCACCAGCCAGCGCAACTCCTCGTCGCGGATGCCGAGTTCGGCGAGATGCAGGGCCGTGGCCGTGACATAATCGGCGTTCGGCCCGCCCACGCCATGCCCCTGCCGGATCAGATGCAGCCGCTCCTCGGCGGTGAGCCAGCCGGCATACTGGGCATGGCCACGATCGACCAGGAACACCACGGCTGGCACGGCGCGCCCGCTGCCATCTTTCAGCCAGACCCGGCGCACCGCCTCGCGATAGATGTTGGTCACCTGCTCGCGCGCGCGCAGATAGGCGAGGGTGGCCTGCGCCCGCGAGGGCGCGACGCGGAAGGCAATACCGACGCAGGCGCCGCCGCGATCCAGCCCCAGCACCAGGCCGGGCTTCTCCGGCGTGCCGCGCCAATGCACCGACTTCACGCAGAAGGACCGATGCGCGCCGATCAGCCTGCCCGGCACCCGCTCCTCATGCTCGAAGCCGGGATTCCACATCAGCGAGCCATAGCCGAACACCCAGAGCGGCTCGCCGGCGGCGGGGGGATGGGCGATGAGGCCGGCGGCGGACATGGCGGGGACCTGCGGTTCGGGGTCGGTGCGGAATCGGGGCGTGGAATCGGTGCGGCTGGCGCATGCGGCGTTCCTGCCCGCCCCGGCACGGTGGCGCAAGCCGCGTGCCTCACCTAGAGCCCTTTCCGATCAGGTGGAATCACCCGATCGATAGGAAAGTGCTCTGCGATCAATAAGCTGGAGCATTTTCGCGTCGCGACAGTCTGTCAATTCTCGCGGAAAGTGCTCTAAAGCGCGCCTGCGGGGCGCGGATGCGGCAGGGTTCTTTGCCGGCTGTCCCTCGCGCGTTAGGTTGGGCGCCTTAAGCCTGCCGTATGGGCGTCGGAGCGTGCGCCGCCCTTGACCGTCGCCGACCCCCGGAGTTGCCGAATGACCGTTTCCGACGACCGCCCCATCGCCGCCGCCGCGCCGCCGCGCCGCCGCTGGCTGATCGCGCTCCCCGTCGCGCTTCTCGTGGTTCTCGGCATCGGCTGGTCGCTGGCATGGAACTGGAGCGCCGGCCGGGCGACGGCCGAGATCGACGGCTGGATTGCGCGCGAGGCGGCGGAAGGGCGCAACTGGACCTGCGCCAGCCGCGACTTCGGCGGCTTTCCCTTCCGCTTCGAACTGATCTGCGCCGACCCTACCGTGACCTTTGCCGGCCCCGGTGGCTGGACGGCGCGCATGGCGCGCGTCCACGCGGTGGCGCAGGTGTGGAACCCCCGCCACATCATCGCCGAGTTCGAGGGCCCCTCGACGCTGGTCGAGACCGCGACCGGCCGCGAGATCACCGCGAACTGGTCGCTGCTGCAGGTGAGCGGCGTGGGCCGCGAGGGGCGGGCCGAGCGCGTCTCCATCGCCGCCAACGACTACACGCTGGCCGAGGGCGGCACGACCGTGTTTTCCGCCCGCCACCTGGAACTGCACGTGCGCCACCATCCGGGCGAGGCGATGGGCACGCTCGACGTCGCGCTCGGCTTTACCGGCGCCGGCGGCATGGCGCTGAGCACGCCGCAGGCCCGCACCGCCGGCGTCGCCGCGGCGCAGGCGGCAGCGCAGGCGGCCAAGCTGATCGACGGCGAGGTGGAGGCGACGGTGACGCAGGTGCCGCCATTCCGCTCCATGCCGGCGGCGCAGCGGCTCGCGCTGTGGCAGCAGGCGGGCGGCCGGGTCGATCTCGCGCTGGCCCGCCTGACCGGCGGCGGCGGCGCGCTCAGCGCTTCCGGCGATCTCGGCTTCGACGCGCAGCACCGCCCGGACGGGCGGCTGGACCTCGCCGTGGTGAAGGCGAAGCCGCTGTTCGAGGCGATGGCAGGGGCGGGGCTGATGCCCGATTTCCTGGCCAACCTCGCCCCGGCGATGATGATGGCGGGGATGCCGGCCACGGTGGACGGGCAGAAGGCGAGTTCCTTCCCCTTCGCCTTCCGCGACGGGCGGGTGATGCTCGGAATGCTGCCGCTCGGCAAGATCGGCCCGCTGTACTGAGCCGCGCCCGCCGCTTCAACCGAGAGCAGCCGTCATCCTGAGGTGCCGCCGCGGGCGACCTCGAAGGATGGTTTCGAAACCCCAGCTTGCCCTTCCTTCGAGGCCCGGCCGATGGCCGGGCATCTCAGGATGACGGCGGTCTGCCGCCCGGGGACCTGCTCAGGCCCCGGCCGCCGCTCACACCGCGAAGATGCTCGCGCCGGTATCCGCCGTGCCGACGGCGGCGCGGAAGGCGGCGAACAGCTCGCGTCCGACCCCGACATGGGAGGGCGCGAGATTGGCCGGGGTCGGCGCCCGCTCGGCCCAGACTTCCGGGTCGACCATCACCTTCAATTCGCCCTTCACCGCGTCGAGGCGGATCATGTCGCCATTGCGGATCAGCGCGATGGCGCCGCCATCGGCGGCTTCCGGGGTGACGTGGATGGCTGCCGGCACCTTGCCGGAGGCGCCCGACAGGCGCCCGTCGGTGACGAGGGCGACCTTGTGGCCACGGTCCTGCAGCACGCCGAGCGGCGGCATCAGCTTGTGCAGTTCGGGCATGCCGTTGGCCTTCGGCCCCTGGAACCGCACCACGGCGATGAAATCCCCGCTCAGCGACCCCGCCTTGAAGGCGGCCTGCAACTCCTCCTGGCTGTGGAACACCCGGGCCGGGGCCTCGATGACATGGCGTTCCGGCGCGATGGCGGAGGTCTTGATCACCGCGCGGCCGAGTTCGCCGGCGAGCAGCTTCAGCCCGCCGGTGGCCTGGAACGGGGCGGTGGCGCCGCGCAGCACCGCCTCGTCGCCGCTCGCGGCAGTACCTTCGCGCCAGGCGAGGGAGCCATCGGGCGCGAGCATCGGCTCCTGCGTATAGGCGTCGAGGCCGTCGCCCCAGACGGTCTCGACATCGCGGTGCAGCTTGCCGTCGGCGATGAGCTCACGGATGACGAAGCCCATGCCGCCGGCGGCGTGGAAATGGTTCACGTCGGCCTTGCCGTTGGGGTAGACGCGGCAGAGCAGGGGGGTGACGTCGGCGAGGTCGGAGAAATCGTCCCAGGTGAGCTTGATGCCGCCCGCCGCCGCCATGGCGACGATGTGCAGCGTGTGGTTGGTGGAACCGCCGGTGGCGTGCAGGCCGACAATGCCGTTCACGAACGCCTTCTCGTCGAGCATGCGGCCGACCGGCACATAGTCGTTGCCGAGCGCGGTCATCGACAGGGCGCGCTCCGCCGCCGCCGTGGTCAGCGCGTCGCGCAGCGGGGTGTTGGGGTTGACGAAGGAGGCGCCGGGCAGATGCAGGCCCATGATCTCCATCATCATCTGGTTGGTGTTGGCGGTGCCGTAGAAGGTGCAGGTGCCGGGCCCGTGATAGGACTGGCTCTCCGCCTCCATCAGCGCGTCGCGGCCGACCTTTCCTTCCGCGAAGAGCTGGCGGATCTTGGCCTTCTCGTCGTTCGGAAGGCCCGAGGTCATCGGCCCGGCGGGGATGAACACCGCCGGCAGATGGCCGAAGCTTAGCGCGCCGATGACCAGGCCGGGCACGATCTTGTCGCAGATGCCGAGAAACACGGCGGCGTCGAAGGTCTGGTGCGACAGCGCGACGGCGGTCGACAGCGCGATCACGTCGCGCGAGAACAGCGACAGTTCCATGCCGGCCTCGCCCTGGGTGACGCCGTCGCACATGGCGGGCACGCCGCCGGCCACCTGCGCGGTGCCGCCGGCCCGCCGCGCCGCCGACCGGATGAGTTCCGGATAGGTCTCATAGGGCTGGTGGGCGGAGAGCATGTCGTTATAGGCGGTGACGATGCCGAGATTGGCGCCGGCGCCCTCGCGCAGCATGCTCTTGTCGGAGGGGCCGCAGGCGGCGAAGCCGTGCGCCTGGTTGGCGCAGCCGAGCTTGGCGCGGCTGGGGCCGCGCTCGGCGGCCAGCGCGATGCGCTCGAGATAACGCGCGCGGGTGTCGCGCGAACGGGTCGCGATGCGTTCCGTGACCTCGCCGATGCGGGCGTTCACGCCGGACGGAATGGCATTGGCCATGCGGCTCTCCTCAGAAGCGTCAGCGGCCGGAGGTCCCGGCCGGTCTTCGGTGGCCGGCGGCCCGATCGGGTCGCCGGAAGGTTTCCGGTGCCGGCGCTCAGGGGCACCAGAAGATGTCGAGCGCGGGTTTGGCCCGCAGCACGGCGCGGATCGGCATGTCGACCGCCGGGCCTTCGCCCAGCGCCTTTTCCAGCACCGGCTTCTTGGCCTCGCCCTCGATGTGCAGCGCCAGCGCGTCGGCGGCCAGCAGCACCGGGAGGGTGAGGGTGATGCGCGGCTCGCCGGCATCGGGCGCGCGCATCGGGATGAGGCCGAGCGGCGCCTCGGGGTCGAGCGCCTCCTGCAGATGGTCGCCATTGGGGAAGAACGAGGCGGTGTGGCCGTCATCGCCCATGCCGAGGATGGCGCAGGCGAGCGGCCAGGCCATGTCCTCCAGCGCTTCGTTGACGGCGAACAGGCCATCTTCCGGGGTCGGCGCGTCATTGGCGAGCGGCACGAATTTCGCCGCCGCGGCCTTGTTCTTCAACAGATGCTGGCGCACCAGCCGGGCATTGGAGCGGTCGGAGGTCTCGCGCACCCAGCGCTCGTCGACAAGGGTGACGGCGATCTTGTCCCAGGGCAGGTCGCGGGTGGACAGTTCCTCGAAAAAGCGGGTCGGCGTGCGCCCGCCGGACACGGCGAGGCTGGCCATGCCGCTGCGGGCGACGCGGGCGCTCAGCGCGGCGCTGGCGAAATCGGCGACCGCGCGCGCCACCTCGGTGCTGTCCTTCAGTTCATGCAGTTCCGGCATGCTTCCGCGTGCTCCCTCTCGCGCCGGCCGACGGCCGGTTCCCTGACTCATGGCGGCGCGGTGCGCCGTCCGCCACGAGTATAGGGCAGTTGCGCGGCGTCCGGATGTCCGGTCGCCGCCCGTCTCGTGCGGCGCCCGGTTTTCCCGGCAGGGCGCCCCGTCACGTTCGGCGCCGGTCAGGCGCCGTCTTCGAGCCACAGGCGCCGGTCAGGCGCCGTCTTCGAGCCACAGGCGCCGGTCAGGCGCCGTCTTCGAGCCACGTGCGGCCGTCGCGCTCGATGAGGGCGATGGCGGCGGAGGGGCCCCAGGTGCCGGCGGTGTAGGGGCGCGGCGGCTCCTTGGCGCCGCGCCACGCCTCCAGAATCGGGTCGACCCATTTCCACGCCGCCTCGACCTCGTCGCGGCGCATGAACAGGGTCTGGTTGCCGCGCACCACATCGAGCAGCAGGCGCTCATAGGCGTCCGGGTTGCGGACCTTGAAGGCCTTGGCGAAGCTCATGTCGAGCGGCACATGGGTGAGGCGGATGCCGCCCGGGCCGGGGTCCTTGATCATCAGCCACAGCTTCACGCCCTCGTCGGGCTGAAGGCGGATGACGAGGCGGTTGGATTCGATCGGGCCGACATTGGTGTCGAACACCGAATGCGGCACCGGCTTGAAGCCGACCACGATCTCCGAGACGCGCGAGGCGAGGCGCTTGCCGGTGCGCAGATAGAACGGCACCCCCGCCCAGCGCCAGTTCTCCACCTCCGCCTTCATGGCGACGAAGGTCTCGGTCTGGCTGGCGGAGGAGCCGAGTTCGTCGAGATAGCCCGGCACCGCCCCGCCCGCCGAGGCGCCGGCACGGTACTGGCCGCGCACGGTGACGGCGGCCATGTTGAGGTCGTCGACCGGCTTGAGGGCGCGCAGCACCTTCAGCTTCTCGTCGCGCACCGCATCGGCGTCGAGCGAGGCCGGCGGCTCCATGGCGACGAGGCAGAGCAACTGGAGGATATGGTTCTGCACCATGTCGCGCATGGCGCCGGCGGTGTCGTAATAGCCGGCGCGCTCCTCGACGCCGAGCGCCTCGGCCACGGTGATCTGCACATGGTCGATATGGGCGTTGTTCCACAACGGCTCGAACAGCGCGTTGGCGAAGCGCAGCGCCATCAGGTTCTGCACCGTCTCCTTACCCAGATAGTGGTCGATGCGGTAGACGCGGTCTTCCGGGAAGATGCGGCCGATCTGCTCGTTGAGCGCGACGGCGGACTTCAGATCCTTGCCGATCGGCTTCTCGATGACGACGCGCCCTTCCGCGGCCAGACCGTATTTGCCCAGCCGCTCGCAGATCGGGCCGAACAGATGCGGGGCGGTGGCGAGATAATAGACCGGGATGTGGCCGGGGAAGGCGCCCACGCGCCGCGCCAGCTCGGACCAGCCGCCCTCGGCGTCGGCATCGGCGGCGACATAGGACAGGCGGGCGAGGAAACGGTCGACCTCCGGCCCCTCCAGTTCACCCGCCGGGATGTGGTCGCTGAGCGCCTGCCGGGCAAAGATGCGGAACTGCTCGTCGCTGAGCTCGCGGCGCGACACGCCGATGATGGCGGCGTCGTCGGGAATCTGGCCGTCGAGGTCGCGATGGAACAGCGCCGGGATCAGCTTGCGGCGGGAGAGATCGCCCGTTGCCCCGAAGACGGTGAGCGTGAAGGGAGCCACCGGAATCACACGGCTGGTCATTTGGACAGAGTCTCCTTGATGCCCCGTGCCCGGGACGGAGGGTGAGGGTCGGTCCGCTTCGCGGCCTTATTGCGGAGGCGGGTGCGCGTTGCCCGATTCCTAGCAAAATCGATTCCGCGCTGCGACAGGCAGGAATGGCAGGCGGCTGCATTCTCCCGCACTCGTGTATCGCCGCTGTGGAGAGGCGCGAAAAAATGCGCCCGATGTCGTCCAGAGTCGTGTTGCGATGCAGCAATAAGGCGACAAAGTGGGCGATATCGGGGCAAAATCGCGCCACGACCGGGCGGGCACCGGCTCGCGGTAACGGGCCACGTCGCCGCGCGGACGGTCAGATCGGTTCTTCGGAGCCGGTGAGGTCGAACCACGGGGCGAGGCCGCCGCCGCCGGAGGCTCGCGCGAAAAGGCTTTCCGTTCAATGGTTTGCTTAATAAGATATTTCTACACACATTATGAATTATTTTGTATTCCAAGCGTAGTATGCCAAATACATAATAATCAAAATACGTAATACCAGTTGACCTTGCGACGCAACATTGAACTTTAGAATTAGCGCTTGGCTTGGGCTTATTCTTGGTACAAGTTATTCCACAGAATATCCGGCGGAGAGACACAACAATGTCGCCGGATATCGAGGTCTCATCCGTTCCCTGGGCGCGAGGTGAGACCCAAGCAAAGAGCCGACCAGTTCATGAGTCGGCCGTCCGCCAGAACCCTTTGGGAAGGAAACGCCAAATGAAACATCTGCATGCTCTCGGCCTCGGTGCCGTGACCGCTCTTGGCATGACGGCCCTGTCGATGCTGCCCGCAGCGGCGGCCTGGGAGCCCACCAAGCCGGTCGAATTCATTGTTCCCGCCGGCACCGGCGGCGGTGCCGACCAGATGGCCCGCACGCTCCAGGGCATCATTGCCAAGCACGACCTGATGTCGACCCAGCTCGTCGTCATCAACAAGTCCGGCGGCGCCGGCGGCGAGGGCTTCCTCGACGTGAAGGGCGCCAAGGGCAATCCGCACAAGATCGTCATCACGCTCTCCAACCTGTTCACCACCCCGCTCGCCACCGGCATTCCCTTCAACTGGAAGGACCTGACCCCGGTCGCCATGCTGGCGCTCGACGAGTTCGTGCTGTGGGTGAACGCCCAGGAGCCTTACAAGACCGCGCAGGAATATGAAGCCGCGATCAAGGCTGCCCCGGACAACACCTTCAAGATGGGCGGCACCGGCTCGAAGCAGGAAGACCAGATCATCACCGTCGCCGTCCAGAAGGCGCTGGGCAAGAAGATCACCTACATCCCGTACAAGGGCGGCGGCGAAGTTGCGGTGCAGCTCGTGGGCGGCCACATCAACTCGTCGGTCAACAACCCGATCGAGGCGGTCTCCCAGTGGCGCGGTGACAAGCTCCGCCCGCTCTGCGTGTTCGATTCCAAGACGCTGCCCTACACCGACAAGATTCAGGGCGATCTGTCCTGGTCCTCGGTGCCGACCTGCAAGTCGGCCGGACTTGACGTCGAGTATCTGATGCTGCGCGGCATCTTCATGCCCCCGGGCGTGTCGGATGAGCAGGTGGCCTACTTCGTCGACCTGTTCAAGAAGGTCCGCGAAACGCCGGAGTGGCAGAAGCTGATGAAGGATGGCGCTTTCAACCAGACCTTCATGGCCGGCGACGAATTCAAGGCCTGGCTTGAGCAGTCCGAGACCATCCACAAGGGCCTGATGCAGGAAGCCGGCTTCATCGCCGGTAACTGAGGCGCCCACTCCTGGCGTCGTAGTTCCTACAATTGAAGGCCGGCCGCGTGCCGGCCGACCGGTCCCTGGGGGATCGCGTCAGTCGCGGATCGAGACGGGGAGGCGCCGCGCCTTCCCGTCGAGCGGTCTCAGGCAAAGCCACCAAAAACACTCAAGCGAGCTGGCGACAAACGTGCTGCTGGCGGGTCTGTCCCGCCGGATGGTCCTTTGCGCGGATTTTCGGAGAATATCGTGATGGAACAGGCTCACCACGGAGCCGAGGCAGGTCCGAAGCAACGTGCCGTCGAGATCGGCACCGCGCTTCTGACCTTGGGCTTCGGCCTCATCGTCCTCTACGGCAGCGTTGCCGTCGGCGCCGGTTGGGACGGCGGACCGCAGGCCGGCTTCTTTCCCTTCTATGTCGCGCTCATCCTCTGCGGCTGCAGTCTTCTGAACCTGGTTTCGGGCCTGCGCGAGGCGCGTGAGCCGGTCTTCGCCGAGTACGGCCAGTTGCGGCAGGTGCTGAAGGTCCTCATTCCGGCGTGCATCTATGTCGCGCTGGTGCCGAGCTTCGGTATCTACTTCCCCTCCGTCCTGCTCATCCTCGTCTTCATGATCTGGCTGGGCCATTACAAGTGGCCGCTTGCGATCGCCGTGGCCCTCGGCGTGCCCGCCTTCTTCTACATCACCCTTGAGCGCTGGTTCCTGATTCCGCTCCCCAAGGGGCCGATCGAAGCCATGCTCGGACTCTGATCA
Source organism: Ancylobacter dichloromethanicus (assembly GCF_018390645.1). Lineage (GTDB taxonomy): Bacteria > Pseudomonadota > Alphaproteobacteria > Rhizobiales > Xanthobacteraceae > Ancylobacter > Ancylobacter dichloromethanicus. Next base: position 198,403 of record NZ_JAHBGC010000011.1, read on the forward strand.
GGCACAAATAAGAAGGCTTTCAAAGGGAACGCGCCCCATGGACATGATCCTCGACAATTTCAACCATCTCTATCACGGGTTCGGAATCGCCTCCGACCCGTTCAACATCCTGTTGATGGCGATCGGCATCCTGCTCGGCGTGATCATCGGCGTGCTGCCGGGCCTCGGCGGCGCCAATGGTGTCGCCATCCTGCTGCCGCTCACCTTCTCCATGTCGCCGACCTCGGCGATCATCCTGCTGAGCTGCATCTATTGGGGCGCGCTGTTCGGCGGCGCCATCACCTCGGTTCTGTTCAACATTCCGGGCGAACCATGGTCGGTGGCGACGACCTTCGACGGTCATCCCATGGCGAGGTCCGGGCGTGCGGGCGAGGCGTTGACCGCCGCGTTCACCTCCTCCTTCGTGGGCGCCTTCTTCGCCATCGTCATGATCACGCTGATCGCGCCGCTGGTCGCCCAGTTCGCGCTGCAGTTCGGTCCGGCCGAGAAGTTCGCGGTGTACTTCCTCGCCTTTGCCTCCTTCGTCGGCATGAGCAAGGAACCGCCGGCCAAGACCATCGTGTCGATGATGATCGGCTTCGCTCTCGCCTGCGTGGGCCTCGACATGGTGACCGGCCAGCTCCGCCTCACCTTCGGCTTCACCGAACTGCTCAACGGTTTCGACTTCCTCATCGCGGTCATCGGCCTGTTCGGCATCGGCGAAATCCTGCTGACCATGGAAGAGGGCCTGGAGTTCCGCGGCAAGGCGGCGAAGATCGACCCCAAGGTGGTGTGGAAGACCTGGAAGACGCTGCCCAAGTTCTGGGTGACGTCGCTGCGCTCCTGCGTCATCGGCTGCTGGATGGGCATCACCCCCGCCGGCGCCACGCCTGCCTCGTTCATGTCCTACGGCATCGCCAAGCGCATGTCGAAGAACGGCAAGAACTTCGGCAATGGCGAGATCGAGGGCGTGGTGGCCCCCGAGACCGCCGCCCACGCCGCCGGCACCGCCGCCATGCTGCCCATGCTGGCGCTGGGCGTTCCCGGTTCGCCGACCGCCGCGGTTCTGCTCGGCGGCCTGCTGATCTGGGGTCTCCAGCCCGGCCCGATGCTGTTCGTCGAGCAGGCTGAGTTCGTGTGGGGCCTCATCGCCTCCATGTATCTCGGTAACATCGTCGGCCTCATCCTCGTGCTGACCACGGTGCCGCTGTTCGCCGCGATCCTGCGCATCCCCTTCTCGATCATCGCCCCGGTGATCCTGGTGATCTGCGCGATCGGTGCCTACACGGTGAACAACAACGTGTTCGACGTGCTGATGATGATGGTGTTCGGTGTCCTCGGCTACCTGCTGAAGAAGACCAACTACCCGCTCGCCCCGCTGGTGCTGGCGATCGTTCTCGGCCCCTCCGCCGAGGAAGCCTTCCGCCAGGCTCTGCTCTACTCCGGCGGCGCCGTCTCGGTGTTCTGGTCCAACGGCCTCGTCTCCTCGATCATGGGTCTCGGCGTGATCGCCGGCATCTGGCCGCTGATCGCCCTGCTCTTCGCCAAGCTGCGCGGCACCTCCGCCCAGCCGGCCTGAGCCAGGCATACCAAAGGCCCCGTCGCGCGCGTCGTGCGGCGGGGTTTGCCGCGAGATAGGTTACCTTGCGTAATCTTTTTCGGGCGCCCAGGCGAAGGGCGGGGCCAATCGCTCTTCCGCCGAATCCCTCGCCCCCGGAGAGGGAGATCGGGCCATCAACGGTCGCGGGATACCCCGTCGTCAGAGCCACGCAACAGAAGGTGGCCGGCGGACGGGAGCGCGAACCGGCGTTTCGGGGGGACGGGAGGCAACGCCAATGTTTCATGCCGATGGAAGGCTTCATTCCCGATGCCATGGGCCACGGCCCGGCACCGGGCCCGGGATGGAAGCATCATGATGAGCGTCGAAAGCACCATTCGCCGGGTCAACGGGGGAGCGGCCAAGCTCTCCGTGGCACCGCTCGAGGACACGTCGACCTTCAAGAACCGCGCCTATACCGCGCTGAAGGAAGTCATCGTCTCGCTCAACATCTACGACCAGACCCACGAGGTACGCCTCGACGAGCGCCAGCTCGCCCAGAGCCTCGGGGTCAGCCGCACCCCGGTGCGCGAGGCGATGGCCCAGCTCGAACGCGAGGGCTTCGTCCATTCGGTGCCGCGGCGCGGCATCTATGTGGTGCGCAAGACCCGGCGCGAAGTGATCGAGATGATCCAGGTCTGGGCGGCGCTGGAGAGCCTTGCCGCCCGGCTGATCACCATGCACGCGAGCGACGAGGAGATCGGCCGGCTGCGGGAGATGTTCGCTTCCTTCGACGAGGCGGGCGGTGCCCCGCACGCCAAGCTCGACGAGTATTCGGAGGTGAACATCCAGTTCCACCAGACCATCATCGCCATGGGCGGCAACGGCATTCTCGTCAACCTGGCGGAAAACCTGTTCACCCACATGCGGATGATCCGTCGCAAGACGATCGGCGAGGAGGACCGGGCGGACCGTTCGATCCAGGATCATCTCGCCATCATCCAGGCGCTGGAGGCACGCGACACGGACGCGGCCGAGGTGCTGGTGCGCAACCACGCGCTCGGCCTCGCCGACCACGTGTCGCGCTACGCCGACTATCTCGAATAGGGCAGGCACGGTGGCGCCGCGCTCGCGGCACGCCGGCCCCCTCTGCAACCTTGTCCCGGCGGGTTCCTCGACCCCGTCGGGCTTTTTTGCGTTCTGGGGCCGGCGGCACCCGGTACTTGCCCGCTGCCTGCCGCCGTGCCTTCCGGCAATCCGGCGGGTGTGGCGCGCCTGCACCGGCCACGCGGCTTGTGCCGCGCCCGGCCGGCGGGGCGTTGCGCCGTTGCGGCGATTACGTTACCCAGCCAATCAGGTCCGCAGGTGGACCTCACCCCATTGCTGAACCGATCGCCCCGCCGCAGGAGGAGCCGCCCGGCATGCTGCGCTCGCTGACCGATTTTATCGCCGAGATCGCCGGGGGCGGGCGCGAGACTTCCGCCTTTGCCGAGAACGACTACCGGCTGGCCGCCGCCGCGCTGCTGGTCCATGTGGTGACGATCGATGGCGTGATCGGCGCTGACGAGATGGCCAAGCTGCGCCGTCTTCTCGCCGCTCGCTTCACGCTGTCCGAGGGCGATGCGGAAAAGCTGCTGGCGGCCGCCATAACCCGCGACGCCGAGGCGGTCGATCTCTATGGCTTCACCAGCGTGCTCAACCGCGCCATGGATGAGGAAGGCCGCCGCCGGGTGGTGGAGATGATGTTTGAGGTCGCCTATGCCGATGGCGGGCTGACCGAGTTCGAGGACAATCTGGTCTGGCGGGCGGCGGAGCTGCTCAATGTCACCTCGCGCGACCGGGTCGAGATCCGCAAACGCGTCCGCGACGCCTTCGAGGGGTAGCGCCCGGGCGCCGACGCTCGCGTTGGCCGCGGCACGCAAGGCGGCCCTGCGCGCGGCGGGGTTGATGGGCAGAAGGAATCGTGGCGTCATCCTTGCTTGGGAGGGCCCGCATCCCAACCCGGTTCAGTGCCGCACCGAGATCATGGCTTCTGCATTTCCGCCGCTTCCAGTTCTGATCGTGCTCCACCAGGAGCATTCCTCGCCCGGCCGTGTCGGGCGGCTTCTGGCCGAACGGGGGCATCGGCTCGACATAAGGCGCCCGTGCCTCGGCGAAGCGCTGCCGCCGACGCTGGCCGGGCATGCCGGGGCGGTGGTGTTCGGCGGGCCGCAGAGCGCCAATGACGCCCATGACTATGTGCGCGCCGAGATCGACTGGATCGGCGTGCCGCTGCGCGAGGGCAAGCCCTATCTCGGCATCTGCCTCGGCGCGCAGATGCTGGCGCGCCACCTCGGCGCCCGGGTCGCGCCGCATCCCGAGGGGCTGGTGGAGATCGGCTACTACCCGATCCGCGCCACCGCGGCAGGGGCCGAGTTGCTGGGCGCCGCGCCTCGCGCGGAGGCGGGCGCGGGGGCCGGCGCGGTGGCCGATGACGACGGCGGCACGGCGCGCTGGCCGGACCATGTCTATCACTGGCATCGCGAGGGTTTCGATCTCGCCGCCGGCGCCGAGCTGCTCGCCGAGGGGCCGACCTTTCGCAACCAGGCGTTCCGCTACGGAGCGCGCGCCTACGGCATTCAGTTTCACCCGGAAGTGACCCATCACATGATGTGCCGCTGGACGGTGCGGGGCGGCGAGAGGCTGGACCTGCCCGGAGCCCGCCCGCGCCGGGCGCATTTCGCCGACCGGCTGCAGCATGACGCGCGCATCCGCCTGTGGCTGGACGCCTTCGTCGATCATTGGCTGGCGGGCGATGGGGCGCCGCCGGCCACGGCCGCCAACTGAGGCGAAGAACCGCCGGCCGGAGCTGGACACGCCCGGCGCCGGAAGACGCCGCCGGCCACGACCCCTGCAGCTCATGGAAAAGGCCGCATCGTTGCGTGTCGATGCGGCCTTTTCCATGGGCATGCCAGCGGCGGCGAGAATTGCCGCCGCGATGTCGCGGCCCGCGAGTGAGGGGCGCGGCGGCGGCGCTCAGGCCACCTTCTTGGCGCGGCCGCGCGGCTTGGCAACCGGCGCCGGCACGGGCTTCTTGCGCTGCTGGCCGAGACCCATCTTCTTCGCAAGATTGGAGCGCGCCTCAGCATAGCTGGGGGCAACCATGGGATAGTCGTTGGGCAGGCCCCACTTCGCGCGGTATTCTTCCGGCGTCATGTTGTACTTCGTGCGCAGATGACGCTTCAGAGACTTGAACTTGAGGCCATCCTCAAGGCAGATGATATATTCGGGGGTCACCGACTTCTTGACCGGAACGGCCGGCTTCAGAACCTCTTCAACGACGGCCGGAACCGGAGCAGACAGACGAAGCAGCGCGCCGTGAACCTTGGCGATCAGATCGGGAAGTTCCGCGGCGGGCACCGAATTGTTGCCCACGAAAGCCGCAACGACATCCGCGGTGAGGCCGAGATAGTCGGCCGACACGCTTTCCTGCTCAGACATATATTTTCTCCATTGAAACTTCCACGGATTTAACACCGCTGCGGGAAAGGTCAATAAGCAATTGACAAGCACAGCGGGCCTGTACCGGCAAGTTCTTTGATCACGTTCAAATTTACCGCACAGAGGCTTCTATTTCGGGATGTTTCCAAAGAGAGGGCGAGGCGTCCGGCACGGTGTATACAACGGCAGCCAAATCCCCGCTCAGAAAGGTGTTTTTTGCATGACGGCCGCTGTTATGCCAGCAGCCGGCCGCGGCGCCGATGAACTGTTGCGAAACGGCCGGACGCAATCGGAGATGCTACGTGAAATAAAGGATACCAAAAACGCCTACACAATTTCTTGATGATTATTTCATCAAAGTACAATCCATGCGCGTCTTGGGTCACGTGGCCCGCCGGGTCGAATCACTCGTAGATGTGATCGAAGAAAGACCGCTCCAGTGTGGCGGCTCGGCGAAAGAAGGCGGCGGCATTGGTGCGTCCGGCGGTATCGGCCGTGGCGCCGACACGGTCGAGCTCGCTGCGCAGCCAGGTGACGAAGCTTCGGAAGCCGTCATTATTGTGCAGCGTGATCCATTCCGCGTGCACGAAGTCGACGGGAAGCTTTTCGCCCGCGCGATCCGCCCAGGACAAGTACAGCCATTCCGCGACTGTCAGCACGGCAAGGCAACTGCCATAGTCGCGGCTGTCGGCCGCGTCCTTCATCAGGGTCTGGAAGCCGGCGGTCGGTGCGGTCAGCACCGGATGGCGGCGTTCGGCATCGGGAACACCCAGCGTATCGAAGGCGCGCTGGAAATAGGTGTTCTCGTCGCTGGTGATCATCGCCGCGAACTGCGCGAAGCGGATGCGCGACTCGAAGCGGTCGGCGGTGGCGATGGCCATGCCCAGCAGGGCGACGAAGCGATCGATGAACTGATAGTCCTGAGTGAGGTAACGGCGCATCACCTCGGGCGGCAGCGTCCCCGCGAATATCTCGCGGACGAAGCGATGATCGACACAGGCGTCCCAGTCCCGCGCGTTGTCGCGGCGCAGTTCGTCGCTGAAGCTCATCCTGTTCCTCTCTTCGATCGCCTGTGCGGCTGTCTAGAACGTTTTCCCGCCCGGAGGAACGCCAGCCGCGAAAAGGGGCCGTCGGACGGCGTCACATGCGCACGGTCTGGCCACCATCGACCACCAGCACATGGCCGTTGACGAACGAGGCCTCGTCGGAGGCCAGGAACACGGCGGCGGCGCCGATCTCGTGCGGCCGGCCCCAGCGGCCGAGCGGCACCCGGATGTCGACGAATGCCGAGAAGTCGGCATCGGCGACCAGCCCGGCATTGGTCTCGGTGGCGAACATGCCGGGGGCGATGGCGTTGCTGGTGATGCCGGCGCGGGCATAGTCGACCGCCAGCGCCCGCATCAGCCCGGTGAGCCCGGCCTTGGCGGCGGTGTAGACCGGGTCGTGCCGGTTGGCGACCTGCCCGGCAATGGAAGTGACGGTGATCAGCCGGCCGTGCCGGTGCATCGCCATGTGTTCGGCCGCCTCGCGCGCCAGCAGCATCGGACCGACGAGGTCGGTGGCGATGAGGGCTTCGATTTCGCCGGCGGTGAAGTCCTTCAGCGGCCGGCGGTCGCGGGCGCCGACATTGCCGACCAGAATGTCGAGCCGGCCCTGCGCGCGGGCGATGGCGCCGATGGCGTCGCGCCCGGCGGCGAAGTCGGCGACATCGAACGGCGCGGTGTCGACCGGCCGCCCGGTGGCAGCGGTGATGGCGGCGGCGGCCTGCGCCAGCCGGCCGGCATGGCGGCCATTGATGACCACGCGGGCGCCGGCGGCGGACAGCGCCGTCGCCATCTCGTAGCCGAGCCCCCGGGCCGCCCCGGTGACAAGCGCGACGCGGCCGTCGAGACGGAAGGGACGCGGGAGAGGCGGTCGTTCGGCGGCGGCGTCAGTCATGGCGAATCCGGCATGGTGTGGGAGGTCGTGTTCAGTGTCGCCTGCGGCCGGGGACGGCGCCACCCGCTTCCGCGCTGGACAGTGTCACGAAAGCATTGTACCAATCGGTATAGATCAAACCGAATGGTACAGAATGCGTCACTATTTTCATCGCCACCAGCCGCCGCACAAGCCGCACACCGCCGCTCTCGCGGGGCTCGGCGCGATGATCGCCATCGGCGTCACGGGTGCGCTCAGCTTCCACGCCGGGGCGCCCCTGCTCATCGCGCCGTTCGGTGCCAGCAGCGTGCTGCTGTTCTCGGTGCCCAACAGCCCGCTGTCGCAGCCGGCGAACGTGGTGGGCGGGCATCTGGTGGCGACGGGGGTCGCCATAGCGCTTCACATGGTGTTGCCGGGCACCTGGTGGGCGGCGGCCATCGCCGTCGGTGCGGCCATCGCGCTGATGGCGCTGCTGCGCCTCATCCATCCGCCGGCGGGCGCCGACCCGCTGCTGGTTTTCGCGTCCGATCCGAGCTGGGCGTTCCTCGTCATGCCGGTGGGCATGGGGGCGGTGGCGCTGGTGGCGATCGCGGCGCTGTTCCACCGCTCCACCGGCACCACCTACCCGCTGAAGGCCCCATGATGGCCCGTCTCGTCGCCGAGCGCAGCGATGTCCTGCCCCTGCTGGGGGAGTTGTTCCGCGAGCACGGCTTCGAGGGCACCAGCCTGGCGCTGATCACCCAGCGCACCCGTCTCGGCAAAGGCAGCCTCTACCATTTCTTTCCCGGCGGGAAGGAGGAGATGGCGGCGGCGGTGCTGGCCGACATTGATGGCTGGTTCGAGCGCGAGATCTACGCACCGCTGCGCGAGGGCGAGCCGGCCGCGAGCCTCGCCGCGATGTTCGCCAATGTCGACCGCTACTTCCGCTCGGGCCGGCGCAGCTGCCTGCTCGGGGCCTTCGCGCTGGGCGTGACTCGAGGGCGATTCGCCGTGACCATCGACGGTTATTTTCGCCGCTGGCAGGAGGCGCTGGCATCGGCGCTGCGCCGCAACGGCCATTCCGGCGAGGCGATGGAGCTTGCGGAGGAGGTTCTTGTCGGCATTCAGGGCGCTCTCGTGCTCGCCCATGCCCGACAGGATGAAGGTGTGTTCCAGCGCGAGCTTGGCCGCCTGCGGCGGCGCTGCGGCGTTTCGGTCCAATCGGTCTAGATGGCTTTCGCGGCGCGCGCCGCGGTGCCAGACTGGCATCGGTTTCGTATGTCGGATGGGGAGTCCGGTCCAGCCAAAGGAGACGCGGATATGCCGCTTATTCGCAACAGTTATGGCAAGGGGCGCGTGCGTGTCATGCGGGTGCAGCGCGACAGCGCGCGCCACGAGGTGCGCGAGCTTTCCGTGCAGGTGATGCTGACCGGCGATTTCGACGCCGCCTACACCGAGGGTGACAACCGCCACGTCATCGCCACGGATTCGATCAAGAATATCGTAAACATAGTCGCCCGCGACCATGTGGAGGCGGAGAACGAAGTCTTCGCTGGCGCGGTGGCGCAGTATTTACTCGACCGCTATTCGCATGTCGCCGGCGTCGAAGTTTCGGCGCGGGAGACACGTTGGCAGCGGATCGCGGTGGATGGGGTCGCTCATGACCATTCCTTCGTGCTCGACGGCAACGGCACCCCGCTGGTGAAGCTTATGGCGACGCGCGAGGGCGTCCGCCTCGCCTCCGGCGTCGACGGCTTCACCTTTCTCAAGACCACGCAGTCGGGCTGGGAGAATTACTGGTTTGACGAGGCGACCACGCTGAAGCCGACCGCCGACCGCCTGTTCGCCACCTCGATGGCGGCGGAATGGCAGTGGAACGGCGTGCCGTCCAGCTATGCCGCCGCCAATGCGGCGGTCCTGGCCGCGGCGCTGAAGGTGTTCGCCACCACCTACAGCCCGGGCGTGCAGAACACCATGTATCTGATGGGCGAGGCCGCGCTGGCGGCGGTGCCGGAGGTGGCGGAAATCTCCCTGGCCTGCCCGAACAAGCACTACCTGCCGATCGACCTTTCCCCCTTCGGCCGTTCCTTCGACGGGCAGGTGTTCACGCCGACCGACGAGCCGCACGGGCAGATTGCCTGCACCGTCGGCCGGGGCTGATGGGGCGACGGGTAATACCCATCGAGAGGAAGCCCGATGGACCTCAACACGGTCACCGCCGTCCTGCAGCCGCGCGGGCGGCATGAGCTGCCGCCTGCGACGCGGGGCGACGCGGTGCTCGGCGGTGGAACCTGGCTGTTCTCCGAGCCGCAGCCGGCGGTCCGCCGGCTGATCGACCTTGCCGGTCTCGGCTGGACGCCACTCCACGAGGAGGCGGGCGGGCTGACCATCGCCGCCACCTGCACCATCGCCGAACTCGACGGCTTCGAACCGCCGGCCGACGGGCTCGCCGCATGGCTGATCCCCGTTTGCTGCCGTGCCTTCCTTGCCTCGTTCAAGATCTGGAACATGGCGACGGTGGGCGGCAACATCTGCCTCGGCCTGCCGGCGGGCCCGATGATCTCGCTCTGCGCCGCGCTCGACGGCGAATGCCGGATCTGGTCGCCGGGTGGAAACGAGCGGCGGATGAAGGTCACCGATTTCGTGCGCGGGCCGCGCGAGGTGGCGCTGGCGCCGGGCGACGTGCTGCGCGCCGTCCATCTGCCGGCGGCGGCGCTGCGGCGGCGGGCCGCGTTCCGCCGCGCCTCGCTCACCCCGCTCGGACGTTCGGGCGTGCTGCTGATCGGCACGCGCGACGCCAACGGGACGTTCCTGCTCACCGTCACGGCCGCGACGCGCCGGCCGGTGCAATTGCCGTTCCCCCGCCTGCCGCAGCCCGCCGAACTCGCCGCGCGGCTGGCGACGGCGATTCCCGACTCTCTTTATTACGACGACATGCACGGGCGGCCCGATTGGCGCCGCCACATGACCGTGCTGCTGGCGCAGGAAATCCGCGACGAATTGGAGGAGACCCGCGCGTGAGGCTCACCGTCAATGGCCGCGCCGTCGAGGCCGAGGCCCGCCCGGGCCAGTGCCTGCGCACGCTGCTGCGGGAGCTGGGCTGGTTCGGGGTGAAGAAGGGTTGCGATGCCGGCGATTGCGGTGCCTGCACGGTGCATCTCGACGGCCGGCCGGTGCATAGCTGCGTCACCCCCGCCTTTCGCGCCGAAGGGCGGGGCGTGACCACCATCGAGGGACTGGCGGGCACCGTGAACGGCGCAGAGGCGGCGGGCGACGGGCTGCATCCGACGCAGGCCGCCTTCCTCAAGGCGCAGGGCTTCCAATGCGGGTTCTGCACCGCCGGCATGGTGATGACCGCAGCCGCGCTGGACCAGGGCCAGCGGGCCGACCTGCCCGCCGCGTTGAAGGGAAATCTCTGCCGCTGCACCGGCTACGCCGCCATCGCCGACGCGGTGGGCGGGGTGGTGACGGTCGAAGCCGGTCCGGAAAGCGGCGGGGTCGGCCGCAACCTCGGCGCGCCGGCGGGGCCGGACATCGTCACCGGCGCGGCGCGCTACACGATGGATGTGGCGCCCGAGGGCGAACTGGCGGGGCTGCTGCACATGAAGCTGCTGCGCTCCCCGCACCCCCATGCGCGCCTGCGCGCCATCGACACGGAAGCGGCGCGGGCGGTGCCGGGCGTCATCGCGGTGCTCACTCACGAGGATGCGCCTGAACGGCTGTTCTCCTCGGCGCGCCATCACCACGCCACCGACGATGTCGACGACACACGCGTGCTCGACGACGTGGTGCGCCATATCGGCCAGCGGGTGGCGGCGGTGGTGGCGACCAGCGAACAGGCGGCGGAGGCCGGGTGCGCGGCGATTCGCGTGGAATACGAGCCACTTCCGGCGGTGTTCGACCCGGAGGCGGCGATGGCGCCCGGCGCGCTGCTGGTGCATGGCGACAAGGGCCCGCAATCGCGCATTGCCGATCCTTCCCGCAACATTGTGGCCGCGCTCGATGGCGGGGTGGGCGATGTCGCGGCCGGCTTCGCGCAGGCCGATGTGATCCACGAGGCGACCTATGAGAGCCATCGGGTCCAGCACGCGCATCTGGAGACGCATGGCTGCATCGGCTGGCGCGATGCCGAGGGGCGGCTGGTGATCCGCAGTTCCACGCAGACGCCGTTCCTCACCCGCGACGCGCTGGCCGCTCTCTACGGCCTGCCGCGCGAGGGGGTGCGCGTCTTCGCCGCGCGGGTCGGCGGTGGTTTCGGCGGCAAACAGGAAATGCTGACCGAGGACATCGTCGCCCTCGCGGTGCTGAAGACCGGGCGGCCGGTGAAGCTGGAATATACGCGGGAGGAGCAGTTCGCCGCCTCGACCAGCCGCCACCCGATGAAGGTGACGGTGACGCTCGGCGCCACGCGGGAGGGCCGGTTGACGGCGCTTTCTATGCGTATGCTCCTGAACACCGGGGCCTATGGCAACCATGCCGGCGGCGTGCTGTTCCATGGCTCGGGCGAGAGTGTCGAGCTTTATCGCTGCCCGAACAAGAAGATAGAGGGCCGGTCGGTCTATACTCATTCGCTGCCGAGCGGCGCCTTCCGCGGCTACGGGCTGAGCCAGACCATCTTCGCGGTGGAATCCGCCATGGACGAGCTGGCGCACAGGCTGGGCCTCGATCCGCTTGAGCTCCGGCGGCTCAATGTCGTGCGGCCGGGCGACGCGCTGGTATCCTCCGGCGCGCCGCATCACGACGTGGAAATGGGTAGCTACGGGCTCGACCAGTGCCTCGACCTGGTGGAGGCGGAGCTGAAGAAGCCTTCGACGGCAGGGCTTTCGCCGGACTGGCTTGTGGGGCGCGGCGTGGCGGTGGGGATGATCGACACCATCCCCCCCCGTGGTCATGTGGCGCAGACGCGGCTGAGGCTGACCGCCGAAGGGCGCTATGAACTGCGCACCGGCACGGCGGAATTCGGCAATGGCACCACCACCGTGCATGTGCAGATCGCCGCGACGCTGCTCGGCGCCCGTCCGGAGCAGATCTTGGTGCGCCAGTCGGACACCGCGCATGTCGCGCATGATACCGGGGCCTATGGCTCGACCGGCACGGTGGTGGCGGGTGCCGCGACGCAGGACGCGGCACGCGCGCTGGCGGCGAAAATACGCGCGGCGGCGGCGCGGCGGCTGGGCGTGGCGCCCGGGGAATGCCGGATCGAGGGCGAGGCGGTGAGCGCCGGGACCGGGCGGGTCGCGCTGGCCGATCTCGCGCCGCTGGAAGCGGTGGGCGATGCGCCGGGCACGCCGCGCTCGGTTGCCTTCAACGTGCAAGGCTTTGACGTTGCGGTGCACGCCCGCTCGGGCGAAATTCGCGTGCTGCGCTCGGTCCACGCGGCGGATGCCGGCACGGTGGTCAACCCGATGCAATGCCGCGGACAGGTGGAGGGCGGGGTGGCGCAGGCGATCGGGGTGGCGCTTTATGAGCGGCTGATCATGGATGGTGAGGGCGGCGTGACCAATCCGAGCTTTCGCGGCTACCATATTCCCGCCTTCGCCGATGTGCCGCGCACGCAGGTTCTCTTTGCGAAAACGCACGATGCGGTCGGACCGATGGGGGCGAAATCGATGAGCGAGAGCCCGTTCAACCCGGTCGCGCCGGCGCTGGCCAACGCCATCTTCGACGCCACCGGGGTGCGCCTGCGCGCCACCCCGTTCATGGCCGACGAACTGTACGCGCTGCTGCCATCTCAAGCTGCAAAGGATGCTGTCGAATGAGTGGCGCCGGCTGCATGATCGCCCTGCGCGGCCCGGCGGCGACGCTGGCCGGCAACCCGTTCGAGCAGCCCTCGCGCGCCTGCCTCACCTATCATGACGACGCGCTGGTGGTGATCGAGGACGGGATCATCGCCGCCTTCGGCTCCCATGCCGAACTGAAGGACACGCTGCCCGCCGGCATCGCGATCACGCATTATCCCGACCACCTCATCGTGCCCGGTTTCGTCGACGCACATGTGCACTACCCGCAGATGCAGATGATCGGCGCCTATGGCGCGCAATTGCTGGAATGGCTGGAGACCTACACCTTCCTCGCCGAGATGAGCTTCGCCGATGCCCGCCACGCGCGGCGGGTAGCGCATCTGTTCCTGCGCGAATTGCTGCGCGCCGGCACCACCACGGCGATGGTCTACTGCACGGTGCACCCGCACTCGGTGGACGCCTTCTTTGCCGAGGCGGAGCGTTTCGACGCGCGTATGATTGCCGGCAAAATACTTATGGACCGCCACGCGCCGAAGGCCCTGCTCGACACGGCGCAGCGCGGCTATGACGAGAGCCTCGCCCTGATCGAGCGCTGGCACGGGCGCGGGCGGGCGCTCTACTGCGTCACCCCGCGCTTCGCGCCGACCTCGACGCAGGCGCAGCTCGACGCCGCCGGGGCCCTGCTCAAGACCGGCAGCGGGCTCTTCCTGCAGACCCATCTGTGCGAAAATCCCGGCGAGGTGGAATGGGTGCGGGAGCTTTTCCCGGCCCGCGCCTCCTATCTCGACGTCTACGCCCATGCCGGGCTGGTGGGGGCGCGCTCCATTTTCGGCCATGGCGTGCACATGCACGAGGGCGATTTCTGCACCTGCCATGCCGCCGGTGCGGCACTGGCGCATTGCCCGACCTCGAACCTCTTTCTCGGCAGCGGCCTGTTCAAGCTGTTCGACGCGGTGGACCCGCGCCGGCCGGTGAAGGTGGGGCTCGGCACCGATGTCGGCGGCGGCACCTCGCTGTCGCAGTTGCAGACGCTGAACGAGGCCTACAAGGTGGCGGCGCTGATCGGCCAGAAGCTCGACGCGGTGCAGGGCTTCTACCTCGCCACGCTCGGCGGGGCGGTGGCGCTGGGGCTGGATGACCGGATCGGCCGGCTGGCCCCCCGCATGGAGGCGGATATCTGCGTGCTCGACCCGAAGGCGACGCCATTCATGGCGTTCCGCGCCGGCTACTGCGTCTCGATCGAGGAGGTGCTGTTCCTGCTGATGACGCTCGGCGACGACCGCGCCGTGCGCGCCACCTATGTCGCCGGCCGTGCCGTCTATGACCGCGACCGCGCCGGCGACCCCTTTGTCCCCGCCATCGCCCGCGAGGAGTGACCGTGTCCGATCCCGTTTCACCCGGGTCCCTGTCCCTCGGCACCCTGAACGGCCTCGACCGCGCGGCCTTCACCGCCGCGCTCGACGGTGTGTTCGAGCACGCGCCCTGGGTGGCGGAGGCAGCCTTCGCCCACGCGCCCTTCGACACGGTGTCGGCGCTGCACCAGGCGCTGATGGCGGCGGTGTGGGCGCGGCCGGAGGCGGAGCGGGTCGCCTTCGTGGCGGCGCATCCCGATCTCGCCGGCAAGGCGGCGCGGGCCGGCGCCATCGCCCCGGCCTCGGTGTCGGAGCAGGCCGGGCTCGGGCTCGACCGGCTGCCGGACGAGGAATATGCGCGCTTCGAGCGGCTCAACGCCGCCCATCGCGCCCGTTTCGGCTTTCCCTTCGTGATCTGCGTGCGGCGGCAGACCCGCGACGCCCTGCTCGACGCCTTCGAGGCGCGGCTCGCCCATGACCGGGGCGCGGAACTCGCGGCCGCGCTCGTCGAGATCGGCCACATCACCGCGCTGCGGCTGGTGGAGAAGGTGCACGGGCCGGGCATGCCGAGGGTCCATGGCCGGCTTTCCACCCATGTGCTCGACACCCATAAGGGCGGCCCGGCGCAGGGGGTGCGGGTGGAGCTTTACGAGGTGGGGGCGAGCGGGCGGGCGCTGCTGCGCGCGGCGGCGACCAATGAGGACGGGCGCACCGACGCGCCGTTGATCGGCGGCGCGCCGCTGCGCATCGGGCGCTACGAGCTGGTGTTTCACATCGGCGCCTATTTCAAAGCGCGCGGGCTCGACTTGCCGGGGACGGCCTTTCTCGACGACGTGCCGATCCGCTTCGGCATCGCCGAGCCGGAAGGGCACTACCATGTGCCGCTGGCGGTGACGCCGTGGAGCTATTCCACCTATCGCGGCAGTTGATCGCGGCCACCGGCTGTCGAAGGGCGTTCAGTCGTCGGTGGGGCCGGACAGGGTGTGGTAGCGCCTGTCGTAATAGATCAGGCTCTCGTCCGAGCCACCCTCGGCGACGCCGATCACCTCGCAGAACAGCACGTCATGGGTGCCGACCTCGACCGCGCGGACGATGCGGCAATCGAAGGCGACCACGGCGCCGACCAGCATCGGCGCGCCGGTGGCGCCCATGTGCCAGGTGCCGCTGGCGAAGCGTTCATCGGGCGGGGTGCGCCCGCCGAACAGGTTGGAGAGCGGCTCGTGGCCGGCCGCCAGCGTGTTGATGCAGACCACGCCATTGGCATGGACCGGGCCGGCGGCCGAGGACCCCTTGTTGAGGCAGACCAGCAGGGTCGGTGGGCTGTCGGTGACCGAGCACACAGCCGAGGCGGTGAAACCGTGGCGCCCGCCCGGCCCGTCGGTGGTGACGATGTTCACCGCCGCCCCGAGCCGCGCCATGGCGTTGCGGTAGCCCTGCCGCGTCACCGGCGGCGGGGCATTGTGGGAAGCGCCGTCGAGCGGCGAGCACTGGGTCATGCCCTCTCCTCTGCCGGAGCGTCGCCGGCGCTTTGGTGGGGCGCGGGAGGACCGCGCCCCCGGAACGCGTGATCAGAATTCGCGCAGATTGTCGCGCAGCAACTGGTGCTTGTATTCGGTCCGCACCAGCCCGCGTGCCTGCAGCTCCGGCACCAGCCCGTCGCAGATCTCGGTGATGTAGCGGCGCGAGACGCGCAGCACCGGGGTGGTGATGAGGAAGCCGTCGCCGCCGACCTCGGCCATGGCCTCGCCCATCTTGTCCGCCACCTGCGCCGGCGTGCCGATCAGCTCCATGGAGGAGACGAGGCCGCCGCCGCCCGAGGCCGCCAGCTCGCGCAGCGTCTTGCCCGAGCCCCATTGCTGGAACTTGTCGAGCGTGCCGGATTCGCCGTTGGTGACCAGTTTTTCCGGCAGCGGCTTGTCGAGGTCGTAGATCGAGAAGTCGATCTCGGTGATGGCGGAGATCGAAATCAGCACGTCGGTGACGAAATTGTCCGACATGGTGACGTGCTCGTAGCGGGCGCGCGCTTCCGCCTCGGTCTCGCCGAGGCTCGGCGTGATGCAGAAGAACACCTTGATCTCGTCCGGGTCGCGGCCGAGCGCGGCGGCGCGGGCGCGGATGTCGGCGCGGAACGCCTTCATGCCCTCGACGCCGTTGGCCACCGAGACGATGGCGTCGGCGTGGCGGGCGGCGAAATCGCGCCCGCGCGGGGAGGCGCCGGCCTGCAGATAGACCGGGCGGCGTTGCGGCGAGGGCACGGTGTTGAGCGGGCCGCGCACCTGGTAGAACGGGCCCTTGTGGTCGATGGCGTGGACCTTGGAGCCGTCGGCATAGATGCCGTTCTTGCGGTCGAGCACCACGGCGTCCGGCTCCCATGAGTCGAACAGCTTGCCCACCACCTCCATGTATTCCTCGGCCATGGCGTAGCGGTCCTCGCGCGGGGGCAGCTTGTCCATGCCGAAATTCTTCGCCATCAGGTCCTCGGCCGAGGTGACGACGTTCCAGCCGAAGCGGCCCTTGGTGAGGCTGTCGATGGTGGAGGACAGCCGCGCCAGCATGAAGGGCGGATAGGCCATGGTCGACAGCGTCGCGACCACGCCGAGATGCTGCGTTGCCATGCCCATGGCCACCGCCAGCGGGGCGGGATCGGCCTTCGGCACCATCATGGCATGCTTGAGCGAGAGGTCGCGCGAGCGGCCATAGGTCTCCGGCACCATGAGCTTGTCCTCGATCATGATCAGATCGAAGCAGGCGCGCTCCATCGCCTGGGCCATCTCGATGTAGAACCGGCCATCCCACGGGTTGCCGCCCTGGCCGAACGGCTCGCGCCATTCGTCGGGGGTGAAGTTCATGAACCAGGCGAGGTGGAAGCGCTTGTCGGCCATTGCTGTCAGTCCTTCACCAAAGCATTTTCCGGCGACGTGGCGTCCGGTTCGCGCGAAGAAAATGCGTCTAAACAGTCAGTTGGATCCTTTCCGCTGAACGGCGGTTCAGCGGGAGTGGTCGAGTGCCGGGACGGGTGGGCTGTCCGCGGGTACATCGGTGGTGCCGAGCAGGGTGAGGCGCACCCTCTCGCGCTCCGCCTCGAACAGCCGGGAGTCGCGCACGCTGCGGCACTTGGCCTCGAAGTCGGAGACGATGGTGGCGCCGAAGCGCTCGGGCGCCTGCGGGTCGTTGCGCCGCCGGTCGACGGCGATGACGCGGGTGCCGAGCAGGAACGCCTCGGGCAGGTCGTGCGTGACCATGACGATGGTCATGCGGTTCTCTTCCCACAACTCGCCGACCAGTTCGTGCATCGAGCGGCGGGTGCCGGGGTCGAGCGCGCCGAACGGCTCGTCGAGCAGCAGCACCTTCGGCTTCATGATAAGCGCCTGCGCCAGAGCGAGGCGCTGCTGCATGCCGCCCGAGAGCTGCGCCGGGTATTTGTCCGCGTGCTCGCCGAGGCCGACGCGGGCGAGCAGCGCCATGGCGCGTTCCTCCAGCGCCTTGCGGCGGGCGCCGAAGAAGCGGCCGAGCAGCGGCGCGCCGGCCCATTGCGGGCCCATCATCACATTGCCCAGCACGGTGCGGTGGGGGAACACCGAATAGCGCTGGAACACCACGCCGCGGTCGGCGGTGGGCTCGGCGGCGATCGGGTCGCCGTCGATCAGGATTTTTCCGCGCGACGGCTGTTCCTGCGAGAGCAGCATGCGCAGCAGCGTGGTCTTGCCGACGCCGGAAGGGCCGATGATGACGAGGAATTCGTGGTCGTCGAGCGACAGGTTGACCTGTTCGAGCACGACGCGCTCGTCATATTCCTTCCAGACATTCTCGAAGCGGATGGTGGTCATTCAGGCCGCCCTTATCTGGTCCCACGGATAGGCGGCGACGGCGAGGCGGCGCAGCGCGTAATCCATGAGGAAGGCGAGCAGGGTGATCCAGATCACGTAGGGAAGGATCACGTCCATGGCGAGGTAGCGCCGCACCAGGAAGATGCGGTAGCCGAGCCCGCCCTCGGAGGTGATCGCCTCCGCCGCGATGACGAACAGCCAGGCGGCACCGAGCGAGAGCCGCACCGAATCGATGAGCCGCGGCATCACCTGCGGCAGCACCACGCCTGAAATCATCTGCCAGGTGGAGGCGCCGAGCGTCTGCGCCTTGATGATCTGTTCCGTCGGCAGGGCGGAGACCCGCAGCATCACGTCGCGGATGATGAAGGGGGCGATGCCGAACACGATCAGCACGATCTTCGAGGCCTCGCCGAGGCCGAACAGGATGAACAGGATCGGCAGCACGGCGAGCGGCGGAATCAGCGAGAAGGCGGCGAAGAAGGGCTCGAAGGTGGCGCGCAGATAGGGCACGAAGCCGACGATGATGCCGAGCACCAGGCCGATGAGGGCGGAGATGCCGAGGCCGAGGAACAGGCGCTGCAGGCTGAGCCAGGTGTCCCACCACAGCAGGTACTGGCTCGTGGCCCGATCAAGGGTGGTCGCCATGCGCACCATGGTCGCCCAGAAGCTGGCGAAGCTCGGCATCAGCTTGTCGGCCGGCTCCACCGCGAGGCGGGCATTGGAGGCGAGAAGGTAGATCGCCAGCACCGCGACAAAGGGCAGGATGGCGAGGATCAGCCGGACGCCCGGACGAGGCGCATAGTTGATGATGCGGCGCATGGGGGGCCTTTTCGTTTCGAGGGCGTCATCCGGGAGGCTGCAGGGGGCCCGGGAGGACCGTCATCCTGAGGTGCCCGGCCGGAGGCCGGGCCTCGAAGGAGGCTCGTTGTTGGGCATCCAAGATCGCATCCTTCGAGGCTCGCTTCGCTCGCACCTCAGGATGACGCCGCTTTGGAACGGTCTCTCAGACATCGCCGGCGTGCCCCCTGGGCCCCGGATCGGCGCCGCGCGCGGCGCGGCTTGTCCGGGGAACAGGGCGGCGCCGCTCAGAGCTTCCCGTCGGCGGCGTCCTTGGTGAAGCTGGCGTTGACCCGCATCTTGATGTTGGCCTTGTCGCCCAGCACCGTGCCGTCGGCGACCTCGATGCCGATCGAATCGACGCTGGTGGCGCCCTGGCCGAACAGGCCCTGCTGGAAGCAGAAGGTGCGGATGTTGTTCCAGATCTTGGCGTTGTCGGCCGACATCAGGAAGCTGGAGGCTTCTTGCGGGGTGTAGAAGAAGTGGGTGGTGTCGAGCTGCGCCTGCAGGCCGCCGGCATCGGTGCCCATGGCGCTGGTCATCACCGCGCGCATGTCCTCGCCCGGCGCGCCGCCGGCCTTGAGGATGCCGAGCGCCTCATACCAGGCGCCGACCACGGCCTTGGCGAAGTTGGGGTTGTCCTTGAGGTTCTGGGTGTTGCCGATGAACACGTCCATGATCTCGCCGGGGATCTTGGAACTGTCGAACAGGTTGGTGGCGCCCTTGACCTTGAGCATGTCCTCGGTCAGCGGCTTCCACGAGACGGCGTGCTTCATGTCGTCCTGCGAGACGAAGGCGGCGGAGATTTCCGCGTCCGAGATGTTCACCGTCTTGGCGGCGGTGGGATCGTCGATGCCGGCGAGCTGCAGGCCGCGGTTCAAGAGATAGTGCGAGACGCTGTACTGCAGCAGGTAGACGTCCTGGCCGGCGAGTTCCTTGACGTCCTTGGCGGTCTTGGAGACGACGATGTCGTTGCCGTCGGAATAGTCGGTGATCAGGAAGATCGAGGTGTCGACGCCGCCGGCCGCCGGCATGGTGAGGCCGTCCATCGAGGCCACGCCCACCGCGTCGATCTCGCCGGCGATGAACTGGTTGATGGAGCCGACATAGTCATTGGCCTGGATGATCTCGACCTCGATGCCGTATTTGTCGGCCCACTTCTTCATGATGCCGGAGGACTTCATGTAGGCGAAGGGCATGAAGCCGATATAGACGGTGTAGGCGACCTTGAAACTCGTCTTCGGGGCGGCATGCGCCGCGGGCGCTCCCGCGAGGGCGGCGGCGGCGAGGCTGGCGAAGACGGCTGCAGCCCTGAGTGTACGCTTCATGAGGGGTGGCTCCGGTCGCTGAAATGGCTGGACCGGGCTATTAAACGGTGACTTAATATCGGGTGCAAGCCCAACAAATGGGCACGCATAGCATATGAGCAAGGCAGAAAATTCCGTAAGAATACGGAGGAAACGCATGACCGCCCGGACCGCGCGCAAGCGCCTCCAGCCCGCCGAGCGGCGGGTGATGATCCTGGAAGAAGCCTTGAGATTGTTCGCGACCCGCCATTTCTCGGTGGTCACGGTGCGCGACATCGCGCTGGTCTGCGACATCAATGTCGGCCTGCTCTACCACTATTTCGACAACAAGGACGATCTGGTGCGGCGCGCGCTTGGGCACGCCATCGAGCAGCTCATGGCCGGCTATGAGGAGAGGCGTGCCGCCGGCGCCGAGCCGCTGGCGGAGATTCTCGCCTGGCTCGACATCCACATGGAGCTGGCGCCTATCCTCGCCCTGATGGTCAAGCTGATGAGCGACTATGCCAGCTCCGGCCTGCGCGACGACGAGCTGGACGGGCTGATCGCCGGCTTCTATGGCCGCGAGAAGCAATTGCTGGAGGGCGCGCTGGAGCGCGGTGTGGCCAGCGGCCAGTTCGCGCCGGTCGACATTGCCCGCACCGCCCGCCGCATCGGCCTGATGCTCGACGGCATCTTCTACGCCTCGGCCAGCCGCGGCGACGACCGCATCGTCGACGACATCGCCGACCTCGCGGATTTCGCGCGCGCGATGCTAGGCGTGCGCAGCGACGTGGCGGCGTGAGTTCTCGTGCCTTTGCCCGTATTCTCCAATGCCATCTTCGACGCCACCGGCCAGCGGCGTCGCTCGCTGCCGTTCCGGCTGGAGGCGTTCAAGGCCTGACGGGTTTCGCCGCGCGCGCATGAAAAGGCCGGTCGCGAGACCGGCCCTCTTGCCGGACTGGCTCGCCGGCCTATAGGCTGATGCAGACGTATTTCACGTCGACATATTCCTCGATGCCGTATTTCGAGCCCTCGCGGCCGATGCCGGATTCCTTCACCCCGCCGAACGGCGCGACTTCCGTGGTGATGACCCCGGCATTGATGCCGACCTGCCCGTAGCGCAGAGTCTCCGAGACGCGGAAGGCGCGCGAGAGGTCGCTGGTGTAGAAATAGCAGGCGAGGCCGAACTC
The DNA here is from genome assembly GCF_018390645.1 of Ancylobacter dichloromethanicus. Classification (GTDB taxonomy): domain Bacteria; phylum Pseudomonadota; class Alphaproteobacteria; order Rhizobiales; family Xanthobacteraceae; genus Ancylobacter; species Ancylobacter dichloromethanicus. Next base: position 219,528 of record NZ_JAHBGC010000011.1, read on the forward strand.
GGTGTCATTGGCGAGGCGCACCGCCTCCTCCTCGGTGTCGAAGCGGAACACCGGGGCGACCGGGCCGAAGATCTCCTCGCGGGCGAAGTTCATCTCGCGCGTCGCGCCGGCGATGACGGTGGGCTGGAAGAACTGGCCGCCGCGTTCGTGGCGCCCGCCGCCGGTGACCACCTTGCCGCCCTTGGCCAGCGCGTCGGCGATGAAGCCCTCGGTCTTGGTCACCGCCTTGTCGTCGATCAGCGGGCCCTGCACCACGCCATCCTCAAGCCCGGGGCCGACCTTCAGCTTCGCCGAGGCCTCGGCCAGCTTGGCGACGAAGGCGTCATAGATGCCGGCCTGGGCGTAGAAGCGGTTGGCGCAGACGCAGGTCTGGCCGGAATTGCGGTATTTCGAAGCGATGGCGCCCTCCACCGCCTTGTCGAGATCGGCGTCGTCGAAGACCAGGAACGGCGCGTTGCCGCCCAGCTCCATCGACACCCGCTTCACCGTGTCGGCGGCCTGCTTCATCAAGAGCTTGCCGATCGGGGTGGAGCCGGTGAAGGTGATCTTGCGCACGGCGGGGTTCGAGGTCATCTCGCCGCCAATGGCCGAGGCCGAGCCGGTGAGGATGTTGACCACGCCCTTGGGATAGCCGGCCTGTTCGCACAGCACGCCCCAGGCGAGACCGGAATAGGGGGTCTGGGTCGCGGGCTTCACCACCGAGGTGCAGCCGGTGGCCAGCGCCGGGCCGATCTTGCGCGCCAGCATCGAGGAGGGGAAGTTCCACGGCGTGATGGCGGCGACGACGCCGACCGCCTGCTTGGTGACGAGGATGCGCCGCTCGCCCCAGGGCGAGGGAATGACGTCGCCATAGACGCGGCGGGCCTCTTCCGAGAACCACAGCACATAGGCGGCGCTGGCGCCGACCTCGCCCATGGATTCGGCCAGCGGCTTGCCCTGCTCGATGGTGAGCAGTTCGGCCAGCGCGCGCTGATTGTCCATGATGGCGGCATGCAGGCGCCGCAGCATTTTCGCGCGCTCATCCGCTGTGGTGCGCGAGAAGGTCTCGAAGGCGGTCTGCGCGGCGGCGATGGCGCGGCGGGCCTCGTCCGCGCCGGCATTGGGCACGGTGCCGATCACCTCGCCGGTGGCGGGATTGGTGACGTCGATCGTGCCGCCGCCATCGGCGCCCACCCATTCGCCGTCGATGAAATTCGCGTCGCGCTTGAAATCCGCCCAGTTCATGAGTTCCGCCTCTCCATCATGGGGAGACTGATTCACCGATCGGGCTGATGTCACCCGACCGGATCAGGCCCCCGGGGCGCGGACCCTCCTGGCCGGCGCCGGCCAGCGCTATGTAGCGCCCGGCCGGGGCGCGGACAATCGCTCGGGCGTCACATCGGTTGTGAGGCGGCGGGCGGACGCGGCTCAGCCGCGGGTCACGTCGAGCAGCGGGGCGAAGCCACCGAAGATCATGCGCTGGCCGTCGAAAGGCATCTCGGTCGTCTCCTTCAGGCGCGGATCCTCCATGAACGCCTTCATGCCGGCGTCGCGGGCCTCGCGCGAGGGCCATTCGATCCAGGAGAACACCACCGTCTCCTCCGGCGTCGCCTTCACCGCCATGCGGAAATCGGTGACCTTGCCGTCGGGCACGTCGTCGCCCCAGTTCTCGGTGAGGCGCAACGCGCCATGGTCGAAGAAGATCGCTGCCGCCTTCTCGGCCACCGCGCGGTAGGCTTCCTTGTTGGCGGTGGGCACGGCGATGATGAATCCGTCGATATAGCTCATGGTTTCCTCCTCATGCTGCCGGTGGGCAGGATGAGGATTTTGCCGGACTTCCGCAACGGCAGGGTGTCGGCGAAGGCCACCGGCTCCGTCAGGGGGCACAAAAAAGCCCCGGCGCAGGGCCGGGGCTTCTCGTATCAGCAGCGCTCTGGAGCGGCTCAGTTGTTGCGGTTGCCGAACAGCTGGAGCAGCATCAGGAACATGTTGATGAAGTCGAGATACAGCGTCAGCGCGCCCATGATCGCCTTGCGACCGGCGACCACGTCGTCGTCGCCGGCGAAGTACATCTCCTTGATGCGCTGGGTGTCGTAGGCGGTGAGGCCCGCGAACACCAGCACGCCCACCACCGAGATGATGAACTGCAGCATCGTCGAGGCGAGGAAGATGTTCACCACCATCGCGACCAGGATGCCGATCAGGCCCATGATCAGGAACGAGCCGAGGCCCGACAGGCTGCGCGAGGTGGTGTAGCCGTAGAGGCTGAGGCCGCCGAACGCCGCCGCGGTGATGAAGAACACCCGCACGATGCTCTCATGCGTGTAGACCAGGAAGATGCTGGCCAGCGACACGCCGACGAGCGCGGCATAGACCCAGAAGATGCTCTGCGCGGCGCCGACGCTCAGCCGGTCGACCCGGAAGCTGAGGAACAGCACGGCGGCCAGCGGGGCGAACATCACCACCCAGCGCAGCGGGCTGCCGAACAGCGTCGCGCCGAACTGCGTGAGGTAGATGCCGGCGAACTGGTATTCGGTCGGCGTGCTGGAGACGGAGAGCATGTAGATGCCCAGCGCCGCCGCGCCAGTGATGGCGAGGCCCAGCGTCATGTAGTTGTAGACGCGCAGCATATAGGCGCGCAGGCCCTGGTCGATGTCCGCCTGCGTCCGGCCCGCCGCCGCCCCGAAGCGCGGCACGGAGACGTTGCGGTTAAAATCGGACATGGTCGAATCCTCTCCCGAAAACCCCGTAGCCCACCCCGCCACCGGCGACATGCCGGGCGGCGTGGGAAGTCAGTGTGAATATGAGGGCGGTGCCCGCCTGCCGCAAGTGAAGTTTGCGACAGGAATGACGCTGCGGCAGTCCGTTTTGGCTCCGCCCCGCCCGCCGGGCGGGGCGCGGAGGTTCACAGATTGCGCAGGATGCGCGCCGGCTTCTGCCCCAGCGCCCGCCAGGTGCCGACGAGGCCGAAGCCGACCGTGAGCACCAGCGCCACCGCCACCGCGCCCAGCGCCGCGCCGGTGGACCAGGCGAAGGCGAGCTTCATCACATAGACCACCACCACATAGGCCGCCGCCGCGCCGGCCCCAACCGCCACCACGGCGGTGACGAGGCCGAGCGCGGCATATTCCAGCGCATAGGCGGCAATGAGCCGCGCCCGCGTGGCGCCGAGCGTCTTCAGGATCACCGCGTCGTAGACCCGGTGGTGCTGGCCCGCCGCCAGCGCCCCGGCGAGCACCAGCACGCTGGACAGCAGCGCGACGAGGCTGGCGCCGCGTATGGCGACGAGCAGGTTGCCGACGATCTCGCCGATCTGGGTCAGCGCCTCCTTCACCCGCACGGCGGTGATGGCCGGAAATTCGGTCGCCACCGCGCGGCCGAGGCTGCGCTCGCGCGCCACATCGCCGCCTTCCGGCAGGGTCAGCGTCGCCAGCGAGGTGTGCGGCGCGCCGGCGAAGGTGTTGGGCGAGAACACCATGACGAAATTGATGGCGAGCCGCTCCCATTCCACGTCGCGCAGATTGGCGATGGTGGCGGTGATCGAGCGGCCGAGCACGTTGACCGTCACCTCGTCGCCGATCTTCAGGCCGAAAGCGTCGGCGATCTCGCGCTCGAACGAGACCAGCGGCGGGCCGGCATAATCGGCCGGCCACCATTCGCCGGCGGCGAGGACGGAGCCCTCCGGCAGTTCCCGCGCATAGGTGACGCCGCGGTCGGAGGACAGCACCCAGGCGAATTCCGGCGGCGGATCGAGGCTTTCCACCGGCCGCCCGCCAAGGGTGAGAATGCGCCCGCGCAGCATCGGCACGGTCTCGACCTCGCCCTGCGGCGCCTTCTCCCGGAGGAAGCGGGTGAAGGCCTCGGTCTCGTTGCTCTGGATGTCGAGGAAGAAGAAGCTCGGCGCCTCGGTCGGCAGGCGCGAGGTGAGCTCGCGCGTCAGGCTGCGGTCGATCAGCGCCAGCGTCACCAAGAGCGTCAGCCCGAGGCCGAGCGAGAGCACGATGGTCGGGGTCAGTGCCGCCGGGCGGTGGATGTTGGCGAGCGCCAGGCGCAGCGCGGTGGAGCGCGGGCGCGGCAGGCGGCGGGCAATGGCCATGATGCCGGCGCCGACCAGGCGCAGCACAATGAGCACGCTGGCCGCCGCGGCGAGATAGATCATCGCGACATGGCGCTGTTCCGACGCATAGACGGCGAGGCCGGCCAGCGCGAGCACCGCCAGCGCGGTCAGCGCGATGTAGACGAGGCGCGGCCGGCGCCGCGCGCCCTCCACATGCTCGCGGAACAGCGCCGACACCGGCACGTCATGGGCGAGGCCCAGCGGCCACAGCGCGAAGGCGAGGGCGATCAGCGCGCCATAGGCCAGCGCCAGCGCGATGGCGCCGGGCTGCAGGCTCGGCTCGATGGGAATGGGCAGTAGATGGCCGAAGGCGGCATTGGCGAGGAAGGGCAGGGCGGAGCCGACCGCGATGCCGATGCCGATGCCGACCAGCGCGATCAGCCCGACCTCGGCGAGATAGATGCCGAACACCGTCAGCCCCGGCGCGCCGAGGCTCTTGAAGGTGGCGATGACGCCGCGCTTGGCGTCGAGATGGCTCTTCACCGCGTTGGCGACGCCCACCCCGCCGACCAGAAGGGCGGTGAGGCCGACCAGAGTGAGGTATTCGGTGAAGCGGCGGACGTTGTTCTCCAGCCGCGGGGCGGCGGCGTCGCGGGTGCGGGCCTCGAAGCCGGCTTCCGGCGCGCCGTGCTGCACCCGTTCGACAAACTGGGCGAGTTCGGCCGGGCGGTCCATCTTCACCCGGTAGTGCCAGCGCACCAGGCTGCCGGGCTGGAGCAACTGGGTCGCCCGCAGCGCGTCGAGCGACACCATCAGCCGCGGGCCGAAGCCGATGCCGGTGGAGAGCAGGTCCGGCTCGCGCTCGATCGTGCCCTTGAGGACCAGCGTCGCCTCGCCGAGCTGGAAGCGATCGCCGGTCTTGATCTGCAGCCGGTCGGCGAGCGAGGGGTCGGCCAACGCGCCATAGGCGCCGTCCCCGGGGGCGAGGGCGGCGGCGAGGCTTTGCGCCGGCACGAGGTCGAGCGCGCCGACCATCGGGTAGGCGCCGTCCACCGCCTTCACCTCGGCCAGGGTGGCGTCGAGCGCGTCGCCCGTGCCGGCGCGGGCCATGGCGCGCAGTGTGGCGATGGTGGAAACCTTCCCGCCTGCGGCGATGAGGGCATATTCCTCCGGGCTGGCCTCGCGCTGCACCAGGGTGAAGGCGGCATCGCCGCCGAGCAGGGTGGTGCCCTCGCGCGCCAGCCCGTCGGTCAGCGCGCGCGAAAACGCGCCGACGCCGGCGATGGCGGCGACGCCGAGCGCCAGGCAGGCGAGGAAGACGGCGAAGCCGCGCAGGCCGCCGCGCAGTTCGCGCAGGGCGAAGCGCAGCGGCAGGGTGCGGCGGTTCGGGCGGCGCAGCGGCGACGCGCGGCCGGCACCGGCGGCCGCGGCCGAGACCTGTTCGCTGTTCATGCGTCCGCCCCGGCCGGCGCTTCCTCGGGCTCCACCACGCCGGAGCGCAGCCGCACGGTGCGGTCGCAGCGGCGGGCCAGCGTCGCGTCATGGGTGACGATGACCAGCGTGGCGCCGCGCCGCGCCTGTGCCTCGAACAGCAGGTCCATGATCTGCTTGCCGGTCGCCTCGTCGAGATTGCCGGTCGGCTCGTCGGCGACCAGGATGCGCGGCTCGGGCGCCAGCGCGCGGGCGACGGCGACGCGCTGCTGCTCGCCGCCGGAGAGCTGGGACGGGTAATGGTCGAGACGCTGGCCGAGGCCGACCGCGGTCAGCTCGGCGGCGGCGCGCTCGAAAGCATCGGCCCGGCCGGCGAGTTCCAGCGGCACGGCGACATTCTCCACCGCCGTCATGGTCGGGATGAGGTGGAAGGCCTGGAACACGATGCCGACATGGCGGCCGCGAAAGCGGGCGAGGGCGTCCTCGTCGAGCCCGGTCAGCTGCTGCCCCGCCACCTCGACCCGGCCGGCATCGGCGCGCTCTAGCCCGGCCAGCACCATCAGCAGGCTCGACTTGCCCGAACCGGAGGGCCCGACCAGGCCCACCGCCTCGCCCTGGGAGATGGCGAGCGACACGTTCTTGAGAATGTGCACGCGGGCCGCGCCGTTGCCGAGCGAGAGGTCGACGCCGTCGAGGCGGATGGCGGGTGCGGTGTTCTTGTCTGACGGCATCGTGTCCGAGGCTGAATTGACGAAAGGCGCGTCGACTGAAGGCAGGGTGGCAGAAGGGGTGGTGGCAGAAGGCATGGTGCCCTTTTCGCGTCTGGTCCGGTGCGGGAACGGCCTCGCCATTTTGCAGCCGGGATCTGGCGCACCATATGCTGCGCTGCACCGCTTCCGAAAGGGTAGACCCTTGTCACGATTTCTCCATCGGCTCATCGCCTTCAGCGCCCTGGCCCTCTTCACCGGCGTGGCCGGCGCCCTCACGCCGGCGGCGGCCGAACCGCTGCGCATCGTGGCGTTGGGCGACAGCCTGACCGCCGGATTCGGCCTGCCGGCCAGCCAGTCGTTTCCGACCCGCCTCGAAGCCGCGCTGCGGGCCAAGGGACACGAGGTTGTGATCGAGAATGCCGGCGTCTCCGGCGACACCACCAGCGCCGGCCTCGCCCGGCTCGACTGGTCGGTGCCCGAGGGCACCGACGGCGTCATCCTCGAACTCGGCGCCAATGACGCGCTGCGCGGGCTCGATCCGGCAATTCCCGAACGTTCGCTCGGCGCCATTCTGGCGCGGCTGAAGGCGCGCGGCATTCCCGTGCTGATGGCCGGCATGCAGGCGCCGCCCAATTTCGGCGCCGCCTATCGGGCGCGCTTCGACCCGATCTATGAGCGGCTCGCCGCGCAGTATGATGTGGAACTCTACCCGTTCTTCCTCGACGGCGTGGCGGGCGAGACGGCGCTGAACCAGAAGGACGGCATCCACCCCACCGCCGCCGGCGTCGAGGTCATCGTCGCGCGCATGCTGCCCGCAGTGGAGGCCTTTCTCGAAACGCTGAAGACGCCGTCGCCGGCCGCCGGCACCCCCGCAGACACTGGCGCCGGCACCGGCGCGCCCGGCTAGAGCCTGATCCGATCAGGTTGAATCAACCTGATCGGATCAGGCTCTGAATTATCGATAGAGAACGTTTTACCGATCCGATTGCGATGCCATCAGATCGGAACGTGCTCTAGAGCCGCACCCCAGGGTGTTCCGGCGGCGGCCGGGGCGCCGGCCGGGGGTTCCAGAATAGCACGGAAGTGTGGCCGTCCGGTTCTCGACGCTGCGCGGGGGCTGGGGTATCGCTCGCCCCGGGGCGTTGTCCGTGCCGTGTTTTGCCTGTTCTGGGGGCGCATGAAGTACCGTAGCGAGATCGACGGATTGCGGGCCGTCGCCGTTATTCCCGTGATCCTGTTTCACGCCGGATTCGGGGTGTTCTCCGGCGGCTATGTCGGGGTCGACGTGTTCTTCGTGATCAGCGGCTACCTGATCACGATGATCCTGCTGGCCGAGATCGAGGACGGCACGTTCTCCATCGTGCGGTTCTACGAGCGGCGGGCGCGGCGCATAGTGCCGGCGCTGTTCGTGGTGGTGGTGGCGTGCATGCCCTTCGCCTGGATGTGGATGATCCCCACCCAGCTGCGCGACTTCGGGCAGAGCGTCACGGCGGTGGTGTTCTTCGTCTCCAATTTCCTGTTCTGGAACGAAGCCGGTGGTTACTTCGCTCCTGCCGCCGAGCTGAAGCCGCTGCTGCACACCTGGAGCCTGGCGGTTGAGGAGCAGTATTACCTGTTCGCACCGCTGAGCCTGGCCGTGCTGTGGCGGTTCGGCCGGCGCACCGTGTTCTGGCTGGTGGTGGCGACCGCGGTACTGAGCCTGCTGGCCACCGAATGGGGCTGGCGCTATGCGCCGCGTGCCAATTTCTTCCTGCCGCAATTCCGCATCTGGGAGATTCTGGCCGGGTCGATCTGCGGTTTCCTGGCGACCCGCCATGCGCCGCGCCCCAATAACCTGCTGAGCGCGCTGGGGCTGGCGATGATCGTGCTGGCGATCTTCGCCTTCGACGAGAACACGCCCTTCCCGAGCTTCTACGCGCTGCTGCCGGTGGTGGGGACGGCGCTCATCGTGATGTTCGCGCATAAGGGGACCTATGTCGCGCGGCTGCTGTCGGCACGGGCGCTGGTGGGCATCGGGCTGATCAGCTACAGCGCCTATCTGTGGCACCAGCCGCTGTTCGCCTTCGCCCGCATCCGCTCGCTGGCCGAGCCCGAGCCGGAACTGATGATGGCGCTGGCCGCGTTGTCGGTGGGCCTGGCCTATGTGAGCTGGCGATTCGTCGAGCAGCCGTTCCGGCGGCGCAAGCCGGCGCTGTTGCCGACACGGCGCGCGGTGTTCGTGGCGAGCACGGCGGCGGGCGTGCTCCTGGCGTCGGTTGGTACCTATGCCAATGTGTCCAAGGGAATCCCGAGCCGCCTCGCCAGCATCGAGAAGGGCAGCCGGGAAGAAAAGCTGATCGCCTCGGCCGGTCGGCCCATGGCCGACAAGGGTTGTGATCGCAGCGGCGTGCCCGAGGGGGTCGGGGCACTCTGCCCGATCTATCAGCCGACGAATCCCCAGCGCCGCATCCTCATCGTCGGCGACAGCCATTCCCACGCGCTTCTACCCGCCTTCGCCGGCGTGGGCGAGCACAACACCGTCTACTGGATGGGGGCGGCGAGTTGCCCGCCCATCATCGGAGTGTCGGTGCATGGCGGCTTGTACGAGCTCGGCTTGTGCGAGGAACTCGCCCGACGCGAACTTCAGGCGGCAAAGGAGGGCATGTTCGACATTGTGGTGCTCGTGTCGCGCTGGTCGTTCTACCCGGTTGGCCTGAAGAACAAGGTGCTGATCTCGCGCGAGGGAGCCACGCGCTACCCTTCGCAGGCGGATGCCCATGAGGCCTTCGCCGAGAAGCTGCCCGAGACAGTCCGGCAATATCTCGAACTCGGCGTCACGGTCGTGCTGGTGGACCAGATTCCGGAGCAAAAGGTCCTGCCACAAAAGGTGCTGGAACAGGCCGCGCTGCTCGGCCTGCGCGGCGGGCTCGATGACGAGGCGTTTGAACAGGCCATATGGGAAACCTCCACCACCGTCGAGAACGCCAAGGCGCGCCTCGCCTTCACCAGGGGCGAGCTGGAAAAGCTGCGCGGTGACAAGGTCTGGGTGCTGTCCTTCGACGATCAGTTCGAACGCGACGGCCGCTATGTCTGGGGCGACCGAAACGGTGCCTTCTACTCCGACCAGGATCATCTTTCGGTGCACGGCAATGCGTTTCTCAAGGACAACGTGACCGCCGCCTTCGAGGAGATTGCCCGCACGCTGCGCCGCCCCTGAGCCGCCGCCCGGGCGCGGTGGCGCCCCGGCCTCAACCCTCGCTCTTGCTCCCGGGCGGGGCGTGGCGGGTCATCAGCGGCATCTGCGCCATGGCGAAGACCAGCGTCAGCGGCAGATAGCCGAAGGTCTTGAACGCCACCCAGGTGTCGGTGGAGACATTGCGCCAGACGATCTCGTTCAGCACCGCCATGACCAGGAAGAACACGCCCCAGCGTATGGTCAGTTCGCGCCAGCCCCGATCCGTCAGCACGAACACGTCGCCCAGCACATAGGGCAGCAGCGGCTTGCGCAGCCAGAGCCCGCCGAGCAGCGCGCCGCCGAACAGCGCGTTGACCAGGGTCGGCTTCATCTTGATGAAATGGTCGTCCTGCAGCACCAGAGTGAGGGTGCCGAACACCAGCACCACGCCGGCCGACACCAGCGGCATGACCGCGATCTTGCGGGCGATGATCCACATCACCGCCAGCGCGGCGAAGGTGGCGACCATGAAGGCGCCGGTGGCGACATAGATGCCGCCGCGGCCGTTGGCGACGAAGAAGACGACGAGCGGGCCCAGCTCCAGCGCGAATTTGAGCAGCGGGTGCATGGTGCGCAGGCGCGTGGCGGGGGGCGCCTCGGACGGCGAATCGCTCATGGTCAGTTCTCCAGTCCGACGATGGCGCGGGCGAAGTCGCGCGCCTCGAAGGGTTGCAGGTCGTCAATGCCCTCGCCGACGCCGATGAGGTGCACGGGCAGGCCATGTTTGGCGGCGATGGCGACGAGGATACCGCCGCGCGCGGTGCCGTCGAGCTTGGTCATGACGAGGCCGGTGACGCCGGCCACGCGCGTGAACACCTCCACCTGCTGCAGCGCGTTCTGCCCCACCGTGGCGTCGAGCGTCAGCACCACCGCGTGCGGGGCGGAGGCGTCCTGCTTCTTGATGACGCGAACGATCTTCTCCAGTTCCGCCATCAGTTCGGTGCGGTTCTGCAGCCGGCCGGCGGTGTCGATGATCAGCACGTCGGCGCCCTCGGCCCGCGCCTGCTGCAGGCCGTCAAAGGCAACGCCGGCGGCGTCGGCGCCCGGCGCGCGGGAGACGACGGTGGCGCCGGTGCGATCGGCCCAGACCTTGAGCTGCTCGATCGCCGCCGCGCGGAAGGTGTCGCCGGCGGCGAGCACCACCTTTTTACCCTGCGCCTTCAGGGTGGAGGCGAGCTTGCCGATGGTGGTGGTCTTGCCCGAGCCGTTGACGCCGACCATCAGCAGCACGAAAGGCTTGCTGTCCGAGGCGAAGACCAGCGGCACGGCGACCGGCTTGAGCACCGCCTCGACCTCGGCGGCGACGAGCGAGCGCACCTCGTCCGGCTCGATGGTCTTGTCGTAGCGGCCCTTGCCGACTGCGGCGGCAATGCGCGCCGAGGTCTCGACGCCGAGATCGGCGCGGATCAGCACGTCCTCGAGGTCCTCCAGCGTGTCGGCGTCGAGCCTGCGCTTGGTGAACAGGTCGGTGATGCCGGTGGAGAGGCCCGAGGCGGTGCGGGTGAGCCCCTGCGTCAGGCGCTTCCAGAAGCCGGGGCGGGCGGCGGCGGTGTCGTCGTTCATGTCGTTCATGCCGCGATCAGCCGAACGCCGTCATGGCCGGCGATGCGGATATGGGTGAGCGTGCCGGGCGGCAGGCGGGTGGGCAGGCGCACCGGGGTGAAACTCCTTGTGCGGGCGAGGCCGCCGCGCTCCGCCAGCACCTCGCGCCGGGCGCCGATCTCGCCGGCGAGATGGCGCAGCAGCGCATGCGCACCCTTCTCGCGCAGGCGCCGCGCCCGCTCCTTCACCGTCGCCGGCGCCACCGCCGGCATGCGGGCGGCCGGCGTGCCGGGACGCGGCGAGAACGGGAAGACGTGCAGATGGGTCAGCCCGCAGGCATCGACGAGGTCGAGCGAGGCGCGGAACTGGGCCTCGGTCTCGGTCGGGAAGCCGGCGATGAGATCGGCGCCGATCACCATGTCGGGCCGCATGCGCCGGATGTCGGCGCAGAACCGGATGGCGTCGGCGCGCAGGTGCCGGCGCTTCATGCGCTTGAGGATGAGGTCGTCGCCGGCCTGCAGCGAGAGGTGGAGATGCGGCATCAGCCGTTCTTCCTCGGCGAGGGCGCGCAGCAGCTCGGCGTCGACCTCGACGGAATCGATGGAGGAAAGCCGCAGCCGGGGCAGTTCCGGCACATGGCGCAGCAGCGCCCGCACCAGCGTGCCCAGGCGGGGCGCGCCGGGAAGATCGGCGCCGTAGGAGGTGAGATCGACGCCGGTCAGCACGATTTCGCTCGTACCGTCCGCCACCAGCTCGCGCACCCGCGCCACCACGGCGCCCATCGGCACGGAGCGGGAATTGCCGCGCCCATAGGGAATGACGCAGAAGGTGCAGCGGTGGTCGCAGCCATCCTGCACCTGCACGAAGGCGCGGGTATGGCCCTCGATGGTGTCGGCCGGTCCGTCGATGAGGTGCCCCGCCGTTTCGCGTACCGCCATGATGTCGCCGACGACGGTCTTCGCGTCGGCGCCGATGCCGAAGTCGAGCGCGGCGCGGGTCGCCGCCCAGCTTTCCGGCGCCGTCTTCTCGGCATTGCCGAGCACGCGGTCGACCTCGTCCATCGCGGCGAAACGGCCGGGCTCGGTCTGCGCGGCGCAGCCGGTGACAATGATGCGGCGGGCGGGGGCCTCGCGCTTGAGCCGGCGGATGGCCTGGCGGGCCTGCTTCACCGCCTCGGCGGTGACGGCGCAGGTGTTGACGACAACGACATTCTCCAGCCCCGCCGCGCCCGCCATCGCCTTGGCGGTGGCGGAATCGAGCGCGTTCAGCCGGCAGCCGAAGGTGACGACCTCGACAGGGGCGGCGGGCGTCGTCGCGTCCGGGATTACCACGTCGAGGCCCATGGTCACTCGGCGCCGGCGGTGGCGTCGAGCATGGCGGCGGTGAGCCGGCCGTCGAACTCGAATTCGGCCGGGCCGGTCATCAACATGTGGTCGTCGCTCTCGCGCCAGTCGATGACGAGATCGCCGCCCGGCAGGGTGACGGTGACGCGGCGGCCGGTGAGGCCGAGGCGCGCGGCGGCGACGGCGGTGGCGCAGGCGGCCGAGCCGCAGGCGCGGGTGAGGCCGACGCCGCGCTCCCACACCTTCAGCACGATATGCTCGGGGGAAACGACCTGCGCCACGGAGATGTTCGCCCGCTCGGGGAAGATCGGGTGATGCTCCAGCTCCGGCCCGAGGCGGGCGAGATCGACCGCCGCGACATCCTCGACCCAGAAGATGGCGTGCGGGTTGCCGACATTGACCACGGCGGGTGCGCGCAGCACCGGCGCTTCCGCCGGGCCGGCCTGCAATTCGATGGCGCGGGTGTCGGCGACCGGGCCGGCGAGCGGGATGTCGTGCCAGCCGAAGCGCGGCACGCCCATGTCGACGGTGATGCCGTCGCCCGCCACGGTACAGTCGAGCGGACCGGCGACGCTCTCGAACACCATGTGGGCGGCGCCGGTGCGGCCGGCCTCGTAGAGCGCGATGCAGCGCGTGCCGTTGCCGCAGGCGCCCGATTCCGAACCGTCGGCATTGATGATGCGCACGAAGGCGCTGGTGGCCTCGGTCTGCGGCGGATACAGCGCCATGATCTGGTCGAAAGGCAGCACGCCCGGCCGGGCGAGGGCGCGCGCCTCCTGCGGCGGCACCGCGAGCGGCGCGGCGCGCAGGTCGAGCACGACGATCTCGTTGCCGAGGCCGTTCATCTTGACGAAAAGGCGGTTTTCCAGCGCGGCCATGGACCCGGTTTCGCGGCATGCGGCGGGCAGGCCGCCGGTGGATACGGAAGAGGGTGCGGCCCTTATATGGCGAAGCGCCGAGGATTGACCAGACTTATCGGGCACGGGAGAGCTGTCGCGGCGGCGACATCCCGCTACGGCAGAGGAAACTGTCGCGGCGCGGCGACAGGTCCGTGCGAACACCGTTCCGTGTCCCGCGCGGGCGTCGCGGGCGGGCGGCCGGAATGCTAGATGTCTCGGCAATGCCAGATCTGTGCGGCGTCGCGCCTTTTACCGGTGAACCGATGATGATGGTGAAGTCCTCCGCCCGCGCCCGGCCGTGCCGGCTTTTCGTGGCGCGGGCGCTCGCGGGCGCGCTGCTGTTCATGCCGCTGCCGCTTCTGGCCCAGACTCGCGCCAGCGAGGCGCCGGCGGTCGAGGGCTCCACGGCCGCCGCGCCGCCGGCTCCGGCAGCCGATCCGTCGACCCCGGCGGCCGACGCGGCGCCCGACACCCAGGCGCCTGACACCGACACGCCTGACACCGACACGCCCGATACGGCCGGGCCGCTCGACGAGGACGACATGGTCGCCCCGCCGATGGTCGACCCGCGCGCGGTCGAGACCCGGAACGTCGCCCCGGCGCCGGACCCGCTGACGAGGCCGGACGGCTTCGGCGACGAGACGGTGATGCAGCCGGTGCCGGTGCTGATGAAGAAGGCGCATGCGGGCTGGGACGACGCCTTCAGGACCATCGTCGCCACGCTGAAGCAGATCGACGCCGAGATGGCGCGGCTGAAGCTGAAAGCCAGCGGCGCCTCTTTCATCATCTACACCTCGACCGACGATCTCGGCTTCGACTTCGAGGCGGCGGTGCCGTTCGAGGGGGCGACGACGGAGAAGCCGCAGAACGGCGTCGCGTTTGCCGCCTCGCCGGCCGGCCGGGCGCTGCGCTTCACCCATCGCGGCCCCTATGACGCGATGGACCCGACCTACGAGCAGATCGCCAACCTGCTCGACGCCAAGGACCTGGAGGCGCAGGACCTCTATGTCGAGGAATACCGCTCCGACCCGCGCACCACCTCGCCGGACGACCTTGTCATCGACATCTGGGTGCCGCTGAAGTGACGCCGGGGGCATCCCGGGCGTGACGGTGGGAATGGGCAGCAGGTAGAAGCGGGTTTCGCCGGAGAGTCTTCGCGGGGCCCGGCGAAAACGCCTTTGGCGACATCCCGGCGGCAAGTGTCCGGCCGTGCCGCATCTCCATGGCCCTGCATGGGTGCCCGGCGCCCCGCCTATTCGCCATGCCCGCCGGGCTGTGCTATGAGGCGGCCAAATCCATATCCTCGATAAAGCGATGAACCTGATCGATACCACAGCGGCCACCGCCGCCGGGGCGCAAGCTCCCGTAGAGAGGCCCGCCGCCGCCGAGCCGGCGCGCGTCGCGGCGCGTGGCTCGGACGCGAAGCCGTCCCTTGCCGGGCTCGACCGAGCCGGGCTGGCGCAGGCGCTGGCGCGGATCGGCGTTTCCGAGCGCGAGAGCCGCATGCGCGTCGCCCAGCTCTGGCACTGGATCTATCTGCGCGGGGCGCTGTCCTTCGACGAGATGACCAATGTCGGCAAGGGGCTGCGCGAGAAGCTCGGCAATGCCTTCACCCTCGACCGGCCCGAGGTGGTGGTCGAGCAGGTGTCGAATGACGGCACCCGCAAATGGCTGATGCGCCTGCCGCCCGACATTGACGGTGACAGGCCGCACGATGTCGAGATGGTCTATATCCCCGAGAGCGACCGCGGCACGCTGTGCGTCTCCTCGCAGGTCGGCTGCACGCTCAATTGCTCGTTCTGCCACACCGGCACCCAGCGGCTGGTGCGCAACCTGACCGCCGCCGAGATCGTGGCGCAGGTGATGGTGGCGCGCGACCGGCTCGGCGACTATCCCGGCCGCGACCGCGCCGTCGGTCCCGGCCTGCCCACCGAGGGCGACCGGCTGGTGACCAATATCGTGTTCATGGGCATGGGCGAGCCGCTCTACGCCTATGAGTCGGTGGCGAAATCCATCGAGGTGCTGGCCGATGGCGAGGGCCTCGGCATCGGCAAGCGGCGCATCACCGTCTCCACCTCCGGCGTGGTGCCGGAGATCGAGAAGCTCGGCCGCGAGGTCGGGCCGATGCTCGCCATCTCGCTGCATGCGGTGCGCGACGAACTGCGCGACGAATTGGTGCCGATCAACAAGAAGTACCCGCTGAAAGCGCTGCTGGACGCCTGCCGCACCTACCCGCCGGCCTCCAACGCCAAGCGCATCACCTTCGAGTATGTGATGCTCAAGGGCGTGAACGATTCACCCGCCGACGCCAAGGCGCTGGTGAAGCTGCTCGCCGGCATTCCGGCCAAGATCAACCTCATTCCGTTCAACCCCTGGCCGGGCACCAAATATGAGTGCTCGGACTGGGAGACGATCGAGCGGTTCTCCGACATCGTTTTTCGCGCCGGCTATTCCAGCCCGGTGCGCACGCCGCGCGGGCGCGACATCCTCGCCGCCTGCGGCCAGCTCAAGAGCGAGACGGAGAAGCTCTCCGCCCGCGAGAGGCTGGCGCTGCGGGCGATGGCGGCGGGGGAATAGGCGGGAACGATGGACAGTCTGCTGCGCCTGCTGCTGCGCTTCGTCATCGTGCCGCTGGGCATGATCTGCGGCTTCATCGCCTCCTTCGTTGTGGTGTTGTTCGGCTATTGGCGTATCGGCGACCTCCTCGCCGGCAATGTCGACGTCGAGGCGATCGCGCTGTTCGACGCGCTGGCGGCGGCGAGCTACCTGCTGATGATGGTGGTGCTGGCGATGTGGGCGGTGGCGCTGATCGGCGTCCTGTTCGCCGAGGCCTTCGCCGTGCGCTCCTGGATCTTCCATGTGGCCAATGGCGCGGTGTCGGCGTGGCTGGCCGCCTCGGTGTTCGCGCCCTATGCGCAGGCGCCGGTGCCGTTCGACGGCAATCTCTACATCGTCGCGGCCGGCCTCGCCGGCGGGCTCGCCTACTGGCTGGTCGCCGGCTGGAATGCCGGTTTCTGGAAGCCGTTGCGGGCCGAGCGGCTGCCGGCGCCGCTGCCGCAGGCCCAACCCGCTTCCCAGCCGGCGCCGCCGCCGGCCCCTTGAGACTAGGCAAGGCTTGCACCGGCGCGCGCCATGCCTATAGTCCGCGCGCCCTGACGGGCCCGGCTTTTCCTGCGGAACGTGACTCTCTCGGAACGTGACCCTTTTTCGGAATCTGACATGGCGAACGATGTGAAGAAGGTGGTGCTCGCCTATTCGGGCGGTCTCGACACCTCGGTGATCCTCAAATGGCTGCAGACCACCTATGGCTGCGAGGTGGTGACCTTCACCGCCGATCTCGGCCAGGGCGAGGAACTGGAGCCGGCGCGCAAGAAGGCGGAGCTGCTCGGCATCAAGCCGGAGAACATCTTCATCGAGGACGTGCGCGAGGAATTCGTTTCCGAATACGTGTTCCCGATGTTCCGCGCCAACGCGCTTTACGAGGGGCTGTATCTTCTCGGCACCTCCATCGCCCGGCCGCTGATCTCCAAGAAGCAGATCGAGATTGCCCGCAAGGTCGGCGCCGACGCGGTGGCCCATGGCGCTACCGGCAAGGGTAATGACCAGGTGCGCTTCGAACTGAGCTATTACGCGCTGGAGCCGGAGATCAAGGTGATCGCGCCGTGGCGCGAATGGGACCTGACCTCGCGCACCCGCCTGCTGGAATTCGCCGAGACCCACCAGATTCCGATCGCCAAGGACAAGAGGGGCGAGGCGCCGTTCTCGGTCGACGCCAACCTGCTGCACTCCTCCTCCGAGGGCAAGGTGCTGGAAGACCCGGCCGACGAGGCGCCGGAATATGTCTACCAGCGCACCATCTCGCCCGAGGCGGCGCCCGACAAGGCGACTTATATCACCGTCGGCTTCGAGAAGGGCGACGCGGTGTCGATCGACGGCGAGGCGCTCTCGCCCGCCACGCTGCTGACCCGGCTGAACGAACTCGGCAAGGCCAACGGCATCGGCCGGCTCGACCTCGTCGAGAACCGCTTCGTCGGCATGAAGTCGCGCGGCGTCTACGAGACGCCCGGCGGCACGATCCTTTTGCAGGCGCATCGCGGCATCGAGAGCATCACGCTCGACCGCGGCGCGGCGCATCTGAAGGACGACATCATGCCCCGCTATGCGGAGCTGATCTATTACGGCTTCTGGTTCTCGCCCGAGCGCGAGATGCTGCAGGCGCTGATCGACAAGAGCCAGGAATTCGTCACCGGCGAGGTGCGGATCAAGCTCTACAAGGGCAATGTCGAGGTGGTCGGGCGCTCCTCGCCCTATTCGCTCTACAACCAGGACCTCGTGACCTTCGAGGAGGGCGCGGTGGCCTATGACCACCGCGACGCCGCCGGCTTCATCAAGCTGAACGCCCTGCGGCTGCGCACCCTGGCCAACCGCGACCGCAAGGTGGGAGGCTGAGCGGGCGCGTTAGACCCAGGCATGCGCCGTCAC
>NZ_JAHBGC010000012.1 GCF_018390645.1 Ancylobacter dichloromethanicus
CAGCCGTCTGCATCGCGGCCACCGTCAGCTACTGGTTATGAGTCCCGACCCTAAAAAAGCGAAGATGGAAGGAAGGCGGTTTCCACTTCGTCACCGATTTCAGCCGAGAGAACTTCCGCTGCAACGTCCCCACGCTACCGTTGAGGTTGCCCCCCTCTCACGGCGAAAGTCGGAGTGCGATTCCCCGGTGGGCGCGCCATTTTTCAACGACGGATATCAAGACCTTGCGCCACTCGGCGGCATCCTCTCTCGGATGCCGCTTCCGGCGCGGTTCACGCGCTGTTCTTGCGGCTCGCAATGCGCAGATCGGCGATGCTGGAAGAGGCGCCTTGGCGGATGCTGAGTTGGCGGCGTGGGACGAAGGGACGCCTGAAGGCCCGCTTTGCTGCAAGGCGCGTGCGTGTCGCCGACGGTCCGCCATAGCGGATCGGTGCCATGGGCGCCCAGCATCTGCCTGGCGAGGAGGTCTGGCTGATCGGAGAACATCGCTCGAATGGAGACCGCAAATATTATCTCTCGAACCTGCCCGCCGACACCTCGCTCACGCGCCTGGCCGGCGCGATCAAGGCGCGCTGGATCTGTGAACAGGCGCATCAGCCGTTGAAGGAAGAGCTTGGTCTCGACCACTTCGAGGGACGATCATGGAAGGGGCTACACAGACACGCGCTCATGACCATGATCGCCTACGCCTTCCTCCAATCCCGTCGCCTCAAACAGGCGAAGCGGGAAAAAAGAAGCAAGGGCCCGCCACCGCAGCCAACCCTTCCAGCGATCCGGGCAGCCATCATTTTCAGGCTCGAACGAACGCCTCCAACGCGATGTCCGCACTGTAGAAGAGAGCTCGCTCACAAAAATCTGCCAAAATAGTGCTAGAGTGCCGCAGCATTTCATCCACGTCGGCGCCGGCAAGATCAATGCGTTAGCAACCACGCAGCCCATTTCACATATTCGTCGAAACCTGCCCGCCGCACGCCTGCCGACGCGGCGGGACGACGCCGGCACGCCTTGCTGACCAGATCGTTCGCGAGGCCGTGCCGAACATGGGTGGGCAATTGCGGCGTGCGGCAGACGTCGGCGGCATCGCTTGTCGCGGACTTTGGACTCGTTACACAATGGTGATTCTCGATGCACGACCATCTGCTTGAGCGATGGCCGCTGATTGAGTGTCGCGCACCAGAAAGAGTGGCAAATGCTCCATGACCTCGCCGTCCTCCAGAGCGAATCAGACGGCGCCCTCGCAGAGTCGGACGTGCGCGACATCGTCAGGCTGCTCGGGAATGTTATCGTCTCGCGGCAGGACTTCTTCGGCGTGAAGCGTCGCCTCGTCGAAGGCATCTGCGCGCTGGTCAAGGCGGACGCCTGGACGTGGAGCCTCGGCTGCCTCGCCTTGCCGGGCGAGCAGCCGGTCTATCTCGGCCTTGTCCACGGCGGCTTCGACGAGGCGCGTTATGACCGGCTGCTCCTCGCGGCAGGACATCCCGACATGGCATGGACGTCCGAGAAACTGCTCGGTGAGATGCGTCAGCGAGGAGCCCATGTCACCCGCTTGCGACAACAGGTAGTCGACGAATCCACGTTCGTCACCTCGGGGGTGAGCGCACACCTGTCCGCCGCGGACATTGGCCCGTTCATCTTCTCGCTGCGCCCGATCGACGAGCGTGCGGTCAGCACCATCAGCATCTTTCGGCGCAAGGACGACCCGCCTTTCTCCGAACGCGAGTCGCGCATCGCGCACATCCTGCTCAGCGAATTGCCGTGGCTTCATGAGCAGGGCTGGCCGATCGACCGCGGCGTCACCGTGCCCCGCCTTTCCCCGCGCTTGCGCCTCGTCCTCAATCTCCTGCTCGACGGCCGCACCCGAAAGGAAATGGCCGCCAGCCTGTCGCTGTCGGAGTACACCATCGCTCAGTACCAACGGGCGGTGTACCGGCATTTCGGCGTCCGCTCCCACGCCACGCTGCTGAGGCGCTTCCAGATGGGCGATGGCGGAGATCGATAATCCGCCGGGCGAACCCTCCGCTCCTCTTCGCGCAGGCAGTGTTCGATCCGGACGATTAGCCGGCCGACGCAGCGGCTTCCCATGCGGCTGCCCTTGGGTGCCGGCGCTCGATCGTCCGGCCCGGCGGAGGCGTTCTTGGCGACGCTGGGCGTATCCCTCAAATGAGGGAATAGGAGAGCTCCGGTAAATCTGCTATGTAAATTTCTACAATGTGGAATCGTTTCAGATTGGCATTGATGCCCCTGTTGTGGCCATAGGGCGGGGGAGACGACGACGACTGAACGTAATTCTTGAAACAGCATCCAATAAAAACTTCGATGCCTCTCATTTAATTAAAAAATCAGACGATAAAACTTCATATTCGCACCAGTGGCGCACCAGGGCATCGGCAATTGTCGGTCGAAGCGCCAGTCCTGTTCCGAAAATTCGAATCCAGCTCGACTCGTGCATTGTCCTTTTGTCGGGAGTGAGATGACATGCGTCCCTCGCGGCGCGAATTCGTAACTTGGGTCGCCGCAAGCGGTATCCTGCTAAGTACGGCCCGCCTGCAGCCCGCGCAGGCGGGCCCGTTCGACGAGACACAGACATTTCCCGGCATCGCCGCGAAGCAGTCGTCCCCCCTCGAGAAAGGGCGCATCGATGCCTTCGCCAAGGCGACCGGCGCCAAGCTGTACGCATCCGATTTTCGCGCGGCGGACATGGACGGATGGCCGGCGACGACCGCCCACGCGCTCCTCGTGCGCACCGCGGATGCTTCCCACATCTTCGCCGGCCTCGATCTCTCGGTTCTCGACGCGAGCGCACGGCCCACCATTGTGGTGACGGCGGACGATCTCGCTCGGGTCGGAACCCGTGCGCCGCCCTTCTACACGGGAGATCTGCTCTGCCCCGTGGGGACGACACCGCTCTATCTCGGCCAGCCGGTGGCCCTGCTCCTCTTCGAGAGCTTCGACGCGTTCGATCGCGCTCGCTTCCTGCTACGCCAGACACCCCCGATCAAGCTCGGCGCAAGGACCGGCCCTCTGGCGCAACCCAACTACGCCGCCCTGCGCTTCACCCGCGTTGCCGGTCCATCGCCGCGCGCGCCGGATGTCTATTCTCCGGTCATGGAAGGCTGGATCAGCCCCGGCTTCTTCAAGGCGAACGGACGGCCGATCTGGGAGCCTCTGCCACTGTCGGAAGGCGGGCAATACAAGAGGGGGGCGATCTACGGCGAAGAGATCCGCGCCGCCATCGCCGCCAAGGATCCCGGCACGCTGGTGCTCGACCGCCGCTTCCGCACCCAGTCCGTCGACCCGATGTTCCTCGAACCCGAAGGCGGCCTGGCCTGGTACGATTCGACGGGCAAAACGCTCCGGCTCGTCCTCGGGGTGCAATCGCCACTCGAAGCGAGCGAGGCGCTGGCGCACCTGCTGGGGCAGGCCGCGCCCGCAGTACGGCCGGAGCGCATCGAGACCCACTTCGCCCATATGGGCGGCGGATTCGGCGGTCGCGACCACACACCGTTCCCGCTCTATCTGGCGCTCGCGGCCATCTTCCTGCCGGGCCGGCCAATCCGGCTTGCGTATGACCGCTTCCAGCAGTTTCAGGGTGGCATCAAGCGCCACGCCTTCGAGATGCGCACCCAGGTGGCCGTCGACCGGGCATCCGGGCGCATGCACGCCTTCGCCGCCGACCATGTCCTCGATGGCGGCGGGCTCGCCAACTATTCGGCGAGCGTGGCGGTGGTCTCCGCGACATCCGCGATCGGCATCTACGACATCCCGAAGGTGGACGTGACGACTGTCGCCACGCACTCGCGCGGCGTCACGGCGGGGTCCATGCGGGGCTATGGCGTGCTCCAGACCGCGGCGGCGCTGGAGACGCTGGTGGACGAGGTGGCCGAAAGCCTCGGCATGGACGCGATCACGTTGCGGCGGCGCAACCTGCTGAAGACCGGCGGGCTGACCTTGACCGGCAATCCCTGGACCGTGTCGGTGCGCACGCCCGAGATCCTCGACAAGCTGGAGGGCCACGCGCTCTGGCGCGAGCGCGTGCAGGCGCGCAAGGCGACGTCGGCCGATACGCTGGTCGGCACGGGCGTCGCGGTGTGCGCCAAGGACTATGGCACCGGCGCCGACGCCGCGCTCGGCCGGGTGGAGGTGGATCCCAACGGCCGCATCCGCATCTTCTGCGACGCGGTGGAGATGGGCAACGGCATCGGCACCGCGGTGGCCAACCGCGTGGCGCAGTTCCTCGGACGAATGGCCGACGAGGTGTCCGTCGCCCGCATCGACGCGTTCGACGCCCTGGGCCTCGTCACCTCCGGCGATCCCTACGCCATCACACAGGAGGAGCAGGACGCCGTCTCCCGCGACCCACGCTGGGTTCCGAGCATCAGTTCCGCCACCAGCGCCTCCATTGGTGCCCATGTGGGAACCCATGCCGCAGCCGAGGCGGCGCGCATCGTGCTGCGCTTCGGCATGTGGCCGGCGGCGCTCGCGCTCTGGGGCATCGGCCAGGACGATCCGCGCCATTTTCTCTGGGAGGAGGCGTTCTGGCAGGATGGGATGTTGATCCTGTCCGGCCTGCCGCCGCTCGCCCAGGAGGACGTCGCCGCCAAGGCCTATGCGATGGGGGCGCTCACCGGGGCCATGGCCCACGCCTTCTCCCGCTGGGCCTGGGCACAGGCTGCCTTTCCCCTCGGCGGGCTCGATTGGGCCGCCGACCTCGATGCGCTCGCGGTCCGGCGCGGGGAAGGTCCGTTCACGGTGCTGGACCGCAGCTTCATCGCGTTTCCGCCGGCCGACTACAACCGCATCGGCACCTCGTTCACGTCGAGCTGCGGCACGCTGGTGCGGATCGCGATCGACCGGAAGAGCGGCACGGTGCGCGTCACGGATGCCTACAGCGTTCTGGAATGCGGACAGGTACTAACCCCCGAGGTAGTGCTCGGCCAGGCCCAGGGCGGCTTCGCCATGGGCGTCGGCTACGCCCTCCTCGAGACCTTGCCGCCGTTCGAGGATGGGCCCGGCAACGGGCGCTGGAACCTCGGCGACTACGTGGTCGCCCGCGGCTCCGATCTGCCGCTCCACGCGCTTGAGGTCGAGGTGCTGCCGCCGGTGGCGCCCAACGAGCCGCCGAAGGGCATGGCCGAGGTCGTGATGATCCCGGTGGTGCCCGCCATCCTGAATGCCATCCACGACGCCACCGGGCATCGCTTCCAGGCCTTGCCGGTCACGCCGGACGACGTCCGGCGCGCCTTGTGAAAGGAAGATCCGCGGTGCCCGTCATTTCGCTGTCCATCAATGGTCGCGCCCACGGCCCCATCGAGGTGCGCGACGACCTCACCATGAACGACTTCCTTCGGGAGGTGCTGGGCATGACGGGGACGAAGTTCGGCTGCGGCGCCGGACAGTGCCTGAGCTGCGCGGTCATCGTCGATAGCGCGGATGGCACGAGTGCCACCATGCCGACCTGCATCCTGCCCGCGACGGAGTTCGACAAATTCGCGATCCGCACGGTGGAAGGGCACGCCAGGGACGGCGAGCTGACGGCGTTGCAGAAGAGCTTCATAAGCCATTTCGCCTTCCAGTGCGGCTATTGCACGCCGGGCTTCCTCAATGAGGGCCAGGTACTGCTCGAGCGCCTGCAGAGCGAGCCGATCCCGCGCACGGAGCTGGAACGCACGATCACCGAAGCCCTCGACGGCCATCTGTGCCGATGCTCGGGGTATGTGAAGTACCATCAGGCGGTGCGCGACGTCGTGCTCGCCGATCCCAACCGCTTCCTGATCTGAGGGAGCGCCGGCAATGTCGATCGACAGGCATTTCATGGTGAGCCTCGCGGCGGCGGCGACCGCGAGCATGCTCCTAGCGGCGGCAGGCGCCGTCCTTTCCGCTCCGTCCGGCACCCTCGCGGCGCCGGCCAGCTTTGCCTCCATCGCCGATCCGACGGAGCGCTCGGCCGCCTACTTCTCCGAGCTCGGCAAGGTGCTGACCCATCCGCGCTGCACCAATTGCCACCCGGCCACCGACCGGCCGCGACAGGGAGATGCCGCCCGCCCGCACCAGCCGCCCGTGTTCCGCGGGCCGGACGGGTTAGGGCTGGCGAGCCTGCGGTGCTCCATATGCCACGGCAGTTCGAATTTCGAGCCGGCCGGCGTGCCCGGACACCCGGAATGGCACCTCGCGCCGGCGGAAATGGCCTGGGAAGGCAAGGCGCCGCGCGAGATCTGCGCCCAGATCAAGGATCCCGCGCGCAACGGCGGACGCTCCCTCGAAGATCTCGTCCGTCATATCGGCGACGACACGCTCGTCGGGTGGGCCTGGCATCCGGGCGGCGACCGCACGCCGGCCCCGGGAACGCAGCAGGAAGCGAAAGCCCTAGTCGAGGCCTGGATCAAGAGCGGGGCAGCCTGCCCGAACTGAACACCCCAAAGGGAGGAAATGATGAAGCGTGCGTTTGTCGGCTTTGCACTGGTTGCGGCCGTCGGGGCATCGACGGTGCCCGCCGCCGCGGAGACCGCGCTGCCGGCCTATATGAAGCCGATCTCCGGGCCGCCGCAGTCGCCATCGGCGCAGGAACTCGCCAACCGCAATGTCCTGCAACTCAATACGAGCATGTTCTCGCTCTACGAGGATGCGGGGAAGGTCTTCCGCCGGAACATTCTGGCGAAGCACCCGATCATCCTCGGGCTGTTCTCCGGCTCGGGTGGACGCATGATCCTCTACAGGCCCGGCCTGCCGCCGCTCGAGGCACCCTCGGTACCCAAAGTCTACCAGGTGATGAAGTCGCTCGGACACAGCACCATGGCCATATCGGAGGTGGTGCTGCCTTATCTGGACGCTCCCGGCGACACGTCCTGGGTTGCCCCGATGCGCGGCTATCTGACCGAGATGAAGATCGCCCTCGAAGGAATCGGCTCTGCCGAGATGCCCGATGACTGGCGGGAGAACTCGCGCGCGATATTGCAGAACAACATCTCCTTCATGGAGGACTGCCTCGCGAAGGGCGTGATCAGCCTCGATGCGGTGCAGACCTTCGCCAAGCTGCAGGCACCTTTCCTGCGCCATGCGATTGCCTGGGCGGCACAGACCCAGGTGAAGCACTGGATGGGCGTGCTCGACGGCTGGAAGCAGGATCTCGGCGGCAGCTTCGATCTGGCCTACGGGGCGAGCAATACCATCTATGTGGCCCGCCAGAACAACGTGCTGTTCAGCGTACTCGCCCAGTATTTCGGCGAGGAAGCCATCAATGACCGGCTGATGCTGATCGAGACCATTTCGTTCACCACCACGCCCGACGACATGCTCACGTCCCTGGTGCGCATCATCTCGGACCGCTCGGTCGGGGGACTGTTCTTCAACAACAGCCGCCTGATGGACTACGAACTGATGGGAGGGGACGCCCGCAAGGCGATCGTCTCGGAAATGCAGGCGCGCGGGAAAGCGCCGTTCCTGCCGCCGCAGGTGCCGTTCGGCTCCAATCAGTGGCCGGCGCTCATCTCCGGTGGCGCCGGCGCCGCGTCTCTCGACGACATCCATTGATCCACGATCCCCGGGGCGCGGCGTGTCCGCGCCCGCAGGACTGCCATGGAGGCGGGACATGCGTAGGACGTCGCTCACCTTTCTGCTTGCCGCGCTCCTGGCGCTCGCTCCTGCGACCGGCCGTTCCGGCACCGACTGGATCACCGGCCTGCCGCGCCAGGACGTCCCCGTCGCCTCGTGGCCCAATGGCAGGAAGGTCGCCGTGGCCTTCATCCTCTATGTCGAGGTGTGGGGACACGGACAGGGCCCCAACTTCCGACCCGATATGACGGGGCGCAAGCCCGACCTCGTGGACGAGGGGTTTCGGGAATATGCGATCAATTTCGGCCTGCCGCGCACGGGGCGGGTGTTCAAGGAAATGGGCGTCCCGCTCAGCCTCGCATTGAATGCCCAGTTCCCGCAGGATCGCCCCGAGATATGGAAGACGCTTCGCGCACTCGTCCCCGACGCGCCGATCATCGCCCACGGGCTCAACAACTCCACGGATCTTCTGCCGTTGTCGGAAGGGCCTGCGGCTCAGCGCGCCTATATCCGCAAGACGCTCGACATGATCGAGGCGAGCACGGGAATCCGCAGCGTCGGCTGGACCAGCCCGAGCGTCTATCCCGATGCGGACACCTTCCAGGCCACCGCCGCGGAGGGCATCCGCTACACGTTGGACGGAATGGATTCGGACGTGTTGGCGCGGCTCGATACCAAGCCGGCGCCGTTGGTGATGATACCGTATCCGCCGAGTATCGTGGATATGGGACAGTACCTGTCCCGCCTCAAGGAAGCGGACGATCTCGCACGGCTCTGGCTCGACTATGTGCGCGAACTGGCCCGCGAAGCTGCCGCCGATCCCGGCAGGCCCGCGACGGTGGTCGCCATCGGCATCCATCCCTTCGTCGTCGGCACCCCGGCGGGAGCCACGTCGCTGCGGCGCGTCCTGGAGGGTCTGAAAGCCGAGAACCTCGTCTGGCTCACGGACACTGAGGCCGTGATGCGTGCCGCCGGCCAGTGATACCCGGTGCCCGATCGCAGGCTTCGACGGTTCAGTCTCGCCACAGGACCGTCCTCGCCACAGGACCGTCGAGGAATACGCATGGGAGAACGGAGAAGGTAAATCGTACCCCCCTCGCCGTCGACCGCACCGCCGGACTACGCCTTCGCCCTGGTCTCCAGCGCGCTGGAGGAAATGCCCGTCGAACTCGAAGACGCCGCCACGACCCTGGGTTCCGGCGTCGTAAAGACCATGTTTTCAGTCACCATTCCGCTGGCTGTACCGGTTTTGACCTGCTGCGCGAGCAGTATCAGGGGCTGTACGGGGGGTAGGTGGCAGGCGAAGTCAGCGTGTGTTGATGCTGTTTGTGCCAGCCCATTTCGCTATCTTGACGTCAATTAGACTCGTTGGCCGGCGATGTAGAAGCTGCGGTTGTGGCGGGCTCCACGAAAATCGCCTTGAATCGCCCCTAGATTCCTGGACGCCTTCTTCCCTAAATTTTGAGGCAAGGAGGCCCCGATGGGCAAAGCGAACTGGCCTGCTGCCGGTTTCGTGGACGCGCAGTTAAGCTAATCCCACCTCCCGCTCGAACTCGATCGGGCTGACGTAGCCGATGGTCGAGTGCCTGCGGACAGCG
>NZ_JAHBGC010000013.1 GCF_018390645.1 Ancylobacter dichloromethanicus
GACATCAATCTCAAGGTGCATCGCGGCGAGCGGATCGTCATCTGCGGGCCGTCGGGCTCGGGCAAGTCGACGATGATCCGCTGCATCAACCGGCTGGAGGAGCACCAGCAGGGCTCCATCGTCGTCGACGGCATCGAACTGACCAACGACCTCAAGCGCATCGACGAGATCCGCCGCGAGGTCGGCATGTGCTTCCAGCACTTCAACCTGTTTCCCCACCTCACCATTCTGGAGAACCTGACGCTGGCGCCGATCTGGGTCCGCAAGATGCCCAAGAAGGAGGCGGACGAGCTGGCGATGCACTTCCTCACCAAGGTGAAGATTCCCGAGCAGGCGCACAAATATCCCGGTCAGCTCTCCGGCGGGCAGCAGCAGCGCGTCGCCATCGCCCGCGCGCTGTGCATGAAGCCGAAGATCATGCTGTTCGACGAGCCGACCTCGGCGCTGGACCCGGAAATGGTCAAGGAGGTGCTGGAGACCATGGTGAGCCTGGCGGAGGAGGGCATGACCATGCTGTGCGTGACCCACGAGATGGGCTTCGCCCGGCAGGTGGCCAACCGCGTGATCTTCATGGATGCCGGGCAGATCATCGAGATGAACGAGCCGGAGGCG
>NZ_JAHBGC010000014.1 GCF_018390645.1 Ancylobacter dichloromethanicus
TTTCGACCGCAGTCATGACCACGCTGGCAGCAGAAGCACGGCCGTCACCATTGAGGGCCTTGTAAGCCTGCCCGAGGCCGGTGCCGAGCGTTGCCACCGTCCCCGTCTGACCGGCCGCGGCGGCGGCCTCGGCCGCCGCGATGACGGCCGCCGCGAGCGCGCCCGCCTGCTCATCCGTCGAGGCGCCCTCGATCAGCCACTGCACGGCGAGCGCCTTCTGCGAGCCGCTGAGCGAGGAGCCCATGATGGCGGCCACCTGCGCCGCCGCGCCGCCCTCCGCTTCGGCAGCGGTCACGACATCAAGGGTGGCCTGTTCGTCCGCCGAAAGGGCGGCCTGGAGCGGAGTCGACGCCACAATAGCCGCCGCAGGTGCGATCGCTCCCATCACGGCTGCCAAAAACAGCATGCGTGCCAATTTGACGATCATGCCCCATCCGATCCTCTAGCCCAAAACTATAATACCAGAGCCTCCGGAACGTTACCAGCGAGGCAATCCAAAATTACGACCACTTTGCAAATTGCCGCAGGGGTCGTCGAAGTGACATAAAGGGTATTTTAGTACGTCTATGCTTCAGGGGATAAGAGAACGAAAGACAATGTCGCCCTCGTCGCGGATGGCGCGACGTTGAGGGGCCGGCAGGGAACGCAGCAAGCTTCGCCAGAAAGGCCAAAAAAATTCCGGAAACTGCGACATCAGTACGACATCATAGGTGAACTTTCGTCGTGCTTCGCTTCCGGCGAAAATCCAGCGCCTCGCCATGAACCGCACGCGGTGCACCATTTCGGCATATTCGTACGGTCCGGTCAGCCGGGACATGTCCCATGCGGCCATGGAGGTGGGGCGCAGGGCGAGGGTCGGCCATGTCATCTCGGCCAGGTCCATCCAGGAAGCCGACCTGACCGGGTCGACCTGCAGCACGGCGACCAGTTCCTCAAGCCCATTGGGGGAAGCGGGATCGAGGCGGTTCTGCCCGATGCTGAAGGCGAGCAGGCGGGTCTTGTCGCGAAGGCCCCAGGAATCGTGCCACTGGGCCAAAGTGTCGCGCAGGTCCTGCGCCCGGCCGGGGAGGTCGCTGCCGGCAGCCGATGCTTCCGGCGTGCGGGCGGGAGCTTGGCGTTCCATGCCCCATTCGATCACGCCGAGGCGGGCAAACTGGAGGCCCTTGTAGGCCGCTCCACCGGCCATGGCGATCAGGAGCAGCGAGAAGACGGCCCGCAGTGCCCGGCCAGCGGGTCGCCGGCGAAGCTCATCAGCCGACATAGTACTTCTTGTAGTAGGCGGACGAGTGGTAGGAGTAGCGGCCGTATTTCGGCGCGCCGCGCAGGTCGATCATGTTCAGCACGATGCCGCAGATCTTCCGCTCGCCGGGAATGCGCTCGATCGAATGGCGCACGAATTCCCGTGCCGTGGTGTTCCAGCGCACCACGAACAGTGCCTTGTCCGCCACCGGGGCCAGGATGGCGGCGTCCACCACTGGTCCGATGGGCGGCGCGTCGAGCACCACCAGATCGAAGCTCTGCCGCAACTGCTCGATCAGGTGCTGCATGCGCGCGGAGCCCAGCAGGTCGGGAGGATTCTGGGTCTTGGCGCCGGCGCCCAGCACATAGATTCCCGAGGCGGCATGGCGATGCAACAGGCCTTCGGATGAGACGGTCTGCGCCAGCCATTCGACCAGGCCGGGCCTGTCGTCGAGGCCGAACTGCTGGGTGATCGAGGGGCGGCGCAGGTCGCAGTCGATCAGCACCACCCGCTTGCCGGAACTCGCGGCGGAGGCCGCGATCGCCAGCGCGATCGAGGTCTTGCCCTCGCCGGGGGAGGAGGACGTGATCTCGATGACCTTGGGCGGGTTGTCGACATCCGACATCTGCACGCCCGCCCTGAGGCTGCGGATCGATTCACTGAACCGGGAGAGCGGCTTCGACGCCAGATAATCGAGGATGGCGACGGCACCCTTCGTCTTCTCCCCGTCGCTGAAGTCCGCCCACTCGACAGAAGACAGCACCGGCAGGCCGGTCGCCTCCTCAAGCTGGCGCGGGCTGCTGAAGCCGGCATTGAGCATGTCGAGCAGCGCGGCGAGGCCAACGCCGAGAATCATTCCCAGCAGGGCGCCGGCCGCCAGGAAAAGCGATTTCTTGGGGAAAGACGGCGCCCCCGAGGGCAGGGCGGGGGTGATGATCCGCGAGTCGCGAATGTCCATCTCCGACCGCTCAGAGGTGACCTTCGACTGGCTCAGGAAGGTCTCGTAAAGCGTACGATTGGCCGAGGCGTCGCGTTCGAGCTCGCGCAGCTTCACGGTCAAGGCGTTCTCATTGGTGTTCTGGCCGGAAGCGGTCGCGACATTGGCCGCCATCGCCGCCGCCCGCGTGCGGGCGACGTCGTAGTCGTTTTCGAGATTGGCGACGATGCGGTTGATCTCGGCCGTGATCTGGCGCTCGATCTCGCGGCGCTCGGCGCGCACATTGACGACCATGGGATGGCGCTCGCCATAGCGGGTGACGAGGTCGGCTTCGCGACCGGCCACTTCGGCGTGGCGGCTGCGCAGGTTCGTCACCACGCCGGAGCGGATCACGTCGGGCAGCGTCGCCAGGTTTCCGCCCGCGTCGAGGATCTTCTTGGCCTGTTCGTATTTCGCCTGCTTCTCGGCCGCCTCGGTCTCGACCTGAACCAGTTCGGCACTGACCTCAGAGAGCTGCTGCTCGTTCAGCGAGCGGGTGCCGACGGAGACGAGATTGTGCTCGGAGCGGAACTTCGACACCGCTTCCTCCGACTGGCGCAGCGCGTCGCGCAATCTCTGCAGCCGGTCGTTCAGCCAGTCCGAGGCCCGGCGCGCCGCCTCGAAGCGGGTTTCGAGCTGATCGACGATGAAGGCATCGGCGACGGCATTGGCCAGTCGCGCCGCGCGATCGCGGTCGGTCGAGGTGACCGAGATCTGAAGAATGTAGGCCTGGCCCACGCGGGTGACATTGAGCGCGCCG
Organism: Ancylobacter dichloromethanicus; assembly: GCF_018390645.1. Taxonomy (GTDB): domain Bacteria; phylum Pseudomonadota; class Alphaproteobacteria; order Rhizobiales; family Xanthobacteraceae; genus Ancylobacter; species Ancylobacter dichloromethanicus. Next base: position 2,977 of record NZ_JAHBGC010000014.1, read on the forward strand.
CGCAGCCTGTAGATGGAGGCCCGTATATCGTCGGGAATGCTCGCCGATCCCGCATCCGCAGCGACCTGCTCATCGACCGCGGTCGCTGTGAACCCGAACAGATTCCAGAATGCCGTCCGCCAGGAAGGGCCAGCCGGTGTACTGCCGAATTCCGGATCGTTGACGAGGCCCTCCTTCTCCACCACGCGGCGCAGCAGGTTGAGCGATTCGATGATGGAAATCTGGTTTTCAATGGTCGCATTGGTGGCGACGGAGGCCGCGTCGCTGCCGCCGAGTTCGGCTCCCAATGCGGTGCGTGACGCCTGGTCGAGCAGGATTTCCGCCGTGCTGGTGTAGCGCGGCGTCAGCAGGAAGGCGCTCGCAAGCGCCAGGACCACGGTTGTCACCGCGACGAGCCCGATCAGAACCCGTCGGCGCCGCAGGAAATCGAGGACCTGATGAAGGTCGATACGATCTTCTTCATCAGTCGCAGGCGCTCGCGTAATCTGTCCGTGCATCCAGCCAATCCAGAAGTCGCCGTGAAAGCCCCGAGAGGGACGCAGGGTATTCGCTTTCCGGCACATGCGCGCGGTCCGCTCGCCGCCGCCGGGATTATATTTGTCGGGCCGTGAATTCCTAGGGTCTGGACGTCGGCCTCCAGTGGATCGCAATGCCCGGCCGCGGCGACAGGCTCGGCAGGCTCGACAGGCGGCGGTTCGAAGACCGCCGGGTGATCTCCAACGTGCTTTCCTTCCTCCAAATCAGGCGGCCGTGGGAAGACGCCTCTTGGAGGTTCTCCGAACCAGCTCGGCTCGGGAACACGAGTGATTCGCCAAATTCGCGCGATATGCGTGCATTAAGGGGGCATATAACGCAAAGGATGCAGAATTATAAATGCTCTAAATCTAAAAATGTCTTCTCTTTTTAGCGATTAAAACGATGCAGATTGAAAATCGTATAAACAAAGATCATTTTTATAATTCATAAAAGTCGAATGAATACGTGATTTGACTCAATCATTTACTTTAAATAACCGTCCTTTCCTGAAGTGAAACAGCGTCCGGTCGCCGCCGGACAGGGAAGCGGGCACCCGGTGCCCGCCTGGAAAAGTCGTGTCGTCCGGCGGACGCGCGATCGGGGATGGACACTGATGCGAAAGATCGACCGGGGCCCTCGCTCTCCCTCGACACTGGCGCGAACGGCAGGCTGGGGCGTGTCGTGGCTGGCCTTGGTGGCCGCGGTGCCGGCGATGGCGCAGGAGGCGGCCGCGCCGGAAGCGACCGCCGCGGTGGTGGCCACCGACGAATTCGTCGAGCTTGACCCGATCACCGTCGTCGCCACCCGTACGGCCGAAAGCTGGATCGACACGCTCGCGGGCGTCACCGTGCGGCGCTCGGCCCAGCTCGACATGCTCATGCCCAGCCGCACCGCCGACCTGTTCGAGGGCATGCCGGGCACCACCGCAATCCAGAACGCCAATACCAGCCAGACCCAGATCAACATTCGTGGCCTGCAGGATTTCGGCCGCGTCGCGGTGATCGTCGATGGCGCGCGGCAGAACTTCAACCAGCTCGGTCATGCCGGTGCCGGCGGCTTCTTCATCGAGCCCGGCCTCATCGCCGATGTCGACGTGGTGCGCGGCCCGGTGTCGAACATCTATGGCTCGGGCGCCATTGGCGGCGTCGTCACCATGCGCACCAAGGACGCCGACGACATCATCGCCCCGGGCAAGAGCTGGGGCGTCGAGGCCACGGGCGAGGCCGCCGGCAATGGCTTCATGGGCTATGGCTCGGTGCTCGGCGCCGCGCGCGTCGGCGAGAATGTCGACCTGTTCATCGGCGGCACCTATCGCGACGCCGACAATTACCATGACGGCAATGGCGACGTGGTGCCCGACAGCGGCTTCGATACCTGGACCGGCATCGCCAAGGCCACCTTCCGACCGGCCGATTTCCATGAGATCAAGCTGACGGCGCTGAACTACGACACCCAGTTCACCACCAGCGCCGACGCGGGCGCCGCCACCTCCTACAGCACACAGGCGACCAACCGCACGGTGACGGCGAGCTGGAACTACGAGAACCCGGAAGACAACCTGTTCGACTGGCGCAGCTCGGTCTATTGGAACCAGGTCGACCAGGACCAGGTGAAGGTCACCGGCTCGTCGAACCCAATCACCGGCGCGGTGGGCGATCCGCGCAGCTTCGTCATCGACACGGTAGGCTTCGACGCCAACAACACCAGCCGCTTCAGCGCCGCCGGCTGGAACAGCGCCATTACCTTCGGCGGCGATTATTTCCAGGACGAGATCGACAACACCGACGATTACGGCTTCGGCGAGGGCTACAATCCCTCGGGCGACCGCGGCGTCGGCGGCGCCTTCGTGCAGTGGAAGGGCAACTACTCCACCTGGCTGGAGGCCATTGCGGCGCTTCGCTACGACGCCTATTCGCTCAATTCCGACGATGGCGGTACCAGCGGCGAACGCGTCTCGCCCAAATTGACCCTCGGCGTCACCCCCTGGTCGTGGCTGACCCTCTACGGCACCTATGCCGAGGGCTATCGCGCGCCGACCGTGACCGAGGCGCTGGTCTCCGGCCCGCACCCGCTGCCCTTCAACACCGGCGGCACGATGTTCTACTTCCTGCCCAATCCCGGCCTGCAGGCCGAAGTCGGCAAGAACAAGGAAGTCGGCATCAACATCAAGAAGGACGACCTGTTCGTCGCCGGCGACAAGCTGCGTGCCAAGTTCAACTACTATCAGAACGACGTCGATAACTATATCGAGCTGGTCGAGTTCGGCTCTTCCACCGGCACCATCTGCCCCATTCCGGGTCAGCCCAACACCTGCTTCCCCTACAACTGGGGCGTTCCGGGCTATGCCCAGTATCAGAACGTCCAGGAAGCGCGGCTGAAGGGCTTCGAATTCGAGGGCACCTATGACGCGCGCAAATGGTTCCTCGGCGTCGCCGGCCAGATATCGGAGGGCGAGATCACGGCCGGTCCCTCGGCGGGGCAGCCGCTGTCGAGCATCCAGCCGGATCAGGTCTCGACGACACTGGGTTTCCGTTTCCTCGACGAAAAACTGACGGTCGCCGTCCGCTGGACCGCCGTCGCGGCCGTCAAGGCCTCGGATCTGCCGGTGAATTCGGTGTTCGAGCCGACGGACAGCTTCAATCTGGTCAGCGTCTATGCCGGCTACCAGCCGAACGAGAACATGCTGTGGCGGCTTTCGGTCGAGAACCTGCTGGACGAGCAATACACCCAGTATGAGAACTTCCTGCCAAGCGCCGGGCTGACGGTGAAGGGGGCGCTCACGGTGCGGTTCGGCGGCGGCGAGGTCGCCTCGATTTCCGACCCGCTCTATGTGAAGTGAAACGTTCCCG
>NZ_JAHBGC010000015.1 GCF_018390645.1 Ancylobacter dichloromethanicus
GGATTCGGCAGGGCTATGGCTATATGTGGTGGACCCTTCCCGAGGACATTTGGGGGAAGAACGCATTCTACGCGTCCGGCTATGGCGGCCAGATCATAGCCGTTGTGCCGACGAAACGGCTCGTTGTCGTGCAGACCGTTGATCTCAAGCAAAATCAGAAGGGCATCCGCACGAGCGCCTTCATCGACCTTTTAAAGGAGATCGCCTCCGCTTCACGGTAAGGGGCCGGGCCGCAGCGCACGACCGGGCGCCCGTAGGACCGCAAGAGCGCGGCCCCAGCGAGGGGGCGCTCAATGGTCGATCGGGGCGCGCAGCAGTTCAAAAATGTGGGGTAAAATGAGGGTGGCTGGGTTAAGTCAGTCGTAAAGAGCCTTGTAAATCAAGGCTTTAGACGAAATAACTGGCGGAGAGGGTGGGATTCGAACCCACGGTACGCTTGCACGCACAACGGTTTTCGAGACCGTCCCGATCGACCACTCCGGCACCTCTCCACACGCGCGGCGCGGAAGTCACCCGCGCCCTGGAGCGCAGGCTCCATAGCCGAGGCGGGCCTTCCGCACAAGTACCCGCCGCTTATGGCAGCTCGGCATCGCGCAGAATAGGTATGTTGAAACCGTGCCCATGGCGCGCCGCGCCGTCCGCGTCGGTGCCGGCCGGGACCAGCCCCGTCGGGCCGCAACGGACCTGCCGGAAACCGGGATCGTCGCCGGCGCCGAGGGCGGCGCGCAGCGCCACGTTGGCGCCGAGAGCGATAATGACCGGAGGGGCCAGATGGGCGGCTTCCACATCCGGCAGAAGGCGCTCCAGACGGCTGAGGAGCACGCGTTGATCGGGAAGGGTCGCGTTCGAAATCGCCGCCGCGGGCGTTTCCGGCGCCATGCCCGCCGCCAGGAACTGGGCGACGATGTCGCGCAGCGCGCCGAGCGCCATGTAGATGACCAGTGGCAGGCCCGTTCCGGCGAGTCGCCGCCAATCTACCGGGGCGGCGTCGCGCGTCGTCACGTGGCCGGTCAGGAAGATCACGCCGTGATTGGTCAGGCGCGAGGTCAGCGGAATTCCCGCGGCAGCCAGGCCTCCGATGCCGGCCGTGATCCCCGAGACCACGTGGAACGGCATACCCGCGCGGGCGAGGTCCGCCGCCTCTTCCGCGCCACGGCCGAAGACGAACGGGTCGCCGCCCTTGAGGCGAACCACGCGAAGGCCGGAACGGGCGAGTTCCATCAGCCGCGCGGTGATGTCCGATTGCCGGGCCGACGGCTTGCCGCCCCGCTTGCCGACATATTCGCGCGACGTCCGGCCGGGCACCAGGGCCAGGACGCCCTCCGACACCAGCGCGTCATACACCACGACATCGGCGTTCTGCAGCGCGTGCAGCGCGGCCAGAGTCAACAGCGCCGGATCGCCGGGACCCGCGCCGACCAGCCAGACGGTACCGGGCCGGAAGGTCGGCAAATGCGACTGGACGCTCTCGAGGTCAATCACGGCGCACCTCTCTTATCTGCTGACCTGCCACTGCGTTTATCCTCCACGTCGATTTAGAGTCCGGCCTTCTGAAGGACGGACAGATGAAGCGAGCACGGTTCACGGAAGAACAGATCAGCCGCGCATCTCGCTGGAGGTCGAGGTCGCGAGCCCGGACGATGCGCTTACAAGCTTGCTGGCGGGCAGCGCGGACGTTGCGGCGATCTTCAATCTCATGCCGCGCCGGGACATCCACGTTCATTGGAGCGCGGAACTACCGTTCGGCTGCGTCGTGGCGCCCGATTACGCGCTGGCGCGAAGCGAGACGGTCAGCCTTCAGGAAGTCGTGGCTCACCCCATCGCGCTGCAGAGCAAGGCGCTGATGATCCGCCGCTATCTCGACGCGCGCTATGGCTGGCTGTTTGCCGATCCGCACAAGGCGCTGGTCACGAATTCCCTGCAACTCGTCAAGCAACTCGCCCGGGGCGGAAGCTATGTGGCTTTCACCTCGGAACTCGACGCAGCCCCCGAAATCATTGCCGGCACGCTCGTCTTCTTGCCCGTCCGAGACAAGGGAGCAGAGCCGCAGACCGTCTCAGTCGCGATTGATGCCAAGAAGCCGCTGTCACGCATCGGGCGGATCGTCGTCGACATGCTGACGAACGAGATCATGGCCTCGCTCCAGCACGCTCGCGCCGCAGGTCGCGACGCCATCAAATGAGCTTCCTCGTTATGTTTGTCACCTTACGCCATACGTGGCGGGGCGGGGAACCGTCGTCTTTCTCAATTTGACGTATTCATTTTTGCATAGGATTTTACATGGCCTTCCTGGCCCCTTGCCTTGGCCGCCAGTGTCGTCATTGATCGACGCGACAGACGACTTCACGATGTCCGTCTACTCGGTGCAACTGCGTCAGCTGGTCCGCGAGGCGGTACACGGCAACGTCTGCTTTCAGGAAATCGCTAATCCGATCTCTACGGCCGAGATCGGGGCGCACAGCGGGAATCACTTCCCCAAATGGGGCCGGGAGCGGTTGGTCAGCTATCGGATAGCGAATGCCGTGTAGCTGACCGTCCGCACCGCGACTCAACGTCGTCGCCCCTTCAGCTACACGTAGGTCCTTAGGCGGACATGCCTGCGATTGCCCAAGCGACGCAGACAGATGCTTCAGACCAGGCGTACCGAGATCCCGCCATCGGCCAACATTGGACTCCCGGTTACGAAAGACGATCGGTCGGACAGAAGGAATAGCGCCGCTTGCGCGATCTCTCGAGCTTCAGCCATCCGCTTCATCGGATGGAGGCTGGCAACGAAGTCGAGGACGGCTGCGTTGCCCTGGCCGCCGGCTGGCGTGATCGTGCCGCCGGGCAGCAGGGCATTGATGCGGATGCCATCGGCGGCGTGCTCCGAGGCAAGGGAGCGCATCAAGCCGATCTGCCCCGCCTTGGTGGCCGCATAGGCCCCCATACCAGCCAAGCCTCCGTTGCTGAAGCCGACGAACGACGACGTGAAAACGATGGAGCCAAACCCTTGCTTCTTCATGATCGGAATCTGCACCTTCGCCGCCAGGAATGCGCTCGTCAGATTGACGGCGATGACCTCATTCCAAATGGCCAACGGCATGTCGGTGGCAGGTAGCATGTCTCCTACTATCCCGGCATTGTTGAAGGCGCCGTCCAAGGCGCCGTATCGCTCGATCGCGAGTTCGACCAGCGCCAGCGCATAGGCTTCGTCCTTGACGTCGCCAGAAAGATGAACGGCTGCTCCAACCCCGCCCTGGACGATCTCGGCCGCAAGCTCATCCAACTCGGTGTTGCGCCTGGCTCCGAGAACGAGGTTAGCTCCCTCGGCTGCGAAAAGGCGTGCCGCAGCAGCTCCGATCCCACTGCTTGCTCCGGTCACGATGATGGTCTTGCCGTGTAGTTCCATGGTGTATCCCTCCGAGCTATGTCAGCCCGGAGAACCAATTCCCGACCCCAAGCTCGGCAGCCACCCGATTCCCCCGTACGCTCCCCGCCGATAACAGGGCCGTGTTAGGCCGCGCTTAAAGATCGGTGCCCGCTTCGGCTAGTGTCGACCGACGCGGATCGGCGGCTTCTGGCAACCGCGCCGATGATAACGGACATTCGGCTCGCCGGTGCCAGACGGCTGAATGGGGGCCGATTTTGTCATTAGCAGCCTCCTCTTCCGTCCGCGTATGTCGACCTCATCATTGCCGTGGCTTGGCGCGGGCAGCAGTCGCGGCTGTCTGAGTCATCACACTGTCTGCCGCGGCCTGCAGGAACTGCTTCGACATCTGCTCGTCGTTGACCGCACGCGCGAGCAGCACGGCGCCCGCCATGGTCGAGAGAACAGCCATGGCCTTGCTCTCCACCTCGCCGCCATCAGCCCCGCCGATCCAGCCGCCCAGTAAGGCGAGATATTCCTTGATTCCGGCTTCGAACGAGCCCCGCACATCCGCGCCGTGCCGCGCCGCATCCGAGCCGAGCGCGACGACCGGGCAGCCCTCCGATCTTTCAGCGCAGTGAGCCTCGCTGAGATAAAGATCGACCACGGCGGCGAGCGGATCATCGGGTCGGGAGACGGCGGCGGCGGACCAGCGGCCGAAAGCCTCCTGCAAGGCACGCCGGGAGGCCTGCGCGACCAGATCCTCCTTGGACTCGAACTGCTTGTAGAAGGCGCCCTGCGTCATGCCGGCGCCGGCCATCAGATCTTTCAGTCCGATGCCGTCGAAACCGTGCTCACGAAAGAGGCGGCTCGCCACGTTGATCACCGCCTGCCGGTTTTCCTCCGCCTGAGTGCGACTGACGCGCATGGCTGATCTCCTGCATTTAGATTGCGTTCGATTTCTATATCGAATATAGAGGTCAAATGCAATCTAAATTAACAGGGCGGCGGCTATGACGAAGAAGCCCATTCTCGTGGTGGCAGGTGGATTGATCGCGGTGGCCAGCGTCGGCGCCGTCGTCGCGCTGTCACTTTCCTCGCCCCATGCCGGGCCGGCAAGCGATCCCCGGCAGGACGCACCCCTCGTTCGCGTGGCGACGGTCGCGTCGGTGAGGGGCGTTGAGCGTGGCTTTACCGGCCTGATCGAGGCGCGGGTGCAGAGCAATCTCGGCTTCCGTGTGCCCGGCAAGATTGCCGAGCGGCTCGTCGATGTCGGTCAGACGGTCAAGGCGGGTCAGCCTTTGATGCGGATCGACGACACCGATCTGCGCCTTGCCCTGACTGCCAAGCGCAACGCCGTGGCCGCCGCGCGCGCGGTGCTGGTTCAGGCGAGCGCGGATGAAAAGCGTTACGCCGCACTTGTGAAGGGCGGGCTCGCCGCGACCCCCCAGCGCTACGAGCAGGCCAAGGCCGGGCTGGACACGGCGCAGGCGCAGCTCGACGCGGCGCAGGCGGAAGCCGATGTCGCCGAGAACGAGGCCACCTATTCCACGCTGAATGCCGGCACGGACGGCACTGTCGTCGCCACCCTCGGCGAGCCCGGTCAGGTCGTCGCCGCCGGCCAGACCGTCATCCAGTTGGCCCATGCCGGGCCACGCGAAGCCGTCGTGGCGCTTCCCGAAACGATCCGCCCGGCGCTCGGGTCATCGGCCAAGGCCAGCGTCTATGGCAGCACGGGCGCCCCCAGTACGGCGCGGCTGCGGCAGATTTCCGATGCCGCCGATGCCCAGACGCGCACCTATGAAGCCCGTTACGTGCTCGATGGCCCGGCGGCCTCGGCGCCGCTCGGCTCGACCGTGACGATCACCATCGCCAGCAGCGAGGATCAGCCGGCCGTGACCGTCCCCATCGGCGCGGTGCTGGACGATGGCGCACGCACCGGCGTCTGGGTTGTCGATCGCACGTCGTCCTCCGTGCACTTCGTCCCTGTCGAGATCAAACGTCTCGGTGGCGAGGCGGCCACCGTTACCGGCGTTGCGCTTGGCGCGGAAGTCGTGGCGCTGGGTGCGCATCTGCTGAAGGACGGCGCGTCCGTCAGAACGGCGGCCCTGGTCGAGGGGAGCGTCCCATGAGCTTCAATCTCTCGGCGCTCGCGGTTCGCGAACGGGCTGTCACGCTGTTCTTCATTGTTCTTCTGGCGGCTGCGGGCGGCTACGCCTTCGTCAAGCTCGGCCGGGCGGAAGACCCATCCTTCACCATCAAGACGCTGACGGTCACGGTGGCATGGCCGGGCGCCACCGCCCGCGAGATGCAGGATCTCGTTGCCGAGCCGCTGGAGAAGCGCATTCAGGAACTGACCTGGTATGACCGGGTCGAGACCATCGCGCGCCCCGGCTTTGCCTTTCTGACCGTCACGCTCAAGGACAACACGCCCCCGTTGGCCGTCGAGGAGGAGTTCTACCAGGCGCGCAAGAAGCTGGGTGACGAGGCACGCAACCTCCCGCCCGGCGTGCTCGGCCCCTTCGTCAATGACGAGTTCTCTGATGTGAGCTTCGCCCTCTATGCCCTGAAGGCCAAGGGCATGCCCATGCGCGAGCTCGCTCGGCAGGCGGAGGTCATCCGGCAGGACCTGCTGCACGTGCCCGGCGTGAAGAAGATCAACATTCTGGGCGAGCGTCCCGAGCAGATCTTCGTCGAGTTCTCCTACGCCAAGCTCGCGACGCTCGGCGTGTCCGCGCAGGACATCGCCGCCGCCCTTCAGCGCCAGAACACTGTGACCCCCGCCGGCTCCATCGACACGCGCGGCCCGCAGGTCTTCATCCGCTTCGATGGCGCCTATGACAGTATCAAGGCCATCGCCGACACGCCGATCGTGGCCGGCGGGCGGACGTTCAGGCTTTCCGATGTCGCCGAGGTGCGGCGCGGGTATCAGGATCCCGAGACTTACATCATCCGCCATGATGGCGAGCCCGCCATCATGCTGGCGGCGGTGATGCAGCAGGGCTGGAACGGGCTGGAGCTCGGCAAGGCGCTCGAGGCGCGCTCCAGCGCGATCGCCGCCACGCTACCGCTCGGCATGACGCTCGCCAAGGTCAGCGACCAGGCCGTCAATATCGACGCGGCCGTCGGCGAGTTCATGCTGAAATTTGTCATGGCGCTCGGCGTCGTGCTGTTCGTGAGTCTGGCTGCCCTGGGCTGGCGCGTGGGCATCGTCGTCGCGCTTGCGGTGCCGCTGACGCTGGCCATGGTCTTCCTCATCATGCTGGAGACCGGCCGTTTCTTCGACCGCATCACGCTCGGCGCGCTGATCCTCGCGCTCGGCCTGCTGGTCGACGACGCCATCATCGCCATCGAGGTGATGGTGGTGAAGATGGAAGAGGGTATGGACCGCATCAGGGCGGCCGCCTATGCCTGGAGCCATACGGCGGCGCCGATGCTCTCGGGCACGCTGGTGACTATCATCGGCCTGATGCCGGTCGGCTTCGCCGCCTCGGCCGCCGGCGAATATGCCGGCAACATCTTCTGGGTGGTCGGCTTCGCGCTGATCGTCTCGTGGATCGTCGCCGTGGTCTTCACGCCCTATCTCGGGGTGAAGATGCTGCCCGCCATCAAGCCGATCGAGGGCGGCCATCACGCCATCTACAACACGCCGAACTATCGGCGCCTGCGCGCGGTGATCAAATTCACCGTGCGGCACAAATTCATGACCTGCGCCGTGGTGGGCGTCGCCATGGCGCTCTCCGTCATGGGCATGGGCGCGGTCAAGCAGCAGTTCTTCCCGACGTCAGATCGTCCCGAAGTCCTGGTCGAAGTGCGCATGCCGGAAGGCACCAGTATCGAGACCACCACGGCGGCCGTGGAAAAGATCGAGCGCTGGCTGAAGGAGCGCCCCGAGGCGAAGATTGTCACCAGCTATATCGGCCAGGGTGCGCCGCGTTTCTTCTTCGCCATGGCGCCGGAACTACCCGATCCGTCCTTTGCCAAGATAGTGGTGCTGACGCCCGATGCCGCGGCACGCGAGGCGCTGAAACACGACCTGCGCGCCGCCATCGCCGAGGGGCTCGCTCCCGAAGCCTTTGTCCGGGTCACCCAGCTGGTCTTCGGGCCCTATACGCCGTTCCCGGTCGAGTTCCGCATCATGGGCCCCGACCCCGTTGAGCTGTACCGCATCTCCGAGCAGGCGCTCATCCTGATGAGCGGCGTGCCGGACGTGCGGCAGGCCAATCGCGACTGGGGCAACCGCTCGCCCGTGCTGCGCTTCGTTCCCGACCAGGACCGGCTCAACCTGATCGGTCTCTCGCCCACGGAGGCCGCCCAGCAGATGCAATTGCTGCTCACCGGCATTCCCGTCACGCAGGTGCGCGAGAACATCCGCAACGTGCCCGTCGTGGCCCGCAGCGCCGGCGACAATCGGCTCGATCCGGGCCGGCTCGCCGACTTTTCGCTGATGAGCAGGGACGGCCGACAGGTCCCGCTGGACCAGATCGGGCGCTCGGAGATCCGCTTCGAGGAGCCGATCCTGAAGCGCCGCGACCGCACGCCCGTCATCACGGTGCGTGCCGATGTCAATGAAGCGACGCAGCCGCCGGAGGTCTCCCAGCAGGTGATGCAGGCGCTCCAGCCGCTGATCGCCTCGCTCCCCGTCGGCTACCGCATCGAGATGGCCGGCAACATCGAGGAATCCATCAAGGCCAATGTCGCCCTGGTGAAGATCTTCCCCCTGATGATCGCCGCGATGCTCATCGTCATCATCCTGCAGGTCCGCAGCCTCTCGACGATGACCATGGTGATGCTCACCGCGCCGCTCGGCCTCGCCGGCGTGGTTCCAACCTTGATCCTGTTCAACCAGCCCTTCGGCTTCAACGCCATTCTGGGCCTGATCGGGCTTGCCGGCATCCTGATGCGCAACACGCTGATTCTGACCGAGCAGGTCAAGGAGAACAAGGCAGCCGGCCTCGACGACTATCACGCCGTCATCGAGGCGACCGTCCAGCGGACGCGGCCGGTGATCCTGACCGCACTGGCGGCGGTGCTCGCCTTCATCCCGCTCACACACTCCGTGTTCTGGGGATCGATGGCCTACACGCTGATCGGCGGCACCGCCGTCGGCACCGTGATGATTTTGCTCTTCCTCCCGGCGCTCTACGCCACCTGGTTCCGCATCAAGGTCACGCCTGATGAGGTCCATGCGGACGTCGCGCACAGACCCGCAACGCACCCTGCCATGGCCGCCGAGTGAGAGCGTTCAGCCGCTCTCATCGCACGCACGCTTCAAAGGAATGATCATGTCGATCACCAAAATCGTCCTCGTTACCGGGGTCTCATCCGGCATCGGCCGCGCTACCGCGCTAAAGTTCGCGGAAGCGGGCTGCCGCGTCTACGGCACCGTGCGCGATCTGGCCAAGGCGCAACCGGTTCCCGGCGTGACGCTTGTCGAGATGGACGTTCGCGACGAGGTCTCGATCGAACGCGGTATTGCGACCATTATCGCGCAGGCTAGGCGCATCGACGTCCTGGTCAACAATGTCAGCTCGGTGCTGGGCTTCCTGCCCGCGCCCTATATGGCGCTCTATGCGGCATCCAAACATGCCGTCGAGGGGCTGTCCGAGACCCTGGATTACGAAGTGCGCCAGTTCGGTATCCGCGTGGCGCTGGTCGAACCGTCCTTCGCCAAGACCAACCTCGATTTGAACGCGCCGCAGGCGGCCTCGACGATTGTCGCCTATGGAAGGGAGCGCGACATCGTTTCACGAGCGATCCAGAAGAACATTCAGAAAGCCCCCGTGCCGGATTCTGTCGCCGCCACGATCGTGCGCGCCGCACTGGGCGGATGGAAGATGCGCCATACGCCGAAGGGTGAGGCGTCCCTGCTCGCCAAACTGCGCCGCTTCATGCCTGCGGGTCCCGTGGAGAAGGGACTGAGAAAGACGTTCGGCCTTGGCTGAAGGGTGCTCGTCCCGGGTCGATTGTCCTTTTTCAGGGTAACAAGCGAGCTATTGGCGCAAAGGTGCCGAAGTGCGCCACCTCGCGAATATCCGTGTGTGGACGCCCCGTTGGATGCAAGAGGTTTTTGAGGGCATGTCGCGCGGGTTCAGGTGCTTCCGTGTGTCCGGCCTGTTGATGCAGCCATCATCACGGCTGCTGGCCTGTATGGAGATCGCGGATCGGGTCCAGATCTCTTTTGCGCGCTCGAGGCGCCCGGACATTTCACTGGTTTTCCCGACCCCGTCTGCTGACCGTTGCGCCATACCTCTCTGCTGACCTTACCTTGCGTCCCTGACGCCTCGAGCCGTGGCGGTTATGCCGCCGCGGCCGGAGCTCTGTAGGATCCGTCGTGCGCCATCAGCGCCCAGACGATCCTTGCCATCTTGTTGGCCAGTGCGACCGTGACCAGCATACGCGGCTTGCGCGCCAACATGCCGGCCAGCCACCAGCTAGCCTTGTCGGGATCGCGCGCCGCGACCTTGGTCGCCGAGCTCGCGCCTAGGATCAGAAGCCGTCGCAGGCTGCGCTCCCCCATCTTGGTCGTTCGCCCGAGCCGCTCCTTGCCGCCGCTGGAGTGCTGTTGCGGGACGAGACCTAGCCATGCCGCAAAGTCACGCCCGCGGCGGAAGGTGCTGGCGGCTGGCGCCAGTGCGACCAGCGCCGTCGCGATGACCGGACCAATGCCCGGGACGGTCATCAACCGCTGCGCCACCGGGTCTGCCTTTGCCCGGGCCGCGATCTCGCGGTCGAGAAGAGCGATCTGCGCCTGCAGTGCCTGCAAACCCTGTGCGATGACGACCAGTACCGGCCGCGCTTCAGCCGGGATGTCTGATGTGGGATCGCCTACGATCTCGACCAGCTTGCCGACATGTCCGACACCCTGCCGCACGACATAGCCGAACTCGGTGAGGTGCCCGCGCAAGGCGTTGATCAGCTGGGTGCGCTGGCGCACGAGGATGTCGCGCGTACGAAACACCACGGCCGATGCCTGCGCCTCTGCACTCTTGCCCTGAACGAACCGCATCGTCGGGCGCTGCGCCGCCTCGCAGATCGCCTCCGCGTCAGCCATGTCGTTCTTCTGCCGCTTCACGAACGGCTTCACGTACGCCGGCGGGATGAGCCGCGTATCGTGGCCCAAAGCAGCGATCTCGCGGGCCCAGTAGTGGGCGCTCGCGCAAGCTTCCATCGCCACGACGCACCGTGGCAACGACGCGAAGAATGCCAGAACCTGGTCACGCCGCAGCTTCTTGCGCAGGATCGCGTTACCGCCCCGGTCCGCGCCGTGAACCTAGAAAACCGACTTGGCCAGATCGATGCCGACTGTGCTAATCTCGCTCACGGACACCTCTTCCAGTGGTGATGAACACTCCACTCTGGCACATCGATGCCGTCAGGGGGCGTCCACCCCATCGCTTTCGGGCCGCGGCCGTTGCCACATCAATAGCCGAGATGGCGGCGCGTTGCCGACTGGCCGGATCCGACCCCATCCAAGTCATTCGGGGCCAGCAACGCTGGGCCTGGAAGCAGTTATACCGTTGGGGGATTATGGTCCGTAAACTACCGCTGTGTCCCCTGCAGAACTGGCTCCACGACCATCCCTGCCGCTCTCCATTCCGGCAAGCCGTCTTCCAGTCGGCGGGCGCTGAATCCGCGCTTGCGCAATTCTGCAACGGCTTCGAAAGACATTACACACCAGGGGCCACGGCAGTAGGCGACGATCTCACGGTCGGTGCGAAGATCGGGCAGCAGGCTGTCGAGTTCGGATAACGGTACATTGATCGCGCCGGGCAGATGGCCGAGCGCGAACTCGTCGGCCGGGCGCACGTCGATGACGGTGACCAGACCCTCCTTCATGCGCGATACCAGTTCGTCGCGCGTGACCGGCTCCATATCGTCATGGCGGTCGAACCAGCCCCTCACCACGCGCTCCACCTCTGCCGAATGGTGCTCCGCGACCACACGAATGGCGGCAAAGGCGGCGAGCACGCTGTCGTCGGCCAGACGATAATTGATGAACTTGCCGTCACGGTCGGAAGTGACAAGACCGGCCCGGCGCATGGCCTGGAGATGCTGGGAGACGTTGGCTATCGGCAGGCCGAGCTTGGTCGCCAGCGCATCGACGCTGCGCGGCCCCTGCGCCAGATGCTCGACCAGCTCCAGCCGCTGCGGGTTGCCGAGCGCCTTGGCCACGGCGGCGAACTGCACGTAGAGCGCCTGCTTGGGATTGCGGATTGACATGCCGGTCATGGTCACGTTAGCTCATTCAATAGAATTATTGAATGAAGAATAACACACGCCGCTGCGAGGGGCAAAGCGCATGAAGACGCTCATCATCCTCAACGATCCGCCCTATGGCACCGAACGCTGCTACAACGGGCTGCGGCTGGCCCACGCGCTCGCCAAGGCCGACGCGGCGAACACCGTCACTGTGTTCCTGATGGCCGATGCAGTCGTTGCCGCCAAGGCAGGGCAGAAGACGCCGGACGGCCACTACAATATGGAACGGATGCTAAAGCGTATCGCCTCCGGCAAGGGCGAGGTGCTGCTGTGCGGCACCTGTATGGACGCGCGCGGCTTGAGCGAAGCCGAGATGATGGAGGGCGCGCGCCGCAGCACGATGGATGAACTGGCGGCCAATACGATCGCCACCGACAAGGTGCTGGTGTTTTGATGGCGCCCTCGTTCATGCACAGGCAGGTCTTCCTGCTCGCCGGCGCGCAGGCGCTGTTCCAGACAGCTTCGGTAATGGTGATGACGGTAGGCGGGCTGGCCGGTGGCCACATCGCCTCGCGGCCCGAACTGGCCACCATGCCCATCGCGGCGATGTTCCTCGGCACGGCTGCCTCCACCTTCCCGGCCTCGATGTGGATGACCCGCGTGGGCAGGCGGGCCGGCTTCGTGCTGGGCGCGCTGCTCGGCGTGGGAGGCGGCATTGCGGGTGCGGCGGGCATCTGGATCGGCTCGCTGCTGCTGCTCTCCTTCGGCACCTTCCTCATCGGCGCCTATCAAGCCTTTGCGCAATTCTACCGCTTCGCGGCGGGCGAGGTCGCGAACGATGCCTTCCGATCGCGCGCCATCTCGCTGGTCCTGTCCGGCGGCGTGGTGGCCGCGCTGGCGGGGCCGATGGTCGGCCGCTTCGGCGCGGAACTGTTCCCGGCCGAATATGCGGGCTCGTTCTTGCTGCTGGCGCTGGTGTCCCTTGCCGGGGCGGGCCTGCTCTCCGCCTTGCGCGTGCCCGCGCCGAGGGAGAAAGCGGGCGTATCCGAGGCGGGCCGTTCGTGGTGGGCCATCGTCTCGCAGCCCGCCTATCTGGTTGCGCTGTTCGGCGCGGCGACCGGCTACGGGGTGATGATCCTCGCCATGACCGCGACGCCGCTGGCCATGGTGCATCACCATCACGATCTCTCGACGGCCGCCACCGTCATCCAACTCCATGTGCTCGGCATGTTCCTGCCCTCCTTCGTCACTGGCTCGCTGATAGCCCGCTTCGGCGTGCTCCAGATCATGCTGGCAGGCGTACTGATCCTCGCCGGACACGTGTTGCTCACCCTCACCGGAACCGGCTTCGGCTCCTTCGCGAGCGCGTTGACCCTCCTCGGCGTGGGCTGGAACTTCCTCTATATCGGCGGCACGACGCTGCTCACCACCACCTACACGGCGACAGAGCGTGGCAAAGCGCAGGCGACCAACGACATGACGATCTTCGCGGTCGGTCTCGCCTCGTCCTTCAGCGCCGCTGCTCTGCTTCAGACGTTCGGCTGGCAGACGCTCAACGTCCTGCTCCTGCCCTGGCTTGCCGTCGCCGCCGCATCGCTCGCCTGGCTCGGCTACAGGCGCAGGAACGTGGAAGTGGCGTAGGCATGATTAGCGCTGCAGGCGCATAGCCGCTGCCCCCGGCATACACGTCAAGTTTAAGCCTTGGTCGGCATCGGCATGCCCGTTCTCTGAGCGTAGCAGTCCAGAAGCTGCCATCCCGCTCTCCACCCCATTTCGGTCTTAGCACCGACCAAAGAAGAAGGTCTGCTTTCGGTACTCGGCCAAGGCCGGATGAATGACTGGAATGGCGGCGCAAAGCGGACGTCGCTGAAAGGGCAGTCGTGGGGCAGGTATGGGTCAACTCCGGCCGCCCCCATCTTCCTCTGATCCCCCAACATCCTCAACGATCTCCTGCCGCAGCTGCGGCCCCTTGGCGAGGCGCCGGCCGAGGGCGCGGGTGTAGGCCGCGTAGCGCTCGGAGACCTTGGCCCGCGCAGCCTGGGCCGCGGGTTCGGGAAGCGCGGGGGTGGTCGCGAGCCAGAAGCGGATGAAGGTGGCGAAGGCCTCGGTCGAGATGCTGAGATCCCGCTCCAGCCGGGCCAGGCGGCGATCGATCTGGCCGAGGCGCCGGGCAAGCGCGGCCTCCTGGCGCTCGGAGCTGTCGGGCGACAGAAAGGAGGCGATCGCGGCCTGGGCGATCAGGGACATGGACTGGCCGCGCTGGGCGGCGTAGTGCGCGAGCAGGTCCATGATGTCGGGCTCGAGATAGACCGAGATCTGCGCTTTCTTCGTGCGAACTGCCATGGCGATCACAGCTCCATGCCGTCATTGGGATTGAGGCTGACCTGTCGGGCGACGCTTTGCATGAGGCCGGTCATGCGCCGGTTCCGGGTGGCGACGTCCTCCATCTCGTCGTCGCGATCCGTGTCGAACTCGAACTCATTCTCGATGGGCTGGCTTTTCTCGACCGGCTTCACGCGGCTGAGCTCGAGCTGGTGCCTGTGCTCAGAGCCGGTCGGGTCATCGTCTCGACCTTCGTCGGCGGTGCTCCCGGCCAAGCCCTCCTGTGGTGCGGGCACCGGCAGCGCGGTCCAGTCATCGTACTGCAAGGCCGAACCACGAGTGGTCGTTGGCGGCGGCATGAGCCGGTCCCGGAAGCGCACGTCCTCATAGTAGCGGGCCTTTGGCCTGCTGCCGGTTTCGTGGACGCGCAGTTAAGCTAATCCCACCTGCCGCTCG
>NZ_JAHBGC010000016.1 GCF_018390645.1 Ancylobacter dichloromethanicus
GGATTCGGCAGGGCTATGGCTATATGTGGTGGACCCTTCCCGAGGACATTTGGGGAAAGAGCGCCTTCTACGCGTCCGGCTATGGCGGCCAGATCATAGCCGTTGTGCCGACGAAACGGCTGGTGGTCGTGCAGACCGTTGATCTGAGCCAGAATCCGAAGGGCATCCGGACAAGCGCCTTCATCGACCTTTTGAAGAAGGTCGCCTCCGCATCGCGGTAAGCGGTCTGGCGCAGCGCACGACCGGGCGCCCGTAGGGCCGCAAGAGCGCGGCCCAAGCGAGAGGGCGCTCAACGGTCGATCGGCGCGCGCAGTAATTCTAAAATGTGGGGTAAAATGAGGGCGGCTGAGTTGGGCGGTCGTACAAAAACCTTGTAAATCAAGGCTTTAGGTTAAGAGGCTGGCGGAGGGAGCGGGATTCGAACCCGCGATACGGTTTCCCGTATACACACTTTCCAGGCGTGCGCCTTCAACCACTCGGCCACCCCTCCGTCGCCGGTCCGCGAGGGCCGGTGTCTCGTCGATCGGTGCCGGGCGGGCCGGCCGAACCGTCGAAGAGGCGCGGAATATAGCGAAGCGCGCCACTCTGGCAAGCCATCCGCGCGTGTTGCGCCGCCCATTCGCGCGAGGCTGGGGAAAAGGTGCCCGCGCGCGGCGCGGCGAAGGCCGCCGGCCGGTCAGTTCAGCGGCGCGGTGGTCGAGGTGATGGTGCAGGTGGCGGCGTCGGCCTTGGGCCCCATCAGGTGGACCTGGTCCTGGCCCTTGGCGCCGGCGACGATGTTGTAGATCGTGGTGCCGGCCGAACCGGCCGGCTTGCCGTTGACGGTGAAGGCGCAGTTCACCCCGACCGACCCCACGGTGGCGGCGGTCTCGTTGACCACCGAAACCCCCATCACCGTTCCCACGTCATTGGTGAAGATGTCGCCCTGGCTCAGCACCAGGCCGGAGAATTTGGCGGCGGCCTGCGGCTCGGCCTGCTGCGCGGCGGCGGGCAGGGAAATACCGGCCAGCGACATCGCCGCGAGGGGCAGGGCGGCGATCAGGGCGAGGGCGATGGGCAGGCTGTGCAACATGGGGGGCCCCGCGGTCCGCCGCGGCGTCCGGACCGGAAGTTTGACGGGAGGCTCGCCGCAGGAGGGCAGCCTAGTCGATGCGCGTCAAATGTCGAGACGGTAGGCCGCTCCCGGTGGGCGGGGGAGCCGTTGAGTCGCGGTAAATTGGCCGCCGCCGGGCAAGGTCTTTCCGCGCTGTCGACGGCGCCCGGCGCTGTGATGCGTGGTTGCGGCGCCCCGCAGTCACGATGCGCGGGCCATTGGCGCAAATATATCCGCTGTCCTCTTTCGGTGGAAGGCGAGCCTTCCGGCGCGGCACTGGCCTGCGGAAGCCATCAAGTGTGAAGTTAATATTGCAATTTTTTCTGCCTCTAAGGTGATTTATTGTGTTGAACGTGCCCGGATTGCCACAACTAGACAAGTCTGCGAGCGACGGTATAGTTTGCCGGTAGAGTTGTGCGCCACGGGAGAGCGGAATGAGTCCGAGCGTGTGTCAGGCCGGTCGACGTCGCATGGGCGCCGGTCTGCTCGGTGTCGGTATGGCGTCCCTCCTGCTTGCGGCGTGCTCGGAAGAGAACAAGTATGTGGCGCCGCCGCCGCCGCAGGTGACGGTCGCCGCGCCGGTGCAGCAGGCGGTGACCCGCTACCTCAAGTTCACCGGCAACACCGCCTCCATCAACACTGTCGATCTGGTCGCCCGCGTCGAGGGCTTCCTGATGTCGATCGACTACAAGGACGGCGCGGTGATGAAGAAGGGCGACCGGCTCTTCCTCATCCAGCAGGACACCTACCAGGCCGATCTCGACCAGGCCAAGGCGCAGCTCGCCTCGGCGCAGGCCCAGCTCACCAACACCCAGGCGGAATATCAGCGCCAGTCGACGCTCGGCCAGCAGGATTTCTCCTCGCAGGCTACCGTCGACAAGGCGCGCGCGGCGATGGAGGAGGCGGTGGCGTCGGTCGACGCGGCCAAGGCCAATATCGAGATCGCCACCATCAATCTCGGCTACACCACGGTGCTGGCGCCGTTCGACGGCATCGTCACCCGCCACCTCGCCGATGTCGGCCAGCTGGTCGGTCACAGCCAGCCGACCACGCTCGCCACCATCGTGCAGATGAATCCGATCTACGCCTATTTCAACATCAGCGAGAACCAGGTCCTGCGCATCAAGGAAGCCCTTGCCGCGCAGGGGCGGACCATCGAGGAAGTGAAGCAGATCGAGATCGACATCGGCCTGCAGGACGAGGGCGACGAGTACCCGCACAAGGGCCGGCTCGACTATGTGTCGCCGGAAATCGACCCCGCGACCGGCACGCTGCTGGTTCGCGGCGTGTTCGACAATCCCAAGCTGGCGCTGCTTCCCGGCCTGTTCGTGCGGGTGCGCATTCCGGCGCAGAAGATTCCGGACGCCTACCTCGTCGACGACACCGCGATCGGCACGGCGCAGCAGGGCAAATATGTGCTGGTGGTCAACAAGGACAATGTGGTCGAGCAGAAGATCGTCACCGTGGGCCAGCAGATCGGCAATTACCGGGTGATCGAATCCGGGCTGTCGGCGGAGGATCGCGTGGTGATCGGCGGCGTCCAGCGCGCGACGCCGGGCTCGAAGGTCGACCCGGTCGAAGCCAAGGCAGACGCGGCGAAGCCGGACGAAGCCAAGCCAGACGGAGCCAAGGCGGACGCGGCGAAGCCGGACGCGGCATCGGCGACGACTCCCGCCGCCGCGACCCCCGCCGACAATGCGGCCGGCGCCAAGCAGGATCCGGCGCCTTCGGACCCGGCGCCTTCGGACCCGGCGCCGGCGGCCAAGCCCGCGAACTGACATCTGTGACCCGACGTCCGGAAGCTGGTTTCCGGCAACCGACATCGCGACCCCCGCGCAGGACCGCTTGAACCGAAGGCCCGTCACATGATTTCGCGCTTTTTCATCGAACGGCCGGTTCTCGCCAACGTCCTCGCGCTGGTCTTCGTGCTGATCGGCAGCGTCGCGCTCTACACCTTGCCGGTGGCGCAATATCCCAATGTCGTGCCGCCGACGATCCAGGTCTCCACCCTGTATCCCGGCGCCAGCGCCCGCACGCTGGTCGACACCGTCGCGCTGCCCATCGAGCAGCAGGTGAACGGCGTCGAGGACATGCTCTACATGCAGTCCACCAGCGCCAGCGACGGCACCTATTCGCTGACCGTGACCTTCGCCATCGGCACCGACCCCAACATCGCGCAGGTGCTGGTGCAGAACCGCGTCGCCATCGCGCTCGCCTCGCTGCCGCAGGCGGTGCAGGTGCAGGGCGTGACGACGCAGATCAAGTCGACCGCGATCCTTCAGTTCGTCACGCTCTATTCGCCGGAAGAGAAGTTCGACAGCCTGTTTCTCGCCAATTACGGCGTCATCAATATCGAGAACGAGATCGCCCGCCTCGATGGCGTCGGCAATGTCAGCGTGTTCGGCGCCGGCGATTATGCGATGCGGGTCTGGCTCAATCCCGACGAGTTGCAGGCCCGCCAGCTCACCCCGCAGGACGTGATCGACGCGATCCAGCAGCAGAGCCAGGAAGTGGCCTCCGGCGTGGTGGGCATGCCGCCGGTGCCGAAGGGGCAGAACTTCCAGTTCACCCTTCTGATGGACGGCCGGCTCAACGACGTCGCCGACTACGAGAACATCATCGTCAAGGTGTCGAACGCCGATGGCGGGCGCATCACCCGCCTGCGCGACGTGGCGCGGGTGGAGATCGGCGCGCAGACCTACAGCCAGATATTCACCTTCAACAACAAGCCGGCGGCGGCGCTGGGCATCTACCAGCTGCCGGAGGCGAACTCGCTGCAGGTGGCGACCGAGGTGCGGGCCAAGATGGAGGAGCTCTCCAAGAGCTTCCCGCCCGGCCTCTCCTATGACGTGCCGTTCGACACCACCGTGTTCGTGAACGCCTCGATTTCGGAGGTCTACGTCACGCTGTTCGAGGCCGGCATCCTGGTGCTCATCGTCATCCTGGTGTTCCTGCAGGACTGGCGGGCGATGCTGGTGCCGGCGACCACGGTGCCGGTGACCATCATCGGCACCTTCGCCGCCATGGCGGCGATGGGCTTCACGGTCAACCTCTCCACCCTGTTCGCCATCGTGCTCGCCATCGGCATCGTGGTCGACGACGCCATCGTCATCGTCGAAGGCGTGGCCCGCCATATCGAGCGCGGGCTGCCGGGCCGGCAGGCCGCCGAAAAGGCGATGGACGAGCTGCTGGGGCCGATCATCGGCATCACGCTGGTGCTGATGGCGGTGTTCCTGCCGGCGGCGTTCATGCCCGGCCTCACCGGCCAGATGTACCAGCAGTTCGCCCTTGTCATCGCCGCCACCGCGTTCATCTCGGCGATCAACGCGCTGACGCTGAAGCCGACCCAGTGCGCGCTGTGGCTGCGCAAGCCGGTGCCGGAGGACCAGCGCAACATCTTCTATCGCGGCTTCAACGCCGTCTACAACAAGGCCGAGCACTGGTATGCCGGCCTGATCCATCACATGGTCAAGGCGAGCGGGATCATCGTCACCGTCGGCCTGGTGCTGATCGGCCTCGCCATCTGGGGCATCACCCGGGTGCCGACCGGCTTCCTGCCGACCGAGGACCAGGGCTATGTGCTGATCGGCGCGCAGCTTCCCGACGCGGCCTCGCTCCAGCGCACCACCGAGGTGATGAGCCAGATCTCCGAGATCGCCGGCAAGACGCCGGGGGTGAAGGACGTGATCGCCATTTCCGGCGTCTCCGTGCTCGACAACAACGCCACCCTCGCCAATGGCGGCGTCGCCTATGTCATGCTCAATCCGTGGGACGAGCGCGACAAGGCGGGGCAGGGGCTGCGCTTCATCTACGACACGCTGAACAAGGAGCTGCAGCAGGTCGAGGGGGCGATGACCTTCGTGCTGGTGCCGCCGGCGATCCAGGGCGTGGGCAACGCGTCCGGCTTCACCATGATGCTGCAGCAGAAGGACGGCAGCTTCGACTTCACCGAACTGCAGGCGGTGACGCAGCAGATCCTGAAGAACGCCTCCACCCAGTCGGCGCTGCAGCGTCTCTCCACCTCGTTCCGCGCCAACGTTCCCCAGCTCCTGTTGAAGATCAACCGCATCAAGGCCGAGACTCTGGGCGTGACGGTGGGCCAGGTGTTCTCGACCGTGCAGGGCTATGTCGGCTCGAGCTATGTCACCCAGTTCAACGAGTTCGGGCAGACCTTCCAGGCCTATATCCAGTCCGAGCCCGACTTCCGCCGCACGCCGGAGGAAATCCTCAACCTGAAGATCCGCACCCCGGACGGCACCATGGTGCCGCTCGGCACCCTGGCCGAGGTGGAGCCCGCCTTCGGCCCGCCGCTGATCACGCTGTACAACCTCTACCCCGCCACCACCATCCAGGGCGGCCCGGCGCCCGGCTTCTCGTCCGGCCAGGCGCTCGACATCATGGACCAGGTCGCCGACGCGACGATGCCCGGTGGCATGGGCTTCAGCTGGACCGCCATGTCCTATCAGGAGGTGGTGGTCGGCAACGAGGTCTACTTCGTCTTCGGCCTCGCCATCCTGCTGGTCTATTTCGTGCTCGCCGGCCAGTATGAGAGCTGGGTGCTGCCGTTCTCGGTGCTGCTGGCCGTGCCGCTGGCCCTGCTCGGCACCGTGGTGGCGCTGACCGGGCTCGGGATCTCCAACAATCTCTACACCCAGATCGGCCTGATCCTGCTGATCGCCCTGTCGGCCAAGAACGCCATCCTGATCGTCGAATTCGCGCGCGAGAAGCGGGCGGAGGGGATGGAGATCGCCGAGGCGGCGACCGAGGCCGCGCGGCTGCGATTCCGGCCGATCCTGATGACCTCCTTCGCCTTCATCCTTGGCGTCCTGCCGCTGGTGCTCGCCACCGGCGCCGGCGCCGCCTCGCGCAAGTCGATCGGCATCGCGGTGTTCTCCGGCATGCTCGCCTCCACCTGCCTTGCCGTGCTGTTCGTGCCGTCCTTCTACACGGTGCTGCAGCGCTTCGAGGAATGGCGCGTGCGCGGCAAGGTGCCGGCCGGCACCGCCCCGCCGGATGGCGACGGAACGCCTCATCCGGCGGCGTGAGCCGGCGGGAAGCGCGTTGATCCGGGGGTGCGAGAGCCGGGGCGCGGGGGCCTGCGCCCCCGACGCCTCAATTCTTGGCAGCCGGCTGACGCTTCGCTAGGCGGCCGGCGCGGGGGCCCCGCCCCCCAGCCTCCTGCGGCGCCGGGACACGCCCCTGCGGCATGGCGGGCCGGCCCCATTGCCCTGCGGCACGATTCCTGCGTTCATCGGGGTGGTTCCGCCCCGCTGGCGCGCTGGCGGGCGTGGTGTGTTCTTCGTCGGTCAGTTGGTGCCTATGACAATCTTCGCGAGCCTGCATCACGTCACGGCCTACAGCTATGACCGTCCGGTCTCGCTGGGACCCCAGATCATCAGGCTGCGCCCGGCGCCCCATTGCCGGACCCCGGTGAAGAGCTACGCGCTCAAGGTCACCCCCTCGAACCATTTCGTGAACTGGCAGCAGGACCCGTTCGGCAACTGGATGGCCCGCTTCGTCTTCCCCGAGAAGGCGACCGAGTTCCGGGTCGAGGTCGATCTGATCGCCGACATGACGGTGTACAACCCGTTCGACTTCTTCATCGAGGAATATGCCGAGAAGCTGCCCTTCGCCTATCCCCCCGGCCTCGCCAAGGAACTGATCCCCTATCTGGAGCTGGAGCAGGGCGGCCCGCTGCTCGACGGCTTCGTCGACCAGATCCGCCCGCCCGCCGGCGCGCCGACGGTGGACTACCTGGTCGAGCTGAACCAGAAGCTGCAGCAGCGCGTCGGCTATCTCATCCGCCTGGAACCGGGGGTGCAGACGCCGGACGAGACGCTGGGGCTGGCCTGCGGCTCCTGCCGCGATTCCGGCTGGCTGCTGGTGCAGGTGCTGCGCCGGCTCGGCCTCGCCGCCCGCTTCGTCTCCGGCTACCTGATCCAGCTCAAGCCGGATGTGAAGGCGCTGGACGGTCCGACCGGCACCGAGGTCGACTTCACCGACCTGCACGCCTGGTGCGAGGTCTATCTGCCGGGCGCCGGCTGGATCGGGCTGGACCCCACCTCCGGCCTTCTGTGCGGCGAGAGCCATCTGCCGCTCTGCGCCACGCCCAACCCGGCCTCGGCCGCGCCGATCACCGGCGGATTCTCGGCCGAGGAGGGGACGAAGACCGACTTCGAATTCGAGATGAAGGTCACCCGCGTCGCCGAGAAGCCGCGTGTCACGCTGCCCTTCTCCGACGAGGCGTGGGCGGCGCTCGACGCGCTCGGCGACAGGGTCGACGCGGACCTCGCGGCGCAGGATGTGCGCCTGACCATGGGCGGCGAGCCGACCTTCATCTCGATCGACGACTATCAGGGCGCGGAGTGGAACACCTCGGCGGTCGGCCCGACCAAGCGGGCCCGGGCGGACGAGCTGATCCGCCGGCTGCGCAAGCGCTTCGCCCCCGGCGGCATGCTGCATTACGGCCAGGGCAAATGGTATCCCGGCGAGAGCCTGCCGCGCTGGACCTTCTCGCTCTACTGGCGCAAGGACGGCAAGCCGGTCTGGCGCGACCCCGCGCTCGTCGCCACCGAGGCCGTCTCCTCGGCCACCATCGAGGAGGCGCACGGCTTCATCGCGATGCTGGCCGACCGGCTCGGCGTCGGTGCCGGCTTCGCCGAGCCCGCTTTCGAGGACCCCGCCTACTGGATCGTCAAGGAAGGCGACCTGCCGGAGAATGTCGACCCGTTCGATTCCAAGCTGGAGGATGCCGAGGCGCGGGCCCGCATCGCCCGCGTGTTCGCGCGGGGCCTCGGCAAGCCCAGCGGCTATGTGCTGCCGATCCAGCGCTGGCAGGCCCGCGCCTCGCGCGGCTGGGTCAGCGAGAAATGGCGCTTCCGGCGCGGGCGCATGTTCCTCGTGCCGGGGGATTCGCCGGCCGGCTTCCGGCTGCCGCTGGCGAGCCTGCCCTGGGTGCCGCCGGCGGCCTACCCTTACGTCCATCCCGCCGACCCGATGACCATTTCCGGCGACCTGCCGGACGTCGAGGCACTGCACCAGCTCTACCGCCGCACCGCGACCGAGGACGGCCAGCAGGAGCAGGTCGACCAGGTGCTCACCGGCACCGGCGCGGTGCGCACAGCGCTTACCGTCGAGCCGCGCGACGGGCGGCTCTGCGTGTTCATGCCGCCGACCGAGCGACTGGAGGACTATCTCGAACTGCTCGCCGCCATCGAGGTGACGGCGGAAGAGCTCAAGCTGCCGGTGCATATCGAGGGCTACACCCCGCCGGTCGACCCGCGCCTCAACGTCATCCGGGTGGCGCCCGACCCCGGGGTCATCGAGGTCAATGTCCACCCGGCGGCGAACTGGAAGACCTGCGTCGAGATCACCCGCGACCTCTATGAGGAAGCCCGGCTGTCGCGGCTCGGCACCGAGAAGTTCATGGTCGACGGGCGCCATACCGGCACCGGCGGCGGCAACCATGTGGTGGTGGGCGGCGCCATGCCGGCGGACAGCCCGTTCCTGCGCCGGCCGGACCTGCTCGCGAGCCTCGTCACCTACTGGCAGCGCCATCCCGCGCTGTCCTATCTGTTCTCGGGGCTGTTCATCGGCCCGACCAGCCAGGCGCCGCGTGTCGACGAGGCGCGCCACGACGCCCTGTACGAACTCGAAATCGCCATGGCCCATGTGCCCGCGCCCGGCAGGGGCATGGCGCCGCCGCCCTGGCTGGTCGACCGGCTGTTCCGCAACCTGCTCACCGATGTCACCGGCAACACCCACCGCTCCGAGATCTGCATCGACAAGCTGTTCTCGCCGGACGGGCCGACCGGCCGGCTCGGCCTGGTCGAGTTCCGCTCGTTCGAGATGCCGCCGGACTGGCGGATGTCGCTCGCCCAGCAATTGCTGCTGCGCGCGCTCATCGCCTGGTTCTGGCGCGCGCCGCAGCAGGGCCCGCTGGCCCGCTGGGGCACCGCGCTGGCCGACCGCTTCATGCTGCCGCATTTCGTCTGGGCCGACTTCCAGGACGTATTGGCCGATCTCAGCGGGGCGGGCTACCGCGTCGATCCGCTGTGGTTCGAGGCGCAGCGCGAGTTCCGCTTCCCCTATTTCGGCCAGGTCGAGCATGGCGGCGTGACGCTGGAACTGCGCCAGGCGCTGGAGCCATGGAACGTGCTCGGCGAGGAAGGGGCGGCCGGCGGCACGGTGCGCTTCGTCGATTCCTCGGTGGAGCGGCTGCAGGTGCGGGTCGAGGGCCTCAACCCGATCCGCCACGTCGTCGCCTGCAATGGCCGCCGGCTGCCGCTGCTGCCCACCGGGCGCTTCGGCGAATATGTCGCCGGCGTGCGCTTCAAGGCGTGGCAGCCGGCTTCCGGCCTGCACCCGAACATTCCGGTGCACGCGCCGCTCACCTTCGACATCGTCGATCTGTGGTCGAACCGCTCGCTGGGCGGCTGCGTCTACCATGTCGCCCACCCCGGCGGGCGCAATTACGAGACGTTCCCGGTGAATTCCTACGAGGCGCAGGCACGGCGGCTGGCGCGGTTTCAGGCCCATGGCCACACGCCCGGCTATCTGTTCGTGCCGCCGGAGGAAGCCTCGTCCGAATTCCCCGCGACGCTGGATCTGCGGCGGCCGGCGCGGATCTGACGCGGCGCCTTGCTTCATTCGGGCCACAGGCCGGGCCGCGCCGACCCGGGCGCGCCGCTTTGGCGCGTGCGGTCGCGGCGCGAGGATGGTATGCCCATCCTTTAGGGCCGAGAGGAAGCCATGCCCGGTCGCAGTGACCCGAAGGCGCGCACGCGCCGCTTCGAAGAGGCGGCGGTCGAGGCGCTCCTGGCGGAATACAAGCCGTTTCCCGGTGTCCACGATGAACTCGTGGACGGCGAGGGGCGGCCGCGCGCCCACTGGACCTCGCTGCTGGCGGCGCTCGCCGAGATGGGCGTCGAGGAGGTCAACCGGCGTTTCCGCGCCGCCGACCGCCATCTCTACCGCTCCGGCGTGTTCTACCGCGTCTATGACGACCCCAATGGCGGCGAGCGGCCCTGGCCGATCTCGCATCTGCCGCTGGTCATCGACGCCACCGAATGGCGCGCGCTGGAGCGCGGGCTGATCCAGCGCGCGCAGATGCTCGAATCGCTGCTCGCCGATCTCTATGGCGGGGGGCAGCTGGTGCGCTCGGGCGCGCTGCCGGCGGCGGCGGTGGCCGGCAATCCCGATTTCCTGCGCCCGATGGTCGGGGTCGACCCGCATGGCGGCAGCTTCCTCAGGATCTACGCCGCCGATATCGGGCGCGGCCCGGACGGCAATTGGTGGGTGCTGTCGGACCGTACCCAGTCGCCCTCGGGCGCCGGCTACGCGCTGGAGAACCGCATCGCCATCGCCCGGGCGCTGCCGGACCTCGCCCGCTCGCTCAACGTCAAGCGCCTTGCCAGCTATTTCCAGGGCCTGCGGGCGGGACTGACGCGGCTCGACCGTTCCGGCGAGGGGCGGGTGGGCCTGCTCACCCCCGGGCCGCTCAACGAGACCTATTTCGAGCACGCCTATCTCGCCCGCTATCTCGGCTTCGTGCTGCTGGAGGGCGACGATCTCACCGTGCGCGACAACATCGTCTATGTGCGCACCGTGGCCGGGCTGAAGCGGGTGGACGTGCTGATGCGCCGGCTCGACGCCGACTATGCCGACCCGCTGGAGCTCAACCCGTCCTCGCGGCTGGGCGTGCCCGGGCTGATGCAGGCGATCCGTGCCGGCGGGGTGGCGGTGGTGAACGCGCTCGGCGCCGGCGTGGTCGAGGCGCCGGCGATGATGGGGTTCCTGCCCCGGCTCGGCCGGCAGGTGCTCGGCGAGGCGCCGATCCTGCCCAATGTCGCCACCTGGTGGTGCGGCCAGCCGGCCGAGCGCGAGCGCGTGCTCGACAGCCTCGACGACCTCGTGCTCTCGCCCGCCTTCCGCCGGCCGGTGCCGGGGGCGCTGGAGGACGGCCCGGTGATCGGCGCCGATCTCGCCCCCGCCCGCCGCGCGGCGGTGGAGCACGCCATCCGCACCCGCGGCGTCGACATTGTCGGCCAGGAGGCGGTGCGGCTGTCCACCATGCCGGTGTGGCGCAACGGCCGGCTGGAGCCGCGCCCCTTCATCCTGCGCATCTTCGTCGCCGCCACCGAGGCGGGCTGGACCGTCATGCCCGGCGGCTTCTGCCGCGTCTCCGACAGTATGGACGCCCGGGCCGTGTCGATGCAGGGCGGCGGCCGCTCGGCCGATGTGTGGGTGCTGGACGCCGCGCCGGTGGAGCAGACCACGCTGCTGCCGGCGCGCGACGCGGTCGAGGTCAAGCGCCAGACCGGCCCGCTGCCCAGCCGCGCGGCGGATAATTTCTTCTGGCTCGGCCGCTATGTCGAGCGGGCGGAGAGCACGCTGCGGCTGCTGCGCACCCTCGCCGGCCGGCTCTCCTCCACCGCCGATGGCGGCGGCGCGTCGGTGCCGGCGCTGCTCGACCTGCTGCAGTCCTGGGGCGCGGCGCCGGACGAATTGGGCCGGGCGCGGCCGATCCGCCATGTGCTGGCGGCGCTGACGCGGCGGGACCAGCCGGGGGCGCTGCCCAACCTCATCGACCATGCCCGCCACACCGCCTCGGTCATTCGCGACCGGCTGTCGCCGGATGCCTGGCGCACGCTGGCCGATCTCGGGCTGATGATGGACGAGCCGGTGCCGGCGGCGAGCGCGGAGCCGGACGCCTATGAGCGCGCCGACCGCGCCTTGCGCGCGCTCGCCGCCTTTTCCGGCCTCGCATCGGAGAACATGAACCGGCTGGCCGGCTGGCGCTTTCTCGATCTCGGCCGCCGCGTCGAGCGCGGCATCGCCGTGTGCCGCTTCGCCCGCGCGCTGGTGGGCGAGACGCCGAGCGCCAGCACGCTGGATGTGCTGCTGGAGCTGTGCGACAGCCAGATCACCTACCGCTCGCGCTATGTGATGGTGGAGAGCCGCGCGCCGGTGCTCGACCTCGTGCTGCTCGACCCGGTCAACCCGCGCTCGCTCGCCTTCCAGATCGCCGCCATCAGCGACCATCTCGACGCGCTGCCCGGCCATCTCGGCGAGGCGTTGCCGCCGCCCGAGGAGCGGCTCGCCGCCCGGCTCTCGGCCAGCATGAAGGCGTTCGACGCGGTCGAGTTCGACGATGCCCGGCTCAGCCAGATCGGCGCCGAGCTGATGGAGCTCTCCAACGATGTGGCGGAACGCTACTTCATCCACCGCCAGCCGGTGGAGACGCCGTGGGACCTGCTGGCATGAAATACGACATTCACCAGTCCACCGCCTATTCCTACGCCTCGTCCGTGCCGGTGGCGCGCCATGTGGTGCGCATGGTGCCGGTCGACCGGCCGAACCAGCGGGTGGTCGCCAGCCATTTCGTGGTCGAGCCCGAGCCGGTGGAATGGACCGAGACGCGCGATTTCTTCGGCAACAAGGTGGTGCATATCCGCATCGAGACCCCGCACCGGAGCTTCACCGTGAAGACCCGGGCGCGGGTGGAGGTGGAGGCGCCGGCCGAGATCGCCGCCGATGCCGGCCCGAGCTGGGAGGAGGCGCGCGAGGCGGCGGATGAGAGCCTCGACCTCTCCGCGCTCTCGCCGGCGCATTTCCTGTTCCCCAGCCCCGCCGTGCCGCTGAGCGCGCCGATCACCGAATGGACGGCGGAGAGCTTCCCGCCCGGTCGGCCGATGCTGGCCGCCTGCGTCGAGCTGATGAACCGTCTCTATGAGGAGTTCACCTACGACCCGCGCGCCACCGACGTCTCGACCCCGCCGCTGGAGGCGTTCGAGCTGCGGGCCGGGGTGTGCCAGGACTTCGCCCATATCATGATCGCCGGGCTGCGCGGCCTCGGCCTGCCGGCGGCCTATGTCTCCGGCTTCCTGCGCACCGAGCCGCCGCCGGGCAAGGAGCGCCTCCAGGGCGCCGACGCCACCCATGCCTGGGTCATGGTGTGGTGCGGCGAGGCGATCGGCTGGCAGGGGCTGGACCCGACCAACGCGCTCGTCGTCGCCACCGACCATGTCGTGCTGGCGGTGGGGCGCGACTATACCGATGTCGCCCCCATCGGCGGCGTGGTGTTCGGCTCGGGCAAGCAGAAGCTGAATGTCGAGGTGGACGTGATTCCGCTGGCGGAAGAGGCGGCGGCCGGCAAGGGGCCGGCCTCTCCCCATTCGCGGGCCTGAGACCCCGCGCGCGCAGGCTCCCGGCGGGTGATTGTCGCGCCCCTGCCGATAGGGTAATCCGGTCTGATCGACGGCTCTTGAGCGAAATGCCCAGGGGTATTATCGAACGTCCTCTCTCAACTGGATCGGTGGTTTCTTCGAGCGAAGGGCCGGTCCCACGCATGCGGACGCACCCGGTTGACGGGGCGCGTCCGTCGGCCCGCTACGCGAAAGGTTCCTGCCGTGACGAACCCGACCCAGCCTTCCCCCGCCGCCTCTCTCCCGCTGTTCTACCGCTCGCCGGCCCTGCTGCGCTACCGCAGCCATGCCCGGCTTGGCGTCCGGCGCGAGGCGAGTTTCCAGTTCGCCGCGGCCGCGACGTCGATTCCGCTGGTGGCGGGCGATTTCGTGCATGCCGCGCGCGACTATCCCATCGTGTTCGCCGGTGACGAGGGAGCCATGCCGCTGGCGGTGACGGGCGTCGCCGCCGGGCGGAACCTGTTCGTGGAGGCCGACGGGCGCTGGCGCGCCGGCAGCTATATTCCCGGCTATGTCCGCCGCTACCCGTTCATCGGCATCGTGGAGGGCGGCGCCACGATGCTGGGCGCCGATCTCGCCAGCGACCGGCTCGCCGTCGCCGATGACGAGGGGGCCGAGCGGCTGTTCGACGCCAAGGGCGGCGCCACCAAGATCGGCCAGGCCGCCAGGGACATGTGCGACGCCTATGCGGCCGACCATGCCCGCACCACGGCCTTCGTCACGGCACTGAAGGCCAACGGCCTGCTCTCCGCGCGCTCGGCGCAGGTCAATTATGCCGATGCCGGCCGCGCCGTGGTGCAGGGCTTCCAGCTGGTGGACGAGGCGGCGTTCCGGGCGCTCCCCGGGCCGGTGGTCGTCGAGTTCCACGCCAGGGGCTGGCTGGACCTCATTATCCTGCACCTCGCCTCCCAGCACCGCTGGCGCGATCTGGTGAACGCCTCCTCGAAGGAGCGCGCCAAGGCGGCGAACTGACGGAGCCCGCGGCCCGCCCTCGCCCGGGAGCCGGGTCGCGGAAGGGCGGGCCGCATCCTCCGGCGCGGGCGCGCCGGGGCCGGCGGTCAGGCTGGGCGGGTGAAGCGCGTCTTGGCGATTCATTCGCGGGCGAAAGCACTTTAGAGATGGGTGAGACGCCCCCCGAATCGGCGCGCCCTCCCGCGCGCCGCCGAGAGAGCCGGCCATGACCGACACCGCCCGCACCCCCGCCCGCGACGACGACGGCTTCCTCGCCAGCCTCGCGGTCTATCTGCGCCCGCGGGTGCTGATCGTCATCCTGCTCGGCTTCTCCTCCGGCCTGCCGCTGGCGCTGTCCGGCGCCACGCTCACCATCTGGATGGCCGAGGCGCAGGTGAACCTCGCCACCATCGGCCTCTTCGCGCTGGTCGGCGTGCCCTATAATTTCAAGTTCGTCTGGGCGCCGCTGGTCGACGCGCTCGACGTGCCGCTGCTGGGGCGCTGGCTCGGGCGGCGGCGCGGCTGGCTGGTGTTCACCCAGCTTCTGCTGGTGCTCGCCGTCATCTGGCTCGGCTTCCAGGACCCGGTGAACGCGCCCTGGCATGTGGCGCTCGGCGCGCTGCTGGTCGCCACCGCCTCGGCGACGCAGGACATCGTGGTCGACGCCTTCCGGGTCGAGAGCCTGGAGGTGCGCGAGCAGGCCGCCGGCATGGCCGGCTATGTCGCCGCCTACCGGGTCGGCATGCTGGCCTCGGGCGCCGGCGTGGTGCTGCTGGTGGCGTGGTTCGAGGTGCTCGGCACCCCGCGCGCGGATGTGTGGGCCTATGGCTACCTCGCCGCCGCGGCGATGGTCGGCGTCGGCCTGTTCGCCGCGCTGATGGCCAAGGAGCCGGCGGCCGAACCGGCGACCGAACCGGCGGGGCAGCCGGCAGCTCAACCGGCGATCCAGCACCAGGAGAACGTGTTCCGGCGCATCGGCCAGACCGCGGTCGGGGCGTTCAGCGAGTTCCTCACCCGCAACAGTGCGGTCGCCATCCTGCTGTTCGTGGTGCTGTTCAAGTTCTGCGACGCCTTCGCCGGCGCGCTGAGCGGCGCCTTTGTCATCGATATCGGCTTCGACAAGGCGACCTATGCCGGCGTGGTCAAGGGCGTGGGCTTCGCGGCGGCGCTGCTCGGCGGGTTCGCCGGCGGGGTGATCGCCCGCGCTTTGCCGCTCTCCACCGCGCTCTGGGTGGGGGGAATCCTGCAGATGCTCTCCAACCTCGCCTTTTCCTGGCAGGCCTGGATGGGCGTGAACGTGCCGGCGCTGATGGTGACCATCGTGGTCGAGAACTTCGCCGGCGCCATCGGTACGGTGATCTTCGTCGCCTATATCTCGGCCCTGTGCGGCAACCGTGCCCACACCGCGACGCAATACGCGCTGCTCACCGCGCTGGCCGCCGTCGGCCGAACCTTCCTCGCCTCCTCGGCCGGCTTCATCGCGGTGGAGACGGGGTGGATCGTGTTCTTCGCCATCACCTCGGTCGCCGCCCTGCCGGGGCTGGCGCTGCTGGCCTGGCTGCAGGCGCGCGGCCATTTCCGCGAACTGGCAGCCGGCAGCCGGTGAAGCGGCAGCGTTGCAGCCTGTCGTCTGCAGCCGGATGCAGCAGCGCTCGCAGCGCCCTCCGCAGTTGGCGATTGCAGTCGCGCGGCAGGCTCAGAAGCTGGTGCGCGCCCGGATCGCCGCCGACAGCGTGCCCTCGTCGAGATAGTCCAGCTCGCCGCCCACCGGCACGCCATGGGCGAGGCGGGTGACCTTCACATTCGCCTCGCGCAGAAGCTCGGTGATGTAATGCGCCGTGGTCTGCCCATCGACCGTGGCGCCGAGCGCCAGCAGCACTTCCGTCACCGTGCCGCCCTGCACCCGCCCGACCAGCGCGGCGAGGTTGAGGTCGTCCGGCCCGATGCCGTCGAGCGGCGACAGCGTGCCGCCGAGCACGTGGTAGCGCGCGTTCAGCGCCGCGGCGCGCTCCAGCGCCCACAGGTCCGCCACATCGGCGACCACCACCAGCAGCGCGGGGTCGCGGGTGTCGTCGATGCAGATCGAGCAGGGGTCGCGGACGTCGATATTGCCGCAGACGCGGCAGGTGCAGATCTTGCCCAGCACGTCCTCGAAAGCGCTGGCGAGCGGGCTCATCAGTTGTTCGCGCTTCTTGATCAGGTGCAGCGCCGCCCGCCGGGCCGAGCGCGGGCCGAGGCCCGGCACGCGGGCGAGAAGCTGGATCAGGCGTTCGATCTCGGGACCGGCGACGGCGCGGGGCATGGGCATCCTCAAGGCCGGAACGCTCCCGGCCGATCCTGTCTCGTCTAGCGCAGGCCGGCCCGGGCCGCAAAGGCGCAGCGACGTGGCCGAACCCGGCAGCATAATCGCGGCGGCGCCGGTCCGGTTTTGCTCGACACCCGGGGAGGGGGTTGCTAACCGGGATTTCAACGAATGAATACGCCGACCTGGGGGAGACTGATGACGACGACGAAAGCCGCCGCGCGTGCCGTCCTGTGCCTCGCGGCCCGGTGCCGTGCCATGCCGTTCCTGGCCGCCCTGCTGCTGGCGGGCGCGCTGCCGGCCCAGGCGGCGGAGGGCGCCGGAATCGACGGCGCCGCCCTGCCGCTGCTCTGGGGCCTCCCGTTTGTCGGCATGTTGCTGTCGATCGCCGTCATCCCGCTGCTGGCCGGGCATTTCTGGCACCATCACTACGGCAAGGTCGCGCTGTTCTGGGGGCTGGCCTTCCTGGTGCCGTTCATCGCCGTGTTCGGCGCCGGGCTCACGGTCTACGAGGTCGCCCACGCGGCGCTGCTGGAATACATCCCCTTCATCATCCTGCTGTTCTCGCTGTTCACCATTTCCGGCGGCATCCTGCTCACCGGCAACCTGCACGGCAGCCCGGGGGTGAACACCAGCCTGCTCGCCATCGGCACGCTGCTGGCGAGCGTGATCGGCACCACCGGCGCCTCCATGGTGCTGATCCGCCCGCTGCTGCGCGCCAATGACGACCGGCGCCACAATGTGCACACCGTGGTGTTCTTCATCTTCCTGGTGTCGAACATCGGCGGCTCGCTCACCCCGCTCGGCGATCCGCCGCTGTTCCTCGGCTTCCTGAAGGGCGTGGATTTCTTCTGGACCACGCAGCACCTGTTCCACGACACCGCCGTCATGGCCGTCATCCTGCTCGGCGCGTTCTACCTGCTCGACCGCTATTTCTATGCGCGCGAGGAGAACCTGCCGGCCAAGGCCGACCCCACCCCGGACACGGAGCGGCTCGGCCTGCGCGGGCTGCGCAACGTGCCGCTGCTGGCCGGCGTCATCGGTGCCATCCTGATGAGCGCGCTGTGGAAGCCGGGCATCGAGTTCGACATTTTCGGCACCCATGTGCCGCTGCCCTCGATCGCCCGCGACCTCGGCCTGCTGGTGCTGGCGGGAATCTCCATCGCGATCACCCCGGCTTTCATCCGCGAGCGCAACGGTTTCGACTGGGAGCCGATCCGCGAGGTCGCCAAGCTGTTCGCGGCCATCTTCCTCACCATCATTCCGGTGATCGCGATCCTCAAGGCGGGCGCCAACGGCGCGCTGTCGCCGCTGGTGGCGCTGGTGACGGACGAGGCCGGCGGGCCGGTGAATGCCGGCTATTTCTGGATGACCGGCCTGCTCTCGGGCTTCCTCGACAATGCGCCCACCTATCTGGTCTTCTTCAACCTCGCCGGCGGCGACGCGCAGGAACTGATGACGCGCTACGCGGTGACGCTGGAGGCGATCTCGGCCGGCGCGGTGTTCATGGGGGCGCTGACCTATATCGGCAACGCGCCCAATTTCATGGTGCTGGCCATCGCCAAGAGCCGCGGCGTCGCCATGCCGAGCTTCTTCGGCTACATGGCCTGGTCGGGGCTGTTCCTGCTGCCCTGCTTCGCGCTGCTGACCTGGCTGTATTTCCTGTAGCGGGCTCAGCTCGCCGGCCGCTTCGCCTCCAGCGCGGCGAAGCGGGTGCGGAACCAGCGGTCCAGCATCGCCGTCTCGAAGCGCAGCGGCTCGGTGGAGCGCACCGCCACCGGGTCGGTCAGATAGTTCATCGCCCGCAGCGTCTCCTCGCCGCGCGCGATCACCTTGCCGCTGCGGCGCAAGGTGTAGCGCAGCGTCATCGAGGGCCAGGTGTCCTGCCGCATGACGCGACGTTCCCCGGTGCGCGAACGCAGCGGGTTGATCCTGCCGGCGAGGTCGAGGTCGAGCACGGTGACGTCGATCTCATAGCCCGCCGGCAGCCGCTTGGCGGCGAGGCGCTGGATGATGCGCTCCAGCCCCTCCAGCGTCAGGCGCTGCTCGACCGGCCCCCAGGAGAGATTGCCGTCGCGGTAGGTCTCCGGCGCGCGGAAGGTGACATGCGTCGCCGCCTGCGCCGCGCCGGGAAGCAGCAGCACCGCACCGAGGGCCAGTGCGGCGCGGGTGAGGGGCGGGATGCCGGGCGTCGTCATGTCTTCCTCCGCGGAGCGTGAAGGGTGAGTGTCGCCCTATTCCGCCGCCATGGCCATCCCGGGCTGGGCGCCGCGCACGCCCTCGCCGAACGCCGTCTCGAAACGGGCGAAATGAGCGCCGAACAGCCCGGCCAGCCGGCGCGCGGCGACCCCGTGCTCGATCTGGCTGGGCCAGGC
Organism: Ancylobacter dichloromethanicus; assembly: GCF_018390645.1. Taxonomy (GTDB): domain Bacteria; phylum Pseudomonadota; class Alphaproteobacteria; order Rhizobiales; family Xanthobacteraceae; genus Ancylobacter; species Ancylobacter dichloromethanicus. The sequence goes on from NZ_JAHBGC010000016.1 coordinate 18,928, forward strand.
TCGCGCCGGGTCGAGCAGCCGGGGGTCGACATCTTCCAGCGCCGTCGGCACGGCGAAGCCGAAATGCGCATCGGTCCGCCATTCGCCGGCCGCCAGTTCGCCCGCCAGCGCGGCGTCGACCAGCCGCCGGCTGGTCTCCAGCGGCACCCGGCGCCCGCTGCCGGCCTGCCCGCCGACCCAGCCGGTATTGACCAGCCAGCAGGTCGGCGCATGCGCGGCCAGCAGGTCGCGCAGCAGCCGGCCCTGGATGTCGGTCGTACCCGGCAGCTCCGCAGCGGCGAAGCCGGGCGCGAAGGCCGCTTCGGGCGTCTCCCCGGTGCCGCCGGCGCCATAGCCGGAGAGGAAATGGTAGAGCGCCTGCTCCGGGCTCAGCCGGGCGATGGGGGGCAGCACGCCGAGCCGGTCCTGCACCAGCATGAACAGATGCGTCGGCGCGCCGAGGGAGCCGCCGCGCCGGTCCGGCCCCGCCGGGGCGATGGCGCGGGCAAGGGCGGCCGAGGCGGCGTCGGCGAAATCGGGCACCCGCGTGTCGGGGTCGACCGCGATATTCTCCAGCACCGCGCCGAAGCCCGGCGCGGCCTCCGGGGGATGGAGCCGGTCGGCGGGGCGGGCATAGGCGCCCGTCTCCAGCACGAACACGCCCTCGCTCTGCCAGGCCAGCGCGCCATCGCCGACCGGCGCCTGGGCGCAATAGCCGGCCAGCGCGGTCTTGCCGGCGCCGCTGGTGCCGAGGAACAGCGCGACGTCGCCCGCCGGGCCGTGGGTGACGGCGCCCCGCAGCGCCAGCACGCCGCGTCCGGCAAGCCGGTCGGCGAGGAAGATGAACAGCGCCTCGCGGATCGCCTCGCTGCGGGCGGTGCCGGCGACCAGCGCCAGCCCGTTGTCGAGGTCGATCGCGATCGCGCCGGCGGGGCCAAGGCCGTGCCTCTCGGCGTCGGGCCGGAAGCTGGGCGCGCATAGAATGGTGAGGTGCGGGCCGTTATCGGCGCCGGCCGCGCCTGTGTCTGCGGCGGCATCCGGGGCGGGGAGCAGATTGCGGGCGAGCAGCGCGTGCCAGGCCTGTTCCGAGAGCACCCGCAACGCTACGCGCCGGCCCGGCCCGGCGTCGGCCTGTGCCTCCTGTCCGAACAGGGTGCGGCTCCCGGCATGTGCCAGCAGGTCGGCCTTGAGCGTCTCGAAGGTCTGGCGCGGCAGGAGGGCGATGTCTCCGCCGGCGCCGGTTTGGCCCGCGCCGTCTTCGCCCGCCTCGCGCACCAGGTAGCGGCCGGGTGCCGCGCCCTGCGCGGTGGTCACGACCAGCGCGCCGGTATCGGTGAGCCGGGCCTCGCCGCGCGCTACGGCGCGCTCGCACAGCGCCGCCGTTCCGAGATTCCAGAACACCCGGCCGGTGGCCGAAAGACCGAGGGCGGAAAGACCCGCCATTTCCGGGCCGTGATGTTCGCTCTGCGTGCCGGTTTGACTCAAGGTCGGCTCCTCCTACGCGTGACAGGAAGAGGCACCATGGGAGCGCAGTCGGGCGTTTTGAGCGAGTTTCCGGGTCGATTCTGTGGCCAAAAGCGGGACGCAGCGATATCTTGGCCCCGAAGCGGTGGCCTCAAACCATTGCGCTGCGGGCCTTGTTCGCCAGTTCGACCAGCACCGCGCGCATCTCCTGCGCGCTCGTGACGCGGCGCCCGAAATCGAGCCGGCGCACCCGCGTGCCGTCCATCAGGTCGCAGCCCTCGGGGTCGAGCCCCACCAGCCGCCAGTGGCCGGGCCCGGTGCCGAGGAGATGGAGGGCGTAGAGCTGCACCGCGTCGGCATGGTCGGCGTTCATGTGCGCGACGGCGCCTTCCTCGGCGGCGAGGACGGCGCCGGCGTCGTCGATCCGGGTGGCAAGCTCGGCTCCCGCCACATCGACGATCCGCCCGAATCCGGCGACGAGATGGGCGCTGTCGACCTCCATGCGGTAGAAGGCGAAGTCGCTGAAGCCGGCAAAGCCCGCCGCGTCCGGATGCCGCGCCAGGAACCGGCGGCGCGCCGCGGCGCCCGCGTCGGTATCGGCGAGCGGCGCGATCCGGCCCTTCAGGCCGGCGCGTGCGCCCTGCAGTTCGTCGCCGTCGCGGTGCTCGTCCACCAGCAGCGACACGCGCGGGTCGCGCCCGAGATTTCCGGTGTGGCGGGCGAGCTGCGAGAGCAGCAGCAGCGGCGCGCCATCGGGCAGGGTGGCAAGCTGGACCAGCGAGGCATAGGGCCCGCCATCGGCGTCCAGCGTCGCCAGCGCCCCGGTCTGGCTCTCGCGGAGCAGCCGCTTCACCGCCAGCACCGGGTTGAATTCGTCCGTCTTCCGGGGAGTCGCCGACATGGTGGAACACTCCGTTTTCCAAGGCCAAAGGGGTGCGCGAGCCGGCGTCCAGCGTCAAGCGCTCCGCCATGATTGGCCGTCGCCCTCGAAACGCGCTAATTTCCGTTGAATCAGTTTGCGTGTCACATTGTGGCCACGCCGGCGGGGTTCACCGCTTCGTGTACCGCCGCCGAACAGGAAAGTGCGCAGATGCCGACCATCGCTCTCGTCGACGACGATCGCAACATTCTCACCTCCGTATCCATCGCCCTGGAGTCGGAGGGCTACCGGATCCAGACCTATACGGACGGCGCCACGGCACTTGACGGTTTCAAGACCAATCCGCCGGACCTCGCCATCTTCGACATCAAGATGCCCCGCATGGACGGCATGGAGCTGCTGCGCCGGCTGCGCCAGAAAAGCGACATGCCGGTCATCTTCCTCACCTCGAAGGATGACGAGATCGACGAATTGTTCGGCCTGAAGATGGGGGCCGACGATTTCATCAAGAAGCCGTTCTCGCAGCGCCTGCTGGTCGAGCGGGTGAAGGCGGTGCTGCGCCGCTTCGCACCCAAGGACGGCACCCTGCCGCGCGAGACCGACAGCGCCAAGGTGCTGGAGCGCGGCCTGCTGCGCATGGACCCCGAGCGCCACACCTGCACCTGGAAGGGCGAGAACGTCACCCTCACCGTCACCGAATTCCTCATCCTGCAGGCGCTCGCCACCCGCCCCGGCGTGGTGAAGAGCCGCAACGCGCTGATGGACGCGGCCTATGACGACCAGGTCTATGTCGACGACCGCACCATCGACAGCCACATCAAGCGGCTGCGCAAGAAGTTCAAGGTGACCGACGACAATTTCGAGATGATCGAGACGCTGTATGGCGTCGGCTACCGCTTCAAGGAGTAGCGGCTCCTTGCTCGATCCCGAATCGACCCGGAGCGCGCCCGACGAGATGGTGGTCGGCGATGAAGGGGAATCGATGGACATGCCCCGGCCCGCCGAGCGGGCGGGCCTGCTCGGCGCGTTGCGCCGGGCACGCAATTTCGTTGCCTTCAAGAGCTTTTCCAGCCTCACCCGCCGCATCGTCCTGCTCAATCTGGTCGGCATGTGCGTGCTGGTGTCGGGCATCCTCTATCTCTCCGAATTCCGCGCCGGGCTGATCGACGCGCGGGTGCAGAGCCTGCTGGTGCAGGGCGAGATCATCGCCGGCGCCATCGCCGCCAATGCGCAGGTCGAGACCAACGCCATCACCATAGATCCCGAGCGCCTGCTGGAGCTGAGGGCTGGCGAGAGCTACGGCCCGGGCGAGGAGGGCTTCGCGCCGCTGGAATTCCCGATCAACCCGGAACGCGTCGCCCCGGTGCTCAAGCGGCTGGTCGAGCCCACCGGCACCCGCGCCCGCATCTACGACCGCGACGGCGCGTTGCTGCTCGATTCGCGCTCGCTCTACGCGCGCGGCGAAATCCTGCGCTTCGACATGGCCGCGCCCACCACGCCCAAGCCGAACTGGATGGAGCGCGGCTGGAACAGCATGAAGTTCTGGTTCGAGCGTGGCGACCTGCCGCTCTACAAGGAACTCGGCCCCAATAATGGCAAGGGCTACCCGGCGGTGGTGGAGGCGCTGCAGGGGCAGAAGGCGAGCGCGGTGCAGGTCAATGACCGCGGCCAGGTGATCGTCTCCGTGGCGGTGCCGGTGCAGCGCTTCCGCGCCATTCTCGGCGCGCTGCTGCTGTCCACCCAGGGCGGCGAGATCGACGAGGCGGTGGCGGCCGAGCGGCTGGTCATCGTGCGGGTGTTCCTGGTGGCGATGGCGGTGATGGTGGTGCTGTCGCTGCTGCTCGCCGGCACCATTGCCGGCCCGGTGCGCAAGCTCGCCGACGCCGCCGAGCGGGTGCGCCGGCGGACCCGCTCGCGGGTCGAGATCCCGGATTTCACCAGCCGCTCCGACGAGATCGGCCATCTCTCGGGCGCGTTGCGCGACATGACCGACGCGCTCTATTCGCGCATCGAGGCGATCGAGAGCTTCGCCGCCGATGTCTCGCACGAGTTGAAGAACCCGCTGACCTCGCTGCGTTCGGCCGTGGAGACGCTGCCGCTGGCCAAGTCCGACACCTCGCGCGGCCGGCTGCTGGAGGTGATCCAGCACGACGTGAAGCGGCTCGACCGGCTCATCACCGACATTTCCGACGCCTCGCGGCTCGACGCCGAATTGCAGCGCCAGGAATCCGAGCCGGTCGACCTGGTCCGGCTGCTCAACACCGTCACCGGCGTGCACAATGACGTGCTGCGCGGCGACGGCGTGCGGGTGAGCCTCGCCTTCGAGCCGGCGCCGCCGGCGGGAAGCAGCACGTTCATCATCCCCGGCCACGATTCCCGCCTCGGCCAGGTGATCAACAACCTGATCGACAATGCCCGTTCCTTCTCGTCCCAGGATGGCGAGGTCCGCGTGACCTGCCGGCGGACCCGCGACGCGGTGGAGATTCTGGTCGACGATGACGGCCCGGGCATTCCGCCGCACGCGCTGGGCCGCATCTTCGAGCGCTTCTACACCGACCGGCCGGAAGAGCAGGGCTTCGGCCAGAATTCCGGCCTCGGCCTGTCCATTTCCCGCCAGATCATCGAGGCGCATGGCGGGCGCATCTGGGCGGAGAACCGGCCGGCCGAGACCCGCCCGGCCGAGCCGGCGGCGAAGAAGCCGAAAGCCACGCGCGCCAGGGCCAAGCCGGCGGCGGGCGAGACCCCCGTCGCCCCCGCCGGCGGGGCGCAGGCCGAGACGCCGAAGCCGGCGGCCAGGCCTTCCGGCGCGCGTTTCGTCGTCCGGCTGCCGGCGAGCTGACCATGGCGGGGGTGATCGACGGACCCGACGGCGCCACCCCGCACGCGGCCACCGTGCACGCCTCCTGCGTCCGCGTCGCCGGGTGCGGGGTGCTGATCCGGGGGGCGTCGGGCACCGGCAAGTCGCACCTCGCCTTTGCACTGCTTCTCGCAGGCCGCGCCGGCATCGCCACCCCCGCCGAACTAGTCGCCGACGACCGCGTGGTGCTGTCGCGCCGGGGCGCGCGGCTTTTCGCTGCCGCGCCGCCCGTGCTCGCCGGGCTGATCGAGGTGCGCGGGGCCGGCCTGCGGCGCGTGCCCTTCGCGGCCGAGACCGCCGTCGATCTCGTGGTCGACCTCGGCGCCGCCGATGCCGCCCGGCTGCCGGCGCCGGCGGCGCGGCAGGTGGCGCTCGAGGGGGTGGAGATCGCGCGCCTCCCCGTCCTCGCCGGCGGCGATGCGGTGCAGCAGGTGCTGGCGCTGATCCTCACCGAGGCCGTCCCGGAGTAGCGATTTCCCGCTTTTTCGCGCCGCCGCCGGCCCTGTGCGGATTTTCCGCAGCGGTACTTGCCATTCGTGTGCAGCGCAACGATGATGTGCGCCCCGCAAAGGGGGCGGCGGGCGATCCTGCAATGAAGCCTCCCGCAAAGAATTGCAGTCGCGCCGGACAGGCGTGCGGCGGAGCAAGATGATAGGTCTCGTACTCGTAACGCACGGACGCCTTGCCAGCGAATTCCGCGCCGCGCTTGAACATGTCATGGGACCGCAATCCCACATTGAAACCATCACCATCGGGCCGGACGACGATATCGAGCGGCGCCGGCAGGACATCGTCGATGCGGTCGCGGCGGTGAACAGCGGCGGCGGCGTGGTGATCCTCACCGACATGTTCGGCGGCACGCCCTCGAACCTTGCCATCTCGGTCATGACCGCGCCCGACATCGAGGTGGTCGCCGGCATCAACCTGCCGATGCTGGTGAAGCTCGCCACGGTGCGCGGCGAGGTGCCGATGGGCGAGGCGGTGGTGCAGGCCCAGGAAGCCGGGCGCAAATACATCAACATCGCCAGCCGGGTGCTGGCCGGGAAATGAGCGTGACCACGGACGGTCTCCGGCGCGAGCTTGCCATCGTCAACAAGCGCGGCCTGCACGCCCGTGCTTCCGCCAAATTCGTCCAGACGGTGGAGCGCTTCGACGCCGATGTGCGCGTCACCCGCGCCGGCGAGACGGTCGGCGGCAGCTCCATCATGGGATTGATGATGCTGGCGGCGGCGCCCGGCACCACCATTCTGGTGGAGGCGAGCGGCGCCGAGGCGCAGGCGGCGATCGAGGCGCTGGAGGCGCTGGTCTCCGGCCGCTTCGGCGAGGACGAGTGAGCGAGCCGCCCCGGCACCCGCAAGCGTCATATAAAGACATCTTTATATCGTTATTGTATTTGTGGAGCCCGGCTGCTATCACCCGGCCAGCTCATCCGTACCGCTTTGCGTCAGGCAGCAGGGAATCCGCATCATGGCCATTGCCAGCGACTACATCGTCAAGGACATCAGTCTCGCCCCGTTCGGCCGCAAGGAACTCTCGATCGCCGAGACCGAAATGCCGGGTCTGATGGCCACGCGCGAGGAATACGGCCCGAAGCAGGTGCTGAAGGGCGCGCGCATCGCCGGCTCGCTGCACATGACCATCCAGACCGGCGTGCTGATCGAGACGCTGGTCGCCCTCGGCGCCGATGTGCGCTGGGTGTCGTGCAACATCTACTCGACCCAGGACCACGCGGCCGCCGCCATCGCCGCCGCCGGCGTGCCGGTGTTCGCCGTCAAGGGCGAGACGCTGACCGAATATTGGGACTACACCGCCAAGCTGTTCGACTGGCACGGCGGTGGCCACCCCAACATGATCCTCGATGATGGCGGCGACGCCACCATGTATGTCCATCTGGGCCTGCGCGCCGAGAACGGCGACACCGCTTTCCTCGACGCTCCCGGCTCGGAAGAGGAGCAAGTGTTCTTCGCGCTGCTGAAGAGGCAGCTCAAAGAGAAGCCCAAGGGCTATTTCAAGGCGATCGCCGACAGCATCAAGGGCGTCTCGGAAGAGACCACCACGGGCGTGCACCGCCTGTACGACATGCAGAAGGCCGGCACGCTGCTGTGGCCCGCCATCAACGTCAACGACTCGGTCACGAAATCGAAGTTCGACAACCTCTATGGCTGCCGTGAATCGCTGGTCGACGGCATCCGCCGCGGCACCGACGTCATGATGTCCGGCAAGGTCGCCATGGTCGCCGGCTTCGGCGATGTCGGCAAGGGTTCGGCCGCCTCGCTTCGCCAGGCCGGCTGCCGCGTGATGGTCTCCGAAGTCGACCCGATCTGCGCGCTGCAGGCGGCGATGGAAGGGTATCAGGTGGTGACCATGGAAGAGGCGGCACCGGTCGCCGACATCTTCGTCACCGCCACCGGCAACAAGGACATCATCACCATCGAGCACATGCGCGCGATGAAGGACCGGGCGATCGTCTGCAACATCGGCCACTTCGACAACGAGATCCAGATCGCGTCGCTGAAGAACCTGAAGTGGGACAACATCAAGCCGCAGGTCGACGAGATCACCTTCCCCGATGGAAAGCGCATGATCCTGCTGTCGGAAGGCCGTCTGGTGAACCTAGGCAACGCCATGGGGCACCCGTCCTTCGTGATGTCGGCCTCGTTCACCAACCAGACGCTGGCGCAGATCGAACTCTATGCCAACAACAAGGACGGCAGGTACAAGAAGGAAGTGTACGTGCTGCCGAAGTCGCTGGACGAGAAGGTCGCCATGCTGCACCTCGCCAAGATCGGCGTGAACCTCACCAAGCTGCGCCCCGACCAGGCCGCCTATATCGGCGTGACCCCTGAAGGCCCCTTCAAGTCGGACCACTACCGCTATTGAGCCTTTCCGGGTTCGCGCGAGTGTAAAGGGCGCCTTCGGGCGCCCTTTTTCGTCTCAGAGCTCCCTCTGCATCAACACCAGGTCGAGCCGACGGCCGAACTTGATGCCGATGCCCGGCATGCGGGCGGTCTCGATGAAGCCGAGGCGCGCATGCAGGGCCAGCGAGGCGTCGTTGCCCGCCGTGACGCCACCGATCATCACCTTCTTGCCGAGCGCGCGCGCCGGTTCGAACAGGGCTTCCACCAGCGCCCGCCCCAGCCCGCGCCCGCGCGCGGCTTGCGCCACATAGACCGAATGCTCGACACAGATGCGAAAGCCCTCGAAGGGGCGGAAATCGCCGAAGCTCGCATAGCCCAGCACCTCGCCCCCGTCTTCGGCGACGATCACCGGATAGGCCTTGGCCCGCCGGTCGCGCAGCCAGGCGACGCGGTTGGCGAGATCGGTCGGCGTGTCGTTCCAGATCGCCGTCGAGTTCAGAACGGCGTGATTGTAGATGGCGAGGATACCGCCCAGATCGGCTTCCACTGCGTCGCGTAGCATCATGTTCCCCGGTTCCGGCATCGGCAGCTTAGAGCATGTAAGGGGAGTGGCGCGCGACTTTCGCGGCCGGCACAGGCTCGTCCGGTGCCGCACTGTCGACCCTGTGAATCCGCTCGATGGCAGGGACTGGCGGCGTCGCGGCGATGAAATTCCCCGCCCGCCGCTGGAATGAAGCCGGAACGCTCCCCATATCCGGGTTTCGCGGGGCGACCGCGCCAGGAGGAAAGACCTAAAGGATGAGCTCGACCGATCCGTTCGATCGCATGCGTTTCACCGTCAGGAAGGTGAGCTGGTGGCAGGTGGCGCTGGTCGTCGCCGTGGCCCTGGCGCTCGGCACCGCTCTGGCGCTGGTCGCGGCCAGCGTGTTCCTCGTTGTCTTCCCGGTCGTCGTCATCGCCGGCCTCGCCTACCGCCTGTTCGGCGGGCGTCGGCGCACGGGTGCCACGGGCGGCCCCGAGATCATCGAGGCCGAATACCGCGTGCTGTCACCCGAGGAAGCGGCGCGCGCCGATCGCGACCGCTGGGATTCCGGCCACACGCCGCGCTGAGGCGACCATCGCCGGTTTCTCGTCAGCGCCGCTCCTGCAGCCTCACGCCGGTGCCAGTTCGATGCCCAGCAGCCGGGTGGTGACGGAGAAATAGATTAGTAGCCCGGTCAGGTCGACGATGGTGGTCAAGGCGGGACCGGAAACCACGGCGGGGTCCTGGCGCAGCGCCACCGAGACGACGGGCAGTACTGCACCGATCAGGGTGGCGCTCACCACCTGGACGGCGATGGCGACGCCGATGGCGATGCCAATGTCGCTGAGGCCCAACCCCATGGGGATTTCGGCGCCGTTGGAGAGGAAATACACCTTCAGATAGGTGAAGACGAACAAGGTCGCCGCCACCAGCAACGCTACCCGTAGCTCCCGCCACAGAACCCGCCCTGCATCGAGCGTTGTGATGCTGCCGAAGGAGATGGCGCGGGTAATCAGGCTCGCCGACTGGGTGCCCACATTGCCTCCGGTGTCCGCGATCATGGGCATGTAGAGCGCGAGGATCACCAGCACGTCGAGCGCGCTCTCATAGGCGTGGACCACAAGGCCGGCCGCAAGCCCCGCAACCGCAAGGCCGAAGATCCAAGGTATACGGCGCCTGTAGTCCTGCCAGATGGTGAGATTCATGTAGTTGTCGTGGTCGTGGGCCACGCCCACGATGCCCGCCATCTTGGCCGCGCTTTCGTCGGCCATGTCGAACAGAAACCGATAAGCCGCCTCATCCGGGAGAAGGCCGCGGATCCGGCCGTCCTTGTCCAACACGGGCAGGCAATGCGCGCGGGTGCGCAGAACATTGCGAGCGGCATCTTCGGCGGCGGTATCCTCGGTCAACGGCGTCACGTCGGCGATCACCATCTCGCGTGCCGGCCGCGTCGCGGCTTCGGCAAGGCAGTCGCGCACGTTGACGAGACCGAGAAAGCGGCCGTCCAGCTGCCTCAGGCAGGCGAAATTCACGTCGTCCTTATGGGCGGCCTCCGAAAACCGGGCCACCACGTCCCCACAGGTCGCAGACGAATCGAAACTGAGAAAGTCCTGCCGGGCGATCGAAAGGACGGCGATGGTGTCGGACGGAGCAAGCATGAGGTCCTCGCAAGGCGGCGCCACCGAGAGGCGTCAGAGCCGCAGAGTACCTCCCTCCCTTTTTGTCCATGTGACGTCTGTGGCCCTTTGCCGACCCAGGCGTCGTGAAGGAGGCCGCAGCTTCCTTCCATGCTCGCGCCCCGCGAGAGCCGATCACTTCTCCACGAAGGCTTTCTCGATCACGAAGTCACCCGGCTCCGTGGTCGAGCCTTCCTCGAAGCCCTTCTCCTTGAGAATGACGCGCATGTCGTCGAGCAGCTGCGGGCTGCCGCACAGCATGACGCGGTCGTCCTCCTTGTCGAGCGGCGGCAGGCCGAGATCGGCGAACAGCTTGCCGGAGGTGATGAGATCGGTGATACGGCCCTGGTTGCGGTAGGGCTCGCGCGTCACCGTGGGGTGGTAGACCAGCTTCTCCTGCACCAGTTCGCCGAAATACTCGTTCTCCGGCAACTCCTCGGTGATGAACGCTTGATAGGCGAGTTCCGCCACCGTGCGCACGCCATGGACGAGGATGACCTTCTCATAGGCCTCGTAGGTCTCCGGGTCCTTGATCAGGCTCATGAACGGCGCGAGGCCAGTGCCGGTGGCCAAAAGATAGAGCCGGCGGCCCGGCACCAGATAGTCCACCAGCAGGGTGCCGGTCGGCTTGCGCCCGACAATCACCTCGTCACCGACCTCGAGGTGCTGCAGCCGCGAGGTAAGCGGCCCGTTCGCCACCTTGATCGAGAAGAACTCCAGCGTCTCCTCGTAATTGGCGCTGGCGATGGAATAGGCGCGCAGCAGTGGCTTGCCGTCCACCTGCAGGCCGATCATCACGAACTGGCCGTTCTTGAACCGCAGCGCCGGGTCGCGCGTGGTGGTGAAGGTGAACAGGTTGTCGGTCCAGTGATGCACCGACAGGACGCGCTCAGTGTGGAGATTGCTCATCTACAATCCATAAAAGTGAAAACTTCCAAACAAACTGGAAGCTGATGTAATTCTTGGGCTCCGTTTACTGCGCATCGGGGCCGCTGTCGACCCTTTGTCGCGGCCTTGTCACGCGCGCTTGCGCCTCTCGCCGGGGTCGGGGAAACATGCGGCATGGGCCCCGCCGGGGGCCATGAGCCTTGTCAAGGAGACCGCCGTGTTCAGCCACATCATCCTTGGGGCGCGCGATCTCGTCGCGCTGACCGCCTTCTACGACGCGGTGCTGGCACCGCTCGGGCTGGTGCGCGTCGACGAGCCGTCGGATGGCGGGCCACCCGGCTCGATGTGGCTGCTGCCGGGGCGGCGCTGGCCGCAATTTTTCGTGCAACTGCCGTTCAACGGCCTGCCGGCGAGCTGGGGCAATGGCACGCAGGTCAGTTTCGCCGCACCCTCGCCGGCGGCGGTGGACGCGGCGTGGCGGGCGCTGATCGACCATGGCGGCTTCGACGAGGGGGCGCCGGGCCTGCGCCCGGACTACGCGCCCGACTATTACGGCGCCTATGGCCGCGACCCGGAGGGCAACAAGCTGTGCTTCGTGCATCTGGCCGAGCTGGAAGAGCTTACCGTCAGGGCGGGTGCGTGAGGCGGCGCGGCGCCGGTCAGCGGCCGGCGTCGTTCTCGCGCCTTTTCTCGTACATCTGCGCCTCCGCCCGCCGGACCACCACTTCCAGCCGCTCGCCCGGCGCGCTGGTCGCCATGCCCAGCGACAGGCGGAGCGTGCTGGCGGAATAGAACTGGTTGTTGAGGTTCGCCAGTTCGTGGATGCTCTCCATCACGGTGAGCCCGGCTTCCGCATCCACCCCCGGCAGCAGCACGGCGAATTCGTTGCCGGCGATGCGCGCGGCGCAATGGGGGGCGTCCACCGCCTTGCCGATGATCTCGCCGGCGCGGCGCAGCAGCATGTCGCCGGCCACCTGGCCGAGCTGCTCGTTCACCTTCTTGAGGCCGTCGAGGCGGACCGAGATGACCGTGACCGGAAACGGGCCGCGCCGCTCCAGCCGGTTCAGTTCGTCGACATAGAAGGTGCGGTTGTAGAGCTTGGTCAGCACGTCGTGCTTGCCGAGATATTCGAGATAGGCCTCGGCCTTCTTGCGCGCGGTGATGTCGGTGAGCGCGACCTGCACCAGCGACCAGTCGTTCTCATGGCCGGGCAGCACCGAGAATTGCAGATGCACATGCAGCAGGTCGCCGCCCAGCGTGTAGTTCACCACCTCGCGGCTGTGGAACAGCTTGCCGTTCCACAGCTCGATCAGCTGCTCGCGGAAATGGCGCTGCATGTCGTCGCGGAACACCGCCTGCACGTTGTCGACCAGCTCGGCGGTGCTGCTGGCGCCGAACATTTCCAGCGTGTGCCGGTTGACCTCGAGCACCCGGATTTCGCTGACACAGCGCTGCACGAATTCCGGATGCACGTCGGTGAAGACGCGGAAATCCTCGATGCCGCGAAAGCGCAGATCGTCCATCAACTGCTTGATGGTGGAGAAATCCTCCACCCACAGCGACACCGGCGAGTGCTGGAACAGGCCGAGCGCATAGCGTTCGGCATTGGCGGCCTGGCGGCGCGCCGCCTCGCGGGCGGTGACATCCTCGGCGGAGAGCAGGATGCGGCCGAGGCTTTCCTCATAGCCCGGCAGGACGGTGCCCTTGAGCTGGATGTCGAGCCGATCGCCGGCCAGCGTGTAGTTGACCGCCTGGCTGGAAAAGCTCGTATGCCCATCCCAGAGCTGCGACAGCTCCTCGATATGGGTCAGCAGCATGTCGTCGCGGAACACCTTGTCGAGATTGTCGACGAGGTGGGAAAAGCTGCTGGCCTCGAACAGCGTGAGCGTGCGCCGGTTGACCTTGAGCACCTTGATGCGCCGTGAACATTCCGCGACCCGTTGGGGGTGTCCGCGCAGATGGTCGCGCAGCGAGGTGACGCCCTCGGCGCGCCAGCGCTCGAACAGCTCCCGCACGGCGCTGAAGTCCTCCAGCCACAGCGAGATCGGCGCCAGGTCGAACATGTCCTCATCTTCGCCCCGCACCGGCCGGGGGGCCATCCGGGGCTCCAGTGGCGACATGCTGGATTTGTTCGGCTTCATCGCGGCATACCGACCATGTGCAGGAGGTTGTCGTAAAATGTGGGAACCAGCCCTTCCGGGCGGACCTTCGTACGATCGTCGCGAAGGTAAAATGAGACCATTTGGTCCAAATTCCACGTAAACTTAAGGGAGATTCGTCTGCGCCGCAACGCGCGGGCACCGGGTCGGCGCCGGCGCGGCGACGGTGTACGCCGCCACACTTTCTTATATCCTCCTGCCGGCGCGGAGGCCATCCGCGACCCGGCCTGGATGTGACATGAGCGACATTATCTGCATTTCCCCGATCGACGGCACCGAGCTCGCCCGCCGCCCGCCTGCCTCCGAGGCGGCGATCGCGCAGGCGCTGGCACAGGCCCGCGCCGCGCAGCGTGACTGGCGCCGGGTGCCGATCGCCGAGCGCTCGTCCCATGTGCTGCGCTTCCTCGATGCCATGCTGGCGATGAACCAGGAGATCGTGCCCGAGCTCGCCCAGCAGATGGGCCGTCCGGTGCGCTATGGCGGCGAGTTCGGCGGCTTCGAGGAACGGGTGCGCTATGTCGTGGAGATGGCGGAGGATGCCCTCGCGCCGGTCATTCCCCATGATGCGCGGCCGGGCTTCACCCGCTACATCAGGCGCGACCCGCTCGGCCTCGTGCTGGTGGTGGCGCCGTGGAACTACCCCTACCTGACGGCGGTGAACACCATCGCCCCGGCGCTGATCGCCGGCAACGCGGTGCTGCTCAAGCACGCGGCGCAGACGATCCTCGTCGGCGAGCGTTTCCAGATGGCGATGGACCGCGCCGGCCTGCCGAAGGGGCTGTTCGCCAATCTGGCACTGACCCATGACCAGACGTCGCGGCTCATTGGTTCGGGGGCGGTCGATTTCGTCAATTTCACCGGTTCGGTGGAAGGCGGGCGGGCCATCGAGCGGGCGGCGGCGGGCACCTTCACCCCGCTGGGCCTGGAACTCGGCGGCAAGGACCCGGCCTATGTCAGGGCCGACGCCGATCTCGATTTCGCGGTGGGCAACCTGGTGGACGGCGCCTTCTACAATTCCGGCCAGTGCTGCTGCGGCATCGAGCGCATCTATGTGCATGAAAGCCTCTATGACCGCTTTGTCGAGGGTTTCGCCGACCTGACCTCGCGCTACGTGCTCGGCAACCCGCTGGACGAGACGACAACGCTGGGCCCGATGGCGCAGAAGCGCTTCGCCGACCTCATCCGTGGCCAGATCGCCGAGGCGGTGGGCAAGGGCGCGACGGCGCATGTCGACCCCGCCGCCTTCCCCGCCGACAAGGCGGGCACGCCCTATCTCGCCCCGCAGGTGCTGACCGGCGTCGACCATTCCATGTCGGTGATGCGCGACGAGAGCTTCGGCCCGGTGGTCGGCATCATGAAGGTGAAGGACGACGAGGAGGCGCTGGCGCTGATGAATGACAGCGTCTACGGCCTCACCGCCTCGGTCTGGACCGCCGACCTTGACGCCGCCGAGCGGCTCGGTGCGGAGATCGAGACCGGCACCGTGTTCATGAACCGCTGCGATTATCTCGACCCGGGCCTCGCCTGGACCGGGGTGAAGCAGACCGGGCGCGGCGCCTCGCTCTCGCGCCTCGGCTTCGAGACGCTCACGCGGCCGAAATCCTTCCATCTGCGCCACGGCTGAGGTCGCCGGCGCCGGGCTTGCCGTAGCGGCGGGCGGCCTCGATGGCGAGGCCGGTGCCGACCGAGCCGAACGTGTCGCCATCCACCGCGCGCGCCTGCGGCACGGTGGCGCGGATGGCGGCGCGCACATGGGCGAGCCGGGTCGAGCCGCCGGTGAGGAACAGCGCGTCGATGTCGCCCGCCTTGAGCCCTGCCTGGCCGAGGCAGATGCCGACCCGCCGGGCGATCCTGCCGGCCAGCCCCTTCGTATGTTCGACCAGTTCGTCCGGCGTCAGCCCCACCGACAGCCCGGCCTCCAGCCAGCCGAGGTCCACCCGCGCCTGCTCGGCCTCGGCGAGGGCGATCTTAGCCGCCTCGGCCTCCATCGCCAGCGTGTGGCCGCGCTGTTCCTCGATCACCCGGATCAGGCGCTCCACCCGCTGCGGCTCGGCCGCCTCGCGGCGCACCTCGTTGAGTTCGCGCACGGTCCTGGCGTTGTACAGCCGGTTGATGCTCGACCAGGTCGCCAGCTCGTGGAAATAGCCGCTCGGCACGTCGCGGCCGGGCCGCTTCATCGGGCTGCGGAAGCCGAGCAGCGGCATCAGCGTGCCGAGGCTGAGGGTGCGGTCGAAATCGGTGCCGCCGATGCGCACGCCGTCATTGGCGAGGATGTCGTCGGCGCGGTCCGCGCGCGTCCGGCGCGCCTCGCCGAGCCGGACGATGGAGAAATCCGAGGTGCCGCCGCCGATATCGGCGATGAGCGCGATCTCTTCGCCCGTCGCCTGCTGCTCATAGTCGAGCGCGGCGGCGATGGGCTCGAACTGGGTCGAGACCTCGGTGAAGCCGATGTCGGCCGCGATGGCGCGCAGCGTGTCCTCGGCCTTGCGATTGGCCGCCTCGTCGTCGTCGACGAAGAACACCGGCCGGCCGAGCACGACCGCGTCCAGCTTTCCCCCGGCCGCCCCGGTGCCGGCCTCCGCCTCCGCCCGCGCCTTCACCGCCCCGAGATAGTCGGCGATCACCTCGCGAAAGCCGATGGCGCGGCGCCCGATCTGGGTCTTCTCCTCGATCAGCGCGCTGCCCAGCACCGCCTTGAGCGAGCGCATCAGCCTCCCGTCCTCGCCCTCGACATAGCGGGCCATGGCGGCGCGGCCGATGGTGAGGTTGCCGTTCCGGTCGTAGAACACCGCGCTCGGCACGGTCGACTTGCCGTCTTCCAGCGCGGCCAGCACCGGCCCGCCGCCGCGCCAGAGGGCGAGGGTGGTGTTGGAGGTGCCGAAGTCGAGGCCGCAAAACGTCATGGACAAGCTCCCATCGGAAGGGGCGCCTTCCTAGAGGCTTCGTATGACCTGTTCAACTGACATGATGTTGACGTCGCCCGCCGGAGGCGCCACAGCTTGGCGACATTCACAGGGAACGACGCCGTGACGCTGCACAACTGGACCATGAAGCACTCCATCGCGGTGGTGGTGATCACGCTGCTGGCCGTCGGCGCCTTCCTGTTCAGCTGGACCTGAGCGACGCCGGCGCGCAGAACTTCCGGCCTTTTGACTTCTGGCCATTGTCACATGCCGCCCTTATCTGAGGGCAGGGTCGCGTTGCGCGGCCTCCGGGAGGAGTGACGTCCGTCGTGCTGTCCAAACCGCCGACCGAGAACAGTGCCGACGCCGGGCAGGCCGGCGGGCTGGACGAGACCCTGCGCCTGTCGGAGGTGCTGAATGCCATCGCGGCGGATACCTCGCGTGAGCGCATCGCCGTGGGCGATCTGCTGAAGGTGATGCAGGAGCGGGCCTTCGGGCCGCTGATGCTGATCTTCGCGCTGCCCAACGCGCTGCCGACGCCGCCGGGCACCTCTTCCGTGCTGGGCGCGCCGCTGGTGTTTCTCACTGCGCAGCTCGCGCTCGGCTGGTCGCCCTGGCTGCCGCCGATCATCGCCCGGCGCTCCATCGCCCGCAAGGATTTCGCCGCCTTCGTCGCCAAGGCCACGCCCTGGCTGGCGCGGGCGGAGAAGTTGCTGCGCCCGCGCTTCGGCGTGCTGGCGCATCCGCCGGCGGAGAACATCGTCGGGCTTATGTGCTTCGTGCTGGCGGTGGTGCTGGTGCTGCCGATTCCGCTCGGCAACATGCTGCCGGCGCTGGCGATCTGCCTGCTGGCGCTCGGCATTCTGGAGCGCGACGGGCTGTGGATCATCGCCGGGATGGCGCTCGCCGTCGCCTCGCTCGGCGTCGTCTGGGGCGTGGTCTGGGCCTTCGTGAAGACCGGGCTGTTCCTGCTGCACCGCCTGATCGACTGAGCGAGGGCACGACGGCCCCCGGGTCAGCCCTGCGCGCGGGCGCTCTCCAGCGCGCGGGTCAGCATGTCGAGGCATTCGCGCGCCTGCTCGTGGCCGGTGGCATCGCCGCGCAGGCGGAACGCGATGTCGCGCAGGTCGCGTATGGCGACATCGACGGCGGTGGCGAGGTCGATGTCGAGATCGGCCTCATACGCATAGTCGGGCTCGGGGACGCGGATCGGAAACGGAACGACGTTACTCATGCGACTACTGGACTCGTGTTCGGCGAATCGCCCTTGGCGTTATCCCCGGAAAGATGCCCGCAATTGGTTAACGACCCGCTCCTGTTACCGGCCGCCTCCAGGAGTGTATGCAGTCAATATGCAATCAATACTTCATTGTATTGACATTGAATGCTTCACTGCCTAGCTATTGAATGCAGCGTGCCGAGGCGAAGAGGCGTCGGCACGTGCAGGAGAGACCTTCATGTCCGTCCGTCTGCCTTCCGTGCCGGTCGCCGACCGGGCCTATCCGACACTCTCGCCCTTCAAATGCGGCATGCGCGCCTGCTGTCCGCGCTGCGGGCAGGGCAAGCTGTTCGACGGGTTCCTGAAACTGGCGCCGCGCTGCGAGGTCTGCGGCCTCGATTATTCCTTCGCCGACCCGGCGGATGGCCCCGCCTTCTTCGTCATCTGCTTCGTCTGCGTGCCGGCAGTGATCTTCGGCCTGTGGCTGGAAGTGGCGTTCCAGGTTCCCTATTGGGTGCATCTGGTGACGACATTGCCGGTGCTGCTCGTCACCTGCATCCCGCCGCTGCGCCCGCTCAAGGGCTGGCTGGTGGCGAGTCAGTATTACCACAGGGCGGAGGAGGGGCGCCTCGTCACCGCCGCCGACGTACCGGACGCCGCCTCAGCCGCCCGCGAGTGAGGGGCCGGCCGGCGCCGCCCCGGTCTCGCGGAAGCGCGCCGGGCGCACCCCGGCGGCCTCGAGGTCCTCGCCGCAGGCGCCGGAGCGCAGATAGGCGAGTTCCCGCTCGCGCGGCGCCAGCAGCGGGTCGAGCCGGCGCAGTTCCTCGTCGACCATGCCGGGATGGCAGTGCACCAGCACCCGCGTCCCCGGCCCCCGAAGGCTCGCCCGGAACACGTCGCGATAGGGCGGATCGGGCGTGAAGCCGTAGAGCCCGCGAAAACTGTCATTGCTGGCGATGCCCGCGCGCGCGGCGCGCGGCGCGCTGCCGGCGGCGAGCGTGCCCACGACCAGCGCCTTGCGCAAGCCGAGGCCGCGTCGCCGGGCCCAGGCGAGGGGCTCGGTGCAGTTGCGCAGCCAGGGCAGCCGCCCGCCATAGCGCGCCACCATTTCCTCGATCACGACCGCGCGGATGCCCGGCAGCGCGTGGGCGTGCTGGTGGCCGTCGATGAAGTCCGGTGGTGCGCCCCATGCGTCCTCGAAGGCATCGAGCTGAGCGCGCAGTTCGTCCCGCAATGCCGCGCGCGGCAGCGCCCCGGCCAGCGCGCGCAGGATGAGCGGCCCGATCTCCGGCAGCCGCCCCTCATGCGCCAGCCCGCGCGCGGGGGAGAGTGCGCGCTGGCCGGTGAGGGTGAAATGCAGGCCGATATCGGCGGGATAGGCGGCGACGAGCGCCCGGAGCCCGTCCGCCCGCCGCTTCCAGCCCGGCAGCCCGGTCATGGCGCCGGTGGCCGAGAGCCGGCCGCGTTCGATCAGTTCCTCTATGGCCGCGCTCACGCCGTCGCTCAGGCCGTAATCGTCGGCGCAGATTACTATGGGTTTCAGGGTGTTTCCTTTCGGTGTCCGGCGGACAAACAAAGATCACAATCGACTCATACGTCAATGCAAGTTTCACGAAAGTCAGCCGTGCCTTTAATAAAGGGAAGGTCGCCTTACCTGACGGAAAACGTTTCCGTCGCCAAGGCGAGAGGCAAGTAAATCTAGATTAAAGACATGAGCAAAGCTTCCCCAAGGTCGCCCGGCCTGATCTCGATCGTGGTGCCGGTATACAATGAGGCGCGCTGCCTGGCGGCGCTGCACGCCCGGCTCTGCGCCGTGCTCGATGCCTATCCCGAACTGCGCCGGGAATTCGTCTTTGTCGACGACGGCAGCCGCGACGACAGCTTCGCTCTGCTGGCCGCGCTCGGTGCCGGCGATCCCGCGATCAAGGCGCTGCGCTTCGCGCGCAATTTCGGCAAGGAATCGGCGATGGCCGCCGGCCTGCGCGCGGCGGTGGGCGACATCGTGGTGCTGATGGATTCCGACCTTCAGCACCCGCCGGAGGTCATCCCGGAGATGATCGAGCGCTGGCGCGACGGCGCCCAGATGGTCACCGCCGTGCGTCGTTCGCGCAGTACCGATCCGCTCGGCCGGCGGCTGCTCTCGCGCGGCTTCTATCATTTCTTCCACGCGCTGTGCGAGGTCGAGATCCCGGAGGGAGCGGGCGACTACCGCCTGTTCGACCGCCGCGTCGTCGACGCCATCAACGCCCTGCCCGAGCGCAACCGCTTCATGAAGGGCATCACCAGCTGGGTCGGCTTCCGGCAGGAGGAGATCGAGTTCGAGGTCGCCGAGCGCGCCGGCGGCACCAGTTCGTTCAACACGCTGCGCCTGCTGCGCTACGCCATCGACGGCCTGTCCTCCTTCTCCATGGTGCCGCTGCGGGTCTGGTCGCTGGTCGGGGTGGCGCTCGCCGGCCTGTCGGGCCTCTATGGCCTCTATCTGCTCGGCGAGGCGCTGGTGTTCGGCGTGCGCACGCCGGGCTTCCCCACCATCATGGTGAGCATGCTGTTCGTCTCCGGCGTGCAGCTCATCAGCCTCGGCGTCATCGGCGAATATGTCGGGCGCATCTTCACCGAGGTGAAGCGCCGGCCGCTCTACCTCGTCGCCGACGAGATCGGCTTCGGGGTATCGGCCGCGCGGCCGGCCGGCTCGTCCGCCCCCGCCGAGATGCGGCAGGCCCCCGCCCTCGTGCCGGATGGTTTCGCCTCGTGAGCCTCGACACTTCCGCCGTTCCCGCCGCCGCTCCCGGTCGCCCCGCGCTGCGGCGCGGGCAGGCGATCTCGCCGACGCGCCTCGCCAGCCTCGCCGTGTTCGCGGCGGTGGCGGCGTGGATCGTGCTGACCTTCCGCGATTATGGCATCAGCAATGACGAGCCGGTGCAGCACACCTATGGCCAGCTGCTGCTGGCCTGGTATGCGAGCGGATTCACCGACGAGCGCGCCTTCCACTACATCAACCTCTATCTCTATGGCGGCCTGTTCGACCTGATCGCGGCCGGCCTCGAGCCCTATGTGCCGCTGCCGCTCTACGAGTGGCGCCACCTCCTCTCCGCCGGCTTCGGCCTGGTCGGGCTGGTCGGCACCTGGCGGCTGGCGCGGCTTCTCGGCGGTGAGAAGGCGGGCCTCGTCGCGGTGCTGCTGCTGGCCTTCACCGGTATGTATGGCGGGGCGATGTTCACCCACACCAAGGACGTGCCCTTTGCCGCCGCCATGGTGTGGAGCCTCTGTTTCATCACCGCCCTGGCGGTGGAACTGCCAGCGCTGCCGCGCTGGCGCACCGTGCTCGGGCTCGGTCTTTCGGTCGGCTGCGCGCTCGGGCTGCGGGTCGGCGGGGTGTTCGCGGTGTTCTATCTCGCGCTCATCCTTGCGGCGGGGACGCTGGTGTTCCGCGACCTGCGCCTGCCGCTGCGGGTTCTGCCGCGGCTCGTCGTCTCCGGCCTGGTGGCGCTCGCGCTGATGGCGGCGACCTGGCCATGGTCGGTGCTGCCGCCGACCAATCTGTTCAAGGCGATGGGCGCCTTCAGCAATTTCAGCTTCGACCTCAAGACCCTGTTCAACGGTCGCTTGCTGCCGATCGACCAGGTGCCGCCCGGCTACATGCCGGAATATCTGCTCATCAAGCTGCCGGAAGTGACGCTGCTCGGCCTTCTCGCCGCGCTGGCGATGACGGTTCTGGCGGCGGCGCGGCTCGTGCGCGGACGACGGTTGGCGATGGCGGTCCTCGCCCATCCGCGACGGATGCTGGCCTTTCTGCCGCTGGCGCTGGCGATCCTGGTGCCGGTCGTCTTCGCCGTGCTGGACGACCCGCCGCTCTATAACGGCATCCGGCATTTTCTGTTCGTCCTGCCGCCGGTCACGGTGCTGGCGGCGCTCGGGCTCGTCGGCGGGTGGCGCGGGCTGTGGCGGCACTCGCGCGTCGCCGGGGCGGTCTTCGCGCTGGCCGCGCTCGAGCTGTTCCTGTTCAACGCCTCGGTGCTGTGGCGCCTGCACCCTTACGAATATGTCGCCTATAACCAGCTGGTCGGCGGCACCGCCGGGGCGTGGGGGCGCTTCGAGGGCGATTACTGGTCGTCGAGCCTGCGCGAGGCATCGCTGGCGCTGCGCCACGGGGTGGCGCGGGAGAGGGCGCCGGAGCACCCCTACAAGGTCTCGGTCTGCGCCGAGGACGTGCAGGCGCTGACCTATCTCGGCCCGAACTTCCAGGCGGTCGAGGACTGGGACGGTGCCGATTTCGTGCTGTCCGCCAGCAATGTCGGCTGCGACGGGATACCGGGCCTGCCCTATGCGACGGTGAGCCGGATGGGCCTCGCCTTCGCCTCGGTGATGGACCAGCGCCTGCGCCACCCGCCGGTGGAGGTGCCGCTGCCGGACAAGGACCGGGGCATGGACAAGGGGATGGATCCCGACGCCCCGGCGGTTTCGCTGAAGGAGGCCGGGCCGCAGGAAACCGGGCCGCAGGTCGCCAAGGCCCGGCCGTGAGGGGCCCGCGCATGAATGCTGCGTCGTCGAGGCGGGGAGAAAAAGCGGCGGCGCTGCTGGCGCGGGCGCGCCACATCCTGCTCTTCGCCGCCCTCGGCGCCGTCGGCACGCTGGCGCATTATGCCGTGCTGGTCGGGCTGGTGCAGGGCGGCCTCGCCGGGCCGGTGGCGGGGTCGAGCGCCGGCTTCCTGGTCGGCGGGATGGTCAATTACCAGCTCGGCCGGCGCCTGGTCTTCCGCTCCTCGAAGCCGCACCGCGCGGCGCTGGCGAAATTCTTCACCGTCGCCGGCATCGGGCTGGGATTGAACGCGCTCTTGATGGCGCTGCTCACCGGTCCTCTTGCCGCGCCCTATCTGCCGGCGCAGGTCCTCGTCACCGGCCTGCTGGTGCTCTGGCATTACGCCGGCAACGCGCTGTGGACGTTTCGCGCGGCGCGGCAGGCCGGCGCCCCGGTGGAGGGCTGATCCCACAGAGACGACTTGACTCTCGGCGCGGATGGAGTCGTTTTAGGGGGAACAAAGCATGAACAATATCGAGCGCTGCGATGGACCCGATCCGCGATGTGGCGGCGCTGAGGCAGATGCTCGCCGGGCTGGAGGCGGCACGTCTGCCCGGCGTCGAGCCGTCCTTCTCCCTTGGTGCCGCCGGGCCGGCGGCGGGCGGGGTGTGCCTTGCCCGCGGCGCCCTGCACGAGGTGCAGGCAGCCTGTAGCGCCGACCTGCCGGCGGCCGCCGGCTTCGCGCTGGCGCTGGCGCTGCGCGCGCTGCAAACCGCCGACGCGGGGGAGAGGCGGCCGCTGCTGTGGGTGCGCCAGGACCTTGCCGAGGCCGAGTTCGGGCGGCTCGACGCGCCCGGCATCGCCGCGCTCGGGCTTGATCCCGCGCGCCTCCTGGTGGTGCGGGCGCGCGACGGGGCGGAGGTGCTGCGCGCGGCGGGTGACGCGGTGCGCTGCGCCGGGCTCGGCGCCCTGCTCATCGAGACCTGGGGCACGCCGAAGGCGCTCGACCTCACCGCCACGCGGCGCCTCGCCCTGCGGGCGGCGTCCTCCGGGGTGACGAGCTTCCTGCTGCACATGGCCGCGCAGGCCGCCCCAACAGCGGTGGCGACGCGCTGGCGGGTGGCACCCGCTGCCTCGGCCCCGCTGGAAGGCGACGCGCCGGGCGCGCCTTCCTTCCACGCCACCCTGCTGCGCCATCGCGGCGGCGCGGGCGGTGTGCGGCCGGTGGAGGGCGGCGACTGGAAACTGGAGTGGGACCATGAGGCCTGTACCTTCCGCGACCTCGACCCGCTACCTCGCGCTGTGGTTCCCGTTCCTGCCGGCCGACCGGATGGAGCGGGTGCGCAGGAGGCGCGGCGGGGCGAGGTCGTCGCGCTGCGCCGTGCCGGCTGACGGTGGGCCGGGGAGGCGGGGCGAGGGCGATCGGCAGATCGGCGACCCCTTTGCCCCCGCGCCGCTGGTCTTCGTCGAGAAGGTGCGGGGCGCCCTGCGCCTCGCCGCGCTCGACCGCGCCGCGCATCGCGCAGGGCTCGCCCCCGGCCTGACGCTGGCGGATGCGCGCGCCCGCCTGCCCGGCCTCGCCGTGCTCGACCACGACCCCGCCGCCGACGCCGCCTTTCTGGGGGAGGTGGCGGATGATTGCGACCGCTGGACGCCGCTGGTGGCGCTGGACGCGCCGGAGGGGGCGCCGGACGGGCTGATCCTCGACATCACCGGCTGCGCGCATCTGTTCGGCGGCGAGGCGGCGCTGCGCGCGCGGCTTCTCGCCCATCTCGAACGCCACGGCCTCGGCGCGCTCGCGGTCATCGCCGGCACGCCGGACGCGGCGCGGGCGCTGGCCCGCTCGGGGCGGGGCGGGGTGGTGCCGCCGGGCGGGGAGGCGGCTGCCGTCGCCGGCCTGCCGGTCGCCCGGCTCGGGGTGAGCGCGGAGACGGTGACCGGGCTTTCGCGCGCCGGGCTCAAGACCATAGGCGATCTCGCCGCCCGCCCCGCCACGCCGCTCGCCGCCCGTTTCGGCGTGGAGTTGCTGGTGCGGCTCGACCGCACGCTGGGGCGCGAGGATGTGCGCCTCGTGCCGCGCCGCCCGCTGCCGGCCTGCATCGCCGAGCGGCGCTTCGCCGAGCCGATCGCCCGCACCGCCGACATCGAGGCGACGCTCGCTTTGCTGGTCGACGATCTCGCTTTGATGCTGGAGGCGCGCGGCGAGGGCGGGCGGGCCTTCGAGGCCTGCTTCTTCCGCACCGATGGCGCGGTGCGGCGGCTGAGGGTAGAGACCGCGCGGCCGCTGCGCGACGGCGTGGCACTGGCCCGGCTCTGGCGCGAGCGGATCGAGACGCTTGCCGACCCGCTCGACCCCGGCTTCGGCTTCGACCTGGTACGGCTCGGCGTATTGCGGTCCGAGCCGCTCACCCCGGCGCAGGTGAGCCTCGACGGCCGCGCGGTGGAGGAGGAGGAAGTCGCGGCGCTGGTCGACCGGCTCGCCGTGCGGCTGGGGCGCGAGCGGGTGCTGCGTTTCCTCCAGCGCGACACCCACGATCCCGACCGCGCCAGCGCGCTGGTGCCGGCGGGCGCCGCAGTCCCTTCGGCCGCGCCGGCCGGCTCGGCGGCCGAGGCGCTGGCGCGCCCGCTCACCCTGTTCGATCCGCCCCAGCCGGTGGAGGCGCTGGCCGAGGTGCCGGACGGCCCGCCGCTGCGCTTCCGCTGGCGGCGCGTGGTGCACGAGGTCGCCCGCGCCGAGGGCCCCGAGCGCCTCGCCCCGGAATGGTGGCGCCGGCCGGAGGAAACGCCGACGCGCGACTATTACCGGGTGGAGAATCGCGAGGGCCGGCGCTTCTGGCTGTTCCGCGCCGGTCTTTATGAGCGCGAGCCCGGTGCGCCGCGCTGGTTCCTGCACGGCCTGTTTCCGTGAGGCGATGATGGACGCGCCGCTCTATGCCGAACTCGTCGCCGCCTCGAACTTCTCCTTCCTGCGCGGCGCCTCCTCCGCGGTGGATCTGGTGGCGCGGGCGATCGCGCTCGGCCATGCCGGGCTCGGCATCGCCGACCGCAACACGGTGGCCGGCGTGGTGCGCGCCCATGCGGCGGTGAAGGAGGCCGAGGAAGCCTGGCGGGCGGCGCAGGACCGGCAGGCTCACGACTCAAGGGCGCGGTTCCCCTTCACCCTCGCCGTCGGGGCGCGGCTGGTCTTTGCCGACGGCACGCCCGACATCGTCGCCCATGCGCAGACGCGCGCCGGCTGGGGAAGGTTGTGCCGGCTGCTCACGGCAGGCAACCTCAAGGCCGCCAAGGGGTCGTGCATCCTCCGGCTCGACGACCTGCTGGCCGATGCCGGCGGGCTGTCGCTTATCCTGATGCCGCCGGATGGTATGCCGGTTAAGGAACTGCCCGGGCTTGTCCCCACCCTGGCCCGGCTTCTTGAGGCGGCGCCCGGCGCGCTTTGGCTCGGCGCCGCGATGCACCGGCGCGGCGACGACCGTCGCCGCCTCGCGGCGCTGAAGGCGGTGGCCGCGCAAGCCGGCGTGCCCCTTCTCGCGACCAATGACGTGCTCTTTCACCACCCGGACGAACGCGACCTGCAGGACGTGCTCACCTGCATCCGCGAGGGCGTCGTCATCGACGCCGCCGGGCGCTTTCTGGAGGCCAATGCCGAGCGGCATCTCAAGCCTCCGGCGGAGATCGCCCGCCTGTTCCGCGACGCGCCCGAAGCGGTGGAGGAGACGCGCCACTTCCTCGCCCGCATCGACTTCTCGCTGGCGGAACTGACCTATGAATATCCGCAGGAGCCGGTCCCGCCCGGCTACACCCCGCAGGGCCGGCTGGAGGAGCTGACCTTCCAGCGCGCCGCCCTCCGCTACCCCGAGGGCGTGCCCGACAGGGTGGAACGCCAGCTCAGGGTCGAGCTGGCGCTGATCGGCGAACTGGGCTACGCGCCCTATTTCCTCACCATTCGCGATATCGTCGACTTCGCCGAGAAGCGGGGCATATTGTGCCAGGGGCGCGGCTCGGCGGCCAATTCGGCGGTGTGCTACGTGCTCGGCATCACCGCCGTCGATCCCGCCACCAGCAATTTGCTGTTCTCCCGCTTCATCGCCCGCGAGCGCAACGAGCCGCCGGATATCGACGTCGATTTCGAGCATGAGCGGCGCGAGGAGGTGATCCAGTACATTTATGAGCGCTATGGCCGCGAGCGGGCCGGCATCGTCGCCACGGTGATCTCCTATCGCCCGAAGAGCGCCATCCGCGATGTCGGCAAGGCGCTCGGCCTCACCGAGGACGTCACCGCCCGGCTGGCCGGCACGGTGTGGGGCAGCTGGGGCGACGACATCAAGGGCAGCCAGGCGCGCGAGGCCGGGCTCGATCCCGGCAACCCCATGGTGGCGCGGGCGGTGGGCCTCGCCATCCGGCTCATCGGTTTTCCGCGCCACCTGTCCCAGCATGTCGGCGGCTTCGTGCTGACCCAGCACCGGCTCGACGAGACGGTGCCGATCGGTCTCGCGGCGATGAAGGACCGCACCTTCATCGAATGGGACAAGGACGACATCGACACGCTCGGCCTGCTGAAGGTCGACGTGCTGGCGCTCGGCATGCTCACGTGCATCAGGAAGTCGCTGGACCTGCTGCGCGCGCATGAGGAGATCGACTGGTGCCTCGCCGAGGTGCCGCGCGAGCAGGGCGATGTCTACGACATGCTGTGCAAGGGCGATTCCATCGGCGTGTTCCAGGTTGAGAGCCGGGCACAGATCAACATGCTGCCGCGCCTCAGGCCGCGCAAGCTCTACGACCTCGTCATCCAGGTCGCCATCGTCCGGCCGGGGCCGATCCAGGGCGACATGGTGCACCCCTATCTGCGCCGGCGGGACGGGCTGGAGAGGGAGGATTATCCCTCGCCGGCTCCCCCGCACAACCCCGACGAGCTGCGCGAGGTGCTGTCGCGCACGCTCGGCGTGCCGCTGTTCCAGGAGCAGGCGATGCATCTCGCCATGGTGGCGGCGGAGTTCACCGATGTGGAGGCCAACCAGCTGCGCCGCGCCATGGCGACCTTCCGCCATAACGGCACCATCGGCACCTTCCAGAATTTGCTGGTCACGCGGATGAGCGCGCGCGGCTACGATCCCGCCTTCGCCGCGCGCTGCTTCGAGCAGATCAAGGGCTTTGGCGAATATGGCTTCCCGGAGAGCCACGCGGCTTCCTTCGCCAAGCTGGTCTACATCTCCGCCTTCCTCAAATGCCGCTACCCCGCGATCTTCGCGTGCGCGCTGCTCAACGCCCAGCCCATGGGCTTCTACGCCCCGGCGCAGATCGTGCGCGACGCGCAAGAGCACGGGGTCGAGATCCGTCCGCCGGACGTCAATTACAGCTTCCATGACAACACGCTGGAGCGCGACGCGCCGGGCGTGCCGCTGGCGCTCCGCCTAGGCCTGCGCCAGCTCGACGGCTTCGGCGAGGTGTGGAGCCGGCAACTGGTCGAGGCCCGGCAGCGGGGCTTCCTGCATGACATGGAGACGCTGGCCCGCCGCTCCCGCCTGCCGGCGGCGGCGCTGGCCAGGCTGGCGGATGCCGATGCCTGCCGCTCCATGGGGCTCGACCGGCGCGAAGCCGCCTGGGCGGTGCGCCGGCTGCCGGACGACGCGCCGCTGCCGCTGTTCGTGGCGGCGCAGGCGCGCGAGCTCGGCGCGGACGCGGACGCGCATCTGCCCCTCATGCCGCTGCCGGAGCAGATCGCCGTCGACTACCAGACCACGCGCCTGTCGCTGAAGGGCCACCCGATGGGCATGCTGCGCGCGCTCTTCGCCGCCGAGGGGGTGGCCTCCAGTGCCGAGGTCGCCCGCGCCCGCGATGGCGCTCGCCTCCGTGCGGCGGGCATCGTGCTGGTGCGCCAGCGGCCGGGCAAGGGCAACGCCGTCTTCATGACGCTGGAGGACGAGACCGGCATCGTCAACGTGCTGCTCTGGACCCGCCAGTTCGAGCGCTACCGGGCGCAGGTGATGGGGGCCCGGCTCATCGTGATCGAGGGGCGGGTGCAGAAGAGCAAGGAGGGCGTCGTCCATCTGATGGGCGAGCGCGTGGTCGACCGCACGGCGGAACTGTCCCGCCTGTTCGAAGACCCGCGCCGTATGCCGCCACCGCAGCTCGATCCGGGGCAGGATGAGCGGGTGCGGGGCGGGCGCGTGAAAGAGGGGCGGGCGAAGCTGGAACCGGCGCCTGCGTCGGCCGGCCATCCGCTCGCCGGCCGCCGCACCAGCCATGGCCATCCCCGGCAGGTACGCATATTGCCGAAGTCGCGGGACTTCCATTAGCGCCTTTTCGCGCGGGCGGAGTCCGCCGTGCGCCGACGAACGGCATCAAGGCAATAAAGGGGATCGTCGGCGGGAGGGGTGGATCGACGGCGATGCAGGCCGCCGACGGCCTGTCGCCCGCGGCCCGTTCGATGCTAGACCGGCCCGAGATGCAGGAACGAGGAGGAGGCACCCCATGGCGCAGCGTTTCGACGACTGGGAGAAGGACGACAAGGGCAATCTGAAGGTGTGGCCGATGCTCGCCTTCACCACCGCCCTGTTTGGCACCGAGAAGGTGGGGCTGCGCCTTGAGATCGGCGCCCAGCAGCCAAAGCCGGGCGAGCCGGTGCCGGCGCTCCAGCTGGTGCTCGACCCCGCCCAGGTGCGCCAGCTCGCCGAAGCGCTGGCGGAGGCCGAGGCGCGCCTGGTCGATGCCCGCTTCTCGACGCTCGGCCGTCCCGGCAACGCCTGAGGGGCATCCTTCGAGGCGCGCTACGCGCGCATCTCAGGATGACGGCGTTTCCCGTTCGGGGTTGCCCCACCGCCGCCCGTACGCAAAAGCCCGTCATGTCGAGGGGCCGGCCGCAGGCAATAGCCCGTCATGCTGAGGTGCCGGCCGCAGGCCGGCCTCGAAGCACGTCGCGACCCGGCCGCCCTTTCTCCGGCCTCTCATGAGGCCGATCCCGGCTCGGTCCGGCGAACCGTCGGGGATGACGGGCGTTCCTGCGAAACGTCCCGCTAAGCCGCCAGGAACTGCGCGTCCGCCTGGTCGAGCCGGCGGCGGATCTGGGTGACGATGAGCTGCTCGTCGGGCAGGCAATTGTCATAGGTCAGCCGCTCGCCGGCCTTCACCGGCTTCAGCACCCGGGCGCGCTCGGCAAGGCCGAGCGGCAGGGCGAAGCTGTCGCGGGCGTCGCGCCAGCTCATCGTGTAGCCGCGATAATCATATTCGCCGATCCGGCCGAGCACCGCGCCGGGCGCGAGGTCGCGCTTGGCCACCGCCGTGCACTCGGCCACCGGATGGTCCAGCACCTCCATGTCGCGCGTGCCATGCATCACCGCGCGCACCGCCGAGAGCGGCACTTCGAGGCTGGTGAGGTGGAACGGGCGGATCAGCGCGAAGCAGGGGCCGGGGCCGACCTTGAGGTCGGCCATGCGCTCGCTGACACGCGGATGGCGCGGCTTGACGATGCAGAACACGCCGGGCGCCACGCCCTTGCCGAGGGTGAAATCCACCACGCCGGAGCGCGAGAGGATGCCGCCATCCTCCCGGGTGCACAGCACCTGCGCCAGCACGTCGCGGTCCGCCGCCGGCCCGTGCATGCCCGGCACGTCCGGCACCAGCCCGGTGGCATTGGCGAGCGCGGTCATCTCGACCATGGTCTTGGAGCCGTCGACGAACTCGACCAGCATGCGCGGGTTCATGTTGCGCGCCCGCGCCTCCTCCTCGAACTCGTCGGGGACGGCGTCGGGCTTGAAGGCGTTGTTCTTGGCCTTGCCGGCGCAGACGATCTCGAAGCCCAGCGCCTGGGCGAAGCCGATCAGCTCGATGGTGGCGGCCGGCTCGTCGCCCGCCGCCCCGGTGAGCACGACGCCCGCCGCCCTGGCCTCCTGCTTGAGGTAGCG
Organism: Ancylobacter dichloromethanicus; assembly: GCF_018390645.1. GTDB lineage: Bacteria > Pseudomonadota > Alphaproteobacteria > Rhizobiales > Xanthobacteraceae > Ancylobacter > Ancylobacter dichloromethanicus. Next base: position 48,751 of record NZ_JAHBGC010000016.1, read on the forward strand.
GCCGATGGTGATGTCGGCCTCGACGCTCAGCAGCACCACATGCTTGCCGTTGCGGATCGCCTCCAGCGACACCAGCGTGCCGATGTTGGGGCTGCCGGTGGCGTCGATCACGACGTCGATATGGCCGGAGGCGCACATGGCGGTGTAGTCGTCGGTGATGACGAAATGGCCGGCCTCGATGGCGCGGTCGATGCCCGAGCGGGTCGAGGCGCTGACGATGTCCTCGCGGCGGTGGCCGGCCATCAGGGCGGCGTCAATGGCGACCTGCGCGTTGAGTTCCGTCACCGCGCCGATGCGCACCCCCGGCATCAGCGCCGCCTGCACGATGAGGTCGGTGCCCATCTGGCCGGCGCCGGCGAGGCCGATCGTCACCGGCCCGTGCTTGGCGGTCCACTGTTCCAGTTCGGCGGCGAGGCCCGTTCGCACGATCCCGCCTGCACCGAGCATAGTTGCACCGAGCATACGCTCAACCCTTCCTTGAAGCGCGCCTCCGCCTTTCGGCGAATGCGTCATCGCTCTTCGGTACTCGACATTTGTTCCAAGGCAAAGGGCGCTGACGCCCGCATCCCGGCATTCCGCCTTCAGTAATCTGCGCCGGCCTCTTCAAGTACCGCGGCGGCGGTGATCTCGTCGGTGATGAAGACGGTGGGGCGCAGCATGCGCAGCGCGGCGATCACTGCCTTGGCCTTGCCCGGCCCGCCGGAGGTGAGGATGCGCTCGGGGGTCGCCTGCAGCGTCTCGATCGGGATCGACATGACGCGGGAATTGATCGGGTGGTCGACCGGCCGGCCCTCAATGTCGATGAAATTGTAGATCACGTCGCCCACCGCGCCGGCGGCGATCAGCGAGGCCCAGTCGGCATCGGAGAAGAAGCCGAAGCGCAGCGAGGTGCTCTCCGAATCCATCTCGCCGACGCTGAGCACCACCGCGTCCATCTCGCGGGCGAGGTTGTAGACGGTGCCGAGGCCGCAGCGCTCGATCAGCGCCTGCTTGGTCTCCACGCTGTCGACGATGGCCGGCGCCGCGATCAGGTGGCAGTCGGCCTGGAACAGCCGCGAGAGCTGCCAGGCGAATTCGGAGGGGTTGTACTGCTTGGCCTTGGTGATGCCGCCCAGCAGCGAGATGACCTGGAGGTTCGAGACCGTCTTCTCGTCGATGAAGCCGAGCGCGCGCATCAGCGTGCGGCCCCAGCCGAAGCCGATCTTCATGTCGGAGCGGATGAGGTCGGAGATGAACAGCCCGGTGGCCGCGCCGATGGCGCTGGTGGCGTCCGCGAACGGGCCGGAGACCGGGGCCACCACCGCCTCGCGCAGCCCGAACGCCTTCTGCAGCCCCATTTCCAGCCGCGGCAGCTCGGCGATCTCGCGGCTGAGCGAGATCTTCACCTCGTTGAGCTGGCGGGCGTCGGCGAGCAGGCGCACCACGGTGACGCGGCCGATGTCCAGCGCCTCGGCGATGGCGCTCTGCGTCATGCCCTCGACATAGTACATCCAGGCCGCGCGCAGCCGCAGCCGCGCCGAGCGGCGGCCGGTGGGGCTCAGATCGGCGAGCGACGAATTCTCGCTCAGACCGCCCGGCCTGGTCGTGGCGGCTCCACCCGACATAAGCAGCTATCCCCCCGAATGACCTCTCCGCGTTGCTATAGATGACGACGGCGCTATCTTCAAACAATGCGCGCCCGGCGGATGGCCGCGCCCGGCACGCTGCCCGCCCGCCGCGGTTACGCAAAAACCCGCTTGTCGCCGCTGTGCCCGCAGGGCACGGTGCCCGCTACAGTGCCCCCGCCCAGGCACGCATGGTTCCGGTATGTCCAGCACAGACGACACGCTCAGGCTCAAGGATTTTCTCTGCTTCGCGGTCTATTCGGCGAACCATGCCTTCAACCGCGTCTACAAGCCGATGCTGGACCGGCTGGGCCTGACCTATCCGCAATATGTCGCCATGGTCACGCTGTGGTCCGAGGAAGGGCTGACCGTCGGCCAGATCGGCGAGCGGGTGCTGCTGGAGACCAACACGCTGACGCCGCTGCTCAAGCGCCTGGAGGGCGCCGGGCTGGTGCGCCGGGTGCGCGACGTGGCGGATGAGCGCCAGGTGCGGGTCTATCTCACCGAGAAGGGCCGCGCCCTGCGCCACGAGGCCGAGCGCGTGCCGGCCGAGATGGGCGTGTGCCTCGATCACGATTCGCAGGAACTGCGCGCGCTGACCGGCGACCTGACCCGGCTGCGCGACCGGCTGCTGTCGCGCCTCAAGCCGTAGCCGGGTCGGGCGCCGCCTTTTCCGGCGCCGCCCTTTCGGGAAGCTCGATCTGCCCCTCGATGAAGCGGCGGTGGCGGGCGATCTCGCCGGCGAGGAAGTCGAGGAAGGCGCGCACGCGCGGCGAATGGCGCAGGTCCGGGTGGGTCAGCAGCCACAGATCGGCGGCGTACTCGTTGTCGGTCGGTCCGAGCCGCACCAGCGAGGGGCGGGCATCGCCGATCAGGCAGGGAATATGGCCGATGCCGATGCCGGCCTCCACCGCCTCGGCGATGCCCAGCACGCTATTGATCTTGTAGGCGACACGGTCCGGCGGCACGTTTTCCTGCACGAACTTCACCGTCTTCAGCGCGCCGAGGCTGTCGCCGAGCGACACCCAGTTGCAGGCGTCGAGTTGCTCCTGGGTGACCGCGCGCGGCTCGGGAAAGTCGACCGCGCGCCCGTACAGCGCCCAGGCGATGCGGGCGACCCGCCGGCCGACCAGGTTCTCCGGCGGGTTGTCGGTGGCGCGGATGGCGACGTCGGCGTCGCGCTTGGACAGGTTGAGCGGCTGGTTGCTCAGCACGATGTCGAGCCGCACCTCCGGGTAGCGCTCGCGGAAGGTGGCGAGCATCGGCATCAGCAGGTGGATGAGCAGCGAATCCGGCGTCGTCACCCGCAGCTCGCCCGAGGGCGCGGGCTCGCGGCCGGCGAGCTTGCGGCCGACCGCGGTGATCTCCTCGTCCAGCCGGTTGGCCAGCGCCACCATCTCCTCGCCGGCGGGGGTGAGCGCGTAGCCGGTGCGGTGGCGCTCGAACAGAAGCGTGCCGAGATGCTCCTCGATCTGCTTGAGCCGGCGGAACACCGTGGAATGGTTGACGCCCATGGTCATCGCCGCCGCCGGCAGGCCCTTGGCATCGGCGACCGCCTTGATGAGCCGGAAGTCGTCCCATCCGAGGTTCTTGAACGGCTCGGCCATGCTGCTCCCCGACGGTGGCGACAGCTTAAATCGCTGCGGTGAAAGAAGATTCGTTCCATGCCAGCGAGGCCGACGATAGCAGCACAGATGAGATTGCGTCAACGCAATTGATTAGTCATGGCATTGCGTCGTTGCCGGCTTATCTTCTGTGGCAACAGGGGCGCAGGTCGCGCTCGAAGGAGGGCAGGATCATGAACCGCAATGGCATCCATCATGTGACGGCGATCGCCGGCAATGCGCGCCGCAATGTCGAATTCTACACCCGCACGCTTGGCCTGCGGCTGGTCAAGAAGACCGTGAATTTCGACGACCCCGGCACCTATCACTTCTATTACGGCGACGAGACCGGCGCGCCGGGCACCATTCTCACCTTCTTTCCGTGGGATCACGTCGCCCCCGGCCGGCTCGGCGTCGGCGAGACGCAGGAGACCGCGTTCCGCGTGCCTGCCGCCTCCATCGGCTACTGGACGCAGCGCTTTGTCGAGAACGGCGTGTCGCACAGCGCGCCGGTCAAGCGCTTCGGCGAGAGTGTGCTCACCTTCAAGGACCCGCACGGCACCCGGCTTGCGCTGGTCGGCGTCCCCGGCGCCGAGAACGAGCCGGCCTGGCTCGGTACCGACGTCCCCGCTGAAAATGCCATTCGCGGCTTTCACAGCGTGAACCTGCTGCTGGCCGAGGCGGCGCCCACCGGCGCCATCCTCACCGACGTGTTCGGCTTCAAGGAGATCGGCCGCGAGGGTTCGCTGGTGCGCTTCAAGGCCGAGGGCACGGAAATCGGCGGCATCGTCGACATCCACGAGGCCGGCGGCTTCCTGCCCGCCCGCATGGGCGGCGGCTCGGTGCATCATATCGCCTTCCGCGCGGCGGACGATGCGGCCGAGTTCGCCATGGTCAAGAAGCTGGGGGAGAACCACGGCATCGCCACCACCGAGCAGAAGGACCGCAATTATTTCCGGTCCATCTACTTCCGCGAGCCCGGCCACGTGCTGTTCGAGATCGCCACCGACATTCCCGGCTTCGCCGCCGATGAGCCGGCGGCGACCCTGGGCGAGGCGCTGAAGCTGCCGGACTTCCTGGAGGCCCGGCGCAGCCAGATCGAGGCCGTGCTGCCGGAAATCGCCTGAACCGGCACCGCCTGAGCCTGTCCACATACCATGGCGCCGTCCCTCGCGGACGGCGCCGCTCCTTTCTCGCGAGGAGGCTGTCATGACCGACGCCGCGCTTTCCTTCGTGCATCGCTATGAGCCTGCCACAAGGGCAGAGGCGCCCCCGCTGCTGCTGCTGCACGGCACCGGCGGCGACGAGAACGACCTGATCCCGCTGGGGGGCATGATTGCGCCGGGTTCGGCGCTGCTGTCCCCACGCGGCAAGGTCCTCGAAGGGGGAATGCCGCGGTTCTTCCGCCGGCTGCGCGAAGGCGTGTTCGATGAGGACGACGTGCGCGCCCGTGCCGCCGAACTCGCCGGCTTCATCGCCGAGGCGCGCGCCGCCCATGGCCTCGCCGCGCCCGTCGCGGTCGGCTTCTCCAACGGCGCCAACATCGCCGCCGCCCTGCTGCTGACCCAGCCGGACGTTCTTGCCGGCGCGGTGCTGATCCGCGCCATGGTGCCGCTGGCCGTGCCGCCGCCGGCGGATCTCGCGGGAAGGCGGGTATTGCTGCTCTCCGGCGCGATGGACCCGATCGTGCCGGAAGAGAACGCCGCCCGCCTCGCCGTCCAGCTTCGCGCCGCCGGGGCGGAACTCGACCATCGCACCCTGCCGGCCGGGCATGGCCTCTCGCAGGCCGACCTGACGCTCGCCCGCGACTGGCTGCGCGCGCCCGCCCGAACGGCCGCCTGACCTTCGGACCGGTATCGGTGGAACCGGATGCCGCCGGGCGCATTGCCGCCACGGCGCGGGTGATCCACACTCGCGCCGTGGCCGGGTGCCGGTCGGCGGAGGTGAAGATGCGTTGGGAGGATTTCCGGCGTAGCCGGAATGTCGAGGACCGGCGCGGCCAGGGCGGCGGGTTCAGCGGCGGCTTTGGCGGCCGGGGGCCGCGCATCGGCGGGCGCGGCGGCCTCGGCATTGGCGGGCTGATCGTCATCGGGCTGATCGCCTGGGCCACCGGCATCAACCCGGCGGTGTTGATCGGCGGCGCCGAAATCCTGCTCGGCGACGGCGACAGCGGTTACAGCCAGCAGCAACAGCCGGGCCAGAGGCCGCCGGCGCAGCGCACGCTCAGCGCCGAGGACCGGAAGCTTGGCGATTTCGCCGCCGTGGTGCTGGCCCAGACCGAGGATGTGTGGACGCCCATCTTCAAGGGACAGGGCGAGACCTATCGCGAGCCGGGCCTGGTGCTGTTTTCCGGCGCCACCCGCTCGGCCTGCGGCGCGGCGGATTCGGCCACCGGCCCGTTCTATTGCCCGCGCGACCAGAAGGTCTATCTCGACACCTCGTTCTTTCAGGAGCTGAAGCAGAAATTCCGCGCGCCGGGCGACTTCGCCGCCGCCTATGTCATCGCCCATGAGGTCGGGCACCATGTCGAGAACCAGATCGGCCTGCTGGAGCAGGTGCAGGCGCGCCAGCGCCAGGCCTCGCGCGCCGATGCCAACGCCCTCTCCGTGCGCGTCGAACTGATGGCCGACTGTCTCGCCGGCGTGTGGGCGCACCATGCCGATGCGCAGTGGCGCATCCTCGAGGATGGCGATATCGAGGAGGCGATGAACGCCGCCGCCGCCATCGGCGACGACCGGCTGCAGAAGCAGGCGCAGGGCTATGTGGTGCCCGACAGCTTTACCCATGGCACGTCCGCCCAGCGGGTGAAATGGTTCAGGCAGGGGCTCGACGGCGGGTCGCTGGCCCAGTGCAACACCTTCAAGGGCAATATCTGATGCAAGGGCGACATCCGCAGGGGCCGCATCCGGTGCAGCCCGCCGGGAGGCCGACATGAGTTCCGAAACCGCCTTCGTGCCGCTTTCCATCGCGGTGCTGACCATCTCCGACAGCCGCACATTGGCGGATGACCGCTCCGGCAACACGCTGGCCGAGCGTATCGAGGCGGCCGGTCACCGCCTCGCCGACCGCGCCATCGTGCCGGACGATGTGGAGGCGATCCGCGCGCGGGTGTCGGGCTGGATCGCCGACCCGCGGGTCGACGTCGTCATCACCACCGGCGGCACCGGCTTCACCGGCCGCGACGTGACCCCGGAAGCGGTGGAGCCGCTGTTCGAAAAGCGCATGGAAGGCTTCTCGACCGTGTTCCACATGGTGTCCTTCGGCAAGATCGGCACCTCGACGCTGCAGAGCCGCGCCACCGCCGGGGTGGCCAATTCCACCTATGTGTTCTGCCTGCCGGGCTCGCCCGGCGCCTGCCGAGACGGCTGGGACGAGATCCTGGTCCACCAGCTCGACATCCGCCACAAGCCCTGCAATTTCGTCGAGATCCTTCCCCGGCTCGACGAGCATCTCAAGCGCGGCAAGCTGCGCGCGCCGGCGGGGGGCGCGACGGGCTGAGGCCCGGTCTTCCGGCTGCGCCGGCCTGACGCTCAGTCTTCCGGCAGCAGGATCTGCGAGCGCAGCAGCACCAGCCGCCGGCGCCCGATCCGGGCCATCAGTCGGCTTGTGGCATGGGCTCCCGGCGTGTGGCCGCCCAGCGCCTCGTAGAGCCGTCGGTGCAGCAGCAGCCCCTGGTCGGGGCGCGGCCGGCCGGTGATGGCGTGGCGCAGCATGCCGACGCTCTCCCGGATGCGGGGCGAGACGCCGAATCCGTCGAGCGCCAGCCGGAAGGTCGCCGCGCGCCGATCGGTCTCGCCGGTCCGTTCGACCTGATCGGTAAAGCTGCGCACCTCCCGCGCCCAGCCTTCCTGCAGCAGGCCGGTCGGCTCCAGGAACAGCAGCCAGGAGGCGCGCGCCGCCGCTGCGCCCTGGCGCAGCCTCGCGCCGTGATCGGCGGCGCCGGCCACATATTCGCACCCCGCCGCATCGGCGATCTCGGCCACATCGGCCGAACCGGCCGAATCCACAAGCAGCACCTCACGCACAACACCGGCGGCGGCGCCCGGCACGAGCGAGGCGAGCGTCGGAATCAGCCGCCGGGCTGTCTCTCCTGTGGGAATAACGACCGAGATCACGCGTAAAGCCACCCTCGATGATCTTGGCTCGGAGAAAGGCCGGACCCGCATCCCGCGCCTGTCGGATAAAGCATTTCCTGCCTATCTCACCGATTTCGACGCGTATAGCCCGGCTGTCTTAATTCGGTCCATGTTCTTGATATGTTCTTATTGATGGGTTAGAGAATCCGTCATGCAACATCGCGCCACCGATTCCCCTCCCGGGCCGTCCGCGCCCCCCGCCGCTCCCCGGCATCTGGGCCGGCTGGCGCAGCAGCGCCGCGACGCGCGCGCCGAGGAGCGCAGTGCCGCCGCGCGCGACCTCACCGGCCTGTCGGACCTCGACGCCGTTCCGCCCGCTCCCATGCCGGACTGGATGGTGGAGGCCGAGCGTCGGCGCGGGCGCGGGGCACTGTCCAACGCGGCCGGGCGCTTCGAGCCGCACAGTCGCGAGCGCTTCGACGATGGCTGGCTGGAGTTGGACGATTTGCCGCCCTTCCGCACCAGCGTGACGGTGGAGAAGCCGCGCACCATCATCAACCGCAACGAATCGCCCGATGTCGGCTTCGACCGCTCGATCAACCCCTATCGCGGCTGCGAGCATGGCTGCGTCTACTGCTTCGCGCGGCCGACCCACGCCTATCAGGGGCTTTCCGCCGGGCTCGATTTCGAGACCAAGCTGTTCGCCAAGCCGGACGCGCCTGAACTCCTGGCCAGGGAATTGTCGAAACCCGGTTATGAGCCGCGCACCATCGCACTCGGCATCAATACGGACGGCTATCAGCCGATCGAGCGGGAATGGCGGCTGACCCGGCGCATTCTGGAGGTGCTGCGCGATTTCGCCCATCCGGTCGGCATCGTCACCAAATCGGCGCTGGTGGTGCGCGACCTCGATATTCTCGGCCCCATGGCGGAAAAGGGGCTGGTGAAGGTGGCGCTCTCCATCACCACGCTGGACCACAAGCTGGCACGCATCATGGAGCCACGCGCGGCGACGCCGCAGCGGCGGCTGGACGCGCTGCGCGCCCTCTCCGAGGCCGGGGTGCCGACCGCGGTGCTGGTGGCCCCGGTCATTCCCGCCGTCACCGATGCGGAGATGGAGCGCATCCTCGACGCCGCCGTCGCGGCCGGCGCTTCCGAAGCCGGCTATGTCATGCTGCGCGTGCCACTGGAAATCCGCGACCTGTTCCGTGAGTGGCTGCTGGCGCATTTTCCCGACCGCTACCGTCATGTGCTCTCGCTGCTCAAGGAGCTGCACGGCGGGCGCGAATATGATTCCACTTTCGGCCAGCGCATGACCGGCACCGGCCCCTATGCCTGGACGCTGGCGCGGCGCTTCGAGATCGCCAGCGAGCGGCTCGGGCTCAACCGCCGCCACACGCGCCTCACCACCCGCCATTTCACCCGCCCGCCACAGAAGGGCGAGCAATTGTCGCTGTTCGGAGAAGACAGATGAACGGGTCGATCATGGAGGCTGGGGAGGGCAGGATGGATGCGGACGAAAAGCCGGCGGGCGGGATGCAGGGCGGTGCCGGCGCCGCCATCGGGCGGGAGCGGGGGGAGGCCGGGCCGCGCGAGCCCGCTTCCACCGGACGTGCCATGCCGCCGCTGCGCCTGTCGCTGGTCACGCTGGGTGTGGCGGATCTGCAGCGGGCGGTGACCTTCTATGAGGCGCTCGGGCTGAAACGGCGGGTCAAGGAGGCGGCCGGCGCCGCTTTCTTCGATGCCGGCGGCGCGGTGCTCTCGCTCTATCCGCGCCACGAGCTTGCCGCGGATGCCGGGGTGCTGCCGGGCCGCGCCGGGGCATTCGGCGGCATTGCCCTCGCCTGCAACAGGGCGAGCCGGGCGGAGGTCGACACCACGCTGATCCGCGCCGTGGCGGCAGGCGGGCGGGCGCTGCGCCCGGCGCAGCCGACCTTCTGGGGTGGCTATTCCGGCTATGTCGCCGACCCCGACGGCCACCCCTGGGAGATCGCGCACAATCCCGGCTTTCCGTTCGATGCGGCGGGCCGCATCGTCCTGCCGGAGTGAGCGGCGCCGGGGCCGGCCGGCAGCGACATGCCGTCGCAGGCGTGGACATGGGAACACCGGCAGGCACCCTTGAGGCGCCCGCCGTTTGTGGGCGTCAGTTGCCGCCAAGCAGCGGCGCCAGTTCCTTGTCGAGCTGCTCCGGACTCAGCGCGCCGGCCACCTTCTTGCCGTTGATGAAGAAGGTGGGCGTTGAATCGATACCGAAATCGGTGGCGCCACGCTTGGCGACCTCGTCGATCTCGCCGGCCAGCTTGGTGTCGTTCAGGCAGGCGTTGAACTGTTCCTCGGTCATGCCGCTCTGCTTGGCGATGGCCAGCAGCGCCTGCGCGGGATTATTGCTGAAGGCCCAGTTCTTCTGGGTTTCGAACAGCGTGCCGGTCATCGGGTAGTACTTTCCCTCGCCGGCGCAGCGCGCCAGCATGAACGCCGCCTTGGCGACGATATCGAGCGGAAATTCGCGCAGGATGAAGCGCACCTTGCCGGTGTCGATGTACTTCTCCTTGAGCACCGGAAAGGTGGTCTCGTGGAAATGCGCGCAGTGGCCGCAAGTCATCGAGGCGTATTCGACGATGGTCACCGGCGCGTCCGCCTTGCCGAGCACCTGGTCCGGCAGGGCGCCCGGTTCCATCAGCTTGGCGGTGTCGACCGTCTGCGCCTCGGCCGGGCCCGTCAGCGCGGTGCCGAAGGTGGAGAAGGCGGCGACGGCGAGGGCAAGAGTGCCGATACCTTCGAGGAAGCGACGGCGGTCGATCATTGTCGGTCTCCAGAAGAAGGCCGGACGTTCCCGCCGGCTTCGAATGCCATGTCAGCTTATCGGTGATCCCCGTCCTTTCGGTCGCGGGACAACCTAGCGCCTACAGCCCCCGCGCCAACATGGCAACGGTACGCCCGATGGCCCTGCCTCACCGCTGCGTGAAGCCGGGACCTTTGCCGCGCCTTTCACGCGCCACCAGCGCCCCGAGCCGGGCGAGGGAGGCGGCAAGGGCATCGTCGTCGAACACGCCGGCGCTGGCCGCCAGCCGCTTCTCGGCCGCGCCGCGTTCCGCCGCGTCGGGCTCGACGAAGCGGAAGCGCGGGCGCGGGCGCGGCACCGGTCCCTGGCGCAGCGCCAGCCGGCCGATGCAGCGCCAGCCGAAATACCGGTTCACCCGCTCGATCACGATCGGCGCGTCGTGCTGCAATTCGATGGCAAACCCGCCTTCGACCCGGACGTGCAGCACGCCGGGCTCCCCACTGTCCGGTCGCGAGGGCCAGGCGAGCCGGGTCGGCACCGCCCGCGCCGCCAGCGTCTCACCGACGATGTCGGCCCAGCGGGTGACAATCTCCACCGAGGCGAGGCCGCGCCGGCGGCAGCTCTCGGCGATGGTGCCGTCGATCAGGTCGGCGAGCGGGCGGGGTCGGGAACGGAGAGCCATCTTCATCTCGTCTTGCCCGGCAGGGCCGAAGCGGCCACGGTGCGGGCGTCGTGTCAGAGGATCGCATGCCCGCCGCCACCAATCCAGCCACTGCCCCTGCCGCGCCTTCGCCGCCCGATCCGACGGCGCTGCTCGCCTGGTATGACCGTCATCGTCGCCACCTGCCCTGGCGCGCGGCGCCCGGCACGCGGCAGGACCCGTACCGGGTGTTCCTGTCCGAGATCATGCTGCAGCAGACCACGGTGGTGACGGTCCGGCCGTATTACGAGGCGTTCCTGCGGCGCTGGCCGGATGTAACGGCGCTCGCGCGCGCGCCGCTGGAGGAGGTGCTCTCGGCCTGGGCCGGGCTCGGCTATTATGCCCGCGCGCGCAACCTGCACGCCTGCGCCAGGGCGGTCACGGAGCGCCATGGCGGGCACTTCCCCGAGGGCGAGGCGGAGCTTCTGGCCCTGCCCGGCATCGGCCCCTACACGGCGGCGGCGATCGCCGCCATCGCCTTCGAGCGCCGCGCCGCGCCGGTCGACGGCAATTGGGAGCGGGTGCTGGCGCGGCTTTTCGCCGTGGAGGAAGCGCTGCCCAAGGCGCGCGCGCAGTTCCGGGGGCTGGCGCTTACCCTGCTGCCACCGGCGCGGTATGGCGATTTCGCCCAGGCGTTGATGGACCTCGGCGCCACGCTCTGCACACCGCGCAAGCCCGCCTGCGCGCTCTGCCCCTGGGAGCGTGCCTGCGCCGCCCGCGCCGAGGACAACCCGGAGCGCTACCCGCTCAAGGCGGCGAAGGCGGCGCGGCCGACCCGCCAGGGCGTGGCCTTCCTCGTCATACGGGCGGATGGCGCGGTGCTGGTGCGCACGCGCGCCGCCAGAGGGTTGCTCGGGGGCATGAGCGAGGTGCCCTCGACGCCATGGCAGCCGGGCGGTATCGCCAACCCGGCCGCGCATGCTCCGCTCGCCGCCTCATGGACGGCGCTCAACGCGCCGGTGACGCATGTGTTCAGCCATTTCGCGCTGGAACTTCAGCTCTGGCGGGCGGAACTGCCGGCCAGCGCCGTCGCCCCGGCCGGGCATCGCTGGGTGCTTCCAGGAGAGTTCGACGCCGAGGCGTTTCCCAGCGTCATGCGCAAGGTGCTGGCCCATGCCGGATAGGCTGCCGGATGGACTCCGCCTGGCGCGAATGAACCTTCCAGCTCTCGGATCGTTGTTCCTGCAAGCCGCGAGTGTGCGGATCAACAGGAGAAGACGATCATGGGCAGCACGATGGACAAGGCCAAGGGCATGGGCAACGAGGCCATGGGCAATGTGAAGCAGGGCGTCGGCAAGATGACCGATTCCGAGCGTCTCAAGGCCGAAGGCAAGGCCCAGGAACTCAAGGGCGAGGGCCAGCAGGCCAAGGGCGAGATCAAGGACGCGGTGAAGAAGGCCGGCAATCTCTGAGCCAGCCGCTCTGCGCCGTTTGCGCCAACATAATCAAGGCCGCCCCATCCGGGCGGCCTTTTTCGTGCAGCCTTTTCCCGGCCGCCTCATTCACGGGGCGGCTTCCACGAAGCGCAATTCCGCGATGGCTCAGGCGAACGGAGGCGATTGCGCGCTCACTCCGCCGCCATCGCCATTTCCGTGCGCACCACGGCCCGCAGCGAGTCGATGGGGCGCAAGCCCTCGCCGGTGGCAATGTGCCAGTAGGTCCAGCCATTGCACGCCTCGATGCCCTGGGCGAGGGCGCCAGCGCGGTGGATCGAGCCGATCTGGCCGAGGCCCGGCGCGGTCTCCAGCGAGAGCGTGCCGTCGGCCCGCACCATGGCGCGCATCTTCGCCTTGGCATCGGTAAGCATTGTGCCGGGCGTGACGAGGCCACGCTCCACCAGCGAATTGAAGGCGATGCGCGGCGCCTCGCGTGCTGTCGGCGCGGTGGCGAGGGCGAGGTCGGGCAGCGGTTCGACCGCGTCGATTCGCGCCTGTGCGGCGTCGGCATAGGCGGCGTCGCGCTCGACGCCGATGAAGTGCCGGCCCAGCCGCTTGGCCACCGCCGCCGTGGTGCCGGAGCCGAGGAAGGGGTCGAGCACCACGTCGCCGGGCTTGGAGGCCGAGAGGATGACCCGCGCCAGCAGCGCCTCCGGCTTCTGCGTCGGGTGCACCTTGTGGCCGGCTTCGTCCTTGAGCCGCTCCTGGCCCGAGCAGATCGGGAACAGCCAGTCGGAGCGCATCTGCACATCCTCGTTGGCCGCCTTCATCGCCTCGTAATTGAAGGTGTATCCCTTGGCCTCGGGCTGGCGCGCCGCCCAGATCAGCGTCTCATGCGCATTGGTGAAGCGCCGGCCGCGGAAATTCGGCATCGGGTTGGTCTTGCGCCAGACGATGTCGTTGAGAATCCAGAAATCGAGGTCCTGCAGCAGGGCGCCGACGCGGAAGATGTTGTGATAGGAGCCGATCACCCACAGCGTGCCGGTGGGCTTCAGCACCCGCCGCACCGCCAGCAGCCAGGCGCGGGTGAAGGCGTCGTAGGATTGGAAGCTGTCGAACTTGTCCCAGGCGTCGTCCACCGCGTCGACCCGGCTGTCGTCGGGGCGCTTCAGTTCGCCCTGGAGCTGAAGATTATAGGGCGGATCGGCGAAGACGAGATCCACCGACGCGGCGGGAAGCCGCGACAGGGCGGCGACGCAATCGCCGCGCAGGATGGTGTCGAGGGGCAAATCGGCAGCAGGGCCAGCGGAACGGGCAATGCCGGATCGGGGAGCCCTTTGGGCCTCCCCGTTGCGAACGACCTTCATGAACGCTCTACCCTACTCGTACAGGACGCAACGGAACTCGTGTATCCACAATCTCCGCCGGACAGGGTAAAGACCGGGTAAAGCGATGCCGCCAAAACCACATTCGACAACACCAACCCTGGCGCCCGCCGCGCGGACGGACCCGGCAGGCCTTCCGCGCTGGCATGGCGACGGCCTGCTGGCGCGCTCGCTGCGCTTTACCGCGACGGTGATGGCGCCGATGATCGCCGGCCTGCTGCTGCACCAGAACTACTGGGTCGGCTACGCGCTTCTCACCTGCATTCTCGGCTTCATGCTGGACACCGGCGGCCGGGCGCTTCCCCGCGCCGCGCTATTCGCCATGGCCGGCCTGGTGGTGGTGGCCGGGGCCATGCTCGGCGCCGGCGTGGCGGGCCATGTCTGGCTCACCGGTTGGGCGCTGGTGGGCACCGCCGCCCTCTATGCGCTGGTCGAGGCGGTGCATCCCAGCGCCGCCTTCGCCGCGCGCTTCTTCTGCCTCGCCACCGCCATCGCCGCGCTCGACGTACCCTTCCAGCCGGCCGATATACTCGTGGTGGCGGCGTTCGCCGCCTATGCCTGGCTGATCTCGGTCGGGTGGGACATGGCGAGCGGCCTGTGGCGCCCGCCCAACGGGCCGACGCTCGCCGCCATCGTCGCGCATCTGCGGGCGACCCAGCGCGAGCGGCTGCTCTTCGCCGGCATCGTGGCGGTCGCGGTGGCGGCGTCGTTTCTGGTCGGCCGGCTGCTCGGCCTGCCGCACCCGCACTGGGCGGTGTTCGCGGTGGTGATCGTGCTGCGCGACGACACCCAGTTCAGCCGCCGCATGATCGTCGACCTGGTGCTGGGCACGGTGCTCGGCGCCGGCGCCGCCTTCCTCTATGGGGCAGCCGTTACCTCGCCGGCCGGGCTGATGGCCGGCATCACCCTTGCCGCGCTGGTGCGCTGGCCGGGCCAGCAACTGCACGGCGCGCTGGGCATGGCGGCGATGGCGGCCTTCGTCATCCTGCTGCTCCAGCTGGTCGGCACGCTGATCGCGGTGCCGATGCACGCGGCCGCCGACCGGGTGGTCGATGTGGCGTTGGGCTGCGCCTTCTCGCTGGCGGCGCTGGTCGCCAATGCCCGCCTGCGCAAGGGATTGGGTTGGGAGACCGCGTGAGCCGCACCGGCGCGGCCGGCGGATGGGGCGGCTGCGGCTGAACGACCATGCCTGGCGGCGGTGGTGCGCTCGAATCGCAACATGTCGTGGATCGAGGCCGCCGCGCCACTTGAACTTGTGGCTGCCGGGCGGCATCCTAGAGGCATGAAATTCACCCGCCTGCGTCTCACCGGCTTCAAGACCTTCGTCGAGCCGACGGAAATGCTGATCGAGCCCGGCCTCACCGGCGTCGTGGGCCCGAATGGCTGCGGCAAGTCGAACCTTGTCGAGGCGATGCGCTGGGTGATGGGCGAGAGCTCCTACAAGGCGATGCGCGCCGAGGGCATGGACGACGTCATTTTTGGCGGCTCCACCACCCGCCCGGCGCGCAACACCGCCGAAGTGGTGCTGGTGGTCGACAATGCCGACCGTTCCGCTCCCGCCGTCTTCAACGATGCCGATCTTCTGGAGATCTCCCGCCGCATCGAGCGCGAATCCGGGTCCGCCTACCGCATCAACGGGCGCGAGGCGCGCGCGCGCGACGTGCAGATCCTGTTCGCGGATGCCTCCTCCGGCTCGCGCTCGCCCTCCATGGTGCGCCAGGGCCAGATCGGCGAGATCGTCGGCGCCAAGCCGACCGCGCGCCGCCGCCTGTTGGAGGAAGCCGCCGGCGTGGCCGGGCTGCACGCCCGCCGCCATGAGGCGGAGATGCGGCTGCGCGCAGCCGAGACCAACCTCACGCGGTTGGAAGACGTGATCGGCCAGATCGGCGGCCAGCTCGACGCGCTGCGCCGGCAGTCCCGGCAGGCCTCGCGCTACCGGGTGCTCTCCGCCGACATCCGCAAGGCCGAGGCGGCGCTGCTTTGGCTGCGCTGGCTCGAGGCCGAGGGCGGGCTTGGCGAGGCGAGCCGGGCGCACGACCTCGCCGTGCGCGAAGTCGCGGCCCGGACGCTGCAGCAGGGCGAAGCAGCACGCGCTGCAGCCGTCGCGGCCCACGGAATCCCCGCTTTGCGCGAGGCCGACGCGGCCGCCGCCGCCGCCCTGCAGCGCCTTGGCCTCGCACGCGGCGAGCTCGACCGCGAGGAAGCCCGCGCCGGCGCCCGCCGCGAGGAGCTCGATCGCCGGCTGCTGCAGCTCGGCGGCGACGTGGAGCGCGAGCGATCGCTCGCAAAAGACGCCGGCGAAATGCTGGAGCGTCTCGCCGGCGAGGCCGAGGAACTGACGGTCGCGCAGGAGCAGGCCGCCCAGCTGGAGGACGAGGCGCTCGCCGCTCGCGAGGACGCGGCAGCGACGCTCGCCGATTCCGAACGCGCCTTCGCCGACGCCACCGCCGCCAATGCCGAGGCCGGCGCCCGGCGCGGGGCGCTGGAGCGTGCCCTGCGCGAGGCGGGAGAGCGCCTGTCGCGGCTCGATCGTGACGTGGAACTGCTTTCCGGCCAGAAGCGGCAGCTGGAAGCCAATGTCGACGCCGCAAGGCTCGACGAGCGCCGCGTCACGGCGGATGTGGCGCAGGACGCCTTCGTCGCCGCCGAGGCGGCGGCGCACGACGCCGAGAACGCCCATGCCGGCGCCCGCGCCGCGCTCGACCAGGCGCGCCGTCCGCTGGCCGAGGCGGAACGGGCGTCCCAGCGGCTGGACACCGAGGCGCGCACCCTCGCCAAGCTGCTCGATGTCGGCACACCGCGGCGCTGGTCGCCGGTGCTCGATTTCATCGAGGTGGAGCGCGGCTACGAGACCGCGCTGGGCGCCGCGCTGGGCGATGATCTCGACGCACCCGCCGATGCCGCCGCGCCGGTGCACTGGTCGCTGATGGCCGCCGCGGGCGACGCGCCGCTGCCGGACGGGGCCGAGCCGCTCGCCGCCCATGTGGTCGCGCCCAAGGTGCTGGCCCGCCGCCTGGCCCAGATCGGCGTGGTGCCGCGCAGCGAAGGGCCGCGCCTCGCCGCGCAGCTCAGGAGCGGCCAGCGCCTCGTCTCCCGCGAAGGCGACCTGTGGCGCTGGGACGGGCTGGTGGCCGCCGCCGATGCGCCCACCGCCGCCGCCCGCCGGCTGGCCGAGCGCAACCGGCTCGCCGATATCGAGACCCAGCTCGAAGGTGCCCGCACCGAAGTGTTACGTCACCGGCGGGCGCTGGAAGGAGCCGAAGCCGAACTCCGCGCGGCCGGCGCCCGCGAGAATGCCGCCCGCGAGGCGCGCCGCGCCGCGCTGCGCACAATGGAGGCGGCCCGCGACGACCTCGCCCGCGCCGAGCGCGCCGCCGCCGAACAATCCGCACGTCTCGCCGCGCTCGGGGCCAATCTCGCGCGTCTGCAGGAAGAGCGCGAACTGGCGGCGGTCCGGCTGGAGGAGGCCCACGAGGCGGTCGCCGACCAGCCGCCGGCGGCCGAAGGCGATGCGCAGCTGGCGGAAATCCGCGCCCGCGTCGCGCAGGACCGCGCCGTGCTGGCCGAGACCCGCGTGCGCGCCGATGCGCTGGTGCGCGAGCGCGATCAGCGGATGCGCCGGCTCTCCACCATTGCCGCCGAGCGGGCGTCGTGGGAAGCGCGCGCCGGCGGCACCGGCGAACGGGTGGCGGCGCTGGAGGCGCGCCTCGCCGAGGCGGCCACCGAGCGCGCGGATCTGGAGGACGCGCCGGTGCGCTTCGCCGCCCGCCGCCGGGCGCTGCTCGATGAAGTCGCCCGCGCGGAAGCCGCGCGGCGCGAGGCGGGCGACAGGCTGGCGAACGCCGAATCGCTGCAATCGGAGGGCGACAGGCTCGCCCGCGCCACGCTCGACGCCCTGGCCGCCGCCCGCGAGGAAAGCGCCCGTGCCGAGGCGCGGGTGGAGGCGGCTCGCCAGCGCCGCGAGGATCTGGCGCGCGAGATGGCCGATGTGCTTGACGGTCCGCCCGAGACCGCCCGCGAGATCGCCGGCTTCACCCCCGACACGCCGCTCCCCGTCCTGGCCGAGCTGGACGTCGAACTCGGCCGCCTCAAGGCCGACCGCGAGCGGCTCGGCGCGGTGAACCTGCGTGCGGAGGAGGAACTGGTCGAGATAGAGACCCAGCAGAGGGGGCTGACCGGCGAGCGCGACGATCTCACCGAGGCGATCAAGCGCCTGCGCCACGGTATCTACGGGCTTAACCGCGAGGCGCGCGAACGGCTGCAGGCCAGCTTCAATGTTGTCGACAGCCATTTCCGCCAGCTCTTCAC
Source organism: Ancylobacter dichloromethanicus (assembly GCF_018390645.1). Lineage (GTDB taxonomy): Bacteria > Pseudomonadota > Alphaproteobacteria > Rhizobiales > Xanthobacteraceae > Ancylobacter > Ancylobacter dichloromethanicus. The sequence continues at coordinate 66,586 of NZ_JAHBGC010000016.1, forward strand.
CACGCTGTTCGGCGGCGGCGAGGCGCAACTAGTGCTGACCGATTCGGACGATCCGCTTGAGGCGGGCCTCGACATCATCGCCAAGCCGCCGGGCAAGAAGCCGCAATCGCTCTCGCTGCTGTCGGGTGGCGAGCAGGCGCTGACCGCCATGGCGCTGATCTTCGCGGTTTTCCTCACCAATCCGGCGCCGATATGCGTGCTGGACGAAGTGGACGCGCCGCTCGACGACGCCAATGTCGAGCGCTTCTGTAACCTGCTCGACGAGATGTGCCGCCTCACCGAGACGCGCTTCGTCACCATCACCCACAACCCGATCACCATGAGCCGGATGAACCGTCTGTTCGGCGTCACCATGGCCGAGCGTGGCGTGTCGAAGCTGGTTTCGGTCGATCTCGCCACCGCCGAGCGCTGGCGCGAGGCGGGCTGAACCGCCGCGGCCGCCCTGCGCCTCTGCCGGCCCTGGCTTGCGTCTTGCCCTGCCGGAGACCGGTGGCGTCGGTCCGGGGCGTTTGCCGTATTTCGATTGACACGCTGGCATGCCAAAAACATCGCCGACAGCTTCCCTTGGTGCCGGAAGCGATCGAGACGCCTGCGACAGAGCGTCCTGACTTTATTTTTATCCTGCTATTACAATGACTTAAAAGATGTGTTCACATCCTTGACACCCCTCGGAGCGAACACTATGGTGCGCCCGTCTTCGGGGTCGGGAAATCCTTCTCCGGTCAGGCTTGAGTGCAGGTGATGGACGACCGAGACAAGACGGACGGCCATGACGGCTCGGCTCGGCCGGATGTTTCCGACGCCGAGCTTTCCGGCAGGTTACGCGGGCTGGGAAGTGCGCTGGACAAGGTGCAGGCCGAGCGGCGAGCCGAGGAAAAGACGTCCGCCGTTCAGGATCGGACGTCGTCTTCGGCTGGCATGACGCTCGCTTTCCGGCTGGGAAGCGAGTTCGTCGCGGGCGTGCTGGTGGGGGCCGGCCTCGGCTGGGCCATTGATCGTTTCTTCGGCATCGCGCCGTGGGGAATGATCGTGTTCATGCTGCTGGGCTTTGGCGCCGGCATCGTGAACATGATGCGCGCGGCAGGGGAAACCGGCCGCAGGAGCCCGCCCAAGGGCGGGGCATGACGAATTCGGTGCCGCCCCTGGGGTGGTGCCTGAGAGGCAGGCGGCGTCGCTCCGGCGGCGCCTTGAGATGGGGGCGGGCGCCGGCGGCGCCGCGTGTTGAGGGCAGCGACCGGCGATGGCCAGCGGCAGTGTGATCGATCCGATCCATCAGTTCCAGATCATCAAGATCGTGGAATTGGGGCAGCCTGGCGGCGTCGAGCTCGCCTTCACCAATTCCGCCGCCTTCATGTTCGGCATCGTGGCGCTGGTGTTCTTCTTCCTCACCTTCGCCACCCGTGGCCGCACCCTGGTGCCCGGGCGCCTGCAGTCGATGGCCGAGCTTTCCTACGAGTTCGTCGCCTCCACCGTGCGCGGCTCGGCGGGCAATGAGGGGATGAAGTTCTTCCCCCTGGTCTTCTCGCTCTTCATCTTCGTGCTGACCGCCAACATGGTGGGCATGATCCCCTACGCCTTCACCGTCACCAGCCATCTGATCGTGACCGCCGCGCTGGCGCTTCTCGTCATCCTGACGGTCATCATCTACGGCTTCGTGCGCCACGGCACCCACTTCCTGCACCTGTTCGTGCCCTCCGGCGTGCCGGCGTTCCTGCTGCCCTTCATGGTCGTGATCGAGGTCATCTCGTTCCTCTCGCGTCCCATCAGCCTTTCGCTGCGTCTCTTCGCCAACATGCTGGCCGGCCACATCGCGATGAAGGTGTTTGCCGGCTTCATCGTGATGATGACCGCCTCGGGCGTCGTCGGCTGGTTCGGCGCGGTGTTGCCGCTGGCCATGGTGGTGGCGCTCACCGCGCTCGAATTCCTGGTCGCCGCCCTGCAGGCCTATGTGTTTGCGGTGCTGACCTGCATCTATCTCAACGACGCGCTGCACCCCGGTCACTGACCGGCGCGTCGCGGGAACCTCATCCAGCCATCCAACCAATCTGACTATTCCAACAGGAGAAGATCATGGAAGCGGAAGCCGCCAAGTTCCTCGGCGCCGGTCTCGCCACGCTCGGCATGGGCCTCGCCGCCATCGGCGTGGGCACCATTTTCGGCAACTTCCTCTCGGGCGCCCTGCGCAACCCGTCGGCGGCTGACGGCCAGTTCGCCCGCGCCTTCATCGGCGCGGCGCTTGCGGAAGGTCTCGGCATCTTCTCGCTGGTCGTCGCCCTCGTCCTGCTCTTCGTGGTCTGATGTCTCGCCCGGCGCCGGGGCCCCCGTGTGGGTTTCCGGTGCCGGGATGAGCCGACGTTCGCATTGATCGAGGAAGCCTGAACCATGTCCGAGACCCACGGTCCGGCCGGTATCATCGTCATCGCCCAGGCGGCGACGCCCGGCACTTTGCCGGCCGAAAGCGGTGTGGAGATTGCCGTGCCCCCAGGAGAAGCACACGGTGGCGGCTTCCCGCCCTTCGACGTCCATACCTTTCCCTCGCAGCTCCTCTGGCTGGTGATCGCGTTCGCCGCGCTCTACCTGCTGATGAGCCGCATCGCCCTGCCGCGCATCGCCAACATCCTCGAAGAGCGGCACGACCGCATCGCCGACGATATCGAGGAAGCCGGCAAGCTGAAGGCGGAGAGCGAGGCGGCGGCGCTGGCCTATGAGAAGGCGCTCGCCAGCGCCCGCAACAAGGCTCACGGCATCGCCACCGAAACCCGCGACACTCTCGCGGCGGAAGCCGAGACGCGGCGCAAGTCGCTGGAAGCTGACCTCAACGTCAAGCTGGCGGCGGCGGAAGTGCAGATCGCCGCCACCAAGACGGCGGCCATGGCCAATGTCCGCGGCATCGCGGTCGAGGCGGCTGGCGCCATCGTCGACACCCTGATCGGCACCACGCCCGCGCCAGGCGCGGTCGAGGAGGCGGTCGACACCGCCATCAAGGGCTGAGGAGCGCACGATGGGTAGTGATACTTTCTGGGTCGCCGTCGCCTTTGTGATCTTCGTCGTCCTGCTGGCCAAGGCGGGCGCCTTCTCCGGCATCGCCTCGAAGCTTGATTCGCGCGGCGACCGCATCCGCCAGGAACTGGAGGAAGCGCGCCGGCTGAAGGAAGAGGCGCAGAAGCTGGTCGCCGAGTACAAGCGCCGTCAGAGAGAGGCCGAGGAAGAGGCGGAGGCGATCGTTACCACGGCCCGCGCCGAAGCCGAGCGCCTCGCGGCCGAAGCCAAGCAGAAGCTGGAAGACCTCATCGTCCGTCGCACCAAGATGGCGGAACAGAAGATCGCCCAGGCGGAGGCGCAGGCGCTCGCCGAGGTGAAGGCCGCGGCCGCCGACGCGGCGGTGAAGGCCTCCGAAGTCCTGCTGACCGCCCAGCTTGTCGGCGGCACCGCCGACCGGGTGCTCGACGCGGCAGTCGCCGAGGTCAAGTCGAAGCTCAACTGAGCCGGCCGATTAGCACGAGTGCAAGAGCCCGGCTTCGCGCCGGGCTTTTTCTTGTGTTATCAGAGGTGTTTAATTACCATACAACTAACTCGGGAGTGATGCATGGCCGAGTTCCGGGCGTATGACAACGGGGGGCGCAACGAGAGCCCATCCGGTGAAAGCCGTGCCTCTAGATGTTTGTTTTTACGAATTTCTTCACGCGCACCGGAACCCTCTTCGCTCGAAAATGCTCTAGGCGCGCACCCACCGGCGCACATGAGGCATGTGCATTGATGGGCGTGGCATTCACGCCAGCTCCTCGGGGCGTAACGGCCGCTGGCACGCCGCCGACACATGCGTCGAGGCCATGTTCTTGGCGCAGCGCCTCGGCCAGCCGACGATCAGCGGGCGTGCCGTCTGCGGTCGCCGAGAAGGGCGGCAAGACTACCCTTGTGCGCCTTCCCGCCTCTCGGCGGTGCAGCCGAGCCTTCGGCGACCATGTGCGGCCCGCCCCGTGCCATCACACACGACCTTGCCCGCCTCAACTGGTCCAGCGGCGCGGGCGGTAGAAGGTGTGCTCGCCGATGCGGTCGAGCTTGCGCATCTCGCGGATCCAGTTCGGGCGCACGGAACGGGCGTGATAGTGGGTCGCGCGCCCGACCTTGTCGTCCCAGACCCGCCCATCGAGCATGTCGGCGGCAATCTCCCTGGCCTGCTTCCACAGCTTCGGCTCGGTCACCACGTCGCGGATGTTGTCGCAGGCGAAGGTGAACTGGCAGGCGAGGCGGCGATGCGCGTTCTGGTAGACGGCGCGGCAGATGTCGGCGGGGTAATAGCCGGAGAAGACGCGGTTCATCACCACCTGCGCTACGGCGATCTGGCCCCGCTTGGGCTCGCCCCGGCTCTCGAAATAGACGGCTTCCGCTAGGCACTTCTCGGCCCGGTCGCGCCGCTTGCCGGCCAGCCCCAGCCGCTCGGCCGGGGAGGGGCCGCTGGTGACACGCCGCAGGTCGCTGTCCTCGGACTTGGCGGCGTCGGTGGTGCCGCTGCCCTCGGCGAGGTCTGGCGTGCTCATGTGCAGGAAGGGCTGAGGCGGCAGCGCGGTCTCGTCGAGTCCGAAAATGAAGGCGCTCTGCCGGTAGAGCGGCAGGGAGGGGTCGAGCGCATAGGAGGCCGGGACCGGCGTGTCTTCGCCGTCCGGTGCGTCGTCGGCCGCGGCGAGGTCGATCGCCGGACCCTTCTGTTCGAGTTGGGCCGGATCGCCGGTCGGGTCGCCCGCCGGCACGGAATAAAGGCCATTGGTCTCGGCGCTGGCGATGTCGACGGCGTCGTCGTCCTCGAGGGGATCGGTGCCGGCGCCGGCAAAAGGCGTCGCGCCGTCGCCGGTCCCCACGCTCGTCGCCATGCCGGTGGCGAGGCTGGCCGGCGTGGTCGTGCCGGCGCCGGCGAGGCTCGGCGGCGTGGGATGGCCGGAGACGGCAAGCGGGTCGGCGTCGAGCGGGGCTTTCACTGTGCGCGCGAGCCGGTCGGTCTTGGTGTCGCGGTTGATGTCGATCGCCAGCGCGGCCTGCGGTGGGGCCGCGATCTCGGAATTGGCCAGCAGGGCGGAGCGTGAGGGCCAGGAGAAGGTGGAGGCCTCGAGCAGGCGCACCGGTTCGCCCAGGATGGAGATGCGGACCCGTTCGGCGACACCGGGCTGGTGCGCCAGCCGGCTCAGCATGTCCTGGAAACCGATGGTCGAGCCGCCGGCGAAGAAGAGGACCAGCGCCGCAGCGCCGGTCTTTCCCATCTTTCGAACGCGCGTCGAGACCCGCATGTTCACCCGCCGCCTACGCAACACAACAGAACCCCCGCCGCGTGGCCCCTGCATCACAGGCAAGAGGTCCACGCTCCGGCGCTATAGTTGTCGCGCATTAACCTTGCCCGAGCGTTAATGCCCTACCGGCAGCGACGGGGGGCTCGTCAGATCGGCCGCGGCGCGGCGGCGCGGCGCAGGCGGTCGGCGATCGCCTCGCCGAGATCATGGCGCGGCAGCGGCACCACGGCGATGGCCACTGCGCCGCCGGCATCGAGTTCGCGCAGGAAGGCGAAGAGACGGGCGGCGGCCTCGACCAGATCGCCGGTGGGGCTGAGGTCGCGCACATCCGCCGCGTGTTCGAAGCCCGGCGGCTGTGCGCCGGCGAAAGTCAGCAGCGCCTCGCCCGGTCTCACTTCGGCTGCCTCGAGCCGTACCGGGGCAGACGGCGCGTAATGCGAGGCCAGCATGCCGGGCGCCAGCGGGACGGGCTCCAGGCCGGGCCCTCCGGTAGACCGGGCGTCGGGATCGGCCAGAGAGGCACCGAGTGCCGCCTCGATCACCTCGCGCGGCAGCCCGCCAGGGCGTAGCAGCACCGGAACGGTGCCGGTGCAATCGAGAATGGTGGATTCCACCCCGACCGCGCAGGGCCCGGCGTCGAGGATCAGGTCGATGCGCCCCTTGAGGTCGGCGAGCACATGGGCCGCCGTGGTGGGCGAGACGTGGCCCGAGCGGTTGGCGCTGGGCGCGGCAATGGGCCGCCCGGCGGCCTTCAGCACCGCCTGCGCCACCGGATGCGCCGGCACGCGAAGGGCGACACTGGCGAGGCCGGCGCGGGCGAGGTCGCAGGTGGCGCCCTCAAGCGCGGGCACGACCAGGGTCAAGGGCCCGGGCCAGAAGCGGGCGGCGAGCGCCTCGGCCGCCGGGGTGAGGACGCCGACACGGCGTGCGGCCTCAAGGTCCGGCACATGGGCGATAAGCGGGTTGAAGCTCGGCCGACCCTTGGCGGCGTAGAGGTCGGCCACGGCGCGCGGCTCGGTGGCATCGCAGGCGAGGCCATAGACGGTTTCGGTCGGCAGTGCCACGAGACCGCCGGCGGCCAGTATGCGCGCGGCCTCCGCGATGCCGGCGGCGTCCGCTTCCAGCAGCCGCGTCGTCCGCGTTGTCGATGCCGGCATTCCGCTCGTCGTCACGCGCGCATCTCCTGCTTGCATCTCCGGCCCAGGCGCGCTCGGATAGGCCGTCCCGCCTTGCGGGTCAACGGCGCGGGCCGCATCGGCTCCGGCAGGTGCGGCAAAAAACGGTGGCGCCCCGTCTGGCCCCGCCCGGCGACGTGGCATATCGTCCACCACTCGCCGGGCCGGGAACGCCGCCGCCCATGCCGGCCAAAAAGCCGCCTGAGGACTGCCAAAGGAACGCCATGACCACCCTTCTGATCGCGCATGACGCCTGTCTCGAACACCTCACCCCTTCCGGTCACCCCGAGCGCCCGGACCGGGTGCGGGTGCTCAACCGGGTGTTCGAGGGCGAACAGTTCGCCACGCTGGCGCGCGAGCAGGCGCCGGTGGCGGGGCGCGAGGATATCGTGCGCGTGCATCCCGAGGATTTCGTCGCCGCGCTGGAAGAGGCGATGCCGGAGGAGGGCATGGTACGGATCGACGGCGACACGGTGATGTCGCCGGGCACCGGCGAGGCGATCTGGCGCGGGGTCGGCGGCGCGGTGCTCGGCGTCGACGAGGTGCTGTCCGGCAAGGTGGACAATGCCTTCGTTTCCATGCGCCCGCCCGGCCACCATGCCGAGACGCGCACGCCGATGGGCTTCTGCCTGTTCAACAATGTCGCCATCGCCGCCCGCCACGCCCAGAAGGTGCACGGCATCGGCCGCGTCGCCATCGTCGATTTCGACGTGCATCACGGCAATGGCACGCAGGAAATCTTCTTCTCGGACCCGAGCGTGATGTACGCTTCCACCCACCAGATGCCGCTTTTTCCCGGCACCGGCGCCGTGGGTGAGCGCGGCACCACCGACAACATCGTCAACGCGCCGCTGCGCTCGGGCGACGATGGCGCGCATTTTCGCGCCGCGTTCGAAAGCCGCATCCTGCCGCGGCTGGAGGCGTTCGGGCCGGAACTGCTGATTATCTCCGCCGGTTTCGACGCCCATACGCGCGATCCGCTCGGCAACATCAACCTGCTGGAAGAAGACTATACCTGGGTCACGAAGAAGCTGATGGACCTCGCCGACAAGCATGCCGGCGGCAGGATCGTCTCGGTGCTGGAAGGCGGCTACGACCTCGAAGGGCTGGCGCGCTCCGCCTCCGCCCATGTCATGGCGCTGATGCGCGGCTGATGGCGAGGGGGTGAGCGCCGCCGCCTGAGCCTGTATAAGGGGCGCGACTCATTGAGGAGAACGCGATGACCGACGGGCCGGACGTGAACGCGCTGAGCTTCGAGAAGGCGCTCGCCGAGCTGGAGACCATCGTCGCCAAGCTTGAGGGCGGCAATGTCCCGCTCGAGGAATCGATCGCGCTCTATGCGCGCGGCGAGGCGCTCAAGGCCCGCTGCGACGCGCTGCTTAAGGACGCCGAGGCGCGGGTCGAGAAGATCACGCTCAGTGCCGACGGCCGCCCCGCCGGCACCCAGCCGCTCGACGGGGAGTAGCTGGGCCACTGCCTGCCTCAGCCCGCAAGGAGGCGGCTGCGGCATTCGCGATTGAACACCCGCAGCGTCGAGGCGGGGTGGCGGGCCAGCGCCGCCGGCGGTCGCACCGGCCGGCCAACCAGCTCGCCGGTACAGTTCGGGCAGACATTTTTCAGCAGCCCGCCGGAACAGTCGGTGCAGAAGGTGCACTCGAAGCTGCAGATCAGCGCTTGGCGCGAGTCCGGCGGCAGGTCGCGGTCGCAGCACTCGCAGTTGGGCCGAAGCTCCAGCATGGCACCCTCGCTCAGTACACGCCCGGGATCAGCCGCGCCGTCCGGGCGCTGTAGGCACGGTATTCGTCGCCGAAGGTGTCGAGCATCATCCTCTCCTCGCGCCCGATGCGGAAGGCGTAGAGGATGCCGAAGCCGATGAAGCCGGCCGGGCCGACGATCCAGTTCGGGATCAGGATGAACTGCGCCAGCGCCCACAGGAAGAAGGCCGAATACATCGGGTGGCGCACATGGCGGTACACGCCGCCGGTGATCAGCTTGTGAGCGTCCTTGATCTCCAGCGTCACCGACCAGTTCTTGCCGAGGTCGCGGTGGGTGCGGCGGAACAGCCAGAGCGCGAAGATGAAGGTGAGCGTGCCGAGCGCGAACTGCACCGGCGAATAGGGGTAGTTGGCGGCGTCGAAGACCCGCGAGGTCGCCCAGAACAGCGGGACGATGCCGAGGCCGAGGGTGGAGCAGGACAGCAGGACGAGTTCGCGCAGCCGGTCGCGCGCGTCGACCACCCGCTCACGCTTTACCTTGCGTTCGAAGGGCAGGCGGATGACGTACCAGCCGATGCAGCCGGCGGCCCACACGATCTTGGCGGCGACGAGAAGGTTCATGAAGCGTCCGTTGGTTCAGGCGATCAGGGAGCCATCCGCCGCGAAGCGGCCGACCGGACCCTGCGGGCGGGAGGAAAGATCGGGGAAGGACAGCGGGCCGAGGGCGAACATGAAATAGTCGTAGGGCGCCTTCTGCTCGTTCGCCAGCAGGAACTGGTAGTGCAGGCGCATGGCGTGCCAGCGCAGCCGTCTCAGCTTGGCGTGGGTGAGCATTTCCTTGATGTTGGCGTTGCGCAGCAGGGGTTGGCTGGGCTCCGGCTGGTCGAAGCCGGCGCGGCGCAGCGTCACCGGGTGGAACTTGTAGAAATTGATGGCGTCGTGCCGGGCCTGATACTCGACCCAGGTCAGGCGAGGTGACGCCGCGATCCGTGCGGCCTGGCGGCGCACCTTGCCGCCCTTGCCGTGCAGGGCGAGCTTGGGAATGGTGGCACCGCAGGTGAGCAGGTTCACGCGCGTCGGGCCATCCGCCAGCGCGGGGTCGCGGTCCAGCGCGCGCTCGATGACGCCGAGCATCAGCGTCGCGCCGAGGCTGTGGCCGACGAGGATGATCTCGTCGTGAGCGCCCGCATGGACCACCTCGAGCAGCACGTCGGCAAAGCGGTCGAGCCGGGCGTCGAGTTCCGGCGTGCGGTCGTGCAGGTAGTCGCGCGCCAGGTCCCAGTCGTCGAGCGCCTGATGCAGGCGCCAGTCGCGTCCGGGCCGGTGGAACAGGCCGAAAAAGGTGGCGACGCCGGCGGCGAGGGCGGGAATCCAGACGATCGACGCCGGCAGCAACTGGCTGGCGCCCCACGCCACCAGCCCGCCCACCAGCAGGCCGGCACCGAGGAACAGCGCCGCAATGAGATAGGGAAAGAAGAAGAAGGCACCGTAGCGCGGGCTGGCGCGGAAATAGCCGCGCGCCGCGCCGCCGCGCAGGAAGTCCCACAGCCCGCCGAAGCCGCGCCACAGGCGGATCGGGTCGGGCCGCGAGTCCAGCGCGCCGATGATGTCTTCCCAGCGCAGGATCCGGTAGTCGGTGCGGGTGGACCAGTTGGGGCCGCGTGCCTCGACATCCCAGCGGGCGTAGGGCTGCGCGCCGTCGTCGAGCCGGGGCGTTACCGCCACTTCCACCGACCACAGCCGGCCGAACCGCTCCGCCTGGTTGGCAAAGCGCCCATGGTGGTAGTCCATGTCGGTCGGGTCGTGGCCGGGAAAGAACAGCATAAGCCGCCGCCACGTCCGGCGGCTGGCCTCCTCGGACATAGACCCCTGGGACACAGACCCCTGGGACACAGACCCGTCGCGGTCAGACCCGATGCGGGCGTTCTCGCCGCCGGCGGACGCCTGCGGGCGGTCTGGGGTCTCCGCCGCGGTTGCGACTCGTGCTTCCATCCCGCGTATTTAATGGAAGCCGCGCCGCGAGGCCAACGTTGGATCATCGTCTGCGCGCGGTCTCCACATGCGGTTGCGCCGCGATGGGCACAGGAGTCGCGCGGGCGTGCGTTGCGCGCCCTGCCGCCATTGTGTATGCCGTTAACCTTCGCCCGGAGATGTTCCGCCCTGCGCGCATCCCCGGCGAATGTGTTTTCGGAGCCGTTCTTGACCCGTCCTTCGACGCCGCTACTCGACACGATCCGCGCACCCGCCGATCTGCGTCTCCTCGCCGAGGAGCAACTGCCGCAGATCGCGGCGGAACTGCGTGAGGAGATGATCGACGCGGTGTCGGTGACGGGCGGCCACCTCGGCGCCGGTCTCGGGGTGGTCGAGCTGACCGTCGCGCTCCACCATGTCTTCGACACGCCCAATGACCGCCTGATCTGGGATGTCGGCCACCAGTGCTACCCGCACAAGATACTCACCGGCCGGCGCGAGCGCATCCGCACGCTGCGCCAGGGCGGCGGGCTCTCCGGCTTCACCAACCGGACCGAGAGCGAGTACGACCCGTTCGGCGCCGGCCATTCCTCGACCTCGATCTCGGCCGGGCTCGGCATGGCGGTGGCGCGCGATCTCGAAGGCGCCCAGCGCAATGTGGTGTGCGTGATCGGCGATGGCGCCATGTCCGCCGGCATGGCCTATGAGGCGATGAACAATGCCGGCGCGATGGATTCGCGCCTCATCGTCATCCTCAACGACAACGACATGTCGATCGCCCCGCCGGTCGGCGCCATGTCGGCCTATCTGGCGCGGCTGCTGTCGGGGCGCACCTATCGCTCGCTGCGGGAGACCGCCAAGCAACTCGCCGGCAACCTGCCGAAATTCTTCGGCCGGCAGGCGGCGCGGGCGGAGGAGTTCGCGCGCGGCTTCTGGACCGGCGGCACGCTGTTCGAGGAGCTCGGCTTCTACTATGTCGGGCCGATCGACGGGCACAATCTCTCCCATCTGCTGCCCGTGCTGCGCAATGTGCGCGACGCCGAGACTGGGCCGGTGCTGGTCCATGTCGTGACCCAGAAGGGCAAGGGCTATCCGCCCGCCGAGGCCTCCGCCGACAAGTATCACGGCGTGCAGCGCTTCGACGTCGCCACTGGCGCGCAGAAGAAGGCGGTGTCCAACGCGCCGACTTTCACGCGCGTGTTCGCCGACAGCCTGATCGAGGAAGCGCGCCACGACGACCGCATCGTCGCCATCAACGCCGCCATGCCGGCCGGCACCGGGCTCGACCTGTTCGGCGAGGTCTTTCCCGAACGGAGCTTCGATGTCGGCATTGCCGAGCAGCACGCCGTGACCTTCGCCGCCGGGCTGGCGACCGAGGGCTACAAGCCGTTCTGCGCCATTTATTCGACCTTCCTGCAGCGCGGCTATGACCAGATCGTCCATGACGTGGCGATCCAGCGCCTGCCGGTGCGCTTCGCCATCGACCGCGCCGGTCTGGTGGGGGCGGACGGGGCGACCCATGTCGGCGCCTTCGACGTGCCGATGCTGGCCGCGCTGCCGGGCATGGTGGTGATGGCGGCCGCCGACGAGGCGGAACTGATGCACATGGTGGCCACCGCCGCCGCCTATGACGAGGGGCCGATCGCCTTCCGCTACCCGCGCGGCGAGGGCGTGGGTGTCGAGCGACCCGCGCGCGGGACCCCGCTGGAGATCGGCCGCGGGCGCGTGGTGCGCGAGGGCTCGAAGCTCGCGCTGCTCTCGCTCGGCACCCGACTGGCCGCCTGCCTTGCCGCCGCCGACCAACTGGCCGGCTTCGGCCTGTCGACCACGGTGGCGGATGCGCGCTTCGCCAAGCCGATCGACCGGGAACTGGTGCTGCGCCTCGCCCGCGAGCATGAGGTGCTGGTGATAGTGGAGGAAGGCGCGGTCGGCGGCTTCGGCAGCCACGTGCTGACCCTGCTGGCCGAGGCGGGGGCGCTCGACCGCGGCCTCAAGGTGCGCACCTTGGCGCTGCCGGACCGATTCATCGAGCAGGATTCCCCGGCCGGCCAGATGCGCGAGGCCGGGCTCGACGCCGAAGGCATCGTGCGCGGCGTGTTCAATGCGCTCGGACGCGAGGAAGAGGCCGCGCTTGCGCTGCTGCGCGGCTGAGCGCGGCCGGATTCGACCATGAATCCAGACCCTTCCATCCCCGGCCCGACGCCCGCCAGGCGCGACCGCGCCGACCGGGTGCTGGTCGAACGCGGCTTGTTCGAGAGCCGCGCCCGCGCCCAGGCCGCCATTGAAGCCGGTCTCGTCAGTGTCGACGGCAAGCGGGTTGCCAAGCCTTCCGAGACGATTTCCGCGACCGCCGCGATCGAGGCGCGCGAGGCTTATGAGTGGGTTTCGCGGGCCGGGCTCAAGCTGGAGGCGGCGCTGGAGGCGGCGGGTCTCTCGGTGCAGGGCGCCGAGGCGCTCGACGTCGGCGCCTCCACCGGCGGGTTTACCGAGGTTCTGCTGGCGCGTGGCGCCGCCCGGGTCCATGCGGTCGATGTCGGGCATGGGCAGCTCCATGAACGGGTGCGGGCGGATGAGCGGGTGATCTCGCTGGAGGGGACCGACATACGCTCCCTCGCCCCCGGCACTGTGCCGCCGGCCGACATCATCACGGTCGACGTGTCGTTCATCTCGCTGCAGAAGTTGCTGCCGACGCTGCTGCTTCATCAAGCTGCCGAAGGCCATATCGTGGTGCTGGTGAAGCCGCAGTTCGAGGTCGGGCGCGACAAGCTGTCGAAGGGCGGCATCGTCAGGGACGCGGGCGCCCGCGCGGAAGCGGCGGCGAACATCGCGGCCCTGCTGGAACAGTTCGGCTGGCGGGTGACGCACCGCCTCGCCTCGCCGATTCTCGGTGGCGACGGCAATGAGGAATTTCTGCTCGTGGCGGCACGGTTATCGACGGCGCGGCCGGTGGGGGCACAATCCGCGACGGCGCGGGCGGAGTGACGCCGCCCGCGCCTTTCGAGGACCTCTCGCGGCAGCGATCAGGCGCGGCGCGTCTGGCCGCTACCGACCAGCATCCCGGCGACCTTTTCCGAGACATAGCCGAGAGCGGCGCCGACGATCAGCGACAGCACGACGGTCACCAGCGGGTTGGCCGGGCTCGGAACGGTGAGGTTGGCGAGACCGTCGGTGACCAGCAGCGAATAGCCCGCCATGGCGGCGAAGCCATAGACCATCGCCGGAATGGCGGCGAAGGCCGGGAGGTGGCCGAGCAGGATCATTACCAGCACGCCGACGCCGACACAGATGCCGGCCCAGACGGGCAGGCCGAGCGCCTCGCCGAGACCGCCGCGGCTGACCGCGAGCAGCGTCAGCCACGCCATGACGGCGCCGGCGATGTTGGCCAGGATGGTGGCCTTAAGCCCGGACTCCTTGCCACCGCAGTGGAAGAAGCAGGCCCAGGCGATGAAGGCGACCCAGATTTGCAGGCCGCCGGCCAGCGGTCCCAGAAACAGCCAGGTGGCGACGCCCCCCAGGACGCCGACACTGATGGCAAGAGCCGAAACAAGCGACATTCTTTCCCCCTTTTCGAGCGCTAAGAGACTTATTATTATGTGCGAATGCTAAGTAAACATGGCTGTCCATTTGAAAAAGAGGAATCAGCCGCGAGTACATTATCTCAGTTTCTTTACGTGAGCATGTGTATCTGGAGTGTTTGATACGATGTCGGGCATTATTTTCTCTCAAATACATAATATCCCATGGCGCATGACAGGATTAGCAGGCAAATGAGCGTCACCCGGCTCGACATCGCCCGGCTCGGCCATCGCGGCGACGGCATTGCCGACACGCCGGAAGGACCCGTCTTCGTGCCACTGACGCTGCCCGGCGAGGTGGTGGAGGTGGAACGCGCGCACGACCGCGCCCGGCTGCTCGCCGTCATTCACCCGAGCGGCGAGCGGGTGGAGCCGATCTGCCCGCATTTCGGCCCCTGTGGAGGCTGCGCGCTGCAGCACTGGGCGCCCGCCCCCTATGAGGCGTGGAAGCGCGGCCTGGTGGCCGAGGCGCTGGGGCGGGCCGGCCTCGCCACCGAGATCGCCCCGCTGATGCCGGCGCATGGCGAGGGCCGCCGCCGGGCGGTGTTCCATGCCCGCGGCACCGGGGGCAGCGCGCCGAAGGGGCGCGACACGCTGGCCGTCGGCTTCGCCGGCCGGCGCAGCCACGCCGTGGTGGCGATCGACGCCTGCCCGATTCTGGCGCCCGGGCTCGATGGCGCGCTGAAGGCCGCCTGGGCGGTGGCGCAGGAACTGGCGCCGCTGGCCAAGCCGCTCGACATCCAGGTCACCGCGACCGAGACCGGCCTCGACATGGACGTGCGCGGCAGCGGACCCTTGAAGCCGAGCCGCGTCGTCGCGCTGGCGCAGATCGCCGGCGAGCACCGGCTGGCGCGCCTTACCCGCCATGGCGAGCTGGTGCTCCAGCGCGAACCGCCGATGTTGACCATGGGCCGCGCGCGGGTGGCGCTGCCGCCCGGCTCGTTCCTTCAGGCGACGGCGGCGGGCGAGGCGGCGCTGGCGCGGCTGGTGATGGAGGCGGTGGAGGGCACGCGGGGCGCGGCGCGGGTGGTCGACCTGTTCTCCGGCGTCGGCACCTTCGCGCTGCGGCTGGCCGAGCGGGTGCGGGTGGCGGCCTATGAATCCTCAGTGCCGGCCATCGAGGCGCTCAACAAGGCGGTGCGGGGCGCGACGGGGCTCAAGCCGGTGACGGGCGAGGTGCGCGACCTGTTCCGCCGGCCCTTGCTGGCGCAGGAGATGAAGGGGGTGGATGTCGCCGTGTTCGATCCGCCGCGCCAGGGCGCGGAGGCGCAGGCGCGGCAACTGGCGGCGAGCGCGGTACCGCTGGTGATCGGCGTCTCCTGCGACCCGGTCACCTTCGCCCGCGACGCGCAGATATTGATCGGGGCCGGCTACCGGCTGGAGCGCGTCACGCCGGTCGACCAGTTCCTCTATTCCTCGCATGTCGAGCTGGTCGGGGTGTTCCGCCGCTGAGTACGGCTCCCCTGTCATGCCGGCCGGAGCGACGCCGGCGTGAGAGCCGGCCGAGCCCTTCTCAATTGCCCCAGCGCTCCATCCACATGCGCTCGCCGATGGAGCAGGAGACGCGCGGCTCGGTGGCGGCGGCGGGGCGGACCAGCGCCGGCTTGGGCGGCACGGTGCCGGCGATCTCCAGCACCAGCTTGGTCTTGATGGCGTCGGCGAACTCATGCGTGCCGCGCACCGGGATGACGAAGGCGCCGGGGCCGCCGATGACGCAGTCCTCGTAATAGATGTCGAGGTCGTCAATATCGAGCATCGAGCCGGTCGCCTGCTTCAGCATCAGCGGCAGGCCGTTGATGGTGACGCCGCGCGCCGTGATGGCGTCGCGCGTCACCTCGACCAGGGGGCCCTGATTGTTGGTGCCGTCGCCGGAAATGTCGATCACCCGCCTGAGGCCGCGGATCGCGTTGCTCTCGATGAGGTCGGCGCTGAAATTCATCGCCGAGGAGATCGAGGTGCGGTAGACCCGCCGCAGCGGCGCGCTGCCGATCGCCCCGGCGAAGGCCCGCGCCTCGTCGGCGGTGCCGATCAGCGTCCAGTCGACGACCAGCTTCTGTTCGTCCGAGCCCGCCCATTCGACATAGGCGATGGCCACCCGGCCATTGGGGCCGAGCCGCAGCGCGTTGAGGAACTCCGGCGAGGTGACGGCCTGCATGTAGCCCTCGCGCTGCAGCGCCAGCTCGTCGAGATCCATCGAATAGGAAACGTCGACCGCCAGCACCAGCTCGACATCGACGATGTCGGCGGCCCGGGCGCTGCCGGGAGCCGTCAGGCTGCACAGTGTCGCGGCCAGGACCATCAAGGCACGCACGCACGCCATCGCGACCTCCGTCGGTGACGGGACCTCGACGTGTCACGAACACGTCACGGTCATGGTGACACGGCGGGCGGGGCGCCAGAAGTCGAAATTGCAGGCAGGCGGGGCGCTTCGATGCCGTTCGCGTGAGCGGCCGCTACCGGGGTAGAGGGGTTGTGCGGGTCACACGTCCAGCGTCTCGGTGCCGGTGATCTCGATGCCGAAGCCGGCGACGCCGACATAGGTGCGGGCGCGGGAGGCCAGCAGGCGGATGGAGGAGATGCCGAGGTCGCGCAGGATCTGCGCGCCGAGGCCGACCTCGCGCCAGTTCTGGTCGCGCATCTTGGCGCTCTCGATCCTCTCCTCGTCGCCCATGGTCGAGGCCGGCACGCCGGTGGTGCCGTCGCGGAGATAGACGAGGACGCCGCGCCCTTCCGCCTTGATGCGCTCCAGCGAGGCGCGGATCGCCTTGCCGCCGGTGAACACGTCGCCGATCGGGTCGGCCCGGTGCAGCCGCACCAGCACGTCGCGGCCATCGCCGATCTTGCCGTGCACGAGCGCGATGTGGTTCACCGGCTCGAACGGCGTGACATAGGAAATGGCGTGCATCTCGCCGACCGCGGTCGGGGCGGCGAATTCGGCGGTGCGGCTGACCAGCTTCTCGCGCAACTGGCGATAGGCGATGAGGTCCGCCACCGAGATGCGGGTGAGCTTGTGGGCGCTGGCGAAGTCGGCGACCTTCGGCCCGCGCATCACCGTGCCGTCGTCGTTCACCAGTTCGCAGATGACGCCGACCGGCTCCAGACCGGCGAGCCGGCACAGGTCCACCGCCGCCTCGGTGTGGCCCGAGCGCATGAGCACGCCGCCCTCGCGGGCGATGAGCGGGAAGATGTGGCCGGGGCGCACGAAATCCACCGCGCCGGCATTGGGGTTGGCGAGCGCGCGCACCGTGGCGGTGCGGTCCTCGGCCGAAATGCCGGTGGTGGTGCCGTGGCGATAGTCCACCGAGATGGTGAAGGCGGTGGCGTGGGGGGCGTCGTTGTCGGTCACCATCGGGTTGAGCCGCAGCCGCTTGGCATGCTCGGCGGTGAGCGGGGTGCAGACGATGCCGGAGGTGTGGCGCACGATGAAGGCGAGCTTCTCCGGCGTGGCGTGGCTGGCGGCGACGATGAGGTCGCCCTCGTTCTCGCGGTCGTCATCATCGGTGACGACGAGCATCTCGCCACGGGCAAAGGCCTCGATCGCCTGCTCGACGCGGGCCTGCAGATTGTCGGTCATGATCATCGCCTCCACGCTCGCGAGCCCGAGGAAATCGTTCGGCGTCACCGCGCCGCCGGTGGCGGCGGCGATGCGCCCGCCCGCTTCCCGCGAGATCCAGGCCGTTTCGTCCTTGCACAGCGCGGTGATGCTGGCCGGCGACAGGCCGACGGCGCGCGCGAAGGCGCTGCGGGTCGTGCCGGTCGTGGTGAGCCAGTCCGCGAGTTTCATGGAGCGACGATAGAACTGAGTTTCTTCGGCCGCAATGAAAATTCGTGGATGTTTCAGTAATACTGAAACACAGCGGCGGCGATCAGCGCGGGAACGGCCAGGCCGGCGGCGTGCCGACCTGCCCGCGCTGGCGCAGGAAATGGTCGGCCAGCACGCAGGCCACCATCGCCTCGCCCACCGGCACGGCGCGGATGCCGACGCAGGGGTCGTGGCGGCCCTTGGTGACGATCTCGGCATCCTCGCCATGGCGCGTCACGGTGCGGCGCGGGGTGAGGATGGAGGAGGTCGGCTTCACCGCGAAGCGGGCGACCACCGGCTGCCCGGTGGAAATGCCGCCGAGCACGCCGCCGGCATGGTTGGCGAGGAAGACCGGGCGGCCGTCATTGCCCATGCGCATCTCGTCGGCATTGTCCTCGCCGGTGAGGGCGGCGCTGGCGAAGCCCTCGCCGATCTCCACCCCCTTGACCGCGTTGATGCTCATCAGCGCGCCCGCCAGGTCCGCATCGAGCTTTCCGTAAATGGGCGCGCCGAGGCCGGGAGGAACGCCTTCCGCCACCACCTCGATCACCGCGCCGACCGAGGAGCCGGACTTGCGGATGGCGTCGAGATAGTCGGCCATCCGCGCGGCCGCCTGCGCGTCCGGGCAGAAGAACGGGTTGCGGCCGATCTCGGCGCTGTCCCAATTGGCGCGGTCGATGGCGATCTCGCCCATCTGCACCAGCGCGCCGGTGATGGTGACGCCCGGCAGCACCTTGGCGGCGATGGCGCCGGCGGCGACGCGCACCGCCGTCTCGCGGGCCGAGGAGCGCCCGCCGCCGCGATGGTCGCGCAGGCCGTATTTCACGTCATAGGCATAGTCGGCATGGCCGGGGCGGTAGCTCTCGGCGATCGCCGAATAATCCTTCGAGCGCTGGTCGACATTTTCGATCAGCAAGGCGATCGGCGCGCCGGTGGAGATGAGCGTGCCGTCCTCCTCGGCGAGGGTGCCGGAGAGGATCTTCACCTCGTCCGGCTCGCGGCGCTGGGTGGTGAAGCGCGACTGGCCGGGGCGCCGCCGGTCGAGCGCGCCCTGCACCTCGTCGAGCCGGAAGCGCAGGCCCGGCGGGCAGCCGTCGATCACGCCGCCAATGGCGGGCCCGTGGCTCTCGCCGAAGGTGGTGACGCGGAAGAGGTGGCCGAAACTGTTGAAGGACATTGCGGTTCCGCCGGCGGCAGGGAGGGGTTGCGGCGCTTCTAGGCGCCTGCGCGACGGGCGTCAAACGCCGGCGGGGGCCGGGCCGGGTCTGCCGCGTCATGGAGAATGGCGGCATTCATGCTACAGCTTGTCGATCCCCGATTGCCAACCCGAGCCAATGCCTCTTTTTGAAATCGCCGTTGTTCTCCTGCTCGTGCTGATCAATGGCGTGCTCGCCATGGCCGAGCTTTCCGTCGTATCCGCCCGTCCGGCCCGCCTGCGCTCCATGGCTGACAGTGGCTCGCGCGGTGCCCGCATGGCGCTGCAACTGGCCGCCGACCCCGGCCGCTTCCTCTCCACTGTGCAGATCGGCATCACCCTGATCGGCATCCTCGCCGGCGCCTTCTCCGGTGCCACGCTCGGCGCCATGCTGGGCGGCTGGCTGGAGGAACAGGGCGTCTCGCGCGGCCTTGCCGGCGGCCTCGGCTATTCGCTGGTGGTGGCGGCGATCACCTATGTCTCGCTGATCATCGGCGAACTGATCCCCAAGCGGCTGGCTTTGCAGAGCCCGGAAAGGCTCGCCAGCCTGGTCGCCCCCGGCATGGTGATGCTGGCGCGCATCGGCGCCCCGGCGGTGTGGCTGCTGGACATTTCCTCGCGCCTGGTGCTGCGCCTGCTGGGCGAGCACGGCAAGGGCGAGGAGAACAACGTCACCGACGAGGAGATCCGCGCCATTGTTGCCGAGGCCGAGACGGCGGGGGTGATCGACCCGGACGAGCGCAAGATGATCGCCGGCGTGATGCGCCTTGCCGACCGCCCGGTGCGGGCGGTGATGACGCCGCGCACCGATGTCGACTGGATCGACCTCACCGACGATCCTGACGCGGTGCGCCAGACCATCCGCGAGACCCGCCACACCCGCATGCCGGCCTGCGAGGGCACGCCGGAGGAGGCGGTCGGCGTGATCGACATCCGCGATCTGCTGGAGGCTTATCTCAACGGCGAGACGCCCGACCCGCGCCGCTTCGTCAAGCCGGCCGCGGTGCTGGTGGAGACGGCTGGCGCGCTCGACGCGATGCGGCTGCTGCGCCTCGCCGAATCGCCGCTGGCGCTGGTGGTCGACGAATATGGCTCGATGGTCGGCATCCTCACCCCCGCCGACCTGCTCGACGCCATCGCCGGCACCGTGGTGCTGGACGAGGCCGGCCAGGCCAAGCCCGACGTGGTGGAGCGGGCGGATGGAAGCTATCTCGTTGCCGGCTCGACCCCGGTGGACGAACTGGCCGAGGTGCTGGGCATCCGGGTGCCGCAGGACGCCGGCTTCCACACCGCCGCCGGGCTGGTGCTGCACGAGTTGAAGTCGCTGCCGGTGGAGGGCGCGGCGTTCGAATCCATGGGCTGGCGCTTCGAGGTGGTCGACATGGACGGGCGGCGGGTCGACAAATTGCTGGTCGCGCGCGCCGTGGTGCCGCGGCGGCGGGCGCCGCTGCTGGGCTGAGGCGCGCGGTCAGCGCAGCGCGGCGGCGTCGACCGAGAGGGCCGGCGCGGGCGCCGGCAGCCCGCCATAGCGGGTGCCGACGCCGACGACGACGGTGACGATGGCGACCGCGAGCGCCGCGGCGATGAGGCCGTATTCGAGGCCGGTGCCGTGGGGCCGGCGTGCGACGGCGGTGCGACGGCGCGACGCCATCGACTGCCCGACCATTTCCCGTTCCACCATTTCGCGCATGGACCTGTCTCTGCTTGAATTCATCCGCATGAGATCTGTCTTTGGACAGATTTTGTTATGGGGACACCTTGCGCCCCACACCTTGACCACGCGTTAAAACAGGCGTCGCCCGCACGTCCTCTTGGCGTGTGGTTAATGTTTGCCGCTGCGGGATGGTTAATACTTTGCGACACGTGCCGCTCTCAGAGGCGGCGCGTGTCAACCGCGCGGCGGCGCGGCCCGTTCAACCGCGTGGCTTGGCGCGTCGGGTCGGCTCGGCCTGTGCCGGGTTCTCCGGCCAGGGGTGGCGGGGATAGCGCCCGCGCATGTCGGCGCGCACATCGCGCCACGAGCCGGCCCAGAAGGCTGGCAGATCGCGGGTGAGCTGGATCGGCCGGTGCGCCGGGGAGAGCAGCGACAGCACCAGCGGCACCCGCCCGCCGGCAATGCTGGGGTGGGTGGTGAGGCCGAACAGCTCCTGCACCCGCACATGCAGCGTCGGCCCACCCTCGGCGGCGTAGTCGATCGGCAGGCGCGAGCCGGTCGGCACCTCGACATGGGTCGGCGCCTCGGTCTCCATCCGCCGGGCGCTTTCCCACGGCAGCAGGGTGGCGAGCGCGCGGCCCAGCCGGTCGGCGTCGAGGGCACTGAGCGCGGTGACATCGCCCAGCGCCGGCGCCAGCCAGTCCTCAACGGTCGCGGTCAGCGTCGCCCAGGACAGGTCCGGCCAGAGTTCCGGCGCGCTGGCGTGGAGGAAGCGGGCGCGGTCCAGCCATTGCCGCTGCGCGTCGGACCAGGCCAGCCGTTCCAGCCCGCGCGCGGCGGCGGCGTGGGCGAGCGCCTGCGCGGTGTCCGGTCCCGGCTTCAGCGGCGCGGTACGCTCGGCCAGCACCAGCGCGCCGAGCCGGCGCAGATGGCGTGCGCGCAGCGCGCCGGAGGCCGGGTCGAAGGCGGTCTCCACGCCTTCCGTGATGGCGGTGCCGAACTCCGCCTCGATCTCGGCCTCGCTCAATTCGGCGGCGAGCAGGATGCGGGCCTCGTCGGCGGTGCCGGTCAATTCGGCGATGGCGAGGAAGCGGGCGCGGGCGAGCGAGGAGGCGGGATCGAGCGCCGCGCCGCGCCCATTGGCCAGCACGAAGCGGCGCCCGTCGCCGCGCCCGCGCGCGATGCGGTCGGGGAAGGCGAGGGCGAGCAGCACGGCGGGGGAGGGCGCATCGCCGCCCGCCCGGGTACCGACCACCTGCCGTTCCGCCTCTCCGGCCCAGCGCTCGGCCAGCCGCTGCGCCTCTTCGGTACGGCGGGAGCGGTCGCGGGAAAAATCCATCATCCGGTGGGTGAGGTCGAGCGCGTCGCCGCCGAGCCCGCGCTCGGAGACGAGGGCGGCGATGCGGGCGGCGTCCTCCCCGGCGCCGCGCCGCGCGCCCTCGATCACCATGCGGGCGAGGCGCGGCTCCAGCGGCAGCCGGGCCATGGCGCGGCCGTGCTCGCTCACCTGCCCGTCGGCATCGAGCGCGCCGAGGGCGGCCAGCAGGGCCTTCGCCTCCTTCACCGCCGGGGCGGGGGGCGGATCGAGAAAGGCCATGGTCGCGGGATCGCGCACGCCCCAGACCGCGAGGTCGAGCATCAGGCGGGAGAGGTCGGCGGCGAGTATTTCCGGCGTGGCGAAGGCCGGCAGGCTCGCCGTTTCCGGCTCGTGCCACAGGCGCAGGCACACGCCCGGCTCGGTGCGCCCGGCGCGGCCGCGCCGCTGGTCGGCGGCGGCGCGCGACACCCGAACCGTCTCCAGCCGCGTCAGCCCGACGCCGGGCTCGAAGCGCGGCACCCGGGCGAGGCCGCTGTCGACGACCACGCGCACCCCCTCGATGGTGAGGCTGGTCTCGGCGATCGAGGTGGCGAGCACCACCTTGCGCCGGCCCGGCGGGGCGGGGGCGATGGCGCGGTCCTGCTCGGCCGGGGTCAGCGCGCCATAGAGCGGGGCGATGTCGATGGCGGGGTCCCGGATGGCCTCGCGCAGAAAACGCTCGGTGCGGCGGATCTCGGCGGCGCCGGGCAGGAAGGCGAGGATGGAACCGCTCTCGCGCGCCAGCGTGCCGGCGATCACCTCGGCCATCTGCCGCTCCACCGGCGCGCCGGGCACGCGCCCGGCATAGCGGGTCTCGACCGGGAAGGCGCGACCGAGGCTCTCCACGACAGGCGCGCCGTCCAGAAGGCGGGCGACGCGGGCGCCGTCCAGCGTGGCCGACATCACGAGGATACGCAGGTCCTCGCGTAGCGCGCCCTGTGCGTCGAGCGCCAGCGCCAGGCCGAGATCGGCGTCGAGGCTGCGCTCGTGGAACTCGTCGAACAGCACGGCGGCGACACCGGAAAGCTCCGGGTCGTCCAGCATCATGCGGGTGAAGATGCCCTCGGTGATGACCTCGATGCGGGTGTGGCGGCCGACCTTCGAGCCGAAGCGGGCGCGGTAGCCGACCGTCTGCCCGGCCGCCTCGCCCAGCGTCTGCGCCATGCGGGTGGCGGCGGCGCGGGCGGCGAGGCGGCGCGGCTCCAGCACGAGGATCTTGCGGCCCGCCACCCAGGGCTCGTCGAGCAGAGCCAGCGGCACCCGCGTCGTCTTGCCCGCGCCCGGCGGCGCCACCAGCACGGCCGCATTGCCGGCGCGCAGCGCGGCGGTCAACGCCGGCAGGGCATCGTCAATGGGGAGGGGTGAGAGGGGCGCAGCCATGGCGCAGGGCTATACAGCCGGCGGGCCAATTGCGGAACTGTCGGCCGGGAAGGTCATGCCGGCATGACCCGTGCGTCGCGATGCGCCGTCATCCTGAGGTGCCGCCACAGGCGGCCTCGAAGGATGGTGGCTTGGGCCGCACCATACAGCCGTCCTTCGAGGCCCGGCCTGTGGCCGGGCACCTCAGGATGACGTTGTTCGGGCTGGCGGCACGAGGCCGCGCCGAATACCCTCATGGCCGGGCTTGACCCGGCCACCCAGGCTTTCAGCGGTGCACGGCGGGACCGCTGGATCCCCGGGACACACCCGGGGATGAGGGAGGCGGCAGACCGCCCGGCTCAGAAGATCTTGTCGAGCACCCGGCCGAGCTTGTCGACGATTTCGCCCATCTGGCTCTCGCTGACGATGAGCGGCGGGCTGACGGCGAAGGTGTCGCCGGCGGTGCGCACCATCATGCCTTCCTCGTGGAACAGCCGCTCCATGCCCTCATAGGCGCGGCGGCCGACGCCGTCCGAGCGCGATTCGAAGTCCACCGCGCCAACCAGGCCGACGGTGCGGATGTCGAGCACGCCGGGCTTGGAGCGCAGCGCGTGGAAGGCGTCCGCCCAGATCGGCTCGATCTCGCGCACGCGCTCGAACAGGCCTTCCTCGCGGTAGAGGTCGAGCGTGGCGAGCGAGGCGGCGCAGGCCAGCGGATGGGCCGAATAGGTGTAGCCGTGGAACAGGTCGATGACCGGGTCGTCGCTCTTCACGAAGGCGTCATAGATGTGCTTGCGCACCAGCACGCCGCCCATCGGCACGGCGCCGGAGGTGACGCCCTTGGCGAAGGTGATCATGTCCGGCACCACGCCGTAGCGCTCGGCGGCGAAGGCATAGCCGAGGCGGCCGAAGCCGGTGATGACCTCGTCGAAGATCAGCAGGATGCCGTATTTGTCGCAGATCTCGCGCAGCCGCTTGAGATAGCCGACCGGGGCGGGAATGGCGCCGGTGGAGCCGGCCATCGGCTCGACGATGACGGCGGCGATGGTCGAGGCGTCGTGCAGCGCGACGAGGCTCTCCAGCGCGTCGGCGCGCTCGGCGCCCCACTCCGGCTCACCCTTGGAGAAGGCCTGCTTCTCGCGATTATAGGTGTGCGGCAGATGGTCGATGCCCGGCAGCAGCGAGCCGAACAGCTTGCGGTTCGGCGAGATGCCGCCGACCGAGATGCCGCCGAAGCCGACGCCGTGATAGCCGCGCTCGCGGCCGATGAGGCGGGTGCGCGTCGCGTTGCCGGTGGTGGCGTGGTAGGCGAGGGCGATCTTCAGCGCGGTGTCGCCCGCTTCCGAGCCGGAATTGCACAGGAAGACGTGGTCGAGATCGCCCGGCGCCAGCGCCGCGATGCGGGCGGACACGGCGAAGGCCTTGGGGTGGCCATACTGGAAGGGCGGGGCGAAATCCATCTCCGCCGCCTGCGCCTGGATCGCCGCGACGATGGGGTCGCGGTTGTGGCCGGCATTGGCGCACCACAGGCCAGCAGTGGCATCGAGCACCGGGCGCCCTTCCGGCGTGTAGTAGTGCATGTCCTTCGAGCGGGTGAGCAGGCGAGGCCGCGCCTTGAACGCCCGGTTGGGCGTGAACGGCATGAAGAAGGCTTCGAGGTCGTTCGGGCTGGCGGCTGCGGAAGAGTAAGCAGACATGGAGCACTCCGGCTGATACGGCGAAGGGGACAAGCCGCGCTTTTTTAGTCATGTATATTATGTAAGCAGGCGACGCTCACGAGAAATAATCATGATGTGATCACTTTCCTTTCTACCGCGTCCGCCGGCTTGACCCGGCGGCCTCATCGCGGCCATCAACGCAGGTCAGGAATGGCGCGTCACGTTGCGTCACGCATTCCGGCGGGGAGCGTTTCTGCCGTGCCCTGGCTTGGGGAGAGCCGGGGACGGCGCAGGATAGGACTTCGCGGTGCCCGAGAGCACGACTGTCGAAACCCCCGGCCCCGACGCTGCCGGACCTGAAGCGTCCGGACCCGAGGCGCCGATCACGCCCGGAACGGATCACGCGGCCCCGGACGCGGTGCGGGGCGCGCTGGCGCGTGTGCTCGATTCCGACGAGCTGCGCTCCTCGCCCCAATTGTCCAACATATTGCGCTTCGTGGTGGAGGCGACGCTCGACGGCCGCCGCGACGCGATCAAGGGCTATACCATCGCGGTCGAGGCGCTGGGGCGCGACCCTTCCTTCGACCCGCAGGCCGACCCGATCGTGCGGGTTGAGGCCACGCGGCTGCGCCGCGCGCTGGAGCGCTATTACGCCGGCGCCGGCGCCGGCGATGCCCTTGAGATCGCCATTCCGCGCGGCAGCTATGTGCCGCACTTCCTGCCGCGCCCGGCGCCCGGGATGGCGGTCGCGGCCCCGGCCGGCGGCGCGCCGGAAGCCGAGCCCGAGCCACCCGCCGCGGCCGAGGCCGGGGAACAGCCCGCCGCGCCCGTGCGGCCCGTGCCGGCGGCGCGCCGCCGCGGGTGGGTGCGCCTGGCGCTGGGGCTGCTGCTGCTCGCGGTGGCGATGATGGTCTCCGGCCTCGCGGTGGAGAGCGTCGACCCGCTCGGGCTGCGGGCGCTGCTGGCCGGCGCGAGCTGGCACCCGATCGAGCGGACCAACCGGCTCGGCATCCCGATGGTCGAGGTGCGCGACTTCGACTCGGCCGGCGGCCCGCCGCTGCCGCCCAGCGAGATCGCCGGCAGCGCCGGGGCGGTGACCAGCGGCGACTTCACCGCCCAGGCGATCGAGGTGCGGGTGCGCGACGCGCTGGCGCGCTTCGACCTGCTCGACGTGCTGGCGAGCCCGGATGCGCGCCCGGCGCTGAGTTGTTCGAGCGAGGGCGCCTCGCCCAATTCCGCCTTCGCGCTGGGCGGGCTGGTGGAGAACCATGACGACGGCACGCTCTCCGTGCTGCTGCGGCTCTCCGACCTGTGCGACGGCACCATCGTGTGGTCGCGCGAATTCGACAGCCTGCGGCGCGGCAGCGACGCCACCGCATCGGAAATCGCGCTGGTGCGCGACATCATGGCGGCGATCGCCGAGCCCTACGGCATCATCCAGGCGCGGGCACGGGCGCGTGTCACCGCCGCCGGCGGGCCGCAGACGGCGGGCCCCTATGGCTGCGTGCTGACCGCCTATTCCTACTGGCGTTCCTATAAGCCGGCCGAGCACGCGGCCGCCCGCGACTGCCTCGAGCAGGCGGTGGAGGCCGACTCCACCTTCGCGCTCGGCTATGCGCTGCTGGCGGAGCTGAATCTCGACGAGATCCGCGTCGGCGCCAATCCGCGCGCCGGCACGCCCGCGCTCAACCGCGCCCTGGCGGCGGCGGAGCAGGCGGTGGAACTGGCGCCGACCAGCGCCTTCGCCCGCCGGGTGCTGATGGACGTGCACTTCTTCCGTGGCGAGCGCGGCGCCACCCTCGCCGCCGGCAACATCGCGCTGGAACTCAACCCCTACGACGTCGACATCATCGCCGATTTCGGCGGCCGGCTGGTGGCGCTGGGGGAGACCGCGCGCGGCGAGGCGATGCTGGCGCAGGCGGCGGAGGCGGCGCCGGGCATGCCGCCCTGGGTGGATTATCACCGCGTCATCGCCGCCTATGCGAGGGGCGACGCGCCGGCCGCCGCCGCCGCCGCCGACCAGTTGATGGGCGAGGGCTACGCGCCGGGGCTGCTGGCGCGGGCGCTGGCCAGCCATCTCGCCGGCGAGGACGACGCGGCGCGGGCCGACCTGCGCGCGCTGATGGCCATCGCCCCCGGCTGGGCCAGCGAGCCGGACGCGATGATCCGCCGGTTCTTTCCCGACCCTTCCCTGGCCTTGCGGGTGCGGGCCGACCTTGCCGGCCTCGGGCTGCCGGTGCGCAATTCCGCCGCCGCGGCGAACTGAGCCGGACCGCCCGGCGGCACAGGGGGCACGGTCACCCGGGCACGGCATCGGCGCGCCGGCATTGCCGCCACGCGCCCCATCCTCTAAACCCGCGCCGACACTCGTGAAGGACGGCGCCCATGGCCAAGGACAAACCCAACAAGCTCCGCGCCCGCATGCCGCGCGGCTTCGCCGATCGCGGGCCGGGCGACCTCGTGCCCACGCGGGCGATGCTGGAGACCATCCGCAAGGTCTATGAGCTCTATGGCTTCGAGGCGCTGGAGACGCCCTTCATCGAATATACCGACGCGCTGGGGAAGTTTCTGCCGGACCAGGACCGGCCCAATGAGGGCGTGTTCTCGTTCCAGGACGATGACGAGCAGTGGCTGTCGCTGCGCTACGATCTGACCGCGCCGCTGGCCCGCCATGTCGCGGAGAATTTCGACAGGCTGCCCAAGCCCTTCCGCAGCTACCGCGCCGGCTGGGTGTTCCGCAACGAGAAGCCCGGCCCCGGCCGCTTCCGCCAGTTCATGCAGTTCGACGCCGACACGGTGGGCGCCCCCACCGTCGCCGCCGACGCCGAGATCTGCATGATGATGGCGGATACGCTGGAGGCGCTGGGCATCGCGCGCGGCGACTATGTGATCAAGGTCAACAACCGCAAGGTGCTGGACGGCGTGCTGGAGGCCATCGGACTCGGTGGCGACGAGAATGCCGGCCGCCGGCTGACGGTGCTGCGGGCCATCGACAAGTTCGACAAGGTGGGCATATCAGGCGTGCGCGACCTGCTGGGCGAAGGCCGCTGGGAGAACCCCGAGGCCAAGAGCGGCGACTTCACCAAGGGTGCGGGACTGGATGACCGTCAGATCCACGAAATATTGAGCCTTATGGGTTCTACCGCCAGTCCCGTCGACGACAATGGCGAGCTTACCGATACAGATCTTGCAGATTCGTTGTTTGTGACTCCGCGACTGTCCGCTGGGGACACTCCGGGAGGAATATCCTTCTCAACAGCGCGGGGTGTTACTCGCTTTGAGGATAGCCTGGCCATTGCGAACCACAGCACCATCAAAAAGCTTAGGGCTCATTTCCAGGGCTCAGACAAGATTTCCGAAGGGTTGGACGAACTTGAAACCATTGCGACTTTGGCCCGGTCGTCCGGTTACGGTTCAAAGCGAATACTAATCGACCCGTCTGTCGTGCGTGGCCTCGAATACTATACCGGCCCGGTCTTCGAGGCCGAGCTGACCTTCGAGATTCCCGATGAAAAAGGGCGCCCACTGCGCTTCGGTTCCGTCGGCGGCGGCGGGCGCTATGACGGGCTGGTCGGGCGGTTCCGAGGCGAAGCTGTGCCGGCTACGGGTTTCTCCATCGGCGTCTCGCGGCTCGCCTCGGCGCTGTCCTATCTGAACAAGGACGCCGCCCCGGAATTCGGCCCTGTCGTGGTGGTGGTGATGGATCGCGACCAGACGGCCCATTACATGGGCCTGGTCGCCACGCTGCGCAAAGAGGGCATCCGTGCCGAAATGTATCTCGGCAACCCTAGGAATCTCGGCAACCAGTTCAAATATGCCGACCGCCGCAATTCGCCGTGCGTCGTCATCCAGGGTTCGGAGGAGCGCACGGCCGGGCAGGTGCAGATCAAGGATTTGATCGAGGGCGCCAGGGCCGCCGCCGCCATCACCGACAATGCCGAATGGCGCGAGACCCGCCCGGCGCAGTTCGCCTGCGCCGAGGGCGAGCTGGTGGAGAAGGTACGCGAGCTGCTCGACCATCACGGCGTGCCGCACGGCGCCAAGCTGGGGTGAGGGGGCTGCGTGCTTCGAGGCCCGGCGGGGCCGGGCACCTCAGCATGACGAGGGCCTGACCGTCCGCACTGTCCGGGAGCGTCGTCATCCTGAGGTGCGCGCGCAGCGCGCCTCGAAGGATGGGCCGTCGCGCTTCGGCTAGTGCGGCCGCCTGCGGCGGGTCTTCTCCTGGGTCCCGGCGCGGCGCTGCGCCTCCGGCTCCGCTGGACCGGGAAACAAGGCTGCCGTGCCCTCCGGAAACCATGTCGCCGCCCGCGCATGGACCGCGGCGCGGGGCTTTGCTAGAAGCGCGCAGCGCCAGACACGCCCCCCTTTACCGCAGCCCGGACCCGCCCATGCCCGCCGACCCCAGCCACGCCGAGGAACTGCTCGCGCTTTACGCGCGCGCCGGCTTCGCGCGCGTCGAGCCGCCGGTGCTCCAGCCCGCCGACGCCTTTCTCGACCTGTCGGGCGAGGAGATGCGGCGCACCATGTTCATCACCATGGACGCGGACGGGCGCGAATTGTGCCTGCGGCCGGACCTCACCCTGCCGGTGTGCCGCCATTACATCGCGGACGGCGCCGCCCAGCCGCGCGACTTCGCCTATCTCGGCCCGGTGTTCCGCTCCGACGTGCCGGGCGGCGAATTCCTGCAGGCGGGCGTGGAATCCTTCGGCCGGCTCGACCGCGAGGCGGCGGATGCCGAATTGCTGGCGCTGGGGCTGGAGACGGCGGCGCTGTGGGGGGTGATCGACCCCACCATCCGGCTCGGCGACGCCGGCCTGTTCGCCACCCTGCTCGACGCGCTGAACCTGCCGCCAGTGTGGCGGCGGCGGCTGATCAAGGATTTCGCCCGCTCCGGCGACCTCGGCGCCGATCTCGCGCTGCTCAAGCAGCAGCCGGAGGCCGGCGGCGTCACCGCCCATGCCGGCGTGCTCTCGGCGCTGGCCGGTTCCGACCCGGCGGCGGCGCGGGCGCTGGTGACGGATCTGCTCTCCATCGCCGGCATTTCCACCGTCGGCGGGCGCAGCGTGACGGAAATCGCCGAGCGCTTTCTCGAACAGGCGGCGCCGGGCGATGCCGAGGGGCTGTCTTCCGAGAAGGTGGCGGTGATCGAGCGCTATCTCGCCATTGCCGGCACGCCCGATGCGGCGGCGGCCGGGCTGCGCGCCCTGGCCGAGGCGGCCGGGCTGGACCTTGCCCGCGCGCTCGACGCCTTCGAGAGCCGCACCCATTTCATCGCCGCGCAGGGCATCGAGCCCGACCGGCTGTCCTTCGCCGCCGCCTTCGGCCGGCCGCTCGATTATTACAGCGGCATGGTGTTCGAGCTGCACGAGAACGGCGAAGGAGAACACAGGCTTGGCGCGCCCCTGGTCGCCGGCGGGCGCTATGACGGGCTGCTCGGCCGGCTCGGCGCCGGCGAGCCGGTGCCGGCGGTCGGCTTCGCGGTCTGGCTCGGCCGGCTCGACGCCGTGGAGGCCCGCCTATGAGTGCGCCGCTGATCGTCGCCGTGCCCTCCAAGGGCCGGCTGCAGGAAAACGCCACCGGCTTCTTCGCCCGCGCCGGCATGTCGCTGACCCAGTCGCGCGGGGTGCGTGACTATCGCGGCACGCTGACCGGCGTCGAGGGGGTGGAGGTGGCCTATCTCTCCGCCTCCGAGATCGCCAGCCAGCTTGCCGCCGGCGCGGTGCATCTCGGCGTCACCGGCGAGGACCTGGTGCGCGAGAGCATCCCGGACGCCGATTCCAAGGTGCTGCTGGTCGAGGGGCTGGGCTTTGGCCACGCCAATGTGGTGGTGGCGGTGCCGCAGGCCTGGATCGACGTGCGCACCATGCGCGACCTCGACGACGTGGCGACGCATTTCCACGCCACGCGCGGGCGGCGGGTGCGGGTGGCGACCAAGTATCTGAACCTCACGCGCGGCTATTTCGCCCGCCACGGCATTGTCGACTACCGCATCGTCGAGAGCCTGGGGGCGACCGAAGGCACGCCGGCGGCGGGCACGGCGGAGCTGATCGTCGACATCACCACGACCGGCTCGACGCTGGCCGCCAACGCGCTGAAGGTGATCGACGACGGGGTGATCCTGCGTTCGGAGGCTAACCTCGTCGCCTCGCTGCACGCGGATTGGAACGCGGGCGCCAAGGCGGCGGCGCGGGCGCTGCTCGACCGGGTGACGGCGGCCAAGCGCGCGGCGACCATGCGCGAGGTGAAGACCCGCTTTGCCGCCTGCGATGCCGGCGTGGTGCAGGAGGCGGTGCGCCGCTTCCGCGCCGTGGCGCCGTTCGGCGCACCCACCTCGTCGGGCATGGTGACGCTGCACTGCCCGCCGGACACGCTGCACGCGCTGGCGGTGTTTTTGCGCGAGCAGGGCGCCGCGCGCGTGTCGGTCGGCCCGCTCGACTATGTGTTCGCGGCCGAGAACCCGCTCTACGAGAGGCTGGAAGAGCGCATCGGGTAGGGGCGAAAGCACCCTTGCCCCCTCATGGCCGGGCTTGACCCGGCCACCCAGGACCCGCGCCGCCGGGAAAGAACCGCATCGACAGGTCCAAAGGCTGGGTGCCCGGGTCAAGCCCGGCCATGAGGGAAAGACAAATTCCGTCATCCCGGCCAAGCGCAGCGAGAGCCGGGATCGCATCCGCATTTTTCGGCGCGCGGTCCCGGATCGGCCTTTGGCCGTCCGGGATGATGGCGATGGAGAGCGCCGGGAAACGGGGTGTCAGCCCCGCGCGGCGTGCGCCTCATCGAGAGCGTCCGGCAGGGCGAACGCCGCCGCCTCGCCGATGGCGTGGCCGAACAGGATGAGGCAGGGCCCGCCGGCGCCGTCCGCCACCGCCGCGTCAAGCGCGACCTGAAGCGTGGCGACCGTGGCCGGCACCTGCCGCTCCTCCGGCCGCGTGGCGGCGAAGATGGCGACGGCCGGTGTCGCCGGGTCGAGCCCCGCCGCCATCGCCTTGGCCGCGAGTTCGGCCCAGGTGCGCTGGGGCATGTAGACCACCGTGGTCGCGGCCGGGTCGGCCAGCGCCTGCCAGTCGAGATCGCGCGGCAGCTTGCCGTCTCTCGCATGGGCGGTGATGAATTGCAGCCGCCGGGCGTGATCGCGATGGGTGAGCGAGACGGTGAGCCGGCTCGCCGCGCCCTGCGCCGCGGTGATGCCGGGCACCACCTCCACCGGCACGCCGGCCTTGCGCGCCGCCGCGATCTCCTCGCCGGCGCGGCCGAACATCATCGGGTCGCCGCCCTTGAGCCGCACCACGCGCTTGCCCTGCTTCGCCAGAGACACCATCAGCGCGTTGATGTCGTCCTGCTTGCAGGAGGGGCGGTAGCCGGTCTTGCCAACCAGCATCTTCTTCGCCTCGCGGCGGGCGACGTCCAGCACCGCCGGGGCGACGAGGTCGTCATAGAGCACGACATCGGCCGATTGCAGCACCCGCACCGCCTTCAGCGTCAGCAGTTCCGGGTCGCCCGGCCCTGCGCCGACCAGCGCCACCGAGCCACGCGGCGCGTCGGTGCGCTCCATTGCGGCGC
Source organism: Ancylobacter dichloromethanicus (assembly GCF_018390645.1). Taxonomy (GTDB): domain Bacteria; phylum Pseudomonadota; class Alphaproteobacteria; order Rhizobiales; family Xanthobacteraceae; genus Ancylobacter; species Ancylobacter dichloromethanicus. Next base: position 98,886 of record NZ_JAHBGC010000016.1, read on the forward strand.
GGCCGAGAAGGGTCTCGCGCAGCGCCTGCGAAGGTTCGACCTCCGGCGTCTCCAATGCGGCTTCGGTGAAGCGCTCCCAGAACCGCCGGCGGCCCTGATAGGACAAAGCGAGGGCCGCGACGGCGGGGCGCCAGCTCCGCGCCGCCTCGGCCCAGCGCTTGAAGCCCTGCGGGATCACCGCCTCGATCTTGGCCCGCACCGCCTGCCCGAACACCGGGGCGGCGCCATCGGTGGAAATGCCCACCACCAGCGGCGAGCGGTTGACGATGGCGCCGAACGCGAAATCGCAGAAGGCCGGCTTGTCCACCACATTGACCGGCACGCCGGCGGCACGCGCGGCCTGCGCGAAACGTTCGCCTTCCTCGTCCTCCTCGATGGCGCCGATGGCGAGCGCGGCGCCGGCGAGATCAGCGGGTGTCCAGTCGCGGGCGACGAGAAGGAGCGGACCGTCCGGCGGCGCGGCGGCGAGTTCGACGAGGTCCTCGCACGGCGCGGCGGCGAACACCTCGACCCGCGCGCCGGCGGCGGAGAGAAGCTCCGCCTTCCACGCCGCCGCCTCCGAGCCGCCGGCCAGCACGATGCGGCGCCCGGCCAGCGCGAAGAACACCGGCAGGCGGGCGAGCGGGGCCATGCGCGCCGGAGCGCGGGCGGCGCGGCGCCCGGCGGGCGGGGAGGCGGGGGGCTGGTCAGTGGAATCGGTCATCGCAGCGGTCGGTCTGAAGGTGATCGGCCATTATCACACGAAATGTGCGTCCATTGAAGTCAATAAACGAAAATTATCCGGATAATATCAGTGCGCCTTTTCCGACAGGCGGTCGGTCCAGGCCAGCACCACGCCGGAGAGCACGAACACGACATGGATGATGACCAGCCACATGAGCTGCTTCTCGTCGACGCCGCGGTCGAGGTTCATGAACGCCTTCAACAGGGCGATGGCGGAGATGGCGACGATGGAGGCCAGCAGCTTCTGCTTGAGGCCGGCAAAGTCGACCTTGGTCATCCATTCCGGCCAGTCGGAATGGCCTGTCGCGTCGATCTTGGAGACGAAGTTCTCATAGCCGGAGAAGATGACGATGATCACCAGGCTTCCGGTGAAGGTGAGGTCGATCAGCGCCAATATGCCGAGAATGGTGTCGCTCTCGTCGAACTGGCCGGCATGGGTGACGAAATGGAACAGCTCGACGCCGAATTTGTAGAGCAGCACCGCCAGCGCGATCACCAGGCCGAGATAGAACGGCGCCATGATCCAGCGGCTGACGAAGATGAAGCGTTCGATGACCTTTTCCATGCGTCCGTCGCCCCGGCCTGACGCCGCATCTCGCGGCTGCGAGATGGGTGCCACGGCGCCGCGACGGCGGCAAGAGGGCCGGGGCGGGCAGCCCCGCCTCACGGGGCCGGCGCGCTCAGTTCGCCGCCATCTTCTGGTAGGTGTTCTTCAGTTCGTCCTGGATGACGATGGCGGTGCCGGTGGCCACCAGCAGCAGATCCTTGTCCGGGGTGCGCGTGGCGTAGCTCCAGCCGGCCGGCGGCTTCAGCCTGGCGCCGAGGCCGGGCAGGTCGGCGTAGCTGAGCGAGGGGTCGACGATCTGCGCATAGGCCTGCATCACATAGACCGCCCCGTCCGGCGCGGTGAGCTGGAACACCGGCTTGCCGGCATCGAAGCGATAGGTGGTGTCGCGCTCGATGGTCTGCTCGGTATAGGCCGGTCCCATCGCCTGGTGCAGCGAGAGCGAAATTTCCGCGCGCTTGGCCATGACAATGCCGCCCACCGTGATGACCTCGCCGGTCCTGGTGTCGCCGGTGGCGATGATGCCGTCCATCAGGAAATGGCGCGGGCCGTTCATCACCACGGCGAGGGTCTCGAACTGCGCGAACAGTTCGCGCCGTGTGAGCGCGTCCCATTTGTCGGCGGGGCAATCGTCGAAGCCGAGCGTGTTGTAGACGCTGGCCTTGAGGCCTTCTCGCGTGAGGTGGATCGGCACGATCTCGCAATAGCGCGCATCGCGCAGCACCGCCGGCAGGTGCGGCGTCGGCGGCGTTTCCTGCGCTATCGCGTCGCCGCCGGCCAGCAGCAGGGCGAAAAGGGCGGAGCGGGCGGTGCTGGAGAGCCGGGCGGTCACGGGTTTTCCTCGATCAGGCGGCGGTGACCGCAGGTTACAACCCGCCATCGCCCGGGCGGAAGCGGCCCGGGCGATGCGATCAAGAATAGACAGGGGGCGGGCCCGGGCGATCATGCCGCCGCGCCCACCGGCCTCAGGCGGCGACGCCTGTGCCGATCGGGCAGGAGACGCCGGTGCCGCCGAGCCCGCAATAGCCGTTCGGGTTCTTGGCGAGATACTGCTGGTGGTAGTCCTCGGCGAAGTAGAAGGTCGGGGCGTCGACGATCTCGGTGGTGATGGCCGGGAAGCCCCTGGCCTTCAGGACGGCGTCGTAGGCGGCGAGGCTCGCCTGCGCCTGCGCCCGCTGGTCGGCCGAGGTGACGTAGATGCCGGAACGGTAGGTGGTGCCGACATCATTGCCCTGCCGCATGCCCTGGGTCGGGTCGTGGCTCTCCCAGAACAGCTTGAGAAGCTGCGCGTAGCTCACCTTGGCGGGGTCGAAGACCACCAGCACCGCCTCGGCATGGCCGGTCAGGCCGGTGCAGGTCTCCTCATAGGTCGGGTTCGGGGTGATGCCGTTGATGTAGCCGACGGCAGTCACATGGACGCCCGGCGTCTGCCAGAACTTGCGCTCCGCGCCCCAGAAGCAGCCGAGGCCGAAGATCGCGGTTTCGAACCCTTCGGGGTAGGGGCCCTTGAGCGTATGGCCGTTGACGAAATGGGTCTCCGCCGTGGGCAGCGGGCGGGCGCGGCCGGGCAGCGCCTGCGACGGGGTGGGCAGGTCGATACTCTTCTTGAAGAAGAACATGGGGCAAATCCCTTGCTGGAATGGCCCCGATATGGGGATCGCGGCGGCACCGCGCGAGGGCGGCCGCGTCCCGGGTCGTTCACGCGAACGGCATCAAGCGGCCGGGCGGCGGCCGATCAGCAGCAGCAGCGCCCCGGCGACGCCGAGCACCGCGAAAAGCGGTGCGCCGAGCACCGGCACGACGAGATATTCCCACACCGGCGAGGAGAGGGTGCCCTCGACGAAGCCCTGGAAGCGCGTGAGCGAGCCGGGGCTGACGGAAAGCCATGTGACCCCGAGCGGCGTGGTGACGATCTCCGACGAGGCGATGGAGCGCACGCCGTCCAGCACGAGGGCGACGAAGGCGCCGGCGAGAACCCACAGCCCGACGAAGCGGAAGAGAAAGCGGATCATGCGGGGCGTCCCGGTCCTCGTTGGCGATGGGCGCATCTGTCGCGTCCGACCGTCTGTAGGCGGCGCGGACGGGGGAGGCAAGGCCCGCCGCGAGTGACGGGGCGGGTACAAAGGTCCGCTGCTCCGCCGCCAGCGCGGCATTCGGCCGCCGCCTCTCGCGTCCGTGAAGACCCTTAGCCTTGACGTGGATCAAGGTTGTCGCCCGCCCGCGGCGCGAAAGCTCGGCCCACATCATGGAGTCGTTCCAGATCGGCCGATCGGAACGTGGAGGGTCGAATGACGCAGCTACACAGCTCCGCCGGCGAGGGACACGGTTCGGGTGCCACCGAGCCGGGCGTCGACCAGAGCGGCAAGAAGATGACCTTCGGCGAGGGCGGCCTCGCCTTCATCTTCGCGGTCCTGACGCTGTCATGCCTCACGGTGGCGGCGAAGACGCACGATGCCGCCTACGCCTTCCACGCCTATCTCTCGGCTTTCGCCAGCCTGGCGGCGGTGTTCGTCATCCTCAACCGCTACACCGACCGGCCGGCGGCACTGCCCGCGCTCGAGATCGACGGCAAGCCGAACTACAATTTCGGCCCGGTGAAGTTCGCCACCCTCGCGGCGATGTTCTGGGGCATTGCCGGGTTCCTGGTCGGCGTCGTCATCGCCTTCCAGCTCGCCTTCCCCTGGCTGAACCTTGATCTGCCGTGGACCGCCTTCGGCCGGCTGCGCCCGCTGCACACCTCGGCGGTGATCTTCGCCTTCGGCGGCAACGTGCTGATCGGCACCTCGTTCTATGTGGTGCAGCGCACCTCGCGGGCGCGGCTCGCCGGCTATCTGGCGCCGTGGTTCGTGGTGCTGGGCTACAATTTCTTCATCGTCATCGCCGGCACCGGCTATCTCCTGGGCATCACCCAGTCGAAGGAATATGCCGAGCCGGAATGGTACGCCGATTTGTGGCTGACCGTGGTGTGGGTGACCTACCTGCTGGTGTTCCTCGCCACGCTGTGGCGGCGCCGGGAACCGCACATCTATGTCGCGAACTGGTTCTACCTTGCCTTCATCGTCACCATCGCGATGCTGCACCTCGGCAACAACGCCGCCATCCCGGTCTCGGTGTTCTCGCCCAAATCCTACATCGTCTGGGCCGGCGTGCAGGACGCCATGGTGCAGTGGTGGTACGGCCACAACGCCGTCGGCTTCTTCCTCACCGCCGGCTTCCTCGCCATCATGTATTATTTCATTCCCAAGCGGGCCGACCGGCCGGTCTATTCCTACCGGCTGTCGATCATCCACTTCTGGGCGCTGATCTTCATCTACATCTGGGCCGGCCCGCACCACCTGCACTACACGGCGCTGCCGGACTGGGCGCAGACGCTGGGCATGACCTTCTCGATCATCCTGTGGATGCCCTCCTGGGGCGGCATGATCAACGGGCTGATGACGCTGTCGGGGGCCTGGGACAAGCTGCGCACCGACCCGGTGCTGCGCATGATGGTGGTCTCGGTCGCCTTCTACGGCATGTCGACCTTCGAGGGTCCGCTGATGTCGGTGAAGGAGGTGAACTCGCTCTCGCACTACACCGACTGGACCATCGGCCACGTGCATTCGGGCGCGCTGGGTTGGGTCGCCTACATCTCCTTCGGCGCCATCTACTGCCTGGTGCCCTGGCTCTGGCAGAAGCGGGAGCTGTATTCGCTGCGCCTGGTCAACTGGCACTTCTGGATCTCGACCATCGGCATCGTCTTCTACATCTCGGCGATGTGGGTGGCGGGCATCCTGCAGGGCCTGATGTGGCGCGCCTACACCTCGCTCGGCTTCCTCGAATACTCCTTCATCGAGACGGTCGAGGCGATGCACCCGTTCTACGTCATCCGCGCGGTGGGCGGCGTGCTGTTCCTGATCGGCGGGCTGATCATGGCGTTCAACGTCTTCATGACCATCCGCCAGCCGGAGGCGGCGGAGGCCGGCACCGGCATCGCCAACCCTTCCCTCGTGCCGGCTGAGTGAGGACCGACATCATGGCCGAAGCCGCCACCAAGAAGTCCCTGTGGGCCAGGCACGCCTTCTTCGAGAAGAACTCGATCTGGCTGCTGCTCGGCATCCTGCTCGTGGTCGCCATTGGCGGCCTGGTCGAGATCGTGCCGCTGTTCTACCTCAAGAGCACGATTGAGAAGGTCTCCGGCGTGCGTCCGTGGACGCCGCTGGAACTGGCTGGGCGCAACATCTATGTGCGCGAGGGCTGCTACAACTGCCATTCGCAGATGATCCGCCCGCTGCGCGATGAGGTCGAGCGCTACGGCCACTACTCGCTGGCGGCCGAGAGCATGTATGACCGCCCGTTCCAGTGGGGTTCGAAGCGCACCGGCCCGGACCTCGCCCGCGTCGGCAACAAATATTCCGACGAATGGCAGCGCCAGCATCTCGCCGATCCGCGCTCGGTGGTGCCGGGCTCGATCATGCCGGGCTACCCCTTCCTGGCGCAGACCCCGCTCAAGACCTACGAGGTCGCCGACGACATGAAGGTCAACGCCGTGCTTGGCGTGCCCTATTCGGAGGCAATGGTCGCCGAGGCGCTGGCCGACCTCAGGGCGCAGGCCAGCCCCGACGCCGACGCCGACGGGCTCATCGAGCGCTATCCCGGCGCGCAGCAGCGCGACTTCGACGGCAATCCCAAGGTGCTGTCCGAGGCGGATGCGCTGATCGCCTATCTCCAGGCGCTCGGCACCATGGTCGACTTCAAGCTTTACGACGACAAGGCAAACATCCGCTGAGGAGGCCGGGATGAACGAGACCTATCGCGCCCTCGCCGAATTCGCCCAGACCTGGGGGCTGCTCTACTTCTTCGGCATTTTCCTCTGCGTGCTTGCTTATGCGCTCTCGCCGCGCCGCAAGAAGCAGTTCGATGACGCCGCCCGCATGCCGCTGCGCGAGGATTGACCATGGCCGAGCATCACACGAACGAGGTCGACGCCGTCACCGGCGTCACGACGACCGGCCACGAATGGGACGGCATCCGCGAACTCAACAACCCGCTGCCGCGCTGGTGGCTGTGGACCTTCTATGCCTGCATCGTCTGGGCGGTGGTCTACTGGATCGCCTACCCGGCCTGGCCGCTGGTGTCGAACTACACCAGCGGCGTGCTCGGCTGGAAGTCGCGTGACGCGATCGAGGTGCAACTCGCCAATCTGCGGACCCAGCGCGGCGCCTTCGCGGAAAAGCTGGATGCCGCCTCGCTTGAACAGATCGAGGCCGATCCCGAACTGCTGGCCTTCGCACGGGCCCAGGGGCGCGCCGCCTTCGGCGACAATTGCGCCCCGTGCCACGGCGCCGGCGCCGCCGGCTCCAGGGGCTACCCGAACCTCAACGACGATGACTGGATGTGGGGCGGCTCGCTGGAGCAGGTCCAGCAGACCATCCAGCATGGCATCCGCTCCACCGATGCCGATGCGCATGTCGGCGACATGCCGGCCTTCGGCCGTGATGCCATGCTGACGCGACCGGAAATCGTCGCGGCGGCGGATTATGTGCGCTCGCTCTCCAACCTGCCGGTGCCGGCCGGGGTGACCACCGACCTCGCCAAGGGCAAGGAGGTGTTCGAAGCCAATTGCGCCGCCTGCCATGGCGCGGACGGCAAGGGCAATATCGAGCTTGGCGCGCCGAACCTCACCGACGCCATCTGGCTCTACGGGTCGGACCGCGACAGCGTCATCGCGACCATCACCAATGGCCGCGGCGGCATCATGCCGGCCTGGGCGGGCCGGCTCGATCCGACCACGATCAAGGCGCTCACCGTCTACGTGCATGCGCTGGGGGGCGGGCGATAGCGCCTGCGCCTGACGGGGTGAGGCCATGCGGCGGGAGGTCCCAGCGACGTCCCGCCGCATAAGCATTTTTCCGCCCGGCAAGCCCCGGATCAACGCCCTCGGCCGGCGGGTTTAGAAATCCTCCACGCAGGCGCGAACCGTACGCTTCGGGGACTGGCATGAACATGGCGACCAAGGTCGAGACGCTCGACGATCCCGGCTATGACGACGACGCTCCGCTCTACGAGGCGCGGCGCAAGATCTATCCCATCGCCGTGCACGGCACCTTCCGCCGCATCAAGTGGGCGCTGCTGATCATAACGCTGGGTGTCTACTATCTGCTGCCCTTCCTGCGCTGGGACCGCGGCCCCAACGCGCCCTCGCAGGCGGTGCTGGTCGATCTCGCCAATGGGCGCTTCTATTTCTTCTTCATCGAGATCTGGCCGCAGGAAATCTACTACGTCACCGGCCTGCTGATCCTCGCCGCTCTGGCGCTGTTCCTGATGAACGCGGTCGCCGGGCGGCTGTGGTGCGGCTATCTCTGCCCGCAGACGGTGTGGACCGACCTGTTCCAGGCGATCGAGCGCATGGTCGAGGGCGACCCGCGCGAGCGCCGCGAGAAGCTGAAGAGCGCCACCCGCACCCAGCGCGCCTTCGAGGCGGCGGCCAAGCACGCGCTGTGGCTCATGGTGGCGTGGTGGACCGGCGGCGCCTGGGTGCTCTATTTCGCCGACGCGCCGACGCTGGTCTGGCAGCTCTTCACCGGCACCGCGCCGCTGGTCGCCTATCTCTGGATCGCCATCCTCACCTTCACCACCTATGTGCTGGCCGGCCACATGCGCGAGCAGGTGTGCACCTATATGTGCCCGTGGCCGCGCATCCAGGCGGCTCTGACCGACGAATACGCCTACAACGTCACCTATCGCTACGATCGCGGCGAGCCACGGGGCTCGCTCAAGAAGACCGAGGCGCTGCGGGCGGCCGGCGTGCCGGCGGGCGATTGCGTCGACTGCCGGCAATGCGTCGCCGCCTGCCCGACCGGGGTCGACATCCGCCTCGGCAGCCAGCTCGCCTGCATCCAGTGCGGCCTGTGCATCGACGCCTGCGACACGGTGATGAACAAGGTCGGGCGCCCGACCGGCCTCATCGCCTACGACACCGAGATGAATGTCGAGCGCCGCCTCAAGGGGCTGGCGCCGGTGTCGAAGATTCTCCGCGCCCGCACGCTGCTCTATTCGGCGCTGATCCTCATCGTCGGCGGCATCATGGTGGCGGCGCTGGCGACGCGCGGCTCGGAAGGCGTGGCGGTGATCCACGACCGCAACCCGCTCTTCGTGCGCCTCTCCGACGGCTCGCTGCGCAACGCCTACTCGCTGCGCCTCGTCAACAAGCAGTCGATGCCGCGCCGCTTCGCCATCGCGGTCGACGGCGTGCCGGAAGCACGGCTTGAGATCGTCGGCGGCATCTCGCAGACCGAGAACGGCCATCCGGTGGTCGAGGTCGGGCCGGACCAGACCTATGAACTGCGGGCGCTGGTCTCGACCGCCGCAAAGCTCCCCGCCAATGCCTCGCTGCCGGTCACCTTCTCCATCACCGACGTGGCCGGCGGCGAGACCACCACCGCGCCCGACCATTTCAAGGGCCCTTGAGACCCCAACCAGGCAGCGAACGGAGAACCGCCATGGCCCCGAACCTGACCGCGCGCGACGCGGGAAAAGGCCGGCCGCTCACCGGGCGCGCGGTGCTGCTCGGCTTCGTCGCCTTCTTCGGCGTGGTGTTCACCGCCAATTTCTTCCTCGTGCGGGCGGCGGTGACCAGCTTCGGCGGTGTCGAGACGGAGAGTTCCTACAAGGCCGGGCTGGCCTTCCGCGCCGAGAGCGAGGCCGCCGCCGCGCAGGCCGCCCGCCACTGGCAGGTCGACGCCCATGTCGAGCCCGGCCGGCTCGACGTGTTCGCGCGCGATGCCGCCGGCCGGCCGCTCGCCGATGTGGTGCTGGCGGCGACGCTGCAGCACCCGACCGACCGGCGGCTCGACCGGGTGCTCGACCCGGTGCCGGTGAGTGCCGGCCAGTGGCGCGCGCGCGACGACGTCACGGCGGGACAGTGGGAGCTGGTGATCGAGTTCACCCGCGCGGGCGAGCGCCTGTTCCGCTCCACCAACCGCGTCGTCATCCGGTAGCGGCGGGAGCACCGCATGGACGCGCAGGCCCTTCCCCTCTCCGCCGCCGCTTCGCTGCCCGCCTCCCCGGCGGCCCAGGACTATTCGCTGTTCCTGCGCCGCGACCCGAGCGGGCAGGCGGAGATGGCCTTCGCCGTCGAGGGCATCGACTGCGCCGCCTGCATCGACGAGATCGAGGACGCGTGCGAGGCGTTGCCCGGCGTCGCCCGCGCGCGGCTGAACTACACCACGCACCGCCTGACCATCGGCTGGGACGCCCGCGCCGAGCCGCGGCCGGAAGACGTGCTGGCCGCGCTGGCCAAGACAGGCTACCGCGCCTGGCCGTTCGAGGCCGGCCGGCTGGAGGAGATGGACAACGCCACTTCGCGCCATCTGCTGCGCTGCCTCGGCGTCGCCGGCTTCGCGGCGATGAACATCATGCTGCTCTCGGTCTCGGTGTGGTCGGGCAATGTCACCGACATCACCCCCGAGACGCGCGACTTCTTCCATTGGCTGTCGGCGCTGATCGCGCTGCCGGCCGCCGCCTATGCCGGCCAGCCGTTCTTTCAAAGCGCCGTACGGGCGCTGAAGGCACACACGCTGAACATGGACGTGCCGATCACGCTCGGCGTGCTGCTGGCGCTCGGTGTCTCGGTGTTCGAGACGCTGAACCATGCCGAGCACGCCTATTTCGATTCGGCGGTGATGCTGCTGTTCTTCCTCCTCGGCGGGCGCTATCTCGACCATGCGATGCGCCGCCGCACGCGGGCCGAGGCGGGCAATCTCGCGGCGCTGAAGGCGGTGTCGGCCAACCGCTTCGAGGCCGACGGGCGGCTCGTCACCGTGCCCGCCGCCGCCGTGCGGCCCGGTGACGAGGTGATGCTGCGGGCCGGCGAGCGCGCGCCGGTGGACGGGCTGGTGCTCTCCGGCACCGCCTCGGTGGATGAGAGCCTGGTGACCGGCGAGACGCTGCCGCGCCGCGTCGCCGCCGGCGACACGGTGCATGCGGGCAGCCTCGTCCATGACGGCGTGCTGCGGCTGCGCACCATTGCGGCGGGCGAGGACACCTTCCTTGACGAGATCGAGCGCCTGCTCGACAAGGCCTCGACCGCACGCGGGCGCTATATCCGCCTCGCCGACCGCGCGGCGCGGCTCTACGCGCCGATGGTGCACGCCACGGCGCTGCTGGCGCTCATCGGCTGGCTGATCGCCGGCGCCTCGCTGCACCAGGCGGTGCTGATCGCGGTGGCGGTGCTGATCATCACCTGCCCCTGCGCGCTGGCGCTCGCCGTGCCGGCGGTGCAGGTGGTGGCGGCGGGCACGCTGATGCGCGCCGGCGTGCTGATCAATGCCGGCGACACCTTCGAGCGGCTGGCGGAGGTCGACACCGTCGCCTTCGACAAGACCGGAACACTGACCCTTCCCGAGCCGAGCCTTTCCGACACGTCGAACGTGCCTGCGCCGCTTCTGGCGGCGGCGGCACGGCTCGCTTTGGCGAGCACGCATCCACTGGCGCGGGCGATCGCCGCCGCCCATCCCGAAGCGCGGCCGCTGGCCGAGGTGCGCGAGGTGCCGGGCGCCGGCGTCGAGGCGCGGATCGAGGGTATGACCGCCCGGCTCGGCAGCCCGGCCTTTTGCGGCTGCGAAGCTCTGGCGGCCGCGCGCGCGCCGGAAGCCCCCGACGCCTCGCTGGTCGCGGTGCGGCTTGGGGATGCGTGCGCGTTGCTGGAGGTGCGGCAGGCGCTGCGGCCCGACGCGGCCGAGGTGATCGACGCCTTGCGCGCCGAGGGGCTCCGCCTCGTGCTGCTCTCGGGCGACCGCCGCGAGGCGGTGGCGCCGGTGGCGGCGCGTCTCGGCATCAAGGACTGGTGGGCGCGGATGCGGCCGGCCGACAAGATCGCCGTGCTGGAGAGCCTCGGCGCCAACCGGCGCGGCGTGCTGATGGTCGGCGACGGCCTCAACGATGCGCCGGCGCTGGCGAGCGCGCATGTCTCGCTCTCGCCGATCAGCGCGGCGGACGTGACCCGCGCGCAGGCCGACGCGGTGTTCCTCGGCGACCGGCTGGCGCCGGTGGTGGTGGCCCTGCGGATCGCGCGCCGGGCGCGGCATCTGATGCGGCAGAACCTGATGATCGCCGTGGCCTACAACCTCGTTGCCGTGCCGCTGGCGGTCGCCGGCCACGTGACGCCGCTGGTGGCGGCGCTGGCGATGTCCGGCTCCTCCGTCATCGTCACGCTGAACGCGCTGCGGGCGCGGCAGGGCGGCGGCGATGCAGCGACCGGTGGCCGGCGGTCGCCGGCGGGCGAAAAGGTGGCGGCATGAGCGTGCTTCTCTATCTGGTACCGGCGGCGCTGAGCCTCGGCCTGCTCGGGCTCGCCGCGTTCCTGTGGTCGCTGCGCGCCGGCCAGTATGACGACCTGGAGGGCGCGGCGGTCCGGGTTCTCTCCGATGACGATCTGCACGAGGACATCAGCGACCGGAACCGGCACGAATGAGCGCCAGCGGGTTGTTCGACGCCGAGGCGGAAGCCGCCCGTGCCGGCCGGCTCGGCTGCGCCTGCCCGGAGGACGCGCCGCGCGCGCTGCGCCGCGCGCTCGGGATCGGGCGGCTCGCCGGCGGCTTCGCCCTCGTGGTGCTGGCGCAGGCGCTGACGCTGGGTGCCTTGCCTCTGGCCGGCGCCATGCTGGCCCCGCGCCCGGAACTGGCCGCCCTGCCGCTCGCCGCCCTGCTGCTCGGCGCGACGCTGGCGAGCCTGCCGGCGAGTTTCCTGCTCGACACGTTCGGCCGTCGCGCGGCGTTCGCGCTCGGCGCCAGCCTGGGCGTCGCCGGCGGGCTGGTGGCGGCCTATGCGATGATGCTCGGCGCCTTCCCGATGCTGGTGCTGGGCGCCGCCTGGCTTGGCGCGGCGCAAGGCTTCGGCATGTTCTACCGCCACGCCGCGGCCTTCGGCGCGGCCTCGGGAATGCGGGCGGGCATGGTGGCGCGGCTCATCGGCGCCGGGGCGCTGGCGGGCTTTGCCGGGCCTCTGCTGGCCGGCATGGCGGAGGCGGCGCTGGCGCCCTACACCTTCGCCGGCACGCTGCTGCTGGCCGCGCTGGCCCAGCTCGGGGCGCTGGGCTTTGCCGTCGCGCTGCCGCAGGCGCGCTTCTCCCATGCCGACCTCACCGTCGAGGCGATGGCGCAGCCGCAAGAGCGCCCCGCGCCGCTGGCCTGGCGGGCGCTCGCCCTGCCAACGCTGATCGGCGCGCTCGCCTGGGGGGCGATGACCTCCGCCATGGCTGGCGCGCCGCTCTCGCTGGCCGGCTGCGGCCTCAGCGTGCCGCTGATCTCGGGCGTCGTGGCCTGGCATGCGGTGGCGATGTACGCGCCGGCGCTGGCGGGCGGGGTGCTGGCCCGCTGGATCGGGGCCACGCCGCTGGCGCTGCTGGCCCTCGCTCTGTGCGCGGGGGCGGCCGTCATGGTGGCGCAGGCCAATGAGGCGCTGGCGATCTCCATCGCCTTCCTCGCGGTGGGTGCGGGCTGGGCGCTGGCGAGCCTCGCCACCACACTGATGCTGCATGCGGGCGGCGCGCCCTCCCGGCTGCAACTCGGCGTGCACGACGGCGTGCTGCTGGGGGCGGCGCTGCTCGGCACGCTGTTGTGAGCGTCGGCGGCTGCGAAGGCCGTTGACGCACTCGCGCCTTTATGTAAGTGATCGCTCACTGACAATGCGGTGAGGGGATCGACGATGTTCACGCGGCTGATGACGGCCAGGCGCTTCGCGCCGCTGTTCTGGTGCCAGTTTTTCGCAGCCTTCAACGACAATTTCGTGAAGAACGCGATGGCGCTGCTGATCCTCTACGGCATCGCCCATGTGAATGGCGGCGCGCTGGTGACGCTGGCCGGCGGCGTGTTCATCCTGCCCTTCTTCCTGTTCTCTTCCCTCGGCGGGCAGCTTGCCGACCGCTACGACAAGGCGCTGATCGCCCGGCGGGTGAAGTTCGCCGAAATCTGGATCGTGCTGATCGCCAGCGCCGGTTTCGTCGTCCAGTCCATTCCCGTGCTGTTCCTCGGCCTGTTCCTCATGGGCACGCTGAGCGCGCTGTTCGGGCCGGTGAAATACGGCATCCTGCCCGATCACCTGGCCAAGGACGAACTGGTTTCCGGCAACGCGCTGATCGAGATGGCGACCTTCGCCGCCATTCTCGGCGGCACGGTGGGCGGGGCGCTGGCCTTTACCCATACCGGGGAATGGGCAGTGGCCGGCTTCACCTTCGTGCTGGCGGTGATCGCCTGGCTGTCCGCCCGGGGCATTCCGCGCACCCTGCCGGGGGCGCCCGACCTCAAGATCGACCGCAACATCTGGCGCAGCACGATGACCCTGCTGGCCGACATCCGCGCCGAGAAGCCGATCTGGCGCGGGGCGCTGATCGTCTCGTGGTTCTGGCTGGTCGGCGCGGTGGTGCTGTCGCTGCTGCCGACGCTGGTGAAGGAGAATGTCGGCGGGCTGGAAAGCGTCGTCACGCTGTTCCTGGTGCTGTTCACCATCGGCGTCGCCATCGGCTCGACGCTGGCGGCCAAGCTGTCGGAAGGGCGCATCCTGCTGGCGCTGGTGCCGGTGGCGGGGTTGCTGATGGGCGCTTTCGCCATCTACCTCGCTTTGCTCATGGGCTCGCTCGCTCCCGCCGCGCAACCTGTCGGCTGGTACGCCTTCTTCACCTCGGGCGCGGGCCTGCATGCCGCCATCGGGCTGGTCGGTCTCGCGGCGGCCGGCGGCGCCTTCGTGGTGCCGACCTTCGCCTTCGTCCAGGCGGCCGCCGACGAGGACCGCCGCGCCCGGGTGATCGCCGGCAATAATGTGCTGAACGCCGCCTTCATGGTGGCCGGCGCGGTGGTGGTCGCCGGGCTGCAATTCGCCGGCTTCGGCGCCCCGGCACTGCTGGGGCTGATCGGCGCGGCGAGCCTGCTGGTGGCCATCCTCGCCGGCCGCGCCTTCCAGGGCCAGGTGCTGCGCGACCTGATCAAGCTGGTGTTCCGGGTGCTGTTCCGCGTCGAGGTGACCGGGGCCGAGCATTTGAAGGCCGCCGGCCCCGGCTCGGTGATCGCCATCAACCATGTCAGCTTTCTCGACGCGCCGCTGATCATGGCGCTGCTCGACAACGACCCGGTCTTCGCCGTCGACCGCGCCATCGCCGAGGCGTGGTGGGTGAAGCCGTTTCTCAGGCTGGTGCGCGCCTTCCCGCTCGACCCGACCAAGCCGATGGCCACCCGCGACCTGATCCGCCAGGTGCAGCAGGGCGAGCAACTGGTGATCTTCCCCGAGGGGCGCATCACCGTCACCGGCTCGATCATGAAGATCTATGACGGCTCCGCGCTGATCGCCGACAAGGCCGACGCGCCGGTGGTGCCGGTGCGCATCGAGGGGCTGGAGCAGACCTATTTCTCCCGCCTCGACAATCACCAGACGCGCAAGCGCCTGTTCCCCAAGGTGCGGGTCACCATCCTGCCGCCGCGCAAGCTCCAGGTCGACCGCGAATTGCTGGGCCGCAAGCGCCGCCGCGCCGCCGGGGCGGCGCTCTACGACGTGATGAGCGACCTCGTCTTCGAGACCAGCCAGACCAATGTGACGGTCTACCAGGCGGTGGAGGACGCGGCGGTGCGGCTCGGCATGGGGCGCATCGTGCTGGAGGACCCGCTCGGCACCATCCTGTCCTATCGCAAGCTGTTGCTCGGGGCGAAGATCTTCGGCGATAAGCTGGCTAAGGAAACCGCGCCGGGCGAAAAGGTAGGCGTACTGCTGCCCAACGCCGCCGGCATCGCCGTGGTGCTGATGGGGCTTTCCCGCCACGGCCGGGTGCCGGTCATGCTCAACTACACCGCCGGCGCCACCAACCTCGTCACCGCCTGCAAGGCGGCGCAGGTGAAGCTGGTCGTCGCCTCGCGCGCCTTCATCGAGAAGGCGCGGCTGGAGGCGGAGGTCACTGAACTGGAAAAGCATGTGCGGGTGCTGATGAGCGAGGAGATCCGCGCCTCGGTCACCACCCCGGACAAGCTAAGGGCCATGCTGCCGCTGCCGGCACCGAAGCCCTCCGACCCGGACGAGCCGGCCTTCGTGCTGTTCACCTCCGGCTCGGAGGGCACGCCCAAGGGCGTGGTGCTCTCGCACCGCAACATACTGACCAATGTGGCGCAGGTGGCGGCGCGGATCGACTTCTCGCCGGCCGACATCATGTTCAACGTGCTCCCGGTGTTCCATTCCTTCGGGCTGACCGGCGGGCTGGTGCTGCCGATGGTGTCGGGGCTGAAGACCTATCTCTACCCCTCGCCGCTGCACTACCGGATCATTCCGGAACTGGTCTACGCCACCAACGCCACCGCCATTGTCGGCACCGACACCTTCCTCATGGGCTATGCCCGCACCGCCAACCCCTATGATTTCCGCTCGCTGCGCTTCGTGGTGGCGGGCGCCGAGCCGGTGAAGGCGGAGACGCGGCGGGTATGGATGGAGAAGTTCGGCCACCGCATCCTGGAAGGCTACGGCGTCACCGAATGCGCCCCGGTGCTGGCGGTGAACACGCCGATGTTCAACCGCGTTGGCACGGTGGGGCGGATGCTGCCGGGCATAAGCCACCGGCTGGAGACCATGACCGGCATCGAGGACGGCGGGCGGCTGCAGGTGCGCGGACCGAACGTTATGCTCGGCTATCTGCGCGCCGAGGCGCCCGGCGTGATCGAGCCGCCGGAATTGGGCTGGTACGACACCGGCGACATCGTCGCCATCGACGAGGAGGGCTTCGTCGCCATTCGCGGCCGGGTGAAGCGCTTCGCCAAGATCGCCGGCGAGATGATTTCGCTGGCCGCCATCGACGCCATGGTCGCCGCCCTGCGGCCCGATGCCGAGCATGTGGCGGTGGCGGTGCCGGATGCGCGGCGTGGCGAGCGCATCGTCCTGATGACCACGGCGCCGGACCTCACCCGCGCGGCGCTTCAGGCCCACGGGCGCGAGCGCGGCGTCACCGAGCTGATGATCCCGGCCGAGATCCTGCGGATGGACGAGCTGCCGCTGCTGGGCTCGGGCAAGGTCGACTTCACCAAGGCGCGCACCATCGCGCTGGAAATGCTGGCCGCGCGCGGCGGCGACTCGGGAGAGAGCGCGTGAGCGCGGCGCCCGGCGGGGCCCGCAGGGGGCGCGACGGCGCGGACACGCGCGCGCGCATCGAGGCGGTGGCGCTGGAACTGTTCGCGCAGAAGGGCGTGGCCGGCACCTCGGTGCGCGACATCGCGCTCGGCGTGGGGGTGAGCGAGGGCGCTCTCTACCGGCATTTTCCCTCGAAGGAGGAACTGGCGCGCGTGCTCTATCTCACCCGCTACGGGGCGCTGGCGGCCGAGATCTGCGCCATCGACGCCGACGAGCCGGAACTGCGGGCAAAGCTGCGGGCGGTGGTGGGGCTGGCCTGCGGGCTGTTCGATGCCGAGCCGGCGCTGTTCGCTTATCTGCTCATCCACCAGCACGAGCATCTGGGGCTGGTGCCGGACGCGCCGGAGGCGAATGTGGTGGAGGCGGTGGCGCAGTTGCTGCGCGGCGCCGGCGTGCCGCCCGAACGCACCGCGCTCGCCAGCGCCATGGCGCTGGGCTGCGTGGTGCAGCCGGCGGTGTTCGCGCTCTATGGCCGGCTTCGCGGGCCGCTGACGGCGCAGGTGGATGCCATTGCGGCGGCGGTGATGGGCATCGTCGAAGGGGCGATGAAGCGCTGAGCGGCGCCGGGATGACGCGCGTGGAGGCCGCGCGGCGCTCGGCGCCCGTCTCTCAGAACAGCTTCATGCCCGGCGGGATCGGCAGGCCGGCGGTGATGGTCTGGGTCTTTTCCTGCACGATGCGCTCGCCCTTGGCGCGGGCTTCCGCGTGGGCGGCGACGACCAGGTCCTCCAGGATTTCCGCCTCTTCCGGGTTGAGCAGGCTGGGGTCGATGCGGATCGCCTTCAGCGCGCCCTTGGCGGAGAGGCGTACCGTGACCATGCCGCCGCCGGCCGCTCCCTCGACCTCGACGGTCTCCAGCTCCGCCTGGAGTTGCTCCATCTTGGACTGCATCTCCTTCACCTTGGACATGATGCCGAGAAGGTCTTTCATCCGGGACTCCTGTGTCAGAATTCGAGGTCGTCGTCCGCGCCCGGCCCGTCGTCGCGGGCGGCCATCAGATCGGCGTCGGTCATGTCGGCATCGGCGGTGAAGCCGCCGGCGGGCTCCTCGGTGGTGAGGGTGCGCACGTCGACGATCGAGGCGCCGGGAAAGCGCGCCAGCGCCGCCGCCACCAAGGGGTCGGCGCGCACGCCGGTCATCATCGCGTCGCGCTGGGCGGCGGCCTTGTCGGCGAGCGTCGGCTCGCCTTCCTCGCGCGAGAGCGCCACCAGCCAGCGCCGGCCGGTCCATTCCGAGAGCTTGGACTGAATCTCCTGGATCAGGTTCGGCGCGCCGCCGGGGGCGAGCGCCACCTCCATCTGGCCGTCCTCGAAGGAGACCAGGCGGATATTGTTCTCCAGAGCGAATTTGAGCCGGAGGTCGCGCTTCGAGGCGGCGAGGGCGACCAGATCCTCATAGGTCGCCACCGCCACGCCCGCCGCCACGGCGGGGGCCGGCGCGACTGAGGGGCCGGCGGGGCGCGGGGCGCTGCGGGCGGCGACGGAGAGATGACTCGCCGCGCTGGGCGCGGCCGAAGGCGCGGCGGCCGGCGCGGCATAGCTGCGCGGGGCGGTCGCGGCCATCGCCGAACCCCCGCCCGAGCCGCCTCCCGAACTCCCGCTCATCGGCGCGCCGCCGGCGTGCTGGCCGGCCGGCGCGTCGGGCGCGAGGTCGAGCAGCCGGCGCAGCGCTTCGTCCGGGGTCGGCAGGTCGCTGGCATAGGCGAGGCGCACCAGCACCATTTCCGCCGCCTGCATCGGCTTGGCGGCCTGCTGCACCTCGGCGAGCCCCTTGGTCAGCATCTGCCAGGCGCGCGCGAGCACGCGCATCGACAGGCCGCGCGCGAAGTCGCGCCCGCGCGTGCGCTCGGCCTCGACCAGCGCGGCGTCGTCGCCGGTCTCGGGCAGGATCTTCATGCGGGTGACGAGATGGGTGAATTCGGCGAGGTCGGCGATCACCACCGCCGGGTCGGCGCCGGAATCAT
This sequence comes from Ancylobacter dichloromethanicus, assembly GCF_018390645.1. GTDB lineage: Bacteria > Pseudomonadota > Alphaproteobacteria > Rhizobiales > Xanthobacteraceae > Ancylobacter > Ancylobacter dichloromethanicus. Next base: position 117,272 of record NZ_JAHBGC010000016.1, read on the forward strand.
ATTGCTCGCGCAGTTCGGTCAGCGCCTGGGCGATGTCGCCCTTCATCAGCGCCTCGAACAGGTCGATGACGCGGCCGCGATCGGCGAGGCCGAGCAGCGCGCGCACCTGTTCGCCATGCACCATGCCGCCGGAGGCGTCGGCGGCCGTTTGCCCGCCCGAATGCGCGATCGCCTGGTCGAGCAGCGACAGCGCGTCGCGCACCGACCCTTCCGCCGCGCGGGCGATCAGGCTCAGCGCCTCGGCGTCGATGTTCACGCCCTCCGCCGTGCAGATGCCGTGGAGGTGGCGCGCCAGCGTGCCGGCCTCGACCCGGCGCAGGTCGAAGCGCTGGGTGCGCGAGAGCACCGTGACCGGCACCTTGCGGATCTCGGTGGTGGCGAAGATGAACTTCACATGCTCGGGCGGCTCTTCCAGCGTCTTCAGCAGGCCGTTGAAGGCGGCCGTGGAGAGCATGTGCACTTCGTCGATGATGAACACCTTGTAGCGCGCCAGCACCGGCTTGTAGCGCGCCGCCTCGATGATCTCCCTGATATCGCCGATGCCGGTGTTGGAGGCGGCGTCCATCTCCTGCACGTCGACATGCCGGCTCTCGATGATGTCGCGGCAGTGGCGGCCGAGCCCGGGCATGTCCAGCGTCGGCGCGCCGCCTCCGACCGGGCCGTCGGCGGGCTCGTAATTGAGCGCGCGGGCGAGGATGCGGGCGGTGGTGGTCTTGCCCACCCCGCGCACGCCGGTGAGGATATAGGCCTGCGCGATGCGGCCCGAGGTGAAGGCATTGCTCAGCGTGCGGACCATCGCCTCCTGGCCGATCAGGTCGGCGAAGGTCTGCGGGCGGTATTTGCGGGCGAGCACGCGATAGGGGGTGACGGCGGAAGGCGCGGCCGCCGGCACGGACGGAACCGGGCCGAGATCGAGGGCGGGGCCCTCATCGGTCATGGGCGTCAGGTCGGGCGTGTCGGGGGTGTCGGCGCTCATGGGCCCTTCATAGCATCGCGCGCGGGCAATGGGGCAACGCCGCGATGACGGGCGGCTTAAAAAGGCGGGGACGGCGAAAGGTCGATCAGGGCGACGGCTTCATCCGCGTGACCTTGTAGACCTTTCCCTCGCTGTCATAGGTGGTCCACTCGCCAACCTGCCGCCCCTGGTCGAACATGCCCGAGCGCAGGCGCGTGCCGTCGCGGCGGAACCATTCCCAATAGCCGGTCGGCTCGCCGTCGCACGTCTGCCCGCGCGCCCAGAGGCTGCCGTCCCGGTGGTGCTTCTCGAAGGGAAGGCTGGCCGGCGCTTCGGCCGGCGGCGTCTTCGATGTCATGTCGGCAGCGCGCCCAGATGATGCGTCAAACGGCATGGCAGTAGGGTGGGAGGCTGGTCAGAGACCCGAGACCGGGCTCGTTGGGGCTGCTTCCTTCCGGACCTGACCCGGTTGGCGAGTGGCTCGTCCACCGCCAACCTCCCGCCGCCTATATCGGACAGATGGGCGGGGGATGCAAGGGCACGGATTCGCGGCGGGGATAAGCGCCGCCGGGGCGGCGCCGTCCGCGCGCGCAGATCCGTGGCGTCCTCCGCCCAACCATCCATGCCCGCGCTGGGCGTGCCTGTCCGTTGCTCGACGGCGTCGCCATGCCCGTTGTCTTCACTGCGATCAACCTCCCCGGCTCGAAGCAGAGCCGGGCGCTTCGGATCGCTTCGCCGTCCTCGGCGCCGGCACGCCGGTGAGACTCCAGGCGACGGTGAACATACGGCTCCGGCGTTCGAGCTTTTCCTACTGGTGTCCAGGGAGTCCTTAATCTGGCTTGGCAGTTCGGTGGCAAAAGGATGTGAGGAGCCCCCGCGCGGATCAAATGTCCTAAATGAGAAGCTGGAAAGAGGCGGTTATCTATGGCATTTTTCTGGTGTGACGGTGGCCTGCTGCGGGCCTTTCTTGAAGGAAATGCGATCCAGTGGCGCACATTCAAACGAACGGCCTTGACGCGCGTTCAATCTCAAGTATTCGAGATTTTATTGGCTATTCATCAAAGTTGAAATTTAAAATAGCAAATTTAACAGGGGCGAAAATTCAAAGAGAGATATACTATCAGAATATTGTTCATCATATTTTTAATTTTCATAGTTTCAAGTACATTCCATTTGCTGTTTCGGCGGCGGCTAATTACAGTCTTCTGTATGTGATTTACCGTGTTGTGCGTGAAGGGCGGCCGGATCGGATAGCGGAGCTAGGCGCTGGCCAGTCGTCGCTTTTTCTGGACAGTCTGCGGGATGTGGAAACGTTCTCCGCTCTCACCGTCGAACATGACCCAGCCTGGAATGGCTTTGTCAGTGCGCGTGTGCGCCATGAGACAAGGTGCCATGAGCTTGAGGACATCTCATTTCGCGGACAGATCGCTAAAGGATATCCAAGTGCGGCCCTGGACTCGTTTGACGCTGACGTTTTGATTGTTGACGGGCCGATCGGAACCGCGCGCTATTCACGCTGGGGTGCAGGTCCGATAATCGAGCGGATGGTCGGGCGGGAGTTCGTCGTCATTTTCGACGATGCAGAGCGTTCGGGTGAGCAAGAAACGATCAGTGAGGTGCTCGATATGCTTCGAGAAAATAAAGTTGAGTTTTTTATAAAATGTATATTCGGGTATTCATTTCAATTCATAATTATGACTCAGAAATATAAGCATCTTCAATTTATTTGATTGGTAAGCCATCGGGTGGACAGTGAATAAACTTACCGGAAAGCCAGCCGTTTCGGTGGTAGTGACCGTTTACCGCGAGCCGGTACAAATTGTGCGCGCCTCTTTGCAAAGCGTGCTGGACCAGACGTGGCCGGCGTTCGAAATCCTCATTGTCAATGACAGCGGCGATCGTCGAGCCGAAATATCGGCGCTCGCCGAACTTCACGAAACAATACGGGTCATCGATCATTCAAAAAACAGCGGAGGATCGGCCGCGCGCAACACCGGCATAGATGCGGCGTGCGGAGAACTGATTGCCTTCATCGATGCGGACGACGTGTGGTATCCCGCTAAACTGGAAACGCAGCTTGATGTCGAGGGCGATCGCTCCGGGTGCTTTTTCGCGTCCAACTGCATGCTGGTGTGGAACGGGACGAAGAAGCTTTGCAACCGGACACCGCCGGATCCCGACAACTCGCTAAGCTCATTCCTGTTGCGCGGGGGCGGCGCGCTCCAGACATCAACCCTCATTGTTCCGGCGACGCTTGCGAAGCGGATCCGATTCAGGGAGGGACTGAAGCGGCACCAAGACTGGGATTTTGTGTTGAGACTGCAGCAGGCTGGAGTTCCCCTTCGCTATCAGCACGAAGCGCTGTCGGAATACGTGATGTATGATATCCCTGGGCGGGTCAGCATGCAGAAAAATGGATATCTGGCAACGGTACAGTGGTTCAAGCTGATCAAGGGGCATGTGCCGGCGGCGGACCAGCAGCATTATTTCTTTCGCAACTGCATGTCGCGAAGCGCCCTTCGAACGCCCCTCCCGCTGGCCGTCGCTGTGGCCCAGGTCATCTGGCTGAGCCCGATAAATGGGCTGAAGGAGGCCGTGGCGGCGGTGCGGCGCGCGCTTCGTCCCCAGCCGCGGCTGCCGGATTGCGAGCCGACAGCGCCCTGAGGCCGCCGAAATTTACCTCCCCGTCAACGCTTCCACCAGCGCGTAGGCTGCCTTCACCCGCTCCTCATTGGGATAGTTGCGGTTGGCGAGCACAACGATTCCGAGCTTTTCCGCCGGCAGCATCACCACATAGCTGCCGAAGCCGTTGGTCGAGCCGGTCTTGTTGATGTAGCTGGCCGGCACCGGCGGCGAGGGCGGGTCGAGCCGGGTGATGGGCTGGGGCTTGATCGCCATGTCGAGCGAATTTCCCTTCAGCAGCCGGTCGAGCGGTACCGGCCAGGGGTATCGCTCCCACACCATCTCCTGCACATAGCTGGCGGTTTCGAAATAGCCGGTATGGGTGCGGGCCAGCGCCCGCGCCATGTCCGGCGCCACATCGCCCACGCCCATATTGGCATCGAGGAAGGTGAGCATGTCGAGCGCGGTGGACTTCACCCCATAGGCTTCCGGCGCCAGAAGGCCCGGATTCACGCGGGTAGGCTTGTTCGCCTTGGTGTAGCCCATGGCGTAGCGCGCCATGGCGTCCTCGGGCACGTCGATATAGGTGCTCTTCAGCCCGAGCCGCGGGAACAGGTCGCGCTGCGCCGCGCGGGTGAAGCCGATGTCGAGCGCGGTGGCGGTGACGAGGCCGAGCACGCCGATGCTGATATTGGAATAGGCCCGCCGCGTCGCCGGCGGCGCGGCGGGCTTCCAGGCGGCCAGCCACGCGACCAGTTCCTTCTCGTTGCGGATGCTGTCGGGAAGCTGCAGCGGCATGCCGCCGGTGGCATGGGTGGCGAGGTCAATGGGGGTGAGCGCGCCGAAGGCGGTGCCGGTGAGCCGCTGGGCTACCTTTTCCAGCGGCGCATCGAGGTCGAGCCGGCCGCGCTCGGCCGCCAGCGCCGCCAGCGCCACGTTGAAGGTCTTGCTCACCGAGCCGAGCTCGAACAGCGTGTCGCCATCCACCGGCCGTCCGCCCTTGCGGGCGGTGCGGCCGATGGCGAGAATTTCGTGCTGGCCGTTGCGGGTGATGCCGACCACGAGGCCGGGAATGTCGTTGGCCTTGGCGAGCGCGCTGAAGATGGGCGGCGCGACCTTGCCGAAGTCGGGCGGGGTCTGGGCACGGGCCGGCAGCGCCGCCACGCCGAGCGGCAGCAAAGCGGAGGCGAGCAGGGCGCGGCGGGACAGCATGGTCATGGCGGGCTCCTTGGCGCGGACGGCTTTCTCTAGCCGGCGAATGTGTCCGTCGCGCGGATCAGGCGGTCGAGAATGCCGGGCTCGGACCAGGCGTGGCCGGCGCCCTCGATCAGGTGCAACTCGGCGTCGGTCCAGATCTTGGACAGTTCCCACGCGTAGCGCGCCGGACAAGGCATGTCGTAGCGCCCATGCACGATGACACCGGGAATGCCCTTGAGCCTGTGGGCGTCGTCGAGCAGCTGGCGCTCGCGCAGCCAGGCGTTATGGACGAAATAGTGGTTCTCGATGCGGGCGAAGGCGAGCGCGTAATGGCCGTCGCGGAACGGCGCCGAGAAGGCGGGGTCCGGCAGCAGGGTGATGGTCTCACCCTCCCAGATCGCCCAGGCCTTCGCCGCTGCGATCTTCGCCTCCTCGTCCGTGCCGGTGAGCAGGGCGCGATAGGCGCGGATCGGGTCGGCGCGCTCGGCCTCGGTCTTCAGCGGGCCGAGAAACCGCTCCCATTTGTCGGGGAACATCTCCGAGACGCCGAAGCGGTAGTACCAGTCGAGTTCGGCCCGGGTGAGGGTGTAGACGCCGCGCAGGATGAGTTCGCTCACCCGGCTGGGGTGGGTCTGCGCATAGGCCAGCGCCAGCGTCGAGCCCCAGGAACCGCCGAACACCTGCCATTTGTCGAAGCCGAAGGCCGCGCGCAGCCGCTCGATATCGGCGACGAGGTCCCACGTCGTGTTGTGCTCCAGCCCGGCATGGGGGGTGGAGCGGCCGCAGCCGCGCTGGTCGAACAGGATCACCTCGTAGCGCGAGGGATCGAACAGCGAGCGATGCGTGGGCGAGATGCCCCCGCCCGGCCCGCCATGCAGGAACACGGCGGGCTTGCCGCCCTGTGTGCCGACGCGCTCCCAATAGATGGAATGGCCGTTGCCGACATCGAGCATCCCGGTTTCGAACGGTTCGACCGGCGGGTAGAGGCTGCGCAGTTCGCTCATGAAAAGGTCGCTCCTTACGAAACCCGCGCCCCGCGCAGGCTGGGCAGCAGGAAGGCGAGCAGGCCGAAGGCCGGCAGCAAGGCGCAGACCTGATAAACCGCGTCGATGCCGTAGCGGTCGGCGAACAGGCCGAGCGCCGCCGCCGCCAGCCCGCCGAGGCCGAACACCAGCCCGTAGAAGAAGCCGCCGACGAGGCCGATGCGGTGCGGCATCAGCTCGATGGCATAGACCAGGATGGCGGCGAAGGCGCTCGACATGATGAGGTTGATGAGGACGGTGAGAACGCCGGTCGAGAACAGGCCAGCATAGGGCAGCGCCAGCGTGAACGGCAGCGCGCCGAGGATCGAGAACCAGATGATCTTGTTGCGCCCGATGCGGTCGCCGAGCATGCCGCCGAACAGCACCCCCGCCGCCGAGGAGACGAGGAACAGGAACAGCATGAGCTGCGAGGCCTGCACCGACACGCCGAAACGCTCGATCAGATAGAAGGTGTAGAACGAGGTGAAGCTCGCGGTATAGGCGGTCTTCGAGCACAGCAGCACGATCAGGATCGCCAGCGGGAAGGCGACCTCGCGGAACGGCTTGTGCGCCACGTCCGCCTCGCCCGCATGCCCGGGCCGGCGGACCGGCACGGCGAGCGCGCCGTGGCGCGCGGTCCATACCAGCAGCGGCATGGCTATGAGCGCGGCGGCGCAGAACCAGGCGAGGCTGGACTGGCCGTTGGGGACGATGATGAAGGCGGCGAGAAGAGGGCCGATGGCGCCGCCGGCCTGCCCGCCGACCTGGAACAGCCCTTGCGCGAAGCCGTGCCGCCCGCCGGAGGCCTTGCGCGCCATGCGCGTGGCCTCGGGATGGAAGATCGACGAGCCGATGCCCACGAGGGCGGCGGCGAGCAGGAGCAAGGGGTAGGTGCCGGCGTGGGCGAGGCCGATGAGGCCGACGAGGGTGAACGCCATGCCGGCGACGGTGGAATAGGGCAGCGGGTGACGGTCGGTGGTCAGGCCGATCAGCGGCTGGAGCAGCGAGGCGGAGATCTGGAAGGTCAGGGTGATGACGCCGATCTGGCCGAAATCAAGCGCGTAGGCGTCCTTGATCAGCGGGTAGATCGCCGGGATCAGCGACTGGATCATGTCATTGAGGAAATGCGCCGCGCTGAGCGCGACCAGCACCGGCATGGCGGTACGGCGAAGGGAATCGGCGGGCACGTTCAGGGTCATGGCACTGTACTTCGGCGGGAGCGGCGCGCCATCAGTAGGACAAAGCGCCGCGCCCGACAAATGCGGAGCGCGGGGGGCAGCCCCGCCCGCCCACCCGCCTTCAGGGCGATGGAAAGCCGTGCCCGGCGGGGCTATAGCTTCACCGCGCCCGCGATCCGGCCGGGCGAGGGAGCTGCTGCGACGATGAGCGATGCCTCGATCTTTGTCCTCGACCCGCGGCTGGAAACGGACAGTTTCCCGGTGGCCGAACTGAAGCTGGCCACGCTGCGGCTGATGGACGATTCCCGCTTTCCCTGGGTCATACTGGTGCCGCGCCGCCCCGGCCTTGCCGAACTGATCGACCTCGACCCGGCCGACCGCGCCGTCCTGACCGGCGAGATCGACGCGGTGAGCCGGGCGCTGAGATCGCTGACCGATTGCGACAAGCTCAACGTCGCCGCGCTCGGCAATATGGTGCGCCAGCTGCATGTCCACGTTATCGCCCGCTTCGAGGGCGATGCCGCCTGGCCCGGCGCGGTGTGGGGCGCCGGCGGCGAGCGCCAGAGCTATGGCGCGCCGCAGGCCATGCTGCTGGCGGGCCGGCTGCGCGGGGCGCTGGCGGCATGAGCGACCTCGCCTCGACCGACGCGACCCTGGGGCTGTGGCCGCATCTCGGCTACACCGGCTCGCGGCTCGACCGGGCCGGCCTGCGGCGTGGCGAGATGGAGAGCTTTCTCGCCGATCCGCGCGCGCGCGCCTGCCTGATCTCGGGCGAGAGCGTGGTGCTGCGGCGCCGACCGGGCTTCATTGCCGGGCTGGAGGACGGACCGGGCTCCTGCGCCGCGCTGTTTCCTCTCGCCGAGGCGGTGGCGCTGGGCGGGCGGCTCGGCGAGGCGTGCCTGCTCGGCCTCGACGGCGAGGTGCCGCACCTCGTGCTGCCGCTTCCCGCCGCCGCGCTGGGCGCGCTCACCGAGCGACCGGAGGCGCGGCCGGACCTCCTCGTCATCGACCTGCGCGCCATCGCGGTGCGTGAACTGGTGAGCGTGGAGGAGATCGGCCAGCTCGCCACCGCCAAGGCGATGCTGGCCTGGCACGCGCGCCGGACCTTCTGCTCCAATTGCGGCGAGCGGCTGGTGCCGGCGGAGGCCGGCTGGCGGCGCGAATGCCCCAATTGCGGCGCGCAGCATTTTCCGCGTACCGACCCGGTGGTGATCATGCTCACCGTCGCCGGCGACGAGTGCCTGCTCGGCCGCTCGGCCCGCTTCGCGCCGGGCATGTGGTCCTGCCTCGCCGGCTTCGTCGAGCCGGGCGAGACCTTCGAGGACGCGGTGCGGCGCGAGACCATGGAAGAGGCCGGCATCGCCACCGGCGCGGTGCGCTATCTCTGCTCGCAACCCTGGCCGTTCCCGATGTCGGTCATGACCGGCTTCCACGCGCGGGCGGCCTCACGCGAGATCGTGATCGACCCGAACGAACTGGAGGGCGCGCGCTGGTTCCACCGCGACGAGGCACGCCTGCTGCTCACCCGCACCCACCCGGAAGGGCTGATGGCGCCGCCGCGCATGGCGATCGCGCATCACCTGCTGCGGGCGTTCGTGGAAGGGCGCGACCCGCCGGCGGGGTGAGGGCAACGTCGTCCTGAGGTGCCCGGCCATCGGCCGGGCCTCGAAGGATGGCGCGGGAGTGTCGCCCCGAACCCCATCCTTCGAGGCTCGCTGCGCTCGCACCTCAGGATGAGGGTGTATCGTCCGGCCCGTGTGCCCCGTCACTCCCGCGTCCAGGCCTTGAAATGCTTGGAGAGCTTCAGCCCCTGCGCCTGGTAGTTGGAGCCGAGGCCCTCGCCATAGAGCGTCGCCGGGCGCTCCAGCATGCGCTCATAGACCAGGCGGCCGACGATCTGGCCGTCTTCCAGGATGAACGGCACCTCGCGCGAACGCACTTCCAGCACCGCCCGCGCCCCGGTTCCCCCGGCCGCGTCATGGCCGAAGCCGGGATCGAAGAAGCCGGCGTAATGCACGCGGAACTCGCCGACCAGCGGGTCGAACGGCACCATCTCCGCCGCGTGGCTGGGCGGCACATGCACCGCTTCCTTGGAGGCGAGGATGTAGAAGGCGTCGGGGTCCAGCACCAGCTCGCGGCGGCCGCGCGTCACCAGCGGCTCCCAGAAATCCTCGACCTCGCAGGCGGCGCGGCGGTCGACGTCGATCACCCCGGTATGGCGCTTGGCGCGGAAGCCGAGCAGCCCGCCGAAGCCCTCGCCGGAAAGATCGACGCTCACCGCGATGCCGCCGCCGGCGACATCGGCATGCGGGCTGTCGACCAGCCGCTCGGCGGCGTTGAGCGCGGCGATGCCGGCCTCGTCCAGCCGCGCGTCGCCGCGCCGGAAGCGGATCTGCGACAGCCGCGAGCCCTGCCGCACCAGAATGGGGAAGGTGCGCGGGCTGATCTCCAGATAGAGCCTGCCCGCATAGCCGGCGGGCACGATGTCGAAGGCGCGCGAGCGGTCGGCGATGACGCGGGTGAACACGTCGAGCCGGCCGGTGGAGCTTTTCGGGTTGGCCGAGGCGGCGATGTCGGCGGGCAGCGCCAGCGCCTCCTCCAGCTCGACCAGATAGACGCAGCCGGTCTCCAGCACCTCGCCGCCGGTGAGGTCGAGCTTGTGCAGGCCGAGCCGTGTGAGGCGCTCGGCCACCGTCTCGCCGGGGCCGGGCAGGAAGCTGGCGCGGATGCGCCAGGCGACCGGGCCGAGGCGCAGATCGAGGCTGGCCGGCTGCACCTGGTCGGCATCGAACGGGCGGGCGGTGCGGATGGCGCCGGCGCTGGCCAGCGCCTCGATGGCGCGGGCGGGCAGGATGCCTTCGCCGGCCAGCCCGGAGGTCGCCGTGCCCGAAACTGTCATGCCGCTCTCGGCCACGCGCGTCGCTCCGCTGATGATCGCTGGTTCAACCGTGCCGTTGGCTTTAGCGGACACGCCCCCTGACGCCAAGCTGCTTGACGGAAAGCCCGGCGCGGGAGTAAGCGAACGCATCGAACGTGGTCATTTGAGCCGGCCGGCTTGCCGCCACGCTAAACAAGGTTGCTAAACAGGCCGGGGCCGCGCGAGAGAGCGCGGGCGACCCCGGTTGATGCGAGATACCGGAGCCGCAGATGACCGAGACACCCAGCCTTCCGCCCGTCAAGCTTTCCCCCGCCGAGATCGCCGAACTCAGGCCGGAGACGCGCCTCGTGCAGGGCGGCATCCTGCGCTCGCCCTTCGGCGAGACGTCCGAGGCGCTCTACCTCACCCAGGGCTATGTCTATGAGAGCGCCGAGCAGGCCGAGGCCCGCTTCAAGGGCGAGGACCCGGGCTTCATCTACACCCGCTATTCCAACCCGACGGCGGCGATGTTCGAGGCCCGCCTCGCGCTGCTGGAAGGGGCGGAGGTGGCGCGCGCCACCGCCTCGGGCATGGCGGCGGTCACGGCCTCGCTGCTCTGCCAGCTCAAGACCGGCGACCATGTGGTGGCGGCCCGCGCGCTGTTCGGCTCCTGCCGCTATGTGATCGAGGAATTGCTGCCGCGCTTCGGCATCGCCACGACGCTGGTCGATGGCACCGACCTTGCTGCGTGGAAGGCGGCGGTGCGGCCGCAAACCCGGGTGTTCTTTCTGGAGAGCCCGACCAACCCGACGCTGGAACTGGTCGACATCGCGGCGGTGGCGGCGATTTCCAAGGCGGCGGGCGCCTGCCTGATCGTCGACAATGTGTTCGCCACCCCGATGCTGCAGAGCCCGCTGGCGCTGGGCGCGGATGTGGTGGTGTATTCCGCCACCAAGCATATTGACGGGCAGGGTCGCTGCCTCGCCGGCGTGGTGCTGTGCGCGGAGAAGTTCCTCGACGACCATCTCCAGACCTTCCTGCGCCAGACCGGCCCGTCGGTGTCGCCGTTCAACGCCTGGGTGATGCTGAAGGGGCTGGAGACGCTGCCGCTGCGGGTCGAGCGGTCGCAGACCAGCGCGGCGACGCTGGCCGACCGGCTCGCGGGGCTGGGCGGCATCACCCGGGTGCTCTACCCCTGGCGCGAGGACCATCCCCAGTATGAGCTGGCGAAGCGCCAGATGCGGGGCGGCGGCACGCTGGTGACCTTCGAGGTCGAGGGCGGCAAGGCGGGGGCGTTCCGCTTCCTCAACCAGCTCAAGGTGGTGCGCATCTCCAACAATCTGGGCGACGCCAAGAGCCTGGTCACTCATCCCGCGACCACGACGCACCAGCGCTTCTCGCCCGAGGCGCGGGCGGAGATGGGCATTTTCGAGGGCATGGTGCGGCTCTCGGTCGGGCTGGAGCATGTCGACGACCTCACCGACGACATCGCCCGCGCCCTCAAGGCGGTGTGAGACGGTAGCGGGCGGCCACGAAAAACGCAGGCGTGACCCGCCCCCGCCTTGCCCTCGCGGGCCGGAAGCCTTTCATTGGGGGGACTTGCGAGGAGTGACGCTTGGGCGATTCGGGAGGCGGCAGGAGAGCCGGCATGTATCGGGCGACGACGAAAGGCGTGCAGGTGACGGTGACGCCCCGCTTCGCGCCTGAACGCTCCGACCCCGAGCGCAGCCAGTATTTCTGGGCCTACACGGTCGAGATCGTGAATCTCGGCGTCGATACGGTGCAGCTCAAATCGCGCCGCTGGGTGATCACCGACGCGCTCGGCCGGGTGCAGGAGGTGCGCGGGGCCGGCGTGGTCGGCGAGCAGCCGGTGCTGCCGCCGGGGGCGCATTTCGAATATACCAGCGGCGTGCCGCTGCCGACCTCGACCGGCATCATGGAAGGCAGCTACGGTCTGGTGACTCAGGGCGGCGAGGCCTTCGAGGCCGAGGTGCCGGCGTTCTCGCTCGATGTGCCGGGCGAGGCGCGCACGCTGAACTGAGCCTGCCCGCGCGATGCCAAGGGCGCTTTCGGCGTCCCGGCGAAGCAGCTATGGTGGCGGCAGCTTCCACGCCGTGAGCTTCCCGCCGCGCCGAACGGTCTTCTGATCCCGTGATCGACTTTCGCCCGATCGCCGCCATTCTCGGCGTCCTGCTCGCCGTTCTCGGCACAACGATGATGATTCCGGCGCTGGTCGACTTCGTCGCCGGCCGCGGCGATTTCCTCGTCTATGCCGCCTCCGCCGTCATCACCGTCTTCGTCGGCCTGTCGCTGTGGCTGGCCGGGCGGTCGAGCGAGGTGGAAAAGCTGTCGCTGCGGCAGGCCTTCGTGCTGACGACGGCGAGCTGGGTGCTGCTCTCGGCCTTCGCGGCGATCCCGTTCATGTGGGCGGAGACCGACCTGTCGCTGGCCGACGCCTATTTCGAGGCGATGTCCGGGCTGACCACGACCGGCGCGACGGTGATCTCCGGCCTCGACCATCGCCCGCCCGGCCTGCTGATCTGGCGCGCCTTCCTGCACTGGTATGGCGGCATCGGCATCATCGTCATGGCGATGGCGCTGCTGCCGATGATGCGGATCGGCGGCATGCAGCTGTTCCGCGCCGAATCCTCCGACAAATCGGAAAAGCTGCTGCCGCGCGCGGCGCAGATGGCCAAGGGCATTCTCGCCAGCTACCTGTTCCTGACCTTCGCCTGCGCGCTCACCTATGCCTTCTGCGGCATGAGCGTGTTCGACGCCGTCGCCCACGCCATGGCGACCATCTCGACCGGCGGCTTCTCCACCCACGACGCCTCGATCGGCTATTTCGACAGCCCCGCCATCGAGTATGCGGCGATCTTCTTCATGCTCTCCGGCTCGCTGCCCTTCGTGCTCTATGTCCGGGTGCTGGCGGGCGATTTCAGCCGGCTGTTCGCCAATCCGGAGGTGCGGCTGTTCCTGGCGCTGGTGGCGCTGTTCGCCGTCATCTCGACCTTCCAGCAGGTGAGCGGGGGGATAAACGCGGGCGAGACGGCGCTGCGGCTCGCCCTGTTCACCGTGGTGTCGCTGATGTCCACCACCGGCTTCGTGGCGGCGGACTACACCAATTGGGGCACGCCGACCGAGGCGCTCTTTTTCGTGGTGATGTTTCTCGGCGCCTGCACCGGCTCGACGGCGGGCGGCATGAAGAGTTTTCGTATCGCCATTCTCGGCTCGTCGCTGATGCAGCATCTCAAGCGCGTCATCTATCCCCACGGCGTGTTCCCGGTGCTCTATGGCGGCAAGCCGATCGGCGACGATGTGGTGGCCTCGGTGCTGTCCTTCGCCTTCCTTTATCTCGCCAGCTTCATGCTGATCGGCATCGCCATCAACCTGCTGGGCTTCGACCTCATCACCTCGTTTTCCGCCGCGATCACCGCGCTGGCGAATGTGGGGCCGGGCCTCGGCCCGGTGGTCGGCCCGGCGCAGAACTTCGGCGGCCTGCCCGACAGCGTGATCTGGCTGCTGTCCTTCGCCATGCTGGTCGGCCGGCTGGAACTGTTCACCGTTCTCGTGCTCCTGCTGCCGAGTTTCTGGCGGCGCTAGAGCATTTTCCACGAAAGTTGACAGACTTTCGCGACGCGAAAATGCTCCAGCTTATTGATTGCAGAGCACTTTCTGATCGATCGGTGATTCCCCCCGATCGGAAAGGGCTCTAGTTGGGCGCTGCAGCATAACCCGTTATGGTGAAGCTCTTTTCGCGACGGGGATTCCAGATGCTGGCCGCACGTACGACGACCGAGGAACTGCTGGCCTATCTGGTCGCCTTCGACACGACGAGCCGCAACTCCAATCTCGACCTCATCGCCTTCGTGCGCGACTATCTCGGCGCCTTCGGCATCGAGAGCACGCTGGTGCCGAGCGCGGCCGGCGACAAGGCCAGCCTGTTCGCCACCATAGGCCCGGCGGGCGTCGGCGGGGTATGTCTCTCCGGCCATTCCGACGTGGTGCCGGTGGACGGCCAGCCCTGGAGCACCGACCCCTTCACGCTGACGCCGAAGGACGACCGGCTCTATGGCCGCGGCGCCTGCGACATGAAGGGGTTTCTGGCCTGCTGCCTCGCGCAGGTGCCGCAGATGCTGGCGGCGAAGCTGGCGACGCCGATCCACCTGCTGGTGTCCTATGACGAGGAGATCGGCTGCACCGGCGTGGTGCCGGCGGTGCGCCGGCTGGGGGACGACCTGCCCTTGCCCCGCGCCTGCATCGTCGGCGAGCCGACCTCGATGCGGGTGGTGGACGCCCACAAATCCGGCATCGCCTATGTCACCACGGTGACCGGGCGCGAGGCGCACTCCTCGATGCCGCAGCTCGGCGCCAACGCCATCTTCGCCGCCGCCGAACTGATCGGCGAACTCGACCGCATGCGCGCCGAGCTGGTCGCGGCCGGCGATCCCTCCGGCCGCTTCGACCCGCCCAACACCACGCTGCAGGTGACGGTGGTGAATGGCGGCACCGCCGGCAACATCGTGCCGCGCGAATGCGCCATCCGCTGGAACGTGCGCGGCCTGCCCGGCCTCGACGAGACCGTGCTGCTGGACCGGCTGGAGCGCTTCGGCCGCGCGAACGTGCTGCCCCGGCTGCGCGAGACCGCACCGGAGGCGGCGATCACCACCGACTTCGTCTACAAGGTGCCCCCGCTCAGCCCGCAGACGGGATCGGAGGCGGAAACGCTGGCGCTGCGCCTCGCCGGCCAGAACCGCACCTATACGGTGGCCTATGGCACCGAGGGCGGGCATTTCCAGGCGCAGGGCATCCCCACCATCATCTGCGGCCCGGGCTCGATCGACCAGGCGCACAAGCCGGACGAATATATCGAGGTCAGCCAGCTGAGGGCGTGCGAGCGCTTCCTCAAGGGCCTGATCGCGGAGTGCGCGGGGTAGGGCATTTTCGAGCGAAGTGGGTCCAGTTCGCGCGAAAGATGCGTCAGAACAATAATCCAGTGTTCCTGCTGAACGGGCGTGCCGCGAAAAGACCCTAGGCGCCGCTTGCGCGTGCTCTGGTTGCGTGCGCCTATCGTTGCGCAAATCCATTCGACAACCGATTCGCCCGCCTCCCTTCGCGCCCGTGCGTCATGTGGCCGGGGCGATGGCGCGGGCGCGCCGCTGACTGAGTGCGTCTTTACGACAGGGGCCACGGGCTCAAGGAGACGGCGACATGAAGACCCTTCCCGCTGCTGCGGGGGTTCTCGCGGCTCTCGTCGGCCTCACAGCCCCGGTCGTAGCCGCAGACACTGCGAGCCCGGAATCGGCGGCCTTGGTCACGAAAGCGCCGGCGAGTGCTTCCACCGTGCCGTTCGAGGCGCTGTTCCTGGGCGTGGGCGGGGGCTTCGGCTCGACCAGCTTCAACGATCCTTATCTCTACGCGCAGGGCGTCTCGGAAATCTCGCAGGGAGGCGTTCCCGTCGCCGTGGGCGCGGCCGGGGGGTCCACCGATCCCGGCTTCGGCAGCGATGGGCGACTGGCGCCGATCGTGCAGTTCGGCGGCTTCCGGCACTTTGACGGCAGCGACTGGTTGTGGGGCGCGAAGTTCACCTACGGCTATCTGGACGCCAGTTCGAGTGTCGCGAATCTTCCCGTGCCGCAATCCGGCGGGTATGAGAATCTGACCGATGACCCGTCCACCAGCTTCGGCGGCAATGTCGTGGTGCATTCCTATGAGACGCGGATCACCCACCAGATCAGCTTCGTGCCGTTCATCGGGCGCTCCTACGAGAAGATGTTCGTCTATGCCGGTGCCGGCCCGACCGTGTCGCGGGTGGAGTCGAACCTTGATGGCGTGATCGGCTTCGCCGAGATCAACGGCCAGCATGTGGACGTGACGGGCGCGCCGAGCAACTTTTCGAGCGAGGAATGGGTGTTCGGCGGGGCGGTCACGGTCGGCCTGACCTATTTCTTCACGCCGCAATGGTTCGTCGACGTCAACTACACCTACGCCCGAACGGCGGATTACAGCGGCTCGTTCTCGACCCCGTTCTCCAGCTCCACCGACGGCTATGACGATGTGGGGATCCTGAGCGGCAACTATTCCGGCAGCCTGACGACGCAGGCCGTGGCGATCTCAATCAATCGCGCGTTCTGAAGCGGCGCGGCCCGGCGGAGTACCCCCGCCGGGCGCAATCACGCCTCGCCGTCTGTGTCCACGTCCACGATCTCCTCGGCCTTGAAATCGTAGGTGCGGCCGCAGAACTCGCAGGTGACGGCGATCTTGCCGTCCTCGACCAGGCTGGTGCGCTCTTCCCGGGTGAAGCTGGCGAGCACGTTCATCACCCGGTCGCGCGAGCAGGAGCATTTGGCGACCACGCTGCCGGCGTCGAACACCCGCACGCCGCGCTCGTGGAACAGCCGGAACAGCAGCCGCTCGCTGGAAAGCTCGGCGTCGACGAGTTCCACATCCTCCAACGTGCCCATCAGCGACAGCGTCTCGACCCAGGCATCGTCCTCCTGCGCCTCGGGGATCTCGGTGCCTTCCGGCGCGTCGCCCGGCGGCAGGTCCACCGGGCGCACCCGGCCGCCCTCGGTGGGCAGGAACTGCACCATCAGCCCGCCGGCGCGCCAGGAGGAGGGGGCGCCGCCCGGACGCATCTCTTCCGCCACGGCGAGCCGCACCCGTGTCGGGATCTGCTCGGACTGGGTGAAATACTGGTGCGCGGCCGCTTCCAGCCCGCCGCCTTCCAGCGCGACGACGCCCTGATAGCGGTTGACGCTGAGCCCCTGATCGATGGTCATGGCGAGATGGCCGTGCCCGAGCAGGGCACCGCTGTCGAAGCCGGCGCCGGCGGGCAGGGCGCCCCGCATGGCGTCGAGCCGCTCCGCATCGAAGCGGGCATAGGCGCGCACGTCCTGCGGGGCGGAAAAATCCACCACCAGCAGGTCGACCGGGCCGTCGGTGCGGGTCTGCAGGATGAAGCGGCCCTCGATCTTCAGCGTCGAGCCGAGCAGCACGGTGAGCGCGACCGCCTCGCCGAGCAGGCGCTTCACCGCCGGGGGGTAGTCGTGATGGGCCAGCACGGCGTCGAGGCTGGCGCCGAGGCGCACGACGCGCCCGCGCACATCGAGACCGTCAATGTGGAAGGGGGTGATGCGGTCGTCCACCGCGCGCGGATCGGGCGCGCGGGCGTCGGGCGAAGGGGAGGGGGAGTGGGAATGTGTTGTCATGTCGCCCGCCCATATAGGAGCCCGAAGGGAACTCTGCGAGGGCCGCGCATGGCTGCCGCGCATGGCCGCCCCCGGGATGGTCTCAGCCGCCGGCGCCTTCCAGGCACCAGGCGAGGATGCCCTTCTGCGCGTGCAGCCGGTTCTCCGCCTCGTCGAAAACCACCGATTGCGGGCCGTCCATCACCTCGTCGGTGACTTCCTCGCCGCGATGGGCCGGCAGGCAGTGCATGAACAGCGCGTCGCGGGCCGCCCGGCGCATCAGCGCGCCATTGACCTGATAGGGCTTGAGCAGGTTGTGCCGGCGCTCGGCCTCGGCGTCGCCCATCGACACCCAGGTGTCGGTGACGACGCAGTCCGCGCCCTCGACCGCCGCCTCGGCCTCGTGGCCGAAGGTCACCTTGGCGCCGCTCCTGCGCACCCAGTCGACCAGCGCCGGGCGCGGCGCGAGTTCGGGCGGGGTGGCGACGTTGAGGGCGAAATCGAAGCGCTGGGCGGCGTGCACCCAGGACACCAGCACGTTGTTGGCGTCGCCGGTCCAGGCCACCGTGCGGCCCGCGATCGGCCCGCGATGCTCCTCGAAGGTGAGCACGTCGGCCATGACCTGGCAGGGGTGGGAGTCGCGCGTCAGGCCGTTGATGACCGGCACGGTGGCGTGGGCTGCCAGCTCGGCCAGCGCGGCGTGGTCGAGGATGCGGATCATGATCGCGTCGACATAGCGCGAGAGCACCCGGGCGGTGTCGGCGATGGTCTCGCCGCGCCCGAGCTGCATCTCGGCCCCGGTCAGCATGATGGTCTCGCCGCCGAGCTGGCGCATCGCGACATCGAACGAGATGCGGGTACGGGTGGAGGGCTGGTCGAACACCATGGCCAGAACTTTGCCGGCGAAGGGTTTTTCCAGCGCCACTTCGCGGCGGCGGCTCTTGAGGTCCTTGGACAGCTCCATCACCGCGCGCAGCTCGCCCGAGGGGAGCTGGTCGAGATCGAGGAAATGCTTCACCGCGCCGCCATGCGCCCCGTTGATCGCGTTCATGCCGCCGCTCCCTTCGCGGTGTCGGCCTTCAGCCCCGCCTCGATCCGCGCGCAGGCGGCATCGAGCCTGTCGAACGCCGCGTCGATTTCCGCCTCGCCGATGGTGAGCGGCGGCAGCAGGCGCACGACGTTCTCCGCCGCTGACGGGGCGAGCATGCCCTCGGCCCGCATGGCGACGATGAGGTCGGTGTTCGGCACCACGGTGCGCAGGCCGAGCAGCAGGCCCTCGCCGCGCACCTCGGCGATCACCGCCGGGCGGCGGTCGCGCAATTCGGCGAGGCGCTGGCGCAGGCGCGTGGAGGTGGCGAGCACCTGGTCCATGAAGCCGTCGGCCAGCACCACGTCGAGCACGGCATTGGCGACGCTCATGGCGAGCGGGTTGCCGCCATAGGTCGAGCCATGGGTGCCCGCCGTCATGCCCTTAGCCGCCTCTTCGGTGGCGAGGCAGGCGCCGACCGGGAAGCCGCCGCCAATGCCCTTGGCCACCGCCATGATGTCCGGGGTGATGCCGGCCCATTCATGGGCGAAGAACCTGCCGGTGCGTCCGACGCCGCACTGCACCTCGTCGAGGATGAGCAGCAGGCCGTGCTGGTCGCACAGCGCCCGCAATTCGCGCAGGAAGGCCCACGGCGCCGCGCGCACGCCGCCCTCGCCCTGCACCGGCTCGATGAGGATGGCGCCGGTCTCGGGGGTGATGGCCGCCTTCACCGCGTCGAGGTCGCCGAACGGCACCTGGTCGAAGCCGGGCATGGCCGGGCCGAAGCCCTCCAGATATTTCGGGTTGCCGCCGGCGGCGATGGTCGCCAGCGTGCGGCCGTGGAAGGCGCCCTCGAAGGTGATGATGCGGGCGCGTCCGGGCTGGCCATTCACCGAATGGTATTTGCGGGCCATCTTGATGGCGCACTCCAGCGCTTCCGCGCCGGAATTGGTGAAGAACATGGTGTCGGCGAAGGTCGCCGCGACGAGCCGGGCCGCAAGACGCTCGCCGCCCTCGATGCGGAACAGGTTGGACAGGTGCCAGAGCTTGCCGGCCTGCTCGGTCAGCGCCGCGACGAGATGGGGATGGGCATGGCCGAGCACATTCACCGCGATGCCGGCGGTGAAGTCGAGATATCGCTCGCCGTCGCGGGTGAACAGCCAGGCGCCTTCGCCCCGCTCGAAGACCAGGTCGACACGATTATAGGTCGGCAGGATGGGGGTGATCACCGCGCCCCTCCCTCTCTCAAGCTTGAGGCGTACCCGACTGGTTTACGCCTGCCCCAAAACGAAGCGTGCCGCCCTTGCGGGGGCGGCACCCGATGGTGGCAATTCTATCGATTGGCGGCCGGCGGTCAATATTGGCGTGCCGGCCGCCGCGACAGGGCGCCGGGGCCGGCGGGTGGCGCGGCCGCCCTGCGCGGCGCCGGCC
>NZ_JAHBGC010000017.1:0-105475 GCF_018390645.1 Ancylobacter dichloromethanicus
AGGAAATATAATGGTCAGGACAGCGAAATCAGCGCCTTACTTGGGAAATGTGGGATGGACAGGACCACATAGAAGAACAGCTCGAAAATCAACGTCCAGCCGAGTGACAGGATCAGATCGTACCGTCCGTTTTCAAATTCAGACTGGATGAAGAAGAGGGACTTAAGAAGAATTTCAAAATCGAATATCATCAAACCGTTCGGCCTGAATCCCACAAAATAGAACGCGACTATCACCAGTGTGGCGATCCAGTACAGCGGCACGATCCGAAAAAGACGCAGGACAATAAATGTCAGGGCGCTCTTGTCCATGTTGCGGTTCGAGATGAACATCACGAACCCTGATATGACGAAGAAAACATCGACGCCAATGGCGGGAAAATGCATATCGAACAGGTCATGGATGCCGGCAAGCATGGCCTGAAGATGATAAAAGGCCACCGATGCGGCCGCGACCGCCCTCAACACCTGGACATTGAGAAAAGCCTGGACACCGGGAAAAGTATTGTCGGCCATGCCACCCTCTTGACTACATCGGAAAAGGCAACGACCCGGGCCGTCGGAGACGGGCGCGCCCGTCAATTGAAGTGACACTCATTTACACTGCCAATGGCGGCGAATTCAACGGCACTTCGCTAAAAACAAGCGCTCGGACGCCCCCGCATGGGCCATCGTCCGCCCCCTCACAGCCCCCGCAAAAACGCGGCCAGCCGTTCGCCGGCGGCGTCGACGCCATCGACATTGAGAATGCGCAAATCCGGCGGGCCGTCCAGCGGCGGCTCGCGCTTCAGCCGGGCCAGCACCTCGTCGGCGCTCTCGCGCCCGCGCGCGGCGATGCGGGCCGCCAGAATCTCGGTCGGGGCGGTGACATGCACCAGCTTCACCCGGGCGAAACGCGCCCGCGCCTCGGGCACCGCGGCGCGCGAGCCGTTGGCGACGACGATCCGCCCGTGCGCGATATCCTGCGCGACTTCCTCGCCCAGCGCGTAGCTCAGGCCATTGGCCTGCCAGTGCAGCGGGAAGCGCCCCAGTTCCACCGCCAGCGCGAACGCCGCCGCATCAACGCTGACATGGTCCTCGGTGGCGTCGGCCGGGCGGGTGATGCGGCGGCGGGCGAAGCGGATGTCGTCGCGCCCCGCCAGCCTCTCGCGGGCATAGGCGAGCAGCGTGTCCTTGCCGGCGCCGGAGGGGCCGACCACCAGCACCAGCAGGCCGGGTCCCAGCTTCGGCCCCGGGGCCGCCGCCTCGATGGTGGCCTTCTCGTTCACGCGATCCGCTCTCCCTGCCGCCACACCGCCCGCGCCGCCGGCCCGGCTCCGGCATCGGAGACCCGGACGAAATCCGCGCGCAGGCCCGGCGCCAGCCGGCCGCGATCGGCAAGCCCCGCCGCCGCCGCCGGGTTGGCGCTCACCATCGCCACCGCCTGCGGCAGGGTGATGACGCCGGTCCGCGCCGGCAGGTCGAACACCGCCAGCAGCAGGCTGCCCGGCACGTAGTCGGAGGAGAGAATGTCGAGCACGCCGCGCCGCACCAGGCTCTCGGCGGCGACATTGCCGGTGTGCGAGCCGCCGCGCACGATGTTCGGCGCCCCCATCAGCACCCGGATGCCCGCACGGTGCGAGCCGTCCGCCGCACGGTCGGTGGTGGGAAATTCGGCAATGGCGACGCCGTCCGCGACCGCCTCGGCGACATGCGCCTCGGTGGCGTCGTCATGGCTCGCCAGCACGATGCCCGAGGCCCGCGCCATCGCCACCAGCCGCGCCCGGTTCGGGCGGGCATGGTGCGTGTGCGACTCCATCCGGTCGGCGACGACCAAATCCAGCTCCGCGTCGCTCATGCCGCCCTTCTTCTTGTAGTAGCTGCGGAACTGCTCGACGGTGGCGAACTGGCGCTGCCCCGGCGTGTGGTCCATCAGCGAGATCAGCCGTACCCCGGCGCTCTCGATCAGCGCTTCGGTCTCCTCCACCACGCCGTCGGCCGCCACCTCGCAGCGCAGATGCACGAAATGTTCCGCCCGCAGCACGCCCGCCTCCCCGGCCGCCCGCAGCGTCGCCGAGAGCAGCGGCGCGTCGCCGTCCATGCCCACGGCCCGCTTGTCCGGCCACACCCGCAGTGAATCGAACACGGTGGTGATGCCCGAGGCGGCGATCTGCGCGTCATAGGCGGTGACCGCCGCGAAGGCGTTCCAGATCACCCGCGGGCGCGGGTAGAGATGGCCCTCGACATGGTCTGTGTGCAGTTCGACGAAGCCGGGCAGCACATGGTCGCCGCCCATGTCCACCGCCGAACGCGGCGCGGCGCCTTCGCCGATCTCGGCGATCAGCCCGTCGCGCACGACGAGATGGCCCTCGACCACCGCGTCCTCCAGCACCAGCCTCGCATTGGCATAGACGGTCTCGTTCATGTTGTCCTCACGCCACGCCGTTCACGCCGCCGCCTTGGCGAAATCGGTGACGTCGATCACCCGGTCGCACACCGCCTCGCGCACCTCGGCATCGTGGAAGATGCCGAGAATGGCGACGCCGGCGCGCTTCTTCTCCTCGATCAGTTCCACCACCACAGTGCGGTTGGCGGCGTCGAGCGAGGCGGTCGGCTCGTCCATCAGCAAGAGCGGGCGATGGGCGATCAGCCCGCGGGCGATGTTCACCCGCTGCTGCTCGCCGCCCGAGAAGGTGGCCGGCGGCAGGGCCCACAGCCGTTCCGGCAGATTCAGCCGGGCGAGCAGCGCCCCCGCCCGCGCCACCGCTTCCTGCGCCGGCACGCCGTCATGGATCAGCGGCTCGGCCACCACGTCGCGGGCGCCGACGCGCGGGATCACCCGCAGGAACTGGCTGACATAGCCCATGGTGGTGTCGCGCAGCTTGATCAGCCGGCGCGGCGAGGTGCTGGCGACATCCACCATTTCCTCGCCATCACGCACGCGGATCGCGCCGGCATCGACGCGGTAATTGCCATAGACCATCTTCAAGAGCGAACTCTTGCCCGCGCCGGAGGGCCCGCCCAGCGCCACGCATTCGCCGGCGAACAGCTCGAAGCCGGCGCCGTTCACCACTGGCAGCCGCGCTCCCTCGCGCAGATGCAGCACGAAGGTCTTGGCGACGCCGGAGACTTTGAGGAGGGGGGTGTTCATGTGCATGTCTTCCCGCGAACCGTTGGCGATAGCAGGGTGGAGGGCGCGGCCGTGTCCCGGCCCAGCGACGGCGTAGCCGGAGCGCCGCGCCGGGACCCAGCGAAAAATTCCTGCGCAGCAGGCGACGGCGGCTTCGGCGGCGTCACGCAGCGCCGTGCGACGGCACGAGAGGCTGGGCCCCGGCTCGCGCTGCGCACCGGCTTTGCCGGCGCTTCGCTTGGCCGGGGAACGGGACCCACGTTCACGCCCCCCTCACGCCGCCAGCACCGAGGACACGAGCAGTTGCGTATAGGGCTCGCGCGGGTCGTCCAGCACCTGGTCGGTGATGCCGGTCTCGATCACCCGTCCGTGCCGCATCACCACCATGCGGTGCGAGAGCAGCCGGGCCACCGCGAGGTCGTGGGTGACGATGACCACCGCCAGCCCGAGTTCCGCCACCAGCCCGCGGATCAGGTCCAGCAGCCGCGCCTGCACCGAGACGTCGAGCCCGCCGGTCGGCTCGTCCATGAAGACGAGGCGCGGGCGCGTCACCAGATTGCGGGCGATCTGCAGGCGCTGGCGCATGCCGCCGGAAAAGGCGCGCGGGTCGTCGTCCACCCGGTCGGCGTCGATCTCGACCTTGGCCAGCCAGTCGATCGCCTCGTCGCGTATGTTGCCATAGTGGCGCCAGCCGACCGCCATCAGCCGCTCGCCGACATTGCCGCCGGCCGAGACCGCCATGCGCAGCCCGTCCGCCGGGTTCTGCCGCACGAAACCCCAGTCGGTGCGCATCAGAAGGCGCTTTTCCGCCGCGCCGAGGCCGGCGAGGTCGGCCAGCCGCCCGTCGCGCAGCCGGTAGGAGACGCGGCCGGCGCTCGGCGCCAATTCGGTGGAGAGCAGGCCGAGCAGGGTCGACTTGCCCGAGCCCGATTCGCCGACCACCGCCAGCACCTCGCCGGGATGGACCTCCAGCGACACGTCGCGGCAGCCGATACGGGGGCCGTAATTCTTGGAAAGACCCTCGGCGACGAGGAGCGGGTGTTCGATCATGAGAAGTCACCCTTCGCGTGGAGCGCGCGGCAAAGCTGCATCCTTCGAGGCTCGCTGCGCTCGCACCTCAGGATGACGTTGTTCCGTTGGTGCGGGGCCATCCCCGGATGACGGAAAACGGCCGCCATCCCCGGGTGGCGGAGGACAGCCGTCATCCCCGGGTGACGGAGGACAACCGTCATCCCCGGATGACGGAAAACAGCCGTCATCCTGAGGTGCCGGGCAAAGCCCGGCCTCGAAGGAGGATCGGTAAAGAGCGCACTCATGCCCCTTCCCCCGCCATCTCGCCGCGATGCCCCGCCTCCTGCCTTCCGTTGCAGTAATCGGTGTCGGAGCACACGAACATCCGCCCGCCCTTGTCGTCGAGGATCACCTCGTCGAGATAGACCCCGCTCGCCGCGCACAGCGCGCAGGACTGGGCGAAGCGCTGCACCCTGAACGGGTGGTCCTCGAAATCGAGCGAGCGCACCCGCGTGTGCGGGGGAATGGCGTAGATGCGCTTCTCCCGCCCGGCGCCGAACAATTGCAGCGCGGGGCAATCGTCAAGCTTGGGATTGTCGAATTTCGGGATCGGCGAGGGGTCCATCACATAGCGCCCCGCCACTTCCACCGGGTAGGCATAGGTGGTGGCGATGTGGCCGTGGCGGGCGATATCCTCATAGAGCTTCACATGCATGAGGCCGTATTCGGCCAGTGCGTGCAGCTGGCGCGTTTCCGTCTCGCGCGGCTCCAGGAAGCGCAGCGGCTCGGGGATCGGCACCTGGTAGACGAGGATCTGGTTCTCGCGCAGCGGCGTCTCCGGCACCCGGTGGCGGGTCTGGATCAGCGTCGCCGCCTGCGTCGAGGTGGTGGTGGCGACCCGCGCCGTCTTCTCGAAGAAGCCGCGAATGGCCACCGCATTGGTGGTGTCGTCGGCGCCCTGGTCGATGACCTTGAGCACGTCGTCCGGCCCCAGCACGGCGGCGGTCACCTGCACGCCCCCCGTTCCCCAGCCATAGGGCATCGGCATTTCGCGGGCGGCGAACGGCACCTGATAGCCGGGCACGGCGATCGCCTTGAGGATCGCCCGGCGGATCATTCTTTTGGTCTGCTCGTCGAGATAGGCGAAGTTGTAGGTGATTTCGGGCATGCCCCCGGCGGCCTGGGCGTTCATTCCGCCGCTTCCTTCATCTCGGCCGCCTGCTCGGCCCGCATCCGGCGCACCAGGTCGAGTTCGGCCTGGAAATCCACATAGTGCGGCAGCTTGAGGTGCTCGACGAAGCCGGTCGCCTGCACGTTGTCGCTATGGGAGAGCACGAATTCCTCGTCCTGCGCCGGGGCGCCGGGCTCCTCGCCCAGTTCCTCCCAGCGCAGCGCCCGCTCCACCAGCGCCATCGACATCGCCTTGCGCTCGCACTGGCCGAAGACCAGGCCATAGCCGCGGGTGAACTGCGGCGGCGTGGTCGCCGAGCCCTTGAACTGATTGACGCTCTGGCACTCGGTGACCTGCACCGTGCCGAGCGAGACCTCGAAGCCGAGTTCCGGCGCCTCGAACATCACCTCGACATCGCCGAAGCGGATCTCGCCGACAAAGGGGTGCGAGCGGCCATAGCCGCGCTGGGTGGAATAGCCGAGCGCCAGCAGATAGCCCTCGTCGCCGCGCGCCAGCGTCTGCAGCCGGGTCGAGCGGTCGACCGGAAAGGAGACCGGCGCGCGGGTGATGTCGAAGGGCTCGGAACCGTCGTCCGCCGGCGCGCCCTCGATCAGCCCCTCCTGCCCGAGCAGGTCGGTGACGCGCGGCATGGCGACGGGTGCCTCGGCCTCACCGGCCTGATCGGTCTGATCGGCCACCCCTTCGGCCTCATCGGCCACGCCGAGAGAGGTATCCAGAAGCCGGTGGGTATAGTCGAAGGTCGGCCCCAGCAGTTGCCCGCCCGGCAGGTCCTTGTAGGTCGCCGAGACGCGCCGGCGCACCAGCATCCGCGCGGTGTCGAGCGCCCTGGCATAGCCGAAGCGCGGCAGCGTGGTGCGGAAGGCGCGGATCAGGAAGATCGCCTCGATCAGGTCACCGCGCGCCTGCTTCACCGCCAGCGCCGCCAGCTCGACGTCGTAGAGCGAGCCCTCCGCCATCACCCGGTCCACCGCCAAAGTGAGCTGCTGGGCGATCTGGTCGAGCGTGATCGAGGGCAGATTCGTGTTGCCGCGCCGGCGCTTGGCGAGCAGCGCGTGCGCGTTGCGGATGGCCTTCTCGCCGCCCTTGGCCGCCACATACATCGCTCAGCCCTCCTTCACGGTCACGGAACGCGGCAGGCCGGCGACGCCGCCCGCCCCCGCCAGCAGAAGATCGACCCCGAGCGGAAACAGCGCGCGATTGGCCGCCATGCGGGCGATGAAATCGGCCGGCAGCGGCGCCGCGCCGAACGCGGTGCGGCCCTTGATCCCCGGCCCCTCCAGCACCAGCCCGCCGCCAAAGCCTTGCACCTGCACGATCAGCGTGGCGGAAGCGTCGGGAAAGTCCGGCGTGCCCTGCGCGAAATCGGAAAAGTCCGGCATTTCAACGGGTTCGGCGATCAGCGCAAAGCGTGCCTCGCGGGCGTCCCCGACAATCGGCGCGCCGGTGTGAAAGCGCAGGAACGCCGCCACATCAGGCACAAGGGCCAGCGCCGGGTCCAGCCAAAGCGGGGTCTCGTAGTCGCACAGGGCCAGCACCAGCGCCGCCGCCTCGGGCGAGAGCGGGGCCGGCGGGGTAAGCGAAGGCGTGACCGGCTCGATGCGCCCCGGCCGCGACAACGCCCACATGGCGGCGCGGAAGGTGGCCTGCCCATCCATCACAGGATCGTCGAATCCGGTGGCGAGGCAAGGCGTTAGGGTATCGTCTGGAGAGGTGCCGGACATCTCAATCCTCTCCGCGCACGAGGGTGAAGAAGTCGACCTTGGTGGCCGCCGTCTCAGCGCGCACCGTGGCCGCCTCAGTGGAAAGCCGCGCCCGCAGCGGGGCGAGCGCTTCCTCCACCGCCCCGCGGCGGGCGGCGTCCTGCCAGAGGGCGTCGAGAATGGCGGCCGTGCGCGCCGCCTTCACGTCGCGCCCGAGGCGGTAGGCGAAGCCGCTGGCGCCACCCTCCAGCCGTATGGCGGCGCGCGCCACCGTCGCCTCGCCGAGATTGAACGGAGCGCCGTCGCCGCCGGTCCGGCCGCGCAGCATCACCAGCCCGACTTCCGGCGGCTTGAGGTCGGAAGCGGCCGGTACAGGGGCGAGCCGCGCCAGCGCGCCGTCCAGTTCGCCCCGCTCCGCCCGCGCCATCAGCGCCATCACGCCTTGCCGCGCCGCGTGCGAGGCATTGCCGTCGCGGGAATCTACCGGGGAAGACTGCATGGGAAAATCCGCGTCTGCCGTGCCGTAAAGGCCGTTTACATTTCGGCGGATTTGTATATTCATCTATACAAATAGGCAAGCGTAGTTTTTCGCACCGCGGTGAAAATATGAGCCCCACCAACGACAGCGCCGTGACGCCGGCCACCGTGACACCCGCCACCGACACGCCGCCCGCCGCAGCCCCACCCGGCGAGGACGTGGCGCGCGGCACCGGCGTCTCGCTGTGGAAGCAGATCGCCGAGCGCATCGAGGCGGATATCGCGGAGGGCCGCCTCGTCGCCGGCGCCCGCCTGCCGACCGAGAACGAATTGGCGGAGCGCTTCGGGGTGAACCGCCACACGCTGCGCCGGGCGCTGGCCCACCTCACCGAGCGTCGGCTGATCGAGGCGACGCCGGGGCGCGGCACCTTCGTCAAGGAACCGCCGATCCGCTACCCGATCGGCGCCCGCACCCGCTTCTCCGAGATCGTCTCGCGCGAAGGGCGCGCCCCGAGCGGGCGGCTGATCGGCTCGCGCGTCGAGCCCGCCTCGGCCGAGATCGCGCAGGCGCTCGGCCTCGTGGTCGGGGCAGCCGTGTTGCGGATCGACATGATCCGCGAGGCCGACGGCGTGCCGATCACCGTCGCCTCGCACTGGTACGAGGCCGGCCGCTGCCGCGATCTCGATCTTCTGGTCGCCGCCACCGGCTCGGTGACGCGGGCGCTGGAGACGCTCGGCCTCGGCGACTACCGCCGGCTGGAGACGCGGATCACCGCCCGCCCCGCCGACGCAGAGGATTGCCGCCTGCTCGCCCTCCCCGCCGGGCGCACCGTCATGGTACTGGATGCCATCAACGGCGACCCGCAGCGCCGGCCGATCCAGTATTCGCGCGCCCGGTTCTGCGCCGATCGGGTGCAGCTCGTCGTGAAGACCTGAGAGGACAGATCATGGCCGCCATCACCCGTCTGGAAGACCTGCGCGCGCTCTATGGCGAGGCGCGCGAGCGCAGCCGCCGCAAGGTGCTGCCGGCCATTGACGGGCATTCGCGCACCTTCATCGGCTTCTCGCCGCTGGTCATGCTCTCGTCGATGGGCGCCGATGGGCGCGCCGACGTCACCCCTCGCGGCGATGCGCCCGGCTTCGTCACCGTCGAGGACCCCGTCACCCTGCTGCTGCCCGACCGGCCGGGCAACAACCGGCTCGATACGCTGACCAATTTGATCGACAATCCCGCCGTGGGCCTGCTGTTCCTCATCCCTGGTATCGACGAGACGCTGCGGGTGAACGGCCGGGCGGAAATCCGCGACGACGCGGAGCTGCTCGCCCGCTTCGTTGTGAACGGGAAGGCGCCCGCCACCGTGCTGCGCATCGCGGTGGAGGAGGTCTATATCCACTGCGCCAAGGCGCTGATGCGCTCGGGCGCCTGGGACCCGGCCAGCCACCTGCCGCGCGAGCGCCTGCCCAGCATGGGCGAGATCATGCGCGACCAGCTCGGCATGGCCACCGCCGAGACGCAGGCGGAAATGCTGGAGCGCTACCGCGCCACGCTCTACTGATCCGGCCCGCTATCATCCCGCCAGATCACCTGCGGGCCGATGTCGGCCAGCGTGCGGCAGCCGGTGAGCACCATCGCCACCTCGAACTCGCAGCGCAGCAGGTGCAGCACATGGGCGACGCCGGCCGGCCCGGCGACCGCCAGCGCATAAAGGCACGGCCGCCCCACCAGTACCGCCCGGGCTCCCAGTGCCAGCGCCTTCAGCACGTCGGTGCCGCGCCTTATCCCGCCATCCATCAGCACCGGCACCCGCCCCGCCACCTGCCGCACCACGGCGGGCAGCGCATCGAGGCTCGCCGGCACGGTGTCCAGCACCCGCCCGCCATGGTTGGAGACGATCAGCCCGTCGACGCCGTGGGCGAGCGCGATTTCCGCGTCCTCAGCCGTCATGATGCCCTTGAGTAGGATCGGCAGGAGGGTGAGCGAGCGCAGCCAGGCGATGTCCTCCCAGCGCGCCGCCACGTCGAGAAAGCCGCGGAACATCAGGCTTTCGCCCAAAGCCGCCTCGGCGATGTAACTGGTGTGCAGGCCGCGCAGATTGGCGTGCTCGGAGAGCTTGGGGCCGCGATAGCCCGCGCGCTGCTCGCGGTTGCGCAGGCTGTGGACGGGGGCGTCCACCGTCACCACCAGCGCGCCATAGCCCGCCGCCTCGGCCCGCCGCACCAGGTCGGCGGTAAAGCCGCGATCGTGCTGGATATAGAGCTGGAACCACAGCGGCGCACGCGCGGCGCCGGCGATCTCCTCCAGCGTGACGTCGGATTCGGTGCTCGCCACCATGCCGGCCTTCGCCCCGCCGGCCCCGACCACGGTGGCGATCTCCGCCTCCGGCACGGCGAGGCCGTGATGGGCGGTCGGCGCGACCAGTATGGGGTGGGCGAAGGACTGGCCGAACAGGGTCTGCCCGGTGCCGCCGCCGGTAAAGCTGGCAAGCACGCGCGGGGCCAGCCGCACCCGCTCGAACGCCTCGCGGTTCCAGCGCAGCGTCGTCTCGTCGCCCGCGCCGCCGGCATAATAGGCGAAGGCCGCCTCGCTCAACCGCCCGCGCGCCAGCGCCTCGTAGTCCTCCGCCGCCACCACGCCGGGCGGTATCACGTAATCCCTCGACATGCCGTCCCCGATGCCGCCCGCGCCTGGAGGCGCCGCGCCGCGAAACACCCCCGCAGCGCCGCTGTTCGACGCGCCCGCCCCGCTTCATAATCGCTTGGGCGCGATGGTACAGCCCCGGGGCGCCGCGAACGGCCCGTTAACCGGACGGCGCCATGATGGGGCGACAGCAGGCGGGCAGGCAACGGGGACCGACTTCGATGGACGACGAGCGCCTGCGAGGCGAGACGCCCGGCCTGTCGCTGCGCGAGGCGATCCGCGCCGCCCGCCTGGAGGCGGCCGAGCGTTCGGGCGTCATCGTCGAACTGCGCGACGCCACCCTCGCCCGCCTGTCCATGCTGAACGAACTGCTCGACCCGGTCTTCGCGCAGGTGCCGCTGGAGCATGTCGACCTGTTCGACCGCGGCCTGATGCCCGGGGAGATTCCGCGCCTGTTCATCGACATGGTGGCCCATGTGACGCTGGCCCGCGACCGCCGCACCTACCGCTTCCTGCAGGATACGCGCTCGGGCCGCCATGTGCTGGCCGAGAGCACCAATCCCAACGACATCGTCGACGCGGTGACGCGCTACATCGCGCGTCGGCTGATCGCCCGCGAACAGGCCATGGTCAGCATCGGCGCACCACCGGAGATGGAGGCGGCGACGCCGCATCCGGCGCCGCACCATGCCGTGGCGGCCGCGGCGGCGGAGAAGCCGGAGGCCCGGCGCGGCGGCCCCCTGCCCTTCCTACTCGGGCTCGTTCTCGGGGCGCTGGCCATGGTGGCGGCGATAGCCCTCTATCCCGAGATCACCGCCCGCCTGTCGCTTCCGTGAGCACCCGGGTGCCGCGCGAGCCGACCGCCGCGTCGCCGCGCTGGAAGCCGCGTGCCTCCATGGTGCAGCGCCAGGGGAACGCGCCCTCCGCCACCCGCTCGATGCGGTAGAGGTGGTAGCCGCCCGGCCAGTGCCGGTCTTCCGGCCCGGCGGCGAAGGAAGGCGCCTCGACCACCGGGATCAGCCCGGAATCCGGCCCCGGGATCCTCTCCACCATGGGCACATGGTCATGGCCGCAGATGACCAGCTCGGCGCCGTGGCGGGCCAGCACCTCGCGCACCGCCGCCTCGTCGATCAGCCGCTTGTGGCCGGCGCGCAGGCCGGCGGGGGGGTGATGGATCATCACCACACGGAACAGCCCCTCGGCGCCGAGCACGTCCAGCGCCGCGCCGAGCCGCTCGCGCTGCGCCCGCCCGACCTTGCCCGTCGCCATGAAGGGGCGGGTGGGAATGGCGGAGGAGACGCCGACGAGGGCGATGTCGCCGCGCCGGCGCACGAAGGGAAAGGCGCTCTCGTCGGTGACGTCGCCATTCACCCCGTCGCCGCGCATGTAGTCGCCCCAGTTGAGCAGCGAATGATGGGCGGTCGAGCGTACATAGGCATCGTGATTGCCCGGCACGACGGTCACGTCCGGCCCGGCGCCGAGCGACTTCAGGAAGTTCAGCCCGGTGGCGAATTCGGCGGCGAGGCCGACATTCACCAGGTCGCCGGTCACCGCGATGTGGTCGGGCGCCATCGCCTTGATGTCGTCGACCAGCAGGTCGATCGTGGCGATGGAAAATCGATGCTGGCGGCCCCGCCGCCAGTTGAGCACGCCAAGCGCCCGCTTGCCCGCCAGCTCGGCGAAGCGGGCGCGCGGCAGCGGTCCAAGATGGGCGTCGGTGACATGGGCAAGGACAAACACGGGGCACTCCATACCAGCCCGGAGCGGGGGAAGGAAAGCACGCGCGGCGATGCTCTTGCCGGAACGCATGCGCCCGCACCGGCGCCGATGCCGGCCTCGCGCCGGCTTCTGGTGCGGCTCATCCACCTCTGGGGCCGCTGGACCCGCGGCGTCACATTGGGCGTTCGCGCCGTGGTGCTCGACGCGAATGGCGCGGTGCTGCTGCTGCGCCACACCTATGTGCCCGGCTGGCACCTGCCCGGCGGCGCCGTCGACCCCGGCGAGACCGCCGAGGCCGCGCTGCTGCGCGAACTGTTCGAGGAGACCGCTGTCACGGCCACGGAGCCGCCGCGGCTGCACGGCCTGCTGCTGAACCTCCATCTCGGTGCCCGCGACCATGTCGCGGTCTATGTGGTCGAGCGTTTCGAGCGCGGCACGGCGCGGGTGCCGAATCGCGAGATCGCCGAGATCGGCGTCTTCGCTCCCCACGCCCTGCCGCCGGACACCACCCCGGCCACGCGCCGGCGCCTCGTCGAAGTGCTGGAAGGCCGGCCTGCCGCCGCACATTGGTGAGGGCATCGCGGCCAAGGCGGCTTTCCCGCCTTGACACCGTCCGGGCCGCTTCCTTATATCGCGCCACTTCGCAGGTCGGCCCTCGCTGGATCGATGGCCGGTTTGTTGTGGCGGGGTAGCTCAGCTGGTTAGAGCACGGGAATCATAATCCTGGGGTCGGGGGTTCAAGTCCCTCTCCCGCTACCACTCGAACCCGAGACATATCAACGGGTTAGCGAAGTCTTCCAGAAGAACGGTTAGAGAACATGCGACGCCTCGTGCGACTTTCGCCGGGGGTCGTACGACCGCATGTGCGACCTTTGTTCTCAGACCCCATGAATCGGCATGCGACGGACACGGGATTTCCCGGTCGTCACAGCACGCTGCCGCGCTGTTCCATCCACGCCACCATCTTGCCGATCGCCGTATCGGCCATCTCCGGGTGCAGCGCCAGATAGTGCTTGAGCACGTTGTGGATCGAGGCCAGCGAGTGGCCGGTGATCGAGGCGATTTGCAGCTCGTTGCAGCCTGCCCTTGCGAGCCACGTCACGGCGGTGTCGCGCAGGTCCTGGTCGCGCTTGGTGGCGACCGAGGGGCAGGGCTGCAGCCGCCAGTTCTCGCCGCCGTTCGGCCTTTCCGGGCCGATGCGCAGGGTGCCGTCGTCATTCTCGACCAGGCCGCGCGCGGCGACCTCGCGCACCCTGGTGAATACATGCTTGTACCAGTCGCGCAGGAAGGGGCGGCGGGCGGTCTCGTCCACGATGACGAGGCGACGGGCGCGTGCGTCCGCCTCTGCCTGCGGCTCCTTGCCCTCCGGCCGGCCGACAAGCGGTTTGGAAAAACGCCGGCGCTCGGCGGCTTCCAGCCTGGCGGCGAGCTGCGGCGTCGCCGGGATGGCGACGATGGCGCCGGTCTTGGACTGGCGGAACACCAGGCGCTTGGCATCGTCCGTGCCGGCGCGCTCATAGGCCAGCCGGTCATTCTGCCGCTGGCCGGTGAACAGGCCGAACAGCACGGCGTCGCCGATTTCCGGCCGCGCCCAGGCATCGGCGGCGGCGACCATGGCGGCAATCTCGTGGTCTTCCCACACGCACAGGCGCGGCTCCAGCATCGGCTTCTCCAGCCCGATCCACGGATTGATGCTGATGCCGCCGCGCCCGCGCGCCTTGGCCCATTTCCACAGGGAGGAGAGCACCGCCACGGCCGAGCGGGCGGCGGCGAGGCCGCGATCTTCCCACATGCGGTCGAAGATCGCCTGCGCCAGCTGCGGCGTGATCGCCGGCGGCGGCTCCTGGCCAAGGGCGGGATCGTATTTCCACAGGCTCGCCAGCTTGCCCTTGTAATCCGCCGAGGTGACGGGCGAGAGGCCCGCTTCCACCCGCTTGCCCTTGACGGTGCCGCCCTTGAACTTCGGGCTTTCGAACCATTCGTCCGCGAGCCCCTGTAGGGTCTGGTGGCGCGGGCGACGGAGGGCGGGCAGGCGGCCGGTCTGCGCCTTCGCCCTGCGGCGGCCGGCGACCTCGTCGGCGCGCGCCTGCGCCCATTCCGCCGCTTCCTGCGGGGTGAACCAGGCGCCGCCGGGGTGGCGCAAATCCTCGCCCCTGTAGCCGAGCTTGCGGAGCTTGGGCCCCGGGTTGAACCGGGGCCGGCCCTCGCGCCAGCTGACATTTGGAATGCGTATGGTGAGCTTCGCCATGATCGCGGACCCCCCGCCCCTGCCCGTCTGCACGGGGGGCGAGGATAACGGCTTGCGGACGCGCGTCGAGCGGGTCATGTGGATGGCTCCTTGGGCAACGGATCGCCGAATTCCACATGGTTCAAAGCCGCCGCGATCCGCGGGCCCGCGTCGCCTGAGACGTGCTCTTCGATGCGGCACACGGAGAAGCCTATCGAGAGCGAGCGTCGGCCATCAGACTGGATCTTCTCGGTCGGAGCTTTCCAGACCTTGCCGTTCTTGAAGTGGTAGCGGCCATCGCAGGTGTGAACGCTCATGCCGCCCTCCCCGCGCCTTCCTGCCGTGCCTGCCGGCCCTCGCGGGTGATGACCCGCATGGCGCCGGCCTGGCGCGGCGCCACCAGCCCGCGCGTTTCCAGCGCATCCATGGTCGCCGGCGCGATGAAGTCGGCCTGTCTCTCATGCACGCGCCAGCCGCGCGGCACCCGCCGCGCCGTGCCCGTGGGCGCCAGAAGATCCAGCGCCGCGAGCATCAGGGGGGAGAGCTTCATGCCGTCCTCCCCTGATCCAGCTTCCGATAGGCGGCGTTTATCCAGTTGAGCAGCACGCCGGCCGCGCCGGCGGTGCAGCTGCTGCTGACGCCAGCTATGGAAAGCTTGTGTCCATCCCAGCGGTTGGACCATCGCGCGCCATGGTCTGCCGCGAGCCGGCCGAGCAGCTGCTCGGCAGCCTCCCCGCGCGCCTTGTAGGTCGAGAGAACACCGACCTCGATGGGCGGCAGTGCCGCATATCCAGCCTTGACGTGATGCACGAGCGCCAGCAGCTCGGGGCCGGTGAGCCTCTTCTTCATGCCGCGCTCCTCTCGCCGGCGCCGGCGGCGCGGAAGTGTGCCAGCACGAACAGGCGCAGGGCCGAGGACAGGTTGCCCCGGCCGGAGGCGCCGAGCCGGCGGTTGGCGTCGATGAACGAGACCAGGTCGGCGATGGTCTGGCGGCGGAGGGCGGCGATCTCCTTGATCGCGGTCCAGAACTCCTCTTCCAGCGAGACGCTGGTCTTGTGCCCGCCAATGACGACGGAGCGCTTGGCGACGGGGCTGGCGATTTCAGACATGAGAGGCTCCATAGCGGCCGGCCAGCCGCGCGCTGGCGGCGGCGATGGCATCGGGGGAAAAGGCGGGATCGAGCGCGCTGTCATTGGCCGCCGGCGACGGGCCGGCGGGCGCATGGCGCGGGTCGCGCAGCCAGGCTTCCACCTGGGCCCGCGACCACAGCTTGGGCTTGCGGCCCGGCAATGCCGGGGGAAAGCCCTGTTCGTCCTCCAGCCGGCGCAGATGGCGCGAGGTGGTGGGCACCGTGCGGCGGAAGGCGGCGGCGAGGTCCGCCAGCGTCATGGTGAGGGGCGCGCTCATTGCGGTTCGCCCCCCAGGGGATAGTGCAGCCCGGGCAGGCGCACGGGTGGCGGCGCCAGCTCCATCATCACCTGCCGGCCGATGGCCTCCAGCAGCATGAGGCCCACCTCCTGCGGCTGGTCCGTCTGGTTGGCCAGCGTGACTATCTGGCGGGCGATGTGGACGCTGGCGCCCTCCATCATCGCGTCTCCGGCGGTGCCGCGCCGGGCCTCCTCCGCCGCGAGCGCGCCGAGCTGCACGGGGGCATAGACCCCGCACAGGCGCCAGAACACGCCCTCGGCGCCGAGCAGCCTGGAGCCCTCGGCAATCTGCCGCGCCAGCGCGAGGCGCTGGGCGGTGGCTTCCTTGATGGCGGCCGTCATGACGGGGTGCCCATGCGCGTGACCTCGAAGGGGCCGCTTTCGGTGATCATCACCCGCAGGCCTTCGGCCTTGCCTGATATGGCGGCCTCGAACTGCTCGCGCAGCATTTCGTGAAAATGCTTCGCCACGCTGCAGACGATGCGCGGGTCCTTCGACGCATAGACCAGCGCGTTGACCATCAGCGTGCAGCAGATGGTGGTCACGGCCTGCACCAGGTCCGCCCGGTCGGAGCGGCGAAGGGTCTCCTCGAAGATCGCCAGCGTCGCCGGCTCGGCGAAGGCGAGCGCCAGCCGGCCGTGAATGCCTTCGATCCCCTCCATGCCCGCCTGCTTGGCATAGGCGGCGGCCATGCGGGCGAAGTCCTCCGCGATGGCCGGGTCTAAATCTCGAACGCTCATGTCGTGCATCCCTGCCCGGCCCGCAGGCGGCGCCCGCGAAGCAGCCAGACACCGGCACGATATATGTGCAGATTGCAGACTGCAAGAATGCAGATTAGTGCGAACTTAATTTCTCAATGGATGCATCTGCATATCTCGCTACCATCCTTCCCTTGTGGATGGAGCGTCGCGGATGGGCTGGTTTGAGAGTTGGGCGGACGAACTCTGGACAGGACTAAACGTCATTGCCTTCACGCTACCTTTGCTGGCGGCGCGTTCAACCTATGAAAATCAACGAGAACGGTTAGCTGTTTGGGAGGAATATGGACGTCGTATACCTAGGCTTGCCCTATGGCTGCCGGCATTGACGACGCTGATTGTTCTCTATGGACTTTGCGCAGTGGTTTATTATTTCACCGGATTTCCGGCGTGGTTCCGCTGGATACTTGGTTAACTTAGCGCGCGCCGCCCAGGCGCCACGGCCGCACCGAGCCGACCACCACGCCGACCACGGCCACCCGCTCGTTGTCGACCAGCAGCGGGCGCCGCAACGCGGCGTCACTGCTCGCCGCGACCAGGAAGGGCGGTTCGAACAGGCGGAACACCGTTTCCGCCGTGCCCCGGCGCAGATCATAGACCTGGGCGCAGACGGCATCGCCGGCGGCCGCCTGGGCGTTAAGGTCCACCATCACGATATCGCCCGGCAGGATGCCCTCGCCTTCCAGCGCCCGTGAGCGCAGGCGCCACGGCTCGACCGCGTTGCGGCCGGCGCGCATGGCCTCGACGATCTTCTCGATCTCCTCGCCGGCACCGTTGTCGTTGCTGAAGAGAACCCGGTCGCCCTCGCTGAAGCCGGGAATGGTGGCACCTGCCACGGCGATCTCGCCCGGGCCGGCCACGCCGAAGCGCGTCTTCACCTTGGCGATCGTCATCTGCGAGAGGGTGCCGGCATAGTCCGGCCAGAACAGCCGCGTGAGCGTCGTATCCGACAGGCCGGCTTCCTGGGCAATCTTGGACGGCTTCAGGCCGAGCGTCCGCTCGAGCGCCGCGATCCATTCCTTATGCACCTCTTGAAGCTGCCGCTTCGTTTCGGAGGTCTTGGCCGTCGCGCCCATCGGTATCCGCCTGTGCGCTGCACAATTGCTGTCCGCAATATGCAGCGGGGCGTGATGGTGTGGGACGCTAAACATTGATGTTGACGGGCTGCCGCAAATCAGATCGTTATCTGCAAAGTTGCAGATTTTGAGCGGATGGGCAAATGGAACCGACGGACATCGTCGCCCGCGCCAACAGGATCGGTCTGTCCCAGAAAGAACTGGCCGGACTGACAGGCCTCCATAAGACGACGGTCGAGCGCACGCTGAACGGCAAGACCGATCCGCGCCGCTCGACCCTGCGCAAGCTGGAGCATGCCCTGCTCGACCACGAGCGTGAACAGCTCGCCCGGCTCCGCCAGCTGCACCCTGAAGCGGGCGAGGCGGCCGAATGAGCCTCATTGGCGCCCTTCCCCGCAAATCAAACTGCCGGCAGTTGTCAACCGTTAGTGCCATCGAGGCGCTTAGGCAGGCTGCGGGGCACAATATGCAGGCCCTCTGCATCGCGGCAGGGGTCAGTGTCCGTGCCTATCGCGACATCGTCCGGGGCAAGGCTGAACCCCAGCCGCGCACCCTGATCAAACTCTCCCGTGCGCTCGACCGTCTTTCCTCCGGCGAGCCACCTTCACCGCCGCCCGCTTTGATCGCCGCTTTCTGGCGCGCGGCGGTGCTTGTCTTCTGCGCCGAGACCGGCGCCGACGCGACGCTCGCGCTGGCACCGGACGACGGCACCTCGCGCCCCATGGACCCGGCCTGGATGCGGGCCGCCCGGGCGCGCCAGCTCGCCTACTACCTCACCCATGTCGAACTGCAGGTTTCGCTCACCGCGCTGGCGGAGGCCTGCGGCACATCCAAACAGCGCGTCCACAAGGCCGCCAGCACCGTGGAAGACCGCCGCGACGATCCCGAGATCGACGCGCTGCTCTCCCGCGCCGCCGCGGCCGTGACTGGAATGCCCCGATGAACCCCAACCACTCCAATGTGCGCCCCATACGCGCTGACTATTGGGAACCCGAGCCCGTGCCCGGCCCCCGCCACCTGAAGCTCTCGCTGCCTGGCGCGCTGGCGCTGTTCGGCGGCGGGTGGATGGCGGCGCTCGCCATCGCCTGCGCCGTTTCCGGCCGGCCGCTGCTGGCGCTGGCCAGCGTCGTCGTCGCCGGCCTGCTGCTGGGCATAGCCGCCCTCGATGCCGCCGCCGAGCCGGCGCGCGGCTGGTATGTGCGCCAGCGCGGCAGCCTGTTCTTCCGCCGGAACGGGGGGCGGAGCCATGGGTGAGCCCTCTTTCCAGGTGCTGGGCGAAGTCGCCCGCGTCGACAAGGACCGCGCGGCGCCGTTCTTCCTGCTGACCTCGCTGGACGGCAACGAGGCTGTGCTGGCGCGGCGGGACGGCGATGCCTTCTTCCCCGTGACCGGGCCGGTGACGCTGGAATATCTCGACCGGCTGGCCACCAACGTTCTGGCCGGCAACCCGCGCGCAAACACCGCGCCGGAAGCGCTGAAGCAGCTGGCGCTCGGCTTCGCCTCCCTCGTCCTTCAGCTGCGCCGCGCCGGATGCGACGCGGCCAACCCGATGCCCGACGCCACGCCCCCGGCGCCGGGCGAGGCACCGCATGCGCCCGGCTGCACCCCGCACGCGCATGCGGTGCCGACCCAAGAGAGCGGCTTTCAGAGCGGCTTTACCTGCACGCCGTGTGGCGGCTGAACCGGAGGAACGAACATGGTGAAGACCACGCGATTGAACGTTGCGCCGGTGATGCGCCTCAAGAGCGACGACGCCAAGGACAAGCGGATCATCGAGCTGGAGA
The DNA here is from genome assembly GCF_018390645.1 of Ancylobacter dichloromethanicus. Classification (GTDB taxonomy): domain Bacteria; phylum Pseudomonadota; class Alphaproteobacteria; order Rhizobiales; family Xanthobacteraceae; genus Ancylobacter; species Ancylobacter dichloromethanicus. Next base: position 19,118 of record NZ_JAHBGC010000017.1, read on the forward strand.
CGGCGCTGGGCGAGCAGCGGAACAAGGTGAGCGAACTCGTCACGAAGATGGCCGAGGCGCAAGACGGCTACGAGCAGCGTTTCCAGGAGTTTGAGATCCAGATCGGCCGGACCAACATGGCGCGCGACAAGGCCCAGGACGCAGCTTTCAAGGCAGAAAAGGCCGAAGCGGAAGCGCGCGGCCAATTCGCCGACCTGAAGCGCCGTCTGCACGAGGCCGAGCTGGCCAATGCCCGGCTCAAAGGCTACCTCGACCGGGTGGTGGAAGACGACACGGCGCGCGAGGAGCCGCGTGTCATCACCGAGCAGCGCATGATGCCGCGCCGGCCGCCGCCCCTGCAGCGCGGTGAGTTTGACACCGTCGACAGCCGCTCGATGTGCGCAACCGACGGCTATGGCCGCCCGAAGCACTGGACGGGGTATTGAGCCATGCGCGCCATCGACCCCACCCCCTACCTCAGGGCTTTTTGGGCCGACTTCGCCGGCGCCGATCACGGCCTCGGCGCGGCGCCCATGCTGCAATGGATCGAGATCGCGCAGCTGCGCGTCGACCCCTCCTACCAGCGCGATATCACGGCCGAGGGTCAGCGCTCGCTGTTCGCGATCGCGCGCGGCTTCGACTGGCGCAAGTTCGCGCCCGTGGTGGTGGCGCCGATCGAGGGCGGGCTCTACGCCGTGATCGACGGCCAGCACCGCGCCACGGCGGCGGCGCTGCGCAAGATCGAGAGCGTGCCGTGCCAGGTGGTGATCGCCGACAATGCCGAGCAGGCCTCGGCCTTCGCCGCCATCAACGGGCAGGTGACGCGGCTGCATTCCATGGCGATCTATCACGCCCGGGTGAAGGCCGGCGAGAAGGCGGCCGTGGTGTGTGACGAGGTGTGCCGCGCCGCCGAAGTGACGGTGCTGCGCTATCCCGTGCAGGCCTCGCGGATGGAGCGGGGCCAGACCATCGCGCCGAACGTCATCCTCAACGCCATCGCCCGGCATGGGCGGGAGGTGGTGCAGGCGGCGCTTTCCTGCGTGACGCTCACCGGCGCCGGCAACCCGGGCATGCTGGGCAAACCTGTCATCGAGGCGCTGTGCACGGTGCTGGCCGCCGCGCCGGAATGGCGCAAGGCGGGCGGCGAGCTGCTCGATGCCATGGACGATTTCGACTTCAAGACCGAGCTGACCGAGGCGCGGATCGCCCACCATAGGGGGGGGCAGCCTCTGAACGGCGAGCTGTGCGCCCGCCTCACCCATTTTCTGCAGCAGCGCCTGCCGCTGCCGGCACAGGCGGCGGAGTGACCCATGGGTGACGCAAAACGCAGGAAGCTCTCCCGCGATGCCCGGCCGGAGGAGATATTCCCCGGCGGGCATGGCCCGGTGCAGACGCGGTGCGTCGAGGTGATGAAGCTCACGCTCGACGCGCTGCGCGAGGCGCTGCCGGGCTACGACTTCACGCTGTTCGCGGCCGAGCGGGAGGAATTGGCCGGCGCCGGCCGCGAGCCGCGCTTCAACTACATGTCGACCGCCGAGCGTGCCGACATGGTCGCTGTGCTCGCCGCCTTCGTGCTGAAGAACCGGGACATGCTCGCGGTCGACGAGGCGATGGCGCGCAAGCCGGAGGGCTCGGCATGAGCACGCTCACCGACGAGGAGCGCGCCGAAAGGCGCGCGCATTCGCGCAGGGCCACCGAACGCGCGCGCGCCATCGTCAAGCCCGGCGACATGCTGACCTTCACGCGTTGCGGCGGGCACAGCCGAGGCCGCTTCACCGGTTGGGATGGCTGGTGGATGTGCTCGCCCACCCGTAGCGACATCTCGGCCCTTTGCGTCTTCAAACTGAACGGCGCGTGGGTGACGTTCGCGGACGAAGGCCACTGGGACCCGCACCTTGGCGACCCGCGCCGCGACCTCGATGTGATGTCCTTCGATCCCTTTTTCCCGGACGAAACGGACACCACACTGCTGTCCGACACCATGGGCCTCGCGTCGAAATGGCACGACTGCGCCATTTGCGGCGGTCGGATTTGGGGCGGCGAGCGCATCCGGCGTCGCGTCGAACGCATCAACGAGGGTCGGCCCCGGGTGATGACGTTCCGCTTTTGCCCGCTCTGTTGCCAGGCAATGGCGGCGAGCTGGACCGATGACGGCAAGGCTATCACGGAGAGAACCGCACTCGGCGTGAAGCGATCTCAAACCGTAGCGGAGGGCTCGGCATGAGCACCTTCCGCCGCCGTCGCCAGCCGGAGCCGCCGCCGGCCGTGATCTACCGCGAAGACTATGTCGCCTATGTGCTCTGCCGGGCCGTGAACGGCGGCTACTGCCCCTGTCAGGTCGGAAAGCTGCGGGCCTGCGGAACGATGGAAATCGCGGCCGTGCAGGTGCTGAACCAGCTGGAGCGCATCGGCGATGTGCCGCGCAACCCCAAGGGCGCCAGCGGGGAGGGCTTCCTATGATCCGGCGCCTCTCCCCAGCCGAGCTAAACGCGCGCGTCAAGCAGCTTCGTCAGGAGGCGTCGATCGAGTTTTTCGTGGCGAGCCTTCCCTCGCCGCCCCCCTGCGGGCCGATGCCGGACTGGTGGCCGGCGATGTGGCGCACCGCCATGCTGGATGCTTTTGCCGCGAGGAGGGTGCCGTCATGATCCAGCGCCGCGAAACCGAGGAGCTGAAAGCCCTCGCGCAGGACAATCTGCGCACCATTCTCGACCAGCTGGCGCCCGGCGGGCGCTTTCAGGGCGGCTCCAAGCCCAGCTATCTCGTCTCCAACCCGATGCGGAACGACCGCAACCCCTCGCTCTGCATCTGGACGCGCGGCACCGCCGCCGGCGGCTTTGTTGACTGGGCCGAGCGCGACGTGATCAAGGGCGATATTTTCGGCCTGGTGGCCTATCTCAACGGCAAGCCGATCAAGGATTTCGGCTTCGCCGCCGGCTGGCTGCGCGACATGCTCGGCATCGAGCACATGACCGCCGAGGACCGCCGGGCGGCGAAGGAGGCCCGCGACCAGCGCCGGCGCGAGAACGCCGAGGCGGAGGAGCGCAAGCGCCGGCACGGCGCGCAGCGGGCCTATGACAAGTGGCGATACGGCCGCATGGTGATGCCGGGCTCCACCGCCTATCGCTACCTCGAGGCGCGCGGCGTGCCGCTGGCCGAGGTGCAGCATTATTCCGGCGAGCTGCGCTATCTCCCCGCCGAAGAATACTGGATGGCGGCGGAGTGGGGCGAGCGCACCGAGAGCGGCCGTATCCAGCGCTACAAGGTACGCCCGGGCCCCAAATTCCCCTGCATAATCACGCCGCTGCGCGATGCCAAGGGCACCCTGCGCTCGCTGCACTACACCTTTCTCGCGCCCGATGGCTCCGGCAAGGCGGACGTTGAAAAGCCCAAGCTCATCTGGCCCGAGCAGCTGGGCCTTTCCATGTGGATCGGGCACGGCCCCACCGGGCTGGACCCCTGCCAGGCCGACGCCACCGATGGCGTGACCGGCCCGCTATGCCTGACCGAAGGGCTGGAAGATGGGCTTTCCGCCGCCCTGGCGGTGCCGGAGCTGCGCGTGTGGGGCGCGATTTCGCTCGGCAATCTGGCGCACCAGCCGGTCGATCGGCCGTGCGTCTCCGAGATCTACGTCGCCGCTCAAAATGATTGGGGCAAGGCCGAGGCGCTGGCGCATCTGCAGCGGGCGGAAACCGCCCTGGCGCGCGCCGGCAAGCCGATGACCCGCCTGCCGGCCTTCACCGGCAAGGATTTGAACGACACCCTCACAGGAAAGGACTGAGCGATGAACGAAAAGAAGCCGGCCGCCGAGACTGCGGAGAACGACGGCGCCACCTATGTGCGGCCGAAGACTGTGGCCGAGGCCATCGAGCACATGCGGGCCGATGGAGACGCCGACGCCGAGGGAACAGCTCGTCTCAACTACCCCGAACTGTTCGAGGCAGCGGACATCAAGGCCGCGATCGCCGCTGCTCGCACCACGTTGCTCGCCTGGGACGAACTGGCGCCCTTCTCGGTGCAAGGAACGGTCGAGCTGGTGGCCATGGTGTTGGAAAGTGCCGAGGCGGCGTACATCTTGAAGACAGAGCCCGGCCAGCAAAACGTGCCCGTCGATTTCGGAGTGTTTTGCATGGCGAGTTCGCCCGTCTACGACGATGTCATCCGCTACGCGATCGAGCGCCGGCCGGCGGCGGAAGTGCTGTTCAACAAGATGAAGGAACTCGGCCACGTTGCCGGTCTATGGGACGCGCTGACGCCCGTGGACCGCGCCAGCTTCGAGCTGGCGGCCCGCATCATCCCCGCCGTGGCTGACGTGGCCGAGGTGATGAATGCCGAGATGGTCCGCCGCTTCCCGCCGCCGGCGCCAATGATGGCGACGCGCGAGGTGGACCTGGAAGACACCATCTTGGAGCGTGTCGACGGGATCGACGACATCGACCCGCAGATGGCGGCCGCCCGCGCGCAGGCCGACCAGGCCGCCGCCGAGCGCGAGGCCGAGAAGGCCAAAAAGGCAACGGCCAAGGCGAAAAAGCGCTCGATCGCCGACGCCTGACCGCCTCCCGGGCGCCCGGGCGGCGCCCGCCTCTTTGTGCATATCCCGAGGCCTGAATGTCCGCTGCCACTGGAACTGATGCGATCGCGGCCGGCTATGGCGACGCGAAGCGCAGGCTGCACCGTCGTCAGGGCAATGTGAAAGACCCCGCGCGCGGCCAGCCCATGGCGATCGGCGACGACATCGTGCCGCCTGGCGGCTGGCAGCACCTGGCGGCGCCGGATGGCATGCCGCCGGGCTGCCCCGTCCAGGTGCTCGGCATGGATGGCGACGTGCTCTATGTGATCGACGCGCTGGGGCAGCTGGCCAGCATCACCGACAACGCCCTTGGCCAGAAGAAAATCCAGCGGCTGTTCCTGCACCGCATGCCCTATCTCTATTGGGCCTTTCCGCGCTGGGGAAAGCCGAAGGGCGGTGGGCAGGCCAATGTCGACGGCTTCGACACCGTGGCGGTGGCCGACGCTCTCTACACCGCCGCCGGCGAGAAGGGCATGTGGAACGCCGGCGACCGGGTGCGCGGCCTCGGCGGCTGGACCGATCGCGCCGGGAACTTCGTCTATCACGCCGGCGAGGTGCTGTTCATCAACGGCCGCGAGCGGGCGACGGGCGACTATGACGGCCAGTTCTACCCCCGGCGCCCGGGCAAGCCCGAGCCCTGGGCCCGCGAAGTCACCGACGACATGCTGCGCAACACCGGATTGCTGCAGGCGCTGGCCAACTTCACCTTCGAGCGGAAGATCGACGCCATCTTCATCCTCGGCTGGCTGTGCGCCGCCTTCCTCGGCGCCGCCCTGCCCTGGCGCCCGATGATTTTCGTGGTCGGCGATCGCGGCGTCGGCAAATCCACGCTGCAGGCGCTGATCAAGGGCGTGCTCGGCGACGCGCTGCACGCGACGGCCGACACCACGCCGGCCGGCATCTATCAGCGGGTAGGACAGGACAGCCTGCCGGTGGCGGTCGACGAGCTGGAAGCCGGCGCCAACAATGACCGGGTGAAAGGCGTGGTGGCCCTCGCCCGCCTGGCGGCGTCCGGCGCCGTGCAGTTCCGCGGCGGTTCCAACCATGTCGGCACCAGCTTCACCGCCAAGAACTGCTTCTTCATGAGCGCCATCAACATGCCGCCGGTGCCCTCGCAGGATTTGAGCCGAATGGCGCTGATCCACCTTCGCCCGCGCCCGGCCGGCTATTCAGCCAAGCCGGTGACGGTGGATGCCGACACGGTGGGCCGCATGGTGCTGCGCCGGCTGATCGACCGCTGGCCGGCTTTCGAAGTGACCTACCAGACCTATCGCGAGGCGCTTTCGCGCGGCGGGCACGATGGGCGCGGCCAGGACACCTATGGCACGCTGCTGGCCTGCGCCGATCTCCTCCTCGGCGACGGGCTCCTCGAGGAGATGGGCATGCCGACCATTGACGGCGGGCTCGATCGCTGGAGCCAGATGCTGGCGCCCTCCTCGCTGCCCGAGCACGAAGATGCGACGGACAACTGGCGCCGGTGCCTCAACCATCTGCTGACCGCCCGCATCGACGCCTGGCGCGGCGGCGTGCGCCACACGGTCGGCCAGCTGCTGGACGATCTCGGCGACGGCAGCAACGGCGCGATCAACCTTGCCGATGCGAATGTGCTGCTGGCGCAGGTCGACCTGAAGGTGCGCGATGCGCAGGATGTGCTGCCCAACCAGATCGGCGGAAAGGTGCTGTTCATCCCGAACCAGGGGAAAATGATCGCCGAGGTGTTCAAGGGCGAGGTGTGGGCCGGCGACGGCTCCACCGGCTCCTGGCCTGGTGCTTTGCGGCAGGGCCTGCATACGGGCGTGATTTTCGCAGACAAGCGCTTCAACCGCGAGCGCATCAACGGCATCGAGCGCCGCTGCACGCTGGTGAACCTGCGCGAGCTGAACTTCCTGATGGCGCGCGAGCGAGGCGATGCCGAGGAAGCCTAGCGCGGCCTGCCCTCACGACCAGGCGCAGGATTGCCCGCTCTATTGGGCGAGCCACGGCGCCGGCGGCCTGGGGTGCGATGACGGCGAACTGTGGCGTGGCGGGTGTGCCGTGGATCGCGGGCTTGACTACACGGCGGCCCTCGCCCGCCTGCAGAGCCGGAATCCGCGCCTGGTCGCCGAATGCGCCTGGCGCCGCGAGGCGCGCGCCGCGCGGGCGCAGGGCTTCCGGAACATGCGGGCGGCCGGGCTGCATTAGCTCCTCCCACCCCTGACTACGCGCAGGCGCGCCGGCTCCGGCTCATCCGGCGGCCGAGGTGCACCGCGCACGTCCGGGAAATAGGCGCCGCAGGTCGCGTCACGCCGGGCCTGCGGGCCGCGCCACGGGCAATCTGATGCCAGCCGATCTATCAGCAACTCCAGCGGGATCTCGGCGCTGTACTTCGCCGCCAAACGCGCCAGCCGGTAGCGGCCCTTTCTGTCGCAAAGGCTACACGCCACCCGGACGGTGACGAACGGATAATCCGACAGCCGATCGACCATCCCGCGCCCTTCTCCCTGCCTGCCTCGTCGCCGGCGATAATCTAGAACGAAATGGGAACATCGCAACCCGTGCCCCGGCCCTTTGGCGCCCGGATCGGACCTCCCGCGCCCGGGCCCCAAGGCCTTTAATCGGAGCCGCGCTAGTCGCGCGGCCGGTCCATTGCCAGCGCGCCTTTCGGCGCGCATGCGGCCGTCCGCCCCGCCGCTTCTATCCGCCATCACGCTCCAGCGGCACGGCGGCAGGGCGGACAGTTGACGCGGGCGGTGCGGCCCTACGGTCGCTCGGCGCGGACAGAGCGGCGGGGCGACGGGTGCGGGGTGAGACACCACGACACCAGCCTGCGACACCTCCGGCGCGAATTTTCCTTATAAATCAACGGCGCGACACCTGCGACACGTGCGACACCGCACGCGCGCGCCATACGATCATGCGCGCGCGCATTGGGAGAGAGATAGGTGTCTCAAGTGTCGCAAGTGTCTCAAACAGTAAAAAGATCAACGATTTTGATCAGTTGACCCGCGACACCCGGCGCGACACTCGCGACACCTCATAAAAAAAGGGGCGGATAAGTGTCGGACCCGAAGCATGGCGTTGCAGCGGTCGTTTCAGGGGTGTTGAGGGACGCGCCGGCGGCGGAAATTTCCGGCGCGGGCGGCGCCCAGCTCGACCTGCTGGGCAATGAGGCGGCCGAGACGCCGCTCGGTTCGCTGGTGCGCGAACGCGCGGGCCCGGGGCGCCCGGCTGGGGCTCAGAACCGCGTGACGCGCGATATCCGCCGGCTGCTGCTGTCCCAGTTCAAGCACCCGCTCGTCGCCCTGGCGGAAATCTACTCGGTCGAGACGCTCGCCCTGGCGGCGCGGCTCGGCTGCAAGCCGCATGAGGCGCTGGGCGTGCAGGTGCGCGCGGCGGCCGAGGTGGCGCCCTATCTCGCGGCGAAGCAGGCGGCGGTGGATGACAAGGGCGCGGCGGTCATGCCGACGCTGGTGATGAACTTCGGGGCTCCGGCGGGCGCGCCGGCGGGCGGCGATGGCGGCCGGACGCTGTCGATCGAGGCCATTGCGAAAAGCGCGCAGGATCAATGGCTTAGCCCGAGCGAGGCCGAAGGGTCGCACGATGACGGGTCGCACGATGAGGCACAAGGCATTGATGATGCTGACGAAAGCGACGATTGAACCCATGATGAAAAATCATGGTGTCACGCCCTCGCCCGCGCGAGGGGCACCGCGCGGGCCCGTCCGGTCGTTTCAGGCGGCAGCCTCGGCGCCGGGGCATGCGGCACCCCCCTCCCCCCCTCTCTTGCGGTGCCATGGTGCGGAGCGACCCCCCCGAAGCGCCCCCCCGCCCCTGCCCGCCCGCCCATGCGTGCGCACACCGATCAGCGTTTGGGGCCGAAAATCAACCGTGGGCGCCTGCGGGCGAGGGTTGGAGGGCGCGGGCACCCTCCCCCGGGCCGGGAAAGGGCGAGGGAGGCCCATCGGGGAATGAGCGACGCACCCGAACTGCTCAACGCCTGGGGCCCGCCGGGGCCGGTCTCCGAGGCCTTCGCGGTCGATTTCACCTCGCTCGTCAAGGGCATCATGGGCCCCGTAGGCGGTGGCAAGACCACGACCTGTATTTTCGCCAGCCAGGCCTTCGCTGCCTCCATGCCGACCTGCCTGGACGGCGTGGTGCGCGCCAAGGGCGTGGTGGTGCGCGACAGCTTCCGAACCCTGGAAAAGACCACGCTTCCCAGCTGGTTCACCTGGTTCCCGAAGGATCACCCCAGCTGGACCTACACCGGCGGAAACGACCGGCCGGCGGTGCACACGCTGCGCTTCCGCCTGCCGGGCGAGCGCACGCTGGAGAGCATCACCGAGTTCGTCGGCATCGGCTCCAGCCGGGTTGAGGACATTCTACGCGGCTGGGAAGGGACGTGGGGCTGGCCGAACGAGGCGGACCTGATGGTGCCCGACGTGCTGGACTACCTGACCCAGCGTATTCGCCGCTACCCCTCCAAGAGGATGTTGCCGCATGGTATCGACCCCCCGGGGCAGATACTGATGGACTTCAACGCGCCGGACATCGACAACTATCTTCACGACAGACTAGTCGAGAACAAGCCGGAAGGGTGGGCGTTCTACCCGCAGCCCGGGGGGCTAGATCCCGGCGCCGAGAACCTGCATAATCTTCCGAAAGACTATTACCAGCGGATGATGCAGGGCAAGCCCGACTGGTGGGTGCGGCGCTTCATTCACAACAAGTGGGGTTACTCGCGCTCCGGAGCGCCGGTCTATCCGGAGTTCAACGAAAACCTGCACATCGCCAAAAAGGAGCTGGTGCCGGACCCGCACCTGCCGATCAAGATCGCGCTCGATGCCGGCGGGCACCCTTCCGCCGTGATCCTGCAACCGATGCCGAACGGCCAGCTGCGCCTGACGGACGAGCTTTATCTCGGCCAGGGCGTCGGGCCGACGCGGTTTGCCCGCGAGCTGGTGGCGCTGCTGCTGGAACGCTACCGCAGCTGCCACTTGCTGCCGGGCGTGTGCGACCCTTCCGCCATCCATGGCGCCGACCGCGAGGAAGGCGAAATGTCGTGGAACGAGATCATCGGCCAGGCGCTCGGCATCCCGGTCATGCCGGCGGCGTCGAACGATATCGGCCTGCGCACCGATGGCGTGCGCCAGCAGCTCACCACGATGATCGACGGCCACCTGCCGGCCCTCATCGTTTCGCCGCGCTGCAAATGGGCGGTGCGCGGCTTCAGCTATGGCTACCGCTTCGTGCGGATCGGCGCCAACCCGCAGGCGAATTTCCGCACCCTGCCGGAGAAGAACGAATTTTCCAACGTGCAGGACGCGATCCAGTACGGCGTGATGGACCTGGTAGGCCTGCACGGCATTATCACCAAGGCGGCGGGCGCCGGCCGTGCCCGCGTGCGGGACGAGCGCCCCGCGCAAACCCACCGTCCCGGCGACTTCGACGTGTTCGCGGTATGAACCTCACCCTGCACGCGCCCTGCAACCGCGTGGATCTCGGCGAGGTCTATGGCGAGGTGTCGCCGTTCAAATGGACCGTGGCCTGCCAGCAGCTGCGCATGGGCCCCTCCTATGCCGTGCGTGATGCCGGGGCGCGGGCGCTGGCCTGCGGCGGGTTCATCCCGCTCGGCGACGCCTGGGAAAACTGGTTCCACGCCGCCCCGGCGGCCGCGCCCCACATGCGCCGTGTGCTGGCGCTGGCTCGGTTGACCTTCGCCGATCTGCCGCACTCTGACCCTCGCCCGGTGGAGACCATCGTGCGCACGCCGGCGGGAGCGCGCATCGCGCGCCTGCTCGGCTTCCGGCGCGCGCTCGCCATAGACGGGCTGGAAATCTGGAGACGCGATCCATGGGCAGTGTCGTGAAGTCGATCATGGGCGGCGGCGATATCGCCAAGCAGCAGAAAAGCGCGCAGGGCTCGGCGCTCGCCAGCCTGCTGGCGCGCGAGGCGGAGGTGAGCACCGAGGGCGCCACCAGCGCGCCGCGCCGGCGCAAGGGTCGCCAGCTGCTCACCTATCTCGCCGAGGACGGCCAGCAGTCGCTGAACTGAGGAGCCGCCCTTTGCCCACGGTCAAGGAACTGAAGGAACGGCGCGCGCAGGCCGATCGCGAATGGGCGGTGCTGAAGCCGCTCTATGACGAGGCCTATGAATTCGCCATCCCGTTCCGGCGCGGCATCCGCGAGACCGGACAGGGCGACAAGCGGGTGAACCGCATCTTCGACATGACCGCCACGGCCAGCGCGTTTCGCGGCGCCGGCCGGCTGCAGCAGGACTTCTGCCCGCCGGGCGAGCCCTGGGTGCGCTTCGAGCCGGGCCCGCTGGTGAAGCGCGGCCGCGAGCGCGACCGGCTGACGAAGCAGCTTGCCGATATCAGCGAGGTGGTGGGATCGCTGTTCCAGACCGGCGAGTGGGACATGGCGTGCCACGAGATGTGCCTCGACCTGCAGGCCGGCACCGGCGCGCTGATCATGGACGACGCGCCGAAGAACAATCGCGGCCGGCTCGCCGCCTATGCCTCGGTGCCGACCGAGGAAGTCCGGCTGGAGATGGGGCTTTTCGGCGACATCATTGGCCGTTTCTGGCCGCGCAAGGTGAAAGGCGGCCTGATCAAGGTGGCGTGGCCGAAGGCCGAGCTGTCGCGCAAGATGGCCGAGCGGATCGAGAAGGAGCCGCAGAAGGAAATCGAGGTCCACCAGGACACGACCTTCGATTACGAGACCGGCAAATGGACGCTGCACGTCTCGCATGACGATGACGAGGAGCCGTTCTGGACCCGCGACTACCGCACCTCGCCCTGGCTGACGCCGCGCTATTTCCGCGTGCCGGGCGAGACCTGGGGACGCGGGCCGATCCTGCTCGCCATGCCGGCGATCAAGACGCTGAACAAGGCGCAGGAACTGACCCTGAAAGCCGCCGCCATCACCATGCTCGGCATCTACACCGCCACCGACGACGGCACTTTCAACCCCGCCACGGCGCTGGTGGCGCCCGGCCAGTTCTGGAAGGTGCGGGCGAATGGCGGCGTGCTGGGCCCCTCGATCCAGAAGCTGCCGGAACCGCGGCTCGACCTGTCCAACATCGTGCTCAACGAGCTGCGCATGAGCGTGCAGACGGCGCTGATGGACCAATCCCTGCCGCCGGACGGCGCGGCCGTGCGCTCCGCCACCGAAATCCTTGAGCGGGTGAAGCGCCTCGCTTCCGACCATCAGGGCGCCGCCGGGCGCCTGGTGCACGAGATCGTGGTGCCGGCCGGCCAGCGGGCGCTGGAAATCTGCTACGACGCCAAGGTCATCCCGCACATGCTGGAGATCGACCAGCTGCTGCTGAAAACCCGCGTCACCTCGCCCTTCGCCACGGCGCGCTTCGCCGCCCGGGCGCAGGCCGGCGTGCAGTGGATCGAAATGGCGATGGCGCTGGCGCCCGGCTATTCCGACCTGGTGGTGAACAAGCTCGACGCGCTGATCGACGTCGGGCGCGGCCTCGGCGTGCCGGAGAACTGGATCCCGAGCGACGAGCGCCGGCAGGAAATCATGGAACAGGTCACCGCCCTGGTGGCGCAGGCGATGGCCGCCGCCGAGGCGGGCGGCCAGGCGCAGCAACCGGCGGCGCCGCCGGCGAACGCCGCAGCGGGGGCTTTGGCATGATCCTCCCAGGCGGGAAACTCCGATCCGTCGAGGGTGGCGGCCTGATGTTCCGCTGCCCCGGCTGCAACATGGGCCACATGGTGCGCGTCGGCGAAGGGCCGGGCCCTCGCTGGGGCTACAACGGCGATAGCGAGCGGCCGACCTTCACGCCGTCGATCAATGTCACATGGTCCGAACCGAGTGATGTGTCGGAAGACTTCGACGACACGTCGAAGGACAAACGCATGGTATGCCACTCCTTCGTCACCGATGGCCGCATCCAGTTTCTCGGCGACTGCACCCATGCCCTTGCCGGCCAGACGGTTGAACTGCCGGGGTGGGATTTATGAGCGACTTCCTCCTCCCCGAGCGCGAGCCCGGCGGGCTGATGGACATGTCCCGCCTCATCGCCCAGGCGGACAGCATGGGCTGGGAATGGTTCGAGCGGCTGGCCGGCGCGGCGCAGGGCGACCCGAAGGCCATCGCCCTTGCCATCGCCCGCAGCGGCCGGCTGAGCGAGGCCTGCGGGCGGCTCGCCGAAAATGACGATTTCAAGCTGCTGCTGGAGCACCTGGTCGGCACCACCATCGTGCTGGCGGAAACGCCGCCGCCGCTCGGCGTCGCGCCGGACCAGTTCGCGCTCTATGCCGCCGGCCGGTTCCGCGAAAACGCGCTGGTCTGGAAAATCCTCAAGCTGATCGCCGAGGGCCGAAAGATGCCTGTCGGCCCCGCACCAACGGAGACGCAAGATGTTCACGAGGTATCAGGGACTGTGGGCGATGGTTCTGCGCAACGGGGAAGCGGGCGCCGGCGCCGGCGCGGCGGGAGCTGAAGGCGGCGGCGCCGGCGCCGGGGCTGGCGCCGGTGGCGAAGGTGGCGCCGGGGCGGCTGGCGCTGCCGGTGGCGGAGCCGCCGACCCGTGGAAACGGGACTTCATCCCCGAAAGCATGTACGGCGCCACGCCGGAGGAGACCTTCGGCAAGCTCGCCGACGCCTGGAAGGGCCTGCGCGAGGGCGAGAGCAAGCGCCCGCAGCCCGGCAAGAGCGCGGAGGACTACACCTTCGACGCTTCGAAAAACGAGAAAATCGCACCCTATTTCAAGGATGCGGCCAGCGACCCGTTCCTGAAGGTGGCGCAGGAAGTCGCCCTCAAGGTGGGCATGCCGAAGGAGCATTTCGGCGCGTTCGTCACCCAGCTCTATGAGCAGGCGGTCGACAACAAGCTGCTGGGGCCGGTGTATTCGCCCGAGACCGAAGCCCGCACGCTGGCCCAGCGCCTGGCGCCGGGCAAGAGCTGGGACGAGGCCAAGCCGATCGTCGCCAAGGCGCAGGCCGACGCGGTCGGCTTCACCGATGTGCTGGGCCAGCAGCTGAAACTCTCGGATGGCGCCAAGGCGCTGCTCGGCGCGCTGGCGGACGAGGCGGACGGCGTGGAGATGATCACCGCCCTTTCGGGCGCCATGAAGCAGGTGCCCGGCTTCGCCCTGCCGGGCGTGAAGGGCGGCGACACCGGCGGTTGGACGAAGGAGAGCCTCGACAAGGCGATGACCGATCCCCGCGCCAATCCCTATGCGCGCGAGTACGACAAGGATTTCCGAGCCAGGATCGATGCCGGGTTTCGTCAGCTGCACGGCAACTGACGCGACCCTCGGTTGACGCACGCCCGGCCGCGCGAGGATCGGTGCATTCCAGGGAATGCCCCGCGCGCGGCCCGGCCTTAAAACCCCGACGCTGCAAGCGGCTCTCGTCCCCGGAGATTGGCAATCTCAACGCAAGGGAACGAGACCCATGGCTCTTGAAGCACCCGCCTGGTTCGTCGAGCAGTACAAATCCGGCGTCAAACATGTTTTCCAGTCCAAGGGCTTCAAGCTGAAGCCCACCGTGCTGCCCGAAGGTCGCGTGGATGGCGCGACCGTGCACTGGCCGGTGTTCGGCACGTTCGACATGCAGGAAGCCGATGGCGCGGACGAAGCGGCGCCGGTCAACCCGCAGATGGGCGATGTCAGCGCGACCGTGCGCGACTACGAGGCGCTCTACGAGATCAAGAAAAAGGATCTCACCAAGATGACCGCCAACGAGCAGCAGGCGGCGGTCGAGGCGGGTGGCAAGGCAGTCGGCCGCAAGGTCGACAGCATCATCATGAACGCGCTCAACGATGCCGCCGTGGCCAATTCCGGCATCCAGCTCGGCGGCGCTTCCGCCGTTTTCGACCTGGAGGCGGCGCTGACCTCCTGCGACGTGCTGCAGGACGACGATCAGATCGAGTGGGACGGCGACGTGACCGCCGTCATTCCCACCCGCTGGTTCAACCGGCTGATGCTGTACAAGGAATTCAACACCGCCGAATGGATCGGCGCTGATCTCGGCTTCCCGACCGGCGTGCGCGGCAAGGTCTGGAACGGCGTCAAATGGCTGCCGCTCTCGAAGAAGGAGATGCTGATCCCGGGCGCCAACCAGGCGTACGGCTTCATGTATCACCGCACCGCCGCCGGCTACTTCAGCAACTACGAAGGCGACGTGACGATCCAGTGGGACAACCGCAAGGGTGTCTGGACCGTGCGCTTCGACCTGCAGGCCGTGGCGAAGTCCATCTTCAGCGACGCCAAGGGCATCCGCCGGCTTCACTACCTCACCAATACCGCCATCGAGCGACCGGTGCAGCGCACCCAGACGGTTGCCTGAACCCAGCCATGACGACGGCGACGCCGCCGGCGCCGCCGCCCTCCCCCATCATTTGAGGAACCTGCCATGGCCTTCGACAAGAAGTATCTGCGTGCCTTCTCCTCCGCCGGCGCGGCCTCCGCCGCCGGCGAGACCGGCCAGCGCTTCTGGCACTACAAGCACCCGACGGACGATTGGGCGACGATCGGCGGTGCCGGTTATTGGAACGGCGCCCGCAGCTATGTGAAGCCGGGCGACCCCGTCTTCATCTCCGGCGATCTCGGCGGCACGCCGTTCTTCCGCCAGCTCATGTTCGCCACCGTGCCGGCCTCCGGCAACGTGACGGTGACGGAACTCGCCGTCACCCATCCCGAGTAGCCCCCTCCCTGGGCCACCTGCCCCGGCGCAGCCGCGCGCCGGGGCCTTTTCTCCTGACACGAGGCCGCCATGCTGGAGCCGATCGACGTCGTCAACGAGGCGGCCTTCCTGGCCGGCGCCACGCCGCTGGCCAGCCTCGACGCCAGCACCCAGACCGCCGCCGGCGCCCGGCTGGCCTATGACCGGCTGCTGGGCCACATGCTCGGCATTCACTGGTTTTCGTGGTCGCTCTCCACCCGCCAGCTCTCGCGCCTTGCCGATGCGGTGCCGCTGACCGGCTACAAATACGTGTTCGCCCTGCCGCCCGACCGTGTCGGCAACCCGCGCGCCATCATCGCCGACATCAAGCGGCCGGATGCGCTGTACCCCACCTATCTGCTGGAAGGCGACCAGGTGCACGCGGACGATGATCCGCTGTTCGCCCGCATCCGCACCAAGGCGCCGCCGCGCCTGTGGAGCGGGCCGTTCCGCGAGGCCTTCACCGTCGCGCTGGCGGCCAATTTCGCCTACTCGCTCAAGCGCAACCGGGGGCTGGCCAGCGAGCTGAAGCTGGACGCCTTCGGCCCGCCCTCGATGTCCGATCGCGGCGGCAAGATGCTGGCCGCCATTCTCGACGACGGCCAGTCCACCCCGTCGATGGAAAACCCCGTCCTGGCCTATGACCCGCTGACCACGGCGTGGGGGTCCTGACATGGCGGGCCAGTCCGGCAAGGAACAGGCTTCCTTCGCCAGCGGCGAGCTGGGAGACCTGCTCGCCGAGCGCAAGAACCTGAAATATTACCGTTCCGGCCTGAAGCGGGCGGAGAACATGGTGGCGACCCCGCAGGGGCCGGCCTCGCAGCGCCCCTATACGCGGCTGATCGGCCGGCGCCGGCCGGTGCTCGCCGCCATCAGCCTCGCCGGCGCCACGCTCGGCGCGCCCTCGGGCGGCACCGCCGGCAACGCGACCGATGGCGACGACGAAACGCTGCTGACCACCGGTGAAATCACCGGCGGGCCGCATGTCGTGTTCACCGCCACCTTCGCCGCGCCGGTGGCGGTCGCCGCCGTGGACGTGGACCGCTACCGCCTGTCGACCGGCACCGGCACGATCGAGGTGCAGTACCAGACGGGCGCCGGCTGGAGCGCGCTCAACGGGCCGCGCAAGCTGCTGGCGGGCAACCGCTCGCGCCGCTTCTGCGCGCCGCCGACGCAGCCGGTGACCGCCAGCGCCTGGCGCGTCGTCGCCGCCCTGTCGGAAGCCGCCACGATGTCGATCGACGAAGTGGCCTTCCTCAACGAGAGCGCCACCTTCGCCACCGCGCGGGTGCGCTCCTTCGGCTTTTCCCGCGATGTCGCCTACGACCTGGTGCTGACGCAGGGCCATGGCGATGTCTATGCCGCCACCGGCGGCTGGCTCACCGGCTTCGCCCTGCCGCACAGCGGCGAGGAGGCGCGCGGGCGCTGGCGCCAGCGGCTGAACACCGGCCTGCTGTTTTCCACCGGCCGGCCGCCCTGGCGGGTGTTTCGCGAGAATGACGATCTCGAGTGGCAGTGCGGCGCCGCGCCGCTGAAGAATATCCCGCGCCATGATTTCGGCGATACCGATTATGACAACGCCGTCGCGGCCGTGTGGAACCTCGCCTTCGTCAATGTGGGGATCGCGGCATGGTTCACGATCACCGTCGACGGTGAGGAAACCGGCTCGATCAACCCTGCCGGCGATATCGGGGCCGCCATAAAGACCGAGATCGAGAAACTGGAAGGTATCGAGCCCGGCATCAGCGTCGCCGCCTACATCGGCGGGGGATACGGTTCCGCCTCCATCACCTTCAGCGGCGACGGCAATGAAGGCCCGGTGACGATAAACTCCACAAGGGTGCTGAACGTCGCCGACGCGGCGGTGAGCTGGTCGCGCGCCACGCGCGGCGATCTCGGCGGAGAAGATATCTTCTCCGATGCGCGGGGCTGGCCGACCGCCGGGATTTTCTACCAGCAGCGGCTGTTGATGGGCGGTTCGCCCGGCGTGCCCAACGCCATCGTGGCGAGCGAAACCGGCGATTTTTATGAGCTGAACGCCAACCTCACCCCCGCCACCGCGCCCTTCGTCGCCCCGATGGACACGGATGAGGACGAGGCGATCGAGGAATTCATCGCCGCCCGCGCGCTGATGCTGATGACCAGCCGGGGCGAATACTGGATCTCGAATACCGCGATCTCCAAGGACCAGCCGCTGAACCCGATCAAGGCCTCGAGCAATGGCTGCGCGCGCGGCGTGCCTGTGGTGGAAAACGAAGGCGCCGCCGTGTTCGCCGACCGCTCCGGCAGCGTGCTCTGCGATTTCCGCTACAACGAAGTCGACCAGACCTATGTGTCCGCCCGTCTCTCCCTTCTCGCCTCGCACCTGGTGCGCGACGTGGTGGACCTGGCGCTGAAGCGCACGGATGGCAGCTCCGACGCCAATATCCTCGCCTATGTGCAGGCCGACGGGCAGATGCGCTTCGTCACCCTGCTGCGCGAACAGGACGTGACCGCCTTCACCCGCGTGACCTCGGACGGGCTTTTCCGCGCCGTGGCGGTGAACGCCGCCAACCGCCTCACCGTGCTGGTGGACCGGCCGGTCGGCGGCGAAATGGTCTCCTTCGTCGAGCGCTTCGAGCAGGGGCTGCTGCTGGACCAGGCGGTGACGCTGACCCATGAGGAAGCCACCGCCACCGTGACCGGCCTTGTCGACCATGAGGGGGCGGAAGTCTGGGCCGTCGCCGCCGGCGACGTGTTCGGCCCCTTCACCGTGGAAGGCGGCGCCATCACCCTGCCGGAGCCCGTGGGCGTGGTGACGGTGGGGCGCTGGACGCCCTTCCTGGCGCAGACACTGCCGCCTTCGCGCGAGATCGGCCCCGACATCGTGACCCAGTCGCGCATCGGCTACCACACGGTGCGGGTGTCGCTGGCGGACACCACCTCGGTGGCGCTGGGCGCCAATGGCGCGGCGGTCGAGGAAGTGTCGCTGATCGACTATGGCGCGGCGATGGACGTGGCCGAGCTGGACGCCGGCTTCACCGGCCTGCGCGCGCGCGACGGGATTGCCGGCGATGCCGAGCAGCCGAACATGGTGGTGACCCAGCTGCGCCCGGGCCGCATCACCCTGCGTTCGATCACCGGCGAAGGAGACCTCTGATGGAAATCGCGATTTCCGCCATCGCCGCGCTGGGCTCGACCCTCGCCACCGGGGCGACGGCTGCCACCGCCGCCGCGATCCCGGCGAGCGCGGCCGGCGCCTCGCTGGCCATAGAAGGGCTTGGCGCGGCGGCCGCCGCCGGCGGCACCGGGCTTTCCTCCATCCTCGGCGGCGTCGGCACGGCCGCCTCGATCCTGTCGGGCGGGACCTCGGTGCTTTCCGCCATGCGCACCATGGCGGCCGGCGACGCGAAGGGCGCCGAGATCGAGGCGCAGGCGATGGATGACCGCATGGCCGGCGTGCAGCGTCGCACCCGGTTCAAGCGCGAGGCGCTGGACATTCTGGGCCAGAACGACGTGGCGGCCGCCGCCTCGGGCATCGACTTGGCCTATGGGCAGGCGGCCGACCAGCGCGCCCGCACCTGGGAGGATTTGACCCGGGAGAGCGAGATCGACCGCCAGCAGGAGGAAATGAGGCTCATGGGCTATCGCCGCGCCTCGCGCCGGGCCCGCTCGTCCGGCCAGCTCTCCGGCTTCCTGCAGCTTGGCGAGGGGCTGGCCTCGATGGCGGGGAGCTTCGGCTGATGGCGCGCAACACCCTCCGCATCCAGCAGTTCATGGGGCAGGCCGCGCTGGGCACCACGGTGGGCGGCGTGTCCGGCACCATCGCCGCCGAGGGCGATGCGCTCGCCGGCGTCTCCCGCCGCCTCGCCGCCAAGGCGGACGGCCTGGCCGCGAAGGCGGGCGAGCTGGCGGGCACGCAGGCCGCGCTGGACGGCAAGCCGACCCTGCGCCGCACCGGCTCGACCTATGCCGACGCCTTCGACCAGGCGGCGATGACGACTTATGCGAACAAGCTCTCCACCCGGCTAATCGGAGAGGCGTCGGCCGTTGCCGATGCCGCCGGCGCCGATCCGGCGGCACTCGCCACCGGCTTCGACGAACTGCGCGGCCGCATGCTGGCCGATGACGTGCTGCCCGACCCCGTGGCGCGCGCGGCCTTCGAGACGCAGTTCGGCCGCATACGGATGGCGGCGGAACGGCGCGCCGGTCGCGCGGCGGCGGGTATCGCGCTGGCGCAGACCCGAGACGAGGCGCACGGCGCCATTGAGGCGCAGCGGGGAAACCTGCGCACGCAGGCGGCCGCCTACGGCTTCGACGAAGACGGGTTGGCGGCGACGCAAGCCGAGGCGGCGAATACGCTGGACATCATCCGCCGCAACGCCGCCATCGGCGTGCTGACGCCTTCACAGGCGGAGCGGCTGGAAAAGGGTGTCCAGTATGACCGCGCGGCCGGCCATGTCGCCGGGGCCTATGAGGGGTTGGCCAGCGACGAGGCGCGCCGCGACTTCGTCGACCAGCTCGAGGACGACTATGTCGCCGGTCGCGGTGTGGTGAAGGGGCTTCCGGGGCCGGCGTTTGAGGGCATCGTGCGCGACCTCGACCGTCGCACACGCGCCAGCGAAAGGGCCACGACCCGCGCCGAGGCCGAGCAGCAGGGTGCGACGGAAAAGGCGGGCCTCTCCCTGCTCGCGCAGGGAAAGCTCGATCGCGGCTGGCTGGACGCCAACGCCGACGCTCTCGGTACCGGAGCCTACCGCCGCTTCGACCGGGCCTTGTCCCGCCCGCCGGCGGCGGCGACGGACCCACAAACGTACGGGCTTCTGCTGCTGGAAGCCTCGGACGATCCGCAGGGCGCGCTGAAAGGCGCCTTCGACGCCTATCGGGAGGGGCGGCTCGACCGCACGGCGTTCAACAAGATACACGGCGCGGCGATGCGCGCCGAGCAGGGCGACCGTCCGGAATGGGTGGGCGAACTGCGTCGCGATCTCCTGACCCGGCTCCAGCCCGGCGAGCGGCAGCCGGGCGCCGAGGCGGTCCGCCAGCTCGACGCCGGCGACGCATTCGAGGCGTGGGTGGCAGCCAATCCGGGCGCCACCACGGAACAGGCGCGCGATGCCGCCGATGCACTCGTGGACCGCTACCGGGGCGCCGCGGTGAAGAACGAGCGCAATGAGTTGCCCCTGCCGCGCTATGTGACCGAGGCCCGCGAAAAGGTCGGCGTCGACACGCTGCGCGCGGCGGCCACACGGCTCAAGGCCGCCATCGACGCGGGCGACCTCACCGAAGTCGAACAGGCGGCCGAAATCGAGAACCTGCGCCGCTGGGGCGACCTGCTGCGCCGCGATACAGGGAAGTAGCGATGCCGGACGCCTATGAGGAAATCGACGCGATCATCAACACGCTGCCCGCGCCGGAGCCCGTAGCCGGCGCTCTCGGTCGCCGCTTCGACGCAACGTCGCGCGAAGACGATCTTCGGTGGCTGGACGGCTTCATCACCTCGGGGCCGAACCAGCCGCAGGCGCCCCAGGCGGCGATGCCGGAGCAAGCCGGAGGCAGCACGCCCCGGATCATGATCCGGCCGGAGGGCGCTAAGTCCCTGGCGGGCCGCGTCGCCGCCGATGTGGCGCGAGGCGCCACGGAAGCGCCACGCCAGATACTTGGCGGCATGCGGGACGCGGCACAGGCGGCCATCGACCTTGGCGACTGGCTGGCCGACAGTCTCGAAGAGATCGCCCCTCTCGGCGGTGTCCGCGTTTTCGACGAACAGGGGAATTTCGCGCCCGGCTACGTGCCGGCCGGCGATCCGAGCCTTGCGCCGGATAAGACCGGCGGCGAACTTCCGGCCGTGAAGGAGGCGACGACGACGACGGGCGGCGTCGTGCGCGGCGTGGCGCAGTTCCTCACCGGCTTCGCCGGCGCCGGCGCCGCGATGGGCGCGGCGGCAAAGGGCGCGCCTCTGGCCCGTGCGGCGCTGCAGGGTGGGCTCGCGGACTTCACGGCGTTCGACGGGCAGCAGCAGCGGCTTTCCAACCTGATCGAGCAGGTGCCGGCGCTGGCAAATCCGGTGACCGATTATCTCGCCGCCGATGCCGGGGACGGCGAGATCGAGGGCCGGTTCAAGAACGCGCTGGAGGGCCTTGGTCTCGGCGCTATGACGGAGGGGCTGTTCCGTGCCGTGCGTTATGTCCGCGACGGCCAGCGCGCCGCGCGCACCGCCGGACCCGAAACCATGGCGGCGCGCGCCGAGGCGGCACCTCCGGAAGCGCGGCCGCTGGACCTTCTGGGCGATGAGGCGGCCCCTCTGCTCGCGAAGGCCGAAGGGCCTTCACCGGAAATTCCGGCTGGCACCCCTTCGGCCGCCGACATCAAATTGACGTCGGCGGATCGCGTCGCCGGCGACCTTGGCGTGCCGGCGGACGTGGCGGCGCGCGGGGTTGCCGGGCGCGCCCGCGATGCGCGGCAGGCTGGCGCCCCGGCGGCGCCGGTGAAGGGCGAGCCTTCGACCTACATCAACTTCGCCCGCATAAACGCCGATGCCGACGTGAAGCAGGTGATGGCGGACCTTGCCGACGCCTTCAAGGGCGACATCGACGCCGCCCGGCGGGGCGTGCGGACCAATGACGCCACGCTGCGCGCTGCCGGCTCTGTCGATGCGTGGCAGACGCTGGCCGGCCGACGCACGGGCGAGCCGCTGAATGCCGAGCAATCGGTGGCCGCGCGCCGGTTGTGGGAGGCTTCGGCCGCGAAGCTTATGGAAGTCGCGGATGCGGCGTCGCTGACGCCGACACCTGAAAACCTGTACCAGTTCCGCAAGATGATGGCGGTGCATCACGCGGTGCAGCGTGAAGTGATCGCGGCGCGGACCGAGACCGCCCGCGCCCTGCAAAGCTGGGCGATCCCCGTCGGCGGCGGCGGCGCCGAACGGCTGCGCGCCATCGAGAACGTGCTCGCCTCCCATGGCGGCACGGAAGCGGCGCAGGCGCTGGCGCAGCGCGTGGCGGCGCTCAGCCGCGTGCCGGGCGGCATCGGCGTGCTCGACGATGTCGTGGAGAAGGGCGTGCTCTCCCGCTCGCTCGACACGGCGAAGGAAGTCTGGATCAACGCGCTGCTGTCGAACCCGAAGACGCACATGGTCAACATGCTGTCGAACGCCAGCGTGCTGGGCATCGGCATGGTGGAACGGGCGGCGGCGGCGCGCTGGAGCCAGGCTATCGGTTCCGGCGACATCCTGCCCGGCGAGGCGGCGGCACTGGCTTATGGCTCCGCCATGTCGATGCGCGAAGCTTTCCGGGCGTTCTGGCTGGCGCTGAAAACCGGCAACAGCGCCTTTGGCGCCGCAACCACCAAGGTGGGCGATGTCGGCTTCGACCGCGCTGTCTCGGCTGCGAACTGGCGCATCAGCCCCGACAACTGGATGGGGAAGGCGGTCGACGGGCTCGGTGCCTTCGCCAACCTGCCGACGCGTTTCCTCGGTGCGGAGGATGATTTCTTCAAGACCATCGGCTATCGCGGCGAGGTGCATGCGCAGGCTTTCCGGCAGGCGGCCGAGGAAGTGCGCGCCGGCGCTCTGACGCAGAAGGACTTCAAGGCCCGCGTGGCGGCACTGGCGGCCGACCCTCCCGAAAACATCCGCCTCGCGGCCGTCGACGCGGCGCTGTACCAGACCTTTACCTCAAAACCCGGGGTCGTGATCGGCGCCATAAATGGATTGGACCGGCGGCTGGCGACGGGCTCGCCCGGCGCGCGCCTCTCGTCATTTGCCCTGCGCATGCTCATGCCATTCCGGAACACGCCGGCGAACATCATGAAGTTCGCCTTCGAGCGCACGCCGCTGGCGCCGCTGATGGCGAGCTACCGCGAGGCGGTGGCCCGGGGCGGCGCTGATGCCGACATTGCGCGCACGCGGATGGCACTCGGATCCATGACGCTGCTCGCGGTGATGGATCTCGCCTTCGACGGCCATATCAGCGGCGGCGGCCCGCGCAACGACCGCAAGCGTGGCACCCGCGACGCCATGGAACGGTCAGGCTGGCAGCCCTATTCGATCCGCCTGGGCAACACATGGGTGTCCTACAAGCGCACCGACCCCATCGGGATGACCTTCGGTCTCGCCGCCGACATCGCGGAGATCGTGAACAATGGCGACCTCGATGACGACGCTGCCGAAGACCTGACCGAGGCCATGGCCGGGGCGGCGGCCGCCTTCGGCGCGCAAGTGCTCGACAAGACCTATATGTCGGGCATCGCCGGCTTCATGGATGCGCTCCAGAACCCGAACAAATCAGCCGGCTTCGTCGAGCGGCTGGGCGCGAGCTTCGTGCCGGCCGTCGCCGGCGAGGTCCGGCGCCAGCTCGACCCGGCAATGCGCTACACCCACGACCTCACCACCCAGCTGAAGAACCGCACGCCGGGCCTCTCGGAGGAGCTGCCGCAGGCGCGCGACCTGTGGGGCCGGCCGCGCATGTATCAGAGCGGCATGGGGACGGTTTATGATGCGCTTTCGCCCTTGCAGGCGCGCACCTTCGATCCCGAGCCCATCGACAGGGAGGCCGTCGCGCATGATTTCAACCTCTCCATGCCGCAATGGGACATTTCCGGCGTGAAACTGCGCAACCGTCCGGAGGTCTACACGCGGCTGCTGGAAGTGCGTGGGCAGATGAAACCTTCGGAAATGGGCGCCGGTGGCCGCAAGCTGGTGGCGAAGTTCGGCGACCAGGCGCTGTTGCCGCTGCTGAACGATATCGTGGAGGGCCGGCATAAGCTCTCGGCCAAGTACCGCGACGCCACACCGGGCAGTGACGGCGGAAAGGACGATCTCGTTTCCGATATCGTCCGGGCCTATGGCCGCGCGGCGCGGGAGGTGGTGAAGGGCGAGTTTCCGGGGGTGTTCGGGGATTAGCCGCGCTCCGCGCTCACGTCGGCAGCAGCCCTTTTCGGTCGCATGTGCTCTTCATCGCTTCAAGAGGGGTAATCCGCGGCGTTTCCATCCCCTTGCGCTCGGCCGATTCGGCAATTAGGTCGCGAAGCTCCGCCACGTTTCCGCAAAGCTCCTCGACTGTCTCGCCCGGCTCAATCAGCAACGAACGGTACATACCGTTCAACAGCCAGAGGCCTCCACCAAGGAGCACGATCACGAGAGCGGCTCGGTAGGCCGCCCCAAGAAAATCAAATGCAGCGCCTACTCGATTGGTCATCGGATCAGCCTTCCTTGGTCGTCCCGCGCGGCACCGCGCGCGGGATTGCCGACGTAGACCTTGCATCCCTCCCTGAACGACCGGGAATTGGCCGCTTCGCATTCGGTGATGCGATGCATGTTCGTCTCGGCCCAGAGGTAGCCTTTGGCGTGCCCAATGCAGGATTTGGTGCAGGGATAGCCGCCGAAGGTGCGCTCCTGCGCCATGGCGGGCGCGACGGCGAACAACAGCGCGAGCAGCACTGGCATGCCTGCCTCCTATCGCTGATAGACCTCAACCGCGCCCTTCACCGTCACTTGGCATGGAAAGAGGCTGCCGCATTCCCCACCAATTGCTGACGCCTCTCGCGTCCCGTTCTGAACGACGAGCACCACCAGAGCGGCGGCAATGACTGACAAAACCACCTTCGTGTAACGATCTACCATGCGACCCCCCGAATTTTTTCCGTGCGACTTCTATCCTGTGGTCAGCAAGGTACATCAATAAGGTAGTTGTCGCACGCGGTCGGATAACGTACGATTGCGACGGTGCTCAAAACACCTCTTGAGAGCGTGCCCGGCGACCCGGGTTTTTATCGTGCGCGAATCATGCGCACGATCCCCTATGGCGGGGGTGCGACGGTATAAGGCGCCTCGGCGCTCGAAGAAGTCCGCCTGACCTCTCATCAGGTTTTGAGCCCCCGCCGCCCGGTCGGGTCACAAAAGCCCCTCCGGCTGGTGCCGTTCAACGGCTGCCTGAGAGGGGTTTTGCCATGACCGCAACGAAACAGCTCACCCAAGTGGAATTCCACGGCGACACGCTGTGGGCGACGGAAATCGACGGCGTGATCTATGTCGTCATCAAGCCAATCTGTGATCGCCTCGGGATCGACTGGCGCAATCAATTGCAGCGGATCAAACGCGATGCCGTCCTCTCAGAAGGGGTGGTGATCATCACCACCCCTACGCTGGGTGGGATGCAGGAAATGAATGCGCTGCGCCTCGATCTGGTCAATGGCTGGCTGTTCGGTATCGACGAAGGCCGGGTGAAGGATGAAGAAACGCGAAATCGCATCCTTATGTATCGGCGCGAGTGCTATCGCGTGCTGTTCGAGCACTTCTTCGGTGCGACGGCTGCGACAAGGCACCCCCATGATGGGGGCACCTTGCCCGCGCCGCATGACGCCTTCCTGCGCGGCGAGCCGTGGGCGGTGTCGTGGATGAACTCGGCGGTGCAGGTTTCCAGCCGCATCGAGCGCATGAGCGGGCGGGCGGCGGCGGCGGATTATCTGCGCGCCTGCGGCGTGCCCTTCCTCGACCGGGCGCCGAGCGTGCCCCGGCGAAGCATCGACCCGTCGCTTGACGGCAATGCGTGCCTGCGCCGGCTGCTCGATGCCGCCTGCCGCGGCTCCGACCTGACGGTGCGCGGCGGGCTGCTCGATCTTTTCGACGGGGCGCTTGCCGAGCACCATGACGAGATCCACCAGGTGCTGGCGGCCTCCGGCGTGAAGACCTATCGGCTGGAGGAGGAGATCGGCGTCGCCATTGCCAATCGCCACCCCTTTCTCAGCAACATCTTCCGCGAAACGCCATGGGCGTTCGACCATGCGCGGGCACTGATGCGGCTTCCCGGCGCCCGCCGGATCGGGCCGCTGAGCTTTCTGCGGCATTCCTCGCGCGCCACCTTCCTGTCGGTGGGTGTGATCGAGGATGCGCCGTCAGAGGTGCCATTCCTCGCCACCGCCTGATCGGTTGACCACCGTCCACAGGCCTCACGCTGCAAGGGCTGAAAACCCGCCGCGTGAGGCCCCATGTCCGCGATCCTGCCCATCGGCCCGGCTCCCCGCATCGCCGGGCCCTACACGGCTTCCGCCGGCCAGACCAACTTCACCTTCGGCTTCGCGCTGATCGGTGCCGAGGACCTGGCGGTGCAGACCGCGCCGGCCGACAACCCGCTGACCTGGACAACGCACACCTGGCTTGCCGACTACACGCTCACCACCGCCCCGCCGCTGGTGGAGGGTGGCACCGTGGTGTTCAACGCCGGCCTCGCCGCCGGCACCCGCGTGCGGGTGCTGGGCAGTGCGCTGATCGCCAACACGCAGGACCCGCTGCCGGCCGGCAAGGTGGACAGCGTGCTGCTGAACCGCTTCTTCGACCGCACCACCATCTGGGCGCAGGAGCTGCGCCGCGACCTCGAACGCATCCTGCCCTTCATCGAATACGCCGATATCGAGGCCGTGGGCTGGACGCCGATCCTCGCCGTCGTCGCCGATGGCGAGCGGCGGGTGATGCGCGTTTCCGACTGGACCGGCGGTTTCGGCCCCAAGCCGCCGGTGGGCGTCTATCTCGGCGAAACGGGGCTGGTGGCCAATGTGGCGCTGGCGACCGACATTCGCGGGCCGCGCAGCGTCGGCGGCGTGCCACCGCTGGGCACCGCCTTCAACAGCCTGCTCGCCACCGACATCGCCCTGCTCGACATCCCGGAGGAGGTCGACGCCTTCGAGACGGCGGGCCACACGGTGCTGGGCTTCGGCGGCGCCCGCTATGTGCGCTTCCACATGACGACGCCGGGCGGGCTGCAATCCGAAGACGGCAGCTGGTGGAAACTGGCAGAGGACCAGCGCGTCAATGTCGCCATGTTCGGCGCCGACATGACCGGCGCCACCTTCTCCGATGCCGCATGGGCCGCCTTCTGGGCGTGGCTTATCGCCAGCCCCACCTCCCCGCCCGACTTCGCCGGCTGGGGCATGCGCAAAGGCTGGGTCGGCAAGGGCATCGTCAAGGTTGAGAACGGGCTGCCGACGATGGACGTGCGCAGCCTGGAGGTGGAGGGCGGCGGGCCGTTCTCCACCGTCATCGCCTATCACAGCGACAGCGGGGTGATGCTCGACTTTGCCGTCAATCTGTGGCTGCGCCTGAAGAACATGACGCTCCGGCACGTGGCCACCGACCCGGACCGGTCGACATGGACCTGCACCGCCATTCGCCGCTCCGGCGTCAACGGCGGCAATCACTTCAAGCTGGAAAACATCCGCTTCGAGGGCTTCGCCTATGGCGACCGCCAGACCGGCGCCGGCAATGGCGACCGGAACCTCTGGGATACGGTCCATTTCGTCGACACCCGCACCTGCATCTATGGCCGCACCTCGCAGGCGGTGGTGAACAACTTCCGCAATATGTCGTTCTACGGCAAGATCGAGCGCGCCTACGACATCGCCGGCTATGGGCATACCAAGATCGACACCGGCTCCAACATCATCGACGGCACTTTGCTTTATCTCGGCAATGGCTCCGGCCTCTGGGGGCCGACGTCGAGCATCAAGGTCGTCAACATGAAGGGCGAGTATCTCAATCTCGCCGGCCATGAGGATGGCTCCCGATCGAGGCTGCTCGACTTCGAAGGGGCCGGCGAATACATCTCCGCCCGGGTCGAGTTCGACACCTGCGGCATGGTCGGCGGCCCCTCGGCCGACGCCGCGATAAAACAGATGCGGATCCCCGCCGGCCTGCGGGTCGATGTGCATGGCGGCGGCATGCCGGGGCTCAAGGCGGAAGTGGTGGCCCTCACCACGGCGCAGGAGCGCATCAACCTGCGCCCGATGGTGAGCTTCAGGGACATGCTGGCCGGCCCCTCGGCGGCGAACATCACCTTCACGGCCGGCGCGTCGGGCGCCTATTATCCCCCCGTCATCATCCGCAACATTCCCGGGGCACGGAACATCACCCTGCTCAGGCGCGACAGCGGCGGCACGCGCCCCTATTGCGTGGAACCCCAGAGCCACAACGATGTCGGCGGCGACGTCAATGGCTCGATCGCCAACGGGCACCTGGCGGAAATCCTGTTCCATGGCAGCGCCCAGCGCATGGACGATGTCTACCTCGTCCTCTCCAACCACCCCGAGAACAATTTCAAGGTGTGGGTGTATTCGGACGAGGCGCGCACTATCGAGGTGGCGACCCTCACGCTGGATGCAGGCGACGCGAGCGCCACGGTGAAGACGTGGGATATCAGCGCGCTGAAGGGCATGGTGAATTCGGTGGGCTACTATCTCAAATTCGATGCCGACAGCACGCGCAACGGCACGGTGCACTTCGTCACCAGCGCGGTGTGCTGACCTCGGTTGACCTTCGCGCCGGCGCCGCATTCTGGAGCCTGCCCGCCCAAAACGGGCCTCAGGAGATGCGCCATGGCCTACGACGCCTCGAAGGACCCTTATTCGCACATTGCCGGCACCTCCATCACCGCGCCCGGCCGCAAGCTGGTGACCATCACGCCGGCGGATGCCGAGCTGGCCACCTATTGCAAGCAGCTCTGGTGCTTCTGCCCGCCCGATGTCGCCGGCGGCGTCGGCACGGTGCGCCTGGTGGCCACCGGCAACGCCGACAATGAGCCGGAGGACGTGATGGTGACGCCCGGCCTGCAGCCGCTGCCCCCGGTGCAGGTGCGCCGGGTGATGGCGACCGGCACCACGGCCGGCCTCACCATCTACGGCATCAGTGACGTGTGATGCTGGGCACCGGCAACGCCATCGGCCAGACGGTGCTTTATGGCGGGCGGCGCACCGCGCCGCGCCCTTTCGACGGCTTCACCGCGCTCTATACCGCCCTGGGCTACAAGCGGCTGCTGTCCAGCCACACCGGCGACATCCTGGTCGCGCGGCGCAGCAGCGACGATGACCTTGAAGGCTTCGGCTTCCGCGCGGACGGCACGCTCGACACGGACGCGCTGCTGGCCTGGGCCGGCGCCGCCAGCGCCTATGTGTCCACCTGGTACGACCAGAGCGGCAACGGCCGGCACGCGCTGAACGCGACCGCCGCCGCGCAGCCGCGACTGGTGAATGCCGGCGTGCTCGATGTCGATGCGGCGGGCAATCCGGCGGCGGTGTTCGACGGTTCCAACGATTGCCTGCGCCTGCAGAACGCGCTCGGCTTCTCGCAGGCGGCCGACCAGATCACCATGGCGGCGCGGGCGAGCGTCACCAATGGCGCCATCGGCCCCTGGCTGTTCTGCGACGTGTGGTCCGGCACCGATGTGCGATCGGGGATCAGCCTGCCCACGCCGACCAGCGCGCGCGCCGGCGGGCGGCGCGTCGCCGGCGGCGCCGCCGCCTATGCCGTGGGGGCCTCCTCGACGGGATGGCACGCGCATATCGGCCGGATCGACTATGCCGGCGCCACGGCTGATATCACGGTCGACGGCGTCACCGCCTCCGCCGCCTTTCTCGCGCCCGGCGCCACCAGCGCCGACACGGCCTCCGCCGCGCCGCCCACGATCGGCGGCGCGAACACCGTGCTGTTCATGGCGGGCCAGGTGAGCACCCTGGTGCTGGCCCGCGAGGCGCTGGACCCCGCCGGCCTCACGACCGCCCTGCTCGGTTGACCCCTGCGCCTTCCCCGCATGCTGGAGCCTCCGAAAGAGCGGAGGCCGGCATGTCATCGGAGCAGTTCGACGAAGCATTGAAGCGTGTCCTCGTTCACGAGGGCGGCTATGCCGACCATCCGGCCGACCCGGGCGGCGCGACCATGAAGGGCGTGACCCAGCGCGTCTATGACGGCTGGCGCCGGCGCCAGGGCAAGGCGCTGGCCAGCGTGCGCCACATCACCAATGCCGAGGTGGCGGCCATCTACCGCTTCCAGTACTGGGACGAGATCCGTGCCGACGCCATGCCGCCCGGCGTCGACTATGTCGTCTTCGACGGCGCGGTGAATTCCGGCCCGGCGCAGTCCGTCAAATGGCTGCAGCGGGCCCTCGGCGTGGCCGCGGACGGCCAGGTCGGCGCGGCGACGCTCGATGCGCTGGACCGCCACCGCGACCATGACCGGCTGATCGCCGACATACTCTCGCGCCGCCTCGCCATGCTGAAGGCGCTGCGGACCTGGCCGCACTTCGGTGTCGGCTGGTCCCGCCGCGTGGCCGAGGTCAAGAGGCACGGGCAGGCGGCGGCCATGGGCAGCGTGGGGCCGGCGCCGACCTGGAGCAAGGCGGGCGCGCAGCCCGCGACGCTCGACGACCTCGCCACCGCGCCGGCGCCGATCGGCGGCTCGGCCGGTGCCGTCGCCGGCGGCGGCAGCGCCGCCGTGCTGATCGACCAGGCGAAAGACACGCTGCAGCCGATGGTCGGCAGCGGTGGCTGGCTCGACACCATCTTCGCCGGCCTTGTCGCCGCCGGCGTCGCGGTGGCGATCGGCGGCGCCGTCTATGGCATCTGGGCGTCGCGTCGCAATCGGAAGGTGGCGGCCGTCGTCAGCGGCGAAGCGACGGCGGACCTCAGCGAGCTGCGCCACATCGGGCGAGCCGTGGCATGAGCTGGCTCCTCGCCATCGTGCTGGACTGGACGCCCTGGTGGCTGTGGACGGCCGCCGGTGGCGTGCTGCTGGCGGCGACGTTCTCCCTCTGGCGGCCGATCCTCGCCATCCTCCCCTGGCCCGCCATCGTCGCCCTGGCGGCGTCGATCGTCGGCGCCCTCGCTTATCTCGCCGGCCGCAACAAAGGCGCGGCCGGCGCTCTCCAGCGCGCCCGAGACAAGGAGCAGGCCCGTGCAGACGACATCGAACACCGCGCTGCTGCGGCTCGCGAGCGTGCTGACCGGGACGCTCTTTCTGGTGGGCTGCGTGACGACGACGGCTGGCGAAGGAACGACGGGTAAAGCCGTCTGCCGCTCCTTCCGGCCGATCACCTGGTCCGCCCAGGACACGGACGAGACCATCGCCCAGGTGAAGGCACACAACGCCGTCTGGCGCGAGATATGCGGAGCCGGCCGATGAACGACATGCCGCGCCCGGCGGACACACCGGCACGGCCGAAGCTGCGGCTGGACTTCACCTTCAACCCGATCAACCTCGGCGCCCTGTTCGCCATGCTGGTCGGTGCCGGCTATGCCTATGGCCAGCTGACCATGCGGCTCGGGCTGGTGGAAATGCAGTCCAGCCAGCTCACCCACCAGCTGACGGCGCAGACGCAGCTGATGGAACGCTGGGTCCGCACCGACGAACAGGTGATGGCGCTGCAGCGTGATGTTGAAAAGCTCGATGGCCGCGTGACCCGGATCGAGCGGCCCTGAATGCGGCCGCATCCGCAGATCGCGCCCTATATCCGCCGCACCAGCCGCGACCGGGCCGAGCTGGTGGTGCAGATGGCGCCGGAGAATGGCGACCCGGTGCCCGCCCTCGTCATCCCGCTCGATGCACGCGCGGGAACCCGCATGCTGGCCGAGCTTCTCGACGTGTTCCGCAGTGCCTGGATAGAAGCGTCGCCGGCGTGCGACCGTGCCGGCTGGATATCGTGCGACACCCCAAGGGAAAAGACGGCAAATCGCACGAGCGATCCGCGTAACCCTTTGAAAACAAACGCTAACACCTGAAATCATAATCCTGGGGTCGGGGGTTCAAGTCCCTCTCCCGCTACCACAACACCGCGAACCTCTCGATCAGATAAACGCTCCCCGTCCGACCATAAAAAAGCCCGGCCGAAGCCGGGCTTTCGTTCAGGTGGGAGGCTCGCGGGGAAGGCGAGCCGGCAACGCGGCTCGCTCAGTAGGGCGAGACACACTGCTGGCGGGGGCCGTTGTAAGGCTGGAACGTGTTGTCCGAGGCGCGGTAGGAACGATAGTGGTTGGCGCACCACTGGATATGGGCATTGCCGCCGGCATAGCTGGGCTGGCTGGCAGCCGCGCCGAGCGCACCGCCGATGAGCGCGCCAGCGGCGAAGGCGCCGGCCGGGAACCACCAGCCATTATACTGGCGATAGCCGGGGCGGTAATAATTGTAGCCACGATGGCCGTTATAGTAGTGCCGGCCGCCGCTGGCCCAATAGCCGCGGCGCGCGCCCTGGCGGTGACCCTGCCTGTAACCCTGGCGGTAGCCCTGACGTTTGCCCTGGCGATAACCCGGCCGGTACTGCACCTGCTCAATGTTTGAGTCCGGCTTGGCGATCGTCTGCGGCATAATTGGCGCGGACATCGCCGGCATAACGCTTGATGTCACGACCATTGCGGCAGTAGCAAGAGCAATTGAAAGCTTCTTCATAGCGGCATCCTCCGTATTACAACCGTTGCACATGGTGTAACGGACTTTCCATGAATGCTCGCTGAACGAGATCTTCAATTAAACGTCAGATTTCTGAACGTACGTTCAGGATGGCGAGGCGCAGCATTCAAGCACCGTAACGCATGAGGGCGCGCGGTGTTCCCGCGCGCCCTCTCCGGCCGGTATTAACTTCCCGTGATCGGGGTGTCAGTCGGCGCCGGGATCGGCGGTGAAGCCCGCCGCCGCAATGCCGGCGCCCGCCGCCGCCTCGTCATTCTCCGACGTGTCGCCGGAGATGCCGACCGCGCCGATCACCTCGCCCGCCGCGTCGCGGATCAGCACCCCGCCCGGCACCGGCACCAGCGCGCCACCGACCACGCTCGTCACCGAGGCGACGAAGAACGCCTGTTCCTTGGCCCGCTTGAAGATCGAGCGCGAGCCCATGCCGAGCGCGAGCGCGCCATAGGCCTTGCCATGGGCGACCTCGAAGCGCTTCAGGCTGGTGCCGTCCTCGGCCGCCGACACCTTCACCGCGCCGCGCGCGTCGAGCACGACCACCGCCATCGGCTTGAAATGGCCGGCCCGGCAATGGTCCAGCGCGGTGGAGAGGATGGTCTGGGCGGCGTCGAGACTGAGACTGGACATGCGTTTCCCCTTTATGGGCCTGATTTTCCGTGCCCGAATGTGCCTTTCGTCG
The DNA here is from genome assembly GCF_018390645.1 of Ancylobacter dichloromethanicus. Lineage (GTDB taxonomy): Bacteria > Pseudomonadota > Alphaproteobacteria > Rhizobiales > Xanthobacteraceae > Ancylobacter > Ancylobacter dichloromethanicus. The sequence continues at coordinate 52,204 of NZ_JAHBGC010000017.1, forward strand.
ACGCTTGGTCAAGTCTCGCCTTGCCTTCTCGGCGGATTTTTGCATTCATAATTCATAGTTCGGTCTCGCCAAGGATCGGCGCCGCCTGTCTGGCGTCGGTTGCCGGCGTTGCCGCGCGAATAAAAGCACCGGGGAACCGGGCACTGAGGAAACCCAAAGGAGCATGCCATGATCCGCCTCACGCGAATCGTGTCGGCGATTGCCGGCACCGTCTTGCTTGCCGCCACGGCGGCAGCCGAGCCCGTCGAAATCAAGCTCGGCCATGTGGGCGAGCCGGGTTCACTGTTCGACCAGACCTCGCAGGAATTCGCCAAACGCGCCAACGCCAAGCTCGGCGACAAGGGCCATGTCGTCGTCTACGGCTCCAGCCAGCTCGGCAGCGACAGCGAGCTGCTGAAGAAACTGAAGCTCGGCACCGTCGACCTCGCCCTCCCCTCGACCGTGATGACGACGGTCGCGCCCGAGTTCGGCCTGTTCGAGATGCCCTATCTGGTCAAGGACCGCGACCATGCCGTGAAGATCCGCGACGCGGTGATCGAGCCGGTGCTGGTGCCGATAGCCAAGGACAAGGGCTACGAGATCATCGCGGTGTGGGAGAACGGCTTCCGCCAGATCACCAACAACAGCCGCCCGATCAACAAGCCCGAGGACCTGAAGGGCATCAAGCTGCGCGTGCCCAAGGGCGTGTGGCGCGTGCGCATGTTCCAGGCCTATGGCGCCTCGCCGAGCCCGATGGCGCTGTCGGAGGTCTTCGTCGCGCTGCAGACCGGGGTGATGGACGGGCAGGAGAACCCGCTGGCCCAGATCTACCCCTCGCGCTTCCAGGAAGTGCAGAAGTACCTGTCGATGACCGGCCACGTCTACACCCCGGCCTACCTCACCGCCGGGCGCAGCTGGTCGAAGCTGCCGCCGGACGTGCAGAAGGCCCTCGCCGAAACGGCCGTCGAGATGCAGCCGGTGGCGCTGGAGATCGCCGCCAAGCTCGACGACGAGCTTCTCGGCAAGCTCAAGGACGCCGGCATGCAGGTGAACGAGGTCGACAAGGCCGCCTTCATCGAAGCCTCCAAGCCGGTCTATGAGGAGTTCGCCAAGGAAGTGCCGGGCGGTCAGAAGCTGATCGACGACTCCCTCGCCCTCGGCAAGGGCTCCTGAGCCCGTTCCAGCCGGCGGCCGCGCGCGGCGCGCCGGCTGGAACGCCCCCATACACGCCCCCCCCCGCTCCTTCAGAACGCGCGGCCGAGCCCCCGCGCCCTTGGATCAGCAACATGCTCGCAATAAGAAGATCCTACGACCGGATCTTGGAGGTCGTCGCCGCGCTGCTGATGGCGGCCCTGACCGGCATCATTGTGCTCGGCTTCGTCTTCCGGGCCCTCGGCCTGTCACTGGTCTGGTACGACGAGATCGCCTCGATCGGCCTGTGCTGGCTGACCTATTACGGCAGCGCCCTGGCCGCCCTGCGCGGCGCGCATATCGGCTTTCCCGGCATCGTGAACGCCTTTCCGCCGGCGCTGCGCGTCGCCAGCACCATCGCCGCTGAAATCATTGTCCTTGCCTTCTTCGTGATCCTCGCGGTCACCGGGCTGGAGGTTCTGGACATTCTGCAGGGCGACACGCTGGTCTCGATTCCGTCCGTCTCGCTGGTGGTCACCCAGTCGGTGATCCCGATCACGGCGGTGCTGTTCATCATTGCCGAGCTGCTGCGCTTTCCCGAGGTTCTCGCCGCCGCGCGCGGCGCCGGCTTCGAGGACCATGAATTGAAGGAAGCGCTCGAAACCGTCCAGGAAACCGCTTCGTCCACCGGAGGCACCTCCCGATGAGCAGCACGATGGGTCTTATGTTCATCGGCCTGTTCGGCATGGTGCTGCTGAACGTGCCGATCGCGGTGGCGCTCGGCATGGTGGCGGTGATCGCCATCTGGGCGACGCAGGGCACCGACATGCTGCCGAACGTGGCGCTGGTCATGTTCGAGGGCGCCACCAACTTCCCGCTGCTCGCCATCCCGCTGTTCATCCTGGCGGGCGGCATCATGAACTCGTCGTCGATTTCACGGCGGCTGATCAACCTCGCCTCCGCCATGCTCGGCTTCGTGCGCGGCGGCCTCGCCATGGTGACGATCGGCTCGTCGATGTTCTTCGCCGAGATTTCCGGCTCGGCGGTCGCCGGCGTCGCCGCGCTCGGCTCGCTGCTGATCCCGGCCATGAAGAGCCGCGGCTACAGCAAGGAGTTCGCGGCGGCGATCTCGTCCTCCTCGGCGAGCCTGGCGATCATCCTGCCGCCCTCCATCCCGATGATCCTCTACGCGGTGATGGCGCAGGTCTCGGTGGTGAAGATGTTCATCTCCGGCCTGCTGCCGGGCCTGCTCGGCGGCGCCGGGCTGGCGCTGGCGAGCTGGTACTACGCGGTGAAGAACGACTTCCCGGTCGAGCAGCGCTTCGCCTGGAGCCGGCTGGTGACGGCGTTCCGCGAAGCGCTGTGGGCGCTCATGCTGCCGGTCATCATCCTCGGCGGCATCTTCGGCGGCTTCGTCACCGCCACCGAGGGCGCGGCGGTGGCGGTGTGCGCGGCGCTGTTCATCGCCATCGTGGTCTATCGCGAGCTCAGCTTCAAGGCGCTGTACCGCGCCCTGGTTGATGGCGCGCTGCAGACGGCGGTGGTCATGCTGCTGGTTGCCGCCTCGGCGCTGGTCGGCGTGTTCCTCACCGAGAGCCGGGTGCCGCAGGCGCTGGCCGCCTCGATCGCGGAGTTCACCACCAACCCCTACCTCGTGCTGCTGCTGCTCAACATCCTGTTCCTGATCCTCGGGATGTTCCTGCACTCGGCGGCCGCGATCATCCTCACCGTCCCCATCGTCCTGCCGCTGATCCAGCAGGTCGGCATCGACCCGGTGCATTTCGGCCTGGTGCTGACGCTGAACCTCGCCATCGGCCAGCAGACGCCGCCCGTCGCCTCGGTCTTGATCGCCGCCTGCTCGATCGCGAAGTCCGACATCTGGCAGACCACCAAGGCCAATATCGGCTTCCTGCTCGTCCTCGTCGCGGTGCTGCTGATCTGCACCTATGTGCCGTGGTTCGCGCTGGCACCGACGCAATGGTTCTATGGCGACCCCTCGATCGGCGCCATGCCGGTCAACTGACCGCCAGAACACCCGACACGACCGACCTCCCCGGCTCGCGCCGGGGAGGTTTTTGTTTGCCCGCAGGATCGACAATGAAAAGGCCCCGCACCGGTGGGCGCGGGGGCCTTGAGAGGGGGGCGCCGGTCGGCGTTGGCTACTCCGCCGCCTCCAGCGTGCGTGCCGGCGTGCCGGCCCGTGCCGCGGCAAGGCTCTGCGCCAGCACCTGCACCACATGCACCGCGTCGCGGCCGGCGCCGTCATGGATCTGATGGCGGCAGGAGGTGCCGTCGGCCACCACCAGCGTTCCCGCCTCCGCCTCGCGCACCGCCGGCAGCAGCGACAATTCGGCCATGGCGAGCGAGGTGTCGATGGTCTCGGCGTGATAGCCGAAGGCACCCGCCATGCCGCAGCAGCTCGACTCCACCGTCTCCACCTGCAGCCCCGGCACAAGGCGCAGCGCCTTCTCCACCGCGCCCATGGCGCCGAACGCCTTCTGGTGGCAATGGCCGTGCAGCAGCGCCTTCTCGGCCAGCGGGGCGAGCGGCAGGTCGAAGCGGCCGGCGTCGATCTCGCGGGCGATGAACTCCTCGATCAGCAGCGCATGGGCGGACAGCGTCTGCGTCCCCTCCCCCGGCAGCATGGAGGGCAGTTCGTCGCGGAAGGCGAGCAGGCAGCTCGGCTCCAGCCCCACCACCGGCACGCCGCGAGCCACGAACGGGGCGTAGGTCTCGACCACCCGCCGCGCCTCGGCCCGCGCCTCGTCGACGAGGCCGGCGGAGAGGAAGGTGCGCCCGCAGCACAAGGCGCGGCGGTTGCCGTCGACGGGGCGCGGCATGTGCACCCGGTAGCCGGCGGCGACCAGCACCTCCAGCGCGGCGACGACGTTTTCCTTCTCGAACCAGCGGTTGAAGGTGTCGGCGAACAGCACCACCTCGCGCCCGCCCTCCGGCCCGAAGGCGACGGCGTCCTCGTGGAAGGCGTCTCGCCGCCAGCGCGGCAGGGTGCGGCGGGCGCTGAACTGGGCGAGAATCTCCGAGAACTTCGCCGCCCCCGGCAGCCGGTCGCGCAGGTTCAGCAGCCACGGCACCCTCGATGCCGCCGCCGCGTAATGCGGCATGTAGGCGACCAGGCGCTGGTGCAGGGTGATGCCCCTGGCCTTGGCCCGCGCCGCCAGCGCCTCGATCTTCATCTTGGCCATGTCGACACCGGTCGGGCATTCGCGCCGGCAGCCCTTGCAGGAGACGCAGAGCTTGAGCGTCTCCATCATCTCGTCGGAGGCCAGCGCGCCCTCGCCGAGCCGGCCGGAGATGGCGAGCCGCAGCGTGTTGGCGCGCCCGCGCGTCACGTCGCGCTCATTGCGGGTGACGCGGTAGCTCGGGCACATCACCCCGGCCACCGCCTTGCGGCAGGCGCCGTTGTTGTTGCACATCTCGATGGCGCCCTGCAGGCCGCCGCCCTCGCCGGAATAGCCCGACCAGTCGAGCGCCGCCGCGATCGGCGCCACCTTGTAGTCGGGGGCGTAGCGGAACAGGCTGCGGTCGTCGAATTTCGGGGCGCGCACGATCTTGCCGGGATTGTACAAACCGCCGGGGTCGAAGCGGTCCTTCACCTCCTCGAAGGCGCGGACGATCCGCGCGCCGAACATGCTCTCGTGGAATTCCGAGCGCACGATGCCGTCGCCATGCTCGCCGGAATGCGAGCCCTTGTACGCGCGCACCATGGCGAACGCTTCCTCGGCGATGGCGCGCATCGCCTTGACATCCTTCTCCAGCCGCAGATTGAGCACCGGGCGCACATGCAGGCAGCCCTCCGAGGCGTGGGCGTACCAGGTGCCCCTGGTGCCATTGCGCTCGAACACGTCGGTCAGCCGCGCCGTGTAGTCGGCGAGATGCGGCAGCGGCACCGCGCAATCCTCGACGAAGGAGACCGGCTTGCCCGCCTGCTTCATCGACATCATGATGTTGAGTCCCGAGGTGCGCACATCGGCGATGGCCGCCTGCAGCCCCGCCTCGCGCACCGGGACGACGCCGCCCCAGCGGGCACCGTCGCGGTCCCAGCCGAAACCGAGATCGCCCATCGTGTCTTCGAGCAGCTTCAGCCGGCGCTCGTTCTCGGCCTCGTCCTCGGCGAACTCGACCAGCAGGATGGCGTCGGGCGTGCCGCGCACGAACTGCTTCAGCGTCGCCTGGAACATCGGGATCTCGCCGGCCAGCGCCAGCAGGGTGGCATCCACCAGCTCGACCGCGATGGGCTTGAGCTTCACCAGATGCTGCGCGGCGTCCATCGCCTGGTAGAAGCTGCCGAAATGGCAGGCGCCGATGACCTTCTTGCCGATGAGCGGCCACAGCTTCAGCTCGATGCGGGTGGAATAGGCGAGCGTGCCCTCCGAGCCGACCAGAATATGGGCGAGATTGGCACCGCGCTCGTTGGGCACCAGCGCGTCGAGATTGTAGCCGCCGACCCGGCGCTGCACGGCGGGAAAGCGCGCCGCCACCTCGCCGGCCTCGCGGGTGCCGAGGTCGAACAGGTCGCGGGCGAGCGGGGCCAGCGGCGAATCGAGCGGCAGGCTGGAGAGGTTGTGGTCCACCGCGCCGAAATGCGCCTTGGCGCCGTCGGCCAGCATGGCGTCGATGGAGAGCACATTGTCGCGCATCGTGCCGTAGCGCAGCGAGCGCCCGCCGCAACTGTTGTTGCCGGCCATGCCGCCGATGGTGGCGCGGCTCGCGGTGGACACGTCCACGGGAAACCACAGCCCGTGCTTCCTAAGCGCCCGGTTGAGGTCGTCGAGCACGATGCCCGGCTCGACCACGCAGCGCCGGTTTTCGACATCGAGTTCCAACACCCGGTTGAGGTGTTTGGAACCGTCGACCACCAGCGAATCGTTGATGGTCTGCCCGCATTGCGAGGTGCCGCCGCCGCGCGGGGTGACGGGAATCCCTTCCGCCCGCGCCAGCGCGATGGCGCGTTCCGCCTCCTCGGTGGTGCGCGGCACCACCACGCCCAGCGGCATGATCTGATAAAATGAGGCGTCGGTGGCGTAGCGTCCGCGATTGAAGCGGTCGAACCACACATCTCCCGAAACTTCCGCTTTCAGACGCCGCTCCAGACCGGGCGTCAGCCGTGCCGCCATAATGCCTTCACTCCCTCGCGCCCGCATTGGAGGCGCCGGCGGCCTCCCCATGGACTTGAACGCATTTTGCATTCATAATTCATTTATGCAAGATGAGACGCGCCGGGGCCCATGTCCGGCACGCCTGTCTGCCGTCCGTGAAGAGGCGCGCGCATCAACGGCGCCGACCAAGGGAGAGAAGAGAATGTCCACCAATGCCGCCCGGGTCGCGGGTCGTCATTTTCTGCAGATTCCGGGGCCGACCCCGGTGCCCGACCGCATCCTGCGCGCGATGGACATGCCGACCATCGACCACCGCGGCCCCGAGTTCCAGAAACTCGGCAAGCGCGTTCTGGAAGGCATGAAGAGCGTCTTCAAGACCGCCAACCCGGTCATCATCTACCCCGCTTCCGGCACCGGCGCGTGGGAAGCCGCGCTTGCCAACGTGCTCTCGGCCGGCGACAAGGTGCTGATGTTCGAGACCGGGCATTTCGCCACGCTGTGGAAGAACATGGCGATCAAGCTCGGCCTGCACCCGATCTTCATCGAGTCCGACTGGCGCATCGGCGCCGATGCCGACGCCATCGAGGCGCGCCTGCGCGAGGACAAGGCCCACGAGATCAAGGCGGTCTGCGTCGTCCACAATGAGACCTCTACCGGCTGCATCTCGCTCATCCCCGAGGTCCGCAAGGCCATCGACGCCGCCGGCCACCCGGCACTACTGCTGGTCGACACCATTTCCTCGCTGGCCTCGATCGACTTCCGCCACGACGAGTGGGGCGTCGATGTCACCGTCTCCGGCTCGCAGAAGGGCCTGATGCTGCCGCCCGGCCTCTCCTTCAACGCCATCTCCGACAAGGCGCTGGCGGCGGCGAAGAAGTCGACCACGCCCAAGCTGTTCTGGTCGTGGGAGGAGATGCTGCCGCATAACGAGAAGGGCTTCTTCCCCTACACGCCCGGCACCAACCTGCTCTACGGCCTCGCCGAGGCCATCGACATGCTGCACGAGGAAGGGCTCGACAACGTCTTCGCCCGCCATGACCGCCATGCCGAGGCCACCCGCCGCGCGGTGCGTGCCTGGGGGCTGGAAGTGCTCTGTCGCGAGCCGAAATACTACTCGTCCTCGCTGACCGCCGTCATGATGCCGGACGGCCACGACGCCGACGCCTTCCGCGAGAAGACGCTGAACCATTTCGACATGTCGCTCGGCACCGGCCTCACCAAGCTGTCCGGCCGGGTGTTCCGCATCGGCCATCTCGGCGACACCAACGACCTCACCATGCTCGGCGCGCTCTCGGGCGTCGAGATGGGGCTTTCGGTCGCCGGCGTGCCGCACAGGAAGGGCGGCGCCCAGGCGGCGATGGACTACCTCGCCGAATGCGCCGCGAACCCGATGAGCGCCGCGGCGTGATTCCAACAGCTCCGGCCGGCACGCGAGGTTCGTCGACCTTGCGAAATTCGCCCGCCGGGGCGATTTAAGGGTATTGGACAACATATCTGCCGCGCCCTCCCGGCGCGGCGATTCGGAGTTTCGCCTTATGGCGATGTCGGACACGGCCATCATTCCCCGGCGCAGCCTGCATGACGAGCTGGCGGCGCAGCTGCGCGACATGCTGATGCGCGGGGACCTGAAGGCCGGCGACAAGATTTCCGAGCAGGCCCTGTGCCAGCGCTTCGGCGTCTCGCGCACCCCGCTGCGCGAGGCGCTGAAGGTGCTGGCCAATGAGGGGCTGGTGATTCTCTCGCCTAATCGCGGCGCCAGCGTCGCCCGGGTCTCGCCCGACGAGGTGGACGAACTCTTCCCCATCATGGGTGCGCTGGAGGCGCTTGCCGGCGAGGCCGCCTGCCTGCGGGCCACCGACGCCGACGTCGCCCGCGTGCAGGCCATGCATGACGAGATGCTGGCGCATTACCGCGCCGGCGACCCCGCCGCCTATCTCAGGCTCAACCGCGCGATCCACGAAGCCTTCTTCGACATCGCCGGCAATCATGCGCTGACCCAGCTCTACCAGACCCTGATGGTGCGCATCCACGCCGTGCGCTTCATCGCCCAGAAGTCCAGCGAACGCTGGCGCGAGGCGGTGAACGACCATGAGGAGATGATGGCCGCGCTGAAGGCGCGCGACGGTGCCCGGCTCGGCACCGTCCTCAAGGAGCACCTGCGCCACAAGGCGGCGATGGTGCATGAATCGCTCGATCTCCCCAGCTCCCGCGCCGCCGAATAGGGCCTCGTCGCACCCCGTCGCGTCGCGTCATCCCGGACGATCGAAGGCCGGCCCGGGATTGTCGCCATGCGGGCGGGCGATCCCGGCTGTGCGGCTTCGCCTCCGGCAGGGATGACACGTGAAAGGGGCGGGACGCTCGGCCGCGCCCCCTGCCCTCACGCTGCCTTCAGTTCGCCCGCACTGCGCAGCGCGCCCTCAAGGGCCGCCTCGCGCCGGCCGGCGGCGATGCCGTCGGCGACGATGAATTCCGGCTCGATGCCGACGAAGCCGAACACCCAGCGCAGATAGGTCTCGGCGTGCTCGGCCACCGCCGCGAAGGCCGGGTCGGCATAGTTGCCGCCGCGCGCCAGCGCCACGATCACCCGCTTGCCGGCCGCCAGACCGGTCACCGCGCCGTCCGCGCGATAGGCGAAGGTCTTGCCCGGCACCAAGATGCGGTCGATCCAGGCGCGCAACTGGGTGGGGATGGAGAAATTGTACATCGGCGCGCCGACCACGACGATGTCGGCGGCGAGAAAGTCGTCGAGCGCCTGCTGGCTGGCCGCATCGCCCTTGCCGCCCGACAGCGGGTGGTCGGCCGGCATGCTCGCCGGCGTGGCGTGCGGCAGCGGATCGGCCGCGAGATCGCGATAGACAACGTTGAGCGAGGGGTCGGCCGCGGCCAGCCGCGCCACGATGGCGGCGCTGACCTGCCGGCTCACCGAATGGCCGCCGAGAATGGAGGAGTCGAGATGCAGAAGCGTCTTGCTGGACATGGTGGGGTACCGTGGCTCCATGGTTACGATTTGTTACCTGGACTAATTACGTACCTACCACTACAGTGCGCAAGAACGCACATCGATCAACCTGAGGCACATCGAAGTGACTGAGGAACATGACCATTTCCACACCGAGGGCTGCCTCGGGATCAGCCGCGTGCTCGCCCGCATCGGCGACAAATGGAGCGTGCTCATCGTCATGCTGCTCGCCGACGGGCCGCGCCGCTTCAACGAGATGAAGCGCATGATCGACGGCATCTCCCAGCGCATGCTCACCCTCACGCTGCGCGGGCTGGAGCGCGACGGGCTGGTCTCGCGCACGGTGTTCCCGAGCATTCCGCCCCGGGTGGATTACGAACTGACGCCGCTCGGCCATTCGCTGCGCGAGCCGGTGATGGCGCTCGGCCAATGGGCGCAGGCGAACCTCGTCGGCATCGCCGAGGCGCAGGCCGAATTCGACCGCCGCAGCGCCGACGCGGCCGCCGAACCGCCGCTTCAGCGCGCGGCGGGCATGCGGTAGCGCCTCCCGCGCGCCTTCCTTGATGGAGGCCCGCCGGGCGGGCCCTCGCGCGCAGCGCGCGGACGCATACGCTCCGCGCCAACGGTCGAACGTTCTGCGTATATAATTATTGATGCAATTTGTGGGATGCGCTAGCTTTCGGCCGGCGTAGCGCGAGCCCCCGGCCGCGCCGGCGTGATTGTCTTCCCGACGCCGGCGATTCCCGGTTATCCTTCGGTCAGGAAACGCACAGGCTCGCAGAAGCCGCCAGGGAAACAACGCATGCCGTCTGCCCCCATCATCCGTCATTCTCTCCACGAGTCCCTCGTGGCGCCGCTGCGGGAGATGATCCTGCAGGGCGAACTGCGGCCGGGCGAGAAGGTGCCGGAGGAACAGCTCTGCGAGCGCTTCGGCGTGTCGCGCACGCCGATCCGCGAGGCGCTGAAGGTGCTGGCGGCGGAGGGCGTGCTGCAGATCCTGCCGCATCGCGGCGCCATCGTCGCCCGCATCACCGAGGAGCAGATCGAGGAACTGTTTCCGATCATGGCCTCGCTGGAGCGCCTCGCCGGCTTGCTCGCCTGCGCCCGTGCCTCGGATGCCGACATCGCCCGCGTCCGCGCCCTGCACGACCGGATGATGGAGCATTTCGAAAAGGGCGAGGAAGCCGAATATCTGCGCCACAACCGGCTGATCCACGAATCCTTCTTCGAGATCGCCGACAATGTGACGCTGTCCGCCTTCTACCAGCAGATCCTCACCCGCATCCACGCCTGCCGCTTTGTGGTGCGCAAGAGCCGCGAGCACTGGGCGGCGGCGGTGATCGAGCACAAGGCGATGATCGAGGCGCTGGAGGCGCGCGACGCCCCGCGCCTCGCCGAGCTGCTGGAAAGCCACGTCATGGGCACCACGGCCGGCATCGCCCGTGCTTTCATCCAGCGCACCATCGCCAGCGCCGCCGGTCAGCCCGCGCCGCGCGCGAGGCGGGCCGCCGCCCCCCAGGGCGCCTGAGCGACCGGCGCCCGCCAAGAGATGGCGTCGCCTTGAGTGTCTGTAATTATTGATTGTGCATTCGGGCTCAGGCCCACCGCAGAAAGGAAAGCCGATGAGCGATGTTCTGGATCAGGCCCGCGAAACGCCCGCCGCGCCGCAGCGCGCGGCCGGGACCCAATCCGCCGCTCGCCCGCTGCCGCTGGCCGGCGTGCGGGTGCTCGATGTCAGCCAGGTGATGGCCGGCCCCTATAGCTGCATGCTGCTCGGCGATCTCGGTGCCGACGTCATCAAGATCGAGCCGCCCGGCACCGGCGACCAGACCCGCGGGGCGATGGGCTTCAAGATGAAGGGGCCCGACAGCATGGGCTTCCTCAACATGAACCGCAACAAGCGCTCGGTCGCCATCAACCTGAAGAGCGAGGCCGGCCGCGAGCTGTTCTACGAGCTTGTCAAGACCGCCGACATCCTGGTCGAGAACTACCGGCCCGGGGTGATGAAGAAGCTGAAATGCGACTATGAGACGGTGGCGAAGTACAATCCCCGCCTCGTCTACGCCTCCATCTCCGGCTTCGGCCAGACCGGCCCCTGGGCCGGGCGCCCCGGCTTCGACCTGATGGCGCAGGCCATGTCCGGGGTGATGAGCGTCACCGGCCACCCCGGCGGCCCACCGGTGAAGGCCGGCGTGCCGGTGGCCGACATCGGCTGCGGCCTGTTCGCCACCTATGCCGTGCTCGGCGCCTATATCGGCGCCAAGAACACCGGCGAGGGCCAGTATATCGACGCCTCGCTGTTCGAAGCGGCGCTGGCCTTCTCCGTCTGGGACATCTCGGAATATTGGGGACGGGGCACACAGCCGATCCCTCTCGGCACCGCCAACCGCATGACCGCCCCCTATCAGGCGGTGAAGTCGCAGGACGGCTATTTCGTCATGGGCGCCACCAGCCAGAAGCTGTGGCTGCAGCTGTGCGAGACGCTGGAGCGCCCCGACCTCGCCGCCGACCCCCGCTTCACCGCCATTCCCGACCGCCTCGACCACCGCGAGGAACTCATCGCCGAGCTGGAAAAGACCTTCGTCACCCGCACCTCGGACGAATGGGTGGAAACCCTGCTCGCCGTCGGCATTCCCGCCGGCACCATGTATACCTACCCTCAGGCCTTCGAGAGCGAGCACGGCCGGCACCGGCAGATGCGCATGGAGATCGACCACCCCCATGAGGGCAAGGTCTCCAATATCGGCTTCGCGGTGAAGCTCACCGGCACCCCGCAGCAGGTGACCCGCCATCCCCCGCTGCTCGGCCAGCACAATGACGAGGTGCTGAAGGAGATCGGCCTCGACGCCGCCGCCGTGGAAAGCCTCACCGCGCGCGGGGCGTTTGCGTCATGAATATTGCCGCCCCGACGGAAACCAAGGCCGCGCCCGACCAGGGCCGCGTCCATTTTTCCCGAGACGGCGCGGTCGCGCGCCTCGTCTTCGACCGCCCCTCCGCCCGCAACGCCATGACCTGGGCGATGTATGAGCAACTGGCGCAGGCCTGCGCGGCGATCGCCGCCGATCCCGCGATCCGGGTCGCGGTGCTGCGCGGCGCCGGCGGCAGGGCCTTCATCGCCGGCACCGACATCGAACAGTTCCGCGCCTTCACGTCAGGCCAGGACGGCATCGCCTATGAGGAGAAGGTCGACCATTATGTGAGCCTGCTGGAGCAGGTGCCGGTGCCGACCGTCGCCGTGGTCGAGGGCTGGGCGGCGGGAGGCGGCATGGCGCTGGCCAATGCCTGCGACTTCCGCCTCGCCACGCCGGGCGCCCGCTTCGGCGTGCCGATCGCCCGCACGCTGGGAAACTGCCTCTCGGCCTCGAATCTCCAGCGCCTCGTGGCCACGCTGGGGGTCGGCATGGTGCGGCGCATGCTGCTGGCCGCCGAGATGCCCACCGCCGAGGAGATGCCGGCGGGCTATGTCGCGATTCATGCGCCGGAAGCCATCGACACCGCGCTCGACGAACTATGCGGACGCCTCGCCGGCAACGCGCCGCTTACCCTGCGCGTCACCAAGCAGATGCTGGCCCGCCTCGCCCATGACCCGCACGCGCCGGACGCCGACCTCGTGCGCGCGATCTATGGCAGCGCCGATTTCCACGAAGGCGTCGAATCCTTCCTCGCCAAGCGCCCGGCGCAGTGGCGGGGGGAGTAGGTCCCCCCCCCCTGAGCCGGCGTGATCCCGGGGCTCGGCCCGGGGATCACGCCGGCTCAGGCACCAAAAACGTGAATGGCCGGGTCAAGCCCGGCCATGACGATCATCGGTGGTGCATGGGCCTCAGCGGATCGGCGGCGCGTACTGGATGCCGCCGGCGCTCCACAGCTGGTTGATGCCGCGCGGAATGCCGAGAGCCGACTGCGCGCCGACATTGCGCTCGAACACCTCGCCGTAATTGCCGACGCTCCCGACGATCCGCACCGCCCAGTCCTTGCTCAGGCCGAGCTTCTCGCCATAGGCGCCGTCCGAGCCGACGAAGCGCTTCACGTCCGGCTTGTCCGACTTGAGCGCCTGGTCGAGCGTCCCGGTGCTGATGCCGAGTTCCTCCGCGTTCACCAGCGCGTAGAAGCTCCACTTGACGACGTTGAGCCAGTTGTCGTCGCCCTGGCGCACCACCGGGCCGAGCGGCTCCTTGGAGATCACGTCGGGCAGCACGACATGGTCGGCCGGCGTGGCGAGCTTGAGGCGCAGCGCGTAGAGCTGCGACACGTCGGTCGTCAGCACGTCGCATTTGCCATCGGCATAGGCCTTCACCACCTCGTCGACGGTGGGAAGCTGGATCAGTTCCAGCTCCATCTTGTTCTGCCGGAAATAGTCCTGCACGTTCAGCACGCTGGTGGTGCCGCTCTGGGTGCAGACCTTGGAGCCGCCGAGTTCGAGCGCGCCCATCACGTTCTTGGCCGTCGGCACCATGAAGCCCTGGCCGTCATAATAGGAGACGGCGGCGAACAGCAGGTCGAGATCGGCCTCGCGCTGCATGGTCCAGGTCGAGTTGCGCGAGAGCAGGTCGACCTCGCCCTTCTGCAGCGCCGGGAAGCGCGCCTCGGCGGAAAGCGGCACATACTCGACCTTCGACGCATCGTCGAAGATCGCCGCCGCCACCGCCTTGCAGAAATCGACGTCGAAGCCGCTCCACTGCCCCTTGTCGTCCTTGGCCGAGAAGCCGGCGAGGCCCTGGCTGACGCCGCATTTCAGCGTGCCGCGCGCCTTCACGTCCGACAGCGTATCCGCCTGCGCGACGCCGGCCGTGAGAAGAACGCCGGCGGCGGCCAGCGCGGTTGCGATCCTGTTCATCTTTCCCCCAGTCTGAATCGAAAGGCGAGCGGCGAGACGCGCGGCGCTCACAGTTCCGGCGCTTGCCGGATGATCACCTTCGTCCCCACCGGGACACGATTATAAAGATCCTGCACGTCGGAATTGACCAGGCGGAAGCAGCCCGACGAGATCGCCATGCCGATGGTGTTGGGCATGTTGGTGCCGTGGATGCGGTAGACCGTGGAGCCGAGATAGAGCGCCGCGGCGCCCATCGGGTTGCCCGGCCCGCCGGCCATGAAGCGCGGCAGATAGGGCTGGCGCTGGATCATCTCCGGCGGCGGGGTCCAGTCCGGCCATTCCGCCTTGCGGCTCACCTTCTGCAGCCCGGCCCACTGGAAGCCGTCGCGCCCGACGCCGATGCCGTAGCGCAGCGCCCGGTTGTTGCCGAGCACGAGGTAGAGAAAGCGCTCATTGGTGTGGACGATGATGGTGCCGGGCGGCTCGTTGGTGCGGAAATAGACCGGCTGCCGGCGGAACGCCGGGTCAAGCTGTTCTTCACCCGCCGAAGGCACATAGCCGGGCTTTTCCGGCACATCGACGATCTGGTTGCCCATACCGGCGGCCGGGCGCATCTGGGCATTGGCGGTGCCAAACGGGAACGCAAGGCTGGCGGCCAGCGCCGCCGCCATCAGGCCGGCTCCCATCATACGAAGACGCATGTCGTCACTTCCCCTCCGAAAGTACGGCCCGCCGAGGCGGCCCGCCGAGTCACGGGTCGCTCCCTAGCACGGATCGAACGGGGGAAATGACGTCAAGTCAATCACAGTGTGATGAAATCGACGCCGGCCGGAGCCCCCGCCCCCCGATCGGCGCCGCTCTTTCCCTGGCGGTCAGCGCAGATAGGTGCCGACCAGCGCCTCCAGCCGCTCCTGCCGCCCGGAGCGCGGCTGCGGGTCCAGCGACTGCGCCTCGACGCGGGCGGCGATGGCCTCCAGCGAGCTTTCGCCGGTGAGCATCGCCTTGTTCTGCGGCGCGTCCCAGCCGGCATAGCGCGCGTCGACCGCCTTCTGCAGCGCGCCGTCCTCGATCATGTCGGCGGCGATCAGCAGGGCGCGCGCGCACACATCCATCGCGCTCGCATGGGCGATGACGAGGTCGTCCGCCTCGATCGACTGGCGCCGCACCTTGGCGTCGAAATTGGTGCCGCCGGTGGTGTAGCCGCCCGCGCGCAGAATTTCGTACATCGCCAGAGCCGTGTCCTCGACATTGGTCGGGAACTGGTCGGTGTCCCAGCCGGACTGGGCGTCGCCCTTGTTCATGTCGATCGAGCCGAACACGCCGAGCGCCGCCGCCATGGCGATCTCGTGCTCGAAGCTGTGGCCCGCCAGCGTGGCGTGGTTGGCCTCGATGTTCAGCTTCACTTCCTTCTCCAGCCCGGCGCGGCACAGCAGGCCGTACACGGTGGAGACGTCGAAATCGTACTGGTGCTTGGTCGGCTCCTGCGGCTTCGGCTCGATCAGGATCGTGCCCTTGAAGCCGATCTTGTGCTTGTGCTCGACCACCATGTTGAGGAAGCGGCCCATCTGGTCGAGTTCGCGCTTCAGGTCGGTGTTGAGCAGCGTCTCATAGCCCTCGCGGCCGCCCCACAGCACGTAGTTCTCGCCGCCGAGTTCGTGGGTGACCTCCAGCACGTTCTTCACCTGCGCGGCGGAATAGGCGAACACGTCCGGGTCCGGATTGGTGGCCGCCCCCGACATGAAGCGCCGGTTGGAAAACAGGTTGGCGGTGCCCCACAGCAGCCTGGTCTTCGAGGTCTCCATCTTCTTCGCGAAGATCTCGGCGATGGCCCGCACATTGGCGTTGGATTCGGCCAGCGTCCTGCCCTCGGGGGCGATGTCGCGATCATGGAAGGCGAAGAACGGCACGTCGAGAATCTCGAACAGCTCGAAGGCGACGTCGGCCTTGGCGCGGGCCAGCGCCATCTCGTCGGTGCCGTGCATCCACGGGCGCAGGAAGGTCTCGCCGCCGAACGGGTCACCGCCCGGCCAGGTGAAGCTGTGCCAATAGGCGACGGCGAAGCGCAGATGGTCTTCCATCCGCTTGCCCAGCACCACCCGGTCCTTGTCGTACCAGTGGAAGGCGAACGGGTCGCGGCCCTCCGGGCCGACATATTTCAGCGGCCCGGTGGAGGAGAAGAAGCGCGGCGTGGTGGAGGCAGTCATGGGGTCACTCCCTTGAGCGCCGGGTACAGCGCCCGGTAAAGCGCGTGCCGTTCGGCGTAGGCCTGTTGCAGGGCGGGGTCGGGTTCGATGGTCTCGATGCGGCGCGGCGGCAGGCAGATCGCGGCCGGGCTCTCGCCGGTGGCCGCCATGCGGGCGAGCCGCGCGGCGCCGAACGCCCCGCCCCGCTCGCCGTCCTCGACCCGGTTGAGCGGTATGCCCAGCACGCTGGCCAGCACCGCCGTCCAGAAGCGCGAGCGCGAGCCGCCGCCGATCACGTCGGCCTGGGTCAGGCGGGTGCCGGCGGCGGAGAGCGCGTCGAGGCAGTCCTTGAAGGCGAAGGAGACGCCTTCCAGCACCGCCTGGGTCAGTTCCTCCCGGCCGGTGTCGTGGTCCATGCCGACGAAGGCGGCGCGGATCGCGGTGTCGTTGTGCGGCGTGCGCTCGCCGGAGAGATAGGGCAGGAAGGTCGCGCGGGACGGCGCCCTTGGGGCATCGCCGAGCGGCGCCAGCAGTTCGCCGGGGGCCTCCTTCGCCACATTCGCCCACCAGCCCAGCGCCGAGGCGGCGGAGAGGATCACCCCCATCTGGTGCCAGGTGGCGGGAATGGCGTGGCAGAAGGCGTGGACGCTCGATTCGGGATTGGGCGCGTAGCGGTCGGTGGTCGCCCACAAGACGCCCGAGGTGCCGAGCGAGACGAAGGCGTCATTCGCCTCGATGGCGCCGAGCCCGATGGCGCCGGCGGCATTGTCGCCCGCGCCGCCCGCCAGAACCGGAGGATTCTCCATGCCCCAGCGCGTCGCCAGCTCCGGCTTGATCCGCCCGGCCGCCGCGCTGCCTTCGACCAGGCGCGGCATGTGCTCGCGCGACATGAAGGTGGCCGCCAGCGCCTCGTCCGACCAGTCGCGCTTGCCGACATCGAGCCACAGCGTGCCGGAGGCGTCGGACATCTCCTCGACCATCTCGCCGGTCAGCCGGAAGCCGACATAGGCCTTGGGCAACAGCACCTTGGCCATGCGGGCGAACAGGTCCGGCTCGTGCTTGCGCACCCACATCAGCTTGGGCGCGGTGAAGCCGGGAAAGGCGAGATTGCCGGCGGTCCGGTGCAGCGCCGGGAAACGCTCCTCCAGTTCGCGGCACTCGGCCGAGGAGCGCCCGTCATTCCACAGGATGGCGGGCCGCAGCACCTTGCCGAAGGCGTCGAGCAGCACCGCGCCGTGCATCTGGCCGGAAAGGCCGATGCCGCGCACGGCGGCGAGCGCCGCGGGCTGCTCCGCCTTCAGCTTGTCGATGCTGGCGAGCGTCGCCTGCCACCAGTCCTCCGGGCTCTGTTCGCTGAAGCCCGGCTGCGGACGGGAGATCGCCAGCGGCGTCTCCGCCGTCGCGATGACGCTCTGGGCGTCGTCGACCAGCACCGCCTTGATGGCGGACGTTCCAATATCGAGGCCGAGATACATACCTCACACCCTTTCGGCGCAACGGAGAGGAAAAATCACGGCAGGTTGTCCCGCACGAAGATGTCGATGCGGATACGCTCCTGCTCGTTCAGCAGCGGCTCGCCGGCGCAATGGGCCAGCAGCACCCGGGCGGCCGAGCGCGACTGGTGCCCGGCATCCTGGTTGATCACCGCGTCCATCACCCCGCGCAGCAGGAAGCGGCGCGTGTCGTCGGTGAGGTCGTGGCCGATGAAGATGAGGTCGCCGGCGCGGTTGGCGGCGGAGATCGCCGCCGCGATGCCGCGATTGCCGGCACCGACATTGTACAGGCCGACGAGGTCCGGCGCCTCGCGCAGCATCTGCGTCACGATCGCCTCGTTGCGCTCGTCCTCATCGAGGCTCTCGCGCACCGGCAGCACCTTCAGCGCCGCATATTCGCCGGCCAGCACCTGGGTGAAGCCAAACTGCCGCTCGGCGTGGTCGCGCAGCGCCGGCGTGCCGACGATGAGCCCGATCGAGCCGCGCCGCCCCCCGGCGAAGCGCCCGAGCAGGGTGGCGGCGGTGCGGCCGGCGGCGATGTTGTCGATGCCGACATAGTGCAGCCGGTGCGAGGACGGCACGTCCGACACCAGCGTCACCACCGCCACGCCGGAGGCAGCCAGGTCGTCGATCGCCGCCCGGACGCGCGGATGATCGAGCGCCACCACGGCGACCCCGTCATAATGACCCATCAGGCCCTCAAGCGCCGTCGCCAGCGTTTCGGGCGCGAACACGTCGACGCGCAGCGTGTCGATATAGGCGTTGTTGGCGGCGAGCCAGCTCGCGGTGTTCGCCACCTGCTCGCCGAGCATGCGCATGAACACGTTGGCGCCGGTCGGCAGCACGAAGCAGAATCGGTAGGTTTCCCCGCGCGCCAGCCGCGCCGCCGCGAGGTTCGGGCGGTAGCCGAGGCGGGACACCGCCTCCTTCACCCGCTCGGCGGTGACGCCGCGCACCCCGGCGCGGCCGTTGAGCACACGGTCGGCCGTGGCCAGCGAAACACCAGCCTCCCGGGCGACGTCTTGCAGGGTTATGCGCGAAACACCTCTGGACATGACGCCATGTTGCCCTCAAAATCTGAGGTACGCAACTCAGGCAATGAGGCGTCCACCTAGACCAAATATCGAGGAGCATCCGGCCTCACGATTTGTTACCTTGACGCTTGAAGCTCCGCCGCGGCGGATCTGGCGCTACCGCCGGCCTCCCGGCCGGCCAACGACTTGACGGCGACCGGCCTCGCTGAGGTCCGAACGTCAGGAAAACGACCATGGCATGCGCGCCCCGTCAAGGCGGCGCGCCCAGCCGGACGGCACCCGCCTTTTGCACCCCCTTGGGAGGAAAGCATGAATCTGAAACTGACGATTTCCGCCGTGGCCCTCACCACCGTGATGGCGATGGGCGTGGCCCGCGCCCAGCAGCCCGTGGTCGGCGTGAGCTGGTCGAACTTCCAGGAAGAGCGCTGGAAGACCGACGAGGCCGCGATCAAGAAGGCGCTCGAAGCCGCCGGCGCCAAGTACATCTCCGCCGACGCCCAGTCCTCCGCCGCCAAGCAGCTCTCCGATGTCGAGGCGCTGATCGCCCAGGGCGCCACCTCGCTCATCATCCTGGCGCAGGATTCCGACGCCATCGCCCCGGCGATCACCAAGGCGCAGAACGAGGGCATCCCGGTGGTCGGCTATGACCGGCTGATCGAGAACCCCTACGCCTACTACATCACCTTCGACAACAAGGAGGTCGGCCGCCTCCAGGCTGCCGAAGTCATGAAGATCAAGCCGAAGGGCAACTACATCTTCATCAAGGGCTCCGCCGCCGATCCCAACGCCGACTTCCTGTTCTCCGGCCAGATGGAAGTGCTCAAGCCCGCCATCGACAAGGGCGACATCAAGAATGTCGGCGAGGCCTATTCGGACAGCTGGCTTCCGGCCAATGCCCAGCGCAACGCCGAGCAGTTCCTGACCGCCAACGACAACAAGGTCGATGCCGTCGTCGCCTCCAATGACGGCACCGCCGGCGGCGCCATCGCCGCGCTCGCCGCGCAGGGCCTCGCCGGCTCGGTGCCGGTCTCCGGCCAGGACGCCGACTTCGCGGCGCTGAACCGCATCGCGCTCGGCACCCAGACCGTGTCGGTGTGGAAGGATTCGCGCGAACTCGGCCAGCGCGCGGCGGAGATCGCGCTCGAACTCGCCAAGGGCACCGACCCCAAGGCGGTCGAAGGCACCACCACCTTCACCGGCGGCCCCAAGAAGGTGCCGATGAACTCGACCTTCCTCAAGCCGGTGCCGATCACCAAGGACAATCTGGACGTGATCATCGAGGCCGGCTGGGTGCCCAAGGCCACCGTCTGCCAGGGCGTCAAGCCCGGCACGGTGAAGGCCTGCGACTGATCGGCCGCGATCGAACGGCCGGCGATTGATCCGGTAGCCATCGCGCGGCGGGGGTAACCCCGCCGCCGACCACGCGACGCCTCGCGCACCAATGCGCGCGGCGGGGAGAGGACGCTCATGACCGACACCACAACGACCCGAACGCCTGTCCCTGCCGCACCGGCGCAGGCAGCCCCGGCCGCCGCCCCCACCTCCTTCGTGGGCGCGCTGGAGATCGACATCCGCTTTCTCGGCATGATCGGCGCGCTCGCCGTCATCTGGGTGGTGTTCGATTTCCTCGCCGACGGCACTTTCCTCACGCCGCGCAACCTCTGGAACCTGTCGGTCCAGAGCTCGTCCATCGCCGTCATGTCCACCGGCATGGTGCTGGTGATCGTGATGCGCCACATCGACCTGTCGGTCGGCTCGATCCTCGGCGTCACCGGCATGGTCATGGCGGTGTTCCAGGTCGGCACCCTGCTGCCGGCCTTCGGCTTCAACCATCCGGCGGTGATCGTCCTCACCCTCGTCGCCGGCATCGCCGCCGGCACCGCCATCGGGGCGCTGCACGGCTTCGTCATCGCCTATCTCGGCGTGCCCGCCTTCATCGTCACGCTGGGCGGCCTGCTGGTGTGGCGCGGCGCCGCCTGGGCGGTGGCCGAGGGCAAGACCATCCCGCTGGTCGACGACAATTTCAAGCTGCTCGGCGGCGGCGCCAACGGCTCCGTCGGCGAGACCTGGAGCTGGGTGATCGCCATCATCGCCTGCCTCGCCATCGCTTTCGCCACCGTGCAGGCGCGCCGCCAGCGCCAGCGCTTCCACTTCCCGCTGAAGCCGGTCTGGGCCGAACTCGTCATCGTCGTCGCCGGCTGCCTCGCGGTGATCGGCGCCACGCTGATGGTCAACGCCTACACGCTGCCCCCCGTGCTGGCCCGCCGCTACGCCGAGGCCGCCGGCCTCACCGTCCCGCCGGAAGGCATCTCGATCAGCTTCGGCTATGCGATCCCGGTGCTGGTGGCGCTGGCGGTCGGCATCGTGATGACCTTCGTCACCAACCGCACCCGCTTCGGCCGCTATGTCTTTGCCATCGGCGGCAACCCGGAGGCGGCCGATCTCGCCGGCATCAACACCCGGCGGGTGACGCTGGCGGTGTTCGCGCTGATGGGCGCGCTGGCCGCCATCGGCGCCGCCATCTCCACCGCCCGCCTCAACTCGGCGACCAATGCGCAGGGCACGCTCGACGAGCTCTACGTCATCGCCGCGGCGGTCATCGGCGGCACCTCGCTGTCGGGCGGCTCAGGCACCATCGCCGGCGCCATGCTGGGCGCACTGGTGATGCAGAGCCTGCAGTCGGGCATGGTGCTGATGCGCGTCGACACGCCCTACCAGAACATCGTGGTCGGCATCGTTCTCGTCTTCGCGGTGTGGATCGACACCGTCTACCGCAAGCGGTTCAAGTGAGGAGCGCGACCATGAACGCCGTCACGTCACCCGTTGCCGCCCCCGGCGCCTCCCATGTCGAGGGCACCCCTGCGGTCGAGATGCGCGACATCTGCATCTCCTTCGGCGGCATCCGCGCCGTCGACGGCGTCTCCGTCGACCTTCATCCCGGCGAGGTGGTCGGCCTGCTCGGGCATAATGGCGCCGGCAAGTCGACGCTGATCAAGATCCTCGCCGGCGCCTACAAGCCGGACGCCGGCGAAATCCGCATCAACGGCCAGAAGGCGGAGATCGCCAATCCGCGCGACGCCAAGCGCTACGGCATCGAGACGATCTACCAGACGCTCGCGCTGGCCGATAATGTCGACGCCGCCGCCAACCTGTTCCTCGGCCGCGAGCTGATGACCCCGTGGGGCACGCTCGACGACGTGGCAATGGAAGCGGCGACGCGCGAGGTGATGGGCCGGCTCAACCCGAATTTCCGCAAGTTCAAGGAGCCGGTGCGCGGCCTTTCCGGCGGCCAGCGGCAATCGGTCGCCATCGCCCGCGCCATCCACTTCAACGCCAAGATCCTGATCATGGACGAGCCCACCGCCGCGCTCGGCCCGCAGGAGACGGCGCAGGTGGCCGAACTGATCAAGCAGCTCAAGGCCGAGGGCATCGCCATCTTCCTCATCAGCCACGACATCCACGACGTGTTCGACCTCGCCGACCGGGTGAGCGTGATGAAGAACGGCAAGCTGGTCGGCACCGCCCGCACCTCCGATGTCACCAAGGACGAGGTGCTGGGCATGATCATCCTCGGCAAGAGCCCGCCCGGCGCGCTGGCCGGCCCGGGCGCCGCCGCCGACTGATGAATCCCGCCGGGGCAGCGGCGGCGTGCCGCTGTTCCGGCCCCTCCCGGCGTGTGATATGGCTCTGGCGAGGGAGCATGCCGTGTCCGCCACCGCCCTGACGACCGAGGAAGCCCAATCGGCCAGCGCCCCGCTGCGCCGGTTCGCGCTGGTGCTCGCCGTCGCCTATATGCTGGTGCTGCAGGCCCTGCTCGGCGGCCTCGCCAGCGGCGCCCACGCCG
This sequence comes from Ancylobacter dichloromethanicus, assembly GCF_018390645.1. Classification (GTDB taxonomy): domain Bacteria; phylum Pseudomonadota; class Alphaproteobacteria; order Rhizobiales; family Xanthobacteraceae; genus Ancylobacter; species Ancylobacter dichloromethanicus. The sequence goes on from NZ_JAHBGC010000017.1 coordinate 74,757, forward strand.
CCGGCAGCCTCACCGTCGACGCCTTCGGGCAGACCCTGTGCCTCGGCGCCCGCGGCGACCCGGCCGCGCCGGCGAACCCCTCCAGCCACACCCCCGACTGCTGCACCACCGGCTGCCAGACCGCGGCGACCCCCAGCCTGCTGCCGCCGACGGCGGCGACGGCCGCGCTTCCGGTCGCCCATCGTCTCGCCCGCCAAGCCCCGCCGCGCCCGGCCCGCCTCGCCCGCGCGCCCGAACGCTCGCCCCGCCATGCCAGGGCCCCTCCCCGCGCCTGACGCCCCTGCCATCCGCAAACGTCAGTCGAAACACCGGCCGCGCGCGCCCGGCATCTGCCAGATGCGGCGCCCGCCGGCACCCTGGGAGACTTCACATGATCCGCAACCTTCTTCGCCGCGCCCTGCGCCGCACCGAGGACCGCGTCGGCTTCGTCATCGTCGCCGCCGCGCTCGGCCTGTTCGCCATCCAGCCGGCCTTCGCCCACGAGTACAAGATCGGCACGCTCGAAATCGAGCATCCCTGGGCGCGCATGACGCCGGCCGGCGCCAAGGTCGGCGGCGGCTACCTGACCATCGAGAACGAGGGCAAGGAAGCCGACCGGCTCGTCTCCGCCACCGCCGAGGTCGCCGGGCGGGTCGAGATCCACGAGATGTCGGTCAAGGATGGCATCATGACCATGCGCATGCTGCCCGACGGAGTGGAGATCCCCGCCGATGGCGAGGCCAGGCTGGCCCCGGGCGGCTTCCACCTCATGCTCATGGACCTGAAGCAGCCGCTCAAGGAAGGCGAGAGCTTCAAGGGCACGCTCACCTTCGCCAAAGCCGGCACGGTGGATGTGTCGTTCAAGATCGAAGGCATGGGCGGACCGAAGGGCTCGGACGCCGGGCATGACGGGCACAGCCACGACCACGGCATGCCCACCAACTGAGCCGCGCCGTCCGAGCCGCGCGACCTGACCCCGCGCGGACAGATCGCCCGCCGCGCGCCTTGAGGCCGGCCGTCCTGCGCGACGGCCGTAGCTCGGCGCGTGCTGTCGCCCTCCTTTTCCGGATCCTTTCCGATGAGCACCACGACTCTGTCTGCCGACCGGGAGCGCCCTTCCGACGCGCGCTCCGCCAACATCTACCGCGCCGTGTGGCGCTGGCATTTCTATGCCGGCCTGGTGGTGCTGCCGTTCCTGATCCTGCTGTCGGTGACCGGCGGGCTCTATCTCTTCCGCGAGGAGATCGACAACGCCTGGCACCACCAGCTCAAGGTGGTCGAGGCCCGCGCCACCCCGGTCGAGGCGCCGAGCGCCTGGATCGACGCCGCGCTCAAGGCCCGCCCCGGCACGGCGCTGAAATTCGTCGCGCCGGTGAACCCCACCGCCTCGGCCGAGGTGGTGATCAAGACCAGCGCGGGCGAGCGCCGCTCGGTCTATGTCGACCCCTATGATTCCCGCGTGCTGGGCGAACTGGCGGACCGCGGCACCATCATGTGGCTGATGCGCCGGCTGCACAGCCTGGCCGAATTCGGCCCCGTCGCCAACGGCATCATCGAGATCGTCGGCGGCTGGTCGATCCTGCTGGTCGCCACCGGCTTCTATCTGTGGTGGCCGCGCCGGCAGGCGGGCGGTGTGGTGAGCGTGCGCGGCACCCCGCGCAAGCGCGTCTTCTGGCGCGACCTGCACGCGGTGACCGGCGCCTTCGCCGGCATCGTCATCGCCTTCATGGCGCTGTCGGGCATGCCATGGTCGCTGGTATGGGGCAACAAGGTCAATGAGTGGGCCAACAGCTCCAATTACGGCTATCCCTCCGGCCTCTATGTGAACGTGCCGATGTCGGACGAGCACCTCGCCCACGCCAACGGCCCGACGACATGGTCGCTGGAACAGGCGAGGATGCCGGAATCGACCCCCGCCGCCACCGCCGCGATCGATGTCGACCAGGCGGCGGCGATCGTCGACAGGCTCGGCCTTGCGCCCGGCTACACGCTCAGCCTGCCCGGCGGCCCGTCCGGCGTCTATTCCGCCACCGTCTACCCCGACGACCTGTCGAAGCAGCGGGTCGTCCATCTCGACCAGTATACCGGCAAGCCGCTGATCGACCTCTCCTATGCCGATTACGGCCCGGCCGCCAAGGCGATGGAATGGGGCATCAACGTCCACATGGGGCAGGAATTCGGGCTGGCCAACCAGCTGTTCCTGCTGGCGGTCTGCCTCGCCATCATCCTGATGGCGGTCTCCGCCGGGGTGATGTGGTGGAAGCGCCGCCCGGCCGGCGCGCTCGGCGTTCCGCCCGCGCCCGCCAGCGCGGGGGTGATGTGGGGACTGATCGCCATCATGGCGGTGGTCGGGGTGATCTTCCCGCTGGTCGGGGCCTCGCTGGCGGTGATGGTGGCGCTCGACCTCGCCTTCGCCCGGCGCCGCCCCGGGTTGCGCACCGCTTGACGCTGCGCGCCGCCTGAGCGGGTTCCAGCCGCGTGCCTCTTCCCCTAACATCGCGCATCGGGGAAGAGGCGCGCATGGCTCGGCACAGGAACACGCAATCGCCCGGCGAGGCGGCGGACGCGCAGGCCGCGCGCCGCCCGCGCGACGGCCTGTTCGTCCGGGTCTATTTCGGCGACGGCCGCCATCTCGGACCCGGCATGATCGAACTGCTGGAGACCATCCGCCGCGAGCGCTCCATCCTTTCCGCCGCCCGCAGCCTGGGCATGAGCTACCGTCGCGCCTGGCTGCTGGTGGACGAGATCGGCCGTACCTTCCGCCAGCCGGTGGTCGAGACCCACCCCGGCCGGCGCGGCCACGGCACCGACCTCACCCCCTTCGGCGAAAGGCTGATCGCCCTCTACCGCGAGGTCGAGCGGCGCAGCAACGAGGCCAGCCGCGCCGCCATCGACGAAATGCGCGCCGGGCTGGCGCCGCAGGAAGCGCCCGCCGGCGAGCCGGTCGAGGGCTAGGCCATGCCCGGAAGCCCCGGCCGAGCCGTGTCTTCGTGCGGGTCCCGGCTCAGTTCCGCAGGCTCAAGGACAGGTCCTTCAGGAAGGACCGCCACCGGGTGGTGTCGTTCTGCGCGTTCCTGTAGAGGCCAGCGGAAAGGCCGCGCAGGCACAGCATCGCCGAGGCAACGGCCTTGCCGCCGTAGATCCGGTCTCTCGCTTCCACCTGGCAGAGCGCATGGAGATAGACGGCCTCGGCCCGTGCCCGGTCGAAGGCGGGGAATTGCGCCTCGGTCGTGGCCGGCAGGCTTCTGACGATATCGAGCATCTGCCGCGTCGCGGCGATGTAGGGGCGGTTCTTCTCGATCGCCCCGTCGCGTGACTCGGTCGGCCCGCTACGCCGGCCCCTGCCGGCGCCGAACAGGTTGGCTCCGTGCTGGCGATAGTCGACCAGCGGCTCGGCGATCTCGGCGGTGCAGCCCAGCGTCTGCGCCAGGAAGAACGCCCACCGGTCATGCGCGATGCGATGGCGGGGATCGATATAATCGACATAGCGCCGCTCGACCGGCACCGCGCGCAACACGTCGTGGCGCACCACCATCGAGAAGCCCCAGAACGTCGCCCAGACGTCGTAGGCGAGCGGCGGCTTGATGCCGCTCTGCCGGATGCCTTGGTCGAACACGCCGACGGTTTCTCCATCCGGGCCGATCAGATTGGCCTGGTGCGCGATCTGCGTCACATCCGGCAGCGCGGTGAACGCCGCGCAGCGCTCGAGCTTGTCGGCGCGCCAGACGTCGTCCTGATCGCAGAACGCGATCCAGCCCCCCGTTGCCATCGCCGCCGCGCGCAGGAAATTGTCGCGAAAGCCCAGCCCCGGCCTGTTCTTGTGGACCCTCACTGGAAACGGCGCGCGCTCGGCGAAGCGCGCGATGATCTCGTCCGTGCCGTCCGACGAATCGTCGTCGCTGACGACAAGCTCGAACGGCGCAAAGCTCTGCCGCTCGAGGCTCTCCAGTTGCGCCGGCAAGAACCTCTCGCCATTGTAGGTCGCCATCACGACGGAAATTCTTGGCTGCACGGAAACGCTTCGGTTCACGGAGATTTCTGGCTTCATCGCGAAGATCCGAGAGAATGGCGTGCCGGGGCGGTGCCATTCTTACAATACCCTTCCCGCGACGACGAGCACCTTCGGCGGTCCACCGGAACATTCCCGGATGGAATGGCGACGGGTAGGAACCAACCACTCTCCTCAAGGGTTCTGGCGTGGGGACCTACTCGCCGCCGGGGAGCGCCATGCAGACCATCATCCTTGTCATCCTGATTCTTCTCCTGCTGATGGCCGCGGGCGTCATCGGCCGGCGTTCCGCCCGGCTGCGGCTGGTGCTGCTCGGCCTTGTGCTCGCGCTTCTGGTCCTCGCCGTGATCGGCTTCGTGCGCGACGAGCAGGCGGTGGGCCCCGGCGTGGCGCCGATCATTCAGGCACCGTGACGCTGCGGGGGCTCGGTGAATTCGGGGTTGCGGCTGTCCACCGCCACCGACTTGATCATCGCCCACACGACAAGCCCGGGTGACAGGGCGAGCCGCTCCACGCTCTCGCGCGTCACCATCGAGGCGAGGCGCGCCTCGCCGACACGCAACATGATGTCGGCATAGGGGCCTTCCCTCAGCCGCACCTCTTCCACCACCGCCGGCAGCAGGTTGGACACCGACACATCTTCCGGCCGCGTCCGGGCGATGGCCACGTCGCGCGCGCGCACCCGCGCCCGCACCTTCTCGCCGACGGCGCGCGCCACCTGCGGCACGCGCAGTTCGCCGCCGGCAAAGGCGAGGCTGGAGAGCGCATAGGCGGGATCGTGCCGGCTGACCACGCATTCCAGCAGCGTGCCGAGATCGAAGCGCCCGAGCACCGGCAGCATGGCGGGCTGCGACATCACCTGCGCCACCGGCCCCGCCGCCACCTGCCGCCCCTCGCGCAGCGCGACCAGCGTGTCGGCGAGGCGCAGCACCTCGTCGATGGAATGGCTGACATAGAGGATGGGCAGCCTCGTCTCGTCGCGCAGCCGTTCCAGATAAGGCAGGATTTCAGCCTTGCGCGCCTCGTCCAGCGCCGCCAGCGGCTCGTCCATCAGCAGCAGGCGCGGCTGGGCGAGCAGCGCCCGGCCGATGGCGACGCGCTGGCGCTCGCCGCCGGACAATGTGTGCGGCCGGCGGGTAAGAAGAGGACCGATGCCGAGCAGTTCGACCACCGCCTCGAAGCGGACCGGCCGCTCGACCGCGCGGCTGCGGCGCTCGCCATAGCGCAGATTGCTCTCCACCGAGAGATGCGGAAAAAGCCGTGCATCCTGGAATACATAGCCGGTGCGCCGCGCCTCGATCGGCACATCGATGCCGCGCGCGGAATCGAAGAACACCTCGCCCTTCACGGCGATGCGCCCGGCATCGGGCCGCACCACCCCGGCCACTGCCTGGATGACGGTCGTCTTGCCCGCCCCGGAGCGGCCGAACAGCGCGGTGACGCCGGAACCGGGGACGGCGAAGCCGCACTCCAGCGCGAAGCCGCCAGCGCGGGCGAGACGGATGTCGATCTCGATCATGGCCCCCTCACGCCCGTCCGATCATCCGGCGGATGCGGCGGTCGACCAGACCGGCAAGCAGCAGCGAGCCGAGCGCCAGCACCACCGAGACCAGCGTCAGCCGCAGCGCCATGGCGTCGCCGTCCGGCACATGGGTGGCGCTGTAGATGGCGAGCGGGATGGTGCGGGTCTGTCCCTCGACATTGGAGACGAAGGTGATGGTGGCGCCGAATTCGCCCAGCGCCGAGGCGATGGCGAGCAGGGCGCCGGAAAGGATGCCGGGCAGCATCAGCGGCAGTGTGACCGAGAAGAACACGTCGAGCCTTGAGGCGCCGAGCGTGCGGGCCGCCGTCTCCAGCCCGCGGTCGACCGCCTCCAGCGCGAGGCGGATGGCGTTGACGGTGAGCGGGAAGCTGACCACGGCGGCGGCCACCGTCGCCCCCGCCGTGGTGAAGATGAGCTTTATGCCGAACCAGGCGTCGAGATACTGGCCGATGAAGCCGCGCGCGCCGAGGGTGAGCAGCAGCAGATAGCCGACCACCACCTTGGGCAGCACCAGCGGCAGATAGACCAGGCCGTCGAGCAGGCCCTTGCCGGGAAAGCTCGCCCGGGCCAGCACCCAGGCCGTCAGCACCGCCAGCGGCAGGCTCCAGAAGGTCGCCCAGAACGCCACCTTGAGGCTCAGGGCAACCGCCGTCCATTCCTCGGGGGTGAGCATTCCTGCGGCCCTTTATCGAATATCCTTCGAGGCTCGCGGCGCGAGCGCCTCAGGATGACGTGGTTCTCATGTTCCAGCGCGCGGCGTCATGCCGAGGTGCCTGCCGGAAGGCCGGCCTCGAAGCACGCAGCCGGCCTGCCGGCGCGGTCAAAAGGCGACACTTCACTTCACGGCAAACCCGTATTTCGTGTAGACCTCCCGCGCCTCCGGCCCGGTCAGGAAGTCGAGAAGCGCCCGGGTCGCCGGGTTGTCCTGCCCCTTCACGATCTCGAACGGGTATTCGACCGGCGGATGGCTGCCGGCCGGGAAGGTGGCGACCACCTTCACGTTCCTGGCGATGGCGGCATCGGTCGAATAGACGATGCCCGCCACCGCCTCGCCGCGCTCCACCAGCGCCAGCGCCGCGCGCACGCTCTCGGCGCCGACGATGCGCGGCTTCACCGTGTCCCACGCGCCGAGGCTGGTCAGCGCGGCCTTGGCGTAGATGCCGGCCGGCACGCTATCGGTGAGGCCGGTGGCGATGCGGCCGTCAGCACCGAGGAAGGCCAGCCAGTTGAACGAGGCGTCGATAGTCACGTCCTTCGCGGCGTCCGCCGGCATGATCAGCACCAGGCTGTTGCCGATCGGGGTGACGCGGGTGACCTTCAGCGTCAGGTCCTTGCCCTCGGTGTAATCCATCCACCTGTTGTCGGCGGAGGCGAAGATCGCCGCCGGCGCGCCGGCCTCCAATTGCTTGGCCAGCGCCGAGGATGCGGCGAAGGAGAAGCGCACCGGCCTGCCGGTCTTCTGCTGGTAGAGCTTGCCGATGTCCTGAAAGGCGTTGGTCAGGCTGGCGGCGGCGAACACGGTGGGGGGGTCGCCGGGCGCCTCCCCCGCGCTCAGCGCGCCGGGCGCGACGCTCGCGCCGAGAAAGGCGGCAAGGGCGACGGCCAGAACGGTGGCCGCCGCGAGCGGACGGCGGAAATGGCGACGCAACAGCATGGCACGGCTCCCCGGCACCTATATTCTTCGATATACATGTATCCATCCATATACATGATTGGAGGCGGAATACCAGAGCCCGGATGCCAATGGCCACGCGCCGGCGGCCACGTGCCTTGGCCCGTGCGCGCGCCGAGGAATCGCCCGCCCCGGCGCGGATCGCCACCGCGTGCCGGCGCCCGCGGCGTTCGGCAGTGTCTGCTTTGGAAAAGGCGGCGCGACGGGCGCCGCGGGTTCAGTCGATCATGCCGGTATGGCGCGCCGTCGCGGCGGCCACCTGCTCGGCCGCGCTCAGCAGGTCCATGGCGGGGATGTCGTCCCCGCGACCGGAAGTGACCTGCGGGCCCCGCCGCACGACCCGGCGCCCGGAGCCGTCATCGACCAGCGCGAATTCGTAGATGTGGTGAGCGACACGGTGCATCACGCGCACGGTGGAAGGCGAAAGAGTGACGACGTCGAACTCCGCTTGCAGCATGGTGATCCCCTCCCTTCTGGCCGTCTTGGCGACGGACGAGGCGGCCGCGTGGACGCGGCTCGGTTTGTCGCCCTCCGCCCTGCGGCGGAATGGCCCAGGAACTTTCGTCGAAACCGGACGTTGCCACAATGGCTAATCTGCCAGGAGCGCCGCTTTGCTGCGTCCCGACGACAGGGCCGGCGGCTTTCCTGTGGATTTCCACAACGGACCTGATTTCCACAACGGACCTGCCAGCGGGCAACCGATGGATCAATGCCTCGTGGACCGGCCGGGTCGCGGTCGTCGCGAACCGGGTGTCGCGGTCGGACCACCAGCCGGAGACGCGTTTCAATGAGCCGCACTATGATGCTGATCGTGGCCGCGATCGTCCTTGTGATCGCCGCCTACGCCGCCGTCCGGTATTCCGGGCGAATGACCACCCAGCCGACCGAGAATCCGACGCCACCGGCGGCCAGCGAGCCGGCGGTTCCCCCGGCAGCCGACCCGATCACACCGCCGCCGCCCGCGCCGGAAGCGACTCTGCCGCCACCGAACGACCCTGCGGTACAGCCGGGCACGCCGCCGGCGGAACCGGCTCCCACCGCGCCGGCCGATCCGGCCCCCGAGACGCCCGCGACCCCGGCCCCGGCCGCGCCGTAAGCCTCACGGCTCCCCGCCGCGCTCGCCCGACATGGCGGCGAGCGCGGCCTTGGCGCGCGCGCTGTCCATCACCGCCTGAAGCGGAAGCGACAGCCGGCGCCGCCAGTTCGGCCGCTCCCGGTCGGTGCCGGGAAGGTTGACCGCCACGCTCTCGCCGGCGAGATCGTCGAGCTGCGCCAGCGCCAGCGCCGCATGGGTGCGGGCGACGAAGGCGTGCACCGCCGCCAGCAGCGCCTCGTCGAGCGGCGCATCGGCCGCCGGCAGCGCGGTGATCAGCCCCTGCTTGAGCAGGGCTTCGCCCAGTTGCTCGCGCTCGCGGGCGCGCTCCACCAGCCCGGCCGCGTATCCGGCCGCGTCCTCCAGCCCCAGCGCGTGGCGCTCCTTCAGGTCCGCGCCCTCCCACCAGCCGGCCAGCGTCGGCAGGTCGTGGGTGGAGACGCAGGCCGCCGCCAGCGCCGGGTAGTTCTCCGGCGGCAGGAAAGCCCCCGCCTCCCGCTCGAACCACAGCACGCGATAGGACAGCATGCGCGCGTCGTTGAGCTGGTCGCGCATGCCGAACGGCACGGTGCCGAGATCTTCGCCGACGACAAGGCATCGCGCCCGGTTGCTCTCCAGCGCCACCTGCGCGGCAAGCGCCTCGAACGGCATGGCGAGATAGGCGCCATCGGCCCCGCCGGCACCCTCGGGAATGAGGAACAACCGCCGCAGCCCCATCACATGGTCGATCCTGAGCGCGCCGGCATGGCGCATATTGGCGCGCACCAGCCCGGCATAGCGGGCATAGCCGTCGCGCTGCAGCGCCAGCGGGTCGAAGGGCGGCAGGTTCCAGTTCTGCCCCTCGGGGCCCAGCGGATCCGGCGGCGCGCCGATGGTGACGCCCGGCATCAGCATGTCGGCCTCGGACCAGGCCTCGGCGCCGTCCGGCGTGGTGCCCACGGCGAGGTCGCGGTAGAGGCCGAGCGACAGCCCTGCGGCCCGCGCCTGCTCGGCCGCTCCGGCCAATTGCCGGTCGGTGACCCATTGCTGCCACAGCGCAAAACGCACCTCGGCGGGATGGGCGCGGCCGAACGCCTCCACCGCCGGGCCGGCGGCCTCGCTCAAGCCCTCGGGCCAGTCCCGCCAATGGGTGCGCGGATGCGCGCCGGCGATCGACTGGAACAGCGCGAAGCGCCACAGTGCCTCGCCGCCCTCGGCGGTGAAACGGTCGAAATCCGCGTCCGGCGCCCGCTCGAACCGCGCGAAGGCCGCCCGCAGCGCCGCCTCCTTCGCCTCCCAGACGCGCGCATAGTCGACGCTGGCCGTGCCGGCGACGGCGTCGAACCCCGCCAGATCGTCCCCCAGCGCCGCCACGTCGATATAGATCGGGTCGAGGAAGCGCCGGTCGGAGGGCGAATAGGGGCTGGTGCGTTCTCGGTCGTCGGGGAACAACGCGTGCAGCGGGTTGAGCCCCAGCACCCGGGCGCCGGCCCGCGCGGCGCGCACGCCGAGTTCGCCCAGCGCGGTGAAATCGCCGATGCCCTGATCCGCGGCGTCGCGGCGCAGCGTGTAGAGATGCGTGCCGATGCCGAACAGCCGGCCGCCGCTCGCGATGCCGGGCGGCAGGTAGCACGCCGCCGGGGCAACGGTGAGCCGGCACGCGGCCGCGCCGAGGCGCAGCACGTGCCGGCCCTGCGGCAGTTCCGGCAGCGCGATCGAGCGAAGCGGTGCCAGCCGCCCGTCCGGCCGCTCCACCTGCGAACGCTCGCCCTCCTCCGGCCGGACGGCAAGCCCCATCTCCCGCCCGTCCTCAAGCTGCAGATGCAGGTCGAGCCGACGCGGCGCCTGCGCCGCCTCGCCCGCCAGCGTCAGCAGCGGCGCCGTACCCTCGCGCAGCACGGCGGCGAACGGAATGTCGCGGTCGAAATGCTGGCCGGAAAGCCGCGCGAGGCTGTCGCACACTTCGCCATGGGTGTCGGCTGGCAGGCGCAGCGCGGCGAGCAGCGCGCGCTTGGTGTCGTCGCTCACCTTCTGCGCCTTGCCGTCCGCCGTGAACCACTGGCCGTCAATGCCGGCGGCCGCGGCCAGCTTTTCCAGCAGCTCCGGCGCGGCCGCGCGGCGCGGCGCTGTCGGCAGCGCTTCCTCGACAAGGATCAGCACCGAACGCGCGGCCACCTCGGTCGCGTCGCCCCCGGCGCTCTCCGGCTGCGCGCTATCGGCGCCCACGCGCCAGACGAAGCCGTCACGCGGCACCGGCAGAACCAGCGCCTGCGCCGCGTCCGAAGCGTTGAGCGCCACCGCCACACGGTCGGCCGCCTCCCCGTCCCGCGCCGGCGCGTAGAACACCGCCACCAGCGCGCGGGTGGCGCCATCGTCCCAGCGCACCGTGCCGCCGGAAGGGGCGCGCCACTCGACATCGGCGATGCCGCTGCCGTCCGTCGGCCGCCCGGTCAGCGGCGCCTCGCCGCGCAGCGCCCGATGGGCGAGCCGCAGCTTCACCAGCCGGGCGGTGAAATCGGCGAGTTCCGCATCGGTCTTCGACCAGTCGAGCCAGGCGAGTTCGTTGTCCTGCGCATAGGCATTGTTGTTGCCGGCCTGGGAGCGGCCACACTCGTCGCCCATGGTCAGCATCGGCGTGCCGCGCGCCGCCAGCAGCGTCGCCAGCAGCGCCCGCACGTCGCCGCGCCGGGCGGCATTGATGGCGGGATCGTCGGTCCAGCCCTCGACACCGTGGTTCCAGCTCACATTGTTGTCGGTGCCGTCGCGATTGTGTTCGCCGTTGGCGTCGTTGTGCTTGGCCGAGAAGGTGACCAGATCGGCCAGGGTGAAGCCGTCATGGGCGGTGACGAAGTTGATGCCGCGCGAGAGCGGCCGGTTGCGCCCGGCGAAGATGTCGGACGAACCGGCCAGCCGCGTCGCCAGCTCGCCCACCACGCCGGCATCGCCGCGCCAGAAATGCCGCGCGGTGTCGCGGAAACGGTCGTTCCACTCGCCCCAGCCCGGCGGGAACCGCCCGACCTGGTAGCCGCCCAGGCCGATGTCCCAGGGCTCGGCGATCAGCGCGAGGTCGCGCAATGCCGGGTCCTGCTGCATCGCCGCGAGGAACGGCGCCTCCGGGTCGAACCCCTCCGGCCGGCGGCCCAGCGTGGCGGCGAGGTCGAAGCGGAAACCGTCCAGCCCGCAGGCCGCCCAGCGCCGCAGCGCGTCCATGGCGAGCCGCAGCACCGGCGCCCGCTCCAGCGCCAGCGTGTTGCCGGTGCCGGCATCGTTGACGAGGCGCGAGGGGTCGTCGCTGGCGTGGCGGTAATAGGTCGCGTTGTCGAGTCCGCGCAGGCTGAGCGTCGGGCCGAGCGCGTCGCTCTCGCCGGAATGGTTCAGCACCACGTCCAGCACCACCGCGATGCCCGCCGCGTGCAGCGTGGCGATGGTGCGGGCGATCTCCTCGAAGCCGCCAGGGGCGAGGCGCGGGTCGGGGGCGCCGAACACCACCGGGTTGTAGCCCCAGTAATTGGTCAGCCCCAGCGGCGGCAGGTGGCGCTCGTCGATCCACGCCATGGCCGGCATCAGCTCGACCGTGGTGACGCCGAGCCGCACCAGATGGTCCAGCGCGGCGGGCTGCGCCAGCGCCGCGAAGGTGCCGCGCAGCGCGGGCGGTATCGCCTCGTGGCGCATGGTGAAGCCGCGCACATGCAGCTCATAGACCACCTGCCGCTCCCAGCGGAACGGCGCGGGCACGAGGCCCGGCGTCGGGCCGGACACCGGCGCGACAATGGCCTTGGGCATGGCGAAGGCGCTGTCGGCCTCGTCGCGCGGCGCCCCGCCGGCGCGGGTGTCGAACATCGCCGGGTCGAGCTTGAACGGCCGGTCGAGCCGGCTGGCATGGGGGTCGACCAGCAGCTTGGCCGGGTTGAACCGATGGCCTTCCCCCGGCGCCCACGGCCCCGCCGCGCGCAGCCCGTAGCGGGCCCCCGCCGGCACGCCGGATATGTGGCCGTGGAACACGTCGCCGGTGCGCTCGGGCAGCGCCAGGCGGGCGATTTCCGTCTCGCCGGCGGCGTCGAACAGGCAGAACTCGATGCGGCTGGCATGGGCGGAGAAAACCGCAACGTTGACGCCGCGCGCATCGGTGCTGGCGCCCAGCGGCTCCGGGCTTCCGGACGAAACGGTGAAGTCGCTCACCCGGCACGCTCCGCCGCAAGCGTGCGGAACAGCCCGTCATACTGGCGCGCCGCACGCTCCCAGGACACGTCGGTCGCCATGGCGTTGCGCTGCAGCTTCTGCCACAGCGCCTTGTCCTGCCACAGCCCGGCCACCCGCTTGAGCGCGAGCTGCAGCGCCGGCGTGGTGACCGGGGAGAACTGCACGCCGGTGCCGACCCCGGCGGTGCGCGCCATCTCGTTGACGTCGATCACCGTGTCGGCGAGCCCGCCCACCCGCGCCACCAGCGGCAGCGCGCCATAGCGCAGCGCGGAAAGCTGGGTGAGGCCGCAGGGCTCGAAGCGCGAGGGCACGATCAGCGCATCGGCGCCGGCCTGGATACGGTGCGCCACCCCCTCGTTATAGCCGAGCTGCACGCCGATGCGGCCGGGATGGGTGTGCGCCGCGAGGGCGAAGCGCCCGGCAAGGTCGGCATCGCCGGCGCCGAGCAGCACCAGTTGCGCGCCGAGGCCGAGCAGCGTGTCGAGGCTGTCGGCCAACAGGTCCAGCCCCTTCTGCCAGGACAGCCGGCTCACCACGCCGAACAGCAGCGCCTCCGGGTCGGCATCGAGCCCGAAAGCCTGCTTCAGCGCCACCTTGTTGGCCGCGCGCGCCTTCAGCGTCTTCGCGTCGAAGGGCTGGGCGATCAGCGGGTCGGTGGCCGGGTTCCAGCCCACGTCGTCGAGGCCGTTGAGAATGCCGGCCAGCACATGGCTGCGGGCGCTCAGCAGCCCGTCGAGCCCCATGCCGGCCTCGGGCAGCAGGATTTCGCCGGCATAGCCCGGGGAAACGGTGGTGATGCGGTCGGCCAGCTGGAGACCGGCCTTGAGATAGCCGACCATGCCGTAATATTCGACGCCGTGCAGCCCGAAGGCGTGCGGCGGCAGGCCGAGCATGCCGAACTCATGGGCGGGAAACTGCCCCTGGAAGGCGATGTTGTGGATGGTCATCACCGTGCCGGGCCGCCGCGTGCCGGCATAGTGCAGATAGGCTGGGGCGAGGCCGGCCTGCCAGTCATGGGCATGGACGATGTCCGGCACGAAGCCCGCCAGCAGTCCGAGGCCGACCCCGGAGGCCACCGCGCCCAGCGCCGCGAAGCGCCGCGCATTGTCGTCCCAGTCCACCCCTCCGGGGCCCATATAGGGTCCGCCGGGGCGGTCATAGAGATGGGGCGCGTCGATGACGAACAGGTCGAGCCCGCTCGCCTTGCCGGCCAGCAGCGTCGCCGGCCCGCCGAACAGATCGTCGAAGCGGTGCACTGCCTCGCCCTCGCCGAGCGCCGCCATCACCGCGGGATAGCCGGGAACCAGGGTGCGCACCTCGACGCCGTGCCGCGCCAGCGCCGCCGGCAGCGCGCCGGCCACGTCGGCGAGCCCGCCGGTCTTCACCAGCGGAAAGACTTCCGAGACGACGGAAAGAACCTTGAACGATGACACGCCGATCCCGAGCCCCGCCTTGAACGCCTGAAGCCTAAACCGACAGCTTGTCGATCATCGTCTGGGTGATGAGGCAGATGCCCTTTTCCGTCCGCCGGAAGCGCTTGGCATCCAGTTCCGGGTCCTCGCCGACGACCAGCCCTTCGGGAATCCGCACATGCGAATCGATCACCACATTCTTCAGCCGCGCCGAGCGGCCGATCTCGACATAAGGCAGGATGACACCGTTCTCGATCGAGCCATAGGAATTGATGCGCACCCCGGTGAACAGCAGCGCCCGGCGCAGCGACGAACCCGAGATGATGCAGCCGCCCGACACCAGCGAGGAGATCGCCTGCCCGCGCCGGCCCTCGTCGTCATGCACGAACTTGGCCGGCGGGGTGATCTCGGCATAGGTCCAGATCGGCCAGTCGCGGTCGTAGAGATCGAGTTCCGGGACGACGCCGGTGAGGTCGATATTGGCCTCCCAATAGGCGTCAACCGTGCCGACATCGCGCCAGTAGGGCGCCGTCTCCTGGTCGGAACGCACGCAGGAGCGCGAGAAATGATGCGCCGAGGCGGTGCCGTTCTTGACGATGTAGGGGATGAGGTCCTTGCCGAAATCATGCATCGACAGCGGGTCGGCGGCGTCGCGGCGCAGCTGGTCGATCAGGAACTTGGTCTCGAACACATAGATGCCCATCGAGGCCAGCGCCTTGTCCGGCCGGCCGGGCATGGCGGGCGGGTCCTTCGGCTTCTCCAGGAAGGAGATGATGCGGTCCTGCTCATCGACATGCATCACGCCGAAGGCGCTGGCTTCCTCGCGCGGTACTTCGAGGCAGCCCACCGTCACGTCGGCCCCGGTGTCGACGTGCTGCTGAAGCATGATTTCGTAATCCTGCTTGTACACGTGGTCGCCGGCCAGGATGATGATATGGCGCGTATCATAGGCCTCGATGATGTCGAGGTTCTGATAGACCGCGTCCGCCGTTCCCAGATACCACATGGTCTCGGACACGCGCTGGCTGGCCGGGAGCACGTCGAAGCTCTCATTGCGCTCGTGACGCAGGAAGTTCCAGCCGCGCTGCATGTGCCGGATCAGGCTGTGCGCCTGGTACTGGGTGGCGACGCCGATGCGGCGGATGCCGGAATTGATGGCGTTGGACAGTGTGAAGTCGATGATCCGCGACTTGCCGCCGAAATAGACCGCCGGCTTGGCCCGGCGATCGGTCAGCTCCATCAGGCGGCTGCCTCGGCCACCGGCAAGGACATAGGCCATCGCCGAGCGGGCCAGGGGGGCATTCGGTAGCGTTGGCCGTGCCATGTCGCGTCGTCTCCCTCAGTCGCTAGATTTGATCCGGTCGTCGCCTTCGGCGGGGCGCATTTCCGGTTCCCATTTGAAATAGAGCGTGGCCAGCGGCGGCAACGTCACCGGCGCGCTGGCGGGCAGCCCGTGCGAGGGCTCGTCGACAGCCGTCACCCCACCAAGATTACCCATCCCCGAGCCACCATAAAGGTCGGCGTCGGTGTTCACGATCTCGCGCCAGCGGCCGGCGCGCGGCAGGCCGAGGCGGTAGCCCGGCCGCGGCACCGGGGTGAGATTGGCCACCATCACCACCGGCGCGTCGTCCGCGTCGCCGAAGCGGGCCCAGGCGAAGACCGATTGCTGGCTGTCATCCACCACGATCCAGCGGAAGCCGTCCGGCTCGCAATCGTGCTTGTGGAGCGCGGGCGCGTCGCGATAGGTCAGGTTGAGGTCGCGGACCAGCAACTGCATGCCGCTGTGATGCGGACCCATGCCGACGAGATGCCAGTCGAGCGAGCGCTCCTCGCTCCATTCGCGGCGCTGGGCGAATTCCTGCCCCATGAACAGCAGCTTCTTGCCGGGATAGGCCCACATGACCGCGTAATAGGCGCGCATGGTGGCGAAGCGCTGCCAGTCGTCGCCCGGCATGCGGGTGAGGATGGTGCCCTTTCCGTGCACCACCTCGTCATGCGACAGCGGCAGCACGAAATTCTCGGAGAAGGCGTAGGTGATGCCGAAGGTGACCTTGTTGTGGTGCCAGGGGCGGTAGACCGGGTCGACCGACATGTAGTCGAGCGTGTCGTGCATCCAGCCCATGTTCCACTTGAAGCCGAAGCCCAGCCCGCCGGCGAACACCGGCTGCGAGACCCCGGCCCACGAGGTCGATTCCTCGGCGATCACCACCGTACCGGGATGCTCGGCATAGATGATCTCGTTGGCACGCTGGAGGAAAGCGACGGCGTCCTTGTTGTCGTTGGAGCCGTCCGGATTGGCGGACCACTCCCCGTGTTTGCGTGAGTAATCGAGATAGAGCATCGACGCCACCGCATCCACGCGCAGCCCGTCGACATGGAAGCGGTCGAGCCAGTAGAGCGCGTTGGCGATCAGCATATTGGCGACCTCGCGGCGGCCGAAATCGTAGATCGCCGTGTTCCAGTCGGGGTGGAAGCCGCGCTGCGGGTCGGAATGCTCGTAGAGCGGGCCGCCGTCGAAATGCGCCAGCCCATGAATGTCGGTGGGGAAATGCGCCGGCACCCAGTCGAGGATCACCGACAGCCCCGCCCGGTGCGCTGTGTCGACGAAGCGGGCGAAGCCGGCCGGGTCGCCGAAGCGGCTGGTCGGCGCGAACAGCCCGATCGGCTGGTAGCCCCAGGAGGCGTCCAGCGGGTGCTCGGAGACCGGCAGCAGTTCCAGATGGGTGAAGCCCATCCACTGCGCATAGGGGATGAGCTGGTCGGCGAGTTCGTCATAGGTGAGGAAGCGGTTATCCTCGCCGCGCCGCCAGGAGCCGAGATGCACCTCATAGGTGCTCATCGGCTTGCGCCGGGCCTCGCCGGTGGCGCGGGCGGCGATATGGTCGGCGTCGTGCCACTCGAAATTGCCGGTGCGCGCCACTACCGAGCCGGTGGCCGGGCGAAACTCGCCCTTGAACCCGAACGGGTCGGCCTTGAGCGGCAGCAGCCGGCCATCGGCGGCGACGATCTCGTATTTGTAGATCGCCCCCTCGCCCACGCCCGGCGCGAAAATCTCCCACAGCCCGCTGTCGACGCGCTTGCGCATCTGGTGGCGGCGCCCATCCCACTGGTTGAAGTCGCCGACCACCGACACCCGCGCGGCGTTCGGCGCCCACACCGCGAAGCGCACGCCCTCGATCCCCTCATGGGAATCCGGGTGCGCGCCCAGCCGCTCGTAGAGCGTGCGATGGGTGCCCTCGACCAGCAAATGGTCGTCGAGCGGGCCCAGCACCGGCGGGAAGGAATAGGGATCGTCCAGCAGCCATTCGCCGCCGTCATTGCGGGCGCGCAGCCGATAGCGCGCCCAGGCGGGGCGTCCGGGCACCAGCCCCTCGAAGAAGCCGGCCGCGTTCCGGCGCTCCAGCGCGACGATCGGCGCCCCGTCCGGCTCGATCGCCTCCAGAACCTCAGCATGCGGCACGAAGGCGCGCAGGACCAGCCCCTGCGGCGATTCATGCGGGCCCAGCAACGAGAAAGGGTCGTGATGGCGGCCTGCGACGAGAGCGTCGACCTCCCGTCCGGGTGCCTGCCATACCTGCATCACTGCCAACCCTTCCTGAGCCGAAACACTGGGAACAAGCCCCGCGCGCAGTGAAGGTTCCTCTACCGCCAACACAAAGTCCACACGTGGCAGCCGCAAGATGCGGCATCAGGTTAATGGCGGCCGCCGACGAAGTGGCCGGCGAGACCGCCGGCCACGACATCGAACCGCCCGCCGAGGTCAGCGGATGGTCCGCACCGGGACGTTCCAGATGTCCTTGGCGTATTCCGAGATGGTCCGGTCGGAGGAGAACCAGCCCATGTTCGCGGTGTTGATGATGCTCGACTGCCACCAGGCACGGCGGTCGTTCCAGCGCGCGTCGACCTTGCGCTGGGCGTCCCAGTAGGCATCGAAATCGGTCGTCACCAGGAAGTAGTCGTGGTGGCGCAGCGCGTCGACCAGCGGCCGGAAACGGTCCGGCTCGTCGGGCGAGAACACGCCGGAGCCGACCGCGTCCAGCACCTCGCCAAGATGCTGCGAGTTGCGGATCGAGCCGGTCTCGTCGACGCCGGCGATGCGGCGCTGCTCGACCTCGTCGGCGGTGAGGCCGAAGATGAAGATGTTGTCGTCGCCGACCTGATCCTTGATCTCGACATTGGCGCCGTCGAGCGTGCCGATGGTGAGCGCGCCGTTGAGCGCCATCTTCATGTTGCCGGTGCCGGAGGCCTCCATGCCGGCGGTGGAGATCTGCTCCGACAGGTCCGCCGCCGGGATCACCACCTCGGCGAGGCTGACATTGTAGTTGGGCAGGAACACCACCTTCAGCAGCTCGCGCACGGTCGGGTCGTCATTGACCACCCGGGCCACGTCGTTGGCCAGCTTGATGATCAGCTTGGCCATCTGGTAGCTCGCCGCCGCCTTGCCGGAGAAGATCTTCACCCGCGGCGCCCAGTTCTTGGCCGGGTTGGCGCGCATCGCGTCGTAGAGCGCGATGGTCTCCAGCACATTCAGCAACTGCCGCTTATATTCGTGGATGCGCTTGATCTGCACGTCGAACAGCGCGCCCGGATTGACCTTGATGTCGAGCCGGTCGCGGATCAGGCGCGCCAGCGCCACCTTGTTCTGCCGGCGCATCGCCATGAAGCGGTCCTGCAGCGCGGAATCGCCCGCCATGGCTTCGAGCTTGGTGAGTTGGGAGGCATCGTCCAGCACGCCCGGCCCGCAGGTGTCGACCAGCAGGTTGGTGAGGCCCGGATTGGCCTGGTAGAGCCAGCGGCGGAAGGTGATGCCGTTGGTCTTGTTGTTCATCCGCTCGGGGAACAGGCGGTAGAAGTCCTTGAACACCGTCGTCTTCATCAGTTCGCTGTGCAGCGCCGCGACGCCGTTGACGGAATGCGAGCCGAGGAAGGCGAGATTGCCCATGCGCACCCGGCGGCCGTGATCCTCCTGGATCAGCGACACCGAGCCGAGCAGCGCGTCGTCGCCGGGGAAGGCGGCGCGCACCTTTTCCAGATGCTTGGCGTTGAGCTGGTAGATGATCTGCATGTGGCGCGGCAGCACCCGCTCCATCAGCGGCACCGGCCAGGTCTCCAGCGCCTCCGGCAGCAGCGTGTGGTTGGTGTAGGAGATGGTCCGCACCGTGATGTCGAACGCCTCGTCCCATTCGATGTCGCTCTCGTCGACCAGCACCCGCATCAGTTCGGCCACGGCGATGGCGGGGTGGGTGTCGTTGAGCTGGATCGCCACCTTGTCGGGCAGCGAGCGCACGTCGCCGAAGCTGTCCACGTGGCGGCGGATCAGGTCGTGCAGCGAGGCGGCGGTGAAGAAATATTCCTGCCGCAGCCGCAACTCCTGCCCCGCCGGGGTAGCGTCGGAGGGGTAGAGCACCTTGGAGATCGCCTCGGCCTTCACCTGGTTGACCAGCGCGCCGACATGGTCGCCCTGGTTGAAGGCGTCGAGCCGGATCGGGTCGGCGGCGCGGGCCGACCACAGCCGCAGCGTGTTCACATGCTGGCCGCGCCAGCCGACGATCGGCGTGTCGTAGGCGACCGCCTCCACCGTCTCGGCCGGGTGCCAGACCTGCTTCTTGCGGTCGCCGCCGATGGCGATCGCCTCCACCGAGCCGCCGAAGCCGATGTCGTAATAGACCTCGGGACGCTCGAACTCCCACGGGTTGCCGAAGGACAGCCAGTCCTCGGGATATTCCTGCTGCCAGCCATTCTTGATCATCTGGCGGAACAGGCCGTTCTCGTAGCGGATGCCGTAGCCATAGGCGGCGATGGAGAGCGTCGCCATGCTGTCCATGAAGCAGGCGGCGAGCCGGCCGAGGCCGCCATTGCCCAGCGCCGCGTCCGGCTCGACCTGGCGCAGCCGGTCGAGATCGACGCCGAGATCGCCGAGCGCCGAGCGCGCGGTCTCCAGCATCTCGATATTGGTCAGCGCGTCGAACAGCAGCCGGCCGATGAGGAATTCCAGCGAGAGGTAGTAGACCCGCTTGCGGCCTTCCGAATAGGTCTGGCGGGTCGAGGTGATCCAGCGGTCGACGATGCGGTCGCGGGTGGCGAAGGCGGTGGCGAGGAACCAGTCGCGATCGCTCGCGGCCGCCGGGTTCTTGCCCACCGCATAGGTGAGCTTGGAGATCACCGCCGCACGGAACTTGGCGACCTCGTCGCCCTGCGCGGCAGAAGTCGGGCGGGCCTGTGTCTCCGGCGTGTCCAGCATTTTGTCTTCGACCTCGAGTGACATGTGCAGCTTTGCTCCCGTCGCGGCTGGCCTCCGCCCCTGTGAGGCGCCAGGCACCGCTTGTTCGTTTCACCCGTGCCGGATGCAACCTTTTGGCCAAGTTTACTGGCCACGTTTAATGGCCACGTTTAATGGCCACGTTCAGCCGGCGCGGGTTTCCCGTTCGAAGGCGGCCAGGGCGAGCACCAGCCATCCGAGAATCAGCATAGTCCCGCCCGCCGGCGCGGCCATAGGAAAAAGAACGATGTTCCAGAGCGCCCGCGCCGCCAGCGTACCGCTGAACAGCACGGTCCCCAGCGTGATGATCCCGGCCCCCACGGTGGCGAAGGACCAGCCTGGCCCGCGCGCCGCCGCCAGCGCGCAGCCGCCGGTCACCGCCGCAGCGCCGAGCATGAGAAAGCTGGCCGCGGTGGCGAGGTTGGGGTCGGCGCTCACATGCGCCCCCGCCGCGGCGGCCGCCACGCCGGCCGCGCCCATCAGGCCGGCCAGAAAGACGAGAAGGCGGCGAAAGGCGTTCATGTGTCTGCTCCGATAGGTTGGCCGTCCGTGGCGATGACGTGGAAGAAGGTTCCCGAGACCCGTCCCCGGCGGCTGCCGGCAGGCCCCATCCCCTTGCCCTGGCCATCGCTCAGTTCGACCAGCGGCGCATCGTCGCCGGCTTGTGTGACGCTGGCATAATGGAATTCGTGGCCGCGCAGCCTTGTCCCCGCCGGGCCCAGCGGCGAGGCCATCAGCGTCACCGCGCGGCGATAGCCGAGATTGAGCCGGCGCCGGGCGAAGCTGGTGGCGTGGCCGAGCAGGCCCAGCATGGGATGGACGCCGCCCTCGGCATCCTCGATCGACCCACCGAGCACCATGAAGCCCCCGCATTCGCCATGCACCGGCCGGGTCTGCGCGAATCCGCGCACGCCGTCGAGGAAGCGTGTGGCGCCGGCAAGCGTTCCGCCATGCAGTTCCGGGTAGCCGCCCGGCAGCCAGCAGGCGTCCGCCGTCGGGTCGGGCGCCTCGTTGGCGAGCGGCGAGAACGGCAGGATTTCCGCCCCCGCCCGCCGCCAGCCGGCGACAAGGTGCTCATAGGCGAAGGAAAAGGCGACGTCGCGGGCCAGCGCGATGCGCTGCCCGGGCGGGGCCAGTGCCACCGGCGCCGGACCGGCCGGCTGGATCGGCACGCCCAGCGCGGCGAGCGCGTCGAGGTCGATATGCCGCGCCGCCCGCTCCGCCAGCGCGGCAAGCTGCGCGGCCAGCGCCGGGTGCTCGCCCGCCTGCACCAGGCCGAGATGCCGCTCCGGCAGGCTCACCGCCCCGTCGCGCGGCAGGCTGCCCAATATCTGGATACCAAGAGCGGCGATGGCGGCGCCGGCCTGCGCCCGGTGCCGCTCGCTGGCGACCTGGTTGAGGACTACCCCGGCGATCCGCACCCGCGGGTCGTGGGTGGCGAAGCCGCGCACCACCGCCGCGGCCGATTGCGACTGGCCGGAAATGTCGAGCACCAGCACCACCGGCAGGCCGAGCCGGGCGGCGAGGTCCGCCGCCGCGCCGCTGCGCCCGGCCTCGCCCTCGATGCCGTCGAACAGGCCCATCGACGCCTCGATGAGCACGATATCGGCCTGCGCCCCCGCCTCCGCCGCCAGCGCGTCGATGAGCGCGGGCGGCATGGCGAAGCTGTCGAGGTTCAGCCCCGGCCGGCCGGTGGCGGCGGCGTGGAAGGCGGGGTCGATATAGTCCGGCCCCGACTTCACCGCCCGCACCCGCACGCCCCGCGCCCTCAGCGCGGCGGCGACGCCGAGCGTCACCGTGGTCTTGCCCGAGCCCGAGCGGGAGGCGGCGATGATGAAGCCACGGGCGGTCATGGGCGACGCCCGGCATTGGCATCCTTCGAGGCTCGCTGCGCTCGCGCCTCAGGATGACGGCGATCAGAAAGAGCGCCGTCATCCTGAGGTGCTCGGGCTATGCCCGAGCCTCGAAGGATGGTCATCTGGCTCCCCCTCATTCCCGCCCCCGGAAACGCCGCTGATAGGCGGCGTCATAGAGCGCGCTCTCGCGAAAATCCTCCGGCGCCAGCGCCCGCCCGACCAGAATCAGCGCCATGCGCTCCACCGGCTCGGCCGCCACCTTCGCTACGATGTCGCCCAGCGTGCCGGCGATCACCTGCTCGGTGGGCCGCGTCGCCTCCACCACCACCGCGACGGGACAATCCGCGCCGTAGAGCGGCGCCAGCTCCGCCGCCACCGGCTCCAGCGCGTGGATGGCGAGATGGATCGCGAGCGTCGCCCCGGTGGCGCCGAAGGCGGCCAGCGTCTCCCCTGCCGGCATCGCCGAGGCGCGGCCGGAAACGCGGGTGATGACGAGGCTCTGCGCCAGCCCCGGCACGGTGAATTCCCGCCCCAGCACCGCGCTCGCCGCCGCGAAGGCCGGCACGCCGGGGGTGAACGTGTAGGCGATGCCGTGCTTCGCCAGCCGCCGCACCTGCTCGGCCACCGCCGAATAGATCGAGAGATCGCCCGACTGCAGCCGCGCCACGTCGCGCCCGGCCGCCTGCGCCGCCACAAATTCCGCCTCGATCTCGTCAAGCGAGAGCGGCGCGGTATCGACGATGCGCGCGCCTTCCGGGCACCAGCCCAGCATTTCCGGCGGCACGATGGAGCCGGCATAGAGGCACACCGGGCAACGCGCGATGAGGTCGCGCCCGCGCAGCGTCATCAAATCCGCCGCGCCGGGCCCGGCGCCGATGAAATGCACGGTCACGCTGTTTCCATCCCTTTCGATGTCTCCTGCCCTTTTTCCGCCTCGCGGGCGAAGGCGCAGGTCACCGGCCCCAGCACGAAGCGCGGGCCGATCAGCGCCGAGCGCCGGCCGGCCACCGCCAGCGCCGAGGTCTCGGCGACGGAAGGCACGCCCATCAGCGCCACCACGCGCTCGGAATGGGTGACGGCGCGCGCGCCCGCCGCCTCAAGCTGCTTGTGCGGCACCATCACCAGCAGCAGGCCGAGATCGAGCGCCGCCTTCATGATGCCGGCCTCGCCGCCCTTGGCCGCCGGGGTGGCCATCAGCGAGATATCGCACAATTTCACGCCGTGGCGCTCCATCGCCGCGCGCATGGCGGCGCAGACCTCCTCGGCGGTCACGCCGCGACGGCTGCCGATGCCAGCCACGATCATGAAGCCCCCCCCGGCTTGCTCCAGCTCCATTGCGTGACCGGCATCGCCGGCCGCCAGCCGGTGAGCCCGCCGACCGGCATCGCGCGGGCGACGGAAAGGCGGACCAACTCGCCGCCCAGCGCGCCGTGGCGGGCGATCAGCAGCGCCTCGGTCTCCAGCGTCACCGCGTTGACCACCAGCCGGCCGCCGGGCTTGAGCGCATTGAGCGCGACGTCCAGCACGCCGGGCTCGCTCGCCCCGCCGCCGATGAAGATCGCGTCCGGCGTGGGCAACCCAGCCAGCGCCTCGGGCGCCCGCCCCTCGACGATCTCCAGCCCCGGCACCCCGAGCGCGCCCGCATTGCGCCGCGCCCGCGCCGCCCGCTCAGGGCGTTCCTCGATGCCGATGGCGGTCAGCGAGGGGTCAGCCAGCATCCACTCGATGCCGACCGAGCCGGCGCCGGCGCCGATGTCCCACAGCAATTCCCCCCGGCGGGGGCCGAGCGCGGAGAGCGTCACCGCACGAATTTCGCGCTTGGTGAGCTGGCCGTCATGCTCGAACAGCTCGTCCGGCAGCCCCGGCGCCCGGGCAAGGAGGCGCGCGCCCTCCCCCGCCGCGACCTCGATGGCGAGAAGGTTCAGCGGGTCGATACCGTCCAGCGCGAAACCCTCGGCCCGCGCCGTTCGCAGCCTCTCGCGCGGGCCGCCCAGCGCCTCCAGCACGGTGAGCCTGGAATGGCCGAAGCCGCTCCCGGCCAGCCGCGCGGCGATCTCGCCCGGCCCGGCGCCATCGGAGGTTAGCAGCAGCAGCCGGCGGCCGGGGTGCAGATGCGCCCGCACCAGGTCGAGCGAACGGCCATGCACGGTAAGGCACGTCACCTCCGCCAGCGGCCAGCCGAGCCGGGCGCAGGCGAGGCTGAAGGCGGAGGGGGCGGGAAACACGAGCATCTCCGCCGCCGGCACATGGCGCGCCAGCGTGGCGCCGACGCCATGCAGGAACGGATCGCCAGAAGCGAGCACGCAGACGGGCCGCCCGCGCCGCGCCAGCACTTCCTCGATGCCGCGCGCGAACGGGCTCGGCCACGGATGCGCCCCGCCCCGCACCGCCGCGCCGGCCAGCGCCAGATGGCGCGCCCCGCCGAACACGCATTCGGCCGCCTCCACCGCCGCCCGCGCGGCCGGCGACAGGCCGGCGAGCCCATCCTCGCCAATGCCGACGATGCTCAGCCAGCGCCCGTCGCCGGGAACGTTCGGCTCGTCGGTTGACGGCTGCGGCGCGATGGTTTCACTGCCCTGCATGAACGCATCCGAAAACGGCCGGGAGGCCGGCGCCCCGCGCCTGCTCATCCTCGGCGGCACCCAGGAGGCCCGCGAACTCGCGGCGGCCCTCGCCGCGCGCGGAACATATGCCGTCAGCCTGTCCCTTGCCGGGCGCACGCGCAACCCGCTGCCGATGGACGCCCCCACCCGTTCGGGCGGTTTCGGCGGCGCCAACGGCCTCGCCGCCTATCTCACGACCGAGCGCATCGACGCGCTGGTCGACGCCACCCACCCCTTCGCCGCCGCCATGTCGCGCAACGCCGCCGAGGCCGCGCGCCGGGCCGGCGTGCCGCTGCTCGCCCTGACGCGGCCTGCCTGGGAAAAGCGGCCCGGCGATATCTGGACCGAGGCCGCCGACATTCCCGACGCGGTGCGAAAGCTCGGCCCGGCCCCGCGCCGGGTGCTGGTGGCGCTCGGCCGCAACGAGGTGCGCGCGCTGGAGGCCGCCCCGCGGCACGCCTATCTCGTGCGCAGCATCGATCCGGTGGAACCGCCGCTCGATGTGCCGGACGCCCGCTATATCGAGGCGCGCGGCCCCTTCGCGCGGGACGACGAGCGCGCGTTGCTGCTCGCCCACCGCATCGACGCCGTCCTCTCCAAGAACAGCGGCGGGACGGCGACCTATGGCAAGATCGACGCCGCCCGCGCCCTCGGCATCGAGGTGGTGATGGTCGCCCGCCCGGCCCGACCCGAGGTCGAGACGGTGGAAAGCGTCGCGCAGGTGCTCGGCTGGCTGGAGCGCCTGCCCCATCATTCGTCCCCGGCGTGGCGCGGCGTGTAGACCAGCGCCGGCAGGCCCGGCCGCTCCACCAGCCGCGTCTCCGGCGAGCCGACGATGATGCAGGTCGCCATGTCCGCCATGTGGCCGCGCGCATGGGCCAGCGGCACCACCCGCATCCGCTCGTCCGGCCGCCCCACCGCGCGGCCGAAGATGACCGGCACGCCCGCCGGCAGTTCCGCGCGCAATATCTCGAAGGCGGTGTCGAGTTGGTGCGGGCGCGCCTTCGACACCGGGTTGTAGAACGCCATGGCGAAGCCGGCCTGGGCGGCGAGCCGCAGCCGCTTCTCGATCACCTCCCAGGGCTTGAGATTGTCGGAGAGCGAGATGGCGCAAAAATCGTGGCCCAGCGGCGCGCCGCATTTCGCCGCCACCGCCAGCATCGCGGTGATGCCCGGCACGATGACGAGGTCGAGCGCCCGCCATTCCGGCGCGCCGGCCTCGATCGCCTCGATCACCGCCGCCGCCATGGCGAACACGCCGGGGTCGCCGCCCGAGACCATCGCCACCTGCGCGCCGGCGGCCGCGTGCGCCAGCGCCGCGCCGGCGCGGACCAGTTCCTCCCGGTTGTCGGAGGGGTGGCGCGCCTGCCCCTCGCGCGCCGGCACCCGCTCCAGATAGGGCTGGTAGCCATAGAGCGCCTCGGCCCGGCTGAGCGCGTCGCTGGCCTCCGGGGTGAGAAAGCGCGCCTCGCCCGGCCCGAGGCCGACGATGAACAGTTTGCCCTTGCTCATCCGCGTGTCTCCCAGCCCGGCACCAGCACGATGGCGAAATAGGGCGCGGGGCCGTCCCCGCGCGTCTCCAGCCTTTCGCACAGGCTGCCCGCCATGGTGCCGCGCTCGACATAGAGCGCCCGCTCCAGCCGTCCGGCGTCCGCCAGCGCGCGGCGGATCTTCGGCAGGTTGCGCCCCACCTTCATGATCACCGCCGCGTCGGTGCCGGCGAGCCGGCACGCCAGTTCGGCCTCATCGAGGGTACCCGGCAGCACGCTCAGCACGTCGTCGCCCTGCGCAATCGGGGCGCCGGCCTGCGACCAGCAGCCGGACATGCCGGTGACGCCGGCAATGACCTCGGTGGGGTAGCGATGGGCGAGCCGCACATGCAGGTGCATATAGGAGCCGTAAAACAGCGGATCGCCCTCTGAGAGCACGGCGACGCTGCGCCCGGCGTCGAGATGCGCCGCCACCGTCCGCGCCGCCTCCTCGTAGAAACAGGTGATGGCACTGCGATAGGGCGCCTCGTCCTTCGGCATCTCGGTGGTCACGGGGTAGCCGAGCGGCAGTTCCTGCGCCCCGGCGCGGAAATGGGCGTGGGCGATGGCGCGGGCATGGCTGCCATTGCCGAGCTTGGCGAAATAGGCGACCACGTCGGCTTGGCCGAGCGCCCGCACCGCCTTCAGCGTCATCAGTTCAGGGTCGCCCGGCCCGACGCCGACGCCGATCAGCCTTCCGTGGACAACACTCATAATCCCGGCCTCGCCAGCGCATTCACCGCCGCCGCCACCATGGCGCTGCCGCCCAGCCGGCCGCGCACCACCAGCCAGGGCACGCCATGCTCGCCCGAGGCGAGCGCGTCCTTGGATTCCGCCGCGCCGACGAAGCCGACCGGTATGCCGAGAATGGCGGCGGGCCTGGGCGCGCCGGCGTCGAGCATTTCCATGAGGCGGAACAGCGCGGTGGGCGCGTTGCCGATGGCGATGACCGCGCCTTCCATATGGTCGCGCCACAATTCCAGCGCGGCGGCCGAGCGGGTGGTGGCGAGCCGCTCCGCCATCCCGGGCACGGCGGGCTCGCGAAGGGTGCAGATCACCTCGTTATTGGCCGGCAGGCGGGCGCGGGTGACCCCATGCGCCACCATCTGCGCGTCGCACAGGATCGGCGCCCCGGCGTTCAGCGCGTTGCGGGCGGCGCGCACCAGATCGGGCGCGAAGTCGATGGCGAAGGCGGCCTCGACCAGCCCGCAGGCATGGATCATCCGCACCGCGACATCCGCCTCCTCAGGCGTGAAGCGGCCGAGATCGGCCTCCTCGCGGATGATGGCGAAGGAGCGCTCATAGATCGCATTGCCGTCGCGCTCATAGTCGAACGGGGTGGACACTCAGGCCAGGTCCTTCATCAACGTCTCGTCCTTCTGCAACAGGTCCTGCACCGCCTCGCGCAGCCGCGTGGCCGGCACGAGGCGCGCGGGCACATCGCGCGGCGTGCCTTCGACCACGAGACCCGCCCCTTCGTCCAGCCCCACGATGGTCAGCGCCGCCTTTGCGGGGTGGGCGCAGCCCTTCGGGCAGCCCGAGACATGCAGGTCGCGGCCTTCCAGCAGCGGCGCCAGCGTCGCCGCCAGCGCATGGGTGTCGATCCGCGCCGCGGCGCAGGCCGGCTGCCCGGCGCAGGCATGGACGCGCCGGCGCGGGTCGGCCGGATCGATGATGAAGCCGAGCGAGGCGGCTTCCACCTTCAGGCCGGCGGCAGCCTCGGGGGTGAGCCCGACCAGAAGCAAAGCCCGCCCTGCCGCCGGCTCGGCATGACGGGCGCCCGCTTCTGCCGCCGCATCGGCCAGCCTTGCCAGCGTCGCCGCCGTGACCTGCCCGAATTCGAGGCCGACGCCGAGGGCGAAAGTGCCTTGCAAGAGCGCATGCCGCCCCACCGGATCGACGCCCTCGTCGCGTGCCGGGACGGGCGCGGCGAGGCCGAAACGGCGGCGCAGGGGCTCGATGCCCTCCCCGGCCAGCAGTTCCGGCATGCGGGCAGCATTGCCGCGGGCAACAAGGCTTTCGAGCAGCGCCAGCACCACATCGCCCGTCGCCTGCGCACTCGCCTCGCCGAGCGGGACGCCGGCCAGCGTGATCCGAACCCGTCCCCCGGCGCCCGCGCCCACCGCGATATCCGCCTTCAGCCCGCCGAGCCGCAACAGCCCGCCGCCATCGACGACCACCGAGGCTTTCGGTGCGAGGCGCGGCACGAGGCCGGCGGCACCATCGGAAATCGCCCGCGCCAGCGGGCGCGGGTCGAAGTGCGCCGTCGGATCAAGCCCCGCCAGCGCACCGACCTCCACCGGAAAGCCCTGCGGCACGTCGATGCCAAGCGCCGCCACCGCTTCCGGCAGGCGCGGCGCGGTGCCCGGCGTCAGCCCGCGCAATTGCAGCTTGCCGCGCGCGGTGACCTCGACAATGCCGTTGCCAAGCTCGGCGGCGAGCCGCGCCAGCCCGGCGATCTGGTCGAGCGTCAGGGGGGCGAGCGGCTGCAGCCGCGCCAGCAGCCCGTCGCCGGTCGGCATCGGTTCCGGCAGGCTCGGGCAGGCGCCACGCCGCATTGCCACCACGGTCGAGAAAGCACGCGCCCTCATTCCGCCGCCTCCCCTGCGAGACTGGCAAGATCAGCGCCCACATCGTTGCGCCGCGGGTGCCAGAGCCCCCTCATCCGCGCGCCGTCGAAGCGGGCGGCGACGAAGCGCGCCGCTTCGGGCGAGGCCGCCAGCAGGAAGTCCCGCACCCTGATATCGCCGGCATAGGCGGCGTGCAGCGCGTCGATCAGATGGCCGGGCACGGCGCGGGTCGCCTCGGCAAAGCCGATCAGCCGGTCCACCGTCTCAGCGATTTCCGCCGCCCCGCGCGGCCCGTGACGCAGGAGCCCATCAATATAGCGCGGGCTGGTGCGTCCCCGCACGATCCGGGCCAGCGCCGTGGCGAGCGGGCGGGCGACCGGGCGGGCCGGGTCGGACGTGTCGAGCACCACGAGGTCCGGCGCGCGCCCCAGAAGCGCCGCCGCCGCCGCGAAGCCACCGATAAAGGCGAGGTCGGCGTCGCCCTCCAGCAGGTCGCGGCCGGGATCATCCGCGCCGTGCACGAGTAGATCCGCCGCCGCCACCCGCGCGGTGAAGCCGTCCGCCGGCCGCGCCTGCCCTTCCGCGCCGCCATAGGCGTGCGAGGCGCTGGCGAGATAGGCCGCGCCCAAGGCTACCCGGTCGAATTCCCCCTCCCGCGCCTCCAGCCCGGCGCCATAGGCCCCCGGGGCGGTGCCGAAGATGCGCGCGGCGCCCTCGCCGGCCGCGCGCAGCGGGTTTTCCTCCTCGCTCTCCTCGCGCCGCGCCACCGCACGCAGGGCGGCGTCGAGGAGCGCGATCTGGGCCGGAAACAGGTCGCGGAACAGGCCGGAAATGCGGAAGGTCACGTCGACGCGCGGGCGCCCCAACGCGGCCGGCGGCAGCACCTCGATGCCGGTGACGCGACCCGATCCCGGGTCCCACACCGGCCGCGCGCCGATCAGCGCCAGCCCCTGGGCGATCTCCTCGCCGCCGGTGCGCAGCGTGGCGCTGCCCCACAGGTCGAGCACCAGCGCGCGCGGCCAGTCGCCATGCGCCTGCGCATAGGCGCGCAGGATTTCATCGGCGGCGAGCCGGCCGAGGTCCATCGCGGTCCGTGTGGGCAGCGCGCGGGGATCGCTGGCGAACAGGTTGCGCCCCGTGGGCATCACATCGGTGCACCCGCGCCCCGGCGCGCCGGCCGGGCCCGCCGCGACGCGCCGCCCGTCCAGCGCGGCCAGCAGCCCGTCGCGCTCGGCCTCCCCGCACGCGCCACGGCCATAGACATGGAACCCGTCCTTGAGCCGCATCTCCTTGATGTCGCACAGAAAGGCGTCGATCTGCTTCAGCGCCTCATCCGGCTCGGCATCGGTGGCGAGCCCGGCGTCGCGGGCGAGCCCGGTGCGCGTCGCCTCCTCGACAATCAGCCGGGCGAGACGCTCGCGCCGGCGGCGGTCGAGCCCGTCGGCCTCAGCATATTCATCCACCAGCCGCTCCAGCTCGGCGGCCTCGCCGGCAAGCCCGGCCTCAAGCGTCGGCGGCGGCAGATGGCCGAGCGTCACCGCCGCAATCCGCCGCTTGGCCTGCGCCGCCTCGCCGGGATTGGAGACGATGAACGGATAGGCCACCGGCAGGGCGCCGAGCAGCAACTCGGGGAAGCAGGCGCGCGTGAGCGCCACATGCTTGCCCGGCAGCCATTCCAGCGTGCCGTGCGCGCCCATATGCACCAGCGCATCGGCGCTGTCCTGCAACCACAGGCCAAAGGCGAGAAGCGCGTGGCGCGGCGGCAGCGCCGGGTCGTGATACTGCGCCCGGCGGTCGGCGCGATCGCCGCGATCCGGCGCCAGCGCCACGGTGACATGGCCGAAGCGCCGCGCGCGGAAACGGAACGCGCCGTCGACAAGCTGCGGGTCGTCCTCCGGCGCGCCCCAGGCGGCCTCGACGGCGGCGACCGCCTCGGGCGGCAGGTCGGCGAGGCGGGCGCGATAGGCGGCGAGGTCCAGAACGCCGTCATCCTGAGGCGCCCGGCTGACGCCGGG
>NZ_JAHBGC010000017.1:105480-223836 GCF_018390645.1 Ancylobacter dichloromethanicus
GGCCCGGCTGACGCCGGGCACCTCAGGATGACGGCGCTTCGGTCGCACACACTCCAGCAGCCCCTTGTCATCCGCCGGCACGCCCTCCACCCGGTAGCCGGCGGCCCTCAGCTCCTCCAGCAGCGCCCGCACGCTCGCCGGCACGTCGAGCCCCACCGCCCAGCCGGTGCGGCCGGGGGCGCCGGCATAATCGGGCATCAGCACGGTGACGCGCCGCGCCGCACGCGGGGTCTGCCGAAGCCGCACCAGCGCGGCGACGCGATCGGCTACCCGTGCCACCCGGTCCGGCTCGGGTCGGTTGACCAGCGCCGCGAAGCCGGGCACGGCGGCGGTCTGCTGCGGCGCCTTGAACGAGAGCGCCCCGGCCAGCACCCGCCCGTCGAGTTCGGGCAGCACCACATGCATGGCGAGATCGGCGCTGGTCAGCCCGCGCGCGCCCTCCGCCCACGCCTCCCGTTTCGTCGTGGCGACGATCGCCTGCAGCACCGGCACATCAGGCGCGTCGAGCACGGTTTCCTCGCCCGGATCGGCGGCGGCGAAGGCGGTGAGGGTGACGATGACGGCCGGGTCCATGCCGGCCAGCGCCTGCTTCAGGAAGGCGATGGAGGCCGGCTCCTTCAGGCTGGCGACGAAGAGCGGGCGGGGAGCCAGTCCCCGCGCGATGAGCGCGGCGCACAGCGCGTCCACGGGCGCGGTGTCGCCGGCCAGCGCCATGGAGCGGTAGAAGATCACGGGGATGGCGGGCGCCCCCTCGGGCGTGGGCCCCGCCCGCTCATAAAACCCCGCCAGCGGCAGCGGCGCGGGCGGGGGCGCGTCCAGCGCCCGCCCGGCATGGCCGGCGAGCAGCCGCAGCAGCGCGCCCATATTCGCCGGCCCGCCGGCGCGGAAATAGCCGAGCAGCGCCGCAAGCTCGGCCTCCTTCAGGGTGGAAGCCTCGCCAAGGCGGGGGTCGTCGCGGTCCTCGCCCGGCAGCACCGCCAGCCTGAAGCCGCGCGCCCGCGCCTCGGCGCCCAGCCGGTCGACGCCATAGCGCCACCAGTCGAGCCCGCCGAGCAGACGCACCACCACGATGCGGGCATGGACCGCCACGGTGTCGATCCACAGGTCGACCGACATCGGGTGCCTGAGGTCGCGCAGATTGGCGAGCCGCAGGCTCGGCAATCCCGCTCCCCGTGCCCCCTCCATCGCCGCCGCCAGCGCGCCGAGATCGCTGTCGGCGAAGGAGACCACCACCATGTCGCCCGGCGTCTGGCCGAGGTCGACCGGCTCGACGAGGTCGTCGAGGCTGGAGGAGGTGGTGGCAAGAATGTGCATGGGGTGTCAGCGCCTCGCAGCCTGTGGGCCGTCATCCTGAGGTGCGAGCGAAGCGAGCCTCGAAGGATGTTCGTTGTGCTGTGTGGCAGGTTCGCTCACGCCGCCACGCTCTCCCCGGCGAGGATCGCCTCCACCTTGGCCCGATCGAGCCCCTTGAGGCCGATGGCGACGAGGCGGCCGGTGCGCGGACCCGTCTCCCACGGACGGTCGAAATGATGCGCCACGCGCGGCCCCACCGCCTGCACCAGCAGCCGCATCGGCTTGCCGGCCACGGGCACGAACCCCTTCACCCGCAGCACATCGGCCTCCTCCGCCGCCCGCGCCACCCGCGCGGCGAATTCGGCCGGGTCGGTGACTTCAGGCACCTCGACGACGAAGCTGTCGAAATCGTCATGGTCGTGGTCGAGTTCGTCGTCGTGATGCGTCCTGCGGTTCTCGATGTCGTTCTCGGTGCCGATGCCGAGGCCCATCAGGATCGCCGGGTCGATCCGCCCCTCAGTCACGCCCACCACCCGCACGCCCTTGGGCAGCTCGGCGTCGAGCGCGGCGCGGGCCTTGGCCTGGCCGGCGGCGTCGATCAGGTCGGCCTTGGTGAGGAGGACGAGATCGGCGCAGGCGATCTGGTCGTCGAACACCTCCTCGATCGGGTCGTCATGGTCGAGGCTGTCATCGGCCGCGCGCTGCGCCGCCAGCGCGTCGTGATCATGGGCGACGCGCCCCGAGGCCAGCGCCTCGCCATCCACCACCGCCACCACGCCGTCCACCGTCACCCGGCTCTTGATCGCCGGCCAGTGAAAGGCCTGCACCAGCGGCTTCGGCAAAGCGAGGCCGGAGGTCTCGATCAGGATGTGGTCGACCTTCGGCTCAAGGGCGAGGATGGCGTCGAGCGCGGGGACGAAATCATCCGCCACGGTGCAGCAGATGCAGCCATTGGCGAGTTCGACGATGTTCTCCTCCGGGCAGGTGTCGACGCCGCAGCCCTTGAGGATTTCGCCGTCGATGCCGACATCGCCGAACTCGTTGACGATCACCGCGAGGCGCTTGCCCCGCGCATTCTCCAGCACATGGCGGATCAGCGTCGTCTTTCCCGAGCCGAGAAAGCCGGTGACGATGGTGCAGGGTACCCGGTCGAGGGCGGCGGGACGGGAATCGGCGGCGGACATGCGGCATCTCCACGAAGCTCAGGAATCGCGGGATGCGTCGGTCGCGGAAAGCGTTTCCGCGCGGGGCCGCGCGCAAACGCGGCTCTGCCTGTCTGCCGGGCACCCCGCCGGCACGCACGACCGGACCGCCGGCAGGTCTCCTGGCTCGCGGGTCGCCGCCTCGTCGCCGCCTTCCCGGAGGTTCCTCCAGTGGCTTCCGGCTGAGGCTCGCCGCTTACAGTTGCGGGGGCAGCCGCGGAATTGGGGCTCGCTTACACCCCGCACCGCATTCCCTTTTCGTCCCTCCCTTGCCGGGAGGAAACCGTCGGTCACGGCGCACTAAAGGAGCGCGCAGGGCGAATGTCAAATGCGGAGCGCCCATGTGATTGCCGCGTGATTGCCGCGCGGCGATTGCCCGCTATAGTCGGTGCGGTCGTCGGTTCCCGTGAGGCACACGGGACGCAAGACGGGAACGCGGTGGGCGGACACCTTCTCGAAGGTGGACGCCGAATCCGCGGCTGCCCCCGCAACTGTAAGCGGCGAGCCCTCCTCCATCGGCCACTGGCGGCGACGCCGGGAAGGCGGAGAAGGGCCGTGACCCGCGAGCCAGGAGACCGGCCGGCGACGCAACCGCAACGGCCCTCGGGTGGAGGGCCATGGAGACTGCCATGCAAAACCGCGCCGGCGCCACCGCCGCCTCTCACGATTCGCTCGCCTCTCGCACCGTGCAGATCACCCTTGCCGCCCTGCTCGGCGTGTTCGTGCTCGGCGGCGTGGGCTTCTCCCACATCAGCGCCGTGCACAATGCGACGCACGATGTGCGCCACGCCAACGCCTTCCCCTGCCACTGACCGGGATCGGGGGACGCATCATGTCGCTTTTCAGGACGATTCTGTTCGTCGCCGCGCTTGCCGGCATCGGCGCGGGGCTGGTCGGCTCGGCCATCCATCTCTTCACCACGGTGCCGCTGATCCTTGCGGCCGAGACCTTCGAGGGTGCCGGGGAAGCGCCCGCGCTCGCCACTACGGACGCGCATGAGCACGCGCCCGGCACCGCCGCGCATTCCCACGACGAAGAAGAGTGGGGCCCGGCCGACGGGCTGGAGCGCAACGGCCTGACCATCGTCTTCACCGTCCTCACCGGCTTCGGCTTCGCGCTGCTGCTGGTGGCGGCGAGCGAGGTGATGGGTGGGCTCAAGGGCTGGCACCAGGGGTTGCTGTGGGGCCTCGCCGGCTTCGCCGCCTTCACCCTCGCGCCCGGCCTCGGCCTGCCGCCGGAACTGCCGGCCATGCCGGCCGCCGACCTCGCCGCGCGCCAGGCATGGTGGATCGCCACCGTGGCGGCGACGGCGGGGGGCCTCGCCCTCATCGCCTTCGGCCGTTCGCCGCTGCTCGCCGCGCTCGGCGTGGCGCTGATCGTCGCGCCCCATGTCATCGGCGCGCCGCAGCCCGAGAGCCATGAGAGCCCGATCCCGGAGGCGCTGCACCACAGCTTCGTGGTGGCGAGCGTCGGGGCGAGCTTCGTGTTCTGGGTGCTGCTGGGCGGCCTCGCCGGCTGGCTGAGGCCGCGCTTCGCCGCGCCTTCCGCGTGAGCCCTTCCCTCACCTTCGTCCTCGGCGGCGCCCGCTCCGGCAAGAGCGCGCACGCCGAGGCGATCGTCGCGCGGCTCGCCCCGCCCTGGATCTACATCGCCACCGCCGATGCGTGGGACGACGAGATGGCGGAGCGCATCGCGCTGCACCGCGCCCGGCGCGGCGCGGGATGGCAGACGCGGGACGCCCCGCACGATCTCGCCGGGGCGCTCGGCGGCCTGCCGCCGGGACAGCCGGTGCTGGTCGACTGCCTGACGCTGTGGCTCAGCAACCGCCTGCTGGCCGGGGCCGATGTGGCAGCCGAATCCGCCGCGCTGGTCGAGGCGCTCGCCGCCCATGACGGGCCGGTGGTCGCCGTCTCCAACGAGGTCGGTCTCGGCATCGTGCCGGACAACGCGCTGGCCCGCCGATTCCGCGACGCGCAGGGAAGGCTCAACCAGATGGTCGCCGCCCGCGCCGGCACGGTGCTGTTCATGGTCGCCGGCCTGCCCATGCTCGTGAAAGGAAGCCCCCCATGACCGACATCTCGCCCGAAGAAGCCGCCCGCCACCGCGCCAAGATGGAGAAGCGCAAGGCGGTGCAGGACGCCGAAGTCGCGGAAAAGACCGTCGAGAAGGGCCTGCTGATCGTCCATACCGGCCCCGGCAAGGGCAAGTCGACCGCCGCCTTCGGCCTCGCCCTGCGCACGCTCGGGCAGCCGGACGGGGCCAAGGTCGGCGTGGTGCAGTTCATCAAGGGCGCCTGGGAGTCGGGCGAGCGCACCGCGCTGGAGAGCTTCGGCGCGCGGGTCGAGTGGCACTCCATGGGCGAGGGCTTCACCTGGGAAACACAGGACCTCGCCCGCGACATCGCGAGCGCCCGCCGCGCCTGGGACAAGGCGCGCGAGATGTTGGACGACCCCGCCTTCGGTCTCGTCATCCTCGACGAACTGAACATCGCGCTGCGCTACGACTACCTCCCGCTGCCTGAGGTGGTGGCGGCGCTCAGTGCCCGCCGCGACGGGCTGCACGTCGTCGTCACCGGCCGCAACGCCAAGGCCGAACTGATCGAGGCCGCCGACCTCGTCACCGAGATGGGTCTGATCAAGCACCACTTCAAAGCCGGGGTGAAGGCGCAGAAGGGCATCGAGTTCTGATGCCCGGGACGGGGGGGCCGGCGCGGAATCGTGGCGTGCGATCTCGCAAAGACGCCGCGACATTCCTATGTGATGAGCGGCGCCGGGTGTTGCGGCGCGGCCCTTTCACGGAGAAACGCTTCGATGCGTTCCACCCCTGTCGCCTACCTGTTCTGGTGTTTCGGCCTGATCGGAATCTGCGGCATCCATCGCTTCTATGCCGGGCGCTACTGGACCGGCGCGCTCTGGCTGCTGACCGTCGGCCTGCTCGGCATCGGGCAGATCATCGACCTGTTCCTCATCCCCGGCATGGTGCGCGAGGCCAATCTGGAGCGCCGCGTCGACTATCTCGAAGGCCGCCACGGCTGAGGCCGGACCTCGTTGAACCGTCTTGTGCGGACCTTCCTGCCCTCTCCCCATTGGGGAGAGGTGGCCCGCGCAGCGGGTCGGTGAGGGGTCTCCCGGCATATCGCCCTCCCGGCTCCTCACCCCATCCCTCTCTCCGCCGGGGAGAGGGAGCATGACTTCCCCCGCCAATCCCCATCGCGCGCCCCTCGCCCTCATGTTCCAGGGCACCGGCTCGGATGTCGGCAAGTCGCTGATCGTCGCCGGCCTCGCCCGCGCCTTCACCCTGCGCGGGCTAAGGGTACGCCCGTTCAAGCCGCAGAACATGTCGAACAACGCCGCCGTCACGCCCGATGGCGGCGAGATCGGCCGGGCGCAGGCGCTGCAGGCCCGCGCCGCGCGGGTGGCGCCTTCCGTGCACATGAACCCGGTGCTGCTGAAACCGCAGAGCGAGATCGGCGCGCAGGTCATCGTGCAGGGCCGCGCCCGGGGCACGGCGAAGGCGGCCGACTACCAGAAGCTCAAGCCCTCCCTGATGGCCGCCGTGCTGGACAGCTACCAGAGGCTGCGCAATGAGGCCGACCTCGTGCTGGTGGAAGGCGCCGGCGCGGCCTCCGAGATCAACCTGCGCGCCAACGACATCGCCAATATGGGTTTTTCCCGCGCGGCGAACGTCCCCGTCATCCTCATCGGCGACATCGACCGCGGCGGCGTCATCGCCAGCCTGGTCGGCACCCGCACCGTGCTGCCGCAAGAGGACGCGGCAATGATCGTCGGCTTCCTGGTCAACCGCTTTCGCGGCGACCCTGCCCTGTTCGCCGCCGGCATGGAGGAAATCGCGGCCCGCACCGGCTGGCCGGCGCTCGGCCTCATCCCGTTTTTCCCCGACGCCCGCCGTCTGCCGGCGGAGGACGCGCTGGCGCTCGACGCGCCCGCCCTGCCCAAGCCCGGCGCAAAAATCCGCATCGCCGTGCCGCTGCTGCCGCGCATCGCCAATTTCGACGATCTCGACCCGCTGGAGGCGGAGCCTTCGGTGGAAGTGATCCGCGTGCGCCCCGGCACCCCGCTGCCGGCCGATGCCGCGCTCGTGCTGCTGCCGGGCTCGAAATCCACCCTTGCCGACCTCGCCGATTTCCGCCGCGAAGGCTGGGACATCGACCTTCTCGCGCACGTGCGGCGCGGCGGGCGGGTGCTCGGCCTGTGCGGCGGCTACCAGATGCTGGGCCGCAGCCTCGCCGACCCGGAAGGGGTGGAAGGCCCGCCCGGCAGCGTGCCCGGCCTCGGCCTGCTCGATGTCGAGACGGTGCTCACGGGCGACAAGCGCCTGGTCGCCGTCATCGGCATGGCCGGCGGGGTGCCGTTCTCGGGCTATGAGATGCATATGGGCGTGACCGAAGGCCCCGGCCGCGCCCGGCCCTTCGCGGACATTGACGGCGCGGGGCCGGAAGGCGCCATCTCCGCCGATGGGCGCATCATCGGCACCTATGCGCATGGCCTGTTCGCCGATGATCGCCAGCGCGCCCATTGGCTGGCCGCCCTCGGCGCCGCCCCGAGCGGGCTCGACTATGAGGCCGGGGTGGAAGCCACGCTCGACGCCCTCGCCGCGCATCTGGAGCGGCATGTCGACCTCGACCGGCTGCTGGAATTGGCGGCTGGATAGTCACCACCCCCACGCCAGCAGCGCGAGCGCCGCCACCAGCGCCACCATCACCGCATCCGCCGCGCGGTAGAGCGCCAGCGCCCGGCGGATATCGGCGGCGGTGCACTCGTAGCGTCCCCCCGCGCCCATCAGCCCGTCGACGGAGAGTTTGCCGCCATAATGGCGCGGCCCGGCGATGGCGATGCCGAGCGCCCCGGCCATTGCCGCCTCCGGCCAGCCGGCATTGGGCGAGCGGTGGCGGGCGGCGTCGGCCCGTATCGCGGTGACCGCACGCCACGGCGAGGCCCCGCGCACGAACACCGCCGCCACCACGATCAGCCCGCCCGCCAGCCGCGAGGCCGGCAGGTTGATCAGGTCGTCGAACCGTGCCGCCGCCCAGCCGAAATGGGTGTGCCGCGCGTCGCGGTGGCCGATCATGCTGTCGGCGGTATTGACCGCCTTGTAGATCGCCGCCCCCGGCAGCCCGCCCACCGCCATCCACAGCGCCGGCGCCACCACGCCGTCGGAATAGTTCTCGGCGAGGCTCTCGATCGCCGCCCGCGCCACCCCGGCCTCGTCCAGCTTCTCCGGGTCGCGCCCGACAATGTGCGCGACCGCCCCCCGCCCGGCCTCCAGGCTCTCGTCCAGCCCGTCCGCCACCGCGCCCACGAAAACGTGCAGGCTGCGCTGCGCCAGCAGGGTCGAGCCGGCCAGGGCGGCCAGCAGGAGGCCGAGCGGCAGCCCCAGCAGCAGCCTCTGCACTACCAGCCCGGCGAGGCCGCTCGCCAGCACGATCAGCACCAGCGCCCCTACGCCGGCCATCCGCCGCTCGCGCGGGGCGGCGGCGTCGCGGTTGAGATGGCGGTCGAGCCACCCGATCAGCCGGCCGATCCACATGACGGGATGGCCGATCCGGGCGAGCAAAAATCCGGGATAGCCGAACACGGCCTCGAACAGCAGCGCCGCCAGCGTTAAACCAAGAGTAAGTTCGAGGCTCATCGGAAGTGATTCTCTTGTCATCGCTTCCGGAACGAAACGAATCCGCCGGTCGCGCGGCACCACCATTTCCGCCCGCGTGACCGCTATCAAGACCCGCGGCGCCACCCGGCCCGCAGAACCGGACGAATACGCGCGGAATGAACATACCCGTCACCTCATCGCACGGCATCCTGCCGCCTGACATCGAGCAGGCGAAGCAGGCGCGGCTCGCCGAGGTGTTCGGCTTCGACCGCTTCCGTCCCGGCCAGCAGGAAGTGGTGGATTCGATCCTGGCCGGCGTGCCGACGCTGGCGGTGATGCCCACGGGCGCGGGCAAGTCGCTGTGCTACCAGCTCCCCGCGCTGGTCAAGGGCGGGCTGTCCATCGTCGTCTCGCCGCTCATCGCGCTGATGGACGACCAGGTGAACGCGCTGAAGCTCCAGGGCGTCGCCGCCGAGGCGATCCATTCCGGCAAGCCGCGCGAGGAAAACGTCGCGATCTGGCGGCGGGTGGCGGCGGGCGAGGTGCGCCTGCTCTATCTCGCCCCCGAGCGGCTGCTGACCGAGCGCATGCTGGCGGCGCTCTCGCGTTTCAGCCTCGGGCTGGTGGCGGTGGACGAGGCGCACTGCATCTCGCAATGGGGCCATTCCTTCCGCAACGAATATCTCGGCCTTGGCCGGCTGCGCGAGCTTTTCCCCGGCCTGCCGCTGGTGGCGATGACCGCCACCGCCGACCGGGCGACCCGCGACGACATCGTCGAGCGGCTGTTCGGTGGGCAGGCGCGGGTCTTCGTCTCCGGCTTCGACCGGCCGAACATCTTCATCGGCGTCGAGGACAAGAAGGACCCGGCCCGGCAGATCGAGAGCTATGTGCGCGCCCGCCCCGGCATGGCCGGCATCATCTACCGCATCTCGCGCAAGAAGGTGGACGAGACCGCCGAGCGGCTTTCCGCCGCCGGCATCCGCGCCTTGCCCTACCATGCCGGCATGAGCCCGGAGGCGCGCGCCGCCAACCAGGAGACGTTTCTCGCCGAGGACGGCGTGGTGATGGTCGCCACCGTCGCCTTCGGCATGGGCATCGACAAGTCGGATGTGCGCTATGTGCTGCACGCCGACGCGCCGGGCACGCTGGAATCCTATTATCAGGAGATCGGCCGCGCCGGCCGCGACGGCCAGCCGGCGGAGGCGCTGCTGCTCTATTCCGCCGGCGACATCGCCACCCGCCGCCGCTTCCTCGACGAGGAGCCCTCCCCGCCCGAGCGCAAGATGGTGGAGGCCCGCCGGCTCGACGCCATGGTCGGCTTCTGCGAGGCGGTGACCTGCCGGCGCGCGGTGCTACTCGGCTATTTCGGCGAGCGCGCGAGGGCCTGCGGCGCCTGCGACGTCTGCCGCGACCCGCCGAAGGTGATCGACGCCAGCCGCGAGGCGCAGCTGGTCCTGCGGCTCGTGCGCGCCACCGGCGAGCGCTATGGCGCGGCCTATCTCGCCAGCGTCGTCACCGGCCAGCGCACCGACCAGATCTGCGGGCGCGGCCATGACAAGCTGGCCGATTTCGGCGCGGGGGGCGACAAGCCGGCGACCGAATGGCGCGCTCTGCTGCGCCAGCTGGTCGCCACCGGGGCGCTGCACGCCGATCCCACCCGCTTCGGCGCCCTCACCCTCACCGAGACCGGGCTCGCCGTGCTCGGCGGCACCCGTGCCTTCACCCTGCGCGCCCCGGTCAAGCGTTCGCGCGAGCGTTTCGCCCGCTCGGACGGCGGGGCGGAACTGGCCCCCGCGGAGGCGGCGCTGCTGGGCAAGCTGAAGGCGCTGCGCCGCGAACTTGCCGCCGAGCGCAACGTGCCGGCCTATGTCGTGTTCGCCGACAAGACGCTGGAGGAAATGGCGGTGGAGCATCCGCGCAGCCGCAGCGAGCTGGCCGGCGTCAAGGGCGTCGGCGCCGCCAAGCTGGAGGCGTTCGGCGCGGCGTTTCTTAAGATTCTCAAAGAATTCTCTTAAGAAACCCGAAGAATTCGAACCGGGAAATTTTCCACACGCAAAAGAGTTCACGAACGCCGTTTCGCTCCCTAAACTGGTTCGCAACGGACGCAAAAGTCCGGCATGACCCTAGTTCCGGGATGGAAACGATGAAGCTTCACCTGTTGACGGCGGCACTGGCCGCCACCTCCCTGCTCGCCACCCTGCCCCCGGCCGCCGCGCACGGCCCGACCCGGCAGAAGGTCTCCGAGAAGATCGAGATCAACGCCCCGCCGGAGAAGGTGTGGGCCGTGGTCTCCAATTTCCAGGATGGCGGCTGGATCCCGGTGGTCGCCAAGACCGAGGGCACCGGCGGCAACGCCCCGGGCGCCAAGCGCACCCTGACCCTGAAGAACGGCGCCACCGTCGAGGAAGAAGTCGCCAAGCTCCAGCCGGAAAAGATGACCCTCATGTACCGGATCGACAAGGTCGACGTGAAGGTGCTGCCGGTGACCAACTACTCGTCCTGGCTCATCGTCACCCCGGCCGATGGCGGGGCGAAGTCCGAAGTCGAATGGCGCGGCGCCTTCTATCGCGGCTACCCCAACAACGACCCGCCGCCGGAGCTGAACGACGAGGCCGCCATCAACGCCGTGACCGGGCTCTACAAGGCGGGGCTGGAATCGATGAAGAAGCAGATCGAGGGCGGCAGCTGAGCGGTGACGGCGCCTCCGATCACGCGGCGCCTGGCCCCCTCTCCCCGTCGGGGAGAGGGTTGGGGTGAGGGGCCTCGGCGGCCCGATGAGCCGCTTTTCCGTCCCCGCGCCCTCCCCGCCGCGCGCCCGCGCGAGCCGGGATCGCTCGCCGCCTTCATGCGATCCCGGCTCGACCTTCGGTCGTCCGGGATGACGATGATCGGGGCACTCGCCCTCCTCCTCGTCCTCCTCGCCCCACCCGCCCGGGCGGACGAGGCCTTCGTCACCTCGCAGCCGGCCGAGACGCTCTCGATCGTCGATCTCGCCAGCCGCAAGGTTGTCGCCACCCTGCCCATTCCCGGCAAGCCGGCCGGCATCGCGGTAAGCCCGGACGGCACGCGGGCCTTCGTCACCTCGCCGGACGGCAAGGCGCTCAGCATCCTCGACGCCGCCACCCGCACCGTGACGTACCGGGTCGAGGTCGGCGGCGGCCCGCTCGGCGTCGCCGTGCACCCATCCGGCAGCCCCGCCTATGTCGCCGACTGGTACCAGCACCGCGTCGTCGCGGTGGATGCGGCCAGCGGCGCCATCGCCGGCGAGGTGAAAGTGGGCGATTCTCCCTCCGGCCTCGCGGTGACGCCGGACGGCGCGCTGCTGCTCTCCGCCGACCGCGATTCCGACGCGGTGAGCCTCATCGACACCGCCACCCTCACCCGCCTCGCCTCCATCCCCGTCGGCGCCCGGCCCTTCGGCGTCACCATCGATGCGGAAGGCAGCCGCGCCTACACCGCCAATGTCGCCTCCAACGATGTGAGCATCATCGACCTCGCCGCGCGCAAGGTGGTCGCCACGGTGAAGGTCGGCGAGCGGCCCTATGCCGTGGCGCTGGCGAAAGGCCGCGCCTTCGTCACTGACCAGTATGATTCCACGGTCAGCGTGTTCGACACCGGGACGCTGCAGAAGCTCGTCGCCATCCCGGTTGGCGACTATCCCGAGGGCATCGCCGCCAGCCGCGACGGCGCCTTCGTCTACGTCGCCTGCTGGGAGGCCAACACGCTGGAGATCATCGACACCGCGACGCTGAAGGTGGTCGACACCATCCCCGTTGCCGATGGCCCGCGCGCCTTCGGCGCCTTCATCCGCCGGACACGCGAGTGAAATAGGTGGCTACCTCGTCGGTGGCCCCTACTATGCCGCCGCGCATAACAGGAAGGCACATCCATGGACCCCGATTTCTGGCACCGCAAATGGGAGGCGAACGAGATCGCCTTCCACGAGGGCGCGGCCAATCCGCTGCTGGTCCGCCATTTCGCCTCGCTCGGCCTCGCGCCCGGCGCGCGCGTCTTCGTGCCGCTCTGCGGCAAGAGCCATGACCTGCACTGGCTGCTGGCGCACGGCTTCGAGGTGGTGGGCGCGGAACTGAGCCGCCTCGCCATCGAGCAGCTCTTCGCCGAGCTGGGCGTCGCGCCGGAGATCACCGAGATCGGCCCGCTGGAGCGTTTCGCGGCGGAAGGGATCACCGTCTTCGTCGGCGACATCTTCGACCTGACCCATGAGACGCTCGGCCCTGTCGACGCGGTCTATGACCGCGCCGCGCTGGTCGCCCTGCCCGAGCCGACCCGCGCGCGCTACGCCGCCCATCTCGTGCATCTCACCCATGGCGCCCGGCAGCTGCTGATCACCTTCGACTACGACCCCTCCCTCACCGTCGGCCCGCCCTTTTCCGTCGGTGAACACGAGGTACGCCG
The DNA here is from genome assembly GCF_018390645.1 of Ancylobacter dichloromethanicus. Taxonomy (GTDB): domain Bacteria; phylum Pseudomonadota; class Alphaproteobacteria; order Rhizobiales; family Xanthobacteraceae; genus Ancylobacter; species Ancylobacter dichloromethanicus. Next base: position 118,002 of record NZ_JAHBGC010000017.1, read on the forward strand.
GCTCTACGGCGCGCCCTACCACCCCACTCTGCTGGAGCGGCACCCGCTCAAGGGCGGCATTCGCGGCAAGGAGCCGGTGGCCGAGGGTGTCTGGAAGCTGGAGCGGCGCTGAGCGGCACCGCCTCAGATCGCGTAGTCACCGGTCTGCTGGGCCGTCGGGGCCTTGGTGTCGACGCCGGGGCCGTCGGAAGCGAACAGGCGGGCGCGGTCGAGCCGCACCGCCACCTTCTCGCCGATCGGCACCCGCACGGTGGGGGCGATGTCGGCCTCCAGCACCGCGCTGCCGACCGCGATCTCGACCCGGCGTATGGCGCCGTGGCGGCGGAAGGCGCGCACCTGCCCCTTCAGCCCGGCCGTGCCCGGCAGTCCCAGCGTCACGTCGTGCGGGCGCACATAGAGCAGGCCCGGCCCGTCCGGCACCGCCTGCGTCGCCGCGGCGATCGCGGTCGCGCCGGCCAACGCCACACCGTCCTTCACCTCGACCTCGATCCGGCTCGATTCGCCCATGAAGCCGAACACGGCGGCGGTTTCCGGCCGGTCATAGACATCGTCCGGCGTGCCGATCTGTTCGATCCTGCCCCCGCCCATCACCACCACGCGGTCGGCGAGTTCCAGCGCCTCCTCCTGGTCGTGGGTGACGAACAGCGTGGTGTGGCCGGTGCGGTCGTGCAGCTCGCGCAGCCAGCGGCGCAGTTCCTTGCGCACCAGCGCGTCGAGCGCGCCGAAGGGCTCGTCCAGCAGCAGCACCTTGGGCTCGATGGCGAGCGCGCGGGCCAGCGCCACACGCTGGCGCTGGCCGCCGGAAAGCTGCGCCGGGAAACGCCCGCCATAGCTCTCCAGCTGCACCAGGGCCAGCAGATCGGCCACGCGTGTACGGATCTCGGTCTCGGAGGGGCGTTCGGCGCGCGGGCGCGAGCGCAGGCCGAAGGCGACGTTCTCGGCCACCGTCATGTGGCGGAACAGGGCGTAGTTCTGGAACACGAAGCCGATGCCGCGCCGGCGCACCGGCACCGAGAGCGCGTCATGCCCGTCGAACAGCACCCGGCCATGGCTCGGCTGCTCCAGCCCGGCGACGATGCGCAGCAGCGTGGTCTTGCCGGAACCGGAAGGCCCCAGCAGCGCCACCAGCTCGCTGGGCTTCACATCGAGCGACACGTCGGAAAGCGCCGGCGCGCCATTGCCGAAGCTCTTGCCGACCTGGTCGATGGTGACGGCAACCGTCATGAATTCACTCTCATTGAATGTATTAAATGGAATTGTCCGCAAGATATCTGAAAATGCGCGCCTGTGAACCCCGCCTCGGTGTCAAAAGGCCGATGGCGACGGACCTGGCCGGCGCCGCCCGCCGGCATAGCCGCCCGCGGTGGAATGGCGCTACAAGCGGCGGGCCTGCCCCCCTGATGGATGCCTGCGATGACCGACCCCGCCGCCCCGCTCGTGCTCAATCTCGACGGCTACACGCCGCTGCCCCGCGGCAAGATCGCCGCGGTGGTGACCCTGCTGGAAATGACGGCCCCGCCCGCGCCGATGGCCGAGCGCGGCACGGACGGGCTGACGCTGGAACCTGCGAGGGCGCCGGACGTGAACTGGTATCGCGCCCTGTTCCGCCGCGTCGGCGAGGAGTGGCTGTGGTTCTCGCGGCTGGCGCTCTCGGATGCCGCGCTCAACGCCATTCTCGAAGATCCGGACGTGCTGGTGCTGGTGCTGAAGAAGGACGGCGCGGAGGTCGGCTTCATCGAACTCGACGCCCGCGTGCCGGGCGAGATCGAACTCGCCTTTGTCGGGCTGGTGCCGGACATGGTGGGCAGCGGTGCCGGGCGGTTCATGATGAACCGGGCGCTGGCGCTGGCCTGGGCGCGGCGGCCGCGGCGGGTGCACGTGCACACCTGCACCCATGACCGCCAGGGAGCGGTCGGCTTCTACCTCAAGGCGGGCTTCCGCCCCTATGCGAGCGCGGTGGAGGTGGTCGACGATCCGCGACTTGCCGGGCTGCTGGCGCGCGAGGCGGCGCCGCATGTGCCGATCGTCGGGGGAGAGTGAGCCGGATCAGGCCCCGAGCACCACGCGGGCGCGCCCGGCGACATTGCGCGGGGACATGTCGACCGGCGTTTCCACGCGCTCGCGCTCGCCAAGCGCCTCGACCTTCTTCAGTTCGTCCAGCGCGTCGTCATGGGCGAGGCGCGCCTCGCTGAGCTGGCCTTTCAGTTCGTCGGCCGAGCGGCGCATGTTGTCGCGACGGGTGGCGGCGGCACGGGCATAGGTCGAATAGGCGAAATGCTGGGTGTCGGTGATGCCGGAGCGCTGCTCCTCGGCCTCGATCTCGCGTTCGAGATCGCGCGACATGCGGTCGAACTCCGCGATCATGGTCTCGATCTGGACCAGATGGCGGCGCTTTTCCTCCGCCTGGAACCGCTTGAGGCGGATGAGGGTGTCGAGCGACTTCATGACCGGCTTACTCCGCTCCGTCGTCCCGCCCGCCCCCCAGCGGGCGGCGAAATGGCGGTCGGTACGAGCCGCCCTCACGCGGCGGCGAGAGGCATCTTCGCCAACAGATATTGCCGCTTCCTTACTCTTTCGTCGGAATAGGTAGCCCGGCGCCGGGAAAGCGCGTCGGGCGCGCCGGATCGAAACGATTTGTTTACCGGGCTCATTAATGATCGGGCGTCGTCCGGTGCGGTTGTCGGCCCTCGCGAAAGCGGAGTCGAATGACTCACTTAGGCATACTTGTTAAGATTCGACTTCAGGGATCAGGATTGTAAATTCTGATTTTCGAACAAACTCTTGCGGGAAGACTCGAAGAAATTTCGTGTCGCCGCTTGTGCTCGGGAATCGGAGTTTGTTACCCCTTGTTCACGAAGTAACGAATCGGTGTGTGCCGGGCCGGGCGCGGGGTGGGGTCACGTTCGGCTTGGAAGAGTCCGGTTGAGCGCTGAACCCCCCGGGGCCATGGCGAGGGAAGGGGATTGGCATGCGCGTCTTGCTCATCGAGGACGACCGCGCGACCGCGCAGAGCATCGAACTGATGCTCAAGTCCGAGAACTTCAACGTATACACGACCGATCTCGGCGAAGAGGGTGTCGATCTCGGCAAACTCTACGACTACGACATCATCCTGCTCGATCTCAATCTGCCCGACATGTCGGGCTATGATGTCCTCAAGGGTCTGCGCGTCGCCAAGGTGAAGACGCCGATCCTGATCCTGTCCGGCCTTGCCGGTATCGAGGACAAGGTGAAGGGGCTCGGCTTCGGCGCCGACGACTACCTCACCAAGCCGTTCCACAAGGACGAGCTGGTCGCCCGCATCCACGCCATCGTGCGGCGCTCGAAGGGCCATGCCCAGTCGGTCATCACCACCGGCGAGCTGGTGGTGAACCTCGACACCAAGACGGTCGAGGTCGCCAGCAACCGCGTGCACCTGACCGGCAAGGAGTACCAGATGCTGGAGCTGCTCTCGCTGCGCAAGGGCACCACGCTGACCAAGGAGATGTTCCTCAACCATCTCTATGGCGGCATGGACGAGCCGGAGCTGAAGATCATCGACGTCTTCATCTGCAAGCTGCGCAAGAAGCTGGCGAACGCCTCGCAGGGCCACAATTTCATCGAGACGGTGTGGGGGCGCGGCTACGTGCTGCGCGACAGCGGCAACGAGACGGATCGAATGTCGGCCTGATTTTGTCGCGATGGCCTGATTCGCGCGACGACCGGACCCTCCCCAACTGAAGCCCCGCCGCATGGCGGGGTTTTTGTTTCGGAGATCGCCCCCGCGCTCCCCTCCCCGCCGTCATCCCGGCCGAGCGCAGCGAGAGCCGGGATCGCCCCCGGCAAGCGATCCCGGATCGGCCGCGTCGGCCGTCCGGGATGACGTCTCGTGGAGGCGTCCCGCCCCTCGCCTATTTCGCGTTCTTCGCCAGCCAGGCCTTGAGGAACGCGATCTCGCCCTCCTGCGCCTTGATGATCTCTTCGGCGAGCGCCCGCAGCTCCGGGGCCTTGCCGTGCTCCAGCTCGACCCGCGCCATGTCGATCGCCCCCTGGTGATGGGGGATCATGCCGCGGGCGAAGTCGATGTCGGCATCGCCGGTGAAGGGGAGCGCCATGCCCTCATGCATGCGGGCATTGGCGGCCTCGAAGGCCTGGGTCGAGGGGCTGGCGGGGCCCATGTGGCCGCTATGGTCCATCGGCATGGCGCTATCCTGGGCGAACGCCAGGCCGGCAGACATGGCGAGGCTGGCAGCGAGAAGCGCCGCGCGGGTCAGGCTTTTCATGATCGGATTCCTTTGATCGCGTGGATGCGGCCGGGCTCGGCCGCGCTCAGGTGACGATCAGGATCGACGCGGCGGCGGCACCGGGGTGGAGGGCGCGACGCCAGCGGGCATCCTGCCCGAGGGGATGGCGAGCGCCGCGACCAGCGGCTCGGGCGACCGCACCACCGGTGCGGCCAGCGGCATCACCACGAGCTGGCTCAGCACGCAGCACAGATGCGGCGACGCCGCATCCGGCCGCGTCCCGGCATCGGCGATGGCCGCATTTGCGCGGGAATGGGCCGCGATCGGCACGGCGAAGACCGCGCCCGACAGCCCGGCAAGGCTGGCCTCGTGGCAGGGCATGGCGCGCACCGCCATCGCCTGCGTGGCCGCGGCCGGACCCGCCATGGCCGCGCCCAGCGCGAACAGCGCCAGCATCAGACGGAGAACACGCAGCACGCGCATCGACGGATCCCGGAGGGCGCGCCCTTCCTTCCCCGCCGGGGAAGCGGCCGCCTGTTCGTCACGCTAGCAAGCGGCAGCGGGGCGGTACAGAGCGGCATCGCCCGGATGGCGCAGCCGTGATGACCGTGGCCGCATGGGCGCCGCCCGGGCTCAATGGCCGCGATCGTCCCGCGCCAGCAGCGCCAGAACCAGCGCCACGTGGTCGTCCGCGCTCACCACCGAGCGGAAACCGGGCGGCGTGGCCGGCAGCGATCCGCTGGCGAGGCCGATGCGCCGGGCCGCGTCGCCGGCGGCGATGCCCTCGGCACGCATGTCGCCATAGGCGTCGAGGTCGAACAGGATGGCGTCGAAGCGGCTTCCCGCCAGCCGTGCCGCGCGCGGGTCGTCGGCCAGCGACACGTCATGGCCCATGGCGCGGACCAGATCGCGCAGCGCGGCGCGTGCCGCGCCCTCCGGCGCCGTCAGCAGCACGCGCTGCCGGGTCGGGCGCGACGGCTGGGTGGCCGCCGGCTCCAGCAGCCGGTAGCGCCCGGCCGGGGTGGTGAGGAAGCGCGTGCCGCCCACCCGCCCGACACGGCCCTGCGGCGCCAGCCCGACGATCTCGTCGACGGCGATGACCTCGCCCTCACCGCCAAAGGCCAGCAGCATGCGCCGGCTGCGCCCCGGCATCGGCAGCACGGCGATGCCGGGCACCCGGTCGAGCGGCGTCACGCTCTGCAGCGTGGCGACCCGGACGGCTTCCATCTGCGCCCGCCCGGCCCGCACCAGAAGATGCGCCGTGTCCGGTTCCGGCGCCATGGCCGCGCGCGGCGTCGCCACGCCGAGCGGCACGTCGATCATCGCCGCCCGCGTGCCGTCGGCCAGCAGCGCCAGACCGTCGATCACGTCCGCGCACGGGCCGAAGCGGTCGCGCCAGCTCGACGGCATGTTCTCGACCACGGCCTGCTGGCGCAACGGCGCGCCATCCACCAGCACCGCGGCGCGCACCTTGCCGGCGGCCCCGATCAGCGCCAGCGTCCCCTGCGCGGGGCGGGTCCGGGCGGCGCCCTCCGGGCGGGGGGCGAGGCCGGTATCGGCTGAAAGTCCCAGCCGGGCGGAAAGCCGAATCAGCGGCAGCCCGCTCGACCCCAGCGTGCCGGCCTCCGCCATGGCGAGCAGCCGCCCCCACCGCTCGCCGGCGACCGCCATGGTCTCGATGATGTGGGCGGCCGGCAGCGCGAAGCGCAGGCCGCCGAGCGAGAACGCCAGCACCTCCAGCCGCGCGGCGGCGCGTGGCCGTTCAACCTCCGGCGCGTCCGCGCGGGCCGGTTCGGGCCAGGGCGAGGGCGCGCGCAGCGTCGCCGCGATGCGGGCGGCTTCGCGGGAGACAGGGCCGCGCGGGGCGGCGGACAGGGAATCGACGGGGGACATGGGCGACCGGCAAATACTGGACCACGACACGCCGGCCTTGCGGCCCGCCGGAGCAGTGTCCACCGATACCGTTAATGTCTTCTGAACCTGCCCCGGCGGAAGCGCGGCGGGCGAAACCGGCGCGCCGCGCGGGCAGCGCCACGCGGTCAGTGGCGCACCGTCAGCCGCGCGCCACCAGGATCGTCACCTGGTCGCCCTCATGGGCGAGGCTGATGGCATAGCCCGTCGCCCGCGCCAGCAGCCCGGTGTAATGGGGCTGGATGGCGTGAGCATCGAGCGCGCCGCCTTCCTGCGCCTGCCCCGCCAGCAGCGCGACGAGGTGCGGGGGAATGCGCGAATGGCTGCCCTGGGTGGACAGGCGAAAACCGCCCTCCTCGCCCGCGCCGTTCTCCTCCACGGCGAGGCGCCCGCCGCGCGGAATGGTCGAGGTGGCGACGACGAGCAGGTTCAGCAGCAGCTTCACCTTGTTCTTCGGCGCCAGCACGCGCGGCAACTGCCAGGCGAGGCTGGTGCGGTCGTCCTCGATGAAGCCGCGCGCCACCTTCTCGGCGTCGCCGGTGTCGATCTGCGCCCCGGCCGAACCGGCGGCGCCGAAGGCGAGGCGGGCGAATTGCAGCCGGGCGGAAGCCTGCCGGGCGCTCTTGGCGATGAGGTCGAGCGCGAAGCTCTTCATCGCCGGATCGTCCTCGTCCTCCAGCACTTCGAGCCCGTTCACGATGGCGCCGACCGGGCTGATGACATCGTGGCACACGCGCGAGCACAGGAGGGCGGCGAGGTCGAGCTTGTCGAGGTCGATGGCGGTCGTCATCGCGTCCCTTGCGGAGATTGTGCGGCGAATCGGCCGCCTCGAGTGCAGCCGGCATCGCAGGTGTGATACACCGCGCTCCCAGCAAGGCCAACCGTTTCTCCCTCCCCTCCCCAGCCGGAACCGCTCTCGTAATGTCCTCTCACGTCACGCATCTGCCGTCGCATCTCAGCCTTCTGGCGTCCCTCGCCGGCGCCGCCCTGAAGGCCGGCGAGGTGGTCCTGCGCATCCGCGCCGAAGGCATGGCGATCGCGCGCAAGGCCGACGAGAGCCCGGTCACCGCCGCCGATCTCGCCTCCGAGGAACTGCTGCGCGCCGAGCTGGCGCGCCTGCTGCCCGGCGTGCCGGTCATCGCCGAGGAAGCGGTGGCGCAGGGCCAGGGCGAGACGCCGGCGGACACTTTCCTGCTGGTCGACCCGCTCGACGGCACCCGCGAATTCATCGGCGCCAGCGGCGAGTTCACGGTGAATATCGGGCTGGTCGAGGCCGGCGTGCCGACCTTCGGCATCGTGCTCGCACCGGCGGTGAACAAGCTCTATGCCGGCGTCTTCACGGCGGCGGGCGGTGGCGCCTTCCTCGCCGGTCTCGACGCCCATCCCGATTTCTGGACCCCGATACGCTGCCGGCCGATGCCGGAGAAAGGTCTGGTCGCGGTCGCCAGCCGTTCGCATCTCGACCCGCAGACCTCCGCCTTTCTGGCCGAACGCGACATCGCCGAGACGATCAGCTGCGGCTCGGCGCTGAAATTCGGCCTGGTCGCGGAAGGGCGGGCCGACCTCTACCCGCGCTTCGGCACGGTGTGCGAGTGGGATGTCGCCGCCGGCCATGCCGTGGTCCGCGCCGCGGGCGGCAGCGTGTGCCGGCCCGATGGCAGCGCCCTGCCCTATGCGCGGACCGAGGCCGGCTACCGCGTGCACGGCTTCATCGCCCGCGGCGCCGAGGCGTGAAGAGCACAGCGGCGACGCATGTGCCCCTCAGGCGAGGTTTTGGCGGCTGCGCGCCTTTCTCTGGTCGCACTCCATGCTATTGATAGGCTTCGGGGCGCTGGATGCCCGGGTCCGAATCAAGGCCCGTCACGGGCTCTGCCCCGCCTGTTGAGATCAAACGCGAGACCGCCGATGCCGACCTTGCGCGCCCTTTATGCCTGCCTCGCCCTTGTCTGCGCCCTTCCCTTCGTCACCGCGCCAGCGCACGCCCAGACCAGCACCTATTCCAGTGACGAACTGGTGCAGCAGGGCCACGGCTTCTTCGGCGAGGTCTCGCGCGGCCTTGCTTTGTCGATCGAAAAAGCGGTCAACCAGTGGGGCCAGCCCAATGGCTACATCCTCGGCCAGGAGGGCTCCGGCGCCTTTGTCGGCGGCCTGCGCTACGGCGACGGCACGCTCTACACCCGCAATGCCGGCGACCTGAAGGTCTACTGGCAGGGCCCCTCGCTCGGCTGGGATTTCGGCGGCGACGGTGCCCGCACCATGATTCTCGTCTACAATCTGAAGGGCATCAACGACATATTCCGGCGCTTCGGCGGCATTTCCGGCTCGGCTTATTTCGTCGCCGGCTTCGGCATGACGGCGCTGGCCTCCGACAACATCGTCGTGGTGCCGATCCGCTCCGGCGTCGGCGTGCGCCTCGGCGCCAATATCGGCTATCTCAAGTTCACGCCCGCCGCGACGTGGAATCCTTTCTGACCCGCACCCACCCGACGCCGTGCGGCCGGGCTAGCCCGGCCGTTTTGGCATCTGTAACCTGATGCTCCTAGGCTAGGCCTGCGCCGTTCCCTGACGGGCCTTCCGCGTTCTGAGGTGAGATCGCCGCATGATCGAAGCGATCATGTATTCCGCCATCGGCTTCCTGACGGCGACGCTGCTGGCCCTGCTGTTGCTGCCCGCCGTGTGGCGGCGGGCGGTGCGGCTCACCCGCAAGCGTATCGAGGGGGCGATCCCGGTCTCGATCGCCGAGATTCAGGCCGACAAGGACGAGCAGCGCGCGATCTTCGCCGTCGGCATCCGCCGCCTCGAAATGGAGGTGGAGAAGCTGCAGGCCCGCGCCGCCGCGCAATATGGCGACCTCGTCCGGCAGACCGAGACGCTGCGCGCCCGCCAGGAGACGATCGAGCGCCTCTCGACCGAGCTCGACGCCCTGCGCACCGAGCACGGGACGGTGGCCACCCACCGCGACCATCTGCTCGGCGAGCTGGACACCCGCACGCGCGACCTGGAGCAGACCGCCGCCACGCTTCGCACCACCCGCGCCGAACTGGCGAAGACCCGCGACGCCTTCGAGGACACGCGCACGCGGGAGGAGGAGCTGAAGATCGACCATGTGGCGCTGACCACGTTGCGCGACACGCTCAAGGACCGCATCGGCGAGCTCGACCGCCATCTCGCCGCCGCCAACGCCCATCTGCAGAGCGAGCGCGAGACGCTGCGGACCACGGCCGAGAGCCTGTCTATCGAGCTGCGCCGCAACCGCGAGCTGAAGGACGAACTGGCCCGGGCCGAGGCCCGGCTCGACGAGGAGGCCAGCGCCCTCAAGGCCGAGCGCGCGGCGCTGACCACCGAGTTGGCCCAACTCGAAGCGCGCGCCCACGCCGCCGAGAAGGCCCGCCGGCAGGCGGAGGCGTTGCGCGTGGTGGCGCCCGCGCCCGAGGCCGCGCGCGCTATCGAGCCGCCGGCCCCGGGCCGCGCCGAGGCGCCCGATACCGTGCGGCTGCGCGAGCGGATCAGCGACATCGCGGCCGAGGTGGCCCATCTCACCTCGCGGCTCGAAGGCCCGGATTCGCCCATCGAGGCCCTTCTGGCCGCCCATTCGGCCACGCCGGGCGCGGCCCCGACCCTTGCCGACCGCATCCTGGCGCTGAGGGCGGCGCCGGAGGATGGGCCGCAAGACCGGCCGGAGCAGGAACCGGAGCCGGCGCCTGTCGACGATCGCGCCGCCGAGGAGCCCCGGCCCAAGGGCCGCGCCATTGCCGGCTGACACCCCGCCGCGCGGGTGCGGACCGCGCCGGCAACATGCGCGTCGACGATCCGGACCGGGCAAAAGCCCGGCCGCACCCTGGGAAGGAAACGCTCGATGAATCTCGCCCGCCTGCTCAAGGCCCGCGCCGATGCCGGACGCCCGGTCCGTGTCGGCCTCATCGGCGCCGGCAAGTTCGGCTCCATGTTCCTCTCGCAGCTGCGCACCACGCCGGGCCTGCACCTGCTGGGCATCGCCGATCTCTCCGTGCCGCGCGCCCGCGCGGCGCTGGAAGCAACCGGCTGGGACGCGGAAGCGGTGGCCGCCCCCTCCTTCGACGAGGCGCTGCGCACCGGCCGCACCATGCTGACCGACGACGCATCGGCGCTGATCGCCGCCGACGGGCTCGACGTGGTGGTCGAGGTCACCGGCAGCCCGGCCGCCGGCGCCGCCCATGCCCTGCTCGCCATCGAGCACGGCCGCCACATCGTCATGGTCACGGTGGAGGCCGACGTGCTGGTCGGCCCGCTGCTGGCCGAACGCGCCCGCAAGGCCGGATTGGTCTATTCCATGGCCTATGGCGACCAGCCGGCCCTCGTCTGCGAGATGGTCGACTGGGCCCGCACCTGCGGCTTCAACGTGGTCTGCGCCGGCAAGGGCACCAAGTACCTGCCGAGCTTCCACCGCTCCACCCCGGACACGATCTGGAGCCTCTACGGCCTCACCCCCGAGCAGGCGGCGCAGGGCGGCATGAACGCGCAGATGTTCAACTCCTTCGCCGACGGCACCAAATCCTCCATCGAGATGGCCGCCATCGCCAATGCGGCCGGGCTCACGGCGCCGTCCGACGGCCTGCTGTTCCCGCCCTGCGGCGTCGACGACCTCGCCACCATCCTGCGCCCGCGCGAGCACGGCGGCCTGCTGGAACAATCCGGCACGGTGGAAACCGTCTCCTCGCTGGAGCGCGACGGCCGCCCGGTGTTCCGCGACCTGCGCTGGGGCGTCTATGTCGTGTTCGAGGCCGACCCGAGCCCGCGCGGCGACTATGCCCGGCGCTGCTTCAAGGAATATGGCGTGGTCACCGATGCCTCCGGCCGCACCACCGCGCTCTACCGCCCCTATCACCTGATCGGGCTGGAGCTTGGCGTCAGCGTCGCCAGTGCCGCGCTGCGCGGCGAGCCGACCGGCGCTACCGAGGCGTTCAGCGCCGATGTGGTGGCGGTGGCCAAGCGCCCGCTGAAACGCGGCGAGACGCTGGACGGCGAAGGCGGCTTCACCGTCTGGGGCAAGCTCTTTCCCGCCGCCACCTCGCTGGCACGAGGCGGCCTGCCCATCGGCCTCGCCCATCACGTCACGCTGTCCCGCGACATAGCCGAGGGCGAGATCGTCGGCTGGGCCGATGTCGAGGTGAAGGACAGCCCGGCGGTGCGCCTGCGCCGCGAGATGGAGCGCTCGTTCGCCGGCGGGGTCAGCGCTGCGGCGGAGTAGGCACCAGAGCGTCGTCCGGGATAACTCCCCCCCCCTCATGCCCGGGCTTGACCCGGGCACCCAGCGGTCCCGGTGCTCTCACGGAAAAGCCTGGATCCCCGGGTCAAGCCCGGGGATGAGGGCCCTTCAACGGGAACGAAGGGCACTGGACATCGCGCCCGCCTTCACTTATCTCTGCGCCACGGTCTGCAGTTCACCGAGGCGTTGCCGCCCCGCAAGGGGAGCTAAACCTGCTGATGTTCGAACCCCGCACTTGTCCTTGTGCCCGGTCGCAAGACGGCAACCCCGACATTTCCTCGCGAAAGGGCACCAACGAGGATAGGTCATGTCCAGACTCCATCTGGCCTTTGAGGCGCCGGATATTTCCGCGCTCGCCCGCACCCTGCGCGACGGGATCGCCGCGCTCGACCGCGCGCCCGGCCATGTCGAACTCCTGAACCTGCTGGCACGCGGCGCCGGCTATCGCAACTTCCAGCATTTGCGGGCCGATGCGCAGGCGCGCGGCCGGCTCGAAGCCGCCCCGGCCGCCCCCCCGCCAGTGGCCGATCACTCCCGCTGCGAGAAGGCGCTGCGCCTGTTCGACGCCGAGGGCCGGCTGGTGCGCTGGCCCAAGAAGCGCAACCAGCAGATTCTCTGCCTGTGGGTGCTGTGGTCCCGCATGCCCAGCGGCGAGGTGTTTCACGAGCGGCGGATGAACGCGCTTCTCAACGCCGAGCACCTGTTCGGCGACCATGCGCTGCTGCGCCGTGAAATGGTGGAGTTCGGCCTGTTCCGTCGCACGGCGGACGGGAGCGAATATGCGCGCATCGAGCGCGAACCTCCCCCCGAAATGACAAAGCTCTGCGCGCTCCTGCGCCGGCGCGCCGTTGCCTCTTTGTCATAGGCGCGCGGGCAACACGCGGCGGGGCGGCGGGCCCGCCTCCCGTCCGCCCCGTCCGCGCCGGCGGCCTACGCCATCTCGCGCGTCGCCAGCACCCAGTCGCGGGCGCGGGCCTCGGGGTTGTCGTTCAGCAGCACGTCGGTGACGACGGCAAGGCTGTCCGCGCCCGCCCGCCGCACGCCCGTCGCGCGGGCGATCGTCAGCCCGCCAATGGCGACCAGCGGCAGGTCGCCGACGCGCTTCTTCCACTGGGTGATGCGCTCCAGCCCCTGCGGCGCCCAGCGCATCTTCTTGAGCACCGTGGGGTAGACCGGGCCGAGCGCGACATAATCCGGCCGCGCCAGCAGCGCGGCTTCCAGTTCCGCCTCGTCATGGGTGCTGATGCCGAGCTTCAGCCCGGCGCGGCGGATGGCCGGCACGTCGGCCTCGGCAAGATCCTCCTGCCCCAGATGGATGAAGTCGCAGCCGAGTTCGATGGCGAGCCGCCAATAGTCGTTGACGATGAGCTGCGCGCCGAAGCGGGCGCAGGTCTCGCGCGCGGTGGCGATCTCGCGGCGCAGTTCGGCCTCGTCCATCTCCTTGGCGCGCAATTGCACCAGCTTCACCCCCTGCGGCAGCAGGCGCGGCAGCCAGGAGGCGCGGTCGACGACGAGATAGAACGGATCGAGCTTCATCACGCACCCCTAACGACCTCGAACCCCTCCGGTGAAAGCCGGTTCCCCGGAAGGGCTACAGGTTTCTGATTTTACGCATTTTCGTCACGCGAACCGGAACCCGCTTCGCCCGAAAACGCTCTAGGAACCCAGGAGGGCCCGGCCCATGACCGGGGTCGAAGGCGCCGCCATGTCGCGCACCTCCATCGGATCGGCGATCACCGCCTCGCGCCCGGCCGCGATGGCGCGGGCAAAGGCGTGGGCCATGCGGACAGGGTCGCCCGCCTTGGCCACCGCGGTGTTCAGCAGCACCGCGTCATAGCCCATTTCCATCGCCGCCGCCGCGTGCGAGGGCAGGCCCACGCCGGCATCCACCACAAGCGGGATACCGGGAAAATGCGCCCGCAGCGAGCGCAGGCCATAGGGATTGTTCAGCCCGCGCCCGGAGCCGATCGGCGCCCCCCACGGCATCAGCACCTCGCAGCCGGCGGAAATCAGCTTCTCCGCCACCACCAGGTCCTCCGTGGTGTAGGGAAATACCTGAAAGCCGTCGCGGGTGAGCAGGCGCGCCGCCTCCACCAGCCCGAAGACGTCCGGCTGCAGCGTGTCGTCCTCGCCGATCACCTCCAGCTTCACCCAGGGCGTGCCGAACAGTTCGCGCGCCATCTCGGCGGTGGTGACGGCTTCCTTCACCGTCTTGCAGCCGGCGGTGTTGGGCAGCACCCTCACGCCAAGGTCTCGAATCAGCTGCCAGAAGCTCTGGCCGGACTTCGCCACCCCCGATTCCCGCCGCAGCGAGACGGTGACGATCTCCGTGCCCGAGGCGCGGATCGCTTCCGCCAGAATCGCCGGCGAGGGGTATTGCGCCGTGCCGAGCAGCAGGCGCGAGGCGACCTCGGTGCCGTAGAACGCCACCGGATCGGCCATGTCCATGGTCGTCTTGTTGGTCATCGCATCCATGACCGCCTCCCTGTCATCCGCCCTGCATGGGGGCGAGGATCTCGACCCGGTCGCCATCGGCGATCGGGGTTGCCTCGCGTTTCGCCGCCCGCACCATGTCGCCATTCACCGCCGTCGCCACGATGGCATCGGCGAGTTCGAGTTCGGCCAGAAGGTCCGCCAGCGTGCCAGCGGCGGTGCTGGCCGGCTCACCATTCACGATGATCTTCATCCATCACCTCCGGGAAATGGGCCCCGTCGAACGCGACCTCCGCCGCGCGGCGCGCCAGCGCCGGCGCCGCCAGGAAGCCGTGCCGGTAGAGGCCGTTCACATAGAGCGTGTTGCCGCGCCTGCGCAGGCGCGGCAGGTTGTCGGGAAAGGCCGGGCGCACATCCGCCCCGATCTCGACGATCTCCGCCTCGCCAAAGGCGGGGTGCAGCGCATAGACCGCGCCGAGCAGTTCCAGCATGGAACGCCCGGTGACACGGCCGCGCTCGTCATTCTCGATCGAGGTGGCGCCGATCATGAAATGCCCGTCGCCGCGCGGCACGATATAGACCGGGATGCGCGGGTGCAGCATGCGCACCGGTCGCCTGAGCGCGATCTCGCTGGAATAGAGCACCAGCATCTCGCCCTTCACCCCGCGCAGGTCGGCCAGCACGTCGCGCGCGGCCAGCCCCCGGCAGTCGACCACGAGGTCGGCCCCATCGGCCTGACCGGCCTGACCGTCCTCCTCATCGAACCCATCGGCCTCGAAATCGAAGGCAACATGATACTCGTCGACCAGCCGGCGGGTCAGCGCCGCGAGCGCCTTGCGCGGCTCCAGATGCGCTTCGGAGGGAAAGAACAGTCCCTGGTCGAAGCGCCCGTCCAGATCGGGTTCGAGTTCGCCGATGCGGGCGCCGTCAACCCATTCAAAATTGGCCGTCCGCCGCGCAAAACGGCGCAGATCCGGCAGATCGCGCGGCGGCGCCAGCACCAGGCTGCCTTCAAGCGGCACGTCGGGCACCGCCTCGCGCCAATAGGCCAGTGATTCAAGGCCCAGTTCGGCGATGATCGGCTCGGCGCTCTCGCGCTCGCACCACGGCGCGAGCATGCCGCCGGCATACCAGGAGCAGCCCTGGCCGGAGCCGGCGCGGCGTTCGACAATGGTCACGTTCGCCCCACGCCGGGCGAAGGCGTGGGCACAGGTAAGCCCGGCCACGCCGGCGCCGACAATCTTCACCCGCATGGCATTGGCTGCGCGCTGCGCGGTATCGGTCGGCTCTATCTGATTGGAAATCATGCACTTCCTCCCTCCGCCAGTCTCAACTGGATCAGGTTCGAAGGGTCGCCATGCCGCGCAACGCGCGCCGATGGC
Organism: Ancylobacter dichloromethanicus; assembly: GCF_018390645.1. Classification (GTDB taxonomy): domain Bacteria; phylum Pseudomonadota; class Alphaproteobacteria; order Rhizobiales; family Xanthobacteraceae; genus Ancylobacter; species Ancylobacter dichloromethanicus. Next base: position 133,196 of record NZ_JAHBGC010000017.1, read on the forward strand.
CTCTCAGCCTCCTGACGAGGCTCCCCCGGACGCTCTCGATATAGTCATTCAGCCGGCGAATGTCACCGGCGGTCCACAATATTCCGGAAGCGCCCGCCGGTGCCTTCGCATCTCAGCCGCGCCGCGGCATCGGCACCACATTGTCGGGCGCCACGCGGGTGGCGGCGACGATGGCACGCCGCAGCGTCTCCCGGCTGAACGGCTTGCCCAGGCGCGGCATGCCGGCCCTGGCGTCGGCCGGCAACTCGGCATAGCCGGTGCCGAGGATCAGCGGCAGGTCGGGCCAGCGCTCATCGATCACCGCGGCCATCTGCACGCCGGTCATGCCCGGCATCGCCTGGTCGGTGAGCACGACGTCGAAGGTCGCACCGGCCTCCAGCAGATTCAGCGCCTCACGCGCCGACGAAGCCTCCGTCACCGCGCAGCCAAGATCCTCCAGCATGGCACCGGTGGCGGACAGCACCAGGGGATCGTCATCCACCACCAGCACGCGCTGCGCACCATGCTCCCCACCGGGCACATCGTCCTCATCCTCCGCCAGAACAGCCACCGCCACACTGCGGCCCGCTTTCGCGACTGGAAGATAGATGATCGCCGTCGTGCCCTTACCGGGCTCGCTCTTCAGCACGAGCTTGCCGTCCGACTGCGCAGCCAGGCCGTGCACCATGGCAAGGCCGAGCCCGGTTCCCTTGCCCACGCCCTTGGTGGTGAAGAACGGCTCGGCGGCGCGCGCCAGCGTGTCCGCATCCATGCCGCTGCCGCTGTCGCTGACGGACAGGCAGAAATAGTGGCCGGGCTTGAGCCTGCCTGGTTCGGCCAGCCCCTCACCTTCCGGCAGCGCGACGATTTCTTCCCACGCGGCAATGGTGATGACACCACCGTCGGGCATGGCGTCGCGCGCGTTCACGGCAAGATTGAGCAAGGCGAGTTCGAGCTGGTTGGCGTCCACCCGGGCGTAGGGCAGCCCGAGCGGGAAGCGGGTCTCGATACGCACGCCGGGGCCGATCGAGCGGCGCATCATGTCGGCCATGCCGAGCACCAGTTCGGGCACGTCCACCGGGGCGGGCCTGAGATCCTGCCGGCGTGCGAAGGCCAGCATGCGCTGGGTGAGCGCCGCGCCGCGCTGGGCGGCCTGCTGCGCATTGCCGAGCAGCAGAGTCAGCCGCGGATCGTCCGGAGCCCGCTTGGAGGCGAGCTCCAGATTGCCCATCACCACGGCGAGCAGATTGTTGAAATCATGGGCGATGCCGCCGGTAAGCTGGCCGACCGCCTCCAGCTTCTGTGCCTGGCGCAGTGCCTCCTCGGCGGCGCGGCGCTCGGTCACATCGACCAGGCCGCACAGCGTCATGGTGAGATGGCCGCCGGAATCCTTCTCGGCGACGGCCGAGAGCACGCAGTCGAGCGCATGCCCGTCCTTGGCCAACAACGTGTACTCTGCCTCGCGCAGTTCACCGGTTTCGAGCAGGCGCGGCCAGTGCTCATGGATGCGTCGGCGGGCGGATTCCTCGGTCATGAAGTCGGTAAGCGGACGCCCGATCACCTCCTCGCGCGCATAGCCGAGAAGGCTCAGCCAGCGGTCACTGACCTGAGCGATACGCCCATCTGGGCCAAGCGAATGCAACGGCAGCGGCGTGCGACGGTAGAGGTTGCGGTAGCGCTCCTCGCTTTCGCGCCAAAGGCGGGCCTCGCGCTCGGACAGCACCGCAAATCGCCGGTCATAGGCGGCGGCCAGCAGCAGCGCGACGAAGATGGCAAAGGTCGCCGCGGTCACCACCGCGACCAGCGCGCCATTGCCGATGCCGTCCGCGCTGGCGGCCAGCGCGGCATCGTGGACGTCACCGTGCCCGGTGAAGGTAACGCCCATCATCGCCACATAGTGCATGCCGGCAATGCCGAAGCCGAGCGCCAGCGCGGCGCCGAGCCGCTGGGGCAAGGAGTGGCGGCGAAACGCCAGCCACAGTGCGACTGTCGAGGCCGCGACGGCCAGCACGATGGCAGCGCCGACATAGATCATGTCGTGCGTCATCTCGCCGGGCATACGCATCGCCGCCATGCCGGTGTAGTGCATGCCGACAATGCCGAGGCCCATGAAAATGCCGCTCAGCAGGATGCCATCGAGGCCCACCGCTGCCCGTCCGGCGGCGAACAGCGCCACCCCGGTCGATCCGATTGCCAGCAGCAGCGAGAGAAGTGTCAGCCCCGGCGCATAGGACACGTCCATGCCGATGTTCAGCGCCAGCATGGCGATGAAATGCATGGACCAAATGCCGCCGCCAAGCACCACCGCCGCCGCCGCCAGCCACGCCAGGCGTATCGAGCCGCGCGCGCCGGCGATCCTGCCCGCCAGATCGAGGGCGGTGAAGGACGCGGCCACCGCGATCAGGATGGACAGCGCCACAAGCGCGATATCGTGGCTACCGACGAGGTTCATGATCGCGGAACGTTTCCACTCCAGGAGGGCCGCAGGGCACCGGGCCGCGTAAACTTAACGTCGCCCGGCGCCTTGTCACGCCGATAGCGCCTTCGCGAGGGTTAAAGATAGCCCATGAACCAAAGGACGATAATAATCGGCAGCGGAATTCCCAGCAGCCACAGCGCGCCACCCTTGAGCATGAAATCCTCCTTGCAAGCGTAGCAAGGGAACACCGCAGGGCATCAATCAGTTCCACGCCCGACGCGGTTGCCCTGCGTCGCTATTCCAACGGTGCCCTCAGACGATGCCCCTTCTCGGATCACGCACGCTGCTTGAGAGACTTCCGCCCCGCTTGCGCGATCTGCCGCGCCTCGTTGTTCCCGAACTGGCGGTGCTTCTGGCGCTGCTCGGCGCAGCTCTGGGGCTGCTGGCCTTCGCACTCATTGCCGACGAGGTGGTGGAGGGCGAAACCCACGCGTTCGACGAGGCGGTGCTGCTCGCCTTCCGCACGCCGGGCGATCCTGCCAACCCGCTCGGCCCACCCTGGCTGGAAATCATCATGCGCGACGTGACCGCGCTGGGCAGCACCACGGTGCTGACCCTGATCACGTTCATCGTCGCCGGGTTTCTGGCGATGGACGGCAAGCGCGCCGCGGCGCTGTTCGTGCTGGTAGCGACGGCCGGCGGCGGGCTTCTGAGCTATGCACTGAAGCTCGGCTTCGAGCGCCCGCGGCCCGACCTCGTCGCCCATCTCGTCGATGTCAGCACGTTGAGCTTTCCGAGCGGCCACGCCATGGGCGCTGCGGTCACCTTCCTTACCCTCGGCGTGCTGCTGGTACGCACCGAGAGCAGGCGGCGGATCAAGGCCTATGCGCTCGCCGTAGCCGTCGGCCTCACCTTGCTGGTCGGGTTCAGCCGGATCTATCTCGGCGTGCACTGGCCAACCGACGTGCTTGCCGGCTGGTGCGCCGGCGGCGCCTGGGCGTTGTTGTGCTGGATCCTCGTGCTGCTGCTGCAGCGCCGCGGCAAGGTTGAAAGTGCCGGCACTGCCGGAACAGACACTTCCGCGACCGACGATCCGCCGCCGCGGAAGGCCTCCTGAACTTCGCAAAGCACCCAATGGCTTTCGCCGCACGCTCGTCTATCATCCGCAAACAGGGCGCCGCAGAGCGTCCCGACACTGCAGGAGGACAAAGATGACCACCACCGCGCCGGAAGGACAGCTGATCCCGGAAATCGGCGTTATCGAGACGGTCGAGTCCGACAACATCCTGCGCTGGGACGGCAGCAACCTCTATGTCGAGCAGGACGTGTTCCACAACGGCCAGCTCGTTCACCGTCGCTACCGGAAGCGCGTGACCAAGTCGGTCGCGCAGGCCATCGCGGCGATTCTGGCGCAGCATTGACCGACCGCGTACCGCAGGACCGGCGGACCGCCAGATTCGGCAGGTCGGCCCGCGCCGGGGAAGCCGCTCTGTAGCGTGACCGACCGCCGGGCCGGCTGCGTTCGTGGGCCGGCATCGTGGCCGCTTCCGGTTCCCTCGTTGCGTCGCATCGCGGGGAACCGTACTTGCCCGGACGCGCGCGGCAGCTATCTGGCGAGAAGCGTGACTTCCGTCGTCATGATGTGTCCGAAGCATGAGAAGGATCGCGAGCGGTGTCGCTATTTGTGTGCGACGCACTACATTCAGCGTCATGACCAAACCGAACCGGAACAAACGACGCGTCACCGACGGGCGCCCCCTTGGCCAGGTGGCGGCACTGCCGTTTCGCCTCAATGCCGACGGTGCGGTCGAGGTGCTGGTCATGACCTCGCGCGAGACCCAGCGTGTCATCATCCCGAAGGGCTGGCCGATACGGAACCGCAAGGACTGGAAATCGGCCGAAATCGAGGCACGGCAGGAAGCCGGCGTCGTTGGCGACATGGGCCGCAAGCGGCTCGGCCAGTATCTGTACTGGAAGCGGCTGGAGACGCATTTCGCGCTGGTGAAGGTCGGCGTCTATCCGCTGGCCGTCCGCCGCCAGCTCGCCGACTGGCCCGAGCGCCACGAGCGGGCTCAGATCTGGCTTTCCGCTGAGGACGCTGCCCTGCTGGTGGACGAGCCGGAATTGGGCGCGATCATCCTCGATTATGCGCAGTCCCGTGCCCCGCATCTGCTGGCGCGGTCAAATGGCGGCCGGCGCGTCGCGTCGACTGCCTCTTCGCGGGAGGAAATCGGCCAGGGGCAGGCGGCGCCCTGAGGCCTTCCACTTGTCCCGCCCTTAATCCGCGCATCAGTCGACAATCCGAGTGATCTGGTGGGCGACCACGTCATCCTGCGTATTCGCCGCAAAGGCACGACAGCAGAAAAAGACACGGGGATAAAATCCGAACAAGGCAACAGAAGGCGACGGCGGGCTACCTTTCAGGTCTCGGCATCGGTAACGCGCCGGTCGCGCTGGAGCAGGCGCCCACGCTCGGCGAGGAGCACGCAGCCCAAGGCCGCGATGGCCAGGGCCGCGAAGCCGATGGTCAACGGCAGCGTGGTGCCGTCGAAATTCTGCCCCAGCGCGAAGCCGGCCAGCGCGCCCCCCACCGTGCTGACGAAGCCGAGCACCGACGATGCCGTGCCCGCCACATGGCCGACCGGCTCCATTGCCATGGAATTGAAGTTCGACACCATCAGGCCGAAGCAGAACATCATCGCGCCCTGCAGGATCGAGAAGGTCCAGATGTTCTCGATCCCTGCCAGCACGATGCCGGCATGCACCAGCGTCACCGCCAGATAGCCAAGCAGCGCCGCGTGCGAGACCCGTCGCATACCAAGCTTCTCAACAATGCGCGCATTGAGCAGGGAGGAGGCCGCCATGAAGACGGCGATCAGCGCGAAGATCAGCGTGAACAGTTCGTCCGCGTCGAAAGCGTCGGCGAACACCTGCTGGGCCGAGTTGATGAAGCCGAACAGCCCGCCCATCACCATGGTGATGGCCAGCATGTAGCCGACCGTGACGCGGCTGCGCATGATCAGGCCGAAGGCATGCGCGATGCCGGCGAAGGAGATCGGCGAGCGGTCTTCCGCATGCAGCGTCTCCGGCAGGCGCGCCAGCGTCCACACGAACAGCACCGCGCCGAACAGGCACAGCATCAGGAAGATGCCGCGCCACGGTGCCACCAGCATGATCGCCTGCCCGATCGAAGGGGCGACGATCGGCACCGAGAGGAAGACCAGGAAGGCGAGTGACATCACCCGCGCCATGTGCGAGCCGGAATAGCAGTCGCGCACGATGGTGATGGCAAGGATACGGGTCGCCGCCGAGCCTATGCCCTGCACCACACGCGCCGCCAGCATCACCTCCAGCGTGCCCGCGAAGACGGCACCGATCGAGGCCGCCGTATAGACCGCGAGGCCGAACAGCAGGACGCTGCGGCGCCCGAAACGATCGGCCAGGGTGCCATAGACGAGTTGGGCGCCGCCGAAGCCGAGCAGATAGGCGGTGATGACGAGCTGGGTGTGATTCGCGGTGTCGATGCCCAGCGATGCACCGATCTCCGGCAGCGCCGGCAGCATGGAATCGATGGCGATGGCGTTGGTTGCCATGAGACCGGCGATGAACAGCACGAACTCCCGAAATCCCATTCCCGGATGCGGGTTGCCCGGATGCGGGTTTGCCGGGGCGGATCGAAGGGAGGGCATGGGAGTTCCAGTATGGCGGCGAGGTCGGACAGGCGCGGAGGCGCCATCGGGGGGCACGCCTTATCGCGCACAATCCCCGGCTACCCTATAGGGTGAAAGACACACGGTCTGGAAATCGCCGGCGAAGCGCGCAAAAATGGGCGCCACGGCAAGGCCTTGGCCCGCACTTGAATTAAAATGATGGCTGTCATCGATTTGACTGACTGCGGCACGACTCCATAGCGGCATCGCCCCTGCCGGCACTCAGAACTGCGGCGGAGCCATGTCGAGCGGCGGCACGTCGAACTGGGGAATGTCCAGCTCGATGGTCGAAGGATCGACGCTCGGGCCAGCGCTGATCCAGTAGGTCACCGCGTCCGGCCACAGGATCACCACCACCACCAAGATGAGCTGCATCAGCAGCCACGGAATCGCGCCCCAGTAGATCTGCGAGGTGCGGATCGACTTCGGCGCGATGCCGCGCAGATAGAACAGCGCGAAGCCGAAGGGAGGGTGCATGAAGGCGGTCTGCATGTTCACGCACAGCAGCACGCCGAACCAGATCAGGTTGATGTCGAGCTTCATCGCCACCGGCACCAGCAGCGGCACGATGATGAAGGCGATCTCGAAGAAATCGAGAAAAAAGGCGATGAAGAAGATGAACACATTGACGAAAATGAGAAAACCGGCCCGCCCGCCGGGTAGTTGGGAAAGCAGGTGTTCGATCCACAGCGCCCCGTCCATGCCCTGGAACACCAGGCTGAACACGGTGGCACCGATGAGGATGAACACCACCATGGCGGTGAGGCGGGCGGTAGAGGCCATCGCCTGACGGATCAGCGGCCAGGTCAGCCGTCCATGCAGCGCCGCCAGCAAGATGGCGCCGACCGCCCCCATCGCCCCCGCCTCGGTCGGCGTGGCGAGGCCCATGGCCAGCGTACCGAGCACCAGCAGGATCAGCACGATGGAGGGCACCATACCCCACAGAACCTGCCGGATCAGCGGCCAGCCGCCCTCTCCGCGCGCTTCGGGCGGCAGAGGCGGCATGTGCTGCGGCTTGATCAGCGACAGCACGAACACATAGCCGAGGAAGATCAGCACCTGCAGCAGCGAGGGGCCGATGGCGCCGAGATACATCTCGCCCACCGGTCGGCCGAGTTGCTCGGCCAGCACGATCAGCACCAGCGAGGGCGGGATGAGTTGGGTGATGGTGCCAGAGGCGGCGATGACGCCGGTGGCGAGCCGCTCATTATAGCCGTAGCGCAACATCACCGGCAGCGAGATCACCCCCATGGCGATGACCGACGCCGCCACCGTGCCGGTGATGGCGCCGAGAATCGCGCCGACCACGATCACCGCGTAGGCGAGGCCGCCAGGCACCTTGCCGAACAGCTTGCCGGTGCCCTCCAGCAGATCCTCGGCGAGGCCGCAGCGCTCCAGCACCGCCCCCATGAAGGTGAAGAAAGGAATCGCCAGAAGCAGGTCATTGGAGATGATGCCGTAGAAGCGGAACGGCAGCGCCTGCAGGAAGCTGAAGGTGAAATGATCGGTCAGTATGCCGAGCGAGCCGAAGAACAGGCCGACCGCGATCAGCGAGAAAGCGACGGGAAAGCCGGCCAGCATGAAACAGATCATGCCGGCGAACATGAGCGGAGGCATCACGCCATAGGAGAACATGCAAGGCTCGTGCGTCGGGAAGGAAGGGACTGGCGGTCAGGGGCCGGCTTTCGCGGCGCTCCTATTGGTGCGGCTTCTCGTAATCGGTGGCGATCTCGATCGCGCCGGAGAGCGCGGCGACGCGCTTGATCAGTTCCGAGAGCCCCTGAATGGTGAGCAGCGCGAAGCCCAGCGGCAACAAAAGCTTGGCCGGCCAGAGGATCAGCCCGCCGGCATTCTGCGACACCTCGTCGGAGACGAAGGACTGCCAGAAGAATGGAAAGCTCAGCCAGGCGAGGTAGAGGCCGGCGGGGATGAGGATCAGCGCGAAGCCGAGCGTGTCGATCCACAGCCGGACGCGCGGTGAAACCGACATGTAGACGAGGTCGACCCGCACATGCTCGTTGCGCTTCAGCGTGTAGGGCGCCCCGAGCAGCACCACGGCACCGAACAGGTACCACTGGACCTCCAGCAACCCGTTGGTCGAATAGCTGAACAGGTAGCGCACGGTCGCATTGCCGGCGCTGACGAGGCAGGCGAACAGCACGCAGTAATCCGCGATGTGTCCGAACCGCTCGTTCAATCCGTCGACGACGCGGCTGAAAGCGAGCAGCCCACCCATCGCATCCCCCTCATTCTGGCCGGCTTTTTCGTTGCGACCGGCTGCCCCATCGCCGCCCCCGCCGTTGGCGGCAAGATAGACCATCGTCTCACGCAAAATAACCCGCGTCCGGCCGCGATGCTCCTCCAGCCGGCGAACGTCGCCGTGATGTGACACTTTTGCGTATGCCTGAAGGGCTGGCGGGTGGCACTCTGCTCCGAGCCACTGAGGCGACGCTGCGTCATCGCGATTTGCCGATCTGGTGCGGCATGCTATCCCGCTTGCTTCGCCCCGCCCGGTTCCACGAAAGCTCCTATGACCTCCAGCGCGCTCCGTCTCCCGCTCGGTATCTGCGCGTTCATTCTCGCCGCCGGCGCGATCTATCTCGCCAGGTCGGTAGTGGCGCCGGTCGCTTTTGCGCTTTTCATCATCGCGCTGGTCTGGCCGCTGCAGGTTCGACTGCAGCAGCGACTGCCGGCACTGGTGGCGATGATGGTGACCCTCGCGCTGACCATTCTCGCTCTGGCGCTGCTCGGCTATGTCACCATCTGGGGCTTCAGCCAGGCAGGGCGCTGGCTGATCGCCAATGCCGGCCGCTTCCAGGCGATCTACACCGAGACCGCCGCGCAGCTGGAAGAGATAGGCCTCTATTCGGCCGGCATGCTGGCCGACACCTTCAACGCGAGCTGGCTCATCGGCGCCTTTCAGAGCCTCGCGGGGCGGCTCAACGGCATGTTCGGCTTCGGCGTGGTGACGCTGATCTTCGTCATGCTCGGCCTGCTGGAGGTCGACATCGTCCGCACCAAGCTGCTCGCCGAGGCCGGAGAGACCGGGCGGCGGCTGGTGCGAGCCTGCGCGGCGACGGCGGCGAAGTTCCGCACCTACATGATGGTGCGCACGGTGATGAGCGTGCTGACCGGTGTCTTCGTCTGGGCGCTCTCCGCCGCCATCGGGCTCGATCTCGCCCTCGCCTTCGGCGTCATCGCCTTCGCGCTCAACTACATCCCCTTCATCGGCCCGCTGGTGGCGACGCTGCTGCCCACCTTCTTCGCGCTGGCGCAGTTCGGCTCGTGGGAAACGGCGGTGGCGGTGTTCCTCGCCATGAACGTGATCCAGTTCTTCAGTGGCAGCTATATCGAGCCGCGCATGGCGGGGAAGGCGCTCGCCATCTCGCCTTTCCTGGTGCTGTTCGCCGTGTTTTTCTGGGCGTTCATGTGGGGGCTGTCCGGGGCCTTCATCGGCGTGCCGCTGGTCATCGCCGCCCTGACCTTCTGCGAGGAGGGTGACGGCACGCGCTGGCTCGCCCGCCTGCTCTCCGGCCGCGAGGAGCCCGTCGTCTGATCATGAGCGCCCTCTTCAAAGCCCTGCGCAGGCTCCTCAAATGGGCGGCGCTACTGGCGCTGGTTCTGTTCGTCGCCTTCCTCGGCTCCCGGGTCTGGTTCGCGCAGAGCGGGCCGCCGCTGGAGCCCTGGCACACTTTCGTGCCGGAGGAGATGAGCGTCTCCGAACTCGACAAGGCGGACTGGCGCGGCTACCTCGCCCGCGAGGACAAGCTGTTCGCTGACGTCACCCGCGAGGTGGTGCAGAAGCTGCCGGAGGAGGACAGGGTTCCCTCCAACCGCTATTTCGCCGGCAGCGTGGTCTACCCGCCGCACCTCACCCATGACTGGAACCGCTCCTACGAGCTGGCGCCGGCGGGCGAACCGGTCGGCGTCGTCGTGCTGCTGCACGGACTGACCGATTCGCCCTACAGCCTGCGCCATGTCGCCCGGCGCTATCTCGCCAACGGCTTCCTCGTCGTTGCCCCGCGCCTGCCCGGTCACGGAACGGTTCCGGCCGGGCTTACCGAGGTCGAATGGGAAGACTGGCTGGCGGCGACGCGGCTTGCGGTGCGCGAGGCGGCCGCCCGCGTGCCGGGCAAGAAGCTGGAAATCGTCGGCTTCTCCAATGGCGGGGCGCTGGCGCTGAAATACGCGCTCGACGCGCTCAGCGACGAAAAGCTGGTGCGCCCCACCCGGCTGGTGCTCATCTCGCCGATGATCGGCATCACGCGCTTCGCCCGCTTCGCCGGGCTGGCGGCGCTGCCGGCCTATCTGCCGGCCTTCGACAAGGCGGCGTGGCTCGGCCTGGTGCCGGAATTCAACCCTTTCAAATACAACAGCTTTCCGGTGAATGGCGCGGTGCAGTCGCATCGGCTGACGCGGGCCCTGCAGGCCTCGATCACCGCGCAGGCGCGGGCGGGACGCCTGAAGGACCTGGCGCCGGTGCTGACCTTCCAGTCGGTGATGGATTTCACCGTCTCGACCCGCGCCATCGTCGACGCCCTGTATCGCCAGCTACCGGCAAATGGCAGCGAGCTGGTGCTGTTCGACATCAACCGCAACACCAAGCTCGGCCCGCTTTTGCGCGCGACCTCCTATACGGCGCTGCTGCGCCTGCTGCCGCCGCTGCCGCGCACTTTCCGCACCGTCATCATCACCAATGAGGATGCCGGCAGCGACCTGGTGGTCGAGCGCTCCATCCCCGCCGGCGGAACGGAAGAGACGGTCCGCCCGCTGGGGCTCTCCTATCCGATCGACGTCTATTCGCTCTCCCACGTCGCCCTGCCCTTCCCGCCGGAGGATGCGCTGTACGGCTCGCATCCCGATCCGGACGAGAATTTCGGGCTCCAGCTCGGCGCCATGGCCGTGCGCGGCGAGCGCGGGGCACTGATCGTCAGCCTCGACGCGCTGGTGCGGATGTCGTCCAACCCGTTCTTTTCCTACATGAACGACCGGATCGCGCCACCCGCGCCGACGCCGTGAACGGGCGTCACCTCGCCGGCGCCCGCTCCCGTCCCAGCGCCGCGAGATAGAGCGCCGGCAGGAAGATCAGCGTCAGCAGGGTGGCGACCAGAAGCCCGCCCATGATGGCGAAGGCCATGGGGCCCCAGAAGACGGTGGGGGCGATGGGGATCATGCCGAGCACGGTCGACACCGCCGTCAGCATGATCGGGGTGAAGCGGGCGCAGGAGGCGTCGATCACCGCCTCGCGCGCGCTCTTGCCGGCGGCGCGCTCGGATTCGATCTGACCTATTAGAATCACAGCGTTTTTTATGATCATGCCGATGAGCGCCAGCACGCCGAGGATGGCGACGAAGCCGAGCGGGCGGTTCGAGACCAGCAGCGCCAGCACCACGCCGATCAGTCCCAGCGGCGCCACGCTGACGACCAGCGAGGCCAGTGAGAAGCGCTTGAGCTGGAGCATGAGGACGGTGAGCATGATGAGGATCATCACCGGCACCACCGCCATCACCGAGGCCAGCGAGGCCGCGCTCTCCTCCACCGTGCCGCCGGTGTCGATGCGGTAGCCTTCCGGCAGCGTCTTCGCCAGCGTCTCGATCTCGGGGGCAAGCTGGGCCACCACCGTCTCCGGCAGCTCGCCGGCGGCGATGTCGGACTGGACGGTGAGCGCGGGCAGCCGGTCGCGCCGCCACACCAGCGGGTAGGTCTGCTCATAGTCGAAGCTGGCGAACTGGCTGAGCGGCACGGTGCGCCCGCCGGGCAGCGGCACCTCCAGCGTGCGCAGCGTGTCGAGCGAGACGCGCTGCTCGTCGGTGGCGCGCAGCACCACGTCGACGAGGTAGATGTCGTCGCGTACCTGCGTCACCGGCGCGCCGGTGACCACGGTGTTCAGCACCGAGCCGATGGCCTCGGTGGAAAGACCGAGGAGACGCGCCTGGTCCTGGTCGACGCGGATGCGGATCTCGCGCGCCGGCTCGATCCAGTCATAGTTCACCGTGCGCGTCAGCGGGTCGGCGGCGATGACCTCGGCCAGCTTGAAGGCGATGTCGCGCACCTGCCCGAGATCGGGCCCGACCACCCGGTACTGGATCGGCCAGCCGACCGGCGGCCCCAGTTCCAGCGGCGAGACGCGGCTCACCACATTGGGGAACTCATCCGCCAGCAGCGTCGCCAGCTTCGCCTCCAGCCGCTGGCGCGCCGCGACATCCTTGGCCACCACCACGGCCTGGCCGAAGAAGTCGTTGGGAAGCTGGGCGTTGAGCGGCAGGTAGAAGCGGATCGCGCCGCGCCCGACATAGCCGCTCCAGCGCGCCACGTCCGGGTCGTCCCTCAGGGCGTCGTCGAGCCGCGCCATGGCACGGTCGGTGGCATGGATCGAGGCGTTCTGCGGCAATTGCAGGTCGACCAGCAGCTCGGGCCGGTCGGATGAGGGGAAGAACTGGCGCGGGATCAGCGGCAGCGCCAGCACGGCGGCGGCGAACAGCGCCAGCGTGACGGCGATGGTGACCCAGCGCGCGGTGAGCGCGGCGGAGAGGAAGCCGCGATAGGTCCGCATGATCCGGCCCGGTCCGCCGCCGGCGTTCTTCGGCGGCTTCAGGATGACGAGGCCGATCAGCGGGGCGAACAGCACCGCCACCAGCCAGGACACCAGCAGCGCGATGCTGACCACCGCGAACAGGGTGAAGGTGTATTCGCCCGCCGACGAGGCGGCGAACCCCACCGGCACGAAGCCGGCGATGGTGACCAGCGTGCCGGCCAGCATGGCGAAGGCATAGGTCTTGAAGGCGAAGACCGCCGCCACCTCCTTGGGCTCGCCGGCGGCGAGGCGCCCGAGCGTGGCGTCGGTGGTGGTCATGGCGTCGTCGACCATCAGCGCCAGCGCGATGATGAGCGCGCCGAGCGAGATGCGCTGCATGTCGATGTTGAGCAGCCACATGATGGCGAACACGCCCGCCAGCGTCAGCGGAATGGTCAGCGCCACCATCAGGCCGGCCCGCACGCCGAGGGCGATGAAGCTGACCACGAGGATGATGAGGATGGCCTGCCACAGCGATTCCATGAATTCGGAGATCGCGCCGGCCACCGTCACCGCCTGGTCGGCCACCAGATGCGGCTCGATGCCGATCGGCAGCTCGGCGGTGATCGCCGCCATCGCCGCGTCGACATTGCGGCCGAGCTGGAGGATGTCGCCGCCCTCGCGCATGGCGATGGCGAGGCCGATGGCCGGCTGGCCATTGGCGCGGAACAGCGGGCGTGGCGGGTCGGCATAGCCGCGCCGCACCGTGGCGATGTCGGCGAGCCGCAGCATGCGCCCGTCCACGGCGAAATTGATGTTGGCGATATCCTGCTCGGAGCCGAACGCACCAGTGACGTCGATCACCAGTTTCTCGTCGCCGGTCTGGATGGTGCCCGAGGGCTGCACCACGTTCTGCGCCCGCAGGGCGGAGACGAGGGCGGAGCGGTTGATGCCGAGATTGGCCAGTTCCCGAACCGAGAACTCGACGAAGATCTGCTCGTCCTGCTCGCCCAGAAGCTCGATCTTGGCGACGTCGGGCACCTGTAGCAGTCGGGAGCGCGCCGCTTCCACATAGTCGCGCAACTCGCGATGGGTGAAGCCATCGGCGGTGAAGCCGTAGATCAGGCCGAACGTGTCGCCGAACTCGTCGTTGAAGCCGGGCCCGACCACCCCGCGCGGCAGGGTATGGGCCATGTCACCGATGCTCTTGCGCACATGGTACCAGACATCGGGCACCTCCTGCGCGGTGGTGCTGCCCTTGAGGTTGACGAAGATGGTGGTGATGCCGGGGCGGGTATAGCTGCGGATGAAATCGAGATGCGGGGTTTCCTGCAGCGTCCGCTCCAGCCGCTCCGTCACCTGCTGGAGCGTGTCCTCCACGCCGGCACCCGGCCATGCCGCCTGCACCACCATGGTCTTGATGATGAAGGAGGGGTCCTCGGCCCGGCCGAGCCGCGTATAGGCGAACACCCCGGCGAACACGACCGCCAGCATGAAGAAGATGACCAGCGAACGCTCGCGGACAGCCCATTCCGACAGGTTGAACCGCATCACGAGCCCGCCCCGAGCAGGCGCACCTTCTGGCCGGGATGCAGCGCCTGCACGCCCGCGCTCACCACCACCTCGCCCGGGCTGAGCCCGGATTCCACCGTCACCGACGCCTGCGAGAAGCGGCGTACCTCGATGTTGCGCAGTGCCACCGTCTGCGTCGCCGGGTCGAACACCCACACCGCCGGACGGTCATTCACCGCCGTGAGCGCGGAGGCCGGAAGCTCGATCGCCGCCGCGCCTGCCAACTCCACCCGCCCGATGACGGTGGAGCCCAGCCGCATGGCCGCCGGCGGGTTGTCGAGGCCGACCCGCACGCGGAAGGTGCGGGTCACCGGGTCCGCCTGCGGCGCCACCTCGCGCACCCGGCCGGTGGCGGTGACCTTGGGATCGTCGCTGAGCGAAACGGTGATGACCGGATCGGCCGGTGCGGCGCGCAGCATGTTGGCGGGGACGTCGAACACCGCGTCGCGCCCGCCCTGCCGGGCCAGCTGGAGGATCATCTGCCCGGCCTGCACCACCTCGCCCGGCTCGCCGCCGCGCGCGGTCACCGTGCCGGCGGCGTCGGCGACGAGATCGGTGTAGCTGACATTATCCTGCGCGATCTTGAGCTGGGCTTCGGCATCGTCCACCCCCGATTGCGCCGCCTGCAGCGCGGAGCGGGCGGCATCGTGGTTGGCCTGGGTGGTGAAGCCGTTGCCGAGCAGACGCTCCTGCCGCTCGAACGTGTTGGCGGCGGTGACGAGCTGGCTTTCCGCCGCCGCCAGCGCCGCCTGCGCCGAGCGCAGCGCGTTGAGCGCGTTCTGCGGATCGAGCCGGGCGACCACCTGGCCGGCCGCGACCTGATCGCCGACATTGGCGCTGCGCTCGATCATCCGGCCGGAGACGCGGAAGGCGAGCGCGGCTTCGTCCTGCGCCTGCACCTCGCCGGTGAAGGAGGCGGCCTGCCCGCCCGCGCCCTTCTCCACCGTGACCACCCGCACCGGACGGGGCGCGGGCGCCTCGGCCTCGCTTTCCTGGCCGCATCCGGCAAGAAGAAGACTGGCACCGAGCGCCACCGCTCCCATCCACGGCTTCATCGTCGTCATAGCGGGTCGCTCCTCGCCAACGCTCACTCGCCGGCAACTCCCCGGCCGGATGGATGCCCATCCACCGGAACCCGTGCCGATGGCCCGATTCTACCTGTCGACATTACAGCGACGCGACGTCACGTAAATGTCCATGTGCGGACGGCATGCTGGAGCGCCGCCCGCCTCGGCGGCCGCCCCGGCGCCGGGACGACTCGCCTTCGCGCCGAGGGCACGCTAATGCTGGCCCGGTCATCGCGGGCGGGAGACCACGGAGCCGGAATGCGTCTCGTTATTGTTGCCTTGGCCGTCGCCCTGTGCGCGGGATGCTCGAACCGGCCGGTGGGCGTGCTCACGCCCGTCGAGGCCGCCGCGCCCGACGCCACCGAGGTCGATCTCCTCGTCGCCACCACCCGCGAAGCCTCCAACGATTCCGGCACGCTCTATACCGGCGAACGCGGCGCAGGGGTCTCGCTCGACGCCTTCACCGTCTCGATCCCGCCCGACAGCCGCCGGCAGATCGGCGAGGTGCAGTGGCCGCGCAGCCTGCCGCCCAACCCGGAAACCGACTTCGCCACTCTCGCCGTGAAGCCGCTCCCCAATGTGAAGGCCGCCAGGGGCTGGCTCGATGCGCATCTGCCGCCGAGCCGGCGGGTGCTGATCTTCGTGCACGGCTTCAACAACCGGTTCGAGGACGCGGTCTACCGCTTCGCCCAGATCGTCCACGATTCCGGCTCGGAAGTCGCGCCGGTGCTGTTCACCTGGCCCTCCCGCGCGCGGGTGTTCGACTACCTGTTCGACCGCGAGAGCACCATCTTCTCGCGCGACGCCTTCGAGGAGACGGTGTGGCAGGTCGCCAGCGACCCGCGGGTCGAGGACGTCACCATCATGGCGCATTCCATGGGCGCGTGGCTGGCCATGGAGAGCCTGCGGCAGATGGCGATACGGCACGGCAAGCTGCCGGCCAAGATCCGCAACGTCATCCTCGCCTCGCCCGATGTCGATGTCGACGTGTTCGCCTCGCAATGGCGGGCGCTGAACGGACCGCAGGCGCGCTTCACGCTGTTCGTGTCGCAGGACGACCGGGCGCTGCAGGTCTCGCGCCGCATAGCCGGCGGGGTGGACCGGTTGGGCCTCATCGACGTGCAGAAATACTACGCCGACCTTGAGAAGTCGGGCATCGTGGTGATCGACCTCACCGCCATGCGCAGCGGCGACTCGCTCAATCACGGCCGCTTCGCCTCCTCGCCGGAAGTGGTGCAACTGATCGGCCAGCGGCTGGTGAACGGCCAGACGGTGACCGATTCCGAGATCAGCCTCGGCGACCGCATCGCCGCCGGCGCGATGGGCGTGGGGCAGACGGTGGGCGGCGCCGCCGGGCTGGCGCTGAGCGCGCCCATCGCCATCATCGACCCGAAGACGCGCCGCACCTATCAGAGCCAGGTCGAGCGCTTCGGCCAGACGGTCAGCGAGACCGTCGAGGACCCCGCCGCCGACTGACGCCTTCTCGGCGCGCAAGGCATTAGCGCGCCAGGAAGCCGATCACCGCGGCGTTGATGATGTCGATGAAGAAGGCCGACACCAGCGGCAGGATGATGAAGGCGCGCGGCGAAGGCCCGTGCGTCTTGGTGACGGCGGTCATGTTGGCGATGGCGGTCGGCGTGGCCCCCAGGCTGATGCCGGTGAAGCCGGCCGAGATCACCGCCGCCTGATAGTCGCGGCCCATCGCCGGGAACACCACGAAGACGATGAAGGCCACCGCCGCCACCGTCTGCACCGCGAGCACCAGCACCAGCGCCAGTCCCAGCCCGCCAATGCTCCAGAGCTGCATGCTCATCAGCGACATGGCGAGGAAGACGTTGAGCGCGAGGTCGGAGACCAGCGCCAGCGCCCGCGTGCGGGTCGGCCAGCGCACGCGCGGCAGGAGGCGCGGCACGGTGTTGGTCAGCGCGATGCCGACCAGCAGGCAGACCACGAACATCGGCAGCTTCAGGCCGGTCCACTCCACCGCCTCCTCCAGACCGAAGGCGATCAGGATGGCGAGGTTCAGCACCAGCACGGTGCGCAGCAGGCTGACATGGCTGATATCGTCGTCGGTGCGCTCGTCCACCGCCTTGGGCAGGCCGACGACCGCCTCCTGCCCGCGCCCGCTCTTCAGGCCGTGGCGGGTGATGAGGTAGCGGGCGATCGGCCCGCCGGCGAGGCTCGCCAGCACGAGGCCGAGTGTCGCCACCGCGATGCCGACCTCCAGCGCATTGGCCACACCGAAGCGGGCGCTGATCAGCGGCGCCCAGGCGATGGTGGTGCCGTGGCCGCCGATCAGCGAGGCCGAGCCGAGGAACACGGTGAGCCCCTCGGGCAGGCCGAGCACCCCCACGGCACCGAGCGCGATCAGGTTCTGGATGATGAGATAGACGACGGTCAGAAGCAGCAGGATCACCAGCGGCCGCCCGCCCGCCACGAGGTCGCTGACGCGGGCGTTGAGGCCGATGCCGGTGAAGAAATACAGCAGCAGCATGTCCCGCGCGCCGAGATCGAAGACGATGGCGGTGTCGAGGAAGCGGTAGGCGATGAGCGTCGCCAGCGCCGCCAGCAGGCCGCCGGTCACCGCCTCGGGAATATTGAACTGGCGCAGCGGCGGGATCGCCTGATTGATACCGGAGCCGATGAAAAACACGACAATGGCAATGGTGAAGGTCAAAAGGCCCGAAATCTCGATCGCCGACATCGTCACTCCGTCTTCACTGCCCTGCGGCCCGCTGCAATCCAAGCTGCAGGCACGGCTGCAGCTACGCCTGCACTTGCGGCTGCGGGCGCTGCTGCCAATTCAAGCTGCACGCCCGGCTGCAACGCTACACCGCCCGGCTGCGGCCTTCAGAAACTCCCCACCACCGAGCCGAGCCCGATGACCGCCACCAGTGCCACCAGGGCACCGACGATAGCAACCATGACGATGTCGAGATAGCTCTGCCGCGGCGTCACCCCGCAGACGGCGAGCAGCGTGACCACCGCGCCGCTATGGGGCAGGCTGTCGAGCGTGCCCGCGCTCATCACCGCCACCCGGTGCAGCAGCGCCGGGTCGATGCCGAGCGCGCCGGCCCGCTCCAGGAACACGGGCCCGAGCGCGTCGAGCGCGATGGTGAGGCCGCCCGAGGCCGAACCGGTGAGCGCGGCGAGGATGTTGGTCGCCACCGCCAGCGACACCAGCGGGCCGCCATCGATGGAGAGCACCCAGTCGCGCACCAGCGCGAAGGCCGGCAGCGCCGCCACCACGGCACCGAAGCCGACCAGGCTCGCCACCGAGAAGATCGGCAGCACCGAGGCATTGGCGCCGGCATCCATGGTCTCGCGCAGCCTCGGCAGGCGGCGCCAGTTGAGCGCGAGCGTCGCCAGTATCGCCACGATCAGCGCCACCGCCACCGACCACACGCCGCTGACCGCCGACAGCGGAACCCCGCCCCAGCGCTCTTCCGCCAGGAAGCCGAAATCGAGGCGCGGCAGGATGACGAAGGACATCAGGAGATTGACCACGATCACCAGCCCCAGCGGCAGCGCCGCGAGGGCGATGGAGGGCCGCTCCGCGCTCTGATGGCCATGGGTGATCTCGGCCGGGTCGAATTCGCGCGCCACCGTCGCCCGCTCGCGCAGCACCGGGTCGTCGAGGGCGGCGTTGACCGTCGCGGTGCCGTCGCCGAACCCCTCTCCCGCAAGCCGCGCGGCGGCCTCGGCGCGGGCCAGCCACCACAGGCCGAAGCCGAGCATGATGGCCGAGGCGATGATGCCGAGCCCCGGCGCGGCGAACGGCGTGGTGCCGAAGAACGGCATGGGAATGGCGTTCTGGATCGCCGGCGTGCCGGGCAGCGCCATCATGGTGAAGGTGAAGGTGCCGAGCGCGATCGCCGGCGCCATCAGCCGGCGCGGAATGTCGGCGACGCGGAACAGCGCCTGCGCCATCGGCGCCAGCACGAACAGGGCGACGAACAGGCTCACCCCGCCATAGGTGACGATGGCCCCCGCCAGCACCACGGCGAGGATGGCGCGCTGGGCGCCCAGCTTCTCGGTCATGAACTCGGCGATGGCGGAGACCGACCCGCTGTCCTCCATCAGCTTGCCGAACAGCGCGCCGAGCAGGAACAGCGGAAAGAACTGCCCGACGAAGCTCGCCGCGCTGGCCATGAAGGTCTGGGTCCAGCTGGCGAGCAGCGGCTCGCCCGACAGCAGGGCGGCGATCAGCGCCGCCACCGGCGCCAGCAGCAGCACGCTCCAGCCGCGATAGGCGAACCAGACGAGAAGCCCGAGGCCGAGCAGGATGCCGACGAGGCCCATGGCTCACACCCCTTCCAGCAGCACGTCGAGATCGACCGAGGAACGCTTGCCGATATTGCCGCCATCGGCTTCCAGGAAGGCGTCGGCGGCCTTGCGGCCCTCCGCGCGCAGCATGCTGAGGAATTCCCACTCGGCATTGAGCTTGGAGGAATAGCCGAGCGTGTCCATGATCGCGTTGCGCACCAGATGGATGCGCATCCGCGCCCATTGCGCGCCCTCGCAATTGCCGGGATCGGCCACCTGCCGCAGCAGGGCGATCATCCGCAGTTCCTTCAGCAGCACGGAATTGAACGAGACCTCGTTCAGCCGGTTGAGGATTTCCGACGCCGTGCGCGGCGTGCCCGGGCGCTCCACCGGGTTGATCGGGATCAGGATGGTGTCGTCGGATTCGAGTTCGCGCACCAGCGGCGTCATGGTCGGGTTGCCGGAATAGCCGCCGTCCCAATAGCTCTCGCCCTCGATCTCCACCGCCTGGAACAGGGTGGGCAGGCAGGCCGAGGCGAGCAGCACATCCGGGGTGATCTCGGCATTGCGGAACACCCGGCCGCGCCCGGTGCGCACATTGGTGGCGGTGATGAACAGCTTGACCGGCGAGGTCTTCAGCCGGTCGAAGTCGATCGCCTTCTCCAGAATGGCGCGCAGCGGGTTGGTGCCGCCCGGATTGAGGTCATAGGGCGAGTAGAGCCGCGACATCAGGTCCATGGTGACGAACAGCGGCGAATGATCGAGCGTCCAGCGCCCCAGCAGCACGTCGAGCGGACCGCGCTGGAACGGGCTGAAGCGGGCCGCCTCGGCGACATGGCGCCAATAGGCGTCGAGCGCGGCGCGCGCGCCCTCGCGACCGCCGGCGGCATAGCCATCCGCCAGCACGGCCGCGTTCATCGCCCCGGCGGAGGTGCCGGAAATGCCCTCGATGCGCAGCCAGTCCTCCTCCAGCAGCCGGTCGAGCACGCCCCAGGTGAAGGCGCCATGCGAGCCGCCGCCCTGCAGAGCGAGATCGACCCGGATCGGCCCGGACCTTTCCGGCGCCGGCGCGTCCGGCGCATCGGCCTCGGCAGTAGTGTTTGCCGGAACCTCCGCCGCGCCGGTGCCGGAGGGAGCGGCGGCATCCGCCTTGCGGGCGCCCCTCGTGCGCGGGCGGGCCGGCGATGCGGCGGGGGATTTCGCGGGAGGCAGGACTCTGGAGGGCATTGGACGTGCCTTTTCTGATCCGGACGGCCCCACCGTACCGTTCCAGATGCTGCATCGCAACATAATGAGGCGGCACGTGCCGATGGGCATGCAGGCGAGGTTAGCTGGCTTTCACGTCTCTGCGGTGTCACCGCGCCGGCGTGCCGAAAAGCCCGGAAATGGCGGCCCGCACAGCGGCGAGCCGGCGACGGAGGGCGGCGCGGCCGGCCGCCATCCGACCTCCGAGCGCGGTCAGCCGGGCTTCCAGCGCGGCGTCGGACAGGGTGTCCCGGCCGCGAACGAAGAAGAGGTGGTGCAGCCCGGCGGCCAGCACCAGCATCAGCGCGATGGAGATGACCACATCGGAGAGGAAATGCGCCCCGAAGGCCATGCGGTTCAGCCCGACCAGCGCGACGAAGCCGGCGAGCAGCGCGCCGACCTGCCAGCGCCACGGGCGCGGCAGGAACAGCACCAGCGGCAGCAGGCAGGCGGTGGCGGCGGCCTCGCCGGAGGCGAAGGAGTGATTGGCCAGCCCCTGCGCGCCGATCACCCATGCCTCCTGGAACGGCCACGGCCCGCCGAACTCGGCGACGTTCACCGGCCGCGGGCGGCCCCAGAACGGCTTCAGCAGGCCGTTCACCAGCACCACCGGCCCGCCGAGAAACAGGGCGAGCATGAACAGCGCCGGGCGCGGCGGGCACAGGCTCGGCTTGGAGGGCCAGGCCAGCTTCAGCCCGAGCGACAGCACCAGCAGCAGCGGCAGCGCCAGCGACACGTTGGACGCGAAGCCGCGAAAATCCCGCAGCAGCGCGATGCCGGCGGCGGGGAATCCCTGCCCGGGCACATAGAACAGCCGCGCCACGGCGCGGTCGATGCCGGGAAGCAGCCAGAAGACGGCGGAGAGCGCGGCCGTCACCCCCACCGCGAGCAGGAGCGGGCGCCGCATAGGAGCAGGCGGGAGGTCGGGTCGAGGCGTCTGCCGGAAGGACATGTCGGTCGGGTCTGACTGCGCGGCGCGGCGTGGAGAGTGGGTGCCTCCACTCCTCGCGCCCCGGCCGCGGTGCTGCCAGAACCGCTTCGCAATTGCGCCAAACTCTTCGCTACTGTGCGCCTGGAGGCGGCGGGGGCATGTCACGATGCGTGATTTCGCGAATGCGATGGAAGGCGGCTGGCTGCGGAGACGGGCGGCCGAGTTCAGCCTTTCGCTCGCCCTCGGCCCGGCTTTCGCCTGGCTCAGCCCGTTCGGCCTCGAAGAACCGGCCTTCTTCGCCCGGGTGGGATTCTGGACCGGAGTGACGACCTGCTGGTTCGTGGTCGTGGCGCTGACCGAGGTCTGGCTGGCGTGGCTCGGGCGCGGCCGCGTCATCAATCCAAGGACCCGGTACGCCCTCCTGATCGGCCTCGCCGCCCTGCCCATGGTGGCCATTGCCGGCGGCGCGATCGAACTGCTCAAGGGATGGCAGCCCTCGGTGCCGGAAGTCACCGAGTTGTATCTGCAGGTCGTGGTGCTCGGCTCGCTGACGCTGTTCCTGGCCAGGGAGATCCTCCCCGGCCTGCTCCGCCCGCAGGACGGCGCCGCGTATCCGGCCGACCGCCGGCCCCCCGCACCTGCCCTTCCCGAAACGGCCCTGCCCGAAACGGCCCTTCCGGCCCTCACCTCGCCCGTCCATGGCGCGGCGCTGATGGTCCGCCTGCCCGCCGGCATCCGCGGGCCGCTCGTCTGCCTGGAAATGCAGGACCACTATGTGCGGGTGCACACCGAACGCGGCGCCGCTCTGGTGCTGATGCGCCTGCGCGATGCCATCGCCGAGACGGCGCCGGCCGCCGGGCGCCAGGTGCACCGCTCCTGGTGGGTGGCCGACCGCGCCGTGGAACGCTGCGCCCGCACCGGCCGCGCCGGCACGGTGCGGCTGACCAACGGGCTCGCCGTGCCGGTGTCGCAGCGCTATCTCAGGGAAGTCGAGGCGGCCTATGGCGCTGACGCGCGCGAGCCGGCCGGGGTGCCCGCCTCCGGCTGAGCCCGCCGGGTGAACCTGGGTTGATCGAGAAGGCTCTAGGAAGCGGCGTGCGGGCTCTCGGCGTACAGGCGGCCCTCGCGCATCTCCAGAACCCGGTCGAACAGGTCGAGATTGTCGCGCCGGTGGGTGACCATCAGCAGCGCCGGGCGCGGGTCGATTTCGGCCAGCCGCTGCAGAAGGAGGCGTTCCGAGGGCAGGTCGATGGCATTGGTGGCCTCGTCGAGCATCAGCAGCCGGGGGCGCCGCAGCAGGGCGCGGGCCAGCGCCAGCCGCTGGCGCTCGCCGCCGGACAAAGGCGTGCCGCCCGCGCCGATGACGGTGTCGAGGCCGCGCTCCATGCGCCGCACCAGCGCCGCCGCGCCGACCCGCTCCAGCGCCTCCCACACCGCGCCGTCGCCGCACGCGCTCTCGCCGGCGACATTGGCGCGCACCGTGTCGCGGAACAGATAGGGCTCCTGCACCACATAGGCGACATGCTCGCGCCAGGCCGGGGTGGCGGCGGCGTCGAGCACGACGCCGGCCACCCGCAACTCGCCGCTGTCGGGCACCATCAGCCCGGCGAGCGCATCCAGCAAGGTGGTCTTGCCGGAGCCGGACGCGCCGCTCAGGGCGACCCGCTCGCCGGGGGCGATGACCAGATCGACGTGCTCGACGCCACCGCCGCCGACGTAGCGAAGCCGGACCTCGCGCAGTTCGACCGACCCCTCCGGCACGTCCTGAGGCACCGCCGGCGCGCCCGCCCCGGTGGCCTCCAATTGCGCATCCAGCGCCATGACGGCGCCGAAGGCGGGAAGATGATAGGCAAATTGCTGGAGCGCCTGCTGCAGGGTCGCGATCGGCCCGGCGAGCCGGGCGAAGATCAGCACCAGCAGGATCAGCACCGGGGTCGGCACCTGCAGCACCAGCGACCCGATGGCCACGACCAGGCAGGCGCACGCCGCCGAGCCGATGGCGAACACCATGCGGGTGCGCGCCTGACGCCGGGCGAAGCCGCGCCGGTTGGCCCGCGCCGCCGCCAGCGCCTGCTCGAACTCGCGCGCGAAACGCGATTGCAGATTCTGCGCCAGCGCCGCCTTGAGGCCCGACAGGAGATTGCCGACCGCCTGCAACTGGTTGAGGCTGGCGCGGGTGAAATCGTGCCCGAGGACGCCGGCATGCCGCAGGCCGGAAAAGGCGGCGCCGGCGATCGCCACCGCCACCAGCAGCGAGCCGGCCAGAACCGGCGCCATGTAGAGGGCGAGGCCGCCCTGCACCAGAACCAGGAGCGCGCCGACGGCGATCTGGACGAAGAACCGCATCGTCATCGCCAGCCGGGCCATCTCCGTCGACAGCACGTTCTGGATCTCGGCATGGCGGATCGAGACCAGCGTGGCCCAGCGGGCACTGGCCAGCCGGGCCATGATGCGGCCGCGCTGGGCCTCGACGAATTCGTCTTCGACCCGCCACAGCAGCCGGTCGCGCGCATAGAGGATCAGCGCGCGCAGGGTCATCGCCACCAGGAAGCCGCCGAGCAACAGCAGCAGCACGCCATCCGGGTTCCAGCCCTCGAACCACGCCGCGACCCGGCCCTCGCGCCCGGTCAGCACCTGCAGCACGGGAACAAGCAGCACCAGGCCGACGCTCTCCGCCAGCGCGCCGCCGACAATGGCCGCGACGCTGAGCGCCCCCCGGCCGCGCGCGGACTCGGCCAGCGCGCGCAGGAAGGCGGCGAGCAGCGCCGTATCGAGCGGGGCCCGGCTCAACCCGCGCTCCCCTTCCGCCGCAGCCGCCGGCCGAGGAAGAGCGGCAGGCGAAGCACCGGATAGAGGAAATACAGCCGGCGCGGCAGCGGCACGTCCAGCGCGTCCTGGCAATTGACGGTCCAGCGCATCAGCTCGGCCGTCACATGCCCGGAGCCGAAGGCGAGCGCGTGGAGCATCGGCAGCACCACCACGCGGCGCGGCGAGAATTGCGGGTCCGCATCGTCCAGTATGGCGCGGCACAGCCCGCGCATCGCCCGCTGCAGCCGCGTATCGGCCGCCGTCACGATGGACGGGGGAAGCGGCAGCCCGAACAGGTCGCGGCACAGGCCGAACGCCAGCACCGCGCTGGGCCCGGCCCCGCGCGCGCGCGCGTGGCGATACAGGCGCAGCAGTTCCGCTTCCGGCGCGCCCGCCAGCAGCGCATGGAGATCGGCCAGCCATTTGAGCCGGAACCAGCCGCTGCGCGCGCCATGGACGCACAGATAGGCGAACTGGTCGTCGGGGTGGAACACCCGCAGCGGCACGCCGGCGAGGCTCTCCCATTTGCCGGCCGCCGCCAGCAGGGGGCCGAGCGGCAGCAGGCGGCGATTTTCGGTCAGCCGCCAATGCGGCTCCAACTGCACGCCGCGGCGCGGATCGACCAGCACCGCCTCCATCTGGAAGGCGCGCAGCGCGTCGATCTTGGCCGGCGTCAGCGGCGGGCGCGGGTAGACCGGCTCGTAGCCTTCGCGCAGCAGAAGTTCGAACAGCGGGCCGAGGACGTCCGGCGACACCAGGAAGTCGATGTCCTTGCCGTGCTTGACCGCCAGCGACCCATAAGCGCGCTGGCCGAGCGCCGCTCCCTTGAAGAACACCGCCTCGATCCCGGCCTGTTCCAGCAGGTGCTGAAGACGTATCGTGGCGGCGGCCATGGCGAGGTTGTGGCGCGCCTGCGCCCCCGCCTTGCGGCCGACGGCCTCGCGCACCGTCGCCGGCACGCGGCCGGGCGCGCGCTGCAACACCGCATGGACGAGCCCATACACACGGTGGCGGCCGACGAGGCGGAGAAAATGCTCCCAATCCTGCACACTGCCGGCGGCATCGACGGCGGCCGTGACCGCGCGCGACGGCGGGCCGTGCGGCGCCGCCTCGGCGCATAGCCGCAGCAGCAGCGCAAAGGCCGCATCCGTCTTGCCCGCAGATCGCAACGTCCCGCCCATTCCCGCTCGATCGCCGGCGGGAAGGCAGGCACCATCCTGCCCCGCCGGCCGGCGAGCCGCCAATGGCCCATGCTCTTACCGGGTTCGGCCCGGGGTGCAAGGCCGTCAGCACGGGCGAGCCGGGGCCGGGCCGCCCGATGTGGCCCCGGGGCTATAATTTCACGATGAAATGCAGCGGCAGGTAGGGCGGAAGACTGCTGGCCTCCTGCGTATCGAAGACAAGCCGCTGGCCGGTTTCCGGGGTCACGACCGGAAACTCCTCGCCACGGGCCGAACGCGACGAGACGAGCCGGTAGTCATGGAAGACGCTGTGGCGGTGGCGGGCCTCTCCCCCCGGCGCGGCGAGCGCGAAGGGGCCGCCATCGGCCCCGACCGGAAACCGCCCGCGCAGGTCCGGGCGGCCGTCGCGGCCATCGCACAGCGCCCAGCCGCGCGGCAGGTCATTGACGTCGCCGGCCCACATGAGGATGGCGCCCTTCGGCATCGCCCCGTCGCCGGCGATGCCGCCCTTGGCCTCGATCAGGCCGGACACGGAAAGCCCGCCGCCGACCGTCAGCGGCCCGCTGGTCGCCGACACCGTGTCCCCCAACGTGAGCGGCCCACCGACGGTGAGGGACGTGTTCAACGTCGCCCTGCCCTCGGCGGTGATCTCCAGCGCCGGCTTGTCGGTGCCCTTTTGGGTGAGGCTGAAATTCTTCCTGCCCACGACCTGCAGCACGCGGCTCATGGTCCATTGCGGGGTCTGCGGCTGCTCGCTCATCCTGCGTCTCCTTGTCGTGGCAATGATCAGGTCGGGCTAGGGGGTGGGTACGGCGCGGCGCCGATCGGCACGTCGCCCGGCACAGGCGCGCGGTGCAGCGCGGTGCAGCGCGGTGCAGGCGCGCGGTGCTTGGCGGCGGCTCACGGCTTCGACCAGATCGAGGTGCCATCGGCCCTGTCGATGGTGACCGTGCCGGCGTCCGTCACGCGCAGCAACGTGGCGCCGCCCTTGAACGTATCCGACGCGAAGGCGACGGCGTTGTGGTCGGTGTAGAGCACGAAATTGCTGTCGGCCTGCTGGATCGCCCGGGCTCCGATGGCGTCGGCGCCGTTTCGCTGGGCCACCCAGAGCCGCCTGGGACTGGCCATGTCCTGCCGGTCGAGAAGCACGAGCCGGCCGCCGGTCTCAAGCATGAAGGCGTAGCGCCCGGACGGCGAGGCGACGGACTGGCCCCGGCTCAGGAACTCGCCATTGCGCAGGGCGGACCGCATGTCGGGCTCGGCGGACGCCCGGGCGCCCGGCCCGCCATAGACGATGTAGGCCAGCGCGTACCAGGGCGGGCGGATGTCGAACGGCTTGGCGGTGCCGTTGGACCCAAGCTTCACCTCGCCGCCGGACGACCGCGAAAGCACGGCATGATCGGTTCCGAACACGCCCTCGCTTACGGTGACCTGCCGAAGCGTCAGAACGTCGTCCTTGGGCAGGTTGGCGACCGCCAGCGCCCGCTCGCGGTCGCCGCCCCGGTTGTGGATCGCCTTGTAGTCGCTGCTGGCGGGGTCATGGCCGACGATGAAGCTGCCGCGCAGGTCCGGGATCGGGTCGCCATTCGCCAGCCAGCCGGCGCCGTTGCACAGAAACCACCCGGCGGGCAGCCTGGCCGGGTCGCCCGACCACATGAGGATGGCGCCGACCGGCACCGCACCCATGCCGACGAGGCCGCCGGCGGCCTCGATGGTACCGGTGGCGGCGGCCGAGCCGGTCACGGTGAGCCCGCCATCGGCCGCCACGCCGCCATGGACCGACAGGCCGGCGGTGACCGCCACCGGCCCGCCGGACGCACCGGCCAGTTCGTCGGCCATGAGGCGGCCGGCCACTTTCAGCGAGGTGTTCAGCAGCGTTTTGCCGTCGGTGGTGATCTCCAGCCTCGGCGTGCTCTCGCCCCGATAGCCAAGGCTCATATTCCGGCCGTCGACCTGGGTCACGCGGGTCAGTACCCATTTCGGCGTCACCGTTTCATCGCTCATCGTCGTGTTCCTTCAGCGGGGCGGTCGGGGCGAGGCCGGGCGACCGATGGCGGCCGGCGCGGGTTCAGTTGCCGGTCACCGGAATCGGCTCGATCCGGACGATGACGCAGGGATCGGAGCTGACAGTCTGATCCCATTGCGCCCTGCCGAAATGGGTTTTGTTTACGTTGATGGTCTGATCCTCCGACTCGCCGATCAGATCGAACTGGCGGTCGGGATAAAGCATCCTGTACTCGCGTACGACGACCGATATCGGCGTCTCTTTTTCATTTATACTGCAAATTATGGATTCTATACTTTCAGACAGCGGTTCGATCAGCGTCTTGCGGTCGGTGCTCAGCGTCAGCGGCTGCCGGCTCTTGACCGTCACCCTGGCGCCCAGCGCGAAATAGGGAATGGCAGCGAGCTGCCGGCTTTCGAAATAATCGGCGGAGAACAGGCGCGGGCTGTCCACCGGCAGGCTGGAGCGCTGGCCGTCGGGATTGACCAGCCACAGTCGGGGCTCGTCGTCGCCGCGATAAGCGGCGACGCTGCCGACACGGGCATTGTCGCCGAAGGCGCCCTGCTGCCACTTGTCGGTATAGGGATTGTAGGACACCTCCGCCCCCAGCGCGACGAGCAGGCCACCGACATTGACGAGGGGCCCGCCGGCCAGAAGCGGGGCCAGATGCGGCGCGATGTCCGTCGCCCGTTTCGGGTCGTCGAGGACGATGTCCTCGCGCGCCTGCGCCAGCAGCGCCGGCGAGCCGGTGTCCCGGGCGCGGGCGAGGAGCGCGGCATTGATCGGCGCGTCGTAACGGGAAAGGGCGCCGGTCACCTCGTTGACGAGGAACAGCGACTGCCGGTCGTTGCCGAAACCATCGACCATGTGCCAGCCATATTGCGGCTCCAGTTCCGGCGTGCCGAGCAGCGGCTCGCCGCGCCAGCCCGCCCTGCCGGTGCGGATATCGTTCTCGCTGATCGAGAATGCCCGGATCGAGGAGCGCGGGTTGAGATCGGTGGCACGGTCGATCGGCCCGCGCTGCACCTGCACCACGATGCGGCCGCGCAGCACGCCGATCTGGTAGTCGCGCCGTTGCGGCCTGGCGGTGTCGATCGGGTCGTCGGTCAGCGTCGCCGGATAGGTGGCGGAGAGAACGGCCGGCGCGATCAGCGTCATCTCGGCATAGCCGGGCGTGCCGGGTTCGGCATTGCCGGCGGCAATGACCGCCACCACGCGCTCGGCGTCGAACGCGCGCACGGCGAGACACGCGGCATCCTGTATCCGGAGCGCGTCGGGCGGCAGAGCCTCCGCCTTCGCCTCCGTCGCCGGACGGTCGCTGACGCGGATCGGCTCGCGGACGAAATCGGGAAACGGGTCGTTGGTCCTGCCGACTCCATTGCCGTCGATCCCGCCGCCCGCCCCCACCCTGGACAGGAAGATGCCGTTCTCGCCGCACAGAACCAGCCGGCCGCCGGCGAAGGCCATGCCGCGCAGCGCGCCGCTGGCCACCGGGCTCCGGCCCGCCGGCTGCCACGGCTCGATGGCGAAGGCGCGCTCTATGGTCTCCTCGCCATATTGCAGCCGAACCACCGCATCGGCGGCGCCCGGGCTGGCCGGGACGATGAAGTTCATCTCGCCCGACACGGTCTGGCCAGGCGAGGCGCGCAGGCGCTGGAGCCGGCGCTGGCCGTGCAGGTCGGTCCATGCCAGCATGGCCTCGCGGCGCTCGTCCGCCGGCAGTTCGCGGATGTACCAGCGCGCCGTGACCGTGCCGCCGGGCAGCACCGAGGGCGGGGTCAGGATCAGGTTGGCGAACTGGTCGAGCTTGCGGACATCGAGGGTCAGCGTGCGCTTGATGACGACGTTGACGCGGCTGCCGCCCCGGCCGGTTATCTCGGCGGTGAGCTGGTAGGTGGCGGGCCCGAGCGCCAGCACCCTCTTCGAACCCGCGCACACCGTGCCGTCCGGCCGGATCGCCTGGCTCGGCTCGCGGTAGTCGACCGGCCCGCTCAGTGTCGCCTGGACGCAGCCGGTGATGTTCCAGCTCAGCGTGACCGGCGTGCCCATCGCCAGTGCCGTGAGCGGCTCCGTGTCGGCGCCGAAGCGTACCCTGGCCTCGTCATCGGCCTCGGCGGGCCGCTCCACCGGCGCCTCGACGGTCGCCGCCGCCGACATCGCGTCGAGGCTCGCGCCCGCACTGACCCGGAGCGTGAGGGCGCGCTCGCCCGAGCGCAACGGCAGGACGACGTGCAAGGGCCGGGCGGCGGCGCTGACCGGCGTGCTCTCGTCCTCGCGCGCATTGAGATCGAAATTAGCGATGCCGATGCGGGCCTTGCCGGGCTCGGGCGCCTCGCTGCGCATCAGGAACCACGGCCTGTCCCCGCCGGCTTCCTGCAGAACACCGCTGACCGTGCCGATATCCTGCCAGAGCTGATCGGTTTCCCCGCCCAGCAGCGCATCGGCGAGACGGTCGCTGTCGAGCACGATCTCGATCACCCGCGGGCGTGGCCGGCCCTCGCCCGGAGCGAGCGGCGCCACCGTGAGCTGCAGCGTCGGCACGTCGCCGGCAACGACCCGGGCCTCGACCACCGGCGGGGCGGCGGCTGGCGTGAGCGTCTGCGCCCGTGCCGGCCCGGGGCCGGGCGACGGGCTCGCGGCGAGAAGGGCGGCGGCCAGCAGGGCGTGAAACAGCGTGCGGTGCATCCTCATGGTTCCCGTTCTCATGCCTCTGGCGTAGCCACCGGCGCCGGCCGGCGCAGGATCAGCCGCCCTTCCGCCGCCGCGGGCGGCGACCCGTCGAAACGCGGCTCGATGGCGAGCGCGGGAACCGGCGCGGTGGCGCCGCCCGGCTCGCGCAGCACCCACTGGCCGCCGGTGCTGGCCGGCGCCGGCAGCACCGGCACGCCGCCGGCGAACAGGACCGGCCCGACGCCGAAGCCGATTTCGAGCCGGGCCAGCGCCGCCCGCACCGCGTCGGTGGGCAGGCTCGCCGACCGCGCCGGCAGCACGCCGCAGGCGAACTCCACCGAGGCCAGCGGGTCCATCACCAGCACGAACTCGCTCGCCGCCCCGAACCCCGCCCGCGCCGGCGCGACCGCGTCGATGGGGGCGAAGGCGGAGAAGCGCAGCCCCTGCGCATGGCCGACCAGACCGTCCTGCGGGTGGCGCCGGTTGCCGATGCGCAGCGGCAGGTCCAGCGGTGCCTCGCCGGCCGGGCCGCGCACCGATTGCAGCCGCGCGCGCGCCGCCACCACCGCCAGCGCCCGGCCGACCAGCATCTGCTCCGGCGCGGCCTCGCGGCTGCGGATGGCCCGGCGCGCGTCCTCGGCCAGTTGCATCATCCTCGCCAGACGCGTGGCGCCTTCGGCGGCATCGGCCAGCCACGCCGCCAGATGGGCCAGCACCGGATCGGCGATCCCGGCGAGCGCCACCGGGCCGGGCTCGGCGAGGCTGCGCCACACCACGCGCGCGTCGGGCGCACCGGCGCCGGGCGGCAGCAGCGCCAACTCGCCCAGCAGCCGGCCGTCGCCGGCACAGACCACCAGCGCGTGGTCCAGCCGGTTGACATAGACCCAGCCGCGGATCGGCGACGCCCCGATGAAGGCGACGTCCAGCCGCGCGCCGTCGACCAGCCGGGGCGGCAGGGCGAACGGGCCGCATTGGGTGTCGTCGACCTCGGCCTTGAGCCGCAGGCGCGAGCGCGGATGCGGCTGCACCCGCATTTCCGGCCGGCTGACCGGCTCCGCCCATTGCCCGAAATCGTCGACCACCCACAGATGCTCGAGGCGGAACCAGCCGGCATCGAGCGGGGCGGCTTCGCCCGGCGGGCTCGCGCCGAGCGGCGGCAGCGGCGCCGTCGCGGCGATGCGCAGGCCGGCGGCGAGTTGCGCCAGCGCCGCCATGGCGGCCTGCAGCGGGCGGTCGGTCGCCACGGTGAGCCAGGGCATGGCGGCGTCGGGCGAGGGTGTCAGCGCCCGGGCATTGAGACCGCGCATGGCGGCCGTGAGCCCCGCCAGTTCCTGTCCGGCCAGCGGGGTCCGGGTCAGCTCGGCGAAATCGCCGCCGTTCAGCCGCGATTCGGCAAGGGCGGCCTCCAACGCGCCGGTAAGGAAACGGCCGTCCATCGGCGCCATCAGGCTGCGGCCGGCCACCCGGCGCGCCGCCTCGTGCCCGGCGGCGGGCGTTCTCTCCGGCTGGCGATAGTCGTAATGCAGCGGTTCCTGCCCGGTCGGGAAGGTCCAGTCCGCCAGACCTCCCGGGCTGGGGTGCCAGTTCAGATCCCAGTCGATATAGAGCGGCGACCAGGGCTGCTGGCCCCAGACCGCGACCAGCGCCTCCGGCCGCACCTCGCGCCCGCTTTCGCCGACGAGCACCATGGACCGCCCCGGCACGCCGGAGCGGAACCGGGCCTGCAAGGCGTCCTTCCAGCCCTGCCAGTCGCCCTGGCCGGTGAAGGGTGCGGCACGGGCAAACGCCTCGGAGGCGACGGCCTGCTCCATCAGCACCGCCTCGCCGAGCAGCGCGGCGAGAGCATCGGCGCGGGGCAGGCCGCTGGCGGCGAGCGTGCCGGCCAGCGCCGACAGGGCGGCGGCGGGGAACAGCGCCTCCTCGGCCACCACCGGCGCAGCGGTCACGAGGTCGGCAAGGGTGCGGCAGGGCAACGGGTCGGGCAGCGCCGGCCGGCTGGCGCCGGGCAGCCCGGCCAGCATCACCACCGGATCGGCCGCGGCCCAGAAGCGCGGCTCGGCATCCGGGCTCAGGCTCCAGCCGGCGGGCAGGCCGGCGCCGAGCGCGGCGCGATCGGCCGCAAGCCGGGCCGCGACGCCCTGCGCCGCCTCCACGTCCTGCCCGAAGCCGGCGAGATCGGCCTCCAGCCCGGCCAGCAGTTCCGGCCGCCCGGCGGGACGCAAGGTGCCATTGCGCACCGCGATCACCCGCTCGCGCCATGTCGCGCGCAGCGCGTGGCCGCGCGCGATCAGCGCCCGCACCTCGTCGTTGAGCGCGCCCTGACGCTCGTTGAGCCGGGCCAGCGCCTGCTCCTGCGCGGACGTGGGCGTGGGCGTGGGCGTGGGCGTGGGCGTGGGTGCGGTGTCCGCGCCGTTCCCCGTGCGCACCAGGCTGTGCCGTACCCCGGCCTCCAGCGACCGGAAGCCGAGCGGGTGGTCGAGCCGGCGGCGCTCGCCGGTGTCGAGCGCGGCGGGATCGGCGGCGCCCAGCAGGTGCCCCTCCAGAACCGCCCATTTGGGCCGATCAGCGGGGTCGACCTCGTCGCTCCAGCACTGGTCCGACACCAGCGCGGACAGCGCCGAAGGCGCCGAGGCGCCGAGCCCGACCGACAGCCGCGTCTCCTGCGGCGACAGGCCGGCATGGGCCGGCGGCGATTGCGGCGCGCCGAGCAGCGGCCCGCGATAGCGGGCGGCGTCCCAGAAATTGATGTGCGCGACCTGGCCGTGAAACAGGCACGGCCCGGGCGCCGCGCCGGCCCCGGGCGGCAGCGCCCAGCGCAGATGATCGAGCACCGCCTGAAGACCGGCGGGCGGACCCGCCCTGTCGGCGAGCGCGGCCGGCAGGGCGGCCAGCGGGTCGTCGCCGGGGGCGCCATGCCAGCCGACCACCGCGTAGCTGACGCAGGCGAGCGCCGGCAGCCGCTCCTGCGCGTCGCGCAGATCATCGAGCCCGTCGTGCCAGGACAGGATGTTGCGGTTCTCCGCCAGCGAGGTGGTGAAGGTGGGCGAGCCGGTCCAGGGCGTGCCCAGCGCGGTGATCGGCGTGCGGCTCCGCCGCGCATGGCGGGCGGCGTCATACACCTCCAGCGGCTCGGCGATGCCGACCGGCCGGGCCGCCAGCTCCGGCAGGCCCGACGCCCCGCCGTCCGGCATCGCCACCGGCAGGCTGGCCGATGTGGCGTCGCCCGGATAGGCCGAGCCGTCGATCACCCACGCCTTCAACTCCACCTCGCGGCGGGCGCTGGCGCGGCGCAGCAGGCGCAGCACCAGCCACTGGTCCGGCAGGGCGGGAAAGCGCAGGCTGTTCTCGCCGAGCGATCTGCGCAGCCCGGCGGGAACGATCCAGCGCAGATAGACGCCGCGCTCGCCCTTTTTCGGCCGCTCGCTCTCGCGCAGCGCCAGCCGGCCGCCCGCTTCCGGCACCGCGCCATGGAACGGGTTCAGCCTGGGGTCTATGAGGGTGCGCAGGCCGGAGACGTAGCTGGCGCGCGCCCCCTTCCAGCGCAGCGCGGCGCCGCGCTCGGCGGTGTGCCGCGCCAGCAGCAGCTCGCCGGTCTGCGGCGAGGCCTCGCCCTCGATCACCAGGGCTTCGAGCTGGAGCGGGACCAGCAACGGCGAGGCCGTCGCCACGAGGGGGCTGGCCGGGCTCACGGCGCGATCTCCCATATGAAGGTCTGGCAGCTACCGCTGCCGACCGACGCGGCGACGAAGGCGGCGGCGGAGAGCGGGTCGGGCGCCGGCCCGGACGGCATGGCGGGCCCGCCCCGCGTTTGGCCGAGCGCCTGTTCCGCCCGCAGACGCGCCAGCGGGCTGAACCGGCGCTCGGCGTCCGGCTCCGGCACGCCCCTGTGCGGTTCGCCGAGACGCAGGACCAGCCCCTCGGGCGGCTCCTTGAAGGTGAGCGAGACGATCTGCCCCTCGGCAATGCCCAGCAGGATGTCGCCGGCCAGCCGCTCCAGCCGCAGCGGGCGTGCCGAGGGCGGCGCGGTGGCGACCACCGTCTCCAGCCCCGGCCAGTCCGACACCAGCGTCGAGCGCAGCAGGAAGCCGGTGCGCGGCCGGTCGAGACCGGTGCCCGGCGGATCGGGCTCGGCGGCGGCGCGGGCCTCGCAGCGCTCCAGCAGCCGCGACAGCAGCCGGCGCATCGACGGGCCGGCGGCCGCCGCGTCGCCGGTGGCGGTGCCACTCAGGCTCAGCGCGCCATTGGCCAGTGCCAGCAGCCAGTTGGGGTCGAGATGGAAATAGCGCAGGCTGGCCACCGGCAGCAGGCCCTCGCCCGCCACCAGATAGGAAAACGGGACGGATTGAAGCGTCATCAGCCCGTGCAGCCAGTCCAGCATCTGCATCGCCGCCCGGAAATAGCCGGGCGTGTCGGCCTCCTCGGCGGCGGGAGGGGCCGGGTCGGCCGCCCATTCGCGCTGGATCGCGCGCAGATGGGTGCGCATGAAGGTGTCGAGCCGGAACGCCACCTCGCGCGGCCCGGCATCGTCGGCGATGAAGGCGCGGGTGGCGGCGAGGAAGCCGGGCGAGGCCAGCGCCAGCAGCCGCCCCAACTGCCAGGCGGCGGCATAGGACAGCGTCAGCGACCCGTCCTCGGGCGACACGATCAGCGCGGCATCGGCATGGGCGAAGGTGTCGACCGGCAGCGGCGGCACCGGCGCAGGGGCGAACGGGCCGCGATACCAGGCCAGCGTCGCGCCGCCCCCGGCGGTGCGATACGGCAGCGGCGTGTAGCCGGCGGCGAGTGGGCGTGCCACGCTTTCCGGCGTACCGGGCGGGCTGGCGAGGCGCAGCAGGCCGGTGTCGAGGCCGCGCGCCGCCGCCGGAAAACTGTGCGCAGCGGCGGGGTCGTGGGTGAAGCGCCAGCGCGTCAGGACCACGAGGCGCAGCCGGCCCGGCCCTTCCGGCAGGGATGGCTTCGACGGCGGTGCTCCGCCCGCTTCCTCGACCAGTTCCTCCCAGCCCTCCAGCGAGACCAGCAGGGCGATGTTGGCGCCCGGCGCGGGAATGCGGCCGGCGCACACCACCGGGAACTCGCCCTCCCCGTGCATCGCCGCGCGCGGCTTGTCGTCCATCGCCACCCGCCGCACATGGGCGAGCCGGGCGAGATCGGCGCGCGAGGGGCACAGACGGCGCGCCAAATCGCGGTCGAGATCGAGAATGTTGACGCGCAGGTCCCCGGCCTCGTTACCCGGCTCCTCGTCCAGCCGCGGCAGCAGCACGGTGCCGTCGGCGCTGCGGCGGCCGGGCGCGAACAGCGCGGTCGGCGCCATCACCCGCACCGCCTCCTCGCCGCCCTGGGCCTGGAACTCGGCCTCGGTCAGCAGCAGCAGCGCCATCCAGGGCACGCGCGGGCCCTCGCCCGCCGCCAGCTCCCGCTCCCAGGGAAGCGCGCGCTTGCGCAGTACGATATGGGCGATGTGCCGGTGGAAATCGCCCATCGCGCCCTGCGCCGGCGAGCGGGCGTGGATGTCGTTCTCGTCGACCAGAAAGCGCGGGCCGCGCACGACGAAGGCCTCGTCGCGCCGATAATGATGCGCCTGCGGGGTTCCCGCGGGCCGCTCATAGCCGATGCTCTGCTGCACCACGATGCGGTGCAGGCCGGCGGTCAGCGCCGGGAGATAGGCGTCGTAGAGATCGAGCTTGAGGGCCTCGGGCAGCGGCGCGCCGGGATTCGGCATGGGTCAGGCTCCTTGCTGCCAGCTGGCGTTCATCGGCGGGGCGTGCGGCGCGCGCGCCCAGACATGGCCGGCCGGGTCGGCGGCGGCGCCGAGATCGACCGCGAGGCCGAGCCCGCGCAGCGCCTCGGCCATGGCGGCCTGACGCGGCCGGTGGGCGGCGGCGAACGGATCGGGAGTCGCCCGTGCGGAACCGGCCGGCAACCCGAGGCCGATGGCGGGCTCGGGCGCCGGCTGGCCGTGGAAGACCCGGTCGCTTTCGCGATGGCGGGCGACCTCAACCGCCATACCTTCGCCCCGGCGCGTGCCGGCCGGCGGCTTCAGCGAGGCGAGGCCGGTGAGGTAGGCGCCGGTCATCTTCGCCGCCGGGGCCTCTCCCGGCGGCTGCCGGTCCCACAGCGCGGCCGGCATCGCCTGGCGCTCAGGCACCAGATGCCACCCCTCCAGGTCGAGCGGCACGGTGACGCCGCCGGCGAGGTCCTTGACCAGGGTGACACGGAGGACGGACCGCGCATCGGTGACCGACAGCGGCACCAGCCCGAAGGCCACGCTCTCGGCGGCATGGACGTGCGCCGTCGCCGCGAGGGTGAGCGGCTCGGCGGCCACCAGGCTCCTGCCGCTGTCGCCGCGGCGCGGCAGCACGCCGCCGGCGGTGCCGAAGGCGAGTGTGGTCGCCGGCAGGAGCGAGGTCACCGACAGCACCAGTTCATCGCCGCGCACGATCCACGGGCCGCCCGGCGGCTTCTCGCCCGGCTGCGACAGCCGCCCGCCGACCAGCGCCGCCCCGCAGATCGCCGGCCCCTGCACCGGCACGCCGGCAGCGGGCACGGCATCCCAGTCCTTGCTCGCCTTGTCGAGGAACAGCTCGCCGAACCGGGCCCATGTCTGGATCTCGGTGGAGGCCTTGCCGCCGCCGAAGGCGATCTCGAACGACAGCGCCGAGACCTTCACCGTGGCCCGCCCGGCGAAGGGCGGACCCCACAGGCTGAGCGTCACATCGAGGCTGAGATTGATCGTGGCGATGGAGAGTTCCGCCTCGACGCGGATCGAAATTCCCGCGTCCAGCCGGTATTCCAGAGGCGCCCATCGCAGCAGGAAGTCGATCGCCGCCACGAACCAGGCCTTGATCCGGCCCTTGACGAAGGCGGCCTCAAGCCGCCCGCCCGCCATCAGATGCGAGGGGGTGAGCGCGCAATAAAGCTCGCCCTTGAGCGTCAGTTCGTCGGTCACCGCCCAGTTGAGGCCGAGGCGCGGGACCACCGGGTAGTGCGCGGGCACCTTGAAGTCGCGGTGATAGCCGCCGATGGTGAGGACGAAATCGCCCTTGCGCGCGCCGGCGAACCACACTCCCAGCGCGAAGCCGCCGGTGAGCCGGCAGCCCTCGTCCAGCACCCAGGAA
This sequence comes from Ancylobacter dichloromethanicus, assembly GCF_018390645.1. Lineage (GTDB taxonomy): Bacteria > Pseudomonadota > Alphaproteobacteria > Rhizobiales > Xanthobacteraceae > Ancylobacter > Ancylobacter dichloromethanicus. The sequence continues at coordinate 170,678 of NZ_JAHBGC010000017.1, forward strand.
TTGGCGGTGAGTTCGGCCTGCAGCAGGAACACCCCCTCCTCGGGGCGCAAGGTCATCTTGATGGCAAGCTCGACCCGGCAGAATTTCTGCGCCCCGGCCGACTTCTCGAACCGGGCGAGGCCGAGCAGCGAGAACTCGACCTCCCGGCCGAACTGCGCGATGGCCAGCGCGAAGGCGTCGATGGTCTCGGCAATGGTGAAGCGCAGCCCCAGCGCGGCGAACATCTGGCCCTGATCGAACGGCAGGTGCTTTTCCAGCGTGGCGAGCATCTCCATCGCCGAGGGCCTGCCCTTGGGCTCCTCGCCATCGGCCATCGCCAGCGCGACCAGCGGGAAATCCGCCACCTCGCCGATCGCCGGCACCACCACCCGGCGGTTGAAGCCGAAGCCGAGCGCCATGCCGGTGAGGGTGAGCGCGCCCAGCCTGATGCCGGCGCCGCCGGTCAGGCTCAGGGAGCCATAGATGAACAGCGAGGTGGCGGGCGGCCCGGCCTCGACCTCGTAGCTGCCGTACAGCCCGACCACGCCGACCGACACCTTGGGCAGCTGGATGCTGAGCTGGCCGCCATAGACGGTCTCGGAGACCTGCAGGAAGCCGCCCTCGACCGAGATCGCCCCGCGCTTGAAGCTGAGGCTCATGCCCTTCAGCCGGCCGCGCGGCGCGTTCAGCCTGTCGATGCGGACCGAGACGCCGGCGTCCATCAGTTCCAGCTGCACGCCGGACAGGCTGATCCTGCCGGCCAGCGCGGCGGTGACTTCCCAACTGCCATCGGCCCGCCGCAGCCCGACGCCGAGGCGGGCGAGGTGCAGCGGGCCGCAATCGCGCTGCACCGGCAGCCAGCGCATGTCGTCGGAGGGCGGCTTGTCGAGGGGCGCGGGAGTGGCGGGCGCGGGGGTGGCGGTTTCGACCTCGCCGGGCGCCTTGCCCGTTTCCTTGCCGATACCCTCGCCGGGCGCCGGCGTCGCCGCTTCCGCCTCGGCTTTCTTCGGCGAGGGATAGACGATCGCCTTCTCGTAATCGAGCAGCCGCAGCGTGCCGGCCAGCGACACCTTGCCACCGACCTCGCCGGGCGGGGGAAAGTCCGTCGCCGGCAGGTTCTTGAACAGCGCGCCGAGATCGGCCTCCACGAGGGTGGACAGCACGCCGAGCTGCAGCGCGTCGAGGCCGACCATCTTCTTGCCGCCGCCCTCCTCGCCTTTCCCGGCGAAACGGTCGGCCGCCATGCCGATCGGCCCGCCGATCACCGGCAGGCTGCGGAAATCGAGGCTCGCCGGCCCCATCTTCAGGCTGTAGTCCCAGCCCGATGCCGGGTTCGCGGCAAGTCGCGCCGCCACCAGCGTCAGGCGGAAATCACCGCCATTGATCTTGAATTCAAAGTTCAGCGCGATGCGGGTGCCCTCGGCGCCGAGGCGCAGCGCGCCGGCGGCCCGGGTGACGACGACGCTGTCCGGCGGCAAGGGCGGCTCGAATCCGATTTCCGAGGCGAGCGGGCCGAGCGCCTTGCCGAGATCGAAGCGGGTGTCGGCGCCGAACCGGAAGTTCCAGTTCTCGTTGGCATATTCGAGGTCGAGCGCCACCTCGGTGGCGTCGAACCGGATCTTCCCCTTGCCCTTGAGCGACAGCGCTCCCTCATGGCGGACCTCCAACGTCGCCAGGGTGGCGGTGAGCCCGGCAAGGGCGAACGGCGATTGCGAGGTCGCGGAGAAGGCGAACGAGGTCTGCTCGCCGAGCGTGAGAGCGACCTCGACATCGTCGATCTCGACCGCCGCCAGCTCTTCCGGAGCGGCGATCTGCAGCAGGTCGGCGGCAAGGGCGCCGATCGGCAGGCGGGGAACCGAGAGCGTGCCGCTCATCCCGTTGTCGATGTCGATCAGGATGTCGGCGTCGACGTCGCCGATGCTCAACGTCGCCTCCAGCCGCGCCGTGAGGCTCTCCGCCCGCCGCCTGGCGAGTTCGAAGCGCACGTCGCCGATCAGCAGGGTCCCCCTGCCGACCGCGAATGGCAGGAAGCCGGCCGTGATCACCGAGAAGCGATAGCTGCCCTCGTTCGTATTGGCGGTGATCGAGAGATCGACGAATTGCAGGCTCTCCCGGCCGGCCACGGCATCGAGCCGTGCGGCGAAGGCCGCCGGCAGCGAGATCGTGCTGCCCTCGGCAAGCCCGGCGCGGAAAGTGCCCTCCGGCAGGGAGAGCGTGGTCTCGAACCGAACCATGTCGGCGCCGCTGCCGATCTCGCCAATGCCGCTCAGCTCGGCCTCGAAGGCGAGTTCGGTGTCCCTGTAGCTCCCCGTGGCGCGGAGGCTGGGCGTGAAGCGGATCAGATCGAACAGGGTGAACGGCGCGGAGTAGTCCAGCCACAGCGCGACCCGCCCACCGTCGAGCCCGGTCAGCGGCGCGGTGACTTCGAGCCGCCGCAGCCCGGGGACGACCGTGTCCATCGCGCCCAGCGCACCACCGAGCGCGGCCTCGATCTCGGGCACGAGCCCCTTGACCAGCGCCCCGGCCTTGATCGGGTCCGGCGCATCGGCCACCAGCGTCAGCCGCTTCGCGCCGGGATCGACCCGGATCGAGGCCGCCAGCGCCTGCTGGTCGAGCGCGATCCGCCCGTCGAGGCCGAGCGTGAATTGCGGCGTGGCGCCGCCCGGCTTCACCCGCTCCGCACCGACGCAGGCGCGGACCAGCGCGACGGACAGCCGCCCGTCCAGCAGCGCCAGCGGTTCGGGGGCGAGTTCGGTGCTGGCCTCGATCCAGTGGCCATCCGGCCGCCTGCCGACGCAGCCGGCGACGCGCACGCTGCGCTCCAGCCCGAAGCGCCGGCGCTGCGCGGCGTCGAGGTCCGGCAACAACGTCGCCTCGCCGGTGAAATTGATGCCGATCCGCAGCGGCGCCGTCTCGTGCGGCCAGTCCGCGTCGAGCTGGCGGGACAGGGCACCTATGCGCGCCCTGTCCTCGGCGCCCACCCTGCCCGCGAGGCCCCGGACAGCGGCGAAATCGTAGGAGGAGTAGCAGAGCCGGACCGAGCGAAGCCCCAGCGCCTTGTCGATCGCGCCCTGCGCCGGCTTGAGCGCGCCATAGGCATCGCCCGGGCGCCAGACCTCGCGGTGTTCGCCGGAGGCGACGAACAGACGCGTCGCGTCCGACCGCGCGCCCTCGGCGCCGAACAGCGGCAGAGCGAACTGCCGGGCCGAGACCGTGCCGCCGCCCTCGGCAAGCGAGGCCAGCCAGGCGTCGAGTTGATCGCAGCCATGGTCCTTGAGGCCAAGAGCCTCGAACTGCCCGGGGTCGATCGTGGACAGGAACCTCGCCGCAGGTGCATCGTCCCTTTCATTGCCGCCGGCCATCCGCGTCGTCCCCTGCTCGTCTGACTGTTGGTCGCAACCCGTTGGCTGGAAGAACACTGCGGTTGCTTCAGGAGCACATCGCGATCTGGTCGAAGAACTTGGTCAGGTCGGAGAGTTCGATGGGGAAGAAGGCGCGCCCATCGGCGTCTTGCGAGACCACCGCCTCCAGCCTCTTGACGTCATCCTGCAGGCCCAAGCTTTCGGCCTTCAGGATGTCGAGCGGATTGTCCGGGATGGAGGCGAGTTGCTCGACCATCTTCCCCGACAGGGACACGACCTGAAGGCCCCCCGCCGTCTCGACCGTTTTCGGCACGTAGCGCCGAACATAGTCATTCCATGGATTTCTTATGTATAGAAAATGGATATCTCTCCGCCCGGCCGTCGTCTCCAGTTTTATGGTCGCCGTATCCGCGATCTGGTAGGCGTGACCCGCGACGAGACCTTTCTTCGCCGAATCGATGTTTTTTCTGAAGACGATCCAGTCGGACTCGGTGCCGAGAATGCGTTTCGTCCCCGCGAAGGCGGCGGAGATCGGCGCCGGACTCGCGGCCTTCAACCCTGTCTCGATCTTCTGAAAAATATCGAGCTGGTAGTCCGCATATACGCCGGTTCCCCGCTTCCCCGGGAATGAGTTGGCGACAAAATCGGCGATCACACCCTCGAAATTCACCGGCTTGTAGCCGTGAGCCGAGAGATTTATTTCGGTTCTTTTGATATCCTTGAGCTGGCGCGCGATGTCTTCGCGTCTCATTTCCTGGATATATTCTATTTTCCTGGAAATTATATCCAGGCACTTGTCCACGGCCGATCGGCGATTGGCATAGGTCGTGCGAATGTGTGCGCGTATCTCGTCCGCGACGGCGGAAAACGGCGCCGCGACGGTGGCCCCCGGGAGCGGGACCATGATATAGTTGGTCTTCTTGCCCGCCGTCGTGAGAAACGTGCCCAGAATCGGCCGCCAATCCTTATGCAGCGGCGACAGGTAGCTCTCGTCGAGCATCGAGCGAAGCAACTCGCAGCGGAAGACGCTCGTATTCATTGTAACGGGCCCGTTAATACCGGTTATGGTCACCGCCGGCGAAATCACATCCGACGTTCCACCTGCGAGATGCTCATAGGCTCTATGCGTCACGCCGGAAGCGAGCGCTTCCAGATAGGTGCAGGCATAGCGTCTATCGGCGGAAGCCACGGGCGGCCGCGCGACGTTCTGGAACGGCCAGGGCGGCAGGGAGGGCGGTGGCAGCGGTTGCGGCGGCGGCGGATTCGGCAGCTTGACCAGGTCTTCCTGCAATATCGGCTGCAGATAGTAAGCCCTGAGAAAGGCATACGCCTTCTCGATGAAGTAAACCCAATCCGCCTTGTGTTGCTGCAGTGGAACATTCTGACCCTTGACGACGGCATGCAGTATCGTCCGCTGCACACGCACGATGACGGGAGACGTCGCGCCGGCGTGCGGCACGTGGAAACGGACATGCACATGATCGGCATCGGCGCCGATCATGTCGGGGATCGATTTCGGCTTCCTCCTGATCAGCGCGTTGATGGCGGACAGAAGATAGCAATCGCCGATACTGCCCTGCCTCACGTCCTCGAAAGCCGGCTCATTCACGAAGAGCGGCCCGGTGCTCGCGACGTAGCGATAGTCGGCGCCCGGCGGCGGCAGGTGGATGTCCTTGAACTCCGCCTGGTCCCAATGGGCGTGGGGCGTGCCGGGTGGCGGAGCGGCCCCCGCCTGCGGCAGATAGACGAGCAGGCCGTCAGCCTTCGCCGGATCTACAGGTATCCTCGGCATCCATTGTCCCCGGGCCACCACCTGCCAATGACGGCACCATTGCACCTTAGAGTTGTATCGTCAATATTTACAATCTTATTTGGCCACGCTTTCATGACCGGCGTGGCGGCGGGGTGCGGAGGCTGCCACCCAGCCCGGCTCCGCCGGACAGGCTGTCGCGAAATCGCGGGCGGTCTCCCGGGCGCCGGAAGAGGACAAGCCAGCCTTGGCCGGGGCTTCCGCCCCGGCGCCCGGCCGGGCGTGCCTCAGCCTATGGCATTCAAGGCCGCGCGCCGCCGGGGGCCGCCCCCTGCCGCGCCGGGGCGGCACCGCCTGGGGAATAGCCGAGTTGCTCGGAGAGTTCGCCGGCCGCGGCGAGGAGCCGGCCGAGATAGGCGTCGCGGTGGCGCAGCCCGTCCTCGCGCGGGGTCACCAGGCACAGCGTGGCGATGCAGGCGCTGTCGGCCTGATAGACAGGCACGGCGAAGCAATAGGTGAAATTCTCCACCGTGCTGTTGAAGGTGAAGAAACCGTCCTGCCCGGCGCGCCGGGCCTCGGCGATGAACTGCGCCGGCTCCAGCAGCCGCCCGTTCGGCAGCACGAAATCCTCCGGCGGGATGAAGGCGAGGATTTCCTCGTCGCTCATATGGCCGACCAGCAGCCGCCCCGAGGCGGTCCACGGGATCGGCACGGTCTCGCCGACATCGGAGGAGATGCGGAACGGGCGCAGGCCCTCGCGCATCATGGCGACGGTGTATTTGTTGCCGTCGAGCATGCACATCTGCGCGGTCTCGCGGGTCTCCTCGGCGAGCCGCTGGAGCAGCGCGGCGCTCTCGCGCATCAGGTCGAACCGGGCGGAATAGGCGGTGCCGAGGAAATACAGCCGGCGGCCGAGGAACACCCGTCCGTCGCCGCCGGAATATTCCAGCATGCCGTGGCGCAGCAGCAGGTTGACCAGCTCGTAGACCGACGAGCGGGGGCCGCCCATCTCGGCGGCGATCTCGTTGGGACGCAGCGGCTGGCGGCGGCGGCGCAGGAATTCGAGGATCTCGAAAGCGCGGTCGAGGCCGCGGCTACGCTTTCCGGCGTCCTTGCCGACATCCCGGCCCGCCCCTTTGCCGCCGCTGACGGCGAGCCCGTCCTGCCGCACCGGCTCCCTGTCGCTCATTGCCACTCCCCTGCCCGCGCTGCGCCGCCCCGCCCGAGGCCGGACGGGACGGCGGCCGGCATCACATCTTGTCCGCGCGGAAGGCGATGCAATCGATCTCCACCTTGCAATCGACCATCATGCGCGACTGTACGCAAGCACGGGCCGGCGGGTTGTCGGTGAAATACGCGGCATAGACGCCGTTGAAACTCCAGAAGTCGCGCGGGTCGTCGAGCCATACGCCGCAGCGCACGATGTCCTCGATCCCATAGCCGGCTTCGTGGAGAATGGCGATCATGTTCTCGATCGCCTTGCGGCTCTCGTCGACAATGCCGCCGCGCACGATCTCGCCCTTCTCCATCGCCACCTGGCCGGAGACGTAGAGCCAGCCATTGGCCTGGGTGGCGCGGGCGAAGGGCAGCTTCTGGCCGCCTGCGCCGACTTCGCCGGCGCCGTAACGGATGATGGTCATGCGTACCTGCTTTTCTACTGGAAACTGGAGGATTTGAGGAACTCGACCAGCCGCTCGGTCTGCGGCCGCACGAACATCTCCTTGGGGTCGCCCTCCTCGCCGATCACCCCCTTGTTCATGAAGATGACGCGCGAGGCGACCTCATAGGCGAAGCGCATCTCGTGGGTGACGAGCAGCATGCTCATGCCCTCGGCGGCGAGCGCCTTGATCACCTGCAGCACCTCGCCCACCAGTTCGGGGTCGAGCGCCGAGGTCACCTCGTCGAACAGCATGAGGCGGGGGTTCATGGCGATGGCGCGGGCGATGGCGACGCGCTGCTGCTGGCCGCCGGAGAGCTGGCCGGGATAATGGTCGGCGCGGGCGGCCAGGCCGACACGGTCGAGCCAGCCCTCGGCCAGCGCGCGCGCCTCGTCGCGCCCCATCTTCTTCACCTTGACCAGGCCCAGCATCACGTTCTGCGCCGCGCTCATATGCGGGAACAGGTTGAATTGCTGGAAGGCCATGCCGGTGAGCGCGCGCTGGCGGGCGATCTCCTTCTCGCCCTTGCGGCGGCGTGCGCCGGCGATCTCGTCATAGCCGATCGCATCGCCGTCGATGAGGATGCGCCCGCCCTGAAACTCCTCCAGCATGTTGATGCAGCGCAGCATGGTGGTCTTGCCCGAGCCGGAGGAGCCGATGATGGCGATCACCTCCCCCTGCCGCATGGTGCAGTCGACGCCCTTCAGCACCTCGACGGCGCCGTATTGCTTGCGCAGGCCCTGTATTTCGAGAAGCGGCTTGGTCATTGAAGAGCGCCTTCAGGACGGCACGGCGGTCTTGCGCTCGACGAACTTGCCGAGCCGCTCGATGCCGAAATTGATCAGGAAGTAGAGGAAGCCGGCGAAGAAATAGAATTCGAGGCTCATGAAATTGCGCGAGATGATCTCCTGCGTGCGCAGCAGCAGCTCGGCGACGCCGATCACCGACAGCAGGGTCGAGGCCTTCACCATCTCGGCGGCGGTGTTGACCCAGGTCGGCAGGATCTGCCGCAGCGCCTGCGGCCACAGCACGCTGGCGAAGGTCTGGCCGAAGGTCAGCCCGATCGCCTTCGCCGCCTCGGTCTGGCCGGCGGGAAGCGCCTGCAGCGCGCCGCGCAGGATCTCCCCGACATGGGACGAGCAGAACACCGCCAGCGCCAGCACGCCGGCCTGGAACGGGCCGAGATCGAGCCCGACGGTGGAGAAGATGTAGTAGCTCGCCAGCACCAGCACGAGCACCGGCGTGCCGCGGACGATGTCGGTGTAGCCGCGCAGCAGCAGGCGCAGCAGCCGGTTGCCATAGACGAGGCCGAGCCCGAGGCCGACGCCGGCAACCGAGCCGGCGAGAATCGACAGCAGCGAGATCGAGACGGTGACGCCGAGCCCCTTCAGCAGGGCGAGGCGGGCGATCCATAGCTCGTTGGCGAACATCAGCAGGTCGTTCGTCAGCAGGTCGTGCATCGCCGCCGCCTCACTTCGGTAGGGCCAGGCGCCGCTCGACGGCGCGCATCAGCGCCGCGAGCACCGCGCAGGTGGCGACATAAAGTGCCGACGTCACCATCCACACCTCGATCACGCGGAAGGTTTCGACATTGATCTTGCGCGCCTCGAAGGTGAGTTCCGGCACCGCGATGGCGGCGGCCAGCGAGGTGTCCTTGAACAGCGAGATCAGCGTCGAGGACAGCGACGGCAGCACGTTGCGGACCATCAGCGGAATGACGATGGAGGTGCGGATCTGCATCGGCGTGAGGCCGATGGCGAGCCCCGCCTCCTTCAGCCCGCGCGGCACCGACAGCAGCCCGGCCCGGAACACCTCGGCGAGATAGGCGCCGGAATAGACCGCCAGCGTCAGCACGAAGCTCGCGATCTTGTCGAGCCGCACGCCGAGCTGGGGCAGCGCGAAATAGGTGAACAGGATCAGCACGAGGATCGGCAGATTGCGGATCACCGTGACGTAGAGCTGGGCCGGCCGGCGCAGCACGGCGCTGCCGCCGACCAGCGCGAAAGCCAGCACCAGCCCGATCGCCGCGCCGATGACCAGCGCCACCGCCGCCAGCTGGAGGCTGAGCAGCAGCCCGCCGAGCAGCAGATCGAAGCTGCGCCAGACCGCAGCGAAGTTGAGCGTGTAGCCCATGGAATTTCCCGAAACGGCCGGCGCAGGCGCAGGCGAAAGAGCGGAGGACGGCGCGGGCGAACGCCCCGCCCCCCGGTTCTAGAAGCCGGCCCGGCTCACTTGTACTCGACCGGGAAGCCGATCTGCGGCGGCGGCAGGTCCTTGCCGAACCAGGTCTTGAAGGACTTGGCATAGGTGTCGAACTCGACGCCGGTCATCGCCTCGTGCAGGGCGGTGTTGACGAAGTTGAGCCAATCCTGGTCGCCGCGCTTCACCGCGCAGGCATAGGTCTGCGGACCCCAGCCATAGCCGGCGTCGACATAGCGACCGGGATTCTGGATCATGAACCAGCCGATCGACGACTGGTCGGTGGCGACCGCCTCGGCGCGGCCGGAGTTCAGCGCCTGATAGATCAGATCCTGCGCGTCGTACTGGTCGACCTTGGCCTCGGGCAGCGCCGCGTGCACCAGGTCCTCGGCATAGACGTTCTGCAGCACCGCGACGGTGACCTTGGAGCCGGCCGCCTTCAGCGCGGCATAGTCCTTGTAGGGTCCGTCGGCCTTCATCATCAGGCCGACGCCTTCACGGTAATAGGGAATGGTGAAGGCGACCTGCTGGGCGCGCGCGCCGGTGACCGTCATGAACTGGCAGGTGATGTCGACCTTGCCGGTGGTGATGTTGGGAATGCGGGCATCGGAGGACTGGTTCACGAACTCGACCTTGGCGGGGTCGTTGAACAGCGCCTTGGCGATGATGTGGCCCATGTCGACATCGAAACCCTGCAGCGTGTCGTCGGCGCTCTTGAAGTGCCAGGGCGCGTTGGTCGAGCCGGTGCCCATGACCAGCGTGCCGCGCGCCAGCACCTTGTCGAGCGTGCTGCCGGCATCCTGCGCGACAGCCGCGCCGGACAGAAGAAGTATCGAAGCCAGCGCCATGACGCCGGCGCGAAGATTCGCGCTCATGCCAGTTCCCCGTGGTTGCGTTTTGCGTTGTCCAATATATTGGATATACGTCCAATCTAATGGATTGACGTATTCACCCTCGCGCCGCATAGCTTGTCAAGATCAAACATCGGGACGACGGCGCAACCCCGTCCGCCCCGGGCCATCGAGCTGGCGAGAATGTGCATGACTGTGACGCAGCCCCCTTCACCCCTGCCCGAAACGCCGGCGGTGCTGGTCGATCTCGCGGTGGTCCGGCGCAATATCGCGCGCTTCCAGTCCTATGCCGACGCGCATGGGCTGAAGGTCCGCCCGCACATCAAGACCCACAAGCTGCCACCCGTCGCGCGGATGCAGCTGGCGGCCGGCGCGGTCGGCATCACCTGCCAGAAGGTCTCCGAGGCCGAGGCGATGGTCGCCGGCGCGCCGGAGATCGGCGACGTACTGATCACCTACAACATTGTCGGCGCAGGCAAGCTCGCCCGCCTCGCGGCGCTGGCACGGCGGGTCGCGCTGTCGGTGGTGGCCGACAGCGAGGCGGTGATCGCCGGCCTCTCCGCCACCTTCGCCCCGGAGCCGAAGCCGCTCGCCGTGCTGGTGGAGTGCGACACCGGCGCCCGGCGCTGCGGGGTCGACCGGCCGGAACGCGCGGCCGCCCTCGCACAGGTCATCGCCGCATCGCCGGGCCTCGTCTTCGGCGGGCTGATGACCTATCCCCCGGCCGGCGGCGCGGCGGCGGTCGAGGCGTTCATGGTGGAGGCGAAGGCGCGGATCGAGGCCGGCGGCCTTGCCGTGCCGGTCATCACCTCCGGCGGCACGCCCTCGATGATGCAGGCGGCCGAGGCGCCGGTGACCACGGAATACCGCCCCGGCACCTATGTCTACAATGACCGCTCGCTGGTGGAGCGCGGCGTCTGCGGCTGGGACGACTGCGCCCTCACCGTGCTCGCCACCGTCGTCTCGGTGCCGGCGCCGGGCCGCGCTATCATCGATGCCGGGTCAAAGACGCTGACCTCCGACCTGCTCGGGCTCAGCGGCTATGGCCATGTGCTCGGCCGGCCGGACATCGCCATCGACCAGCTCTCCGAGGAGCACGGCCGGCTGGTCAACGAGGGGCCGATCGGGCTTGCGGTCGGCGAGACCGTGCGCATCGTGCCCAACCATGCCTGCGTGGTCACCAACATGGTGGACGCGGTGTACGCGCTGGACGACGGGCGGCTCGAACGCTGGCCGGTGCCGGCGCGCGGCTGCATCACCTGACGGGGGCGCGGCTCTGGCGGGCGCGTCAGTGGTGGCTGCCGTCAGTCGTGGCCGACGAGGAAGTCGGACACCGCGCGCAGGCAGGCCTCCTTCTCCTCCACATGCGGCATGTGGCTGGACTCCGGGAACAGCACCCACTGGCATCCCGGCACCTTCTCGACATAGGGCCGCACCACCTCCGGCGTCGCCTCGTCATGGGCGCCGGAGATCAGCAGCGTCGGCGCCATGATGGCGTGAAGCCGGTCCTCGATGGTCCAGTCCTTCATCGTGCCGATGACGTGGAACTCGGTCGGCCCGTTCATGTGGCGGTAGACGGTGTTGTCCGCGTCCATCGCCGCGAAGGTGCGGGCGACCTCCTCCGGCCAGGGCGTGACGCGGCAGACATGCCGGTCGTAGAACACCCGCGAGGCCGTGATGTAGTCCGGGTCAGTCAGCGTGCCGGCGGCCTCGTGGGCGAGCAGCGTCGCCTGCACCTCGGCCGGCAGTTCGCGGCGCAGCCGGTTGGCCTCGGCCACCCAGGTGTGCATGTTGGCGGGCGAATTGGCGATGATGAGGGCCTTGAGACCCTGCGGCCGGCGCACCGCGTGCTCGGCGCCCAGCATCCCGCCCCAGGACTGGCCGAGAAAGGCGTAGCGCGGCGCAATGCCAAGATGGGCGAGCAGGGCATCGAGTTCCGCCAGGAACAGGTCGACGGTCCAGAACTCCGGACCCTTCTCCGGCAGATGGGTGGAGTGGCCATTGCCGAGCTGGTCGTAATGGATGACCGCGCGGCCATCGAGCGCGGCGATGCCCTTGAAGGAATCGACATAGTCATGGGTGCAGCCCGGCCCGCCATGGGCCACCACCAGCGGCAGGCGCCCGCCGTCGAGATCGCCCGTCACCCGGTACCAGGTCTCGTATCCCCGGAAGGGCATGCGCCCTTCCACGCTCGCCAGCGCGTTCATGCCGGTTCTCTCCTGCGGCCGTCCTTCGATGGCCGGGAGGATAGGCAGTCGCGCCGGGAGGCGGCAGCTATAAGGAATGATAGGCGAAGAGAGGCCGGGACCGGCGCATCAGTCGAGCAGGCGCAGCCGCGCGGCGCGCACCGCCGCCTGGGTGCGGTTCTTCGCCTCCAGCTTGCGCATGGCGGCGTTGAGATGCATCACCACCGTCGGCACCGAGCGGCCGAGCAGGCGGGAAATCTCCTTGGCCGAGAGCCCCTCGGCGGCGTGGCGCAGGCATTCGCGCTCGCGGGCGGTCAGCCGGGGCAGCCCGTCGAGCCGGCGATCCTCGCGCAGCACGGTCGTCGCCGCGTGCTGGAACAGGTGGGCGAGCAGGCCGAAATCACCGAGGCAGCCCGGCGCGTCGCGTTCGGCGAAGCGCCCGTCGCCGCAGCGTATGCCGGTTACGGTGGCATAGTCGCCGCCCGGCATGTGCACCGGCACGGTGACGCCGGCGCTCAGCCCCCGCGCGGCGAGGAAATCGGCCACCGGGGCGCTGTCCTCGTTCATGAAGCCGCGGATCAGCGTTTCGGCCCGGGGGTCATAGTTCCACACGAAGGGCCGCGTGGTGCCCAGCGCCACCTTCTGCACCGGGTCGAGGCGGAAATAGCCGCGATCGAACCAGTAGTCGCGCATGGTCTCGTCGACATTGCGCAATTCCAGCACCGAGGGCAGCATCTGCTCGCCATGCAGATCGTAGCGTGCCGGGGTATAGTCGTAGATCAGCGCATCGAAGCCGAAATCGGCCATCGCCTCGAACAGCAGGTCGACCCGTGCGCCCAGCGTGGATGCGGCGCCGAGCCGCTGCTCAATGGTCCCGATGTCGGCACCCATGGCCGCGCGTCCTTCTCCGGTCTGCGGGGTGCAACCTATCACTTCTTATAGCTGGTTTGGACTCCCGATTTCTCTAGGAATTGAGCATGCCTTTTTGTTGAGCAGGGACGGGCCGAAGCAATGTGGCGTGAGATCGAGCCGCATGAGCGGCGTGAGGTAATGGTGGGCACGCACCGCGTCGTCGCCTATCTGTTCGGCGCCGGCGAGGAAACCGTGCTGCTGCTCAATGGCGGCCCGGGCCTGCCCTGCGACTATCTGCGCGAGGCGCATTCCTGCCTGATCGACCATGGCTACCGCGTCGTCGCCTTCGACCAGCTCGGCACCGGCGCCGCCGACCGGCCGACCGACCCGGCGCTGTGGACCATCGGGCGCTATGTCGAGGAGACCGAGACGGTGCGCACCGCGCTCGGCCTCGGCAAGGTGCACCTGCTCGGCCATAGCTGGGGCGGCTGGCTCGCCATCGACTACGCCCTCGCCTACCCGCAGGCGCTGAAAAGCCTGATCCTCGCCGACACGGTGGCGGACATGCCGCACCTGGTGAGCGAACTGGAGAAGCTGCGCGCCGCGCTCGGCCCGGAAACGGTGGCGATGATGCAGAAGCACGAGGCGGCCGGCAGTTTCGACCATCCCGAATACCAGGCCGCCATCACCCTGCTGAACTACCGCCACGTCTGCCGGCTGGCGCAATGGCCGGCGCCGGTGCAGCGCTCGCTGTCCGACTGGAACATGGGCCCGTACATGACCATGCAGGGGCCGAACGAGTTCCTCTATACCGGCAATCTGAAGGACTGGAACCGCATTCCCGACCTGCCTGGCATCACCGTGCCGACCCTCGTCGTGGTGGGCGAGCGCGACGAACTGACCCCGGCCTGCGCCATGAAGATGAACAACGCGCTGCCGGATGCGCGCATCAATGTGGTGGCCAATGCCAGCCACATGCCGTTCTACGAAAATCCGGCGGGCTACTACCCGCCTTTGCTCGACTTCCTCGCCAGCGTATCGCGATAGAGATGCACCGCTACTCCTTCATCCTCACGCGCCCGCTGCAATTCGTGCCGGTGGTGTTCGGCGTCAGCCTCATCACCTTCATACTGGTGCGGATGATCCCGGGCGACCCCGCCCGCGTGCTGCTGGGCGCGCGCGCCACCCCGACCGCGATCGCCAATATCCGGGCCCAGTACGGGCTCGATGAGCCGCTGTGGCTGCAATATGTCTACTTCCTGCGCAACCTCGCCCATGGCGAGATGGGCACCTCGATCGTCTACAAGATCGACGTGCTGCGGCTGATCGCGACCCGCATCGAGCCGACCTTCGCGCTGGTGCTGTGCAGCGTGCTGCTCTCCATCCTCATCGCGGTGCCGCTCGCCGCGCTCGCCGCCCGCAACCAGGGCCGGCCGGTCGACCATGCGATCCGCATCGTCTCCACCTTCGGCATCGGCTTCCCCCCGTTCTGGCTCGGGCTGATGCTGATGATGCTGCTGGCGGTGAGGTTTCCGCTGTTTCCGGTCTCCGGCTATGGCGACACGCTGGGCGAGAAGCTCCTCCACCTCGCTTTGCCCTCGCTCACCATCGCGCTGTCGCTGTCCACCGTGCTGCTGCGCTCGCTGCGCGCGGCCATGGTCGACTGGCTGAAATCGGATGTCGCGACCGCCGCCCGCGCCCGCGGCATGCCGGAGCACATCGTGTTCTGGCGCCATGTGCTGCCCAACTCCATCGCCCCCTCGATCAACCTGCTGGCGGTCAATATCGGCTGGCTGATCGGCGGCACGGTGGTGATCGAGAGCATCTTCGCCGTGCCGGGCATGGGGCAACTGCTGGTGCGGGCCATCTTCTCGCGCGACTACATGGTGGTGCAGGGCGTCGCCATGGTGTTTGCCTGCGCCACCGTGCTGGTGAACTTCCTCGCCGACATCGCCACCGTCTTCGTCGACCCCAGGGTGAAGCTGTGAGCGCGCCCGCCCTCCCCCGCCCGCTCAACCCCACGCTGGTCGCCGGGCTCGCCATCGTCGGCCTGTTCGCGCTGGCCGCCCTCGCCGCGCCGCTGATCGCGCCCGCCGACCCGATCTACCAGGACGCGGCGGCGCGGCTGCAGGCGCCGTCCCTCGCCCATCCGTTCGGCACCGACAATTTCGGCCGCGACATCCTCTCGCGCATCATCTACGGCGCGCGGGTGGACCTGCAGATGGCGGTGATCGGGGTGTTCTTCCCGCTCGTCATCGGCACGGTGATCGGGGCGCTGGCCGGCTTCTTCGGCGGCCTCGTCGACGCGGTGCTGATGCGGCTGATCGACATCATCCTCGCCTTCCCGTTCCTCGTGCTGATGCTCTCGATCATCGCCATTCTCGGGCCGGGCCTTTCCAGCTTCTACATCGCCATGGCGCTGGTCGGCTGGGTGTCCTATGCGCGGCTGATCCGGGCGCAGATCCTGGTGCTGAAGAACGCCGATTACGCGGTGGCGGCAGTGAGCCTCGGCTTCTCCCGCTCGCGCGTGCTGTTCCGCCACCTGCTGCCCAATTCGGTGGCGGGCTCGCTGGTGTTCTGCATGTCCGACGCGGTGCTGGTGCTGCTGTCGGGCGCGGCGATCTCCTATCTCGGGCTCGGCGTGCAGCCGCCCACCGCCGAATGGGGCATCATGGTCGCAGAAGGCCAGGCCTTCCTGTCGCAGGCGTGGTGGATCACGCTGTTTCCCGGCCTGTCCATCGTCTTCCTCGCCTTCGGCTTCTCGATGATCGGCGACGCGCTCGGCGAAATCATGGGGGTCCACGAGTGAGCACCCCCACCCCCGGCGCACCGCTGCTCTCCGTCCGCGACCTCACCGTCGTCGTCCGTGGCGCGCAGGGCCAGCGTGCCCTGCTCTCCCGCGTCTCGCTCGACCTCGGCAAGGGCGAGATTCTCGGCCTGGTCGGCGAGAGCGGATCGGGCAAGAGCCTGTTCTGCCGCTCGCTGGTGCAACTGCTTCCCTCGCGCGCGCTTGCCGTTACCGGCGGCACCGCCGTGATGGCGGGGCGCGACCTGCTCAGCCTGAGCGAGGCCGACATGGGTGCCCTGCGCGGCGCCAAGATCGGCATGATCTTCCAGAACCCGTCGAGCCATCTCGACCCGGTCATGCGCGTCGGCGACCAGATCGCCGAGGGGCTGATGTTCCACCGCAAGCTCGGCCGCAAGGCGGCGAAGGCCGAAGCCATCGCCATCATGACGCAGGTGGGCTTCACCGACCCGGCGCGGCAATTCGCCAGCTACCCCCACGAATTCTCCGGCGGCATGCGCCAGCGCGCGATGATCGCGGTGGCGCTGGCCTGCGACCCCGATATCCTGATCGCCGATGAGCCCACCACCGCGCTCGACGTCACCATCCAGGCGCAGATACTCAAGCTGCTGATGGACCTGCGGGACCAGCGCGGCCTCTCCATCATCCTCATCACCCACGACCTCGGCGTCGTTGCCCAGACCTGCGACCGCATCGCCGTGATGCGGCAGGGGGAACTGGTGGAACAGGGCCCCAAGCGCGACCTCCTCGCCCGGCCGCAGCACCCCTATACGCAGGCGCTGATTGCCAGCCATCCGTCCATGGACGAGGCCGCACCGACCGAGCCGCCGGCGCCACCGGCCCCGCCGCGCCGCCCGCTGATGGAGATCGACGACCTCCATGTGCGCTACCCCGTGAGCGGCGGGCTGTTCGGCCGGCGGCGCAGCTTCAGCGCCGTCGCCGGGGTTTCGCTGCGGATCATGCCGGGCGAGACCGTGGGCATCGTCGGCGAGAGCGGATCGGGCAAGTCGACCCTGGCGCGCGCCATGCTCGGCCTGGCCCCGATTTCCGACGGCCACGTCAGCTTCGACGGCGACAGCCTGCGGCTGAAGCGGGACGCCACCCTCGCCAAGATGCGGCGCCAGGCCGCCATGGTGTTCCAGGACCCGTTCAACTCGCTCAATGCGCGCCTCACCATCGGCGAGACGCTGGCCGAGGTGCTGCGGGTGCAGGGCAAGGTTGCGCGCGCGGCCATTCCCGCCCGGGTCGAGGAGTTACTGCGCCTCGTGGAACTCGATCCCGGCCTCGCCGGGCGCCGCCCGCGCCAGCTCAGCGGCGGCCAGTGCCAGCGCGCCGGCATCGCGAGGGCGCTGGCGGTGGAACCCCGGCTGATCGTCGCCGACGAATGCGTCGCCGCGCTCGACGTCACCATCCAGGCGCAGATCGTCGACCTGTTCCGGCGGCTGGTGGCGACCATGGACCTGACCCTCGTCTTCATCGCCCATGACCTCGCCATCGTGCGCCACCTGTGCGAGCGGGTGGTGGTTATGCATCACGGCCGGATCGTCGAGGAAGGCGCCTGCGCCGAGGTGTTCGAACACCCGCGCGAGGCCTACACCGCCGCCCTGATCGCCGCGATCCCCGACATCGACCCCGACCGGCCGCTGCACGCGCCGCCGGCGGGCGCCCTCACCGCCTGACCCTCCAGAGGAAGAACGACATGAAAACCGCATTCAGGAAGTCCCGCCTCGCGGCTTTTGCCGCGCTCCTTTCGCTGTCCACCAGCTTTGCCCATGCCGCCGGCGTGCTCACCATCGCGCGCAACGAGGATTCGACCACCTTCGACCCGATCAAGTCGGCGCAGAATGTCGACAACTGGGTGTTCTCCAACGTGTTCGACGTGCTGGTGCGGGTGGATGCCACCGGCACCAAGCTGGTGCCCGGCCTCGCCGAGAGCTGGACCGTCTCCGATGACGGCCTGACCTACACGTTCAAGCTGCGCGACGCCAAGTTCTCCGACGGGGCGCCGGTGACCGCCGAGGACGCCGCCTTCTCGCTGACCCGCATCCGCGACGACAAGGGCTCGCTCTGGTCGGACAGCTTCACCATCATCGACACCGCCACCGCCACCGATCCCAAGACCCTGGTGGTCAAGCTCAAGAGCAAGTCGGTGCCGTTCCTGTCGATGATGGCGCTGCCCAACGCCTCGGTGCTGCCGAAGAAGCTGGTCGAGGGCGCGAATGCCGACACCTTCGCGGAGAATCCGGTCGGCTCCGGCGCCTTCAGCCTGGCCGAGTGGCGCCGCGGCGACCGCGTCATCCTGAAGAAGAACCCGAACTACTGGGACGCCGACAAGGTGAGCCTCGACGGCGTGGAATGGCTGGTCATTCCCGACGACAATACCCGCATGCTGAAGATCCAGGCCGGCGAGGTCGATGCCGCCATCACCGTGCCGTTCTCGCGCGTCGCCGAGCTGAAGACCAACCCCGACCTGAAGGTGATCAGCGATCCCTCGACCCGCGAGGACCACATGCTGATCAACCATGAGCACGGCCCGCTGGCCAAGAAGGAGGTGCGCGAGGCGCTGGACATGGCCATCGACAAGAAGGCGATCGTCGACGCCGCCACCTTCGGCCTCGGCGAGGTGGCCTATTCCTACATTCCGAAGGGCTCGCTCTACCACTACGCCGACAATCTCCAGCGCCCCTACGACCCGGAGAAGGCCAAGAAGATGCTGGCCGACGCCGGCGCCTCGGACCTGACGCTGAACTACATCGTCAATGCCGGCAAGGAGACCGACGAGCAGATCGCCGTCCTCATCCAGCAGCAGCTCGCCCAGGCCGGCGTCACCGTCAACCTGCAGAAGGTCGACCCCAGCCAGAGCTGGGACATGCTGGTCAACGGCGACTACGACATCTCGGTCATGTACTGGACCAACGACATTCTCGACCCGGACCAGAAGACCACCTTCGTGCTCGGCCACGACACCAACATGAACTACATGACCCGCTACAAGAACGACGAGGTCAAGGCGCTGGTGGAAGCCGCGCGGCTGGAAACCGACCCGACCAAGCGCGAGGCGATGTATGTCACGCTGCAGAAGCTGGCCAAGGGCGACGTCAACTGGATCGACCTCTATTACAGCCCCTATATCAACGTCACCCGCAAGAACATCGAGAACTTCCACCAGAACCCGCTGGGCCGCTTCTTCCTTGAAGAGACGGTGAAGAACTGAGGCAGGCGCCACTGCGCTTGCGTCAGACGAGGTGGCACGGGAGGGTTGGCGCGCCGGCGTCGCCTGTCCCGTGCCCGGCTGCCATGCCTGACAACTGTGCCGACATCGCCTCGGCGACGCGCGGGTCTGGCCGGAGGCGGACGGCCGGAGGCGGGGTCAGGTCGCGGAAGATGTGGCCGGCGGTCGGAAAAGCGTGCAATAGCAGCAGCACCGGCGCGTCGGCGCGCCCCGCCGCCGGAGCCTGTGCGCCCGCCCGTCCTCACCGCCTCAGATCGCCGGCCAGCCATGTTCCGTTTCATCCATTCGAGCGACCTGCATCTGGGCAAGCGTTTCGGCAATTTCGAAGGCGACCTGCCGGGCCGGCTGCGCGAGGCGCGGCATGCGGTGATCGGCCGGCTGGCGCAGCACGCGCGGGACCAGGGCGCCGGCACCATCCTGCTCGCCGGCGACAGTTTCGACACCGAGACCCCGGCGCCGGATGTGCGCCGGCAGGCACTTGCCGAGATGCGCCACCACGCGCCGCTGCGCTGGGTCATCCTGCCCGGCAACCATGATTCTCTCCAGGCGACGCCGCTCTGGACGACGCTGAGAGCGGAGGCGCCGGACAATGTGATCCTCGCCATCGAGCCGCGCCCGATGGAACTGGCGCCGGGCGTGGTGCTGCTGCCCGCCCCCTGCACCACAAGGCGACCGGGCCGCGACCTGACCGAATGGATGGACGCGGAGGCCACGCCCGAGGGCACGGCGCGCCTCGGCCTCGCCCATGGCGCGATCCGCAGCTTCTCCGAGGACGCGGTGGCGGGCGATGTCATCGCGCCCGACCGGGCGCGGCGGGCCGGCCTCGCCTATCTCGCGCTCGGCGACTGGCACGGCGCGGTGGAGGTCGATCCGCGCACCCGCTACTGCGGCACCCCCGAGCCCGACCGGTTCAAGCATGAGCGCCCCGGCGAGGCGCTGCTGGTGAGCCTTGCCGGCCCCGCTGCCCTGCCGCAGGTGACGGCCCTGCCCACGGCCAGCTTCGCCTGGCGCGAACTCGACCTGCATCTGCTGGAGGGCGACGATCCGGTGCCGGCACTGGCGGCCTTGCTGCCGGAGGCGCGATGCCGCCGCCAGACCCTCGCCCGCGTGGTCGCGACCGGGCGCACCCGGCTTGAGGGACATGCGGCGCTGGCGCGGGCGATCGAGGACGCAGCGCCGGATTTCGCCTTGCTGACTCTGGACGATGCCGGACTCGCCACCGGCTGCGAACCGGGCGATCTCGACCTGATCGACCGCGCCGGGGCGCTGCGCGAGGCAGCCAATGCGCTGCTCGCCGAGACGCAGGATGCCAGCCTCTCCGCCGCCGAGCGTGCCGTGGCGAGCGCGGCGCTGGCGCGGCTTTATGCCTACGCCCGGCCGTCCTCGGACACCCCGGTGACGCCATGAAGATCGAGGCGCTGCGGCTGTTCAACGTCAAGCGCTTCGCCAATCGCGGCGTGGCCATCGAGGGCATCGGCGACGGCGTCAACGTGCTGTGCGCCGCCAACGAGTTCGGCAAGTCGACCAGCTTCGAGGCGCTGCACGCGCTGTTCTTCCAGTCCCATTCCGGCACGCCGGGCGATGTGCAGAAGCTGCGCCCCTATAGCGGCGGCAGCCCGCTGGTGGAGGCCGACATCGCGACCGCCGAGGGCCGCTTCCGCATCACCAAGCAATATTATGGCGGGCGTTTCGCCCGCGTCACCGATCTGGCGAGCGGCCGGCTGGTGGCGCAGGCGGACCAGGCCGAGAACTTCATCGCCGGCCTGATCAAGGGCGGCACGGCGGGGCCGGCCGGCCTGCTCTGGGTGCGCCAGGGCATCACCGGCATAGAGAAGCGCAGCCGCTCGGAAGAGGACAGCGAGAAGCAGGTGCGCGCGAGCCTGCTGGAATCCGTGCAGGGCGAGGTGGAGGCGGTTACCGGCGGCCGGCGCATGGCCGAGATCATGGCGGCGACGCAGGAGGCGCTGGCCGAACTCGTCACCGCCACCGGCCGCCCCAAGGCCGGCGGGCGCTACGCCGCCGCCATTGAGGCGCGCGACCGGCTCGTGGCACAGGAGCAGCGGCTGGCGGACGACGTCAGGGCCCTGCGCGAGGCGCTGGACCGCCGCGCCGTCGCGGCGAAGCGGCTTGCCGAACTGGAGATTCCCGACGAGCGGCAGGCGCGGCGCCAGGCGGTGGCGGCGGCGCAGGCGGCGTTCGATGCCGCCAAGGCGCAGGGCGAGACGCTGCGGGTCGCCGAGGCCGAACTCGGCCTTGTCCGCGAACTGCGCGACGGGGCGCAACGCGATCTCACCCGCTTCCAGGCGGCGCTCGGAGCGGCGCAGGCGCTGGGGGAGAAGCTTTCCGGCGCCGAGCGCTCGCGCGGCGAGGCGGTGGGCCGGCGCCATGCCGCGGTGGCGGCGATCGAGGCGGCCACGGCCGAGATCGAGGCGGCGGAGACCGGCGAGCGGGACACGCGCGACCTGCTCGCCCGGCTGGATGCCGCGTTGAAGGCCCGCGAGGCGGGCGAGCGCCATGCGGCGCTGGCGGAGCGGCTGCGCGAGGCGGAGGCCACCCGGCAGGCGGTCGAGGACGGCGAGGCGAGGCAGGCGCTGGCGGCCGTGCCGGCGGCCACCATCGACGAACTCCAGGCGCTGGAGATCGACATCGCGCGTCTGCGCGCCGTGGAGGAGGCCGCCCGCCCCTCGGTCGCGATCGCCTATGAGGCCGGGGCCGCCGCGGCCGTGACGATGGACGACACCCCGCTCGCCGGGGGCGAGGAGCGCGGCTATGACGGGCAGGCGCAATTGGCCATCCCCGGCATCGGCACCCTCACCCTGCGCGCGAACCGCCCGGCCCGCAGCGACGGCCGCCGGAACGCGGCCGAGGCTAAGCGCCGGACGCTGCTCGCGGCGATGGGCGTCGACACGCTCGATGCCGCGCGGGAGCGCCAGTTCCGGGCCCAGCAGATCGATGCCGAGCTGCGCGAATGGCGCGGCCGGCTGGCGCTGCTCGCACCGCAGGGGCTGGCCTCGCTGCGCGAAGAGGTCGCGGCGCAGGGCGCGACCCGTGCCGAGGCGCTTGAACTGAAGGACGACCCGGTGCAGGTCCGCGCCGCGCTGGGGCGCGCCGAGGAGCGGCGGACCCTGGCCCGGCAGGCGCTGCGCGAGGTGCAGCCGCTGCGGGCCGGCGCGGACGAGGCCTTCGTCACCGCCGAGACCGCCCTCGCCGCGCTGAGGGCGGAGCGGGCGCAGGTGGAGGCGATCCTCGGGCCGGAAGACTCGCGCGGCGAGCGGGAGCGGGCTTTGGCGAGCCGCCTCGACCTCCTCGCCGGGCGATGTGCGGCGGCCGAGGCGCAGGTGGCGGGCCTGCGCGCCGGCGTCGTCGATATCGAGACCGTCGAGGCGGCGCTGCGGCGCGCCCGCTCGGTGGAGGACGCCGCCGACAAGGAGGCGAGCGCGCTGCGCGAGGCCATTGCCGGCCTCAACGCGGAAATCCGGGCCCGTTCGGACGAGGCGGTCGAGGAAAGCTGGGGCGAGGCCCGGGAGGCGCTTGCCGCAGCGAACACCCGCGCCGAGGCTTTCGCCGCCGAGGTCCGCGTGCTGCAGCGGCTGGCCTCGGCGCTCGATGCCGCCCGCTCGCAGGCGCGCGAGCTCTATCTCAAGCCGGTGATGACCGAGCTGAAGCCCTTGCTCGGCCTGCTGTTCGACGATGCCGCGATCACCTTCGACGACAAGACGCTGCTGCCCCAGAGCCTCCGCCGCAACGGCCATGACGAGGATGTCGAGCGCCTCAGCGGGGGGATGCGCGAGCAGCTCTCGGTGCTGACCCGGCTGGCCTTCGCCCGGCTGCTGGCGCGCGACGGGCGGCCGGCGCCGGTGATCCTCGACGACGCGCTGGTCTATTCCGACGACGACCGCATCGAGCGGATGTTCGACGCGCTGCACCGCCAGTCGCGCGACCAGCAGATCATCGTCTTCTCCTGCCGCCAGCGCGCCTTCCAGAGGCTGGGCGGCCATGTTCTCACGATGACGGACTGGCAGCCCTGACCGATCCGGGGGTCGCTCTCAGCGCAGGCGTTCGGCCAGATAGTCGACGAAGACGCGCACCCGCGCGGGCATGTTGGCGCCGCCGACGAAGACGGCATGGATCGGCTCGACATCGCCCGGATTGAAGTCTTCGAGGAGGGGCACGAGGCGGCCGCTCGCAAGCTCGTCGACGACGCCGAAATTGCCGACGCGGGCGATTCCGACCCCGTCCGCCGCAAGCTGTCCCAGCGTCTCGCCACTATTGGCCTCGATGGTCCCGGTCACGGCCAGCGCGTAGTCGCGCCCCTCGCGACGGAACGGCCATACCGGCTCGGCACGGCGGAAATTGAAGTTCAGGCAATTATGCTGGAGCAGGTCCTCCGGCACGCGCGGCGTGCCGTGCCGCTGGAGATAGGCGGGCGAGGCGACCACGCTGCGCCCGGTCTCGCCGAGACGCCGCGCCGTCAACGCGCTGTCCGCCAACGGCCCGAACCTGATCGCCACATCCGCCTGCCCCGCCGCCACGTCGACGACGGTGTCGGTCAGGCTGATATCGATGAGGATATGCGGGTAGCGGTGGGCGAAATCGCCCAGCAGGGGCACGATGCACAGACGGCCATGCGAGAAGGCGGCGCTCACCCGCAGCCGCCCGCGCGGGGCGCCCTGGTCGGCTATGACCCGTTCCGCCTCGTCGAGATCGGCCAGAATGCGGCGGGCGGCGCCGAGATAGGCCTGCCCCTCCGCCGTCAGGGTGAGGGCGCGGGTGGTGCGGATCAGCAGCCGCACCCCCAGCCGCGCCTCGATGCGGTCGATGGTCCGGCTCACCGCCGAGGGGGTGAGGCCCAGCGCGCGGCCGGCGGCGGAAAAGCTGCCCGTGCGTGCAATGGTCGAGAACACTTCCAGCTCCCGCGCGCGGTCCGCCCCTTCCATCACCATCTTTGCATCCAGTTCAAAAATGCTTGGCCTGCAACAGCCCTACTCCGCCATGAACGGGGCGTCCATCTTTGCGGGGAAACCTAATCTCACTCTTGGAGGCCACATTGGAACATAGGCAGTTGGGATCGTCGGGGTTGCGGGTGCCCGCGCTCAGTTTCGGTGCCGGAACGTTCGCCGGCAGCGGGCCGCTGTTCAGCGCATGGGGCCGGAGCGACGCCGATGAAGCGCGCCGTCTGGTCGACATCTGCCTGGAAGCGGGCGTCAACCTGTTCGACACCGCGGATGTCTATTCCGACGGCGCCTCGGAGCGGGTACTGGGCGAGGCCATCAGGGGCCGCCGCGACGCCGTGCTGATCTCCACCAAGACCGGCCTGCCGACCGGCGACGGGCCGGGCGACTGGGGGGTGTCGCGCAGCCGGCTGATCCGCCAGGTCGAGGCGGCGCTGCGCCGTCTCGGAACCGACTACATCGACCTCCTGCAACTGCACGCCTTCGACGCCTCGACGCCGGTGGAGGAACTGCTCGCCACGCTGGAGACCCTCATCACATCGGGCAAGGTCCGCTACACCGGCGTCTCCAACTACCCGGGATGGCAGCTGATGAAGGCGCAGGCGGCCGCGGCGCGCGACGGGCGCCCGCGCTTCGTCGCCCACCAGGTCTATTACTCGCTGGTCGGCCGGGCCTATGAGAACGACCTGATGCCGCTCGGGGCGGACCAGGGCGTCGGCGCGCTGGTGTGGAGCCCGCTGGGCTGGGGCCGGCTGACGGGCCGAATCCGCCGCGGCACGCCGATTCCCGAGGGCAGCCGCCTGCACGAGACCGCCGCCTTCGCCCCGCCGGTGGAGGACGAGCACCTCTACCGCGTCGTCGACGCGCTGGACGCCATCGCCGGGGAAACCGGAAAGACGCTGCCGCAGATCGCGATCAACTGGCTGCTGCAACGCCCGACCGTCGCCTCCGTCATCATCGGCGCCCGCAACGAGGAGCAGTTGCGCCAGAACCTCGGCGCCATCGGCTGGTCGCTGACCCGCGAGCAGATGGCGGCGCTCGATGCCGCCAGCGATGTCCTGCCGCCCTATCCCCACACCCCCTATCGCCAGCAGGAAGGGTTCGCCCGCCTGAACCCGCCGCTGGTCTGACAGGAAGCCTCGCCATGAAAATCAATCCTCCGCTTCTCGCGCTGGCCGCCGGCGCGTTCGGCATCGGCGTGACCGAGTTCGCCCCCATGGGCCTGCTGCCGGTGATCGCCAACGATCTCGGCGTCTCCATCCCGACCGCCGGCCTGCTGATCAGCGCCTACGCCATGGGCGTCATGCTGGGGGCGCCGCTGATGACGCTCACCACCGGCCGGGTGCCGCGCCGCACCCTGCTGATCGGCCTGATGGCGATCTTCACCCTCGGCAACCTGATCGCGGCGCTGTCCACCAGCTACGAGATGCTGCTGGCGGCACGGCTGATCACCTCGCTCAACCATGGCGCCTTCTTCGGCGTCGGCTCGATCGTCGCCGCCGGCCTGGTGCCGGAGAACCGGCGCGCCGGGGCGGTGGCGTCGATGTTCATGGGCCTGACCATCGCCAATGTCGTCGGCGTGCCGCTGGCGACCTGGGCCGGCGACCTGATCGGCTGGCGCGCCGCCTTCTGGGGCATTGCCGGGCTCGGCGTCGTCGCCATGGCGTCGCTGCGCCTGACGCTTCCGAAGGTCGCGGCCGACGCCGGAGGCGACATGGTGTCGGAACTGAAGGTGCTCGGCCGTGGCCCGGTGCTGATGGCGCTTGCGCTCACGGTGATCAGCTCCACCGCCATGTTCACCGTGTTCACCTATATCGCGCCGATCCTGCAGCGGGAAACCGGCGCGTCGATCGGTTTCGTCACGGCGATGCTCGTGACCTACGGCGTCGGCCTCACCGTCGGCAACTGGCTGGGCGGCCGGTTCGCCGACCGGTCGGTCGACCGCACGCTGGTCGTCACTCTGGCCTCGCTGGCGGTACTGCTGGTCGCCTTCGCGCTGGCCATGCCCTTCGCAGTGCCGACCGTCGGGCTGATCTTCCTGTGGGGGGTGGCGAGCTTCGCCCTGGTGCCGCCGCTGCAGATGCGGGTGATGGCCGCCGCCTCGGACGCGCCGAACCTCGCCTCGGCGGTGAATATCGGCGCCTTCAACCTCGGCAACGCCATCGGCGCGGCGCTGGGCGGAGCGGTGATCGCCGGCGGGCTGGGCTATCCCGCCGTCGCCCTGGCGGGTGCGGCGGCGGCCGCGTCCGGCCTGGCGCTGGTGCTGCTGATGGTGCGCCGCCCGCCGGCCGTCGCGGTCTGCGGCCTGCCCTGACGCGCCAAGCCGTCGCCCCACCTCCGGGCTCTCAGCCCGGCGGCGCAATGATAACCGGGCCGATGACCAGCGCGTCGGCGGTGAACCGCTCCAGTCGGCCCGGCAGGTAGAAGACGTCCGCGACCAGATCGTGCTCGGCAACCGTCCAGTGCGGGTCGTCGTCCCTGCGCTGGACCCAGACGAAGCGCGACGTCTCCGGCTCGGGGACCTCGCCGCTTCTGACCGCCCTTATCTGGGCGGCCAGTTCCGGGGTGACGACACCCGATCGCACAATGGAATCGAGCTGCTCGGCCACGCTCTCCGGGATAGGTTTCGCCCCCGTGCTCCACCGGCGGGCGGTCCGAACGTCGACGCCAATGAGCTTCGCGATGCCCGCCGGGGTGTAGCCGAGCTTTGCCAGCGCCTGCTGGAATTCCTCCGGGGTCATCGGCCGGCCTGTCCGTTGCGACGGCGCGTAGCCGCTGCCGGGGCCTGCATTCGGGCCAGCGGCCGGGTGGTGTCGCCATCTGGCGCGCGCGTGGGGATGGGTGCCGGCCGCATCACGGCAACGTCCCGGTCAAGACATAACGCAGCAGCTGAACCACCTGCTCGGGGTGCTCGGCGACAGCGAGAGCCGCGGCGTCGACCTCCTTCAGGGCATGCTGGTGCTCGGGCCCGTGCAGCACGATGAGCGACTTGCCCAATGCCGCGGCCATGCCGGCATCGAAGGCAGCGTTCCATTGCCGGTATTTCTCGCCGAAGCGCACCACCACCACGTCGGCCTGGCCGATCCCGCGGCGGGTGCGGATGGCGTTAAGCTGGGCGCCCTTGCGGTCATGCCAGAACTTGTTCTCCTCCGCCCCGAGAATGGCCACGCCGCAATCGTCGCTCGCCTCGTGATCCGTCACCGGGCCGTCAAAGCGGACATCGAGATCGGCCGCACCGGCAGTGATCTGCTCACGCCAATCGGTGTGGATTTCACCCGACAGATAGACCCGCAGCGTCATGATGCTTCCTCCTGCTGAACCCGCGCGCAATAGCAGGACCGGGCCGCAGTGGCTATGTCGACGATCCGCCAGCCGAGAGCTGGAAGCGTCGGCTGATCCCGGCCGGTCGGCGAGAAATACGGACGGGCCATCACGCAACCGGCACGAGATCGCGGCTTCACGGCTGGCGTCCGCGCGGCATCCAGAGGGCGAGCAGCGCGGCGATGCCGGCGAAAGCAGCGAGCAGCGCCCATGCCTCGTTGATCGCCTGCGTGAGCGCCGCCGCCTCGACGAGCGGCCGCACCATCGCCTCTATCGCCGGATCGACCGGCAGCATCACCGGCCCGTCGAGCGCTCCCGGCGGCAGGCCGATGATCGCCGCGGCGCCGGCGTCGCCGGCGAGCAGGCGCTGCTTGAGCGCGCCGGCAAGGACCGGCGCGCGGCCGAAGATCACCGTGTCGCAGGCGGCGATGCCGATGGCGCCGCCGAGATTGCGCATGAGGTTGAACATCGCGCTCGCATCCGGCACCTCCGGTGCGGGCAGGTTGCCGAGCGCCAGCCGGGTCGGCGGCAGCAGGCACAGCATGATCGCCACCCCGCGCACGACCTGCGGCCAGAACATGCCGTCGAAATCGGTGTCGATGGTGGCCATGGTGCTGAGCGCCAGCCCGGTACCGAACAGCACGAAGCCGCCGACGGTGAGTGCCCTGGCCGGCAGGCCCCGCTCCAGCAGCACGGCAAGCGGGGACGTGACGAATTGCGTGAGGCCGGTCACCAGCATGACGAGCCCGATGGCGAGCGGCGGCTTGTGGCGCACCAGTGCCAGGAAGACCGGCATGAGATAGACCGAGCCGTACAGCCCGGCGCCGAACAGGAAGCTCAAGCCGCAGCCGAGCGCAAAGCCCGGCATGCGGAAGGCGCCCAGCCGCAGGAGCGGCGAGGCCGACGCCGTGGTGGAGCGACGCAGGAAAACAAGGGCGCCCCCGACGCTGGCGCCGAGAAGCCCGATGACGGGCGCCGACAGCCAGCCGCGCTGCGGCGCCTCCTTCAGCCCGATCTCCAGCGCGGCCAGCGCCCCGGCGATGAGAACGAGGCCGGTGAGATCGAGCGCCCGCAGCAGCGCCGGCTTCGCCTCCTCCCGCGCCAGCATGACCAGCCCGAGCACGCAGGCGACGATGCCGGGCGCGACATTGATCAGGAACAGCCAGTGCCAGGAGGTGCGCTGGGTGATCCAGCCGCCGACCACCGGGCCGACCACCGGCGCCAGCACCGCCAGCATGCCGGCGAGCGTCGTCGCCAGCCCCTGCACCCGATAGGGAAACAGGATGAAGATGGAGGAGAACACCAGCGGGATGAGCATGCCGCCGGTAAGGCCCTGCGCCACGCGGGCGGCGATCAGGCTGGCGAAGCCGCCGCTGAGGGCGCAGGCGATGGAGGCAAGGGTGAAGGCGCCGACCGCTAGGGCGAACAGCCGCCGCATGCCGAGCGCCCGCGTCAGCGCGCCGGTGAGCGCGATGGCGATGACCTCGGCGATGAGGTAGGCGGTCTGCACCCAGCTCATCCGGTCGGCGGGAATGGCGAGCGCGCCGCTGATCGCCGGCAGCGATGTCGCCACCACCTGAATGTCCAGCACCGCCATGAACATGCCGAGGCACATCGCGGCGAAACCGATCCAGGTGGCGGCGCCGACCCTCTCCTCTTCCGTCGCCACCGATGCGCTCATCGGGCAAGACCCAGCGCCGTATTCTCCGCCCGTATCCGAACCGTGAGCACGGCCGCGTTCAGCACCGAGAACAGCACCGCGTACCAGGCGAGGCCGAACATCAGCGGCAGCAGCGCGATCTCGCCCACCACCACGGCATAGTTGGGATGGGAGAGAAAGCGATAGGGCCCCCGGTGCACCAGCGGCGCGCCGGGCAGGACGAGGATGCGCGTCGTCCAGCGCGGGCCGAGCGTCGCCAGCACCCAGACACGCAGCAGTTGCAGCAGCGCATAGGCGGCGAGCAGGACGAGGTTCACCGGGCGGCCGGGCGCGAGCACCCACAGCCCGGCCAGCCAGCCGGCGTGCAGCGCCACCATGTAGCGGTAGTGGCCCGGCGCCCGCTCCACCGCGCCGGCGGCCAGCAGCCGGGCGGTGTTGCGGCGCGCCAGCACCAGTTCGCCGAGCCGCTGCAGCGTGACGAAGGCGAGGATGAGGACCGCTGCCATCGCCCGGCCCCCTCAGGCGGCACGGGCGAGGGAGACGCAGGTGGCGGTGAAGCCCGGCCCCATCGCCACCAGCGTCGCGCGCTCGGGCAACCCGTCATGAATCACCCGGTCGAGGATGAACAGCGCGGTCGGGGCGGACATGTTGCCATAGTCGGCGAGCACGCCGCGCTCATGGTCGAGCGAACCCTGTTCGAGCTCGAAGGAGCGCTCGATGGCGGTAACCACCTTGGCCCCGCCGGGATGGCAGACGAAGCGGCCGATGTCCTCGGTCTTCAGGCCCATGCGGGCGAGAATGCCCTCCACCGCCGGGCGGAGATTGGCGGCGGCGAAGGCCGGCACGTCCGGCACCAATATGACGCCGAAGCCGACCGGGTCGATGCTCCAGCCCATGATGCCGAGCGTGTCGGGCCACAGGTGCTCGCCGGCGCCCTCGATGACAGCGACGCCTGGCTCGCCGGCCCGCAGCACGATGGCCGCCGCCCCATCCCCGAACAGCGCCGAGGAGATCAGGTTGGCTTTGTCCGGCCGGTCGAGGCGGAAGGCCAGCGAGGAGAGTTCCACCGTCACCATCAGCACGGTGGCGCCGGGCTGGGCTTGGGCGATCCGGGCGGCGATGGCAAGCCCGGTCACGCCGCCGGCACAGCCGAGGCCGAACACCGGCACGCGCTCGATATCCGGACGCAAGCCCATGCGCCGGTGCACCATGGCATCAAGGCTGGGGGTGGCGATGCCGCTGGAAGAGACGAAGACGACGGCGTCGACCTCCCGCGCGGTGCAGCCGGCGGCGTCGAGCGCGCGGCTCGCCACGTCGACGAACAGGTCGCCGCCGACCTCCTGATAAACGGCCGTGCGCTCCGTCCAGTCGCGCGGCTGGAGATACCAGTCGAGCGGCCGCGCCATGTAGCGCTGGCGGATTCCGGTCGAGGCGAAGATGCCGGCCATGGTCTCGGAGCGCGCGAAGATGTCGGCGAAGACGTGATGCATCGCCGCCGCCACCTCCGGCTGCGGCAGGCGATGCTCCGGCACGGCGGTAGCGAGCGAGAGAAGGCCGGCACGGGCCAGGGGAGCGGCACGGCGCGCGGCCTGATGGTCGTAAGGCGTGGTGCTGGATTGAGGGTCGAGTATCTGCAGCATGATGGTCACTCGTCAGCAAGCCCTCCGCGTAGATGGACATCGGCGGATGGCCATCGCTTTCAAAACGAACGCAACGCTGGAGTGTCACGAACTAGTGAAACGGCGGGCCGCAGACTGAACGGAAGATGGACGCCGCCCGCCAGGCCCTTGCGCCTATACTCCCTCCAGTATATTCAAGCGGCTCAGCCGCGTGCGGAAGCGTGGCGCCGTGGTGTTGCGATGCCCCATTCGCCTGCTGACAAGAAGCGTGTCCTGACGCGGCTGCGCCGCATCAAGGGCCAGGCCGAGGCGCTGGAGCGGGCGATCGAGGCCGAGGCGGAATGCGGCGCGCTGCTGCAGCAGATTTCCGCGCTTCGCGGCGCCGCCGGCGGGCTGATGGCCGAGGTGCTCGACATCCATCTGCGCGAGAGCTTCGGGCAGAGGATGGCGGAGGTCGGCTCCCGGCCCGACACCGACGAACTCGACGCGATCATGAAGATCCTGCGCACCTATCTGAAATAGCCATAATCGACCTGAAGAGGGAACATCCGATGAAATCGCGTGCCGCCGTCGCCTGGGAAGCCAAGAAGCCGCTGACCATCGAGACCATCGAGATCGGCGGCCCCAGGCCCGGCGAGGTGCTGGTCGAGATCATGGCGACGGGCGTGTGCCATACCGACGCCTACACGCTGGACGGGCTGGATTCCGAGGGCAAGTTCCCGGCCATTCTCGGCCATGAGGGCGCGGGCATCGTGCGCGAGGTCGGCGCCGGCGTCACCTCGCTGAAGGTCGGCGACCACGTCATCCCGCTCTACACGCCGGAATGCCGGCAGTGCAAAACCTGCCTGTCGCAGCGCTCGAACCTGTGCACCTCGATCCGCGCCACCCAGGGCCAGGGCCTGATGCCCGACCGCACCACGCGCTTCTCCTGCGAGGCGGTGGGCGGCCGCAGCGGCGAGATCTTCCATTACATGGGCTGCTCGACCTTCTCCAACTTCACCGTGCTGCCGGAGATCGCGCTGGCCAAGGTGCGCGAGGACGCCCCCTTCGACAAGATCTGCTACATCGGCTGCGGCGTCACCACCGGCATCGGCGCGGTGGTCTACACCGCCAAGGTGTGGCCGGGCGCCAATGTCGTGGTGTTCGGCCTTGGCGGCATCGGCCTCAACGTGATCCAGGGCGCCCGCATGGTCGGCGCCGACAGGATCATCGGCGTCGACATCAACCCGGCCAAGGTCGAGATGGCCCGCAAGTTCGGCATGACCGACTTCATCAATCCGAAGGAGGTCGGCAATGACAAGGTGGTGGGGGCGATCCAGGACCTCACCGATGGCGGCGCCGACTTCACCTTCGACTGCACCGGCAATGTGAACGTGATGCGCCAGGCGCTGGAGGCCTGCCACCGCGGCTGGGGCACCTCCATCGTCATCGGCGTGGCGCCGGCCGGGGCGGAAATCGCCACCCGCCCGTTCCAGTTGGTCACCGGGCGCAACTGGCGCGGCTCCGCCTTCGGCGGCGCGCGCGGGCGCACCGACGTGCCGAAGATCGTCGACTGGTACATGGAGGGCAAGATCAACATTGACGACCTGATCACCCACACCATGCCGCTCGACGAGATCAACACCGCCTTCGATCTGATGCACGAGGGCAAGTCGATCCGCTCCGTGGTGATCTACTGATGGGTGCGGCGATGGAAACGGTCTCGCAGGCGAAGTCGCATGGCGGCGTGCAGGGCGTCTACCGGCATGAATCGAAGGTCACTGGCACGCCGATGACCTTCGCCGTGTTCGTGCCGCCGCAGGCCGCCGACGGCCCGGTGCCGGTTCTGTGGTATCTGTCGGGCCTCACCTGCACCCATGCCAATGTGATGGACAAGGGCGAATACCGCGCCGCCGCGAGCGCCCAGGGCGTCATCATCGTGGCGCCCGACACCAGCCCGCGCGGCGCCGAGGTGCCGGACGAGCCCGACAACTGGCAGTTCGGCTCGGGCGCGGGGTTCTATCTCGACGCCACCCAGGCGCCCTATGCCACCCATTACCGGATGTACGCCTACATCATGGAAGAACTCACGGCGCTGGTGGCGGCGGCGTTTCCGGCCGATATGAGCCGGCAGGGCATTTTCGGCCATTCCATGGGCGGGCACGGTGCGCTCACCTTCGCGCTGAAGCACCCGGACCGGTTCAAGAGCTGCTCGGCCTTCGCCCCGATCGTCCAGCCCTCGACGGCGGACTGGTCGCGGCCGGCGCTGGAAAAATATCTCGGCGCGGACGAGCGGGCCTGGCGGGCCTATGACGCCGTGGCGCTGATCGAGGATGGAAAACGCTTCCCCGAATTCCTGGTCGACCAGGGGTCGGCCGACCCGTTCCTCGCCACCGGGCTGCGCCCGGAACTGCTGGAACGGGCCTGCGAAGCCGCCGGCATCCCCCTCACGCTGAACCTGCGCGAGGGCTACGACCATTCCTATTTCTTCATTTCCACCTTCATGACCGACCACATCGCCTGGCATGCCGCCCGCCTCAAGCGATGAGAGGCGGCGGCGGCCGAGCGCGAAGAGCTACTGCGCTTCGCCGTGAGAACCATCGGCTGCGCCAGGAGCGCGACATCCTGTCAAAGGCGGCGGCCTGGTGCGCCCGCGAGAGCAAGGCGAATCCGAACGGGTTTTCCAGCTCATGAGCACGCACCAGGCCGTCTTTCCGACCATGGCGCCGCGCGCAAGACCTATGGTGCACCGCGCAGTCAGCCAAGCTCAAGGCCGAGGGCGTGGCGATCGGCAAGAGGCGCGCGGCTCGCCTGATAAGCGCCGCCGGGCTTGTCGGCGCCAGCCGGCGCAGGAGCGTCACGACGACGAAGCGCGATCCTGATCATCGGCCGGCGCACGATCTGGTCCGGAGGAACTTCTTCGTCGAGAAGCCGAACGAACTGTGGGTCGCCGACATCACCTTCGTGCCCACGCTCGTCGGCTTCCTGTTCCTGGCGGTCGTGCTCGACGCCCTCGACAGGGCGCTCGCCATGCGCGAGCCTGAGAATGCGGGTCAACTTCCAGGATTTACAATCCGAATCTATTCTAGGTTGTTTGCGCTGCGATGCGCGTCATCTCCAGGCAGAAGTCTAGGAATGCGCGGACCTTGGCGGCCGGGTTCCGTCTCGATGGATGAACCGCGTAGAGCGGAAACACCTCTCCCGGCCAGTCTGGAAACAGGTCTACGAGCCGCCCGGCATCAAGATGACCTCGCACGCCAAGCGCCATCACCTGCGCGATGCCGGCTCCGGCCAGGCACATCGTCAGCATGGTATTGACGTCGGTCAGTAGCACTGGTCCGGATGTCGCGACGGGAAGCACGGTTCTTCCGCGCTGGAACTGCCACTCGAAAGGGTGGCCCGTCTGGGGGTCGCGAAACTGCAGGCAGGCGTGGCCGGCGAGATCCTCTGGCCGTTGCGGGCGCCCATACTGCTCAAGATAGGCTGGGGAAGCGACCGTCAGTATCCGGGTTTCGAGCAGCAACCGCGCGACCATGGATGACAGCGGTTGCGGCCCGAATCGGACCGCGAGGTCGATACCGTCAGAGACGAGATCACCGATCGAATCGCGCGTGTAGATCTCGATCCTGAGGTCAGGATATTTCTTGCAGAGGGCCGGCAGGTGCGGCGCAAGCACAAGGCACGAGAAGAATGGATCGACGTTGATCCGCAGCCGCCCGCGAACCTGGCTGGCCGATCCGGACGCCACACTGGCCGCGTCTTCTATGCCCTCCAGATGCGGCAGCACCTCCCCATAGAAGCGTGCGCCCTCCGCGGTCAGCCGAAGTGACCGCGTGGTGCGGTCAAGCAACCTCACGCCGACGCGGTTCTCCAGGCGGGCGACCGCGCGGCTGACGCCCGAAGGCGACAGGCCCAGCAGTTCGGCGGCTCTCGCAAAGCTGCCGGCCTCCACGACGGCGGCAAGAACGCTCACGCCGGCCAGCAACCTTCCGTCAAACGTCATCCTGATCCTCGCTGCCCGTCAGCCTTCATCAGCCTTCAGGAGGCATCGCCGCACCCTCCCACCCATACTCGGAATGCCGCATCTATTTGGATGATTTCTGATCACGAGTGCACTGACAAAAATACGCTCAAATCACGAATAAGCCCAGCGCATATTCCTCTCCGTCCTCGCAGGCAGCCGATCGACGTGGCTGGCCAGGAAACGAGAGGGAGACCGCATCAATGGAAATCGCGCGTACAAAAGCAAGTTTTGTAATCGTCGGCGGCGGCAGTGCGGGATGCGTTCTTGCCAGCCGGCTTTCCGAACGTCCTGAGAACCGGGTCGTCCTGATCGAAGCGGGGCAGGATACGCCGCCCGACCTCATCCCGGAGGACATTCTCGCCACCTATCCTGGCCGCGCCATGGCCAATATGAACTACTTCTGGGAGGGTCTCCGCGCGCAGCGTGGCAATGGTGCCCACATCCCCCCGGCCGGCCGCGCTCCCGGCTTTTTCCATCAGGCCCGCGTCATGGGCGGTGGTTCGAGCATCAATGCGCAGATCGCCCTCCGAGGCCTGCCGCGCGACTTCGACGGCTGGCAGGACGCCGGGGCCGAGGGCTGGAACTGGGAAGCGGTGCTCCCGTTCTTCCGCAAGCTCGAGCACGATGTGGATTTTTCCGGGCCTCTGCACGGCCAGGATGGTCCGGTGCAGATTCGTCGCGTTCCGCTCAATCGCTGGGATCCGTTCACTCAAGCCATCGGGGCGGTCTGGCACGCTCAGGGACACGCCTATCTCGCTGACATGAACGGCGACTTCGGCGACGGCTATTCGGCGGTGCCGTTCACCAATGACGGCAGCCAACGCTGGTCAAGCGCCCGCAGCTATCTGACCAGGAAAGTCCGTAGCCGCCCCAATCTGACCATTCTCGGCCGAGCCTGATGTCTGCTTCAACTTCCTCGACGACCCACGCGACCGCAGGCGCATGATCGACGCCTTCCGGGCGAGCGCCGAAGCGCTGATGCACGGCGCCCTGGCGAAGTTGATCGACAATCCCTTTCCCTCCGCCTTCACCGAGCGTGTCGCCAGCATCTCTGTCCCGAACCTGCGAACCACAGTCCTGACCAACATCGCCGCGTCATTGCTCGACACCGGCATCACGGTCCGGACCCTGTTGATGAACCACGTGATCAATGAGGGGCCCGCGCTCGCATCGCTGATGGCCGATGATCAGGCCATGAGCGACTATGTCGCCGGCGCCGTTGTCAGCCTCTGGCATCCGAGCTGTACCTGCCGGATGGGGCGCGAGAACGACCCCGATGCCGTCGTCGACCGACACGGCCGGGTCATCGGCGTCGAGGGCCTGATGGTCGCCGACGCCTCCATCATGCCGAACGTTCCAACCACCAACACCAACCTTCCGACTCTGATGGTCGCCGAACGCATCGCCAGCGAACTGCTCGGCACCACGGGCACGCCTGCGACCCAGCACCGCGCCGACGCGCGGGTCGGCTGACCTTCCATCCAAGGCTTCAGCCCCTCCGTTGCCGACGCAGGCAGGACGAACACACCCCAGATCCGAGGAGAATACCCATGCATCATGCATTCAGGCTGCTGATCAATGGCCGGCTGGTTCCCGGCACGGGGACCGCACCGGTCATCAATCCCGCGACCGGAACGCCGTTCGCCGACCGGCCGGTGGCCTCACGCGGTCAGCTCGACGAGGCGGTTGCCTCCGCCAAGGCCGCGCAGCCTGGCTGGGCCGCCAATCCCTATGCCGAGCGCCGTCGCGTTCTCGAAAAAGTGGCCGATCGCATCGAGGAACGGGCCGAGGACCTCGCCCGCGTGCTGACCCTCGAGCAAGGCAAGCCGCTGCGCGATTCCCGCGCCGAAATCGGCCTGCTCGTCGCCACCATCCGCACCTTCTGCACAATGGAACTCGGTGTCGAGATCATCGAAGACAGCGCCACCAATCGCGTCGAGGCTCATTTCCGCCCCTTCGGTGTGGTCGCGGCCATTGTGCCATGGAACTTCCCGCTCGGCCTCATCGGTAACAAGCTGCCCCCGGCGCTGCTCGCCGGCAACACGATGGTGATCAAGCCGGCATCCAGCACGCCGCTTTCCGCCGTCCTGCTCGGCGAAGTCATCGCCGATGTCGTTCCTGCCGGCGTGGTCAACGTGCTGTGCGACAATGGTGGCCTTGGCGGCCCGCTGAGCGAGCATCCCGACATCGCCAGGATCGCGTTTACCGGATCGACCGAAACCGGCAAGCGTGTCGCGGCGGCGGCCATCGGCGATCTCAAGCGGGTCACGCTCGAACTCGGCGGCAACGACGCAGCCATCATTCTCGACGACGCCGATGTGACGGCCATCGCGCCGGCTATCTTCGCGACCAGCTTCGCCAATACGGGCCAGGTCTGCTACGCGATCAAGCGCGTCTATGCTCAAGAGGCGGTCTACGACGCGCTCTGCACCGAGCTGGCGCGGCTTGCCGACGCCGCCATCGTCGGCGACGGCCTTGACGAGGCGGCCCAGTTCGGCCCGCTCCAGAACCAGACCCAATATGAGACGGTGAAGCGCTACCTCGACATCGCGCGTCGCGACGGCACGATCATCGCCGGCGGCGAGATACCCGATCGCCCGGGCTACTTCATTCGTCCGACGGTCGTGCGCGACATCGACGACAGTTCGCCCCTTGTGACCGAGGAACAGTTCGGGCCGGTGCTGCCGGTCGTCAAGGTCCGCGACGAGGACGAGGCCCTGGCGCGCGCCAATGCCTCGCCCTACGGGCTCGGTGGCTCGGTCTGGTCGAGCGACGCCGCGCGCGCCGCCCGCGTCGCGGCGCGGCTTGAGGCCGGGAACATCTGGATCAACCAGCATTTGCGACTGGCGCCGCACATCCCGCTCTCGCCGGCCAAACAGTCCGGCATCGGCACGGAACTGACCATCGACGGGTTGAAAGACTTCGCCCAGATGGTGGTGCTCGACATCGCAAAGTGAACGTCTCCCGGCAGCCGACGGCGCGTCTCGCCGGCTGCCGGCGGCCCTCTTCATCGATAGGGGAGACCCCCATGCCGACCGCGTGTCCTTGTCCACCGCGCGCCCGCGCACAGCCGACGCGCCCGCGCTTCCGCTCCCGGTCCTGACGGTGATGTCCGTCGCGTCAGGCGCGGGGATCGCCAATCTCTATTACAACCAGCCGCTCCTGGAGCAGATGGCACGCACTCTGCCCGCGAGCGAGGAACTGATCGGCCTGGTGCCGACACTGACCCAGGTCGGTTATGCGATCGGCATGCTGCTGCTCGTTCCGCTCGGCGACATGCTGCCTCGTCGCCGCCTCGCGCTGCTGTTCACCCTGCTGACGGCGGCCATGGCGCTCGGCACGGCGCTCAACCCGACACTTCCGGTCCTGCTCGGCTTCAGTCTCCTGCTCGGCGTCTCGAACATGACGCCGCAGCTTCTGATACCGCTTGCCGCCACTCTCTCGACGCCGGAGGACCGCGGCCGCGTCATCGGTGTCATGCTCAGCGGAATCTTCGCCGGGGTGCTGCTTTCGAGAACCCTTGCAGGCTTTGTCGGCGACGCCTTCGGGTGGCGGGCCATGTTCTGGCTGGCAACCGCTTTAATGCTGATCCTCACCGCCGCCCTCGCCGTTGCCCTCCCCACGACGCCCCCGACCCATCAGGGTCGCTATCGCGATCTGCTGGGCTCGGTCCTCACCCTCGTTCGGGAACAGCCCGTTCTGCAAGAGGCTTGCCTGTTCGGCTTCACGCTGTTCGCGGCCTTCATGATCTTCTGGTCAAACCTCATTCATTTGATGGTGGCTCCGCCGTTCGAACTCGGCGCGACGGCGGTCGGGCTCTTTGGAATTCTCAGCGTGGCGGCGGCCCTGGCGAGCCCCATCGTGGGACGCCTGGCCGACCGGGGTCTGGCGCGCCGCGTCGCCGGCGCCATGATCATCTTCACCATCGCCTCCTTCGGCATGTTCTGGCTGGGCCGGGCGAGCCTGGTGTGGATCGGCGTCGGTGTGCTGGCGATGGACCTCGGCACACAGCTCGCCCATGTCAGCAATCAGAGCCGGATCCTCAATCTCGCGCCGGGAGCTCAAAGCCGCATCCAGACGGCCTATTTCGCCGGAGGCGGGTTCGGTGCCGCCACCGGCTCCGCAGCGTGGAGCCATTGGGGCTGGGCCGGCGTTTGCGGTTCGGCCGTGGCCATACTGCTGATCCCCCTGGCCAAATGGCTTCTTCCGCTGCGGCCGACCGCGTAAGCCCGGCATTATCGACCCTTCAGCCGGCAACAACCCCTCGTCAGACACGAGACTTGGCGCCGCGATGAGTGAGCGCCCGGACCACGCGCGCCGCGAGGCCCGACCACATCCCGACCCGCGCATGAGCGTGCTGCCGCCGGATATGATTGGTGATCTGAAGTCATTTAATAGGTGACATAAACGCGCTCTACTCACCCAAGAGCGAATGCCACACTACCCCCGACCGGATGCTTCGAGGGAGCGAAACTCCCCCCGTCGGGCCGCCGCAGTATCGGCGCATTCAAACCCTCGCAAATGGAGGCGACCATGGCCAACAAGCCGACCATTCTCATCGTCGGGGCCTCGCGCGGACTCGGCCTCGCTCTCGTCGAGCAGTTCTGCGCACGCGACTGGCACGTCATCGCCACCGTCCGCGGCGCCTCGTCCACACTCGACGAACTCAAATCCCGCTTTCCCGGCAGCCTGGAAGAGGAAACCGCCGACATCGCCGACGAAGCCAGTGTCCGCGCCCTGCGCCGGCGTCTCGGCGGACGCACCATCGACATGCTGTTCGTCAATGCCGGTATCGCCAAATCCATCACCGAAACCCCGGTCACGGCTCCGGTCCAGGACTTCCTGGACATGATGCTGGTCAATGCATTCAGCCCCGTACGATTTATCGAAATTTTCGAGGATATCGTCGCGACGGACGGCACGATTGCGGCGATGACGTCGGAACTCGCCAGCATCACCCAGAATGAAGGCTTCTGGGACCTGTACGCGTCCAGCAAGGCCGCGCTCAACATGCTGATGAAGTGCTACACGGCGCATCGGCCGAATGACCGCCGGGCCAAGCTCTTTGTGGCGCCGGGCTGGATCCAGACCGACATGGGCGGTTCCGACGCCACCTTCACCGTCGAGGAATGTATTCCGCAGGTCGCCGATGTGCTGGAAAAGAACCACGGCAAGCCCGGACTGCGCTTTGTCGATCGCTTTGATCAGACGCTACCCTGGTGAATTGGCCATGTTCCCTCCTGCTCCCGGCATCTTCGAGCGACGCCGGAAGCATCCTGATAATCGGGAACCTCAAAAGCCGACGCGGGCATATTCACGTTGGCAACTCGCCTTCGATGTCTAGGTCCGCCTTGCGGTTTCAGCCTGCCCATCAGGCTCCCGATATAGACGGCGGGTGAATCGTCGGCCGGGCCAGCAGGGCTTCCTGAACCACGTCCTCGGCATCGCCGAGGGCGGGCCATATTGGGCGCAATTCCGCCGGGCCATGGCACGCAGATGCGGCGTCACCGACTGGAGAAACCGGCCATACGCCTCGTGCCCGCTCCGCCGGCTTCAATCGGGCCGTTTTATTGTGTCCGATCTATATCTCCGGAAGGGTTGCGGCGATAGCGTGACGAACGCCCTTCTCCGGCATGTCCGCAAGCCGATTGCCTTGGGACCGGGCGTTTCGGCAAGGGCCGCGGTCAACCGGGCAGGGCCGCAGACCGTCGCAGCAGCGTCGCCTGCTCGAAGGCATGGGCGAAGGCCAGAATGGCCGCGTCGGTGTCGATGGCGGCCCCGACAATGTCGATCGCGATGGGGCGTCCATCCTCCAGGAAACCGGCGGGAACCGTGACGACCGGAAGGCCCATCTCATTGATCTCGGTGCCGACGACCTGATCGCCGAGATAGGCCAGCGTATCACCGCCAATATCGGGGAGCGGGCTGACCGAGCGGGGGAAGAACAGCGCATCGATGCCCTTGTCGCGCAGGATCGCCTCATAGTGCGCGCGCAAGGCGCCCGCCTGCTCGACGACGGCGATCATGCCGGCATCATCGGCGCCGACATTTATGTTCGCGTCCGAAAGTAGCCCGTGCAGGGGAGCGGTGGTGGCGACACCGATCTCAAAGCCGGCGCGCTCCTTGAAAGCGGATCGCGACGAAGGATTGGAACCGCCCAGAGCGCCAAGGAAGGCATCCACGCCAGCGAGATAGGAATTCGTAGCGACGAACGAGGTCCGGCTCTTCCAGCGTACCCGCCAGTCCGTATCGGCAAACACCACAGGAACGAGTTCGGCGCCGAGCCTTGTCAGCACATCGGTCATGACCCGGTAATGCCTGGCAACCGAGGGATGCAGGTCGGGGGCCCATTGCCCCGGCTCGAACAGTCCGATCCGGGCTCCCCTGAGGGCATCGGCATCGAGCACGGAGGCGAAGTCCGGCTTGTCCGTGCGACGCCCGGTTCGCGGGTCGGCGGCTGCCGGCCCGGCCAGAACGTCCATCAGAACTGCGACATCGGAAACGGTCTTGGCGATCGGCCCCGCCACGTCGTGATGACTGGACAGGCCCGGGAAGACGCCGTCGATCGGCACCATGCCAAAGCTCGGCTTCAAGCCGACGAGACTTTGTGCCGAGGCCGGGAAGAGAATGGAACCGGCCGTGTCGGTGCCCAGCGATGCGAGGCCAAATCCGGCCGCGACCGCCGCCGCGCTCCCGGTGCTCGACGCGCCCGGCGCGAAGCGGGGATTGTACGGGTTGAGGGTATCGCCATTGTAACTCGAATCGGCGCGCAGCCCGTCCAGGCCGAAATCGGGCAGATTGCTCTTTCCGACAATCAGTGCGCCGGCCTGTTTGAGCCTCGCTACCACGCTGGCATCGCGCTCGGGTATCAGGTCGAGGCCGTTGAAGACCCCGCCGGACGGGTCGACGACCCGATCATCCGAGGCAAAGCCCGCATAGCCGGCCGTGGTACGCACGCCCGCCATGTTCATGTTGTCCTTGATGACGATGGGCACCCCATGGAGCGGGCCCTTTCTCACCCCGGCCCGCCACTCCGCGTCGACCTGGGCGGCATCCTCCATGAGCGCCATGTTCACGCTGATGAAGGCATTGAGATAGGGCTCCAGCCGGGCGATCCGCGCCAGGCATGTCGCCGCGACATCCGAAGCGGAGAAACGTCCCGCCCGATAGCCGGCCTGCAGGTCGGAAATGGTCCAGCCGATCATGTCGATCTCGGCAGTGGGGAGCGGAAAGGCCGGAAGCCTGAGATGCCTCATGTGGTGAACGCCCTGTCGGAGGAGGTATATTCCTCAATTAAAACGTTCGTTCTAAAAATAAACAAGAGGGGTCCGCGCCGCCTGGGGCGGCCTCAGCGCCGGGTCTCGGTCTTGGCCTTCAATTTCCGGACGATGGTGGACTGGCTCACCCCGAGATGGCGCGCCGCGGCCCGCGTGGTGGAGAAACGCTGCAGAGCGCTCTCGATGAGAGCGGTTTCGAAACGGCGCACCTGTTCGTCGAGGCTTGGTCCCTCACCGCCAAGCCGCTCGCCAGGCGGCGTTTCGGCGCCTTCGGGAGCCGGTGGCGCCACGACGATTCCCAGTTCCTCGGCCTCGATCACGGCACCGGGCGAGGTCACCACCATCCGCTCGACCAGATTGCGCAATTCGCGAATGTTTCCGGGCCAGTCATAGGCGACCAGCACCAGCGCGGCGGCATGGGAAAACCGTTTCTGGGTACGATATTGCGCGTTGAAGCCGGAAAGCGCCTGACGGACGAGGGGAAGAATATCCCCGCGCCGCTCGCGCAGTGGCGGCACGACCACCGGCACCACGTTGAGGCGGTAGAACAGGTCCGCGCGAAAGGCCGAGGCCTCGACCGCACGGGCCAGATCGCGATTGGTCGCGGCCACGATGCGGATGTCGAGCGGCATGGGACGGGTGGCACCCAGCCGCGCGACGGTCCGGTCCTGCAGCACGTGGAGCAGCTTGACCTGCATGTCGAGCGGCAGCTCTCCGATCTCGTCGAGGAACAGCGTGCCGTGATTGGCCAGTTCCAGCATGCCGGGCTTGCCGTTCTTATGCGCCCCGGTGAACGCGCCGGCCTCATAGCCGAACAGCTCGGATTCGATGAGGTCGCGCGGCAGCGCCCCGCAATTGATCTTGATGAAGGCGGCGTTGGCACGCGGGCTCTCGCGGTGCACGAGACGGGCGAAGACCTCCTTGCCGACACCGGACTCGCCGGTCAGCAGCACGGTGGCATCCGAGGCCGACACACGCCGCAGCAGATCGGCGATCCGTCGCGTCGCGTCGCCATGGAATATCGGGCCGTCCGGCGGCAATCCTTCGAGGCGCAGTTGCGCCACTTCGGTTTCCGCCCGCGCCAGATCGTGACGGATGCGTGAAAGCTCGGCCTGAAGCTGATCGAGTTCGGTGGTATCGCGCGAATTGATGATGACGCGCCGCACCCGCCCCTCTTCGTCGAAGAGCGGCGTCCCGGTCGCGAGAATGGTCTTGCCCGTATGGGTGCGCTGGATCGCGGTCACACGCTGGCCGGTGGCGATGACGCGCGGGGCGATGACAGGGCGGATCAGGCCATCCGCCTCAAGCTCGGCGACCAGCCGGCCGACCACGTCCTCGGCGCGAAAATCATAATTGCGCTCGCAGCCCGGATTGACCAGCAGCGTGCGCCCCTCGCCATCGGCAACGAAAATTCCATCGAACGAATTGCGGATGATCTCGCTGAAATCGCTCCCGGTCAGCGGCAGATCCGGCGTCGCGGCCGGGGGATGGACGGGCATGCGCATGACATTCATTCCGATGCAGAATCGCATCAAACGATGCATTACTGCATCAATAAGGGGGAGCCATTTCGGCTAACTATCTGGCGTTACAGGACTCGCGGGACTGGCACGCAAGTTGCGCAAGGAATGGCGGGTCAGATTGCGGCGCCGCGCCGCAGGACCAAGGCCCACAACAAGACCAAAGGAAGCGCCCAATGACAATCCTGTCCGCCCCGGCGCGCGCGCCGGCCGCGGGGGCCTCGCCCCCTCCCACTCCCCGCATGCCCGACTGGCATGCGCGTGTCGAGGCCCCCACCTTTCGCCGGCTGATCGAGGCCAAACGCCGGACCATCGGCTGGCTGCTGGGCCTGTCGCTCGGCTTCTTCTTCCTGACGCTGCTGCTGGCCGGCTATGCCCGCCCGTTCATGTCGGCCAAGGCCTTCGGCGCGCTGAATATCGGCTACGTGCTGATCATCGGCATCTATCTCGTGACCTGGGCGGCCGCCCTGCTCTACATGCTCGCGGCCCATCGCAGCTTCGATCCGCTCGCCGCCGCCGCGCGCGACACCGCCATGCGGGAGGGCACGCGATGAAAATGCTCTCCCTCGCCATCTTCGTGGTGATCCTCGCGGTCACCCTCGGCATCACCTATTGGGCGGCGCGGCGCACCCGTACCGCCAGCGACTTCTATACCGCGCATGGCAATCTCGGCCCCATTCAGAACGGGTTCGCGCTCGCCGGCGACTGGATGAGCGCGGCGGCTTTTCTCGGCTTCTCCGGCCTCGCCGCGCTCTACGGCATGGACGGGTCGCTTTATGCCGCCGGCGCGCTCGTCGCCTTCCTCGCCATTTTGATGCTGGT
The DNA here is from genome assembly GCF_018390645.1 of Ancylobacter dichloromethanicus. Classification (GTDB taxonomy): domain Bacteria; phylum Pseudomonadota; class Alphaproteobacteria; order Rhizobiales; family Xanthobacteraceae; genus Ancylobacter; species Ancylobacter dichloromethanicus. Next base: position 214,727 of record NZ_JAHBGC010000017.1, read on the forward strand.
GGCCGAGCCGGTCCGCAACACCGGCCGTTTCACGCTCGGCGACGTCATCGCCTTCCGCATGCAGCGACCGCAGGCACGGCTCGCGGCGGTGCTGGGCACGGTGGTGGTGAGCCTCGCCTATCTGGTACCGCAGATGGCGGGAGGGGCCGCCCTGATCAAGCTGCTGCTCGGCGTGCCCTACGCGATCTCGATCGTCGTCGTCGGCGTCGGCGTCGGCATGCTGGTCTATGTCGTGTTCGGCGGCATGCTGGCCACGACCTGGGTGCAGATCATCAAGGCTGTCCCGCTGCTGGGAACCGCCACCGTGCTGGTCGCCCTGCTTCTCGCGCAGTTCGGCTTCGATCCTCTCGCCGTATTCGCAGCGGCGGAGGCGCGTTACGGGCCACAGTTGCTGGCGCCGGGTAACTATCTCAAGCATCCGCTGGATCAGCTCTCGCTCGGGCTGAGCTTTGCCTTCGGCACCGCCGGCCTGCCGCACGTCATGACCCGCTTCTACACCGTCCCCGACGCCCAGGCGGCACGGCGTTCGGCGGTGTGGCTGATGTTCCTGGCCGGCGCCTTCTTCCTCGTGACCACCTTGATCGGCCTCGGCTCGGCGGCGCTGGTCGGGCAGGACGTCATCCGGGCCGCCGACAAGGGCGGCAATCTCGCTTTGCCGCTGCTGGCGCAATATCTTGGCGGCGGTCCCGGCAGCATCGGCGGGGAAATCTTTCTCGCCATCGTGGTCGCCGTGGCATTCGCCACCATCCTGGCCGTCGTGGCGGCACTCACGCTCTCCACGTCCGGCGCGATCGCACATGATCTTTATGTGAACGTGATGCGCGGCGGTAGGGTCGGCGAGCGCGAGCAGGTGAAGGTGGCGCGGATCGCGACCCTCGCGGTGGGCGCTTTCGCCATCCTGTTCGGCCTGCTGGCCCAGGGCATCAACGTCGCGGTGCTGGTCATCCTCGCGATCTCGATCGCGGCCAGCGCTAATTTTCCTGTCATCGTTCTGTCGTTGTTCTGGCGCCGGTTCAACACTGCCGGCGTCGTCGCGGGCATGACGGCGGGGCTGGCCTCCTCGGTGGCGCTGGCGATGGTCGGACCGGCCTTCATGGGCGCCGACGCGCTGTTTCCGGTCGTGAACCCCGCCATTGCCAGCGTGCCGATCGGCTTTCTCGGCGCCGTCCTCGGCTCGCTTCTGTCCCGGCGCGACCCGGTTTCGGAGGCGCAGTTCGATGAAGTCATCTTCCGCGCGAACACCGGCCTGCGCGACGACGCGTCGACCGGCCCCGCCCACCGCTGAAAATGAGATGTGACATGATCAAAGCCGTTGTCTTCGATGCCTATGGAACGCTGTTCGACGTCCAGTCGGTCGCCGATGCGACCGAGCGCGCCTATCCCGGTTATGGCGAGTACATCACCCAGGTCTGGCGACAGAAGCAGCTGGAATATAGCTGGCTGCGCTCGCTGATGGGGCGTTACCAGGATTTCTGGAGCGTGACGCAGGAAGCCCTGGCCTATACGCTGAACACGCTCGGCCGCGAGCCGGACGCCGCCTTCCTCACCGAGATGGCCGACACCTATAACCGGCTTCTGCCCTATCCCGATGCGTCCCAGTGCCTGAAGGACCTCGCCCCGCTCCGGCTCGCCATCCTCTCCAACGGCGCGCCGGGCATGCTGCAGCGTCTCGTCGCCAATGCCGGTCTTGCCGAGCTTTTCGACGCGGTGATCAGCGTCGACTCCAAAGCGGTCTTCAAGCCCCATCCCCGCGCCTACGAGATGGTGGAGGAGGCTCTCGGGGTGAAGCCGGAGAACGTCCTGTTCGTGTCGTCCAACGGCTTCGACGTCGGCGGCGCGAAGAATTTCGGCTTCCGCGTCGCGCGCGTCGCCCGACTGCCGACGGAGAAGCTGGCGCGCGAGCTTGAGGCTCGCCCGATCACCCCCCTGACCATGTTCAAGGCGCTCAGGATGCAGGAGGAGACCTACGCCGAATCGGCGGATTTCGAGGTGCAGACGCTCTCCCAATTGCCGGATCTGGTCCGCGCCGAGCAGGCGAAGCCGATGCGGACCGCGGGCGGCCGTGTCTGACGCCGCGTCGACGCACGGGCAGGACCGGGACAGGATGGCGCGCCGGCGCGAGCGGATCGGCATCGCCGCCGCCGCCGTGGTCGTAGCGGCCTCGGTCTTCACCCTGCATGTCGTGGCGCGGACGTCGGGGATGGCTCTTGCGGCCTTTCCCTTCGCGACAACCCTCGTCCTTGTGTGCGGCGCGCCGGGCAGCCCCCCGTCCAGCAGCCGCGCCATTGTCGGCGGTCACATGATCTGCGGGGTGGTGGCGCTGTGCGGCCACCACCTGTGGCCGGTGTCCGAACTCGCGACCGCCGGCATGGTCGGGGTCGCGCTGGCCCTGATGATGGCGCTGCGCTGCTTTCACCCGCCGGCGGGGATCACCCCGCTCATCGCCGCGCAGTTCCAGCCGGACTGGAGCTTCCTGCTCTGGCCGGTGCTGACCGGCGCCCTGCTGGCGGCGTTTCTGGCGCGCTGCCTTGAGGCAATCCCGCTCTTCCGGAGGTCGGGCGACACCGCGCCGGCACCGAGGTCGATCGCCTCGGCCCCCGCGCCAGACGCCGGCCGCTTCCAAAAATAACGCCGTGCTGTAACGAAGTCGCCTCCCCCTGCGTAGAGGATACAACACGCGTCCGACCTTTGGCCGGCGCGCGTCACGCTTGGCTCTGGCTGCTCCACCGATCGCAGGTTCCATGGACGACCGTCCCTCCCGCCGTTTTATGCCCCGCACCTTGGCCACCCGCGCGCTCGGCGTCGGGCGGCCGCCGTCGACCGCGCTGACGCCCTCGATCGACATGAGCACCACCTATGCCCGTGATCCCGACAACGGCTACAGTTCCGGCCATGTCTACGGCCGCAAGGACAACGCCACGGTCCAGCAGGCCGAGCGTCAGATAGCCGAGCTCGAACATGCCCGGGATGCCATGCTGTTCGGCTCGGGCATGGCGGCGGCGGCGGCCGTCTTCGTGGCCCTGCCACCGACTCACATTGTGGCGCCGCGCGACATGTACTGGGGTTTGCGCGTATGGCTGCTGTCCGCCCATCGTTACGGTCACGAGGTGAGCTTCGTCGACATGTCGAGGCTCGACGAGGTTCGATCTGCCCTCCGCCCCGGCAAAACCGGGCTTATCTGGATTGAAACGCCGAGCAACCCGCTCTGGACCGTGACCGACATCTCCGCCGTGGCGGATCTCGCCCATCGTGCCGGCGCCATGGTCTGTGCCGATTCGACCGTTGCGACGCCGGTATTGACCAATCCGCTCGTCTTCGGCGCCGACATCGTGATGCACTCGGCAACCAAGTATCTCAACGGCCATTCGGATGTGGTCGCGGGCGCCCTGGCGAGTGCCGACCGTTCGGAACTCTGGCTGCGCATCAAGGACATGCGTGACCAGCAGGGGGCCGTGCTCGGCTCTTTCGACGCCTGGCTGCTGACGCGCGGCCTGCGCACGCTCGACCTGCGCGTGAAGGAACAGAGCCGCAGCGCCGCCTTGATCGCCGAGCGGCTGCTCGGACACCCGGCGGTGGGCGCCGTCCTTTATCCTGGCTTGCCGGACCATCCCGGCCACGCCATCGCCGCACGGCAGATGCCGAACGGGTTCGGCGGCATGTTGTCCCTGCGCCTGCGCGGCGGGGCCGCCGCAGCCATCACCGCCGCCGCCCAGGTCCAGCTGTGGCGCCGGGCCACCTCCTTCGGCGGCATCGAAAGCCTCGTCGAGCACCGTGCCTCGATCGAGGGCGAAGGCTCGCCCTGCCCGGACGACCTGCTGCGGCTTTCCGTTGGCCTTGAAGACCCCAACGATCTGTATCGCGACCTTGCCGACTCGCTCGACCTTCTGACCCGCATGTGAGGAAACGCATCATGTCGACTGTCGCAGTGGCCATCATCTGCAAGACGCCCGCGCCGGGTAAATCCAAGACCCGCCTGTCGCCGCCCTTGCGCCCCGAGGAATGCGCGGAAATCTCCGCCTGCTTCATTTCCGACCTTTCCGCCACTATCGCCGAGCTTGGCGCCGAGGGCGATGCGGAAGGTTACGCCGTCTACACGCCGGCTGGATCGGAAGCGGCGCTGACCCGGCTGCTTCCGTCCAGCTTCGGCCTCGTGCTGCAAGGCGAGGGCGATCTCGGCCAGCGGCTCGACAAGGGCATCGCCGATCTGCTCGCGCGCGGGCATGTCGGCGCCATCCTCATCAATTCCGACAGCCCCACCTTGCCGAAGGCGGTGCTGCGGCAGGCGGTCGACCTGTTGAAGAGCGGCGACCGGGCGGTGCTGAGCCCGGCACTGGATGGCGGCTACACATTCATCGGCCTTTCGCGCCCGCATCCGCACCTGTTCGCGGACATTCCGTGGAGCACGCCGGACGTGTATCGCCTGACGCTGCAGCGCGCCCGCGAGATCGAATTGCCGATCGTCGAGCTCGCGCCCTGGTACGATGTCGACGACGCCGCATCCTATGCTCTCCTGGAGCAGGAACTGGACGGGCTGCCGCTGGCCTTCGCGCCGGCCGATCTCGCGCGCCAGCCGGCCGCGCGCACCGCCGCCTTCGTACGCCGCCGCCGCGCATCCCTCACCGTAGCGCAACCCGCGCAGGCAGGTGCGGCATGACGGGACAGGACGCTCTCCGGCACGTCGCCGTCGTCATTCCCTGCCTGGACGAGGAAGACGCCATTGCGGCGGTGGTGCGCGAGGTGCTCGCCGAGGGCGTGGGCGAAGTGATCGTCGTCGACAACGGCTCGCGTGACCGCACGGCCGAGCGGGCCGCCGCCGCAGGGGCACGCGTGGTGTCCCAGCCGGTGCGCGGCTATGGCCGGGCCTGTGCCGCCGGGCTCGCGGCGGTGGGCACCGAACGCGACATCGTCTGCTTCCTTGATGGCGATGGCAGCGACGTGCCCGCGTTCATCCCTTTGGTCGTGGCGCCGGTGGCGGCCGGCACGGCGGATTTCGTCATGGGCTCGCGGCTGCGCGGGCAGCGCGAACCCGGCTCCATGACGCCCCAGCAACTCGTTGCGGGCCGGCTTGCCGGCGTGCTGCTGCGCCTGACCTATGGCGTGCGCTGCACCGACATGTCGCCGCTGCGGGCGATGCGGACCGAACGTCTCGTCGCACTCGGCATGCGCGAGCAGACCTATGGCTGGAACCTGGAAATGCAGATGCGGGCGGCGGGAGCGGGCCTGCGCTGTCTGGAAGTGCCGGTCGACCATCGTTGCCGGCGCGGTGGACAGTCAAAGGTCTCCGGCAATCTCGTCGCCGGGCTGAGCGCGGCATGGAAGATCTCCACCACCTTCATACGCCTGGCGCGGCACCAGCCCGCCGGGCGCCCCGCGGAGTCGGCGGCGGTTCCCGTGGCGCGTCGTTGATCGATCAGGGAGAAAGTCATGCACGTCCTCCTCACCGGCGCCGCCGGCTTCATCGGTCGGCATGTGCTCGCGCAACTGCTTGAGCGCGGCCACGAGATACGGGCGCTCGATTCCCTGCGGCCGGACGTGCATCGCTCCGGCGCCGCATGGGCGGCGCCCCGCGACGTCGAAGCGCGGGTGGGGGATGTGCGCGACGCGGCCTTCGTGGCGGAGGCGGTGAACGGCGTCGATGCCGTCATCCATCTCGCCGCCAAGGTGGGACTGGGCGTCGATATCGACGACATGCCGGACTATGCGTCCTCCAATGACGTCGGTACCGCCGAACTGCTCGCCGCCATGGCGCGGGCGGGGGTGTCGCGGCTGACGCTGGCCAGTTCGATGGTGGTGTATGGCGAGGGCTTCGGCCGCTGCCCCGAGCATGGCGCCGTGCGGCCCGGCCCACGGCTTGAAAGCGCGCTCGTCGCCGGCGATTTCGAGCCCCCCTGCCCGATCTGCGCCCGCCCCCTTGCCGTCGGGCTGGTGGATGAGGAGACCTCCTTCGACCCGCGCAACGCCTATGCGACCAGCAAGGCGGCACAGGAGTTATACGCCGCCAACTGGGCGCGGGCGACCGGCGGCTCGGCGGCGATGATGCGCTACCACAATGTCTACGGTCCCGGCATGCCGCGCGACACGCCCTATGCCGGTGTCGCGTCGATCTTCACCTCCGCGCTGCGCCGAGGCGAGGCCCCGCGCGTGTTCGAGGACGGCCGGCAGCGGCGCGACTTCGTGCATGTGCGGGACGTCGCGGCAGCGACCGTGCGCGCCTGCGAGCGACATACCGAGGGCGTCCGGGCCTACAATGTCGGCTCCGGCACCCCTCGGACGGTGGGCGACATGGCGCAGGCGCTGGCGCAGGCGCTGGACGGCCCGCCACCGGTGGTGACCGGCCAGTACCGTCTCGGCGATGTCCGCCACATAACCGCCGACTCCTCCCGGCTGCGGCGCGAGCTCGGCTGGACGCCCACGGTCGATTTCGCCGATGGCATGGCCGAACTGGCCGCCCTTTCGCAAGAGCTGCCGGCGCGACCACGCGTGGCAGCAGGATGACGCGTACCGCCTTGATCGGCCTGATTCTCGCCAGCGTGGCGCTCAACGCGTTCGCGCAGATATTGCTGCGGATCGGCGCCCGATCGGCCGCCCAGTCGGGAAGCGCTTCGGTGCTCGCCGGCTTCGCCGAGCTGGCCTTTCGCCCCGCCATTCTGGCCGGGCTGGCCTGCTATGGATTCAGCCTTCTTACCTGGCTCTACGTGCTGGGCCGCATCGAGGTCTCCTTCGCCTATCCTTTCCTCGCGCTCGGATTTGTGCTGGTTGCGCTGGCGGGATGGCAATTGCTTGGGGAACCGATGTCGCCAGCCCGCGCGACCGGGATCGGCATCATCCTCGTCGGCGTGGTCATATTGGCGCGGAGCTAGCGGGATGTCGTCGCCAGGCCTATCTGGGGTGGTCGGCCGAGCCCCCTGAACATTGCGCAGGCGCGGGCGGGGGAACCCATCCGCGCATCGGGAGTGCGAAACGTGAAAACGGACGATCTCATCCATCTGCTGGCCAGGGACGCGGCGCCGCAATGGTCGTTTCGCACGCTGTACATCGCGGCCCTGTTCTGCGGCGTGGTGCTCGCCGGTGCCGTTTTCTTCACGACCGTGGGGCTGCGCCCGGACTTCGCGCTGGCGGCCGGGACACCCCGTTTCCCGCTCAAGTTCGCCCTGATGCTGCCATTGGCGCTCGGCGCGGCCGGGGTGACGCTGGCGATGGCGCAACCGGCTGCCGGCAGCGGCATCTGGCGTTGGGTCCTCGTCGCGGTGTCGGCACTTGCAGTCGGCGCGATAGCCAGCGAACTCTATGTGCTTCCGCCCGAGATGTGGATGACCAGTCTGGTCGGGCAGAATGCCGCTTTCTGCCTGCGCACGATCCCCCTGCTGGCGTTGGGACCGTTGGCATGCCTGCTGCTCGTGCTCCGCCAGGGCGCACCGACATATCCCGGTCTCACCGGGGCCTTTGCCGGACTGGCGGCGGGAGCGATCGGCGCGACGTGGTATGCGGCGCACTGCCCGGATGACAGCCCGCTCTTCGTCGCCGTCTGGTACAGCCTCGGTATCCTGGCGATGACGCTCGCCGGCTATGCGGGCGGGCGGAGCCTGCTGCGCTGGTGAGCATGCCGTTCTGCGAACACCCGCCATCGGCCCGGTCTTGCCTTGAGGCGGCCACAGAACTGTAACGAAAGCGCGTCGTCCTGCGTATCTCCTGGCATGAGCGTGATGCTGGAGGCCGACGTGAAGACCGATGAACTCATCGAGCTTCTGGCGCAGGACGCCACCCCCCACTGGCCATTCCGCCCCCTCTTCGTGATGATGGCGATGGGCGGAGTCCTGATCGCGGGACTGACCTTCGTTTCGTTCATCGGCGTTCGATCGGATGTCGACCAGGCGTTGAAGACGGTCCGGTTTCTCTTCAAATTCGCGATCACGGTCCCACTGGCAACGGGAGCCACCAGCATGGCATGGGCGATGTCCTGTCCCGGCACGCGTCGCAGCCGGGCGCTGACGATCCTGGCCCTGGCTCCGGTGCTGCTCGCGGTTGCGGTCGCCCTCGAATTGGGAGCGCGGCCGCCACAGACATGGGAGGCGAGCATGATCGGCCACAATGCCCGCTTCTGCCTCACCCTTATTCCGCTGCTGTCGCTGGGGCCGCTCGCCTGCCTCATCGCCGCGCTGCGCCACGGCGCGCCCACCCGTCCGGGCCTGACCGGCGCCGTTGCCGGCCTCGGCGCCGCCGCCATCGCCGCGACGTTCTATGCCGCCAATTGCGACGACGACAGCCCCCTCTTCGTGGCCCTATGGTACCCCATAGCCTTCGCCATGGTGTCAGCGGCGGGTTACGGCCTCGGCCGGCGTTTCCTGAAGTGGTGATGCGAGGGAGCGATTGTGCCGGCCTATGCCGCTCGATCCACGCCGCCATCGAGAAGGGCGAAAGCGCCGTTGATGACGCCCTCGAGCACCTCTTTTTCCGGTCGCACGCGCGCCAGCACGCGCACACCCATCAAGACGCCGAGCAAATGGCGGGCAAGTTCGTCGGCTGTCAAAGCGGTGGTGATCGTACCGTCGGCCTGTCCGGCGGCGACGCATCCGAGGAAGAACGACTGAAGCTGGTTGAGCACGCCGGCCACGTCTTCCTTGAATTCCGTGTCCTGTGGTGCAACCTCCAACGCGGCGTTGACCAGCATGCAACCCTTGTGATCCTTGTCGCTCAGCGAGCGCTTCAGAATCTCCGCGAAGAATGCGTCGATAGCCGCGCGCGGCGCCATGCCCTCGCAGCGCCGGATGCGATCGGCGATGCTTTCCTGGACATAATGGGCGAGCGCCCTGCGGTAGAAGGCCCGCTTGTCACCGAAGGCATTGTAGATGCTGGCCCCGGTCAACCCCGTGCTCTCGATCAGGTCGCGAACCGAGGTCGCCTCATAGCCGCGGCTCCAGAAGCAATGGACGGCGGCGTCGAGCACCGCTGCTTCGTCGAACTCCCTCGGTCTGGCCATTCTTTCGTCCGTCCATTCATTACGTCAGCACCTTGCCATCAATCGCGCATGAGCGCATTATAGAACGGTTGAACTAGGGCTCGGACCCATAAAGCGGTTGGCTTCGCCAGCCTGGTGTGATTCACGGCTTCCG
>NZ_JAHBGC010000018.1 GCF_018390645.1 Ancylobacter dichloromethanicus
GACCGATCTCGTCACCCTGGCGCGCGAGGTCCGCGTCGCCGCCGTCGTGCAGGACGATAACAACTATGCCGCCGCGCGGCGCGTGACGCTCGCCGGCGGCGATCAACTGGACGACTACGAGGCCAGCGATCCGATCGAAACCATCCAGACCGGTATCGACGGCACGCTGATCTATCGGCCGAACACCTGCGTCATGGGTTCCGTCGTGTGGTCGAAACTCCGGCGTCACCCGCATCTGGTCAACGCCATCAAGGGCAACCTGACCGAAAAGGGCATGATCAGCCGCGAGCAGTTCTGCGAGTTGTTCGAGATTCCGCGCCTGCTGGTCGGCGAGGGCTACGTCAACCTCTCCCAGAAGGGGCAGGCGGCGAACCTGGCGCGCGTGTGGGGCAAGAACATCGCGCTGCTGCACATCAACCCGGCCGCGACGCCCGGCCAGGGCATCACCTGGGGAATGACGGCGCAGTTCGGCACCCGCATCGCCGGCCGCATCGAGGACCCCGATCTCGGCCTCGAAGGCGGCTACCGCGTGCGCGCCGGCGAGCGCGTCAAGGAGCTGATGATCGCCAAGGATGTCGGCTACCTCATCAAGAACGCGGTCGCCTGACCATGGCGACGCGCGCGCGCAAGACCAGGGCGGCGAAGGCCGCCCCCAAGGATACCCCGGAGGATACCCCGGAGGGGGCGCCTGGTACGGCTCGCGAGGCCCCCAGCGCCGGTAGCGGTGACGACGCCTTGCAGGCGCCGTCCGGGACACAGTCCGCGCCCCCGTCATCCATACCTGCCGACCAGCAGCCGGAGCACAGCAGCTCGGTCGGGACGGCAGAGCCGGAGGCCGAGCTCGTCGACAAGGTCGACGGGAAGGCCGCCCAGGTGGCGACGAGCGGAGTAGCATCCGGGCTGTCGACGCCTGAAACCGGCGAGGCGACGGGGAGCGGCGCGCCGGCTGGTGCCGCCCCCGCCGCCGCCTTCGACCCCGCCGCCTTCGTGGCCGAGCTGGGCGACGCTGAGAAGCTGACACTGGCCGTCTGGTTTCGAGGGGCCTTTCCGCAGGTGTTCGGCCCGTTGAGCGGCACCGTGCGCGATCGCGCCGCCAGGAAGCCGTCCGGCGGCATAGGCGAGAACGAGCGCATGTTCCGGCCGGTGTCCCGTGTGAAGCGCGGCGGTCGTTACTACCCGCCGGGCGCGGACGTTCCGCTCACCCGCAAAGAGCATGCGGCCCTGAAGTCCGCCGGCGTCGTCGCCGAGGACTGGCCCGACTGAACCCGGCCGACCGCGCTGCACGCGACAGGCGCGCGGGAGCCGTGTGGCCCGCCTTGAAGGGTCCCTGACGGGGGCGGTTCGCCGCCCCCGTCCACCCATCCCGCAGCTGGAGCGAGCTTATGTCCGAACACAAGGGGCTTCCCGTCGCCGGCTATCGCCCGCAATCGCGCGAAGCGACGGCACTGGTAAACGCCCACAAGCAGGCCGAGGAGCGCGTGCTGCGCGCCCTGGACAAACTGGCAGAGCGGTCCGACGTCGACAAACGGTGGCTGGCGATCGGGCGCACCGAGATCGAGCGCGGCTTCATGGCGATCAACCGGGCGGTCTTCCGCCCCGAGCGCGTCTCGCTGCCGGAAGACACCGCGCTGGAAGGCGCCCCCATCGACACACTCGACGTGTGAGGGTGCCATGTCCGACATCCCCAACGACCAGCCCCTGTCCGACGCTGCCGCCGGCTTCGCCAAGGAACAGCTCAAATCCTTCATCGAGCGCATCGAGCGGCTTGAAGAGGAAAAGAAGAGCATCGCCGACGACATCAAGGATGTTTTCCTGGGGGCGAAGGCCACCGGGTTCGACACCTCGGCGCTGCGGGAAATCCTGAAGATCCGCAAATCCGACGCCGACCAGCGCGCCGAGCACGAGGCGATCGTCGATCTGTACCTGCAGGCGCTCGGCATGGTGGGCGCCTGATCATGGCCTTCGCCTTCGCCACCCTCGCCGACGTCCTGGAGCGCTACCCGGCCGAGGCGACCATCCTCGCCGCCGACGAGACGACGCGCGAGCGCGACGATGCCCGCATCGAGGCGGCGCTGGTCGATGCCGGCGCCGAGATCCGCGCGGTGCTGTTCGCGCGCTACACCCGCGACGAGCTCGGCCGTATCGACGACGACAGCCGCGAGGTGCTGCGCATCTACGCCACCGACATCGCGCTCTACCGCGTCGCCCTGTCTTTCGGCCGCGGCAATGAGCGGATCAAGGAGCGGTACGACGTGGCGGTGAAACGGCTTGAGGCCATCGCCGCCGGCAAGGGTGCGCTGACCTTTGACGGGCCGGGCGGCGGTGGGGTGCCCGGTGGTGGCCTGCCCGGCGAGCCGTCGAATGTCGGACCTTCGGAGCCGCTCGTCGTGGCGCCCGAGCGTGTCTTCACCCGCGACCGTTTGCGGGGGCTGTGATGGACGGCATCCGGCTCATCATCGATGTGGATGGCGTGCTGCCCGGCGACATGCTGGCGCGGCTGGCGGACGGCACGGCCGACACGCTGCCACTGACGACCAACATCGGCTCCGTGCTGGAGAACGGGATCCTGGAGCGCCTCCAGACGACCAAGACCGCACCGGACGGTACCCCATGGGCACCAAACCGTGCGGGCACGTCGATCCTGGTCGATACCGGCAATCTGCTCGGCACGGTTGGCTTCATCGCGGCGCCGAGCGAAGTCGAGGTTGGAGCCTCGGCTCCTTACGCGCATGTCCACCAGGAAGGGGCGGTCATCAAGCCCAAGAGCAAGTCGGTCCTTCGCTTCATGGTGGGCAGATGGGCTGTCTTCGCCCGTGAGGTCACCATCCCGGCGCGTCCCTTTGTCGGCGTCTCGGCCGAGGATGAGACTGAGATCGAGCGGGTGACGCTCGACTGGCTCTCCGATCTCGTTTCCGGCCTTCCGGGAGGGCGCTGATGATCGAGCCTCGCACCCTTGCGCAGCGCCTCGCGGATGCCCGCGTCGCCGAGCTCGTCACCGCCATCGTCGCCACGCTGCGCCCGCTCTTTCCCGATGTCGACGTCCGTGAGCTGCCCGGCCGGATCGACATCTCCGACATCATCGCCGGCACTGTCTTCGCCCCGCCAATGATCGGCGTGACCTTTTCGCGGGTGCGCCAGCCGATCCATGTCGGCGGGTCCTATGATCTGCCGGTCGAGCTGGTCGCCTACATCGTCACCGAGGAGATGGCGATCGGCGGGCGCGCCGAACGGCGCGAGGCGCTCGCCCATGCCATCGGCTGCGGCCTGTTCGAGATCCTCGCCGATCTTGATATGCCGCGCTGGGGCCTCACCTCGATCCGTCTGCCGGAAGAGGCGGAGATGCGCCCGTTGGTGACGTCCGAGAGCTACGCCAAGGGCGTGGCCTATTACGCGCTCACCTGGCGCCAGGTGCTGCTCGGCATGGGCACCGACCCGCTCGCCCGCTCGCCCTATTCCGGTGTTGAGGCGGTCGAGGACGGCGTCGTGGTGGAATATCCGGCCGACCTGTCGGGGGCGCCGGTATGAGTGCCGCGCACCGCGAGGACTTTCGTTATCGCCAGATGGCGCGCCGGATGGACACGATCGAGCGCAGCCTGGGCGAGGCCCATCAGCGCGTCGCCCGCGTCTTCATGCCGGGGAAGGTGGCGCAGGTGCGCAGTGTCGCCGGCGACTGGCAGGTGCGGCTCGATCTCGGCGCCAATACCGAGGGCGACGCGGTGCTCTCGCCCTGGCTGCCGGTGCAGCCGGTCAGCGCCGGCGCGCTCAAGATCAAGGTGCGCCCCTCGATCGGCGAGCGCTTCGGCATGCTCTCGCCCTCCGGCACCGTGGGCGAAGGCAGCTGGTGCGTGCGCGGGCCTTTCGACCAGGACCACGGCGCCCCGGCCGGGACTGAAGACGTGGTGCTGGAGCGTGGCCAGACCCGCATCACCATCGAGGACGGGCACATCGTTGCCACGACAGGAGACGCCGCCGTCGAGCTCGCCGGCGGCACGGTGCGCGTCAATGGCGAGGAGGTGGCCGTCGACGGGAAGATCGCGCTGACCGGCAGCGCGCTCACCCACGACGGCAAGAACATTTCCGCCAGCCACACCCACACCAACGTCATGAACGGGCCGTCCACCACCGGCCCGCCGGCCTGAGGAGAGAGACCATGAAGGATTACCGCATCACCGAACGCCGGCCGATCGGTGGCCGCATGCGCAAGGTTGGCGAGATCGTCTCGCTCGACGAGCGCCAGCACGCCGCCGAGGCGCCGTGGGGCGGGCTGGAGCTCGTCGAACCCGAGCCGCCAGCCAAGGCCAAGAAGACCACCGACAAGGCCGGCTGACGGCCCGTTGAAGGACGCTTGAAATGGCTCTCACCACGCGAACGGGAATGGACCGCGCCACCGGTCGGCTGCTGCGCGGTCGCGCCCATGCCGAGCAGTCGGTGCGTGACATCCTCGCCACGCGGAAGTTCCAGCGCGTCATGAACCTCGACCATGGCTCCGAGCTCGCGGCCCTGCGCGGCGAGAACATGACCGCGGCGAACGTGCTCAAGGCGTATGCCGAGATCGTCCAGGCGGTGCATGCCCAGGAGCCGGGCGTGCGCATCGCGCGAATGGAGCCGACCTATCTCGCCGGCCGGCAAGGCGCGATCGGCTTCGATCTGCACCAGGTCTTCTATCCCTATGGCCATCTCGGCGATTACAGCGTCGCCGAAGGGTTCACCTTCACGCTGCCGGCCTCCGTGATCACGCGCGGGAGTGCCGCGGCATGAGCGACGGGGTGACGGTCAAGGCACTTGCCGGCCTGCCGCCGGCGCAGGTCATCGAGGAACTGTCCTGGCAGGCCATGGTCGACCGCATGGTCGCGCGCTTCCAGGATCTCTGGGCCGTCGAACGCGCGGCCAATCCGGCGCTTCCGCAGATCGACACGCTCCACCTGGCCAGCGACCCCGGCCGCAAGATCATCGAGATGGCCGCCTATGTCGAAGCCGCCCTGCGAGCGCGCATCAACGACGCCGGGCGTTCCAACCTGCTCTTCTACAATGAGGGCGGCGACACCGATCATCTCGTGGTCTTCCACGACGTGCTGCGCATGTACGGCGAGACCGACGAGGCGCTGAAGTCGCGCACCATCCTCGCTATTGCCGGGCGGTCCACCGGCGGCCCGAAAGAGCGCTATGAGGCCATCGCCCGTGCCGCCGACGTGCGGGTGAAGCACGCGCACGCCTATCGTATCGGCCGCGACCCGACGATCCATGTCGCCATCTGGTCGACCGACAATGACGGCATGGCCGACGCCGCGCTGCTCGCCAGCGTGCGGGCCGCGCTGGAGAGCCCGGCGCATGGGCTGATCTGCGACACGTTCAACGTGCGGGCTGCGGTCTTCATAGCGGCGGACATCACCCTCGATGTCTGGCTGCTGCCCGACGCCCTGGAATCGATCCTTGAGGCGATCCCCTCCGCCGTGACGGGCGCCTGGTCGAGCGAGACCGGCATGGGCTTCGATCTCGCGGGCGAATGGGTCCAGGCGCGGGCGATGATCGCGGGTGTTCGCCGGGCGCGCATGACCTCCGTCGAGATCACGGCCGCGCCCTATGAGGCGATCTCGATCCGTTCCGTGACCGCCAGTTATCGCGGGAGGGACTATTGAGCGCCCATGACGCCGCGCAGCTGCTGCCGACCTCCGCTCATGTCTATGAGAGGACGCTCGCCCGTGCCGTCGACACCACCGATGTGGTCGGCCCGTCGATCGACGCCCTGCACGGGCTGAAGATCCTCAATCCGCCAGCGTCGTTCCTGCCGTACCTCGTGTGGGAATACGGGCTCGGCATGCTCTCGCCCTATGTGCCGAACCTCTACGATCTCATCCGCGAAGGCGTCGACTGGCAGCGCGTGCGCGGGACGCCGGCGGCGGTCGACATGGCGCTCGGCTGGGTCGGGTATGAAGCCGCGATCGAATACGCCCCGGTGCGCCGGCGCTGGTGGAACTGCTGCCAGCTCGGCCTCGACCGCGTTCGCGACGATGAGGCCGACCTCATCCGCATTGACGGCCTGACCTGGCTGTCGATCCCGCTGCGCTCGGATTTCTGGCGCGCCTATGCGGGCTACGATGTGCGCGCCCTCGAATACAGCGAGGGGCGCTGGTCTGAGGCCATGTGGAGCGACGATTCCGGCGTCGTGATCGACGGCGCCCGCGCCAAATGGTCCTTCGGCCGCCGCGTCGACATCGTCCACGACATCACCGCCGAAGACCTCGCCGCGCTCGGCATTCCCGACCCCTGGGCGCTTGAGGTCGACGGCGAGCCCCTGACGCTCGACGGCGAGCCGCTGCGCTTTGTGCCGACCGAGGCCGACCTGACCTGGGGCGACCTGACCTGGGGCGACTTCTCCTGGGCGGGCGAGGCGACGCAGGCGGTATCGGCCAGCCTGCTCGCCGCCACGGGCGCCGGCCCGGCCTGGGCGGCCTTCAAGGATGCGGCCGGCGAGGTGCTGTTCTATCGCCGGGCGCGCGTGCGGCGGGCCGTCGTGGCCGCCACCGGCGGCGTCTACGCCGTCGGCGCCTCGCGCTTTTCCCCGGCCACCGGGCTCGCCACCGACCTCTACATCGAGGCGATGACCGATTTCGGCGAGGGCTTCGGCTCGGTCGCCGCCAGCGTCGGCTTCGTCCTGTCCGCCCATCCCGCCGCCGGGTGCAAGCCGGGCCTTGCCCATCTGGAGCCCGGCGAGCTGGAGCCGGCCGGGCCGATCATCGCCGAAGTCCCCGTCACCATCGAGTTCGGCCGCACCGTGCGCGAGCGCGTCGCCTGCCTGTTGAGGTTCTGATGGCCTATGAACACCCCTCCGGCCTGCCGGACACTTTCGACCGCTCCTCGGCCTTTCCGGACTTTTCCGGGCTCGTCTTCGGCGAGCGGACGTTCGCCGAGGGCGCCTCGCACAACGAGCTGCAGTCGATCATCCGCCGGCGCGCCAAGCGCATCGGCGACATGGTGGCGCGCGATGGCGACCGGCTGGCCGGCGCCGCCGTCGTCATCGATGTCGAGGCCGGCCGGATCACGCTGACCGCCGGCAAGATCTACGCCGCCGGCGATGTGCGCTCGGTTGCCGAGCGGGTCTTCGAGGACGTCGCGCTCGCCGGTGATGTCTCGATCGGCATCCGCATCGCCACGCGCTATCTCACCGCCGAGGACGAGCCGGCCTTTTATGGCCTGGTGCCGGGGGCCAAGGCCGAGGGCGAGCCGACAGCGGCGCGCGAGATCGAGGACGTGTCCTGGTCGCTCGGTGACTCGGATGAGCCCGGCGCCTATTTCCAGGTCTACCTGTCGCGCGGCGGCACCGTGCTCGACCAGACCGCGCCGTCGAATCTCTCGCAGATCGCCCAGCAGATCGCGGCGAAGGACCGGGCCGTGACCGGCGGCAATTACGTGATCGAGGGCTGCAAGGTCGCGATCATCGGGCAGGTCGGCTCGGCCATGCACTTCGCGGTCGGTGCCGGCGCCGCCTCGATCTACGGCATGACCCGCACCCGCTCGGCGGCGCTGCGCTGGGGCGAGACGATGGCCTGGGACACAGCCCTCGTCGATGCCGAGCCGCACCTTTTCGAGGATGGCGGCACCGGCACGGCCGTCATCGCCCTCAATCGCGGCCCGGTCGACCACATCGCCCGCGTCCTGGTGACGAAGCAGGTGACGGAGACGCTCACCCGCAACGTGCCTTCCGGCACCGCCGACCCGCTCGGCCATGAGGGCGCGCAAAGCCTCATCTCGGTGACGCAGGGCGCCACCACCTATGTCGTCGGCACGGACGTCAATCTGGTCGCCAATGCGGTCGACTGGTCGCCCGCCGGGGCGGAGCCGGCCGGCGGCTCTTCCTATCAGGCGACCTATCGCTATCTCGTCGCGGTCGATCCCGACGATGTCGGCGTGCAGAGCGTCACCGTGTCGGGCGCCGTGACCGGCTCGGCGGTCGTGGTGGAGTATCTCTGGAAGCTGCCGCGCATCGACCGGATGTGCCTCAATGAAAATGGGGAGGTCGTGTATCTGCGCGGCACGTCGGCGCGGAACCCCAAGCCGCCGGAGGAACGCTCGAACCTGTTGGGACTGGCGGACATCTACAATGACTGGCGCGGCCTGCCGGCCGTCGTCGACCGCGCCATCCGCACCATCCAGCTGCCGGAACTGCACAACCTCCGCAACCTGCTCTTTGCCATGGCGGACCTGGTCGCGCTGGAGCGGCTGCGCCGGGACATCGACAGCCGCGAGCCGGTGGCCAAGCGCGGGCTGTTCGTCGACCCCTGCGTCGACGACACCTATCGCGACCAGGGCGTGCCGCAGACGGCAGCGGTGTTCGACGGCTCGATCCAGCTGGCCGTCGACGAGACGCTGCACATGGTGCCGATGGCCGGCCCGGTGATGCTGGATTATGTCGAGGAGGAGATCGTCTCGCAGCCGCTGCGCACCGGCTGCGTCCTCATCAACCCCTACGGCAATTTCGCGCCCCTGCCGGCGAAACTGACGATCACACCGGCGGTGGACTTCTGGACAGAGACCCGAACCGAGTGGCTCTCCGACATCACAAGGCAGATCGTCGGCAACGTCAATCAGACCACCGAGACGACGCAGGTGATCGCCCGCCGGCAGGAGCTGGCCGAATATCTGCGTCAGATCGAGGTGGGCTATCGGATCGAGGGTTTCGGCCCTGGCGAAGCGCTCGACTATCTGGAGTTCGACGGCCTCGACATCACGCCTGACCCCAAACCGGAGGGCGACGAGAATGGCGAGGTGGCGGGCACCTTTATCATCCCGGCCGATGTCCTCGCCGGCACCAAGCTCGTCTATGCCGAGGGCGCCAGCGGCGCGCAGGCCATCGCCGAGTTCACCGGGCAGGGCACGATCGACGTCACGGTGATGCAGCGCATCGTCTCCACCGAGGTGGCGCGCCCGCCGGCGCCGGCCGGCGGCGGCGACGACGGCGAGCCGCAGGGTCGGGCGGTCAGAATCATCGGCACGCGGAGGGACCCGCAGGCGCAGAGCTTCATGGTGCCGGAGCTGCGGCACGTCACCGGCATAGATGTCCGCATCTGCGCCATCGGCGCTGCAGGCAACCCCATCGTGGCCGAGATCGTCGCCATGCGCGACGGCGACCCGACCACGGAGTCGCTGTGCTCGGCCGTCGTGCCGATGACCTCCGTCGCGGTCGGCGAGCGGGTGGCGCCGCGCTGGCCGGCGCCGGTGGTGCTGACCCCCGATCGGATGTGGGCCTTTGTCATCAAGTCCGACGACACCGCGCACGCGATCTCGGTGGCGGACCTCGGCGGCTATGACGCCGACAACGATGCCTGGGTGACGGCGCATCCCTATCCGGTCGGGCCGCGCCACTCCTCGGTCAATGCCGAGAGCTGGACACATCACCAGGGCTCGGCCTGCACCTTCTGGATCTGGGCGGCCCGTTTCACCGCCACGACGAAGGCGCACAAGCTCGGCGATGTCACGCTGGTCGACACCTCCGACCTGCGCATCCGCGCCACGGTGCAACTGCCGACCGATCGCTGCGCGCTGCATTTCGAGCTGCGCCGCGCCGGCGCCGACCCGATCGTCGCCCTGCCGAACGTGCCGCTGGAGTTCGACGCCTACCTCAATGGCGTGTTCGAGCTTTGGGCGGTGCTCAAGGGCACCGAGACGGTGAGCCCGGTGCTCTATCCCGGCGTGACCGTGATCGCCGGCTCGATCCGCACCGAGGGCACCTATGTCAGCCGCGCCTTCGCCGCCGGCACCGGCGTGGAGATGATCGCCTATTACAAGACCTTCGCCCCGGCCGGCGCGACGGTCACGGCCTCGCTCGACAAGACCGACCTCGCCTGGACGGCGCTGCCGGCGCCGGACATCGAGCTGCTCGATGACGGGTGGATCGAGCGCAAGCAGGTCCTTGCCGACCTCGATGCGGATCTCGTGCGGATCAAGCTCCAGCTGACCGGCGGGCCGAGCGCGCGGGTGAAGGTGGACGAGCCCCGCTTCCTGACCTGGGGAGGTGTCTGACATGGCGGAGATCATCGACGACCGGACGGCAGTCGGCGACCTGCCGCTGCCGAACGCGCTCAACCGGCTGCGCGACGACGTCGAGCGGATTCGCGCCGCGATCGAAGGCAGCGCCAGCAGCATGGCCGCCAATGCCGCCGGCCTCGGCGCACGCGCGCCTTTGGTCCATCAGCACGAGATCGGGCAGATCGTCGGGCTGCTGGATGCGCTCGGGGCCAAGATGGCGGCGGACTGGCGGCCGACGCTCGATGAGCTTGTCGACGTCGACGTCGCCAGCGCCGCCAATGGCATGGTCCTGAAGCGGGTCGGCGCGGCTTGGATCGCGGCCGCGATCCAGCTCGGCGACGTGACCGGCTGGCAGGACACCGTGGCGGCGCTGATCAACAGCGCGATCACGAACATCGTTGGCGGCTCACCGGCGGCGCTCGATACCCTGAATGAGTTAGCGGCTGCGCTCGGGAGTGACCCCAACTTCGCGACCACGGTGTCGACCGCCCTGGGGAATCGTCTGCGGGTCGACGCGGGGCAGGCGCTCTCCACCGGCCAGAAGGCGCAGGCGCTCGGCAATCTCGGCGTGAGCGCCCTGATCCAGACGCTGCTCGACGACACGACGGAGACCCAAGCGCTGACGACTCTCGGCCTCGGCGCGGGCCTCCGGGCGCTGCGGACGCTGGCGACGGCGGCCGACATCTGGGCGGCGCTCAAGGTGGGCGCGACAACGGCGGAGACCGGCGTGGTGCGCAAGGCGACGCCGGCCGATCTGATCGCTGGCACGGCCGACCGCTATCCTGATGCGGCGGCCCTTCAGATGCTGCTGCCGGCCGCGATGGTGAATTTCGAGGGCAGTAACCCGACCGTGATTCGTGGGCAGCGGAACGTCGGCACCGTCGTGCGCACCACTACCGGGGCCTATCGCATCACCTTCGCGACACCCCTGCGGGACGCCAGTTACATCGTCACCACGGCCGTTTCCTACAGCGGTGCACAAACCTCAAGCTGCTCCATCGTCGGCCAGACGGCCGAATACCTCGATGTACAGTGTTTTGCCGCAAACGCCGCATTTGCCGGCGCCTTCAACCCCGACATCGTCTGCATCACCATCTTCGAGGCTTGATCCATGGCGCTCAACATCAATGACCCCGGCACCCGCCGCGCCGACCTGATCGCCGCGATGAAGGTGCTCATGCAGCCGGAGTGGGACGACGCAGAGGGCGATGCGGCGTTGGTGCAGGCGATCTTCAACGCCCTTGTCGGCGGCGTGCCGGCCGTGATCGCCGATGCAGCCTGGTCGCCGGCACTCGCCGATCGCGGCCTTGAAAAGCACTTCACGGCCGCCTGTGTCATCACCTTCCCGAACGACCCGACCTTCCCGGTCGGCTGGAATATCCCGCTCTCGCGCCTCGGCGCCGGCGAGGTGACGGTGGCGGCGGCGGCGGGCGCGACGCTCAAGACCCACCCGGTCGGCACCCGGCTGCCGGGCGACGGCGCGCTCGTGCTCGCCCGCGTCATTGGCAATGACGGGACCAATCTCGTCTGGCACGTGCAGGGAGACCTCTCGTGACGGTGCTGCTCGGCGCGGCGCCTTCGATCATCGGGCCGTCCGACGTCGGCGCGTGGATGGCGGCCAAGGGCGCGCCGGGCGCGGCGGCGCTGCTCGACTTCGCGACGCAGAAATATGGCTTCCGCTCCGCCGCCGGCGTGCCGCGCTGGGGCTCCCTCGCGGGTGACCTCACTTTCTCCCGCGCATCGGCCGCCGGCCGCTGGCCGGCCGCCGGGCCTTTCGAGATGGTCGGCAGCGGCGAGCCCGCCTTCGATCACGACCCGGCGACAAGAGAGGCTATCGGCCTGCGCCTGGAAGGGGCGTCGTCCCCGATCACGCCGGGCACCACGTCCTTCGCCACGGCGGCCTCGTGGGGCAGCAGCTTCTTTCCCGAAAACGTCGTGCCCGTCGCCAGCGCCTTCGCCCCCGGCGAGGCGGCAAAGCACATCACTCACGGCACGGGCTCCTACGGCCGGTATCAGACCAGGACCGTGACCGCCGGCGCGAATTACCGGATGGACGTCATCCTCGAGAAGGCCGGGAATCCATCTGCCGGCTCCGCTTTCGGCCTCTTGTCGGGCTCGTGGCTCGGGCTGATCTTCTACAATTGGCTCACGAACACGCTGGGCGCGATCGGTGAGGCGACCTCCCTTATTGTCGAGCAGCTTGGCACGGGTCCGAATGGCGGCCAGATGGTGCGGGTATCGGCGGTCATCAATGTCGGCGAGAACACGTCCGTGGCCGTTTACGTCTACCCCACGGGCTCTTCGGGCGCGTCCGCAGGGCAGGAGTGCATTCTGCACTACGCGGCGCTGACGCCGGCGACCGGCGCATATGCGCCCTACGGGTCGCCCGTCATCGTTCCGGTCGGCGGGGCGCAGGTTCGGGCGGCGGACTTTCTCGCGTCGCCCCTGTTTTGCACACCAAGCGAGGCCTTTACGATCTCGGTGCGGCTTCGCATGCCGCTGCATCAGAATTGGACGGACAGCAACACCCTCTTCGCCATCGTCCCACCGTCCGGCATCGCCGATCGCTTCTCCGTCTCGTCCTACGGGCCGAATGGTCTTGTCGTTGGTGCCACCTATGCCAATGCTTTGGTGTTCTCGACGGCGATTTTGACTGAAACCCTGCCCGACAATTACGTCACCGTGTCCTGGAGCCCGGAGAAAAAGTACCGCGCGACGTGCCTGGGCGCACCCGTGACCAAGATCGCCGCCGCCACCCCGCCGCCGGGCACGCTGAGCCGCATCACCTGGGGTAGCCGGGCCGGTGGCGGCATATGGGGCGGGACGATCAAGCGCGCGGCTGTCTGGGCACACGACGATTTCAGCGACGATCAACTCCGGGAGCTGTCGGCAGCATGATCGACCATCTCTTGCGATTTTCAGACGAGGCGAGCGCCATGGCGGCGCTGCCGGGTTACGTCCTGGACGGGATCGACGCTCCGTTGTGGGACACGTCCTGCGTCATTCCCGACGTCAAAGCCTATCGCATCACCGAGATCCGCGAATATCTGCCGGGCTGGTATCTCATCATCGCCCGGCCGGAGCGGGACGCAGCGCTTGAGGGCGAGGCCTGTGTGCTGATCGGCGACCGTGAGACGGGCGCGGTGCTCTACACGATCACGACGCCCGAGGATCTGGCGACGCTCGCCATCGAGCCGACCTTTGCCGGCTCGGCCTATCCCTTCGGGGCGCCGATCATCTCAACCTGAACAGGGAGGCCCGAATGCCCTATGAAAGCGAACGAAACCAATACAAGCCCGGCGGACTGATCTGGGGTCCCGCCCGCGACTGGTACACCCTCGTCAGCGCCGACATCGGCGCCAAGGAGTTGCCGCGCTACGGGCGCGCGCTCGAAATCGACATTGCTCCCTCGGTCGAACTGCCCGTCATCCTGGTCGTGGTGCCGGTCGGCAATATGGACGACGCGGAGACACGCACCCTGACGTTCCGGGAGTCGGGGCACCACGTGCGCGACCGGGGCGTGCGTCGTGTCGTCAGCGTAGCCGGCGCCGCCGCCCTACCTGCCGGCGTGCAGATCGACGTCATCACGGACTGACGGGGCGGCGGGTACGAGCATGGGCGGACACGGGTACGGATTGGGGCCTTGGAGGCGGCGCGGCGGGGCGACCACGCCTCGCGTCATCTCGATCCTCGCCGGCGGCGGCTATGACGGCTCGGTCTACGCCTCGACGGCGCCCGGGCAGTGGTACGCCGACGACGTGCCGATCGACGGCGAGACCGGCCTGACGTGGACGCGGGCCGGCGTCAGGCCCGGCGCGGTGATCCGCTGCGGGGATAGCGCCCCGATCCAGATGTGGACCTTTGACGACATTCCCGGACCCTACAAAATTGGCTGGTGGGACCCCAAGATTGGCTGGACGACCGCCGGCGGCCTCGTGCAGGCCATCCCGGACCAGTATGGCGGCTACGCGCAGGCGCAGGCGAGCGGCGCATTGCAGCCTGAGGTGGCCGAGATCGACGGCTATCCGGCAGCTCTCTGGCCGTCCGCCCTGAACGAGCGGCACCTCGCTCCTGCGGGTACCTTCTCTCCCGCCTATATCCTCGGCGTCATGCAGTATCAGGATGGAGCGCAGGCCACTTTTGTTGATGCACCGACTTTATTCGGGCTCCAAGGTGCAGCCAGCGTGAGGATTGCCGGAGACCCTGGGAGATCGACCCTACTCGCACAAGCGTGGGCCTCTCAGGGGGCGAAGAATGCCAGCGGCGTGATGTCGGCAACGGTGCTTCCCATGCCGAAGTGCATGATCGAGTTCCATGCCGCACCTCTGGCTCTACCCTACGCATGGGGCATCGGCTCCCCCAACAACTCGATCACCGGTCGCGGATGGCAGGGGCCAGTCTTCGAGGCGCTGTTCCTTGGAGTTGATCCCACGCTCGATCCGGAGCTGCATGCCAAAATTCAGGGTGCTGCGATGTGGCGCAATGGCCTCGGAGCGCATATCCCTCCGGGGCATGCCTACGCCATTGAGGGGCCGAGGGTGCAGTGATGCGGTATCTGATCTTCGACAGCGAGGCCGTGGCGCTGGACGCTTTGGCTCTGATCGACCAGCGCGGGCGCGACTGCTTCGCAGCGGCCGGCTACACCGTGCGCGAGGACGGCGCGATCATCGGCAAACGCGCCGGCGAGGACGATCCGGCCGGCATCACGGTGACCTGGGACACCCCGCGCCAGCGCATCGACGGAAAATGGGTGCTCGCCCACATCGAGGCGCATCCGATGCGGGACTACCTGCTGCCCAGCGGGGAGACCGTGCTGGCCTATGTGATGGCCGCGCCGCTCGATGCCGCGACTGTAGAGGACGACGACCCCGGCTGGTGGCCGGCGCCTGAAGAGCAGGTTTTGCCATAGAGGCCGGTGACAACAGTCACCGGCGCGCCGCGCATCGCCACAACTTAGCCTCGCCTTCGATCCTCCCACGGTCAAGGCGAAACAGGCATGGCAGCCCTCACCAAGAACCACGGCGTTCGCTTCCTCGACGCGGGCGAGGACGCGCGCACCGTCGTCACGCCCGACTTCTCGACCATCACCATCGTGGCGCCGGCCGACGAGGCCAATCCGAGCATCTTTCCGCTGGAGACCAACGTCCATCTCTACGGCGACGAGGCCGACAAGATCGCCCAGCTGGGCGATGCCGGCGAGATCGGCGACGCGATCGACGACCTGCTTTCCGAGGGCATCGCCGCCTCCATCCTCGTCCGGCGCGTCGAGAAGATGGAGACGCGCAACGAGCAGCTCGGCGCGATCATCGGCGACCCATCCGACCGCACCGGCCTCTGGGGGCTGCTCGACGCGCGGGCGCAGACGTTGGTGCGTCCCGGTCTCGTCATCTCTCCCGGCTTCACCAATGACAGCCTGGTCGGCGCCACCCTCGTCACCATGACGGCGCAGGGCACCGGCTATTCGCAGGCGACGGCGACCTTTGCCTCGGCCGGCGCCATGGTGGTTCCGACCGGCACCTGCGTGATCGAGGACGGCAAGGTCATCGGTGTCCAGATCGACAATGCCGGCATCGGCATCGTCGGCGCCGTGACCTGCACCATTGCCGGTGACGGCGAGGGCGCGACCTGCACGGTCGCCACGGGGCCGGCCGCCAATCCGGTGGCGCTGGCCATGTCGGCCGTGTGCAAGCGCCTGCTGGCGATCGGCATTGTCGACGGGCCGAACCTCGACCGCACGGCGGCCGGCCTGTGGGCGGAACGCCTGCGCCGCGACGACGGGCGCTATCTCTACCCGATCGACCCGGCCGTGCGGCGCTTCGCGGTGCTGGACGGTTCGGATGACACCATCCTCACGCGGCCGGGCTCCACCACCGTGGCAGCGCTGTTCGCCAAGCGCGACCGCGCCCGCGCCGGCCCGTACTGGAGCCCGGAAAACCAGACGTCGAGCGGCATCGTCGGCACCGCGCGGCCGATCTCCTACTATGACGGCGAGGTCGACCACGAGGCCAACTTCCTGGTTTCCACCTGCGGCGTGAACACCTTCATCGAGGGCAAGGAGCTGTTCGGCTCCGAGACGCTCTCGAACGACACCAACTGGCGCTTCGTCAACAAGGTGCGCACCGAGAACGCGATCCGCGCCTCGCTGCCCGGCGCCCTGCGCAAATGGCGCGGCGAGAACTTCACCGCGCACAACGCTTTGATGGTGGTGAAGACCGTCGAGCAGTTCCTCGACGAGCTCGTCGCGCTCGGCGCCGTGCTTGGCTACACGCGCTATTTCGACCGGGCGCTGAACCCGAACGCCAACATGCGCCAGGGCATCCTGCGCATCGAGCTGCCGCATGAAAACACGCCGATCCTGTCGGACATGCAGTTCGGCATGCGGCCCTACTCGCCGGCCTTCGACATCCTCGCGGCCGACATCCAGCGCGCGCTCGGCGGCTATGACGCCATCACCCTCGCGGCCTGATCGGGAGACGGACCCATGGAATTCGTTCGCAAGGGCGGCAACCTCTACAGCGAGGGCTGGAACCACTGGCAGAAACTGCGCAGCTACCAGCTGCCGACGCCGCGCGTGAAGACCGAGACCCATTCGCCCGGCGGCGGCATCATCGATCTCGAAGTGCCGGTCGGCGCCATCGAGCCTTTGACGCTGGGTTACAACCTGATCTCGGCGCACCCCGGCGAGCTCGGTACGATGGGCATGAGCCTCTCCCATGCTCGGCTCTACACCATCTATGAGCTGCTCCAGGACGAGCGCTCCGGCGTCAAGCGCGAGCGCATCATCACCGTGCGCGGCATCTCGGCCGAGAACACGCCGGAAGAGATGGCCGGCCGCAGCGTCAAGGGCTACGGCCACCTGATCAAGTCCATCACCGAATATGAGGATGTGATCGAGGGCTACGGCATCATCGCCCGTTTCAATTTCTGGACCAACAGCTGGTCCGGCTACGGCATCGCCGCCGGCAGCGACGACGACAACCGCATCCTGCGGATTACCGGCGGCGCCACGCTCTGATCCGGCGCCTTTGAAGGCTTCTTCAACCCTCATGTCGCGAGGTGATCGTCATGACCGACATCCTGCCGCCGCCGATCGATGGCGAGCCCGCCCTGAAGCCGGTCATGCCGGCGAGTGGCAAGCCGATGGCTACCGAGGGGGAAAGTGCGATGGGCCGGGACGCGGAGCGGTTGAGCACTGCGCCGGCGGCGCCCATCATCGACATCGCGCAACTGGCCTTCACGGACGCCTCGGCCCGCGAGAAGACGCTTCCTCTGCATTTCCCGTTCGATTTCGACGGCGTCCGTCACGAGTCCGTTCGCATCCGTCGCCTGACGACGCAGGAGGTTGGCGACGTCATGGGCGGCGGCTCGCGCAATCTCGATCTCTATCAGGCCTATTCCGTGATGACCGGCCTGCCGCCGGCTGTGCTGCGCGGGCTCGATGCCGAGGACGGTCTCGCGGTGACGGGAGTATGTTCCGGTTTTTTGCCCCGACTGCTGAAGGCGGCCTTCGGGTTCAAGTGAACCCGGCAGATTGGCGGGCCGTCGCCGGCCGCGTCAGCGCCACCTTCAGCACTCCCTTGCCTGCGGTCATGGCCATGTTTTGGGACGACGTCCTGCTCTGGTTTCATGAGGCCCGCGACATTGATCGCGAGCGTTGGGCACCGCTGCGCCTGCTCGCCGAGCGCGCTTTCGAGGGTGACGCATGAGCAATCTCGACGTCGCCCTTCGTCTTCGGCTGGTCAACCAGCTGTCGGGTCCGGCCAACAAGGCCGAAAAGGACCTGCGCGACATCGATCGCGCGGCACGACGGCTCAATGGCGCGCGAGGCGGCCAGCGGCTGGCCGGAGATCTGTCGAGGGTCTCGGTCGAGGCGAACAAGGCCGACGCCGCCATGCGCAAGCTCGACCACAGCGCCAAGCGGCTGCGCGACACACGTGGCCGGTTCGTAGGCGGAGGCGGCATGGGAGGCACCCGTGCCGGCGCCGGCGTCGCCCAGGAGGTGGGTAGCAACCTTGGTCTTCCGCCGGTCGCGCTCGGGATGACCGGCCTGGGCGTCCAAGGCGGTA
>NZ_JAHBGC010000019.1 GCF_018390645.1 Ancylobacter dichloromethanicus
TCCTTTGTGGGCCAGACTACGATAGTCGATGGGCCACTCAGAAGGGGGCAGATCAAACGCGGCCGAAGTTGAAAGCCGGAAAAAAGTCCTTCAGGTCAAGGTTCAGCACGTAGCGACGCCGGTGATGCGTCTTAGCGTTGCTGATGATCGAAGCGCCGGGACGAAACGCATGGGAGAGTTTGTTGCGGCGAGGATCTTTTGCTTCGATCTCGCGCAGGCATTCATAAAGCAGTTTCGAAAGGCTGCGTTGCAGCCCTTTCAGACGGTCGTTCGGCGCATCGATGGTGCGGACACCGCCGCTTCGCTTCGCAATATCGAAGGTGATGTAGCGGGCCGCCGGCGGCGTTGCGTGGACGATGAACGACACGGCGCTTGGGCGATAGCGCAGCAGCGCTGCCACTTCGTGTCTGGTTCGCGTGGCGCGAAGATCCGTGAGGCTCAACGTGAAGCACCGAAGAAAGAAGGCTTACAGGCACTCCTACGCGTCGCATAGGCCGTCACATCATGCTGCAATCGAGCAGCGTGTAGGGAGCAGCGTCCGAGACATCGGATCATATATCGCGAAACACGATAACAAATCTGCCTGTAAGCTTGATATTGCGGTACCATCTGTCGCGCGCCATGCCAAGCTCTCGATTTGTTCTGGATGTCAATACGACGTCACACGAGTATAGGTACAGAAGGATTGCGGCAATTGCCCCGAAATCTAACGCGATCTCAAAGACTTCCCGCCTGGCTACGGGTTCAAATTTAGAGGCCTATCGCGTAGACAAAGTTATCATTCTCCCCCTGTTTCTGTGAATTTCGCGGTTATCCCGGCGTTCCTCGGCGATTTCAATATCACGCCGATTGACCGGCGCGTAAGGTCCACGCAATGCGAGCAAGCCATAAATGCAGGGGTAGGCGAGGGTGACGTATCGATTTGTCCATGCCGCAGACATTCATCTCGATTCACCGCTGCGCTCGCTTGCGCTGCGGCATTCCGAGTTGGCTGAGCTGATCGGTAACGCCACCCGGCGCGCCTTCGTCCGGGTGATCGATCTGTGCCTGGACGAGCAGGTCGACGCGCTGCTGATCGCCGGCGATCTCTACGATGGCGATCAGACCTCGATGAAAACGGCCCGCTTCCTGGCCGAGCAGCTCCGGCGCCTGGACCAGGCTGGCATTCGTGTCTTCATCATCCGCGGCAACCACGACGCGCTGTCGAAGATCACCAAGGAATTGGTGCTGCCGGATTCCGTGAAGATCTTCGGCGGGCGAGGGGAGGCTATCGCGATCGATCGCGCGCCCGGACGCGTCCCCGTCGTCGTCCATGGCCTGAGCTTTGCTCAACCTCATGCCCCGGAAAGCCTCCTGGGGCGCTATCGGCCGGTCGTGGATGGGGCGGTCAATATTGGCATCATGCACACGAGCCTCGGCGGCGCTCCCGGCCATGACCTCTACGCCCCGTGCAGCCCGGCCGATCTACAGGCGTCAGGATTTCATTATTGGGCGCTCGGCCACGTTCACAAGCGCTCGGCGACCGAAGGCACCTGCGCGATCGTGATGCCCGGCATGCCGCAGGGGCGTGACATCAACGAAGCCGGGCCGAAATCCGTGACGCTCGTCACCATCTCGGACGATCGCTCGATCCATCTTGAGGAGCGCGTCACAAGTGTCGCGCAGTTCGAACGCGTGTCCGTCGATGCCACGGGAATGGACGATTGGCGCGAGCTGGTGTCCGCAGTGACGCGCGCGCTCGAGAACCAACGGGCTGCTGCCCGGGCAGAGCACCTTGTCGCTCGCGTGCGAGTGACTGGTGCGACGCCGCTGGCATGGCGCATTCGACGCGACGGCGACTTGCTGAAAACCGAGGCCGATGACCGGGCTTCGGTGATCGGCAGCTGCTGGGTCGAGCAGCTCGAAATCGCATGCCGTCCCGGAGAACAGCGGAGCGAGACATCGGGCGACCCGCTCAGGGAGCTGCATCGCTTGATCGAAGACGACGTCCTCGATTCCGCGGCCTTTCAGAATGAACTTGCAGGCATCGCCGAAGAGATCAGGGCTCAGTTGCCGCAGGAATGTCGCGACATTTTCGGCAAGGACGAGGCGTCTTTCCGGGAGGCGGTCGCCCAGCTGGCGCGCGACGGCGCAGAGGGCGTCATGGCACGTCTTGAAGCTCCGGGCGAAGGAGCGTGATGCATGCGACTTCGCCGCCTTGACCTGACCCGATATGGCAAATTCACCGATCGCAGAATCGACTTCGGCGAGCGGGTGAATGGACAGCCGGACCTGCATATCATCTACGGACCAAACGAAGCGGGAAAATCAACCGCGTTTGCTGCCTTCCTGGACCTGTTGTTCGGGATCGGTTCGCAGAGCCCATTCAACTTCCTTCACCCCTATCCGACCATGCGCATCGGCGCCGCTCTGGATATCGGAGCGGAGACAAGGGAGTTCGCACGTCTCAAACGCTCGCAGAACAGCCTGGTCGACGGCCATGATCGCAGCGTTCCAGAAGCCGCGATCCGCGGCGAACTCGGCGGCATCGAGCGGGATGCCTATCGGACCATGTTCTCGCTCGATGATGAAACGCTCGAAAAAGGCGGCGAGAGCATCCTTGCAAGCAAGGGGGATCTCGGCCAATTGTTGTTCTCGGCCAGTGCAGGCCTCTCGCACCTCAGCGACAGATTGGTCGACCTGACGGCAGATGCTGACAGCTTCTACAAATACCGGGCTAGGTCCGGAGCACTCGCGGATTTGAAGTCGCGCCTCGCCGAACTCAAAGCTGAGCGCGAGCAGTTTGACACACTAGCCACGGATCACGCTCGGCTGGTGGACACCCGGGACCGGGCAACCGTTCAATACGATGAAGCGGTCAAGGAACGAGCCGAGGTCCAGCGGCGCGTCGATGAGATCCGGGGCTATCTCACCGCATTACCGCGTCTCACGGCTCTACGGGGCATTCGAGCACGGGTCGCACCCTTGGCGGATATTCCGGAGGCACCGCAGGGGTGGGTAGCCGAAGTGCCGCGGCTCCAAAAGCAGGAGATCGAGCTTGGTGTCAAAATCAGCGCGGTTGCCGACGAGATAGGCCAACTTGCCGACGAGGGTCGGGCCGTCATCGTGGACGAGACAGCCTTGCGGACTGCCGACCGCGTAGAGCGGCTTGTCGACCTGCGCGCACGGTACGTCACCGCTGAAAAGGATCTTCCTGAGCGACGCCTGCAGTTGCGCGAGCTCGACTTGGCTATCGCCGGAATTCTTCAGCGCATCGAGCGGCCCGAAGAGACCGAGCCCAAGCGGCTTGTGTTGAGCTCCGCGACCATCGGCAGACTGCGCGATCTGGTCGAAGCTTATTCGGGGATCAAGGCCGCCAGCCGGAACGCATCCGACGAGCTTGCCGAGGCGCGGCGCCGGCTGGATGACGTTGCGGCGAAGCTGCCCGAGGGCGGTGCTGACCCTACGGTCCAGGCGGAGCGAAAGCGCGCTTTTGCAGAGCTGGCCGTCGTGATCGAAGCACTTCGCTCAGCGGACCATCATGTTCGTCGCCGGCTGGCGGAGCGCGATCGTGCGGCTGCCCTTGATGCGCTCAATGACCGACTCGTCGCACTTCGTCCCTGGCAGGGCACCGGCGATGAATTAGTCGCCATGAATTGCCCGAGCCCGGATACGCTGCAGAATTGGAAGGTTACCCGCGGGGAGGCAGTGTCGGCAAAGTCCCGCTGCGATGCAGAGGTGCAACGCCTGACCACGATCGTCAGGCGTCTCGAAGCCGAGAAGGCCAGTTTCGCATCGACGACCGGCGTTGTTTCAGATCACGAAGCCGCGGAAGTACGTTCGCAACGTGAGCAGGCTTGGGCCGCGCACCGTCGGGCGCTCGACACAGCTTCTGCAGATACGTTCGAAGCCGTCTTGCGCCACGACGACATTGTGACTGCAGGGCGGTTCTCGCACATGGGCGAGCTCGCGAAGCTGCATCAGACCGAACAGGCGCTTGCCGTCGCGGAGACGGATCTGACGCGCGCCGTTGAACTCGCCCAACAAGCCGATGCGGCCTTAGGGGCAATTGACGCCGAGGTCATCGCAGAGGCCGGCGTGATAGCCGCCTGCTTCCCCAAGGCACTGTCGCTTGCGGAGCTTGAGGCGTGGATCAGCCGGCGGGAAAAGACGCTTGAGGCGCGTGCCGCATTACAGAGCGCCGAACGGGACATTGCTGCTGCTGAGCGTGATGCGGCGGCCGCCTCCGAACGGCTTACGACCGCGATGGCGGGTGCGGATCTCGCGCCGGCTCCTGACGCGAGCTTTGATGCCGTGCTCGGGATGGCCCAAACCTCGCTCGATCGGGAAGCCGAACTGCGCCGTCTCCAAGTCGAGCTCGACGAGCGTCGCCGAGATGTTGTTGCGCGGGAACGCGCCGCGGAGCGTGCCACATCGGACGAGAAGGGCTGGGCAGAGGCGTGGGCGGCGGAATGCCGTGGATGCTGGCTCGGCGAGGGACCCGAGACCCCGGCGGTCGGCGCAGTGCGCGAGGTGCTCGCCGCGATCACTGAGCTTTCCCCGACCATTGAGAAGCGTGCTGCCCTTCTCGACCGCATCCACAAGATGGAACGGGACCAGCTCGCGTTCAGCGAGGAGGTTGCGGCACTCACGGGGCTTCTCGGGATTGAACCGGGTCCCGACGCCGTCCTGGAGCTGGCCCAGCGTGTCGTCGAAACGGTCCGGAGTGCCACGGCGGCCCGCGACCAGCGCTCCAGCCTGACGCAGCGGACCGGGGAGGCACAAGCGCGCCAGCGTGAGCTTGCAGAATCGCAAGCCGTTCATGACGAACAGAAGCAGCGGATGACGGCGTTTTTCGCGGTTGGCTCTCTGGAGGAGGTGTCCCGGAAGCTGTCCGATATCGAGCGACGAACCGACCTCATGAACCAAGCTCGTGAGGCGGAAAAGGATATCATCGAGGCTCTTCGTGCATCGGATATCCAGCGTGCGGAGGCGGCGCTCGATCAAGCGGACAGGCCGGCACTCGAGGCCGAGCTCACGGAATTGACGACCCGAGCGGAAGACCAGGACAAGCGTTGTCATGAACTGTTCGCGGCGAAGTCCGCCGCCGAGGATCGGGTCGAGGCGATCGGTGGAGACGCCAGGGTCGCCATCATCGAGGAGCGCCGACGGACGACCCTGCTCGAGATTGAGGATGGCGCCACGCGATATCTGCAACTACGTGCCGGCATCTCAGCCACGCAGCAGGCGCTCGCCAGCTATCGCGAGCGCCATCGCAGTTCGATGATGGCGCGTGCGTCGGAGGCGTTCCGAACCATCAGCCGCGGCGCCTATACCGGCCTCATCGCCCAGCCCGGCAAGGACGGCGATACGCTGATTGCGATTTCAGCAGAGGGCGGTTCGAAGGCCGCCGATAAGCTTTCGAAAGGCACGCGCTTCCAGCTTTACCTCGCGCTACGCGTCGCCGGCTATCACGAGTTTGCCCGCGCTCGCAGTTCGGTGCCGTTCGTCGCCGACGATATCATGGAGACGTTCGATGATTTCCGCGCGGAGGAGGCATTTCGCTTGTTCGCGGAAATGGCCCAGGTCGGCCAGGTGATTTACCTCACGCATCACCAGCACCTTTGCGAAATCGTTCAACGCGTGTGCCCGACGGCTCGGTTACATCGCCTTGACGAGGCCGAGGTGAGACGGGAGGTCGCCTGACAGCTTTGCGAACAAAACACCGCTCCCGAGCAGGCCGCAAAAAAGCGAGCGCCGGGATCCATCGAGGCGCTCGGCCTGCTCCTCGCAGTCGTGGATAACCAAGCCGGTAGTGCTGGGCTACCCGTCCAGCAGTATACCCATGTGGGCCGCAGTAGGGGTTAGCGTCTATCGCGATGTTCGTCCCTAAGAACCGTTCGCTGTCGCCTGTGGGCCGGCAGCGTGGCGCCCTTCTTCCGACAGGCTCGCCGTGGCCGTCAGCCGCTCTTGGAAAACGTCCTGCAACAGGTCCAGGAAAGCACGCACGGCAGGATTTGCGCGGCGGCTTTCGGGCCACACGGCCGTGATGTTGTGTCGCTCGACCGCAAAGGCGGCAAGCACAGGGACAAGCGCGCCGCGCTCGACATAAGGCGCTGCGATGAAGGTCGCGCTGATGCCGATGCCGCCGCCGGCCGCGAGCGTGACGGCGACCGCATCGCTCACGTCGATGACGATGCCGGCGGTGGGCGCCAATTCGATCTCCTCGCCGCCAATCTGGAAGGGCCACCAAAAGCTCTGACCCGTGTTCTGATAGCGGAGGTTGACGAGGTCGTGCCCCGCCAGATCGTCGGGGTGCTGTGGCGCGCCGCGCGCCGCAAGGTAAGCGGGTGACGCAAAGCAGCAGAGTCGATACGGGGCAAGGCTCCGCGACAACAGGCGCGAATCCGCAAGATCGCCGATGCGTATTGCGACGTCGATGCCTTCCTCGATGATGTCCACAATCCGGTCAGTCAGTCTGAGATCGACCGTCACTTTGGGATGACGCTTTCGGAACGCAGGCAGAGCGGGCGCGATCACATGCAGTCCGATCGGCAGCGACGCCGCCACCCGCAAGGTGCCAGACGGCTCCGAGCGCGCGCTCATCGCCGCCTGCTCGATCGCTTCCGCCTCGCCCAGCAGCCGCAGCGCTCGCTCATGCAGATCGCGACCCTCCGCCGTGAGCGCCAGCGACCGGGTCGTGCGGGTGAAGAGCGCAACCCCCAGATGCCGCTCAAGACGTTGGATGCTCTTGCTGACGGCCGAGGGCGAGATCGACAGGGAGCGCGCAGCGGCGGTGTGTTGATTTCCACTGAGAGTTGACCCGGCAGGCACGGATTTTTCCATCGAGAAGT
>NZ_JAHBGC010000002.1 GCF_018390645.1 Ancylobacter dichloromethanicus
CTCTGACGAGGCAAGAATTACGAGCCCGTCACCGCTGCTAAAGGCGCAGACAACCTTGCCCTCATCCCGGCACTTAGACTTCGCGACCCGAATTT
This sequence comes from Ancylobacter dichloromethanicus, assembly GCF_018390645.1. Lineage (GTDB taxonomy): Bacteria > Pseudomonadota > Alphaproteobacteria > Rhizobiales > Xanthobacteraceae > Ancylobacter > Ancylobacter dichloromethanicus. Next base: position 96 of record NZ_JAHBGC010000002.1, read on the forward strand.
TCAGGTCGGCGGAAGATGCGGTCTTGTTGAACAGGGTGCCAAAATCGGACGGAGCGCCCCCCAGGTCCTTGGCGAGTGCCGGTCCAACTAAAAGCCAGGCGACAGTGGCGCAGAAGACGGCCCGCGATGCGGCGCCAATACGGTTAACCATTACCACATCCTATCCATAAAAGCGGCTTAAGCGCTGCAACAGATCGTGCAACCATTTGGGGTGTAGCGGCAAGAAGCAGCATTCTCACGAGGCGGAGGCCGAGCGTTTGCCGGAGCCGGGCGGCGACTCTTTGAGCAACCGCCTCAGGCGGTTGCCAGCCAGCGCAACTTGGGCCTCGTAGTCCTCCGGCGCCTCGGCAACGCGCAGGATTTCCGCGTAATTCTCGATAGATAGACGCCCCAGATCGGCCGGCGAGATCGTCGCACCCATATCCTTATAGGTTCGGGCGATCATGTCGGTGACACGCGCCATCAACTCTCGATCTATCGGTATGCCTGCCCTGCCAGCGGAATCCGCGCGCATGTCACCTGCGCCCTTGAGTATCCAATTCAAGCTGAACCCGAGATCGGCCAGTTTCGTAAGGGTGGACCAACTCGGCGTACCGCCGCCCTCCTCGTAGGTGCGCCAGGCGTTCACGCCGATTCCCAAGTGCTTCGACATTGCGGTCGCGTTTGAAATACCTAGCGCTTTCCTGATTTCAATGAATCTACCGCCGAAATCGGTGATTCGATTCGTGTCGGTCATCCCCGTGACCCTTCAGCACTGACCAATTCGGTTGTCAGGACTGACGGCGTCAGACCTAATACAAAATCGTATTTAAACAACGGCTTATGCTGTCCGCACGGTCGCTTTTGCGCCCCAGCGAGACTGACGCTGAAATAGGATTTGCAAATCACCAATATCGGTGACATCCTTCCTCCGAACAGAAGCAAACCACCCCCAAAAAAGCCCGGTCCTGGCCGACCGGGCTCCAAGGTTCCCGATGCGTAAACGAAGCCCACGCGACTGGCATCCTGAGGACATCAAGGCCGCCGTTCGGAAGACCCGATATGGCAGCCTTGCGGCCCTCTCTCTTGCCTACGGCCTGCCTGAGCATGCGTGTCGCCACGCCTGCCGTTCAGCCAACTTCCACGGGGAGATGGCGATCGCCGAGGCGCTCGACCGTTCTCCCCGCGAAATCTGGCCCAGCCGCTACGACAGCCGCCGGCCGCGCTTCATCCGTTCACCCGCTCAACCTACCGCACCCGCTGTGGAGAGGTCATTGTGAAAATCACAGCCACTGTGAAACAGGCCGGCGGCGATTCTTCCGCCTCGACTGTCCGCCAGCCCTGCCGCCGGTCCCGCCGCCATGACGCCGTGCTGATCCAGGCACTCGTCATCGCCACCCTCGTCATCGGCACGGCGAACGTCCTCGCCGGCCTCGGCCGGTGGTGAGCGCCATGACCGGGATGCCTCTGCGCCATCATGAATGCTGGGTTGTCGACGTGAAGTCGCTCGACGTGCTCGTTGAGGGACGTCGTCCCTGGCTCGCGGCCGTTGTCGATGTCCGTTCGCGCACCATGCTCGGGCACTACACGGGCGGCTCTCGGACGGCGGCGGTATGGGGCGCCATTTCTGCGGCCCTGACGAAGTGGGGGGCGCCGGAGCGCATCGTCGCTGACGACGTGCGCAACCTGCCCGAAGGCGCCCTCGCCGACCTCGGCGTGAAGGTGGAGCGCCCCCTTGCCTATCGGCCCAGCGTGATGGCGCTGGCGGAGCGCGCGCTGCGCGAGGTGGCGCCGTGATGTACGTCATCGGTCGCCTCGCTCCCGAACATCGCAGCGGCTGCGCCTATTGGAGCGGCGCCGTCAGCTGCGAGCCCGCGCCCGGCGGGGCGCTGATGATCATTGGCGAGGCGACCAGCCGGACCGGCGTGCTGGCGGTCGACGACGCCGATGTCGCGGCGGGGCTCGCGCTGTGGCTCAACACCTCGCCGGCACTGCGCCGACCGCCCGGCGCCGCGCTCTGGTGCGCGATGCCGATACCCGAAGAGTTCGGGAGGGCGGCATGACATTGCGCCTGCGGCTGCTGGGCTCCACGTCTTCAGCGGCGGTCCTGCGGCCGGACCTTGGTCTACTCGAAGAGACCCCGCCGAGGCATGGCGGCGAACATGACGGCAGGCCCTCTGTCGGCGTTCTTGTGTGCCGTGCTGCCGCACGCGTGGCACTTGAGCATATCCGTATGCGGCTCGTGCTTTTCAAACTGAAGTATCGACTTCACCTTGCGCTCGAAGCAGTGAGTGCAGAGGTGGGGGTTCGTCTTGTTCACGGCACCGTCAGCCTTGGCCGTGTACGCAAAGGAATGAGGTCCGATCGCCTCAAGGATGTAGTTCTCTCGATTGATCTCAAACTCACGCAGCTTGCCGTTCTCGCGTTCAAGTTCGCGCATGCGGTCGAACAGCGCCGAGTAGCGCTCCCGCATGTCTTGCATTGCGTCGATCAGGTCGCCGATCTGCAAATTGAGGGTGTTCCGCATCTCCTGGTCGACTTCGCCGGAAAGTTTGCGAATCCCTTCTCGAACGGTCTTCGCGGCCGACACCATGCCGCTGAATACATTGAGGCCTTCCCCAAATCCGAATGCCATTCCTCTTCCCCCGACTCGGTTTTCGCACCTCTGAGCATCGGGGAAGCGCGCCACCTGCGCCAGTGGTGGGGCGGCGGGGCTACCCGCAACCTCCCTGAGCCAAACTGCCGGGCGGGCGCTGCCGCACGCCGCGTCCGCCCGGCGCCTTTCTCGCGGGGGCGCGATGAGTAAACGCCCTGCCTGGTCCTGGAAGGATGTAGCCGTCGTGGTGCCGAAGGCGCCGGTGATCCGCATCACACTTTCGCTCGATGTCGACACCCATCGCCACCTTGAAGCGATTGCCGCGGCTTCCGGAACGACGCTGAAGGCCACGGCGGCTGAGATGCTGCGCGACCTCGCGGCCGACGACGCGGCCGCTCATGGGGAGGGGCGCTGAGAATGGCCCGTCGCCCCGTCCATGACCCCGCCCAGGCGAATTTCTTCGACCTGCCGCAGCCTCCGGTGAGCCTTCCCGGCTTCGGCCTGCGGCTGCGCGAGGCATTGGTCGAGACGCTGGCTGTCGCAAGGGAGGCGAAGGGGCTCGACCGTTTCGCCGTCGCCGCGGAAATGAGCCGCCTCGATCCCGACCGCGAGGTCTCCAAGGCGATGCTCGACCGTTATTGCGCGCCGAGCGCCGAGGACTGGCGCTTCCCGCTGGAAGCCCTGCCGGCGCTGATCCGCGTGACGGACGACGCCCGGCTGCTGACGCTGGTCGCGGAGGCTTGTGACCATCGCGTGGTGCCCTCGGAGGCGGCGGCGCTGGGCGAGCTGATGATGCTGGAGCTGAAGGAAAAGCGCATCCGTGAACGCAAGGAGGCGCTCAAGCGCTCCCTGCCGCAGGGCGCCCTGCAATGGGCCGAGCGCGAAGCCGCGAGACGCGGCCGATGAGCGAGGTCTGGAAGACAGCGGCAGGATGGGCGGCGGAGAAGTTGCCGGGTTTGCCGGAAACCGAAAGCGGCATTGTCCGGCGAGCCAAGGCGGACGGATGGTCGTTTCGCTCCCGCGCCGCCGCTGGCGGCGGACGCGAGTATCCGCTCGCCGTCCTTCCGGAAGGTGCTCGCGTCGAATTTGCCCGCCGCCAGATCGCTGCCGTCGACCTGCCCGCCTCCTTCATGACCGATGCCGAGGCTGAGTCCGAGGCGCAGGAGCTCTCGCAAAGTGCGGCCGAGCAGCGGGATGCGCGGCTGGTGATCCTTGCCGCGCTCGACCGCTTCACTGCCGATAGCGGTCTCTCGCGCCGAGAGGCGGATGCTCACTTCTGCGCCGCCTATTCGGCCGGCGCGATAGAGGTTGCGCCGTGGGTCCGTGCCTCCGTGAAGTCGATTGCCCGCGCCACCCTGTTCCGCTGGCGCGCCGCCCGAAAGGCTGGCGAAACCCATCGGCTTGCGGTCGACAAGGGCGCCGCTCGACGCAATCGCGGCGCCCTCGATGTCGCCAATGGCGGCGCCGTGCGCAACACCATCCTCGCCGCCATGGCGAAGAACTCGTATCTTTCCGGCGACCATATCCGGGCGATAGTCGTCGACCGGTTCGGCTCCACGCTCGACGTCGGCCATGCACAGGCGCCGGTGCCGTCCGCGCGGACGTTTCAAATAGTCCTGAAGAGGTGGCGCGAGACCTATTCGGCCGAGCTTCTGGCGCTCACCGATCCCGACGCCTTCAAGAACAGGCTGCGGGTTTCGGGGCGTTCGGCGCATCTGGTGAGCCGCTGCAACGAACTCTGGACTATTGACGCCTCGCCGGCTGACGTCCTGACGAAGGACGGGCGACACAGCGTCTATGTGGCAGTCGACGTTTTCTCGCGACGGATGATCGTCTTCGTCTCCAAGACGCCTTCATCGACAGCGGTCGGCCTGCTGATGCGCCGAGCCATCCTTGAATGGGGCGTGCCGGAGCGGGTGAAGACGGACAACGGCTCCGACTTCGTCGCCAAATTCACCCAACGCGTGCTCGCCGCCCTCGGCATCGATGTCGAGCTTTCCGCCCCCTTCTCGCCCTGGCAGAAGGGCACGGTCGAGCGCGCCATCGGCACGCTGCAGCGCGACCTCATGCGCACGCTTCCGGGCTTTGTCGGGCATTCCGTCGCGGACAGGAAGGCCATCGAGGGCCGCAAGGCATTCGCCCAGCGCCTCGGCACCGACGTCGACAAGGCGTTCTCGGTCGACCTGACGCCGGCCGAGTTGCAGGACTATTGCGATCGCTGGGCTCGTGACCGCTACGCCAACCGGCCTCACCGTGGCCTCGACGGCGCCACGCCGTTCCAGGTCGCCAGCGCCGACCGCACGCCCATCCGCAGCGTCGACGCCCGCGCGCTCGACATGCTGCTCGCGCCCGTCGCCGGCCGCAATGGCCTGCGCACGGTCGGCAAGGAAGGCGTCCAAATCGATCGCACCTTCTACATCGCCGCCGGCGTGATGCCGGGCACCGAGGTGCTCGTGCGCATGGACCCGGCCGACATGGGGCGCGCCTACCTGTTCGATGCCGCCGGGGAGACCTTCCTCGGCGAGGCTATCGCCCCCGAACTCGCCGGTGTCGACCCGGCCGAGGCTGTCGCCCGCGCCCAGGCGGCACAGAAGGCTTTCATGGCCGAGGGCACGGCCGAGCTGCGCAAGACGAAATTCAAGGCCCGCGACTTTGCCGACGCGATCCTTCGCCAGTCCACGGCGCAGGCGGGGACGCTGATCGCCTTCCCGAAACGGGAAGAGGCCCACTCCACGCCGGCGATCGCCGCTGCGACGGACGCCATGACGGCGCCCGCACCTCGGCCGACGCCCGCCTCCGTCATCGACATGCAGCGTCAGCTGCTCGCCGAGGAGAACGTGGCCCCGCTCCGCCGGGCGGAGACCGCTCATGACCGGTGGAAGCGCGCCGGCGCGATCGCCGCGCGCCTCAAGGCCGGGGAGCCGGTCAATCCGGCCGACCTGATGTGGCTCGGCGGCTACCGCGAGGGGCCGGAATACCGGGGTTACGCCGCCACCTGGGGTGACCCGCTGGAAGAAGAAAACCCGGCCGAAGCCGGGCTTTGAAGTCGAATTGAAGGAGACGAGAATGACTGTCGCCATTCCGAAGGTCAATGGACCGATCGCCCTCAAGAATGTCGCCGCGTTCATGACGCTGGCGACGCAGCTCATCGACCGTTCGCCCCACCTGCCGGGCATCGGCGTCTGCTACGGCCCGTCCGGCTATGGCAAGACCTATGCGTCGATCTTCTGCCAGAACAAGACCCGCGCCGTGCGCGTCGAAGTCGGCGAGAGCTGGACGCGGGCGACATTCCTTCGGATGGTCCTGATCGAGCTTGGCGTCGAGCCTCGCGGAACGATCTCCGGCATGGCAGAGCGCGCCAAGGCGGCGCTCGGAGACAACCCGCGCCGGCCGCTGATCGTCGACGAGGCCGACAAGATCGTCGACAAGGGCTACATCGAGCTGGTCCGCGAGCTTCAGGAGCACTCCGGCGCCCCGGTGCTGCTGATCGGCGAGGAGAAGCTCCCCACGAAGCTGGAGCGCATCGAGCGCGTCGCCAACCGCGTGCTGGACTGGATGCCGGCGCAGCCTTGCGACATCGAGGACGCGCATCACCTTGCCAACGCCTTTTGCCCCAACCTGACGATATCCGAGGATTTGCTCGACGAAATCCGCCGGCAGAGCCAGGGACGCGCCCGCCGCATCGTCGTCAATCTCGCCCAGGTGCAGGAAATCGCCCGCAATCGCGGCATCACGGCCGTCGATCGTTCCGCCTGGGGGCGAGCCGAGTTCTACACCTCGAAGGCCCCCCGCGCGCGGCGGGACATTGAGCTGGCGGTGGCGTGATGGCGCGACATTCAACCCTCGCCATGGCCGAGATGGCCGTCCATGTGCCCCGAGGCCACGCCGCCTATTGGGCGATCATCCGTGAGTTCGACGCGCAGGGGCCCTGGTGCGTGAGCGATGTCGACGGCCAGAGCAATGCCGGTCGGCGCGAAGTGTCGGCTTACGTCTCCCGCCTTGTGCGCGCCGGCCTCGCGCACGTCGTCGAGCACCGGCGCAAAGGCCCGACGCCGGTCCCCTATTATCGATTGCTCGACCGGCGGACGGAGGCGCCGCGGCTGCGGCGCGACGGCTCCGAGTGCCAGCCCACCGCCAATGAGCAGATGTGGCGCGCCATGCGCTCGCTGGCGACCTTCGACGCCAAGGAGATCGCCTTCGCTGCGTCCACCGACGTCGTGACCGTCAACGAGGTCGCGGCGAAGGACTACATCAAGCGTCTCGCCGGCGCCGGCTACCTCGTCGTCGTCCAGGAGGCGAAAGCCGGCCGCAAGGGCCGGCCGGCCATCTGGCGCCTGAAGCCGGCCATGAACACCGGCCCCCTGCCGCCCCTGATCATGCGCACGAAGTTCGTGTGGGACGCCAATCGGCAGGTTGTCATGGGACCGGCCGCCACGGCCGAGGAGGTGGTCTGATGGCTGCCTCGCCCGACTTCCCCGCAAAAGCGCGCGCCGCCTGGGGCGATGCCCCTGACTGGATCGTCGCCCTGGCGGAAGCCTGCCAGCGCGAGACGCAAAGCGGGGTCGCCCGCCGCCTCGGCGTCTCCGGCTCGCAGATATCGCATGTACTGGCCAACAACTATGCCGGCCGGCTCGACCGCATCGAGCAGCTGGTGCGCGGTGCCTATCTCGGCGCCACCGTCGATTGCCCGGTGCTCGGCGAGATCAGCCGCGACCGCTGCCTCGACGAACAGGGGCGGCCTTTCGCAGCGACGAGCAGCCTTCGGGCGTCGCTCTATCGGGCCTGCCGTGGCGGGTGCCCGCACGCCACCCACTGCAAGGGAGCGGCGGCATGAACGAGCAGCAGCCCGTCATCGTCACGCTCGACGAGGTCCGCGCGACCGCGCGCAAAATCGTCAACCACACCAGCACGCGCGAAGCGTTCGGCGTCTCTGTGCATCACATCATCGCCCTGGCGCACACGGTCTGTGCCCTCGACGACGTCGCCCGGCTCTCGGCTGAGTACTTCGCAACGCGCGACCAAATGGGTCGCGCGGGCGCCGCCGGCGACGTCGCAGGCGAGCAGTCTGCCGACGATCTTCTCGACGAGATCGAACTCGAACTCGCCGACGCCCTCATGG
>NZ_JAHBGC010000020.1:0-232861 GCF_018390645.1 Ancylobacter dichloromethanicus
GCTCGGATACAGGCGATCTTCACCTCAAACGACACGCCACTTGGGGAATGCAGGTCCATGACGTTCTTCATGAGATCGCGCTTCAGCTCCTTCTTCGCGGTATCGCTGGTCTTTTCGATTTTCATACTGGCGGGGGCGTTGTTTCCGGAACTTCCCCGTGGAATCGCCTACTTCACCAATCCGATCATCGTCGAATTCCTGTTCGGCGCCGCGCTGGCGCTGGTGGTGATGGAGTGGCGCGACCGCGGTGTGGTTCTGGGAGGTCGAGCCGCCTGCGTAGCCGTTGCCGTCGTCGTCCTCGCCGCCGGCTTCGTGATTGCGGTCGAACTGGCCGGCTTCCGCGTGCCCCTCGTCAGCCGGGCGGTCGTCTGGGGCGTGCCGGCCCTGATGATCGTCGGCGGGCTGGTCTGCCTCGAATATGCCGGCTACGCGCTCAAGGGCCGTGGCGTGCTGCTGCTGGGCGCGGCAAGCTACGCGCTCTATCTCTTCCACCCGGTCATCATGCAGGGCGTGGTCAAGCTGTTCGTCTGGTTCACGCCGGTTTCCGGAAGCGCGGGCGTCGTGCTGGTGGCGGTGGCTGCTCTGGTCGCGGCGTCGATCGGCGCCGTCATCATTCATCTGACGGTCGAGACGCGCATCCTGGAGGCGGGGCGCAGAATCGCCCGGCGGATGGACCTCTCCATCGCCCGGGCGCGCTTCGGCGTGTGAGGCGCCGGCCGCCGTACCCTGGCGACAGCGGCGTGCAACGACAGCGGCGCCCCTGAGGCCGAGACCCCCGGGGACGGCGCCTTCCGCGCGGGAGCGGATTACTGCCGGTATTGCTGGATGCGGGTGGTGCGCAGGCCGGCGAGGCCGTGGCGTTCAATCGACGCCTGCCAGGAAAGAAATTCCTCGGTGGTCAATGTATAGCGGCTGCAGGCTTCCTCAAGGCTGAGGAGCCCGCCACGGACGGCGGCGACCACTTCCGCCTTGCGGCGGATAACCCACCGCCGGGTGTTTGGCGGGGGCAGGTCGGCAATGGTCAACGGACTTCCGTCCGGCCCGATTACATATTTCACCCTCGGGCGATAGGGTTCTGTCATGTTTACGCTCACTCAATACACACGACCAATGCCAGAAGCATAGCGCTAGAGATTTAAATATTCTCCTAAGCGAATCACGTATCGGTGAGAGCCAAGTGTTTGCTGCTACGTTAATATTTGCGAAGGACTTTGTTTACTTTTCATGCCGCGACGGCAATGCCGGCGCCGACGGCGTGGGAGCATAAGGTTACCGCGCCGCCGCAGGCGCCGCCGGGCAGGGTTCATGAATCCGCCATCGTGGCCTATATAGGAGGTCACACCGCGCCGTTCCCTGTCCCGTGTCAGCCTGCGTCAGCCCCGCTCATGATCCGCCTCGACGACACCTCCCGTGCCCCCAGCCAGACCCGCGTGGTGGTGGCGATGTCGGGCGGCGTGGATTCCTCGGTGGTCGCCGCGCTCTACGCGCAGGCGGGCTACGACGTGGTGGGCGTGACGCTGCAGCTCTACGACCATGGCGAGGCGATGCATCACCGCCCCGGCGCCTGCTGCGCCGGGCAGGACATCTACGACGCCCGCACCGTGGCCGAGAAGCTCGGCATTCCCCATTACGTGCTCGACTATGAAAGCCGCTTCCGCCACGCGGTGATCGAGCGCTTCGCCGATGCCTATGCGGCGGGGGAGACGCCGATCCCCTGCGTCGACTGCAACCGCACGGTAAAGTTCCGCGATTTGCTGGAGACCGCGCGCGACCTCGGCGCCGATATCCTCGCCACCGGGCACTATGTCGCCAGCCGGCCGCTGGAGGGCGGGCGGCGCGGGCTGTTCCGCCCGCTCGACGAGAGCCGCGACCAGAGCTACTTCCTCTACGCCACCACCCAGGCGCAGATCGATATGCTGCGCTTCCCGCTCGGCGAGACCATCAAGCCGGAAGTGCGGGCGCTGGCCGAGGGCTTCGGGCTGAAGGTGGCGGACAAGCCGGACAGCCAGGACATCTGCTTCGTGCCCGACGGCCATTACACCGCCATCGTCGAGAAGCTGCGCCCGGAGGCGGCCGAGCCGGGCGAGATCGTGCATCTCGACGGGCGGGTGCTGGGCCGGCATGCCGGGGTGATGCGCTTCACCATCGGCCAGCGCAAGGGGCTGGGCATCGCCGCCGCCGAGCCGCTCTATGTGGTGGCCATTAACGCCGCGCAGCGGCGGGTGGTGGTGGGCCCGCGCACCGCGCTCGGCGTGTCGGCGATCCGCATCGACGAAGTGAACTGGCTCGGTGAGGAGACGCTGGAGGCCGCCGCCGCCCGCGCCCGTGAACTTCATGTGAAGGTGCGCTCGGCGCGCGCGCCGGTGCCCGGCCATCTCGCCCCGGCGGAAGGCGGCGGGGTGGAGGTGCGGCTGCACGGCATCGAGGAAGGCGTGGCGCCGGGGCAGGCCTGCGTGTTCTACGAGGATGGCGAGGCCGGCACGCGGATGCTCGGTGGCGGGGTGATCCGCCGCCCGGCGGCGCCGTTCACCGCAGTGACACGTGACGTGGAGATGATGGCACGTTCGGCGTGAGTCGAGCGTTGAGGGTGACACGGGCATGCGCCCGGGGCTGTTCAAGGGGAAACGCATGACGACCGATCTCGATCGCGCCACCGTCGAGGAGGCCTATGCCCGCTGGGCGCCGATCTATGACGTGGTGTTCGGCGCCGTGTTCGAGCCCGGCCGCAAGGCGGCGCTGCAGGCGGCGGAGCGGATCGGCGGGCGCATCCTCGATTTCGGCGTCGGCACCGGCTTCGCGCTGCCGGCCTACAAGCGCAGCAACCGCATCGTCGGCGTCGACATCTCCGAACCCATGCTGCGCAAGGCGCGCGAGAAGGTGGAGAAGGAGGGGCTCTCCCATGTCGAGGGCCTGTGCCTGATGGACGGCGCGCATATGGGCTTCGCCGACAATTGCTTCGACGTCGTCATGGCGCAGTTCGTCATCACCGTGGTGCCGCACCCGGAGGAGACGCTGGACGAGATGGCCCGGGTGCTGAAGCCCGGCGGCGAGATCATCCTGGTCAACCATCTCGGCGCCGAGGACGGGCCGCGCGCGGTGTTCGAGCGCTGGTTCGCCCGCCGCGCCCGCAAGCTGGGCTGGCGCCCGGAATTCCAGTTCGCCCGCCTGCACAACTGGGCGGTGCGCAACGGCACGGTGGACCTGCCGGTGAAGCGCGACGTGGCGCTCGGCATGTACACCATGGTGCGCTTCCGCAAGCGCACGCAGGCGGAGATGGCGGTGGCGGAGGAGAGCGTGGCGCTGGCGGGGTGAGGTTTCTCTCGCAAGGGCCGATGTGATATCTTTCCGTCCATGAAAGAGACCGTCGAAGCCGCCGTTCAGAAGGCTATAAGAGACCTCATCAAACAGGAGATGGGGCGTTTCGACGTTGAAGATGTCGCGGTCGATGTCGCGCCCGACCATGACGGCGATCCCAGTCTCAGAATAACGGTTACCTATGGCGACCGTGGGGAGCCGGTAGACACACGTGTAATGTCGGGTCTCGTTTCGAAACTGCGCGACGAACTCTGGAGGTTGGGCGAGGAGCGCTTCCCTTACATCCAGCATCATTTTCGCAGCGAACCGAAAGTCGTCGGCTTTCGATGAGCGAGGATTTGCTTGCGACAGCGCGGCGTCTCGCCAAGGCTAGTCCGAAGAAACCACGGCAAGCTGATCTGAAAAGAGCGATATCGACAGCTTATTATGCCGTATTCCATGCCGTCGCGCGCAACAACGCGGATCTTCTGATCGGTACGAGCGCCGATCGCCCCGACAAGGCTTGGACGCAAACCTATCGTGCTCTTGAGCATGGCAGCGCCAAGAGCGCTTGCGGCCAGCTAAGAAATCTGGGCTTTCCTCCCGCATTGTGCCTTGTTGGCGACGTGTTCGTCACGTTGCAGGAAGCGCGTCACAAGGCCGACTACGATCCGAGACATCGCGTCACCCGGGCGGATGCCCTGACTGCCGCCAACGAAGCCGCGGCCGCTCTAAGCGCTCTGAAAGCAGCAGACCGAAAGGATCGGAAGGCGCTTGCGATCCTGCTGCTCCTGAAGAAACGCTGATCGCTCACCCCCACCACACCTGCGGTCCCACCGGCACGATGCCGGTCGGGTTGATGGTCTTGTGGCTCTCGTAATAGTGCCGCTTGATGTGGGTGAGGTTCACCGTCTCGGCCACCCCGGGCAGGGCGTGGAGCGCCTTGGTCAGCAGCGACAGGTTGGGGTAGTCGGCGATGCGGCGGATGTTGCACTTGAAGTGGCCGACATAGACCGGGTCGAAGCGGATCAGCGTGGTGAACAGGCGGATGTCGGCCTCGGTCAGCGTGCCGCCCACCAGCCATTGGCGGCCGGCGAGCCGCTGTTCCAGCGCGTCCAGCTCGGCGAACAGCGCGGCCACCGCCTCCTCATAGGCGTCCTGCGTGGTGGCGAAGCCGGCCTTGTAGACGCCGTTGTTCACTGAATCGTAGACCCGCGCATTCACCGCGTCGATCTCCGCGCGCAGGGCGGGGGGATAATAGTCGTGGTGCTCGCCGGTGAAGGCGTCGAAGGCGGAATTGAGCATGCGGATGATCTCCGCCGACTCGTTGCTGACGATGGTGGAACGCCTGCGGTCCCACAGCACCGGCACAGTGACGCGGCCGGAATAGGCGGGGTCGGCGGCAAGATAGACCTCGTAGAGCCGCTTCATGCCGAGCACGGAATCGGCGGTGGCGCCGGCGCTGCGGCGGGCGGCGTGGTCGGCGAACACCCAGCCTTCCTCGCCCATGAACGGGTCGACCACCGAGACCGAGATCACGTCCTCCAGCTTCTTCAGCGCGCGCATGATCAGCGTGCGGTGCGCCCAGGGGCAGGCGAGCGAGACATAGAGATGGTAGCGCCCGGCCTCGGCGGGGAAGCCGCCCTCGCCGGAAGGGCCGGGCGCGCCGTCGGCGGTGATCCAGTTGCGGAACCGGGTCTGGGTGCGCACGAAGCGCCCGCCGGTGCTCTTGGTATCGTACCATTTGTCGACCCATTGGCCGTCGACCAGCAGTCCCATCGGTGCCTCCTGTTATACCGTTGAGAGTAGGGCGGTGCGGCGCATAAGCCAGCCTTCATCGCTTGCGCGACCGGCAGGGCGGTGTTGCGCCGATGCCCCCGGCGGCCGCGTCAGCCGCCTTCGGTGCCGAGGCGCTTGAAGTAGAGCAGCGTCGCGGTGAGCCCACCCCGCGGCTTCAGCGCGTAGTCGGGGAGGGCGCCGGCGCGGATGAAGCCGTGCTTCTCATACAGCCCGGCGGCGCCGTCCTCCTCCGCCGTGTCGAGCACCAGCAGGGTGCGCCCCCGCATCCGCGCCAGCCGCTCCGCCTCTTCGAGCAGCGCGCGGGCGAGGCTGCGGCCGCGAAAAGCGGGGTGCGTCATCATCTTGGCGATCTCGGCGCGGTGCGGCTGGTTCTCCGGCAGGGCGAGCTGGAGCGTCACCGTGCTGGCGAGTTCGCCGCCGACGAAGGCGCCGAGCACGAGGCGCTCGCCCCGCGTCGCCGCCTCCAGCGTGGCACGGGCGAAATCGCGCGCCCTGCCCGCCGCCAGCGGGTGCATGAAGCCGACCGAGCCGCCGGCCGCCACCGTCTCCACCAGCAGCGCGGCGAGGGCGTCGATCGTGGCCGGGTCGGGGGCGAGGGGACGGATGTCGGCAGCGCTCATGGCGGCGTCGAGGCTAATCCATGCGGCGGTGCGCCGGCAACGCTCGACCTTGCGCGCCGGCTGTGCTATCGGGCGCCTCCGATCGAGGAAAGCCGATGTTGCGGATGCCGACCCAGCGACGACGAGACGAGCGAGCCCGCCGCGCGATTGCGCGCGCCTGCCGCACCGTCCTTGTCCGCCGGCGTCCGTGAAACACGGCCGCTCGGCGCGGCAAGCTGCCGACCCTGAGCGCCGAGTATCCCGATGACCGAGCTTTCCATTTCCCTGCTGCCTGAAAACCCCGCCGACGACGCCGCCATCGAGCGGCTGGTGGCGCGCACCTTCGGCCCGGGCCGCTATGCCCGCACCGCCTACCGGCTGCGCGAGAACAACCCGCACCGGCGCGACCTGTCCTTCACCGCCTATATCGGCACCATGCTGGTCGGATCGGTGCGGCTGACGCCCATCGTCATCGGCGAGCTGCCGGCGCTGTTGCTCGGCCCGCTCACCGTCGAGCCGCCGTTCCGCTCGCACGGCATCGGCCGGCGGCTGGTGGAGCGCAGCCTCGTGGCGGCCAAGGCGGCGCTGGAAGGCGAGGGCGCGGCGCGGCTGGTGCTGCTGGTCGGCGACGAGCCCTATTACGGCAGCATGGGCTTCCAGCGCGTGCCGCACGGCCAGGTGAGCCTGCCGGGGCCGGTGGACCCGGCCCGGGTGCTGGTCTGCCCGCTCGACGCCACGCCGATGGACGTGGTGCGCGGCGCGGTGCGCAAGGATTTCGCCCGCGCGCCGATTCAGGAAAGTGCGTAGCGCAGCCGCACCATGCCGTTGGCGTAGCTTTCCGTCTCGACGAGCGTCAGCCGGCGGGCCGGCGTCGCCTCCGCCGGGAACAGCGGCACGCCGCCGCCGAGCAGCACCGGGATGACGAACAGGTCGAGCCGGTCGAGGGCCCCGGCGGCGATGAAGGCGGCCTGCAGCCCGCCGCCGCCGACCACCCAGACATCCTCGCCCGCGCTCTCCCCGAGATGGGCGATCAGCGCCGGCACCCCGTCATGCCAGGGCTCGACGCCGGCCGGGGCGCCGGCGAGCGGACGGGAGGTGACGACGAGGACGCGCGTGCCGGCGTAGAGCCAGTCGCCCGGCATCGCGGCGACCGTCTCGAAGGTCGTGCGCCCCATCACCACGGTGCCGATGGTGGCGATGAACGCCCCATAGCCGGAATCCACGTCGTCGAACGGGGTGAGCCAGTCCAGGCCGCCGTTGCGGTCGGCGATGTAGCCGTCGAGGCTGGCGGCGATGAAGCCGCAGACAATGCCCATGCTCGCGCTCCGATTCGAAAGGGAGCGGGAGCATGGCCGGCGGCGGGCGCCCCGGCCAGACCCTCACAGCGCGCCGAGCAGCGCCTTGTGGAATTCGTCGGGCGCCTCGACCTGCGGCGAGTGGCCGAGCCCCTTGAACTCGATCAGCCGGGCGCCGGGAATGGCCTTGGCAGTCTGCTTGCCCAGCTCGGCATAATTGCCGAGCGACTGCGCGACTTCCTTCGAGGCGCGGTTGGCGCCGGGGGCGGTCTTGTCGTCGGTGCCGATGAACAGCAGCGTCGGCACGCGGATGTTGCCGAATTCGTACACCACCGGCTGGGTGAAGATCATGTCCGAGGTCTGCGCCTGGTTCCAGGCAACGATCTGCTTGCCCGGGCCGGCGGCGAGGCCGGCGGACATGGCGACCCAGCGGTCATATTCCGGCTTCCACTGGCCGTTGTAGTAGAACTTCAGCTGGTAGGCCTTGATGCGCTCGAAGCTGGTCTTCAGCTCGCCCTGGTAGAGCTGGTCGATGGTGGCGTAGGGCACGCCCTTGGCCTTCCAGTCCTCCAGCCCGATCGGGTTGACCAGCACCAGCTTCTCGCTCGCCTCGGGGAAGGAGAGGGCGTAGCGCGCCGCCAGCATGCCGCCCATCGAGTGGCCCATGATCGTCGCCTTGTCGATGCCCAGCGAGGCGAGCAGGCGATGGGTGTTGTCGGCGAGCTGGTTGAGGCTGAACTGGTAGCCCTCCGGCTTGGTCGAGGCGCAGAAACCGATCTGGTCCGGCGCGACGACCCGGTAGCCGGCTTCGGTCAGCACCTTGATGGTCGCTTCCCAGGTGGCGCCGCAGAAATTCTTGCCGTGCAGCAGCACGACGGTGCGGCCATTGGCGTCGCCGGTCGGGGCGACGTCCATATAGGCCATGCTCAGCGTCTTGCCCTGCGAGGTGAAGTCGAAGCGCTTCTGCTCGAAGGGATAGGCGAAGCCCTCCAGTTGCGGGCCATAGGTCGGGTGGGTGTCGGCAAGGGCGAGCGTGCTCAGGCCGACGAGGGCGGCGGACAGGCACAGGCGGACGAGGTTCACGCGGTGGGATCTCCTGGTCAGGCTCCCGAGGCTTTGCAGCGGCAAAGTCTGGGTGGCCGGGTCAAGCCCGGCCATGAGGGAGGATGGGACGCCTGACAATAGAGCGCGCGCTGCCCCGGCCCAGTCACAAGGGCGGGAGACCGCTCACCGCCCCTCGCGCGCCCAGGCGGCGGCGACGCCGGCGAGCAGGATGAGCAGGCCGGACAGGCCGGCGAACAGCGGGAACAGGCCGAGCCCGCGCACCACCGAGACGTCGCGCATGGCGAGGCCCATCCAGTCCTCGCCGGCGAAGCGCTCGCCCGAGCGCACCGCGATCACGCGCGGCACAAAGCCGGCGAGGTCGGCCATGCGCCAGACCCCGCCCCCCGTCGCCTCGACGGTCGGGCGCAGCGTTTCGGTCGTGGAGGTCACCTCGGCGAATTCGCGCGGGTTGAGCGGGCCGATATTGACCAGCGCGGTGTGGGTGCCGTCGGTGGCACGCCACAGGCCCAGCCGGTCGGCCGGGAAGGTGGCGCGGAACAGGCCCGGCGCCGCCGATTCCAGCGTCACGCTCCGGGTCACGCCGGTGGGGGTGGTGACCGTCACCGGCGGGGCGGTGTCGCCCATGGTCTGGCGCTCGACCACGATGTCGCCGCCATGGGCGACCATCTTGAGCCGTTCCTCCTCGAGGTCCGGCTCCTTCATCAGCCAATGCGAGAGCCGGCGCAGCAGGTCGATATGCGGGCCGCCGCCCTCATAGCCGCGCGCCCACAGCCAGAAATGATCGGACAGCAGCAGCGCCACGCGGCCCTCGCCGACGCGGTCGAGCAGCACCACGGGCTTGCCGTTCGGCCCGTCCATCACGCTGGTGCCGCGGGCGCCGTCGGTGTCGACCAGGCGGAAGAAGCGCGACCAGGCCGGCGGCTCGCTCTGCGAGCCCGGCAGGGCGCGGGTGACGGGGTGGCGCTGGCCGGCCTGCGTCAGGTGGGCGCGGTAGGGCGTCTCCGTCATCTGGCCGGTGGGGCCGGCCGGCAGGATGGAATCGAGCGGGGTGTAGTAGACCGAGCCGTCGGAGACGTAGTCGGTGCCAGCGGCGACCAGCAGCGCGCCGCCTTCCTCCACATAGCGCACGATATTGTCGAAATAGATCATCGGCAGCACGCCCTGCTGGGCGTAGCGGTCGAAGATGATCAGGTCGAAATCCTTGATCTTCTGCTGGAACAGCTCGCGCGTCGGGAAGGCGATCAGCGACAATTCGTTGATCGGGGTGCCGTCCTGCTTCTCCGGCGGGCGCAGGATGGTGAAGTGGACGAGGTCGACATTGGCGTCGGATTTCAACAGGTTGCGCCAGGTGCGCTCGCCCACATGCGGCTCGCCCGAGACCAGCAGCACGCGCAGCTTGTCGCGCACCCCGTCGATGGAGACGGCGGCGCGGTTGTTCACCGGGGTGAGTTCGCCCTCCAGCGCGGCGGCCTCGATCTCGACGATGTTGGCCCCGGCATGGGTGATCTCGACATCGACCTGCGCCGGCTGGCCGGCGGTGACGACGGGGCGCGCCACCACCTCGCCGTCGCGGCGCACGGTGACGGCGACGCGCGCCCCGGCCGGGGCGCCCTCGTCCTCGACCCGGTAGCCGATGGTCTGGTTCTGCCCGACAATGCCGAAGCGCGGGGTGGAGGTGAGCGCCACGCGGCGGTCGCGCTCGCCCTCCTTGCCGGAGATGATGGCGTGCACCGGCGCGCGGAAGCCGAGCGCGGCGATGGTGGCGGGGATGTCGTGCACCCGTCCGTCGGTGAGGAAGATGGCGCCGGCCACGCGCTCGGGCGGCACGTCGGCGAGGCCGGCGGAAAGCGCGGTGAACAGCCGGGTGCCGTCCACCTCGCCGGCGCCGCCGCCGGCGTCGATGAAGCGGATCTCGGCGCCCTGCTCCCTCAGCCGGGCGAGGCGGGTGTCGAGTTCGGCGCGCGCGGCCTGCGTCATCTGCGTGCGGTCGCCAAAATCCTGGCTGGCGCTCTGGTCGACGACGACGGCGACCACGGTGGAGAGCGGCTCGCGCTCCTCGCGGGTCAGCGAGGGGTTGGCGATGGCCAGCACGGCGAGCGCGATGGCGAGCGCGCGCAGCAGCGAGCCGCGGGTGCGCGAGACCACCACCAGCAGCGCCACCGCGCCGGCCAGCACGGCGGCGGCGATCAGCCAGGGCAGGGGGATCAGCGGGTCGAAGGCGAGGCCGAGATTCATGCGAGGTGTCCGTCGAGGTGTCCGTCGGCGCGCGCGTTACCCCCTCGCCCCTCGGGGAAGAGGGGTGGGGTGAGGGGTCTACGCCAGCCGGCAGCGTCGTCGCCCCTCACCGACCCGCTGCGCGGGCCACCTCTCCCCGACGGGGAGAGGGAGGTGTGATGGGCGACCCAAGCGAAACTCACTGCCCCAGCCTTTCCAGCAGCGCCGGCACATGCACCTGGTCGGCCTTGTAGTTGCCGGTGAGCACATACATCACCAGGTTGGCGCCGGCGCGGAAGGCGAGTTCGCGCTGGCGCGGGCCGCCATCGGAAACCGGCAGCAGCGGCTGGCCGAACTCGTCGACCGCCCAGGCGCCGGCGAGGTCGTTGGAGGTGATGACCACCGGCGAGACGCCGTCGCCGGCGCGGGCCGGGCGCTCCTCGGCCGCGTCGGCCGCCGGCAGCGCCTCCACCCAGGTGGTGCCCCCGGTGAAGCGGCCGGGAAAATCGCGCAGCAGGTAGAACGCCTTGGTCAGCACATGGTCGCGCGGCACCGGCTCCAGCTCCGGAATGTCGAGGCCGGACAGGATGGCGCGCAGCGTGTCGTTGGCGGGCGAGCCGATGCCGTTCGAGCCGGGCAGGGTGGTCTCGGCGTCGCGCGTGTCGAAGACCACGGTGCCGCCCTGCTTCATGAAGGCGTCGATGCGGGCCAGCGTCTCCGGGCTCGGGGGCGCGGTGCCGGGGACGATCGGCCAGTAGAGCAGCGGGAAGAAGGAGAGTTCGTCGCGCGCGACGTCGACGCCCATCGGCTCGCCCGCCTCCAGCGCCGTGCGCTCGCCGAGAAAATCGGTCAGCCCCTTCAGCCCGGCGCGGCTCACCGCGTCGGTGTCGGCATCGCCGGTGATGACATAGGCGAGGCGGGTCGAACTTGTGGCCCGCACCGCGAAGTCGATCTCGCCCGGCGTCATCGGCTTTTCGGGCGCGGGCGTCGCCGCAACGGGAGGCGCCGGCGTGGTCGGCATCTGGGCGGTCTGCGCCTGCGCCGGCGCTCCCGGCAGGCCGGCGGCGAGGCCGAACGCCAGCAGCATCACGGCGGCCCCGCCGGCGGCGCCCTTCGCGGCGCGGCGGGCGGTGAGGCGGGAAAAGCCGCCGGCGAGCAGGAACACGATCATCGCATCGACCAGAATCAGCGCCAGCAGGGCCACGAGCAGCGGCGCGCGCAGATCGCGCGGGGTGATGTCGCGGTAGGGCTCCAGCCGGCCGAGGCCGGAGAGGTCAAGTGCCACCAGCCGGTCGCGCGGCAGCAGGGCGTTGACCGCCACCATCCCGTCCGGCGGGCCGTAGAAGCCCGGCGGATGATCGGCGCTGGCGCGGCCGCGATAGCCGACCGGGATCGCCTTGGCGGTGGGCATGCTCGGGCGGAAGGCGCCGAAGCCGTCGAGCAGCCGGGTGGGGGCGAGGGTCTCGCCATTCAGCACCGGGGCGCCGGCGGTGGCGGCAGCGGATTCCCCGGCCGCCTCGCTGGCGGCGGAGCCGCCGAGCGCCACCACGCGGCGCAGCATCTCGACGAAGGCGCCCGACAGCGGCAGGTTCGACCACGAGGTGTCGGCGGTGACGTGGAACAGCACCAGCGTGCCGGCGCCGCGCCGCTCGCCGGTGACGAGCGGGGTGCCGTCCGACAGCGTCGCCCAGGTGCGGGCGGCGAGCAGGCCGTCCGGCTCCGCCAGCACCTGGCGTTGCACGGTGATGTCGTTCGGCACCGGCACGTCGCGGAACGGGCCCTCGGCCGAGAAGCCGCCGAGCGATTGCGGCTGCTCCCAGGAGAGCGAGCCGCCGAGCACGCGCCCGCCGCGCCGCAGCGTCACCGGCACGAGGTCGTCCGAGCCATTGGCGAGGCGCGGGCCGGCGAAACGCACCAGCACGCCGCCACCCTCGACCCAGCGGGTGAGGCGGGCCTGCGTCTCCGGCTGCAGCGTGCCGACATCGGACAGGATGATGACCGGCAGCCTGGCGTCGATGAAGCGGTCCACCGCTTCGGAGGTGGAGGCGCCCTCGGCGGCGCGGATGTCGGCGAAGGGGGCGAGCGCCCGCGTCAGGTAATAGGAGGGGGCGAGCAGCGGCTGGCGCTGGTCGGCGCCGACGCCGGAGACCACGCCGACGGCGCGGCGGCGCCAGCGCTTGTCGAGCAGTTGCACCGCGCCGGCGGAAGGTTCGTCGCCAATGTCGAGCCGGGCCACCTCGTTGCGGATCTCCACCGGCAGGTCGAAGCGCGCCTCGGTCTCGGTGGCGCCGGGCTCGAAGCCGAAACGCGCCTCGCCGAGGGCGAGTCCGCGCATGTCGAAGGCGCGCACCGTGCCCGTGCGGGGCATGGTGGCGCGGTCGGCCCGCACCACCTTCACGGTGAGCGCGTCGACCGCGTTGTCGGCGCCCGCCAGCGCCAGCGGCTCGGCCACCCCATCCGCCAGCGTGGTGAGCGGGTGCTGGCCGACGACGGCGCGCAGGTCGGCCGGGGCGGTGCCGGCGCTGTCGAGGGCGACGCCGTCGGAAAGATAGATCACGCTGGCCTGCGGGGCGGCGGCGAGCGCCCTGGCGAGGCTGGCGAGGGCCTGCGCGCGGTCCGGCACGAACGGCACCGGGCTGAGCGTGCGTAGCCGCTCGCGGGCCTCGTTCGGCGCCATCACGCGCGGCTCCAGCGGCGGCTCGCCGGTGGGAATGAGCACCACGCCGCGCCCGTCGAGGTCGGCATCGGCCACCACGCCCTCGGCGCTGGCCTGCCGGGCGGCCCAGCCGGCGGCGGCCGGCCAGCCGGAATCGATCAGCAGCACCACCGGGCCGGAAGAGGCCGGGCCGGCCACGGGCGGATTCCAGATCGGCCCGGCGGCGGCGATGATGATGAGGGCTGCGAGCAGCAGCCGCAGCACGGTGAGCCACCACGGCGTGCGGGCCGGGGTCTCCTCCTTCGGCGGAATGTCGAGCAGCAGGCGCATCGGCGCGAAGGCGATCCGGCGCGGGCGCGGCGGCACGAGGCGCAGCAGGAACCACAGCAGCGGCAGCGCGGCGAGCGCGGTCAGCAGCAGCGGCGTGGCGAAGGCGAGGGGCAGCCCGAACAGACCGGTCATGCGGCATGCCCCGTCGGGTCGGCGGCGAGGGCATCCGCTCCGGTGCCTTCGCGCGGCGGCACGGCGCCGTGGCCGCCGCTCATGCGGGCATGCAGCGCCAGCAGCAATTCGCTCGCCGGGCGGTCGGTGCGGTGGACCAGGAAGCTCCAGGTGCGGCGCTCGGCCTCGCGGCGGATGGCGTCGCGATGGGCGGCGACGCGGCCGACATAGTCGGCGCGCACCGTCTCGGCCCGGCCGATGGTCAGCGTGGCGCCGCTCTCCGGCTCGCGGAACTCGACCCGGCCGGAATAGGGGAAGGTCTCCTCGGCGGGATCGCAGACCTGCACCACATGGCCATGCGCGCCGGAGGCGGAAACGCCGGCGAGGCTCGCCACCACCTCCCGCGTCGGGCTCCACAGGTCGCCGAGCAGCACCACCTCGGCCAGCGGCGAGGGGGAGAAGGGCGGCGGCAGGCTCTGCGGCAGGCTGGGGGCGTGAACCAGCGATTCCGCCATCTTCTCGACGATGCGGCGCGAGGCCGAGGGGGGCATGACGCCGGGAATGCCGACCCGCTCGCCGCCGCGCACCAGCAATTCGGCAAGGGCGAAGGCCAGAACCAAGGCGCGGTCGCGCTTGGTCTCCCACACCAAAGGCGAGGCGAACACCATGGAGGCCGAGAGGTCCGGCCAGATCCACACGGTGTGGGCGGCCTCCCATTCGCGCTCGCGCACATACAGATGGTCGTCGCGGGCGGAGCGGCGCCAGTCGACCCGGTTCGAGGGCTCGCCATCGTTGAAGCGGCGGTACTGCCAGAAATTCTCGCCGGTGCCGGCGCGGCGGCGCCCGTGCAGGCCGTGATAGACGCTGGCCGCGATGCGCCGCGCCTCCAGCACCAGCCGGGGCATCGCGGCAACGAGGCCCGCAGCGTCCTGCGCGGCGCTTCTCACGGCTGTGTCGGCGTCGAACTCCACCCGATCAGGTCCTCGTCACTCTGGTTCGCGGCTGTCGCCGTCACCTGGTTTCGCGGCTGTCGCCGCGGGCAATGCAATCCGTCAGCCAGCCGGCTGAAATGAAGGCGTCAGCCGATCCGCTTCGCCAGCTTGGCGATCACGCCCGGCACCGTCTCGCCATCGGCGCGGGCGGCGAAGGTGAGCGCCATGCGGTGCTTGAGAACCGGCTCGGCCAGCGCCACCACATCGTCGATCGAGGGGGCGTAGCGCCCGTCCAGCAGCGCCCGGGCGCGCACCGCCAGCATCAGCGACTGCGAGGCGCGCGGGCCGGGGCCCCAGGAAATGAACTTCGAGAGGTCGCCAGCGTCCGAGCCGGGACGGGCCGAGCGGACCAGAGTGAGGATGGCCTCGACCACCGATTCGCCCACGGGCAGGCGGCGCACCAGCCGCTGCGCGGCGGCGAGTTCGTCGGCCGTCATCACCGCGCGCGGCTTGGTCTCCTCGGCGCTGGTGGTGTCGAACAGGATCTTGCGCTCCGAATCGCGGTCGGGATAGTCGACGTCGATCTCCATCAGGAAGCGGTCGAGCTGGGCCTCGGGCAGCGGATAGGTGCCCTCCTGCTCCAGCGGGTTCTGCGTCGCCAGCACGTGGAACGGCTTGGGCAGGTCGTGGCGCACGCCGGCCACCGTCACATGGCCTTCCTGCATCGACTGCAGCAGCGCCGACTGGGTGCGCGGCGAGGCACGGTTGATCTCGTCCGCCATCAGCAGTTGGGCGAAGACCGGGCCGGGGATGAAGCGGAACGAGCGCCGCCCGCCGGCGCTTTCCTCCAGCACCTCGGCGCCGAGAATGTCGGAGGGCATGAGGTCGGGGGTGAACTGCACGCGCCGGGCGTCGAGGCCGAGCACGGTGCCGAGCGTCTCCACCAGCTTGGTCTTGGCAAGGCCCGGCACGCCGACCAGCAGGCCGTGGCCGCCGGAGAGCAGGGTGATGAGCGTGCGCTCGACCACCATTTCCTGGCCGAAGATCACCGCGCCGATGCCGGCGCGGGCGGCGCGCACATTGGCGGCGGTGGATTCCGCCGAGCGGATGATCATGTCGTCGAGGGATTCGAAATTCTCGCCGGTGGCGGACGTCATGCCGTTCTCCTGCAATCCCAAATCCCGTCGCGGGCGCGCCCGCTGCGAGACCATCCATGCCCAGCCTTGCCGGCTATTGTGCACCGCAACACGAATATTGCAATGCACCTATGCGGCGCCGCCTCTCGCGGACCCGCCTGCCGGCAAGGGCTTTCGAAGGGTCAAGCTTACGCTATCTTGCAACCGCGTCGACTATCGGGCGGGGGATCACGACTGCGCGATTGCACTGGTGTGACAGGGATTTACCCATGAACTCAGGAGCTTCCGGCCGATTTGACGAATTGGTGCGCTCGGTGGGAATCGGACAGGGGCGGGCCCTGCCGGCTGTGGAGAGCTGGAATCCGCCCGATTGTGGCGAAATCGACATCGTGATCGACCGCGAGGGCGTCTGGCATCACGAGGGCCGGCCGATCCGGCGGCCGGCGCTGGTGCGGCTGTTCGCCTCGGTGCTGAGGCGGGAGGGCGCGCGCCATGTGCTGGTGACCCCGGCGGAGAAGCTCGGCATCACGGTGGAGGACGCGCCGTTCCTCGCCGTCGAGATGGCGGTGGAACCCGGCGAGGGGGAGCCGTGCCTGGTCTTCCGCACCAATCTCGACGATCTCGTCCGCTGCGACCGCGACCATCCGCTGCGCGTCGAAACACGGGCGGATGGCGAGCCGAGACCCTATCTGTATGTTCGTCGCGGCCTGTGGGCGCGGCTGACCCGCGCCGCGTTCCTCGACCTCGCCGAGCGGGCCGAGGCGCGGGTGGTGGACGGGCGGGCGGTGTTCGGTGTCGCTTCGGGCGGGGCGTTCTTCGCCCTCGCGCCCGCCGGGACCGTGCAAGCCGTGACCGTGGAAGAGGAGAGATGAACGGAGTGTCTGTGAACGTTTCGCCCATTCCCGGCATGGAAGCCGCCGCCGGCGCGCCGCTCGATCTCGACGATTTTCTCATGAGGGCCCGCACCCGCCTGCTCGCCAGCCCGGACCTCGATGGAGACCCGGTGCGCGGCGACCACGAGCTGACGCCGGAAATCCGTGCCCTGGTCGCGGCGCTGCCGGCGCGCGGCGCGGCGGTGCTGGTGCCGATCGTCGCCCGCGCGCGGCCCACCGTGCTGCTGACGCTGCGCTCGGCGCACCTGTCCAGCCATGCGGCGCAGATCGCCTTTCCCGGCGGCAAGATCGACCCCGAGGACGACGGCCCGCTCGGCGCGGCGCTGCGCGAGGCGCAGGAAGAGGTGGGGCTGGCCCCGGCGCTGGTGGCGCCGCTGGGCTATCTCGACGCCTATCTCTCGCGCACCGGCTACCGTATCGTGCCGGTGGTCGGGCTGGTGCAGCCGGAATTCGGGCTGACGCTCAACCCGGGCGAGGTGGACGAGGCGTTCGAGGTGCCGCTCGACTTCCTGATGAGCCCGGGCAACCACCAGCGTGAAAGCCGCGAATGGCTCGGCATGATGCGCACCTTCCACGCCATGACCTACGAGAAGCGGCGCATCTGGGGCATCACCGCCGGCATATTGCGCAGCCTCTATGAGAGGATCTACGCCTGATGGCCCGCCTGCTCGCCGAGATCGCCCTGTTCCTGGTGCCGTTCGCCGCCTTCGCGGTCTATCTGCGCTATGGGCGCAAGGTGGATTCCGTGTTCGCCGGCTGGTCGCTGCGGGCGATGATCGGCTGCTCGGTGGTCGCGGTGCTGCTGGTGGCGCTGAGCCTGTATTTCCTGGAGGCTTCCAGCCGCGGCCCGACCACCGGCCGCTATGTGCCGCCGACCTGGGAAGACGGCGTGCTGGTGCCGGGCCATATCGAATGAACCCGCTGGTGGAAGGGCGCCCAAGCCTCGCCCGCGTGCTCGCCGCGCTCGACGGCGAGGGCGAGGAAGCGCGCATCGTCGGCGGGGCGGTGCGCGACTGGCTGATCGGGCGCGGCCTGCGCTCGGACATCGACATCGCCACCACCGCCCGGCCCGACGAGGTGACGCGCCGGGCCAGGGCGGCGGGGCTGAAGCCGGTGCCGACCGGCATCGAGCACGGCACGGTGACGGTGATCGCCGAGGGCGAGCCCTATGAGGTGACGACGCTGCGCGAGGATGTGGAGACCGACGGGCGCCGCGCCCGCGTCGTGTTCGGCCGCGACTGGGCCCATGATGCCGGGCGGCGCGACTTCACCATGAACGCGCTCTACCTCACCCGATCAGGCGAACTGGTCGACCTCGTCGGCGGCGCGGCGGACGCCCGGGCGGGCCGGGTCCGCTTCATCGGCGATCCCGATACCCGCATCCGCGAGGATTACCTGCGCATATTGCGGCTGTTCCGCTTCCATGCCGCCTTCGGCCGGGGACCGCTCGACCTGCCCGCGCTGGAAGCGGCGATCCGCAACCGCGAGGGTCTGGCGCGGCTCTCGCGCGAGCGGGTGCGGGCGGAGCTGATGAAGCTCATCGTCGCCCCGCGCGCCGCCGGGACGCTGGCGCAGATGCAGGCGGCCGGCCTGCTGGCGCCGGTGCTCGGGCGGGAGGGGGCGGTCACCGTCCTGGCGCGCCTCGCCGAGGTGGAGGCCGTGCTGGGGCTGGCGCCCGACGCGGTGCGCCGGCTCGGCGCGCTCGCGGTGCGGGACGAGGCGGATGCGCGGGCGCTGCGCGAAGACCTGCGGCTGTCAAATGCCGAAGCGGCGCGGCTGGAGGCGCTCGCCGGCCCGGCGCCGACGCCGGGCATGTGCGAGAAGGGGCAGAAGGCGTTCCTCTACCGCATGGGCCGCGAAGCGTTCCAGGACCGCGCGCTGATCGCCTTCGCCCGTGCCGGCGCGCCGCTGGAGGATGAAGGCTGGCGCGCGCTGGCGGCGCTGGCGGCCGACTGGCCGATCCCGACCTTTCCGCTCAAGGCCGGGGATTTCCTCGCCCGCGGCATGGCGCCCGGGCCCGCGCTGGGCGCCGCGCTCACGCGCGCCGAGGAAGCGTGGATCGAGGCCGGCTTCCCGATGGGGGAGGCGGCGCTGGAGGGGATCGTCGAGGGGGCGGTGGGCTGAACGCCCTCCCTCATGCCCGGGCTCGACCCGGGCCTCCACCTCCCGCGAGACGTTGTTCGTCATCGGTGTCCGCCATGGTGTTCATGGGCACAGGCTGAAGAATGGCCGACACGACGAGAGTGCTGCCGGTTGACGCGACCTGGAGCCGGGCCTCACTTCCGAGCGAACGTGCCCAGTCCGTTCTCATCGAGATATTCGATGGTAATGGCACCAATACCTGTGCCTTGCTTGCTGAAGGTGGCGAGGGAGATCGAGCCGTCGGTCGCATTCTCGCTGGACGGCTCAAACGTGAAGGCGTCGCCATCCCAATGCGCCAGCGCATATTGCTTCGCTGCCGGACCGAGCCTTACCGCCAGCCCCTCTCCGCTCCGAACGATGTCGAGGTTGCCGTAATAATCGCTGTGGTAGGTGCCGACATAATCCGAAAGCCTGGCGGCCGGTGCCGGGTTGCTCGGCCGTTCCTTCCCAACGAGGCTACCCAGTGGCCGGTTCACCGCGATCAGTCTGGGGCCGTAAGCCGCCAGCCAATCCCGCTCGATGGTGCCGAACTGCACCAGATCGGTGAATTCCGCGGCCAGCGCCTCCGGTACCCCGAGGGGCCACGCATTGGTGAGTACCATGATGCCCACGCCTGCCGACGGCAGCATCGTGAACGCCGTCGCGGCGCCACTTGAGAAGGCGCCGGAATGGGAGAGCTGGACCCGACCTGCGGGGTTAATGCTCACATTGAAGCCATAGCCATAAAAGCCGGGCCGGGCGGCGACGGCCGGCGAAGGGCTGGAGATCATCTCCGCCGAGACAGCCGGCAGCAACGCGTCGGGGTCGATGACCGGCTTGCCGTCATAGGTGCCATCCTGCAGCACCATGGCCATCCAGCGGGCCATGTCGTTTACCGACGAGCTGACGCCGCCGGCCGGCGATTGCGCGTCGGGCTCGCGCTGATATTTGTGAACGAAGCTGCCGTTCACCCGGACATGGTTCACGGCCTTGTTGGCGCGCTTGTCGAAATCGGCGAAGCGCGAACTGGTCGAGGTCATGCCCAGCGGCGTGTAGAGCACATCTTCGGAAAGCGTTGCCCAGTCCTTGCCGGCCGCCACCGCCACCGCTTCCGCACCCGCGGTAAAGCCGAAATTGGTGTAGGCATAGGAGATTCGGAACGGCTCCAGCGGCAGAAGACGCAGGCGCTCCAGCACCGCGCGCCGGTCAAAGCCGATATCCTCCAGAATGTCGCCGCCATGGTCCGGCAGGCCGGAACGATGGGACATCAGATCGGCGATGGTGGCATGCTCGCTGACCCATTGGTCCTTCAAGCGGAACCAGGGCAGATGTTGGATGACCGGGGTTTCCCAGCTCACCGTGCGGGCGCCGACCTCGTGGGCGACGACAGTGCCGGCGACCGCCTTCGACAGCGAGGCCAACTGGAACACGGTATCGGCGTCCACTTTGCCCGGCGCCCCCACCTGGCGGATGCCGAAGCCCTTCGCGTAGACGGTCTTGCCGTCCTTCACCACAGCAACCGCCATGCCCGGAATGCCGGTCTTCTTCATCAGGGCGTCGGCGAGGCCGTCGAGTTGCGTGACGGCCGCGTCGATCCGACCGTCGGGAATGGCAACGGCGGAGATGTACGGAGGCGGCGGAAGATCCTCGGCGCTCGCGGGCACGGCGGCGAACATCAGTGCAGACCCGACCGCAACTACACTACGTGTCTTCATCCAGGCATTCCTCCGCCGTGTCTAAAAATGAACCGCCGCGAAGGCGGCCCCTCTCACCAGCTCACGCTGACGCCGATGCGCCCTCCGATAGCGTGTCCCTGCTCGCTATCTACCCGCAGATCATAGTCCCCTGATGCGAACAGGCGCACGGTTTCGGACATCGTCATCGAGGTGTCGAGGCCGAGCTGGACCCATGTGCCGCCAAGGCCGGAATTGAAGGACGTCGCGTTGGTGCCGGACAGGTCGGCAAATGCGACCTCCGTGCCGTCGCCGAAGGCGTGCCACAGGCTGGCCCGCGCAGAGCCTGTCAGCCTGGTGCCGTTCTCCAGCCGCCACGCATGGCTGACACGCGCGCCGATGCGGCCGAGAACATCGTTGGCCGCGTCGTAGTCGATGAAGCCGAAGCTATCCGCGCCGTCATCGAAGGACAGGCGCTGATAAATGAGCTGCGCCTGCGGCTCTATCGCCCAGCCGTCGCCGAGGTCGAACCGGTAGCCCGTCTCCAGCGCGGCGATCAGGCCGAAGCCGTCCGTGCTCAGTTGCTCGCCAAGAACCGAACGCGCGCGGGCCTCGGTGAAGTAGGTGCCCTGAAGCACCGTATCGATATAGAGGCCGCTGGCCTGCGAATGCGTCCAGTAGGCGCCGAGCGAGTAGGCGTTCATCGACACCTTGCCGGCCGGACCGCCATAGACCGCATCGACGCTGCCGCGCGCCTCACCGGCACCGACATAGAGGCCGATGACATTCTGCACCGTTTCGCCTGGGTTGGAGATCAGAAGATCGTAGCCTGCCTGAAAGCCGGCAAGGTCGATGCTATAGCTCGGGCCGTTGCTCAGGAAGCGATTCAGCTGGGCCGCCGCATTGCCGCCGCTGGAGCCCTGGCTGCCCGTCTTGCCGAACAGGCGGGCCCAGCCGGCACGTGCGTGACCGTCAGGCTGGGTTGCCCGTGCGGCCGCGCGTTCGGCATGGCTGCCAAGCATCGCCATGCTGTAGTGCGAGGCGATGGCGGGCAGAGCGGTATCGACGGCGACTTCCGGCCGCAGGTTCGGCAATGCGCCGGGCCCGGTGGCACCGGCCTGCGTCGATCGCAGGAACCAGTCATCGGTCCCCGACGCGCCGCCGCGATAGAGACCGAACTCGTAGGCGCCGCCAGCGACGCGACGACCGAGGGAGAAGGCGCCCGGATCGGTCTGGCCGCCATTGATCGCCTGGATCAGGCCGATGCCATCGCCCGAGGTCAGGGCCGCAGTACCGAGCGGTTGGACGATGATGCTGGTTTGACCTGTGGCCGTTCCGCCGTCAATGACAAGCCGATCGGCAGTCCCTGCGCCCACGAAGGCGGCGTTCATCATGAGCGTGCCGTGGATGCCCTGATAGTCTCCGACGGTAAGATTCTGGAAGAATGTCGGCGACGAGCCGACCGGCGGCGCGAACGCGATTTTGCTGTCGCTGTTCACCAGTTGATCTACCTGAGAGTTAACGGCGCTTCCAGCGGCGGGAACCAGCCAGGTGCTGCCATTCTGGAGCGCGAGGCTGATGCTGGCATCGTTGGAGCGGGTGACGGCGCCGATCACCTGCGCGTTCGATGCGGTGAACCGCAGGTCGGTGCCGGCCGCGACCACCGCCGTGCCGCTGACGGCGGCGAGCGTGCCCTCGCTCATGGAAAGGTTGGCGGTGCGGCTGGCCGAAGCGCCCTCGATCGAGACGGCGGCGACCGCTGCTGCGGCCCCTCCATAGGCGATCACACTTGTCCCACTCAGATCGACCCGCGCGCCTTCGCCAACCACGATCGCATGCGCCCCGGCGCCATAGGTTGTCACCGAGCTATCGTTGAGGGCGACCGTCGCGCTGTCTCCCTGCGCGAGGATGCCGAGGCTGCCCGCCGCCTGCGTCTCGACCGTGAGGCGCGTGCCGAACAGCTGCGCCGGCCCATTCCCGCCGGTGATATGCAGGCCGCTGCCGGCGCCGTTCAGACGGATGGAGCTGTCGACGAGGGCGACCGTGCCGTTCGGCTCGACCCACACGCCGTCTCCACCGGTGAGGTTGATGTCGACCTCAGCGCCGCCGATCGCGGCCGGCGTCTCACCGCCGGCATGCAGGCCGGCGAGCGC
This sequence comes from Ancylobacter dichloromethanicus, assembly GCF_018390645.1. Lineage (GTDB taxonomy): Bacteria > Pseudomonadota > Alphaproteobacteria > Rhizobiales > Xanthobacteraceae > Ancylobacter > Ancylobacter dichloromethanicus. Next base: position 22,273 of record NZ_JAHBGC010000020.1, read on the forward strand.
GCTGCCGGTGAGGGTCACACGGGTCAACACGGCTTCGGCGCTGTCGCGCGCATCGATGCCGGTGCCGCTGACCTCGTCGCCGTTCAACAGGATATTCACGTCGGAGAGGACGAGCGAGGCCGTGCCGGTCTCGGCGCGCAGGAACGCGCCGTCCCCGCCGGGGGACGCGGTGATGTCACCCCCCAACCCCAGCTCGACGCGCCCGCCGCCGCCCACGAAGATCGCCGGCACATAGTCCTGCAGCGGCGCGAGCGTGACCCGGCCATCCGCGACGGCCGATCCGCCATTGGCGGCATAGACGGCGGCGCGCGCGCCGAACGGTCCGCTGACGAGTCCGGTCCAGATCGTGCCCGCTCCCACCACCGCGTTCGTGCCATCCGCCGCCACCTGGATCTGGCCGGCCGGGGTCCAGCCGAGGATGGCCAGCAACTCCTTGAACAGATGCGCCGGTGCGTCGGGATCGTCAGGATTGCTGGAATTGATGAGGATGGTGATCGTACGGTCGTTCGCCCGGTCATACATGACCAGCGCCTCGAACCCGAGGCCGTTGCCGGTGTGGCCGATGAACCCGGAGATCTCGCCCATGCCGAAGCCGTAGCTGTCATATTCCGGGCTTTGCGGATCGGACTTTGTGGAGCCGAACGACTTCAACCGTTCGACGAAGTCGCGCTTGCTCAGCAGTTCGCCGCTGCCGACCGCCTTTCCCCAGCGCTCGGCGTCGGCGATGACACCCACCAGCGCCCCCGAGGCGCCCGCGCCGGTGGCGTTGAAGGCGGCGAGCGATTCCGGACCGGTGCCGTCGTTGACGTCGATGTAGCCGACCGCGTTCGGTGTCGGCATCGAGCCGGCGCCCTGGTTGATCACCGAACTCAGGCCGAGCGGGCCTGTCAGGCGGCGACTTACCTCGTCCGACCAGTCATTTCCGGTCGCGGCCGTGATGACCTCGCCGAGCAGGATCGTGTTGCTGTTGGAATACTCATAGGAGGCGCCGGGCGTGAACTGCAGCGGCTCGGCGAAGGCGAAGGCGAGCAGCTCACGCGCGGTCCACGCCTTGCTCGGATCGAGGCCGAACTGCGCGGCGAAAGCGGCTGACTCGGTATAGTTGAACAGGCCGGATCGCATCTGTGCGAGCTGGCGGATCGTCATCACGTCGCCGCCGGGCACGCCGTCCACATAGTCGCTGACCGGATCATCCAGTCCGATGCGCCCCTCTTCGGCCAGTTGCATGATGACCGTGGTCACGAACGACTTGGTGATGCTGCGATAGCCGAAATAGGTGTCTGCGGTGGGTGCAATGCCGTTGGCGACATCCGCGAGGCCGGAATTCGACGTCCAGCGAATATCGCCCTGCCGGATCGCGACCGAGGCTCCCGGGATTCGCTTCTCGATCAGGGCCTGATCGATGGCGGCCTGAAGCTGCGCTGCGGTGGTCGAATTGTCCCACGGCACGCCGCCGGCAGGGGCCTGGGCGAGCGCGATCGTGCCAGGGGCGGAGAACATCAGAAGAGCGGCAAGCCGGGAGAGGCGCCGAGACTTCCTCACAGCCGAAATGTCGTTCAATACCCGCCCCCGATCGCTCGGGCACGATGGCCCATCAACAGGCGGCTCAAACTATCGATCCGCGATATGGCGGCAATCGTCGCAGAGTCCCAAATCACGGCGCCGGGTCTCAGCCCATGGGCAAACAGGAACCCCGTCGCCGGTGCCGCGCCTCGCCGAGCGAGGGCCGCGACCCGCTTTCCTGAGCCACCGATCCGGCTACGCGTCTCAATATTCGTCCTGCTGTATCAGTCGGCCCGCAAAGCCGAAAATCCCGTTGCGCCAGCGTCAACGATGATGCTTTCCAGTTGAATTGAGGATGCATCGCAGCGTGCCGTGAGCGCTCGGCGTGGATCCGCTTGGGAATACCTTGGCTGCCGGCGTCCGGGCAGCTGAACCCATAATCCATGCTTCGAAATTCTATGGAAGGTGCCGATGCCCCCGCTCATCAACCGCCGCCGCCATCTCGATGTGAATGCGACCGCGCTTCTCGGCCAGACGTTTCTGTCCTGCAGCTTTGGCCGCACGCTGCCTGGGCTGCTGCTGGCTCTGGGGCTCGGCATGGTGGCGACGCCGGCGCTGGCGGCGAATTTCGATGTCGCAAACGAGGCCCAGCTCGCCGACGCGGTAGCAAAGGCGGCCAATGGCGACACGATCACCTTCACGGCCGATATCGAGCTGAGCGGCAAGGGCAAGGCCGGCACCATCACGACCAACGTCACCATCAACGGCAATGGTCACAAGCTGCTCGGCAAGGAGGGCACGAACGCCAACGGCCTTTATGTCCAGTCCGGCACGGTGACGATCCAGAATCTCGATCTGTCCGGCCTGACCACCAAGGGAACAACCGGCGGAAATGGCGGCGGCGGCGGCGGCGGCGGGGCGGGCACGGGCGCCGGCCTTTTTGTCGGCACGGCCGCGAACGTGACCCTCACCAATGTGACGTTGCAGAACAACAGTGCCGTCGGCGGCAACGGCGGCGTTGGTGTCATTGATGGTAGAGACACCACCTCCCAGGGCGGTGGCGGTGGCGGCAGCGGCCCCAATGCAGGCAACGGGCAGGCCTCCACAGGCGGCAGCGTTGGGCAGGGCGGCCCCATCGGGGGCGGCGACGGGAATGGCGGCAATGGCCAGTGGGGCGCTGGCGGCGGGGGCAGTGGAAGTCAGGCAAAAGGTGGCAATGGCGGGTTCGGCGGCGGCGGCGGCGGCTCCCTGGATGCGAACATTGGCACCGGCGGATTTCTCGGGGGTAACGGCGGCGCGGGCAGGCCTCCTACGAGCGGCTACACGTGGTTTAACGGTGGTGGTGGCGGCGGCGCGGGAATGGGCGGTGCCATCTTCGTTCAGAATGGCGGCACGCTCTCCATCACCGGCACGCTGACACTTTCGGACAATACTGTCGCGGGCGGAACGGGCGGCAGCAGCAGGGCGGGAGCCGGCGGGATTAGCGGTGCCGCTGGCGGGAACGGCGGCGCCGCCGGCGCCGGCCTCTTCCTCGCGGGAAATGGCAGTCTCAATCTCTCCTCCGCAGCGGGCGAAACGCAGACCATTTCCGACGCCATCACCGATCAGACCGGCGCCGGCGGCACCGGCGCGAATGCCGGCAGCTGGGGGCTGGTGAAGACCGGCGCGGGCACCCTCACCCTCACCGGCGCCAACAGCTACACGGGCGGCACCACGGTGAGCGGTGGCGTGCTGCGCGGCAATTCGACGAGCCTCAAGGGCGGCATCGTCAACAATGCCAGCGTGGTGTTCGATCAGCCCGCCGCCGGGACCTATGCCGGCGCCATGTCCGGCACCGGCGCGCTGACGGTCACCGGGGGCAAGCTGACGCTTACCGGCGCCAACACCTATACCGGCCGCACCTCGGTGACGGGCAGCGGAACGGTCGAAGTCACCGCCGCCAACACGATTGCGGCGGCGAGCACCGTCGCTCTCGACGATGGCGCGCTGCTGATCGGCAGCGGGGTCGGCATCAACAACGCCATCACTGTCACCAACCGGGGCCGCCTCGGTTCCAGTGGCGGCATCGCGACCGTGAGCGGCGTCATCAGCGGTTCCGGGGCGCTGGACGTCAATGCCGGCACCGTCGCTCTGGCGGCCAACAACACCTTTACTGGCGGCCTGAACGTCACCGGCGGCGCGACCGCGCTTTTCACCGCCGATGCCAACCTCGGAGCCGCCGCTGGGTCTGTCACCGTGACAGACGGCGGCATGATCGGCGCGGCGGCGAATGCGGCGGGCAATTTCACGACCAACCGCAACCTTACCGTCTCCGGCACCGGCGGCATTTCCGGCGCGCAGCACGCCGTGAACTGGAAGGGCGCCATCGGCGGCACCGGGACTCTCGTCGTCAGCGGTGCCAATGTCGTCGAACTCAGCGGGACCAACACCTATTCCGGCGGAACCTCGATCCAGGGCGGCGCACTGAAGGTCGACTCCGACGCACGGCTCGGGGATCTCGCGGGCACGCTGGCATTCTCCAACAACGGCCGCCTGCTGGCATCCCAGTCGTTCACGACCGGACGGGCCATCAATGTGGGGACCGGCGAGGGCGGATTCGAACTGGGGGCGGGAACGACCCTCGGGCTGAGCGGCGCGATCACCGGCGGCATCGTCAACCAGACGGGCCAGGGCACGCTCGTCGTCACCGGCTCGAACGCACACGCCGGCTTCGCGAATTATGGCGGCACCCTTCAGGGCGATTCCTCTTCGCTCGGGCGTGGCATCCGGTTCGACAGCGACGCCTCCAACACCGCGTCCCGCAAGGTGGTCTTCGCGCAAGCCACGGACGGCACGTTCACCGGCACTATCGGGAGCACCGGCTCGACCCCGGGGCTTGGCAATGTCGTCAAAACCGGCGCCGGCAAGCTCACCCTGACGGGCGAGAGCAACTTCACGTCCCAGGTGGCCGGCACGGCGGAATTCCAGGTGCAGGAAGGCACCTTGCAGGGCAACAGCAAGAGCCTCGCCGGCAATATCGAGAACAATGCGGCGCTGATCTTCGACCAGTCGTTCGACGGCACCTATGCCGGCGCGATCACCGGCACCGGCTCGGTCACCGTCAGTGGCGCGGGCAAGCTCACCCTGGACGCGGCCAGCACGATTGCCGGCGCCACCTCCGTCACGGGCGGCGGCATCCTCGTCACCACCACCGCCAGCAATTTCGGCGCGTCCTCGACCCTCGGCCTCAGCGGCGGCACGCTGATGCTCGGCACCGGGGCGACCGCGTTCAACAAGGCGGTCACAGTCACCGGCATTGGCGGCATCGCGTCGACGGGCGGCACCACGCCGAACAACGCCGTCGCGACGATGAGCGGCGTCATCAGCGGCTCCGGCCAGCTGGATATCAACAGCAACACCGTCGTTCTGGCGGCGAACAACACCTTCACCGGCGGCCTGCGCGTCATCGGCAGCAATGCACAGGCGCTCTTCACCACCGACGCCAATCTCGGCACCGCCGGACAGGCCATCACGTTGCAGAATGGCGGTATCGTCGGCACGACGGCCGATGCCGCGCCCAATCTCACGATGACCCGCAACCTCAACATCGTCGGCTCGGGCGGGCTCTCCTCCGCGCTCCATCCGCTGGTCTATGCCGGCACCATCAGCGGCAACGGCACCTTCATCAAGTCCGGCGGCGGTATCGTGAACCTCACCGGCACCAACAACGCCACGGGCGGCACGGCGGTGCGCGCCGGCACGCTGCAGGTTGCCTCCGACGACAAGCTGGGTGCGGCGGGGGCGGGGCTGGAGCTCTCCGATAACGGCCACCTCTGGGCGACCGAGAGCTTCACCACCTCGCGGGCCATCACCCTCGGCGGGGTCGCGGGCGGCGGCTTCCAGCTCGACAGCGGCACCACGCTTACCCTCACGGGCGCGATCAGCGGCACTACGCTCAGCCTGCTCGGCACCGGCACGCTGGTGCTCGACGGCACCAGCACCTATGCCGGCATCACCAACAGCGGCGGCACCATCATAGGCAATACCGACACGCTGAAGGGCAACATTGTCTTCGATTACAACGCGGACAATACCAATGCCCGCTCGATCGTCTTCCAGCAAGATAAAGTCTACAGTGTATTTTCGGGCAACATCACAGGCCTCGGCACCGAGACAGGGTACGGCACCGTTGTGAAGACCGGCAAGGGCACCCTCGTCCTGACCGGCGAGACCAAGTTCACGGGGCTGGCCGACGGCTACGCCTTCGATCTGCAGCAAGGTTATCTTGAGGGTTCAAGCAAGAACCTCGTTGGCAAGATCCATATCGCCGAAGGAGCGGAGCTGACCTTCAAGGAGATCGTCGACGGCACCTATGCAGGCGGTCTTGAAGGCGAAGGCGAGCTCGCCAAGAACGGCGAGGGGACGCTGACCCTCAATGGCATCAACAGCGCCCTTGGCGGCACCACGATCAATACCGGTACCCTTGTCTTGAACGGCACCCTGAACACGGCCGGCGAGGGCACCACTGTCTGGGGCACCCTTGCCCTGAACGGCACCCTGAACAGCGCCGGCAACGGCACCAATATCAATAATGACGGCCTCCTCTCCGTGAATGGCACGCTGAACGGCGACGTGTCGGTCAACAAGGGGGGCACGCTTGAGGGGAGCAGCCGGATCAACGGCAAGGTCACCAACAATGGTGGCAAGATCAATCCCGGCAACTCCATCGGCCATATCACCATCAACGGCGATTTCGAATTCGACGATGGCGAGATGGTGGTGGAGGTGAATGCCGAAGGCGACAGCGACCGCATCATCGTCGTCGGCGCCGGCCACACGGCAACCATCAAGGCCGGCACCCTCAGCGTCATTCAGGAGCCCGGCGTCTATACGCCCGGCACTGTCTATACCATCGTCACCGCCGAGGGCGGCGGCACGGCGCATTTCGACTCCATCACCGGCGGCACCGCCTTCCTTTCCCCCGAATTGTTTTCGGACCCGCAGAATCTCTACCTCACCCTCGATTTCGCGGCCGACGCTTTTCGGGCCGCCGCCGTCACCGCCAATGAGCAGGCGGTGGGCAGCGTCCTTGATCTGGTGAACGCCGGCGGCAGTGCTCCCGCGCTTGTCAACGCGCTGGCCAATGTGCCGGCCGGCTCCGGCGCCGCCGCGCTGCAGCAGCTCAGCGGCCAGCCCTATGCCGACTTCGCCACGGTGAACATGCGGGGCAGCCAGCTGTTCATGAACACGGTGGGCCGCCAGATGGCGTCCGATCGCGGCGCGGGCCTTAGTGGCGGTCTTGGCGGCGGGCAGAGCGTCGCCCTCGGTGCGCCCGGCCTCGACGGCCAGTCCCGCTTCAGCGCCTGGGTCAGCGGCATCGGCACCAAGGGCAGCGTCGACGGCAACGGCAATGCGAACGACCTCTCCTATTCGCTGGGCGGCACCGCCTTCGGCATCGGCTATCGGGTCGACCCAAGCTTCCAGATCGGCATCGCCGGCGCGTATGTGGGCGGCTCGCAGTCGGTCGACGGCTTCATGGGCGATGGCGACACGGAGGCGGGCAGCGTCGCCCTGCATGGCTCGTTCACGCAGGGCCCGGTCTATGTGGATGGCCTGCTCGGCTATGCCTATGCCAGCAATGAGCTGGAGCGCATCATCGCGGTGCCCGGCGTCTTCGGCATCGCCAATGGTTCCTCATCCTCCAACCAGTTCCTCGGCCAGATCGAGGCCGGCTACCGCATCGCCATCGACGCCAGCTCCAACAGCGCGATCACGCCGTTCGGCCGCCTGCAGGTGGTGAGCGTCAATCAGGGGGGCTTCACCGAGACCGGCTTCAGCGATTTCAATCTGACCGCGGGCGGACAGACTCTGACCTCGGTACGCACCACGCTGGGCGCCGACGTCAGTACCCGGCTGGACGTCGGCGGCGTGCCGCTGGAACTCAGCGCGCGGCTCGGCTGGGTGCACGAATTCGGCGACACCACCCGCCCGTTCACGGCGGCCTTCACCGCCGCGCCCTGGGCGTCTTTCACCGTGTTCGGTGCGCCTGAGGCGCGGGACAGCGCACTCATCGGCGTCGGTGCGGAGGCCCGAATCCTGGACAATGCAACGCTGTTCGCCAGCTATGACGCGGAACTGGGCGGCGGCAGCGACAACCATCAGCTTTGGGGCGGCGTCCGCTTCTCGTGGTGAGCCGAATGCGGAACTGCTGTCTTGGCGGTTCCGCATATCCCCGCGTCAGCGCTGCTGCGGCGCGGGCTCAACGGAACTGGTCGCGCCACTCGCTGGGCGAGACGCCGAACCGGCTCCGGAACGCCCTTCCGAACGAGGACGCATCCTTGAAGCCGCAATCATAAGCAATGACCGAGATGCTTCGGCCGGTGGCCGCCTCGATCAGCTTGCGCGACATGGCGAGCCTTACCTCGCGAACGGTATCCATGATCGTCGCGTCGTGCTGCGTGAAGGCGCGGTAGAGGGTCGCGCGCGAGCAGCCGAGCGCCCGAGCGATCGCTTCGGGGGAGAGGTCGATTATGTTGTAGTGCGATTGGATATAGCGCTTTGCCGCAAGGAAGAGTGCGTTCACGTCGCTCACACGGGAGCCGTTCAAGTCCCGCCCTATGCGCTGGAGCAGGAGCAGCGCCAGCGTGTGAAGTGCATCGAGCGCGGTCGCCATCTCCTTGGGCTCGAGATGCTCGGCATGGCGATCGAGGCCCAGCATTTGCTCACGGACCATGACGCCGAGCGGGATCGTGTCGAGCGGCAGGAAAAGGCCGGGAATGCCACCGCCTAGGGCTTCGAGCGCCTTGGCACGCGGCAGAAGAAGATAGATCTCCCTCCCCGAACTCCAGTGATAACGCATGGGACGTGTCGCATCATAGGCGGCGAGCCGGCCATGCGGTGAGATGGACTGCGCGCCGCCGGGACTCTCCAGCCCGAGTTTGCCCACCGGCATCATCGAAATCACCACCGCGTCGCCCGCGCCGCTGAGGCTGGCAGCCCGCGAGAATACTGTCCGGTGCTCCGATCCTTCCTGGCTGGCGAACACACCCATTTCGCCGCTGACCGATCGCTTGATGGCGAACAGGTCGGCTTCCTCGGCGCGGGGCGCCTCGAGATCGACGACGCTGTAGGCCGTCTCGCGCCAGGCATCGAAACGCTCGGACAGGTCGAAGTCCGAGGTGGACAGCCTCTTCAGGCGGTAGAGGCCGGTATCGGCCTCCCGTGGGAATACCGTCTTGATATCGGCCCTGCCCCTCCGCTCGCTCATCGAAACAAGGCTCCCTGTTGAGCGCACAGATGAATGGCCGGGCGGGATGTCCAGGCAGCCACGGCAGCCACGGATCGGCCTATATCAGGCGATTGTTTGCCTGATATTTGAAAGCACCATCGTTCGGTGGGCGACCCTGTCGCGCACGATGCCGCTCTCGGCACATGTGGGCCGATCTCGCCCGTCCGCTGCGCCGTGGCAGGAAGAGGGGCAAGGGAACGGCAACGGGAACGGGAACAGGAACAGGAACGGCAGCGCATCCACATGCCCTGACGGCATGGACCGAAGGTCAAGCTTGGGACATTCTGGTATCGTGTGTTTTCGGGATTGTATGCCGTGCCGACCGGCAGTCGGGAGCGCGTGCGGGTGGAATCGGCAATGCTGCGGACGGACGGCTTTCTCTTCGACGATATCGTACTGGATGAGACGTGCCTGTTCGCCCATCGCAACGGGGAGCAGATTCGATTCACGCGCAGCGAGCGCGCACTCCTTCTTGTGCTGTCCCGGAATCCGCACCGCCTGATGCAGCGCAGCCAGTTGCTCGACGCGATCGCGCCAACCCAGGCCGATGCGTCCGACCGCAACGTCGACTTTCTCGTCAACCGCCTGCGCACCAAGCTCGGCGATAACGCACGGTCGCCAAGATTCATCGCCACGCAATATGGCGAGGGCTATGTCTGGATCGCGGCGAAACTGCCGGCCGTTGCACCGAAGCCTGATCCGGCGCCGGTTAGCGGGCTTCTGGCGATAGCCGCTGTCGTTCCACCGCATGACAGGCGCCTTGCCGAACGGGCGGAGGCCATTACCGGTCAAATGCGCGACATGATCGCGGGCCGGCTCGGCACCGACGAGAGCGTGATCGTCGTGGGGCGCGACGAGGGCTCGGTGATGCGGGCGATGCGCTATGTCCTGAAGGTGAGTTTCCAGCACAGCGGGGATCGGCTGGATTGCACCGCCACCCTGCGCGAGGGGCCGTCACGGCGCATCATCCGGGCCTTCCGGCTGGAGTTCGGCGACGCCACGACGGCCCCGCTCGCGCCGGAGGTGGAGCGCGCCTCGATCGGCATCAGCGAGGCGTTGCAGCGCAACTTGGCGGCGGCCTCGGAGGGGCTTGGCACGCCCGTTGACCAACCGCACGAAATCCGCCTGCGCAAGGCATCGACACTGTTGTCGGCGTCCAACCCGAAATGGCTGGAGAAGGGCCGGGAACTGCGCGACGCGCGGGCGCAGAATCCGGCAAGTGCGGACATTGCGCTGCAGTGGTGCCTGCATCTGTTTGCGCGCCTTGTCCTCACCAATCCCTTCACCGGCATAAGCCACGACGAGCGCGACGAGATCGAGAACGAGATCGAGGCGACGGTGCTGGATTGCCTGCCGCTTGTCGACACCAACCCGCTACTGATGCTGACCGCCGCGAAGCTGCTCTATTTCGTCGATCGCGGTCATCTCGAGCTTGCCGAGGATCTTGCGGACAGGGCCTTTGCCCATATGGCGGACTCTCCCGCCGCGCTGCCAGTGCTCGGGCAGCTGCGGCAGGCGCGCGGCGACTTCGCCGCTGCGGTGGCATTCTTCGATCGCGGCATCGCGATGGCGGACCCCGATTCCCCATTCGACTTGCACATGCGCGTCCTCAGATACATCGCGCTGCTGGCGGCAGGCGACCGCGAGGCGCTGAACGTGCCGGCGGCGTTCTTTCACGAGAGCCCGCATTCGCCGCCGGACCTCAGTGTGATGATCACCGTTCTGATCACGCCCGCCAGCCAGCAATTGCCGAAGGCCGTCACCGACGTGCTGATAGCGGCGGGCCGCGACGGGGCACGCAACGCGATCGAGTACACCTACATGACGTCAGTGCGACATCTGACCTCGGTGCCGGCGCGCGCCAACATCATGCAGGGGCTCGTCGGCCATCTGATCCGGCTGCATGGCCAGGACGTGGTTACGCCGTTCGTCCGGGTGGGAGCGGGCCTGAGCGCCTCGACTTGAGCCGGCGTTCACCGCTGTGTATCGCAGTGTTCGTCCGAGCTGGGCGTAACCACGTCTGGAACAGGTCTGACAGGAGTTCGACGAATTGAGCGTGGCGTTCGCAAAAGAGGAAAGTGCCGAGGCGGCATCGGAAACCATTCTGCCCGCGCGTCCGATTTCCGATCGGGCCAATCTTGTCACCGAACTCGGCCTGCAAATGCTGAAGAAGGAGTTGGCGGACGCGAGGAACGAACTCGCGGTCGCCAATGCACTTGAAGACCTAAATGAGAGGCGGCGGCAGTCGGCGGTTCCAATCCGCGACATCCGTTACTTTTCCCAGCGCGTCGAGACGGCACGGGTCTCGTCGCCGCCACCCTCAAATGACGTCGTGGCGTTCGGTCACACCGTTAGCTTCGAACGTGATGATGGACGCGTGCAGACCTACCGCATCGTTGGCGAGGATGAAGCGAACCCAGCGCAGGCGACCATTTCGCATGGTTCTCCCGTCGCCATCTCATTGATGGGTAAAGCCGTTGGCGACGTTGTCCAGCTAGGGCCGCACAATCTCGAAATCCTCTCCATCGCCTGATGGGGCGATAGCAGCAGCTCTCGTGCTCCACCAAGACGCATGCGGCGGGCGTTGAAGGCAGGATCCAGTCGACGCTGCGGGATAGGCTGGCTCCCTCCAAGGCGAGACCGTCAGATGTCGCTTTGGAGGGAGTGTCGGTTTCGGTTGAGACCGGCCCGGGCATGAGGGCGTGTGGGTTGGCGGCCGGGAGGCGTCAAACCCTCACGGCCACTTCACCACCGGGGGCATGGAGGAGAGGATGGAATCGACATTCCCCCCCGTCTTCAGGCCGAACAGCGTGCCGCGGTCGTAGAGCAGGTTGAACTCGACATAGCGGCCGCGGCGGATGAGCTGTTCCTCGCGCTCCTCTTCGTTCCACGGCGTCGCCATGTTGGCGCGCACGAGGTGGGGGTAGACGTCGAGGAAGGCGAGGCCCACCGCCCTGGTGAAGTGGAAATCGGCGTTCCAGTCGCCCGAGTCCAGCCAGTCGTAGAAAAGGCCGCCGATACCGCGCATCTCCTTGCGGTGCGGCAGGTAGAAGTACTCGTCGCACCATTGCTTGTAGCGGGGATAGTCGATCTGCGGGCGGCCCTCGCAGGCGCCGCGCATCGCGGCGTGGAAGGCGAGCGAATCCGGGTCTTCCTGCGTGCGTCGCGCCTCCAGCACCGGGGTCAGATCCGCCCCGCCGCCGAACCATGCCTTGGTGGTGACGACGAAGCGGGTGTTCATGTGCACCGCCGGCACGTGCGGGTTCGCCATGTGGGCGATCAGCGAGATGCCGGTGGCGTGGAAGCGCGGGTCTTCCTCGGCGCCGGGAATCTGCTTGCGGAACTCCGGGGCGAATTCGCCGTGCACGGTCGAGCAGTGGACGCCGACCTTCTCGAACAGCCGCCCGCGCATCAGCGACATGACGCCGCCGCCGCCCGGCGCGCCGGAAGGATCGGTGCGCTCCCACGGCGTGCGGGCGAAGCGACCGGGAGCGCCGGGATAGAGCGCGTCCGGCGCCTCGTCCTCCAGCCGCTCGAAGGCGGCGCAGATGCGGTCGCGCAGTTCCTCGAACCAGGCGCGGGTGGCGGCCTTGCGGCTGTCGATGGTGTCGGTCATGGCAACTCCCCGAGACGCGTGGCGGCGGTTCTAGCCGCTCGCGGGCGGGGCCGGAAGGGCGCGGCTACACCATCGTGCCCGACAGCGCGCCGATCGCCGCCGTCGCCGCCATGGCCAGCGCGCCCCAGAAGGTGACGCGCAGCGCCGCCTTTACCGGGTCGGCGCCGCCCGCCTTCGCCCCGGCCACACCGAGAATGGCGAGGAACACCAGCGCGGCGGCGGAGACGGAGACCGGTAGCCCGGCGACCGGCGCGACCAGCGCGGTGGCGAGCGGCAGCGCGGCACCGGCGGCGAAGCTGGCGGCGGAGGCGAGCGCCGCCTGCACCGGGCGGGCGGCGGTGATCTCGTTCATGCCCAGCTCGTCGCGGGCATGGGCCTCCAGCGCGTCCTTCGCGGTGAGCTGGCGGGCGACCTCGCCGGCGAGCGCCGGGTCGAGGCCGCGCCTGATATAGATCTGCACCAGTTCCTCCTGCTCGCCGGCCGGGTCGGTGGCGAGTTCGGCGGTCTCGCGGGCGAGGTCGGCGCGCTCGGTGTCGGATTGCGAGGACACCGAGACATATTCGCCCGCCGCCATCGACATGGCGCCCGCCACCAGCCCGGCGATGCCGGCCAGCAGCACCGCGTCCCGCTCGGCGCTGGCCGCGGCGACGCCGACGATCAGGCTGGCGGTGGACAATATGCCGTCATTGGCGCCGAGCACGGCGGCGCGCAGCCAGCCGGCGCGGTCGACATAGTGGTTTTCGTCATGGCGCGAGCGCATGCAGTCCTCACCCGTTCAAGGCGCCGGACGCTGGGCCATGAACATTGCAATCATATGATACCTCCGCATGGTTCTCAGTGCGCGGGGCGACACAAAGGTGCCGCATCGGCGGCGCAGAAGGCGCCCCATGTTCGCGCGCATCTTCGCCCTGTTCGAAAAGCTGGTCGATCCCTTCCACCCGGCGCCGGTCGCGCGGCCGCCGGAGGACCTTCTCGCGTTCTACTGGCACTTCGTGCGGCAGACCGGCTGGGTCTATGTGGCGGCGCTCGGCGCCGCCTTCCTGGTCGCCATCATCGAGGTCTCGCTGTTCCGCTATATCGGCCAGATCGTCGACCTGGTGCAGTCCTCGACGCCGCAGACGATTTTCGCCGACCATGGCGGGCTGCTGCTGTGGATGGCGTTCGTCGTGGTGGTGGCGCGGCCCTGCGCCAACCTGCTGCACGATTTGCTGGTGCGCCAGACGATCACCGCCAAGATCGGGCCGATGATCCGCTGGCAGTCCTATCGCTGGGTCATCCGCCAGAGCGTCGGCTTCTTCAACAACGACTTCGCCGGGCGCATAGCCACCCGCGTGCTGCAGGCCGGCCCCGCCGTGCGCGGCTCGGTGGTCGAGGTGATCGACGCGCTCTGGTATGCCGGCATCTATGCGGTGAGCGCGGTGCTGCTGTTCGCCGAGGCGGACTGGCGGCTCGCCATGCCGATGGTGGCGTGGATCGCCTTCTATGTGCTGGCGCTGGCAGTGTTCGTGCCACGCATCCGGCATCTGTCCAAGCGCACCGCCGAGAGCAATTCGGCGCTGACCGGGCGGGTGGTGGACAGCTACACCAACATTCTCACGGTGAAGCTGTTCGCCCATTCCGACCGCGAGGACCGCTATGTCCGCTCGGCGCTGGCGCGCAATGTCGAGGACAACAGTCGCCAGCAGCGCCACATCTCGCGCATGGCGTTCACCATCAGCGTGCTGAACAGCCTGATGCTGGGCGGCGTGGGCGGGCTCGGCCTGTGGCTGTGGTCGATCGGGGCGATCAATCTCGGCGCCATCGCGCTGTCCACCGGCCTCGCCATCCGCATCACCAACATGTCCGGCTGGATCATGTGGGTGGTGACCGGCGTGTTCGAGAATGTCGGCACGGTGCAGGAGGCGATCACCACGCTGTCGCGCCCGCGCGACGTGGCGGACGCCCCCGCCGCCCCGGCGCTGGAGGTGCGCGCCGGCGAGATCCACTTCGAGGATGTCTCGTTCCACTATGGCAAGGGCTCGGGCGTCATCGATCGTCTCTCGCTCACCATCCGCCCCGGCGAGCGGGTCGGGCTGGTCGGCCCCTCGGGCGCCGGCAAGTCGACGCTGATGAGCCTGCTGCTGCGCTTCTATGACCCCGAAGAGGGGCGGGTGCTGATCGACGGGCAGGATGTGCGCGGCGTGACGCAGGATTCGCTGCACGCGCAGATCGGCGTGGTGACGCAGGACACCTCGCTGATGCACCGCTCGGTGCGCGACAACATCGCCTATGGCCGCCCCGAGGCGGGCGAGGAGGCCATCCGCACGGCGGCCCGGCGCGCCCATACCGACGGCTTCATCGACAGCTTGAGCGACCCGCAGGGCCGGGTGGGGCTCGACGCCCATGTCGGCGAGCGCGGGGTGAAGCTCTCCGGCGGCCAGCGCCAGCGCATCGCCATCGCCCGCGTGCTCTTGAAGGACGCGCCGATCCTCATCCTCGACGAGGCCACCTCGGCGCTCGATTCGGAGGTCGAGGCGGCGATCCAGGCCAATCTCGACGAGCTGATGGCCGGCAAGACGGTGATCGCCATCGCCCACCGCCTCTCCACCATCGCCCGCATGGACCGGCTGGTGGTAATGGAGCACGGGTGCATCGTCGAGACCGGCACCCATGCCGAGCTGGTGGCCAGGGGCGGCCTCTACGCCCGGCTGTGGCACCGCCAGTCCGGCGGCTTCATCGACGCCGAGGAGATGGACGCGGCGGCGGAGTAGGGGTCAGGCGGGCCACGGCCCCTTTTCCATCCTCATCCCCGGGCTTGACCCGGGGACCCAGAAACGTTGCCATCGATGGATGGAGAAACATTGGGTCTACATCCTCGCCAGCGCTCGAAACGGCACGCTTTATGTTGGGGTGACGCGCGATCTGGCGAAGCGAATCCACGAACACCGCACAGGGCAGTTCCCCGGTTTCACTGAAAAATATGCGGTGAAGATGCTGGTCTTCGCTGAGCCGCACGACACGGCTGTGGCCGCAATCCAGCGCGAGAAGAACATCAAACATTGGTCGCGCAAATGGAAAATGTCGCTCATTGAGCGAGACAATCCTGATTGGCGCGATCTCTACGAATTTCTGGTGTGAGGAAGCCTGGGTCCCCGGGTCAAGCCCGGGGATGAGGGCGATCTATCGCGAGGCCCCAAATCCCCCCGTCTGCCGCAGCGCCTCGCCGAGGATCATCGCGCCGGCCAGCGCCACGTTGAGCGAGCGGGCGCCTTGCGCCAGCGGGATGACGATTCGTGCCTGCGCCGCCGCGTGCACCGCCTCGGGGACGCCGGCGCTTTCGCGGCCGAGCAGCAGCACGTCGTCGGGGGCGAAGGCGAAATCCGTGTAGGCCACCGCGCCGCGCGTGGTGCACAGCACCAGCCGCCGCCGCGCGCCCGCGCGCCAGGCTTCGAAGGCGGCGAAGCTGGCGTGGCGGGTGATCGCGGCGCGGTCGAGATAGTCCATTCCCGCCCGCCGGAAGCCGGCATCGCCGACCGCAAACCCTGCCGGCTCGATGATGTGCAGCGACACGCCGAGGCAGGCGCCCGCGCGCGCCAGCGTGCCCGCATTCTGCGCGATGTCCGGCTGGTAGAGGGCGAGCGCCAGCGTCATGCCGATCCTGATCCTTCGCGGTTTCCACCCCATCCCTAGCCGAGTGCCGCCGGCGCGGCGACCGCCCGTTCCGCGACGGGAGTGGATGGCAGGGGGGCAGGACGGGTTGCCGCACTGCCTTCATCTGGACAAGGGGCGGTTCGGATGCAATTAGAGGCACTCGAAGGTAGGGTCGACCGCGCGCCACGCGGACGCCTGCCCGTTTCGCGCGAGCGCTCGACATCGAGCCGGAACGGGAATGGCGGGGGCAGCGGTCACGGGTTCGAGGGGAAAGGAAACCATCGTGGCAGCAACAGAGACGGCGGGTACCACGCGCCGCGACTTCCTCTACATCGCGACCGGCGCCATGGGCGCGGTCGGTGCCGCCGCACTCGTGTGGCCCTTCGTCTCCCAGCTCCAGCCCGACGCGTCGGTCCTCGCCATGTCCACCACCGAGGTGGACCTTTCGCAGGTCGCGGAAGGCCAGATGGTGACGGTGAAGTGGCGCGGCAAGCCGGTCTTCGTGTGGAACCGCACCCCCAAGGACATCGCCGAGGCGAAGGCGACCGAGCTCTCCGCGCTGCTCGACCCGGTCGCCCGCAACGCCAACCTGGCGGCGGACGCCCCGGCGACCGACGAAAACCGGGCCGGCATCGACCATGAGAAGTGGCTCGTCGTCGTCGGCATCTGCACCCATCTGGGCTGCGTGCCGATCGGCCATGCGGGCGAATATGACGGCTGGTTCTGCCCCTGCCACGGCTCCGAATATGATTCGGCCGGCCGGGTCCGTCGCGGACCGGCGCCGGAGAACCTCGCGGTCCCGCCCTATAATTTCGTGTCCGACACGAAGATCTCCATCGGCTGAGCCGGCGTTCAGGGATATTCACAGATGAGCGGACACTCCACGTTCGAGCCGAAGCACCCGGCGCTCAAGTGGTTCGAGAGCCGGCTGCCGCTGGTCGGCCTGATCCATTCCTCCTTCGTCGCCTATCCGACGCCGCGCAACCTGAACTACTGGTGGACCTTCGGCGGCATCCTGTCGCTGATGCTGGTCTGCCAGATCGTGTCCGGCGTGGTGCTGGTGATGCACTACACGCCGCACATCACGCTGGCCTTCGATTCCGTCGAGCACATCATGCGCGATGTCAGCTATGGCTGGCTGATCCGCTACATCCACTCGAACGGCGCCTCGATGTTCTTCATCGCGGTGTACATCCACATGTTCCGCGGCCTCTATTACGGGTCCTACAAGGCCCCGCGCGAGGTGCTCTGGATTCTCGGCTGCATCATCTACCTCTTGATGATGGCCACCGCCTTCATGGGCTATGTGCTGCCGTGGGGCCAGATGAGTTTCTGGGGCGCCACCGTCATCACCAACCTGTTCTCGGCCTTCCCGGTGGTCGGCCCGACCATCGTCGAATGGCTGTGGGGCGGCTTCTCGGTCGACAACGCGACGCTGAACCGCTTCTTCTCGCTGCACTACCTGCTGCCCTTCATGATCGCCGGCGTCGTCGTGCTGCATGTGTGGGCGCTGCATGTGGTGGGCCAGAACAACCCGACCGGCGTCGAGCCGAAGAGCGCCAAGGACACCGTGCCCTTCACCCCCTACGCGACCATCAAGGACGCGTTCGGCATGGTGTGCTTCCTCATCTTCTTCGCCTGGTTCCTGTTCTACATCCCGAACTATCTCGGCCACGCCGACAACTACATCCCGGCCAACCCGCTGGTGACCCCGGCCCACATCGTGCCCGAATGGTACTACCTGCCGTTCTACGCGATGCTGCGCGCGGTGCCGGACAAGCTCGGCGGCGTGCTGACCATGTTCGGCGCCATCATCGTGCTGTTCTTCGTGCCGTGGCTGGACACCTCGAAGGTGCGCTCGGGCGTCTACCGCCCGCTGTTCAAGCAGTTCTTCTGGATCTGGATCGTGGTATGCGTCGGCCTCGGCTGGCTCGGCTCGAAGCCGGCGGAAGGCGGCTACGTGATCGCCGGCCGTATCCTGACGATCTACTACTTCGCGCACTTCCTGATCATCCTTCCGCTGCTCGGCCTGTTCGAGAAGCCGAAGGCCGTCCCGGCTTCGATCACCGAGGCGGTGCTGGGCAAGAACAAGGGCGCGGCACCGGCCTCGGCGGGCGTCTCGGCGCCACAGACCAAGGGTTGAGCGGATCATCATGAGCAACACCATGTCCTTCCGTTCCAGCCTTCTCCGCCCGCTCGCCGTCGCCGCGCTCACGCTCGGCCTCGCCGCCCCGGCGCTCGCCGCCGAGGGCGCGCCCCACCCGCACCGCGAGGAGTGGAGCTTTGCCGGCCCGTTCGGCACCTATGACCGGGCGCAGCTTCAGCGCGGCTTCCAGGTGTTCAAGGAAGTCTGCTCGTCCTGCCACTCGGCCCATCTCTTCGCCTTCCGCAACCTCGCCCAGCCGGGCGGGCCGGAATTCAGCGAGGCGCAGGCCAAGACGGTGGCCGAGGAATACCAGATCCAGGACGGGCCGGACGATGCCGGCGACATGTTCGACCGCCCCGGCCGCCTGTCCGACCGCTGGCCCTCGCCGTTCCCGAACGAGCAGGCGGCGCGCGCCTCCAATGGCGGCGCCTATCCGCCGGACTTCTCGACGCTGGCCAAGGCGCGCACTTATGAGGTCGGCTTTCCCGGCTTCCTGATCGACGTCGTGACCCAGTACCAGGAGCAGGGGCCGGACTACATCCATGCCCTGCTGGTGGGCTATGAGGAGCCGCCGGAGGGCTTCGCCCTGCCGGAAGGCGCGCATTACAACAAGTACTTCCCCGGCCACGCCATCAAGATGCCGCAGCCGATCTCGGACGGGCAGGTGACCTACACCGACGGCTCGCCGGAGACGATCGACCAGTATTCGCGCGACGTGACCGCGTTCATGATGTGGGTGGCCGAGCCGCACCTCGAAGCGCGCAAGCGCATCGGCTTCCAGGTGATGATCTTCCTCATCGTCTTCGCCGGGCTGCTCTACTTCACGAAGAAGAAGGTGTGGAAGAGCGTCGGCCACTGAGCGGCGGCGCGTTCCACCGGATACGTCTAAGCGAAGGGCCCCGGGAGGGGCCCTTCTGCTTTTGGGGGCGGGGCCTTTCAACCCGCGCACCGCTCAAATGCACGCGCATGGTCGGCTCGTCTCTGGGTGCCCGGGTCACGCCCGGGCATGAGGGAGGGGAATGCGTCCGGGTCCTGCCCGGCCATGAGGGCGCGGGCGGCGCCCCGCTCACGCCTCCAGCCGCTCGACGAAAACGCAGTTGGTGAACTCCAGCACCGGCGCCCCGGCGGGGTCGGCGGCGCTCTCGCGGGTGAAGACGAGGCCCCATTCCGGGCGGCTGGCGCTCGGCTTCTTCGCCGTCACCTCGCTGGCGAAGGCGAGCGTGTCGCCCGGGCGCACCGGGCGCAGCCATTTGAGGTTTTTGAAACCGGGGGAGGGGCCGAGGCGGGGCACGGGCCTGCCCTCGCGGCGCAGCGCCGCGTGCTGGCGGGCCCACGCCTGCGCCCGCAGCCGGGAGGATATCGCCACCGCGTGCCAGCCGGAGGCGACGAGGCCACCGAAATGGGTGCGCGCGCCCGCCGCCGCGTCGAGATGGAATGCCTGCGGGTCGAAGGCGCGGGCGAAGGCGACGATCTCGTCTTCCGTGAAGCTGTGCGAGCCGAGCCGGGTGATCGTGCCGATTTCGATGTCTTCGAAGAACAGCATGGCGTCCCTCAGGCTGGCCGGAAGCCGGGATTGCGCCGGCCGAACAGGATGGTGCCGACAATCTCGGCCACGACCTCACCGGCGGCGTCGAGCAACTCGAAGTGGAACTTCACCAGCCCCATCTCCGGCCGGCTTTTCGAGGACCGGGTCTCCAGCACCTTGCGGCGCAGGCTCAGCACCGTTCCCGGGTGGACCGGCCGGAGGAACCGCACCTCGTCGAGGCCGGGCGAGCCCAGGCAGTCGCTGCCGGCGAGAAAGCCGTCAACGGCGAGGCGCATGAAGATGCCGCACAAATGCCAGCCGGAGGCCGAAAGCCCGCCGAGCCGCGTCGCCCCGGCGGCGGCATCGTCGAGATGGATCGGCAGGGGATCGTACTCGCGGGCGAAGCCGACGATCTCCTCGCGCCCGACCACGTAGCGCCCGCTGGTCGCCACATGGCCCTCGTGAAAATCCTCCCAGAACAGCATCTGTCCTCCCGCGTCCGCGCCCATGACAGGCGAGCGCGCCGCCAAGGTCAAGCGGGGTGGCTGCAGTCCGATGCGCGCCGGCCGAGGCGGCAGCCGGGACGCTGCACGCCGCAGCCGGATGTTGCAGCTTGACGAAGCAGCCGCGCGTGCAGCCGCTTCTGCAGTTGGGCGCCGTGGCTCAGGTGTTGAAGCGGAAATGCAGCACGTCGCCATCGGCGACGACATATTCCTTGCCTTCCAGCCGCAGCCGCCCGGCGTCGCGTGCCCCCGCCTCGCCATTGCCCTTGACGTAATCGTCGAAGGCGATGGTCTCGGCACGGATGAAGCCCTTCTCGAAATCGGAATGGATCACGCCCGCCGCGCCCGGCGCCTTGGTGCCGGCGGTGATGGTCCAGGCGCGGGCCTCCTTGGGGCCGACGGTGAAATAGGTGACCAGCTTCAGAAGCTCGTAGCCGGTGCGGATGATCCGGTTGAGACCGGGCTCCTCAAGGTCGATGGCCTCCAGATAGTCCTTCTGCTCGTCCGCCGGCAGCACGGCGATCTCGCTCTCGATCTTGGCCGAGACCACCACCGCCTTGGCGTCTTCCTTCTTCGCCAGCGCGAACACCTCGGCGGAAAGCGCGTTGCCGTTCTTGGCCGAGGCTTCCTCGACATTGCAGACATAGAGCACCGGCTTGGAGGAGAGCAGGCCGAGCATGCGGAACGCCTTCTCCTCCTCCGGCTTCACCTCGACGAGGCGCGCCGGCTTGCCCTCGCGCAGCAGCACGAGGGCGCGGGTCATCAGCTCAAGGCTTTCCTTGGCTTCCTTGTCGCCGCCCTTGGCCCTCTTCTCCAGGGCGCCGGCGCGCTTCTCCAGGCTTTCGAGGTCGGCCAGCATCAGCTCGGTCTCGATGGTCTCGATGTCGGAGATCGGCGCCAGCTTGCCCTCGACATGGGTGACGTCGGAATCCTCGAAGCAGCGCACCACATGGGCGATGGCGTCGCATTCGCGGATATTGGCGAGGAACTGGTTGCCGAGTCCTTCGCCCTTGGAGGCGCCGCGCACCAGGCCGGCAATGTCGACGAAGGTGAGGCGGGTGGGGATGATCTGCTGCGAGCCGGCGATCTTCGCCAGCGTCTCCAGCCGCGGATCGGGCACCGCCACGTCGCCGACATTGGGCTCGATGGTGCAGAACGGGTAGTTCGCCGCCTGCGCCGCCGCGGTCTGCGTCAGCGCGTTGAAGAGGGTCGACTTGCCGACGTTGGGCAGGCCGACAATGCCGCATTTGAAGCCCATGGTGCGATGCTCGATCGAGAGGAACGGTTGCCGCCGTGGTTAGGCAAGATGGCGGGCGAGTGCAAGTGAGCGGTGCGCCGGGGAGGGCGCGGGGAGAGCCGTTCAGCCGGGCTTCCTGGCGGGTTTTTCCGCCGGCCCGAAGCCGCGTGCTTCCAGAAACAGGTGCAGCCGGTTCTGGAACTCGTCCAGCCGGTGGGTGGCGAGCAGGCCGGCAAGATCGGCGCAGCCCTCGCACACCGCCTCCACCCAGTCGCGCTCGGCCTTGGCGAAGTCGCTCAGCACATAATGGTGCACCAGCGCCTTGTCGCCGGGATGACCGATGCCGAGGCGGATGCGGGCATAGTCGTTGCCGCAATGGGCGGTGATGGAGCGCAGGCCGTTATGCCCGGCATTGCCGCCGCCGACCTTGTAGCGGATCTTGGCGGGCGGCAGGTCGAGCTCGTCATGGAAGACGAAGAGGTCGCGCAGTTCGATCTTGTAGAAGCGCTGCGCTTCCGCGACCGCGCGGCCGCTCTCGTTCATGTAGGTTTCGGGCAGCAGCGCGAGAATTTTCTGGCCCTCGATCTCGCCCTCGCAGGCCGCGCCCTGGAAGCGCCGCCGCCAGGGTGAGAAGCGGTGCCGGCGGGCGATGGCGTCTACCGCCATGAAGCCGATATTGTGCCGGTTGCCGGCATATTTCGACCCGGGATTGCCGAGCCCGGTGAACAGCAGCACCGCGCGTCTCCTGCTGGCTCAGAGGGAACTGAGAAACGACAAGAGCCGGAAGCGGACTTCCGGCTCTCCTCGCAGCTTCGGTCGGCCGGCACCCGCGGCGCCGGCCCGGATCAGCCGTCCCAAGGATCAGGCCTTGGCAGCGTCCGCGGCAGCGGCTGCGGCCTCATCCGCCTCCGCCTCCTTAAGACCCGACGGCGCGGTGATGGTGGCCAGGGTGTCGTCGCCATGACCGGCCCAGGTCACGCCCGCCGGCAGCTTGATCGCCGAGAGGTGGATCGAGTCGCCGAAATTGTAGTCGGTGAGGTCGACCTCGATGGCGTCGGGAATGGCGTCCGCCGGCACGTTCAGCGCAACGGTGTGGCTGACAATGTTCAGCGTGCCGCCCTGCTTGATCGCCGGCGCGGTGTCGGCGTTGAGGAAGTGCACCGGCACGTCGACCGACAGGCTGGCGCCGACGGCGACGCGCAGGAAGTCGATGTGCAGCGGGAAGTCCTTCACCACGTCGAGCTGGTAGTCGCGCGGGATGACGCGGTGCTTCTCGCCGTTCACATCGACGTTGAACAGCGTGGTGAGGAAGTGGCCGGCATAGATGATCTTGTTGATCTCGACATGGTCGAGCGTGATGCCGACGGGGGCCTTGCCGTCGCCATAGATGACGGCGGGCACGCGACCGGCGCGGCGTTCAGCACGAGCGGCCCCCTTGCCGACCTTCGTGCGCGCCTGCGCCTTCAGTTCCTTGATGGCGGTCATTGTTGTCCTCAATGGTTGCAAACGAACGAGGCCGCTCGCGCGGCCCGTTCCGTCAGGCTTGGTACGGTCAGGGTCTCGGCGCGCCTCCAGGGGTGCGGAAAGGCCGGGACCGGGCGGGCTCATAGCAGCAAAAGCCTTGAACGGCAATGTTGGCCATGCGCCGGGCGGCTCAGAACTTGCCGAGGACGCCCGCCTTGACGATGCCGCTGCCGACGGAATCGGGGCTGATCGAGCGCTGCACCGAGATGAATCGCTCATAGGACCCCACCGGCGCGCGCAGCTCGACCCCGGTGGTGACGGCCTGGACGTTGTTCACCTCGACGCTGGCGCCGAGCTTCTCCTGCCCGAGGCCGAGCGGGGCCAGCGGCACCGAATAGGTGCTGCCGACCGCGACATTGTCATAGATCGCGGCCGCGCCGGGGCTGGCCGAGGCGCCGAGCGTGCCGGTGCTGTAGACGGTCAGATTGTCCTGCTCCAGCCCGACGCGGCCCTTGATCTCGCCGCTGCCGCTGGTGCTGGTGGTGGCCAGCGCCCCGGAGGCCGGCGCGGTGGCGCTGGCGCTGGAGGAGACGGAGAGGCTCGCCGCTCCCTGCCGCAGCTCCATCCGGGTCGGCAGTTGCGCGCGCGCGCGCTTCACCGGCGCCTCGCGCTCGGGCAGGAGCTGATAGGGCTTGGGCGTCTCCGGCTCGGGCTCAGTGGGGATGTCGCCGAGGCCGAGATCGATGGTCTCCCAGAGCGAGGGCATGGCGCCCGCTTCCCGTTCAGGGTCGAACGGCTCGACCG
The DNA here is from genome assembly GCF_018390645.1 of Ancylobacter dichloromethanicus. GTDB lineage: Bacteria > Pseudomonadota > Alphaproteobacteria > Rhizobiales > Xanthobacteraceae > Ancylobacter > Ancylobacter dichloromethanicus. The sequence goes on from NZ_JAHBGC010000020.1 coordinate 45,968, forward strand.
CCGGCGTTTCGGCCTCGGGCTGGTCGGCGACGGTCGTCGCCGCCTCGGCGGCGCGATGGGCCGCCTCATAGGGCGAATCCGCGTCATGCGGCGTGATGATGATGACGCCGTGCCACGGGTCCGGCAGGTTCGGTTTGGTCACCGCGCCAATGGACTGCGCTCCGGCCGGCTGGGCCAAGGCAAGGCCGGCCACCAGCAGCGACAGGCGTGCGAGGGGCGCGGCAAGGCGAATCCCGGAGAGGCGCGACGACGAAGGGCGCGACGGGAGGGGGCGCAGCATGGGGTGGTCCGGATCGTTGAGCGAGCGGGCAGCCTGCGGCGGAACTGTGGAATGAAAATGGCGCAGCGCACCATCGCGTCGCGGCGCGCCTGTCTTCACGGCGGCACGGCGCTCAGTCGAACAGGCTGGAGACGCTTTCCTCGTGCGCGGTGCGCCCGATGGCCTCGGCCAGCAGGCTGGCGATCGAGACGACGCGGATGTTGCGCGCCACCCGCACCGCCTCGGTCGGCTGGATCGAGTCGGTGATCACCAGTTCCTTGAGGTTGGAGGCGGTGACGCGCGAGACCGCGCCGCCCGACAGCACGCCATGGGTGATGTAGGCGTGAACCTCGGTGGCGCCGCGCGCCAGCAGCGCATCGGCGGCGTTCACCAGCGTGCCACCGGAATCGATGATGTCGTCGACCAGGATGCAGCGCTTGCCCTCGACATCGCCGATGACGTTCATCACCTCGCTCTCGCCCGGGCGCTCGCGGCGCTTGTCGACGATGGCGAGCTGGGCGTCGATGCGCTTGGCCAGCGCGCGGGCGCGGACCACGCCGCCGACATCCGGCGACACCACGGTGATGTCGGACAGGTCGAAGCGGGACTTGATGTCCGCCACCATCACCGGGGCCGAGAACAGGTTGTCGGTCGGGATGTCGAAGAAGCCCTGGATCTGCCCGGCATGCAGGTCGACGGTGAGCACGCGGTCGGCGCCGGCATGGGTGATCAGATTGGCCACCAGCTTGGCGGAAATCGGCGTGCGGCCGGAGGAGCGCCGGTCCTGCCGGGCATAGCCGAAATAGGGCAGCACGGCGGTGATGCGGCGGGCCGAGGAGCGGCGCAGCGCATCGGTGATGATGAGCAACTCCATCAGGTGGTCGTTGGTGGGGAAAGAGGTGGACTGCAGGACGAAGACGTCCTTGCCGCGCACGTTTTCCTGGATTTCGACGAAGATCTCCATGTCCGCGAAGCGGCGGACCACGGCCTTGGTCATCGGCGTGCGGAGATACGCCCCGATCGCCTCCGCCAGCGGACGATTTGCGTTGCCGGCGACGAGTTTGATCGAACCGTTATTCTGAGACATTCCGGCGTGCTCCCAGCCGTAACCCTACCGCCCGACCGTCGTACAGCCGTCGCGCTGACCTGATAGGCGGGCCGGCCCGGCCTGTAAAGCTTCCAAAGCCGTGCATCGCCCGCTTGTCCCTAGGCGTGGCCGCATAGGTGGTGTGCGCCCATCAGGGGTGGGCGGCGAAGGTGAGCGCGCGGGTGGAATCGCCCGTCGGCGGGGCTTCCGCAACGACATCGGCCGGTATGTCGTCGGAACCCGCGCCGGCGACGACGGGGCCGTCGCCCGGCATCACCGGCGGCGCATCCGCGGGGTCGAGTTCGGGTGCGGTGGCGGACGACGCACCGGCGGCGGGGACGCCACCGGCGAGGCGGGTCGAAATCTCGTCAAGGCTCTGCGCGGCGATGCGCTGCACCGTCGCGTCGTCGAGCTTGTCCCATACATCCTTGCCGGGACCGAGCTTCTCGCGGCCGGCGACGCGCAGCACGCGGTCGCTGTCGGCGTCGAACACGTCCCACACCCAGTCCACCTCGCCCTTGCCATCGGCGACGCTGGCGGCGAGGTAGCCGCGCACGCGGTAGGCGGCGGAGGATTCGCGCGAGACGACCGGAAGCTGCCGCGCCTTCGCCTCGGTGGTGAGGTTGGCCACCAGCCGGTCGAACACCGGCTCCGGCGGGCCGTCGATGGATTCGAAGGCGATGGTCTTGGTGCCGGAGGATATCGACGTCGCGGCGACCGGCCTGTTGCCATTGGTCTGGCAGGCGCCGAGGGCAAGGGCGGCAAGCAGGATCGCGGTCGTCGGCAGGTGTCGGCTGCTCGGGCGTCGGCTTCCAGGGCATCGGCCCAACTGGCGGCGAAGGCGATCGAGCATGAACCATTCCCTGCGTGCCGGTCGCGCCGCGTATCTCCGCCGACGCGGATTCGCGACCGTCGCCGACGGACGGGGAATGGTTAAGACTAATTAACGATCAGGTCCAGAGGCGCCGGCGTTAAGCACTCGTTACCGTTAACGCCAACGAGGTAGGTGCGCCCGAGGCACATCGCCGTGCCGGTATCGCTGTCCATCAGGATCATGTGGGCGAACAGCACCATGCCGGCCTCCAGCACCCAGGGATTCCCGGCGTAGAACATCGGCGGGTCCATCCAGGAGGGGGTGAACTTGGCGCCGAGCGAATAGCCGCAGGCCGCCAGCCGGTGGCTCGAAAGCCCGTGGCCGTCCATCACATGGGCGTGGGCGGCGAAGACCTCGCCGGCGGTGCGGCCGGGCACCATGACGTGGGCGCAGGCCTCCAGCGCCTGCTTCGCCGCCGCGAACAGCTCCAGGTGCCGGTCGCGCGGCGGGCCGATGACGACCGTCTCCATCATCGCCGCATGGTAGTGGCGAAAGGCGCCGGCCCATTCGAGGGTGAGCTGGTCGTCCTCCCCCAGCACCCGCCGCCCGCTCTTGTAGCGGCAGAGCAGGGCATCGGTGCCGGAGCCGATGATGAACTCGTTGGCGGGATAGTCGCCGCCGCCGCGGAAGATGGCGCCCTGCATGGCGGCGAGCACCTCGCCCTCGTCGACGCCGGGGGCGACGGTGGCAAGCGCCGCCTCGCGCGCGGCCAGCGCCAGCTTGCCCGCCTGTCGGGCATAGAGGATTTCCGCCGGCGACTTCACCGCCCGCAGCCGGTCGACCATCTGCGAGGCGTCGATGAGCGTGGCGACGCCGTCGAACGCCGCGTCGAGCCTTTTGCCGTTGGCGGCGGTGAGGCCGTAGCTCTCATATTCCACGCCGATGCGGCCACCTGTGCCGCCCAGCTCCGCCACCATGGCCCGCAACTGCTGCTGCGGCGTGGCGTCGGCGCGGTCGGTCCAGACGCGGATGTCCTCGATCAGCGAGGTGTGCTGCGCCTGCCGCAGATCCGCCGAGCGGGTGAGCAGAGCGAGCCGCCCGTCGGCGCCGAGCCAGAGCGACTGGAAGAAGCAGAAGCCGAACGTGTCGTAGCCGGTGAGCCAGTACATCGATTCCTGCTGGAACATCAGCAGCCCGTCGAGGCGCTGCTCCGCCATCACCGCGAGCAGGCGCTGCCTGCGGCGCTCGAATTCCGGCCCGGTGAAATGCAGCGTCATGGCAAAGCTCACACCAGGGTGATGGCGGCGATCAGCCGACCGTAGTCCGGTTCGCCGCGATGGGTCGAGCGGCGATAGGAGTAGAAGCGCGCCTCGTCGGCATAGGTGTCGAGGCCGAGATCGTCGATGGTGCCGACGCCGAGCCCCGCAAGCCGCGCGGCGATGTAGCCGGGCAGGTCGAACAGGGCGTGGTCCGGCCGCGCCGAGGGAATGAAGAAGCGCTCATTGGCGAGGTCGAGGCCCGACAGCGTGGCGATGAAATCCGGCCCGACCTCGTAGCTCTGCTGCCGGATCAGCGGGCCGATGGCGGCGACGATGCGCGCGCGCCGGGCGCCGAGTTCCTCCATCCGGGCGAGGGTGGCGTCCAGCACGCCGCCGACCGCGCCCTTCCAGCCGGCATGGGCGGCGCCGACGACGCGGGCCTCCGGGTCGGCGAACAGCACCGGCCCGCAATCGGCGATGGTGACGGCGGCGGCAAGGCCGGGGGTGGCGGTGGCCACCGCATCGGCCTTGGGGCGCTCGTCCCAGAGCCGGTCGGCGACGACGCAATCGGGCGAATGGACCTGCCAGGCGGTGAGCAGGTGCCCGGCCGGCACATCGAGCGCGGCTTCCATGCGGGCGCGGTTCTCCGCGACATGGGCGGGGTCGTCGCGCGAGCCGGTGCCGCCATTGAGGCCGGCATAGATACCCTGCGAGATCCCACCTTCGCGGGTGAAGAAGGCGTGGCGGATGCCCGGCAGCGCCTTCAGGGCAGGAGATTCAACCTTCATGCGGAGATGTCCTCGAATGCCTCGGAGGGGGCGAATCCGGCCACCATGTCCAGCGCAGGATGCACCAGGGCGAGCGCCTTGAAGAGGGCGCCCATCTGGCCTTCGTCCGGCCCGGCGAGGCGCAGGCGCGCGGTCTCGACCATCTCGCGGTCGGCCTCGTTCGCGGCGCGCTTCAGCCGGAAGGCGCGCTCGTCGAGGCCGAGGCGCTCCAGCAGCGCGCCCTGTCCGATCGGGCCGAACACACGCGCGCCGGCTCCCCGTGCCGCGCGGGCGAGGGCGGCGAAATCGACATGGGCGGTGAGGTCGGCTTCGCCCGGATGGGCCAGCACATCGTCATAGGCGTGCCGGTAGAGGGCCTGCAACGTGTCGCCAAAACCTCCGGCGTGGCCATAGTCGACCAGCAGCGCCGCGCCGCCGGAGGCGGCGATGCGGGCGCCGAGCTTTTCCGCGATGGAGAGGCCGAGCGGGCAGATTTCGATGAGCGCACCGGGCGGGGCGGCGGCAAGGCGGGTCTCGGCGCGGGCATCGAGCCGGGCGCCGGGACGCAGGCCGAAGGCGAGGCGGCCCCGATCGTCGAGACCGACCATGCGCTCGGCGATGCCCTCGGGCACGCGCAGGAACTGCCGGATCGGCAGTGCGTCGACGAATTCGTTGGCGAGCGCGATCAGCGGGCCGGGCGGCAGGGCTTCGATCCGCTCCACCCATTCGACGGAGTGGGCGGATAGCGTTTCGGCCTGCTTCGCGCGCAGCCGGGGCGAGGCCTCCACCAGCACCACCCATGCCGCCGCGTGGAAGCCGGGGACGCGGGCGGTGGCGCGCAGCATGTCGGCCATCATCGTGCCGCGCCCGGGGCCGAGCTCGGCGAGGACGAAGGGCGAAGGGGAGCCGAGGCGCAGCCACGTCTCTGCCGCCCACAGGCCGAGCAGTTCGCCGAACATCTGGCTGATCTCGGGCGCGGTGACGAAGTCACCCGTGGCGCCGAACGGCTCGCGCGTGGTGTAGTAGCCGAGCGTCGGGTGGAACAGGCACTGTTCCATATAGTCCGCCACGGTGATCGGCCCGGTGAGCGCGATCTGGCGGGTGAGTGTTTGCGCCAGCGCCGTCATGCCGCGTCGGCGCCCGGGGGCGGACGGCGGCGGGCGTGCCAGACCAGCCAGCTTCCCAGAGCCAGCATCGGCAATGACAGCAGCATACCCATGGTCAGCCAGCCGCCGGCGAGATAGCCGAGCTGCGGGTCGGGCTCGCGGAAAAATTCCACGAAGATGCGGGCGCAGCCATAGAGGAAGACGAACATGCCGGCGACCGTGCCCGGCCGCACCAGCGCGCCGGCCCGTACCGCGATCTGCAAGATGATGAAGATCGCCAGCCCCTCCAGTCCGGCCTCGTAGAGCTGGCTCGGATGGCGCGGCTCCGGCCCGCCATGGGGGAAGACGAAGGCCCAGGCGACATCGGTGGGGCGGCCCCACAATTCGCCATTGATGAAATTGGCCAGCCGGCCGAGGAACAGCCCCACCGGCACCACGGTGGCGGCGATGTCGAGCATCGACACGAAAGGCAGGGCGCGCCGCCGGCAGAACAGGTACATGGCGAGGATGGAGCCGAGAAAGCCGCCATGGAAGGCCATGCCGCCATGCCAGAGGGTGAACGCCTCCCACGGGTTCGCGGCGTAATAGGGCAGATTGTAGAACAGCACATAGCCGATGCGCCCGCCGAGGATGACGCCGACCGCGATCCACACCACCGCATCATCGAACTCCTCGGGCTGGATCGGTGAGCGCCCGCCCCACAGCGCCGGCCGGGCGCACAGCCGCTTGGCCATCCACCAGCCGAACAGCAGGCCGCCAATATAGGCGAGGGCGTACCAGCGTATGGCGAAGGGACCCAGCTCGATCAGAACCGGGTCGATGTTCGGGAACGGCAGGGCGAAGAGCGGCGGGGCGAGCATGGGCATGAAAATCTCGGCGGGGAGGACACGCGGCCGAATGCCGGCGCGTGCGCGAGCAGGCAGGCTCCGCTTTGCCCCCGTTGCGTGACGGGATCAAGGCGTGAGGTTGCAATGCGTGGCCTGCCGGGCGGCCCGGCTCCCCTTGCGATCGCCGCGCCGGCGCCCCATTGTCTCGGCAAAGGCACGGCTCTGTACCGGCCTCAGTCGGGAGATGACCATGACCCAGACCAGCGGCCGAATTTTCGACGATTTCGCCAAGCTGATGAACGATGTGGCCGGCGTCGCCACCGGGGTACGGCGCGAGGCGGAAGGCGTGATGCGCGCGCAGGCCGAGCGCGTCCTGCGCGAACTCGACGTGGTGACCCGCGAGGAATTCGAGACGGTGAAGGAACTCGCCGCCGCCGCCCGCGAAGAGAATGAGCGGCTTGCCGCCCGCATCGCCGCGCTGGAGGCCCGCGAGGCCAAGCTCGAGGCGACGATCGACCCGCCAGATTCGCTCGGCTGACGATTTCGCGCGTAACCCTTGTGGATGCGCGGCCACGGCGCTTGCCGGGCCGGGGCGAATCCCGCGACAAGATTCGGACAGTCAATTTTCGCCGTGGTCGGTTTTTCCGCGGACCATGGTACAACGGTCGTAGCGAGGTACGGATTCAGCGCGATATAGTTGGCGAGGCGGCGATTCGTTCGATTCCTGAACGGCTTGTCGGTAGACCCTGCGCGTTGCGTGCGTTCGACCCCCTCCGCGTCCACCCTCGCGAGGTCGAGCATGACCTATACTAGTGACTTCGAGACCGATACCCGCCTCAACCCCCTCGACCTGGTCGAGCGCATGGCTGCGCTCAACGAATGGGCGTTCGAACGGTCGGCCGACGACGAGATCACCATCTCGCTCGAAGGCCGCTGGACCGACTGCCACGTCTCGTTCCAGTGGATGGACGAGGTCGAGGCGCTGCACATTGCCTGCGCCTTCGACTTGAAGGTGCCGGAGAAGCGCAAGACCGAGGTGCTGCGCCTGCTCTCGCTGATCAACGAACAGATGTGGGTCGGCCATTTCGACCTCTGGTCGAAGGAAGGCGTGATCATGTTCCGCCACGCCCTGCTGCTGGCCGGCGCGGAAGCGACCGACCGCCAGTGCGAGGTGCTGATGGAATGCGCCATCGAGGCGGTGGAACGCTATTTCCCCGCCTTCCAGTTCGTCGTCTGGGCCGGCAAGACCGCGCGTGAGGCGATGGACGCGACCCTGTTCGAGACCGTCGGCGAGGCCTGAGGACCCGGTCAGGATCGATCCTCCCATTGCCAAGGGCGCGCGGGGCCGGCACTAAAGCACGGTGACGGCGCGCGGTGCCGCGCGGGCAGGGGGGTTCGATCATGGCCACACTTTCCGATATTCCCGGCCGGGTGCTGCTCGTCGGCGCCGGCAAGATGGGCGGCGCCATGCTGGAAGGCTGGCTCGGCCTCGGGCTCGACCCGGCGATGGCGGCGGTGATCGATCCCGGCCCGCCGCCCGAAGTCGCGGCGATGATCGAGGCGCGCGGCATCGCGCTCAACCCGCTCAATGGCGGCCCGCCGGCCGTGATGCTGGTGGCGGTGAAGCCGCAGGTGGCGCCCGACGTGCTGGCCCGGGTGGCGCCGCTGGCGGGGCCGCACACGCTGGTCGTGTCGGTGATGGCCGGGCGCACGCTCGGCTTCCTCGAATCCTTCTTCGCGCCGGCGACCGCCGTGGTGCGCTCCATTCCCAACACGCCGGCGGCGATCGGGCGGGGCGTCACCGTGGCGGTGCCGAACGCCGAGGTGACGCCGGAGCAGATGGCCATTGCCGACGCGCTGCTGCGCGCCACTGGCGGGGTCGAATGGGTCGAGGACGAGGCGCTGATCGACGTCGCCACCGCCGTCTCCGGCTCCGGCCCGGCCTATGTGTTCCTGCTGGCCGAGGCGCTGGCCGCGGCGGGCGCGGAGGCGGGGCTGCCGGCCGACATGGCCGGCCGGCTGGCACAGGCCACCGTGGCGGGCGCCGGTGAACTGATGCTGCGCACCGGCATCGACCCGGCGCAGCTGCGCCGCAACGTCACCTCGCCCAATGGCACGACGGCGGCGGCGCTTGCCGTGCTGATGGACGAGGAAAAGGGCTTCGGCCCGCTGCTGGCCGAGGCGGTGGCGGCCGCGGCGCGGCGCTCGCGTGAACTCGCCAGCTGAGCGGCGCTGCCGCATTTGTGCGTTGAACGGCATGCGTCCGGCCGGCAGGGTCTTCTCCTCGGCGAGGGCGCGCCTTAAGTAGAGGTGGGGCACCGTTCAGCACAGGAGGTCATCATGGCACGCTCTCCGGGAACGAAGGCGAACGCCGACAAGCCGTCCGAAGCCCGCACCCTCGCGCTCGACAGCTTCACCACGCTGCTGGCGCGCAAGCCGTTCGAGCGCATCAGCCTGGGCGACGTGGCCGACGAGGCCAAGCTTTCCCTCGCCGAACTGCGCGCGTCGTTCGGCTCCACCTTCGACATGCTGGCGGCCTTCCTGCGGGATGTCGACGCCCGGGTGCTCGCCGACACCGGCGACGACATGGACGACCAGCCGGCGCGCGACCGGCTGTTCGACGTGCTGATGCGCCGGCTCGACGTGCTGGCGCCGCACAAGGGCGCCATCCGCTCGCTGGCGGAATCGGCCCGCCGCAACCCGTTCTTCGCGCTGGCGGTGAACAAGCTTTCGGTCCGCTCGCAGCAATGGATGCTGGCGGCGGCCAAGATCGACACTGCCGGCCTCAGGGGCGCGGTGCGGGCGCAGGGCCTCGCGCTGGTGTTCGCCCGGGTGCTGCAGACTTTTCTGACCGACGAGGACCCGGCGCTGGCCCGCACCATGGCGGTGCTCGACCGCGAGCTGGCCCGGGGCGAGCGGGCGCTGGGCCTGATCGAGGGGGCGGTGTGCCTCGCCACGCGCGGCCGTCGCGGGCGTCGCGGGCCGGCGGCGGGCGCCGAGCCGACGCCGGGACCGGCGACGCCACCCGAAGCGCCGGCGGCGGCTTGACAGCGGCGGCACGCCCGCTTCAGTAGCCAGCCCCGGGACGTGTTGCGGCGCGCCCGCCGTGACCCGCCCGATGGCGATGAGCCCGTTGTGAGGAGGCCCGCGTGAGTCTTGCGCCGCTCGAACAGATCACGATCGCCGATTTCCTCAAGGTGGACATCCGCGTCGGCACCATCATTCAGGCCGAGCCTTTTCCCGAGGCGCGCAAGCCGGCGATCAAGCTGGTGATCGATTTCGGGCCGCATATCGGCTGCAAGAAGTCGTCGGCGCAGATCACCGTGCACTATGCCGCCGAGGACCTGATCGGGCGGCAGGTGGCGGCGGTGGTGAATTTTCCCCCGCGCCAGATCGGGCCGATCATGTCCGAAGTGCTGACGCTGGGCTTTCCGGACGAGGATGGCGCGGTGGTTCTGTTCAAGCCCGACCAGGACGTGCCGAACGGCGCTCGGCTGTTCTGAGCCGTTGCTAGAGCATTTTCGAGCGAAGTGGGTTCCGGTTCGCGTGAAGAAAATGCGTAAAAACAAACGGCTGGAGCCCGTCCGATAACCCGGCTTTCACCGGACGGGCTCTAGACCGGTATCCTTATCGCCGCGCGCAGGCCGCCAAGCGGGCTCTCGCCGAGAATGACGTCGCCGCCATGGGCGCGGGCGGCGTCGCGGGCGATGGTCAGGCCGAGGCCCGAGCCGCCGGCATCCTGGTTGCGCGCCTCGTCGAGGCGGAAGAACGGCCGGAACACGTCCTCGCGCAGCGCGGGGGCGATGCCGGGCCCGTCATCGTCGACGGCGACGGTGAGCCAGCGCTCGTCGCGCGTGCCGCTAAGCGCGATGCGCGAGCCATGGCGCCCGGCATTGCCGACCAGATTGGCGAGGCAGCGGCGGAACGCATCCAGCCGCACCATGACCATGGGGTCGCCGGTATAGCTGGCGGTGACCTTCGCGCCATGGCGCTCGGCGTTGACGCGCGCTTCCTCGATCAGCCGCGCCACATCCGCCACCACCGGCGGCTCGCCGACGTCTTCGCGGGCGAAGGCGAGATAGGCCTCCAGCATGCTCTGCAATTCGTCGACATCCCTGCGCAGCGCCTCGGTGTCGGCGGAATCGCCGAACAGCGCCAGTTCCAGCTTGAAGCGGGTGAGGATGGTGCGCATGTCGTGGCTGACGCCGGCCAGCATGGTGGTGCGCTGCTCGATCTGCCGTTCGATGCGGCGCTTCATCTCAAGGAAGGCCAGCGCCGCGCCGCGCACCTCGCGCGCGCCGCGCGGGCGGAAGCCGGCGACGTCGCGCCCCTTGCCGAAGGCGATGGCGGCGTCGGCCAGCGCCTCGATCGGCTTGATCTGGTTGCGCAGGAACAGGATGGCGACGGCCATCAGCACCAGCGCGGTGCCGACCATCCACAACAGGAAGATGTGCGAGTTCGACAGATAGGCCTGGCTGCGGCGGGCGAACACGCGAATCACCATGCCGTCCATCTGCACTCGCACCTCGATGAGGTTCGAATTGCCGACGGTATCGGTCCAGAACGGCCGGTGCAGCCGCTTCGCCAACTCCCCGGTGAAGGCCGAATCGAGGATGGAGAAGAAGGGCTTCGGGCCGGGCGGCGGCAGGCGCTCGCCGGGCAGGAAATCGACGGTGAGGCCCATGGAGATCTGCGCGATGCGCTTGATCCGGTTCTGGTCTTCCTCGGTCGGGAAGGCGACGGCAAGCTGGGTGACGGCGGCGATATCCTGCGACACCGCGGCCGAGAGGCGGCGCGTGACCGTGTTGTAGTGGCGCTCCATGAAGACGAAGGCGAGCACCGACTGCAGGATCACCACCGGCGTGACGATGATGATGAGCGAACGGGCGAACAGCCCCTTCGGCATGATGCGGTTGAACCACGCGCCGAAGCGGGCATTGTTCTCGCGCATGCGCCGCTGGGTCATGCGCAGCCGCGCGCGGGCGGCGCCGACGACGCTGGTGTCGAGCACGCTCAAGGGGCGACGACCAGCCGGTAGCCCACGCCCCGCACCGTCTGCACATAGGCGGGATTGGCCGGGTCGCGCTCGATCTTGCGACGCAGCCGGTTGACCTGCACGTCCACCGCGCGGTCACCGGCGGCGACGCCGGGCGCGACCAGGTCCTGGCGCGGCACGGTCTGGCCCGGCGCCTCGCCGAGCACGCGCAGCATGTCGCGTTCGCGGTCGGTGAGACGTACCGGATCGCCCTCGCGGGTCAGTTCGCCGCGCGCGAGATGGAAGGCGAAGGGGCCGAAGCGTACGGTTTCGATCGCCTGCGCTGGCGGGGTGGCCGAGCGCTTGATGATGTTGCCGATCCGCAGCAGCAGTTCGCGCGGTTCGAACGGCTTGGCGAGGTAGTCGTCGGCGCCGATTTCCAGCCCCTCAATGCGGTCGCCGGCATCGGACCGCGCGGTGAGCATGAGGATCGGCACCGCCGAGGTCTCGCGCACGGTGCGGGCGAGGTCGAAGCCGGTCTCGCCGGGCATCATCACGTCGAGGATGAGCAGGTCGAAGGTGAGGCCGGCGAGGCGCGCGCGGGCGTCGCCGCCCGATTCCGCCGTGGTCACCCGATAGCCGTGCTCGCTGAGGAAGCGCGACAGCAGGTCGCGGATGCGCCGGTCGTCGTCGACGATGAGAAGATGGAAGGCGTCGTCGGCGGGCATGGTGCGGGCGTTCCTTGCAGCCGCAACCGGGCTTCGGCTGGAGTCGAGCATCGCGTTTCCCCCCGTCAGCCGGCCGTGGGGCCGCGGACGAGGCTGCGCGCCTCCACCGCCTGATCGGCGCGGGCGATAAGCTTTTCCGTCGGGCTGCGATCTTCGGGGTCGATCATGGCGACAAGAAAGCGGCGCACGAGATCGCGCGAATCCGTGCCGCTCTCCTCCAGCGCCCGTTGGATGCGCCGGGACTGGATGGCGACGAATTCCCGCGTCAGCTCCTCGCCCTTCGGCGTCAGATAGAGCAGGCGCTGGCGGCGGTCGGAAGCGCCGGCGCGGCTGTCGATGAAGCCCTGATCGACCAGTTCCCGCAGCACCCGGCCGAGGCTCTGCTTGGTGATGCGCAGGATGTCGAGCAGGTCGGTGACGCGCATGCCGGGGTGCCGATTGACGAAATGCAGCACGCGGTGATGCGCGCGGCCGAAGCCGAAGCCATGCAGTATCTCGTCGGGATCGCTGACGAAATTCCGGTAGGCAAAGAACAGGAGCTCGATCAGGTCGAGCATCGGCTCGCCCTCCGCGGCAGCGGGCGGGCGCGTGGCAGCGGCCGGGTCGCTCTTGCCCGGGCGCGCATTCAGCGAGACATTTATGTCAGCCATGTTGACTTTTTTCGTTATGATCGTTACTCAGATGTCCCGTTCAACGAAAGGATCGTTCGGGTGACCGACCGATCCGCTCCGGAACAGGATCGTGTCGACCCCGCTCTTCGGAGCGGCGAACGATAATGGGACTTCGGCCGCGAGGCAAAGCGTCGCGCTCTCGTGTAACAGGCCGAGGCCACATGCCGAAGGAACAGGAGGGCTCCGGCGCCACCCATGGCGCGTCGGCGCCCCGGTTGGGAGACTTACCATGGCGAGCGAACCTTTCGACAAACGCAGCGGCTGGATCTGGTATGACGGCGCCTTCGTGCCCTGGCAGGACGCGCAGGTTCATGTACTGACCCACGGGCTGCATTATGGCAGCTGCGTCTTCGAAGGCGAGCGCGCCTATGGCGGCGAGATCTTCAAGCTCGACGAGCACACGGCGCGGCTGAAGGAAAGCGCCCGGCTGCTCGACTTCGAGATTCCCTACAGCGAGGACGAGATCAGCGCCGCCTGCCGCGAATTGCTGACGCGGCAGAAGCTGACCGACGCCTATCTGCGCCCGGTCGCCTGGCGCGGCTCGGACATGATGGGCGTTTCGGCGCAGGCCAACCAGATTCACCTCGCCATCGCGGCGTGGGAATGGCCGAGCTATTTCGACCCGGCGCAGCGGCTGAAGGGCATCCGCATCGGCATGGCGAAGTACCGCCGTCCCGACCCGCTGACCGCGCCCTCGACCTCCAAGGCCGCTGGGCTCTACATGATCTGCACTATCTCCAAGCACGCCGCCGAGCGCGAGGGCTATGCCGACGCGCTGATGCTGGACTGGCGCGGCCGGGTGGCCGAGTGCACCGGCGCCAACGTCTTCTTCGTCAAGGACGGGGTGATCCACACGCCGGAGGCCGACGCGTTCCTGAACGGCATCACCCGCCAGACGGTGATGGCGCTGGCCAAGCGTCGCGGCTTCGAGGTGGTGGAGCGGGCGATCATGCCGGAGGAACTGCCGAGCTTCGACGAGTGCTTCATAACCGGCACCGCCGCCGAGGTGACGCCGGTGTCCGAGATCGCCGGCCAGCACTTCCAGCCCGGCGCGGTGACCACGGCGCTGCTGGAGGACTACATGTCCGAGGTGCAGCCGAAGAAGGCCAAGGCGGCCTGAGGGTCGCAAAGATCGCAGAATGGAAATGCCGGCCTTAGGGCCGGCATTTTTCGTTTGTCCGGCTGTTTCGTCGTCATCCCGGCCGCAGGGCGGAGAGCCGGATGGCTTCCCAATCTGCCAACGATCCCGGATCGGCCTGCGGCCGTCCGGGATGACGGGCACTGCGACACGATCTAGTTCCACCGCTCCGCCGCCGCGTCGTCATCGTCCTTGGCGGCGACCCAGCCGTTGCCGTCGTCGCGCTCTTCCATCTTCCAGAACGGGGCGCTGGTCTTCAGCCAGTCCATCAGGAATTCGGCGGCCTCGAAGGCGGCGGTACGGTGGGCCGAGGCGGTGACGACGAGAACGATGTTGTCGCCCGGCACCATGCGCCCATAGCGGTGGATCACCGTGGCGCCGACGAGCGGCCAGCGGGCGCGGGCTTGCTCGACCAGACGGCCGATCTCCTCTTCCGCCATGCCGGGATAGTGCTCCAGCGTCAGCGCGATAAGCGGTGCGCCGCCCGGCGCGTCCTGGGCCCGGCACAGGCCGGCGAAGGTGACGAGGGCGCCGATATCGGTGCGCCCGCGCGCCAGCGCCGACGCTTCCGTGGCCGCATCGAAATCCTGCGCCTGTATGCGGACGGTGAACATGCTCACCTCGCGGGTTCAGCCGCCCGTCATGGGCGGGAAGAAGGCCACTTCGCGGGCGGCGCCCAGCGGTGCATCGGGCCGGGCGTGCCGCCGGTCGAGCGCGGCCCGCACGATGCGCGGATTTTCGAAGGCGTGGGCATAGCCCTCGCCGCGGGTGCCGAGAAAAGTGGCGAGGTCGGCGACGGTGCGCACCGCCTCCGGCAGATCGATCTCTTCCGTCTCGATCCCGATGCGCTCGCGCACCCAGGCGAAATAGAGGATCTTCACCGGTCGTCCTCGATCAGATGGCGCGCGCCGGCACGGAAATAGTCCCAGCCGGTATAGAGCGTCAGCAGCGCCGCGATCCACAGCAGCACGATGCCGAACAGGGTGATGCCGGGCGCCAGCTTGTCGGCGGCCGGGCCGGCGAGCAGCACCGCCACCGCCACCAGCTGCGCCGTGGTCTTCCATTTGGCGAGCCGGGTGACAGGTACGCTGACCCGCAGCTCGACCAGAAACTCGCGCAGGCCCGAGACCAGCAGTTCCCGGCACAGGATCACCACCGCCGCCCATAGCGACCAGCCGCGAATCGTGCCGTCGGAGGCCAGCATCAGCAGCGAGGTGGAAACCAGCAGCTTGTCGGCGATCGGGTCCAGCATGCGGCCGATGGCGGATTGCTGCGACCAGGCGCGGGCGAGATAGCCGTCGAAGAAATCGGTGACGGCGGCGACGACATAGATGGCGAGCGCCACCCAGCGCAGCCAAACCCCGCCCTCGAAAATATCCGACCAGAACAGGCAGGCGGCCACCAGCGGCACTGCCACGCAGCGGCCATAGGTGAGCAGGTTGGGCAAAGAGAAGGCGTGACCGCGAGTCACCTTGACCGGCTCCCGTAGCGTTTGCGGCTGTGATGCGACATCGACCATGCTGTGCCGGCTCCCTTCACAGGCAGGTAAACACGCCGACCCCGAACGTCAATCGCGTCCGGGTGCCTGTGTGCGATCCTGTGGCGCTTTCACCATGCGGCAGCGCTGTGGCCATCCCGTGACGCCGACGGGCCGAGGGGCGGTTCATGTCGGTTTGGCGTGAAAGAAATCGTAGACGGCACGCGCGGTTGCCGCGTTGACTCCCGGAACGCCTTCGAGATCGGCGAGCGAGGCGCGCTCGATCGCCTTCAGCGTGCCGAAATGGTGCAGCAGGGCGCGCTTGCGCGTCGGCCCGATGCCGGGAATTTCCTGCAGGCCGCTCTGGGTGATGTCCTTCTTGCGGCGGGCGCGGTGCGAGCCGATGGCGAAGCGGTGCGCCTCGTCGCGCAGGCGCTGCACGAAATACAGCACCGGGTCGCGCGGCTCCAGCCGGAACGGCTCGCGGCCGTCGATATAGAAGGTTTCGCGGCCGGCGTCGCGGTCGGGGCCCTTGGCGACGCCGACCATCGGCACGTCGGTGACGCCGAGCCCGGCGAGGGTCTCGCGCGCGGCCTTGAGCTGGCCGGGACCGCCATCGATGAGCAGCAGGTCGGGCCAGGCGGAAGAGGTCGCGGAGGCTTCCCTGTCGGAGCCTTCGTCCTCGGCGCCTTCCCTTTCCCCGCCGGGGAGAGACGGCACGCCAGGTGGATCGGTCGGGGGAAGGACGTTGGCCACGTCCGGCGCGGTTTCCCCCTCGGGGAGAGGCGACAGAGCGCGCGGGTTCTCCTTCAGCAGGCGCGCGAAGCGGCGGGTCAGCACCTCGCGCATCATGCCGTAATCGTCGCCGGGGGTCAGCTCGGTCGAGCGGATGTTGAACTTGCGGTACTGGCTCTTGGCGAAGCCCTCGGGTCCGGCGACGATCATGCCGCCGACCGCGTTAGAGCCCATGATGTGGCTGTTGTCGTACACCTCGATGCGCGCCGGCGGCGCCTTGAGGTCGAAGGCGCGGGCGAGTTCCTCCAGCAGCCGGGCCTGGCTGGCGCTTTCCGCCAGCTTGCGGCCGAGCGCCTCGCGGGCGTTCTGCAGGGCGTGCTCGACCAGTTCGCGCTTCTCGCCGCGCCTGGGTGCCGCCACCTCGACGCGGTGGCCGGCGCGGGTGGAGAGCGCCTCCTCCAGCAGTTCGCGCTCGGCGATGTCGTGGCTGATGAGCACGAGGCGCGGGCAGGGCTTGTCCTCGTAGAACTGGGCGAGGAAGGATTCCAGCACCTCGCCGATCCCCAGCGTCCGGTCGGCGCGCGGATACAGCGCGTGGTTGCCCCAGTTCTGGCCGGTGCGGAAGAAGAACACCTGCACGCAGGTCGCCCCGCCTTCCTGATGGATGGCGAAGACGTCCGCCTCCTCCACCGAGCGCGGGTTGATGCCCTGCGTGCCCTGCACCGCGGAGAGGGCGGCGAGACGGTCGCGCAGCGCGGCGGCGCGCTCGAATTCCAGCTCCTGCGCGGCGATTTCCATCTCGCGGGCAAGCTGCTCCTTCACCGCCTTGCTGCGGCCCGAGAGGAAGTCGCGCGCCTCGCGGACATATTCGGCGTAGTCGGTGTGGCTGACCTCGCCGGTGCAGGGGCCGGCGCAGCGCTTGATCTGGAACAGCAGGCAGGGCCGGGTGCGGGCCTCGTAGAAGCTGTCCGAGCAGGAGCGCACCAGGAACGCCTTCTGCAGCGCGTTGATGGTGCGGTTTACCGCCCATACCGAGGCGAAGGGGCCGTAATAGTCGCCCGGGCGGTTGCGCGCGCCACGGTGCTTGGTGATCTGCGGCGAGACGTGGTCACGGGTGATGAGGATATAGGGAAACGACTTGTCGTCGCGCAGCAGCACGTTGAAGCGCGGGCGCAGCTGCTTGATGAGGTTGGCCTCCAGCAGCAGCGCTTCGGTCTCGGTGCCGGTGGAGACGAACTCCATCTCCATGGTGGCCGCCACCATGCGCATGATGCGGGCGGTGAGCCCCGTGGGGCGAGTATAGGCGACGATGCGCCGCTTGATACTCTTGGCCTTGCCGACATAGAGCACGGCACCGCCCTCGCCGACCATGCGGTAGACGCCGGGGCCGTTCGGCGCGTGCTTGATCGCCCGTGCAATGGCGGCGCGGCCCATGGCGACGGAACCCGGCGCGGGCTCCGCCTCCTCGGGCAGGTCGGCAAGGAGGGCCTCGTCCGGATCGAGTTCGGCGATGTCGGAATCGTCGGCGTCGAGGTCGGGCGCGTCGCGGGTCGGTCGGGCGATCATGGGTCCCTAGATACGTATTCGCGGCGACCGCGAACAGGGGGGCGCGCGCGTGTTCCCGCCACGGCACAGGGCGCGAAAATGCATCGGGCGCCGGATGGCCATGCGCCGGCACCCGATGTCAGCGCCGGGAAAAGGGTCTAAGGGAGCGGACCATGTCCAGCTCCGGCAACGCCGTATCCCATCCGCCTCTGCCCCTGACCGGCTACGCCTTCGGCGCCGGCGGCGCGATCCTGTTCGCCTCCAAGGGCATCATCATCAAGCTCGCCTATGCCGAGGGAATCGATCCCGAGACACTGCTGGCGCTGCGCATGGCGTTCTCGCTGCCCTTCTACCTCGTCATCGGCGCGGTGGCGCTGCTGCGGCTGCGGGCGAGGGGCGAGCCGATGCCCGGTGCCCGGCTGGTGGTGCAGTCGGCCCTTGTCGGGGCGCTGGGCTACTGGCTGGCCAGCTATCTCGATTTCGCCGGGCTGCAATATATCTCCGCCTCGTTCAGCCGGCTGATCCTCTTCACCTATCCGCTCTATGTGGCGCTGCTCGGGGCATTGCTGTTCGCCCAGCCGATCCGGCCCAAGGCGATGCTCGCCTTCGCGGTGAGCTATGGCGGGCTCGCGCTCATCTTCCTGCAGAACGTCGCCGCCATGGGTTCGGACGTGGTGAAGGGCGCGGTGCTGGTGACGCTGGCGGCGGTCAGCTTCGCGCTCTACCAGCTCTGCGCCCGCTCGCTGCTGCAGCGGGTCGGTTCCGGCCTTTTCACCTGCATCGCCATGATTTCCGCCTCGGTCATGGCGATCGGCCAGTTCGCGGTGATGCGGCCGGTGGAGGCGCTGATGGTGTCTCCGCACGGGCTGACGCTGGCGGTGCTGGTGGCCATCGGCGCCACCGTGCTGCCGACCTTCCTGATGAACGCGGCGCTCAAGCGTATCTCGGCGCAGGCCAATTCGATGATCAGCACGGTGAGCCCGGTGGCGACGATGGTGCTGGCCGTGCTCTTTCTCGGCGAGACCGCGAGCGTGCCGGAAATCGCCGGCGCGGCGCTGGTGATGATCAGCATCGGCTGGTTCACGCTGAGCGACGCACGGCGGCGCTGACTGCCGGCGGCGCCGGCTTCCGGGGCATGGCGGCTCAGTCGTCCTCGACATCCGCCGTGCGCCAGGCAAGGTGCTGGCCGCCATCGACCGCGATCATCTGGCCGGTGACGCTGGTTGCGCGCGCCAGATAGGCCACCGCTTCGGCGATCTCCTGCGGGCCGGGTCCGCGCCCCAGCAGCACCGCGGCGGACTGGCGGGCGAAGGCGTCGCCGTCCTGCCGGCCATTGGCGAGCGTCGGGCCAGGGCCGACGCCATTGACGCGCACCTGCGGGGCGAGGGCCTGCGCGAGCATCCTGGTCGCCGCCCATAGGGCGTCCTTGGCGACGGCATAGGAGAAATAGGCGGGTGTCGGCTTCAGCACCCGCTGGTCGATGAGGTTGACGATGGCGCCCGGTGCACCCTCCGGCAGTTGCGCCGCGAAGGCGCGGGCGAGGAACACCGGGGCGCGCAGATTGACCGCCATGTGCCGGTCCCACAGCGCTGGGTCCAGGCACCCGACCGTGTCGGGATGGAATTCCGAGGCGTTGTTGACCAGCAGGGCGAGCGGCCCGAGCCCCGCCACCGCGGCGGGAACGAGGCCCTCCACCGCGCCGGCATCGGCGAGTTCGGCGGCGATGACGCAGACCCGCGCGCCGGCGGCCTCCAGCGCCGCCCGAGTCGCCTCGGCGGCGGTGCCGGGGCGGCGCACATGCAGCGCGATGTCGTAGCCCTCGGCCGCAAGGCGCAGGCTGATGGCGCGGCCGATGCGCACCGCGCCGCCAGTGACGAGAGCGACAGGACGGCGCGGCGGACGCGCGCCGGGCGAGGACAGGGGAGGCGAAGCGGGGGCGGTCATCTCATCCCAATGAGCGATGCTGCGGGGCGGCCGGCGATCGGACCGGGCGTCGTTCACTGAGGATACGGTAACCGATGGTGGGTGGATGACGGAGTCTGCCCCTTGTCCGGTATTTTGATGCGGGCGACGTCGCCTCTCCTCAGCCATGCCTGTACCGAGCGGGCGATCTTCTACCTTCTGCGGCAAGGTGCTTTCGCTTCGGATTCAAGCTTCTAAATTATTGAGTTCGGTATTCGAGTATATATCTCAGTATACCGTTCGTTAACCATAATGTAGTCTTTCAAACAAAGGCGCGGTTTCGGACATATATTTATCGTGTCGTCAGACTTATCTCGGTGCCGAGGGTGGTTGCACGCCGGTCTGCGGCCGGAATCGAGATTTGGGAGACGATCATGAAGAACAGCATTTTTGCCGGCCTCGGGGTTGTCGCCCTGATGGCGGCGCCGGCGGCGGCGGCGGACCTGTCCTATCCCGCGCCGGCCACGGAAGCCTACGCGCCGATGCCGGTGTTCACCTGGACCGGTTTCTATATCGGCGCCAATGCCGGCTATGGCTGGGGCACGGCGGACTATTCGCCGGATGTCGACGGCTTCCTCGGCGGCCTGCAGGCCGGCTATAACTGGCAGGGTAGCGGCCCGCTGGTGCTCGGCGTCGAGACCGACATCCAGTATGCCGACATTTCCAGCTCGGTGTTCACGCTGGACTATTTCGGCACGGTGCGGGCGCGCCTCGGCTTCGCCTTCGACCAGTTCCTGGTCTATGGCACGGGCGGCTTCGCCTATGGCGGCGGCAGTTATGAGCGGCTCGGCCTTTCCAACGACCGCAATCATTTCGGCTGGACCATCGGCGGCGGCGCCGAATACGCCATCGACCGCAACTGGAGCGTCAAGGGCGAGTACATGTATGTCGACCTCGGCGAGGAGACCTATGCGACGATCGCCGGTCCCCGCGATGTCGGCACCACCGCCAACATTCTGCGCGCCGGCGTGAATTATCGCTTCTGACCGGCGCGACTCCTCCCACCGGCGGACAAAACCAGCGGCCGCATCCTTCTTGTCGAGGGTGCGGCCGTCGTGTTTGTGACATCGAAGCCACAGTGCTCGACGATGTTTGTCGGATGATGGCGAAAATATTGCAGTCTACACGGTTCTGTGAATGCCCCTTCCGGGTATGTAATCGAACAGTCATGGGGCTTTGCCCGGTTTCGGTCCGGCAATGCTCCCTGAGAGGGGCGGCAATTGCGGCGATCCTGCCCCAATCCAGCCCTCGACATGCCAAGCTGGGCTTCTACCTCACTCTTCGAAACGCATGCGTTCCCCTGGTTCTCAGGTTCTTTCGGAGAGTATCCCTATGAAGAAGATCATCTGCTCGGGCGTTGCCGCGGTCGCCCTTCTCGCCGCCGCCCCGGCCTTCGCCGCAGACATCGCGCAGCCTTACCCGACCAAGGCTCCGCCGATGGTGGTCGAGCCGGTGTTCACCTGGACGGGCTTCTATCTCGGCGCCAATGCCGGCTATGCTTGGGGCTCGGGCGAAAGTGGGGCGGAAATCATCGGCCTCGACCCCTCGGGCTTCCTCGGCGGCGGCCAGATCGGCGTGAACTACCAGTTCGACAACAATGTAGTGCTGGGCGCCGAAGCCGATTTCCAAGGCTCGGACATCAAGGATTCCTACGCCGGTTATGAGTCCAAGATGGACTATTTCGGCACCGTGCGCGCCCGCCTCGGCTACGCCTTCGGCAATGTGCTGCCCTACGTCACCGGCGGTCTCGCCTGGGGCCACACCGAGCTCAAGGACAACTATCTCGGCCTGTCCTCGGACAAGACGGCGGTTGGCTGGACGGTCGGTGGCGGCGTCGAGTACGCCTTCACCAACAACTGGACCGTCAAGGCCGAGTATCTCTACATGGATCTCGGCGAAGACTACTACGACAGCATCGGCTACAAGAGCGGCCTTACCGCCAATGTCGTGCGCGCGGGCGTGAACTACAAGTTCTGACGCCGCGCGGACGTTTGACGGCGACGAAGGCCCCGGATCGACGATCCGGGGCCATTTTCGTGGGACGCAACGGCGAGCGACCCAGCGGCCAGCGACCCGCCGGCCGGCGCCGGCGTGCCGCCGTGTGATCAAACCGGCGGGGTCGTTGCCTCGAAAGCAGGCACCCGTTCGGAAAAGGCATCCAGCCAGCCGACCAGTGCCGGATGGGCGGCGCGCCAGGTGCCGGCAAAGCGCAGGTCGAGATAGCCCAGCGCGCAGGCGACGGCGATTTCGCCGACATGCGCGGCGGCGGTGACCGGCAGAAGCGTGGGCGGCGCGGCCTCAAGGGCGGCGAGCCCGCGCGTCACCTTGCCGGCCTGATGGTCCATCCAGCGCGCGCCGTGGGTCCCGGGATCGCGGAAACGGCTTTCATAGACCTGCAGCAGCGCGGCGTCGGCGATGCCGTCACCCAGCGCCATCAGCGTCAGCGCGGCGATCCGCGCCTCGCCATGCGCCGGAATGAGCACCCCGCCGCCCGCCTGCATGTCGAGATAGTCCATGATCACCCGCGAGTCATAGATCGCCGCGCCCTCGTCGCGCAGCAAGACCGGAATCTTGCCGAGAGGATTCTGCGCGCGCAGCGGGTCTGCCGGATCGGAGGTGTCGGCGGCCACCACGTCGAGATGGAGGTCGCACAGAATGGCGCCGATCTTGACCTTGCGGCCGAACGGGGAAAGGGGGGAGGAGCGAAGCTTCATTGGGCCCGACGCTTGTTGGGGCCAACCGTCCCCGGTGCCGGAAGCCCGGTGACGCCTGCGCCCGGCCGTGGCGGGACGCCCCGGCCTCCGGCGGCAGACGTATCAGTCGGCCGGTTGAAGGTCGATGGCCTTCGGCCCCTTGCCCCGCTTGTCCGGCTCGACCTCGAAACTGACGCGCTGCCCTTCGGCCAGCGTGCCGAGCCCCGAGCGTGTCACGGCGGACACATGCACGAACACGTCGCGTCCGCCGTCATCCGGCCGGATGAAGCCGTAGCCCTTTTCGGTGTTGAAGAATTTGACGGTTCCCGTCGTCGCCATGCGCCTGCTCCTTACCCTCGGACGGCTGCGCCCCATCCGCCGGTTCCTTCCGCAGGCAGAATGAAGCAAGACCGATGCCGGATGATGACGGGCGGCGGGCGATCAGCGCTCCGGGGTCAGCCAGCCGACCCGCGCGCGGCCCGCCCCGTCGGTGGCAAGCACGGGCGCGAGCGCGCCCAGCAGTGTGCGCAGTTCCTCGGCGAGGGTGAAGGGCGGGTTGACCACGATGAGGCCGCAGCCGGTCATCGTGTCGGCCTGCCGCACCGTCCGCAGGTCGAACTGGATGTTCAGCGTTTTCGGGATGCCGGCGCGCTCGATCTCGCGGCGGAAGCCATCGACGGCCCGCACATCCTTGATTGGGTACCACAGCAGGTAGATGCCGCCGGACCAGCGCCGGAGCGCCTCGGCGAGGCCGTGGGCGAGGCGGTGGAACTCGCCCGGCTCCTCGAAGGGCGGGTCGACCAGCACCACGCCGCGCCGCTCCTTCGGCGGCAGATAGGCATTGAGCGCCTGCCAGCCATCGGTGGCCAGCACCTTGGCGCGGGGGTCGCGGCCGACCGCCTCCTCCAGCGCCGCGCGCACTCCGGGCTGGGTCTCGCAGAACAGCATTCGGTCCTGCGGGCGGGCGAGCACCTGGGCGAGCCGCGGCGAGCCGGGATAGCGGCGCAGTTGCCCGGCCAGAACCGAATCGTCCGGTGCCGCCTCGTTCACCGCCCGCACCGCTTCGAGCCACGGGGCGAGCAGTTCGCGGACGGCCGGGGTGAAGCGGGCGCGCAACACCGCCCCGATGCCGCCCTCCCACTCGCCGGTGCGGCGGGCCTCGTCGCCGGCGAGATCGTAGAGACCGGCGCCGGCATGGGTGTCGATGACGCGATAGGCGGCGTCCTTGCGGCCGAGATAGGCAAGGATGCGCGTCAGCACGACATGCTTGACGACATCGGCGAAATTGCCGGCATGGAAGGCGTGACGGTAGTTCATTACGTCCTCTAAGGCGCCCCGGCGCTCTCGCGCGACGGCGGCATCACCACCCGGCTGGCCCGGCAGGCGCGCCGGTCGACCTCCTCGCAGGGCGTGAAGCCGAGCGCGCGGTCCATGCAGATGCGCACCTCGGTGAGGCGGCGGCGGTCGCAGGCGACGGCGATCATGTCAGGCGCAAGGCCGGGATTGGCGGCGCGGAACGCGGCTTCGACCTCGCCGGGCGCGACCATGCGATAGTCGTCGAGGCGGCGGAACGCTTCCGGGATCGTCACGTGCCGATAGGCGCGGCGCACCGTGGCGAAATAGGCGGTGGCATCATCGCCCGAGCAGGTGCCGTGCTTGCGCCATTCGTGCAGTACCAGCCGGCGGCTCGGCATGATGTCGAGCATCGAGCGCAGCACCGGCTCGGGAACGAAAGGCGCGGGCACGAGGCAGTCCTGCGGCCAGCCGCGCTCATATTGCGGCCACAGCCCGTGCACCACGAAGGCGAAGGGGCGGGCGCGCCCGCATTGCGCCGGCTCGGCGCGTGCGCCCATCGCCTCGCAATAGGAGGGCGACCAGGAAAGGGTGAGCACGTAGTGATCGAACCGGCCCGGCTCGCCCTTCTGCTGGGCGCTGGTGGGCGTTGGGCACAGCAGCAGCGCGGCGAGGACCAGCCCCGCCGCCCGCGCCAGCCTCACGGACGGGCCATGCGGCAGTTCGGCGCGTAGGTCCAGGAACGGTCGAAGCCCTCGACGCACCATTCGACGCCCCAGGAGAAGCCGAGGAAGCCGCCATCTTCGATGATCGAATACCACACCGTGTGATGGCGCAGGCCGGAGACAACGGTCTTGGCACCCACCTTGCCGTCATAGGCGCCGCTGCCATAGGCGCCCTCGGTGCCGAAGCTGGGGGTGCCTTCGACACCGGAGACGATGACCTCGGCGCGGCAATAGCGGCGGGGCATGTATTCCTCGCCCCAGGGCCGGAAGGCGACCTCGCGGACACGGTCGATGCTGTCGATGGTGAGACTGGAATTCCAGAACCGCGATTCGGTGGTGGCGAAGTCCCGCTGGATCTTCGACAGCGCGGCCGGGGTGTCGCAGGCCGGCACATTGCCGCTGTAATTGGGGCCCGACAGCCAGAAATTCTTCTCGAAGAAATTGGCGGCCTTGGCGCTGCCAAGGGAGGCGGCCAGCGTGCCCGCGACGGCAAGGCCGAAAGCGGCCCGCACCGCCGCCCGCTTCACCCGTCCCGACTTACCCTTCAGTTCGGCCCGCATCGCACATCTCCCAGATACTGTGCGGCGAAGATGCGTCGCGTCCGCCGCAGGGTCAATGACGGCGAGGCCACACCCCGCCGGATTCGAGCACCGGCGTTCAGATGAGGCGGATGACATAATGCTTGCGGGTCGTCTCGACGACTTCCCACACGCCCTTGAAGCCTGGGCGAAGCACGAAGGTGTTGCCCGCCTTCACCGTGACCGGCGGTTCGCCATCCTCGTGCAGGATGGAGACGCCCTCAAGAATGGAGCAGAATTCCCATTCCTCGTAGTCCACGCGCCAGGCGCCGGGCGAGGACTGCCAGATGCCGGCGAACAGGGCGCCGTCCGGCAGTGTCTCAAGATTCCAGGTGAGGTGGCGGGGCGCGCCGGCGACGATGCGCTCGGCGAGCGGCTCGGTTTCCTCCGGTTCGCCGAGGCTGGCGGGATCGAAGGAAAGCAGGAACGACATGACAGACCTCGCGGTGGGCGCCGGTCTTCCGGCGGTCGGAAACAAGAGCGGCGCGGGCATCCTGATGGATGCGCCGCGCCGTCTCAAGCTGCTTCAATGCCCCCCAGCATCGAAGCAAATGGCTATTCCGCCGGCGCCGGCTGAGCTTCGTCGGCCCGCTCCGCAGTGGGGGCGGGCTCCAGCGCCGTGTATTTCGCGCAGGCGAAGAGGAAGCCTGCAACCATAAGGTAAGCAAACGCTACCGCCGGTGTCACGCCAAATCCGACGGCTTCCCCATGCATGAAGCCGAAGAAGGTGAGTACCGCGCCGGCGAGGGCGAAGGCGGCGGCGTTGACGAACTGGCGTTCGACCACGAACACGCCGATGGCGCCCAGCACCAGCCCGACCAGAATCGCGCCGCCGCCCATCACTTCGAGCCCGTGATAGAGCACGCCGACCTGACCCAGATTTTCCAGCCCCACAGCAGCGGCCGTGGTGCCGGCGACGCCGAGCGCATTGTCGATCAGCAGCTTGGCCCAGGCGGCGAGGTGCGGGGTCAGCGCCAGTACGACGGCGGGGGCGTGCTTGGTTGGGGTGGTCTGGAACGCCTGCGCGCCGATCAGCATGCCGATGTACAGAAGGATCGGCGAAATGGCGACGACCGGGATCAGCGCCAGCAGCAGCGCGATGATGCCGAACCAGGACAGGATGATGACCATCAGTCCGGTGGCGGCGGAATAGCCGATGCGCCCGCCCATCGATTTCCAGCCGGGATGGCCGATATAGACCGCGTTGATGAAAGGATTGCCCATCAGGCAGCCGATCAGGCTGACCACGCCATCGGCGGTGAGCACGCGGGTGGTGGGATAATGATCGCCCGCCGCCTCGGCGCTCTCCACATTGTCCATCGCCTCGACCAGGTCATAGATGCCGAAGGGAATGGCGGTGACGAGGATGATGCCGAGATAGTCGAAGCCGTGGAACACATGGTCGAAGGCCGGCAGCGGCACCGAGAAGCCGAAATTGGCGAAGGCGGCGCCGACATTGTCGAGGCTCATGCCGCCATAGTTCAGCCCGAACAGATTGGAGCCCCAGGCGATGGCCATGCCCACCGCGATGGCGACGAGGCCGGCGGGAATGCCGCGCGGGTATTTCACCCCGCCGAACCAGCTCACCATGATGATGGCGAAGCAGGTAAGGCCGATGACCGGGGTGGCGAAGATCTCGAAGGCCGGGCGCATCGCGATGAAGGCGATGGACACGCCCGCCAGCGTGCCGAGCAGCGCCGCGCGCGGGGTGATGCGCCTGATATAGGGCGCGACGAAGCCGCCGATCATCAGGATGAAGCTCTGGAAGAACACCCAGACCAGACCCGCCTCCCAGCCCTGCACCGGATCGCCGGTGGCGGTGCCGATCGGCAACATGATGACGAAGGTGACGACGAACATGTGCGGCACCGAGATGCCCGAGGGCAGGGCGCACACATCGTCGCGGCCGGTCTTCTTCGCCAGTTGGTAGCCCAGCCAGGCGTAGTAGACGGTAGAGAGGAACATCATCAGCCCGACCGCCGGCAGGATGCGGCCGAAGACGATGTCGGGCGGCATCTTCAGCACGAATTGCAGCAGGCCGGTCAGCACCAGCATGTTGACGAGGATGTTGGTGCCGAAGCCGAACAGGGCGTTCCAGTCGCCGCGCGTCCACAGGGTCGGGCGCATGCCGGTGCGGGCGGGTGAGATCGGGGTCATTTCAGTCGCGGACATGATCGGTATCCCCTCGAAGGACGAATGACGGGTGAACGCGGGGTCACAGGCGGCGCCGGGCGCCGGACGCGGCAGGCATGAGGGCGGGCGGCGGGTCAGGCGGCGCTGGGCCGCGCCAGAGCGGTGGCGGAGGCGGTCTTGTTGCCGAGCGCGGCCAGCAGCGCGGTGGAGTCCGACACCCAGCCGAAGATGCCGCCCTGTGCCTTGATCATCTCCAGGCCGACGCGGTGGAATTCGGGGAAATAGGAGGCGCAGCAATCGGCCAGCGCCACGCAGCGATAGCCGCGATCATTGCCCTCGCGAATGGTGGTGTGGACGCAAACCTCGGTGGTGACGCCGGCCACCAGCAGCGTGTCGACGCCGCGGTTCTTCAGCATGAGTTCGAGATCGGTCTGGTAGAAGGCGCCCTTGCCGGGCTTGTCGAGCACCGGCTCGCCGGCCTCGGGAGCGAGTTCGGCGATGATGTCATGGCCGGGCTCGCCGCGGATGAGGATGCGTCCCATCGGCCCGGCGCAGCCGATCCGCGCGGTCGGCGCGCCGCGCTCGACCTTCGCCGGCGGCGCGTCCATCATGTCCGCCCGGTGGCCCTCACGGGTATGGATGACCAGCAGGCCGGCGGCGCGGGCGGCGACGAGAGCGGCCTTGCAGGGCCCGACCGCCGCCTGCAGCAGCGAGACGTCGTTGCCGAGCGTCTCGCCGAAGCCGCCGGGTTCGAGGAAGTCGCGCTGCATGTCGATGATGACCAGCGCGGCGCGCGCGGGTGCGAAGGCGAGGGGTGCGGGCTCGGCCGCGAGAAGGGCATCGGTCATTGCCATCCACCGTCTGGAACGGGGCCGGCCACGCGGCCCCCAACACGTGCATGCAATAGTGTATGCATCACATATGCCAATGACTAATTAATATGCAAAAATGATGTAAATAGCTGAACAGGAAGAATATTATTCAGAGAGGCCGCGTCCGCCCCCGTCCCGTGATTTGCTCATTTCGAGGGCATCTGATGTCATTGCGGGCGCCGCCGCCGGCAGGGCGCCTGGCCGCGCCGCCTTGTCCATCGTCGGCCTTTGCGCCGACCGAATCTGTCCCCATATTGCGGGCATGGCCAAAGCTGCACGTCCCGGCGGATTCTCCGAGCGCTCCCAGCGCGCGTTCGAGCCCGCCCAATCCGCTACCCTCGACCCCGCCCTCGCCGAGAAGCTCGGCGTGGCGCCGACGTCGGGCGCCTCCGCCACCGTCGCCGCGCTGTCGGCGCTGATCGAGGGCGGGCGCCCCGAGGTGGACGGCCAGCTCTGGGTGCCGCACCGCCCGTCGCGGCCGGAAAAGTCCGAGGGCGGCGTCCGCTTCGTGCTGAAATCCGACTACACCCCCAATGGCGACCAGCCGGAGGCGATCAAGGAACTGGTGGCGGCGGCCAATGAGGGCGAGCGCGACCAGGTGCTGCTCGGCGTTACCGGCTCGGGCAAAACGTTCACCATGGCCAACGTCATCGAGCGGGTGCAGCGCCCGGCGCTGGTGCTGGCGCCGAACAAGACGCTGGCGGCGCAGCTCTATGGCGAGTTCAAGAGCTTCTTCCCCGACAATGCGGTGGAGTATTTCGTCTCCTATTACGATTATTACCAGCCCGAGGCCTATGTGCCGCGCACCGACACCTTCATCGAGAAGGAATCGTCGATCAACGAGCAGATCGACCGCATGCGCCACTCGGCGACGCGCTCGCTGCTGGAGCGCGACGACGTCATCATCGTCGCCTCGGTGTCCTGCATCTACGGTATCGGCTCGGTCGAGACCTATGCCTCGATGACCTTCAAGATCGAGGTCGGCGAGCGCATCGACCAGCGGGCGCTGCTCGCGGACCTGGTGGCGCTGCAGTACAAGCGCACCCAGGGCGATTTCGGCCGCGGCACCTTCCGGGTGCGCGGCGACGTGATCGAGATCTTCCCGGCGCATTACGAGGACCGGGCGTGGCGCGTCTCGCTGTTCGGCGACGAGGTGGAGAGCATCCAGGAATTCGACCCGCTGACCGGGCAGAAGTCGCAGGACCTCAAATTCGTCAAGCTCTACGCCAATTCGCACTATGTAACGCCGCGCCCGACGCTGATCCAGGCGATCCACGGCATCAAGGCCGAGCTGAAGATGCGGCTCGACGAACTGAACGCGATGGGGCGCCTGTTGGAAGCGCAGCGACTGGAGCAGCGCTGCACCTTCGACATCGAGATGATGGAGGCGACGGGAAGCTGCGCCGGCATCGAGAACTATTCGCGCTGGCTCACCGGGCGCCAGCCGGGCGAACCGCCGCCGACGCTGTTTGAATATGTGCCCGACAATGCGCTGATCTTCTGCGACGAGAGCCATGTGACGATTCCGCAGATCGGCGCGATGTATCGCGGCGACTTTCGTCGCAAGGCGACGCTGGCGGAATATGGCTTCCGCCTGCCGAGTTGCATGGACAACCGGCCGCTGCGCTTCGAGGAGTGGGAGGCAATGCGCCCGCAGACCGTCCATGTCTCCGCCACGCCCGGCAAATGGGAGATGGAGCGCACCGGCGGCGTGTTCGTCGAGCAGGTGATCCGCCCGACCGGGCTGGTCGACCCCGAGGTCGAGGTGCGCCCGGCCCGCACCCAGGTGGACGATCTTCTCGGCGAGGTGCGCGCCACGGCGGCGAAGGGCTACCGCACGCTGGTGACCGTGCTCACCAAGCGCATGGCCGAGGACCTGACCGAGTATCTGCACGAGAACGGCATCCGGGTGCGCTACATGCACTCGGACATCGACACCATCGAGCGCATCGAGATCCTGCGCGACCTGCGCCTCGGCGCCTTCGACGTGCTGATCGGCATCAACCTGCTGCGCGAGGGGCTCGATATCCCGGAATGCGGGCTGGTGGCGATCCTCGATGCCGACAAGGAGGGCTTCCTGCGCTCCGAGACCTCGCTGATCCAGACCATCGGCCGCGCGGCGCGCAATGTCGACGGGCGGGTGGTGCTCTATGCCGACACCATCACCGGCTCGATGGAACGGGCGATGGCGGAGACCGAGCGCCGCCGCACCAAGCAGGTGGCGTGGAATGTCGAGCATGGCATCACCCCCGAGAGCGTCAAGAAGGCGATCGGCGATATTCTCAACAGCGTCTATGAGCGCGACCATGTGACCGTCGATGCCGGCCTCGCCGAGGGTGCCGCCACTTATGGCAACAACCTCGCCACCGTGATCGCCGACATGGAAAAGCGCATGCGCAAGGCCGCGGCCGATCTCGACTTCGAGCAGGCGGCGCGGCTGCGGGACGAGATCAAGCGGCTGCAGGCGACCGAACTGGTGCTTTCCGACGATCCGCTGGCCCGGCAGGACAGTATCGACGACCGCACCGGCGGCTATCGCGGCGAGCGCAAATACGGCCGCTCCGCCAATATGCCGGAGAAGAAGGGCAAGGGCGGGGGCAAGGGGAGCGGCGGCAAGTCCGGGCCGCGCTCCTCGCCGGGGCATGTCTCCTCAGGCCATGAGGCGCGCGCCGACGAGGCGCAGGCGGCGTACGAGCCGGGCGAGCCGCCCATGTTCGCCCCGCGCGCGGCGTCGCGCATCGTCAAGCCCTCGCTCGACGATATGGGCCCCGGCACGGACCGGACCGAGCCATTGCGCGTCGAGGACTGGGTGCGCCCGGAGCGACCGGACCCGATGACCAAGGGCTACCGGAAGGGTGGGCGGCGGGCGCCGAAGCGGTGAGGGGAATATGGCAAAATACGATCCGCTCAAATGGTATCTTGGCGGCAGGCTGGACGCGCGCGTAGTGCTCGACTTCGAGCGAATGGAAAAAATACTGGGTTTCGCTCTTCCTCGCAGCGCCCATTTCTATCCGGCTTGGTGGTCGAACGAGGTTGGTGGACGTCACGTTCAGGCTCATGCCTGGATGGAAGCGGGCTGGCACGTAGATGGAATCGATCTGGCGAAGCGGCACGTCGTCTTCGCAAAGCGTGGCGGCTGACGTAGGATCGCTCGCCCCTTAGATTGGCGAGCGACTTCCATGACCTTCACGCAGGCCGTTTCCAGCGTTCTCGGCAAATACGCCACCTTCACCGGACGCGCGCCGCGCTCGGAATATTGGTGGTTCGTCGTGTTCTCGATCTTGGCGAGCATTGCTGCCGGCGTCATCGACACCGCTCTCTTTGGCGCGTTCTCGCTGCTCACTTTCGGCGAAATCGACGCCTTCACGCCCATCAGCACACTGGTCGGTCTGGGGCTGCTGATTCCCTCGATCGCCGTCGGGGTGCGTCGCTTCCACGACATGGACTACGCCGGCTGGTGGCTGCTGCTGATCATCACCGGCATCGGCGCCCTCGTCGTTTTCTTCTGGTTCATGGTGCGGGGCACGCGCGGGCCGAACCGCTTCGGCCCCGACCCGTTGGAATTCTGACGCGCACGAAAAAGGGCGGCCCGAGGCCGCCCTTTCGATTGTTCAAGAGCGATGAGGCGCCGCTCAGCCCTGCTGGATGGCGCTGAGCTTCCATACGCCACGCGGCGGGCGGGCGAAGGTCCAGAACTCGACCGCCTGCTCGGTGCGCTCGGGATCGCCCTGCACGACGCGCCCGGTGGCCTTGTCGAGGGTCACGTCCTTCAGCTCGTAGCGCATGGCGACGGTGGCGTATTCCGCGTCGCCTTCCGACCAGGCTTCCGACAGGTCGCCCTGCAGCAGCTTGACGTCGGTGATCCGGTTCTCCAGCCCCTCACGGGCCATTTCGTCAAGTTCCTCCGCCATATAGCCGGCCATCTCGGGCGTCAGCAGGGTCGCCAGCGCCGCCTTGTCGGCACGGCTATAGGCGGCCTGCACCTCTCCGAGGGTGCGCTCGAAAGCGTCGAAGTCCGCGCCTTCCAGCTTGATCGGCTTGCCGCGCGGGCCGGTGCCGAAGCCCGAGCGGGGCGCGGCCGCGCCGCCGCCGTTCATGGCGTCGCGATTCAGGGCGTCGCGGGCCATCGGGTCGGGCCGGGCGCCGCCGGCATAGGAGGGCTGGTTGCGCGCGCGCATCCAGCCCATGACCAGCCGGACGACGATGAAGATAAGTGCGACCTGGAGCAGCAGGCCGAGAATGCCGGACAGGCTGCCGAGGCCGGAGAAGAAGCCCGAACCCATCAGCAGGCCGAAGATGCCGGCGCCGAGCAGGCCGCCCATCAGCCCGCCCATGAAACCGCCGCGGTTGAAGAAGCCACCAGACTGCATGCCCGGGGCACGAGCGCCTTGCGCCGACTGGGTTTGCGGGGTGGCGGAGCGCTGCATCGGCTGCGCGCTCGGGGCGGTGGGGGTCGGGGCCGGGGTGGACCAGGTACGCGAGCCACGGCTGCCGAAGCTCATCGAGCGGCCGGCGCGGGCTTCGGCGAAATCGCTGGCGACCAGTACGCCGGCGGCGACGAACAGGGCGCCGATCATCAGGCGCAGGGCGGCGGGACGCAGACGCAGGAATCGCAAGGGTTTAGCCTCTCTGGATGGTTCGGGCGACAGATGCCGCAACGTCATCCATATGGGAAGAAGCCGGGCGGAATCCACCCCCTTGCGACATCGCGACCGTGCCACAGGCGCCCCGATCGATGCCGGGACGGGCAAAACGGCGCATTCAGAGGCCGCACACAATCCCGTGAAGCGACCGCTCCGCGGCATTACCCGCGGCTGCAAACGCTGCTGCTTCATCAAGCTGCAGAACCGCGTCTTCACGCTGCAGAACGGCCTGCCGACTGCCGGCCGCGCAGCCGGGCTGCAAGGCCGGTTTCAGAAGCCGAGCTGCGATTCGATGGCGGCGATGGAGCCGACCGGGGCGTTCACCGGCTTCTTCTCGCGCGCGTCGGCGGGACGCTGCGGCGAGCTGGAAGCCGCGAAAGGCGACTTGGGCTGGGGAGAAGCGAGCGGGGCCTGAACCTCGTTGCGGTTCATGACGGGGGGCATTTTCGACGTCCTTCCTGATACGCATACGCTTGGATTTACACCCGGCCTCGCGGCCGGTCTTACTCGTCAACACGGCCCTTCGGCCGCTTGTTCCAAAAGCACCGCCGGGGCGACGCCTCTGCATGCTCACCTTTATGAACCCTCATCGATGAAGCTTTCCTGAGCATGGCGTTCATGCTGAGCGTGGATTCGTTCACAATCGGGGCGGCTCTGGGGCAATTGATTGAAACTCGCGGACTGTGGCGCGGCAGCCGCACTTTCCCGCCGGCCTTCGGTTCCGGCCGGTATTCCGATGCACCCGATGGCGAGGTGACGGACCGTTGCGGTGTCGCTTGCCGGGGATAAGGGCGTGCGCACGGGTGTCATCGACGGCATGGTAATTGCTAAGTTGGTCTACGCCTTAAGGAGTATCGCCATGTCCGTTGCCCTCACCATCGCCCTTTCCGATGCCGAACCCGAAGCCGATGGCGAACTCGACCTGTCGCTGCGCGAGGACATCCGCATGCTCGGCCGCGTGCTGGGCGACACGCTGCGCGACCAGGAAGGCGAGGCGATTTATGAGCTGGTGGAGCACATCCGGCGCGTCTCCACCCGCTTCCACCGCGAGGAGGACGAGGGCGCGCGGCATGAGCTGGAAGCGATCCTGAGCGATCTCGGGCCGGACCAGACGATTTCCATCGTCCGCGCCTTCTCCTATTTCTCGCATCTCGCCAACATCGCCGAGGACCAGAACGTCATCCGCCGGATGCGCGCGGCGGCGGCCAACGGCACTTCCGCCGGACCGGCGACGGTGGCGCGGGCGCTGGAGCGGGCGCGCGAGGCGGGCATCTCCACCGCCGATCTGCGTGCCTTCTTCGAGACCGCGCTGGCGAGCCCGGTGCTGACCGCGCACCCGACCGAGGTGCGCCGCCGCTCCACCCTGACCCATGAGATGAAGGTGGCCGAGCTGCTGGCCGACCGCGCCCGCCGCGACCCCACTCCCGAGGAGCAGGAACTCGCGGCCGCCGAGCTGCGCCGTCGGGTGCTGATGCTCTGGCAGACCAACCTGCTGCGGCGGACCAAGCTGACGGTGCTGGACGAGGTGGCGAACGGCCTCGCCTATTACGACTACTCCTTCCTGCGCCAGCTCCCGAATCTCTACGCCGCGCTGGAGGACCGGCTGGCGGCGATGGAAGGCCGGGACGGGGCGGCGCCGGAAGTCGCCTCGTTCCTGCGCATGGGCAGCTGGATCGGCGGCGACCGCGACGGCAACCCGTTCGTCACCGCCGAGGTGACGCGCGAGACCATGCGCATGCAGAGCGCGCAGGCGCTGCGCTTCTACTTCGAGGAACTGGACGGCCTCGGCGCCGAACTGTCGATCAGCACCATCCGCGTCAGTGTTTCCAGCGACCTGCTGGCGCTGGTCGACGCCTCGCCCGACCTTTCGCCGCACCGTCGCAACGAGCCCTACCGGCTCGCCGTCACCGCCATCGCCTCGCGGCTGCGGGCCACGGCGTTCCGGCTCGAGATCGCCGACCTGCTGGGCATCACCCAGATGCCGCAGGCGCTGCCCTATGCCTCCGCCGCCGAGCTGCGCGCCGATCTCGACATCATCGACGCCTCGCTCAAGGCGCACAAATCGGGCGCCATCGCCGGCGGCAAGCTGCGGGCGCTGCGGCGCGCTGTGGACGCCTTCGGCTTCCATCTGGCGGTGCTCGATTCGCGGCAGAATTCCGACGTGCACGAGCGCTGCGTGGCCGAACTGTTCGAGGTCGCCGCGCCGGGCACGAATTACAAGGCGCTACCCGAGGGCACCCGCGTCGCCCTGCTGCTGCGCGAGCTGGCGACCGCCCGTCCGCTGACCTCGCCCTTCGCCGCCTATGCCGACGAGACGGTGGGCGAACTCGCCATGCTGCGCACCTGCGCCCGCATCCACCAGATCTTCGGCGCCGAGGCGATCCAGACCTGCATCATATCCAAGGCCGAAAGCGTCTCGGACATGCTGGAGCTGGCCTTGCTGCTGAAGGAGGTCGGGCTGGTCGACCCGGCCGGCTCGGCGGCGGTGCACATCGTGCCGCTGTTCGAGACCATCGAAGATCTGCGCAACGCCGCCAAGGTGATGGAGCAGATGTTCCGCCTGCCGGAATACCGCAAGCTGGTCGACAGCCGGGGCGGCGTGCAGGAAGTGATGCTCGGCTATTCCGACAGCAACAAGGATGGCGGTTTCGTCACCTCCGGCTGGGAACTCTACAAGGCGGAGATCGAGCTGATCGAGGTGTTCAAGCGCCATGGCGTGCGGCTGCGGCTGTTCCACGGGCGCGGCGGCTCGGTCGGGCGCGGCGGCGGGCCGAGCTACGACGCCATCCTCGCCCAGCCGGGCGGGGCGGTGCAGGGGCAGATCCGCATCACCGAACAGGGCGAGATCATCTCGTCGAAATATTCCAACCCGGCGGTCGGGCGCGGCAACCTCGAAATCCTCGCGGCGGCGACGCTGGAGGCGACGCTGCTTTCCGGTGACGCCATGGCGCCCCGGGAGGAATACCTCACGGTGATGGAGGCGCTTTCGGCTTCCGCCTTCGCCGCCTATCGGGCGCTGGTCTACGAGACCCCGCGCTTCGAGGACTATTTCTGGGAATCCACCGTCATCAACGAGATCGCGACGCTGAACATCGGCTCGCGCCCGGCCTCGCGCAAGAAGACGCGGCGGATCGAGGACCTGCGCGCCATCCCCTGGGTGTTCTCCTGGGCGCAGTGCCGGCTGATGCTGCCGGGCTGGTACGGCTTCGGCACGGCGATACGCGAATGGCTGGAGGCCAACCCCGACGGGCTGCCGCTGCTGCAGGAAATGTACCGGGAATGGCCGTTCTTCCGTACCCAGCTCTCCAACATGGACATGGTGCTCTCCAAGAGCTCCATCGCCATCGCCTCGCGCTACGCGGCGCTGGTGGAGGATGCGGAACTGCGCGAGAGCATTTTCGGCCGCATCCGCGCCGAGCACCAGGGCGCGATCGACGCGCTGCTGGCGATCTCGCAGCAGCCGGCCCTGCTCGGCTCCAACCCGCTGCTGGAGCGCTCGATCCGCGCCCGCTTCCCCTATATCGACCCGCTCAACCATGTGCAGGTCGGCCTGCTGCGGAAGTACCGCGCCAGCGACACCGACGAGAAGGTGCTGCAGGGCATCCAGCTCACCATCAACGGCATCTCGGCGGGGTTGCGGAACTCGGGGTGAGCGGCGTCGCCGCCGGCGGTCAGGTGCCCGCGATCGGCGGCACCGCCTCCGGCGGCAGGTTGGGGGCCGCGCGGGCGAGGCGGAAGGCGGCCTTGATGAGCGCGGCATTGTCCGTCGCCTCGCTGCCATCGGGCAGGTGCTTGCCGTCCTCCAGCCCGATGCGCCCGTCGAGCCCGCGCATCAGCGCGTCCTGGTAGAGCGGCCAGACGGTGGCGTCGTAGCCGTGCTGCAGCACGGGGATGTCGAGGCTGGCACGGGCCAGCACCTTGCGGATGGCAACGGCGACCGCAAGGCCCTGCCGGACATCCTGCTCGTTGATCTCGATCAGGATGCGCAGGCAGCTCTTGGCCTCGGGCAGGGCGGTGAGGCGCTCGGCGTCGGCCTGCGACCACAGCCCGGCCTCGACGCCGATGCCGCGCGACAGGGCGAGGGCGATCATCTCCGGCGCGTCGTCCTCGATCAGGTTCACCGACACATAGTCCGGCAGGACCTGCCACGCCCTCATCGCCTCCAGCCGCCCGGGGCCGCCCGGCGCGATACCGGCATGGGTGGAGAGACCGATGGGAAGGCCCGGCACCTTGGCGCGGATCGCTGTCAGCGCGGCGGCGACATGGCCGGGGTCGAGCGTTTCGGTGCCGGAGGGGTCGCGCGGGTGCAGGTGAAGCTCGTTCGCCCCGGCGGCCACCACGGCGGCCGCGTCCGCCGCGAGGTGCGCGGGGGTGAGGGGCGTGTGGGCGTGGAAGGCGCTGTCGCGCGCTCCGTTGAGGCAGGCCTGCAACATCGGCGTCTCCTTTTTCCTTGTACCTCTCAACCCGCCACGAAGCCCTTTCGTTTCAATCTCTGCACGGCGCGTTCCAGCGCCTGCAGGAATTCCGAGCGGTCGCGCGGCGAGAAGGGGCGGGGGCCGCGGGTAATCTCGCCGGATTCGCGCAGGTCCGCCATCAGGTTGCGGGTGGCAAGCTGCATGCCGATGGAGGCGGCGGTGAAGGGCTTTCCGGTGGGGCCGATGGCCTCCGACCCCTTCGCCACCACCCGCGCGGCGAGCGGCACGTCGGCGGTGATGACGAGGTCGCCCTCTTCCACCCGTTCGGCGATCCAGTCATCGGCGACATCCGGCCCGGCGGCGACGACGACGCGCTCGACCTCGACGTCGCGCGGCACCGCGATCCACGAATTGGCGACGAGGAACACCTTGATGCCGTGGCGGGCGGCGACCCGGTAGGTCTCGTCCTTCACCGGGCAGGCGTCGGCGTCGATATAGATCTGGATCGGTTTCGACAAAATAGTCCTGGAGGTAGGGGGCTGGCACCAAGAAAGAAGGGCTGCCCGCGAGGGCAGCCCTTCCCATGTCAGACCGCGGTTCGGCCCGGTACTGCCTAGAAGGGCAGTGCGAAATGTCGCATCACGCGGAACGAACCTCATAAGAGGCAAGCGTCCAGGTCACGGATACCGACGACCGCGGATCAAGACGATCAGACACTGGATCACCTCCTTTCAGTTGTTAAAGACATCTGCAGCTTAGACCGATTCGTCGAAAGGTCACGTGCTTGTTGCAGTGCGGGGGGCGAATCCGCTGTTCACTTCGCGTTACGGCGCGCAATCATGAGTGCGCGTCCGGCGGCAGGCGGACAGGAAGAGGCAGACAGGAAGGGGCGGGCATGAAGGGATCGCGCTGGCTGTTCGCGCTGGTGCTGGCGGCGACGCCGCTGCACGCCCAGCAGGTGTCCGACCGCCACGCGCCGGAAGCGCCGAGCGCGGTGGCCGCCGGGCAGAAATCCGCCACCGGCACGCGCTGGATGGTGGCGACGGCCAACCCGCTGGCCAGCGAGGCCGGGGCGGCGATGTTGCGGGCCGGCGGCAATGCGATCGACGCCCTGGTCGCGGTCCAGCTCGTGCTCGGCCTGGTGGAGCCGCAATCCTCCGGCCTCGGCGGCGGGGCGTTCCTGGTCTATTGGGACGCGGCGGCCGGCCGTCTCACCACCTTCGACGGGCGCGAGACCGCGCCGCGCGCGGCGACGCCGACCCTGTTCCAGACGGCCGGGGGCGAGCCGCTGGGCTTCATGGAAGCGGTGATCGGCGGGCGCTCGGTCGGCACGCCGGGCACGCCGGCGCTGCTGGACGAAGTGCACCGGCGCCACGGCCGGCTGGCCTGGGGGCGGCTGTTCGCCCCGGCGCTGGAACACGCGGAGAACGGGTTCCCGGTGTCGCCGCGCCTGGCCGGGCAGATTGCCGGCGACGTCGCCACGCTGTCGCGCGACCCGGCGGCAAAGGCCTATTTCCTCGACGCGACCGGCGCGCCGCTGGCGGCGGGATCGCGGCTCCGAAACCCCGCCTATGCGCAGACGCTGCGGGCGCTGCGGGAAAAGGGGAGCGAGGCTTTATATGAGGGCGAACTGGCAGCGGAGATCGTGCGCACGGTGCGCGCGGCGGCGAATCCCGGCCTTCTGGCACTGGCGGATCTGCGCGATTACGAGGTGAAGGAACGGGAGCCGGTTTGCGCCGGCTATCGCGTTTATGAAGTCTGCGGCATGGGCCCGCCGAGTTCCGGCGCGCTCACGCTGGGCCAGATTCTGGGCCTGCTGGAACCCTATGATCTCAAGGGATTGGGCGCGACCTCGCCGGAGGCCTGGCGGCTGATCGCCGACGCCTCGCGGCTCGCTTTCGCCGACCGCGAGCGCTACATCGCCGATGCCGACTACGTGCCGATGCCGACCAGGGGGCTGCTGGCGCGCGACTATCTTGCCCGGCGGGCCAAGCTGCTGGCCGGCGACGACGCGCTCCCCGAGGTCGCTCCCGGCAATCCGACCTGGGATCACGCCATGGCGGCGCCGGCGCGGGCCGACGGTGCCACGCCGGAACTTCCCTCCACCACGCAGATCACCATCGTCGACGCGGAGGGCAACGTGGTGTCGATGACCTCGACCATCGAGGCCGGGTTCGGCTCGCGGCTGATGGTGGGCGGCTTCCTGCTCAACAACGAGTTGACCGACTTCTCCTTCCGCTCGCAGAAGGACGGGGTGCCGGTCGCCAACCGGGTGGAGCCGGGCAAGCGCCCGCGCTCGTCGATGGCGCCGACCATCGTGCTGAAGGACGGACGCCCGGTGCTGGCGCTCGGCTCGCCCGGCGGCAGCCAGATCATCGGCTATGTCGCCAAGACGCTGATCGCCCATCTCGACTGGGGCATGAGCCTGGCCGACGCCATCGCCGCGCCGAACGTGCTGGCCCGCTTCGACGCGGTGGAGATCGAGGCGGGAACGCCGGCGCTGGCGCTGGAGCCGGGATTGCGCGCCCTCGGCTTCGCCGTGAAGACGGGGCCGATGACCTCGGGCGTGCAGGCGGTGGCGATCACGCCGGACGGACTGGTCGGCGCCGCCGATCCGCGCCGGGAGGGCGTGGCGATCGGGGAGTGAGGGGTTCGGGGATGGCCCGTCATGCCGAGGTGCCGCCCGCGCGGGCGGCCTCGAAGCACGCAGGCGGCGCGCCCGGACGGCATCCTTCGAGGCTCGCCCGCGGCTCGCACCTCAGGATGACGGCGTGTGGGGGATGTCTCGGGAAGGGGGCCGTCATGCCGAGGTGCCGCCCGCGCGGGCGGCCTCGAAGCACGCAGGCGGCGCGCCCGGACGGCATCCTTCGAGGCTCGCCTGCGGCTCGCACCTCAGGATGACGGCGCGAAGGGTGCTTCGCACGTGGCCGCGAGGCCGGGGCGCCGGGT
Source organism: Ancylobacter dichloromethanicus (assembly GCF_018390645.1). Classification (GTDB taxonomy): domain Bacteria; phylum Pseudomonadota; class Alphaproteobacteria; order Rhizobiales; family Xanthobacteraceae; genus Ancylobacter; species Ancylobacter dichloromethanicus. The sequence goes on from NZ_JAHBGC010000020.1 coordinate 85,619, forward strand.
CAAGCCCGGGGACGAGGGCACATGGGGTCTCAGTGGCTGATCATCCACGGGCGGGCGGAGGGGAAGCTCTTGGCGCCTGAGGCGGCGGTCGCGGTCTTGGACTTCTTGGTGCGGCTCTTCATGCCGCCGGCGCAGCAGGAGCAGCTCGACGGGTGCTGCTTCGCCGCGTACTCGCCGGTGGTCATCGGCGCGTGGCTGGCCCGCTCATTGGTGGCGTGGGCCTTGAGGCTGTCGCGCGACAGGCCGGAGAAATGCGGCGCGGTCAGCATCACCCGCGGCGCCATCGCGCTGCAATCGGGGCAGGGCTGGGGCGCCTGATACTCGCTCATCGGCCGCATCGCGGTGAAATCGCCGCAGCTCTCGCATTCATATTCGTAGACGGGCATGAGCGTGTCCCTTTGGGCGGGTCTTGAGGACGACCCCTTGGGCGTTTCCTGGCATTCATAAGAAGGGCGAGGCGGTGCGGAGCACCGCCTCGCATGCACCGGACTAAGCGGGGGTCAAAGGTCCGGTGAAAGCGGCATCTCGACCGAGCCGTCGAGGAACTTGGTCGGCCCGGCGGCGGTGGGGTTGATGTCGAAGTCGAAGATCTCGGTCGGCAGCCACAGCGTGGCGCAGGCGTTCGGGATGTCGACGACGCCCGAGATGTGGCCCTGAACCGGCGCGGTGCCGAGGATCGAATAGGCCTGGGCGCCGGAATAGCCGAACTTCTTCAGGTATTCGATGGCGTTGAGGCAGGCCTGGCGGTAGGCGATGTGGACGTCGAGATAATGCTGGCCGCCGTCCTCGTCGACCGAGATGCCCTCGAAGATCAGATAGTCCTTGTAGTTCGGGGTCACCGGCGAGGGCTTGAAGATCGGGTTCTTGATGCCGTATTTCGCCATGCCGCCCTTCAGCACCTCGACCTTGAGGTGCACCCAGCCGGCCATCTCGATGGCGCCGCAGAAGGTGATTTCGCCATCGCCCTGCGAGAAGTGCAGGTCGCCCATGGAGAGGCCGCCGCCTTCGACATAGACCGGGAAGTAGATCTTGGAGCCGCGCGACAGGTCCTTGATGTCGCAATTGCCGCCATGCTCGCGCGGGGGAACGGTGCGCGCGCCGGTGGCCGCGGCGGCCGCCTTCGCGTCGCCGGTCAGCCGGCCCATATGGGCGGTGGCGGCGAAGGGCGGGGCGGCGAGCGGGGGCACGCGGGTGGGGTTGGTGTCGATGAGGCCCTGTTCGCGGGTGTTCCAGGTCTCCAGCAGCTTCGGGTCGGGCAGGCAGCCGATCAGGCCGGGATGGATCAGCCCGGCGAAGTTCACGCCGGGGACGTGGCGCGAGGAGGTGTACATGCCCTTGAAGTCCCAGATCGACTTCTGGGCCAGCGGGAAGTGGTCGGTCAGGAAGCCGCCGCCATTCTTCTTCGAGAAGAAGCCGTTGAAGCCCCACTGGCTGTCCGGCATGGCGCCGATGTCGAGCAGGTCGACGACCAGCAGGTCGCCGGGCTCGGCGCCCTTGACGCCGATCGGGCCGGAGAGGAAGTGCACGATCGACAGGTCGATGTCGCGCACGTCGTCGGCGGACTCGTTGTTCTTGATGAAGCCGCCGGTCCAGTCATAGGTCTCGACGATGAAATCGTCGCCGGGCTTCACCCACGCCACCATCGGAATGTCCGGGTGCCAGCGGTTGTGAACCATGTCGTTGTCGTAGGCCGACTGGTTCAGGTCGACTTTGATAAGTGTCTCGGTCATGCGTCTCTCTCCCCGGGTACTGGCTGGAAATGTGGGCAGGCTGGGAACGGCGGTCCGGCGGGGGCTCAGACCGACAGGAATCGGGCGACCTTGGCCTCGTCGATGTCGGCGCGCAGGTCCTCGTGGACGATCTCGCCGTTTTCGATGACGAGCACCCGGTCGGCGATGTCGAGGGCAAAGGACAGCACCTGCTCGGACACCACGATGGAGAGCCCGCGCTCGTCGCGGATGCGCTTCAGCGTGCGGGCCATTTCGCGGATGATCGAGGGCTGGATGCCCTCGGTCGGCTCGTCGAGCAGCAGCACCTTCGGCGCGGTGGCGAGCGCGCGGGCGATGGCGAGCTGCTGCTGCTGGCCGCCGGAGAGGTTGCCGCCGCGCCGGCCCTTCATCTCCAGAAGGACGGGGAACAGCTCGTAGATGTCCGGCGGCACCTTGCTCTCGCCGCGCGGGATGAGGCCGGTCTCGATGTTCTCCTGCACCGTCATGGTGGAGAAGATCATGCGGCCCTGCGGCACATAGGCGACGCCATTGGCGACGCGCTCATAGCTCTTGAAGGCGGTGATGTCGGTGTCGCCGACGCTCACCTTGCCGCTTTTCGTCGGGACGATGCCCATGAGCGACTTCATGAGCGTGGTCTTGCCCATGCCGTTGCGGCCCATGATGGCGATGATCTCGTTGGGCGCGACCTTGAAGTCGAGGCCGTGCAGCACCTCGCTCTCGCCGTAGGAGACGTGCAGGTTGGCTACGTTCAGCATGATCCGCCCCTCAATGGCCGAGATAGACTTCGATGACCTTGGGGTCCGCCTGGACCTTGGCCATGGACCCCTCCGAGAGAATCTTGCCCTGGTGCAGCACCGTCACCTTGTGGGCGATGTCCTCGACGAACTTCATGTCGTGCTCGATCACGATCACCGAGCGGTTCTTGATGATGGTGTTGAGCAGTTCGGCGGTCTTCTTGCGCTCGGAGACGCTCATGCCGGCGACGGGTTCGTCGAGCATCAGCAGTTCCGGGTCCTGGATCAGCAGCATGCCGATCTCCAGCCACTGCTTCTGGCCGTGCGAGAGATATTCGGCGCGCTGGTCGAGCTGGTCGGCGAGGAAGATGGTCTCGGCGACCTCCTGCACCCGCTCCTTCACCGCCCGGTCGCGCCGGAAGGTGAGGGCGCCGGGCACCGAGCGGCCCTTGGGGTAGGAGATTTCCAGGTTCTCGAAGACGGTGAGGTCCTCGTAGATCGACGGGTTCTGGAACTTGCGCCCCACCCCGGCGCGCACGATCTCGTGCTCCTTCATCTTGGTCAACTCGCGCTCCTTGAACCGGATCGAGCCGGTGGTCGCCCGGGTGCGGCCGCAGATGAGGTCGAGCACCGTGGTCTTGCCGGCCCCGTTGGGGCCGATGATGACGCGGATCTCGTTCTCGTCGACATAGAAGGACAGGTCGTTGACCGCCTTGAAGCCGTCGAAGGAGACGGTGAGGCCCTCCACCGCAAGGACGAAGTCCTTGTTCATGGTGTCGGCGATGACAGCGGTGTTCATGGCTCGCGCTCCTATTCGGCGGCGGCGGGGGCGGCCGTCCCGGAGGATGGCGCGGCGGGCGGCGTCGCGGCGGGCGGGCTCGCCCGGCGGGCCGACGCGCCGCCGAACAGCGGGCCGAGACGCGGGGCGATGTAGGTCTGCCAGAGGCCGGCGAGGCCGTTCGGGAAGATCAGCACCACGGCGATGAACAGGCCGCCGAGGCCGAACAGCCAGAGTTCCGGAAAACTCTCCGAGAACGAGGTCTTGGCCCAGTTCACCAGCAGCGTGCCGTAGATGGCGCCGAGGATGGACAGCCGCCCGCCGACCGCGGCGTAGATGACCATTTCGATCGAGGGCACGATGCCGACGAAGGAGGGCGACATGAAGCCGACCTGCAGCGTGAACATGGCCCCGCCAATGGCCGAGAGCGAGGCGGCGAGGCAGAACACGAACACCTTGAAGTTGGCGACGTCATAGCCGGAGAAGCGCACCCGGTCCTCCTTGTCGCGCATGGCGACGAGGATGCGGCCGAGCTTGGAGGACTTCACGAAATAGGCGATCAGGATGCAGGCGATGAGCAGGGCGACGCAGACGAAATAGAGGATCGTCTTGGCGCTGTCGGTGCGGATGTCCCAGCCATTGAGCGTGCGCAGGTCGGTGATGCCGTTGATGCCGCCGGTATAGCCCTGCTGGCCGATGATCAGGATGGTCATGATGGCGGCGAGCGCCTGGGTGATGATGGCGAAGTACACCCCGCCGACGCGCCGCTTGAACATCGCGAAGCCGACGATGAAGGCGAACAGGGCCGGTACCAGGATCACTGCGATGATGGTGAGAGTCAGGCTGTTGAAGGGCTGCCACATCAGCGGCAGCGCGGTGATCTGGTTCCAGTCCATGAAGTCCGGGATGCCAGGCGTGGTCTGGATCTTGGTGGCCTCGACGCTGGAGGATTCCAGTTTGAGGAACATCGCCATGCAGTAGCCGCCGAGGCCGAAGAACACGCCCTGGCCGAGCGAGAGAATGCCGGCATAGCCCCAGCACAGCACCAGGCCGAGCGCGACGAAGGCGTAGGTGAGGTACTTGCCGACGAACTGGAGGCGGAAATTGTCCAGCGTCAGCGGCAGGACCACGACGAGCAGGATGGCGAGGATCGCGATCCCGATCATGTCCTGCGGGCGCAGGAAGAAGGTGCGGTCGGACTTGAGCATGTGCGCCTCCTCAGCGACGGACCTTGATGACGAACAGGCCCTGCGGCCGCAGCATCAGGATGATGACCACGCCGAGCAGCGTGAGGACCTTGGCCATCGAACCGGAGAGGAAGAACTCCATGGTCGACTGGGCCTGCGAGATGGTGAAGGCGGAGGCGATGGTGCCGAGCAGGCTCTGCGCGCCGCCGAAGACGACGACCAGGAAGGTGTCGACGATGTAGAGCTGGCCGGAGGTGGGGCCGGTCGAACCGATCATGGTGAAGGCCGAGCCGGCGACGCCGGCGATGCCGCAGCCGAGGCCGAAGGTGTAGCGGTCGACCTTCTCGGTGTTGATGCCGACGGCGCCGGCCATGACGCGGTTCTGCACCACGGCGCGCACCTGCTTGCCCCAGCTCGACTTGTACATCAGCAGCGCGACGGCGATGGTGATGGCGATGGTGAGGCCCATGACGAACAGGCCGTTGATCTGCACCTCGACCATGTCGGTCACCGGCAGCGAGCCCATCATCCATTCCGGCAGCTCGACGCCGACCTCGCGGGGACCGAAGACGGTGCGGTAGAGCTGCTGCAGGATGAGGCTGAGGCCCCAGGTGGCGAGCAGCGTGTCGAGCGGGCGTTTGTAGAGGCGGCGGATCATCAGCCATTCCACCGCCATGCCGAGCGCACCGGCGGCGAAGAAGGCGAGGATCATCGCCAGGAAGAAGTAGGCGCCGAACAGGCCCGGCAGGTAGTTCAGGAAGAATTGCGAGGTGAAATAGGTGACATAGGCGCCGAGGATCATGAACTCGCCATGCGCCATGTTGATGACGCCCATTTGGCCGAAGATGATGGCGAGGCCGAGCGCCATGAGAACGAAGACCGAGAACAGGATGAGGCCGGCGAAGCCCTGCATCACGAAAATCGAGCCAAGCTCGGCCAGCGAATAGTCAGAGAACATTCAGGAATCCCCCGGCATGCGCGCAGTCGCGCGGTCTTGCGTCAACGGCGTAGAGCCCCGGAGAGGGCGAACCCTCTCCGGGTGGGAGCTTCAGGCGATCACTGGTAGCCCTTGGGGAACGGATCGGGCTCGATCAGGTCCGGGGTCTCGAACACAACCTTGAACTGGCCATCCGGCTGGGCCAGGCCGATGCGGGCCTTGGACCACAGGTGATGGTTGTCGTGGATCTTCACATAGCCTTCCGGCGCCTTGTTGAACTCGATGCCCGGCGAGGCCGCGGCGACCTTGTCGATGTCGAAGGAGCCGGCCTTCTCGACGGTCATTTTCCACAGCCAGGGGCCGAGATAGGCAGCCTGGGTGACGTCGCCGATCACGGTCTTCTCGCCCCACATCTTCTTGAAGGCGGCGACGAATTCCTTGTTGTTCGGGTTGTCGAGCGACTGGAAGTACTTCATCGAGCTGTAGGCGCCGGCGATGTTCTCGCCGCCGATGCCGTCGATCTCGTCCTCGGTGACCGAGATGGTCAGCAGGGTCTGCTTGGAGAGGTCGATGCCGGCCGCCTTGAGCTGCTTGTAGAAGGCGACGTTGGAGCCGCCGACGACGGCGGCGTAGATCACATCCGGCTTCTTCAGCTTGATCTTGTTGATCACCGAGTTGAACTGGGTGTGGCCGAGCGGGAAATATTCCTCGCCGACGACCGAGGAATCCTTCAGGTGACCCTCGATGTGCTTGCGGGCGATCTTCATCGAGGTGCGCGGCCAGATGTAGTCCGAGCCGATGAGGTAGAAGGTCTTGCCCTCCTTGGTCTTGGCGACCCAGTCGAGGCCGGCGAGGATCTGCTGGGTGGCTTCCTGGCCGGTGTAGATGACGTTCTTCGACTGCTCCAGCCCTTCATAGAAGGTGGGGTAGTAGAGCATGCCGTTATACTGCTCGACGACCGGCAGCACCGCCTTGCGCGAGGCCGAGGTCCAGCAGCCCATGATGGCCGCGACCTTGTCGTTGACGAGCAGCTTCTTGGCCTTCTCGGCGAAGGTCGGCCAGTCGGAGGCGCCGTCTTCCTGGATGAACTTGATCTTGCGGCCGAGCACGCCGCCCATGGCGTTGATCTGGTCGATGGCGAGCTTCTCGGCCTGCACCGAGCCGGTCTCGGAAATGGCCATCGTGCCGGTGACCGAATGCAGGATGCCGACGGTCACTTCGGTGTCGGTAACCGCGAGGCCGGTGGTGTTGACCTCCGAGGTCGCCGGGGCCTGGGCGAAGGCGGGTGTCGAAAGAAGGCCGGTAGAGGCAAGAAGAGGCACCGCCGGAAGCGCCGCAATGCCCATCAAAAGCTTGCGGCGCGTACTGGAAAACTTGTTCGATTGGTCGTTCTTTGAAGACATACGATTCCCCTCCACGGGTTTGACGTGGCCTCAACAAGCTTCTGATCTGCTTGCATTGGCTGGATCGTGGCGGTCGATGTCGCGATGCAGCAATACGTCGATTGACGTATAGGGGAACCGTTCCGGCTCCTGCACAGTGGCGGAAAGGGTGGAGTGTGTGCCGAAGCGCGAAAGATATTCCTTCGCGTTCGCAGTGGTTTTTTCGCGCGCGCGCGAAGAAGTGTGCGGCGATTCGAGCCGAAAAGTTGTTGAACTGCGCGCTTATTGTGCAGGATTCGGTATTTTTTCTGGTCTTGTGGTATTCAAGTGGGATTCGAGCGTGATGGAATTGACGTTTCGACGCCCGGTGACTTGAGTGGAACGATTTTTGCTTGGCTCTTGGTGCGTCCGCAGGTCGCGGGATTCGCGGTGGTGCAACAAATTCGAAGTGCCCTGGGGAGGGTGAGCGCAGAAGAATGTCTGGCGTCGGCACGGCGAGGCAAAACCCTATGGCGGCGGAACAAAAGATCGTTCGCGTTCGGCGCCGCTACAATCAGTGGGTCGTCAACGAGACGCTGGAGGATTACGCGCTCCGCTTCACGGCGAAGAGCGCGCGCCGCTGGTCGGCGCTCAGGGTGGCCAACACCGCGCTCGGCGCGGTCTCCTTCCTGGCGCTGGAGGCGATCGGCGGGGCGATCACGCTCGCCTACGGCTTTCCCAATGCGGTGGCGGCGATCCTGGTGGTCTGCGTCATCATCTTCGCCGCCGGGCTGCCGATCAGCTATTACGCCGCCAAGTTCGGCGTCGACATCGACCTGCTCACCCGCGGCGCCGGCTTCGGCTATATCGGCTCGACGCTGACCTCGCTGATCTACGCCTCCTTCACCTACCTGTTCTTCGCCATCGAGGCGGCGATCATGGCGCTGGCGCTGGAGATGTGCTTCGGCGTGCCGCTGATGGTGGGCTATTTCATCAGCGCGCTGGTGGTGATCCCGCTGGTGACGCACGGCATCACCTTCATCAGCCGGTTCCAGCTCTGGACCCAGCCGGTGTGGCTGGTGCTGAACATCATTCCCTTCGTCTTCATCTTCGCGCTCGACGACGCGCCGCTGGCCGGCTGGACCTCCTATACCGGCCGGTTCGGCGCGCCGGACGGCTCGTTCGACCTCGTGCTGTTCGGCACCGCGACCACGGTGGTGTTCGCGCTGATCGCGCAGATCGGCGAGCAGGTGGACTTTCTGCGCTTCCTGCCGCGCCGGGCCCCGGGCCGCACCGAGACGCGGCGCAACCTGCTGTGGTGGGTGGCGTTGCTGAGCGCCGGGCCGGGCTGGATCATCCCCGGCGGCATCAAGATGCTGGCGGGCTCGTTCCTGGCCTATTTCGCGCTCACCCAGGGCATCCCCTTCCTGCACGCCGCCGAGCCGACGCAGATGTATCTGGTCGCGTTCAGGACGGTGTTCTCGCCCGAGGTGGCGCTGGCCTTCACCGGCGTGTTCGTCATCCTGGCGCAGCTCAAGATCAACGTGACGAACTCCTATGCCGGCTCCATCGCCTGGTCGAACTTCTTCTCCCGCCTGACCCACAGCCACCCCGGCCGGGTGGTGTGGCTGGTGTTCAACGTCACCATCGCGCTGATGCTGATGGCGCTCGGCATCTACAAGGTGCTGGAGCAGATCCTCGGGCTCTATTCCATCGTCGCGGTGGCGTGGGTGGCGGCGCTGGTGGCGGACCTCGTGGTCAACAAGCCGATGGGCTGGAGCCCGCCGGGCATCGAGTTCAAGCGGGCGCATCTCTACGACATCAATCCGGTCGGCGTCGGCGCGCTGCTCGCCGGCACGCTGATCGGGGTCATCGCCTTTGCCGGCTTCTTCGGCCCGACGCTGAAGGTGTTCGCGCCGTTCCTGGCGCTTTTCGTCTCCTTCGTCGCGGCGGCCGGCATCGCCTACGCCACCGGCGGGCGCTACTACATCGCCCGCCGCACGGCCAAGAACTGGGACGCCCGCCACTCGCTCAAATGCTGCATCTGCGAGCACAAGTTCGAGCCGGAGGACATGGCGCACTGCCCGGTCTATGCCGGGCCGATCTGCTCGCTGTGCTGCTCGCTCGACGCCCGCTGCAACGACCGTTGCAAGGAGGAGGCGCGCTTTCCCGACCAGATACTGGCGGCGCTGCGGGCCACCCTGCCGGGCTGGATGGTGGCGCAGCTCAATTCCCGGCTCGGCCACTATATCGGCGTGATGGCGCTGCTGGCGATCGTGATCGGCGGCATATTGGGGGTCATCTATTTCCAGTCGACCTTCGCCCCGCCGGACCAGACCGAGACGGTCGGCAATGTGCTGTTCACGCTCTACTTCATCCTGCTGATCATCGCCGGCGTCGCCGCCTGGCTGTTCGTGCTGGCGCAGGAGAGCCGGAGCGTGGCGCAGGAGGAAAGCAACCGCCAGACCGCGCTGCTGATGCGCGAGATCGAGGCGCACAAGCGCACCGACGCCAAGCTGCAGAAGGCCAAGGAGGCCGCCGAGGCCGCCAACCTCGCCAAGAGCCGCTATGTCGTCGGCATCAGCCACGAACTGCGCACGCCGCTGAACGCCATTCTCGGCTACGCCCAGTTGCTGGAGCGCGATGTCGCCATTCCCCCGCACCGGCGCGACGCCATCCGCGTGGTGCGGCGTTCGGCCGAGCACCTGTCCGGCCTGATCGACGGGCTGCTCGACATCTCCAAGATCGAGGCCGGGCGGCTCTATCTCAACCGCGACGAGGTGCGCATCGCCGAGTTCCTCGACCAGCTGGTCGACATGTTCCGGCTGCAGGCCACCGCCAAGGGCATCGACTTCGTGTATGTGCGGCCCGAACGGCTGCCGGGAACCGTGTTCACCGACGAGAAGCGGCTGCGCCAGATCCTCATCAACCTGCTGTCCAACGCCATCAAGTTCACCGAGCGGGGCCGGGTGGCGCTGCGCATCGCCTATCGCAACCAGGTGGCGGAATTCGAGATCGAGGACAGCGGCATCGGCATTCCCGCCGCCGACCACAAGCGCATCTTCGAGCCGTTCGAGCGCGGGGAAAGAGCGGGCACCTATTCCACCGCCGGCATCGGCCTCGGCCTCACCATCACCAAGCTGCTCACCGAGATCATGGGCGGGGAAATCTCGCTGAAGTCGGCGCCGGGGGAGGGCACCGCGTTCCGCGTCAGATTGATGCTGTCGGAGGTGACCAATCCCTCCCGCCTCGGCCCGATCCAGCACCGCCACATCGCCGGCTACACCGGCCCGCGGCGCACCGTGCTGGTGGCCGACGACGACCCGGCCCATCGCGACCTGATGCACGAATTGCTGGTGCCTCTCGGCTTCACCGTGCTCGCCGCCACCGACGGCGTGCAGGCGCTCGACATGGTGCGCGAATGGGAGCCGGACATGCTGCTGCTCGACATCGCCATGCCCGGCCTCAATGGCTGGGAAGTGGTGCGGCAACTGCGCGACGAGGGCTATGGGCGGCTGCGCATCCTCATGATCTCGGCCAATGCCGGCGAGATTCTGGGCGACGGGCTGGCCCAGCATGACGACCATCTGGTCAAGCCGGTGCATCTGCGCACGCTGCTGGAGAAGATGGCGGCGCTGCTCGACCTCGAATGGGTCGGCGACGGCGAACTCGCCGCCATCGCCGCCGGCGAGGCGAGCAAGCCGGGCGAGTTGCACGCGCCGGCCGGCGTGCATCTCGACGACCTGCTCAAGCTGGGGGAAATCGGCTATGTGCGCGGCATCCAGGCCAAGCTCAAGGAAATCGAAAGCGTCTCGCCCGACAACATGGCGTTCGTCGCCCATATGCGCGACCTGATGGATACTTTCGACCTCAAGCAATACATGTCGGTTCTGGAGGCGATGCGGCGCGATGATGCCTAGCGTGGAGCGCCGAGACATCGTCCTGGTGGTGGACGATTCGCCGGAGACGCTCAGTCTCCTCACCGACGCGCTGGAGGCGGCCGGCGCCACCGTGCTGGTGGCCACCGAGGGGGCGAACGCGCTGGCGCTGGTCGAGCGCATCACCCCCGACGTGATCCTGATGGACGCGGTGATGCCCGGCATGGACGGCTTCGAGGCCTGCCGCCGGCTCAAGCGCAACAAATCGGTGGCGCATGTGCCGGTCATCTTCATGACCGGGCTTTCCGAAACCGAGCAGATCGTGAAGGGGCTGGAGGCGGGCGGGGTCGACTATGTCACCAAGCCGATCTCGCCGGACGAGCTGATCGCCCGCATCCGGGTGCACCTCGCCAATGCCCGCCAGACCCACAGCGCCCGCGCGGCGCTGGACGCGGCCGGGCGCTACCTGCTCTCCGCCAACCGGGCCGGGCGGGTGATGTGGTCGACACCGCAGGCCACCGCGCTGCTGACCGCCATCAGCGTCTCGCCGGCCGGCGACAGCTTCACCCTGCCGGACGCCGTGCGTCGCTGGCTGGAAGGGCGCAAGGCGGAAGGCGCTGCCATCGAACCCGAGACGATCGAAGTGGCGATGGAAGGCTCGGCGCGCCGGCTGAAGCTGTCCTATGTCGGGCAGATCGGCCCGGAGGAACTGCTGCTGCGCATCGTCGAGGATTCCGGCATTCCGCCCGAGCAGGTGCTGAAGACCAAGCTGGGCCTCACCTTGCGCGAATCCGAGGTGCTGGTGTGGCTGGCGCGCGGCAAGGCGAACCGCGATATCGGCGAAATCCTCGGCCTGTCGCCGCGCACGGTGAACAAGCATCTGGAGCAGATCTACGCCAAGATCGGCGTGGAGAACCGTGCCGCCGCCACGGCACTGGCGGTGACGGCGCTGACGCCGCGGTGAGGGCGTCCGCGTTTAGTCCGCCGCGCCAAAGGCGAGGGGCGTGAGGCGCTCCAGCTCGTCATCCGTGAAAAGCCGCGAGCGGGTGAGGAAGCGCTGGTCGCGCCCGTTCTCCAGGCTGAACATGCCGCCGCGCCCCGGCACCACGTCGATGATGAGCTGGGTGTGCTGCCAGTATTCGAACTGCGACGGGCTCATGTAGAACGGCGCGCCGCCGATCTCTCCCATCCGGACATCGGCATCGCCGACGATGTAGTCACCCTGCGCGTAGCACATGGGCGAGGAGCCGTCGCAGCAGCCGCCGGACTGGTGGAACAGCAGCTTGCCGTGCTCGGCGGTCAGCGTGGCGATGAGCGCGAGCGCCGCCTCGGTGGCGAGCACGCGGGGGATGGTGCCGGATGGCGGATCGGCCAGGGTGGCTGTCGGCGTGTCCATGGATACTCCCGTGAAAGCTCCCTCTCCCCGCCGGGGAGAGGGATGGTGTGAAGGGTGTTCGAGCCGCGCAGGCGCGTTGCCCCTCACCGACCCGCTTCGCGGGCCACCTCTCCCCAATGGGGAGAGGATAGCTCATGCGTGGCTCAGAAGAAGCCGAGCTTCTTCGGGCTGTAGCTGACCAGCATGTTCTTGGTCTGCTGGTAGTGGTCGAGCATCATCTTGTGGTTCTCGCGACCGATGCCGGACTGCTTGTAGCCACCGAACGCCGCGTGGGCGGGGTAGGCGTGGTAGCAATTGGTCCACACCCGGCCGGCCTGGATGGCGCGGCCGAAGCGGTAGGCGCGGTTGCCGTCGCGGGTCCACACGCCGGCGCCGAGGCCGTACAGCGTGTCGTTGGCGATGGAGAGCGCGTCCGCGTCGTCCTTGAAGGTGGTCACGGACACGACCGGCCCGAAGATCTCCTCCTGGAAGATGCGCATCTTGTTGTGGCCCTTGAACACGGTCGGCTTGACGTAATAGCCGCCGGCGAGGTCCCCGCCGAGATTGTTGCGCTCGCCGCCGGTGAGCACCTCGGCACCTTCCTGCTTGCCGATGTCGATATAGGACAGGATCTTGTCGAGCTGCTCGGAGGAGGCCTGGGCGCCGAGCATGGTTGCCGGGTCGAGCGGCGAGCCCTGCACGATGGCTTCCACCCGCTTCAGCGCCTTTTCCATGAAGCGGTCATAGATGCTTTCCTGGATCAGCGCGCGGCTCGGGCAGGTGCAGACCTCGCCCTGGTTGAGCGCGAACATCACGAAGCCCTCGACCGCCTTGTCGAAGAAGTCGTCATCCTCGGCCACCACGTCGGCGAAGAAGATGTTCGGCGACTTGCCGCCCAGCTCCAGCGTGACCGGAATGAGGTTCTGGCTGGCGTACTGCATGATCAGCCGGCCCGTCGTGGTCTCGCCGGTGAAGGCGATCTTGGCGATGCGCGAGGAGGAGGCGAGCGGCTTGCCGGCCTCGAGGCCGTAGCCATTGACGATGTTCAGCACGCCCGGGGGCAGCAGGTCGGCGATCAATTCGGCCAGCACGAGAATGGAGGCCGGGGTCTGCTCGGCCGGCTTCAGCACCACGCAATTGCCCGCGGCGAGCGCCGGGGCGAGCTTCCACACCGCCATCAGGATGGGGAAGTTCCACGGGATGATCTGGCCGACGACGCCGAGCGGCTCGTGGAAGTGGTAGGCGATGGTGTCGTGGTCGATCTCGCTGATGCCGCCTTCCTGGGCGCGGACGGCGCCGGCGAAATAGCGGAAATGATCGATGGCGAGCGGCATGTCGGCCGCGGTGGTCTCGCGGATCGGCTTGCCGTTGTCCCAGGTCTCGGCGAGGGCGAGGAGGTCGAGATTCTCCTCCATGCGGTCGGCGATCCTGTTGAGGACCAGCGCACGCTCGGCGGCCGAGGTCTTGCCCCAGGCATCCTTGGCGGCATGAGCGGCGTCGAGCGCCTTCTCGATGTCGTCCTTGTCGGAGCGGGCGATCTCGCAGATCTTGCCGCCGGTGACGGGCGAAGTGTTGTCGAAATAGCGGCCGGCGACCGGCTCGACGAATTGTCCGCCGATGAAATTGCCGTAGCGGGCCTTGAACGGCGACTGCTTGGTGATGGAGAGTTCTGGCTTGTTCATTGGATCCTCCCAGACAGGGACACTCAAGATTGCAGCGCCCATGCCAGCCCTGTACTGCGCTGCACAAAATCGTCGTTGCGGTACGGCAAAATATTGAAATCGCTGGGATTGGCGTTGTACTCGCGGCGGCTTGAAGAGGATGGCCATGGACGCGGGCCGAAAACTTGGTAGAAACTGTCGGAAAGAACAACAAGACCTGCGACATGTGTGGCATTTTGCAACACTCCGGGAGGATCGCATGCGCCAAGAGGTCTCGCCGCGCGCCGTGCTGGCCGCGCGCAAGCAGTTCTTCCAGCACGGTCTCGGCGACCGCCCGCTGGCGGCGCTGGTGCCCGAGCCGATCCTGCGCTCCTGGAAGCGCTGCGCCGAGCGCGGGCTCGACAGCGCCGCCCTGCCGCGGCTCGAACCGCTGACCGCGCACGAGCTGAGCGCCATCGCCGAGCGGCACGAACGCCTGCGCCGGCTGTGCCGACCGGAAATCGAGAGCCTCTACGCCGATGCCATGCAGACCGGCTGCGTGGTCATTCTCACCGATGCGGAGGGACTGATCCTCGACGCCCTCGGCAATGCCGACTTCGCCGCCCGGGCGGCGCAGGTGGCGCTGCGGCCGGGCGTGCTGTGGGGCGAGAGCTCGACCGGCACCAACGCGGTGGGCACCGCGCTGGTCGAGGGCCGGCCGATCGCCGTGCATGGCGGCGAGCACTATTACGACCCGCACGGCATTCTGAGCTGCTCGGCGGCGCCTATCCTCGATCCCTATGGCCACACGGTCGGTGCGCTCGACATGTCCGGCCCGGCGGCGGTGGACCACCGCCACGCGCTCGGCCTGGTGCGGCTGGCGGTGGAGCAGATCGAGCACCGCTTCTTCGACGAGGATTTCTCCGGCCGCCGCATCCTGCGCCTGCAGGCCGACCGGGCTTTGCTCGGCACCTCGCGCGAGGGCGTGCTGGTGTTCGAGGACGACCGGCTGGTGGCGGCCAACCGGGCCGGGCTCGGCCTTGTCGGCGCCGACTGGTCGGCGCTGGGCGAGAAGCGGGCCGGCGACCTGCTGGAGCGGCTGCCGGAAACGGAGAGCGAGACCCACGCGCTGCGCGGACGCGGCGGCGGCGCGCTCTATGGCCGTATCGAGGGCGCGCGGGCGAGCCTCCACCCGGTCCGCGCCCCGCGTCCCGCCCGGCGCGAGGAAGGGCCGTTGCTCGGCGCCGCCGAGCGGGCGGCGCTGGCGCGTGCCGTGCGCATGGTCGAGGCCGACGTGCCGGTGCTGATCCGCGGCGAGACCGGCACCGGCAAGGAGCTGGCGGCGCGCGAGATCCACCGGCTGAGCGCGCGCGGCGGCGGGCCGTTCGTGGCGGTGAACTGCGCCGCCATTCCCGAAACGCTGATCGAATCCGAACTGTTCGGCTATGAGGACGGTGCCTTCACCGGCGCCCGCCGGCAGGGGCGGCGCGGCCTGCTGCGCGAGGCCGAGGGCGGGGTGCTGTTCCTCGACGAGATCGGCGACATGCCGCTGGCGCTGCAATCGCGGCTGCTGCGGGTGCTGCAGGAGCGCGAGGTCGCCCCGCTCGGCGGCGGCCGGCCGGTGAAGGTCGATTTCGCGCTGCTCTGCGCCACCCATCGCGACCTGCGCCTGCTGGTGGAGGCCGGCAGCTTCCGGCAGGACCTGTATTTCCGCATCGCCCATTACACCGTCGAGCTGCCGCCGCTGCGCAGCCTGCCGGACCGGGTGGAGATCGTGCGGGCGCTGTGGCGGCGGCTGGTGGCGGATGAGCGGCTGACGCTTTCGGAAGGCTGCGAGGCGCGGCTCGCCGCCTATGGCTGGCCGGGCAATTTCCGCCAGCTCGCCGGCGCGCTGCGGGTGCTGGCGGCACTGGCCGAGCCGTTCCGCCCGGTGGGCGAGGACCTGCTGCCGCCGGACATTCTGGCGGCGCCGGCCGCGCCGGCGTCGGCCGAGACGCTCGACGCGCTGACCGTCGAGGCGATGCGGCGGGCGCTCAATGCCTGCGGCGGCAATGTCTCGCAGGCGGCGCGCACGCTGGGCATCAACCGCTCGACGCTCTACCGCCGGCTGTTCCACGCCTGAGCCGGTACCGCGCGAGGGAACTCCCGCCCGTCCCGCCCGTTGCCTCCCAGACAATCATGGAGGCATGCCCGATGGTTCGCGACCCCCGCAAGCTCGACCAGAACCCCGTCGTCGTCGACCCCGCCAATGTCGACGCGGTGCTCGACGACCGGACGACCTCGGTGACCAGCCCGCTCAGGCCGCCGCTGGACGAGGTCGACAACGACAATCACCCGGTCGATGGGAAACCCACGGCGCGTGACGGCGGGCGGTTCGCCCCCGACACCTTCAGGACCGTCGACGGCTCCCCGGACGGGACGCCGAAGAAGCCGGACGATCCGCGCCGCTGAGCACGACGCGGAGGGCGGGGCCTCACAGTTCGGTCGGTTCCGGGTCCTTGCCGGGCGCGGCGTCGTTGCCTTCCACCCGGTCGCGATACAGCGAGGCGCTGGCGAGCAGCATCAGCGTCACCGGGGTGGTGATGGTGACGAACAGGCCGATCAGCACCTCGTGGATCAGCGGCCGGCCCTGCAGCACCGAGAAGCAGACCATCGAGCCGATCAGGATCGCGCCGGTGCCGAGCGTGGCGCCGAGCGAGGGGGCGTGCAGGCGGGCGTAGAAATCCGGCAGGCGCCAGAGACCGACCGAGCCGATCAGCGTCACCAGCGCGCCGAAGACGAGCAGGAAGGAGACCAGGATCGCCGCCCACAGCGGCAGTTCGGGGGCGCCGCTCATTCGATCACCTCGCCGCGCATGAGGAACTTGGCCAGCGCCACCGTGCCGACGAAGCCGAGCAGGCCGATGACCAGCGCGGCTTCGAAATAGAGCGTGGCGCCGCTGCGTATGCCGAGGGTGACCAGCAGCAGCATGGCGTTGATGTAGAAGGTGTCGAGGCCGATGATGCGGTCCTGCGCGCGGGGGCCGCGGATGAAGCGCAGCGCGGCGCAGCCCATGGCGAAGGTGAGCAGCACCTGCGCCAGCGTGATCGACCAGCTCAGGATGGCGACGCTCATTCGAAGATCTCCATCAGCAGGCCCTCATAGCGCTCCTTGATGGTGCGCACCCATTCCTTGTCGTCGACCAGGTCGAGCACGTGCAGCATCAGGATGCGGCGCGAGGGATCGTGCCGGACCCATTGCGTGCCCGGCGTGCAGGTGAGGATGATGGCGAGGATGGCAAGGCCGTAGGGACTGGTGAGGTCGAGCCGCAGGCTCATGAAGCCGGCATGGGTGCGCCGGTCCTCATTGCCGAGGATGATGCTGCCGACGGCGAGGTTGGAGCGGAACACGTCGAGGAACACCCGCCCGGCAAGGCGCGCCGCCGCCGCCGGACGACGCAGCCGCGCCGCCGGCGGGTCGAGCGCCACCATCATCCAGCAGCCGCCAAGGGCGGCCAGCGCGCCGAGCAGCAACTGGCCCGCCGACAGGCTCTGCGCCATCAGCAGCCACATCGCCAGCAGCGCGAGGAACAGGAGAGGGTAGGGCAGCACGCGGCGGAGCAGCTTCATGGCGTGGCTCCGGAAGGCCCGTGCCCGCTGGCGCGCGGATCGCTGGCCGTGTGGTCGGCGGGCCGGCTGCCGAGCACGTCGCGGGCATATTCGCTCGGCCAGTAGAGGATCTGCGCGGTGGCCTCCATGTAGCGCATGGCCGGGCCGCCGGCGAAGGTCATTGCCGCGCACAGCAACAGCAGCGCCCCGACCGGAATCGCCTCGATGGCGCGCACGCGCGGAATCTCCGACTCCGCCGGCACCCAGAGTGTGCGGATGCCGTTGCGGGTCATGGCGATCAGCGTGGCGAGGCCCGACATCATCAGCAACACCACGAAGGCCCAGTGCGCGGCGGGAATGTCGCCGGCCTCGTTCAGCAGCGCCGAGAGCATGGCGAACTTGGCGATGAAGCCGGAGAGTGGCGGCAGGCCGGCGAGCAGCGCGGTGCAGGCGACGAAGGCGCCGCCGAGCACGGCGATGGTGGCGGGAATGGCGACGCCGACCTCCTCGTCCTCGTCCTCGATGTCTTCCTCCGGATCGCCGAAGATCTCCAGCGTCACCGCCAGCACGTCGGCACCGGCGGCCTGGCCGCGCTCGATCAGCTCGACCAGCAGGAAATAGGCGCAGATGGCGAAGGTGGAGGTGACGAGATAATACAGCGCGCCGGAGATCACCGCGCTGTTGCCGGTGCCGATGGCGGCGAGCAGGGTGCCGGAGGAGATCAGCACCGAATAGCCGCCGAGCCGCTGCATCGACTGCGAGGCCAGCACGCCGATGCCGCCGAACAGGATGGTGGCCATGCCGCCATAATACAGCCAGAGCGCGCCGAACTCCTCGGAGGCGCCCGCCTCGTCGCCGAAGCACAGCAGGAACAGGCGCAGGATCACATAGATGCCGACCTTGGTCATGATGGCGAACATGGCCGCCACCGGCGCGCAGGCGGCGGCATAGGTGGTCGGCAGCCAGAAGCTGAGCGGCCACATGCCGGCCTTGACCAGGAAGGCGATGCCGAGCACCGCCGCGCCCGATTCCATCAGGATGCGCTCATCCGGGGGCAGGGTGGGCACGATGCGGCTGAGATCGGCCATGTTGAGCGTGCCGGTGACGCCGTAGATGACCGCGACGCCGACCAGGAACAGCGACGAGGCGACGAGGTTGATCGGGATGTAGTGCAGCCCGGCCCGCACCCGCGCGGTGCCCGAGCCGTGCAGCACCAGCCCGTAGGAGGCGGCGAGCAGGATTTCGAAGAACACGAACAGGTTGAACAGGTCGCCGGTGAGGAAGGCGCCGTTCAGCCCCATCAGCAGCAGCAGGAACAGCGTGTAGAAGCGCGGCCCGGCGCTGTGCCAGCGCGCCATGGCGAACAGCAGCGTGGCGCAGCCCAGCACCGCGGTGAGCAGCAGCATCAGCGCCGCCAGCCGGTCCACCACCAGAACGATGCCGAAGGGCGGCGGCCAGTTGCCGAGCGGGTAGACGATCATGGTCGACCAGCGGTCGCCGGTCGGCGTGTTGACCAGCACCACCAGCGTCACCGCTATTCCCAGCAGGGTGAACACGGTGGCGAGGCTGAGCGACATCTTCAGCAGCCGGCGCCGCTCGTCGAACAGCAGGATGAAGGCGCCGACCGCCAGCGGCAGCACGACGGGCAGGATGGCGAGATGATCGAGGGCGGGGATCATCGCTCCGGCTCCCGCCCGTCGACATGGTCGGTGCCGGTGCGCCCGCGCGCGGCGAGCAGCACCACGAGGAACAGCGCGGTCATGGCGAAACCGATGACGATGGCGGTGAGCACCAGCGCCTGCGGGATCGGATCGGCGATCGCGGCGGGATTGCCGACGCCGCCGGCGGCGAGGATGGGCGGCGCGTCGACCCGCAGCCCGCCGCCGGCCATGGCGAAGATGAACAGGTTCACCGCATAGGAGATCAGCGACAGGCCGATGATCACCTGATAGGTGCGCGGGCGCAGGATCAGCCACACGCCCGAGGCGGTGAAGATGCCGATGCCGATGGCGAGCACGATTTCCATCACTCGCCCCCTTCCGCCGCCTGCGCGGCGCGCGCGCTGCGCAGCGACTGGTGGGCGAGCGCGATCAGGATCAGCACCGTGGCGCCGACCACCAGCGCGAACACGCCGAGATCGAACAGCAGCGCGCTCGCCGCCGGCACCTTGCCGATGAGGGGAAGCTCCACATACTGGAAATGCGAGGTGAGGAAGGGATAGCCGAACCACCACGAGCCGACGCCGGTGGCGCAGGAGGTGAGCAGGCCCACGCCCATCCAGCGCAGCGGCAGCACGCGCAGATGGTCCTCCACCCAGCGCGTGCCGCTCGCCATGTACTGCACCACGAAGGCGATGGAGAGGGTGATGCCGGCGGCGAAGCCCCCGCCCGGCAGGTCATGGCCGCGCATGAACAGGTACACCGCCATCACCGCGATGACCGGGAACAGCCAGTGCATGATCAGGCGCGGAATGAGCATGTAGTCGGCCGCCGTGTCGCCCGGCGAGCGATCCGGGGCGGCCTCGTCGAATTCGTTCTGGATGCGCTGCTGTTCCGGCGCGCGGATGCTCTCCGGGGCGGGGCGGAAGCGGCGCAGCAGGGCGAACACGGTGAGGCCGGCGAGGCACAGCACGACGATCTCGCCCATCGTGTCGAAGCCGCGGAAATCGACCAGGATGACATTGACGATGTTGGTGCCGCCACCCTCGGTATAGGCGCGCTCGACGAAGAAGCGCGACACGCTGCCGGTGAGCGGGCGCGTCATCAGGCAATAGGCGAGGAAGGCCATCACTCCGCCGAGCGAGCAGGCGATGGCGAGGTCGAGATAGCGGCGCAGCAGCACCTTCAGCGGCGGGCGCGAGGGATAGACATCCTCGATCCGCTTGGGCAGCCAGCGCAGGCCGAGCAGCAGCAGCACCGTGGTCACGATCTCGACCAGAAGCTGGGTGACGGCGAGGTCCGGCGCCGACAGCCAGACGAAGGTGATGCAGGTGACCAGCCCCGCCCCGCCCACCAGAACCAGGGCGGCGAACCGGTGATACTTGGCCTGATAGGCGGCGGCGAGCGCGCAGACCCCGCCAACCATCCACAGCAGCGCGAAGGCCGGGGGAAGCGGCGTGCCGGGCAGATCGCCGGTGCCGACGGCGCCATTGACGAGGAAGGGCGCCAGCGCCGCCACCACGGCGAGGGTGATGACGATGCGCATCTGCGCCTGCAGGCGCCGCGTGCCGAGGCCGGCTTCGGCGGCGCGCGCCCATTGCCAGGACAGGGTGGCGAGCACCTTCTCGAAGATGCGCTGGCCCTTGAAGTCGCGCAGGATCGGCGGACCCTCGATGCCGCTTTCCAGATAGCGCCGCAGGGCGAGATAGAGCACCACGCCGCCGGCCATGGCGATCAGGCTCATCAGCAGCGGCAGGGTGAAGCCGTGCCACAGCGCGAGGCTGTAATAGGGCACGGTCCCGTCCAGCAGCCCCTTGACGGCGGTGGCCAGCACCGGGCCGACGGTCAGCCCCGGTACGATGCCGATCAGCAGGCAGATCAGCACCAGCAGCTCGATCGGAAAGCGCATCCAGTGCGCCGGCTCGTGCGGGCGGTGCGGCAGGTCGACCGGCGGCGGGCCGAAGAACACGCCGAGGATGAAGCGCAGCGAATAGGTCACGCTGAACGCGCCGGCCAGCGTCGCCCAATAGGGCAGGCTGTCGTCGAGCAGCGAGCCGGTATGGTCGGCCACCGCTTCGGCGAAGAACATTTCCTTGGAGATGAAGCCGTTGAGCAGCGGCACGCCGGCCATGGCGGCGGCGGCGACCATGGCCAGGGTGGCGGTGATCGGCATGTAGCGGTAGAGCCCGCTGAGCTTTCTCAGGTCGCGGGTGCCGGTCTCGTGGTCGATGATGCCGGCGGCCATGAACAGAGAGGCCTTGAAGATGGCGTGGTTCAGCGTGTGGAAGATCGCCGCCACCGCCGCCAGCGGGCTGCCGAGGCCAAGCAGCAAGGTGATCAGGCCGAGATGGCTGATGGTGGAATAGGCCAGCAGCCCCTTCAGATCCTGCTGGAAGATGGCGATGAAGGCGCCGAGCAGCAGCGTCACCAGCCCGGCCGGCACCACCAGATAGAACCAGGCATCGGTGCCCGCCATCACCGGCCAGAGCCGCATCAGCAGGAAGATGCCGGCCTTCACCATGGTGGCCGAATGCAGATAGGCCGACACCGGGGTGGGCGCCGCCATGGCGTGCGGCAGCCAGAAATGGAACGGGAATTGCGCGCTCTTGGTGAAGGCGCCGAGCAGGATCAGCACCAGGGCGGGAACGTAGAGATCGCTCTGGACGATGAGGTCGCGCGATTCCAGCACCTGGTCGATGTCGTAGCTGCCGACGATGCGGCCGACCAGCAGCACCCCGACCAGCAGGCACAGCCCGCCGGTGCCGGTGACGGTGAGCGCCATGCGGGCGCCGTCGCGCGCGCTCGCGCTGTGGTGCCAGTAGCCGATCAGCAGGAAGGAGAACAGGCTGGTCAGTTCCCAGAAGAAGACCATCTGGATGAGGTTGCCCGACAGCACGATGCCGATCATCGAGCCCATGAAGGCCAGCAGGAACGAGAAGAAGCGCGGCACCGGGTCTTCGCGCGACATGTAGTAGCGGGCATAGAGCACGACCAGCGCGCCGATGCCGAAGATCATCATCGCGAACAGCCAGGCGAGCCCGTCGAGCCGCAGGGTGAAGTCGAGCCCCAGCATGGGCAGCCAGGACAGCCAGAACTGCACCGGCGCGTCGTCCGCCACCGTGGCGTAGAGCCACACCGTGATCGCCATTCCCGCTACCGCCACGCCCCCCGCCAGAACCGCCGCGGCGTTGCGCGCATGGGTCGGCAGGAACCCCGCAGCGAGGCTGCCCAGGAAAGGCAGGGCCAGCGCGACGAGGAGGAGCGTGTCATTGGGCATAGGTAGCGGGGGCCTCCCTGAGGGCGGTTTTCCTTAGCGTCTTGCGAGATGTCGCCCATTATGGTTGATTTGGCCGTCTTCACGCAAGGCAGAAGCGATGGAATTGGCGCCCGAACAATGCCGCGCCGCACGCGGGCTGCTCGACTGGACGCAGGAGCATCTCGCCGAGCGCGCCGGGGTCTCCCGCAGCACGGTGCGCGATTTCGAGCGGCACCGCCATATGCTGCACCGGGGTACCGAGAACCTGCTGGTTCGCACCTTGCAGGAGGCCGGTGTCATGCTGCTGCCCGCCGGCGAATATGGGCCGGGGGTGCGGATACGCTGACATATCCCCACCCTCATGGCCGGGCTTGCCCCCGCCATGAGGGCGTCCGGGCACCGCGTCGGCGGCGAGGCCGGGGCCCCGGGGCAGGCCCGGGGATGAGGGAGACGGCCGCTCCTACTTCCACATCGCCCGCATGCGCGCGCCGAGGTCGACGCTCGCGCGCGGCTCGCCGGTGGCGCCCGGCGCCTCGGCCTGTGCCGGCGGCCAGCTGGCCATGGCAAAGCGGTTGAGGATGGTGGGCGGGATGAAGCGGGTGCGGGCGGCGTAGACGTGGCGGTCGCCGCGCGCCGCCTGACCATGGGTGAAGAAGCGCTGCGGCAGCATCAGGTGCAGGCTGTCCTTGGCCCGCGTCATGGCGACATAGAGCAGGCGGCGTTCCTCCTCGATCTCCTCGCGGGTGCCGGCGCCGAGGTCGATCGGGATGCAGCCATCGACCACGTTGAGCACGAACACCGATTTCCATTCCTGCCCCTTGGCGGAATGGATGGTGGAGAGGATGAGATAGTCCTCGTCGAGATGCGGCGGCCCGGCCTCGGCGCTGGTGGCGCTGGGCGGGTCGAGCGTCAGCTCGGTGAGGAAGCGGGCGCGGGAGGGATAGCTCGCCGCGATCTGCGCGAGCTGCACCAGATCGGCCTGCCGGCTGCCGGCATCCTCGTGCAGGCGCTCCAGCAGCGGCTCGTACCACGCCCGCACGCGGTCGAGTTCGCCCGGCCAGCCGGCGGTATTCGCCTTGAGATCGCGCGTCATGGCGAGAAAGGACGGCCATTCCGTTTCCGCGCGGGCCGGGGGCGTGACGGTTTCCAGCGCCGGCAGCAGCGCGCCGGCGGAAGCCACCGCGTCGAGGATGCGCCCGGCGGTGGCCGGGCCGAGCCCGGACATGAGGCGCAGCACGCGGAAACCGGCGACGCGGTCGCGCGGATTCTCGATGAAGCGCAGGACGCCGAGCACATCCTTCACATGGGCGGAATCGAGGAATTTGAGCCCGCCGAACTTGACGAACGGGATGTTGCGGCGGGTCAGTTCCACCTCCAGCGGCCCGCTGTGATGGGCGGCGCGGAACAGCACCGCCTGCGCCTTCAGGGCGATGCCGTCCTCGCGGTTCTCCAGCACCCGGGTGGCGATGAAATTGGCCTGCTCGATCTCGTCGCGTACCCCCACCAGCACCGGCCGTTCGCTGCCCGTCCGCTCGGACCAGAGGTTCTTGGCGTAGCGCTCGCTGGCGAAGTCGATCACCGCATTGGCGGCGGCGAGGATGGGCTGGGTGGAGCGGTAGTTCTGCTCCAGCATCACCGTGTCGGCGCGGGGGGTGAAATGGCCGGGAAAGTCGAGGATGTTGCGCACCGTGGCGGCGCGGAAGGAATAGATCGACTGCGCGTCGTCGCCGACCACGGTGAGGCCGCGCCCGTCCGGCTTCAGCCCCAGCAGGATGGAGGACTGGAGCCTGTTGGTGTCCTGATATTCGTCGACCAGCACATGGTCGAACCGGCCGGACACCTCGGCGGCGAGCGCCTTCTCGGCCATCATCTGCGCCCAGTAGAGCAGCAGGTCGTCGTAATCGAGCACGTTCTGGCGCTGCTTGGCCTCGACATAAGCGGCGAAGATCGCCTTCAGCTCGGCGTTCCAACCGGCACACCAGGGGAAGGCGCGGCCGATCACTTCTTCCAGCGGCTGTTCGGCATTCACCGCGCGGGAATAGATGGCGATGAGCGTGCCCTTGGCGGGGAAGCGTTTCTCGGTCTTCGAGAATCCCAGCTCGTGGCGGATGAGGTTGATGAGGTCGGCGCTGTCCTCGCGGTCGTGGATGGTGAAGTTCGGGTCGAGCCCGATCTCCCGCGCGTGGTCGCGCAGCAGGCGGGCGCCGATGCCGTGGAAGGTGCCGGCCCAGGTGAGCCCCTCGGTCAGCGCGCGCGCGTCCGCCCCCAGCACCCGCGCGGCGATGCGCTCCACCCGGCGCGCCATCTCTGCCGCCGCCCGGCGCGAGAAGGTGAGCAGCAGGATGCGGCGCGGGTCGGCCTTGTTGACGATGAGATGGGCGACGCGATGGGCCAGCGTGTCGGTCTTGCCCGAACCGGCGCCGGCAATGACCAGCAGCGGCCCGCCGACAACCTCGCCGGCCCCGCTTATGCCGTGCTCGACCGCCCGCCGCTGCTGCGGGTTGAGCCTGTCAAGATAGGCGGCGGGGAGCATGAACGGACGAATCTCCGGAAGCGGATCAGCCTTCCCAGAGAGCACGTTTCGCGTTTTGTTCGCAACCGCCAGCCCGGCCGGTGCGCACGCGAAAAGACCGCCCGGGGGAGAGCGGCCTTTCCGTTGAAGCGACGGTTCGTGGGGATGCGGAGGTCAGCAGGGGGTCTGCTGGCTGGTGCAGTCGCGGTTCGATTTGGTGTCATCGGCCTGGTCGGCATTGGCGGGGACCTTGCTGCCGCTGGTGCCCATGGTGCCGCCGGTGGTGGTGTTGCGCCCCTCCGACCCCATGCCCGACCCGGCCGCCGGGTTCATGCCCCCGGCCGTGCTGTCGGTGGTGCCGGAACTGCCGGAGGCGGCGCCGCCCGTGTTGGACGCGCCGGCGCTCGACGAGGCGCCATCCGAACCGGCGCTCTGCGCGAAGGCGGGGCCGCTAAGGGCGAGCATGGCGGCGAGCACGGCGGCAGAAGTCATCTTGGCGTTGATCATGGATATCCTCCTGTTGATGTAAGGATAATCCCGAATATTGCGTATGGTTCCGTAGATCAATTCAGGCTTTCGTGCCCTAATTTACTACCTTTCGACTGCAATATAGTAGCTATGAAGGGCTTATCTGGCCGAATATTACCGTCTCTGCGTGAATATGGCACCGGTGCGCAGGCCGGGCGCCGCGCAGCGAACGCCGCTGGCGGCGCCTTTTGGCGCGTCGAAAAGGCCGCGCGCCCCGCGGGCGCGCACGGCCGGAAGGGGGAGGCGAGGGGCGCCGTCAGTCGCCGAACAGTTCGTCGGTGGCGGTGATGAGCCCGATGCTCGGATTGGCGGCGCAGTACTCGCCGAGCTCGCCGGCATTCTCGACGAACTTGTCGGTGTCGATCACCGGCGGGGCGTCGACATCCTTGTAATAGGCGTCGAGCCAGGCCAGCGTGAGCATGATCTCGGTCTTGTCGCTTTCGAGGAACTGACCGCAGGTGGTGGTCGAAAGGTCGATCTTGTCCGCCATGGCGGCGAGGGGCAGGCACAGCACGGCGACGCACGCAATGGCAAGGCGTGCGGAAACGTGGCACGCGGAGGCACGGGCCAGGGCAAGCTTTTTCATGGGACAACCTGCGCGATGAAGGTCCGGAACGGGACCGCGCGACGCTACCATGCCACCGCACGGCGCGCCATGATCCCGCCGCCGCCGTCAGCCAGGTTCAGCCGCGCTTGCGCACGAATTCGGTGCGCAGCACCAGGCCCTTGATGGCCTCGAAGCGGCAGTCGATCTCTTCCGGGTTGTCGGTGAGGCGGATGGTCTTGATCACCGTGCCCTGCTTGAGCGTCTGGCCGGCGCCCTTGACCTTGAGATCCTTGATCAGCACCACGGAATCGCCGTCCGCCAGCACGGTGCCGGAGGCATCGCGCACCTCCGGCCGGGCGGCCGCGGCGGCCTTCATTTCCGAGGCCGGGCGCCACTCCCCGGTGGCTTCGTCATAGACATAGGCATCGTCGTCGTCGGCCATGTCGGCCTCCCTGGGGGCGTCCTGGTGGGGCAAGAGAAAAAGGCGGAGCCAGCGGCCCCGCCCTTCGTGTCGTTCTGCCGGGCGATGCCGGCCGTCAAAGAGAGGCGGCTCAGGGCACCTGCCGCACCGCGCCCTTGGCGGCGCTGGTGGCGAGCGCGGCATAGGCCTTGAGCGCGGTGGTGACGTTGCGCTTGCGCGGCGCGGCCGGGGTCCAGCCCTTGGCCTGCTGCGCCTCGCGGCGGGCGGCCAGTTCGGCCTCGTCCACGGCGAGATGGATGCGCCGGTTGGGAATGTCGATCTCGATCACATCGCCCTCGCGCACCAGCCCGATGGTGCCGCCCTCGGCCGCTTCCGGCGAGACGTGGCCGATGGACAGGCCCGAGGAGCCGCCGGAGAAGCGCCCGTCGGTGATGAGCGCGCATTCCTTGCCCAGCCCCTTCGATTTCAGGTAGCTGGTCGGGTAGAGCATCTCCTGCATGCCCGGCCCGCCGCGCGGCCCCTCATAGCGGATAAGCACGATCTGGCCCGGCGCCACGCGGTTGCCGAGAATGCCGGAGACGGCGTCGTCCTGGCTCTCGAACACGCGCGCGGTGCCGGTGAACTTCAGGATGCTCTCGTCGACGCCCGCCGTCTTCACGATGCAGCCATCCTCGGCGAGGTTGCCAAAGAGCACGGCGAGCCCGCCATCCCGGGAGAAGGCGTGCTCGAGGTCGCGGATCACGCCCTTCTCGCGGTCGAGGTCGACCTCGTCGTAGCGGGCGGCCTGGCTGAAGGCGACCTGGGTCGGCACCCCGCCCGGCGCGGCGCGGAAGAATTCGTGCACCGCTTCGCTGCTGTTGCGCTTCACGTCCCAGTGCTCCAGCGCGGCGCCGAGCGAGGCGGCGTGGATCGAGCCGACCGAGGTGTCGATGAGGCCGGCGCGGTCGAGTTCGCCGAGAATGCCCATGATGCCGCCGGCGCGGTGGACGTCCTCCACATGCACGTCGGGCACCGCCGGGGCGACCTTGCACAGCACCGGCACCCGGCGCGAGAGCCGGTCGATGTCGGCCATGGTGAAGGGCACCTCGCCCTCATGGGCGGCGGCGAGCAGGTGCAGCACGGTGTTGGTCGAACCGCCCATGGCGATGTCCAGCGTCATCGCGTTCTCGAAGGCGGCGAAGCTCGCCACCGCGCGCGGCAGGATGCTGGCATCGTCCTGCTCGTAATAGCGGCGGGCGAGGTCGACGATGGTGTGGCCGGCTTCGACGAACAGGCGCTTGCGGTCGGCATGGGTGGCGAGCGTCGAGCCGTTGCCCGGCAGCGCGAGGCCGAGCGCCTCGGTGAGGCAGTTCATCGAATTGGCGGTGAACATGCCCGAGCAGGAGCCGCAGGTCGGGCAGGCCGAGCGCTCGATGACGGCGACGTCTTCTTCCGAGATGCGGTCGTCGGCGGCGGCGACCATGGCGTCGACGAGGTCGAGCGCCTTGGTCTTGCCGTTCAGCACCACCTTGCCGGCTTCCATCGGGCCGCCGGAGACGAACACGGTGGGGATGTTGAGGCGCAGCGAGGCCATCAGCATGCCGGGGGTGATCTTGTCGCAGTTGGAGATGCAGACCATGGCGTCGGCGCAATGGGCGTTGACCATGTACTCGACACTGTCGGCGATGAGTTCGCGCGAGGGCAGCGAATAGAGCATGCCGTCATGGCCCATGGCGATGCCGTCATCGACCGCGATGGTGTTGAACTCCTTGGCGACGCCGCCCGCCGCCTCGATCTCCCGCGCCACCAGCTGGCCGAGATCCTTCAGGTGCACATGGCCGGGCACGAACTGGGTGAAGGAGTTGACCACGGCGATGATCGGCTTGCCGAAATCGCCGTCCTTCATGCCGGTGGCGCGCCAGAGGCCGCGCGCGCCGGCCATGTTGCGGCCATGGGTCGTGGTGCGGGAGCGATAGGCGGGCATGGAATTCCTCCAAACTCTCTGCCGCGCTTATGCCCCCCGCCTGCCTGTCGCGCAACCGTTTATGACGCGGCGATGATACCTGCGGGCACTGAAGCCCGGCTCCGGCTCACCGCCACCTGAAGCGCCGCTCGCGGCAGAGCTGGCCGACCAGGCACTGCGCCTCGTCGCGGGTCGGGATCCAGGCCGGCTTGGAGCGCTTCGACCGGCAATAGCCGGCATCGGTGACGAAGCGGTCATAGAGGTTCGGCCCGGTGCCGATGACCACGGCGCCCTCCCGCCGCACCAGCGCCCGCGCCTGCGCGCAGCTCATGGAGAGCGAGTTGGGCATGACCTGCGCCTGCGCCGGCGCGGCCGGCAGGGCGAGGAGGGCGGCAAACGCCGACATGGCCAGGACGTGCAGGGAGAAGGAGGCGGGCATGACAGGACCTTGTCGCGGCGCTCGTCATCGGTGGAACGGGGCGGTGTCGGGATGTCGACGCGGCACCGGACGTCAGGGACGAGCGCTGCGCGCCTTCGGTGTGTGTGCGGTTCCGCACGGAAGGGGCGGCCGCCATGGCCGTGCCGGCGCGCCGCCGCCACGGCCGGGGGGGATCGGCACCTACCTCCGGCACGCCGCCAGATAGGCAAGCATGCCGATTGTGAGCAGGCCGGCAAATGCCACGGCGGGATGCCGCCGGACCTGCTCCGCCACCTCGTCGGCGGCGTGCCGGGCGTGGCTGCCGGCTCCCTCGAGAAAATCGGCGCCGCCTGCCGCGGCGTAGTCGAGCGCGGCGCCGGCGCGGGAGGCACCGTGGCGGGCGTACCGGCCTGCATAATGGCGTATGCCGTCGCTGCCCCGGCTGGCCATCGCCCCCGCGAGCTTGGCGACGTCGCGGCGGAGGGCGTCCAGATCTTTCGAGATGGCGTCGAATTCGGAGGTGCTGGCCATGAGTGTGCTCCTGAGTCGGGTGGGGGAAACGCGGCGCGTCGCCGCTTGTTCCCGCCCCTGGAGTCCGTCCGGTGAAAGCCGGTTATCGGACGGGCTCCAGGTGTTTGTTTTTACGCATTTTCTTCACGCGAACCGGAACCCACTTCGCTCGAAAACGCTCTAGCCAGCGTCGCCTCCGATGGTCGGGACAAGCGGCGTCGCGTCGACCTCGATCTCGACCACCAACCGGCGAATATCCGGACAGCCCGACATCACGGCCCAGCCGTGAATAATGGCGGCGGCCTCGTCATAGGTCGGCACGACGGTCTGGAGCTTCATCGCAAGACGACCTTGCCGGCGGTCGAAGGCGATGCTCGAGGGCTCGACGTCAAATTTCCGGGCAAGCATGGGCTGAGCAACCATGGGCTAACCTCCCCATTGTAACAATCGTTAACAATGGGTGAACGAAAAGGTTCCACGATTTTGCGCGCAGGGCGGGGCGCAGCGGCCCCGCCCGACAGCGGCCGCCGCTCAAGGTTCCCCAGGGCCGGAAATCGGCGCGGCTTTCTCAAGGGATTGGTGGGCCCGGCAGGACTCGAACCTGCAACCAGACCGTTATGAGCGGTCGGCTCTAACCATTGAGCTACAGGCCCGTCCGAGGGCGCGCCGGAGTGGCGGGCGAGGGAAACTAGCAAAGGGGCGCGCCCGCGCCAACCGTGCCGGGCCGTTCGTCCACGTCGGCGTTGACACGGCCTGTGGGAAGGTGCGGAAAGCGCGACCAGATACGCGTTCGGCCGGCGCCGCCGCAATCCCGCCGCCTTCGCGAAGTGCTCTGGCGTGCCGCACCGTCATTCCGGCAGGTCAGACCAGGCGCCGACGGGTTCCAAGCCACGCCGGCACGTTCAAGGAAGTGAAAGACATGAAGCTCATCCGCGCCACCCTGTGCGCCGCCGCGCTGCTCGCCAGCCTGTCGCCGCTCGCCGCGCAGGACATCGCCAGTTCGCCGCGCCGGGCCACCCTCACGGTCTCCGGCGAGGGCAAGGCGAGCGCGGCGCCGGACATGGCGACCCTCACCTCCGGCGTGGTGAGCGAAGGCAAGACCGCACGCGAGGCGCTCGATGCCAATTCCGGCGCCGTGGCGGCGATGATCGACTCGATCAAGGCGGCCGGCATCGAGGCGCGCGACATCTCCACCTCCGGATTCTCGGTGCAGCCGCGCTATGCGCCGCAGAAGAAGGAGGACGACGCGCTACGCATCGCCGGCTATCAGGTGACCAATGCGGTGACCGTGCAGCTGCGCGATCTCGGCAAGCTGGGCGACCTGCTCGACCAGTTGGTGACCAGCGGCGCCAACCAGATCGGCGGCATCACCTTCGACATCGCCGAGCCGGGCAAGCTGGAAGACGAGGCCCGTGTCGCGGCGGTGAAGGATGCCCGCCACCAGGCCGGCATCATCGCCGAGGCCGCCGGGGTGCGGCTGGTGCGGGTCATTTCCATCGCCGGCGAGGGCGGGGTGCGGCCGATGCCGCAGATGATGATGGCGGCCCGCGCGCCGAAGATGGATTCGGTCCCGGTCGAGGCCGGCGAGACGCAGGTCCGCGCCGGCGTCACCGTGGTCTACGAGATCGAGCCGCTCTGAAGCCGGGCCGACCGCGACGCCGGGGCCACGGAGGTCCCGGCGGTTTCGGGGTCGCTTCCGTCGCGCTGCGGGATTAGCAGCTTCAGCCCGCGCGGCACGATCCTGTAGGTGAGCGGCATCGCCTCGCGGCCGAGTTCGCCGTCGGTCGAGACCCAGCTGCGGGCGCGGTTGGGGCGGCGCAGGACGATGTCGCGGCCGGTGAGGCTGATGATGCCGGGATTGTCGCGCCAATTGTCGGTCACCATGTCGGCGCCCGCCTTCAGCAGCGCCAGTGCGCCGCGATCCTCGGCGACGGTGAGTTCGAGCACGCCCTCGTCGAGCCGGCTGCGCCGCCAGCCCGGGCCGGTGAAGCGGTTGACCGACAGCAGCGCGGCGAAGGCATCGAAGCGGTGCGGCACGCCGTCCACCGTCACCTCAAGGTCGAAGCGCCCGCTGCGGCGCAGCGCGTAGACGGCGGCGATGGCGACGGCGAGAAAGCGCCAGAGCCCCCAGCGGCGGGCGGTTTCGCGGGCGCGGGCCATCTGGCTGAAGAAGCCCATGCCGGAAATGGTGTGGAAGCGCCGCCCGTTCAGCGTCGCGATGTCGATCTCCGCCGCCTGCGCGCCGCGCAGGGCGAGGATGGCGGCGGGCAGTTCGCGCGGCATGCCGATATCGGTGGCCAGCAGGTTGAGGGTGCCGAGAGGAAGGATGCCCAGCGTCTTGCCGGTGCCTTCCAGGCTCTGCACCGCCAGGCTCACGCTGCCGTCGCCGCCGCCGACGATGACGGTCTCGTGCGCACCCGTTCCGGAGCCGCGAATGGCCTTCAGCAGGTCCTTGCCGCGCAGCAGGTGGACCTCGACGGTCCGCCCCTCGCCGTCGAGTCCGTCGGCCACCAGGGCGCGCACCTCCTCGGCGTCGCGGTCGAGCAGGGTGCCGGCATTGGCGTTGAGAAGCACGAGAAGATGGGGCATGGGGAAAACCGGATTCGCGGGGCAATGGATACTCCCTTGCAATCGCGGTCGCGCAAAGGCGTTCCTTGAAGGAACAGACACCCGCCCGCGAGCGACGCGCCTGGCGACACGGCTGGGAGGGCGGGGACATGCCTCGGGCGGTGTCCGGCCGGACCCTGGTTTTCGCGTAGAGGCGGCACGGAATACTATGATTTGCCGATGATGCCGCGCGGCTGCCGGGCCGCGGCGGCGAGCGCCCGCAGCGCGGCGCGCAGCCATGCCCGCGCGCCGCGCGAAGGTCGCCCTGTGGCGGGGGCGGCGAGGGCGGCGCGGCCGGCGGATTCCGCGTCGCGGGCGTGCCGGAAGGCGCGGGCCGCGCCCTGCGGGTCGGGATGTCCCCCGAGCCCCTGCGCCAGCCCGGCGCCGAGCGCGCGCAGATCCTGCGGCGCGCCGCTCTCCGCCGCCCGTTCCAGCGCCCGCAGGGCGAGGCGGTGCAGTTGCGGGTGGGGGGCGCCGCGCAACGCTGCGCCGACATGGCGGCAGAAGGCCGGCACGCCGGCCTCGATGGAGCGGGCGAACCAGATCCGGGCCACGTCGAGCCGCCCGGTGCGCTCCAGCAGCAGGCGGGCATAGTCGAACTGGCCCCGGTAGTCGCCGCCCTCGGCGCCCCGCCGGTACCAGCGCAGCGCCGCCGCCGGCCGGGCCGGGCGGTCCCAGCCGAGTTCGAGATAGCGGCCGACCATGGTCATGGCCTTGGCATTTCCACCCCGGGCGGCGCGCGCGTACCAGCGCAGCGCCTGCGCGCGGTCGGCCACGGTGCCCCGGCCATCGAGCAGCAGCGTGGCGAGGTTGAACTGCGCCCAGCCATGGCCGGCTTCCGCCGCCTGACGATAATAGGGCGCCGCGCGCGCGGAATCGGCGGCCACGCCCCAGCCGAGTTCGTGGCACCGCCCGACCATGTTCAGTCCCTCGGCGCTGCCAGCGGCGGCGGCGACGTGGAACCAGCGCAGGGCGGCTTCGGGGTCCCGCGCCACGCCGTGCCCGTCCACCAGCATCTGGCCCCAGGCGATCTGGGCATTGACGATTCCGTTCAGCGCCGCCGCCTCCACCCAGCGGGCGGCCTGGCGGGGGTTCTCACTGATGCGCGCGTGCAACAGTTCGGGGCCGATCTGTGTCAGCTCTGTGAAGGAAATCCAGCCGTCCCGCATGCCGTTGCCGCCGTTCTGCGCGTGCCCGCGCGGCCGTATTGGCGCGCACGGGCCGTTCATTATCCTTGTTCCGTATAATCTCAATAGCGAAATGTTCTGGAGGGATGGGTATAGGCTGTGTTTTGAATAATTAAAAACTACTGTTTTTAGCTATTCTACCTTGTCTATGTTGGAACACATAAAAAACATAACGTTTGAAGCGCTTTGGATTCGTGGATATGAGCAAAAAAACGAAACATAAGGGGCTGGGATCAGATGAAGACCTTGAGGACGCTGCGCGATACTTCCCCCAACGCGGCCTGGACGGCGGGGCTCGCCGTGACCATGTCGGCGCTGCCGATGTTCGCCGCGCAGGCGCAGCAGGCGGCGACGCCCGCCACCGGGGAAGAACTGCCGACCGTGACGGTCGAAGGTGAAAACGCGCAGGCGAACACGCTGGAGGCCACGACCGGCATTTCGCGCCTGCCCGGCCGGGTCCAGGACATCCCGCAGACCGTTCAGGTCATCACCCAGCAGACCATGCAGGAACAGGGCGTGACCACGCTCGAACAGGCGCTGCGCAACGTGCCGGGTGTCACCGTCGGCATTGGCGAGGGCGGCGGCGGCATGAATGGCGACCAGTTCCGCATCCGCGGCTTCCAGTCCAAGGGCGACGTCTACATCAACGGCCTGCGCGATTTCGGCGTCTATGTGCGCGACAGCTTCGCCTATGAGAGCGTCGAGGTGCTCAAGGGCCCGTCTTCCGAGAGCTTCGGCGCCGGCACCACCGGCGGCGCGATCAACTCCACGCTCAAGCAGGCGCATCTCGGCGACAAGACCGACATCGAGGGCCAGTTCGGTACCGGCCCGCTCTATCGCGGCGTGTTCGACATCAACAAGCAGCTCGACGAGACCACCGCCCTGCGCGTCGTCGGCATGGTCAACGAGCAGGACGTGGCCGACCGCGACCATGTCGAATCGAACCGCTACGGCATCATGGCCGATCTCGGCTTCGGCCTCGGCACCGACCAGACCCTGCACCTGAACTATCTCTACCAGAACGGCTCGCGCACCCCCGATTACGGCGTGCCGATCGTCACGCCGAAATATGGCGACGTCGCGCGCTACGGCTCGCTCGGCAAGCCGGTGACCGAGTGGGGCGTCCCGCGCTCCACCTTCTACGGCAAGGTGACGGACCACGACGACACCGAAGCCAACATGTTCACCGCCAACTTCAGGCGCGAGGTGAACGACTGGCTGACCATCACCAACGATTCGCGCGTCGGCTATTACACCCGCAACTTCGCCACCACGGTGCCGGGCTGCTCGAACGGCGGTGCGCGTGGTCAGGAGCCGACCGAGGCGCAGTACGATGGCAGCTGCGTCCATGAGTTCCTGAACGGCGGGAACCCGGATATCTCCTTCGGCGGCGGCAATCCGGGCTTCGACCAGACCAGCTGGTCGGGCCAGAACGTCACCACCGCCATCGCCAAGTTCAACACCGGCTTCCTGCGCCACGAAGTGGTGGCCGGCATCGACATGTACATCGTCGACGACGAGCGCACGCTGATCTCGGTGGCCGGCGACAAGGGCACCTCCACCATCAGGAACCCGATCTACGCCAACACCACCGGCTATTTCCTCTACGCGAACCCGCTCGGCAACAATGGCCAGCGGGAGTCGACCGCAACCGATTTCGGCGCCTTCGTCAGTGACCGCATCTGGCTGACCGAGCAGCTCTCGATCCTCGGCGGTATCCGCTACGACAGCTACTCGGCCGACTACAGCTTCTGGTGCGTGGGCGCCACCTGCGCCAACGGCAGCGACAGCTGGACCAACGCCGAGAGCACCACCCAGTTCTCCAGCCCGAAGGCGAGCGTCATCTGGGAGCCGACGGCGAACCAGACCTACTATGCCTCCTGGGCGCGCTCCTACTCGCCGCAGGGCATGTTCCCGACCAACGACATCACCGTGGTCAACCCGACGCAGAACAACCTTGAGCCGGAAGAGAACGAGACCTACGAGATCGGCTTCAAGGTCTCGACGCCGGACGGACGGCTCGGCTTCACCGGTTCGCTGTTCCGGGTCGACAAGAGCAATGCCTACTATGTCGATCCCATCACCTTCGACACCGTCGAGACCGGCGAGAACCAGCGCGTGCAGGGCGTCGAGCTGGGCATGACCGGCAACATCACCCGCGCCTGGACCATCCAGGCCGCCTATGCCTATTACGACAGCGAGATCCAGACCTCGACGACGGCGAGCTATATCGGCAACGACGTGCCCTTCGTCTCGGAGAACAATTTCACGCTCTGGACCACCTATGAGCTGACCCAGGACGTGCTGACGCAGGTCCCGGGCAAGCTGATGATCGGCGGCGGCATAACCTATGCCAGCGAGTACTACACCAACAGCGCCAACACCGCGATCATCCCGGAAACCTTCTCGCTGGATGCGCTCATTTCCTACGAATACGAGAACTACCGCATCGCGCTGAACGCCTACAACCTGACCGACGAGCTGAACTACGCGGCCGGCTGGGGCAATCGCGCCGTGCCTTCCGCCGGGCGCACCTTTACCCTCACCGTGGGGGCGACCTTCTGATCGCCGCGATCACGACGTGACCGTCGCATCTCGGGGGAAGGCCGCTGTGCCGGCTTTCCCCCTCTTTTCGTTGAACGGACCGAGCGATGCTGATCCAGATTCCGGACATCCTGACCCCCGATGAAGTGGCCCGTTGCCGGCGCGTGCTGGAGGCCTCGCCATGGGTGGACGGGCGCGTCACCGCCGGCCAGCAGGCGGCGCTGAGCAAGCTCAACCTGCAGATTCCGGTGGAGTCGAAAGAGGCGGCCGAGCTGGGCGACATCGTGCTGCGGGCGCTGGGGCGCAACCCGATCTTCAATTCGGCGGTGATGCCGCTGCGCGTGCTGCCGCCGATGTTCAACCGCTACGATGTCGGCATGAAGTTCGGCGCCCATGTCGACGGCTCGATCCGCGCCGTTCCCGGCACCGGCATGCGGATGCGGGCGGATGTCTCCACCACCATCTTCCTGACCGCGCCGGAGGAATATGACGGCGGCGAACTCGTCATCGAGGACACCTATGGCGCTCATGAGGTGAAGCTGCCGGCGGGGCACGCGGTGGTCTATCCCGCCGCCAGCCTGCACAGCGTCAACGAGATCACCCGCGGCAGCCGCTGGGGCTCGTTCTTCTGGTCACAGTCGATGATCAAGGACCAGGAGCGGCGCACCATGCTCTATGACCTCGACCGCGCCATCATGGGCACGCGGGCGAGGCTGCCGGACGACGACCCCAGCGTGCTGTCGCTGGCCAATGTCTATCACAACCTGCTGCGCCACTGGGCCGAACTGTGAGGCCCACGGAAGCCGGCCATTGACGGCGGCCGGCCGGCGGTGATGCTCGGCGCATCGCAACCGGAATCCCCCCATGCCCGCTCTGTCGTCGCTGCTGCCGCCCACGCTGACGCCGATCCTGCTGCTGTTCGCCTCCAACGTCTTCATGACGTTCGCCTGGTACGGCCATCTCAAGCACAAATCGTCGCCGCTGCTGATCGCCATACTGGCGAGCTGGGGCATCGCCTTCTTCGAGTACTGCCTCGCCGTGCCGGCCAACCGCTACGGCTCCGCGGTCTATTCGACGGTGGAACTCAAGACCATGCAGGAAGTCATCACCCTGGTGGTGTTCGCCGGCTTCTCGGTGCTGTGGCTGAAGGAGCCGTTCCACTGGAACCACCTGATCGGCTTCGGCTTCATCGCGCTGGGCGCGTTCTTCATCTTCCAGAAATGGACGTGAGGCTCAGTCCGCCGGGGCGACGCGCAGCAGGCGCCCGTTGGAGGGATCGTCGGTGAGCAGCCACAGCGCGTCGTCCGGTCCCTGGCGGACGTCGCGGATGCGGGCATTGAGGCCGCCAAGCAGTACTTCCTCCCCGGTGACGCGTTCGCGCGCCGCGTCGAGCCGCAGCCGCACCAGCCGCGTGCCGGCGAGGCCACCGGCGAACAGGTCGCCCTTCCATTCGGGCATCAGCGTGCCGGTGTAGAAGGCGAGGCCCGAGGGGGCGAAAGAGGGGTCCCAGTATTTCACCGGCTGTTCCATCCCCGGCTTTTCCGTGCCTTCGCCGATCTTGGCGCCGGAATAGTCGCGGCCATAGGAAATGACCGGCCAGCCATAGTTCCTGCCGGCCTGCGGACGGTTCAACTCGTCGCCGCCGCGCGCGCCGTGCTCGATGGTCCACAACCGTCCGGTGGCGGGGTCGAGCGCCGCCCCCTGCACGTTGCGGTGGCCGTAGCTCCAGATCTCCGGCCGCGCGCCGTTGCGCCCGCGGAACGGGTTATCGTTCGGCGCCGTGCCATCCGGGGTAATGCGGACGATCTTGCCGATGTGGTTGGAGAGATTCTGCGCCTGCTCGCGCTGCGAGTAGCGGTCGCCCAGCGTGACGAAGAGCGTGCCGTCGCGGGCGAAGACCAGCCGCGAGCCGTAATGATTGCTGCCGCCCGCCGCCGGCGACTGGCGGAAGATCACCTCGACATCCTCCAGCCGGGCGTCGCCGCCCATCTCGACCAGCCGCCCGCGCGCCACCGAAGTGCCGGAGGCGCCCTCGCGCGGCTCGGCATAGGAGAGGAAGATAAGCCGGCTACTATCGAAATCCGGCGCCAGCGCCACATCGAGCAGGCCGCCCTGTCCGCGGGCGAACACCGGCGGCACGCCGGCCACCGGGGCGGAGACGGTGCCGCTCCTGCTGACGATGCGCAACGCCCCGGGCCGCTCGGTCACCAGCATGCGGCCGTCGGGCAGGAAGGCGAGGCCCCAGGGGCTGCGCAGCCCCCCGGCGACGGTCTCGACACTCAGCGGGCCGATGGAGGAGGGCACCTGCACCGGCGCCTGCAGCGATTGCGCGGCGGCCGGAACGGCGGCCGGCGTGGCGGCAAGGCAGGTCACCAGGACGAGTGAGGCGAGCAGCCGGCCGGCGAAGCTGGCCGGAGGGCGGGCCAGGACACCGGCCAGGACACGGACCAGGGTGTGTATCGGCGGACTCACGGGGCGCTCCGGGTTCGATTCCGAACCGTATGGTTAGAGCACCTGGCGCAGCGCGCCAACCGGCGACAGCCGCATAATGCCGTTACGGAACAGGGACGGGGCGCGGCGGCGCGCCCGGCGGTCACCGGCTGATTTCAGCCCTGCCGCCGGTCGATACGGGACCACTGGCCGGCGCTCTGCAGCGTGTTGCGCAGCATGAAGGTGGTGAGGCCGCACAGGCCGACAAAGGCCGCCAGCAGCACGGCGCCGACAGCAAGGCGCCCGTCCGAGGCGGCACCATGGGTGATCTCGAAGGCGGAAGCCCGCTGCAGGCCGAACATGCACAGCACAGCGACGATGGCGAAGGTCAGCGACAATACGACGCCGGCTTCCATGGCGGCACGTCGCAGCCGCCGGCCAGCCGTATGGCGCGTCGCGTCGGCCTTGCCGCTGCGGGGCGCTGGGGAGGCAGGTATCTGGCTCGACATCTGGTCCGACATGGCGAACTCCCTTCGATCCGTCCGGGCTGGTGCCCCTTTGGTGACGGTAAGTTGGGAGGGGAAGGCGGCTCCGGCTGGACGCCGGTTTGCGCAAGCCGGTGCCATTTCGGGGCCATTTCGAGGCAATTGGTTAAGCGATGTTAACCTGTCGGGCGACGTCTTCCGGGCGCCACTCCATGCCGACATGGCCGGGCTGTGCCGCCACCCGGTCGAGCCAGCCACGCAGGGCCGGGAAGGAGCCGAGATCGAAGTCGCCTTCCTGTGCCAGATGGGTATGGGCATAGAGCGCGATATCGGCGACGGTCAGGGTGCCGTCGATGAAGAAGGGGCGGCGTGCGAGGTGGCGTTCCATGACGCCCAGCGCGGCATAGCCTTCCTCCATCCAGCGGTCGATGTCGTGGGTGCGCAGGTCGCGCCCGCCGCGCACCAGCCTGAGCCAGAAGCGCGCCGCGCCGATGGAGGAATCGACGCTGTGCTGCTCGAAGAACATCCAGCGCAGCGCCTCCGCCCGCCCCAGCGGATCGTTGGGCAGCAATGGCGTGCCGTCGGCGAGGTAGAACAGGATGGCGTTGGATTCCGGCAGGTAGCGTCCGCCCGGCAGTTCCAGCAGCGGCACCCGGCCTTCCGGGTTCCTCATCAGGAATTCGGGCGTGCGGTTCTCCCCGCGCAGCAGGTCGACATCGACCAGCTCGAACGGCAGGCCGAGCCGGGAGAGCAGCAGCCGCACCTTGTAGGAGTTGCCGGAACTCTGCATGGCGTAGATCTTGAGCATGCAGAAAACTCCGGCAGATCGGTCTCGAAAGGCACCGCTTCAGGAAATCGCGGTGCCGACGCCGCTCGCAGGTAGGGAATCGCTTGCCGGGGCGCAAGGGCTCGACTAGTTGTCGCGCGCAAAACACCTCACGGGAGACCGGCCATGAGCCTGATATCCGCCGCCCTGAAGCGCATCAATCCCTCGCAGACCATCGCCATTTCCAACAAGGCGCGCGAGCTGAAAGCGGCCGGGCGAGACGTGATCGCGCTCGCGGCCGGCGAACCCGATTTCGAGACGCCGGACAACATCAAGGAAGCCGCCATCAAGGCGATCCGCGACGGCCAGACCCGCTACACCGCGGTGGACGGCATTCCCGAGCTGAAGGCGGCGATCGTCGCCAAGTTCAAGCGCGAGAACGGCCTCGACTACACGACGAGCCAGGTCACCGTCGGCACCGGCGGCAAGCAGGTGCTGTTCAACGCGCTGGTGGCGACCGTCGATGCCGGCGACGAGGTGATCATCCCGGCGCCGTACTGGGTCAGCTATCCCGATATCGTGCAGTTCTGCGGCGGCACCCCGGTGCCGGTGGAGACGAAGCTCGAGGACAATTTCAAGCTGAAGCC
Source organism: Ancylobacter dichloromethanicus (assembly GCF_018390645.1). Classification (GTDB taxonomy): domain Bacteria; phylum Pseudomonadota; class Alphaproteobacteria; order Rhizobiales; family Xanthobacteraceae; genus Ancylobacter; species Ancylobacter dichloromethanicus. The sequence continues at coordinate 125,284 of NZ_JAHBGC010000020.1, forward strand.
CGAGATGCTCGAAGCCGCGATCACGCCGAAGACCAAGTGGCTGATCTTCAACTCGCCGTCCAACCCGACCGGCTCGGCCTATTCGCGGACCGAGATGAAGGCGCTCACCGACGTGCTGGTGAAGCACCCGCATGTCTGGATTCTTACCGACGACATGTATGAGCACCTCGTCTACGACGACTTCGAGTTCGTCACCCCGGCGCAGGTCGAGCCGGCGCTCTATGATCGCACGCTGACCATGAACGGCGTCTCCAAGGCGTATTGCATGACCGGCTGGCGCATCGGCTATGCCGCCGGTCCGCAGGCGCTGATCAAGGCCATCGGCACGCTGCAGTCGCAGTCGACCTCGAACCCCAACTCCATCGCCCAGTGGGCGGCGGTCGAGGCGCTGAACGGGCCGCAGGACTTCATCGTCGCCAATAACAAGGTGTTCAAGGAACGCCGCGACCTCGTGGTCTCGATGCTGAACCAGGCCACCGGCCTCACCTGCCCGAAGCCGGAAGGCGCGTTCTATGTCTACCCCTCCTGCGCCGGGCTGATCGGCAAGGCGACGGCGGGCGGCAAGGTGATCGACACCGACGAGACCTTCGCCTCCGAACTGCTGGAGGCCGAGGGCGTGGCGGTGGTGCATGGCTCGGCCTTCGGTCTCGGGCCGGCCTTCCGCATTTCCTACGCGACCTCCACCAAGGATCTGGAGGAGGCGTGCCTGCGAATCCAGCGCTTCTGCGGCTCGCTCCGCTGAGGTAGAAGGGTATTGACCGGCCGGGAGGCGCGCCCCGGCCGGCAAGCGCCAAGGGGCGGGGGGCGCCGGTTCCCGAGAGCCGGCTGCGCGCCATCGTCAGGAGATCTGCATGTTCCGTACTGTTCTGTCGCGCGGGCTGCTCGCCACTGCGCTTGTTGCCGGCGCCGCCACCCTGGTCGCCGCGCCCGCGTCCGCCCAGACCAAGCGGGTCGAGGCCGGTTCGCTTGCCTGCACGGGTTCGAAGTCGGTGAGCTTCATCATCGGTTCCAAGCGTACGCTCGCCTGCACCTTCACCAGCGTCCGCGGCAAGAAGTACGCCTATGAAGGCAGCATTCGCCGCTGGGGTCTCGACCTCGGCGTGACCGGCCGCAACATCCTGCTGTGGAGCGTGCTGGCGCCGTCCAGGGGCGTGCGCTCGTCCGATCTCGACGGCACCTATGTCGGCGTCTCCGGCAGCGTGGCGCTCGGCGTCGGCGTGGCCGGCAACGTGCTGGTCGGCGGCTCGAACAAGACCATCGCCCTGCAGCCGGTCAGCATCGAAGGCCAGACCGGCGTCAATGTCGCGCTCGGCGTCGGCGACCTGCGCCTCGTTTCCAAGTGAACCGAGCGGCGCCCGGTCCCACGGGACCGCGCCGGCATAAGCTGAAAAAGCCCCGAGGCCCGGCGCATCCCGCCGGGCCTTCTTTCATTTTGCACGAGAAATTGAAACAGCGTCTGAAATAAACCGGCCGGTTCCAGCGTACTCTCCTTGTCATCCAAGAGGAGCCTGCCATGCCGATACGCCGTCGCCGGTCCTGGGACCTGCCAGAGAGCGCGGTCACGCCCGAAGCCACCTATCTGTCCCGCCGCAACCTGCTCGGCGCGGGCGTCGGCCTGCTGGGGGTCGCCGGCCTGTCCGCGGCGCTCTCCCCGTTCGCCGATGCCGCGCCGGCCCCCGGCGACCCGGCCAACGACCCGACCCGGGATCTCTACCCGGCGCGCAAGAACCCCGCCTTCACCGCCGGCGACCGGCCGATCACGCCGGAGGAGATTTCCGGCAACTACAACAACTTCTACGAATTCGGCTCCGAGCGCTCCGCCTACCAGATCGCCGACGTCGCCGCGCGCATGCCGCGCCGGCCGTGGACGGTGAAGATCGACGGAATGGTCGAGACGCCGCGCGAGGTCGGCATCGACGACCTCATCCGTGCCATGTCGCTGGAGGAGCGCATCTACCGCCATCGCTGCGTCGAGGCATGGTCGATGACCGTGCCGTGGACCGGCTTTCCGGTGAAGGCGCTCGTCGCCTATGCCAAGCCGCTGTCGGGCGCCAAATATGTGCGCTTCGAGACCTTTATGAACCCGGAAGTGGCGCTCGGCCAGCGGCGCTTCATCTACCCCTGGCCGTATATTGACGGGCTCACCATGGCGGAGGCCAATAACGACCTCGCCTTTCTGGTCACCGGCATTTACGGCAAGCCCGCGCCCAACCAGTTCGGTGCGCCGCTGCGCCTCGCCGTGCCGTGGAAATACGGCTTCAAGTCGGTGAAGTCGATCGTGCGCATCTCCTTCGTCGCGGAGCGGCCGGTCGGGCTGTGGGAGCAGGTGCAGGGCCGGGAATACGGCTTCTGGGCCAATGTGAACCCGGCGGTGCCGCATCCGCGCTGGAGCCAGGCCACCGAGCGCGACATCGGCACCGGCGAGCGCCGCCCGACGCTGATCTATAATGGCTATGGCGAAGAGGTCGCGGGCCTCTACAAGGGCCTCGCGGGCGAAGGCAACAAGCTGTTCATGTAAGAGACGGCCGACGGAAGATGAAACGGCCGGCCCCCTGGTGCCGGCCGTTTTCATTTGCGGCGGCGGCAGGAACGAAAAAGAAAATGGCCGGATCCAAAAGGACCCGGCCAAGTTTTCGCCGCCGAAGCGGCGAACCTTCCAGAGGGGAACAGCCGAAACGGGGAAACGTCTCGGTGTCTCCCTCCATATGGTCAAAGACCGGGCATTCTGCAATGAATTATGCCCGCATGGCAGGCATGCGTTATTGCATTGAACCTTTCTTACGCCTGTCATTGCCCGTAAATTGAGCTGCCGATTACCTCCGGCTGCCCTCGAGTCTTGTGCAAACTGGCGGATTGGCGCCTCATTACGCCAACCGCCGCCGCAGAGCGGCCGCAGCACGGAGGAATGCCATGCCCGTTTTTCGCCTCGTCACGGCGTTTGGCTGCGTCGTCCTGTCACTGCCGCTGCTGCTCGCGCCGGGCAGTGCGGGTGCGTCGGCGCTGGTCGCGGTGGCCGATATCGGCTTCACCGATTCGTCCGGCGAGGCGGGGGACCAGCGCGCGGTGCATGAGGACCGCCGCCGGGGGCTCACCGAAGGGGTGCGGGCGGATATCGGGCGGGAAGGGAGCCTTGAGAGCCTGCCGCTGCCTTGCGAGGCCGCCTGCCGGCTGGATGCGGAGGGGGTGGAGGTGCTGCGCCAGCGCGCCAGGCAGGCGGGGGCGGGCTTCCTGCTGGTGGGCAGCGTGCACAAGATGAGCACGCTGATCCTGTCCCTGCGGGTGGCGGTGCTCGATGCCGACACGGGAAAGCTGGTGTTCGAGCGGCTGCTGAGCTTTCGCGGCGACAATGACGAGGGCTGGCGCCACGCCGGCGACTATGTCGCCCGCGAAGTGGCGGAACAGTTGCCGGCGCAATGAGGGCGACCCAATGAGGGCGGCTCAGAAGCTCCAGCGCTGCGCCTTGGCGACGAGGAAGTCGCGAAACACCTGGATACGCGCCACCGAGCGCATTTCCTGGGGGTAGACGAAATACGCCTCCAGCGTCGGCGTGGTGCGCTCGGGGAAGAGTTGCACCAGCGTGGCGGAATCCTCCAGCAGGTAGTCCGGCACGATACCGATGCCGACGCCGCGTTCCACCGCCCGCTTGAGGCCGAGAACGTTGTTGACCGAGAGCGCCGGCATGCGGCCTTCCTGGTCGTCCTCCAGCCCGGCCCGTTCCAGCCAGTTCAGCCCCTGGAAATAGGAGGGGATGGGGCCGCCGAGCAGGATGATGCGGTGCTTGTCCTTGTCGAGCTCGTCCAGCGTGCGCGGGTGGCCGTTGCGCTTGAGGTATTCGGCCGAGGCGAAAGCGTGGAAATGCACGGTGAACAGCTTGCGCTGGATCAGGTCCGGCTGCACCGGCTGGCGCAGGCGGATGGCGACATCGGCCTCGCGCATGGCAAGGTCGAGTTCGTCGTCGGTAAGGATCAGCGTGATGCGGATGTCGGGATAGAGTTCGAGAAACTCGCCGATCCGCGCCGTCAGCCAGTGGGTGCCGAGGCCCATCGTGGTGGTGACGCGCAATTCGCCGTTCGGCTTCTCGCGCGAGTCGGTCAGCTTGGCCCGCGCCGCCTCCAGCTTCATGAAGACTTCGTGCGCGGTGCGGTACAGCAGGTCGCCCTGCTCGGTCAGGATCAGCCCGCGCGCATGGCGGTGGAACAGCGGGATGTTGAGTTCCTGCTCCAGCGCCGAGACCTGCCGGCTCACCGCCGATTGCGACAGGCCGAGAGCTTCGCCCGCATGGGTGAAGGAGCCGGCCTCCGCCGCGACGTGGAACACTTTGAGCTTGTCCCAGTCCATGTCGCGGGCGCGATTGGCCTTGTTGTCCATCCGGCGGGGGCCCTCGTTCATTCGGCGGCTTGCGCGAGTGGCTCGCGGGCGGCGAGAAAGCGCTCGACCTCCAGCGCGGCCATGCATCCCATGCCGGCGGCGGTCACCGCCTGGCGGAAGATGTCGTCGGCGACGTCGCCGGCGGCGAACACGCCCTCGACCGAGGTCTGGGTGGAATCGGGCACCGTCCAGACATAGCCGCTCGGCTTGAGCTTGAGCTGGCCCTGAACGAGGTCGGTCGCCGGGGCGTGGCCGATGGCGATGAACACGCCATCCGCCGCCCGCTCGGAAAGCGCGCCGGTGACGACATCCTTCAGCACCACGCCGGTGACCTTGGGCGGCTCGTGCTGACCCTTCACCTCATGCAGGGCGGCGTTCCACACCACCTCCACCTTGGGGTGGGCGAACAGGCGCTCCTGCAGGATCTTCTCGGCGCGGAAGCTGTCGCGCCGGTGCACCACCGTCACCTTTGAGGCGAAATTGGTGAGGAACAGGGCTTCCTCGACCGCGGTGTTGCCGCCGCCGACCACGACGACTTCCTTGCCGCGGTAGAAGAAGCCGTCGCAGGTGGCGCAGGCGGAAACGCCATGGCCGCGATAGGCCTGCTCGGAATCGAGATCGAGCCAGCGGGCCTGCGCGCCGGTGGCGAGGATGACGGTCTCGGCGATCCACACCGTGCCGGAATCGGTCTCGGCGCGGAACGGGCGGGAGGAGAGGTCGAGCCGCGTTACCAGGTCGTTGACGATGCGGGTACCCATCTTCTCGGCCTGGGCCTGCATCTGCTCCATCAGCCACGGGCCCTGGATCGGATCGGCGAAGCCGGGATAGTTCTCGACATCGGTGGTGATGGTGAGCTGGCCGCCGGGCTGGATGCCCTGGATCAGCACCGGCTCAAGCATCGCCCGGGCGGCATAGACGGCGGCCGTGTAGCCCGCCGGGCCCGAGCCGATGATCAGGACCTTGGCGTGGTTGGCCGGGCTGATGGAGGGGGCCGACATGGGAGGCTCGCTGTGTTGCGGCGACGTGCGTCGCCGGATCGGGAAATCAGGCCGGATGGCATGCGCATGAGCGCCATGCAAAGGACGCCGCGTAAGCCATGCGAAAATGTAGGGGCTGACCTGGGCAACCGCAAGGCAGACGCCTGCTATCCATTAGTTTTCCAGAAGGAAGATTGCGCGAGGCCCGCGCGCAAGATAATTGCTCTCGCCGGCCGCTGCTCTATCGTCGCGGCCGAAGGCGCGCCGCCTCGGCCGCCGCACACGGAGACGCCCCTTGGTTCGCCGCATCGACGCCATCGACTGGAACATCCTGCGCGAGTTGCAAGGCGATGGCCGCATTACCAATGTGGAGCTGTCCCAGCGGGTCGGCGTTTCCGCGCCGCCCTGCCTGCGCCGCGTCCGTTCGCTGGAGGAAGAGGGCATCATCAAGGGCTACCGGGCGCTTCTCGACGAGAAGAAGCTCGGCTTCGACCTGATGGCCTTCGCCATGGTGCACCTCGTCAGCCAGGCGGAGGGCGACCTCTCCGCCTTCGCCGCGCAGGTGGAGCGCTGGCCGCTGGTGCGCGCCTGCTGGATGCTCTCCGGCGAAACCGACTTCATCCTGCTCTGCGTCGCCCCGGACCTTCGCACCTTCCAGAACTTCGTGCTGGAGCTGACCGGCGCGCCGAATGTGCGCAACGTGAAAACGGCGCTCACGCTGAAGCAGACCAAGGACAGCGCGGTCGTGCCGATGGAAGGGGAATCCGCTTGATCGTCGCCACCGCGACCGACACCGCCTATGTCGAGCTGACCGGCGTGATGCTCGCCTCGCTCGCCGACAAGGCGGCGGGCGATTTCACCTCGGTCCACGTGTTCTGCGACGCGGTCAGCGAACAGGACAAGGCGCGCCTCGCCGCCGCCTATGGCCTCGCCAACATCGTCTTCGTCGACCTGACCGACGACATGGTCCGGCATTTCGCCGCGCGGCCGGTCAACCACCACCTCTCGCGCACCGCCTATGCCCGCATCCTGATGCCGCTGAGCCTCGCCGAGGCCACCGGGCGGCTGTTCTACATCGACTGCGACACGCTGGTGAACGCGCCGCTGGCTCCGCTCGCCACCCTGCCGATGCAGGGCTTCGCGCTGGCGGCGGTGGACGACATCGCCCGCCAGGTGCCCGAGCGCCACGCCAAGCGCAATCGCGACATCGGGCTGCCGGAGGCGATGCGTTATTTCAACAGCGGCGTGCTGCTGATCGACCTCGACGCCTGGCGGCGCGAGCGCGTGTCCGAGCGCACGATCGACTTCATCAACGACCATCCCACCCTGCCGATGATGGACCAGGACGCGCTCAACGGCGCGCTTCAGGGCGCGTGGCTGCCGCTCGACGAGCGCTGGAACCTGCACCGCCGGCTGGAGAAGGGCGTCTACACCGACGATCCGGCGATCTGGCGCGAGGCCCGTATCGTCCACTTCATCGGGCAGGTGAAACCCAACTACACCGACTGCAACCACCCCGCGCGCGAGCTGTTTCTCGCCTACCGCGCCCGCACGCCCTTCGCCTCCGTGCCGCTGAAGACCAGGTTCGGACGCAAGGTGGAAAAGCGCGGGCGCAAGCTGCGGCGGTTCTTCGGCAAGCTCAAGCGACGCGTTTTCGGAGCCTAGGGATGGCACATAGTCTGGTCGACGAATATGCGAAGCTGCATGCGCGCCACCGCTATGGCGCCACGGCGCGGCACGCGCTGGCCGACATGCTGCCGCACATCATGGCGCTTCGACCCTCCTCGCTGATCGATTTCGGCTGTGGCCAGAGCAATCTGGCCTTTCTCATCGCCGCCAAGGCGGGCATTGCCGAGATCCATCGCTACGATCCGGCGATCCCGGAGATTTCCACCCTGCCGGGCAAGCGGGTGGAACTGGCGGTGAATGTCGACGTGATGGAGCATATCCCCGACGAGGAGATCGACGCGGTGCTCGCCGCCATCGCCGCCTCCGCCGCGCACGCGCTGTTCGTCATCGACACCGGCCCGGCCAAGATGCTGCTTTCCGACGGGCGCAACGCCCATGTCTCGCAGCATGGCGCGGACTGGTGGCTGGCGCGGCTCAAGCCGCATTTCCCTGACATCCGCGAGATGCCGATCCACCGCCGCGCCCGCGTCGCCTTCAAGACCTGGGACGGCGAGGTGAGGGGGCTCACCGGCCTCGCCGTGCGGGCGCGCGAGCGGGTGATCTACCGCACGCAGAAGCTGACCCGCTCGGCGCGGCGCAAGCTGTTCGGGGCGCGCCGGTGAAACTGCTGGTCCTGCGTGACAAGAAGCCGGGGCATTTCAACCAGGCCGAAGGCGTCGCGCTGGCGGTCGGGCGGCTCGCCCCCACCGAGGTGGCGCGGCTCGACATCCGTCCCACCTGGTTCGCCCATGACGATGTGCGCAAATTCATCATGCGCCGCTATGGAAGCGACGCGCGCAAATGGCTCCGGTCCATGTACGCCATCGAGGCGGAGAGCCTTGAAAAGCCGGATGTGATCATCGGCTCGGGCCGGCCGACCATCGCGGCGGGCATCCTCCTCAGCCGGGCGTTCGGCGGCGTGCCGTTCCTCTATTCCGGCGGCATCGGCGGCTATGATACGCGCGAGGTCAGCCTGATGATCGTCGCCTCGCCGCGCGCGGCGGGCAATCCGCGCTCGGCCTGGGCGCCGATCCCCTCCATTGTCGACCCGGCCGATTATCCCGCCCCGCGCCGGCTCGCCGCGCTGGGGGACCTCAAGGGAGCGGAGATCGCGCTGCTGGTCGGCGGCACCGCCTATCGCAAGGAATGGCCGCAGAATGAATGGGATGCGCTGATCGCGCTGGTCCGCGCGGTCGCCCGCGAACATGGCGTGCGCTGGCGGGTGACCACCTCGCGCCGCACCCCGGACGAGGTCGGCACGCGCTTCGCTCAACTGGCCGGGGAGGGCGTGCTGGCGGAGTTCATCGACTACCGCGGCGCCGGACCGGGCTCGGTGCGGGCGCTGTTCGGGGCGGATGCCGTTGTCGTCACTGAAGATTCCATGAGCATGCTGGTCGAGGGGCTGACGGCGCGGCGCCCGGTCATCGGCCTGCGCTCGGCCAGGGTGCATGATGGCTATGCCAGCGAGGCGATCTCCGCCTGGGCGGCGAAAAGCTGGGCGGCGCCGTCCTTCGGCCCGAGCCTCGCCGTCCTGCCGCTCGGCACGGTGGGCGCCGAACAGTTCGCTAACTCGTTGATAAACCTGGAGCCGCCGACGCTGGACGTGCGCGGGGAGATTGCCCGGCTCGTCGCCCCGGTGCTCGGGCTCGCCGCGCCGCCGCGCTAGGCGGACGCCCACACCTGCTCGTAGACGGCGTTGATCTTCGCCGCCTCGACCTCGATCGAATGGGTCGCGACGACGTGGTGCCGGGAGGCTACCGCAACTGCGGCCGCTGCTGCTTCGTCAAGCTGCAGAAAGGCCTTCACGGCGGTGGCCATCTCGCCGACATCGCCGGGCGGCACGATGGCGCCGGTCTCGCCCTCGATCACCAGTTCCTCGAAGGCGCCGACCCGCGTCGCCACCACCGGCACGGCGCAGGCCATCGCCTCCAGCGGGGTGACGCCGAAGCCCTCCCAGCGCTGCGGGGCGACATAGAGGTCGAGCGCGCGGTACCAGCGGGCGATGTCGGAGGTCGCGACCTCGCCGGGAAAGAGGAGGCGGTCGGCGAGGCCGGCCTTCTCCACCTTGGCCCGCTGCTCGGCGAAGAAGGCGGTGTGCGCGGAGGTTGCCCGCCCCAGCACCACGCCGCCCCAGCCGGGATGATCGGGCAGCAGCCGGATCAGCGCGTCGACGAACACGTCGGTGCCCTTCTGGGCGCGGATGCGGCCGAAGCAGCCGATCATCCTGAGATCGCCCGGCAGGCCGACGGCGCGGCGCGCTTGCGCCTTGTCGGGCGCGGGGGCGAAGCTGCCCATGTCGATGCCGTGATGGATGACGGTGGACGGGCGCTGGAGATAACCCGCCGTCTTCTCGGAGGTGGCGATCACCGCGTCCATGCGGGAGATCAGGAAACGGCTCCAGCGCGTGTGCCAGCGCTGCGAGGCGGAGGTGAAGACCAGCCCGAGCTTCATGCGCAGGAGATCGCGCAGCACCACGCCGGCCAGCATTTCCACGTTGCGCCGGGCGTGCCAGATGCGGACGGGACGGCGGGCTGGCCGGCGCCAGAAATGGCGCAGGTCGGCCAGGCCGATGCGGGGCACGGCTTCCGCCAGCCCCGGCCCGAAGGCGGCGATGCCCACTTCGCCCGCCTGATAGGGCAGCACGCGCTCCAGCGTCGAGGTGACGCCGGAGAGGCGGCGCTTGAAATTCGGCGCCACGACTTCGAGCCGTGCCGGATCGATCGCCGCCTTCTCCGTCATGTGGGAATGCGCCCGGCCGGTCAGGCGAAGCGGACGTCGGCGATCTCGTAGGAGCGGGCGCCCTTGGGCGTCACCACCTCCACCGAGGTGCCGAGCTTCTTGCCGATCAGCGCGCGGGCCATGGGCGAGGAAATGGAGATGCGCCCGGCCTTGGCGTCGGCTTCCATGTCGCCAACGATCTGCCAGACGCGCTCTTCCTCGGTGTCCTCGTCGATCAGCTTGACCGTGGCGCCGAACATCACCGTGTCGCCGGTGAGCCTGGCGACGTCGATGATCTCGGCGCGCGACAGCTTGTCCTCAAGCTCGGCGATGCGGCCCTCGTTCAGCGCCTGCTGTTCCTTGGCGGCGTGGTATTCCGCATTCTCGGACAGGTCGCCATGGGCGCGCGCTTCCGAGATGGCCTCGATGATGCGCGGACGCTCGACCTGCTGGCGGCGCTTGAGTTCATCTTCCAGCGCGGCGTGGCCGCCGGCGGTCATCGGAATCTTTTCCATTGGTCTGTTCTTGACCTCCCAAAAGCAAACGAAGCCCCCGCGGGTGCCTGATCAGGGCCATCGGCCTCGTCTCAGCACCCGCGCGGGCTTAATCGTGATGTCCGGAAGCCGCCCGCGCCGCGAGGCGCCGACGGGCTCGACCGGGTTAGAAATAGTCCTGCAGGGCCCGCACTTCCAGATCGCCGCCAATATAGGCCTTGATCCCGCGCGCCGCTGCAATCGCTCCTGATAGCGTGGTGTAGTACGGCACTTTATGCAAGAGGGCGGCGCGGCGCAGCGAACGCGAATCCGCGAGCGCCTGCGCGCCCTCGGTGGTGTTGAAGACGAGTTGCACCTCGCCGTTCTTGATCGCGTCGACAATGTGCGGGCGGCCTTCCAGCACCTTGTTGATCTTGGCGCTGGGCACGCCGTTCTCGACCAGGAAGCGCTGGGTGCCGGAGGTGGCGATCACCTTGAAGCCGAGCGAGACAAGAAGCCGCGCCGCGTCGAGGATGCGCGCCTTGTCGCCGTCCCGCACCGAGACGAACACGGTGCCGGAGGTCGGCACCTTGGTGCCGCCGCCGAGCTGGCTCTTGGCGAAGGCGACGGGGAACGACCTGTCGAGCCCCATCACCTCGCCGGTGGAGCGCATTTCCGGGCCGAGCACCGTGTCGACGCCGGGGAAGCGGGCGAAGGGGAACACCGCTTCCTTCACCGCCACATGGTCGCCGGCGAACGGCTTGAGCCCGAACGAGGCCAGCGCCTCGCCGGCCATGATGCGGGCGGCGATCTTGGCGAAGGGCTGGCCGACCACCTTGGCGACGAAGGGCACGGTGCGGGAGGCGCGCGGATTGACCTCCAGCACGAAGACCATGCCGTCCTTGATGGCGTACTGGACGTTCATCAGCCCGCCGACGCCGAGCGCCAGCGCCATCTTGCGGGTCTGCGCCTCCAGTTCGGCGATCATCTCCGGCGACAGCGAGTAGGGCGGCAGCGAGCAGGCCGAATCGCCGGAATGGATGCCGGCTTCCTCAATGTGCTCCATGATGCCGCAGATGAAGGTATCCTTGCCGTCGGCGAGGCAGTCCACATCCACCTCGATGGCGTCGGAGAGGTAGCGGTCGAACAGCAGCGGGTTCTTGCCCAGCAGCGTGTTGATCTGCCCGGTCTTGTCGTTGGGGTAGCGGGCCTTGATGTCGTTCGGCACCAGCCCCGGCAGCGTCTCCAGCAGGTAGTCGCCGAGCTGGCTTTCCTCGTGGATGATCTGCATCGCCCGCCCGCCCAGCACATAGGAGGGGCGCACGACGAGGGGGTAGCCGAGTTCGGCCGTCACCAGCCGCGCCTGCTCGACCGAATAGGCGATGCCGTTGGCCGGCTGGCGCAGCTTGAGCTTGTCCAGCAGGGTCTTGAAGCGGTCGCGGTCCTCGGCGAGGTCGATCGCCTCCGGCGAGGTGCCGAGGATCGGGATCTCCGCCTCTTCCAGCGCGCGGGCGAGCTTCAGCGGGGTCTGGCCGCCGAACTGCACGATGACGCCGTGCAGCGTGCCGCTGGAGCGCTCGCGCTCCAGTATCTCGATCACGTCCTCGGCGGTCAGCGGCTCGAAATAGAGCCGGTCGGAGGTGTCGTAGTCGGTCGACACGGTCTCCGGGTTGCAGTTGACCATGATGGTCTCGTAGCCCGCATCCTTCAGCGCGAAGGCGGCATGGCAGCAGCAATAATCGAACTCGATGCCCTGGCCGATGCGGTTGGGGCCGCCGCCGAGAATGGCGACCTTCTTCGCGTTGGTGGGGCGCGATTCGTCGGCCGGGACGCCGGCGAACGGCATCTCGTAGGACGAGTACATATAGGCGGTGGGGGCCGCGAACTCGGCGGCGCAGGTGTCGATGCGCTTGTAGACCGGGCGCACGTCCAGCGCGCGGCGACGCGCCGCCACGTCGCTTTCCGAGAGGCGGGCGAGGCCGGCGAGGCGCGAATCGGAGAAGCCCATGGCCTTGAGCCGGCGGAAGGCGCCGGCGGTCTTCGGCAGCCCGTGGGCGCGGACCTTGGCCTCGGTGTCGACGATCTCGCGGATCTGTTCGAGGAACCACGGGTCGATCCTGCAGCCGGCGTGGATGGCCGCGTCGTCAAGGCCGAGGCGCATGGCCTGCGCCACCTTGAGCAGGCGGTCCGGCGTGGGGGTGCCGAGCGCGGCGCGCACCGCGTTCCGGTCGTCGCCGAGGCCGAGGCCCTCGATCTCGATCTCGTCGAGGCCGGTGAGCCCGGTTTCCAGCGAGCGCAGCGCCTTCTGCAGCGATTCCTGGAAGGTGCGGCCGATCGCCATCGCCTCGCCGACCGACTTCATCGAAGTGGTCAGCGTCGGTTCGGCGCCGGGGAACTTCTCGAAGGCGAAGCGCGGAATCTTGGTGACGACATAGTCGATGGTCGGCTCGAACGAGGCCGGGGTGGCGCCGCCGGTGATGTCGTTGGCGATCTCGTCCAGCGTGTAGCCGACCGCGAGGCGCGCGGCGACCTTGGCGATGGGAAAGCCGGTCGCCTTGGAGGCCAGCGCCGAGGAGCGCGAGACACGCGGGTTCATCTCGATGACGATCATCCGGCCCGTTTCCGGGTCGATGGCGAACTGCACGTTGGAGCCGCCGGTCTCGACGCCGATCTCGCGCAGCACCGCCAGCGAGGCGTCGCGCATGATCTGGTATTCCTTGTCGGTCAGCGTCAGCGCCGGAGCGACGGTGATGGAATCGCCGGTGTGGACGCCCATCGGGTCGATGTTCTCGATCGAGCAGACGATGATGCAGTTGTCCGCCTTGTCGCGGACGACCTCCATCTCGTATTCCTTCCAGCCCAGCACGCTCTCTTCCACCAGCACCTCGTTGGTGGGGGAGGCGTCGATGCCGCGCTCGATGATCTCGATATATTCCGACTTGTTGTAGGCGATGCCGCCGCCCTGGCCGCCCATGGTGAAGGACGGGCGGATGATGGCCGGCAGGCCGATCTCGTCCAGCGCCTCCAGCGCCTGCGGCAGGGTCTTGATCTGGCGCGAGCGCGGCGTGTCGAGGCCGATCCGGGTCATCGCGTCGCGGAACAACTCGCGGTCCTCGGCCTTGTCGATGGCCTCGGCGGTGGCGCCGATCATCTCGACGTCATATTCGTCCAGCACGCCCATCTTGCGCAGCGACAGCGCGCAGTTGAGCGCGGTCTGGCCGCCCATGGTCGGCAGCAGGGCGAAGCCGCCGGGGACGGCGTGGCGCTCCCGGGCGATGATCTTGGCGACGATTTCCGGGGTGATCGGCTCGATATAGGTGGCGTCGGCCAGATCCGGGTCGGTCATGATGGTCGCCGGATTGGAATTGACCAGAACCACCCGGTAGCCCTCGGCCTTCAGCGTCTTGCACGCCTGGGTGCCGGAATAGTCGAACTCGCAGGCCTGCCCGATGACGATGGGGCCGGCGCCGATGATGAGGATGGTGGAGATGTCTGTGCGTTTCGGCATCGGGTCCCGTGCGGCTCGCGCATTGTCCGGGCGCACGAAAAAGGACGCGTCGAGAACGCGTCCTTGGGCGGACCCGGATTGAACTTTCTGGGCGGGGTCACGCCCCGCAATTGGGGGCTTCCCTTAAACCAGATTCCCTCGCGGGGGAAGGGCGCCCTTTGCCGGCGTCCCTCCCGGTGGCGGAAGAGGCCCGCTCAGGCCGCCCTCTTGTTGTTCGCGATCATCTCGACGAAGCGGTCGAACAGGTAGTGGCTGTCCTGCGGGCCGGGGCTCGCCTCGGGGTGGTACTGCACCGAGAACACCGGGCGGTCGGTCAGCGCGATGCCGGCATTGGAGCCGTCGAACAGCGAGACATGGGTCTCGGTGGCGGTGGCCGGCAGGCTGTCGCGGTCGACCGCGAAGCCATGATTCATCGAGGTGATCTCGACCTTGCCGGTGGTGTTGTCCTTCACCGGGTGGTTCGCGCCGTGATGACCCTGGTGCATCTTCACCGTGCGGCCGCCGACCGCGAGGCCGATCATCTGGTGGCCGAGGCAGATGCCGAAGGTCGGCACGCCGCGCGCGATGATCTCGCGGATCACCGGCACCGCATAGGCGCCGGTCGCCGCCGGGTCGCCGGGACCGTTGGAAAGGAACACGCCGTCCGGCTGGAGGGCGAGAATCTCCTCCGCCGAGGTGGTGGCGGGCACCACCGTGACCTGGCAGCCGGCGCGGGCCAGCAGGCGCAATATGTTGCGCTTGATGCCGTAGTCGACGGCGACGACATGGTGGGCCGGCGCGGTCTGCCGGCCGAAGCCGTCCGGCCAGGTCCAGGTGGTCTCGTCCCAGGAAAAGCGCTGGGCGGAGGTGACCATCGGCACCAGGTCCATGCCTTCGAGGCCGGGCCAGGCGGCGGCCTCCGCCTTCAGCGCCGGCAGGTCGAACTGGCCGTTCGGCGCATGGGCGATCACCGCGTTGGGCATGCCGCCGTCGCGGATCAGCGCGGTCAGCGCGCGGGTGTCGATACCGGAAATGGCGATGATGCCGCGCGCCTTCAGCCACGCGTCGAAATGGCGCGTGGCGCGGTAGTTCGACGGGTCGGTGATGGCGGAGTGCAGCACCACGCCGCGCACCCCGGAGGCGCCGGCCATCGAGATGGTCTCGACGTCGTCCTCATTGGTGCCGACATTGCCGATATGGGGGAAGGTGAAGGTGATGATCTGCCCGGCATAGGACGGATCGGTCAGCACTTCCTGATAGCCGGTCATGGCGGTGTTGAAGCAGACTTCGCCCACCGCCTGGCCGGTGGCGCCGAGGCCGAAGCCTTCGAGGACCGTGCCATCGGCCAGGACGAGGACGGCGGTTGCGAGCGGCTCGGCCCACACCTCATCGCCGGTGTGCTGTTCAGCGCTACCGTTCATTGATCTTGTTCCCTGTCATCGTGTGCCCTAATTAGTCCGTTGCCGCGCCGGATGCCAGCCTCCCCGCTGCGTATCTGGCCCACGAATTGCGGATGGCTGCGCCGGAACCCGGGCGAGGCGCATCCGGACAGGAAGCGGCGACCGCCGGAATGGGCCGAGATCCCATGGGGCGAACATCCATTGGCGCGAGCGGCGTGCGGCCCCGGAAGCGGGCTCTGGCGCGCCGGCTCGCGGTTTGCAGGAAGGCTGGCCAACGTGCTGCGCGACGACATCAACACCTCGCTGAAAGAGGCCATGAAGGCTCAGGACAAGCGGCGCCTCGGCACGCTGCGCCTCGTCAATGCCGCGATCAAGGACCGCGACATCGAGGCGCGCGGCCATGGCAAGGACCCGCTTTCCGACGACGAACTGCTCGGCCTGCTCGCCAAGATGATCAAGCAGCGCGAGGAATCGGCGAGGGTCTATGAGGAAGCCGGCCGCGCCGATCTTGCCACCCAGGAGCGCGAGGAGACCGCGATCATCCAGGGCTTCCTGCCGGCGCAGATGACCGAAGCCGAAGCGCAGGCGGCCATCGCCGCCGTCATCGCCGAGATCGACGCGCGCGGCCTCAAGGACATGGGCCGCACCATGGCGGCGCTGAAGGAGCGCCACACCGGGGTGATGGATTTCGCCAAGGCCAGCGGCACGGTCAAGGCGCTGCTCACCGCCTGAGCCGACGACGACGGCAGCCGGCCTCGCCGGCAAGCCGTCGTCTTCACGTCCTCCGCCTATACCTCCGCGTACCCCGCCATGGCTCCAGCCTCCCAACCACGCCCGCCCGGGGCCACGCTGACAGCGGCGGGGTGCTGGCGCGGGGCGCGGGCTATCCTCGCCGTGCTCCCCCCGGTGTTCGTGTTCGGCGTCGCCTTCGGCATCGCCGCGCGCGGCGTCGGGATCGAGGGCTGGGTCGCCGCGCTGATGAGCATGGCCGCCTTCGCCGGCGCGGCGCAGTTCGCCGTGCTGGACCTGTGGACGAGCCCGGTGCCGTGGCTGCCGCTGCTGGTGGCGACCTTCGCCATCAATGCGCGGCACATCCTGCTCGGCGCGTCGCTGCGGGGGCTGTGCCGGGGGCTTCCGGCGTGGAAGGTCTACGGCGCGATGGCGCTGCTCAGCGACCTCAACTGGGCGGCGCTGATTGCCGCCGAGCGGCGCGGCGAGCGCGACCTCGGCTATCTCGTCGGCGGCGGCGCGCTGATGTGGGTGACCTGGGTATCGGCGACCGTGATCGGCGCGGTGGCGGGCGGGCTGACGCTCGACGACGTGAAGACCTATGCGCTCGACCTCGTGCTGGTGGCCTTCTTCGCCACCACGCTGGTCGGGCTGCGGCGCGGGCGCGTCGACGACCTGCCCTGGCTGGTCGCCGGGCTGGCGGCCTTGGGCGCGGTGTGGTTCCTGCCGCCCAACTGGCACGTGATGGTGGGCGGGCTTGCCGGGGGCCTCGCCGGTCTCATTCGCGACGAGCTGAAGCGGCCATGAGCACCACCAATGCGCTGCTCGTCGTCCTCGCCATGGCGCTCGTCACCTATGCGACGCGGGCGGGCGGCATCTTCCTGGTCGGCTTCGTGCCGATGTCGGCCCGCACCGAGAATTTCCTGCGCTATCTCGCCGGGGCGGTGCTGGTGGCGCTGGTGGTGCCGGCGACGGTGCGCGGCGGGCCGGAGGGCTATGTGGCCGTCGGCGTCGCCATCCTCGCCCGGCTGGTGCTGCGCAAGGCGCTGCCGGCGATCGCGCTCGGCATCCTCGCCGCAGCGCTGTGGCGTGGCTATATGGGCGTGAGCTGACCGCTGGGGACAGCGGGGGCGATGGGGCCGCTGCACGGTCAAGCGCCGCTCACCGCCTGAGCGGAATCGGCCGGGACCGGCCCCGGCCGCGTTCTGGCCCCCGCCTTATTCCGGCAGACGCTGTTCGTATTCGTCCCGGTAGCGGGCGACGAGCGGCCAGAAGGCCGGGCGTTCCTCATGTGCCAGTTCGGCTTCCAGCAGGGCGAGGTGCGAGTGCCAGCCGCCGGCCACGCCCAGCCGCGTGCTGCGTTTGACGAGGCGGCGATGGGTGACGGTGAGCAGCACCCGCTCGCCGCGCGGGGCAAGCTCGAAAGTGACGTCGGATTCGGAGGGCGAGCCGGTCTCCCAGGTGAAGTGCAGCAGGCGGTTGGGCTCGCAGGCGATCACCACGCCCTGATTGTGAAACTCGCCGGAATGGCAGGCGAAGCGCTCTGGCGGGGGCTCGTCGCCGCCGAGTTCACCATTGCGGAAGACGAGATCGACCGCGCCGCCCGGCACCAGTTCCATCGGGCCGGCGGCAAGCCAGAGCCGGCGCTTCTCCGGCTCGGTGAGATAGGCCCAGACCCGTTCGATCGGGCCGGGCAGCAGGCGCTCGAAGCGCAGTGTGTCGGCAGCCTGCAGGGTGGCATAGCCATTGGCGGCATGGGTGTTCATCTGTCGTCTCCCTTGGGTTCGGATGAAGGCACGATTTCGCGATCCGGCTGGCGCAGCAGGGCATCGAGAGCGTCGAGCCGCTCGGTCCAGAAGCGTTCGTAGAAGCTCAGCCATTCATGCGCCTCGGCCAGACGGTCGGGCTGGAGCCGGCACAGATGCTGCCGGCCCCTGATGTCGCGCGTCACCAGTCCCGCCGCCTCCAGCGACTTGATGTGCTTGGAGGCGCCGGCCAGCGACATGGCGAAGGGCTCGGCGAGTTCGCTCACCGTGCGCTCGCCCGAGGCAAGGCTTTGCAGCATGGCCCGCCGCGTCGGATCGGCGAGGGCGTGGAAGACGTGATCGAGCCGGCTGCCGGCGATGTGCATATGTTCAACCATGTGGTTTAATATCTGCGCACCGACGGTGATTGTCAACCGAATGGTTGAGAATTGGCGGATTTTTTCTCCGGTGAATAATGGGGATTGCGGGAGGAGTGTCGGACTGCCACTTCAGAGCACTGGCGCGACCAACCGGCCTGCCTCTTGCCTGCTAGAAGGGGCGTTCCGACCGAAGGATCGAATCCTCCATGCGCTTTCCGCCCTCGTTCCTCGACGAGATACGTACCCGCCTCCCGGTGTCGGAGGTGGTGGGTAAGCGCGTGCAGCTGAAGAAGCAGGGGCGCGAATGGCGCGGTCTGTCGCCGTTCAACCCGGAGAAGACGCCGTCCTTCTATGTCAACGACCAGAAGGGCTTCTACCACTGCTTCTCCTCCGGCAAGCATGGCGACCAGTTCGACTTCCTGATGGAGGTCGACGGCCTGCCCTTCCCGGAGGCGGTGGAGCGGCTGGCCTCGATGGCCGGCGTGCCGATGCCGGTGCAGTCGCGCGAGGAAGAAAAGCGCGAGAGCCGGCGCAAGACGCTGCACGAGGTGATGGAACTCGCCGCGCAGTATTTCGAGGCGGCGCTGCAGGGCCGCGCCGGCGCCAAGGGGCGCGGCTATCTCGCCGATCGCGGCCTCGGCCCCTCGGTACAGGGGCGGTTCCGGCTCGGCTATGCGCTGCCCGAGCGATTCGCGCTGAAGGAGGCGCTGGGCGCGCGCGGCGTGCCGGTGGAGGACATGGTCGAGGCCGGGCTGCTGATTTCAGCCGAGGACATCGCCATCCCCTATGACCGGTTCCGCGACCGGGTGATCTTCCCGATCACCGATTTGCGCGGGCGGGTGGTGGCCTTTGGCGGGCGGGCGCTGGAAAAGGACGTGCCGGCCAAGTACCTCAACTCGCCGGAAACGCCGCTCTTCCACAAGGGATCGCTGCTCTACAACGGCTTCAACGCCCGCGCCGCCGCCCATAACGGCGCGCCGGTCATCGCGGCGGAGGGCTATGTCGACGTCATCGCCCTGGTCGAGGCCGGCTTTGCCGGGGCGGTGGCCCCGCTCGGCACCGCGCTGACCGAGGAGCAACTGGCGCTCCTGTGGAAGATGGCGCCCGAGCCGGTGCTGCTGTTCGACGGCGACAAGGCCGGCCGCCGCGCCGCCTGGCGGGCGATGGACCTCGCTCTGCCGCATCTCAAGCCGGGCATGAGCCTTTCCTTCGGCCTGCTGCCCGAGGGGCAGGACCCGGACGATCTGGTGCGGGCCGGCGGGCGCGAGGCGGTGGACGCGGTGCTGGCGCAGGCCCGCCCGCTGGCCGATGTGCTGTGGGCGCGCGAAATGGAGAGCGCGAGCGTCGACACGCCCGAGCGCCGCGCGGCGCTGGAGGCGCGGATCGGCGAGATCGTGCGCGTCATCGGCGACGAGACGGTGCGCAAGCATTACCGCAGCGAGCTTCTGGAGCGCTTCCGCCGGCTGTTCGCGCCGGTGGCGGTGAAGGGCGAGGGCGGGCGCCGGAGCGGCGGCGACTATCCGGGCCGCTACGCCGGCAGAGGCGGCGGGCGCCGGCCGGTCGCCGGCGGGCGCGGCCTGCCGGGAGGGGGCGTGGGCGAGACCATGCGCCGCTCGGCGCTGGTGCGCGGCACGGCGGCGGAAATGCCGCGCAACGAGGCGCTGCTCCTGTTCGCGCTGATCAACCATCCCTGGCTGATCGACCAGTGCGCCGAGGAACTCGCGGGCCTGTCGCTGGCCAACCGGGAGATTGCCGAACTGCGCCGGGCGCTGCTCGATGCCCATATGGAGGGCGACGCCGAGGAGCCGGCGCGGCTGGAGGCCCGGCTGGAGGCGCAGGGCTTCGCCCCGCTGGTCGCCCGGCTGGCGCGCCTCGCGGTGGCGCGGCACGACTGGCCGGCCTTTTCCGATGCCGGACGGGTGGATGTGGAGTTGTGGTGGCACCAGCGGCTGGTCTTGCACCGGCGGGGCCACGCCCTATCTAAGGAACTGAAAGAAGCCGAGAAGCGCCTGGCGGAGGAGCCCACGGAGATGAATTGGGCGCGCTTTCTCGACGTACAAAGTCAGCTCGCAGCACTTGACGGAACCGAAGCTTTGGTAGAGGGGTTCGGCGCCGCGTCGGGTCGCCCGGCGCGGACGATGTAACGGGTCCCATTGGGCTGCTCGCCCGCGCGTCTCCCGCCGCGTGGTGCGCGTAGCCCTGTTTGCGTCTCTCGCCGGCCAAAGCGCGGGACGCGGGTTGAACGATCGAAGGGCGGTGCCGTACGGGCCGCCATCGTACGCCGGGGCGCAGGTCGCCGGCGCTTGAGGAGCACAACGCATGGCGAAGCAGGCAGCGGAAGCGACGGAAGCCCCCGAGAAGGACGGCGACACCCCGGACAGCCCGTTGCTGGACCTTTCGGACGCTGGCGTCCGGAAGATGATCAAGCTCGCCAAGAAGCGCGGCTATGTCACCTATGACGAACTGAACGAGGTTCTGCCTTCCGAGCAGAACACCTCCGACCAGATCGAGGACATCTACGCGATGCTCAACGAGATGGGCATCAATGTCGTCGAGGCCGAGGAAGCCGAGGCCGAGGCGGAAGGCGAGGAAGCCCCCGCCGAAGCGGCCGAGGAAGAGGAAGAGAGCAGCGGCGAGCTGGCCGAGACCGGCTCGCGCACGGTCATCCGTTCCGAGACCAAGTCCGAGCCGGGCGAGCGCACCGATGACCCGGTGCGCATGTATCTGCGCGAGATGGGTTCGGTCGAGCTGCTCTCGCGCGAGGGCGAAATCGCCATCGCCAAGCGCATCGAGGCCGGCCGCGAGGCGATGATCGCCGGGCTGTGCGAGAGCCCGCTGACCTTCCAGGCCATCATCATCTGGCGCGACGAACTGGTCGAGGGCAAGGTCCTCCTGCGCGACATCATCGACCTGGAGGCCACCTATGCCGGCCCCGAGGCGAAGAACGGCCCGATCGTCGAGGGCGGCACGCTCGCCCCCGAGGCCGAGGAGGAGCGCGAGCCCACGCTCGGCGAGAGCATCGCTTCCGACGACGACGACGACATGGAGAATTCCCTGTCGCTGGCGGCGATGGAGGCCGAGATCAAGCCGAAGGTGCTGGAAACCTTCGATCGCATCGCCGATGCCTACAAGAAGCTGCGCCGCCTGCAGGACCAGAACGTCGAGTCCAAGCTGAAGAACGAGAGCCTCTCGCCCTCGCAGGACCGCAAATACAAGAGCCTGAAGGACGCGCTGATCGTCGACGTGAAGTCGCTCTCGCTCAATCAGGCGCGGATCGACAACCTGGTCGAGCAGCTCTACGACATCAACAAGCGCCTCGTCTCGCTGGAAGGCCGGCTGATGCGCCTCGCCGAGAGCTTCGGCGTCTCGCGCGAGGACTTCCTGCGCCAGTATCAGGGCTCCGAGCTCGACCCGAAATGGGTCGCCCGGGTGAAGAACCTCACCTCGCGCGGCTGGAAGGGCTTCGTCGGCCAGGAACTCGACGGCATCAAGGATCTGCGCTCGGAAATCCACGCTCTGGCCACCGAGACCGGGCTGGAGATCCAGGAATTCCGCAAGATCGTGCAGATGGTGCAGAAGGGCGAGAAGGAAGCCCGGCAGGCGAAGAAGGAAATGGTGGAGGCCAATCTGCGCCTCGTCATCTCCATCGCCAAGAAGTACACCAATCGCGGCCTGCAGTTCCTCGACCTGATCCAGGAAGGCAATATCGGCCTGATGAAGGCGGTGGACAAGTTCGAGTACCGCCGCGGCTACAAGTTCTCGACCTATGCCACCTGGTGGATCCGGCAGGCGATCACCCGCTCGATCGCCGACCAGGCCCGCACCATCCGCATCCCGGTGCACATGATCGAGACGATCAACAAGATCGTGCGCACCTCGCGCCAGATGCTGCACGAGATCGGCCGCGAGCCGACCCCGGAGGAACTGGCCGAGAAGCTCGGCATGCCGCTGGAGAAGGTGCGCAAGGTCCTCAAGATCGCCAAGGAGCCGATCTCGCTGGAGACGCCGATCGGCGACGAGGAAGACAGCCACCTTGGCGACTTCATCGAGGACAAGAACGCCATCCTGCCGATCGACGCGGCGATCCAGAGCAATCTGCGCGAGACCACGACGCGCGTGCTGGCCTCGCTGACCCCGCGCGAGGAACGGGTGCTGCGCATGCGCTTCGGCATCGGCATGAACACCGACCACACGCTGGAAGAGGTCGGCCAGCAATTCTCGGTGACGCGCGAGCGTATCCGCCAGATCGAAGCCAAGGCGCTGCGCAAGCTCAAGCATCCGAGCCGCTCCAGAAAGCTGCGGAGTTTTCTGGACAACTGATGATCCGTAGGTTGCGCCCGCTCCTCGACGATTGAGCCTCGCGCGACGGTCGGGACAGACGAACTTGAAAAAGGCGGCCCGCAGGCCGCCTTTTTGCGTCAGCGGCCGTTGCGGGGGCACGACCGGGTCGCCATCGCGCCTGTCGCAGATGCAACCTTGACAAGTGGTATTATTCGACAGCAATCTTAGGTAGCAACATTGGGGGCTGCCATGAATCCGCTTGTCGTGCTGGCCGGTTCGCTTCTGCCTGAAATCCTCAAACTGGCATTCGGACCCCGGTCGGGCCCGATCATCGAGGCCGTCAGCAACGCGGTGGAGGCCGCCACCGGCACGAAGGACCCGCAGAAGGCGCAGGCGCAGCTCGCCGCCGACCCCAAGCTCGCCAGCGAGCTCAAGCTGGAACTGGCGCGCATCGCCGCGCAGGGCGAGGAGGCGCAGCGCCAGGGCGAGCTGGAGGCGTTGCGGCTCACCATCGAGCGCGAGAGCCGCGCCGCGGCGAGCGACCTTGCCCAGCGCGAGCGGGACGACAAGGACCGCGCCGGCGCGCGCGACACGTTTCTGGCGCTGGCCAGCGCGCGCAATCCGCTCGCCTGGGCGCCGGTCGTCATCTCCATCGTCATCGTGGTGGGGTTCTTCTGGATATTGTGGGTGCTGCTGCAGCCGCTCACCCCCGACCGGCAATCACCCTTCACCAGCAACGCGCCGCTGCTCCAGCTCATCAACATCGTCATTGGCGGCCTGGTCTCGGCCTTCGCCACCGTGGTCAGCTATCACCTCGGTTCCTCCGCCTCCTCGCGCGCCAAGGACACCGCGTCCTTCGAGCTGCAGGGGCGGTTCGCCGACCAGGCCGGCACCGCGATCCGCGCGCAGGTGCGTCAGGCGGAGGAGATGGTGGCCGGACGCCCCGCCGGCGCGTCGCCCGCCTCCGAGGCCGCCCGGACCGACGCGGCCGCCGCGCGCTTCCAGGCGTGCCTGGAGATCGTCTTCGGAGGCGAGGGCGGGTTCTCCAACGACACGTTCGATCCCGGCGGCGCAACCAAGTTCGGCATCACCATCCGCACGCTCTCGGCCTATCGCGGCGAGGAGGCATCGGTGGACGACGTGGCCAAGCTGACAAAGGAGGAAGCCCGCGACATCTACCGGTCGATGTACTGGAACGTGATGAAATGCGAGCAGCTTCCGCCGGGCGTCGATCTCGTCGTGTTCGACCACGGCGTCAACGCCGGTCCCGCCCGTGCGGTGAAGATGCTGCAGAGCGTCGTGGGCACCGCGCCCGACGGCTCCATCGGCCCGGTGACGCTGGAGGCGACGCGCCGGCGTGACGCGGTCGACATCGTCCGGCGCCTTTCCCAGGCGCGGCGCGACTTCTATGAGGGGCTGGACAAGGCTCGGTTCGAGAAGGGCTGGATCAACCGCGCCAACAAGGTCGAGCAACTCGCCCTCGGCATGGCCAGCGCGCAGAAGGCCGCCTGATCGCCCGCGCGCGCTCATTCGCCGGGAAGCGGATGGTTCTTGCGGCGCGTTGCCTTGGTGCTGGCCTCGACATAGGCCAGCGCGGCGGCGAAGCCGGTGAAGGCGATCACGACTCCGGCGACGAAGATAAGCGATTCGATCGGCATGACATCCTCCGCGGGTAGTTTCCCGGAGGCTAGCGCGATGGCGACGGGGCGCCTTGCGGTAGGTCAATGCAGCGCGGGCGGCGGCAGCGCGCCCGCCCCGGACGAATGGCGGCGCGCCGTCAGGGCGCCGTCACCGCCTGGTCGACCAGCATGGCGAAGCCGATCAGCAGCAGGAATCCGAGGAAGAACAGCCCGAACAGCAGCAGCGAGATCCTGCGGGCCAGCGCCGACACGCCGGTGAAGCCGACGGCGCCGGCGATGACCGAGATCACGAGGAAGATGACGGCATACTTGATCATGCGGGCCCCCCAGATGCGCAGCGTCAACGGCCGGTCGCCGGATCTGTTCCTCGCAGCCTAGCGCATTTTCCAGCGACGTGAGTTCCGGTTCGCGTGAAGAAAATGCGCCAAAACAAACACCTAGAGTTCATCCGGTAGCCCGGCTTTCACCGGATGGGCTCTAGGCGCCGTCGGAGCGCCCGTCCTGCTCTGTAGGGAAGGGGGCGTCGGGCGCGGTGTCGTCCGGCGCCGCGGCCGGCCCGGTCGAGGATGGCGCGGGCGAGGCGGCACGGCGCCAGCGCAGCCGCGACGGCGCCGGGCGCGGCGTGTCGCGAGGCTCCTTTTCCGGCCGTGGCACGGTTCCCGTCGCCGCCGAGGCGATCGGCTCGCTGGTGATTTCGCCCTGCGGCGTGCGCTCGCGCAGGAAGATGCGCCAGAGCACGAACAGCAGCAGCAGCGCATAGGCGGCGGCGGTGAAGAAGAACAGCCCCCCCGGCCCGTAATGCTGCATGCCCAGCGAGGCGAGGGCGGGACCGACCACCGAGCCGATGCCGTAGAGCAGCAGCAGCCCGGCGGCGGTTTCCACCGCTTCCGAGGGGGCGGTGCGGTCATAGGCATGGGCGGCGGCCAGCGAATAGGCGGGCAGCGAGAGCGCGCCATAGACCATGCCGAGCAGGCTGAGGCCGAGGAGGTCGAAGGGCAGCGCGCCGAGTGCGAGGCCGGCCAGCAGGGCGCCGACCAGCAGCGCGGCGAGGATGCGGCGCCGGTCGATGCGGTCGGAGAGGAAGCCGATCGGCCACTGCGCCAGCGCGCCGGCCACCACCACCGCGCTCATGAAGGTCGCCGCCCCGTCGGCGGTCAGGCCGCTGCCGATGCCGAAGATCGGCCCCAGCGACCAGAGCGAGCCATTGGTGAGGCCGATGGCGAAGCAGCCGACCATCGCCACCGGCGCGGCGCGGAACAGCCGGGGCAGGCGGATGCGCGCGGTCTCGATCGGCGCCGGCTGGGTGCTGGAGCCGATCGCCACCGGCAGCGTGGCGAGCGAGAACAGGATGGCGGCTATGGCGAACAGGTCGAAGCTGCGCACCGGATAGACGGTGATCATCATCTGGCCGGCGGTCAGCGCGGCGTAGTCGACGATGACATAGGCGCTCATGACGAAGCCGCGCGTCTGGTTGGTGGCGCGGTCGTTGAGCCAGCTCTCGATCACCAGATAGAGGCCGGCGAAGCAGAAGCCGGTGATGGCGCGCAGCACGAACCAGGTGATCGGCTCGATGAACAGCGGGTGCGCCATCATCATCGCCACCACGCCGGAGGTGAGCGCGGCGAAGGCGCGGATATGCCCGGTGCGGCGCACCAGATGCGGCACGGCGAGGCAGCCGACCACGAAGCCGAGATAATAGCTCGACCCCAATATGCCGAGATTGATGGCGCTGAAGCCCTCGAAGGCGCCGCGCAGCGGCAGCAGGGTATTCTGCAGGCCGCTTCCGGTAACCAGAAAGAACACGCCGAGCAGGAGCGCGGCGACAGGGCCGAGAGTCTGGGCCATGATGGAAACCGGACGATGAGGGTGACGGGGGTGCGGAATCACGGTTCCGCTAGGTCCGGTTAGCCCTGATCTTTGGCGAAGTCGAGACGGGGATTGGTATGGGTGAGGGGCCGGTGAAGCTGAAATCGGATTATCTGGAGGCGGACATCTCGCCGCAGGGCGCGGAGATGGTGGGCTTGCGGGATCGCGACGGGCGCGACCTGCTGTGGAATGGCGACCCGGCGTTCTGGACCGGCCGCGCGCCGCTGCTTTTTCCCATCGTCGGGCGGCTGCCGAACGACCAGTTGCTGCATGAGGGCAATGTCTATGCGATGGGCCAGCATGGCTTCGCGCGCCGGCGCGCCTTCACCCTGGAGGAGGCGACGGAGCATGAGGTGCGTCTGGCGCTTCATGCCGACGACGAGACGCTGAAGCAGTACCCGTTCCCGTTCTCGCTCACCGTCACCTACACGCTCGCCGAGGCGACGCTGTCCATCAGTGCGGTGGTGGCCAACACCGGCGAGGCGACGCTGCCGGCCAGCTTCGGCTTCCATCCCGCCTTCCGCTGGCCGCTGCCCTATGGCGGCACCCGGGCCGACCACCGGCTGGTGTTCGAGAAGGCGGAGGCGGAGGCGATCCATCGCCCGGTCGGCGGGCTGCTTTCCACCGCGACCGAGGACAACCCGGCGGTGGACGCGATTCTGGAGCCGACCGACGCGCTGTTCGAGCGCGACGCGCTGATCTTTCTCGACCTGCGCTCGCACCATGTGCGCTTCGGCGTGCCGGGCGAGCCGGGGCTGGAGGTGGCGTTTCCCGACATGCCGCATCTCGGCATCTGGTCGAAGCCGGATGCGCCGTTCCTGTGCATCGAGCCCTGGGCCGGCTATGCCTCGCCCGAGGTGGGGCCGGCCGAGTTCATGGAAAAGCCCGGCCTGTCGCTCATCGCCCCCGGGGAGGCGAAGCGCTTCGGCATGGCGATACGCTGGATGCCGGATGTCGGGCGGTTGATCGGGCCGCACGAGGCCGGGGGCTAGCTAGAGCCGGCGACGCGCCCCGGTCGCGGTCACAGCGGCCGGGCGTTGGCGCGCGGCTCCGGGGTCTCGCCGAAATGGTCGGCGACATGGGTGAGTTCGTCGATGAAGCGCTCGCACCAATGGTGGATGGTGTTGTTCTCCACCCTGTCCATGTTGGTGCGCCAGCGCTCGCGGCGCTCTTCGAGCGGCATGGCGAGGGCGCGGTGCATGGCGTCGGCCATGCCCTCGATGTCATAGGGATTGACCAGCAGCGAGCCCTTCATCTCGTCCGCCGCCCCGGCGAAGCGGGACAGCACCAGCACACCGGGGTTCTCCGGATCCTGCGCGGCGACATATTCCTTGGCGACGAGGTTCATGCCGTCGCGCAGCGGCGTCACCACGCCGACCCGCGAGCGGCGGTAGATGGCGGCCAGCGTGGCGCGCTGGAACGGGCGGTTGAGGTAGCGCAGCGGCACCCAGTCGAATTCGGCGAACTCGCCATTGATCGCGCCGGCGAGTTCCTCCAGCTCGCGGCGCAGCGACTGATACTCGGCGACCTCGCTGCGCGAGAGCGGCGCCACCTGCATCATCGTCACCGTGGAGCGGTGCTCGGGATAGCCGCGCAGCAATTCGCCGAAGGCGGCGAACTTGCCGGGCAGGCCCTTGGAATAGTCCAGCCGGTCGACGCCGACGGCAAGGGTGCGGCCGGCGAGGCTCTCGTCGAGGCGCCGCTCCTCGTCGCTGCCGACCGACTTGCGCGCGTCCCGGACGAAGGCCTCGGCGTCGATGCCGATCGGGTAGGCGGCGACGCGGAAGCGCCGGTCGCGCAGGCCCACCGTGCCGCCGGGGGCGATCCAGCCGCGCACTTCGGAGGAGATGTAGGTGAGCAGCGCGCGCACGTCGTTCTCGGTCTGCAGGCCGACGAGATCGTAATGCGACAGGTCGTTCACCAGCGCGGCATGCGAGGGCAGGCTGAGATAGACCTCGGGCGTCGGCCACGGAATGTGGTGGAAATAGCCGATCCGCCCCTCGAAGCCGAGCTTGCGCAGTTCCGCCGCCAGCGGGATGAAGTGGTAGTCATGCACCCAGATGATGTCGTCGGGCTTGAGCAGCGGCAGCAGCGCGCGGGCGAAATGCTCGTTCACCCGCCGGTAGCCCTCCCAGTCCGCCTTGCGGAAGGTCAGCAGCCCGAGCCGGTAATGGCACAGCGGCCACAGCGTGCCGTTGGCGTAGCCGGCATAATGGGCGCGCTGGTCCTCGGGGTCGAGGGTGAGCAGCGCATAGGTCACGCGGCCGGAACGGAAGATTTTCGGCGTGTCGGGCGGGTTGACCACGGTCTCGCCGCTCCAGCCGAACCACAGGCCGCCGCGCTGGCCGAGCGCCTCGCGCAGCGCGACGGCGAGCCCTCCCGCCTTGGCCGCGCGCTCCTTGGGCGACGCTACCCGGTTCGAGACGATTACGAGCCGCGCCAAAAGGCTTCCTCCCATGTCTTCGACAGCCGCATCGCGGTGTCGATCAGGCCGACCATCGAATAGGTCTGCGGGATGTTGCCCCACAATTCGAGGGTCTGGTTGTCGATGTCCTCGGACAGCAGCCCGGCCGGGTTGCGCCGCGCCAGCAGGCTGGTGAACATCTCCCGCGCCTCGTCGCGGCGGCCGATCAGGTCGAGCGCGCCGGCGTACCAGAACGAGCAGATGGTGAAGGAGGTTTCCGGCAGGCCGAAATCGTCCTCGCCGGCGTAGCGCATCAGGTAGCCGTTGCGTTTCAGTTCGCGCCCGATGGTCTCCACGGTGGCGATGTAGTGCGGGTCGTCCGGGCGCACGAAGCCGAGTTCGGCCAGCAGCAGCAGGCTGGCGTCGAGCTGGCCGTCCTCCTGCGCGTCGACGAAGCTGCCCATCTTCTCGTCCCAGGCGAAGGACATGATGCGGGTGCGGATCTCGTTGGCGTGCCCGGACCAGAAACGCGCCCGGTCGGGCAGATCCAGCACCCGGGCGATGCGCGCCAGCCGGTCGCAGGCGGCCCAGCTCATCACCGCAGAGAAGGTGTGCACCCGGCGCTTGCCGCGCAGCTCCCACAGCCCGGCATCCGGCTCGAAGGCGAATTCCACCGCCCGCGCCCCGACCCCTTCCAGAAGCTCGAACAGCGCCTTGTCGCCGCGATTGGGCAGGCGTTCGTCGAAGAACATCTGCGCCGCCGCCAGCACGACATGGCCGTAGCCGTCATTCTGCACCTGCTCGCCGGCCTGGTTGCCGACGCGCACCGGGCCCATGCCCTGGAAGCCGGAAAGCGCGGGGGCGAAGCGCTCCTCCAGCGGCGTGCCGGGCACGATCGAATAGACCGGGGCGAGGCGGCCGGACGGCTCGGAGGCGATCACCGTGGTGAGGTAGCGTATGTAGTCCTCCATCGTGCGGGTGGCGCCGAGAATGTTCAGCGCCCGCACGGTGAAGTAGGAATCGCGCAGCCAGCAGTGGCGGTAGTCCCAGTTGCGGATCGAGTGCGGCGCTTCGGGGATCGAGGTGGTGAGCGCGGCGACGATGCCGCCGGTCTCCTCGAAGGCGCACAGCTTCAGCGAGATGGCGGCGCGGATCACCGCGTCCTGCCACTCATAGGGAATGGAGAGGTAGCGCACCCATTCGTGCCAGTATTCGCGGGTCTTCTCCTCGAAGCCGCGGGTGGTGTCGGCGATGCTGGAGGGGAAGGGCTCGTCCGGCCCCAGCACCAGCGTCGCCGCCCGGTTGAGCACGAAGGGCCGCTCCTCCATCAGATAGACGATGGGCAGGTCGGTGGTGGCGCGCAGGGTGACGCTGTCGCCGGAGAAGCGCATGTGGTTGGAGCCGCGCACCGGCGCCGGGCGCTGTTCGCCCCAGTTGAAATGCGGGCGCAGGCGCAGCGTCACCCGGCACATGCCGGTGATCGGCTCGATCCGGCGCACCAGCGTCGCCGGGCGGTAGATGCGGTCATAGAGCTTGAAGCGCGGGGCGAAGTCGGTGATCCGCAGCCTCGCGCCCTGGTCGTTCTCCAGAATGGTTTCGATGATGGCGGTGTTGGCCTGATAGCGCCGCGTCGCCTTGACCTGCCCCTCCAGCACCACGTCGCAGAAACCGGCCTCCGGTTCGGCGCCGCCGAGCAGCGAGGAGAAGATCGGGTCGCCGTCGATGCGCGGCCAGCAGCACCAGGCGATGCGGCCATTGGGGTCGATCAGCGCCGCGATGGTGCCGTTGCCGATGGCGGCCAGATCGAGATTGGTGCTCACGAATTCACGCGCTCCAGTGCGTTGGGAAGGTCGGTCAGCCAGCGGCGCACCTCGCCCGGCGAGGCCAGCCTGAAATCGGCCTGATCGGTGGGGCGGGAGCCGACCGCCAAAGCGAGGCCGCCGGCGGCGCGGACGGCACGGAAACCGTCCTCGTCGGTCACGTCGTCGCCCAGGAACACCGGGCGGCGGCCGGTGAACAGCGCCGAATTCATCAGCTGCTCGACCGCCGTTCCCTTGTTGCGCCCGGCCTGCCGCACCTCGATGACGCATTTGCCCTTGAGGAATTCGACGCCGCCGTCAATGCCGGTGCCGATCTCCATCACCTTGTCCATGATCGCCTCGCCGAATTGCGGCACGGCGCGGAAATGCACCGCCAGCGCCAGCGGCTTGTGCTCCACGAACACGCCGGGCCAGGCGGCGAGCACCTCGTCGAGCGCCTGTTCCAGCGGCTTGCGCCATTTCGGCAGCGGGATCGGCACCGAGGGAGCGTCGGGGGCGAGCCGCACCTCCGCCCCGTGCTGGCCGGAGGCGGCGAGCCGGGTCGGGGCGAAGCGGTGGTCCATCCAGTCGATGGTGCGGCCCGACACCAGCGCCACCGCGCCGTCGAGCGCGAGCTGGAGCCGCGCCAGAAGGTCGGGCAGATCGGTGGGAATGCTCACGCCCTCGGGATGATCGGCATGTTCGATCAGGGTGCCGTCAATATCGAGGAACAGGGCCCAGTCGGGCTGTGGCAGCAGGGTGGTGCCGTATTCGGGTGCGGTTCGTGATCTCGCCATGCTGTCGGTATACCTGCCAGGCTCCGGATCGTTGAGGTAATATGGTAGCAATCGCGTTCGGCGTCACCGCCGGCCTGCTGTCAACGCCCAATGCGCGGCGGCGTTCCGGTACCCTTGCGGAAAACCGGCAGGGTGGAAACTGAAATCCGCGGGCGGCCGGCCCGGCGTTGGCGGGCGTGCCGTCGCGGCCTTCGACGCGCGAACGGGGCGGGGGCGCACCGTCCGGCCTTGCCGCTCACCGGGGAGCGGTTTACATAGCGGCCGACCCCACACCCGTTCACGCCGCGGCAGCGCGGCCCGATATCGGCTCGGCCCGAACGCGCAGGATTTGGACATGGCTTCGTATCAGTACGTCTACCACATGCACGGCATGACCAAGGCCTACCCGGGCGGCAAGAAGGTGCTCGACAATGTGCACCTCTCCTTCTACCCGAACGCCAAGATCGGCATTCTCGGCCCCAACGGCTCGGGCAAGTCCACCCTGCTCAAGATCATGGCCGGGATGGACAAGGATTTTTCCGGCGAGGCCTGGGTCGCGGAAGGCGCGCGCGTCGGCTACCTCCCGCAGGAGCCGCTGCTCGACCCCGCCCTGTCGGTGCGCGAGAACGTCATGCTCGGCGTCGCCAAGCAGAAGGCGATCCTCGACCGCTACAACGAACTCGCCATGAACTATTCGGACGAGACCGCGGACGAGATGACCGCGCTGCAGGACGAGATCGAGGGCCAGGGCCTGTGGGACCTCGACAGCAAGGTCGACCAGGCGATGGACGCGCTCGGCTGCCCGGAGGAAGGCTCCGACGTCACCAAGCTCTCCGGCGGCGAGCGGCGCCGCGTCGCGCTGTGCCAGCTGCTGCTCTCGCAGCCCGAGCTGCTGCTGCTCGACGAGCCCACCAACCATCTCGACGCCGAGACCACCAACTGGCTGGAAGGCCATCTGCGCGCCTATCCCGGCGCGATCCTGATCGTCACCCATGACCGCTACTTCCTCGACAATGTGACCGGCTGGATCCTCGAACTCGATCGCGGCCGCGGCATCCCCTATGAGGGCAACTATTCCTCCTGGCTGACGCAGAAGACCAAGCGGATGCAGCAGGAGAACCGCGAGGACGAGGCCCGCCAGCGCGCGCTCGCCTCCGAGCAGGAATGGATGGCGGCCTCGCCCAAGGCGCGCCAGGCCAAGAACAAGGCGCGTATCCAGCGCTATGACGACCTGGTGAAGAAGGCGTCGGAGAAGGGCCCGACCACCGCGCAGATCGTCATTCCGGTGTCCGAGCGGCTCGGCAACAACGTCATCGAGTTCGACGGCCTCACCAAATCGTTCGGTGACAAGCTGCTGATCGACAACCTCTCCTTCAAGCTGCCGCCGGGCGGCATTGTCGGCGTCATCGGCCCGAACGGCGCCGGCAAGACCACGCTGTTCCGCATGATCAACGAGCTGGAAAAGCCCGACTCCGGCTCGATCACCATCGGCGAGAGCGTCCAGCTCGGCTATGTCGACCAGAACCGCGACGCGCTCGACGACAAGAAGACCGTGTGGGAGGAAATCTCCGGCGGCAACGAGGTGCTGTATCTGGGCAAGCGCGAGATCAATTCCCGCGCCTATTGCGGCGCCTTCAACTTCAAGGGCGGCGACCAGCAGAAGAAGGTCGGCATGCTCTCGGGCGGCGAGCGCAACCGCGTGCATCTGGCGCGTATTCTCCAGCAGGGCGCCAACGTCCTGCTGCTGGACGAACCGACCAACGACCTCGACGTCGAGACGCTGCGCGCGCTGGAAGAGGCGCTGGAGGACTTCGCCGGCTGCGCGGTCATCATCTCGCATGACCGCTTCTTTCTCGACCGCATCGCCACCCACATGCTGGCCTTCGAGGGCGAGGGCCATGTCGAGTGGTTCGAGGGCAATTTCCACGACTACGAGGAAGACAAGAAGCGCCGCCTCGGCGTCGACGAGATCATCCCGCACCGGATGAAGCACAAGAAGCTGACGCGCTGACCACATGACCGGACGGAGGGCGGCGATGGCCGAAGACTGGAACCCCGCCCTCTATCTCAAATTCGAGGACGAGCGCACCCGGCCGCCGCGCGACCTGCTGGCGCGGGTGCCGCTGAGCCAGCCCCGCCTTGTGGTCGATCTCGGCTGCGGGCCGGGCAATTCGACCGAGCTTCTGGTCCAGCGCTGGCCCGGGGCCGAGGTGACCGGGGTCGACAATTCCCCCGCCATGCTGGAGCAGGCCCGCGCGCGCCTGCCGGGCGCCCGCTTCGAGCTGGGCGATCTCGCCAACTGGCAGCCGGCGGAGGGCACCGACCTGCTGTTCGCCAACGCCGTGTTCCAGTGGGTGCCGGACCATCTCGACGTGCTGGCGCGGCTGGTGGCGGCGCTGCCGCCGGGCGGCGCGCTGGCGGTGCAGATGCCTGATAATGTCGAGGAGCCCTCGCACCGGCTGATGCGCGAGACCGCCGCCAGCGGGCCCTTCGCCGGCCGCCTCGACGGCGCGGCGCGGGACCTGTTGCCCTCCGTCGGCGCCTATTACGACCGGCTGGCGCCGCTGGCCCGCCATGTCGACATCTGGCACACGCTCTACAACCACCCGCTGGACGGCGCGCCGGCGATCGCCGACTGGTTCCGCTCCACCGCGCTGCGGCCCTATCTCGCCGCGCTGGAGGAGGGTGAGCGCCGCGCCCTCCTCGCCGACTACACGGCGCGGCTGGAAAAGGCGTACCCCGCGCGCGTCGATGGCAAGGTATTGCTGCGCTTTCCCCGGCTGTTCGTCGTCGCGGTGCGGTGAGCCGGCACCGGGCCTACTGTCGCGCCCGTGGGGCGCCGTCGGAGCCTTTCCGACGAACCTTCACGCGAGCCGGACTCCGCTTCGCTCGAAGAGGGGCTAGCCCCAAAAGGCCTTCATCTCCGCCACATCGGCCCGCCCGCGTTCCTCGCCATTGGCGATGCAGGGCGCAATCCACTTTGGGTTCATGATGCTGTCGACATGGGAGACGCCCGGCAGCAGCCCGACCACCTTCAGAACCACATCGGTTCCCTGTGTCTTGAGGTCGGCAACCTCCTGCTGGAGCGTGTTGGGCAGGCCGGAGGTCCTCAGCCCGACCTTCGAGGCGTCGGAACTGCCGTCGGTCAGCGAGATCACCAGTGCCCTCTTTACGCCCGCCACCACGTCGCAATGCGTGCTGGTCTGGCAGATGCCGCCATCCATGCACAGGCGGTCCTGCAGCCAGGTCGGTCCCATGGAGCCCGGCAGCGAGGAACTCGCGGCACAGGCGTGGTTCGCCTCGATTCCCGATGTGTGAGAAACAATGAGGCGCTCGCCCGTGTAGCAGTCAATGGCCGTGGTGTAGAGCTTGGGCGAGGGCCACGTCTCTTGGCCTATCAGCTTCTTCACGGCGGTGTAATAGCTGTCCGGACCGGCGGCATTGCGTGCTGCCAGCGAGGCGCGCCCGATCGCCTGGATGGTGGCCGGATCGGCCTTTGAGGCGGCGGCGGCCATGTGCCGGGCGCGAAGCTGGCTGACATTGGGTGCCATGGTCGGGATCAACTCGGCAAAAAGATCCGGATATTTTCCGAGAAACGCCATTTCGTCGCCGAACTGATCCAGATGACCCGCAGTCAGCACGGCGCCAAGGAGAGAGCCGGCCGAGGTTCCCACCACGATGTCGGCGGTGGCGAGATCGACCCCTCCCGCACGCAGCGCGCGGATATAGCCGGCCATCCACGAGACGAGATAGGCACCGCCGCCGCCGAGCACGAGGCCACGTTCCTTGCCGGTGCCGAGGCGTGGCGTATAGGGAATGGGATGGGCGAGCCCGTCATTCCACGCATCCGTGTCGGGTTTGGCAGGTGTTGTGGCGCCGGGAGTTCCACTGTCGCCGGAAGATTGGGCCCGAGCGCTGGTCATGGGATTGAAAAGAGCGCCAGCGGCGCTCGCGATCAGAAGATCACGACGCTTGAACATCAATGCAATAGGCCCCTCACCTCGTTGCGATCCCTTCAACTGCGATGGTCTGTTCCAAGTAAAACATTACCGTCGCGGGGTATCAACCCGCATGACCCGCTTTTTCCGTGCAATGTCCATCGGCGCCCGTCGGCAGACTCCGACCCGGCATCCCGCCACGGTTCACAGCCGGGGGCGATCCGGGTTATCTCAGGGGCATGATGATCCGATCGCTCCGCCTGTCGCTTCTCGCCGCCGCCCTTTCACTTCTCTTCCTCGCCGCGCCGGCCCTCGCCGATGCCGGTTTCGACCGCTGGCTGGCGGCGCAATGGCCGGCGGCGCAGGCAATGGGCATTTCCCGCGCCACCTTCGCGCGCGAGACCGCCGGGCTGGAGCCGGATTACGGGCTGCCCGACCTCGCGCTGCCCGGCAAGCCGAAGGCGCCGGACCGGCAGGCGGAATTCGTGCAGACCCCGGCCGCCTATGTCTCCGACAAGGCGATCGCCAGCTATGCCGCGCGCGGGCGCAAGCTCGCCCGGCAATATTCCGCCGAACTCGACGCCATCGAACGGCGCTTCGGCGTGCCGGGGCCGATCCTGCTCGCGATCTGGGCGCGCGAGACCTCCTATGGCGGCGCCAAGCTCAGCCATGACGCGCTGCGGGTGCTGGCGACGCAGGCCTATGTCGGGCGGCGCAAGGACGAGTTCCGCGCCGAGTTTCTCGCCGCGCTGAAGATCCTCGACGAGGGGCACGTGACCCGCGCCGGGATGAAGAGTTCCTGGGCCGGGGCGATGGGGCTGACCCAGTTCCTGCCCACCGGCTACCTCGCCTATGGAGTCGATCTCGACGGCGACGGCACCGCCAATATCTGGACGTCGGTGCCCGAGGCGCTGGCCGCCACCGCCAGCCTGCTGGCCGAGAAGGGCTGGCGGAAGGGCAGGCGCTGGGCCTATGAGATCACGCTGCCGGCCGGCTTCGACTGCACGCGGGCGGAGCCCGAGACCACGCTTCCCATCGGCGAGTGGCTGAAGCGGGGGGTGAAGATCGCCGACGGGCGCCGCGTGCCGCCCTCCGCGCTGAAGGACGAGGCGTCGATCATCATGCCGGCGGGGCCGCACGGGCCGGCCTTCCTGACGCCCGCCAACTACTTCGTGCTGAAGAGCTACAATTTCGCCGACCTCTACGTGCTCTATGTCGGCCATCTCGCCGACCGCATCGAGGACGACCGGCCCTTCGCCCGCGACTGGTCGGACATCGCGCTGGTGAAGACCCGCGATCTCGAATTCATGCAGAAGGTGCTGGCCCGCGAGGGCTATTATGCCGACAAGGTCGACGGCAAGGCGGGGATGAAGACCCGCGCCGCGCTGGGCGCCTACCAGAAGGCCAATGGCCTCGCGCTCGACTGCTGGCCGGACGCCGCGGTGCTGCAGCACATGAAGCGCGGCGGGTAAGGCCGGGCCCGACGCCTCAGCGCGGCATGCGGTTGATGACGCGCAGGTCGGTGGTGACCGCGAGATCGACGGCGGAGAGCCAGAACACCTCGCCCTCGCTGTCCTCGGTGTCGAGCCAGAGGAAGGGAAGGTTGGGGTATTCGGCCTCCAGTATCGCCTTGCCGGTGCCGATCTCGCAGATCATGCCGCCGCCGGACGACAGATGGTCGGGGGCGGCGGCGAGGATGCGGCGCACGATATCCAGCCCGTCCGGCCCGCCATCGAAGGCAAGGCTCGGCTCGTGGCGGTATTCCGCCGGCAGCGCCGCCATCGCCTCTGCGTCGACATAGGGCGGGTTGGTGATGATGAGGTCGTAGACCTCGCCGCCGAGCGGGGCGAACAGGTCGCCCTCGATGAGCCGCACCCGCTCGCCCAGCCCGTGCTCGGCCACGTTCTCGGCGGCCAGGGCGAGGGCGTCGGGCGAGAGGTCGACACCGTCCACCCGCGCATTGGGGAAGGTCATGGCGGCGAGGATGGCGAGACAGCCCGAGCCGGTGCACAGGTCGAGCACCCGGCCCACCGTCTCCGGCTGCGGCACCAGCGAGAAGTCGCCGCCGGTGAACAGTTCGCCGGCCATCAACTCGCCGATGAAGGAGCGCGGCACGATGGCGCGCGGGTCGGAGCGGAACGGCACGCCGCCAATATAGGTCCTGCCGAGCAGGTAGGCCGCCGGCTGGCGGGTGGTGCAGCGCCGCTCGATGAGGTCGGCGAGGCGGGCGCGTTCCTCCCCCGTCAGCCGGGCGTCGAGCCAGGGCGAGAGGTCGTCCACCGGCAGGTGCAGCGCTTCCAGCACCATGAACGCTGCCTCGTCCAGCGCCTCGCCGGTGCCATGGCCGAAGGCCAGCCGGGCCGCGGTGAAGCGGCTCACCGCGTAGCGCACGAAATCCCTGACCGTGCGCAGATCGTCCGCTGCCGTCATTGCATGTCTCCCGGTTTGGCGCCCACCGTCAGCACGGCGGGGCGGCGAATGCAAGCCGGGGGCATGTCCGCCTGGGGATAGCCGCCCGGGATAGCCTTGCGCGGCGACGTCGGGCCGCGCCGGCACGCGCGGGCTTGTCATCGCCGCGTGACAAGCCTGCCCCAGCGCCAGCGAACACGCGGGCTTGTCATCGCCGCGTGACAAGCCTGCCCCAGCGCCAGCGAATGCGCGGGCTTGTCATCGCCGCGTGACGGGACGATAGGATGAAGCCCACTCACGCATGGGGAATCCGCATGGCCGAGGTGCCGGACGACGAAATCACGCTGGTCATCGACCGTTCGGTCGCTGTCGTGCTGTTCGAGTTCCTCTCGCGCACGGTGGATGATGCCGATGGCGAGGCGCTGGTCGACTTCATCGAGGACGAGGCGGAGATTCCCGCCTTGTGGGCGCTGCTGGCAGGGCTGGAAAGCGTGCTGACCGAGCCGATGGCGGAAGATTACGAGCGCCGCGTGGTGGCGGCCCGCGACGCGGTGATGAAGCGCTTCGGCGGGGCGTTTTCCGGCAAAGGCGACGATTAGAGCCGGCAACGATTAGAGCCGGTGACGACTGGAACCGGTGACGACTGGGGCGGTTGACTGCGCCTCAGGGCGTCGCGCCGGCCGGCGCCGCCTTGGGGGCACCGGTCGTGTTCGAGCGCACATCGGCGGAACGCTGCTGCGATTCGATGTTGGCGACGACGGCGCGGCCGAGGTCGCGGGCGAAGCAGTCATAGCCCCAGTCGTTCATGTGGAACCTGTCCTTCCAGAGGAAGGAGTCGAAGCCCATCGACGCCTTTTCATGCCAGTCGCGCATCAGCGCGAAGCGATGATAGACCGCCACGCCTTCCTCGGCGGCCACGCTGGCGATGAGGTTCACCATCGGCCCGCTATCGGCGTCGGCCAGCACGCGCGGCGCGTATTGCGGGTCGACCAGCACCAGATCGGCGCCGATCGCCTTCACCCGCGCGATCGCCTGGTGCAGCAGGCCGGCGGCGGAGGCGAGGCCGCCGTCGCGGAACAGCGCGTTCACCCCGGACTGCCAGATCACCAGCGTCGGCGTGTAGGCGGCGACGTCGGTGTCGAACCGCGCCAGCATCTCGGGCGCGTCCTGCCCGTTGATGCCGCGATTGACCACCGTGATGTCGGCGCCGGGAAAGCGCGCGCGCAGCAGGGCCTGCAGCCGGCTGGGATAAGAGGCGCCCGGCGCGCTGGCGCCGGCCCCGGCGGTGGACGAGGAACCGATGGCGACGATCACCACCTTCTCGCCGGCGCGCAGCCGGGCGGCGGTGCGGGCGAGCGGCGCGTTCAGCCGGGCCGGCGTCTTCGAGGAGGGGCAGCCGGCCGGGATCACCGTCTGGCCGAGAGCCGGCGGTGCGGCGGCGGCGAGGAGGATGGCGGACAAGGCGAGCGGGGCGAGAAGGCGCAGAGGCATGTCAGCGGGAACCGAGCGTTCGCAGGTCGACGCCGTCGACGATCATGCCGACCAGCAGGCGGCCGATGCAGCTATGCACATCGTCGAACAGCGAGGGCGAGGGGCGGGCGGTGTCGAAGTCGAAAATGCCCTCGTCGGCCCAGAAGCGCATGATGGCGTAGCGGTCGAACAACGGCACCCCGCCCAGCCGCGCCGCCCAGCGCAGGGCGTTGTTATAGGCGGCGGCGTCGAAGGCGAAGGCGGTGCGCGGGCTGTATTGCGGGCTGACCAGGATGACGTCGGCGCCGGCCCGGTGGGCGTAGCCGATGCCGGTGTCGACGGCGTCGGAAAAGGCCGAGGTGTCGGCGCCGAGGATGGCGTCATAGGTGCCGGTCTGCCAGATCATCAGCGCCGGGCGGGTTTCCTCCAGCACGGCCGGCAGCGCGCCGAGGATCGTCTCGGCGGTCGCGCGCGGCTCGTGGCGGGTGGTCACCACGATGCCGCCTTCGGGGTAGCGGGCGCGCAGCGTCTCCTCGATATAGCTCGGGAAACTGCGCCGGCCCGCCGTCGGCGGCTTCCCGGGGATGGCGGGGCCGGATTTGGAGCTCCCGGCGCGCTTGGGCAGGGTGGCGCTGTTCACCACCAGAATGGTGGTGGGCTCCTTGCGCTCCAGCGAGCGGGCGAGGCGGGGCAGGGCGAAGCCGGCCCTGGTGAGGACGGAGGGCGCCGCGCACACCTTTCCCGTCTCGGCACCGGCACGGGAGGCGCCGCCCAAGGCAATGAGACTTGCGAACAGAACACCCCAGATCCAGCGTTTCACGTTGAACCGCGCTAACCAGCCCTCTTGCGCGCGGCCCTGTCGCGCTCGGCGCGAGCATACCACGACAGCAAGGCCGAGAGACCTACCATGAAGGCGATACCGGCCACGCTCAGCGTCAATTGCATGAAAACCGTGCCGGAGACCTCGTTGAGCACGAAATGTGCGGCAAAAGAAAGGAAGACGCCGAAGCAGAACACCTCAAGCGAGTGCTGGCCGCATATTATCATCGGCTTCAGCAGCCGCCAGTACAGGAAGGGCGAGTGCACCGGTATCAACCTTACCACCACCACGGCCAGCGCGAGGAAATGGGCGAAGCGCAGCACCGACAGGTCGGTCTTGCTGATCGGGTAGATGATGTTGCCGATCGCCTCCGGCACGAAACCCTCCATCGGCGGCCAGTACCAGCTCGTCACCACGGCGAGCGACAGGACGAGATAGAGTACCGATAGGGCGAGGATGATCCGCGAGTGCACCAGCCCCGCCAGCCGGTCGCTGCCGCCCAGCCCGCACCAGCCGCCGAACACGAACATGAACTGCCAGCCGAAGGGATTGAAGAACCACGTCCGGTCGTCGGGATAGCCGGTGAGGTTGAAGCCCCACACCTGCACCGCCAGCCACAGCAGGAAGGAGGCGGCAAGCGTCGCGTCGGCCCACCGCTTCAGCGCCCACAGGATCGGCGGAAAGGTCGCCAGCAGCACGATGTAGAGCGGCAGCACGTCCATATTGGCGGGGCGGAACTTGAGCAGCAGCGCCTGCACCAGCGCCACGTCGGGCTCGGCGAGAAACTGCAGCGCGCCCATCTCCTCGGCGTAGAGCGGGTTCTCGAAGCTGCCGACGACATAGGAAATCTCGGCGAGATAGATCACGAACAGGAAGATGAAGGCGACATAGAGCTGCCAGGCGCGGCGCAGGATGCGCGCCGAGGTCACCATCACCCCGCTGCTGTCGAGCTGGCGGCCATACACCATGGCGGCGGTGTAGCCGGAGATGAAGACGAAGATCTCGGTGGCGTCGGAAAAACCGAAATTGCGGTTGGTGATCCAGTTCGCCACGTTGTTGGGCACATGGTTCAGGAAGATGAACCACAGCGCCAGCCCGCGGAACAGGTCGAGCCGCAGGTCGCGGCCGGAGGGGGCGGGCGGGGCCGGTCTTTCGACCGGCTCCGCGGAACTGTCCGCCGTCGCGGCACCTGTCGCTGCCACCGGCGCAGGCTATTTCTTCAGGCCGAAGCCGAGGAACAGCACGGCGATGCCGTTGAACACGAGGTCGATGCCGAGCAGCAGGCCGAGCACCCACAGGCCGCTCACCGGCCAGCCGGCGATGATCTCGATGCCGAGCAGGATGGCGATGACGGCGGAAAAGGCGATCCAGCCCCAGCCATCGGCCGGGCGCAGCTTGAAGGCCGCGACCAGACGGAACGCGCCGCCGACGATGAGCGATACGCCGAGGAACAGGGTCAGGAATTCCGCCGCGACCATCGGCACGAAGATGCAGACGAGCCCGGCGGCGAGGAACAGCAGCCCGTCGAGCAGCCAGAAGAGGAAGGACCCCCAGGTCTTGACCTGGAAGGCATGGATGACCTGGGCGCCGCCGGCAACGGCCATCATCACGCCGATATAGAGCACGGACACCACCGTGCTGAGCACGAGATTGCCCAGCGCGATCGCGCCGGCGATGACCATCAGCAGGCCGAGGGCGACGAACCACCCCCATTTGGCGCGCAGTTCGGTCAGATGGCCTGCGACCATGCCGCCTGGCGATGGCGTCATGGAATCCGTTTGCAAAGACATGCGGTCGATCCTCATCCTTGCTCGCCACGCCGGCAGCGCGGTAACGACGTTCCGGCTCCGGAGTTCCAGCGACTCGTCCTGAACGAGCGCGCTATCCTATAGGCAGGGCCGCCAGAGCTGTAGTCATGGAATAAACGGATATCGAACCGGTCGGGAGAGCGCCGATGAACGCCGCTGACGAGGGCCCCGCGCGCGACCTGTTCGGCGCCCCGGCGGCCATCCCCGCCCGGCGCCTCGGTGCGCGGCTGGCGCGCACGCTGATCGCCGACGGGCCGGGCTTCGCCACCCGCGAAGTCGCGGAACTGGCGCTCACGCTGGAAGGCATTGCCGGCGACCGCCATGCCGGTTTCGCCCGTGCCGCGGATTCGCGCGTGCCGTGGTACCCGCGTGGTACGCCGATCCGCAATGCGCGGCAGGTGTCCCTCGTCGCGCCGGACGAACTCGCCGAGATCGCCCGCCGCCTCGGGCTGGCGGAACTGCGGCCGGAATGGATCGGCGCCAATCTGCTGATCGAGGGTGTGCCGCGCCTCACCGGCCTGCCGCCGGGCACGCGGCTGCATTTCCCCGGCGGGGCGGCGCTGGTGGTGGAGGGGGAGAACGCGCCCTGCCGCCATGCCGGCGCGGCGATCGCGGCGCAGACCGGGCAGGGCGGCGCCGAACTCGGCTTTGCCCAACGGGCCAAGGGCCTGCGCGGGCTGGTCGCCTGGGTCGAGCGGGCCGGCACGCTTGCCACGGGCGCGGCGCTGGAGGTGCGGGTGCCGGAACAGCGGATCTGGACCCCCTGAACGCGCGCCGGCCGGATCAGGTGGCGATCCGGCCGGCGTGAATGTTCAAGAGCGGGCGCGGCGGCGGGCGCCATCGGTTCAGCGGACGGCGAAACCGGTCTCGGCCACCGGCATGGCCGCTGTCGGCGCCACCGAGCCGGTGGTGGCCGGTGCGCCATTGGACGCGGTGGCGGCGGGCGCATTGCCGGGCAGCACCACGACCTTGGTGCCGACCTTCACCCGCTCGTACAGGTTCTCGACATCCTCGTTGAGCATGCGGATGCAGCCCGACGACATGAACTGGCCGATGGTGGAGGGCTGGTTGGTGCCGTGGATGCGGTAGATGGTGCCGCCGAGATACATGGTGCGGGCGCCGAGCGGGTTGCCCGGGCCGCCGGCCATGAAGCGCGGCAGATAGGGCTGGCGCTCGATCATTTCCGCCG
Source organism: Ancylobacter dichloromethanicus (assembly GCF_018390645.1). Taxonomy (GTDB): domain Bacteria; phylum Pseudomonadota; class Alphaproteobacteria; order Rhizobiales; family Xanthobacteraceae; genus Ancylobacter; species Ancylobacter dichloromethanicus. Next base: position 167,629 of record NZ_JAHBGC010000020.1, read on the forward strand.
GCGGGCGCCAATCGGCCCATTCCGCCTTGCGGCTGATCTTCTCGGTACCGGACCAGGTGAAGCCCTCGCGGCCGACGCCGATGCCGTAGCGCTCGGCCTTGCCGCCGGGCAGCACGTAATAAAGGTAGGTGTTGGGGGTGTCGATGACGAGGGTGCCGGGGGCTTCCTTGGTCGCATAGTCGACGATCTGGCGCTTCAGGTTCGCCGGCAGCTCCTTGGGCGGGCCTTCCTCCGGCTGGTCCTCCGGCGGCAGCATGGCGACGCTGGAGCCATTGGCGCCGGCGGAATTGGCGCCGTTTGCCGGCTGGCCATAGGGCGCGGGCTGGCCATAGGCCGGCTGCGCGGCGGCTCTGTCGCCATAGGGCGAGGCCATGCCGGCCGGCGGCTGGCCGGAATAGGCGCCCGGCGGGTAGCCGGTGGGCTGGTGCGAGGGGTCGGCATAGGGCGCGTTGGCCACCGACGCGGCGCCAGGCTGCTGCGCGGTGACGCCGGGCGCCGGCTGCGCATAGGGATCGTGCACGCCGGGCGGGGTCGTGCCGTAGGCGGCCTGCGGCTGGCCGTAGCTCGGCGCCGGCGCGCCGCCGGACGGGGCGCCATAGGGATCGTAGGCGGCGGGAACTTCGACATTCTCGACCGCGCGGCTGCCGGTGGCGGCATCATAGGCCGACCCGTCGAGCGCGGCAGGGTCCTGCTGTTCGGCAGGATAGTACTGGGCTCCGGCGGTGCCGACCGATGCCAGTACCGAGAAGGCGACAGCGGGAACGAAACCGAGGCGAACGACCATCATCAAGCCTTAATCGAATCTGTCGGCGCGGAAATGCGCGAATGTTTTCTGCCAAGGGGAATGACGCAGGATCAAGGCAGGTTCAAGACCATAACCCGTCACGAAATGGAGCGTTCCCGCGTGGCAGGCGCGCGGCGCGGGGCCGATGTTTTCGCGCCACACCTCACCCAACGGCAGGTGAATCGTCGGTCTCGCGGCGGTCGCGGTGCCAGCCGACCACCGCCTCGGGGTGGCAGTCGGTGGAGGCGAAATAGGGCTTGATGTCGAGCAGGGGCGTGCCGTCGAGGCAATCGGGCCCGATCACCGACAGGCGCCCGTCCGCGATGCCCAGCAGCCGCACCGCGCTGAGCGCGATGGGGTTGGGCCGCGCCGGGCTGCGCAGCGCGAAGGTGCCGCGCCCCCGGCCGTAGCGGCGCGGCACCTGCACCACCAGATTGCGCGGCGCCTTGTCCATGAAATAGAGCAGCCAGAGATGGGTGGTGCCCTCCAGCCCCTGCAGCGCCGGCCGGTAGGGCGGGTCGATCTCGACGGTGCAGACCGCCCGCGCTTCATGCGCGTTCTTCGGGCATTCGGACCGGTGCGTCCAGGGGGTGCGGATGCGGCCGATGAAGTGCAGCCCGGCGTCCGGGATCGCCGGCAGTTCCACGGTGACCTCGCCGGGGCGCACGCCGAAATCGCCGGGGCCGTTCACGTTATCGTCGGTCATGCGGATCGCCGGCCCTCTTGCGTCGCGTCGAAATAAGACATAAACATATCTTTATATCTTTCTTGGAGGTCTCGTTGTCCGGTTCCCCGCTCGGTTTCGCGTTGCTGCTCGACGGCCTCAAGGCGGCCGGCGAGGACACGCGGCTGCGCCTGCTGGCGCTGATCGGCGAGGGCGAACTGACCGTGTCCGAGCTTACCGAGATTCTGGGCCAGTCGCAGCCGCGAATCTCGCGCCATCTCAAGCTGCTGGCCGAGGCCGGGCTGGTCGAGCGGTTCCGCGAGGCGAGCTGGGTGTTCTACCGCCGCGCGGTCGACACCCCCGGCGCCGCGCTGACCGACGCGCTGCTGGAGCTGATGGCGCCGGAGGACGACACGCTGCTGCGCGACCGCGAGCGGCTGGAGGCGGTGCGCGCCGCCCGCGCCGCCCATGCGCAGGCCTATTTCCGCGCCCATGCCCATGAATGGGACGCCATCCGCGCCCTGCACGCGCCCGAGGCGCAGGTGGAGGCGGCGATCCGGCAGGCGCTGGCGGGCGGGCGCATTGGCAGCCTGCTCGATCTCGGCACCGGCACCGGGCGCATTCTGGAGCTGTTCGCCGACGAGATGGAGCGCGGCGTCGGAATCGACCTCTCGGCCGAGATGCTGGCGGTGGCCCGCGCCAATCTCGACCGTGCCGGGGTGCGCAACGCCACGGTGCGGCAGGGCGACATCTACAATCTGGCGCTGCCGCGCGATTCCTTCGACGTGGTGATCGTCCACCAGGTGCTGCATTTCCTTGAGGACGCGCCGCGCGCGATCAAGGAGGCGGCGCGGGTGCTGCGCCCCGGCGGGCGGATGCTGGTGGTCGATTTCGACCCGCACGACCTCGAATTCCTGCGCGAGCAGCACGCCCACCGCCGGCTCGGCTTCGCGCCCGAAATCATGGAGAGCTGGCTCAGCCAGGCCGGTCTCGCCCCGCAATCCCATCGCCTGCTCGCCCCGAAAGGGGAGGGCCGGCTCACCGTTTCGCTCTGGCTCGCCCGCGACCCCCGCGTCGCGCTGGCGCAGGCCCCACAAAAGCAGGAGGTCGCCTGATGTCGTCGGATGTCGAGCGCCGCAGCCGCCGCGCCGGCGGGCGGCCGATTTCGGTTTCGTTCGAGTTCTTCCCGCCGAAGACGCCGGAAATGGAGGCCACGCTGTGGAACTCCATCACCCGTCTGGCGCCGCTGGCGCCGAAATTCGTCTCCGTCACCTATGGCGCCGGCGGCTCCACGCGCGAGCGCACCCACACCACGGTCGAGCGCATCGTCAAGGAAACCCGGCTGGCGCCGGCCGCCCACCTCACCTGCGTCTCCGCGACGAAAGGCGAGGTCGACGAGGTGGTGCGCGGCTATTGGGACGCCGGGGTCCGCCATATCGTCGCCCTGCGCGGCGACCCGCCGGGAGGCGTCGGCCAGGCCTATGAGCCGCATGGCGAGGGCTACCGCACCACGGCCGATCTGGTCGCCGGCATCCGCCGCAGCGCCAATTTCGAGGTGTCGGTCTCGGCCTATCCCGAGAAGCATCCGGAGAGCCCGAGCTTCGACACCGATCTCGACATCCTCGCCGCCAAGGTCGATGCCGGGGCGACGCGGGCGATCACCCAGTGCTTCTTCGACAACGACCTGTACTTCGCCTTTCTCGACAAGGCGCGGGCGCGCGGCATCGACGTGCCGATCGTGCCGGGCATTTTGCCGGTCTCGAACTTCAAGCAGGCCAAGAACTTCTCGACCAAGACCGGCACCTTCATGCCGGACTGGCTGGCGGCGCGCTTCGAGGGTCTCGACAACGACCCCGAGACCCGCAAGCTGATCGCCGCCGCCGTGGCGGCCGAGCAGGTGTTCGATCTGGTGGATCGCGGCGTCACCGAGTTCCACTTCTACACGCTCAACCGCGCCGACCTCGTCTACGCCGTCTGCCACCTGCTGGGCATCCGCCCGCCGCAGGAGGCGGGAGCGGGCGACGGCAAGGGACAGGCGGCGGCATGAGAAATTCGCAGTGGGATGCCATATAGTGGGGGCATTCCACGGAGACGGTCGATGAGCGAGCCGGACAACTTCATCCTGCAGCCGCTGCGCGAGATCCGCGCGGAGATGAACGCGGGCTTCGAGAGCAACACTCGTCGCTTCGATACGGTCGAAGCAAAGATCGAAAGCCTGAAGCAGGCCATGCACGGCGAACCCGTGCTCGGCCGTTACGCCTCCGCCGAATTCGAAGACCGGATCGAGGCCATCGAGAAGCGTCTCGACAAGCTCGAAAAGGGTCACTGACCTGTAACGCGACGGCGGGACGGCGTCGGGCCAGACGCTTCGCGCCCTTGCCCCTCACCCCAACCCTCTCCCCGAAGGGGAGAGGGAGTAGAAGGGGGGTCGGGATCTGGCTTAACCTCTCCCCGTGGGGGAGAGGTCGGCGCGCAGCGCCGGGTGAGGGGCCATGAACTGCCGGATTGATCGAGCCCGTCGTCTCAGGCGCGATCAGACCGATGTGGAGAAGAAGCTGTGGTCCCATCTCAGAGACCGGCAGCTTGACGGTTGGAAATTTCGGCGCCAAGTGCCGATCGATCGATATGTCGTCGATTTTCTCTGTGTCGACGCGAGGCTGGTCGTTGAACTCGACGGCGGACAGCACGCCGCCGAGCGAGACATGCAAAGAACGCGGTTGATCGAAGCCTGTGGCTATCTGGTCATCCGCTTCTGGAATAACGACGTGCTGACGAACATTGACGGGGTTCTCCTGCGCATCTTTGAAACGCTGCGCACGGTCACCCCTCACCCCAACCCTCTCCCCGACGGGGAGAGGGGACAAGAATGACGGTGAGTGCCATGACCTTAGCCGCCTCCGATACCCTCTCCGCCCTGCATCAGGCCGCTCGCGAGCGCATTCTCGTGCTCGACGGCGCCATGGGCACGATGATCCAGCAGCTCAAGCTGGACGAGGCCGGCTATCGCGGCGCGCGGTTCCATGACTGGCCGCAGGACGTCAAGGGCAATAACGACCTGCTCAACCTCACGCTGCCGGACGCGGTGCGCGACATCCACCTCGCCTATTTCCTGGCCGGGGCGGACATCGTCGAGACCAACACCTTCTCCGGCACCACCATCGCCATGGCCGATTACGGCATGGAGAGCCTGGTGCACGAGATCAATTTCGAGGGCGCCCGCCTCGCCAAGGAGGCGGCGAAGCTTGCCGAGGCCAAGGACGGTCGCCGCCGTTTTGTGGCCGGCGCCATCGGCCCGACCAACCGCACCGCCTCGATCTCGCCGGATGTGAACGACCCCGGCTTCCGCGCCACCTCGTTCGACGAGCTGGCCACCGCCTATGGCGCGCAGGCGGCGGCGCTGCTCGACGGCGGGGCGGACCTGCTGCTGATCGAGACCATCTTCGACACGCTGAACGCCAAGGCGGCGATCTTCGCCATCGAGCGGCTGTTCGAAGAGCGCGGCATCCGCGTGCCGGTGATGATCTCGGGCACCATCACCGACCTGTCCGGCCGCACCCTGTCGGGCCAGACGCCGGCGGCGTTCTGGAACTCGCTGCGCCACGCCCGGCCGTTCTCCATCGGGCTCAACTGCGCGCTCGGCGCCAAGGAGATGCGCGCCCATATCGACGAGTTGTCGCGCCTCGCCGATACCTTCGTCTGCGCCTATCCCAATGCCGGCCTGCCCAACGAGTTCGGCCTCTATGACGAGAGCCCGGCGGCGATGGCGAAGCTGGTCGGCGAGTTCGCCGCCTCGGGGCTGGTGAACATCGTCGGCGGCTGCTGCGGCACCACGCCGGACCATATCCGGGCGCTGGCCGAGGCGGTGGCGCCGCACGCGCCGCGCGTCATCCCCGAGATCGAGCCGATGCTGCGGCTGTCGGGGCTGGAGCCGTTCGAGCTCACCCCGATCATCCCCTTCGTCAATGTCGGCGAGCGCACCAACGTCACCGGCTCGGCCCGCTTCCGCAAGCTCATCACCAATGGCGACTACGCGGCGGCGCTCGCCGTGGCGCGCGACCAGGTGGAGAACGGCGCGCAGGTCATCGACATCAACATGGACGAGGGCCTGCTCGATTCCGAGAAGGCGATGGTGACCTTCCTCAATTTGCTCGCCGCCGAGCCGGACATCGCCCGCGTGCCGGTGATGGTCGACTCATCGAAGTGGAGCGTCATCGAGGCCGGGCTGAAGTGCATCCAGGGCAAGGGCATCGTCAATTCGATCTCCATGAAGGAGGGCGAAGACGCCTTCCGCCACCATGCGCGGCTGGTGCGCGCCTATGGCGCCGCCGTGGTGGTGATGGCCTTCGACGAGAAGGGCCAGGCCGACACCTATGAGCGCAAGGTGGAGATCTGCTCCCGGGCCTACCGCATCCTCGTCGACGAGGTCGGTTTTCCCCCGGAGGACATCATCTTCGATCCCAACATCTTCGCGGTGGCGACCGGCATCGAGGAACATGCGGGCTATGGCGTCGCCTTCATCGAGGCGACCCGCGCCATCCGCCAGCAACTGCCGCACGCCCATATCTCGGGCGGCGTGTCGAACCTGTCCTTCTCGTTCCGCGGCAACGAGCAGGTGCGCGAGGCGATGCACGCGGTGTTCCTGTATCACGCCATCTCGGCGGGCATGGACATGGGCATCGTCAATGCCGGCCAGCTCGCGCCCTATAGCGAGATCGAGCCGGAACTGCGCGAGGCCTGCGAGGACGTGGTGCTCAACCGCCGCGACGACGCCACCGAGCGCCTGCTGGCGCTGGCCGAGCGCTTCAAGGGCGGCGGCCGCGAGAAGAAGGAGGCCGACCTCACCTGGCGCACCTGGCCGGTGGAGAAGCGCATCGCCCATGCGCTGATCAACGGCATCACCGAGTTCGTCGAGACCGACACGGAAGAGGCGCGCCAGTCGGTCGCCCGGCCGCTGCACGTCATCGAGGGGCCGCTGATGGCCGGCATGAACGTGGTCGGCGACCTGTTCGGCGCCGGCAAGATGTTCCTGCCGCAGGTGGTGAAGTCCGCCCGGGTGATGAAGCAGGCGGTGGCCTATCTCATGCCCTTCATGGAGCAGGAGAAGCTCGACAGCGGCTCGACCGAGGATTCCTCGGCCGGCAAGGTGCTGATGGCGACGGTGAAGGGCGACGTGCACGACATCGGCAAGAACATCGTCGGCGTCGTGCTCCAGTGCAACAATTACGAGGTGATCGACCTCGGCGTGATGGTGCCGGCGGCGAAGATCCTCGAGGTCGCCAGGGCCGAGAAGGTCGATATCATCGGCCTCTCCGGCCTCATCACCCCCTCGCTCGACGAGATGGTGCATGTCGCCGCCGAGATGGAGCGCGAAGGCTTCAACGTGCCGCTGCTGATCGGCGGGGCGACGACCTCGCGCGTCCACACGGCGGTGAAGATCGCCCCGCAATATGTACGCGGGCAGGCGGTCTACGTCACCGATGCCAGCCGCGCGGTGGGCGTGGTCTCCAACCTGCTGAACGACAACACCAACGCCGATTATGTCGCCAGCCTGCGCGCCGAATACGCCAAGGTCGCCGACGCCCATGCCAAGTCCGACCGCAACAAGGTGCGGGTGAAGCTGGCGGATGCCCGCGCCAACGGGCTGGCGCTGGACTTCAGCACCTACGACGCGCCGGTGCCGACCTTCCTCGGCACCAGGGTGTTCCAGGAATACGATCTCGGCGAGCTGGTGCCCTATATCGACTGGACGCCGTTCTTCCAGTCCTGGGAACTGACCGGCCAGTATCCGCGCATTCTCGACGACGAGAAGGTGGGTCCGGCGGCCCGCGCGCTCTATGACGACGCCCGCAAGATGCTGGAGACCATCGTCGCCGAGAAGTGGCTCACCGCCCGCGCCGTGGTCGGCTTCTGGCCGGCCGGCGCGGTGGGCGACGACATCGTGCTGTTCGCCGACGACAGCCGCGCCAGCGAGCTCGCCACGCTGCACACGCTGCGCCAGCAGATGGCCAAGCGCGAGGGGCGCACCAATCTGGCGCTGGCCGATTTCATCGCCCCGACCTCGTCCGGCGTGCCCGATTACATCGGCGGCTTCTGCGTCTCGACCGGCTTTGGCGAGCCGGAGCGGGCGGAGGCCTTCAAGGCCGCGCACGACGACTATTCCGCGATTCTTCTCAAGGCCTTGGCGGACCGTCTTGCCGAAGCGTTCGCCGAGCGCATGCACGAGCGGGTGCGCAAGGAATTCTGGGCTTATGCGCCGGATGAAGAACTTAAGAATGAGAATCTGATTCAGGAAGCCTATCGCGGCATCCGCCCGGCGCCGGGCTATCCGGCGCAGCCGGACCACACGGAAAAGGCGATTCTTTTCAGGCTGCTCGACGCCACCGCTCAGATCGGAGTCGAGTTGACGGAGAGCTTCGCCATGTGGCCGGGAGCGGCGGTGTCGGGGCTGTATTTCGCCCATCCCGAGGCGTCCTATTTCGGCGTCGGCCGCATAGAGCGCGACCAGGTCGAGGACTATGCCGCGCGCAAGGGCATGAGCGTGGCGGAGGCCGAGCGCTGGCTCGCCCCGGTGCTCAACTACAACCCGCTCGGTGCCGCCTCGCTGGCGGCCGAGTAGCGGCGATGAGCGCGCTCGACGGCGACACGCGACGGGTGCTGCTCTGGGCGCTGTTGGCGTTTCTGGTCTGGGCAGCGGCGGCCTATGTGATGCTGCCCCGGCTGTGGCGGCATCACGAGCACCAGCCCGGCATCAAGCACATGCCGATGGTGACGCAGACGAAGCAGGGCATTCCCGGCGACCCGATCAATGTCGGGCTGGTCGGCAGCCAGGACGACGTCCTCCAGGCGATGAACGCCGCCGGCTGGATGCCGGCCGACCCGGTCACGCTGAAATCCAGCCTCGCCATCGTCGGCTCGGTGCTGCTGCGCCGGCCCGACCCGCAGGCGCCGGTGAGCCCGCTCTATTATGAGGGCCGCGTCGAGGACCTCGCCTTCGAGAAGGAGGTCGGCCGCAGCGCCGACAGGCGCGATCATGTGCGGTTCTGGAAGGTGCTCGACATGGGCAAGGATGGCGGGCCGGTGTGGCTGGGCTCGGCCACCTATGACCGTGGCGTCGGCCTCAGCCACTATACCGGCGCCGTGACCCATCACATCGGGCCCGATGTCGACCAGGTGCGCGGCCTGCTGGTCGATGACCTCAAGGGCGCCGGCATGGTGCGCACGATCTATCAGGTGACCGGCCTCGGCCCGACCCTGTTCGGCCGCAATGGCGGCGGCGACCGCTACTACACCGATGGCGAGGTCTGGTTCGCCAAGCTGACCAGCGACGGCGCCAGGAACCCGAACCCGCCGACGATCATCGCGCCGCCGCCGGCGGTGGGGATGAAGGACGCGGTGTGGAGCGCGGCCGCCTCGCTGCTCGGGGTGGACTGAGGCGGCGGCGCCGGGCTGGCGTCGAACGCAAAAGCCCCGGGCGCGGGCGCCCGGGGCTTTCCTCGAAATCGCAGAGGCCGCGGCGATCAGAACTTGTAGTTCACGCCGGCCTTGAGGGTCTGCATGGTCATGTCGATCTTGGTGTTGGCGGCGCCATCCCAGTTGATGTCGCCGAGATCGGCATAGAGATACTCGGCCTTGACGGTCCAGTTGTCGGTCACGGCGTATTCGACGCCGCCGCCGATCGTCCAGCCCCACAGCGTCTCGCTGCGCGAGGCGGTGCCGGACAGGCCGGGAATGTAGGCGCCGTCGACATAGGAGGTCCAGTTCTCGTCGACCTTCACATTGGCCCAGGCGAGACCGCCGGTGAAATAGGGCAGGAAGCGGTCCATGGCGTAGCCGACGCGGCCGCGCACGGTGCCGAAGGCTTCGATCTTGGAGGTGATCGAGCCGAAATCCTGGAAGGTGGGGTCGCCGCCATCGGCGGCGGTGTAGCTCAGCTTGTCTTCCAGCGCGCCGAAGTTGAAGTCGGCTTCAATGCCGAGAACGACGTTGTTCTCGAGCTGGTAATTGTAGCCGATCTGCACGCCGCCGGACCAGCCGGACGGGTCGGAGCCACCGCTCAATGCCGCCGAATCCCAGCCGCCATAGTAATAGGCGAGGTAGTTGCCCCAGGGGGCCGAACCGTCGCCCCAGCCATAGCCGACATTGCCGCCGAGATAGACGCCGGTCCAGGTGAAGACCGGTACATAGGCGATGGGAGCCGCCTTGACCGGGTAAGCCATATCGGCCGCGAAGGCGGGAACGGCAAGCGCCGCGCCGGCAAGGCCGCCGAGAAGAAGAGATTTGATACGCATGGGTACGCCCCCCGAGGAAATTGAGAGGCCCCCACATTAACGCCCTGTGCTTAACAAACCCTCACGCCGGGGCAACCGCCATGCGAATTGTCGCCCCGCCACAGGCGGTTGCCGGTCAGGCGGCGGTGATCGCCCGCTCCAGGAACCGCCCGACCTGCATCAGTTCCCGGTCGCGCCCGAAGCGGCCGAGAAGCTGGACGCCGATCGGCAGGCCGGTGGCGCCGGTGAGGCCGGTGACGTTGAGGCACGGGCCGCCGGTCAGCGTCCACAGCCGGTTGAAGGCCGGCGAGCCGGTCGTGGCGAAGCCTTCCGGCGCCTCGCCGGCGACCGAGAAGGTCAGCAGCGCATCATATTCGGCGAACAGGTCGGCGAGCGCGTGGCGGGCGCGGCGGGCGGTGCGCCGCGCGGCGTCGTACCGCTCGGGGGTGATGGCGGCGGCGCCCTCGAGATAGGTCGCCAGCGTCGGGGAGAGCGCGTCGCGGTGGCGGTCCCACTCGTCGGCGAAGGCCAGGCTGGCCTCATAGCCCTGCACCGCGACCGTCGCCTCGTCGGCGGCCTCGATCGCGTCGGGCAGATCCAGCGCGGTGACGCGGGCCCCGGCCTTGCCGGCGGCGGCCGCCGCCGCGTCGAGCGCGGCATGGGCGTCGGCGGCGGCGAGATGGGCGCGCGCGGTCTTCACCACGGCGATGCGCGGGGCGGGGTGGTCCTCGTCGAGCGAGAAGTCGCGGCCGGTCAGCGCGCCGGCGGCGAAGGCGACGTCCGCGACATGGGCGCCGAACAGGCCGATCGTGTCGAGCGACCAGGCGAACGGCTTCAGCCCCAGCACCGGCAGCAGCTTGAAGGAGGGCTTGTAGCCGGTCACGCCGCAGAACGAGGCGGGGCGGATGATCGACCCGCCGGTCTGGGTGCCCAGCGTGATCGGCAGCATGCCGGCGGCCACCGCCGCGGCGGAGCCGGCGGAGGAGCCGCCCGGCGAGTGGGTGAGCCGGCGCGGGTTGCGGGTCACGCTCGGCTGCATGAAGGCGAATTCGGTGGTCACCAGCTTGCCGGCGATGAGCCCGCCGGCGCGCGCCGCCATGCGCACGATGGCGGCGTCGGTGGTCGGCCGGTGGCCGGCAAAGAGCTTTGAGCCACGCTCGGTCGGGAAGTCGACCGTATCGAGAATGTCCTTCACGCCGACCGGCAGGCCGGCCAGCGGCGTCGCGGCCAGCTCCGGCGCGCCGGCGGCCGCGACCAGCGCCGGCAGATCGAGGCTGGCAAAGGCCCGCACCTCGTCCTCCCGGGCGCGGATCGCCTCGGCGCAGCGTTCGGCGACATCGACCGGGGAGAGGCGTCCGGCATGGACGGCCTGGGCGAGGGCGGCGGCGGAGAGCATCTCTGTCATGGGTTCAAGCCTCTCGCATGCGCCACGGCGGCGGGCAAGAGCCCGACGTCGTCGGCGACAGGCTTTTGCGCCCCGCCGGCGGTCGGTGGCCCCGCGAACGACCCCGCGAACCGTGCGCAACCGACAAGGGGCGGGGCATCGGAAAGAATCTGGCATGCCGTATGCAGCAAATTCGGCCCGTCGATGTTTTGAGGGATTTGCGCCGATGCCGATCGTTCTCAACTGTTCCGCCGACCTCGCCCGCAGGCTGATGACGTCGCCGCGTCCCAGCTACTGGGGCAATCTCCACGCCATTCTCGTCAAGGCGCACGACCCCTCCGCCGGGGTCTATCACTGGCCGCGCGTGGCCGAGACCGACGAGATGAAGGGCATGGGAGCGCAGCCGACCGCGAGCCCGAACCCGGGCAGCCTCGATCCCGGCAGCCGGAAGATGGGAGACGGGCAATGAGCCATCTCGTCCTTACCATCTGCCTGCTCGCCAATCCGGGCGCCTGCCGCGAGGAGCGCGTCGCGACGGAGGCCCGCGCGGCGCTGCCGCTGGAATGCACCGCCGCCATGACCGAATGGGCCACCCGGCACCCAGCCTGGAGGGTGGTGAAATGGCGCTGCGGGCTGGTCGAGCGCGACATCTGAGGCGGCGAACCGGCGAAGGCTTTCGGTCGCTGTCCGCCCGTGGGCACGGGCACACGGCCGGGCGGGTGTCGACCCATCGCTTGCGCTTATGCGACCCGTGCGCAATTTTCGTTTGAGCGCTTGCGTTTAGGGCGCTAAGCGCGGATCGTCTGCAAACGGTCGGGGCGCGCACGCATGAATATTCTGTCGATCCAGTCCTGGGTTGCCTATGGGCATGTGGGCAATGCGTCCGCCATGTTCCCCATGCAGCGCCTCGGGCACGAGGTGTGGGGCCTCCACACCGTCCAGTTCTCCAACCACACCGGCTACGGCGCGTGGCGCGGCGAGGTGTTCGGCGCCGAGCTGATCCGCGAACTGGTCGGCGGGCTGGAGGACCGCAACGTGCTGCCGCGCTGCGACGGCGTGCTGTCGGGCTATATGGGCACGGCCGAGATCGGCGACGCCATCCTCGACACGGTGGGGCGGGTGAAGGCGGCCAATGCCGAGGCGCATTACTGCTGCGACCCCGTCATCGGCGATGTCGGGCGCGGCGTGTTCGTGCGGCCGGGCATTCCCGAGTTCATGCGCGACCGTGCCGTGCCGGCGGCCGACCTGATCACGCCGAACCAGTTCGAGCTGGACTATCTCTCCGGCCGCTCCTCCACGACGCTCGGCGAGGCGGCGGCGGCCTGCGACGCGGTGCACGCCAGCGGCCCGCGCGTCATCATGGTCACCAGCCTGCACACCGAGGACACGCCGGCGGATGCCATCGACCTGATGGCGTCCGGGCCGGACGGACGGTTCCGGGTGCGCACGCCCAAGCTCGACATATCGGCGAACGGCGCCGGCGACGCCATCGCGGCGCTGTTCTTCGTGCACTGGAAGGCGACGCACTCCACCGCCGAGGCGCTCGCCAAGGCCGCTTCCTCGGCCTATGGGCTGCTCGCCCGCACGGCGGCGGCCGGCTCGCGCGAGATCCTGACCGTCGCCGCCCAGGATGAATTCGTCACCCCCTCCCGTCTCTTCACGCCGGAGAAGATCTGACCGCCATGGCCCGCCGCTTCGTTGTGCTCGACGTCTTCACCGACCGGACGCTGTCCGGCAATCCGCTGGCCGTCGTGCTCGACACCGAGGGGCTCGACGGCAACCACATGCAGGCCATCACCCGCGAGTTCAACCTGTCGGAGACGGTGTTCGTGGTGAAGCCGCAGGAGGCGGAGAACCGCGCGCGGCTGCGCATCTTCACCCCCAACCACGAACTGCCCTTCGCCGGGCACCCCACCGTGGGGGCGGCGGTGCTGCTGGCGCTGCGCGACGGGGTGACCACCTCGGCCGATTTCGTGCTGGAGGAGAATGTCGGCCCGGTGGCCTGCCATGTGGCGGTGCGGGGCGAGCATTCCGGCAGCGCCACCTTCACCGTGCCACGCGTCCCCGAGATCGTCGACGCCGCGCCGATGAGCCGGGAAGACTGCGCCCAGGCGCTCGGCCTCGACACGTCGGATATCGGCTTCGACGGCTATGGGCCGGCGGTCGCCTCGGCCGGCGTGCCCTTCGTCTGCGTGCCGCTGGCCTCGCGCTCGGCGCTGGCGCGCATCAGCCCCAGCGCGGCGCGGCTGATCTCGACCTTCGGCGGCGGCGCCGATTCGGTCTATGTGTTCTGCCGCGACGAGGATGGCGAGGGCGATTTCCGCGCCCGCATGTTTGCCGCCAATATGGGCATTGACGAGGATCCGGCGACCGGCTCGGCGGCCGCCTCGCTGGCGGCGGTGCTGCACGCCGGCGAGCAGCCGGGCGAGGGCTTCCATGCCTTCGACATCCTGCAGGGGGTGGAGATGGGGCGGCCCAGCCTGGTGCGGCTCGGGCTCCAGGTCGAGGGCGGCGCGCTCACCGCCGTCACCATCGGCGGCGGCGCGGTCATCGTCTCGGAAGGCGTGCTGCATGTGTGAGCGGCAGGCGGGCGGGTGATGCCCGCGCCGGCGGACGAGCTGCGGCTTACCGCGCTCGACCGGGTGGAGGCGCGCCTGGCGCCCGCCCCCGCAACATTCTCCGACGCCGAGCGGGCGGCGATCGACGCCCATTTCGCCGCGCGGCAGGCGGCCAATCCGGCGCTGTGGAACGGGCGCGTGCTGCTGCTCGCCGGCCACCGTTTCGAAGGGCGGACCCTCACCGCTCGTTATGCCGAGAGCGACTATGCCTCGCTGCTCTGGCTGCTGGCGCGCGACGGCGCCCATCCGCGACTGCGCGCCTCCTTCGCCATGGGCGCGCTGCGCGGGGCCGATGGCGGCTTCGTCATGATCCGCATGGCCGGCTGGACCGCCAATGCCGGGCGCGTCTATTTCGCCGCCGGCACCCCCGATCTCACCGATGTCACCACCGAGGGGCAGGTCGACCTCGAAGGCAGCGTGCTGCGCGAGATCGAGGAGGAGACCGGCCTCGTGGCCGCCGACCTCACGCTGGCGTCCGGCTGGACCGCGATCCATGACCGGCGCCGGGTGGCGCTGCTGCGCCAGATCCGCGCGCGGGAGGACGCGGCGGCGCTTGCCGCGCGCATCCGCCGCTTCGCCGCCGGCGAGGCCCGTCCGGAGATCGACGAGGTGCTGGTGGTGCGCGGCCCGCAGGACCTCCACGCGGCGATGCCGCCAACGGTGCGGCTCTTTCTCGCCCATGCGTGGCAACAGGGCTGGGGACCGGCCACCCGGGGGCCGTGACGTCCCGACCAGACCGCTCGAAAATGCCGCGGGCTCGCTCGGTCCGGGCGAAGGCGGCGCCCGGATGGGGAGGCCGTCGATCGGGCCGATCCTCGCCCGGCAGACCGGCCTCACCCTGCTGGCCTTCGCCCGCGTCGGGCGGCTCGCCTTCGTGCCCGGCCGGCCCTTCCTCGGGCTGCCCTATATTTTCTCGATTGCCGCGCTAGTGCTGGCAGCCCGCCGCGCGGACGATCCGCGCGCGCTGATGAAGCCCTGCTTCGAGGGCCAAAGGTGAGACTGGAGCCGCGATGAGTGTCGACCTGCTGGTGAAGAATGCGCGCCTGCCCGACGGGCGGACGGGAATCGACATCGCCTGCGAAGGCGGCCGCATCCTTGGCGTCGAGCCGGGCATCGACATGGAGGCCGGGCGCGTCATCGAGGCCGACGGCAAGCTGGTGGCGCCGCCCTTTGTCGACGCGCATTTCCACATGGACGCGACGCTCTCGCTCGGCCTGCCGCGGCTGAACGAATCCGGCACGCTGCTGGAGGGCATCGCGCTGTGGGGCGAGCTGAAGCCGACGCTGACCCATGAGGCGGTGATCGAGCGGGCGCTCGCCTATTGCGACCTCGCGGTGAGCCAGGGGCTGCTCGCCATCCGCTCCCATGTCGACATCTGCGACGACCGGCTGCTGGCGGTCGAGGCGCTGCTCGACGTGCGCGAGAAGGTGAAGGACTATATCGACCTGCAGCTCGTCGCCTTCCCGCAGGACGGCTATTACCGCTCCCCCAACGCGCAAGCGAACCTCATCCGCGCGCTCGACATGGGCGTCGACGTGGTCGGCGGTATCCCGCATTTCGAGCGTAGCATGGCCGACGGGGCGGCTTCGCTCAAAGCCCTGTGCGAGATCGCCGCCGCCCGCGGCCTGCGCGTCGACATCCATTGCGACGAGAGCGACGACCCGCTCTCGCGCCATATCGAGACGCTGGCCTATGAGACCCGGCGGCTCGGCCTCAACGGCCGGGTGGCGGGCTCGCACCTCACCTCCATGCATTCGATGGACAATTACTACGTCTCCAAGCTGATCCCGCTGATCGCGGAAGCGGGCGTGCACGCCATCGCCAACCCGCTGATCAACATCACCCTGCAGGGTCGGCACGACACCTACCCCAAGCGGCGCGGCATGACCCGGGTGCCGGAACTGCGCGCGGCCGGGGTCAATGTCGCCTTCGGCCATGACTGCGTGATGGACCCCTGGTACCCGCTCGGCTCCGGCGACATGCTGGAGGTGGCTCATATGGCGCTGCATGTCGGCCAGATGACCGCGCGCGAGGCGATGGGCTGGTGCCTCGAGGCGATCACCACCAATCCGGCGGATATCATGGGGCTCGACGGCTATGGCCTGGCGCCGGGCTGCAACGCCGATTTCGTCGTGTTGCAGGCGGCCGATCCGGTCGAGGCGATAAGGCTCAAGGCCACCCGGCTGTTCGTGGTGCGGCGCGGGCGGGTGATCGCCGAGGGCGCCCCGCGCGTCTCGGTGCTGGACCTGCCGGGCCGGCCGGGTCTGGTCGACCCCTCCGCCTACGCGCCGGTGGCCTAGCCGCCCGGCGGCAGCACGATCACTGTCGGTTTCCTCGGCAGGGTCTCGCGCGAGAGCACCAGTTCCGGGCTCTCGCGCCGCTCGATGGCGTAGTCGCGGCCGGCGAAGCGGGTGAGGAAGTTCTCCAGCGTGCTCTCGTTGAAATAGTGCATCGGGATCACGACCGGCGCCTCCAGCGATTTCAGCACCTCGATCATGCCGTCAATGTCCAGCGTGTAGCTGCCATCCACCGGCGCCAGCACCACGTCGAGCCGGCCCAGCGCGCCGATGTCGTCATGGGTCAGGGTGTGGTGCAGGTGGCCGAGATGGGCGATGCACAGGTCGGCGGCGCGAAACACGAAGATCGAGTTGCCGTTGCGGATGGTGTCGCCGCGCCAGTCGCGGATATTGGTCTGGAGGTTGCCGACCCAGAGGTCGTCGATGTCGAGGTCGTAATGCACCGGGTCGCGATCCTCGCGCCAGCCCTTGAGCACATGCTCGATGCCCGGATCGGGGTTCAGCGAGTAATGGGTCGAGTGCGCCCGGTTCATGGTGGCGACGCGCGGCACCATGGCGGGCCGGACATAGTCGTTATAGTCGGTGGCGACGGTGACGCCGCCGGCGGTTTCGATCAGGAAGGTCGAATGGCCGATATAGGTCAGCCCGACCTGGCGCGGCGCGACATAGGCGGCCGGGACCGTGCGGGGCGCGAGGCGCTGCAGGAACGGGTTGCCCGCCACCAGCTTCGGGCAGCGCTCGGCCTGGGCGAGGGCGGGCGTCGTGCCGGCCGATAGCGCGAGGCCGAAGAGGAGGGCGGACCAGAGGACGGCGATACGCGGCAGGGGGCACTGCATGGGCGAGGCTCCGGGCTGGCGTCCCGGCGATCATCGACGCTCCCTTGCGTCAGCGCGAGTAACAGTTTCGTGGCGAGAGGCGGTGTCGCCCGCGTCGACCCGGACGGCCTGCATGCCAATACCGCCATCATCCCCGGGCCGAGCCGGCCGCGACGGCCTTCCTGGCGGAAACCCCGTTCAGCGCAGGAACGGGTTGGTGCGCTTTTCCAGCGCGATGTTGGTGGCGTTGCCATGGCCCGGCAGCACGGTGAAGGCGTCGCCCAGCGGCAGGATCTTCTCCTTGATGCCCTTGATCAGCAGCGGGCCGTCGCCATAGGGAAAATCGGTGCGCCCCACCGAGCGCTGGAACAGCGTGTCGCCGACGATGGCGAGCCGGTTGTCGCGGTTGACCAGCACGATATGGCCCGGCGTGTGGCCGGGCACGTGCAGCACCTCGAAAGCGACGCCGCCAATGTCGACCGCGTCGCCCTCGTCGAGCCAGCGGGAGGGAGTGACGGCGCGGCCGGGAATGCCTGTGCGCTCGCCATCGGCCGGCAGGCTGTCGAGCAGGAACTTGTCGCCCCGGTGCGGGCCCTCGACCGGGATCTTCAGCGTTTCCGCCAGTTCGGCCGCGCCGGCGGCATGGTCGATATGACCGTGGGTGAGCACGATCTTCTCGGCCGTCACCTCCAGTTCCTCCAGCGCCGCGAGGATGCGCGGCAGGTCGCCGCCCGGGTCGATCACCGCCCCCCGCTTGGTGGTCTCGTCCCAGACGATCGAACAGTTCTGCTGGAACGGGGTGACGGGAACGATGGCGACCTTGAGTTCGGGCATGGGGGCTCCTTGGCGACAGGCCGCCGGAATGTGGTCGATCACATGCCGCCACGCAAGGCGGTGCCTTGTAGCGGTTCGGCGCCAATGCTATCCCGCCCGGCATGAGCACCGAGCCGATCGCCAACATCCGCAACTTCTCCATCGTCGCCCATATCGACCATGGGAAGTCGACTCTCGCCGACCGCCTGATCCAGAGCACGGGCGGGCTGACGGCGCGCGAGATGTCCGAGCAGGTGCTCGACAGCATGGATATCGAGCGCGAGCGCGGCATCACCATCAAGGCGCAGACGGTGCGGCTGGCCTACAAGGCGAAGGACGGCAAGGACTACGTCCTCAACCTCATCGACACGCCCGGCCATGTCGACTTCGCCTATGAGGTGAACCGTTCGCTCGCCGCCGTCGAGGGCTCGCTGCTGGTGGTGGACGCCTCGCAGGGCGTCGAGGCGCAGACATTGGCCAATGTCTATCAGGCCATCGACAATAATCACGAGATCGTGCCGGTCCTCAACAAGGTCGACCTGCCCGCCGCCGAGCCGGACAAGGTGAAGGCGCAGATCGAGGACGTGATCGGCCTCGACGCCTCCAACGCCATCCTCATCTCGGCCAAGACCGGCCTCGGCATTCCCGACGTGCTGGAGGCCATCGTCACCCGCCTGCCGCCTCCCCAGGGCGACCGTGCGGCGCCGCTGAAGGCGCTGCTGGTCGATAGCTGGTACGACGTCTATCTCGGCGTCGTCGTGCTGGTGCGCGTCGTCGACGGGGTGATGAAGAAGGGCCAGCGCATCAAGATGATGCAGACCGGCGCCGTCTACGAGGTCGACCGGGTCGGCGTGTTCACGCCCAAGCTCACCGTGATGGCGGAACTCGGCACCGGCGAGATCGGCTTCCTCACCGGCTCGATCAAGGAAGTGGCGGACACCCGCGTCGGCGACACCATCACCGAGGAGAAGCGCCCCACCGCCGAGGCGCTGCCCGGCTTCAAGCCGGCGCAGCCGGTGGTGTTCTGCGGCCTGTTCCCGGTCGATGCCGCCGATTTCGAGGACCTGCGCGCCGCCATGGGCAAGCTGCGGCTCAACGATGCCAGCTTCTCCTTCGAGATGGAGACCTCGGCCGCGCTCGGCTTCGGCTTCCGCTGCGGGTTCCTGGGCCTGCTGCATCTGGAGATCATCCAGGAGCGGCTGGAGCGCGAGTTCAACCTCGACCTGATCGCCACCGCGCCCTCGGTCATCTACGAGATCGAGATGAACGACGGCAGCGTGATCGACATGCACAACCCGGCCGACATGCCGGACGTGGTGAAGATCAAGGAAATCCGCGAGCCGTGGATCCGCGCCACCATCCTCACCCCGGACGATTATCTCGGCTCGGTGATCAAGCTGTGCCAGGACCGGCGCGGCAGCCAGATCGAGCTGACCTATGTCGGCTCGCGCGCCATGCTCACCTATGACCTGCCGCTCAACGAGGTGGTGTTCGACTTCTACGACCGGCTGAAGTCGATCTCGAAGGGCTACGCCTCGTTCGACTACCAGATCACCGATTACCGCGTCGGCGACCTGGTGAAGATGTCGATCCTGGTCAATGCCGAGCCGGTGGACGCGCTGTCCATGCTGGTGCACCGCACCCGCGCCGAATATCGCGGCCGGGCGATGTGCGAGAAGCTGAAGGACCTGATCCCGCAGCACCTGTTCCAGATCCCGATCCAGGCCTCGATCGGCGCCAAGATCATTGCCCGCGAAACCATCCGCGCGCTACGCAAGGACGTCACCGCCAAGTGCTATGGCGGCGACATCACCCGCAAGCGCAAGCTGCTGGAGAAGCAGAAGGAGGGCAAGAAGAAGATGCGCCAGTTCGGCCGCGTGGAAATCCCCCAGGAAGCCTTCATCGCCGCGCTCAAGGTCGACGACTGAGCCCCGCGCTACCCAAGGCCGCGGTTTCGTGCTGACATCGGCCTCCCTGCGCCAAGGAAAGGGAGGTTGGGCATGTACAAATTCGAAGTCTACAAGGACAAGGCGGGCGAGTTTCGGTTCCGGTTCCGCGCCTCGAATGGCGAGGCGATGTTCTCGTCGGAAGGCTACAAGGCCAAGGCGTCGGCGCTGAGCGCGATCGAGTCGATCAAGAAGAACGCGCCCGGCGCCGAGACGGTCGACATGACGAAGGAAGCGGAGAGCTGAGCGCATTCCCCCGCGCATGAAAACGGCCGGGCTTTCGCCCGGCCGCGTCAAGAAACCCTGTCCGCGCCGTCAGATGACGTAGGGCGGGACGTGGTAGTAGTCATTGACCTTGCGGTCCCAGTCGCGGTCCTCCCACGAGCGCTCGTCGGCGCTGGCGTGGCGCGGGGCGCCGCTCAGTTGTTCCTCGGTGATATCGACGACATAGCCGTCGAGCACCCCGTCATATTTCAGCAGCGACCAGGGCAGCGGGTAGTAATCCTCGCCGAAGCCGAGGAAGCCGCCGAAGCTCATCACCGCATAGGCGGTCTGGCCGGTCAGCTTGTCGATCATCACCCGATCAATGGCGCCGATGCGGTCGCCGTCGGGGCGGTAGACGGCCGTGCCTTCCACCTTGTCGCTGCCGATCAGCGTGCGGGTCTCGCGCGCGTCGACATTCTGGTGCGTCGTCTGCATGTTAGCCTCCCATATTCGACAACTTCACCGGGGCAACGTCGGGACAGGGCGGGCGGTTCCCGAAACGTCGGGCAAAGCGCAGGCGAGCGGCGCCGACCTAGCCGGAATTAGCCGGTTGGCGGCGGGCCCCGGACCCCGATATCGTCGCGCCGGTTGGCGAGGGAGAATCACGACATGTCGGACGAGGCGGGTGGCTTTCGCACCGTGAGCGGCTTCCGCGCGGATCGCCGCCGGATACTGAGCCTGGGCGGGGCGGCGCTCGTGGTGGCGGCGGGCGGGCTGGTGCCGGCACACGCCCAGCAGGGGGCGCCCGCCGAGGTGGAGGCGCTGAAGCCGGGCCAGTATCTCTGGTATCCCGATCGCGCCCCGGAGGGCTTCGTCGCCATCATCGTCTCGCTGCCGGAGCAGCGCTGCTATGTCTACCGCAATGGCGTGCGTATCGGCGTCTCGACGGTCTCGACCGGCAAGAGCGGGCACGAGACGCCGGCCGGCGTGTTCGTCATTCTGCAGAAGGATGTCGATCATCATTCCTCGATCTATGACGACGCCTCGATGCCCTATACCGAGCGTCTGACCTGGTCGGGGGTGGCGCTGCATGCGGGCGGGCTGCCCGGCTATCCGTCCTCGCATGGCTGCATCCACCTGCCGTTGCAATTCTCCAAGCTGCTGTTCGGCGTCACCCATTACGGCACCCCGGTGATCGTCGCCGACGCCCATTCCCAGCCGGTCGACGTGCTGCATCCCGGCCTGGTGCTGCCGGCGGACGCCACCGCCGCGATCGAGAAGGACGATCCGAAGAACGCCGACGGCACGCCCGACAAAGAAGCGGCGCCGGACCCGACGGCCGACGTGGTGGCGATGATCGTCAGCCAGGCCGACATGGCGCTCACCGTCCTCAAGGACGGGGCGGTCGCCTTCACCGCACCGGTGACGATCCGCGACCCGCAGACGCCGATCGGCAATGTGGTCTATGTGCTGAAGAATGTCGGCGGCGAGGTGTCGTGGACCGCGCTGTCCTTCGAGGGCAATGGCGCGGCGGCTGGCAGGTCGGCGGGCGCGATCGACCGTGTCACGGTGGCGGCGAGCGCCAATCAGCGCCTCGCCGCGCTGCTGGTGCCCGGCTCGACGCTGTTCGTCACCGAGCTTTCCGCCCGGCCGGACACCCGCTCGGACAAGGATTTCGTCATCATGTCGCAGGCGATGAGCTGAGGGGAAGGCGATGATGCGGGCGATGTGGTGCCGGGCCGGGCTTGCCGCGATCGCCCTCGCGCTCGCCGCGCCGGCCGGCGCGCAGACCGTGCCCGCAGGCCGGCTCGACACGCTGCCGGCCAAGCAGGTGTTCGGCGCGCAGACGGCGTCGGCGCCGCTCGCGGCCCGCGCCATCGGCTTCTATTCCAAGGGGTGTCTGGCCGGGGCGCAGGCGCTGCCGGTGAACGGGGCGACCTGGCAGGCGATGCGGCTGTCGCGCAACCGCAACTGGGGCCACCCGAACCTCATCGCCTTCCTCGAACGGTTCTCCGCCAGGGTGGCGGAGGTCTCGCCATGGCCGGGCATCCTCGTCGGCGACCTCTCGCAGCCGCGCGGCGGGCCGATGCTCACCGGCCATGCCTCGCACCAGATCGGCCTCGACGCCGACATCTGGCTGACCCCGATGCCGAAGCGCGAATTCTCCCGCGAGGAGCGCGAGAACATCTCCGCCACCATGGTGGTGCGCAAGGACCGGCGCGACGTCGACGCCGCGGTGTGGACGCCCGCGCATGTCGCGGTGATCAGGGCCGCGGCGCAGGACCCGGAGGTCGAGCGGGTGCTGGTGAACGCCGCGATCAAGAAGGCGCTGTGCCGCGACGCGAAGGGCGACCGCGCCTGGCTGCAGAAGGTGCGGCCCTATTGGGGGCACGACTACCACATGCATGTGCGGCTCTCCTGCCCGGCCGGGGCGAAGGACTGCCGCCCGCAAGACCCGGTGGTGCCCGGCGAGGGCTGCGGCAGCGCGCTCGACTGGTGGTTCTCTGCGGGAAACCTCAATCCGAAGCCGCCGAAGGTGCCGCCCAAGCCCAAGCCGCCCCTGCTGGTGAAGGACCTGCCCGAGGCCTGCCGTCAGGTGGTGCTGGCGCCGTGAGCGGAGGGCGCCTGCGGCGCCTCGTTTCCCCCGGGTCCCGGCGCGGCGCTCCGCCTTCGGCTGCGCTGGGCCGGGACAAGGGGGAGCGGCCCGTTCCCCGGACAAGCCGCGCTTGCGCGGCGCCGATCCGGGACCCAGGGCCGGGCGGAGGGCTGGGCTACCCCCGCCCATCCTCCAGGATCATCCCGGCCGCCTTCTCGGCGATCATGATGGTCGGCGAATTGGTGTTGCCGGAAACGATGGTCGGCATCACCGAGGCGTCCGCCACCCGCAGGCCGTCTATGCCGAATACCCGCAGCCGGGCGTCGACCACCGCCATCGGGTCGGAGGGCAGGCCCATCTTGGCGGTGCCGACGGGGTGGAAGATGGTGGTGCCGATGTCGCCGGCGGCGCGGGCGAGGGCTTCCTCGCTGTCGTCGAAGCCCCTGCCGGGCAGGAACTCGTCCGGCGCGAAGGGCGCCAGCGCCGGCTGGGCGACGATGCGCCGGCCGGTGCGCAGGCTGTCGGCGGCCACCCGGCGGTCCTCGTCGGTGGCGAGGTAATTGGGCCGGATCAGCGGCGCCGCCGCACTGTCCGCGCTGGCGAGCGTCACCTGCCCCCGGCTGGTTGGGCGCAGATTGCACACGCTCATGGTGAAGGCGGGGAAGCGGTGCAGCGGCTCGCCGAACTTGCCGAGCGAGAGCGGCTGGACGTGGAATTCGAGGTCGGCGCGCTCCACCTCCGCCCGCGAGCGGGTGAAGATGCCGAGTTGCGAGGGCGCCATGGTCAGCGGCCCGCGCTGGAACAGCGCGAAGTCGAGCCCCATCTTCGCCCGGCCGAACAGCGAGTGGTACTGCTCGTTCAGCGTCGGCACGCCGGAAACCTTGTAGATCATCCGCAATTGCAGATGGTCCTGCAGATTTGCGCCGACGCCGGGGCGGTCGAGTGCCACCTCGAGGCCGTGCTGCGCCAGTTCCTCGCCCGGCCCGATGCCGGAGAGCTTGAGCAGGTGTGGCGAGCCGATGGCGCCGGCGGCGAGAATCACCTCGCCACGCGCCCGGGCGATCCGCGTCACCCCGTTCTGGCGGTAGACGACGCCGGCGGCGCGCCCGTCCTCGATCAGCACGCGCTGCGTGTGGCAGCCCGTCTCCAGCCGCAGATTGGCACGCGACAGCACCGGCTTGAGGAAGCCGCGCGCCGCGCTCCAGCGGAAGCCGCGCTTCTGGTTCACCTGGAAGTAGGAGGAGCCCTCATTGTCGCCGGTGTTGAAATCCGGGATCGGCGGGATGCCGGCCTGCTGCGCCGCCACCCGCACGGTGTCGAGCAGCTTCCAGGTGAGGCGCGGCGCCTCGACCCGCCATTCGCCGCCCCCGCCGTGGAATTCGGCGCTGCCGAGATAATGGTCCTCATGGCGCTTGAAGACGGGCAGCACATCGTCCCAGCCCCAGCCGGACAGGCCGAGCTGGCGCCAGTGGTCGTAATCGGCGGCCTGGCCGCGCATGTAGATCATGGCGTTGATGGCGGAGGAGCCGCCAATGGTCTTGCCGCGCGGGTAGTTCAGCGCGCGCCCGTTCAGCCCGGCTTCCGCCTGCGTCTTGAAGCACCAGTCGGCGCGGGGATTGCCGATGGCGAAGAGGTAGCCGACCGGGATGTGGAACCAGATCCAGTTGTCGCGCCCGCCGGCCTCCAGCACCAGCACGCGGCGTTTCGGGTCGGCCGAGAGCCGGTTCGCCAGCACGCAGCCGGCCGAGCCGGCGCCGACCACGATGTAGTCATACGTTTCGGCGGAATCGGTCGGGGCAGCGGTCACGGCGGGCACCTGGGCAGCATCACGGGAGTGCGATAAAGCCGCCCGGCTTCCCGCGCGGCAAGCCGAAATCCCGCGCAAGGGCTGTTCGCAAACGCCCGCTCTGGGAGAGCCTAGTTGCGCAGCTTGCGGGCGAACAGGCCGATGGTTTTGGCGTAGACCTCCGCCTTGTTCCAGCCGAGCAGGGCCTGATAGTTCGGCTCGCCCGGCCCCCAGCCGGCGCCCGCGCGCCAGCCATGGCCGCGCAGGTAGTTGGCGGTGGAGGCCAGCACGTCGGGGGCGCTGCGCACCAGGTCGGCGCGGCCATTGCCGTCGAAATCGACCGCGAACTTCACATAGGAGGAGGCCAGGAACTGGGTCTGGCCGATCTCCCCGGCCCAGGCGCCGCGCATCTCGTCAAGGGTGAGGTCGCCATGCTGGTAGATGCGCAGCGCGTCGAGAAGCTGGGCGGTGAAGAAGCCGGAGCGCCGGCAGTCATAGGAGAGGGTGGCAAGCGAGCGCATGATCGACATCTTGCCCTGGTTGACGCCGTAATCGGTCTCCAGGCCCCAGATCGCCACCAGCACCTCGCCCGGCACGCCGTAACGCTGCTCGATGCGGGCGAGGGTGGAGGCATATTGCTTGAGCTTCTGCTTGCCCCGGGAAATGCGCCCGGAACTGATCCGGTTGGCGGCGAACTGCTCGAAGCTCATCTTGAAGTGCTTCTGGTTGCGGTCGAGCCGGATCACGGTGGTGTCGTAGGTCACCCCGTCCAGCGCGCGCAGCGCCGTCGGCCTGATGCCCTGCGCCTGCGCCTCGCGCTTGAACGCCGGCAGCCAGGCGGCAAAGCCGGAGGCGTCATTGCCGCAGGGCGCCGCCAGCGCCGGCGCCAACATCAATGGAAGCCCGCAGACCGCCGCGAGGCCGCTGCGCCACACCTGCCTGAAAATGCCCGTGATCATCCCCGCCCCCTGCCGTTGTCCGTGTTGCCAGCATGACGCAGGCGGATGAACGGGTCGTTTCACCTCCGCGTCATTGGCGGTGCTCAGATGCCGATGCGCCCGAAGCCGGGCAGCTTGATGCCGGGCCGGCGCAGGTCGAGCCCGGCAACGGCACCGAGCAGGTTGAACTCGATCCCCTCCACCCAGGCGAGGGTGAGGCCGGCATAGCCGTCCAGCGAGACCCGCAGCCCGGTGCGCGAGGGGGCGAGGCCGAACCAGCCGCCATCGACCGGGTAGTCCTTGCCGATGGCGGTGGGGGGCAGGGCGACGGCCATCTCGGGAATCCGGCCGATGACATGGGCGACGAAGCTGTTCGAGTTCGGGCCGGGCCAGACATGGTAGTCGCCGGCGTCGCCATAGGGGTAGGAGGCGATGGCCGCCCGCAGCTTCGGGATCAGCCGCTCGGCATCCGCGCCGGTGGCCTCGAACACGATCTCCGGGTCGTTGCCATACCAGCGCCCGTCCGGCGCGTAGCTGTTGTGGCGGATCGGCCGGCCCCAGCCGACCTTGTCGTAGCGCTCATAGGCCCTCGCGCCGGGCTCCTTGAACACGATCCAGCTATGCACGGCGAAGATGCCGCGCCAGCGGCCGACGCGGGCGGCATAGATGCGCACCATCGCCTCGGGATGGGCCTCCGCGGCCGGCAGCGTGCCGGTGCTCGACCAGTCGGCGGTGCTCCAGCTGCGCGTCCAGTCGGTGGTCTGCCACTGCACCAGCGCATGGGCGCCGAGCGGCAGGGCGAAGAGCAGCAGAAATCCGAGAAGCATGAGGCGGAGGGCTTTCAGCATGGCCGCCGAAGATGCCCGCGGAGGCCTGCCATTTAAAGGGGCGGACGCGGTCGCGCGCGAAAACGTGTCCGGCGGGGACGCGCCCCGGTGGCCGTGGCCGGGCCGCCCGGCCACGCGGCGTCTTGCGCGAGTCGTCGCCTGAGGGTCAGATGGCCGAGGTCGGACGGCCAAGGGTCGGACGGCACGGCGGGCACGCGCGAACGGGAGGGGCGGCATGGACGGCGGAACCAGCTTCTTCGGCGACCTGCTTGGGTCGATCGCCGAGCGCGGGCGCTCGCTGCTCGATCTCGGGCGCGAGCGGCGCCCGGCCGGCGCGGCGCGGGCGGCGAGCGTCACGCAGCTCTGCGAGCGCCTGCTGTCGGGTCGGGGCGAGGCCTCCGGCGTCGCGCTGGCGCAGGAGATACTGGCCGCCTATGGGAGGCTGCGCAGCGGCGAGCGGATCGCCTTCTTCGAGACGCTGGCGACCTCCTTCGGGCCCGATGCGGCCCGGCTGGACAAGGCGCTGGCCGCCTATGCCGCCGCGCCGGACGCGCGCAGCGTGGCCGAACTGCACGCCGCCAGCGAGCCGCGCCGGCAGGAGCTGATCCGCCGCTTCAACCTCGCGCCCGGCGCCACCGCGCGGCTGGTGGCGATGCGTGCCGACCTCATCGGATTCCTGCCGCGTCGCCGCGATCTCGCCGAGGTCGACCGCGACTTCACCCATCTCTTTGCTTCGTGGTTCAATCGGGGGTTTCTCGTGCTGCGCCGGATCGACTGGTCGACACCCGCCAATGTGCTGGAAAAGATCATCCGCTATGAGGCGGTTCATGAAATCCGCGACTGGAACGACCTGCGCGCCCGCGTCGACAGCCCGGACCGGCGCTGCTACGCCTTCTTCCACCCCGCGCTGGTGGACGAGCCGCTGATCTTCGTCGAGGTGGCGCTGACCCGTGAGGCGCCCTTCGCCATCGCCCCGATCCTCGCTACCGGACGCACACCGCTGGCGCCGGAGGCGGCGCGCACCGCCGTGTTCTATTCCATCTCCAACTGCCAGACCGGGCTCGGCGGGGTCAGCTTCGGCAATTTCCTGATCAAGCAGGTGGTGGCGGAAATCTCCCGCGAATTTCCCAATCTGCGCGAATTCGTGACCCTCTCCCCGGTGCCCGGCTTCCGGGGCTGGCTGGAGGCGGAGATCGCCGACCCGGCCTCGGCCGTGCTGACGCCGGACGACCGCGCCACGCTGGCGCTCTTTGCCGGCGACGAGCCGCCGGAGGAGGCGGCGCGAGACCGGCTCCGCCCGGTCATCGAGGCGCTGGCGGCGCATTATTTCCTGATCGCACGCTCGGCGAAGGGCAAGCCGCTCGACCCGGTGGCGCGCTTCCACCTCGGCAATGGCGCGCGGCTGGAGCGGATCAACCCGTTCGGCGACCTCTCCCGGCGCGGCATGGCGCAGGCCTTCGGGCTGATGGTGAACTACCGCTACCTCATCGAGGACATCGAGAAGAACCACGAGGCGTTCTTCGACCGCGGCACCATCGTGGCGAGCGCGCCGGTGCGCAAGCTGCTGCGCCATGAGGAGCCACCCCGGCAGCCGGCGCTGCGGGAGGCGGCCGGGCGATAGGCGGTCGGGCGATAGGCTCGCGCGCGCTTGACAGGGCAGGGGGCCTTATGCCCGATGCCGGCAGGCGGACCGGCGGGGCTCGCCGGGCAGGCGGAGCGTTCCATGCGGTTTCTACCCCATCTCCTGAAGCGGTTCGTCCATAAGGGCCGGCTCACCCTCATCGAGCCGGACGGCACGCGCACCGTCTTCGGCAGCGGGCAGGACGGGCCGGACGTGGTGATGCGCCTGCACGACGACAGGCTCGACCGCGAGCTGTTCTTCAATCCCGAGCTGGTCTCCGCCGAGGCCTATATGGATGGCCGGATCACCTTCGAGGACGGCTCGTCCGTCTATGACTTTCTCTCGCTGTTCTCGGTCAACCGGGGCGGCCTCGCCTCGCATCCGGTGCAGCAGGCGCTGCGGCGGAGCTGGCGCGCGCTCAAGCGCTGGCACCAGTCCAACCCGCTGGGGCGCTCGGCCACCAACGCGCAGAGCCATTACGACCACCCGCCGGAATTCTACCGGCTCTGGCTCGATTCGCGGATGATCTATTCCTGCGCCTATTTCCCGACCCCCGACGCCTCGCTGGAGGAGGCGCAGGAGGCGAAGCTGCGCCACATCGCCGCCAAGCTGAAGCTGGAGCCGGGCATGCGGGTGGCCGAGATCGGCTCGGGCTGGGGGGCGCTCGCCATCTATCTCGCCCAGCTCGGCGTGCATGTCACCGCCATCAACGTCGCCACCGAGCAGCTCGCCGAATCGAGGAAGCGGGCCGAGGCAGCCGGGGTCGCCGACCGCATCACCTTCTTCGAGCGCGACTATCGCGAACTGACCGGCAGCTTCGACCGCATCGTCTCCGTCGGCATGATGGAGCATGTCGGAGTCACTCATTTCGACGAGTATTTCGGCACCATCAAGCGGCTGCTGGCGCCGGGCGGCTTCGCCATGATCCACGCCATCGGCCGCATGTCGCCGCCCGGCTCGACGGCGCCGTTCATCCGCAAGTACATCTTCCCCGGCGGCTATGTGCCGGCGATGTCGGAGGTGTTCACCTCGCTGGAGCGGGTCGGGCTGTGGACCGCCGACTGCGAGATTTTGCGGCTGCACTATTACTGGACCATCCGCCACTGGCGGCTGAACTTCGAGGCCAGGCGCGGCGAGGTCGTCGCCATGATGGGCGAGCGCTTCGCGCGGATGTGGGAATTCTATCTGGTCGCGGTCGAACTCGGCTTCCTCAACGGCTCCAACATGGTGTTCCAGCTGCTGCTGTCGAACGAGCGCGACGACGTGCCGGTGATCCGCGACTTCATCGTCGACGAGGAGCGGGCGCTGGCCGCGCGCGGGTGAGGCAAGGCCGGCATTCCGCCGGCCGCGCGCCCGCCACGTTCCGCCCGCCACGTTCCGCCTGCCGCCAGCCGGCTGCCGCTATGTCCGGGGCTGCGTGCCGTAATAGGACAGGAATACCCGCACGGCGCGCTCGACCGTTTCCTCGATCTGCGCCGGCGTGGGCTGTTCACCGACACCGAAGAGCAGGCCCTTCACGCTGTTGCTCTGGCACAGGTTGAAGAACTCGTAGGCGGCGGCGAGATCGTCGTCGATCCGCAGCCGGCCGAGATCGGCCTGCCGGCGCAGCAGGGCGGCCAGCCGCTGGCCGCCATGGCAGGGGCCGGCATCGAAGAAGGTGCGGCCGATGCGCGGGAATTTCTCGGCGATGGCGATGACCATGCGCACCATGCGGATCTGGTCCGGCTGCACCATCATGGTCATGAAGGAGATGCCGAGGCGGCGCAGCAGCATCTCCACGTCGTCGCCCGACGGGTCGACCTCGAACAGGCGCTCGGCCGAGCGGGTGCGGTCATTGTGCACCAGCGCCTCGAACAGCTCTGCCTTGCTGGCGAAGTAGACATAGATCGTCGCCTTGGAGACGCCGGCGGCCTTGGCCACTTCGTCCATGCTGGCGCCGTCGAAGCCCTTCTCGAAAAAGACCTTCCGCGCGCCGTCGATGATCTCGCGGCGCTTGGACGATTCCGGCTCGGCGTGCGGCGCGGCGGCGGGCGTTTCGGTGTCGATCATGGTCATGGTCATGGTTACCCTCGGCCTTCTGATAGGGCGCCTGGGGCGGGCTTGTCAAAGCACTTGACTAAACAGTTTAGTTTGATATGTAAAGCAATAAGTGAACTGAACGGTTTAGTTGCAAACGGGAGGGCGGCATGGCTCAAGCGGAAATCAAGGCGATACCCAGCGCCGAAGCCGAGCGCCCATACGGCAGCGAGCCGATCCCGATCACCGCGCGCAAGACGGCGCCGGAGACGGCCCGCCCGTCCGAGCGGGCGGAGGAGCCGACGCCGAAGCGCGTGCGTTCTCGCAAGCCGCTGATATTCGGCGCTGTTCTGGTCGCGGCGTTAGCCGGCGGCGCCTATTACGGGCTCAACTGGTGGCAGGTCGGACGCTTCCTCGTCTCCACCGACGATGCCTATGTCGGCGCCGACACCTCGATCCTCGCCGCCAAGGTGGGCGGCTACATCGTGGGGCTGGACGCCGAGACCAACCAGACCGTCAAGGCCGGGGACGTCATCGCCCGTATCGACGATGGCGATTACCGCCTGTCGCTGAGGGCGGCCGAGAACAGGATCGCCACCCAGCGCGCGACCGTCGCCCGCTATGGCGAGCAGATGGCGGCGGCGAGGGCGCAGGTCGACCAGGCCCGGGCGCAGCTCGTCGCCGACGAGGCGGAGTTGCAGCGCACCGAGCTGGAATTCGGCCGCCAGTCGGAACTGGTCAAGTCGCAATATTCCAGCCGCGCCACGCTCGACAATGCCCGTGCCGATCGCGACAAGGCAAAGGCGTCGGTGGACGCGGCAAAGGCCGCGGTGGCCTCGGCCGAGGCCAACGTGACGGTGCTCGACGCCCAGCGCACCGAGGCGATGCGCACGCTCGACGAGCTGAACACGGCGCGCGACCAGGCCCAGCGCGATCTCGACTTCACCATCGTGCGCGCGCCCTTTGACGGTGTCGTCGGCAACCGCGCGGTGCAGGTCGGGCAACTGGTGCAGGCCGGCACGCGGCTCGTCGCGCTGGTGCCGATGTCTCAGGTCTATGTCGACGCCAATTTCAAGGAGACCCAGCTTGCCGGCCTCCGTCCCGGGCAGAAGGTCGATGTCGAGGTCGACGCCTATCCGGACGAGACCTTCCACGGCGAGGTGGTCAGCGTCGCGCCGGCCTCCGGCTCGGTGTTCAGCATGCTGCCGCCGGAGAACGCCACCGGCAACTTCACCAAGATCGTGCAGCGCGTGCCGGTGCGGATCGAACTCGACGCCGCCGCCCGCGCCAAGGCGGAACTGCGCCCGGGCATGTCGGTGGTCGCCACCATCGACACCCGCTCCTGAGACTGAGGAGGGCCCCATGTCGGACATAACCGCCCCATCGGGAGCCGCCCCGCGCGCCGCCTCCTCGGAGGGAAGGCGCATGTTCGCCTTCCTGTGCATGGTGTTCGGCATGTTCATGGCGATCCTGGATATCCAGATCGTCTCGGCCTCGCTGTCCGAGATCCAGGCCGGGCTGGCCGCCTCGTCGGACGAGATTTCCTGGGTCCAGACCAGCTACCTCATCGCCGAGGTGGTGATGATCCCGCTGTCCGGCTTCCTGTCGCGGGCGCTGTCGACGCGCTGGCTGTTCGCCGCCTCGGCGGTGGGCTTCACGGTGATGAGCTTGATGTGTGCGACGGCGACCTCGATCAACGAGATGATCGTCTATCGCGCGCTGCAGGGCTTTCTCGGCGGCGGCATGATCCCGACCGTGTTCGCCGCCGCCTATTCGGTGTTCCCGCGCGAGAAGCAGGGCGTGGTCGCGCCGCTGATCGGGCTGGTGGCGACGCTGGCGCCGACCATCGGCCCGACCATCGGCGGCTATCTCACCGACCTGTTCTCCTGGCACTGGCTGTTCCTGGTCAACATCATCCCCGGCATCTTCGTCATCGTCACCACGGTGACGCTGGTGGATTTCGACGAGCCCGACCTCGCCTTGCTCGACCGGTTCGACTGGTGGGGGCTGCTGTTCATGGCGGGTTTCCTCGGCAGCCTCGAATTCGTGCTGGAGGAGGGGCCGACCAATGACTGGTTCGAGGACCGGGCGATCGCCTTCTTCGCCGTCGTCGGCACGGTGTCGGCGGTGTCGTTCTTCGCCCGCGTCTTCATGGCCCGCGAGCCGGTGGTGGACCTGCGCGCCTTCGCCAACCGCAATTTCTCGGTCGGCTCGGCCTTCAGCTTCGTGGTCGGCATCGGGCTCTACGGGCTGACCTATCTCTACCCGCTCTATCTGGCGCGGGTGCGCGGCTATTCGGCGCTGATGATCGGCGAGACCATGTTCGTCTCCGGCCTCGCCATGTTCCTGTGCGCGCCGATCGCCGGCCGGCTGATGGGCAAGGTCGATCCGCGACTGATGATCGCCTTCGGATTCGGCGCCTTCGCGGTCGGCACCTGGCAGGTCACCGGGCTGACCCAGGACTGGGATTTCTGGGAACTGCTGGTGCCGCAGATCCTGCGCGGCGTCGGCATCATGATGGCGATGATCCCGATCAACAACATCTCGCTCGGCACCCTGCCGCCCGACCAGCTCAAGAACGCCTCGGGCCTGTTCAACCTGATGCGCAATCTCGGCGGCGCGGTGGGGCTCGCCCTCATCAACACCGTGCTCAACGACCGCTGGGACCTGCATCTGGCGCGGCTGCACGAGAATGTGCAGTGGGCCAATGCGGCGGCGGTCGAGCGGCTGGAGGCGATGACCCGCGCGCTGTCGGCCATGGGATCGGACGCGGGAACGGCGGCGCTGAAGACGATGGCGGGGCAGGTGCGCATCCAGGCCGAGGTGATGGCGTTCTCGGACGTCTTCCTCGTGCTCACCGTCCTGTTCGTCCTGCTGTTCTTCGCCGCCCCGCTGCTGCGCCGCCCTACCCACAAGGTGGAAGGCGGGCACTGAAGCGATCTCCCACTCGCCCTGTCCGGGCCGGGTCGAAACGACCGCAGGCCCGGAAAGGGCGGGGAGGGACGTCATGGCCGGACCCTGTCCGGCCATCCACCCTTTCGGGAAGGTCGCCCCCCCCGACCCGAAAACGTGGATGCCCGGTCCCAGCCCGGCATGACGTCGCCACGGCGTGGCCGGGCCGGTGGGCCGCCGCCGGCTGCCCCTCACGCCCACCCCTTATGCCCACCCTTGGCGCCCACCCTTGCCGTTTCTCCCGCGCTCGGCTACACAGCTTGCACCAGAGCAACCTCGCGAGAGCCGAGCCGTGACGAATTCGTCCGCCCGCCGTTCTTCCGCGACCCCGGCCGCCCAGCGGTTTGCGGGGAAGGCTCTGATTGCGTCCGGGCTCCTTCTTCTTAGCCGCCCCTGAGGGCCGGCCGGGCTTCGTGCCTGGGCGCTCAGGGGACGACGCCTCCACCATCCGCCGAACAGTCAGATTTGCGCCGGACGATGCCTTGAGGGCCCCAGAGCCCCGGCTCCCGGCGCCGGAGCCGAGAAGGAAGACCCCATGTCCACCCCGCAGGACCATGTCAGCCCCGACCGTGTCGTCATCTTCGACACTACGCTGCGCGACGGCGAGCAGTGCCCCGGCGCCTCGATGACGCTGGAAGAGAAGCTGGAGGTCGCCGACCTGCTCGACACGATGGGCGTCGACGTGATCGAGGCCGGCTTCCCCATCGCCTCCAATGGCGATTTCGAGAGCGTCGCCGAAATCGCCCGCCGCGCGAAGAACGCGGTGATCGCCGGCCTCGCCCGCGCCATCCCCGTCGACATCGCCCGCGCCGGCGAGGCGGTGAAGGCGGCCCGCCGCCCGCGCATCCACACCTTCGTCTCGACCTCGCCGATCCATCTGGAACACCAGATGCGCAAGACGCAGGATCAGGTGATCGACATCATCGCCGGCACGGTGGCGCAGGCGCGCAACCTCGTCGACGATGTCGAATGGTCGGCGATGGACGCCACCCGCACCCCGATCGACTATCTCCAGCGCTGCGTGGAAACGGCGGTGAAGGCCGGCGCCACCACCATCAACCTGCCGGACACGGTGGGCTACGCCACCCCGTCCGAATATGAGGCGATGTTCCGCCAGGTGCGCGCCTACATCCTCGACCGGGTGCCCAATGGCGAGCAGATTGTCTTCTCCGCCCACTGCCACGACGATCTGGGCCTCGCCGTCGCCAATTCGCTGGCGGCGCTGGCTGGCGGCGCGCGGCAGATCGAATGCACCATCAACGGGCTGGGCGAGCGCGCCGGCAATGCGGCGCTGGAAGAGGTGGTGATGGCCATCCGCACCCGCGGCGACGTGCTGCCCTTCGCCACCGGCATCGAGGCGACCCTGCTGACCCGCGCCTCCAAGCTGGTCTCGGCGGTCACTTCGTTCCCGGTGCAGTACAACAAGGCGATCGTCGGCCGCAACGCCTTCGCCCATGAGAGCGGCATCCACCAGGACGGGATGCTGAAGAACAACACCACCTACGAGATCATGACCCCCGACAGCGTCGGCGTGTCGAAGACCTCGCTGGTGATGGGCAAGCATTCCGGCCGCGCCGCCTTCCGCGACAAGCTGAAGGCGCTCGGCTACGAGCTGGGCGAGAACGCGCTGAACGATGCGTTCAGCCGCTTCAAGGAACTCGCCGACCGCAAGAAGGTGGTCTATGACGAGGACATCGAGGCGCTGGTCGATCACGAGATCGCCGTCGCCCATGACCGCATGAAGCTGGTCTCGCTGACCGTCATCGCCGGCAGCCACGGCCCGCAGCGCGCCACCATGAAGATGGAAGTCGACGGCGTCGTCATCACCGAGGAATCGGCCGGCAACGGCCCGGTGGACGCGACCTTCAACTGCATTCAGGCGATCGTGCCGCACGAGGCCAAGCTGGCGCTCTATCAGGTCCACGCCGTCACCGAGGGCACCGACGCGCAGGCGGAAGTGTCGGTGCGGCTGGAGGATGGCGACAAGGCGGTGACCGGGCGCGGCTCCGACCCCGATACGCTGGTCGCCTCGGCGCAGGCCTACATCATCGCGCTCAACAAGCTGGCCACCAAGCGCGGCAGCCTGAACGCGCAGGCGCAGCCGGCGGCGGAGTGAAGGCGGGCGCCGCAGGGGCGCCGCGTTCACCGTTTTCGTGGTCGCACACACACGCCGCGTCGCTTCCGGCGCGGCGTGTGTGTACGCTTCCCGCGTTGCTGCGCGCGGTACGGCCATAATGCTGCCGGGACCGTCGCCGATGGCTGTCGGGACCATCGGAGGCTTCCCATGCCGGCCTTTCCCGCATGACGCTCGTCCCGTCCATGCCGCGCGCCGAGAGCGCATCGCTGGACATGGGAGAGCGCCGGCCGTTTTCCGGCCGGTCGCGGGCGGATCTGGCATGGCTGGCGGTGTCGGCGGCGCTGCATCTCGCCTTGCTCGCGGCGGTTCTGCTGGCGGGTGCCCGAAGCTTGCCGGCGCCGGCCGAGCCGCTGGCGCTGGAGACCGAGATCATCAGCTCCCGCGACTTCGCCGCCCTGCGCGCGGCACCTTCTCCGGCTGTGTCTTCACCTTCGGCGGAGGCGTTGCCGCGCACCGGCCGGGCGTCCGCGCCATCGCGCGCTCGCCCCGCAAAGCCGGCCGACCCGCCGGACATGGTGCACCCCTCGCGGATGCTTTCCGAACAGGCGCTGGGCAATCCCCGCAGCCGGGGCCTGCGCCGCGAACTTGAGCATCTCGGCGACGAGGATCGCCTCGCCCAGCTCTGCGATCTCGAAGCGATGGAGCAGATACACGCCTGGCGGCAGGATTTCCGACCTGACCGACTGGTCGACTACGCCTTGGACGACACGAAGACGGAAGGCGCCGTTCTCATCGCCGATGGCGGGGCGTTTCGCAGCCAACACACATGGTACGAGGTATCGTACCGATGCGAGTTGGACGAGGCGCGGCGCAAGATTGTCGCCTTCGCCTTCCGGGTCGGTGACGCCATCCCGCGCGAGCAATGGGTGGCCTACAATCTTCCCGCCACGCATTGATCGTGGGCGCCCTTTCGGGCGACCCCACGTCTCGACCGTGCCCGGCTGAAGGGCCGGGCGCGGCTTTGCCGGTGGTTTACTCCGCGCCGGGGGGCACGGGCGGCTTGCCATCGGGCTTGCCGCCCTGCGGGCGCGGCGGCGCGGGCTGCTGGCGCGGCGGCTGATTTGGCAGCGGCCGGGCCTGCTGCGGGGGCCTCTGCTGCACCTGCTGCTGCCGCTGTTGCACCTGCTCCTTAAGCTGCTGCTGGCGCTGCGGCTGTTGGGCGCGCTGCTGATCCTTCTGCGTCTCCAGTTTCTGCTGGGTCTGCTGGCGCTGGAGGTCGCGCTGCTTCTGTGCTTCGCCCTGCTTTTGCTGGCGCTCCTGTTGCCTGGCGCGCTGCTGCTCCTGCTGCGCCTCCTGCTTCTGCTGGGTCTGCTGGCGCTGGAGGTCGCGCTGCTTCTGTGCTTCGCCCTGCTTTTGCTGGCGCTCCTGCTGCCTGGCGCGCTGCTGCTCCTGCTGCGCCTCCAGTTTCTGCTGGCGCTGGGTCTCGCGCTGCTTGCGCACTTCGTCCTGCTTCTGCTGCTCCTGTCCCGCTGTCGGAGCGGAGGGACGGTTGGCGTCGGGGGGGCCGTCGCGGCGCGGCGCTTCGCCCGGCCGGCCGGGAGGCTGCCCAGCGCGCTCCGGCCCGGGGGCGGGACGTGTCTGCGGGGTGCCGGCGGCCTCCGGACCCGGCGGCCGGCCGGGAACCTGGCCCCGAGCCTGGCCTGGAGTCTGGCCCGGAGTCCGGCCGGCATTCGGGCGCGGATCGGGCCCGCTTGGGCGGCCCGCATCCGGCGCGCCGGGGCGATCCGGGCCGCCGCCAGGCGGCAGGCCGGCGGGGCGCGCCTTCAGCGCCCGCTCGGCCCGGAGGCGCTGTTCGGCCCGCGTTTTCTCATAACTCTGGCGGCGCTTCTCCAGGGCTTCGCGCTGCTGGCGCTGCAAGGCATCGGCGCGCGCGGCCGCCTGCCGGCGCTCGTCGCGCAGGCCGTCCGCCCGCTCGCGCTGGAGGTCGCGGACCTCGCGGCGGTAGCGGTCGGGATCGTCGAAGCGGCGGTCGCGCAGCTCGCGCCGGCGATCCGGCTGCAGCAGGTTCAGCAGCGCCACCGAGGGGGCGAGAAAGCCCGGCACATCGCGGTCCTCGCGCACATATTGGCGGATCAGCGGGCGCCGGTCGGGCTCGATCTCGCGCACATAGCGCGGCGGCGGGCTCCGGCGGGCGCCGAAGTCGAGGCGCGGGGCGAAAATGCCGAGGCTATTGCTGCGGCCGTCATAGAAGATGTCGTCGCGGCGGTCGACATAATAGACCTCGCGGGCGACCAGGCGCTCGCGGACCGGCGCGTCGAAGCCGCTGGTGCCGAAGCCGCGATTGACATAATAGCCGTCGTTCCAGCGCGGCTCAAAGGCGTCCGGCGCTGCCTGAAGGTAGATGTTGATCTCGGGGATCGGCGCCACATGCGCGGCGAGGTTCTCCTCGGCGATGTAACGGTCCTCGACGAACACCCAGCTTTCCGCCACCGGCGGGGCATAATGATCGGGCCGG
Source organism: Ancylobacter dichloromethanicus (assembly GCF_018390645.1). Lineage (GTDB taxonomy): Bacteria > Pseudomonadota > Alphaproteobacteria > Rhizobiales > Xanthobacteraceae > Ancylobacter > Ancylobacter dichloromethanicus. The sequence goes on from NZ_JAHBGC010000020.1 coordinate 204,749, forward strand.
CCGATGGCGTAGCCGGGACGGTCCGGCGCCACCGGCGCCCAGCCGGTACGCCCGCCGCCGCGCCGCCAGGTCACCCAGGCCGGCGCCCAGGTGTCGCCGGGCACCCAGAACCAGCCAAAGGCGGGGTCGTAGCCCCAGCGCCCGTAATGATAGGTCGCCCAGCCGAACGGCTCGTAGGATTCCCAGTACCAGCCATAGGCGTCGGTCCAGACCCAGCGGCCCTCCTGATAGGGGCGCCAGCCGGGCCCGACATCGGCCGGGATGAACACATACTGGTAGTCAGGATGCTCCACCCAGGTGCCGTACTGGCCGAGCTGGTCATAGAACAGGTCGACATCCATGGTGGCCCCGCCGCCCTGCGGGCCGGCCTGCGCCAGCTGCACCGGGGCGGTCTGCGCCAGGGCGGAGAGCGTGGCGACGCTGGCGAGCAGGCTGGCGCCCAGCCCGGCGGCGAGCATGGGGCGTTTCAGGCGAAGCATGGGGCACCTCCGGCGGCTTGCAGTGCCTTTCAACGTCGTGGTCGCGCAATGGTTTCAAATAATCAGAGACGACATTGCCCTTTTGTTCGGGACGAAATTCCGCCATGTCAGATAGTGTCAGAAATATGATGACGCAAACTTCACGTCCTTCTGTCGGCAAATGAAAAGACGTGAAGGAGGCAGGGGGAATTATCTGTCATTATATTCGGTTCGAAGTACAAGTTCCTGCAATCTGTTGACCATGTCGGTGCCGTCTCCCAGTAAAGCGCCGTCCAGCGAGCGGACGGGGCGCAGAAAGCGCACCGAGTTGGTCACGAACACCGCGTCCGCCCCGGCCAGCGCCTGCGGTGCCAGCGGGCGCTCCTCGACGGCGATCCCGAGCGCGGGCGCGGCCTCGATCACCAGCGCGCGCATGATGCCGGGCAGGCAGCCCTCGGCCAGCGAGGGGGTGATCAGCCGGCCGGCGATGAGCGCGAAGACGTTGGCGATGGTGGTGCAGGCGACGCGGCCCTTTGTGTTGAGGATCAGCGCGTCGTCGACCCCCGCCGCCGCCGCCTCGCGCGCGGCGAGGATGTGGTCGAGATAGCCGAGCGTCTTGAGGTTGGTGGTGGGCGAGTATTCGTTGCGCCGGCCGGTGGCGGTAATCAGCCGCGCCGGTTGGCCGAGCAGGGCGGGGGTCCACGGCGCGGTGGAGACAATGAGCGTCGGCGCGCCGGCGCTGGCCGGCCACAGCCCGCGCGCGGCCGTTCCCCGCGTCACCGTGGTGCGGATGATGGCCGGCGCCGGGGTGAGCGCGCCGTCGAGGGCGGCCTCGATCGCCCCGGCCCCGATGGCGATGCCGATCGCCTGCGCCGCCGCGACCAGCCGCGCGACATGGCGGGCGCGGGCGAACACGGCGCCGTCCCGCGCCAGCGCGGTGTCGAACACGCCGTCGCCGAGGGTGAAGCCGCGATCCTCGCTGCCGACCGTCCCGCTCACGCCGCGCTCTCCCGCGCCAGCTCCAGGAAATTCGCCATCAGCTCGTAGCCCTGCCGGGTCAGCACCGATTCCGGGTGGAACTGCACGCCATAGGTGGGGTGCGCGCGATGGGCGAGGCCCATGATCTCGCCATCCTCGCTCCAGGCGGTGGCCATGAGCGCTGCGCTCTCGTCCAGTTCCACCGCCAGCGAATGGTAGCGCCCGGCGGGGAAGGGCGAGGGCAGGCGGGCGAAGACATCCGTGCCGGCGTGGCGGACCGGCGAGGCGCGCCCGTGCATCGGCTGCTTCGCCCGCACCACCCGCCCGCCAAAGGCCTGGCCGATGCATTGGTGGCCGAGGCAGATGCCGAGAATGGGCAGCCGGCCCGACAGCGCGCGCACCGCCTCCAGCGAGATGCCGGCCTCGTTGGGCGAGCAGGGTCCCGGCGAGATCACCAGCGCCTGCGGGCGCATCCGCTCGATCGCGGCGAGGTCCAGCGCGTCGTTGCGGGCGACCGTGACCTCCTCGCCGAGTTCGCCGAGGTAGCGCGCCACGTTGAAGACGAAGCTGTCGTAATTGTCGATCAGCAGGATCATGGCAGCACCTCCGGGGCGAAGGCGCGAAAAAGCCGCTCGGCCTTGGTCAGGCTCTCGGCGTGCTCGGCCGCCGGGTCGGACAGGGTGGTGATGCCGCCGCCGACGCCGAAGCTGGCGTTGAACCCGCCCGGTCCCTTCTCCACCGTCACCGTGCGGATGGCGATGTTGAAATCCATCGTGCCGTCGAAGCCGATATAGCCGATGGAGCCGCAATAGACCCCGCGCGGGCGCCCCTCCAGTTCGCGGATGATCTCCATGGCGCGTATCTTCGGCGCGCCGGTGATCGAGCCGCCGGGAAAGGAAGCCGCCATCAGGTCGAGCCCGTCGCGACCCTCCTGCAGCGTGCCGGTCACCACCGAGACGAGGTGATGCACATTGGCGTAGGTCTCCAGCCCGCACAGGCGCGGCACCTTCACCGTGCCCGGCCGGCAGACCCGCGAGAGGTCGTTGCGCAAGAGGTCGACGATCATCACGTTCTCGGCGCGGTCCTTCTCGCTGGCGGTGAGTTCGCGGCCGCGGAAGGCGTCGAGCGTCGGCTCCACCGAGCGCGGCACCGTGCCCTTGATCGGGCGGGTCTCCACCTCGCCGCCCTGAAGCTTCACGAAGCGTTCGGGCGAGGACGAGGCGATGATGCGGTCCTCGCCGGCGATCAGCGCCGCGAAGGTCGCCGGGTTGGCGCGGCGAAGCCGGTCGTAGAGCGCGAGCGGGTCGAGGCTTCCCGCCATCGCCTCGAAGCGCTGGGTGAAATTGGCCTGGAAGATGTCGCCGGCGCGGATGTAGTCGATCACCCGCGCCACCGCGCGGCGATAGCCTTCGGCGTCGAAATTCGAGCGCCAGCCCTCCACCGTCACCGGCGGGCCGAGCGGGGCTTCGGGCGCCGCCAGCCGCGCGCTCGCCTCGGCCAGCCGCTCGCGGGCGCGGCGGGCGCGGCGGGCGGGGGCGCTCTCCGGCCAGCCGGTGGAAATGAGGAAGGCACGCTTGGCGACGACGTCGAAGGTGGCGACGACGTCGTAGAAGCCGAAATCGACCTCCGGCCCTTCGCCGGGCTCGGGCTGCGGGGTCGGGAAGCGGTCGAACAGGCGGCCGGCCTCATAGGCGACATAGCCCGCCGCCCCGGCCTGAAAGCCGGCCTCGCCGGGCAGGCGCGGCTGGGCATAGGCCTTGAGCCGCGCGCGCAGGGCCTCCAGCGGGGCGCCCTCCTCGCGCTCGCCGTTCCAGCGCGGCACGCCGGCCTCGACACGGAAGCGGCCGAACGGCTCGGCCATCACATAGGACCAGCGCCCGAGCAGGGGGTGGCGCATCGCGCTGTCGAGAAAGGTGAGGCCGGCCACCGGCGCGCCTTCCCGGCGGCCGAGCCGGCGCGCGGCCTGCCACGGGTCCTGCCAGGCGATTTCGACGACGAGGGGGGGCGGCTCCTGAATCATGCATGGAATATGGAACGTCGCGGCCCGCCTTCCTAGAGCACCCGCTGACAACCGGGCCGGCGCCACGCCGTCCGGCGACACGGGCGGCCGGACGGGCTGGCAATCCGAAACGGTACGTCGATCCGAAGCGGTACGGCGCTCAGAGGATCGACGAGGGCGCGCAATAGGTGTCGTGGATATTGCACCCTTCCGCGCCGGTCGCCGCGCATTCCCGTATCGCGCCGTTCTGCGATTGCGCGCGCGAGGTGCCCGAGGCCAGGCCCAGCCGGTCCCGGCTCGTCGCGCGGGCCAGCGAGACGCACATATTCGCGCCGGACATGGCGACCTCGCAGTCGGTGGCGCCGCCGGTCTGGCACTCCGACATGGCCTTCGCCCGGACTTCGGCATCCGAACCGCCTTTGGCGAAGCCGACGGTTCCGGTCGATTTGCTGTAGGCGGCGGCCACATAGGTTGCCTCATCGGCAAGGGCCTGCCCGCTGAGGGCGAGGGTCAGGGCGATCAGGGCGGCGACAGGTCTAATTCTCATGCGGGGGCCTCCGGCTGGATTTTCCACCGGCCGCAGGAGTTCGAAAGGGGACCGGCCGGCGGATTATGGCACTCCGGTGTGGCATTTGTCTGTACGCTCCGGACAGGATCGACGCCCGCGCCGCCGCTTCGGGCGGTGGCGCTCCCGGACGCCTTGGACCAAAGCGTCACTTGACGCCCCGTCATGCGGATGATGGCTTATCGGGTCTCACGACGGCGTTTCGCGAAGGCAGGCGCGGTCACATAAAAGTACTGCGAAAAATCAGGTCTCGGGAGGGACGCATGACGACACTAAAGGGGGTTGCCGCCGGCCTGGCGGCGCTGGCGCTCGGCGCCCTGCCGCTCGCGGCCGCGAAGGCGCAGGATTTCCCAAGCCGGCCGGTGACCATGGTCGTACCGTTCGCGGCCGGCGGCCCGACCGACACGGTGGCGCGCCTCATCGCCGAATCGATGTCGCGCTCGCTCGGCCAGCAGGTGGTGGTCGAGAATGTCGGCGGCGCCGGCGGCACGCGCGGCGCCGGGCAGGTGGCGAAGGCCACGCCGGACGGCTACACCATTCTTCTCCACCATATCGGGCAGGCGACGGCCGCCACGCTGTATCGCAAGCTGCCCTACAACGTGCTGACCGATTTCGAGGAGGTCGGCCTCGTCACCGACGTGCCGATGACCGTCATCGGCAAGTCGACGCTGGAGCCCAAGGACGCCGCCGAACTGATCGCCTATGTGAAGGAGAACAAGGACGCGGTGATCTACGGCAATGCCGGCGTCGGCTCGGCCTCGCATCTGTGCGGCATGCTGTTCATGTCGGCGCTGGGCACGCAGATGACGACGGTGCCCTATCAGGGAACCGGCCCGGCGATGAATGACCTCGTCGGCGGCCAGATCGACCTGCTGTGCGACCAGACCACCAACACTACCGGCCAGATCAAGGCCGGCAAGGTGAAGGCCTATGGCGTCACCACCAAGGAGAAGGTGAAGTCGCTTCCCGACATCCCGACCCTCGATGCTTCCGGCATGCCCGGCTTCGAGGTCGCGGTCTGGCACGGGCTGTACGCGCCCAAGGGCACGCCGAAGGCGGAGATCGACAAGCTGAATGCCGCCCTCGTCACCGCGCTGCAGGACCCCAAGGTCATCGCCCGCTTCGCCGATCTCGGCACCGAGCCGGTGGCGCTGGAGCGCGCCACGCCGCAGGTGCACCAGGAGTTCCTCGCGGCGGAAGTCGCCAAGTGGAAGCCGGTGATCGAGCAGGCCGGCGTGTTCGCCGACTGACGACACGCCTCTCCCCTCCCGCCGGCCTGCCGCATCGACGCGGCGGGCCGGCGCCTCCGTTCCCGCCCGGCGGATAAGGTGCCATGACGCGCTTCGTCAAAAGTCCCAAGGAGGTCGCCAGCGGCCTGCTGCTCGTCTTCCTCGCCGCCTTCTTCGCCTGGCAGGCGATGGGGCTGCCGATGGGCCGCGCGGTCCGCATGGGGCCGGGCTATTTCCCGATGATCCTCGCCGGTCTCCTCGGTCTGTTCGGCCTCATCGTCCTTCTCTCCGGTCTTACGCTCCACCCGGTGGAGGACGAGGACGAGACGCAGCGCATCGGCTTCAGCCGCTGGCCATGGGTGCCGCTGGGACTCGTGACGCTCGCACTGGTTGTGTTCGGCCTCGGCATCCGCCCGCTGGGCCTGGGGCCGTCCATGGGGCTGGCGGTGTTTCTCTCCACCCTGGCGAGCCGGCGCTTCAGGCTGACCACCGCGCTGCTCTCGTCCTTCATCATGGTGGCCTTTTCCTGGGCCGTGTTCATCAAGGGTCTCGGCCTGCCGCTGCCCATGCTGGGCCCGTGGCTCGGCGGTTACTGAGCGGGAGCGGGCCACATGGAAATCTTCGACAATCTCGCCCTCGGCTTCTCCGTCGCCGTCAGCTTCCAGAACATCTTCTACTGCTTCATCGGCGTGCTCCTGGGCACGCTGATCGGCGTGCTGCCGGGCCTTGGCCCGGTGCCGACCATCGCCATGCTGCTGCCGATCACCTTCGGCCTGCCGCCGGTCTCGGCGCTGATCATGCTGTCGGGAATCTATTACGGCGCGCAGTATGGCGGCTCGACCACGGCGATACTGATCAACCTGCCCGGGGAGAGTTCCTCCGTCGTCACCGCCATCGACGGCTATCAGATGGCCCGCAAGGGCCGCGCCGGGGCGGCGCTCGCCACCGCCGCGCTCGGCTCGTTCTTCGCCGGTTCGGTGGCGACCTTCCTGCTCGCCGTGTTCGCCCCGCCGCTGGCCGATCTCGCGCTGAAGTTCGGTCCGCCGGAATATTTCGCCCTGATGGTGCTGGGCCTGGTCGCCTCCGTGGCGCTCGCCGCCGGCTCGGTGGTGAAGGCGCTGGCGATGGTGGTGCTGGGCATCCTGCTCGGCCTGTCCGGCCAGGACGTCTATACCGGCACGCCGCGCTTCACCTTCGACATGCTGGAACTCGCCGACGGCATCGCATTCGTGGCGCTGGCCATGGGCGTGTTCGGCATCGGCGAGATCGTCCGCAACCTGGAGGATGAGCACACCCGCACCGTCATGGTGCAGAAAGTGAAGGGGCTGCTGCTCTCCAGGGACGACATCAGGCGCATCATCGGTCCCATCCTCCGCGGCACCTTCATAGGCTCCTTCCTCGGCATCCTTCCGGGAGGCGGGGCGATCCTCTCATCCTTCTCGGCCTATTCGATCGAGAAGAAGATCTCCCGCCACCCGGAGCAGTTCGGCAAGGGCGCGATCGAGGGCGTGGCGGGGCCGGAGAGCGCCAACAATGCCGGTGCGCAGACTTCGTTCATCCCGATGCTCACCCTCGGCATCCCGTCCAACCCGGTGATGGCGCTGATGATCGGTGCGCTGATCATTCAGGGCATCGTGCCGGGGCCGAATGTGGTGAACGAACAGCCGACCCTGTTCTGGGGCATCATCGCCTCGATGTGGATCGGCAACTTCATGCTGGTGGTGCTGAACTTGCCGCTGATCGGAATCTGGGTGCGGCTGCTCACCGTGCCCTACCATATATTGTTTCCGCTCATCGTCGGCTTCTGCTGCATCGGCGTCTACAGCGTCAACAATAACGCCATCGACGTTTTCACCATGGCGCTGTTCGGGGTGGTCGGCTACGTGCTGGTGAAGCTCGACTGCGAGCCGGCGCCGCTGCTGCTCGGCTTCATCATCGGGCCGATGCTGGAGGAGTATCTGCGCCGCGCCATGCTGATTTCGCGCGGCGACCCGACCGTGTTCTTCACCCGGCCGATCTCGGCGACCATGCTGGGGCTGGCGGTGCTCGCACTGGTGGTGGTGCTGTTGCCCTCGGTGCGCAAGAAGCGCGAGGAGGCGTTCCAGGAGTAGTCTCCCCCGACGTTTGCCATAAGCCGTTTCAGCGATGGGCTGGGGAAAGATCAGGAAGCGGACCCGACCCTATGGACAGGCCCATAGGCCTCTGCTACACGACCCCCCGTCCGCAAGGCTACGGTCTGCGGCGGGGGCGCATAGCTCAGTTGGTAGAGCAGCTGACTCTTAATCAGCGGGTCCTAGGTTCGAGCCCTAGTGCGCCCACCAAATTCCGATCCTTCGGAGTTTTGGCGGAAACCCGAGGTGAATATCGCTTCGCCCGGGCTGGAATGTGATAGGTAATTCCGGCCCGATGGTCCCCTTCGATGAGGGGCATTTTTTACTCTTACTTTTGTGCCATGACGGTTTCTTGACCGGACGACGCCTGCGCGTTGCCGCATGAATGTGGTGATCACAGGCGGTCGTGCTCCGGCCGGTCCGCTCGGGGAGGCGACATCATCGACCAGTCATCCGTACTTTGTGCCCATTGCCAGCGCTGCGGGAGGCGGTCCGCGCTAGGGCGTGCCGACGCGTCGGCGCTGGCACCGCCGGCCAATGGAGAAGCGCGGCCGCGCCTGCGCTGCGATATGTGCGGGGGACGACAGGTCAAGCTGTTCAACGCCAGCGGGCCGGTCGAGATGCTGGCTTTTCTTAACGGCCGGATATGAGGCGAGGGCCTCCCTGCACACCCCCCGCGTGCCTTCGAAACGAATGCCGAGTTCGCGCGTTAGGCTTCGCAACAGGCAAACAGGCGAGGCGTTGCGATGGCACATCCGACGAATGAACCCGGGTCCACCGCGGGAAGACCTTCCGACGAGTCGGCCAACACAGGGTTGTCAAACGATCAGGGGACCCCGCGGCCGGTCGGTGGAATGGGCGCCAAGCCGGCGCCAGGTCCGACCGGCCATGCGGACGAGCGTACGCGTCTTGTTGATCGCACGCCTGGTTTGGCCAGCGTGCCCGGTGCACTCGCCACGCCGTCGGAGCGCCGTTATTCCTTTCATGCGCTCATTGCCATGGGCATTCTGGGCTTTACTCTTGGCCGGCTGTTTTCCCGCTGAACCAACTGCCGGCGGCACCGCGCGGGTGGTGGACGCACCGCCCGCTATTCCGCCTGGGACCCGATCATGCAGACCCTGACCGTCCGACACATCACCCGCTACAGCTATGCCAACCCGGTTACCTTTCACGCGCATAGGCTCATGCTGCGGCCGCGCGACAGCCATGACCTGCGTCTGGTGGGCGCGGAGATCGCGCTGTCGCCGCATGGTACGATGCGCTGGATCCACGACGTGTTCGGCAATTCCGTTGCCATCGTTGAATTCCCGGAGCCGTCGAACGAGCTTGAGATCGAAAGCGTGCTCACGCTGGAGCGGTATGGCCTCGGCGGCCTCGTCTTCGAAATCGAGGAAAGTGCCAAAACGTACCCGTTCGTTTATTCGCCGGATGACCGCATCGACCTCGGCCGCATGCTGGACCCGCATTACCCCGACCCGAACGGCGAATTGGAGGGCTGGGCGAAAGGCTTCGTCGCCGCGCGCCCGACCGACACGATGGCGCTACTGACCGACATCAACAACAGCATCCACCAGAACTTCAGCTACAATCTGCGCATCGAAGAGGGCACGCAGGCACCGCTCGATACGCTGCATCTCGGCACCGGCTCTTGCCGCGACTTCGCGCTGCTGCTGATCGAGACCGCCCGCGCGCTGGGCTTCGGCGCCCGCTTCGTGACCGGCTATCTCTACGATCCGGCACTCGATGGTGACGAGTCCACGGTGGTGGGCGCCGGCGCCACCCATGCCTGGGCGGATATTTACCTGCCCGGGGCAGGGTGGGTCGAATTCGACCCGACCAATGGCACGATCGCCGCCGACAACCTCATCCGCGTCGCGGTCACCCGCGATCCCAGCCAGGCGGTGCCGGTGGCGGGTGGCTTTACCGGCATGACCGGCGACTATCTTGGCATGAATGTCGAGGTGTCTGTGCGCTCGGGGCGGCCGGAGGCGCCTCTGGCAGCCTGAGCCGACGAGGCGCGGCGGCAAACGCGTCGATAGGAAAGGCCCGCCGGTTGGCGGGCCTTCGTGTGTCTGCGCGGGCGTCCGTTCAGGCGTCGGCCTTGTCCAGCGTCGGGTAGTCGATATAGCCCTCGGCACCGCCGCCATAGAGATGGTCGCGGTCGAGTTCGTTGAAGGCGACGCCGCGGCGCAGGCGCTCCACTGCGTCGGGCGAGGAGACGAACGGCTTGCCGAAGGCGACGAGGTCCGCCTTGCCGCTGGCGACGGCGGCCTCGGCCAGCGCCTTATCGTAGCCGTTATTGACCATCCAGGTGCCGCTGAAGCGGGTGCGGAGCGCCTCGAAGTCGAAGTCCGGCACGATGTCGCGTGGGCCACCGGTGGCACCCTCGATCATGTGCACATAAACCGGGTGCAGGCTCTCCACGACGTCGAGCACATGGTTGAACAAGGGCTGCGGGTCGCTGTCGGTCATGCCGCTGGCCGGGGTGACGGGAGAAAGCCGCAGGCCGGTGCGCTCCGGCCCGATCTCGGCGGTGACCGCCTGCAGCACCTCCGTCAGGAAGCGGGTGCGGTTCTCGATCGAGCCGCCATAGGCGTCGGTGCGTCTGTTGGCGCCATCGCGCAGGAACTGGTCGATCAGATAGCCGTTGGCGCCGTGGATCTCCACACCGTCGAAGCCGGCGAGGAGGGCGTTGGCCGACGCCTTGCGGAAATCGTCGACAATGCCGGGAATCTCCTCCAGCGTCAGGGCCCGCGGCTCGTCGACATTGGCATAGCCATTGTTGACATAGGTCTGGGTCTCGGCGCGCACGGCGGAGGGGGCGAGAGGAGCGGCGCCACCCGGCTGCAGCGAGCGGTGGGAGACGCGGCCGACATGCCAGAGCTGCACGAAGATGTGGCCGCCGGCGGCGTGGACGGCGTCGGTGATCTTCCTCCAGCCCTCGATCTGCGCCTCAGTGAAGAGCCCGGGCGTGTCCTGATAGCCCTGGGCGGTGGCGGAGATCTGTGTGGCTTCGGTGATGATCAGCCCGGCGCTGGCGCGCTGGCGATAATACTCGACCGCGAGCGGCGAGGGGACGAGGCCGGCGCCGGCGCGATTGCGCGTCAGCGGGGCCATGACGATACGGCTGGACAGAGTGATTCCGCCGAGACGATAGGAATCGAAGAGGGACTTTATGGCCGCCAAGATGCGCTCCTGTCCGTTGGGGGGCCCGTATCTCAATACGGGGGTCGAAGCGCACTTAAGAGCGGCACGGGCCGGTTCCAAGGGGTAAGGCACGGCGATTGCGCTTTCGCCTCCTGATGCGCCTGACCGCTAGGAGATGCGGCCCGCCATCGGCTAGAAGGGGTGGCCGGGCAAACGGGACCTTTCCGCATGATCGACATCGCGTCGCGCGTCTACAATCACACTTGGAAGATCGACCCGATCGTCCGTTCCGTGCTCGACACGGATTTCTACAAGCTGCTGATGGCGCAGACGATCTACCGCCGGCACTTCCACACCCGCGTCACTTTCGGCATCATCAACCGCACCAAGAGCGTGCGCATCGCCGACTTCGTCGACGAGGGGGAACTGCGCGAGCAACTCGACCATGTGCGCACGCTGTCGCTGACACGCGGCGAATCGACGTGGCTGCGCGGCAACATGTTCTACGGCAAGCGGCAGATGTTCTCGCCGGACTTCATCGCCTGGCTGGAGACCTTTCGCTTTCCCGCCTATCACCTGGAGAAGCGCGAGGGCCAGTACGAGTTGACCTTCGAGGGGCCGTGGATCGAGACCACCATGTGGGAGATCCCGGCGCTTGCCATCATCAACGAACTGCGCTCGCGCGCCGTGCTGCGCAGCATGGGACGCTTCGAGCTGCAGGTGCTCTACGCCCGCGCCATGACGCGGGTGTGGGAAAAGGTCGAGCGGCTTAAGGCGCTGGGCGGCGCCGGCGTCGCCGATTTCGGAACCCGCCGCCGCCATGGCTTCCTGTGGCAGGACTGGTGCGTGCAGGCCATGATGGAGGGGCTGGGCGAGAGTTTCCTCGGTACCTCCAACTGCCTCATCGCGCTGCGGCGCGAGGTCGAGGCGACCGGCACCAACGCCCACGAATTGCCCATGGTCTATGCCGCGCTGGCTGACACCGACGCCGCTCTCGCACAGGCGCCCTACGAGGTGCTGGCCGACTGGCAGCAGGATTACGAGGGCAACCTTCTGGTCATCCTGCCCGACACGTTCGGCACCACCCATTTCCTCGAACGGGCACCGGACTGGGTCGCGGGATGGACCGGCATCCGAATCGACAGCAAGGACCCGATCGAAGGCGGCGAGGAGGCCCTGCGCTGGTGGCACGCACGCGGGCAGGAGCCGACGCAGAAGCTGGCCATCTTCTCCGATGCGCTCGACATCGGTGACATCGAGCGCATCTACCGGCACTTCCGCGGCCGCATGCGCATGGGTTTCGGCTGGGGGACCCTGCTCACCAACGATTTCCGTGGCTTCGCGCCGGACGGCCGTCTCGATCCCATCTCCATCGTCTGCAAGGTCATCTCGGCCGATGGGCGCCCGACAGTGAAGCTTTCCGACAATTCCACAAAGGCCATGGGGCCAGCCGACGAGATCGCCCGCTACCAGCGAATCTTCGGCGCGGTCAACGCACCGTCGCGGGTGGTGCTGGTGTAGGGAAGTCGAGATTTTCCCGCAACTTGCCGCGCTTGACGGGATAAGTTGATGGCTTCGCCGGAAGCGCGAGGCCAAGAGTTGCCGCAATCTTTGTTCATAAGGAAATTTCCGGCATGTGACATTCTTGCATCAAGATGGCAAATGCCGGTAAGTTGTCAGCCGTCGCATTCGAAGACGGTTACGGAACTCGGTCGGAAGCCCTCGGGTGCCGGCCCGAACGGACTGGAAGAACCCATGCGAAGTGGTCAGCGCTGCGCCAACGACCTTGCCGCCAGTGTCGGGCGACACTTTCGGGATGGGTGCCATGCCGAAGCTGTCACATTTGCGACCGATGCCCGCAGCTTCCTCCGCCTTTTCCCTGTAGCGTAGAGTCTCCGCGCCATGCCCACGTCATCGCAGGAGCCGCGCGGAACCGGGCTCTCCTCATCGCTTGTCTCGGACTTCCGGTCCATTCTCAGCACGCTTGAACAGGAAAAGTCCGGCGGCCACCCGGAGGAGGGGGCGGCCCATGAGGGGGCGTCTCCGGCCGCGCCTTCTGCCGCCGCCACGCAGCGCAGCGCCCGCCCGGCCGGCGCTTCCTCGCCCCGCTCCCTCGGGGATGTGCGCAGCCGCATCGCCGCTCTCGGCGACATGGGCGATGTTCTGACCGGCCGTGCCGCCGGGTCGAACCCGAGTTCCAGGACGGCGCCGACCGGCGGGCCGACCGCCGATGCCGCCCAGGCTGCCCGCCGCCGCAGCTTCGGCAGTTCGGCGCGCCCCGCTGGCGAGACCGACGCCCGGCGCAAACGCAGTGCCTCGAAGGACGTCATTACCTGGCAGCGGCTGGGCCTGCTCGCCGTCTTCATGGTGGTGGTCGGCGGTGGCGCGGTGATGCTGCAATCGCTTGCCGCGCGCGAGGAAGCGAAGGTGGCGCCCGAGGTCATCGGCAATGCAGCGGTGGCCAGCGTCGCGCCCTCTGCCCAGTTGCCGGACGCGCGCAACGTCGCTTCCGCCCGGACGGTGGAACTGGCCGGGTCCGCCATTGAGATCGCCGTGCCGACGGCGGCGGCCTCGTCGGTCCTTGCGAACAGCCCGCCCTCGGGCAGCCTGCCACCGATTCTGTTGAATGCGTCAGGCCGGTCCGACGCAGCCGCGAATCCCATTTCCGTAGCTCCCGAGGCTACGGCTTTCGCCGCACCGGAGCCTGCCGCGACGGCCCTTGTGCCGGCCGTCGCAACGGACGACATGACCGAGCCGGCCGTTGCTGCTTCTGACGCGGGGGCCGAGCCGGTAGCCGCAACGTCCGTGACGCTGCCGAAGGAGCCTCCTCTGCCGCCGGTGCGAGCGGTGGAACGCGAGGTGGCGGCGACGGCTCCGGCCGTGCCCGTGGAGGCGGCGGCCGAAGCCGTCGACGAGGGCGTTCTGCCCGCGGGCTTCGGCGGCGAACCGATCGGAACCGCTGTCACGCGGCGGCCGGTGACTATGCGCGCGGCGCCGAAGAAAGGTGCAACGGCCATCGGCAATCTACCGGGCGGCCAGAAGGTCGAACTCGTCACCTGCCAGCAATGGTGCGAGATCATCGTCGAGGGCAAGCGCGCCTTCGTCTACAAAAGCTTCGTCGACACCAGCGGCGTGGCGAGCGCCGCGGCTGCTGCCGAGGCCACGGACGAAGAAGCCACCGTCACCGAGTGACGACAATCGGTAACAGGTTGAAGCAATTAGTGAAGCCTTTGACGCCGCTTTGGGATTCGGCATCTCTCGCCACCCTCGGGACTGCGTGTTAGACCGCCGTCGTCAGATTCAGACGGAAGGATATTCCCGAATGGTGAAGGACCGGGGCGGGGCGGCAAAGCCCGTTCGCGTCGGCGTCGTTGGCGTCGGCATCATGGGTTACAACCATGCCCGCGTGCTCACCGATTTGCCGGGCGCCGAACTGGTCGGTATCGCCGATCCGGACGCCGGCCAGCGCGAGAAGGTGGCGGCGCTGCTCGGCTGCCACGCCTTCGCCAGCCTCGACGAACTGGTGGCGCAGGGGGCTGACGCGCTTATCATTGCCGCGCCCACGCATGTTCATCATGACGTCGCGCTCAGGGCGATCGATGCCGGCATGCACGTGCTGGTCGAGAAGCCGATTGCGCCGACGGTCGCGGAGGCGGAGGCCATCGTCGTCGCCGCCAGCGCGAAGGGCGTGGCGCTGGTGGTCGGCCATGTCGAGCGCTTCAATCCGGCGGTCGAGGCGGTGAAGAACGCTATTCGCGACGAGGAAATCCTCTCCATCGGTATCACCCGCGTCGGACCGTTTCCCCCGCGCATGTCGAATGTCGGCGTGGTGATCGACCTCGCCGTGCACGATATCGACCTGATCTGCCATTTCACCGGCTCGCACATCACCGAGGTGCAGCCCCAGATCAAGGCGGCGGTGGCCGAGCGCGAGGACATCGCTTTGCTGCAGTTCCGCACCGCCAACGGCGTGCTGGCGCACATTAACACCAACTGGCTGACGCCGTTCAAGGCACGCACCGTGCATGTCGCTACGCGCAAGAAGTATGTGATCGGTGATCTGTTGACCCGGCAGGTTACGGAGTATTTCGACTACAAGCCGGACGGCAGCTACTCGATGCGGCATCTGCCGGTGGCTTATGCCGAACCGCTGCGGCTCGAACTGCTGCGCTTCCTTGAAGCGGTGCGCGGCGATCGCCAGCCGGCCGTGACGGGCGAAGATGGCGTGGCCGCCATCGCCACCGCCATGCGCTGCCTCGAACCCCTTGAGCCGCCTGCCGATCCGGTGCCGCTGCGCGCCCGCGCCGCCGGCTGAGAGGAAGACCGATGAATTCGCATGTGAAGACCGATCAGGCTCCGATCCCCTTCGTCGACATCGCGGCGCAGCGGGCGCGGCTCGGCACCCGGATCGACGATGCCGTGGCGCGCGTGCTCGCCCATTGCCGGTTCATCAACGGGCCGGAAGTGACCGAACTGGAACAGCAACTGGCCGCCTTCGCCGGGGCCAGGCATGCCGTTGCCTGTTCCAGCGGCACCGATGCGCTGGCGATGATCCTGATGGCCTGGGGCGTGAAGCCGGGCGACGCGGTGTTCTGCCCGGCCTTCACCTTCTGCGCCACCGCCGAGGTGGTGCCGTGGGTGGGGGCGACCCCGGTCTTCGTCGACATTCTCGAAGACACCTTCAACATGGACCCGGCCAGCCTGGAAGCCGCCATCGCGGTGGCAAAGCGCGAGGGGCTGACGCCCAAGGTCGTGGTGCCGGTCGACCTGTTCGGCCAGCCCGCCGACATGGACGCCATCGCGGCGATCGCCGGCGCGAACGGGCTCAAGATGCTGTGCGACACGGCGCAGGGCTTCGGCGCCACCTGGAACGGCCGGCGCACCGGCTCCTTCGGCGACGCCACCGCCACCAGCTTCTTCCCGGCCAAGCCGCTCGGCTGCTATGGCGATGGCGGCGCGGTGCTCACCGATGACGACGACCTCGTGCCGGTGCTGAAGAGCGTGCGCGAGCACGGGCAGGGCGTCGACAAATACCAGAATGTGCGGCTCGGCATGACCGGCCGGCTCGACACTATTCAGGCGGCGGTGCTGCTGGAGAAGCTGGCGATCTTCGAGGACGAGATCGCCGCCCGCCAACGCGTCGCCCGCCGCTACGATGCGGCGCTGGCGGATGTGTGCACGGTGCCGGCGGTGGATGCGCGCGCCACCTCGGTGTGGGCGCAGTACACGATCCGGCTGCCGCACGGCGTGCGCGACGGGCTGGCGGCGGCGCTGCAGAAGGAAGGCGTGCCGACCGCAGTATATTACCGTCTGCCGATGCACCGCCAGCCGGCCTATGCGCAGCACCCAACGGCAGGCAACGGCCTGCCGGTGTGCGAAAAGCTGGCGGGCGAGGTGATCAGCCTGCCGATGCACCCCTATCTCGACGAGGCGGCGCAGGACCGCGTCATCGCCGCGCTGCGCCGCGCGCTCGGCGCCTGAGGCAGCGGGCGGCTTCCGCCAGCCGCAACTTGCGCCAGCCGTAACTTCCGGCAGCGGCGACTGGCGGGGCGCGGGCGGGGAGGCTAGCTTTCGCTGCGTGCCCGATTCGGGCTTCCGGCCGCTTTTCCGCTCCCTCGGCATCCCATGATACGCAGCATCTTCACGGTCGGCGGCTGGACGCTCCTCTCGCGGCTAACTGGGTTCGTGCGCGACATCGTCATGGCCGCCGTGCTCGGCGCCGGCCCGCTGGCGGACGCCTTCTACATCGCCTTCCGGCTGCCCAACCATTTCCGCTCCATCTTCGCCGAAGGGGCGTTCAACACCGCCTTCATCCCGGCCTTTGCGCGGGTGAAGACGGTGGAGGGCGAGGCGCAGGCACGGAAATTCGCCGACGGCATCCTGACGGGGGTGGTGCTGGTGCAGCTCGCGCTGCTTGCCGTCGCGCTGCTGGCGACCGGCTGGGTTGTAGCGACGCTGGCGCCGGGCCTGTCCGACGATCCCGAACGCTTCGCCCTCACGGTCGACTTCACCCGCATCACCTTTCCCTATCTCGGGCTGATCGCGGTGGTGACGCTGGTCGGCGGCGTGCTGAACGCCAATGACCGGTTCTGGGCGGCGGCAGCGGCCTCGATCCTGCTCAACGTGGCGATGGTCGGCACGCTGAGCGCGGCCGGGCTGTTTCCCACCGCCGGCCATGCGGCGGCATGGGGGGTGCTGATCTCCGGTTTCCTCCAGCTCGGCCTGCTGGTGTTCGATGCGGAGCGGCACGGGCTGGGTGTGCGCTTCGGCCGGCCACGGCTCGATGCCGACATGCGGGCCTTCCTGGTCGCGCTGGGGCCGGCGATCATCGGCTCGGCCGGCGTGCAGCTCGCGCTGTTCGCCGATACCATCATCGCCTCCTTCCTGCCGGAGGGCGCGGTGGCGGCGCTGTTCTATGCCGACCGCATCAACCAACTGCCGATCGGGGTGGTGGGCATCGCGGCGGGCATCGTGCTGCTGCCGGAGATGTCGCGGCGGATCGCCGCCGACGATCTGGAGGGCGCGCGCTTCGCGCAGTCGCGGGCGATCGAGCTGACGCTGCTGCTGGTGCTGCCATTTCTGGCCGCTGCGCTGACGATCCCGGAGATCATCATGCGCGGGCTGTTCATGCGCGGGGCGTTCACGCCCGAGGCGGCGGCGTCGGCGGGGGCAACGCTGGCCGCCTATGGCGTCGGGCTTGCGCCGTTCGTGGTGGTGCGCGCCTTCATGTCACCCTTCTATGCGCGCGGCGACACCCGGACCCCAGTGCTGGCGACACTCGGCGCGGCGGTGGTCAATATCGGGCTGAAGATCCTGCTGATGGGCAGCCTGGCGCAGGTGGGGCTGGCCTTCGCCACTTCGGTCGGCGGCTGGATCACCGTTCTCGTGCTCGCCATTCTGGCCCGCTGGCGCGGCTATGAGTGCGGCGACGGGCAATTGCTGCGCGCGCTGCCGCGGCTGGCTCTGATCGGTGCGGCGCTCGCCCTGACTCTGTTCGCCACCGCGCAGGTCGCCGGGCCCCGGCTGGCGGGGTTGACCTATGGTCGCGACGAGGCACTGCTGGTATTGTGCGTTGCAGCAGGGGGGGCGGTCTACGCGGCGCTGGTGCTCGCGCTCCTGGGCCGGCGCTACCTGATACAGCTTTTGCGCGGACGCCCTGCGGCGAGCCTCTCGTGACGATTTATTGCTTACGCGGTGCAACAAAACTGTGATAGTTCGCACCGTCGTCAGCGGCTCCGAATGCGGGGCGGACCCCTGACATGCGATCTCGGGACATGTCCCGAAATGCCCGAACAGCCTTTTCGGAGACGGATATGATGACCGCGCTGCCGCGCTTTTCCCTGGCTGCACTTGCCCTCGCCGCTCTCGCCCTGGCGGGCTGTTCCGAGCAGGATCAGGGGCAGCAGGCGGCACCGCCGCCGCCGACCGTGACCGTCGCCAAGCCGACCACGCGCACCATCACGGACTATGACGAGTATGTCGGCCGCTTCGCCGCCGTCGATCTGGTGAATGTCTATGCGCGGGTCTCGGGCTATCTCGAAAGCGTGTCGTTCACCGACGGCCAGATCGTGAAGCAGGGCGACCTGCTGTTTACCATCGACAAGCGGCCATTCCAGGTGGCGCACGATCAGGCCAAGGCAAATCTGGAGCGGGCGCAGGCCCAGCTCGACTTCGCCCAGTCCGACCTGCAGCGCGCCCAGACCCTGATCGACGACAAGACGTCGAACGCCATCTCCAAGCAGGCCTATGATCAGAGGTTGCAGAGCGAGCGCACGGCGCGCGCGGACGTGGCCGCCGCGCAGGCGGCGATGCAGGCGGCGCAGCTCGATCTCGACTTCACCGAACTGCGCTCGCCCGTGACCGGCCGCATCGGCGACCGCAAGGTGTCGGTCGGCAATCTGGTCACCGGCGGCTCGGGCGGCACCAACACCAACACCCTGCTCGCCACCATCGTGTCGCTGGACCCGATCTATTTCGAGTTCACCTATGACGAGGCGTCCTATCTGCGCTACCAGCGCATGGCGAAGGAAATGGGTGCCAAGGGGACGTCGATCCCGGTCAAGCTGGCGCTGATCGACGAGAAGGGCTTCACTCACGAAGGCAAGCTCGACTTCGTCGACAACCAGATCAGCGAAGACACCGGCACGATCCGCGGCCGCGCCACCTTCGCCAACCCGGATGCCGTCTTCACCCCCGGCATGTTCGGCCGCATCGAGGTGCCGTCCTCGGCGCCGCATCAGGCGCTGCTGGTGCCGGATGTCGCCATCGGCACCGAGCAGACGCGCAAATTCGTCTATGTGCTGCAGCCGGGCGACCAGCCGCAGGCGCCGCAGATGAAATACGTCACGCTCGGCCGCGCCCATGACGGCCAGCGCGTCATCAATAGCGGCCTCGACAAGGACGACCTCGTTGTCGTCAACGGGCTGATGCGCATCCGTCCGGGTGCGCAGGTGGTGGGCAAGCTGGAGGCCCCGCCGGCCACCCCGGCCGCCGGCACGGGAACGGCCGACGACGCCAAGCCCGCCGCCACCCCGCCCGCGAACTGAGCGCGGAGGCGTCGCCATGAGGTTCTCACACTTCTTCATCGATCGCCCGATCTTCGCCTCGGTGGTCTCCATCGTGGTGATGATCCTGGGCGCCGTCGCCTATGTATCGCTGCCGGTGGCGCAATATCCCGACATCGCCCCGCCGGTGGTGAATGTCACCGGACAGTACCCCGGCGCGAGCGCGGAGACCGTGGCCGACACGGTGGTGGCGCCGATCGAACAGCAGATCAACGGCGTCGAGGGGATGCTCTACATCTCCTCCAACTCGACGGCGGACGGGCGCTTCTCCATCGCGGTGACCTTCGACATCGGCACCGATCTCGATATCGCGCAGGTGCAGGTGCAGAACCGCGTCGCCACGGCGACGCCGCGGCTGCCGCAGGACGTGCAGCAGATCGGCGTGACGGTGGCCAAGTCGTCGCCGGATATATTGATGGTGGTGAGCCTGTTCTCGCCGGACGATTCGCGCGATTCACTGTTCATTTCCAACTACGCCAACCTGCAGATCAAGGATCAGCTCCAGCGCGTGCCGGGCGTCGGCTCGATCACCGTGTTCGGCTCGCGCGACTACGCCATGCAGGTGTGGCTCGACCCGCTGAAGCTGCAGGCGCTGAACCTGACCGCAGGGGACGTGACGGCGGCGCTGCAGGCGCAGAATCTTCAGGTCGCCTCCGGCGTGCTGAACGCCCCGCCGGTGCCGAACCAGATGGGCTTCCAGGTGGCGGTGCGCACGCTCGGCCGCCTGTCGACGCCGGAGGAGTTCGGCAACATCGTCGTGCGCGAGACCGGCAACGCGGTGGTGCGGCTGCGCGACGTGGCGCGGATCGACATCGAGGGGCAGGACAATTCCTCGATCTCCTATTTCGACTCAAAGCCCTCCGTGGCGCTCGGCATCTTCCAGCTGCCGGGCTCCAACGCGCTGGCTACCGGCAAGGCGATCGAGGCCGCCATCGCCGAAATCGCCAAGGGCTTCCCGCCCGGCGTGACCTATTCGACCGCCTACAACCCGACCCAGTTCATCGCCGAGTCGGTCAGCGCGGTCGAGCACACGATCCTCGAGGCGATCGTGCTGGTGGTGATCGTGGTGGTGCTGTTCCTGCAGAGCTGGCGGGCGGCGATCATCCCGATCCTGGCGATCCCGGTATCGCTGATCGGCACCTTCTTCATCATGAGCCTGTTCGGCTTCTCGCTGAACAACCTGTCGCTGTTCGGCCTCGTGCTGGCGATCGGCATCGTGGTCGACGACGCCATCGTGGTGGTGGAAAGTGTCGAGCACAACATCTCCACCGGGCTGAGCCCGCGCGACGCCGCCTACAAGACCATGGACGACGTGGGCGGGGCGCTGGTGGCGATCTCGCTGGTGCTGGCCTCGGTGTTCATCCCCTCGGCCTTCATCACCGGCATTTCCGGCGAGTTCTACCGCCAGTTCGCGCTGACCATCGCCGGTTCGACGCTGATCTCGCTACTGGTGTCGCTGACGCTGTCGCCGGCGATGTGCGCGCTGCTGCTCCGGTCGCACAAGGGGCCCGAGCACAAGCCGGCCTGGTATGCGCGGCCGATCACGGGTTTCTTCCACTATTTCAACAAGGGCTTCGACGGCGTTTCGCGCGGCTATGGCTGGCTCACCGGCCGGCTGGTGCGCATCGCCGTGGTGGTGCTGCTGGTCTATGTCGCCATCCTCGCCGGCGGCTTCCAGCTGTTCCGCACCACGCCGCAGGGCTTCATCCCGGCGCAGGATCGCGGCTACCTGATCGTCGCGGCGCAGCTTCCCGGCGGGGCGGCACTCTCGCGCACCAACGAGGTGATGACCAAGGCGGCGAAGGAAGTGCTGGCGACGCCGGGCGTGGCGCATGTGGTGAACATCGTCGGCTTCTCCGGCGCCACCTTCACCAACGCCCCCAATGCCGGCGCCATGTTCGTCATTCTCGGCCCGGCGGCCGAGCGAGCCGAGCATCCCGGGCAGTCCGCCCCCGAGATCCAGGGGCAGCTGTTCGGAAAGCTCGCCTCGGTGGAAGAGGCGCAGATGATCGTCGTCATGCCGCCGCCGGTGGCCGGCATCGGCAATGCCGGCGGCTACCGCATGATGATCGAGGATCGCGGCGGGCGCGGCTATGAGGCGCTGCAGGGCGCGGTCTATGCCATGATGGGCGCGGCCAACCAGACGCCCGGCCTCAAGCAGGTCTATTCGCTGTTCGAGACCTCGACGCCGCAGCTCTTCCTCGACATCGACCGCACCAAGGCGCAGTTGCTCGGCGTCAACATCGCCGACGTGTTCTCGACGCTGCAGACCTATATCGGCTCGTCCTATGTCAACGATTTCAACCTGTTCGGCCGCACCTACCGGGTGCAGGCGCAGGCCGACGCGCCCTACCGTCTGACCTCCGACGACCTGCTGCGGCTGCGGGTGAAGAACGCCGAGGGGCAGCTCGTGCCGCTCGGCTCCTTCACCACGGTGCACGACATCTCCGGCCCCTACCGCGTGCCCCGCTACAACCTCTACCCGGCGGCGGAACTCGACGGCGACACCATGCCCGGCACCTCGCAGGGGCAGGCGATCCAGAAGATGCAGGAGATCGCCGCGCAGACGCTGCCGGACGGCTTCGCCTATGAATGGACGGCGCTCGCCTACCAGCAGGTGAGGGCGGGCAATACCGCCATCTTCGCCTTCGGGCTGGGCGTGGTGTTCGTCTTCCTGGTGCTGGCGGCGCAGTATGAAAGCCTGACCCTGCCGCTGGCGGTCATCCTTATCGTGCCGATGTGTCTGATCGCGGCGGTGGTTGGCATCTTGCTACGCGGGCAGGACAACAACATCCTGAGTCAGGTGGGATTCATCGTGCTGATCGGCCTGGCGGCGAAGAACGCGATTCTGATCGTGGAATTCGCCAAGCAACTGGAGGACCGCGGCGAGGACCGCTTCACCGCGGCGACCCACGCCGCCCAGCTGCGCCTGCGGCCGATCATAATGACCTCGCTCGCCTTCATCTTCGGCGTGGTGCCGCTGGTCATCGCCACCGGCGCCGGCGCCGAGCTGCGGCAGGCGCTGGGCACGGCGGTGTTCTCGGGCATGATCGGCGTGACCTTCTTCGGCCTGCTGTTCACCCCGACCTTCTATGTGGTCTGCCGGTGGCTGGCGGGCTTCGGCGAGCGCCGCCGCGCCCGCAAGCAGGACGCCGCCGCGCCGCCCGCCCCGCACTGAGGCCTACAAGCCCGTCCCGGCCGGCCTTGACGCTTCCGACCCCGCCGCTCCGCCGGAGCGGCGGGGTTTTTGTTTGCCGCGACGCGCGGTGGGGGGCGGCGGAGGAAGGCCGCGCGGGCGCGCTGGACTCTGGGGCTGGTGGCGCGGGGAGGGCGGTCGGCAAGGCGGCCGGCGAGGCGGCGCGGCCGGGGTGCGACGCGGCACTGACGCCCCGCGTGTGAGGAGCATCGCCCGTGCCCGGCGTGTCGCAAGGTGTCCCGACGCTCGCCCCGCGATGCGGGCGGCCCTCCCGGCGCGGGGGGCGTCCGGCGTCCGAGAGGAAGGTGGGGGCGCGCGTCACCACTGGCGCCCCGCTGCGGGGACAGGCGGAGGCACGCGCCGGTCTCTCCGGTCCCTACGCCACAGGCGGGATGTGGCAGGTGCCGCTTCGGGGCGATGCCCGTTCGAGGCGATGCCCGCTGGCGGATGCCCCCGGACGGGAGAGCCGAAAGCAAAAAGCCCCCGCGTGAGCGGGGGCTTTCTCTGGCGGAACGTGGCGCCGGCGGGCCGGCCGGCGTATCAGTCGAAGCGGCCGGCGGCGTGGGCCAGCAGGGTGTAGACCTTGCCGGTATCCGAGGTGAGATAGGTCTTGGTCAGCTCCTGGCCGCGCTCGTCGCGGGAGACCTGCTCCAGCAGGCGCTCGAACTCGCCGATATAGCGGTCGACCGTGTCGCGGAACTCGAGGTCGCGCCGGTATTTGCGGCGGATTTCCTCGAAGGTCTGCTGGCCCTGCATGGTGTAGAGGCGGCGGGTGAAGACGTTGCGCTCGCCCTTCTTGTAGCGCTCCCACAGGTCGACGGCGGCCTCGTGGTCGATCATCCGGGCGATGTCCACCGAGAGCGAGTCGAGCGACTCGATGGTGTGGTGGACCGGCCGCTCCGGCTGGCCCTGGCGCGGATCGAAATTCCGCGGCGGCAGGGACGGGGCGCTGCGCGGCGCGGGGCCGACCGGCGCCGGGCCGTCGCCATCGGAGGCGCGGGCCAGCAGTTCGGACAGCCAGCCGCCCTTCTCCGGTCCGCCACGCTCGGGCTGCGGCTGGGGGGCGATGTTGGGCCGGCGCGGCGGCGTGCTGCCGCCACCGAGGCCGTTGCCGCGCGGGGCCTCGAAATAGGAGGGGGCCTCCGGACGCGAGGGCTGCTCGGGGCGCGGCACCGGCGGCTGGGCGCGGGAGATCGCCGGGCGCGACGACGCGGGCGCGGCGGGGGCCGACGAGGTGGGCGCCATCGGCGCCGGCAGGCGCGGACGCGGCCCGGTGTCGACATCGAGCGTGCGGCCGTGGCGCGACACGATCTCGTTGAGCTCCGCCAGTGCCTTGATCTGCTCGGCGACGGTGCGGCGCATGGCCGAAGCGTTGGCCTCGGTCTCTTCCGGCAGCTCCAGAATGCCGCGCTTGAGTTCCTCGCGGGTGGTCTCCAGCAGGCGCTGGATGTCGAGCACCGAGGCGCGCAGAGCCTGGGCGGCGCCGGAGAAGCCCTGATTGGCCTGGCGCATCAGCGTGTCGACCTCGCGCACGGCCTGCTCATAGGTCTCGTGCAGCGAGGCGACGGTGCGCTCGCGCTCGGCCTCGGTGACCTCGCGGACCTCCTGCTGCTGGCGCACGAGCGCCTCGGTCGAGGTGCTGGCGGCGGTGAGGATCGACTTGGAGATGGCGGAGACGCGCTCCTCGGCGCGGCCGAACGTGCCCTCCAGCGTGCTGGTGTACTGCGAGAGGCGCCCATCCAGCTCGGCGGTGCGCTCGGTGATCTGCTCGGCGAGCGCGATGAGCGCGTCGTGCCGGCCGCCGAGCGTGTCGTCGAGGTTCTCGTGCGCGCTGCCGAGCGCGTTCGCCACGCTGGTGATGAGGTTCGCCTGTTCGCCGAAGGAATGGCTGAGGCGGGCGACATCCTTGAGCACGTCGGTCGAGACGGCGCGCAGGTCGCGGATCTGCTCGTCCATGCGGGAGGAGGCGAGGGTGCTGGCTTCCTCGACATTGGTGACCGTGCTGCGGAACGCTTCCAGCCGCCCGGAGATGGTCTTCTCGATGTCCGCGAGGCTGGAAACCGAGTTGGCGAGCACGTCCTGAAGCTGGACATTGACCGCGCCGAGGCGTTCCAGCAGGCCGGAGACATCGCCCTGCAGCGCCTCGTTGGTCGCCGCGATCTCCGCCACCGCCGAGCGGCCGCTGGCGGCGATCGCCGCGATCAGGCCGCTGCCACGGCCTTCGAGCGAGGACGCGAATTCCTCGGCGAGGCGGGCGAATTCCTCCGAGGCGACGCTGGTGGCCTGGCGGGCGCTGTCGACGAACTGGGTGCCCTGGCCGCCGAATTCCTCGACGAGGCGGGCAAGCTCCTCCGAGGCGCCGCCGCTGGCCTGGCGCACGCTTTCGACCAGCTGGGCGCCGCGGCCGTCGAATTCGTCGACCAGGCGGGCAAGCTCGTTCGAGGCGCCGCCGCTGGCCTGGCGCACGCTTTCGACCAGCTGGACGCCGCGGCCGTCGAACTCGTCGACGATGCGGGAGAACTCGCCGGACGCGAACTCGGTCGCCTGGCGGGCGCTTTCCACCAGCTGGGCGCCGCGACCGTCGAATTCGGACAGCAGCGAATCGCCGGCGCGGGCGATTTCCTGGGTGACCTGACCACCGATCTGCTGCAGCGAGTTCGACACGTCGCCGGTGATCTGCTGCAGCGAATTGTTGACCTCGGTGCCGACCGACTGGAGCGAGGAGGTGACCTCGCCGCCGGCGGCCTGGAGCGAGGCGGCCACGTCCCCGGTGATCTGCTGCAGCGAGGAGACGACGTCGCCGCTGATCTGCATCAGCTGGTCGGCGCGGCCGGTGGTGGCCGTGTCGAACGCGGTGATGATGGCGTCGGAGCGCGCTTCCAGCGTGTTCAGCAGTTCGTCGCTGGCGCGCATGATCTCGGAGACCGCGCCGCTGCGGGTGGTGTCGAGCGCCGCCACGAGGCTCTCGCGGTGGTCGTCGATGGCGGTGAGCAGTTCGGTGCTGGCACGCGAGATTTCGCTGGTGATCGAGATGCTGCGATCTTCCAGCGCGGTGAGCAGGCCGTTGCCGCGCTCCTCGACGATGCGGGCGATCTCGTCGGTGCGGGAGTCGAACAGCGTCGTCACCTCGCTGGCGCGGTCGCCCAGCGTGCGGCTGACATTGTCGACCAGCGAGGTGAGGCTGTTCTCGATCTCGGTGGCCTCGTTGCGAAGCTGGCCGGCGACGGCGCCGATGCGCTGGCCGAGCAGGTCGGCCATGGCGGCGCCGCGCACCTCGACCGAGGTCGCGACGTTGTCGATGCGGCTGACCACGGTCTCCTCGAAGCGGCCGACGCGGTCGTCGAGCGAGGTGGCGATGTCCTGCGCCCTCGCCGCGAGGGTGCGGTCCGCCTGCTCGATGTGCTGCGAGAGCTGGTCGGTGATGGCGCTGGCGCGGTCGTCGAAGAACCCGCTCAGCATGGCCAGCGAATGGCTCATCGCCTCGTTGGTCTGGCGCGCGCCTTCCGACAGCGTCTGGGCGAATTCGACGGTGCGGGTGCCGAGCGTCTGGTTGAGGCCTTCCACGCCGCGGTCGAGCACGCCCTCGATATTGGCGATGCGCATGTCGAGCGAGGCGGCGACCTGCTGGGCCTTGCTGGAGACCTGGTCGTCGAAGCCGGACAGGTTGACGTCAATGGCGCGGGTCACGGCGTCGACGCGGTCGGTGATGCGCTGGACCATGTCGCCGCCATGGGTGTGCAGCACGGTATCGAAGTCGCGCAGGCCGTCGACGATCTGGCGACCCAGCAACGAGGTGTCGGTGGAGATGCGGTCGGCGATTTCGCCGCCGCGCACGCTCACCAGGTCCTCGATGTTGCGGAACTGCTGCTCCAGATGGTCGCGCATGTTGTCGCTGCGCGTGGTGAGGTCGGAGGCGAGGTAGTCGGCCGCCTCGCGGAACTGCTCCGTCACCCGCGCGCCATTGTCGGCGAGGGCCTGCGCCGCTTCGGCACCGACATGGGCGAGCTGCTGGGTCAGCGCCTGGCCGCGATAGTCGATGTCCTGCGAGACGCGGCTGGCGGCGTCGGCGAGGGAATCGTGGATGCCGGTGCCGGCCTGCGAAAGCTGGTGCACCACGCGCTGGCCGGTCTCGCCCAGCAGGCGCTCAAGCTCGGCGCCGCGCACGGCGACGGCGTCGTAGATGCGGTTGCCGGTGTCGGCGATGCGGTCGGCGAGGTCGTCGCCGCGCACGGTGATGGTGTCGGCGACGCGGTTGCCGGTCTCTTCCAGCTTGCGGACGACTTCGCCGCCGCGCACCGAGAGGTCGAGCACCAGCGAGTCGCCGGTGCTCTTCAGGGTCTGGTTCACCTCGCTGGCGCGGATGGCGATCTCGTCGGCGAGGCGGGTGCCGGTGCTGACCAGCGCGTCGGTGATCTCGTCCGAGCGCGTGGTGAGCGTGCTGGTGAGCTTGAGGGTGGTGGCGGCGAGCTTGTCGCCCATCTCCTCGGTACGCAGGTTCACCACATGCGACAGTTCCGCCGCGGTGCGCAGCAGCCGGTCACCGATCTCGTCGGTGCGGTTGGCAAGCGTGTCGGTGAGGTTCTCGGTGACGCCGGAGAGCTGGCGGCTGATTTCGTCGGTGCGGTTGGTGAGCGTATCGGTGAGGTTCTCGGTGACGCCGGAGAGCTGGCGGCTGATCGCCTCGGTCCGGGAGGCGAGGGTCTCGGTGAGGTTCTCGGCGACGCCGGTGAGGCGCAGCCCGATCTCGTCCGAACGCGCGGTGAGGGTCTTGGACAGCGTGTCGGTGGCGCCGGAGAGCTGGCGGCTCATGTCGTCGGTGCGCGCCGACAGCGTGTCGGTAAGCTCGTTGGTGACGCCGGACAGCCGCTTGCTGATCTCGTCGCCCTGCGCCGAGAGCGTGGAGATGAGGTGCTCGCTGGCGTCGGACAGGTTGGTGTTGACCTCCGAGCCGGTGGCCTGCAGCCGGTCGATGAGATCGCCGCCCTTGTCGGACAGCGCCTCGATGATGGTGTCGCCGACCCGGCCGAGCGCCAGGGTGATGTGCTCGCCACGGTCGGAAAGGGTGTTGGCCACCCGGTCGGCGGCCAGCATCACGGTATCGTTGATGCGCTCGCTGACGGTGCCGACTTCCTCGGCGAAGGCGTAATGCGACGAGGTGATGGTTTCGCGGATGTGCTCGGTCTGCGCCAGTATGGCGTCGCGCTCGAGCTGCAGCCGCTCGACCAGCTGGGTCATGCGGCGGTTATTGTCGTCATAGGCCTGGGCGAGCGCGGCGACCTCGCCGCGGACGAAGGCTTCCGCCTCGCTGGCGCGGGTGACCGACTGCTCCAGCCCGGCATATTGGGCGAGGGTTTCCTCGGAGACGCCGGCTGGCATCTGGATCGGCGGCAGGGCGGCGGTCGCGGCGACCACGGGAGTGGCGGCCGGGGCGGGGGCCGGCGCCCGGGCCGGTTCCGCCAGCCGGATGGCGACCTGGGCCATGGAGTAGGCGACGATCCGCATCTCCTGCATGCGGCGCACCATGGCCGCGAGCACGAGGAAGAAGATCGGCGGAACGATGGTCGCCGCGACGCCGGCCAGGAAGCCGGGGGCGTTCACCATCGAGGCCAGCGAGCCGGACAGGCCGCCGAACTGGCTGTAGAGCAGGGCACCGCCGGCGCCGAGCCAGGCAAGCGAGGCGAGCGAGGCAAAGACATAGGGCGCGGCGGAGGGGCGGCGCTGCAACGAGGCCAGAAGCTGGCCGATGCTCTCCCGGTCGTCATTGGCGGCGCGGCGCCCCTGCGGCGCCGGGCGGGAGGCGTCCGCCGGCTCGCTCTCGGCGCGGGCATCGCCGCGCGGCAGCGCGGCCGCCGCTGCGCCGGCGGCG
>NZ_JAHBGC010000020.1:232868-661447 GCF_018390645.1 Ancylobacter dichloromethanicus
GCGGCGGCCGCGCCGGCGCCAAGCGCCGCCGTGTCCAGCCCGGGCTGCTGATCGGCCGAGAAATCGAAATTGGGCTCGTTCGCGCGGTCGAAATCGTCGGTGGCGGCGAGTTCGTCGTCGGAAAGGGTAAATTCGTCCTCGCCGAGCGAGGTCTCGAATTCCGGCGGCGCGGCGTTGTCGCCGAACAGGTCGATGTCGTCGAAGAAGCGCGAGGAACCGGACCCCTCTTCCGCGCCGGCGCGCGTCTCGATGCGCGGGCCTTCCGGCTCGCGGGCGGGTGGAAGCTCGAAGTCGTCCTGCGCCTCCGACGGGTCGGACCCGTCATCGGCCGGGAGGTCGAGAGTCAGCGCCTCCTCGATGGCCGACAGGGCGGCCTCGGCGGGGTCCTGCTGAATCTTCTTCGTGTTCGTCGACATCGGCGCCTGCCTCCGGTCCGTACGCTACTCCGACCGGCTTGCGCCGTCGGGCCGGGGTTTTGCGGAGTTGTGGTATTCCCGTCGGCGGCAGAAACGCCGCGCTTGACGAGAGGAACACCAGTTCCCCGCAGCTTTATCTTACGCTCTTGACCATGAAGAATGGAACGGGGGTGAAGCCGGTGATTTGAGTTATCGTTAACGGCCTGTTTACCATGCTCCGAAACCTCTCATTCACGCTCTCCGAAAAAACCCGCAGCGGCGAGCCCGGCCTGCGAATCGGGTGTGTCGGGAACAAACCCGCCGGCGCCGCGCGACCGGCTGGCATTCGCCGTCTCCGGCAGCTATCTAGGGCGGGCCTTCCTGTAGCCATTCGAAATCGCAGAAGCCCTGCCCCATGCCCAAAATCATCTTCATCGATGCCGCCGGCACCGAGCGCGCCGTGGACGCCCAGGTCGGCTCCACCGTGATGGAAGCGGCGATCCGCAACGGCGTGCCGGGAATCGACGCCGAATGCGGCGGCGCCTGCGCCTGTGCCACCTGCCACGTCTATGTGGACGAAGCATGGCAGGCCGCCACCGGCGAGCCCGGCCCCATGGAGGAGGACATGCTCGACTTCGCCTCCGACGTGCAGCCGAACTCCCGCCTGTCCTGCCAGATCAAGGTGTCGGACGCGCTTGACGGGCTGGTGGTGCGCACGCCCGAACATCAGGGCTGAACGGCGCCCGGGGGCGGGTGCGGCGCGTCCGTCGGCCTGTCCTTGGCCTCGTCCCGGCTGATGAGGCCGGAGGCGACGTTGCTCAGCGCCGGCGCCGGCAGCGCCGCGAAGGGCAGCGGGCGCGTCACCTCGATGGCGGCGATGCCAAGCCGGGCGGTGAGCAGGCCGTTGACCACGCCTTCGCCCAGCCGCGCCGAGAGCTTGGCGGCGATGCCGTGGCCGACCACCTGCTGGACCAGCGAATCACCCGCCGCCATGCCGCCGGTGACGGCGAGATGGGCGACCACCTGCCGGAACAGCCGCATCATGCCGAGCGCGCCGGGGCGGCCGCCATAGAGCAGGGCGAGCTGGCGCACCAGGCCGATCGCGGTCAGCAGGACGAAGATGAGGTCCACCGCCGCGCGCGGCGAGACCGCAGTGACCACCGAGACCCGCTTGGCGGCGTTCGAGACCAGCCGGGTCGCCTCGGCGTCGAGCGGGCCCATGAGCTGACGCTCGGTCAGCCGGATGAGGTCGGCGCCGTCGATGATCGCCCCGAGATGGCCGGACAGTTCGGTGCGGGCGCGGAACAGGCGCGGCGAGGTGGCGGCGATGGCGAGCAGTTCCGACGTCACCGATTCGGCGAGGCGCCGGTCATCCTTCGCCAGCGCCTCGGCCGCCTGCTCGCGCAGATGGTTCAGCGTGCGCAGCCGCATCAGCCCGAACGCCTCGCGGCCGATGATGACGAGGCCCGCCAGCACCAGCAGGGCGGCGAAGCCGAGCCCGGCATAGCCGAGCCAGTCGGCGCGGGCGAACAGGTCCTCGATCAGCCGGGTGACCGCGAGCCCGATGCCGAGGCTGACCAGCCCGCCCAGCCCGGTCCAGAACAGCTTGCCCCAGCGCGAGCTTTTCGGCGGCGGCAGCGGAAGCGGGGCGATCTCCTCTACCGCTTCCGCCGGGGAGGGGGTGACGACGACGGCGCCGCGCGGGGCCGTACGGCCATCCTCGGCGAGGACGACGCCGGGATCGTCGAGACGGAAGGCCTGCGGGCGGCGAGGGGTTCGGTCGCTCATGATCCTGTTTCAGCCGGTTCTATTTCAGCCGGTCGCCGAGGAGGAATTCCAGCGCGCGATCGAGACGTATATGGGGCAGCGGCAGGGCGAGGCCGTCGGCGTTGCGCGCGACCTCGGGCGGGCGGAAGCGCAGGAAGCGGAAATCCCCGCCCGCCGCGTCCGACAGGCCGTTGAAGCCGTGGGCGGGGTCGAACAGGGCGGACGGGTTCTCCGGGAGGTCGCCGGGGAAGACGGCGGCCTCGGCCAGCCCGTCGAAATCGTCGGCGCCGTGCTGGCCGGCTTCCGGCACGCCGACAATCGCCGGCAGATGCGCCCGCCCGCGCTTCACCATCGCCTCGCGGGTCGCCCGCACGGCGGCGATCGCCACCACGTCGATATCGGCGCCCGCGCCTTCCGCCCGCGCCAGCGCCCGCTCCACCAGCCGGCGCAGGATCGCCTCCAGCGGGTCGTGGCTGGTGTGGTGCAGGTGGTCGGCCTTGGTGGCGGCGAACAGCACCTTGCCGATGCGGAGGCGGAACAGCGCCGACAGCCACGAGTTCCGGCCGATGCGGAAGGCGGCGAGGATGCCGTCCAGCGCCGATTCGAGGTCGGCCAGCGCCGCCGGGCCGGCGTTGAGCGCCGAGAGCACGTCGATCAGCACGATCTGCCGGTCGAGGCGGGCGAAATGATCGCGGAAGAACGGGCGGACGATGCGCTCCTTATAGGCTTCGAAGCGTCGCGCCATCATGGCGTGCAGCGAGCCGGCCGACGCTTCCGCCGCCTCGGCAAGGTTCAGCGGGGCGAAGGTGAGGGCGGGCGAGCCTTCGAGATCGCCCGGCATGAGGAAGCGGCCGGGCGGCAGCAGGCTCATCGACACCGTCTCGGAGCGGCAGGCGGCGAGATAGTCGGTGAACAGGGCAGCCAGCGCGCGCGCCTCGGTCTCGTCGGCGGGCCGGCGCGGGTCGGCCGCCTCCAGCGCGGCGAGGAACGGGCCGGCCAGCGGGCGCCGGGCGGGCGCGCGGGCGAGCGCCAGGCTGCTGGCGCTGAAGTCGGCAAAGGATTGATCCAGCAGCGGCAAATCGAGCAGCCACTCGCCGGGATAGTCGACGATGTCGAGGGTGAGGGTGCGCCGGCCGCCGCGCGCGGGCGCGTAATCTATGGCGAGGCGCAGCTCGCTGATGCGCCGGGTCGATTCCGGCCAGCGCCGGGCATCGACCAGCGTCGCCAGATGGCCCTCATAATCGAAGCGCGGCACGCCGTCGTCCGGCTGCGGCTCCAGCCGCGCCGTGGCGATCCGCCCCTCATGCATGGCCTGGAAGACCGGGAGGCGGCCGCCGCGCATCAGGGCGTGAATCAGCGCCGTGGTGAACACGGTCTTGCCCGCCCGCGACAGGCCGGTGATGCCGAGCCGGAGCGTCGGGCTCGTCAACTCCTCGGCGCGGTCGAGAAGGGTCTGCGCCGTCAGACGGGCCTCGTCCAGCAGCCACTCGAAGCGGGAGGGCACGGCTATTCCTTCTCCTTCTGGGCGCCGGGTTCCTTCTGGACGCCGGTTTCCTTCTGGACGCCAAGCGCGCGAGGGGTGACGAACCGCTCCAGCGTGCCGATGCCGGGCGCGATCTCGCTCCAGTCGGCCACCGGCACGTCGATGACCGCCAGCGCGGCGGTGGGAAATTTCGGCAGTACCTTGGCGCGCTGCTCGCGCCGCAGCAGCAGGGCGGTGAAATCTTCCATGCCGGGATTGTGCCCGACCAGCATCAGCGGCGAGGTGTCGCCCTGGGCCTGGACGAGACGCATCAGATTGGCGGCCGGCGCCTCATAGATGCTGCGCTCATAGGCCGGGAGCGGATGGGGCGGCCAGCCCTTGGTGACGATCTCCCAGGTCTCGATGGTGCGGCGGGCGGGGGAGACGAAGATCCGTGCCGGGAGCAAATTCTCCTGCGCCATATAGGCGCCGATAGCAGCGGCGGCGCGCAGGCCGCGCCCGGCGAGGGGCCGGTCGATGTCGGCGACGCCTTCCGGCCAGGCGGACTTGGCGTGACGGAGCAGGATGAGGCGCAGCATGATGTCCATTCGAAAGGGTGGAAGGGCGCAGCGAACATATAGGCACGCGCGCGCCGGGTGCGAGCACCCGTGCCGCCCGGCACCAAATGATTGACGCGCATTAAGTGACTTTTCGGCAACCACTTGGATGCTAGGCTGCTGTAATGAATACGCTGCTGGTTTCACAGGATGGTTGCAATGCGGTCAGTCGGCTTCGCTGGTGTGATGGTTGTCGCGGGGACGATCGGTCTGTCGGGCTCGCTCGCCCAGGCCGCCGACATGGCCTATAAGGGCGACCCGACCTACGCCAAGGCGGAGGCGACCGATCGTCAGTGGACGCTGACCGTCGGCGGCTATGTGATGGCGCAGCCGGTATGGGCGGGTTCGGACGATTACGAGTTCGGCTTCAAGCCGATCATCAGCATCACCCGCGCCGACCAGTTGAGCCGCTTCAACAGCTTCAACGACAATCCCAGCCTCGCGCTGTGGGACACCGGCACCTTCGAGGCCGGTATCGTCGGCAAGATCGACTGGAAGCGCGATTCGTCCAGTTCCAACGCGCTGCGCGGCATGTCGGACATCGACTATGCCGTCGAGGTCGGCGGCTATGCCCAGTGGTTCCCGGTGGACTGGCTGCGCCTGCGCGGCGAACTGCGCTACGGCTTCGGCGGGTTCGATGGCGTTGTGGCGGACCTCGCGGTCGACGCGATCCATTTCAGCCCGGAACTGTGGGGCGTCACCCTCTCGGCTGGTCCGCGCATGACGCTGGCCAGCTCGGGCTACATCGACACCTATTATGGAATCACCCCGGGCGAGGCGGCCTTCGCCCAGGCGCTGGGCAATCCGCTGACGCCTTACCAGGCCGGCGGCGGCATCTATTCGGTCGGCTTCGGCGGCCAGGTGGTGAAGCGCTTCACCGAAAACATCACCGGCTCGGTGTTCGCCGAATACAAATATCTGATGGACGATGCCGCCGACAGCCCGCTCGTTGTGCAGAACGGCGACCGCAACCAGTTCCAGACCGGCGTGTCGCTCTCCTACACCTTCTTCCTCGGCTTCGAATAGTCCCGTGGAATTTGGGCTCCCGCGCACCGGCCGCGGTCGGCGCGCCCTGTCCTCCGCCTCGGTGCAAATCGTCCGCCCTGCCTCGTTTCGGCGCGCAAGCTGCTGAAAAATCCGGCATTTTGTGTCAGCCGCATGACGCTGTGAGGTGTTGTGTGGCGCGAAGCGTGGCGATATAAGCTGCGCCCGATCAGGGGTGCCCCCGAACACGAGGACGAAGGCCGATGTCGGTTGAGATCGACCAAGAGTATCGCCCCCGCGAGGACGAGCCTTTCATGAACGAGCGGCAGCGGGAGTATTTCCGCCTGAAGCTGCTGCAGTGGAAGGACGACATCCTGCGCGAGGCGAAAGAGACGCTGCAGCACCTTCAGGACGAGAATCAGAATCACCCGGATATTGCCGACCGGGCCTCTTCCGAGACCGATCGCGCGATCGAGCTTCGGGCCCGCGACCGGCAGCGCAAGCTGATCGCCAAGATCGACGCCGCGCTCGACCGGATCGACGACGGTTCCTACGGCTATTGCGAGGAAACCGGCGAACCGATCTCGCTCAAGCGGCTCGAAGCCCGCCCGATCGCCACGCTGTCGATCGAGGCGCAGGAGCGCCACGAACGGCGCGAGCGGGTCTATCGCGACGATTAGGGGCCTTTCCGATCGGGTGAATGAACCGGTCGGACGGGAGAGTGTTCCGGTCGCGGCGATCGGGAGCGTGTCCCGCGAGGGGGGATCAACCCTCGCGGAGAAGGCGCCTGGGGCGCCTCCGCCGGACGGGTTCGGCGGCCGGACGCCAGGCGACAGATCCCGTACCATGCAAAAAGGGCGGCCCGCGGAACGGGTCGCCCTTTTTGCATGGTGCCCGTGACCGGGGGCTGCGCGCTTCAGGGACGGCGCGAGCGCCCCAGCAGATTGGCCATTTCTTCCTCGAACGGGTCGCCGGGATTGGCGCCGCGCGGCTCGGCGATGTCGATCTCGGGCGCCGGGGCCTCGGTGGCCCGAATTTGCGGCGCAAAGATATCGAGCGCGCGGCTCTCGGGGGTCGAGGCCTCGGCGGGGCGAGACTCGGCGGGGCGGACCTCAGAAGGACGGGCCTCGGCGGGACGGGCTTCCGTCGGGCGCGGGTCGGGGCGAATCTCGGGGGCAGATACGTCGGAGGCGCGCGCCTCCGGGCGCGGCTCGGGCCGCTCGATCGCGGGCACGAAGGCCGGCGTCGCGACCTTCGGCGCCGCAGCGGCCGGTGTGACGATGGCGGGCGCCGGGCCGGCGGCGGGGAAGGCCGGGCGCGGCTCATCGACCTTGCGGCTTTCGGGCGCGCGCGGCGGCGCCGTGCGCCGCGCCGGTTCGCCGTCGGGCGCGGCCGGGCGACGCAGCGCCTCCTCAAGCTGGTCCGCCATGTCGGCGAACAGCGGATCGACCTTCACCGTCACCCGCGCGCCGACTTCCGCCTCGGCGGGGGGCTCGATGATCGGCTCCGCGCGCTGGGCCACCGGGGGAGGAGCGGGCGGCGTCCGCGCCGTGATGTCGGGTTCCAAAGGCCGGACGTCGACCGGCCGTCGCGGCAGGGGCGGGACCGGCGGAGCCGATGACAGGGGAGCCGATGGCACGGGAGCTGGCGTCATCGGAACCGGCTCCAGCGCGATGTCGCGCGCGGGACCGCGTGAAAAGGTGGCCGGGCGCGGTTCGACCGGCGCGCGGGCCTCCGGCGGCAGCGGAATCGGGCGCGGCGGACGGGGAGCCGGTGCGGGAGCCTCGCGCGCGGCGCGGGTGGGCTCGCGGGCCGGGGACGGTTCGGCCGTACGGAAATCGCTCGCCCGGTGAACCTCCGGCACCGGCACCGGCGCCGGCTCGGGTGGGCGCGCCGCGTCGCCGGCGCGGGCCGGTGCGTGCGGGTGCAGCGGCTCGCGGGCGTGCACCGCGCCGATGCCGCTCTCCACCAGGAAATCGCTGCCGCCGCCGAGCACAACGAGATGCTGCACCTCGTCGCGCTGGATCAGCACGAGGCGGCGGGTCTCGTCGATCTGCACCTGATCGATGACCGCCAGCCTGTGGCCGGCGACAAGGCCGTGGCTGCGGTTGCGGCGCGCCCGGCGCCCGATCCACACTACGATCGCCGCCAGCACGACAAGGCCGACTAACGCCAGGATAGGCACGGCCAACGACCCCGAATCGGACAGTACATCCAGCATGAGCCCTATCTCCCCGAAACGCCGGCCGGCGGCGCGAGGCCTGCGCGAGGCCGATTATAGTGCGCTCTTTGTGTCGCGGAAGGGCGCGCCCGGCAAGCCCCGCCCGGAATTCGGACCGGCAGCGGGCGGCGGCGCCGGTATGCCGTGACGGCGCGTGCGGCCTGGGCGGCGCCACGGGCGCGGATAAGCCGAATCGGGCCTTGCTCCCGGGGTGCGGGTCGGGCACCAAGAAGGACAGGTTGAATCGCCTCGCTGCGCGGCGTCGGTGGCGGCGGTCGGGAGGCATCTGGCTTGGACATGGCGGACGGCGGACGCGACGATCCCACGATCGACCGAACCGAGATCGGCGGAAGCATCCGGCTGGTGCTGCTGGTGGCGCTGGCGCTCGTGGGCGCGGTGGTCTCGCTGCTGCTGCTCGGGCGCGACCGCGCCGACCCGTGGATCATCGGCCTGCTGACGGTGCTCGCCGTGGTCGGCGTCTTCGCCCTGTTCGCCTATGCCGCCGGCCTGCTGCGCTTCGGCGCGCCGGATCTGCGCGACGAACTGGCCCGCCGCATCGTCGACAGCGCCCCGGAGGGGGTGAGCATCGTCGACACGCTGGGCCGGGTGCTCTACGCCAACCCGCGCTATTGCGAGATCACCGGCGCCGCCTCGCCGCAGGAGGCGCGGCCGGTGGAGCGCCTGTTCACCAGCGACCCCGATGCTTCCGAGGCGGTCTACCGTCTCGCGCAGGGGGTGCGCGAGGGGCGGGCCTCGAACGAGGAGGTGCGCCTCGCCGGCCCCGGCCAGCCGGTGCGCTGGCTGCGGCTCGGCGCCCGCCACGCCGCCGCGTCCGCCAAGGGGGTGCGCACCACCGTGTGGACGGTGAGCGACCTCACGCGCGAGCGCGAACGGCAGGAAAGCGCCTTCCTCGAACTGCAGCACGCCATCGACTATCTCGACCACGCGCCGGCCGGCTTCTTCTCGGCGGCGGGCGGCGCCATCCACTACATCAACGCGACGCTGGTCGACTGGCTCGGCTACGATCTGGCCGAATTCGGCCCGGGCGGCCTCACCGTCGGCGACATCGTGCCCGGCCCGGCCGCGGCGCTGCTGACCGGCATGGCGCCGCTGCCCGGCGGGGTGCGCACCGAGGTGCTCGACCTCGACCTGCGGCGCAAGAACGGCCAGCCCTTGCCGGTTCGCCTCTGGCACCGGGTCGCCTTTGCCTCCGACGGCACGCCGGGCGCCTCGCGCACCCTCGTCGTCAACCGCTCGCGCGAGGACAATGCCGCCGATCCGGCCCGCGCGGCCGAGGTGCGTTTCGCGCGCTTCTTCCACAATTCGCCGATCGCCATCGCCGAGGTCGACGCGGAAGGGCGCGTGGTGCGCGCCAACGCCATGTTCGCCCGGCTGTTCGGCGGCCGCGAGGACGAGCGCCGGCGCATTGTCGACCTGGTCTCCGAGGC
Organism: Ancylobacter dichloromethanicus; assembly: GCF_018390645.1. Taxonomy (GTDB): domain Bacteria; phylum Pseudomonadota; class Alphaproteobacteria; order Rhizobiales; family Xanthobacteraceae; genus Ancylobacter; species Ancylobacter dichloromethanicus. The sequence goes on from NZ_JAHBGC010000020.1 coordinate 241,763, forward strand.
GGCGCGCAGCGCGGTCGAACTGGCGCTGGCCGCCGCCGTGCACGGGCAGGCGCCGGCGGCGCCGGTCGACATCGTGCTGGAGCGCGAGGGTGGGCGCTCGGCGCGGTTTTACTTCGCCTCGGTCGAGGACGGTGTCGCCGCACGCGAGGCGGCGATCGTCTATGTGATCGAGACCACCGAGCAGCGTGCGCTGGAAGCGCAGTTCGCCCAGTCGCAGAAGATGCAGGCGGTCGGCCAGCTCGCCGGCGGCGTGGCGCATGATTTCAACAACGTGCTGACCGCCATCATCGGCTATTCGGACCTGCTGCTGGCCAATGCGCGCCCGACCGACCCGTCCTTCCAGGACGTGATGCAGATCAAGCAGAACGCCAACCGCGCCGCCGGGCTGGTGCGCCAGTTGCTCGCCTTCTCGCGCCGCCAGACACTGCGCCCGCAGGTGCTGCGGCTCGGCGACGTGATGAGCGACCTCACGATGCTGCTGCGCCGCCTGCTGGGCGAGACCATCAAGCTGGAGGTCAAGGAGGAGCGCGACCTCTGGCCGGTGAAGGCGGACCTCAACCAGTTCGAGCAGGTGATCGTCAATCTCGCCGTCAACGCCCGCGACGCCATGCCGGCGGGCGGCACGCTCACCATCCGCACCGCCAATGTCAGCGCGGCGCAGAGCGCGGCCTATGTCGAGGCGGGACTGCCCGAGGCCGACCATGTGCTGGTCGAGGTGGCCGACACCGGCACCGGCATTCCGCCGGCGATTCTCGACAAGATATTCGAGCCGTTCTTCTCCACCAAGGAGGTCGGCAAGGGCACCGGCCTCGGGCTTTCCACCGTCTACGGCATCGTCAAGCAGACCGGCGGCACGCTGCAGGTGGACAGCGAGATGGGGCAGGGCTCGGTGTTCCGTGTGTTCCTGCCGCGCCATGTGCCGGATGCGGCGGAGCCGGCTCCGCGCGCGCCGGAGCCGGAGGTGCCGCCCAAGGCCACCGATCTCACCGGCCGCGGCACGCTGCTGCTGGTGGAGGACGAGGAGGCGGTGCGCGCCTTCGCCGCCCGGGCGTTGGTCTCGCGCGGCTACCAGGTGCTGGAGGCCGGTTCGGGCGTCGAGGCGCTGGAGGTGATGGCCGAGCACCCCGGCGAGGTCGACCTGATCCTTTCCGACGTGGTGATGCCGGAAATGGACGGCCCGACCCTGCTGAAGGAGTTGCGCGGCACCCATCCCGACATCAAGGTGATATTCATGTCGGGTTATGCCGAGGAGGCCTTCGCCAAGAACCTGCCGGAGGGCGCGAATTTCGGCTTCCTGCCGAAGCCGTTCACGCTCAAGCAGCTGATCGAGGCGGTGAAGGCAAGCATGGGCCGGGGCGAGCCCGGCCGAACCGAGTAATGTCCCGCGAGGGGACCGTCTGGAGGATGAGATGAGCGCAGCGACCGAGGACGTCTTCAAGGCTCTGGCCGCCGACCGTGCTTCGCGCGCCGACGAGAAGGTGGCGAGCCTGTTCGCCGCCGATCCCGACCGATTCGGCAGCTTTTCCGCCTCCTTCGAGGACATGCTGCTCGATTTCTCCAAATGCGCGCTCACCGCGAACACGCTCGGCCTGCTGTTCGACCTCGTCCGCGCCGCCGGCGTCGAGGCCAAGCGCGCAGCGATGTTCGAGGGCGTGCACATCAACCTCACCGAGGACCGCGCCGTGCTGCACACGGCGCTGCGCGATCCTGGCGACACGCCGCTGACCGTCGACGGGCAGGATGTGCGCGCCGATGTCGCCTCCGTGCTCGCCGCCATGGCGAGCTTCGCCGAGGGCATCCGCTCCGGCGCGCTGAAGGGCTGGACCGGCAAGCCGATCACCGACGTGGTGAATATCGGCATTGGCGGCTCGGACCTCGGCCCGGTCATGGCGACCATCGCGCTGACGCCCTATCACGACGGGCCGCGCGCGCATTACGTCTCCAATGTCGACGGCGCCCATCTCTACGACACGGTGAAGGATCTCGACCCGGCGTCGACCCTGTTCATCGTCGCCTCCAAGACCTTCACCACCCAGGAGACGATGTCGAACGCCGCCAGCGCCCGGCACTGGATCGTCGAGGCGCTGGGCGAGTCGGCGGTGGCCAACCATTTCGCCGCCGTCTCCACCGCGCTCGACAAGGTCGCCGCCTTCGGCATCGCGCCGGACCGGGTGTTCGGCTTCTGGGACTGGGTCGGCGGCCGCTATTCGGTGTGGTCGGCGATCGGCCTGCCGGTGATGATCGCGGTCGGCGAGGCCAATTTCCGCCGCTTCCTCGCCGGCGGCCACGCGATGGACACGCATTTCCGTACCGCGCCGCTGGAGAAGAACCTTCCCGTTCTGCTCGCCCTGGTCGGCATCTGGCACCGCGACGTGTGCGGCTACGCCACCCGGGCGGTCATTCCCTATGACCAGCACCTGGCGCGGCTGCCGGCCTATTTCCAGCAGCTCGACATGGAGAGCAACGGCAAGCATGTGACGCTCGACGGCAAGCCGGTGGCGCACGACACCGGGCCGGTGGTGTGGGGCGAGCCGGGCACCAACGGGCAGCATGCGTTCTTCCAGCTCATCCATCAGGGCACCAGCCCGATCCCGGTGGAGTTCCTGATCGCCGCCCGGGGCCATGCGGAGGAGAGCGAGCCGGGGCTCAAGCGCCAGCACGCCATGCTGATCGCCAACTGCCTCGCCCAGTCCGAGGCGCTGATGCGCGGGCGCACGCTGGAGGAGGCGAAGGCGCAGCTTCTCGCCGCCGGCCGCGACGAGGCCGCCGCCACCAGGATCGCCCCGCACCGCGTCTTCACCGGCAGCCGCCCTTCGGTGACCATCGCCTACGAGACGCTCGATCCCTACACGCTCGGGCGCATCATCGCGCTGTACGAGCACCGGGTGTTCGTCGAGGGGGCGATCTGGAACATCAACAGCTTCGACCAGTGGGGCGTGGAACTCGGCAAGGAACTCGCCAACACGCTGCTGCCGGCGGTGGAAAGCGGCGTGGCGCCCGACAGCGTCTCGACCTCGGCGGCCGGGCTGCTGAATCATCTGGTGAAGAAGTAGTCTCGCGCGTCGTCCCGGCTCAGGCGCGCCCTGGCGCCGGGATTGCCCGCCAGCGGGCCCGCGGCCCCGGACCGGCCCGCGGCCGGCCGGGATGACATTCCAGGCAGTTCGGGCCAAGTAGTTCGGGGGAATCATGATCCGCGTCGTCGCCACCACGCCGTTCGAGGGCCAGAAGCCGGGCACGTCGGGCCTGCGCAAGAAGGTCCAGGTCTTCCAGCAGCCGCACTACATCGAGAACTTCGTCCAGGCGTTGTTCGACAGTCTCGACGCCTTCGAGGGCGAGACCCTCGTGATCGGCGGCGACGGGCGCTACTACAACCGCGAGGCGATCCAGACCGTCATCAAGATGGCGGCGGCGGCCGGCTTCGGCCGGCTGCTGGTGGGCAAGGGCGGTATCCTCTCCACGCCGGCCGCCTCCTGCGTCATCCGCAAGCATGAGGCGTTCGGCGGCATCGTGCTTTCCGCCAGCCACAATCCGGGCGGCGAGCACGGCGATTTCGGCATCAAGTACAATATCGGCAATGGCGGCCCGGCGCCCGAGCACGTTACCGACGCGATCTTCGAGCGCAGCAGGACGATTCGCGAATACCGCATCGTCGACGCCGACGAGGTCGACCTCGACACGCTCGGCATCACCAGGGTCGGCGACATGGTGGTCGATGTCATCGACCCGGTCGAGGACTACGCCGAGCTGATGGGCGCGCTGTTCGACTTCGACGCCATCCGCGACCTGTTCGCCTCCGGCTTCACCATGCGCTTCGACGCGATGAGCGCGGTGACCGGCCCCTATGCCACCGCCATTCTCGAAGAGACGCTGGGCGCGCGGCCCGGCACGGTGATGCATGGCGCGCCGCTGCCGGATTTCGGCGGGCACCATCCCGACCCGAACCTCGTCCATGCCAAGGAACTCTACGACCTGCTGATGTCGGAGGACGGGCCCGACCTTGGCGCCGCCTCGGATGGCGACGGCGACCGCAACATGATCGTCGGGCGCGGGCGCTTCGTGACGCCCTCGGATTCGCTCGCCATCATCGCCGCCAATGCGAAGCTGGCGCCGGGCTACAAGGACGGCATCGTGGGTATCGCCCGCTCCATGCCGACCAGCGGCGCCGCCGACCGGGTGGCGGCCCAGCTCGGCGTCAAATGCTACGAGACCCCGACCGGGTGGAAGTTCTTCGGCAATCTGCTCGATGCCGGCCTCGCCACCGTGTGCGGCGAGGAGAGCTTCGGCACCGGCTCCAACCATGTGCGCGAGAAGGACGGGCTGTGGGCCGTGCTGATGTGGCTCAACATCCTCGCCGCACGCCGCCAGAGCGTGGCGGAGATCGTCGCCGAGCACTGGGCGAGCTTCGGGCGCAACTACTACACACGGCACGACTATGAAGAGGTCGAAAGCGCCGCCGCCGATGCGCTGGTGGCGAATCTGCGCGAGCAACTCGCCAGCCTGCCGGGCACCGTCATCAACGGTCTGACGGTGGAGAAGGCGGACGATTTCGCCTATCACGATCCGGTCGACGGCTCGGTGACGACCAAACAGGGTGTCCGCGTGTTCTTCGCCGACGGGTCGCGCATCGTCTACCGCCTGTCCGGCACCGGCACGGCGGGGGCGACGCTGCGCATCTATCTGGAACGCTACGAGCCCGATCCGGCCCGCCACGACCTCGACACCCAGGACGCGCTCGCCGACCTGATCGAGATCGCCCGCACGCTGCCCGATATCGAGGGGCGCACCGGGCGTCGCGCGCCGACGGTCATCACCTGAGGATCGCCAGAGCGCGCGCCAAGGCAAACGTTCTAGAGCCCGTCCGGTGAGCCGGTTTGCCGGACGGGCGCTAGGTGTTTGTTCTGCGCATTTTCTTCACGTGGCCCGGAACCCGCTACGCTCCAAAAATGATTCAGCGCAGCGAGCCGGTCCAGAGCATTTCCAGCCGGCGCAGCACGCCATGGGCGATGCCAAGCTCAAGGGCTTCGGCGTCGTCATGGCCGTTCTGGCGGCTGTCATGCGTGGCGCGGATGGCATCGCACAGGCTGTGCGCCTTGTCGGTCAGCCGCAGCCGCGCCGAGCGGCGGTCGCGTTGCGAGGCGGAGCGGTGCACATAGCCGGCGTCGACCAACTGCTTGAGGTTGTAGGAGGCATTGGAGCCGAGATAATGCCCGCGCTCGAGCAGGTCGCGGACGGACAGCTCGTCATTGCCGATGGTGAACAGCACCATCACCTGGGACGGGGCTGATGTCGTCGGTGCCGAAACGGGCCAGCTCGACCCGCAGCAGATCGAGGAACCGACGCTGCGCCCGCTCGATCAGACGCGCAATGTCCAGATGTGTGATCGGCGGCTCGGTCGCCGACGCGCCGACCAAGGTCGGCGGATAAGATTCATGCCCACTATCGGCAAGTTCGGCAGTCGGATCTCCGTTGGCGGATGTGCTTGCCGTTGACCCCATTCCCACTCTTCCCCCGTCTCAAAATCGACGCCCGCAGCCAATGTGGCGGCGCCCGATTCTGCTGTGGAACGGCCACGAGCAGAGCGGGTTGTGATGATGTGACAGAAGATTATTGAGAAAATTAGGCGGAGGCCAACGTATTTATGAGAGGCGGGTTTCCGTCCACCTCAAAGGGTGAACCGGCAGCGCCGCCGCCGGGCGGACGCTGTCGGCCGTACCGGGTGGAAGGTCACCAGGGGGTCAGCGGGGACCTTCAAGATGCGATTCGAGAAACCACAGAGCCTTATCGAGGGACCGCGAGGCGGCGGTGAAGATGTCCGCGGTGGTCGGGTCGCCGGCGTCGTCGGATTCGTTGATCGCCTTGCGCACATTATTCGCCACCGCGCCGAACCGCTCGACCAACGCCTTGATGTGGTCCGGGATCGCATAGATGTCGGTGGGATAGGGCTTCAGAGCGGTGGCGTCGGCAACGGTCTGGGTGGTGCCCAGCGCCGTGCCGCCCAGCTGCACGACACGCTCGGCCATGGTGTCGGTGTGGTCGTCCATCTCGGTGCGGAAGCCGTCGAGCATTTCGTGCACGGCGATGAACTGCGGCCCCTTCAGATTCCAGTGCGCCTGCTTGATGGCCAGCGCCAGATCGATGCCCGAGGCGAGGTTGGCATTGAGCAGCTCGATGGCGACCTTCTTGGCGTTGGAGGGAACGTCGTTTGCGGTCTTGTGGACGGGCATGGCAGATCCTCTTCTGTGACGGCCCAGCAATAGGCCTTCCTGGCGGCGGCGCGATGCGGATTCGCCCCGACGGGCAGAAGATTGGCCGGATCGAACGGTAATCAATAGCCCCGGCGGTGAAGAATCCGGCCGATGACGTTGAGCAGCAGCTGGGCGGCAAGGATGGCGGTGACGCCCGCGGGGTCGTATTCACGGGCGACCTCGACAAGATCGACGCCCACCACCGTGCCGCGCCTGGTCAGCCCGTCGAGCAGTTCGAGTACCTCGTAATAGGTGAAGCCGCCATGGCTCGGCGTCCCGGTGCCGGGGGCGATGGAGGGGTCGAAGCCGTCAATGTCGATTGTGACGTAATAGCGCCTGCCGGCGGGAATGCGCGCCAGCACCGCCTCGGTGCCGAGCTTGCGGATCTGCCGCACGCTCAGAATGTCCGATCCCATGGCGCGGGCGGCCTCGTAGCCCTCGCGCGCGGTGGAGGAGACGTTGCGGATTCCGAGCTGGGTCAGGCCGGTGACATAGGGCTTCTCGGCCGCCCGGCGCAGCGGGTTGCCATGGCCGCGCCGCACGCCGTGGCGCTCGTCGACGAAGTCGAGATGGGCGTCGAACTGGACGATATGGATCGGCTCCTCGTCCGCGAACGCCTCGATGCAGGGGATGTTGATCGAATGGTCGCCGCCGAGCACGACCGGGAGCGCGCCGGCATCGAGAATCTTGCGCACGGCGAATGCGATGTTGGCGTGGCTGGCCTCGGTGTCGGTGTGGATCATGTCGGCGTCGCCGATATCGACGATGCGGGTGGTCTCGGCGGCCAGATAGGTGACGTCGTCTTCGTGGTCGTAGGCGCCGGCATGGCCGAAGGAAAACAGCGTCGACGCCTCGCGGATGGCGCGGGGACCGGAACGGGCGCCCGAGCGCCATTGGGTGCCGAGATCGAACGGCGCGCCGAGGATGGCGACATCGGCGTCGATGCGGTTCCAGTCGAGCTGGAGCGGGTATTTGCCGAACGTGCAGATGCCGACGAAGGGGAGATCCAGCCGGCCACCCTCATAACCATGGGCCATCAGCGTGCGCCCTTCTTCTTTTCAACGACACCCGCCAGCACGCAGAGCAGCTCGAACAGGATCGTGGCCCCGGTCAGCGCCGTCAGGCCGGAGGGATCGAAGGGCGGGGCGACCTCCACCAGGTCGGCGCCGATGAGGTCGAGCCCGTCGAGCAGGCGCACCATCGCCTGCGCCTCGCGGGTATCCAGCCCGCCGATTTCCGGCGTGCCGGTGCCCGGCGCCTGCGAGGGATCGAGGACGTCGATGTCGAAGGTCACATAGGTCGGCGCGTCGCCGACGATGGCGCGGGCTTCCGCCATCACGTCCTCGACGCCGCGGGCCATGAATTCCTCGATGAAGATGATGCGCACCCCCATCTCGCGGGCATAGTCGTAATTGCCCGCGTCGGAGATGGCGCCGCGCAGGCCGATCTGCACGAAGCGCCTGGGGTCGACCAGCCCTTCCTCGATGGCGCGGCGGAACGGCGTGCCGTGGGTATAGCGCGAGCCGTTGAAGAAGCTGTCATAGGTGTCGGAATGGGCGTCGAACTGGATCAGCCCAACCGGCCCCCGCGTGTTCAGATTCGCCTTCGCCAGCCCGCGCAGAATGGGCAGGCTGATGAGGTGATCGCCGCCGGCGGTGAGCGGCAGGGCGCCGGCTTCGCGCACGCCGTCATAGTGGGCGGCGATGATGTCGAGCGAGCGCATCAGGTCGAACGGGTCGATGATGACGTCGCCGCAATCGGCCACCCGGGCACGGTCATAGGGCGACAGGCCGGTGACGTGGTGCACGCGGCGCATCAGGCTCGACTGGTTGCGCAGTTCGCGCGGGCCGTGGCGGGTGCCGGCGCGGTTGGTGGTGCCGAGGTCGAACGGCACGCCGAGAATGGCGATGTCGACCTGCGCGGGCTCGGCCACCGGCAGCCGCATGAAGGTGGGAAGCCCGGCGAAGCGCGGGATGGTGCCGGAATCGAGCGGCTCGAAGGCGGTGGTCATGGTGAACCTGGATGATGTGATGGTGCTGGGGTCATCTTCTGTCGGGCTTGTGCCCGGCTAAGGAGCCTGCGTGCTTCGAGACGCGGGGCAAGCCCCGCTCCTCAGCATGACGTGGGTCGGGTCGCGTCTGGCCGTCGTCATCCTGAGGCGCCCGGCGCAGCCGGGCCTCGAAGGACGCAGGAGAATGCCGCGCTCACAGACGTTCTCACAGCCCGAATTCCTTGCGGATGGCGGCGGAGATGTGGGTGACGTAGTCGGCCATCAGCACCTCGCCCTTCTCCACCGTCGAACCGGTGGCCACCGCCAGCACGCCGGAGGGTGGCAGGCCGAAATCGTCCGGCACCGGGAAGCGGTCATAGGGCGGGAAGGTCGCCGGGCCGTCGGACGGCACCTTGTCCATTTCCACCAGATCCGGCCGCAGCACCAACATCAGCGAGGTTTCCAGCAGGCTGGCATGTTCCAGCTCGATGCCGGGGAAGCCGTCGGGGAAGATCGACTCGAGCGTCGCCCGCTGGGCGAAGTCCCAATATTCGAGCCGCATGACGGTGAAGTCGGTGATGCCGTCGCGGGCGATCTCGCGGCGGGCGAGGTCGAGGCCCTCGACCGAGGGCCAGCAATTCTCGTAATGCCCGTTCACCACCACGAGGCGGCGCACGCCCTGCCGGGCGAGGTTGTGGATCACGTCGCGCAGCACCAGCGCGAAAGTGTGGGCGTCGACGCTGAGCGTGCCGGGGAACTGCTCGCCGCCGCCCGAGCGCGGCATCGACTTGCAGCCATAGGCGACGGTGGGTGCGACGAGGCCGCCGACCTCGCCGGCGATGCGCTCGCACACGCCGGTGGGCAGCACCACGTCGACATTGAGCGGCAGATGCGGGCCGTGCTGCTCGGTGGAGCCGAGCGGCAGCAGCACCGGCGCGCCGGCCTTGATCCGGTCGGAAAATTCCGGCCAGCTAAGTTCGTCGAGACGCACGCTGTCGACCATCCGGTCCCCCTGAGTACTGATTGCCGATCGGTTCAGTGCATCGCCGCGCCGCCGTCGACGCTGAGGCACTGGCCGGTGATGAAACTCGTCGCGCGGCTGGCCAGGAACAGCACCGCCTGCGCCACCTCTTCCGGGCAGCCGACGCGACCGGACGGGTTGCTGGTCTCCAGCCGCTTCAGCTCCTCGCTGAGATTGCGGTAACCGAGCAGCGGCGTATCGACCGGCCCCGGGGCGACGGCGTTGACCAGTATGTCCGGCCCGAGTTCGCGCGCCCAGGAGCGGGTGAGGGTGAGGATGGCGCCCTTGGTGCCGGCATAGCCGGAGAAGCCGGCGCGGCCGAGATAGGCGAGTTCCGAGGCGATGTTGATGATGCGCCCGCGGATGGGGCCGTCACCGCTGAAGCGGCCCAGCGCCTCGCGCGCCATCAGGATCGGCCCGCGCACATTGACCGCCGCCATCCGCTCATAGGCGGCGACATCGAAGCGCGCCAGCGGCGTCTCCTCGCAGATGCCGGCGCAGTTGACGATGACGTCGAGGCCGCGCAGTTCGGCCACCGCCGCCTCCATGCCGCCGATGACCGAGGTCTCCTCGGCCACGTTGACCAGAATGGTATGCCAACGGGTCTCGTCCGGTGGCGGGTGCAGGTCGAAGCCGATGATTTTCGCCCCGGCGGCGCTGAGCGCGTCGGCGCAGGCCCGGCCGATTCCGCTCGCCGTGCCGGTGACGATGACGCGCAAATCCTTGTGCGGGTTGTCTTTGTGGGGGGCTACCATGGCAATTCTCCGCGATCGACTCCGAGGCTTTGGCCGGTGATGTTGGCCGCAAGATCGGAGGCGAGGAAGAGATAAGTGCCGGCCACGTCGTCCGGGTCCATGAAGCCGGGCAGTATCTGCGCCGCCACGATCTCCTCCAGCAGCACGTCCGGCGCTATCCCGGTGCGCGCCGCCATGGCGTGGAGCGAGCGCAGCGAGGCTTGCGTGCGCACCCAGCCGGGGCAGACGGCGTTCACGGTGATGCCGCGCGGCCCGAGTTCCCTGGCCCAGGTCTTGGTGAGGCCGATCACCGCATGCTTGGAGGCGACATAGGCGCCGAACAGCGATTCCGCGCCGCGCGACCAGATCGAGGCGGTGTTGACGATGCGCCCGCCATGGGCGAGGCGCGGCAGCAGGGCGCGGGTAACGAGGAAGGTGCCGACCACGTTGATCTCCACCACGCGGCGGAACACCGCCTCGTTCTCGGCGCTCGCATCGTCCAGCGGGGTGACGCGTTCCAGCCCGGCATTGTTCACCAGCACGTCGAGATGGGGGATGGCTTCGGCCACAGCGCCCACCGCCTCTGCCGAGGTGATGTCGGCCCGATGGCCGCGTGCGCCGAGCCGTTCGGCGGCCTCGAAGATCGCCTCGTCATCGGCCAACATGTGCAGTTCGGCGCCAGCGGCGGCAAAGGCGCGGGCGATGCCGAGGCCGATGCCGCGGCTGGCCCCGGTGACCAGCACGGCGCGGCCGGAAATGCCGTCGAGCGTCATGGGCGGGACCGGGCTGCGGGGAGGCGGGGGCGGGTCACGGCGGGCTCCTTGAGGCCTCGTCATGCTCGCGCATGTTCACTTCCGGAAAAATCGGAATTAATGGAAAGATACATCGGCAAATGTCGATGTGGGGAGGAGACGCGGGTGCGCCGGCTCGACAATATCGACCTCAGGCTGTTGCGCGTCTTCGTCACGCTGGCGGAGGAGGGCGGCTTCCAGGACGCGCAGGTGGCGCTGAACCTGTCGCAATCCACCCTCTCCACCCATCTGGCGGCGCTCGAGCGCAAGCTCGGCGGGCAACTCTGCGAGCGGGGGCGGGCGGGCTTCCGGCTCACGCCCTTCGGCGAATCGACGCTGCTGGCCGCCAGGCAGTTATTCGAGGACATCGACGCCTTCCATGGCCGCATCGGCCGCGACCAGCAGCGCCTTGTCGGGCGGCTGCGGGTCGGCATCGTCGACGGTGTCGTCACCAATCCGCAACTCAGGCTGCAGACGGCGCTGGCGCGCTACATGGCCTATGCGTCGGAAGTGTTCGTCGATCTGGAACTGGGCACGCCGCTGGTGCTGGAGCGGGCGCTGATGGACGGCGCGCGCGACCTCGTGGTCGGGCCGTTCTCGCAGAAGGTGCCGGGCATCGCCTATATCCCGCTCAACCGCGAGGCGCAGGCGCTCTATTGCGGGCGCGGCCATGCACTGTTCGAGGTGCCGGGCGTGGAGATCACCCACGCCCGCATCGAGGCGGCGCTGTTCTCGGTGCGGCGCTATCGCCATCTCGACGACCTGTACCGAGTCAACCATCCGCGCGCGAGCGGCGCCATCGTGCAGATGGAGGCGCAGGTGATGATGATCCTTTCGGGTCGCTTCATCGGCTATCTCCCCCGCCATATCGGCGAGGACTGGGTGGCGCGGGGCCAGATGCGGGTGCTGAGGCCGGAGGCCTATGGCTTCGAAACCACCCATTTCGCCGCCACCCGCCGGCTGAAGGGCGAGCAGCCGCTGGTCGATGCCTTCGTGCGCGAACTCAAGGCGCAGGCGCAGGGCAAGCCGGGCGCCGCCGAGGCGGATTAGATGCCGCCGCGCACCCGGTCGCTGAGATTGCGGCGGTCGCGGATGATGAGGGTCAGCGCCTCTTCCTCCTGCGGGCCCTGCGGCCGCTGGGAGAGCTGGTCGAGCTGGTTCAGCGCCACCAGCCGCAGCAGGTCGTCGCGCACCGCCCCCGAGCCGTCGCGCGGCAGGGCGGGGACGACCTGCACATGTTCGGGCGGCAGCAGGTCCGGTAGCCGGGCGGCGAGATGGGCGCGCAGCGCCTCCTCGTTTACGCCGTCCGCCGCCTCGACGAAGGCGTAGAGCCCGAAAGAGTGGCCGGCGGTGGGAAAGTCGCAGACATGCACCGCGCGCACGCCGTCGACCTCGGCCAGGGTGCCGGCGAGGCGCGGGCCCTGCTCCATGGCGCGCGGGCCGCGCCCCTCGGTGTCGTGGTAGTTCAGCAGGCGGCGGGTGACGAAATTGTAGAGCTTCTTGCCGGTCTGCATCCACACCCGGGTGAACAGGCTCTTGCGGGCCAGTATCTTCTTTTCCCGCGCGGTCAGCGCCTCCGGGCAGTAGCTGCGCTTCTGCTTGAGGAAATGGCGGATGTCCTCATAGGCGGCGACCCGGAACGCCTTGCTGCGCCGGGAGAACACCATGGCGAGCTGGAAATCCATCAGCACCGCGCGGCCATCGGCGGCGTAGAGCCAGTTCTGCGGCTTGGCGAGGTCGTTATGGGCAATGCCCCGCCGGTGCACCTCGCGCAGGCCCTTGCGGGCGGAGGCGAAATAGGCGAGGTCGCCGCGCGGTTTGGCGATCTGCAGCGGGATGCCGTCGACGAAGCCGCGCACCAGGTGGCCTTCCTCCAGCGCGTAGACCGGCACGGTATGGCCGCTGCCCTCGGCACGGATCAGCGCGCGCGCCTCGCGGGCGGCGAAGTGGCGGGCGAGCGGCTTCACCCACCATTTCACCCCGGCATAGTTGCGCCGCACCGCGGGAAACACATTGCCGGCGGCGTCGCGCCAGAGGCCGCGCTCGATGGTGGAAAAGGTGTCGCGCTTGAGCACGGTGTCGAGTTCGAACACGCCGCCCCGGGCGGGGACCGTGAGGCTCACGCGGCGGCCTCGTTGGGCTCGTCGGCATGGGTCTTGGCCCAGGCGTCCAGATCGGCGAGGGCGCGGGCCGCAAGGACCTGCTTCTTGGCGACGGTCTTCTGCGAACCGCGCAGGCGGTTGCCCTCGGCATCGCGCGTCGGCGCGGTGTCGAGCGGCGGAAACAGGCCGAAATTGATGTTCATCGGCTGGAAGGAGCGGGGTCCCGCTTCCACGCTCTCGATATGGCCGCCGGTAATGTGGTTGATGAGGGCGCCATGCGCGGTGGTCGAGGGCGGCAGGGGCGGTGCCTCGCCCCGCCGCTCGGCGGCGGCGAACAGGCCGGCCATCAGCCCCATGGCGGCGCTTTCCACATAGCCCTCGCAGCCGGTGATCTGGCCGGCGAAACGCAGGCGGGGCTCGGCTTTCAGGCGCAGCGTGGCGTCGAGCACGCGAGGCGAGTTGAGATAGGTGTTGCGGTGGAGGCCACCGAGCCGGGCGAACTCCGCCTTCTCCAGCCCGGGGATCATGCGGAACAGCTTCACCTGCTCGCCATGGCGGGTCTTGGTCTGGAAGCCGACCATGTTGTAGAGCGTTCCCAGAGCGTTATCCTGCCGCAGTTGCACCACGGCATAGGCCTTCACGGTCGGATTATGGGCGTTGGTCAGGCCCATCGGCTTCATCGGGCCGTGGCGCAGCGTTTCGGGTCCGCGCGCGGCCATCACCTCGATGGGCAGGCAGCCGTCGAAATAGGGCGTGTTCTCGAACTCGCGGAACGGCACGGTGTCGGAGGCGATGAGCGCGGCGACGAAGGCCTCATACTGCTCCTTGTCCATCGGGCAGTTGATGTAGTCGGCGCCGGTGCCGCCGGGCCCGACCTTGTCGTAGCGCGACTGGAACCAGCACACGTCCATGTCGATGGAGTCGAAATGGACGATGGGGGCGATGGCGTCGAAGAAGGCCAGCGCCTGCTCGTCGGCGCGGGCGCGGATCGCCTCGGCCAGAGCCGGCGAGGTGAGGGGGCCGGTGGCGACGATCACGCTGTCCCAGTCCTGCGGCGGCAGGCCGGCGATCTCGCCGCGCTCCACCGCGATGCCGGGATGGGCGGCGATGGCGGCGGTCACCGCCTCGGCGAAGCCCTCGCGATCGACCGCCAGCGCGCCGCCGGCCGGAATCTGGTGGCTGTCGGCGCAGGACATGATGAGCGAGCCGAGCCGGCGCATCTCGGCGTGCAGCACGCCGACCGCGTTGTTCTGCGCATCGTCGGAGCGGAACGAGTTGGAACAGACCAGTTCGGCCAGGCTGTCGGTCTTGTGGGCATCGGTGCCGCGGGTCGGGCGCATCTCGTGCAGCACCACCGGGACGCCGCGCCGGGCGAGCTGCCAGGCGGCTTCGCAGCCGGCGAGGCCGCCGCCGACGATGTGGACCGGGCGGATGTCGGTGATGCTCATCTATTGCCGTTGCCGTTCTGCCGCTGCGTGATCAGGTCGAATGGCGCGGCCTTAGCACGAAACGGGGGCAAAAAATAACGGCCCCGGAAATTTCCGGGGCCGTTATTGGACGTTGTATACCGAACGCCGGGTTCGGTCGCTACTCACGCCGCAGCAGCGGCACGGCGCGCGACGCTCGTGATCTCGCCACGCGAGACGTTGATGTCGGCGAGCGTGCGGTCGTCGAGCTGGGAAAGCTCAACGAGAGTACGGCGATACGCCTGCCAGCGGCGGATCTGCTTGGCAACGAGGCCCCAAAGCAGCATGTCAGTCTCCATCGGTTCGGATCCGGATCGCGGCCGCCGGACACCCCGGTAGCTGCACGTCCGTTAATCATTCCGATGCCTAGATATTCGACAACCTGCTCATTTGGTAGGAAATATACCGCATCCCAGACCTGCGGGCCGCGCATGACACACTCATAATTCGTTCACGATCCGCAAGACTGGCGGAAATGTGGGCAGAATCAGGCGCCTTTGAGCGCCTGATCGAGATCGGCGATGATGTCCGCCGCGTCCTCTATGCCCACCGAGAGCCGCACCACATCCGGCCCCGCCCCGGCAAGCGTCTTCTGCTCGTCGGCGAGCTGGCGGTGGGTGGTGGAGGCGGGGTGGATTATGAGCGAGCGGGTGTCGCCGATATTGGCGAGGTGCGAGAACAGCTTGACCCCGGACACCAGCGCGACGCCGGCCTCGAACCCGCCCTTCAGCCCGAAGGTGAACACCGCCCCGGCGCCCTTCGGCGTGTACTGCTGGGCGAGGTTGTAATAGCGGTCGCCCGGCAGGCCGGGATAGCTGACCCACGACACCTTCGGATGGTCGGCGAGGAATTTCGCCACCGCGAGCGCGTTGTCGCAGTGCCGCTGGATGCGCAGCGGCAGCGTCTCGATGCCGGTGAGGATGAGGAAGGCGTTGAACGGCGACAGCGCCGGGCCGAGATCGCGCAGGCCGAGCACGCGGGCGGCGATGGCGAAGGCGAAATTGCCGAACGCCTCGCCGATCACGATGCCCTCATATTCCGGGCGCGGCTGCGACAGGAAGGGGTAGCGCCCCTCGCGCATCCAGTCGAACGAGCCGCCATCGACGATCACCCCGCCGATGGAATTGCCGTGGCCGCCGAGGAATTTGGTCGCCGAGTGGATGATGATGTCGGCGCCGTGCTCGAACGGGCGGATGAGATAGGGGGTGGCGAGCGTGTTGTCGACGATGAGCGGCACGCCGGCGCGCCTGGCGATCTTCGCGATGGCGGCGATGTCGGTGACGATGCCGCCGGGATTGGCGATCGACTCGACGAAGATCGCCTTGGTACGCGGCGAGACGGCGCGCTCGAAGGAGGCGACATCGTCGGAATCCGCCCACACCACGTTCCAGCCGAAGCTCTTGAAGGCATGGTTGAACTGGTTGATCGACCCGCCATAGAGCTTGCGGGCGGCGACGAACTCGTCGCCGGGGGTCAGCAGGGTCTGGAAGGTCAGCAACTGGGCGGCGTGGCCGGAGGCGACGGCGAGGGCGGCGGTGCCGCCTTCCAGCGCCGCCACGCGCTCCTCCAGCACCGCATTGGTCGGGTTGCCGATGCGGGTGTAGATGTTGCCGAACGCCTTCAGCCCGAACAGCGAGGCCGCGTGGTCGACGTCGTCGAACACGAAGGAGGTGGTCTGGTAGATCGGCGTGGCGCGGGCCTTGGTGGTCGGGTCCGGCTGCGCGCCGGCGTGCACGGCGAGGGTGGCGAAGCCCGGCGCGGGCGGGGATGTGTCGGTCATTGGCGTTCTCCTGTCGACGCGCGTGCGTTCCACGGGCCGGCGCGAGGCCGTGCGGGCGTCTTGCCCGGCAGTGTCGCGCCTTCGCTAAAAAACTCAACAGGATTGGCAAAAGTATTAATCAGCAGATGCGGGCTGTTGATATCGGCTCTGGCCGCGTTCCAACCCTGTCAGCGCGCTGACAGCCTGGGCCACTAGCGTACCGCCGGCAAGCGACAGGGTGGCAGGGACGGCATGGTTGCGAGGCGTGCGCAGGACGGGGTGCGAAAGCGGTGGGCGCCGTGGCGTCGCTGGTCGCTGGGCATTGGTGGCGGCCTGCTGGCTCTCGTCGGGGCCTATGCCGGCTGGGCCTATATGACCGGCAATGTGCATACGGTCGTCGCCGGCGAGCTTTACCGTTCGGCCACGCTGTCGTCCGGGCGGCTCAGGGACGTGATCGAGAGCCGCGGTATCCGCACCATCATCAATCTGCGCGGGCGGGCGGAGAACAGCGCCTGGTATCGCGACGAGGCGCGGGTCGCCGGCGAGGCGGATGTGCGGCTGATCGACCTGCGCTGGTCGGCGCGGCGCGGGCTGACCGACGAGGAGGTGGCGACCTACTTCCAGGTGCTGGCGGATGCGCCCCGGCCGATCCTGATCCACTGCTTTTCCGGCGCCGACCGCTCCGGTCTCGCCGCTGCGCTCTATCTCGCGCAGATCAAGAAGGCGGGCGAACTGACCGCCGAATTCCAGCTGTCGCTGCTGTTCGGCCATATCAGCCTGCCCTTCGCGCCCTTCTACGCCATGGACGAGACCTTCGAGCGGCTGGAACCCTGGCTGGGCTACGAAGGCAGCTGAGGCGAAGCGGAAGGCTGGGCGGGAGGCTGGGCGGGAGGCGGGGCGGCGCCGCCCATGGATGGCACCGCGCGATGGCCTTTTGCGGCAGGGTCGCCAGCGACCCGAAGGGCGGCAGCCCGGCCCGGAACACGAGCGCTGCGTGAAACCGCCATCGGTGGTGTCGATAAGGCGACATCCACGCCAAGGCGGGACTGAGCGCGAGCGCGAAACCCGCCTCCGCGCCACGCCTGTGCGACCGCGCCGGCGCCGCTCCATTCACGAATTCGCGCATGATGAGCCGTCTTCGAGCGTGCAGCGCAGCACGATAACGAAGAGCCCGACGCGTTTGCGAAGCCGCGCTGGTGCCGGGCGGCGCGCGGCGGAAAGGGTGAGCCTCCCCGAGGGATGTCCGTGCCGGACTCCCTGGCGCTCACCTGCGAGACCGTGAATGAGACACCGCACCACTGCCCGCCTCGGCCTGCATCTCGCCTGCTCTCTGCTCCCGCTGCCCTGTGCCCTTGCCGTCGACCTGTCCGCGACGGCGGCCGAACCCGCGGGAGCGGCGGCGCCCACCGACGGGTTGCTCTTCATGGCCGAGCGGCTGGCCGAATGGAATGTCGTGCTCGGCGGCGGGGTGCTGATCGCGCCGAAATACGAAGGCTCGGACGAGTTTGATGTCCAGCCCGTGCCCTTCGTCACCGCCACGTTCGGCGAGCATGTGACGGTCGATCCGCGCGGGGTCTCGGTGAATGTCTACAGCCTTGGCGCGCTCAGCCTCAGCGGCCAGCTCGGCTATGACACCGGCCGCAAGCAGAGCGATTCCGATCATCTGCGCGGGCTGGGCGACATCGACATGGGCGGCGTGGTCGGCGCCACGCTCAGCTACGATCTGGGGCCGGCGGAAATCTATGGCTCGCTCGAGCGCATCATCGGCGGCAGCGATGGCCTGCAGGCGACGCTCGGGTTCAAGCTGGCCCACCGAATCGACCAGTTCCGTTTCGCCGCCGGCGTGTCGACGACCTGGGCCGACGAGACCTATATGGAGGCCTATTTCGGCGTGACGCCGCTGCAATCCGCGCTGTCGGGGCTGGCGTCTTACGAGATCGGGGCGGGCTTCAAGCGGGTCGACCTGGAACTGTCGGCCACCTATGCCGCCTCCGAGCACTGGCTGGTGCGCGGCGAGGTCACGCTGGGCTATCTGCTCGGCGATGTCGCCGACAGCCCGGTGGTGCAGGAGGCGTTCCAGCCCTCGGTCATGCTCCTGCTCGGCTATCGGTTCTGAGCGCGGGCGGTCCGCAGGCGCGGCGCCCTACCCGACGGGAGACAGCCGAAGGCGGGGAATCTCGATCGCCGGGCAGCGGTCCATGATGACGGCGATGCCGCCCGCCTCGGCCCGCGCTGCCGCCGCGTCGTCGCGCACGCCGAGCTGGCCCCAGATGAGCCCCGGCCGGGGTGAAAGGGCAAGCGCTTCGGTCACCACGGAGTCGAGATATTCGGGGGCGCGGAACACGTCGACCATGTCGATCGGCTCCGGCACGTCGGCAAGCCTTGCATAGGTCGGCAGGCCGGCAATGTCGCGCCCGGCCTGGCCGGGATTGACGGCGAACACCTTGTAGCCGTGCCGGGCGAGGAAGCGGGCGACGCCGTGGCTGGCGCGCTCGGGCTTCGGGCTGGCGCCGACCACGGCGATGGTGCGGACCTTGCCGAGCCAATCGGCGATCAGGGCGTCGTCATAGCGGTCATGGTTCACGGCTGGTCCTGAACGTTGCGGGCGCGGGCGCGCGCCACCATGGCAGGGTTGGCGAAGGTGCCGGGTACAGATATGGGGCGGAGCGCGGCCCGGCGCGAGGCTTCCGGACGTGCCCCGGCCACGCTTCGGGGCTTGCGGCGGTGGGCGGAATGCCGATTTCAAGGGGTTAGAACGAGGTAACAAAATACCTAATTGGTAACGCGTTGATATTAAACGCTAATTTTAAACCTGCCGGCATTGACGTCGCGATGGGGCTCGGCTAGAAGGCCGCCACGAGAGAGGCGCGGGCATTCCGCGCCCTTGCATATGGATTTTCCCATGAAGACGTTTTCGGCAAAACCCGCCGATATTCAGAAGAAATGGGTCGTGATCGACGCTTCCGGCCTCGTGGTCGGTCGTCTCGCGACCATTATCGCGACCCGCCTCAAGGGCAAGCACAAGCCGATCTACACCCCGCATGTCGATTGCGGCGACAACATCGTCGTCATCAATGCCGACAAGGTGGTGCTGACCGGCCGCAAGCGCGACGACAAGGTCTATTACCACCACACCGGCTACCCCGGCGGCATCAAGGAGCGGACCGCGAAGTTCATCCTCGAAGGTCGTTTCCCCGAGCGCGTGGTCGAAAAGGCCGTTGAGCGCATGCTGGCGCGCGGCCCGCTCGGCCGCAAGCTGATGGGCAATCTGCGCGTCTACAAGGGCGCCACCCATCCGCATGAAGCCCAGCAGCCGGAGACGCTCGACGTCGCCGCGCTCAACCGCAAGAATGTGGGGAACTGATCATGGCTGAGCTCATCCAGTCGCTCGACGGGCTCGAAGCCCTCAAGACCCAGGCTCCCGAGGCTCCCGTGCGTGTCCAGAAGCTGGACCGCCAGGGCCGCGCCTACGCCACCGGCAAGCGCAAGAACGCGGTGGCCCGCGTTTGGGTGCGTCCCGGCACCGGCAAGATCCTGGTCAACGAGCGCGATGTCGAGGTGTATTTCGCCCGTCCGGTGCTGCGCCTCATCATCCAGCAGCCCTTCGCGACCGCGGCCCGCACCGGCCAGTACGACGTCGTCTGCACCGTCTCCGGCGGCGGTCTTTCCGGCCAGGCCGGCGCGCTGCGCCACGGCATCTCCCGCGCGCTCACCTATTACGAGCCCGAGCTGCGCGGCCCGCTGAAGAAGGGCGGCTTCCTGACCCGCGACTCGCGCGTCGTCGAGCGCAAGAAGTACGGCAAGGCGAAGGCCCGCCGCAGCTTCCAGTTCTCGAAGCGCTGATCGCGCCTCGCCACCAACACGAAAGGGCGGGTCCTGCGACCCGCCCTTTTTGTTTGCCGGCACGGTGGCGGCGGATGCGTCGGTCCAGCCACGAAAAAGGGGCGCCTCGCGGCGCCCCTTCGCGTTGGTCGGCCGGCAGGCCGGTCAGATCGAGTAGTACATCTCGAACTCGACCGGGTGCGGGGTCATCTCGAACCGCATCACCTCGGTCATCTTCAGCTCGATATAGGCGTCGATGAAGTCGTCCTCGAACACGCCGCCCTTCTTGAGGAACTCGCGATCCTTGTCGAGCGAGACCAGCGCCTCGCGCAGCGAGCCGCAGACGGTCGGGATCTTCTTCAGCTCCTTCGGCGGCAGATCGTAGAGATCCTTGTCCATCGCCGGGCCGGGATCGATCTTGTTCAGGATGCCGTCGAGGCCGGCCATCAGCAGCGCGGCGAAGGCGAGGTAGGGGTTCGCGCCGGGGTCGGGGAAGCGGGTCTCGACGCGCTTGGCCTTGGGCGAGGTGGTGTAGGGGATGCGGCACGACGCCGAGCGGTTGCGCGCGGAATAGGCGAGCAGCACCGGGGCCTCATAGCCCGGGACCAGGCGCTTGTAGGAGTTGGTCAGCGGGTTGGTGAAGGCGTTCAGCGCCTTGGCGTGCTTGATGATGCCGCCGATGTACCACAGGCATTCCTGGCTGAGGTCGGCATATTTGTTGCCGGCAAACAAAGGCTTGCCGCCCTTCCAGATCGACTGGTGCACATGCATGCCCGAGCCGTTGTCGCCGAAGACCGGCTTCGGCATGAAGGTGGCGGTCTTGCCGTAGACGTTGGCGACCTGGTGGATGCAGTATTTGTAGATCTGCAACTGGTCGGCCATGGTGACCAGCGTGTCGAACTTCAGCCCCAGCTCGTGCTGGGCGGAAGCCACCTCGTGATGGTGCTTCTCGACCTTGGCGCCCATGCGGGCCATGGCCGCGAGCATCTCGCCGCGCAAATCCTGGCAGCTGTCGACCGGGGGCACCGGGAAATAGCCGCCCTTGGTCCGCACGCGGTGGCCGAGGTTGCCGCCTTCATAGTCGGTGTCGCCATTGCTCGGCAGCTCGACCGAATCCAGCTTGAAGCCGGTATTGTAGGGGTCGGCCTTGAAGCGCACGTCGTCGAAGATGAAGAACTCGGCTTCGGGGCCGATATAGACGGTGTCGCCGATGCCGGTGGACTTCAGATAGGCCTCGGCCTTCTTGGCCATGCCGCGAGGATCGCGCCCATAGGGCTCGCCCGTCGTCGGCTCGAGCACATCGCAGACCACGACCATGGTGGTCTCGGCGAAGAACGGATCGATGGAAACGGAGTCGAGATCGGGCTGCAGGTGCATGTCCGACTCGTTGATGGCCTTCCATCCCGCAATGGACGAACCGTCAAACGCCTGACCTTCGGCGAAGAAATCTTCATCGACCATCGAGATGTCGAAGGTGACATGCTGCCACTTGCCGCGCGGATCGGTGAAGCGCAGGTCGACGTATTTGACGTCGTTGTCCTTTATTAGCTTCAGTACATCCTTTGCCGTCGTCATAGTGTACGTACCTCTTTGATACTGCCGGCTTCTGCAGGGCAGATGGATCCCAGGCGGATGGTCCACGACGATACGCGCCGCACCCGTCAGGATGCGGCGCGCTCGATAAGCGCGGCCATACTACGCTGGCTGTCAGATGGCGTCGACGCCCGACTCGCCGGTACGGATGCGAATGGCCTCTTCGATGTTGGACACGAAGATCTTGCCGTCGCCGATCCGGCCGGTCTGGGCGGCTCGGCGGATCGCGTCGATCGCGGTTTCCACCGTCTCGTCGGCGACCACGATCTCGATCTTCACCTTGGGCAGGAAATCGACGACGTATTCCGCGCCACGATAGAGTTCGGTGTGACCCTTCTGCCGGCCGAAGCCCTTGGCTTCCGTGACGGTGATGCCCTGCAGGCCGACTTCCTGCAGCGCTTCCTTCACCTCGTCCAGCTTGAAGGGCTTAATGATGGCCTCAATCTTCTTCATCTGACCTCGTCTCCCTGACTCGTCGATCCGCGACGCCCGGCCGAGTCGGGTCGCGAAGAAGCAGAACCCATGCCAAGCACGCCAATGTCGCCCAAAACCATTAATATCGCATCTTTGCACGCCGCCGCCGGGCCGGCCAAATGGGTTTGCCGTTGCGTGTGATTAACTTTTAATCAAGTTGTCTAATAAATAGGCTGCTCGGGGTCGGATGTTGCGCGCGGGTCTGCGCGGATGTTGGGCAGATGCCGCCGTTTTCTACGACGGCCGCGCGTCTCGCCCTGCCGGACCGATTCCGGGTAAGCTCCCGTCATCCCTTTGCACCTTGCCGGCGCGCCGGACGGGGGCCACGCAGGAAAAGGTCGATGGAGCTTCTCACACCCACCGAAATGGGGCGCGCCGACGCCTTCGCCATCGCGGCCGGCGTGCCCGGCGCCGTGCTCATGGAAAGGGCGGGACAGGCGGTGGCGCGGGTGGCGGCGCGGGTGACGCTGGCGGGCGGACGGGTGCTTGTGCTGTGCGGGCCGGGCAATAATGGCGGCGACGGTTTCGTCGCGGCGCGGCTTCTGGCCGCGGCCGGCTACAGGGTGCGGCTGGCGCTGCTCGGCGCGCGCGAGGCGCTGGCGGGCGACGCCGCCCTCATGGCCGGGCGATGGGCCGGGCCGGTGGAGCCGGCGGCGGATGCCGCGCTGGAGGCGGTCGATCTGGTGATCGACGCGCTGTTCGGCGCCGGCCTCGCGCGCGACCTCGACGGCGCGGCGCGGGCGCTGGTGGAGCGGGTCAACGCGGCCGGCCTGCCGGTGCTGGCGGTCGACCTTCCCTCGGGCATAGACGGCGCCACCGGCGCGGTGCGCGGCGCCGCCATCGAGGCGCGCTGGAGCGTCACCTTCTTCCGGCCCAAGCCCGGGCATGTGCTGCTGCCGGGCCGGCTGCACGGCGGCGAGCTGAGCGTGGCCGATATCGGCATCCCGCCCGAGGCGCTCGACGGCATCCGTCCCCGCGCCTTCGAGAACGTGCCGGCGCTGTGGGCGGCGCATTTCCCGGTGCCGGCGGTGGACGGGCACAAATATTCGCGCGGCCATCTCGTCGCCGTCTCCGGCCCGGCACAGGCGACCGGGGCGACGCGGCTTTCCGCCCGCGCGGCGCTGCGCGCCGGGGCCGGGCTGGTGACGGTGGCCTGCCCGGTCGAGGCGCTCGCCATCCATGCCGCCAACCTGTCCGCCATCATGGTGCGCCCGGTCGAGGACGCGGCCGGGCTGGCGCATCTGCTGGAGGACCGGAGGCTGTCGACGCTGGTGCTCGGTCCGGGCCTCGGCGTGGGGCAGGGCGCGCGCGACCGGCTCGCCGCCTGCCGCGACCGGCGGCTGGTGATCGACGCCGATCTCATCACCTCCTTCAAGGGCGAGGTCGACACGCTGGCGGGCGTCGTCGCCGCCGCGCCGGCCGTTGTGGCGACGCCGCACGACGGCGAGTTCGCCCGGCTTTTCGAACGATGCCCGGACATAGTGGAGGCGCCCTCGCGGCTGGCGCGGGCGCGGGCCGGGGCGGCGCGGCTCGGCGCCACGCTGCTGCTCAAGGGGCCGGATACGGTGGTGGCGGGCCCGGATGGGCGCGCCGCCATCGCCGCCAACGCCCCGCCCTGGCTGGCGACGGCGGGAGCCGGCGACGTGCTGTCGGGAATCGTCGGCGGTCTGCTGGCGCAGGGCATGCCGTCCTTCGAGGCCGCGTGCGCCGCCGTCTGGCTGCACGGCGAGGCGGCGCGGGAGGCCGGGCCGGGATTGGTCGCCGACGATCTGATCGAGGCGCTGCGGCCGGTCTATCGCCGGCTGTTCGCCCTGCGGGGGGCGACGGTCTGAGGTCGCTGCCGGCGGCTCGCGCGGTGTGAGCCTGCGGCCGGGTCGGGGCCCTCCGCGCGGCAGCATTTAGGGCTGGCGCAGCGGCAAGGCCGTGCTATAAGCCCGCACCCGGCTGGCGGCGCCTTCTCGGGTGCGCGTCCGTGTGCCCGTGCGCGTCCTTGCGGACGACGCGACGGGCGGCAGGCGCAACCGCGGGCGTGGCGGAACTGGTAGACGCGCTGGATTTAGGTTCCAGTGGCGAGAGTCGTGGGGGTTCGAGTCCCTCCGCCCGCACCAGCCCCTCCCTTGTCCGGCGCCGCCTTCCGACCCATTTGCACCGAGCGAGGCTCACGGCGCTTACGCGACGTGCTCGCACACAGACATTCGAGAGCTCGCGCAAGCGGCAAACAAGACGAAGGCCGATTGAAAATGCAGGTCACCGAACTCCTCGCCGAAGGTCTCAAGCGCGAATACCGCGTGGTGCTGCCGGCCGCCGAACTTGACGCCAAGGCCAATGCGCGGCTCGGCGAGCTCAAGGACAAGGTCCGTCTCAACGGCTTCCGCCCCGGCAAGGTGCCGGTCGCCCATCTCAAGCGCATGTATGGCAAGTCGGTGCTGGCCGAGGTGATCGACCAGGCGGTGAACGAGGCCAACACCAAGATCATCGAGGATAACGGCTTCAAGCTGGCGATGCAGCCCAAGGTGGAGCTGCCGCAGGACGAGGCGGCGGTCAACGAGGTGATCGAGGGCAAGGCCGACCTGTCCTTCACCGTGAATCTCGAAGTGCTGCCGGCGATCACGCTCGGCGACTTCAAGAGCGTCGAACTCGACAAGCCGGTTCTGGCGGTGTCCGACGAGGAGGTCGACGAGACCGTCAAGCGGATCGCCGAGGCCAACCGTCCCTACGCCGCCAAGCCCGACGGCACCGCCGAGAACGGCGACCGCGTTACCCTCTCCTTCGTCGGCTCGATCGACGGCGAGGTGTTCGAGGGCGGTTCGGGTGAGGACGTGCCGCTGGTGCTCGGCTCCAACAGCTTCATTCCCGGCTTCGAGGAGCAGCTCGTCGGCATCAAGGAAGACGAGACCCGCACGGTGTCCGTCACCTTCCCGGAGGCCTATCAGGCGGCCCATCTCGCCGGCAAGCAGGCCTCGTTCGAGGTGACGGCGAAGATGATCGAATCGCCCACCGAGATGGAAATCGGCGACGAGTTCGCCAAGACGCTCGGCATGGACAGCTTCGAGGCGCTCAAGGAGCAGGTGAAGACCCGCATCGCCCAGGAGCACAACGCCCAGAGCCGCAACAAGGCCAAGCGCCGCCTGCTCGACGCGCTCGACAAGCTGCACCAGTTCGATGTGCCGCCCACGCTGGCCCAGCAGGAATTCGACGGCATCTGGGGTTCGGTGACCACCGAGATGGAAGCCCAGAAGAAGACCTTCGCCGACGAGGACACCACCGAGGAGGCCGCCCGCGCCGACTACCAGAAGATCGCCGAGCGCCGCGTGCGGCTCGGGCTGGTGCTTGCGGAAATCGGTGAGAAGAACAACATTCAGGTCAGCGACGACGAGGTGACCCGCGCCGTCGTCGAGCGTGCCCGCCAGTTCCCCGGCCAGGAGCAGCAGGTATGGGAGTTCTACAGCAAGAACGCCCAGGCGCTCGCGAGCCTGCGCGCGCCGATCTTCGAGGAGAAGGTCGTCGATTTCCTGCTCGAACTCGCCAAGGTCAATGAAGTTCCCGTCACCCGCGAGGAACTCTACGCCGAGGACGAGGACGACAAGGCGGCCTGAGGCCGGCGGGGTTCGCGGAGTCGTGCGCGGCGCGCGGCTCCACCGCCCGCCTGTTCAGGGCCGGCGGGCTGGTAGGGACGCGCTTTCCCTTTATTGTGGGGTGGGATGGATTCGCGGGCGGCGCAGGCGCGCCGTGCCGCCGAGGATCGAAATATGCGTGACCCGATAGATACTTACATGAGCTACCTAGTCCCGATGGTGGTCGAGCAGACCAACCGGGGCGAGCGATCCTATGACATTTACTCGCGCCTCCTGAAGGAGCGCATCATTTTCCTGACCGGTCCGGTCGAGGACGGCATGGCGACCCTCATGGTCGCGCAGCTGCTGTTCCTCGAGGCGGAAAACCCGAAGAAGGAAATCTCGATGTACATCAACTCCCCGGGGGGAGTGGTGACGTCGGGCCTCGCCATCTACGACACGATGCAGTTCATCAAGCCGGCGGTGTCGACGCTGTGCATCGGCCAGGCCGCCTCGATGGGCTCGCTGCTGCTGACGGCGGGCGAGAAGGGCATGCGCTTCGCCCTGCCCAACGCGCGAATCATGGTGCACCAGCCCTCGGGCGGCTTCCAGGGCCAGGTGACCGACATCATGCTGCACGCCAAGGAGATCATGAGCCTCAAGCAGAGGCTCAACGAGATCTACGTGAAGCACACGGGCCAGAACATCAAGGCGGTCGAGGACGCGCTGGAGCGCGACAATTTCATGACCTCCGAGGTGGCCAAGTCGTTCGGGCTTATCGACAATGTGATCGACAAGCGCCCGGACGAGGCGCCGGCCAAGCCCTGACGGGCGTTCCGGCCGTGTTTCCTAGGCCACATCGGCTTCCTATATTGAGAGGCAGGCCCGCGCCGAAATGAAGCGCGGGCTTGCATGCATCGCGGTATCGCGCTTGCATGACATCAGCATGAAGTGTCGTCGGGAGGTGTGACGGGGTACGACGGGGCTTTGGCCCCATCCGCGAAGTCGGGGATGGTGTGAATGCCTGCTTGATCGTGTCGCTGCTAGCGTGCTTGGCTGTGGCGCAAGATCAAGGACCCTTAAGTCGCTTCCTTTGGACGGCCTTTTCGAGCCGTCGCGTTTCTCCCCTCTTGGAGGCCCGCGGCGGCCGCGGGACTGGGGCGGTTCCGGGCAATGCCTGGACCGCCGAGCGGACGGAGAGACGCATGAGCAAGGTTGGCGGCGGCGACAGCAAGAATACTCTTTACTGCTCGTTCTGCGGCAAGAGCCAGCACGAGGTCCGCAAACTCATTGCGGGACCGACCGTGTTCATCTGCGATGAATGCGTCGAGCTGTGCATGGACATCATCCGTGAGGAGAACAAATCCTCGCTGGTGAAGTCGCGCGACGGCATCCCGACCCCGAAGGAAATCTGCAAGGTCCTGGACGATTATGTGATCGGCCAGTTCCATGCCAAGCGCGTCCTGTCGGTGGCGGTGCACAATCACTACAAGCGCCTGAACCACGCGACCAAGCACGCCGGCGACGTCGAGCTGGCCAAGTCCAACATCATGCTGATCGGGCCGACGGGCTCGGGCAAGACGCTGCTCGCGCAGACGCTCGCCCGCATCCTCGACGTGCCCTTCACCATGGCGGACGCGACCACGCTGACCGAGGCGGGCTATGTCGGCGAGGATGTCGAGAACATCATCCTCAAGCTGCTGCAGTCGGCCGACTACAATGTCGAGCGGGCGCAGCGCGGCATCGTCTATATCGACGAGATCGACAAGATCAGCCGCAAGTCCGACAATCCCTCGATCACCCGCGACGTCTCGGGCGAGGGCGTGCAGCAGGCGCTGCTGAAGATCATGGAAGGCACGGTCGCCTCCGTGCCGCCGCAGGGCGGGCGCAAGCATCCACAGCAGGAATTCCTGCAGGTGGACACGACCAACATCCTGTTCATCTGCGGCGGCGCCTTCGCCGGGCTGGACAAGATCATCTCCTCGCGCGGCAAGGGCACCTCGATCGGCTTCGGTGCCGTCGTCTCGGCGCCTGAGGACCGCAAGCCGGGCGAGGTGTTCCGCGAGGTCGAGCCGGAAGATCTGCTCAAATACGGGCTGATCCCGGAGTTCATCGGCCGCCTGCCGGTGATCGCGACCCTGGGCGACCTCGACGAGGCGGCGCTGAAGAAGATCCTCTCCGAGCCGAAGAACGCGCTGGTGAAGCAGTACCAGCGCCTGTTCGAGATGGAGAATGTCGAACTGACCATCCATGAGGAGGCGCTGGGTGCCATCGCCCGCAAGGCCATCGAGCGCAAGACCGGCGCGCGCGGCCTGCGCTCGATCATGGAGGGCATCCTGCTCGACACGATGTTCGACCTGCCCGGCCTCGAAGGGGTCGAGGAGGTCGTCATCAGCAAGGAGGTCGTCGAGCAGAATGCGCGTCCGCTCTACATCTATGCGGATCGCGCGGCCGGCGATGCGGGTGCGAGTGCCTGAGGAACCGGCGATGATGGGCAGGGCGGGGCCGCGGTGCCGCCCGGCCGACGGGCCGGCCCGCTCCCTTGACGGGGGGCGGGGGCATCGCCATCTCAGCCACAACCACCGGTCCTCGACCGCATCGACGTGCCCAGCGCGCCTCACGCGGCCCCCGCACAGAGATCAACGTTCGCGTTCCGGCCGCATTGCGGCACGGTACCGCCCGGCGACGGCTGTCGTCGGGACACGGCGCCTGCCGTCAACAGAAAGGAAAGAGCCATGACGAGCCCCAAGCCTCGCACCGCGCTCACCCCGGGCGTCCCGCAGACCTTCCCGGTCCTGCCGCTGCGCGACATCGTCGTTTTCCCGCACATGATCGTGCCCCTGTTCGTCGGCCGTGAGAAGTCCATCCGCGCCCTTGAGGAGGTGATGCGGAACGACACCTTCATTCTGCTGGCGACCCAGGAGAACGCCTCCGACGACGATCCGGAGACCAACGCGATCTACAAGATCGGCACGCTCGCCTCGGTGCTCCAGCTGCTCAAGCTGCCGGACGGCACGGTCAAGGTGCTGGTCGAGGGCATTTCGCGCGCCAAGGTCGACCACTACACCGACCGCACCGACCTCTACGAGGCGCAGGCCTCGGCGCTGGAAGAGGACCTCGGCTCGAAGGTCGAGGCCGAGGCGCTCGGGCGCTCGGTGCTGGCCGAGTTCGACAGCTATGTGAAGCTGAACAAGAAGGTCTCGCCGGAAGTCGTCGGCGTCGTCACCCAGATCGAGGACCACTCGAAGCTGGCCGATACCGTCGCCTCGCATCTCGCGGTGAAGATCCCCGAGAAGCAGGCCGTGCTGGAGATCCTCAAGGTCACCACGCGCCTTGAGAAGGTGCTCTCGCTGATGGAGAGCGAAATCTCGGTCCTCCAGGTCGAGAAGCGCATCCGCACGCGCGTCAAGCGGCAGATGGAGAAGACCCAGCGCGAGTACTATCTCAACGAGCAGATGAAGGCGATCCAGAAGGAGCTGGGCGACGGCGAGGATGGCCGCGACGAGCTGGCCGAGCTGGAAGAGCGCATCAAGACCGTCAAGCTGACCAAGGAAGCCCGCGAGAAGGCGACGCACGAGCTGAAGAAGCTGCGCCAGATGTCGCCGATGTCGGCCGAGGCGACGGTGGTGCGCAACTATCTCGACTGGCTGCTGTCGATCCCGTGGGGCAACCGCAGCAAGATCAAGAAGGACCTTCCCTTCGCCCAGAACGTGCTCGACACCGACCATTTCGGCCTCGACAAGGTCAAGGACCGCATCGTCGAATACCTCGCCGTGCAGAGCCGGCAGAACAAGCTGACCGGCCCGATCCTGTGCCTGGTCGGCCCGCCCGGCGTCGGCAAGACCTCGCTCGCCAAGTCCATCGCCAAGGCGACGGGGCGCGAATATCTGCGCGTGGCGCTCGGCGGCGTGCGCGACGAGGCGGAGATCCGTGGCCACCGCCGGACCTATATCGGCTCCATGCCCGGCAAGATCATCCAGTCGATGCGCAAGGCGAAGAAGGCCAACCCGCTGTTCCTGCTCGACGAGATCGACAAGATGGGCGCGGATTTCCGCGGCGATCCGTCCTCGGCCCTGCTGGAAGTGCTCGACCCCGAGCAGAACCACACCTTCGCCGACCACTATCTGGAGGTCGATTACGACCTCTCGAACGTGATGTTCGTCACCACCGCCAACACGCTGAACATCCCGCCGGCCCTGTTGGACCGGATGGAGGTGATCCGCATCGCCGGCTACACCGAGGACGAGAAGGTCGAGATCGCGCGTCGCCATCTCATTCCGCAGGCGCTGACCAAGCATGGCCTGCAGCCGAAGGAATGGTCGATTGATGACGAGGCGCTGCTGACGCTGGTGCGCCGCTACACGCGGGAAGCCGGCGTGCGCAACCTTGAGCGCGAGATTTCCAACCTCGCCCGCAAGGCGGTGAAGGATCTGATGCTGACCAAGAAGAAGACGGTCAAGGTCACGCTCAAGCAGTTGGAGGACTATCTCGGCGCGCCGAAGTATCGCTATGGCGAGGCCGAGGCCGAGGATCAGGTCGGCGTGGTGACGGGCCTTGCCTGGACCGAGGTCGGCGGCGAGATTCTGACCATCGAAGGCGTGATGATGCCCGGCAAGGGCAAGATGACGGTCACCGGCAATCTGCGCGACGTGATGAAGGAATCGATCTCGGCGGCGGCGTCCTATGTCCGCTCGCGGGCGCTCGATTTCGGCATCGAGCCGCCGCTGTTCGACCGCCGCGACATCCATGTCCACGTTCCCGAGGGGGCGACCCCGAAGGACGGCCCGTCCGCCGGCGTCGCCATGGCCACGGTGCTGACCTCGGTGCTGACCGGCATCCCGATCCGCCGCGACATCGCCATGACCGGCGAGATCACGCTGCGCGGCCGGGTGCTGCCGATCGGCGGCCTCAAGGAGAAGCTGCTGGCGGCGCTGCGGGCCGGCATCAAGAAGGTGCTGATCCCCGAGGAGAACGCCAAGGACTTGGCGGAAATCCCGGACAATGTGAAAAACGCGCTGGAGATCGTGCCGGTGTCGCGGATGGACGAGGTGCTGCACCACGCGCTGATCCGCCAGCCCGAGCCGATCGTGTGGGAGGAAAAGGTGCTGGCCCCGACCGCCGAGGTTGAGCCGGTGATCGCCCGCGACGAGGTCGGCGGACTCGCCGCGCACTGAGCGCGAACGGCAGCGACGGAACGGAGGGCGGCGGTACCCGGCGGGTGCCGCCGCCTTCTCTTTTTCGCCGCCTCGCCCTGCCGCTTGCGGGCCGCGCCGCGCCACCGCCGCGGGCGGCGGTTCGGCCGGGGTCGAGGGGGTCATGAACGCCCAAATTGCAGGCGCGTGGTTCCGTCCCGAAATGAGGTATCGAAATACTTGAAACCCCACTGAAGTCGTGTATTTGTGCGGGTTTCTCGGCACGGACGCTTGCAATCGCCGCATTTTGGGGAAAGTGTGCCCGCCCGTCGTCGGTGCATGCGATCGACGATTCTTGTGCAATCAAGGGAAGGACCGGTCAGATGACCACGAAGAACGAACTCGTCGCCGCCGTGGCCGAACAGGCCAAGCTGACGAAGGCCGCTGCCGCGGCTGCGGTCGACGCGACCTTCGACGCCATTGCCGCCTCGCTGAAGGCTGGCGAGGAAGTGAAGCTGATCGGCTTCGGCAGCTTCTCCGTCGTGACCCGCGCGGCCCGCGAAGGTCGCAACCCGCGCACCGGCAACCCGGTCAAGATCGAGGCGTCGAAGGCCCCGAAATTCACGCCCGGCAAGGGCCTGAAGGAAACCGTCAACGGTTGATCCTTCGCGCTGAGGCGCCGCGCCCCCCGGGCCCGAAGGCACGGGGCGCGGTGCGGCGCCAGCGGCGTGGGTTCGCCGGCCGTAACAACCGGCGGACCACCGCTGCCCGACCGGCGGTGAGCGCCGCGGGCTTCAGGATGCGGAGCGGCGCCGGCGCCACCCGCCTTTTCCGCTTAGCGGGCGCCATCCGCGTCCACCGCTTCGCGGGCGCAAGGCGCCACGGCATCGCGGTGTCGCGGAAGCCGGAGAAACAGCCCCCGAACGCCATACGGAACGTGCGGCGTCGGAAGCGCCGGATGCCGGAAGAATTCCTTGCCGCCTCTCGCCGTCGATGCTTAAAGGCGGCCGGCAGGTGCCGTCCGGGCGGTTAGCTCAGTTGGTAGAGCATCTCGTTTACACCGAGAGGGTCGGCGGTTCGAGCCCGTCACCGCCCACCAGCGGCCCCATACCGGCGCCCGCATTTGCCATGAGGCCGCTGATCGAAGCTGCCAGAGGCGGAAGGCCGGCCGTACCGGCGAAGGGCATCGGCCGATGAAACTCATCCTGTTCGACTGCGACGGCACGCTGGTGGACAGCCAGCACGTCATCGTCGCCGCCATGGGCCGGGCTTTCGCCCGCGCCGGGCTCGCCGTGCCGCCGCGCGAGGCGGTGCTCGGCATTGTCGGCTTGTCGCTGGTCGAGGCGATGCAGCGGCTGGGCGAGGGCGACCCGCGCTTTCCCGCCGAGCGGCTGGCCGATCTCTACCGCGCAGCCTTTCGCGAGCTGCGCACCGAGCCGGATTTCAACGAGCCGATGTTTCCCGGCATGCGCGCGCTGATCGACACGCTCGCCGCCCGCGACGACGTGCTGCTCGGCATCGCCACCGGCAAGTCGCAGCGCGGCGTGGCAGCCGTGCTCGGCCATCAAGGGCTGGAAGGGCGCTTCGTCACCATCCAGACCGCTGACGACGCCCCTTCCAAGCCGCACCCGGCGATGGTGCTGCAGGCGATGGCGGCGACCGGCGCGGAGGCGATGGACACGGTGCTGATCGGCGATACCAGTTTCGACATGGTGATGGCGCGCGCCGCCGGCGCCCGCGCCGTCGGGGTGACCTGGGGCTACCACGCACAGGACCTGCTGCGGCAGTCCGGTGCCGAGCGGCTGGTGTCGGATGCCGACGAATTGCTGCGGGCGATCGACGAGATCTGGGAGCTGGTGCCGTGAACGACGCTACCCCGGAAACGCCGCCGGCGGCCGCGCGGCCCGGCACTGAGCGCAAGCTTCCGAAGCGTTTCTACGCCAACGCCGACGCGGCGCCGGCCGGCGACGGGCTGTTCCGGATCGAACTCGACGGGCGTGCGGTGCGCACGCCGGGGCGCAACCTCGTCGCGGTGGCGAGCCCGGTGCTGGCCGAGGCGCTGGCGCAGGAGTGGCGTGCCCAGGCCGAGGTGATCGACCCGGTGACCATGCCGATGACCCGGCTTGTCAATTCCGCGCTCGACGGCGTGGCCGGCGCGATGGAGGAGGTCGGGGCCGAGATCGTGCGCTATGCCGGCAGCGATCTGCTCTGCTACCGGGTCGAGGCGCCCGAGCCGCTCGTGGCCCTGCACGCGGAGCTGTGGGACCCGCTGCTCGACTGGGCGCGCGCGCGCTTCGGCGCCACCTTCATGCTGAGCGAGGGCGTTGTCCATGTCGCGCAGCCACCCCGCACGCTGGACCTCATCGCCAGCGCGCTGCCGGACGACCCGCTGCGACTGGCGGCGCTGAACCTGCTCACCACGCTGAGCGGCTCGGCGATCCTCGCGCTTGCGGTGGCGCATGGCCGGCTTTCCGCGGAAGAGGCATGGCGGGCCGCCCATGCCGATGAAGAGGTTCAGGAACGGCTCTGGGGCACCGACAGCGAGGCGCTGGAGCGCCGCACCCGGCGCTATCGCGATTTCGAGGCGGCGGCGCGGTTCTTCACCCTGCTGGCGGCCTGAGGCGCGCCTTACGCCGGGCGCAGCAGCGCCAGCGTCGCCAACGCGATCATCCGCTCCTCGTCGGTGGGAATGACGAGGACGCGCGGGCCCGGCCCGTCGGCGTCGATCCAGGTCTCGCCGGCGTCATTTGCCGCCATGTCGAGGGCGACGCCCAGCATGCCGAGGCGGGCGCAGACCCCGGCGCGTATGGCCGGCGCGTGCTCGCCGATGCCGGCGGTGAAGACCAGCGCGTCGAGCCCGCCGAGCGTCACCGCGAGCTGCGCCACCGCCTGCGCGACGTGCAAGGTGAAATAGTCCACCGCCAGCGCGGCGGCGGGGGCGTCGCTGGCCAGCAGTTCGCGCATGTCGCTAGAGAGGCCGGAAAGTCCCTTCAGGCCGCTGTCGTGGTAGAGCATATGGCCGACCTCGGCCGCGCTCATGCCCTTCTGCTCGATGAGATGCAGCACCACCCCGGGGTCGAGCGAACCACAGCGTGTGCCCATCGGCAGGCCGTCCAGCGCGGTGAAGCCCATGGTCGATTCCATGCTGCGGCCGTCGAGCAGGCCGCAGGCCGAGGCGCCCGAGCCGAGATGGCAGATGACCACCCGCCCGCGCGCCAGCACCGGCGCCCGTTCGCGCAGCGCGCCGGAGACGTATTCATAGGACAGGCCGTGGAAGCCGTAGCGCCGCACGCCGTCCTCATAGAGCCCCTCCGGCAGGGCGAAGCGGTCGGCGACGTCCGGATGGCCGCGGTGGAAGGCGGTGTCGAAGCAGGCGACCTGCGGCAGGTCCGGCCGGCGCTCGGCGATGACGCGGATCGGGTCGAGATTGGTCAGCTGGTGCAGCGGTGCCAGCGGGATGAAGCTCTCCAGCGTGCGCAGCACCTCGTCATTCACCCTCTCGGGATGGGCGTAATGCGGCCCGCCATGCACGACGCGGTGGCCGACGCCGATCAGCTCGAACGCGGCCAGATGCGGCGCCACCCATTCGCTGATCGCGTGCTGGGCCTGCGGCGCGCCGGGGATCTCCTCCGGCGCAAAGCTGCGGTCGAGGAGAACGGTGCCGGCCTCGTCCTTCGCCTTAAGGCGCGGGCGGGTGCCGATGCCGTCCAGCGCGCCGCCGAGGACGAGCGCGACGTCGCGCGCGGTGACGCGGTAGAGCTTGAACTTGATGCTGGACGAACCGGCATTGATGACGAAGATGGCCTCGCTCATCGCGCTCACCCTCCCAGGCCCGGCTGGCGCAGCCGCGCCTGCGCATAGAGCACCGCCACCGCGCAGGAGGCGAGGCGGGTCTTCAGCGTATCGGCGCGGCTGGTGAGGATGATCGGCACCCGCGCGCCGAGCACGAGGCCGGCGGCGTCGGCGCCGGCCATGAAGGTGAGGTTCTTGGCCAGCATGTTGCCCGCTTCGAGATCCGGCACGACGAGAATCTGCGCACGGCCGGCGACGGGCGAGACGATGCCCTTGATGCGCGCGGCTTCCGGCGAGATGGCGTTGTCGAGCGCCAGCGGCCCGTCGAGATCGCCGCCGGTGATCTGGCCGCGATCGGCCATCTTGCACAGCGCCGCCGCCTCGATGGTGCTGGGAATCGAGGTGGTGACGGTTTCCACCGCCGACAGGATGGCGACGCGCGGACGCCCCAGACCGAGCCCGACATGCAGGTCGATGGCGTTCTGCACGATGTCGCGCTTGGCGTCGAGGTCGGGGAAGATGTTGACCGCCGCGTCGGTGATGAACAGCGGCTCTGGGTAGCTCGGCACGTCCATGATGAAGACGTGGCTGATGCGCCGGCCGGTGCGCAGCCCGGTGTCGCGGGCGGTGACGGCACCGAGCAGTTCGTCGCTGTGCAGGCTGCCCTTCATCAGCAGGGCGGCGCGCCCCTCGCGCACCAGTTCCACCGCCCGCGTCGCCGAGGCGACGCTGTGCGGGGTGTCGATGATCTCGACGCCGGACAGGTCGAGCCCTTCGGCCTGCGCCACCGCGTGGATACGGGCGCCGGGGCCGACGAGGATGGGGATGATGAAGCCGGCCCGGGCGGCGTCGAGCGCGCCGTGCAGCGAGGCGGCGTCGCAGGGATGGGCGATGGCGGTCTCCAGCGCTTCCACCTCGCGGGCACGGGCGATCAGGCGCTCGTAATTGCCATGGTCGATGGTGGGGACGGCGTCGGGCCGGGTGGCCGTGTCCATCTGCTCGTCTCCGTTCCGCCGGCGCCGCGCCGATCGTGCCGCTTTGCACAGTGGGTGCCGCCGCTGACGACAGAACGACACAGACCGGGCTTCGGCGCCAGCGTCCATGACCTGACGCAAACGCCGTCGCTCACATGAGGAAAAGCGCGCTCAGCCCGGCCGGCGGGCGACGAGGTCGATCTCCACCAGCGCGTCGCGGGCAAGGCCGGTGACGCCGACGCAGGTGCGGGCCGGGCGACGCTCATTCGGGAAATAGGAGGCGTAGACCGCGTTCATGGCGGGATAGTCGCCCTTGAAGTCGGTGAGGTAGACGCGCGCCTGCACCACATGCGACAGGTCGAGCCCGACGCCGGCGAGCACCAGCACCAGATTGTCCATGACGCGGCGCGTCTGCGCCTCGACTCCCTCGGGCAGCGGGCGCGCATCATCGTCCGGCCAGGTCGGCATCTGGCCGGTGATGAACACCCAGCCATCCGCTTCCACCGCATGGCTGAACGGGGCGACCGGCGTCGGCGCGCCGGCGATCATGTGGAACTGCGCCATGGGTCTGTCGGGCCTCCTCGGCGGGGTGAAGCGATGCGGGACATTCGACCGGCGGCGGGCGGGGCGTCAACAGGGATCGCGCGCGCGGCTCTTCCGCCGGCGCCGGGGGTGGAATTCGGCGGCGGACGGCGCGACAATGGAGTGGTTTCGAGGGCCGGGCAGCCGTGCGGCCCACAGGCGTGACCGGCAGCGTTTCGAGTAGCGAGCATGAATCAGTGCCCATCCGTCCCCGGCCTGCAGCGCGAGCCTTTCGGCAGGCTCGCCGACGGCACCCCGGTCGAGCGGTTCCGGCTGACCGGGGAGAGTGGCTTCGAGGTGGCGGTGCTCACCCTCGGCGCCACGGTGCAAGCGCTTCACGTGGCCGATCGGCGCGGGGAGGTCGCCGACATCGTGCTCGGCCACGACACCCCCGAACCCTACGTGGCGGAGCCGCGCTTCTTCGGCGCGGCGGTGGGACGCTATGCCAACCGCATCGCCGGCGGGCGCTTTATGCTGGACGGGACGGAGCATCGCATTCCGGCCAATGACGGCCCGCATGCCTTGCATGGCGGGCCGGACGGCTTCGACCGGCGGGTGTGGAGCGTGGAGCAGGCGCTGGAGGGGGCGATGCCCTCGCTGACCCTCGGCCTCGTCAGCCCGGATGGCGACCAGGGCTTTCCCGGCACGCTGACGGCACGCGTCACCTACACGCTGAGCCGGCCGGGCGAACTCACCATCGCCTTCGCGGCGACAACGCAGGCGCCGACCCTCGTCAACCTCACCCATCACGGCTATTTCAATCTCGGCGGGGTGGAGGCCGGCGGCGACGTGCTCGACCACCTGCTGACCATTCATGCCGACGACTACCTTCCCGTCGACGCGGCGGCGATTCCGCTCGGCGGGCCGGAAAGCGTGGATGGCACGCCGTTCGATTTCTGCACGCCGCGCTGCATCGGCGCCCGTATCCGGCAGGCGCATGAGCAACTGGGGCACGGGCGCGGCTACGACCACAATTACTGCCTCGCCGGCGGGTCGACCACGCAGCCGCGCCTCGCCGCCCGGGTCGAGCACCCCGCCTCCGGCCGGGTCATGGAACTGCTGACCGATCAGCCGGGGCTGCAATTCTATTCCGGCAATTTTCTCGACGGCTCGGCGGTCGGCAAACAGGGGCGGCTGTACCGTCAGTCCGACGCTTTCTGTCTCGAACCGCAGACCTGGCCCGATGCTCCCAACCGCCCGGGCTATCCCTCCGCCCGGCTGGACCCGGGCCAGACCTACCGGCACGTCTCGGTCTACCGCTTCACCACGGCCTGAGCCTCAGCCGAGATAGCGCCGGGCGAGGTGGGCCTTGAACATTCCGGCATCGAGCGGGCGGCCGGTGGCGCGGGTGAGCAACTCGTCGGTGCTGAAACGCGCGCCCTGCCCGTGGACATGAGTGCGCAGCCAGCCGACAAGCGGGGCGAAGTCGCCGCGGGCAATGCCGGGCAGCGCGTCCGGTTCGGCCCGGCAGGCGGCGTCGAACAACTGGGCGGCGGCGATGGCGCCGAGCGTGTAGGTGGGGAAATAACCCCAGCCGCCGCTCGGCCAGTGGATGTCCTGCAGGCAGCCGAGCCGGTCATTGGGCGGCACGGTGCCAAGCAATTCCTTCATGCCGGCGTTCCACGCGGCCGGAAGCTCGGCGAGCGGCAGGGCGTCGGCGATCAGCGCCTTCTCCAACCGATAGCGCAGGATGACATGGGCGGGGTAGGTGACCTCGTCGGCATCGACGCGGATGAAGCCGCGCTCGATGCGGGTGTAGCGCCGCCACAGCGCGTCCGCCTGCCAGTCCGGGCCGGAGGCGCCGAAGGCCTCGCGCATCAGCGGGGCGGCGAAGTCGAGGAATTCAGGACTGCGGCAGGCCTGCATCTCCATCAGCAGCGACTGGCTCTCATGCAGCACCATGCCACGCGCCTGCCCGACCGGCTGGTTCATATAGGCTGCGGGGCGGCCCTGCTCGTAGAGCGCGTGGCCGGTCTCGTGGATCACCCCCATCAGCGCCTTGGCGAAATCGGCCTCGTCGTAGCGCGTGGTGATGCGCACATCATTGTCGGCGCCGCCGCAGAAGGGGTGGGTGGAGACATCGAGCCGCCCGCGCGAAAAGTCGTAGCCGAGGGCGGCCATGATCCGCTGGCCGAGCCCGCGCTGCGCCTCGACCGGGAAGGGGCCTTCGAGCGGCGCCGGAGTGGGGCGGCGGGCCTGCGCTTCCAGCGCCTCCTGCGTGAATCCGGGCAGGAAGGCGGCGAGATCGTCGAACAGCGCGTCGATGGTCGCGGAGCGCCCGCCGGGCTCGTAATCGTTGAGCAGGGCGTCGTAGGGCGACAGGCCGAGCCGTTCGCCCTTGGCGGCGCCGGCCTCGCGCTGGAGATGCAGCACTTCGGCGAGATAAGGCCGCAGGCCGGGGAAATCGGAGTCTTCGCGGGCCTGCCGCCACGCCATCTCGCAGGCGGAGATCGCCTTGCTGGAGGCTTCCACCAGATCGGCGGGCAGGGCGGTCTGGGCGGTCCAGACACGACGTATCTCGCGCAGATTGGCGCGCTCCCACTCGCCAAGCGTGGCGTCGCCGCCAGCTTCCTCCAGCCAGTCGCCGATGCGCGCATCTGCTGCCATTTCATGCTGCAGAACCCGCAGCAGGGCAAGGCTCTCGGCCCGGCTGGCGGCGGCGCCTTTCGGCATCATCGTGTCACTGTCCCATTGCAGGATGCCAACGGCGTTCGACATGGCGGCGATGCGGCCGAAATGGGCGGCGAGGGAGGCGTAGGCGGACATGAGGCGTCTCCGGCGGGTGGCGGCGCGGGCCGCCCTGCGCCCCCTTCTAGCCGAGGCGGGAGTGCGGCGGAACAGGACCGTTGCCGGTACCGGACGTTCCGCCGGCAAGGCCCGCCTCACGGACGATTGCGGCCATCTGCTCGAAGGAACTGGCCAGCGGGTTGGTCCGGCGCCAGACCATGCCGATGGTGCGGGCCGGGTGCGGCGGGGCCAGCCGCGCCACCGAAACCGCGGCTGAGCGGGTCTCGATGGCCACCGCCATCTGCGGAATGAGCGTGACGCCGATGCCGGCGCCGACCATCTGCACCAGCGTGGTCAGCGAACTGCCCTCCATCAGCTCGCGCGACAGGCGCGGCGTCAGGTTGCAGAACGAAAGCGCCTGCTCTCGGAAGCAATGGCCCTCCTCCAGCAGCAGCAGCCGCATCTCGCGCAGCATGTCCGAGCTGGGCACCGGCTGATCGGCCTCGCCGAGCGGGCGCACGAGGACGAACTCCTCCTCGAACAGCGGGTATTCGTTCAGCGAGGGCTCGGACACCGGCAACGCGACGATGGCGGTATCGAGCCGCCCGTCGACGAGATCGTCCACCAGCCGCTGCGTCACCGCCTCGCGCGGGCGCAGGTCGAGGCCGGGGAAGCGGGCCGCCAGCCGCTGCATCACCGCAGGCAGCAGATAGGGCGCGACGGTGGGGATGACACCGATCCGCAGCCGTCCGGCGAGCGGGCTGTGCGAGGCGCGGGCGAGGTCGTCGAGTTCGTCCACCGCCCGCAGGATGCTGCGCGCCCGGGTGGCGAACTCCTCGCCGAGACTGGTGAGCCGTATCTGCCGCATGCCGCGCTCGACCAGCGGCGCGCCGAGAATTTCCTCCAGCTCCTTGATCTGCAGCGACAGGGCGGGCTGGGAGATCGCGCAGGCCTCCGCCGCCCGGCCGAAATGCCCGTGATGGGCGAGCGCCTCGAAATAGCGCAGATGCCGCATGGAGATGCTAATCATAAGTATTTCATATCGCAGCAATTAGAAAATGCAAATTTTCATTATTGAGTGCGTAGGATAAGACCATTTCAAAAGTGAAGGCCTCCGGTGCGGCGCTGATATCTGCGACCGTCCGAGCGCCCCGCGACCCGTATCGCCCGCCAGCGAAGCAAGATCGGAGAGCCCAATGGACGACATCACGAACAGGCCGGCCGGCAAGTGCCCGGTGATGCATGGTGCCATCACCGAAGTCGGCACGTCGAACATGGATTGGTGGCCGACGGCGCTCAATCTCGACATTCTCCACCAGCACGACACCAAGACCAACCCGCTGGGCAAGGACTTCAACTACCGCGAACAGCTCCGCTCGCTCGACTTCGACGCGCTCAAGGCCGACATGCGGGCGCTGATGACCGAGAGCCAGGAGTGGTGGCCGGCGGATTGGGGCCATTATGGCGGGCTGATGATCCGCCTGTCGTGGCACGCGGCTGGCTCCTACCGCCTGGCGGACGGGCGCGGCGGCGGCGGCACCGGCGACCAGCGCTTCGCGCCGCTCAATTCCTGGCCGGACAATGTCAGCCTCGACAAGGCCCGCCGCCTGCTGTGGCCGATCAAGAAGAAGTACGGCAACAAGGTGAGCTGGGCCGATCTCATCGTGATGGCCGGCACCGTCGCCTATGAGACGATGGGCCTGAAGACCTTCGGCTTCGGCTTCGGCCGCGAGGATGTCTGGCATCCCTCGAAGGACACCTATTGGGGCTCCGAGCGCGAATGGCTGGCGCCGAGCGACAACCGCTACACCAATGTCGACGAGCCGGCGACGATGGAGAACCCGCTCGCCGCGGTGCAGATGGGCCTCATCTACGTCAACCCGGAAGGCGTGAACGGCAAGCCGGACCCGCTGAAGACGGCGGCGCAGGTGCGCGAGACCTTCGCCCGCATGGCGATGAACGACGAGGAGACCGCGGCGCTGACCGCCGGCGGCCACACCGTCGGCAAGACCCACGGCAATGGCGATGCCCAGGCGCTCGGCCCCAACCCGGAAGCCGCCGCGCTCGAAGAGCAGGGGCTGGGCTGGTCCAACCCGAACCAGAACGGCCTTGCCAGCCGCGCCGTGACCTCCGGCCTCGAAGGCGCCTGGACGACGCACCCGACGGTGTTCGATATGGGCTTCTTCGACATGCTGTTCGGCCATGAATGGGAGCTGCGCAAGAGCCCGGCCGGCGCCTGGCAGTGGGAGCCGATCAACATCAAGGAAGAGGACAAGCCGGTCGACGCCAGCGACCCCTCGATCCGCCACAACCCGATGATGACCGACGCCGACATGGCGATGAAGGTCGACCCGATCTACAACGCGATCTGCCAGAAGTTCATGGCCGATCCGGAGTATTTCAAGGACACCTTCGCCCGCGCCTGGTTCAAGCTGACCCATCGCGACATGGGGCCGAAGGTCCGCTACATCGGCCCGGACGTGCCGGCGGAAGACCTGATCTGGCAGGACCCGGTGCCGGCCGGCGCCACCGATTACGACGTCGCGGCGGTGAAGGCGAAGCTGATCAATAGCGGCCTCAGCATCGGCGAACTCGTCAGCACCGCCTGGGACAGCGCCCGCACCTATCGCGGCTCCGACATGCGCGGCGGCGCCAATGGCGCCCGCATCCGCCTCGCCCCGCAGAAGGACTGGGAAGGCAACGAGCCGGCCCGGCTCGCCAAGGTGCTCTCCGTGCTGGAGCCTATCGCGGCGGAGACCGGCGCCAGCCTCGCCGACGTCATCGTGCTCGGCGGCAATGTCGGCATCGAGCTGGCGGCCAAGGCGGCCGGCCATGACGTGACCGTGCCGTTCGCGCCCGGCCGTGGCGACGCCACCGACGCGCAGACCGACGCGGATTCGTTCAGCGTGCTGGAGCCGCTGCATGACGGCTACCGCAACTGGCTGAAGAAGGACTATGTCGTCACCCCCGAGGAGATGCTGCTCGACCGCACCCAGCTCATGGGCCTGACCGCGCCGGAGATGACCGTGCTGGTCGGCGGCCTGCGCATGCTCGGCGCCAACCATGGCGGCAGCAAGCATGGCGTGTTCACCGCCCGCGAGGGCGCGCTGACCAACGACTTCTTCGTCAACCTGACCGACATGGGCAATAGCTGGAAGTCGGTGGGCGAGGGGGTCTACGAGTTGCGCGACCGCAGGACCGGCGCGCCGAAATGGACCGCCACCCGCGTCGACCTCGTGTTCGGCTCCAACGCCGTCCTGCGCGCCTATGCCGAGGTCTATGCCCAGGACGACGCGCAGGAGAAGTTCCTGCACGACTTCGTCGCCGCCTGGACCAAGGTGATGAACGCCGACCGCTTCGATCTCGTGAACTGAGGCCGGGCGCCGGACCCCGGCGCCACGCTGCAAGCCGACCCTCCCCGCCGCCGCACGGTGGCGGGGAGGGGGCCGGGGCGGGCTCTCCCGCACCCGTGCGCTTTCAATAAGTCGTTGCGCGATCCTTCGCGGAATCCTACGCCTTTGCAGAGCCAGGTCCGCGCGCCGCCTGCCGCCGCGCGGCCGTGGCATGGGCGTTGGGAGCGCGCGCATGACGGACAGCGTCCTTATTGTTGGTGCCGGCCCGGTCGGGCTGGCGATGGCGCTCGAACTGGCGCGCTACCGGGTCCCGGTGCGGATCGTCGACGCGATGACCGAGCGTTCCACCACCTCGCGCGCGGTGGCGATCTGGCCCCGGACGCTCGAACTGCTGGAACGCACCGGCGGCGGGCTTTCCGACGAGCTGGTCGCCCGCGGCAACAAGGTGACGGTCGTCAACATACTGTCCGGACCGACCCGGCTCGCCCGGGTCGAGCTCGGCGATGTCGACACGCCCTATCCCTTCGCGCTCATGCTGCCGCAGAGCGTCACCGAGCGCATCCTGCTGGAGCATCTGGAGAGGCGCGGCGTCCGCCCGGAGCTGGGCGTCTCGCTCACCGGCTTCGCGCAGGACGATGAAGGCGTCAGCGCCACGCTGCGCCATGCGGACGGGCGCCGCGAGGACACGCGCCACAGTGCCATGGTGGGCTGCGACGGCGCCCACAGCCCGGTGCGGCACCATCTGGGCCTTTCCTTCGAAGGCGACACGCTGGGCAGCGATTGGGCGCAGGGTGATTTCCACCTCTCGGGCATGCCGTTCCCGGTCGACGAATTCGCCACCTGCCTGCACGCCGATGGCCCGGCGGTGCTGTTTCCGCTGGCGCCGGGGCGCTACCGCGTCATCGCCGGCCTCGGCCCGTCGACGGACGAGGTCGCGCCGCCGCCGACGCTGGCCGGCTTCCAGGCGCTGCTCGACCGGCGTGGCCCCGGCGGCATCGTGCTGCACGACACGCTCTGGACGACGTCGTTCCGCATCAATGAGCGGCAGGTGGAGCGCTACCGGGTCGGGCGGGTGTTTCTCGCCGGCGATGCCGCCCATGTGCACAGCCCCGCCGGCGGCCAGGGCATGAACACCGGCATGCAGGACGCGGTGAATCTCGCCTGGAAGCTGGCCCTCGTGCTGCGCGGGCTGGCGACCTCGCCGCGGCTGCTCGACAGCTACGATCCCGAACGGCGAGCCGTCGGCGCGGAGGTGATCGCCCTGTCGGGCCGGCTGACCCGGCTGGCCACGCTGAAGAATCCGATCGCCCGGCAGATACGCAACGCGGTGATGCCGTTCGTGATCGGGCTGGCGCCGGTGCGGGGCGCGATCGAAGGGGCGCTGACCGAAACCACGGTCCACTACCCCGAGAGCCCGCTCAACGGCGTCTCCTGGGAGGCCGGCCGCCGCGCCGGGGAGCGGGTTCCACCGGTGGCCGGCGAGACGCCTTACGGCGCTGGCGACACGCCGCGCTTCACCCTGCGCGTCGGTGCCTCTGCCGGCACGCCGCCGCCCGCCCTTCGACTGCCCGGCGATCTGGTCGATCCGGGCGTGCGGCCCGACCCGGTGGCGAGCGGCATCGAACTCATCCGGCCGGACGGCTATCTCGCCATGGCGGTGGCCGACGGCGAATGGGACCAGGTCAACAGCTATCTGCGCCGCCTCGGCGCTGGC
Source organism: Ancylobacter dichloromethanicus (assembly GCF_018390645.1). GTDB lineage: Bacteria > Pseudomonadota > Alphaproteobacteria > Rhizobiales > Xanthobacteraceae > Ancylobacter > Ancylobacter dichloromethanicus. Next base: position 285,588 of record NZ_JAHBGC010000020.1, read on the forward strand.
TGATCATGCGAGGATAGCCTTGTGCACCTTTCCTTCCTGCATTCGCGCGGCGACGAGCCGCCGATCCGGATACCGGCCATCGGCCTCGACCTGTTCGTCCGCCTGCCGCCGGCGCAGAGCGGCGGCGCGTTCTGTTTCATCGAGACCATCAACGCCCCCGGCGCTGGCCCGCCGCGGCACCGCCACCGTGAGGCGGAGATTTTTCGCGTGCTCGAGGGGCGTTATCTCTACGAGATCGACGGGCGGCGCTTCTTCGCCGAGGCCGGGGATGTCGTCAGCATACCCGGCGGCGCGGCGCACGGCTTTGTCAATGTGACCGGCGCGCCGGCCCGGCAGTACATCCTGATGACGCCGGCGCTGGATGCGGCGGCGTTCTTCACCGAGCTCGCGGGGGTGATGCACGGCGGCCTTCCCGACACTGCCGCGCTGAATGCCTTCGGCGCCAGGTGGCAGGTCGAGTTCCTCGGCCCCCCGGTCCGCGCCGCCGACGGACCGACGCCGTGAGCCACCTGGAGGCGAGCGCGGCCACGGCCAAATCCGGTGGTAAAGGCTAAGAGAACATATTGCGAACATCGAACAAACAGGGTACATCTGCTGCAGCGTTCACCCCATCCCCCTTTTCCCTTGCGTGCAGCCCGGAGCCCGGCAATGACTCAGTCGACACTGCGACTCGTTGAAGGATCTTCCATGGACAAGTCCAAGGCGCTTGACGCCGCCCTTACCCAGATCGAGCGCCATTTCGGCAAGGGCTCGATCATGCGGCTGGGCAAGAACGACAAGATCATGGAGATCGAGACCGTCTCCACCGGCTCACTCGGGCTCGACATCGCGCTCGGCATCGGCGGCCTGCCGCGCGGGCGCGTGGTCGAGATCTTCGGGCCGGAATCGTCGGGCAAGACGACGCTCGCGCTGCACACCATCGCCGAGGCGCAGAAGAAGGGCGGCGTGTGCGCTTTCATCGACGCCGAGCACGCGCTCGACCCGATCTATGCCCGCAAGCTGGGCGTCGACCTCGACAACCTGCTGATCTCCCAGCCCGATGCCGGCGAGCAGGCGCTGGAGATCGCCGACACGCTGGTGCGCTCCGGCGCGGTGGACGTGCTGGTGGTGGATTCGGTGGCGGCCCTGACCCCGCGGGCCGAACTCGACGGCGAGATGGGCGACAATCAGCCCGGCATGCAGGCACGGCTGATGAGCCAGGCGCTGCGCAAGCTGACGGCCTCGATCAACCGCTCGCACACGATGGTGATCTTCATCAACCAGATCCGCATGAAGATCGGCGTGATGTATGGCAGCCCGGAGACGACCACGGGTGGCAACGCGCTGAAATTCTATGCCTCGGTCCGCCTCGACATCCGCCGCATCGGCTCGATCAAGGAGCGCGACGAGGTCGTGGGCAACCAGACCCGCGTGAAAGTGGTGAAGAACAAGCTGGCGCCGCCTTTCAAGCAGGTCGAGTTCGACATCATGTATGGCGAGGGTGTCTCCAAGATGGGCGAGCTCATCGACCTCGGCGTCAAGGCCGGCGTGGTCGAGAAGTCCGGTGCCTGGTTCTCCTATGACAGCCAGCGGCTCGGCCAGGGCCGCGAGAACGCCAAGTCCTTCCTGCGCCAGCACCCGGACGTGTCCGGCCGTATCGAGGCGACGATCCGCCAGAATGCCGGTCTCATCGCCGAGCAGATTCTCGCCGGCGAATCGGGCGGCGAGGAGGATGACAGCGAGGAGTGAGTGAGCGCGTGGGGACGGGCGGCGCCCCGGCGCGTGGGCCTCGGCGCCCCTTGTCCGTCCGGTAGCGGCGGCTTCGCGAGGGCTGCCCGCACCGCCGGCTCCTCGTCCGCCGGCGGGGGTGTCCTTGCGGGATGCGGCGGCCGGCCACTTGCCGGAAGCTGCGGCGCGGCGAGGTCGCCGCCGGGTTAGCCACCGAGGCTTGGACGGCGTCGGCCTGCTTTCTGGACAAGGTGTTGGCGCCTCGTTAGAACCGAAGCGCCGCGCCGGATGGCGCGGGCCGGCGCGCCTGCGGCGTCGGTATCTGTCATCGGCGGACCCGGGTTCATGAGCGGCGTTAACGAGATACGTTCGACCTTCCTCGACTATTTTGCCCGCAACGGGCATCAGGTGGTCGATTCCTCCCCGCTCGTGCCGCGCAACGACCCGACATTGATGTTCACCAATGCCGGGATGGTGCAGTTCAAGAACGTCTTCACCGGCATCGAGAAGCGGCCTTATTCGCGGGCGGTCACCTCGCAGAAATGCGTGCGTGCCGGCGGCAAGCACAATGATCTCGACAATGTCGGCTATACGGCGCGGCATCACACCTTCTTCGAGATGCTCGGCAATTTTTCCTTCGGCGACTATTTCAAGGAAGATGCCATCGCGTTCGCGTGGAACCTGATCACCCGCGAATTCGAACTGCCGGTCGAGAAGCTGCTGGTCACCGTCTATCACGAGGATGACGAGGCCTTCGACCTGTGGAAGCGGATCGCCGGCCTGCACGATTCCCGGATCATCCGCATCGCCACCTCCGACAATTTCTGGCAGATGGGGGACACCGGCCCCTGCGGTCCGTGCTCGGAAATCTTCTACGATCACGGCGCGCATATCGCCGGCGGCCCGCCCGGCTCGCCCGACGCCGATGGCGACCGCTTCATCGAGATCTGGAATCTCGTGTTCATGCAGTTCGAGCAGATGCCGGGCGGCGAGCGCTTGCGCCTGCCGCGGCCCTCGATCGACACCGGCATGGGTCTCGAGCGCATTTCCGCGGTGCTGCAGGGCACCCACGACAATTACGAGATCGACCTCATGCGCGCGCTCACCGGCGCCGTCGAGGAACTCACCGACGTGCCGGCCGACGGTTCGCAGAAGGCGAGCCACCGCATCATCGCCGATCATCTGCGCGCGGCCACCTTCCTGGTGGCCGATGGCGTGCTGCCCTCGAATGAGGGCCGCGGCTACGTGCTGCGCCGCATCATGCGCCGCGCCATGCGCCACGCCCAGCTGCTCGGCGCGCGCGACCCGCTGATGTACCGGCTGGTGCCAGTGCTGGTGCGCGAGATGGGCCGCGCCTATCCCGAGATCGTCCGCGCCGAGCAATTGGTGTCGGAGACGCTGCGGCTGGAGGAGACCCGGTTCCGCAAGACGCTGGAGCGTGGCCTCGCTATTCTCGAGACCGAGAGCGAGGGCCTCGGCGCCGGCGCCAAATTCTCCGGCGAGACCGCCTTCAAGCTCTACGACACTTTCGGCTTCCCGCTCGACCTCACCGAGGACGCGCTGCGGGCGCGCGGCGTCGGCGTCGACGTCGACGCCTTCAATGTCGCGATGGAGCGCCAGCGCGCCGAGGCCCGGGCCTCCTGGTCGGGTTCCGGCGAGGCGGCGACCGACGCGGTGTGGTTCTCGGTGCGCGAGGATGCCGGTGCCAGCGAGTTCCTCGGCTACGACACCGAGGCCGCCGAAGGCACGGTGACGGCGCTTGTCGCCGATGGGCAGCGGATCGCGGAACTGCGGGCCGGCGCCACCGGGCTGGTGGTGCTCAACCAGACGCCGTTCTATGGCGAATCCGGCGGCCAGGTCGGCGACACCGGCGTGCTGACCGGCGAGGATGGGCTGCGCGCCCGCGTCACCGGCACGCAGAAGAAGCTCGGCGACCTGCTGGTCCACGAGGTCGAGGTCGAGAGCGGGGCGCTCGCGGTCGGCACCGCGGTCGCTCTCGCGGTGGATGCCGGGCGCCGTCAGTCGATCCGCGCCAATCACTCGGCCACCCATTTGCTGCACGAGGCGCTGCGCCGCGTGCTCGGCGACCACGTCGCCCAGAAGGGGTCTCTGGTGGCCCCCGACCGGCTGCGCTTCGACTTCTCCCACCCCAAGCCGGTGGACGAGGCCGAACTGCGCCAGGTGGAGGACATCGCCAACCGCGTCGTGCTGCGCAACGAGCCGGTGGTGACCCGGCTGATGGCGGTCGACGACGCCATCGCGTCCGGCGCGCGGGCGCTGTTCGGCGAGAAGTATGGCGAGGAGGTCCGGGTCGTCACCATGGGTACCGATCCGGGCAATGGCGCCCCCTATTCGGTCGAACTGTGCGGCGGCACCCATGTGGGGCGCACCGGCGATATCGGCCTCATCAGCCTCGTTGGCGAAAGCGCCGTCGGCGCCGGCGTCCGCCGGCTCGAGGCGATGACGGGCGACGCCGCCCGCCATGCGCTGAGCGCCGACCGCCAGGCGCTGCACGCGGCGGCGGGCCTGCTCAAGGCGCCGGTCGGCGAGGTGGAGGGGCGTATTTCGCAGCTGATCGAGGAGCGCCGCCGGCTGGAGCGCGAGCTCGGCGAGGCGCGGCGCAAGCTCGCCATGGGCGGTGGCGACTCGGCCGAGGAGCCGCTGCGCATGGTGGGCGAGGTGAAGCTGCTGGCACGCGAGGTCACCGGCATCGAGCCGAAGGACCTCAAGAGCCTGGTCGACGAGGGCAAGAAGCGCATCGGCTCGGGGGTCGTCGCCATTGTCGGCGTCACCGAGGAGGGGCGCGCGGGCCTCGTCGTCGGCGTGACCGAGGATCTCACCGGCCGCTTCGACGCGGTGGCGCTGGTGCGCCGCGGGGCGGAGGCGCTCGGCGGCAAGGGCGGCGGCGGCCGGCCGGACATGGCGCAGGCCGGTGGCCCGGACGGCGCGCGCGCCGGTGAGGCGCTGGCGGCCATCGAGAGCGCGCTGGCCGGCTGAACGCCGCGGGCGGCGAGGGGAGTGGCCGTTCATGACGGCGCACAGGCGCGAGGGCGGCTGGTTCACGGCGTCCGGGTGGCGCGCGCGGCGCCGGCGTTGCTACGAGATTTTGGAGCGCGATGCCGCCCATGACCGGACGGCGCAAAGGGTCGAGATCGGCCTGATCGTGCTGATCGCGCTGAACGTCCTCGTCGCCGTGTTGGAGACGGTGCCGAGCCTGTTCTTGCGGGATTATTTCGCCTTCCTCGCCTTTGAGCGGGCGTCGCTTCTCGTCTTCGCCGTCGAATACATGCTGCGTATCTGGGTGGCGCCGGAGAATCCGCGCTATCGCGGCCTGTCGCCGCTGCGGGCGCGGCTGCATTATGCCCGCACGCCGGTGGCGATCGTCGATCTCGTCGCCTGGCTGCCTTTCGTGGTGTCGGCGTTGTTCGGGGTCAATCTCGTCACGCTGGCCATCTTCCGGCTGCTGCGCTTCGTCAAGCTGGTGCGCTATTCGCCGGGCATGCAGTCGCTGCTCGAAGTGCTGCACCGCGAGCGACAGTCGCTGATGGCGTGCTTCTGGCTGCTTTCCGCCGCGGTCCTCGTGGCGGCCACGGCGATGTATGTCGCGGAGGGCCATGTCCAGCCCGAGCATGTCGGCTCGATTCCGGCGGCGATGTGGTGGGCGATGGCGACGGTGACCACGGTCGGCTATGGCGACGTCTACCCCGTCACTGTCCCCGGGCGGATCATCGCCAGCATCACCATGGTGACGGGCATCGTGATGATCGCCCTGCCGGTGGGCATCATCGCGACCTCCTTCGTCGATGTCATCAAGCGCCGCGATTTCGTCATCACCTGGGGCATGGTGGCGCGGGTGCCGCTGTTCGCCGATCTCGATGCCTCGGGTATCGGGGAGATCCACAAGATGCTCTCGGCCCATACCGCCCAGCCCGGAGAGGTGATCGCCCGCCGCGGCGATGTCGCGCGCTCGATGTATTTCATCGCCTCGGGCGAGGTGGAACTGGAATTCGCCGACGACCTGCATCTGCTCGGCGAGGGGCAGTTCTTCGGCGAGATGGCGCTGCTGCACCAGGCGCGCCGCGCGGCGACCGCACGGGCGCGCACGCGCTGCATGCTGCTGATGCTGGAGGCGGACGCGTTGGCGGACGTGATCCGGCGGCATCCGGAAATCGGCAAGCGCATCCGCGCCATGGCGAGGGATGAGGGGGGGCCGCAGGCGGTGCGGCGCAGCGCCGATATCGCCGATGGCGAATTGAGTGGCCCGGAGCTCGACCCCGGCGGGACGCCGACGGAATCCTAGGGCGTTTTCGAGCGAAGCGGATACCGGTTCGCGTCAAGAAAACGCGTAGATTCACGAAACCAGAACCTTTGCGGCGACCTCGATCCGGCGCTTCCGCCCGGCAGGCGAATGCGGCCGGCGATCGCGGGCCGTGGCCTTCCGGCTTCCGGCGGGGCGCGGCCTGCCGGCGGCAGCTACATCTGGCCGGAGGGGGGAGCCGGGGCGCGAGGCGCGTCCCGGTCCGTTGCCGAAGAGCCCTCGGCGCTCAGGTGAGCGCCTTGCCCAGATTCTCGGACACCTTGTCGAGGAAGCCGGTGGTGGAGAGCCACTTCTGGTCGGCACCGACCAGGAGCGCGAGGTCCTTGGTCATGTCGCCGCTCTCGACCGTGTCGACGCACACCTTCTCCAGCGTGGCGCAGAAGGCGGCGAGTTCGGCGTTGTCGTCGAGCTTGGCGCGATGGGCGAGGCCGCGGGTCCAGGCGAAGATCGAGGCGATGGAGTTGGTCGAGGTCTCCTTGCCCTTCTGGTGCTCGCGATAGTGGCGCGTCACCGTGCCGTGGGCGGCCTCGGCTTCCACGGTCTTGCCGTCCGGCGTCATCAGCACCGAGGTCATCAGGCCGAGCGAACCGAAGCCCTGCGCCACGATGTCGGACTGCACGTCGCCATCGTAGTTCTTGCAGGCCCAGACATAACCGCCCGACCATTTCAGCGCCGAGGCGACCATGTCGTCGATCAGCCGGTGCTCGTACCAGATCTTGTGCTTCTCGAACTCGGCCTTGAACTCGGCCTCGTAGATTTCCTGGAAGAGCTGGCGGAAACGGCCGTCATACTGCTTGAGGATGGTGTCCTTGGTGGAGAGATACACCGGGTATTTGCGCATCAGGCCGTAGTTCAGCGAGGCGCGCGCGAACTCAACGATGGATTCGTCGATATTGTACATGGACAGCGCGACGCCGGCGCCGGGGTACTTATAGACCTCGTGCTCGATCACCTGGCCGTCGTCGCCGACGAACTTGATGGTCAGCGTGCCCTTGCCGGGAACGAGGAAGTCGGTGGCGCGGTACTGGTCGCCGAAGGCGTGGCGGCCGACGATGATCGGCTGGGTCCAGCCCGGCACGAGGCGCGGCACGTTCTTGCAGATGATCGGCTCGCGGAAGATCACGCCGCCGAGGATGTTGCGGATCGTGCCGTTGGGCGAACGCCACATCTTCTTGAGGTTGTATTCGGTCATGCGGCCGGCGTCGGGGGTGATGGTGGCGCATTTCACGCCCACGCCCACGCGCTTGATCGCCTCGGCGGCGTCGATGGTGACCTGGTCGGCGGTCGCGTCGCGGTTCTCGACGCCGAGGTCGTAATACTCGAGCGGCACGTCGAGATAGGGATGGATCAGCTTGTCCTTGATGTACTGCCAGATGATCCGGGTCATCTCGTCGCCGTCGAGCTCGACGACCGGATTCGCCACCTTGATCTTCGCCATGAATTGTCACCTCGCACGGAAATCGTTGTCGGAGGGGTCGCGGCGCGTGTCCGCGCGGGCAGACGCCGGGATGCGCGGGTGATACCGCGCCGGGCCGCACAGGGAAAGCAGGTAGCGGGCCAATTTTCGGCGAAACCGGCGCCCCGGCGGCGCTTCTCCACCAATGGCTGCTGGCATCTGGTATGCGGTGGAGCGGATATGCAGCCGCTCGGGCGCGGCGCGGCCTGCCGGCTTCGCAAGCGCGCCCGGCGCGGCTATATGAACGACCCTTCCCCAATGGCGATGAAGCGAGGAAACCGCGATGTCCGGCGCCGGCACCGACAGCACCAAGCCCTGGCCGGAAAGCGGGCCGGTGGTCATTCTGGTCGAGCCGCAGCTCGGCGAGAATATCGGCTCGGCCGTGCGCGCCATGGGCAATTTCGGCCTGTCGCGGCTGCGCATCGTCAATCCGCGCGAGGGCTGGCCCAACCCCAAGGCGGTGACCTTCGCCTCCGGGGCCGACCGCATCCTCGACCATGCCGAGATATTTCCCGACCTTCGCGCTGCGCTGGCCGACCTCAACTTCGTCGCCGCCGCCACCGCGCGCGAGCGCGGCATGCAGAAATCCGTGCTCGCCGCCGACGCGGTGGCCGCGGAGACGGCGGTGCGCATCAATGGCGGCGAGCAGGTGGGGCTGGTGTTCGGGCGCGAGCGCACCGGGCTCTATACCGAGGAGGTGTCGCTTGCCGACGTCATCCTCACCCTGCCGGTGAACCCCGCCTTCGCCTCGCTCAATCTCGGCATGGCGGTCGCGGTCGTCGCCTATGAATGGTTCAAGCTGGCCTCGGGCGGGGCGCTGCCGTTCCAGCAGCCGGACCGATACCCGATCGCCGACAAGGCGGACCTGCTCGCCTTTTTCGACCATGTGGAGCGCGAACTGGACGAGGCCCTGTTCTTCCGCTCGCCGGAGAAGAAGCCGGTGACGATCCGCAATATCCGCAACATCTTCCACCGGGTCGGGCTGACGCGGCAGGACATCGCCACGCTGCACGGCATGGTGGCGGCGCTGGTTGAGGGGCGGCGGATGCGCGAGGCGCGCACGGCCGCGCGACTGGAGGGGCGCAACGAGCCGCGCGCGGGCGGCGAAACGGAAGGCTGAGGGAGCGCAACGAAGCGTTCACCAAGATGCGCCACAATGATGCCCGGGATGGAGGACATCAGATGCGTATCGAAGCGTCTCCCGTATCCGCTGCCGGCCTGCGCGGCGCCTCGTCACCCGCTTCGTCCAACGGGGCTGTCGCCGTGTCGTCTCTGCCGCTTCACCCGCCTGCCGCCGCCTTGCGCGCGCCGACCATATTGGTGTTCGATTCCGGTCTCGGCGGCCTTTCGGTGTTCCGCGAGCTGGCGCGCACACGGCCGGATGCGCGCTTCGTCTATGCCGCCGACGATGCCGCCTTTCCCTATGGTGCGCTGAGCGAGGACGATCTCGTCGCCCGGGTGATGGCGGTGATGGAATCGCTCATCGCCCGCACGGCGCCGGATGCGGTGGTCATTTCCTGCAACACCGCCTCGACGCTGGTGCTGCCGCCGCTGCGGGCGCGTTTCGCCATTCCCTTCGTCGGCACGGTGCCGGCGATCAAGCCGGCCTGCGAGAACTCGCTGACGCGCGAGGTCAGCGTGCTGGCCACGCCGGGCACGGTGAAGCGCGACTACACTCAGAAGCTGATCCGCGATTTCGCCGGCGATTGCCATGTGGCGCTGGTGGGCTCCACCCGGCTGGCGCCGCTGGCGGAAGCGGCCATGCGCGGCGAGGCGGTCAGCGACGAGGAGATCGCCGCCGAGATCGCCCCGGCCTTCGTGCGCGAGGGGCGGGCGCGCACCGACACGGTGGTGCTTGCCTGCACGCATTACCCGCTGCTGCTGGACCGGCTGCAGAAGGTCGCGCCCTGGCCGGTGCGCTGGCTCGACCCGGCCCCGGCGATCGCCCGGCGGCTGTCCTCGCTGCTCGGCCCGGTCGGCTTCGCCGCAAGCCCGGCGCCGATGCGGCTGTTCTCGACCGGCCAGCCGCTCGACCCGGCGCTGGTCGCGCGCATTGGCGGGCGCCGTACCCGGGCCGGCGAGATCGTGTCGATGGCGGCGCCGACGCCGGCCTGAGGCGAATGCGTTGCGGCCTTGCCCCTGCCGCGATCCCTGCCCAGCATGCCGGTACGGCAGGAGAATCGACGTGACCCGCGACCGCGACGCTTATCACGCATCCATGTTCCCGGCGGCGAGGCTCGCCGCCCCCTTGAGCCGCAGGCGATTGCTGCTGGGGGCGGGGGCTGGTCTCGGCATGCTCGCCCTCGGTGCGGGCGCGGCGCCGGCGCAGCAGGCAAAGCAGCGATTCGAGGTGTGGATCGCCGAATTTCGCGGTCGTGCCCGCGCCAAGGGCATCTCCGATGCGGTGTATGACCGGGTGACCGGTGGGTTGCGGCCCGATATTTCCGTCTACGCCAAGGAGAGCGCGCAGCCGGAATTCCGCGAACAGCTCTGGCAGTATCTCAACCGCCGCATTTCCGACTGGCGGCTGATGACCGGCCGGGCGGCGGCGACGCAGAACGCGGCGCTGATGAGGCGTCTGCAAAAGGATTTCGGCGTCGAGCCGGACGTGCTGCTCGGCCTGTGGGGCATGGAGAGCGCCTTCGGCGAACTGGTCACGGACCCCGACCACATGAAGCCGGTGTTCCCCTCGCTGGCGGCGCTGGCCTGGGGCGAGCCGCGCCGGCGCAAATACTGGGAGGTCGAGTTCCTCAACGCGCTGGCCATCGTCCAGCGCGGCTGGGGCGCGCCGGACGAGATGCTCGGCTCCTGGGCCGGCGCCATGGGGCACACCCAGTGGATGCCGGAGGTCTGGCTCAATCTCGGCGTCGACTATGACGGCGATGGCCACCCTTCGCCCTACAGCGTGCCGGACGCGCTGGCCGGCTCGTCGCTCTACCTCATCAAGCGCGGCAAGTACCAGCGCGGGTTGCCCTGGGGCTTCGAGGTAAGGATGGACGGGGTGCCGACGAAATATGCCGACGCCAGGGCGTGGCGCACCGTCGAGGGCTGGGCGAAGCTCGGCGTGACGCCGGCCGGGGGCGGACGCTTCGCGTTGCCCAAGGCGCGGGCGCGGCTGTGGGCGCCGGTGGGGACGCAGGGCCCGTGCTTCCTGCTGACGCAGAATTTCTATGCCGTGCGCAGCTACAACCCGTCGATGAACTACGCGCTCGCGGTCTGCCATCTCGGCGACCGGGTGCTGGGCGGGGAGCCGTTCATCACGCCGTTTCCCGGCGGCGAGCGGCCGCTGACGCTGGCGGAGATCCAGGAAGTGCAGCGCCGGCTGACCAGGGCGGGGCTCGACACCGGCGGCGTCGATGGCCGGGTCGGCAACATGACGATGCGCGCGGTGGCGAATTTCCAGCGCCGGATGGGCGTCAAACCGGACGGCTATGCCGGCCTCGACGTGCTGGCGGCGCTGAGGCAGGGGAGGTAGAATTACGGTGCGGCGTGACGGGGCGATGACGTTTCCCCGCTCCAGGCCTTGACCTTCCGGCCTTTTGCGCCTATTCACCCGCCCACTCGCGGGGCTGGAAACGGCCCCGCTTGATGTTTCACGCACCCGTGGGTCGGTCCGGCGCGTTCGGAAAGATCCTGTCGGCTCCCGAAACGGGGGTAGAGGAGGGGGCGCGATCCAACCCGCAACGATATGCGAGAGGACCTGCGCATGAGCAAGCGCGTTTCGGCCAAGCACAAGCTTGACCGCCGTATGGGCGAAAACATCTGGGGCCGCCCGAAGAGCCCCATCAACAAGCGTGAATACGGCCCCGGCCAGCATGGCCAGCGCCGCAAGGGCAAGCTCTCCGACTTCGGCGTGCAGCTGCGCGCCAAGCAGAAGCTGAAGGGCTATTACGGCTCGATCGGCGAGAAGCAGTTCTATGCGGTCTATGTCGAGGCTTCGCGCCTCAAGGGCGACACCGGCGCCAACCTGATCGGCCTGCTGGAGCGCCGCCTCGACGCGGTGATCTACCGCGCCAAGTTCGTCCCCACCGTGTTCGCCGCCCGCCAGTTCGTGAGCCACGGCCACATCAAGGTGAACGGCCGCCGCGTCAACATCCCGTCCTACCAGGTGAAGGTCGGCGATGTGATCGAGGTCAAGGAAGCCTCCCGCCAGCTCGTGCTGGTGCTGGAAGCCGTCGCCTCCGGCGAGCGCGACACCCCGGACTATCTCGAGGTCGACCACTCCAAGATGACGGCGAAGTTCGCCCGCATCCCGGAGCTCAACGAGGTGCCCTATCCGGTGGTGATGGAGCCCAACCTCGTGGTCGAATTCTATTCGCGCTGATCCCTCGGCGGATCGCGCGAGACGAAAAGCCGCCCTTCGGGGCGGCTTTTTTGTTGGGCAGGGCTGGCGGGTACGAAAAAGCCGCCCCGGAGGGCGGCTCAACAGAGGCGTAACTGGCCGTCGTCCGGCTCAGGCCGTCGCCTTGCCCATGACGACGACGCCCTTCTCTTCCAGCAGCGTCTGCAACTCGCCGGACTGGTACATCTCGCGCACGATGTCGCAGCCGCCGACGAACTCGCCCTTGACAAAGACCTGCGGAATGGTGGGCCAGGAGGTGTATTCCTTGATGCCGGTGCGCATCTCGTCGGAATCGAGGACGTTGATGCCCTTGTAGTCGACGCCGAGCAGGTTGAAGATCTGCGCCACCTGGCCGGAGAAGCCGCACATCGGGAACTGCGGCGTGCCCTTCATGAACACGACGACGTCGTTGCTCTTCACCTGGCTGTCGATGAAATCCTGAATGCTCATGGCATTGCCTTTCGCCCTTGCGGGCCTCGCGAGAGGGTGTCGTGGCGGCTGCGGGTCAGAGAGCCGGCCGCCTTCAGTCGGGTACATTGGTCTGAAGCGCGAGGGCGTGCAATATGCCGCCCATCTGGCCCTTCAGCGCCGCATAGACCATCTGATGCTGCTGCACGCGGCTTTTGCCGCGGAAGCTCTCGGCAATCACGGTCGCGGCATAGTGATTGCCGTCGCCAGCAAGATCGCGGATCTCGACCGAGGCATCCGGCAGCCCTTCCTTGATCAGCCGTTCGATCTCGCCTGCTTCCATCGCCATTGGTCGGGTTCCCTCACATCAGGCCCGCGCCCATATAGATGGGCAGCCAAGCCTCGTGCCGCTCGCGCAGCGCGTCGATTACAATTGGGCGCTCGCCCGGGATATTCAATCGGTCGCCGCCCGTGGTGCCGAGCTTGGCGATGCTTACCCCGGCCATTTCCGCCCGGCGCAGCACCAGCGCCTTGGCGCTGCCCTCCACCGTGACGATGTAGCGGGCCTGGTCCTCGCCAAACCAGTAGGCGAACGGGTTCATCTCCGGCGACGGGATGGCGAGGCTGGCGCCGATGCCCGAGGCCAGCGCCATCTCCGCCAGCGCCACCAGCAGGCCGCCGTCGGAGACGTCGTGCACCGCGGTGACCAGCCCGTCGGCGATGAGGGTGCGCACGAGGTCGCCGGTCCTGCGCTCCAGCGCCAGGTCGACCGGCGGCGGGGCGCCGTCCTCGCGGTCGAGGATTTCCGACAGGAAGGCGGACTGGCCGAGCCATCCCGTGGTGACGCCGAGCACGAGAATGGTCTCGCCATTCGCCTTGAAGTCCAGCGTGGCCATCTTGGCGATGTCGTCGAGCACCCCGACGCCGCCAATGGTCGGCGTCGGCAGGATGCCGCGGCCATTGGTCTCGTTGTAGAGGCTGACATTGCCGGAGACGACCGGGAACTCCAGTTCCTTGGCCGCCGCGCCGATGCCGCGCAGGCAGCCGACCAGCTGGCCCATGATCTCCGGCTTTTCGGGATTGCCGAAATTGAGGTTGTCGGTCAGCGCCAGCGGCCGGGCACCGACGGCGGTGAGATTGCGCCAGGCTTCCGCCACCGCCTGCTTACCGCCCTCGAACGGGTCGGCCTCGCAATAGCGCGGGGTGACGTCGCAGGTCATGGCGAGGCCCTTGGGGCCGTCCTCGACCCGCACCACGGCGGCATCGCCACCCGGGCGCTGCGCGGTGTTGTTGAGGATCAGATGGTCGTACTGCTCCCACACCCAGCGCTTGGAGGCGAAGTCGGGCGAGCCGATCAGCCGCTCCAGTGCGCCGGGGAGGGTGGCGGTGATGTCGAGCGAGGCGGGGTCGATAGGCACCTGCCTGGGAGTTTCCACCCAGGGGCGGTCATAGAGCGGGGCTTCGTCGCCCAGCTCCTTGATCGGCAGGTCGGCCTTCACCTCGCCCTTGTGCCTGACGATGAAGCGCAGCGTGTCGGTGGTGCGGCCGACAATGGCGAAGTCGAGCCCCCATTTGCGGAAGATCGCCTCGGCCTGCTCTTCCTTGCCCGGCGCCAGCACCATGAGCATGCGCTCCTGGCTCTCCGAGAGCATCATCTCATAGGCGCTCATGCCCTCTTCGCGGCAGGGCACGTTGTCGAGGTCGAGCTCGATGCCGAGCCCGCCCTTGGCGCCCATCTCCACCGCCGAGGAGGTGAGGCCGGCGGCGCCCATGTCCTGGATCGCGACGACGCAGCCGGCCTCCATGATCTCCAGGCAGGCTTCCAGCAGCAGCTTCTCGGCGAACGGGTCGCCGACCTGCACGGTCGGGCGCTTCTCCTCGGCATCCTCGCCGAAGGAGGCGGAGGCCATGGTGGCGCCGTGGATGCCGTCGCGGCCGGTCTTGGAGCCGAGATAGACCACCGGCAGGCCGATGCCGGTCGCCTTGGCGTAGAAGATCTTGTCGGCATCGGCGAGGCCGACCGCCATGGCGTTGACCAGGCAATTGCCGTCATAGCGGGTGTGGAAGCCGACCTGCCCGCCCACGGTGGGCACGCCGAAGGAGTTACCGTAGGAACCGATGCCGCTGACGACGCCGCCCACCAGATGGCGGGTGCGCGGGTGCTTGGGGTCGCCGAAGCGCAGCGCGTTCAGTGACGCGATCGGGCGCGCGCCCATGGTGAACACGTCGCGCAGGATGCCGCCGACCCCGGTCGCCGCGCCCTGATGCGGCTCGATATAGGAGGGGTGGTTGTGGCTCTCCATCTTGAACACGGCGGCCTTGCCATCGCCGATGTCGATGACGCCGGCATTCTCACCCGGGCCCTGGATCACCCATGGCGCCTTGGTCGGCAGGCCGCGCAGGTGCAGGCGGGAGGATTTGTACGAGCAGTGCTCGTTCCACATCGCCGAGAAGATGCCGAGCTCGGTGAAGCTCGGCTCGCGGCCGATCAGCTTCAGGATGCGCTCATACTCGTCCGGCTTGAGGCCATGCTCGGCGACGAGTTCGGGAGTGATTTTCGGTTCGGAGGGGGTCATGCGAAGGCCGTCATTCCGTTTCGCGGTCGGGCAGGGCGGGCGAGGGCGGGTGTCACGCCTTCTCCAGCGCGCCGACGAGGCTCTCGAACAAAGCGCGCCCGTCGGTCGGGCCGACCAGCGGGTCGACATGATTCTCGGGGTGCGGCATCAGGCCAAGCACGTTCAGCTTCTCCGAGACGATGCCGGCAATGGAGTTGGCGGCGCCGTTGAGCACCTGCGCGTCATCGCGCCGGCCGTCCGGCATCACATAGCGGAACAGCACGCGGCCCTCGTCCTCCAGCCGCTTCAGCGTTGCCGCGTCGGCGGTGTAGTTGCCCTCGCCATGGGCCACGGGATAGCGCACGATGGCGCCCCGCGCATAGCGGCGGGTGAACGGCGTGTCGTTGCGCTCGACCTTCAGCAGCGCCTCGCGGCAGATGAAGCGCAGGCGCGCATTGCGCACCAGCACGCCGGGCAGCAGCCCGCTCTCGCACAGGATCTGGAAGCCGTTGCAGATGCCGAGCACGAGGCCGCCGCGCGCGGCATGGGCGCGCACGGCGTCCATAATGGGCGCGCGGGCGGCGATGGCGCCGCAGCGCAGATAGTCGCCATAGGAGAAGCCGCCGGGCAGCACCACGAGATCGGTGCCGGCGGGGAGCGCGGTGTCGGCGTGCCAGACCATGGCGGGCTTGACGCCCGAAACCCGTTCGAGCGCGCGCGCGGCATCGCGCTCGCGATTTGAGCCGGGAAAGACGAGGACGGCGGATTTCATCGTCCTCAGCCCACCAGCTCGATGCGGTAGGTTTCGATCACCGTATTGGCGAGCAGCTTCTCGCAGGCGTCCTTGAGCGTCGCCTCGGCCTTGGCCGGGTCGCTGGTCTCCATCTCGACGTCGAACACCTTGCCCTGGCGGACGCTGGAGACGCCGGGTACGCCGAGCGAGCGCAGGGCGCCCTCGATGGCCTTGCCCTGCGGGTCGAGCACGGCGGATTTCAGGGTGACGAGGACGCGCGCCTTCATGGAATCACTCTCGGGGACGTTCGTGCGACGGAAGCATCGGAAAAACAGAAACGGGGGCTTTGAGGCCCCCGCCTACCATTTGGCCGCGAACGGCTCAATGCTGGAATGCGGAATGGCTGACCCGAGGGCAGCGCATTTCGTATCCGGCAATCTCACTCCTCGGGCTCGGACTTCACCAGAACCGGGCCGCCGGTCTGGACGCGCTCGTTCTCGGACATGATGCCGAGGCGACGGGCGACTTCCGAATAAGCTTCGACCAGCCCGCCCAGGTCGCGGCGGAAGCGGTCCTTGTCGAGCTTGTCGTTCGACTTGATGTCCCACAGCCGGCACGAATCCGGGCTGATCTCGTCGGCGACGACGATGCGCATCATGTCGTTTTCCCACAGGCGGCCGCATTCCATCTTGAAGTCCACAAGACGGATGCCGACGCCGAGGAAGAGGCCGGACAGGAAGTCGTTGACGCGTATCGCCAGGGCGATGATGTCGTCGATTTCCTGGGTGGTGGCCCAGCCGAACGCGGTGATGTGCTCTTCCGAGACCAGCGGGTCGTTGAGCGCGTCGTTCTTGTAGTAGAACTCGATGATCGAGCGCGGCAGCTGGGTGCCCTCTTCGATGCCGAGACGGGTCGACAGCGAGCCGGCGGCGACATTGCGCACGACGACTTCCAGCGGGATGATCTCGACCTCGCGGATGAGCTGCTCGCGCATGTTCAGCCGCTTGATGAAATGCGTGGGGACACCGATCTCGTTCAGTCTCAGGAAGACATATTCCGAGATTCGGTTGTTCAGCACGCCCTTGCCGTCGATGACGTCGTGCTTCTTGTTGTTGAAGGCGGTGGCGTCGTCCTTGAAGTGCTGGATCAGGGTGCCGGGCTCAGGGCCTTCATAGAGGACCTTCGCCTTACCTTCATAAATGCGGCGGCGGCGGCTCATGGGTGGGTACCGTCGGTTGAGGAAGTCCATTAGGATGCCGGGGCTCCGGTTCCGGGTTCACGGCTGGGGGCGCCGCACGTCTGCGCGAATTCTCGGCGCTCTGACGATTCGTCTCGCATTGGTGCTGACACCCACGCGCGGACACTAGCCCATCGGGGGGGCGGATACAAACGGCGCCGCAAGCGATGGCGTCGCAGCCTTCCCGTGCGCTCGCGCCGCTCTCCGGCGCCAGCCGCCGATAAGCGTCACATTGACGTAGGGGCGGCGAGCGACGTGTCGAGGCGTTGATTTGGGGACGGCGTCGCGATAATCAAGCCGCGCATTAGCGAGACACGGGGCGATCACATGAGCACGTTCGACGACCGCGAAGATGCGTTCGAAGCCAAGTACGCCCACGACCAGAACCTGCGCTTCAAGGCGCTGGCCCGTCGCAACCGGGCACTTGGCCTGTGGGCGGCGGAGAAGCTCGGCCTGACCGGCGAAGAGGCGACCGCCTATGCCGCGTCCGTCGTTGCCGCCGACCTCGAAGAGGCCGGCGAGGAAGACGTCTACCGCAAGCTGAGGGCGGATTTCGACGCCAAGTCCATCGACGTTTCCGAGCATCGCATCCGCCGCACCATGGATGAACTGCTGGCGGCGGCGATCGAGACGCTGAGGACGGAAGGCTGACCCACAGCCTTCGGTGAGCATCGAGCCGGGCGCGCTGCCCCGGCTCGACCCTCTTAGAGTGCCTTCTCGCCGTGTGCCGGCGGGCGGCGCCGTGCCCTGCGGCCCGCCGTGAGCCCGACCGTGACGCAGCGGCGAGTGGCGCTGCGCCGGCAGCGATGTGGCTGGAGCGCCCGGCTGACCTCTCCCGCCCTTTGAGACACGCGCGCCAACAGCGGCGCCGAGAACCGCGCACCGAGACGCCCGGGTAGCGAGCCCGGCACGGCGGGGTCCCGCGTTTCCCGCTGTTAGGTAATGCAACCAATTTCGCCGGATTCGATTGATATCGAGAATAGAATTCGGTCGGGGCCGCCGGGCAACGTGGCACTCAAGGCGCTCCCGCAGGGAGGTTTGCATGAAACTCATCAAGTCGCTGGCGCTGGCCGCCAGTCTTCTCGTCAGCGGGGCGGCGTTCAGCGCCGCTTCGGCGGCCGTGGTGACGCGCGATCTGAACGTGCGCAGCGGCCCGGGGACAAATTATCGTGTCATCCGCACATTGCCGGGTGGTACCCGGGTCGCTGTCGGCGGCTGCCGGGGCAATTGGTGCCAGGCGGCCGGCGGCTGGGTGAGCGCCAGCTATCTCGCCGGCGGAAACCAGACCGTGATGGTCGGTCCCAACTATGTCGCCGACGATGTGGCGCTCGGCGTCGGGGCCTTCGCGCTCGGCGCGGTGGCCGGTTCCGCCTGGGGTCCGGGTTGGGGTGGCGGCTATTACGGCCCCGGTCCCGGCTGGGGCTATTACGGCCCGGGCTGGCGCCCGCGCCCGGTCTGGTGGGGTGGGCGCCCGGGCTGGGGTCCGCGCCCGGGCTGGGGGCCGAGGCCCGGTTGGCGCCCGCGTCCCGGCTGGGGTCCGCGCCCGGTTTGGGGGCCGCGTCCTGGTTGGGGCCCGCGCCCCGGCCGTCCGGGTTGGGGAGGGCGTCCCGGGTGGGGCGGTCGTCCCGGCATGGGTCCACGCCCGATTATCGTCCGCGGCGGCGGTTTCGGCGGCGGACGTGGCTTCGGTGGTCGCGGCGGCTGGCGCTGAGCGCCCGCTATTTCGCTAGCGAGAGAGGCCGGAGCTGCTCCGGCCTCTTTTCGTTTTAGGGGTTCAACTGCGGCCGAACACGCGGTTGAAGATCGTGTCGACATGCTTGAGGTGGTAGCCGAGGTCGAACTTCTCGGCGATCTCTTCCTCGGACAGGTACTGGCGCACATCCGGGTCGGCGGTCAGCAGCTTCTGGAATTCGCCCTCGCCGCGCCAGACCGGCATGGCGTTGCGTTGCACCAGGCGATAGGCGTCCTCGCGGCTCGCGCCCTTCTGCGTCAGCGCCAGCAGAACGCGCTGGGAATGCACCAGCCCGCCGAGGCGGTCGAGGTTCTTCTGCATGGTCTCGGGGTAGACGACCAGCTTCTCGATGACGCCGGCCAGCCGGTTCAGCGCGAAGTCCAGCGTCACCGTCGCGTCGGGGCCGATCATCCGCTCCACCGAGGAATGCGAGATGTCGCGCTCGTGCCAGAGCGCCACATTTTCCAGCGCCGGCGTGACCATGCCGCGCACCAGCCGGGCGAGGCCGGTGATGTTCTCGGTCAGCACCGGGTTGCGCTTGTGCGGCATGGCCGAGGAGCCCTTCTGGCCGGCGGAGAAGAACTCCTCCGCTTCCAGCACCTCGGTGCGCTGGAGATGGCGGATCTCGATCGCCACCCGCTCCATCGAGGAGGCGACGACGCCGAGCGCGGCGAAATAGGCGGCGTGGCGGTCGCGCGGGATGACCTGGGTCGAGACCGGCTCGACCGTCAGCCCCATCTTGGCGGCGACATGCTCTTCCACGCGCGGGTCGATCTGCGCGAAGGTGCCGACGGCGCCGGAAATGGCGCAGGTCGCCACTTCCTCGCGCGCCGCGACAAGGCGGGCACGGTTGCGCTGAAACTCGGCATGGGCCTGGGCCAGCTTCAGGCCGAAGGTGGTCGGCTCGGCATGGATGCCATGCGAACGGCCGATGGTGGGGGTGAGCTTGTGCTCGAAGGCGCGGGCTTCCAGCGCCGCCAGCAGCCGGTCGACGTCCTTGATGAGGATGTCGGCGGCGCGCACCAACTGCACCGAGAGGCAGGTGTCGAGCACGTCGGAGGAGGTCATGCCCTGATGGACGAAGCGCGCCTCGGGGCCGACGATTTCGGCGAGATGGGTGAGGAAGGCGATGACGTCGTGCTTGGTGACGGCCTCGATCTCGTCGATGCGGTCGACGTCGAAGGTGGCGTCCTTCGCCATCTCCCAGATCTTCGCCGCCGCTTCCTTCGGCACCACGCCCAGCTCGGCCAGCGCGTCGGTGGCGTGCGCCTCGATCTCGAACCAGATGCGGAAGCGGGTCTGCGGCTCCCAGATGGCAGCCATTTCGGGGCGGGTATAGCGCGGGATCACGGGCGGCTCTTTCGGCAAGCGACAGGGTTGCCCGCGCTCTAGCAGATCGCCGTCAAGACGACAAACCGGCGCCGTTGCCCGCCGGCCGGTTCACACCAGTTCGCCGCGCGCCCGCAGGGCGGCGCTGCGGATGGCGTCGATGTTGCCGGCATAGGCGTCGGCGCCGCCCTTGAACACCGCTGAGCCCGCCACCAGCGCATTGGCGCCGGCCTTGATGCAGGCGGCGGCGGTGTCGCGGGTCACGCCGCCGTCGATCTCGATATGGATCGGCCGCTCGCCGATCAGGGCGGAGAGCTGGGCCACCTTGTCCATGACGGAGGGAATGAAGGCCTGGCCGCCGAAGCCGGGGTTCACCGTCATCACGATGACGACGTCGATCAGGTCGAGCACGTTCTCCACCGCGCTGGCTGGCGTGGCGGGATTGATCGCGACGCCGGCCTGCTTGCCCAGCGCGCGGATCGCCTGCAGCGAGCGGTGCAGGTGCGGCCCGGCCTCGGCATGGACGGTGATGTGGTCGGCGCCGGCCTTGGCGAAGGCTTCGAGATAGGGGTCGGCCGGCGCGATCATCAGATGCACGTCGAAGGGCTTGGCGGAGAAGGCGCGGACCGCCTTCACCACGTCCGGGCCGAAGGAGATGTTGGGCACGAAATGCCCGTCCATCACGTCGATATGGATCCAGTCCGCCCCGGCGGTGTCGACCGCGCGCACTTCCTCGCCGAAGCGCGCGAAATCGCAGGCGAGGATGGAGGGGGAAATGATCAGCGGGCGTGTGGTCATGGCGCGGGGCTCCGGCTGTTTGCCGGGGCGTAGCATCAAGGGGCCGGGGCGGCAATGCCGTCCCGGCCCGCGAGGGACCTACAGGCCGCAGGAGGCCGAGAGCGTGCCGGCCGGGACGGGGGCGCCGCCGATGGCGAAGACCTGTCCGCCGGTCTGGGTCAGCTCGGTGCCGGACCACGCGCCGGCATCGGCCGAGCAGGGGGTGGGAACGTCGGTGGTGGCGATGTCGCCGGAAATGTCCTGGATCGGGCCCGAGACATAGACGGCGGAGCTTCCGCTGCCGATCACCTCCACATCGGTGAAGCTGACGCCGGTCACCGGCCCGCCGGCGAAGCCATAGGCGTCGCCATAGAAATACACGCCATAGCTGCCGGGATTGACGATGGTGACGTTGGCGAAGCGGATGTCGCTCGACGGGTTCATGAAGATGCCGGACCGATAGGTGTCCTCGATGAAGGCGTTGGAGACCGCGATGTCAGTGGTCTCGCCCGGCAGGTTGAAGGAGGACGCGAACATCAGCCCGTTGATGCCGCCCTTGAGCGTGAGGTCGTCAAGCGTGGCATGCGCGGTCTTCTGCAGCACGATCAGGTCCATCGAGCGGTCCAGAGCGGAATTGTCGATGGCGATCGAGCGCAGCGCGGCGCCCTCGACGCCGACGAGCAGGATGCCCTCGCGGCGGCTGTTGACGATGGAGAGGTTGTCGACCTTGAGGTTGCCGCTCTGGCCGGTGACGACATTCTCCCAGTCGATCTCCTCATACTCGCTGCCGACGAACAGGCCGTAGGTGACATTCTCCATCGCCACGTCGCGAATGGTCAGGTCCTCCACCGCCAGCGCGGCGATGCCGGCATTGCGCACCACATTGGGGTTGAAGATCGACCATTCGCATTCCGTGTTGTCCTCACAGAAGGCGAGATCGTGGATGCGGGTGGTGCCGATCGTGGCGCCGGCGACGTTCTCCAGCGAGATGCCGTGCTCGGCGGTGCCGGCAATGTCGAGATCGCGCATCACGATGCCGGAGACGCCTTCCGCCACCACGCCGGAACGGCCGCCGCGAATGGACAGCGCCGCCACCGCGCTGCGGTCGCCATCGAGGGAGAGCACGTCGTCGAGCGGGTCGGTGCCGTTCAGCGTCGCCGCCGGCAGGGCGTTGCGGAACACCGCCGTGCCGCCGCTCACCGCGCCGCGCACGGTGAGCGCGCCGCCGCCGCCGAGCAGGAACTGGCCGGCGCCGAGCGAGACGGTGGAATCGACGTCCACCGTGCCGGAGGCGAGCACCAGCGCGCCTTCACCCGCCGTCGCCAGCCGCGCATTGACAGTGCCGGCGTCGTCGGCGGCGCCGATCGCGACCACCCGGCCGGCGACGGTGCCGGTCTCGGTGTAGACCGCCGCTTCGGCCGCGCCGGTGGCGCCGACATGGGTGCGGATCGCGTCCGAGCGCTCGACCCGGCGATAGAGCGGGTCATAGGGCGCCTGCGCCGACGTGTCGCCGAGCGGCACGCGCAGGCGGGCGAGGAAGATGCCCTGCGTGTCGTACTGCTCGTCATGGGTCAGCCCGGCGATGAGGGTCAGCCGCGAGCCATTGCCGAAGGCGGGGAGGCCGGCGCGGGAGAGTTCCACGCGGGCGGAGACGCCCGGCACGTCCTCGACATCCTCGCCCGTGTACCAGTAGCCGCCGGCGAAGATCTTGATCTGGGTGAGATCGTCGGGGGTGAGGAAGGGCAGGCGGTAGCCGATCTCGCCGTCGAACCCCTGCATCGCGGTTTCCTCGCCGGCGCGGAAGATCAGCCGGCCGGCCTCCACCAGCGCGGCGTTGGCGCTGGCCAGCGCCGCCTCGATGTCGCCGACCGGGAGGTAGCCATTGGCGCGCAGTTCCCAATCCTGGCTCAACGCTTCCACGCCGAGGCCGAGCTGGGTGAAGCCATTGTCGTACTGGCTGTTGAGATAGTCGAAATAGCCGTTGATCCCATAGACCCAGCCATTGTCGTGCCGGAACCGGTAGCCGATGCCGAGCGAGCCCTGTTCGATCTCCTGCTCGCTGCCGAAGCTGGCGCGGGCGTCGAGGAACAGCAGCCGGTCATTGTCGCCGAGCATCGGAAGGAACAGGTCGAAGCTGCCGAAGCCTTCCTCGCCCACGCTGCCGAGCGTGGCTTCCACCGAGGCGGGGGAAATCCCGCGCGGGTCGGCCATCGCCGGCAGGCTCACCGTCGCCGCGAGAATCACGGGGAATACGGCGCGTCTCATGTGCACTCTCCTGGGAAATGTGTCGGAGGGTTTCCGAACCTCGACCCACGGCCGTGCGATAGCATCGTTCCGTCGCGGAAAGAACGAAGAATGACTCTAACTTATTGATACAGAACGTATTTTGTAATTATTCGTAGTTTAATCAGCGGTCCGGCGGAAACAGGCGAGGGCACGCGGATGCCGGCTGCCGCGCGCGGGAGCGGACCTTGCGGAAGAAGCGTGTTGCCGCGTCGCCGGAAAAGGCGTCCCCTTACCACCGCGACTCCGCTGCGCCCGAGGTGGCGCCCTGGGGCGTGATTCTGAGAAGGGGATGAACATGATCCGAAAGAGCATGCTCGCCGGGCTGGCGGTGCTGTCGATGGCCGGCCTGGTCGGCACGGTGCAGGAAGCGAGCGCGTGGCGCGCCGCCGGGTGTGGCGAACGCGGCTGCGCGGCCGCCTGGGGCCGGAGCCCCGGCCATTATTACGGGCCCGGCCGCTATTACGGCCCGGTGCCGCGCGGGGGCGGCGTGGTTGTCGTCAATCCGCGTCCCTACTGGCCGCCCGGCGGCGCCGTCGCGGCCGGCGCGGCGCTCGGCTTCCTCACCGGGGTCGCGGCCGCCAATCTGGCCGGTCCGCCGCCGCAGCCGAACTATTGCTGGTACTACACCAATCCGCAGCGCACGCAGGGCTTCTGGGAGCCCTGCCCCTGAGCCTGAACCGCGGCAACGATCCGGGGACGAAAAAGGGCGGCCGAAACGATCCGGCCGCCCAGTAGAAGGATTTCCCGCGCCGGAGCATGTCCGGCACGGGCCGTCCGGGAGGGCAGGCGGCAGAACCGCTGGCCCGCATCGGCTTCAGCACGCCGATCCCATGCTTTCGGCCACAGGGCCGCGGGTCACTTCATCCAGGCGTCGACCTTGGCCTTGTTCGCCGCGACCCAGGCCTTGGCGGTGGCGGCCGGATCGGCGCCGGGCTTGTTGTTCTCGACCATCACCTTCTGCTCGTCGTCCAGCGACAGGTTGAAGTTGTCGAGGATCTTGTAGGCCTCGGGCGCCTCTTCCTTCAGCTTGGTCGAGACGATGGTGTTGACCGTCTCCTCGCCGCCGAACACGTTCTTGGGATCAGCCAGGTACTTCAGGTCCCACTCGGCGAACATCCAGTGCGGCGTCCAGGTGGTGATGACGATCGGCTCTTTCTTGGCATAGGCGTCCTTGAGCGCGGCGACCATGGTGGCGTCCGAGCCCTCGACCAGGGTCACCGGCAGATCATATTCCTTGATCGCCGTCTCGGACGCCTTCATCAGGCCCGCACCGGGATCGATGCCGATGACCTTGCCGTCGAACTTAGCCGGGTCCTTCTTGATGTCCTCGATCGAGGCGATGTCGACATAGGTCGGCACGGCCCAGCCGATCTTGGCGCCGGAGAGGTTGGGGCCGAGATTGACCACCTTGTCCTTCAGCTTGGCGTAGTAGGCTTCGTGCGTCGCCGGCAGCCAGCCGGCGACCATCGCGTCGGCCTCGCCGGTGGCGACGGCCTGCCACATCGCCGCGCCGGACAGCGGCACGATCTTGACCTTGTAGCCGGCGTCCTCGAGCACCGTCTTGACGATGTTGGTGGCGACCACGGTGTCGGACCATTCGACATAGGCGATGGTGAGGTCCTTCTTTTCGGCCTGCGCCGCACCGGCGGCAAGGCCGAGCGTGGTGGCGGCGACGGCCGCCGTCTTCAGGAATTTTGCCAGGAATGACATGTCGCTTGCTCCAATCTCGGTGGGGATGGTCGGAAGCGGAGGCGTTGCCCCGCTCCCCGGGGGCGAAGGTTCAGCCCTGCTGGCGGTCGCGCCGCATGTGGTGGGCGATGTGCTGGGTGATGCGGTCGAGGATGACGGCCAGCACCACGATGGCGATGCCGGCCTGGAAACCCTGGCCCGCCTCCAGCCGCTGGATCGCCCGCCACACCTCGCCGCCGAGGCCGCCGGCGCCGATCATGGCGGCGATCACGACCATCGACAGCGCCAGCATGATGGTCTGGTTGACGCCGGCCATGATGGTCGGGATGGCGAGGGGAAGCTGGATCTTGAACAGTTTCTGCCAGCGGCTGGAGCCGAAGGCGTCCGCCGCCTCCACCAGTTCGGCCGGCGTCTGCATGATGCCGAGCGCGGTCAGGCGAATGGTCGGCGGCATGGCGAAGACGATGGTGGCGAAGCAGGCCGACACCGCGCCCAGGCCGAAGAACGGGATGGCCGGGATCAGATAGACGAAGCTCGGCATGGTCTGCATCATGTCGAGCCCCGGCCCGACGATGCGCCAGAACCGCTTGCTGAGCGCCGCCGAGATGCCGATCGGAATGCCGATGGCGAGCGCGAACGCCGTCGAGACCAGCACCAGCACGAGCGACTGCAGCGTGGCGCGCCACAGTTCGAGGTTCCACAGGAAGGCGAAGCCGAGCATCGTGCCGATGGCGATGCGGGCATTGGTCAGCCGCCACACCAGCAGCCCGCAGGCGAGAATCACCAGCCAGGGCGGCAGGCCGACGAGAAAGTCGGTCGTCGATTCGATGGCGGTGCCGACAACCGCGCTCATGGCGCGGGTGACGCCGGAAAAGTGCTCCGTCGCCCAATTGAGCGCGATATCGCACCATTCGGCGAGGGGGATGCGCGGGATGTACAGGTCCATCGTCAATTCCCCCTCAATGCGCGGTCGTGGGCCGGCGCCGCGCCAGGGCGGCGACGAGGTCGGCATTGGCGATGACGCCGGCAAGCGTGCCGTCCGGGCCGGTAACGGCGATCTCGCCACGGCCGGAGGCGAGCCGTGCGACCGCTTCGTTGAGCGTGGCGGTGAAGGGGACATAGGCACTGCGGTCGCTGAGCAGCAGGCGCAGGGCCGTGGTCCCGGCACCCTTCAGCGTGTCGGCGTCGACCGTGCCCTGGAAGCGGCCCTGCTCGCAGACCACGGTCACGACCGGCTCGCCCGACTGGGTGAGAATGGCCAGCGCCTCCTCGGCGGTGCTCTGCCAGGGCCTTACCGCCGACGGGGGACGCATGGCATCGCCGGCGGTGACCACGCCGAGCACGTCGATATGCTCGACGAAGCGGCGCACATACTCGTCTGCCGGGTTGGCGAGGAAATCCGCGGCGGTGCCTTCCTGCACGACGCCGCCGTCCTTCATCAGCACGATCCGCCCGCCGAGCGCGATAGCCTCGTCGAGATCGTGGCTGACGAAGACGATGGTCTTCTTCAGCCGCTTCTGCAGCGCCACCAGTTCCTGCTGCATGTCGCGGCGGATCAGCGGGTCGAGGGCGCTGAACGCCTCGTCCATCAGCAGCACGTCGGGGTCCAGCGCCAGGGCGCGGGCGAGGCCGGCGCGCTGCTGCATGCCGCCGGAGAGTTGCGAGGGAAAATGCTGGTCCCAGCCCTTCAGCCCCACCGTCTCGATTGCCGCGAGCGCCTTCTCGCGCCGCGCATCCGGCGGCATGCCCTGGATTTCCAGGCCATATTCGACATTGCGCAGGATGGAGCGGTGAGGGAACAGCGCGAATTGCTGGAACACCATGCCGAACCGGGTGCGGCGCAGCTCCAGCAATTCGCGCTCGCCGAGCCCGATGACGTCGATATCGTCGATATGGACGCTGCCGTCGGTCGGCTCGATCAGCCGGTTTATGCAGCGCAGGCAAGTCGACTTGCCGGAACCCGAGAGGCCCATGACGACGAGGATTTCGCCGGCATCGACATCGAAGTTCACATTGTCCAGGCCGATCACCGCCCCGGTGGCGTTCTGCACTTCGGCGCGGCTCTCGCCGGACCGGAGCCTCTCAAAGGCGGTGCCGGCCTCGTCGCCAAAGATCTTGGTGAGTCCCCGAACCCGGATGCGTGGCTGTTTCTCGCTCATGCGCTCCCCTCGTCATTGAGAGAAGTGTCCGGCGCATGGCTGCTATGCAGATTGGACAGATGCGACAAGCGGGGCTGCAAATACGACAGAAAAGTGGCAGGCGCTTGAAAGCCAGATGAAGATGAAGAATCGGGAAGGTCGATAGTCAGTGTTCCGTCCTCTGTCTGACCCTCAGGCGGGCGTCAGTTGGAGTTCATGGCACACGGCCCCAGCGGTCGCGCCACGCTGGGAGCGTTCCCGCCTGCGGAAGGGCTGCCGCCTCATAAATCGCCCGGGCACAGGCGCGGGCGAGTGTTCGAACCACGGTGTCGCCGATCAACGCTAGGTCGAAAATCGGGTCGGCGAGGGGTTTCATGCTCGTGGCCGCGGCGAAGATCGTGTCGCCATCGAGCGGTGTATGGACCGGCCAGATAGCATGTGCATACCCGTCATGGGCCATGACCGCAACCCGCTTGCACTGCGCCTTTGTGAGAATGGCGTCGGTGGCGACGATGGCGATGGTGGTATTGGCGCCCGGCGGCAGGCCCTTCAGCGCCGGCCGGGCGGGCAAGGGCGGCAGCGGATGAGGCAGGCCTAGACCGCCAAATTCATCCCCCTGTTCGAACGGCGCCGCCCAGAAATGCGGGCCGCCGGCGAAATTGGTGGCGCCGCAGGCATTGACCGCCACAAGCGCGCCGACCATGTGGCCGCTCGGCGACATCATGGAGGCGGAACCGAGGCCGCCCTTGAGATCCACCGTCGTCGCCCCGGTTCCGGCCCCCACCGTGCCGAGCGGAAAATCGAGCCCGGCGGCGTTCGCGGCGGCGTAGCCGAGATCGCGATAGGGCGGGAAGCGGCCCCACGCCTTATCGCCGCCATTGATGAGATCGAACAGCACCGCCCCGGGCACGATCGGCACCCGGGCGTCGCCGACGGGAAAGCCGATGCCGCGCTCGGCCAGCGCCGCCGCCACGCCGCCGGCGGCGTCGAGCCCGAAGGCGGAGCCGCCGGACAGGGTGAGGGCGTGAATGGCGCCGACCGTTTCGTCCGGCGCCAGCAGGTCGGTCTCGCGGGTGCCCGGCCCGCCGCCGCGCACGTCCACGGAGGCGACGGTCGGCTGGTCGAACAGCAGCACGGTGACGCCGGAGGCGAGGTCGAGGTCGGTGGCATTTCCGACCTTGAGGCCGGCGACGTCGGTGATCAGGTTACGCATGCGGTCCTCGTTCACGGCGCGGCACAATCGGCGCATCACATCACGGGTAGAGGCCAAGCCGTCGCATTGCACAAGCCGGTAGGGCGGTGCATTGGGAAGCCTCGGATAAGGCTAAGGTTGCTCATTTCATGGCCGACGTCACTCTTCCGGCCGCCTTCGTGGCCGGCATCGCCAGTTTCGCCTCGCCCTGCGTGCTGCCGCTGGTGCCACCCTATCTGTGCTACCTCGCCGGAACGAGCCTCGACCAGATCACTCACAAGGCACCGACCGATGCGGCGGCCCGGCGCACGCTCGGGGCGGCCATGCTGTTCGTGGCCGGCTTCTCCACGGTATTCGTGGCACTGGGGGCGGGCGCGTCGGTGGCGGGGGGGTATCTGCGTTACTATTCGCAGGAGCTCGCCATGGTGGCCGGCGTCGCCATCCTGCTGATGGGCCTGCATTTTCTGGGCATCCTGCGGTTCGGCTGGATGACCCGGACCAAGCGGGTGCATGTCGACGCACCCACGACCTTCCTCGGCGCCTATGTGATGGGGCTGGCCTTCGCCTTCGGCTGGACGCCGTGCATCGGGCCGGTACTGGCGGCGATCCTCGCGGTGGCGGCCAGCGAGCAGACGCTGACCCATGGCGCGGGGCTGCTGGCGGTCTATTCCGCCGGGCTTGGCGTGCCCTTCCTCGCGGTGGCGGCGATGGCGCGGCCGGCGCTCGGTGTGCTCGGCCATGCCAAGCGCTACCTGCCGATCATCGAGAAGGTGATGGGCGCGCTTCTGGTGCTGACCGGCATCGGCTTCCTCTCCGGCTGGATGGCGCAGATGAGCTTCTGGCTGCTGGAGACGTTCCCGGCGCTGTCCAGCTTCGGCTGAACCACGGGTTTTCCGCCCGCCCGCAAAGCAAAACCCGCCGGATCGCTCCGGCGGGTTTCATCTGTCCGTGGCGAGGACCGGGCACCGCGCCATATCGGGCGCGGCGCTGCGGCTCACATCTGCGAGTAGCCGCCGTCCTTCCAGACGTAGAGCACGTAGTCGAGGGTGGTGCGGTCGCCCTTCTTGTCGAAGATCAGGTCGCCGAGCACCGTCTTGAAGGTCGCGCCCGAGTGGATGTACTCGGCCAGCTTGACGTTATCGAGCGACTTGGTCGCCTCGGCCGCCTGCTGGAACACCTGGCCGGCGGCGTAGGTGTAGAGCACATAGCCTTCCGGATCGATGCCCTTCTTCTTGAACTCCTCGACCACGGCGGTGGCGGCGGGGCTGTTGCGCGGATCGGGACCGAAGGTCATCAGCGTGCCGGCGGCGCCCGGACCGGCGATGGTCCAGAACTCCTTGTCGGTGATGCCGTCACCCGAGAACAGCACGGTTTCCATGCCCTGGTCGCGCATCTGGCGCACCAGCAGGCCGGCTTCCGTGTGCAGGCCACCGTAGTAAAGCACGTCGACGTTGGCGGCCTTCAGCTTGGAGACGAGCGCGGAATAGTCCTTTTCGCCCGGATTGATGCCCTCATAGACGACTTCGGTGACGCCGGCGGCGTTCATGGCCTTCTGCGTCTCGTCCGCGAGACCCTTGCCGTAGGGGGTCTTGTCGTGAACGATGCCGATCTTCTTGCCCTTCAGGTTCTTGGCGATGTAGTCGCCGGCGACGGCGCCCTGCTGGTCGTCGCGGCCGCAGACGCGGAACACGGTGGTCATGCCGCGCTCGGTAAAGGTCGGGTTGGTCGAGGCCGGGGTGAGCTGGAGGATGCCCGCCTCGGCGTACTGCTCGGATGCCGGGATCGACACGCCGGAGTTGAAGTGGCCGAGAACAACCTTCACGCCGTCGGAGATGAATTTGTTCGCGACCGAGACGCCCTGCTCGGGCTTGGCGGCGTCGTCGCCGATGATCAGCTCGACCTTCTCGCCGAGGATGCCGCCCTTGGCGTTGACGTCGGCCGCCCACTGTTCGGCGCCGTTCTTCAGCTGGGCCCCGAAAGTGGCGTTGGCGCCGGTCATCGGGCCGCCCACGCCGACCTTGATCTGCGCCGACGCCGGAGCGGCCAGCGCCGCCATGGCGCCGAGCGCGATGCCGGCAATCAGAAGCTTCTTCATGAACTTCTCTCCTGGTTCTGGAAGGTTGGTAGCCACGGGCTCTATGGCTCGGCGGCTGTCGCCCCGGGCCGATATCATGCCCTTTTCGGTGCTCTTGTCGACGAGCAAGCGAAACATGGTGAAGGTGCCTATGGGGCGTCCCCGGAACGGCTGCCGGCATCGCCTTCGAGCCAGCCGAAGACGCCCGACTGGCGGTAGATCCAGCCATAGCGGGTCGCCATCTGCCGGGCCCGCTCGGCACGGAAGCCCAGTGTCGCGACGGCGACCAGGAAGGCCGTGTCGGTAAGGAAATAGTGCAGCGAGAGCAGCGTGCCCTCGAACAGCGCGAAATGGAAGAAGCGCACCACGCAGCCCAGCAGCAGCGCATAGGCCGCCGCTTGCCGGTAGGGGCGCCAGGTGGAGGCGATGGAGCGCCCGGTGAGCCACGCCGCGCCGCCACCGAGGAACAGGGTGACGAGGACGAAATCGGCGCGCGACACCTCGACCACCAGCTCGGGCATGAACACGGCCGAGAGCAGGACGAGGGCGACCACCAGCAGCGGGAGGGCGACGGCGAGGCTTGCCGAACTTCCCTTGGAGACCAGGGTGCCGGAAGTGTGGGCCATCAATGCGCCCCTCCTTCGAGATAGGCGGCCCGCACTTCCGGGCGCTCCAGAAGCTCGCGTCCCTCGCCCGACAGGGTGATGGCGCCATTGACCAGCACATAGCCGCGATGCGCCAGCCGGAGCGCGTGGAAGGCGTTCTGTTCGACCAGGAACACGGTGAGCCCCTCGGTGCGGTTGAGCTCGCGGATGGCGTCGAAGATCTGCCGCACCACCAGCGGCGCGAGGCCCAGCGAGGGCTCGTCCAGCATCAGCAGGCGCGGCCGGCTCATCAGCGCCCGGCCGATGGCGAGCATCTGCTGCTCGCCGCCCGACAGCGTGCCGCCGCGCTGGTTGATGCGCTCTTTCAGCCGGGGAAACAGCACGAAGACCTTTTCCAGATCCGCGTCGAAATGGGCGAATCCATCGACCGCCGCGCCCATCTGCAGGTTCTCGAACACGCTCATGCGCGGGAAGATGCGGCGCCCCTCCGGCGATTGCGCGATCTTGAGATGCGCGATCTCGTGGGTCGGCACCCTGGTGATGTCCCGGCCCTCGAACACGATCGAGCCCTCGCGCGGGCGCGGCTGGCCGAAGATGGTCATCATCAGCGTCGACTTGCCGGCGCCGTTGGAACCGATGAGGGTGACGATCTCGCCCTTGTAGACATCCACATCGACCCCGCGCAGGGCCATGATGTTGCCGTAGAAGGTCTTGACCCCGCGCACCTGCAGCATCGGCGCGTCGGTGCGGGCCGGCGTGGCGAGGGCCGGCGTGGCGGCTGCGGCGGGCGTGAGAATGTCGCTCATGCGCCCGCTCCCGTCGCGGCATGTTCGATATGGAGTTCGGCCTCGACCTCCTCGACCGCATCCTCGTCGACGCCGAGATAGGCGGCGATGACGCGCGGGTCGTCCTTGACCGCCCGCGGCGTGCCGTCGGAGATCTTGGTGCCGTAATCCAGCACGACCACATGGTCGGAAATTTCCATCACCACGCTCATGTCGTGCTCGATCAGCAGGATCGAGGTGCCGTGCTCGGCGCGGATGGCGCGCAGGAGGGTGTTGAGTTCGAGGCTCTCGCGCGGGTTGAGGCCGGCGGCCGGCTCGTCGAGGCAGAGCAGGATCGGCTCCGAGCACATGGCGCGGGCGATCTCCAGCCGGCGCTGGGCGCCATAGGGAAGGTCGCCGGCCGGGTCGTCGGCGCGGTCGGTGAGGCCGACCTTGTCGAGCCAGTACTTCGCCGTCTCGGTGGCGGCTTTCTGAGCCTTGGTCCAGCCGGGCAGCCCGAACAGCCCCTTGAGCGAATAGCCGGAGGCGGCCATCAGCGCGTTGTGCTGGGCCACCATCAGGTTCTCCAGCACCGTCATGCCGGTGAACAGGCGGATGTTCTGGAAGGTGCGGGCCACCTTGGCCTCGCCGGAGACCCGGTAGTCCGGCATCCGTTCCAGCAGGTACACGCCGGCGTCGCGCCCGACCAGCGCGCGCTCGCCGATGCGGGTCACCTCGGCGATCTCGTCCGGCGTCGGCGCGCGGCCATGCGCCAGTATGAGGCGGCCCTCGCTCGGCTTGTAGAAGCCGGTGATGCAGTTGAAGACGGTGGTCTTGCCGGCACCGTTGGGGCCGATGAGAGCGGTGATGTCACCGCGCCCGACCTTGAAGCTGAGGTCGTTCACCGCGATCAGGCCGCCGAAGCGCATGAACAGGTGTTCGACGGAGAGGATGGGATCGGCTTCCCAGCGTGGGAGCCCGGTTGCGGGAGAGGTCGCCATCAGCCGTGGCCCTCCTTCACGAGATCGCCGGAAACCGCCTTGCGCTCCTTGAGGAAGATCGTCGGGTCGCGGGTGGAGACGAGGCCGCGCGGCTTCCACACCATGATGGCGACCATGGCGAAGCCGAAGATCAGCATGCGGTAGAGGCTCGGGTCGAAATCGTTGCCGAAGATCTGCCGGAGGAAGCCGAGATTGCGCAGCATCTCCATGCCGCCCATCATCACCGCCGCCGCCACGGCGACGCCGATCTGCGAGCCCATGCCGCCGAGCACGACGATGGCGAGGATCATCGCCGAGACGTCGAAGGTGAAGCTTTCCGGGCTGACGAAGCCCGCGCGCACGGCGAAGAAGCAGCCGGCGAAGCCGCCGAACATGGCGCCGGTGGCGAAGGCGGAGAGCTTGGTCGTGGTGGTGTTGATGCCGAGCGAGCGGCAGGCGATCTCGTCCTCGCGCAGCGCCTCCCAGGCGCGGCCGACCGGCAGGCGACGCAGCCGTACGGTGACGAAGGCGGTGACCAGCGCCAGTGCCAGGATGACGAAATAAAGGAAGATGATGCGGTGCATCGGGTTGAACGGCAGCCCGAACAGCGCCGCGAAGCCATCCGGCCCGGCATTGAACTGGATGCCGAAGAAAGTGGCGCGCGGGATCGAGGCGATGCCCGCCCCGCCATTGGTGAAGTCGACCCAGTTGATCAGCACCAGGCGGATGATCTCGCCGAAGGCCAGCGTGACGATCGCGAGATAGTCGCCGCGCAGCCGCAGCACCGGAAAGCCGAGGATCATGCCCCACACGCCGGCGAAGATGCCGGCCATGGGCAGGCAGAACCAGAACGCCCAGTTGGCCCAGAAGGTGGCGCCGAACAGGCCGGCGAAGAAATCGTTGATCGGCGCCGACGTGGCGAGCAGCGCATAGGTGTAGGCGCCCACCGCGTAGAAGGCGACGTAGCCGAGATCGAGCAGGCCGGCGAGCCCGACCACGATGTTCAGGCCCCAGCCCAGCATCACATAGGTCAGGATCAGGATGCCGAGATCGATGAGATAGCGGCTCTGGTTGAGCCCGCCCATCGAATAGGCGGCGATGGCCGGGAACAGCACGGCGAAGGCCAGCAGCGCCGGCTTGACCCCGGGCCCGATCAGGGTGCCGACGCGCTCGAACACGGTCGGGCCGGCATGCGTGGCCGGCCTGCGGTTCGGCGACCAGACGGTGAGGTTGAGCAGCAGCCTGCCGACGAAGATGATGCCGACCATGATGGCCAGCAGCGAGGGCCGGTAGGCCAGCCCCAGCGCGCCGTCGATGATGACGGTCTCGAAGCCGATCAGCGGGCCGAACAGGCCGAGCGCGACGAGGCCGGCGATCAGCGCGTCCTTGAAGGCAGGGGCCAGCACGGCGTTGGCGGCGGCGGCCGGGGCCGCGGGCGGGGCGGTTTCGGCAGTCTGGACAGCCATGATGCGCGACCTCAGACCTTCTCGACCTCAGGCCGCCCCAGCAGGCCCTGCGGCATGAAGATCAGCGTGATGGCGAGAATGGAGAACGCCGCCACATCCTTGTATTCGATGGAGAAATAGGCCGACCAGAAGGTCTCGATCAGGCCGATCAACAGCCCGCCGAGCACGGCGCCGGGAAGCGAGCCGATGCCGCCCAGCACCGCCGCGGTGAAGGCCTTGACGCCCGGCACGAAGCCGTCGGCGAAGTTGGCGACGCCGTAATACATCAGGTACAGCGTGCCGGCGACGGCGGCGAGCGCGGCGCCGATGACGAAGGTCAGCGAGATGGTGTGGTCGACATTGATGCCGAGCAGCGCCGCCATCTTGCGGTCCTGCTCGCAGGCGCGCTGGGCGCGGCCGAGCGAGGTCTTCTGCACCAGGTACCAGAAGCCGCCGAGCAGGAGCGCCGTGATCACCATGATGATGATCTGCTTCCAGGCCAGGGTGACCTGGTAGCCGCCGGAATCCATCAGCACGATCACGTCGGTGACCATGGGCGGGATCGGCTTGTTGCGCGGGCCCTGGGAAACCTGGACGAAATTGGCGAGGAAGATCGACATGCCGATGGCGGAGATCATCGGCGCCAGCCGGAACGAGCCGCGCAGCGGCCGGTAGGCGACCCGCTCGATGGCCCAGTTCAACAGCGAGGTGAAGAACATCGCCACCACCAGTACGATGGCGAGCGCCAGGAAGATGGAGGTGATGCCCAGTACCGTGGTGACCAGCAGGAAGCAGATCAGCGCGATGAAGGCGGAGACCATGAAGACATCGCCATGGGCGAAGTTGACCATGCCGATGATGCCGAACACCATGGTATAGCCGATGGCGATCAGCCCGTAGATCGAGCCGAGAGTCAGCCCGTTGATGAGCTGCTGAACAAAGATTTCCATAATTTTCGCCGGCTCCCCTCAGCCGAATTCGCGCAAAGCACAACCGCCGGGCTTTTGCACAGTTTCTAACCGTGCCCGTACGATGTGCGCCTCTGACTCTTAGCCTGCGTCGCGTTCCGATACAATTCAATCGAAAGGCGAAATGCAATCAATCGAAAAGCATGATATTTGGGTATTTAGATACCTATTCTCCGAATTCCTTTACAACTCAAGCGGTTATTGTGGCGAAGGCTGGCCCGTCCTGTGGCGGCGGGCACCGTTTTCGTCGCCGGATCGTCATGTGAGCGGCGCCGCAGCGCGGTGGTTTTCAAATTTCTGCGGCTGGGGTTATGCACAGTTCTGCCGCGTGGTGTGGATCGTTCGTGCCACGACCGGCCGCAGGAGATGAGGCAGCGTGGACGATCACAGGGCGCAGGGTGTGGAACGCACGGTCGAGGCCGGGCTCTACCGGGAGGCGATGAGCCGCCTTGTGGCGGCGGTGCATGTGATCACCACCCGTGGCCCCGACGGGCGCGCCGGTTTCACCGCCACGGCCGTGGCTTCGGTGTCGGACAGCCCGCCGACTCTGCTGGTCTGCCTCAACCGCCGGATACGCTCGGCCGCCGCCTTCCGCCAGTCCGGCCGGTTCGCGGTCAACATGCTCGGTGCCGACCAGCAGATGGTGGCGGAAAGCTTCGGCGGGCGCGGCGGGCTGGCGGGCGAGCAGCGCTTCGCTGTCGGCCACTGGCACGAGGGCGCGCTGGACGTGCCGTGCCTTGCCGCGGCCGTCGCGGTCTTCCAGTGCCGCATGGTGGATGTGCGCACCATCGCCACCCATGACGTGCTGGTCGGCCGGGTCGAGGCGGTGACGCTCGGCCCCGACAAGGCGAAGCTCGCCTATCTCGGGCGGGGCTTCCTGTCGGTCTGAGCGATGAGGCCCTGCCGGCGCGACGTCATCCTGAGGCGCGAGCGCAGCGGGCCTCGAAGGATGGTTGCGATGTGCGCCGCGAGGACCATCCTTCAAGGCCCGGCCCGAGACCGGGCGCCTCAGATGAGGGTCAGCGATTCCGACGAATGGGAGGCCGCGCGGCGCGGCTCACGCCACCTGCCCGGCGACCCAGCCGGACGACCACGCCCACTGGAAATTATAGCCGCCGAGCCAGCCGGTGACGTCCACTACTTCGCCGACGAAGAAGAGGCCGGGCACCTCGCGCGCCTGCATGGTGCGCGAATCGAGACCTGCCGTGTCGACGCCGCCGAGCGTGACCTCGGCGGTGCGGTAGCCTTCCGAGCCGGTCGGCTTCAGCCGCCAGCCATTCACCGCCTCGTCGATCCGCCGCAGCGCCCTGTCGGAGAGGTCGGCGAGGTTGACGGTGCCGGCCTCGCGCTCGGCGATCAACTGGGCGAGGCGCCGGGGCAGCAGGGCGGCCAGCGCGGTGGCGGGCGACTGCCTGCCCTGGGCGGCACGCG
This sequence comes from Ancylobacter dichloromethanicus, assembly GCF_018390645.1. Lineage (GTDB taxonomy): Bacteria > Pseudomonadota > Alphaproteobacteria > Rhizobiales > Xanthobacteraceae > Ancylobacter > Ancylobacter dichloromethanicus. The sequence goes on from NZ_JAHBGC010000020.1 coordinate 321,754, forward strand.
CCTCGCGCAGCCGAGCGAAGATGTCCGTGTGCGGCGCGAGCGCGAGCGCGATCTCGTCGCCTTCGCGCCAATAGGAGGAAATCTGCAGGATCGCCGGCCCGGACAGGCCGCGATGGGTGAACAACAGCCCTTCCTCGAACCGCGTTTTTCCGTGGGCGACGCGCGCCGCCACCGCCACCCCGGCGAGCGGGGCGAGACGCTCCAGCAGCGCCGGATCGAGGGTGAGCGGCACGAGGCCGGGGCGGGTGGGCTGAAGCGCCAGCCCGAAGCGCTCCGCCACCTCATAGCCGAAGCCTGAGGCACCCATTTTCGGGATCGACTTGCCGCCCGAGGCGACGACCAGCGAGCGGCAGGCGACGGTGCCGCTGGCGGTCGCCACGGTGAAGCCGTCGGCGGTGCGCTCGACACCGGTAATGGCCGTGGACAGGCGCAGTTCGCCGCCGGAATCAGCGAGGTCGTCGGTCAGCATGTCGACCACCTGCCGCGCCGAGCCGTCGCAGAAGAGCTGGCCGAGCGTCTTCTCGTGCCAGGCGATGCCGCGCCGGTCGATGCGGGCGATGAAGTCCTGCGCGGAAAACCGCTTCAGCGCCGAGATGGCGAAGCCCGGATTGGCCGAGAGATAATGGCGCGGGGCGGCGTCGCGATTGGTGAAGTTGCAGCGCCCGCCACCGGAAATGCGGATCTTCTCGGCCGGCGCGCGGGCATGGTCGATCACCACGACGCGGCGCCCGCGCCGGCCGGCCTCGATGGCGCATATCAGCCCGGCGGCGCCGGCGCCGATCACCACCACGTCGACGGGCACGGGGCGGCTCACACGCCCTCTCCATAGCTGTGGACGCCGCCGCAATAGTCGGTGACCCGCCAGCCGTCGGGCGCCGGCTCCAGATAGCCGGGCCCGATGGGCACCTTGCCGTGGCCACCGGGGATGTCGAGCACATAGGTCGGCAGCGCGAGGCCGGAGACCCGCCCGCGCAGTGCCGCCATCAGCGCCTGCCCGCGTTCTATCGGCAGGCGGAAATGCGCGGTGCCGGGGGCGAGGTCGGGATGGTGCAGGTAATAGGGTTTCACCCGGCACTCGACGAGGGTGCGGAACAGCGCCGCGAGCGTGGCCGCCTCGTCATTGACGCCGGCCAGCAGCACGCTCTGGCCGACCAGCGCGACGCCGGCATCGGCGAGGCGGGCGAGGGCGGCGCGCGCCTCGGGCCCAAGCTCGCGGGCATGATTGGCATGGACGGCGACGTAGGTGGTCACATCGGGCGCGCGGATCGCTTCCACCAGCGCGGGCGTCACGCGCTCCGGCGCGGCGATGGGCACGCGGGTGTGGAAGCGCACCACCTTCACATGGGCAATCGCGGCGAGCCGGGCCATCAACGCGGCGAGCCGGCGCGGGGCGAGGACGAGCGGATCGCCGCCGGTCAGCACGACTTCCCAGATCTCCGGCCGCGCCGCGATATAGCCGAGAGCGGCGTCAAGCTCCGCGTCGGTGAGGCTGGTCTCGGCGCCCGGGCCGACCATCTCGCGGCGGAAGCAGAAGCGGCAATAGACGGCGCAGACGCCGACCAGCTTGAGCAGCGCGCGGTCGGGGTAGCGGTGGACGATGCCCGGCACCGGGCTGTGCGCGCCGTCGCCGATCGGGTCCCCGCGCTCCTCCGGGCGTGTCTCCAGCTCGCGCGCATCGGGCACGAACTGGCGGGCGATCGGGTCGGCGGCATCGGTGGGGTCGATCAGGCCGATCAGCGTCGGTGTCACCGCGACCGCGTAGCGCGCGGCGACCGCCTCCAGCGCCGGATCGGCCGGCGCCAGCCCGGCCTCCGCCAGCTCGCCGATATGGCGCAGTGTCCGCTTTGGCAGTGCGGCGAGGGGAGGACAGGCGGCGGGAAGGGGGGCGGGGGAACTCATGCGCGGCTTTGTGATGGTTTCGGAGCGCTCCGGCAAGGCCAGGCGGCGCAGCCGCGCTATAGTGGGCCATCATGGCGTTGTGGAGGTGGGGCCGATGCTCTCGCGCGAGGAAGACGTATTGCAGGCGGCGGCGGGCTGGCGACGGGCGGGCCGCGGCGTGGCGCTGGCCACCGTCATCGAGACCTGGGGCTCGGCGCCGCGCCCGGTGGGAAGCCACCTCGCCATCGATGAAGACGGCAATTTCCTCGGCTCGGTGTCCGGCGGCTGCGTCGAGGGCGCGGTGGTGGCGGAAGCGGCCGAGGTGATCGCCGATGGCAGCCCCCGGCTGCTGGAGTTCGGCGTCGCCGACGAGACCGCCTGGCAGGTCGGCCTGTCCTGCGGCGGGCGCATCGCCGTCTATGTCGAGAAGGTCGCCTGATGGACCTGTCGTTGCTCGAAGCGCTCAACGCCGAACGTGCCGCCCGCCGCGCCGCCGTGCTGGTCACCGATCTCGACGGCGGCGGGCAAAGGCTGGTGCGGGCCACCGAAGCCGGCGCCGACCCGCTGGCGCAACCGCTGGCCGAGGCGCTGCGCAGCGGCCGCAGCGGGCGGGTGGAGGTCGACGGGCGACGCCTGTTCCTGACCGTGCAGCTTCCCGCGCCGCGCCTCGTCGTCACCGGGGCGGTGCATATCTCGCAGTCGCTGGCACCGATGGCGGCGGCGGTCGGCTTCGAGGTGACCATCATCGACCCGCGCACCGCCTTCGCGACGGCCGAACGTTTCCCCGGCGTCGATGTGCGGGCGCAATGGCCGCAGGACGCGCTGGCCAGCCTCGCGCTCGACCCGTTCACCGCGGTGGCGGCGCTGGCGCACGACCCCAAGATCGACGACCCGGCGGTGGTGGCGGCACTCGGTGCCGGCTGCTTCTATGTCGGGGCGCTGGGCTCGCGCAAATCGCATGCGGGCCGGGTCGAGCGGCTGGCCGCGCGGGGCGTGCCGCGTGCGGCGCTGGCGCGCATCCGCGCGCCGATCGGCCTCGATATCGGTGCCGCCAACCCGGCGGAGATCGCGGTCTCCATCCTCGCCGAACTGGTCGGCGAATTGCGGCGCCGCCCTGCCCGTCCGCCCGCCGCGCTGGTGCTCGCCGCCGGGCAGGGCACGCGCATGCCGCATGCCCACAAGCTGACCCTGCCGCTCGGCGGGGTGCCGCTGGTGCGCCGTGTGGTCGAGGTGGCGCTCGCCGCCCGGGCGCGGCCGGTGGTGGTGGTCACCGGACACGAGGCGGAGGCGGTCCGCGCGGCGCTTCAGGGGCTCGACGTGACCTTCGCGCATAATCCGGACTTCGCGCAGGGGCTGTCGACCTCGCTGCGCACAGGTGTCGCCGCCCTGCCGAAGGAGGTGGAGCGCGCCGTCGTCATGCTCGGCGACATGCCGAAGGTCGAGGCTTCGCTGGTCGACCGTCTCGCCGATGCGCTCGCTCCCCTGCGTGGCCGGCTGATCGCCGTGCCGGTGGCGGAAGGGCGGCACGGCAACCCGGTGGCGCTGGCGCGGCCGCTGTTCCCGGCGCTGATGACGCTCGAAGGCGATGTCGGCGCGCGCCAGATCATCGCGCAGAACCCCGATCTGGTGGTCGAGGTGCCGGTGGAGGGGGAGGGGGCCTTCTTCGACATCGACACCAGCGAGGAACTGGAGGCACTGGAGATCGCCGAAGGCGCCGATGTCGACGCCAGCGCGGCGCTGGAGGCGATGAAGGCGGAGGACGCCTGAAGGCGCGGCGGTCAGAACGGCATGAACAGGGACACGGTGCCGTAGGGGCTGTCGTCGCTGTCGCTGCTCCAGCGCCAGCCGGCGGCGGCGCGCAGTTCACGCCCGTCCAGCGGGCAGGCGATGAACAGCCCGACGCGGGCGCTCTCGTCGAGCCAGTCGGTGGTGGCGCCGGTCTCGACACCGACGTCGAGCCAGTCGACTGCCCGCCAGCCGGCGGTGGCGCGGCCGCCATAGGTGCCGTCCGCCGTCGAGGCGCTGAGGGCGGCGGTGAGGGTCCAGCGCTCATCGAGCCGATAGAACCATTCGGCGACGAACCTGGCACCGAACTGCGTGCCCTGGTCGCGGTTGCCGGGGTCGGGCTGGTCCAGCCTGTTGTCGACGACATTGACACCGCCATAGAGGGCGAGGGCGTGGGCACCGCGCAGGAACTGCCAGCCGAGGAGGACTTCGCCATCCATCTTGTTGCCGGTGTTCCAGCCGCCCGGCACCGCCCGGGTGCGGTAGCGGTAGCGCCCGCCGCCGGTCTGGGTGCGCACGCGCAGCCCCTCGCGGTCCATGGCGGCGAAGGGCGCCCACGCCATGCCGCCCCAGCCATAGCCATTGTCGCGGGCGATATCGACGCCGGTATAGAAGTAGAGCCGCCGGCGCAGCGACGCCTCGGCGTTCTCCTCGGCCGCCGCGCCGGGAGCAAGGCACGCGACGACCGCCGTCGCTGCGAGAATGGGCGCGCACGAACGCGCCGGCGAGGGAAACATCGCCGTGCTCAGGGTTGCAGATGGTCAGGCTATGCAGTCCATCCGAGCACCCTATCGAGACACCCTCAATCAACCCCTGGACGTGAATTGCGAAAGCTGCACGCTCCGGCATGCCGCGTTTTGTCGCAGGGGTGTCAGACCGGCGGCGCCATCAGATGTGCGACGCCGACGCCGACCCGCTCGCAGACCAGCTCGGCGATCATCAGCCGGTGGCAATGCTCGGGATGACGCTCGAAGCACAGCACGCAGACCCGGCGGCCGGTCTTCACCAGTTCCGCGAGTTCATCGAGCTGGCCCTGCGCCGTCGGGGTGGCGAGGTGGGCGTCGTAGATGCGCCGCAACTGGTCGTAATGGCCGCTGCGCGCCGCCTGCCGCCCTTCCGCCGGCGTGCCAAGACCGCGCAGGTGCAGGTAGCCGATGCCGCGCTCCGCCACCCCGGCGGCGAGGTGGCTCTTGGAGAAGCCGGCCCGGCGCGAGGCGGCGACCGCACGCACGTCGACCAGCAGTTCGACCCCGGCCTCGCTCAGCGTGTCGAGCACGGCGGCGGAGGAGACCTGTTCGTAGCCGATGGTGAAAAGCGGCGGGCGATCCGTCATGGCGAGAGGATGACCGCGACGAGGGGGCTTGTCGAGCCGGACCGAATCTGTGGACTTCTTCGCCTTGTCCCGCGCGGGCGCGTCCTGCGTGCTAAACGCGGGACCGAGTGGGACGGTCGAGCAGAGCGTTTCCCGGACCGGAGCCCGCTTCGGCCGGCAGGGAACGCCCGGATTTCGCACAGTTCGACCCGTCGCCAAATGCGGCAGAAGGGTCCAGGGACGCGTCATCGCAGATGAAGATCGGTATCGAGCTTGGAAGCAGCAACGCCGGACAGCCGGTTCGGCTCGATCTGGAAGAACTGCTGTCCACGCGCCTGCTGGTGCAGGGCAATTCCGGCTCCGGCAAGTCGCATCTGCTGCGCCGGCTGCTGGAACAGAGCGCCGGCCACGTGCAGCAGGCGATCATCGACCCGGAGGGCGATTTCGTCGGGCTGGCCGAGCGCTTCGGCCATGTCGTCATCGATGCCGAGCGCACCGCCGGCGAGATCCAGCGCATCGCCGCCCGCATCCGCCGGCATCGCGCCTCGGTGGTGTTCAATCTCGAAGGGCTGGACGCGGACGCGCAGATGCGCTCGGCGGCGGCGTTTCTCAACGGGCTGTTCGAGGCCGATCGCGAGTACTGGTTCCCGATGCTGGTCGTGGTCGACGAGGCGCAGCTCTTCGCCCCGGCCGGCGGCGGCGAGATTTCCGACGAGGCGCGGCGCATCTCGCTCTCGGCCATGACCAACCTGATGTGTCGCGGCCGCAAGCGTGGCCTCGCCGGCGTCATCGCCACCCAGCGGCTCGCCAAGCTGGCCAAGAACGTCGCCGCGGAAGCCTCCAACTTCCTCATGGGCCGTACCTTCCTCGACATCGACATGGCGCGCGCCGCCGACCTGCTGGGCATGGAGAAGCGGCAGGCGGAGAGTTTTCGCGATCTGAATACCGGCTCCTTCGTGGCGCTCGGCCCGGCGCTGTCGCGCCGGCCGCTGGCGGTGAAGATCGGCGATGTCGAGACCGCCAGCCGCAACGGGCGCCCCTCGCTGATGCCCCCGCCGGAACTGGGCATGGCGCAGATCCAGGACCTCATCTTCGACGATCTCGGCACCGAGCCGCTGCCCGCGCCGCCGCCACGCCGCGCGCCGCCCGCCACCGAGGTCATCCTCGAAACGCTGGAGGACGCCCCGGCGCCGGTGCCGGGGCCGGTCGACCCCGAGGTCGCGGCCGCCTTCGAGGCCGAGCGCGAGGCGCTGGTCGAGGAGATCGTGCGCCAGTTCGTCTCGGACCCGGAAGCACCGTTCCGCTCGGCCGCCGCGCTCTATCCCGATTTCCTGGTGCATTGCCGGGTGCGGCGGGTCGGCTCCAAGGTGCCGGACCTCGCCGAATTCACCCGCCGGCTCGCCATCGCCCGCGCCGGCCTCGATTCCCGCGCCGGCGACGAGAGCTGGGGCCGGGCGGTCGAGCAGGCCGCCGGGCTGCCGGAGGAGATGCAGGGCGTGTTCCTGCTGCTGGCGCGCGCCGGCATGGACGGCGCACCCTCGCCGGCCGACGAGGCGCTGGCGCGGGCCTATGGCAGCCGCTCGCCCTCGCGCGGGCGCTGGCTGCTGACCTATATGGAAGAGCGCGGCCACCTCGTCTGCGAGGCCGATTTCCGTGGCCGGCGGGTGGTGCGCTTTCCCGCGCTCGGCTGGAAGACCGCGCCGGGCGATCCCAAGGCGCTCACTGCCTGAGAATGTTCACGCCGCGGCTGGGGGCTCTGCGTGCGTCGAGATGCGGGGCTGTGCCCCGCTCCTCAGCATGACGAAGGGCTTTTTGGTCGTGTCCCCTTCGTCATCCTGAGGTGCGAGCCGGAGGTGAGCCTCGAAGGACGCGCCACCGTTCCACTCACCCACCGTAGAGATAGCCCGGCAGCCAGAGCGCGAAGTTCGGGAAGGTGTAGAGCAGGACCATCGCGAACACGACGATGAAGATGAAGGGCATGACGCCGGAGAAGATTTCCTCGATCGTCACATGCTTGGGCGCCACGCCCTTCAGGTAGAAGGGAGCCATCGCCACCGGTGGCGACAGGAACGAGGTCTGCAGGTTCAGCGCCACCAGCACCCCGAAGAAGATCGGGTCGATGCCGAAATGGTCCAGCAGCGGCAGGAAGATGGGCAGGAAGATCACGATGATCTCGGTCCATTCCAGCGGCCAGCCGAGCACGAAGATGATGATCTGGGTGAGGATCAGGAAGCCGATCGGCCCGATGTCCAGACCCATGATGAACTCTTCGACCACGCGCTGCCCGCCGAGCAGGGCGAACACGGCGGAGAACACCGCCGAACCGACGAAGAGCCAGCACACCATGGCCGAGGCACGCGCGGTGAGGAACACCGAATCCTTCAGCTTCTCGACGCTGAAGGTGCGGTAGGCGAGGGCGAGGACGATGGCGCCGAGCGCACCGACCGCCGCCGCCTCGGATGGTGTGGCGAGGCCGAAGATGATGCAGCCCAGCACGGTGACGATCAGCGCGACGAGGGGAAGAAACGAGGTCAGCAGCGCCCAGATGATGGTCAGCGTCGGCACGTTGCGTTCCGCTTCCGGCAGCTTCGGTGCCAGAGAGGGGTTCAGCATCGCACGGATGATGACGTAGGCGATATACATGCCCGCCAGCGCCAGGCCGGGAAAGAAGGCGGCCGCATAGAGCTTGACCACCGAGACGCCGGCCGTGGCGCCGTAGAGGATGAGCATCACGCTGGGCGGCAGCAGGATGCCGAGGCAGCCGCCCGCGCACACCACGCCCGAGGCGATCTTGGTGTCATAGCCGGCGCGCAGCATCGCCGGAAAGGCCAGCAGGCCCATCAGCGTGACGACGGCGCCGACGATGCCGGTGGCGGTGGCGAACAGGGCGCAGGTGATGAGGGTGGCGACGGCGAGCGAGCCGGGAATCCAGCCGGCGGCGAGCTGGATGGCGCGGAACAGCCGGTCGAGGATGTTGGCGCGCTCGATCACATAGCCCATGAACAGGAACAGCGGGATCGAGATCAGCACGTCGTTCGCCATCACCGAATAGGTGCGCTGGACGAAGAGCTGGAAGATGCCGTCGCCGATCGAGAGGTAGCCGAAGGCGACGCCCAGCGCCATCAGGGTGAAGGCGATGGGGAAGCCGAGCATCAGCAGGATGAGGAAGACAACCAGCATCAGGATGCCGAGTGCGGGATCGGACAGGAACATCACAGGGAACCCCGGGTGGTGGATTCACGCTCGGCAGCGTTTGCGGCAGCTTCTTCCCGGGCGGCTTTGGCGGCCGCCTCGTCGAGAATGATCTTCTCCAGTTCTTCCACGTCGTGCAGCCGCTGCGGCCAGTCGCCGTCGCGGATGCAGATCCAGCAGCGCACCACCTCGACCATGCCCTGCAGCAGCATCATCACGCCGGTAATGGGAATGAGCGCCTTGAACGGCCAGATCACCGGCCCGTCCGGGCTGAAGGAGGAGTGCTCGTTCAGCAGGTAGGACAGGTAGAAATAGCCCCAGCCGGAATAGATCAGCGCCAATATGCCGGGGAAGTAGAACAGGAAGTAGAGCGCCAGGTCGGTCTTCGCCTGGGTGCGCGGATGCCACTTCCGGTACACGAAGTCGGCTCGGACATGGCCGTTGCGCGACAGGGTGTAGGCGCCGGCCATCATGAACAGCGCGCCATAGAGCATGAGGCTGACATCGTAGACCCAGGTGGTGGGGTCGTTCAGGACGTAGCGGCGGAACACCTCGTAGCAGACGACGGCCATGAGGATGACGATGCACCAGGCGAACACCTTGCCGATGAAGGCGTTCACCCGGTCAACGCCGAGAAGGATGGATTGCATGGGAAGGGGCCTCTTGTGGCATGGCACGGGCGGCGCGGGCTTCGGGCGCGGCCATTTGGGCGCACCTCCGCACCGGTGCGCGGAGCCGTGTCGCGGTCCTGTGCGCAGACCACCAGTGCCGTGCCGAAACCAAAAGCCCCTCTCCGTCGCCGGAGAGGGGCGCACGCGACAGCCGGTCAGGCCGTCTTGAAGAAGTGGTCGTAGGCGAACTTCGAGTCCGGCTCATATTCGAGACGGAAGCCGACGATGCGCTTGGCCCAGTCCTTCTGGCTGTCGACGACCTTCTTGAACACCGGATCGGCCGAGAGGTTGGCGATCACGGTATCCCAGGCATTGAGCTGGGCCTCGAGCACCGCCTTCGGCGTCGGCAGAACCTTCACGCCGCGCGCCTTGATGGCTTCGAGATCCTTCGAGTAGCGGTCCTGCGCCTTCCACATCATGGTTGCGGAAGTGGCGTCGGACGCACCCTTGAGGATTTCCTGCACGTCGTTGGGCAGGCTGTCGAACTTGGTCTTGTTGAACAGGATCTCGAAGCATTCGAGCGCCTGATGGTAGCTGCCGAGCATGTAGACCTTGGCCACGTCGGGGAAGCCGAGGATAAGGTCGGAGGAGGGGTTGTTGAACTCGGCGCCGTCGAGCAGGCCACGATCGATCGCCGGCACGATTTCGCCGCCCGGCACGATCGTCACCGCCGCGCCGAATTCCTTGAACAGATCCGCGCCGAGGCCGACGGTGCGGTATTTCATGCCCCTCATGTCGTCGGCGCTGGTGATTTCCTTCTTGAACCAGCCCAGCGGCTGGCTCGGCATCGGGCCGGTCAGCATGCCGACGACGTTCAGCTTCAGCGTGTTCTGCACCAGGTCGTCATAGAGTTCCTGGCCGCCGCCGTAGCGGACCCAGCCGAGCAGTTCGTCGGCGTCCCAGCCGAAGGCCGGGGCGGTACCGAACAGCGAGAACGCCTTGCTCTTGCCGTACCAATAGGCGGCGACGCCATGGCCGCCGTCGAGAATACCCGAGGACACCGCGTCGAGCATCTGGAAGGCGGGAACGACCGAGCCCGCCGGCAGGATCTCCAGCTCGACGCGCCCGCCGGTCATGGCATTGACGCGTTTCACATAGTCGCCGGCGAACTCGTGGAAGATGTCCTTGTTCGGCCAGGTGGACTGGAATTTCAGCTTGATCGGGGCCTGCGCGTGCACAGCGGGGGCCGCGACGGTGACGCTGGCGGCGGCCGCGGCGGCAGTGGCAATGAAGCGGCGGCGACTGGTACCCGTGTCCTGACGCGCGTCCGTGCTCTTCCCTGACGTTTCGGTCATGGGCGGTTCCTCCTATGGCGTTTCCTTGCGGGTCGTGCCCGCCGGGCGGCGATTGATCGCCTTGTCCCGATGCCGCAAGGAGACGATGCCGGAAGGGCGAGTGCAAGCCCTAATTCATGATTTTTACTGTAATCGCGTCATCCGAAAGTCGAATGCTTGCGGATATGCGCGCGTCGCGGCGCAACGGTCGGGCTTTCTCTGCGGCAGGGCGTCTGCCGGTCACGGGGCGGGCGCGCTCCTGCCGGCGCGGGTGGGGCGGCAAATCACTGCCGGGTGCCCGGATCGTCATCCGTCTGTCATCGGCAGGGACTTGAACCGCATCAGCGCGGGCGGTCGGCCCGCTTTGAGATCGGAGTTCCCCGTCATGCGCCCGATGCTTCTCGCCAGCGTTTCCGCCGCCGTGCTCGCGCTCGTCGCGCTGGCGTCGCCGTCTTCTGCGGCCGACGCAGCGTTCAATCGCATCGCCACCTTCAATGTGGTGGAGAACCTGCCGGCCGGCACCGACCCGGCCAAGTCGACCGCCGCGGAGATCATCACCTTCACCGAGGACGGCAACACGCTGATCTACAGCGACAGCCCCGGCCAGCGGATCGGCTTCATCGACATCACCGACCCGGCGGCGCCGAAGCCGGCCGGCGTGGTCGCGCTCGACGGCGAGCCGACCACGACGGTGGTGATCGGCGGCAAGGCCTATGTCGGCGTCAACACCTCGGAATCGAAGTCCAAGCCCTCCGGCCATCTCGCCGTGGTCGACCTCGCCACCCGCAAGGTCGAGGACAAGATCGACATCGGCGGCCAGCCGGACTCGATCACCAAGAGCCCGGACGGCAGCTACCTCGCCATCGCGATCGAGAATGAGCGTGACGAGGACCTGGACGACGGCGCTCTCCCGCAGATGCCGGCCGGCAACCTCACCACCTTCGAGGTGAAGAACGGCCGCGTCGTCGACGAATCCAGGAAGGTGATCGACCTAACCGGCCTCGCCGCCGTGGCCCCCGAGGACCCCGAGCCGGAATATGTCGACATCAACTCGCGCAACGAGGTGGTCGTCACCCTGCAGGAGAACAACCACATCGTCGTGGTCGACCTGCCCACCGGCAAGGTCACGGCGCATTTCTCCGCCGGCACCGTCGATCTCGACCAGATCGACACCAAGAAGGATGGCGTCATCGACCTGTCCGGCTCCAAGAAGGCGGTGCCGCGCGAGCCCGATACCGTGCAGTGGATCGACGACGATCGCTTCGTCATCGCCAATGAAGGCGACTGGAAGGGCGGCACGCGCGGCTTCTCGATCTTCGACAAGACCGGCAAGCTGCTGTTCGAGAGCGGCAACGCGCCGGAGCATCTGGCGGTGCGGCTCGGCCATTACCCCGACAAGCGCAACAAGAAGGGCATCGAGATGGAGGGCGCGGAAGTCGCGACCTTCGACGGCGAGCGCCTGATCTTCGTCGCCTCGGAGCGCGGCTCGCTGGTCTTCGTCTATCGCGACAAGGGCGGCGCCGAGGCGCCGGAACTGCTGCAGGTGCTGCCGGGCGGCATCGGGCCGGAGGGGCTGATCGCCATTCCCGCCCGCGAACTCTTCGTCACCGCGGCCGAGACCGACCTGCGCAAGAAGGGCGGCATCGGCTCCGTCGTCACCGTGTATCAGCGCCAGCCGGGCGCCAAGCCGGCCTATCCGACCATCGTTTCGGCGGACGGCCCGGACGGGCTGCCGATCTGGTGGTCGGCCCTGTCGGGCTTCGCCGCCGACGCCAAGGAGCCGGGCAAGCTCTATGCGGTGACCGACAGCGCCTATGCGCAGGCGCGCATCCTCACCGTCGACGCCACCGCGACGCCGGCCCGGATCGTCGCCGCCACCGTGCTGACCAAGGACGGCGCGCCGGCCAAGGGGCTCGACCTCGAAGGCATCGCGGTGCGTCCCGAGGGCGGCTTCTGGGTCGTCTCCGAAGGCAACCCGGAAAATAAGGAAAAGGCGACGCAGAACCTGCTGCTGCGCGTCGACGCCGACGGCACCGTCGCCGAGGAGATCGCGCTTCCCGAGGCGGTGGCCGCGCAGGCCGGCCGCTTCGGCTTCGAGGGCGTCGCGGTCATCGGCTCCGGCGCCGACGAGACGGTGTGGATCGCCGTCCAGCGCGAGTGGAAGGACGACCCGAAGGGCTTCACCAAGCTCATCGCCTACAAGCCCGCCGACAAGAGCTGGGGCTATGTGCGCTACCCGCTCGACGCGTCCGCCAAGGGCTGGGTCGGCCTCTCCGAGCTGGCGCCCTACAAGGACGGGCTGATCGCCATCGAGCGCGACAACCAGATCGGCTCGGACGCGGCGATCAAGAAGCTCGCCTATGTCTCGCTCAAGGGGGTGACGCCGGTGGTTCTCGGCAGCGAGGACAAGCCGGCTGAACTCACCAAGAGCGAGGTCAAGGACCTGCTGTCGCTGCTCCAGGCGCCGCACGGCTATGTGCTTGACAAGGTCGAGAGCTTCGCTATCGACGCCAATGGCAACGCCTTCATCGTCACCGACAATGACGGCGTCGACGGTTCCTCGGGCGAGACCCAGTTCATCTCGCTCGGCAAGCTCGACTGAGGGCAAGCGTCACGCAGGCCGCTTCGGCGGCCTGCTTCGCCCGACGCTGCCTTGCCAAGGGGCCGTGCTTCGAGGCCCTGCTGCGCAGGGCACCTCGGCATGACGAAGCCTCATTCTGTGAAAAGGCAACGTCATCCTGAGGCGCGAGCGCAGCGAGCCTCGAAGGAGGGTCGGCCCGTACCTGCGGCCCGCGCCTCTGCTCCCTCAGTCGAGCACGGCGGCCTTCAGCAGGCACACCATGGTGGCGTGGGCCGGTTCGGTGCCCATGTTGCGGATGATGTGGCGGCGGTCGCAGCGGTAGCGCAGCGTCTCGCCGGCGCGGGCGGTCTCCACCACGTCGCCGCACTCGACCTGCAATTCGCCGGCGAGCACGGATAGGCACTCCACCGAGCCGCGCTGGTGGCCGTCCGACACCAGCTCGCCGCCCGGCCCGGCGACGAAGTCGAACCATTGCAGCCATTCCACCGTCTTGATCCAGCCGGTGATGGTCAGCCGGCACTTGCCGTCCTCGGAGACCAGGATCGGCGTATCGGCGCGGGTCAGGTGCTCGACGAACGGCTCGTCGTCGGTCGCCGCCATGAAGCGGTCGATCGACATGTCGAGCGCCTGCGAGAGCCGCCAGACGGTGGCCAGCGTCGGGTTGGTCTCGTTGCGCTCGATCTGGCTGATGATCGATTTGGCGACGCCGGACTGCTCGGAAAGCTCGGACAGCGAGAGATTGTAGGCCTTGCGCAGGCGCTGGATGGTACGGCCGAGCTGGCCGGTGATCGCCTGCGCCCCGGCATCCATGTCGCCTCGATCGAGACTGCGCGTTCGGCCCGACATGCCGGCTCCTGTTTGGCGTTATGTGACATGTATTTAGGTCGGCCCGGCGATAGGGCGCAAGCGGGCGGCGTCGTATCGCGAAAAAGGTGGCGCGAAAGGCGGTGAAATCGCAAGCGCGCGCCCGGCCGCCGGACTAAGCTGGCAGCATGATTCAGAGCAACGCCCTTCCCACCTTCGCCGATGTGGCCTCGGCCGCCGAACGCCTGTCGGGCGTGGCGGTGCGCACGCCGCTGATCACCTGCGCCCGGCTCGACGAAATCACCGGCGGGCGCGTGTTCCTGAAGCCGGAGCCACTCCAGCGCACCGGCTCGTTCAAGTTCCGCGGTGCCTATAACCGCATCTCGCGCATCCCCGAGGACCAGCGAGGGGGCGGGGTGGTCGCCTGCTCTTCCGGCAACCACGCGCAGGGCGTGGCGGCGGCGGCAACACTGATGGGCATGAGTTCCGTGATCGTGATGCCGAGCGATGCGCCGGCGATGAAGCGGGCGCGCACCATCGCCTTCGGCGGCGAGGTGGTGGAATATGACCGCGAGCGCGACGACCGCGACGCCATCGCCGACGAGATCGCCCGTGCGCGCGGCGCCATTTTCGTGCCGCCCTATGACGATTTCCACATCATTGCCGGCCAGGGCACGGTGGGGCTGGAGATCGCCGAGGACCTCGCGGCGCTGGGGCTTGTCCCCGACATCGTGGTGGCGAATGCCTCCGGCGGCGGCCTCGTTTCCGGCATCGCGCTGGCGGTGAAGCAGCATTTTGCCGAGGCGCGGATCATGACCGCCGAGCCCGCTGGCTTCGACGATCACGCGCGCTCGTTCCGCTCCGGCGGGCGCGAGCGCAACAACCAGGCGAGCGGCTCGATCTGCGACGCCTTGCTGGCGGCGACGCCGGGCCGGCTGACCTTCGAGATTTCCTCGCGCCTCGTCGGCGAGGGCGTGTCCGCCTCCGACGAGGAGGTGGCGCGGGCGGTGGCGTTCGCCTTCGAGGAAATGAAGATCGTGGTCGAGCCCGGCGGGGCGGTGGCGCTGGCCGCCGTGCTGGCCGGCGCGCTCGATCTTCGCGGCAAGGTCGCCGCCCTCGTTCTGTCGGGCGGCAATGTCGACCAGTCGACCTTCGCCCGCTGCCTCGCCGCCGCCTGAAGCTCAGACCGCGACGGCGCCGGGAGTGGCGTGGGCCCGGGCGTGGGCGAGTTCGATATTGTGCAGGAACTGCTCGGTGCAGGCGCGCCAGGAAAAGCGCTGCGCATAGGCGCGCGCGGCCTCCCGGTCGAGATCGAGCGCGGCCAGCGCCGCCCGCCGCAGGTCGGTGTCGAGCACGCCGACCGGTGCCTCGGCCAGCAGGTCCGCCTCGCCGATCACATCCTTCGGCCCGGTGACCGGGAAGGCGGCGACCGGAAGGCCGCTCGCCAGCGCTTCCAGCAGCACGATGCCGAACGTGTCGGTGAGGCTGGGGAACACGAACACGTCCGCCGCCGCGTAGATGCGGGCGAGCGCCTCGCCTTCCCGGAGCCCGAGGAAGTGCACGTCGCGGTGCCGGGCCTGAAGCTCCGCGCGCGCCGGGCCTTCGCCGACCACCACCTTCGAGCCGGGCAGGTCGAGATCGAGGAAAGCGGAGATGTTCTTCTCCACCGCGACGCGCCCGACCGAGAGGAAGATCGGGCGGGGCAGGGCGGCGACCAGCGGGTCCATTTCCGCCTCGGGGCGGGGATGGAACAGTTCGGCGTCGACGCCGCGCGACCAGCGCATGATGTTGCGGAAGCCGCGCCCGCGCAGTTCCGCCTCCAGCGTCGGGGTCGAAACCATGATCCCGGCGCCGGCATTGTGGAAGCGCCGCAGCCAGGCATAGGAAAGCACTTCCGGCACCGGCGCGCGGGCCGACAGATATTCGGGAAAGCGGGTGTGGTAGCTGGTGGTGAAGCTCTGCCCGCGCTGCAGGCAGGCGCGCCGGGCCATGATGCCGATCGGCCCTTCGGTGGCGATGTGGACGTAGTCGGCGCCGATCTCGTTCATCCGGCGGCCGAGGCGACCGGGGGTGGCGAGCGCCAGCCGGATCTCCGGATAGGTCGGCATCGGCACGGTGCGGAAATCGGCCGGGGTGAGAAAGTCGATCCGCGCGCCGAGCTTTTCCGCCTCGCGCGCCGTGTTCTGAAGCGAGCGGACGACGCCATTGACCTGCGGCAGCCAGGCATCCGTCGCGACGAGAATGTGCATCAGGCGGCGACCTTCGGCCGTTCGAGCAGCAGCGGCGCGGCCACCCGCGCCCGGGTCTGGCGCGCCCAGTCGATCAGTTCCAGGCGCCCGTCGTCATGTTCGACGATCGCGGTGCAGCTTTCCACCCAGTCGCCGCAATTAATGTACTCGACGCCGAAATGGTCGTGGATCACGGCGTGATGGATGTGGCCGCACACCACCCCGTCCACCTTGTGGCGGCGCGCCTCGGTGGCCACCGCCTCCTCGAAGCGGCCGATGAAGTTGACCGCGTTCTTGACCTTCAGCTTGGCCCACTGGCTCAGCGACCAATAGGGAAAGCCGAGCTTGCGGCGGGCCCAGTTGAGATAGGTGTTGAGGCCCAGCGCGGCGGTGTAGGCGCCGTCGCCGAGAAACGCCAGCCAGCGGGCGTGGCGCACCACGACGTCGAACACGTCGCCATGGATGACGAGGTAGCGCTTGCCGTCGGCGCCCTCGTGGATCGCCGTCTCGACCACTTCGATGCCGCCGAAATGACTGCCGTAATAGTCGCGCAGGAACTCGTCATGGTTGCCCGGCAGGTAGACGATGCGCGAACCTTTGCGGCCCTTGCGCAGCAGCTTCTGCACCACGTCGTTATGCGTCTGCGGCCAGTACCAGCCGGAGCGCAGCCGCCAGCCGTCGACGATGTCGCCGACGAGGTAGATGGTGTCCGCGTCGTGGTAGCGCAGAAAATCCAGCAGAAGATCGGCCTGGCAGCCTTTCGTGCCGAGATGGACATCCGACAGGAACAGGCTACGGTAGCGGCGTGCCTCGGGTGCGTCGTTCACCTCGGAAGCCCCCTCGATCATGCCCGCATAGGGGCTGGGCAATGTCTCCATGAGGCGAGATAAGCCCGAGTCGCATCACGTTTTTATGACGGGTGCGGCGCCGCACGGTTCACAGGCGCTTGTCAGAGCAGCAGCATGACCACGCTCAAAGCCACCAGCGCCGCCATCGCATAGTTGACGATACGCTGCTGGCGCGGGGTCGACAGCAGGCGGGCGAGCAGGGCGCCGAACCCCGCCCACAGGCACAGGCTGGGAAAGGCGACGATGCCGGAGACGGCTGCGATCATCGCCACCTCGCCGAACAGGTCGTCGCCGCCGACCGTGGTGAAGGCCGGCACGATGGACAGCGCGATGGTCCATGCCTTCGGGTTGACCCACTGGAACAGCGCCGACTGCAGCAGCGTCATCGGCTTCTCGACGGCGGCGCCGGCGCCCGGGCCACCGGCATTGGCGATCTTCCAGGCGAGGTAGAGCAGATAGAGCGACCCGACGATCTTCAGCGTCTGGTGCATGTAGGGAATGGCCAGGAACAGCGTGCCGAGCCCCATGCCGATGGCGACGATCATGACGGCGAAGCCGACCGTGACGCCCCAGATCTGCGGCAGCGTGCGGCGAAAGCCGAAGGCGGCGCCCGAACCGGCCGAGATCATGTTGTTGGGCCCCGGCGTGAGCGCGCCGGCGAGTGCGAACAGGAACATGGGCAGGAGCTGGGACGACAGCGACACCGGGTATTCCTCGCGGGGGCGGGCCGGACGACAGCTAGGGCTCCCGCGACGCCTGCGCAACCGGCAAACGCCGGCGGTGGCTCGAAATGAAATGGCCGCCGGCCCCTCATCGGAACCGGCGGCCTGCGCAGGAGGTCGGGCGTGGGGCGTGCCCGCTCAATGGGCGGCGAACAACGGCACCGGCGGGTCGACCAGCAGCGAGGCGGTGACGCCGCCGAGGATCATCTCGGCGAGGCGCGAGCGGCTGTAAATGCCCATCACCAGGAGGTCGGCGCCAAATTTCTGCGCTTCGTTGGCGATGATGGAACTGGCGTGCCCGCCAGCGGCATGGTGATGCTTCGCGTTCACGCCATGGGTGGTCAGGTAGGCGGCGAGCCGGGCGCCCGAATCGGCGATTCCCGGCGTGCCTTCCTCGACGGTGAGCACCTCGACCTCGTCGGCGACCGTGAGCACGGGAAGCGCGAAGCGCACCGCATGGCCGGCCTCGCGCGAGGGTTTCCACGCCACCAGCACGCGGCCGATGCGGGCCGGTACCGGCTTGCCGGTCGGCACCACGACCACCGGGCCGTTGCAGGCGAGGGCGAGGTGCTCGGGCAGCGTGGCGGCGAGCTGGTCGTCGACCGTGCCATAAGGTGTCTCGCTGACCACGGTGACGTCGGCGAAGGTGACCTCGTCGCGCAGGGCCGAGGTCACTTCGCCCTCGACCGTCTGCCAGGAGCCCTTCACGCCCGCGGCTTCGGTCGCGGTTTCGAACTGCGCCTTGAGGCCGGCTTCCTTCTCCTTCGCCTCGTGCACGAGTTCGTTCACATAGATCGACAGGGCCCGGCCGACGCGCGGCACGCCCGCCGGGTAGAGCGTGTAGACCGCCTTGAGGTGCGCCCCTGCCTGGCGCGCGAGCGCGACGGCAAAGCTCAGTCGGTCGCCGAAGCCCGAATCAGGGGCGGCGTGCAGCAGGATGGTGCGGATGGACATGGCGTTTCTCTCTCCTGACGGCGGTTGTTCTGACGTAAGGTGATTGCGCGCCGATGAGAATGCGGAAAACCACGATCCGCAAGAGGCATTATATATTCTCCATACCTCTCGCCGCCGCCATCACGAGCGCGCGAACACGGCTTTCGGCTCATTGCCATCGCACCCGCGCACAATAGTCTCGCAGCGCGCGCGCCGGTTCTGGCGTGTCGATGAGGGAGCAACTCATGGTTCGTCGCCTGACGGCTGCGCTTGCAGCCGGCATTCTCACCGTTGTGGCCGCGACGGCGGTCATGGCCCAAGCCGATGTCGTCAAGGAACGGCAGACCCTTCTCAAACAGTTCGGCGACCTGACCAAGCCGGTCGGCGGCATGCTGCGGGGCAGCACACCCTTCGATCTGGCGACGGTGCAGGCCGCGCTCGACGCCTATGTGAAGAACGCCAAGGTGCTGCCGACGCTGTTTCCCGAAGGGTCCGATTCCGATCCCGACACCGAGGCGCTGCCGGCGATCTGGACCAACAAGGCAGATTTCGACGCCCGTTTCGCCAAGCTCGGCACGGATGCCGCCGCGGCGCGCGCGGCGATCACCGACGAGGCGAGCTTCAAGGCCAACTTCCCCGCCGTGGTCCGCAATTGCGGCGGATGCCACGACAATTACCGGCAGAAGAATTGACCGGCGCGCAGACCCTCTCCCCCACGCCGGCACAGGTGCTGGCGTGGGACCTGCCGACGCGGCTGGCCAAGTGGGGCCTGGCCGCGCTCGTCGGGCTCGCCTTCGTCAGCCGCTACTGGGGCGATGATGGTTTCGTCTGGCACCAGTGGAACGGCCTCGCCATTCTGGTGCTGATCGTGTTCCGGCTGCTGTGGGGGATCGTCGGCGGCTCGACGGCACGCTTTGCCGGCTTCGTTCGCGGGCCGGTGGCCGCCCTGCGTTATGCGGCAGGGCTGTTCTCCGGACGCCCGCCGCACTTTCTCGGCCATAATCCGCTGGGTGGCTGGATGGTGGTGGCGCTGCTGGCGCTGCTGGCGGCACAGGGGCTCACCGGCCTGTTCACCAGCGACGACATCATCGTCTACGGCCCGCTGACCGCGGTGGCGAGCGACGCGACGATCCGCAGCGCCTCGTCCTGGCACCAGTGGCTCTACCCGTGGCTGCTGGGGCTGATCGGCCTGCATGTGGTGGCCAATCTCGCCTATTCGCTGCTGGGCCGCGACAACCTGGTCCGCGCCATGATCACCGGCACCAAGCCGGCCGGGACCTATGCCGACCGGGCGCCGGCGACGCCGGGCGCCGTCGGGCGGGCGCTGGCCTGCCTCGCGCTGGCGGTCCTTGCGGTGTTCGGCGGTATCGCGCTGGCGGGGGGCGATCCGTTTCCCTGAAAGAGCGCTTTCCGGCCGCTTGCGGGCGGCCGGGAACCGTGCTCCATGGCGCCCATCATGCACGCGCTCAAGGGCATCGCGCTTCAGGTCGGCGCGACGTTCCTTTTCACCATCATGTCGGCCCTCGTCCGCATCGTCTCGGATCATGTTCCGACCGGCGAAATCGTCTTCTCGCGCTCGTTCTTCGCCCTGTTCCCGCTGCTCGCCCTGCTCGCCTGGCGCGGCGAGATCAGCGCGGCGGTGCGCACCGCCCATCCGCTCGGCCACATCGCCCGCGGCACCATCGGCGTCTGCGCCATGGGCCTGAGCTTCGCCGCGCTGGCGCGCATCCCGCTGGCGGACGCCACCGCGATCGGCTTCGCCGCGCCGCTGCTCACCGTGGCGCTGGCGGCACTGGTGCTGCGCGAGCGGGTGCAGATCTATCGCTGGGCGGCGGTGGTGGTGGGGCTCGGCGGCGTGGTGGTGATGCTGTGGCCGCACATGCACGGCTCGTTCGACACGCCCGGCCACATGTTCGGCGCGCTGTTCGCGCTGATGGCGGCCGGCTTCACCGCCGGCGCGATGGTGCAGGTGCGGCGGCTGACGCAGACCGAGACCACCGCCGCCATCGTGTTCTATTTCCAGGCGCTGGCGGCCCTTGCGGGCCTCGCCACCGCCGGCTGGGGCTGGGTGCTGCCGAACGGGCGCGAGGCGCTGCTGCTGCTGACGATCGGCGTTCTCGGCGGGGTCGGCCAGATCCTGCTGACCGAGAGCTACCGCTATGCCCCGGCCTCGGTGGTGGCGCCCTTCGCCTATTCCGCCATGCTGTGGTCGCTGCTGCTCGGCTTCATCCTGTTCGCCGAGGTGCCGCCGCTGCTGGTGCTGCTCGGCGGCGCCATCGTGATCGGCGCCGGGCTGTTCGTGATCTGGCGCGAGCGCCGGCTCGGCATCGACCGCACCCGCGAGGAGGCGGCGACCACGCCGCCGGCCGCGCCGGCGCCCTAGGGATCGGTAAAACGTTCTCTATCAATAATTTAGAGCCTGATCCGATCAGGCTCCAGGCACTCAGAACGCCTTGAAGGTGATAAGGGTGCGGGTATCTTGGATACCTGGGAAATGCTGCACCTTCTCGTTCACGAAGTGGCCGATGTCGGTGCCCTCCGGCACGTAGAACTTGACCAGCAGGTCGAACTCGCCCGCGGTCGAATAGATCTCGGAGGCGATCTCGGCGTCGGCGATGGCGTTGGCCACCTCATAGGCGCGGCCGAGCTGACATTTGATCTGCATGAAGAAGGGGACCATCGCGGCGTTCCGGCTTGGGCGGGGCTTGGGGCGGGTGGCCGATATGGAACAGAAGCCCGGTTCGCGCGCAACCCCCGCCTTGCGCGCCTGCACGACGGGCATTCGCCGGCTTGCGCGGGGGCGCGTCCTCGCCTATCTCGCGGGGACGATCACGTTGGGGTGCCCAAGGCGCGGTGGCGCGGCGGGCTGAGAGGCGAGGCCGCGAGGCCGGGCGCGCCGCAGGGTGCGCCGCCAACCCACGAACCTGATCCGGGTCATGCCGGCGGAGGGAACGGATCGCGCGCGCTCGGGACCGCTTTCCTGCAGCGCGACGCTTCCGCCTCACGCGCGGCGAGGGAGGCGTAGATGGCAGGCTCCACACCGATCGCGGTGACGATGGCGGGCTCGGATTCCGGCGGCGGCGCCGGCATCCAGGCCGATCTCAAGACGTTTTCGGCGCTTGGCGTCTATGGCGCCAGCGTCATCACCGCGCTGACCGCGCAGAACACGCGCGGCGTCAGCGCCATCCACGATGTGCCGCCCGCCTTCATCGCCGCGCAGATCGACGCCGTGCTGTCCGATCTCGCCGTCGACGCGGTGAAGATCGGCATGCTGTCGCGCCCCGAGGCGATCGTCGAGGTGGCCTCCGGCCTGATGCGCCACAACGTTCCGGCGGTGGTGCTCGATCCCGTCATGATCGCCGCCTCGGGCGACCGGCTGCTGGTGCCGGAGGCGATCGAGACGCTGCGCCGCGAATTGCTGCCGCGGGCGCTGCTGATCACGCCGAACCTGCCGGAAGCCGCCGCGCTGCTCGACGAGGCGCCGGCCGAAGATCTCGCCACGGTGCGTGCGCAGGCTGAGCGGCTCAGGGCGATGGGGCCGCGCGCGGTGCTGATCAAGGGTGGCCATGGCGAGGGTCCGGAGAGCGTCGACGTCCTGCTGGATTCGGACGGATTCCTGGAGCTTGCCGCGCCGCGCATCGTCACCCGCAACACCCACGGCACCGGCTGCACGCTCTCCTCCGCCATCGCCGCCGGGCTGGCGAAGGGGCTGAGCCTGCGCGAGGCGGTGGCGGCGGCGAAGCAATATCTCACGAGGGCGCTGGCCCGCTCGGAGGAACTCGCCGTCGGGCAGGGCCACGGGCCGGTGCACCACTTCCACGCCTGGTGGTGAGGCTACGGAGCGCCTAACGCGCCGTCAGGACGCGCAACGCGCTCGCGCCCGGGCGGCGGGCCTGCTATCGAGGCGTCGTTCCCTGCGAGCCGCCTCGTGCCCCTCATCGCCCCCCGCCACGCCATCGCCGCCGTCTATGCCGGACTGTTCTTCGGCATCGGCGTGTTCATGCCGTTCTTCCCGGTCTGGCTGGAGGGGCGGGGCTTCGACGCGGCGATGATCGCGCTGGCGCTGGCGGTGCCGCAGGTGGTGCGGCTCGTCACCATGCCGCTTGGCGGCCTGCTGGCCGACCGCAGCGGGCGGCCACGGGCGACGCTGATCGGCTATGCCTGCGCCACGGCGCTGTGCTTTGCCGGCATCGCCTTCGCGCCGAACACCACCTTCATCCTGATCGGGCTGGGGCTCGCCGCCACCTTCTGGCAGCCGAGCCTGCCGGTGCTGGACGCCTATGCGGTGGCCCGCCGCCGCGAAGGGCTGATCGACTATGGCCGTGTGCGGCTGTGGGGCTCGATGGCCTTCATCGGCGGCAACCTCATCGCCGGCGGCCTGCTCGGCGGGCTGTTCGTCGGCCCGGTGCCCGTCGACACGGTGATCTGGCTGATCGTCGGCGCCAGCGTCGCGGCGGCGCTGGCGGCGGCGACGCTGCAGGAGGTGCGGCCGGTCCACCACGTCGGGGCAGTGCGCCCGGGCTTTCTTCTCAAGGGTCTGGCGCCGGTGCTGCTGGTGGGCATGGCTGCGGCGGCGATGGTGCAGAGCTCGCACGCGGTGCTCTACGCCTTCGCCTCGATCATGTGGCACGGCAAGGGCCTGTCCGACACGGTGATCGGCCTGCTGTGGTCGCTCGGCGTGCTGGCCGAGGTGGTGCTGTTCCACTACGGCACGCCGGTGACGCGGCGGCTGGGGCCGGCGAAGCTGCTGCTGATCGGCGGGCTCGCAGGCGTGCTGCGGTTCGGGGCGATGGCGCTCGACCCGCCGCTGCTGCTTCTGCTGCTGCTTCAGCCGCTGCATGCGCTGACCTTCGGCTGCACCTATCTCGGCACGGTGGAACTGGTCGCCCGCCACGCGCCGCCCGGGCGCGGGGCCAGCGTGCAGGCGCTGGCGGCCTGGGCGACGGCCATCGCCATGGCCGGGGCGACGCTCGCCGCCGGGCCGCTGTGGCAGGCCTTCGGACCCGGCGCCTTCCTCGCCTCGGCGGGTCTGGCGGCGCTGGGAACGGCGCTGGCGCTCGCCGCCGGGTGGACGCGTCAGCCCCAAAGCTCCGGCTCGGGCGGGTAGACCACGCTGCCCTCGTAGCGCAGCGCCGGGGTGCGGTCGGCGGCCAGCAGCAGCGGCCCGTCGAGGTCGACGAAACGGGCCAGCGGCGTCAGCAGCAGCGCCGGGGCCATGGCCAGCGAGGTGCCGACCATGCAGCCGACCATGATGTCGAGCCCGGCCGCCCGCGCCGCGCGGGCCAGTTCGATCGCCTCGGTAAGCCCGCCGGTCTTGTCGAGCTTGATGTTGAGCGCGTCGTAGCGCCCGGCCAGCGCGTCGAGGCTGTCGAGCCCGTGCGCGCTCTCGTCGGCGCAGACCGGCACCGGCCGGGCGATCCGCGCCAGCAGCGCGTCGGAATCGGCCGGCAGCGGCTGCTCGACAAGCTCGACCCCGACCTCGGCGCAGGCCGCGAGGTGCGCTTCCAGAATGTCGGGCGACCAGCCTTCATTGGCGTCGACGATCAGCCGTGCCTGCGGCACCGCGGCACGTATGGCCTTGAGGCGGGCGATGTCGCCGGCCGCGCCGAGCTTGAGCTTGAGCAGTTCGTGGCCGGCATTGCGGGCGGCGTGCGCCATCGCCTCCGGCGCGTCGAGGCTGAGCGTGTAGGCAGTGACCACCGACTGCGGCGCCGGCAGGCCGGCCAGCTCATGGGCGCGCCGACCGTTGCGCTTGGCGTTGAGGTCCCACATCGCGCAGTCGAGGGCGTTGCGGGCCGCGCCCGGCGGCAGGTGGATCATCAGGTCTTCGCGCCGGAGCCCTTCGGCGACGAGCTTTTCGAGCGCCGCGAGCTGTTCCGCGACCCCCTCCACCGTCTCGCCATAGCGGCCATAGGGCACGCATTCGCCGCGTCCGACATGGGCCCCGTCGCGCAGCGTGACGGTGACGATGGCGGCCTCGGTCTTCGAGCCGCGGGCGATGGTGAAGCGGCCGCGGATCGGGAAGCGTTCGGGCGTGACGATGAGATCGGTCATGGTGGATACAGCCGGGAACGGGACGAATCGGTGCCCATCCGTCAACATAATCCCCACTGTCCCCGACCGGGCGTCGCATCGAAAGCACAGTCGCGCCGATTAAGTCGCCGAACCGGCGTCATTAAATCGAATCGCGGGGGCGCTATCTCGACGGTCGCAGGCCCCACCGCTAAGTAATGCATTGCGAATTCCGTATCGGCGTCGCGGCCGGAGGGCGGTCGTGCCCGCAGGAGAGGTCATCTTGGGAGCTGCTGAAGCGCCGCTTCTGGCTACCGCCCGCAATGGCCGCGAACTCGTGTTCGTGGGCAATGGCGGCTGGATTGCCGGGCAGGGCCGCGCGCTGGAAGGCAGCGTGGACGCGGCGCTGGCGGAGGTGCGCGCGGCGCCCGCCGAGACGGCGCGGATCGACCTTTCCGGGGTGCGCAGCTTCGACACGCTCGGAGCCGTGGTGCTCGACCGGCTGCTGCAGGCGCTCGACAAGGACGGCATCCGCTTCCAGATCGTCGGGCTGGAGCGCCGCTTCCGCCCGCTGCTCGACGACATCGTCAAGGGCAGCCACGAGAACCCGCCGCGCCGCCACCGCGTGAACCCTTTGCTGGGCGGCATCCAGCTGATCGGCAAGACGGCGGTGGCGACCGCCGAGGACGGGCTGGCGCTGCTCTCCTTCATCGGCGCGGTGGTCTCGGCGTTCCTGCGCGTGCTGGTGCGCCCGCACACTTTCCGCTTCATCTCGATGATCTATCATCTGGAGCGGGCGGGCCTGCGCGCGGTGCCGATCGTCGCGCTGATCACCTTCCTGATCGGCTGCATCATTGCCCAGCAGGGCATCTTTCATTTCCGCAAGTTCGGCGCCACCACCTATGTCGTCGACATGGTCGGCATCCTCACGCTGCGCGAACTCGGCGTGCTGATCGTCTCGATCATGGTGGCCGGCCGCTCGGGCAGCGCCTTCACCGCGGAACTCGGTTCCATGCGCATGCGCGAGGAGGTCGACGCGCTGCGGGTGATGGGGTTCGACCCCAACGAGGTGCTGGTGCTGCCGCGACTGGTAGCGCTGATCATCGCCGTGCCGCTGCTCACCTTCATCGGCAATATGTGCGCGCTGTTCGGCGGCGGGCTGGTGGTCTGGCTCTATGGCGGCATCTCGCCGGAAATCTTCCTGAACCGGCTCAAGGACGCGATCGCGCTGAACACGTTCGAGGTCGGCATGATCAAGGCGCCGTTCATGGCGGCGATCATCGGCCTGATCGCCTGCATGGAGGGCATGCGGGTCGGCGGCAGCGCCGAGTCGCTCGGCGCGCACACCACCGCTTCGGTGGTGAAGGCGATCTTCCTGGTGATCGTGGTGGACGGGCTGTTCGCCATGTTCTTCGCCGCGATCGACATGTGAGGGCGCCGGTGCACGCCGACAGCGAAACCCGCCGCAGCAGCGCCCAGGCTCTCCCGGAAGTGGCGCCGGGCGAGCCGATCATCCATGTGCGCGACCTCGTGGTCGGGTTCGGCGAACGGATCATCCTCGACGGCCTGTCGCTCGACGTGATGCGCGGCGAAATTCTCGGTTTCGTCGGCGCCTCGGGCGGCGGCAAGTCGGTGCTGACGCGCACCATTCTCGGGTTGGTGCCCAAGCGCGCCGGCACGGTGGCGGTGTTCGGGCAGAACCTCGACGAACTGACCCATGCCGGACGCCGGGCGCTGGAACAGCGCTGGGGCGTGCTGTTCCAGCAGGGGGCGTTGTTCTCCTCGCTCAGTGTGCGGCAGAACATCCAGTTCCCGATGCGCGAATATCTCGACCTGTCGCAGGGGCTGATGGACGAACTGACCGTCGCCAAGCTGGAGATGGTGGGCCTCGCCCCCGACGTGGCGGAGAAGGCGCCGTCCGAACTTTCCGGCGGCATGATCAAGCGCGTGGCGCTGGCGCGCGCGCTGGCGCTCGATCCCGAGATCCTGTTCCTCGACGAGCCGACCTCCGGCCTCGACCCGATCGGTGCCGGCGAGTTCGACGAACTGATCGCCACCCTGCAGCAGACTTTGGGGCTTACGGTATTCATGGTAACCCACGATCTGGACAGCCTTCACACGGTCTGCGACCGCATCGCGGCGCTCGCCGAGGGCAAGGTCATTGCCGTCGGGCCGATCGAGACCATGCTGGCTTCGAAACATCCCTGGGTTTCGGCCTATTTCCACGGGAAGCGGGCGCGCGCCGCCGGCTTCGGGGTTGAGGGGGCGCGCTGAGGAGACCATGGAGACACGCGCCAACTATACCGTCATCGGACTGTTCACCCTCGCCGTGGTCGCGGCGGGTTTCGCCTTCGTCTGGTGGTTCACCGGATCGGCCAATCGCGGGCCGCGCACCTCCTATGACGTCGTGTTCAGCGGCGTGGTGAGCGGGCTGCTGACCGGCTCGACCGTCACCTTCAACGGCATTCCGGTCGGCGAGGTCACGGCGCTGCGGCTGGACGAACAGGATCCGCGCAAGGTGATCGCGCGGATCGCCGTGCAGCCGACCACGCCGATCAAGTCCGACACCCGGGCCACGCTCGACTCGCAGCTGCTCACCGGCCTCGCCTCGGTCGGCCTGGTCGGCGGCTCGACCCAGGCCGCGCCGCTGCCGGTGCCGCCGGAAGGGCAGTTGCCGCGCATCGACGCCGACACGTCGGCGGTGCAGGACCTGATGCGCACCGCCCGCGAGGTGCTGGGCCGCGTCAACGACATCGCCATCCGCGTCGACGACCTGATCAAGGCCAATGACGCCAAGGTGTCCTCGGTGATCGACAATGTCGACAAGTTCACCGCCGCGCTGGGCGACAACGCCGGCAACATCGACAGCTTTCTCAAGGAAATGGGCGGTGCCGCGCAGCGTATCTCGACGCTCGCCGACAATCTCGACAAGGTCGTCACCGCCATCGACCCGACCAAGGTCGGCAACACGATCAACGACATCAGCGGCTTCACCGCCCAGCTCGACACCATGGCCAACAAGTTCAACGTCATCCTCGACAATGTGAACGCCATGACCACGAGCGAGGAAGGCAAGGGGATGTTCAACGAGATTTCCAGCGCCGCTGCGGAGGTCCGCAAGCTCGCCGCCAATCTCGACACCCGCACGGCGGAGCTTTCGGCCAATCTCAACAAGTTCACCGGACCGGGGCTGCGCCAGTACGAGGCGCTGGCGGTGGACGGCCGGCGCACGCTCGCCGAGATCGAGCGGGTTTTCCGCAATCTGGAGCGCAACCCGCGCCAGTTCATCTTTGGCGGTTCGAATGTTCCCAATTACAGTGGGCGCTAGGCGATGGGGCGCCAGATGATGAGTATCCGGGGAACCGACGGGGGCAGGGGCGTTCGCGTGACCTTCGACGAGACAGGCCGCCGGCTCAAGGCGGGCGAGCATGCTGTGCGCGAGGGCGCCCTGCGCACCGCAGTCGGGCGGAGACGTGCCGGGGTGGCGGGCATCGTGGCGCTCGCCCTCGCGCTCGGCGGCTGCGGCACGCTGCTTTCCGGCGGCGACAAGGCGTTGCCGACCTTCGACCTGAGCGCGCCGTCGGATTTCCACGCGCCGCGCCGGGGCTCCGGCCTCATCGTGGTGGGGCCGCCGACCGCGCTGGCGGTGCTGGACACCGAGCGGATCGTGGTCGAACCGCAGCCCGGACAGATCACCTATCTCGGCCAGGCGCAGTGGAGCGACCGCCTGCCAGCCCTGTTCCAGGCGCGGCTGATCGAATCGTTCGAGAATGGCAATCGCGGCCGCTCGGTCGGCCGCGCGGGCGATGGGCTGAGCGCCGACTACATGCTGCTCTCGGACCTGCGCGCCTTCGGGCTGCGCACCTATCAGGGCGGTCCCGAGGCGGTGGTCGAGGTATCCGTCAAGATTGTCGGGGCCAATTCGGGACGGATCGTCGCCGCGCAGGTGTTCTCCGGCCGCGCCCCGGCCACCTCCACCAGCGGGCCGGACGCCACGCGGGCGCTCGATCAGGCCTCGGACGAGGTATTCCTGCAGATCGTGCGCTGGGCGTCGAGCCGCTTCTGACCCGGCCCGACGCCGGGACGGGGCACGGCCGTGCCAGTCGCGGCGCTCCCGCCGCGCCGACATACGCAAAAGGCCCGGCGGAAGCCGGGCCTTTTTTGTTACGCCCATTCAGGCGGCGGTCAGAACCGGTAGCCCGATGGCGGCACGCACGTTGCCGGTCAGGTCCACCCACAAGGTGCGACTCGCGCCGCGCCCTTGATCCTGAGAGAGGGACCGCCTCAGCCTGCCCCGCCGCCACCGAAACCGGGCCTGCCCGGTTTCGGCACTCAGCGACGTGCAGGGGCGAACGGACTTCCTCAGAAGTCCATTCCGCCCATTCCGCCCATGCCGCCGCCCGGCATGGCCGGGGCAGCGCCACCCTTCTTCGGGATGTCGGCGATCATCGCCTCTGTGGTGATCAGCAGCGAGGCCACGGAGGCCGCGTTCTGGATCGCCGAGCGCAGCACCTTGGCCGGGTCGATAACGCCGGCCTTGTACATGTCGACATACTCGCCGGACTGGGCGTTGAAGCCGTAGGCGTAGTCGCTCTTCTCAAGGATGCGGCCGACGATCAGCGAGCCGTCTTCGCCGGCATTGCTGGCGATCTGGCGCGCCGGGTACTGCACGGCCTTGCGGACGATGTCGACGCCGGTCTTCTGGTCGGGATTGGCGGTGACGACCGCGTCCAGCGCCTTGATCGCGCGCAGCAGGGCAACGCCGCCGCCCGGGAGCACGCCTTCCTCGACCGCCGCGCGGGTGGCGTGCAGGGCGTCGTCGACGCGGTCCTTCTTCTCCTTGACCTCGACCTCGGTGGCCCCGCCGACGCGGATCACCGCGACGCCGCCGGCCAGCTTGGCAAGGCGCTCCTGCAGCTTCTCGCGGTCGTAGTCCGAGGTGGTCTCCTCGATTTGCGCCTTGATCTGCGACACGCGGTCCTCGATGTCCTTCTTGGCGCCGGCGCCATCGACGATGGTGGTGTTTTCCTTCTCCAGCACGACCTTCTTGGCGCGGCCGAGCATGGCGAGGGTCACCGTGTCGAGCTTGATGCCCAGATCGTCGGAGATGGCGGTGCCGCCGGTGAGGATGGCGATGTCCTGAAGCATGGCCTTGCGGCGGTCGCCGAAGCCGGGCGCCTTGACGGCCGCGACCTTGAGGCCGCCGCGCAGCTTGTTGACCACGAGGGTGGCGAGCGCTTCGCCCTCGATGTCCTCGGCGATGATCAGCAGCGGCTTGGAGGTCTGCACCACGGCTTCCAGCACCGGCAGCAGTTCCTGCAGGCCGGAGAGCTTCTTCTCGTGGATGAGGATGTAGGGGTCCTCGAACTCGACCCGCATCTTCTCGGCATTGGTGATGAAGTAGGGGGAGAGATAGCCGCGGTCGAACTGCATGCCTTCGACCACGTCGAGCTCGGTCTCGGCGGTCTTGGCTTCCTCGACGGTGATCACACCCTCATTGCCGACCTTCTGCATCGCCTCGGCGAGGTACTTGCCGATCTCGGCGTCGCCATTGGCGGAGATGGTGCCGACCTGGGCGATCTCGGCGTTCGAGGTGACCTTGCGGGCGTTCTTCTTGAGGTCGGCCACGATGGCGTCGACGGCGAGGTCGATGCCGCGCTTGAGGTCCATCGGGTTCATGCCGGCGGCGACCGACTTGGCGCCTTCCTTGACGATGGCCTGGGCAAGCACGGTGGCGGTGGTGGTGCCGTCGCCGGCGAGGTCGTTGGACTTCGAGGCCACTTCGCGCACCATCTGGGCGCCCATGTTCTCGAACTTGTCCTCGAGCTCGATCTCCTTGGCGACGGTGACGCCGTCCTTGGTGATGCGCGGGGCGCCGAAGCTCTTCTCGATGACGACATTGCGGCCCTTGGGGCCGAGCGTGACCTTCACCGCATTGGCGAGGATGTCGACGCCGCGCAGCATCTTCTCGCGCGCGTCGCCAGCGAACTTAACTTCCTTGGCAGACATGATTTCTTCTCCGGTGATGCGTTGCGAGCAGCGTCAGGCGCTGCCTCAGGCGGCCTTCTTGGCCGCGGAGGCGCCTTCCAGAACGCCGAGGATGTCGGACTCTTTCATGATGAGGTAATCGACGCCGTCGATCTTGACCTCGGTGCCCGACCACTTGCCGAACAGCACCCTGTCGCCAGCTTTCACGTCGAGTTCGACGAGCTTGCCGGCCTCGTCGCGGGCACCGGGGCCAACGGCGACGACTTCGCCCTGGGAGGGCTTTTCCTTGGCAGTGTCGGGAATGATGATGCCGCCCGCGGTCTTCTCTTCCGCATCGATACGCTTGACCACGACCCGGTCATGCAGGGGACGGAACTTCATCGGTTCTCTCCAATCGTGAACGATCGTTTGCTCCTGCAACCGCGTCCGCCGGGCCGCCGGCCTCGACGGAATTCGCGTTGCCGGACGGACATCTAGGCGCCGGGGAAAGGCCGCGCAAGGCGTGGGCGGCAAAAAATTGGCAGTCCCGGGATCAGAGTGCCAGCAACGTGAGCGCCTGTCTGTCAGCACTCATTTCAAAATGCTGCTAATGCTTTGATTTTGAACAGCTATTTGCAAATTTAACCTTGCCGGACGGCTGAGCCGGCTACACACTCGGATTCGGTCGCGATCAGGAGGCTCCGCATGACCGAACACAGGGTAACGTCGCGTGGCGTGGCTTTGGACGGTGCCGCGCCGAAGGTATCCGAGGATTTTCGCCGGCAGCTTGAGGGCTACGGGCTGACCACCGCGCAGATCCTCTACCGGATGCCCGATCATCCGGGCATTCTCCAGACCTATCTCTGGCAGCATTACGATCTCTGTCCTCATTTTCCCGAGCTGAAGCGTTTCCTCGCCTTCTGGCGGCGGGAGCTGGAAGGCCCGCTCCATTCCGTCACGGTGGCGCATGCGCGGCTGATCGGACCGGCGGAACTGCGCCGGGTGGAGGGCGAGTTCGTGCTGAACTGAGCCTTTCGAGCTTGCCCGTCTTTTGAGCGTGCTGCCCTCTTCTTGCCGCTTCCGACGTGCTATGAGGTTGCGCGCAGGAGGGGGGCCGGTTCGGCGCCCGCAGAAAGTCAGGCAGCTGGTCAGTTTCGTGGATCATCGTTCTCCGCGCACGTCGGAACTGCTCTCGGCGATCGTCACCGCCCATTCGGCGGAGCGTATCGGCGTCGGCGAGATTGTGCATGCCCTGCGCAACCGTGCCTTCGGCCTCTCCATCCTGCTGCTCGGGCTGCCGAACTGCCTGCCGATGCCGCCGGGCCTGCCGGTCATCTGCGGCATCCTGCTCTGCCTCGTCGGCGGGCAGATGGTGATGGGCCGGGACGAACTGTGGCTGCCGCGCTGGCTTGCCAACCGCACCCTGTCGCGCGGGCTGCTGGAGAAGATCGTCAACGGCTCGCTGAAATGGATCCGTCGCTTCGAGGGCTATTCGCGCCCGCGGCTGCCCTATTTCTCCTCGCCCTCCGCTCGCTTCGTGCTCGGTGGACTGGTGGTGCTGCTCGGGTTGCTGCTGCTGCTGCCGATCCCGATCTTCGGCAACCTGCCCCCCGGCATCGCGGTGGTCATCCTCGGCCTCGGCCTGGTGGAGCGCGACGGGGTGTTCATCCTCACCGGCGTCGTCGCCACGCTGATAAGCTTCGGCGTGATGGGGCTGCTCAGCTGGCTGCTGTTCCAGGGCGCGCTGGCGGTCATCTGAGCCGATCGGCTTCGTCTACCTTGATGGGCGCATACCTTGATGGGCGCATGAGGCGAATTCGCCTCACCCCCGGCCGACGAAGGGTGCGCTGCTGGCCATCAGGGTCATGCTCAGCACATTCGCGTCGAGCGGCAAGCTGGCCATGTGGGCGACGGCGCGGCCGGCATGGACAGGGTCGAAGGTCGGCTCGACCATGATCTGGCCGCTGGCCTGAAGCACGCCGGTCTTCATCTTCGCCGTCATGTCGGTCTCGGCATTGCCGATGTCGATCTGGCCGCAGGCGATGTTGTGGGCGCGGCCCTCCAGCGCCACCTGCCTGGTGAGGCCGAGGACGGCGTGCTTGGTGGCGGTATAGGGGCCGGTCAGCGGACGCGGCGCGTAGGCCGAGATCGAGCCGTTATTGATGATGCGTCCGCCCTTGGGGTCCTGCGTCTTCATCAGCCGCATGGCGTGCTGGATGCACAGGAACACGCCGGTGAGGTTGACGTTCACCACATGCTGCCAGTCTTCGAGCGGAATGTCCTCGATCGGCGTCGCCGGGGACCAGCCGCCGGCATTGTTGAACAGCACGTCGAGCCGGCCGAAACGCTGCTTAACCGTGTCGAACAGCGCGGCAACCGAGGCCGGGTCGGAGACATCGGCGGTGACCGGGTGGCCCTTGCCTTCCATGGCGGCGGCGACGGCTTCCAGCGGGTCGGCGCGGCGACCGGCAAGCACGACGGTGAAGCCGGCCTCGCCGAGGGCGAGCGCGGCGGCCTTGCCGATGCCGGTGCCGGCGCCGGTGACGAGGGCGATGCGGGTGGCGTTCATGCGGGTTCCTCCCAGAGCCGGCGAAGATGGCCGACGCGCGGCCGGCGGGCAAGGTGGGTGTCGGGCGGCAGGAGGGGGAAGGGATCGCGGCGCGCCCCCGCGCTCGATGCGATCATCGGAAGGAACCCTGAAGCATTGTCCGCGTTGTCAAGGCGAACCTGATGCTTTCAAAACCGGAGGTCAAGGCCATGCCCGCGATCCTGATGTGGCTCATCGGTATTCCGATTCCGATCATCATTCTGCTTTATCTCCTCACCTGACGATGAGTGGATTTTTCTCTCGCCGCTTCGAGGGGTGAGGGTCTGAAAATGGGTCGCCCGGCGAAGAACGGGCGGCCCATCTCATTTTTACACGCGAAGATCAGCGTCCATAGGGCGGCCGGGGAATCGAGGTGTGCGCCGCGCGCAACGCCGCCGACCAGCGCTCGCGCAGATCGTGGAAATAGGGCTCTCCGGCCTCGACGCGGAAATTGAGTTCGGCCTGCCCGGCATCGCGGCGCGCCATCAGCACGTCGATCGGCATGCCGACGCCGAGATTGGAGCGCATGGTGGAATCCATCGAGATCAGGCCCGACTTCAGCGCGTCGTAGAGATCGGTCTCGAAGGTGATGGAGCGGTCCAGAACCGGCTTGCCGTATTTATGCTCGCCGATCTGCAGGAACGGCGTGTCGCTGGTGCATTCGATGAAATTGCCGGCGGCATAGATCATGAACAGCCGCATGCGCCCGCCATTGACCTGCCCGCCGAACAGGAACGACACGTCGAAGCGCAAATCGGCGTCCTTCAACGCCTCGCCATAGAGATCGTAGACGTGCCGCACCGCCCGTCCGACCAGTTGCGTCGCCCGGAACATGCTGGTGCAGGTGGACAGAGTGTCCTTGAGCCCGGTCTCCGGGTTGTCGAGCCCCTCCTGCAGCGTGCTGATCACCGCCTGCGAGATCGAGAGATTGCCGGCGGTGGACAGCGCCAGAACATGACGGCCCGGCTCCTCGAAGACGTGCAGCTTGCGGAAGGTCGAGACGTTGTCGAGCCCGGCATTGGTTCTCGTATCGGCGATCATGACGAGGCCGTCACGCACCAGAATACCGCAACAATAGGTCATTGAAGGCGCTTCCCCTGTCCTGCCGGCCAGGAGGCCGGCAGTTCGTTCCCGCGCCCTTATACCGGTGCGCTTTCCTGTCGGGCAACCTCGGCCCCGACCGCTACCCCTGAACCTGACGGCTCGACTGGTCCACCTTGAGGGCGACGGTGAGGTTTTCGTCGCCGCCGCCATAGCGATTGCCGCGCACCGGCGCGGCGCCGAGATAATCGAGCCCTACGGCGACGCGGACATAGGCTTCGGTGGGGCATTGGCGGTTGGCGGCGTCGAAGCCGATCCAACCGAGCCCGTCGACATAGGCCTCCGACCAGGCATGGCCGGCCTGATGCCCGGCGCCCTGCGCGGCGTCTGCTCCGTCGCCGACCAGATAGCCGCTCACATAGCGCGCGGGCACGCCGACATGGCGGGCGCAGGCGGTGAACACATGGGCGAAATCCTGGCAGACCCCGCGTTTCAGCCTGAACGCCTCCGAGGCGGTGGTGGAGACATGCGTCGGGTCGGGATCGAACTCCATCGCCTCGGTGATGGCGTCCATCAGCGCGTGCAGCCGGGCGATGCGGTCGCTCTCGCCGCTGCCGGTGGCCTCGGCGAAGGCGACGAGGTCGGAATCCGGGGTGGTGAGGTCGGTGCTGCGCAGGAACAGCGAAGGGGGAAAGCGCTCGTTGATGCCGCGGATGACGCCGGCGGTGTCCTGCGTCTCGACCTCGCCCTCCACCAGCACGCGAAGCTCCCGGAGCGGCCCCTCCACTGCGAAGGTGTGGGTACGGTTGCCGAAGGCGTCCTGATGGGCGCGTAGCTGACAGCCCTCCGACACGTCGATGCGCCAGGAGACCACATACTGGCCGTCATGGCTGCACGGCGTCAGGCGCAAGGTCTGGATCGCGCCATTGGCCGGCGGATCATAATTGTAGATGGTCGCGTGATTGACATGGATACGCATGACGCAGGCCGGTTCAGAGCAGGTACTGCTCGGTGACGGTGGAGCCGAGGCGGTTGTTCTCGGTCACGAAGGAATCGATGTATTCGTGCAGTCCGGTCTGGAAAATGTCCTCCATGCGGCTGTTGCCGAGCCGGGACAGGGTCGAGCGGGCCAACCGCTGGGAGCCACCCTGCCGGCCGTAATAGGCGGCTATATCGTCGAGATAGCGCGTTATGTTCTGGTAGCAACTGGTGAGCGAGCGCGGCATCTGCGCGTTGAGGATGAGCAGGTCCGCCACCAGCCACGGCTTCACGCTCTCGCGGTAGACCCAGTGGAACGAGGTCAGCGCCGACACCGAGCGCAGGATCGAGGTCCACTGGAAGTAGTCGAGCGGACCGCCGATATGCTCGGAATCCGGCAGCAGCACGTGGTATTTGACGTCGAGGATGCGGGCGGTGTTGTCCGCCCGCTCGACATACATGCCCACCCGCGAGAACCAGAAGGCGTCGTTGCGCAGCATGGTGCGGTAGGCGGCGCCGTCGAAGCGGAGCGAGGTCTCCTTGACGAAGGACATGAAGCGCGCCAGTTCCTCGCGCGTCATGTTCTTGGTCGAGTGGCGCTTCAGCTCCAGCCAGGAGGAGTTGATGGTCTCCCACATCTCCATGGTCAGCGCGGTGCGCACCGAGCGCGCATTGGTTCGGGCGATCTCGAAGCAGTTGCGGATCGAGGACGGGTTCTCCGGCGCGAAGGCCAGGAAATTGATGACGTTCTGTTCGGTCACCTCGTCGCCGTGGACGGCCTTGTAGGCCTCGGCGCAGCCGGCGGTGAGCAGGGCCGAGCGCCACTCATTGGTGGACCCGCCATAGGCGGCGGGAAGCTGGGCGAGGCGCTGGGTCACGTCGAGGATGCGGGCGAGGCAGTCCGCCCGCTCCATATAGCGGGCCAGCCAGTAGAGATTGTCGGCAGTACGAGAAAGCATGGGACCCGCGTTCTATTTGGCGTTGCGCCAGGCAAGCGTGGCGACGCCGGCCGCGATCAGGAGCGAACCGCCGACGCGGTTGATGGTGGCGATCAGGCGCGTGCTCTGCACCGCGCCGCGCAGGCGGCCGGCGAGCAGCGCGTAGCCGAAGGCATTGGCGGCGGCGAGGGCGAGGAAGGTCGCCTCGAAGATCAGAAGCTGGGTCAGGAAGTCCCGACCGGGATCGAGGAATTGCGGTAGGAACGCCACGAAGAAGGTGATGCTCTTGGGGTTCAGCGCCGTGACCACCCAGGCATGCGCCATCATCCTCCAGGCCGAGCCGGCCGTGCGGGCCTCGCCGAAGCTGGCCTTGCCGCCGGCCCGCCAGAGCTTGATGCCGAGCCAGATGAGATAGGCGGCGCCGACCCATTTCAGCGCGGTGAACAGCGTCGCCGAGGTGGCGAGCAGGGCGCCGAGGCCGAGCATGGACAGCGTCATGGCGGTGAAGTCGCCCAGCGCCACGCCGAGGGCGACGGGCAGGGCGACCTTGCGCCCCTGGCCGAGCGCATAGGAGACGACGAGAAGTATGGTCGGCCCGGGTATCACCAGCAGGACCGCCGAGGCGGCGACGAAGGCCAGCCATGTTTCAATCGACATCTGCGCTCCCCTCATTGCATTCCAGAGAGCACCGTCATCCTGAGGTGCGAGCGAAGCGAGCCTCGAAGGATGCTCATCTGGGGCGATATCCTTCGAGGCCCGGCTGCGCCGGACACCTCAGGATGACGTGGTGTTTTCCGTCCCTAGAACGCCGAACTCAGTTTTCCTCCAGCACCCAGGTGTCCTTGGTCCCGCCGCCCTGGCTGGAATTGACCACCAGCGAGCCGGCCTCCAGCGCCACCCGGGTCAGCCCGCCCGGCACGATGCGCACCCTGTCGGAGCCGGTGAGCACGAAGGGGCGCAGGTCGACATGGCGCGGCGCGATGCCTTCCTCGACGAAGGTCGGGCAGGTCGACAGCGCCAGCGTCGGCTGGGCGATGAAATTGTTGGGGTCCTGCTTCAGCTTGGCGCGGAACAGCTCGATCTGCGCCTTGTCGGCGCGCGGGCCGATGAGCATGCCGTAGCCGCCCGAGCCATGAACCTCCTTCACCACGAGATCGCCGAGATGGTCGAGCACGTATTTCAGGTGGTCGGGCTCGCGGCAGCGCCAGGTCGGCACGTTCTTCAGCAGCGGCTCCTCGCCGAGATAGAAGCGGATGATGTCCGGCATGTAGCTGTAGACCGCCTTGTCGTCGGCGACGCCGGTGCCGACGGCGTTGGTCAGCGTGACATTGCCGGCATTGTAGGCGCTCATCAGCCCCGGCACGCCGAGCGCGCTGTCCGGCCGGAAGGTGAGGGGGTCGATGAAATCGTCGTCGAGCCGGCGATAGATGACGTCGACCCGGCGTGGCCCCTCGGTGGTGCGCATGTAGACGACATCGTTGCGCACGAACAGGTCGCGGCCTTCGACCAGTTCGACGCCAAGCTTGTCGGCCAGGAAGGAGTGCTCGTAATAGGCCGAGTTGTAGATGCCGGGAGTGAGCACCACGACCGCCGGGTCGCTGTTGGGGCTGCCCGGGGCCAGCGATTTCAGCGTCGCCAGCAATTCGTCGGTGTAGTTCTCCACCGGGGCGACGCGGTTGTCGGCGAACAGCTCCGGGAAGAGCCGCATCATGATCTCGCGGTTCTCCAGCATGTAGGAGACGCCGGAGGGCGTGCGGGCATTGTCCTCCAGCACGTAGAAGGTGTCGGCATCCACCCGCACCACGTCGATGCCGGCGATGTGCACATAGAGGTCGTGCGGCACTTTCTGGCCGTTCATCTCCGGCCGGAAGGCGGGGTTCTGGTAGACGAGGTCTTCGGGAACCACGCCGGCCCTGAGGATTTCGCGGCGCGAATAGATATCCTTGAGGTACAGATTCAGCGCCCTGGTGCGCTGTTCCAGCCCCCGCGACAGCCGGCGCCATTCGCTGCCGGTGAGGATGCGCGGAATGATGTCGAAGGGGATCAGGCGCTCCTGGGCATCGCTGTCGCCATAGACGGCGAAGGTGATGCCGATGCGCCGGAAAATGAACTCGGCCTCCTTGCGCCTCATGTCCAGCACGTCCGGCGGAACGTTGCTCAACCAGCGGGAGAGAGTGGCGTAGGCGGAACGGATCGAGCCGTCCGCATTGGTCATTTCGTCGAAGGCGACGCTCATTGGTGCAAATCTACTCCCCAACTCCGCCAAGTTAGCTACAAAGCTCGTGCCAGCGGAAGGGGAGGAACACTCCCCATGGCGATAATTGCGAGTTTGCGCACCGTTTGCCCATTTGGCGGGCAATGTGCCCTCACTTGCGGCGGATGGTGCGGTGAATTGCGGCGGAGAGCAGCTTTAGGCCCGCCGTCGAGGGAGGAGAATCGGATGTCGACCTTGGCAGGGCCGGTGACGGCGGCGGTATTGGTCATCGGCGACGAGATACTTTCGGGGCGTACCAAGGACCGCAACATCGGCTATATCGCCGAGTACCTGACCGCCATCGGCGTCGATGTGCGCGAGGTGAGGGTGGTGCCGGACATCGAGGAAGAGATCGTCGCCGCCGTCAACGCGCTGCGCGTCCGCTACAGCTACGTGTTCACCACCGGCGGCATCGGGCCGACCCATGACGACATCACCGCCGATTCGGTGGCGAAGGCGTTCGGGGTGGCGATCGACGTCGATCCCCGCGCCCGCGCCATGCTGCTCGAATACATCAAGCCCGAGGACCTCAACGAGGCGCGCCTGCGCATGGCGCGCATCCCGGCCGGCGCCGAATTGGTGCCGAACCCGGTGTCGAGGGCGCCCGGATTCTGGATCGGCAACGTCATCGTCATGGCCGGCGTGCCGACCATCATGCAGGCGATGCTGGACCAGGTGGCGCCGAAGCTACAGACCGGCGTGCGCATGCTGTCCGAGACGGTGCGGGCGGATGCGCGCGAAGGCGATGTCGGCGGCCCGCTCGGCGCCATCGCCCAGGTCAACCCCGAGGTGAGCATCGGCAGCTATCCCTTCATGGCCGACGATGGACGACCGAACACCAACCTCGTGGTGCGCGGCCGCGACCCGGCGAAGGTGGCGGCGGCGGTGGCGCAGGTGCGGGCGATGGTCGAGGGACTGCGCAAGCCGGGCTGAACCGGCGGGCTGACGCTGCGGCTTGAACCTTATGGTCCGCTTTTTCCCGTGCGAAGCCGGCAATTTCCGCCCGGCGGCACTGGAGAAGGCGGTGCGCTGCCGCTAATGATCTGGGCGACGTTCTGCCAGCCGACCGGGATCCACCTCGATGTCCGACGACCGCCAGAAGAAGGCCTTTCCGGTCTCCTGGGACCAGTTCCACCGTGATGCGCGCGCCCTTGCCTGGCGGCTGGCTGGCGCCGGCCCGTTCGAGGGCATCGTCTGCATCACCCGTGGCGGGCTGGTGCCGGCC
Organism: Ancylobacter dichloromethanicus; assembly: GCF_018390645.1. GTDB lineage: Bacteria > Pseudomonadota > Alphaproteobacteria > Rhizobiales > Xanthobacteraceae > Ancylobacter > Ancylobacter dichloromethanicus. The sequence continues at coordinate 360,984 of NZ_JAHBGC010000020.1, forward strand.
GCCATCGTGGCGCGCGAACTCGGCCTGCGGATGATCGAGACGGTGTGCATCGCCAGCTATCACGACTATACCCAGCAGGGCGAGATGCAGGTGCTGAAACCCATTTCCGGGGCGGTGACGGCGGCGGTCGGCGAGGGCGGCCGGGGGCTGCTGGTGGTCGACGATCTGGTCGATACCGGCAAGACGGCGCGTCTGGTGCGCGATATGCTGCCGGCCGCCCATTTCGCCACGGTCTACGCCAAGCCGCTCGGCCGGCCGCTGATCGACACCTTCATCACCGAGGTGAGCCAGGATACGTGGATTTATTTCCCGTGGGATATGGGGCTGAGCTTCCAGCCGCCGATCCGCGACGGGGCAGCGTGAGGACGACACATGGCCGGCAGCCACAATGACGACGAGACCGACGACGCCTATGACGCCGCCTTCGACCAGCACCGCGCGGCGCTCTACGACATGCTCATGGACTATGCCGACACGCATGAGCTGAGCGACAGCTTCATGGCGGTGCTGGCTTCCGATATCGGCCTGTCGCTGCGCATGGTCGCCTATGCGGCGGAGACCGAGAAGCCGTCGGTCGGCGGGCTGCGGCTCGACCTCGACCGCTATGCCCGCGAATTGGGCGACAGCGTGCGCGACGCCAAGAAATACGCCGCCGAGTTCATCGCCGAGGCCAAGGCCGCCCAGGAGGCCGACGAGGAAGAGGACGACGACGAGGACGAGGATGGGGCCGCAGAGGGCGAGCCGAAGGCCCAGCCCTCCTGAACGCGGATGCCGGGAGGTCGCTCGCCTTTCGGCTTCCCCTGCGCTATGCCGGGCTGCGGTAAACAGCGCCGCTTAGGGAACCCTACCGATGACCCCCGCGATCATCTCCGGCATTCTGCTTTCGCCGATCACGGCCTTCGTCGCGCGTTTCCTGCTCGTCTTCATGTTCCTCGGCAGCGCCATCAGCAAGATCGTCGACTTTGCCGGCGCCGAGGCCGAGATGGCCCATTTCGGCCTCAGCCCGCCCTGGCTGTTCGCCGTGGCGACCGTCGTCACCCAGGCGGTTGGCGGGGTGCTGATCCTGCTGAACCGGGCGGCCTGGCTGGGGGCCGGGGCGCTGGGCATCTTCACGCTGCTGACCATCCCCATCGCGCACCATTTCTGGAACATGGAAGGTCCGATGGCGCAGTTCGAATTCTATGTGGCGGTCGAGCATCTCTCGGTGCTCGGCGGCATGTTGCTGGTCGCCATCCTGGCCGAGCGCACGCGCGCGGCCTGACGGCGGAACGTCTTACGGGAGCCTTCATGAACACCGCGGCGCGCACCATCGATCCCACCAGCGACGCGGCCATCGCCGCCTCGGTGACGCCGCGCCCGATCGAGGAGATCGGCGACCGGCTCGGCGTGCCGGCCGCCGCGCTCTATCGCTACGGTCCCGACAAGGCGAAGATCGCGCTCGATTTCGCCCGCAAGGCCGAGGCGAAGGCGGATGGCCGGCTGATCCTCGTCACCGCGATCAACCCGACCCCGGCGGGCGAGGGCAAGACCACCACCACCATCGGCCTCGGCGACGCGCTGGCCCGCGCCGGCAAACGCGTCGCCATCGCGCTGCGCGAGCCGAGCCTGGGCCCGGTGTTCGGCTCCAAGGGCGGCGCGACCGGCGGCGGCCATGCCCAGATCGTGCCGATGCAGGACATCAACCTGCATTTCACCGGCGATTTCCACGCCATCAGCGCCGCGCACAACCTGCTCGCCGCCACCATCGACAACCACATCTACTGGGGCAACGCGCTCGACATCGACACCCGCCGCATCAACTGGCGGCGCGTGGTCGACCTCAACGACCGCGCGCTGCGCAGCGTGGTGGTGGGTCTCGGCGGGCCGGGCAACGGCTTCCCCCGCGAGGACGGCTTCGACATCACGGTGGCGAGCGAGGTGATGGCGATCTTCTGCCTCGCCCGCTCGCTGGAGGACCTGGAAGAGCGGCTTGGTCGCATGGTGGTGGCGCAGAACCGCGCCCGCCAGCCGATCACCGCCGGCCAGCTCAAGGTGACGGGGGCGATGACGGCGCTGTTGCGCGACGCCTTCCAGCCCAATCTGGTGCAGACGCTGGAGGCGACCCCGGCGGTGGTGCATGGCGGGCCGTTCGCCAACATCGCCCATGGCTGCAATTCGGTGATGGCGACCCGCACCGCGCTCGGCCTCGCCGACTACGTGGTGACGGAGGCCGGCTTCGGCGCCGATCTCGGGGCGGAGAAGTTCCTCGACATCAAGTGCCGGCAGGCCGGGCTGACGCCCTCCGTGGTCGTCATCGTCGCCACGGTGCGGGCGCTCAAGATGCATGGCGGCGTGGCGCAGAAGGACCTCGGGGCGGAGAATGTCGCCGCCGTTTCCGCCGGCACTTCCAATCTCGTGCGGCACATCGAGAACATGAAGGCGTTCGGCCTGCCGGCGGTGGTGGCGATCAACCGCTTCACCGGCGACACGGCCGCCGAGATCGACGCGATCAGGGCCGCCTGCGCGGCGGTCGGCGCCAGCGTGCATCTGTGCTCGCACTGGGCGGACGGTTCGGCCGGGGCCGTCGGGCTGGCCGAGGAGGTGGCGGCGCTCGCCGCCGGCCCGTCGGCGTTCCGCCCGCTCTATGCCAGCGAGTTGCCGCTTCTCGCGAAGATCGAGGCCATCGCCACCCGCATCTACCGCGCCGGCGCGGTGGCGGTCGAGCCGGGCGCGCTGCGCAAGCTTGGCGAGTTCGAGGCGCAGGGCCATGGCGACCTGCCGATCTGCATGGCCAAGACCCAGTACAGTTTCTCCGCCGACCCGACCCGGCGCGGCGCGCCGGAAGGCTTCGTGCTGCCGGTGCGCGATGTGCGGCTCTCGGCCGGCGCCGGCTTCGTGGTGGCGCTGTGCGGCGACGTGATGACCATGCCGGGCCTGCCCTCGCGCCCGGCGGCGGAAGACATCTTCGTCGACGAGACCGGCTTCATCGGCGGTGTGTTCTGACGGCAGCGAACGCCACCGCTGCACGGCACCCGCGGGCGTGGCGAAACTGGTAGACGCAACGGACTTAAAATCCGTTTCTCTCTGAGAGTGCCGGTTCGAACCCGGCCGCCCGCACCATCTTCTTCTTTCCGCACGGGCGGGAGGGGCGCGGCAGGCGTCCCATCCCGTTGGTGGTCCGACCGGCGGCCAGCCGGCTCGGGTGTGCCGGCCCGTTCAGTCGACCAGTTCGATCCTGTGCTCATAGTGGCCGGCATCCCGGCGCGTCGTGGTCATCTGTCCGCGCGCGCCGATGAACCGGCCGGTGCCGCCGACAATGGCCCGCACCTGCGGCGCGTCCACCACCATCTCGCCGGCGCCGACCGCGTAGACCGAGCGTCCGGCGATGACCAGCGTATTGGCGTCGCCGAAATCCAGCACGATGTCGGCGAGGCGGTCGAAGAATTTGTCGCCGGCGCCATCGGGCACACCCACCGTGGTGATGAGGCCGTTCATGGTGCCTTTCTTGCCATCCGGGGTGGTGAAGCCGGCTTCGAAGGCCAGCATGTCGCCATGCGAGGCGCCTTCCTTGCCGAGGTCGATATGGACCAGTTCCGGCTTGTCCTGGGTGACGCTGAAGGTCTCGCCGGCCTGTGCGGCGGGGGTGAGCAGAAAGGCACAGAGAAGGCCCGCGAGCGGGGTGAGGGTTTTCATGTGGCGCGTCCTGATGGCTGGAAGGTGCCCGTACGGGAGCACGATAGCTCCACCTATCGCGGTACCAATCACGCCGTGCAGCCGCAAAGGCTATTTTTGGACGCATTTTCCGGCCGGGCGCGCGGGTTCGGCCGCGTCGGCGCCGGTCAGAGGCCGCCGAGTATCGTGTCGGCGAGCCCGGCCACGGTGGCGACATGGGCGCGGCTGGCCTCATAGGCGGCGTCGCCGTCGCGGCGGCGGATGGCCTCGTGCACGCGGCGCATCTCGCCGATCGCCTGGGCGTGGCGCCCCGGCGTGGCGATGGTCATGCCGCGCAGATGGTTGATGCGGGCGTTGAGCGAGCGCACCACGTCCCACGCCACGCGCTTTCCGGCGGCGCGGAACAGGATTTCGTAGAATTCGGTCGTCGCCTTGAGCACGCCGCGCGGGCTGCCGGCCTTGAACGCGGCGTCGATGGTGTCGATGGCGGCGCCGAGTTCGGCGATGGCGGCGGCATCGGCCTCGACCGCGCAGGCCCGCGCCGCCTCGCTCTCCAGCAGCCCGCGGATTTCATAGATCTGCGCCGCCTGCGAGGGGTCGGGCCGCGCCACCGCCGGGCCCTGGTTGGGAATGGTCTCGACCAGCCCCTCGGCCTCCAGATGCCGCAGCACCTCGCGCACGACGGACCGGCTGACGCCGAGCCGCTCGCACAGGGTGCGCTCCACCAGCCGCTCGCCGGGCTTGAAGCGGAAATCGAGAATGGCGTCGCGCATCTTCTCCAGCGTCAGGCCGCGCAGCGTGACCGACTGGCGCTCCACCTTCATGCCGTCCGCACCGGGCAGTTCGGCGCCTTCCGGCGCATCCGTCCGCATGGTCATCCCCGCCGTTGCGCCCATCCGCGCCCCTCGCTTCCTTGTCGCCCGACCCCGTGGCGAACGCAATTGACTCGACTGTCTTATGGTATACCATCTTACGAACAAGCTTCATACACCTGCCGGACGCTGGACATGCCGCTCGCACTCAGGAAGATCGTCACCTACACCGAAACCACCCTGATCGAGGGCGGGCGCGCGGCGCCCGTGCCGCTGCGGTTCTTCGCCGCCGCCGCGGTGCTGCGCAATCCATGGGCGGGGCAGGGCTTCGTCGAGGATCTGCGGCCGGAGATCCACGCCGTTGCTCCGGTGCTGGGCGAGACGCTCACCGCCGAGATCCTGCGCATGGCCGGCGCGGGCGAGGCGGTGGAGGGCTATGGCAAGGCCGCCATCGTCGGCACGTCCGGCGAGGTCGAGCACGCCTCCGCGCTCATTCACACGCTGCGTTTCGGCAATCACTATCGCAGCGCGGTCGGCGCCAAGAGCTATCTCGCCTTCACCAACACCCGCGGCGGGCCGAACACGCCGGTCGTCATCCCGCTGATGCACAAGCTCGACGAGGGCATGCGTTCGCACTACCTCACCATCCAGTTCTCCATCCTCGACGCCCCGGCGCCGGACGAGATCGTGGTGGCGCTCGGCGCCTCTATCGGCGGGCGGCCGCATCACCGCATCGGCGATCGCTACCAGGACCTGAAGGAACTCGGCGACACCCAGCAGACGGCGTCCCGCCATGGCTGAGGGGCGCGCGGTCGAGGGCATGGCGGTTCACGAGGGCCGCGACGGCCATGCGGTGCGCACCCGCTATCGCCGGCAGGGCGTGACCGGCGCGACGCCGGTCGTGCTGGTGCACGGCGTCGGCATGGCGATCGCGGCTTGGGAACCGCAAATCGCCGCGCTCGCCGCGCGCTTCGACGTGATCGCGCTCGACATGCCCGGCCATGGCGGCTCCAGCCTGCCGCCGGTCGATGCGAGGCTCTCCGACTACAGCGACGCCGTGATCGCCGTGCTCGACGCGCTCAAGCTGCCGGCGGCGGTGGTGGTCGGCCATTCCATGGGGGCGCTGGTGGCGCTCGACACCGCTTTGGCTCACCCTTCCCGTGTGCTCGGCGTCGCCGCGCTCAATGCCGTGTTCTGCCGCACGCCGGAACAGCGCGCCGCCGTGCTCGCGCGCGCCACGGCGCTGGCCGGGGAGGGGGGCGCCGGCGCGCCGGACGAGTCGCATCAGGCGGCGGTGCAGCGCTGGTTCGGCGCGCCGGTGCCGCCGGCGCTGCGGGAGGCGGCCGCGCGGGTCGCCCGGCTGCTCGCCGCCTGCGACCCCGTCGGCTATGCGCGCACCTATGCGCTGTTCGCTACCTCCGACGCGGTGCACCGCGAGCGGCTCGCCGCGCTCACCGTGCCGGCGCTGTTCATGACCGCCGACGGCGATCCCAATTCCACCCCCGCCATGTCCGAGGCGATGGCCGCTCTCGCCCCGCGCGGACGGGCGGAAATTCTCGCCGGCGCGCGGCACATGATGAACCTCACCGCGCCCGACGAGGTGAACCGGCGTCTTCTGGCCTTCCTCGACGAGGTCGCGCCGATGCGCCGCGAGACGAAATCCTTCGACCCGAAGGCGTTCCGGCAGGCGCTCGGCGCCTTCCTCACCGGGGTCACGGTGGTGGCCACCCGCGATGAGGCGGGCGACATGCGCGGCTTCACCGCCAACTCGTTTTCCTCCGTCTCGCTCGACCCGCCGCTGATCCTGGTCTGCATCGCCCGGACCGCGTCGAGCTACCCGGTATTCGCCGCCGCCGCGAACTTCGCCGTCTCGATCCTCGCCGCCGACCAGAAGGAAGTCTCGGCGCTGTTCGCCTCGAAATCGGCGGACAAGTTCGCCGCCAGCCGCTGGCATCTCGGCCCGGCCGGCAGCCCGGTGATCGAGGGTGCCAGCGCCTGGTTCGACTGCACCCGCCACGAGGTGGTGGAGGCGGGCGACCATGTCATCCTGATCGGCAAGGTGGCGGGCTTCGGCGCCGCCCCCGCCGCCCCGCTCGGCTATTGCCGCGGCGCCTATGTCGATGTGTCGCTGGGCCAGGAAGCGCTGGCGCGGCGCGACGAGCCGGCCCGCGTCGGCGCTATCCTGGAGCGCGACGGCGCGGTGCTGCTGGTCGAGAACGGGAAGGGCGGGCTCGATCTTCCCGCCGGCACCTGCCTGGAGCCGGCGAGCAACCCGCGCAGCCTGCGCGGCGCGCTCGCCCGGCTCGGCATCGAGGGGCGGCTCGGCTTCCTGTTCGCCGTGTTCGAGACTCTGGGCGCCGGCGAGGGCAGCGTGTCCATTTACTATCGCGGCGGCTTCGAGGGCGAGCCGCGCCCCGAGCACGGCGCGCGACTGGTGCCGTTCGCCGACATAGACTGGGCGCGGCTGGCGGACGAGGCGGTCCGCACCATGCTGCGCCGCTATGTCCGGGAACGCAGCGAAGACACCTTCGGCATCTATGTCGGCGACGCCATGCGCGGCACGGTCCATCCCTTGGCCGCTGCCGCCTCCGCCCCGATGCCGACGGCCAGCGCCTGAAGAACCAGCGGGGACCAAGGTCATGAAGTTCTCCCTCTTCGCCCACATGGAACGCACCGATCCCGCGATTCCCCATCGCCGGCTGTTCGACGAGCTGGAGGCGATGGCGCTGGCTGCCGAGGCCGCCGGCTTCGAGACGGTTTGGATCGGCGAGCACCACGGGATGGAGTTCACCATCGCGCCCAACCCGTTCATCCAGCTCGCCCATCTCGCCGCCCGCACCTCCACCATCCGGCTCGGCACCGGCAATGTCGTCGCCCCGTTCTGGCACCCGATCCGGCTCGCCGGCGAGGCGGCGATGATGGATGTCGCCTGCAATGGCCGGCTCGATCTCGGCATCGCCCGTGGCGCCTACATGTTCGAATATGAGCGGCTGCTGCCGGGCCTCGACGCCATGGGCGCGGGGCTGCGCATGCGCGAGCTGGTGCCGGCGGTACAGAAATTGTGGGAGGGCGACTATGCCCATCAGGGCGAGTTCTACGCCTTCCCCACCACCACCGCCTCGCCCAAGCCGGTGCAGGCCGGCGGCCCGCCGGTGTGGATCGCCGCCCGCGACCCCAACAGCCACGCCTTCGCGGTGGCGAACGGGTGCAACGTGCAGGTCACGCCGCTCGCTTCCGGCGATGGCGAGGTGGCGAGCCTGATGGAGCGCTTCACCGCCGCCGTGGCCGCTCACCCGCAGGTGCCGCGCCCGAAGATCATGCTGCTGCAGCACTGCTTCGTCGGCGAGAGCGACGCCGAGGTCGACCGGCTCGCCGACGACCTCTCCGCCTTCTACGGTCTGTTCGGGGCCTGGTTCGCCAACAAGCGGCCGATCCGCCAGGGCATCATGGCGCCGCTCTCGCCCGAGGAGCGCGCCGCCTTCCCGCAATATGCGCCCGAAACCGTGCGCCGGAACCTCGTCATCGGCCGGCCGGACGAGGTGATCGCGCGGCTCAAAGCCTATGAGGCGATGGGCTACGACCAGTTCTCGATCTGGATCGACAGCGGCATCGGCCATGCGCGCAAGATGAAGTCGCTCGACCTGTTCATCCGCGAGGTGATGCCGGCCTTCGCGCCGGCGCCCGCCGCCGCGGCGATGGCGTGAGGAAACAGCTTATGGCCACCCCCGCCCTGCGCGACGACTTCAGGCTCTATATCGACGGCGCCTTCGTGGCCGGCGAAGCGAGCTTCGAGAGCCTCGATCCGGCGCGCGGCATGCCTTGGGCGCGGATGCCGGCCGCCTCCGCCGCCGATGTCGACCGCGCGGTGCGTGCCGCCCATCGTGCCTTCGACGATTCGGCCTGGGCCGAGCTCACCGCCACCCAGCGCGGCAGGCTGCTGACGAGGCTCGGCGATCTGGTCGCCGCCCATGCGCCCGAACTGGCCGAGCTGGAGACCCGCGACACCGGCAAGATCATCCGCGAGACCCGCGCGCAGATCGGCTATGTCGCGGAATATTATCGCTATTTCGGCGGCCTTGCCGACAAGTTCGAGGGCGCGCATCTGCCCGTCGACAAGCCCGACATGGAGGCTTATCTGCGCCGCGAGCCGATCGGCGTGGTGGCGGCGGTGGTGCCGTGGAACTCGCAGCTCTTCCTCTCGGCGGTGAAGCTCGGCCCGGCGCTGGCGGCCGGCTGCACCGTGGTGCTGAAGGCCTCCGAGGACGGCCCGGCGCCGCTGCTGGCCTTCGCCCGGCTGGTGCATGAGGCCGGCTTCCCGCCCGGCGTGGTCAACATCCTCACCGGCTTCGGCGAGGAGTGCGGGCGCACGCTCACCGCCCATAAGCTGGTCTCCCGGGTCGCCTTCACCGGCGGGCCGTCGACGGCCCGGCACGTGGTGCGCAACACGGCGGAGAACCTCGCCTACACGACGCTGGAACTCGGCGGCAAGTCGCCGGTCATCGTGTTCGCCGATGCCGATCTGGAGAGCGCGGCCAACGCCGTGGTGGCCGGCATCTTCGCCGCCTCCGGCCAGAGCTGCGTCGCCGGCTCGCGGCTGTTCGTCGAGGAAAGCGTGCGCGAGAAGCTGCTCGCGATCCTTGCCGAGAAGGCGCGTCGCATCCGCATCGGCGATCCCGCCGATGCGGCGACCGAGATGGGGCCGCTCGCTACCCCACGCCAGCTCGCCCATATCGAGGCGACCGTGGCGGCGAGCCTGGAGGCCGGCGCCGCGCTCGTCACCGGCGGTGGCCGGCCGGCAGGGTTCGAGGACGGGCTCTATTACGCGCCGACCATCCTCGCCTGCGCCGGCAACGAGGTGCCCTGCGCGGCGCAGGAACTGTTCGGTCCGGTGCTGTCGGTGATCGCCTTCGAGGGTGAGGCCGACGTCGTCGCCAAGGCCAATGACAGCCCGTTCGGGCTGGCCGCCGGCGTCTTCACCTCCAACCTCACCCGCGCACACCGACTGATCCGCAAGCTGCGCGCCGGCATCGTCTGGGTGAACACCTACCGCGCGGTCTCGCCCATCGTGCCGTTCGGCGGCTACGGCCAGTCCGGACTCGGCCGCGAGGGCGGCGCCGAATCCATACGCGACTACACCCGCACCAAATCGGTCTGGATCCGCACCTCCGACGAGCCGATCGCCGATCCCTTCGTGATGCGCTGAGGAGACCCGCCATGCTTTACGAGATGCGCACCTACCGGCTGAAGACCGGCACGGTCCCGGCCTATGTGAAGCTGGTGGCGGATGAGGGCATCGCGCTCCAGAAGCGCCATCTCGGCCAGCTGGTGGGCTATTTCACCAGCGAGATCGGGCCGCTGAACGAGATCGTCCATATCTGGGCCTATGCCAGCCTGGACGACCGCGCCGCGCGCCGCGCCCGGCTCAATGCCGATCCGGCGTGGCAGGCCTTCCTTCCCAAGATCCAGGCGCTGATCGAGGTCATGGAGAACAAGATTCTCCTGCCGACCGCGTTCTCGCCGCTGGACTGAGACCCGAGCGCGACAAGCGCCGCCTTGTGCCGACGAAAGCAGCGTCGGCGAAACAGAGATCCAAAGGGGAATCAGAGATGTCTCGCAGCAACGGAATGCGCCTAGCCAAGGCCATCGCCTTCAGTGCCCTCATCGTCGGCGCCGGGCTCGGCGTCGCCGCCGCCCAGTCGCAGGCGATCGTCTTCACCAGCTGGGGCGGTACCACCCAGGACGCCCAGAAGAAGGACTGGGCCGAGCCCTTCACCAAGAAGACCGGCATCGCCGTGAAGCAGGACGGCCCCACCGATTACGGCAAGCTCAAAGCCATGGTCGAGAGCGGCAATGTCGACTGGGACGTGGTCGACGTCGAAGCCGATTTCGCCGCCGCCGCCGCCAAGGACGGGCTGCTGGAGCCGATCGACTTCGGCGTCGTCAACCGCGGCGATCTCGACCCGCGCTTCGTCACCGACCATGCGGTCGGCAGCTTCTATTATTCCTTCGTGCTCGGCTTCAATCCGGCCAGCCTCGGTGAAAAAGCCCCCAGGAACTGGGCCGACGTGTTCGACACCAAGGCCTTCCCCGGCAAGCGCACCTTCTACAAATGGTCGGCGCCGGGCGTGCTGGAGATCGCGCTGCTTGCCGACGGCGTGCCGGCCGACAAGCTCTACCCGCTCGACCTCGACCGTGCCTTCAAGAAGCTCGACACCATCAAGTCCGACATCGTCTGGTGGGGCACCGGCGCGCAGTCGCAGCAATTGCTGGCCTCCGGCGAGGCGCCGATCGGCCAGTTCTGGAACGGCCGCCTGTTCGCGCTCGAACAGAGCGGCGAGAAGGTCGGGGTGTCGTGGGAGCAGAATCTCACCGCCGCCGACATGCTCGTGGTGCCCAAGGGGGCGAAGAACAGGGAGGCGGCGATGCAGTTCCTGGCCGAGGCGACCAGCCCGGAAGGTCAGGCCAGCTTCGCCACCGACAGCGGCTACGCGCCGGTCAACGTCAAGTCGGCGGCGCTGATGCCGAAGGACGTGGCGGCGAACCTGCCGGACCAGCACACCTCGTCGCAGATCAATCTCGACATGGCCTACTGGGCGGCGCATCGCGACGAGATCGGCAAGCGCTGGTACGCCTGGCAGGCGAAGTGAGGCCGGCGCGCCTTCGCCCCCTTGCCTTCGCCCGGGCGGAGGCGCGCCGAACGGATTCGAACGCAGGCCGGCGGCGCCGTCGGCCTGCGCCTTTTCCATCGTCCAACCGACCGCCCTTCGCGGCCGGCCCGATGCGAGCCTTTCGATGACCCTTTCGCACGCCGCGCATGTTCCCTCTCCGGCGCGACCGCGCCGGCTGCCGGCCGGCCTCGCCGCCGTGACGCCGGCCTTTGCGCTGGTGGCGGTGGTGTTCGTGCTGCCGGTGCTGGCGCTGCTGCTGCGCAGCGTGCTGGAACCTGAGCCGGGACTGCAGAACTACGCCGCCTTCTTCGCCTCGACCACCTATCTGAAGGTGCTGGGCAACACCTTCCTGGTCGCCGCCACGGTGACGGTGGCCACCGTGCTGCTCGGCTTCCCGGTCGCCTGGTTCCTGGCCATCGCTCCCGGCTTCTGGTCGCGGCTGCTGTTCGCCGTGGTGATCCTGTCGATGTGGACCAACCTGCTGGCCCGCACCTATGCCTGGATGGTGCTGCTGCAGCGCACCGGCCTGATCAACCGGACACTGATGAATCTCGGCCTCATCTCCGAGCCGCTGCCGCTGATCAACAACCTGGTCGGCGTCACCATCGGCATGACCTACATCATGCTGCCCTTCATGATCCTGCCGCTGCACGCCACCATCCGCTCCATCGATCCCTCGGTGTTCCAGGCCGCGTCGCTGTGCGGGGCGAGCCGCTGGCAGGCCTTCACCCGGGTGATGCTGCCGCTGACCGCGACCGGCATCGCCGCCGGCGCGCTGATGGTGTTCGTGATGTCGCTCGGCTATTTCATCACCCCGGCGCTGCTCGGCGGCACCTCCAACATGATGCTGGCCGAACTCATCGCCCAGCTCGTGCAGTCGCTGCTCGACTGGGGGCTGGCGGGCGCCGCCGCGCTGGTGCTGCTGGTCGTCACCCTCGCCATCTATGCGGTGCAGCTGCGCTTCTTCGGCTTCGGCCAGGCGAGGAGCTGAGGCGATGCTGCTCGATTTCTCCCGCCTCGGCCCGTGGCGCCTCGTGCTGGTGCTCATCGCCCTGCTGGTCGGCGCCTATCTGCTGCTGCCGATCCTGCTGATCGTCGGGCTGTCCTTCGGCTCGTCGCGCTGGCTGCAGTTTCCCCCGCCGGGCTGGACGCTGCGCTGGTACAGGGAACTGTTCGACGATCCCGCGTGGATCGCCTCCTTCCTCACCAGCTTCCGGATCGCCGCCGTGGTGACGGTACTGTCGGTGGTGATCGGGCTGATGGCCTCGTTCGGCCTCACGCGCGGGGAGTTTCGCGGGCGGGAGCTGCTGCGGGCGCTGTTCCTCACCCCGATGATCCTGCCGGTGGTGGTGCTGGCGGTGGCGCTCTACGCGTTCTTCCTGCGGCTGCATCTCAACGGCACGTTCACCGGCTTCGTGCTGGCGCATCTGGTGGTCGCGCTGCCGTTCTCGATCATCGCCATTTCCAACGCGCTGGAGCGTTTCGACCGCGACATCGAGACCGCCGCCATCGTCTGCGGCGCCAGCCCGCTGGAGGCGAAGCTGCGGGTCACCCTGCCGGGCATAAGGCTCGGGCTGATGAGCGCGGCGCTGTTCTCCTTCCTCGCCTCCTGGGACGAGGTGGTGATCGCCATCTTCATGGCGAGCCCGGACCTGCAGACCCTGCCGGTGCGCATCTTCTCGACGCTGCGCCAGGACCTCTCCCCGGTCATCGCCGCCGTCTCCACCGTCCTCATCGCCCTGACCGCCGGTCTCATGGCCCTCGCCGCCCTGCTCCGGAAGGACGCACGATCATGACCTGCTTTCTCGACATACGCGGCATCACCAAGAGCTTCGGCAAGGTGGCCGCCGTCTCCGACGTCTCGCTCGAGATCGCGCGCGGCGAATTCATGACCTTCCTCGGGCCCTCCGGCTCCGGCAAGAGCACCACGCTCTACATGATCGCCGGCTTTTTCGACCCGAGCGCCGGCGACATCCGGCTTGAGGGGCGCAGCATCCTGCGCGAGCCTTCGAACCGGCGGAACATCGGCATGGTGTTCCAGCGCTACACGCTGTTTCCCCATCTGAGCGTGGCCGAGAACGTCGCCTTTCCGCTGCGGGTGCGGCGGCGGCCGGCGGCCGAGATCGCGCGCAAGGTCGAGCAGATGCTGGCGCTGGTCCGGCTGGAGGGCTTCGCCGACCGGATGCCGGCGCAGCTTTCCGGCGGCCAGCAGCAGCGCGTCGCGCTGGCGCGGGCGCTGGCCTATGATCCGCCGCTGCTGCTGATGGACGAGCCGCTCTCCGCCCTCGACAAGAAATTGCGCGAGGAAATCCAGGTCGAGATCCGCCGCATCCACCGCGAGACCGGCGTGACCATTCTCTATGTCACGCACGACCAGGAGGAAGCGCTCAGCCTGTCCGACCGGGTGGCGCTGTTCAACCATGGCCGCATCGAGCAGGTCGGCAAGGGGCGCGACCTCTACGAGGCGCCGCGTACCCGTTTCGTCGCCGGCTTCGTCGGCCATTCCAACTTTCTCGACTGCACCATCGCCGCCCATGCGGGCGAGCGCGCCGATATCGTGCTGCCCGATGGCAGCCGGTTGCCGGAACTGCCGATCGACCGGCAGGCGCCGGTCGGCGCCGCGGCGCGGCTGATGATCCGCCCCGACCGGCTGCGCATCTCCAGCCCGGCCGGAGCCGATGCGCCCGCCGGCATCGACGCGGTGCTGTCCGACGCCACCTTCATCGGCGAGACCTTCCATTTCGCGCTCACGACGGCATGGGGCGGCGCGCTCAATGTCCGCATGCCCTCGCACACGCTGCCGCCCGCCGGGCACGGCGTGGGCCAGCGGGTGCGGCTGAGCTGGGCGCCGGGCGACGCCCGGCTGTTCGCGGAGTAGGGCGAACCGACGTCACGCCGGCCCGGTCATCGCCGCCTGAATCCTGAGCGTCGATCCGTTCTGGAGACTGGTTCACCGATCTGATTGCGATGCAATCAGATCGGAACGTGCTCTAGCCCGTCGCGGCCGTCTCGCTCTCGCGCATCATCAGCGCGGCGCCGAGGAAGAAGTCGAGCGCCCCGATGCCCAGCAGGATACTGGCCAGATCCGGTATCCACCACACCTCGCCCCCGCGCGGCACATAGGCGAGGATCGAGGCGGCCATGAAGGCGAGGCAGCCGAGAAGGTTGATGAACACGATCCGCCAGTCGAGCTGCCTCGGCCGCCAGCTCCAGTAGCTATGCCCGGCTTCGGCATAGGCGAGATAGCCTGAGACCAGGAACAGCACCGAGCCGATCATTCCCGGCAGCCACACCGCCACATCCTGCACGTACCAGCCGTCGCCGACGCACAGCGGGTCGAAGGTGTTGAAGTTGAAGGCCACCGTGCCGACGAACTGGCAGAAGGTGCTCAGCCATCCCGGGCTGCGCGGGTGCCAGCCGATCAGCGACAGCCGTCGCGGCGCGGCGGCATCGGCCGGGTCGAGCGTGAATTCGGCGGTGTTGGCGGCCTGGAAATGCTGGAGATAGCCCGCCAGCGTGAACGGGATCGAGCCCATGAAGAACACGACATTGATGGGCGTCGCCGGAAGGCCGGCAGCTTCGGGCAGCAGGCTGAGCAGGCTGCCGAGCATGAACAGCAGCGAGCCGAGCGCGAACAGTGCGCCGGTCCACCAATTATAGGCCTGCGTCTGCCAGAACGGGACCGGCGCGTTCTCCAGCGCCCGCGCCGCCCGCTCCAGGCCCTTGCGGTGCTGGCGCGCCCGCCAGATGATTCGCCGGCCGGCATAGGCGTAGCTGCGCCTGGTGATGAAGGGCCACGGTCCGGCAATGTGCATGCGCGGGCCGAGCGGATGGAAGAGACGCGCCCTCATCGGCGGTTTACGCCGCCTTCGCGCCTATCAGCGCTGCGGTGGCGTCGCTCGCCTCGCCATCGAGCCGGTCGACCGGCAGCACCTTCGGCTCGGCGACATCCACCAGGGCCGCAAGATCGAAGCGGGTGAAGTTCAGGCTCTTGTAGTCGCGCACGAAAAACAGCTTGCGGTCGAGGTCGGAAAGGCTGGTCCAGGAGGTGAATTCGGTCGCGTAAGGTTCCGAGGCCGGCTGGTCGAGCCCCGCCACTTCCATGTGGCTGCCGCCCTGCGCGGGATAGTCGATGCTCACCCCGCGCGGCCGGTCGAAATTGTTGAGGATGTGCGCCAGCGTGCGCATGGCGAGGTCCGGCGTCGCCGCCTTCTCGGTGAACTGGGCGTAATAGGCGGCGCGAACGAAGCGCCCGACCGAGGTGTTGGAGGCCGGCAGGCCGGCGGTGGCGATACCGGAATCCGGCTGCACCGCCTTGTAGCCGCCGAAGCTTGCCGACGACCGGTCGACATTCGAGAGGAAGGTGTAGTTGTCGAGGTTGGTGAGGTGCCAGGCGAAATTGGGGCCGTTGGTCATCACGCCCACCGGGTTGTCGTGCACGCTCATCTCGCCGTGGTCGAACTCGATCACCAGCGCCGCGCCGGTGGCGTCGTGCACCACATAATGGAACGGCGATTCGATCCCGCCGAGTATGGCGAGTGGAACGAGCACGATCGGCTGCGCATCGAGCGCGGCCTTCACCTGCGCCACCGTGGCGAACTGGCCGAGGCACCAGGTGCCGAGATCGGAGGCGGACAGCACCGCCTGCGTCATCGCCACCGAGCGCTGCTTGCCGGCCGCCGTCGGGTAGGACAGCAGGCTGAAGCTCAAACCCTGGTCATTGAGGCCCTCCAGCACCTTGAGATCGTCGATGCCGATCGGCGCCTCGGGGGTGGGAACCCGGCACGGCATGGTGACGGTCAGCATGGCGTGCCGGGCGCGGAATTCCGCCGCCGGGTGCCCCTCGACCTCCGAGCGGGTGGGGAAGCCGACGGGGAAATAGACGATCTGGTAGGGCAGGTCGATGGTGAGCTCCAGCGTGCGGCCGAAATACGCCTTCCCCTGCGCGTCGCGGTAGCTCAGCGATGTGCACATCTCGTCCTGTCCCCTTCGGTTCGGCTCGGGCCCCTCTGGCACCGGTTGCGCGCGACAGTCCTGCTGAACCGGGCCATTGGCGCCGGCGCCGCCGTCGAGCCGCGACTGTTCGAGGTTTGGTGGCATGATTCAGCAGGAGGGAAAAGGGCGAACCCTGCGTCACCCTCGTGTCCGGAGGCCGCCGGGCCGTTCGCGCGCCGTGGCGCCACCGGAATTTGATCTGCCGCCAAGCCCTTGCTACCCCTTTGTTCCAAGGCTTCCGACTCGCGGAAGACTTTGCCGGAGGCTGCCATTGACATACGGGTTCTCCGTTTCAGGTCACGTGGTCCGGCGGCTGGAGCGTCGCCCCTCATGGCGGCGGCGCGCCGCGGTCGTGACCCTCGCCATCTGGCCGCTCACCGGCTGCGTTTCCACTGGCGCGCCCGCGATTCCGCTGTTTGGCGCCTATTTTCCGTCCTGGCTGCTCGCCGCGCTGCTCGGCATAGTCGGCGCGGTGATCGTGCGGCTGCTGTTCGTCCGGATCGGCATTGACGACGCGCTGCCGGTCCGTCTCCCGGTCTATGTCTGCATCGCGGCCGCCATCGGCTTCGCGATCTCTCTCCTCGGCTTCGGAAGGTAGGCCGTGGACACGCAAGACCATCCCGGCCCCCAACGTCGACTGGCGATCGTCGTCAGCCTGCTGGCGGTA
Source organism: Ancylobacter dichloromethanicus (assembly GCF_018390645.1). Taxonomy (GTDB): domain Bacteria; phylum Pseudomonadota; class Alphaproteobacteria; order Rhizobiales; family Xanthobacteraceae; genus Ancylobacter; species Ancylobacter dichloromethanicus. The sequence goes on from NZ_JAHBGC010000020.1 coordinate 377,777, forward strand.
CTGGCGGCGGGATTTCTGGGCTGGGAGTATATCCGCAATGCCGAACTCAACCCGCTGTCGCAGGATGCGGAACTCACCGCCGACGTGACGGCGATCTCGGCTTCCGTCCCCGGACGTATCGTCGCCATCGGCGTCCGCGAGAACGATGCCGTGCGCAAGGGCGAACTGCTGTTCGCCCTCGACCCGGCGACCTATCGTCTTCAGGTCGAGCAGGCGAAGGCCGACCTGCGGCTTGCCGAAGCCACGCTGGGCGACAAGCAGCGCACCGTCACCGCGGAACGGGCCAATGCCGTGATCGCGCAGGATCAGGTGACGCGGGCGCGGCAGAATCTCGAACTGGCGACGCAGACCCTCGGCCGGCTGGAGGCCTTGCGGCCGAAGGGCTATGTCAGCGCCCAGCAGGTGGACGATGCGGCGACCGCCAAGCGCGATGCGCAGGTGAGCCTGAGGCAGGCGATGCAGCAGGAGGCGGCGGCCGTCGCGCTGGTCAGCGATACCGCGGCGGCGGTGGCGCTGGTCGAGGCGCGCCGCGCGGCGCTGGCGATCGCCGAGCGGGCTTTGAACGACACCCAGGTGACGGCGCCGTTCGACGGCAAGGTGGTGGGGCTGGAGACGGCGGTCGGCGAATATGTGCTGCCGGGCCAGTCGATCTTCGTGCTGATCGACACCGGCGCCTGGTACGCCTCCGCCGCCTTCATCGAGACCGAGCTGGCGCGGCTGCGCGTCGGCAACTGCGCCAGCGTCTACACGCTGGCCGATCGCGAGGTGAAGATGCGCGGCCGGGTGGAGGGCATCAGCTGGGGCGTGCAGTCGACCGAGCAGATCAGCCTGCCGCGCAAGATGCCGATCGTGCCCAAGAGCCTCGACTGGGTGCGGGTGGCGCAGCGCTTCCCGGTCCGCATCCGCCTCATCGATCCCCCGTCCGACCTGATGCGCATCGGCGCGTCCGCCACCGCGATCGTGCACCATGACACGGACTGCTGAGCAGCCCTGGGCCGGCATCTTCCGGCAGGCCTGGGCCGATCTCCAGCCCTTTCCCGGCCGCTTCGCCATGACCTGGCGCGTCGCCCTGCTGTGCGCGCTCGTCTGCGGCACGGCGATGCTCTACAAGGTGCCGGAATCCGCCATCAGCTGCTACCTCATCATCTTCCTGATGCGGCCCAACGGGGCGGAGTGCGTGGCGCAGGCGATCGGCCTGACCATCCTCGTCAGCCTCATCGTCCTCCTCATGGCCCCGATCATCCAGGCGACGGCGGACCAGCCGCTGCTGCGCATCGCGCTGATCGCGGCGACCTCGTTCGCCTTTCTGTTCCTCAGCTCGGCCTCTCAGCTCGGCGAGATAGGGGCGATCATCGCGCTGGTCATCGCCTTCGTGCTGACGCTGGTGGATCAGGTGCCGGCCGGGGAGATCGTCACGCGAGGCCTGCTCTATGCCTGGCAGATGGCGGTCATGCCGATGGCGCTGATGGCCGTTTTCTGCATGGTCTTCGGTACGTCGCCCCATCGCCTGCTGCGCCGGAGCGTGTGCCGCCGTCTCGACGCCGCCGCGCAGGCGCTGTCGGGGGAGGCGCGTGCGCCGCTCCGCGTGGCATTGGAGGAGGGGCTCGCGGCGGGCGACAAGCAGGCCATGCTGGCGCGCCTGCTGCACACCGCGCCGAGCGCGGAGGTGAGGTGGCTCTCCGGCGCCGCGGCGACCGCCTATCGCCTGCTGCTGGCGGTGGCCGCGCTGCCCGCCGAAATCGGTTCCGACGCGCGAAAGGCGCTTGCCGACCAGTGTCGCTCGGCAGCGGCCCTCATTGCCGGCGGCCGGCGCCCCGAGCCTCCGCCGGCTGTGGCGATAACAGACACGGGACCGGCCGGTGTCGTCAGGGAGGCACTGGCCGGGCTGGCGCAGCCGAATGGCGGCTCCGGTGCCACAGCGGCCAAGCCGGCCTTCCTGGCCACCGACGCCTTCACCAATCCCGATCACCAGCGCTACGCGCTGAAGACGACGGCGGCGGCGATTGCCTGCTATCTGATCTATTCGCTGATCGACTGGCAGGGCATCCATACGGCGATGATCACCTGCTATGTGGCCGCGCTCGGCACCACCGGCGAGACCGTGCACAAGCTGGCGCTGCGCATCATCGGCTGCCTGATCGGCGCGTCGCTCGGTCTCGGATCGATCCTGTTCGTCATCCCGCATCTGCAATCGGTGGGAGGGCTGATGGCGCTGGTCTTCGCTGGCGTGCTGGTCGCGGCATGGGTGTCGTCGGGCAGCGAGCGCGTCTCCTATGGCGGGGTGCAGATCGGGCTCGCCTTCCTGCTCACCATCCTCGACGGCTTCGCGCCCAGCACCGACATGGATTCCGCCCGCGACCGCGTCGTCGGCATCCTGCTCGGCAATCTCGTCGTCTATCTCGTCTTCACGCAGATATGGCCGAAGAGCGCGGTGGTCGATGTGCGCGAGCGGCTCGCCCGCGCGCTGGCGGCGCTGTCGCGGCTGGCGGCGATGGACCCGCCCGCGCGCGCCGCCGGCATCGCCGACGCCGCGGCGGCGGAAACCGAACTGGCCAAGGCGCGCGAAGCGCTGGCGCTGCTGCCGTTCGAGCCGCCTCATCAGCGCCCGCCCGAGGCTCTCGTCCAGCGCCTGCGCCGGCTGGTGGAGGAAGCCCGCAGCGCGCTGCCCCCGTTGATGTTCGCGGCCAACGTGCCGGCGGAGACCTCGGCCATGTTCGCGCAGGCGGCCGAGCGGATCGGCCGGCACGAGGGAGGCAAGTCGCCCGCGGGGGCGGCGGTGCCGGCAGGCGAGGCGACCGAGCCCCTCGCCCGGCGGGCCGAGCGCATCGCCGCACTGGCGGCGGGGTAGGGGGCATGGCCGCACATCTTCGCTTCCCCCGTTCGCGGCCAGGCGCTCTCTGGCTTGTTTTGGCCGGGCTCCTGCTGCCGGGCTGCGCCACCAATGCGCTGAAGACGGCGCCGCAGAGCCATGACCAGCCCTGGGCGCCGGAGACGGCCGCCCCGGCAGGGGGCGAGGGCGCCGTGGAGACCGGCGGGGCGGCGACATCCGCCGGGGTGTTCAGCGTGCCGGCCGACCCGCAGGTGGCGCAGATGCAGCCGACGCCGGGCATCGACCCCCGCCGCGCCTACGGCCTGCCCGAACTGATCGACATCGCCCAGACTCAGAACCCGCTGACCCGCGTCGCCTGGCAGCAGGCGCGGCAGGCCGCGCTGGCGACCGGCATGGTGGAGGCGACCTATCTGCCGTTCATCTCGGCCAATGTGATCGGCGGCTGGCAGGACGTCTCCGCATCGCTTCCCGTCGCGATCGGCAGCACCAGTCAGGTGTCGAGCCGGATCGAGGGCGTGTCGCCGCAGGTGGCGCTGCAATGGCTGGTGTTCGATTTCGGCCAGCGCGACGCGCTGCACAGGACCGCGCGCCACAACGCCACTGCCGCCAATATCCTGTTCAACGGCGCGCATCAGAAGATCATCCATGACGTGACGCGCAGCTATTTCCTCTACAGCGCGGCGCGCGGCCGGGTGCGGATCGCCGAGCAGAACGCCGTCAATGCCCGCGACATCTCCGCGGCGGCGCAGGCACGCAATGACGAGGGGCGCGGCACGACGGTGGAAGTGGCGCAGGGGCGGCAACTGGTGGCCCAGGCGCAGTTCGGCCTCGTGCAGGCGCAAGGCGCCGAGCGCGACGCCTATCAGGTGCTGCTCGGCGCCATGGGCGTGTCGCCGATGACCCGGCTGAAGGTCCGCGAGGCCGGCCGCCGGGCGTTGCCGGAATCAGTCGGCGCGCCGACCGAGGCGATGATCAAGGCCGCGCTCGCCCGCCGCCCGGATGTGCTGGCCTCGTTCTCCGCGATGAAGGCGAGCCAGTCGGCTATCGGTGCGGCGCAGGCGGAATTCATGCCGAAAGTGTTTCTCGGCGCGGTGGCGGCCGGCGGCGATGCCAGCTTCAGCGCCACCGGCCTGCCGACTATCGGCCAGCAGGCCTCCGCCACCGGCGTCCTTCTGGGCGTGACGGTGCCGCTCTATGATGGCGGGCTGCGCGCGGCGCAGCTCAAGAACGCGGAATCGCTGGCGGCGGCGAGCGAGGCCACCTTCGAGACGACACGCGACACCGCGGCCCGGGAGATCGTCATCAGCGCCGAGACGCTGCGCTCGGCGCTCGCCTCCTATCGCGCGGCGACAGCGCTCGCCAGCGCCGCTGCCGTGACCTATGACGCGGCGGTCGACGCCTACACCAGCGGGGTCGGTGACATTACCGCCGCGACCGCTGCCGATAGCGGCCTGCTCACCGCCCGGCAGGCCCAGTCGGATGCCCATGCGGCCTCGCTGGTGGCGGCGGCCAACCTCGCTTTCGTGCTCGGCGCGATGACGTCGAGCGAGGTTCCGGCCGGGCTCGCCGGGCGGTGAGGGCGCCCCTTGCCGCCCCGGCGATCGCATCCTGCGGCAAGCGGGTTGCTTGATTTCAAGGCAGCGATATCGCTTACTCCACGGCAGTGGGTAGCTTTTGCGACCATCATCGCCCTGCCTGCCCGCGAAGCGGTGCCGGTATCCCGGGCAGGCCGCCGCGCCGCCGCCTTTCTCCCGGCGGTGGTGCCGACCGCCCCCGCTGTTCTCCGTCCACGTCGCATCATGAAAGGACGCCAGCCTTGACGTCAGAAAAGCCCAGCGCCGGTCTGCGCAACGATCTCCTCGACGACATCTATTCGTCGGCCGATCTGCTCGGGATGCTGCCGAAGTCCGAATTCCCACTGGTGGAGAGGGAGCCGCGCCACGTCTTCGCGGCGGTGCGCGACGAACTGATGCTGGACGGCAATTCGCGGCAGAACCTCGCCACCTTCTGCCAGACCTGGGTCGATGACGAGATTCGCGACCTGATGGACCTGTCGATCGACAAGAACATGATCGACAAGGACGAGTACCCGCAGACGGCGGAGATCGAGGCGCGTTGCGTGCGCATGATGGCCGACCTGTGGAACGCGCCGGACCCGCAAGGCACCGTCGGCTGCTCCACCGTCGGCTCGTCGGAGGCGGCGATGCTGGGTGGCCTCGCGCTGAAGTGGCAGTGGCGCAAGCGTCGCGCCAAGGAGGGCAGGCCGGCCGACCGGCCGAACATGATCTGCGGCCCGGTGCAGATCTGCTGGCATAAGTTCGCCCGCTATTTCGACGTCGAGCTGCGCGAGATCCCGCTCGAAGGCGACCGGCTGATCATGACGCCGGAGGAGGTGCTGGCGCGTGCCGACGAGAACACGATCGGCGTCGTGCCGACGCTGGGCGTCACCTTTACCTGCCAGTACGAGCCGGTGAAGGCGGTGAGCGACGCGCTGGACAAGCTGCAGGCCGAGACCGGGATCGACATCCCCATCCATGTCGACGGCGCTTCCGGCGGGTTCCTCGCGCCGTTCTGTGCGCCCGAGGTCGAATGGGATTTCCGCCTGCCACGCGTGAAGTCGATCAACACCTCCGGCCACAAATTTGGCCTCGCGCCGCTGGGCGTGGGCTGGGTGATCTGGCGCGAGGTGGCCGACCTGCCGCCGGAACTCGTCTTCGATGTGAACTATCTCGGCGGCGACATGCCGACCTTCGCGCTGAACTTCTCCCGCCCGGGCGGGCAGGTCATTGCGCAGTATTACAATTTCGTCCGACTGGGGCGCGAGGGCTACGCCAAGATCCAGAACGCCTGCTACGATACGGCGGAATATCTCGCCCGCGAGATTGCTGCGCTCGGCCCGTTCGAGCTGCTCTATGACGGCAATCGGCACGAGGGCATTCCGGCACTGTGCTGGAAGCTGAAGGACGAGAAGGGCTTTGGCGGCTACACACTCTACGATCTCGCCGACCGGCTGCGCTCGCGCGGCTGGCAGGTGCCGGCCTATTCCCTGCCGGCGGACCGGCAGGACCTGGTGATCCAGCGCATTCTGGTCCGCCACGGGGTGAGCCGCGACCTCGCCAGCCTGCTGCTCGACGATTTCCGGCGCGCGCTGGACTTCTTCGCCAAACACCCCGTCACGCATCCGCTCACCGATGACGAGGCGGGCGGGTTCAACCACAACTAGGCTTCGAGGGCCGGGCGCCCGAGCGCGCCCGGCTTCTTCGACAATCGGTTCAGCCGAGCGTCATCAGACTGGCATTGCCGCCGGCGGCGGCGGTGTTGGTGCTGGTGGAGCGCTCCAGCATCAACAGGTCGAGCGGATAGGTCTCGCCGCGCGCGATGTCGTCCGGCGCGAGCCCGTGCACCAGCACGATGGGACCTTCGCGCGCGGCGATCGCCTCGTTGAGCTGGCGCAGCGCGTCGCCGTCGCCCTCGAACAGCACGGCGTCGAAAACAGCGTCGGCATGGTTGTCGGTCAGGCTGACCCACATCTCCAGCCCGGCGGGCAGCGGCGGCAGTTGCGAGCCTTCCAGCAGCACGCGGTTGCCGGTCGCCAGTGCCGCTGCGACCTGCACGGCGAGGCCCTTCGGCGTCGACGCGAGGCACAGCACGATGCCGCGCGGGGAGAGGGCATAGAGGTTTCGCTCGCCGACCGGGCCGGGCAGTTCCTGCATATAGCCGAAGGGCGAGGCGTCGAGCACCGCGCCGCACAGGGTCCGTGTACCGGTATCGGACTGGAAGTCGACCCAGAGCCGGGCCGGGGCAGGGGCCTGCTTCGGCGGCAACAGGGCCGCCGGGCGCCGCGCCAGCAGCCGGCCGAGATAGAGCGGCCCGCCGGCCTTCGGCCCGGTGCCGGAAAGGCCATGTCCGCCAAAGGGCTGCACCCCGACCACGGCGCCGATGATGTTGCGGTTCACGTAGACATTGCCGACCTCGATGTGGGAACTGACCCGGGCGATGGTCTCGTCGATGCGGGTATGCAGCCCGAAAGTGAGGCCGTAGCCGGTGGCGTTGATCGCCTCGATCAGGCGATCGAGCTCGTCGCGGCGGTAGCGCAACACATGCAGCACCGGGCCGAACACCTCGCGCCCGATCTCGGCGATGTCGCCGATCTCGATCAGGGTCGGCGGCACGAAGGTGCCGTGGCGCGCCTCTTCCCCGAGGGCGACCCGCTCCACCCGGCATCCCGCCTCGCGCAGGCGCTCGACATGGGCCTCGATGCCGGCCTTCGCCTCAGCGGTGATGACCGGGCCGATATCGGTCGACAGAAGGACCGGATTGCCGACGCTAAGCTCCTTCAGCGCCCCGCGCAGCATCTCCAGCGTGCGGTCCGCGACGTCCTCCTGCAGGCACAGGATGCGCAGCGCCGAGCAGCGCTGGCCGGCAGAATCGAAGGCCGAGGCGAGAACATCGGCCACCACCTGCTCGGCCAGCGCCGAGGAATCGACGATCATCGCATTCTGGCCGCCGGTCTCGGCGATCAAGGGGATGACGCTGCCATCGGGATTGAGCCGATCCGCGAGCTGGCGCTGGATCAGCCGCGCCACCTCGGTGGAGCCGGTGAACATGACGCCGCGCGTGCGGGGATCCGCCACCAGCGCCGCTCCCACCTCGCCGGCGCCGGGAAGAAGCTGCACGGCGCCCGCCGGCACGCCGGCCTCGCGCAGGATTTCGACGGCGGCGAAGGCGGTCAGCGGCGTCTCCTCGGCCGGCTTGGCCAGCACGACATTGCCGGCTGCCAGCGCTGCGGCGACCTGCCCGGCGAAGATGGCGAGCGGAAAATTCCACGGGCTGATGCAGGCGACCGGCCCAAGCGGGCGATGAGTGTCGCCCGAGAATCCGTCGCGCACCTGCGCGCCGTAATAGCGCAGGAAGTCCACCGCCTCGCGCACCTCGCCGACGGCGTTGGGATAGGACTTGCCGGCCTCGCGCACGATGATGCCGATCAGCGCCGGCATGCGCGCTTCCATCAATTCGGCGGCGCGCAACAGGCCGGCGGCCCGCTCGGCCGGCGGTGTCGATTGCCAGATCGGCGCCGCGGCGTGGGCGAATTCCATGGCGCGGGCGACGGTCTGCGGCGTCGCCTCTTCGACCGTGCCGACCTGGTCGCGATGATCGGCGGGGTTGAGCACCGGGCGGGCGACGCCCTCGGCCGGGCCGTCGGCGAGCAGCGGCTTGGCCGCCAGCGGCGCAGCGCTGCCGGCCAGCAGGGCGGCGGCGAGAGAGGCGAGGCGCTGCTCGTTGGAGAGGTCCAGCCCGGCCGAATTGCGGCGCTCGTCGCCGAACAGGTCGGCCGGCGCAGCGATGCCGGGATGCGGCGCGCCCACCGGATCCATCCGCCGGGCGGCCTCGACCGGGCTCTCGATCAGTTCGTCGACCGGGACGGCGGGGTCGGCGATGCGGTTGACGAAGGAGGTGTTGGCGCCGTTCTCCAGCAGCCGCCGCACCAGATAGGCGAGCAGCGTCTCATGGGTGCCGACCGGCGCGTAGATACGGCACGGCCGGCCGAGCTTCTCGCGGCCGACCACCTCCTCGTAAAGCGGTTCGCCCATTCCATGCAGGCATTGGAATTCATATTGTCCGGCATAGTAGTTGGCGCCGGCCATTTCCATGACGGTCGAGAGCGTCTGCGCATTGTGGGTGGCGAATTGCGGGAATACGGCGTCGGGCGCCGCCAGCAGCTTGCGGGCGCAGGCGAGGAAAGCGACGTCGGTGTGGAGCTTGCGCGTATAGACCGGAAAGCCTTCCAGCCCCTCGACCTGGGCGCGCTTGATCTCGCTGTCCCAATACGCTCCCTTGACCAGCCGCACCATCAGCCGGTGGCCGGAGCGACGGGCGAGGTCGATCAGGAAATCGACCACATAGGGGCAACGCTTCTGATAGGCCTGAATGACGAAACCGATGCCGTTCCAGCCATTTAGCGCCTCATCAAAACAAAGAGATTCAAGCAGATCGAGCGAGATTTCGAGCCGGTCGGCTTCCTCGGCGTCGATATTGAGGCCGATGTCGTAGTGCCGCGCCAGCTTGGCGAGCGCTGTAACACGTGGCAACAACTCATTGATAATACGGGAATATTGCGAGCGGCTGTAGCGTGGGTGGAGCGCGGAGAGCTTGATCGAGATGCCCGGCCCTTCATAGATGCCACGCCCAGCCGAAGCCTTGCCGATGGCGTGGATGGCCTGCTCGTAATCGGCGAAATAGCGTTGCGCGTCGGCCTCGGTGGTGGCGGCCTCGCCGAGCATGTCGAAGGAATAGCGGAAGCCCTTCGCCTCCAGGCGGCGGGAATTGGCCAGCGCCTCGGAGATGGTCTGGCCGGTGACGAACTGCTCGCCCATCATCCGCATGGCGACGTCGACGCCGCGGCGGATCAGCGGCTCGCCGCCGCGTCCGATGAGGCGGGTAAGCGCGCCGGACAGCCCGGCCTCGCTCGATGTGGAGGTCAATTTGCCTGTGAGAACAAGGCCCCAGGTGGCGGCGTTGACGAACAGCGAAGGGCTGTGGCCGACATGCGCCTGCCAGTCGCCATGGCCGATCTTGTCGCGGATCAGCGCGTCGCGGGTGGCGCGGTCGGGAATGCGCAGCAGCGCCTCAGCGAGGCACATCAGCGCCACGCCCTCCTGGCTGGACAGCGAATATTCGTGGATCAGCCCCTCCACCGGCCCCTTCTGGCCCTTCTCGCGCAGGGTCTGCACCAGATGCCGGGCGCGGGCCTGCGCCGCCTCCGCCTTCGCCGGTGGCAGCGTGGCGGGGCCGAGCAGCACCGGCACGGCCTCGGTTTCCGGCAGCCGATAGGCGGAAGTGATGCGGGCGCGCAGCACGCCCTGGGGCTGGATGCCGCGGGCAAAGGACAGGAACGGGCTGTCCGCATGCACGTCGCCATCGGCGACTGCGGGGACTGCTGCCACATCAAGCTGCTGAACCGCCGAAAGTCCGCTCTCGGTGCGCTCGATTGCAGCCGTGAGGGCCTGCTTGACGAGAGCGTGCGCGGTGCAACCCTCGCGCTCGGCGGCGGCCTTAAGCCGGCCCCGCAACGCCTCGTCGATCTTCACGCCGATGGTGGTCTGAGACATGGCCGCCCGCCCCGCTATGTTCTGGAAACGTCACCCTATGGGCATCCCCATATGGCAAAGGTGTAACCTCAGGCGAGAAAAGGCGCAACCAAATCTGGCGGCACGGCGCGAGCGCATTTGAAGGTGGCACCGCATGGGCAACCCTCGGCGTTTGCGGGTTGTAACCTAAGCCGCCGCGCCGGCCGCCGCGCCTCCGATCCCGGCCCCCCACGTCTGAGGCCATGGTCACACGCAGGATACTCCTTGGCAGTTGGTCGCGCGATGCCCACCTGACCTTCATGACCCGTCTCGCAAACGTCCCTCTCTCCGTCCTCGACCTCTCCTTCGTCGCTTCCGGCAGCAGCGGCCCCGAGGCGCTGCGCGGCACGCTCGATCTGGCGCGCCATGTCGACGCGCTCGGCTTCGCGCGCCTATGGGTGGCCGAGCATCACAATCTGGCCTCGGTCGCCTCCGGCGCGCCGGACATCATGGCGGGGCAGATCCTCGCGGTGACGGAGCGCATCCGCGTCGGCTCGGGCGGCGTGATGCTGCCGAACCATGCACCGCTGATGGTGGCGGAGCGGTTCAAGGTGCTGGAGGCGCTCTATCCCGATCGCGTCGATCTCGGTCTCGGCCGGGCGCCGGGCACCGACCAGCTCACCTCCCACGCGCTGCGGCGGCGCCAGGATGTGGACCCCGGCGACGATTTCCTCGACCGGCTGAAGGAACTGATGCTGTGGGACAGCGGCCAGTGGCCGGCCGACCACCCCTATCGCAATATCCAGGTGATGCCGGTCGACGTAAAGCTGCCGCCGCTCTGGCTGCTCGGCTCTTCCGGCTACAGCGCCCGGCTCTCGGCGCAGATCGGGGTGGGCTATGCCTATGCGCATCATTTCGCCCAGCATGACGTGCTCGACGCCATGCTGAGCTATCGCGACGCCTTTCAACCCTCGGAGCGGCTGGCGGCGCCCCACGCCATCCTCGCGCTGGCGGTCGTGTGCGCGCCGACCGACGAGGAGGCGGAATATCTCGCCGGCAGCGTCGATCTCGCCCATCTCAGGCGCGCGCGCGGCCATTACGGCCCGATCCCGACCGCGGAGGAGGCGGCCGCCTATCCCTATAGCGAGGCCGACCGCGTCTTCATCCGCCGCAACCGCGACAAGGTGCTGGTCGGCGGGCCGGGCAAGGTGGCGGAGGGGCTGGAGCGCTTCCTCGAGACCACGCTGGCGGACGAATTGATGATCACCACCGCGATTCCTGACATGGCGGCGAAGAAGCGCTCCTACACGCTGGTCAAGGCGCTGCAGGCGGCGCCGGCGGCCTGACGCAGCGTCCGAAACAGCGTTATCCCGGACGGCCGCAGGCCGATCGGAGATCGCCTGCCGATAACGGATGACGATCCCGGCTCTCCGCTGCGCTTCGGCCGGGATGACGTCTGAAAGGGGCTACCCCGGCGCCCGAGCCGGGCGGGTGACCAGCCAGATGCCGAGCGCGATCGGCACGATGCCGAGAATGTCGAGCGGCGGCACCGCTTCGCCCAGCAGCAGCCAGCCGAAGAACAGGCCGAGCGGCGGCATCAGGAAGTGCAGGCTGGAGGCCGCCGTCGCCGAGGCGCGGGTGAGTAGATAGAACCACAAACCATAGCCGCCTATGGAAACCGCGACCACCAGAAAGGCGAGGCCGCCGAAAAGGTTGGCGGTGAGGTGGATGTCGGCCGGGTTTTCGGTGGCGAGCGCGACGGGAATGAGCGCAAGCCCGCCCGCCAGGCACTGCACGGCATTGCCGCTCCACACCCCGCCGCGCGGGGCGAGATATTTGAACGCGAGCGTGCCGGCGGCCAGCGCGGTGACCCCGCCGCCGATCAGCAGCGTGCCGGCCAGGCTCTCATGCGCACCGGCGAGGCGCGAGCGCAGCACGATGACGACACCGAGAAGGCCGAGCGCGATGCCGGCCCATTTGGCCAGGCTCATCTTCTCGCCCAGCAGCGGCCCGGCGGCGAGCGCGACCAGCAGCGGCAGACAACTGGTGAGCACCGCCGTATAGGCCGAGGAGGTGAAGGTGAGCGCGGTCCAGTTCAGCCCGAGATAGACCGCGTTGTTGAGAATGCCGATGCCGATCAGCGCGAGAATGTCGCGCCGGCGGATCGGCGGCAGGTCGCGCCGGCGCGCGCCGCTGTCCCACAGCGGGGCGAGTGCCAGCATGATGGCGCCGGCCAGCAGCAGGCGCGCCGACAGCAGGATCAGCGGCGGGCAATCGGCCAGCGCCAGCTTGGCGCCGGCGAAGGCCGAGGACCACAGCACGCAGAACAGCGCCACCAGCAGCGGCAGCGGCAGGAAGGTGGCGGCGGCGCCGGTGTGCGGCGCGACCGGGCGCAGGGCGGCCAATGGCGTGGAATCCGCCAGGCCCGCCTTCGATGCGGGAGGCATCGCTCGTCTCCATGTCTCGATGCGCGCGCACCCTAGGCGAACCGAGATGGATCGGAAAACGAGATGTTTTCATGGCATCCATGAGAAAATCCGATCCTGCGCCGGTGCAGGGCGGTCTCAGGGGCGCCAGCCGTAGATCCAGCGATAGCGCTCGAGCACCGCGCTTTCCGGCTGGACGCGCATCACCAGGTCGCGGGCGAGGCGGGCCGGGCCTTTGAGGTGGTAGATGCGGTCCATGCCGCGCGCGGCGCGCTGCACCTGCGCGGTGCGGGGCAGGCGCGCGGCCTCGTAGCGGCGCAGGGCGGCGGGAATGTCGGGCGTGCTCGCCAGTTCGCGGGCCAGCACCATCGCGTCCTCGATCGCCTGCGCCGCGCCCTGGGCGAGGAAGGGCGGCATGGCATGGGCGGCGTCGCCGAGCAGCGTCACCGGGCCGGCGCCCCAGCTTGTGAGCGGGTCGAGATCGAACAGCGACCAGCGCAGCCAGCGCTCGGGGGCGTCGAGCAGCGTGCGGGCCTGCCTGCACCAGCCGCGGTAATGCGCGAGCAGTTCGTCGCGTGTCCCGGCCTCGCTCCAGCCATGGGCCTGCCGCTCGTCCGGCGTGACGGCGACCAGATTGATCGCGCGGCCGGCCTTCACGGGATAGCTGACCAGATGCGCGCCGGGGCCGAGCCAGAGCCGGGTCACCGGGTCGGCGAGGTCGGCGGGCAGGGCGTTCGCCGGGACGGTGGCGCGCCAGGCGGCGCGGTGGCGGAAGCAGGGCGTCGCTTCCGGGTGAAGCGCCGCGCGCACCACCGAGCGCAGCCCGTCGGTGCCGACCAGCGCATCGGCGTGGAGCGTCTCCTCGCCGCCGGCGTGGCGCAGGCGGAGGGCGACGCCGGCGGAATCGGCCGTGAAGCCCTCCAGCGCGTGGCCGAGCCTGAGCGTGATCGCCGGCACCTCGCGCATCGCGGCGAGCAGGGCGGCTTGCAGATCGGCGCGGTGAATGACGAGGAAGGGGCCTCCGAAGCGGGCCTCGGCCTCCGCGCCCATCGGTCCGCCGCTCAGCCGCGTACCGCGCCGCCCGTCCATCACCGCGAAGGCGTCGGGAAACACCGCGTTGGCGGCGACGCGCTCATAGACGCCGAGCGCCTCCAGGCAGCGCGTCGCGTTGGCGGCGAGCTGGACCCCGGCGCCGGCTTCTTCCAGCACCTTCGCACGCTCGACAAGCGTGACGGCAAAGCCGGCCTTGGCCAGAGCGAGGGCGGCGGTGAGCCCGCCTATGCCGGCGCCGGCGATGGCGATGCGACGCGCGGACACGCCCGCCGCTCAGGCGGCGGCCGGAATCTCGAACAGCGCGCCCGGCGGAGTCGATTCGGTGCCGTGCAGGTGGGGATCGAACTTGTAGAGGGTGGAGCAATAGGGGCAGACGATCTCGTCGTCCGAGCCCATGTCGAGGAAGACATGCGGATGGTCATAGGGCGGCAGCGCGCCGACGCACATGAATTCCTTGGCCCCGATGGAGATTTTCGGCACGCCGGCCGAATTGTGGAAATGGGGAACTACGTGGCCCGCCATGATGTTCGCCTGTCCGCGCTCGCGTTGAAATCGGCGCGACCATAACCGCTGCCGCGCCGCGGTCCAAGGGGGCGGATGCCGCGCCGGTGCGCCGCGCCCCATCGCTTCGCCATAATGGCGGGGCAGGAAGCGGTAATCGCGCCCGATGTTTCCTATATTCTCGCCATGTATCGCTTCTTCGCCGCCTTCGGCTTCCTTCTCGCCTTCGCCGGTGCCGCCCATTGGGTGGTGCCGGCGGGGCGGCAGGCGTTCGCGCTGATCTCGGCGCGGGACGATGCGGCGCGGCTCGCCGATCTCCAGCTCGACGGCGTGCTGACCGAGGTGCGGACGGCGTCGGAAATCGACGCCGCGCTGGCGGAGAATGACGGCGAGCTGGCGACGAGCTTCATCGAGCTGGCCGACGCGCGCGGTGTGAAGGTGACGGCGGAGCGCCGCGCCCGCGTCGCACTGGCCAATGCGCCGGGGGCAAGCCTCGCGCGCGGGGCGGGCCGCTTCGGCCAGGGGTTCCTGACCGGGCAGGGCGAGGACCTCGCCGGCCTCGCCGGGGCCACGATGGGCGACCTCACCGTGTGGGGCGACGTGCGCGACCTCGGCCGCGAGGCGGTGCACTGGGCGCGCGGCGAGCCGGTGGACCGGTTCATGGTGAACCTCGCCGGCATCGGCATCGTGGCGACCGGGGCGACCTATGCCGCCTTCGGCGCGCCGCTGACGCTGCGGGCGGGCATTTCCGTGCTCAAGGGCGCCAGGCGGGCCGGGGTGGTCGGCGGGCGCTTCGCCGGCACTATCGCGGCGGCGATGCGTGGCGGCTCAAAGGCGCAGTTCGCCGCGCTGGCGGGCGATCTCGGCACGGCGGGATCGAAGGCGGGAACGCGCGCCACCTTCGCCGGTCTGCGCCATGTCGACGATGCGGCGGGCGCGGCGCGGCTGCGGGTGCTGGCGCAGGCCAAGGGCGGCAAGACGCTGGCGGTGGTGAAGACGCTGGGGCGCGGCGCGTTGTTCCTTACCGAGGCGCTCTCCAGGCTCGCCTTCTGGGTCATGGCGGGCGTGCTGAACCTGTTGGGCCTGATCGCCTCGTTCAATTCCATGGTGGTGGCGATGCTGCGCCCGATGTGGAAGAAAAAGCGTCGCTGGCCACTTGCCCTGCCGGCGTAAAGAGCCGGAGGCGATGATGCGCCGATCCTTCCTGACATTGCTTGGCCTCGCCGTGGTGTCGCTGGCGGCCTTGCCGGCCGGCGCGGCGGAGAATCGCTGCGGCTGGTATGTGAACCCGACGCCCGGCAACTGGTATCTCTCCGACCGCGACGGCGACTGGTGGATGCGCTCTCAGGGCGGCATGGAGGCCGAGGGCTTCGAAAACGCGCCCGATTTCGACACCCGGCAATATGTGAAGCTGCAGCCCAATGGTTACGGCTATGGCTGCGCGTGCCTGAGCGTCGACACCGACAAGGCGAAAATGAACATCTCCCGCATCTATTCCGGCACCATCCTGCCGCTGTCGCGCTGCCGCAACGACAAGGCGCTGGACAAGCCGGACTAGGATGGCGCCTGCGGGAGGCGGGTTGGCAGCGGCGGCCTGGCTGATTAGCGTGCCGTTTCCCCCGGACGGAGCGCTCCATGCCGACCTTCAGCCACGACGGAATCGACATCGCCTATCTCGATGAGGGAGAGGGCGAGCCCATCGTGCTGGTGCACGGCTTCGGTTCGAACAAGGAGATCAACTGGGTCGGGCCGGGCTGGGTGTCGACGCTGACCGGCGCCGGGCGGCGGGTGATCGCGCTCGACAATCGCGGCCACGGCGCCTCCGCCAAGCTCTACCAGAGCGAACTCTACGACCCGTGGCTGATGGCGCGCGACGTGCTCGCGCTGCTGGACCATCTCGGCCTGAAGCGTGCCGACCTGATGGGCTATTCGATGGGCGGGCGGATCAGCGCCTGCGCAACGCTGACCGCGCCGGAGCGGGTGCGCTCGCTCGTTCTCGGCGGCATCGGCATCCATCTTATCGCCGGCGCCGGCCTGCCGATCACCATCGCCGATGCGCTGCGCGCACCGAGCCTCGACGAGGTGAGCGACCCGATGGGCCGCCTGTTCCGCGCCTTCGCCGACCAGACGAAGAGCGACCGCGAGGCGCTGGCCGCCTGCATCGTCGGCTCGCGCCGCACGCTGAGCCGCGACGAGGTGGCGCGCATTGCCGTGCCGACGCTGATCGCGGTGGGCACGCGCGACGAGGTGGCGGGGGCGCCCGGCCCGCTCGCCGAACTGATCCCCGGTGCGCGGGCGATCGACATTCCCGACCGCGACCACATGCGCGCGGTGGGCGACAAGGTGTTCAAGGAGGCGGTGCTGGCCTTCCTCGCCGAGCCGCGCTGAGGCGGCGGTGGGCATCTGTGCCCCAGTGGCTTGTTCGCATTTCGATTCAACCGGGCCGGAAAGATGAGTCAACGGAATCGGTTGCCGGGCGTTGTTCGCAGGAGGATTCATGCGCGGCTCACATTTCGATTCAACGGCGCGCGCCGTTGGTGGCGAGGGGCGTTCCTGCATTCCTGCAATGGCGGCGGCGTAGGCCGTCGCGGAGGCCTGTGCTAGGCTCGGGCCAACTCGGTACATCCGGCTGGCGCCCGCGGGCGAACGGCGAGGGTAGAAAAATGGCTGTGAATACTCTTCAGCGCGTCGAGGCGCCGCGCGCGCTCGACAAGGTCGATCCGGTCTGGGCGCGGGTGCGCGCCGAGGCGGAGACGATCACCCAGCGCGAGCCGGCGCTGGCCAGCTTCGTGTTCTCCACCGTGCTCTACCATACCTCGCTGGAGCGGGCGGTGGCGCACCGCATCGCCCAGCGGCTCGACCATGGCGACGTGCCGGCGGACATCATCCGCCAGGCCTTCGAGGAGGCGGTGGCGGACGACCCGCAGATCGGTGTCGCCATCCGCGCCGACATCGTCGCCGTTCTCGACCGCGACCCGGCGACCGACCGGGCGATCCAGCCGCTGCTCTATTACAAGGGCTTCCACGCCATCCAGACCCACCGCCTGGCGCACTGGCTGTGGAAGCATGGCCGCACCGATTTCGCGCTCTACCTGCAAAGCCGCTCCTCGGCGGTGAACCAGGTCGACATCAACCCGGCAGCGCCTTTCGGGCGCGGCATCTTCTTCGACCACGCCACCGGCATCGTGGTGGGCGAGACGGCGGTCATCGAGGACAATGTCTCGGTGCTGCAGGGGGTGACGCTGGGCGGCACCGGCAAGGAGCATGGCGACCGCCACCCGAAGATCCGCCATGGCGTGCTGCTCGGCGCCGGCGCAAAGGTGCTCGGCAATATCGAGGTCGGCCATTGCGCCCGCGTCGCCGCCGGCTCGGTGGTGCTCAAGCCGGTGCCGGCCCGCACCACGGTGGCCGGGGTGCCGGCCAAGGTGGTGGGCGAGGCCGGCTGTGCCGAGCCCTCGCGCAGTATGGACCAGATGTTCGACCAGTACGCCGACATGCCCTCCTTCCTCGGCGAGGCGATCTGAGCCCCGTTGTGTGAACAGCCGATTGTGCCGGCGCCGGTTGCGCCGGCCGGCGCGTCGTGGCAAGCCTGCGGCCCGATCAAACCTTCTGGGAGCACGGACTTGGAAAAGAAGGACCTGGAACGCGTCCAGACCTATATGCGGCGCCTGTTCACCAACACGCAGCTGCGCGTCGTCGCGCGCCCTAAGAAGAAGGATTCGGCCGAGGTCTATCTCGGCGACGAGTTCATCGGCGTCCTGTTCGAGGACAAGGAGGATGGCGACCTCTCCTATAATTTCCAGATGGCCATTCTCGACACCGATCTCGAGGACTGAGGGCGATGCCCGTCTATGCGCTCGACGGGGTGGCGCCGGAATTGCCGGCGCTCGGCCGCTTCTGGATCGCCCCCACCGCCGAGGTGATCGGCAATGTGCTGGTCGGCGACGAGGCGAGCGTGTGGTTCGGCTCGGTCATACGCGGCGACAATGAGCGCATCACGCTGGGCGCCCGGGTGAACATCCAGGAACTGTGCGTGCTGCACACCGATCCCGGCTTCCCGATGACCATCGGCGACGATTGCACCATCGGCCACAAGGCGATGCTGCACGGCTGCACCATCGGCGCCAACAGCCTGATCGGCATGGGCGCGACCATTCTCAACGGGGCCAAGATCGGCCGCAACTGCCTGGTCGGCGCCGGCGCGCTGGTGACCGAAGGCAAGGAATATCCCGACAATTCGCTGATCGTCGGCGCGCCGGGCAAGGTGATCCGCACCCTCGACGCGGCGATGGAGCAGCGCATCCACGGCACCGCCGCGCATTATGTGCGCAACTGGCGGCGTTTCGCCGAAGCGCTGAAGCGGGTCGACTGAGGCGACGGCGGGACCGTGTGCGCCCCGGGACGGGCTTGAACACCGTCGGGCCGCGTCGGGATGGGGCGCCGCGCGGGCGGCGCGAGGATATTCAAACAGCGTGAACATGGCGCTCATGGCCATTCTGGCCTTCGCCCATGCCTTCGAGCAGGCGACGCTGCTGCGACGGTCTGCGGCCCTGCCCGTTTGACTGCGGCCCTTGCCAAAACGCCCGGTCCCAAGGCAATCGGCTTGCGGACATGCCGGAGAACGGCGTTCGTCATGCTATCGCCGCAACCCTTCCGGAGATATAGATCGAACATTATAAAACGGCCCGATTGAAGCCGGCGGAGCGGGTACGAGGCGTATGTGACACAGGCGGATCGCGAGAGTGAATGGGCCGCTGACATGCGCGCCGCACGATCGGGCGATGCCGATGCGTATGGCCGGTTTCTCCAGTCGGTGACGCCGCATCTGCGTGCCATGGCCCGGCGGAATTGCGCCCAATACGGGGCCCCCCTCGGCGATGCCGAGGACGTGGTTCAGGAAGCCTTGCTGGCGATCCATCTGAAGCGCCGGACATGGGACCCCGCCCGGCCCATCACGCCATGGATTTCGGTCATCGTCCGCAACAAGCTGATCGACATGCTGCGCCGGTCGGTTCGGTTGACCGTGCCCATCGACGATCTCGCCGAAGTGCTCGCGGCCGAGGAGCCGGCCGACGATTCACCCGCCGTCCATATCGGGAGCCTGATGGGCAGGCTGAAGGAGCGCCAGCGCGCCGTCGTTCAGGCCGTCAGCATCGAAGGCTGCACGACCCGGGAAGCCGCCGCCCGTTTGCGCATGAGCGAGACGGGCGTTCGCGTGACGCTGCACAGGGCATTGAAAGCCCTTGCGGCGCTTCATCAGGCGAACCCGGGATGAACGGCAGATCCCCTTGCCGTTTGCGCCCGGCTGCTTTCTTGCGGCCGCCGGTTGCGGCGCCATTCGGGCCGCTCCTGGGGCCGCCCGAATGGCGCAAAGCTCAGTTCCGGCCGACCGAATAGGGCGCCAGCACATCGCCGAGCGAGACCCAGTTGTCGGTGTCGTCCTGCGCCTGCCGCTTGACGAAGCGATAGCCGGTCTCGTGCCACAGCACGATCGCGGCCTCCTGGTTGTCGAGCACCAGGTCGCCGCGATCGGTGACGACGGTGAGGACGGCGTGGCCGTCGCCCTTGCGGTCGCGCACCACGGTCACCAGCAGCGTGTCGGCCGGCCAGCCGAGCCCGATCAGCGTGCGGCGCTTGAGCAGCACATAGTCCTCGCAATCGCCATAGCCGTCATCGGGATAGGTCCAGCGCTCGATCTCGCCATAGTGGTCGAGGTCGGTCATCGGCTCGATACGGCGATTGATGTCGTCATTGACCTGGTGCAACTGGGCGAAATCGGCCTCGGTGAGCGCCACCTTGCCGCCCCGCCCGGTGTGCATGCCGCAATCGGCCGGGTTCTGCGTGCAGAACTGGAAATAGCCCATCGGCACGGTGGTGTGCGCGCCGACCGCCATGTTGGCGGCGAAGCTGGAGAGCATCGCCACCGTCCTTTCCGCGCGGGCGGGCGCGGCCTGTGTCAGCACCGCCGCGAGGGTTGCCGCAACAACCGCTTTGCCCGCCGCGAGAAGGGCCCATTCGAGCCTCTTTTTCATCGCGTACCTCATCCCTGTCACTGGATGAGAGCTTAGCGGAGAGGATTTTATACGCGTCTAAGCGATGCCGTAGATTCGTAACAACGCTGGACAGGGAATGTTAATATGTCTTTTTGTTGGTGTTAACCACGACAATAGGCAAACTGTTCATCACGCTGTTTAAGCCGACCGCAACCGTCTCCGGCGTCGCGCGGGGAGGGCGCGCGGGCGTTCACGCCAAGATGCACGCCGGTATGCCTTGCCGCCGCGCGCCGGGCGGCCTATGTGATCGACGTGCTCGAACCGCCCCGCCTTGCCGCCCACAGACGCGAACCGATGCTCAACGTGCCGCCGGTGATTACCGTGCTGGCGGCGGCGATGCTGCTTATCCAGCTGGTGCGCGACTGGGTCGACGTCGAGACCGGCATCGAGATCCTGGCGCTGTTCGCCTTCATCCCCGCCCGCTTCGACCCCTCCGTGCTGGCCGACGGCGTGCTGCCGGGCGGGACGGCGGCGGATGCGTGGACCTTCGTGACCTATGCCTTCCTGCATGGCGGCTGGACCCATGTCGGGCTGAACCTGTTGTGGATGCTCGCCTTCGGCACGCCGGTGGCGCGCCGCTTCGGCGCCGTGCGCTTCCTGCTGTTCTTCGCCGTGACGGCGGCAGCGGGGGCGGGGCTTCACCTCGTCACCCATGAGGGCGAGCTGGTGCCGATGATCGGCGCCTCGGCGGCGGTGTCGGGCTGCATGGCGGGCGCGCTGCGCTTCATGTTCGCGCATGAGGGCCGCGGCGCTTGGCGGCCGGGCATGATGGAGAGCGCGGTGCACTTTCCCGCGCCGCCGCTGACCCGGGTGATGCGCGACCGGCGGGTGATCGGCTTCGTGGCGGTGTGGTTCATCATCAACCTCGCCTTCGGCGTCGGCGCGCCGGCCGGCATCGTCGACGGCAGCGTCGCCTGGCAGGCGCATATTGGCGGCTTCCTGGTCGGCCTGCTGCTGTTCCCGCTGTTCGATCCGATCCGCGGCCGCCCCGATGGCGATTACTACTCCCCGCCGACCCGGCACTGACGCGGCGGAGCCCGTCTGCCTGCGAACCACTCGCCTGCCGCCGAACCACTTGCCTGCCGCTGCGTTAAAGCGGATCATCCCGACGATGGCTCGCCCGTTTTCGACGGGAAGAAGCCGAATGAGCGGGCGGCGGACCGGAGCGTGCTCCGTCGTCCCGCGGATCCGGGAAGGAGGCTTGCATGACGGTTCGGACCATTCTTGAGGAAAAGGGCTTCGAGGTGCAGACGATCGCGCCCGAGGCAACGCTGCGCGAGGCGACGGAACTGCTGGCCGCCAAGCGCATCGGCGCGGTCGTGGTGACCGATCCCGAACGCCGCGTGGTCGGCATCCTGTCGGAACGCGACGTGGTGCGCGTGATCGGTCTCGACGGGCCCAGCCGGTTCGACGACAGCGTCGCCTCGGTGATGACCACGCGTGTGGTGACCTGCGACGGCAACGAGACCGTCCATCAGATCATGGAGCATATGACCGGTGGGCGCTTCCGGCACCTTCCGGTGGTGCAGGGCGGCAAGCTGGTCGGCATCATCTCCATCGGCGACGTGGTGAAGGAGCGCCTCGCCGAGATGGAGCGCGAGAGCCACGCCATGCGCGAATACATCATGTCGGCGTAGGCCGCGCGCGCCTGCGACATGGCCGGGCCGGGCGACCTGCCGGGCGACCTGGCGACGCGCTTCGGCACGATGGGCAAAGCGTGGATCCCCGGGTGACGCCCGGGGATGACGGCGCGAGGGCGGGAACCCGCCGTCGCGCTCGTCCGCAGGTCGATCCCGGATCGCGTCCCGCGCGGCTGCCGGGCCGGCTCTAGAAGCGCGGCGCGTCGGTCTTCTTCGGCGTGCCGTACACGGCCGCCGGGTCGAACAGACGGCCTTCATCGTTGACGGCGAGCTTCAGCTCGGGCGTCGGCGCGGCACCGAGCGGCACCGAGCGGAAGAAGCAGGAGCGGTGCCCGGTGTGGCAGGCGGCGCCGGGCACACCGGGGCCGAGGCTCGGCATGCGCACCCGCAGCACCACGGCGTCCTGGTCACAGTCGACCCGCAGCTCGACCAGCGTCTGGAACTGGCCGCTCTCCTCGCCCTTCTTCCACAGCTTGCCGCGCGAGCGGCTGAAATAATGCGCGACGCCGGTCTCGATGGTCAGCGCCAGCGCCCGGGCGTCCATATGCGCGACCATCAGCACGGTGCCGTCATCGGCATCGACGGTGACGGCGGTGACGAGGCCATCGGCATCGAATTTCGGGGAGAGGCGCTCGCCCTCCTCGATCTCGGCGGTGCTGCCACGCGGGGCGAAGGATGTGTGGGTCACGGGAGCCTGCGGAAGCGCGGCGCGCTCACGAACGCACGCCGCGCAGCAGGCTCATGAAGCGAACCTGCTCCTGCGGGTCGTCGCGGAACACGCCGGTGAACTGGGTGGTGACGGTGGAGGCGCCCTGCTTGCGCACGCCGCGCATGGCCATGCACATGTGCTCGGCCTCGATCAGCACGGCGACGCCGCGCGGCTTCAGAATCTCGTCGATCACGGTAATGATCTGCGAGGTCAGGTGCTCCTGGGTCTGTAGCCGGCGCGCATAAATGTCGACGATGCGGGCGATCTTGGACAGGCCGACCACGCGCTCGACCGGGAAATAGGCGATGTGCGCCTTGCCGACGAAAGGCACCATGTGGTGTTCGCAATGCGAGTGAAACTCGATGTCGCGCACCACCACCATGTCGTCGAAATTGCCGATCTCGCCGAAGGTGCGGTCGAGAATGGCTTCCGGCCCGGCGCGGTACCCGCTGTACAGTTCCTCATAGGCCCGCGCCACGCGCTTGGGCGTGTCGAGCAGCCCCTCGCGCGCGGGATCGTCACCCGCCCAGGCGATCAGGGTGCGTACGGCGGCCTCCGCCTCCTCGCGCGAGGGGCGGCGCGCGGCAGACGCCTCCATCTCGCTCTGGGCGCTGCGCATCAACGACTTAAGCACGGCATCCATGACGAACTCCGTTCGACGGCGCGCCTCTTCAACGGCGCCGAAGTGTCCCTGTTCCGTCTCGTCATACGTGCCGCCACTCGCCACGGATCAGCCACGCATCCAGACCATAGCCACCGAGCGGGCGCGCCGGAAGGGACTTCCCGGCTGTTGCTTTCGCTTGGCGGCCACCGCACCTATATAAGCCAGAGCGGCCGGGCTGCAATGCGGGCGATGGCTGCCTTTGCGCGGATGAACGGCTCCGACGGACGGACGATCTGGCATGCTCAACGATGTTTATAACCGCCGCATACTTGAACTTGCCGCCGACATACCGCGGCTCGGCCGGCTTGCCGCGCCCGATGCCTCGGCAACGGCGCATTCCAAGCTTTGCGGCTCTACCGTGACCATCGACCTGGCGCTGCGCGACGGGGTGGTGGCGGATTTCGCCCATGAGGTGCGGGCCTGCGCGCTCGGGCAGGCCTCCTCCTCGGTGATGGGCGCGCTGATCGTCGGCTCGACGCCGGCCGAGCTGCGCGCGGTGCGCGAGGCGATGCGCCGCATGCTGAAGGAGAACGGCCCGCCGCCGGACGGACGCTGGGCCGAACTCGCCGTGCTGGAGCCGGTGCGCGACTACAAGGCGCGCCACGCCTCGACCCTGCTCACCTTCGACGCCGTGGTCGACGCGCTCGACCAGATCGCGGCGCGCGATGCCGCCCGCGAGGCGGCGGAGTAGGGGCCTTTCCGCCGGCCGCATCCCGGCCGAAGCGGGTCGGCCTGCCGCGGTCCGGGATGACGGGCGTTGCGGCGAGTTCACTGCCGTGAGGGCTCAGCGTTCGGTGAAGAAGGTAAACAGCACCTCGCCCTTGGCGTCGGTGAGGCAAAGAAAACGGTTCGCCGTGTCGGAGCGGTCGCGTTGGATATAGGCCTCGCCCATGATGACGCCCTTCACCTCGGTGTCGCCGAGCTTGCCCTCGGCCTGCGCGATGGTGAGTCCGTCAATGTCGATATAGATGTCCTCGATCGAGGGCGACGCCTGCTTGAGATTCTTCAGCGCGTCCGCCTTGCAGGCGGCGACGCGCTGCATGTCCGGGTCGACCTCGGGCGAGGTGGCGGCGGAAGGCGCCGGCTGGGTGCCGCCGGCCGGGCCGGGCGAGACATGCCCCGCTGCCGGCGGTTGCTGAGCGGGCGGGTCCTCGGCGGGCGGCAACTGCGCGGGCACCTGTTGCACCGGCACCTGTGGCGCGGGCGGTTGCTGGGCGAATGCGGGGCCAGCCATGAGGAGACCGCCCGCCAGCGCCGCCATCGTCCAGAACCCTGTTGCCGTCATCACGCTCTCCCCGGGTGCCGACCGGCATCTTCGCCGGTCCTCCATCGGGGCAACGCGGCGGAGTCGCGCCGGTTCCCGGTTAGGGTCGCGCCATGAGCGCGCCGCGTCCCGCAATCAGCGTCGCGGCGCTGGTGGCCCGGCTGCCGCGGCTGATGCTGCGGGCGCCGATCCTGGTCTACCGCTACAGCTTCTCCGCCTTCATGGGCCGGCAGTGCCGCTATCTCCCGACCTGCTCGGAATTCGCCGAGGAGGCGATCGAGACCCATGGCGCCTGGGCGGGCGGCTGGATGGCGGCGGGGCGCATCTGCCGCTGCCATCCCTGGGGCGGGTCGGGCTTCGAGCCGGTGCCGGCGCAATTGCCGCCAAAAGCGGCGTGGTATATGCCGTGGCGCTACGCACGGCCCCCCGGGAGCGGGACGCCGGGCGACGATTGACCGAGACCCATGAAGACCGAATACGTGTGAAGACCAACACGCCTACCTGCGTGGTTCGCAGGAGTGGGCAGGAGAAAAACCGATGTCCGAGAATCTCGTGGCGCAGAACGTCGCCGGCGCGCCGGCAACTGTGAACCTCACCTTTCCCGATGGCGCCGTCCGAGCCTATGCCTCCGGCACCACCGGCACCGAGGTCGCCGCCTCCATCGCCAAATCGCTGACCAAGAAGTCGCTGGCGATGAAGCTCGACGGGGTGCTGAGCGACCTTTCCGATCCCATCACGTCAGACGCGAAGTTCGAGATCGTCACCCGCGAGAGCCCCGAGGCGCTCGAACTCATCCGCCACGACGCCGCCCATGTGCTGGCGGAAGCGGTGCAGACGCTGTGGCCGGGCACCCAGGTGACCATCGGCCCGGTGATCGAGAACGGCTTCTATTACGACTTCTTCCGCAACGAGCCGTTCACCCCGGACGATTTCACCGCCATCGAGAAGAAGATGCGCGAGATCATCGCCCGCGACGCGCCCTTCACCAAGGAGGTGTGGGACCGCGAGACGACCAAGCGCGTGTTCGCCGAGAAGGGCGAGGCGTTCAAGGTCGAGCTGGTGGACGCCATCCCCGCCGACCAGATGATCCGCATCTACAAGCAGGGCGAGTGGTTCGACCTCTGCCGCGGCCCGCACATGCCGAGCGTCGGCAAGGTGGGCGACGCCTTCAAGCTGATGAAGGTGGCCGGCGCCTATTGGCGCGGCGACAGCAACAACCAGATGCTGACCCGCATCTACGGCACGGCATGGCGCACCCGCGAGGAACTCGACGCCTATCTCCACCAGCTGGAGGAAGCGGAGAAGCGCGACCACCGCCGGCTCGGCCGCGAGATGAACCTGTTCCACTTCCAGGAGGAGGGGCCGGGCGTCGTGTTCTGGCACCCGAAGGGCTGGAACCTGTTCCAGAACCTCGTCGCCTATATGCGCCGGCGCCTCGCCGCCGACTATGCCGAGGTCAACGCCCCGCAGGTGCTCGACAAGTCGCTGTGGGAGACCTCGGGCCATTGGGGCTGGTACAAGGACAACATGTTCAAGGTGCAGCCGGCCGGCGACACCGAGGACAATGACCGCGTCTATGCGCTCAAGCCGATGAACTGCCCCGGCCATGTGCAGATCTTCAAGCACGGGCTCAAGAGCTACCGCGACCTGCCCATGCGCCTCGCCGAATTCGGCAATGTGCACCGCTACGAGCCCTCGGGCGCGTTGCACGGGCTGATGCGGGTGCGCGGCTTCACCCAGGACGACGCCCACATCTTCTGCACCGAGGAGCAGATGGCGGCGGAGTGCCTGAAGATCAACGAGCTGATCCTCTCCACCTACGCCGATTTCGGCTTCGAGGAGATCGTGGTCAAGCTCTCCACCCGCCCCGACAAGCGGGTCGGCTCGGACGCGGTGTGGGACCACGCCGAGGAGGTGATGGGCCGGGTGCTGATCCAGATCGAGGCCGAATCCGGCGGCAAGATCAAGACCGGCATATTGCCGGGCGAGGGGGCGTTCTACGGACCCAAGTTCGAGTACACGCTGCGCGACGCGATCGGCCGCGAATGGCAGTGCGGCACCACGCAGGTCGACTTCAACCTGCCGGAGCGCTTCGGCGCCTTCTATGTCGACGCCGATGGCGGCAAGAAGACGCCGGTGATGATCCACCGCGCCATCTGCGGCTCGATGGAGCGCTTCACCGGCATTCTGATCGAGCACCATGCCGGCCATTTCCCGCTCTGGCTGGCGCCGGTGCAGGCGGTGGTGGCGACCATCACCTCCGAGGGCGACGACTACGCGCAGGAGATCGTCGCGGCGGCGAGGAAGATGGGGCTGCGCGTCGAGCAGGACCTGCGCAACGAAAAGATCAACTACAAGGTGCGCGAGCACTCGCTGGCCAAGGTGCCGGCGCTGATCGTGGTCGGGCGCAAGGAAGCGACTGACCGCACTGTCTCGATCCGCCGGCTCGGCTCGCCCAACCAGACCACGCTGACGCTGGACGAGGCGCTGGCGGCGCTGGTGGCGGAAGCGAGCCCGCCGGACACGCTGCGGGATTGAGCGGGCGCGCGGCTTCCTCTGCCTGCCGAAGGAGAGGAGGCCGTCGGGCTGATGCCTATTTGTCCGGCGTCTCGGCCGGGCGCACCGGAGGCGGAATGGGCGGTGGCGGGTAGGGCTCGGTCTCGCGCCGCAGGCTGGGGTTCGAGGTGGCGCCGGGCACGTTGAGCCGGCGCTGCTGGGGCGTCCAGTAGGACGGGCCCTGCATCAGGTTCTGGCTGTTGGGCCGGACCGAATCGCGTCGCTGGGGCATGGTGGGATTGGGCCTCGTGGTAACCTGGGCCATGGCGGCGGTGGCCGCAACGACCGTTGCCGCCGCCAGAAGAACCGCCGGGAATGTCTTCATCACTGAACGTCGCGCCTCCCGTCCCTCTATGTAGGGCACCGGGGCGCGCGCCGCCATGCCCGGCTCGCGCTTCGCTTCCGCCCCCCGCTCGCGTCACATGCCGGCCGCCGCGCCGCCCTACCGCGATAGGGGGCGCCGCCGGCGAAGGCGAAGTTGCGATTTTTGTCGCGTGCGGCCGTGCCCGGCGGCGTTGCTAAGGGGGGGCATTGTGTGGATAGTCCGCGCTTGCCCGCGTCGGGGCCGGTGTCGAGAAGCTGAGAGACGGTGGAAGCGGGATCATGACGGACCAGAACGCGTCGATTCTGGTGGTCGACGATGTCGCCGAAAACCGGGACCTGCTGATGCGCCGGCTGAAGCGGCTCGGCTTCACCCATATCGACGAGGCCGCCAACGGCATCGAGGCGCTCGCCGCCATCGACCAGAAGCCCTACGACCTCGTGCTGCTCGACATCATGATGCCGGAGTTGGACGGCTTCGGCGTGCTCGACCGGCTGCGCGCCGACGGGCGCATCAACGAGTTGCCGGTGATCGTCGTCTCCGCGCTCAACGAGATCGAGCCGGTGGTGCGCTGCATCGAGCTGGGCGCCGACGATTTCATCTTCAAGCCGTTCAACCCGACCCTGCTGCGCGCCCGCGTGCTCGCCACGCTGGAGAAGAAGGGGCTGCGCGACCGCACCCGCGACGAGCTGAAACGCAAGCAGGCGGAACTCACCGAGGCGCGCACGCTGCAATTGGCGCTTGTGCCGCCCCCCTTCGCCGGGGCCTTTGGCGGGCGGCAACTGACCATCGACGTGCTGCTGGAGCCGGCAAAGGAGGTGGGCGGCGACCTCGTCGACTACTTCCCCGTCGGCGATTCGAAGATGGTGGCGGTGATCGGCGACGTCTCCGACAAGGGCGCCGGCGCGGCGCTGATGATGGCCCGCACCCATTCCATGTTCCGCTCGCTCGGCACCCGCCCGGACGCGGCCGAACTGTTTTCCGACCCGGCGCGCGCGGTCGGGCTGGTGAACGACGCGCTGGCGCGCGGCAACGGCTCCTGCATGTTCGTGACGCTGCTGCTGGCGGTGCTCGATGTGCCGGCCGGCACGCTCGCCTATGTGCGCGCCGGCCATGTGCCGCCCTATCTGCGCGCGGTCGACGGCACGGTGTCGCGGCTCACCGCCGCCGGTGGACCGGCGCTCGGCGTGGTGGAGGAGTTCGTCTTCCGCGCCGCGACGGTGACGATGGCGGCCGGCGAGGGGCTGCTGGTGGTGACCGACGGGCTGACCGAGGCGCACGACCATGCCGGCGATCTCTATGGCGAGGCGCGGGTGGGCGATTTTCTCGCCGCGCTCGGCACGGAGAGCGCGCCGCTGCCGCGCCTCGCGGCGGGGGTGCGGGCGTTCGAGGCGGGCCTGCCGGCCTTCGACGACATGGCGGCGCTGCTGCTGACGCTGGACCCGCCCGGCGCGGGCTGAGGGGACGAGGGGAAGGGATGACCGAGGACGAGTGGGTGAGCGAGGCCACGCTGCTGCGGGCGACGCTGGAGAACATGTCGCAGGGCGTCGCCATGTACGACGCCAAGCATCGCCTGGTGACCTGGAACCAGCTGTTCCGCGAATATCTCGACATGCCGGACGAGTTCCTCGGCACCGAGCACACCTTCTCCGACTATATCCGCTATCTCGGCGCGCGCGGCGAGTTCGGCGAGGTCGACGTCGAGACGGCGCTCGCCCAGCGCCTCCTGCAGCTCCAAAAGCCGCACCGCTTCGAGCGCACAAGGCCGGATGGCACCATTCTCGAAGTGCGGCGCGACCCGGTGCCGGGCGGCGGCTTCATCGCCATCTACACCGACATCACCGAGCGCAAGCTGGCCGAGATGAAGCTGCGCGAGGACGAGGAGCAGTTGCGCGCGATCGACGCCGCGGCGCCGATCGGCCTCGTCATCATGGACCTGACCCACAAGGTGGTGCGCCATTCCAATGGCTGCTTCGGCCGCCTGATCGGCCGCGGCGCCGGCGCGCTGGTCGGCCGCGCGCTGGGCGAGCTGTTCGACGACCCGGCGCGCGGGCAGGAACTGGCGGACATCCTCGCCACGCCGTCGAGCGAGCGACAGGAGTTCAACCTGCCGCATGCCGACGGCTCGACCATCTGCACCATGGTCTCGCATGAACGGCTGGACTTCCGCGGCACGCCGGCGGTGATCGCCACCTTCGTCGACATCAGCGACCGCGTGCGCATGGAGCAGCAGCTGCGCGAGGCCAAGGAGGCGGCGGAATCGGCCAGCCGGGTGAAGTCGGCCTTCCTGGCCAATATGAGCCACGAACTGCGCACGCCGCTGAACGCCATCATCGGCTACAGCGAGATCCTCTCGGAGGACGCCGCCGACGCCGGCGACAGCGCGCTGGTGGCCGACCTCGACAAGATCCAGGCGGCGGGCAAGCACCTTCTGGGGCTGATCAACGACATCCTCGACCTGTCCAAGATCGAGGCCGGGCGCATGGACGTCTATCTGGAGCAGGTCTTCCTCTCGCGCATGGTCGAGGAGGTGAAGACCATCGTCGGCCCGATGATGCAGAAGAACGCCAACCAGCTGGTGATCGACTGCCCGATCGATGTCGGCACGCTGCGCACCGACCTGACCAAGCTGAAGCAGAGCCTGATCAACCTGCTGAGCAACGCCGCCAAGTTCACCAAGGACGGCACGGTGACGCTGCGCATCGCCCGCGACACGCTGGCGGACGGAAGCGAGGCGGTGCGCTTCGATGTCCGCGACAGCGGCATCGGCATGAGCGAGGAGCAGATGGGCCGGCTGTTCCAGGCCTTCACCCAGGCGGATTCCTCGACCACCCGCAACTTCGGCGGTACCGGCCTCGGCCTCACCATCACCCGGCATTTCGCCGCCATGCTGGGCGGCACCATCTCGGTGGCGAGCGAGCCCGGCAAGGGCTCGACCTTCACCATCGAGCTGCCCGTCGAGGCGCCGGTGGCGGCTGCCGAGCCGGACGAGGCCGAGATCGTCGACCCCGGCGCGCCGGCCGAGCCGGGCGCGATCACCGTTCTGGTGGTCGACGACGACCCGGCGGTGCATGACGTGCTCTCGGCGACGCTCGGCAAGGAAGGCTATGTGCTGCGGCACGCGCGCGACGGTGTCGAAGCGCTCAACATCATGCGCAAGGAGCCGCCCGACATCGTCACGCTCGACGTGATGATGCCGAAGATCGACGGCTGGTCGGTGCTCGGCATCATGAAGTCCGAGCCGGCGCTGGCGCATATACCGGTGATCATGCTCACCATCGTCGACGACCGGAACCTCGGCTATTCGCTCGGCGCGTCGGAATACATGACCAAGCCGATCGACCGGCAGCGGCTGATCGCCCTCATCCACAAATTCGCGCCGGGCAACGAGGACGGCGTGGTGTTCGTCGTCGACGATGACGAGCCGGTGCGCGCCATCATGCGCGCCACCATCGAGGGTGCCGGTCTTGCCGTGGCCGAGGCGGCGAACGGGCAGGAGGCGCTGGACTGGCTGGAGCGCCACCCGCTGCCCGCCCTCGTGCTGCTCGACCTGATGATGCCTGTCATGGACGGCTTCACCTTCCTTTCCCGGGTGCGGGCGCAGCCGAAATACGCCGATCTGCCGATCGTCGTGCTCACCGCCAAGGAACTGACCGAGGACGAGCGTGATTTCCTCGCCCGCAACACGCTGCTGATCCTGAACAAGGGCGCGCAGCCGATCGGTTCGCTCGGCGCCGCGCTCGCCCATATCGCCAGCCACGGCCACTGAGAGAGGCGCGATGACGAAGATTCTCCTCGTCGAGGACAATGAGATGAACCGCGACATGCTTTCGCGGCGGCTGACGCGCAACGGCTTCGAGGTGGTGATCGCGGTCAACGGGCAGGAGGGGGTGGACCTCGCCCTCGCCGAGAAGCCGGCGCTGATCCTGATGGATATGAGCCTGCCGGTGCTGGACGGCTGGGAGGCGACGCGGCAGGTGAAGGCCAATCCGGAGACCGCCGGCATCCCCGTCATCGCGCTCACCGCGCACGCCATGGCCACCGATCGCGAGCAGGCGATGGCGGCCGGATGCGACGATTTCGACACCAAGCCGGTCGAGCTTCCGCGCCTGCTGGGCAAGATCAAGGCACGGCTGGGCCTGCCGGAATAAGGCCGCCGCGGCGTCGGCGAGACCGTCACCGTGGCGTCATGTGACGCTTCCATAACGGCGCGCGGACCGGTTCTGCCACCCGGCGGGATATTGGCCGGTGCGTCTCCGTTTTCCTGATCTCCCGGCGAGAAAGTAATCGGCCTATGGCAACCATCGCGCTCATGTTCAGCGGGCTGGGACTGTTCTTCATCGGCGTGCGGGGCCTTTCGGCCAATCTCGTGCCGTTGGTCGGGCGGCGGGCCCGCGCCGCCTTCGCCCGCGCGCTGCGCGGCAATGTCAGAACGGCCATCAGCGGCACGCTCGCCGGCATGATCACCCAGAGCTCGACGGCGGTGTCGTGGATCGTCGTCTCCTTCGTGCGCGGCGGCGTGCTGGCCGACGGCCCGGCGCTGATGGCGCCGAGCTGGTCGAATGTCGGCACCGCGCTGCTGCCGCTGATCGTCGCCATCGACACCTCGACCGCCGCCGGCCTCGTCATCGGCGTGGTCGGCTTCATGACCTATTTCCGCCTGGCGCGCGGCGACCGCATGCGCAACGTGATGGAAGCGGCGCTCGGCGCCGGGCTGCTGCTGTTCGGCATGCATCTCGTCTCCATCGCCGTGGGGCCGATGCGCGAAGCGCTGATGGGCCACCCCGCCTGGAACGCGGCGGTGGAGAATCCCTGGCTGCTGGCGCTGATCGGCGCCGGCTTCTCGCTGGCGGCGCAGTCCTCCTCGGTGGCGGCGGCGCTGGCGGTGGCGGCGGTCGGCGGCGGCTTGCTGGACTTCGGCTCGGCGCTGCCCCTGATCGCCGGTGCCAACGCCGCGGCAATGATCAACAACGCGGTGCTGATACCGGGCGAGACGCGACCGGGCCGGGTCGTGTTCGCGTTGCAGGTGGTGCAGAAGCTGGGCGGATCGCTGCTGCTGGTGGCGCTTGCCGTTTTCGCGGCGCTGCGGCCCGACCTTGTGGCGGCTCTGCTGCGGAACGGGAGTGGCGATGTCGGCGCCGAGCTGGCGCTGATCTTCCTGGCGACGCAGATCGGCGGCGCGTTGACGTCCGCCCTGCTTGAAGGGCCGACCCGCCGCGCCGTGGCCCGGCTGCTGCCGATGAACGCGGTGGAGACGCTCTCCCAGCCCGCCTTCCTGCTGCGCGAGGCGCTGGGTGACACCGAAGCGGCGCTCGACCTGTCGATGCGCGAGGTGGCGCGGCTCGGCGCCCGCCTGCCGCAGATGGTCGAGCATGTGCGCGAGGAGGGCGATGTCTCGGCGCCGCCGGCGGCGGTGCTGCGTGCCGCCGGGGCGGCGCTGACCGAGGCGATCCGCGCCTATCTCGCCTCGCTGCTGGACGCCCGGCTGTCGCGCGACCAGGTGGCGGTGGCGCTGCTGCTCGACGATGCCGCGAACAATACCGGGGCGCTGCATGAGGCGCTGGCCGACTATGCCCATGAGGCGGCGGCCGCCCGCGCGGTGCCCACCGCGCAGCGGCTCAACGAGGCGCTGCACCTGCTGCTCGGCGCGGTCGCCGACCATGCCGAGAGTCTCGGCGCCGAGGAGCCGGAGCTGGTGCTGGGCCTGCTCGGCCATCGCGACCGGCTGATGGAGGATCTGCGCCAGCGGCTGTCGTCGCAGAATGACCTGTCGGCGGAGGAGCAGAACGCGCTGTTCCGCATGACGGTGCTGTTCGAGCGGATCGTCTGGCTGGCGCGGCGGCTGGTCAACGGTCTGACGCAGGTACGCCGCGCCCGGAACGGGACCTAGGGAACGTTTTGCCGGTCAGGTCGATTCAACCTGATCGGATCAGGCTCTCGCGGATTCCTTCAGGCGGCAATCGTCACGCGGCCAGCGAGAAGGTGAGGCGCTTCACGTTGCGATTGCCTTCGCGC
Organism: Ancylobacter dichloromethanicus; assembly: GCF_018390645.1. Classification (GTDB taxonomy): domain Bacteria; phylum Pseudomonadota; class Alphaproteobacteria; order Rhizobiales; family Xanthobacteraceae; genus Ancylobacter; species Ancylobacter dichloromethanicus. The sequence continues at coordinate 410,877 of NZ_JAHBGC010000020.1, forward strand.
GCATAGGCGAAGCTGTCGCACAAGGTGCGCACGAGGTGGACGCCGAGCCCGCCTATCGGGCGCTCCTCCACCGTGCCGGCAAGATCGGGCGCCGGCGCGGCGAAGGGGTCGAACGGGTCGCCATCGTCGCTGAACACCAGTTCCAGCCGGTCGCCCGCCCGCCGCACATGGATGGCGATCTCGCCGGCCCGCCCGTCGGGGTAGCCGTAATCGACCGCGTTGTTGAAGAACTCGTCCACCGCGAGCTGGAGCCGGTAGGCCGGCTTGGCGGCAATGCCGGCGGCCCGCGCGTAGGCCTCGATCCGCGTGCTGAGCCTATCGAGCTGCGTGACATCGTTGGGCAGGCGGAGATCGAACTCGATGTCGGTCATTGCCCGCTCCGCCACCTCCGCCGGAATTGTCAGGTCATGGTGGCGAGGGCGGCCTCGCGACTGGTATGGATCGGGATGAGCGAGGAAAAGCCGCTGACGTCGAACACCTCGTGCACCTGCGGGACCAGGCCGCACACCGCGAGCGTGCCGCCGGCGCCGCGCACCAGCTTGGTGGCCTTCAGCACCACGCGCAAGCCGGCGGAGCTGATATAGGTCAGTTCGGCGAAATCGAGCAGGATCGTGCCCTCGTTCGGCGCGCCGGCGAGGAACTCCTCCAGCTTCGGCGAAGAACTGCTGTCGAGCCGGCCCTTGACGGCGGTGACAACGATGGTGCCCTCGACGATGCGGTCGATATGTATCAAGGCCTGGCTCCAGAAATCGGTTTCGGCGGCGCAGTGCGGCGGTGGCCGCGCCCGCGAGCGCCTGCCAGCCCGTCTGCGCGCAGGTGAAGCAGGAGTATCGGCAAAGCCGGGGGCGTGCAAGCGCATGAAAACGCAGCCGCGCCGGCGCGCCGCCGTGGCCGGTGTCGGGCGGCCGGTGGCGGCATCCGGCGCGGCGCCGGTCAGTGCTCGAAGCGCAGGGTGAGCTTCTGCCGCGTGCCATCCTTGCCGAGGATCAGCTTGTCGGCGCGCTTGCTCAGCATGTAGCCGACGAAGCGTGCCACCGCCTGCGCGTCGCCGAGCAGGTCCTCCGGCGAGGGACGCTGCGTCGGGATGGCGATCGGCTCGCCCTCGTAGATCAGGCTGACATCGAAATTGTTCTCGTCGAAATGCGCCCGCATTTCCAGCGAGCCCTGCGCCACCTCGGTGTCCAGCAGCATTTCCACGCCCTCGGCGACCACCGGGATGGCGGCGGCGACGACATCGCGGCGCGCCCCCCACAGGTCGCCCTGATGCTCCAGGAACTCCGTCGCCACGGTGAAGGGATTCTCCAGCGTCGTGACGGTGCGCGAGGCCTCCTGCCGGATGCCGATGCGGAAGAACAGGTTCAGCCCCACCGCCACGCCGGTCGAGACCGAGAGCGGCGATTCGAGCACGGGCTGCATCCAGTCCGGGGTGCTGGTCACCAGCTCGGGCAGGATGGCCACGGTGAGGCCGGCGAGAACGGCGAGGCCGACGGTGAAGATGCGCCGGTCGCTCAGGCGCCGCGAGAGGATGAGGTCCATGCCGGCGACGATGAGGAAGGCGGAGGCATAGACGAGAATCGCCCCGACGACCGGCGCCGGAATGAGCGTGATCGCGCCGATGAGCTTGGGGGAGAAGGCGGCGGCGAGGATGACCAGCCCGGCGATGGTGCCGATCCGCCAGGCGGTGGCGCCGGTGGCGAAGGCGACGCCGATGGCGGCCGAGGAGGAGGCGCTGGCGAAGCCGCCGGTCACCGCCGCGCCCATGTCCGCGACCGTGTTGGCGCGGATCGCCCGGCCGGCCTGATTCATGTCGGCGCGGCGCCAGTCGGCATCGTCCATGCGCTGCATGGAGACGACGGTGCCGAGCATGTCGACGGCGGAGATGATGCCGGTGATGATGGCCGCGGGCACGAGCGCCCAGGAGAGGGTCATCCCCGGCCAGCCGATGCGCGGCAGGTCGACATAGCGCAGGGTCTCGAAGGTCGCCGCCGGCGCCGGCGCCACGCCGAGATAGGCGGCCAACACCCAGCCCACCGCGGCGCCGATGGCCACGGCGAACAGGCGAAGCAGGCCGCGCGAGAAGATGGCGAACACGATGATGATGACGAGCGAGACGAGGCTGACGAAGGGGTAGCGCCCGTCGAGCGCGCCCTGTGCCACCTCGGTGAGGCCGAAGAAGCGCCGCAGTGACGGCTCCGCCAGCGCCACGCCCAGCATGGTAACCGCGACACCGCAGATCTCCGGCGGGAACACCGCGCGCAGCGCGCCCATGAACCGGGTCAGCGAGAGCTGCGAGACCGCCGCGATCAGGCTCATCGTGGCGTAGAGCGCCGGGCCGCCGGCCGACAGCGACTGAACCGCCAGTGGCAGATGCGGCGTGTTCGGGATCTGCACCAGCAGCATGCCGGCGCCGAATTTCGGCCAGCACTCGATGATGGTGGCGATGCCCATGAAGATGATGCAGCTCGTTATCAGCACCTGCGTGTCGTCGAAGGACAGGCCGGCCTCGGCCGCCGCCACCAGGGGATAGACGAGGAACAGCAGCGCAAGGGTCGCGTGCTGCACGCCGAGAATGACCAGCGTGCCGAGCGGCGGCTTCTCATCGGCCGAATAGAGGATGTTTGACGGCTTGCGCGGCATGGAGAGGCCCTGAGGAGGACGGAGGCGGCGACGGCTCCCGCCGGGAAGAGACACGAGGCCCGCCGCCCGGCGTGGCCGCCGACGAGAGAATCCGTCCGGCGACTATGGAATTTCGAGCAGAGGCGGGCAAGTTCGCATGCGTTTGATCTTTGGTCGTGCTCAATAGCGGAGGGGCGAGAGTTCCAGCACGCTGGCGACCGCTATGGCGCAGTAGCACAGGACGGCACCGGCCTGCACGGTGCGCCGCCGCGCCAGCGCGGCGATCGCACTGAACAGGGCGGCGGCGCCGATCATCGCATTGAAGGGTGACGTCAGCGCGATACCCCAGAACCACGCATTGGCGAGGATGGCCAGCAGGTGATAGGCGGCCAGCAGCAGCAGCGCCCAGCGCCCGTCTTGCTCGAACGCGGCGGCCGGCTCGGTGATCGGGGTGTCGGTCGGCACGATGAGCGCGGCGGCGAGGAACAGCACCATGGCCAGGCCGACGAGGAAGGTGAAGTCCGCCAGCGTCCAGGAGGCGCGCGGCGCCAGCTCGGCCAGCGCCCACCAGAATTGCAGGATTTCGCCCAGCACGATGGCCGCCACAACCAGCGGCAGCCAGTCGAGGGCCACCTGCCGGCGTGACTTGAAGGCGATGGCGAAGCCCGAGAGAATACGGGCGATGCCGAGCCCGAGCATGGTCGAGAGAACGACCGCCACCCAGTGAAAGATATCCATCGGAGGTCGCCGTCTCCCGCTTGTGCTCCCGGCGCCGCACCGGCGCGCCGCCGCGAGAATGGCACGTCGCCGCCCGGTGATTAAGGCCCTTCCGGCAGCGCGAACACGGTGAGCTGGCCGCCGAGCGCGGTATAGCGCGACAGCGCCGCATAGGCATCCCCGGCGCCGGAGCCGGCATTGGGGTCGGTGAGCCCGGCGGCGAGGCCGATCCCCGCCCAGCCGCCGACGCCGGACAGCACCGCGACATATTGCCGGCCGCGATGAGCGTAGGTCATCACATTGCCGACGATGCCGGAGGGCGTCTTGAAGCGGTACAGTTCCTTGCCCGTGCGCGCGTCCACCGCCTTCAGCCATCCCTCCAGCGTGCCGTAGAACACCACCCCGCCCGCGGTGGCCAGCGCCCCGGACCAGACCGAGAAGGTCTCCGGCAGCGACCAGACGGCGCGCCCTTCGCGATTGTCCCAGGCGATGAAGCGACCCGTCCGCCCATCGCTGCCGGGCGACGGGTACATGGCCAGCGTGGCGCCGACATAGGGCTGGCCGACGGCGTATTCGACGTGGAACGGCTCATAATCCATGCACAGCGTGCTGACCGGCACGTAGAAAAGCTGGGTCTGCGGCGAGAACGCCGCCGGCTGCTGGTTCTTGGCGCCGATGGCGGCGGGGCAGATGCCGGAATAGGTGACGTCCTCGCCTTCCGCCTCGGTTCCGTATTTCGGGTCGCGGACCGGACGGCCGAAGCCCGGGCTCGCCCGGTCCATGTCGATGCCGCTGGACCAGTTGGTGTCCGGCTCGAACTTTTCCGCCACGATGAGGTCGCCGGTCGCCCGGTCGAGCGTGTAGGCGAAGCCGTTGCGGTCGAAATGGGTGAGGAGCGGGCGCGTGCGGCCGTCGACGACCTGATCGGTGAGGATCATCTCGTTGACGCCGTCATAGTCCCACTCGTCATGCGGGGTCATCTGGTAGACCCAGCGCGCCATGCCGGTGTCGGCATCGCGGGCGAAGATGGCGTTCGACCATCTGTTGTCGCCGGGCCGCTGCGAGGGATTCCAGGTGCCGGGATTGGCGGTGCCGTAATAGATGAGGTTGAGCGCCGGGTCGTAGGCGAACCAGCCCCAGGGCGCGCCGCCGCCGACCTGCCACTGGTCGCCCTGCCAACTCTTCAGCGAGGAATCCGCACCGACCGGGCGGCCGAGTTCGGTGGTCCGGTCCGGATCGACCCGCATGTCGGCGTCCGGCCCGGTGGAATAGGCCCGCCAGGCCAGCGTGCCGTCCTTGATGCGATAGGCGCTGATGTGCCCGCGCACCCCGAACTCCGCCCCGGCGATGCCGACGATCAGCTTGTCCTTCACCGGCATCACGGTGGCGGTGTTGGATTCACCCTTGCGCGGGTCGCCATTGGCCACCCTCCAGCGTACCGCGCCGGTCCTGGCGTCCAGCGCCACGACATGGGTGTCGGCCTGGGCGAGGAAGACCATGCCGTCGGCATAGGCGAGGCCGCGATTGACCAGATCGCAGCACATGATGGCGGCGGTGTCGGCGCTCTGCCGGGGCTGGTATTTCCACAGCATGCGCCCGTCATGGTCGAGGTCGAGGGCGTAGACGGCGTTGGGAAAGGGGGCGTGGACATACATCACCCCGTCCACCACCAGCGGGCTGCCTTCATGGCCGCGCAGCGCGCCGGTGGAGAAGGTCCACGCCACCTTGAGCCGGCCGACATTGGCCGCGTCGATCTGGTCGAGGCGCGAATAGCGGGTGTTGGCATAGTCCAGAGTCTGGATCGCCTGCTGGGCGGGGTCGGCGAGGTGGGCCGGCAGGTCGTCGGCGGCGCCGGCGGTGATGGCGCCGGCGAACAGCGCCGCAAGCAGCATCGCACGCAGCGCCACACGTGGCGCGGCAGCGGCGAGAAGCGCCGGCAGGGGAGAGGTGATGGCCAATGTCATCTCGCAGCTGGCGTTCGGGTCCGGCGGGACGCGGCGCGGTTCGCCGCACCGCGACCGATAGCACGCGACCGTTGCGGAAGGGCAAGGGGGGCGGCGGGCGGCCCCGCGGGCCGTGCGTCGCCGGTAAACGGGAATTGCCGGGCGGTGCCCGGGATTTTCATTTAAAGCAGAGTATGGCCGAGCGGCGATCCAGGAGGCGACAGCGGCGTTGTCTTCAGGGGCCCGTCCCGACCGATACCGGAGTTCGCCATGCCTGCCACGCTGCCTGCTATCCTGCCCGTCAAACTGCCTTCCGTCCTTGTCGCCCTGGTGCTCGCGGCGTTTCCCGGCGTCGCGCAGGCCCAGTATCCCGGCAATCCGGCGCTGCGCAATCCCGGGGCGACGACGCCCGCGCCCAGGCGCGCCGGCCCGCCGCCCGCCACCTATGAGCCGGCGCCGCAGCCGCCGCCGGCGATCCGGCAGGACAACCCGTTCCCGAGCTGCGTCACCGCGCCCTGCAACGCGCCGCCGGTGATCCAGACGCCGCGTTCGGGAGAATGAGCCGGCGGCTGCCGGCCCGGGAGGCGCCGGCAAGGGCCTGCGTCTCCCGGTCATATCGGCGGTTTCAGTTTCGGTTTGGGGAGTTGCGGGCAGGGGCGGGCGAGGGATTCGGCCTTCGCAGGCCCGGAATCACGGCCTTGAGCGGCACGTCGCTACCGTCGTCAATGCGCATCGGCTCCCTGCGGCCGATCGGCCGTCGCTCTGCTCACAGCGCGAAGAAGTCGCTGCAGAGCGGCGCGCACATCAGCAGCGGTGGGACGACGTGGATCGCGCCATCGGCTACTCCGTCACACGACATCAAGAGGCTGCGGCGTCCGCCCGCCGTCGGGGCTGAGGGCGCGGAGGGGCGGCGTTTCCCGTGGCCTGAACTGCGGCGCATCCGCCGGGATGTCGCGCGATGGGCGCGGCTGCAACGTCGCGATGCAGTCGGCGTCACTGCTTGGCACGGTGCTCGCAAGGAGCCGCTCCGCGCCACTTACTGACGCCAGCGCGGCGCTTGAAACCTGACTTTCGCGCACCGGCCACGATCCGGCATGCATGACATGCCAGTTCATTGCTGGCTCGATCATCCTTCCCGCAGCCGGTAGCCGACACCGGGCTCGGTGATGATGAAGCGCGGGTTGGCGGCATCGTCTCCCAGCTTGTCGCGGATGTGGCCGATGGCGATGCGCAGATAATGCGTGTCGTCGGCGTGCGCCGGGCCCCACACCGTGGCGAGGAACTGGCCGTGGGCGATGAGGCGGCCGGGGTGGCGGGCGAGCAGGGCGAGCACGTCGAACTCCTTGCGGGTGAGCTTCACCTCGCGCCCCTCCACGCGCACCGTGCGGCTGGCGAGATTGATGCTGAGCGGGCCCAGCGTGTGCTCGGCCGGCTCGCTGACGCGGTCGAGCCGTGAGCGCAACAGCGCCCGCAACCGCGCCAGCAATTCGCCCACCGCGAAGGGCTTGGTGACGTAGTCGTCGGCGCCCGCGTCCAGCGCCGCGATCTTCTCGGTTTCCTGATCGCGTACGGACAGGACGAGGATCGGCACGCGCGACCATTCGCGTATGGCGGCGATCACCGCCTTGCCGTCCATGTCCGGCAGGCCGAGATCGAGCACGATGCAGTCCGGCGCCGAGGTGGCGGCGAGTTCGATGCCCTGCCGGCCGCGCTCCGCCTCGGTGATGTCATAGCCGCCGCTGCCGAGCGCGATGCGCAGAAAGCGGCGGATCGGCGCGTCGTCTTCCACCACGAGAATGCGGGCAGGGGGCGTGTCAGGCTCGGTCATGTGCCGTCGTCGGTGGGCGCCGTGGCGAGGGGCAGGCGCAGCGCGATGGTCGTGCCGCGTCCGTTCGGCCCGGGCAGCGCGCGGGCCGTGCCGCCGTGAGCCTCCACCAGACCGCGCACGATGGCAAGTCCGAGCCCGGTGCCGGCGGGGCGCCCGTCGCCTTCGGTGACGCGGTGGAACAGGTCGAACACTTTCTCCCGCTCGCTGTCGGGAATGCCGGGGCCTTCATCGCTGATCGCGACCAGCGCCTCCGGCCCTTCGGCATGGGCCGAAACGGTGATGGCGGTGTCGGGCGGCGCGTATTTGGCGGCGTTCTCGATCACATTGGTCAGCGCCTGGCCGATCAGCACCGGGTCGACATCCAGCATGGGCAGATCGCGCGGCAGGGCGATGTCGAGATGATGGCCGGCAAGCGACCGGGCGAGGTCGGTGCGCACCCGGCCGACGATTTCCGCCAGTTCCACCGGCGCGCGGCGGGGCGTGAGCGCGCCATGGCCGAGGCGGGTCATGTCGAGCAGGTTCTGCACGTAGCGGTCGAGCCGGCGCGCCTCGTCGAGCGCGGTGCCGGCGAGTTCCCGCCGGTCGGCGCGGGAAAGCCCGTCCGGGTCCTCGGCCAGCGCGGAGACCGTGCCGATGACGGTGGCGAGCGGGGTGCGCAGATCGTGGCTCACCGAGTTGAGCAGCGCCCCGCGCAGCCGCTCGCTCTCGCCGGAGACGCGGGCATCCGCCAGTTCCTCGGCGAGGCGCACCCGCTCCACCGCCACCGCGACCTGGTCTTCCACCGCCAGCAGCAGACGGCGGGTCTCGGGATCGAGGCTGCGGCTGCGGTTGCGAAAGCGCACGCCAATGACGCCGAAGGTCGTCGCCCCGGCGGCGAGCGGCACGAACAGCCACTCGCTCATCGGCAGGGTGGCGGTGCCCGCGCCGGCGGGATCGTTGCGCTCGAACGCCCAGCGGGCCGCACCCTCGGCGCGAGCATCGAGTTCCTCGATGGTGGGATGGCCCTGCACCTGTTCCAGCGTGCCGGACGGGCCGGGCATGAGGATGAGCGACTGGCAGTCGAGCGTAGCGGCGATGTGGTAGGCGCCCGCCCACAGCACGTCGTCCGCTTTGCCGGCTGAGGCGATCTTGCGGGCGAAATCGTACAGCGTCTCGGTGCGGCGCTGTGCCAGCCGCATGCTTTCCACCTGCGCCTTCAGCCGGCTGGCGAGCGTTCCGGTGAACACCGCGCCGACGAGGAAGACGAGGATGGAGACGATATCCTCGGGGTTGGAGACGGCGAGTGTGTAATAGGGCTCGGTGTAGAGCAGATTATAAGCGAGGGAGCCGAGCGCGGCGGCGGCCATGGACGGGCCGAGCCCGTAATTCGCCCCTACGACGAGCACGGCGGTGAGATAGATGGCGGAGACGGCGCCGCCGGGAATGGCGTCCCACACGCCGACCGGCCAGGCGAGCAGGCTCGCCGCCGCCACGGCCACTGTCGCCGCGACATAGCCGCGCCAGTCCGCTGCCACGCGCGGCCAGCGGGCGGCGTGGCGGCGATGGGCGGGCTTCGGATCGGTGACGACGGTGACCTCGAAATCCGTCGCCGCGTCGAGCAGTCGGTCGGCTACCGGCTCGCGCAGCAGCCCCGCCGCCGTGCGCCACCAGGTGCCGTGGCCGCGCGGGCGGCCGATGACGAGGCGCGAGACGTTGCGGCTGCGGGCGAAGCGCAGCAGCTCGGCGACGGCGTCGGATTCGGCATGCAGCGTCGCGGTTTCCGCGCCGAGAGTCTCGGCAAGGCGCAGCGCGTCGAGCGTCGCGGCGCGCGCTTCCGCTGGCAGGGTCTCGTGGCGCGGGGTGACGACGGTGGCGACGATCCAGGGCAGGCGCGCCCGGTCCGCCATGCGCCGGCCGGCACGGATCAACGCCTTCGCCACCGGCGCCTCGTTGACGCACACCAGCAGGCGCTCGTCCGTCGGCCACGGCCCCTTGACGGCGTTCGCCCGCATATAGGCCAGCATTTCCGCGTCCACCCGGCTCGCGGCGGTGCGCAGGGCGAGTTCGCGCAGGGCGGTGAGGTTGCCGCGCGAGAAGAAGTTTTCCAGTGCCCGCCCGACCTGCTGCGGCACATAGACCTTGCCGTCCCTAAGCCGCTTGATGAGCTCTTCGGGTGGCAGGTCGATCAGCTCGATGCCGTCTGCGCGCTGCAGTACATGGTCGGGCACGGTTTCCATCACGCGCACCCCGGTGATGCGCGAGACGATGTCGTTGAGACTCTCGATGTGCTGGATGTTGAGCGTCGTCGTCACGTCGATGCCGGCGTCGAGAACCTCCAGCACGTCCTGCCAGCGCTTGGGATGGCGCGAGCCGGGGGCGTTGGTGTGGGCGAGTTCGTCGATGAGGGCGAGGGCGGGGCGGCGGGCGATCAGCGCGTCGAGGTCGAGTTCGCTCAAGGCCTGGCCGCGATATTCCACCGGACGGCGCGGCAACTGCTCCAGCGTGCGCAGCAGCGCGGCCGTCTCCGAGCGGCCGTGCGTTTCCACCAGCGCCACCACCACGTCGAGCCCGTTCAGCTGGAGCGTGCGCGCCTCTTCCAACATGGCAAAGGTCTTGCCCACGCCGGGGGAGGCGCCGAGGAAGATTTTCAGTCGTCCCGGCGCGCCCCGGCCGCGCGCCTCCGTGCGCGCCTCCTCCAGGAAGGCTTCGGGGGCGGGGCGCTCCTCGTGCGGAGTGGGCATCGCGTCACGCAGGGTCCGTTAGCGATTCAGCGCATCCAGCGCGAGATTGAGCGCCAGCACATTGACTCGCGGCTCGCCGAGAAGGCCGAAGCGGCGGCCCATGGTAGAGCCGTTCACCAACGCGCGCACCTCGTCCTCGGGCAGGCCCCGGGCGCTGGCGACGCGGCTCACCTGAAGCGCGGCGGCCGCGGGCGAGATGTCGGGATCGAGCCCCGAGGCGGAGGCGGTGACAAGATCGGCCGGCACCGGCCCGCCGCCCAGCGCGGCGACCCGCGCCTTTACCGCCTCGGCGAGCGCGGCGGAGCTGGGCCCGAGATTGGAGCCGGTGGAGCTGGCCGCGTTATACGGGTCCTCGATGCTTTTCGCCGGGTCTGCCGGATCGGCGCCGGTGGTGGCGGAGGGGCGGCCGTGGAAATAGCGCTTCGAGGTGAAGGACTGGCCGATGAGCGATGAGCCCACCACCCGGCCCCCGACCACCACCGGCGAGCCATTGGCGGCTTCGGGCAGGGCGAGTTGCGCGAGGCCGGTGACCGCGAGTGGATAGGCGAGGCCGGTCAGCGCGGTGAACAGCGCGAGCAGAACCAGCGCGGGGCGAAGTGTGCTGATCATATCCGGGTCCTCTCAGGCGAGATGCAGCAGGTCGACGACAAGGTCGATGGCCTTGATGCCGAGGAAGGGAACGATGAGCCCGCCGAGCCCATAGACCAGCAGGTTGCGCCCCAGCAGGGCGGAGGCGGAAGCCGGCGTGTAGGCCACCCCCTTCAGCGCGATGGGGATGAGCGCGACGATGACCAGCGCGTTGAAGATGACGGCGGACAGGATCGCCGATTGCGGGCTTCCCAGCCCCATCACATCCAGCACGCCGAGGCCGGGATAGGCCGCGACGAACAGCGCGGGCAGTATGGCGAAGTATTTCGCGACATCGTTGGCGACCGAGAAGGTGGTGAGCGCGCCGCGCGAGATGAGCAGCTGCTTGCCGACCAACACGATCTCGATGAGCTTGGTCGGGTCGCTGTCGAGGTCGATGAGGTTGCCCGCCTCCTTGGCGGCGGGGGTGCCGGTGTTCATGGCGACGCCGACATCGGCCTGCGCCAGCGCGGGGGCATCGTTGGAGCCGTCGCCACACATGGCGACCAGCCGGCCTTCGGCCTGCTCACGGCGGATCAGCTCCAGCTTCTTCTCCGGCGTCGCCTCGGCGAGGAAGTCGTCGACCCCGGCCTCGGCGGCGATGGCGGCGGCGGTGAGCGGGTTGTCGCCGGTGATCATCACCGTGCGGATGCCCATGCGCCGCAGCTCGGCGAAGCGCTCGCGGATGGCGGGCTTCACCACGTCCTTGAGGTGGATGACGCCGAGCACGCGCCGGTCGCGTGCCACCACCAGCGGCGTGCCACCGCTGGCGCCGATACGCTTGACGATCTGGTCCACGGCGTGGCTCAGCGGCGCGCCGGACAGCACGGCCATGGCGTCGGAGGCACCCTTGCGGATGGAGGTGCCTTCGGGAAGATCGACGCCCGACATGCGGGTGTGGGCGCTGAACGGCACGAAGACCGCGCGAGGGTCCGCGGTCCCGCTCAGCCCGTAGCGGCGGCGGGCGAGGTCGACAATGGACTTGCCTTCCGGCGTGTCGTCGGCCAGCGAGGCGAGCAGCGCGGCCTCCGCCAGTTCCTGGTCGGTGATGCCCGGCGCCGGCTCGAACGCGTCGGCCATGCGGTTGCCGAAGGTGATGGTCCCGGTCTTGTCGAGCAGCAGCACGTCGATATCACCCGCCGCCTCCACCGCCCGGCCGGATTTTGCGACGACATTCGCCTTCACCAGCCGCTCCATGCCGGCAATGCCGATGGCCGAGAGCAGGCCGCCGATGGTGGTGGGAATGAGGGTGACGAACAGCGCGACGAGATAGATCACCGGGATGGTGGTGCCGGACCAGGACGCGAAGACCGGCAGCGTCACCACCACCAGCAGGAACACCAGCGTCAGCGCCGCGAGCAGGATGTCGAGCGCGATTTCGTTCGGCGTCTTCTGGCGGCGGGCGCCTTCGACCAGCGCGATCATGCGGTCGAGGAAGGTCTCGCCCGGCTTGGCGGTGACGCGCACCACCAGCCAGTCGGACACCAGCCGCGTGCCGCCGGTAACGGAGGAACGGTCGCCGCCGGATTCGCGGATCACCGCTGCGCTCTCGCCGGTGATGGCGCTTTCATCTACCGAGGCGGCGCCTTCCACCACCTCGCCATCGGTGGGGATCGTGTCGCCCGCCTCCACCAGGATCAATTCGCCGACCTCGACGCTCTCGATGTCGCGCGAGCGGTAGGCGGTGTGGTCGCCGGGAATGATCAGCACCTTGGCCCTGGCGGAGGATTTGGTGGCGCGGAACGCATCCGCCCGTGCCTTGCCGCGCCCTTCCGCCACCGCCTCGGCGAAATTGGCGAACAGCACGGTGAACCACAGCCACAGCGCGATCTGTAGCCCGACGACGGCGTTGGGTCCCGCCGCCAGCGCCTCGCGCAAGGCGAGCACGGTGGCGACGAGGCTCACCACCGCCGTGGAGAAGATGACCGGATTGCGCGCGAGGCTGCGCGGATCGAGCTTGCGGAAGGCCTGCATCATCGCGGGGCCGAGAATCTCGGGCGCGAAAAGGCCGAGGGAGGGGGAGGAATGCTTGTTCATGGCCGTTGTCTCGGCTGACGTCAGAAGGTGCGGCCGGCCAGCAGGGAGACATGCTCCGCCAGCGGGCCGAGGGCGAGGACAGGCAGGAAGGTGAGCGCGCCGATAATGAGGATGGTCGCGATCAGCAGCGCCACGAACAGCGGCCCGTGGGTGGGGAAGGTGCCGGCCGTCGGCGGCGCGGTCCTCTTCGCCGCCAGGCTGCCGGCGATGGCGAGGATGGGGATGATGTAGCCGAAGCGGCCGAGCATCATCGCGATGCCGAGAAACGTGTCGTGCCACGCCGTGTTGGCGGAGAAGCCGGCGAAGGCCGAACCGTTGTTTCCGGTGGCGGAGGAGTAGGCGTAGAGCAGTTCGGACAGCCCATGCGGCCCGGCATCCTGCACGGAGGTCTGGGCTGTTCCGGCGGCTATGGCGAGCGCGGCGAAGACGAGCACGCCGAGCGGCATGATGAAGAGGGTGAGCGCGGCGAGCTTGACCTCGCGCGCCTCGATCTTCTTGCCGAGATATTCCGGCGTGCGGCCAACCATCAGCCCGGCGAGGAACACGGCGAGGATGACGAAGAGCAGCATGCCGGTGAGACCGACGCCGACCCCGCCGAACACCACTTCGCCGAGCTGGATGTTCAGCATCGCCACCAGCCCGCCGAGCGGGGTGAAGCTGTCATGCATGGCATTTACCGAGCCGTTCGACGCCGCCGTCGTCGCCGCCGCCCACAGGGTGGAGCCGAGAATGCCGAAGCGGACCTCCTTGCCCTCCATATTGCCCGCGCCGGCCTCGACCAGCCCGGCCTGCAGCGGATTGCCGGCCTGTTCGGCAGCATAGATCGCCGCAAAGCCCAGGACGAACAGCAGCGCCATGGCGGCGAACAGCGCGCGCCCCTGCCGCCGGTCGCCGACCATGCGGCCATAGGTGAAGCAGAAAGCGGCGGGGATGGCGAGAATGGCGAGGGTCGAGACCAAGTTGGAGAGCGCCGTCGGGTTCTCGAACGGATGGGCGGAGTTCACATTGAAGAAGCCGCCGCCATTGGTGCCGAGCTGCTTGATGGCGACCTGACTCGCCACCGGGCCGAGGGCGATGGTCTGCCGCGCGCCCTCCAGCGTCGTCGCGTCCAGGGAGGCGGCGAGTGTCTGCGGCATGCCGGACAGGACGAAGAAGAGTGCCAGCAGCAGCGCACCGGGCAGCAGGATGTAGAGGGTCGAGCGGGTGAGATCGACCCAGAAATTGCCGAGCGACCTGCCCTGACGGGCGGCGAGCCCGCGCGCCACGGCGGCGGCGACCGCCATCCCGCTGGCGGCGGAGACGAAATTCTGCGTCGTCAGCCCCACCATCTGGCTGAAATTGGAGAGCGTCGTCTCGCCGCCATAGGACTGCCAGTTGGTATTCGTCACGAATGACAGGGCGCTGTTGAAGGCGAGCGGCGCGGAAAGGCCGGCAAAGCCCTGCGGGTTCAGCGGCAGCCAGTCCTGAAATACCAGGATCAGGAACAGCACGGTGAAGCCCGCCGCGTTGAACGCCAGCAGGGCAAGCGCGTAGCTGGTCCAGCGCTGTTCGCTGCGGGCGGCCGGGCCGGCGGCGGAGATGAGCGCACGCTCGACGGGGGCGAGGAAGCGCACCTCACCGGCGAAGGTCGCCGCCATATAAGCGCCGAGTGGCACGGCAATGGCGACGAGCAGCGCGGCGAAGAGAGCGAACGAGAGGAGGTCGGCGTCCATGGCGCGCGCTCCTAGAACAGTTCAGGGCGCAGCAGCGCCAGCAGTAGATAGGCGAAGAGGGAAATGGCCGTTGCCAGGCCGAGGGCGATGTCGAAGGACATTTGTGCCCCCTCAGAGCCTGTCTGCGGCATGGATAGCGGCGGACGCTATGGCGAAGAGCGCGAGCCCTCCTGCAAGGAAGGCGAGGTCGGTGAGCATGACGAACTCCGTTTCAAACTTCCTCGGAGCTACGCCTCAAGCGCATAAAGCGAATAGATGGATTGTGAGGGAGCGCATAAAGCGCGCGTAAGGCGGCGGCGCAGGCAGAGTTGACGGGGTTGGACGTGGGGAAGACCGCGCCGCCCGGCGAACGCCCACCGGGCTTATACGTCTTGGCCTGCTGCCGGTTTCGTGGACACCGCGATTGGGTGTTTCATGAAGCCGGAGGTGGCAGATTGGCCTGCTGCCAGACCCGGGCGCCGTTGGCGAAGAGATAGAGGCCGCCACCATCGGAAAGTTTGTATTCGCCCTCCCGGCCCTTGGCCGTCCGGCACGCTGCATCTGACAAGGCCATGTTCGCCATCCCTGCTGATCGCTGGGATCACGAAAACACGGGCTGCAGGCCAACAACAAGGCCAACAAATTCGCGGGATGGGGTGGCTCTGGCTGCCCTGGCCGGGACCGCGAGCAGATGCTGGAAGCTAAATTAGCCAGCAATTTCAAGGGGCAGGAGAGTGATCTGGGAAAAGCTGAGCCGCCCCGGAAATGGGGGGTGGCTCCCTGAGCAGGACTCGAACCTGCGACCATTCGATTAACAGTCGAACGCTCTACCAACTGAGCTATCAGGGACCGGGGACGCCGTGGCGTCTCGGAGGCGGCGATATAGCAATGCAGGACCGGTTTGTGAAGCCCGATCCCGCAGGCATGTGGATATCCTTCAGGCGCTGAGCCTTTCCTGCTGCCCGGCGAACTGCAGCTGGTGGAAGGTGAAATAGCGCCCGCGCTGGGCCACGAGCTCCTCATGGCGCCCGCTTTCGACCACGCGGCCCTTCTCGATGACGCAGATCCGGTCGGCATTGATCACGGTCTGCAGCCGGTGGGCGATGACCAGCGTGGTGCGGTTGGCCTGCAGTTCCTGCAGCGCCTTCTGCACCTCGGCCTCGGATTCGCTGTCGAGCGCGGCGGTGGCCTCGTCGAGCAGCAGGACCGGCGCGTCCTTCAGGAAGGCGCGGGCGATGGCGATGCGCTGGCGCTGGCCGCCGGAGAGCTGGGTGCCGCGCTCGCCGACGCGGCTGCCATAGCCGCCCTCGAAGCCCATGATGAAGTCATGCGCATGGGCGGCCCTGGCGGCGGCGATGATCTCTTCATCGGTGGCCCCCGGGCGCCCGGCGGCGATGTTCTCGCGCACCGTGCCGGTGAACAGGAACACGTCCTGGCTGACGAAGCCGATGGACTGGCGCAGCGACTTGCGGGTGACCTGGTCGATGTTCTGGCCGTCGATGGTGATGGTGCCGGAATCGAGGTCGTAGAAGCGCTCCAGCAGGTTCATCACCGTGCTCTTGCCGCCGCCCGAGGGGCCGACCAGCGCCGTGGTCTGGCCGGGCTCGGCGATGAAGCTGAGGCCGCGCAGCACCGGCTCGCTCTCGCGATAGCTGAAGGTCACGTCGTCGAACACGATCCGCCCGCCGTCGACGGCGAGTTCCGGCGTGCCCGGCGGGTCCTGCTCCACGGCCGGACGGTCGAGCAGGGAGAACAGCATGCGCGCCCCGAGCAGGTGGGTGGTGAGGTCGATGTTGAGCCGCGCGAGCCGCTTGGCCGGCTCGTAGCAGAGCAGCAGCGCGGTGATGACGGAGAAGAACTCGCCCGGCGTGCGCCCGGCATGCAGCACGCCCCAGCCGGCATACATGACCACGAGGCCGATGGAGACGCCGCCCAGCGCCTCCATCATCGGGCCGGACTGCGACTGCGCCCGCATCATGCGGTTCGAGGCCTTCTCCATCCGGTCGATGCGCTCGTAGATCTTGGCCCGCTGGCTGTCCTCCATGGTGAAGGACTTGATGGTGCGGATGCCCTGGAACGAGTCGATCGACTCGGTCATGATCTGGATCGAGGTGTGGAACTCGCGGCTGAAGATCTTCTGCACCTTGCGGATCAGCGCGCGCACGCCGCCGACCGCGATCGGCATCACGATGAAGCCGATCAGGGCCATGAACGGGTCCTGGATGATCATCACCGCGGTGAGGCCGATGACGGAGAGCAGGTCGCGCCCGAGGCTGGTGATGATGAGGTTCAGCACGTTGCGCGCCGCCTGCGCGCCGGTGTTGAAGCGCATCATGATCTCGGCGGTATGGCTGCCGGAGAAGAAGGTCACGTCCTGCGTCAGCAGGCGGTCGAGCACGCGCTTCTGGTTGTCGGCGACGATGCGGTTGCCGACCTTGGCGAGCGTCACCGCCTGGCCATAGGCGGCGAAGCCCTTGGTGACGGAGAGCGCGACGACCGCCCCCGACAGGATCCAGATGGCCGAAGAACTCTGCTCGACGAAGATGCGGTTGATGACGGTGCCCATGAGATAGGCGAGGGCCGAGGTCGTCCCGGCCATGAAGGCCATGAACACGAACGACAGCGCGTAGCCCTTCCAGTGGCGGCGCCCCTCCATCACGAACAGCCGCCGAACCGTGTCGCGGGTTTCGGGGCTGATCATGTTGGCGAGCGCGTTGGCCATCTTGGGTGGCAACATCAGCGAAAATCCTTTTCACAGGGGCCCGGCCGGATCGGGCGTCGCGCCGGGCTCGCTTCGCGAGCGGGGAGGGGCGCGGGATCATCAACGACGATCGCGGGGCGTTGTCAAACCACGGGCGGTGGCGCTCCGGAGGAGAAATAAACGCGTGACGACACCCGCCGCCGGCCCTGTTTCGAGGATCGGCGGCGGGCGCGTGAACTGGAGGCCACGCCCGGAATCGAACCGGGGTGCACGGATTTGCAGTCCGCTGCGTAACCACTCCGCCACGTGGCCCGACCGGGGTTGCCAGAGGCATCCGAGGGGCCGGCGCGCCTCATAACAGAGGTGAGGGCGATGAGCAACGCGCCCGCGCCGATAAGGGCGTGCAGGCGGTGGATGGCGCTGCGCGGGCTTGGCCGCGGCCGGCGGCGGCAAGGCTGGAAATCTTCAAGACAGGCTGCCGAGAATACTTGCATTGGAGGCGCGCGTGCCGCAATTCTCTGCCGTCCGCCCGCGCCCTGCCTTCGCGCGATCTTCCGCGCGACCCGCGCGCGGGTCTGCCCGTCTGCTTTCGAGGTTGTCGCCGAATGATCGATTTCGCCGAACTGCGCCGCGCCATGGTGGATGCCCAGGTGCGTGCCAACGACGTCACCGACCTGCGCATCGTGGCCGCCATGCTGGAGACGCCGCGCGAGCGCTTCGTGCCCGCCAGCCTGCGCAACTTCGCCTATGTCGACGACGACGTGCTGGTGAAGGAGGGCGCGCCGGCGCGCTACCTCATGGAACCGATGGTGCTCGCCAAGCTGCTTCAGGCCGCCGAGATCGGGCCGGATGCTCTGGTGCTCGATATCGGCGCGGCGAGCGGCTACTCCACCGCCGTGCTGGCCAAGCTGGCCGGCCAGGTGGTGGCGCTTGAGGAAGATGCCGACCTTGCCGCGCAGGGTTCGGCGCTGCTGGTCGATCTCGGCCTGCTCAACGCCGCCTATGTGCAGGGGCCGATGCCCGCCGGCTGGCCGGACGAGGCGCCCTATGACGCGATCCTGGTCAATGGCTCGGTCGATTCGGTGCCCGAATCGCTGCTGGCCCAGCTCAAGCCCGGCGGGCGGCTGGTCGCGGTGGTCGGGCGCGGCCGCGCCGGGCGCGCGACGGTGTTCACCCACACCACCGGCGGCATGGGTTCGCGGGTCGTGTTCGACGCCGCGGTGCCGACGCTGCCGGGCTTCGAAGCCGTGCCCGGCTTCGTGTTCTAGCGGTTTCCGCCGCCCCCTGTGGCTGATCTGCCGCGTGTCGGCGTAAATCGTCCGCCGCACCAAACCGAGCGGTTCACAGCCCTTCACCAAGCACCTATCTTGCGTTCGCGTCATACAGAGAATGAGAGAGTCGCCCGGGGGCAGGCGGCTTCCAATCAGTTTAGCGTTCGCAGAGGTTGGGACATGTGGCTGTCGGCTACCGGGGGGAAGGTCGTCGCGTGGGCGACGGTCGCTTTTTTTGTTGGCATTGCGGTGCCAGCGAAAGCACAGACCCTCGAACAGGCGCTTTCGGCCGCCTATCGCAATAATCCCACACTGAACTCGCAGCGCGCCGCAACGCGCGCCACGGACGAATATGTGCCGATCGCCCTGTCGGGCTATCGCCCGCAGATCTTCGGCAGCGCCTATGCCGGGGCCCAATGGGCCGAAACGCGCGTCGATGCCGGCGAAACCGCACTGCTCGGCGGCGCCTCGGTCAGCCAGTCCAGGACCTACCCGACGGGTTTCGGCATCACCATCAGCCAGACCATCTATAATGGGTTGAAGACCGCGAATTCGGTGCGCAGCGCCGAATCGCAGGTGCGCGGGCAGCGGGAACTGCTGCGCAACACCGAGCAGCTGGTGCTTCTCGACGCCGCCACCGCCTATATGAACGTGCTGCAGAACGCGGCGCTGGTCGACCTGCAGAAGCAGAACCTCGAAGCGCTGCGGGAAGAGCTGCGCGCGGCCCGCGACCGCTTCTCCGTCGGCGAGATCACCCGCACCGACGTCGCCCAGGCGGAAGCCAGCGTCGCCAATGCCCAGAGCGAGCTGGCGCTGGCCGAATCGAACCTGAACACGGCCAATGCCGTGTTCTTCCAGGTCATCGGCCTGCGCCCGACCAAGCTGAGCCCGGGCCGTCCGATCGACCGGCTGTTGCCCAAGACGCAGCAGCTCGCCGTCGATTCGGGCCTCACCCGCCACCCGGCGGTGAAATCGGCCGAGTTCGCCGTCGATGCCGGCATGTCCAATGTGAAGGTCGCCGAGGCGGCGCTGTCGCCGACGCTGACCCTGAACGGCTCCGCCTCGTCGGACTATAACAGCTCCATGGATGTGCAGAGGCAGACCTCGGCAGCGGCGACGCTGAACCTGACCGTGCCGATCTATCAGGGCGGCGGCGAGTACGCGACGATCCGCCAGGCCAAGGAGACGCTGGGCCAGCTGCGGATCGAGGTCGATGTGAACCGCGAGCAGGTGCGCGCCAATGTCGTCCAGTTCTGGGGCGCGCTGGAAGCGGCGAAGGCGGCCATCGAATCGGCGCAGGCCTCGGTGGCGGCGAACGAGATCGCCCTGCGCGGCGTGCGCGAGGAATGGCGCGTCGGCCAGCGCACCACGCTGGACGTGCTGAACGCGCAGACCGCGCTGTTCGATGCCCGCGCCAGCCTCGTCATCGCGCAGCGCGACCGCGTCGTCGCCTCCTACGCGGTGCTGTCGGCCAGCGGCCGGCTGAGCGCTGCCACGCTCGCGCTCAAGGTTCCGGTCTACAACCCGCAGATCCATTACAATCAGGTGCGCGACGCCTGGATCGGCGTGCGCACGCCGGGCGGGCAGTGAGCGCGGCGGGACGGCACGCAAAGACGGCGGCGGCGGTGTAATCCGGCCGCCGCAGCGGCCGCCGCAACAACCCAGGTGCGCATTTGCCCGGCTACCGTTAACCTTACCTGTCGATGCCTGTTTGTCGTTCCGGCTTACAGCTTGGCGTTCCGCCGCAGGCGGTTCACACTTTACGAAGTGTTAACGGGCGAATCGCGCGCCTGCGGCCGCAAGGCCGGGGCGGCATCCCTTGGAGAATCGGAAAGCGTCCATGGCGGTGAATGCGAGAGGCAACGAGCCGTCGATGGAGGAAATCCTGGCCTCTATCCGCCGCATCATTTCCGACGAAGTGGCGAGCGATCCGGTGCCCTCCACGCGCAATGACCCGCCGGCGCGTTCCGGGCGCGAAGGTTCTGCGCGCGACGGTGGCAGCCGCGAGGCCAGCGCCCGCGACACGTCGGCCGGCCGGGCCGCCGCGCCCGGGCGCGAGCCGTCGGGCAACGCCACGCTGCGCCCCGCTTCCCCGGCGCCGTTGCGGCCGGCGGCGGCCGCTCCCTCGTCCGCCACGCTCTCCTATGCCCCCGCGCCATACCGCGAGCGTCCGGAGGCTCCGGTGGACTATGCGCCGCGGGGCCGGGCGCCGGCGGCCGACCCGTTCGCGGCCCGCCCGCTCAGCCTGTCGGCAGCCTCCTCGGTCTATTCGGGCGGTTCCGCCGCCCGTGCCCTTGAGACGCCGATGCCGTCCCGCCCGGCGAGCGAGACACGGCCCCCGGAGCCGCGCCGCGCCGAGGCCCGCCTGTTCCCCGATTCCCGGCCGCTTCCCGATCACCGCCCGCTGCCGGACCTGCGCGCGCTGCCGGAACCGCGCGCGCGGCTCGAACCCCGTCTGGTCGAACCCCGTGCGGTCGAACCCCGTGCGGTCGAGCCGCGTCTGGTCGCGCCGCGCGCGTCCGCCGCTTCGCGGCCTTCGGCCGTGCCGATGGCGGGCCCGTCCGCGATTAAACCGTCGGCAGCGGCGCCCTCAGCCGCCGGGGCGCCGGTGGCGCGGCCCATGATGGCGCGGCCGCAGGCGCCTCTGGACAGCGATCTGGACAAGCCGCTCGCCGCGGCCCTGCTCGACCTCGCGCTGGTCGAGCAGGCGGTTCAGGCCGAGCTGGCGAATGCGGTCATCGCGGCGCCGGCGGCCGGGGAGGGCTCCGCCAGCGGGATCGCGTCGGCTGACGTGAAGGTGGCCGGCAAGGTACCGGCCGGCGGCGAGATCCGTTCCGCCCAGCCCGGCGACGTGGCGACGGCCGCGCGCGGCGAGATCGGCCATGCCCGCATGCCCGTGCCGGCCGCGCCAAGCTGGTTGCCAGAGCCCGACGCCACCGCCGCGCCGGGAACCATTGCGCCGGTCATGGCGGAGGCGGCCACGGCGGACGCGCCCGAAGACACTGCCACCGTCGCCCCGGCCGAGGCGAAGCCGGTCGCCGAGACCGCCGAGATGCCCCGGCCGCCGCATGACGTGCCAGCGGCGAGCCTGTCTGCCGCGAGCCTGCCGGCGGAGGAGCCGGTCAAGGCCCCGGTCAGGGACGGCACGGGCGGAACCACGGCGGCGAGGGCCGAGACGGCACCGGACGCGCCGTCCGTCGCGGCGCCGATGCGGCCCGACTTCCGCAGCCTCGACCCGCGCCCGCCGGAACCGCGCCCGCTGGACGCCCGCCTTGCCGAATCCCGCCTCGCCGAGACCCGCCTGTCGGAATCGCGCCTCGTCATGGGCAGCCGCCTCGGCAGCGCCCCCGAGGCGGGCGAGCCGGAGCGCGAGCGGCTGGTCTCGGCGCCCGCCAGCAGCGCGGTGTCGGCCGCCTTCGGCTCGCTGCACCGGACGGTGAACGCCAACCCGCGCACCGTCGAGGATCTCGTCGCCGCCGCCTTGCGGCCGATGCTGAAGGCGTGGCTCGACGAGAACCTGCCGGCCATGGTCGAGCGGCTGGTGCGGGCGGAGATCGAGCGCGTCGCCCGCCAGGGCCAATAGGCCCGCCCGGCAGGAAATCGCCGGTCGCCTCGCTGTCGCGCGCGAGAGCGGGAACCGGCACATAACACACGGCCCGGGCCATGGTGAGTTGACTTGGGGCACCGGCTCCGCTTTCTCTCGCACCCATTCCATTCAGGTGCCGGAGCCAAAATGCTCGACAACAGGTTCGATCCCGCCGCCGTCGAAGACCGCATCTACCAGAGCTGGGTGGAGGCGGGCGCCTTCAAGGCCGGGCGTCCGGAGCGGGCAGGGGCCGAGCCCTATTGCATCGTCATCCCGCCGCCCAACGTCACCGGCTCGCTCCATATGGGGCACGCGCTCAACAACACGCTGCAGGATATTCTCTGCCGTTTCGAGCGCATGCGCGGCAAGGACGTGCTGTGGCAGGTCGGCACCGACCATGCCGGCATCGCCACCCAGATGGTGGTGGAGCGCCAGCTCGCCGAACGCCAGCTTCCCGGCCGCCGCGACATGGGCCGCGCCGCTTTCGTCGAGCGGGTCTGGGCGTGGAAGGAGGAATCCGGCGGCACCATCATCAACCAGCTGAAGAAGCTGGGCGCTTCCTGCGACTGGTCGCGCGAGCGCTTCACCATGGACGAGGGCCTGTCCCGCGCCGTCCTCAAGGTGTTCGTGCGGCTCTACAAGGAAGGGCTGATCTACAAGGACAAGCGGCTGGTCAACTGGGACCCCAAGTTCCAGTCCGCCATTTCCGATCTCGAAGTGCTGCAGGTGGAGGTGAAGGGCCATCTCTGGCACCTGCGCTATCCGCTCGCCGACGGCGTGACCTATGAGCACCCGATCGCCTTCGACGAGAACAACCAGCCCTACGAGTTCGAGACCCGCGACTACATCGTCGTCGCCACCACCCGCCCGGAAACCATGCTCGGCGACACCGCGGTGGCGGTGCACCCGGAGGACCCGCGCTATCAGGGCCTCGTCGCGGCCAATGCCAAGGTGCGGCTGCCGCTGGTCGGCCGGCTGATTCCGATCGTGCCGGACGAGTATTCCGACCCGACCAAGGGCACCGGCGCGGTGAAGATCACCCCGGCGCACGATTTCAACGATTTCGAGGTCGGCCGCCGGCACGAGCTGCCGATGATCAACGTGCTCGACGCCGAGGCGCGGGTGACGCTGGCCGGCAATGAGGACTTCCTCGCCGGCGCCCAGCCGGGCGCCGGACTCGACGCCGCTCTGGCGCTCGACGGGCTGTCGCGCGAGGCAGCGCGCAAGGCCATCGTGGCGCTGCTGGAAGAGGGCGGCGTGCTCGACCGGATCGAGCCGCACACCCACATGGTGCCACATGGCGACCGCTCCAATGTGGTCATCGAGCCGTGGCTGACCGACCAGTGGTATGTCGACGCCCACACCCTCGCCCAGCCGGCGCTGGCCGCCGTGCGCGAGGGGCGCACGAACTTCGTGCCGAAGAACTGGGAGAAGACCTATTTCGAGTGGCTGGAGAACATCCAGCCCTGGTGCGTCTCGCGCCAGCTGTGGTGGGGCCACCAGATCCCGGCCTGGTACGGGCCCGACGGCACGGTGTTCGTCGAGGAGACCGAGGAGGCGGCGGTCGCGGCCGCGCTCGCCCATTGCGTGCAGGCCGGAATCATCTCTGACGCCGAGGCGCAGGAGCTTGCCGCCGATCCGGAGAAGCGGGCGGCGCTGATCACCCGCGACGAGGACGTGCTCGACACCTGGTTCTCCTCCGCGCTGTGGCCGTTCTCGACGCTCGGCTGGCCGGACGAGAGCGCGGAAGTCGCGCGCTTCTACCCGACCACGGTGCTCATCACCGGCTTCGACATCATCTTCTTCTGGGTCGCCCGGATGATGATGATGGGGCTGCACTTCATGCCCGACGTGCCGTTCCGCGACGTCTACATCCACGCCCTCGTCCGCGACGAGAAGGGTGCCAAGATGTCGAAGTCCAAGGGCAACGTCATCGACCCGCTCGACCTCGTGTCGAAATACGGCGCCGACGCGCTGCGCTTCACCCTGGCCGCCATGGCGGCGCAGGGGCGCGACATCAAGCTCGCCACCTCCCGCGTCGAGGGCTACCGCAACTTCTCCACCAAGCTGTGGAACGCCGCCCGCTTCGCCGAGATGAATGGCTGCGGGCGCGATCCCGCCTTCGTGCCGCGCAACGCCGAATCCCGGCTCAACCGCTGGATTCTTTCCGAGACCCAGAAGGCCGGGGCCGAGATCACCCAGGCGCTGGAGGCCTACAAATTCAACGAGGCGGCGGGCGCGGCCTATCGCTTCGTGTGGAATATCTTCTGCGACTGGTATCTCGAACTCGCCAAGCCGGTGTTCAACGGCAATGGCGGCTGGAAGGACGAGACGCGGGCGACCACCGCCTTCGTGCTCGATGAAATCCTGAAGCTGCTGCACCCGTTCATGCCCTTCCTCACCGAAGAGCTGTGGGCGCGCACCGCCGAGACCGGCGCCCCGCGCGCCAGCCTGCTGGCGCTGGCCGAATGGCCGGCGCTGGAAGAGCTGGAGGCACCCGACGCGGAAGCCGAGATCGGCTGGCTGGTCGACCTCATCACCGAGATCCGCTCGGTCCGCGCCGAGATGAATGTGCCGGCGGGGGCGCAGATTCCGCTGGTGCTGGTCGGCGTGCGCGAGGAAGTGCGCGAGCGCGTGGTGGTGTGGCTCGACACGCTGACGCGCCTCGCCCGGCTGTCGGGCATCGCCTTCGAGGCGGAAGCGCCGGCGGGCTCGGTGCAGATCGTCGTGCGCGGCGAGACCGCGGCGCTGCCGCTGGTCGGCATCATCGACATGGAGGCGGAAGCGGCGCGCCTCACCAAGGAACTCGGCAGGGCCGCCGACGACATCGCCAGGGTCGACGCCAAGCTCGGCAATGACGACTTCATCCGGCGGGCGCCGGAGGAGGTGATCGAGGAGCAGCGCGAGCGTCGCGAGGCGGCGTCCGAGCGCGCCGCCAAGATCCGCGAGGCGCTGGCGCGCCTCGGCCGGATGGGCTGAGGCGCGCGACAGCGCCGGGGGCGAGGAAACAGAGCATGCCGTTCATCGAGTCGTTCCAGCCGGGCGACTTCCTCTCCACCATCGTCAGTCTCGTCGTCGCCTTCGCGATGGGAACGCTGATCGGCGCCGAGCGGCAATACCGCCAGCGCACCGCCGGGCTGCGCACCAATGTGCTGGTCGCCATCGGCGCCTGCCAGTTCGTCGACATGGCGATGCACCTCGCCGGTCCCGAGGGCGCGGTGCGGGTGGTGGCCTATGTGGTCTCCGGCATCGGCTTTCTCGGCGCCGGCGTCATCATGAAGGAAGGCACCAACATTCGCGGCCTCAACACGGCGGCGACTCTGTGGTGCTCCGCCGCGGTGGGAGCCTGCGCCGGGGCCGATCTCGTCGCACAGTCGGTGCTGCTGACCGGCTTCGTGCTGGCCGGCAACACCATGCTGCGCCCGCTGGTGGGCGCGCTGGAGCGCCTGCCGCGCAGCGAGGAATCGACCGAGGCGACCTATGGCGTCAGCCTGATCACCGGTGCGTCACGGGCGGCGGAACTGCGCAGCAAGGTCTCCGCCCTGCTGGAAGCCGCCAAGTTCCCGATCGAGGAGGTGGAGATCCAGGACCGACCGGACGGGACGGCGGAACTGCGGGCGACGCTGGTCAACACGTCGGTGCGGGTGGTCGAGCTGGACGGGGCGGTCGCGCGCCTGCGCCACCTGCCGGGCGTGACCTCGGCCGACTGGACCCGCTCGGCCGCCGACTGAGAGCGGGGCCGAGCGGGAGCGGGGACGATCGGTGGCGGGGGGCGCTATTCCGGCGAGGCGCCGGCGGAGGGTGCTTCCGTTCCTGCGGCCAGCCGCTTTTCCATGCGGTCGAGTTCGGCGCGCAGACGTTCGATGACGTCGGCGGCTTCGGACAGTTCGTCCTCGACCTTGTCGCGACGGAACTGGTCCAGATCCGCCGCCATCGCCCGCAGGCGCTCCACGATATTTCCGCTCGTCACGTCGCTCTCCCTGATGTGATCGCCGCCATCCGGTGCCCATCCACGGAGTTTTCAGGGCGTCGGAGGCATTGAAGAATCGAATGTTTCCAATCTGACCGCTATCGCGATTTTGTGACTGGCCGGCAACAGTGTCACGCATTCGCAACCATAACAGGAGACCACGAGGCGGGCGCCGCGATGCCGCCACAAACCGGCACGAAATCCGACGGATAGACGGAGGATAAAGGTGCCGGATGCGGTGCCGACAAGAGCCTCCGCGCCGGGATGCGTGAAGAAAATGGACGTCAGGACGATCATCGACAAGCGGAACCTGCCGAGCCGCCATGTGACGGAAGGTCCGTCGCGCGCGCCGCACCGTTCCTACCTCTATGCGATGGGGCTGACCCGCGAGCAGATCCACCAGCCGCTGGTGGGCGTCGCCTCGTGCTGGAACGAGGCCGCGCCCTGCAACATCTCGCTGATGCGCCAGGCGCAGGCGGTGAAGAAGGGCGTCGCCGCCGCCTCCGGCACGCCGCGCGAATTCTGCACCATCACCGTGACCGACGGCATCGCCATGGGCCATGACGGCATGAAGGCCTCGCTGGCCTCGCGCGAGGTCATCGCCGACTCGGTCGAACTCACCATTCGCGGCCACGCCTATGACGCGCTGGTCGGCCTCGCCGGCTGCGACAAGTCGCTGCCGGGCATGATGATGGCGATGCTGCGCCTCAACGTGCCGTCCATCTTCATCTATGGCGGCTCGATCCTGCCGGGCTCGTTCCGGGGCCAGCCGGTGACGGTGCAGGACATGTTCGAGGCGGTCGGCAAGCACTCGGTCGGGCTGATGTCCGACGACGACCTCGACGAGCTGGAGCAGGTGGCGTGCCCCTCCGCCGGCGCCTGCGGGGCGCAGTTCACCGCCAACACCATGGCCACGGTCTCCGAGGCAATCGGCCTCGCGCTGCCCTATTCGGCCGGCGCGCCGGCGCCTTACGAGATCCGCGACCGCTTCTGCATGGCGGCCGGCGAGCAGATCATGGACCTCGTCGCCCGCAACATCCGCCCGCGCGACATCGTCACGCTGAAGGCGCTGGAGAACGCCGCGACCGTGGTCGCCGCCTCCGGCGGCTCGACCAATGCGGCGCTGCACTTGCCGGCGATGGCGCATGAGGTCGGCATCAAGTTCGACCTGTTCGACGTCGCCGCAATCTTCAGGCGCACGCCCTACATCGCCGACCTCAAGCCCGGCGGGCGCTATGTCGCCAAGGACATGTTCGAGGCCGGCGGCATTCCGCTCTTGATGAAGACGCTGCTGGAGCACGGCTTCCTGCACGGCGACTGCCTCACCGTCACCGGCCGCACCATGGCCGAGAACCTCGCCTCGGTGAAATGGAACCCGCACCAGGACGTGGTGCGCCCGGCCAATGACCCGATCACCGTCACCGGCGGCGTGGTCGGCCTCCAGGGCAACCTCGCCCCGGAAGGGGCCATCGTGAAGGTGGCGGGCCTCAAGAACCAGAAGTTCACCGGCCCGGCGCGCTGCTTCGACGGCGAGGAGGCCTGCTTCGAGGCGGTGACCCACCGCGCCTATGAAGAGGGCGAGGTGCTGGTCATCCGCTATGAGGGGCCGAAGGGCGGCCCCGGCATGCGGGAAATGCTGTCCACCACCGCCGCCCTCTACGGGCAGGGCGCGGGCGACAAGGTGGCGCTGATCACCGATGGCCGCTTCTCGGGCGCCACGCGCGGCTTCTGCATCGGCCATGTCGGGCCGGAGGCGGCGGTCGGCGGCCCGATCGGGCTCATCCGTGACGGCGACATCATCACCATCGACGCGATCGAGGGCACGCTTGACGTGGCGCTTTCGGACGAGGAACTCGCCGCCCGCCGGGCGGAGTGGAAGCCGCGTCCTTCGCCCGTCGGCTCGGGGGCCATCTGGAAGTTCGCGCAGGCCGTGGGACCCGCCCGTGACGGTGCGGTCACCCATCCCGGCGGCGCGGCCGAGACGGCGTGCTATGCGGACATTTGATCGTTCGGGCCGCAGCCCGCTCCTCCTCCTGTGCGCGCCGCTGCTGTGCGCCGTCGTGCTGGCGCCCTCGCGGGCCCCGGCTTTCGACGGCACGCCCGGCGCGGACGCGCCCGCCGGTGCCGCCATCCCGGCCGCCAAGCCGCGCACCAT
The DNA here is from genome assembly GCF_018390645.1 of Ancylobacter dichloromethanicus. Taxonomy (GTDB): domain Bacteria; phylum Pseudomonadota; class Alphaproteobacteria; order Rhizobiales; family Xanthobacteraceae; genus Ancylobacter; species Ancylobacter dichloromethanicus. The sequence goes on from NZ_JAHBGC010000020.1 coordinate 438,739, forward strand.
TGAGGAATTCGTGCGCATCGGGGCGCAGGCGCTGCGCTCGGGCGAGACCGAGAAGGGCATCGATTCGCTGCGCTACGCCGCCGACCAGGGCCATGCCGGCGCCCAGTGGAAGCTCGGCCGCATGTATGCGGAAGGCGAGGGCGTCGAGCGCAACGACATCAAGGCGTTCGAGTATTTCAGCCAGATCGCCAACATGCATGCCGACGACAACCCGGCGACGCCGGAGGCACGCTTCGCCGCGGATGCCTTCGTGGCGCTCGGTTCCTACTATCTGGTGGGCATTCCCAACACCAAGATCCGCCGCGACCCGGCCCGGGCGCGCGACATGTTTGCCTATGCGGCGTCCTATTTCGGCGACCCGGACGCGCAGTACCATCTGGCGCGGCTCTATATCGACGGTGACGGCGTCGACCGCGACCCGCGCTTCGCCGCCCGCTGGCTGGGCCTTGCCGCCCACAAGGGCCAGTATCTGGCGCAGGCGGCGCTTGGCGGCATGCTGTTCAAGGGCGATGACGGCATTCCGCGCCAGAGTGCGCGGGGGCTGATGTGGCTGACGCTCGCCCGTGACGGCGCGGCCGGCCCGCAGGACAAATGGGTGGTCGACCTCTATGAGGACGCCTTCGCCAATGCCAGCGCGGATGAGCGCGCCATGGCGCTGGTCTATCTCGAACAGTACATGAAGACCGTCCGCTGAGCCGGCGCCCGACCGCCCGCCCTCGCGGGTCGGCCCTCTGGCCGTCCGGGAAGGCGGCGCTTTCGAAAGGCCGGTCTACGCCCTGAAGGCCAGTTCGGCCCACACCGGCACATGGTCCGAGGGCTTCTCCCAGCCGCGCACATGCTTGTCGATGCCGACCGCCTTCAGCCGGTCGGTAGCCTGTGGCGAAAGCAGCAGGTGGTCGATGCGGATGCCGTTATTGCGCTGCCACGCCCCGGCCTGATAGTCCCAGAAGCTGTAGAGTCCGGCCTCGTCGGTGGCGGCGCGCAGCGCGTCGGTCATGCCGAGGTTGAGCAGTTCGCGGAAGGCCGCCCGCGTCTGCGGCAGGAACAGCGCGTCCTCCACCCAGGCCTGCGGGTTGGCGGCGTCCTCCGGCTCGGGAATGACGTTGTAGTCGCCGCACACGACCAGCGGCTCCTCATAGGCGAGGCGGTCGGCGATATGCGCCTTCAGCCGCTGCATCCAGCCGAGCTTGTAGGGGTATTTCTCGGTGTCCACCGGATTGCCGTTCGGCAGGTAGAGGCCGCAGACCCGCAGTGAGCCCTCGGGCGTCGAAACCACCACCTCGATGAAGCGTGACTGCACGTCGCCATCGTCGCCCGGCAGGCCGGAGGCGACCTCGTCGAAAGGCAGGCGGGAGAGCACGGCGACACCGTTGAAACCCTTCTGGCCATGCACCGCGACATTGTAGCCGAGTGCCTCGAACGCCTCGCGCGGGAACGCCTCATCGGTGCATTTCAGCTCCTGCAGGCACACCACGTCCGGCGTGGTCTCCCTCAGCCAGGCGACGGCGTGCTCCTGACGTTGCCTGATCGAATTGACGTTCCAGGTGGCGATGCGCATCGGGCTCTCACGGCAGGCGGAAAATCGGTAGATGGACTTGGAGCGATCACGCGGGCCAAACGCCCGCACCAATCACTCGGGCCCATGAATCGGGCCCATGAATCGGGCCCATGACTCGGGTAGACGACTCGGGTCGACGACTCGGGCCAACCACTCTACAGCACCGGCAGCAGGCGGCGCACGACGAGGGCGGAGGACAGCGCCACCTCGTCGATGAACAGGCGGAAATCGAAATGCGACTCGCGGCCGGCGAGGTCGGACAGGGTGCGCACCACCAGCCAGGGCGTGGCGAAGGCGCTCGCGACCTGCGCCATCGCCGCGCCCTCCATCTCCACCGCCGCGCCGCCGAGTTCGCGGAACAGCCGCTCGCGCGGCGCTTCGGCGTTGATGAACTGGTCGCCGGTGAGGATGCGCCCGTAATGCAGGCGGGGCGCACGTTCGCCGCCGGTGGCGGAGAGGGGCGCGAGCGTGAGGTCGGCCAGCGCCGTCCGCACCCGGCCGATCAGTTCGCCATCGGCGGCGTGGCCAAGCCCTTCATACGGGCTGAAGAAGGGCAGGTGCCCCGCCTGATAGACGACGAACGCCTCGTCCGGGGAGTAGTAGCCGGCGTCGTGCTGCACCACATGGTCGGCGATCACCACGTCGCCGACCGACAGTGCCGGGTCGAGCCCGCCGGCGATGCCCGAGAACAGCAGCAGGCGGCATTCGAACCGCTCCAGCAGCAGCGTCGCGGCGATGGCGGCGTTGACCTTGCCCATGCCGGCGCGCGCCAGAACCACCTGGTGCCCGTCGAGCCGGCCGGCGTGAAACACCATGCCGGCGCACTCGGTGACCTCGGCGCCTGTGAGATTGTCGGCGAGAAAGGCGAATTCCTGCGGAATGGCGCAGAGCACGCCGACCGGGCGCATCAGAGCGCGAAGCTGGTGCCGCAGCCGCAGGACGCGGTGGCGTGCGGGTTCGCGACGCGGAACGAGGCGCCGATCAGGTCGTCGACATAGTCGATATGCGAACCGGACATGTATTCCAGCGAAACCGGGTCGATGACCACGCTCGCCCCGCCCTCGGCAATGACGATGTCGTCCGCCTCGCGCTCGCGGGTGATGTCGAACTTGTACTGGAAGCCCGAACAGCCGCCGCCCTCCACGCTCACACGCAGCATGGTCTGCGGCGGTTCCCCGCTCAGAATCTCGGCGATCCGCCGCGCCGCGCTGGCGGTGACGCCGACGGCATGGGCGGAAATCGTGTCGGGCGAAGGACCTGCGCTCATTTCGCACACTTCCCGTTGAATATGACCTGCCCTGATAGTTAAGTGCTGCCGCCCCCGAGTCAAAGGGGGCTTCACGAAACTCTGGCAGGAGGAACGCGCATGGCGGTGGCCGGGGCGAGGCCGCGGGCGCCATGGGCGTCGAAGGCGGAGGAGAGCCGGGGGCGGCTCCATCCGGAGGCCGGAGGGGACGCGCGCAGCGCGTTCCGCCGCGATGCCGACCGCATCATCCACTCCAGCGCCTTCCGCCGGCTCGCCTACAAGACGCAGGTCTTTTCCTATCATGAGGGCGATCACTACCGCACCCGGCTGACCCATACGCTGGAGGTGGTGCAGGTGGCGCGCTCGGTGGCCCGCGCGCTCGGCCTCGACGAGGATCTGAGCGAGGCGCTGGCGCTGGCGCACGACCTCGGCCATCCGCCCTTCGCCCATGCCGGCGAGAGGGTGCTCGACGCCTGCATGGCCGCCTATGGCGGGTTCGATCACAATGCTCAGTCGCTGCGCGTGGTGACGCGGCTGGAGAACCGCTACCCCGATTTCGACGGCCTCAACCTCACTTGGGAGACGCATGAGGGGATCGTCAAGCATAATGGCCCGCAGACGGGTCCGCTGCCGCACGCCATCGCGGTGCATGCCGAGCGGCAGGACCTGTGGTTGTGGAGCTGGCCCTCGGCCGAGGCGCAGGTCGCCGCCATCGCCGACGACATCGCCTATGACGTGCACGACCTTGACGACGGGCTGCGGGCCGGTCTCTTCGATCTCACCGAACTGACCGGACTCCCGCTCATCCACACCGTCCTCGCCGATATCGCCGCCCGCTGGCCTCATCTCGACCGCGCCCGCACCTTCCATGAGCTCGGCCGGCGGATGATCACCGTGCTGATCGCCGACGTGGTGGAGGAAAGCCGCCGGCGCATCGCGCAGGCCCAGCCGGAGGACGCCGACGCGATCCGCCGCCTCGGCCGCCAGGTGATTGGATTCTCGGCGGAAACGGCGGCGGCGGAGAAGGCGATCAAGGCGTTTCTGTTTCCCCGCATGTACCGCCATCCCCGGGTGATGCAGGCCATGGACGCCGCCGGCGCCGTGGTGCGCGAACTGTTCGAGCGCTACATGGCCGACACCGCCGCGCTGCCGGAGGAATGGCGCGCCAGCGTGGAGGGCCGGACCCAGGCGGCGCGCGCCCGGCGCATCGCCGATTTCCTCGCCGGCCAGACCGACCGCTACGCCCTCGCCGACCACGCCCGCCTCTTTGACAGGGCACCTGAACTGCGGTAGCGGCAGCGGCCCCTTCTGGGTCTGGCCGTGCCGGGAGTTGCTCCTCATGAACCTCTTCGCCCTCTTCGTCGATCACGTCCGCGCCGCCCTCGCCGATCTCGCGCGCGAAGGGGTGGCGCCCCCGGGCGTCGATACCGCGCGGGTGGTGGTGGAGCCGCCGCGCGACGCGTCCCATGGCGACCTCTCCACCAATGCGGCGATGGTGCTGGCGAAGGAAGCAGGGCTGAAGCCGCGCGACCTCGCGGAGAAGCTGACCGCCAAGCTCGCGGCGATACCGGGCGTCGCCAAGGTTGATGTCGCCGGCCCCGGCTTCATCAACCTCACCCTCGACGGCTCCTACTGGCCGCAGGTGATCGCCGCCGTCCTTCGGCAGGGCCGGGATTTCGGTCGTTCGGACAGTGGAGCGGGCCAGCCGATCAATGTCGAATATGTCTCCGCCAACCCCACCGGGCCGATGCATGTCGGCCATTGCCGCGGCGCGGTATTCGGTGACGCGCTGGCCAGCCTGCTGGCTTTCGCCGGCTGGAAGGTGACGCGCGAATATTACATCAACGACGCCGGGGCGCAGGTCGACGTGCTCGCCCGCTCGGCCTTCCTGCGCTACCGCGAGGCGCTGGGCGAGGCGATCACCATTCCCGAAGGACTCTATCCCGGCGATTACCTCGTTCCCGTCGGCAAGGCGCTGGTCACCAAATATGGCCGCACGCTGCTGGACAAGCCCGAGGGCGAGTGGCTGCCGCCAGTGCGTCAGGTCTCGATCGACGCCATGATGGCGATGATCCGCACCGACCTGGCGGCGCTGAACATCCGGCACGACACGTTCTTCTCAGAGCGCACGCTGCATGCGCGGCCCGATGGAGCGCCGAGCATCATTGACCGTCTGATGGACAGCCTGCGCGCCCGCGATCTCGTCTATGAGGGACGCCTGGCGCCGCCAAAGGGCCAGCCGGTGGAGGACTGGGAGGACCGCGAGCAGACGCTGTTCCGCGCCACACGGTTCGGCGACGACGTCGATCGCCCGCTGATGAAGTCGGACGGCGCCTACACCTATTTCGCGGCCGATATCGCCTATCACAAGGACAAGTACGACCGCGGCTTCAGGCGGATGATCGACGTGTGGGGCGCCGACCATGGCGGCTATGTCAAGCGCATGCAGGCGGCGGTGAAAGCGGCCTCGGACGGGGCGGCGAGCCTTGATGTCGAGCTCTGCCAACTGGTGCGGCTGCTGCGCAATGGCGAGCCGGTGAAAATGTCGAAGCGCTCCGGCGATTTCGTCACGCTGCGCGACGTGGTCGACGAGGTCGGGCGCGACGCGGTGCGGTTCATGATGATCAACCGCAAGAATGACGCCGTGCTCGACTTCGATCTCGCCAAGGTGATCGAGCAGTCACGCGACAACCCGGTGTTCTATGTGCAGTACGCCCATGCCCGGGCCTGCTCGATCCTGCGCAATGCCGGGCAGGCTTTTCCCGACCTGCCGCAGGCGCCCGCCGATTTCGCCGGCGGGGCGCTGGCGCGGCTGGACGACGAAGGGGAAGTCGGCCTCGCCCGGCTGATCGCCAACTATCCGCGCATGGTCGAACAGGCCGCGTCGGCGCGAGAGCCGCATCGGGTGACCTTCTATCTCTATGATCTCGCCAGCGCGTTGCACGGACAATGGAACCGCGGGAAAGATATGCCTCATTTACGCTTCATTATCGAAGATGATCGAGAGTTGACTTATGCGCGGCTGGCTCTTGTGCACGCAGTCGCACTGATCATCGCTTCAGGACTCTCCATTCTTGGAGTCGATGCTCCCGAAGAAATGCGGTGAGCGCGTCGCGACGGTTCGTTCGGCCCTGCGCTCCCGTGATGCCGCCCGGCGGGTGGCCCCTGTTGTGATCGTGTCGAACGGAATCTGAAGATGGGCAATGAGAACATGCGTGATCGGCCGGAAAACCCCGCCGAGGATCCGCTTGCCGAACTTGCCCGCCTGATGGCTCAGGAAGACGACCTTGCCGCGTTGACCCGGAAAGCGCCGCAACCGGCGCCGACCGCCCCTCCTCGGCCGGCTCCGCCGCGCCGTCCGGCCGAAGAGGGGCGTCCGGCCGCGGGCTCCTTCGCCGCGCTGGCGGCGGAAGTCTATGGCGAGGGCGTGCCGCGCGCGGCACCGATGGCGCGTTCCGGCGCCGAGGAAGCGACGCGCGACACTCATCGCGACCCCGCCCGTGGCGACCGTCCCGTCGATCCGCGGGCACCCCACATGCCCCCGCGCCCGCAGGCCACCGAGGCCGTGCGCCGGGCACCACTGTCGCGTCCAGAGGCCCCGTCTCCGTCTTCGGCGGCCCCCTCTCCGGCGGCCCCCTCTCCGGCGGCCATCCAGCCCCTTTCGCCACGCGCCGCCGCCCCCCGTCCCGCCGGGCTGCGGGCCGAGGCGCCGCTTTCCCCGGCGCGTCCTTCCATGCTCTCGCCGGACGCCCCCCGCCAGGAAGCGCTTCGGCAGGAAGCGCTTCGCCAGGATGCTGCGCGTCAGGAGGCGGCCCGTCAGGAGGCCGCGCGCCAAGAAGCTGCGCGCCAGGAAGCCGCGCGTCAGGAGGCGGGGCGTCAGGGCCAGGAAGCGGCCCGTCAGGAGGCTCTTCGCCAGCAGGCGGCCCGTCAGGAGGCGCTCCGTCGCGAGGCGCTTCGTCAGGAAGCCGTCCGCCAGGAGGCCGCACGTCGCGAAGCGGCCAGCCGCGAGGCGGCGCGCGCCCAACCCGCGTCAACCGCCCGCGCCGAGGAGACCGCTACCGGCGCCGACATCCCGGCCTGGATGACCCGCGCGACTGCGGCCGCTCGCGCCTCCACCGCCGACGCCGCCATGGCGCCGAAAGTTGCGGCGCCGGCCGCCATGGCGGCGCCGCCTGCGGCCTCCCGCCACGCCAGCGCGCCGCAGGCCTTCGATCTCGACGAGGATGCCTATGACTACGGGCGTTCCGCCAGCGATCACGAGCCCGGTCCCGAGGCCTATGAGGAATACGAGACCGATGAGACGGCGCCCGCTCATCGCAGCCGCCGCCGGCTGCTGATGATCGGCGGTGCGCTGGTGGTCTTCATCGGCGCCGCCGCCGTCGGCTACGTCCTGGTGTCGGGCCCGTCCGGCTCCGGCCCTTCGGGCGAGCCGCCCATCATCCGGGCCGACCAGGGGCCGAACAAGGTGGTTCCGAACCAGCCGGCACAGGAGCAGACCGCCGACGGCCAGAAGCTGATCTATGACCGGGTCGGCGGCAGCGCGACGACCGGTAACGAGCAGGTGGTCTCCAGCGAGGAGCAGCCGGTCGATGTCTCGCAGGCGGCGCAGCCTCAGCCGCGCGTCATCCAGACCACCCCTTCCGGCAGCGCGTCGCCGGCCAGTTCCGGCGAGCCCAAGCGCGTGCGCACGCTGACCGTGCGTGCCGATGGCACCGTCGTCGAGGACACGTCGCCGCCCGCCTCGCCGCTGCCTCCGGGCGCGAGCGCCGAACCTGCCGGGGGGGCGGACCGTGCGGACAGTCCCGTGGCGCTGAATCTCGGCACCGGCGGGGCGGTTCCGACCACGCCTGCGCCACTGTCATCCACCCCCTCCATCGTCGACAACATGCCGGACGATCCGCCGCCAGCACCGGCTCCTCGCGTTGCCGCGGCCCCGGCCCCGGCGGCGTCTCCGTCCCCGGCCGCGAGCAGCGCTTCGGTGCCGGCGGGGGCCTATGTGGTGCAGATCGCGGCGGTGCGCTCCGAGGCTGAGGCGCAGGCCACCTGGCGGGGGGCGCAGGCGAAATATGGCATGCTGGCCAACCAGCCGCTGAGCGTGAAGCGCGCCGATCTTGGCGACCGTGGCATCTTCTATCGCGTACAGGCCGGCTCCTTCGGCGCCCGCGAGGGTGCGGTCGATCTGTGCGAGGCACTGCGCGCCCAGGGTGGCAACTGCATGGTCGTCCGGAACTGATGCACCGGATATGACCCCCGTTCCCGCGCCGCGCGCGTTCATCACCGGCTGTGCCGGCACCTCGCTCACGCCCGACGAGGTCGCTTTCCTTGGGGAGGCGGCGCCGTGGGGGCTGATCCTGTTTCGCCGCAACATTGAGAGCCCGGCTCAGGTGGCGGCGCTGGTCGCCGCCTTCCGGGCCGTTGTCGGTCGCGTCGATGCGCCGGTGCTGACTGACCAGGAAGGCGGCCGGGTGCAGCGGCTCGGGCCGCCGCATTGGCCGGCCTACCCGCCCGCCGAGGTCTTTGCCCGCCGCGCCGAGGCCGGCGACATGGACGGCGCGGCGCAGGCGGCGCGTTTGGGCGCGCGGCTGATGGCGGACGATCTCGCGGCGCTGGGAATCACCATCGACTGTCTGCCCTGCGCCGACCTGCGTCTGCCCGAGGGCCATGGCATCATCGGCGACCGGGCCTATGGATCGAGCCCCGCCCAGGTGGCGCATCTCGCCCGCGCGGCGGCGGAGGGGCTGATCGGTGGCGGCGTGCTGCCGGTGCTCAAGCACATTCCCGGCCATGGCCGCGCCCGCGCCGACAGTCACGAGAGCCTGCCGGTGGTCGAAACCTCACGGGCCGAACTGGAGGCGACCGATTTCGAACCGTTCCGCCTTCTCGCCGACCTGCCGCTCGGCATGACGGCACACGTCGTCTACGCCGCCATCGACCCCGATCGTCCGGCGACGACATCGAAAAAGGTGATCGAGGAGATCGTTCGCGGCCATATCGGCTTCGATGGCGCACTGATGAGCGACGATCTTTCCATGGGCGCGCTGGCCGGTTCGCTGGCGGGCCGCACCGAGGCCGCCTTCGCCGCCGGCTGCGACCTGGCGCTGCATTGCAACGGGCGGCTCGACGAGATGGCGGAAGTAGCGTCGCGCTCGCCGGTGCTGGCGGGCGATGCCGGGCGACGCTGCGCGGCTGCGCTGGCTCGCCTCACGCCGGCGGAAGAAATTGAGCGAAGCGAGGCGCAGACGCGTTTTTCGGCTATGATCGCGGCGTTCTGAACATCGCCGCGGTTCCCATGGTTCAAAGCCAGTTCACCTTCGATGCCGATGCCGTGCGCCAGGCGGGCGAGCCCGCGCTGGTGGTCGATGTCGATGGCTTCGAGGGGCCGCTGGACCTTCTGCTGGCGCTGGCGCGGACCCAGAAAGTGGATCTGCACCGCATTTCCATTCTTCAGCTCGCCGAGCAGTATCTGCTTTTCGTCGAGGAGGCGCGGCGCATCCGGCTTGAACTGGCGGCCGACTATCTGGTGATGGCGGCGTGGCTGGCCTATCTCAAATCGCGCCTGCTGCTGCCCGATCCGCCGAAGGAGGAGGGGCCGAGCGCCTCCGACCTCGCGGCCGACCTCGCCGAGCGGCTGCGCCGGCTGGAGCAGATTCGCGCCGCGGCGGCGCATCTGGCGACGCGCGACCGCATCGGTCACGAGGTGTTCGCGCGTGGCGCGCCGGAGCCGCTGCAGGCGGCCGGTCCCGTCGTCTACGAGGCGACGCTTTACGACCTGCTCGCCGCCTATGGCGCGCAGCGCCAGAAGATGGCGCTGTCGCATGTGCGCTTTGCCCCGCGCAATGTGATTTCGCTCGCCGAGGCCCGCGACCGGCTGGAGCGGCTGATGGGCCGGCTGGCGCTGCACGGCGAATGGGCGCGGCTCGACGGCTTCCTGCTCAACTGGATCGCCGATCCGAAGATGCGCGCCACGGCGCTGGCCTCCGGCTTCTCGGCGACGCTGGAAATGGTGCGCGAGGGGCTGATCGACGTGCAGCAGGAGGAAAGCTTCGCGCCGATCTGGATACGCAGCCGGCGCGACGCTTCCGAGGAGGGCGCATGAGCGCCGACGCCGCCCGCCGGCCGATGCCGGCCCCCGGGACGCTGCAGGAGGCGCAGTCTGCGCCGGCCCGCGATCCCGGCCTGCGCCTATTGGAAGCGATGCTGTTCGCCGCCGGCGAGCCGCTCGACGAGGCGACGATCGCCGCCCGCCTTCCGGAAGGCGCCGACGCCCGCGCCCTGCTCACCGCGCTTTCCGCCGATTACGCCGATCGCGGCTTCAATCTCGTGCGGGTGGCCGGCAAATGGATGCTGCGCACCGCGCCGGACCTCGGTTTTCTGCTCGCCCGCGACAAGCCGGAGCCGCGCCGGCTCTCCCGCGCCGCGCTGGAGACGCTCGCCATCATCGCCTATCACCAGCCGGTCACCCGTGCCGAGATCGAGGAGATACGCGGCGTCTCGACCAACAAGGGCACGCTCGACGTGCTGCTGGCCGCCGGCTGGGTACGCCTGCGCGGGCGCCGTCGCAGCCCGGGCCGGCCGGTTACCTATGGCACCACCGAGACCTTCCTGGTCCATTACGGGTTGGATGCCATCCAGGACCTGCCGGGCCTTGATGAGTTGCGCGGCACCGGGCTGATCGACTCGCGGGTGTCGGCCGGCCTCACCGTGCCGCTGCCGAGCGACGATCCCGGGCTGAAGGATGACGAGGACCCGCTGGAGCCGGAATTCGAACTGTCCTTCGCGCCGGAACCCGAAGGCGATCCGGATGGCGAGGACTGACGTCATTCCCGAGCATCTCGCCAATTCACCTGCCACGCCCGCAGCGACAGGAGCCGCCATGCCGTCCACGCCTTCCCGCACGCCGGTCTCGCTCGCGAGCCGGCTGGTGATCGAGGATGTGCGGCACGGCTATGACGAGGTGGAGGCGGTGCGGGGCGTCAGCCTCACCGTCGAGCCGGGCGAGATCATCTGCCTGCTCGGCCAGTCGGGCTGCGGGAAAACGACGTTGCTGCGGCTGATCGCCGGCATCGAGCGGCCGACCACGGGGCGTATCCTGCTCGACCGGCAGGTGGTGGCCGGACCCGATGCCTTCGTGCCGCCGGAGAAGCGCGCCATCGGCCTGGTCTTCCAGGACTATGCTCTGTTTCCGCACCTCACCAATGTCGAGAACGTCGCCTTCGGGCTGCGCCGCCTCGGGCGCGAGGGCGCGCATGACGAGGCGCTGCGGGCGCTCCAGCGGGTACGGCTCGAAGCCTATGCGGAAAGCTATCCACATGCTTTGTCGGGTGGCGAGCAGCAGCGCGTGGCGCTGGCCCGCGCGCTCGTGCCGCGCCCCGGCATTCTCCTTATGGACGAACCGTTCTCCGGGCTGGACAGTCGGTTGCGGGGCAGTGTGCGCGCCGAGACGCTGAAGGTGCTGCGCGACGCCCGCGCCACCTGCATCATCGTCACCCACGACCCGGAAGAGGCGATGCGGCTCGGCGACCGGATCGCGCTGATGCGCAAGGGAAAGCTGGTCCAGGTGGGGCCGCCGGAGGAACTCTACCGCCACCCGGCCGATCTCGACGTGGCGCGGTTCTTCTGCGAAATCAACGAGGTGGAGGGGGTGGTGCGCGGTGCGCGGGTCGACACCCCGCTGGGCCGGTTGCACGCGCCGGACCTTGCCGAAGGAAGCCGCGCGGTGGCGGCGATCCGTCCGCAGGGGGTAGAGTTGAAGGCGCCCGGCTCGGGTGTGCCGGGACGAATCGTCACCCACCGGTTCCTCGGCGAGCTCGACCTCTACGAAGTGGCGGTGGAAGGGCTGGACCGGCCGCTGGTGGCACGTCGACGCACCACGGCCGGCCTATTGCGTGGGCATGACGTCGGAGTGAACATCGATCCGGCGGAGGTTCTTGTCTTCGCCGCGGGGCGGCCCTAGTGTCCGGGTTCAATTGCGATGCGCGGCCGCGAGGGGCCGGCGGCGCTTCGGACAAGGGAGTTATGTCATGGGTTCGTTGAGCATCTGGCACTGGATCATCGTGCTGGTGGTCGTGCTCCTCCTCTTCGGGCGCGGGAAGCTGTCCGAGCTGATGGGCGATGCCGCCAAGGGTATCAAGGCGTTCAAGAAGGGCATGGCCGACGACGACGACACGGCGGCGAAGCCGGGCGAGCCGGCGCGTTCGATCGATCACCAGTCGAAGGTGGAAGCCGAGCAGAGCAAGGTCAGCTAAGTCCGGCCTCACGGCTTTTCGATCGGGGAGGGTCGCCATCAGCGGCCCCGCGTAATGCATGCTTGATATCGGCTGGACGGAGCTTCTCGTCATCGGCGTGGTTGCCCTTGTGGTGATCGGGCCGAACGAATTGCCACGCGTGTTGCGGACGGTGGGCCAGAGCGTGCGCAAGCTGCGGCGCATGGCGGGCGAGTTTCAGGGGCAGTTCAACGAGGCGCTGCGCGAGGCGGAGCTTTCCGACCTCAAGGACAGCGTGAGCGGCCTCAAGAACGACCTTGCCGGCATGGCGAGCGACGCGCGCAACACCATTGCCAAGGCGATCCCGGAAAACGCGCTGCCAACCAATCCGCTGCAGGATATCGCGAACGATCTGAAGGCGCCGACCGGCAGCGTCGAGGCCGGCACCGGCCTGCCGCCGGCCGAGGTGGCGCAGGACGCGCTGCCGCCGACCGGCGATCTGGAGCCGCACCCGTTCGAGACGGTGGAGGACGAGGTTCGCGCCGCCACCGCCGGGCTCGACACCGCGTCCTCCCCACCCGACGCGCCGAGGCCGCAGACGGCGATGGCGCCTGCCGACGCCAAAGCCGCCGACATCAAAGCCGCCGACGTCAAGCCGGTGCAATCCGGGCCTGCCGAGTCCGCCCCACCGGCCCCGAAGCCGAAGCGCGCGCGTGGCGCCTCCTCGGTGGTGGAAACCGCGGCACCGAAGCCCGCCGCCCGGCGCGCGGCGCGCAAGCCTGCCGCCACGCCGGAAGCCGTCGAGCCGGAAGTATCCGAAGCGGTCGCCTCGCTCGATCACGCCGCACCCGCCGCGCCGGCAAAGCGGGCGACCAAGCCGCGCGTCAAGGTCAAGCCGACCTCCGGCAGTGAAGGGCCGGCCACATGAGCCAGGACGAAATCGACGCTTCCAAGGCTCCGCTGATCGAGCATCTGATCGAATTACGCACCCGGCTGATCAAGTCGCTGATCGCGTTCTTGATCGCCTTCTTCGCCTGCTTCATGCTGGGCAAGTTCATCTACAATATCCTGCTCTGGCCCTATGAGTTCGCGGCCGGCGGCACCGAGCACGTGAAGCTCATCTACACCGCGCCGCAGGAATTCCTGTTTACCCAGATCAAGCTCGGCATGTTCGGGGCGGCATTCATCTCCTTCCCCATCGTGGCGACGCAGATCTACATGTTCGTCGCGCCGGGGCTCTACAGCCACGAGAAGAACGCCTTCCGCCCCTATCTGGTGGCGACGCCGGTCTGCTTCCTCATCGGGGCGGCCTTCGTCTATTTCGTCGCCATGCCGCTGGCGATGACCTATTTCCTCTCCATGCAGCAGATGGCGGGGCCGGATTCGCCGGAAATTTCCATGCTGCCGCAGGTCAGCGAATATCTGTCGCTGATCATGACGCTGATCTTCGCCTTCGGCATCTGCTTCCAGCTGCCGGTCATCCTGACGCTGCTGGCGCAGATCGGCATGGTCAACTCGGACCAGCTGCGCAAGGCGCGGCGCTACGCCATCGTCGGCGTGTTCATCGCGGCGGCGGTGCTGACCCCGCCGGACATTGTGAGTCAGTTCGCGCTCGCCATCCCGACCCTGCTTCTCTACGAGGTCTCAGTCTACCTCGTGCGCCTGGTCGAAAAGAAGAAGCGCGCGGCGGCCAAGGCGGCGGAGAGTTCCGCCGTCTGACGCAACCCGGCCGTCGTCCCGTCGCCGGGACCGTTCGACGCTCCGGGCGGGCGATCCCGGCCGGCGTCTGGCTCGGCCGGGACGGTATCCTACCGGAGAGGGCTCAGTGTCCTCCGGACGAACCGCACTTGTCCCCGCCTTCCCGATTGGCTACGTCCCTGCATGCCCTGCGTGAGGCGGGGACAGGCGCGTTTGAAGGCGAGACTGCCATGCACGACATCAAGTGGATCCGCGAGGAGCCGGAAGGGCTCATCAACGCGCTGGTGCGGCGCGGCACGGATGAAGCCGAGGCGAAGGCGCTGGTCGACGGGCTGATCGCCCTCGACGAGACCCGGCGCGGCGGCATCGGCAAGCTGGAAGAGCTTCAGGCCCGCCGCAACGCCGCCTCCAAGGAGATCGGTGCCGCCAAGAAGGCGGGCGAGAACGACCGCGCCGAGGCGCTGATGGCCGAGGTCGGGGCGCTCAAGACCGATATTCCCGCGCTGGAAGGACAGGTGAAGGCGGCCGAGGGCGAACTGCACAACCGCCTCGCCGCCATTCCCAACGTGCCGTTGCCCGAGGTGCCGGAAGGCGCGGACGAGCACGGCAATGTCGAGATCGCGCTGGTCGGGCAGAAGATCGGCTTTCCTTTTGTCGCGAAGCAGCATTTCGAGATCGGCGAAGACCTCGGCCAGATGGATTTCGAGGCCGCCGCCAAGCTCTCCGGTGCGCGCTTCGTGGTGCTGAAGAACAAGCTCGCCCGGCTGGAGCGCGCCATCGGCCAGTTCTTCATCGACACCCACACCGAAGAACACGGCTACATGGAAGTCGCGCCGCCGGTGCTGGTGAACGATGCCGCCATGTTCGGCACCGCGCAACTGCCGAAGTTCCGGGATGATCAGTTCGCCGCAACCCGAGAGATTACGACCGCTGAGCTCTCCGAATTTGGTCATACTTCTGGCAAAGCCAGCGGCGCAAAGTTGGCGAGCATTGAGATGATGATGCTTAGCGAAGCGGAAAAGGACGAGTTGCGGGCGAAGGCCTTTGGTGAAGGGTTACAAGAACTTTTGGATTATAAGAATTCTGGAAACCTCTGGCTCATCCCCACCGCCGAAGTCCCGCTGACCAATCTCGTCGCCCAGTCCATCCTCTCCGAGGAGGAACTTCCGCTGCGCTTCACCGCGCTCACCCCCTGCTTCCGCGCCGAGGCGGGGTCGGCGGGGCGCGATACGCGGGGGATGATCCGCCAGCACCAGTTCAACAAGGTGGAGATGGTCTCCATCACCACGCCGGAACAGTCGGCGGACGAGCATGAGCGCATGCTGTCCTGCGCGCAGGCGGTGCTGAAGAAGCTCGGCCTGCATTTCCGGGTGATGACGCTGTGCACCGGCGACATGGGCTTCGCCTCGGCCAAGACCTATGACATCGAGGTCTGGCTGCCGGGGCAGGGCGCGTATCGCGAGATTTCCTCCTGCTCCACCTGTACCGATTTCCAGGCGCGGCGGATGAATGCGCGCTACCGCCCGGCGGGCGCCAAGGCGCCGCGCTATCTGCACACGCTCAACGGTTCGGGCGTGGCGGTCGGCCGGGCGATGGTGGCGATCCTGGAGAATTACCAGAACGAGGACGGCTCGGTCACGGTGCCGGAGGTGCTGGTGCCCTATATGGGCGGGCTGACGCGGATCGAGAAGAACTGAGCGGAAGACGGGCCGTCATCCCGGCATCGCCGCAAAGCGATATCCGGGATCGCGGCAGGTCGCAGAACGATCCCGGCGCGGCGCTTCGCTTCGGGGGATGACGTCGAAGGTAAAAGCGAGGACAGATGCGCATCCTGGTGACCAATGACGACGGCATCCACGCGCCGGGGTTGGAGGCCTGCGCCCGCATCGCCCGGGCGCTCTCCGACGATGTGTGGGTGGTGGCACCGGAAACCGACCAGTCGGGCGTGTCGCATTCGCTCTCGCTGTCCGATCCGCTGCGGCTGCGGCAGGTGGAGGAGAAGCGCTTCGCGGTGAAGGGCACGCCGACCGATTGCGTCATCATGGCGGTGCGGCACATCCTCGCCGATCACAAGCCCGACCTCGTGCTCTCCGGCGTCAATCGCGGCCAGAACGTCGCCGAGGATGTCGGCTATTCCGGCACGGTGGCCGGCGCCATGGAAGGCACGGTGCTGGGCATCCCCTCCATCGCCCTGTCGCAGGCCTATGGCCTGGAGACGAGGAAGGCGCCACCCTATGACGTCGCCGAGCATTGGGGCCCGCAGGTGGTGCGCACGCTGCTGGAAGAGGGTATTCCCGCCGGCATCGTGGTCAATGTGAACTTCCCCAACCGGCCGGTGGACGACGTGCGCGGCATCGCGGTGACGGCGCAGGGTCGGCGCGACCAGAACCTGCTGCGCATTGACGGGCGTGCCGACGGGCGCGGCAATCCCTATTACTGGATCGCCTTCGAGAAGCATATCTTCGAGACCGTGAACGGCTCCGACCTGCACGCGCTCGACGAGGGTTGCATCTCGGTGACGCCGCTGCGGCTCGACATGACCGATGAGCCGATGATGACCCGGCTCGCCCAGGTCTTCGCCAAGCCGGTCATCGCCTCGAAGCCGCGCTGACCCCATGGGGCCGTTCCGGTTGGGGCAGGGAGGCCGCCCGTGAGCGACGCCGGCGAGAACGAGGACCTGCAGCGCGCCGAACTGCTGCTGGCGCTGCGCAAGCGCGGCCTGCGCGACCGGCAGGTGATGCGCGCCATCGAGCAGGTGCCGCGCGAGCGCTTCGTCGAGCCGGCCTTCCGCCCTGTCGCCTGGCGGGACCTCGCCTTGCCGATTGATTGCGGCCAGACCATCAGCCAGCCGACCGTGGTGGCGCTGATGACCGAGGCGCTCGAACTCGGCCCCTCGCACAGCGTGCTGGAGGTCGGCACCGGCTCTGGCTACCAAAGCGCCATCCTCGCCAACATCGCCGGCCATGTGGTGAGCGTGGAGCGTTTCCGCACGCTGGCCGACGCGGCGGCGCGCCGGCTCGCCTCGCTCGGCATCGCCAATGTCGAGGTGCTGGTCGCCGACGGGCGCGCGGGCGTGCCGCAGCGTGCGCCGTTCGACCGCATCCTGCTGACCGCCGCGGTGGAGCAGGTGCCGCCGGCGCTTTTCGAGCAATTGGCCATGGGCGGCATACTGGTCGCCCCGGTCGGGCCGGCGGAGGGAACTCAGTTCCTGATGCGCTACCGGCGCGGGCTACAGGGGCTGGAGACCCGCGAACTGGCGCTGGTGCGCTTCGTGCCGATGCTCCCCGGTATCGCCGCGGTACTCTGAGAATGCCCGGAATCCGCCATTTTTCCTGACGTGCAGGTTTCGGCTTAAGCGGCTGTTTACCTGTACGACGCATAAATCTCACCGAGTCCAGCGTTCGGGTGGGGTGCGATGCGTAATTTTCTGACGGCGTCCGGTAGCGGTCCCCTCATGCGGATTTCCTTCGTCGCGCTGATGGCTGGAGGAATGGCCGCCTGCAGCGCCGATTCCGCCCGGTTCAACAGTCCCAACAGCAATCCGTTCGCCTCCTCGCCTACCTATACGGGGTCGGTCGCCGCCGCCCCGACCGGTTCGGTGCAGGGCGCCCCGATGGCGGGTGGGTCCGCTTCCGGGGTGCCGCTGGCGCCGATCGGGCAGCCCGTTGCCAGCGCCTACCCTGCGCCGGCGCCGTATGGCACGCCCGCTCCCTATGGTTCTCCGGCGCCCTACGGCACGCCCGCCCCCTATGGTTCCCCGGCGCCGTATGGCGCTCCCGCTGCCGGTTCGTCCCCCTACGGCGCCCCCGCGCAGGTCGCCGCCGCTCCGGCCCGCGTCTCGCCGGCGGCGCCCGCTCAGGCCGGCTATGGCGGTACCCAGCCGCTCTATGGCAGCCAGCCGCAGCAACTCTCCTCGCCGGTCGCCGCCGCGCCGGTTCGCACCCCGGCCGCGCAGGCCTCCGCCACCGGCGGCGCGCATGTGGTGTCGCCGGGTGAGACGCTGAGCTCGATCGCCCGCAACAACGGCCTCTCGCGCGGCGAGTTGGCGAGTGCCAACGGCATCGACATCAACGCCATGGTGCGCATCGGCCAGAAGCTCACCATTCCCGGCGCCTCGGGCGGCACGGTTGTCGCCGCCGCGCCGAAGCCGGCGCCCGCCGCTCCTGCCACGCCGAAGCCCACGCCGGTGGTCGCCTCCGCGCCGGCCAAGCCCGCCAGCACGCCCGTCGCGCAGGCACCGGCCGGGCCGAAGCCGCAGACCATCGCCGCCGTGAAGCCCTCCGAGACGCCGGACGACATCCGCACCGCTGCCGCCGGCCCACAGTTCCGATGGCCGGTGCGCGGGCGCGTCATCTCCGGCTTCGGGCCCAAGCCCGGTGGCCAGCAGAACGAGGGTATCAACATCTCGGTGCCCGAGGGCACCTCGGTGAAGGCCGCCGAGGACGGTGTCGTCGCCTATGCCGGCAGCGAGCTGAAGGGCTATGGCAATCTGGTCCTGATCAAGCACGCGGATGGCTGGGTCACCGCCTACGCCAACAACAGCACGCTCGACGTCAAGAAGGGCGACACGGTCAAGCGCGGGCAGGTGATCGCCAAAGCAGGCCAGACCGGTAACGTCACGTCGCCGCAGGTGCATTTCGAGATTCGCAAGGGTTCCCAGCCGGTCGATCCCTCGCAGCATCTCGCCGGCCTCTGAGCCGCATTGCTTTCCCCGGCGGAGCCGCCGTGCTCCGCCGTCGATTTCCGGCGCGACGTTTGGACCTCGGCGCCGGTCAGCGCGGGGCGGCCGGCGGTTCCGACAGGGGCACGCCAAGCCGCCCCGCGACATCCTGAACATATTGCCACGCCGTGCGGCCCGAACGCGCCCCGCGCGTGGTCGACCATTCCAGGGCTTCCTGTCGCAGCGTCTCCGGTTCGATGGGGATGGCGAAATGGGCGATGTAGCTGTCGATCATCGCCAGATACTCGTCCTGGCTGCATTTATGGAAGCCGAGCCACAGGCCGAAACGGTCGGACAGCGAGACCTTCTCCTCCACCGCCTCGCCGGGATTGATGGCGGTCGAGCGCTCGTTCTCCACCATCTCGCGCGCGAGAATGTGGCGGCGGTTCGAGGTGGCGTAGAAAATGACATTCTCCGGCCGTCCCTCGATGCCGCCCTCCAGC
Source organism: Ancylobacter dichloromethanicus (assembly GCF_018390645.1). GTDB lineage: Bacteria > Pseudomonadota > Alphaproteobacteria > Rhizobiales > Xanthobacteraceae > Ancylobacter > Ancylobacter dichloromethanicus. The sequence continues at coordinate 457,607 of NZ_JAHBGC010000020.1, forward strand.
ACCGCCTTCAGCGACTTGTAGGAGGTGTCATCGGCATCGAAGGAGAGGTCGTCACAGAAAATGACGAACCGGAACGGCGCCGGCCGCACCAGGCTCATCAGCGCCGGCAGCGTCTCGATGTCCTCGCGGTGGATTTCCACCAGCTTGAGCGGGGGCTGGCCTTCCGCCGCCATCTGCCGGTTGACCGAGGCGTGGGTGGCCTTGACCAGCGAGCTTTTGCCCATGCCGCGCGCGCCCCACAGCAGCGCGTTGTTGGCGGGCAGCCCGCGGGCGAAGCGCAGCGTGTTGTCCAGCAGCATGTCGCGGGTGCGTTCGATGCCCTTGAGCAGCTCCATCTCCACCCGGCTGACGCGCGGCACGGCTTCGAGGCGGCGATCCTCGGCATGCCAGACGAAGGCGTCGGCCTGGGTAAAGTTGGCGTGTGCCGCGCGGGCCGGGGCAATCCGTTCGAGCGCCTCGGCGATGCGGGTGAGAACGGCGCCGAGGTCGTCCGGTGTGTGGGTCATGGTGAGGCTCCTCCGCGAGGGGGAATAGCCATTCCCGCGCCATGGGACAAGCGGAACCGTAACGGCGGGTACTCCCTGGCGCGGCTGTGACCCACGGTCATGCCGAGGGCGTTTGCATTCGGCGGGCGCCTCAGTATAGTCCGCGCCGCTTCGCCGGGCCTTCCGCCCGCCTTCGATCGACGGACAAGGAACCGACATGTTGATTACGCCCGCCTACGCGCAGGCCGCCTCCATGGGCGGCGGTACCGACATGCTGATGTCTCTGCTGCCCTTCGTGCTGATCTTCGTGATCATGTACTTCCTGATTCTGCGCCCGCAGCAGAAGAAGGTGAAGGCGCACCAGGAAATGGTGAAGAGCGTGCGCCGCGGCGATACCGTCGTCACCTCCGGGGGCCTGATCGGCAAGGTTTCGCGCGTGATCGACGACAGCGAGATCGAACTGCAGCTCGCGGAAGGCGTGAAGATTCGCCAGCTGCGCGGCATGATCTCGGAGGTTCGCGCCAAGGGCGAGCCGGCCAAGGAAGATGCCGAGTCCTGAACGCTGACCTCTTGCGGCCGTAACCGCTAGGGCGGCCGGAAGGAACCCAATGCTTTATTTCTCGAAATGGAAGGCGTTCGCGATCCTGGCGGTCTCGGCCATCATCTGCCTCATGGCAGTGCCGAGCCTGCTGTCGCCGACCGCCTATGAGAGCCTGCCGGGCTTCCTCCAGCGCAAGATCGTGCTGGGCCTCGACCTTCAGGGCGGGTCCTACATCGTCCTGCAGGTCGACGCGGAATCGGTGCGCAAGGTCCGGCTGGAACATCTGCGCGACGACGCGCGCCGCGTCCTCCGCGATGCCAAGATCGGCTATACCGGCCTCGCCATCCAGGGCGACGCGGTGCAGGTGCGCATCCGCGACGGCCAGGATGCCGACGCCGCTTTGACGCAGCTGCGTGCGCTGGCGCAACCGCTTGGCGGCCCCATGTCGACGAGCGGACAGCTCGACACCGATGTCTCGCGCGACGGCAACGTCATCGCGTTGACGCCGACCTCGGCAGGCATCCAGTCCCGCACCATCCAGGCGGTGGCGCAGTCGATCGAGATCATCCGCAAGCGCATCGACCAGCTCGGCACCACCGAGCCGTCGATCCAGCGCCAGGGCGCCGACCGCATCCAGGTGCAGGTGCCGGGCCTGCAGGATCCCTCGCGTCTGAAGGCGCTGCTGGGCCAGACCGCGCAACTCACCTTCCGCCTCGTCGACACCACGATGAGCCCGCAGCAGGCGCTGCAGGGCCGCGCGCCGGCAGGCACCGAAATCCTGTATTCGCAGGACAATCCGCCGGTTCCCTACCTGATCGAGCAGCGCATTCTGGTGGCGGGCGAAGACCTTACCGACGCGCAGCCGAGTTTCGACCCGAACACCCGCGAGCCGGTGGTCACCTTCCGCTTCAACACCAATGGCGCGCGCCGCTTTGCCGAGGCCACGCAGGCCAATGTCGGGCGGCCCTTCGCCATCATCCTCGACAATCAGGTCATCTCGGCGCCGGTGATTCGCGAGCCGATCCTCGGTGGCTCGGGCCAGATCAGCGGCAATTTCACCGTTCAGCAGGCGAACGACCTCGCCATCCTGCTGCGCGCCGGCGCCCTGCCGGTACCGCTGCAGGTGGTGGAGGAGCGCACGGTCGGGCCGGGGCTGGGCGCGGATTCGATCCGGGCCGGTCTCATCGCCTCGATTGTCGGGGCGGCGCTGGTGGCGCTGTTCATGATCGCCACCTACGGCCTGTTCGGCGTCATCGCCAACATCGCCGTGGCGATCAATGTGGGCATGATCTTCGGCGTTCTGGCCATGCTCGGCGCGACGCTGACGCTGCCCGGCATCGCCGGCGTGGTGCTCACCGTCGGTATCGCGGTCGATTCGAACGTGCTGATCTATGAGCGCATACGCGAGGAGGCGAGGGCGGGACGGTCGGCGATCTCGGCGATCGATGCCGGCTTCTCGCGTGCGCTGGCGACCATCCTCGATTCGAACATCACCACCTTCATCGCGGCGGCGGTGCTGTTCTATGTCGGTTCCGGCCCGGTGCGCGGCTTCGCCATCACCTTCGGCATCGGCATCATCACCACCGTGTTCACGGCCTTCACGCTGACCCGCCTTATGGTGGCGCTGTGGGTGCGCTGGCGGCGCCCCCAGCGCGTGCCGATCTGAGAAAGGCGAGCCTCTCCATGCGTCTGCTCCGCATCGTTCCGGACGACACGAAATTCGACTTCATCCGCTTCCGGCGGATCAGTTTCCCGATCTCGGCCCTGCTGTCGATCGTGGCGCTGGTGGCGTTCTTCACGCTTGGCCTGAATTTCGGCATCGACTTCAAGGGCGGCACGCTGCTCGAAGTGCGCTATGCCAACAACACGCTGAACATCGGCGATGTCCGCTCCAGGCTGGAGGCGCTGGACCTCGGCGAGGTGCAGATCCAGGAGATCGGCGGCGAGGGCGAGGTGCTGATCCGCGTCGCCCAGCAGCCGGGCGGCGAACAGGCGCAGCAGGCCGTGGTCGGCAAGGTGCGCGCCGCGCTGGGCGAGGGGGTGGAATATCGCCGCGTCGAAGTCGTGGGCCCGCGCGTGTCGCAGGAACTGCTGAGCTACGGCATCGTCGGGCTGATGATGGCGGTGCTGTGCATCCTCGTCTATCTCTGGTTCCGCTTCGAATGGCAGTTCGCGCTCGGTGCCTCGATCGCCAATTTCCACGACATCGTGCTGACGATCGGGTTCATGGCGATCTTCCAGATCGACTTCGACCTGACCAGCGTGGCGGCGCTGCTGACCATCCTGGGCTACTCGCTGAACGACACCATCGTCATCTACGACCGCATCCGCGAGATGCTGCGGCGCTACAAGAAGATGCCGACCGACGAACTGCTGAACGCGTCGATCAATTCGACGCTGTCGCGCTCGGTCATCACCCATGTCACGGTGACGCTGGCGCTGCTGGCGCTGGTGCTGTTCGGCGGCCGGGCGATCCACAGCTTCTCGGTCACCATGATGTTCGGTGTGGTGCTGGTGGGCACCTACACGTCGATCTTCATCGCTTCGCCGCTGCTGATCTATCTCGGCGTGTCCACCCGCACGCTGGCGGAGAAGCCGGAGAGCAAGGGCCCGAACGCGAAGGCCGAGCGTCTGGCGCCGTGAGCGCGGGCGTTCGGGCGGGCCGAACCGGATTGTGACGAATGGCGACGCCCGACGCCCATCTGCCCTATCAGGTACCGATCGACGGCTATGGGCGCGGCGCCTTCCATTTCGCCGGCATGGCTTCCGAGGGGTCGGTGCTGGCGCTGCCCTCGGGCATTCACGCCTGGGCGCCGCGCCAGCCGAGCGAGATCGACGCGGTGGCGCTGGCGCGCGTGCTCGCCGAGGCAGGGCGCATCGAGTTGCTGCTGATCGGCACCGGCCCGGACCCGTGGCCGCTTCCTGACGCGCTGCGCTGGCGGCTGCGCGACGCCGGGCTCTCGGTCGACGCCATGCCTACCAGGGCGGCTGCCTCGACCTATAATGTGCTTCTGGCGGAGGGCCGCGCGGTCGCCGCCGCGCTGTTGGCGCTGCCCTGAGCGACGCGCCCGAACCCTCCGGACCCGAGACATGAGCCGGCCGAGCCTGACCACGGACACGGAGTATTGCGCGACACTGGTGCGCGATCTCGACCGCGACCGCTACATTGCCGACCTGTTCGCCCCCGCCGAGCGGCGCGGCGCGCTGTTCGCCCTCCATGCCTTCAATGCCGAGGTGTCTCGGGTGCGCGAGGCGATCACCAACCCGATGGCCGGGGAGGTGCGGTTGCAATGGTGGAGCGAGGCGCTGACGGGCGGCGCGCGGGGCGATGTGCGCGCCAATCCGGTGGCGGCGGCGCTGCTCGACGCGATCGAGGCCCACCACCTGCCGCGCGAGAGCCTGGTCGCGCTGATCGATGCGCGGATCTTCGATCTGTATGACGACCCGATGCCGACGGTGAACGATCTCGAAGGCTATGCCGGGGAGACGGCCTCGGCGGTAATCCGGCTGGCGGCGCTGGTGCTGGCGCCGCAGGCGGGTGCCGCCTCGGCCGAGGCGGCGGGCCATGCCGGCGTCGCCTGCGCGGTGACGGGGCTGTTGCGGTCCTTCCCGCGGCAGGCGCGGCGCGGCCAGTGCTACGTCCCCCTCGACCTGCTCAAGGCGCATGGGTTGACCCGTGAAGACGCGGTATCGGGCCGGCCCAGCCCGGCGCTCGACGCGGCACTCGGCGCCATGCGCGGCCTGGCCCGCCGGCATTACGAGGCGGCACGGGCGGCGCTGGCCGGCGTCACGGCGGCCGAACTCCCGGCCTTCCTGCCGCTGATGCTGGTGCCGGGCGATCTCGCCCGCATGGAGCGTCCGCACGACCCGTTCGCGGCGGTGCCGGCGACGCCCGCCCTCGGCCGGCTGTGGCAGCTCTGGCGGGGCGCCGCCGCATTGCGGCGGGCCGCGAAGGCAACCTGAGCCGGCTCAGTCGGCGCTGTCCTTGGCCACCCGATCGAAGGCCTGGAGCCGGGCGATGAGCGCCTCGAACTGGTTCAGCGGCACCATGTTGGGTCCATCCGACGGGGCCTTGTCCGGGTCGGGATGGGTTTCGACGAACACGCCGGCAATGCCGACCGCCACCGCCGCCCGCGCCAGAACCGGCACGAATTCGCGCTGGCCGCCCGACGAGGTGCCCTGTCCGCCGGGCTGCTGCACCGAATGGGTGGCGTCGAAGATCACCGGCGCGCCCGTGGTCGCGGCCATGATCGGCAATGCCCGCATGTCGGTGACCAATGTGTTGTAGCCGAAGGACACGCCGCGCTCGGTCACCAGCACATTGGGGTTGCCGCTCTCGGTGAGCTTGGCGACGACGTTCTTCATGTCCCAGGGGGCGAGAAACTGCCCCTTCTTCACATTGACCACCCGTCCGGTTGCCGCGGCGGCGATGAGCAGGTCGGTCTGGCGACAGAGGAAGGCCGGAATCTGCAGGATATCGACCACCTCGCCGACTGGGGCGCAATGGTCGTTCTCGTGCACATCGGTGAGCACCGGCATGCGGTAGCGCTCGCGAATCTCGGCGAACACGGGCAGGGCGGCCTTCAGGCCCATGCCGCGCGCGCCCTTGATGGACGTGCGGTTGGCCTTGTCGAAGGAGGTCTTGAACACCACGCCGATGCCGCGCCGGGTGGCAATCTCCTTGATCGCGGCAGCGCATTCGAGCGCGTGTTCGCGGCTTTCCATCTGGCAGGGGCCGGCGATCAGCGCCAGCGGCAGATCATTGCCGAAGCGCACATCGCCGACGGAGACCACGGAGTTGGCGCCAGAGCCGCTCATGAGATGTTCCTTGGTGGGGCGCGGGTCAGAGGACGCCGGCGCGTACGATGTCGTGGATGTGGAGAATGCCGACCGGCTTGCCCTCCGCCACCGCGAATACGACGGTGATGGGGACCGGGCGGCGGTTCATCTGCCCAAGCGCGGCGCTGGCGAGTTCCCGCGGGTCGACCACGAAGGGCGAGGAGGTCATCACCTTTTCCACCGGCGTGACCAGCAATTCGCCGCTCATATGGCGGCGCAGGTCGCCATCGGTCACGATGCCGATCAATGCACCGGCATCGTCCACCACGCCGCAGCAGCCGAAGCGCTTGCCGGTGATTTCGATCAGTACCTCGCTCATCGGCGTGCCGAGCCGCGCCAGCGGCATTTGCGCGTCCTGGTGCATCAGGTCGGAGACCTTCAGCAGCCGCGCGCCGAGCTTGCCGCCGGGGTGGAACACCCGGAAATCGGAGGCCGAGAATCCCCGACGCTCCAGCAGCGCCACCGCCAGCGCGTCGCCGATGGCCAGTTGCATGAGGGTGGAGGTGGTTGGCGCAAGGCCGTTCGGGCAGGCTTCCTCGACGCGCGGCAGCACCAGCGCGACATCGGCGGCGCGGCCGAGCGAGCTTTCCGCGTTGGATGTGATGGCGAGCAGCGGCACGGCGAAGCGGCCGGCATAGTGCACGATGTCGCCGAGTTCGGAGGTCTCGCCCGACCAGGAGATGGCGAGCAGCACGTCGTCGGGCGTCACCATGCCGAGGTCACCATGGCTCGCCTCGGCGGCGTGCAGGAACAGCGCCGGGGTGCCGGTGGAGGCGAAGGTGGCGGCGAGCTTGCGCCCGATATGGCCGCTCTTGCCCATGCCGGTGACGATGACGCGCCCGCGCGCCCGCTCGATGAACCCGATGGCGCCTTCCACCGCGTCGCCAAGATCGGCCTCGATCGCGGCGCTCAGCGCGGCAAGGCCCTTGGCCTCGATGGCAAGCGTGCGCCGCACCCGTTCGCGCAGCTTGATGTCCCGCGCGGTCGTCTCGACGACGGAGGTGTTCTGTGACTGGGCCGTGCCCAAGGTCATGCTCCCTTGCTCATGGCTGTCCGGGGCGCGATGCGCCCGGCCGCCCTTCAGCGCCACGCCGCGCGTCAATAAGCGCCAAACGTCGCTGATGCAATGGAGGAGGGCGGGAACCGACGATACCTCCAGCACGTTGTGAGGCGCAGATGTGGGGGAAGACATGGGGATCGACATGGGGCGTGGCGTGACCGGCGGAACGGTGGCGCCGAAGCGCGGGCCGTCCGAGGGCCGGACGGAACGAGCCTGGCGCCGCCTCAGCCAGATCGCGATAATCGCCAGCGCCGTCGTGTTGGTGGGCGCCGCAATGGTGGTGGCCCGGGCCGTGCTGATTCCCATCGTCGCGGCGGTCATCATCGGCAGTGTGATCGGCCCTGCGATCGAGGGGCTGTCCCGCCGGGGTGTTCCCACCTGGCTGGGTTCCATGTTGATGGTGCTGGGCATTGCCGGCCTGTTCTACGGGCTGGCGGCGGCGCTGGCCGGTCCGCTCGCCGAGTGGTCCGACCGCGCCCCCGAAATCGGCGAGACGCTCCGGGAGCGGTTCGCCGCGCTGAAGCCGGCCTTGCAAACCATCAGTTCGGTCGTCGAATCGGTCCAGTCGATCGGCCGCGTCGCCGATTCGTCGCTGGTGGTGGAGGTGGCCGATTCGCAGGTGCTCGGCAGCGTGGTGGCGATGGTCACGCCGGTGATCGGCGAGTTCATCCTGTTCCTGGGCTCACTGCTGTTCTTTCTGGCCGGCCGCATCCAGATAAAGCGCCGCGTGGTGCAGGTGATGACCCCGCGCACCACGCGACTCGCCACCCTGCGCGTGTTTCGCGAGATCGAGGACCGGCTGGGGGCCTATCTGCTGACGGCGACCTTCATCAATATCGGCCTTGGCATCGCCACCGCCCTGGTGACCTGGGCGCTCGGTCTGCCCAACCCGCCACTCTGGGGCGTGATCGCCTGCGTGCTCAACTACGTGCCCTATGTCGGACCGGCGGTGACGACGGTGATTCTGGCCGTGGCCGGCATCGTCACCTTTCCCGGCATCGTGCAGGGCCTGCTGCCGGCCGCGGCGTTTCTGGTCATCACCAGCATCGAGGGCCAGTTCCTCACGCCGCTGATCATCGGGCGGCGGGTGGCGCTCAACCCGTTCGCGGTGTTCCTGTCCATGGCGCTGTGGACCTGGCTGTGGGGACCGGCGGGAACGTTCCTGTCGGTTCCGCTGCTGATTGCCGCGATGGCGCTGGTCGACGGCATCCTCGGCACGCGTCGTCCCCACCTGCCGGGGTGAGACTATTCACAGGGGGCAGGGGACCGCCGCTTGACACCTGCGAGGGCGTGCCTTAACACCCGCCCCACTCGACGCGGGGCCAAGCTTCGGAACCGTCGCCCGGGGGTGTAGCTCAGTTGGTTAGAGCGCCGGCCTGTCACGCCGGAGGTCGCGGGTTCGAGCCCCGTCACTCCCGCCATCTACCTGATTGCAATCATTCATTTTTCTCACCTCTTGGTATTAGTCGATTCTGGCTGTTCCAACTTCCCAGACCGGCGCGTTCCAACTTTCTGCCCCGGTCTGTTCTCAATCCAGCAATGTGCGGCCCTTCCGGCGCGCCTTCAGAACGGTTTGGATCGTCGCGGCATTGATCGGCACGTAGGTCGCGAAGAGGGCGTTGCTTGTTGCCAGGGTGTTGCCCATGGCATGAGAAACCTCGGCGGGAAGCGCCCCGCCGACGATCGCTTCCACTGCACCCGAACGGCGGAAATCGTGGCCAAGCATTCGGCGTTCGCCGTCGCCAAACTCCGCCGCGCGGACGTCTCGGAAATCATCGCCCAAGGTGTCTTTGGAGTAGGGAGCTCCGGAGCGATTGCGGAAGATGAATGCTTCGCCATGCAACTCGACACCTATGTGCGAAAGATAGGCGCTCAGCGCCGCTATCGCGCGGCTGCTGAGGGCGCCACCGACGGGCACGCCGGTTTTGCCGCGCTGTGTGAAGAAGACCGTTCCGGTGCCGCCACGCGCGAACTGTGATGCCCGGAGGGCACGGACATCGCCGGGGGACATCTGGGTGTCCCAAGCGACGGCGATCACGGCTGCCAGGCCATGGAAGCCCATTCGCCAAGCGCGCTTGAACAGTCGGACGGCTTCGCCCTCTGTCCACGTCGCGTTGCGGCCAGCTGCCGCCCTGTTGCGAACACCAAGGGATGGATCGGCATCGCGGACGCAAAAGCCCAGCGCGGCGGCAACCTTCCACAGGGCACGCCAGATCTTCAGCGCGCGGTGCGCCTCTCGGAGGGACACCGTCGCTTCAATCGCCGCACGCCATGCGCTGACATCGTTGAGGCGAACGGTGCGAGGATCTACGTCGCCGAACACCGGCTTGATTCTCTTCCAGCCGCGCCACCAGTCTTCCCGTGTGCGGGGCGCCTTGAGGCGCCATTCTTCAGTCTTCCGATAGTCCCGGAATGCCGCGCCGAGTGAGCGGGGAGGGTAAACCGTCAACTCCTCCGACATCTCTGGCGAGAGGTTCTTTGCCGAGGCAAGGGCCGGCGATGGCGCCTGCCCGGTGCGGGCGGCGTCCCAACGTCGGTTCCATTCCTCGGCGATCTTGAATGCTGAAGGGCCATCGACGCCGAGCCTGACCGGCTGGAAGCCAGCCAGTTTCATGGTCGGCGTGGGCTGCCAGAATGCTCGACCACGCTTGACGACGTAGTGACGGGGCCAGCCGCGCTTAACCATGGCCGGCCCTCATCATGGCGATTCGGTCGGAGACCACCGTCCGGGCATCGCGGGCGCCCATCTCCACGCCGCCCCCGAACAGGTGAGGGTGTCGAGCGTCGCACCAACGGTCGATCGCCGCCAGGTCGAAGTTCGTCGTGTCGGGATCCTGCTTCGGAAACCCCCGCGCAACCAGGTTCGGCAGAGCTCGAGCAAACGCGTCCTCTGTCATGCCGAGGCGCCGCGCTGCCATGGCGGCAGGCACGTCTCTCGGATCGATCTGGGAGCGACGAGCGGACATCAGCGCGCGCCCTTCTCCGGGAGGCGGGCCAGCCCGCCGGCTTCCGCCGCCACATTCTCCAGGCCGCGCTTTACGAGGAATCGAATGGCCTTCGCGCGGGTGCCAAAGCGGAGGTTGAACCGAACGTCGTCGATCGCCTCCACGTCCGCGGGGGCCATCATGAGGTGGACGCGTTCGGTCTTCATCTGGGGCGAGGGAGAGGAAGGCATGGGCGGCTCCTGTATGTCGTCTGGAAGCGTCTCGACAGCAGTTGCGCATATAGCCGCTATGCTGTCAATTTATGTCGATCTGAAAAATGCGGATGGGATGCGATGACGAAGGCCCCGGCACCAAGCGATCTCGCCGATAAGGTGATGCTGCGACTTCCTACCGGAATGCGCGATCGCCTCGCGGCCGCTGCGCGAGAGACCGGGCGTTCGATGAACGCCGAGATCGTTTCGCGCCTCGAAAAGTCGCTCGACCAGTTCAAGACGCTAGAGGAACTCGTCGAAACGGTGGGCACGGTGAATGAGCTCTGGACGATGGTCGAAGCCTTGCAGGCGAAGGTCGACCGACACGCGGACATCCTGAGAGATTTGGGAGGGAGGGTCGGACCAGAGCCTCACGACGACTGAGGGTGCCGGAGCACGCCAACCGCCCGCAGCACCATCTCCGCGCGGGTGGACGGCTTCGGTACGTCCCTCCAGGTTCGGCCGTCCGCCCCTGATTCCGGGAAGTGGAAGCCCGCAGCGAAGGTGCCCTGCGGCACCCACCGCGCAGCGTTCGCGGGCGGGAGGGACGGGTACAGCTCAACGCCCAGCAGGTGGGCCTCAAAGTGCAGCCATTCCCGATAGGCCTCGAGGATCTCGCGTTCGGTAGGCATGCCGCCGGCGTTTGCCGGCGCGGTGTTGCGCGACATGGGGAAGCTCCAGAACGTGAAAGCGTGGTGGCGATTCACCGTCTGTTGACGATGTATGACGATGAACGTAGACTTCTCACATTGAACGCAATACGTCAACGCTCATCGTCACACATCATATGACAGGTTCACACATGGCCCGTACTGCTGCGATTTCCCTGAGGGTTGAGCCGGCCGTGAAAGAGGCTCTGGAAGCGGCGGCAAAGGCCGACGAGCGCACCATGGCCCAATACGTCGAGCGCCTCCTTATCGCCCATCTGCGCGACAAGCAGCTGCTGCCGCCCTCGGCTGGCGAGTGAACGTACCGCGTGCAGCTGGGGCGAAGGAGGGATGACGATGGCAGCGACGATCGAACGTCACACCGAGGTTCACGAAGCGGGGCACGCTGTCATCGCCATCGCGCTCGGCCTTCCTGTCGAGGGCATGACGGTCGTGCCGGATGGCGAAGCCGCCGGGCACGTCATCATCCCGGACCAATGGGCGATTCTTGATTCCTGGGAGGCGCGCGAGCGCTGGCGCGACGAGCGGACCGCGATCATGGGGCGCATCTTGGCCTACATGGCGGGCGCGGAAGCCGAGATCGAGATCCTGGGCAACTGCCACGGCGGGGACGGCGACGACCGGCTTTGGATCAGCCGCATGCTGGAAGAGATCCCCAGCGAGCGAACCCCTGCGCAGCTCGAAGAGCGGCTTCGCGGGCATACTCGCGCGCTGGTCCGCCGGCACCGGGCAGCGATCGAGCGGCTTGCTGGAGAGATTGCGCAGAGCCGCTCACTTAGCGCAGTTCAGCTGACGGCCCTTCTAAGCGTGCCGGTGACGAGCGTCGCCAAGCGCGCCTGAGGTCTGCCGCTGCGGCGGCGCCTTCGCAGCTTCGAGCAGGGCCGTGCGGTTATCGTCTAGCCCGTGTTCCCGCGCGGCCTCTTTGGCTTCGTCAGAGAGCGACGCTACGTTGACAGCGCGGCGGGCGTCTGGCTCCGAAATGCCAAGTTCACGAGAGGCCGCCGCCACCCCGCTCTCCGGGCGCCCCCGCTCTATTTTCTCGTCAGGTTGACGAGAAATTCTCTTCAGCTCGATCAGTTCAACCCAGCGGGAAATCTGTTCGTCGCGCTCCAGCTTCGTCAGCTCGGCGCGGTGCAGGTTCTCGCTGATCTCCCAAGGCTCTCCTGCCGGAGCGCGGGTTTGCTTTCTGGCGCAAACTGGCAAACTCGCCTGAGGTCAGCAGCGGACCGCCCTGTAGGACTGCTCGTGGGTCGATCCAGATTTGGATTGACCGAGTTGCTCTGTCACTGAACCCCAGAAATTCTGGGAATACGGAATGCGTAGGGGGTCTGCTCCGAACTGAGCAGACCCCCTACGCCCTTGAGGCGCGGGCCAAGCGGCGGCTGGCTGATGAATACGACGCCGCGCAGGAACGGGGATAAGCGCCGCGCTGTCCTGCGGCTGCTGGACGACGCGGAATGGGCGGCGTGGTCCGATCGCGAGATCGCAAGGCGATGTGGGGTTGGCGCGGACATGGTCGGGAAGCTCCGGCCGGCGCCCATACTATCGGTTTCCGACAGTATGCCTCAGCCGGCTCGCACCTTCATCCACCCGAAGACGGGCCGGCCGGCGCAGATGAACGTGGCGCGCATCGGCGCCAGCCCGAAGGCTGCGCCTTCTGAATCGACCTGGACGCCGGCCGATGTCGCGCCGGCGCCTCAGCCCTTGATGCGGCGCTGGATCTCGTGCTCGACGCGCTTCACCAGCGAAGGCGGGAAGGCCTCCCATGCCCGCAGGCTGTAGTCCTTCACCAGCTCGCGGCCGATGTTCGGGCCGTAGAGGGGCTTGATGGGGCCGCGCTTCTCCGTCAGGCGGCGATAGACGCGGCCGTTGTAGGCGAAGAAGCTGCCCTTAAAGGTGCGGCGCTGGTTCCACGGCCGGGCCGATACGCCCTTCTTCCGCTGGATGGCGCCGAACAGGTTCAGGTTGGTCTCGTCGCCGGTGGCCTCGAGCTCATAGAGGAGGTGCGGGGTGTCGCGGAACTTCGTCTGCATCGCCTTGTCGATCAGCCCGTACTTGATGCCGGTCTGTTTGACGAGCGCCCGCTTGACCTGGGTGCGGGCCAGATTGCCGCCGCGCCACAGCGCGGACTTCATCACAGCTTTCGTTTCGGTCGCACCGAGGGCGCTGAGCCGTGTCCCAAAGCGGAGAAGCACGGCGTCGTTGGCGGTCAGGATGATCTTCATCACTCGATTCCCGTATCAGCGTGAATGCCGCGAAGGCTTTGGCCGAGGTCGCTGCGCCCCATGCGGGGCGCGATGGTGGATGAATTAACGGCCGCGATTTCGCTCCGGAGCAGCCGGATTTTCGCGAGGGCTTCGTCCACCGACGCGGTGTCGATGGCAGGGGCGACGCGGGTGGCGCCGACTTGATCGAGGGCGGTTTTCGCCTCGCCCGCGGTGCTGGTGAGCTCTCGCAGCGCGGCACCGCCTTCGGAGGCGTCGGAGCGGTCACCGGAGGGCTTCGGCGGCGCCGGCTCATCAAATGATGCCGGCGGCACCGTGATGGCCGGGGTGCGCAGCGGATTCGGCTCGGGCATTGGTACGGCCGGAGGCGCCGGCTGGGCGGTCTTCTCTGCCTGCCGAGCTCTCCAGGCGTGGAACGAAGCCCGGCCGGAAGCGGCGTCGATCGGGACTTCAACCGGTGGCGGCTTGTTGCGGAGGTTTTCCGCGGCGATGCGATCCCACTGGGAGGCCTCGCGAAGGCGCTTCAGCGCTTCGGTCATCTTGTCGATGTCGCGGAGGATATCGGCGCCGAAGCCCAAATCCTTCGCCGTCGGTGTGAGGGCGGCGTAGTCGGCTTGCGCTGCTGCAATCTTCTGCTCGATCGCCGCCATTTCCTTCCCGCGGGCGGCGTTCCGCTCGTCGACCTCCCGGGCCCGGGCGAGGTCCGGGTTGGCGCGCTCAGCGTCGCGGCGATCGTTCGCGGCCTTCTTTTCCTCCGGCGTGGCTATGCCCAAACCCTTGCGGGCAACCTCCATCACGTCGGCGAGGGACATTCCCGTCGTCGACCGCAGCCAGTCGGAGAAGTCATCGAGCTCCCCTTTGGCGCCGCGGATGTCCTGCAGGATGCCTTCCATAAGGCCGACACCTGGCGCAGCAGTAAGCGCGCCGATCTCTCGCACGAATTCCGACCATTTATTTGAGAGCCGATCGAGCTCGGTCATCGTGTCACCCGAGAGCTGCGACAGCGCCCCGGCAACCGATCCTGCGGAATTCTTCAGCTGGGCCTCGATCCGACCGACTTCCTCCCGCTGCGCCAGCAAGGCGCGCATGCCGCGGGCAAACTCCATGTCTGAAAATAGCTGCGGAATTTTGGACAGATCTCCTTTCGTCGCCTTGGCGGCGAGATCGACGAAGACCTCGAGAAGGTCTTTGCCTTCACGCCGAGCGTTCGCCATCTCTTTGCGAAGATTGACGCCGAATTTCTTGAAGCGTTTGGCGGTTTCTTGGCTCTCCATTTTCGCAAAAATATTCGACATTGACGACGCGGCTTCTTCCGAAGAGCCCATTTGCGACCTCATAACCTGCAACATAGCCACCAGCTTGCGGACACCCTCTTCGCCGCGCAGGCCGACGGCTGCGGCATTCGCCGCAAGACTTGGCAAATACCTCGCCATGTCTTTGAGTTCGAATTTCCCCAGGTTGCCGCCCTGAACCAAAATGTCGAATGCTCGCTGCATCTCGGAGCCGGCGATCTTGAAGGATCCTGCCAGCGCATCAGCGGTCGATGCGATGTCGCTCGTCTCGGCGCCGGCGGCATGCGCCGTGGCGACGATGCTGGGCAGGAAGCTCATGGCTTCGGGCATGGACCGGCCGGCGGCGACGAGAGCCTCGAGACCCGAAACGACCTGGTCGAGGGGAACGCCGATCTTGTCGGCGATATTGCCGATGTCGGTGGTTGCGGCCCTCACCTCGCTAGTCGACGCGCCCGCCGTGATGCCGACGCGGTTCATCTGGCGCTCGAGCTCCGCGAAACTCTTGATCGCGGCGCGCATGCCCATGGCAGCGCCGGCAATGCCGCCAACAGTTCCGAGGACGCGCGTAGTGGCCAGAGTGGCGGCGTCGCTCGCCCTTGCCGCGACGGCCGTCGCTGTGCTCGCGCGAGTGACGGTGCCCTGCAGGCGCCGTACCGAGGCGCCAGCCTTCGCGGCCGGGCCGGAAACGCCGTCGACCAATCGAACCGAAAGGATACTCGTCAGCGAGGCCATCAGCGGGCACCGTCAATGACGCCGCGGATCGATGCCGGCAGCAGGGGAAGGAAGGCGCCGATCACGGCTTCTTCGTCACCGCCGCGGAGGGCGCGGAAGAGGGCGAGAGACTCGCCTGTGCTGGCGATCAAGATATCCATCAGCGTTTCGTGAAGGCCGGCCTGCACATCGAGGGCAACGCCGAGGCTCACTGGCGGCAGGTGGACCTCTTCGACCCAGCGTTCCCCGATCTTGAAGGGGTGCGCCAGGCGCACCGTCACCCCGGCCGGGCGCAGATATGTGATGGCCGGGGAATCGACCTCTGCCGCATGCTCCACGAGCGGCGGCTCATCCGTGATGCCGTCAGTGGCTTCGACCTCGGGCAGATCATCTACCTGCGGGACGACGGGAGCATCAAAGGGAGCGGTGGACGGAGCAGCCTCGTCGACGACGGGGACGTCAGGCAGGGAGAAGGTGTCGGAGGTCATGGCTTGGCTCTCTCAGCCCGCGCCGGCGGGCGGTGTGGGGTGACGAGGTGCCCGGGCCAGCGGCGGCTCTGCGGCCATGGCTTTGGCGATCAGCCGGGCGCCCTTGGCGACAATTTTGTCGATATCGGCGAAAAGAAGCTTGCCGGCGCGCTCCGTGCCGATTCCCGTCAGGGCGCCGGCCACAACGACCATCGCGCGGAAAACGGCGCTGGTCGGGAATACCCGCCGGCCGGCTTTACGCGCCTCGGCGTCGGCGCCGGCCCATGCTCGCAGCAGTGGGACATGAAGGGCGAGCTCGAGCAGCGCCAGACCGCTCGGCTCGCGGATGGTCACGGTTGAGATCGGCCCGCCCTCGACATCAAGGGGCTCGGTAAGCGTTAACGCGATCATGTAGGTCGCTCCCACGCTGGAAGGACGAAGGCCGGCCCGGGGGCGCTCGAGGCGCTCAGTCCCGGACCGGCAAGATCGGCAGGAGCAGGGCCAGGAAAACCCTGCGACGGCGCCGATCGTTGAGCGGGCCCCCCCGCTCGCCGCCTGGCCGTGGTGCGCCGCGCAACATCTCAGCGGCGGGGACGCTGCGCACCTTCAGGACCGGCCGGGCCCTCGATGACCTCCCCGCGGAGAGAAAATCAGACGGAGACGCCGTTCAGGCGAACCCGGCCGGTGGCGCTGGGGTTCGCCGCGGCGGCCATGGCAACGCCGATCAGCGAATTGCCACTGGCCGTGGTCGTTGCCACTTTGTTCGTTGCGTCGAAGTACACCTTGGCGCCTACGGCCCAGGCCTGCGCCGACGTTTTGGCCAGCTCGTACACGCCTGTGGTGTCGATCTCGACGTCGGCACCCTCGTCGGCGGTGGTGCAGGCGATGCCGAAGAGCGAACCGACGAGAACGCCGGCACCAGAGAGGATACCGCCCGTCGGAGCGGGGACGGTGACGACGTCACCGCGCTGTATGAAGTTTCGCATGTCAGAAACCTTTGCTGGAATAGAGTTTCACGGTGTGGAGGCGCCGGCCGCCACAGTTGGCGATGCGGCGCTCGAGGTCAGCGATGGCCGCGGCGAGGTCCGCGTCGTTTCGGTATTCGATTTCTTCGGTATCGAAGCGCACTCGGCGGAGCCCGGAGGCTCGCGCCTCGCGAAGCCCGTCGAGCTGCGCCTGGAGCGTGGCGACGATCTCCGACATCACCACACCGCCACAAGGTCGGCGGCCGTCGTGCCGGTAGCCCAAATGCGGGTGACGCGAATATCGAACCACGTCGGCTCGGCATTCTTGAAGGTCACGACCTCGCCGCCCTTCATGGTCACCCGGAGGTTGCCACCGGTCCCGAGCCAAATGGCTCGGGGGATCACGGCGAGGTCGACCGTGTCGGAGGGCACGACATCGACAGCGTGCGTCGCCACCGCGGTGAGGTCGGCTTGATGGGAGGCGAAGGGGTCGAAGGCCGCCATGTCAGGCCCCCGTGTTCTTCTGCGCGCCGCGGAAGTCGATGACACCCGCGCCGAAATCGAGCCCGGCAGCAACCTTGACCGCGCGGGTATCGAAATCGATCTCCGTGCGGATCTGCGGGCCTTCGGCGCCGCTGACATAGCCATATACGGCGGTCGGTGCGGCCGCCGGGTCGGCGAAGATATACCAAGCGGTGCCCACGATGTTGGCGTCGACCACCAGCTCCATCGTGCCGGCCCAAGGATTGACGTCGCCAGACTTCGCGGCGGTGATCGCTGCCAGCACCTGGCGGGCGGCGAGCTCGCTGTCCGGCCCCGTTACCAGGTAGCGGGGGGCGAGGTTGAGCGGGAGGCCGTCGAGGCTTTTCTGCTTCCGCAGCGCCGCCACCGCCGCCCCGATCGACGAAACATTGATGGCCGCAGCCGAACCGGCGAGGTTGCCGTGCGTGGCGTGGAAGAGTGCGACGCCATCGGACAGGACCGCATTCGCTGCGAGGAGATCATAGACCCGCTTGTTCTCGTCAGCAGCAGCTCGCAGCGCGATCATCGAGGAGAAGTCCGCCAGGGCGCCGAGGTCGTCGTTGAGGAGCGCGCGGCGGCCGATGATGAGGCCCGCGTTCAATTCCTTCGCCCGGACTTTCTCACGGTTCTCGGACAGCGTGCCGAACTTCACCTCGCCGTTTTCGTTCGTCTCCTCGAAGCGCGGGAAATCTCCTACGCGAAGAAAGCTGGTATCTTTGAAGTCGCTGAAAGTTCGCCGAGCCGCCCACAGTCGGTACGTGGGCGCGGCGACCTCGTAGTTCGCGAGCAAGGCCTTGTTCGCCGCGTCGGCGAGGAGCAGGGGGAAGTCGCTGGTTGAATGCGCGCCTACCGCGCGTTCCATGAGGGCTGCCTGATCGCGGAGGTTGATCCGCTCGCCGCGAGCCTGGGCGAGATCGCCAATCATGTCGAGAACCCGGAAACCCCGGAACTCGGCGGCTCGCCCTTCCAGCTTGCAGAGGCTCGGCGCCATCCGGTGCGCCAGCGCGTCGGACATCGCTGCGCGGATGGCGATCGGGTCACCATGGTCATGCACAACCGTGGCGGTGCGGATGGTGCCGGCCGGAGCGGTGCGAGCTCGCATCGCCTCGAAGGCGGCGGCCCGTGCCGCCTCGGCGGTGGCGTTGGCGTCGACTTGGCTGTCGATCCAGCCCTGGTCGAGGCCGGCGACCGCGGCGATCGAGCGGATTTCGAGGTTGATGGAAGCCCGCGTCGCCGTGTCGGCGGGCGGAGGATTCACCACGGCCGGAGCCGGGGCGGGGTTCGGGGTCGGCTCGGTGGGCGTCGTCATGGGGGCTTCCCTAATGGTTGCACGGGGGTCGGCGGGGATTGGCACGAGGGAGACCTCAGCGATCTCCCATCGTGTGGCCGTCACGCGGCGCCCGCCGGCCGCGTCGGTCGTTTCGGTTCGTGCGAGCACGCGGTAGCCTACCGAGACGCCCCGGATGTGCCCGGCCGCGATGTCGGCTGCGATGGGCGCCACGTCGTCGCGGCTCGAGAGGGTCAGGGTTGCCTCGACGGTCGCGCCCTTGGCAGCGATGTCGGTGGCGCTTCCGAGGACATCACCAAGATCAGACCGCCGGTGGGCGTTCAGCAGAGGCACGCTGCCGCCGGGCGGGATGACGATGCCGCGATGGTCCAAGACCTCGACGTAGCGCCCGCGTGCATCGTAGCGCTCCACCTCGGCGCCAGCGGCGACCACGGCTCTCATGCTGCGGGTCTGCGGGTCGAAGGTCGACGGGCCGGCGGGGGCCAGCGGCGCGTATCGGGTCACGAGCTCAATCGACATTGGCGGGAACCTCGATGGTCGGCGCGAGGCCGGCGGTGAACGTGAGGCCAAGGCCCTCGGCGCGGGCCTTGTCGCTGGCGATCTCGGCGTCGAGGGCCTCGATGTCAGTGCCGCGCGCGGCCACCGCCTCGCGGCGCGACATCAGCCCCGCCCCGATCGCGGAAATCTCCGCCTCCACGTCCTTTTTGGGGTCGACCCACTCGCGCTTCGGCGTGATCCATTTGGCCGCCAGATAGGGGGCTGGATCGGTGAAGAAGCCGGGCGCGGAGAGCCGGCCGGCCAGCACTTCGGCGGTGACGAACCGGCGCCAGGTCGGCCGGCACATCTGGAACACCAGAACTCCGTATTGGAGAGCCTCGACACGTCGGCGAAAGTCGACCAAACCCGCGCGGATGCTCGAATAGTTGACCCCGGAAAGGTCGCCGGTCAGTTGCTCGTAGGGAATGCCCAGGCCGGCGGCGATCTCGCGCGCCGTTACCTTCATAAACTCAATCGCCTCTTGACCGATCTCGGCGGGGTCGGAAAAGCTGACATCCTGCCCCGGCGCCAACACCTTCAGCGTGCCCGGCTCGAGCCCGCCTTCCAGCATTCCGGGGCCGGCTTCCTCGCCGTCGAAAGGCACCTCGCCGTCCGTGGAGGTGACGAATCCGGTCAACAACGCGCCGATTTTCTGGCGGGTAAGCTGTGCGTCAGCGGCGCTGTCATAGTCGGCCAATCGGAGAAGGACCGGCGCAAACCAGCTGACGCCGCGGACCTGACCCGCAACCTCGGGGCGGAGAAGGTGAAATGCGTCGTCGGCGCCGACACGCACCGTTTGCAGCGGCGAGGCCAGCGGCATCCCCGGCCGCTCCCTGCGAATGTGGTACGCGGTGCGGCGCCCTGCAGCGTCGAACTCGACCCCTGCTACGATGCGAGCGCCGGCGGCGCTGTAGCTCGTCAGGGAGGCGTCGACCTGCTCGGCGTCCAGCAGCCTCACCCGGAGTGCGCCTCGGCCGTCCAACATGAAGGCGCCGAAGCTCTCTCCGTCGACCACCAGCCGGCGGGCCGCGAGGGCTTGCAGCGCGTAGAAATCCGTGAGCCCGTCGGCATCGGCCTCGTCCGTCCACCTTTCGAAAGCGGCGTTCAGCGCCGCCCTGATCGCGGGATCGGGGTGCGCTGATTGAGGTTTGATGCCGGAGCCCACAAGAGCGCTCGTCCAAGCCTCCGCTCCGGATGCCGCGAGGGCGTTATTTGCGACCAACGCCCGCGCTCGCGTGGCCATCGGCCCGCGCGCTGCCATCTGCGCCGCACGGAGATCGGGCATCCCCCGGAACCCACGCCAGCGACGGCCACCGGCAGCGCCATCATAGGAGCGGCCGAGCAGCCGATTGGCAACGCGGGTGAGGAGGCCGGGCGCCATGTTCATTCCGCCGGGATGGCTGCAGCTGCGGCGGACACTCGCCGCCAGATCGCCGCGAGATCGATCGTCACCATCACCTCGATGCCGCGATCCATATCCGGCTCGGATGCATATGGCGCAAATGGGATCGAGTAACCCTGCCACTCGCCAGGATAGCGCGGATGAAGAGTTACATAGACTTTCGACCAGTCGCGATGCCCCGCCGCCAGCTCGTTGATCGTCGATTCCGCGCGATTGGCGAGCTCGAAGGCACAACCCAAGCTAAGCCCGGCCGTCGTGAGCGCCTTGACGAGCGCGAGGTAGGTCACTTCGCTGACCCGGTACCGAGGGTGTCGAAGCTCGTCCTCGCTCATGCCGAACGTCAGCCGCCCTGAAGCTCGCCATGCGCGCAACGTTTCGGGCGCAACGCTTGCCAGGGCAGCGGCCTGTGATGGCTTCAGAAGTGACGACATAGCGACCTCGAATCGTTACCAACGAAACGATAATACGTTTGTTGAATAACGATTGCAAATCGAGGAGCTATCCGTCCATCCACCGCGAGCGATACACGGTGACGGGCCTCGCCACCGGCGGAGTGCTCGCGCCCTTCACCTCTTCCTCGCGCACGGTCCAGTTCAGGGTGAGGGCGTGCCGAGCGGCATAGGCGTAGACGACGCAATCCAGCGCCTCGGCGCGCCGGCCGGGAATGCGCTCGAAGCGGCGGATCGGCTGGCCCTTGAAGTACCGCACCGTTCTGCGCTCTGAGGTGAGCTGTTCGAACCATGCGGGTTCCAGCGTCTCGCTGAACCGGATCGACCGGCCGCGAGCCAGCCGGTTCGCCAGCGTCGTCTTAATGCCGTCGACACCAACAATCCACAGCCGCCCGCCGCGCACCTTGGTCTTGCTCGCTTGGATGGCAGGGCGGGCGCCAGAGACGCCCTTTCCGGCCATGATGCGCCGAACCGCGCGCGGAAAGCAGAAGGCATAGACCCTTTCGGTCCAATCACCATCGCCCGCGTCCACCACGGCGGCGTCGACCTTCAGGAGACCGCCGGCGGGATGCTTCCACCGGCTCTTGAGGAGCGCGTCGAGTTCAAGCCACGTCGTATCATCGTCGGGGGAGCCCCAGACGATGACGTGTCCGAGCACGAATAGCTCGGTATGGCTCCAGCCGCACAGCGTGACCTCGATCCGATCGTCTTGCACGTCGCATCCAGCGGTGATCGCCAGCACGTCCGCCGGAATAGCCTCCAGCCCGAACGGCTCGGCCCGCGCCTGAAGCGCGGCCTCGTCCACCTCCTCACCGCCGTCCTTCCAGCCCTCGGCAAGGATCGTGTTGACGAAAACCTGAAGCGTCTCCGGGTCATCCTTCGCGGCAAGGAATTCGGCAGCTAGCTTCGACCAGGACGCATTCGGGAGGGGCGACACGAGTGCGTTCAGTCGGAAGCCGGCATGCCCCTGCACCTCCGGCGCCGTGGCGCGCCAGCGGCCGGCTTCCACCATGGCAGGCTTGTCGACTTCCTCGATCACGCAGCCGTTCTCCGGACAGACGGCGTGCGCCTCCGAGGGCTTGCCTTCCGGCCATTGGATATGCCGCCACAGCAGCTCGAACCGATGGCCGCAATGCGGACAGGGCACCTCGAAAACGCGCTTGTCGCTGGCCGCATAGGACCGCAAGACGTTGCTGGTTTCCTCGTGCAGCGGGGTCGACCCGATGATGATTTTGCGGTTCCCAAAGCTGATCGTGCGCTTCTCCGCCAGCAGGATCGGGCTGCCCTCCGGCCCCGGAAGCATGGCGTCGGCTTCGTCGATCAGCAGCACGCGAACATTATGGCGCCGCAAGTTGCGGGGCGATTTCGCTGCCACGATCTTCAGGCTGCCGCCGGCGAACCGGCGCGACAGCAGCGTGTTTCGATCCCCATCGGGCGCCAGCAAGCCGGCAAGCGACGGGCTGGCGTCGAAGAGCGGCTCTATCTGGGAAACCATCGCATCGCGGGCGTCCGCCTCGGTGGGCAGAAGCATCAGCACCGGGGCCGGCTCGTTGGCGACGAACGACGCCAGGCCGCCGGCCATGAGGGTTGAGAGGCCGACGCGCACCGCCTTCACCAGCGTCACGCGTTCAACGGCAGGGTCGCCCATGGCGTCGGCTATTCCGCGCTGAAAGGGGTAGAGCCGGACCGGCCCGGGCAAGGCGGAGACATCGGCCGGAAGCACGACGTGCCGCTCGATCCATTCGGAGAGCGGCAGGCGCGGCGGCGGTCGAAGGGCGGCGCGCGCCCGGCGTTCAAGCTCAAGAAGCATCAGCCGCCCCCTGTAGCGCGTCGCGCACCTCCTCATCGAGGATCGCCCCTTCGGACGGCGAGAGCCTCCCCAGCCTAGCCATGCAGCGCGCCGGCACCGCCAGCATCCGGGCGCGGATGTCGCGGAGAACCTCCGTCCATGCCCGCTCGACCTCGGCGGCAGGCAAAAGCTCGCGCCTCATCTCGGCGTTCTTCAGCGCCAGGTGGTCCGCCTGCTCCCGCGCTTGGCGCGCCCTTTCGCTGGTGAGGCCTGCCTGCGCATCGCCGGCGCGGCCGGCTGCCTGCTCGCGGAGGTGCGCGCAATAGCTCGCCACCGATCCCGCGGCGTCATACCGGCCCCTGCCGGCCCGCAGGACAACGCCACGGCCCGCCAGTTCCCGCACCGTTCGCGGAGCAATTCCGAGCAGCGCGCCCATCTCGTCCGCTGTCAGCGGCGCCCCGAACGGCGGCGGAGCCCCCTTTGCGGCCCGTTTCGAGAGCGATATTCCGGGGCGCGGCGTCCCCGCCCTCTGTGGCCCCGGGAAGGACCCTGCCGCCGTGGTGTTGCCCTTCGGCATCACTCTGCCCCCTCGGTGCTGGTGACGGTCGGGCTCGCGCCCTCGCCGGTGACCGGAGCCGCAGGCGGGAACACGGACCGAGGCGGCTGCTTTGCCCGGCGAGCGTCGCTGTCTGCCTGCTTGAGAATCAGGGCGATGCTATTAAGAAACCCGTTTGTTTCAAATCTCTCGAGGGCCGAGCCTGGGTCGTAGCGATCAGTGATAGGCGAGCCCTTGTAGCTCCACATGCCGCCGAGCACGGCGACGGTCGCCAATTCCATCGCGTCCAACGCGACAGCGAACGTTCGGTCAGAAACCTCATCCGGGATCGGCGGTCGCCCGCTGCGGACTAGATGCTTGTTGATGATCTCGCGGGCGGCGACGGTTTTTGACTTGTACGGCACCTTCGTCCGCGGCGGGAACGCCGCTTTGGTCCTGCTGTCGGTCACTTGTGCTCCCTCCGGTGGGCGATGATCTCGGTCGGTTCTGGCGGCGCGGCGCCGGGAGGCGCCTCCGTCGCGCGGTATGACCTTGGTGACGGTGGCAGCGATCGAAGCAGGGGCGGCCACTTGTGGTTTGCAGGTGCCGTTCGCGACGCGAAGCGAAGCTCCGCTTACTTTCTTGCTCAAAAGGGACGTGCAAACCGGCGCCTTAACCTCGGCTTTTGGCTCGTGGAGGGCGGCTTCAGCCGCCACCTCAGCAGCGCGTTTTCGCCTCTTGTAAAAGGCGGCTCTCGAGATGCCGAGCCGCCGGCATTCGGCCGCGACCGATCCAGCCTCATACTCGGCCCTGGGCTTGACCTCGCCGGCGGCGCGGGCTTCTGCCCGCCGCGCTTTGGAACGGGCTGCTTGGCGTTCCTTGCTCAGGCGGGCGCGCTCTCCGGCGTCGGCATCGATGGCGCCAATGGTCGTAACGTCGGCAGCCAGCCTCTCGGACATCCGAAGACGCAGCATTCGCGCCGCGGTATCCGCACGGAAAAACTTGGGTTCGGCGATTGCCGCCTCGATCGCCAAGGTAATCTCGTATCGAGGGAGGCCCGGCAGCCAGCGGCTGCACCAGGTCGCGACACCAGCGATTACCAGCCCGACGGGATCCGGCCGACCGGCTGCTCGTTGAAGCTCGCGGGGGAGCAAGCAATGCAGGACGACGTCGAAGTAGGATTCCGCATCGTCAGTGTCGACGGGCCCGCCATGCCGCAACATGATGATCCGTTCGACTTCGTGCAGCCGGCGGGAGGCGAGTACGAAGCCGCCGCCGCGGCTGGCCTTGCGGCGATACCCGAGCTGGGCCCCGCCGACTGTCAGCCGTTTGGCGTCGTCCGGCACGACGCGCGCGGCTGCCGCGACAGTCGCGGCATCGTGGAGCCGGGAATCGATCACGGCGGCGGGAAGGTGATGTTCTCGAGAGGCGGCGATCATTCTTCGCCCCCCAGTAGCCAGCACGTCGCGGCAGTCCCCGACCAAGTGCCAGCCTTGATCGGCGTCGGCTCGAACCGCAGTTCCCGCATGATGGCGAGGCCCTGCGCCTCGTCGGCGGCGTTCTGCCGTTGCCTCAGGTATCGGCCACGGGGCCACCAGCGGCCGTCCGGCGCGACCAGGACAACGAGGTATCGATCCTCGGCGCCGAAGTCGGTGCCATCATAGTGGTGGATCGCCACATGGCCACGATCGGGCGGTTGGTCAGCGCTGGAACCGGGAGCCTCGTCTTCGCTCACGTGGTCGAAGAGGAGCGTGTAGATGGTGGCGTGCTTGCCGGTGCCGCGGAACTTTCGCCCGAGCCATCCGGCCGCCTCAAGGGCGGCAATAGCCCCCTCTGCCGCCTTGGGCTCCAAGGCCACGGCGTTGGCGATGACGTCGAGCGAGGGGTTCGCCCAGCCGCCTTCACGCCACAGCGCGAGCCGCACTGCAACGATCTTCGTCTCTGCGGAGAGGTCAGGTGCAGCGACGACAGAGACGATCCATTGGGAGTATTTCCGGTGGGTCATGCCGCACCTCCCGGGATGGCGCGGGACGCGGCCTTGATCGTGCCGAAGCGGCCGAGGTCGGCGCCGTCGAGACCGAGAGCGGCGAATCTGCGCTCGGAGAGCTGTACGACGGAGCCGATGCGGTGGCGGCCGTCATACACGCCAATAAGCGGAGCTTGCGAAAAGTCGTTAGTTCGATTAGTTTCTCTACGCTTCTCCTGCCCAATGTTCTTCGCATCGACCCCGCGCGCCGAGCCACCGGCCGCGGGGTTTCGCGTTCTTGGTCTGCGATTCGGTGGGCGAGGGGGCGTTCCAACTACGTTGCCGTCTTCAACGCTTTGCGGCGCCTCCCGAGTTGGAGCACCCGTTGCAGATGCTGAGGTTCCAGTGGGCCTGTCACGCCGGAGGTCGCGGGTTCGAGCCCCGTCACTCCCGCCATCCAGTTCAGCGGATCGGCCACGTTTCCCAGGGTTTCGTCCGCCACGTAACGGGCTGGATGTCCGTGGGCTACCGACTTGCTCTTTTTCGGCGCGTTGCCCGACTCTCCCCCTCTTCGCGCGTTTCGGGCCGGCCATTCCTGATCTGTCGCTGTCGCCCGCCTGCCGGGCCGGGCAGGATGCGAGGGAACTCCGCTCACTGTGCGCGCGTCCACCACGATGGATGATCCCGCAGAGGGAGTGCGATGAACCAGCTTGTGGTGATCTCCGGCTGCTCCGGCGGCGGCAAGTCCGCCTTGCTGGAGGAACTGCGCGTCCGTGGCCATGCGGTGGTGGATGAGCCGGGGCGCCGGGTCGTGAGGGAGCAACTGGCGGAAGGCGGTGTCGCCTTGCCCTGGGTCGACATGATCGCCTTCGCCAGCCGGGCGCAGGATCTGGCCAGAAAGGACTATCTGGCTGCGGTGCGGGTACCCGGGCGGGTGTTCTTCGACCGCGGATTGATCGATGCCGCCGCAGCGCTGGAGCATTTTGCGCAGCGACCGGCGCTTCGGACGTGCGCCGATAGCTGCCGCTACCATCCGCTTGTGTTCATGGTGCCGCCCTGGCGCGAGATTTTTGCCGGCGATCCCGAGCGCAGACATGGGTACTTCGACGCCGTGGCCGAATTCGACCGCCTGATGGCGGCCTATCGCACGCTCGGCTACCGGATTCGTTTGCTTCCCAAGCTTGGCGTTCAGGCGAGAGCGGATATCGTTCTGTCCGAACTGGCGTCCTGACGCCCTAACCTGACGTGGGCGGGGTTGGCATGCCGCCGCGAGGCCAGGGGGCGCTTCTCCGGCGGGGGTGCCGCAGCATCGCCATCCGGCATGTTGCGCGGCGGCCACGCCTGAGGGCGGAGCGGTCCCTGGACCTCATGGCCTCTGGCGAGCCGGCCGGTTTCGGGTTTCTACGGCTTTTGCGCGGGCGCACGGCCTGCTAGAAATCCCCCTTGCTCGGGCAGGGAGAGGGCGTGTGATGAAAACAGTTCCGTTTGCCGGCGTTCTGGCGTGTGTCCTGCTGCTGGCCGCGCCGGCAACGCCGGGGCTCGCGCAAGATGGGCTGAATCCGCCGCCCGGCGCGCCATCCCAGCCATCTCCCGGTCCCTTTGTCGACAGCCTCGGGCCGGACGCGCCGCAGCCGCAGACCGGTGAACTGGTGCCGCTGCCCGGGCCGCCGCCGGAAGGCAAGGACGCGCAGATCAAGCTTCCCGACTGCGCTCCGCCCAATTGCGGCACGCCGCAGATCATGGAATAGCGCCGGCCCGTCCCCATCGTCGCGCCAGCGTCGCCGCCTGTCGCTCGCGCCAAGCGTCCCCCCAGCGCATGTCCGCCGCGCGGCGTCGGCCGGCGTATCGATTCCCCGATCGCTTGGCATCCGGTATTCCGGGCGCTTTGGCATAGCCCTGGTCACCTCCGGCCGGGTACCGCCGTGCTCTGGAACGGAAAATGCCTGTGTGACATCTGAATGACCCGTCGTGTCGCGTGGTATCCGCGCTCTATGATCGGGCGTGAGGATTCAACGCGGGGCGGCCATGGACACGATCATCGATTTTCTGAACACGGTCTTCTGGGGCTATGTGCTGATCTATGGCCTGCTGGCGGTGGGAATCTATTTCACCGTCCGGCTGAAGTTCCTTCAGATCGTCCATTTCCCCGAGATGATCCGCTCGATCCTGGGCGCGAGCGAGGCCGACCGCGCCGGTATCACGCCCTTCCAGGCGCTCTGCACCAGCCTGGCCTCGCGCGTTGGCACCGGCAACATCGCCGGCGTGGCGGTGGCGCTCTATCTCGGCGGGCCGGGAGCCATTTTCTGGATGTGGGTGGTGGCCGCGCTCGGCATGGCCACCGCCTATGCCGAAAGCACCCTGGCCCAACTCTACAAGATCAAGGACGAAGACGGCCATTATCGCGGCGGCCCGGCCTTCTACATGGCGAAGGGCCTCAAGGCCCCCTGGGCCGGCTCGGTATTCTCGGTCTGCCTGATCCTCTCTTTCGGCCTCGTCTTCAACGCGGTGCAGGCCAATTCCATCGCCGACGCCATGGAAGGTGCTTTCGGCATCCCCAAGCTGGGCAGCGGGCTGGTGCTCGCCATCATGACCGGGGTGATCATCTTCGGTGGCATCGCCACCATCGCCCGTGTCGCCGAAATCGTGGTTCCGTTCATGGCGGTCGGCTATCTCGGCATGGCTCTGTTCGCGGTGGCGATGAATATCGGCGAGGTCCCCGGCCTGTTCTCGCTGATCATCGCCAGCGCCTTCGGCTTCGCACCGGCCGCCGGCGGCGTCGCCGGCTCGGTCGCCGCGGCGATGCTCAACGGGGTGAAACGCGGCCTGTTCTCCAACGAGGCCGGCATGGGGTCCGCGCCGAACATCGCCGCCGTCGCCACGCCCGATCCGCATCATCCGGCGAGCCAGGGATTCGTGCAGGCGCTGGGTGTATTCATCGACACCATCCTCATCTGCACCGCAACGGCGTTGCTCATCCTGCTCTCGGGCTTGCTGGAGCCCGGCTCGGGCCTCACCGGCACGCAGCTCACGCAGGCGGCGATGAACCACCACATCGGCTGGATCGGCCCCTATTTCATCGCTGTGGCGATCTTCTTTTTCGCCTTCACCTCCATCATCGGCAACTACTCCTATGCCGAGGGGGCGCTGGTCTATCTCGGTGTCGGAGGACATACAGGGCGGGCGGTGCTCCGTGTGGGCGTGCTCGCCATGGTGATCTGGGGGGCCCACGAATCGGTGGCGACGGTGTTCAATGCGGCCGATGCCTCGATGGGGCTGATGGCGACGGTGAACCTGATCGCAATCGTCCTGCTCTCGGGCCTGGTCGCGCGGTTGACGCGCGACTATCTGGAGCAGCGCCGCGCCGGCAAGAAGCCGGTCTTCACCGCCGCCACCATGCCGGAGCTTGCCGGCCAGATCGACGCCGAAATCTGGTGCCGGCGCTGACGGCACCCGCGCGCCAGGGCCGGGGACGCAGTGTCCCACGCCCTGTGGCGCGGCCGCAGTGCAGGCCGAAACCAAGCCGCCGCCGGGAGCGCTCCCGCCGGCGGCGGATCACACCGCAAACGGGCTCCCCGAACCCGCTACCACGCGCGTGTCCGCCGGGCGGGGACCGACACGATCGACGTGGGGCAGGGCGCCGGTCGTCAAACAGGCGTGAAATCGCATTGTCTGGCGTCAATTTACGCGTCTTGGCGGCACAGTGCCCCAGCGGGTGCAACCCTCGCCCGCAAGCTGTGAATTCTGTATACCAGACCTGCGCGATTGGCGGCGGATGCCCTTGCCTCAGTCAGGGTGGTGCGATAAGCCTGCCGCGTGCTTTGAATATTTCGCAACTGCGATCGCACGCCCGATGACCTGTCCTGGCGAGGGAGGAGACCATCCATGAGCAGCCTGCTTCAGGATTATCTGCCCGTCGTGATCTTTATCGGTGTTTCGGCGGTCATCGGCATTGCGCTTCTGGTCGCGCCATTTCTGGTGGCCTTCAGCCGACCCGATCCGGAGAAGATGTCGGCCTACGAATGTGGCTTCAATGCGTTCGACGATGCGCGCATGAAGTTCGATGTCCGCTTCTATCTGGTTGCCATCCTGTTCATCATTTTCGACCTTGAGGTCGCGTTTCTGTTTCCTTGGGCGATTACGTTCGGGGAACTGGGCAATTTCGGCTTCTGGTCGATGATGGTGTTCCTCGGCGTGCTGACCGTCGGTTTCGTTTATGAGTGGAAGAAGGGAGCGCTCGAATGGGATTGAGCGCGAATAGCCCTCTCGTCGCCCCGGCGGCCAAGGGCATTATCGACCCCAATACCGGCCGTCCGGTAGGCGCGACCGATCCGTTCTTCGTCGAGGTGAATGCGGAGCTTGCCGACAAGGGCTTCCTGGTCACCGCGACGGACGACCTGATCAACTGGGCCCGTACCGGCTCGCTGATGTGGATGACCTTCGGCCTCGCCTGCTGCGCGGTCGAGATGATGCAGACGTCGATGCCGCGCTACGATGTCGAGCGGTTCGGCTTCGCGCCCCGCGCGTCGCCGCGCCAGTCGGACGTGATGATCGTTGCCGGCACGCTGACCAACAAGATGGCGCCCGCGCTTCGCAAGGTCTACGACCAGATGCCGGAGCCACGTTACGTCATCTCGATGGGCTCCTGCGCCAATGGCGGCGGCTACTACCACTATTCCTATTCGGTCGTGCGCGGCTGCGACCGCATCGTGCCGGTGGACATCTACATCCCCGGCTGCCCGCCGACCGCGGAAGCCCTGCTGTACGGCGTGCTGCTGCTGCAGAAGAAGATCCGCCGCACCGGAACGATCGAGCGCTGAGGGTTCGAGGCGACATGGTTCAAAGCGATATGGACGATACGCTCAAAGAGCTGGGCGCGCATGTGAAGGAAGCCCTTCCCGACGCGGTCGCGGAGGTCATCGTGGCCTATGGCGAGCTGACGCTGGTGGCGTCGGCGAGCGAGGTCGTCAAGCTGCTGACCTTCCTGCGCGACGACCCGTCCTGCCGCTTCGTGAGCTTCATCGACATTTGCGGTGTCGACTGGCCCCGGCGCGAGAAGCGCTTCGACGTCGTCTACCACCTGCTGTCGCCGACGCTGAACGCCCGCGTCCGGGTGCGCGTGGAGACCGACGAGACGACGCCGGTGGCGTCCGCCACGGGCGTGTTCGCGGGTGCCTTGTGGTTCGAGCGCGAGGCGTTCGACATGTACGGTATCCTGTTCTCCGGCCATCCGGAGCTGCGCCGGCTCCTCACCGACTACGGCTTCGACGGCTATCCGCTGCGCAAGGACTTCCCGACCACCGGCTTCGTCGAGGTGCGTTATGACGACGAGCGCAAGCGCGTGGTCTACGAGCCGGTGAAGCTCGCCCAGGAGTTCCGTAACTTCGACTTCCTGTCGCCGTGGGAGGGGCCGGAATACGTGCTCCCGGGCGACGAGAAGGCAACCGCCCCGAAGGCGGGCTGAGGTACGAGCGATGAACGCACCCGGCAAGATCGACCCCGCCGTTCGCAACTTCCAGATCAATTTCGGCCCGCAGCACCCGGCGGCGCATGGCGTGCTGCGCCTCATCCTTGAACTCGACGGCGAAATCGTCGAGCGCGTCGACCCGCATATCGGCTTGCTCCACCGCGGCACCGAGAAGCTGATCGAGGCCAAGACCTATCTGCAGGCCGTGCCCTATTTTGACCGGCTCGACTATGTCGCGCCGATGAACCAGGAGCACGCCTTCTGCCTTGCTGTGGAGCGGCTGCTCGACATCGAGGTGCCGCGGCGCGGCCAGTTGATCCGCGTGCTCTATTCCGAGATCGGGCGCATCCTCTCCCACATGCTGAACGTGACCACGCAGGCGCTCGACGTCGGCGCGCTCACCCCGCCGCTGTGGGGCTTCGAGGAGCGCGAGAAGCTGATGGTGTTCTATGAGCGCGCCTCCGGCTCGCGCATGCACGCCGCCTATTTCCGGCCCGGCGGTGTCCACCAGGACTTGCCGCGCCAACTGGTCGAGGACATTCTCGCCTGGACGCGGACCTTCCCCGCGTTCATGGACGATCTCGAAGGCCTGCTCACCGACAACCGCATCTTCAAGCAGCGCAATGTCGACATCGGCATCGTCTCGCTCGAGGACGCCTTCGCCTGGGGTTTCTCCGGCGTCATGGTGCGCGGTTCGGGGGCGGCGTGGGACCTGCGCCGGTCGCAGCCCTACGAGTGCTATGACGAGATGGAATTCGATATTCCGATCGGCAAGAACTGCGACAATTACGACCGTTACTGCATCCGCATGGAAGAGATGCGGCAGTCGGCCGAGATCATGCGCCAGTGCTGCGAGCGCCTGCTGCGCGAGCCCGGTCCGGTTTCGGCGGTCGACAACAAGATCGTGCCGCCCAAGCGGGGTGAGATGAAGCGCTCGATGGAAGCGCTGATCCACCATTTCAAGCTCTACACGGAAGGCTTCCACGTTCCGGCCGGCGAAGTCTATGCCGCGGTGGAGGCCCCCAAGGGCGAGTTCGGCGTCTATCTCGTCGCCGACGGCACCAACAAGCCCTATCGCTGCAAGATCCGCGCGCCCGGTTTCGCGCATCTCCAGGCGATGGATTTCCTGTGCCGCGGCTACATGCTCGCGGACATTTCGGCGATCCTCGGGTCGCTGGATATCGTGTTCGGTGAAGTGGACCGCTGATCCCCAGGGGACGCGGTTCGATCGGAAGGGTACGGCATGTCTGTCCGTAGGCTTGCGCCAAGAGAGGTCCAGCCCGAGAGCTTCGCTTTCACGGCTGAGAACCTCGCATGGGCCGAGAAGACCATCGCGAAATTTCCGCCCGGCCGGCAGGCCAGCGCGGTGATTCCGCTGCTCATGCGGGCGCAGGAGCAGGCCGGCGGCTGGCTGTCGGAGCCGGCGATGCGCCTTGTCGGCGACATGCTGGGCATGGCGCCGATCCGCGTCTATGAGGTCGCCACCTTCTACACCCAGTTCCAGCTCCAGCCGGTCGGCAAGCGGGCGCACATCCAGGTGTGCGGCACCACGCCCTGCATGCTGCGCGGCGCCGGTGACCTGATGAAGGTGTGCAAGAGCCGCATCCACGAGGAGCCGTTCCACCTCTCGGCGAGCGGCGATCTCTCGTGGGAGGAGGTCGAATGCGCCGGCACCTGCGTGAACGCGCCGATGATCCAGGTGTGGAAGGACGTGTATGAAGACCTGACGCCGGAGGATCTGGAGAAGATCCTCGATGCCTTCGAGCGCGGCGAGCACCCGGTTCCCGGCCCGCAGAATGGCCGCCACACCTCCGCCCCCGTCACCGGGCTGCGGGTGCTGACGGCGCCGGAACTGTTCGATGGCTCGACGGTCGGGCAGGGCGCGGGCCTCGCGCTTGCCCGTGAGGCGATCGCCGCCAAGGCCAATGGCGATGCCGCCCCATCCGCCGCGCCGCCGGCCGCCGCCGCCGCGGCACCGCCCGCTCCGCCGAAAAGCGACCCGGCACCGGCCGCGCCGCCGCCGGCCAAGGCGGTCGAGGCCGCCGGCGAGGCCGACAAGGAGAAGCCGAAGAAGCCCGTCGCCCCGCCGCCCGGCGGCAAGGCGGCGGACCCTAAGGCGGAATGAGGAGCGAACCATGCTTGCCGACAAGGATCGCATCTTCACCAATATCTACGGCCACCATGATTGGGGCCTGCAGGGCGCGCTGAAGCGCGGCTCGTGGGACGGCACCAAGCTGTTCCTCGATGCCGGACGCGACTTCATCATCGAGCATATGAAGGCCTCGGGCCTGCGCGGGCGCGGCGGCGCCGGCTTCCCGACCGGCCTGAAATGGTCGTTCATGCCCAAGAACAATGACGGGCGCCCGCATTATCTGGTCGTCAACGCCGACGAATCCGAGCCGGGCACCTGCAAGGACCGCGAGATCCTGCGCCACGATCCGCACCATCTGGTCGAGGGCTGCCTGATCGCCGGCTTCGCCATGGGCGCCCACACCGCCTACATCTATGTGCGCGGCGAGTTCATCCAGGAGCGCGAGCACCTGCAGGCGGCGGTCGATCAGGCCTATGAGGCCCGGCTGATCGGCAAGAACAACGTGCATGGCTGGGACATGGACATCTATGTCCACCATGGCGCCGGCGCCTATATCTGCGGCGAGGAGACCGCGCTGCTGGAAAGCCTGGAGGGCAAGAAGGGCCAGCCGCGGCTGAAGCCGCCTTTCCCGGCCAATGTCGGCCTCTATGGCTGCCCGACGACGGTGAACAACGTCGAATCCATCGCCGTGGCGCCCACCATCCTGCGGCGCGGCGCGTCGTGGTTCTCGTCCATCGGCCGGCCCAACAATGTCGGCACCAAGCTCTATGGCATCTCCGGCCATGTGAACACGCCCTGCGTCGTCGAAGAGGCGATGAGCATCCCGTTCAAGGAATTGATCGAGAAGCATGGCGGCGGCATTCGCGGCGGCTGGGACAATCTCCTCGCCATCATCCCCGGCGGCGCCTCCTGCCCGATCATCCCGGCCGACCAGTGCGAAGACCTGATCATGGACTTCGACGGCTGCCGGGCGGTGAAGTCGAGCTTCGGCACCGCCGGCGTGCTGGTGATGGACAAGTCCACCGACGTGGTGAGGGCCATCGCCCGCATCTCCTATTTCTTCCGGCACGAGAGCTGCGGCCAGTGCACGCCCTGCCGCGAGGGCACGGGCTGGATGTGGCGCGTGCTCGACCGCATGGTCGAGGGCCGCGCCCAGAAACGCGAGATCGACCTGCTGCTGCAGGTCACGACGCAGGTCGAGGGCCACACCATCTGTGCGCTCGGCGATGCCGCGGCGTGGCCGGTGCAGGGGCTGATCCGGCATTTCCGTCCCGAGATCGAAAAGCGGATCGACCAGTATTCGGCGAACCCGCATTCCGACCCGGTGCCGGTGGCGGCGGAGTAAGAGAGCATCATGGCCAAGATCATCGTCGACGACATCGAGCTGGATGTTCCGCCGGAGTTCACGCTGCTCCAGGCCTGCGAGGCGGCGGGGGCGGAAATCCCGCGCTTCTGCTTCCACGAGCGGCTGTCCATCGCCGGCAATTGCCGCATGTGCCTCGTCGAGGTGAAGGGTGGACCGCCCAAGCCGACGGCGAGCTGCGCCATGAATGTGCGCGACCTGCGCCCCGGCCCCAATGGCGAGCCGCCCGTCGTGCTCACCAAGAGCCCGATGGTGAAGAAGGCGCGCGAAGGGGTGATGGAGTTCCTGCTCATCAACCACCCGCTCGACTGCCCGATCTGCGACCAGGGCGGCGAGTGCGACCTGCAGGACCAGGCCATGGCCTATGGCGTGGACACGTCCCGCTATGCCGAGAACAAGCGCGCGGTCGAGGACAAGTATATAGGCCCGCTGATCAAGACCTCGATGACCCGCTGCATCCAGTGCACCCGCTGCGTGCGCTTCACCACCGAGGTGGCGGGTGTGGCCGAGCTCGGCGCCATCGGGCGCGGCGAGGACATGGAGATCACCACCTATCTCGAAGCCGCGCTGTCTTCCGAGCTGCAGGGAAATGTCGCCGACCTTTGCCCGGTCGGCGCGCTGACCCAGCGCCCCTATGCCTACCATGCCCGGCCGTGGGAACTGTCCAAGACCGAATCCATCGACGTGATGGACGCGGTCGGCTCCAATATCCGCGTCGACACGCGCGGCCGCGAGGTCATGCGCGTCCTCCCGCGCCTCAATGAGGGCGTGAACGAGGAGTGGATCTCCGACAAGACCCGCTACATCTGGGACGGGCTGAAGACCCAGCGGCTCGACCGCCCCTATGTGCGCGTCGGCGGCAAGCTGACGCCGGCGAGCTGGCCACAGGCCTTCGCCGCCATCGCCGAGAAGGTGAAGGGTGTGCCGGGCAACCGCATCGGCGGGCTGGTCGGCGACCTCGCTTCGGTCGAGGAGGCCTTCGCGCTCAAGTCCCTCCTGACTGCGCTCGGCTCGCCCAACATCGACTGCCGCCAGGATGGGGCCAGGATCGACCCCGCGCTCGGCCGCGCCAGCTATCTGTTCAACGCCTCCATTGCGGGGATCGAACAGGCGGACGCGCTGCTGATCGTCGGCGCCAATCCGCGGCTTGAGGCGAGCGTGCTGAACGCGCGCATCCGCAAGCGCTGGCTGCAGGGGGGCTTCCCCATCGGCCTGATCGGCGAGCATGTCGACCTGACCTATCCCTATGAATATCTCGGTGCCGGCTCCGACACGCTGGCCGACCTCGTCGGCAACGGCAGCTTCGCCGAGACGCTGAAGGGCGCCCAGCGGCCGCTGATCCTGATCGGGCAGGGCGCGCTCGCCCGTCCGGACGGCGCGGCGGTGCTGGCGCTGGCGGCGCGGCTGGCGGAGGCCGTCGGCGCGGTGAAGGAAGGCTGGAACGGCTTCTCGGTGCTGCATAATGCGGCGTCCCGCGTCGGTGCGCTCGACATTGGCGCGGTACCGGGGGAGGGCGGTCTCGACGCGGTGGCGATGACCGATGCCGGCGGCGTCGACGTGCTGTTCGCGCTTGGCGCAGATGAGATCGACATCGCTCCCGGCGCCTTCGTGGTCTATCTCGGCACCCATGGGGACCGCGGCGCGCACCGCGCCGATGTCATCTTGCCGGGCGCCGCCTATACCGAGAAATCCGGCACCTATGTGAACACGGAAGGACGGGCGCAGATCGCCAACCGCGCCGCCTTCCCGCCCGGCGAGGCGCGTGAGGATTGGGCGGTGCTGCGGGCATTGTCCGATGTTGTCGGTCATCGCCTGCCCTTTGACAGCCTGTCGCAGCTGCGCGCCGCGCTCTATGCGGCCCATCCGCACCTCGCCCGGATCGACCATGTCGCGCCGGCCGATCCGGCCCCGGTGCTCGCTTTGGCGGCCTCCGGGGGGGCCCCGGCAAGCGGGCCGTTCAAGGCTGCCGTGACCGATTTCTACCTCACCAATCCGATCGCCCGCGCCTCCGCCGTGATGGCCGAATGCTCCGCGCTCGCGTCCAGCCGCCACGCGGCGGCGGCCGAGTGAGGGGAGGGAGTACATGACCGAAACTAGCTGGTTCGACACGCTGATCCAGGTGCTCATCATCGTCGCCCAGAGCCTCGCGCTGCTGGTCGGGCTGCTGATCATCGTCGCCTATGTGCTGCTCGCCGACCGCAAGATCTGGGCGGCGGTGCAGCTGCGTCGCGGCCCCAACGTGGTCGGGCCGTTCGGCCTGTTCCAGTCCTTCGCCGACCTGATCAAGTTCGTGCTGAAGGAGCCGGTGATCCCCGACGGTTCGAACAAGGGCGTGTTCCTGCTCGCGCCCTTCGTCACCTGCCTGCTGGCGCTCGCCGCCTGGGCGGTGGTGCCGATCGACGCCGGCTGGGTGGTGGCCGACATCAATGTCGGCGTGCTCTACATCTTCGCCATCTCGTCGCTCAGCGTGTACGGCACCATCATGGCCGGCTGGGCGTCGAACTCGAAATACCCGTTCCTGTCGGCGCTGCGCGCGGCGGCGCAGATGGTGTCCTACGAAGTCTCGATCGGCTTCGTCATTGTCACCGTGCTGCTGTGCGCCGGCTCGCTGAACCTGACCGCGATCGTCGAGGCGCAGAACAGCCAGTGGGGCCTGCTCGGCTGGTACTGGCTGCCGCTGTTCCCGATGTTCGTGATCTTCTTCATCTCGGCGCTGGCCGAGACCAACCGTCCGCCCTTCGATCTCGGCGAGGCGGAATCGGAGCTGGTGGCCGGCTTCATGGTGGAGTACGGCTCCACCCCGTACATGATGTTCATGCTCGGCGAGTATGTGGCGATCATGACCATGTGCGCGCTGACCACGCTGCTGTTCCTGGGCGGCTGGCTGCCGCCGGTGCCGGTCGCGCCCTTCACCTGGGTGCCGGGAATCATCTGGTTCCTGCTCAAGGTTCTGCTGGTCTTCTTCATGTTCGCCATGGTGAAGGCGATGGTCCCGCGCTACCGCTACGACCAGCTGATGCGGCTGGGCTGGAAGGTGTTCCTGCCGATCTCGCTGGCGATGGTGGTGATCGTGGCGTCGGTCCTGCACTTCAGCGGTCTGGCGGGCGCGGGAGGATGAGATGGATGAGGGCACGCTCGGCGCCCTGATGGAAGCCTCCGCCGTCGGCTGGGTCGGCGCGCTGGCGGGTGCGATCTTCGGCGCACTCGAATGGTTCATTCTGCCGGGGGTCGTCGAAACGTCGATCCGCGGTTCCAAGGAGGCCCGCAAGCTGAGCCCGGATCAGCTTGTGGGGGTGATTTCGTGGTGGAAGACCGTGATTCGCGTCTTCGCCGTTTCGATGCCGCTGGTGGGCTTCGGCCTTGCCGCGGCGATGGCCGAATGAGGAGGGCGATATGAGATTGGATCTGGCCGCACGCCAGCTGCTGCTCACCGAGTTCGTCTCGGCGTTCTTCCTGGCGATGCGCTATTTCTTCAAGCCGAAGGCAACGCTGAACTACCCGTTCGAGAAGGGGCCGGTCAGCCCGCGCTTTCGTGGTGAGCACGCGCTGCGCCGCTACCCGAACGGCGAGGAGCGCTGCATCGCGTGCAAGCTGTGCGAGGCGATCTGCCCGGCGCAGGCGATCACCATCGAGGCCGGCCCGCGCCGCAATGACGGCACCCGCCGCACGACGCGTTACGACATCGACATGGTGAAGTGCATCTATTGCGGCTTCTGCCAGGAAGCCTGCCCGGTGGACGCCATCGTCGAGGGGCCGAATTTCGAGTTCGCCACCGAGACGCGCGAGGAACTCTATTACGACAAGGCCAAGCTGCTCGCGAATGGCGACCGCTGGGAGCGCGAGATCGCGCGCAACATGGCGCTAGACGCGCCGTATCGTTGAGCGCGCGGGGGAACGGGACGTGAAGACCGAAACGATACGGGCCGCAAAGGCCCATTGCGACGCGCAGGTCGAAAAGACGCGCGCGGGAACGACTGGGGGGTGCCGGGCATGAGCCTCGCCGCGCTGTTCTTCTATCTCTTCGCCGGGGTCGCCGTGGCGTCGGCGTTCATGGTCATCGCGTCGCGGAACCCGGTTCATTCGGTGCTGTTCCTGATCCTGACCTTCGTCAACGCCTCCGGCCTGTTCATCCTGATCGGCGCCGAGTACATCGCGATGCTGCTCATCGTGGTCTATGTCGGCGCGGTGGCGGTGCTGTTCCTGTTCGTGGTGATGATGCTCGACGTCGACTTCGTCGAGCTGCGCCAGGGCTTCCTGCAATATCTGCCGGTGGGCGCGCTGGTCGGACTGGTTTTCCTTGCCGAGCTGGTGCTGGTGGTCGGCTCGTGGACCTTCGGCGAGGGTGTTACCGGGGCGGTCACTTCCGCGGTTCCCGAGGTGTCGAACGCGGTGGCGATCGGCCGGGTGCTCTATACCGACTACGTCTACTTCTTCCAGGCGTCCGGCTTCATCCTGCTGGTCGCCATGATCGGTGCCATCGTGCTGACGCTCCGCCACAAGGAGAACGTCAAGCGCCAGAGTATCCCGGTCCAGAACGCGCGCACCAAGGCGATGGCGATCGACGTCGTCAAGGTGCCTTCCGGCAAGGGGCTCTGAGCATGGTGATCGGCCTTCCGCACTACCTGACCGTCGCGGCGATCCTGTTCACGCTCGGCACGCTCGGCATCTTCCTCAACCGGAAGAACGTCATCGTCATCCTGATGTCGGTCGAACTCATCCTGCTGGCGGTGAACATCAACCTCGTCGCCTTCTCGGTCTTCCTCGGCAACATCGTCGGACAGGTCTTCGCGCTGTTCGTGCTGACGGTCGCCGCCGCCGAGGCCGCCATCGGTCTCGCCATCCTCGTGGTGTTCTACCGCAATCGCGGGTCGATCGCCGTCGAGGACATCAACACCATGAAGGGCTGAGCGGGCATTCATGTACCAGGCGATCGTCTTCCTCCCCCTTGTCGGCTTCCTCATCGCCGGCCTGTTCGGCCGTCTGATCGGCGCACGCGCCTCGGAGCTGGTCACGACCGGGCTGCTTTTCATCTCCGCCTTCTTCGCGTGGATCGTGTTCTTCCAGACCGCCTTCGGCGGCCATGACGGCACGGTCGAACTGTTCACCTGGATGGCGGCGGGCAAGCTCGACGTCACCTGGGCGATCCGCGTCGACACGCTTACCGCGGTGATGCTGATCCTCGTCACGACGGTGTCCTCGCTCGTGCACCTCTACTCCATGGGGTACATGCACGAGGATCCGAGCCGGCCGCGCTTCTTCGCCTATCTCTCGCTGTTCACCTTCGCCATGCTGACGCTGGTGACGAGCGACAACCTCGTGCAGTTGTTCTTCGGCTGGGAGGGCGTGGGTCTCGCCTCCTATCTGCTGATCGGCTTCTGGTACGACAAGCCGTCGGCCTGCGCTGCGGCGATGAAGGCCTTCATCGTCAACCGCGTCGGCGATTTCGGCTTCGCGCTCGGCATCTTCGCCATCTACCTGATGACCGGCTCGGTGGCCTTCGAACAGGTCTTCGCCGCGGCGCCCGCGCTGATGGACAAGAACATCCTGTTCCTCGGCCATGAGTGGCACGCGCCGACCGTCATCTGCCTGCTGCTGTTCATCGGTGCGATGGGCAAGTCGGCCCAGCTCGGCCTGCACACCTGGCTGCCGGACGCGATGGAAGGCCCGACACCGGTCTCGGCGCTCATCCACGCCGCGACCATGGTGACCGCGGGCGTGTTCATGGTGGCGCGCATGTCGCCGCTGTTCGAGCTCTCGCCGATCGCGCTCAACGTGGTGCTGTTCGTCGGTGCCTCGACCGCCTTCTTCGCGGCGACGATCGGCTGCGTGCAGAACGACATCAAGCGCGTGATCGCCTACTCGACCTGCTCGCAGCTCGGCTACATGTTCACCGCGCTCGGTACCGGCGCCTATTCGGTCGGCGTGTTCCACCTGCTGACCCATGGCTTCTTCAAGGCCCTGCTGTTCCTGGCGGCCGGCTCGGTCATTACCGCCATGCACCATGAGCAGGACATGCGCCACATGGGCGGCCTGTGGCGGAAGATCCCCTTCACCTACGCCACCATGATGATCGGTGGCCTGGCGCTGACCGGCTTCCCCTTCACCGCCGGCTACTATTCGAAGGACGCGATCATCGAGACCGCCTTTGTCAGCCACAGCCCCTTCGCCACTTATGCCTGGGTGATGACGGTGGCGGCGGCGGCGCTCACCGCCTTCTACACCTGGCGGCAGATGTTCATGACCTTCCACGGCGAGACCCGCGCGGATCACCACACCTATGACCACGCGCACGAATCGCCGCTGACCATGCTGATCCCGCTCGGCGTGCTGTCGCTCGGCGCGCTCTTCGCCGGCATGATCCTCTATCCCTACTTCGTCGGGCACGACGTGGATCAGTTCTTCCGTACGGCGATCTTCATGGGGCCGGAGAACGAGATCCTCGAAGAGATGCACCACATCCCGTTCTGGGCCAAATGGGCGCCGACGGTGATGATGGCGATCGGCTTCCTGTTCGCCTACTGGATGTACGTGGCCAACACGGCGGTGCCGAAGGCGCTGGCGAAGCAGAACGATGTCTTGTACCGCTTCCTGCTCAA
The DNA here is from genome assembly GCF_018390645.1 of Ancylobacter dichloromethanicus. Lineage (GTDB taxonomy): Bacteria > Pseudomonadota > Alphaproteobacteria > Rhizobiales > Xanthobacteraceae > Ancylobacter > Ancylobacter dichloromethanicus. Next base: position 498,059 of record NZ_JAHBGC010000020.1, read on the forward strand.
CAAGTGGTACTTCGACGAGATCTACGACTTCCTGTTCGTGCGCCCGACTTTGTGGCTCGGCAATTTCCTGTGGAAGCAGGGTGACGTGCGGGTCATCGACGGCTACGGCCCGAACGGCGTCTCGGCGCGGGTCATCGACGTCACCAACCGGGTCGTGCGACTGCAGACCGGCTATCTCTACCACTACGCGTTCGTGATGCTGGTGGGTGTCGCAGCCTTCATCACCTGGTTCATGTTCGGGGGCGCGCACTGATGTACGACTGGCCCATTCTCTCCGTCGTCACCTTCCTGCCGCTGGTCGGTGCACTGCTGATCGTGCTGATGATCCGCGGCGACGACGAGGTGGCCAAGCGCAACGCCCGCTGGGTGGCGCTGTGGGCGACCCTCGTAACCTTCATCATCTCCCTGCTGCTGCTGTTCGGCTTCGACCCGTCGAACCAGGACTTCCAGTTCGTCGAGTATCATCCCTGGCTCGGCAGCGTCGCCGCCTATCGGATGGGCGTCGACGGCATCTCGCTGCCTTTCGTGCTGCTGACGACGCTGCTGATGCCGATGTGCATCCTCGCCAGCTGGGAGGCGATCCAGCACCGCGTCAAGGAGTACATGATCTGCTTCCTGGTGCTCGAAACGCTGATGATCGGCACCTTCTCCGTCCTCGACCTGCTGCTGTTCTACTTCTTCTTCGAGGGCGGCCTGATCCCGATGTTCCTCATCATCGGTATCTGGGGGCACGGGCGGAAGGTCTACGCGGCCTTCAAGTTCTTCCTCTACACGCTGGCCGGTTCGGTGCTGATGATGCTCGCCATCATGGCCATCTACTGGCAGGCGGGCACCACCGACATCGCCGTGCTGCTGAAGCACGATTTCCCGGAGGGCATGCAGTACTGGCTATGGATCGCCTTCTTCGCCTCCTTCGCGGTGAAGATGCCGATGTGGCCGGTGCATACCTGGCTGCCTGACGCGCATGTCGAGGCGCCGACGGCGGGCTCGGTCATCCTGGCGGCGATCATGCTGAAGATGGGTGGCTACGGCCTGCTGCGCTTCTCGCTGCCCATGTTCCCGGACGCCTCGGCCTATTTCGCGCCCTTCGTCTTCACCCTCTCGGTGATCGCGATCATCTACACCTCGCTGGTTGCGCTCCGGCAGGAGGACATGAAGAAGCTGATCGCCTATTCCTCCGTCGCCCATATGGGCTATGTGACGATGGGCATCTTCACCCTGACCCAGGAAGGCATCCAGGGCGCGGTGTTCCAGATGGTCAGCCATGGCTTCGTGTCGGGCGCGCTATTCCTGTGCGTCGGCGTGCTCTACGACCGCATGCACACCCGTGAGATCGCTGCCTATGGCGGCCTCGTCTTCCGCATGCCGGTCTACGCCACGCTGTTCATGGTGTTCACCATGGCCAATGTCGGCCTGCCGGGCACGTCGGGCTTCGTCGGCGAGTTCCTCACCCTGTTGGCCGCCTTCGGGCGTAACACCTGGGTCGCCGTCTTCGCCACCACGGGCGTCATCCTGTCCGCTGCCTATGCGCTCTGGCTCTACCGCCGGGTCATCTTCGGCGCGCTGGAGAAGGAAAGCCTCAAGGGGCTGCGCGACGTCAACGCGCGCGAACTGGCGACCCTGGTCCCGCTGCTGTTCTTCACCATCCTGTTCGGCGTCTGGCCGCAGCCGATCCTCGACGCCTGCAACGTCGCGGTGAACGCGATCGTCGCCCGCGCCGATGTCGCGGCCGGCGCCATCCGGGCCGCCGCGCTGGTGCTGCCTTGATCCGATACATGACCATCGCGGAGCCCCTGCAATGACCCTCACCCTCGCCGCGCTCGGCCCCGCGCTGCCCGAATTGCTGCTGGCCGCCGCCGCCATCGGGCTGCTCATGCTCGGTGCCTTCGGCGGTCCGAAATCGACCGACACGGTGAACGGGCTGGCGCTCGCCGCCCTGTTCGCGGCGCTGGTGCTGGTGCTGCTCGGCCCCAGCAACGCGACATTGTTCAATGGCGCCTTCCAGGTCGACGAGTTCGCCCGCTTCATGAAGGTACTGGCGTTGCTCGGCGCCGGCGGCACGCTGGCGATGTCGGTCGACTGGCTGAAGGCGGAGAAGCAGGCCCGCTTCGAATACGCCATTCTGGTGCTGCTCTCGACGCTCGGCATGATGATGCTGATCTCGGCCGGCGACCTGATCGCGCTCTATATGGGGCTCGAACTGATGAGCCTGGCGCTGTACGTGATCGCGGCCAACAACCGCGATTCCGTGCGCTCGACCGAAGCCGGCCTGAAGTATTTCGTGCTCGGCGCGCTGTCGTCGGGCATGTTCCTCTATGGCGCCTCGCTGATTTACGGCTTCACCGGTTCGGTGAATTTCGCGCAGATCGCGGAGGCCGCCCGCGAGCCGTCGCTCGGCCTGATCTTCGGCATCGTGTTCACCTTCGCCGGCCTGTGCTTCAAGGTCTCGGCGGTGCCGTTCCACATGTGGACCCCGGACGTCTATGAGGGCGCGCCGGCGCCGGTGACAGCGTTCTTCGCCTCGGCGCCGAAGGTGGCGGCGATGGCGGTGTTCGTGCGTTTCGCCATGGAAGCGCTGCCCAATGTCACCCATCAGTGGCAGCAGATCATCGTCTTCGTCTCCATCGCCTCGATGGCGCTGGGCTCGTTCGGCGCGATCGGCCAGCGCAACTTCAAGCGCCTGATGGCCTATTCCTCGATCGGCCATATGGGCTTCGCGCTGGTCGGCCTCGCCGCCGGCACCGAGCAGGGCGTCGAGGGCGTGCTGGTCTACATGTCGATCTATCTGGCGATGACGCTCGGCGCCTTCGCCTGCATCCTGTCGATGCGGCGCAAGGACGGCATCGTCGAGAACTACGAGGAGCTCGCCGGCCTCGCCCACACCAATCCGGTGAAGGCGTTCATGCTGGCGGTGCTGATGTTCTCGCTGGCCGGCATTCCCCCGCTCGCGGGCTTCCTCGCCAAATACTACGTGTTCCTCGCTGCCATTGAGGCCGGGCTCTATGCTCTCGCGGTGATCGGCGTGCTGACCAGCGTGGTTGGCGCGTTCTACTATCTGCGCATCGTCAAGATCATGTATTTCGACGAGCCGGCGGCGGCGTTCGAGCCGATGCCGTCGGAACTGCGCGCCGTGCTGGCGGTGTCCGGCCTGTTCACCCTGCTGTTCTTCGTCTATCCGGCGCCGCTGATCGCGGCGGCGGGCGTGGCGGCGCGGGCGCTCTTCTGAGAATGGCGCTCCCGCCGGTGGCGACGCCGGTCGTCCGTTTCGACACTGTCGGCTCGACCAATCAGGAAGCCCTCGCCCAGGCCGGCGGGATCGCACCGCGCTGGTTCGTCGCCGGTCGGCAGACCGGCGGGCGCGGCCGGCGTGGCCGGCCCTGGACGTCCGAGCCGGGAAATCTCTACGCCTCGCTGCTTCTTGCCGACGCCGGGCCGGCGGCGAACCAGCCCGAACTCTGCTTCGTGGCGGCGCTTGCGCTCTACGACGCGGTGCGGGCCGTCACCGGCATCGACCCGTTGCGCATCGACCTGAAATGGCCGAACGACGTGATGATCGACCGGGCCAAGCTCGCCGGCATCCTGCTGGAGGGGACGCTGACGCCGGGCGGCCGGCCGGCGACAGTGATTGGTTTCGGGGTCAATTGCGCGCACCATCCCGAGGGCACGCCGTACCCGACGACGGATCTTGCGGCCGCCGGTTATCCTACCGAGCCGCCGGCCATGCTCGCCGCCCTCGATGCGGCGATGCGGGCGCGGCTCGCCGAGTGGGCGGGCGGGGCGGGTTTTGCGGTCACGCGCGAGGCCTGGCTGCGCGTGGCCTCCGGGCTTGGCCGGGCCGTGACGGTGCGGACTGGCGGCCGCGAGGTCGAGGGAGTATTCGAGGCGCTCGACGCGTCGGGCGCCATGGTGCTGCGCCGGGCGGACGGCGTGCGCGAGACAATCAGTGCAGGCGACGTGTTTCCCACGTCGGCCGCGCCAGTGTGAAAGGCAGGAATGTGAGCAAGTGGCCGGACGAACTGGTCTTCGCTCCCCTCGGTGGGGTCGGCGAGATCGGGATGAATCTCGGGCTGTATGGCCTGGGGCCACGCAACCGGCGCAAATGGCTCGCGGTCGATCTCGGCATCTCCTTCGCGCCACCGGAGGTGCCCGGTATCGACATCATCATGCCCGATATCTCCTTCCTCGAAGGCGAGGCGGATGCCGGCAATCTTGTCGGGCTTGTCATCACCCATGGCCATGAGGACCATGTCGGGGCGCTGGTGGACCTGTGGCCGCGGCTCGGCTGCACGGTCTACACGACCCCGTTTACCCATGCGCTGGCCGAGGCGCGGCGGTTGGGCGAGCCGGGGGCGCCGAAGATTCCGTTCCACATCGTTCCCACCGGCGGGCGCACCAACATCGGGCCGTTCGACGTCGAGTTCGTGCCGGTTGCGCATTCGATTCCCGACAGCCATTCGCTTGCCATCCGTACCCCGCTCGGGCTGGTGGTGCACACTGGCGACTGGAAGATCGACCCGACCCCGGTGGTCGGCAACGTCACCGATCCGGCCCGCTTCTCGGCGCTGGGCGATGAGGGCGTGCGGGCGATCATCTGCGATTCCACCAACGCTATTCGTGACGGCATCTCCCCTTCCGAAATCGACGTTCAGGGCACGCTGACGGAACTGATCGCGGCCGCGCCGCACCGCGTGGCGGTGACGACCTTCGCCTCCAATGTGGCCCGGATCCGCTCCATCGCCGAGGCGGCGGTGAAGACCGGCCGGGAGGTCGTGCTGGTCGGCCGCGCCATGGAGCGGGTGATCGGGGTGGCGCGCGAGCAGCACATGCTCGACGGGCTGCCGCCGTTCCGCCCCGTCGATGCCTACGGGTTCCTGCCGCGCGACAAGGTGGTGGCGATCCTCACCGGCAGCCAGGGCGAGCCGCGCGCGGCACTGGCGCGCATCGCCGATGACGACCACCCCGACATCGCGCTGTCGCCGGGCGACCATGTCATCTTCTCCTCGCGCACCATTCCCGGCAATGAGCGGCCGGTGAACCGCATCATCAACGCGCTGGTGCTGCAGGGGGTGAAGGTCATCACCGATCGCGACGGGCTGGTGCATGTCTCCGGCCATCCGCGCCGCGGCGAGATGGAGCAGATGTACAAATGGCTGCGCCCGCAGGTGTCGGTGCCGGTGCATGGTGAACCGCTGCATCTGTCGGAGCATGCCGAGCTTGCCCGCCGCATGGGCGTGCGCGAGGTGATCCGGCTGGTGGATGGCGACGTCGTGCGCCTCATCAGTGCCGATCCCTCGCTGGGCGCCGAGGTGATCGAGGAGATTCCTTCCGGCCGCCTCTACAAGGACGGGCATGTCCTGATCGGCGCGGAAGACCCCGCCATCGCCGAGCGCCGGCGCCTCTCCTTCAGCGGGCTGGTCTCGGTGGCCATCGCCATGTCGTCGAAGGGCGACGTGGTCGGCGATCCGATGATCGACCTGTCGGGCCTGCCCCGCCTTGGCATCGGCGGCACGCCGCTCGACGAGGTGGTGGAGGACGCGGTGCTGAACTGCCTCGACGGCCTGCCCAAGGGGCGCCGCCGCGACCCGGACGCGGTTGCGGAATCGGTCACGCGGGCGGTGCGCGGTCAGATCAATGCGGCGTGGGGCAAGAAGCCACTCTGCCATGTGCTGGTGATCACGGTATGACGTGCGGGACGGGAGCCGGCCCGGGCGAAGGGTGAGGGCCCGTTGACCCGGTGGCGGGCTCCATCGGCGCCGCCGCCGGACGCCTCGGGTCTCGCCGCCCGAGGCGGGCAGGGCGGCAAGGGGGAAGGGTGCTCGCATGATCGGTCGTCTGAACCACGTCGCCATCGCCGTGCCGGACCTCGACGCCGCGATCGCGGTTTATCGCGACACGCTCGGTGGCGATGTCTCCGGCATCGCGCCCCAGCCCGAGCATGGCGTGAACACGGTCTTCGTCACGCTGCCCAACACCAAGATCGAGTTGCTCGGCGCGCTCGGCGAGGCCTCGCCCATCGCCAGGTTCCTGGAGCGCAATCCCGAGGGCGGCGTGCACCATCTCTGCTATGAGGTGGAGGACATACTGGCGGCGCGCGACCGCCTGGTGGCGGCGGGGGCGCGAGTGCTGGGCTCGGGGGAGCCGCGCATCGGCGCCCATGGCAAGCCGGTGCTGTTCCTTCACCCGAAGGACTTTCTCGGCACCCTTGTCGAACTGGAACAGGCGTGAGGCGGCACAATGGGCGTCACCACTTATATCGCGATCTACTTCATCGTCTGGTGGGTGGTGATCTTCGCCGTGCTGCCCTTCGGCGTGCGCTCCCAGCATGAGGATGGGGTGGTCGAGGACGGCACAGAGCCGGGCGCTCCCCAGCGCCCGCTGCTGCTGCGCAAGGCGCTGGTGACGACGGTGGTGGCGGCGGTGATCGTGCTGCTGTTCGCCTGGCTGGTGGAAACCGAGCGGCTGCGCCTCGATATGTTTCCGATGCCGTTCCAGCTCTACGACGTGAAGTGAGGCGCCCTCGGGCAAGGACCGCCGTCGCGGAGCCCGCCCTGCCGAGGGCTCGATGTCGCGGTCAATTTCACGGAGTCGCGGCAAAAAAAGAGGCGGGACCGAGGTCCCGCCTTCCTGTTTGGCCGCCCGCACCTGATTCCGCGCCGTTTCGGCGTCTGCCAGGGGGCTTTCTTAGCCGTCATTCCTCCCGAGACCTGGACCGATCATCACGCTCTGTCGAAGCGATCAGCGGACCTCTTTCTAGAGGCCGGCACCATAGAGCAGAAAAGACGATCTTGTCATCCTTGCGTCGCAATAGAACCATGGTGCATTGCAACAGAAATGGGCGTGTAGTCGTGGCAACGCTCGAAACTCAGGCAGTGCGCGGTGCTTCCATGCCCAGCCTCGGCCGTGGGGCTTGTGTTTTGCCGGACGATCCGGTTTCACTCCGCCATCGCCGCCGCGCTGCCGATCCCGGCCGAATCGTGAGTTTCCGCTGATGCGCCTGTCCCGCTACTTCCTTCCCATCCTCCGCGAAGTTCCGAAGGAAGCGGAAATCGTCTCCCATCGCCTCATGCTGCGCGCCGGCATGGTGCGCCAGGAGGGCGCCGGCATCTATGCGTGGCTGCCGCTGGGCAAGCGGGTGCTGGACAAGATCTGCAACGTCATCCGCGAGGAGCAGAACCGTTCCGGCGCCATCGAGATCATGATGCCGACCATCCAGTCGGCGGATCTTTGGCGCGAGAGCGGGCGCTATGACGACTATGGCAAGGAGATGCTCCGCATCAAGGACCGGCACGAACGCGACATGCTCTTCGGGCCAACCAATGAGGAGATGCTCACCGAGATCGTCCGCGCCTATGTGAAGTCCTACAAGGACCTGCCACTGAACCTCTACCACATCCAGTGGAAGTTCCGCGACGAGGTGCGCCCGCGCTTCGGCGTCATGCGCTCGCGCGAATTCCTGATGAAGGACGCCTATTCGATCGACCTCGATTTCGAGAACGCGGTCATCGCCTATAACCGCATGTTCGTCGCCTATCTCAGAACGTTCGCCCGGCTCGGGCTGAAGGCGATCCCGATGGTGGCCGACACCGGTCCCATCGGCGGCAATCACAGCCATGAATTCATCATCCTCGCCTCCACCGGCGAGAGTCAGGTGTTCTGCCATTCCGACTATCTCGAGATGGCAACGCCCGATGTCGACGTCGACTTCCAGGACCCGGCCGCGCTGCAAGAGATCGTGAACCGCTGGACCAGCCTTTATGCGGCCACGGAAGAGAAGCATGACGAGGCCGCGTTCGCAGCGGTTCCCGAGGGCGAGCGCCTCTCTGCGCGCGGCATCGAGGTCGGTCACATCTTCTATTTCGGCACCAAATATTCCGAGCCGATGGGCGCCAGGGTGACCGGTCCCGACGGGACGGAGACGCCCGTCCATATGGGCTCCTACGGCATTGGTCCCTCGCGTCTGGTCGCCGCCATCATCGAGGCGTCGCATGACGAGAACGGCATCATCTGGCCGGAGGCGATCGCGCCGTTCCGGGTCGGCCTGCTGAACCTCAAGGTCGGCGATGCCGCGACGGACGAGGCCTGCGAGGCCATCTATGCCGGTCTGGTCGCGCGCGGCGTCGACGTACTGTACGACGATACACAGGAGCGGCCCGGCTCGAAGTTCGCCACGGCGGACCTGATCGGCCTGCCCTGGCAGATCATCGTCGGTCCCAAGGGGCTGGCGGGCGGTACGGTGGAGTTGAAGCGGCGGTCGGACGGTTCGCGCGAGACGCTTTCCGTCGAGGCGGCGCTGGAGCGGATCATCGGTTGATCCTGGACGCGCGCGGCCATCGCGGCCGGGCGAAAGGCGGAGCAGGCATGGCGGCCCAGAGCGAAGCGCGTCGGACCAAGGCAGCGAAGAGGGAGCCGGCGAAGGCACAGCCCGGCGGCGAGCCGACCGGCTCGAAGCCGTTCAGCGCCTTCGAATGGATGCTGTCGCTGCGCTATCTCAGGGCCCGCCGCAAGGAAGGCTTCATCTCGGTCATCGCCGGCTTCTCCTTTCTCGGCATCATGCTCGGCGTGGCGACGCTGATCATCGTCATGGCGGTGATGAACGGTTTCCGCACCGAATTGCTGTCGAAGATTCTCGGGCTTAACGGCCACATGCTGGTGCAGCCGATCGACGGGCCGCTGACCGATTACGACGCGGTCGCCAAGCGCATCGCCGGCGTGCCGGGCATCAAGCTGGCGGTGCCGCTGGTGGAAGGGCAGGCGCTGGCCTCGTCGGCCTTCAATGCGGGCGGCGTGCTGGTGCGGGGCCTTTCGGAGGCCAGCTTGCGGGCGCTGCCGGCCATCGGCTCCAATATCCGTACCGGTACACTGGACGGCTTCGACGAGGGCTCGGGGGTGGCCATCGGCAAGCGCCTCGCCGACCAGCTCTCGCTGCAGGCCGGCGACAATCTCACGCTCGTCGCGCCGCGCGGGGCGGTGACGCCGATGGGCACGACGCCGCGCATAAAGGTCTACAAGATCGCGGCGGTGTTCGAGATCGGCATGTCGGAATATGACAGCGCCTTCGTCTTCATGCCGCTGGCGGAAAGCCAGGCCTATTTCAACAAGGATGGCGACGTCACCGCCATCGAGGTCTATGTCGACAATCCCGACGATGTGGAGCGTTACCGTCCATTGGTGCAGGCGGCGGCGGAACGGCCGATCTATATCGTCGACTGGCGCCAGCGAAACGCCACCTTCTTCAACGCGCTGCAGGTCGAGCGGAACGTGATGTTCCTGATCCTGACGCTGATCGTCGTGGTGGCGGCGTTCAACATCGTCTCCGGCCTCAACATGCTGGTGAAGGACAAGGGCCGCGACATCGGCATCCTTCGCACCATGGGGGCCACGAGCGGGGCGATCATGCGCATCTTCCTCGTCACCGGCGCCGCCATTGGCGTGGTCGGCACGCTGGCCGGCTTCCTGCTGGGCCTTGTCGTGTGCCTCAATGTCGAGGAAATCCGCCAGTTCATCTCCTGGATCACCGCGACCGAGCTGTTTTCGCCCGAGCTCTATTACCTCAGCCGGCTGCCGGCCGAACTGAGCGTCGGCGAGACCGCGACCGTCGTGCTCATGGCGCTCGTCCTGTCCCTTCTCGCCCCGCTCTACCCGTCCTGGCGCGCCGCGCGCCTCGATCCGGTGGAAGCGCTGCGCTACGAATAGGAACGCGAGCCATGCCGACGACGTCCCCGCGGGCCGCTCTTCGCCTCGAAGGCATCGAGCGCCGCTACGTGCAAGGCGAGGGCAGGCTGGAGATCCTGCGCGGCGCGGATTTCGCGGTGATGGAAGGACAGTCGGTGGCGCTGGTCGCTCCCTCCGGCACCGGCAAGTCGACCCTTCTGCACATTGCCGGGCTGCTGGAGCACCAGGACGCCGGCGAGGTGTTCATCGGCGGCAACGCGACGGCCGGCCTGCCGGATGCCGAGCGCACCCGTATCCGCCGGGTCGATGTCGGTTTCGTCTACCAGTTCCACCACCTGCTGCCGGAGTTCTCGGCGCAGGAGAACGTCATGCTGCCGCAGATGATCCGCGGCCTGTCGCGCCGCGAGGCGGCGACGCGGGCGAAGGAACTGCTCGGCTATCTCGGCCTGGCCAAGCGCCTTGAACACCGTCCCGGCGAACTCTCCGGCGGCGAGCAGCAGCGTGTCGCCATCGCCCGTGCGGTGGCCAATGCGCCGCGCGTGCTGCTGGCGGACGAGCCGACCGGCAATCTCGACCCGCACACCGCCGACCACGTGTTTCATGCGCTGTCGCAGCTAGTGGAGGCGACGGGGCTGGCGGCGGTGATCGCCACCCACAATCTCGAACTCGCCTCCCGCATGCACCGCCGCGTGACGTTGCAGGAGGGGCAGGTCGTCGAACTCGTCTGACGAGGGATCGGCGACCGCGGTGCCCCCGACCCGAGCGCGGAACCGGGTCGTTTTCGATTCGTCAACCATGAACTGGAACGAAAGAAGAACAAGGATTGATTGTGGGGATTACGGGAGTCATGTTCTTCCTATGTTCTCAGGAGGTCGACATGATCCGTGTTCTCGTTCAGGAAGCCGCCGCTCTCGCATCGATCGCGCTGTTCGTCGCCATGATTGGCCTGTGGGCCGGCGTCATCACCGGCGTCTGACGCCTCCGGGGCTCGGGTCCGGGGGCAGCCCGGCCTGAGGACAGCGGGGAGCAACCCGCCTCATGGGTGGACGCCAGCCCGCCAGTTGCCCACCATCGATATCTCCGAGTCGCGAAAGGAACAGTAATGGCACAGGCCGATGTCGGGTTCGTTCATCTGCACGTCCATTCCTCCTTCTCGCTGCTGGAGGGCGCCCTCGGCATCGGCAAGCTCGCCGATCTCGCCAAGAAGGACCGCCAGCCCGCCATCGCGCTCACCGACACCGGCAATCTGTTCGGCGCGCTGGAATTTTCCGAGAAGATGGCCGGCGCCGGCATCCAGCCGATCCTCGGCTGCGCGCTGGCGGTGGATTTCCCCGGCCCGGCGCCGCGCGGCCCGGCCGGCATGGAGCGCCCGCGCATCGTTCTGCTCGCGGCCAGCGAGGAGGGCTGGAAGAACCTGATGGAGCTGGTCTCCCGCTCCTTTCTCGACACCGCCTCCGACGGCGCGCCGCATATCAAGGCCGACTGGCTGGAAGGAAGCCACACCGGCCTCATCGCCCTCACTGGCGGCCCCAACGGTCCCATCGACCGAGCGCTGGCGGCCGGCAGCGCCGACCATGCCGAGCAGAGGCTGAGCCAGCTGCGCGCGCTTTTCGGCGACCGTCTCTATGTCGAGATCCAGCGCCATGGCGTCGCCGAGGAGCGGCGCGTCGAGCCGGGCCTGATCGAACTGGCCTACCGGCTGGAACTGCCGCTGGTGGCGACCAATGAACCGTTCTTTGGCACGCAGGAAGATTACGAGGCGCATGACGCGCTCATCTGCATCGCGGAGGGCCGGCTCGTCGCCGAGGCGGATCGTCGCCAGCTCACGCCGGACCATCGTTTCCGTACCCGGGCGGAGATGGCGGCCCTGTTCGCCGATCTTCCGGAAGCCCTTGCGAACACGGTCGAAATCGCCCGGCGCTGCGCCTATCGCCCGCGCACGGTCAAGCCGATCCTGCCGCGCTTCACGCTCGACCGCGACGAGGCGGAGGAACTCCGCCTGCAGGCGGAGGAGGGGCTGCGCCACCGCCTCGCCGTCCATGGTCCGAGGGAAGGGCTGACCGTCACGGACTATGAGGACCGGCTCGCCTTCGAACTCGGCATCATCGAGAAGATGAAGTTCCCCGGCTACTTCCTGATCGTTGCCGACTTCATCAAATGGGCGAAGGCGCAGGGCATTCCGGTGGGGCCGGGGCGTGGTTCCGGCGCCGGCTCACTGGTCGCCTTCTCGCTGACCATCACCGATCTCGACCCGCTGCGCTTCGGTCTGCTGTTCGAACGCTTCCTCAATCCCGAGCGCGTGTCGATGCCCGACTTCGACATCGACTTCTGCCAGGAGCGGCGCGACGAGGTGATCCGCTACGTGCAGCAGCGCTACGGGCGCGATCAGGTGGCGCAGATCATCACCTTCGGTACGCTGCAGGCGCGCGGCGTGCTGCGCGACGTCGGCCGGGTGCTGGAAATGCCTTATGGCCAGGTCGACAAGCTGTGCAAGCTGGTGCCGCAGAATCCGGCCAACCCGGTAACGCTGAAGCAGGCCATCAATGACGAGCCGCGCCTGCAGGGCGAGAGCGACGCCAACCCGGTGGTGAAGCGCGCCTTCGACATCGCCACCCGGCTGGAGGGGCTCAACCGCCACGCCTCCACCCACGCCGCCGGCATCGTGATCGGTGACCGGCCGCTCGCCCGGCTGGTGCCGCTCTACCGAGACCCGCGCTCGGACATGCCGGTCACCCAGTACAACATGAAATGGGTCGAGCAGGCCGGGCTGGTGAAGTTCGACTTCCTCGGCCTCAAGACGCTGACCGTGCTGCAGACGGCGGTGCGCCTGGTCGCCCAGCGCGGCATCGCGCTCGACCTGTCGACCATCCCGCTGGACGACAAGAAGACCTACGACATGCTGACCCGCGGCGAGACGGTGGGCGTGTTCCAGGTGGAAAGCGCGGGCATGCGGCGCGCGCTGGTCGACATGAAGCCGGACCGGCTGGAGGACATCATCGCGCTAGTCGCGCTGTACCGTCCCGGGCCTATGGCCAACATCCCGGTCTATTGCGCGGTGAAGAACGGGCAGGAGAAGGCCGCCTACGCCCACCCGGCGCTGGAAGCCAGCCTGAAGGAGACGTATGGCGTCATCATCTACCAGGAACAGGTGATGCAGATCGCCCAGACGCTGTCGGGCTATTCGCTGGGCGAAGCCGACCTGCTGCGCCGCGCCATGGGCAAGAAGATTCGTGCCGAGATGGACAAGCAGCGCGAGCGCTTCGTCGACGGTGCGGTGGAGCGCGGGGTGCCGAAAGCCAAGGCCTCGGAGATATTCGACCTGCTCGCCAAATTCGCCGATTACGGCTTCAACAAGAGCCACGCGGCAGCCTATGCGCTGGTCTCGTACCAGACCGCCTACATGAAGGCGAACTATGCCACTGAGTTCATGGCAGCCTCCATGACACTCGACATGGGCAATACCGACAAGCTGGCGGAATTCCGCCAGGAATCGCAGCGCCTGGGCATAGAGGTGGTGCCGCCTTCGGTGAACCTGTCGGGCCGCGAATTCGCGGTCAGGGACGGGCGCATCCTCTACGCGCTCGCCGCCATCAAAGGGGTCGGCGTCCATGCGGTGGAGGCGATCGTCGAGGCGCGCGGCGAGCGGCCCTTCGCCAGCCTTGCCGATTTCGCCTCGCGCATCAACGCCAAGGCGCTGAACAAGCGCACCATGGAGAGCCTGGTCAACGCCGGTGCCTTTGACGCGCTGGAGAAGAACCGCGCGCGGGCGTCGGCGGCGATCGACGCCATTCTCGCCCATGCCGCTTCGGTGGGGGCGGAGGCCGCCTCGGGGCAGGGAAACATGTTTGGCGGGCCCTCGGTGGCGGCGGAACTGCCGATCCCCAATGCGGCGCCGTGGCTGCCGGCGGAAAAACTGCAGCGCGAATACGACGCCATCGGCTTCTTCCTCACCGGCCATCCGCTGGACGATTACGGCAAGGCGCTCGACCGCCTGCGCGTGCAGCGCTGGACCGACTTCACCCGTTCGGTACGCGCCGGCTCCATCGCCGGCCGCCTCGCCGCCACCGTGGTGAGCCGGCAGGAGCGCCGCACCAAGACCGGCAACAAGATGGGCATTGTCGGACTGTCCGACCCGTCGGGCCAGTTCGAGGCGGTGCTGTTCTCCGAGACGCTGGCGCAGTACCGGGAGTTGCTGGAGCCGGGAAAGGCGCTGCTGCTGCAGGTTTCGGCGGAATTGCAGGGCGAGGATGTGCGCGCCCGTATCCAGACGGCCGAGCCGCTCGACCAGGCGGCCTCGAAGATGCAGAAGGGCATGCGCGTGTTCCTGCGCTCGCCGCAGCCGCTGGACAGCGTTGCCGCGCGGCTGGGCTCGCTCGGCGGCGGGCGCGGCGACGGCGAGGTCTCGCTGGTGCTGCTGCTCGGCGAGCGCGGTGACACCGAGGTCGAGGTTAAGCTGCCGGGGCGTTTCAGCCTGTCGCCGCAGATTGCCGGTGCCCTGAAGGCGGTTCCCGGCGTCGAGATGGTCGAGATGGCGTAGAATTGCCGAATGTGTCCGATAGGTTTCAAGGTGTTGCCGGTTCATTTCCAAATGTTTTTTATGTAGTATCATGGAACCATTAAGTTCGTTTTCGCTTGATATCGACGCAAAACGGTTTCTCTTGCCGTCGATTGTCAGTGAAAGGCGACGAGATCAGTGGTATTTGAAGGCAGTCGGGCGCGTCGCGCCATTCTTGTGTTGGGTATGCACCGCAGCGGGACGTCGGCGCTGACCCGCACGATAAATCTCCTTGGAGCAGCCGCACCGCAGACGCTGCTCGCAGCAAGCGCCAGCAATGAGCGTGGTCATTGGGAGTCCGAGCCGATCGTCCGCCTCAATGACGAGATTCTCGCGGCGTGCGGCCATGCGTGGTTTTCGCGAGGCCGGATGAGGGTTGACCCTGCAGCGGTGACGCGGGCGAATGGCCTGTGGGATAGGTTGCGCGCGACGCTCGACAGCGAATTCGGCGATGCTTCCACGGTCGTTCTCAAGGATCCGCGCATCAGCCGCCTGGTGCCGCTCTACCGGGAAGCGCTGCAGCAGGCCGGCTACGAAGTCGTCTCGGTGCTCACCCTTCGCAATCCGCTGGAGGTGGCGCAGTCGATCGCGACACGAGACCGGCTTTCGGTGGAGCGCGCGTTGGAGACCTGGCTGCGCTACACGCTGGATGCCGAGCGCGCGACGCGCGGGACCGTGCGCGCGCTGGTGGCGTACGAGGCCCTGCTCGCCGACTGGCGCGGATGCACCGCTCGTATGAAGGCGCAACTCGGTGGCGAGTGGTTCGCGGTGACGCCGGAGATGGCGTCGGAGATCGACGCTTTCCTGTCACCCGGCCTGCGCCATCATACCCTTGATCTGCCGGCCGCCGGCTTCGGCCGGGCGGCCGTCGCCGGGCGGCTCTATCGCGACATGGTGGGTCGTCTTTCCGACCATCCTTCGGCCGTGCCTGGCGGGCTGGCGACGGGGCTGGCCAAGGCCTGTCTGGCTCTCAGGTAAGCGCTCCGGCGCCGGACTGCTGGCAAGCACGGGAAGCCGGGCTTGTCACTGCCGGCCCTGTCCCGTATAAGCCGCGCCATTCCGCACGCGGACTCGCGGCCGGAAGCCCCTCGTCATGACCTGATGGGTGGACTTCAGTGCCGCTCCGGTGCCGTAAGCCGAATTCCTCGGCACGGCCATGTCCGCGGAGGCCCAACCGGACGAGAAACGACAATGGCGCTCCCTGACTACTCCATGCGCCAGCTCCTGGAAGCTGGCGTGCACTTCGGGCATCAGTCCCACCGCTGGAACCCGAAGATGGCCCCGTTCATCTTCGGTACCCGCAACAACATCCATATCATCGACCTGGCCCAGACCGTGCCGGCGCTGCATCGCGCGCTGCAGGCGGTGTCCGACACCGTGGCCCGTGGCGGCCGCGTGCTGTTCGTCGGCACCAAGCGTCAGGCGGCCGATGCCGTGGCCGATGCGGCCAAGCGTTCGGCCCAGTACTATGTCAATTCCCGCTGGCTCGGCGGCATGCTGACCAATTGGAAGACCATTTCCCACTCCATCGCCCGCCTCAAGAAGCTCGAAGAGCTGCTCGCGGCCGGCGAGGGCGTCGGCTACACCAAGAAGGAGCGCCTGACGCTCCAGCGCGAGAAGGAAAAGCTCGATCGCGCGCTTGGCGGTATCCGTGACATGGGCGGCATTCCGGACCTGCTGTTCGTCATCGACACCAACAAGGAAGACCTCGCGGTCGCCGAGGCCCGCCGTCTCGGTATCCCGGTTGCGGCCATCCTCGACACCAATTGCGACCCGGACGGCATCGCCTTCCCGGTTCCCGGCAATGACGACGCCGGCCGCGCGATCAACCTGTATTGCGACCTCGTCGCCCGCGCCGCCATCGACGGCATCGGCCGCTCGCACGGTGATCTGGGCATCGACGTCGGTGCCGCCGAGGCCCCGCTGGTTGAGGACCTGCCGGCCGAGTCCACCTGGACGAGCCTGGAGGCTCTGTCCGGTCCGCGCGGCATTGCCGACGACCTGACGAAGCTGGCCGGCGTTTCTCCCGCCATCGAGAAGCAGCTGACCGATCTCGGCATCTTCCATTTCTGGCAGATCGCCGCCCTGAATGCGGACGACGCTCACCGCCTCGGTGAAGAGGTCGGCCTGCCGGGTCGCGTTGATGGCTGGGTGGCACAGGCCAAGGAGCTGACCGCCGAGGTCGAGTGACCACGGCGCCAGCTTCGCGAAGGCGTCACATTCCGGCGCCAAGCATTGTATCGCACGGCCGGCCCGGATTCCCTCCGGCCGGCCGTGTTGTCGATTGACACAGAGATCGTTGAGGAACGGAACATGGCCAACATCACCGCGGGCATGGTGAAGGAGCTGCGCGAGAAGACCGGCGCCGGCATGATGGACTGCAAGGCCGCGCTGACCGAGGTCGATGGCGACATCGAGGCCGCCATCGACTGGCTGCGCAAGAAGGGTCTCGCCAAGGCCGCCAAGAAGGCCGGGCGCGTGGCTGCCGAGGGTCTGATCGGCCTCGCCGTGTCGGGCACCACGGGCGTTGTCGTCGAGGTGAACTCCGAAACCGACTTCGTGGCGCGCAACGAGCAGTTCCAGCAGCTG
This sequence comes from Ancylobacter dichloromethanicus, assembly GCF_018390645.1. Taxonomy (GTDB): domain Bacteria; phylum Pseudomonadota; class Alphaproteobacteria; order Rhizobiales; family Xanthobacteraceae; genus Ancylobacter; species Ancylobacter dichloromethanicus. The sequence continues at coordinate 514,875 of NZ_JAHBGC010000020.1, forward strand.
GTGCGTGACATCGCCAACGTCGCGCTCGGCGCCGCCGACGACGTCGAGGCGGTCAAGGCGGCCGCCTATCCGGCCGGGGCCACGGTTGCCGACGCCATCAACACCGCCGTCGCCACCATCGGCGAGCACATGAACTTGCGTCGTTCGAAGAAGCTTGAGGTTTCGGCCGGCGTCATCGGCTCCTATGTCCACGGTTCGGTGGGCGAGGGGCTCGGCAAGATCGGCGTGCTGGTCGCGCTTGAATCGACCGGCAATGCGGATGAACTTGCCGCGCTGGGCCGCCAGATCGCGATGCATGTCGCCGCGGCCAACCCGCAGGCGCTCGACGCCGCCGGCATCGCCGACGACGTGGTCGCCCGCGAGAAGGGCGTGCTCGCCGAGAAGGCCAAGGCCTCCGGCAAGCCCGACAACGTGGTGGAGAAGATCGTCGAGAGTGGCCTGAAGACCTTCTACAAGGAAGTCACGCTGGTCGAGCAGGCCTTCATCCACGATCCGTCCAAGACGGTCGCGCAGGCGGTGAAGGAGAGCGAGGGCAAGGTCGGCGCGCCGGTCAAGATCGTCGCCTTCGTCCGCTTCGGCCTCGGCGAGGGCGTCGAGAAGCAGGAGAGCGACTTCGCCGCCGAAGTCGCCGCCGCTGCCGGCGTCTGAGCGTTGTTGAGTTGAAAAGTCACGCCGGGCCGCCCACGGGCAGTCCGGCGTGTTTTACTGTGCGCGCCATTCGCGAGTCGCGCCAAGCCGGAGGTGCCCCATGTCGATACCGGAACCGCACGGACCCATTTACGGGCGCGTCCTGGTGAAGGTGTCCGGAGAGGCGCTGATGGGGAACGAGGCGTTCGGCCTGCACTGGCCGACCATCGAGCACATCGCCGAAGATCTGGTGGAGGCGCGCGGGGCGGGAGCGGAAATCGCCGTGGTCGTCGGCGGCGGCAATATCCTGCGCGGCGCCAGCGTCGCGGGGCAGGGGCTCGACCGCGCCACCGCCGATCACATGGGCATGCTGGCGACGGTCATGAACGCGCTGGCGCTGGAGAAGGCGGTCGAGAAGGCCGGCGTTCCGGCCCGCACGCTCTCCGCCATCCCGATGCCGACCATTTGCGAGCCCTATGCCCGGCAGACCGCTTCGCGCCATCTGTCGCGCGGGCGGATCGTGCTGCTCGCCGGCGGCACCGGCAATCCCTATTTCACCACCGACACTGGCGCCGTGCTGCGCGCGGCGGAGCTGGAATGCGACGCGGTGATGAAGGCGACGAATGTGGACGGCGTGTACACGGCCGACCCCAAGCACGACCCGTCGGCCCGGCGCTACGAACGCCTGACCCATGACGAGGCGCTGGCCAAGGACCTGAAGGTAATGGACGCTGCTGCCTTCGCGCTGGCGCGCGAGGCCAAGCTGCCGATCGTGGTGTTCTCGATCCGCGAGCCGGGCGCCATCGCGGCGGCCATTCGCGGCGAGGGGCGCTCGACCACGGTCGCTCCCTGAGCCCGGTCGGTGCCGCGTGCGGAGGGCGCGCCGACGGTGTAGAGCTTGCCATGGGCGCCGTTAGGTTGGATAAGCCGCGACCGGCGCCCGTCGGCCTCGCGCCGGCTTTTGATGAATGAGGTTCGTGATGAGCACTGGTCCGATTGACATTTCCGATCTTAAGCGTCGCATGCAGGGCGCCGTTAACGTTCTGAAGACCGAGCTTTCGGGCCTGCGCACCGGCCGTGCTTCGGCCAGCCTTCTCGAACCGATTCAGGTGGATGCCTATGGCAGCCACATGCCGCTCAACCAGGTCGCTTCGGTCAACGTGCCGGAGCCGCGGCTGCTGTCGGTGCAGGTGTGGGACCGCGGCATGGTGGCGGCGGTGGAAAAGGCTATTCGCGACTCCAATCTCGGGCTCAACCCGCAGACCGAAGGCCAGGTTCTGCGCGTGCGCATCCCCGAGCTGACACAGGACCGTCGCCAGGAACTGGTCAAGGTCGCCCACAAATATGCCGAGGCCGCGCGGGTTTCCGTGCGCCATGTGCGCCGCGACGGGCTCGACACGATCAAGAAGGCCGAGAAAGACGGGGAGATGAGTTCTGACGATCTGGACCGTCTCGCCGATCAGGTTCAGAAGGCGACGGACCAGCTCATCGCCGAGATTGACCAGGTTCTGTCTGCGAAGGAAAAGGAAATCCTCGCGGTCTAGTCGGCCGGCGCCAGGGGGGGCACCGTGAACATTGCAAGGCGTGGTGAGGCATCCGCGGCCGCCATCGAGGCCGGTATGGGAGAGGCGACCCCGCCTTTGCCGATGCCGCGCCACGTCGCCATCATCATGGATGGCAATGGGCGCTGGGCGAAGAGCCATGGCCTGCCGCGATTCGAGGGGCATCGGCGCGGTGCCGAGGCGGTGCGTCGCGTCGTCGCCGACGCCAGGGATCTCGGCATCGAGGCGTTGACGCTCTACAGCTTCTCCAGCGAGAACTGGTCGCGCCCGAAGCAGGAGATCGGCGAGCTGATGGGGCTGCTGAAGCGCTTCATTCGCTCCGACCTCAAGGACCTTCACGCCAAGAATGTGCGCTTGAGGATCATCGGCGAGGGCCACCCAACCGATCCCGAGGTGCAGGGCCTGCTCGACGAGGCGCAGGCCCTGACCCGCGCCAATACCGGCGTCACCCTTACCGTCGCGTTCAATTACGGCGCCCGCAACGAGATGGCGCGCGCGGCGCAGGCGCTGGCCCGGCAGGTGGCGGCCGGCGAGCTTCGGGCCGAGGACATCACCCCCGCGCGTTTCGCCGAGGCGCTCGACACGGCGGGGCTGCCCCCGCTCGATCTGATGATCCGCACCAGCGGCGAGCAGCGGTTGTCCAATTTCCTGCTCTGGCAGGCGGCGTACGCGGAGCTGGTGTTCCTGCCGGTGTTCTGGCCGGATTTCGATCGTAGCTGGCTCGAACGCGCGCTCGGCGAATACGGACGGCGCGAGCGCCGCTTCGGCGGTGTCGAAGCGGGCGAAAGCTGAGCCGTGCGGATTGGTGAGGATTTTCTGCCGCGATTGGGTTCGGCGCTGGTGCTGGGGCCGTTCGTCGTGCTGGTGGCGGTGTATGGCGGCTGGGGTTTCAGCGCGCTGGTGGCCGTGGCATCCATTGTCATTCTGTGGGAATGGCTCCGCATGATCGGGGCGAAGCCACGTACGCCGCTCCTTGTCATCGGGGCGGCGACGCTGGTCGTGGCGATTCTGCTGCTCGCCATCCGGCCCCCTCCTGTCGCCATCGGGATGGTGGTGCTCGGCGCCATTACCGCGGCGCTCGTCGCGCGCTCGAATCCGGAGCGGCGCACATGGGCGCCCTTCGGGGTGGTCTATGCCGGCGCGCTGGCGTTGCCCGCCATCGTCCTGCGCGAGGACGCCGCCTTCGGGCTTGTCAGCCTCGTCTGGCTGTTCGCCGTGGTCTGGTCGACCGACATCGCCGCCTATTTCTGCGGCCGCCTTGTGGGCGGGCCCAAGCTGTGGCCGCGGGTCAGCCCCAACAAGACCTGGGCCGGGACCCTCGGCGGCACCTTCTTCGGCATGTTGGCCGGCATGGCGACATTATATCTGGCCGGGGTCGAATCGGCGCTGCTGGCGGCGCCGATGGCGTTGCTCGCCAGCCTCGCCAGCCAGGGCGGCGACCTGTTCGAATCGGCGATGAAGCGACACTTCGGGACGAAGGATTCCAGCCAGCTCATTCCCGGCCATGGCGGGCTGATGGATCGCCTCGACGGCTTCGTCGCGGCGGCCGCGCTGGTGCTGCTGATCGGGTTGATTCGAGCCCCCGGCGCCCCCGCTCAGGGCATGCTGCTGTGGTGAGCGGCGCCGCCGCGGCACGGCCGCGACCGATTCGCCGGGCGCCGCGAATTTTGAGCATCGGCGCGCCGCTTGCTCAAGTTCGCCTTAAAGGCGCCCTATGCAACACGAGGTGTGCCGCGCGGGGCGCCCGTCTGGGAAATCGCTGATGGAACTTCTTGCCTCTATGGGCGGCAATGCGAGCTGGCTGCTCGGCTATGTCGTGCCGTTTCTGTTCGTGCTGACGATCGTCGTGTTCTTCCACGAGCTTGGCCATTTCTGGGTCGCGCGGCGGGCCGGGGTGAAGGTGGTGGCGTTCTCGATCGGCTTTGGCCCGGAGATCGTCGGCTTCAACGACCGGCACGGCACGCGCTGGAAGCTGTCGGCGATTCCGCTTGGCGGCTACGTCAAGTTCCTCGGCGACGAGAACGCGGCCAGCGCCCCGGATCGCGACGCGCTTGGGCACATGAGCGAGGCGGACCGCCGCGAGAGCTTCTTCCACAAGCCGGTGGGTGCGCGGGCGGCCATCGTCGCCGCCGGGCCGATTGCCAATTTCATCCTGGCGATCGTCATCTTCGCCGGCCTGTTCATGACGGTGGGTCGGCAGGTGACGACGCCTCAGGTCGACGCCGTGCAGGCCGGCAGCGCCGCCGAGCGCGCCGGCTTCCAGCCGAACGACGTGATTCTGGCGATCAACGGCACGCCGATCGATTCCTTCGGCGACATGCAGCGCATCGTCAGCGCCAATGCCGGGGAGCAGCTCGCGGTTGAGGTCGAGCGCGGCGATCAGCGGCTCACCCTGGAAGCGACGCCGGATCTGCGCGAGGTGACCGACACCTTCGGCAATGTTCACCGCATCGGCGTGCTCGGCATTTCCCGCGATACCGGGGGAGGGCAGGTGCGCACGGAGCGATTCGGCCCGGTTCAGGCCGTGACCATGGCGACCCAGGAAGTGTGGTTCATCGTCGACCGCACCTTCAGCTATCTCGGCGGCGTGGTGACCGGGCGCGAGCGGGCCGATCAGCTTGGCGGGCCGATCCGGATCGCTCAGGTTTCGGGCCAGGTGGCGACCTTCGGAATGGCCGCTCTGCTGCAGCTTGCGGCGGTTCTCTCGGTCTCGATCGGACTTCTTAACCTCTTTCCGGTACCGCTTCTCGACGGTGGACATCTGCTTTTCTACGCCATCGAGGCGCTGCGCGGCCGGCCGCTCAGCGAGCGGGCGCAGGAGATGGGTTTCCGCATCGGACTTGCGCTGGTACTGATGCTGATGCTGTTCGCGACGTGGAACGATATTCTCAATATATCAAAATCTTGAGCCACATTCGGGGCGGCGTTGCCGAGGCGCCACGCCGTCCGGAAAAGGCATGGAAAGCGGCAGGTCCCGTTTGCAGGCTCTGGAAAAGTCTGTATCAAACGGAGTGCAGGGTGAGGAGTGTCATCGGGTGCGCACCTTCGGGCGCGCAACCGGTCGTCTCCCAGAACAACGGTAAGGTTGCGCACCAAATGGCTGGTTCCCGGTTCTTGAGTAGATTGGCCTCGGTGGTCGGCGTCGCCCTGCTGGTGGCCGTCGGCGGCGTCTCCGGAGCCGTCATGGCGCCCGGGGCGGCCATGGCACAGTCGGCAAGTTCGATCGTCGTCGAGGGAAATCAGCGCGTCGATGCCGATACCATCCGTTCGTACTTCCAGACCGCTCCGGGCCAGTCGCTGACGCCGGCCAAGATCGACGAGGCGCTGAAGTCGCTCTACGCCACGGGCCTGTTCTCCGATGTCACGATCAGCCACCGCGGTGGCCGTATGGTCGTGTCGGTCGTCGAGAATCAGGTGATCAACCGGGTGGCGTTCGAGGGCAACAAGAAGGTCAAGGACGACCAGCTGGCGCTCGAAGTGCAGTCCAAGGCGCGCAGCCCGCTTTCCAAGACGACGGTGCAGGCGGACACGCAGCGCATTATCGACGTCTATCACCGCGCCGGACGCTACGACGTGCGCGTCGAGCCCAAGGTCATCGAGCGCGGCCAGGGGCGTGTCGATCTGGTGTTCGAGATCACCGAAGGCGACAAGCTTGGCGTCGCCGAGATCAAGTTCGTCGGCAACAAGGCGTTCTCGGCCTACAAGCTGAAGGACGAGATCACCACCACGGAGACCAACTGGCTCTCCTGGCTCAAGAATACCGACATTTATGACGTCGACCGCATCAACACCGACCAGGAGTTGCTGCGCCGCTTCTATCTGAAGCACGGCTATGCCGACTTCCGCATCATCTCGGTGACGGCGGATCTCGACCGCCAGCGCGACGGCTTCATTCTCACCTATGTGGTCGAGGAAGGCCCGCAGTACCGCGTCGGCACGGTTGATGTCGTCTCCGGCATCAAGGATGTGGATATTGCCGACCTGCGCGCGGCCCTGCGTGTCGCGCCCGGCCAGGTTTACAATGCCGAGTTGGTCGAGAAATCGGTCGAGAACGCCACGATCGAGGTGTCCAAGGCGGGTTACGCCTTCGCCCAGGTGCGTCCGCGCGGCGACCGTAATGTCGAGACCCGCACCATTTCGCTGGTGTTCGCGGTGGAAGAGGGCCCGCGCGTCTATGTCGAGCGCATCGAGATTCGCGGCAACACCCGCACCCGCGACTGGGTCATCCGGCGCGAGTTCGATTTCGCCGAAGGCGATGCCTATAATCGCGTGCTGGTCGACCGCGCCGAACGCCGCCTGCGCAATCTCGGCTACTTCAAGGATGTGAAGATCACCAACGAGCCGGGCACCGCGCCCGACCGCATCATTCTGGTGGTGACGGTCGAGGATCAGCCGACCGGCGAGTTCTCGGTCTCGGGCGGCTACTCGACGACGGACGGCTTCATCGGCGAAGTGGCGATCTCGGAGAAGAACTTCCTCGGTCGCGGCCAGTATGTCCGTCTTGCCGGCCAGCTCGGCGAGAACGTGCAGGGCGCCGACTTCAGCTTCACCGAGCCGTATTTCCTCGATTACCGGATGGCGGCAGGTTTCGACCTGTTCTGGAAGACCACCAGCGCCACCAGTTACAGCCAGTACGACACCGAGACGGCTGGCGGAACGCTGCGCGTCGCCCTGCCGCTGACCGACGAGCTGACGCTCGGCCTGCGCTACATGCTGTCGCAGAAGGAGATTTCGGTCAGCTTCGAGGACGAGGTCTACAACGACGTGTCCTGGGCACTGCTCGAGATCAACAATGAGTCGATCCTCACTTCGGCCGTGGGCTACACGCTGTCCTACAACATGCTGGACAACAACAAGAACCCGTCCAACGGCTATCTGCTGGAACTGAAGCAGGACTTCGCCGGCCTCGGTGGCGACACCAACTATATCCGCACCACCTTCGATGCGCGCTACTACATGCCGGTTGTCGGCGACGCGGTGATGCTGTTCCGCGGCCAGGCGGGTAATGTCTCTTCCTGGGGCAATGAGGACCTGCGCATCACCGACAACTTCTTCAAGGGCCCCGACCTCGTTCGCGGCTTCGCCCCGAACGGCATCGGTCCGCGCGATCTGGCCTCCGGCCAGTTCGGGGAGGACATGGACGCGCTCGGCGGCACCATGTTCTGGGGTGCGACGGCGGAGCTGCAGTTCCCGCTTTCCTTCCTGCCCAAGGATTTCGGTCTGAAGTTCGCGGTCTTCGCCGATGCCGGTTCGCTGTGGGACTATCAGGGCAATACGACCTTCCGGAACATCAATGGCTGGGAGGATAACCTCGTGGACTGCAGCGCGCTTCGGAGTTCGTCGACGCAGGGTTTGGCCAATGTCTGCGTCGCCGACAGCGACCTGATCCGCTCCTCGGCCGGTATCAGCCTGATCTGGCAGTCGCCCTTCGGCCCGCTGCGCTTCGATTATGCCTGGGCGCTGACCAAGGAATGGTACGACGAGGTGCAGGAGTTCCGCTTCAGCGGCGGCACCAGCTTCTGATAAGCTCCTCCGCATTGTTCGGCACAGCGGTCCGGTCATCCGGGCCGCTTGTGCGTTCGGGAACCGGAACGGCAGTCGACTGGCGGCGATGAACGATCCCTTCTTCCATCCGGCGCCCGCGCCGCTCACTCTCGGCGAGGTCGCGGCGCTCGCGGGCGCGGCGGTGCCCGGGGAGGCGGCCGCGGTCCGCACGATCAGCGGCGTCGCCTCGCTTGAAGAGGCTGGCCCGACCGATCTCACTTTCGTGGACGGCGCCCGCAACGTGCCGGCGCTGCGCGAGACGCGGGCCGGCGCCTGCTTCGTCACGGAACGCTTCGCATCCCATGTGCCGGAGGGCACGGTCGCGCTGCGCGTGGGCAAGCCGCACATGGCCTTCGTTGCGGTGGCGCGCCGGCTCTACGAGGCCAGCCTGCGCCCGGCCTCGATGTTCGGCCAGGCCGGCGTCGCGAGCGGGGCGATGGTGCATCCGCTGGCGCGGCTGGAGGCCGAGGTGACGGTCGATCCCGGCGCCGTCATCGGCCCGGGCGCGGAAATCGGCGGCGGCACTGTCATCGGCTCGGGCGCCGTAATCGGGGCGGGGGTGCGCATCGGCCGCAACTGCGCCATCGGCGCCGGGGCGACGCTGCAGCACGCTCTGGTCGGCGATCGCGTGATCGTGCATCCCGGGGCCCGGATCGGGCAGGACGGATTCGGCTATGTCGGCGGGGCGAAGGGCCACGCCAAGGTGCCGCAGATCGCGCGGGTGATCCTGCAGGACGACGTCGAGATCGGCGCCTCGACCGCGATCGACCGTGGCGGCCTGCGCGACACGGTGATCGGTGAGGGTACCAAGATCGACAATCTGGTGCAGATTGCGCACAACGTGGTAATCGGGCGTCACTGCATCGTCGTCTCGCAGACCGGCATTGCCGGCAGCGCGACCTTGGGCGATTTCGTGATGCTGGGCGGCCAGGTCGGTGTGATCGGCCATGTCCGCATCGGCGACGGGGCGCGCATCGCCGCGACCAGCAATGTGAAGGACGATGTGCCGCCGGGCGTTGAATGGGGCGGCTCGCCGGCCAAGCCGATGCGCGACTGGTTCCGTGAGGTGATGGCAGTCCAGCGCCTCGGCCGCGGCGAGATCGCTGGCCGGCGCGGCGAACAACAGGGGCAGTAGAGGAATGGACGTGCAGGTGGAAGCCGCAGTTGAAACCACGGCGCTGGGCGCCGCCGACATTCAGCGCATACTGGCGACGCTGCCGCACCGCTATCCGTTTCTCATGGTCGACAAGATCATCGGTATCGAGGGCGACAAGAAAGCCGTCGGCATCAAGAACGTGTCGGCAAACGAGCCGCATTTCCAGGGCCATTTCCCTGATAACCCGGTGATGCCCGGCGTGCTCATCCTCGAAGGCATGGCGCAGACCGCCGGCACCATCTGCCTGCTCGACCGGCCCGAGGACGGTGCGCCCTCGCTGGTCTATTTCATGACCATCGACAAGGCCAAGTTCCGCAAGCCGGTGCTGCCGGGTGACGTGCTCGAATATCACATGACGCAGATGACGAAGCGGCGGAACATGTGGTGGTTTCGTGGTGAGGCGAAGGTCGACGGACAGATCGTCGCCGAGGCCGAAGTCGGCGCGATGATCGCCCGCGGTGAGCGTAAATGAGCGGCTCTGAGGTGAAGATCGATCCGCTGTCGCGCGTCGAGCAGGGCGCTGTGCTGGGGGCGGGGGTCGAGATCGGCCCGTTCTGCACCGTGGGTGCGGATGTGGTGCTGGGGGCGGGCGTGAAGCTCGTCTCCCACGTGGCCATCGGTGGGCACACCACCATTGGCGAGGGGGCCGCGGTCTACCCGTTCGCGTCGCTGGGCTTCGCGCCCCAGTCGCTCGGCTATAAGGGCGAACCGTCGCGGCTGGTGATCGGGCGCAATTGCACCATTCGCGAGCATGTCACGATGAATGGTGGAACGGCGGGCGGCCATATGGAGACGGTGGTCGGTGACAACGGCTTCTTCATGGTGAACAGCCATGTCGCGCATGACTGCATCGTCGGCGACAACGCGATTTTCGCCAACAATGCCACGTTGGCGGGCCACGTGACGGTGGGAAGCAACGTCTTCCTGGGAGGCATGGCGGCGATCCACCAGTTCGTGCGCATCGGCGACAACGCCATTGTCGGGGGCCTGTGCGGGCTGCAGCATGACCTCATTCCGTTCGGCGCCATGATCTATGGCCGCAGCGGGCTTGGCGGGCTGAACATTATCGGCATGAAGCGGCGCGGCTTTACCCGGCCGCAGATTCACGCGCTGCGTGCGGCCTATCGCGAGCTGTTCTATTCCGGCGGCACGCTGGGCGAGCGCGCCGCACGCGTGGCGGCGGATTTCGGCGATGATGCGAATGTCATGCACATCGTCAATTTCATCCGCAATGGCGCCAAGCGCCGCCTCACCGTGCCCGCTGACGCGGCCGACCATGTCGCCGAGCCGGAAGCCGCCTGAGGCTCTGCCGGCAAAGGGGAGGGCGGGCCGATGAATGCGCCGCTGGCCATCATTTGCGGCGGCGGGGCCTTTCCTCTCGCCGTGGCCGAGGCGGCACGCAGGGCCGGGCGCCAAGTCGTGCTGTTTCCGGTACGCGGCTTTGCCGACACCTCCGTCGAGGGGTGGCCTCATGTGTGGATCCAGATCGGCCGTTTCGGCTTCCTGAAGCGTGAGATGCGTCGCCTCGGCTGCCGCGACGTCGTGTTCATCGGTAATGTGCTGCGCCCGCGCATCCGCGACATCCGTTTCGACTGGACGACGCTGAAGCTTCTGCCGCTCGCCTTTTCGATGCTGCGCGGTGGCGACGATCACCTGCTGACCGGGGTTGGCCGGCTGTTCGAGGAAGCGGGGTTCCGCCTCGTTGGCGCGCATGAGATCGCCCCGGACATTCTGGTTCCCGCCGGCCAGCTCGGCGCCGTGGCGCCGGAGCGTCGGGCGATGGATGACATCGCGCAGGGGCGCAGGGCGCTGGCGGTGATGGGGCCGCTCGATATCGGACAGGGGCTGGTGGTGATGAACGGCCATGTCGTCGCCGTGGAGGCAGCGGAGGGCACCGATCTCATGCTGGCCCGGGTCGCCGAGTTGCGGGCCAACGGCCGGATCAAGGCACCGGCCCGCTGCGGGGTGCTTGTGAAGCAGCCGAAGGCGGGGCAGGATCGGCGGTTCGACCTGCCCTCTCTCGGCGCGCGCACGGTGGAGGGCGTTTCCCGGGCGGGGCTGGCGGGCATCGCCGTCGAGGCCGGCGGCGTCATCGTCGCCGATGCCGGCGAACTGGTGCGGGCCGCCGACCGGGCGGGGATCTTCATTGAAGGCTTCACGCGTGAGGGGGTCGAGACGTGACGGGCGGGTTTGAGCCGCTCGACGTGTTCATCGTCGCCGGCGAGGAATCGGGCGACTCGCTCGGCGCTGGCCTGATGGCGGAATTGAAGACGCTCCACGCCGGCGAGGTGCGGTTTCGCGGCGTCGGCGGTGCGCGCATGCAGGCACACGGGCTGGCCGAGCTCTTCCCCATGGAGGACATCACCGCGATGGGCTTCGCGCAGGTGATCGGGGGCCTGCCGCGCATCCTGCGACGCATGCGGCAGGTAACGGAGGCGATCCTCGCCCGGCCGCCGGACATTCTGGTGATGGTGGATGCGCCCGATTTCACCCACCGCGTCGCGCGCCGGGTGCGGGCGCGGCTGCCGACGCTGCCGATCGTGAAATATGTCGCCCCCACCGTGTGGGTGTGGCGGCCGGGCCGGGCCAAAGCGATGACGCCGGATTTCGACCGGGTGCTGGCGGTGCTGCCGTTCGAGCCGCAGGCGATGCATGAACTGGGCGGACCGCCCACCACCTATGTCGGGCACCCGTTGCTGGGCGAACTCGGCCGGCTGCGGCCAAACGCGGAGGAAGCGGACCGGCGCGAGGCGTCGCCACCGGTGCTGCTGGTGCTGCCGGGCAGCCGGCGGGCGGAACTGGCCCGGCTGGGCGCGCCCTTCGGCGAGGTGCTGGGGCGTTTGCGGCAGCGCGCGCCGGAGCTGGAGGTGGTGCTGCCAACCTTGCCGCGGCGGCTGGCGCAGGTCGAGCAGCTCGTCGCCTCATGGCCGGCGAAGCCGCGTATCGTGGTCGGCGACGAGGAGAAGCGCGCTGCCTTCCGTGTCGCGCGGGCTGCGCTTGCTGCCTCCGGCACGGTGACGCTGGAACTGGCGCTGGCCGGTATTCCGACCGTGGCCGCCTACAAGGTGCCGTGGCTGGAGGGGCGAATCCTGCCTTATGTTCTCCGCGTGAAGACCGCCATCCTGCCCAATCTCGTTCTCGGCGAGGCGGCTGTGCCGGAATATCTGCAATGGCATATCGATCCGCTGGCGATGGCGGCGCAGCTGGCGCGGCTGATCGAGGGCGGGCCGGAGCGGCAGGCGCAACTGGCCGCCTTCGCCCGGCTCGACGTGGTGATGGGCGAGGGCGACGCGCCCCCAAGCCGGCGCGCGGCAGGGGTGGTGCTGGAGACGCTGGCGGCCCGACGCCGAGCGATGTGAGCCGGAGCGAAACGCCGGGAGCCAGATACGAAAATCCCCGCGCTCCTTGCCGGAGGCGGGGATTTTCTGCTCTGGCGGGCGGGCGCGCCTATTTGCGGCGGGCGATCGGGATGTAGTCGCGCTGGGTAGCGCCGGTGTAGAGCTGGCGCGGACGGCCGATGCGCTGGCTCGGATCCTCGATCATCTCCTTCCACTGGCCTATCCAGCCTACGGTGCGCGCGAGAGCGAACAGCACGGTGAACATGGAAGTGGGGAAGCCGAGCGCGCGCAGCGTGATGCCGGAGTAGAAGTCGATGTTCGGGTAGAGCTTGCGCTCGACGAAATACTCGTCCTGCAGGGCGATGCGCTCCAGCTCGACCGCGATGTCGAGCAGCGGGTCGTCCTTGATGCCGAGCTCGCCGAGCACTTCATGGCAGGTGCGCTGCATGATCTTGGCGCGCGGGTCGTAGTTCTTGTAGACCCGGTGGCCGAAGCCCATCAGGCGGAACGGATCGTTCTTGTCCTTGGCGCGGTTGATGAATTCGGGAATGCGGTCAACCGAGCCGATCTCGCCGAGCATCTTGAGCGCGGCCTCGTTGGCGCCGCCATGGGCGGGCCCCCACAGGCAGGCAATGCCGGCGGCGATGCAGGCGAAGGGATTGGCGCCGGACGAGCCGGCGAGGCGCACGGTCGAGGTCGACGCGTTCTGCTCGTGGTCGGCGTGCAGGATGAAGATGCGGTCGATGGCGCGCGAGAGGATCGGGTTGACCTTGTACTCCTCGCAGGGGACCGAGAAGCACATGCGCAGGAAGTTCGAGGCGTAGTCGAGTTCGTTCTTCGGATAGACGAAAGGCTGGCCGATCGAATATTTATACGCCATCGCCGCCAGGGTCGGGATCTTCGCGATCATCCGGATCGAGGCGATCATGCGCTGTTGCGGATCGGAGATGTCGGTGCTGTCGTGGTAGAAGGCCGACAGCGCGCCGACGGAAGCAACCAGTACCGACATCGGATGGGCGTCGCGGCGGAAGCCGTGGAAGAACCGGCTCATCTGCTCGTGCACCATGGTGTGGCGCGTCACGCGGTAGTCGAAATCCGCCTTCTGGGCGGCGGTCGGCAGCTCGCCATAAAGCAGCAGGTAGCAGGTTTCCAGGAAGTCGCCGGGCTCGGCCAGCTGTTCGATCGGGTAGCCGCGGTAGAGAAGGACGCCCTCGTCGCCGTCGATATAGGTGATCTGGCTTTCGCAGGAGGCGGTCGAGGTGAAGCCGGGATCGTAGGTGAACTTGCCGGTCTGGCCGTACAGCTTGGCGATGTCGATCACATCCGGCCCGATGGTGCCGTTCAGTATCGGAAGCTCCCAGCTCTCATCGCCAATGGTGAGCGTGGCAGATTTTGGCGCGTTGCTTTGGCTGGCGTCCATGCGGGGTCTCCCTGAACCTAGGAACCGGATCTGAAACGGATCGCGTCTTTGCGGGGGGCCACGCCTGCCTTTCGGCACTGTGCATCGGAGACGGGGGATGTCTCGCTGCGGCCCATGCCCAAAGTCGTAGCGGTTTCGATCCGCCCTCGCAAGCGCAGCGAAATCGGTGCCGCAATGCGGCCGATGGCCCGGCGCGAAACTGTTTCATCGGCGCGCTGGCCCCGTGCTAGAACCACACTTCACGCCTGCGTGGCGGCGCCCGTCTGGTCGGCGATCCGGGCCAGCGATTCGTCCCGGCCGATTACGGCGAGCACGTCGAAAATGCCGGGCGAGGTGGTCTTGCCGGTCACGGCGGCGCGCAGCGGCTGCGCCAGCATGCCGAGTTTCACGCCCTGCGCCTCGGCCACGGCGCGGACTGCGGCCTCGGTCTCCGCCGCGTTCCACTCGCTCACCGCGGCGAGCGCCACCGCCGCCGCCGCCAGCAGTCGGCGGGCGTCATCGGTGAGCAAAGCCTGCGCTTTCTCTTCGAAGGGAAGCGGTCGCGCGCGCCAGATATAGGATGCGCTTTCAATAAGTTCGATAAGAGTCTTGGCACGCTCCTTGAGCCCGGGCATGGCCGCCAGCAACTGCGCCCGGCGAGGCGGCGTGAGCGCGGCGGCGATCTCGGCGCCGCCGGGAATATGGGCGAGCAGCGTGTCGATCGCGTCCATCAACTCGGCGTCCGGCGTCGAGCGGATATAGACGCCGTTGATGCTCTCCAGCTTGGCGAAGTCGAAACGTGCCGCCGAACGGCCGATCCGGTCGAGGTCGAAGAGCCGCGTCATCTCCTCGGTGGAGAAGAACTCCTGGTCGCCATGGCTCCAGCCGAGACGTACCAGATAGTTGCGCAGGGCCGCGGGCAGGTAGCCCATGGCGCGGTAAGCATCCACCCCGAGCGCGCCGTGGCGCTTGGAGAGCTTGGCGCCGTCCGGCCCATGGATCAGCGGGATGTGCGCCATCTTCGGCACCTCCCAGCCCAGTGCATGGTAGATCTGCGTCTGGCGCGCGGCATTGGTGAGGTGATCGTCGCCGCGGATGATGTGGGTGACGTTCATGTCGTGGTCGTCAACCACCACCGAAAGCATGTAGGTCGGCGTGCCGTCCGAGCGCAGCAGCACGAGATCGTCGAGGTCCTTGTTCGGGAACACCACGCGGCCCTGCACGAGGTCGTCAATGACCGTCTCACCCTCGGTTGGCGAGCGGAGGCGAAACACTGGCTTGCGGTCGGCGGGGGCTTCGGACGGGTCGCGGTCGCGCCAGCGCCCGTCATAGCGTGGCGGGCGGCCTTCCTTGCGGGCGATGTCGCGCATTTCCTCGAGTTCGGCTGCCGAGGCGTAGCAGGGATAGGCGCGTCCCGCGGCGATCATCCTCTCCACCGCCTCGCGGTGCCGCTCGGCGCGCGCGAACTGATAGATGACGTCGCCCGACCAGTCGATGCCCAGCCATTTCAACCCATCGATGATGGCGTCGATCGCCTCCGGCGTCGAGCGCTGGCGGTCGGTGTCCTCGATGCGCAGGAGCATCGTGCCGCCCTTGGCCCGGGCATAGAGCCAGTTGAACAGCGCGGTGCGCGCCCCGCCAATATGCAGGAAGCCGGTGGGCGAGGGGGCGAAGCGGGTAATGACGGTCTCGGACATGTCTCTTCCGTCTGCGCCGTAAGGGCGGCGTCGAGCGTGGCGGGCGCGGACGGTGCGTGTACCATAGGTGTGCGACGGGGGAAAAGCGCGGCTTTCCGGCTGCCCGGCGCGGGGGCCGCCAGGGGGGCGGCGCGGGCGGGAACGCGGGGGACATGCAGGTGCCGCCGCAGCAGCAACCAGGGGACGGCGCGCCGCGCCGGCGGGCGCGGGCGGCGGCGCTTGCGCTTGGCGTTCCCGTCCGCCGTCTGGCGAATCTTGGTGTGTCCGCGTTGGCGCTGGCGGAACTCTGGCAGGGGCTGGCAGGCGCGCTGTCGCGCGAACTCGACGACCGCCGCGGCTTCCTGTTCCTGCCGATCGGCTTCGCAGCCGGGGCGGCGCTTTATTTCGGTGCGCCGCACGAGCCGTTGCCCTATGCCGGGCTCGGCTCCGCCATCGTCTTTGCCGGCCTCGCGCTGACGGCCCGGGGGCGGCCTGTCGCCTTCCACCTGCTGGCGCTTCTGGCCGTCATCGCCGCCGGCTTCGCCATCGCCGGGCTGCAGGTGCAGCGCATGGCGCATCCCGTGCTCGGGACGACGCTCAACGCGGTCGAGGTAAGCGGCTTCGTCGAGGCGGCGGAACTGCGGCCGCGTGGTAGCCGCATCACGCTGGCCGTCTCCGCCATAGAGCGGCCGCGCGAGGAGAAGCCGACCCGGGTGCGCGTGACCCTCGCCGGGCGGGAGCCGCCGCCGGTCGGCAGCCACGTGACCTTGCGGGCTACGCTCGGTCCGCCGCCGGGCCCGGCCTATCCCGGCGGCTTCGACTTCGGGCGGGCGATCTGGCTCGACGGCATCGGCGCGACCGGCTATGCGCTCGGCCGCCCGCAGCCGAGCCCGACGGACGTGGCGCCGCCCTTCGGCCTGGCGATGACCACCTGGCTCGACCGGACCCGCCGTGCCATCGCCGCGCGCATACGGGCGGCGCTGCCGGGCGAGGAGGGCGGCGTGGCGGTCGCCCTCGTCACCGGGCTGCGTGACGCGGTGCCGGAGGCAATCGAGGAAAGCATGCGCGTTTCCGGTCTCTCGCACGTGCTGTCGATTTCCGGGCTGCACATGGCGCTGGTCGCCAGCACGGTGTTCTTCCTCACCCGGGCGCTGCTGGCGCTGCTGGCCGATTTCGCGCTCTACCGGCCGATCAAGGCCTGGGCGGCGCTGCCGGCCATGCTCTCGGCCAGCTTCTATCTCTTGCTCTCCGGCGCGGAAGTGCCGACCCAGCGCGCCTATGTGATGACGCTGCTGGTGCTGGCCGGAATCGTGCTCGGCCGGCCGGCGCTGACCTTGCGGACGCTCGCGGTCGCGGCGCTGGTGCTGCTGGCACTGGCGCCTTGGGCGGTGCTCGATCCCGGCGCACAGATGTCGTTCGCCGCCACCCTCGGCCTGGTCGCGGCGTATGAGCGCTTCGGCCGTCTCGTCGCCTTTCCATCCGGCCGGCTTAGCCGCTGGCTGGGCCTGCCGGGACGCTATATCGCGGCGCTGGTGCTGGCCTCGCTGGCGGCGGGGCTGGCGACCGCCCCCTACGCCGCCTACCATTTCCAGCGACTGGCGCCGTTGAGCCTGGTGGCCAATCTCGCCGCCATGCCGGTGGTGTCGTTCGTCGTCATGCCGGCGGGGCTCGCCGGGGCGGTCCTGATGCCGTTCGGCTGGGACGACCCGGCCTGGCGGCTGATGGGCTGGGGCCTGAAGCGGATGTCGGACATCTCCGCCGCGGTCGCCGCACTGCCGGGAGCCGACCGCGGCGTGCCGGCCATGCCGGCGGCGAGCCTGGTGCTGATCAGCCTGGGGCTCATGGTGCTGTGTCTCGCCCGTACCCGGCTGGTCCTGTTCGCCCCGGTGCTCGCCGCTGCGGGCATCGCCACCGCCGCGACCGCGCCGCGGCCGGATATCTGGGTCGATTCGGAAGCGCGAACAGTGGCGGTGCGCGGGCGAGACGGTGCGCTGGCGGTGATGGGCGACCGCGACAGGGGCGTGGCCGGTCGCTTTGCCGTCGAGCAATGGCTGAACGCGGACGGAGCGCGCGCCCGGTTCGGTGATGCGGACCTCACCAAGGGCGCGGCCTGCGATCCGCTGGGCTGCCTCCTGCCGCTGCCGGACGGGCGACTGGTCGCCCTCTCGCGCGAGCGCGAATCGCTGGAGGATGATTGCCGCCTCGCGGCGATCCTGGTGACGCCCTTCGCGCCGCCCCGTCATTGTGCGGCGATGGTCATCCATCGCGATGCACGCACCGCGATCGGCGGCATGGCCGCCACGCTGGAGCCGGACGGGCGCGTTGTTCTCACCGCCGCCCGCCCCATGCAGGGCACGCGGCCATGGGAGCCGAAGCCGCCGCCGGAGAGCGGTGGAACTCGCAGCGCCCCGAGGGCGGAGCCCCCCGGCGCATCGTCGCCGTCCAAGGCGGCCGGAGCCCCGGCGGAGCCGGATGCGGCACCGGAGCCGGACAATGCTCAGTAGCGGCGGAACAGCCCGACCAGCTTGCCCTGGATGCGAACCCGATCGGGGCCGAAGATGCGGGTCTCATAGGCCGGGTTGGCGGCCTCCAGCGCCACCGAGGCGCCCTTGCGGCGCAGGCGCTTGAGCGTTGCCTCCTCGTCGTCGATGAGGGCGACGACGATCTCGCCGGTGCTGGCGGCGTCGCATTTGCGGATCAGCGCCAGATCGCCGTCGAGAATGCCGGCTTCGATCATCGAATCGCCGCGCACTTCCAGCGCGTAATGTTCGCCGCCCGACAGCATTTCCGGCGGCATGCCAATGGTGTGATCGCGCGACTGGATGGCGGAGATCGGCGTGCCGGCGGCGATGCGGCCCATGACCGGCACCGACACCACGCGACGCTCCGCGCCGTCATCGGAAGGCGGGCGCACCTTGCCGAGACTGCCCTCGATGACATTGGGGGCGAAGGCGCGAACCGGGCGCTGCGGCTGCGTATCCTCCGGCAGGCGGACCACCTCCAGCGCACGGGCCCGGTTGGGCAAGCGGCGGATGAAGCCGCGCTCTTCCAGCGCCGTGATCAGCCGGTGAATGCCCGACTTGGAGCGCAGGTCGAGCGCCTCCTTCATCTCTTCGAAAGAGGGTGGCACGCCGTCCTGCTGGAGACGTTCATTGATGAACAGCAACAGCTCATGCTGCTTGCGGGTGAGCATCCCGAAAACCCCGTCTGCCGGCCAATGCCGGAACGAAACAAATCACGAACAAAGACTAGCCGTTCTTATTGTGTTCCACAATGGGTAAAGGGACGCTAAACGCGCGCCGCGTCACACGGTCTGGGCGTATTGCTCATAGGCGTCGTGGACGATGGCGATGTGGTGGCGCATCGCAAGGGCTGCGCCGTCGCGGTCGCCGCGCGCGATGGCGGTCGTCACCCGCTCGTGCTCGGCATGCGACAGGGCGAGCCGGCCGAGGGCCCGGAACTGGGCGCGGCGGAAGGGCGAGAGCCGGCGGCGCGTACCGAGTGTCAGCTCGATCAGATAGTCATTGTGGCTGCCGGCATAGATCGAGGTGTGGAACTGCTCGTTGGCCTCGCGATAGGCGGCGAAGTCGCCAAGCCGCATCAACTCGCCCATGTCGGCATGGAGCGACTCCAGCTTCTGCCGCTCCTGCGGCGTCATGTTGAGCGCGCTGAGCCCGGCGCACAGCGCTTCGAGTTCCGCCATCACCTCGAACATCGCCTGCAGGCGCTGCACGCTCGGGCGGGCGACAACCGCGCCGCGGTGCGGGCGGGCATCGACCAGTCCGGAGGCGACGAGTTCACGCAGCGCCTCGCGCACCGGCGTGCGCGACACCCCGAACCGCGCCGCCAGCGCGGTCTCGTCCAGCGCCGTGCCAGGGGGCAGGGTGCCGCGGGTGATCTCGTCGGCGAGGTGCATGCGCAGTTCCTCGGCACGTGTCACGCGCGCGCGCCGGGCGCCGGCGGCGGACGGATCGAGCGGGAAACGGACAGGCAGCACCGACATGAGCAAACACGCGACCAACTCGCCGCCCGCGCGCCGGGCGGCGTCGCGCATCATTATCCGCCGTACCCGGCTTCACCAAGGGGTCAGGGCGCAGATGGATCGTCGATCACGCTGACATGGGCGGCGGCGACCTTCCAGCCGTCCGGCGTGCGTATCCAGGTCTGCATCTGCCGGCCGACGCGACCCGGCGCATTGGCGCGGCGGAACAGGGTCGAGGCCACCGCCATGTCGCGGCCGTAGGTGGTGATCACCGTGCCGTCCAGCGTGCGCTCGAGCCCGACCGGCGAGCGCGCGGCGCGAAAGGTGCGGATGGCTTCGATGCCATAAAGGTTTTCGCCGCTGCCATAGCGGATGGTGCGGGCGTCGTCCCAGAACAGCGCATCGAGCCCGGCCACGTCATTGCCGACCAGCGCGCGTTCATAGCGCTCGAAGGCGGCGCGAACCTCGGCCATTACCTCGGGAAGATCGATGTCCATTCAGCCGCCCCCTGTTCCGCTCGCAGCGGCCGAGCACACAGGCCGGCGCCGATCACGTCAATCCTCGAGGCGCAGAATCTCGCACATATCGCCGGCCGATGCCGACGGCGCGTGCGGCCGGCGCACGAGCAGGACATCGGCACGGGCAAGGTTGCGCAGCATGGAGCTGTCCTGCACCGGCATCGGGCGCACCAGCGGCAGGCCCTCGGCGCGGCCGACGATCTCGGCACGCATGAAATCCATGCGCTGCTCGTTGGCCTTCACGTCGGTGGCAAGACGGGCAGGCTCCAGTTCGGGCTGCGCCGGCACCGCCAGCCCCTGCAGCGCCTTGATCAGCGGCACGAGGAACAGCAGGGCGCACACATGCGCCGAGACCGGATTGCCGGGAAGGCCGAGCACCTGCGTCCGGGCCGCTGCGGAGCGGCCGAACATCAGCGGCTTGCCGGGGCGTAGCGCTATGCGATGCACGGCGAGGTCGACGCCCTCCGCGCTAAGCGCAGGCGCGATGAGGTCGTGATCGCCGACCGAGGCGCCGCCGGTCGTCACCAGCACGTCGAAGCCGCTGTCGAGCGCGGCGCGCACGCCGGCCTGCGTCGCGTCCATGCGGTCGGGCAGGATGCCGAGGTCGATTACCTCGGCGCCGGCGGCGCGGGCCAGCGCGGCGACCGAATAGATATTCGAAACAATGACTTGATGCGCGTTGGCGCCGGCGCCGGGCCGCACCAGCTCGTCGCCGGTGGAGATGAGGCCGACGCGCGGGCGGCGGGCGACGCTCACCGCGTCGACATCGGCGGCGGCTATGAGGGCGAGGTCACGGGCGCGCAGGCGGCGGCCGGCCTCCAGAAGCGTTTCGCCGGCCGTAAAGTCGCCGCCAGCACGGCGGATGTGGCGGCCGGGTGTCGCGGCCTCGGTCATCGTGACGGCATCACCGTCGCGGCTTGTGTCTTCCTGGATGACGATGGCGTCGGCGCCCTCCGGCAGCACGGCGCCGGTGAAGATGCGCACGGTGGTGCCGGGCTCGACGCGGCCGGGAAAGGGGCGGCCGGCGGCGGATTCGCCAATGAGTTCAAGGGTTGCCGGCACCGTCGCGGCGTCCGTGGCCCGCAAGGCGTAGCCGTCCATGGCGGAGACGTCGGCGCCCGGCGTGGTGCGGCGGGCGACGACCGGAGCCGCGAGGGCGCGGCCGGCGGCCTGTTCCAGCGGAACGGTTTCGCCGGCAAGGGGCTGGACGGTGGAAAGGAGGAGCGCGAGAGCCTCCTCGACCGGCATCAACGCCATCGGGATCTCCCTCAGTCCGCCTGCCAATGGCCTGATCTGCCGCCGCTTTTTTCCAGAAGCCGGACATTTTCGATCCGCATGAAGCGGTCGACCGCCTTGGCCATGTCGTAGACGGTGAGGCAGGCGACGGAGACGGCGGTCAGCGCCTCCATCTCCACCCCGGTCTGGCCGCTGGTGCGCACGGTGGCGCGGATGAGGAGGCCGGGCAAAGCGGGAGCGGGCTCGATCTCCACCGCGACCTTGGACAGCAGCAGCGCATGGCAGAGCGGGATCAGCTCATGCGTCCGCTTGGCCGCCATGATGCCGGCAAGCCGCGCCGTGCCGATCACATCGCCCTTCTTGGCGTTGCCGGAGACGATGAGGTCGAGCGTCTCCGCCCGCATCACCACCTGCCCCTCCGCCACCGCCACGCGGTCGGTGATCGCCTTGTCCGCCACATCCACCATGTTGGCCGCGCCGGCGGCGTCGAGATGGGTCAGGCGGGGTTCGTCGCTCATCGCTCAGCCGGCCGCTCGGGCGGGGGCGGAAGCGGCCAGCAGGTTGCGTGTCGCTGCTGCCACGTCAAGCTGCCGCATCAGGCTTTCGCCGACGAGGATGCAGTTGATGTTCACCCGCGCGAGGCGGGCGATGTCGGCGGGCGCGAAGATGCCGCTCTCGCCGACGATGACCCGGTCCGCCGGGATGCGCGGGGCGAGGCGCTCCGAGGTCTCCAGCGTCACCTCGAAGGTGCGCAGATTGCGGTTGTTGATGCCGACGAGTTTGGCCGGCAGCTTCAGGGCGCGGTCGAGTTCGGCCTCGTCATGCACCTCCACCAGCGCGTCCATGCCGAGGCCGTGCGCGGTCTCGACCAGGTCGAGCGCCAGCGCGTCGTCGGCCGAGGCCATGATGACGAGGATGCAATCGGCGCCCCAGCTTCGCGCCTCGAACACCTGATAGGTGTCGTGCATGAAATCCTTGCGCAGGACGGGGAGCGAACAGGCGGCCCGGGCCGCGACGAGGAATTCCGGCGCGCCCTGGAAGGAGGGAGCGTCGGTCAGCACGGAGAGGCACGCCGCGCCGCCGGCCTCATAGGCCTGCGCCAGCGCCGGCGGGTCGAAATCCGGCCGGATCAGCCCCCTGGAGGGGCTGGCCTTCTTGATCTCGGCGATCAGCGCGGTCCGGCCGCCGGCGATCTTCGCCTCGATGGAGGCGAGGAAGCCGCGCGCCGGCGGCTGCGCCTCGGCGCTCGCGCGCACCTCGGTGAGCGGGCGGGCGCGCTTGGCGGCGGCGATCTCCTCGCGCTTGTAGGCGCCGATTTTTTCCAGAATGTCGGCCATGGCGCGCTCCTATTCCGCCGCCACGAGGGTGGAGACGGCCACCAGCCGATCGAGCGCGGCGGCGGCGTGGCCGCCGTCGAGGCTGGCATGGGCGAGTTCCAGCCCGGCGCCCAGATCGTCCGCCCTGCCGGCGACGACCAGCGCGGCGGCGGCGTTGATCAGCGCCACATCGGCATAGGCGCCCGGCTCGCCCTCCAGCACGGCGCGCAGCGCCAGCGCGTTGGCGGCGCCATCGCCGCCCTTCAGCGATTCCGGCGTCGCGCGGGCGAGGCCGTAGGCTTCCGGGGTGATCTCGAAGCTGCGGATCGCGCCGTGCTTCAGCTCGGCGACATGGGTCGGGCCGGTGGTGGTGATCTCGTCGAGGCCGTCGGACCCATGCACGACCCAGGCATGGGCCGAGCCGAGTGTGCGCAGCACCTCGGCGATCGGCTCGACCCATGTGCGGGCGAACACGCCGACCATCTGCCGGGTGACGCCGGCCGGGTTCGACAGCGGGCCGATGAGGTTGAAGATGGTGCGCGTGCCCATCTCCACCCGGCTCGGGCCGACATGCTTCATCGCCGGGTGATGGGCGGGGGCGAACATGAAGCCGATGCCGGCCTCGCTAATGCAATGGGCGATCTGCTCCGGCGACAGGTCGATCTTCACGCCCAGCGCCATCAGCACGTCGGCGGCGCCGGATTTCGAGGACAGCGCGCGGTTGCCGTGCTTGGCCACCGGCACGCCGGCGCCGGCGACGATGAACGAGGCGCAGGTGGAGATATTGTAGGAGCCGGAGGCATCGCCGCCGGTGCCGACCACGTCCACCGCCTCGGCCGGGGCTTCCACCCGCAGCATCTTGGCGCGCATGGTGGTTACCGCGCCGGCGATCTCGTCGATTGCCTCGCCGCGTACCCTGAGCGCCATCAGGATGGCGCCGATCTGCGAGGGCGTGGCCTCGCCCGACATCATCACGTCGAAGGCGGAAGCGGCTTCCGCGCGGGTCAGCGCGGTGCCGGTCGCCAGCTTGCCGATGATGGGCTTGAGGTTGTCCATGTCGCCCTGCGTCCCCGCCTGTCTTTGTTCCCGGCTCACGCCGCCCGCTTCCGGCCGGGGCCGGCATTCCAGGCGCGCGCGAGGTCGAGGAAATTCTTGAGGATGGTCCTGCCGTGCTCGGAAGCGATGCTTTCCGGGTGGAACTGCACCCCGTGCACGGGCAGCGTTTTATGCGACAGGCCCATGATGAGCCCGTCATCGGTCTGCGCGGTGACCGTCAGCGTCTCCGGCAGCGCCTCGCGCCGCACCACCAGCGAATGGTAGCGCGTCGCTCTGAGCGGGCCGTTGATGCCATGGAACACGCCGTCATTGCCGTGGCTGATTTCGGACAGCTTGCCATGGATCGGCAGCGGCGCGCGCACCACATCGCCACCGAACACCTGGCCGATGGCCTGATGGCCGAGGCAGACGCCGAATACCGGCACGCCCTCCCTGGCCGCCCGCTCGATCAGCGCGCAGGAGATGCCGGCATCGTCCGGCGTGCCGGGGCCCGGGGAGATGACGATCGCCTCCGGCTTCAGCGCCATCGCCTCGTCGACCGTGAGGGTGTCGTTGCGGCGCACCTCCACCTCGGCGCCGAGCCCGCCGATATAGTGGACCAGGTTCCAGGTGAAGCTGTCGTAATTGTCGATGAGCAGGATCATCGTGCGTCCATCCGCCGGCCGCATGCCGGCCTTTGAAAAAGGTCTAGGGGGTGTTCCGGCGCGGGGTCAAGCCGCGCCGTCCGGCGAAAAGTACTATCGCCAACCCCGCCATCGCTCGTGACGCACCCGTGCGCTCATGGCCTCACTGCCCCCTGCCGGCCCGGGCGGCGAAGCGCACGGCTTCCTCGCCGGCGCGGAACAGCGCCCTGGCCTTGTTGACGCATTCCTGCAACTCGCTCTCGGGCACCGAGTCATAGACGATGCCGGCGCCGGCCTGCACATACATGCGCCCGTCCTTCACCACGGCGGTGCGCAGCACGATGCAGGTGTCCATCTCGCCATCGGCGCCGAAATAGCCGATGGCGCCGGCATAGATGCCGCGCTTGTCGCGCTCCAGTTCGTCGATGATCTCCATCGCCCGTACCTTCGGCGCCCCGGAAACGGTGCCGGCGGGGAAGCCGGCGGCGAGTGCGTCCAGCGCGTCGTGGCGCGGGTCGAGCGCGCCCTCGACATTCGAGACGATGTGCATGACCTGGCTGTAGCGCTCGACGAAGAAACTGTCGGTGACCTGCACGGTGCCGATCTTCGCGACCCGGCCGACATCGTTGCGGCCGAGATCGAGCAGCATGAGGTGCTCGGCGCGCTCCTTCGGATCGGCGAGCAGTTCCTCCTCGAGCGCCTTGTCCTCATGCGGGGTGGCGCCGCGCCGGCGGGTGCCGGCGATGGGGCGGATGGTGACCGTGCCGGCGCGCAGGCGCACAAGGATTTCCGGGCTGGAGCACACCAGCGAGAAGCCGCCGAAGTTGAAATAGACCAGGAATGGCGCCGGATTGATCCGCCGCAGCGCCCGGTAGAGCGAGAACGGCGGGAGCGCGAAGGGTGCCTCGAAGCGCTGCGAGAGCACCACCTGGAAGATGTCGCCGGCGCGGATATATTCCTTCGCCCGTTCCACCATCGCGCGATAGGCCGCCGGCTCGGTGTTGGACTGCGGCGCGACCGCCTGATGGAACACATCCTCGGAGGGTGGGCTCGGAAGGGCGCTGTCCAGCGCCGCCACCACTTTGTCCAGCCGCTCGCGCGCCGCCTCATAGGCGGCAGCCGCCGCCACGCCGGGCACCGGGCGCACCGGGGTGACGACGGTGATCTCGTCGCGCACGGCGTCGAACACTACCATCACGGTCGGGCGGATGAAGATCGAATCCGGCACGTCGATGATGTCCGGCTTGGGCGCGGGCAGCCGCTCCATCTGCCGGACCATGTCGTAGCCGAGATAGCCGAACACGCCCGCCGCCATGGGCGGGGCACCTTCCGGCAGGTGGATGCGCGATTCCTCCACCAGCGCCCGCAGCGCGACCAGCGGCTTGTCGGCGCAGGGCTCGAAGCTGTCGGGGTGGCTGCCGGCGCGGCGGTTGATCTCGGCGCTCTCGCCATGGCAGCGCCAGATCACGTCCGGCTCGATGCCGATCATCGAGTAGCGCCCGCGGGTGGCGCCGCCCTCGACCGATTCGAGCAGGAAGCTGTTGGGCCGCTCGCCGGCGATCTTCAGGAAGGCCGAGACCGGGGTTTCGAGATCGGCGATCAGCGTGGTGATGACCACCTGCGCCTCGCCGCGCTCATAGGCCGCGGCGAAGGCGTCCGCTTCGGGAGTGAGGCTCATGACGTGGGTTCCGCCTCAGTTCACCGCGTCGGTGCCGACGATCTGGTCGAGCGCGGCACGGTTGATGCGGGCACCGAGCCGGCTCTGCAGCTCGACGAGATATTCCGTCATCAGATCGTTCTCCATGCCCTGGCGCATGTCGGTGATGAGCTTCTCGTCGGTCGTGCCGTTCTCGGGCACGCTGGCGCGCAGCACCTGGAACAGCAGGCGGCTGTCGCCACCTTCGGCCAGCGCGCTGCCGACGCCGCCCTCGGGGGTCTCGAACACGGCGGCCATGATGTCCTCCGGCACGCCATCGGCGGTGCGGCCGCGGCGCAGGCCGTTGGCGGCGCGCAGTTCGAGGCCGGCCGCGGTGACCGCCTGGTCGAAGGGCGTGCCGGCGGCGATCTTCGCCTTGAGCTCCTCCAGCCGTGCATCGAGCGCCTGGGCGGTCTGGTCCTGCTTCCACCGATCGAGCACCTGCGCGCGCGCCTCCTCGAAGCTGCGCTCGCGCGGCGGGGTGACCGCTTCCACCTCGTACCAGACATAGCCGCCGGACTGCGGCAGCTGGACCGGGTCGTTCTCGGCGTCGACCTCGGAGGCGAAGGCGCCGCGCAGCACCTCGGACCGGCCGGGGAAGCTGGCGATGGCGGCACCGTCCGGGGTCTGGCCCTGGATGCTGGTGTCGAAGCTCTGCAGCGCGATGCCGACCTTGCCGGCGATCTCGGCGAGCTGGGCGCCGCCGGCGCGCTCGTCCTCGACCTTGTCATAGGTGGTGAGCATCGTCCGGCGGGCGGCATTGACCTGCAGCGCGGCGCGGATCGCCGGGGCCACCTCCGCCAGCGGCTGGGTGGTGCCGGGGGTGATGGCGCCGATATGCACGATGACCGGGCCGAAGCGGCCGGCGATCACGCCGCTGGTGCCCTCGGCCGGAAGCGAGAAGGCGGCGTCGGCCACCTGTTTGTCGACGATGTCGGCGCGGGAGACGTCGCCAAGGTCGACATCCTTCGGGCTCAGCTTGCGCTCGGCGACGATGTCGGCGAAGGGCGTGCCGGCGGCGATGCGCTCGGCGGCGGCCTTGGCCTCGTCCTCGCTGGGGAAGACCAACTGCTGGACAACGCGCTTTTCCGGGGTGCCATAGGTGGAAAGATTGGCGTTGTAGGCGGCCTCGACCTCGGCGTCGGTGACGGTCACGCTCGACGCCAGAGCCTCGGGGGTCAGCACCATCACGCCGATCTTGCGGAATTCCGGGGCGCGGAAGGCGACCTTGCGCTCGTCGTAGAATGTGCGCAGCACCTCGTCGGACGGATCGGCCGGGGCGGTGATCGAGGCGGGGGTCAGCATCGCGTAATTGACCGACCGCTCCTCGCCCTCATAGCGGGCGAGGGCGGCCTTCAGTACCTGCGGCACCTCGATGCCGCCGCCGAGCGACTGGATGAGCTGCTGGCGCAGCGCCAGGCCGCGCTCGGCCTCGACGAAACGGGCTTCGGTGAAGCCATTGGAGCGCAGCAGCCGGTCGAAATATACCGGGTCGAAACTGCCGCCAGGGCCGAAGAAGGCGGGATTGCTCTGCACCCGCTTGGCAAGCTCTTCGTCGGACAGCGCCAGGCCGAGCGACTTCGCCTGATCGTTCAGCGCCGCCTCGGCGAGCTGCTCGTTCAGGATCTGGTCGGGAATGCCGAAGGCGCGCGCCTGATCGGGCGAGATGCCGCGCTTGAGTTGCTGGCTGATCTGCTGCAGCCGCTCCTGATAGAGCTGCCGGAACTCGGCGATGGTGATCTCGCTGTCGCCGATGGTCGCCAGAGTCTGGCTGCCGAAGCCGCGGAACACGTCGGCGATGCCCCACACCGCGAAGCTGAGGATGAGCAGACCCATCAGGATCTTGGCGACAATTCCGGAGGCACTCTTGCGCAGTGACTTAAGCATATGATTCTCGTCTGGCGTCGTGCGGGCGACGGCCCGGGGCGCGAAAGGCGCGCATAATAGGGAGGCGTTCCCGCCGCCGCAACGGCGCTGATGCCTCGCTCACGCAAGGAAAGCCGCTGCAGAGACGGGTCCGGTCTGTTATGAGGCGTTTGCGCGGAGTTTTTTGAGTGCAGGAGCTTGGAACGGTATGAAGTTGCGTCGTCCACTGGTTGCCGGCAACTGGAAGATGAACGGCCTGAAGGCATCGGTCGCCGAATTCACGCGCATCGTCGAGGGTTGTGATGGCCCTCTGGCCGCCGAGGTCGATCTGATGGTCTGCCCGCCCGCGACGCTGCTGTCCGCCTTTGTCGCCGCCGCGGCGGGAAGCGATGTCGCCATCGGTGGACAGGACTGCCACGCCAAGCCCTGCGGCGCCCATACCGGGGACATCGCCGCGGAGATGCTGGCCGATGCCGGCGCCCGCGCGGTCATCGTCGGCCATTCGGAGCGCCGTTGCGATCACGGCGAGACCGACGCGCAGGTGCGCGCCAAGGCCGAAGCGGCGCGTCGTGCCGGGCTGGTCGCCATCGTCTGCGTCGGCGAGACGCGGGCGGAGCGCGAGGCCGGTCAGGCCCTCGACATCGTGCGCGGGCAACTGGCCGGTTCGGTTCCCGACGGCGCCACCGGTGCCGGCCTTATCGTCGCCTATGAGCCGGTCTGGGCGATTGGCACCGGGCTGACGCCGACCAATGAAGACATCGCCGAAGTGCATGCAGCCCTTCGCGCCGCGCTCAATGCCCGCTTCGGCAGCGAGGGCGAGGCGATCCGCCTGCTCTATGGCGGCTCGGTCAAGGCGGAGAACGCCGGCGAGATTCTGGCCGTGCCGGATGTGGATGGCGCGCTCTGCGGCGGAGCCAGCCTGAAGGCCGAGGCTTTTCTCGCCATCGCCCGTTCCTATCTATAGCCGGGCCTGCCGACGATCCGCATGGCGTGCCGGCTGGAAACGCCGGTCGCAATCGTGTAGGAACGCGCCCAAAGAGTGCGGCGGGTGAGTTCGGCAAGAGGACTCGCACGCTGCTGCACGAGCATTTTGAAGGCGTCAGATGCAAACCGTACTCATCGTCATCCATCTCATGGTCGTGCTGGCCCTGATCGGCGTGGTGCTGATTCAGCGTTCCGAAGGGGGCGGGCTCGGCATTGGCGGCGGAGGCGGGGGAGGCGGCGGTGGCGGTTTCTTCAGCGCGCGCGGCACGGCCAATGTGCTGACCCGCGCCACCGCGATTCTGGCCGGGCTGTTCTTCCTCACCAGCCTCTCGCTCACCGTTCTCGCCGGCTGGGGCCGTGGCCCGACGACGATCTTCAACGCGCCGACGGCGGTTCCCGGCTCGCCTTCGGCTCCCGCGCCCGGTGGCTCGGTGCTCGACCAGCTCAACGCCGCCCAGCCCGCGCCGCCGGCCGCTCCCGCCGCGCCGCAGGCTCCGCAGTCGCAGTGATATCGGCGCCGCGCCGGTCCTTTCCGGCGCGGCGTGCCGTTTCCCCACAGGCGAGTGCCCGTTCGGCAAGACGGGCTCTCGTCGAATCGCGTTTTTGCCGATAGAAACCGAATTCCATGGCGCGCTATATTTTCATCACCGGCGGCGTCGTGTCCTCGCTTGGCAAGGGCCTCGCCTCCGCCGCACTCGGTGCATTGCTGCAGGCCCGTGGGTACAAGACCCGGCTGCGCAAGCTCGACCCCTATCTGAACGTCGATCCGGGCACGATGAGCCCGTATCAGCATGGCGAGGTCTTCGTCACCGATGACGGCGCCGAGACCGATCTCGACCTCGGCCATTATGAGCGCTTCACCGGGCGTCCGGCGACCAAGCAGGACAACATCACCACCGGCCGCATCTACCAGGACATCCTCACCAAGGAACGGCGCGGCGACTATCTCGGCGCCACCATCCAGGTGATTCCGCACGTCACCAACGCCATCAAGGATTTCGTGCTCTCCGGCAATGAGGGCTACGATTTCGTGCTGGTGGAGATCGGCGGCACGGTCGGCGACATCGAGGCGATGCCGTTCCTGGAGGCGATCCGCCAGATCGGCAACGAGCTGCCGCGCAAGCACTGCATCTACATCCACCTCACGCTGCTGCCGTTCATTCCCTCGGCCGGCGAACTCAAGACCAAGCCGACCCAGCATTCGGTGAAGGAACTGCGCTCCATCGGCATCGCGCCGGACATACTGCTCTGCCGCACCGACCGCGAGATTCCGCGCGAGGAACGCCGCAAGCTCGGCCTGTTCTGCAATGTGCGCGAGAGCGCGGTGATCGAGGCGCGCGACGCCGACAGCATCTATGCCGTGCCCTCTGCCTATCACGAGGCCGGGCTCGACACCGAGGTGCTGGCCGCCTTCGGCATCGAGCCGGCGCCCGAGCCCGACCTGACGCGCTGGAAGCGGGTCGAGGCGGGTGTCCGCAACCCGGAAGGCTCGGTGACCATCGCCATCGTCGGCAAGTACACCGGGATGAAGGACGCCTACAAGTCGCTCATCGAGGCGCTGACCCATGGCGGGCTCGCCAACAATATGCGGGTCAATCTCGACTGGATCGAGAGCGAGATCTTCGAGCGCGAGGACCCCTCGCCCTTCCTCGAACATGTGCACGGCATCCTGGTGCCGGGCGGTTTCGGCCAGCGCGGCGCCGAGGGCAAGATCCGCGCGGCGCAGTTCGCCCGCGAGCGGCGCGTGCCCTATCTCGGCATCTGTTTCGGCATGCAGATGGCGGTGATCGAGGCGACGCGGAACCTCGCCGGTGTCGACAACGCCAATTCCACCGAATTCGGCCCGACCGACGAGCCGGTGGTCGGCCTGCTCACCGAATGGCTGCGCGGCAACGAGCTGGAGCGGCGCGGCATCAGCGGCGATCTCGGCGGCACGATGCGGCTCGGCGCCTATCCGGCCGCGCTGGCCGAGGGCAGCCGGGTGGCGGAGATCTATGCCAGCACCACGATTTCCGAGCGCCACCGCCACCGCTACGAGGTCAACATGGCCTATCGCGAGCGGCTGGAGGCCTGCGGCATGAAGTTCTCCGGCCTGTCGCCGGACGGGCTTCTGCCCGAGATCATCGAATATCCCGATCATCCCTGGTTTGTCGGCGTGCAGTTCCATCCCGAGCTGAAATCGCGCCCGTTCGAGCCGCACCCGCTTTTCGCCTCCTTCATCGGCGCGGCGGCGGTGCAGAGCCGGCTGTTCTGAAGCCGGCCCGCCGGCCGCGGGCGTGGCGGTCTCGGATAAGGCAGTCTGGACAGGGCGTTAGGGTCCATTCCGCACAGATCGATTCATCTGTGTCGACTCCGGTTTATGCCGGGCCGCCTGCTCCCTCGGGCCGGCGTCTGCGGCCCTGCGGGCTCGGGAACGGCCCGCGCGGCGGGCCGTTCGTCCTTTGCGGGCAGTGAGTGCTGGATTCACCTGCTGCCGCCGTGCTCTCATGCGCGCCGTGGGGAATCCGGTCCGGGCGCCGAGCGTGCCGGCCAAGCAGGGGAGAAGGTGCCATTGGAGCGCGGTCTTGATCACGTCGTCCATGTCGTCCGCGACCTCGAAGCGGCGGGCGAACTCTACGACATGCTCGGCTTCACCGTCGGCAGCCGCAACCGGCATCCGTGGGGAACCGACAACCGGATCGTGCAGACGCCCGGATTCTTTGTCGAACTGCTCGAAATAGCCGATCCGGGAAAGATTCCCCCGCAGGAGGAGACGCACTTTTCCTTCGGGGCCTTCAACCGCGATTTCCTCGCCGATGTCGGCCCGGGCCTGTCGATGCTGGTGCTGGAGGGGCGCGACGCCGCCATCGACAAGCTGGAATTTGACAAGGCGGGAATTGGCGGGCTCGACCTGTTCGAGTTCGAGCGCGAGGGCAAGCGGCTCGACGGCGTGGATGTCAAAGTGGCGTTCACGCTGGCTTTCGCCCGCGATCCGGCCTCGCCGCATGCCGGCTTCTTCACCTGCCTCCAGCATTTTCCGGAGAATTTCTGGTCGCCGGACCTGCAGCGCCACATGAATGGCATGGAGGGCGTGGTCGGCGTGGTGTTCACCGCTGCCGATCCGGGCGCGCATGTCGCCTTCCTGAGCGCGTTCGCCGGCATGGATTCCCGGCGTGCCGTCGATGGCTGGCACATTCTGAAAACCCCGCGCGGCGACATCGACGTGATGAGCGAGACGCTGTTCACCGAGCGCTTCGGCGTGCCGGCGCCGGGCGGGCCGGGGCTGCGCCTCGCCGCCGTGCGCTTCGCCGTGGGCGACATGGACCGGCTGCGCCGGCGGGTGTCCGCCTCGCGCATGTCGGCGGAGGACATCGAGGGCGTGGTCGTGGTCGGCCCGTCCGCGGCGCTGGGGGCGACGCTGGTGTTCGAAGCGGCGGGCTAGCAGGACCTGCCGGCATAGGAAACACACGCCGGTGTAAGAAGCAAAGGCCCCGGAATCACTTCCGGGGCCTTTTTCATGTCGCTGATGATGGTGCGCGGCGCGGCGCGAAGCCGGTATGGGCGTCAGCCGCCGATCTTCTCGGGCACCGCCGCTTCCGGCGGCACGGCGCGGCCGGGCAGCAGCGCCAGCGCGCGGGCGCGCAGGGTGCTCCAGGTGGCGAAGGCGTTCAGCGTCGAGCCCTCCAGCCAGCCAATGCCGGCGGCGGCCAGGAAGGGCAGGCTCTGGACCGCCAGGGCGAGGGCGAACAGGTCGACCTCCACCACCGCGTGCCAGTTGGTCATGCGCAGCGTCACCGCCGCGAGCATCAGGCCGGCACCGATCACCGCTTCCGGCAGCGCCGGGAAGGCGCGGGCGGCGTCCGCCAGCCAGGAGCCCTTGGCGGTACGGGCGAAGGCGAGGTCCTTGTAGCGGAAGCTGTCATAGACCGCTTTGGCGACGGTGAACTGCACCGCCATCGCCGCGAAGGCGGCGCCGAGCATGCGCACAGGCGTGGTCGCCACGCGCAGCCGGTAGAGCGCGATGAAGTGCAGCAGGTAGATGCCGAAGCAGAACAGGATCGGGATGGTGAGGATGCGCTGCGGCACCGCAATGCCTAGGCCGAGCACCACCGGCACCCAGAGCAGCGACAGGATGGCGACCAGCGCGCCGACGCTCTCCGAGCCGAGCCAGCTGACCCAGCCGATGCTGAACTCGCGGCGCTGCGCCGGGGTGAGGCGGGTGCCGGCGTTCGGCAGCATGCGGCGCCAGTGCTTGCGGATGATCTGCATGCCGCCATAGGCCCAACGGTGGCGCTGCTTCTTGAACGAGGCGAAATCGTCCGGCAGCAGGCCCCAGCCATAGCGGGCGCTGCTGTAATGGCTCTTCCAGCCACGCTCGACGATCGACAGGCCGAGGTCGGTGTCCTCGCAGATGGTGTCGCTCGACCAGTCGCCGGCTTCGACCATGGCGGCGCGGCGCATCAGGCACATGGTGCCGTGCACGACGATGGCGTCGTGCTCGTTGCGCTGGACCATGCCGATGTCGAAGAAGCCGGCATATTCGGTGTTCATCGCCTCGTGCAGCAGGCTGCGACTGGCGTCGCGGTGGTCCTGCGGTGCCTGCACGATGCCGACGGTGGGGTCCTCGAAGGTGGGGACGAGGTCGATCAGCCAGTTGGGGTCGACGACATAGTCGGCGTCGATGATGCCGATGATCTCGGCATCGGGCGCGGTCTCCAGCATGGCGGCGCGCAGGGCGCCGGCCTTGAAGCCCGCCACCTTCGGCAGGTTGAGGAATTTGAAGCGGTCGCCGAGTTCGCGGCAATGCGCCTCGATCGGCTCCCAGAACGCCGGGTCCGGCGTGTTGTTGATAATGACCAGGCACTCGAAATTCGGCCAGTTCAGCCGCGCGACGCTGTCGAGCGTCTGCTTCAGCATCTCCGGCGGCTCCTTGTAGGCCGGGATGTGGATCGAGACCTTGGGGGTGCGCGAGGGCACCGTCACGCCGATCTTGCGCAGCAGGCGGCGCGGGGCGCGGCCGAAGGCGATGGTGGCGAGTTCCTCCACCCGGTAGAGCATGACGACGACGAGAGGCACTAGCAGCACGAGGCTGACCACCATCGTCACCATGTTGCCGCCGATGACGTAATGGGTCAGCCAGTGATCGGCGACGGTGGCGATCCAGGCGCCGACCAGATTGGCCGCGCCGACCATGATCACCGCCTGCGCCATGGTCAGCCGGCCGAAGCGGAACACCGGGATCGAGAAGGCGATGCCCAGCAGCAGGGCGATGGCGGCGGTGGCGGTGTAGGTCGACGGCGTGATCGGCCCGGACAGCGGGAATTTCAGCGCCCGGTCGGCGTCGAGAATGCCCCAGTACTGGCCGACGCTGCCCTCGAAGCTCTTCCACGGGGCGTCGAACGCTTCGATCAAATTGTATTCGATGCCGAGCGCATCGGCGCGCGCGGCGAAAGTGCGGATGATCTGTGCCTGCTCGATCTCGCCGGGCACCGCGTTGTCGCGGTTGTAGCCCTGGCTCGGCCAGCCGAACTCGGCGATGACGATGCGCTTGCCGGGATAGGTGGCGCGCAGCCGGTCATAGATGGCGATGGTGTGGTCGACCACCTGCTCGGGCGTCACGCCTTCCCAATAGGGCAGCATGTGGGCGGCGATGTAGTCGACGGCGGAGACCAGCTCGGGGTGATCGAGCCAGACGTCCCACGTTTCGCCCGTGGTCACAGGCACGTTGGTCTCGCGCTTCACCCGGCGGATGGTGTCGATGAGTTGCTGGGGCGTGCGCTCGGCGCGCAGGATCGACTCGTTGCCGACCACGATGCCGACGACGTTGGAATTCTTCTTCGCGACGTCGATCGCGTTGGTGATCTCGCGCTCGTTGCGCGCCTCGTCCTCGTCCAGCCAGGCGCCGACGGTCGTCTTCAGCCCCTTCTCGCCGGCGATTTTGGCGACGAGGTCGAGATTGCCGGTCGAGGCGTAGGTGCGCACCGCGCGGGTGTAGGGCGCCACCGCCTCGACGTCGGCGCGGATCTGCTGCTCGGTGGTGGGCTCGCCCTTGTCGGGGTTGGCATCGCGGCCGTAGGGAGCGAACGACATGCTCTGGAAACGGTCGGGAACGGCGGGGGCGGACGCCTCCTCACGCAGTGCCAACCAGACAAAGGCATGGACACACGTCACAACCGCAACGGCAGCGGCAGCGACACGAACAGCGGGGCGCATGAGACAAAACCCACGAAAAAGGGAGGCTGACGGGCGGACTATAATACAGTTTTAACGCACGTGCAGCACGCTCGTCGCCGCAACGCGCAACATGCGCGCCGCGTCTTTCGAAAATGCCGCTTCGCTGCTGCAAATGCGTGAGGCGGACAATTGTTCCGCACTATGGCGAGCCCATGTCGCGTCGATGACGCGGCGGGGGC
This sequence comes from Ancylobacter dichloromethanicus, assembly GCF_018390645.1. GTDB lineage: Bacteria > Pseudomonadota > Alphaproteobacteria > Rhizobiales > Xanthobacteraceae > Ancylobacter > Ancylobacter dichloromethanicus. Next base: position 549,846 of record NZ_JAHBGC010000020.1, read on the forward strand.
CATGGCGGGGATTCATTGCGCGGGAGCAGGAGCCGGGGCGGCCGTGGGGGAGGGAGCGGGTGCGTCGGGGTTGACCCAGCAGGCATGGACCCGCTCGGACAGGCGTTCCTGCGCCTTGCTGTCGATGTTGCCCTGGCGGACCAGGCAGCGGAACGCGATCTTCAGGTGCTCGGTGGGGCAGCCGAAGCGCTCGTAGAGTTCGAGATGGCGGCGCGCGGTGTCGATGTCGTCGCGCCAGAGCAGCATGGCGATGCGCCGGCCGCTCCACACGCATTCCGGCAGGCCGGCATTGCCCGGCAGCTTGGCCGCCTCGGCATATTCCTCGACCGAACGGCGCTGCGCCTCCTCCTTCGCCTGTTCCTCCGGCGACTTCTGTTCGGCGGATCTCTGCTCCTGCGAGACGCTCTGCGCCGCAGCGCCGCCGGCAGCCGCGGACATCAGGATCAGGCCGCCGAACAGGGCAGCAGCGAGGGGACGTACGGAGCACAACATGGGGGAAACGTCACACGCAAAAGAGGAAACACCGGACCAGGCAGGACACTAGGAGAACATATCGAATTTGTCAGCATGACGGCACGTGTCCCGATGTTGCCGCGGCGCAAAATTCCGCCGCTTTGCACACGCCACTTGCCGCCACATCAAAGCCCGGCTACCCGGCAGGGGTGAACGAGCCGAACGAGCCTTATCGTGGAGAGCCCCCGCATGCGACTGCCCCTTGCCCTTGTTGTCCTCGTCTCGATGGCGGTCGTCGCCGTCTGGGCGTGGCTCGGGCAGCCGGTGCCGGCACCCGTGTCGCCGCTGGCGGCCGGGGAGAAGCTGCCCTGCGTTTCCTACGCGCCGTTCCGTCCCGGGCAGAGCCCGTTCAGCGAGGATGTGGCGTTCTCGCCCGCCCAGATCGACGACGACCTCGCGCGGCTGTCGAAGATCACCAGATGCGTGCGAACCTATTCCTCGATCCAGGCCGGTCTGTCGGCGGTGCCGGAACTTGCCCGCAAGCATGGACTCACCGTGCTCCAGGGAATCTGGATCGCCGCCGATCCGGTGCGCAACCGGCGGGAAATCGAGGGCGGCATCAAGGCGGCGCAGGAGAACCCGGACGTCGTCAAGGCGGTGATTGTCGGCAATGAGGTGCTGCTGCGCGGCGAGCAGTCGGCCAACGACATTGCCGGTTTCCTCAAGGAGGTGAAGGCGAAGATACCGGCGGGCGTCGACGTCACCTATGCCGATGTGTGGGAGTTCTGGGAGCGCAACCGGGGGCTGGCCGACTCGGTCGATTTCGTCACCGTGCACATTCTCCCCTTCTGGGAGGACATGCCGGTCGCCGCCGAGGATTCGGTCGCTCATCTCGGCGAGATCCGCGAGCATGTGGGCGAGATATTCCCCGGCAAGGACATTCTCATCGGCGAGACCGGCTGGCCGAGCGAGGGGCGCATGCGCGAGGGGGCGCTGCCCTCTCCCTCCAACCAAGCGAACGTCATCCAGGAACTGCTCGCCCTCTCCAAGGCGAAGAACTACCGGCTCAACGTCATCGAGGCGTTCGACCAGCCGTGGAAGCGGGTGCTGGAGGGCACGGTCGGCGGGCACTGGGGCTTCCTCGACGCCTATACACGCGAGTTCAAGTTCACCTGGGGCGAGCCGGTGTCGGATCACCCGTACTGGAAGCTGCAGGCGCTGATCGGCGTCACCTTCGCCGCCAGCGTGTTCGCGGTGGCAGGTTATTCCGGCCGGCGCGCCGGCGGGCGGCCGCTCGGCATGCGGGAATGGTCGGCGGTGGCCGGCATCGCCTTCTTCGCCGGGCTGATGATCGGCCGGCTGCTGGCCACCGTGCCGGCGGAGAGCCTGGGCGTCGGCGGGTGGATTCGCGGCGGCGCGCTGGTGGGGCTGGCGCTTCTGGTGCCGCTTTCCTGCGCCGCCGCCATCGGCCGGCGCGCCCGGCTGGTCACGCTGACGCTGGCGCTGAACAGCGAGGCGACGCCGGGCGCGCCGTTCTTCGACCGCTGCCTCGCCTTGCTGCTGGCGGCATCGCTGGTGCTCGCGGCGCAGATCGGCTTCGGGCTGGTGTTCGATCCGCGCTACAAGGATTTCCAGTTCGCCGGGCTGACCCCGATCGTCGCCGCCTTCGCCTTCTACGCGGCGGTGGCCGGCCCGGGGCGCTTTTCCGAAGGCCGCCACGCGGAAAAGATGGCCGCCGTGCTGTTCCTCGGCGCCGGAACCTATGTCGCGCTCAACGAGACGCTGGCCAACTGGCAGGCGCTGTGGACCGGCAGCCTGTTCGTGGTGCTGGCCTTTACCCTCTGGCGCCTCGCCACGGCCGGGCGAAGGAGATGAGCAGCAGCCCGCCGGCGAGGCCGGCGAGGCCGTTGTTGTAGATCACCAGCCCGACGCAGGCGGCCATCAGCGCGAAGGTGAACATCACCAGCGAGGGGCGGATGAACTGGATCACCGCCGCGACCAGGGCGGCGATGCCGAACACCGAGTGGCTGAACAGCGTTATCACCAGCGCCCGCGTCTCGCAGGTCAGGGTCTCCATGCCGCGGCAGGCAAGGCCGACGGCGGACTGCTCGACCAGCGCGTAGCGCATGTAGACCGCCCAGCCGAGGGCGAAGGCGCCGAGCGCGATGACGACATTGCTGGCGCGGGCGCCGGGCAGGAAGCTGCGGTGGCTCACGGTGAGGGTCCCCTCCGGCGGTCTTTCTACGGTGCCTGGCTCAGATCGCATGTCGCGGCCGGCCGATCAATGCGCCGGCGCGCGGCGCGCCAGCCCCGGGCGACGGGTGGCCAGCACCACGCCGCCGAGGATCAGCACGAAACCAACCCCATGATAGAGGTGGAGTTCCTCGCCGAGCAGCCCCACCGCCAGCAGCACGCCATAGGCCGGCATGAGATAGAGGAAGGTGGCGGTGACCGGCGCTCCCGCCACCCGGATGCAAAACTGGAACAGGCCGAAGGCAAGCACGGAAGGGAACAGCGCCAGGAAGACGATGGCGCCCCAGGCCTCCATCGTCGCTGGCTGGGGCGCGCCGCCCGCCGATTCCCACAGCGCCAGCGGGGCCAGCAGCAGCACGCCGGCCAGGGCGTTGGCGGCGAAGGCGGTCTGGCCGCCGAGCCGGCTCACCGGCCCCTGCCGCAGCATCAGCGAATAAGTCGCCCAGCCGATCGCCGCGACCAGAATGCCGAGATCGCCGCCGTTGAACTCAAGCGCCAGAAGCCGGCCGGGTTCGCCATGCACGGCGATGAGCACGATGCCGGCGAAGCCCGCCAGCGTGCCAGCGAGCTGGATCGCTGGCAGCCTGCGGCGCTTCAGCAGTGCGTCGAGCACCACTACCATGATGGTGGAAGTGGTGTAGATCAGCGTCGCATTGGTGGCGCTGGTATGTCTCAGGGCGACATAGACATTGCCGCCGCACAGCACCATGCCGAGAAAGCCGAGCAGCAGGATCCGCCACCATTCCCGGCGCAGCAGGTGGCGGTGGCGCAGCAGGCCGCCGGCGGCGAACGGCAGCAGCACCGCCGCCGCAATCGCCCAGCGCCAGAAGGCGAGCGACCAGGGCGGCACCACCTCCGCCACCGCCCGGCCGACGATGAGGTTGGACGAGAAGAACAGCGGCGTCGCCAGCAGCGCCAGCAGCGCCCACGGAGCGTGCGCGAAGGAGGGCAGGGAATCGGGGCGGCCGTCGGCGGGGTCGTTCATGGCGCGTGGTGATACACGCTTCCCGGGACGGCGTCGCCGGCGAAGGCTATCCCTTTTCCGCCTGCCCGTGGCAGGCTAGATAGCGCCACACCGGGGGCCCGTTCCGCCTCACGCCGCAGCTTTTCGGAGTCCGCCGATGCGCCAGCTTCTCGTCATCGTTCTCGCCGCCGGCGAGGGCACGCGCATGCGTTCGGCGCGGCCCAAGGTGCTGCACGCGGTGGCCGGCCGGCCGATGGTGGCGCATGTGCTCGACGCGGCGCTGGAAGCGGGCGCGGCGCATGTCGCGGTGGTGATCGGGCCGGATCATGATGCGGTTGCCGCCGAGGTGCGCCGGGTGGCGCCGCAGGCCGAAGTGTTCGTGCAGGCCGAGCGGCGCGGTACCGCCCATGCGGTGCTGGCGGCGCGGGCGGCGCTGGAGCGCGGCTTTGACGATGTCGTGGTGATGTATGGCGACACGCCGCTGGTGCAGCCGGAGACCATCGCCGCGCTGCGCGCCCCGCTTACCGAAGGCGCAGCGGTGGCCGTGCTCGGCTTCCGTCCCCCCGATCCCACCGGCTATGGACGGCTCGTCACCGAGGGCGGCGAACTCGTCGCCATTCGCGAGGAAAAGGAGGCGAGCGCCGAGGAACGGGCCATCGGCCTGTGCAATGCCGGGCTGATGGCGCTGGACGGGCGGGCGGCGCTCGACCTGCTCGGCCGCGTCGACGACGCCAATGCCAAGCAGGAATTTTATCTCACCGACGTGGTGGCGATCGCCCGCGCGCTCGGCGGGCGGGCGGGCGTGTGCGAGGTGGCGGCCGAGGACGTGGCCGGGGTCAACAGCCGTGCCCAGCTCGCCGAGGCGGAGGCGATCTTCCAGCGACGGCTGCGGGCGCGGGTGCTGGAGGCCGGGGTGACGCTGGTGGCGCCGGAAACCGTGTTCCTCTCGGCCGACACCAGCTTCGGTCGCGATGTCATTGTGGAACCGAATGTCTGCTTCGGTCCGGGCGTGCGCGTCGAAGACGGGGCGACCATCCGCGCCTTCAGCCATGTCGAGGGCGCCCATGTCGGGCCTGGCGCCATCGTCGGCCCGTTCGCTCGCCTGCGCCCCGGTGCCGAACTGGGGCAGGGGGTGCATGTCGGCAACTTCGTGGAGATCAAGGCGTCCGATCTGGCGCCGGGGGCGAAGGTGAATCACCTCTCCTATGTCGGCGACAGCAGCGTGGGGGCGAACACCAATATTGGCGCCGGCACCATCACCTGCAATTATGACGGCTTCCGCAAGCACCGCACCGTCATCGGCGCCAATGCCTTCGTCGGCACCAACAGCCTGCTGGTGGCCCCGGTGAGCGTGGGCGACGGCGCCTATATCGGCACCGGCTCGGTCATCACCGACGACGTGCCGGCGGATGCGCTGGCGATCGGTCGCGCCCGGCAGGTCAACAAGCCGGGGCTGGCGGCGCGGCTGCGGGCAAGGCTGTCGGCCGGGCTTGCGCCGAAGAAATGATGCGACCGGCGCGATACGAAGCGACATCCGAATTGATTTCGACGGTTCGGTGACGGGCGGTTAAACCCGCAATTGTAGCCTCGCGGATCGTCGCTTCACGAAAGGGCCCGGCTCATGTGTGGAATCATCGGCATCGTCGGCACCGAACCGGTCGCCGAACGGCTGGTCGAGTCGCTCAAGCGGCTGGAATATCGCGGCTACGATTCCGCCGGCATCGCCGCGCTGGAGGGCGGCCACATCGCCCGCCGCCGTGCCGAGGGCAAACTGCGCAATCTCGATGCGGTGCTGCGCGAGGCGCCGATGCAGGGGCGCATCGGCATCGGCCATACACGCTGGGCCACACATGGTCGCCCGAGCGTCGCCAATGCCCACCCGCACGCGACCACCGAGGTCGCGGTGGTGCACAACGGCATCATCGAGAACTTCCGTCAGCTGCGCGACGAACTGCGGGAAGAGGGGGCCAATTTCGAGAGCGAGACCGACACCGAGGTGGTCGCCCATCTGGTGACCCGCGAAATGCGCGGCGGGCTCAGCCCGGTCGACGCGGTGGCGGCGGCGCTGCCGCGGCTGCAGGGTGCCTTCGCGCTCGCCTTCCTGTTCGACGGCGACGACAATCTGCTGATCGGCGCCCGCAAGGGCAGCCCGCTCGCCATCGGCTACGGCCAGGGCGAGATGTATCTCGGCTCCGACGCCATCGCACTGGCGCCGTTCACCGACACCATCGCCTATCTCGACGATGGCGACTGGGCGGTGCTGCGCCGGCAGGGCATCGAGATCCGCGATTCTTCCAACCGCCGCGTCGAGCGGGCGGTGCAGAAGACCACGGCCACCGCCTTCCTGGTCGAGAAGGGCAATTTCCGCCACTTCATGGCCAAGGAGATGCACGAGCAGCCCGAAGTGGTCGCGCACACGCTGGCGCATTATCTCGACATGGCCAACGACACCGTGCAGCTACCGGAGCTGCCCTTCGACTTCGCCTCGTTGCAGCGGGTGTCGATTGCCGCCTGTGGCACCGCCTTTTACGCCGGGATGATCGCCAAATACTGGTTCGAGCGCTATGCGCGGCTGCCGGTGGAAATCGACGTCGCCTCCGAGTTCCGCTACCGCGAGGCGCCGCTGCCGGCGGACGGCCTCGCCATCGTCATCTCGCAATCGGGCGAGACCGCCGACACGCTGGCCTCGCTGCGCTATGCGCGGCAGGAGAAGCAGCATTCGCTGGCGGTGGTGAACGTGCCGACCTCGACCATCGCCCGCGAAGCCGAAGCGGTGCTGCCGACGCTGGCGGGGCCGGAGATCGGCGTCGCCTCGACCAAGGCCTTCACCTGCCAGCTGGCAACGCTGGCCGCCCTCGCCGTGGCGGCGGGACGCGCGCGGGGCGCGATCTCGGCGGAAGAGGAACGCGAACTGGTCCACGCGCTGGTCGAGGTGCCGCGCCTGATGAACCAGGCGCTCGATCTCGGCCCCGACATCGAGCATCTCGCCCGTTCCTTCGCCAAGACCAAGGACGTGCTCTATCTCGGCCGCGGCACCTCCTACCCGCTGGCGCTGGAGGGAGCGCTGAAGCTGAAGGAAATCTCCTACATCCACGCCGAGGGCTATGCCGCCGGCGAACTGAAGCACGGGCCGATCGCGCTGATCGACGAGAACATGCCCGTCGTGGTGATCGCCCCGTATGACGGTGTGTTCGAGAAGACCATGTCGAACATGCAGGAAGTGGCGGCGCGCGGCGGCCGCATCATCCTCATCACCGACGAGACCGGCGCCGGGCATGCGGCGCTGGAGACCGAGGCGACGCTGGTGCTGCCGGACATGAACCCGTTCATCACCCCGCTGGTCTACGCCATCCCGGTGCAATTGCTCGCCTATCACACGGCGGTGGTTATGGGCACCGACGTCGACCAGCCCCGCAACCTCGCCAAGTCGGTGACGGTGGAGTAGGGGGCTGAGCGATACGTCATCATCCCGAGGTGCGAGCGTAACGAGCCTCGAAGGATGGTCGTCGGTGGTGCGCCCGGCCGGGCATCCTACGAGGCCCGGCCATTGGTCGGGCACTTCGGTATGACGGCCATCAGGCGGAAGCGCCTCACCCCCGCCCGCGATAGGGCGGCACGCCCTGGTCCGGCAGCCACACGCCCTCCAGCGGGGCGCCGCTCTGCCAGAACACGTCGATCGGGATGCCGCCGCGCGGGTACCAGTAGCCACCGATGCGCAGCCAGCGCGGCGCCAGCAGGTCGCGCAGGCGCAAGCCGATGGCGACCGTGCAATCCTCGTGGAAGGCGCCATGGTTGCGGAAGCTGCCGAGGTAGAGCTTGAGCGACTTCGATTCGACCAGCCAGTCCCCAGGCACATAGTCGATCACCAGATGGGCGAAATCCGGCTGCCCGGTAACCGGACAAAGCGACGTGAATTCCGGCACGGTGAAACGCGCGACATAGTTGGTGCCCGGGTGCGGATTGGGCACCCGGTCCAGCACCGCTTCGTCGGGCGAGGGGGGCAGGGCGGTGGCGTGGCCGAGCTGGGTGGCGCCTTCGGCAATGTCGTTCATGGAGCGGCTCCTGCGGGGAGGGGGCGGGCGGATATGTCGCTGGCACCTCTTTCGCATGTCACACCGCAGGAGTAGAAGCGCCTCGACCATCCTGACCGAGTTGAGCATTGGGGAAACGCATGACCGCCATCGTCGATATCGTTGGGCGCGAAATTCTGGACAGCCGCGGCAATCCCACCGTCGAGGTGGATGTGATTCTGGAAGACGGCTCGCAGGGCCGCGCGGCCGTTCCCTCCGGCGCCTCCACCGGCGCGCATGAGGCCGTCGAGCTGCGCGACGGCGACAAGGGGCGCTATCTCGGCAAGGGCGTGCTGAAGGCGGTCGAGGCGGTGAATGGCGAGATCTTCGACGCCATCGGCGGCATGGACGCCGAGGACCAGCCGGCGCTCGACCAGATCCTGATCGAGCTGGACGGCACGCCGAACAAGGCCCGTCTCGGTGCCAATGCCATTCTCGGCGTCTCGCTGGCGCTCGCCAAGGCGGCCGCCGCCTCGCGGGACCTGCCGCTCTACCGCTATGTCGGCGGCGTCAATGCCCGCACCCTGCCGGTGCCGATGATGAACATCATCAATGGCGGCGCCCATGCCGACAACCCGATCGACTTCCAGGAATTCATGATCCTGCCCGTCGGCGCCTCGACCTTCGCGGAAGGGCTGCGCACCGGCGCGGAGATCTTCCACACGCTGAAGAAAGCGCTCAAGGATGCCGGCCACAACACCAATGTCGGCGACGAGGGCGGCTTCGCCCCCAACCTGCCTTCCGCCGACGCCGCGCTCGAATTCGTGGTGAAGGCGATCGAGACCGCCGGCTACACGCCGGGCGAGGACGTGTTCATCGGCCTCGACTGCGCCGCCACCGAGTTCTTCAAGAACGGCAAATACGACTATGAGGGCGAGGGCGTCGTGCGCGATATCGAGGCGCAGGTGAAGTACCTCGCCGACCTCGTCGCCCGCTACCCGATCTGCACCGTCGAGGACGGCATGGGCGAGGATGACTGGGAGGGCTGGAAGCTGCTCACCGACGCCATCGGCTCGACATGCCAGCTGGTCGGCGACGACCTGTTCGTGACCAACGTCACCCGGCTCGAAGCCGGCATCAAGCAGGGCGTCGGCAACTCGATCCTGGTCAAGGTCAACCAGATCGGCTCGCTCACCGAGACGCTCAACGCGGTCGAGATGGCGCACAAGGCCGGCTACACCGCCGTGATGTCGCACCGCTCCGGCGAGACCGAGGATTCGACCATCGCCGACCTCGCGGTGGCGACCAATTGCGGGCAGATCAAGACCGGCTCGCTGGCCCGCTCCGACCGCACCGCCAAGTACAACCAGCTGCTGCGCATCGAGCAGGAACTCGGCCCGCAGGCGATCTATGCCGGCCGTTCGGCGTTCAAGTCGCTCGGCTGAGCGCACGCCACCCGCAAGAGGTGAGACCGAGGCCTCCGTCCTTCATGGCGGGGGCCTTTTTCGTGAGTCGGCGCGATGCGGGCAACGCCCGGACATCATCGTTAACCGGGCCTCAACCGGCCCCGGCTAGGCTGCGTCGCATGATCATTCGCACGCGCTGGCGCTCCTTTTTCCAGACCGTCACCCTGCATCTCGGGGCGGCGGCTCTCGTCGGGTACTTCGCCTTCCAGGGCTATAATGGTCAGTACGGGCTGCTGGCCCGGCGGAGCTTCGAGCAGCAGCACGCCGAACTCACCGAGGAGCGGGACCGGCTGCACGCCCAGCGCGCCGCGCTGCAGGCGAAGGTGCGGCTGATGTCGCCCGATCTGGTCGACGCCGACATGCTCGACGAGCAGGCGCGCGCGCTGCTGAATCTGGTTCATCCCAAGGATCTGGTGCTTTTGCGGGTTCCCGATGCCGCGCAGCCGCGCTGAACGATAATTCATCCGGCAGGGTAAATCGGTGGCATGCCAGAGAGGTATCGTTGGGAAGTGACGCAATTGCAGAAGCTTAACTCAATTTAAGTTAAATCCGCATTTTAACTGAAAAAAAGTTTAAATGCGGAAACCATTGCGCCAGCAACATGTTGTGCGGCGCAGCATTGCGTTACGCGCGTAGCGCAGGCGACGAAGGTGGGCTATTAAGCTCCTCGACTTTGTCCCGAGCTGAGGATGCGCCATGGTAGTCGCCGCCAACAAATCGGCCGTCGGAAGAGCCTCCACCCCCGCCAAGGCCGCGACCAAGAGTCCGGCGCGGCGTTCGGACAAGATGGCGGTTCCCGAGTTCACGAAGGCCGAGGAACTCGACGCCTATCGTCGGATGCTAGAGATTCGCCGCTTCGAGGAAAAGGCCGGCCAGCTCTACGGCATGGGCCTCATTGGCGGCTTCTGCCATCTCTATATCGGCCAGGAAGCGGTCGTCGTCGGCATGCAGTCCGCCCTCAAGGAGGGCGATCAGGTCATCACCGGCTATCGCGACCATGGCCACATGCTGGCCTGCGGCATGGACCCCAAGGGCGTGATGGCCGAGCTGACCGGCCGCCGCGGGGGTTATTCCAAGGGCAAGGGCGGCTCGATGCACATGTTCAGCACCGAGAAGGGCTTCTTCGGCGGTCACGGCATCGTCGGCGCCCAGGTCTCGCTCGGCACCGGTCTCGCCTTCGCCAGCCATTACCGCGACAATGGCGGGGTCTGCCTCACCTATTTCGGCGACGGCGCGGCCAATCAGGGCCAGGTCTATGAGAGCTTCAACATGGCGGAGCTCTGGAAGCTGCCGGTCGTCTACATCATCGAGAACAACAAATACGCCATGGGCACCGCGGTAAACCGCGCCTCCGCCCAGACCGATTTCTCCAAGCGCGGCTCCTCCTTCAACATTCCCGGCGAGCAGGTCGACGGCATGGATGTGCGGGCGGTGAGGGCCGCCGGCGAGCGGGCGGTCGAGTTCGCCCGCGGCGGCAAGGGTCCCTACATCCTCGAAATGCTCACCTACCGCTATCGCGGCCACTCCATGTCCGATCCGGCCAAGTACCGGTCGAAGGAGGAGGTGCAGAAGATGCGGACCGAGCACGACCCGATCGAGCAGGTGCGCAACCGTCTTCTCGAAAAGAAGTGGGCCACCGAGGAGGAACTGAAGGCCATCGACGCCGAGCTTCGCGACCAGATGAACGCGGCGGCCGATTTCGCCAGTGCCGACCCGGAGCCGGACCCGTCCGAGCTCTACACCGACATCCTGCGCTGAGCGCGGGCCGATGCTGGTCGAGCTGTTCTGGGTCGCGCTGGTCGCCGGTGTGTCGGCGGCGGCGGTCATCTGGGTTCTAGCAGCCCGGCTCGCCTTCGGCATGCGTCGGGTCGCCGGTGGCGGCGCGCTGGCCCTGCTGCCAGCCCTGCTCTGGCCGTTCGGAACCCGGCAACTGGCCGGCGCCTCGCCTTCCGAAGCGACCAGGCTCAACAAGATGATGGTCGCCTTCTTCGCCGCCCTTCTCATCGCCATCGCCTCGATGGCCGTCTACAGCAACCTGACGTTCGTGCTTCCGGCACCGACGCAGTGACGCGCGATTTCGACGCACGTTTCTTTGGGGAACGCCGCCATGCCGACCGAAGTTCTGATGCCTGCCCTGTCTCCTACCATGGAGAAGGGAAACCTCGCCAAGTGGCTCAAGAAAGAGGGCGACCCGGTCAAGTCCGGCGACGTCATCGCCGAGATCGAGACCGATAAGGCCACGATGGAAGTCGAGGCCATCGACGAGGGCACCCTCGGCCGGATCCTGGTGCCCGAGGGCACGCAGGATGTCGCGGTGAACACGCCGATCGCCGTCATCCTCGCCGATGGCGAGGACGCGAGCGCGGCCAGCGCGCCGAACCCGAAGGCTGCCGAATCGGCGCCGCCGGTTGCCGCCGCGCCGGTCGAGCCCTCGCCGGTGGCGGCTTCCGCACCGGCGACGCCCGCCGCCGTCAATTCCGCCGTCGCCGCGCCGCCCCGGCCGGAGACGGTGCCCGAGCCGGACGTGCCCGAGGGCACCGAATTCGTCAGCCAGACCATGCGCGAGGCGCTGCGCGACGCCATGGCTGAAGAGATGCGCCGCGACGGCGACGTGTTCGTCATGGGCGAGGAGGTCGCCGAATATCAGGGCGCCTACAAGATCACCCAGGGGCTGCTGCAGGAATTCGGGGCGCGCCGCGTCATCGACACGCCGATCACCGAGCACGGCTTTGCCGGCGTCGGCGTCGGCGCGGCGATGGCCGGGCTGAAGCCGATCGTCGAGTTCATGACCTTCAACTTCGCCATGCAGGCGATCGACCAGATCATCAACTCCGCCGCCAAGACGCTGTACATGTCCGGCGGGCAGGTGCACTGCTCCATCGTGTTCCGCGGCCCCAACGGCGCCGCCGCCCGCGTCGCCGCCCAGCACAGCCAGGACTACACCTCCTGGTACAGCCACATTCCCGGCCTCAAGGTGGTGGCGCCCTACACGGCGGCCGACGCCAAGGGCCTGCTCAAATCGGCGATCCGCGATCCCAACCCGATCATCTTCCTTGAGAACGAGATCCTCTACGGCCATTCCTCGCCGGTGCCGAAGCTGGACGACTTCACGGTGCCGATCGGCAAGGCGAAGATCGCCCGCGCCGGCAAGGACGTGACGCTGGTGGCGTGGTCGATCGGCATGAACTACGCCCTCAAGGCGGCCGAGGAACTGGCCAAGCTCGGCATCGAGGCCGAGGTGATCGACCTGCGCACCATCCGCCCGATGGATGTCGAGACCATCGTCGCCTCGGTGCAGAAGACCGGGCGCTGCGTCACCGTCGAGGAGGGCTGGCATCAGTCCGGCGTCGGCTCGGAGATCGTCGCCCAGCTGATGGAAAAGGCGTTCGACTATCTCGACGCCCCCGTGCTGCGCGTCACCGGCAAGGATGTTCCCATGCCCTACGCCGCCAATCTCGAAAAGCTGGCCTTGCCGTCGGTGCAGGACGTCGTCGACGCCGCACGGGCCGTCACTTATCGCTGAGGCCGGAGAAGCGCCATGTCCGTCGAAATCCTGATGCCGGCCCTGTCTCCCACCATGGAGAAGGGCAATCTGGCCAAATGGCTGAAGAAGGAGGGCGACAAGGTCGCTCCCGGTGACGTCATCGCCGAAATCGAAACCGACAAGGCGACGATGGAGGTTGAGGCCATCGACGAGGGCACGCTGGCGAAAATCGTCGTGCCGGAAGGCACCGCCGACGTGCCGGTGAACCAGCTCATCGCCGTTCTCGCCACCGAGGGCGAGGATGTGAAGGTGGTGGCCGCCGGCTCCGGCTCGGCGCCGGCCAAGGCGGAAGCGCCCAAGGCGGAAGCCGCTCCTGCGGCTCAGACGGAGGCGCCGAAGTCTGTGGCGCCCAAGCCTGAGGAACCGAAGGCGGCCGCGCCGGTCGCCGCGTCCGGCGAGCGGGTCTTCGCCTCGCCGCTGGCCCGTCGCCTGGCCAAGGAAAAGGGCGTCGAGCTGTCGGGCGTGAAGGGCTCGGGCCCGCATGGCCGCGTCATTGCCGCCGATGTCGAAACCGCCCCCGCCGGCGGCGCCGCCAAGGCCCCGGCTGCGGCTTCCGCGCCGGCGACCGCACCCGCCGCCGCGCCGGCGCCGGTGTCGAACGGCGCCCTGCTGGAACAGGTGAAGGCCTACTATGAGCCCGGCACTTATGAGGAAATTCCGCTGGACGGCATGCGCCGCGTCATCGCCCAGCGCATGGCCGAGGCGCGCCAGACGGTGCCGACCTTCTACCTCACGGTGGATTGCGACGTCGACGCGCTGCTCAAGCTGCGCGAGGAACTGAACAAGGCCGCGCCCGAGAAGGACGGCAAGGCCGCCTACAAGCTCTCGGTCAACGACTTCGTCATCAAGGCCTATGCGCTGGCCTTCCAGCAGGTGCCGGATGCCAACCAGGTGTGGGGCGGCGACCGCTATCTCAAGCTCAAGCATTCCGACATCGGCGTCGCGGTGGCGATCGACGGCGGCAAGGGCCTCCTCACGCCGATCATCCGCAAGGCCGAGACCAAGACCCTCTCCGCCATCTCCAACGAGACCCGCGAACTCGCCACCCGCGCCCGCAACAAGAAGCTGGCGCCGGCCGAGTATCAGGGCGGTTCGTCGGCGATCTCCAATCTCGGCATGTTCGGAATCAAGGATTTCACGGCGATCATCAACCCGCCGCACGCGACCATCCTCGCGGTCGGCGCCAGTGAGCCGCGGGCGGTGGTGAAGAAGGGCGAGCTTGCGGTGGCGACGGTGATGACCGTCACCATCTCCTGTGACCACCGGGTGATGGACGGCGCCATGGGCGCGCAGCTCATCGGCGCGTTCAAGCAGATCATCGAAAAGCCGATGTCCATGCTGGTGTGATCCAGCCGATCGTCATGGCCGGGGCTGCCCCGGCCATCCACGTCTTTCGCAAGGCGCGCCGGGCACTTCCCGGATCGAGCCCGGGCACGACGGAAGAAATCTGATGGCGAACAGTTACGACCTCCTCTTCATCGGCTCCGGCCCCGGCGGCTATGTCGGCGCCATCCGCGCCGCCCAGCTCGGCCTCAAGGTCGGCGTGATCGAGCGCTCCTATGTCGGTGGTATCTGCCCGAACTGGGGCTGCATCCCGGCCAAGGCGCTGCTGCGCTCGGCCGAGATCTTCCACTATATCGAGCATGCCAAGGATTACGGCCTGATCGCCGAGAAGGCCGGCGTCGACATATCAGGCGTGGTCAAGCGCTCGCGCGGCATCGCGGCGCAGATGAGCAATGGCGTCGGCTTCCTGCTGAAGAAGAACAAGGTCGACGTGATCTGGGGGCAGGCGACCCTCACCGCCCCCGGCAAGGTGACCGTGGCCGCCTCGGCCGAGCCGGCGCCCAAGGGCGCGCTGGCGTCGGGCGAGTACACCGCGAAGGACATCGTCATCGCCACCGGCGCCCGTCCGCGGGCGCTGCCGGGGATCGAGCCGGACAAGAAGCTGATCTGGACCTATTTCGAGGCGCTGGCGCCGGCCAGCGTGCCGAAATCGCTGCTGATCATGGGCTCGGGCGCCATCGGCGTCGAATTCGCGTCCTTCTATCATGCAATGGGCTCGGACGTGACAATCGTCGAGCTGCTGCCGCAGATCCTCCCGGTCGAGGACACCGAGATCGCCGAGCACGCCCGCAAGCGGTTCGAGAAGCAGGGCATCAAGATCCTCACCGGCGCCAAGGTGTCGAAGGTGGTCAAGGGCGCGGACAACGTCACCGCCACCGTCGAGACGGCGGATGGCAAGGTGCAGACCCTGACCGCCGACCGGCTGATCTCCGCCGTCGGCGTGGTCGGCAATATCGAGAATCTCGGGCTGGAGAAGCTCGGCGTGAAGACCGATCGCGGCTGCGTGGTGGTCGATGGCCTGTGCCGTACCAATGTGCCCGGCATCTGGGCGATCGGCGATGTGGCCGGCCCGCCCATGCTAGCCCACAAGGCGGAACATGAGGGCGTGATCGCCGCCGAAGCCATCGCCGGCAAGCATGCCCACCCGATGGACAAGCTGATGATTCCCGGCTGCACCTATTGCATGCCGCAGGTCGCTTCCGTCGGGCTGACCGAGGCGAAGGCCAAGGAAGCCGGCTATGAACTGAAGATCGGCCGCTTCCCCTTCATCGGCAATGGCAAGGCGGTGGCGCTGGGCGAGCCGGAAGGGCTGGTCAAGACCATCTTCGACGCCAAGACCGGGCGCCTGCTCGGCGCGCATCTGGTCGGCGCGGAGGTCACCGAACTCATTCAGGGCTTCGTGCTGGCGATGAATCTGGAGACCACCGAGGAAGAGCTGATCAACGCGGTCTTCCCGCACCCCACGGTTTCTGAGACGATGCATGAGAGCGTGCTCAGCGCCTATGGGCGCGCCATCCATATCTAGTCCGGGCGTCGTGCCCAGGGGCGGGAGCCTGCCATGGAAGCGGATACGTATGCGGCGCTGAACCAGCCGGGCGTCGGCTGGCTCACCATGATCGTCATCGGCCTGCTCGCCGGCTGGATCGCGGAGAAGGTGACAGACAGCGACCACGGGCTGTTCGCCAACCTGATCTTCGGCCTCGTCGGCGCGTTCCTCGGCAAGTACCTCGCCGAGATGGCGGCGATTCCGGTGTTCGGCTTCTTCCGCACCCTGATCGCCGCCACGGTCGGCGCCATCATCGTGCTGTTCCTGTGGCGCAAGATTCGCGGGCGGTGAGCACGCGCGGACAGGCGCTTGCCGTCATGCGTACGGCACAAGGCGGGTGCGTTCCCCACCCCCTTTCGCCAACGGGCCGCGAGGCTTAACTGTGGGGCAGCCGGCTCGCGCCGGATGCGTCGAATGCAGCCAGCGGAAAGCCAATGGTCGTCGTTCTAAATACTCTCAACCGCGCGCTCGAGAAGCCCCGCCACCCCGAGAAGGCGAAGCGGGCGGAAACACCGGTGCTCAAGAAGCCGGACTGGATACGGGTGCGCGCGCCCGGCACGCTCGGCTGGCAGGAGACGGCGAATATCGTGCGCGCCAGCGGCCTCGTCACGGTCTGCGAGGAGGCGAGCTGCCCGAATATCGGTGAGTGCTGGCAGAAGAAGCACGCCACCTTCATGATCATGGGCGACACCTGCACCCGGGCCTGCGCCTTCTGCAATGTGCGCACCGGCATGCCCGGCCCGCTGGACCGCGACGAGCCGCAAAAGGTGGCGGACGCGGTGGCCAGGCTGGGGCTTGAGCATGTCGTCGTCACCTCGGTGGATCGGGATGACCTCGACGATGGCGGCGCCGCGCATTTCGCCCGCACCATTGCCGCCATCCGCGCCACCAGCCCGAAGACCACGATCGAGATCCTCACCCCGGACTTCCTGCGCAAGGAGGGGGCACTGGAAGTGGTGGTGGCGGCGCGGCCGGACGTGTTCAACCACAATCTCGAATGCGTGCCCTCGCTCTATCTGAAGGTGCGGCCGGGCGCGCGCTATTTCCATTCGCTGCGGCTGCTGCAGCGGGTTAAGGAACTGGACCCCGGCATCTTCACCAAGTCCGGCATCATGGTGGGTCTCGGCGAGGTGCGGCACGAAGTGCTGCAACTGATGGACGACCTGCGCTCGGCCGAGATCGACTTCATGACCATCGGCCAGTATCTGCAGCCGACCCGAAAGCACCATCCGGTGATGGCCTTCGTCACCCCGGAGGATTTCAAGTCGTATGAGACGGTGGCTTATGCCAAGGGCTTCCTCATGGTCTCGTCGAGCCCGCTGACGCGCTCCTCCCACCATGCTGGCGAGGATTTCGCCCGGTTGCGCGCCGCGCGGGCGGCCAAGGTCGGCGACACTGCGCCCGCGCCGGCGTTTGCGCCCGCCTGAACCATGCCGTCCTTCCGCAACAAACGGCATGTGCGCCATTCCGCGGCCGAGATGTTCGACCTAGTGGCGGATGTGGAGCGCTATCCGGAATTCGTGCCGCTGTGCGAGAGCCTGCATGTGCGCCGGCGCGTCGCCAGCGGGGAGGGCGTCGACATCCTCGTCGCCGATATGAGCGTCGCCTACAAGATGTTCCGCGAGAGCTTCACCAGCCGGGTGACGCTGGACCGGCCGCGACTTTCCATCGTGGTCGAGTATCTCGACGGGCCGTTCAGCCGGTTGGAGAATCGCTGGACCTTCCGGCCGCAGGAGGACGGAAGCTGCGACGTGGAGTTCTTCATCTCCTATGAATTCCGCTCGCGCACACTCGGCCTGCTGATGGGGGCGATGTTCGACGCCGCCTTCCGCCGCTTCGCCCAGGCCTTCGAAGAGCGCGCGGACGCGGTGTACGGGGTGGGGAAGCTGGCGGAGCGATAGGCGCGGACCGCAGCGCTGCCCGGTTGCTTCGGAAGAGCCGCTTCAGCGCGCTCCGCGCCGACCGACGGTCTCCGGTTCCCTGATCATCAGCCGATAGGGACCGCTCTCTCCCGCAGCTCTAAATCCCTTGCGCCGATAGAGGCGCTGGGCGGGATTGGACTCCGCCACATGGAGCGAGGTGATGCGGCCGCGAGCGTCCGCCTCGGCGCACACCTGGTCCAGCAGGGCCCCGCCATAGCCCCGGTTGCGCATCTCCGGCAGCAGGCTGATATCGACGATTCGATGCTCGCGCGGGCCGCGATCAAGATAGAGACGGCCGACGGGAGCGCCATCGCGCTCGACGATCAGAAACGCCGCGTCGGCATAGGCACCCGCATAATGCGCGGTCTGGCAGCGGAACTGTTGGGCGAGAAACACACGCCGGACCTCGTCCGGCCAGCCGCAACCGTCCAACTCCGGCCATCTGACGCTCTCGAACAGGGCGCCCAGGAACGCGGCGTCTTCCGGGGATTCGAGGCGGAGGGAGAGTCCGGGCCCGACGAGAGACGCAGCCCCGCACATATTCGATTGTCGGCGCATGGCCGGAGCCAGGTCACGGTCGCTCGGGCCAGAGACCTTCGAGGGCGATGCAGAATCGGAGGGCCAGATAGGGCTGGCGGTTCTCATGCGGCTGATCTCCTCCGGCCGCCGCGATAGAGCCGGACGACAGCGTCGCGTCCTGAGGCTGCGTTCCCGGCAAGAAGCTTTCAACGATCGAAGGTGGCGAATCCAGCAGATACCTGCCGACATAGGCGCTCGGGGACGGCGTGCTTGTGAGCTTGGTCCTGTCCGCATTGTGGGTGGCCAGCCGATGACGATGGCCGGGTGTTGTAAGCTCGCCGAGTTTGACGGCAGCGGCGCCCGACGACGTGCCGACCGGCACGCGGTGCAGGTTGGGCTGGGTATTTTCCTCGACGGCTCCGAGGGGAGCGCGACCCGACAGATTGGGCAAGGCGAAATCATTGCCGCGTTTGCCGTAGGTGTAACCAATGATGGCAAAAAGTGGTTGGTATATCGACTGGGGCAGGAACTGGCCGTCGCAATCAGCCCAGCCTACTGGCGCATAGTTCCACGGAAAGATGCGTATTTCGCCGATAAAAGGGTCCATTGGAAAGTGTCCTTCATTCCGGAACGGGGAAGAGGCCGGATTCGGCTATGATGAAACGGATGGCCAGGGTCGGCATCGTGTTCTGATGCGTCGCGGTCAATCCACTCGGCAGGCCGCACGCTTCGCCTACGACATCCTCCTTCAGCTTCCTCGGCGTCAGACCTGTGGCATCGGCGACATAGGCGAGGCCCTTGAGGGCGCCGGGATCGGCCGAAGCGGCGGCGGCGTAGACGAGGGCGCTCGACGGCGCCGACTCCGTGGCCGGCGCTGTCGACGCCATCAGCCGATGGTTGTGCGCCGGCATGTTCTCTTCCCTGATCTCGACAGCGTCGACGCCGCCTGAAGCGCCGATGAGCCGCAGCGTCAGCCCGGGACCGGCGCCGCTACACACCGGCAGGCGTGCGCGCAGATCGGGTATCTTGAACTGCGTTCGGCCATCGCCGCCCCATGTCGTGCCAAGAAGGGAAAAGAGAGGCTCATGGTTCGCGATGGTCAGAAGCCTTCCGTCGCAGAACAGCCAGCCTCGCGGCTCGTAATTTCCGGAGAACATGCGGATTTCGCCAACATATTGATCTGCCATGTCGCCCTCTAGATTGGCGGATAATCATTGATATGATCTGAATGTAGAAGTAAAATACGGTCTCATCCTCTCGGCGGATAGGCGCCTGACATGCATATATAAAAGTCTATGACTGAGAACGGCTGCATGTTGTCGTGAGGCGCGGGCGCGGCGAGCCCGTAGGTCTCGAGAGATCCTTCGTTCAGGTGGGTTAGGTTGGCGGCGGCAGGGTAGGCGCCGAAGAGGAAGCGTTGCCTTGGCGGGCTCAGATCATCGGTGTTGATGGCGGCGATATGCGCCTCCGCGGCGTTGCCCGTGGTGCCAATCTGGGTGCAGGCATGGAGATCATGGGTATGTGCCGGCAGTTGGTTGACCGTGAGCCTGACGGCTTCCTGCCCTCCGACCGCACCCATGTCGTACACGTTCCCAAACTCATCTCTTCCGTAGCCGAGGGGAACGCGACCACGCAGGTCCGGAAGGGCAAAGGTCTTCGAGCCATCCCCGCCATACATGTCGCCAAGAAGCGATCCAAGTGCTTGATATTGGGCGAAGGGCAGTATCGCGCCATCGGCTCTGCGCCAGCCCCTTGGCACCCGTGAATAGGGAAACAGGCGAATCTCGCCCAGGAAACCGTCACTCATCTTTGCCCACTCCCCGACAAGCCGCTTCAAATCTCTGGTTGTTGCAACCGATAATGCAACCATAGAAGCATATTTTTCTCGGAACTCAAGCATAAGTTGTATTCGCATGAGTGAACGGGAATCGGCTTGATTGCCGCTTGCCAATTCTCTTGGCGACGTACAATCTGCGGCAGAGAGATGCTCGTTTTTGGTGTTTCGATCAGGGGGCTGGCGTGGCTGAATGGGACGATGAGGTAGGCGCGTTGTCTCAGGCTGAGACCGAGCCCAATCCCAACCCTGTTGGGATGTTGAAGACCTGGGAGACGCCGGCTATTTCGGTCGTGCCCGCGAGTTCGGCGCAGGCCGGCGGTGGGGGGAATACAGAAGGCACGGGAACGTCTTGAGCGCGAAGTGCCGTTTGGGCCGGGTAGCCGATGGCATGGATTGCCACGGACTTTGAAGGCGCACGTCGCGACTCGCGCGTCTGCCGACATATCTGCTCTTATCGCGTATCGCGGGCTTTGGTCGGCTAGCTGCAGGTGATGTCTGGTTGCCGTCGGTTTGACAGCCAGCACGGCTGCGCTGATGCGGGCCTGAGCCGATAGCAAGGCAATGGTGAATGGGGTTCTGCGGCGGTTGGAATCTGCCTTTCGGCTCCGTCGAGAAAGCCGTTCGTGCCTTGATGAGATCGACCCGCAGGTCGACGGGCCGGCACGCGGAGGCGGCTGCGGTATTCGCCTGCGACGATGCGGTCTTCGCAGGCGACGATCGCCTGTTCGTCGTCTTTGACGGTCGGCTGGACAACCGGGAAGAGCTCGAGCGTCGGCTTGGGGTGCCGGGGGCATCCGCTTCGGACGGTGCCATTCTGCTCGCGGCCTACCACCGATGGGGCGGGAACTGCTTCGCCCATATTGTCGGCGATTATGCCTGCGCTGTCTGGGACGATGCCAGCCGCGCCTTCTTCCTGACCACCGATCCCGGCGCGCTGCGCACCCTGTTCTTCTGGTCGGATCGCGGACGCCTGCTGTTCGCCACCGAGCAGCGCGGCCTTTTCGCCTGCCCCGACGTGCCGCGCGAACTTGACCCGGAGCAGATGGCGGCGTGGCTCGCCATGCTCCCGCGCGAACCGTTGCGCACCTTCTTTCGGGGTATCCGCCGGGTACCGCCCGGCCATCTCGTGCGGTGGTCGGCGGGCAAGTTCACGCTGGAATGCTGGTGGCGGCCCGAAAATGTGCCGACGCTGCGCCTGAAGCGCGACGAGGATTACGAGGAGGCCCTGCGCGATGTTCTCGCCGAGGCGGTGCGCTGCCGCATTCGCCCGGGCGAGCGGATCGGGACCCACCTTTCCGGGGGGCTCGACAGTTCAAGCGTGACGGCGGTCGCGGCCAGGGCGCTTGCCGAGGAGGGCAGGGGCGCGACCGCCTTCACGGCCGCGCCGCGTCATCCCCAGCCCTCCCGGCGCAACCGCTTCACCGACGAATGGCCGCACGCCGCGGCGGTGGCGGCGCTCTATTCCAACGTCGAACATGTCCGCGTCGACAATGACGCCATGCCCATGCTGGATGCGCTCGACCTGCGCGAGGCCGGGAACGACTGGCCGCTGTTGAACGCATCGCACAATGCCTGGGACACGGCCATCCACCGCGACGCGCGCCGGCGGGGGCTGGACGTGATGCTGCAGGCTTCGATGGGCAACATGACCATCAGCTATGACGGAACGGAACTGCTGGCGAGGCGCCTGCGGAGCGGCGACGTCGTCGGCACGTTGCGAACGGTGAGGGACCTGCGCCGTGGTGGTGGACGCTCCTGGCTGGGCATTGCCGGGCAGGCGGCCGACAGCGTCCTCCCGGTGGCGCTGCGCCGGCGCCTGCGGGCGGCGTTCGGCAAGGGGGAGGCCGGGCTCTTCGACTATTCCGCCATCCATCCCGAATTTCTGAAGCGCTCGGGGGTGGCGGAACAGGCCATCGCGCTGGGATGCAACCTGCGCAACGTCGCGCGCGCCGACAGCCGTGCGCTGCGCCTCGCCGTGCTCGACCGCTCCGATCACCGGGGGCATTCCGCCATGGCGACGCGCCGGCTCTTCGGCATCGACGTGCGCGATCCCACAGGCGACAGGCGCCTTGTCGAGCTGTGCCTGTCGATTCCCGACGAACAGTTCGCGAAAGAAGGCGTGCCGCGCTCTCTGATCCGGCGGGCGATGCGGGGCCTGCTGCCTGATGTCGTGCTCGACGAGCGGCGCAAGGGTCTGCAGGCCGCCGATTGGCGGGTGACTTTCGACGCGGCGCTTCCAGGGTTGCGGCAGGAGGTGGCGCGGCTGCGCAACAGCCCCTTCGCCAGCGAATGCCTCGACCTGAACCGGATGGAGGCGCTGCTCGCCGCCTGGCCGGGGGTTGAAGCCACGGGTGAGCAGGCGAATTACGACTATCTCTGCGCCTTCAGCCGGGCCTTGACCGCCGGTCGGTTCATCCGCCGCGTCGAGGGCGGCAATGGATAACGCCGCCCGAGGGGCGACAAGAGAGGTGGCCGGCGGCCTCACCCATAGCCGAGGCGTGCCATCACCCGGCCCTGCGTGGCGATCAGCCGATCCGCCAGTTCGGGCGCCAGTTCGCGGCGCCAGCTGCCGGCAATTCCGGCGCGAAAGAAGGCTGATGAGGCGTTGCGCGGGCGCTCCTTGAAGCCGGCCCGCGATTCCTGTCCCGCAAGAACAGGAAAGCTGGTCGCCTCCAGGCTGCGGCGCAGGGTTGCCGCGTCGTCGTTGAAATCGAGGAAGCGGCAAAGCCGGGCAAAGACCGCGAACGGCTCTGCCAGCATGTCCTCGTAGCGCAGCACCAGCAACCGCACGTCGGCGGCGTCCAGCCAGCTCTCGACATGGGCGCTCCATGACGAAACGAAGTGCGCCACATTCGCGTTGAGGAGCCGCTGTGAACGGCCCAGGGTTAACCGCGCGTCGGCCATTATGCCGGTGCTCTCACCTGGCGAGCAGCCGAAGTGGTGCGCCAGCGACACCGCGACGTCGCGCGGATCGCGGACGATGTAGACGACGCGGTCGATGGCGTCCGCCGGAATGGCGGGCTCACGGGCGCCGGGCGGCGAAAGGTTGGCATCGTGCGTCTTGTAGATGCCAGGCTGTGCCTCGGCGATGCGTCGGCTGGTGACGGGCCGTAGAAGCGCGATCTCCTCCAGCGTCAGGTCCGAATGTTCAAGCTCGGCGTGGAAATCCTGCAGGCTCCGCGAGGTCAGATTGAGGATCAGCGACAGGTCGGTATTGAGATCGAGCGGCTGGCCGCCGCGCAGATGGCTGGCGAGAAAGGCACGCGTCCAGGTGTTGCCGGATTTGGGATAGGAGGCGATGAGGGTCAGGCCGCTCATCCCCGCACGGTCGCCTCGATGTCGTTGAGCCAGAGCTCGGGAGGGCTGTCCGGCCGCCGTGCGAGCGTGAACACCGGCACGCTGCTGGCGATCCGTGCGCGGGCCTGGAACAGTTGCGCGGCCTTGCCCAGCAACTGGCTCAGCCGGGGTCGGAAGGTTTGCGCCGTCAGGGCGGTCAGAATATCGAGTGCGTCCGACAGCCGTTCGATGCCCGTGCTTTCGCCAGGGCCGGCGGCGCGCAGCAGAAAGATGGCGCGCAGCGGCAGCGGTTCGCGGAAGCCGGCCTCATGCACAAGATAATGGTACTTTTCCTGCCCGCGCCGGTTGCGTTCCAGCCCTTCCGTCGAGAGCGCCGCGTCCTCGATCGTGTCGCGCCAGAGCTTCAGCCGCGGAAAGGATGGACGCACCAGCACCTGATCGACGCTCTCGATGACGCACACATCGTCCGAGAGCACACGGCGGCCACGCCGCGCGAAATTGAGCGCCAGCGTGGATTTTCCCACGCCCGAATGGCCGCAGAAGGCGACCGCGCCGCCGTCCATCTCGACGCAGGAGCCGTGCAGCGGAAGCAACCCGTGCTGATGGCAGATGAAGCCGAGCACCGAGCCGAGCAGGAAAAGCCTGATTTCGGCCGGGCTCGCCTCCGGCAGCGGCCGGATCGTGATCGCGCCCGAGGGCCGGACGAGAAACCGGCCAACCTCCGGCACCCCCAGCAGGCAGGCGCCGTCGTCGTCGACCTGCAGGAAGGAACTCGCCTCGCGGCCGCCGGGAAGCCTTTCGGGTACCTCGCCGATCTCGACCGTGAGGTCGGCGGGGCGCTCGTCGACCGTCCAGGGCATGAGTTCCGGCAGCGGAATCGCAGACCTGATGCGCCAGCCGCAGAGATATCCATCGGCCATCGGACCCGCCGTGTTCACGCGCGTATTTCGATGAGGTTCTGGGCTTCCAGACGGGTGAGAAAGGCGAGCACGTCCTCCTCGATGCGGGCGGGAGCGGCGGCATATTCGGCGCCAAGCATGCGGCACAGATCGTCGACCCGTAACGGCTGCTCCAGCCGCCGCCAGATGCCGGCCGCCACCGCGTTCAGCCCGAAATAGAGCCCCTGTTCGGCATCGAGCAGGACCTGCGTGTCTCCCACCGCCGCTTCGAGAGGATGCGGGCGGCGGACGACTTCGGAGATCCGCGACAGAGCCATGGCTCGAACTGTGGGTTGTTGAGGCTGCCTTAACACGTAACGCGCAATTCGGGGGGCGTCCAGAGCGCGCTGCAACTATCGGCGGCGATGGCGGGCTGTATGTACGGGAGGTATTTCCTGGCGCTTGCCGGCCCGGCCGGAGCGGACTGCCTCGCCGGGCCGGGGCGAGTCAGGATCGTTCGGGAATTCGCGCGATCACCTTGATCTCGAAGTCGAAGCCCGCAAGCCAGGTTACCCCGATGGCGGTCCAGCTGGGATGAGGCGGCGCGCTGAAGACCTGCTGCTTGACCGCCATGACAGCGTCGAACTGGCGTTCGGGATCGGTATGGAAGGTGGTCACATCGACGATGTCGTCGAAAGTGCAGCCGGCGGCCTTGAGCGTGGCGCCCAGATTCTCGAACGCCCGTTCGACCTGGAGCCGGAATTCCGGTTCGGGGCTGCCATCGGGACGGCTGCCGACCTGGCCGGATACGAAGAGCAGGTCGCCGGAGCGGATGGCGGCCGAATAGCCGTGGGCCTCATAGAGGGCATGCCTTTCGGCGGGGAAAATGGCGTCACGCTTGGCCATGTCGTTTCCTTTCGATGGGCTGGGTTTGTCGGTGGCGGCCCGCGCTGACGCTCATTGCGGAAATCCGCTCCGGTTGGCTGCGCCTTCCTGGAGGCGGCCCATTCTGATATACGTTACGTATGTGAATTTGATCGCATACGCAGTGCATGTCAACTCACATGCACTGCGTATGTCAAAATGGGGGCGGGTGATGGCCGTGCGACGGCGGGCGGAAAAAATGGAGGAGAACCGCGCCAGGCTGATCTCAGCCGCGCGCAAGGCCTTCGCCGAAAAGGGCTATGCCGGCGCCTCGATGGACGAACTGACGGCGGCGGTCGGCCTGACGCGGGGCGCGCTGTACCATAATTTCGGCGACAAGGAGGGTCTTCTGGCGGCCGTGGTTGACCAGATCGACGCTGAAATGGCGGCGCGTGCGCAGCGGATCGCCGCGGCGGCCGCGACGGAATGGGAAGGGCTGCTGGCCGAGGGGGAGGCCTATATCGAAATGGCGCTGGAGCCGGAGGTCCAGCGCATCGTGCTGCTCGATGGCCCGGCCGTGCTTGGCGACCCCTCGCAATGGCCGAGCCAGAATGCCTGCCTGCAGACGACGCGGCGAACGCTCGACCGACTGATCGCGCAGGGGATTCTCAAGCCGGTCGACCCGGAGGCGGCTGCCTGGCTGCTCAATGGCGCGGCGCTGAACGCGGCTCTGTGGATCGCAGCCAGCCCCTCACCGCCACAGGCTCTGCCGAAAGCGATCGAGGCGTTTCGCCATCTGGCGGAAGGGTTCCGGGCGGAAGCCGCGCCGGCGCGGCCCGTGTGACAGGCTACAGCGGCGCGACCATCGACGCAGCCGACCAACGCGGCGAGCCGTCCCGACGCTGCCTACTTCTCGGAGCGACCGGCTTCCGCATCGTCGATCATCGACTCGACGGCGCCGATGGCAACCTCAAGATTGGCGATCTTCTGGATCGTCTTGTCGGAAGGCAGGCTGTCGATGTCGGCGGCCAGGGAGATCAGTTCGCGCTGCACGGCAAGCAGGCGGCTTCGAAGAGCTTTGAGTTTCGTGGTCATGGACTCGCTTCGTGCAGCAGGCAGGGGGCAACCTCCGGCAGGGTGCCGCTATCGCTTGACGGTACGGCGCGTCGCCTTCGGCGGGGGCTTGGCGACGGCCCGCTCAGCAGCCTCCTGCGCCAATCGCGCCTCGCGCAGACGCGCAATCTTCGCCTCACGAAGGGTCGATTCCTGCTCGATCATCGACATGGCGATACGGGACACGGATTCGGCCTTGCTCTCGGACTGCGAGAGCTTCGGCTTGAACAGTGTCTCCGGCGCACGCTTGGGCATGCTGCGACTCCCTTCGTAAACGCAAAAAAGGCCGGGTTTCCCCGGCCTTCCCACTAATGCCTCGACGGCCAGTGCCAGTACATCCGTGGTCAAAGACCGGAGGCAATATTCCTCACGCAGCCTTGAGGCTGCCGGCCGAGCTCTTGCCGCTGCGGCGGTCGGTCTCGAGCTCGTAGGAAACCTTCTGGCCTTCGTTCAGGCCCATCATGCCGGCGCGCTCAACGGCCGAGATGTGCACGAACACATCCGGACCGCCGTTATCCGGCTGAATGAAACCAAAGCCCTTCTGGCCGTTGAACCACTTCACAGTACCTGTCGCCATGACTAAATCCTTTCAGTCGACATAGAGATTTGACTGCCCGCACGCGTACGGACACTCAGGTTGACATCGATTTGAGAGGAAGTTCGCTACGGCGCAAGTTGCGCAAAACAAAGTTCAACGTCCAAGATCGATGTGTCATCGTACAGAAAGTTGCTTGCTGGTGCAACCCCTGCATGATCTTTTTTACTCGGCGGCCGCAGGCGCCGGGCGCGGCTGCCCACGGGGCACCATCGGCTTCTTCTTCGGCGCGGCGATGAGGCCTTCGCGGATGGCCTGCTTGCGGGCGGCCTTCTTGGCACGCCGAATCGCCTCGGCCCCTTCACGGGTGCGGCGCTCGGAAGGCTTCTCGTAAGCCCGGCGCGCCTTCATCTCCCGGAAGATGCCTTCGCGCTGCATCTTCTTCTTCAAAACCCTCAAGGCTTGCTCGACATTGTTGTCGCGAACGAGGACCTGCAATTCTTGTCCGATCACATGCAGCACAGCTGCTGGTTGGGCGGCTTGTCGGAACTGACGATGCAGCCTCTTGGAAGGCGCAGAAGCCGATGATTGAAGCTGCGGCCCGGGGGCCGCAACGTCTCCAAGCTCTACATAGCCTGATCACGCCACCGACAACAAGCCGCGAGAGCGGCCTCGAGATCGGCAAAGGAATGCCGGCTCGAAAGATTGATCACGCCAGCGTCGATCTCGGCGGCGAAAATAGGCCAGTATCGTTCGATGGCGCTGTTCAATTCGCGGCCTGCGCAGAGACCGCTCGCCCGCAGCCCGATCTCGCATATCGCTCTGGCGCGATCCTCGATTCCGTTCATGCGGGTACAGTAGCAGACCCTCGTCGAGGGGCAATGCGCGCGGGACAGGTCTCACGACGCATACCCCGTGGTCGCCACGCATCCGTGATCAATAAAACGGGCCGCGGCGTAGAAAAAAAGGATCATTCGTCCCCGCACCGCGTTTGAACCCATAGTTCCAGCGCACTCCATCGCGCCGGCACCGGGGTTTACGGGTATGCCAATCGCTGTGCTGGTGGTC
Source organism: Ancylobacter dichloromethanicus (assembly GCF_018390645.1). Lineage (GTDB taxonomy): Bacteria > Pseudomonadota > Alphaproteobacteria > Rhizobiales > Xanthobacteraceae > Ancylobacter > Ancylobacter dichloromethanicus. Next base: position 577,459 of record NZ_JAHBGC010000020.1, read on the forward strand.
GAAGACGAGGCGCTAATCCGCTTTGACATCGCCGATTATCTCGCCGACAGCGGTTTCGAAGTGCATGAGGCGGCCGGGGCCGATCAGGCGCTGGCGATTCTGGAGGCCAATCCGGCGATCCGGCTGCTGTTCACCGACATCGACATGCCCGGCAGCATGGACGGGCTGAAGCTCTCCGCGGCGGTCCGCGACCGGTGGCCGCCGGTGCACATCATCGTGACCTCCGGCCACCGTTATGTCGACCGCTCCGAGCTTCCCGACGGCAGCATGTTCGTCGCCAAGCCCTACACCCTGTCGGACATCTTACGGTCGATGCGCACGCTGATCGGGCGTGAGCGGCACTGAAGCCGGCCGCTTCGTGCAGGGGGAAGAGGCGGTCTCCATCATCTGGCGCGACCCAATATATTGACGCCGACAATCGACAGATGCCTATATGTAGGCGTCACGGTCCTTCGAGTCGCAGGGTTCGAAGGCTAAGAGGGAAGCCGGTGCGATACCGGCGCTGCCCCCGCAACTGTAAGCGGCGAGTACATGTCCAGCCCTCAGCCGAAGGCGAGGGGGCCACTGGAGCCAAGGCTCCGGGAAGGCGGGCAGGTGCGGCGAGCCGCGAGCCAGGAGACCTGCCGTGACCGCGATAGATCGTCCTCGGGCGGGGTGCCCCGGTGGAACGCTGTGGTCATGTGACCCGGCTCCCGTGCCGGGCCCGCGCGCCATGTCGTCCCCGGCAAGCCCCGTCCCTTATGCCACGGGGTTTTGCTGCCGATGTCTCCCAGTCTCGAAGCCGAACGTGCCGGCGCCCATGCGCCGGTTCCTCACGCCACCTCGCCGTCATCGGCCGCGACGCCCGGCTACCAGGTCATCCGCCGTAACGGCGCGGTGACGCCGTTCGATGCCTCCAAGATCGCGGTGGCGCTGACCAAGGCCTTCCTTGCCGTCGAAGGCGGCAACGCCGCCGCCTCGCGGCGCGTTCACGACATCATCGAGGAACTGACGGGGCAGATCCTCGGCGGGCTGACGCGACGCGCCGATGCCGGCCGCACCTTCCACATCGAGGACATACAGGACCAGGTCGAACTCGCGCTGATGCGCAGCGAGCACCACAAGGTGGCGCGCGCCTATGTGCTCTATCGCGAGGAGCGGGCGCGCGAGCGTGCGGCGGCGAAGGTCGCGCCTCCAGTGGCGCCGTCGCTCTCCATGGTGGCGGCCGATGGCGCCCGCGTGCCGCTCGACATGGCGCGGCTGCAAGCGGTGGTGCGCGAGGCGACCGACGGCCTCGCTGACGTTTCGGCCGAGACCATTCTCACCGAGACGCAACGCAATCTCTATGACGGCATCAGCCAGGACGAACTGGCGCTGGCGCCGATCCTCGCCGCACGCACGCTGATCGAGACCGAGCCGAACTATGCCAGGGTTTCCGCACGGCTTCTGGCCGACAAGCTCCGCCGCGAGGCGCTGAGCTTTCTCGACGGCCGGCCGGCGCAGGCGACGCAGGCGGAGATGGCCGCACGCTATCGCGACTATTTCCGCGCCTATCTGAAGCGCGGCATCGCCGAGGAACTGATCGACCCGGAACTCGCCCGCTTCGACCTCGACGAGATCGCCGGCGCGCTGCTTCCCGAGCGCGACCTGCAGTTCGACTATCTCGGCCTGCAGACGCTCTATGACCGCTATTTCCTGCACGCGCGTGGCACCCGTTTCGAGCTGCCGCAGGCCTTTTTCATGCGCGTCGCCATGGGCCTCGCCTTGCGCGAGATCGACCGCGAGGCGCGGGCGATCGAGTTCTATCGACTCCTGTCGTCGTTCGACTTCATGGCCTCGACGCCGACTCTGTTCAATGCCGGCACGCTGCGCCCGCAGCTCTCCTCCTGCTTCCTCACCACGGTGGCGGACGATCTCGACGGCATCTTCAAGGCGATCAAGGACAATGCCCTGCTGGCGAAATATTCCGGCGGGCTCGGCAATGACTGGACCCAGGTGCGCGGCCTCGGCGCCCATATCAAGGGCACTAATGGAGAGAGCCAGGGGGTGGTGCCGTTCCTGAAAGTGGCCAACGACACCGCCATCGCGGTCAATCAGGGCGGCAAGCGCAAGGGCGCGGTCTGCGCCTATCTCGAAACCTGGCATGTCGACATCGAGGAATTCCTCGATCTGCGCAAGAACACCGGCGACGACCGCCGCCGCACCCATGATATGAACACAGCCAATTGGGTGCCGGACCTGTTTCTGGAGCGGGTGGAGGCGGACGGGCCGTGGACCCTGTTCTCGCCCGACGAGACGCCAGACCTGCACGACCTCACCGGAGCCGCCTTCAAGGTCGCCTACGAGGCCTATGAGGCGCGGGCCGCGCGCGGCGAGATGAAGGTGTTCCGGCAGCTTCGGGCCATCGACCTGTGGCGGCGCATGCTGACCCTGCTGTTCGAGACCGGCCACCCCTGGATCACCTTCAAGGACCCGTGCAACATCCGCTCGCCGCAGGGCCATGTCGGCGTGGTGCACTCCTCGAACCTGTGCACCGAGATCACGCTGAACACCTCGGAGGACGAGGTGGCGGTGTGCAATCTCGGCTCGGTGAACCTGTTGGCGCATGTCACGCCGGACGGTCTCGACCGCGAGCGGCTGGCGCAAACGGTGAGAACCGCCATGCGCATGCTCGACAACGTGATCGACATCAATTTCTACACCATCCCCGAGGCGCGCCGTTCCAATCTGAGGCACCGCCCGGTCGGGCTCGGCATCATGGGCTTTCAGGATGCGCTGCAGGCGCTGCGCATCCCCTATGGCTCGGAGGCGGCCGTGCGCTTCGCCGATGCGAGCATGGAGGCGGTGAGCTTCCACGCCATCGGCGCCTCCTGCGACCTCGCCGATGAGCGCGGGCGCTATCCCTCCTTCGAGGGGTCGCTGTGGTCGCAGGGCGTGCTGCCGATCGACAGCCTCGACCTGCTGAGCGAGGCCCGGGGCGGCGCCGATTTCGACCGTTCCTCCACGCTCGACTGGGACGGCCTGCGCGCGCGGGTGACGACCACCGGCCTGCGCAACTCCAACTGCATGGCTATCGCGCCCACCGCGACAATCTCCAATATTTGCGGCGTGTCGCAGTCGATCGAGCCGGCCTATCAGAACCTGTTCGTGAAATCGAACATGTCCGGCGACTTCACCGTGGTGAACGCCGCCCTCGTGCGTGACCTCAAGGCGCGCGGCCTGTGGGACGAGGTGATGGTCTCCGACCTCAAATATTATGACGGCAGCGTCGGCTCGATCGACCGCATTCCGGACGATCTCAAGGCGCTCTACGCCACCGCCTTCGAGATCGAGCCCGCCTGGCTGATCGAGGCGGCGGCGCGCCGGCAGAAATGGATCGACCAGGCGCAGTCGCTCAACCTCTATGTCGCCAATCCCTCGGGTCGGAAGCTGGACGAGACCTATCGGCTGGCATGGAGGCGCGGGCTGAAGACGACCTATTACCTGCGCTCGCGCTCGGCCACCCATGTCGAGAAATCGACGCTGAAGGGCACGGACGGCAAGCTCAACGCGGTTGCCTCCGGCGCCTTCCCGGCGGTTGCCGCGCCGATAAGCCTCGCGGAGAGCGCCTTCGGCCCGGCCTGCTCGATCGACGATCCCGACTGCGAGGCCTGCCAGTGAGCCGGGAAGGAGACACGCACATGCTCGACTGGTCCGATACCAAGCCCGCTCCCGCCCCGCTGCATCCCGCCTTCGTGCCGCCTGCCGTCGACGCGACCGGACTCGGCGCCATCGCGCGCGGCGCCGCCCGGGTCAGCGTCGACGAAAAACGCATGATCAATGCCCGCGCCGACGTGAACCAGCTTCTCCCGCTGAAATACAAATGGGCGTGGGAGAAATATCTCGCCGGCTGCAACAATCACTGGATGCCGACCGAGGTCTCCATGCAGGCCGACATCGCGCTGTGGAAGTCGCGCGACGGGCTGACCGAGGACGAGCGGCGCATGCTGAAGCGCAATCTCGGCTTTTTCGCCGCATCCGAGTCTCTGGTCGCGAACAACATCGTGCTGGCGATCTACCGCCACCTCACCAATCCCGAATGCCGGCAATATCTGCTGCGTCAGTCATTCGAGGAGGCGGTGCACACCCACACCTTCCAGTACATCGTGGAAAGCCTCGGCCTCGACGAGGGCGAATTGTTCAACATGTATCGCGAGGTGCCGTCGATCACCGACAAGGCGGCGTGGGCGCTCAGGCACACGCAGAGCCTCGATGATCCCGCCTTCGCCACCGGCACGCCCGAGGCCGACCAGCGGTTCCTGCGCGATCTCGTGGCCTTCTACGTCGTGTTCGAGGGGATGTGGTTCTACACCGGCTTCGCGCAGATCCTCTCGCTCGGCCGGCGCAACAAGATGGTCGGCATCGCCGAGCAGTACCAGTACATTTTGCGCGACGAGAGCATTCATCTGAACTTCGGCATCGACGTGATCAACCAGATCAAGATCGAGAATCCGTATCTCTGGACGCCCGCTTTCCAGGACGAGGTGCGGGCCATGCTCAAGGATGCCGCCGAACTGGAGGCCGCCTATGGCAGGGACACCATGCCGCGCGGCTTCCTCGGTCTGAACGCAGGCCTGTGCGAGCAATACATGCACGTCATCGCCAACCGCCGCTGCGCCCAGCTCGGCCTTGCTCCCGTATTTGCGGAAGCCGAGAACCCGTTCCCCTGGATGAGCGAGGCGATGGACCTCAAGAAGGAGAAGAACTTCTTCGAGACCCGCGTGATCGAGTACCAGAATGGCGGCGCGCTGGCGTGGGATTGAGTGCGGGCCCGGCGGTGTCGGCCACCGCCGGGTGTCGCCTCAGGCCGGCACACGCTCCCACTCCGGGAACGGGTCGGGCAGGTGCTTCAGCGGCTCGGGATCGAACAGGGCGGGCCTGAGCGGGCCGACGAGGCAGTCATCCAGCGCCGCGTGGATCGCCGCCTCGTCCATGTTCACGCCGATGAACACCAGTTCCTGCCGGCGGTCGCCATAGCCGGGCGTCCAGTGCTGGCGCAGCCACGAGCGCCAGTCGGCCTGCGTCGGCCAGTGCTCGGTGGGGATCGCCGCCCACCACTGGCCGATCGAGCCGGTGCGGCAGATGGCGCCGGCCAGCGACATCTCGCCCACGCGGCGCGGCCGGGTGGCCAGCCAGAACAGCCCCTTGGCGCGCACCAGCCCCGGCCAGGTACGGGCGAGGAAGGCGTTGAACTTTTCCGGGTGGAACGGCCGGCGGGCGCGGTAGACGAAGCTGGAGACGCCATATTCCTCGGTCTCCGGCACATGGTCCCTGAACCCGTTCAGCTCCTTGAACCAGGTCGGGTGCTCGTGCGCCTGCTCGAAATCGAAGCGGCCGGTGCCGAGAATGTCCTTCATCGGCACATTGGCCCGGTCGGTCTCGATGACGAGTGCGTCCGGGTTCAGCGCCTTCACCACCGCCCGCACTTCCCGGCGCCGGGCAGGGGCGACATCCGAGACCTTGTTGAGCACGATGACGTCGGCGAACTCGATCTGGTCGGTGAGCAGGTCGACCAGTGTGCGGCTGTCCTCCTCGCCCGCCACCTCGCCGCGGTCGCGCAGGAAGTCGCGCGAGCCGAAATCCCTCAGCAGGTTGGCGGCGTCGACCACCGTCACCATGGTGTCGAGCCGGGCGATGTCGGAGAGCGAGAAGCCGTCCTCGTCGCGGAACTCGAAGGTGGCGGCGACGGGCAGCGGTTCGGCGATGCCGGTGGATTCGATGAGGAGATAGTCGAAGCGGCCTTCATCGGCGAGGCGCCTGACCTCGGCGAGAAGATCGTCGCGAAGGGTGCAGCAGATGCAGCCATTGGTCATTTCGACCAGCTTTTCCTCGGTCTGCGAGAGGTTGGCGCCGCCCGAACGCACCAGCTCGGCGTCGATATTCACTTCCGACATGTCGTTGACGATCACCGCGACGCGCAGCCCTCCGCGGTTGGCCAGCACATGGTTGAGCAGGGTGGTCTTACCGGCCCCCAAGAAGCCGGAAAGAACCGTGACCGGAAGGCGGGTATCGGGCATAGGCGCGCTCCACATGCGAAGTGATACAATGTATCATTTACATGTGAGGGACGCTGTTGCAAGCCCTGGTGCCAGGTAGACGAGGGGGGTAGACGACGGGGGCAGAAGAGCGGGCGGGGGCGGCCACGCGCCGCTCGCCCCCACCGTCCGCGAGGCTTTCCGGCTGACGTCTGGTCTTGTTGCTACGCCTCGATGTCGATGTCGCGTGTCTCGCTGCCGAGGAGCAGGGCGAGGAGGGTGATCGCTGCCATTGCCGAGAGGTAGACGCCGACCCAGAACGGGCTGCCGCCACCCCACGCCCACAGCGCCACGGCGATGAAGGGGGCGACCGCTGCGCCGAGGATGGACGAGACGTTGTAGGCGATGCCCGAGCCTGTATAGCGCACATTGGCCGGGAACAGCTCCGGCAGCAGGGCGCCCATCGGTCCGAAGGTCATTCCCATCAGGCTGAAGCCGAGAATGAGCCAGGCCATGACGCCCACCGGGCCGGCGGCCAGCATCGGCACCCAGGCGAGGCCGAAGGCGATGATGGCCAGCGTCACCCCGATCAGCGTGCGGCGGCGGCCCCAGCGTTCCGCCCACGGGCCCGAGAGCAGGGTGAAGATGCCGAAGAACACCACGCCGATGATCATCATCAGCACGAAGGTCGTGTAGTCGTAGCCCAGCCCCGGCAGGGCGGCGCCGGTGCCGGCGCGGCCATAGCTCAGCGAGAAGGTGGTCATCAGGTAGAACAGCACATAGGTCGCCAGCATGTAGAAGGTGCCGAGCACCAGCTGGCGCGCATGGGTGCGGAACACCGAGGCCAGCGGCAGCTTGTGCACCTTGCCGGCGGTGACCGTCTTCCTGAAGGCGGTGCTCTCGACGAGGTTGAGGCGCACCCACAGGCCGACCGCGACCATGACGATGGAGAACAGGAAGGGGATACGCCAGCCCCAGTCGAGGAAGGCTTGCGAGGGGCGGGTGGGGTCCTCGGACGGCAGGATGGCGGCAATGATCAGGAACAGCCCATTGGCGAGGATGAAGCCGAGTGGCGCGCCGAGCTGGGGAAAGGTGCCATAGACGGCGCGTTTGCCGGGAGGCGCGTTCTCGGTCGCCACCAGCGCCGCGCCACTCCATTCGCCGCCGAGCGCGAAGCCCTGCGCGAGCCGCATCACCACCAGAAGCGCCGGTGCCAGCCAGCCGACCTGGTGGAAGGTCGGCAGCAGGCCGATGAGGAAGGTGGCGATGCCCATGGTGAGCAGCGCGCCGACCAGCGTCACCTTGCGCCCGCGCTTGTCGCCGAGATGGCCGAAGAAGATCGCCCCGGCCGGGCGCGCCACCATGGCGGCGCCGAAGATGGCGAAGGAGGCGAGCAGGGCGGTCGTGTCGTTGCCGGCCGGGAAAAACAGATGCGGAAACACCAGCACCGCAGCGGTGGCGTAGACGTAGAAATCGTAGAACTCGATGGTGGTGCCGATCAGGCTCGCCAGAACGACGCGGGAGCGGGGATTGGCGACGGCGCCGGCGTGCCCGGCGGCGAGGGTGGACGACATGAAGGGCTCCGAGGCGGCAGGCCGTTCCAGCCGTGTCGGCGGCCGGTATAGGCGGGCAGGGGGATCGGAGGCCCTTCTAGACCACCCCGCCGCCAAAAGCAGCCGGCGGCGTCATCGTTTTGCGATCACGCCGCCCCGGCCCTGTCTGCCGTGCTCAGCCCGGCGGATCGACCTTCACGCCCTGCGGGCCGACTTCGATCTGCAGCGAGTTCTGGTCCCTCTCATAGGCGCGGTAGGCGAAGAAGCCCGCCACCACGGCAAGGACGACGACGGCAAGAATCAGGACATTGCGGTTCATGGTTTTCCCCGGTTCGCGTCGGCCGTCGCTTAGTGTCGCGACACCCGAGCGGTAACAGAACGCGACAGCGGGCCTTCGGGTTCCGCTTCGCCGCACCGAGGCACCCCTCCCGGCCACGCCGCCATCGTCTTCCGCTACGGATAACGCAGCGGATGCCGCAAGGCTGTGTCCGCACTACCGAGCGCTCGCCAATGACCGGCGCATGAAAAACGGGTTGATCCGCTCCCATGCCATTGCGGCAGACGCGTTCGCGATCCTCGTTCGTGGCCAGGCTCATCCTGCCCGTCCGCGTCGCGTGGCGATGAATGGATCGTCTTTACTTTCCGGACGAAACTCCGCCCCGCACAATACATCAAGCGTATAGGCATTGGCGTTAGGTCAATATACCTTGGTATATTTTATGTTGAATCCCGTTCTGTTGATGATATCTATCATGTCGACGTCATTGTTCTGCCTGAGGGCAAAGCATTCACGTTCTTGCACGGCGCGTGATGACGTTTGGTAAGGCTGAATGGATGGCCTTTACGTGAATTCGATGGGCCGTTGCTTGAGATTCGATTGATAGCTGCCGCGCATTCGAGGGCGGCAAAAGAGGCACGAAGCAGCCGCCAAGAGCTGTGCGACACCCATCAGGTCGAGGATACGTCAATGGATACGAGCAAGACGAGCGCACGCCCCTGGGAACCCTGGTTCCAGCTTGGCTGCGGCATTCTCTGCATGGCGATGATCGCCAATCTTCAATATGGCTGGACGCTGTTCGTCGATCCTATCGACCAGGCGCATGGCTGGGGCCGCGCGGCGATCCAGACCGCCTTCACCATCTTCGTGCTGACCGAGACCTGGCTGGTGCCGGTCGAGGCGTGGTTCGTCGATCGCTACGGCCCGCGGCTGGTCCTTAGCTTCGGCGCGGTGATGATCGCGCTTGCCTGGGTCATCAATTCCTATGCCGGTTCGCTCACCATGCTCTATGCGGGCGCGGTGTTCGGCGGCATCGGCGCCGGTTCGGTCTACGGCACCTGCGTCGGCAACGCGCTGAAATGGTTCCCCTACCGGCGCGGCCTTGCGGCTGGCGCCACCGCCGCCGGCTTCGGTGCCGGTGCGGCGCTCACCGTGGTGCCGATCGCCCATACCATCGCCGCGCATGGCTACCAGACGGCGTTCTTCTGGTTCGGGCTGGGGCAGGGGCTGATCGTCCTGATCGCCGCGCAGTTCCTCTATCCCCCCAAATTCAAGATCGCCGCTCCGAAGAAGGCGCTGCGCATTCCGCAGAGCCGGATCGACTACCAGCCCTCGCAGACGCTGACCAAGCCGGTGTTCTGGCTGCTCTATCTGATGTTCGTCATGGTGGCCTCTGGCGGCCTGATGGCGGCGGCGCAGATCGGCCCCATCGCCCATGATCTCGGGGTCGCCGACACGCCGGTGAGCATATTCGGCATCTCGGCCGCGGCGCTGACCCTGGCGATCTCGCTCGACCGCATCTTCGACGGTTTCGGCCGGCCGATCTTCGGCTATTTCTCCGACCGCATCGGCCGCGAGAACACCATGTTCATCGCCTTCGGCACGGCGGCGGTGATGCTGCTGCTGATGGTCTATCACGGCTCGAACCCGCTGGTGTTCGTGCTCGCCACGGCCGGCTTCTTCGGCGTGTTCGGCGAGATCTACTCGCTGTTCCCCGCCACCTGCGGCGACACGTTCGGCTCGAAATTCGCCGCCACCAATGCCGGCATGCTCTACACCGCCAAGGGCACGGCGGCGCTTCTGGTGCCGATCGCCAGCGTCGTGGCGGCAACCTACGGCTGGTACGCGGTGTTCGCCATCGCGGTGGGCCTGAACGCGACGGCCGCGCTGCTCGCCCTTTTCGTGCTGAAGCCGCTGCGCACCCGCTTCATCGCCCGTACCGCGGTCGAGGCGGACGCGGCCCCGGTGACCGTCGGGCGCGAGTCGCCCGCGCACTGAAGCTAGACAGCCTTGAGAGCGTATCCCGGACGGCCGAGAGGCCGATCCGGGATCGCTCTTTCGAGAATTGGCGGGGTCAGGGGATCAGCCGCGCATAGACCTCAGGCCGGCGGTCCGGCACATGGGTATTGAGCGCCCGCGCCTCCCGCAGGCGATCAAGGCCCAGATCGGCGAAGAGCAGTTCTTCGCCTTCGCTTCCGAGGACGAGGTTCCCGCCCATCGGGTCGCCGACACAGCTCAGCCCCATATAGTCGAGTTCCCCCTCGGCGCCGCAGCGATTGGCGTAGGCGACGAAGAGCTCATTCTCGAAGGCGCGCGACGGCACGACGAAATAGGAGACCGCGTCATAGGGCTTCATGTTCGCCGTCGGCACCAGCACGAGGTCGGCGCCGGCGAGGGCGAGTGCGCGCACGGCCTCGGGGAACTCCACGTCGTAGCAGATCAGCATGCCGACCTTGTAGCCGGCAAAGTCAGCCAGCGCCGCCGAGCCTTCGCCGGGCGTGAACATCGCCCGGTCGAGATCGCCGAACAAGTGTGTCTTGCGGTAGTTTAGTAGCGTCGTGCCGTCGCGCCCGAGCAGCAGGCACGAATTGTAGACCGTGCCGCCGCCGAATTCCGGGTAGCCGTAGCAGAGGCCGATATTGTGGGCGCGGGCGATGCTCGCGGCCCGGCGGGCGCTCGGCCCGTTGAAGGTCTCCGCCTTGGTCCGGGCGGCATGGCGGCCGATATTGTAGCCGGTGAGGAACATCTCCGGCGCGACCAGAAGGTCGGCACCGCGCTGCGAGGCGGCCGCCGCGGCGGCGTCGAGCCGCTCCAGATTGGCGGCGGGATCGTTTGAAGGATCTCCGGCGGTCTGAAAGAGTGCCAGCCGCATCACCGCTCCTTCCGCGCCTTGAGAGCGGTCACCGACAGGCAGAAAATCTCGAACAGGACCTGTGCCGCCGCATGGGCGGTGTTGGAGGTCGCGTCATACTGGGGCGCGACCTCCACCACGTCGCCGCCGACGACATCGAGCCCGTTCAGCCCGCGCAGCAGTTCCAGCACCTCGCGCGAGGTGAGACCGCCGATTTCAGGCGTGCCGGTGCCCGGCGCGAAGGCGGGATCGAGGCTGTCGACGTCGAAGGAGACATAGACCGGCCCGTCGCCAAGCACCTGCTTCGCCTTCGCGATGATGGCCGGCATGCCCGTGCCGGTGACCTCCTCGGCGTGGATGACGGTCATCCCGCTGTCATAGGAGAACTCCCAGAGGAATTCGGCGCCGCCGCGAATACCGATCTGGATGGTGCGGGTGGGGTCGAGCACGCCGTCCAGCACCGCGTTGCGGAACGGGCCGCCATGGTGGAACTTGGCGCCCTCATAGGTGCCGGAGGTATCGCAATGGGCGTCGATGTGCAGCATGCCGACGGGGCGCTTCTCGCCGACCGCCTTGAGGATCGAGCCGGTGATGGAATGATCGCCGCCGACCGATAGCGGGATCACCCCGGCGGCGACGATCTTCTTGTAGAACGCCTCGATGTCCTCGTGGCAGGAATCGAGGCTGAAGCGTGAGCGGAACGGCACGTCGCCGATGTCCGCCACCTTCGCCTCGGCGGCGGGGACCATGTTCAGAACGTGCTCATACGGCCCGATCCGCTCGATGGCGCGCACCGCGCGCGGGCCGAGGCGGGCGCCGGCGCGGTTGGTGACGCCGAGGTCCATCGGCACGCCGACCAGCGCGACGTCGAGGCCACCGAAATCGGCCTGTTCCTGCGCGTCCGGGCGATAGGGCGCGTCGAGCAGGGTGGCGGCGCCGGCCCACGGCCAGACCCGCTTCTCGCCGTCCTTGAACTGGAGCTCGGCGACGCGCTTGAACGTCTCGTCATAGACCACGCCGCCACCGATGCCGGCATATTTCGCCCGCAGTTTCTCGAGCTTTTCCTGGTCGGACATCTGCGCCTCTTTGTGAGCTTTCCGGCTTCTGGAAGTCCGGTCAGGCTAGCGTGTGCCGGCCCGGCCGGGGAAGGGGCAAGAGGTGTCCCTTTGCAGGATCGGCGGTGGTGTGGCGCCGCGGGCTCAGCGGATGTTCAACAAGATCTCTGCCACCGCCTCCGGTGCGCTGAGGAAAGGCGAATGGCCGGTGTCGAGTTGATGCACCTGCGCCCCCGGCACCGCCCCCTGCATCTCCCGCTGCACGGCCAGCGGCAGGCCGCGATCCCTCAGGCACTCGATATAGTGCCGGCGCAGCCTGCCGAAGCGGTGCGGCGTGACGGCGGACACCGCCGCAAACGGCGCGTGCGGGGTGACGCGCACCAGATTGGGCAGGGCGCGGTCGATGTCGTGCTCGGTGCAATCGGAATAGAGCGAGCGGGCGATGAGGTCGCGGCGCGCGAGGTCGAGCCCGAGCCCTTCCTTGCCGAGCCGCAGCATGCCCTGCGTCTCGACGATGGCGGGATCCTTCAGATAGGCCGGCGTCATGACGAAGTCGCGCGCGGTCTTGCCGTTCGGGGCCATGAAGCCGGTGAGGTAGACCAGCGCCTCGATGCGCTCGGGCATCTCCTCGCCCAGCCAGGTGCAGGTCGCCCCGCCGACGGAATGGCCGACCAGGATCGCCTTGCCCTCGATCTCCTCCAGCGCGGCGCGCACCGGCGCGGCATAGATGGACATGTCGGTGACGGCGGCGGTCGGGGTCGGGTCGAAGCCGTGGCTGGCGAGGTCGGGCGCAATCACCGCATGGCCGGCGGCGCCGAGCAGGTTCGCCACCTTCTGGAAGCAGCCGCCCCAGTGCCAGGAGCCGTGGATGAGAATGAAGGTTGCCATGGGGTTTCCTCAAGCAATGCGTGGCGCGTGGTAGCGGCCAGCGCGCGCGGCGTCCAGCCTGGCATGCCAGCCATGGACAGGGGGATTCGGCCTGTCCGGCGGAAGTCGGGCTTTGCCGGCGCCCGCCGGCGGGGTACATTTTGCGCATGGCGCCGCGTTGAGCAAAGGGCGCCGGAAGGACCGCACTTATGGCCTATCGCATCGTCGCCGGATCGCAGACTTACGCCTTCGCCGATCTGAAGGACCTGATGGCGAAGGCCACGCCGCCGCGTTCCGGGGACATGCTGGCCGGCATTGCCGCCGCCTCGGCGGAGGAGAACGTCGCCGCCCGCATGTGCCTCGCCGACGTGCCGTTGGCCGCCTTTCTCAACGAGGCGCTGGTGCCTTATGAGGAGGATGAGGTCACTCGCCTGATCATCGACAGCCACGATGCGCAGGCTTTCCGCCCTCTCTCGCACATGACCGTGGGCGATTTCCGCGACTTCCTGCTCTCCGGTGCGGCGACCAGCGCGGTGCTGGCGTCGATCGCTCCCGGGGTGACCCCGGAAATGGCGGCGGCGGTGTCCAAGCTGATGCGCAATCAGGACCTGATCGTGGTCGCCAAGAAGTGCCGGGTGGTGACGAAGTTCCGCAACACGATCGGGCTGCCCGGCACGATGGCGGTGCGGCTTCAGCCCAACCACCCGACCGACGATCCCGCCGGCGTGACCGCCTCCATCCTCGACGGCCTGCTCTATGGCTGCGGCGACGCGGTGATCGGCATCAACCCGGCCTCCGACAGCGTGCCGGTGCTCAGCGAGCTGTTGAAGCTGATCGACGGGATCATCCAGCGCTTCGACATCCCGACCCAGGCCTGCGTACTCACCCACGTGACGACCTCGACCGAGGTGATCGGTCGCGGCGTCCCGGTCGACCTCGTCTTCCAGTCGGTGGCGGGCACGCAAGCGGCGAATGCCTCGTTCGGAATCGACCTCGCCGTGCTGAAGGAGGGACATGAGGCGGCGCTGTCGCTGAACCGCGGCACGCTGGGCGACAATGTGATGTATTTCGAGACCGGACAGGGCTCGGCGCTCTCCGCCAACGCCCATCACGGTGTCGACCAGCAGACGCTGGAGGCGCGCGCCTATGCGGTGTGCCGGCCGTTCAAGCCGCTGCTGGTGAACACCGTGGTGGGCTTCATCGGGCCGGAATATCTCTATGACGGCAAGCAGATCATCCGCGCCGGCCTGGAAGACCATTTCTGCGGCAAGCTGATGGGCGTGCCGCTGGGTTGCGATGTTTGCTACACCAACCACGCCGAGGCCGATCAGGACGACATGGACACGCTGATGACGCTGCTGGGCGCGGCGGGCGTCACCTACATCATGGGCATTCCCGGTTCCGACGACGTGATGCTGAACTACCAGTCGACCTCGTTCCACGACCAGCTCTACCTGCGCGAGGTGCTGGGCCTGAAGCGGGCGCCGGAATTCGAGGCGTGGCTGCAGCGGATGGGCATCACCGAGCCGGATGGCAGCTTGAGGAAGCAGCACGGCATGCACCCGCTGCTCGCAGCTGCGCCGGAGCTCGCGGCATGAGCGATCCGGTGGCGGACGGCGATCTTCCCGCCGATTTTGTGATCGAGGATGCGTGGCGCCGCTTGGCCGGCGTCACCCCGGCGCGGATCGCGCTGGGCCGGGCCGGCACCGGCCTTCCGACCCGCGAGGTGCTGCGGTTCGCGCTGGCGCATGCGCAGGCGCGCGATGCGGTTCACATGCCGTTCGATTCCGCCCGCATGGCGGGGGAAATCGCGGCCCTCGGCTTCGAGACCATCGAGGTGAGCTCCGCCGCCCCGGCGCGCGACGCCTATCTGCGCCGGCCCGATCTCGGCCGCCGGCTCTCGGACGAAAGCCGAGCGTTGCTAGGGACTTGGACGGGGGAGCCGGTGGATGTCGCCATCGTCGTCGCCGACGGTCTGTCCTCCACCGCCATCCATGCGCAGGCCGTGCCGTTCCTCGCCGCGTTCAAGGCGCGGATCGCCGAGGCGGGGTGGAGCGTGGGGCCGGTATGTATCGCCAATCAGGCGCGTGTGGCGCTTGGGGACGAAGTGGGCGAACGGATGAAGGCGAGTGCCTGCGTGGTGCTGATCGGCGAGCGGCCGGGCCTGTCCTCGCCGGACAGCCTCGGCCTCTACCTCACCTTCGCCCCCCGCGCCGGGCGTTCGGACGCCGAGCGCAACTGCATCTCCAATGTGCGCGGCGAAGGGCTTTCGCACGCGCACGCCGCCTTCAAGCTCGCCTGGCTGCTGAAGCAGGCGCTGGCGCGCCGGCTGACCGGGGTCCACCTGAAGGACGAAAGCGACCTGCTGCTGGTCGGCGGAAAGCCACCACCGGCGCAGATCGGATAATCCAATTGGCCGAATCGGTTGGAGGCCGGTGTTGCCACGCCGGTCGAGCCGGGTCGCGGGGCGGACGCTACTTCTTGCGACCGAGTTCGTCGTCGAGCCAGTTGTCCGCCTGCGCCATGCGCTTGAAGATGAAGGGCACCGCCCGCAGGCGGTTGACGACGGGTCCCTTTTCCCACACGTCGCCATGCTCGAAACCCATCATGATGGTGTAGCGGGGCAGGGTGAGGAAGGGCAGGCGCAGCCTCTCCGACTTCACCACCACGAACTCCATGTGGAGCGAGGGCGCGGTGAGGTAGTAGAGGCCTTCCGAGGGCTCGTATTTGGCGGAGAGCTTCGGCGCCACCGCCGGCGTGCCCTGCCGGATGGCGGCGAGGTCTGCCTCGGTGAAGGGAAGGCGCTTGAGATGGCGGGCGGTGGCCAGCATCTCATTGGGGGTCATTCGTGTAGCCATATCGCCTCATACCGTCGGATGAGACGCCTATCTGCCGCAAACCGGCAGCAGTGGGAAGGCCTTGCCGGCGCGCCAGCGTCATCAGGCAGGTGTCGCGCCGTACTATTGCGCCGTATCGCCTTCCTCATAGCCCTGCTCAGGCCCCCTGTAGGGGTCGGCGAGGGCAGCGGTCGGCTCGCTGACCGGTATCCTGGCACTTGAGGCCATGGCGGCGAGTTTCTGCGGGCCGGAGCGGCGCAGCACATCGCGGAAGCTGGGATGCATGCCGCCATCGACATAGGCGGCGTTGGCCGGCGGGTACGTGGCGGAAAGCTGGGCGATGCTCTGCTCATCCTGCGCCTGCTTGCTGGCAGCCGCCAGCAGTGCCGAATCCGGGGCGACCATCGGGCAGGGCGCGAGCGGATCGGTCGGTTCCGGCGCTGGCTGAGTCCCCGGGGTGAAGCGGTAGCGTCCACCGCAGGCCGAGACGTTGGGCGGCACCCGGGTGACCGCGAACAAGTCCGCGCCTTGCTTCAGGTTGCGCCAATAGGCCATGTTCGGATCGGTGCGGTGCTCGGCGAAATTCGCTGGCGTCATGCGGAAGGGCAGGGACTGCACCTGAAAGCCCGGCTGCCCGGCGGCGAGCGCCTCGCGCGCCAGCGCATAGACCTCGCCGACCCCGTCATTGGTCATGGCATAGCACCCGGCGGAGGTGCAGGCGCCATGCACCATCAGCGCGCTGCCGCTATAGCCGAGGGCCCGCTCCAGATCGTTGGGATAGCCGAGATTGAACGAAAGGTAATATTGCGAGCGCGGATTCAACTGGCGTTGCGTCACCGTGTAGAAGCCCTCCGGCGCCTGACGGTCGCCCTCGCGGGTCTTCGGGCCGAGTTTGCCGGACCAGCGGCACAGCGGGTAGGTCTTGAGCAGGGCGTAGCGGCCGGAGGTGGTGCGCTTCCACACCTCCAATTCGCTCTCCTGCTTGTAGATGCGCACCATGATGGGGTCGTCCGGGCTCATGCCCCTGGCCGCCATTTCCTGCATCAGCTTCTGCGGAATGGGGATGGAGCCGCGGTCGTCGCCCTCGATATTCGCGCAGCCGGCGACGAGGAGGGCGAAACAGAACAGGAGGGCGGTGCGCAACAGGTTCATGAGAGTCCGGCTAGCGGCGCAAGAAGGCGGATCGACGGCAGCGCCGTGCTTTCGGCCGCACGGGCCCGCTGAGGCCCTCCAATAGTGCCGGCATGGTTTCCAGACCGTTAGCCCGGCACGCCGTCGCGGAGCTGTGATCGCGCGGCGCGGTCGTCTCGCCCCCGGTGCCGCCCGCCGAATCCCGCTCAGGCGAGGTGCCGGCACTCCACCGTCAGGTGCTTGAGTTCATGCACGGGCGCCAGTCTTGCCCGGATGGCTTCGGCATCAAGCCCCGGAGGACCGACGATGCTGACGATCGCGGCGAGGGCATCCGGGCCGACGCGCCAGACGTGAAGGTCGGCGATCCGGACGTCGCCGGGACCCTCGACGGCGTCCGCCACCTCTTCGGCGATGCGCGGATCGGTCCGATCGAGCAGCACCGACGCGGTGTCGCGCATCAGGCTCCAGGCCCAGCGGGCGATGACAATGCCCCCGACGATACCCATCGCCGGGTCCAGCCACACCCAGCCAAGCATGCCGCCGGCGATGAGCGCGACGATGGCGAGCACGGAGGTCAGGGCGTCCGCCAGCACGTGCAGATAGGCGCCGCGCAGATTGTTGTCCGGGCCGTGAACCGGGCGCGGCTGGCCGTGCCGGTGGGGCTCATGCGCGCGGGGCTCATGCACGTGGCCCGCATGTGCGTGCACCTCGTGGTCATGACCCGCATGGGTATGATCCTTGTGGCCATGGACCTGATGATGAGCGTGCCCGTGCGCGTGCCCGCCACCCAGCAGCAAGGCGCTGACGAGGTTGACCACCAGGCCGATGACGGCGATCAGCGTGGCGTCGCCGAACGCGACCTCGACCGGGTCGTAGAGGCGCAGGACCGATTCGAAGGCCATCACCGCAGCGACGATGGCGAGGATGGCCGCGGAGGCGAAGCCGGCGAGGTCGCCGACCTTGCCGGTGCCGAAGCTGAACCGTGCATCGCGGGCGTGCCTGCGGGCATAGGCGTAGGCGATGGCGGCGATGCCGAGGGCGCCGGCATGGGTCGCCATGTGGAAGCCGTCGGCCAGAAGCGCCATCGAGCCGGTGTAGAAGCCGGCGCCGACCTCGCCGACCATCATCACCGCGGTCAACGCCACCACGAGGCGGGTACGCCGGGCGCTCTCGTCATGGGTCGCGCTGAGGAACACATGCGGGTGCGTGAAGGGTTGCGTATCCGGCAGCTGGTTCATGATCGGCCCCTATCTATTTCGCGTAGCGGCGTATGGCATCCATGAGGTCCCGCGCGCCGGCGGCCCGCGCCTCGGGCGAGAGGTCGGGATCAGCGACATGCGAATGAAGATGTTCCTCGACGATCTTCTCCATCAGGCCGCTGACGGCGCCCTTGGTGGCGGCGACGAGGTGAAGGAGGGTCGTGCAGTCGGTGCCGCCGGCCAGCCCGCGTTCGATGGCGGCCACCTGCCCGGCGATGCGCTGGACGCGGGCGAGAAGGGCAGGGTTGGGTGTGGTGAGATGTGACATAGGATAGGGGGGTACCCTATTTAGGGCACGGGCGCAATGAGCCTCTCGCGCGGCGGCGCGGGGCATCCGGGTTCGTCCGGTAGCGGTGAATGCTGCGGCGGGGGCGCCTACAGGCCTTCCAGCGGAATGTGCAGCTTCAAGGTGAGGTCGGCTTCCTCGAGATCGAAATGCTGCCGCAGCTCGGTCATCTTCTCCTCCAGCCGCAGCAGGGCGAGCCCGAGGCGCTCGATCTCCTCCTCGCTCAGCGTGCCCCCCTCCACCCGGCGGATCGCCTGCCGCTCGACCACCTGCCGCACGGTCTCCACGAGCATGAGGACCAGCTTGACCAGGCCCTGCTCTACCTTCTCGGGATCGATGTCGATGCGGCCCCGGAGCGCCGTTTCCAGCGTTTCGGGCGTGCACTCCGTGGTCATTCGCTGCCTCCGGACAGATCGGGATCGGAGAAGGAATAGGGCGGCCAGGGGCCGGTCACCGTGACGCCCAGGTCGGGCCGCAGCCGCTGCAGGACGGCCACGTCATCGAGGAAGGACGAGGCGTTCTGCCGGCGCACGAGGAACGAGGCCCGCAGGTCCGGTTGCGACGGCGAACAAGCCCAGAGGAGTTGCTCCGCCGCGTGCGCAGCGAGGCCCTCATGGGGAAACGTCTCCGTCGAGGCGGGCCAGCCCCGCTCCCGCCGCGCGAGGGTGCGCAGATGTGTGGCGCCGGGGCCGCTGCCAGTAGAGATGGAGACCGGGTCGAGAGCCGGATCCGCCATTTCGGGCAGGCCCGCCACCCTAAGGGCGAATTCCACGCAATGGCGCACCCGTTCGAGCTGGGCGCACAGCGCATCGTGGTGGCGCGCCAGCAGGCGCTGGCAGGCGCCGGCATCCTCCACCACGGTCCCGAAGCGCAGCGGCAGCACGGGTCTTCCTTCCATGAGCGCGGCCACCACCTCCTGGTGGCGCCAGATCTGCGACGGCTCGGGCGAAATCGTCGTGTCCGCCGTCTCGGTGGCGGCGCAGGCGAGGTCGCGCGACGTTACGAACAGTGGTGCTACACCCCCGATGCCGGCGGGGAGCGGCTTCGTCGGGGGCGGCAATTCCAGTATGGCGTAGAGGTAAAGCATGGCGTCGACCTAGCCGGCGTGATGGTTCCGCCCGTCCGGCGGGGCCGAGGCGGCCTCGCGCATCCGGTTGACGGTATCGGTGGAGGTCAGAAGTATCTTGAGGCCGAGATAGACGAGATCGATTCCGGCCACCGAAATGGTCGCCTCGCCCCACAGCACGAGGCCCTTGTGGAGCACGCGGTCGAGGAGATCGGCCACGGCGATCTCGCCGGAGGTGCGCGAGGGGATGGGGGGAGGCTCAGACAAGGCCCGCTCCTGCGAAATTATACGCGCCCCAGGGGCCGGTGAGCACGTAGCGCGCCCCTGCGGCGGCGTAGGTGCGCTCCAGATCGGACAGGCAGGCCCGCCAGGCGGTCTCGTCCGCCGTCGCGACCAGATAGGCTGCGTTGAGCGCCATGACGGCAGGCTGGCGGTGCAGTTCCGGCGGCTGGACCGGGTTGGCAACCGCCGCGCGGGCATGGCTGGCAAGGCGGCGGTGGCTGGTGGCCACACAGAGATCGAGGGCGGCATCGGCCGCAAGCCGGGCCTGCTGCTCCTCGCGCTTACGCCGGAAGAAGGCCGCCCCCGCGCCGGCGCCGACGGTCTCGGGAAGTCGGGCCACCGGGGCCGGTGTCTCGAAGAACAGCTTGACGCCCCATTCCCGCGCGCCGCGCAGACGGTCGACGGCCCGTTCCAAGGCTTCCCTATGGCCGGCGATCGCCGCCGACAGGGCCGGCTCTCCCGAGAACAGGGTGCAGAATTTCAACGGCAGCACGGTCGCCGCGGGGAGCAGCGCGGAGACCACGCGCTGATGGGCCAGCACGCAGGCGCGGGTCCATGGCGCATCCTCCAACCGGCCCGGCAGCGTCGCGGCGCCGAAGACCGTGTCCGGCACCGGGCTCGCCACCGCGGCGAGCGTCCCCCAGCGGAAGCGACGCACCGGCACGTCGGGAAGAATGCCTTCCTCCGGCAGAAGGTCGTCGCTGTCGGCGATGTGGTCGGCCGTGACGGCGTAGACATACAGCATGCTCAACTCCCGCTTTCGCCGCAGCGAAAGCCTGTTTCCCCCGCGGTGGCGCCGTCCGTCCGTTTGTGCGCAGGGTTGGCGCTCCCCGCTAACGAACCGGCCACCCCACCAGGCCGCTCCCGGCGGCTCTTCTTCATGCTTCGAGCGCCAAGGTCGCGAACCGTCGCGCCCGGACGACGAGGCGATCAGTCCAGCGACGCCTCCTGCCGGCGCAGAGAGACCGGCACGTGCTCCGCCTCGAGTACCCGATAAGCGTCCGAGAGCACGACGAAGCGCGCCACTTCGCGGGTTTCTTCCCGGACCGGCGTGGAATTGAAGGGCTCGCCCGAAGCGGCGAGATCGGGATGGCTCTCGCGTGCCGCCCGGCGATAGGCGGCCTTGACCGCCTCCAGGCTGGCGCCCGGCTCCACCCCCAGTTCGGCGCGGGCGCGGCGAACCGCTTCCGCGGGGGCCAGATGGACCTGGACCGAGGCGAAGCTGTAGGGCGGCAGGGGGCCGACGAGCCGAAAGGTCAGCTCACCGCCGAATTCGGCGTCGAGCGCATTCAGCAGCTCGAGCAGGGCATCGTCCGCCCCCCGCTCGACCAGCAGCGCGAGGTTCAGCACGCCGTCCGGTTCCGTCGGCTCGGAAACGATGAGATCGTCGCTAGCGGCCCGCAGGCGCGCGACCAGCCGGCTCTTCACCTTCTGCCGCTCTTCCGCCACCGATACCGCGAGCAGAGTCCCGAGCGCCCGCCGCGCCGGCTCGTCGCCGTTCCTGGCGGCCTGGCGCAGCTCCGTGGCGACGCCGCCGAGAAGTCGCGCCACCACCCCGTCGAGATGCCAGCGCACCGACAGCTCCATTTCCACCCGGTCCCCGACGATGTCGAGCGCCTCGTGCAGCACCCCGGCGCCGCCCTCCAGCAGGCGACGGACGCGACCCTCCTCCGCCACCACCGTGCCTAGCGCCACCGGCAGAACCGGGGCGCAGGCGAGCAGCCGCTCCATCACTTTCTGGCTGGACAGCAGCCATGGCAGCAGCGCCTCGCGCTCCCGTCCCTTGAGGCCTCCTTCCGGCGCCGCGCCGACGACCGCGGCGAGCGGCCCGGCGGTGATGGACCGCAGGCCGGGAGGCAGCCCGTCGCCCCCCGTCAGGACGGCGGCGTCGAACCGGTCGGCCGGCACCACGGCGAAGACGAGAAGGGCGGTCATGTGGTGCGTTCCCTCTTCATGGCGGCCAATGCCTGCTCGAAATGGCGTGGCATCACCCGCAGCACGGCGCCGGCCTCGCCGTCCGCCGTCGGGTTGCGCTCCGGCACGTCGCGCTCCACCACGTCGCGGATGGCGGCGACGCCAGCATGGCGGCACAGCGCCTCGATGTCGGCGCCCACCATGCCGGCGGTCGCCTCGGCCAGCGCGACCAGGTCGACATCGGGGGCCAGCGGCATCTTGCCGGCATGAACGTCGAGAATGGCCTGCCGGCCCGGAATGTCCGGCGCGTGGAACTCCACCAGAAAGTCGAAGCGGCCGGGCCGCAGCAGAGCGGCGTCGATCTGGTCCAGCCGGTTGGTGGCGGCCACCACGGTGACGCCGCGCAGATCCTCGATGCCGTCGATCTCGGTAAGGAGCTGGGCCACCACCCGGTCGGTGAGCGCGCCGCCGGTGCCGCCGCGATTGGGCGTGAGGGTGTCGATCTCGTCGAAGAAGACGATGCAGGGCGCGGTCTGGCGCGCCTTGCGGAACACCTCGCGCACGCCGCGCTCGGACTCGCCCGCCCACATCGACAAGAGCTGCGGGCCCTTGACGGCGATGAAATTGGCACCGCTTTCCCCGGCCAGCGCCTTGGCCAGCAGCGTCTTGCCGGTGCCGGGCTGGCCATAGAACAGGATGCCCTTGGGCGGCTGGATGCCGGCGGCCGCGTAGAGGGCGGCGTGGCGGGTCGGCCATTCCACCGCTTCCACCAGCAGCCGCTTGATGTCGTCGAGCCCGCCGACATCGGCCCACCGCTTGTGGGAGGCCTGGGTGACGATCTCGCGCAGTGCGCTCGGCTGGGTGCCGGCCTGGGCGGCGACGAAATCCTCGGCGGTGACGACGAGGGCGGCCAGCTTTTCCTCGGAGACGCGGCCGTCCTCGAAGCTGATGTCGGGGATCAGCCGCCGCAGCGCGCTCATCGCGGCCTCGCGGCAGAGCGCCGCGAGGTCCGCCCCGACGAAGCCGGGGGTGCGGAAGGCCAGCCGGGACAGGTCGACATCGGCGGCCAGCGGCATGCCGCGCGTGTGGATTTCGAGGATTTCGCGCCGCCCGTTCTCGTCGGGCACCCCGACGATGATCTCGCGGTCGAACCGGCCCGGCCGGCGCAGGGCGGGGTCGATGGCGTTGGGAATGTTGGTGGCGGCAATGACGATGACCTGCCCGCGCGACTGCAGCCCGTCCATCAGCCCGAGGAGTTGGGCCACCACCCGGCGCTCCACCTGCCGGTCGCCGCTCATCTCCTCGCGCTTGGGGGCGATGGCGTCGAGTTCGTCGATGAAGACGATGGAGGGGGCGTTCTTCTCCGCGTCGTCGAACAGGCGGCGCAACTGCGCCTCGCTCGCCCCGTACATCTTGTCGATGATCTCGGGGCCGTTGACGTGGATGAAGTGCACATTGGCCTCGCGCGCCACGGCGCGGGCGATCAGCGTCTTGCCGGTGCCGGGCGGGCCGCACAGCAGCACCCCCTTGGGGGATTCGATGCCGAGATGCTGGAACACTTCCGGATGCTTCAGCGGCAGCTCGATCATCTCGCGGATGCGCCGCACCTCATGGCCGAGCCCGCCGACATCCTCATAGGTGACGGCATTGCCCTCGGCCGTGCCGTCGAGGCAGCGCAGATGGGTCTCCGGCCCGATCATCACCGGCCCCGGCGGGTCGGAACTCTCCACCGTGAACTCGCGGGTCTGGGCGCCCACCAGCGTGGTGCGCACGCGGTCGCCGGCAAGCATGGGGATGCCGTCCAGCAGCCGCGCCAGGGTGCGCGAATCCGGCGCGCGAACCCGCGCACCCACCTGCGCCAGAGTGACGGCGCGCGCCCGCGCCACCGTCGCGGGGTGCAGCGTCACCGGTTCGTCGAGGCTGGCGCCGGCATTGACGCGGGCGAGGCCGTCCATCTGCACCAGGCTCTGCCGGCGCATGCCGGCATGAGCGGGCATCACCCGCGCCACGGTGGAGCGGCGGCCGACGATGGACACCACGTCGCCCACCTCCACGCCGAGCCGCAGCATGTCGTCCGGGTCGAGCCGGATCAGGCCGCGGCCGACATCCCGCGTGGGCGCTTCGCAGACGCGGAAGGTGAAGGGGGCGGGCTCGGCCGCGATTTCATCGCTCATGACGGGCCTCCCCATTCGCGGCGGGCGCGTCGTCGGCCGCCTGCGCCGCCAGCGCGTCCGGGGCGACGGCGGCTTCCAGCCGGTCGAGCCGCTCGCGCAGCATCCGGTTCTCCTCGGCCAGTTCCCGGGCGTGGGAATTGAGGTGGGGGTCGCTCTGCCACCAGTTGATGCCCATCGACATGGCCCGGTCGACGGACGCCACCACCAGCCGCAGGCGGATGTTCAGAAGTTCCACCTCCACCAGCGAGATGGTGATGTCGCCGGCGATCACGATGCCCTTGTCCAGCACGCGCTCAAGGATGTCCGCCAACCCCACCGCCTGCAGGGAATGCTCCATCCGCTGTTCGCTCATCTCGGTCCACTCCCTCTCCGCGCGCCGTTGCGACGCGTGGCCTTTCCCGTCATGCGTGCCGCGCGGGCGAGGCGCGTCGCGCCCCGGCCGATCACGGGGCGTCTTCCATCACCTGGTCGCGCAGATAGCGCCGCGAGCGGTGATAGCCGGTCACGTTGCCGTCCTTGTCGAGGGTGATGCGGTACGCCGCCAGAAGGTCGGTCGAGGAGGGGATGCGCTTGAGTTCCAGCAGGTTGACGGTCATCTCCCAGCCGAGTTCGGTGGCGTTGAATTCCGAGACGCTGTCGGCGGCGAAGCCGGTCAGTTCCTGCACCTGCGTCTTCACGTTGCGGATCAGTTCCAGTGTCGTCGCCATGCCTTGCCTCCTGGCTCCGCGCGGGCTGGCCGCGGGGCCTGACCATATGTCTGGGATCGGCCGGGCGGGAGCCGGGGCTCCGCTCGGCGGCCTGTTTCGCTAGAGGCCGCTGCGCATCCGTTCGCGGGCGATCTTCAGGCGCTCCAGCAGGAGCTCCTCCTGCTTGTCGTATTCGTCCTCGCCGATCTCGCCAGCCTCGAGCTGCTGCTCCAGGCTGAGCAACGCGGCGCGGATGACGTCCTCGTCATAGAGGGTGCGCTCGGCCTGCTCGGCGATGATGCGGGCCAGCCACAGCACCCCCTTCAGGGGCCCCACGGCCGGCGCGAACACCACATCGGTCAGAATGCCCATGATCCGGCTACCAGTGGATGGTGATGGTGACGAAGTTGTAGGGCGGCACCGGCCCGACATATTTGAAGCTGAGCCGTGCGCCCCATTCCTCGTCCATGGCGCGGATGCTGGCATCGAGCTGGGCTTCGAGCGCGGTGTCCACCAGGAAGGCGGCGTTGATTACCATGCGGTCGCCGATGACCTTGTTGAGCCGGCTCTTGTGGACGAAGGCCCGGACCCGGTCGAGCACGCGCTGCTCGTCCTCCCGGCGCTTGCGTTCCAGCGCCTGGCCGATCTGCTCGCCGAGCTGGATGCGCTCGTAATGGCTCTTGTCCGGGGAGCGGCCGACCAGTGAATCGCGCAATTTGCGGATGCCCGGATTCTCGGCCAGCACCTCCTCGAACACCACCTCTTCCCGCCACGACGCCTTCAGCCCCAGTTCCGCCCGGCCGCGCATCTGCTCAAGCAGCCCGAGGAGTTCGTCGCGACGCTCGTGCAGGATCTTCTCCGTGATCACCGCGGCGTCGGACCCCACCGTGCCGAAGCACACCGGCAGCAGCGTGTGACGGGCCATCACCTGCTCCAGCACACGGGTGTGGGCGAGCATGTTGCGGCGGCTGTTGTCGTATTCGATCCGCGGCGAATTGCTCACTACGGCCGCGAGACGGCCCAGCGTGATCGTGTGCACCTCGTCGCCGCGCCCGCCGATGGCCGGCACATCGAAGGTCGCCGGCGCCGGGGCGTCGATGATGCCGTAGAGATATTTGCCGTCGGCCAGTGCCACCGCCTCGGTGGTGCGGGCTCGGTTCACGGGGGCGGACAGGGTGGCGCTCATGACGGGCCTTCTGCTTTGGGCGCGATGGGGGCGAGGCGCAAGGAGAGCGGCGCGCCACCGGCGGAGAGGAAAGCGGACAGGCGCAGGAGGATGTCCGCGCACCAGCCGGCGATCGCCTCTCCGCTCCATTCCGGTTGGAGGCGGAGGAAGCGCTCGCTGAGGTCGCGGTACATGTCCGTGACCTCCGGCGCCATGCGGGACATCAGGTCGTCCAGCAGCAACTCCTCCAGATCCGCCATTTCGGCGGTGAGGCCGGACTGGACGAAGGGGACCAGTTCCAGCGCGAAGGGCAGGCTGATCTGGGCATCGGCCAGCCGCAGCAGCGGGCGCAATTGCTCGGATGGCAATGTGCCGGCGGCGACCGCCGCCGCCGCCCGACGCTCCAGTTCGAGGCGCTGCGGCAGATTGTTCACCGCCTGGCGCAGGGTGAGCCGGTCGAGGTGCCGCAGCGCGTCGTCAAAGCCATGGACAAGGCAGAAGCGGTTGGCGAGTAGCTCGGTCACCGCGCCGGTGGACAAGGTCCGCCCCAGCTGCGCGGCGAGCGGGGCAAGGGTGGCGGGACCCTCGGCCTCCACCGTCAGCGTGCGGGCGGCGGTGGTCGCCGGCGCCTCGGAGAGGGGATGGGCATGCTCATGGGCGAGCAGGCCCTCGGCGGCGAGGCTGTCGCCCCAATAGCCTTCCGCCGTCATGATGTGGCGGTTGACGAAGACGAAGCACTCGGTGGCGTGGCGCGGGTCGTAGAGATTGACCATGGGGCGCTGCGGCAGGCGCACCAGGTCGTCGGCCACCAGGCGGTGCGTCCGGGCAAGCTGGCCGACCAGCGGCGCCAGGTCGTCGAGCACGAACAGCGTCACCGTCTCGTGCCGCCAGAGGCCCTGGTCGACCAATCGGCGCACCACGCGCTCCTCCGCCTGCACGATGGCGGAAATGTCGGCGGCGCAGTCGGTGACGACCCGGACCCGGGCTTCGCCGACGGTGAAGGCGCCGATCCCCTCCGCCATCCCGCTCATGGCGTCAGACCTTTCGCAGCTTGGCCTGAAGGATGCCATTGCGGTGGCTGCGCTCCAGCGAGGCGGGGTCGACGGGGCCGGGCAGGGTGATGGTCTTGGCGTAGAGGTGGCGGCCGGTGGTGGAGAGCGAGAGCCGGTTGCCGTCCAGCGCGAGCGAAATCTCGTTCTCCGCCACGCCGGGGATCTCGGCGGTGACGATGATCTCGTCGGCCTCGTCGAACACATCCACCAGCGGCTCGCGCACGTCCTCCACCACCGGGCCCTTGGCGGTGGGGGTGACATTGCCGAAGCGCCGGACCTGGGGAACCCCGCCAATGCCGGTGCGCAGGCTGAAGCCGTAGACGCCGCGCGCCTGATCGCCGAGCCCCTTCACCCTGAACTCGCCTTCGCGCTGGACGTCCTCTGCCTTCTCGACCAGCGTGCCCAGCATTTCCACCAGGCCGCCGAGACCGCGGAACGCCGCCCCGAGATCGGCCAGCGCCTCGGTCTTGGGATCGGCGTCCGGCCTGGCGTTTGGCTTGGCGCCCGCCTTCTTGTGCGGGCCCTCGTCCTGATCCTTGTCGTCCTTGCCGGTCATGTAGCCACTCCCCTTCTCAGAGCTGAGTTGCCTAATATTCGATGAGTGCGTGTGCGTGCGCCGCCACCGGCTCGGGGGCCGCTTCCTGGCGCACTCGCCGACGCCGGGGCGGCGATCCCGCCGACGGTGGGGAGGGCGGCGCGTCGAGCAGCATGACCCGCATCGCCGAAAGCTCCTCGTCGACCTTGGCCAGCATCCGCTCCGCCTCGGCCTGGCGGGCGCTCCAGGCCTCCAACTCGCGCAGGAGGCGGCTGCGCTCGTTCTCCAGCCGCGCGAAACGGCTCACCGCCTGGGTGCGGTTGGAAGGCGCGGCGTGGGTAAGCCGGGTCTGCACCGTGGCAACATCGCGCAGCCCTCGCGTGCGCGCCGTCTTCTTGTCGGAGCCCATAGCGGTCAGCCCTCCCGGAGGATGCGCGGATGCGGGCTGGCGCGGCGTGCGCGCGGCTTCGCCAGCGACGGGCAGTGGATCTCGATGAGGGCCAGCAGCGCGGCGCGGCGCGTCTCGCGGTCGGTCTCCTCCGCCCGCTGGCCGGAGAAGATGCGCGATTCCAGCGCGTCCGAGCACAACTGCACGAACCGGGGATCGTCGATGGAGATCTCGAAACCTTCCTGCGCCGCGACGCGGGCGATCATCAGGCTGGCGCGCAGCGTCGGCGTCTGCTGATAGTCGCCGGAGGCGCGGAAGGCGCGCACGAGATCGATGATCCGGGCGGCGCCGGCGTCGGCGAGGCCGGTGCGGGCGGCCGTGACCGCAAGTTCCATCGCCCGGTCGGGATAGTCGACGTCGATGGTGGCGAGCCGGTCGGCCAGGGCGTCCTGACTGGCATGGACGCCGGCATACTCCTGCGGGTTGCTGGTGAAGATGGCCCGGAATTCCGGATGCACCCGGATGTAGCACTCTTCCCGCGCCTGCGCCGGCAGGAACAGCATCTTCTCCTCGAACACGCCGAGCAGCACGTTGTGCGTCTCCGGCCGCGAGCGGGTGAATTCGTCGTAGACCAGGGTGAAGCCCTGGCGGCAGGCCGTCGTGAGGCGGTGGTCGGTCCAGTGCTGGTTGGCGGTCTCTTCCAGCTTGGTGACGTTGTGGATGAACTGATCCACTACCTTGCGGTAATGGTAGCCGCGCTGCGAGCCGACCAGATCGGCCGTGCCCAGCTCGTTGTCACCGGTGATCACGATCACCGGCCGGCCGAGCTGAGCGGCCACATGCAGGGCGAGCGTGGTCTTGCCGGTTCCGGCCGGGCCGCGGAAATGAAGCGGATAGCCGGCTTTTAGAAAGCCCAGACCGCGCCGGGTGAGGTCGCGGACCTGCTCGGTTTCGACGAAGCCGTTCCGCGGACGGGGCGTCAGCGCGGCCTGGCTGGAACGGCCGCCCACCTTGGGCGCGAAAGGCTGCGACGCGGCGCCGAACCCGGATGTTGCCGGCAGCGGTTCCCTGGATGCGGCCTCGGTGGTCATGCGGAAATTCCTCGTCGGTTGCCGAATTCACGATTGGCGCCTTGGGACGGGCGTCGGCGTGCTGACAACGCCGACGCCCGCAGGTTTCAGAGAGACGCGCCGGGTATGACGCTCACGCGGACTTTCCTGACGTGGACTTTTCACCCGACCCCTTGTCGCCGGCGCCTTTGGCGACGGTCGGCTTGTTGTCGACCGCGATGGGAGCGGCCACCTTGCCGGGCGCACCCTGGAGCGGCTCGGCCTTGGCGACCTCCGGCATGGCGGGTTCTACCTTGGCGGGACCGGCCGTCGGCGGCGCCACAACTTCCGGAACGGTGGCGTCGAGTGTGACCGTCTCGACCTTCAGCATTTCGGCCTTGGGCGCATCCTGCTTTGGCGCCTCGGGCGGGGCCTTCCCGGCGTTCGCGGCGGCCGGCGCCGAGCGGACGCGCCCGTGCCAGATGCCCGACGCCGCCTGCCGGTCGCCGGTCAGGGCGGCGAGAAAGGCGAGATTGCCGGTCGTCGACTCATGCACGGCGGCACTGAGGGCGTTGCGGTCCAACTGGCGCTGGCGAAGGTCCGCCGCTTCCGCCTTGCGGCGCATGGCGGACTGCGTGCCCATCCATTTGCGCGTGCTGCTCCGCAACGCCGCGAAGCCTTCTGACCGATCGTGATAGAGGCGGGCGGCTTGCTTGATGCGCGCCTTGCGGTAGCCATCAATGCGCTCATCGGCTTGGCCGAGCAGAATGGCAGTGCTGAGTTTGATGGTACGCAACGCCTCGCTGAGGCGGTGCTGCTGCTCCGAGGCCATCCGGCGTCGGGCGGCATGGGCGTCGCCCAAATGGCGAGTGGTATCCTTGCGGATGCCGCCAAGCGCCGCGTGACGGGCCTCGCGGGTTGAGGCCAGTGTCGCGACGGTGTGGGAAATCTGGCCGGCCAAAGACATGCTCCGATGCTCCTTGCCCCAAGATTGAATTGCTCTTGCCTTCGCTGGAGGCACGAAGGGCGCATCGGCCATCCAGCCGGGCATCCGATGGCGGGGTTACCGATCAGCCTGCGCGGCAAGCTGATCGGTCCTGGCATCGAAGCCCCGTGCGCAGGCACCAATGGTCCCTGCGGCAGTGTCGATCCCCGGTGAACACGAGCCTGGACGGGCTCGTCCGATCGGATCGCGAGACCCGATCGACTCACCTTCACGCGGTCTGGGCGCTCGCGGTGAGGCCAACGGCCTCAGCGTACTTCAGGTAGGTGTCGACGCCGGCGACGACGACGCGGGCCTCGACAGCCAGCAGCTCGATGCCGACCAGCGAAACGCGAACCCAAGCATCGACCACCACGCCCTTGTCGAGGATGCGATCCACGACTTCGGCGAGGCTGCTCGAGGCGTTGATCTTCTCTACGGCCATTTGAACCTCCTCAGAATGAAAGCTGGATAATTCCCGAATGTCACCGAACGAGCCCCGACTGAGCCTCCGACGGAGCCTTCGAGCGACGCAACAGTGCGATGGACGGGACCCGGAGCGAAAGGCGCGTGATTCCACCCTCCCGCCATGGAAACCCGGCCGGCTCCAGTGGATCATGGTACCAATAGGGGGGAGCCCTGATCCGAACGGGGGAAGCCCCGGGCGACCATGGGGCAACGGGCGGTTCGACGGCTCAAGACCCGCCTTTCGCCACATCAGCAAGTGGTATCATTCGGGGGCTGTGGTAGTATATTCAACTCCCGCGCGCCGGGAGCGCCAGCGCAAGGGCTGTGTTTCGTCCCAACATGGCGTGTGATTCACATCGTTCTTAAGTTACGAGACCAGCCAATGTCTCTTGATTGAAATATTCAGATGAATAATATCAGATCCCGCTGCGACTCCGGCAACGCAGTGCTATGACAATTTAGAATTGTTTAGCAATAAATGGCCTTGATGGCAACATTTTATTGGGATTTTTAAAATGAATTCATTTGTAATACTAAATAATTATCCAAATCGGGCGTTTGAATCTCCCGGAAGCCTTTCCGGGAAGCGATCGAAGCGGCGGCCGCCAGGCGACTATGTCGGTGTCGTCCTGGAGAAGTTCCCCGAGGGGGTGATCAGTTTCAGGCGCGGCATAGTGCGCTCGGCCAATCTCGCCTTTGCGCGGCTGTTCGGCGTCGCGCGGGCGCAGGTGGTTGGCTGCCCGCTGCGTGAACTCCTTACCCGGCTGTCCTTCGCTCCCGACGACATTTCCGCCCTGCTCACCACCCCGCCGAACCAGGGCGCGGATATGGACGTGGTGCGGATCGCCGGAGGCACGGCGTCGCAGGACCTGCGGGTTCGGCGGTTTTCGATCGACGGCGAAGGCGCGCGGGCGCTGGAGGCGCTGGCTTTCGTCGACGAGACCTCAAGGCGCGCCACCCAACGCTCGACCGAGGTGCTGGTGGAGGAACTGCTCCGCGCCGACCGGCAGGCGGCTCTCGGCGAGATGGCCATGGCGCTGGCACACGAGATCAACCAGCCGCTCGGCGCCATCGTCAATTTCGCCGGCGCTGCCCGCAGGTCGCTAATGGGGCGGGCCGTTCGCGTGGGCGAACTGGAAGAGGTGCTCATCAATATCGGCGCCGAAGCGGCACGGGCCGGGGATGTGATCAAGAGCCTGCGCTCATTCCTGAAGGGATCGCCGCAATCCTCCGCTGCGGCTTGCGTGAATGCCGCGGTGACGGTGGTGCTCGGCTTCGCCGGGCCCGCGATGCGGGAGCAGTCGGTCGACTTCAGACTGCAGCTCGCGGCCGATCTGCCGCCCGTGCAGGGCGACCAGATCATCCTTCAGCAGATCATCCTCAACCTCGTTACCAATGCCATCCAGGCGATGGGCGCGCAGCCGCTGGGTCAGCGCCATCTCGATATTCATACGCTGCGCGAAAGTGCGTCCAATGTGCGGGTAGATGTGCTCGACACCGGCATCGGCCTGCCCAAGGAACTCGGCGAGCGGATATTCGAGCCGTTCATCACCACCAAGGCGAATGGTTCGGGGCTCGGCCTGTCGATCGCCCGCACACTGGCCCAGCGATTGGGCGGGGCCATCGAGGCGGCGGCGCAGCCGGGCGAAGGTACGCGCTTCACCATTCGCCTGCCCTGTCGCGGCGAAGACGAGACGCCCGATGCGTGAGCCGGCGGTCTACATCGTCGACGACGACCCCGGGCTCAACGCCTCTCTGGCAGCCCTGTTTCGCTCGGTTGGCCTGAAGACGGAATTGTTCCAGCACCCGCAGCCTTTCCTTGAACTCGCCCATATCAGCCGCCCATCCTGCCTGCTGCTGGACGTCCGCCTGCCCGGAATCAATGGCATCGAGGTTCTGGAGCAGGTGGGCCGGATAGGCTGGACCATGCCAGTGGTCATGATCAGTGGCCATGCGGACGTGGTGATGGCGGTGCGGGCGCTACATGCTGGCGCGCGGGACTTCCTCGAAAAGCCGGTCAACGACACGGTGCTGCTGCAACTCGTGCAGCACTGGATCCGCTGGGATTCGCAGAATTACTCCTGCGAACTGATCTGCGACGACATTCGCGCCAAGCTCGCAATGCTGACAGAGCGTGAGCAGTCCGTGCTGCAGTGCATGCTGCGCGGCCAGCCCAACAAGGTCGCGGCGCATACGTTGAATCTCAGCGTCAAGGCGGTGGAGGGGCACCGTATCAACCTGCTGCACAAGATGGGCGTGCAGTCGCCCGTCGAACTGGTGCGAATGGTGGGTAGCTGCCCCAAGGCGACCCATAGTCCGATGCGCTGCTCGCGTGAACACGCGGCAGGCCGCAACGCGTCCTTACATGACTGCCCCCTCGCGCGCCGATCCCGGTAGGCGACGAGGCAGGGCGGAACCGGAGCACAGGGCATCTCCCCTACCGTGCCGTTCGCCAGGGGGGCGGCGCGCCTTGCCGGTCGTAGGCGGCGTGGGTCGACGACTTCGTTCGCCGGGCCGGCTTGAGACATCCACCAAGGAAATGACCATGCCATATGACGTCGCCATCATCGGGGGCGGCTATGCCGAATGGCCGCCGCCCTCCAGCTTCCGCGCGCGTCACCGCGCCCCGCTGCGCGCCAATCTCGCCCGATGTCCGGGCGGGGGCTCGATTGCTTCGCTCGCTGGCATTCGACCCCGGGGAGTGAGGAGGCACGCGCGGCATCCGCTTCGTCGGGGACTCAGGCGGGACGCAGGGCGCGGGCGAGGTCGAAGAACGCCCGTATGGTCTTCGCGTGGGCACGCTCGCTGAGGCAGATCAGCGCCTCCTCCATCAGCACCGGCTCGCCGGCGATCGGTATCTTGACCAGCCGCGGGTCGAGCCCGAACTCGGCCTCGGAGACGAAACCGATGCCGAGGCCGGCGGCGACGATTTCGCGCACCGCCTCGCGGCCCTCGGCCTCGATGGCGAAGGCAAGCGCGATCCCCGCCTTCGCCGCGCTCTCCTCCAGCCGCCGCCGGGTCTTTGAGCCGCCCTCACGGCCGACGAGGGGATGCCGGGCGAGTTCGGCGAGCGCGAGCGCCGGCGAACCGGCGAGCGGGTGGTCGCGCGCGACGAAGGCAGTGATCGGCGTGGAGTCAAGGCGGATGAGGTCGAACTCCCGACGAGGGTTCAGATCGCCGAGCACGCCGATATCGGCCTCGTAGTTCAGAAGGTTTTCGACCACGGTCTCGGTGTTGCCCGCGCGCAGCGACACCGTGACGCCGGGATATCTCTGCCGGAAGGCCTGGAGGACGTGGACGATGTGATGCGCCGCGTCCGCCACGATGCGCAACGTGCCGACGCGCAGCGCGCGCGATTCAGACAGCAGTTCCAGTGCCTGGTCCTCGGCATCGAACAGACGGCGGGTGACCGCCAGCAACCGTTCTCCCGCCGGAGTCAGCGCGATCTGCCGGCGGGTGCGGTCGAACAGCAGCACATCGTACTCGGCCTCAAGCCTGCGCACCTGGTCGGAGATGGCCGGCTGGGTGAGGAAGAGTTCGGCGGCCGCGCGCGAGAAGCCGCCGGAGATCGCGACATGATGAAAGGCCCGGAGCTGGACGTAGCGCACGATGTCATCCGCCGCCGGTCCGGCCGGGAGCGCCCCTGAGAATGCGAGCAGGCATATCGTACCAATTTATAGGTCGATATAAAATAACGATTTTTCAAATGGATAGTGACACGCCATTCTGGCGCCGTGCTGCGGGATCATTGGGAGGAAGCTCGATGCCGGATCGCCAGAACGACGAGGCCGCGACGGCGGCGTTCGCGCCCCCTCTGCTCGGGGAGCCTTATCTGCTCACACCTGGCCCGCTGACAACCGCGGCTGCGGTGAAGCAGGCGATGCTGCGCGACTGGGGATCGTGGGACGGGGATTTCCACGCGCTGACCGCCGAATTGCGGCGCCGGCTGCTGGCGATGATCGGCGATACCCAAGGCGAATTCGACTGCGTGCCGATGCAGGGCAGCGGTACATTCTGCGTCGAGGCCATGCTCGGCACGCTGGTGCCGCGCGAGGGCAAGGTGCTGGTGCTCGCCAACGGCGCCTATGGGCTGCGGGCGGCGCAGATCCTGCGCACGCTCGGCCGGGCCCATGCGGTGATCGACAAGGGTGATTACCTGCCGCCGCGCGGCGAGGAGGTGGGCGCCGCGCTCGACGCCGATCCCGCCATCACCCACGTGCTGGCGATCCACTGCGAGACCAGCTCCGGCATTCTCAACCCGGTGGCGGAGATTTCGCAGGCGGTCGAGGCGCGCGGCCGCAAGCTGCTGATCGATTCGATGAGTGCGTTCGGTGCCGTGCCGGCGGATGCGGGGACGCTGCGCTACGAGGCCATCGTGTCCTCCGCCAACAAGTGCATCGAGGGCGTGCCCGGCTTCGGCTTCGTCATCGCCCGCAAAAGTGCGCTGGAGGCCGCCAGGGGCAATTGCCATTCGCTGAGCCTCGACCTGCACGACCAGTGGACGGTGATGGAGAAGACCGGCCAGTGGCGCTTCACGCCGCCGACCCATGTGGTGGCGGCCTTCATCGAGGCGCTGCGTCTTCACGCGGCCGAGGGCGGCGTCGCCGCTCGCGGGGCCCGCTACGTGCAGAACCGCGACGTGCTGGTCGCCGGCATGCGCGCGGCCGGATTCGAGACGCTGCTCGCCGACCGCTGGCTGTCGCCGATCATCGTCACCTTCTTCTGCCCGGCCGACCCGAACTTCGCCTTTCCCCGTTTCTACGAGCTGATGAAGGCGAAGGGGTTCCTCATCTATCCCGGCAAGCTCACCGTGGCGGAGAGTTTTCGCGTCGGCTGCATCGGCCATCTCGACGCGACGGTGATGCGTGCGGTGGTCGCGGCGGCAAGGCAGTCGCTGGACGAGATGGGCGTCGCCAGCGCCGCGCCGGCACCGGATGTGCTGGGCGAACGCGCCGCGCTGGTCGCCTGAGGCACGCCATGTCCATCCCCTCCCTCCCGCTGGTTCACACCGAGGGCGAATCCAACACCTCGGCCGCCCGCGCTCAATGGGCAGCGCGCCAGCGGAACCGTGCCACCACGGAGCTGCTCAAGCGCGACGCCGATGCCTTCCTGCACCAGAGCCTTTCCAGCCCCTGCGTGTCGGCCATCGCCAGGGCCGAGGGCATCTGGATCGAGGATACGGAAGGCCGGCGCACCATGGATTTCCATGGCAACAGCGTGCATCACATCGGCTATGGCCACCCGCGCCTGAGGGCGGCGATCAAGGCGCAGATGGACGAACTGTGCTTCGCGCCGCGCCGTTTCACCTGCGCGCCGGCGGTGGAACTGGCGGAGACGCTGGGACGGCTGGCGCCGGGCAGGCTCGACAAGGTGCTGTTCACCACCGGTGGCTCGGATGCCGTCGAAGTGGCGCTGAAGCTGGCCCGCGCCGCCACCGGACGCTTCAAGACGCTGTCGTTCTGGGATGCGTTTCACGGTGCCGGCTTTGGCGCGGCGAGCGTCGGCGGCGAGGCGACCTTTCGCTCGGGCATAGCCGGCCCGCTGCTGCCCGGGGCCGAGCATGTCGCGCCCTGGGCCGGCCATGGCTGCGCCTATGGCCACCACAATCTGGAAGAGTCGGCGCGCGCCTGCGCTGCCATGATCGCCTATGTGCTCGGCCGCGAGGGCGACATCGCCGCCTTCATCGCCGAGCCGATGCGCGCCACCCCGCTGGTGCCGGCGCCGGGCTTCTGGAAGGCGGTGCGCGCGGCCTGCGACCGCCATGGCACGCTGCTGATCTTCGACGAGATTCCCACCGGTCTCGGCAAGACCGGGCGCTTTTTCGCCAGCGCGCATGACGAGGTGACGCCCGACATGATCGTGCTCGGCAAGGCGCTGGGTGGCGGTATCCTGCCGATCGCGGCGGTGATCGCCCACCACGACCTCGATGTCGCCGGCGACTATGCCATCGGCCACTACACCCACGAGAAGAACCCGGTGACCGCCCGCGCGGCCCTGACCACGATTGCGATCATCCGCGAGGAAGGTCTCGCGGAACGCGCCGCCGAACTGGGCGAGCACGCGATGGGCCGCCTGCGCGAGGTGATGGCGCGCTCGCCTTACATCGGCGACGTCCGCGGGCGGGGGCTGCTGATGGGGATCGAGATGGTTCTGGACAAGGCGGAGCGGCAGCCGAACCGGCGGCTTGCCGAGGCGGTCTATTATCGCTGCCTTGAGGCCGGGCTGAGCTTCAAGGTCAGCCAGGGCAACGTGCTCACCCTTTCCCCGCCGCTGGTTATCGCGCGCGAGGATCTCGACCGGGCGCTCGACATCGTCGAGGCCGCCATCCTCGCCGGCTGACCGGCTCCGCTGTCCCCTTCCTTCACGCTGCCGACCTCTTCAACCGGATGAATGCCATGTCACTGTCTCACCTCAAGGCCGTCGTGTTCGACTGGGCCGGCACCGTCGTCGATTTCGGCTCGCTGGCGCCGATGGGTGCCTTTGTCGATGCCTTCCGCGCATTCGACGTCGCGATCAGCGTCGACGAGGCGCGGGTGCCGATGGGTATGGCCAAGCGCCCGCACGTGGCCGCGCTCATGACCATGCCGCGCATCGCCGCCGAGTGGCAACGGGTGCACGGTCACACCCCGACCGAGGCCGATATCGACGCGGTCTATGAGGTGTTCGTGCCGAAGAACATCGCGGTGGCGGCGCGCTATGCCGACCTCATTCCCGGGGCGGCGACGACGGCGGCGGCGCTGCGGGCGGAGGGGCTGAAGATCGGCAGCACCACCGGCTATACCCGCGAGATCATGGCCAGGATCACCCCGATCGCGGCAGAACAGGGCTTCGTCGCCGACGCCATGGCCTGCACCGGAGACGTGCCGGACGGGCGGCCGACGCCGTTCCTGATGTGGAAGGTGCTGACCGAGATGCAGGTATATCCGGCCTGGGCGGCGGTGAAGGTCGACGACACCGAGGTTGGCATCGGCGAAGGGCTCAACGGCGGCGCCTGGACCGTCGGCGTCGCCGTGACCGGCAATGTGTTCGGGCTGTCGCAGGCGGACACGGCCGCGCTTTCGGCGCAGGACTTCGCGACGCGCCGACGTCGCGCGGCGGAAAAGCTGGCCGCGGCCGGGGCGCATTATGTCGTCGACGGGGTGGCCGACCTGCTGCCGGTGCTCGCCGCCATCAATGGCCGCCTCGCCCGCGGCGAACGGCCCTGAGACCGGGATTCCGCGCGGCCGGCGCGCAATGACGCCGGCCGCGCGGGGCGATGTTGCCCCCCGCTGCCTCAGGAGCGCTTCTGGTTGTAGACGTCGAGGCAGACGGCGCCGAGCAGGACGAGGCCCTTGATGACCTGCTGGTAGTCGATGCCGATGCCGAGGATCGACATGCCGTTGTTCATCACGCCCATGATCAGCGCGCCGATCACCGCCCCGCCGACGCGCCCGACGCCGCCATAGGCCGAGGCGCCGCCGATGAAGCAGGCGGCGATCACGTCGAGCTCGAAGCCGAGGCCGGCCTTCGGCGTCGCCGTGTTGAGCCGGGCGGCGAAGACGAGGCCGGCCAGCGCCGCCAGCACGCCCATATTGACGAAGGTGAGGAAGGTCAGCCGCTCGGTCTTGATACCCGAGAGCTTGGCCGCCTTCTCATTGCCGCCGACGGCGTAGATCTGCCGGCCGATCGTGGTGCGGGTGGTGATGAAAGCATAGAGCGCGATCAGCGCGGTCATGATCACCAGCACGTTCGGCATGCCGCGATGCGAGGCGATCAGATAGGCGAAATAGACGATGATGCCGAACAGCAGCACGTTCTTGGCGACGAAGAAGCCATAGGGCTCGGTGGCGACGTGATGCGCCTCCTGCCGGGCCCGGCCGCGAAAGTTGAGCCAGACCAGCACCATCGCCAGAACGGTGCCGACCGCCAGCGAGGTCAGGTAGAGCCCCCCGACGCCGGGCGCCAGTTCAGGAATGAAGCCGGAGGAGAGCTTCTGGAAGGTGGGCGGGAACGGGCCGACCGACTGGCCGGCAAGGATGGCGAGCGCCAGCCCCTTGAACACCAGCATGCCAGCGAGGGTGACGATGAAGGACGGGATCCTGAAATAGGCCACCCAGTAGCCCTGCGCCGCGCCGATCAACCCTCCCAGCACGAGACAGATGAGTGTCGCCGGGATGTAGTGCACCCCGTACTTCACCATCAGCACGGCGGCGACGGCGCCGATGAAGCCCGCTACCGAGCCGACCGACAGGTCGATATGGCCGGTGACGATGACCAGCAGCATGCCCAGCGCCATGATGACGATGTAGCTGTTCTGCAGCACGAGATTGGTGAGGTTGAGCGGCCGCATCAGCGTGCCGTTGGTCACCACCTCGAAAAAGATCATGATGGCGAAGAGCGAGATCAGCATCCCGTATTCGCGCAGGTTGTTTTTCAGGAATCCGGCGTGATGCGCCTTGTCCTTCAGCGCGGCGTCGCTCATGCCAATGCCTCCATGGGGTGTTGCTCTCCCTTACGCATGATGGCGCGCATGATCTTCTCCTGCGTGGCCTCCGCCCCGGGGAACTCGCCGACGAAGGCGCCCTCGTTCATGACGCAGATGCGGTCGCAGATGCCGAGCAGTTCCGGCATCTCCGAGGAGATCATCACGACACCCTTGCCGGCCTCGGCCAGCTCGTTGATGATGCAGTAGATTTCATACTTGGCGCCGACATCGATGCCACGCGTCGGCTCGTCCAGAATCAGCACCTTCGGGTCGGTGAACAGCCATTTCGACAGCACCACCTTCTGCTGGTTGCCGCCGGAGAGCTTGCCGGTCTCCTGGAACACGCTGTGGCAGCGTATGTGCATGCGCCCGCGATAGTCGGAGGCGACGCGCAGTTCCTTGATGTCGTCGATGATGCGGCCCGGTGCGATCGCCGGAAGATTGGCGAGCGTGACGTTCTTGCGGATGTCCTCGGCCAGCAGGAGGCCCAGATGCTTGCGGTCCTCGGTGACATAGGCGAGACCGGCGTCGATGGCGCGGCGCACCGTGGACAGGTCGACCTCGCGTCCGTCCATTTCCGCCCGGCCGGTGATCTTCTGGCCCCAGGAGCGGCCGAACACGCTCATGGCGAACTCGGTCCGCCCCGCGCCCATCAACCCGGCAATGCCGACGATCTCGCCGCGCCGGACCTCGAAGTCGACATTCTTGATCACCTGCCGGTCGGAATGCAGCGGGTGGAATGCCGACCAGTCGGTCACCTTGAAGATCGGCTCGCCGATACGCGGCTCGCGCTTGGGATAGCGGTGTTCGAGGTCGCGATCGACCATCTTGGCGATGATCCGGTCCTCTTCCACCGCGCCCTGATGGCAGTCGAGCGTATCGACCGTGCGGCCGTCGCGCAGCACGGTGATGCGGTCGGCGACCTTCGAGACCTCGTTCAGCTTGTGCGAGATGAGGATGGAGGCGATGCCCTGCGCCTTGAATTCGAGCAGCAGGTCGAGCAGGGCGGCGCTGTCCTTCTCGGAGAGGCTGGCGGTCGGCTCGTCGAGGATCAGCAGGCGCACCTTCTTCGACAGCGCCTTGGCGATCTCCACCAATTGCTGCTTGCCGACCCCGATATTGGTCACCAGCGTGTCCGGGGATTCGTCGAGCCCGACCTTGGCCAGCAGTTCCTTGGTGCGCCGGTGCACGCTCGCGCGGTCGATGACGCCGAAGCGGCCCGGCGGGTTGGCGATGAAGATGTTCTCGGCGATCGACATCAGCGGGATCAGGGCGAGTTCCTGATGGATGATGATGATGCCGAGCGCCTCCGAGGCGGTGATGTCGCCGAAGCGGCGCTCTTCGCCGTCGAAGACGATGGCGCCCTCATAGGAGCCGTGCGGGTAGACCCCGCTCAGCACCTTCATCAGGGTGGATTTGCCGGCGCCGTTTTCGCCGACCAGCGCGTGAATCTCGCCGGGCTCGACGGTGAAGGTGACATCGCTCAGCGCCTTCACTCCGGTGAAGTGCTTGCTGATGCCCTGCATTTTCAGGAGAGCGTTCATGGCCCGTTCCATCGCGCGGGTCCGCGCCGGCGGGTGTCGCCGGCGCGGTCCTCGGCGTTCATTTGCGATGTCAGTTGATCTGGTCCGGCTTGTAGTAGCCCGAGCCGACCAGCACCTGGTTCCAGTTGTCCTTGTCGACCACCACCGGCTTGAGCAGGTAGGACGGCACGACCTTGACGCCGTTATTGTAGGTCTTGTTGTCGTTGACGGTGACTTCCTTGCCCGTGAGCGAGGCGTCCACCATGTCGGCGGTGACCTTGGCGAGTTCGCGGGTGTCCTTGAAGATCGTCGAATACTGTTCGCCGGCGAGGATCGACTTGACCGACGGTACTTCCGCGTCCTGCCCGGTGACGACCGGCATCTTCATGTCGCCCGAGCCATAGCCCACGCCCTTGAGCGAGGACAGGATGCCGATCGACAGCCCGTCATAGGGGGAGAGCACGCCATCGAGCTTCTTGTCGGAGTAGTAGGCGCTGAGCAGGTTATCCATGCGCGCCTGTGCGGTGGCGCCGTCCCAGCGCAGCGTCGAGACCTTGTCCATGCCGGTCTGGCCGGAAGCGATCTTCAGCGTGCCGTTGTCGATCAACGGCTGCAGCACGGAAAGCGCGCCGTCATAGAAGAAGTACGCGTTGTTGTCGTCCGGCGAACCGCCGAACAGCTCGATGTTGAACGGCCCCTTGTTCTCGGGATAGCCAAGGCCCTTGAGCAGCGACTGCGCCTGCAGAACCCCGACCTGGAAATTGTCGAAGGTCGCGTAGTAATCGACGTTCGGTGTCTCGCGGATCAGGCGGTCATAGGCGATGACCTTGATGCCCTGGGCGTGCGCCTGCTTCAGCACGTCGGAGAGCGTGGTGCCGTCGATCGAGGCGATCACCAGTACCTTGGCGCCCTTGGTCACCATGTTCTCGATCTGCGAGAGCTGGTTGGGGATGTCGTCCTCGGCATATTGCAGGTCGGTGTTGTAGCCGCGCTCCTTGAGCACCTTAACCATGTTGTCTCCATCCGCGATCCAGCGGGCGGAGGACTTGGTGGGCATGGCGATGCCGACCGTGGCCTTGTCCTGGGCCGAGGCGGGGAGGGCGAGGGTGAGAGCGCCGAGCGCGAGGGCGGTGGCGGAGAATATTGTCGTCAGGCGTTTCATCGTCAGCTCCTTGAGCGTTTCACGTTCTGCATTTTCAGTGGCCGCCTTTGCGTGCCGGTTTTCTTGGCGGGGCTGCCCCCGCATCCTGTCCGGGTCCTAGCCGTCGTTCCGTCGAGCCTCCTGTGGTGCGGGAAACGCCGCGTCGTAGGCGGCGACGGCGGCACGGGCCTTCGCCCGCACCTCCGGCGCGGTGGCGCCGGGCCGGTAGAGGCTGGATCCGAGGCCGAAGGTGCGGATACCGGCGGCCGCATAGGCGGCGAACTCCGCCTCGCCGACGCCGCCTACCGCCCCGATCACCGTGCCGGGCGGCAGCACCACCGCGATGGCCTGGATGATCGACGGGCCGAGCAGATTGGCAGGGAAGAACTTCAGCCCCGAGGCACCGGCCTTCACCGCCGCCAGCGCCTCGGTCGGGGTCAGCACGCCGGGCATGGTGACCATGCCGTGGCCGCTGGCGCGGGCGATCACCTCCGGCGCGACATTCGGGCTCACCATCAGCCGCCCGCCGGCCTCGGCCAGCCGGTCGACCTCCTCGACCGACAGCACCGTCCCGGCGCCGATCAGCACGCCGGGCGGGGCGAGGCGGGCGGCGGCCTCGATGGAGACGAACGGGTTCGGCGAGTTGAGCGGGATCTCGATCGCCTCCAGCCCCTCCTCGATCAGCGCGCCCACGACCGCCTCCGCCTCGGACGGGTCTATGCCGCGCAGGATGGCGACCAGCGAGCGGCGCATCGTGGGCCAGGCTATGTGCCGGGGCGAAGGGGAATTCATGCGGATGCCCTTTCCAGTCGGAAGGCGCTGAGGGCGGCGGCGTGGAGCCCGGAGCGGACGAGACGTTCCGCGTCGTGCCGGACGACGCCGGGTACGCCGGCCAGCGCGAGCGCCTTTTCATAGACCTCGGCCGCCGGACCGGAGGCCACCAGCGCGACATTGGCGAGCGTGCCGACCTGCCGTGCCGCCCCGGCCAGCTCGCTTCCGACCAGCAGGCCCGAGAGGCGCGCCAGCGTGTCGGCCGGCGCCGTGCCTTCGAGCAGCCAGGAAGCGCGCAGGCGGAACAGCCGGTTGGCGAGCGTCTCCGGCGCGGCGAGGCCATCCTCGACCCCGCGGGCGAAGGCCGGCGCCCGCGGGTTCATCACCGCAGCCGCCTCGACCGCCGGGGCGATGACCGAGCCGCTGCGCAGCAGGTGGAACAGCTCGCCGGTCAGGAAGGTGGCGAAGCGCTGCACCTGCCCCTGCGCGACGACGACCCATTTGGAATGGGTGCCGGGCAGGCAGGCGAGCCCTTCGAAGCCGTCGCCGACGAGCGCCAGCAACTGGGTCTCCTCGCCACGCATCACGTCCGCCTCGCCCGCGCCGCGCTGCGCGATGCCGGGCAGGATGCGGATGGGGCGTCGCGCGGAGGGGACTTGCGCCGCCTGTTCGGCCAGCCGGTCGAGCCGGGCCGGGGCGTCCATATAGGCGGCCTCGACCCAGCCCGCGCGCGCGCCGACCATGCCGCACATCATCACCGGCACGCCCTCGGGAACCGACAGCGCGGCCAAATGAGAGTCCAATACGTGCTCGAAGCCTTCGGACGCGGCGGCGAGCAGGCCCTGCGCGCTGCGCCGTTCGGCCAGCACGCCGCCGGCGCGGTTGAGCGCCCAGAGGCGGAAGCTCGACGTGCCCCAGTCGACGACGACATGCGAGACGCAGTCCATCAGCGGCCTCCCAGCCGGACACGCGGCTCGGCACGGCCACGGGCGCCGACATCGACCAGGAAGGTTCGGCCATGGTGAGGGTCGGCCGCGCGGGCGGCGTCGTCCATGTGATACCAGGCCGAGGTAACCAGCACGCGGTCGAACCCCGGCCCGACGAAGACCGGGCACGTCGTCAGTTTTGCGGGGAGGGGCACACTGCGGTGGAACTCTCCCTCCGGCGAATAGGCGTTGAGGCGCGCGCCGCCCCATATGGCACACCAGATCAGCCCCTCGGCATCGGTGACGGCGCCGTCGAGGCCGCCCTCGCCGGCGTGGTGGTGCAGCACGGTGGGGGCCTCCAGCGGCAGGCCGGTGCCAGGGTCGAGGCGGACCCGGTGGAGCGTGCCGGCGGCGGTGTCGGCGAAATAGCCGATGGCCCCGTCCGGCGCGAAGCAGATGGCGTTGGGAATGGTGATGCCGGGAAACAGCGGCACCACCGATCCCGCGTGAAAGGCGTAAATGGTGCCCGCGCCCGGCTCGGCATCCAGGCCCATCGTGCTGAACCAGAGCGTGCCGCTGGGGTGCACGCGGGCGTCGTTGGAACGGGTCACCGCATTGTCGGCCTCGACCGAGGCGACCACGTCCAGCCGGCCGGTGGCGGTGTCGCGCAGGACCAGGCCGCTCTCGGTGACGAGGAGCTGGCAGGCGTCGTCGACATAAGCCAGCGCGCTGGCCATGAAGGGCAACGGATGGACGGAGATGGCGCCGGTGCCGAGCCGAGCCGCGTACAGGCGCCGCTCCAGAATGTCGAACCACCAGGCGGTGTCGCTGGCCGCGTCATAGGTCGGGCCCTCGCCAAGCAGACAGCGCTGATCGCCCAGCACGACGGCCTCGGGGACGGTCAGGGGCGGCGTTGTCGCGGCCGGTCCGGGACTAGTGGTTGTCACGTGGTATCCCCATGGTCTGGGCGAGGCGCTGGTAGCGCACCGCCGGCTCCAGCACCGCGCCGGCCTCCAACTGCCCGACGAGGCCGCGCTGGATCTCCTGCCAGGGCGTCTGGTGGGGCGGGTACGCATAGCCGCCGGCCGCTTCCAGCTCCGCGCGGCGGTGGGCGAGTTCGTTGTCAGTCACAAGCATGTTGGCGCTGTTGCGCCTGAGGTCGATGCGCACCCGGTCGCCGGTGCGCAGCAAAGCGAGGCCGCCCCCGACCGCCGCCTCCGGCGAAGCGTTGAGGATGGAGGGTGAACCCGAGGTGCCGGACTGGCGGCCGTCGCCGATGCAGGGCAGGGCGTGCACGCCGGCCTTGATGAGGTAGTCGGGCGCCCGCATGTTGACCACTTCCGCCGCGCCGGGATAGCCGACCGGGCCGGCGCCGCGCATGAACAGGATGCACGTTTCGTCGATGGCGAGGGCGGGGTCGTCGATGCGGGCGTGGTAGTCCTCCGGCCCGTCGAACACGATGGCCCGCCCCTCGAAGGCTTCCGGGTCGTCCGGGTTGGAGAGATAGCGGACGCGGAACTCCGGGCTGATCACGCTCATCTTCATGATGGCGGAGGAAAAGAGGTTGCCGCGCAGCACGCGGAAGCCGGCATTCGCCTTCAATGGCTGGTCGAAGGGGCGGATCACCGCCTCGTCCTCGATGTGCGCGCGCGCACAGTTCTCGCCGATGGAGCGCCCGTTCGCCGTCATGGCCCCTTCGGCGATAAGGCCCTGTCCCATCAACTGGTTGACCACCGCCGGCACGCCGCCCGCGTGGTAATAGTCCTCGCCGAGATATTCGCCGGCGGGCTGGAGATTGACCAGCAGCGGGA
This sequence comes from Ancylobacter dichloromethanicus, assembly GCF_018390645.1. Lineage (GTDB taxonomy): Bacteria > Pseudomonadota > Alphaproteobacteria > Rhizobiales > Xanthobacteraceae > Ancylobacter > Ancylobacter dichloromethanicus. The sequence continues at coordinate 621,965 of NZ_JAHBGC010000020.1, forward strand.
TCTCCTCGCCATAGGTCTGCCAGTCGTCGATGGTCAGTTCCACCCCGACGTGGCGCGCCAGCGCGTTGAGGTGGATCGGCGCGTTGGTCGAGCCGCCGATCGCCGAATTGACGCGAATGGCGTTGAGAAAGGCGTCGCGGGTGAGGATGTCGGAAGGCTTGAGGTCCTCATGCACCATCTCGACGATGCGCAGCCCGGTGCGATAGGCGATCTCCTGCCGGTCGCGATAGGGCGCGGGGATGGCGGCGGAGCCGGGCAACTGCATGCCCAGCGCCTCGGCGAGCGAGTTCATCGTGGTCGCCGTGCCCATGGTGTTGCAGTAGCCGGTGGAGGGCGCGGAGGACGCGACCAGCTTGACGAAGCCGGCATGGTCGATCTCGCCCGCCGCCAGCAATTCGCGGGCCTTCCATACGATGGTGCCCGAGCCGGTGCGCTCGCCCTTGTACCAGCCGTTCAGCATCGGCCCGACCGAGAGCGCGATGGCCGGGAGGTTGACCGTCGCCGCCGCCATCAGGCAGGCCGGGGTGGTCTTGTCGCAGCCGATGGTCAGCACTACGCCGTCGAGCGGGTAGCCATAGAGCACCTCGACCAGACCGAGATAGGCGAGGTTGCGGTCGAGACCGGCGGTGGGGCGCTTGCCGGTTTCCTGGATCGGGTGGACCGGAAATTCGATGGCGATGCCGCCGGCCTCGCGAATGCCCTCGCGCACCCGCTTGGCGAGTTCCAGATGGTGGCGGTTGCAGGGCGACAGGTCCGACCCGGTTTGCGCAATGCCGATGATCGGCCGGCCGCTCTGCAATTCCTCCTGGCTGAGGCCGAAATTGAGGTAGCGCTCCAGATAGAGCGCGGTCATGTCGATATTGGCCGGGTTGTCGAACCAGGCGCGGGAGCGCAGCGAACGCTCGCTCTTGAGGTCTTTGCCGTGCATGGGTTCTCCTCGGCTCACTCGTGGAACGGCGCGACGAGGGTGCGCCGCCCCAGCAGGAAAGCATCGGCGACGAGTTGCAGCGGGGCGAGATCGACATCCGACCTACCGGCTGCAACAAGTTCGACGAAGTGCTTGTAGATATTCCGGTATTCGGTCTCCGGCAGCGCGCTGAGCACCTGCCCGTCGAGCGACAGGACGGCCCCGCCCTGGGCGAGGGTGAGCGTGCCGCGGTCGGTCTCGACCACGATGTCCCAGCTCTGCGGCCCGGTCTGCAGGAAATCGAGTTCGGCCCGCACCGGCAGCCCGCCCGCATCGGCGAGGGCCAGCGTCGCGGCGATGGGGGCGGCGCAGTTGGAGGGGAAATCAAGCCCGGCGCTGGTGATGAAGACCGGACGCGGCAGGATGGCGGTGAGGATCGACAGCGCGTTGATGGCGGGATCGAACACGCCGAGCCCGCCGGGCTCCCAGATCCAGCGCTGGCCGGGATGCCAGACGCGGACATCTTCCTTCCATGTCACCCGCACCGCGCGCGGCGGCACCTCGCTGAGGAAGGCGCGGGCCGGTTCCACCGCCGGCGCGAAGCGCGAATGCCAGGTGGCGAACAGGGTCCGGCCCCTTTCCTGGGCGGCGGCGACGAGCGGGCCGAGTTCGCTGACCGTGGCACCCGGCGGTTTCTCCAGAAGCACGTGCTTTCCGGCACTTAGCGCCATTCCCGCAAGTTCGCGGCGCCCCTGCGGCGGGGTGCACAGCGCCACTGCGTCGATCGCCTCGCCGCTCGCCAGCAGATCGGCCAGCGTGGCGAAATGGGCGACGCCGTCGAGCGTCGCGCTGCGGCTCGCCACCGCCACCAGCTCGATGCCCGGCGTCGCCGCGATGGCGGGCAGGTGCTGGTCGCGGGCGATCTTGCCGAGGCCGACAAGGGCAAGACGGATCGCGCTCATGGGCGGGCGTCCCCGTCGGTTTCCGGCTTGCCGTCGACGAGGCGGGGCAGGCCGAGCGGATTGCCCGCCTGCACGGCGGCGGGCAGCAGCGCCTCGGGCAGGTCCTGGTAGCAGACCGGGCGCAGGAAGCGTCGGATAGCGAGGGTGCCGACCGAGGTCGAGCGTGGATCGGAGGTGGCCGGGAAAGGACCGCCATGCACCATGGCATGGCAGACCTCGACGCCGGTCGGCCAGCCATTGGCGAGGATGCGGCCCGCCTTGTCCTCAAGGATCGGCAGCAGCGCGGCGGCGAGGGCGTGGTCCTCGGGCTCAAGATGCAGCGTCGCGGTGAGCTGGCCTTCGAGTGCGCGGGCGACCGCCCGCATCTCGCCCGCGTCGGCGCAGCGCACCACCAGCGAGGAGGCGCCGAACACCTCGTGCGAGAGCACCGGCTCGCTCAGGAACACGGCGGCTTCGGCGACGAACAGCGTCGCCCGGCAGCTGTTCGGGCCGCCCTCATTGCCATGGGCGACCTCGGCGACATCGGCGCGTTCCTCCAGAGTGGCGACGCCCCTGGCATAGGCGCCGGCAATGCCGGGGGTGAGCATGGTCGCGGCCGCGGCGGACGATACGTGGGTTGCGGCGGCGGCGATGAAGCGGTCGAGCCCCCCGCCCGCCAGCGCGATGATGAGGCCGGGATTGGTGCAGAACTGCCCGGCACCCATGGTCAGCGAACCGACGAAGCCGGTCGCCAGCGCCTCGGCACGGGCGTTCAGCGCGCCCGGCAGCAGGAACACCGGGTTGATGCTGCTCATCTCGGCATAGACCGGGATCGGCTCGGGACGACCGGCGGCAATGCGGCACAGCGCCAGCCCACCGGCGCGCGAGCCGGTAAAACCCACCGCCTTGATGCGCGGATCGGCCACCAGAGCGCCGCCGAGTTCATTGCTGGTGCCGGTCAGCAGCGAGAACACGCCTTCCGGCAGGCCGGCGTCGCTGACCGCGGCGCGGATGGCGCGGCCGACCAGCTCCGACGTGCCGGGATGGGCGGGATGGCCTTTGACGATGACCGGGCAGCCGGCGGCGAGCGCCGAGGCGGTATCGCCGCCGGCGACGGAGAAGGCGAGGGGGAAATTGGAGGCGCCGAACACCGCCACCGGGCCGATGCCGATATGGCGCATCCGCAGATCCGCGCGCGGCAGCGGGGCCCGCTCAGGCAGCGGGCTGTCGAGGCGCGGCTCGTCGGCACCGCCGGCGCGTACCCACCCGGCGAACAGCCTGAGCTGGCCGGTGGTGCGGGCGCGCTCCCCGGTGAGGCGGGCCGCCGGCAGGCCGGTTTCCTGCGCGGCGCGCGCGGTGAGTTCGTCGCCGATGGCCTCGATGTTCGCGGCGATGGCGTCGAGAAAGGCGGCGCGCGCTTCCGGCGTGATGGCGCGGTAGAGCGGGGCCGCCTCGGCCGCGAGAGCGGCCGCCTGCGCGACCTCGCCGGGTCCGGCATCGGCGAAGGCCGGTTCGAGCACTGCGCCGCTGGCGGGATCGACCGCCCGGAAACGCCGCTCAGTGGCGATGTCGCGGGAGCCGATAAGCAGGGCGCCGGTGATGTCATTCATATCCATATTCCTCACTTGCCCCATGTCAGCACCATGGGGTCGAGCCGGCGGGCCAGTTCGATCAGCCCGGCACGGGTGGCGGGGTGGACCGGCGGCAGCGGCGCGCGCAGCGTGTCATGGGCGATGATGCCGCCTTCCTGCATCAGTATCTTGGCGGTGGCGAAGCCGGCCTGCCGGTTCTCGTAATTGATCAGCGGCAGCCAGCTCATATAGGCGTCCAACGCCGCCTCGCGGTCACCGGCGACATAAGGGTCGATGATCTGGCGGATGCCGTCGGGATAGCCGCCCCCGGTCATCGCACCGGTGGCGCCGGCGTCGAGATCGGCCATCAGGGTGATGGCCTCCTCGCCGTCCCACGGGCCGACAATGGCGTCGCCGCCGGCCTCGATCAGCGCCCGCAGCTTGTTCGCCGCCTGCGGCACCTCGATCTTGAAATAGGCGAGGTTCTCGATCTCCTTCGCCATCTTCGCGAGGAAGGGCACGGAGAGCGGCGTGCCGGCCACGGGGGCGTCCTGCACCATGATCGGGATGTCGATGGCGTCGGAGACGGCCTTGTAGAAGGCGTAGACCGCGGCCTCCGGCACCCGGAAGGTGGCGCCGTGATAGGGCGGCATCACCATCACCATCGCCGCCCCAGCCTCCTGCGCCCGGCGCGAGCGCTCGGCGCAGATGTGGGTGGCGAAATGGGTGGTGGTGACGATGACCGGCACCCGCCCGGCGACGTGCTCCAGCACCGTGGTCATGATCAGGTCGCGCTCATCGTCGCTCAGCACGAACTGCTCGGAGAAATTGGCGAGGAGGCACAGGCCGTGCGAGCCGGCGTCGATCATGAAGTCGACGGCGCGCTTCTGGCCGTCGAGGTCGAGCCGGCCCTCGGCGTCGAACACCGTCGGCGCGACCGGGAAGACGCCGGCATAGGGACCGGGGGTGGAGGTCGTCGTCATCATGCACCCTTAGTGATTGTCGCGGCCGACCGGCGAACCGGTGCGGCCGACGAGGAAGTCGAAATCGGCGCCGCGGTCGGCCTGCAGCACATGGTCGATGTAAAGGCGCTGGTAGCCACGCACGGCGTGCGGCTCCGGCGGCACCCAGGCGGCGCGGCGCGCAGCGAGTTCCTCCGCGCTCGCATGCAGGTGCAGCGCGCGGGCCGGCACGTCGAGCGTGATCAGGTCGCCATTTCGCACCAGCGCCAGCGGCCCGCCGGCTGTCGCCTCCGGGGCGACGTGGAGCACGACGGTGCCATAGGCGGTGCCGGACATGCGGGCGTCGGAAATGCGGATCATGTCGCGCACACCCTGGCGCAACAGCTTGGCCGGCAGCGGCATGTTGCCGACCTCGGCCATGCCGGGGTAGCCCCTGGGCCCGCAATGTTTCAGCACCATGATGCAGGAGGCGTCGATGTCGAGCGCCTCGTCATTTACCGCGTGGTGCATTTCCTCGACGCTCTCGAACACCACGGCGCGGCCGGTATGCACCATAAGCTCCGGCGAGGCGGCGGAAGGCTTGATGACGGCGCCGTCGGGGGCGAGGTTGCCGGTGAGGATGGCGATGCCGGCCTCGGCCTTGAACGGGGCCTCGAACGGGGTGATGACCTCGGCGTTCCAGGTGGGCGCCTTCTCGACATTTTCCCACATGGTGCGGCCGTTGACGGTGCGGGCGTCGCGGTGAAGCAGCCCGCGTTCGCCGAGCGTGCGCAGCACCGCCGGCAGGCCGCCGGCATAGTAGAAATCCTCCATCAGGAACCGACCCGACGGCATCAGGTCGACCAGGCAGTGAATGTCGCGCCCGAGCCGGTCGAAATCGGCCAAGGTGAGGTCGACGCCGACGCGGCCGGCAATGGCGAGCAGATGCACCACCGCATTGGTCGAGCCGCCGATGGCGGCCAGCGCGCGGATGGCGTTCTCGAAGGCGTCGCGGGTGAGGATGTCGGAGGGCTTGAGGTCCTCCTGCACCATCTCGACGATGCGCCGGCCGGCCATGCGCGCCAGCAGGTTGCGGCGGGCGTCTACAGCGGGGATGGCGGCGTTCTCCGGCAGGCCGATGCCGAGCGCCTCGACCATCGAGGCCATGGTGGAGGCGGTGCCCATGGTCATGCAGGAGCCGGACGAGCGGTTCATCCCCGCTTCCGCCTCGTGGAACTCGGCCAGCGTGATCTCGCCGGCCCGCAACTGCTCGCTCATCGAGATGATGTTGGTGCCCGAGCCGATGATCTGGCCGCGATAGACGCCGCGCAGCTGCGGGCCACCGGAAACGCCGATCGCCGGCAGGTCGGCGGAGGCGGCGCCCATCAACAGCGCCGGCGTGGTCTTGTCGCAGCCCATCAGCAGCACCACGCCGTCGAGCGGGTGGGCGCGGATCGCCTCCTCCACATCCATCGAGGCGAGGTTGCGGAACAGCATGGCGGTGGGGCGCATCGTCACCTCGCCGAGCGAGGAGACGGGGAACTCCAGCGGGTAGCCACCGGCATCCAGAACCCCGCGCCGCACATGCTCCGCGAGGTCGCGGAAATGGATGTTGCAGGGCGTCAGCTCGGACCAGGTGTTGCAGATGCCGATCACCGGGCGGCCGTCGAAGCGGTCCTGCGGCTGGCCGGAATTCTTCAGGAAAGAGCGGTAGTAGAACCCCATCTTGTCCTGCCGGCCGAACCAGGCCTGACTACGCAGCGTCTTCTTGTTGTCGTTGCTCGACCCGTCGTCGCTCATCTGGGCACCCGTTCAGCCTGCCGCGCCAAGGCGGCGCAGGCCGTTGAAGATCACATTGGTCATGGCGGCGGCGGCGGCCTCGGCATCGGCGTCGGCGATAGTCTCGACGATGCGCTCATGGGCGGCGACGGCGATGCCGTGTTCGCGCGCGTCGCCCGGGGCGGAGAGCACGAAGGAGGCCCGCAACGCCGCCTCGATCACCGCGCCGATGGAGCGCATGAACGGGTTGCCGGAAGCGGTGGCCACCGCGACGTGCAGCGTCAGGTCGGCCTCGGCGAAACTTTCCGAGGCGCCGGGCTCGTCCTTCATCTGCGCCACCGCGCGGCGCATCACCACGAGGTCGGCCTCGGTGCGCCGTTCGGCGGCAAGCGCGGCGGCGCGTGGCTCCACCGCGAGGCGGATCTCCGAGAGGTCGCGCAGGAAGCGCTTGTCGATGCCGGCGTCGAGATGCCAGGCCAGCACGTCGGAATCGAACATGTTCCAGAACGCCCGCTCGCGCACCACCGTGCCGACTCGTGCCTTGGTGGAGAGCAGGCCCTTGGCGACCAGCGTCTTGACGCTCTCGCGCAGCACCGGTCGCGAGACGCCGAAGATGAGCGTCAGCTCGGCGTCGCCCGGCAGCTTGGCGCCCTCGCCATAGCGCCCGGCGATGATGTCGATGCCGATGGTGCGGGCGACTTCCGCATGGTTGGAATGGGCGCGGCGGGCCGGAATGACGATGATCTGCGAGGCGTTCGGCGCGCTCATGGGTGAACTCCGGCCGGGGCGCGCCGGGAGCGGCGGGCGAGGTGCAGGGTGAACTGCTGGAAGGCGATGAAGGCGAACAGCAGCAGCCCGGTGGCGATCTTCGCCCACCAACTCGACAGCATGCCGTCGAAGCTGATGTAGGTCTGGATCAGCCCCTGGATCATCACCCCGAGGAAGGAACCGAAGATGAAGCCATAGCCGCCCGAGAGCAGCGTGCCGCCGATCACCACCGCGGCGATGGCGTCGAGCTCGACGCCGACCGCCGAGAGCGAATAGCCCGACGAGGTGTAGAGCGAGAACACGATTCCCGCGAGACCGGCGAGCACGCTGGAGAGGGTGTAGATGAGCACCGTGGTACGGGCGACGTTGATGCCCATCAGCGCGGTGGCCTGGCGCGAGCCCCCGAGCGCATAGACGTTGGCGCCGAAACGGGTGAGGTGCAGCAGCACCATGCCGGCGAGCACCACGGCGATCATGATCATCGCCGGCACGGTAAGCCGCGAGCCGCCCTCGAAGCGGAAGGCATGCTCGGAGAGGTGGGCGTAGAGGTCGGCGGTGATCGGGATCGACTCCGTCGACAGCAGAAAGCTCACCCCGCGCGCCAGGAACATGCCGGCCAGCGTGACGATGAAGGCCGGCAGCTCGAAATACTGGATGATCGCGCCCATCGCCGCGCCGAAGGCGGCGCAGATGACGAGGATCAGCACGAAGGCCATGAGCGGGGGCACGCCCCAGCGCTCGATGGCGAGGGCGAGAAACACGGTGGTGAAGCCGATCACCGAGCCGACCGAGAGGTCGATGCCGCCGGAGATGATGACGAAGGTCATGCCCACGGCGACGATGGCGAGGAAGGCATTGTCGGTGAGCAGGTTCATCACCACCCGCAGCGAGGCGAAGTTGGGATAGACCAGCGAGCAGGCGATGAAGCCGGCGAGGAACACCGCCAGCGTCGCGAGCACCGGCGTCAGCCGGCTTAGTGAGCGGATCACGGGCGCCTCCTCACGGCTTCTTGCGGCTGAACAGGACGCCGAGCCCGGCGAGATGGCCGCCGATGCGCGGCGACTGGGCGAGCAGCACGGCGAGCACCACGACCGCCTTGACCACCAGATTGGTTTCCGGCGGGAGGCCGGACAGCAGGATGCCGGTGTTCATCGCCTGGATGATGAGCGCGCCGACCACCGCGAGGATGATGGAAAAGCGGCCGCCGAACAGCGAGGTGCCGCCGATCACCACGGCGAGGATGGCGTCGAGCTCCAGCCACAGCCCGGCATTGTTGGCGTCGGCGCCGAGGATGTCGGCGCTGGCGACGATGCCGGCGAGCGCCGCGCACAACCCGCTCCACATATAGACAGCGACGGTGATGAGCCTTGTGCCGATGCCGGCCAGCGCGCTGGCGCGCGGGTTGCCGCCGGTCGCCTCGATCATCAGGCCGAGCGCCGAGCCGCGCACGATGGCGAGCGTCAGCGCCATCATGCCCAGCGTCAGCACCACCGGCGTCGGCAGGCCGAGCACCGAACCGCCGCCGAGAAAGGCGAGGTCCGGCGAGGTGAAGGTGACGATACGCCCCTCGGTGATGAGCTGGGCGATGCCGCGACCGGCCACCATGAGGATGAGCGTCGCAACAATGGGCTGGATGCCAAGCACCGCAACCAGCAGCCCGTTCCACAGCCCGCAGGCGAGGCCCGCCCCCAGCGCGGCCGCGAGCACAACGGGGAGGGCATGGCTGTCGGCCAGGCTCGCGGCGATGGCGCCGCAGATCGCCATCACCGCGCCGACCGAGAGATCGATGCCGCGCATGGCGATGACCAGCACCATGCCGATGGACAGCAGCGCCACCGGCGCGCCGCGGTTGAGCACGTCGATCAGGCTGCCGAACAGGCGGCCATCCTGCAGGCGGATGTCGAAAAATTGCGGCGATACCACCCAGTTGGCGAGGAGGATGACGGCCAGCGCGACGATCTGCGAGGTGCCGATGCGGGGAAGACGAAGTGCCATGCCCTTACCCTTCACGCCGCACGGACCGGGGGCGATGCCGAAGACGGCACTTCCGCGATGGCGGCGAGGATGGCGGGCACCTCGACCTGCGCGCCCGTCAGCCGGGCGACATGGGCACGCTCGCGCAGCACGATCACCTCGTCCGCATAGGTGACGAGTTCGTCCAGTTCCGAGGACACGACGAGCAGGGCCATGCCCTCCGCGCACAGATCGCGGATCAGCTTGATGATCTCGGCATGCGCGCCGACATCGATGCCGCGGGTCGGCTCGTCGAGGATCAGCAGTTGCGGCGCGGTGGCGAGCCAGCGCGCCAGCAGCGCCTTCTGCTGGTTGCCGCCCGAGAGCAGGCCGATCGGCCGCTCGGGATCGGGCGGGCGGATGTCGAGCAGGCGGATGAACTTGGCCGCGATGGCGTCCTGTTCCCGCCGCGACAGCGGGGCGAGTGCGCCGCGCCGGGCCTGCAGCGCCAGCACGATGTTCTCGCGCACGGTCAGCTCGGCGACGATGCCCTCGGTCTTGCGCTCCTCCGGGCAATAGCCAAAGCCGAGCGCCATGGCCTCGCGCGGCGAGCCGATGCTTGCCTTCTGCCCGGCCACCTGGGCCGCGCCGCAATCCGCCCGCTCCGCGCCGAAGACGAGCCGCACCGTTTCCGTGCGGCCGGAGCCTAGCAGCCCGGCGAGGCCGACGACATGGCCGGCGCGCAGCGTCAGGTCGAAGGGGACGACATAGCCGGTCTTGCCGAGCCCGCGGAAGGCGGCGACCGCGGTGCTCGGGGCGCGGGCCTCATGGGGTGGGCGCCGGCCGGTCGCCGCGCTCAGCTCGCGGCCGAGCATCAGGCGGACGAGATCGAGGCGCGGGAGGTCGGCAACCGGCGCGCTGCCGGCCAGCCGGCCGTTGCGCAGCACGGTGATGCGATCGCAGATCGCGTAGACCTGATCGAGGAAATGGGTGACGAAGACGATGCCGATACCGCGGGCCTTGAGCTGGCGCATGACCGCGAACAGCACCTCCACCTCCTGGGCGTCGAGGCTGGCGGTCGGCTCGTCGAGAATGAGCACGCGCGCCGACTGGTCGACGGCGCGGGCGATGGCGATGATGTGCTGGATGGCGACGGAGTAACTCTCCAGCGGCGCGGCGATGTCGATGGACAGGCCGAATTCGGCCAGCAGCGCCCGGGCGCGCCGGCGCATCTCGCCTTCGCGGACCAGGCCGAAACGGGTCGGCTGGCGGCCGAGGAACAGGTTCTGCGCCACCGAGAGGTTCGGCGCGAGATTGACTTCCTGATAGACCGTGGCGATGCCGGCGCGCACCGCTTCCTCGGCCGAGCGCGGGGCGATCTCGATGCCGTCCAGCCGCATCGTGCCGGCGTCACGCGCGACCACGCCGGTCATGGCCTTGATGAGCGTCGACTTGCCGGCGCCGTTTTCGCCGAGCAGCGCGTGGATCTCGCCGACCTTGAGCGTGAAGTCGACCCGATCGAGTGCCGTGAAACCGGCAAAGGACTTGCTGAAGCCTATGAGGGCGAGCAGGTCCGGCGCGGCGCCGGCGGCAGGCGGGGAGGTGGCAAGCATGGCGGCCTCGGAAGCGGCGGGAAGACGGCGCGAGCCGGCAGGAGGAGGCCGGCTCGCGCGGGGCAGGCGCTGCGGAAGGAGGCCGCAGCGGCGCCCGCTCGGAGTCTTGAGCAGAGCCATTTCGGATCGCGAAAGTCGGTCAACTCTCGCGGAAGAGGCTCAGTAACCGAGGTCTTTCTTGGCCTCATAGACCGACATCGGGTTGTCGGCCTGGGTGTAAAGCTTGGATTCGGTCTGGATCCACTTCGGCGGCACGGTGCCCTTCTCCTTGAAGGCGATGACGGCGTCGAAGGCGGGGCCGGCCATGTTGGGAGTCAGTTCGACCGTGGCATTGGCCTCGCCGGCCGCCATGGCCTTGAAGATATCGGGCACGGCGTCGATGGAGACGGTGAGCACTTCGGTGCCCGGCTTGAGCCCGGCTTCCTTCATGGCCTGGATGGCGCCGACCATCATGTCGTCATTATGGGCGTAGACGGCACAGATATCCTTGCCGCCACCTTCGGCCTTGATGAAGCTCTCCATGACTTCCTTGCCCTTGGCGCGGGTGAAGTCACCGGTCTGGCTGCGCACGATCTTGACGTTGGAGGCGCCGGCGATGCCGTCCTCGAAGCCCTTCTTGCGATTGGTGGCAACGCTGGCGCCGACCGTGCCCTGGAGCTCCACCACGTTGCAGGGCTTGCCGGCGACGGTCTTGACCAGCCATTCGCCGGCGACCTTGCCTTCATGCACGCTGTCCGAGGTGACGGCGGTCAGATAGAGGTCCTTTCCGGCGGGGTCGATGTCGCGGTCGAGCAGCACGACCGGGATCTTGGCCTCCTTGGCCTCCTTCAGCACCGAATCCCAGCCGGTGGCGACGACGGGGGCAAGGAAGATCGCGTCCACGCCCTGGGCGACGAAGGAGCGGATCGCCTTGATCTGGTTTTCCTGCTTCTGCTGGGCGTCGGCGATCTTGAAGGTGATGTCGCGCTTCTTGGCCTCGGCCTTGGAAACGGTGGTCTCGGCGGCGCGCCAGCCCGATTCCGAGCCAATCTGCGAAAAGCCGATGGTCATGTCCGCGGCGTGCGCGCCGACGGAAAACAGCGTGCCGGAAACGGCGGACGCAAGCAGCAATGCCCTGAAATTCATTGGCGTTTCTCCCGTGAGGTCTCGCCGTCGCGCCACTTGCGGGTGCTTGCCGGCCGGGAATCTATGCCACACTCCTTTCAGGCTGAATAGTCATACTGTTTGACTTTTTAGCCGAAGCCGACGGCCATGGCCGCCGGCCGGCACTGAAGGTGTCGCTTTACAGGCTGGCCGCCACCGCCTCGACGGCGCCGCGCGTGGCGTCGACCACGATGTCGGCTTCCGCGCGGGTCAGGCACAGCGGCGGGGCGAAGCCGATGATGTCGCCCTGCGGCATGGCGCGGGCGATGACGCCGCGCTCCAGCATGGCGGCGGCAATGCGCGGCCCGACTTTCTCCGCGGCCTCGAAGAACGTGCGGTCGTCCTTGTCGCGCACCAGTTCCACCGCCGCCAGCAGGCCCTCGCCGCGCACCTCGCCAACGAAGCGATGGCCGCTCAGCGCGTCCTTCAGCGCGGTGTTGAAATAGGCCCCGACCTCGCGGGCATTGGCGACGAGGTCGAGTTCGTCCACCAGTTCGAGATTGGCAATGCCGGCCGCCGTGCACAGCGGGTGCGAGGAATAGGTCCAGCCATGGCCGATGGGGCCGAACTCGTCCGAGCCCTGCTCCAGCAGCCGCCAGACCTTCTCGGACACGATGACGCCCGAGAGCGGCGCATAGGCGGAGGTGAGGCCCTTGGCGATGGTGATGAGGTCCGGCTCGATGCCGTAATGATCCGAGCCGAACATGCTGCCGAGCCGGCCGAAGCCGGTGACGACCTCGTCGGCGATCAGCATTATGTCGTATTTCTTCAGCACCGCCTGGATTTTCGGCCAGTAGCCGGCCGGCGGCGGCACGATGCCGCCGGTGCCGAGCACCGGCTCGCCGATGAAGGCGGCGATGGTGTCCGCCCCCTCGGCGAGGATCATCTCCTCCAGCCTGTCGGCGCAATGTTGCGAGAACTGCTCCTCGCTCATCGAGCGGTCTTCCCGGCGGAAATAATAGGGCGCCTCGGTGTGCAGGATCGGCGCGCGCGGCAGGTCGAACAGATTGTGGAAGCCGGCGAGGCCGGTGAGGCTGCCGGTCATCACGCCAGAGCCGTGATAGCCGCGCCAGCGCGAGATGATCTTCTTCTTCTGCGGCCGGCCGAGCACGTTGTTGATGTACCAGACCAGCTTGATGTTGGTCTCGTTGGCATCCGACCCCGACAGGCCGAAGAACACCCGGCTCATGCCGGCCGGCGCGCGCTCCACCACCATGCGGGCGAGGCGGATCGAGGGCTCGGAGCCGTGCCCGGCATAGGCGTGGTAATAGGCGAGCTTTGACGCCTGCTCGGCGATGGCGTCGGTGATCTTCTTGCGGCCATAGCCGACATTCACGCAATAGAGCCCGCCAAAGGCGTCGAGGCTGCGCCGTCCCTCGCGGTCGACGATGTAGACGCCTTCCGCCCCGGTGATGATGCGGTTGGGCGTCTCGCCGCGCGCGTGCTGGGCCATATGGGTGGACGGGTGGAAGAAGTGGTCGCGGTCCCAGCTGTCGAGTTCGTTGCTGGCGGGGGCGGGGGTGTCGAGCATCTGAATCTCCGTTTCTCTCGCCCTCAGCCGAGGTCGAGGCAGACATATTTGAGGTCGGTGAAGGCTTCGAGGCCGTGGCGGGAGCCTTCGCGGCCAAGGCCGGACTGTTTCATGCCGCCGAACGGGATCGGCGCGCCGGTGATCTTGACCCGGTTGACCGCGACCATGCCGTAGTCCAGCGCCTGCGCCATCCGCGCCGCCCGCGCGCCGTCGGGCGTGACGACATAGGCGACGAGGCCGTATTCGGTGGCATTGGCGCGGGCGATCACCTCCCCCTCGGTGTCGAACGGGGCTAGGGCGGCGACGGGGGCGAAGGTCTCCTCGCGCATGATCAGCGCCTGCTCCGGCACATCGGCGAGCACGGTGGGGGCGAGGAAAAGCGGCCCCGGCAGGGCGCGCTCGGGCGTCAGGCGCCGGGCGCCGCGCTGGAGTGCGTCGTCAATCTGCGCCTGTGCCTTGGCCACCGCCCCTGCATGCATCAGCGGGCCGATCTCAGTCTGCGGGTCGAGCCCGGGGCCGAGGCGCAGCGCCGCGACGCGCGCGGCAAAGGCGGCGCAGAAGCGGGGATAGAGCCCGCGCTGCACATAGATGCGGTTGGCGGCGAGGCAGTCTTGACCCGACGTGGCGAATTTGGCGTCGAGCGCGATCTCCACTGCGCGCTCAATGTCCGCATCATCGAACACGATCAGCGGCGCATGGCCGCCGAGCTCCATCACGACACGCTTGATGCCGCTTGCCGCGTTGTGGGCGACGATCCGGCCAACCGGGGTGGAGCCGGTGAAGCTCACCGCGCGCACCCGCACATCCGCGCAGAAGGTCTCGGCGATCGGTGCCGGCTCGCCGGTCACAAGGTTGAAGACGCCGGCGGGGAAGCCGGCGCGTTCGGCAAGCTCGGCCAGCGCCAGCGCCGAAAGCGGGGTGTGCGAGGAGGGGTGCGCTACGATGGTGCAGCCGGCCGCCAGCGCCGCCGCCGCCTTGCGCGTGAGCATGGCGGCGGGAAAGTTCCACGGCGTCAGCAGCGCGGCGACACCCACCGGTTCGCGGCTGAGCGACATCTGCGCGCCGGGAAGGTGGCTGGTGACGCCCTCGACATTCACCCGCAGCGCTTCTTCCGCGTAATAGGCGATGAAGGAGGCGGCATAGGCGATCTCGCCGCGCGATTCCGCCAGCGGCTTGCCCTGTTCCAGCGTGATCAGCAAAGCAAGGTCCTCGGCCGCGTCCTCGATCAGCGCGTGCCAGCGACGCAGGAGGGTGGCGCGCTGCTGCGGCAGAAGCCCCCTCCATGGGAGGAAGGCGCGATGGGCGGCCCCGACCGACCGCGTAGCTTCCGCCGCGCCGAGGGCGGCGACCTCGGCCACCGGCGTGCCGTCCGCCGGATCGGAAACCGTGAAGGTGCGGCCGTCCGGGGCGCAGGTCCATTTGCCGTCGATATAGGACAGGGTGCGCAGCAGGCGGGCATCGGCCAGACGCGACAGGGCCGCATGGCCAGCGACGCGGGCGGGATGGCGGGCGAGGCGTTCGGTGCGGGCGGGCGCGATCATGGCGGCTCCTCTCTCAACGCGACCAGCCTAGAGGCGGTGGCCCCGAGAGGGTTTCCGAATAAATGGCGGGCGGCCGACAGGCCGCCGGAACTTCGCCGCCATGCCGAAGGACTATCGGCGCCAACTCGGCTAGCCCAGCACCGAGGCGAGGAACTCGCAGGTGCGCGGGTGGCTCGGCGCGGTGAAAATCGCTTCCGGGCTGCCTTGCTCGCAGATCTGCCCCTTGTCGAAGAAACACACGCGATCAGACACTTCGCGGGCGAAGCGCATCTCGTGCGTCACCAGAAGCATGGTCAGGTCATGCTCATGGGCGAGATCGCGGATCACCGCGAGCACCTCGCCGACCAGTTGGGGGTCCAGCGCCGAGGTCGGCTCGTCGAACAGCAGCACGCGGGGGCGCATGGCCAGTGCACGGGCAATGGCGACCCGCTGTTGCTGTCCGCCGGAGAGCTGGGAGGGGAAATGGTCCTTCTTGTCCGCCAGCCCGACCAGCGCCAGCAGATCGACCGCCCGCGCCTGCGCCTCGTCACGCGACAGGCCAAGCACCCGCACCGGGGCTTCGGCGACATTGCGGATCACGCTCATATGCGGGAACAGGTTGAAGCTCTGGAACACCATGCCGACATGGCTGCGGATGTTGCGCAGGTGCCGCTCCGAGGCTCTGAACGGGGCGGCGGCGCCGGGCTCGTGATAATCCATGCCGGCCAGCGTCAGCCTGCCCTCCTGGAACGGCTCCAGCGTCATCAGGATGCGCAGCACGGTCGACTTGCCGGAGCCGGACGGGCCGATGAGCGTGACCTTCTCGCCCGGCGCGACCTCGAAATTGAAATTGTCGAGCACCGTGAGGGCGCCGAAACGCTTGGTCACGCCGGCGAACTGGATCAAAGGCGGCTTGACGTTGTCGGTCATCGCAGCGGGATTCCTGCCTTGGGAAGCACCTTCTGCAGCCGGTGCAGCCCGGCGGAGCAGATCAGCGTCAGGATGAGGAAGATCAGGCCGACCATGGTCAGCGGCACCAGATATTCGAAGGTGCGCTCGCCGATCATGTTGGCCAGCGCCATCATGTCGAGCACCGTGATCACCGAGAGCACGGGCGTCTCCTTGATCATGGCGACCATGTAATTGCCCATGGCGGGCAGGATGCGCGGCACGATCTGCGGTACCACGATGTCGCGATAGGTCTGCATCCGCGTGAGGTTGAGCGCGGTCGCCGCCTCCCACTGGCCGCGCGGCACCGCCTCGATGCCACCGCGATAGACCTCGGAG
This sequence comes from Ancylobacter dichloromethanicus, assembly GCF_018390645.1. Taxonomy (GTDB): domain Bacteria; phylum Pseudomonadota; class Alphaproteobacteria; order Rhizobiales; family Xanthobacteraceae; genus Ancylobacter; species Ancylobacter dichloromethanicus. The sequence continues at coordinate 637,919 of NZ_JAHBGC010000020.1, forward strand.
GTGTAAGCGGAATATTGCAGGCCGAGCGCCAGCGCGCCGGTGAGGAAGGCCGGCAGCGTCACGCCATATTCGGGCAGCACGTAATAGAGGAAGAAGAGCTGCACCAGCAGCGGCGTGTCGCGCAGGAACTCCACCACGCACGCCGTGGTCCAGGAAACACTGCGGAAACGGCTGCGCCTGAGCATGGCGAAGACGAGGCCGAGTACCAGGGCGATGGCGAAGCCCGCGGCGGCGGCTTTCAGCGTCACGGTGAGCCCGATCAGGATGATCGGCAGGATCGACCACGCATAAGTCAGCGGGGTCGCGGTGTCCCAGGTGAAACCGTACATCATGCCGGGGCCCTCACGAATGCGCCGCGCGCGGGAAGGCCGCGCCGCGCCGGGCGAGGCGCTCGATCAGCCGCATCACCATCATCAGCACCAGCGACATGGCGAAATAGCCGACCAGCGTCAGCGTGTAGACGCCGGCGCTGTCGAGGGTGAGGTTGCGGATCGACTGGGCGCGGAAGGTGAGGTCGGCGATGGAGATCAGTGAGACCAGTGAGGACAGCTTCAGCGTCTCGATGGCGAGATTGCCGAAGGCCGGCAGCATCTCGATGAGCGCCTGCGGCAGGGTGACGTGAACGAGCGTGTGCCAGCGGCCGAAGTTGAGCGCCCGCGCCGCCTCCACCTGCTGCACCGAGACGGAGGCCAGCGCGCCGCGCACGATTTCCGAGCCATAGGCGCCCACGTGCAGGGCCAGCACCAGAATGCCGGTCGCCACCGGCTCGAAGCTGATGCCGATGAGGGGGAGCGCGTAATAGAACCAGAAAAGCTGCACCAGCAGCGAAGTGCCGCGAAACAGTTCCGTGTAGCAGAGCGCGAGCGTCGACACGATGCGCCCGCCCTCGACCCGGGCGATCCCCGCCACGAAGGCCAGCAGCGCGCCGATCGCGATCGCCGCGAGCGTGATCCACGCGGTGACGAGCGCGCCCTGCGCCAGCGAGGGCAGATAGGAAACCCACTGCATCGTCAGCTCCCGGTTTGAGCGTCGACAAAGGCGGTCCCTCCGCCGGGGCATCGCCGCCGGCGGAGGGACGCGTTCCGTTCAATGCCCGGCGCTACTTGCCGGCGCAGAGATCGGCGACCTTGCGGTCCGCCGCCGCCTTGATGCTCTCTTCCGAGAGGCCGTAACTGGCGAGGATCTTCTTGTACTCGTCGGTGGTACGGAACTCGATCAGCGCGGCATTGAACGCGTCATAGAGTTCCTTGTCTTCCGGCCGGAAGGCGAAGCCGCCGAAATTGCGCACTGGCTTGCCGTCGACCACCGGGTCGGTGAAGGGCGCGACCTGCTCGACGCCGTCCTGGCCCTTGGCCAGCGAGGCCACCGTCAGCTCGGTCGCGGCGTAGGCGTCGGCGCGGTTCTGCACCGTGGCGAGCGCGTCGGCATTGGCGGTGATGAAGATCACCTGGTCGTCCTTCACGCCGACGGCGCGCAGGAAGTCGATATTGTTGGCGCCGGAGACCACCGCGACTTTCAGCGACGGGTCCTTGGCGATGTCGGCATAGGTGGTGAGCTTCTTCGGGTTGCCCTTCTTCACCAGCAGCCCCTCGCCATAGGACGAGTTCGGCTCGGTGAAGGCGACCTGCTTGCAGCGCTCGGGCGAGATGTTCTGCTCGGCGGCGACGAAATCGTAGCGTCGGGCCTTGAGGCCGGGGATGAGGGTGCCGAACGGCGTCACCGTCCAGACAACATCGGTGATGCCCATCTTCTTGAGCACGGCGTTGGCGACGTCGGGGCCGATACCGGCCGAGGTGCCGTCCTCCTTCATGTAGGAATAGGGCACCTCATTGGCGGTGGCGGCGCGGATATAGCCCTGGTCCGTCACATCCTTCAGGGTCGTCGCGCCGGCGACCGACAGGCCTCCGGCGAGGGCAAGGGCGGAAAGCCCGGCAATCCTAATGAACGACATGTTCTTCTCCTCTGGTCGATCTGACTGGGGTCCGAATTGTTCGGAAATCGGCGCCGTGTTCCGGCGTCCTGTTGGGCCGCGATGGCCGGATGGATCAGGCGTCCGTCACCACGGCGAGGACGGAGAGGCAGTCGCCGGCCTTGATCAGGCCCGGCACATGGCGGGCGGCGAGCACGCCGTCCATCGACGCCCGGTACTCGGCCGGTGCTTCGCCGGTCCGCCCGATGGGGTAGATCCGGGCAATGAGGTCGCCGGCACGCACTTTCGCTCCAAGGTCGACCGCGAAGGCGACCAGCCCGTCATCCCCGGCGAAGGCGAAGCAGTCGGCGGATGGCATGTCGAGCCAATATGTGCGGGCGGTCTCGGGTTCACCCTTCAGAATGCCGACATGGCGCAGCAGGTTCACGGCGCCGCGCCGGGCGACGGCGATGCTGGTGGCGCTCGCGGTGCCGGCGCCACCGAGTTCGGTGGTGACGAAGACCTTGCCCATCTCCTCCACCGTGGTGTCGAGCATGCCGACCGCGTCGATCTCCAGCATCCGCATGGAGTAGGGGGCGGAGAAGGCGGCGACCGCCGCGAAGCAGCGCGCCTCCTGGTCCTTATCCGGCAGCGCGTGGGCGGCGGCATAGGGCAGGAAATCGAGCGTCTTGCCGCCGGAATGGAAATCCAGAACCATATCGGCCATCGGCACGAGATGACGGGTGACGAAATCGGCGATCTTCTCCGTCACCGTGCCGTCCGGGCGGCCGGGAAAGCTGCGGTTGAGATTGCCGCGGTCGATCGGCGAGGTGCGGGTGCCGGCGCGGAAGGCGGGGTAGTTGAGCGCCGGCACGATGATGACGCGGCCCTGCACCTCCTCCGGCCTGAGCGTGCGCGCCAGTTCGAACAGGGCGGCGGGGCCCTCATATTCGTCGCCATGATTGGCGCCGGTGAGCAGGGCGGTCGGGCCCTCGCCATGGGCGATGACGCAGATGGGGATCATCACCGAGCCCCAGGCGCTGTCGTCGCGGCTATAGGGCAGGCGCAGATGGCCGTGCTGGACGCCGGCGGCGGCGAAGTCCACCGTCGGCGCAACGGGCGAGGGGCGGGGCGTGAGCGAGAGCATAACGCTCACCCCTTCACGAAGAGCTGGCGCGGCACGTTGGACAGGCATTCATGGCCGGTCTCGGTGATCGCGATGCTCTCGGTGATCTCAAGACCCATGTCTTCGAGCCACAGGCCGGTCATGAAATGGAAGGTCATGCCGGGCTTCAGCTCGGTGCGGTCGCCGGGGCGCAGGCTCATGGTCCGCTCGCCCCAGTCCGGGGGGTAGCTGAGCCCGATCGGGTAGCCGGTCCGGTTGTCCTTGATGATCCCGTAGGTCTTCAGCACCGCGAAGAAGGCATTGGCGATGTCCTCGCAGGTGTTGCCCGGCCGGGCGGCGGCAAGGCCGGCTTCCATGCCTTCCAGCGTCGCCTTTTCGGCGTCGAGGAAGGCCTGCGTCGGGGTGCCGAGGAAGACGGTGCGCGAGAGCGGGCAGTGATAGCGCCGGTAGGCGCCAGCGATCTCGAAGAAGGTGCCTTCCCCGACGCGCATCGGCTTGTCGTCCCAGGTCAGGTGCGGGGCGGAGGCGTCCGCGCCCGAGGGCAGCAGCGGCACGATGGCGGGATAGTCGCCGCCGAACTCCGCCGTGCCACGAATGCCGGCATCGTAGATTTCCGCCACGAGGTCGCATTTGCGCATGCCGGGCTCGACGACATCGACGATGCGCTGGTGCATCCGTTCGACGATGCGGCCGGCCTTGCGCATGTAGTCCAGCTCGGTCGGGCTCTTGACCGCGCGTTGCCAGTTCACCAGCCCGCCGGAATCCTTGAAGCGGGCATTGGGCAGGTGCTTGTGCAGCGAGGCGAAAGCGGCGGCGGAGAAGTAGTAGTTGTCCATCTCCACCGCGATGGAGCCCTTGTCCCATCCCCGGTCCGCGATGATCTGCGACAGCAGGTCCATCGGGTGGCGCTCGGCCGACTGAACATAGTGGTCGGGGTAGCCGATGATGTTGTCGTGGGCGAGATACGCCGTGCGCCGGGCGCCGTTGGCGTCCTGCTTGCGGCCGTACCAGACCGGTTCGCCGGCCGGTGGAACCAGCACGCACTGATGGACGTAGAACGACCAGCCATCATAGCCGGTGAGCCAGTGCATGTTCGACGGATCGGTGACGATCAGGAGGTCGATGCCGGCCTTCTCCATCGCCGCGCGGGTCTTGGCGAGGCGCTCGGCATATTCCTCGTGGGAGAAATTCAGGGTCACGGTCACGCGATGTCTCCGGCTGCGGCCTTGGTGTCGATGGCGCGTCCCGCCCGGGCGCTGCTGGCGCGGGCGAAAGCGAGATTGGCGATGGCGGTGTCCTGCACGCCGGTGCCGGTGAGGTCGGCCAGCGTGATTTCGTCGGCGCGGGTGCGGCCCGGCGCGGTGCCGGCGATGACCTCGCCGAGTTCGGCGAAGGTGGCGTCGGCGGCAATGAGCCCGGCGCGGATGGCGTGGTGCAGCTCGCCGAGGCGGCGCGTCTGGCTCAGCCGGTCGGCGATGTAGGTGGCGCGGGCGAAGGCCTTCGGGTCGATCTCGTTCTTGTGCTCGCTGTCGGCGCCCATGGCGGTGACGTGCTGGCCGGGTTCCAGCCAGCCAGCATTCAGGATCGGGCGTTCCGCCGGCGTGGTGGTGACGACAATGTCGGCGCCGCGCACGGCGTCCTCGGCCTCGAAGGCGGCGGTGACCTCGATGCCGAGATGACGCGACAGGTCGCGGGCGGCCGCCTCCGACCGGGCGGCGTCACGGGCCCAGATGCGGGCCTGCCGGATCGGCCGGACAAGCTTCAGCGCCTCCAGCTGCAGCCGCGCCTGCATGCCGGCCCCGAGGATCGCCGCCACGCCGGACTCGGGACGGGACAGATGCCGGGCAGCGACCGCGCCGGCCGCGGCAGTGCGGATGTCGGTGAGGTAGCCATTGTCGAGCAGCAGCGCCTCGACCAGCCCGGTGCGGGTGCTGAACAGGATCATCAGCCCGTTGAGGCTGGGCAGGCCGAGCGCGGGATTGTCGAAGAAGCCGGGGCTCACCTTGATGGCGAAGCCGTCGAGACCGGGAACATAGGCGGTCTTAACGTCGACCTCGCCGCGATGCTCGGGGATGTCGAGCCGCAGGATCGGCGGCATGGCGACGGGCTTAGTCGCCAGCGCGGCGAAGGCGGCCTCGACGCAGTCGACGGTACTGGCGTCGAGCCCGATGGCGGGGCGCAGGTCGGTCTCGGTGAGGACGAGCATCTGGCTCATGCGGACTCTCCGTTGACAATTCGTCGGTGCGCGGCGGGGTCGATGTTGCCGCCGGAGACGATGAGCGCGGTCGGCCCGGCTGGGCGCACCTTGCCGGCGAGCAGCGCGGCGATGCCCACCGCGCCGGCGCCCTCGACGGTTTCGACCTGTTCAACGGCGGCGTGGCGGATGCCGGCAGCGATCTCGTCCTCGGTGACGAGCACCACCTCGTCGAGCAAGGCGCGGCAGAGCGGAAAGGTGAAGCGGTTGGCGAGACCGATGCCGCCGCCGAGCGAATCCGCCAGCGTTTCCTCCTCGACCACATCGACCGGCCGGCCGGCGGCAATGGAGGCGGCCATGGCGGCGCCGCGCTGCATCGAGACGCCGACGACGCGGATGTCGGGGCGCAGCGTCTTCACGGCGAGCGCGATGCCGCCGGCCAGCCCGCCGCCGGACAGCGGCACCAGAATGAGCGCGAGGTCCGGCAGGTCCTCAAGAAGCTCGCGGCCGATGGTGCCCTGGCCGGCGATCACCTCCGGGTGATCGAAGGGCGGGATGGCGGTGAGGCCGCGCTCGGACACGAGGCGTTCCACCTCGGCCTGGGCGTCGTCCTGCGAGCAGCCGACGATGCGCACCTCGGCGCCGAGCGCGCGCACCGCCTCGACCTTGTTGGCCGGCACCAGCGCCGACATGCAGACTGTCGCCGGCACGCCCGCCTGGCGCGCCGCATAGGCGACGGCGCGGCCGTGATTGCCGGTGGAGGCGGTGACGAGCCCGCGCCGGCGGGCCGCCTCATCGAGCGCCAGCAGCGCGTTCATCGCCCCGCGCAGCTTGAAGGCGCCGACCGGCTGGCGGGTCTCCAGCTTGAGATGGACCGGCTGGCCGACGTGCTTCGTCAGGGAAGGGGAGGCCACCAGCGGGGTGCGCACGACGCGCCCGGCGAGGCGAACCGCCGCCGCCTCGACCCCCGCAAACGCGACCGGCAGGCCGGACACCGCGGAACGGATGGACGTGTCGTGGGCGGGTTGGGGCATGAGCTGATGTTCCCTCTCGCTTGTGATGGTGAGAGGCATCAAAAATCATGTCAATTGTTATATTGTAATGATCCAATAAGCATCCGCCCTGCCCGGTTGCGGCATCACCCGACCCGGAGGCCCCGTTCAGCCGATGGCGCCGATATCGAACACCGGCGGCAGCTGCTCGAAGGTCTGTCGCACGGTGGTCAGCGCCTGCGTCAGCGCGGCGGCGGTAAAGTGCCCGCCGAGGCAGATGCGGATGCCGCCGCCGTGATTGCCGCCGGCGATGAAGGGATCGGACGGCGTCACCGCCACCCGCCGTTCCGCCAGCGAGCGCACCAGCCCGTCCTCGGTCCAGTGCGGCGGCACTTTGAGCCAGGCGCAGAGCGACAGCGGATGGCTGGAGGCGACGTGCGCGCCGAGCGTCGTGGCGACCAGACGCTGGCGCGCCCGTGCTTCCTCGCGCTGCACGCCCAGCAGGCGCTGCGCGGTGCCATCCTCGACCCAGCGGGTGGCGATCTCGGCCAGCAGATAGGCGCCGCTCCAGCTGGTGACGCGCAGGATCGAGGCCGCCCGGATCGAATAATGCGGCGGCACCACGAGATAGCCGACCCGCAGGCCGGTCAGCACGGTCTTGGTGAAGCTGGTGACGAAGAAGCCGAGATCCGGCACCATCTGGCTGATCGAGGGCAGGGGCGTGTCAAGCAGCGGCTTGTAGACCTCGTCCTCGACCACGAACACGCCGTTGCGCCGTGCGATGTCGGCGATGGCGGCGCGGCGGCCCGGCCCGGCGACGTGGCTGGTCGGGTTGTTCAAGGTCGGGATCAGCACCAGCGCGCGTACGCCGCCCACCGCGCAGGCGGCCTCGAAGGCGTCGGGCAGCACGCCCTCCGCGTCGGTCGGCAGGCCCCTGAGGCTGAATCCCAGCACATTGGCGAGGCCGATCACGCCGTGATCGGTCAGGTTTTCGGTCAGCACCACATCGCCCGCGCGGACGATGCAGCTCAGGGCGAGAAAAAGCCCGTGCGCGGCGCCATTGGTAATCAGGATGCGCTCGGTGCCGGCCTCGACGCCCAGCGGCTCCAGCCAGGCGCGCGCGGCTTCGCGATGAGGGTCGAGCCCGGCGATGGGGCGGCAGGCGCCCATGAACGCGCCGGAGTCGCCCGTCGACAGCGCCGCCAGCACGGCACGGGAGGCTTCCTCATGCGCCTGGGTGTAGACCCCGCGCACGATTGACAGGTCCACCGCCTCGTCGGGGTTGCGGTCCAGCATCAGCCGTCCCGCCCGCTCGGTGACGCGTGCCTTGACGAAGGTGCCGCGGCCGATCTCGCCCGAGAGATAGCCGAGCCGCTCCGCCTCGCGATAGCTCAGGCTCACCGTCTGCACCGAGAGGCCAAGGTCGCGGGCGAGGTCGCGATGCGTCGGCATCCGGTCCATCGGCTTGAGCACGCCGGCGTCGATGTCGGCGATGATGCGCCCGGTCAGCGCGGCATGCTTGGTCTGGCCTTTCGGCTTCGCCAGAAGGGGCCGCCAGTCCACGGCCTTGCCCGGACCCGCGCCGGCGGGAGTCGCGGCCAGAGGATGGACTTGACGAAGCATCGGATTGTCTCGTTCTTAAAGGGCGCTGTTCATGACATTATGCACGCCCGGTCGCCAAGATGAAGCTCGATGCCACCGACCACAGGATTCTCGCGGCGCTGCGCCGGGACGGGCGCATCACCAAGCTGAAGCTGGCGGAGGCGGTTCATCTCTCCCCCGCCGCCTGCTGGGAGCGGCTGCGCCGGCTGGAGACCGCCGGAATCATCAAGGGCTATACCGCGATCATCGACCTCGGCGCGGAGGCGCCGCGCACCACGGTCATCGTCGAGATCAGCCTCAAGAGCCATCAGCAGGCGGATTTCCGCCGCTTCGAGGAGGCGGTCGCGCGTGAGCCCGCCATCCTTGCCTGCGACGCGACCGGCGGCGGCATCGACTACATAATGCGCGTCGTGGTGCCCGACATCGACAGCTACCAGCGCCTGATCGACCGGCTGCTGGAGCCGCGGATCGGCATCGAGCGCTATTTCAGCTATGTGGTGACCAAGAGCGTGCCGCTGGCGCGCGACGGCGAGTGAATTCGACAGCCGCCGGCCGGGCCGACAATGCCGAGCCATGTGGCGCGGTGCCTGACGAAGCGGAAATGGCGTGGCCAGCACGGGCCGTTCCGCCCTTCCATGGCAAGGCGTAGCCGCTGACGGTTACGCCGCCGGCCCGGATACCACGTCCTGCGCCCCCAGCGTCACGGGCCCATCGGTGGCGGGCGTGCGCTCGAACTTGCGCAACGCGGCGGCCTCAATGCGCGGCCGGTGCTGCTCGAAGCGCGCCATCCGGTCGGCGCGGCTGGTCAGCTCCGCGTTCTCGAGCCTTTCGAGCGCGTCCCAGCCGACGAGACATTCAAGGATATCCGTGTCGCCACGGAAAAAGAACCGGATCGCCCTGCTCTCGGCAAGGTCTTCGGGCGGCTTGGCCGAGTGATGAAGCGTCATGGTCTCCTCCTTTGACAATGGAGGTTAACCCCCGATCGCCGCGGAAGTTCGGCCAGGTGGGACGAAGTGTCCATGTCAGGCCGGTCGCGCGGCCATGAAGAGCGCACATTCGAGCCGCATGTCCGGCGGGCCTGGCGGAGCTGTGGAGTACGGCGATGACGACGGCCACCGATATTTCGCGACGGATCGCGGAGACCGTGCAGCCCCGACTGGGCCGCATAGCCGAGCACGAGGTCGGCATCCTTCCGGTCGACACCTCCGGGGATGGGCCGAACTGGACCGCCACAATCGCGCGGCAGGGCGGCGGCGGCCACGCCTACCGGCAATGGCGGCTGGAGCAGCTGCGTACCGCGGTGGAATCGGTACGGCGCGAGATTCCACGTATCGACTGGAACCAGTAGCGCCGTCGGCACGTGCCGACGCGCCCTTCACGGCGCACCGCGCCCGCCAAGGACGACAAGGTTGCGCGGTCCGGTCGCCACCTTGACGCGGCCGGTGATCGTCCGGCGGGGAATGTCGATCACCACCACGTCGTCGCCAGCCCAGTCGACCGCCACGGCCTTTGCCGGTGACACGACAGCGATGCCCTCGGGAAAGGAGCCGAGCGAGGGCTGCTGCGGCGCCAGCGTCAACGTGTCGGCGTCGACGATGGCAAGCTTGCCGCTCTGCTGGTTGCTCACCACGATCTCGCGGCCATCCGGCGTCACCGCGACGCCATAGGGCATGAGCCCGACCTTGAGCCGCTTGACCTCGCGCGGTGGATCGGCGGTCGCGACCACCGACAAATCCCCGCTCTGGACATTGGCGATATAGAGCCGGCCGCCATCGGGCGAGAGGGCGAGGGCGAATGGTGCGCGCCCGGTCGGCACGGTGGCGACCCGTTTCAGCGCTGCGATGTCGACGACGCTGACCTGGTTGCTCTCGCGGTCGGCGAGATAGGCCCGGCTGACGGCTTCGTCGACGACCAGCCCGGCCGGCGCGCGCCCGACCGCCACGCGCCCGGTTTCCACGCCGGTCGCGGCGTCGAGCCGGATCAGCGCATCGGCGCTCCAGTCGCCGACCAGCAGGCTGCGGCCGCCCTCGATTACCGCGACGCCGAACGGCTCCAGCCCGACCTTGAACGTCGCCGTGACCGCGCGGGTGGCCACGTCGATCGCGCTGATGAGGCTGAGGTCGGGATGGGTGACATAGAGCGTGCGCCCGTCCGGCGCGGCGGCGAGGCCGGCGGGAACGGCCGCGACCGGGATTTCCGCCACCACCCGCACCGCCTCGGCGTCGACCAGAGTCACCATCGCCGCCTTTTGCGAGACGATTGCGACGAGGGGCGGGGCGGCCTGCGCGCGCGCCTCGGCCGCGAGCAGGCCGAGTGCCACGAGAGCGACCGGTACCGTGCGGGCGAGCCGCGCCAGCACGGCGTTCACTTGGCCGTCACCTTGGCCTTCAGTCCTTCGAGACCCTGCTTGATGAAGTCGTTCATCGCGGCGATGGCGGCCTCGTCATTGCGGTCCTCCGGCGGCTCGTTGGTGGTGTCGGCGCGGTAGAAGCGGGCGCCCCACGACACTTCGCTGCCGCTGCCCTCGGGCTTCACCTCGATGGTCTGGGTGTAGAAGCTGACCGGGATCGCCTCGGCATTCTCCTTCAGCAGCCGGTAAGAGAGGCGCCGCGCCGCCGGGTCGGTCTCGTCGAGCCCTTCGGTGACCTCGCCTTTCTCCAGTGTGAGCACGCGTTCGGCGCCGGCCGCGTCGCCGCCGGTGGCGGTGACCTTCTTCACCAGCGGGTGCCACGCGCCGATGTCGCCGAATTTCACCAGTTCCGCCCACACCGCCTCCGGCGGGGCGGCGATCACGATCGTCTCGTCGGCGCGCTGCGGCGTCGGACCATGGGCGAGGGCCGCCACGGGGGCGAACAGAAGAAGCGAGAACGCCAGCGCAAGTTGTTGAAGCATCGTCTTTTCCTTTAGCGGGTGGGGAGCCGTTCCGGGCGCCGGGACGTGGTGGCGCCGAGCCCGAAGAGCAGCGCGAGGCAGAACAGCGCCAGTGCTGCGGGGATCGCGGCAATGTCGACACGCATCTCCACCGGACGGGCGCGGGTATCGGCCTCCACGGCCGCCAGCAGCCCGCCGCCGGAGCCGAGCGCGAGGAAGCCGAGCCCGGTCTGCGAGGCGAGCGCACGCAGATGCGCCTCGCGCATCGAGGAGAGATGTTCCGTGCCGGTGGCCGGCTCGCCGCCCCAGGGCGCGTTGCGCGGGTTCCAGCCGGCGCGCGAGGCGGCGTCCGCCGGCGGCGGCCCGATGCGGTTCTCCTGCGGCACGTCCTGCTCGGTGTAGAAGCCGACCTCGCGCCCGTCCTGGTCGAATTTCGGGATTGGCGAGGGGTCGCTGCCGCCCACGCCGACCAGCAGGCCGGCCACCTCGCCCGGCCTGCCGTCAAAGGCCGGGAGTTCGCCATTGGCGAGCGGGGGCGCCTCGTGGCCATCGGTCATGAAGACGAGATCGGCGTCGAGGCCGCCGGCCATGGCGAGCGCGCCATGCACACCGCGGGCGACATAGCTGTCGCCTTCCCAGGCCATGCGCCAGTCGAGACCGTCGAGCGAGCCGGCGATGGCGGCGAAATTCTCGCACACTTCGGCCGGCGCGAAGAGCAGGAAGCTGCGCCGCTCGGTGAAGATGCCGAGGCCCATCCGCGACCCGCAGGGGAGGCCGGCGAGAACATCACGCGCGCCGCGCTTCGCTGCCGCCAGACGGGTGGCCGGCGCGCCGGCAAGGGTGGCGTCGCGCACATTCATGCTGCCGGTCACGTCGACCACCAGCAGCAGGTCGCGCACATTACCGATGCGCACGATGCGCGGTGCGAACAGAGCGGCGAGAATGGCGACCAGTGCCACCAGCAGCAGCCAGAACCGCCAGTCGCGACCGAGGCCGCGGCTCTCGTGGCTCGCACTCCTCATGGCAGCCCCCTCGGCAGGCCGGGAAGGTCGGTCCACAGCTTCTTGGCGGCCTCAGGCGGGATCTCCTCGCCCTCGAGATCGATCTGGGGGAAATCGCGCACCAGCCGCATGGCGATATCGAGATTATACTTGCCGTCCCAGAAGCCGGGATCGAGGGTCAGCGCGCGACGGTAATTGTCCTTGGCCAGCCGCACCAATGGAATGGCCGGGTCGATCCGGTTCGATTCGAGCTGGTCGAAGGCCAGCCGCAGCCGGGCATTGGCCATGTCGTAAAGAGCGGCGACGGCGAGGCGACGGTCGTCGCCGGAGGCCAACTGGTTGAGCAGCGGCTGGGCCTCGTCGAGGCGGTCGCGGGTAGCGAGGAAATGCAGCCGGGCGAACAGCAGTTCCGGCGGGTCGTCGGTGCTGACCGCGAGGTCGTGTCCCGCGCCGAGCGAGGCGATCAGCGCGTTGTCGCGCTCGGCGACGAACAGCCGCGCGCCGAGCCACGCCGCCGCCGCGAGGCTGCTGGCGAACACCAGAAGGGTGACCAACAGCGCGAGGCGCTCTCTCCTCATGCGGCCCTCCTTGGGTCGGTGGCCGGCGCCGGACCGGCGGGCGATGGCTTGGCCGGGTTCGCGGCCGGTGTTGCCGAAGACGCCGCGGCGGGCCGAAGCCGCCGCTCGGCGAGCTTGGCCGCCAGCAGCAGCACGACGGCGAGGCCGGCGATCAGGAATGCCGGGTGGGCGAGGTCGCGGCGCGGGATGCGCTCGATGTAGCGGATCGGCTGGGTTTCCTGGCGGTCGATCTCGGTGATCGCCTCCGCCACCGCCTGCGGGCTGGTCGCCTCGAAGGCGCGGTAGGGCACGCCGAGGCTCTGCAGGAAGAGGTGCAGGTGGCGTTCCGGATTGGCCTGCGCGGTATCGTCGCCGGAGGCCGGCACGTCGTAGATGCCGCGCGCGCCGCGCGAGCGCAGGAACAGCCAGTAGAGATGCACCGGCGTGCGCGCCGCCGCGTCGCGCAACGCGTCCTGCACCCGGCGGTCGATCAGCGCCGCGCCGTCCGAGACCAGCAGAACCGCGCGGGAGGCTTCGGCGGTGTCGTCGGCGAAATAGGAAAAGGCGAGCGCCAGCCCGCGCCCGACATCGGTGAAGGCGAGGCCGGGCCGGTCGATGGCGTCGATCGCCGCCTGCACCACCTCGTGATGGTCGGTCAGCGGCAGCACCGGCATGGGCGAGGTCGAGAAGGCGGCGACCGCGATCCGGTCATGCGGGCGGCGGGCGACGAACTCCGCGAGCAGGCGCTTGGCGGCGGCCGATTTCGATTCCTGGTCGCCGGTCGGGGCGCGGTCGGCGAAGCTGTTGTCCATGCTGGAGGAACGGTCGAGCAGCAGCACCAGATGGGCGCCATTGCCCTCGCGTTGCACGCTCTGCTCGCGCCGATGCAGACCGGCAATGCCGAGGACCAGCGCCAGGATGGCGAAGGTACCGGCCGCCCGCAGCCCGGCCGCCATCGCCCGCGACAGCGGATCGTCCGGCACCAGGGTGGCCGAGGGGATGCCGCGGCGCCGGAAGGCGGTGGCGACCAGCGGCAGCAAGGCGAGCGGCAGCAGCCAGAGCAGCAGCGGATGGTCGACGCCCCAGCCGCGGCTCAGCCCCTCCCAGACGGCGAAGACGGCGGTCATAGCGTGCCCCGCTCAACGGCGCGGAGCCGGCGCGCGAGGGCGACGAGGTCGGCCGGCGGCAGGTCGCGCTGCGCCCCGGCGGGGTCGGCGCCGAAGAAGGCCCGGCGGGAGGCGTCGAACAGCCGCCTTATCTCCAACTCGGCGGAGCGGAAGGCCATGTGGCGCTCGAAAAAGCCCGGCAGGTCCTCGGCGAACACGCCGCGGCCGTCGGTGGCGTCGAAGGCGCGGTGCAGCATGCGCAGCGCACTGCCATAGCCGGACGCCGGGCTGCCCGGATCGCCGGCCGGAGCCCTGAGCGTCGCCGGGATCGCCCGTGCCGCCCGGGTGAAGGGGCGCGCCCGCCGCCGGCCGAACGGTCCCCAGCCCATCTGCCAGGCAAGCGCAAGGAAGGCCAGCAACGCCACGCCGAGCGCCGCCGCCAGGTTGCGCAGCAAAGCGGCGATGGGGATCGGGCCGGGCGAGATGTCGGGTCGCAGCACCATGGCCGGACCCGGGCCGGTGGCGACGATCTCGCGCAGCGGTGACATCAGGAACGACCAGGCCGGCACCTCCACCGGCACCCGCCTCTCGCCGTCGATGGCGAACAGCGACACGGCGGGAATGGTCATCCGGCGCGGCTCCAGCGGCGCGTAGAAGGTCTGGTAGACCAGATCGAGCGTGTAGCGGTGCACGCCATCGCGGACGCCATGATCGGCGAGGCGGGCTTGGCGCAGGTCGAGCCAGTAATCGAGCGCGCGTGGCTGCGGCAGCGAGGCGGGATCGAGCACGAAGGGCGCGTCCAGCGCCACTTCGGCGGTCAGGGTGAGCGTGTCGCCGATGACGTAGCCGAAGCCGCGCGGCGCGTAGAGATCAACCGAGCGCAGCTGCGCGGCGGCGGGAGCGGCCCCGGCCAGCAGAAGGAGAAGCGGAAGGATGCGCGCGAACCGCTCCATTCACCCCTCCATCAGCCGTTCGGCCAGCGCATCGGTGTCGAGGGTGTCCGTGAGATCGAACGGACGCAGGCCGCGACGGGCGAACAGCGCGCCCAGCGCCCGGCGCCGCTCGTGGGCCGCCTGCACCCAGCGGGCCCGCAGGGCGGGACGCATGAAGACGAGCCGCGCCGCCCCGGTCTCCAGGTCGCCCAGCTCGATCAGGCCCCAGCGCGGCAGGTTTTCCTCCACCGCGCCGTCGCGGACGATCACCGGGATCAGGTCATGCCGCCACAGCGCATCGAGAAGGCGGTCTATGTCGCCGGCCGGCATGAGGAAATCGGAGACGAGAAAGACCAGTGCCCGGCGCCCCGGCAGGCGTTCGGCGGCCTCGAACAGACCGGCCGCGCCGGCACCCTGCGGCCGGGCGGCGGCGAGGCGCTCATGCACCTCCTGCTCCAGCCCGCGCCGGCGCGAGAATGGCAGGCTTGCCGCTGCGTTCACTCCCGCGTCGCAGCCGAACAGGCCGAAGCTGTCGGCCGAGCGCACGGCGGAGAGCGCCAGCACCGCGCAAAGCTCCGCCACGCGCTGCGGCACCGTCTCGCCGAAACGCATCGAGCCGGACAGGTCGACCAGCGCGGCGACCGGCACCGTGCGGCGCGGCGCGAATTGGCGCACATGGAGCTCGCCATGGGGATCGCGCAGCGACACGCGCAGATCGATGCGACGCGGGTCGGGCTGGCGCAGCAGCGAGACATGGCGGCGGAACTCGCCCTCCGCGCCCTCGCCGCGCCCGGGATGGGCGCCGGGAAAGATGCCTTCCGGCCGCCAGCGCAGGCGGTAGGGCAGGGGGCGCAGCTCGGCGGGCCGCAACGTGCCGGCCGGCGGCGTCGGCGTGCCGGCGGGCGGCTTCATGGCGCGGGAACCCTCTCGAACACGCCGGCGATGAGGGCGGCGACGATCGGCTCGCGTCGCAGCTCATAGACCGGGTCGATGAAGATGCGATGGGCCATGACCTCGGGAAACACCGCGCGCAGATCTTCGGGCACCACCATGTCGCGGCCCTCCATCCAGGCGCGCACGCGGGCGGCCCGGACCAGGTAGCTCATGCCGCGCGGGGAGGCGCCGCCCTGCACCAGCCGGTCGATATCGACGCCGTCAATGGCGAGGCCGAGCGCGGCGGGATCGCGCACCCCCTCCCACAGCGCCAGGGTGTACTGCTCCAGCGCCGGGCTGGTGCGCACGCCGATCTGGATCGCGCGCGCCACCGTGCCGAGGGCCTCCGGGTCGAGCACACCGCTCTCGACATCCATCAGCAGCGTGTCGACATCGTGGAAGCGCGGATCGAACACCAGTTCGCGGCGCGCCTCGGTCTCTGCCGGCATGAGGACCTGGACCTCCATCAGGAACCGGTCGCGGGCGGCGGCGGGCAGTTCGAAGGTCTCCTCGCGTTCGACCCGGTTGCGGTCGGCGAAGACCTGCACATGAGGGAAGCGGTATTCGCGATTGAAGGCCGAGACCGAGCGTTCCGCCATCAGCCGCAGCAGCAGCGAGTGCACCTGCGGGCGGGCGCGGTTGATCTCGTTGAAGAAGAAGATGGAGAGATCCTCGCCCTGCCGCAGCAGCGGCCCGGGGTCGATGCGCGGCTTGCCGTCCTCGCCCAGATGGGCGTGATAGACGAGGTCGCCCGGCATCAGGTCGATGGTGCCCTCGATGCGCTCGAAGGCGCCGCCGATGGCCCGCGCCATGGCGCGCAGCAGCGTGGTCTTGCCGACACCGACATCGCCCTCCAGCAGCACATGGCCGCGGGCAAAGGTGGCGATGGTGAGCAGACGTATGACCCGTTCCTGCCCCAGCACCGCCTTTCCGATCTCGCGCTCGAAACGCAGCGCATGGGCGTGCCAGTCCGACAGCACGGAATCGGGATCGCGAACGAGATGCATCGGGAAGCCTTTCAGGCCGACAGGCGAGATGCCGCGTGTGCCGGAAAAGGGCGCGGCCCACGCGAACGGGACAAGCCCGTCCGGCGTTGGCCGCGCCAGTTGCCCACAAACCGGGCGGCTTGGCCCGGAGGATCGCGGGGCGGACAGGAGAATTGCGTCCGCCCGCAAGTGGGGTCTCGGAAAATAAAGCCGTGCCGAACGTCAGTTCGAGCTCGGGATCTTGCTCACGTCGTAGACCCACTTGCCGGTCTTCTCGAAATTGGCGACCCGCTGCGCGTTGCGGGCTTCCATCGCCTTGATCGATTCCGACTGCTTGTTCAGCTCCTTCGGATCATGCTTGGGGTCGTACTTGGAGCCGGCCACCTGTTCGGGGTAGCCGGGCTTGGCTTCCCAGCAATTGCCGGGCGCCCTGCAGTTGGTGCCGTCATAGGCGCTGGCGCCGCCGATCATGGCGAGGGACAGCGCGCCGGCGCCGGCAAGGGTCAAGGCGTAGGTGAAGCTGCGTTCGATGATGCTCATGTTCAGTCTCCTGGTCGTTTTCCACCCGTCTTCGACCGACGCGGCTCAGCCCGCCGGCCCGCCGCACGCCTCGGGCAGCTCTTCGGCTGGCTCGACATGCTTGGCGTTCGCGTCGAAGGGCTTGAACGTGCTGCGCTGCTCGTCGCTCAGCCACACGGCACCCTTCGGATCGTCCTTGTAGAGATGCCGGACCCAGGCCATGGCGAGCAGCATCTCGTTCATGTTGAGCGCGCCGTACATCGGGCCCATCTGGCCGTTGGCGCCGCCGAACACCGTCTCGAACAAGCCCTGGTCGGTTTCGTTCTTCGGATAGGTCCAGTAGGAATCGTTGAGGCCGGGGCCGATCTTGCCCTCGGCATAATGGCCATGGCAGCCCGAGCACATGGACAGGAAGATTTCATGCGCCTTGGGCAGGCAGACGGCATCCTCGTTGTAGATGTTCTTTCCCGTCTCCAGAAAGACCTTCACCGCCTTGGTGTCGCGGCCCTCTTCCGGCGCTTCGGAGAGGTCGAGCGGCTGCCCGGTGATGGTGTTGCTCAGCATGATCGCGGCACGGGCGCCGACCCCGAGCACGCCGGCCCCGAGGGCGCCGGCCAGCAGCAGGGCGGCCGCCTTCTTCGTGAAAATCGTCTTCGTCATCGAACCTTGTTCACAGCGAGAGATCGGGGGCGCACCAGCGGCCCGGCGGACACGGCCGGTGCGTCGGAAGGCGGCATCAGGTGTTGGGTTCAAGCAGCGGGATGCCTTCCTGCGTCAGGATCTGCTCGATCTGCGGACGCGCCTTCTGCAGCGCCTCGTTGATCTCCTTGAGCAGGGCCGGATCGTTCTTCCGCACACCGATCGCCTGGTCGTAATGCATCGGGATCGGCGTATCGTTGGGCCGGTCGATGTCTCGGGTGATGACCGTCATGCGCAGCGGCGTGGAGGAATTCTTCACATAGCGCGCCACCTCGGGCGCGAAGGCGATGCCGACATCGGCCTCGCCGGACGCGACCTCGGTCACGATGCGGTCGCCCGGCACCTGGATCCACTGGTTGCGGCGGGACTTGAAGTTCACCAGCGAGTACATGTAGGCCGCATTGTCCTCGAAGCGGCCGATGCGCTTGAGCATGGTCTCGGCGGGCGAGTAGAAGCGCACCGCGAAACGGGTCTGGTCCCTGATCTGCTGGTCTTCCCAGTCGCCGGTGGTGATGCCGCGCTCGGCCTTGGTCACCAGCACGTAAGAAGTACGGTAATAGGGCGTGGAGATGAGCACGCGCTCGTCGCCGACATCGACGCCCATCACCACGTCGCAATTGTTCTTGTCGAGCTGGTCGCGCACCAGATAGATGCCGGGCTGGTCGCTGCGCACGAATACCACCTTGCGGCCCATGGCCTGCGCCAGGACGGTGGCGATGCGGTCCTCGAAGCCGGTGGAATCGGGAGCGGAGAACGGGGCCTCGGCATTGGACGCGCAGATGCGCAATTCATCGGGGTTGCGGCCCCCGGCCTTGTCCGCCTCGACGGTCGCGGCGTCCGCGTGCCCGGCGAAGGCGAAACCGGAAAGAGCGAGCCCGGCGGCAATGGCGAGCCGGCTGACGACCTGTCGCGTGGACATTTTGGGTCCTCCTGGACGAGATTTTTCTAGTTCGAGAGATCGTGCGGGGTAGGGGAGGCACGCTGCCATCAGGCGCGCGCCGCCCCTTCCGCCTGGCATCCGGCAGGAGCCGAACAGTCAGCTGCCGGACAATCGGCCTTCGGAGACAGCGCCGCCCGCCGCGCCAGGCGCGGCAGGCGGCGCGTCTGGCGGGTGTCAGCCGCCGCCCTGCATCACGTCCGTCGAGTACTCGCCGACGTTCGGATCGCTGTAGGGGCCGTCGCCATTGAGCGAGAACACCATCACGCCACCACCCATCTGGGTGTAGTGCTGGAGCTGCTTGAAGGCGCCCACCGAGCCGAGGCCGGCGGTCGGGTCGTTGAGGTCGAACACCAGGCCGACACCCGGCCAGCCGCCGACGCCGTAATAGATGGCGACGTACTGCTTGCCGTCACGGGTGTAGGTCATCGGGTGGCCGATAACGCCGGAGGGAAGCTTGAACTTCCACAGCAGTTCACCGGTGTCGCTGTCGCGCGCCTTGATGAAGCCGTCCAGCGTGCCGTAGAACATCACGCCGCCAGCGGTGGCGAGCGTGCCGCCCCAGGCCGCGAAACGTTCCATCACCTGCCACTTGAACTTGTTGTTGATGGCGTCATAGGCCTTCACCTGACCGAGACCTTCATAGGTCTGGCGGTCACCCTTCGGGCCCGGATACATCCACAGGGTCGCACCGACGAAGAACTGGCCGGCACGGTAGGGGAGCATGAAGGGCTCCCAGTCCATGCAGATGTGGTTGATGCCCATGAAGAAGGACTTGCGCTCCGGATCGTAGGAGTCATGTCCCTGGTTATGATAGCCCATCGCCGAGGGGCAGATGTCGCGGGCCTTGTGGTCCATGCGGGTCCCGTATTCCGGGTCGCGCTCGGGCAGGCCGGTCTTCAAATCGACCTTCTTCACCCAGTTGACCGTGTCGTCGATCTTGTCGGCCGAGACGAGGTCGCCATTGGTGCGGTCGAGCGAATAGACGATGCCGTTACGGTCGGGATGGGTGAGAAGCTTGCGCATCTTCCCTTCCTTGTCCTGTTGCTCGGAGAGCATCATGACGTTGACGCCGGCATAGTCCCATTCGTCGTGCGGGGTCTTCTGGTAGCCGAACTTGGCGTTACCGGTGTCGATGTCGCGACCCCAGATGGTCATCGTCCACTTGTTGTCGCCCGGACGCATTGTCTCGTTCCACGGCGCCGGGTTGCCCGAGCCGTAGTAGAACAGGTTGGTGTCCGGGTCGAAGGCATACCAGCCCCAGTTGGTGCCGCCGCCGATCTTCCAGGCCTCGCCTTCCCAGGTCGCCTTGCCGAGGCCCTTCTGGCCGTAATGCGGGTTGGCGCTGTTGAAGTCGTCGGCGAGGCGCACTTCCTCGTCCGGGCCGGTGGCATAGGCACGCCATTTCTGCGCGCCGGTGGCCATGTCGTAGGCGGTGACGTAGCCGCGCACGCCGAGCTCGGCGCCCGAGGAGCCGACCAGCACCGTGTCCTTCACCACATAGGGAGCGATGGTGAGCGTCGAGCCGACCTTGATGTCGGAGTTCTCAAGCTTCCAGAACTCCTCGCCAGTCTTGGCATCGAGGGCGACGACATGGCCGTCGAGCTGGGTCTTGACGATCAGCGGGCCGACCGTGCCATTGCCGGGCCAGTAGGCGAGGCCGCGGTTGACGACGTCGCAGCAGGCCACCACGCGGGCGGTCGGGTTCTGCTTCGGCTTGTGCTGCCACAGGATCTTGCCCGGATCGTCCAGCCCGACCGCGAAGGTCGTGTTGGGGAAGGGCGAGTGGATGTACATCACGCCGTCGACGACGAGGGGGGTGCCCTCATGGCCCGACAGCACGCCGGTGGAGAACGACCAGGCAGGACGAAGCTGCTTGACGTTCTCCTTGTTGATCTGGGTCGCCTCGCTGTAATTGTTGGCGCTGTAGTTCTTGCCGGTCATCGGCCAATTGTCGGTGCTTTTCGACAGCTCGACGAGCTTGTCGTTGGCAACCGCCGGCGCCGAGGCGCCGAAGCTCACCGCGGCCGCCAGAGCGGCGGCGACGGTGACCGCGGACACCGAAGAGTGCAGTCGGCTCATTGGGTATTCCCTCGCGTTTCCTAGTCCCAGGCCGTCCCGCTGCGCCCCGGCTTCGCCGTCGACGTGCGGGTCTCTTTTATCCCTCGCCGCCCCCGCTCATGGCAGGGCTCTTTCCATGAGAATATCTTGGGAGGTGGCGGAGAATTCTTATGATTTTTTAAGAGTATGCTTGTCGTGGGAGTATTGTTCGCTGTCTGCGGATTTATTGTCTTTAGGCAGAATGGAAATTCGGGGCAGGAACTTTTTCCCGATCACCAAGATAATTCTCAGCCGGCTCCCGGAAGCCTTGCCTAAGTCGATCAAAAAAGATTGTATATCAGCACGTTGAGGCGCATCATTCGCCAGTGGAGCGGCGCCGTGCCGGTCTTTCCCGCAGCGCTGGCGCCGGGGTGCCTGTGTGGTAGAGCGTTTGCGCTTCATAAGAAGTTTATAAGTATAGATGAGTACCTTGCCGTTGCCATTTCCTCGCCTGATGCTGGGCCTTGTCCTCGCCTTCGGCCTTGCCGGCTGTCCTGGCGAGAGCGGGCCGGAGCGGGGCGAGCGCGTCGTCGCGGCGGGCGAGGGCGCAGTGGCGGGCAAGACCTGGCTTCAGCCCACCGACGACACGGCACCGGAGCTGTGGCTGGCGAGCCGCGAGGCGGGAGCCGATGTCGCCGCGACGGACCCGGCCACCACAGCGTGGCGCGGCGTGCTCGACGGGGCCGATGAGCGTTTCGGCGAGACCAGCCGGATGATCGCCAACCGCGCGGTACAGCTGGAGACGATGCTGTCGGAGATCGGCATCCGCGAGTCGGCGCGGGAGATCATCGCCGATTTCTCCACGCTGGCGGCGAAAGGGTCGCGGGCCGGCTTCAGCGATCTGTGCCAGCACTATTACAATCTGCGGGTCCAGGGCATGGACCGGCCCGCCGCGCTGGCCGCGCTGCGCGCCGAGCCCGCCTCGAAAGCCGGAGACGCGACGCCATGAAAGCCTTGTTGCCCGGGACGACGCCCCGGACGGCCCGTTTCGGCCTGTGGCAGCGGCGCTCGCTGCGCTGGCAGGTGATGGCCGCCGTGGTCGCCATCAATCTATGCGCCGCGCTGGTCGCGGTGGTGGTCATCATCGCCAATGCCCGCCGCGCTACCGAGACCGAAATCCTGTCCTCGCTCGCCGTCGCCGAGCGCTTCGTGCAGGAAACGGTGGAGCGGCTCGCCAGTGCCGACGGTGCCGCCGGCTCGCTGACGCAACTGCCGCTGCACATCAGCGGGCTGCGCCATGTGCGCATCCGCATCGAGGACCGGGCCGGTAACGCGGTCGACATCGCCCCGGCGGACGACGAGGAGGAGGGGAGCGAAGGGGAGGTGCCGCCCTGGTTCGCCCGGCTGGTGACGGTGGAGCGTCAGGAAATGGTGATTCCCATCGTCGAGAACGGCGCGGCCGTGGGGCAGGTGCGTGTCGCTGGCGAGGCTTCCGACGAGATTGCTGAAGTGTGGGAGGACATGTCCGATCTCGCCCTGCTCGCGATTGCGGTCAACATCGCCATACTGGCGGCGCTCTATATCGTGCTCGGCCGACTGCTGATGCCGCTGCGCACGCTTTCGGCCGGCTTGCACGAGCTGGAGGCGGGGCGGTTCGAACACCGGCTGTCGCCGCCGCGCGTGCGCGAACTGGCGCTGATCGCCGACCGCTTCAACGCCCTCGGCGTGGCGCTGAAGGCGGCCGGCGACGACAATGCACGGCTGAACGAGCGGCTGGTAAGCGTGCAGGATGACGAGCGCCGGCAGATCGCCTCGGACCTTCACGACGAACTGGGCCCCTGCGTGTTCGGATTGCGCGCCAATCTCGAATCGATCGACCGCCTCGCCGCCCGCGCCGAGCCCACGCTGGCCCAGCGCATGGGTGAGCGCATCGCGACCATGACCGACATTCTCGACCGCATACAGGGGCTGAACCGGCGCCTGCTGCGCAAGATTCGTCCCATGGCGCTGGGCCATGTGCCACTGGCCGCGGTGATCGCCGACCTGGTGGCTGATTTCGAGAGCCACTCACCCGGCCGCCGCGTCGCGCTGGCGACGGAGGGCCTTGCCGAGCGCTATGGTGACAGTGTCGACATCACCATCTATCGCTGCATCCAGGAAGCGGTGACCAACGCGCTGCGCCATGGCGGCGCCCGCAACATCGCCATCACGCTGCGCGGCGCGCGCCTCGAGGGCCGGCTCGACCTGATCATCGAGGATGACGGCAGCGGCATCGCCGCCGGGGCGCCGCGCGGTTTCGGGCTGATCGGCATGGAGGAGCGTATCGGGGCCCTCGGCGGCGTCTGGCGTATCCTGCCGGCGACGCCTTCCGGCACCCGTATCGAGGTGTCGATTCCCGCCCACCCCTGCGAATTCGGCCTGTCGGCCGCTCCGGAAAGGCTTGCCGCCCAATGACCTGCGCGCTCGTGATCGACGACCATCCCATCGTGCTGCAGGGCTGCCGGCGGCTGCTGGAGGATGCGGGGGTGGAGCGCGTGCTGGAAGCCAGCACCGTGCTCGCCGGCTACCGGCTGTTCCGCCGCGAGAAGCCGGACGTGGTCATCGTCGACCTCGCCCTGCAGGGTAATGGCTTGAGCGGGCTGGTGCTGGTGCGCCGGCTGCGGATGCAGGATGCGCGCACGCCGATCCTCGTCTTCTCCATGCATGGCGATCCGGTCATCGCCAGCCGCGCACTGGAGGCCGGCGCCAATGGCTATGTGCTCAAGGACACCTCGTCCGGAGCGCTGCTGGAGGCCTTCGAGCGGGTGCGTCGCGGCCAGCCCTATATGAGCCACGACCTCGCCATGCAGGTGGCGATGCTCGGCTCACGCAAGACCGCGCCGCTGGCCGACATCACGCCGCGGGAGTTGCAGACGCTGTCGCTGCTCGCCGAGGGCAAGGACTACACTCACATCGCCGACGAGTTGGGGATCAGCTACAAGACGGTCGCCAACACCTGTTCGGCGCTCAAAGCCAAGCTTGGGGCGACCAGCCTGCCCGAACTGGTGCGCTGTTCGATCCAGTACCTCTCAACCTCGCCGGTCGGCGCGACCGGGCGGACACGGATGATGTGACGCCTCGCCCCT
>NZ_JAHBGC010000020.1:661466-1016181 GCF_018390645.1 Ancylobacter dichloromethanicus
CGCGCGGCGGCCCAAATCGGGGTGCAGGGTGCGTCGACACCTATGCGACCCGCGCGAAAATGTCCTTTCCGCTTCGTCACTTACACTTCGTTCACCATGTCGAGAGATGCGCCGCATTTTCGCCTCAGTCGGACAGCCTCTTGAGAGACATACAACCGGATCGTCGGTATCTTGCGGTGATCTTGAATGAGGTGCGCCACCCTTCGTCTGCCGGTCTGGCAGGCTGGAGCGGCGCTCACGAACGGTTCGGGGTGAATGGGGACCTATCCTGCTCTTGCTCGTGCTTCCAGCCGCCTCGCGGCGGGTGGAGCGATGGTCCGGTTCGGCCGGATCGCGGCCCTGTGCGGTGTCGGCCTGCTGGTCGCCAACTGCACCGGGGGCAACACGCTGACGAGCAAGATCGACCCGAAATACGGCGTCTCCGCCAGCCCGCGCGTTGTCGCGGCCGGGCAGCCGGTGCCCAAAGGCGGCGGCGCCTACCGTGTCGGCAAGCCGTATGTGGTCGCCGGCAAGACCTATGTGCCGGCCGAGCCGAAGAAGTACCGGGCCGAGGGCCTCGCCTCCTGGTATGGCGATGATTTCCACGGTCGGCTGACCGCCAATGGCGAAGTCTTCGACATGCACTCCATCGCCGCCGCGCACCCGACGCTGCCGATGCCGTCCTATGTGCGTGTCACCAATATGCAGAACCACCGTTCCATGGTGGTCCGGGTTAATGACCGGGGCCCGTTCCACGGCAACCGCGTCATCGACGTCTCCAAGCGCGCGGCGGACCTGCTCGGGTTCAAGAACAACGGAACCGCCCGCGTGCGGGTTGAATATGTCGGGCGCGCGCCGCTGGAAGGCTCGGACGACTTCCAGCTCGCCTCCACGCTGCGCATGAACGGCAAGCCCGCCAATGCGCCCGCGGTCATGGTTGCCTCCGCCGGCTCGCTGCGCGGCCTGTCCGCCGCCAACGTGCCGCTGCCGCCGAGCCGTCCGTTCGATCTCGGTGAGCCGGCCGACGGGCAGCAGGTGGCGCAGGCGCCGGAAGCCTTCTCGGCGCCGATCGCCCCGCAGCGGGTGGCCAGCAAACCCCGGCAGGCCGTGGTGGCCGCCGCGCTTCCCGCACCGCGTCCCGCCGCTTCGGCAACCCGGCGCGTCGCTGCTCCGGCGTCTTCTGCCGGCGTTCAGGTGGCGAGCCTTCCGCCGGCCATCCGGCCCGCGCCGGTACCCGCCGCCGCCGCGCCCACCGGTTGGGTCGTCGGCGCGCAACCGGTGCTGGGCTATGCCGCGACGGGCTTCGACGCGCCGGCCGATACCGGTCGCGGCCTGTACTGATCTGTTCCGACTGCCTGCGTTCTGGCAACGCCGAGCCGCCGGCCGCATTGCGGCGGCGGCGATCGGCTGTTAACTCTGCCCGGAGCCAGGGAGGATCGCCGTGAGGCTGTTGCGCATCATGTTCCCGGGCCGGTCGCCCGCCGGCGTATCGACGGCCACGCGATGGGCGGCCGGATCGCTGGCCATGCTGACATTCCTCATTGCGAGCCTGCTGCCGGGCAGGGCCCAGACGGCACCGGACATCTCGTCGCCGCAGGCGATCCTGCTGGACTTCGATAGCGGCTCGGTGCTGTACGAGCGCGCCGCCGATACGCCCAGCCCGCCGGCCAGCATCGCCAAGCTGATGACCATGGCCGTGGTGTTCGGCG
The DNA here is from genome assembly GCF_018390645.1 of Ancylobacter dichloromethanicus. Taxonomy (GTDB): domain Bacteria; phylum Pseudomonadota; class Alphaproteobacteria; order Rhizobiales; family Xanthobacteraceae; genus Ancylobacter; species Ancylobacter dichloromethanicus. The sequence continues at coordinate 663,155 of NZ_JAHBGC010000020.1, forward strand.
AGATCGACGCCGGCCGGCTGTCGCAGGACACCGAGTTCAAGGTGAGTGAATATGCGTGGCGACGGGGCGGGGCGCCGTCGGGCGGCTCCACCATGTTCGCTGCCGTCAACAGTACCATCAAGGTCAGCGATCTGCTGCGCGGGGCTATTATCCCGTCCGGCAATGACGCCGCCATCGTGCTGGCCGAGGGCATTTCTGGCAACGAACTGGCGTTCACGGTCAGGATGAACCAGGAGGCCAAGCGCCTCGGGCTGACCGGCTCGGTGTTCGTGAATTCCAGCGGGCTGGCCGACCCCGACCAGAAGACGACGCCGCGCGACATGGCCAAGATTGCCGGGTCCATCATTCGCGAGCATCCCGACCTCTACAAGATTTACAGCGAGCCGGATTTTCTCTGGAACAAGATCCGCCAGAACAACCGCAACCCGCTGCTCGGCATGAGCTTGGGCGCCGACGGCTTCATGACCGGCTACGAGAAGGATGCCGGCTTCAATGTCGTCGGCTCGGCGATCCAGAACGGCCAGAGGCTCATCGTCGTCATCATGGGTGCGAAGAGCGAGAAGGAGCGGGCCGAGGATGCCCGCAAGCTGCTCGAATGGGGCTTCCGTTCGTTCGAATCGCGCACCTTGTTCGAGCCCGGACAGATCGTCGGGGAGGCGACGCTCTATGGCGGCGCGCGCAATGGTGCGCCGCTGACGAGCGACGCGCCGATCCGCGTGCTGGTGTCACGCATGGGCGACGAGAAACTGGTGGCGCGCATCCGCTTCGAGGGGCCGGTTCCGGCACCGGTGAAGAAGGGCGAGGAGCTGGCACGGCTGATGGTCTATCGCGGCGACCAGCTTGCGCTTGAAACGCCGCTGGTGGCGGCCGAGACGGTGCCGGCGGGGCCGCTGTGGCGCCGGGCGATGGACGGCGCCTATGAACTGGTCGTGAGCCTGCTGCGTCAGGGCTACGCCAAGCTGACGGGCTGAGCATGCCTGCCCGCACGCCGCCGCCCCCGCACGCCTCCGCACCAGCCTCTCCGCCGGACCGGTCGGAATCGACCAGGAAGGCCCGGGCACCGGCCAAGGCCGAGCCGAAGCCGGCGAAGGCGACGAAGAAGGCGGCGGCCAAATCCGCCCCCGGATCGGCGGCGAAGCCGGCGCCCAAGAGAGCGGTCTCCACCGGACCCGGCCGCTTCATCACCTTCGAAGGCGGGGAGGGGGCCGGAAAGTCGACGCAGGTGCGCCGGCTGCTGGAGCGCCTGCAGGGCCTCGGCATCGACGCGGTCGTGACCCGCGAGCCGGGCGGCTCGACCGGGGCCGAGATCATGCGCCACCTCATCCTTTCGGGCGCCGCCAAGCCGCTGGGGCCGCTGGCCGAAGCCGCGTTGTTCGCGGCCGCCCGCGCCGACCATCTCGACGCCACCATCCGCCCGGCGCTGGCGCGCGGGGCCTGGGTGGTGTGCGACCGCTTCGCCGATTCGACGCGCGTCTATCAGGGCGCACTCGGCGATGTCGATCCGGGCCTGATCGCGGCGCTGGAGGCGGTGACGGTGGGCGACACCCGCCCGGACCTGACGCTGATCCTCGACCTTCCCGCCGAGGTGGGGTTGTCCCGCGCCGCCGCGCGCTCGGGGAGCAAAGCCGACCGCTTCGAGAGCGAGGGGCTGAACTTCCATCGCCGCCTGCGCGAGGCATTTCGCGCGCTCGCCGTCCGCGAGCCCGAGCGCTGCGTGCTGATCGATGCGGGCGCCGGGGTCGACACGGTGGCCGAGGCGATCTGGGAGGCGGTGTCGTCGCGGCTGAAGCCGCCCGCGCCCCGCCGGAGGAAACGCCGATGAAGGACGCTGCGCCGCTCGAAGGCGACCGCTTCGGCACCGCGCCCGCCCCGCGCGAGACCGCGCATCTGATCGGGCATGAGGAAGCGCAGGCCATGGTGCGCACGGCGTGGGACGCCGGGCGACTGCCGCATGCGCTGCTGCTCGGCGGGGCGGAGGGAATCGGCAAGGCGACGCTCGCCTACACCATCGCCCGTTTCGTGCTCTCGGGCGGAGCCGCGCCGGCACATGCGATCGACGTCGATCCCGGCCATCCCGCCGCGCGGCAGGTGGCGGCGCTGTCGCATCCCGACCTGCTGGTACTGCGGCGCACGCCGAACGACGCCGGCAAGCTGCCCTCGATGATCCCGGCCGAGACGGTGCGGCGGGTGCGCAGCTTCTTCGGCTCCACGGCGGCGCTGGGCGGCTGGCGGGTCTGCATCGTCGACACGCTCGACGAGATGAACGCGCAGGGCGCCAACGCGCTGCTGAAGACGCTGGAGGAGCCGCCGACGCGCTCGCTGTTCCTGCTGGTGAGCCACGCGCCGGGGCGGCTGCTGCCCACCATCCGCTCGCGTTGCCGCATGGTGCCGCTGCGCGCGTTGACGGTGGCGCAGGTGGTGGAGGCGCTGGAAACCTTGAGCGTAAACCTTCCCGCGCTCGACCGCAGCCGTTTCCCCGAGGCGGCGGAAGCCTCGGGGGGAAGCGTGCGCGAGGCGCTGGCACTGCTGGAGGGCGACGGCCTCGCCGTGCGCAACGCGACGAAGGTGCTGCTCGATGCGCTGTCGGAGGTCGAACCGAAGGCGCTGCACGCGCTTGGCGAGCGACTTCAGGGCGACCGGGGAGGGGCGTTGGCGAGTTTCGTCGGCACGGTCGAGGGCTGGATCAGTGACCATGCCACCGGGCGTCGCCAGACCGCTTCCGTCCGCCTTGCACGCCTCCCGGAGGTGTGGGAGAAGGTTCGCCGCGCTGCGGTCGACGCCGAAGTCTACAATCTCGATCGCAAGACCCTCGTCTTCCGGATCTTCGCGTCGCTCAACGAGGCCCTGCGCCCCTGATCGCGCGCCGGCCGGCCGCCCCGCAGGAAACCGCCGTGAGACCCGCCTTCTACATCACCACCGCGATCGACTACCCCAATGGCGCGCCCCATATCGGCCACGCCTATGAGAAGATCGCCTCGGACGCGCTCGCCCGCTTCAAGAAGCTCGACGGCTATGACGTCTTCTTCCTGACCGGCACCGACGAGCACGGGCTGAAGATGGCGCAGACGGCGGAAAAACAGGGGCTGACGCCGCTCGAATGGGCGACCAAGAACGCGACCCGTTTCCAGGAGATGGATGCGCTGCTCGGCGTCGAATATGACCGCTTCATCCGCACCACCGACGAGGACCATGTGGTCTCCAGCCAGGCGATCTGGCAGCGCATGGTGGAGGCGGGCGACATCTATCTCGGCGCCTATTCCGGCTGGTACTCGGTGCGCGACGAGGCCTATTACGCCGAGGACGAGACCACGGTGAACCCCGATGGCGTGCGGCTCGGGCCGCAGGGCACGCCGGTGGAGTGGACCGAGGAGAAGAGCTATTTCTTCCGCCTGTCCGCCTATCAGCAGAAACTGCTCGACTATTACGACGCCCACCCGGATTTCATTCGCCCCGAGGTGCGCCGCAACGAGGTGACCAGCTTCGTGAAGGGCGGGCTTCAGGACCTGTCGATCAGCCGCACCACCTTTTCCTGGGGTATCCCGGTGCCGGGCGACCCGGACCATGTGATGTATGTCTGGGTCGACGCGCTCACCAACTACATCACCGGCGTCGGCTATCCCGATATGGCGAGCGCGAGCTTCCAGCGCTTCTGGCCGGCGAACCTGCACATCATCGGCAAGGACATCATCCGCTTCCACGCGGTGTACTGGCCGGCCTTCCTGATGTCGGCCGGCATCGAGTTGCCGAAGACCGTGTTCGCCCACGGCTTCATCCATAATCGCGGGGAGAAGATGTCGAAGTCGGTCGGAAATGTGATCGACCCATTCGACCTCGCACGTGCCTATGGCGTCGATGCGCTGCGCTATTTCCTGCTGCGCGAGATCCCGTTCGGCCAGGACGGCTCTTACAGCCACGACGCCATCGTCGCCCGCACCAATGCCGACCTCGCCAATGATTTGGGCAACCTCGCCCAGCGCTCGCTGTCGATGATCGCCAAGAATCTCGGCGGCACGCTGCCGGCGCCCGGCCTGCTCTCGGCGGATGACGCGGCGATCCTCGCCAGCGCCGATGCCATGGGCACCAAGGTGCGCGAAGCGATGGAGGCGCAGCAGATCCACAACGCGCTCGCCGCCATCTGGTCGGTAGTGGCCGACGCCAACCGCTATTTCGCCGGTGCCGCGCCGTGGGAATTGCGCAAGACCGCGCCGGAGCGCTTTGGCACGGTGCTGTGGACGACGGCGGAGGTGGTGCGCCAGGTCGCCCTGCTGGCGCAACCCTTCATCCCAGAAAGCGCCGGCAAGCTGCTGGATCTGCTTGCCATTCCGGCTGAAGGCCGCAGCTTCGCCAGCCTTGGCGAGGCTGGCCGGCTGGCCGGCGGCACCGCGCTGCCGGCGCCGGTCGGGGTGTTCCCGCGCTATGTCGAGCCCGAGGCGCCGGCCGCCTCATGATCGTCGACAGCCATTGCCATCTCGACTTCCCGGACTTCGCCGCGGAACTTGACGACGTGGTGGCGCGGGCGCGCGCCGCCGGTATCGGCCGCTTGGTCACCATCGGCACACGGGTGCGCCGCTCAGGTGAGGTGAGGGCGATCGCCGAGCGTTTCGACGACGTGTTCTGCTCGGTCGGCACTCATCCGCACAATGCCGGTGAGGAAGCCGACGTGACGCTCGACGAACTGCTGGCCGCAGCGGACCACCCGAAGGTCGTCGCCATCGGCGAGGCCGGGCTCGACTATCACTACGACACTGCGCCGCGCGCGGCGCAGGCGACCGGCTTCCGGCTGCATATCGAGGCGGCGCGTCGCACCGGCCTGCCGCTGGTGATCCATGCCCGCGACGCGGACGAGGATGTGGCGGCGATTCTGGAAGAGGAAAGCGGGAAGGGGGGCTTCGGCTTCGTGCTGCACTGCTTCACCGCCGGGCCGGACCTCGCCCGCCGCGCGGTGGCGCTGGGCGGCTATGTCTCGTTCTCCGGCATCCTGACCTTCAAGTCCGGCGCACCGCTGCGCGAGATCGCCGCCAGCCTGCCGGCCGACCGGGTGCTGGTGGAGACGGATGCGCCCTATCTCGCGCCCAACAGCCATCGCGGCAAGCGCAACGAGCCTTCCTATGTGGTGGAGACCGCCCATATACTGGCGCAGGCGCGCGGCGTGCCGTTCGAGGAGATTGCCGCGCTGACCACACAGAATTTCTTCCGCCTGTTCTCCCGCGCATCCTAGAGGCTTCCGCCCGCCATGGCGTTCATCTTCACCATTCTCGGCTGCGGTTCCTCCGGTGGGGTGCCGCGAGTCGGGCAGGGATGGGGCGCCTGCGACCCGGACGAGCCGCGCAACCGCCGCCGCCGCTGCTCAATGCTGGCGGAGCGCTTCGAGCCCGGCATCGCCCAGCCGACCCGGGTGCTGATCGACACCTCGCCGGATTTGCGCGAACAGCTGATCGGCGCCCAGGTCGACCGTCTCGATGGCGTGCTGTTCACCCATGAGCATGCTGACCACACGCACGGCATTGACGACCTGCGCCCGCTCACCATCATGCACCGGCGCCGCATCGACGTGTATGTCGACCCGGACACCTCGGTGCTGCTGCACCAGCGCTTCGGCTACTGCTTCGAGACGCCGCCGGGCAGCGACTACCCGCCGATCCTCACCGAGCACCGTTACCATGCCGGCGACACGATCCGTGTCGATGGCCCGGCTGGGCCGATCGAGGCGCAAGCCTTCCGCCAGTTCCACGGCAGCATCATCTCGCATGGCTTTCGCATCGGCGGGCTGGCCTATTCCAGCGACCTGCACGACCTGCCGGACGACAGCCTGCCTTATCTTGAGGACCTCGACATGTGGATCGTCGACGCGTTGCGACCCAAGCCGCACCCGACGCATTTCTCACTGGGCGAGGCGCTAGCCTGGATCGAGCGCCTGAAGCCACGCCGTGCCGTGCTCACCAATTTGCACACCGATCTCGACTACGCCACGCTGATGCGCGACTTGCCGGAGGGCGTGACGGCGGCCTTCGACGGCATGAAAATCGAGTTCTGACAGCGCCTTAGGGTGGCGGATTCACGCCGCCCTACATATTTCGCCTTGCTAGTTATTTTCCATAATATGACTTCTGCGAATGAAAGAGCCGTGGATTTGAAGCCTTCTCGTGACATCCATCGCCTGCTGGAAATCATGGCCGCGCTGCGGGCACCGGAGACCGGCTGTCCCTGGGACCTGGCGCAGGACTTCGCCTCGATCGCGCCCTACACCATTGAGGAGGCCTATGAGGTCGCGGACGCCATTGCCCGCGGCGACCTCGACGATCTGTGCGACGAACTCGGCGACCTGCTGCTGCAGGTGGTCTTTCACGCTCGCATGGCGCAGGAGCGCGGCTCGTTCGATTTCGGCGCCGTGGTGGAAGCCATCACCTCGAAGATGATCCGCCGCCATCCGCATGTGTTCGCTGACGCGCATGGGCGGGACGTCGCGGCAGTGAATGCCGCCTGGGACGCGATCAAGGCGGAGGAGAAGGCGGAGCGGGCCGAGCGGCGGCTCCGGCGCGGCCTGCCGCCGGAACCGGAGCAGGGTCGCGCACTGGACGGCGTGCCGGCCGGGGCCCCCGCCCTCACCCGCGCGGTGAAGCTGCAGAACAAGGCGGCCAAGGTCGGGTTCGATTGGCCCAATGTGCGCCCGGTGCTGGCCAAGATCCGCGAGGAGATCGACGAGGTGGAAGCGGAGATCGTGGCCGGGGACCGTGCGGCGGCCGCCGACGAGGTCGGCGACCTGCTCTTCGCGCTGGCCAACCTCGCCCGCCATCTCGACGTCGATCCGGAAGCGGCCTTGCGCGGCACCAACCAGAAATTCGTCCGCCGCTTCGCCTATATCGAGGACCGGCTGGCCGATGAGGGCCGCCGGCCGGACGCCGCCAGTCTCGACGAGATGGAAGCGCTCTGGCAGGCGGCGAAAACCGCGCCTTCCGCCAGGGATTGATGTTCGGGGAGGGCGTTCAGGCCCCCTCGCCCGTCCCCTTGATCCGCCGCGCGCCGAAGCGGCGCTCGATCTGCTCGGCGCGGTCGGGTGGCACGCGCACCGCCAGATGCAGGTGCCCTTCCCCGTCGCTGCGGCGCTCCAGCACTTCGCTGTGGCGATAGAGCCAGCTCAGGCTGCCGCCATCGGCCGCGTCGAGATCGACCGCGAGGCTGACCCGCTCGCGCGAGAGGCGGCGCGAAATCGCCGCGAGCAGCGGCTCCATGCCGTCGCCGGTCAGGGCCGAGACCGGAATCGGGCGGGCGTCGCCTTCCCGCCGGGCGGCGGTGTTGACCAGCCCGGCCCGGCTCTCCGCATCCAGCCGGTCGATCTTGTTCCAGACCTCGATGACGCGGTGGTCGTCCTCCGGGTCGATGTCGAGATCGGCCAGCACGCCCTTCACGTCATGCGCCTGGGCGTCGGCATCGTCATGCGACATGTCGCGCACATGCAGGATCAGGTCGGCCTCGATCACCTCCTCCAGCGTCGCCCGGAAGGCGGCGACGAGCTGGGTCGGCAGGTCGGAGATGAAGCCCACCGTGTCCGACAGGATCACCCGTTCGCCAGTGGGCAACTGCACGGCGCGCAGCGTCGGGTCGAGCGTGGCGAACAGCAGGTCCTGCGCCATCACCTCGGCGCGGGTCAGCCGGTTGAACAGGGTCGACTTGCCCGCATTGGTGTAGCCGACCAGCGCCACCACCGGGTAAGGCACTTTCCTGCGGCTGGCGCGGTGCAGCGCGCGGGTGCGCTTCACCTGCTCCAGCTCGCGCTCGATCTTGAGGATGCGCTCGCCGATCAGCCGGCGGTCGGCCTCGATCTGGGTTTCGCCGGGGCCGCCGAGGAAGCCGAAGCCGCCGCGCTGGCGCTCCAGATGGGTCCAGGAGCGCACCAGCCGGCTGCGCTGATAATTCAGGTGGGCGAGCTCCACCTGCAGCACGCCTTCCTTGGTGCGGGCACGCTGACCGAAGATTTCCAGAATCAGAGCTGTCCGGTCGATGACCTTGGCGGAAAACGCCTTTTCCAGGTTGCGCTGCTGCACCGGGCTGAGCGGGGCGTCGACGAAGACCAGCCCCGCCTCCTCCGCCTTCACGATGCCGGCGACCTCATCGACCTTTCCGGCGCCGAGAAAGGTCGCCGGGCGTACCTGCGATAGCCCGACCAGCAGGCTGCCGACCACACGGAGGTCGATGGCGAGGGCGAGCCCTACCGCTTCGTCCAGCCGCGCCTCCGGCGAGCGACGGACATCGTCGGCCCCTCCCCCGCGGCGGGTGAGATGCGGAACGATGACGACCACGCGGGTGGCGTCGCCGGATGTCTCATGGTCGACGGGCAGGCCGGCGGCACGGCCGGCCGGCGGCCGGCGGGAGGTCTTAAGCTCCAAAATCAGCCCTTCTCGCCGGTCTCGTCCGGCTCGAACAGCTGAACCGGATGGCCGGGCATGATGGTCGAGATGGCGTGCTTGTAGACGAGCTGCGAGTGGCCGTCGCGGCGCAGCAGCACGCAGAAATTATCGAACCAGGTGACGACTCCCTGAAGCTTCACGCCGTTGACCAGGAAGATGGTGAGCGGCGTCTTGTTCTTGCGGACGTGGTTGAGAAAGGTGTCCTGGAGGTTCTGAGAACGTTCCGCGGCCATGATTTTTTGATCCGTTTGTTTGTTGTTGGTCGTCGCTCGGCGCGGTCGCCTTCACCTGTTCGCTCCGTCCGGGAGCGGACAACCATGAAGACGTGCGCCCCAAACATGGCACACCATGCCTTGCGCGCAAGATGCTTTCGCCAAGTTGGTGACGCTTGGCAAGGTCTTTCATTGCCGGCGTCAAGCCCGCGCGGGGACAAGTTCCCGGTTCAGCGGCCGGTCTGGGCATATTTGTGGAAGTTTTCCCGCAGGGCGCGCGCCACCGCGCCGGGGCGGCCGTCGCCTATGAGGTGGCCGTCGATTCGCACCACGGCCGTGGCGAGGTTGGTCGCCGAGGTCACGAAGGCCTCGCGCGCCGCCCGGGCTTCCGCCACCGTGAAGGGGCGCTCGTCGACGCGCAGTTGCAGCGCCTCGGCGACCTCCAGCATCACTGTCCGGGTAATGCCGCGCAGGATGCCGCCTTCCGCCGGGCGGGTGACGAGCCGGCCGTCGCCGGTGACGATCCAGGCATTGGTCGATCCGCCTTCTGTGACATGGCCGGACGCATCGACGAACCACGCCTCGCGCGCGCCGGCCTGCTTGGCGGCCTGCTTCGCCAGCACGTTGGGCAGCAGGCCGATGGTCTTGATGTCGACCCGCTCCCAGCGATTGTCCGGCACGGTAATGACCGCGATCCCCTCCCCCGCCACGGCGTCGGCCCTCGCCGGGTCGACCGAACGCGCGGTGACCACGAGCGAGGGCGGCGTCGCCGGATCGGGGAAATAATGGTCGCGGCGCGCCACGCCGCGCGTCACTTGCAGATAGACTAGGCCGTTGCGCACGCGGTTGCGCCGGATGGTCTCGCGCAGCACCACGCCGAGCGCGGCGAGCGGCATCGGCAGGCGAATGCGCAGTTCATTCAGCGACCGCACCAGCCGTTCCAGGTGGCGGCGCTCGTCCACCATATGGCCGGCGCGCACCTCGCACACCTCATAAACGCCGTCGCCGAACTGGTAGCCGCGGTCCTCGACATGCACGCCGGCATCGGCATGCGGCAGGTAGGCGCCGTTCACATAGGCAATACGCGACATCGTCGGTCTCCACCGTCAGCTCGTTGAATCGAGCGCACCTTCTTGTTGACAAGGTGCTTCCACCGGATCGCAAAAGCTCCTAGCGCCGCCACAGCGCGAAATTGGCCAGGCCCAGCACGACGAGGATCTCCAGCCGTCCGAGAATCATGGCGAGCGCCAGTATAATCTGCGCATAGGCCGGCAGCGCGCCCCAGTCCGGCCAGCTCACCTCCGGCTGCCAGCCCGCCGTATAGACCGGCCCGACATTGCTCAGCGCTGCCATCACCGCGACGAAGGCCGCCTCGAAGCTCGGCATGGACGGCGCGAGCGCGACCGTCAGCGCCGCAATCGTCGAACAGGCGACGCCGAACATGATCCAGATCGCCTTCATCATCTGCAGCGTCACGTTCTGCTGACCGAGCCGGCGCGGGTGCACGGCGCTGGGATGCACCAGCCGCTCCAGTTCCCGCAGGCTCTGCAGTACCATGATGCCGGCGCGGTAGATCTTGATGCCACCGGCGGTTGAGAAGCTGGCGCCGCCGACGAAGATCACCGCCAGCACAAGCGCCACCGGCAGGCTGGCAAAGGCGCCGCCATGTGGCTCGATGCCGGAGGTGGTGACCAGCGAAACGGCAGCGAACAGGCCGTCCTCCAGCGCCAGCGGAACGGACAGCTTTCCTTCGCCGGCGCGGAAGCCGATCGCTGCCGCGGCAAGCCCGAGACCCCCACATAGAACAAAAAAGACTATGTTTTCATACTGTCCCAACGCATTTCTAATGCGTCGCGTGAGCAGCATGCGGTGCCACAGCACGCTGGTGCCGCCAACCAGCATGAAGACGATCAGCACCGCTTTGATACTGAAATGGCCATAGGCGGCGATGCCGTCCGCGTCGGGAAGCAGGCCGCCGGTCGAGAGCGCGGCGCCGGCGAGGCCGAGCGCCTCGAACAGCCTCACGCCAAGCAGGAACAGCGTCAGCGTGCAGAGGATCGTCGCGCCGAGATAGATCGGCAGCACCAGCCGCAGCGCATCGTCGAGTGTCGTCTGGTGGGTCGCGGCGACGAGGTCGGCGCGGGCGCTGCGGTCCGGCAGCCCGCCCATTCCGGCCGGCCCCAGCACCGCGACGAAGCCGACGAGAGAGAGCAGGCCGCCGGCCCATTGCAGCGTCAGCAGCCAGCCCAGCGTGGCCCGCGGCACGTTCTCGATCGCGTGGATCTGCACCGGGCCGGTGGTGGTAAAGGCCGAGACCGCCTCCAGCCACGCATGCAACGGGCTGAGCGAGGTGGTCGCGGCGATCGGGACGGCGGCGACCACGGGGACGCCGATCCACAGCACCAGCAGCAGCCCATAGGCGGCCAGCCGGTCGAGGCGCCCGGCGCGATGGCGCACGGCGAGATAGACCGCGCCGGCGCCGAACACGGTGAGCAGCGCGGTCATCAGGAAGATGTCGGCGCCCGGCTCGTTACGGAACAGCGACACCAGCGCCGAGAGCAGCAGGAACCCCGCCATCACGCCGGCGGTCTGGGCGCTGTAACGGGCGACCGCGATCATGTCCTGCCGCCTCCCAATGGCCGCCGCTCAGAAGAATTCAAGGCTCACCCGGAACAACTGCTCCACCCGTTTCACCTTGTCGGCGAGCGCGAACATCACCACCCGGTCGCGGGCCTGGATCACGGTATCGCCGCGCGGCAGCAGCACCCGCCCGGCGCGGATCACCGCGCCGATGCGCATGCCGTCGAACAGATCGAGCTGGCGCAGAGGCTTGCCGACCAGCGGCGAGGTCTCCAGCGCCTCGGCCTCGATCACCTCGCCGTCGCCGTTCAGCAGCGAGTGCACGCCGCGAATGCGCCCCTTGCGGACATATTGCAGGATCTTGGAGACAGTGATCTGGCGCGGATTCACATAAGCGTCGATGCCGAGCCCGCGGGCGAAGGCCGGATAGGCCGGATCGTTGAGCAGGGACAGCATGCGCTTGGCGCCCAGCTCGCGCGAGAGCAGGCAGGAGAGGATGTTGACGCGGTCGTCATTGGTGACCGCGATCATCGTGTCCGCGTCACCGACGGCGGCCTCCTCAAGGATCGCCCGGTCGAGGGCGCTGCCCCGCAGCACCACGGTGCGCGACAATTGCTGGGCGATCTCCTCGGCGCGCGGAACGCTGTCCTCGATGATCTTCACCCGCGCCTTCGGGTTGCGTTGCTCCAGCTCGCGCGCGACATAGAGACCGATATTGCCGCCGCCGCCGATGACGATGCGCTGCGCCGGCGGCTCGTCATGGCCGAAGATCGACAGCGTGCGGCTCACCTGGTCGGAATGGGCGGCGAAATAGGCGAGGTCACCGGCCAGCAGCGAATCGGTCGAACGCGGCACGAAGGTCTTGCCGTCGCGATAGACCGCCACCACGACGGCGCGTAGATCGGGAAAGAGGTCTGTCAGCTGGCGCAGCGGCGTGTCGAGAACCGGGCAGTCCTCCTGGCAGCGTACCCCCACCACCACGACATTGCTGTCGTTGAAGCTCACCGTGTCGACCGCCCCCGGCAGCGACAGGCGCCGCAGCACCATCTCGCCCACTTCCAGCTCCGGCGAGATCACCACGTCGATCGGCAGATGGTCGCGCGAGAACAGGTCGCGCCAATGGCCTTGCAGATAGCTCTGCGCCCGCACCCGGGCGATCTTGGTCGGCACGTCGAACAGCGCGTGGCCGACCTGGCAGGCGACCATGTTGACTTCGTCGTGCAGGGTGACGGCGATCAGCATGTCCGCCGCCTCCAGCCCGGCGCGGGCCAGCACGTCGGGGTGCGAGCCGTGGCCGACGAAGCCGCGCACGTCGAGTGTGTCGGTGATCGCCTGGATCAGGCGCGGCGACGTGTCGATGACGGAGACGTCGTTCTGCTCTGCGGCCAGACGCTCGGCGATACCGAACCCCACCTGCCCCGCACCGCAAATGACGACTTTCATGGCGACCCCACTCTACCCGCCGGCGCCGGTCGTTACCGTGCTTAGGTACCTTCGGCGCTGTTCGCGAGTCACTCTATAGCAGGTTCGCGCACCGCCACAGCCGCCCGAGCGCGCGGTCCGCACATCTTCCTGCACCCGCGCGACGGGCGCTCAGCCGATGCCGAGCGCCTTCAGCTTGCGGTGCAGCGCGGAGCGCTCCATGCCGACGAATTCGGCGGTGCGCGAGATGTTGCCGCCGAAGCGGCTGATCTGGGCGACGAGATATTCCCGTTCGAACACCTCGCGCGCGTCGCGCAGCGGCAGACCCATCAGATGTTCGCCGCCATTGCCGCTCGGCAGGCTTGGCACCAGCGAGCCGACATCGGGCGGCAGCATGTCGGCGGTCACCGGCGCCTCGGCGTCGCCGGAGGCCAGAATCAGCAGCCGCTCGATGTTGTTGCGCAGCTGGCGGACATTGCCCGGCCAGTCATGCGACTGCAGCACGGCGAGCGCGTCGTCGGCCACCCGCCGGCGCGGCAGGCCGGTCGACTGCGAGATCTGGTCGAGGAAAAACTCGACCAGCTCCGGCACGTCCTCGCGCCGCTCGGCGAGCGGGGGCACCCGCACCGGCACGACGCCGAGCCGGTGGTACAGATCCTCGCGGAAGCGGCCCTCGGCGATCTCCTTCTCCAGATTTCGCGCGGTAGAGGAGATGATGCGCACATCGACCGAGACCCGCGTGGCGCCACCGACGCGCAGGAAGTTCTGGTCGACCAGCACGCGCAGGATGCGATTCTGGGTCTCGCGCGGCATGTCGGCGATTTCGTCGATGAACAGCGTGCCGCCATGCGCTTCCTCCAGCGCGCCGACCTGGCGGCCCTGCCCTTCCCCGACCTCGACGCCGAACAGCTCGACCTCCATGCGCTCGGGCGTGATGGCGGCGGCGTTGATGACGACGAACGGCCCGTTGGCCCGCCCCGAGGCGGCGTGGATCATGCGCGCCGTAAGCTCCTTGCCGGAGCCGGACGGGCCGACGATCATGATCCGGCTGTTGGTCGGGGCCACCCGCTCAATGCCCTGCCGGAGCTGATTCATCACAGAAGACTTGCCGACCAGAAGTTGAGCAACTGCCGTGCGTTGCTTGAGATCGCGCACCTCACGCTTGAGGCGCAGCGTCTCCAGCGCGCGGTCGGCGACGAGGATGAGGCGGTCGGAGTTGAACGGCTTCTCGATGAAATCGTAGGCGCCCTGCTTGATGGCGGCCACCGCCGTCTCGATCGTGCCGTGGCCGGAGATCATCACCACCGGCACGTCGGGATGGTTCTTCTTGATCAGTTCGAGCAGTTGCAGGCCGTCGAGCCGGGAGCGCTCCAGCCAGATGTCGAGGAAGACCAGATTGGGCCGGCGCGCCTCGATGGCTGCCAGCGCCTCATCGCTGTCCTTGGCGGTGCGGGCGCCATAGCCCTCATCTTCCAGTATGCCCGCGACCAGCCCGCGAATATCGGCTTCGTCGTCGACGATCAGAATGTCCGTCGCCATTTGTTTGTTCTCCTTCAGCCGACCAGCCGGGTACCGGCCGTTCCGCCGGTGCCTTTTCCGTCATTGGAGGCGGTGGGGCCGCCATCACGCGCGAAACGCAGGCGGATCCACGCGCCGCGCCCATTTGGGGCATCGTCCAGCTCGATGCCGCCGCCATGCTCTTCCATGATCTTCCCCACAATCGCGAGACCGAGCCCGGTGCCCTTCTCGCGGGTCGTCACATAGGGTTCCAGCAGCCGCGCCCGGTTCTCGGTCGGCAGCCCCTTGCCGTTGTCGATGACGTCGATCGTCACCATCCGCTCATTGGCGTGCACCGCCACCTGGATCCGTGGCGGCTCGCCGCGTTCCTCGGGTGGCACCGCCGCCAGCGCCTCGGTGGCGTTCTTGACGATGTTGGTCAGCGCCTGCGAGATCAGGCGGCGGTCGAAGCGGGCGACCACCGGCTGCTCGGGCACGTCGAAGTCGATGGCGATGTCCGGATTGCCCACCCGCATGAGAAAGACCACCTGGCGCGCGGTCTCGCCCACATCCTGCGACTCGGCCACCGGCTTGGGCATGCGGGCGAAGGAGGAGAATTCGTCGACCATGCGGCCAATGTCGCCGACCTGGCGGATGATGGTCTCGGTGCACTGGTCGAACACCTCGCGGTCGGCCTCGATCACCTTGCCGTAGCGCCGGCGCAGCCGCTCCGCCGAGAGCTGGATCGGGGTCAGCGGGTTCTTGATCTCATGGGCGATGCGCCGGGCGACGTCGGCCCAGGCGGAGCTGCGCTGCGCCACGACCAGCTCGGTGATGTCGTCGAGGGTGACGACCCAGCCATGCTCGGCCTCGCGCGACTGCTCGGTGGTCACCCGCACCGCGATCACCCGGTCGCGGCCGTTGCGGGTCAGCGTCGTGTTGGCCTGCACGCTGCGCTCGCCGACCTCCATCGCCTGGGTGAGCAGCGAGGCCACTTCCGGCACCACCGTGCCGAACTCGCTGCCGAGCACGTCCGCCTCAAGCACGCCGAGCAGCTTTTCCGCCGGCCGGTTGATGATCGAGATGCGTCCCATCGAATCGAGGCCGATGACGCCGGCGCCGACGCCGGACAGTACCGCCTCGGTGAAGCGGCGGCGGGTGTCGATCTGGTCGCGGGCATGGACGAGGTCGTCGCGCTGGGTGCGCAGCTCCTGCGTCATCTTGTTGAAGGTTTCGGCGAGGCTCGACAGATCGCCCTCGGTGCGGCGCACCGGCACCTCGACATAGAGATTGCCGGCGGCGACGAGGTCGGCGGCGCCGATCAGCCGGCGGATCGGTGCCACCAGCCGGTTGGCGAAATGGATGCCGAGCCAGACGGCACAGAGCAGCACGGTCAGCGAGATCACCGCGTACAGCACCGCGAACGCCACCTGCACGCCCACACGCTGCTGTTCGAGGTCGCGATAGTCGACGACGGCGGCCTGCGTCTCCTTGAGATATTCGATCACCCGCGGGTCGACCGCCCGCGCGACATAGAGGTAGAGGTCGCCGAAATCCTTGAGCGGGATGACCGCGCCGACATAGTCGGCGTCGCCGGGAAGGTAGATCAGCGGCTGCTCTTCGGTCGCGTCCTTCAACGCCAGATTCGCCGGCACGACGAATTCGCGGCCGACCCGGATGGTAGCCCGATCGATCACCTGGAGGTTCTTGTCGATGATCATCGCGGCCGGGATGCCGCGCACCACCGCCTGCGCCGTCAACGCCTGTCGGAAGCGGCTGCGGTCCTGGTCCCACAGCGGCCGGATGCGCTGGAGGTCGCGCGCCATGCCGAGAATGTCGCCACGGATCGAATAGGCGTGCTCGCGCACATAGGTCTGGGCCACCGACACCGCATTGTCGACGATGGAGCGGGTACGCACCGAGAACCAGCGGTCGAGCCCCTTGTCCAGCGTGATGCTGGCCAGCACCGCTACCAGCAGCGCGGGCACCACCGCGACGATGCCGAACAGGCCGACGATGCGCACGTGCAGCCGCGCCGCCGCCCTGCCCCGCTTGCGCGCCTTGACGATGCGCCACACCTCGCGGCCGACGATGCCGATCAACACCACCGACATCACGCCGTTGAGGCACAGCACGACGATGACGACATCCTGCGAGGGCACCAGCGGCGTGATGCCGATCAGGATGATGAAACTGGCCAGCGCCATTAACAGCGCCAGCAGCACCGCCAGCGGCGCCAGACCCCACAGCGAGAAACGGAAACCCATCCCGCCGAGATCGAGCGCATCCTGCCTGTCGGTACCGCGAGTCGGAGCGTCGCTCATCCGTCACCACTTCGGCGGCCGGGAATCGGCACGCGCCACTGATGCAATGATACGACACTGGTGCTAAAATGTGACATTGGCGAGCCGCCCCCGCTTTATTTCGCGAGGGCGCGCGTTGCTCACCGACTGGTGCGGATTATCTGGATGTCCAGATCGCGGATTTTCTTGCGCAGCGTGTTGCGGTTGAGACCGAGCAGTTCGGCCGCCTTGATCTGGTTGCCGCGCGTTGCCGCCAGCGCGGCGGAGAGCAGCGGGTATTCCACATCCTTGAGGATGCGGTGATAGAGGCCGGGCGGCGGCAGATTGTCGCCGAAGCCGCCGAAATAGGTGTTTAGGTGCCGTTCGACCGAAGCCGACAGCGTTTCGTCCTGCCCGTTTTCCTCCGGTGATGGCGGGGAGATGGGCGTCGACAGCTCGGCCTCGATGATCGAGCCGGTGATGACCTCCTGCGGGTACAGCGCGGCGAGGCGGCGGATCAGGTTTTCCAGCTCGCGGACATTACCCGGCCAGCGGTAGCGCTTCAGCCGGTCGAGCGCGGCGGCGTCGATCTGCTTGCGCGGCAGGCCTTCGCGCTCCGCCTGCAGGAAGAAGTGGCGGGCGAGGTCCGGCACGTCCTCGGCGCGCTCGCGCAGCGGCGGCAGGCGCAGCGGCACGACGTTGAGGCGGAAGAACAGATCCTCGCGGAACAGGCCCTGCTGGATCAGGATACGCAGGTCCTTGTTGGTCGCGGCGACGATGCGCACATCGGTCTTGATCGGCGTGCGGCCGCCGACCGTGGTGTATTCGCCCTGCTGCAGCACGCGCAGCAGGCGGGTCTGCGCCTCCATCGGCATGTCGCCGATCTCGTCGAGGAACAGCGTGCCGCTTTCCGCCTGTTCGAAGCGACCGGCCGAGCGGGCATTGGCGCCGGTAAAGGCCCCCTTCTCGTGGCCGAACAGCTCCGATTCGATCAGGTCGCGCGGGATCGCCGCCATGTTGATGGCGACGAACGGCCCGTTGCGGCGCTTGCCGTAGTCGTGCAGCGCCCGCGCCACCAGTTCCTTGCCGGTGCCGCTCTCGCCGGCGATCATCACCGTGAGGTCGGTCTGCATCAGCCGCGCCAGCACGCGGTAGATGTCCTGCATCGCCGGGGAGCGGCCGACCAGGGGGATGTTGTCGGCGTCGTCGCCCAGCCCCTTCAGCGCGTTCTCCGGCTTCTTCGGCTCGGACAGGGCGCGGCCGACGATGGAGATCAGCTCCTTCAGGTCGAAGGGCTTGGGCAGGTATTCATACGCGCCCTTCTCCGAGGCGCGGATCGCGGTCATGAAGGTGTTCTGCGCGCTCATGACGATGACCGGCAGGTCCGGGCGCACCTTCTTGATCCGCGGCAGCAGGTCGAAGGCGTTCTCGTCGGGCATCACCACGTCGGTGATGACAAGGTCGCCATCACCCTGGCTGACCCAGCGCCAAAGCGTCGCCGCATTGCCGCAGGAGCGCACCTCGTAACCCGCCCGCGACAGCGCCTGATTGAGCACGGTGCGGATGGCGGCGTCGTCATCGGCAACCAGGATACTTCCCGTCGGCATGGCGGTTCTCAACTCTTCTCGGTACCGCGGGCGGCGCGATACATGGGCATGAGGACACGGAAGGTGGTGCGGCGCGGCTGGCTGTCGCATTCGATGATGCCGCCATGGTCGCCGACGATCTTTGCCACCAGGGCAAGGCCGAGGCCGGTACCGGTCGGCTTGGTGGTGACGAAGGGATCGAACAGATGCGGCATCAGGTCCTCCGGGACGCCGGGGCCGTTGTCGCGCACGCAGAATTCGAGCGGCAGGCTGACCCGCGCCGGGGCGCCGGGCACCATCAGCCGCACGCCGGGGCGGAAGGCGGTGGTGAGATGGATCTCGCCGTCCGGCGAATCGCCGATCGCCTCGGCGGCGTTCTTCACCAGGTTGAGGAACACCTGCACCAGCTGGTCGCGATTGGCGAGTACCGGCGGCAGCGAGGGGTCGTACTCCTCGACGAAGCGGATGTGGCGGGCAAAGCCGGTGCTGGCCAGCGTGCGCACATGCTCCAGCACCGCGTGGATGTTCACCGGCTCGCGTTCGATCGGCCGCTCGTCGGAGAACACCTCCATGCGGTCGACCAGCTTGACGATACGGTCGGCCTCGTCGGTGATCAGCCGGGTCAGCGAGCGGTCGTCGTCGCTGGCGGAAAGCTCCAGCAACTGCGCCGCGCCGCGAATGCCCGACAGCGGGTTCTTGATCTCGTGCGCCAGCATCGAGGCCAGCGCGGTCACCGAGCGGGCGGCGCCGCGATGGGTGAGCTGGCGGTCCATCTTGTCGGCAATGGTGCGCTCCTGCAGCATGATGACGACATGGCCGGGCACTTCCGACAACGGCGCGACATGGATGTCGACGATGCGCTCGCCGCCATTGCGCGGCGTGCCGAGGTCGACGCGGTATTCGTTCACGGCCGCGCCGCGTGTGCGCACCTGCTCGACCAGCGACAGGATCGGGCTGCCGAAGGGCACGAATTCCTGCAACCGATGACGCACCAGAACCGCGAGCGAGGCCTCGAAGAAGGCTTCGGCGGCGACATTGGCGTCGACCAGTCGATTGTCCTCCGCCACCGTGATCACCGGATGCGGCAGGGCATTGACGACGGCTTCCGCGGTCGCTTTCCCGTCGCGCAGGCCCGGACGTTGCGAGGAAACCGAATTCATGCAGCTTCTCTCCATCCAATGTCGTCATAGGCGTCGCGGATTCCGGAGACGACGCGCGCCGGGTCCTCGAGGGTAAGAAGTCGCTTGCGCCAAAGGGCGGCGGCTTCGGGTGCGCGGCCAGCGCTCGCCGCGGCCGCGGCCAGCGACCAGCCGACATGCTTTCGGGCGCAGCGCATGCCGAGGGAGCGGCCGTAATGCGAGAGCCAGCCCTCATAGAGTTCGATCAGCACGTCGCGCTGTTCGGCGAGCGGCGGGTCGGCGGGCGCCCGGCCGGTGCGCAGGAAGGCGGCGACCTGCCCGGGAAACCAGGGACGCCCCTGCGCCCCGCGACCGATCATCACGCCGTCGGCGCCGGAGGCCGCCAGCATCGCGGTGGCGTCGGCGAAATCGACGAGGTCGCCATTGGCGAGCACGGGGATGCGCACCGCCTGCCTGACCGCGCGGATCGCCGCCCAGTCCGCGCGGCCAGTGTAGAACTGGCAGCGGGTGCGGCCGTGAATGGTGATCATCTGCACGCCGATATCCTCGGCGCGGCGGGCGAGTTCGGGCGCCACCGGCGCGCCCTCGTCCCAGCCGAGCCGGGTCTTCAGCGTCACCGGCACCCTCACCGCGCCGACCACCGCCGCGATGATGCGGGTGGCGAGGTCGAGGTCGCGCAGCAGCGCCGAGCCGGCGAGCCCGGTGGTGACCCGCTTGGCCGGGCACCCCATGTTGATGTCGATGAGCGCGGCCCCGGCGGCCTCGGCCAGGCGGGCGGCGCGGGCCATCAAGGCGGGCTCGTTGCCGGCGAGCTGGACGGCGTGCAGCGCCACCCCCGCCCCTTCCGCCCGCAGCAGGGTTTCCTCGTGTCCGGTCTCCAGCGCGCCGGCGGCCACCATCTCCGACACCGCCAGCGACGCGCCGTAGCGCAGCGCCATGCGCCGCATCGGCGCGTCGGTAATGCCGGCCATGGGCGCGAGCACGACCGAGCCCGGCACCTCAACGGTGCCGATCTGAAGAGGGGCGACGGCGGAAAAACAAAGGGTCAAGCGGCGATCACTCGATGCACATTTAATAAGCCCGACCAGCGGTGCCTATATAATAGCCATGCCGAGCGCAGCATCAACCCATGCGAAGGGCTTACGTCAAATCTTTTGCAATCAGGTGCCGCTTTTGCGCTAAACGAGCCGGCGGGGCAAGTCTGCGCTGATGAAGCGGCAGTCAGCGGAAGGGCGGATGCATACGCGGATGCGCACGGACGTGATCGTGGTGGCGGCCGGCAGCGGCCAGAGGGCGGGCGAAGGATTGCCCAAGCAATACCGGTCGCTGGGAGGGGTGCCGGTGCTGCGCCGCACGCTCGCGGGCTTCATCGGCCAGCCCGGCATCCGCAACGTGCTGCCGGTTATCTCGCCCGGACATGCCGAGCTTTGCGACGCCGCCCTTGCCGGCCTCGATGGGGTGCTGGCGCCGGTGGCGGGCGGTGCCACGCGGCAGGCCTCTGTGCGGGCCGGGCTGGAGGCGCTGGCGCAGGACCCGCCCGAGCTGGTGCTGATCCATGATGCGGCCCGCCCCTTCGTCTCCGCCCGGCTGGTGGCGGAAGCCATCGCCATGGCCTCCGCGCAGGGCGCGGCGGTGCCGGCGCTGGCGCTCGTCGACACGATCAAGGCGGTGGCCGCGCCCGGCTTTCTCGCCACCGGTCCCGACCGCAACGCCCTGCGCGGCGTGCAGACCCCGCAGGCCTTCCGCTACGCGATGATCGCCGCCGCGCATCGGGCGCAGGCGGGCGCGGACGACCTGACCGACGACGCGGCGGTGGCGGAGGCCGCCGGGCACCGTGTGGCGGCCTTTGCCGGCGACCCCGCCAACATCAAGCTCACCACGCCGGAGGATTTCGTGACCGCCGAACGCCGCCTGCTGGCTGGACTGGCCGATGTGCGCACCGCCACCGGATTCGACGTCCACGCCTTCGGTCCCGGCGACCATGTGGTGCTCGGCGGCCTGCGCATCCCCCACACGCACGGCCTCGCCGGCCATTCCGATGCCGACGTGGTGCTGCATGCTCTGACCGACGCTCTGCTCGGGACCATCGGCAGCGGTGATATCGGCCATCACTTCCCGCCGTCCGACCCGCAATGGAAGGGCGCCGCCTCCGACCAGTTCCTCGCCCACGCCGCCGGCCTGGTGCGGGCGGCGGGCGGGCGCATCGCCCATCTCGACGCCACAGTGATCTGCGAGGCGCCGAAGATCGGCCCGTACCGCGAGGCGATGCGGGCGCGGATCGCCGCCATTCTCGACATCGCGGTGGCGCGGGTCAGCGTGAAGGCCACGACCAGCGAGCAACTGGGCTTCACCGGCCGGCGCGAGGGCATTGCCGCGCTGGCGGCGGCGACCGTCCGCCTGCCCTGGATCGACTGAGAGGAGAGCGCCCATGGGCCAGACACGGGATGCCATCGACCTGGAGGCGATTCGCGTGCTCGACCTTTGCCGCGCGCGCGGGCTCACCGTCGCCACCGCCGAATCCTGCACCGGCGGTCTCGTCGCCGGTGCGCTGACCGACATCGCCGGTTCCTCCGACGTGGTCGACCGCGGCTTCGTCACCTATTCCAACGCCGCCAAGCAGGAGATGCTCGGCGTGTCGCCGGCGACGCTGGACGCCCATGGCGCGGTAAGCGAGGAGACCGCACGCGAGATGGTGACCGGCCTGCTGCGCGTCGCCAGAACCTCGCTCGGGGTCTCGATCACCGGCATTGCCGGCCCGGGCGGCGGCTCGGCAGCGAAGCCGGTCGGCCTCGTCCACTTCGCCGCCGGCAATCGCGGGGGAGAGGTCCTCGTGCGGCGGGAGGTGTTCGCCGGGCAGGACCGTGCCGGCGTGCGCCGGCTTTCCGTGCTCACCGCGCTCGCCATGCTGGCGGAACTCGCCGCCCGCGAGCCGGTTCGCGACTTCGCGCCGGGTGGTCAGGCATAGCGCCTGGCGCCGGCGACGCAGAACACGACCGCCACCGTCGAGGCCAGCATGCTCCAGGCGATGGTCTCGTGCAGAAACGCCGCTGCCAGCATAAGGCCGAAGAAGGGCTGCAGAAGCTGCAACTGGCCCACCCCGGCGATCCCGCCCAGGGCGAGGCCGCGATACCAGAACACGAAGCCGATCAGCATGCTGAACACCGAGACATAGCCGAGGCCGATCCACGCCGGCAGGCCGATGCCGGCCAGGCTGCCGGGAAGGCTGAACAGGGCGAGCGGCGCCATCGCCGGCAGCGACGCCAGCAGCGCCCAGGAGATGACCTGCCAGCCGCCGAGCCGGCGCGAGAGCGTCGCCCCTTCGGCATAGCCGAGCCCGCAGAACAGGATGGCGGCGATCATCAGCAGATCGCCGGTCAAGGTGCCGCCGCCGCCCTGCGACAGGGCGAAGCCGGCGACGGTGGCGGCACCGAGCAGGGAGAACAGCCAGAACGCCGGCTTCGGGCGCTCGCCGCCGCGCAGCACCCCGAACAGGGCGGTGGCGAGCGGCAGCACGCCGATGAAGACGATCGAATGCGCCGCGCTCATGTGCTGAAGCGCCAGCCCGGTGAGCAGCGGGAAGCCGACCACCACCCCGAGGGCGACCACGGCGAGCGGGACGATGTCGCCCCTTGCCGGCCGCGCCTGTCGGAGCGCGAACAGAAAGCCGGCGCCGAGCACCGCGGCGATCGCGGCCCGTGCCGAGGTCAGGAAGACCGGCGAGAATTCCGCCACCGCGACCCGCGTCGCCGGCAGCGAACCGCTGAAGATGATGACGCCGAGCAGGCCGTTGCCCCAGCCCGAACCCGATTTTTCCATGTCGCTCCTCCGGACGCCGGGATAGCGGCTTTCCGGCCGGCTCGGCAGGGACAGCCCAGTACAATTTCGCGAATCTGTAGCTATGATGAGAGCGGTACACTTGCCGGAATGCGGACATGGCCAAAGCTGGGACAACACGCACCGAGGCGCTGATGCAGGCGGTCCGCGCGAAGATCGCGGCGCGCGCGCTCGCGCCGGGCGACCGCCTGCCCTCGATTCGCCGCCTTGCCGCGACCATGGGCGTGTCGGCGTCGACCGTGGTCGAGGCCTATGACCGGCTGGAGGCCGAAGGGCTGATAAGGGCACGGCGCGGTTCCGGCTTCTTCGCGACGGGCGCCGATCTCCCGCCCCTGGCGCTGGCGGAGATGGGCGCGCTGCGCCCGCGCGCCGTCGACCCGTTCTGGGTCTCGCGCCAATCGCTGGATTCCGACCCGTCGGCGCTCAAGCCGGGCTGCGGCTGGCTGCCGGCGGACTGGATGCCGACGGGCGCCCTGCGCAAGGGCTTGCGGGCGCTGGGGCGCGAGGCGGACGCGCTGCTCACCGACTACGGCAACACAAGCGGCTCCCTCCCCCTGCGCCGCCTGCTGCTCGGCCGGCTGGCCGAGGAAGGCATCGCCGCCGGTCCGGAGCAGATCATGCTGACCGGGTCGGGTACGCAGGCGATCGACCTCATATGCCGGCTGCTGCTGCGCCCGGGCGATGCGGTGCTGGTGGACGATCCCTGCTATTTCAACTTCCAGGCGCTCCTGCGCGCGCATCAGGTCCGCATCGTCGGCGTGCCCTTCACGCCGACGGGGCCGGATGTCGCCGCCTTCGAGCAGGCCGTCGCCGCCGCCGCGCCGCGCCTCTACATCACCAATTCGGCGCTGCACAACCCGACCGGCGCGAGCCTCTCGCCGCAGACCGCGCATCGCGTGCTCGCCGCCGCCGCGGCGGGCGGGCTGACGGTCGTGGAGGACGACATCTTCGCCGATTTCGAGCCCGCCCTGTCGCCGCGCCTCGCCATCCTCGACGGGCTTGACCGGGTGATCCGGATCGGCAGCTTCTCGAAGACGCTGTCCGCCGCCGTGCGCTGCGGCTACATCGCGGCGCGGGCGGACTGGATCGAGAACCTCGTCGATCTCCAGATCGCGACGAGTTTCGGCGGGCCGAGCGCGGTGGCGACCGAACTGGTCGCCGGCATCCTCGCCGGCGGCAGCTATCGCAAGCACATGAACGAGACCCGGCTGCGGCTGGCACGGGCGCGGCAGGAGGCCGCCGAGCGGCTGGCCGCTCTCGGCCTGGTGCCGTGGATCATGCCGCGCGGCGGGTTCTACCTGTGGTGCCGCCTGCCGGAGGGGCTCGACTCATCCGCCCTCGCCCAGCGCTGCCTGGCCGACAATGTCGTTCTCGCGCCGGGAAACGTGTTCAGCGTCTCCCAGAGTGCGGCCTCGTTCCTGCGCTTCAACGTCGCCCAGATGGCCGACCCGCGCATCCTCGCATCGCTGCGCGGCGCAATGGCGGGCCAGCACGGAACGCCCGTGGGCCTCAACCCGCCGTAAACGCGCTCATCTGCCTGACGAGCATCATGCCGACGGTGGCGCCGGCATCCTGCAGGCCGATGGTCTTCTCCTGGAAGGCGGCCGCCTTGCCGTGCTGGGCGAGCAGGGTCTTGGTCCGCTCCAGCGCCGCCTCGGCCTCCTGCGCCGCCGCAGCCATCGCCGGGGCCAGCGCGGCGCCGCTCTGCGCCTGTACCTCCAGCACGGTGGCGACGGGATCGAGCACGTCGAGGATGGTCTTGTCGCCGAGCCGGGCCTTGCCGCGCTCGGCGATGCCGGTGGTGAAGGCGCGCCAGAACAGCGCCGCCTGCGCGGTGCCGATCGCCTCCGTGCCGTCGAGCGCCTTGGCCCCACGCAGGAAGCCGGTGGCGGTGAGCGTGCCCATGGTCGAGGGCGCGGTCTTGGCGATGACCGCGCCGGCGACGCGCAGCAGCTTCGGCAAGCCGGCGCCCGCGCCTTCCGCCGCCACCGCGTCGGCGGCGGCGGTGAAGGACTTCGCCATGGTGATGCCGAGATCGCTGTCGCCGACCTTGCCGTCGAGCGCGATCAGGAAATCCCGCTCGGCGACGAACAGGTCGCGCCAGCTCCGGAACAGGCCGATCAGGTCCTCGGCGCGAAGGACGTCCATCATCGTCTCCTCAGACCTTGTAGTGGGCGAAGAACGGCGTGTTCGCCGCAGCGGCGATCAGCGGGTCGAGCTCGGCGTCGAGCTTGAGCACCGAGATCGAGGCGCCGGCCATCTCCATGGCGGTGGCGAACTCGCCGACCCAGACATATTTCACCTTGGCGCCCTTCGCCTCGAAGAGCTGCGAGACCCGGCGGAACAGGATGTAGAGTTCTTCTTTCGGCGTGCCGCCGAGGCCGTTCATCAGCACGGCGAATTCGTCGCCCTCGCCGGCCGGCAGCTCGGCGAAGACGCGCGCCATCATCTGGTCGACCACCTCGTCGGCGGGCGCCAGCTTTGAGCGGCGAATACCCGGTTCGCCATGGATGCCCATGCCGATTTCCATCTCGTCCTCGCCGAGCGAGAAGGTGGCGTGGCCGACTTCCGGCACCACGCAGCTGGACAGCGCGACGCCGATGGTGCGCACATTGGCCCGCGCCTTGTCGGCGAGGCGGTAGACCTCGTCGAGCGGCAGCCCGTTCGCCGCGGCCGCCCCGGCCGCCTTGTAGACAAAGAAGATGCCGGCGACGCCGCGCCGCTTGTGCTCCTCGCCGACCACGGAAGAGGCGATGTCGTCATTGCCGACGACCTGTTTCACCTGGATGCCGTCGAGGTCGGCAAGCTCGGCGGCCATGTCGAAATTGATGATGTCGCCGGTGTAGTTGCCATAGATGTAGAGCACGCCGGCGCCCTGGTCGATGTACTTGGTCACCTCGTGCATCTGGTCGGCGCTGGGCGACTGGAACACCCCGCCGACGGCGCAGCCATCGAGCATGTTTTCGCCGACATAGCCGAGGAACAGCGGCAGATGGCCGGAGCCGCCGCCGGTGGCGATGCCGACCTTGCCCGTCTTGGGCTCGGCGACCACGAGGCAGCGCTTGTCGTCGTTGACATAGGTCACCTGGGGGTGAGCGCGGTAGATGCCATCGAGCATCTCGTCGACGAAGTTCACCGGGTCGTTGAGAAACTTCTTCATGGGGTCCTCTTGAGCGCGAAGCCGTGGCGGCACGTTGAAATCAGTTGTTCTTCTTCTGGCAGAACATGAAGAATCCGGCGGCCAGCAGGATGAAGCCGCCGACCACCACGCGCTGCCAGGTGGAGGGAATGCCGACCATCACCAGCACGCTGTTGACCACCACGATCAGCAGCACGCCGAGCAGAGTGCCCAGCACGGTGCCGGTGCCGCCGGTGATGCGCGCGCCCCCGAGGACGACGGCGGCGATCACGTTGATCTCGCTGCCGACCAGATCGAACGGGTTGGCCTGCCGGTTGGCGGCGGCGTGGATGATGCCGGCCAGCCCGGCCAGCGCTCCCGCATAGGCGAACAGGAAGATGTGAATGGTCTTCAGGCTGTAGCCGAGCCGCTCGGCGACGCTGGCATTGCCGCCGAGCGCGAAGATGGCGCGGCCCATCAGCGTGCGGCTGAGGATCCACCAGGTGAGCAGCGCCGCCGCCGGCAGCACGAGGAAATAGAATGGCAGGGTGATGGTGCGCCCGTCCCCGGATTCGAACTGGAACAGCGGCATGCGGCCGAAGGCGCCCATCTGCGTGGGCAGCGACATGATCCAGACAGTGCCGATGAAGGCGAGCAGGATGCCGCGGAACAGATATTGGGTGCCGATGGTCACGATCAGCGAGGGCACCCGCAGATGATGCACCAGCAGGCCGTTCACCACCCCGAGCAGCGCCCCGCCGGCGGTGGCGAGCACCAGCACGAGGGCGATCGGCATGTCGGGAACATGATCCTTCACCACCAGTGTCATCGAATACATGGTGAAGGCGGCGATGGCGGTGAACGAGACGTCGATGCCGCCGGCCGCCAGGATGATGAACACGCCGAGCGCGAACAGTCCCATCACCACGCTGGCGCGGCCGATATCGACCAGCGAGGAGGGCTGCAGAAAGGCCGGGTTGATGACCGAGACGGCGACGCAGATCGCCAGCAGGATGATGAAGGTGATGATTTCCGGGCGCCGGCTCACCAGATCGAGAAAGGCGCTTCGGCGCGAGGGTGCCGCGTCCTGAAGATGGGTCGCGCTCATCGGGCGGCCTCCGTCTGCATGTCCGGCCGGGAGGCGAGCATGGCCTGATAGAGTTCCTCCTCGTCGGTCGCCTGCGCGTCGTATTCGGCGACGACGCTGCCGGCATTCATGACAAGGATGCGGTCGCAGTTCTGAAGCAGTTCGGGCAGGTCGTCGCTGATGATGATGAGCCCCATCCCGTCTTCGGCGAGCTGCTGGATCACCCGGTAGATCGTGTCCTTGGAGCCGACGTCGACGCCCACGGTCGGCCCGTGCAGGACCAGCAGCCGGGGGCGGATCGACAGCCAGCGGCCGATCAGCACGCGCTGCTGGTTCCCGCCGGAAAGCGCCCCGACCGGCAGGTCGATGTCGCCGGTGTTGAGCCGCATGTCCTGCGCGATCCTGCCCGCCAGCGCCCTGCCCTTCGCCTTGTCGACGATGCCGAACGCGTTGGCGAGATCGCTCACCACGAGGGCGATCTCGTTCTCGAAGATCGACTTGTCGAGGAACAGCCCCTCGCCCAGCCGGTCCTCCGGCACATAGCCGATGCCGAGGCGGATGGCGTGGGCGGGATGGCCGATCCGTTCGACCTTGCCGTCGATGCGGATACGCCCCCTGGCCGCCGGGGTGACGCCGGCGATGGCGGTGGCGAGTTCGTTGCGGCCGGAATCGGCGAGGCCGGTAATGCCGAGGATCTCGCCGCGGCGCAGGCTGAAGCTCACCCTGGCGAAGCTCGGCGGCAGCGAGAGGCCGTCCGCCGCGAACAACTCCCCGGCCTGCGGCGCGCCGGTGCGGTAGCGCTGGGAATCGATGGTCCGGCCGGTCATCAACTCGGTCAGTCGATGCTTGGAGTAATCGGTGAGCGGGCCCTGCGCCACGCACTGGCCGTCGCGGAACACGATGGCATGGCCGCCGATGCGGTAGCATTCGTCGAGCTTGTGCGTGACGAACAGCACCGCCACGCCCTCGGAGCGCAGGCGCTCGACGACGGCGATCAGATTGTCGACCTCGCGCCGCGTCAGCGAGGTGGTCGGCTCGTCCATGATCACCAGCCTGGCCCGCGTGGCGATAGCGCGGGCGATGGCGACCAGCTGGCGCTGTGCCAGCGGCAGGTCCGACACGATGGCGTTGAGATAGGCGCGGGCGGTCGGCAGGCCGACCGTCGCCAGCGCTGCCTCGGCGGTGCGCTTGAGGCGGGTGCGGTCGAAAAGGCGCGCGAGCCTGCCGCCATGGGCGACGAGTTGCTCGTTGAGAGCGACATTCTCGGCGACGGTGAGGTTCGGCAGCAGCGAGAGGTCCTGATAGACGGTCTCGATGCCGGCGGCGAGCGACTGGATCGGGTCCAGCGCGCGATGGCTGCGCCCTTCCAGCACGATCTCGCCCTCGTCCGGGGCGTGGGCGCCGGACATGATCTTGATGACGGTGCTCTTGCCGCAGCCATTCTCGCCGAGCAGGTGATAGGCCTCGCCCGCCGCGATGGAAAAACTGACCCCGCGCAGCGCATGCACGCCGCCGAAGCGCTTGTGAATGCCGCGCAGTTCGAGGAACGGGCGCGCCGGTGCGGCGGCCGTCATCGGGGAAGTGGAAGCGTGGGACACCGGGGGCTCCCCTGACACCGTAAGGACGCGCGCGGTGGCGACGCGTGCGGGCTTGCGGGGAACGCGCATGGCGTTCCCCGGCGGTTTTGCTGGCGGGCGATCAGAAGAGATATTCCTTGTAGTTGGCCTTGTCGGCGATCACCATGCCGTTGCCGATGATGAGCACGCCCTCGCCCGGGCCCTTCACCACCTTCACCTTCTCGTAGCCGGGCACGCCGAGATCGGCGCCGTCCTCGATCTTCTTGCCGGCGATCAGGCTCTTGGCGACCGAGTTCATCGCCATGCCCGCCTTCTGCGGGTCCCAGAAGCCGATGGCGGTGATGGCGCCGGATTCGAGCAGGTCCGCCGACGGGTTGGGCAGGCCGGTGCCGACCAGGCAGACCTTGCCGGAGAGACCCGCCTCGTCGATGGCGCGGCCGACGCCGAGCACGTCATTGCCCGCCGAGGTCTGGAAACCCTTGATGTCGGGGTGCTTGCGCAGGATTTCCTTGGCCTTCTCATAGGTGCCGTTGGCGTCGTCGAACGATTCGTTGTTCTTGTCGACCAGCACCATGTCCGGGTGTTTCTTGGCGTTCTCCTCGCCGGCGCCAACCCACTGCATGTGGGTGCGGCTGCCGACCGAGCCGACGAAAGTGGTCCACTTGCCCTTGCCGCCCATGCACTCGGCCAGGCGTTCGTTCAGCGCGCGGCCGTAATCGGCATTGTCGAAGGCCTCCACGTCGGCATGGGTGTTCTTCTGGTTGTCGGCCTCGTGGGTGACCACGATGACGCCGCGATCCATGGCGCGCTTCAGCGTGCCTTCGAGCACGGACGGGTCCATCGGCACCACGGCGAGGCCGTTGACGCCCTTGGCGACGAGGTCGTTGACGATCTGCAGTTGCTGAGCGGCGTCGGCGGTGGCCGGGCCGTACTGGGTGGCGACGACGTCCGGATTGTCCTTCTGGAACTGCGTGACGCCGGTTTCCATGCGGTCGAACCACGGAATGCCGCTGATCTTCACCACGGTGGCGATGACCGGCTTGTCCTGCGCCATCAGCGCGCCGGCGGAGCCGGCAACGACGGCCAGCGCCATCGCCGAGCCAAGCAGCATCTTC
Organism: Ancylobacter dichloromethanicus; assembly: GCF_018390645.1. GTDB lineage: Bacteria > Pseudomonadota > Alphaproteobacteria > Rhizobiales > Xanthobacteraceae > Ancylobacter > Ancylobacter dichloromethanicus. Next base: position 693,009 of record NZ_JAHBGC010000020.1, read on the forward strand.
TTCGAGAGAGCTCCCATAATTTCCTCCTTTGTTGTTTCCACCCTCATGATCCGATCGATGCGTGAGGGTTTCGCATCACACGAGCTTTCGGCTCTTGTTCGGGGTCAGCAGGCCGACCAGATTGTAGCGGCCGACCGCCAGGAAGGTCAGAAGCAGCGCGCCCCAGGCGAAGTCGCGAACGAAGTTCGAGAGGCCGCCGAAGTTCAGCAGGCTCGACATGAGCTGCAGCGCGATCGTCGCCATCACCACGCAGATCACCCGGCCATAGCCGCCCTCCGGGCGGACGCCGGCCATTACCGCGATGAGGATGGCGATCAGCAGGTAGGACGTGCCGTAATCCCATTTCACGTTGACGTTGCGGGCGGCGATGATCACCCCGGCAAGGCCGGCGAGCAGCCCGCTCGTCGCGTAGGTCGCGATCAGCACCCGCGCCTTGGGAAAGCCGGCGAAGGTCGCCGCCTTCGGGTTGGTGCCCATCAGCATCAGCCACAGGCCGAACGGCGTGAACTTGAGCAGAGCGGCGATCAGGCCGGCCGCGCTGACAAAGATCAGGAAGCTGATCGGCACACCGAGAAACAGCCCGTTGCCGATCTGGGACAGCAGTTCGGGACTGCCGACCGCGACCGCGCGCCCGTCGGAGAGCACCACGGCGATGCCGGTGAACAGCATCTGGGTGCCCAGCGTGCACAGGATCGGGGTGATGTTCAGCCGGCTGATCAGCAGGCCGTTGAAGGTGCCGCCGATGAGGCCGGTCAGCAGCGCCACGGCGATGAAGGCGATGGAAAACGCGGTCTCGTTGTCGGTGCTGGACAGGAACGAACCGACGATGATCGCCGAGGCGACGCCGGAGAGATTGGCGAGGGCGATGCCCGACAGATCGATGCCGCCATTGCCCGCGCACATGGCCAGCATCACGCCGATGGCGAGGAAGCCGATCTCCGGCAATTGCCCGGCCATGGATTGCAGGTTGAACGGCGAGAGGTAGGTGCCGCCGGAAATCATCGCCCCTACGGCGAGCAGCGCCGCATTGATGACGACAAGCATGAAAAGCTGTCCGCCGGTGGTCCTCATGGCCTCCTCCCGGGAGTGTTTTTGCCTTTTGGCGTGGGCCTTATTTAGTAAACGTACGACCCATTCACTAAATCCGTAGCAAAGGCTTTCGGCCGGCGCAAGCGGCCTTGGCGTGTTGCGCGGCGCCTTCATCCGCGCTGCCCGCGCATCGCTTCTCAATTGCGCATGACCAGAATCCGTGCAGGCTGGAGCGCGGAGCCGGACGGTGAGCGGCGAGCCGCTGGCGGGCACAAACCCTTTTAGGACAGTTCTTTTGACCTAATTTGCGGCCGATATCCGCGTGCTGCGCCGCATCATTTCGAGCGCCCGAACACACCCGGCCTGGCCTCGGCAGCGACGGCGGTTTCGGGTGCCGATGCTGATGAGGTGTCGATCTTACGCGGCAGTTGCCACCGTGATTATTTTGGCTTAACCCTGATTGGCGGGCTTCAATGTTTACTAAACAATGCGCCGTAAATGACGCTGATCGAAGCCCTCGAGGACACGCGCCGCGCCATGACCGAGAAGAAGTCCTTCACCATCAGGGACATCGCCACCGCCGCCGGGGTCTCGCCGGCCACGGTGTCGCTCGTCCTCAACGGCAAGGGCGAGATTTCCGAGCTGACCCGGGTGCGGGTGCTGGAGGCGGCGGCGCGGCTCAACTATGTGCCCCGTCTCGCGCGCCCCGGCGCAGCGCGGTTGCAGGCCGACACGCTGCCGACGATCCGCTTCCTCAAGATCGCCCGGCACGGGCACACCGTGAACCGCGACCACAGCGTGTTCATCTCCGACTATATCGACGGCATGTCGGCCGAGGCGATGCGGCGCGGCTATGCGCTGGAGGTGGTCAGCCATGAGGGCCAGAGCGCCATCGCCATTGCCGACACGCTTGCCCTCGCCCCGGTGAGCGGCATCATTGCGCTCGGTACCGAGATGGCGGAGAGCGACATCCGCGTGCTGCAAGGCATCGGCCGGCCGATCGTGTTCATCGACACGTTTTTCGACGTGGTCGAGGCCAATTTCGTCAACATGAACAACGAGGATGCGGTGCACCAGGTGTTGGCGCGGCTGCGCCAGCAGGGGTTTGGCCGCATCGGTTTCGTGGCGAGCCATGTCGACACCACCAATTTCCGGCTGCGGCAGGCGGCCTTCCACCGCCACATGGCGCGGCTCGGGCTCGGGGTCGATCCCGGCCATATTCTCTCGGTGGAATCGACGCTGGACGGCGCCTATGCCGACACGGTGGCGGCGCTGACCCGCGGCATCGGGCTGGCCGATTGCTATTTCTGCACCAATGACGTGATCGCCTACGGCTTCATCAAGGCGCTGCGCGAGTTCGGCATCCGCATTCCCGAGGATGTCGGCGTGGTCGGCTTCGACAATCTGCCGGTCGGCGCGACCATGGACCCGGCGCTCACCACCATCGACGTGTCGAAGCGCAAGATCGGCAACCTCGCCGTCACGGTGCTCGACGACCTGATCAATGCCGCCGAGCCGCAGCCGCCGGTGAAGATTCTCGTCGGCGCCCGGCTCGTCGCCCGGCTGAGCGACCGTGGCCCCGCCGATCCGCGCCCCGCGCCCCAGGCCGTGCGCCGGCGCGGCATTGCCGAAAACGCCTGAGGGTCGATCATGCCGCGTCTCGCCTTGCTACACACCGTGCCGGCCCTCGCGGAGGCGCTGCGCCCGCGCCTGGAGGCGGCGCTGCCCGGCTGGGATTTCCTCGACCTGGTCGACGCGAGCCTGCTCGCCGACGCGATCCGGGACGGCGGCCTCAGCGCACAGACGCGGGCCCGCCTCGCCACCCGGCTGCAGGCGGCGAGCACGGGTGCGGACGCGGTGCTGGTGACCTGTTCGAGCCTCGGCGAAGCGGCCGACGACCTCGCTTCCGGCGTCTCGGTGCCGGTGTTCCGCATCGACCGTGGCATGGCGCAGCAGGCGGTGAAGATGGGTGCCCGCATCGGCATTCTCGCCACCCTGCCGACCACGCTTGGCCCGACCGAACGGCTGATCCGCGATACCGCCGCGGCTGCCGGCCACGCGGTCGGCATTGGTGCGCGGCTGTGCGAGGGCGCCTTCGACCGGCTCGCCGCCGGAGACCGTGCGGCGCATGATTACATGGTGCAGGCCTCCTTCGCCGAACTCGCCCCGCATGTCGATGTGGTGGTGCTGGCACAGGCCTCGATGGCGCGCGCCCTCGCCGACCATGCCGGCGGGCCGGTGCCGGTGCTCACCAGCCCCGAGCCGGGCATCGCCGCTGTTGCCGCCGCTCTCAACGCCTCTTTTCCGGCCTGACGGCCGCATTCGTTCCGGGAGACGCCCAGATGAAATACCGCACGCTCGGCCGTTCCGGCCTCAAAGTGTCCGCCATTTCCATGGGGACCTTCTCGTTCGGCGGGGTCGGCGACTTCGCCAAGGTCGCCAATCACGGCGTGCCCGAAGCCCGTCGCCTCGCCGACGTCTGCCTCGATGGCGGCGTGAACGTGATCGACACCGCCAACATGTACTCGCTCGGCCGCTCGGAGGAGATCGTCGGCGAGGTGCTGGAAGGCCGGCGCGAGCGCGTGCTGCTGACCTCAAAGGCGCGCATGCGGATCGGTGATGGCCCCAATGACGAGGGCGTCTCGCGCTATCACCTCATCCGCGAATGCGAGAAGAGCCTGAAGCGCCTGCGCACCGACCACATCGACATTTATTTTCTGCACGAGTGGGACGGAACGACCCCGCTGGAGGAGACGCTGTCGGCGCTCGACGCGCTGATGCGCGCCGGCAAGATCCGTTATATCGGCTGCTCCAACTACTCCGGCTGGCAGGTCATGAAGGCGCTCGGCATCGCTGACGCGTCAAAGCTGCCGCGCTTCGTCACCCAGCAGATCCACTACACGCTGGAGGCGCGCGAGGCGGAATACGAACTGCTGCCCATCGCCGTCGACCAGGGCGTCGGGGTGATGGTGTGGAGTCCGCTCGCCGCCGGCCTGCTGTCCGGACGGTTCGACCGCGACACCTTCCCCGCCGATTCGCGGCAGGCCGCCGGCTGGTCCGAGCCGCCGATCCGCGATGCCGAACGGCTGTGGTCGATCGTCGACGTGCTGAAGGACATCGCGGCGGCACGCGGCGTCAGCGCGGCGCAGATCGCCCTCGCCTGGACACTGACACGGCCGGGCATCGCCTCGCTGGTGGTCGGTGGCACGGAAGACAGCCACTTCACCGACAACATCGCGGCAGTCGACCTGGAACTGACGGCGGAGGAACTCGACCGGCTCAACCTCGTCAGCCGCCCGCCCTACATTTACCCTTACTGGCACCAGCACAATTTCGCCCGCGACCGCTTCAGCCCGGCCGATTGGGCGCTGCATGCGAGCTATGAGGATGTCGGCAAGGTGTGAGACCGCGCCCGCCGTCTAGGTCAATCCGTCGAGATGGCTGCGTATATGGGCCGCCTCGGCCGCGGTGGTGGCGAGGCTTATGGCGGTCATGAAGCCTTCGCGCGCCTCCCGCGTGCGACCGAGCTGCATCAGCAGGGCGCCGCGCACGCCGTGATAGTGGAAATAGCCGGAGAGCCGGTCGCCGAGCGGGTCCACCATGGCGAGCGCGGCCTCCGGCCCGCGCAGCTTGGCGATTGCCACCGCGCGGTTCAGCGTGATCACCGGCGAGGGCTGCATGATCTCCAGCGTGCCGTAGAGCAGGTCGATCTGCGCCCAGTCGGTGTCCTCGGGCCGCGCCGCCCGCGCATGCAGCGCCGCGATGGCCGCCTGCACCTGGTAGGGCCCGGGCTGGCGATGGCGCACCGCCTTGTCGAGCAAGGCGAGCCCCTCACTGATCATCGCCCGGTTCCACAGCGCGCGGTCCTGGTTGTCGAGCAGGATCACCGCGCCGTCGCGGTCGAAGCGGGCCTCGGCGCGGGCCTGCTGCAGCAGCATGAGCGCCGTCAGTCCCATGATCTCGGGCTCGGCCTGGAACAGCCGCAGCAGCAGCCGGGCGAGACGGATGGCCTCCTCGGTCAGCGCCTCGCGGGCGTTCGAGGCGTCGCCGGCGGCGGAATAGCCCTCATTGAAGACGAGGTAGATCATCGCCGCGACCACGCCGAGCCGCTCGGCCCGCTCGACCGGCCCCGGCGCCTCGAACGGCACGCCATCCTCGCCACTCTGAGCGCGGGCGATGCGCGCCTTGGCCCGGGTGATGCGCTGTTCCATCGCCGCCTCGCTCACCAGGAAGGCGCGGGCGATCTGGCCGACGGAGAGGCCGGAGACGATGCGCAGGGCGAGCGCGATCTGCTGCGTCGCCGGCAGCTCGGGATGGCAGCAGATGAACAGCAGGCGCAGCACGTCGTCACGATAATGCGCGCCATCCATGCGTTCGGCGATCGCCGCCTCGGCATCCTCGGTGTCGGACAACGCCTCTTCCGGCGGCAAGGCGGTCTGTTTGGCCCGGCGCCGCACCGTATCGAGCGCGACGTTGCGGCCGACGAAGATGAGCCAGGCGCTCGCGTCGCGCGGCGGGCCGTTCTGCGGCCATGTCTTCAAGGCCCGCAGGCAGGCCTCCTGGAACGCTTCCTCGGCGAGATCGAGGTCGCGGAAATAACGCAGCAGCGCGGCCACCGCCTGCGGACGCGCGGCGGCGAGCGTGGTGCCGATCCAGCGCGCCTCGTCCATCACGGCCGCGCGCCGCCATCGTGGAACAGGCCGACCGGGCGAATCTCGTAGGAACCGCCCGGGTTGGCGGCGCCGAGTTCGCGGGCGATGCCGAGCGCCTCCTCCAGATTTTCGCAATCGAGGATGTAGAAGCCGAGCAGTTGCTCCTTGGTCTCGGCGAACGGGCCGTCGAGCACCAGCGGCGGGTCCTGGTCCTTGCGCAGCGTGGTGGCGGCGGTGGTCGGCAGCAGCCGCGCCACCGGGCCGAGCTTGCCCGCCCTGGCGAGCCGCTCCTGCACCACGGCGAGCCTCTCCATCACCGCGTCGTCCTCCTCCTTGGTCCAGGCGCAGACGACATCTTCCTGATGGTAGCAAAGCAGGGTGTAGAGCATGTGGAGCCTTTCGCAGTGCTGGCGGATCAGCCGCCGCTGATCGCGGTTATGACAAAGACGTCGGCGCCGGCGGCGAGCGGGGTCGCGAGCTTGGCGCGCCGGCCGTCGACGAACACGTTGATATGCCGCCGGATCGCCGGTGTTTCGTCGCAGAGCCGCTCGCGCATGCCGGGCCAAAGCGCATCGAGCCCGTCGACCATCTCGGCGACGTCGCGGGCGACGAGGGGGACGAGCCGGTCGGCGCCGGGGAACAGCACGACGAGATGCGCCGGCAGCCGCACCACCACCGGTGCCCGCGCCCGCTTCCGCGATGCCTCGCTGATCGCCGTCACCGCTCGATCACCAGCGTTTCGACCGAGGTGATGGTCGGCAGATGCGGCGCGACGCAGTCCCAGCTCTCGCCCTCGTCATTGCTGGCATAGAGCCCGCCCGCATTGGTGCCGAAATACACCCCGGCCGGCTCCAGCGTGTCGGTGGCCATTGCCTGGCGCAGCACGTTGAAATAGGCGCTCCCCTGCGGCAGGCCGGTGCGCCGCGCCTCCCAGTTCGCCCCGGCGTCGCGTGTGCGGTACACGGCGGCGTTGCCCTCCGGCATGAAGCGCCCCTTGATGTCGCCGTTGAGCGGGATCAGGTAGAGCCCGTCCGGGTCGCGCGGGTGCACGGCGGCGGGAAAGCCGAAGGAGGAGGGCAGGCCTTCCTCGATGCTCGCCCAGTTGCGGCCGCCATCGTCCGAGCGGTACATGCCGCAATGGTTCTGCTGGTAGAGCCGCCCGCCGCCGCCGGGCGCCATGACCAGACAATGCACGCACTGGCCGAACTCGGGATAGTTCTGCCCTTCCGGCATGAAGTCGGCCCGGGTGCCGCGGTTGCGGGCCTCCCAGGTGGTGCCGCCATCCTCGGTGGCGAACACGCCGGCGGCCGAGATGCCGACCCAGATCTTTTTCGCGTCGACCGGGTCGGGCACCAGAGAGTGCAGGATCAGCCCGGCCCCGCCGGGATTCCATTCCGGCCGGCTGGGATGCTTCTGCAGGCCGTCGATATGGCTCCAGCTGATCCCGCCATCGGTGCTGCGGAACAGTCCTGCGGGCTCGACGCCGGCATAAAGACTGCCATCCGCCGCGACTGCGAGGCTCCACACCGATTTCACCGGCGCCTGCCCGGCCTCATAGGCGAGGCCCTGGCTCGAATGGCTCCAGCTGGCACCGAGATCGGTGGATTTCCATACCGCTGGGCCGAACCACTCATTGCCGCCTCCGGCATAGATGGTGCCGCTCTGGGAATCGGCGACCACATGATTGGTCGGCCAGGTCTCGCAGAACGGGCCGCGCAGCTCCCAGGAGCGGCGCGCGGAATCGCTGGCGAGCAGAAAGGCGCCCTTGCGGGTGCCGACCAGGACAATGACCTGCTGTGCCATGGTGCCCTCCCCTCACATGGTGGAAACGACGATCATCCAGGAGACGCCGAAGCGGTCGGTCAGCATGCCGAAGCTGGAGGCGAAGAAGGTCGGCCCCAGTGGCATGGTGACCGTGCCGCCCTCGGACAGCGCGGTGAACGCGGCTTCGGCTTCGGCTGCATTGGCGACCGAGAGCGACAGCGAGATGCCCGCGAAGCCGGCGCTGTCGGACTGGCAGCCATCCGAAGCCATCAGCTCGGCCTCGCCGATCTTGAAGCTGGAATGCATGATCTTGTCGTCCCAGCCGTCCGGAATCATGCCGGGCGGCGGTGATTCCGGCGCGTCGCGGAAGCGCATCAGCATGGTGACTTCGGCGCCCACGGCGTGCTGGTAGAAGCCGATGGCTTCCTCGGTACGGCCGTTGAACATCAGATAGGCCTGCACATTCATCGTGTCGTCCTCCCTTCGCCGGGCCCCTTGCCCCGGCTGCCTGCCACGAGGACGAACGGCGAAGGACCCGTCCGACATCACGGCCGATTTTTTTTCGCGAGCCCGGCGGAGCAGGACGGCAGGACGGGGTTTGCGCGCGGATGATCGCCCTGGCTCGGCCGCCTGCGGCGCATTCTGGCGATCAACCCCGCGCAGGTCCATGGTGCAGATGGCCCGCACCCTCCCCCGGCGACGCCCGCTCAGATGCGCGCCGGCCCCTCGCCTGTCAGGCGGGTGCATCGGCCAGATCGCCGTTCACCGGCGGACAGACCGGGCGGAACCGCGGGCGCCGCTTATTCCTGCTCCAGAACCTGCCGCGTGGCCTGCCAGCCCTTCAGGTGATGGGTGCGGAGAATCTCGCGCAGCAGCGCCCCCTCGCGCTGCTGCAGCGCGTCGAGAATCTTCTCGTGCTCGACGACCGCGCGCGCCCAGCGCGCCGCCGAGCGGTTGCCGGCAAAGCGATAGCGCCGGATGCGTGCGCTCTCGGTCCGGTAGATACGCGACAGCGGGGCATTGTGGGCGCAGTCGACAATGCGCTGGTGGATATCCTGATTGAGGTGGAAATAGCCCATCAGGTCCCCGCCGCGCTGGCAGTCGACCATGCGCCGGTGAATCGCCTCGATCGCCGCGAACTCGGCGGCGGTGCCGCGCGCGCAGGCCAGCTCGGCCGCAACGCTTTCCAACCCGATCAGCACCTCTATCGCGGCCTCGATTTCGGCCAGCGACAGGGTCATGACCTCGGCGCCCCGATTGGGAACGATGCGCACGAGCCCCTCGGCTTCGAGGATCTTGAAGGCCTCGCGCAGCGGGGTGCGGGTAACGCCGAGCCCCTCGGTCAGCATGCGCTCGGAGATGCGGCCGCCGGGCGGCAGGTCGCCGGCGATGATCATGTCGCGGATGCGTTCGACGACAAACATGGTGCGCCGGCCGCGCGGGCCTGACGACGGCAATTCAGCCTCAGCGGCGGCGGTCTCAGCTTCGCTTAATTGCATGCAAGAATGCTCTCATACCCAGTTATTCATGTCCAGCGCGGTTGACGCGATCCTATGATTACATGCAATATCGTCGTGGCCCCATAGGAAACGTCGCCTTGATGCGGCGTCATGGCCAAGGGAAACGTCAGAAGGAAGGCAACGGCATGACCTGCGCGGGCACCATTGTGCGCCCGGGCCGTCGGGACGGCGCGCAATGAGCGCCCATTCCGCTACAGGCCCCGATAAGGCAGCAAAATCGACAGTTTTCGACCATGGCGCGGAGGACAGCCTGCCCATTGTCGACGCCCACCATCATTATTGGGATCTCTCGCTCGGCAAGCATCCCTGGCTGAACGGCACGCCGGTGGCCGGTCATCGCTACGGCGACTATCGCGCGATCTGCACCACCTTCCTGCCCGAGGATTACCGTCGGGCAGCGGGCCGACAGAATATTGTCGGCAATGTCTATGTCGAGGCGGAATGGGATCCGACCGACCCGCTCGGCGAGACACGGTGGGTGCATGCAATCGCCGAGCGGCACGGCACGCCCCACGCCATGGTGGCGCAGGCCTGGCTCGACCGCGACGATGCGGCCTCGCTGCTGGCGGCGCAGGCAGGCTTTCCGCTGGTGCGGGCGGTTCGGCACAAGCCCCGGGGGTTCGCCCGCCCCGAGGAATGGCACCCGGATCACGGCCTGCCCGGCTCCATGCTGTGCCCGCGCTTTCGCGACGGCTATGCCCGGCTGGCCGATCACGGCCTGCATTTCGAGTTGCAGACCACCTATTGGCACCTGCCCGACGCCGCCGATCTCGCCCGCGCCTTCCCGCACATAAGAATGGTGATCAACCACACCGGCGTTCCCGGCGATCGGCGCCCGGACACGCTGACACGCTGGCGCGCGGCGATGACGGCCGTCGCCGCCTGCCCGAACGTGATGGTGAAGATCTCCGGCCTCGGCGTGCCCGGGGAGGCGTGGACGGTTGCCGCCAATGAGGGGGTGGTGCGCGACACTCTGGCACTGTTCGGCGTCGAACGCTGCATGTTCGCCAGCAACTACCCGGTCGACGGCCTGTTCCGGTCGCTCGATGGCATCTTCGCCGACTTCAAGGCGATGACCAGGGACATGGCGCCGGCCGACCGTCGTCGCCTGTTCAACGACAATGCGAGAGCCGTGTACCGGCTCCACCAACCGGAGGAAGTCCATGCGCAGTCCTGAGAAGCGTTACCTGAGGCCGGCGGCGTGCATCGCCGGGGCGGTGCTCGCGATGCTGACGCTGCCCTTCGCCGCGCCGGCGCGCGCCGACACCTATCCGAGCCGGCCGATCACCGTGATCGTGCCCTATCCCGCCGGCGGGGGCACCGACATCGTGGCGCGCACCCTGACCGGCCTGCTGGAGAAGGAACTCGGCGTTCCGATCAACGTCATCAACAAGGCGGGCGGCGGCGGTATTCCCGGCCAGACCGCGATCGCCCACGCCAAGCCCGACGGCTACACGATCGGCGTCATTGCCTCCGACATCAGTGTCTACAAGGCGCAGGGCCTGGCTGACCTCACCTACAAGGACATGACGCCGATCGGCCAGACCAACGAGTTGGCGTCAGGCGTCTCGGTGATCGAGGGTTCGCCCTACAAGACGATCCAGGAACTCGTCGCCGGCATCAAGGCCCATCCCGGCCAGCTCAAGGCCACCGGGGCCTCGCCGGGTGTCAACTGGCACATTGCCTTTTCCGGCCTGATGCTCGGACTGGGGCTCGACCCCTCGACGGTGACATGGGTGCCGACCCAGGGAGGCACCGCCGGCCATCTCGACGTCGCCGCCGGCAACTCGACCTTCTCCACCGCCTCGCTGGCCGAAGGGCGTGCGCTGATCGAGGCGAAGAAACTGCGTCCGCTCGCGGTGATGGCCAAGGAGCGCCTGCAACTGTTCCCCGACGTGCCGACTCTGAAGGAATCGCTCGGCATCGACTGGACCTTCGCGCTCTGGCACGGCGTCGTCGGCCCCAAGGGCCTGCCGGACGAGCTGATGAACAGGCTTTCGGCGGCTGTGGAGAAGGTCGCGACCAGCGAGGCCTTCCGCAAGCCGCTGGAGGAACGCGGCTTTAGTCTGGTCTATCGCGACCCGGCGGCGTTCCGCGCCTTCATGGCGAGCGATCTCGCCGAGATGGAGCGGATCTTCGTCGAACTCGACAAGATGAAGCAGCAATAGGAGGCGGGCATGAAGTTCGGCGACGGCCTGATCGGCCTGTTCATCGTCGCTCTCGGCGTCGCCGTCTTCGGGCAGGCGCAGGGCTTTCCCAAGGTCGCCGACCAGTTCTACGGACCGGGCCTTTTTCCGCAGATCATCGCGGCGGGGCTGGTCCTGTGCGGCGCCATCCTGTTCGCCCGCACGTTACGCACCGCGCCGGCTGCGTCGTTCCGGGTCGATGCGGTGTCCTGGCGGGGCAACCGGCGTGGGGCGATGAGCGGCGCGATGGTGCTCGCCGCCCTGCTCGCCTTCGTCTTTCTCGGCGACACGGTCGGCTTCCCGATCATCGGTTTCGTGACGTTGGTCGCCTTCTACCTCTGGCTCGGGCGCCGGCTTCCGGTGGCGCTGCTGGTCGCGGCCGGGGTCACGCTGGCGCTCGACCTGCTGTTCCGCCTCGTTCTGCATGTGCCCGTGCCATCCGGGCCGCTGGCCGCGTTCTGGTAGGGTCGACATGGACAAGTTCATTGCCGCCCTCGATCTGGTGGCCCAGCCGGAAACACTGGTGACGCTGGTAGGCGCCAGCTTCTTCGGCTTCGCCATCGGCTGCCTGCCGGGCCTGACCGCGACCATGGCGGTGGCGCTGCTGGTGCCCATGACCTTCTTCATGAGCCCGATCGCGGCGATCACCTCGATCGTTGCCGCCTCGGCCATGGCAATTTTCGCCGGCGACATCCCCGGCGCGCTGCTGAGGATGCCCGGCACGCCGGCCTCCGCCGCCTATGTCGACGACGCCTACGAGATGACCAAGCGGGGCGAGGCGGGCGTGGTCATCGCCTCCAACGCCACGTTCTCGGCCCTCGGCGGCGTGTTCGGTACCATCGTGCTCATCCTCGCGGCGCCGACGCTGGCCGATTTCGCGCTCGACTTCAGCGCCTTCGAGTTCTTCTGGCTGGGCGCGCTCGGCCTGTCCTGCGCGGTGTTCGTCGCCGGCAGCAATCTGGTGAAGGGCCTGACCTCGTTGATGCTTGGCCTGCTGATCGCCACAGTCGGCATGGACTACACCACCGGCCATCCGCGCTTCACCTTCGGCAATGTGAACCTGCTCGAAGGGGTGAGCTTCATTCCCGGCCTTATCGGCATGTTCGCCCTGCCGGAGATCCTGCGCTCGCTGCTCTCCCCGGGCAGTGTGGGCACGGTGGCACAGGTCACCGCGCGCGATGCCTGGCGCAAGACCTGGGATGCCGGCAAGCGCTACTGGAGCCGCGCGCTCTGCGGCAGCGTTCTCGGCACGCTGGTCGGTGCGCTTCCGGGTGGCGGTGCCGATACGGCGGCCTGGATCAGCTATGCCGGTGCCAAGAAGATGTCCAGGGAGCCCGAGAAATGGGGCAAGGGGCATATCGAGGGAATCGTGGCCGGCAGTTCCGCCAACAATGCCGCGCTCTCGGGGGCCTGGATTCCGGCCATCGTGTTCGCCATTCCCGGCGACACCATCACCGCCATCGGCATCGGCGTCCTGTATCTGAAGGGCGTCAATCCGGGCCCGACCGTGTTCATCAATAATGGCGAGCTGTTCTACGCGGTCTTCATCGTCTTCATCCTCGCCAATCTCATGATGTTTCCGCTCGGATGGCTCGCCATCCGCATCGCGCGGCTGGTGCTGCGCGTGCCGCGCGACCTGATCCTGCCGGCGCTGCTGGTGCTCTCCGTCACCGGCGCCTACGCGATCGACAACGACCTGTTCGGTGTGTGGATCCTGCTCGCGCTCGGCCTCACCGCCTACCTGATGGAGGAGAACGGCTTCCCCATCGCGCCGATGGTGCTCGGCATGGTGCTCGGCAAGATCGTCGAACAGAACTTCATGCAGGCGCTGATCAGCACCAATGGCAACGTGCTCGGCCTGTTCGGCCGGCCGATCGCCGCGGTGCTGGGCGGCATTACCCTCCTCGTCTGGGCCATTCCGCTGCTGCGCTGGGGCTGGTCGCGCCTCCGGCCGGCTCACGCGACGCCCCGGGCGGCCATCGAAGACTGATTGCAACCGGAAACCAACATGAACTTCCATCGCTATTTTTCCGCTGACCGCCCGCCGATCGAGACCTGCATTGTCGGTACCGGCGGCTTCGGGCGCAGTTTTCTGGCGCAGGGGCTGCGGGTGCCGAAGATGCGGGCGCGCGTCGCCGTCGACCGCGAGGCGGAGATCGCCGTGGCCTCGCTGCGCGCGGTCGGCGTCGAGCCGCGCCGCATCCATCTGTGCACCAGCGCCGCCGAGGCCCGGGTGGCCTACGAGGCCGGCGATTTCATCGCCGCCGCCGATCTCGCCACCGTCATCGACCTGCCGTTCGAGGTGGTGGTGGAGGCGACCGGCCATCCCGAAGCCGGCGCTCGCCATGCCCGTCTGGCCATCGAGGCCGACCGCCATCTCGCCATCGTCTCCAAGGAGGTCGACAGCGTCATCGGACCGGGGCTCGCCCGGCTTGCGGCGGCGCGCGGGCGGGTGGTGACGCCGGTCGATGGTGACCAGCCGAGCCTGCTGGTCGGGCTGATCACCTGGGCCGAGACGCTCGGGCTGGAGATCGTCGCCGCCGGCAAGGCGAGCGAGTATGATTTCGTGTTCGACGCCGCGAGCGGGCTGGTGACCAGCAATGGCCGCACCATTTCCGCGCCGGCCTTTGCGGCGGCCTGGTCGCTTGGCGACCGGCCGGTAGCCGAACTTGTGGCGGCACGTGCCGCGGCGGCCTCGGTGCTGCCCCAGCGCGCGGTGCCTGATCTGTGCGAACTGCTCGTGGTGGCCAACGCTACCGGCTTCTCGCCGGACCGCCCGGACCTGCACGCCCCCATCGCCCGCATCCCCGAAGTGCCGACCATGCTGGCCGAGCGCGAGGAAGGCGGGCTGCTGTCCGGCACCCGGCGGCTCGACGTGTTCCACTGCCTGCGCGCCCCCGACGAGGTGAGCTTCGCCGGCGGGGTGTTCGTGCTGGTGCGCTGCACCGACCGGGCGAGCTGGCAGATGCTGGCGGAGAAGGGCCATCCGGTCAGCCGGTCCGGTTCCACGGCGATGGTCTATGTGCCGCGCCATCTGCTCGGCATCGAGGCGGCGACCAGCGTGATGGAGGCGGCCCTGCTCGGCGTGTCCAGCGGCGGGCTGGCGCCGCGCCCCCATCTCGACTTGGTGGCGCGCGCCACCCAGGACCTGGCGGCGGGCAGCGTCCTCGAGATGGGCGGCCATCACCACACGATCGAGGGCGCGGAAGCCGAACTGGTGCCCGGCGCGGCGCTTGCCGAGGACGCGCCCGCGCCGTTCTACCTCGCCGCCAATTGCCGGTTGGCGCGCGCCGTGTCGCGCGGACAGGCCATCACCTTCGGCGATCTGGAATTCGCGGCCGGATCGGAACTGCTGGCGCTGCGCCGGCGGCAGGACGCGCTGTTCTTCGGTGCCGCCGCGGCGGCCGACAAGGTGGCGGCGGCGCTGTGATCGCGCCCCGCCCCGGCCATGCCAGCGCGGCGTTGCCGCCGCTTGCGCGGTTCATCATCCGCGGTGTCAGGCACGGACGCGCGGGAGATGATCCATGATAGGGCACTCTTTCGCGCCCGCCGTGCCGGTGCGGGCGTGCGTCCCACGGCCCGCATTACGCTCCCGCCCGGGGTGTATCTCCGCGAGACCCGCGCGGGATCAACCGGAGCACTGCCAGCAGCAGGACGAGCGCGGCGGCGGCGAAGAGCAGCCAGGCCTGGCCCTCGTCCATGGCGCGCAGGGTGAGGCCGCTGAACAGGCACCACAGCAGCGGGATCGGCAGCAGCACGGCGAGCCACCGGCCTCGCGCCGCCAGCAACAGGCCAAGCGTCACCACGGCAGTGGGATCGGGCGCCAGGCCGAACACCTCCGCGCTCGCCAGCCGACGTGAGGCGACCAGCGGCAGCACGGGATAGAGCGCAAGCCCGGCAAGGGCCAGCGCCAGCCCTGTCGCACCGATGGCGTCGCGCCGTCCGAACGCCGGGCCGCCGGGCAGCGCGGCGGCGCCGAGCAGCATGAGGGCCTGCGCGAAGAAGGCCGGCACGGCATAGGCCATGGCCCAGTTGATCGGTTCATAGCGCTGCAGCAGGAAGGACCAGGCGACGAAGGCCCAGAGCAGGCCGAGGACGAGCCCCGTCCACAACCTCGCCACGCCGGGCCGGCGCAGGATCAGGAGAATGAGCGCGAGGCCCGCCGCGGTCGTCGCCAGTTGGAGCGGCCACAGCGCGGCGTTCTGCGCTTCGACCAGCCGCCAATAGATGCGCGGCGAGAACAGCAGGAAGTCCTCAAGCCGGTAGGTCCACCATTCGGACATCACTGCGCGCCGATATGGGCGGCGATACGTTCGCGAAAGACGCCGTCAGGAAGCGGGCCGCCCGCCGCGGCGACGTTCTCGCGCACATGGTCGACCCTTGTGGTGGCGGGGATGGCGACGGTGACGGCGGGATGCGACAGGATGAATGTGAGGATCAGCTGCGCCCAGCTCGCCGCCCCGACCTCGCCTGCCCATTCCGGCAGCGGCTCGCGGTCGAGCCGCCGGGTCAGCGCGCCCTGCCGGAACGGCCGGTTCACGATCACCCCGATACCGCGCTCGGCGGCCAGCGGCAGCAGGCGCCGTTCGGCGTCGCGGTCGAGCGGGTTGTAGGTCAACTGCACGAAATCGAGCGGGTGGCGGCGCATGATCTCCTCCAGCAGATCGTGGCGGCGGCCCTCCGAGGTGGTGATGCCGACATAACGCAGCCGTCCCGCCGCCTTCATCGCGAACAGCGTGTCGAGATGCGCCTCCCAGCCGAGCAGATTGTGCACCTGTAGCAGGTCAAGTTGCTCCACGCCCCAGAGGCGGCGCGTCTGTTCGATCTGCGCCGGGCCGTTCGCGCCCGAGGAGGTCCACACCTTGTCGGCCGAGAACACGGCGCCGGCGTCCCCCAGTTCGGCGAGGCCCCGCCCGACCACGGACTGCGATGAGCCATACATGGGCGAACTGTCGACCATCCGCCCGCCACCGGCGAAGAAGGCTGCCATGACAGCGGTGCACTCGGCCTGCAATTCCGGGTCGTCGCCGACATTGAAGGTGATCCAGGTGCCGAGTCCGACGGCGGGAATCGGCTCGCCGGAGGACGGTATCATCCGGGAAAGCGGCGCGGCTTGAGCGAACGACCGTGCTGGCGGAAGCGCCGCCACGGCAGCGCCGAGGGCGGCAGTTGCCATCAAGCTCCTGCGTGTAATGGTCACCTGCTGCCCCTCCCCGCTGTGCTCTCCTGACCTAAGGTTCGATCCGGGCGCGTCCACCATGGCGGGCGATCACAGCTGCGTGCGGCCCGCCATCTGATTATATCGCAGACGATCTGCCGGCATAATGAGCACGCACAATTTCAGTGCGGACAAACCAAGCTTCGAGTCTTGGCGATACTCGCCTGCGGAGCCGTGGCCTTAACCTTTGGCGCGTGTCGGCGAAATCCGGCCCGCGCATGCCAAGTAAAAGGTGACATCCATGCCCGCAGACCCCTTCCATCTCGCCTGGTTTCTCCAGGGCTCCAGCATCCAGGCCTGGGGCGAGCCGTGGACCGGCAATATCGGCCAGGACTGGATGGGTGCCGATCTCTTCGTCGATCTGGTGCGGTCGATGGAGCGGGCCTGCTTCGACTATCTGCTGATCGAAGATTCGATCTATATCGGCCAGAACTGGCAGAATTCGCGCGACATCTTCCTGAAAGGCGGCATCTGCGTGCCCCGACAGGAGCCCAGCGTGGTGGCGACGCTGCTGGCGGCCTCCACCCGCAAGCTCGGCATCGTGCCGACGCTGTCCACCTTCGCCTACCACCCCTATCTCACCGCCCGCATCGTCTCCTCGCTCGACCAGATTTCCGGCGGGCGCGCCGGCTGGAACATGGTCACCGGCTCGTCGGACTTCTCCGCCCAGAATTTCGGCAAGGAGAAGCTGCCCGAGCACGACCAGCGCTATGTGATGGCCGAGGAATATATCGACATCGTCAAGGGTCTCTGGGGCTCGTGGGAGCCGGGCGCGATCGTCGACGACCTTGAGAACGGCGTGCTCATCGACCCGGCCAAGGTGCACACCATCGACTATGCCGGCGCCCATTATGCCTCGCGCGGCCCGCTCAATTCCGGCCCCTGCCCGCAGGGCCAGCCGGTGATCGCGCAGGCCGGCGGCTCGAAGAGCGGGCGCAAGATCGCCGCCACCCACGCCGATACCATCGTCGCCGCGCCGAACGGCGTCGCCGCCATGAAGCAGTACCGCGACGATGTGCGGGCCCAGATGGCCGAGCTTGGCCGCAACCCGGATGACTGCAAGATCCTGTTCCTGCTTTCGCCCATCGTCGCGGAAACCGAGGACCAGGCGAAATGGGCGGCCGACGAGCGCCGCGTCTCCGCCGCGCAGAACCTCGACGCCCGCATGGCCCGCTTCGGCTGGAGCACCAATCTCGACCTCTCCGGCCTCGACCTCGACACGCCGGTGAGCCAGCTCACTTTGACCACCAATGGCCACCAGTCGAGCCTCTCGCAGTTCCTCACCCGTGCCGGCGACAAGTCGCTGCGCCAGGCGATGATCGACCATGTGAGCTGCGGCTACTGCGTCGACGTGGTCGGCACCCCCGACAGCGTTGCCAGCCAGATGGACGAGATCATGCAGGAGATCGGCGGCGACGGCTTCCTCATCGCCCTCTCCGACGTCTCGCGCCGCTCGGTGGCGACCATCACCGACGGGTTGGTGCCAGTCTTGCAACGCCGGGGTCTGACCCGCCGTGCCTACGCCCACCAGCATCTGCGCGACACGCTGACCGAATTCTGACCCCCCACCCGACCGCCAACCATGGAAAGACGCCGATGATCTCACGCCTCCCGCATCATCATCTCCGCCGGGTCGGGCGCTTTGCCCTCGGCGTCATCCTGTTCGGGGCCGGCCTGTCGGCCGCCTCCGCCGAAAAGCTCAGGCTCGGCAATGAGGGCGTCTACCCGCCCTTTTCCATGGTCGATTCCTCCGGCAACCTCACCGGCATGGAGCCGGAGCTGGCGCGCGAAATGTGCAAGCGCATCGGCGCCGATTGCGAAATCGTGGTCATGGACTTCAAGGCGCTGATCCCGTCCATGCTGCAAGGCAAGTTCGATGGCATCGTCACCCAGATCTCGCCGACCCCGGAGCGGGTCGACAAGGCGCTGTTCGCCACGCCGATCGTCTACAATCCGGCTACCTTCATCGTGAAGAAGGACAGCAACTACACGCTCACCAAGGAAGGCGTCACCGGCAAGGGCCTGCGCATCGCCCTGCAGCGCGGCGCCTCCATGGTGCCCTACATCCACAAGCATTTCGGCAAGGACACCTTCGTCGAGGTCTATTACGACAACCCCGACCAGATGAAGCTCGACCTGCTCGCCGGCCGGCTCGACCTGGTGTTCGATTCCAAGATCAACTGGACGCTGGAACTGATCGCCAAGCCCGAGGGCAAGGACTACATGCTCGCCGGCGGCGACCATTGGCTCGGCGACCCTGCGATCCCCGAGGCCGAGCGGGGCTACAGCTGGATCTTCCCCAAGAAGAGCGAAGAACTGGTCACGCGCGTCAACACCGCGCTGGCCGAGATGATCAAGGACTGCACCTACACCACCATCCGCAAGAAATACGTTCCCGTCGCCACCCTCGCGGCGGAAGCGGCCTGCGAGAAGACCAACTGATCGCGACCCGCGCGGAGACCGGCGCATGACCAACCTCTCCCTTGCCGATCTGGCAGGCTATCTGCGCCAGCTCGGCGAGGGAGCCCTGGTCACGCTGGAACTGTTCCTCGCCAGCTTCGCCCTCGCCTTCGGGCTCGGTGTGCTGATCGGGGTGGCGACGCTGGCGCGCGGCCGGCTCATACGGGCGGCGTGGCGGGTCTATGCCTCCATCTTCATGGGCGTGCCTTCGCTGCTCGTCATCTTCCTCATCTTCTATGGCGGCAGCGCCATGCTCGGCGCGGTGCTGGGCGAGTTCGGCGCGCGCATCGACATCTCGCCCTTCGGCGCCGGAGTCGCGGCGCTCGGCATCGTCTATTCCGCCTATGTCGCCGAGTTGGTGCGTGGCGCCATCGAGAACCTGCCCAAGGGCCAGTTCGAGGGTGCCCGCGCGCTGGCCATCCCGCCGCTGGTCATGTGGGGCCGGGTGATCCTGCCGCAGGTGATGCGGCTCGCCCTGCCCGGCCTCGTCAATGTGTGGAGCTTCATGCTGAAGGAGACGCCGCTGGTTTCGCTGGCCGGCCTGCAGGACCTCGTCGCCAGCGCCAAGATCGCCGCCGGGGCGACCAAGGAACCGTTCCTGTTCTTCGTCGCCACAGCGCTTGTGTTCATCGCCTTCAGCGCCGCGAGCCTGTGGCTGGCGACCCGGCTGGAGATACGCCTCGACCGCGGCCAGCGCCGCGACCCCGCCCGCACTCCGGCCCGGGCTGAGGCATGAACGCGCTGCCGATCGACCCCGCCCTTGCCTGGGAGAGCCTGCCGGCGCTGTTCCAGGGGCTGCAGGTGACGGTTTTCCTTACCGTCCTGCCGCTGCTGATCGGCCTCGCGCTGGCCTTCCCCATCTGCTTCGCCCGCATGTCGGCGCGGCGCGGGCTGGCGCTGCCGGCGGAAACCTTCGTCGTGTTCTTCCGCGGCGCGCCGCTGCTGATCCTGCTCTATCTCGTCTATTACGGCCTCGGCCAGATCGAGGCGCTGCGCAATGGTCCGTTCTGGATCGTCTTCGGCTCGCCCTTCGGCTGTGCCATCGTGGCGCTGAGCCTCAACCACGCCGCCTATATGGTGGAGGTGCTGCGCGGCAGCCTGCTCGCCGTGCCGCACGGCATTGTCGAGGCCAGCGAGGCGCTGGGCATCACAAGGCGCAACATCTTCCTCTGGGTGCGGATGCCGCTCGCCATACGCTACGGGCTGAAGGCCTACCAGAACGAAGTGGTGAGCTTCATCAAGGGCACCGCCATCGTCTCGGTGGTGACCATCACCGACCTGATGGCGGTGGCCAATTCCATCTTCGAGCAGACCTACGATCCCTTCACCCCCATTCTGTGTGCCGCCGCATTCTACTGGGCGCTGGTCAACGTGGTCCGCATCGGCTTCGCCCTCTGGGGTCGCTGGCTTGGCCGTCATAATGAGGACGAGGCCGTCCGCGCCGCCCGCGCGCAGGCGCCGCTCGGCATCTCCGGGGAAGTGCTGCCGTGAACCCGCTCCCGCACAGCCTCGACCTCGCGGCCGAACCCGCCATCGCCATTTCAGGCCTGGTGAAGCTGTTCGGCGACCACCGCGCCCTGGGCGGTGTCGACCTCACGGTTCGGCGCGGCGAGAAGGTGGTGATCTGCGGCCCCTCAGGTTCGGGCAAGTCGACGCTGATCCGCTGCATCAATGCGCTGGAACGCCTCGACGGCGGGCGCATCGTCGTCAACGGCATCGAGTTGACCGCGGACGAGGGCACGGTGCAGGACATCCGCCAGGAAGTCGGCATGGTGTTCCAGCACTTCAACCTGTTTCCCCATCTCACCGCGCTGGAAAACTGCATGCTGGCGCCGCAGCTCAATCGCGGACTGTCCAGGGCGCAGGCCGCGAAGCTGGCGATGGCGCATCTGGAGCGGGTTCACCTCGCCGACCAGGCGCACAAATACCCCTCGCGCCTCTCCGGCGGGCAGCAGCAGCGCGTCGCCATCGCCCGCGCGCTGTGCATGGAGCCGCGCATCCTCCTGTTCGACGAACCGACCTCGGCGCTCGACCCGGAAATGGTCAACGAGGTGCTCGGCGTGATGGAGGACCTCGCGACCGGCGGCGTCACCATGCTGTGCGTCACCCATGAAATGGGTTTCGCCCGCCGCGTCGCCGACCGCTGCGTGTTCATGGATCGCGGTGCCATCGTGGAAGAAGGCGGGTCGCGGGAATTCTTCGACGCCCCGGCGAGCGAGCGGCTGCGTGGCTTTCTCGCGCAGATCCTGCACTGACGAGGATGGCGCCTGCCGCCCTCGCGATCCCCCTGCCCTCTCAGAACTCCCGCAGCGTCTGGCGAAGCGTGGCGCCCTCGGTGTAGCGGGTGCGGGCGAGGCCCCGGCGCTGCAAGGCCGGCACCAGCCCCTCGCAGATATCGGTGATGTACTGCCGGCTGATATTGGCGGTGAACGGGCGGGTGATGAGGAAGCCGTCGCCGCCGACCTCGGCCATCACCTCGCCCATGCGTTCGGCCACCTGGTCGGGCGTGCCGACCAGCCCGTCGAGCCCGCGCGCCAGTTGGTCGGCGCAGAGCTGGCGCAGGGTCTTGCCGCTGCCCGCCTGCTGGAACGCGTCGAGCGAGCCCTGCTCGCCATTGGTGGTCAGGTGGGGCAGCGGCGCGTCGAGATCGAATGTGGAGAAGTCAATATCGGTGATGGCGGCGATCAGCGCCAGCGCCTTCTCGCAATAGTCCGGCGCCTCGACGATGCGCGCCGCCTTGGCCTTCGCCTCCGCCTCGGTCTCGCCGAGGATGGGGGCGACGACGAACAGCACCTTGATCTCGTCCGGGTCGCGCCCGCCCGCCTGCGCCCGCGCCCGCACGTCGTCGCGATAGGCCTTCAGCCCCGCGACGCCCATGGAGGGGGCGATGATGCTGTCGGCGGTCATCGCCGCGAACTGGCGTCCGCGCGGCGAACCGCCGGCTTGCACGAAGGCCGGCCGGCCCTGCGGCGAGGGCACGCAGTTCAGCGGCCCGCGACTCTTGAAATACTTGCCGTTGAAGTGGATCGGCCGCACCTTCGAGGCATCGGCATAGGTGCCGGTGGCGCGATCGCGCACCACCGCATCGGCATCCCAGCTACCCCAGAGCTGCTTGACCAGCTCGACATACTCGTCCGCCATGTCGTAGCGCTCCTGGCGCGGCGGCAGCTTGTCCATGCCGAAATTCTCGGCCGCGAGGTCCTCGCCCGAAGTCACGATGTTCCAGCCGAAGCGGCCCTTGCAGATGCTGTCGAGCGTCGAGCACAGCCGCGCCAGCATGAACGGCGGATAGGCCATGGTGGAGAAGGTCGCCACCACGCCGAGATGGGTCGTGTTGGCCCCGATCAGCGCCGCCATCGGCGAGGGATCGGCCTTCGGGCCCATGATGTTGTGCTTGAGATAGACCTCGTTGGAGCCGCCATAGGCCTCCGAGATCATCAGCGTGTCTTCCAGCATGATGTAGTCGAAGCAGGCCCGCTCCATCGCCTGCGCCATGTCGATGTAGAATTTGCCGTCCCACGGAGCGCCGCCGCCGCCGGTGAACGGCTTGGTCCATTCGTCGACGGCGAAGTTGGTGAACCATCCGAGGTGGAATGGCCGTGCACTCATGACGCTACCCTGTCCGCTGCCTTAAACCAGGCCGCAGCCTAGGGCGGTGCCGGCGACCGACACCATCATGAAAACCCCAAGCGACATTCCGGCCGGGGACGACACAACATTGAGCAGCCGCACCGGGCCTGACCAATCCCTGTGCAATCGGCCCGGCGCGGCAAGGAGGAACGCCGTCGCTCCCGTTGAATGACGCCGCGAGGACGCGGGCGCATGTGCGGCGCACAATTTGCTACGCGCGCCCCACCGGGGCGGAAGTGAGCATCATCGGTACGGAAGGGTTTGCCATGTCGCATATCAGCCAAATCTACGATATCGACCTGAAGCTGCTGCGCTGCTTCTGCACCATCGTCGAGGAGCAGAGCTTCACCGCGGCGCAGGCAGCCCTCAACCTGTCGCAGTCCACGCTCAGCGAGAACCTGAAATCGCTGGAAATCCGTCTCGGCACCCGCCTGTGCCGGCGTGGGCCCAAGGGCTTCAAGCTGTTTCGCGAGGGCGAGGCCGTCTACAAGGCCGCCAAGGAGCTGTTCGTTTCCATCGAGGCCTTCAAGCAGAAAGCGTCCAGCATCCGGCAGACCGCGGCCTACGAGCTGTCGATCGGCATTCAGGACGGCATCGTCGAGAACCCTTCCGCGCGCATCCATGACGCCATCCGCCGCTTCTCCGAGTACTATCCCAATGTCCGCTTCCGCATGGAGGTCATGCTTGGGTTCCAGCTCACCGGCCGCGTTGCCGACGGCATCGTGCATGTCGGCATCGGCCTGGTGAACGAGCACTATCCCCAGTTGACCTATGAGCATCTGTTCGACGAGCAGGGCTTTATGTGCTGCGGCAGCCAGCACCGCCTCTTTGCCGTTCCTGATGAGAACATCACCCTGGCCGATATCGAGACCACGGCCTATTGCAACCGTGGCCACCTCGAATACTACCATCCCGAGCGCATACGCGATCGCACCACCTGCGGCGACATAGGCCTCGGCATCCAGTCCCAGCTTGCGCTGATCCTGTCGGGGCGGAACATCGGCTATGTGCTCGACCATACGGCGCAACCGCTCATCGCCGCCGGGTCGCTGCGCGCGCTGCGACCGGATCTGGTGCGCATCGTCAACCCGGTCACCGCGATGATCGGTCCGGCGGCCGCCGACTTCAAACTCGCCCGGCAGTTCGTGGACTGCCTGATCGACGTCCACATGGAGCTTGGCCAGAGCCGCCTGCTGCCGCGACCGGATTTCGCCACCGGCTGCGGCACCGTGGTGGATCACAACGGCGTCTACAGCGTGCTCTCCGCGGTCAAGGGCCCGGCGTCGCGCTCGGCCAACGCCCCGGCGATGTAAGTCGCCCCTGTCGGGCCGATGGGCGATGCCGACGGAAGGGCCGGTCTCCCCGACGGGTATCTGCAGCCCGTTGCCCGGCGCTGCGGCGGTCACGCCCGGAAGGTCATCACCCCTTCGCGTCGTCGCGCCGGGATTGGCGTCGTCCCCAGTGCAGGATGGCCCGATGTGCGTCGGGACCGAACATTTGATTAAATGCGAGGCTCATTGGATTCGCCTTGATGCGGCTCCGTCACGGCTGTGGCGCGGAAGGAGCATACGATGTTCAAGCCCTTTATCATCAACCCGCCGGTGTTCTTCGGCTCGGTTATCATCATTGGCCTGTTTCTGGCCGTCGGAATCATCCTCCCCGATCAGGCCAGCACCATTTTCGGCACGCTCCAGAGCAAAATTTTGGCCGGGTTCGGCTGGCTCTACCTCCTATCGGTCGGCATCTTCCTCACGGCCGTGCTGCTGTTCTGCCTTGGCGACTTCGGTCGGCTGAAGCTCGGTCCCGATGATTCCACGCCGGACTTCCGTTTCTCGTCATGGATCGCCATGCTGTTCGCCGCCGGCATGGGCATCGGCCTCGTATTCTATGCCGTGGGCGAGCCGATGACCCATTTCATGCTGCCGCCGACCGCCGAACCGCGGTCGATTCCGGCGATGCGCGAGGCGATGTCGGTAACGTTCTTCCATTGGGGCATCCACGCCTGGGCGATCTATGCCGTGGTCGGGCTCTCGCTGGCCTATTTCGGCTACCGTTACAATCTGCCCCTCACCATCCGCTCGGGCCTCTATCCGCTGCTCAAGGAGCGCATCAACGGGCCGATCGGCCACGCGGTCGACATCTTCGCCATCGTCGGCACGATGTTCGGCATCGCCACCTCGCTGGGGTTGGGCGTGAGCCAGATCAACGCTGGCCTGAAGTACCTGATCGGCTTGCCCATCGGGCCGGAGGTCCAGCTGCCGTTGATCGCCGTCATCACCGCCTTCGCCACGGTGTCGGTGGTCACCGGTCTCGACAAGGGTGTCCGCATCCTGTCCGAAGCCAACCTGGTCATGGCGATCCTGCTGATGCTCTTCGTCCTCGCGGTGGGGCCGACCGAACTGCTGTTCCGCGACTTCGTGCAGAATATCGGGCTGTATCTCGACACGCTCGTGCTGCGCACCTTCAACATCTATGCCTATGAGCCGACGCCCTGGATCGACGGCTGGACGCTGTTCTACTGGGCGTGGTGGATTTCCTGGTCGCCCTTCGTCGGCATGTTCATCGCCCGCATCTCGCGCGGGCGCACCGTGCGCGAATTCGTGGTCGCGGTGCTGTTCATCCCGGCGGGCTTCACCTTCTTCTGGATGACGGTGTTCGGCAACACGGCCATCTTCATCGACACCGGGGTCGCCGCCGGCGAGCTTGGCCGGGCGGTGGCGGGGGACGTTTCGGTCGGGCTGTTCCAGTTCTTCGAATACCTGCCGCTGCCCATGGTCACCTCGACCCTCGCCATCATCCTGATCGCGGTGTTCTTCGTGACGTCGTCGGATTCCGGATCGCTTGTCGTCGATTCGATCGCGGCCGGTGGCGAGACGCAAACGACTGTCGGCCAGCGTGTGTTCTGGTGCGTGCTGGAGGGCGTGGTCGCCGCGAGCCTGCTCTTGGCGGGCGGGCTGGGGGCGCTGCAGTCGGCCACGATCGCCAGTGCGCTGCCATTCACCTTCGTCATGTTGGCGCTTGTGTGGGCGCTGTTCGTCGGCATGCAGGCGGACATCGCCCAGCAGAGGGCGCATGCCAGCCAGCCAATGCCGGTGCCGAGCGCACCGGCCGCCGGCGTCACGTGGCAGCGCCGGCTCGCGCTCATTCTCCACGCGCCGACGCAAAAGGAGATCGAGCGCTTTATTCGCGCCGAGGTGCGTCCCGCCCTTGAGCAGGTCGCGCAGGAACTGACGAGCCGGGGCCGTATCGCCGAGGTGCACGAAGAAGACAACGGCGCCATTGCTCTACGCTCGCCGGCCGAGAATGTGCGCGATTTCGTCTATGGCGTGAGCGCGGTCGGCCATCGCCTGCCGACCTTCCTGGCGGCCGGCGCCGGCAAGCCCGAATTCCGCTACGAGGCACGCACCTATTTCTCCAGCGGTGGGCGAGGCTACGACGTGATGGGGATGACCCGCGACCAGCTCATCACCGACGTGCTGGTGCAGTTCGAGCGCTATCTGAACCTCGTCCATTCACCCGAGACGCAGCTTGTGCATGCCGCGCCCGAGCATGAGGTGGAAGGTTAGCGGCGGGACCCGGCCGAGCCGTCTTGCCTGGCCGGGCCCCAACTCCGGGGTTCGCTATCCCTGGAGGACCCTGCGCCGGCGGGCGCCGGGCCCTTGCGCGTCAGCGGGTTCCGGCGGCGAAATAGCCCGCTTCGCTGATGTCGGTCAGGAGATCGGGCCCGGTGGGGTTCCAGCCGAGATCGGCCCGGGTCCGCTCGCTGCAGGCCGGCTGGTCCACGGAGGCGAAGCCGAAGAACCAGCCGAAATGATCGCGGGCTTCGTCCTCGCCCAGCGACACGCAGGGCACGCCGAGGCCGCCCGCAATGGTCTCGGCGATCCTGCGGAACGGAACTCCCTGTTCGGCCACCGCGTGAAGCGTGCCGGCGCCCGGCCCGGCCTCCACCGCGAGGCGGAAGGCGCGGGCGGCATCGTCCACATGCACCGCCGGCCAGGCATTGCTGCCTTCGCCGATATAGGCTGAGCGCCCCTTCTGCCGCGCCATGTCGATCAGCATCGGGACAAATCCATGGTCCCCCTTTCCGTGCACCGTTGGCGGCAGGCGCATGACGCCGGTCGGGATGCCGCGCGCGGACAGGGCCTGCGCCGCCGCCTCCGAGGCGCGGGGATAGCGGGTCGAGGGCGGCAAGGCGAGGTCCGATTCCATCGCGAGCGGCCCCGCGGCGTCGAGCGAAGCCACGCCCGCGGTGACGATGAGCGGCTTGTCGCTCCCCTCGATCGCGGAACCGAGCGTCTCGATGGCGGCGCGATCGATCGCGCATGCCTCGGCAAAGCGCGAGAAGTCGTGGATGAAACCTGTATGAATGATCGCCTCCGCAGCCTCCGCACCCCGGCGGAGCGTCTCGGGAACCTCCAGGTCGCCGCGAATAATCTCCGCGCCTATGCGGCTGAGCGCATCCGCGCCGCGGTCGGAGCGGGCGAGCCCCAGGACCTGATGCCCGTGCGCGAGCAGCTCTCGCGTGACGGCGGTGCCGACAAATCCCGTCGCGCCGGTGACAAACACTTTCATGGCCGTTCTCCTTCTTGCCTGGAAGGAGAATGCCGGCCAGACTATACCCAGTTAAAGATGTGATCTTATAGGGGTATAATGACTGATATGCTGGACGCTTCCGCCGATGCGAACCGCCTCGGCGCGTTCCTGAAGGACCGCCGGCAGCGGCTCGACGCCGCTGCGCTCGGCTTCGGCGGCCGGCGGCGGACGCCGGGCCTGCGGCGCGAGGAGGTGGCGCAACGGGCCCATATCAGCACCACCTGGTACACCTGGCTCGAACAGGGGCGCGGCGGAGCGCCCTCGCCGCGGGTGCTCGACAGTCTCGCCAGGGCGCTGATGATGACCGAGGCGGAGCGGGAGCATCTGTTCCTGGTCGGCATCGGCCACCCACCGAAGGCCCGCACTTCCCCGGGCGAAGGTATCTCAGGCCGGCTGCAGCGGTTCCTCGACGCCATGCCGACGATCCCGGCGACGGTCGCCACCTCCGCATGGGACATCATCGGCTGGAACCGCGCCGCGCGCCGGGCTCTCACGGACTATGAGGCGCTGCCTCCCGGCGAGCGCAACATATTGCGGCGGATGTTTCTCGACCCGGCGACGCGGGCCGCGCAGAGCGACTGGGAGTCGGTGGCCCGGTTCCTGGTCGCGACCTTCCGTGCCGAGACCGCGCGGGCCGGCGAGGATGGGCGGGCCGTGGAACTGGTCGCCGAATTGTCCGGCAAGAGCGCCGAGTTCGGGCGCCTGTGGGGAGAAAACGACGTGCAGATGACCGGGGAAGGCGCCAAGACGATCCGTCACGCAATCGTGGGGGAGATCACCTTCGAGTTCTCGTCCTTCGCCATCGATGGCCGGCCGGACCTGCGTCTGATGATCTATGTTCCTGCGCACGCTGTTGATCGGGAGAAGATGGAGCGCCTGTGCAATGCCCCGTAGCGGGCGACAGAGGCCGCGTCTTCTGGGCAGTGCGCGTCGTCCTCGGCCCGGCCCGAGTGCCGTGTGGAAGAAGGATGGAAAGCCGCGATTGACGACGTCGTTTGCCAATCCAGGCTGCACTGGGTAACCATTTCTAACCAATGGCACCCGATCTCAACCTCGTTTCCGTCTTTCTGGCCGTTGCGGAAGCCCGGAGCTTCCGCGCGGCCGCCGACAAGCTCGGCGTGACCCGCTCGGCGGTAAGCCAGGCGATCCGGCGGATGGAAGACAGGATGGGCATTGCTCTCGTCCAGCGCACGACGCGCAGCGTCAGCCTGACCGAAGCGGGCCTGCAACTGCACGCACGTGTCGCTCCGGCCATTGCCGAGGTCGAACTCGCGCTGGACAGCGCCCGGGATCGGGACGCCGAGCCGAGCGGGCTGCTGCGCCTCGCCGTTTCCTCCATCGCCGAACGGTTCATCTCCGGGCCGCTGCTGGCAAGCTTCGCGCAGGCTCATCCCGGCGTGCAGGTGGACATCACCGTGACCGACGACGAGTTCGACATCGTCGCGGGCGGCTATGATGCCGGCGTGCGGCTCGGCGAAGTGATCGGGCAGGACATGATCGCCGTGCCGGTCTCCGGCGAGCAGCGCCAGCTCGTGGTCGCCGCGCCGTCCTATATCGAGCGCGTCGGGGCGCCCTCGCACCCCTCTCAGCTGTCGCGGCATTGCTGCATCGGCTGGCGGCCCGCACCGGGTGTCGCGCCCTATCGGTGGGAGTTCGAGGAGAACGGTCGCGAATTCGACGTGGCGGTAAACCCCAGGATCACCACCAACGACATGTGGATCATGGTGCGGATGGCCTGCGCCGGCGGCGGCGTCACCTTCGGCATGGAGGAGACTTTCCGGCCCTATATCGAGCGGGGCGAGCTGGTGGCGCTGATGGAGGATTTCCTGCCGCCGTTCCAGGGATTCTTCCTGTATTTCGCGAACCGCCGGAATCTGCCGCCCAAGCTGCGTGTCTTCATCGACCATGTGCGCTATCGACCCGAAAAGGTCACGCCCGGGGCGTGAGCCCCTGCCCGACCGGCGCTTCAGCGCCCTTCGCGGATGAAGGCGGCAACGCGCTCGGCGATCATGATGGTCGGCATGTTGGTGTTGGCGCGCGGGATCGACGGCATCAGCGAGGCGTCGGCGACCCGCAATCCTTCCACCGCGAACACGCGGCCGGAGGGCGAGGTCACGGCGTGCGGATCATCGGGCCGGCCCATCCGGCAGGTGCCGGAGGGATGCCAGGTGCCGCCCACATTCGCGCGCACGAATTCGGTCAAGGCATCGTCGTCGGCCAGCAGGCCCCGGAGGGTGATGCCCTGCGTCACCGCCGCATGGATGAGCGCCGCCCGCAGCGGCCCCGCCAGATCGAGCAGCCCGGCGAGCGCGCCGCGCTGCACCGCGTTCCACGCGCCCGGCGCCGCGATCCTCGCCACGCGCGGCGTGTAGCTGGCCGGGAAGACGGCGTCGCGGGCTCCGTTCATGCCGGGATCGAGCAGCGCCTGCGCACCCAGGCGCAGCGCCGACGTGAGGCGGACGAGGTCGCGCGCGTCGCTGAGCATGCGGAAATCGACCTCCGGCTCCACCGCCGGATCGCGCGAGGCGAGGCGCAGGAAGCCACGCGAATAGGATTTGTTGACCCAGAAGAACAGGCTGCCGGTGCGCCACCCGACCGAATGCCAGCCCGCGCGCGACAGGATCGCGGCGTGCATGTCGCCCGGCGGTGTGCCGTCCATCCCGGAGGAGTAGCGCCACACCGCCTGCTCGTGATGCTCGCCCGGATCGCGTTCGCGCATGGCCGGGGGAAGCCAGGTCGCGACCGCGATCGAGGGGTGCTCCATCAGGTTGCGGCCGACGCCGCGCCGGTCGGCCACAATCGGGACGCCGAGCGCGCGCAGTTCTTCCGCCGGGCCGATCCCCGAGCGCAGCAGCAGCGCCGGCGAATGGATCGCCCCTGCGGCCACCACGACCTGCCGGGCGGCGATGGCGAGCGGCCTGCCTCCGGGCGCCTGGACCTCGGCCCCGACGACGCGGGTGCCCTCGAACAGCAGGCGCGTCGCGAGATGGCCGGTCAGTATCTTAAGGTTGGGGCGCCGGCGGACCTCGGGCGTCAGATAGGCGAGCGAGGTCGGCTGGCGTTCGCCGTGATCGTCGATCGCCGCCACGCCGCGAAAGGTGCCGTCCTCCCACGCGCCGTTCTGGTCGGGGCGGATCGGGTGGCCGCGCCGGTCCAGCGTCTCCATCACCCGGGCGACGAAGGGCGAGATGCGCTCGTCGCTGATGCGCCGCAGCACCAGCGGGCCGTCCGCGCCATGCAGCGGCCCCGCAATGTCGCGGTCGGCCTCGATGGCGCGGAACGCCGGCAGGCAGGCCTGCCAGTTCCACCCCTGCGCGCCGAGCGCTTCCCACTCGTCATAGTCGCCGGGCGCGCCGCGATTGGCCATCAGCGCATTGATCGCCGACCCGCCGCCGAGAAGGCGGGCCTGCTCGTAGCGGCGCGGCCGCCGCCCTGCCCGTCCGGCGGGATCGCCCATCAGCGCGGTCAGGCCGCTCCATAGGTTGGAGGTGTCGAGATAGGCGCGGCCGGGATAGCGCGAGCGCACCTCATCCGGGATGTCGCCGGCGGCGATATTGCGGCCCGCCTCCACCAGGATGACGTCGCACTGCGGGCTTTCGGAGAGGCGCGCGGCCAGCACGCATCCGGCCGACCCGCCACCCAGGATCAGTATGTCGGTGTTCATGATCAGCCGTCGGTCTTCGCCGTGCCACGCGCATTGAGCGAGGCGAGCATCACCACGAGGAACGACATTGCCGTGAGCAGCGTGCTGATGGCGGCGATGGTCGGGTCGATCTCGTCGCGCAGCGCGGTGAACATGCGCTTGGTCAGGGTCTGATACTGGCCGCCGGAGATGAACAGCGCCACCACGGTTTCGTCGAGCGCCGAGATGAAGGCGAACAGCAGGCCGGTGATCACGCTCGGCCGGATCTGCGGCAGCGTGACGATGAAGAAGGTTCGCAGCCGGTTCATGCCAAGGCTGCGCGAGACCATTTCCTGCGCCGGATCGAATTTGCGCAGCCCCACCAGCACCGAGGTGATGACATAGGGCAGGCTCAGCATGACGTTGGCGAGGATGAGCCCGGTCATGGTGGCGAGCAGGCCGATATTGGCATAGACGAGGAACACCCCCACCGCCGTGATCACGATGGGCACCACCAGCGGCAGCATCAGCACCACCTGCAGGCTGCGCAGCAGCGGCGACGAGCGCAGGTTGAGCGCGTAGGCGGCGGCGGTTCCCATCACGGTGGCGATGATGGCGCTCGACACCGCGACGGTCAGGCTGACGCCGGTCGCCTGCATCCAGGCGGGGCTGGTGAAATAGGCTTCGTACCAGCGCAGCGACCAGAAGGGCGGCGGAAAGGCGAGGAAGCGGGCGCCGGAGAACGACATCGGCACGATGATGAGGATGGGAACGAGCAGCCAGACCAATATGAGACCGACGAAGGCGCGCAGCAGGAGCTTCGAAACCGCCATGGTCAGCGTGCCCCCATGATGCGCTCGAACGGGATCAGCAGGCTGGCGAGGCGGAAGATCAGGAAGACGCAGACCAGCAGCACGATGCTGATCGAGGAGGCCGCGCCCCATTCGTTGTAGATCTCGATATTGCGCGACACCAGCATGGAGACCATGAAGGTCCGCCCGCCGCCGAGCAGTTCCGGGGTGATGTAGAAGCCGAGCGTCAGCACGAAGACGAGCACCGTGCCCGCCACCACGCCGGGCAGCGACAGCGGCAGGAACACCCGCAGGAAGACGTGCAGCGGCGTGCCGCCGAGGCTCGCCCCCGCCATGGTCAGATCGGACGGGATCTTCTGCATGGTGGCGTAGAGCGGCAGCACCATGAACGGCAGCAGGATGTGGATGGTGGCGATGATCGTGCCCAACTCGTTGTTGACCAGTCGCAAGGGCTCGTCGATCAGGCCGAGATCGGTCAGCGCGCTGTTCACCAGCCCGCGCCGCTGCAGCAGGATCAGCCAGGCATAGGCGCGCACGAGCACGCTGGTCCAGAACGGCAGCACGATCATCGCCAGGATGGCGACGCTCCAGCGTCGCGGCGCGCCCGCCGCCACATAGGCGACGGGATAGCCGAGCACGATGGTCGCGCCGGTCACGATGAAGGCCATGCGGAAGGTCTGCAGGAACGTCCGCCAGTAGACGTCGTCGGTCAGGAAGCGGGCATAATGGGCGAGGGTGAACCCGCCATCCTGCCGCACCGACTGCCACGCCAGCCAGCACAGCGGCACGATGAGCAGCCCGCCGACCACGAGCAGCGCGGGGGCCAGTAGCAAAAGGACCAGCCGCCCTTCCCGCCGCTGGTGCAGCACCGATGGATTGAGCGATGACGACATGAAACTCTCCCGACCGGAATCCCCATCCGCCCGACGGCAGCCGGATGGGAAAGGATGACCGGCGGAGGCTCGCGGCGCCCGCCGGCCCGTCGCAGGCGTCGAGGCTATTTCTGGATGAAGGAAGCCCAGCGCTTCTGCGCCTCCTCGCCGGCGGGCGAACTCCACCATTCCACCGAGATCAGCACCTGCTTGGCGGCGTTCTCCGGCGAACTCGGCATCTGCGCGGCGCGCGCGGGCGAAATCTTGCCGGTGGCGTAGGCGGCGGGATTGCCGGGGCCGTAGTCGATATAGGCGGGAAAGTTGGCCTGGATGTCAGGCGCGATGGCGGCGTTCAGGAACCTGTAGGCGGTGTCGAGATTGGGGGCGCCCTTGAGGATGCAGAGCGAAGTATCCTGCAGGAAACCCTGGTTGAAGGTGTAGTCGACCGGCATCCCCTCCTTGATCACCGCGGTGACGCGGCCGTTCCAGGCCATTTCCATGTCGATCTCGCCATCGGCGAGCAACTGGGCTGACTGGGCGCCGGAGGTCCACCAGACGGTGACATGCGGCTTCAGCTCCTCCAGCTTTCTGAAGGCGCGGTCGACGTCGAGCGGATAGAGCTTGTCGGCCGGCACGCCGTCGGCCAGCAGCGCCGCCTCCAGCGTGGCGAGCGGGTGGTTGCGCAGGGCGCGCGTGCCGGGAAATTTCTTCACGTCCCAGAAATCGGCCCAGCTCTTCGGCGGGTTCGAGCCGTAGGCCTTCTTGTTGTAGGCCAGCACCGAGGAATAGAATTCATACGATACCGAATAGGGCGTCTTGTAGGCGGGCGGGATGTCCGCGGCGTTGGGAATCCTGGAGAAGTCGAGCTTCTCGATCATCCCCTGCTCGCCGCCGCGGATACAGTCCTTGGTCGGCGTGTCGACGACGTCCCACACCGGCTTGCCGGTGGCGGTCTGGGTCTTCAGCACCGGCCACGCATCCGGCGAGCTGTCCTGATTGATGGTGATGCCGAGCAGCTTGGCCACCGGATCGAGAATGGCCTTGGTCTGGGCTTCCTGATAGGCGCCGCCCTGCGAGACGAAGGTTATCTGCTCGGCGGATGCACCTGCGGCCGACAACAGAAGCGTTGCCATCATCGCCGAAATCGAGAGTGTCACGCGCATTTTCGTTCTCCTCTGGTCGTTCTTGTCGGCCGCTGATTGCAGTGTGGCGATGGTCGCGGCGCGTCATCGCCCGATGGCGTCGAGAAACTGGTACCAGCCCGCGACGAGGCGGACGGCGGGCGCGCGCAGTCCGTAGAGCGGGATGGGATGGAGCGGCAGGCGCGTCGGCAAGCCGAGATCGGGCTTCGCGCCGGTGACCAGCGCGGCGACGTGGCGCCCGATCGCCGAGGCGAGCGCCACCCCGGTGCCGTTATAGCCGACCGAATAGACGACCCGGTCGTCCAGCCGCCCCAGATGCGGCACGCTGTCCAGCGTCATCGCGACCAGTCCCGACCAGCGATGGGTCACCTCTACCCCCGCAAGTTCGGGAAATTGCTGCACCATGGCCTTCTCCAGCGCCGCGAAGGCGGAGTCGCTGTCGGTCCTGCCGAAGGCGCCGCGCCCGCCATAGAGCAGGCGATCCCCCGACTTGCGGAACCAGCGCATCATGCGCCGCGTCTCGGTGTAGCTGCGTCCGCTCGCCAGCAGCCCGGCGCCGGGCGTGCCGGCAAGAGGCTCCGTCGCGATCATCGCCGAGCGGAACGGGATGATCGACGTGCGCAGCGCCGCCGTCGCCGGCGTGAGGTCGGAGTAGGAATTGGTGGCAAGGACAACCTGCCGGGCACGGACCTGTCCGTCCGGGATCTCCGCGACCACCCCATCCCCCTCGCGGCGGACGCGCGCGACCGCGGTGTTCTCGTGAACGGCGATGCCCCGCCTCTCCAGCGCCCCGGCGACACCCAGCAGGAAGTTCAACGGGTGGATGACGCCGCCATGGGTATTGAGCATGCCGCCGACGAAACCGCCTGATCCGGTTTCCGCCGCCACCTCTCCCGCGTCGCGGATCGACACGGCGGTATCGCCGAGCACGTCGCGCAGCCAGGCCGCCTCGCTCCTCAGCATGGCGAACGAACGGGCATTGTGGGCGCAGCGCAGCGAGCCGGTGGGCCGATAATCCGCACCCTCAAGGCCCAGTTCGTCGATCAATTCGCCGACATGTTCGATCGCCTCAACGCCGAGACCATGCATCCGCTGCGCGACATCGAGGCCGTGCCGCGCGGCGATATCCTTGAAACCGACGCGGAACTTGCCGGATACCACGCCGCCATTGCGCCCGCTCGCCCCCCAGCCGATGCGGTTGGCCTCCAGCACCACCGGCGCCAGCCCCGCCCTGGCGAGATAGTGCGCCGTCGACAGCCCCGTATACCCACCGCCGATGACGATGACGTCGAAGCTCCGCTCGCCGCTCAGGCGGCCGAAGGACGGCCGCGCGAGGGATGTCGCCTGCCACAGCGAGGCGGCATCGGCCGGCGGGGGCTGGGGGAGCATGATCCGGTCCGCCCTGCGGATCAGGCCGCGACGCGGTCGTCGGCGCGTTCGGCGTCGACGGCGTCTGCCAGTTGCTTCAGCGAGGCGAAATGGTAGTCCGGCCGCGTCAGCACCGTGGGGTCGGGCGTGCCACCGAAACCCTCGAGCCCCTGTCGCCGCTCGATCCAGCACACGGTATAGCCCTCGGCCTTGGCGACGCCGATATCGTGGTGCTGGCTCTGCGCCACATGCAGGATTTCCGACTGCTGGAAGCCGAGCGCCGACTGGCGTCCCCGGTTGAAGGCGAAGAAGCGCGGGTCCGGCTTGGCGCAGCCGGTCTCGTCGCAGGTGACGCTGTCATGGAACGGGTTGTGAAGCGTCGCCGAATAGGCCGAGAAGGCGGTGCGGTCGGCATTGGTCATCGCGACCAGCCGGTAGGTCTTCCTCAGCCGGCGCAGCGCCTCCACGGAATCGGCGAAAGCGGGCCAGCGCAGCACGGAAAGCTGGAAGGCGTGCGCGGTCGCCTCGTCGGCGTTGAAGCCGCATTCATTGGCGAGCGAGAGATACACGTCCTTCATCGCGAAGGAGGAGCGTCCGTAGAACTTGTCGCGCCCGCGCTTGTAGGGCTCGAATATCTCCTCGTCGCTCGCCGCGGCGGCCTTCGGCCCGCCCAGCGTCCGCACGGCGGTCAGGATGCCGGTTTCGAAGTCGATCAGCGTGCCGACGATGTCGAACGACATGACCTTGAAATCCGTGAACTTCATCTCTGCATTTTCCTTTTGGGGAGACCGGAAACAGGAATCTCAGGCCGCCGGCGGCACCACGATGGTGTCGTCCGGGTGGATGGCGACGGCGATGCGTTCGCCCGGCGCCCTCAGCAGCGCGCGCCCGTGGTGGTTGCCGGGCACGCGCAGGCTCAGACGCGCGCCGCTGTCGAGATCGAAGAAGATGCGGATGCTCTCGCCCTGGTAGAGCGTCTCGCTGACGGTGCCGACGAGCCGGTTCGGCGCGCCCTCCCCGGCATCGGGGACAATGACCAGCTTCTCGGAATGAACCACCAGAAACAGGTTCGGATGGTCCGGAACGGGGCGCGAGGAAACCAGCGTCGTGCCGTCGAGGTCGACCGAGCGATCGTCGCGGCGGCGCACCGGCAGCAGCGCGGCCTCGCCGATGAACCCGGCGACGAAGGAATCCACCGGGTTGTCGTGCAGCCTTTCCGGCGTGTCGACCTGGACCAGACGCCCCTTGTTCATGATGGCGATGCGGTCGCTCATGGTCAGCGCCTCGCGCTGGTCATGCGTCACATAGATCATGGTCGCGGCAAGCTTCCGGTGCAGATGCTTGAGTTCGATCTGCATGGTCTCGCGCAACTGCTTGTCGAGGGCCGAGAGCGGCTCGTCCATCAGGATCAGCCGCGGCTCGAAGATCATCGCGCGGGCAAGGGCGACCCGCTGGCGCTGGCCACCGGACAGTTCGTGGATCTTGCGCTCGCCGAAGCCGCCGAGTTCCACCATGTCCAGCGCCGCCTTCAGCCGTTCCGGCCATTCGGCCTTCGGCATGCGCCGGGCGCGCAGCGGAAAGGTCACGTTTTCCGCCACGTTCATATGCGGGAACAGTGCGTAGTTCTGGAACACGATGCCGATGTCGCGCTTGTGCGGCGGCTCGTTGGTGATGTCGCGTGGGCCGAGATGGATGGTGCCCGAGCTGGGCTGGACGAAGCCGCCGAGGATGCCGAGCAGCGTGGTCTTGCCGGAGCCCGACGGCCCGAGGATGGAGACGAACTCGCCGGGCCCGACCTCAAGGTCGATCTCGTCGAGGGCGCGGAAGCTTCCGTAATATTTGGAAGCGGAACGGATGGTGACGCCCACCGTGTCCCGTAACATCAGCCTGTTCATGTCTTCCCGATCCGGAAGCGAAGGACGGCATTACATCGATTAGGCGGGGCCAGTGCCGCCATCCCCGCCTTCCGCACGGGTGCCAACCGAGGCCGCGATGCCGTTTCACCGTTCTGCGTTCTGCATTCGTTAGCCGCAGCAGACCAACGTTCCCGGGCATATTCAATTGAAAAAAAATGTGCGCAACGTTACATTATGTAATGCGCAAGCTTCGTCTGGCCCTGCCGTCCATGAACGGCTTCTTCACCTTCGAGGCGGCGGCACGCTGCGGCAGTTTCGCCCGTGCGGCCGAAGAGCTCAATGTGACCCCGGCGGCGGTGAGCCGGATGATGGGGCGGCTCGAAGATCATCTCGGCATCACCCTGTTCGAGCGCATCCTCGGCGGGGTGACGCTGACCGAGGCCGGGCGCATCCTTTACGAGGCGATCTCGCGCGGCTTTTCCGGCATCGAGCATGCGCTGCGGGAGATCGAGGACCGCAAGACCGGGATGGAGACGGTCACGCTGTCGGTATCCACCGGTTTCACCACGCACTGGATCATGCCGCACATGGCGGAGATCAAGCGGGCCTTTCCCTCGCTGGACCTGCGCTTCCAGCTCATCATGTCGGCCGTATCGGGGCCGGTGACCGATGTCGATCTCGGCATGCGTTTCGTCGACGGCGCGGATGAGCGGCACGAAGCGCACTACATCATGCCGGAAATCCTGGTGCCGATCTGCAGTCCCGGCTACCGCGATGGCCAGAGCGGCTCGGCGCGGGACGCGGTCGCGGCGATCGAGACGCTGATAAATGTCGTCGAGACCGCGCCGGACTGGTCGCATGTGTTCTTTCCCGGAAATTCCGGCGCGGCGGCCAATTCGATGATCTTCTCCGACTATGCGATCGTGGTGCAGGCCGCCATGCTCGGCCAGGGGGTGGCGCTCGGCTGGCTGAACGTCGCCTGCCACTGGCTGCGCACGCAGGCCCTGGTGCCGGCCGGCCCGCGGGCGCGGGTGACGCAGCGTCACTGCCAGTTCGTGCGCTCGCGCGACCGCCCGCTGCGGCCCATCGTGGCCGATCTGCGCGACTGGATCATCGCCCGGCTCAACGACGATGTGCGGCAAGTGGCGGCCCTCTATCCCGAACTCGGCATAAGCGAGGTTCTGGACCGGCCGCGCGGGTAACACCGGGAAGGCCCGCAGAAAATCCGCACAGCGGACGCGCCGCCATCGGCACGATGTGCAGCCTTCCGCAGGCGGCGCGGCGCCGCCTGCGGCGTTGCGGTTGCCCCGGCTTCAGACGAGGTCGTCCGAGCCGTGCAGCGCATGGGCGACGGGCACGGTTGCGGCCGCCATCTGATCCGCCACCGCCTCATCGGCGGCATCGAGGAGTGCCTGCCATTCGGCCAGCGCGGTCGCGTCCTTGGCCAAGATGTCGTCGATCGACATGTCGGCGAGCGTCACCCCGTCCAGCGTATAGCTCTGGTTGTTGCCGGCGATGTCGATGACGACCGCGCCGCCCGTTTCCGACACCGAGAACGCGTCCGCCGACATCCAGCCGAAATCGAGCGTGTCGCTGGCCGGATCGAAGGACAGGACGGTGTCGCTGCCCCACGCCCAGGTGATGGCGGTGGTGGTGGTTGTCGCCGTCCCGTCGCCTCCGGTGTCCGTGTTCCCGGTGTCGTCCGTGTCGGTGTCGCCGGTCCCGCCAGTGTCGTCCGTGTCCGTGTCGTCCGTGTCCGTCTCGCCAGTCTCGGTGTCGCCAGTCTCGGTGTCGCCGGACTCACCGGTGCCGGTCCCGTCGCCGACGCCCTCGTCACTGTCGCCGCCGGGACTGGAGGTGTCGCCATCGGATGTGCCGGCGTCCGTGCTGTCGGAAATCGTCTTGAATATCTCGGCGAAGGCATAGGTGTCCTGAACGATGCCGCTGCCGGTCGGCGAGACGTAGCCGGTGGCGGAATCGTTGTCGCGGCTGAGCGACCACATGGAGATGCCGGCAACCGCGTCATTCGCCTCAGCGAAAGCGACCAATTGCTGGGCATCCTCCAGGGTGAACACTTCGGAGGTCACGTCGTTGATGCCGATCATCACGGTGATGACGATGGGGCTGTCGAGGCCGATGCTGTCAAGCTGGGCGATGGTGGCCAGCGCGGCGGAAATGGCGTCGGCGCCCATGTCGCCGGTGTCGTAATATTCGCCGTAGTCCATCGCCATGATGTTGACATTGGAGACCTCCACCCCCGCTGCCATGGCGGCGGCGAGAAGGTCGACGCCGTCCTGGGTCAGGCCGGTGGTGAGCACCGGCAGGGTGAACGACACTTCCAGCTCGGGATTTGCAGCCTGCAGCAGCACCAGCGCCTCGTTGCGCAGCGCGTTGGCGGCGTCGTTGGCGATCGCCGATCCCTCGATGTCGAAGTCGAGCCGGGAGACGTGATAGCGGTCGACGATCTCCTGGTAGGCGGCGGCCAGAGCCTCGGCGCTGGAGAAGGTGAGCGCCCCCTCCTGGCCATTGGCGCCGCCGAGCGAGATGGTCACGTCCACGCCCATGGCCTGGAGCTGTTCGACCTGCGAGAGAATGGTGGTGCCATTGGGCAGGGTGTCACCGGCAATGGTCCCGCTGCCGCCCCAGCCCAGCGTATCGGTGCCGGAGGACAGGACGAAGGCGAGGGTGACGGCGCCGAGGCCGGCGGCCGAGACGATCTCGACCACGTTCTGGCTGCTGGACAGCGACATATCGATGTAGGGCGAGAAGGTCTTGTCGCCCGCGCCGGTGCCTTCCGCCGCCGTGCTCACGCTGAGCACTTCCGAGGCCTCGGAAGCCCCCGCTTCGTCGACCGCGACGATGGTGAAGGAATAGCTGGTGGACGGATCCAGCCCCGTGACCTTGTAGTAGGTGGAACTGGTGGTGCCGATCAGGTTGCCATCCTGATAGATCTGGTAGGTATTGACCGTGCCGACCCCGTTCACCTCGGCCGCGTCCCACACCAGCACGGTGGTGGAGGCGGAGGTGCCGGCTGCATAAAGGTCCTCCGGCGCGTCGGGCACCACCGGGGTGGTGTCCATGTAGCCGACGAGGGTCCACACCGAGCTGCCGGCGGAGGGGTCTTCGCCCTGCGTCCACCAGCCGGCCTGGTAAACCAGATTGCCGATGCTGACCCGATCGCCGCCGGTATAGACGTCGCTGGCCGACCAGGCGGTCGCATAGGCGGCGGTGGCGCCATCGCCATTGCCGTCATCGGTGTCCGGTGCGGTGTCGTCATCGGTGCTGTCGTCGCCACCGGAACTGTCGCTGCCGGCGGCGTCGAGCGCCGCCTGCCAGGCCACGAGCGCCGAGGCGTCGCGGGCGGTGATGTTTGCCAGGGACAGATCGGCGAGCCTCACGCCTTCCAGCCTGTAGGTCTGGTTATTGGAGGGGATGGAGATGACGACCGAACCGTTTTCTTCAGAGAGGGTGAAGTTGGTCGAGGAGAACCAGCCGAAGTCGAGGACATCCGTGGCGGGCTCGAAAGATACCACCGTATTGGTGCCCCAAAGCCACGCGATCGTCGTCGTTGTGCCGGAAGCGGAAGACATGACTACCCCTTGATGATAAATCGCCAGTAACAAGACCGATCGGAGGTCGATCAGCAAGAATTCGGATTGACCGGTCGACGTGACCTGTGAACGCCTTTCGTGCGCGCCCCAGTCTTACCAAGTAGTGACTGTTACAATTACGCGCTTCGAAGTTATATTTTATAAGCTTCGGCTTCATGACAGGCGGCACCTGCTGCGGCGGTGGGCTCACCGCCCATGCGTCAATCCTCCCCCAGCCGCCCGGGCCATCCGGTCTGTCTGCGGCTTGGTCAAGCAGCACGTGTGCTTGCCGAGAGCGGTCACCGCCTCGGCCAGCGCCGGCGGCGACCTATTTCAGATCGTCGAAATAGATGATTTCGGTGACGCCCACCGGCACCGTCTTGCCGCACGGCTCATAGGAGATGGACATCAGGGTCCTGGGCCCGAAACGGCGGAAACGGATGTTCCATTCATGACGAACTTCGGCGTCGACGATTATGTCGGTATGTCGGTCGCTCACACCGCTGATAAGGGCCAGCTTGCCGGATGCGATGTCCTTCCTGAGAGCCTCGTTGGCCAGCAGCAATCCGGATTCGTTCACAAGATGGTTGGCGAACGATTTGCCCTGCAGGAGCGACATGCCCGGCCACAGCGCGCGATAGCCCCGGGACGCCGCCACGAAGCGTATGCCTTCAAAATCATAGAGCGCCATGATTCCGGGTTGGCGTTGGGTGAACACGCGCTCCAGCGCGACCTCACCGAAACTGGTGCCGGAGATCATGTCGCTGATGCGCTTCATGAGATCGGGTGATGGCCGGTCGCGCCCGGTCTCCCAGTAGGAAACGGCCGCCTGGGACACGCCGAGCATGTCAGCCAGGGCAATCTGCTTCATGCCGCTCAGTCGACGCCAGGTGCGTAACCTTTGAGGGAAAAGTTCATCATTTTCCGACATCGGCCTGGCATTCCGTCCGAGGTGC
Organism: Ancylobacter dichloromethanicus; assembly: GCF_018390645.1. Classification (GTDB taxonomy): domain Bacteria; phylum Pseudomonadota; class Alphaproteobacteria; order Rhizobiales; family Xanthobacteraceae; genus Ancylobacter; species Ancylobacter dichloromethanicus. The sequence continues at coordinate 734,279 of NZ_JAHBGC010000020.1, forward strand.
ACCGTGTATCGCGCCGGGAGATCATGGCGGGGCTGGTTCCGCAGTGTCAATCGGCGCCGGCCTTTTTGTGGTGAAGTTCTACCGCTTTGCATCGGCGGCCGACTGTATCTGTGTGCGCCGCTCTCTCCCGCAGGGGCGACAGGCGCGCGGGATCGAGGCTCTCCGCGGCCCGACCATGCAGCCACGGCCCGCCACCGAAGGCACCGGCGCGGTGCATGGCGCCTCCCGAGCGGTCTCCGCAAGTGAGCCCTGCGGGCGGCGTCACCAGGGAACGGCGCGGCCCTCGCGGTCCAGATAGCGAAGACCGGGCTTGCCCCGCTGCGCGAGGAGCATGGCCACGATCTGCGGCGCGGTCTCTTCGAGGCCGAAGGGCGCATCGGGCCCGCCCAGCTCGGTGCGGATCCAGCCGGGGGCGGCCAGCACCAGGGCGCGCGGTTCCCCGGCATGGCGGGCCGCGTAGCTGCGCATATACTGGTTCAGCGCCGCCTTGGAGCCGCGATAAACCTCGTGTCCGCCCTTGGTGTTGTTCGCGACGCTACCCTGTCCCGACGACATGATGCCGATCACGCCGACCGGCGACACGCGGTCCTGCAAGCCTTCGACCACCCGCATCGGACCCAGCGCATTGGTGACCATCACGTGGACGAACTCCTCGGTCGACACCTCGGCGACGGTCTGCCCCTGATCGGCGTTGGCGGTTCCCGCATTCACGAACAGGATGTCGATGGTGCGCCCGGCGAGCCGCTGGTGCAGAGCGGCGATCTGGTCCGGTTCGGTCACGTCGAGCTGCTCGATCTCGACGCGGCCGGGATGAGCGTCGGCGAGGTCGTGCAGCAAGGTATGGTGGGTGCCGCGCACGGTGCCGATGACGGTCCAGCCCTGCTTCAGGAACTCCGCCGCCATGGCGTGGCCGAGGCCGCGCGAGGCGCCCACGAGCAGGAGGGTGCCGGCCGTTCGGTTTGCGTTTGTCGGGATCATGGGGGTGCCTTTCTTCATTGTCGGCAGCCAACATGCTGACGCGCGAGAAGATGCACCAGACGCACATGATGCAAACAATAGTTGCGTCATGTGCTATGTCGGTCTGGGCGGGCAGTGTAGAGTCCTGCCATGGACACCACCGACCTCAATCTGCTTCCCGCGCTGGACGCGCTCCTGACCGAAGGCAGCGTGACGGGCGCCGCGCGGCGTCTCGGCCTGAGTTCGTCGGCGATGAGCCGGACCCTTGCGCGCCTGCGGTTCGCGACCGGCGATCCATTGCTGGTGCGCGCCGGGCGCGGGCTTGTGCCGACGCCGCGCGCGATCGCGTTGCGCGACCGGGTTCACACACTGGCGCGGGAGGCGCGGGACGTCCTCAGCCCGCAGGACGAAGGTCTGGATCTGGCCACGCTCGATCGAACCTTCACCCTGCGCGCCAATGAAGGCTTTGTCGGGCTGTTCTCCGCCCCGCTGATCTCGACGGTCATCGCTGCGGCGCCACATGCGCGGCTGCGCTTCGCCCCCAAGCCGATGAAGGACTCCGCGCCGCTCAGGGAAGGAGTGGTCGACCTCGAAATCGGCGTGCTCGGCGCCTTCGCGCCGGAAGTGCGCACCCATTTCCTCTTCCGCGACCGATTCATCGGCGTGGTGCGGGCCGGGCATACGCTGCTCTCCGCCCCGGTGACGCCGCAACGCTATGCCGCCGCCCGGCATGTGGTGGTCTCGCGCAGGGGCAGTTTCACGGGACCTGTTGACGAGGCACTGGAAAGGCTCGGGCTTCGCCGGGAGATCGTCGCCGTCGTGCCGGGCTTTCCGGATGCCCTGCGCATCGCCCGTCAGTCGGAGCTGGTGGCGCTCATCCCCCGCTCGTGCCTCGGCGATGAATCCTTCGTGCAGGGGCTGGCCAGCTTCGAGCTTCCGGTCACCACGCCGGAGATCGTGGTCTCGGCGATGTGGCATCCCCGCATGGATGCCGATCCGGCGCATCGTTGGCTGCGCAATGTGGTGATATCGGTGTGCGGCGCGTCGGCGCCGTGACGGCGTGCAATCGGGCCGGTCGCGGATGAGGCGGCGTACCCCGACCCGCCTTCATGTCCCCCGAGGGCACGCGAGGGGCCATCCGGGCTGAATGAAGTGGGGCTTCATCAGGCTTAGAAAAACAAGTTTTACTTGATCGGCGGCACGCTCCACGAACGCGGCATGACACATGTCCTCATGCCCTTCGCCACCGGCTTCCTGCTCTCGGCCGCGCTCATCGTCGCCATTGGCGCGCAGAACCTCTTCGTTCTGCGGCAGGGGTTGCGGCGAGAGCATGTGGGCGCCATCGTGCTGTTCTGCGGCGCCGCCGACGCGCTGCTCATCGGCGCCGGCGTGGCCGGAGTGGGCGCCTTCCTCGCCGCCGTGCCGCGGTTCACCACGCTTCTCGCCTTGGCCGGTGCCGGCTTCCTCGGCTGGTACGGCGTCCGGGCGCTTCGACGCATGGCGTCCCCCGAGGCGATGGCGGTCGTCGCGGCGGGCGATACGACCCTTACGCGCGCGCTCCTGGCCACCGCCGGCTTCACCCTGCTCAATCCGCATGTCTATCTCGACACGGTGCTGCTGATGGGGGCGGCCGGGTCGACCCAGCCGGAGGCGCTCCGCCCCTTTTTCGTCGCCGGCGCCGCCGCCGCGAGCTTCGCCTGGTTCGCCGCGCTCGGCTATGGCGCTCGGCTTCTGAGGCCGCTGTTTGCCCGGCCGGCGGCCTGGCGGGTGCTCGATGCCGGCGTCGGCATCGTCATGCTCACCCTCGCCGTCTCGCTGGCGGCACGGGCGCTGACGGCGCCGGCCTGAGGAGGCGAGCCCCCTGCCCCCGCCGCGCCCGGCGGCCACATTGCCAACTCAATGGCCCGCTAGACATTTCGTCGTCGCTCATGCGGCCGGGCCCCATCGCTGCGATGTCGGGCCGTTTCTTCACTCCCCCATCGACGCACCAGCGTCAGCCGCCGACCACGGGTCGACGCGGCCAAGAGGATATATGCGTACTCACAAGCTTACCCCGCCCGCCCCTTCCATCGTCCGCTCCAGCCCGGATTGGAAGCCGGAGCCCTGCGGTCTCACGCGCGAGCAAGTCCGCGCCATCATCATCGAACAGATCGGCTAGAGCACGCGCCGATCAGCTTGCATCGCAAGCTGATCGGATAACGCGTTCTCTATCTTAGAGTTAGAGTGCGATCCGATCAGATTGGTTCAATCTGATCGGATCGCACTCTAGCCTTCAGGCGGACGGGACGCCCTGCCGCCGCCATCGGGTCAGGAAGGCGAAATATCCGGACGCGGCCTCGATTGTTCTTGATTTGTTCGAGCCCCCGGCACCAGAGTGCACCAACTCGGGAGTCGTCCATGACCAAGAAGACCTTCTATGTCGTCCAGCCCTTCGTGGCGGGCAAGCGCGGTGCGATCAAGGCCGGCCTCCCGATGGAGGTTCGCAGCGCCGCCGATGCCGAACGAATCGCGGAACGCATGAGCCTGGTGAAGCTCGGGGCGATTGCGTTCTCGACCGATGTGGAGCCGGAAAGCGGGGACGCCGACCCGCCGGTTCTGATCGCCACTTTCGGGCAGGTGCCGGACGGGGTGCTGGAGCCCGCCTAGAGCGTTTTCGAGCGAAGCGGATACCGGTTCGCGGCAGGAAAACGCATCAATTCAACAAGCCGGAGCCTCTCGCCAGAGGGGGGCTGACCCATTCCACGCGCTCAGCGGCCCCATCGCCCGACGGTTCGGCACTATGGCAGATAGGCCTCCGCGCCGGTGGCGATGATCTCTTCCTCGCTGAGCGTGCGGTTCCAGTGCGAATAGAACGTCTGGCGTTCCGACGGCAGGCCGACCTCCCGGCGCAGCATGCGGTGGATCTGCCGGAACGCCCCGTGCTCGCAGCCGCCCCAGAAAAAGACGCCGTCGCGATCGTCAGGCCAGACGACCGAGCGCACCGCGTCGGGAAGCAGCGAGGTGCTACCGGCGGGCGCGCCGTCCCGCCGCAGCCAGCGCAGTTCGACACCGGGCGGATGAGCCAGCAACTGCTGTTCGGACGGGTTGTCGATTTCGATGAACGCCAGTCCGCGCGCGTCCCCGGGCAGTTGTTCCAGAATGCGCGCAACGCCGGGAAGCCCGGTTTCGTCACCGGCCAGCACGTGGAACGTGGCGGGCTTCACGCCATTGGCCGCCGGCCCAAGTATGCCGACGATATCGCCCGGTTCGGCCGCCATCGCCCAGCGTGTGGCGGGCCCGGGCCGCTCATGCAGGGCGAAGTCGATGGCGATCTCGCCGGCGGCGGCGTCGATGCGGCGGATGGTGTAGACCCGCGTCGCCAGCGTCTGCCGCTCCGGCCAGACGACACGGCCGCGATCGTCCAGCGCCGGCCATTCGGGCGTCGCGACCCCTTTCGGCTGGAAGATCAGCCGGCAATGAAGCTGATCCGGGCGGTCGTAGCGCGCGAGATTGTCGCCGTGGAACGTGATGCGACGCATGCGCGGCGTCAGCATACGGGCCTGCGCGACCTCCAGCACGCGCAGATCGTCCGGCGGTGCCGCGCCGACCATGTCCCCGGTCCAGACGATGTCCAGCCGCTCGCTGGCGGCGATGAAGCTGATCGGTCCGACCAGCGCGTGTTTCAGCCGGTTGAACGCCGTCCGGTCGGTCGTTTCCACGGCGAGGTGCAGAAGGCCGGGCCGCGCGTCGAGGCGCGCGCGCCCGAACGGGCCTGTCACCTGATAGACCCCGTCAGCCCGGGTGACGCTCATGTCATGGGTGGCGATGGCGTCGAGAATCGGATCGAGAAACCGGGTGAGCCGGGGAAAGACGACGCTCGCCGTCGCGCGATAGAGGCGTGGCAGCCGGGGCGTGTTCATCGCGCGCTCCCTGCCTCGTGCAGCGAGATCCAGAGCGGGCCGTCGATCGGCCGGCTCAGGAAGCGCTCATTGAGCGCGGAAAGCGTCGCCGCAGGGTCCAGTTCGCCGCAGCGCTCCGGATGCAGCCATCTGGCGGCGACCTCGATGAAGAGGATATTGAGCGGCATCACGCCGATCAGCCCGGTCCAGATGGCGTGGACGCGACCATGGCGCACGCTCGCCATCTGGTCGAAACCGGTGCGGCCGGCGAGGCGCGCCAGCGCCGCCCGCGCCGCGTCGGAGTCCAGCCCCGGCCCGACCGCCGGGCGGTTGCCGGCGGCCCAGCCTCCGCCTGAGGCGATGTAGACCTCGTGCGGCGTCGAAATGAGATATTCAAGATGCAGCTTCTGGAACCAGGGCGCCGTCACCGCCGGCAGGGTCCGGCCACCCGCCAGTGCGAGCAGGTCGCCCCAGATGCGGTTGCCGGCTGCCCAGCAGCAATCATCGAGGGTCGACTGGATTTCCAGATAGGTGGTGACGGGCGGGGCGCCGGCCAGACATCCCCGCACCCGTTCGACGTGGCGGTCGACAAAGGCGGCATAGGCGTCCGCCTTCCGGCGCGCGCCGAGAAGCTCGCCCCACATCCGCATAAGCAGGCGCAGAGCCGCGAGCGGGCCGCCCGCCGGCGCCCCGTCGGCGAAATTGCTGGAAGCGTCACTGAAGATCACCGGAACGCCGTTGCGCTCCAGCCATTCCACCAGCGGATCGCGCGGCCCTTCCGGTGCCATGAAGAAGTTCGCCACCACGAGATCGGGCGACAGGCTGGCGATCTTCTCGCGGGAAATTGAGTCGGCCGTCATTTGCCCGACGGTTTCGATGCGCCGGCCACGCTGGAGCTGCGCTTGCAGCGCCGGGCTGTCGATCCGGTCGGTCGCCGCCCAGCCCACGACGAGCGCGGCCGGGTCGGGGTGCAGCAGCGCCATGCTGACGATGTCCCGCGCCTCCAGCAGGACGATCCGCCTCGGCGCCGCGGCCAGCGAGACCGTGCGGCCCGCCATGTCCGTCACGGCGAGGTTGGTATCCGCCCGCGCCGGCCGGGGCCCCAGGAGGCTGCCCAGCGCCAGCGCGGCGCAGAAACCGCGGCGGTCCCATTCGCGGCCGGCTACCATGTGTAGCGCAGGCCCGCCAGCACGAGCCGGCCATTGCCGAACTGGCAGTAGTAGCCGGAGCTGCAGCTCGAATAATAATCCACGTCCAGCAGATTGGTGACGTTGAGCGTGCCCTGCAGTCCCTGGAGTCGCGCGTCCAGAACCCCGAAATCGTAGCGCAGCGCGGCGTCGACCAGCGTATAGCCGTCGACCTTCAGCGTGTTGGCATTGTCGGCGTAGCTGGAACCGACGACACGCACGCCGCCGCCGACCATCAGGCCCCGGAGCACGCCTGAGTCGAAGCTGTAGCTGGCCCAGAACGAGCTGAAATAGTTCGGCACCGCCTGCGGGTGCTTGCCGATATCGGCGGCGACCGTTGACTGGGTGATCGTGGTGTCGAGCAGGGTGACGGCGGCGATCAGTTCCAGATTGCTCGTCAGATTGCCTCTCGCTTCGAATTCGAGCCCGCGCGAGCGGACTTCGCCCTGCTGTACGTTGAAGCCGGGAATGACGTCCTGCGTCAGCACATTCTGCTGGCGGATATCGAACGCGGCGACGGTGAATAGCGCATCCATTCCCTGCGGCTGGTATTTGACGCCGACTTCATACTGCTCGGCCGTGGTGGGAACGAAGGGTGCACCGGTGGCGTCCACGCCGATCACCGGCTCGAACGAGGTGGAGTAGCTGGCATAGGGCGCCAGTCCGCTGTCGAACAGATAGAGCAGGCCGGCGCGATAGGTCGTGGCCTCGCTGGCCTGATCCGAGGAGGAATTGGCCAGCAGGTTGTCGGTGTCCTGCTGCAGCCAGTCATGGCGCACGCCCAGCACGGCATGGAAGCCGCCGAAGGTGAGTTGGTCCTGCGCGTAGAGGCCCGTCTGCCAGAGCGACTGGTCGCTGTCGATCACGGTCGCCAGCGGCCCCACGGGCTGGCCATATTGAGGGGCGACCACATTGAGCGGCGTCGCCGCGCCCATCAGATATTCCCAGCCGCTCGACGCGTTCTGGTAGTCGACGCCGAGGAGCACCTTGTGCTGGATCGCACCGGTTGCGAAGTCGAACTGCGCGTGATTGTCGGAGGAGATGCCCCCGACATCCTCGATCGACTGCACCGCATAGCGCGGGATGAGCCCGGCGGCGGTGATCGGGCCGGCCATCTGCAGCGACTGGAAATCGACGTCGACATGGGAATAGCGCAGGCTTGAGCGGAAGCTCAGCACCTCGTCGAAGCGGTGCTCGAACGTGTAGCCGATGCCGTACTGTTCGCGCTCGAACGAATCGAAAGCCGGATCGCCGATGTTGAGATCGCGGTTGAGGAAGGGCTGATAGGCTGCCGGCGCCAGCGCGCGCGCATAGAGCGAGTTGAAATAGCCGCCGTCCGGGTCCTTCTGATAGTAGCCGTAGAGGGTCAGCGAGGTGTCCGCGCTGGGCTGCCATTTCAGCGCCGGCGCGACCCCGACCCGCTCTTCGTCGACATCGTCATATTGCGTGCCGGACTGACGGCCGATGGCACTGAAGCTGTACTGCCAGGTGCCATCCTCTGTCAGCGCGCCGCGCGAGGTGAGGCCGCCCTGGAGGCGGCCATAGGTTCCGCCCTCAAGGCGGACCTCGTTATAGGGCTCGGCGGCGGGCGCCCGGCTGATCTGGTTGACGATGCCGCCCGGGCTGACCGCGCCATAGAGCACGGCGGAAGGCCCCTTGAGCACGTCGATGCGGTCCAGCAGGAACGGGTCGATGGCGGTCTGGGCGAAGGCCTGGCCGCGCGGGAGCTTCAGCCCGTCGAGAAAGCTGACATAGTTGGTCGCGGTGCCGAACGAGCCGAACCCCCGGATGAAGATGGAATCGTACCGGCCATTGGTGTCGCGGTCCGACAGCACGCCGGCGGTGTAGCGCAACGCCTCGCCGACGGTCTGCGGGTTCTGCTCATCCATCTGGCGGCGCGTGACGCTCGTCACCGATTGCGGCGTTTCCAGCATGGGCGTGTCGGTGCGGGTGGCGGTGGAGGTGCGCTTGACGAGCAGGGTGTCGCGGTTGTCGGCGGCATCGCTGCTGTCCTCCACCACCGTGACGGGATCGAGTTGGATGGCGGCGTCCTGAGCCGAGGCGCCGTTCGACGCCGCGTTCATGGCAACCAGCAACGTGCCGATGGAGACGACGGCGTGGCGGCGCCCGAACAGAATTCGCTGGCTCATCATGTCCTCGGAACCATTCCCGTCCTGCCGACCCCTGGGGGTGCGGGGCGCACACAGGGCGGCCTGACTTCGCTGGCATTCGAGATATCTAAACGGGACGGTTCCGTCCAGTTTATTCATTCACGATATCAGTAGATTAGAATTGGAATTGGTCTCGATTGGAGTTATGGGAGACGCCGTGCGATGGGGCGTATGTCGCGGCAGGAATCGGCATCGCCTGCGGAAGACACGCGGCGGCGCCGCCGGCACCGATGGGGATGAGCATGGTCGAACGGACGGTGGCGCGGCGGGGCCAGCGCGGCGGTCGCCCCTCGCGGGGAAACGCGCAGGAACCGGTCGAGCGGATACTCGACACCGCGACCCGCCTGTTCGCCTCCCGAGGTTTCGCCGGCACCTCGATCGACCAGGTGGCGGCTCTCTGTGGCGCGGGCAAGGACACGATCTATCGACGCTTCCCGTCCAAGGTGGCGTTGTTCGAAGGGGTGGTCGAACAGGCCCGCTCCCGCGCGCTCGCCCGGCTTCAGCAACTGGCGCCGGTCGACGGCGGGGCGATGGAGCGTGTGAAACGCCTGTTACGCACCTTCCTGTCGATCAATATGGAGCCGGAACTGATCGCGCTGAAGCGCATAACCTTCAGCGAGGCCGTCGTGTTCGAAAAATCAGGCCCGGTTCCCTCGCAGCCCGATCCGTTCATGGCGCGCCTGGTCGAGACGGTCGCGGCGGCGCAGGCGGAAGGTCGGCTGCGGGCGGGCGACCCGGCGGCCATCGCCGCCCACCTCATTCACAGCCTGGTGTCGATCCCGACCGCCGACGCCATGCTCGGCGGCACCGTCTACCATGAGCCGGAGGCGCTCGACCGGCACTTCGAGGCGGTCTGGGAATGGTTGATGAAGGGCGTGGCCGCGCCTGAATAGGCCACGGTTCTCAGGGCAAGCGGCCGTCCTGTCGCCGCCTCCGCCGCGTTGGCGCCGCGTCGCGGCGCGCCAGGTGAACTTGCCGCGTCAGTCGGTCAGTTCGGCTTCGTGCTGCAAGGCGGCGAGCAGCGACATGAACCGTTCACCCTGCACCAGCACATGGGCGCGGATCCGCTCGGCCGCGCGGCCGCCATCCCCTTCCAGCAGCGCCTCCAGAATGGCCTGGTGCTCGGCGAGCGAGGTACCGATCCGCCGCGGCACCTTCAGCTGGAGCCGGCGATAGGGCTGCAGCGCCGTCTGCAGCCGGATCGCCTCGGCCCGCAGCACGCGGTTGCCGGTCGCGGCATAGATGGCGACATGGAACCGGGCATTGGCGGGATAATAGGCGTCGTCGTCGCCCGCGGCGACCGCCGCGCAGCAGGCCTCGTGCGCCTGGATGAGGGCGGCCCGGTCCGCCTCGCCCAGCCGCTGCGCGGCCAGCCGCGCGCACGCGGCCTCGATCTCGGCCATCAACTCGAAGGATTCGACGAGTTCGCGCGGCCCGAGCAGCGCGACATAGGCGCCGCGCCGGGGTCGCATCTCGATCAGGCCGGAGGCGGAGAGCTGGATCAGCGCCTCCCGGATCGGCGTGCGCGACACGCCGAAGCGCTCGGCAAGGCCCGCCTCGTCGAGCCTCTGCCCCGGCCGCAGCCGCCCGGCGACGATGTCTTCTTCGAGCGCTTCGCGAAGCCTCGGGGTCTGTTCACCACGCACGGCATACCTCCGCGCGAACAAAGCCACCTTCCCTGCCGCAATGCAAGAGGCCTCGTCTTGTATACTTGATGATTGACTTTAAATGCAGCTTGCCCTTCACTCGATGCAGGAGCCGTGTTCCGGCACGGCCATCAGGCAAAGATCCAACGCTGGAACGGCCATGGGATCGAATACCTCCTTCGTCGCCGACCTCCTGAACTCCATCGCCGAGCGCGGCCGCACGCTGCTCGACCGCTCGCAGCGCGTGAGCGGGGCGACGCGGGTGGAAACACTCGCCGAGCGCTGCGAGACGCTGCTCTCCGGGCGCGGCGAAGCCTCGGGTGTCGCCCTCGCGGCCGATATCCTCGATCGCTACGCGCACATGAAGACCGGCGAGAGCATCGCCTTCTTCGAGGTGCTGGCCGAGAAGTTCGGCCCGGACGTGCAGCGGCTGGCCGCGGCGCTCGACGCCTATGGGCGCGACGGCGTCACCGCCGCCCCCGACCTGCACCGGGCCAGCGAGCCGCGGCGGCAGGAACTGTTCCGCCGCTTCAACCTCGCCCCGGGCGGCACGCTCTCCCTGGTGCGCATGCGCGAGCAACTGATGGAGGCGATGGTGCGCCGGCGCGACCTCGCCGAGGTCGACCGTGACTTCGCGCATTTGTTCTCGTCCTGGTTCAACCGCGGCTTCCTGGTGCTCAAGCGCATCGACTGGTCGACGCCGGCCAATGTGCTGGAGAAGATCATCCGCTACGAGGCGGTCCACGCCATCCGCGGCTGGGACGACCTGCGCGCGCGCGTCGATTCGCCGGACCGGCGCTGCTACGCCTTCTTCCACCCCGCTTTGGTGGACGAGCCGCTGATCTTCGTCGAGGTGGCGCTGATGAAGGAAAGCCCCGGCGCCATCGTCCCCATTCTCGATCCGTCCCGCCAGTCGCTGCGGCCGCAGGACGCCACCACCGCGGTGTTCTACTCCATTTCCAACTGCCAGAAGGGGCTTGCCGGCGTGTCGTTCGGCAATTTCCTGATCAAGCAGGTGCTGGAGGAGATCGCGCGCGAACTGCCCTCGCTCTCGACCTTCGTCACCCTGTCGCCGGTGCCCGCATTCCGCAAATGGCTGGATGCCGAGCGCCGGGCGGAGCAGAGCGTGGTTCTGTCCGCCGCCGACCGCAAGGCGCTGGAGACGCTCGACACGCCGGACTGGGCGGAGAAGGCCGAGCGGCGCGAGGAACTGGCGGCCGTGCTCGGGCCGGTCGCGGCCTATTACTTCCTGGCCGCCCGCACCGCGAAGGGCACGCCGGTCGACCCCGTCGCCCGCTTCCATCTCGGCAATGGCGCGCGGCTGGAGCGCATCAACCTCATGGGCGACCTGTCGGCCAAGGGCATCGCGCAGGCGGCCGGGCTGATGGTGAACTACCGCTACATCCCGGCCGATATCGAGAAGAACCACGAGGCCTTTGCCGCCAAGGGCGAGGTGGTGGCCAGCGCCAATGTGCGCAAGCTACTCAAGGTCGACCCGGCCTCCCGCGCCCTCGTTCCCGTCACCTGAAAAGCCGTCATGTCCGAAAATCACCTGTTCGCCGCCCTCGCTGCCGCCGCCCCCTCCCCCGCCAAGCCGCTGGCGCTGCTGGCCGACGGGTCCAGCGTCTCCTATGGCGAGATGCTGGCGCTTTCCGCGCGGCTCGCCGGCCTGCTCGCCGCGCGCGGCGTGAAGCCGGGCGACCGGGTGGCCGTACAGGTCGAGAAATCCTGGCCCTGCCTTGCCCTCTACCTCGCGACGGTACGGGCGGGCGCGGTCTATCTGCCGCTCAACACCGGCTACACGCTCAACGAGGTGCGCTATTTCCTCGGCGATGCCGCGCCGGCACTGTTCGTCTGCCGCCCCGAGATCGAGGCCGAGGCCAGCGGCCTCGCCAACGAACTCGGCGTGCCCTGTGTCGAGACGCTGGGTGCCGACGGCACCGGCTCGCTGACCACTGCCGCCGCCGCCTTCCCGCCGACCTTCGACGATGTGCCGCGCGGGCCGGACGACCTCGCCGCCATCCTCTACACCTCCGGCACCACCGGCCGCGCCAAGGGCGCCATGCTGACCCATGGCAACCTGCTTTCCAACGCCCGCACGCTGAAGCAATGCTGGCGCTTCACCGACCAAGACGTGCTGATCCACGCCCTGCCGCTGTTCCACACCCATGGCCTGTTCGTGGCGGCGAACATTGTCCTGCTGAGCGGGGCGTCGATGTTCTTCCGAGCCAGGTTCGATCCGCGCGAGGCGATCGAACTGATGGGCCGGGCCACCTGCCTGATGGGCGTGCCCACCTTCTATACCCGGCTGCTCGACCAGCCCGGCCTGACCCGCGACGCGACGGCCCATATGCGCCTGTTCATTTCCGGTTCCGCGCCGCTGCTGGAGGAGACCCACCGCGCCTTTTTCGAGCGCACCGGCCATGCCATCCTCGAACGCTACGGCATGACCGAGACCTGCATGAACACCTCGAACCCCTATGAAGGCGAGCGCGTCGCCGGCACGGTCGGCTTCGCCCTGCCGGGGGTTGCCATCCGCATCACCGATCCGTCCTCGGGCGCGGAACTCGCCGCCGGTGAGATCGGCATGGTCGAGGTCAAGGGCCCGAACGTGACCAAGGGCTACTGGCGCATGCCGGAGAAGACCGCGAGCGAATTTCATGACGGCTACTTCGTCACCGGCGATCTCGGCCGGATCGATGCGCGCGGCTATCTCAGCATTGTCGGCCGCGGCAAGGATCTCGTCATATCAGGCGGCTTCAACGTCTACCCCAAGGAGGTCGAGGGCGAGATCGATGCCATCGAGGGCGTCGTTGAAAGCGCCGTCATCGGCGTGCCGCACCCCGATTTCGGCGAGGGTGTCACCGCCGTGGTGGTGCCGGCCAAAGGGGCCAGCCTGACCGAACAGACCGTCCTTGAAGCACTCGAGGGCCGGCTGGCCAGGTTCAAGCTGCCCAAGCGGGTGTTCTTCGTCGAGGAACTACCGCGCAATACCATGGGCAAGGTGCAGAAGAACATGCTGCGCGACAGTTACAAGGACATCTACCGCCGGAGTGCCTAGAGACAGGCTTCGGCGCCGGACATGACGACAAGACGGGCGGATCAACCGCCTGACAGGACGATACCGAGGAAACGCCAACAGGCCGCCGGAAGGCAGCCGAAACGGAGGAAACCATGACCGCTACGCGACGGATTGCGCGCGCCCTGACCCTTGGCTGCGGCCTCACCCTTGCCAGTGCGCTGGCCTTTGCCACCCCGTCCCTCGCGCAGGACATCACACTGCGCGCCTCGCACCAGTTTCCCGGCGGCAAGGGCGACCCCCGCGACGAGATGGTGCAGATGATCGCCCGCGACGTCGAGGCGGCCAATGTCGGGCTGAAGATCCAGGTCTTCCCGGGCTCGTCGCTGTTCAAGGCCAATGAGCAGTGGGGCGCCATCACCAAGGGCCAGCTCGACATCACGTCCTTCCCGCTCGACTACGCCTCGGGCCGGGTACCGCAGTTCTCCGCCACGCTGATGCCCGGCCTGGTGCGCAATTTCGACCGCGCCGAGCGCCTCAATGACTCGCCCTTCATGCAGGAGATCAAGGCGATCATCGAGAAGAACGGCGCCATCGTGATCTCCGATGCGTGGCTCTCGGGTGCGTTCGCCTCCAAGAAGGGCTGCATCACCGGCCCCGACAGCATCAAGGGCCAGGTTACCCGTGCCGCCGGCCCGGCCTTCGAGCAGATGCTCGCCGCCGCCGGCGCCTCCATCGCCTCCATGCCCTCGTCGGAAATCTATTCGGGCATGCAGACCGGCGTGCTGGACGCCACCAACACCTCGTCGGAGAGCTTCGTCTCCTATCGCCTCTATGAGCAGGTGAAATGCCTGACGGCGCCGGGTGAGAATGCCATCTGGTTCATGTATGAGCCGGTTCTGGTGTCCAAGCAGGTGTTCGACAAGCTCAATCCGGCGCAGCAGAAGGCCCTCCTCGACGCCGGCAAGAAGGCCCAGGCCTGGTTCGCGCAGGAAGTGCGCAAGGGCGACCAGAAGCTGATCGACACCTACAAGAAGGCCGGCGTCGAGGTGGTGGAGATGTCCGCCGCCGATTACGACGCCTGGCTGAAGGTGGCGCAGGAAAGCTCCTACAAGAACTTCGCCGAAAAGGTGAAGGGCGGCGACGAGCTGATCAAGAAGGCCCTGGCCGTCCAGTGACCGCGCCCGCTCCGCGGCCCTGCGGGGTCGCGGAGCGCCCGCGCCACCGGCTCCCGCCGGCCGCTCGCTCCACGTGAGGCGGGCGCCGCCGGCCCGCCGCGCTCCCGCCCCCTCCGACAAGCGAAACCCCCATGATCCGCCTGTTCCTGCGCGCCGTCGATCTCGTCTCCAGGACGGCCGCCATCCTTGCCGGCGTGATGCTGATCGCGGCGATGCTGGTGATCTGCGAGATGATCTTCCTGCGCTATGTGTTCCGCGCCCCGACCATCTGGCAGACCGACTTCGTCGTCTTCTCGGCCACCGCCGCCATGTTCCTCGGCGCGCCCTATGTGCTGCAGACGAAGGGCCATGTGGGGGTGGACGTGATCGAGATCGCGCTGCCGCCGGGGCCGCGGCGCGCCCTCGGCATCCTCGGCGCGCTGCTCGGCCTGCTGTTCGCGGTGCTGATGACCATCGCCAGCGCGATGTTCTTCCACGAGGCCTATGTCAATGAATGGCGCACCTCGACGGTGGCCGCCATAACCCTGTGGATACCGCTGCTGCCGCTGCCGGTCAGCTTCGCGCTGCTCTCGCTCCAATATGTCGCCGAACTGGTCCGCCGCCTGTGCGGCGTGGATCAAGCCCAGGGTCACGCGTGATGAGCCTCTCCCCCACGTCCTCCGGTGTGCTCGTCATCGGCCTGCTGTTCGCGCTGCTGGCCACCGGCATGCCGATCGCCTTCGCGCTCGGCCTCACCGCCATTGGCGGCCTGCTGCTGGCGAACGGCATCGGCGTGTTCGAGGTGCTGGCCGAAACCATGTTCGCGGGCATCGCCAACCTCGCCTATGTCTCCATCCCCATGTTCGTGCTGATGGGCGCGGCGGTGGCCGCCACCCCGGCAGGCCGCGACCTCTACGAGGCGCTGGACCGCTGGCTCAACCGCGTCCCCGGCGGGCTGGTGCTGTCGAATATCGGTGCCTGCGCCATCTTTGCCGGCATGACCGGCTCCAGCCCGGCGACCTGCGCGGCGATTGGCAAGATGGGCATTCCGGAAATGCTCAAGCGCGGCTACCCGGCCTCGGTCGCCACCGGGTCGATCTGCGCCGGCGGCACGCTTGGCATCCTCATCCCGCCCTCGGTGACGATGATCGTCTACGGCATCGCCACCGAAACCTCGATCGGCCGCCTGTTCCTGGCGGGGGTGATGCCGGGACTGATGCTGGTGACGATGTTCATGGCCTGGGCGCTGTACGATTGCCGCCGCAAGAACTTCAATTTCGACGAGGCCGACAAGCGCTTCAGCTTCGGCCAGAAGCTCGCGGCGCTGCCCAAGGTCACGCCGTTCCTCATCATCATCGTCGGCACGCTCTACGTGCTCTATGGCGGCGTCGCGACACCGTCGGAGGCGGCGGGCGCCGGCGCGTTCCTGACGCTTGGCGTCGTCATCGTGATGTACCGGCTGTTCCAGCCCAAGCCGATCTTCGAGATATTCTCGTCGACGCTGCGCGAAAGCGTCATGATCATGATGATCATGGCTTCGGCGGAACTGTTCGCCTTCGCCCTCTCCTCGCTGTTCATCACCCAGACCGTCGCCGGCACCATCGCCGGCCTGGAGGTCAACCGCTGGGTGCTGATGGGGCTGATCAACCTGTTCCTGCTGGTCTCCGGCATGTTCCTGCCGCCGGTCGCCGTCATCGTGATGTCGGCGCCGCTGCTCTACCCGATCATCGTCTCCTCGGGATTCGATCCCTACTGGTTCGCCGTCGTCCTGACCATCAACATGGAGATCGGCCTCATCACCCCGCCGGTCGGGCTCAATCTGTTCGTGGTCAAGGCCATCGCGCCGCAGGTGCCGGCCCAGCAGGTGCTGAGCGGATCGGTGCCCTATGTGCTGCTGATGCTGCTGGGCATCGTGATCCTGAGCATCTTCCCGGAGATCGCCACCTGGCTGCCCACCTATATGATGGGCCCGCTCTGACGGCGGTGAAGCGGCGCCGCATCCGAGATGGGCGTCGTCGGCAATCGGCGGTCGGTCGCGGGCTGGCGGGCCGCGAGCGACCAGGATGAGGACTATGTGTTCGCCGTAGCGCCATGAGGCATCTGGCATCGGCGTTGCCCGCGATCCATCCTTCAGTCCGGAAGGGGAATGTGCTCGTCCCGGTCGTCGATCGGGAGATCGAAGCGCCCCTTGCCCCAGTTCTGCGCGCGCCATTCCGCTTTGGCCGCTTCGATGCGGTCCTTGGAGGACGCGACGAAGTTCCACCAGATGTAACGTGGCCCCGAGAGCGTCGCGCCGCCGAGGATCATCAGCCGCGCGCCCCGATCGCCGGCCGCCACCGTGATCCGGTCGCCCGGGCGGAACACCATCATCTGCGATGCCGCGTATTCCTGTCCCGCGATCGAGATCGAGCCGTCGACGATATAGATGCCCCGGTCCTCGTGATCGTCCGGCATCGGCAGCCGGCTTCCGGCATCGAGCGTCACGTCGGCATAGAAAGCCTCCGAGAGCATCGTCGCGGGGGCCTTCCGGCCATAGGCATTCCCGAGGATGAGCCGGACCGAGAGGCCGCGATCCTCGATCACCGGCAGCGTCTCCTTGCCGTGGTGCTCGAACGTCGGCGCCATATCCTCCTGGCTTTCCGGCAGGGCCAGCCAGGTCTGGATGCCGAACAGGCTGTTCGGCCCGCGCCGGCTCTCGGCGGAGGTGCGCTCCGAATGGGTGACACCGCGTCCCGCAACCATCCAGTTCAGCGCGCCCGGGTGGATGATCTGGTCTGCCCCGGTGCTGTCCCGGTGATGAAAATCGCCGCGATAGAGGTAGGTGACGGTGCCGAGACCGATATGCGGGTGCGGCCGGACGTCGATGCCCTGTCCGGTCAACAATTCGGCCGGCCCGGCCTGGTCGAAGAAGATGAACGGCCCGACCATCTGCCGGTTCGGCGCCGGCAGAGCGCGCCGAACCTCAAAGCCGCCGAGGTCCCGGGCACGTGGGACGATCAGGGTTTCGATCGCATCGACGCCGACCGCGTCGGGGCACCCCGGTTCGATTGCCGGATTCCAACTCATGCGCGTCATCCTCAACTGGGCCGCCGGACAGCCTCGCCTCGCCGAAGCGAAGGCCTGATGTCGATCGGTCCCGACCATGCGGCCGGGTGAAGGCTTCAGGCCGAACCGAGCCGCAAACTAGCGGGTGAGCGCCTGTCCGATTAGTCCCATGTTGCACCAAGCTGTGTCGCGATATTCGGAACGCGCCGGCGCTGCCGCCGGATCGGGCGGCTGAGGCGAGGACCCTGCAACGTCCGCCCGCGGGTCAGGCGCCGTGTTGATCATCGTCGGTGCCGAGCCCCCAAAGCTGTGGATTCAGTTCGAAGCTCTCGATCAGTATCTCGGTGAGAACCCGCACTTTCCGCTCGGGATGCTGGCCCGGAGGGCGGACGACATAAGCGCCCGCCGAAGGAGGCGGATAGCGCGTCATGATCGGAACCAGCGCGCCGGAGGTCACGTAGTCATAGGTGACGCAATCGGGGAGCAAGGCGATGCCGAGCCCTGCGGCGGCGGCGGCGGCAAGCGCGGTCGCGCTGTCGGCCTTGAACCTGCCCTGCGGCTGAACCGTGACGATCCTGTCGCCATCCATGAACTGCCACGCTTCCGTACCCTGCATCAGGGACTGATGGGTAACGACTTCATCCGGCGCCTGAGGTGAACCGTGCGTCCTGGTATATTCCGGGCTTGCGACGAGCTTTCCCAAGATCGGCCCGATGCGCTTGGCGATCAGGTTGGAGTCCTGAAGGTACCCGACCCGGATCGCGCAGTCGAAACCCTCCGCGATCAGATCCACGAAACGATCGCTGTAGGAGGTATGAATCTGAAGCCGGGGGTGCCGATGCGCCATCGCCGCGAGCGCGGGCGCGAAATGGGTCGGGCCGAAGGAGAGCGGCATGGCAACCCTCAGGCGGCCGCGCAGATCGCCATTCGGGTGGATCGATTCCCGGGCGGTGTCGATCTCGGCGCTGGCACGGGCGGCGTGCTCCCTGAAGGTCATCCCGGCTTCCGTCAGCGCGGCGCCGCGGGTCGTCCGCGCAAGAAGCTGAACGCCGAGTTCCGCCTCGATCCGCAAGAGCCGCCGGCTAACGATCGACTTGGAGGTGCCGAGCCGGCGCGCGGCGGCCGATACGCCCCCGGCGTCGGCCACGGCAACGAAGGTGCGAAGATCCTCGATGTCCAATTCGCGTTCCCCGTTTCGCGACACAGCTTGGCGGAATATGGCACTATTCCATTTCCCAAAGGAACAGCAAGTTGCGGCCAGGCAACGTCGCCCGCTGGCGCATGCCTCCCCGTGAATCCATTGCCGTCGCTGCCGGCAGAGAAAGGAAGTCTTGATGACCTTCCGTAATGGCCTTGCTTCGCTTCTTCGTCCCGAAGACTCCGTGCTCGTTCTCATCGACCACCAGCCCTACCAGCTCGCGAATGTGAACAGCCACGAGCCGCAGATGGTGGTCAACAACACCGCCGGTCTGGCGAAGGCCGCCAAGGCCTTCGGCGTCCCCACCATCCTCACCACCGTGATCGCCGCGCGGGGCGGCCTGCTCTTTCCCCAGATCACCGATGTGTTCCCCGGGCAGGAGGTGATCGACCGGACCTTCATCAACACCTGGGAAGACCCCAGGGTTGTCGACGCGGTCAAGGCGACCGGTCGCAAGCAGCTTATCATCGCAGGGCTATGGACCGAGGTCTGCGTCGCGATGCCGGCGATCCAGGCCCTTGGCGAGGGCTGGGATGTGACCGTGGTCACCGATGCCTCCGGCGGCGTCTCCGTCGAGGCCCACCAGGTCGCCATCCAGCGCATGATCGCCGCTGGCGCGAACGTGATGACCTGGCTGGCGGTAGCGGCCGAATGGCAGCGCGACTGGGCGCGGATCGACACCGCCGTCCCGTTGACCGACGTGATCGTCCAGCATGCCGGCGGCAGCGGCATCGCGTATCTGTGGGAGCAGCAATTGCTCAACACGCCGGTGCCGACCTAAGGTCGATAGATCGGGAATGGCGGGGATTTCGTTGCGCGTCGGGGGGACCCGCATCGACGGCCTCGCCATCCTTTTCCGGTCCGGCCCTGCGGCAACGGCTGGTGTCGCCGTCAACCTGCCGATGGCCCCTGCGCGTCCGCGTTTTCACGTCGGGGTTCATGGCGCCGGGCGGATAGGCTGCATTCGACCCGGCTGCTTCTTTGATGACATGTTGCCGAGGTGCGCGATGGAACTGTCTTCGTATTTCGTCTACGTGCTGGTCAGCGCGGCGCAGAGCGCGACACCCGGCCCATCGACATTGTTTCTGGTGAACAACGCCCTCACCCTTGGCTGGCGCCGCGCGGTGGGGGCGTTGAGCGGCGATCTTGTCGCGATCGGGCTGCTGGCGACACTTTCTGCCGTGGGATTGGGCGCTCTGCTCGTCGCCTATCCCCTCGCCTTCACGAGCCTGCGCCTGCTGGGCGCGCTGTACGTCATCTGGCTGGGGTGGAGCTACCTTCGCTCCCCCTCGCCGCCAGAGGGGACTGCCGCCGTGGAGACGCTCCCCGGGCGAGGCGGCATGGCGCTGTGGCTCCACTCGTTCGGTGTGGGGGTCAGCAATCCGAAGGCCGTCCTGTTCTTCGCCGCGCTGTTCCCCCAGTTCATCCCGGCGGAAAGCGGGCCGTCCGTGCTCGCCCTTCTGGTTGTGACTTTCGTCCTGGTGAAGTTCGTCGTTCTCGGCGGCTACGCGCTCGGGGCCCGGCACCTCGTCCGACGGCTCCGTAGTCCTGAGCATGCCAGGCGCGGACGTCTGCTGACCGGTATCATCTTCGTGGTCTTCGGGACGTTGATGATCTGGTCCGCCCTCACCGCCAACTAGCGTGGCGCGAACTGGAAAGATGGTCCTTCTGATGAAAGCGGGGCAATCGCGAAGCGCGACGGCATGTGCCACAAACGATGCTGGCCCTCTGCAAGGCCATCGTGCGTCAGACACCATACCGGAAAGGCAAGTCGATGGCTGAAGCGAGTCTTGGGCAGATCATCGGACCTGCGGTCGTGCTGATGGGAGCGGCTGTCGTCGCCGTGCCGTTGTTCCGGCGGATCGGCCTTGGCTCGGTCCTGGGCTATTTCGCCGCCGGCCTGCTGGTCGGGCCGTCGGTGCTGGGCCTGATCACCGATGCCGAGTCGATCCTTCATTTCGCCGAACTCGGGGTGGTGATGTTCCTGTTCGTGATCGGACTGGAACTGCGCCCGCAAAAACTATGGGCGATGCGCGGCCAGATCTTCGGTCTGGGCTGTGTCCAGGTGGCGGCCGCCACCGCTGCCCTGGCGCTGGCGGGGGCCGCGCTGTTCGGCTTTTCCGGCCCGGTCGCCTTCATCGCCGGGGCGGGCTTCGTTCTTTCCTCGACCGCCGTCATCATGTCGGTGCTGCAGGACCGGGGCGAACTCTCCAGCGCGGAGGGTCAGAAATCGGTCGCGATCCTGCTGTTCGAGGACTTGATGATCGTGCCGCTTCTGGCGGTGGTCGCCTTTCTGTCGCCGCTGTCGCACGGGCAGGCCGGATGGACCGACATTCTGGTGGCGGCGGCTGCGCTGGCGGCGCTGCTGGGGGTGGGGCGCTGGGGACTGAACCCCTTCTTCGCCCTGCTGGCGCGCGCGCGAACACGGGAGGTGCTGACGGCCGGGGCGCTGCTGGTGGTCCTTGGCGCGGCGCTGCTGATGGACGCGGCCGGCCTGTCGATGGCCATGGGCGCCTTCCTCGCCGGCGTGATGCTGTCGAGTTCCAGTTACCGCCATCAGATCGAGAGCGACATCGAACCGTTTCGCGGCCTGCTCATGGGACTGTTCTTCCTCGCCGTCGGCATGTCGCTCGATCTTTCCGTCGTCGCGGCCGCCTGGCCGCTTCTGCTGTCGATGCTGGCCGCGTTCACGGTGGCGAAGGGCGCCGTCGTCTACGCGGTCGCGCGCCTGTATGGCGGCTCCAACCATCAGGCCGTGCACCGGACGTCGATGTTCCTGCAGGGCGGAGAATTCGCCTTCGTGCTCTATGCCGCGGCCATGGCGGGCGGCGTGATCGACGCGCGGGAAAATGCGCTGTTCGTCACCGTCGTCATCCTGTCCATGGCGATAACGCCGCTGTTCATGATAGCCGCCGACCGGCTCTTGCGTACCGGGGCGTCAATGGACGGCGTCGACGTCGCGCACGATCTGAAGGGGCGGATCCTCCTCATCGGCTTCGGCCGCTTCGGCCAGATCGCCTCTCAGCTTCTGCTGTCCAGGGGCATCGACCTCGCCGTCATCGACCGGGACCCGGACCGCATCCGCGATGCCGGCCGCTACGGGTTCAAGGTCTTCTTCGGCGACGGTGCCCGTCTCGACACCCTGCGCCACTCCGGCGCGGGCGAAGTGGATGCGATCATGGTCTGCATCGACGATCCGAAGGCCGCGCTGCAGATCGTGGAACTGGCGCAGCATGAATTCCCGCAGGCCAGGCTTCTGGTGCGCAGCTATGATCGCGGGCACGCTGTCGAACTGATCCGCGCCGGCGTCGATTATCAGATTCGCGAGACGGTGGAATCCGCCTATCTGATGGGAGCGGAAGGCCTGCGTGTGCTGGGGTTTGCCGAAGCCGAGGTCGAGGAGGCGGCGGAAGATATCCGTCAGCGTGACGCCGGGCGCCTGTCCGAGCAGGTCCAGGGAGACCTCATGTCGGGCCGGGACCGGCTGCTCACCCAGCCTATCCCGGAGCCCCTCGTCAGAGCATCGGTGCCTGCTTCGCCGGTAAAGCAAAGCTGACGGTTCTCGCCGCTGTTCCGCCGTGTTCGGGCTTGCCGTGGTGCCGATTCCGGGCACGCGCAACTGGTGCTTTCAGACACCGACGATCGAGACGGGAGAACTCCGACATCTTCGCCTCATGCCCGAAGCCAGATGGCCGGTTGCCGGGCCTACGGCTTGCTCGACAGAAAGGCCTTGTGGTCGCCGTCAATGACCAGCGCGGTGAGGCGGCCGGTCCGATAGGCGCCGGTATCGATGCCGATGCGGTTGATCCGCTCCTCAGGCTTGGCGCTGATCGTGTGTCCGTGGACCACCACTTTTTCCAGGGGCATCAACGAGTCCAGGAAGGGCGCGCGCATCCAGAGGAGATCGTCGGGGTCCTGGCGGTCCAGGGACGTTCCGGGCCGAACCCCGGCGTGGCAAAAGAAATAGTCCCCAAACGAAACCGCGTGCCGCAGCCCTTTCAGGAAGTGCACGTGCGAGGAGGGCACCGCCGCCACCAGCTTCTGATGCACCTGTTCGAGATCGGCTTCTGTCTTCAGCTTCGATCGGTTGAGCTTCACGCCATAGGAACGCGCCGTGACGTTGCCGCCGCTATTGACGAACACGCCGTCGATGCTGGGATGATCGAGAAAGGCGAGGAATTCCATGTCGTGGTTTCCCGCCAGCGTGATGTAGCGGGGATCCGCTGCCTGAAGCGTGATCAGACGGTCGATGACGCCCTTGGAGTCCGCGCCGCGATCCACATAGTCGCCAAGGAAAATGATCCGCCTGTCGTCCGGCTTTGACCGTGCGGTATCGTTCTCGATCTTCTGCAGAAGTTTGTCGAGGAGAGGCAGGCACCCGTGGATGTCGCCAATGGCGTAAATCCGGATTCCCTCAGGGCCTCGAGCCTCGGAAAGGGTGACAAGGGGGGGGTTCCAAAGTCCAAAAATTCTCTGCCGACTCCAATCCGGTGCGCCAGAATGATCCATCGTGCGGTGGAACACAATATTCCGGCGTCGCTCGGCGCGGCGATTTCCCCCGGGGGTTTGCGGGCCGTGCGGGCTTCGTCCCGGAGCCCCGTGACGGCGAATGCTACTTTTATGTGACAGTCCGAGCCGCTATTCCGTGGTCCTTCAAGCTGACGG
Organism: Ancylobacter dichloromethanicus; assembly: GCF_018390645.1. GTDB lineage: Bacteria > Pseudomonadota > Alphaproteobacteria > Rhizobiales > Xanthobacteraceae > Ancylobacter > Ancylobacter dichloromethanicus. The sequence goes on from NZ_JAHBGC010000020.1 coordinate 757,202, forward strand.
GAGGTGGCCTCTTCGTGGCGATAAACGGGCTTGTGCCCGGACGAGCGGAGAGACGACATGTCGGAGCAAACGACAGAGGTTCAGTTGCAGGGCGAGGTGGACGTGCCGGAGCCGGCCGGAGCCGGACGCGAGGTCGAACTCAAGCTGTTCACCGATCCGGCCACCCTGCAGCTCCTCCTCAAAGCCGCGGTGATTGCGCGCAACGCCACGTCGAAGGGCGTGGTCCGGCGCCTGGAGGCGACCTATTACGACACCCCCGACGCGGTCCTCGCCCGGCAGGGCGCGTCGCTGCGCGTCCGGCGCAGCGGCAAGCAGTTCGTCCAGACGCTGAAGCTGGCGTCAGAGGGGAGCCCGCTCGAGCGGCGGGAGATGGAAGCGCGGGTGCCGGATATCGCCCCTCAGCTCGATGCGCTGCCACTGGCCGATCTGGGCGCGCCCTTCGCCGCGCTGCCCGGCACTGAACTCGCGCCGGTGTTCTCCACCAAGATCCGCCGCCATATACAGATGGTGGAGTTTGGCGGCGCCGTCATCGAGGTCGCGTTCGACGAGGGAACGCTGAGCGTCGGCGAAAAGGCGGAAGCCGTCTGCGAGATCGAGCTGGAACTGAAAGCCGGCGGGGCGGGTGCGCTCTACGAGCTGGCCTTGTCCCTGCTGGAGCAGGGTCCCGTCCGCATCGGGTTCCAAAGCAAGGCCGAGCGGGGCTATGCGCTCGCCTTTGGCACCTCGCCCACAGCCGAAAAGGCGTTCGCGACGGGCATCGGGCCGGCCGATACCACGGACGAGGTGATCTCCAAGGTCTTGAACGCCTGCCAGCGCCATGTGATGGCGAATCTGATGGCGGCGCATCATGGTCAGGACCCGGAGGGCGTGCATCAGCTGCGGGTCGCGCTGCGGCGTCTGCGCACCGCGATATCGCTGTTTAAAAAGGAAGTCCCCGCCTCGGCGCTCCAATCCCTCGGCCTTGACGCCAAACGGCTGGCGGGAGCCCTCGGGCCTGCCCGCAATTGGGACGTGTTCGCCACAACGACCATCGCCGAGATCGAGCGCGCCAACTTGCCGGGCGTCGACTTCACCGAGCTGCGATCCGCCACCGTCTCGCCCCGTGCTGTCAGCTATCAGGCCGTGCGGGTCGATCTGATCGATCTTGAATGCACCCGCTTCCTGTTGTCGCTCGGCGGGGTGATCGAGCGCCGAAGCTGGCGGAACGATATCGGTGTCGATGCCCTCGCCGTGCTCACCCAGCCGGCACGCGACTTCGCCGGGCGCGGACTGACCCGCCTGCTCCGCAAGGCGTTGAAACAGGGGCATAATTTCCGAAAGCTGCGGCCGACGGCCCGCCATGAGCTGCGCCTGACGCTGAAGAAGCTGCGCTATGGGGCGGAGTTCCTGCTGCCGCTCTACGACCGCGACGGCGCCGCCCGAAAATATCTGAAGCGGATGTCCCGGCTTCAGGACATTCTCGGTATCGACAACGATATCACCACCACGCAGTCTCTGCTGCGCGAGGTGGAGGAGAGCACGTCGCTTCCGCAGGTCCACAAAGCCATCGGCGCGATCACCGGCTGGCAGGGACGTGACCGCATCGAGACCGCCGAGGCGCTGCGGCGCAGCTGGCGGAAATTCATCGATGCCGAGCCGTTCTGGCTCGGCTAGAGCATTTTCGAGCGAAGTGGGTTCCGGTTCGCGTGAAGAAAATGCGTAAAGACAAAAAATCGGGCATGCGCCGCTCAACTCGCACCGCAAACTGATCGGATAACGCGTTCTCTGTCTTAGAGTGAGAGGGCGATCTACCGATCGGATTGGTTCAGTCTGATCGGATCGCGCTCTCGCCGGCTGCGTGCTTCGCTCTCCCTCCAGGCTTGTCGCCGCATTGTCGTGCGCTCGTCATGAGGCACGTCGAAACGTCGCGTCGAAGCCCAACAGGAGCGGATGCCCGGATGGACTATTTCAAACGCTTCAACTTCCTTTTCGCGACCCCCGCCTTCGATGCGGATGATCTGGAAGGCGCCCGCTATCACCAGATCGTCGCGGAAATCGAGAGTTCCGGCTTCGAGGTGGTACGCGCGCGCACCATCGAGGACGCCGAGATCGCGGTTCAGACCGACGCCGCCATCGGCTGCATGATGGTGGACTGGGGCAAGAAGGGCATGGAGGGCAAGACCGCTTCCCTCATCAACCTGATGCGCCGGCGCGGCCTCGACTTCCCGATCATCCTGCTGATCCGCCGCAAGCGGTTCGAAGACGTGCCGGTGGAGGTGCTGGACTTCATCGACGGCTATGTCTTCCTCTCCGAGGAAACCCCCGCCTTCATCGCCAAGAACCTCATCAGCCGGCTCAAGCAATATGCCGAGACGCTGAAGACGCCGTTCTTCGGCGCGCTGGTGGATTATGCCGAAGAGGGCAACCAGCTCTGGACCTGCCCCGGGCACAATGGCGGCGTGTTCTACTCGCGCAGCCCGATCGGCCGGGTGTTCATGGAGCACCTGGGCGAAGCGGTGTTCCGCGACGACCTCGACAATTCCGTGCTCGATCTCGGCGACCTTCTGACCCATGAGGGCCCGGCCCTCGCCGCGCAGAAGGAAGCGGCCAGGATATTCGGCGCCGAGAAGACCTATTTCGTGCTCAACGGCACCTCGACCTCCAACAAGGTCGCGCTCTCCGCTCTCGTCACCGATGGCGACCTCGTGCTGTTCGACCGCAACAACCACAAGGCCGCCCATCACGGCGCGCTGATGATTTCCGGCGGCATACCGGTCTATGTGCCGACCGTGCGCAATGCCTGGGGGCTGATCGGCCCGATGGATTTCGCGGCGCTGGACGAAGAGGCGCTGCGCGCGCGCATCCGCACCCATCCGCTGGTGACGGATCCCCTCGCCTGGCAAAAGCCGCGCCCGTTCCGCGTGGCCGTGGTCGAGCAGTGCACCTATGACGGCACGATCCACAATGCCGAGATGATCCTCAAAAAGATCGGTCATCTGTGCGACTACATCATGTTCGACGAGGCCTGGGCCGGCTTCATGAAGTTCCATCCGCTCTATGCCGGGCGCTTCGCCATGGGGCTGAAGGATCTGGGACCGGACGCGCCGGGCATCATCGCCACCCAGTCGACCCACAAGCAGCTCGCGAGCTTCTCGCAGGCGTCGCAGATCCACATGAAGGACCGGCACATCAAGGGCCAGAAGCGGCGGGTGGAACACCGGCGCTTCAATGAGAGCTTCATGCAGCATGCTTCCACCTCGCCCTTCTACCCGCTGTTCGCCTCGCTCGACGTGGGTGCGCAGATGATGAAGGGGCGTTCCGGCGAAGTGCTGTGGGACGATACGATCCGCCTCGGCATCGAGCTGCGCAAGAAGATCCGCGCCGTGCGCCGGGAGTTCGAGGAGAAGGAACAGCGCCCCGAGCGCCGCTGGTTCTTCGAGCCCTTCGTGCCGGACCGGGTGGCGATTCCCGATGCATCCAGCCCCGGCGCCGTGCATGACGTGCCGTGGGAGAGCGTTTCCACCGACCAGCTCGCCACCAATCCGGCCTTCTGGCATCTCACGCCGGGCGCCGCGTGGCACGGCTATGCCGGCATGACGACCGGGTTCGCCATGACCGATCCCAACAAGCTGACGCTGCTGACGCCCGGCTTCGATCGCGCCACCGGCGCCTATCTGGAGCACGGCATCCCGGCCCCGGTGGTGGCGCAGTATCTGCGCGAGAATCGGATCGTCGCGGAGAAGAACGACCTCAATTCCCTGCTGTTCCTGCTGACGCCGGGCGTTGAATCGAGCAAGGCCGGGACGCTGATCAGCGGTCTGGTCGCCTTCAAGAAGCTGCACGACGACAACGCCTTGCTGGAAGACGTCATCCCCGAGTTCTACAGGCGCCGGCCCGCGCGCTATGCCGGCGTGCGCCTGCGCGACCTGTGCGGCGAGATGCACCGCTTTTTCCGCAACGCCAATGTCAGCGCGCTGCAGGCCATGCAGTTCTCGGCCGAGCACTTGCCCGATATCGCATTGTCTCCCCACGATGCGGCGCGCTGCCTGGTGCGCAACGACGTGGATTACCTGCCCATCGACGCCATTGCCGGGCGTATCGCCACCACGCCGTTCGTGGTCTACCCGCCGGGCATTGCCACCATCGTCCCCGGCGAGAGGCTCACCGAGCGCGCGCAGCCGATGATCGATTACCTCCGGATGTTTGAAGCCTGCTTCGACACATTTCCGGGCTTTGACGTCGAGATACAGGGCGTCTATCGCGAAACCGATGCCACCGGTCGCGTCCGGCTGTATACGTATGTTGTTGCCGAATAGTCAGGAATCCGATCCGCTCATGGAGCAGAAGAACGCGGTCATCATACGCCCGACGCGGGATTCCGACGTCGATGCCATGCTGGCGATCTACCGCCATCACATCCGCCGGGGCGTCGAGGAGGGGGTGGACGACAACGACACGCCGCAGCCCGACGATCTGCGGGAGCGGCGCAAGAACCTGAAAAACCGGCGGTTTCCCCATATCGTGGCGGTCCGGGGCGGCGAGGTGGTGGGCTATGCCTATGTCGTGCTGTTCCGCAAGCGCCCGGCCTACCGCTACACTGTCAAACATTCCATCTACGTCCATCCCCGGCACATCGGCCACGGCATTGGCAGCCGGCTCATGCGCAGCCTGATCGATGCCTGCGCGGCGGCCGGCTTCCGGCAGATGATCGGCTATATCGATGGCGACAACACCGCGTCGCTCGCCATCCACGAGCGGTTCGGCTTCGTCAGGGTGGGGGTCCTCCCGGCGGTAGCCTACCGCTATGGCCGTTGGGCCGACAGCGTGATGGTGCAGCGTTCCCTGGGCCCCGGCGCAACCGCCCCGCCCACGCCCCTGCCCCTCTCCACCTATTGAGCGACGGACGATTCTTCATCGCGGCGGCTCGCCGCCCCCGGCCCCCTCCACGCGGGTTCGGCCATCGTCAACTCAGGGCCAGCGTTCTAGCCGCACACCAACGACATCGGCCGCCGGAGTGGGCGCGCGTGCTGCATGAACCCTGGCGAAAAGACGTTCGGTCTCGCGGTTGATTGTCGCGCAACGAAACGCCAGAGTGGGCGTTGTCCAGCGATGGCAACATGGCACATCGCTCTAGTTTGGAAGGCATCGTCGATGAAAGTCCTGTCGGTACTACGGGTCGGGCTCCTCGCATTGGCTACGCTCATCGGCGCCGTATCGATGGCGAGCGCCGCTGATGGCTCAATCAGCATCCGTATCGTGAAGGCCGGGTTCGTGGTCGGAGGATCGGCCGGCGACGGCGTGCTGACGTTTCAGGGGCGCAAATATCCACTCTCGGTCGGCGGGCTGAGCTATGGCTTGACCTTCGGCGCTTCCGAGACACGGTTGCGTGGAACGGTCAAAAATATCAAGCGTCCGTCTGACGTTTCGGGGGTCTATGCTCAGGGCGGTGCTGGCGCCGCCTTCGGAAAAGGCGCGCAAGTGGTCATCCTGACGAATCAGAACGGCGCCATTTTGGAGCTGAGCGGCGAGCAAAAGGGCGTCATCGTCAGCCTTGATCTGAGTGGGCTGGCTTTGTCGCTGAAGTGAGGGGTCAGGCGTTCTCGCTCATCCCCCGATCATTCGAGCGCAGGTCGGGAAGACGCAATGACCTGATCCGGTGAGGGGCGAACCTCGTCGAGCGCGGCGAGCGCCTGCCGCGCCATCGGGACTTTGTGCGGACGCTGCATCTTCGTGCGTTCGGGCGGGATCGACCGGACTGCGCTCTCCACGTCGATCTCGCGCCATTGCATCGGCCGCAATTCTCCCGGCCGCACGACGGCGAATGCCACCAGCTTCAGGCCGGCAGCCGTCAGGACGTTGCCCTGATAGTCACACCCCGCCCTCAGCGGCGCGCCGATCGCTGTGGGCTCGATGATCGCACAGTGATGTCGGGCTTCGGCGCGACCGGGAGGCGAAGAGCGGCTCGGGCGCGTGCCATTCCCACGCGCGTTCCCGAGGGGCCGATCCCGGCAGGCAGGGGCGAACAACTGTGGAGCGAAATGTGGGGTAATTAGCAACCCCGAACCCGAAAACCCCTCGACGTCAGCTCCTTAAGTGAGGTCAATGGCGGGCCGCGCCCGACGATGATGAGCACTACGTCTACGCTATAGCCCTCTAACGCCGCACGGTTTGGTTTCGGGCTGATCTGCTCAGTCCATTAGGGCTATCAGGCATTCCCCGAATGCTGGGTCTGGTGGTTAAGAGGGACGACCGGCTTCCAGGGTGATGGGCTGGCAAGCTACTGCTCCTCACGATCGAGCATCAGCTTTTGGAGGCGCGCCGAATGCGCGCCTGTAAGCGTGGCCGAATGCGCTTTGCGACGTATAGCCAACTTTACTCGCTACACTCGCGGCGGTCTCCTCACCATGTGTGAGCGCCGCACGAGCGATGGTCAGACGCCACGCCCGTACGTAACTGAGCGGCGGTTGTCCCACTCGGCGCGTGAACTCAGCGGAGAAGGCAGCCCGCGACATACCGGCCTCGCCAGCGAGTTGGGCCACGGTCCATGGTTGCGCGATACCCCCATGAATGGCGCGAAGGACTCGACCGAGCCGAGGATCTGACAGAGCGCCCAGCCACCCGATCTCGACCTGCTCGACGCTCCCCGCATAGGCGCGGATCGCCTCCACCAGCAACACATCGGCGAGCCGGGCACTGACGATTTCCCTACCGATGATGTCCCGCTCGGCCTCGCCTTCCATCAACCCAAGGATCGTCGCCATCGCACCGGATGCCGCCGAGGATCGGGGAACGAACAGGAAGTCCGGCAGCATGCCGAGCAGGAAATCCGCGTTCCCCGGATCGAACGAGACGGCTCCCCCGATCGCGACCGTCTCGTCACCCCCGAGACGCGCGGCATCGCAGTCGGCGCCGTAGAAGGTCTGGCCATCGAGGGGAGGCAGCTCTGGGTCGCTGGCCACCGCATAGGCCGCGCGTCCGAGGAGGCAGACATCCCCCGCGCTCATGAGCTGCGGCGCCCGCGCCGGTAGCATCATCCAGGCGGTTCCCCGCAACAGTGCCACGAACTTGAGCCGGTCGAGAGCTGGAAATGCGAGGGCCCATTGTCCTGCGGCTTCCAGCCGGGTGCGGCGGATCACCCTTGCGCCAAGAACGTTGAGGACATCCGATAGCGGGTCAGTCACAGCCTTAGACGATCTCGATAAATTCATGGATAATCGAGCATAGAACATCTTAAACCAAGTGCATATCTTCTTCGATGAATTCAATGAAGGAGAATCGCATTGGGCATCGAAGGCAAGGTCGTCGTCATCACGGGCGCAAGCAGCGGGATCGGCCGCGCGACGGCAAAACTACTCGCAGAACGCGGGGCTTTTGTCGTGCTAGGGGCTCGCCGCGAGGAGGCGCTCGCAGCGATCGTCGACGAGATCACCGCTGCAGGCGGCAAGGCCGTACACAAGGTGACCGATGTCAGCCACCGGCGCGATCTTGAAGCGCTCGTCGCATTGGCAATCGAGCATGGCGGCAGGCTCGACGTCATTGTGAACAATGCCGGGATTGGGCCCATATCTCGTTTCGATGCGCTGCGCGTCGAGGACTGGGACGCTATGATCGACGTCAATCTGCGTGGGACGCTCTACGGCATCGCTGCGGTGTTGCCCGTCTTCCAGCGTCAACAGTCGGGCCACGTCATCAACATCGTCTCGACCGCGGGCATCAAAATCCTCCCCACCATGGGTGTGTATGCCGCGACCAAGAACGCAGTGCGGACCATCAGCGAAGCCTTGAGGCAGGAAGCAGGACCGAATCTGAGGGTCACCGAGGTTTCGCCGGGGATGATCTCGACCGACTTTGCAAGCTCAATAACCGATCCCACCGTGAAGGCGGCGATTGGAGAACGGGCTTCCAATGTAGCCATCCCACCGGCTTCGATCGCTCGGGGCATCGCCTACGCGATGGAGCAGCCGGCCGATGTCGACGTCGGCAGCATTGTCATCCGACCGACAGCGCAAGACTGAGTGTCCAGTTACGGGTGGCTCTCGGCCTTGGTCACCAACCGTCCATTGGCGACTCCTGCCGGTACGGGGCAGGCTGGACGTCGTGTTCAATATCCGCGTTGGAAGCCCATGCGGCAATCGGCGGTGTTTGAGTCGCTATCTCGCAGAATATCGCGCCATAACGTGCAATCGGCGGGCTGGCGGAAGGGGTGTCCCCTTCCGCCTAATCCATGTGTGTCCGCCACGGTCCACAATAAGCGGCAAACTCCAAGCGCCGCATGGCTTCCGCCGTCCGAAGATGTCCGCTAGAATCCGCTGCAATCCGGCTCATATTTGTGGGCTGAGTTGTGGGCGATCCGCTTAGGCGGAAGGATCGAGAATGCGCGGTTACGGCAAGCTATCGGCCCTGCAGGTGTCCCGGATCGCCGAGCCGGGCCGGTATGGTGACGGCGGCGGGCTTTGGCTGCAAGTGACCCCGGCCGGCACAAAGTCCTGGCTCTTTCGGTTCATGCTGGACGGGCGCGCCCGGCAAATGGGGCTGGGCTCGCTATCCGATGTGACACTCGCTGAAGCCCGCGAGGCAGCGCGGGGCGCCCGCCGGATGGCAAGCGAGGGCATCGACCCTATCGACGCGAGGGCGAAGCAGCGCGCGGAAGCGCGAGCGGCCCGGCTGCGTCACGTCACGTTCCGGGATTGCGCCGAGCGATACGTGACCGCCCATGAAGCCGGCTGGCGAAACCCGAAGCACCGGGACCAGTGGCGGAACACGCTCACGTCCTATGCGGACCCGATCGTCGGAGATCTTGCCATCGGCCAGATTGACACGGCGCTGGTGTTGAAGGTGCTCGAGCCGATTTGGCGGGTGAAGCCCGAAACCGCGTCCCGGACGCGAGGACGCATCGAGGCGGTGCTGGATTGGGCGCAGGCGCGCGGGTATCGACAAGGCGAGAACCCGGCCCGATGGCGCGGGCACCTCGACAAGCTGCTGCCGTCCAAGGCGAAGGTACGGCGGGTTGAGCATCACGGCGCCCTGCCCTTCCTTCGCGTGCCTGCCTTCGTCGCCGCGCTGCGCGCTAAGCCCTTCGTTTCGGCGAAGGCGCTGGAGTTCACCATTCTGACCGCGGCACGTACCGGCGAGGTTATCGGCGCTCGGTGGCACGAGATTGATTTGGGCGAGGCCAGTTGGACCGTGCCGGCTGAACGCATGAAGGCCGGGCGAGAGCATCGAGTGCCCCTGTCCCCGCGCACGGTCGAGATGCTGCGGTCTCTGCCGCGCGAAGATGGTGGATTCGTCTTCCCTGGCGCCAAGGCCAAGAGCGGCTTGTCGAACATGGCGATGTTGCAACTGGTTCGGGGCATGGATGGAACCGAAGGGCTGACGGTCCACGGGTTCCGATCTGCCTTCCGGGATTGGGCTTCCGAACAGACAGACTGCCCCCGCGAAGTCGCCGAGGCTGCATTGGCTCACACCATCAGCGACAAGGTAGAGGCCGCGTACCGTCGCGGCGACTTGTTCGATAAGAGGCGCCGGCTCATGGAAGACTGGGCGACATTCTGCCGATCGAGTGCGAGGGGGTAGAGGGTCGCATGCCGCTTACAGAATCCCCTTTTGGCGCAAGTGGCTGGATGCTGAGTTTTTCGGCATCCAGCAAAAGTGAGCTAGGTCGCTGGTTCCCAATGCTGGACCTTGCGGTGATCGAGCGAGAGGCCGGATTCTATCTCATCCTCAGGAACGCCAGCAGTGAACACCCTTCTCCCCAGGCAGCGAGGAAGCGCATAGAGTCGCTTCGCCGACGATGCTTTGATCTGTTTAGTGACCTGCAGGCGGGGGCGCTTGGTCCGCTTCGCGGTGTAATAGATCAAGCTGCTCCACCCGGCTGTCGGTCCTCGACGACGCATGCACTCGCGGAAATGACGCAGGCCTTGGCCACGGCAGAAAACCGCATTCCCCTGGGGCGTCGCCGACATCCGCATCATTCACTGGTGCTCAATCTCGCCGCCATTTTACGGGACAAGGGGCTCGACGCTGCGCCCAAAGGAGGCTCGCCCCTATGTCGGCTCGTCGAGATCGTGCTGGCAAGCGTTGGGGAACTTGAAGCTGTTGCGAACCGTTCCGATGCGGTTCTGAAGATTGTCCGAGGCGCCTACGGCCTGAGATAGACAATTCCCACTGGGACTGAGGCTGCATTGTCTATCGGGACTTGATGCGCAAAGAAAATCCCTGCGTATAGTCCGTAGCCATCCGCAAACGCCGCGCCACCGCGCGGCACGATTCAGGATGGCACGAATGCTGAAGTTACTGCGCCTTGACGACGTTAAGGCCGCGACAGGCTTGGGGCGATCTTCACTCTACGACCTGATGGCGCGCGGGGAGTTTCCGCGCCCGGTCCCTCTTACAGCCAAGGCGCGCGGCTGGCTCGAAAGCGAAGTTCGCGCCTGGCAGGAGGCGCGGATCGCCAGTCGCGACCAGCACCCCAAAAAGGCTGCCTGACGGATGGCCGATAAAGAGAAACCCGCTGCCATGGGCGTGGCGAGCGGGCTTCGGAATAGCGATCAGCTTGGCAGCGCGATCAAGTCCGAAGATACCCCGAACCGCTTACAGTTCCAAGGGAATGTTTGCCCCCTGCGCGTGGGAGTGGCGAACTAATGGGTGTGGTTGTTGACTTCCCAAAACGCGATCGAGCCGTGTTGTCGGATGGTGTCGTGCAAGGCGGTAAGCACTCGGGCAGGCGGGTCTATCTCATCGAGTACTTCGATGGTGAGGGGCGGGGCTGCGTTGTTTGGGATGGATTGTCCCATGCAACTGCGCTGACGGCTCTTGACGCATGGCGCCGTTGCGGCGTGCCCGTAACTGATCGGGTGCGTCAGGCTGTAGCCGAATGAGTAGCGAAGCGACAACATGGGCGCTTGCGCAGAAGGCGGGCAACGCAAGCGCGAAGGCCGCTCTTCTCGCCCTCGCTGGCTATGCGGACGAGCATGGTCGCTGCTGGCCCTCACTCCAGCGATTGGCCGACAATAGCGAGCAGTCGCGCAAAACGATCTGGCGCCAGTTGCGACACCTCGAGGCGATAGGCCTAATCGATATATTCACCAGGGCGCGGGAGAACGGTTCAAACACGACCTGCGAATATCAGCTGAAGGGCTTCAGCAGCGCCACCGTTTTGGCCGCGCTTCGACGCGCTCCTGCGGTGGGCTTGGGCCATGGTCATTCTGACCACGCCAAGCATGGTCAGAATGACATGGGGCCGGTGTCACTGGTGACACCACCAGAAACCTCACTTGAAGTAGAGGTTACCCCCATATCCCCCAAGGGGGCGGAGGGTGAGGGGACTTCGAAGGGATGGGAGGAGGATGCGGCCTATCTGGCCTTCCTCGCCGAGTACGGCCCCTCCCAGGCCTGGCCGAAGCACCGCGGGCATCGCCAGTGGCTCAAGCTGACCGAGGGCGAGCGCAAGGCCGCTGTGGCAGCGATCCCGGCCTATCGGGCGATCTGCGCCAAGGAGCGGCGCAAGATGACCGATCCATCGGCCTATCTGCGCGGAACGTTCAAGAACTTCACCGTCCGGCTCAAGCCGAGGGCGCCTGAGAGCGAGGCTGTCCAAGCCCTGCGCCGGGCGCTGGCGACGAACTTCGCCGGCGGCGTGATGGTCGAGCTCGGCTCGGCTCAATGGGCGGCATGGGAAACCGTTGCGAAGGAAGCGCAGTTGCCGCTGCGCGCCATCGCCTATTCCGCCCGCCCCTTCGCTGGACGGCCCCACCCGGTGACAGGCCGCTACATGCCCAGCGAGTGGCCACCGAGCCGTGACGGGCCGGATTGCAAGCAGAGGGCGGCGGGCGATTGACGCGCTGATCGCCGGCGCACCCTCCCCCCGGGGGGGAGGATCGAGCCGAAAACGGCCTCGATTGAAGACCGGCGCCGTTCAAAAACTCGCATTTTTGCAGATTAACGTTCTGAGAAGGCAATCTGCATGAGCCATTCCGCTGCCGCTGAGAGACAAAGACGCTACCGCGCGCGAGCTAAACGCCACACTGCGGTGCTTCAAGTGGCGGTTGATCTAGGGCCGCTCGCGGATGCGCTGGTGTCGGAAGGTCTTCTAGGCGAGTGGGATGCAGAAGACCGTGCGCGAATAGCCGAGGCGCTGGCGAAATTGGTGACCCTATGGGTGAAGCGTTACGCATAACGCTTTTCAGCAAAGCTCTGTGCTAGTTCTGGTGCAAATCATTACTGGGAGCGGTTCCGAATGAACCACATGGAAATCAGCCGGGCATACGAATCGAACCTACGGGCGCGAGATTTCATCCGATGGGTGATGGCCGAGGGCAGCGCCGAAACGCCCGGCGAGGCGCGCGAGATATTCGCCGCGCGCTATCCGAACTCCAAGAACCTGGGCCTCATCACCCGCGACGCGGTGCCGGCCGCATCGAGCGGCGGCAGCACGTGGGGTCAGCAGCTTGTCGGCATCAACGTGCTGGTGAGCGAATATGTGAGCGTGATCCGGCCGCGCACCGTGCTGGGCCGCATTCAGGGCTATCGCAAGGTGCCTTTCGAGGTGCGCTATCCCATCGCAACAGCCGGCGTGCCGGCGGCGTGGGTGGAAGAGGGCGGCGCCATCGCGGTGCGCGCCATGGCCTTTTCCGAAGGCACCATGCAGCGGTCCAAGATCGGCGGCATCGTCGTGCTCACCGACGAAATCGTGCGGTCTTTCGCGCCGGACGCCGAAGCTCTTGTCGAACAGGACATCACCGCCGGCATCGTCGAGTTCTCGGACGGCCAGTTTCTCGACCCGACGCATGCCGGCAGCGGCAACGTCTCGCCCGCCTCGATCACCTATGACGCCCCGAGCATCACGGCGAGCGGCGACGATGCGGACGCGGTGGCAAGCGACCTGAAACGCCTTCTCGACCTCATCACCACGGACATGGCTGCGCCGTACATCATCATGTCGCGGCGCTCGGCGACGCATATCGCCAGCCTGGACAATCCCCGATGGGGCAACATCACCATGGGGCCGAACGGCGGCGCGATCTGGGGCATCCCGGTGCTGACCACGATCGAGATGGCGAAGGACGGCGAGAGCCCGGAGGGCAACATCATCGTGGCGCTGGACGCGGCCGAGCTTCAGGTGGCGGACGATGGCGCCGAGGCGACCGTCTCCCGCGAGGCGTCGCTGCAGATGCTCGACAATCCGACCGGCAACTCTGTCGACCCGACCGCCACGACCGTGGTGAGCCTATTTCAAACCAACTGCATCGGCGTGATGGTCATCCGCTTCCTGCGGTGGCAGATGCGCCGCGCCGGCGCCGTCGCCTACATCGCCGGGGTGCCCTACTGATGGACCGGGCGGCGCGCATCGTGCGGATGGAATCGCGCCTGATCGTGCGGGACGTGCGCGAGGACATGCGGGAGATCGAGGGGCTCGCCACGGCCGGCGTCCTCGACCGCGTCGGCGACATCATCGAGCCGCGCGGCGTCCGGGTGAAAAACCCCATCCCCCTGTTGTGGCAGCACGATCACGCGAAGCCGGTGGGCACCGCGTCCCTGATGGCGCCGACCAAGGACGGGGTGCGGTTCAAGGCCAAGCTGCCGCTCGTGAAGAACCCCGGCCTGTTGCAGGACCGGGTGAACGAGGCATGGGACAGCATCAAGGCCGGCATTATCAAGGGCGTGTCCATTGGTTTCCGCCCGGTGCCGGGCAAGGTCGAGGCCATCGTGAACGGCGGCATGCGGTTCCTGGAGGTGGAAGTTTTCGAACTTTCGCTTGTGACCGTGCCGGCGATGCCGCTCGCCGAAATCGACGTGGTGCGCGGCGTGCGGGTGGTGAAGCTCGCCGACCCGGGCCGTGGCCGCGTGGTGATGCTCAACAAACCTCTCAGACACAAGAACGCATGACGGTGGCCGCGTTGGGTACATCATCGTCAGCGAGGCGGCCCGGCTTATCGGGTCCTCAGCCGGGCCGCCGCCGGTCTTCCTGTCGCCGGGGGGGGTGGCGTCAAAAACCTGCCCTGCCTCAGTACCGGCGTCCCCATAAAACAAACGCGCGTGCATAATTGAGGACATTTTGTTGGCGGGGGGGAGATGGGATCGAAAACCCGTCCTGACCGGCCACCGGTGCCGTCCTGACGCTTGGCTAAACCGGTAGAAAAAAGGTTTCACATGGCACTGATCGCGAAAATGAAGGTCGAAAGGCTATCCGGCCTCGAAAAGGGGAAGTCGCATGCAGGACTATGTTGACGCCGTGTTCGACGGCACCAGGCAGCGGATGGGCATCCCTCGTTCGGTGCTTGGCAACTTGGATGCCGAGATCGGCGGGTCGGCCTTCGCAGCGCTGCGCCGGTTCGTGGAGGGACAGTGGTCGCGCCGTGATGTCGAGATCACCTTGGAATATGCGACACTGACGCCCGGCGAGGTGAAATGGATCCTCAACATGCAAGGGGCTATCGCCGGGCACCGCCCGCCGCGCGTTGGCCGCTCCGCTGTTGCGATCCTCCTGGATGAGAAGCCCATCGCGCCCTATGCGGAACTCGCCGCCCTGATCATTGAGGCGGCGCTATACGGCATAGCCCCCGCCGTAGCTGTGTTCGACGAGGGTGCCGGGGATGGCAAAGAAGCCGCGTGACCTCGAACGGCTGCGCCGCCGGCTGAAGGCGATTCCTGCGGCGGTGCGCAAGGAGGTGTTTACGGCTCTGGACAAAAGCGCTGACGAAATGGTTGCCTTGGCCAAGGTTCTGGTGCCTGAAGAGACCGGCGCTTTGAAAAGTACAATCCGCAAGTCGCCAAGAGTGGCGGATTTCGCGATTGACATAGAAGCTGGCGGCGAGGCGACGACGAAACCTGTGAGGGACGGTGCCAGCGCGACATACGACTATGCGTTAGGCGTCGAATACGGCACCCTTGCCGGCAAGAGACCCGCTCAGCCGTTCTTCTATGTGTCGTACCGAGCAAACCGCAAGAAAGTCCGCCCCCGCACTCGCAGGGCTATCACGAAGGCGATCAAGGCAACGAAAAAGGGCTGATCATGGCGACCGATAGAGAAGGGCTGCAAGTCGTCCTCGAAGGCCGGATTACCGACCTTGAAAAGAAGATGGCGCGTGCTGACGGCGTCACGACGCGAACCTACAACAAGATGTCTCAAGGCGCCGCGCGGACGAGCCTCAGCATCAACAAGAGCATGGGGCAGATTGCCGAGCGCACGGGCGCTTCATTCGCGGCGTTCGGGCGTTCGGCGGCGGCCGGCATCGCGGCGGCTCTCTCGGTGCAGTCGATCGCGCGCGCGGCGGCAGCATATACCGACCTCACCAACAAGCTGAAGGTAACGGGCCTGCAAGGCGATGCGCTCGCCGGCACGTTCCGCGACCTGTTTGAGATCGCCCAGCGCAACGGGACCGCCATAGAGCCGCTGGTGACGCTCTATTCCCGCCTCTCGCAGGCGCAGGCCGAGCTTGGCGTGTCCGGCGAGGAACTGACGCGATTCACTGAGGGCATCGCGGTCGCGCTCCGCGCCGGCAGCGCCGACGCGCAGGAGGCATCGGGGGCGCTGCTGCAGTTGGGGCAGGCCCTCGGCGGCAGCGTCGTCAGAGCCGAAGAATTCAACTCGCTGTTGGAAGGCACGCCGACTGTCCTTCAGACCGTGGCGACGGGCCTGGAAGAGGCCGGCGGCTCGGTGTCGAAGCTGCGCAACCTTGTCCTTGCCGGCAAGGTGTCGAGCGAGGCGTTTTTCCGCGCGTTCCTCGCCGGCATGCCGCAACTCGAACAAAAGGCGGCGAAGGCCACCGGCACCGTCTCGCAGGGCATGACGCGCGTCAGCAATGCCCTTATCGCGGTGGTGGGCGAGCTGGACAAGACCACGGGCGCCAGCGAGGCGGCGGCGACAAACCTCTCGAACGTCGGCAAGGCCATCGAGGGGCTTCCCGGCTACATCAACACGGCAGTGGCCGGGCTGAAGACGCTGCGAACCTATCTCTCCGACTTCGGCAACCTGCCGATTTGGCGTCGGATCGGCGAGGCCATCGGCGTGGACTATTCCGCCGAGGGAATGGCGGGCTACGGAATCACGAAGCCCCAGGCAGCGCAGAGGGCCGGATCGAGCCGCGGGGGCGGTACCACGATGGCACGGACGGGCGTGAGCACCGTTTCCATCGCCGACGCGCCCGTGACCGGCGACAAGGCCACCAGGGAGCGCTTGAACGACTATCAGCGGCTGACGGCGGCAATCGGGGAGCGCAGGGACGCCATCAATGCCGAGACGGCGGCGCAGGCCGGCCTGAACCCTCTGGTGAACGATTACGGTTTCGCGCTGGAGAAGGCCCGCGCGCAATACGACCTCATGCAGGCGGCGACCGAGGCCGGGCTGAAAATCACGCCGACGCTTCAGGCGCAGATTGACGCGCTGGCGACCTCCTACGCCGATGCGTCGGTGGCCGCCGGACAACTCGCCGAGGAACAGGGGAAGCTGCAGCAGTCGGCCGCCGAGTTCAACGACCTCGGCCGCGATGTGCTCGGCGGGTTCATTAGCGACATGCAGCGGGGCGTGTCGGCGGCGCAGGCGCTGGAGGGCGCGCTGGGGAAGGTTGCCGACAAGCTGCTCGACATGGCCCTGAACGCCATTTTCCCGAGCACCGGCGGCGCCGGGCTCTTCTCGTCCCTGTTCGGCGGCGCACCGACCGGGCTCGCCTCCGGCGGTCCTGTCCGCGCCGCCACCGGCGGGCGCATCAGCGGGCCCGGCACCGGCACCTCTGACAGCATTCCGGCGCGGCTTTCCAATGGCGAGTATGTCGTAAACGCCGACGCGACCCGGAAGAACCGGGCGCTGTTGGACGCCATCAACAACGGTGTCGTGCGGCACCTCGCAGACGGTGGAGCGGTGGTGCCGAGGCTCCCGGACTTCCGCCCGGCGGTGCAGCACGGTGCCCGCGCGAGCGGTGGCGGGATTGTCGTCCACAACAACGTGCAGACCTTGCCCGGCACAACGGCAGACACGCGCACGAGTATAGGTGCGGACGGTTCCCTCAACATCATGACGAAGATCCGCCAAATCGCCCGAGAGGAAGCGCTGAACCAGTTGAGCCCCGGAAGCAGGGGCGGGCAAATGCTGCAACAGCATTGGGGCGTTCGCCGGAGTGACCTGGCATGAGCGCCGGGACCGACCTCCACGAAATGCTCGCCGACCGGCTGATGGGGCGCGCGGCGAGCACCTTGGAGACGATGGGCGTTGGACACGAGGCCATCGCGAGGGCGTGCCTTCTGGTGGCCGTCGCCGCCATGGCGCGTGGCGAGAGCATCGAGGCCGGCCGGGTGATGCTGGAGAACGTGCTTGCCGGCTACAACGCCAGCATGGGCACGGACGAGGCGCGGCACTAGCGGCCGGCCAGCCATTCCTTGAGGATCATCCGCAGCGCCTCGGGGCGGCTGGGGATAGGCCGCTGATCGGCCCGCCACGCATCCAGCTTTGCCACGAGATCGGGCTGGAGCCGCACGAGCACCGGTTCGCCGGTTTGCGAAGGTCGCTTGCGTGATTTCGCGATATCATCAGTTGAATTGCTCATGATCGCGTGATATCACGGAAGCGCCGGGCGGGGAAGAGGCGGCAACCTCAATCCAGCCCTAACCACAAACCGAAATGGAGCTTCGGCCATGGCTAACCTCGCCCATAGCACAGACTGCTGCGCTTCTCCGCGCCCCGCTGAAGGCACATCGGCTGAAACCGCAGCTGATCCCGTCCTCGCTGCTGTCCTGGCCTATCGGGAGGAAGAGAGCCGCATCAGTGCCCTTCCGGACCCGGAGATTGACGATGTGCCAATGCCAGCATGGGAGCGGCTGGAAAAGGGCCAGCGTCTGCCGGCCGCCACGACGCGCGATGGTGCTGTCGAGGCCCTGCGTACGGCTGCTGAATTTCATAGTCACTCGACAAGTCGTTTCTTCGTGGCGAACCTGATGCAGGCGGCGCTTGGGTTTCTTGATGGCAGGGCAACGCCAGAGGCTCGGATCGACGCCGCGCTCGCCGAGATCAAGGCGGCACTCGCCGAACTGTACCCCCGCCATTTTCTCACCGGCCACGCGAGCCTGCGGGTGAGCACCGGCGCCGTCGTCGCCGGCGCCTATCCCGAGGAAGGGTACGAGGCGCGGCTGCACTTCCATGCCGACAACCTCGCGGCGCTTGTCGCAAAGGGAGGCACCCATGTCTGAAGAATGCCCCGTCTATTTCCCAACGAAAAACACCGGCATGGACGACCTGCACCATTCCCGGAATCTCCTGGTATGCGCGGTGGCAGCCATTTCTGCGATGCAGGATCATCACGTGCCTGTCGACCTCGACAGCCTGCGGTACCTACTCGACGACTCCCTTGCCTATCTGGAGGGCGCCGTCCCGTGGGCCGAGCGCCTAGATCGCGAAGAGACCGACATCGCATATGGTCGCCTCGTTCCTACCCAACAGGCGAAAGGGAAATGAGCCGGCACGTCCCCGAGATTTGCCAGAGGCCAGCCCGGCGGCCCTTCCCGCTCTGTCGGCGGCTTCTGGCGATTGGCCTATGCAGAGTCGCCCGTGTCTACGCGAACGTGGCGGGCGCCCTAATGCGGGGTGGATAGGCCAGATTTCGCCTTGTGGGCGTGCTTGTGGGTGCGTGGACATTGATCAGAAAAACACAAGTAAATACAGTGCGCTAGGGCGTGAAATGGCGGAAGGGGTGGGATTCGAACCCACGGTGGGCTTGCACCCACGGCGGTTTTCAAGACCGCTGCCTTAAACCACTCGGCCACCCTTCCGGACGATCGGCCGCGCGCGGGCGGCCGGCCTTGCCTGTTCGGCGACGGCGGCGCCGGCCATTGCCCCGCACCGCCGTCGGCGGTCTGCTTTAGGGTGTCGGGGACGAGCCCGTCAACCGTCCGCGCAGCGGCGAGCGGGACCATGGAGGCGGGCGCGCGCCCTCATCCGCCCTGGCCGGGGAGAGTGGGCCAGCTTGGCAGGGTCCATCCCGGAACGCTCCAGCCCGGCGTCGTCCACATCTTCGGCAGCGTGGCTGGCGAGGGGGCCCGGGGTGGCGACGCGGGCGGGGCCGGCGCCCGGACCTGGGGAGCGGGCTTCGCGCCCGGACCGCGGGGCGCCGGTTCCCTCCCCTGTTCCTTCGCCTGCGCCCTTCCCCGCCAGCCGGCCATCCAGCGGGCGGTTTCCTGCAGGATGAGATTTTCGACCGCCGGGTGGGTCGGCAGCTGGGCATGGTTGCGAAAGCGCGCGCCGGCGTCCCAGGCGCTGATGTTCTGCGCGCCGCGCACCCGGCTGAAGCCGGGTCCGGCGATGTTGATGCAGCGCGGAACGGTGCAGGCCGGCGGCGCCGGCGCGGCGTCGATGGTGATCACCAGCGGCGGCTTATATCCCGCCCGCGCCAGCTCGGTGGCATAGCGCAGCGCCGTCTCGCCGCCCATTGAGTGGCCGATGATCACGTCCGGCACGAGGCCCTTGGTCTTCAGCATCAGATGCGAATCGGTGCGGGTGCGGAAGCCCTGCCGGGCCAGCGGCCGGGTCAGTGCCGACACGCCGATATAGTCGCTCTCGACATAGACCCCGAGCCCGTCGAGCAGCAGGACGAGCGGCGGCTGCACCGGGGTGGACGGCGCCTCCTGCGCGGCTTCGACAGGGGGCGGCGGCGGGGTCGGGACGACCGCCGGGCCGGCCTGCGCAGGCGGCGGAGACATCAGCGTCACGAGGCCAGCCATGAGCCCGGCCAGGGCGAAAGACACAGGATTCAATGCGGTTGCTCGACGTGAAGAAGGCGCTCTCCCCGCCAAACGCTTAGCGCAACCGCGCGCTCTCCGCCATCGGCTTTGGAACGGACGGGACGAGCGGGGAGCGCAAGGGCACCCCCGCCCGGTCGGATTCGAGGCGTCGGCCTTGGCAACGGGCGCTCAGGCGGCCCGGCTCCAGTGGTGCGCGTCGTTACGCAGGTGGCAGGCGTCGGTCCAGGTGGCGAACGCCACCCAGGCATCGTTCTTCTGCTGCGGCAGGCGGGCGGACTCCATCTGGGTCAGCAGCATCTCGGCGAAACGGCCGAGTCGGTCGTTGCGCAGCGAGCGGATGAGGCCGATGGCGCCGTCGAGCGAGTCGATGGCGATATCCTCCTGGCCGATCAGCACGTGCAGCGGTTCGGGTCGAAAGGCGGGTCCTTCAACGATGTTGGTCATGTGGAACCTCCCTGTCTCGGCGTTGGATGCCCGTTTCGGGCTTGGCCGCGTCCTCTGCGGGCGAGAGATCATAGGCTGCTGAATTTGGCACCGGAATGACGCAGTCAAGAAGTATCTGGGCACGTTTTCGGGCGCACAGGGCGATTTTGGGCCGCTCGGGGCGACAAATCTCCGTGAAGTCTTGATGTCCACCATGAAGAATACGGAACATCGTACATGGAATGTGGCATCCCAGACGGCGGTTCCAGTCTTGGCGGGCGCCTGCGGAAAGATCCGATGCTTAGAACGGGCGCCGTAACGTGCTTTTTCCCCTGGGTCATGCGCAACAACCTCGATTGCGGCGCCGCTCTTCGTCTCACCGCGCGGACCGGGTATCTATTGTTTTCGCGCGAAGAGATATAGTACATAATATACTATGAACTGATCGAATATTTCGCACATGCGAATATTTGAAATTGCTATTGCTGCCCTGCAGCGTCTAATACCTCTTGCGCTGCCATCATTACATCATGCTACGGTAGCACCGGACGGCAGAAGACCGTCCATGAGGAGGAAACGCCAATGAACATTCACAGCAGGCTCGTCGCATTCGCTGCGGCGGCGAGCATTCTCGGTGCCGTGCCGGCCTTCGCCCAGGAAGAGCCCGCGCATGTGAAGCCGGCGACGGCCTATGTGCAGCAGAATCTGCAGCCCTGGCTCAGCGACCCGGTGGTCATTGCCGCCGTTGTCGAGGCCAACAAGAAGCACAAGCGGCTGATGCAGGAAGACATCATCGCGCTGGACAAGGCCTGGGTTGCCAAGGACCCGGCGGTGGTTGATCCCGTCCGCAAGAACGAGCTGTCGGAATTCCTGATCCAGAAGCGGGATGCCTCCGGCGGCGTGGTCACCGAAGTCTTCGTGATGGACAATCGGGGCCTCAATGTCGGCCAGACCGACGGTACCTCGGACCTGTGGCAGGGCGACGAGGCGAAGTGGCAGAAGACCTACGGCGTCGGCCCGGGCGCCATCTTCGTCGACAAGGTCGAGGAAGACGGGGGCAAGAAGATCGCCCAGGTCAGCGCCGTCATTGTCGACAAGGACGTGGCCATCGGCGCCGTCACTTTCGGCATCGACGTCGACAAGCTGAAGTAAGCCCTGAATCAGGCCCTGTCCCGGCCGTGTCTCTCCGGGATATTGGCGGGCGGCGCGAGCCGCCCCTTTTTTTGTCCGCCGCGGTGCCGACGCCGCCGCGCCGCATCGACCTCGGCGACGGCTTGGGCTAAGTCTGCTGCGCCGGGCCAATGAAGGAGTGCGCCATGTTTCTCGCGATGAATCGCTTCAAGGTGAAGCTCGGGTCGGAGGCCGATTTCGAAACCGTCTGGCGCGAGCGCGACAGCCATCTCCGCACCGTTCCCGGCTTCAAGTCGTTTCATCTGCTGCGCGGCCCCACCAAGGACGACCACACGCTGTACGCCTCGCATTCGCAATGGGCGTCGCGGGCGGATTTCGAGGCCTGGACGCGCTCGGAGGCGTTCCGCAAGGCGCATGGCAGCACCGGCGCCAACAAGCCGCTCTATCTCGGCCACCCCGAAGTCGAGCTGTTCGAGAGCGTCCTGCATCAGGCAATGGACGGCGAGGCCGCCTGAGCGCGGGCTCACAAGCGGGCGAGGCGCGGCAGCTCCGCGCCCGGCGCAGTTGACGGACGGGGCGGCGTGCCGTAACCGCTCGCGATCCTGAAATGCCGGGTGCCCTTCCGATCATGGCCGACATCGCGTCCTCCGACGCCTTCTCCTCCGCGCGCGCCGACGCGCCGCGCATCTCCTTCGTGTCGCTCGGGTGCCCCAAGGCGCTGGTCGACAGCGAGCGGATCATCACCAGCCTGCGCTCGGAAGGCTATGAGCTGTCGCGCCACCACGAAGGCGCCGACCTCGTCATCGTCAACACCTGCGGCTTCCTCGACAGCGCCAAGGCCGAGAGCCTCGCCGCCATCGGCGACGCGCTGAAGGAAAATGGCCGGGTCATCGTCACCGGCTGCATGGGCGCCGAGCCCGAGCAGATTCGCGACGTGCATCCCGGCGTGCTCGCCGTCACCGGGCCGCAGCAATATGAGAGCGTGCTGGCCGCCGTGCATCAGGCGGTGCCGCCGCAGCACGACCCGTTTCTCGATCTGGTACCGGCCCAGGGCATCAAGCTCACCCCGCGCCACTATGCGTACCTAAAGATTTCAGAGGGTTGCAACAATCGTTGCACCTTCTGCATCATCCCTAAGCTGCGCGGCGACCTGGTCAGCCGGCCGGCGGCGGAGGTGTTGCGCGAGGCCGAGCGGCTGGTCGCGGCCGGGGTGAAGGAACTGCTCGTCATCTCGCAGGACACCTCGGCCTATGGCGTCGACCTGAAATACGCGCCGAGCCGGTGGAAGGACCGCGAGGTGCGCACCCGCTTCTTCGATCTCGCCCGCGAACTCGGCGGCCTCGGGGCGTGGGTGCGCATGCACTATGTCTACCCCTACCCCCATGTCGACGAGGTGATCGGGCTGATGTCGGAAGGGGTGATCCTTCCCTATCTCGACATCCCCTTCCAGCACGCCTCGCCGAGCGTGCTGAAGCGCATGAAGCGCCCGGCGGCGCAGGAGAAGACGCTGGCGCGCATCCAGGCCTGGCGTGCCATCTGCCCGGAGCTGACCCTGCGCTCCACCTTCATCGTCGGCTTTCCCGGCGAGACCGACGCCGAGTTCGAGGAACTGCTCGCCTTCCTCGAAGAAGCCGGGCTCGACCGCGTCGGCTGCTTCAAATACGAGCCGGTCGCCGGCGCGCCCGCCAATGATCTCGGTGCGGCGGTTGCCGACGAGGTCAAGGACGAGCGCTGGAAGCGCTTCATGGAAGTGCAGCAGCGGGTCAGCGCCCGGCGCCTCAAGCACAAGGTCGGCACCCGCCAGCAGGTGATCATCGACAGTGTCGGGCCGACGGTGGCGGTCGGGCGCTCGAAGGCGGACGCGCCGGAGATCGACGGCGTCGTCCATGTCGCGGCGCGGCGTCCGCTGCGCGTCGGCGAGATCGTCACGGTGAAGATCGAGCGCGCCGACGCCTACGACCTGCACGGCACGGCGGTCGGCTACTGAAGCCCGGCCGCTGCGAGGCGCCGCGCTATTCCAGCACCCGCCGCAACTGGTCGGACGGAACGATGCTCTCGTCCACGGTCGGCCACGCCAGCAGGACCGTGTAGGCAAGCGTCATCGAGAAGGCGATGGCGAAGGTCGATAGGCCGATCATGAGCTGGTAGCGCTTGCCGACATGCAGCGCCGCCAGGCCGATCAGCGACAGCAGGCCGAGCACCATCACCACGACCCAGCGATGCGGTGCGAGATCGGCGTGGAGGATGAAATAGCGGTCCGTCCGCAGCCGGCGCAGATCGAGCTGGCTGGCGAGCATCACGTTGCGGATATGAATCGGCACCGTGGCATCCGCCTCGGCCGAGGCGATCGCGTCCGCCAGCCCGTCAAAGGCCGTGGAGACGTCCAGGTGCGGGCGGACCCAGCCCTCATCCCATTCGCGCAGCGAGAGCGCGCGCGCATAGGCGCCCACCGCGTCGTCGATCGGCTGGCAGGAAGGCCCGCACACCCGGGCGACGTCCAGCATGGCGTCGAGCTTCTGCACCTCCTGCAGCACGGTCTGGGCATAGCGGTTCTCGCGGCTCCAGATATCGCTCACCATGAAGGCGAGGAACAGCGCGAAGGGCAGGGTCAGGGCGCCGAGATAGGAGGTCTGGAGATCGCGCGGGACGAACACCGCGACCAGGCGTGGGCGCATCGCCACCCAGTAGCAGAGCCACCCCGCCAGCAGCGGAATGGTCGCGACGAACAGCACGAAAAGCGGGAAATAGTCGCTGACGAACACCCGGCTCCAGCTCACGCGGCCCGCTCCCCGCTCACGGCTTCAGCAGGTCGCGCAAAGTGGCCTCGATCACCTGCGTCGCCGCCTTGAGGTCGCTGATGCGCACATGCTCGTCCGCCGCATGGGCGTTGGCTTCCAGGATGGAGCGCGGCCCGGCGCCATAGAGCACGGTCGGCACGCCGGCCGCGGTGTAGTGGCGGGCATCGGTGTAGAGCGGCACCGCCGTCGCCGGAGGGATCTCCCCCAGCACCTCGCCGGCGTGCTTCTGGATCGTCTCGACCAGCCGCTCGGTTCCCGGCAGCGTGCGCAGCGGCTCGGCGAGGATGATGCGGCGGCATTCGATCTCGATGCCCGGCAATCCCTCGACCGCCGCTTCGACCAGAGCGCTCAATTCGGCTTCGACGCTCAGCCCGTCCTCTTCCGGCGTCAGTCGGCGGTCGACGCGCATCACGATGCGGTCGGGCACGACATTGGTGTTGATGCCGCCGGAGATGAGGCCGACGGTGATCTTGGGCGAGCCGATGCCCGGCGTCGCGCTGGTGATGCCGTTGAGGCGCCGGCGCTCGGCATAGATCGCGGCGAGAATGGCGGTGGCGGCCTCCAGCGCGTCGGCGCCGGTCTCCGGCATCGCCGCGTGGGCCTGCTTGCCGCGCACCACGATCTCCAGATGCAGGGCGCCATTATGGGCGATCACCACGGCATAGGAGAAGCCGGCGGAAATGGCGTAGTCGGGCTTGCTGATCTCGTGCTCCAGCAGCCAGCGCGGCCCGACGAAGCCGCCCGCTTCCTCGTCATAGGTGAAATGCAGCTCGACCGTGCCGTCGAGCCCTTCCGGCCGTTCCTTCAGCGCCAGCAGCGCGAAGGCATAGGTGGCGAAGTCGGATTTGGACACGGCGGCGCCGCGGCCATAGATCGCCCCTCCCCGCTCCTCCGCGCCATAGGGATCATAGGTCCAGCCCTCGCCGGGCGGCACCACGTCGCCATGCGAGTTGAGCGCGATCACCGGCCCGCTGCCGGTACCGAAGCGCTCGCGCACGATGAGGTTGACCACCGATTTCATGCCATGGGCCAGCACGAAGGGCTCCGGCACCGCGTGGCGCTCGACCTCGAAGCCGAGTTCTTCCAGCAGTTGCCCCGTCACCTCGGCATGGGGCGCGCAGTCGCCCGGCGGGTTGTCGCTGGGCACGCGCACGAGCGCCTTCAGGAACTCGACCTCGCGCGCAAGCCTGTCATTGTCGCCGGAAGTGCTCACGTCAGTGCTCCGCTGGTGCCGCCGTCGCGTTGCGGCAGTTGGAAACGCTCGATGAAACGGATCAGCGCCGCAGCGGCCAGACCCATGTCCTCGGGCGAAGTAT
This sequence comes from Ancylobacter dichloromethanicus, assembly GCF_018390645.1. Lineage (GTDB taxonomy): Bacteria > Pseudomonadota > Alphaproteobacteria > Rhizobiales > Xanthobacteraceae > Ancylobacter > Ancylobacter dichloromethanicus. The sequence continues at coordinate 782,574 of NZ_JAHBGC010000020.1, forward strand.
ATTCCGCCGGGTTGTGGCTGATGCCGCCCCGGCAGCGAATGAACAGCATGCCGACCGGGCACAGCTTCGACATCGCCTGGCCGTCATGGCCGGCCCCGGAGGGCAGCGCGCGCGCGCGATGGCCGAGATCGGCGACGGCGTTGCCCAGCCGCAGCTGCAGGTCGCGGTAGCAGGGGACGGTTGCCACTTCGTGAAAGGCGGAGATGACGACGCCAAGGCGGCGATTGTCGGCGATGGCGTGCGCCTCGCGCTCGAAGCGCGTCAGCGCCTCGCGGCGCGACATGTCCGAGCCGGAGCGCAGGTCGACGGTGAACACCACGCGCGAGGGAATGACGTTGATCGAGCCGGGCTCGACATGCATCCGCCCGACCGTGGCCACCATGCCGTGCGGGTCCGAGCGGGCGATGCGCTCCACCGCCAGCGCCATCTCGGCGGCGCCGGCCAGCGCGTCGCGGCGCAGGCGCATCGGCACCGTTCCGGCATGGCCGGCCTCGCCGGTGACGGTGACCGACAGCCGCGAGGCGCCGGCGATGGCGGTGACGATGCCGAGCGGCTCGCCCTCGACCTCCAGCACCGGGCCCTGCTCGATATGCGCCTCGACATAGGCGATCACCCGCGAGGGATCATAGGCGGCGGCGGCAATGGCGTCCGGGTCCTTGCCATAGGCCCGCAGCGCCTCGGCAAGGCTCACCCCGTCGCCGTCCGTCGCGGCGAGGCTGGCGGGCGGAAACACCCCGGCGCAGGCGGCCGAGGAGGACAGCGTGGTGGGAAAGCGCGTGCCCTCCTCGTCGCCGAAGGCCAGCACGTCGACGCCATAGGGCGGCGCCAGCCCGGCCTGCGCCACCGCCCCGACGGCGAGGATGCCGAGGATCACGCCGAGCGCGCCGTCATATTTCCCGGCATTGGCGACAGTGTCGATATGCGAGCCGATCAGCAGGCGCGGCGCGTCCGGGCCGGCGGGGTGCCAATGGCCGCGCACCGTACCCAGCGCGTCCTCGCTCACCCCGAGGCCGGCTTCGGCCATCCAGCGGGCGACGAGATCGGCGGCGCGCCGGTGCTCCGGCGTCAGGAAGAACCGGGTCAGGTTGTCGGGCGCCGAGGAGATCCGGCCAAGTTCCTCGGTCATCGCCGCCGCGCGGGCTCCGAGGGCGGCGATATCCACGGGGATCGTCATCGGCTCGACACTGCGCCTCCGGCCAGAAGGGCCATTCCGTCCTGAAAGCGCCATCGCATATGGCGCCGCCTTTGGCAACGATGGTGGCGCGGTCCGCCGCCGCGCCACCGGTCACGCGCGGGGCATTACCGGCCGGGCACCTCGTCGTCGATGCCCTTCACGTACCAGTTCATCGACAGGATGGCCTTGTCGGGCAGTACCTCGCCTTCCTTCACCGCCAGCGTGCCGTCCTGCTTGTAGATCGGTCCCTTGAAGGGGTGAAGCGCGCCCGAGGTGATGGCCGCCTGCGTTTCCTCGGCCATCTTCTTCACCTCGTCGGGCATGTTGGTGTAGGGGGCCATCACCACCTCGCCGTCCTTCATGCCGCCCCAGGTGTCGGTCGATGTCCAGGTGCCGTCCAGCACCGCCTTGGTGCGTTCGATATAATAGGGCGCCCAGTCGTCGACGATGGCGGTGAGCTGCGAGTCGGGACCGAACTTGATCATGTCGGAAGCCTGGCCGAAGGCGAACACGTCGCGTCCTTCGGCGGCCTGCATGGCGGCGGGGCTGTCGGTGTGCTGGGCGATCACGTCGGCGCCCTGGTCGATCAGCGCCTTGGCCGCGTCGGCTTCCTTGGCCGGGTCGAACCAGGAATTCACCCAGACGATCTTGATCTTCATGTCCGGATTGACCGACTGCGCGCCCAGCATCATCGCGTTGATGCCGGAGACGACTTCCGGAATGGGGAAGGAGGCGATGTAGCCGATCGTCCCGGTCTTCGACATCCTGGCCGCGATCTGGCCGATGACATAGCGGCCCTCGTAGAACTTGGCCGCGTAGGTCGAGACGTTCTTGGCCCGCTTGAAGCCGGTGGCGTGCTCGAAGAACACGTCCGGATGGCGCTTGGCGACCTTCAGCGTCGGCTCCATGAAGCCGAACGAGGTGGTGAAGATCAGCTTGTTGCCGGCGCGGGCGAGCTGCTCGATCACCCGCTCGGCGTCCGGCCCCTCCGCGACATTCTCGACGAAGGTGGTCTCCACCCGGTCGCCGAATTCCTTCTCGACCGCCTTGCGGCCCTGGTCGTGCTGGTACGACCAGCCGAAATCGCCGACCGGCCCGACATAGACCCAGGCCGCCTTCAGCTTCTCGGCGGCCTGCGCCTCCGGCAGCCCAGGGCCGGCGAAAGCGAGGCCGGCGGCGAGGCCGACCGCCATGGCGAGAATCTTGCGCATGAACGTCTCCGCTCCATCATTCGCGGCCGGAATTGTCACAGGCGCACGCGGCCGCGTCATACGCCGGGAGGCCGCCATGGCGCGACCGATCCGTCGCCCGCTCAGCGGTCGGGCACGAAAGGCACGCCGAGCGAGGCGGGCGCCCCCTGCCCGTGCTTCAGCGCCGAAATGACCACCAGGGCGATGATCGTCGCCAGATAGGGCAGCGCCGAGAGCAACTGCGAGGGAATGCCGAGGCCGAAGCCCTGCACGTGCAGCTGCAAGATCGAGACCGCGCCGAACAGATAGGCACCGGCCAGCAGCCACAGCGGCCGCCAGGCGGAGAACACCACCAGCGCAAGCGCGATCCAGCCCCGGCCGGCGGTCATGTCGGAGGCCCAGAACGGGGTGTAGGCGAGCGACAGATGGGCGCCCGCCAGCCCGGCGCAGGCGCCGCCGAACATCACCGCCAGCGTGCGGATGCGGCGCACCGGATGGCCGAGCGCGTGCGCCGCCGCGTGGTTTTCGCCCACCGCGCGCAGCACCAGCCCGATCCGCGTGCGGGCCAGCACGTAGGCGACGGCGACGAGCAGGAAGATCGAGGCGTAGACGAAGGCGTCCTGCCCGAACAGCGCCCGGCCGACGATCGGCAGTTCGGTCAGCCCGGGAATGTGCAGCACCGGCGCGGCTTCGAGCTGGGTGCCGACGAAACCGGAGCCGATCAGGCCGGCAAGGCCGAGGCCGAGAATGGTCGTCGCCAGCCCGGAGGCGACCTGGTTGGTGGCCAGCCCGATGGCGAGGCCGGCGAACACCAGCGACAGCGTCACCCCCGCCAGCATCGCCGCCAGCGTGCCGAGCAGCAGGCTGCCCGAGCCATAGGCGGTGACGTAGCCGACCGCCGCGCCGACGATCATCATGCCCTCGACGCCGAGATTGAGCGTGCCGGCGCGCTCGGCCACCAATTCGCCGAGCGAGGCCAGCAGCAGCGTGGTCGCCGCCGCCACCACGCTGGCGAGGACCGCGCCGATGATCGCCGCGTCAAGCATGGCTGGCTCCTTCCACGCGCCGGATGCGGTAGCGCACCAGAATGTCGGCCGCCAGAATGGCGATCAGCAGCGTGCCCTGGAACACCCGCGTCACGTCGAACGGCATCCGCATGGTGATCTGCGCCGCCTCGCCGCCGATATAGGTCAGCGCCAGCACGAGGCTCGCCACCAGAATGCCCACCGGGTGCAGCCGGCCGAGCATCGCGGCGATGATCGCGGTGAAGCCGTAGCCGGGCGAGATGCTCGGCTGTAGCTGGCCGATCGGCCCCGCCACCTCGATGATGCCGGCCAGCCCCGCCAGCCCGCCGGAAACCGCGAACACGCCATAGGTGACGCGCCGCTCGTCGAAGCCGGCGAAGGCGGCGGCGCGCGGGGCCGAGCCGGCCAGTTCGATCGAGAAGCCGACCAGCGTGCGGCCGAGCACGAAGGTGGCGACCACCACCACGATCAGCGCGATGACGATGCCGCCATGCAGCCGCCCCTCGCCCGTCAGCAGCGGCATCAGCGCCACATCGTCGAAGGTGACGCTCTGGGGAAAGTTGAAGCCCTGCGGGTCGCGCCAGGGCCCGCGCACCAGATAGTCGAGCCCGAGCTGGGCGACATAGACCAGCATCAGGCTGGTCAGGATCTCGCTGGAGCCGAAGCGCACCCGCAGGAAGGCCGGAATCAGCCCCCACAGCGCGCCGCCAATGGCGCCCAGCACCAGCATGGCCGGCAGCACCCAGGGGCCGGCCCCGGTGCCGTTGGTCGCCAGCGCCAGCCAGGAGCCGAGCACGGCGCCGGCCACATACTGGCCCTCGGCGCCGATGTTCCAGCGGTTGGCGCGGTAGCAGAAGGCGAGCCCGACGCCGATCAGCACCAGCGGCGAGGCCTTCACCACCAGCTCCTGCAGCATGTAGGCGTCGCCCAGCGGCTCGATGAAATAGAGGGTGAAGGCGCGGATCGGGTCGTGGCCCAGCGCGATGAACATCACCGCGCCGACCACCAGCGTGACCAGCAGCGCCACCACCGGCGCCATCGCGTGCCGCAGCGCCGAGATGTTCTCCTGCCGTTCGAGCCTAAGCGGCATGGCTGCCCTCCCCGGCGGCGCGGTGGGCGCCGCCCATGGCAAGGCCGATCGCCTCGCGCGAGGTCTCTTCCACCGGCACCGGCTCGGTCAGGCGGCCCTCGCTCATGACCGCGATGCGGTCGGCGAATTCCAGCAATTCGTCGAGGTCCTGGCTGACCACCAGCACCGCGCAGCCCTCGGCGGCCCGCTGGCGCAGCGTGGTGCGGATGAAGGCGGCGGCCGACGCGTCGACGCCCCAGGTCGGCTGGTCGACCACGATCAGCACCGGGTCGCGCAGCACTTCGCGGCCGATGACGAATTTCTGCAGGTTGCCACCGGAAAGGCGGCGCGCCTTCGGGTCCTTGCCGCCGAAGCGCACGTCGAAACCCTTCACGATCTGCTTGAAGCGCGCGAAGAGCGGGGAGCGGCGGATGATGTCGGCGGTCACGATCTGGCCGTCGCCATGGGTGGTCAGCAGCACGTTGTCGGACAGGCACAGGTCGGGCGCGGCGGCATGGCCGAGCCGCTCTTCGGGCACGAAGCCGGCGCGCAGGGCCCGCCGCTCGGTCGGGCCGAACCCGCCGGCCGGCACCGTGGAGATGACGATGCTCTCACGGTCCTGCACCGTCCTCTCGCCCGACAGCACGTCGAACAGCGCGGTCTGGCCGTTGCCGGCGACCCCGGCGATGCCGACGATCTCGCCGGCGCGGATCTCCAGGTTGATGTCGTGCAGCGCGGAGCCGCGCGAGCCGTCGCCGGCCAGGTTGAGATGGCGCACCAGCAGGCGCGGTTCGCCGAGCGCATGGGTCGCGGCCCGCGGCGTGCGCGGCACGTCGGCGCCGACCATCAGCCGCGCCAGGCTGGCGAAGGATTCCTGCTGCGGGTCGACCTCGGCGATGAACCTGCCGCCGCGCAGCACCGTCGCCCGGTGGCAGAGCCGGCGCACCTCGTCGAGCTTGTGGCTGATGAACAGCACCGCCCGGCCCTCGGCCGTGAGCAGGTCGACGGTGCGGAACAGGTTCTCCGATTCGTCGGGGGTGAGCACCGAGGTCGGCTCGTCGAGGATGAGCACGCGCGGGTCGCCGAGCAGGCAGCGCACGATCTCGACCCGCTGGCGTTCGCCCACCGAAAGCTCGCCGACCCGGCGGTAGGGCTCGACCTCGAGCCCGTAGCGGTGCACGCAGGCGTCGATGCGCGCGGCGAGCACGGAAAGCGGCTGGTGGCCGGGCAGCCCGAGGGCGACGTTCTCCACCACGGTCATGGCGTCGAACAGCGCGAAATGCTGGAACACGACGCCCACGCCCCGGGCGCGGGAACTGGCCGGGTCGGGGAAGACGACCGGTACGCCCTCATAGAGCAGCTCGCCGGAATCGGGTTGCAGCAGGCCGCACAGCATCTTCACCAGCGTCGACTTGCCGGCCCCGTTTTCGCCGAGCAGCGCATGCGTCTCGCCGGCACGGATGGCGAGGCTGACGCGGTCATTGGCGACCAGCGAACCGAACCTCTTGGTCAGTTCGACCGCTTCGAGCAGCGATTTCGGCCGATGAGACGTTTCCCCCATGTCCCTGTCCATGCCGCTAGCCGCAAAACCGCCGGCGCCGGGCACCGCAACCGCGTATCTGCTGGGAAAGTCGCCGCGATTCAAGATTCATGCGCTGGATGCTGTGGGCTCGTTCTGTGGTGGCGGTACACCCGCAGCATGGCAGGACCGAACCGGGGAGCAAGCCTAAAGTCTGATCCGGCCGGTCCGGAATCTGGCGCGATTTGCGTCAGCCACGGGCGTGTCGCACCGTCATGGGATCAGCACGGTGGAGCCGGTGGTACGCCGGGATTCGAGGTCGCGATGCGCCTCGGCGGCGTCGGCGAGGCGGTAGCGCTGGTTGACCGGGATCTTCACCACGCCGCTGCCGACCACCTCGAACAGGTCGTCGGCATTGGCCAGCAGGTCCTCGCGGGTGGCGATGTGGGTGACCAGCGTCGGCCGCGTGGCGTAGAGCGAGCCCTTCTGCGACAGCGCCAGCAGGCTGAAATCCTTGATCGCCCCGGAAGCGTTGCCGAAGCTGGCGAACAGGCCGCGCGGCTTGATGCAGTCGAGCGAGGCCGGGTAGGTCGCCTGCCCCACCCCGTCATAGACGACATCGCACAGCGCTCCCTCGGTGATCTCCCTCACCCGCGCGACGAAGTCCTCCTCGCTGTAGTTGATGACATAGGCCGCGCCGCAGGCCTTGGCGATCTCCGCCTTCGCCGCCGACCCCACCGTGCCGATGACGGTGGCGCCGAGATGCGCCGCCCACTGGCACAGGATCTGGCCGACGCCGCCGGCCGCCGCGTGCACCAGCAGCGTGTCGCCGGCCGCCACCTTGTAGGTCTGGCGCAGCAGGTAGCGGGCGGTCATGCCCTTGAGCATCATCGCCGCCGCGGTCTCGTCCGCGATCGAATCGGGCAGCCTGACCAGCGGGGCGGCGGACATGATCCGCTCCGAGCAATAGGCGCCCAGCGCCGAGCCATAGGCGACCCGGTCGCCCGGCTTGAGCCCGGCCACCCCCTCGCCGATCTCGGTGACCACCCCCGCCGCTTCGTTGCCGGGAATGAAGGGCAGCCCGTTCGGCGCCTTGTAGAGGCCGCTGCGGAAATAGGTGTCGATGAAGTTGAGGCCGATCGCCGTGTGGCGCAGCTTCACCTCGCCCGGCCCCGGCGCGCCGAGGGTGATCTCCTCCAGCGTCAGCACCTCGGGGCCGCCAATCTCGTGGATACGAATTGCCGAAGCCATCATGCTCTCCTGCCAGCAAGGGAAACCGTGTGCCCGCCCCGCGCCTCAGGCGCCCGGGGGCGCGGCGCCGCGGCGCGCGGGAATCACCCCGAACAGGGTGAAATAGGCCGCGCAGGCGCACAGCCCGACGGTCACCCACAAATCCGGCCGCATGTCCTCGACCACGGCGACCATCGCCAGCACCGCCCACAGCGCCAGCAGCGCAAGGGTGACGAGGCGCAGCCGCACCACGCGGAACGGATGGACGAACTTGATCGGCAGGAAGGTGAGTACCGACAGCACCGCGATGATGCCGGCAATCGCCCAGGGGCTGAGCGGCACCAGGAAGAAGTAGAACACCACCACGTTCCACACCGCCGGGAAGCCCTGGAAATACAGGTCGTCCGTCTTCATCGAGGTGTCGGCGAAATACAGCGCGCTGGTCAGCAGGATCGCGGCGCTGGAGATCATCGCCAGCCAGAACGGCATCAGCCCGCCGCTGGCCACCGCGAAGGCCGGCACGAGGCAGTAAGTGAGGTAGTCGACCACCAGGTCGAGCGTGTCGCCGGACCAGCGCGGCAGCACTTCCACCACCTTGGCCCGGCGCGCCATGGTGCCGTCGATGCCGTCGACGAACAGCGCCAGGCCGAGCCAGGCGAACATGATCGACCAGTGGCCCTCGACCGCCGCCATCAGCGCCATCAGCCCGCAGACGGCGCCGGAGGCGGTGAAGATGTGAACGGCGAAGGCCAGCGTGCGGCGCCCGGCCGGACGCGGGCTGAGCGACTTGGTTGTCATCGCCACCGGTTCTTCTCCCACCACCGCGGGCCCCGAGGGATCGCCGCCTGCCTGTTCTGCATCCGTCATATAGCATGTGCCCGCGGTGATCCGCATTGCCAGACCACGCAGGCCTGCTTATCCCACACTACAGGTTCGGCATACAGTCCCGGAGAGGCGGAGCGAGGCACATGTCATCTGACCCGCGACGGCAGCAGACGGTTGCAGTGGTCGGCGGGGGCGCGAGCGGGCTCGTCGCCGCCCTCGCTCTGGCCGCGGGGGGCCTCGCGGTCAAGCTCATCGCCCCGCCGCGCGCGCCCGACCCACGCACCACGGCGCTGATGGACGGCTCGGTCCGGGCGCTCGACGCCCTCGGCCTGTGGGACGGCCTGCGCGCCCAGGCGGCGCCGCTGCGGGTGATGCGGCTGGTCGACGATACGGGCCGCCTGATCCGCGCGCCGGAGGTCGATTTCCGGGCCAGCGAACTCGGCCTCGACGGCTTTGCCTGGAACCTCGAGAACGAGACCCTGCTGGCCGCGCTGGACGCGGCCGTCGCCGGCACCGCCGGCATCGCGCGGATGTCCGCCAGCGTCACCGGTGTCGCGGAGACGCCCGGCGAGGTCACGCTGGAACTCGACGCGGGCGGCACGCTCCCGGCCGCGCTGGTGGCGGCGGCGGACGGGCGCAACTCGCCCTGTCGGCGTGCGGCGGGCATCGAGGTGACGACGCGCGCCTATCCCCAGGTGGCGGTCACCGCCACGCTGGCCCACAGCCGGCCGCATCGTGACATCTCGACCGAGTTTCACACCCGCACCGGGCCCTTCACCCTCGTGCCGCTGCCGGGGGATCGTTCCAGCGTGGTCTGCGTCGTCTCGGCCCGCGAGGCCGAGGCGCTGGCGGCGCTGGACGACGAGGCCTTCGCGCGGGCGATGGAGCGCAAGGCGCATTCGCTGCTGGGGCGCATGCGACTCGATTCGCCGCGCGGCAGCTTCCCGCTCGGCCAGCGCACCGCCACGCGCTTCGCCAGGGGCCGCATCGCGCTGATCGGCGAGGCTGCCCACATCATCCCGCCCATCGGCGCGCAGGGACTCAATCTCGGCATTCGCGACGCGGCGACGCTGGCGGAACTGGTGAGCGACGCCGCCCGCGCCGGGCGCGACATCGGGGCGGCGGAGGTGACCGACGCCTATGAGCGGCGGCGGCGCGGCGATGTCGCCTCGCGCGGCTTCGCGGTGGACCTGTTCAACCGCTCGCTGCTGTCGGATCTGCTCCCCGTCGCCGGCCTGCGCGGGCTCGGCCTCTGGATGCTCGGCCAGTCGCCGGGCCTGCGGCGGATGGTGATGCGCGAGGGGGTCGGCCCGAGCCGCGACGTGCCCCGCCTTCTCGCCGGCAAGCCGCTTTGAATCCAGCAAGTTGGCGCCGTCTTCGGCGAACCCGGTTCACCGAAGACGGTCTCTCCTATTGCAGCAGCCCGTGCGGCAGCATGTCGTGCTGGATGGCGTAGAGCATCGCCGTCACCGTCGCCACCGAGACGACGGTGCCGACCAGCACCCCGCCCGAGGCGCCGGCGACATAGGTGTCGTACTGCTTGGCCATGATGAAGGCGTTCAGCGCCGGCGGCAGGCTCGCCATCAGCACGGCGGTGGCGATCCACACCGGATCGAACCCGCCGACCAGGCTGAGCACCAGCCAGATCAGCGCCGGGTGGATGACCAGCTTGATCGCCAGCAGCCAAGGCACCTCGCCCCCCACGCGTCCCATCGGCCGCAGCGCGACCGACACGCCGAGGGTGAACAGCGCGCAGGGCGCGGCAGCGTTGCGCAGGAATTCCAGCGTCTTGTCGATGGCCGCCGGCGGCTGGAACTCGAAATAGGCCGAGACCACGCCGAGGAACGTCGCGATGTTGAACGGATGGGTGACCACGCGGCGCACCACCAGCAGCAGGGTCTGGCCGAGCCGGTGCTGGTCGCGCCCGCTCACCGCCATCAGCACCGGCACGATGGTGAAGAAGAACAGGCTGTCGAACACGAAGATCAGCGCCGTCGGCACCGAGGCGGCGGCGCCCAGCGCGCCGAGGGTGAGCCCCGGCCCCATATAGCCGACATTGGAATAGGAGCCGACGATGGCGGCGATCGACGCCTCGGGCAGGTTGCCGTGCCGCAGCCACAGGCCGATGAGCAGCGACAGGGTGAAGCACACCGCCGTCGTCGCCGTCGTTGCCAGGATGAAGGAGCCGTTGGTCAATTCGTGAAACGGGGTGCGCGCCACCAGCGAGAAGAACAGGGCCGGCAAGGCGACATAGATGATGAAGAAGCTGAGCCAGGCGAGCCCGCTTTCCGGGATGCGCGCCAGCCGGCCGCATCCCAGCCCCAGGAAGATCACGCCGAAGAAGGGAAGCGCAAGCGCCAGGACCTCGCCCATGCCGGCTCGCTATCGGCTCGGCGGATCGCGGTCAACCGCGATCTTCGGGGGGTATCGAACTGCGGCTGGGCACGCTCGTTGCATCATCGCCGGCACGGCCTGCGGTTGACAGGTTCTGGCGTCGCCCGGTACGGGTCGCGCGCAGGAAAGGCGGACGAAGTGATGATGAAAGAGCGGAACGCCAAATACCGCATCGGTCAGGTCGTCCGGCACCGGCACTACCCGTTTCGCGGCGTGGTCTTCGACGTCGATCCCGAATTCGCCAATACCGACGAATGGTGGGAATCGATCCCCGAGCATATCCGCCCGACCAAGGACCAGCCCTTCTACCACCTGCTGGCCGAGAACGCGGAGACGGAATACGTCGCCTATGTCTCGGAGCAGAATCTGGAACTCGACATCTCGGGCGATCCGGTGCGCCACCCCCAGGTCGAGGAAATGCTGGCCGCCGATGGCGATGGCGGCTGGCGGGTGCGCAGCGAAAGGCTTCAATAGCCGGCCCGGCGCCCCCCGCTCACGGTCCGCCAGAAACGAAAACGCCCGGCTCAAGGCCGGGCGCTCGCATGTCCGGCGGGTCGGAGCTACTGCGCCGGCGCGTTCTTCAGCTTCTCGGCGCCCAGCTTCTCAAGGCCGGCCTTGGTCTGCTGCTCGCGCTGCTCGGCCTCGGCCTTGAGCGCGTCCTGGCGGGCCTTGACCTGTTCCTGGATCTTGGCGATCTGCGCCTCGAACGCCTTCTGGTCGGTCTGCGGGCCGTCATAGACCTTGGCGAAGTCGCCGAGCCCGATCGGGTAGGAGATCAGCCGGCCGACCGCGTTGGCAACCTGCAGCGTCAGGCCCGGCGCCTTCTTCATGCGGTCGACGAAGCCCTGGTCGACCTGGATGTCGCCGCGGCAGAAACGCTCGTCGCACATCACGAAGGTGCCGAGGATCGGCTGCTCGTTGGCCAGCGCCACGCGGAAACCGTTGCGCAGCAGCAGACCGGTCGGGAAGGCCACGGTGAAGGCCTTCTTCGGATCATCCTGCACCTCGAAGATGCCGAAGCGGACCAGGAACTGCCCGGTGTCGGTGATGATGGTCTGCTCCATCTCGCAGACCTGCTTGTTGATCGACGGCTCCTGCCGGCAGCGCTTCACCCACGGGATCGGGATCGCGGGGATCTGTTGCGGGGCGGCGGCCTGCTGGCCGGCGGCGGGGGCCGGCTGGGCGGCAGGGGCCGCGGGCTTGGCGCCCGGCTTGGCGGGGGCCGTCTGGGCCAGCGCGGCGCCGCTGGCCAAGGCGAGCACCATGAAGGCCCCGGCAAGGCTGCGCGCAAAAGTGGAGCGTTTGATCATTTCGATTTCCTGTCGAGCGAACCAGGTAAGCATTGGCAGCGGACGCCTTGGCGCCATAACGGAATCAGGGGGCTGTCTCAAGTCCAATTGAGGCGACAGAGTGACCCCCGGGGAATTCGGTGTCCTGTTCGTGCTAGAACGCCGGTGGCGAGCACGAGCCGAATCTTTGAACAGGGAGCCGATGCGTGTCCGATATCACCCGGCGCGCCTTCGGGCGCAATGTCTTAATCGCCGGCGCGACGGCACTCGGATACCCGCTGCCGGCCCCGGCACGGGCGCAGGAAAGCGCGCCAGCGACGATGGCCCCGGGCATGGCGGCGCCGGGCATGGCGGGCCCCGCCCGGCACGGCATCGCCATGCATGGTGCCCCGCTGCATCCGGAAGGGTTCGCCCATTACCGCAGCGTCAATCCCGAGGCGCCGCGGGGCGGCCGGCTGATACAGGGCGCGGTCGGCACCTTCGACAGCCTCAACCCGTTCATCGTGCGCGGCACGGCGCCGCCCTTCGTGCGCTGGAACATCGTTGAGAGCCTGATGGCGCGCAGCCCCGACGAGGCGTTCACCTGCTACGCCCTGCTGGCGCGCACGGTGGCGACCGACGACGCGCGCTCCTATGTCGCCTTCGAGATCGACCCGCGCGCCCGCTTCGCCGACGGCACGCCGGTGACCGCCGATGACGTGCTGTTCTCCTTCGAACTGCTGCGCGCCAGGGGCCGGCCGAATCACCGCACCTATTACGGCAAGGTGGCGAAGGCGGAGGTGACCGGCCCGCTCGCCATCCGCTTCACCTTCGGCGTGTTCGACCGCGAATTGCCGCTGATCCTGGCCCTGATGCCGGTGCTGGCCCGCCACGCCACCGATCCGGAGAGCTTCGAGCGGACCAGCTTCACCCCCCCGCTCGGCAGCGGCCCCTATGTCGCCACCGAGGTCAAGCCGGGCGAGACCGTGCTGCTGGCCCGGGCGCCGGACTATTGGGGCCGGGACCTGCCGGTCAATCGCGGCAACTTCAATTTCGACAGCCTGCGCTACGACTTCTACCGGGATGTGAATACGCAGTTCGAAGCCTTCAAGCGCGGCCTGTACGACATACGCTTCGAGACCGACCCCGGCCGCTGGAAGACCGGCTACGACATTCCCGCCGTGCGCGACGGGCGCATCGTGACCGAGGAGATCGCCACCGGCACGCCCAAGCCCTATTCCGCGCTGATCTTCAACATGCGCCGGCCGATCTTCGCCGACATGCGGGTGCGGCAGGCGATGGTCGAGCTGTTCGACTTCGAATGGGCGAACCAGAACCTCTATTTCGGCCTCTACCGGCGCAATGGCAGCTTCTACGACGATTCCGAGCTGTCCTCGCTCGGCCGCCCGGCGGACGCGCGCGAGCGCACGCTGCTCGCCCCCTATGCCGACGCGGTGCTGCCCGAGGTCATGGCCGGCACCTGGCGCGCCCCGCGCTCGGACGGTTCGGGCCGCGACCGCGAGCAGCTGCGCCGGGCGCTCGACCTTTTCAAGGCCGCCGGCTGGGAGCTGAAGGCCGGCACGCTGACCGACCGCGCCACCGGCCGGCCCTTCGCCCCCGAACTGGTGGTCGGCTCGAAGGACCAGGAGCGGCTGGCGCTGGCCTATCAGAACATGCTGCGCCGGGCCGGCGTGACGCTGAACATCCGCCTCGTCGACAATGTGCAGTTCGAGACCCGCAAGCAGACCTATGAGTACGACATGGTGCCCTATATCTGGGACCAGTCGCTCTCGCCGGGCAATGAGCAGGCGTTCTATTTCGGCTCGGCCGCCGCCGATGTGCCGGGCACGCGCAATTTCATGGGGCTGAAGAGCCCGGCCGCCGACGCGATGATCGAGGCGCTGCTGGCCGCCCGGGCGCGCGAGGACTTCGTCTCCGCCGTGCGGGCGCTCGACCGGGTGCTCATTTCCGCGCAGTTCTCGGTGCCACTGTTCTACACGCCCGGGCAATGGGTCGCGCGCTGGCGCAAGGTGGAGCGGCCGGAAACGCTGGCCCTGCAGGGCTCGCTGGCGGAAAGCTGGTGGCAGGGGCCGGGGTAAGCCGCCGGCGCGATCGCGCATCGCCGCCACAGCCGGCCAAAAGCGCGCCCGCACGCCTATGAAGCGCTGGACAGGCGCCCCGGAACGCGTTCCTTAAGGGGAGTATGCGTTGCGGGTCCCGAAGGCGGGGTCGGCTTCATGAAGACAGAGTGCTGGAGCAGGTCCATGCGTTACGCCGTCCTTTCCCTTGCCGCCCTCCTCGTTGCGGGCACGCTGCCCGCCGGGGCGCAGCAGCCGATCGAGGTGCACCCGAGCAAGCAGGCCCAGGGCGGGCTGGAGGTCACCATTCCGCCGATCAACAACCCCAATTACCTCGACTACGGCCCGCTGCCGGACAATCCGGGCTCGGGCAAGAGCGAGGACTACATGGATCAGGCGGGCGGCAATTACGAGAACCTCAGCGGCCCCGGCTCGGATGTCGATGCCGACGTGATGCCGGACGATGACGGCGCCTATGAGAGCCCGCTGGAGTAAGGCGCTTCCGTAGAGGCGCGGCGGCCATCAGGCCGTGTTCGCGGCGAGGCGGCCATCAGGCCGCCTTCGCCCCCTGCTCGGCGATTTTCGCCAGTTCCTTCAGCAGGCTCGCGCTGCCCTTGAGCCGCGCATTGGCGCTCGGCCAGTCCTCCGAGAACACCACCTTGCCGTCGGGGCGCATCTTCGCCACCACATGCGGCTTGCCGACGAAGGCGATGAAGCCGGCCGGGTTGGGAAAGCGCCCGTCGCGGAAGGTCAGCACCATGCCGCGCGGGCCGGCATCCACCTTCTCGACATTGGCGCGGCGGCACAGCGCCTTGATGCCCACCAGCTTGAGCAGTTGCTCGACCTCCTCCGGCAGCGTCCCGAAGCGGTCGACCATTTCCGCGCCCATCGATTCGATCTCGGCGTCGCTCTCCAGGTCCGCGAGGCGGCGGTAGAGGCTGAGGCGGACATGCAGGTCCGTCACATAGTCCTCCGGAATCAGCACCGGCGTGCCGATGGAGATGGTGGGCGACCATTTGTCGGCCACCGGCGCGGTGATGCCGGCCTTGAGGTTGGCGATCGCCTCCTCCAGCATCTCCTGGTAGAGCTCGTAGCCGACCTCCTTGATGTGGCCGGACTGCTCGTCGCCCAGCAGGTTGCCGGCGCCGCGAATGTCGAGGTCGTGGCTGGCGAGCTGGAAGCCGGCCCCCAGCGTGTCCAGCGACTGCAGCACCTTCAGCCGCCGGTCGGCCTGCGCCGTCACCTGCTTCCCGGCCGGCAGGGTGAAGATGGCATAGGCCCGCGTCTTGGAGCGCCCCACCCGCCCGCGCAGCTGGTAGAGCTGGGCGAGGCCGAACATGTCGGCGCGGTGCACGATCAGCGTGTTGGCGGTCGGGATGTCGAGGCCGGATTCGACGATGGTGGTGGAGAGCAGCACGTCGAACTGCCCGTCATAGAAAGCGGACATGATCTCTTCGAGCTGGGTCGCCGCCATCTGGCCATGGGCCACCGCGACCTTCACCTCCGGCACGCTCTTGTCGAGGAAGTCCTTCACCTCGGCGAGGTCCTCGATGCGCGGGCAGACATAGAAGCTCTGGCCGCCGCGATAGCGCTCGCGCAGCAGCGCCTCGCGCACGATCAGCGCATCGAACGGGGTGATGAAGCTGCGCACCGCCAGCCGGTCGACCGGCGGCGAGGCGATGATGGAGAGTTCGCGCACCCCGGTCATGGCGAGCTGGAGGGTGCGCGGAATCGGCGTCGCGGTCAGGGTCAGCACATGCACCTCGGCGCGCATCTGTTTCAGCCGCTCCTTGTGGCCGACGCCGAAATGCTGCTCCTCGTCGACGATGACGAGGCCGAGGTCCTTGAACGAAATGGCCTTGCCCAGCAGCGCGTGGGTGCCCACCACGATGTCGACCGTGCCGTCGGCGAGGCCCTTCTTGGTCTCGGAAAGCTCCTTGCCGGTGACGAGGCGCGAAGCCTGCCGCACCACCACCGGCAGCCCCTTGAAGCGCTCGGAAAAGGTCTTGAAATGCTGGCGCGCCAGCAGCGTGGTCGGCACCACCACCGCCACCTGCTTGCCGTTCAGCGCCACCGCGAAGGCCGCTCTAAGAGCCACTTCGGTCTTGCCGAAGCCGACATCGCCGCACACCAGCCGGTCCATCGGGTGGCCGGAGCCGAGATCGTCGAACACCGCCTCGATGGCGGCCTCCTGGTCCTCGGTCTCCTCATAGGGGAAGCGGGCGCGGAACTCGTCATAGATGCCGGCCGCCGGCACCAGGCGCGGCGCCTCCTGCGTCTGGCGCTGCGCGGCGACCTTGATCAGCTCGGCCGCCATCTCGCGGATGCGGCTCTTCATCCGCGCCTTGCGCGCCTGCCAGCCGCCGCCGCCCAGCCGGTCGAGCTGCGCCTCGGTGTCCTCGGAGCCGTAGCGCGACAGCAGTTCGAGATTCTCCACCGGCAGGAAGAGCTTGGAGCCCTCCGCGTAGTGGATTTCGAGGCAGTCGTGCGGCGCCCCCATCGCCTCGATGGTCTTCAGCCCGATGAACCGGCCGATGCCGTGGTCGACATGCACGACCAGATCGCCGGCGGTCAGCGCGCCAAGTTCCGCGATCACGTCCTGCGGCCGGCGCGCCTTGCGCTTGGGGCGCACGAGCCGGTCGCCGAGAATGTCCTGCTCGCCGATGACGACGAGCGCGTCGGTCTCGAACCCGCTCTCGATGCCGAGCACGGCGAGCGCGATGGTGCCTTTCGGCAGCGCCTCGGCGGCGTCGCGCGAGCCGACGGTCTGGGTGCCCTTGAGGCCGTGATCGGCCAGCACGGTGGCGAGCCGGTCGCGCGAGCCCTCCGACCAGGCGGCGAGGATGGTGCGCTTGCCCTTGGCGAGGTCTCTGAGATAGCCGGCCGCGACATCGAACAGCGCCGCCTCCGGGTCCGCCCGCTCAGGCGCGAAGGAGCGCGCCGGGCGGCCGTCGAGGTCGATCACATCCTTCGATTCCGGCAGCGCATAGGCGGAAAGCGCGAGGTTGCGGGCGGCCTCGCGGCGCGCCTTCCATTCCTCGGCGGTGAGATACAGCGCCTCCGGCGGCAGCGGCTTGTAGGGCGCGGAGGCGCCGCCATGCTCCAGCCCGTGCCGGCGGGCGTCGTAATAGTCGGCGATCTGGTCGAGCCGCGAGGCGGCGGCCTCGTCGTCCTGCGCCTCCATCACCACCGGCGCGTCGGGGGCGTAGTCGAACAGCGTGTCGAGCCCCTCATGGAACAGCGGCAGCCAGTGCTCCATGCCGGGGTAGCGCCGTCCCTCGCTCACCGCCTCATACAGCAGGTCGCCGCGCGGCGCCGCGCCGAAGGCGGCGACATAGGCCATGCGAAAGCGCTTCATGGTCTCGCTGGTGAGCTGCAATTCGCTCATCGGCACCAGGTCGAGCGAACGCATCTGCAGCGCGGTGCGCTGGGTCTCGGGGTCGAAGCCGCGGATCGATTCCAGCGTGTCGCCGAAGAAATCGAGCCGCACCGGCGCCGGCAGCCCCGGCGGGTAGAGATCGACGATGCCGCCGCGCACCGCATATTCGCCGGTGTCGCGCACGGTGGAGGTGCGCTGGAAGCCGTTGATCTCGGCCCAGCCGACGACGTCGTCGAGCGAGAGCGCATTGCCCGGCGCCGCCGAGAAGGACTGGGTCGCGATCAGCGCGCGCCTCGGCACGCGCTGCAGCGCGGCGTTCACCGTGGTCAGCACGATGGTGCCGGCCTCGCGGCCCTTCACCCGGGCGAGGCGGGCCAGCGTGGTCATGCGGCGGGCGATCACCGCCCCGTTGGGCGAGGCGCGGTCATAGGGCAGGCAGTCCCAGGCCGGAAAGGGCAGCACCTCGACGCCGGGCGCGAAGAAGCCGAGCGCCCGCTCCAGCTCCGCCATCCGCTCGCTGTCGCGGCAGATCACCATGAGCGTCGGCCACGGCGCGTCGGCCTGCGCCGCCAGCGCGCGGGCGAGGTCGGCGACCACCAGCCCCTCCATGCCGGCGGGCACGTTGGCGAGGGTCAGCGTGCGGCCGGGAGACAGGCGCGCGGCGAGGGTGGAAAGGGGCGTCTTCATCGGGTCGCGGTCTTCATATCTCGGGAACGCCCTCGCCCGACAGGTGGAACTGGCGGAAGCGGTGGAAAAGCGGGGTGTCGAATTCCGGCGCCGGCACGCCGCCGCCGAGCCAGCCATAGAGGTCGGGGTCCTCGACCTCGATCAGCAACTCGAAGGCGGCGACGTCGTCCTCGCTCAACTCGCCGATGCAGGCATCGGCGAAGCGGCCCATCAGCAGGTCCATCTCGCGTGTGCCGCGATGCCAGGAGCGGTAGAGGATGCGCCGGCGGCGGGCGTCGAGACCCGCGCTCGATCGCGTGGTTCCGGTCATGTCTAGGCCTCGGTTTCGCGCCGCCGCGGCGGCGGCGTCACGCAGGAGGCGCCGTGTTTAGCGCGCCGCGCGGCCGCTGTCAGGTGGACAATCGGTGATGTCGCCGGCCGCGTTGCACCGCGCGCCGCCATCGTCCACATTCGCCCGGCCATGCGGCCCGACATTCTCAACCCCTACTTCGCCTCGATCACCGGCCTGCCCGGCATCGGCCCGAAGCTCGCCCGGCCGTTCAACCGGCTGCTCGGGCGCGAGGAAGGCGCGCGGCTGCTCGACCTGCTGCTGCACCTGCCCTCTTCCACCATCGACCGCCGCGCCCGCCCGACCCTGGCCGAGATCGTCCCCGACACGGTGGTGACGGTGGAGATCCATGTCGACCGTCATGTCGCCCCCCCGCGCGGTTCGCGCGCCCCCTACCGGGTCTATGGCCACGACGCCACCGGCGACCTGACGCTGGCCTTCTTCAAGGCCGAGCGCAGCTGGATGGAGCGGCTGCTGCCCATCGGCGAGACCCGCTGGGTGTCCGGCACCGTCACCCTGTATGACGGCATGGCGCAGATGGTCCACCCCGACCGGGTGGTCGACGCCGCCGGCCTCGCCAAGCTGCCGCCGATCGAGCCGCTCTACCCGCTGGTCGAGGGGCTGGCGCACGGCCATGTCCGGCGCGCGGTCGAGGCTGCGCTGGCGCAGACCGGCGAATTGCCGGAATGGCAGGCGAGCCCGCCCGGCATCGGCTTCCACGAGGCGCTGCGCAAGGTGCACCAGCCGCACGACACGCTGGACGCCAGCCCGCTCGGCCCGGCGTGGCAGCGGCTCGCCTATGACGAATTGCTGGCCGGCCAGCTCGCGCTCGCCCTGCTGCGGGCGCGCACGGTGAAGCAGGCGGGACGGCCGAGCCTCGGCACCGGCGCGGTCTCCGAGGAGATCGTCGCCGCCCTGCCCTTTTCGCTCACCGGCTCGCAGGTCGAGGCGCTCCGCGCGATCCGCGCCGACCTCGGCTCGCAGGACCGCATGCTGCGGCTGCTGCAGGGTGATGTCGGCTCGGGCAAGACCGTGGTGGCGCTGCTGGCGGCGGCCACCGTCATCGAGGCCGGGCGGCAGGCGGCATTGATGGCCCCGACGGAGATCCTCGCCCGCCAGCACATGAAGACCATCGCCCCGCTGGCGGAGAAGGCGGGCCTCGCCGTCGCCCTGCTCACCGGCCGCGAGAAGGGGCGCGCCCGCGCCGAGCTTCTGGCCCGGCTCGCGAGCGGCGAGATCGACCTCGTCATCGGCACCCATGCGCTGTTCCAGGAAGGCGTCGATTTCCGCGACCTCGCGCTCGCCATCGTCGACGAGCAGCACCGCTTCGGCGTGCATCAGCGCCTTGCCCTCGCCGCCAAGGGCGAGGCGGTGGACGTGCTGGTGATGACGGCGACGCCGATCCCCCGCACGCTGGTGCTGACCTATTTCGGCGACATGGACTCCAGCGAGCTGCGCGAGAAGCCGGCCGGCCGCAAGCCGATCGACACCCGCGCCATCCCCTCCGACCGCATCGACGAGATCGTCGCCCGGCTCGGCCGGGCGCTGGTAGAAGGCCGCCGCGCCTACTGGATCTGCCCGCTGGTGGAGGAATCGGAGAATTCCGACCTCGCCGCCGCCGAAGCACGCTTCGCGGACCTCAGGGCGCATTTCGGCCCGCTGGTCGGCCTCGTCCACGGCAAGATGAAGGGGGCGGAGAAGGACGCCGCCATGGCCGCCTTCGCCGCCGGGGAAACCCGGCTTCTCGTCGCCACCACCGTGGTCGAGGTCGGCGTCGATGTGCCGGAGGCCAGCATCATCGTCATCGAGCACGCCGAGCGCTTCGGCCTTGCCCAGCTCCACCAGCTGCGCGGCCGGGTCGGGCGCGGCGACGCCGCCTCCACCTGCCTGCTGCTCTACCGCCGGCCGCTCGGCGAGGTCGCCCGCCAGCGGCTGGAGGCGCTGCGCTCTTCCGAGGACGGGTTCTTCCTTGCCGAGCAGGACCTAAAGCTGCGCGGCGAAGGCGACGTGCTCGGCACGCGCCAGAGCGGCTTTCCCGGCTTCAAGCTGGCGCGGCTCGATGTGCATGGCGACCTGCTGCTGCGGGCCCGCGCCGAGGCGCTGGAAACAGTCAAGAACGATTCCGATCTGGTGTCGCCGCGTGGCGCTCTCCTGCGCCTGTTGCTACATATTTTCGAGCGCGACGTGGCGGTGAAGCTGCTCAGCGCGGGTTGATGACTATATGAACGGGGCCGAACGACTTGGCGACGCGGTGATGCACACATTGATGACGGAGCGGGAACCAAAGACATCTTCCCTTCCGGCACCTCTGCGCTGGGCGATGTTCGCCCTCGCCTGGGTGTGCGTCGGGCTGGGCATTGTCGGCATCGTCACCCCGGTGATGCCGGGAACGGTGTTCCTCATTCTTGCCGCCTGGCTGTTCACCCGTTCCTCGCCGCGCTTCGAGCGGTGGCTGCTGACCCATCCGCGCCTCGGCCCCTCGGTCGTCGCCTGGCGCGCGAGCGGCGCCGTGCCGCGCTGGGCGCAATTGGTGGCCGCCGGCAGCATGGCGTTCAGCTTCGCCGTGCTGGTGGTTCTCGGCCTGTCGGTGCCGGTGCTCGCCATCGTCGCGGCGGTGTTCGTCGGCGTCTCTGCCTATCTGCTGACCCGGCCAACCTCGTGAGCGGCAGCGGGACACCCGCCGGGCTGATCCTCGCCGGCGGCCTGTCGCGGCGCATGGGTGGCGGCGACAAGGGGCTGCTGCGGCTCGGCGGCGAGACCATCCTCGCGCGCATCGCCCAAAGGCTCGGCCCGCAGGTGTCGCCGCTGCTGCTGAACGCCAACGGGCCGGCGGAGCGGTTCGGGCTCGATCTGCCGGTGGTGCCGGACACGCTGGCTGGTGCGCCGGGACCGCTGGCCGGTCTCCTCGCCGGCCTCGACCATCTCGCGGGCGTGGCGCCGGACACCCGTTTCCTGCTTACCGTGCCGGGCGACTGCCCGTTCCTGCCGCTGGACCTCGCCGCGCGCCTCGTCGCGGCGGCGCAGATGGCGGGGGCCGCCTACGCGGTTTCCGGCGGGCGCGAGCATCCTGTGATCGGGGTGTGGCAGGTCGCCGCGCGCGGCGAACTGCGCCGCCTGCTGGTGCGGCAGGATGAACGCCGGATGATGCGCTGGGTCCAGCACATCGGCGCCCTCCCCGTGGAATGGCCGGATCGGCCGCTCGACCCGTTCTTCAACCTCAACACGCCGGAAGACCTCGCTGAGGCCGAGCGCCTGCTCGCCGCCTATCCCGCGCCCTGATTCGCCGCCGGGCGCCAGGCGATGCCGTCGAGCGGAGCGGCGTGCTGGTCGACGAAATCGGCGATGGCCTCGATATCGTCGAGGCCGATCACCGGCAGCGGGCAGTCGGACACCTTCATATCGGTGGCGATGCCGACGATGTGGGGGTCTTCCGGGTACAGCAGGGGCTTGCCCAGCTCGGCCCGGCTGATCTCGATCTTGGGATGGTGGTCGCGCTTGAAGCCCTCCACCAGAACGAGGTCGACCGGCGAGAGATGCGCCACCAGTTCCGGCAGGTCGGGCTCGTCGGCGCCGCGCAGTTCGTGCATCAGCGCCCAGCGATTGGCCGAGGAGATCAGCACCTCGCTGGCTCCGACGGTGCGGTGGGTGTGCGAGTCCTTTCCCGGCTTGTCGACGTCGAAATTATGGTGGGCGTGCTTCACCGTGGAGACGCGGTGCCCGCGCGCCACCAGCACGGGGATGAGCCGCGCCAGCAGCGTGGTCTTGCCCGCGCCGCTCCATCCCGCGAATCCGATCAGCCGCATCTCTACCTCCCGTTGTTTTCCCCAGCACGTGGGACGAATGGCGCCGGCGTCAAGCCGGCAGGTCGCATCGCCCGATCGCGGTTTCCGCTTGCCGCCCCCGTCTGCGCGTCCTACTCGGACCCGGGAAGGCTGCCATGGACCGTGACGACACGCCGCACAGGCTCGACCTCAAAGGGCTGAAATGCCCGCTGCCGGCGCTGCACACACGCCGCGCGCTGGCGCGCGCCTTGCCCGGCGCCGTGCTGCTGGTCGACTGTACCGACCCGATGGCGGTGATCGACATTCCCCATCTCGTGCGCGAGGGCGGCCACGCGCTGGAGGCGCAGGCCAGCGCGGACGGCGTGCTGTCGTTCCGCATCCGCAAGGCGGGATAGCGGGAAGCGGGATGGCAGGCGCGCCGGCCGGCGGGTTCAGGCGTCGTGCCAGTCGAAGGTCAGCGGTGCCTCGCGGAAGGCGAAACGGTCGAGATGGCGGACGACCACGCCCTTCATCCGCTCCAGCGTCTCCGCGTCGCCGGCCTCGACCCGCACCGCGAGGCCGTCCGGGCCGGCATCCAGGGTGGCGAGCGCCCCCTCGGGCAGCTTCACCTCGCCATGCTCGGGCGTGAAATTCACCTCCAGCTTGTGCGCCCAGTGCTTGCAGAGCTGCTGCAGGTAGCGGCTGGCGTGGGAGGTCGGCACGGTGGCGGTCGAGGCGGGCATGGGCGACGTCCATACGGGGGATGACAAGCGACCGGGAAACCGGTCTATCTAGCGGCGTGTTCCTACGCTCCGGGGCCCGAGAATGAAACTGCCGCGTCTGCTCCTCACGCTCCCCATCGTCCTCATCGCCGGCCTCACCGGTCTCACCCCCGGCCTCGCCAACCCGGCCCATGTGCCCCATCACGGGCAGAGCGCCGCCGCGCCGCTGCCGTCCCGCGCCGACACCCATGTCTATCTGCTGCGCGGGCTGTTCGGTGTGTTCTCGCAAGGGCTTGACGCGCTGGCGCAGCAACTGGTCGCCCAGGGCTATCACGCGGAAATCTACGGCTGGGACGAGGCCCAGCAGGTCATCGCCCTGATCGGGCAGCGCGAGCAGCAGGGCCATGAAGGCCCCGTCATCCTGATCGGCCACTCCCTAGGCGCCAACGCCGTCATCTCCGTCGCGGAGAGCATCCAGACGCAGGCGATCCCGGTCGACCTCGCCGTCACCTTCGATGCCACCGCGCCCGACCCGGTGCCGCAGAATGTCGCGGTGCTCATCAATTTCTGGGCGCAGGACGGGTTCGGCGTTCCGGTCACGGCGACACCGGGCTACACCGGAGATCTGGAGAACATCGATCTCTCCGGCCAGCCCGGCATCGACCACACCAGCATCGACACACTCGACCAGTTCCACCAGACCGTCATCGCCCGGCTGGAGGGCCTGACCGGAAACTGAGGCGCCGGCGCCCAAAATGAGAGCCGGCCCAAGGGATTACTTCAGCGCAGCGTCGACCGCCTGACGCACGAAGGCTTCCGGCGCAACCTTGGCGGCGGCCGCCTTGGCGTTGATGTCGTTGAGAATCTGCGGCGGGAAGGCGACGTCGAGGATCACCGCGTCGGCGCTGTCGAGCGAATAGACCGTGCGCGTCACGCGCGAGGCAAAACCGGCCAGCTTCTCGGTCTTCTGCGCGTCGCTCAGCCCAGCCTGCGCCGCGACGCCGGGGCAATAGGCGGTGATCACGCCATCAATGATGAGCCCGGAGCCGAGGCCCTTGCCGCGCAGCGAATCGACCGCCGCGTCGAGCGCGTCCGGCGCGTCGAGTCCGTCGCCCGTGGGCAGCACCGCCTTGATGGTCGCCGCCTGGGAAGCCTCCAGCGTGCTTTTCGGGCACTCGAAGGCACCGGCCGCGAGCGCCGGCTGGGCGGCGGCGACGGCAAGGACGAAGGCCGTGGCCGGGAGGAACTTCGCGTATGTCATCTCAACACCTGCTGCTGAAAACGGCTTCAGGAACAACGCCCTTGCACGTGGTGAGCCCGCTGGGACTCGAACCCAGGACCCCATGATTAAAAGTCACGTGCTCTACCGGCTGAGCTACGGGCTCCCACGGGGTGGGGCTTAAGGGTTTCGATCCGCGAAGGCAAGCCGCCCGGGGCATTCATGCGCAGGGTTTCCAGAGCGCGCGCCGCTCCGCCGGGGCAACGCGATTTGATTGCGGAGATGCAAGACCGCTCCGTCGATCATGCCGCTTCCAGTGAGTGACCGGCAACACTAGCCTGCGCGCGACATCTGGCGGGTTCACGATCCCGTGGCTCGCGGCGAGGAGAGAGACTCATGGCGAAAGTTCTGGTGCTGTATTATTCGACCTATGGCCATATCGAAACCATGGCGGAGGCCGTGGCCGAGGGTGCACGCGAGGCAGGCGCCGAGGTGGT
This sequence comes from Ancylobacter dichloromethanicus, assembly GCF_018390645.1. Lineage (GTDB taxonomy): Bacteria > Pseudomonadota > Alphaproteobacteria > Rhizobiales > Xanthobacteraceae > Ancylobacter > Ancylobacter dichloromethanicus. The sequence goes on from NZ_JAHBGC010000020.1 coordinate 806,939, forward strand.
GGTGAAGCGCGTGCCGGAGACGGTGCCCGAGGAGGTCGCCAGGGCCGGCTACTTCAAGCTCGACCAGAAGGCGCCGGTGGCGACCGTCGATGAGCTGAAGGACTATGACGCCATCATCTTCGGCGCGCCCACCCGTTTCGGCACGGTGGCCTCGCAGATGCGCAGCTTCATCGACCAGACCGGCGCCCTGTGGTTCGGCGGCGCGCTGGTCGGCAAGGTGGGGTCGGTGTTCACCTCTTCCGCCACCCAGCATGGCGGCCAGGAATCGACCATTCTCGGCTTCATCCCGACCCTGCTGCATCACGGCATGGTGGTGGTCGGCCTGCCCTACGCGTTCCAGGGCCAGATGGGCGTCGACGAGATCAAGGGTGGCTCGCCCTATGGCGCCTCCACGATCGCCGACGGCGACGGCTCGCGCCAGCCCTCGGCGGCCGATCTGGCCGGTGCCCGCTTCCAGGGCAAGCATGTCGCGACCATCGCCGGCAAGCTCGCGGCTTGATCGCATAAGTGACGTCATACCCGGGCTGGGCCCGGGCATGACGTCGTGACATTACCCGCGCCATTGACGGCGCCCCGTGCGCTCCGTGCGTAACGCGATCCCGGATCGGCCTTCGGTCGTCCGGGATGACGGCCGGCGAAACAGGCTCAGCGCGCTGCGATGTCCCCGCGCGCCCAGCCTTCTTTCACCTCGGCCTTGAACGCCCCCAACCGCCGCTCGGCGATGGCGGTGCGGATGCCGGCCATCAGGTTCTGGTAATAGGCGAGGTTGACCCAGGTCAGCAGCATCGATCCCAGCATCTCGTCGCAGCGCACGAGGTGGTGGAGATAGGCGCGGGAATAATCGCGCGCCGCCGGGCAGTCGCTTTCCTCGTCGAGAGGGCGCGGGTCGTCGGCGTGGCGGGCGTTCTTGAGGTTGATCCGGCCAAAGCGGGTGAAGGCCTGGGCGTGGCGGCCGGCGCGCGTGGGCATGACGCAGTCAAACATGTCGACGCCGCGCGCCACGCTCTCGATCATGTCGTCCGGCGTGCCGACGCCCATGAGGTAGCGCGGCCTGTCCACGGGGAGGATCGGCGTCACCACATCCAGCATCGCCAGCATCACGTCCTGCGGCTCGCCGACCGCGAGGCCGCCGATGGAGTATCCGGGAAAGTCGATGTCGACCAGGCCGCGGGCGGATTCCATGCGCAGTTCCGGGTCGTCGCCCCCCTGCACGATGCCGAACAGCGCCCGGCCCTTCGGCTGCGCCTCGAACGCCTTCTTCGAGCGTTCGGCCCAGCGCAGCGACAGGCGCAGCGCGCGGGCGATATCGTCCTTTGACGCCGGCAGCCGCACGCACTCGTCGAGCTGCATCTGGATATCGGCGCCGAGCAGGCCCTGGATCTCCACCGAGCGCTCGGGCGTCAGCTCATGATAGGCGCCATCGATATGCGAGCGGAAGGTCACGCCCTTCTCGCTCATCTTGCGCAGGCCGGCGAGCGACATGACCTGGAAGCCGCCGGAATCGGTGAGGATCGGGTGCGGCCAGCGCATCAGCTCGTGCAGCCCGCCGAGCCGTGCCACCCGCTCGGCACCGGGACGCAGCATCAGGTGATAGGTGTTGCCGAGCAGGATATCGGCGCCGAGGTCGCGCACCTGTTCGGGATACATGCCCTTCACCGTGCCGGCGGTGCCGACCGGCATGAAGGCCGGTGTGCGCACGATGCCGCGCGGGGTGACGACCTCGCCGAGGCGTGCCGCGCCGTCGGTGGTATGCAGGTTGTAGTGAAAATGGGTCAGTTCGCGAGTGTCGGGATTATTCATGGCCGGGCTTGTGGCAGCAAAAGGCAGGCATCGCCATAGGAATAGAAGCGGTATCCGCTCGCGATCGCGTGGGCATAGGCACGCTTCTGGCTCTCGTGACCGATAAAGGCGGCCACCAGCATCACCAGCGTCGAGCGCGGCAGGTGGAAATTGGTCAGCATGCCGTCGATGAAGCGGAAGTGGCTGCCCGGCGTGATGAAGATGTCGGTCTCGCCGCGCCACGCGCCGAGCCGCCCCTCGTCCACCGCCGCGCTCTCGATCAGCCGCGTCGCCGTGGTGCCGACGGTGACGATCCTGCCGCCGCGCGCCTTCACCGCGTTCAGCGCCGCGGCGGTCTCCGGCGAGACCTCGCCCCACTCGGCATGCATCCGATGGTCGCTGGTGTCGTCCGCCTTGACCGGCAGAAAGGTGCCGGCGCCGACATGCAGCGTGACGCGATGGGTCTCGATCCCGCGCGCCGCCAGACGTTCGATCAGCGAGGGGGTGAAATGCAGGCCAGCGGTGGGGGCCGCGACGGACCCCTCATGCGCCGCGAACATGGTCTGGTAGTCGGCGCGGTCCTGCGTGTCGTCGGCACGTTTTGCGGCGATATAGGGCGGTAGCGGGATATGGCCGATGGCGGCGATGGCGGCGTCGAGCGCCGGGCCGGTTTCCTCGAACCGCAATGTCACCTCGCCGCCCTCGCCCTTGGCCGCGACGCGAGCTGCGAGCGTGGCCCTGCCGTCGGTGGCGGTGAATTCGATCATGTCGCCGGGCGCCAACCGCTTGCCGGGCCGCGCCAGCGCCAGCCAACTCTCCGGCCCGAGCCGCTTGTGCAGCATGGCCTCGACCCGAACCCCTTCGCCCTGCGAGGAGTCGCGACGCCGGATGCCGTCGAGCCGGGCGGGGAAGACGCGGGTGTCGTTGACCACCAGCGCGTCGCCCGGCGCCAGCACGTCGGGCAGGTCGCGCACCTGCGCGTCGGTGAGTTCCGGCACGGCACCGGGACGCACCACCAGCATTCGCGCCGCGTCGCGCGGCGACACGGGCCGCAGCGCGATGCGCTCGGGCGGTAGATCGAAATCGAACAGGTCGACGCGCATGCGATTGAAAGCCTGGAAGACGGTGCAGGCCCGACGGTCGATGGCCGGTCGGGGCATGGCTGGATATAGCGATCCCGGCGCGCGCGTTTGCGCGGCCGGGATGACGCCGACTCTCAAGGTGAAGGCGATCAGGCGGAAACGGTCGCCTTGACGATCTTGTCCGGGTTCTGCACCGGCTCGCCGCGCTTGATCTTGTCGACATTCTCCATGCCTTCGATCACCTCACCCCAGACGGTGTACTGGCCGTCGAGGAAGCCGGCATCGGCGAAGCAGATGAAGAACTGGCTGTCGCCCGAATCCGGGCTCTGGGCGCGGGCCATGGAGACCGTGCCGCGCACATGGCGGCCCTTGTTGAATTCGGCCTTCAGGTTCTTGCCCGAGCCGCCGCGGCCGGTGCCGGTGGGATCGCCGGTCTGGGCCATGAAGCCGTCGATGACGCGGTGGAACACCACGCCGTCATAAAAGCCCTGCTTGGCCAGTTCGCTGATGCGCGCCACATGGCCCGGGGCGAGGTCGGGACGGAAGCGGATGGTGACCGGCCCCTGCGTCGTTTCGAGCAGCAGCGTGGTTTCGGTGGTGTCGGTCATTCTACTCTCCTTGCAAAAGATACAGGCGGTGCGGCGTCACTTGACGTCCGCGCGGCGTCACTTGACGTCCGCAGCCACCTTCATCGAGACGATCTTGTCCGGGTTCTTCACCGGCTCGCCGCGCTTGATCTTGTCGACATTCTCCATGCCGGAGACGACCTCGCCGATGACGGTGTACTGGCCATTGAGGAACGAGGCGTCGCCGAAAGTGATGAAGAACTGCGAATTGGCGCTGTTCGGGGCGGAAGCGCGGGCCATGCCAACCGTGCCGCGCTTGAACGGTACGTTGGAGAACTCCGCCGGCAGGTTGGGGTAGCGCGAGCCGCCGGTGCCGTTGCCGTACTGGCCATCGCCGGTCTGCGCCATGAAGCCCTCGATGACGCGGTGGAACGGCACATTGTCGTAATAGCCCTCGCGCGCCAGCGTCTTGATGCGCTCGGCGTGCTGGGGGGCGAGATCCGCGCGCAGCACGAAGATCACCGGCCCTTTGGTGGTCTGCATGATGATGGCGTTCTGCGGGTCGACATTCGGGGGCAATTTGGGCGCCTGCGCCGACACTGGCGCGGCGGCCAGCACGGCCAGCGCGCAGGCGACGGAGAAGGCGGCGAGAAGGCGTCGGATCATGGGCATGAACTCCGTTGAGCGATGGCGGGCGCCGCCCGCCGCTAGGCCCCGCGCCCGAACCGGCCGGTGAGGCGGGCCAGCACCGGGCTGGGCACGAAGGCGGACACATCGCCGCCCATGGCAGCGATCTGCCGGACCAGAGTGGCGGTGATGGGGCGGGCAATGGGCGAGGCCGGCAGAAACACCGTCTGCACGCCGGGCTTCAGCGTCGCGTTCATCCCCGCCATCTGCATTTCATAGTCGAGATCGGTGCCGTCGCGCAGCCCGCGGATCAGCAGGCTGGCGCCATGTTGCTGCGCGGCGTCGACCACCAGATTGTCGAAGGTGACGCATGCGAGCGCCGCGCCTTCTTCCTGCGCGATCGGCTCGAACACCTCGCGCAGCATCTCCAGCCGCTCGGCCGGGGCAAAGAGCGGCGACTTGCCGGGATGGATGCCGACGCCCACCACGAGCCGGTCGACCAGCCTGGCGGCGGCGCGGGCGACCTCGACATGGCCGTTGGTCGGCGGGTCGAACGAGCCGGGATAGAAGGCGGTGCGCATGGCGCTCATCATTGGCCTCTCGGTGCGCGGCAAGCGTTAGCGGCCCGTTGCGCGTGATGCAAGCGTGCCACGTCAGGGCGGCCCGAGGCTCGCGTCGAGGAAACGCCCCACCTCCTCTGCCGTGCGCCCATGCAGCGTGGCGCGATCCGCCGCCGGCGTGCCGTCCCGGCAGACCATGCCGTCGCCGGGTGTGTCCGCTTCCAGAAGCGCGGCGGCGCCTGATTTGCACAGGGGCAGGAAGCTGAAATGGGCGGCGCCGTCGAGCGCGAGATAGGTAACGCCGCTGGCCGGCAGATGTTCAACAAGATAGCCGGATTCGAGCTTGGCGGGGATCCGGTCGTCGCCCTCCCCCGCCGAGATCACCAGCACCGGTATCCTGATCGCCGCGAGGGTGTCTGGCGTGAAGCCCCGCGCCATGCCGAGATCGAGCGCGACCGCCGCGCCGATGCGCGGATCGCGCAGGTCGCCGGCGAGCCTGGCACGGGCATTGGGCGTCTGGCCGGCGCCGAGTTCGTGATAGGCCTCGCACGCGCCGAGCGTCGTGTTGACCGCGCAATCGGCCTCGAGCCGCGCCGGGTCGGTCCGGGCACCGGCCATGGCCAGCGCGGTCCAGCCGCCGAGGGAATGGCCTATGATGCCTACCTTGTCGGCGTCCACGCCCAGCGCGGGATCGCGGGTCACGTGGTCGATGAGCCGGGAGAGATCGTGCGGACGCTCCCACAGCTGCGCGCCGATCTCCGGATTGCGGTTGCGGCTGGTCGTGCCCGGATGGTTCACCGCCGCGACCACATAGCCACGCTGAACCAGCGCGGCGGCGAGCCAGCCTTGGTTGCCGACATGCCCACCATAGCCGTGGGAGAGCACCACCAGGCGATGGCGGCCTGCCGCCGGCAGGGCGTCGACCATTACCGGCACGCCGACGAAGGCGGCATTGTCGCCCATGAGCGTCGCCGGACCGGGCGCGGCAGCCGGGTACCAGACCGTAGCCTCAAGCATCCGGCCGGGCTGGTCGGCGAGCCGCATCCGGCGAAAACCGACGTCGGTGGTAGCCGCCGAAGCCGCATCGGCGGCGAAGAGAAGCGCGAACGCGACAAGCAGCGCCCCGACCATCGGCCGGACAGACGGGCGCATCATAAGCGGCGGCTCCCTTCGAAATCCGGCGTCGCGGCGTATGACGCCGGCCGGTCATCACCCGGCGGTCACGGCTCGCCCATCACCGGACGGCCGCGAGTCGCGCTCTCAGCCCGCCGCCTCCTCGCCCCCGTCTTCGCTAGCGAGGCCCTCGGCTCCCAGAGCCCCCTCATCCTCGTCCTCGCTGACGCGCTCGACCGAAACGACCTTCTCGTCCTCGGCGGTGTCGAACACGATCACGCCCTGGCTGCCACGCCCGACGGTGCGGATGCCGTTGACCGGGCAGCGGATGAGCTGGCCGCCATCGGTGACGAGCATGATCTGGTCGGCTTCCTCCACCGGGAAGGAGGCGACCAGCGGCCCGTTGCGATGGTTGACTGCCATGGCGACGATGCCTTTGCCGCCGCGCCGCGTGGTGCGGTACTCGTAGGACGAGGTGCGCTTGCCGTAGCCGTTTTCCGACAGGGTGAGGATGAACTGCTCCGCCGCGCCCATGGCGACATAGCGCGCCTGGTCGATCTCGGCGGGGGCGGCGGCAGCCTCCCCGGCCTCGCTCTCGGCGATCTCCGCCTCGACGATCTCCACCTCGGCGAGGTCGGCTTCCTCACCATTGGACTCGACGCCATTCTGGCTGCGGCGGATGGCGTTGGCGAGCTTGATATAGGCCGCGCGCTCCTCGGCCGTCGCCGTCACATGGCGGATAATGGCCATCGAAATGAGGCGGTCGCCCTCTTCCAGCTGGATGCCGCGCACACCCATCGAATCGCGGCCCTTGAAGACACGCACCTCGGTGGTGGGGAAGCGGATGCACTGGCCCCTGGCGCTGGTGAGCAGCACGTCATCGGCCTCTGTGCACAACTGGACGCCGGCGATGGACTCGCCCGCCTCCAGCTTCATGGCGATCTTGCCGTTCCGGTTCACATTGGTGAAGTCGGACAGTTCGTTGCGCCGCACCGTGCCGGAATTGGTGGCGAACATGATCTGTAGCCGGCTCCACGCCCCTTCGTCCGGAAGCGCCATGATCGAGGTGATCCGCTCGCCCTCGGTCAGCGGCAGGATGTTGACCAGTGCCTTGCCGCGCGACTGCGGGGCGGCGACGGGCAGGCGCCACACCTTGAGCTTGTAGACTTGGCCCTTGGAGGAGAAGAACAGCACCGGCGCATGGGTGGATGCGACGAAAAGCCGGGTAACGAAGTCCTCGTCCTTGGTCTGCATCGCCGAGCGGCCCTTGCCGCCGCGCCGCTGCGCCCGGTAGGTAGAGAGCGGCACGCGCTTTACATAGCCGGCATGGGAAACGGTGACCACCATGTCCTCGCGGGCGATCAGGTCCTCATCCTCGAAGTCGCCCTCGGCCTCGGCGATCTCGGTCTTGCGCGGGGTGCCGAACTCCGCCTTCACCGCCAGCAACTCGTCCTTGACGATGGTGCGGATGCGCTCGCGGCTGGCGAGAATGTCGAGATACTCGCGGATCTCGACGGCGATCTTGTCGAGTTCGTCCGCCACCTCGTCGCGGCCGAGCGCGGTGAGGCGCTGCAGCCGCAGATCGAGAATGGCGCGCGCCTGCTCGGCGGAGAGACGGTAGGTACCGTCCTCAGCGAGGCGGTGGCGCGGGTCGTCGATCAGCGCGATCAGCGGCGCGACATCCATTGCCGGCCAATGGCGGGTCATCAGCGCCTCACGCGCGGTCGCGGGGTCGGGCGAGGTGCGGATGGTGTGGATGATCTCGTCGATATTGGCGACGGCGATGGCAAGCCCGACCAGCACATGGGCGCGATCGCGCGCCTTGCGCAGCAGGAATTTGGTGCGCCGGCTAACGACATCCTCGCGGAAGGCGACGAAGGCGGTCAGCAGGTCAAGAAGGTTCATCAGCGCCGGCTTGCCGCCATTCAGCGCCACCATATTGGCGCCGAACGAGGTCTGCAGCGAGGTCATGCGGTAGAGATTGTTCAGCACGACGTCGGCCTGGGCGTCGCGCTTGATCTCGAACACCACGCGCATGCCTTCGCGGGACGATTCGTCGCGAATCTCGGCAATGCCCTCGAGCCGCTTCTCCCGCACCAGCTCAGCGATGCGCTCGATCATCGTCGCCTTGTTCACCTGGTAGGGAATCTCGGTGACGATGATGGCGTCGCGGTCCTTGCGGATCTCCTCGATGGTGGCGCGCGAGCGCATGACGATGGAGCCGCGGCCGGTGAGATAGGCCTGCCTTATGCCGCTGCGCCCGAGGATCAGCGCCCCGGTCGGAAAGTCCGGGCCGTGGATATGGTCGAGCAGCCGCTCGACATCGAGCGCGGGGTCGTCGATCAGCGCGACGCAGGCGTCCACCACCTCGCCGAGATTGTGCGGCGGAATGTTGGTGGCCATGCCGACCGCGATGCCCCCGGCGCCGTTGACCAGCAGGTTGGGGAAGCGGGCCGGAAGAACCGTCGGCTCCTGCTCGCGGCCGTCGTAATTGTCCTGGAAGTCGACCGTGTCCTTGTCGAGGTCGTCCAGCAGGTTCATCGCCGGCTTGGCGAGGCGGACCTCGGTGTAGCGTTCGGCCGCCGGCGGATCGCCGTCGACGGAGCCGAAATTGCCCTGGCCGTCGATCAGCGGCAGGCGCATGGAGAATTCCTGCGCCAGCCGCACCAGCGCGTCATAGATCGCCTGGTTGCCGTGCGGATGGTACTTGCCCATCGTATCGCCGGTGACGCGGGCGGATTTGTTGTAGGGCCGCTCGGGCGTGTAGTTGTTCTCGCGCATCGAGAACAGGATGCGGCGGTGCACCGGCTTGAGGCCGTCGCGCACATCGGGAAGGGCGCGCGAGACGATCACGCTCATCGCGTAATCGAGATAGCTGCGCGACAGCTCCTCGGTGATCGAGACGGGCCGGATATCCGAAGGGCCGCCGCCCTCCGGGTTCAATGTATCGGAATCGGACAAGGAATCGTCTTTCCGTGGTTGCGGAACGTATGGTCCTGTGTAGCCGATTCCACCCCGCAACACCAGCAAGGCGGCATTTTCGACGGCACGAAAAGAATAAACATTTCAGAGCCTTACAGCCGCATTTCCGCAGCGGTGGCGGATCGTGGCGGAAGCGTGGCGGCGGGGCCCTCCCGCGCGGGCCGCAACGGCCCTTGGCATGCCCGGCGGCACGCGATCTACTGGAGCGGGCCGTCTTTGCGCGGCGTGTGCCGGCCGCGCCGAAACAGCGGCCGCCGGCGGCGACGGCGGGGGCGCGACATGCTGGACTACATGTTCTCGGCAGTCGTCACCATGGTGGTGGTGATCGACCCCATCGGCCTCGCGCCGCTGTTCCTGGCAGTGACCTCCGACCTCACCGGCGCCGAGCGGCGCCTGGTGGCGCTGCGCTCGGCTGCCATCGCGCTCGCCATACTGGTCGCGTTCGGCCTCGTCGGCGCCCCGCTGCTGGCGGCGCTGGGCATCACCCTGCCCGCCTTCCGCATCGCCGGCGGGCTGCTGCTGTTCGCCATCTCGTTCGAAATGGTGTTCGGCCGCCGCACCGAGCGCAGATTCGACCCGTCCGAGGTGGCTCAGCGCGAGAAACTGCTGCGCACGCTCGCCGTCTTCCCGCTCGCCATCCCGCTAATGGCGGGGCCGGGCGCGATCACCGCCATTCTGCTGCTCGCCGGCGAGGCGCATGGCGACCCGACGCAGCTGGTGCTGCTGTTCGCCATCACCGCGCTGGTGATCGCCGGCTGCCTCGCCGTCTTCCTCGCCGCCGAACGCATGGACAGGCTCCTCGGCGTCACCGGCAACGTCATTCTCTCGCGCCTGCTCGGCATCGTGCTGACGGCGCTGGCGGTGCAGTTCGTGATCGACGGGATCAGGGCCTCGTTCCTGACCTGAGCCCGAGCGAGACCTCGTTCAGCCGCCGAACAGCACCTGATTCATGATGCGGCCGGGCCAGAAGGTGAACAGCCCGGCGGCGATGAGGCCCCAGTAGAACAGGCCGGTCATGCCCGCCGCGTGACCGGCTACGTCGCCGCGGTGCGCCCGCAGCAGCGCCAGCGGCAAGGTCACGACCACCAACAGGGAGAGCAGGTGGATGGGGCCGAACGGCCCGATCCAGCGCATCCCGCTGATCCAGAACGAGGACACTGCCACGGTCGCCATCAGCCCTGACCATAGCCAGCCGAAGCTGCGATGAGGCAGCGTGCCCTTGGGCGCGACGAACTGCACCGTCCCGAGGCCCAGCGCGGCGATGGCGCTGAAGGCGTGCAGCCGGATGGCCGGCGAAGCGTCGAGCAATGGGGCAAGATCCATCCGGCTCTCCCCCCGTACCGCCGCTCAGAACGGGATTTCGTCGTCGAGATCGCCGCCGCCCGCGCCACCACCGAACTTGCCGCCGCCGGCCGCGCCGCCGCTGACCGGGGCCGGCTTGCGCTCGCCACCGAAGGAACGTCCGCCGCCCGAGCCGCCGCCATAGCCCCCGCCGGAACCGAAGTCGCTGCCGCCGCCGGCGCTGTAGTCATCGCCGCCACCTTCGGAGCCGCCGCCCCCGCCACGGCTGTCCAGAATGGTCAGTTCGCCGCGGAACGGGCGCAGCACCACCTCGGTGAAGTAGCGTTCGCCGCCGGACTGGTCGGTCGCCTTGCGGGTCTCGATCTGGCCCTCGATATAGACCTTCGAGCCCTTGCGCAGATATTGCTCGGCCACACGCAGCAGGTTCTCGTTGAAGATCACCACGCTGTGCCACTCGGTGCGCTCCTTGCGCTCGCCGGAGGCCTTGTCGCGCCATGTCTCGGAGGTGGCGATGCGCAGATTGCACACCCGCCCGCCATTCTGGAACGTGCGCACTTCCGGATCGCGACCGAGATTACCGATCAGGATCACCTTGTTGACGCTGCCCGCCATCTTGTCCTCCGAAACTGTCGGACGCCCGCCGTGGCGCGCGCTCTTAAATTAGGGGACGCATACTAGACCAGCCGGCCCCGGATGGCGCCCCGCAACATCCCGGGGAGAGACGCTTGTCCACCACTTTGCGGCAGCGCATCTCGTCGGATGGCGCACCAGGACAAACGCTCCTGTTGTTCTTGTTATGTTCCTAGCATTAAGGCTAAGCTGCCGCAAGTCGTCGAGTCGCACATTGCGAAGTGCCGGAGCCGGACTATGTTTACCCTGTGTTCTAAAAGGGAGCCTGTCCCATCATGACCCAGTTGCGCAACCGTCCCCGCGCCCGCGCCATCGCCATCCGCGCCGAGGAGGCCCGCCAGGACCTGATCCGTCGGGCCATTCTCGCCGTAGCCGGCGGGTTGGTCGTGGCGGCCGGGCTTGCGGCGGTGCTGAACGGCGCCGGGGGCTGACCCCCTCGCCGGGCGGGCCCTCCGCGGGGCTGCGCCGCCCCGAAAATGCAGATATGGCGTAGCTGCCCGTAAGAAACCGGCGAGAAGAGTGCGCAATGAAGGACCGCGTGGATATCCCGCGCCGCGACGCCCGTACGATTGCGATCCGCGGCGCGCGCGAGCACAACCTCAAGAATGTCGATCTCGAAATTCCGCGCGACAGCCTGGTGGTGTTCACCGGCCTTTCCGGCTCGGGTAAATCGTCGCTCGCCTTCGACACCATCTATGCCGAGGGCCAGCGGCGCTATGTCGAGAGTCTCTCGGCCTATGCGCGCCAGTTCCTCGAGATGATGCAGAAGCCGGATGTCGACCAGATCGACGGCCTCTCCCCGGCCATCTCCATCGAGCAGAAGACCACCTCGAAGAATCCGCGCTCGACGGTCGGCACCGTCACCGAGATCTACGACTATATGCGTCTTCTGTGGGCGCGGGTGGGCGTGCCCTATTCGCCGGCCACCGGCTTGCCGATCGAGAGCCAGACCGTCAGCCAGATGGTCGACCGGGTGCTGGCGCTGCCCGACAAGACCCGCCTCTATCTGCTCGCCCCCGTCGTGCGCGGGCGCAAGGGCGAATACCGCAAGGAACTGGCCGAGTTCCAGAAGAAGGGCTTCCAGCGGGTCAAGGTCGACGGCGAATTCCACGAGATCGCCGAGGCGCCGGCGCTCGACAAGAAGTTCAAGCACGACATCGACGTGGTGGTCGACCGCCTCGTGGTGCGGCCGGACATCGCCAGCCGGCTGGCGGATTCGTTCGAGACCGCGCTGGGCCTCGCCGACGGCATCGCGGTGATCGAGTTCGCCGACGAGAAGGAAGAGAGCGGCGAGCCGCGCCGCATCGTGTTCTCGGAAAAGTTCGCCTGCCCGGTCTCCGGCTTCACCATCGCCGAGATCGAGCCGCGGCTGTTCTCCTTCAACAACCCGTTCGGCGCCTGCCCGACCTGCGACGGCCTAGGCCATGAGAGCAAGATCGACCCCGACCTCATCGTGCCGGACAAGTCGCGCACGCTGAAGCAGGGCGCCATCGCGCCCTGGGCGAAATCGACCTCGCCCTATTACGGCCAGACGCTGGACGCCATCGCCCGCCATTACGGCGTCAAGCTCACCGTGCCATGGGCGGACCTGCCGGAGAAGGTGCGGAACGTCATCCTGCATGGCTCCAAGGCCGACACCATCCGCTTCGTCTATGATGACGGCGTCCGCGCCTATGAGACGGTGAAGACCTTCGAGGGCATCGTCACCAATCTGGAGCGGCGCTGGCGCGAGACCGAGAGCGACTGGGCGCGCGAGGAGATCGGCAAGTATTTCTCCGCCGTGCCCTGCGCCGCCTGCGACGGCTATCGGCTGAAGCCCGAGGCGCTGGCGGTGAAGATCGCCGGCCGTCACATCGGCCAGGCGGCGGAGCTGTCGGTTCGGCACGCGCTGGACTGGTTCGGCTCGCTGCCCGAGCAACTCACCGACAAGCAGAACGAGATCGCCGCGCGCATCCTCAAGGAGATCCGCGAGCGCCTCGCCTTCCTGCTCGATGTCGGGCTGGACTATCTGACGCTGGCGCGTGCCTCCGGCACATTGTCGGGCGGAGAGAGCCAGCGCATCCGCCTCGCCTCGCAGATCGGCTCCGGGCTGACCGGCGTGCTCTATGTACTGGACGAGCCCTCCATCGGCCTGCACCAGCGCGACAATGAGCGTCTGCTCGGCACGCTGCGCCGTCTGCGCGACCTCGGCAATACGGTGATCGTGGTGGAGCATGACGAGGACGCCATCCTCGCCGCCGATTATGTGGTAGATGTCGGCCCCGGCGCCGGCGTGCATGGCGGGCGCATCGTGGCGCAGGGCACGCCGCCGGAGATCCTCACCAATCCGAACTCGCTCACCGGCAAATACCTGACCGGGGAGATGGCCGTGCCGGTGCCCCGTCGCCGCAAGCCGGACCGCAAGCGGCTGCTGCGGGTGGTCAATGCGCGGGCCAACAATTTGAAGAACGTCACCGCGGAGATTCCGCTCGGCCTGTTCACCGCCGTCACCGGCGTTTCGGGGGGCGGCAAGTCGACGCTGCTGGTCGACACGCTGTACCGCGCCGTGGCGCGCCGGCTCAACGGTGCCTCGGAGCCGCCGCTGGCGCATGACGGGCTGGAGGGGCTGGAACATCTCGACAAGGTGATCGACATCGACCAGTCGCCGATCGGGCGCACCCCGCGCTCCAACCCGGCCACCTATACTGGCGCCTTCACGCCGATCCGCGAATGGTTTTCCGGCCTGCCGGAGGCCAAGGCGCGCGGCTACGGGCCGGGCCGCTTCTCGTTCAACGTCAAGGGCGGGCGCTGCGAGGCGTGCCAGGGCGACGGCGTCATCAAGATCGAGATGCACTTTTTGCCGGACGTCTACGTCACCTGCGATGTCTGCAAGGGCAAGCGCTACAACAGAGAGACGCTGGAGGTCACCTTCAAGAACAAGTCCATCGCCGACGTGCTCGACATGACGGTCGACGAGGGCGCCGAGTTCTTCAAGGCGGTGCCGGCGGTGCGCGACAAGCTGGAGACGCTGGCGCGCGTCGGGCTCGGCTACATCCATGTCGGCCAGCAGGCCAACACGCTGTCCGGCGGCGAGGCGCAGCGGGTCAAGCTCTCCAAGGAGCTGTCCAAGCGTGCCACCGGGCGCACGCTCTACATCCTCGACGAGCCGACCACCGGCCTGCATTTCCACGACGTGGCGAAGCTGCTGGAGGTGCTGCACGAGCTGGTCGAGCAGGGCAACACGGTGGTGGTGATCGAGCACAATCTCGAAGTCATCAAGACCGCCGACTGGGTCATCGACCTCGGCCCGGAGGGCGGTGATGGCGGCGGCGAGATCGTCGCCGCCGGTCCGCCGGAGGTGATCGCCAAGAGCGGGCGCAGCCACACCGGGCGGTTCCTCGCCGATGTGCTGGCGCGCCGGCCGCTCAAGCCGCGCAGCGCGGCAGAATAGGCGGGCGGCGGACGTCGCCGCCTGCTGCAGTCCGGGTGCAGAAGGCAGCTTGAGGGCGGCCGGGTGGCAGCTTGATGATGCAGCAGCGCTTGCAGCGACTTCTGCAGCCGGGCAGCGTCAGGCGCCCTCCCTCAACCGCACCAGATTTACCGTCACGGCGATCAGCACCAGCGTCGCGCCGAACTGGTGCGCGAGCGCGATGTCGATCGGGACCTGATGGATCAGCGTCAGGATACCGAGGGTCGCCTGCGCCGCGACCAGGGCGAGAATGAAGTTCGCCCGCCGACGTACCGCGCCGCCCACCCGGCGCGCGCTCAGCCAATGCCCGACCGCCAGCGCGAACAGCACATAGGCAAAGAGCCTGTGATTGAACTGAACGGTGAGAACGTTCTCGAAGAAATTCCGCCAGACGGGTTGTTGCACAAGCAGATTTTCAATCGGCGGCACGATGTGGCCGTCCATCAGCGGCCAGGTCGTGTAGGTCAGTCCGGCATCAAGGCCGGCCACCAGCCCGCCGAGGAATATCTGCACCAGCACGACGGCGAACAGGATCCGCGCATAGCCGCGCAGCCAGTCGGGCGAGGCCCGCTTTTCCCGCGCCGGCTTCAGCGAGACAGCAACCGCCACCGTGGCGGCGAGGATGACGCAGGCCAGCGTGAGATGGGTGGCCAGCCGGTACTGGCTGACATCGACCCGGTTCACCAGCCCCGAAGCCACCATCCACCAGCCGACCGCACCCTGGAGCCCGCCAAGCACGAACAGGCCGCCGAGCTTCCAGCCGAGGGAGCGGTCGATCACGCCGCGCCAGAGGAAGAACAGGAACGGCAACAGGAACACGAAGCCGATCAGCCGCCCGAGCAGGCGGTGCCCCCATTCCCACCAGAAGATGTATTTGAACTCCGCGAGGCTCATGCCGCGATTGATCTGCTGGTACTGCGGGATCTGCCGGTACTTGTCGAATTCCGCCTGCCACGCCGCGTCGCCGAGCGGCGGCAGCGTGCCGGCGACCGGCTTCCATTCAGTGATCGACAGGCCGGATTCGGTCAGCCGGGTCGCACCGCCCACCACCACCATCAGCACGATGAGCGCGGCGACGGCGTAGAGCCAAAGGCGCACCGGCCGCAGCCGATCGCCCGCCCGATGGCCGCCGGCAGGCACCGCAAGGGCTTGGCTGCTGACGTGCGTGGCGACGTGATCCTGGGCCATAGGCCTGCGCTCCCTGCATTGGCGGCCGCCCGCCCCCGGCCGCTCCGCGCCGGGCGCTTCCTCCCGGGCGCGGCGAGCGATATAGAGGCCAGTGCCCGCATGCAACGGGACTCATTGTCTCGCGCCAATCATTTCCCAGCCGGAGCTGCCGATGTCCGACCCGCATACCAGCCTGTCCGCCCGTTCGCGCAAGCTGATCGGCACGGTGCTGATGGTGCTGCTGGTACTCGGCTGGGCGCTGGGGGCGATGGCGCTGGCGCAGGGCCGCGTCACCACCCTGCCCGCCTTCTGGCAGTTCATTGCCTATGTCGTGCTCGGTGCCGGCTGGATCGTCCCGGCCGGGGCCCTGATCCGCTGGATGCAGAAGCACGACCGGCGTCCCGAAACGCTCTGACGCTTTGAAGGCCGGCTTCAGGCGGCGCGCGAGAACGCCTTTTCCGGGCTTTCCGGCGTGAAGGTGATCATCGCGATATCGCCGAACCCAAGCGCGGCAAGCGCGTCAAAGGCCTGCACCGCGTCGGTCGCCATGGCACCCGGCTGGGTGACCAGGATGGTCGTCGGGCTGAGGCCGGCGATCCGCTCGGCGCCGACGAGATCGCCCAGCGGCGGCGCGGCCACAATCACGTGATCGTAGGTCTGTTTCAGCGCGGTGAGGATCAGCGGCAGGCGATCTGCCGCCACCAGCCCGTCGGCCTCGCGCGCCCCGCGCCCGGGCGGAATGACATGGCAGCGCGAGGCGCTCTCGCGATGGATGGCATCGGAGAAACCGGCGACGCCGGTCAGCAGGTCGGTCAGGCCGGGCGCGCGCGGGTCGGCGGTGAGACCCTCCAGCGAGGGTGAGGCGATATCCAGGCAGACCACCACCACCCGTCGCTCGGCGGCGCCGGCCAGCGACCGGCCGAGCGCGAGCGCGCAGCGGGCAATGGATTCGTCGGCGCGGCTTCCGGTGACGGTGACGAGGCGGGCCGCGGCGCCGCGCAGTTCGACGAGGCGCGACAGATCCGCCTGCTCGCGTTCGCGCGACAGCAGCCGCAGTGAACTGCCCATCTCGGCGCATTCGGCATGTTCGGCGGATGAGCCGCCGATCCACGGCAGGTGCTGCAGTGGCCGGGGTGTGGTTTCCGGCATCGGCACGGCGCCGAACTCGTGGCCCCCCGTCGACCGGCGACGGCGCATCCAACTCTGCAGGCCGAACACCAGGGCGAAAGTGCCAATGCCGGCAACGAGGCTCGAGACGAGCGGCGTCGGCCAGCGCGGGGCGGTGGCCGGCACGGCCGACACCACCATGCGGGCCGGCACGGCGGACGGGGAACCCTCGTCCGCTGCAAGGGGGGCGTGGGTCTGGCGCAGTTCTATGTAGCTAGAGGCGAAGGCGTTGGCGACATCGGCCGAGAGGCGGGGATCGGCCGAGACGAAATCAACCTCCACCTGCCCGCCGCCGACCTGACGCACGCTCAGGCCCCGCTCGATGGTTCGTAGCGCCAGTGTCTCCCGCGTCACCGGTGCCGTTCCCGGAGGCATGGCGTATCCCGCCACCCGCACCGCCGCGCCGGACAGTACGCCGCGGCCCTCACTGGTCGGTGAGGCCAGTCGGGCGCCCAGCCGGCGGGTCTCGATGACCTGCCGGGCGAAATCGCGCGAGGACAGAACCTTTACCCCGTCGCGCCCCCCCGCGACGTCACGACCGTCGATCCACAGGCGGGACTGGGATTGGTAACGCGGAACGGCGACCTCGCTGGTCACACCGGCAAGGCCGAGCCCCACAAGCGTCGGCGCCAGAAGGAGGCGCAGAAGTCGCCGTGCCCGCCGCACGGGGCGAATCCCTGTGCCTGGCGCCATCGCCTCATCGGCGGTAGCGGCTGCCGTCTCCACAGAGCCTGCACGCGGGTCCATCATGGGGCCTATTAGGCACCTTCATGGTTTCCACCGTGTTAAAGCAGAAGAGCCTTCGCGGAGCGATCCACCGGCCGCGCCAAGGCGGCGGTGAAATGGTCGGAGCGAGAGGATTTGAACCTCCGACCCCTAGTCCCCCAGACTAGTGCGCTAACCAGGCTGCGCTACGCTCCGACGCCGCGAGGCGCCGTCTGTCTAGCGATTCACCGGCCGCTATGCAAGCCGGCCCGGGCCTGTGGACGGCGGCTCTTTCGCGTCCATGGCCATATCCTCCCCTTCGGGGCGGTCATTCGGCTCCGGACCGACCTCTTTTTCGGTCGCCGCGCTCAACCTTTGGAACAATCCGAGGCAGACCAGCGTCAGGCAGCCGGAAAAGACCAGCAGCGCCGCGTATTTCACCTCGGCGACGTTCTCGCGCGCGGTCTCGAACACCAGGACCAGCGCCTCCAGGAACAGGGCGATGATGATGGTGGAGACGAATTTCGTGAGCCCCCGCCTCGCGTCCGCCGCCGTGCGCCGCTCGCGGCCGGCCGGCACTTCTTCCTCGAAGAAGTACTTCGCCACGTCGAACAGGGCGATGGCGACGATGAGATAACCGACCGCGCCAAGCAGAGAGTGGTGGATCTTCCCGCCGCTCGCCATGGCGTCGCGCAGCACGGAATAGGGGGCGTACAGCAGAAGCACGGCGGCGATGGACATAAGCACGCCGGCGGCGATGGCGAAGACGACCCGGATCACAAAACTCATAGGCCGGCTCCTGTAACCAAGGTGCTGCGGTAACTAGGGTCGGCTTTTCCCGTGGCAAGTATGCCACGCCGCGCGGGAGCGTTCTATGATGGAGCGATTGCTCGCATCGGGAGTGCCCCCATGAACCACCATGCCCACGGAACGTCGCAGCCCGTCGGCGCGCCAGTTGCGGCGCCGCTCGATATCCCCGCCAGTGAAGAGATGCTGGGGCGGCTCGAATCCCGCCGCTCCTCGCCGCTGCGTGAGTTGCTGGAGCCCGGGCCGACGGCGGCGGAGCTTGAGCGCATGCTGCGCCTTGCCGCGCGGGTGCCGGACCACGGCCGGCTGACACCCTGGCGCTTCGTCATCCTCGCCGGCGCTGCACGGCGCGCCCTTGGCGAGCGGCTGGATGCGCTCTATGCGCGGCAGAATCCGGGGCTGCCGGCCGCCAAGGCCGATATGTGGACGCTGTATCTGCTCCGCGCACCGCTAACGGTCATACTGGTGAGCCGGCCCGATGCGGCGGCCAAGGTGCCGGAATGGAACCAGGTGCTCTCCGCCGGTGCGGCAGGAATGGCGCTCACCGTCGCCGCGGCGGCGATGGGCTTTTCCACGCAATGGCTGCTGAAATGGCCCGGACGCGATCCGCAGGCCGCCGCTCTGATCGGCGTGGCCGCCCCCGAGCGGATCGCCGGCTTCATCCATATCGGCCGCCCGGCTGCGTCGAGCGAGGACCGGCCGCGCCCGGTCCTCGACGAGGTGGTGCATTACTGGACGCCCGGTCAGTCGATGTCGAACGACACGCCCTGAGCGAGGGGAAGCGCGCGGGAGTAGTTGATAGTGTTGGTGGCACGCCGCATATAGGCCCGCCACGCATCCGAGCCCGACTCGCGCCCGCCGCCGGTTTCCTTCTCGCCACCGAAGGCGCCGCCGATCTCGGCACCGGATGGGCCGATATTGACGTTGGCGATGCCGCAATCCGAGCCTTCGTCCGAGAGGAACGCCTCCGCCTCGCGCAGATCGTTGGTGAAGATCGACGAGGACAAGCCCTGTGGCACGCCATTGTGCAGCTTGATCGCCTCCGGCAGGCCGGTGCAGCGCAGCACGTAAAGGATCGGCGCGAAGGTCTCGTGCTTCACCACGTCAATCTGTTCGTCGAGTTCGACCAGTGCCGGGCGGACATAATAGGCGTCCGGGTGCGCGTCGACCTGCACCCGCTCGCCGCCGTGGACGCGGCCGCCGGCGGTGCGGGCCGCGTCGAGCGCGGCCTGCATGGCGTCGAAGGCGGCCTTGTCGATCAGCGGGCCGATCAGCGTGCCCGCCTCGCGCGGATCGCCGATGCTGACGGAGCCGTAGGCCTTGCCGAGGCGAGGCACCAGGGTGTCGTAGACGCTCTCATGCACGATCAGTCGGCGCAGCGTAGTGCAGCGTTGGCCCGCCGTGCCCATCGCCGCGAAGGCGATGCCGCGCAGTGCGAGGTCGAGATCGGCGGACGGGCAGACGATGGCGGCATTGTTACCGCCGAGTTCCAGGATGGAACGGCCGAAGCGGCGCGCCACACGCTCGCCGACGACCCGGCCCATGCGGGTCGAACCGGTGGCGGAGATGACCGGCACGCGGGCGTCGTCGGTCAATGCCGCACCGACTTCGGCGCCGCCGATGAGAAGCTGGGAAAGCCCTTCCGGCGCGCCGCGAAAGGCGAAGGCGGCGCGTTCGAACAGCGCCTGCACCGCCAGCGCGGTCAGCGGCGTCTTCTCCGACGGCTTCCACAACACGGCGTTGCCGCAGACCAGCGCCAGCGCGGCGTTCCACGACCACACGGCGACCGGGAAGTTGAAGGCGGTGATGATGCCGACCGGACCGACCGGGTGCCAGGTTTCCATCATCCGGTGGCCGGGGCGCTCCGAGGCGATGGTGAGGCCGTAAAGCTGGCGCGAGAGACCGACCGCGAAGTCGCAGATGTCGATCATCTCCTGCACTTCGCCAAGACCTTCCGAGAGGATCTTGCCGGCCTCCAGCGTCACCAGCCGGCCGAGTTCGGTCTTGTGGGCGCGCAGTTCCTCGCCCAGCAGCCGCACCAATTCGCCGCGCTGCGGAGCCGGGACTGCCCGCCAAGCTTCGTAGGCAACCGCCGAGCGCTCGACCGCCCGTCCCACATCGGCGGCGTCCGCCTCCGGCACCTGGGCGATGATCTCGCCGGAAATCGGCGACCGGACAGGCCTCGTGCCGTTGCGCCAGCTGGAATCGGGTACGCCGAGACCGCGCAGGAGATCGAAGACCTCGTCCGCAACCGGCTTCACCTCGCGGGTTTCGTTCATCGCCATTCTCACGCTCCTCGACAAATGGCCGCAGCCCGACGCGCTCAATAGCATCCCGCGCGCGGCAAAATCCATCGTGGCGTTGGGATTGGGGGCACGGCCGAAAGCGTCTCCAGATCAACCGGGCGCCTGCCGTAAAAGACTGGAACAGTCACCGCTTCAAGGCGTTGCGGCCATGGCTACAGCGCGTGGAGATCACCGAAATGGATGCGCCAGGTCGCGGATCATAACGAAGTTGAGCGTGACTATACGGACGGTTTTTATTATGATGCATACAATGACATGCTTAGCGCCGGCGCGTTATAGCCATAATGTCGTGATGACCTTGCCATATTTCCTTTTCATGCATCGCGCCTCGTACAACAGGAGAAGGAAGAAGGTATTGACGGCTTGGGGAATGGGACGGGTTGCCGCAGCGGCATTCGCGACGGGGATCATCTTTATCGCCGGCGGCAATGCTGCCTTTGCAAACTCAAAGAAGACCAACATAATCGCGACGTCTGGAATGGCGTCCTATTACGGCTATGGCGGGCGCACCGCCAATGGCGAGCGGCATAGTGCGAAGGCCATGACGGCGGCGCACCGCAGCCTGCCCTTCAACACAAGGGTTCGCGTCACCAACAAGGCCAATGGCCGTTCTGTCGTGGTGCGGATCAATGATCGCGGCCCGTTCGTGAAGGGGCGCATCATCGACGTGTCGACCGCCGTGGCCGATGAACTCGGCTTCCGCAAGCGAGGCGTGGCCAAGGTCGAGATCGCTGTCGTCGACTGAAGACAGCGGCCGGATACCCGTTTAGCCGCTCCGGTCCCGCGCGGCGTCGAGAAGACGCTGGCAGTCCTGCAATTCGTAGAGCGCCGCTTGCAGCCGCTGAATATCGTCGCGGCTCAGTCTCGCCCGGGCGGGGGCCTCGTCACTCTGTACCCCGCCTGCGCGTGGCGTCGTCGGCACGGCCGGCGGCACCGCCGCTGACGTCGCCTGAAATGGCGGCGGCACGAAGTTCAACTCATCCTCGGGTATGTGCGCGGCCGGTCCGGAAACGACGGGCCGGAACGGGAAGGATGCGCGGGCCTCGGGCTGATTCGTCTCCGTCGGGTGCGGCTCGATAGGCGAGCGTTCGACCGGAACCGGCTCGGGCAGATGGTTGCCCGGGTCCCGTCTATCCGGCACGGTCCTTTCGAAGGGCGGCGGCGCCACCTCGATCTGCGGCGGCTCTTTGCGCCGCAACGGTTCGTGACGTGACGGTCTTGCCGGCGGCTCCAGATCCGCCAGCAGGGGCAGGTCGAGATGATCGGGCTCGCCATCAGGCCGACGCCGCGCGCGGCGGGCCGGCGCGTCCTCGGCAGGGTCGCGCTGGCGGCCGGGCAACAGATTGAGAATACCGCCAAGGGTGCCGCCGCGCGGCGCCTCCGGCTCCGGTGCTCTCGCGGGAGGCGCGGTATCGGGGGACTCATCCAGTGGAGGCGGCGCGGGCGCACGCGCACCGCGCTCCTCACGTCGGTCCAGTTCGGCAATGGCCTGGTCATCCGCCTCGACGTCGCGCCAGATGGCTTGCACATGGCGCGGGCCCTCTTCCTTCAGTATGCGCTGGACGCCGCGGATCGTGTAGCCTTCCCCGTAGAGCAGGTGGCGGATGCCACGCAGCAACTCCACGTCGTCCGGGCGGTAATAGCGCCGACCGCCGCCGCGCTTGAGCGGGCGGATCTGCGGAAAGCGGGTTTCCCAGAAGCGCAGGACATGCTGGGGGAGGTCGAGGTCTTCGGCGACCTCGCTGATCGTGCGAAAGGCGTCCGGCCCCTTCTCCACCCCCTGCTGCTCCTGTCGCGGGCTCACGACTCGGGCGAGGCCCCGTTGATCTGCTGCTTCAGGATATTGGACGGCTTGAACACCATGACCCGGCGCGGCGCGATCGGCACCTCCTCGCCCGTCTTCGGGTTGCGCCCGACGCGCTCGCCCTTCTGCCGCACCACGAAGGAGCCGAAGGAGGAGAGCTTCACCGTCTCGCCGCGGGCGACGCAATCGGCGATCTCGGAGAGAACCGTCTCCACGAGCGCTGCCGATTCGGTCCGCGACAGTCCGACCCGCTGATAAACCGCCTCGCACAGATCGGCGCGCGTGATGGTGCGACCTGCCATTGCCGTCTTCCCTGTCCCGTCGATGTTGTTGTTTCTGACCGCCAAACTAGGCGCCGCCGGCGCCGCCGGTCAACGGCACTTCGCGCATGAGCGGCGGATTACCAGCGAACGAGCGCCGATGCCCAGGTGAAGCCACCGCCCATCGCCTCCAGCAGCACCAGATCGCCGCGCTTGATCCGGCCGTCCGCGTGCGCGGCGGCGAGGGCGAGCGGGATCGAGGCGGCCGAGGTGTTGCCATGCTGGTCGACGGTGATGACCACCTTCTCGGGCGCGATGCCGAGCTTGACCGCGCTGGCGTCGATGATGCGCCGGTTGGCCTGGTGCGGCACGAACCAGTCGATGGTGTCGGCGTTTTCGCCCGTCGCCTCGAAGGCGTCGACGATCACATCGGTGATCATGCCGACGGCGTGGCGGAACACCTCGCGGCCCTCCATGCGCAGGAAGCCGACGCTGCGGGTCGAGGAGACGCCACCATCGACATAGAGCTTGTTCTTGTGCCGGCCGTCGGAGCGCAGATGCGAGGTCAGGACACCCCGCCCCTCCTCCTCGTCGCGCACCGCCTCCAGCACCATTGCCCCGGCGCCGTCGCCGAACAGGACGCAGGTCGTGCGGTCGGACCAGTCGAGGATGCGCGAGAACGTTTCCGCGCCTATGACGAGACAACGCCGATAGGCACCCGACTTGAGGAAATTATCCGCCGTCGCCAGCGCGAAGACAAAGCCCGAGCATACGGCCTGAATATCGAACGCCGCGCCGTGGGTGATGCCGAGGCCGGCCTGCACGCTGACTGCCGTGGCCGGGAAGGTATTGTCCGGCGTCGAGGTGGCGAGCACGATGAGGTCGATATCATCGGCAACCAGGCCGGCATCTGAGAGCGCTGCGCGTGCCGCATGAAGCGCGAGGTCCGACGTGACTTCGCCGTCGGCGGCGATGTGGCGCATACGGATGCCGGTGCGCTGCACGATCCATTCGTCTGAGGTGTCGACCATTTGCGCCAGGTCGGCATTGGTCAGGCAACGGGCCGGCAGATAGGAGCCGACGCCACGCACCACGGAACGGATTGCACTCACGATGGAACCTGTAACTCGTCAGAGGCGGAGGCATCCGCAGCGGCGGCGAGGCCGACTTGCGGACGGTCGTTCATTCCCGCCTCGATGCGGGAAAGCAGCTTGTAGCGCACCATGTCGTAGCCGATATCGACCGCCGAGGCGAAACCTTCGGCGTCAGTGCCGCCATGGCTTTTAATGACCACGCCGTTGAGGCCGAGGAACACCCCGCCATTCGACTTGCGCGGGTCGAGCTTCTCGCGCAGCGCGCGGAAGGCGCCACGCGCCAGCAGATAGCCGATCTTCGCGAGGAAACTGCGACTTATCGCGCCCCGCAGGAACTCGGACACCTGCTTTGCGGTGCCCTCGGCGGCCTTGAGGGCGATATTGCCGGAGAAACCTTCGGTAACGACGACGTCGACCACGCCCTGGCCGATGCCGTCGCCTTCGACGAAGCCATGATAGGCGAGGCCGGGATGATCCGCCTCGCGCAGGGCGGCGGCAGCGTCCTTGACCTCCTCGGCGCCCTTGATCTCCTCGACGCCGATGTTGAGCAGTCCGACGCTCGGCCGCTCGATGTCGAAAACGATGCGGGCCATGGCCGCGCCCATCACCGCCATGTCGACGAGGTGCTGGGCGCTGGCGCCGATCGAGGCGCCGACATCGAGCACGACGCTTTCGCCCCGCGTGGTCGGCCACAGGCAGGCAATCGCCGGACGGCCGATGCCGGCCATCATCTTGAGGTTGACCTTGGCCATCGCCATTAGCGCCCCGGTATTGCCGGCGGAGACCGCGCAATCGGCATCCGTCATGCGGACAGCGTCGATGGCGCGCCACATCGAGGACACGCGCCGGCCCTGCCGCAACGCCTGGCTGGGCTTGTCGTCCATGCGCACAACGACGTCGGTGTGAACCACCGTGCTCGCGGCCGCCAGACGCGGGTGACGCTTGAGGATCTCGTTGATGCGCACGGAATCGCCGTACAGCAGGAAACTGATGTCCGGATGGCGGGTGAGCGCGATCTCCGCACCGGGAAGGACCACGTCGGGGCCGTGGTCGCCGCCCATGACGTCGAGCGCTATTCGAACGGTCGAGGACATCTAGCGGCGAGGTCTCATTGCTCGGTGGGACGGCGATGCGACGCCGGGGCCGCGAAGACGGCATGCCTCACTTGCGCGGCCATGACAATAGCATCCGTGCATTTCCCGGCCATGAGCCGGACTAATCCGAGCCTCCTTCATCGCGCCCGCGCAGCTTTGCCAGCGCCGCGAAGGGCGAAATCTCCTCCGGCCCGGGCTCGGCCGGTCCCTCGAAGCGCACTCCCGGCTTGCGCGGATACGGGTCAAGACCGAGGGCCAGAAATTCGGCCGCCACGGCACCGGCGTCGATGGTGCCGTCGATGAGCGGATCGGGCAGGTCGAGTTCGGCGACGTCGATTTCGGCGCCGGGGCGGATCTCGGGAATCTGCTCGGGCGGCGCGAAGCGCAGGTCGATGTCTTCCGAAACCCGTGTGTCGAAGGGCTCCAGCGTCACCACGCAGGTCTGGGTGGCGACCGCGTCGATATGGCCGGTGACATGCACGGTGCCACGCGGTCCCGGCGTCAGGGTGACCTGCGCCGTCATCGAAGGAATGCCGGGAATACCGAAATCCCTCGCCATCGCGGCGCGGGTGGCGGCGTCCGGCACCAGCTTCACGGTGAGACCCTCGTCCGGCAGGCTCGCCGCGAGCACGGGTCTGGAAAGGGGCGAAGCGTCGGTCATGACGGTTGGGTCTCCATGGTGCCGGGAGCGGCCGGCGGGGCCAGCGGGAAGTCGCCGACGGCGAGCGCCGCGAAGGGTATGGCTCGCAGCGCGGCCGCCGCTCCTATCATATAGTCCGCCAGGGCGCGCGCCTGTAGCCCATGCGCTTCGTTCGAGCCGTAGACATTGCGCAGCACGGCCTCGCCGAGGGCGTCGAGATCGCCCGCCTCGAGCGGCGCCTCATAGGCGCCGACACGGCCATAGAAGGCTTCGGCAACCTTCTTCATCTTCTTCGGAACGGTCAGGTCGCCGACACCCATCTCGCGCAAATTCGCGTCCATGTCGGTGCAGAAGGCATCGAATACCCGCTGCCCCAGCGCCCTGCGCGCCTCGCTCTCGTGCTTCAGACGATGAAACAGCAGGAAGGCATGGACGAGGATCATCTCGAAGCGGCCTGCGATGGTGTCGGGCACGCCGTAATCGGTGTAAAATACGGGTTGGCGCGAATGCGCCACGATCGCGCCATAGAGCCGCTGAATGGTCTCGTCTCCGCCATTCCGGCGGAAGAAGCGCAGAATCATGGACGGCTCCTGCCTCGTTGCCGCTGCCGCCTCGGCGGGCGCGGCGTTGGGGCGGGGTAGCGCGGGTCGCCTTCGCTGGCAAGCCCGGGCCCGCAACAGCGCCGTGACGGGGCGTCGGGCGGCTGCTCGACAGTTGCGTGGTGGCCCTGCCCTGTGCTTTCTGCCCCTGTGCCGCCCGCGCCCGCTGGCCTGTGCGGCAAGAGCTTTCGGAGTTGAGTGGATGGCATCGACGCGCGCGACGCGAAACAGGGCTCCCGGCACCCGGATCGCCGCACTGGCGTCGCTCGCCACCGCCGGCATGGCGGTGGTCGGCCTTACGGGCTGCTCCGGTGACATGCCGATGGCGACCGCCAACATGGGCCTTCCCCGGTCACCGACCGGTTTCGTCCAGGAGCAGCAGCGCGGCTACGTGATCGCCCCTGAAGCGCTGGAGCAGATCCCTATCGGGTCAAGCCAGGAGCAGGTGCTGCTGGTGCTCGGATCGCCCTCGACCGTCGCCACCGTGGACGGCGAGGTGTTCTACTACATCTCCCAGAAGGCGAAGAAAGTGATGTTCCTTCGCCCCGAGATCACCGAACAGCGGGTGATCGCGGTGTATTTCGACCCGAAGGACAAGCGCGTCACCCGCGTCGCCGATTACGGCCTGAAGGACGGCAAGGTGTTCGACTTCATCAGCCGCACGACGCCGACCGGCGGCAGCGAAGTGTCGCTGATGGGCCAGATCTTCAACGCGACCACGTTCCGCCCGGGATTGTAGTCGCCCGGCGATGCGCCCTCACCCGAACCGCTCGGCAGCGAACGGCGCGGGGTCGGCACACGGGGTCTGACCGGTCATCATTTCCGCCAACAGGCGACCGCTGACCGGACCCAGCGTGAAGCCGAGATGCTGGTGGCCAATGGCGAGCCACATGCCGTTCTGGCCGGGCGCCGGCCCCAGCACCGGCAACATATCGGGAAAGGCCGGCCGGCACCCCATCCAGGGTTCCGCCTCGGCCCGGCCGCCGAGCGGAAACAGTCCGCGCGCCAGCACTTCCGTCTTCTCAAGCTGTACCGGGCTCTTGGGGGCGTCGCGACGGGCGAACTCCACGCCCGTCGTCAGGCGGATGCCGGCGACCGTCGGCGTGATGACATAGCCGCCTTCTTCGTCCAGCACCGGGCGCGACAGCGAGGCGCCGCCCTCGGCATGGTAGTGCATGTGGTAGCCGCGCTTGACCGCGAGTGGCAGCGCAAGGCCGAATGGACGCAGCACGTCCATCGCCCAGGGGCCCAGCGCCACCACCACCTCGGGCGCCTCGACGCTCCCCTCCTCCGTCGTCACCGCCCAGCCGGAGCCGAGGCGCGCCAGGCTGCGCGCGTCGCCGCGCCGCACCTGCCCGCCTAATTCGGCGAAATGGGCCGCATAGGCCTGGGTGACCCCGCCCGGGCTCGATACCGAATGCGGGTCCGACCAGATCACCGCGCCGCGGAAAACCGGCCGCAGGAAGGGCTCCATCGCCAGTGCCTCATCGATGCCGATCTCGCGGACGCTCAGCCCGTAGCGTCGCGCGAGCGGGAATTCGCTGCGCTCATTGTCGAGCCCGGCTTCGGTGCGGTAGAGCTTGAGCCAGCCGCCCTCGCGAAAAAAATGCGTGGCACCGGCGGCGCGGGCGAGACGGTCGTGCTCCTGAACGCTGAGCACCAGCAGCGTCTCCATCGTGCGGGCGTAGTCGAGGATGCGGTCCGGCGCGGAAGCGCGCCAATAGGCGAACATCCACGGCACCAACCGGAGCAGCGCGCCCCAATGGTAACTGGCCGCCGGATTGCGCCCGAGCGCCACCTCGGCCAGCGCGGAGAGCTTGCGTGGAAAAGCGACGGGATAGAGCGAGGCGCGCTCGACCAGGCCGGCATTGCCGTAGGAAGTCTCCTCTCCCGGACCGCGCCGGTCGACCAGCACGACCGAGCGGCCCCGCTGCGCCAGGTGCAGGGCGACACTGGTGCCGACGATGCCGGCGCCGAGCACGATCGTATCGGTCTTCATGATGAACCTGAGGGCGGACAAGGGGGCGGCAAGGTGGGCGAAGTGAGAGGCGGCGGAAGGCCGATCCGCCGCCGCCTCGCTTGGATATCAGTTGATCGGGAAGGGGAAATACCGGGCATTGATCTTGGCATAGGTGCCGTCCGCCTCGATCTCCCTGATCGCCTTGTTCAGCATCTCGCGCAGCTCGTCTTCGTCCTTGCGGACGGCGATGCCGGTGCCCTGCGGATTCACGTCCTTCAGGTCCGGGCCGACGAACTTGCAGCATTTGCCGTCCGTGGACTTCTCCAGCCATTCATACAGCACGAACTTGTCGGCCAGCACCGCATCGAGGCGGCCGGCGGCGAGGTCGGCATTGGCTTCGTCCTGGGTCGGGTAGAGCTTGATGTCGGAATCCGGGTACTTGTCCTCGAGATAGGTCGAGCCGGTGGTGGAGGACTGGGCGCCGATCGTCTTGCCCTTCAGCGCCGCCGGGGTGATCTCGGTGATCGGAGTGTCCTTCGGCGCGATGAAGCTGCCCGGGGTCAGATAATAGGGAATGGTGAAGGCCACCTTCTCCTTGCGCTCGTCGGTGATCGACATCGAGGCGAGGATGACGTCGTATTTCTTGGCCAGCAGCGCCGGGATGATGCCATCCCAGTCCTGAGCGACGAAGGTGCATTCCACCTTCATCTTGGCGCACAGCGCCTCGCCGATCTCGATGTCGAAGCCAACCAGCTTGCCGGAGGAATCGACGGAATTGAAAGGCGGATAGGCCCCCTCGGTGCCAATACGGACTTTCTTGATCTCGGCATGGGCGGCCCCCGCGCCGATGGCGAGGGAGGCGGCTACGAGCAGAATCCCGGTGAATTTCATCTGGCTGTTCCCATTATGCGGCGCCGGATTTTCCGGCTGCCTCGGCCGAGGCTAGGTTGGGGCCGGGCGGCAGGCAATCAGGGAATCCATCGACTTTTGGCGGAGTCCGTCAGAAATGGCTGAAGCTGTCACGGGCAAATGACACCGGCGCGCCGTTGCCGTCACGCACCGTCAGCCCCTCCCCCTCATGGGTGTGCCCGATCACCGCGACGCCGATGCCGGCCATGGTGGCCAGTGTATTGAAACGGCCCAGTTCGTGATGGGGCACGACGGCGAGGATCTCGTAGTCGTCGCCACCGGTCAGCGCGACCTCCAGCAACGCCGGCTCCGCGTCCACGGCCCGGCGCGCCGCTGGGCTCACCGGCACGCGCGCAATATCGATCTCGCCGCCGATGCCGGACGCAGAGAGCAGCTTGGCGAGGTCGCCGACCAGCCCGTCCGACACGTCCATCGCCGCACTGGCATGCTCCCGCAGCGCCCGGATGAGCGGCAGGCGCGGGCGTGGATGGAGATAGCGGTCCTTGAGGAAACAGGCCTCCTCCGCGTCCAGCGCCGCAAACCCCGGCCGGTCGGGTGCAAGGCGCAGGGCAAGGCCGAGCGCCCCGTCGCCGATCGTGCCACTCACCACGATGGCCTGCCCGGCCTTGGCACTGGCGCGGCGAACCATGGTGCCGGCCGGCACCGCGCCGATGGCGGTGATGGAAACCGTGAAGGGCCCGGGCGTGCGCACCGTGTCGCCGCCGAGCAGCGGCGCGTCGTAAAGAGCGGCATCGCCGCCAATGCCCCGTGCGAACGCCTCCAGCGCGGAGGCATCCATACCGGGCGGAATGGCGAAGGCGAGCATCACGCCCAACGGCCGGGCGCCCTTGGCGGCGAGATCGGACAGGTTCACCCGCATCGCCTTGCGGGCGATCGATTCGGCGGGGTCGTCGGCGAAGAAGTGGATGCCGGCGACCAGCATATCCTTGGTGAACACCAGTTCGTCGCCGGGTGGAGCCGCGAGCAGCGCCGCGTCGTCCTTGAGGCCGAGGGCGCCGGGATGGGTGGCGATCGGAGCGAACAGGCGGGCGATCAGCCGATCTTCAGCGGACGTCCCTGGCCCGACCGATTTTTCCGCCATCCCGATCTCCCTCTAGCCGGGGAAATCCGCCGGCCGCTTCTCGCGCGCGATGCCGTCGAGCACCGCATTGACCATGCCGGTTTCCTCACGTTCGAGGAAAGCCGCCGCGACATTCACATATTCGGCGATGACCACACGGGCAGGAACGTCCGGCCGCGCGGAAAGTTCATAGGTCCCGGCGCGCAGGATCGCACGCAGCACCGCCTCGATGCGCTTGAGCGGCCAGCCATTGACCAGCGCGGCGTCCAGCAGCGTATCGACGCCGCGCTGCTCGCGCACCACACCGCCGACGATGTCGCGAAACAGGTTGAGGTCGGCGGCGGCAATCTCGTCGCCCTCGATCTCCCGGCCGATCCAGTGGCTTTCGAACTGGGCCAGTATCTCCGTCAGCGGGGTCGCCGCGAGGTCCATCTGATAGAGCGCCTGTACCGCGTTGAGGCGGGCAGCGCTCTTGCGCACCGGCTTGTGGCCGGCATTGCTGGTGGCTGGCTTGTCGTCATCGGTCATCACGTTTCACCCGACCCGGCGTTTCAGCCGAAGCAGCGCCAGCGCTGCCTCAGCCGCGCCGCCACCCTTGTTGCCTTCCGACACGCGGGCGCGAACCCAGGCCTGCTCATCCGTCTCGACGGTGAGGATGCCATTGCCGAGCGGCACCCGGCGGGCGACCGCGAGGTCCATCAGGGCACGCGACGACTCGCCGGCGACAATTTCAAAATGATAGGTCTCGCCGCGCACCACGCAGCCGAGCGCCACCACGGCGTCATAAGGCCTGCCGGCCGCGAGGGCCGCGTCGAGCGCGATGGCGGCGGCGATCGGAATTTCGAGCGCACCGGGCATGGTGATGACATCGGCACTCGCGCCAGCGGCCTCGACGGCGGCAAGCGCGCCGGCCAGAAGCTCGTCGGCGATATCGTCGTAAAAGCGCGCCTCGACGATGAGGACCCGCTCGCCGGCGAGCGGCACGGTTTCAGCGGTATCGGATGCGCGCGGCGGGCGGGGGCTCGCCATGGTGTTACCTCATGAACTGACAGAGCCGACGACGTACAGGCGTCAACGGAACTCCGCAAGCCGCGCGGCGTAGCGAGCCATCATGTCGACTTCGATATTGACACGGCTCCCCGCCCCCACCTCGTTCCATGTGGTGTGCGCGAGGGTGTGGGGAATGAGCAGGCAGGAGAAGCGAATGCCGTCGACCTCGTTGACCGTCAGCGACGTTCCGTCGAGCGTCACCGACCCCTTGATGGCGATGAACGGCGCCAGCGCCGCCGGCACCTCGAAGGTGAAGCGGGTCGTCGCGCCGAGATCTTCGCGCGCCACGACCTCGGCCACGCCGTCGACATGGCCCTGCACGATGTGGCCGCCAAGTTCGTCGCCGATCTTCAGGGCGCGCTCAAGGTTCACGCTGTGCCCTTCCGTCCAGCCGGCGACGGTGGTCACCGCGAGCGTCTCCGGCGCGGCCTCGACCTCGAAGGCGTCCGCCTTCAGCGCGACGACCGTGAGGCACACGCCCGAACAGGCGATCGAGGCGCCGAGATCGATTCCGGCCGTGTCGTAGCGCGTGGCGATGGTGAGCCGCCGCACCTCGTTGCGGGTGTCGACCGCGCGCAGGGTGCCGATGTCGGTGACGATGCCGGTGAACATTTATCGACGCCTCATGATCCGCAGGCGATCCACGCCTTGCCATTGCTCTTCCACCACCGACAGATAGTCACCGAGGGCGGAAAGCGGCAGCCCCTCCAGCGCATCGAGCGCGCCCACCCCGAGAACCGTCGGCGCCTCGAACAGGTTCACCTCGTCGACCAGGCCGGCCGCGACGAACGAGGCCGCGACGCGCGGCCCGGCCTCCACCATCACGCGGGTGAGGCCGCGCAGGGCGAGCAGCTTAAGCGTATCGTCGAGATCGAGCCCGCCCTCCGGACGGCGGCGCACCCGCATCACCTCGATGCCCATTGCCCCCAGCACCGTCTCCGGCTCGGCCGGTGCGTCCTCGGCGGCGACGATCCACAGGGGCGCGACATCGAGGCTGCGGGCGAGCGCGCTGGTCGGCGGCAGCCGCAGGTCGGCGTCGAGCACGATTCGCAACGGCGAGCGGTCCTCCATCCCCGGCAGGCGGCAGGTCAGCAATGGATTGTCCGCCAGCACGGTGCCGATGCCGGTGAGCACCGCGTCATGGGTCGCGCGCAGCATGTGAACCCGGCCGCGCGCGGTCTCGCCGGTGATCGCCGTCGGGTGACGTCCGGCCAGACCGACCTTGCCATCGGCGGAAACCGCGAGCTTCAGCATCACATGCGGGCGGCCTTCGGTGACGCGGAGCATGTGGCCGGCATGGTCGACCAGTGCCTGCGCCGCGCCGATGCCGACGTCCACACCAATTCCGGCCTCGCGCAGAATGGCGAAGCCGCGGCCGGCGACACGGAAATCGGGATCCTGGACAGCGGCCACCACGCGGGCGATGCCGGCTGCCCGCACGGCGTCGACGCAGGGCGGCGTGCCGCCATGGTGCGAGCATGGTTCCAATGTGACGTACAGCGTGGCGCCACGCGCGCCCTCCCCGGCCTGCGCCAGTGCCTGCGGTTCCGCGTGTGGGCGCCCGCCCCGGGCGGTCCAGCCGCGACCGATCACCACCGGACCATTGGCCGTGTCGCGGACCACGAGCGCGCCGACGGCGGGGTTCGGCCAGGTGCGCCCCTGCTCCCGCCGGCCGACGTTCAGCGCCGCCGCCATCAGGGCCTCGTCAAGGGCTGACGTGGTCATGGCGTGGAGACACTGCCGCGGGCGGACGGCATCAGTCGTCGAGACCCGCATCGCGGACCCGGCGAACCGTCTCCTCGTCGGGCTCGGTATCGACGGGGCGGGGTTCCAACTCGCCCAGCAGGGTCTCGAAATCCTTTGCCTCACGGAAATTGCGGTAGACGGAGGCGAAGCGGACATAGGCGACATCGTCAAGCTGCTTGAGGCTCTCCATCACCCGCTCGCCGATCATCTCCGAATTGATCTCGCTCTCGCCCATGCTCTCCAGCCGGCGCACCAGACCGGAGACAAGGCGTTCCACGCGTTCGGGATCGACGGGCCGCTTGCGCAGCGCCACTTCGATGGAACGGGCGAGCTTGTCGCGGTCGAACGGCACGCGCCGGCCGGAGCGCTTCAGCACGGTCAATTCGCGCAGTTGCACCCGCTCGAAGGTGGTGAAGCGGCCGCCGCAATCCGGGCAGATGCGGCGGCGGCGTATGGCGGCGCTGTCCTCGGTCGGACGGGAATCCTTGACCTGGGTGTCGAGGCTTCCGCAATAAGGACAGCGCATCGCTCGGCCTCAGTTGTAGATCGGGTAGCGGGCGAGCAGATCGGCGACTTTCACCCGAACCGCGCCTTCCACGAGGCTATCCTCGTCCGTGCCCTTCTGCGAGAGCACATCGAGCACTTCGGCGATCATGTCGCCGACCTGCTGGAACTCGGCCACGCCGAAGCCGCGCGTGGTGCCTGCCGGGGTGCCGAGGCGCACGCCGGAAGTGACCATCGGCTTTTCCGGGTCGAACGGGATGCCGTTCTTGTTACAGGTGATGTGGGCGCGGCCCAGCGCCGCCTCGGACACCTTACCGGTGAGCTTCTTCGGGCGCAGATCGACCAGCATGAGGTGGGTGTCGGTGCCGCCGGAGACGATCTCGAAGCCATGACCCTTGAGGTTCTCGGCCAGCGCCTTGGCGTTCTCGACCACATTCCTGGCGTAGACCTTGAACTCCGGCTGCAGCGCCTCGCCGAAGGCGACCGCCTTCGCGGCGATGACGTGCATCAGCGGGCCGCCCTGGGTGCCGGGGAAAATGGCGGAGTTGAACTTCTTCGCCAGCGCCTCGTCATCGGTCAGGATCATGCCGCCGCGGGGGCCGCGCAGGGTCTTGTGCGTGGTGGTGGTGGTCACATGCGCGTGCGGCACCGGATTGGGGTGCACGCCGCCCGCCACGAGGCCGGCGAAATGAGCCATGTCGACCGTGAGATAGGCCCCGACCGAATCGGCGATGGCGCGCATCTTCGCGAAGTCGATATGGCGCGGATAGGCCGAGCCGCCGGCGATGATGACCTTCGGCTTGTGCTCGTCGGCGAGCTTGGCGACCTCCTCATAGTCGATGCGCTGGTCGTCGCGGCGCACATTATAGGGCACCGGCTTGAACCACTTGCCGGACAGGCTGACCGGGGCACCGTGGGTCAGGTGACCGCCGGCGGCGAGGTTGAGGCCGAGGAAGGTATCGCCCGGCTGCATCAGCGCGAAGAACACGGCGGTGTTGGCCTGCGCGCCGGAATGGGGCTGCACATTGGCAAAGCCCGCGCCGAACAGCTTCCTGGCACGGTCGATGGCAAGCTGCTCGGCGACGTCCACGAACTGGCAACCGCCATAATAGCGTCGGCCAGGATAGCCTTCCGCATATTTGTTGGTGAGCACCGACCCCTGGGCTTCCAGCACCGCCCGGGAAACGATGTTCTCGGACGCGATCAATTCAATCTCGTCGCGCTGGCGGCCGAGCTCGGCGGTGATCGCGCCGGCGAGTTCCGGGTCGGTCTCGGCCAGCGAAGCCGAGAAGAAGCGGTTGGTGAAATCAGCGGTAGAAGCGTGAGCTTCGGACGACATGGACCGGCCTCCCTGGGCGGTGGCGATGCCTCCCGGCCGGCGGTGTGCCGACCGCGAAATCGAGGCGGGTCGCTTAGCACAGCGCCCCACGCTTTCAAAGCACGCTGCCCGCAGGGTTGCCTTGCATCCACCCGGCAACTCGAGCGGAACCGTGCGACATGGCGGGTTGCCGATGTCTGCCTGCGACGGATGACAGCGGGTGCCGTGGCCGCGTATCGTCCCGCCCTCACCTGGTTCGCGAATCCGGAACGCTCCGCATGAAGATCATCCACTCGCCGCGCCATCTCGGCCATTCCGGCCACGTCGAACTGATGAACGGACAGGTCGTTCCGGCCTTCGAGAAGCCCGAGCGGGTGGCGATGATCCTCAACGCCGTCGGCGAGCGCCCCTTCGGCACACTGATCGAGCCGGCGGCGCATGGCCTCGACCCGCTGCTGAAGGTGCATGAGGAGGCCTATGTCCGCTTCCTCGCCAGTGCGTGGCAGATGTGGACGGCGGACGGGCGCGATTTCCCCGCACTGCCGAGCTTCTGGCGGGCGCCGGGCATGCGAACCGACCTGGAGCCGGAAAGCATCGACGGCAAGCTCGGGCATTTCTCCTTCGACGCCGGCTGCTGCATGGTCGCCGGAACCTGGGATGCCGTGCAGGCCGGCGCCGACAGCGCGTTGACCGGGGTCGACCTCATGGCGGGCGGCGAGAAATCGGCCTTCGCGCTGTGCCGGCCGCCGGGCCACCACGCCCATGCGGCAACGATGGGCGGCTACTGCTTCATCAACAATGCCGCCGTCGCGGCGCAGGCCTTCCGCGACCTGGGGGCCGCGCGCGTCGCCATCCTCGACGTCGACTACCATCACGGCAATGGCACGCAAGCCATCTTCTACGACCGGCCCGACGTGCTGGTCTGCAACATCCACGCCGACCCGGCGCAGGAGTTCCCCTATTTTCTCGGCTATACCGACGAGACCGGGGCCGGCGCCGGGGAGGGCTTCAACGCCAATTTCCCGCTGCGCTGGGGCACCGATTACGCGGGCTGGGGCGCCGCGCTCGACACCGCCTGCACGCGTATTGCCGACTACGGGCCGGACGTGGTGATCGTCTCGCTCGGCGTCGACACCTACAAGGACGACCCGATATCGCAGTTCAAGCTCGACAGCCCGGACTATCTGAAGATCGGCGCGCGGATCGCCGCGCTCGACCGCCCGACCCTGTTCGTGATGGAAGGCGGCTACGCGGTTGAGGCGATCGGCATCAACGTTGCCAATACATTGGAGGGATTTCTTCAGCGTTGAGGTGAACCCGCCGACAGCTCAGAGCTGATAGAGGATCTGGTCGGTCCAGAACCGCTCCAACCGGTTCAGCGCCTTGTTGAGGTGCTGGAAATCCTGCGGGCCGATGCCGCCGATCTGCTCGATGGTGGCGAGGTGCTTGACGTGCAGGCCCTCGACGACGTCGCGCACTTCCGTACCCTTCGGCGTCAGCCGGATGCGCACCGCGCGCCGGTCCACCCGCGAGCGGCGATGGTCGAGAAAGCCGGCCTCGACCAGCTTCTTGAGATTGTAGGAGACATTGGCGCCGAGATAGTAGCCCCGCGTGCGCAGCTCGGCGGCGGTGAGTTCGGCATCGCCGATGTTGAACAGCAGCAGCGCCTGTACCGCGTTGATGTCGTCGCGCCCGCGCCGGTCGAGTTCGTCCTTCACGACATCCAGCAGCCGCCGGTGCAGCCGCTCCACCAGAGTCACCGCTTCCTGATAGAGCGGGCGGATCGCCTCCCGCCGTTCTTCCTCGGCCTCGTTGAAGCTGACGACATTGGTCGCCTGACCTGCTCGCATGGATCGCATCCCGGTCTCGAAGGGGGATTGGCTCCCTCTCATGTGGCCGGAAGTCTGGCGAGGCGCGGCTAAGATGGGTTTAAGCGACAGGCTGAATCCTTCGTCACCGCAACGGGTTAATGAAAGATGAAACTCAGTTCTCGCTTTCGCGCGCCGCCCTGTAGGTGAGGAAGGCGTAGACGGCGACCAGCACCGTCTCGATGGCGGCGACGATCATCAGCCGGCCGACGCCCTCCGGAGCGGAGGCGTTGATGAGGATCTGCACCATCGCCGTCACCAGCCACAGCACGACGCCCCATGAGGCGCCGAGCCACAGCCCGACGGCGGCGACCGGGTTCATGATAGCGGCCCAGATCACCGCCGACTTGGCGGCGAGCGAGAGCATCTCGAAGCGGCTGGTGTCGCCATCCCACACGCCGCAGATCAGCGTCCAGCTGTAAACGGTCTTCACCATCAGGAAGCCGGCGAGGCAGCGGAGATAGAGGACCACGCGCGACTGCCACAGCGGCATGCGCGTGCCGGCTGCGCCGAGCGTGGCGTCGATGGGGTCGTAGGGCGAACTCATGGCGCTTGCATACTCCAAAAAGCGCTCAGGCGAGCAGCAATTCGTCGGCGAGCGGCTCGTCGAACAGGGCGGCGAGCGCGGCGGGGTCGACATCCTCCAGCCGCGCCGGCTGCCAGACCGGCCTCTGGTCCTTGTCCACCAGCAGCGCGCGCACGCCCTCGAAGAAGTCCGGCTGGTCGAGCAGGCGCGTCACCAGCCGGAATTCCAGCCCGAGGCAGCCGGCGAGATCGAGGCCGAGCCCGCGCTGCATCTGCTGGAAGGCAATGTGCACGCTGGTCGGCGAGGCGCGGCGGATTGTTTCCAGCTGGACTCGGGCGAATTCGGCGGCCTCGCCCTCCCCTTCGCCCACCTTCTGCAGCGCGATCACGATCGCCGCCACCGAGCCGCCGGCGAAGATGCGGTCGATATGGGGGTAGAGATGCGCCAGGGCGGGCGCCGGCGGACGGACCGCCAACCGGGTGATCGCTCCCTGCATCGCCTCGCCCGCCGCCAGCGCGTCGATCAACTCCGGCCAGCGGACAGCCGGTATGTGGTGGGTATAGAGGCCGAGCGCAACCGCGTCCGCCATGCCGATGCGGGCGCCGGTCATGGCGAGCCAGGTGCCGCTCCAGCCGGGCAGGCGCGGCAGCACATAGGTGCCGCCGACATCGGGAAACAGGCCGATGGCGACCTCAGGCATGGCGAAGCCGAGATGTTCGCCCGCGATGCGGTACCGCCCGTGGCCGCTGAGCCCGAATCCGCCGCCGAAGCACAACCCGTCGACCAGCGAGGCGAAAGGCTTGGGATAGCGGGCGATGAGATAGTCCAGCGCGTATTCGTCGCGCCAGTACTGCCGCGCTTCCTCCTTGCGGCCGGTGCGGCCGAGTTCGGCCATGGCGCGCACGTCGCCGCCGACGCAAAACGCGCGCTCATGAGCGGAGCGCAGCACCACATGGGCGATGCGGGGATCGTCGATCCAGGCGCGCATCGTGGCGTCCATCGCCTTGACCATGGCGTGGTCGAGCGCATTCAGCGCTCGCGGGCGATCGAGCGTCACGATGCCGGCGGCCCCGCGCCTCGCGAAGCTGATGCCGATGTCTGCGGTCATGTCGTCCACGTCGATGCCTCGCCACTACCGGTGTTCCGCCACTTAAGGCTTTCTCGCCGCAACGCAAAGCCGGACTTCGGACGATGCTCCCGGCGAACCGCGTCAACATGCCCCGCGACCTGATGCCGGGCTTATACGCAATCGCCCGGGTGAAGAGGTCGCGCGCGACGCGGTATGGAGCTATAACCATTCGAAAGTGCCGCGCCGGAGGCGACGCGGCGGGATTCCGCCCTCCTGGCGGGTGTCTTTGCGAGCGTGTCCATGACCATTCCCTTCGCCCGTCCGCGTCCCGTCCATCCCGAGCCCTCCGGTCGGCCGGATGCGTCGTCGACGCTCGAACTGGTGCAGCGTCCGCGCCGCAACCGCAAATCCGAATGGGCGCGCCAGCTGCTGCGCGAGAACACGCTCACCGTGGCCGACCTGATCTGGCCGATCTTCGTCAGGGACGGCCAGAGCGAGCGCACCCCGATCGGCTCCATGCCGGGTGTCGAGCGGCTCACCGTCGACGAGGCGGTGCGCGAGGCCGAACGGGCGGCGCGAATGGGTATTCCGGCGCTGGCGCTGTTTCCCTATACCGACCCCGCGCTGCGCACGGTCGACGGGCGCGAGGCGTTGAACGGGGGCAATCTGGTCTGCCGTACGCTGCGGGCGATCAAGGACGCGGTGCCGGAGATCGGCCTGATCACCGACGTGGCGCTCGACCCCTATACCAGCCACGGCCATGACGGGCTGCTCGACGCGAACGGGCGCATCCTCAACGACGAGACCGTGGCCGTGCTGGTCGAGCAAGCTCTGGTGCAGGCCGATGCCGGCGCCGACGTCATCGCCCCCTCCGACATGATGGACGGGCGCGTCGGCGCCATTCGCCGCGCGCTCGATGCCGGTGGCCATCTCGACGCGCAGATTCTCGCCTACAGCGCCAAATACGCATCCGCCTTCTACGGGCCGTTCCGCGACGCGGTCGGCTCCACCGGCTGCCTCAAGGGCGACAAGCGCACCTACCAGATGGACCCGGCCAACGGCATGGAGGCGCTGCGCGAGGCGGCGCTCGACATCGAGGAAGGCGCCGACATGCTGATGGTCAAGCCCGGCCTGCCCTATCTCGACATCGTCTACCGGCTGAAGGAGGCCTTCGGCCTGCCGACCTTCGCCTATCAGGTGTCGGGTGAATACGCGATGATCGAGGCCGCCGCCCGCAATGGCTGGCTCGATGGCGACAAGGCGATGATGGAGAGCCTGATGGCCTTCAAGCGCGCTGGCGCCGACGGCATCCTCACCTACTTCGCGCCGCGCGTGGCCGAAAAGCTGGCCCGCGACGCCTAGCGACTGCGAGCGCCAGCTGCAATGCCCGGCTGCGCGCGCTGCTGCCACCTCCTGCTGCAACTTGCCTTGATCTGCCTCGGCTTGCAGTTGGCCGGCTGCGGCTCGGTGATCGATGCCGACCAGGCCCGCATCTGCCGGGCGGTGGCCCCGGCGCTGCACGACGAGGGTACGGAGATCGTCGAGACGCAGCTCGCCCCGGTCCGCAACGCCGCCGCGGCGCTGCGCTACACCTACCGGGCGCGCGGGCCCCTCGGCAGCGCCCCCCACGAACTGATCTGCCGGTTCGCCGCGCAGACCGGCGCCGGGCGCTTCGACCTCGTCGCCGCCCTCGCGGATGGCGCACCGCTGGGCGAGGTGAAGCTCTACATCCTCAAGCGCTGGTGGCTGGAGGAGGCGCAGCCCGAAGCGCGCGGCAGCCCGCTGTTCCGGCTTGGGCCGCGCGGTGCCTACTGGCTCCAGCAGGTGCTGGGCGGCCTTGTACTGATGGGCGTCTACGGCCTGGTCGCCACCGGCTTCGCGCTGGTGCACGGCCTTTATGGCCGGATCAACCTTGCCTTCGGCGAGGTGGCGGTGGCCGGCGGCGTCTACATGCTGGTCGCGGTCAGCCTCGCGGGCGCGGCGGGACGCATCGGCCCGCTCGGGCTGGCAACGGCCCTGCTGGCCGGGATTGCGGGAGCGGCGCTGCTGAGCTGGATGATCGGACGCACGGTGTTCGTGCCGGTCGCCGCGCGGGTGCGCTCGCCCCAGCCGGTGCTGATCGCCACGCTCGCCGTCGCCATCGTGCTGGCGGAATTGTTCCGCCTCACCGCTCCCAATCGCGAGAACTGGCTGCCGGCGCTGCTCAACCGGCCGATCTTCGTCGCCGGACAGGACGGGTTCGTCGCCACCGCGACGCCGGCGCAGTTACTGGCGGCAGGACTTACCCTGACCGGCATCTCGCTGTTGCTGGGCCTCGTCCGGTTTACCGGCTATGGCCGCGCCTGGCGCGCCCATGCCGACGATCCGCTGATGGCGGCGCTCGTCGGCGTACGGGTGCCACGGCTGGTGGGGGGCACCTTCGCACTGGCGGGGGGCTGCGCCGGGCTTGCCGGAGCGGCCCTGGTGGTGGCTTATGGAACGATTACGCCCGGCGAAGGGCTGTCGATGACGCTCAAAGCCTTGATTTCGGCAATTATTGGCGGCATTGGCTCGGTGCCGGGCGCATTGCTGGGCGCCGCCCTCGTCGCCGGCGTCGAAATCGTGTGGTCGTCCGCCTTCGATATCGCGTATCGCGACGTGGTGATCTATTGCCTTCTGGTGGCCGTTCTCATTCTGCGGCCGGGAGGCCTTCTCCAGCGTGCGGCACCTTCGCCGCGAGAATTCTGAGTGGTTCGATGACTTTGCCCGTAACCCCCGCCGATGTCGCCGCCGCACGCAAGCTGCTGGACGGCGCGGTGCTGCGCACGCCCACCCTGCCGGCGCCGCGCCTCTCGGCGATTACGGGCGCCCATGTCTATGTGAAATACGAGAACCTGCAGGTCACGGCGAGCTTCAAGGAGCGCGGCGCGCTGACCAAGCTCTCCAGCCTCTTGCCGAACGAACGCGCCGCCGGCGTCGTCGCCATGTCGGCCGGCAACCATGCGCAGGCCGTAGCCTATCATGCCGCACGGCTCGGCATCCGCGCCACCATCGTCATGCCCAGGCACACGCCGATCGTGAAGGTCGCGGCCACCGAGGCGCATGGCGCGCGGGTGGTGCTGCACGGCGAATCGGTCGGCGACGCCTCTGAGGAGGCCGACCGCATCGCCCAGGCCGAGCACCTCGTCTGGGTTCACCCCTATGACGACCGCCACGTCATCGCCGGCCAGGGCTCCATCGCCGCCGAGATGCTGGAAGACGCACCCGACCTCGACGCGCTGCTGGTGCCGGTCGGCGGCGGTGGCATGATCGCCGGCATGGCGGTCGCCGCGCGCGACATGCGGCCCGACATCGAGATCGTCGGCGTCGAGACGCGGCTCTACCCCTCGATGTGGAACGCGCTGCACCAGCAATCGCTGCCCTGCGAGGGCGCGACGCTGGCGGAAGGCATCGCGGTCAAGCAGGCCGGCGTGCTGACGCGCGAGCTGGTTTCCGCGCTGGTGTCGGACGTGGTGCTGGTCGGCGAGCCGACCATCGAGCGGGCGGTGAACCTGTTCCTGACCCAGCAGAAGACGCTGGCCGAGGGCGCCGGCGCCGCCGGCCTCGCGGCACTGCTCGCCGACCCGGAGCGCTTTCGCGGCCGCAAGGTCGGGCTGGTGGTGTCGGGCGGCAATATCGACCCGCGCATCGTCGCCTCCATCATGATGCGCGAGCTGGAGCGGGAGGAGCGGATCGTCTCGTTCCGTTTTTCCATGCTGGACCGGCCGGGCGAACTCGGCATCATTGCCGGCCTGCTCGGCAGCCTCGGCGCCAACATCCTCGAAGTGGAGCACAAGCGCCATTTCCTCGACGTCCACGCCAAGGGCGCGCGCCTCGACGTGACGGTCGAGACCCGCGACCGTGCCCATGCCGACGACGTCTACCGGGCGCTGATCGACAATGGCATGGACGTGGTGCGGGTCGACTGGCAGTCGGCCAGTTAGAACTTGCCGGCCCACTCGTCGGCCCCCTTGCCGGCACCGACACGCGCCACCACCTGACGGTGGAGGAGGAGACCGGCATGTTCGACACCCGCAATGGCGACGAAGCGAGGCCCTACGCCTTCGATCCGCTCGTCGAGCCGGAATATTTCCGTGGCGTGCTGTTCCGCCGGTTCCTGGCGTTTCTGATCGACGCGGTAATGATCTGCGTGCCGGTCGGCGCGGCCGCTTTGCTGATCTTTGTGTTCGGCTTCCTCACCCTTGGGCTCGGCTGGTTCCTGTTCGGGCTGCTGGGGCCGGGCTTCGTGGTCTGGGCGCTGGTCTATACCGGGCTGACGCTCGGCGGGCCGCGCTCGGCCACCATCGGCATGCGGGCGATGGGGATCGAGATGCGGCTCTGGTACGGGGCGCCGATGACCCCGCTGCTGGCCGTGGTCAGCCTCGTGCTGTTCTGGGTGTCGATGAGCGTATTCACGCCGCTGGTGGCGGTCGTCGGGCTGCTCAACCGCCGCAAGCGGCTCGTCCACGACTTCGTCGTCGGCACGGTGGTGACCAATGACGAGGCGCGCGCCGACGAATTGCGCCGCTATCGCTGACAAACCCGGTGAGCGGCGAACGCAGGCTTTGACGTCGCGGCCGGGGCGCGCAATCCTTGACGCCTTCGCAACGTGAACAAGCCGTGACCGAACATTCGCGCGACACACCGCAGTTCTACCTGACCGCACCCTCCCCCTGCCCCTATCTGGCGGGCCGATGGGAGCGGAAGGTCTTCACGCATCTGGTCGGCGAGCGCGCCACCCAGCTCAACG
Organism: Ancylobacter dichloromethanicus; assembly: GCF_018390645.1. Taxonomy (GTDB): domain Bacteria; phylum Pseudomonadota; class Alphaproteobacteria; order Rhizobiales; family Xanthobacteraceae; genus Ancylobacter; species Ancylobacter dichloromethanicus. The sequence goes on from NZ_JAHBGC010000020.1 coordinate 849,470, forward strand.
ACGTGCTGACCCATGGCGGGTTCCGGCGCAGCCAGTCGATCGCCTATCGCCCGGCCTGCGAGCAGTGCCGCGCCTGCGTCTCGGTGCGGGTGTGTGTCGACGATTTTCGTGAGACCCGCAGCTTCCGCCGTGTGCGCCACGTCAACGTCGATCTGGTCGGCGACATCCGCGCCGCCATCCCCACCGCCGAGCAGTATTCACTGTTTCGCGGCTATCTCGACAGCCGGCACTCGGATGGCGGCATGGCCGACATGACCGTGCTCGACTACGCGATGATGGTGGAGGACAGCCATGTCCGCACCCGGCTGATCGAGTATCGCCGGCACGGGCCGGGCACCGCAGTGAGCGGGCGGGGCCAGGGCGCGCTCTACGGCGTGGCGCTGACAGACGTGCTCGCCGACGGCCTGTCCATGGTCTATTCCTTCTACGACCCTGAAGAAGCCGAGCGCTCGCTCGGCACCTTCATGATTCTCGATCATGTCACCAAGGCGAAGGCCATGGGCCTGCCCTATGTCTATCTCGGCTACTGGGTCGAAGGCTCCGACAAGATGAACTACAAGCGCCGTTTCCTGCCGCAGGAGCGGCTCGCGCCGGCAGGCTGGCTGCGGGTGGAGGAATAACGCATCGCGGTGCCGCGTCGCGGAGAGCGATAGCGACCGGCTCCCCCCCCCGGCGCGCCTCAGCCGAACCTGTTGTTGCGGGGGAACCCCTTGGGCGGCAGGCGGCCGGCGCCGGCGCGCTCGCCGCGCCATTCGGCGAGATCGGTCACGGTCCAGGTGCGGCCCGACGTGTCGGTCCAGGTCAGGCCGTCGGCGGCGGCGAACACCTTCACGTCGCTCATCGCGCCGTCCTTGTAGCGCTGCAGCCGCACGCCGCGCCCGCGGGTCATCTCCGGGATCTGCGACAGCGGGAACACCAGCAGCTTGCGGTTCTCGCCGATGACCGCGACGCTGTCGCCAGCGGCCACCACCACCTTCACCGCCTCCTGCGCATCGACGCCGAGCACCTGCTTGCCCTTGCGGGTATTGGCGAGGCAGTCGTCCTCGGCGACCAGGAAGCCGCGTCCCTCCTTCGCCGCCACCAGCAGCCGGCGCCCGCCCACATAGGGCAGCACGTCGAGAATGTCGGCCTCCTGCTCCAGCTCGATCGAGAGGCGCAGCGGCTCGCCATGGCCGCGTCCGCCCGGCAGCTTGGAGGCATCGAGCGTATAGAAGCGGCCATTGCTGGCGAACACCAGCAGCTTCGCCGTGGTCTCGGTGAAGAAGCGGATCTTGAGCTGGTCGTCGCCCTTGAAGGCAAGAGCCGAAAGATCGGCGACGTGACCCTTCAGCGCCCGGATCCAGCCCTTTTCCGACACCACGACGGTGATCGGCTCACGCTCGACCAGCGCCTCGATCACCGCATCCGCCTTGTGCACCGACGCCTCCCCGAAGGTGGTGCGGCGGCGGCCGAGCCCGGTCTCGGGGGCGAACATCTTGCGGGTCTCGGCGAGCTGCGCGGCGACCGTCTTCCATTGCCGCGCCTCGGAGGCGAGCAGCTTCTCGATGCCGTCCTTCTCCTTGGTGAGCGCGTCGTGCTCCTTGCGGATCTCGAATTCCTCGAGCTTGCGCAGGCTGCGCAGCCGCATGTTGAGAATGGCTTCCGCCTGCACGTCGCTCAGCTCGAAGCGCTTCATGAGGGCGGGCTTGGGCTCGTCCTCCTCGCGGATGATGGCGATCACCTCGTCGAGGTTGAGATAGGCGATGAGGTAGCCGCCGAGCACTTCCAGCCGGTGCTCGATCTGGGCGTGGCGATGGCGCGAGCGGCGCAGCAGCACCTCGCGGCGATGGTCGACCCATTCGCGCAGAGCCTCCAGCAGGCTCACCACCTTCGGCACCTGCCCGCCGACCAGTACGTTCATGTTGAGCGGGAAGCGGGTTTCCAGCTCGGTCAGCCGGAACAGACTCTCCATCAGCAGTTCGGCGTCGACATTTCGCGCACGTGGCTCCAGCACGAGGCGCACATCCTCGGCCGATTCGTCGCGCACATCGGCAAGAAGCGGCAGCTTCTTCTCGTTCAGCAGGTCGGCGATCTTCTCGACCAGACGGGATTTCGGCACGCCATAGGGAATCTCGGTGACGACGATCACATAGGTGCCGCGCCCGGTCTCCTCCTTCTCCCACCGCGCCCGCAGCCGGAAGCCGCCGCGGCCGGTGGCGTAGGCATCGGCGATCGAGGACGGGGACTCGATGATGACGCCGCCGGTCGGGAAGTCGGGGCCCTTCACAAAGGCCAGCAAATCGTCGGTGGTGGCCTGCGGGTTGTCGATGAGGTGCAGGCTGGCGTCGATCAGCTCCGCCGCGTTGTGCGGCGGGATCGATGTCGCCATGCCGACCGCGATGCCGGTCGAACCATTGGCCAAAAGGTTGGGGAAGGCGCCCGGCATGACGACCGGCTCTTCCGTCGTGCCGTCGTAATTGGGCCGGAAATCGACCGCGTCCTCGTCGATACCCTCGAGAATGAGGCGCGCCACCTCGGTCAGGCGGGCCTCGGTGTAGCGTTCGGCGGCGGCGTTGTCGCCGTCGATATTGCCGAAATTGCCCTGCCCGTCGACCAGCGGATAACGCTGCGAGAAGTCCTGCGCCAGCCGCACCATGGCGTCATAGATCGCCGCATTGCCGTGCGGGTGGAATGAACCCATCACGTCGCCGACGATCTTGGCGCTCTTGCGGAAGCCGCCGCCGGGATCGAGCCGCAGCAGACGCATGCCGTACAGAATACGGCGATGCACCGGCTTCAGGCCGTCGCGCGCGTCCGGCAGCGCCCGGTGCATGATGGTGGAAAGGGCATAGGCGAGGTAGCGCTCTTCAAGCGCCGCCTTCAGCCCGATCGGTTCGATCGTGCCATCATCGGTCGGAATCGGTGGCTCACCCATGCCTTTTGCTACCGCGAAGCGGCGCCGGGAACAAGACGCGAACGCGCCCGTGCAAATCTATCCACCGGGCCGCTTGAGCGCCGCGATCAGCGAGGCCCGGGCGTCCGGCAGCGGCAGGCCGCGCGGGTCGAAGACGCGCCGCGCCAGAAAGTGGCCCGTGAGCGCGAAGGCGGCCTCGACATCCTCCGGCAATGGCGGCTCGGCGACCTCGCCGACGAGGAAATAGGGCAAGTTGAACAGCCTGGCCTGCCACGGCGCGCCGGCATCGCGGCTGACCGCGCGGCCGGATTTGGGCGACACATAGAGCAGGTCGTTGCGCCCGCCGGTCGCCGCGCAGCTTTCCAGATCGAGGCCGAAGCCGAGTTCGGCCAGCATGGTCAGTTCGAACCGGGCGACCATCATCCCGGTGAGGCGCGGATGATCGAGATGCTCGACCATGGTGACGAGCATGGCGTGCAGCGCCGGATGCGGATCACGCTCCGGCAGCAGGCGAACAAGGCTGCCTATATGGCTGAGCGCGAAGGCGGAATGCGCCTGCCCCATCAGCCGGCCGGCACGCGGCGCGGTGACTTCCAGCGCGAAGGCGCCGAGGTGCTCGTCGAGCCGGGCGCGCCAGGTCACCTGCACGCCGTTTCCCGCCTGCAACGAGGCCGCCTGCCGGCGTGATCCGCCACCCCGCACCAGGCCGAGATGGCGGCCGTGGCTGGCGGTCATTAGTTCGACGATGGCACTGGACTCACCGTGGCGGCGCACGCCGAGAATGATGCCCTCGTCGGACCACTCCATCGGGCGGCCTCACTCCTGTGGGAAATCCAGCCCCATCTCGCGGTAGCGGGCGGGGTCGTCGGCCCAGTTCTCGCGCACCTTGACGAACAGGAACAGGTGGACCGGCGCCTCGACGATATCGGTGAGTTCCTTGCGTGCCGCCATCGAGATCGCCTTGATGGTCTCGCCCGCCTTGCCGAGCACGATCTTCCGCTGACTCTCGCGCTCGACGAAGATGGTCTGTTCGATGCGCACCGAGCCGTCCTTGCGCTCCTGCCAGGAGTCGGTCTCCACCGTCGAGCGGTAGGGCAGTTCCTCGTGCAGCCGGTGGAACAGCTTCTCGCGGGTGATCTCCGCCGCCAGCGAGCGCATCGGCGCGTCGGAAATCTGGTCCTCGGGATAAAGCCACGGGCCGAGGGGAAGGATTTCCGCCAGCCACTGCCGCAGTTCCTTGAGGCCGTCACCCGCGAGGGCGGAGACCATGAACAGACGGTCAAAGCTGGTGAGTTCGGCGACCCTGGCGGCGAGCTCCAGCAGGCTCTCGCGCTTCACCAGGTCGATCTTGTTGAGCAGGATCGCACGCGGGCGGCGCACATCGGCGAGGCCGCGGATGATGGATTCGACGTCCTCGTTGAGGCCGGCGCGGGCATCGATCAGCAGCACCACGGCGTCCGCGTCCCCCGCCCCGTTCCAGGCGGAGCGCACCATGGCCTTCTCCAGCCGGCGCTTGGGGGCGAAAATGCCGGGGGTGTCGACCAGCACGATCTGCGTCGCGCCTTCGATCGCGATGCCGCGCACCAGCGAGCGCGTGGTCTGCACCTTGTGCGAGACGATCGACACCTTGGTGCCGACCAGCGCGTTGGTGAGCGTCGACTTGCCGGCGTTGGGCGTGCCGATGAGGGCGACGAAGCCGCAGCGGGTGTTTTCGCGGGCCTCGTCGGGTGTCTCGTCGCTGATGTCGTTCATTGCGTGACCCGTTGGAGAAATGCCGCAGCGGCGGTCTTCTGCGCGTTCTGCTTGGAGGAGCCGGTCGCCTCGACCGGCTCGAAGCCCGGCACGTCGACGGCGATCCGGAATTCGGGATTATGATCGGGACCGGAGCGCTCGACCAGCCGGTAATGCGGCGGCGGCAGGCCCCGCCCCTGCGCCCATTCCTGCAACGCTGTCTTCGGGTCGCGCGCGGAGCTGCCGGGGACGGCGAGGCGGGCGCGCCAGAAGCGCTCCACCACGCCCTCGGCGGCGGGATAGCCGGCGTCGAGATAGACCGCTGCCAGTACCGCCTCGACCACGTCGGCGAGAATGGCCGGGCGCTCGCGCCCACCGGAACGGTCCTCGCCGGCGCCGAGGCGCAGATGCGGGCCGAGCCCCATGGCGAGCGCCACTTCGGCGCAGGCATCCTCGCAGACGAGATCGGCGAGGCGGCGCGACAGCTCGCCCTCCTCCGCCTGCGGATAGGCGCGGTACAGCATGTCGGAGACGACCAGCCCCAGCACATGGTCGCCGAGGAATTCCAGCCGCTGATAGGAGCGCACCCGCGCCTTCGATCCCTGAACGCCGGTCACCGAGCTGATATGGGTCAGAGCGAGGCGCAGATGCGCGCGATCGGCGAAGGCATGGCCCAGGGCTGCTTCCAGCGCGTCGAGGCCGGCGTCGTCGGGGACGCGCGACTTGGCCCGCGTCATCGCACGAAGGAGAAGAGGCGGTCCCAGCGCACCGTCCAGGGCCATTTCCAGAACTGCCAGGCGGCGTCACCTTCCTTCACCGAGAAGAAGATGATCTGCGCCCGGCCGATCAGGTTCTCATAGGGTACATAGCCGACCTGGCTGAGCACCCGGCTGTCGGTGGAGTTGTCGCGGTTGTCGCCCATCATGAAGTAATGGCCGGGCGGCACCTTGTAGACCTCGGTATTGTCGTAGAAGCCGTTGTCGACGAGGTCGAGCGTGTAATAGCTCACGCCGTTGGGCAGCGTCTCGGTCCAGCGCTTCACGCGCTCTACCCGGCCATTGCCCTCGTCGTCCATCCAGTAGCCGGCGTCCTCGCGCTTCACCGCCACGCCGTTGATGTGCAGCACCCCGCCGATCATCTGGATCTCGTCGCCCGGCAGGCCGATCACCCGCTTGATGTAGTCGGTGCTCTCGTCGCGCGGCAGCTTGAACACCACCACGTCGCCACGGTTCGGCGTCGAGCCGAGGATGCGCCCGTCAAACAGCGGCGGCGACAGCGGCAGCGAGAAGCGGCTGTAGCCATAGCTGAACTTGGAGACGAAGAGGTAGTCGCCGACCAGCAGCGTCTCTTTCATCGACCCGGAGGGGATGTTGAACGGCTGGAACAGGAAAGTCCGGATCAGCAGGGCGATCAGGAACGCCTGAAGGATGACCTTCACGGTCTCGCCGAGGCCGCCTTCCTTCTTCTTCGGTTCGGTGGTCGACGTCATGTTGCCTTCCGGTGCGCTCAGCGGCACGGCGTGCGCCACGCAGGGCGGCCGTGCGCTCCTATAGCCGCTCGGCGAGGCCGCGGCAACGCGCCCCGCTCACGATCGCACGAGGTTACGCGGCGTCAGCGCGCCCTACCCGCCGTGCGAAGCGGGAACCGCGCTGATGATGACGAAAGCCTGGGCGAGCGGGCCGTCATCGGTGATGGTGAGGTCGATCTGAACCTCGAAGCCGGCCGGGGTGATGGCGTCGAGCCGCGCCTTCGCGCCGCCGGTCAGCAGCATGGTGGGGCGGCCGGAGGGCAGGTTGACCACGCCCATGTCGCGCCAGAACACGCCCTGCGCCAGCCCGGTGCCGAGCGCCTTGGCGCAGGCTTCCTTGGCGGCGAAGCGCTTGGCATAGCTCTCGGCGCGGCGGGTGCGGCGGTCGGATTTGGCGCGCTCGACCGGCGTGAACACCCGGTCGAGGAAACGCTCGCCGTGCCGCTCCAGCACTTCGGCGACGCGCCTTGCGTCGGTGATGTCGGAGCCGATGCCGAGGATCATGTCCGGCCCTCCCTCACGCCGCCTGCGGCGCGCCGAGCCGGGCGCGGCCGCGCGCCATGCCGGTTCGCATCTGGCGTATCGCGCCCTCGAGGCCGACGAAGATGGCTTCGCCGATGAGGAAATGGCCGATGTTCAGTTCGCGCACCGGCTCGACGGCGGCGATTATCTCCGCCGTGGCGAAGTCGAGGCCATGGCCGGCATGGATTTCGAGCCCGAGCGCGCTCCCGTGCGCGGCCGCCTCAAGCAGGCGCGCCAGTTCCGCCTCGGCGCTCCCCGTCTCGCCGGCGGCGAGGAATTCGCACCAGGCCCCGGTGTGCAGCTCGATCACCGCCGCGCCGATATCGGCGGCACGGGCGATCTGGTCCTCGTCGGGCGCCACGAACAGCGAGACACGGATGCCGGCATGGGCGAGCTTCTCGACCTTATGGGCGAGATCGACGCCACCGCCGATGACGTCGAGCCCGCCTTCGGTGGTGCGCTCCTCACGCCGCTCCGGCACCAGGCAGGTGGCGTGCGGGCGATATTCGAGGGCGATGGCGACCATCTCGTCGGTCGCCGCCATCTCGAAGTTCAGCGGCACGCTCAGCCGGTCGCGCAAGCGGCGCATGTCGCTGTCGCGGATGTGGCGGCGGTCCTCGCGCAGATGAGCGGTGATGCCGTCGGCACCGGCGGCGCAGGCGAGTTCGGCGGCGCGCACCGGATCGGGCAGATCGCCGCCGCGGGCGTTGCGGATGGTGGCCACGTGGTCGACATTGACGCCGAGGCGGATGGGAGGAACGATGCGGGTCACGCCTTCGCCCCCTGTATGCCGCGCGAGCCGGGCTTGATCGGCGGCAGCGCCGCGAGTTCCGGCGGCAGCGCGTCGGCGGGATAGGCGGGAATGTCGAGCCGGGCCAGCGAGACCAGCGTCACGCCGAGATCGGCCTTGCCGTTGGAGCGGTCGATCAGGCAGGCGGCGCCCACGACATTGGTTGTGTGCTCGGCGATCGAGGCCAGGCATTCGCGCGACGACAGGCCGGTGGTGACGATGTCCTCCACCATCAGCACCCTCGCCTCGGGGGGAATGGTGAAGCCGCGCCGGAGCTGGAAGGTGCCGCCCTCGCGCTCGACGAACACCGCCTTGGCGCCGAGATGGCGGGCGGTCTCGTAGCCCGGCACGATGCCGCCGACGGCCGGCGACACCACATAGTCGATCCTGCCGAAGGCAGCCTCAGCCTTCTGCGCCAGCGCCTTGCACAGGCGCTCGGTGCGCACCGGGTCCTGAAAGATGAACATCTTCTGCAGGAAGACCGGGCTGCGCAGGCCCGAGGAGAGGATGAAATGCCCCTCCAGCAGCGCGCCGGCGGCACGGAACTCGGCCACGACCTCGTCTTGTGTCATCTCGAATGCCCGGAGCAGGTTTCTGAACGGTTCGGGTGATAGCCCATCCGTGGGGCGGCGTCACCCATCCGTCATCGGCCGGCCCGCTCACGCGCCGGCGGAAGGCAATCCGCGGTCCACACAGCGGCTGCGGGCGCGGACGCAGGCCAGCGCGGCCTCCCCGGCCAGTTGCTCGACGCGGGCGCTGGCGACCAGATGGCGGTTGCCGGCGACCCGGCCCCAGAAGGCCCTCACGGCGCCCGCCGCGATGCGGAAATTGGCCTGGATCTGCTCGGTCATCGGTGTTTCCTGGAGGCGTCTCACGGGACTGCCGAGGAAACGCCGAACAGGGTTAACGGCTCCTTATCAGCCGTTTACCCGCTCCACGCTCGACACCACCGGGCGGGCGCGCAGATCGGCGATGATGCCGTTGAGATGACGCAGGTCATAGACGCCGATGTCGATCACCATGCGGGTGAAGTCGGCCGAGCGCGAGGACATGCGCAGATTTTCGATATTGCCGTCGCGTTCGCCGATCACCTGCGCCACCTGGGCGAGCGAGCCGGGCTCGTTGGTGGCGACGACGACGATCTGCACCGGGAAACGCTGCGGGTCGTCTTCCTCGACATCCCACCGCACATCGAGCCAGCGTTCCGGCTCCTCCTCGAAATCCTGCAGCGCCGGCGACTGGATCGGGTAGATGGTGATCCCCTCGCCCGGCGACAGGATGCCGACGATGCGGTCGCCCGGCACCGCGCCGCCATTGGGAGCGAAGCGAACCGGCAATTCGCGGTTGATGCCGCGGATAGGGATGGCGGTTTGCGGGTCCGGGTCGCTCTCGATGCCGGGAATCTTGAATTTGAGGCTCTGTCCCTGCTCCAGCTCGAACCAGCCCTCGCCCTTGAGCGCGGCGCGCTCTTCCGGGCGCGGGCCGGTCCATTCGGGATGAACCGCCTTCACCACGTCGTCCGAGCGCATCTCGCCACGCCCGACCGCCGCATAGACATCCTCAAGCGAGGCACGGGCGAGCCGGCCGACCGAGGCGGCGAGCTTGTCCTCGGAAAACACCTTGCCGGCCCGCACGATCGCTCGCTCGACGATCTTCTTGCCGAGCCCGGCATATTGCGCCCGCACCGCGGCGCGGGTGGCGCGGCGGATGGCAGCGCGCGCCTTGCCGGTGACGACGATCGATTCCCATGCCGCCGGCGGCGTCTGGCCGGAGGCGGTGATGATCTCGACCTCGTCGCCATTCTGCAGTTCGGACACCAGCGGCGAAATCTTGCCGTTGATCTTCGCCCCGACCGCCCGGTCGCCGACGCCGGTGTGGACGGCATAGGCAAAGTCGATCGGCGTGGCCCGGCGCGGCAGGATGATCAGCCTTCCCTTGGGGGTGAAGCAGAACACCTGGTCGTGGAACAGCTCCAGCTTGGTATGTTCGAGGAACTCCTCCGGGCTGGAGCCTTCCGCCAGCAACTCGATGGTGCGCCGCAGCCACGCATAGGCGCTGGAATCACGGGTCAGCGGATCGGACCCGCCATTGTCCTTGTACAAGGCATGGGCGGCGATGCCGTATTCGGCGATCTCGTGCATCTGCCGGGTGCGTATCTGCAGCTCGACGCGCTGCCGGCCGGGGCCGACCACCGTGGTGTGGATCGAGCGATAGTCGTTCTGCTTGGGGGTCGAGACGTAGTCCTTGAAGCGCCCCGGCACCAGCGGCCACTTGGTGTGGACGACGCCGAGCGCGGTGTAGCAGTCCTCCACGCTGTCGACCAGGATGCGGAAACCGTAGATGTCCGAGAGCTGCTCAAAGGCGACGGACTTCAGCTCCATCTTGCGCCAGATCGAATAGGGGCGCTTCTCGCGGCCGGTGACCACGGCGGCGATGCCCTTCTGGGCGACGGCGTCGGACAGCTCGCGCTCGATCGCGGCGACGAGTTCGCCATTGTTCTCCTTCAGCGCCTGAAGGCGGCTGAGGATGGAATTATAGGCCTCCGCCGACAGCTGGCGGAAGGAGAGGTCCTCCAGCTCCTCGCGCAGGTCGTGCATGCCCATGCGCCCGGCCAGCGGGGCATAAATGTCCAGCGTCTCCTGCGCGACGCGGGAGCGCTTCTCCTCCGGAACCCATTTCAGCGTGCGCATGTTGTGCAGCCGGTCGGCGAACTTGACCAGCAGCACCCGCACGTCATCGGCGATGGCGAGTAGCAGCTTGCGCAGGTTCTCGGCCTGCTTGGCCTGCTTGGAGACGAGGTCGAGCTTCTTGATCTTGGTGAGGCCCTCGACCAGCGCGCCGATCTGCGGGCCGAAGATCTTGTCGATCTCGTCGCGCGTCGCGTCGGTGTCCTCGATCGTGTCGTGCAGCAGGGCCGCGACGATGGTGGCATCATCGAGCTTGAGGTCGGTCAGGATGGCGGCGACTTCGAGCGGGTGCGAGAAATAGGGATCGCCCGAGGCGCGCTTCTGCGTGCCGTGGGCCCGCATCGCATAGACGTAAGCGCGATCGAGCAGCGCTTCGTCGGTATTGGGGTTGTACCGGCGCACGCGCTCGACGAGCTCGTACTGCCGCATCATGACAGAAACTCGCGAGAAAGATCGGCCGGGGCGGCCGCCAAGCTAGATATCGTCCGCCAGCCCGGCCAGTGCAAGCTGCATGTCGCGGGAGATGCAGGCAAAATGCAAACGGCCCGGCACAGGCCGGGCCGCACGACACAGATGTTCCGGCGATCAGCCCGGGCCGGTCAGCCCAAGCCGGTCAACCCAGCCCGATCAACCTTCGTCGTCGTCGCTCGGCTCCGGCGGCACCAGGCCCTGCAGGCCGGCCAGCAGTTCTTCCTCGGTCATGCGGTCGAGCATGATGTCGGAATCGTCGGCACCGGACGACGCCGAGGACGCGATCATCGGAACCGTCTCCGGCTCCGGCTCGTCCACCTCGGTGAATTTCTGCAGCGAATGGATCAGCTCCTCGCGCAGATCCTCCGGCGAGATGGTCTCGTCGGCGATCTCGCGCAGGGCGACGACCGGGTTCTTGTCGTTGTCACGGTCAACCGTGATCGGCGAGCCGGACGCGATGGTGCGCGCGCGGTGGCCGGCAAGAAGGACCAGCTCGAAGCGATTGTCGACCTTGTCGATGCAGTCCTCGACGGTGACGCGAGCCATGCCTCGGCACTCCTGACGGTGTAAGGGAAGCGGCCTCCTTAAAGCAATGCGGCCGGCGGGGCAAGCTTTCCACGCCAGAACGGGGCGCCATCTCCTCACGATCCGGCGATTAAAAGCGGCGGACAACGGCCCCGCCGTCTCGCGCCCGCCACAAATCAGTTATGTGTATGGGCGGACATAGGGTGCCCCTGACGGGGGTGACCGGGTCGCGATTAAAACTATCAGTCTGGGTATTTTCTCGTTATGGTCAACGGCATGGAAAAGATCGCCCTCTTTATTGACGGGGCAAATCTGTACTCGGCCACCAAGTCGCTGGGCTTCGACATTGATTACAAGCGCCTGCTGAAGGAATTTCAAGGGCGCGGCTATGTTCTCCGGGCCTTCTATTACACGACATTGGTTGAAGATACGGAATACTCGTCGATCCGCCCGCTTCTCGACTGGCTCGACTATAATGGCTACTCGGTGGTGACGAAGCCGGCGCGTGAATTCACCGACAGCCAGGGCCGCCGGCGGGTGCGTGGCAACATGGATATCGAGCTGGCGGTCAACGCCATGGAGCTTGCCGGCCATGTCGACCACATCGTCATCTTCTCCGGCGACGGCGACTTCCGTTCGCTGGTGGAAGCGGTGCAGCGCAAGGGCGTGCGGGTGACGGTGGTCTCCAGCATCCACACCCAGCCGCCGATGATCGCCGACGAACTGCGCCGGCAGGCGGACGTGTTCCTCGACCTCGTCGACCTCCAGGCCCGGGTCGGGCGCGACCCGGCGGACCGTTCCGGCCGCATGCAGGAAACGCCACGCTTCCTCGAACGCCGCACGCCGGCGCCTTCGGCCGACGACGACACCTCGGACGCCTGAGCCGATGCAAACGGCGCTCTCCGCCGCCCCGGCCCTGGCCGAGCCGGAGCGCGACTGCCCGCTCTGCCCGCGCCTCGTCGCCTTCCGCGAGGTCTGGCGCGGGCAGGAGCCCGACTGGCACAATGCCCCGGTGCCCTCCTTCGGCCCGGTCGACGGGCGGCTGCTGATCGTGGGGCTGGCACCGGGGCTGCGCGGAGCCAACCGCACCGGCCGCCCGTTCACCGGCGACTATGCCGGCGAACTGCTCTATTCGACCCTGATCAGATTCGGCTTCGCCACCGGAACCTTCGAGGCGCGGCCGGACGATTCATTGCGGCTGTTCGATTCCCGGCTGACCAATGCCGTGCGCTGCGTGCCGCCGGAGAACAAGCCGACCACGCAGGAAATGCGCACCTGCCGGCCGTTTCTTTCCGCCACGATCGGCCTGCTGCCGAGTCTCAGCGCCATCGTCGCCCTGGGCAAGATCGCCCACGACCAGGTGCTGGCGGCGCATGGCGAGAAGCTCTCGCATCACAAATTCGCCCATGGCGCGGTGCACCGGCTGGGCGAGGTGGTGCTTTTCGACAGCTATCATTGCTCGCGCTACAACACCAATACCGGCGTGCTGACCACGGAAATGTTCCACGCCGTATTCGCCAAGGTGCGCGCGCATATCGACGCGCTGGGCTGATACCGGTCAGGACACCGACTAGGGCGCGACCGGCGCCCAGAGCACGTCCTCGATGCGCGGGGCGCCGGACGCCAGCATCACCAGCCGGTCTAGGCCAAGCGCGATGCCGGAGGCTTCCGGCATGCGCGCGAGGGCGTCGAGGAAGTCCTCGTCGATCGGGTAGCGCTCGCCATAGAGCCGCTGCTTCTCGTCCATCCACGTGATGAAGCGGCGGCGCTGCTCGGCGGCGTCGGTCAGTTCGCCGAAGGCGTTGGCGAGTTCGACCGTGCAGACATAAAGCTCGAAGCGCTCGGCGAGGCGCGGATCGTCCGGCCTGGCCCGCGCCAGCGCGGCCTCCGAGACCGGGTAGTCGCACAGGACGGTGGGCCGGCCGATACCGAGTTGCGGCTCGATCTTCTCGACCATCACCCGGGAGAACACATCGGCCCAGCTGTCGTCGCCCGCCACCCGGATGCCGGCCGCGCGCGCCGCGTGCCAGAGCCCGTCGCGGTCGTTCGCCGCCACGCCGACGGTTTGCATCAGGTCGATGCCGGCGAAACGGCTGAAGGCCTCCGCCACGGTGAGCCGCTCCGGCACCAGCGTGACGTCGCACGCCTTGCCGCCGAAGTGGAAGGCGGTGGCCCCTACGGTCGCCGCCGTCACCGCCAGCAGCGCCGCGCAATCCTCCATCAGCGACTGATAGTCCTGATGCGCCCGGTACCATTCCAGCATGGTGAACTCAGGATGATGCAGTGCCGTCCGCTCACCGTTGCGGAACACGCGGGCAAAGGTGAACAGGCGCGCCTCCCCCGCCGCCAGCAGTTTCTTGGCGGTGAATTCCGGCGAGGTGTGCAGGTAGCGCGGCGTGCGGGAACCGTCCGGCCGCTCCAGTTCGGTGGCGAACGCCTTGAGATGGGTCTCGTTGCCCGGCGAGACCTGCAGGATCGGCGTTTCCACCTCGACGAAATCCCGCGCCGCGAAAAAGCCGCGCAGCGCGGTCGTTATCTTCTGGCGCGCCATCAGGAAGGGGCGCCGGTCGGCATGGCGATCGGGCGACCACCAGGGCGAAGCGGGAAAGGACATCGGCGGTTCTCCGGCGTGCGCGGTGCGCCATGCGGGCGGGGTTGGCGGAAGGCGGGCGCGCTTGTATAGGAGGCCGCAACGGAATCCCAGCGGTGCCCCGCGCGATGCGGCGCACCCAACAGCCAGAGGACCGCAATGGTCAAGGTCATCGCCAGCACGCTGCGCAAGGGCAACGTGGTCGACATGGACGGCAGGCTCTACGTCGTGCTCACGGCCGAGAACATCCACCCCGGCAAGGGCACCCCGGTGACCCAGCTCGACATGCGCCGCATCTCCGACGGCACCAAGGTCTCCGAGCGCTACCGCACCACCGAGCAGGTCGAGCGCGCCCTTGTGGAGGACCGGCCCTACACCTTCCTGTATTCGGATGGCGAGGGCTTTCATTTCATGAACCCGGAAAACTACGACCAGATCGCGGTGTCGCCGGATGTGATCGGCGACCAGGCTGCCTATCTGAGCGACGGCATGCAGGTCATGCTGTCGGTGCACGAGGGCAACGCCATCGCCATCGAGCTGCCGCAGCGCATGGTGCTGGAAGTGGTCGAGACCGAGCCGGCGATGAAGGGGCAGACCGCTTCCTCCTCCTACAAGCCCGCCATACTCTCCAACGGCGTGCGCTCGGCCGTGCCGGCGCATATCGGTGTCGGCACCCGCATCGTGGTGATGACCGCCGACGGCTCCTATGTCGAGCGCGCCAAGGACTGAGATTTTCTCTCGGATCGAATCAAAAAGCCCGGCCAAGTGCCGGGCTTTTCTTTTGGATTGGACCTTCTTGATCCCCGCCGCAGCGAAGCGGAGCGCCGCGACCGCTCCCCGCTTCTGCTGGCGATCCCGGACCGGCCCGCGGCCATCCGGTATGACGATGAAGGTGGGACCCGACGACCGCTACCCGCGGTCGCGCATCAGCCGCTGCTTGTCGCGAGCCCAGTCCTTGGCCTTCAGCGCCTCGCGCTTGTCGTGCGCCTTGCGGCCGCGAGCGATGGCGATCTCCACCTTGGCCCGGCCCTGCTCGTTGAAATAGATCCGCAGCGGCACCACGGTCATGCCTTCGCGCTCCACGGCCTGCCAGATCTTGGCGATCTGACGCTTGTGCAGCAGCAGCTTGCGCGGCCGGCGCGGCTCGTGGTTGAAGCGGTTGGCCTGCAGATATTCCGGGATGAAGGTGTTGTAGATGATCGCCTCGCCCGTCTTGGCGGAGACATAGCTCTCCGCCACCGTGGCGCGACCGCTGCGCAGGCTCTTCACCTCGGTGCCGGACAGCGCGATGCCGGCCTCGAACACCTCGCCGATCTCGAAGTCGAACCGCGCCCGCCGGTTATCGGCGACGACCTTGCGTTCTTGCGTCTTTTTCTCAGCCATCGCTTTGCTCCGGACCGGAGCGGATGCCCCGATCTGACGTCAGTTGAGCAGCCCGGCGTGGCGCATGGCCGCGCGGACGGTCTCCTTGGTCTTCTCGGTGACGGGCACCATGGGAAGGCGCGCCTCTTCGGCGATCTTGCCGAGAATGCTCAGTGCATATTTGGTGGGGCTCGGGTTGGTTTCAACGAACAACGCCTGGAACAGCGGGAACAGCCGGTCCTGGAGCTCCAGCGCCTTGGCGTAGTCGCCGGCGATGCAGGCGTCGATCAGTTGCGCGCAGAGCTTGGGTGCCACGTTGGAGGCGACCGAGATGCAGCCATCCCCGCCATGCGCCATGAAGGCCAGCGCGGTGGCGTCCTCGCCGGAGAGCTGGTTGAAGCCCGGCCCCATCGCCTGGCGCTGCAGGCTGACACGCACGAGATTGGCGGTCGCGTCCTTCACACCGGCGATGTTGGGCAGTTCCGACAGCCGCGCCATCGTCTCCACCGACATGTCGATCACCGACCGGCCGGGGATGTTGTAGATGTAGATCGGAATGCCGATGGCGTCGTTGATGGCCTTGTAGTGCTGGTAGAGCCCTTCCGGGCCCGGCTTGTTGTAATAGGGCGTCACCACCAGCACCGCGTCGGCGCCGGCCTTCTCGGCGTGGCGGGCGAGGTCGATGGCCTCGATGGTGTTGTTGGAGCCGGCACCGGCGATCACCGGCACGCGCCCGGCGGACTGGGCGACGGTCCATTCCACCACGCGCTTGTGCTCGTCATGCGACACGGTCGGGCTCTCGCCGGTGGTGCCGACAGGCACGAGGCCGTGAATGCCTTCCTCGATCTGCCAGTCCACGAGGTCGCGGAGCGCTTTCTCATCCAGCGCGCCGTCGCGGAACGGCGTTACGAGCGCCGTAAAGGATCCACGGAAGGGCAGCGGGTGAGACATGGCGCGCTCCTGAAGCTTTCTCATCCTTGTCGCTCAACCCCGGCAGGATGGGCCGGGCATGACGCGGCAAAGGGAGCATCAGATATCGCGTCGGCGCCACCGAAGGAAGGGCATTGTTGTCGCGTCCCGCGGCAAAGCTTGGCAAAGCGCCCGGCGTGCGCCACCCTGCCGCCGTTTCGCCGGGTTGATCGGCTAGAGGCGGAGTGGCGCAGCGGTTGAATGGCTTGAGCCCGGCTGCGCGGGGGTTGTGGTTAGCAATTCGTCAATAAGATCGCGAGACAAAGGGAGTGCCGGCTCCGGCCGCGATAGTGGTCGGCCCCCAGGCGGCTTCGGGTTGTCAGGAGTGCGAACAGCCATGCGCGAAAGCGTGAACGATCATCCGCTTCGTCGTTCCGGAGCCGTGCCGCGGCGCCGTGCCGGTGCCGTTCTGCCGGTCACCGCCGCCCTGCTGCTCGGCTCGGCCGGCCTCATTCCGGCGCTGTACCCGTCTTCCGCCCAGGCCGTGACACCCGTGCCGACCCCGGCGCCAAAGCCGGCCGCCAAAACGGCGAGCGCCAAGGGAAAGCCGACAACCGCAAAGACCGCGGCGAGGGATGCGAAGCCGGCTCCCACGCCCTCGGCCAGGCCGACCGTGTCGCCGTCCGCGAAGGTGACGGCAGCCTCGGCCGCCGGCGGCATGGCGCTTGCGGCGTCGCCCTCGTTTTCGGGCTCGCTGAGCGCCCTCAAAACCGCCACCGACCTGATCGACAAGGGCCAGAGCGCGCAGGCGCTCGCCATGGCCGACCAGATGCGCGACCCCGGCGCGCAGGCGCTGGTGCGCTGGCTGGCGCTGCGGGTCACCGCCCGCGATGTCGGCTTCGACCGCGCCGTCGCCATCCTGCAGGCGCACCCCACGCTGCCGACCCCGATCGTGCTGCGCCGCCGGCTCGAATATCTGCTCTATGTCGAGAACAAGGACCCACAGACGATCCTCGCCTTTTTCGCCGAGCAGGCGCCCTATTCCGGCGAAGGCAAGATCGCGCTGGCACGCGCGCTGTTCGCCGCCGGCGACCAGAAGGCGGGCGCGGCCTGGCTGCGCAATGCCTGGCAGGAAGACGCACTCAACACCGACACCGAAGCCACCGTCATGGTGGAGTTCGGCGGCCTGCTGACCCGCACCGACCACAAATACCGCGCCGACAAGCTGCTCTACGCCGAGGACAGCGAGCGCGGCCTGCGCGCGGCGCAGCGGGCGGGCGACGACGTGGTGAAGCTGGCGCGCGCGCGCATCGCGCTGTCGACCGGCAAGGGCGATGTGGGCAAGCTGCTGGCGGCCGTGCCGGCTTCGCTGCGCTCGGACCCGGCCTATATCTACACGCTCGCCAAGATGCAGCGCCGGAAGGGCGACCACGCGGCCGCCGCACGCACGCTCGCCAGCGCGCCGAAGGACCCCGGCCTGCTGGTCGATCCCGACGAATGGTGGATCGAGCGCCGGCTGGTGGCACGCGGGCTGCTCGACAAGGGCGATGCCCGCACCGCCTACAAGGTGGCGCGCGACGCGACGGTGCCGGAAGACGAGCACATGCGTGCCGATCACCACTTCACCGCCGGATGGCTGGCGCTGCGCTACCTCAACGATCCGAGGGCCGCGCTGGCGCATTTCGCCAAGATCCCGGAGAACCAGACCCATCCGGCCACGGTCTCGCGCGGCCATTACTGGCAGGGCCGTGCCTATGAGGCACTGGGCTCGACCGCCAATGCGCGGTCCCAGTACGCCACCGCCGCCCAGTACGGCACCGCCTATTACGGGCAGCTCGCCGCCGCGCGGCTCGGCAATTCGCGGGTCAAGATCCAGACCGCGCCGACCGCCACCGCCGCGCAGCGCAATGCGTTCAACCGCGACGAAGGGGTGATGATCTTCAAGCTGCTGGAGAAGCTCGACAAGTCGAACCTCTCCATCGCCCTCGGCTATGACCTCGCCGAAAGGCTGCCGGATGCCGCGCGGCTGGGCCTGCTGGCGGAACTGGCGAAGCAGCAGGGCGATGCGCGGGCCATGACGATGATCGGCAAGATCGCGCTCAATCGCGGCATTCCGCTGGAGGCCGAGGCCTACCCCACTATCGGCATTCCGCGCTACCAGCCGATCACGGAAGATGTCGACCGCTCGCTGGTCTACGCCATTGCGCGGCAGGAGAGCATGTTCAACCCGTCGGCGCTGTCGAGGGCGGGGGCAACCGGCCTGATGCAGGTGATGCCGGCCACCGGCCGCACCATCGCACGCCGGACCGGCACCAAGCTCGATCCCAGGCGGCTTGCCGTACCGGCAGTGAACGTGCAGTTCGGCGCGGCTGAGCTGCGCAGCCTGCTCGACAACTACCAGAACAATTATGTGCTGACCTTCGCCGCCTACAATGCCGGACGTGGCAATGTGGCGAAATGGATCGCGGCCTATGGCGATCCGCGCGATCCCGCGATCGACCCCATCGACTGGGTGGAGCGCATCCCGTTCTCCGAGACGCGCAATTATGTGCAGCGGGTGATGGAGAACGCGCAGGTCTACAAGTCGCGCTTCGGCTCCCGCGATTCGCTGCAGATCGAAGCGGACCTGCGCGGCTCGCGGTTCTGACCTCGCGCCTCCGACCCGGCGGGAGGGGCAGCCCCCTCCCCGTTTCAGCTCGCGCGGCGTCGCCCGCCGAACATGCGGCGGAGCCAGCAGCCGCCGATGCAGCCCACCAGATAGGCCGCCACCAGCAGCAGCGTCACGTCGATCGCGAAGGGCGTCATGAATCGGCCTTTCCGGTGTCGTCCGCCGCGGCCCGACGGCGCGCCGGCGTGCACCCGCTCCACCAGCCGGTGACGAGGCCGATGACCAGTGCTCCGGCGATATAGGGCCAGAGTTCGAGCGCCAGGAACCACATCGCCTACCTCACGATCAACCGGACACCGCCGGCCGTGCTGGCGACCGAATCGGCGGGGGACTGGACGGCTAGCGCCCGGCGTTCATCGGTAACCAGCCGGTCCGGCGCAATGCCCGCGGCGGCGAGATACCGGACCAGCGTCTGGGCCCGCGCGGCGGCCTCCACCGGGCCGGCGTCCGGTTGGCGAATGGAAATCTCGATCAGCGCTTCCGGACAACTCGCGGCCGCGGCGGCGATCTGGTCCAAAAGGCCCAGACTTGAGGCCTGGACGGCGGCGCCCCCTTCCTCGAAGGTGACCGTGCCCTTTTCCAGCAGTTGCGAAATGGTCTTCTGGCACGTCGCGGCGTCGACGCGGGCGGGCGCGGGCATGACGTCCAGCGCCACGTCGAGCGTGAAGCCTGAGGGCAGCCCCTCCGCCAGAAGTGCCTCGATCGACGGCACCGCCTCGGCATAGAACGCCGCGCCGGTCACCTTGAGCTGGCCATCGTCGAAGCGCGCTTCACCGACCTCGAGCCGCGACAATTGCCGCATCGCCGTCATGACGGCGGCGGTGAACCCCTGCGGCGCACCCTGCGCGATCGCCGATACATCGTTCACCCGGGCGCCGACGAACTGCACCTTGGCCGCCTCGACCAGGCGCTCATGCTCGGTCGGGGACGGGAAGAACCCGGAAAGCGTCAGGCCGTCCGCATCCTTGCGCAGGCTGAACACATAGGGCGACACCACCGGCGGGCGGACGTCGCTGCGCAGCGTGAGCCCGCGGGGCGGCGACTTCTCCAGCGCCGCCCGAACCGCCACGAACGCCGCCGAATCCAGCGCCTCCCCGGACACGGAAAGTGTGGTGCCGGTGCCGCGAACCGCACCTTGGCGGAGCCGGGAGAGCTGGTCGAGTCCAAAGCCGGTGGCGGCGACCCACTCATCGGCGGGTGGTCCGCCGGCGGCGATGCGCATCTCGTCGCTGGCCGGCACGCCGGGAAAATTGCCCCGCACCGAATCGAGGATCAGCCGCTTGGCTTCCTCGGAGGGCGCGTATCCGGTCAGCCTCACGCCGTTGGCCGTGCGCTGCACGCCCCAGACGAACGGGTCGACGGTCGGCGGCTCAACCGCGAAACGGGTCAGCGTATAGCCTTCCGGCAGATTGCGCCGCGCCCCCGCCAGCGCGTCATAGGCGGCGAAATCCGGGGCGGTGCCGTCGATCGTGATGGTGGTTCCGGACAGCGCGACCTTGCCGTCGGGCAGCCGGCCGAGCTGGCCGAGCGCGAACGACACCGCCTTCAGCCAGCCCTCGGTCGGCGGGGCGCCGTCGGCCAGCCGCAACTGGTCGGATATCGCCGCGCCGGGCACGGCCGCGCGCACCATGTCGAGCAGGGCGCGCCGCGCGTCGCCGAGCGGGATGTAGCCCGCCAGCGTCACGCCGCCATCGGCCTCGCGCGCCGCCGACCAGATGAAGGGCGACACCGCCGGCGGCAGCACCGCGAAGCGGGCCAGCTTGAAGTCGCCCGGCAATTCGCTGCGCACGGTCACTTCCAGCGCGTCGTAGCTGGCGAAATCGGGGGCCCTGCCCTCGATCGAGAACGAATCGTCGGAAATGGTGATGCGCCCGGCCGGCATCTTGGCGAGTTGCTCGATACCGAAGGCGACCACGCCGATGAAGTCGCCGGCCGGCACGCCGCGGGCGCGCACCAGATCCTTCTCGCCGGTCACCACGATGCCGGGCGCCATGGCGGCGGCGGCCTCGGCGATGCGCCGGCGGGCATAGGATGAGGGAACATAGCCTTCGAGATGCAGCTTGCTGCCGTCGCGGATGGCGGCGAATGTGAAGGGCCGGCGCTCCGGCAGCAGCGTGGTGCGGTCCTCGACGACGCGCACGCCGGACAGACGCCCCAGCTCGTAACGGACCTTGATCCGTGCTTCCTCCGAAAGTGCCTCGCCCTCCAGCAGGGCGTTGCGGCCTTCGAAGCGGGCATGGGCCCAGGATTCGCCGATCATCGACATCAGCGTTTCCGCCCGGTCGGTCAGATCCCGCTCCACCGGCGCCCGCGCAAAGGTGACGGCGACAACCACCAGCACGGCTAGGGCAGGCAGCCCTTTCCACCAGGCGCGCCAACGACACATCATCTCGTCTCCCGTCCGGCGGCGGAGTTCACCCGGCCGCAAGGCGGCGCGACTTCACCATAGTTACGGGCCATCAGGAAGCCGCCCCGTCCCGCCGGCGCGCCATCAGACCCATTCGCCTATACCCATTCGCCCCTGCGCATCACCGGCTCGGTGTCGCCCGAGGCGGTGATGCCGTCGACATCGACCTCGCCGGAGCCGATCATCCAGTCGATGTGGATGAGGCTGGCATTGGCACCGCGCGCCGCCAGCTCGTCCGGCGTCAGCGACGTGCCATCGACGAAGCACTTCGAATAGGACTGGCCGAGCGCGATATGGCTGGCCGCGTTCTCATCATAGAGCGTGTTGTAGAACAGCAGGCCGCTCTTCGAGATCGGCGAGGAATGCGGCACCAGCGCCACCTCGCCGAGCCGACGCGCGCCTTCATCGGTGTCCAGCACCTTGTTGAGCACGTCGGCACCGGTGCGCGCCCGCGCCTCGACGATCCGCCCGCTCTCGAAACGCACCGCGATCTCGTCGATCAGCGTGCCCTGGTAGGAGAGCGGCTTGGTGCTGGCGACATAGCCGTCGACCCGGTCCCGGTGCGGGGTGGTGAAGACTTCCTCGGTCGGGATGTTGGCGTTGCAGACGATGCCGTTCTTGGCGGCGGATGCGCCGCCCGCCCATTCATGGTCGTCGGCCAGCCCCACGGTGAGGTCGGTGCCGGGGCCGCGGAAGCGCAGCGCCGCGTAGCGCCGGGCGTTGAGCTGCCCGGTGCGGGCACGCAACTCGACATTGTGCGCCTCCCATGCCGCTACCGGATCGACCGCATCGACGCGCGAGGCCGCGAAGATGGCGTGCCAGAGCTTGGCGACGGCGATATCCTCGGGGTCGTCGGGGAACATCGCCTTCGCCCAGGACGGCGAGGCGTAGGACACGATGGTCCAGTTGATGTCGAAATTGGCGATGTGGGCCAGCGCCGGCATATAGGCCTTCGAGCGCGCCCGGTTGGCGCGCGACACCTTGCCGGGGTCCTCATTGGCCAGCAGCGAGGGGTTTTCGCCGGCAATGGCGAGCCGCGCGGCACCGCCCTCGAAGGCCTTCGCCATGCCCTCATAGAGCCAGCCCGAGGCGGTGTCGAAGCTCTCATCGGGCGCGTTGCGGAAGCGCATAAGGCTCGCCTCCTCGTCGCTGAACAGCGTGGTGACGAGGCTGGCCCCGGCCTTGTAGGCATGCTCGGTGATTCGCCGCACCAGCGACAGCGCGTCGAGCGAGGCGGTCATCACCAGTTCCTGGCCGGGGCGCAGCCCGAGCCCGACATGCACGGCGACCGCGCCCAGCCGGTCCAGCCTTTCCTCGTGCGAGAGCTGATCGGGAGGAGTGGCGGCGTGCTTGGTCATGGTGGTGGCCTCCGAACCGGGAACGGCGCGTCGCCGCACCGCCATTCAAGAAAGGCGGAACGCCTCCCGTCAAGCTGGAGCCCATATACACGAAAACGGGCGAGCCGATGGCCCGCCCGTCGCCTTCAGGTTTTTTGGTGCGCGATCAGCGCTCGCTGCGCTTGTTCGCACGCTCCTGGTTGATGATCGCCTGATCGCCGGGCATGTACCACGGGTCGGCATAGGACGGCTCGTAGCCGTAGGACGGGCCGAGCGGCGCCGAGCGCACCGGCGGACCATAGGACCGACCGCCATAATAGGTTTCGCCCATATAGACGTTGCGCCCCTCATGTACCGGCCCGCGGTAGTCCGGCCCGCGATAGGCCGGGTCAGCGAATGCGGCGCCCACGCCGCCGGCAGCCAGGATGCCTACAGTCGCCGCAGCAAGAACGATCTTGCGCATGATGTCATCTCCGTCATCCGAAAGCTTTTACTTCTAGGCCGGCATATGAATTCCGACCCGTTCGGACAGACAACGACGCAAGGCGCCAAAATGTTCCGCTCACATCTTTGCGCGCGAATGACGCATCAAGGTGAAGGACGGCGAATGCCCGAGACGGCGCGCCTCTACCAGCCGATGAGCCAATCTGCCAGCGTGCCGGCGAACAGCGCCGCCGCAAGGCTCACGGCGATCGCCAGCAGGACGGCATGGCGGGTTCGCCGCTGCAGGACGCGGTTCTTCACCGCCACGTCCAGTGCCGCCACCGCCTCGGCGACGGCCTGCTGCGCGGAGGCGCCGACGGCACGCCCGTCGGGCACGATCATCAGGTTCTCCGGCTTGCCCCAGTCCTCGACCAGATGGCCCTCGCCGTCCCGTCCCGAATCGACCGGGGGAATTCGCTCGGTCAGAGGGCGTGGATCGGCCGACCAGAGGAAGACCGGCTTGCCGCGCGCTTCGGCATAGCCGATCTCGAACGCCGTCCCCGGGTCCATATGGACGCCGCGAAACGGCGTGATGTTGGCGACCAGCGCATCTGCGGCGTCGATCATGTCGATGCAGGCCTGACGGATGTCGACACCCTCTTCATGCAGCGGGAACAGGCCCTCGGCCCCCGCGGCGGCACAGATCGCCTTGAGGCGCGCGCCCTCGGCGGCAGCATCGGGCCGGAACACTTCGGGCCCGGCGAGATAGAGGCGAAGCGCGGGAAGCATCGGAGGAACTCGCAGGGAGGGAAGCAATGGCCGGCCTGGCCCCCCTGCCCTCACCAGGCAACCGTATCGGGTCGGCCTCGGGCCAGGTGAGGGGTGGCGACCGCGGCTGGGCTCGAACCAGCGACCTGCCGCTTAGAAGGTCGTGGTTCGTTAATCCAATTTACGCTTAGACCGCAAGGCCTTGCGAGCGCTCTTTTTGCCCAACTCGGGATTTTCTCGGGACTCGGTGCGCCGAACGTGCATTTCGCGGCGCTCCGCCTCGTCGGTTACGCGGGCATTCATGGCCTCTGCGACATCCTCGGTCAGGGCATGGGCATAGCGCATCGTGGTCTTGATATCCGAGTGGCCAAGAAGGTTCTGGACCGCCTTCAGGTTCTTCGACGCGCGCAGCGTGCGGGTGGCGCTGGTGTGGCGGAGGTCGTGGATCTTCAAATCGGTGAGGTCGGCCTTGACCCTGTCGCGGGCGAATCGACTGCCCCAGCCCCAATAGGTGACGGGATAGCGTTTTCCCCGCACATAGCGGTTGCCGCTCTTGGCGCAGGTGCGGGTGCGCTGCGCGACGAAGGTGAAGACGTGGACCCTGTGGTGCCCGCGCAGCGGCCATAAAAGGTTCGTGATCTCCCGCGTGATCGGGATGACGTGGGGCTTGTCGCCCTTGCCCACGACGCGGATGACACCGGATGCCCAGTCGACCTGGGGCCATGTCAGGCTGACCACCTCGCGCCGGCGTAGGCCCGAGGCCTGGGCGAACAGCCGGACGGGGCGATAATCATCCCTTTCGACGGCCTCGATGCTGATCTCTTCGTCGAAGCGCAGCTCACGAACCCGCTCGCGCGGCTCCGCCAGGATATGCGACGCCCAATCGGGTTCGTCCGGCAGCACGACCTTCCACACCTTGCGGGCGCGCTGGAAGATGCGGCGCAGGATCTGAGTGAAGCCGCGGTTCACGGTTGCCGGCGATACGACGCCACGGCGCGGGTCGCCGAACCGATATTCGCCGCGCCGGCGCGCGACCCAGCCGGCGAGCTTCTCATCCGTAATGTCGGCAAGGGAGGTGCTGGGGCCGATGGTCCTGACCAGTTCAGCCAGTTCGCGATCGAGATCGACCGCGTTGGTGGTGTGCTGCCCGACTTCGTGCCAGTACCGGCCGGCGGCATCGTCGATCGACATGCGCGAGCTGGTGGTGGCGCCACGCGCGAAGGCCGCCCTTACCCGTTCCTTTTCGGCCCGCTCGACTTCTTCTGCCGCGCGGCGAGACGTTTCTCCCGTTGAGCCAGAAAACCGAACACCGCGCCGCTGGAAGTCGTAGTGGTAGAATGGCGAGTCCGCGCGTTTGTAGACGGACATGTCTGGCGCCTTTGCCTTTCCAGAAACTCAAGGATATCGGCCAGCGTGAATTCCCGCCGGGGCCGTGTCACGCCCACGCCCATGGCGCGGTAACGGATGTTCCCCGCCTTGGCGTGCCGGAGCAAGGTGGAATAGTCCATGCCCAGCAGGTCCGCCGTTGCTTTCGCCGGCAGGCTGATACGACGCGCGAAAGCGTCGAGCAGCGGCTGGGGAATAGGTTCGGCCTGCATGCGCCCTACCCTCCCCGGCTCGCGAGCACGGTGGCGGCAAGCGCCACACCACCCAGCATGGCAAGAACCACCCACGCGAAGCGGCGGCGTGCGTTGCGCCGCTCGGCCGTGTTTCGGGCGCGGTGGCGGATATCATCGACGGCCGCACGCATGGCCTTTTCCGCTGTCTCCCAAACCGGGCCGGCGTCGGCGGCGATCATCAGATTCTCGGCCAGCTCGAAATCCTCGACCAAGTGGCCGTCATCGTCGCGCCAGCCATCCGCATCGAGTTCGACCCCGGCCGGGATGCGGTCGCGCAGAGGGCGCGGATCATTCGACCAGAGGTGCACGGGCTTGCCGCGGGCCTCGGCATAGCCGATTTCCCACGCCGTGCCGGGATCCATGTGGTGGCCGCGAAAGGGCGTGATGTTCGCCACCACGGCGTCGGCCGCGTCAATCATCTCGCTGCAGCGGCGCTTGATAGCTTCGGCGTCATGCACCGGCTCGCCGTCCAGCGGAAAGACACCCTCGGCGCCAGCCCGCTGCGCGATCTGCTTGAGCCGCTTGCCCGCAGCGGCGGCGTCGGGACGGAAGACTTCGGGGCCGGCGAGGTAGAGATGCGGTGTTTTCATGACGCTTGATCCTAGAACGAAATCCGGTCGTCGAGGTCCACCTGTGCTGCGGCCTTGGCCTGGCGCCAGATGGGCGGCATGGGGAACTCTGCCGTGACGGCATCCACCCGGGCATTGAACTGCGCGCGCGCCTCTGCGGGGATGAGCGGGGCGATGACCTCCCGCAGGCGGGCGATGCCCTGGCGCGCGCCAGCGACGTAAGCCCGGCGGTGACGATGGCGGTTCCTGGTCATCACGAAACCCTCATCGGCATGAGGACGCACAGGGCGTCGGTCATGTCCGGGCGGCGGAGGATGGTGGGGGAGCCGGGATCGTGGAGCGCGATCTCGATGGGGCCGGTCTTGGCCGTGGCGGCCAGCACGTCCATGACGTACTTGCCGTTGAAGCCGATGCTTATTTCCTCGGCGGCATAGGCGATCTCGATCTCTTCGTAGGCCGAGCCGGCATCCGGGTTCGTCACCTCCAGCACCAGGCGGCCCTCGCCAAAGGTGCACTTGACCGCCCTGCCCCGCTCGGCCGCCACGGTGCCGACGCGGTCGACGGCGGCGTTCAGCTCTTCCGCCTGCAGGGTGGCGACCTTGTCATTGCCCGAGGGGATGACCCGGCCATAATCGGGGAAGGTGCCGTCGATGAGCTTGGTGGTGAAGCACGCCTTGCCCAGCGTGGCGGCGAGCTTGACCTGCGAGACCCGCAGCGCCAGCGGCGCCTTGTCCGCCGCCTGGGCCATGCGGGAAAGCTCTTCCACCGCTTTACGCGGGACGATGACGCCCGGGAAATCCGGCAGGCCCTCGACGGTGAGCGAGGCGAGCGAGAGGCGGTGCCCGTCCGTCGCCACCAGGCGCAGGCGATCGGCCACTTGGGGGTCGCGGTGCAGATAGATGCCATTGAGGTAGTAGCGCGTCTCTTCGGTCGAGATGGCGAACTTCACCCGCTCGATGGCGTCGGCAAGGGCGTGGCCGGGGAGATCGAAGGCCACGCCGTCTTCCACCCGCGCGAGGCTGGGGAAATCGGAGGGAAGCAGAGTTTGCAGGGCGAAGCGGGAGCGGCCGGCGCGCAGGACGGCGGTGCCCTTGTCGGCTGACACCTCGAGCTTGATCTGCGTGCCCTCGGGCAGCTTTTTGACGATGTCGAGCAAGGTCTGCGCCGGCAGGGTGGTTTCGCCCTCGGCCGCGCATTCCGCCGGCAGGCTGTCCTCGATCTCGATGTCGAGATCGGTGGCGATGAGGGTGAGGCGCCCGGCTGAAGCCCGCAGCAGCACATTGGCGAGAATGGGGACGGTGTTGCGCCGCTCGACGGCGTGCCGGGCGCGCTGGAGCGCGGCGAGGAAGGCGGCGCGCTCAAGGGTGATGTTCATGGCGGCGTCTCTCGCGTGAGGGTGAAGGGGTGAGCCGGGCGGCGGGGCTGGGAGCGGGAACGCCGCCCGGCTCGGTTCGCGGCGTGTCCCGCGCCGCGAAGGGGATGGAAAGGCCGGGCGGCGCGGAGGCGCGGGGGGCGCCGCCCGGCAGGTGTCCCGGCGCCCCGCCAAAGGCGCCGGGGGGAGGAACGAGGTCAGGATTCGGGGGAGCCCTCGAAGGTCGGCAGGTCCGTGTCCTTGCCGGCCTTGAGGAGATCGTTCTGCACGCGGGTGCGCAGCCAGAACTCCCAGCGATAGAGCTGGTAGAACCACGTCACGGCGCCCTGCCCGGCGCGGTAGCGGATGCGGGCGGGGATACGGACCAGATCGCCATCCACGAAGGGCGGCAACTGGATCATGAAGATGCCGGGGATGTCGATCGGCTCGCCCTTGGCATTGGTGTGCTCGGTTTCGAACACGATCTGCCGTTCGCCGGTCTGCAACCGCAGGCCCTGCTTCATCTTGGCGCCGACATTGACTTCCAGATGCCGGGAGAGCTCCAGAAGCTCATTCGGGAGGGCGAAGCGCTCCTTGAACAGGGGCTGATAGTCCGTCTTCTCCTGCTCGAAGGGGGCGGAGAGTTCGGCCGCATGCTCCTCCAGAAACTCGGCGAAGGCCTGCTGTTCCATCGGCTTGTTGTTGTTGCCGACCCACGCCTTGAATTCCTCGGTGAGGGGGAAGGCATAGGCCACGCGGTGCTGCTTGTGCGCCGTGCCGTGATCGCGCGTGTAATAGTCGATCACCGCCGTGAGCGAGGGCTTGGGCCATGTGGTGCTGGCGAAGATGACGCTGTCGGCGCTCTTGTGCCGGTTCACCAGCCCGATGAAGCTTTCCAGCGTGTCGACGACGGCGGTGCCCTTGATCCGCTCCGGCCCTTGCCGGAAGCGCTCGATCTCATCCTTGACGGGGATGACGCGCTGATTCTTGCGATCCCACAGCGCGGGAATGCTGGACGGCAGGCCGGCGCCGAGGCCGGAGGTGGGAATGTGCAGAATCTCCGGCGTCGCGGCGTCGTGCGCGAGATCGGCGATGAAGCGCGCGGATGCCGCGGGGGGCAGGTCCGGCTTGTGCTCGGTGATGGACACGGGGAGCTTCTCCTGTCAGCGGGGTGAAACGGGGGATGATCAGGCGGGTTCGCGGTTGCGCGGGCGCTCGCCGACTTCGGTGGGGCCGCCGAACATGTCGACCTGGCTGGGGTGCTGGACGGAGAGGCCGCCTTCGACGACCCAGAAGGGCGTGGAGGTGAAGCCCTTCTCTTCCGGCAGCTTGGCCTTGACCTGCGGCTTCATGTCGATGCGGTCGCCCAGCTTCACGAAATCGATGGTGAGGGTGAGCGTGCCCTTGACCTTCTCTTCCGGGTGCTCCTGCAGCGCCTGGATGACGGTGCGTAGTTCGGCGTCGACCTTCTCCTGGAAGCGCCCCCGGTTCGACAGGCCAAGCGCCTGGAACAGGCTGTGAATGATGTGCTTCGACATGGTGTTCCCCTGCGGGTCGGCGGTCAGCCGTGGTTGGTGGCGAAAAGGTCGAGGTCGGCGGCGAGGCTGCGGATGCCATCACCTGCCCGGGCGGCACGCTTGGCAGCGGCTTTTTCTTCCGCCACCTCGTTGCGCAGCAGGCGGTGCGTCAGGCGCTTAAGCTGCTGCGCGACACCCGCGCGCGGCGCGTGCTTGCGGCGGGCCTCGGCGTACTTCTCCGCCAACTGGCGGCGGCGCAGGCGATCATGGGCGAGGCTCATGCGGACCTCCTTGTGGCGGGGGCGGCGCGAAAACTCTGAGCGCGGGCGCCGGGCAGATGGGCGATGAAAAGCTCGTGCAACTCGATCGCCGCGCGGGCCGGCGGCAAGAGGCGCTGGCGGGTGGGCAGCGGGGGTACGGCCTCGATGGAAGGCGCCCAGGGCATGGGCGGCCTGCTGAGGAAATCCCGCCGCTCGGTGACCAGCGCGGTGAGGTCGGCGCGGTGCACGAAGGCTTTTTCCGCCTCGCTGGGCGGGTCGACCAATGCGGCGGCATGGATGGCGGCATCGTGCCGGCGCTCGATCTCCGCCATTACCTGGCGCAGCGTGTCCTCGGCCGTGGCGCCGAACATTTCCCGCGCGATGGCGAATTCCATCGCCTTGACGGGGGGCGCCTTGTCGCCGATGCGGCTCTCATGCACATCGTGCAGCAGGACAAGCGCCCTCTCCCGTTCGGTGGCGCCGACCGCGCAGGCCACGCGGTAGGCGATGAGGGTGTGATTGGCGACCGAGACCGCCACCGAGGATGCGCCGACATAGCGATTGATGAGGGCGAGCTGGTCCGCGATCTCGGCGAAATCGACCTGGCCGGGGCGTGGCGCGACCAGATCGAGCGCGCGGCCATTGCGGGACTGGAGCCAGACGCGGGGGGGCAGGCTCATTCGTCCCCCCAATCCGGGCCGACGAACACGTAAAGCACCAGCGCAACGCCGATGCCGGCCAAGAGGCAGAGCAGGAGGACGCCGAGGATGAGCAGAGCGGTGCCCATCACGCGGCCTCGCGGGCGCGTTCGGCCTCGGCCTTCGCCTTGCGGGCCTGCCGGTAGCGGGCCTGAGCAACTTTCATCGCCTCGGCCAGCTGAACGGCGGGAAGGCCGGCCTCGGTGATCTCCGCCGCCGTGTAGCCCTCGCAGGCCAGAACATCCACTGTCACGGGGATGCCGGCGAGATCGAGCCGGCGCATGTCCAGCGCCATGCGGTCGACCAGCGCCTCGTAGCAGGGAGCGCGGTCGGCAAGGCGGCGCGTGTCGGCGCATTCCGCCACCATCTGAGCGAAGGCGTGCGCGGTGCCGCTGGCGGCCATCCAGTCCTGCGCGGAAAAGACCTGGTGGCCGAAGGCGAAGGCCTCGCCCTCCGCCGGGGTGGCGCGGAAATGGGCGTCGCGCATGGCAAAGCCCATGGCGAGCACCAGGCCGTGGCGCTCGATCAGCCCATCGCATTCCGTATGGGGGGCGACGAGGCCGTGGCGGCGGAAGAAGGCGACAAGCGCCGATTCATGGTGGGCGGGGTGCATGCGTCGCTCCCAATCGCGTGGATTGAGAAATTGATAGCGGTACTAACACTTCATCGCAAGTGAAAATGATAGTATCACTATCATTCTTAAGCGCGACATGAGAGCCAAACTATAGATTCGGCCGAATCGGAGCATTGAAATGAACGCTGGCGGACAGATTTTTCGATGCGGACCGGCGCGGAGCGTCAGGCTGGGCGGCCCCACTCAAAACTGTTGCCATAGCGGGCTACGCTTGCCTTCTCGCCCTCCTCAGCCTCGCGGCGGCCGTAGACGAAAGTCGTGCGGGAGATGTTTTGGCGGCCAAAAACATCAAGGTAGCTGACCACAACGTGAACGTAGAAAGCACCCTTGCCTTCGACGAGGCTCTGGTGCTCCTCCGCCGTGAATATCTTGAAGCGGCGGATCTCGGTGGCCCCCGGAATATTGGGAGCGAGCCCGGCGGTATTGCCCGGCAGGGAGTGGAGAACATAGGGATGGTTGGCTGCTTGTGGAAAGGCGGCGAAGATAATCGAGCCGCGCACGTCAACCGATCTGGCCGGGGTGGCGCCATTGTTGATAAAGCCGATCTTTACCCGCAGCTTGGCTCCAATGGCGCACGCGGACAGCCGGCAATCCTTCGCGGTCACATAGGCGCGGACCTGCGCCTCGCCAATGGTGCGGGTTACATCTACGGCCTCAACG
This sequence comes from Ancylobacter dichloromethanicus, assembly GCF_018390645.1. Lineage (GTDB taxonomy): Bacteria > Pseudomonadota > Alphaproteobacteria > Rhizobiales > Xanthobacteraceae > Ancylobacter > Ancylobacter dichloromethanicus. Next base: position 880,389 of record NZ_JAHBGC010000020.1, read on the forward strand.
GCGGCGCGGCTGGCCTTTTCGGCCTCCCGCACAGCTTCCCGGGTGGCGCGCAAGGTCCAGTACAGGAGACTGAGACCAATGGCGGTAAAGATGACTGAGACCCAACTGGCTGCTGCCGTGAGCCAGGCCGTTCTGGGCTCTCCCCACCAGAGCTCTTTCCGCGATTGATCGGTGGCATTCTTGAACCGACCCTCATCGCCTGCCTGTGGGCTGAGCTCGGCATCAACCACCGGCTCAAGCACGAGCTCTTCGCCATTCTGCACTTCTTCTGTCGGTGCCTTGGGTTCGGCTTTTTCCACCTTGTGTTCTGGCGCTGGCTGCTGGGCTAGAGGTGCCGAGCAAAGGGCGACGAGCCCCAACGCTGCCAGAACGCCTTTCAGCCAGCAGGAGGGCACCGCCTATCCTTCCGTTGGTGGCGGCGGCGCGAAAATCTCTGAGCAACGCGACATCGCCCACTCTCCGATAGAGTCACCAGTGGGCTTGATATCGAAGATGATGCCGTTAGGCTGCACGGTTAGTTGAACCGAACATTGCATCTTGATATCGGCGGCCGGCGAATAGCTCGTATTGGCGACGCCGAAGGAATAGCTGGTGGTCGACGTTGCCGGCAACGTGTATATTTTCGGCACCGATTGCCAAGCGTAAATCTTACGGCCGTCTGCGAGATCATAACTCGACTGCGGCGGACCATGAGCGACGAAGAAATCATCAGCCGCCCGGCCGATCCACTCCGAGTTCAGCTGTTCAGCTGCCTTCTCCGTAGTGCACCCTGCAAGCAAGAGCACCCCGCAGAATGCCAGTGCTGCGCCATGTCGGGCTTTCATTGAACGCCTCCCCAGACGGGAGATCAGGCTGCCTTGTCGTCCTTACCGCCGTCAACCACCTTTGATTGCAGGAAGCGGATGAAATCAAGCGCCTCGCGCTGCTGATCCTTGTTCAGCGTGTCCCAAATCGACCAGGGCGCGCCGACTTGGGTCGGGTCGCGCATGATGAGATCGGCCGGCTCGCAGTGCATGGCAGCGGCCAGTGCCTCAAGCATCGGCTGAGTGTAGCCGGTTTCGCCGCGCTCAAGTTGCGATATGGCGCCGTGGGTGACACCGACGATCTCGGCCAGTTGCTCCTGCGTCAACCCGCGATGCTTCCGCCACTGCCGGATGAAGTGGCGGGGCTTCGGCGGTTTGAAATTGGTGCGGACTTTAGCCATCCACACATTGTGCTCGCCCTTGCGCGACGAACCAGACAGTACAACTAACATACGACTTGCATCAGAATGTTAGTACAGCTATCAAATGCAGCATGGCTCATCTGTTTGATACCCTTCCCAAGCAACGCGGCATCATTTCCGACATTGCCCGCGCTTGCCGGATTACGCCCGGCGCGGTGTCGCAATGGAGCCGTGTCCCCGCTGAGCGCGTGCTCGATGTGGAGCGCGTGACCGGCGTGCCCCGCCATGAGCTGCGGCCCGACCTCTACCCGGCGCCGACCATCGCACCAGCCCCCTCACCGCACCATGAGAACGACGAGGAGTGCGTTGCATGAGCCGCTTTGCCACGTATCGCTGCACCTTCTGCGGTGCTCTTAGCGACGATGTCGAGACGCTGTTCGCGGGGCCGAACCATCAGGCGATCTGCGACAAGTGCGTTTCGTTCGGTGTCGCGCGCCTGAATGGCGAGCCGGCCCATGACGACATCCCCGGCCGGCTGGCAAAGTGGCGGCGCGCTGCGCCGCCGACCACCACTCTCCATCCGCTCGCGGAGGCCTCAAGTGACGGGCTTGAGAGAGCCGATAAGTTGCTCTGCGTATGCTACGGCAGCAGCTCGGACCCGCTCGATCTGGGCAGCTTGCGCGGGATCTGTCTGGCCGAAAAGGTCCGGCCGGCGCAGTTCCATGATAACCGCATCTTGGATGCGCTGAACGTTGATCCGAGTCTGAGCGTCGTCTGGCGCGGACACGGATCTCTGCAAGAGAATGCGGACCATGTGGCCCAGCGCCACCTGTTGCCCGAATTCTTTGTCGAGCCGCTGTCCAAGTTTACTCGTGGCATCGTCGACCATGTTGGTGACTCCGTGCGCGTGCTCCGCGCGGGGTTGAAGGGGCGCGACCGGGTTGCATCTGGCCGCGCCCACCACTCTAACGCGGACGGGGATACCGGCAATGGGGCGCGGCGCATGAGCGAGTGCGCGCGATGAGCACGGCACTCGCCCCGCTTCGAGAGGTGATGACCCATGTTCTGCCAGACGGCTCTTTGGCTATTGGCGCTTGCAGCCCTTCAACTCGCCGGCATCTTTATGGCCCTGTTGATGGCAATTCGACTGGAGCGGGTTTCGCGCATTCTCTGCTCGACGCTGACGACCATGCGGACCTTGATGGTCGTGCCCGGCGCCGAGGACTCTCGGGGACCAAGCGAGAGCTCCAGATAGGTCACATCGGCCGCTCTTTGCTCTCGGGTGGAGAGGCTGGCAATTCGTGTCGCCCCAAATGGCGCGATGGTGGCATTGAGCTCCACGCGCGCCGGATTTGCCTCGTCCACTCCGCTGCCGCTTGCCTGGAGGGTACATCCACGGGGGCTGGTCAGCCTGGAGGCAGCATGATGCCGGTAGCATTGGCGGGCGTCGAGGCCCAGCCATGAACGCGCGCATCTTCACCTCGGCGGACTATGCCGCGATCAAGAATGCCGTGCGGCGCGCGCTGCGGCAGGCGGGCGGCTGCCTGCGCGAACTGGCCGGCATGACCCGGCTTTCCGCCGCGCAGCTCTCGCGCTTCGGCGACCTGAATTCCGACCAATGGGTGCCGCTGGACGTGGCGCTGGATCTCGACAGCCTGGCGGGCGAGCCGGTGATCACGCGGGCGCTGGCCGGACTGCTGGGCTACGACCTCGTGCCCTCCACCGTCATTGTGGCGCAGGGCCGGCTGGTGGAGCACCTGGCCGGGCTGGCCCGCGAGAGCGGGGATGTGATGGCCGGCATTTCCGAAGCGCTGGCGGACGGGCGGCTGACGCTGAACGAACTCGCAAGGATCGAGAACGATCTCGGCGATCTCGACGCGCATGTGCAGGCCACGAAGGCGACGGTGCGCGCCAAGATCATGGCCTTGCGTGGGGAGGCGTGACCGATGCTCGCGCGCACGCCCCTCATCGTCATTCACCGGCGGCCGTGGCGGCGGGTGGTGCCTGTTGCCCGCCGCATGCACGCGCTTGGCCGGCCGGGCTGGGAGATCGCCCAGCGGCTGCGCATCAGCCGGGGCTATGTGGCGCGGGCCTTGTCGAGCGGCGGCGGCATCTGGTCGCCGGAGGAATGGGCGCGGCTGAGCGCGGCGCTGGCACAGGGGGTGGAGCGATGATGGAGCCGGTCAAGGGGATCGAGCGCTACACGCGCCGGCCCGGCCCAGGCGGCGAGACTGGCGGCTCCTATTACCGCATTCGCTGCCGCCATTGCTCGTCCGTGTTCGAGCGCAAGGCACGCAAATATTCCGGCCCGCCGCCCGACCTTGAGGGCGAGGTGCTGCCGGAGGCGAAAAAGGCCGGTTGGGACGTGCTGCACGGCGCGCGGCGGGCGATGTGCCCCGGCTGCCGGGGAGTTCTGGCGCAGGCCAAGGCGAAGAAAGAGGCCAAGATCATGGTGACGAAGCCGACGCCGACCCCAAAGCCCCGCACCGAGCCGGGCGAGGTGGTGCCCCTCAAGCCTGCCGTGGCGGGCAAGGCGGAGGCGCCGCCTTCGATGGATATCGATGCGGCCTTCCTGATCCGCGACAAGCTGGGCGAGGTGTATCTCGACGCGCAGCGCGGCTATGGCGAGGGCTGGACCGACAAGAAGGTGGCGGAATCGCTGACCGTGCCGCGCGACTGGGTGCGGCAGGTGCGCTGCAAGGTCTATGGCGCCAGCAGCGCCGGCGGGGCGGAGGATTTCGCCCCGGTGCTGAATGAGGCGCGCGCCGTGCTGGCCGCCGCGAAGGACCTGACCGAGCAGGGCCTGAAGGTGCAGCAGGAAGTGGCCGTGTTCGAGCGGGCGCGCGGCGAGGTGCTGGCGCAGGTGGGGCGGCTGGAGCGCCGGCTGGCCGATATCGAGAAGGCGGTCGGGTGATGGGCTGGCCTTTCGAGCCCTTGCGCATGTTTGCCTATGACCTCGTCGAGCTCGACCCGCCGTGGCACTTCGACCTGTATTCGGCGAAGGGCGAGGCGAAGTCGCCGCAGGCGCAATACGCCACCATGTCGCTGGCCGACATCGCCGCGCTGCCGGTGGGCGACCTGCTAGCGCCGGGCGCCGTGTGCGTGATGTGGACGACGTGGCCGCTGGTGGCGACCGGCGCGCATGTCGAGATCATCCGCGGGTGGGGGCTGAAGCCCGTGACCGGCGGCGGCTGGGCCAAGCGCACCGTGAACGGCAAGCTGCAATGGGGGCCGGGCTATGTCGCCCGCTCGCTGCACGAGCCTTACATCATCGCCGGCCTGCCCGGCGGAGACTGGAGCGGGGCGAGCTTTCCCAACCTTGTGGAGACGCTGGAAGCGGATTCGCTGGACGGGTTGGCGCGCGAGCATTCCCGCAAGCCCGATGAATTCTATGCCCGTTGCGAGGCGGCGTGGCCGCAGGCGCGGCGGGCCAGCCTGTTCTCACGCCAGAGCCGGCCGGGTTGGGAAGTTTGGGGCAATGAGGCGGGCAAGTTCGATCAGGTGGGGTTGGTGGGGTGAGGATAAAGCAACAAACGCATACTTGGATGCAATCAGAGTCAGAACTACTGTTCAATCGTGTAGTTCGTAACCTTGAGAATGAGGTGCGAAATATCGATATCGCTACCCTTCGCAATATGGTCTTTGTATTGCTCAACGCGGACCATCTGACGTCGGGACAAATCCGCGATTTCATTTCTTTCATTCAAAAGACGCATCCTACTTCCGATTGCAAACCTAAGTTCGTGTTTCATTTTAGAAACCACTTCATTAAATCGCTTTTCAATATTATCCGCACTTCCATCAATACTTTTCAACGCCGAGGTAATGTAAATTTCAATACCGCTATTCTCACCCCTAAGCAAAACATCGCTCCTGAGCCTAAATACTTCTTCCGAGTCAATGTACGCGACGAGAGGCTCGACAAGTTTACCAGTGTCAACAGTGGGTTTGGATCGCCTTTTATAGGCCCGACTCTGCAGTTCGGCGATCTTCATAACCGTCACTGTATGAGCCATAAGGCGTTCTTCGATCTTATCGCGCTTCTGCTGCTCAGCTACATTCGTGGTCGCTATCCACGCGATCACCGCGCCGGCCAGCGCGATAAGCGCGCCGATAAAACCGCCAAGGTCCTTCAGGATGCCGAACGCCCCAACGCTTCTCGCTGCTTCAGCGACCGTGCCGTCGCCGAAAACGACGCCAACAGCCAAGATGAAGGCAACGATGACCACCCCAATCATCGCCGGATGTTTCATCATATCCTGACGCTGCCTGCGCTCTCTCCAGTTGTCGAGAGGGCTCCGGCATGACTGCACCGTTTTTCCTAGCGCGCCATGCGTTCTTTCGCGGCCTCCGCCAAGTAGGCGGACCGATTCTCGCCGGCCGCGCGCGCCGCCGCGTCGATGCGCGACAGCAGGCGCTCGTCCAGCGTGATGTTTACCCGCACCGAGCGGGCGGGAAGCTCCGCCGGCACCAGCACGGGGAGCGCGCCTTCCAGCGCCTCGGGCGCTTCCTGCCGCAGCTCGGCGAGGGTGCGCAGGCGGGGGAACTCCTCGCCGTCTTCGACCATGCCTTCGACGTGCAAAGCGAGGGCCTGCTCGCCCTTGCGCACCGCCTCGTCCAGCGTGGTGCCGGTGGAGATGGCGCCGGGGAAATCCGGGAAGGAAATGCCGAAGGCGCCGTCTTCCTCGTGAATGATGCCGATTGCGTGTGCCAGGTGACCCTCCTTGGTCGTGCGGCGGATGTCAGGCTTCAAGTCCGCCATGGCGGCGCAATGCGCCACGTGACGCCCTGCCCCGTCCCGTTCGCGGGTTCAAATGCCCTATGCGGCGGCCTGGTGCGGCTGGATTTCCGCCAAATCTGGCGTCGCGGCCTCGGTGGTGGCGAGATCGAAGCCAGCCTGCAGGTTCATCCAGAATTCCGGGCCAGTGCCGAAATAGCGGCCGAGCCGCAGGGCCGTGTCGGCCGTGACTGGGACTTCCTCGCGCGACAAGCGCTCGATGCGGGTGCGCTGCACATGCAGCGCCTTGGCAAGGGAATAGGGCTTGATGCCGAGGGGGAGGAGAAACTCCTCCCGCAGGATTTCGCCGGGATGCACGGCGGGGTGGGGGCCGATCATGGGGCTCTCTCCTCAGTGATAGTCGACGATTTCGACATCGACGGCGTGACCGTCGCGCCAGATGAAGCAGATGCGGAACTGGTCGTTCACGCGGATGGAGTGCTGGCCGGCGCGGTCGCCCTTGAGGGCTTCCAGCCGGTTCGCCGGGGGCACGCGGAGCGCTTCGAGCGAGACGGCGGCGTTGACCATGGCCAGCTTGCGCTGTGCGGGGCGAACCAGATCGGCCGGGAACCCCTTGCCAACCGTGCCATTCCAAACCGCTTCGGCCAGCTTGTTCTTGAAACTAAGGATCATCGCCCCGCCCTTTTCTATGCTGACAACGTAGCGCGTGACGCTACGCGCGTCAAGCGCAACGTAGCGCGTTGCGATACGATTTTTTGTGCGGGGAGTGGGCTGTGATCTCGGAAACCTGCCTGGCAGATAGGGCCCGCCCGGCCTCGCCCCCCGACTTGCTCGCCGCTGCCCTCGCCTATGCGGCGCGGGGCTGGCGCGTATTTCCCTGCGACCCGCGCGCCGAAAAGCCCTGGTCGAAGCGCCCGCTCGTCGCCGCCGACAAGGGCGAGGATGGCAAAGCGATTGAGGGCACCGGCTGGCCCAAGAAGGCGACCACCGACCCGGCGACGATCCGGGAGTGGTGGCGGCGCTGGCCGAATGCCCTGATCGGCATGGCGCCGGGCTGGGCGGGGGCGTTCGTGGTTGACCTCGACCCCAAGGGCGAAAGCGTGGAGAGCGTGGAGGCGCGGCTGGCCGAGGCGTTGGGCCACCCTTTGCCGTCCGGCCCGCGCACAGTGACGCAATCAGGTGGGCGGCATGTGTGGTTCGCCCGTCCGGAGGGGGCGCATTTCGGCAATGACACCACGGGCCTGAAGAACATCGATATACGCTGCGACGCGGGCTATGTGATCCTGCCGCCGTCGCAGCTTGCCAATGGCAACACCTATTCGTGGGAAGCCGCGCCCTATGAGGGCGAAGCCCCGGCGCTACCGGCCGGGCTGCTCGACCTGATCGCGACCCGGCGGCAGCGGGCGAGCGCGGGTGATGCCGCCCCGCCCCTGGTGGTGGGGCCGGCGCCGGCGCTCACCTCCCACACCCCCGGCGAGGAGGCCAAGCGGCGTTACGCGCGGGTGGCGCTTGACCGTATCGTCGCCGATGCGGCCGGCGCGCCGCAGGGCCACCGCGGCACCGAGCTTTTCGCTGCCGCCTGCCAGCTGGGGCGCTTCATCACCGCCGGCGCGATATCGGAACGCGAGGCTTTGGCGGCGTTGCAGGATGCGGCTGACGCGAACGGGCTTACGCGCGAGGATGGCGCTGCGCGGGTGCAGCGCGAGATTCGGCGCGGGCTCGATGCCGGACGGATCGATGCCTCCGATGTGGTCGCGCGGCTTGACGCTATTGCCCGTGAGGCTGGTGAGCGCCGCCGGCGCGACTTCCGGCCCGAACCGGAGGGCTATCCCGAACCGCGCGGCGAAGCGGTCCCCTTCCCCGCACCCCATTCCTCCGACGCCCGGCCTGACCCTTCATCCTCCCATATGGGCGGTTCGTCGGCCGCGAAAGCGGGGGGTGCGGGGGGCGGCGCTGCCGAGGGGCAGGACACGCTGCATGATGAGCTAGCCTTTCTGCCATGCACGGATCTCGGCAATGCGGAGCGGTTCCTGCGCCGTTTCGGCGATGAGTTCCTTTTTGTGCGTGATTGGGGCTGGCTGGCCTGGGATGGCCGCCGCTGGTCGCGCCGGGAGGCGGAGCGGGCGCTGGAAGGCCGCATCAAGGAAGCCATCCGGCTGATTGCCGACGAGGCCGACTGGTTGGCGGCGAGCGGCGCGGACCCGGAGGTGCCGAAGGCCGGCAAGCGCAAGCCGGCGAACCTTTCCGACGAGTTGCGCGAATGGGCGATGACCAGCCAGGCGGCCGGGCATGTGAACTGCCTGCGCGGGCTGGTGCAGAGCGACCGCGAGCGCTCCCCTGACGTATTCGACGCCGACCCGATGGTGATCAATGTGCGGAACGGCACGCTGGAGGTGCGCAAGCGCCCGGGCGATGAGCTCTATGTGCAGATGCGCCCGCACCGGCGGGAAGACTGCATCACCAAGATGGCTGAGGTGGATTATGACCCCGAGGCCGCGTGCCCGCTCTTCGACGCCTTCTTCGGTGAGGTGCAGCCCGATGGCACCGTGCGGCGCTTCCTCGACCAGTGGGGCGGGCTCTCGCTGACCGGCGATATCGGCGAGCAGAAGCTCGTGTTCTTCTATGGCAAGGGCCGCAACGGCAAGGGCGTGTATGTCGAGACGCTGAAATTCATCGCCGGCAGCTATACCGAGACCGTGCCTGTCGAGACCTTCCTCGACAGCGGGCGGGCGCGGCGAGGCGGCGAGGCGAATCCCGATATCGCCATTCTGCCGGGCGTGCGCTACCTCACGACCTCCGAGCCGGAGAAGGGCGCCAAGCTCGCCGAGGGCCTGATCAAGCTCGCCACCGGCGGCGACACGATGAAGGCGCGGCACCTCAACCGCGATTTCTTCAGCTTCGTGCCGCAGTTCAAGCTGACGATGCAGGGCAATTATCGCCCCAAGATCACCGGCACGGATGACGGCATATGGGGGCGGCTGCTGCTGATCCCCTGGCCGGTGTTCATCCCGCCCGAGCGGCGCGACCCTCGCCTGACGCTGAAACTGCGGGCGGAGGCGAGCGGCATTCTCAACCGACTGCTGAACGGACTGTGCGACTGGCTGGACAATGGCCTGATGCTGCCGGGCGTTGTGGTCGAGGCGACGCAGCAATATCGCGAGGATTCCGACCCGCTGGGCCGCTTCCTCGCCGAATGCACGGTGTCGGCGCTGGGGCAGCGCGTGCAGTCTTCTGCGCTTCACCGGGTGTTCTGTGCCTGGGCTGGGCAGGCGGATGAAAAGGCGTGGTCGGCCAAGGGGCTGGCGAACGCGATGAAAGACCGCGGGATGCATCAGACGAAGTCCAGCAACAGCTATTGGCTCGACATCGCCCTGATTAAGACCGAGCACGATTTCGAGCCCGTGGCTTCGCCGCCGGCGGGAGATGACGACAACCCTTATGAACGCTGATCCTCCCATCCTCCCAGAATTGGGAGGATGGGCGCTGATCTAACACATTGATATTGCTTGCATTGGGAGGATCAGGGAGGATTGGGAGCTTTTTGTGCCGCCGCCACGTAAGGCGCACAGGCGCGCAGGCATGAGGGATAGTGTTGAAATATCCTCCCTATCCTCCCTGATCCTCCCAAACTCAATGCAATCAAGCACTTATAGCCGGGAAGATGCCGCGAGAGCCGGGAGGATGGGAAGATGTCCGTGAAAGTGAGCACCGATATCGAGGATTTGCTGATCTGGGCGTACCGGGTGGAACTGCCCAAGGTGCCGCACATGCCGGCGGGCCCGGCGCGGCACGCCAAGGGCTGGGCGCCGATGTCCGCCTTTGGCGACCTGCTGGCGAAGATCGACGACCAGGACGTGCGCAATGTCTATGGCGTCACGCCCGACCGGCTGGCGACGGGCGGGCCGCATGCCGACGCACTCGCCATCGACCGGGCCGTGGCGGAACTGGACGGGCTGCACCTCGATGTGCCGGCGGGCTGGTGGCCCTTCGCCGACATGGCGCCCGCCGATGGCTGGGGCGAGGCCGGGGCGAAGGTGATCTCCGATGCGCTCGACCGGCTGGCGGTGCCGGGCGAGGATGGCGGCCTGCGGTTCAAGACATCGCCCGGCTGGCTGGTGCGCAAGCACGCGATGATGGGCACGGTGCCGGACTGGGAGGCGGAGCCTATCGAGTACCGGCAGGTGCGGGGTGCCAACGGCAAGGCCCGGTGGTTCGTCATGCACAAGGTGGCGCAGCAGGTGAACGGCGAGATCATCGGCTATGTCGAGCACGAGGTCGAAGGCTGGTGCGCCTCGCGCCGGCGGCCCTTCCCTGGCGCCTATCACAAGATGGAACTTGTACCTTCGCCCGTTTACGCCGCGTGCGACCGTGCCGAATATGAGGTGTGGCACGCCGCGCTGTCCGCTCTGGCGGGGATGCTGGGCGAATCGCTCGACGCGCACCGCGTCACCGGCCCCACGCGCGCGGCGCGACCGTGGGAGCCTGATGGGCGGCAAACCCGCATTCTCCCGTCACTGCGTGGATTGGCGATGACGGGGGCTTGACGTGCGCCTGGATTTTGGTGCTCACTGTGCACGGATAAAGAGGCCCGGGCGGAAGCGCTTCGGGCCTTTTCCTTTGGGCCGAGCAGGCATCACCACCCTGACATGGTGATCGAGCCCTGCCATTCGGCCGGTTAGACCACAACACTTGGCAGGCCCCCACCCCCAACGGGTCCTCCCGCCCCTATCCCCGTATGCGGGCGGCGAGAGCGCGGTTCTTTGCCAGTCTGGCCGGTTTGGCGAAGCCTAAAGAGCTAAAGAGCCCTAAAGAGCGGGCCTAAAGAGGTTACGGAATGGACGCGGACGTGGTCAGTAAAGGCCAGTTCGCGCAGCTGGCGAATGTCAGCGCCGGCCGGGTGTCTCAGTGGATTGCCGAGGGCAAGCTGTCGGGCGGCGCGCTGGTGGGCGAAGGCCGAGCGGCGCGCATCAGGGTCAGTGTCGCCCAGTCGCAATTGCGCGCGCGGATCGATGTCGGCCAGCGGTTCGGCAATGGCATCAACACGAAGCTGACAGCTACGGCGGAAACGTCGCCTGCGGTGCCGAGCGCTCCTGCGATCGACCCGATCGAGGAGCGCATCAAGCAGGCCAAGCTGCGCGAGATCGAGTTCAAGAACCGCGAGTCGGCGGAGAAGGAATTCGCCCGCAAGGGGCTGTTCATCCTGGCAAAGGATGCATCGGACCAGATGGCGGCCATCGTCGGCGCCATGCTGAACGTGTTCGAGGGAGCGCTTCCGGATCTGGCAGCGGCCATCGCGAGCCAGTTTCACATACCGCAGCGCGATGTGCTGCATCTGCTGCGTCGCGAAGTGAGAGCCATACGCGAAAGGGCGGCCCTAGCGGCACGCAAGAAAATGGAATCGCTGCCGGGCGACCTGCAGGTGGAAATCCCCGAAACCGAGCATCGCCCCGAGACTGTGGACTGAGCCCCGCATGCACGTTCATCTTGCCCACGCCGAGCATCTTGCCGCGTGGGCGATGGCTGATGTCCTCATGCCGCCGCCTCCCGTCGATTATGTTCGGTGGGCCGAGGAGAACATCGTGTTCTCCGAGAGGGAGAGCCAGTTCGCTGGCCCCTACAACCGAACCTTGTTCGGCTATTTCGATGAGATATTGCGGGCATTCAGCCCCGATGATCCTTGCCGGTTCGTGTCGCTCGCCAAGTCGGCGCAGCTTGGCGGCACGGTGCTCGCCAACGTGTTCGTCGGCGGCTCTTTGTCGATGGACCCCGGCGATATCCTTTATGTCCATCCGACCACAGACAACGCCGCCCGCTGGTCCAAGATGAAGCTGGCCCCGTTCATTCGGGGCACCAAGGCGCTGGCCGTCCTTTTCGACTCGCGGTCCCGCGATGGCGCCGATTCGGTGCTGTACAAGGAGCGCCGCGATGGCCGCGGCGCCATCCTGATATCGGGCGCGAATTCGCCCGCCTCGCTGTCGCAGGTGACCATGCGCCGCCAGGTGCAGGACGACCTGGTGAAGTGGGAGACCAACACGGCGGGCGACCCCGAGGGGCAGGCCGACAGCCGATCGCGAGCCCACGAGTTCGCGAAGATATTCAAGGTGTCGACGCCCAAGATTCTGCCGGGCTGTCGCATCACCCGGAACTTCGACGCCGGCAGTCAGGAGCGGCCTTACGTCCCCTGCCCGCACTGCTCGCACATGCAGGTGCTGGAATGGGAGAACATGCTGGCGAACCTCGACGAGGCGAAGCCGGAGGACGCGCATTTCGTCTGCTCCGACCCCGAATGCGGGGGCGTGATCGAGGAGCATCACCGTCCGAAGATGCTGGCCGGCCTCGAATGGCGGGCCGCAAACCCGGCAGCGAAGCGCGAGCATCGATCATTCTGGATCTGGAGCGCCTACAGCTACCTGCAGAGTTGGGAACGGATTGCCCGCGAATGGCTGAAAGCCAAGGGCGACCCGGCGTCCGAACAGACGTTTATGAACGACACTGTCGGCCTTGCGTATCGCGGCGCCGGCGAGGCGGTGCCGTGGGAGGAAATACGGGACCGGGCGGCCGAATCCCACTACGCGAACGGCACGATCCCCCTGGGCGCGCTCTACCTGACCCTCGGCATCGACTGCCAGGTCGATCGCGTCGAATGGCAGCTGGTGGGCTGGGGACGGGATCGCCGACGCTGGGTGATCTCCTATGGCGTCATTCCCGGCCATGTCTCGGAGGTGGGGTGCCGGGCGGCGCTCGATGCCCTGCTCGGCCAGCAATGGGCGAACACCTTCGGGCGCCGGATCGGCGTCGATCTTGCCGCCATCGACGGCAATGCCTGGACAGAAGACGTCTGGGGATGGGCGAAGCGGCACCCGTCGACAAAGGTCATGATGGTGCGCGGGCGGCACGAGGAACATGTGCCGCTGCTGGAGCGTGTCCGCAAGGAACGGCGGCGCGACGGCACGCTGCTGCGGTACTCGCGGCGGTTCTACAATTTCGGCACATCCATCCTGAAGATGGCCCTGTACCGCAACCTGTCGAAGACCGATCCGCTTGAGCGCGGCTTTATCGGCCTACCTCGGGGGCTTGAAGATGAGTATTTCCGCCAGTTGACGGCCGAGCGTCGCAAGCCGGTACGGCGTCGTGACGGGTTCACAGACTACAAGTGGGAAAAGGACCCCGGGCAGGCCAACGAGGCGCTGGATACGCATCTGCAGGCCGAGGCGGCGGCGATACGCCTGGGCATTCGTGACCTTCCCGACGCGCTTTGGGACAATCTGGAAGCGGAACGCGAGAGCGCGCCGCCCGAAGTGCAGGGCGACCTCGAAGACCTGCTGTTGCAGCCGGGACCAGCGGCCCCCACGCCGGTGACAGCCGAGCCGAGCGTAGCGCTGACCCCGATAGCCACTTTCCTTCAGCGCGAGCCCGAAGCTCGCAGCTGGCATGACAGGGATTAAGCCAATGGCGTTTACGCAGGCCGATGTCGACAAGCTCAAGAAGGCCATGGCCACTGGCGTGAAGAGCCTGACGTATTCCGATGGAAAGAAGGCCGAGTATCACTCGCTTTCCGAGATGACCGCATGGCTTCGCCAGATGGAAGCCGAGGTGGCGAAGGCGAGCGGCGTCCGTGCACCGCGCAGCGTCCTGCTCGAACAGTCCCGGGACTGGTGACCCATGAATCCGATTGACCGGGTGATCGGCTGGATCGCGCCGGCGGCGGGGTTGCGCCGCCTGCAGGCGCGTGCGGCGATCGACATCGTTACCGCCTCGCGCGGCTATGACGGCGCGAAGCGCGGCCGCCGGGGCAATGGCCGGTCGCCCTCGACCTCCGCCAATGCCGAGGTCGGACCCGCGCAGGTGATGCTGCGGAATCGCGCCCGTGACCTTGTGCGCAACAACCCGCACGCGGCACGCATCGTCGACGTGCTGACCGCGAATCTCGTCGGGGCAGGCATCCAGCCGGTCTCGAAGACGGGCAGGAAGTCGGTCGACAAGAAGGTGAACGCGCTCTGGAGCCAGTTTGCCGCGACCGCCGACGCTGACGGACAGCTTGATATCTACGGCCTGCAGGCGCTCGCCGTGCGCGAGATGGTGCAGTCGGGCGAGTCCGTTTCGCGCTTCCGGATGCGGCGTCCCGAGGATGGCCTCGCCGTCCCACTCCAGATTCAGGTGATGGAGCCCGATCATATCGACAGTTCAAAGGATGCGTTCGCCAATGGCGAGCGCACCTTGCTGGGCGTGGCCTTCAACAAGATCGGCGCCCGTCGCGGCTACTGGCTGTTCCGTGAACATCCCGGCGAGCAGCGCCAGTTGCAGCCCCTGGAGAGCGTGTTTGTGCCTGCGGACGAGGTGATGCACCTGTTCCGCAAACAGCGCCCCGGGCAGGTGCGCGGCGTGACGGTTTTCGCGCCCATCATGATGATGACGCGTGATCACGCCGACTTTCACGAGGCTGCGGTCACCAAAGGCCGCATCGAAGCCTGCTTTGCCGGCTTCGTGAAGAATACCGAGGGCGAGCCGATTCAGGTCGGGTCCGACGGCAAGGCCAGTCCCTCGACCGGCCTGCCCGTGCAGACGATCGAGCCGGGCATGCTTCACCGGCTCAACCCCGGCGAGGACGTGGTGTTCTCACAGCCGACGAGCTCGCCGATATTCGACAGCTTCATGGTTCACACCCTGATGGCCATCGCCATTGGCGCCGGCGTTACCTATGACCAGCTGACCGGGGACCTGCGCCAGGCCAATTATTCAAGCCTGCGCGCCGGCAAGATCGAGTTCCGTCGCCTTGTCGAGCAGATCCAGTACCACGTCATCATTCCGATGCTGTGCATGCCGACGTGGCGGAAATTTATTGAGACCGCCATTCTGACCGGCGCGTTGCCGCGGCGGCCGGAGGGTTATCCTGTCGACTGGATCACCCCAGCAAACGAGCCGATCGACCCGGTGAAGGACATGACTGCCGACATTCTGGCGGTGCGTTCCGGCCGGATGACCGTCGCGCAGTTCTTCGCGTCCTGGGGCAATGACCCGATGACGCAGCTCGACGAGATCCAGAAGTACAACAAGCTGCTCGACGACATGAGCATCGTCCTCGACATCGACCCGCGAAAAGTCGCGCGCGCCGGCTCGGCGCAGCCGACCACCCCCGCCCCGGAAGCCGAGCCCGCTGACCAGGCGTAGGACTTCCCCCCTTTGGAGATAACAGAATGAAGCGCTCGGCGACCGTACCGCGGTCGACGCCCGATGGCTTTGAGCCCGGCGCGTCGGTGAACCGGCAGGCTACCGATGACATGCTCGCGCGCCTGGCGCCGGGTTCGTACAACTCGACGGCCCGCTCCGTCGAGGCGATCTTCTCGACCGGGGCGCGGGTCCGGCGCTGGGGCATTTACGAGGAACTGGCAGTCTCACCAGAGTCGGTCGACCTCGGCCGGGTCGCGCAGGGGCAGGTTCGCCTGCTCGACACGCACGACTCGTCGTCCATCGACAAGGTGCTGGGTGTCGTCGTTTCGGCCCGTGCCGCCGATGGACATCTCACCGGCGTGATCCGTTTCGCCGATACCGAGCCGGGGCGTCGCGCCGAGGCGATGGTGCAGTCGGGCGACCTCGTCGGCATCTCGGTGGGGTATCGCGTCACGACGTGGACGCTGACCTCGACCGAGAACGATCAAGAAGTCTGGCGGGCGGATCGTTGGGAGCTTCTGGAAGTCTCCCTCGTCGCTGTTCCTGCCGACCCGGGCGCCATGGTGCGCTCCGAACCTGCCAATCCCACCCTTACCCGGGCCGATGCCCACAATGAGGAGAACGACGAGATGCGTCGTAACCTGTCTCCGGCGGGCGCGGCGCCCGTCGCGCCGCCCCTTGCCGCCCCCACCCCTGTGCCGGACACGCGCGCCGCTCCCCCGACCGGCAATGCCCCGGCCGCTGTGACGTCGCCCGACGACATCCTGCGCAATGAGCGCGCTCGCACTGCCGAGATCATCGAGCTCGGGCGCACCCACGGCATCGACGATGTTGTGGTGCGCTCTGCCATCGACCGCGGCGCTCCGATCGACGAGTTCCGCCGGATCACCCTCGAAGCGCTCGCCGCCCGGTCCGAGCGGGACACGATCAGCAACGCCAGCGTAGGCTATCAGCACGATGCGCCCAATGCGCAGCGTGCGGCCCTGACCGAGGCGCTGACCCTGCGACTTCAGGAATCCAGCGGCGCGCGCGTGACCCCGAGTGAGCATGCGCGTTCGTTCATGGGCCACTCGCTCGCGGAGATGGCGGCGGTTTCCATTGGCGCACGCACCATGCCGCGTACCGCCCGGGAGCGGCTGGAAACCTTCGAGCGGGCGTTCCACACCACGTCCGACTTCCCCATCATCCTGTCGGCGGCCCTCAACACCCGGCTGGAGGCCTCCTACCTCGCGGCCCAGCCGGTCTATCGCCGCATCGCCCGCCAGCAGAACTTTTCGGATTTCCGTCCGCACGACGTGATCCGCCCGGGCGATTTCCCGATGCTGCAGCCGGTAGGGCAGGCTGGCGAGATCAAGTACGGCAGCTTCGGCGAGAAGAAGGAAACCATTGTGGTCGCCCCCTATGCGATCGCCGTGGCTTTCAGCCGCCAGACGATGGTCAACGATCATCTCGGCGCGATCGACCAGGTGCTGGCCAACCAGGGCACCACCATCGCGCTGTTCGAGGAGATTACCTTCTTCAAGATGAAAGGCACGATCGGGCCGGTGCTGAAGGAAGACAACAAGGCTGTCTATCACGCTGATCACGGCAACCTCGGTGCCGCGGCGGCGATCACCGTGGCCTCCCTTGGCCTCGCCCGGGCCGCGTTCCGCAAGCAGAAGCGCCTCGATGGCAATGTGATGGGCCTCGCCCCGCGCATCCTGCTGGTGTCGCCCGACAAGGAGACGGAGGCCGAGATCATCACCACGCAGGTGCAGCCTCACGCGAATGCCGACGTCAACCCGTTCTCCGGTCGGTTGGAGACCGTGGTCGCGCCTCAACTGACCGGCAATGCGTGGGAACTCTACTCCGACATGGCCCTCGGCTCGAACTGGCAGTGGGGCCTGCTCGACGGCTACACCGCGCCGCGCATGCGTACCGACGAGCCGTTCGGCCAGCAGGGTGTCGCGTTCAGCCTGGAGCACGACTTCGGCTGCGGCGCCGTGGACTTCCGCTTCGGCTACCGCAACCCCGGCAGCTGACCGGGCCTGAATGAGGGGGCGCCGGTAACACCGACGCCTCGACGCCTCCCCATTTCCCATCTCATTCCCGAACGGGAGAACTTCGATGAAGAATTTTGTTCAGCCGGGCAAGGTGCTCGACTTCGTGGCGCCGGCGGGTGGCGTGGTCAGCGGCAATGGCTACCTCATCGGCGCGGTGTTCGTGGTGGCAAACGTCAGCGCGGCCGAAGGCGAGATGTTCGCCGGCGAGCGCATGGGCGTCTTCACTCTGCCGAAGACGACCTCGCAGTCCTGGGCGCAGGGTGCGGCGCTCTATTGGGACGACACCACCAAGAAGCTGACAACCACGGTGGGCAGCAACACCAAGGTCGGGGCCGTCGCTGTCGCCGGTCTCGCCGCCGACGCAGTCGGCACCGCTCTTATCGCCGGCATCGTCTGACGCCGCGATGGGCCTATTCGAAGACGGCAACGACCTATTCTTCGATGCCGAGCTTTTCGACGTCGATGCCGTCTTTCGGGTCGGTGGCGTGGGCGCGGCGGTGCCGTGCCGCGTGATCCTGCGCCAGCCGGATGAAATGACCGGCTTCGGCGAGACGCAGATCGTCCGCGGGTCGACCCTCGTCGATGTGCGCATCGCCGAGGTGGCCTCCCCCCGCGAGGGCGACAGCTTCACTATAGGCGCGGCGATCTATGACGTGCTTGGGGCGCCGCGCCGGGACGCGGGTCGGCTGGTATGGACCTGCGGCTGTCGGGAATCGGCGCCCACATGACACGTCTCGGCATCACGATCGAAGGTGACCTGCGCACGATCATGGCGGAGGAAGTCTCCGACATGGAGAAGGCCGCCACGCGCGGGGTCGGCAAGGGCGCGGAGGGCCTGAAAACGGATCTCCGGCAGCAGGTGACCGGCGCGGGAATGGGCCAACGCCTCGCCAATACCTGGCGCGCCGAAGTCTATCCGGGGCGCGCCGGCGTGTTCTCGCTGCGCGCCGCGGGCCTCGTCTTCTCCCGGGCGCCGGATATCGTCGACGCCTTCAGCAAGGGCGTGCCGATCCGCTCGCCGCGTGGCTTCTACCTCGCCATCCCCACGCCAGCGGCCGGGAAGTTCGGCCTTACGCGTGCGACCGGCGAAGGACAGGGCAAGGAGAGGCTCACACCGGGCGGGTGGGAGCGACGCACCGGGATCCGGCTCCGGCATGTATGGCGGCCCGGCAAGAAGGTGTCCTATCTGGTCGCCGATGACGTGAAGGTCAATGCCGCCGGAATTGCCAGAGGGCGGCGGAAACGCAACGGCGAGGTGTCGACGCGCCGTGTGCGCGTCGGCGCCACCACCACGGTCATCTTCCTGCTGGTGCCGCAGGTCCGCGTCGGCAAGCGCTTCGACCTGGCGGGCGCCTCTCAGAAGTGGTCGGCCCGCCTGCCCGATCTCATCGTCCAGTCCTGGCCGGAGCCCCGCCGATGAGCACGCGCGAATCCGCACTTGCGGCGCTGAAGGCCCTGCTCGCGGCCGCCCTGCCCGGCGCCGACGTGAAGCGCAATGTGGACGTGCCGCAGTCCGTCGGCCCGGGCGGGTTGGCGGTGCTGCGCGACGGTGAGCCCGGCGAGCCCGAGGTGAGCCTGTCGCCGCCGCTCTATGCCTTCGACCATCGGGCCGAACTGGAACTCTATATCGAGCGGCGCGATGACACCGAGATGGTGCTCGACGCCCTGCTGGCCGATATCGGCGACGCCCTCGCCGCTGACCGAACGCTGGGCGGGCGGGTCGACCATTGCGAGCCGACGGCCCCGACGCTGGAGCCGCTTTCCGGCGATGGCGGCGACCCGCTGCGGGTCGCGCGGCTTTCGATCCTGCTCATTTACGTGACCGCCTCGCCGCTCGGCTGAGCGGCCCTTGCTTTCAGGAGACACCCATGGGACGCGCCGCGGGCATCAACGCCCTGATGTCGCTCGCCTTCGAGGCGACATATGGCACCGCACCGGCAAGCGGCTATCGCCGCGTGCCTTTCATCTCGACCACGCTCGGCGCCGAGCGGGGCCTGCTGCCGGACGATCTGCTCGGCTATGGCCGCGACCCCCTCGCCCCCTCGCGCGACGTGGTGAACGCGGGCGGCGACGTCGTGGTGCCGGTGGACCTGCGCAATTTCGGGCTCTGGCTGAAGCTGCTGCTCGGTGCCCCGACGACGACGACAGCCTCGACGGTGAGCACGCATGTCTTCACCTCGGCCAAGCTCGCCTTGCCGAGCGCCAGCGTGGAGATCAGCCACCCCGAGGTGCCCAGCCACGCCATGAACAAGGGAGTGATGGCCAATTCGCTCGCCATCCGCATGCAGCGTTCCGGCCAGGCGCAGGCGACAATCGGGCTGATCGGGCAGTCCGAGGTCGTGGCCGGCACCAGCGGCGCCGGCACACCCACGGCTCTGGATGTGTCGCGGTTCAGCCAGTTCCACGGCGCGGTGAAGCGCCTGGGGTCGGCGCTCGGCAATGTCGTATCCGCCGACCTGACGTTCTCGAACAATTACGAGTCGATCGAGGTGCTGCGAAATGACGGGCTGATCGCCGGCGGCGACCCGGGCAAGGCCACGTTCAACGCCAGCCTCACGGTGCGCTTCGACAGCCTCGACCTCTACAACCTCGCCCTCGCCGGCACGCCGAGCGACCTCGAATTCTCCTACACGATCGACGCCAGCAACAAGCTCACCCTGGCGCTGCCGGCGGTCCATCTGCCGGTGCCCAAGCGCCCGGTCACCGGCCCGACCGGTGTGCAGGCCACTTTCACGGTACAGGGCGCGCGCCCGACCCCGGGCACGGCCATGCTGACCGCCACCCTCGTCAATGACGTCGCCAGCTATTGAGGCCCCGATGTTCCGTCTCGAAATGAAAAGCGAACCGTTCTGGCTCAATCTCGGCCTCGGCGTCCGTGTGGAAGTGCTGCCCTTCGGCACTGAAGTGGAAAGCCGCGCCCAGGACATGCCGGAGGATATCCGACAGGGCCTCAGCGGCGACAAGGCGGCCAAGGAAATGGCACTGATCAAGGCGTTCGGCCGGGCCGCCATCATCGGCTGGGCCGGCATCGAGGTGGCGGGCCGCACCGAAAAGGGGCCGTGGCCTGAGGGAGTCGATGCGCTGCTCGCGCTGTCGCCCTTCGGCCGGTCCTTTGCCGACCAATATCTCTATCCCGCGCTGCTGGCGGTAGCGGAAAAAAACGCCTTCGCGCCGCCGCCAAATGGCACTTCGGCGACGGCGGAGACTACTGCGTCCACTGCCCCGGACGCTGTGCCGAATGCCCCGGCCGCGAGCATGCGCCACTGAGCCGGGAAGGGTTCGCCTTCTGGGGTGCCTTCCTGACCGGTCGGCACCAGCTGCGCTTCGCCGCCGCCATGCCCATCGGCTTCGACTTCTGCGCCATCGCCGGCATTGCGGCGGCCCTGGGCTGCCCGCCGCCGGTGACGGCGTATTTCTTCGACGCCGCCGAGCCCGCCGCGCTGGGCGCCATCCATGACAGACTGAGGGACCGCGACAATGGCTGAGCGCAATGTGAATGTGCGCCTGCAAGTGCTCGAAGGCGGCAAGGCCAAGGCCGAGTTCGCCTCGGTGGGCGATGCCGGCGCCGCGGCACTGGATGCGCTGCAGAAGAAATCGCAGCAGGCCGCCGCGGCGATGAACCAGCTGCGCACCCATGAGGTCTCGAACCTCTCCGCGCAGCTGACCGATCTCGGCGTGCAGGTGCTTTCCGGCCAGTCCTTTACGACGGCGATGATCCAGCAGGGGCCGCAGATCGCCGCCGTGCTGGGTGATCGCGGCGTGAAGGCCTCGCTGGTCGGCGTCGGCACGGCGCTCGCCTCGCTCATCACGCCGACCACGGCGGTTCTGGCCGGTATTGCCGCGCTTGGCATTGGTGCGTCCTACGTGTTCGACGCGATGGCCGGCGATGCCGACGACGCGGCGGAAAGTCTGAGCAAGCACGAAGAGATCGTCCGCCGCATCGCCCAACGCTATGGCGAGGCGACGGACAAGGCCGCCGAGTACAACGAGCAGCAGCGGCAGGTCGATATCGCCGAGAGCCGTTCAAACGCCGAGGCGCAGGCAAAAATCTATGCCGAGGAGGTGGAACGGCTTCTTTCCGAGATCAGCAAACGGTCGGTGATTATCGGCTCCGGCGGCGATATCGCGCAGAGCCCTCTCTTCGAGGCTTTCGCGGGAGCGGTTCAACGGCTTTCCGACGGCGCTCGCGCCGGTGCGCCCGATATCGCGACCTTTCGCGGCGAGGTCGCCCGGCTGATCAACGCTTCCGACGACCCTGCCGTCGCCAAGTTCGGCAAGGATCTGCTCGACGCCGCGAGCGCGGCGCAGGTGATGCAGGCGACGATGGATGCGGCGCGTGCCAGCGCCGAGCGCGTCGGTGACACCGTCATCATCACCGCCGAGCAGATCAAGGTCTTCAAGAAGACCGTCGAAGATTGGGCGAAAGACGAAAGGCTCATCTCTGATCTCGGCAGCCGCGCCGACACGGCCAGCGATCCCCGCCAGCGGGCGGTGAACACAGCCGTCGGACGCCTGAGCGAGAGCGCGACGGATAACCAACGCAAGCGTGCCGCCGAGGCCGCTGCCCGGGAATTCGATCAGCAACAGGCGCAGCGGGCGCAGGAACGCCAGTCCCGCGAGGCGCTTTCCGAGGCGCGCCAGAAGCAGAACGCGCTGGAGAATGAGGCCGAACGGCTTTATCGCCGCACGCGCTCCGCCGGCGAGGCCTATGCCGACACCATCGAGAAGCTCAACGAGCATCTGGCGGCCGGACGGATCGACCAGGAAACCTATTCCCGCGCGGTGGCGCAGGCCGACGAGGTGATGCGCCAGGCCGAGCGCGCGGTGCTGGAGCGCGCGATCGACGGCGTCTCAGGCTACAAGCGCGCCGTCGAGGATTATGTCGCCGCCGCGCAGGACATGGCGACCGCGACCGAGGACCTGGTGCTGAATGCGCTCGGGGCGGGCGAGGATGCCTTCGTCGACTTCGTCACCACGGGCAAGGCGAGCTTTGCCGATCTCATAGATTCCATGATCGCCGACCTCGCCCGGCTGGCCTACCGGCAGGCCATGGCGAGCCTGCTGTCGTCCGGCGGCGGCGATTGGCTCGGCTCGCTGGTCAACGGCGCGGTCGGCGCGCTGGCGGGTGGCTTCGGCAATGCCGGCGGCGGCAATGTGGCCGGCTACATGGCGTCGGGCTACACCAACACGAACAGCTTTGGTGGACCGCGCGCCATGGGCGGGGCGGTGCAGGAAGGCATCGACTATTGGGTCGGCGAGCACGGGCCGGAGAAGTTCCGGGCGCCGCGCGACGGCCAGATCATCCCGAGCCATGCGCTCAAGGCGACGAACGCGCCGTCAGTCACCGTCGTCATTCACAACGCCCCGGCCGGGCTTTCGGCGGAGCCGCAGGTTTCGACCGGCGCCGACGGGCAGGCACAGATCGAACTGATGTTCGAGCAGATCGAGGGCCGGCTGGCGGACAACGTCGCCAAGCGTCGAGGCCCTCTCGGGGCGGCCATGGAAAGCAGCTATGCGCTCAACCCGATGAAGGGTCGCGGGCGGTGAGCATGATCGAATGGCCCGCCGGCCTGCCCCACCATACCGAGGCCTCCGCCGGCGACATGCGCCCCTCCCGGCCGCAGCCGGAAACGGAAATGGAAGGCGGCGATGTGCGCCTGCGCGACCGGCCCGGGGACCGGCTGCGCACGGTGCCATGGTCGCGGCGGTTTCTGCCGGAACAGTATGCGCAGTGGTGCGCCTTCCTCGCGGACACGCTCAAGCATGGCACGCAGCGCTTCCTGCTCCCGGTATGGACGGGCACAGCGGAGGGCGACGGCTATGCGCTTCGCCTGGTACAGATCGTCGGTGGTGCCGGTGGGGTGAGCGAGACCCCGACCGGGCGCGGGCTGCACATGCGGGTCAGCTTCTCGCTGCTCGTCTTCCCGGCCGAGATGGTGCCGACTCCCACCTTGACCGTCGTCGACACACTGATCATCGGCCGCGCCGATCTCGATCCCAACGGGACGATCCTTGTCGACATCGACGGGACGGAGCGCAGCGCCGCGGCCGTGGACGGCGTGTTCCTGCTGGATGCGTCCGATCTTGCCGCGGGCACCCACGCCATCCGTGTGCGCTATTCGGGGGGCGCCTACTCCGCCCCGGTCACGCGGGTGGTGGCGTCCGCCTTTGCTGGCCCCTTCGATGGCTTCTCGGCGTCGCTTTATGATCTCTATGCCCTCGTGCGCGGGCTGACCTCCTGGCTTGGCCCGGTCATCCGGGCGCGGCGCTTCGACGGCGCCGAGAGGGATTTCTACGCCATCACGGCCTCGCCCTGGCTGGTCGGCGTGGACGGCATGGGCATTGCCGAATGGAGCGGCATCGGCGCGTCCTATGTGATGGCGTGGTACGGCCAGAAGGGCGCCGCTCGAAACGCCGTGCAGGCCACGACGGCCGCGCAGCCGCGTATCGTCAATGCCGGGGTGCTCGATGTCGGCCCGAACGGCCGGCCCGCCCTCGTGTTCGATGGTTCGAACGACTGCCTCAGGATCCAGGACGCGACGGGCTTCTCGCAGAGCGTGGACCAGACCACGGTGGCGCTGATGGCTGATGTGACCAATCCGGCCGTCTCGCCATGGCCGTTCTGCGATGTATTCGCGGGCACCAGCGTTCGCTCCGGCATCAGCCTCGTCTCCGCCACCGCCCGGGTATCGGGCCGCCGCACGGGGGCATCCCCGCTCACCCATATTGGCGGGAGCTGGACCAGTGGCTGGCGGGGCCTCATCGGCCGGATCGATTACCTCGCCGCGACGGCAGACATCACGGTCGACGGGGTGACGACGCCGGCGGCCTTTCTGCCGCCGGGCGGGCAGAGCTTTGCCGGGGCATCGGTCGATCCGCCGACCATCGGCGCCGCCAACGTCATCGGCTTCATGGCGGGGCAGATGAGCGCGGTCCTGCTGGCGCGTTCCGCGCTCGATCCGTCCGCGCTCGATGCGGCGCTCAATCAGGTGCGGCCATGATGTATCTGCCTTTCCCGACGGAAGCGGGCGCGATGGCGCGCTCGCGCGCCGCACTTCTGGCCGCCTATCCGAACATGAGCCCGGACAGCGCAAACCAGTATCTCTGGTCGTGGCGGGTCCACCCGGGCGACGGGCGCGGCGCGATCGAGATTCCCGCCACGCCGGAGGAAGCGGGGCTCGGCCTCGCGCAGGACGCCTATGACGGGCTCCTGACGGGCGCCGAGCGCACGGCGCTGGTGCCGGAGATTTCCGCCGACTGGACGCCGGAGCTGACCTGATGCCCGCCACCTATACCGATGCCTGGGCCGAGGGCGAGGCGAACTGCGTGACCGATGGCGCCCAGTTCATCACCGTCGAGCTCCAGCATCCCGGCTTTGTCGACGAGGCCGACCAGCCGATCCCGCTGCGCTATGTGCTCGACGTGATGGAACGGGCCTTCGCACTCGAGGAGGATGCGGCCTTCGATACCGGCGAAACGGTGACCTTCGAGCCTGCCGGCTTCGAATGCGAACATCCGACCATGGCCGAGGGACGGCCGCCGGTGGCGCGGCTGCGGCTTGACGATGTGAGCGGGGCGCTTGTCGTCCATCTCGACAAGGCGAAGACCTTTCGCGCCGACCTGAAGGTGATCATTCGCGGCTACCGCGCCGACTATCCCGCCGCGCCGAGCTATGGGCCGATCGAGCTGGTGCTGACCGACATCACCAAGGATTCCACCGGGGTCGAGGGCACCGCGACCATTGTCGATTTCGGCGACCGCAAGGTGCCGTCGAGGGTGTACACGCTGGAAGACTATCCGGGGCTGGTGCCATGAGCGGGCGCACCGCTTTTCTCACCTCGTTGCTCGGCCAGCGCTGGGCGCGCGAGCGCACCTGCTGGCATGTCGCGGCGCTGGTGGAGCTGCGGCTGTTCGGCCGCGTGCTGCCGCATGTCGAGGTGCCGCCTGACCCGTCCTGGGACTGGATGATCTCGACCATCGCCAGCCATCCCGAGCGCGAGAACTGGAACGACGTTCCGCCCCGCCATGCGGGTCTGGTGACGGCGGCCGATGGCGCGCTCGCCTGCCTCGGCAGCCTGAAGCGTGCCGCGCATATCGGCGTCTGGCTCGCGCCAGAGCGCCGGGTGATCCACTGCGACCCGCAGCTCGGCGTGGTGGCGGAGGATGTCGCCACGCTGCGCGCCCGCGGCTGGGCCCGCATGCAGTTCTTCGAGCCGCGAGACTGACGATGACCGCGAACATCATGAACCCGGTGCTGCATGTGATGCTGCCGGGCGGCGAAGTCGCGCGCCTCGCGCCGAAGCCACGCGAGAGCCTCGCCCGCTTCATCGCGCGCGCCGGCTGGCCGATCAACGAATGGGCGACGATCTGCGTGCGTACGCGCGGCAGCGAGACCGGGCCGGTGATGCGGGCGCAGTGGCGCGAGCGCATCCGCAAGGGCGATCGGATCGTGTTCCTCTCCCGCCCGCGTGGCGGCGCCGGCGGGACGCGCAACCTGATCGCCCTGCTGGGCATGGTCGCCATCTCGGCGCTGGCGCCGGGAATTGGAACGGCGGTTGCCGGCAGCGTGTTCGGCCTGACCGCCGGAACGGCCGCCGCCGGTGTCGTCGCCTCCGTTGCCGGCGTCGCGGTCGCGGCGGGCGCCGGCGCGGCGTTGCAGACATTGATGCGCAGCGCGCCTGGCGGGCAGACGGACGGCGCGCAGGACCCGATCTATGCCTGGGGGCGTGGCATCAACAGCGCCCGGCCGCTGCAGACGGTGCCCGCCGCCTATGGGCGCCGCAAGCGCACGCTGGACTATGCGACCGCGCCCTGGAACTCCTTCGAAGGCCAGGCGGAATATCGCCATGTCGTGCTCTCGCTCGGCGAGGGCCGCCACCAGGTCGAGCAGATCCTGATCGACGACACGGTGCTGTGGACGGCCGAGGATGGCGTGAGCCCCGGCTTCACCGGGATCGACATCGCCTTCCATGAGCCGGGCGCCACCATCACGAACTTCCCGCTCAATGTGCAGACCTCCTCGGAGGTGTCCGGGCAGGAATTGCAGTTTGGAACCTGGGCCGGCGGCTTCATCGTCAACTCGGCCGGCAGCACGGCGACACAGATCGCGCTCGATTTCCTCATGCCGAATGGCTGCTACGCCCTCAATGACGAGGGCAAGATGACGATCCGCGCCGCCGGCGTGCAGGCGGAATATCAGCCGGTCGACGATTCCGGGGTGGCAACAGGGCCGTGGGCGCCTTTGCTGACGGCGCCGGTGCTTCTGGCCATCCCCTCGCCCGTGCGGTTCACCCGCATGATCGAGGTGCCGCCGGGCCGGCATGCGGTGCGGGCGCGGCGCACCACGGTGAAGCTGTCCGACCCGAAGATCGTCGACCAGGTGAACTGGTATGGGCTGCGCGCCATCATCACCGGGCCGCAGAGCTTCCCGGCAGCGACGATTACCCTGCGGGCAAAGGCGACCAACCAGCTGAGCAATGAGGCGCTGTCGCAGCTTTCGGTGATCGCGACCCGTATCCTGCCCGTGTGGACCGGCGCGGAATGGGAGGACCAGCCGACCCGCCTGCCGGCCTGGGCCGCGCTCGACATGGCGACGAACGCCACCTATGGCGGCGAGCGGCCGCTGTCCAAGGTGGACCTGCAGGCCTTTGTCGACCTCGCCGCGACCAACGCGGCGCGCGGCGAGACCTTCGACGACGAGTTCAAGGATGGCGCTGCCTGCCTCGACGTGCTCGACACGATCCTCGCCCCGGCCCGCGCCCGTACCCGCTGGCTCGGCGACCTGCTCTCGCTGACGCGGGAAGACTGGTCGCCGATGCCGGACATGCTGCTGACCGACAATGAGATCGTCCGCGACAGCCTGTCGCTCAAATACGACCTGCTGCCGGCGAGCGGCCCGGACGGCGTGGTGCTGGAATATATCGACGAGACGACGTGGAAGGTCGCCACCGTGACGGCGCCGCGCGGCGCCACGCCGGCGCGCCCGGATCGGCGGCGGATGACCGGCGTGGTCAAGCGGACCAATGCCCAGCTGCTGGTCGACCACCTCTGGCGCACGCTCAACAAGCGCCGGGTCAAGGTGCGGTTTTCGACCGAGCATGACGGCCGCCTGCTGGCGATCGGCTCCTCGATCGCGCTCCAATCCTCCCTGCCGCAGGGCTGGGGGCGCGCGGGCGAGGTGGCGTATCGCAGCGGCGACCACCTGATCCTCTCGCCGGCCCCAGCCTGGGGTGAGGGCCAGCATTACATCAAGGTCCGTACCCGCACCGGCCGGCAATGGGGACCGGTGAAATGCGCCCGCGGCGACAGCGACGGCATCGCCGTGCTCGACGCGCCCGACCTTGCGGTGGTGGAGGCCTCGCAGGGGCCGCTGGACGCGGCGCTGGCGCGCGCGGCCGGGGGCGCCGGGGCGAGCTTCGCCGTCGGCTTGGGGACGGACTGGCAGGCGCGCTGCCTGGTCATTGGCGGCGTGCCGCGCGGCGAGCAGGTGGCGCTGGAGACCTGGCTCGATGATCCCGCGATCTATGACGAGGATGCCACCGAGGTGCCACCGCTGCCGACGGCGCCGGTGCTCGCGACGCCGACGGTGCCGTCGCAGGTCAGTGGGCTTTCGGCGCGCATCGTCGGCAACGAGATTCCGCGCCGGCTGGAGGCCAGCTGGAACCCGGCTTCAGGAGCGGCCTCGTACATCTCGGCCGTCTCCTACGACGCCGGTGCGAGCTGGACACCCCTGCCGGAGGTGCGCGAGCCGCGTTTCGACGTGACGATCTTCCCGCAGGATTTGCGGCTGCGGGTGGCCGGGGCCAACACCGCCGGCCGGCCGGGCCTCTATACCCAGATCGAGGTGATCGCGCCGCCATTGTCCGCCGACAATGTTCCGATTGGCCTCGGCAATCTCGTCCCGGGGCTCCGGGAGAAGGTCACGACACAAGCCGACGATGCTGCCGCGGCCACGCGAACCGTCATCGAGCGTCTGGCCGAGGCACAGGCCGAGCGCGACGCGCAAAGCTATCTCGACCGGCAGGACTGGCGATTCCAGATGGTCGCTACCGCCGATCGCGTGACGGCCTCCTACAATGAGGCGATCACGGTCGCGACAGGACCGGGGTCCGGGATCGTGCAATCCATCACGACGCTGGAGGCATCGGTCGATGCGTTGGGCGGTGATCTCGCTTCGCTCGACGCCAGCGTCGACACGCGGATCACCGCGGCGGTGGGGCCGGACTCAGCGATCGCCGACGCGATCACCGCCCTTGAATCGCAACTCGGCGACCTCGGCGCCAACCTTGACGTCAGCTTCACGACGGTGGCCACGCTGCCCGCGGGCGCCCTGGCCGCCTACCAGCTGGTGGCCAAGGTCAGCGATGAGCTTTCGACCAGCCGGGCGGCGATGCTGGTCGCGGCCTATTCGGACGGCGCAGGAGGGGCACGCTCTGTCGTCCAGTTCGATGCCGAGAGCTTCTCGGTGGTCAATTCAGCCAGCGGCGAGACGATCAGCCCGTTCGTGATTTCCGACACGAGTGCGGCCATCTCTGGCGTGTTCATCAAGGACGGTACCGTGACGGCCGAGAAGTTCGATGTGGCCGAACTTGGCGCAATTACCGGCAATCTCGGCAGCATCTACACGGCCTATATCCAGCTTGGCGACCCGGCCGGCCCCGGGATCGTCATGAGTGGCCGGCCCGGCGAGGACGTCTTCATCGACTTTTTCTCGGGGCCGCCATGAGCCGTATCATGCGCCTGGGAGGTCTGGACGGCCTCGTGCGGCTTCGCACCGTGAAGGACGGACAGGACGCCGCGGACCTCGGCCTGGATTCCCGCTATGTGACCTTCGACAGTGCGTGGAACAGCAGTCTGCGGCTGCTGAGCAACGGCGTGGCGCCTGCCGCGTCGCTGTCGACACGCGTGACGACCTATAGCTACTTCCCTGGCATGACGTCGGGGGCGCGGACCTCGCGCGTGCTGAGCTTCGCTGGCAGCAACGCACTGCGTCCGACGCTGGCCTGGCAGCGTCGCGAGACCGGCGCAATCCGATACACCCCGGCGGGTTACCCTCTAGGCGTGCCGAGCCCGGCTCCGACGGCCTACCAGCGCGCTTACGGCGTGTGCGCGGTGACGCTGCGAAATGGAGAGATTCTGCTCTCGCCGTCCAAGAGCGGCGTGGACTATGTCTACTACGTGTTCGGCAACGACGGGTCCGGACCAGAAATCGGCGGTGCGAACTCCGGTCGTTTCGGCACGCACCCGGTTTATGGTCCCGGGCTGTTCATCGCTCGCCCCGGCTATGACCGGTTGACCGCCAGTCTCGACGACATGATGCTGTCGACGCACCGCAACGTCTTCCAGATAGCCGAGACCGGCATCGCCTTCGCCGACCTCTACACCGGCGGGGGCTCGTTCCTGCCGTTCAGTGCGATCGACACCGACCCTTTTCCCGAGTACTTCGGGACTTCTCCGAGCCAATTGCGCAGCGCCAAGATCGTCAACCTGACCGGCTCCTACCCAGACTTCCCGCCGGTTATCGCCTTCTCCACCGACACGGGATTCCAGCACCAGTGCTCGGTGTTCTGGACGTCGCCCTCGCAGTTCATCATCGCCGGCGCGCCCCGCGCCACTGTGGGCATGCGTTGGGCAGTGGTGGCCACCGATCCGGAATATCAGGGAGGCGTAGACACGGCGCGCACGCACCGCATCCGCATGTCCCCGGATCGTGGTCTGGACATCACCAAGCACGACATCAATCTGCTCGATGCGGGCGAGACGGACTATATCTTTCGCTCGCGGCGCTTGACGCCACGCCTGGCGGCCTTCGATGCCATTCTGACAAGCACGCCCAGCGCCGATTATGCCATCCCCTCGCCGCCGCCGGTCGGGGCGGGGCTCCCCTTCGTCTTCTTCCTCCTGGACGATACGTTTGCCCTGTCGGGAGGAGGCCGCTGGTGCGGCTGCGGGATGGTGCAGATGCAGGACATCGCCACGACCGGCGGCCCGTCTCCACCCTATATGCAATCGCAGTTCCGTGCCGCCGTGGTCAGCCGCACCGTTTATCGCTGGTACAGGCAATCGGGCGTGAGCACCAACTCATTCGGCTGGGCCGCCACCATGAACGTCTCCGACTTCTAGGATCCCCCACATGGCTGAATTCTACTATGCGGGCACCGTCTCGGTGTCACCCGCCGGCACAACCGTGACCGGCGCCGGCGTGGTCTGGAGTGACGTTCTCGCCGGCGACACGCTGGAACTGGTGGGACAGCGGGTCACGGTGGCGGCCGCGCCGGCGAGCCCCTACACGAGCCTCACCCTGGCAGCGCCGTGGAGCGGAGCGGCACAGGCCGATGCCGCCTATGTCATCCGCTATGACGCGCCGCAGCGCTTCACGGCGGCCTATATGGCGACGCAGGTCCGGGCGCTGGTCGCCAAGGCCGGCATCATCGAGGCCGCACTGCCCTGCTATCGGGTGCAGGCGGTTGGCAACGCGCCGCCTGGAGCGCCCGTGGCGGGCGACATGTACGCGCTCGGCGCGGCGCCCACCGGCGCCTGGGCCGGCAAGGCCGGCAATCTGGCGCAATGGACCGGCGCCGGGTGGCAGTTCACCATGCCCGGCGTCGGCTGGCTGGCCTATGTCGGCGGCGCGGGCCTCTACGTGTTCGATGCCGGCTGGGCGGCGTTCCCCGGCTGATCGAAGCGCCGCCGTTGGAAACTTACCGGGCGCGCCCGCAATCGCGCCCGGCAGTCCGACCCGGACCCGGGCGGAGCCGGTCGGACGGGCTCCTATAGCCCAGACATGTGAGGGGGAAAATATCTGTCCCGCCTGCGCCGCCGTATTCCCCAGCCGCCTACGGGCGGCTTTTTCATATCCCGACATCGGAGAGAGACCATGAACCGCGTCGACGACGATGTGGCGCTTGAAGTCGCGTCGCATGAGGGGCTGGTGCGCCAGACCTATAAGGACAGCAAGGGCATTGCGACGTGGTCGATCGGCGTCACCAGCGCGAGCGGCCACGATGTCGACCGCTATATCGGCAAGCCGCAGCCGCTGGAGCATTGCCTCGCCGTCTTCGCCTGGTTGCTGGAGAACAAATACGCGCCGGCGGTGCGCAAGGCGTTTGGCTCCCGGACGCTGACGCAGGCGCAGTTCACCGCCGCACTGTCCTTCCACTACAACACCGGCGCCATCGCCCGCGCGAGCTGGGTGAAGAAATGGCTCGCCGGCGACATCGCCGGTGCGCGCAAGGCCTTCATGGACTGGCGCAAGCCGGCGGAGATCGTCCCGCGACGGGAGAAAGAGCGCGACCTCTTCTTCGACGGCAAATGGTCGAATGACGGCAAGATCACCGAATACACCCGCATCACGGCGAGGATGACGCCAGACTGGGGGAGCGCCCGCCGCGTCGATGCCCGTGCCGCCCTTGCGGCTGCGCTGACCTCTGCCGCCCCAGTACCGACGCCCAGGCCCACAAAGGCGCCCCCTGCATCTGCCCCGGCCGCCGGGGCCGCAATGACCGAGTACGAGATCCGCGCGCTGCAGCAGCAGTTGCATGATGCGCTCTATACCGAGGTCGGCTTTGTCGACGGCAAGATGGGCACCCGCACGCGGGCGGGGCTTTTCGCCTTCCAGACCGACAACGGCCTGCCGGCGACGGGCGAGATGAACCCGGAGACGCGCGCCTTCATCCTCGCCCATGGCGTGCCGACCCGGCATCTGGCAGCCGAACGCGAGAGCGCGACCGCATCGAGTCTCGCCGCGGCCGGCCGGCTGCCTCCGGCGGCCCGGGCAGCGCTCAAGGGCGGCTGGTGGGCGAAGGTGCAGGCGGCGCTTGGCGCCATCGCCATGGCGATCTACGGGGCCTGGCAGCAATCCGGCGACGCCCTGTCAGCGCTGTCGCCGATCAAGGAAGACCTTCTGTCCGCCGGCCCGTGGCTGTTCTTCACCGCGGTGATCGTCATCTCGCTGGTGCTCTGGCTGCGCTCGCGCAGCGCCGTCGACCAGACGGTGCGGGCGGTGCGGCTCGGCCGCGACACGGGGGCGTGAACCATGGGGATTTTGCTGAAGCTGGGCGCCTGGCTGCTGTCCTTTGCCTCCAGCGGGATGGTGAGCCGG
This sequence comes from Ancylobacter dichloromethanicus, assembly GCF_018390645.1. Lineage (GTDB taxonomy): Bacteria > Pseudomonadota > Alphaproteobacteria > Rhizobiales > Xanthobacteraceae > Ancylobacter > Ancylobacter dichloromethanicus. The sequence goes on from NZ_JAHBGC010000020.1 coordinate 912,602, forward strand.
GTCCTCGACACGCTCGACAAGCGGGCCGATGCGCAAACCGAGCGCGAGCGGTTGCAGACTGAGGTGACAAAGGAGGTCATCCGCGCCGAGGTGGAGGCACGCAAGGGTGCGCGCGATATAGCACTCGCGGAATCGGCCGACCGCTGGTCCGCGACCCGGATCGGCCGCTGGCTGATCGTGACGCCCTGGGGCATCCATTGGGCGCTCATCTACCTGGTGAGCATCATTAACCCGAATCTCGGGACTACCTTCGTCGTGCAGGCCGTACCGACGGCCGTCAATGACATGGCCCTCGTGCTCATCCCGGCAATCATCATCGGCGATGCCGGCGCACTTGCCGTGCGCAAACTCGGGGGGCGCTGATGGCTGACATCCCGCCCGATCCCGCCATCATGGGGCTCAAGCTTGCCCATCTCGCCGCCGGCTTTCTGGGCGGGCTGGCGCGCTCGCTCACCCGACCGGGCGGCTCTCTTGTCCGCCACATCTGCACGGCTCTGGTCGGCACAGTCGTCGCCGGCTACGGCACGCCCATCGGCGCGCATTTCGCGGCGCGCTGGCTTGAGGCACCGGAGGTTCCCGCCGCTTCGATCGAGGGCATGGTCGGCTTCGTGCTGGGGCTCACCGGCATGTCGCTGTGCGAAGCGGCCATCCGCTGGGTGAAGATCTGGCGCGACGGCGCGCCGCCGGGATTCTGGCCGCCGGCAAAGTGAGGGGCCGATGTGTGAGGATCACGAACGCATCGTGTTCGACCGACAGCTCGGCGTCCTGCTGTTGCAGAAGCGGCATAACCGCGTCCATGGCTCGATCGAGCAGATCGAGGCGCTCGCGGCCTTCCTGATCCGCGCCGCCTATGAGGCGCGCAAGGGGCTGCACGAGGCCCCGCCCCTGCCCCGCTCGACGTGGCGGCCGGGTGAAATCGACGACAGCACGAACGTCTGACCATCCATGCCCGGCCCGCCGCCCTTGACGGCGCGGCCTGGTGCTCCTTGCTCCGCCGGGTGATCGGCGGGGCATCGGGGCGCGTCAACGCCCCTCCGCCGCGGGCCCAGTCTTGGCAGAAGACCCGCGCAGCCTCGTTAAGCGAAAAGGCTACCCGCCGAGCGCAGCCGGCGCGCGGGCGGAGTTTGCCCCATCGCGGATTACCAAATCATGGAGACGACCCATCTGCGGCCCGTGCGCCCCGCGCGGCCGATTGCCGCCTATATCGGCGGAAAGAAGCGCCTGGCCCCTCTCATCATCGAGAGGATCGGCGCCATTCCTCACCGCAGCTATGCCGAGCCCTTTGTCGGCATGGGCGGCATATTCCTGCGCCGCGACCGCCGGCCGTCGGCCGAGACCATCAACGACATCTCAGGAGAGGTCGTGAACCTGTTCCGGGTGGTGCAGCGCCATGCCGAGGAACTGGAGCGGGCCTTCCGCTTCCTCGTGACCGCCCGGGCGACCTATGAGGTGCTGCAGGCGACCGACCCGCGAAGCCTGACGGATATCGAACGCGCGGCGCGCTTCCTCTACCTGCAGCGCGCGAGCTATGGCGGCAAGGTGGCGGGGCAGACATTCGGCGTCTCGCCCTGGGAGCCGGGCGCCGTTGACCGGCGGAAGCTGCGCCCGCTGATCGAGGCGCTCAATGAACGGCTCGCCAGCGTGGTGATCGAGAACCTGCCCTATGGCACGTTCATCGAGCGATATGACCGGCCGGGCGTGCTGTTCTATCTCGACCCGCCCTATCACGGCAGCGAGGACGATTATGGGGCTGGCGTGTTCCTGCCCGGCGAGTTCGAGCGCATGGCCGCCCAGCTTGGCGGCCTGAAGGGCCGGTTCCTGCTGTCGATCAACGATACGCCGGAGATCCGACGCATCTTCGCGGCCTTCCCGATGGAAGAGGTGCGGTTGCGCTACACGATCGGGCGCGCTTCCACGACAGATGCGGCCGAACTGCTGATCTGCGACGCGCGCTCGGCCGATTGCCTGCCCCAACGCTCGCTCTTCGACATTCGCGCGTGACGCGCGGATAGCCGCCGGGACTTGTCCCGGCATGTGCGTGGGCCCTTCCCCGGTCCTGCGCAGCGATCTGACTTGCCCCGCCGCCCTCCGGGTGGCGGGGCGCCTTTTGCATGGGTGCCATGAGGGCCGATGGCCGCATCGGTGCGCTGCCGCTGATAATTCCGCATTGCGACGAGGAGGCGCTATCGCAATTGCGTAAATCAAAAACAAAATTACGATTATCAAATAACTCTATAAATTAGAATTGAGAACAGGCTCGCCGCGACGAGAAACAAGAACCAGTTGCTCCACATGAAATCCGGCATCGTTCGATCCATTACCCAACTGCGTTTCGCGTGTTTGAACACAAATGATTTTAAGCTGGCTTGCTCCATCTCCAATATTCGGAATACAATATTATACTAAGGAACGATACCGGCTGCTGCTACTTTTGCGCGCAATTTCGCGCGCTACCGCGAGCCGCCGCCCATCAGGGCATTTCCTCGTAAGCCCTCCATCGCCAGCGAGAGCCGAGGCACTTTGCCTCCAAGCGCCGAACGCCGCAAAACCTTACGGAACATTACATATTTACCGCCTTGCGGTTGTGAGTGATTGGCACAACACTACCGCTTGCGATGGCATCAGGGCGTGGGGGGCGGGCAATGCCGGATTCGAATGAAGGGCAGGTCAACCTGCCATGCGTGCTGCACGAGCGCATCGACGATGTGTGCTATGTCTGTGAAGTCCAGGGCTGGACCGATCTCGTCTATCTACTCGATCTCGTTGCACACGGGCTTCAGTAACGCTTTGCATCGTCGGCGCAAGTGCGTGTCGAGCAGGCGGATGTGATCGCCTAACGCCTCCAGCGCGGCGGGTTCGGCGCCGTCGGCAGCCATGCGCGTGCGGATGGCGCTCATCGCGTCCCGCGCGGCCTGGATGCGCGTGGGGGCGCCTGTCAGGATCTTCTCCGAAGCCGCAACCATCGTTGCGACGGCTTCCGCGGAGGGCGGAGGTGTGCGTACGGGTGTCATAGGCAGGCCACGTAGGGCATGACCGTGGCAAGATCGGGTCAGGGTCGGAGGCAAATCGCGCTCGCCGGACGGGTAAACGCCTGCGTCTGTTGCAGGGCCAAAGGGGGCTTGCGGCGCCTGAAGAGCACTCTCCCCTAGATCTGCCAGACTTTCCGGCGCGACCACGGTTTCATAAACGTTAGGCACCCAAGCCACGAAGAGCGTTCGCTGCTTTTACAAACTTCTCTGCGGGCCGGTCTTTTTTGTCGGCCGGTATCACCAGGATCGGTCGGAGACTCTTTCGGAATGCCTTAAGCCCTCTGATCCGGTCATCGGTCTTTAGGCGTTTTATCATGATCTCATTGATTGTGATGTTAAACTGGTGGTCGAAGGCGACCAGCCCCCGGTCGTAAGCGCGGTGATGGAGCGCGCAGAGAGCCACGCCGTTCGATGTCTGATCGGTGCTGTCGTCGTGCTCGACGGGCAAAATATGCGCTCCGTCGACAAGCCGAAGCTGTGTTCCGCACATTGCACACTGATGGCCATACGCGCAGAGAACTCGCCGGCTGAAATCAAGTGCTCGGAGCTTCCGTTTGGTGGTGATGATGGCCACCTTGCGCTTACCCGGCACCGCTTCCTCAATCTCTTCATCGGGAACCGTGTCCGGATCGCAGGCGAGTTTGGCGAGAACGGCCGCTTCTTTGGGAATCCGGCCGCTGTCGTGCAATGCGTCGAGAAACTCGACGTAGGTCGCCATAAAGTCGGGCCGAATGGCGATGGCTGTTTCGCCTTTCTGGTTCTTGTACGGCGCGAATCCTGTAATCAGGGCTTTCCTGAGCGCCTCTTCGTTAATCTGCATAGAGGGCGAGTTGGCGACGGGCCCGATGTGCTGGCGGATGTCCCAGCCGGCAAATACGTCAATCGCCGGCCACCAACCCAGAATGACAGTATGACATCCCGGCTCAGCCTCAAGTTCGGGGACACCAGTGTTCTGGATGCGATATTCGTTCGGCAAATTGGTTCGGCCACCATGCGAAATCTGCCAGATGAACACACGCACCAACATCGTGTCGGTGCCCCGAACGAGCCGGTAGCGTGCTGGATGCTCGTGTTTGGAAAGAAACAAGACACTCCAGCCGCCCAGTCTGATTGCCTCTTCAAACCGGGAGAGAAGGCCCGCCTTTTGAGATGAGAGAGGCATGGTTAGTCCTCGTGCGATCGAGCAGCAACAGGATAGGTACGATCTCCGTCGCTATCGCAATCGCCCCGCGTCGTGGACTTCTCCTTCGACATGGCAGATGGACGCTTCTTACCACCGTCCTTGGCGAGAAGTACAGGATCAGGCCCATTCCAGAGCAAGCTCGGTCGAGGAATCTTATAGTAGCCATCGTCGTTTTTGGCGACGGCTCGTTCATTAGCAGGATGCTTGAATCTACCCAGTGCTCCAGCCAGATATTCCAACGACATCTCTGCGCAGACCCATTTACGTTTTAGCCGTTCAGCGACTTCGCCAGTGATGCAGCTCCCGCCGAAGGGGTCGAGAACCACGTCGCCCGGATCTGTGAGCATCCGGATGAAGTACTCCGGCAAGTCGGCCGGAAAACGTGCCGGATGTGCCTTGATGCCGTTGTCCTGGCAATAGCGCATATAATTGCTGTTGCTCTCGGTGTTCGGAATCGCCAACAGGTTCGGCGGGATAGCAGCGCCGTTGTTGATCGAGAATTTCGAACTGATGTCATGGCCGGACGGCCGGAGCTTTGCCTTGTAGCCGTTTGCCAAGAGGGCGTGCATGCTCGGGCTGTAGGGCTGCAAAACACGCCGGTTGCTCGCACGAGGCCATTCTGTCTTCGACAGCCACCAGACCGTGTTGATCGAGTCTTTGACGCGGATGCGGCGAATATTCACCCATTCCGCAGGGGTCGGCAGCTTCGACGGATTCCACCAGTAGAATTCCTGCGCCAAATGGAAGCCAAACTCCTCACACAGCATGATCAGCAGCTTGAAGTGATACAAGCTGCGGACAGGTGCGCCGGGCTTCCAGGCCCCGCCCAGATCGATGACGAAGCTACCACTGTCCTTCAGGATGCGGTGAAATTCCTTGGCAAAGGACTTAAACCATTGGAGATACGCATCCTCTTGCTCGTTTCCGTATTCTTTCTTGCGCGTGAGGGCAAACGGTGGGCTGGTAACGATCAGATCGACGCTGGCAGGCGCCATGGCTGCCATGACGTCCAAACTGTCGGCATGAAAGATCGTGCCGAGCTTCGTTCTATGGAATGCTCGGGCTTCTGCGGTTTTTTTCATTCGCCGCTATCCCCCAGATCGATTTTCTTCAATGTCATTGCGTGCTCCGCTTCACGGCGGAACGCGTCGATCAGATATGCCGGATTGGCCGAGATGCCCTCGAGATCGGTTCGGTCGATCATCACAATCGCCAAATTGGAATCCGACATAATGCGGTTGGCATAACGCCTGGCTTCCGAGCCGACTTCGCCGGTCGTTACGATGACGATAACGGTGCTCTTCAGGAAATGCGTCAGGCCCACCTCCTTGGCCACGTCGTCCAGGGCGACGCGGGCAGTGTTTTTGCACTGCACCTGCCACCGCGAATAGACGAGGCGGGACGATTGGAAGATGAGGTCGATCTCGGCACCGCCAGTCGAGCTGGCACGCAGCCGGGTTGCCACATAGTCCATGGCCAGACTGCGCATCAACTTGAAAGCCAAGGCCTCGAGCGCCATGCCAGCGGTGTATCGGTGCGGAGATTTGATCTCCTCGACAATGTCGACGAGTGGTTTTGTCAGCAGATCGACCAGCTTCGGATCCACCTGGCCCTTCAACTGTTCAAGCAGAGGCCCCAGGATTTCAGCCTTCAGTTTCGGCGTCGGGGCAACCAGGAATGGCTTGGCGCCCCGGCCTGTGGTGGTTTTAGTCGCCTCTATATAGCCCGCGTTCTTCAGTGCGTTCAGCACCTGCTGCGGCAGGCTCTTGTCAGGGAAACGCACCCCATAGGTAGCGGCTGCCAGCCGGGCTATTTCGTTCGCAGGCTGGGGGGTAGTGATGCTGGTGTTGGCCAAGGCTAGCAAAAAAGAACGCTGCTGCGGAGTAAACTGGGCCAAGGCCGGAAAATCAGCAGGGTCTACGCCCAGGACAGCTCGGAGCCGGATCGGATTGACCTGCCATCTTGAGCCTACGATGATCCCTGACTTCGCAAGCCAGAGGCGCATCATGCTCGGGTGCTTGCCACCACGCGGGAAGTGGACACCACGTTCAGCCAGGGCCTCGCGAAGCGAGTCGAGCGTGATTTCTTCGCCAGCCGCCACCATATCCTGAAGGCATTGAACGAGTGTCATGCCGCGGAGGTTCAAGAGGATATGACGTCCAAGCTCCTCATAGAGGGCGACCTCATCACCACGGAGACCATAGAGCTTGTCGCCGACCTCTGTGAAGGCGCCTTCCCGGTCGATGATACCGTACGCGATTAGGCCTAGTTTGCAGTTATTGGCCAGCTTGGCGCGATTATACGACCCGCCTTCGCCTTCGCCCCCGCCAGGGCGAGCGGAGTGGCCGGAAAAATACTTCGCCAGGATCGCAGCCTCAAGGGAACGCCAGTTGCCATTATTCTGCTGAACGAGCTCCAACAGATGCGGAAGCTCAATCTGAGAAGGCGAAAATTCGCTCCCGAACGGTAAATCGCTACGCTGTACAGCCATGTTTAGCTTTGGCCTCGGGTGTGCTTTTGCGGCGCAGACATTTCGGCCTGAGATGTGGCGGGATGGAGATACTGCTGAACGGCGCGCCGGATAACCCAGGCAGCGGAGACGTCGTTCTGAGCAGCCAAGGTGCAGACTGCGCTGTAATCCTGCTCGTCCAGGGTGACCGTCAGTCTCGCTGGCTGCTTCTCTGTTCTGGGTCGCCCCATGTGATTCGCTCCGGTGTTTTCTTCACCACGCTATCACAAGGGCCATGTCGTCATGCCGCTCGCTTTCAACAAGCAGGCCGGCCATCTTGTTCTCATTTTGTTCTCATGGAATCAATGCCCTCAGATAAATGGAGGGAGTCATGGAGATTACAGCCAGGATCGTGCAGGCAGATAAATTCGAGGTGACCGAAGCGCCTGTTGATGAGGCAGTAGCCGCGTGCCACGGCGATCTGCGGGCGACTATCAGGGCGCTCCTGGTGGGCCAAGCCATCACGGACCATCGGCTGTGGTCCTCCGCAGGAACGTGTCAACGGGCTACGTCCGGCTGCCTATGGCGACCATGAGCGCGCGGACGGGTGCTTACGATGGAAGATCGACTGGCTAATTGTCCCCATGTCGTGGTGCACTTCTCATGTTCTTACTGTCGCCGACACGGGTGATTGTGCCCTGGCTCGCCTGGCCGAGAAGTCCGGCTCCGACATTTCGAGCGAGGAATGTCGCCTGGAGTCGCCCGCTGCCTCGGCCGGCCAGCGGGCATCGCAAGCCGCAGAAATACGCGGCCAGGTGCGGAATCTATTTTCCTGACCTGGCAACGGGATCGCACCCACCGCCGAATCTGCCACCAGTGGGTCTGCGGCTGGTGAAAGCAGATGCTGCGGAGTGCGGCGTGTGCACCCGGGCGTACTGCCGAAAATAGTCGCGCGGATGTTGCATTCGGAGAGACCTCGGGTGGCCTCATCCAACGGCACTGTCGGCGAGTGCATCGCCCAAGGCTATGGCATCCGAGCGACGTGTCTGGCGTGCTGGCACAATCGCACGCTTGATATGGCGATTCTCGCTACCCGACTCGGCGTCGATCATGGCGCCCTGCATCGTGACCTGGTCCCGAAGCTGCGGTGCTCCGCCTGCGGGTCGAAGCGAATCGCGCTCACCGTATTGGCCCCGAACGTTCCGACGATCGAACGGCGATGATCATCGAGAATTCTGCTCGGGATTAGCTCGGGACTTTCCGTCACGAACTACCGAATTTTGAGCTTTTCGTGCTCGTTCTGTTCCAGAGGCACGGCCACTCGTAAGTCGACTTTTGCAAGCTACTACAGTCAGTTAGGTGGCGACCGCGGCTGGGCTCGAACCAGCGACCTGCCGCTTAGAAGGCGGCTGCTCTATCCAGCTGAGCTACGCGGCCCGCCCGTCACACCGCACCCGGACAGGTCAGTGAGTCCACTGCCCGATGCGGCGGAAGCTGAAATTGTCGGCATAGGCCATGCGGCGCCGGCTCGGCTCGTTCGGCTCCTGCACCTGATAGGCGATGCCGTGCCGCTCGGCATAGGCGACCGCCTCTTCCTTCGTATCGAAATGCAGGCGGAGCTGGCTCTTCATATCGCCGGAACTGGTATAGCCCATCAGCGGCTCGACCTGGCGAGGCTGCTCGGGCTCATAGTCCAGCACCCAGAGCCTGGTCGTCGCGTTGCCGGACTGCATGGCGGTCCGGGTCGGCTTGTATATGCGTGCCACCATTTCCCTTCGCTCCCTTGCCTCAAAGCCTCCACGTCGCGCCGTGGGGCCGCGTCCGGGCGTGTCGCGCGCCTCGCCCGCCCTGATTAAGGCGGCCGGTACGTTCTGGCAATGGCCGCGATGGTGCTTGCCGATGCGATATCGCGGTCGCGCCTCCCGCGCCCTCTGCGTGGAGTTTTTCGACCGCTGCGCATTCATCCGCGCCGCGTCAGAATTCGCCGGAAGAGGGAAGGCATCGCAGGGGTCCACTCCGAGCATTCCGAGGGTTGGCGCAGCGACCTTGCGGTGCCGGCGGAAAGCAAAATCAGCCGGGTACGGAGGGGGGTCCTGACTTTTCCTGTCCGACGCACTATATGAGGGAGGCGCCGTCGTTTGCATCGGCGCTCATTACCATTGGAATGAAACGACAGGATTGGACAGGATTTGCACGTTCTCGTACGCGACAATAATGTTGACCAGGCTTTGAAGGTTCTGAAGCGGAAGATGCAGCGCGAAGGCATCTTCCGGGAGATGCGGTCGCGCCGCGCCTATGAGAAGCCCTCCGAGCGCCGCAACCGCGAGGAAGGCGAGGCCATTCGCCGCGCCCGCAAGCTGGCGCGCAAGCAGGCGGTGCGCGAGGGGCTGATCGCCGCCCCGAAGAAGAAGCCGTCCACACGGCCCGCCTTCGCCCGGCCCGCCGCGCCGGCGCCGGCACCGTCGTCCGAATAATTACACGCTCCCTTCGCCAGGGCGCCGAGCACATTCGAGAGGAATCGCCACCATGAGCCGATCGCTGTCCACTTCCGCCGTCATGCCTTCGCCGACCCGTTCGGAAAGCAAGGCCGAGGCGATCTCGCGTGCCGCCATGGAAACGATTCAGCTGGAAGTCGCCCGGCGCGAGGCGAAGACCGCCCAGCTTCGGGCGGCGCGTCTGGCGAAGGAGGCCGCCGACCGCGCGGCGGCGGCCCGCACGGCGCCGGCGGCCAAGCGAAAAGCGGCGGCCGTCCGCTGAGGGGCATCCATCCGGGCACCGACCGTCTCGCGGGGCCCGTGTAGCCGAGGGAGTGCGGGCCTGGCCTCGCGCCACGCACCGCCTCACGATATCGGCGGCATCTTGCCGATCAGGACATTTCTGTGCCATCTCACAGCGGCCCGGCACTGACCGGGCGTTCCGCAGGCCCCGATGGGCGCCTGCGTATCCTGGTGTCGGGGCATAGCGCAGCCCGGTAGCGCGGAAGTTTTGGGTACTTCAGGTCGCAGGTTCGAATCCTGCTGCCCCGACCAGCCTCACCCCACTCACGGCGAGAAGCCCGCCCGGCGGGATCGACGTCTCTAGCGGCGGATCAGCGCCAGGCCGCTGGCCGGATCGACCCGCTTGTGCAGATGCGCCGGCGCTTCGGTCGCGATCAGTTCGAGCGTCGGGCGCACGAAGCCCTTGGCGAGGTGGCCGGCGAGCGCGCTGCCGTCGCGCCGGCCCAGCACCACATGTACATGCACCGCCGACACGCCCTCGGGGTCCAGCGCCACGTCGCCCGACAGCGCGGCGACCTCGACCTGCTCGTTGACCGGTATGTCGCGATATTCCTTCGCCTCCCAGTCGAAAAAGCTGATCGTGCCATGGCTGAAAGCGCCGATGGCGGACAGATGCGCGGCGCTCAGCCCCTCGCGGCGGGCGAAATCCTGCAGCGACTGCATCACCTCCTCGCCGGTTTCCAGAATCACGGCATAGGTCCGTAATCCGCCGGCATCCGCGAGTTTCTTGATGATGGCCAAGGGCGCCTCCTGCGTTGGTACCAACACCAACGGCGTGGCGCGCCTCGCGTTCCCCTACCCGCCGCCGAACAGCCGGTGCTCGACGCGGTCGCCGACGGCGATGCCCCGGGCGCGCACGGTACCGGCCGGCAGTTCCAGCACTGCCTTCACCGGCACGCCCGACGAGATGGTCGCGGTCGACAGCGGCACCGTGTCGGTGGCGATGCTGGCGACCCGGCCGTCGGCGCGGATGAACAGCATGTCCAGCGGAATGTAGGTGTTCTTCATCCACATGGTGACCGGCTGCTCGAAGCCGAAATCGAACAGCATCCCGGTGTTCGGCGCCAGTTCGGCCCGGTACATCAGCCCCTTGGAGCGCTCGGCCGGGGTCACCGCCATCTCGATGTCGATGCCAAGCGGGCCGGCCTTGGTGACGACGGTCAGCTTCTCGAAGCTTGCCGCGCGGGCGGCCGCCGGGAGCAGCACCAAGGCGGCGCACGCGAGAACCAACCACAGCGCGGCAACACGCCGGCTGGCTGTACGGATGGCGAGTGTCATGCTGAAACGGCGCCTTGACGCCTTCCCTGGTGAGACGAGGGGGGGGCTAGTGAGACGACGGGGTGGCCGCACCATCGGGCCGCACTTCGGCGGCCATAAGGCCTTTCGGGCCCGGACCGAAGCGCACCAGCACCAACTGGCCCGGACGCAGCTCGGCAAGGCCATGGCGCCGCAGCGTTTCCATGTGGACGAAAATGTCCTCGGTGCCCTCGCCGCGCGAGAGGAAGCCGAAGCCGCGTAGCCGGTTGAACCACTTCACCCACGCGCGCTCGAAACCGCCCACCGGCTGCACGCTCACATGGGTGCGCGCCTGCGGCAGCTGCGAGTGGTGCAGCGCCGTCGTCTCGTCCATCGAGATCACCCGCAGCGCCTGGAATCCCCGGTCGCGCGCCACCACCTCGCACACGACTCGCGCGCCTTCCTGGGCGGTGTTGAAGCCGCCGCGCCGCAGGCAGGTGACGTGGAGCAGGACGTCGCCGCTGCCGTCATCCGGGACGACGAAGCCATAGCCCTTGGAGACGTCGAACCATTTGATGGTGCCGGCGATCTGGACCACGCCGCCGTCCATCCGCCCGTCCGCATCAGCACCCTGATCCGGCTCGTTGCGAGAGACACCCCCCGGCCGTGGCAGAGACTCGTCCGACACCATCGGCTGCCTACCTCCAGGAACGCCCTTCCGCCGGAAACAGCGGAAATCCATGATTCTGAGCACCGAGCATAGCACCCGCTGCGGCCACGAAAACACCCAAATTGATTCGCCCGCGCGATTACCGCCCTCGACGGCCACCCGGCTCAGCGCTCGAGGGCGGCCGAAAACACGTCGCCAATATCGGCGTGAATGACGAGATCGGCCAGCGCATCGAGTTCGGTCGGCTCGCGGTTGACGATGACGAGGGTGGCGCCGGCGCGCTTGGCCTGCACCGGAAAGCCGGCCGCCGGCCACACCACCAGCGACGAGCCGATGGCGAGGAAAACGTCGCAATCGCCGCTGAGCGCGCCAGCCCGCGCCATCGCCGCCGACGGCATGGGCTGGCCGAAGGAAATGGTCGCCGTCTTGATCGGTCCGGCGCAATCGGTGCAGTCGGGCGCCCTCTCCCGCGCTTCCTCGAAACGGGCGCGGACCCAGCCCAGTTCGTAGCGCGCACCGCATTCCAGGCAGGTGGCGTAGGTGCTGTTGCCGTGCAGTTCGACCAGCCGCGCCTCGGCGACGCCGGAGGCCTGGTGCAGGCCGTCGATGTTCTGGGTGATGATGGCCTGAAGCTGGCCCGCCGCCAGCAGATCCGCCAGCGCCCGGTGGCCGCGCCCGGGCCGCGCCCCGCCAAAGGCCGCTTCCATGGCGAAGCGCCGCCGCCACGCCTCGGCGCGCATCTCGCCGCTGGCGAGGAACGACGGGTAGTCGATCGGCCGGTTGCGCGTCCACAGCCCGCCGGGCGAGCGAAAATCGGGAATGCCGCATTCGGTGGAGATTCCCGCGCCGGTGAAGGCGACGCCGGCGCGCATGCGCTTCAGGATGGCGGCAAGCGGGGCCGCCGCAGCCTTGATGTCATCGTCAGCCGTCATATCTTCCGCTCACCCGACCCGCGGACCCTCTGCGGCAGCCTTCGAGAGGACCTCATGAAGTACCTTCACACCATGGTGCGCGTCACCGACGTCGACGCGTCGCTGGACTTCTACTGTAACAAGCTGGGGCTCGCCGAGGTGCGCCGCAAGGATTCGCCACAGGGCCGCTACACGCTGATCTTCCTCGCCGCTCCCGGACAGGAGGGCGTGGCCGAGGTCGAGCTGACCTATAACTGGGATGCCGAGACCTATGGCGAAGGCCGCAATTTCGGCCATCTCGCCTTCGAGGTCGACGATATCTACGCCGCCTGCGCCAGGCTCCAGGACGGTGGCGTGACCATCAACCGCCCGCCGCGCGATGGCCGCATGGCGTTCGTGCGCTCGCCCGACAACGTCTCGATCGAATTGCTGCAGAAGGGCGAGGCGCTGCCGCCGGCGGAGCCCTGGGCCTCGATGCCCAATACCGGCAAGTGGTGAGGCGGCAGCAGCCGCCCCGTGTCGCCCGGCGGTGATCCGCCAGTGACGAAGACCCGCTCGCGACGCGTCGTCCGCCGCCCGGCCAATGGCGAGGGATAGCGGCGGGCCATCACCGGGGGCCGGCGGCATCTGCGCCGCCCCCGGGTAATGCGCCCCCGTTCATGGCGCCCGGGCCCGATCCGTTCAGGCTCCGGTCCCGGCCGCGGCCGCTGGCGACGGGACCGCGCGCAACCGGTTTGCCGCTGGCGCCGCCGGGGATGCGCGGCGGAAGGCGGGCGGGATAATGCCTGTGGACGGCGCAGGTGGCGCCATCTTGCGCCGCGCCGCGCGCCACCCTATAAGGCCCCGGCCTGCGCGCCCTTCGTCTATCGGTTAGGACGCCACCCTTTCACGGTGGAGAGAGGGGTTCGACTCCCCTAGGGCGCGCCACTTCCGTACAGAACCGCGAACACCCGGATGGGTGGTGCGGTCGGCGAGTACGGCTCTTTCCAGCACCGTCCTCGATCCGTGGATCCGCACGAGGCGTCGACCGCGTCGATCGGCGAACGCAGATAGGCTCTGCGCGACGGCACCTCGCCCTCGGTGCTATTCGAGTGCATGGGCTGCCCGAAGCGAACGCGCTCGCATTCGGATCAAGCCGCTCGAGCCAGGCGGGCCGGCATTCACACAGCTCCACGAAGATGTGAAACCTGATCCTTCGTGCCCCGGCCCGCCCGTCGATCTCCCCCCTCGATCAGGGCAGAGGCCCTACGATCTCCTGATCATTGCGGGCGGCGATTTCGGGCAGCATGTCCATATGCTGCTCGCGCGGCTGGGGGATCTGGTGGAGTGCGCGGAAAAACTCCTCATGCCGCCTCGGAGTGGAAATGAGGATATGCCGCGCGTCGGCGTCGCCGACATTGGTGAAGCCATGGATGACGCCTTTGGGGACTTGAATGCGCGCACCGGGCTCGGCCACATGGAGGTCTTCGCCGACCAGATATTTCACCCGGCCGGTGATCACGATGAAGAGCTTGTCTTCCGTGGGCGAGATATGCGCCGGTGCGCCGAAGCCCGGTTTGATCGTCATGTCGAGCACCGTGAACGGGCTCTCGCCGGAATTGACGATCCGGGTGTCCAGTCCGGCGAACTCGGTGGTCTCGAACTCAGTCGTAATGCCAGCTTGCATCGGAAGCTCCTGCTGTTTGTCCCGATGATAGCTGGTACGGCCGGCAGGGGTGGTGTAGCCCGCGATGGCGAGACAGACTGGCTGCTATTCTAGCCAATTGGGCGCGCCGACGGCTTGGCGATATGCCGCTCGATCAGGCGTGCGAACGCCAGAACCTTCGGACTCAGATCGGCACGTGACGGGTAAGTGAGATGCAGCCGGATCGATCCTGAAAAGTGATCTGCCAGAACCGGCGCCACGGTGCCGCTGGCAAGATCCTCCCTGCACAGAGACTTCGGCAACAGCCCCACCCCATGGCCCATCCTGACAAGCTCGCGCACGAACGTGAAACTGTCCGCCGCGATATGAAACGTGGGCAGGCTGCTTCCCTGTGCCAGCGCGCCCTGGAGGAGCCGCCGGAATTCGGGCCGCTGGGGGCCGGCAAGGGTCTCGATCGCTTCGATACTCGATGGCTGGCCGTGCCTGCGAAGGTAGTCGGTGCTCGCATAAAGCCCGAACTCCATATCGATCGCGCCGCGAATCAGGGCGTCCTGAGGGTTGGACGCTCCAATCCTGATAGCGAGGTCGATATTGGCATGGACCAGGTCGAGCACTTCATTGGTGGGGATGATCTGAAAACGGACGGCCGGGTGCGCGGTCCGGTATTCGGAGATGGCGGCGGCGAGGATGCCGGGCGGAAAATCCGCAGGCAGGGTGACTCGGATCTCGCCTGCATACGAGGTGCCCTGCCGAGCAACGCTGTTCAACGCTTCAAGCAGCGACGAGAGCGGGTTGATGGACCGTTCATAGAGCTCTCGCCCCTCGGCCGTTAAGGAAAAGGCCCGGGTGGATCGTTTGAACAACCGCACCCCGAGCGATTTCTCCAGATTGCGGATGCGTAGGCTGACAGATGATCTCGGTGTGTTGCTGTCGCGGGCCGCTGCGGCAAAACTGCCGGCTCGGACGACGGTGACGAAGGTCTCAAGCGCGTTCAGATCCATGTGCGGCCTTCCGGTGCGGCCTTCAGCATGTCTATGAAGGCCCATAACGCGGCGGGTACCTGGCGATGGCCGGGATAACAGAGATAGAGGCCCGGATAGTTCGGGCACCAGGAATCCAGCAATGACACCAGTTGGCCTGCCGCGAGATACGGCCGGGCCAGACGTTCCGGCACGAAGGCGATCCCCATGTCCTGCAATGCGGCCTGCAGCATCAATTCGGTGCGATTGAGCATCAGCCCGCCGGGAACGTCCACGGTCAATTCATGCCCGTGCCGTTCGAATTCCCATTTGTAGGGCCGGCCGGCGGGTGACCGCGACCGGATGCAGCGATGTTGAGAGAGGTCGTCGGGGCTCTGCGGCACCTGTCGATCCCGCATATAGGCCCGGGAGGCGACGACCCGCATGCGCGAGGCCTCGCCGAAGCGCACGGCCACCATGTCGCGCGGGACGGCGTCTCCAAGTCGGAAGCCTGCGTCGAAACCCTCCGAGACGATATCGATCATCGCGGGCTCCGCGACCAGATCGAGGCTCACCTCGGGATATTGCGCGAGGAACACCGGTACGACGTCCGCTTAGCCAGCCTGTCCCGAACCGCGAAGCAGGCCAAGGCGGATCAGGCTTTCGGCGGTCGCGACGATGGCTTCCTCCCGCGTACGCGGCGCCCAGTCGAGCAGGCGCATGGCCTTCTCGCTGGTCGCGTTCAGGTTCAGGCCCAACAGCGGCACGGCCCCTCGCAACGCCGGATCCTTGAGTGCGCCCAGGCGCACCAGCACGTTGGGCAACACCCGCGTCGACACCCTGGCGGCGGCAGGCCCCATGCGTTCTTTCAGCACCTTGGCCACATCGGCCAGCCACATGCTTTCGCCGGCAATCGCCAGGAAGCGCTCGCCCCTGGCGGCCTCGTGGGTCATGGCGCGCAAATGCAGGTCGGCCACGTCGCGCACGTCGACAAAGCCCGAATTGATCTTGGGGTTTCCCGGCTGGCCGTCCATGATGTTCCTGATCAGGCGAATGGAGTGCGAATAGTCAGCCCCGAGCACCGGTCCCAGCACCGCGACCGGATTGATAGCCGACAGTTCCAGCCCCTGTCCTTCCCGGGCAATAAAGTCCCAGGCCGCCCGCTCCGACAATGTCTTGGACCTCTGATAGGGCCAGACATTCTTGGCTGTCAGGTCGCTCCAGTCGGTCTCGTTGAAGGGGCGCTTCATCGGCCTGTGCCCGGCGCAGACGGCCCCGAAGGCCGAAGTGAGCACCACGCGCCGCACCCCGGCATCGCGCGCGGCGCGCAGCACCCGCAAATTGCCATCGACCGCGGGCCTGATCCATTCCTCTTCACTCGTTTGATCGCCCGTCGGCGTCGGTGAAGCGCCGTGCATCACATAGGCGCAGCCGGCTGCGGCCTCGGCCCAACCTTGGTCCGAACCCAGATCGGCGGTGACGAACGACAGGCGATCACCAGGTTCGGCCCCGCCTGTCCTGAGATTTTCGCGCACTTCTGCTTCTCGCAGGAGCGAGCGCACAGTGGTCCGCACCTGATAGCCGTGGTTCAGCAGCGCCAGAATGCAGTGCTGCGCAATGAATCCGGTTCCTCCGGTGACGAGAACCTGTCTGTTTTTTCCGTTCATTCGGCTATTCCGTTCCATCATCGGAGAAAAGTCCCTGGATACGTTCGGGTCCGGGACACGCCCCCCGCCACGGCCCCACTCAAGCTAGGATCCGGTTACCGGATTTTGAATGCTTGAGAGTGCGGATTATTTGCGCGACAATACGGGAATGAGCGCTGACCCCTTTTCCGACATCCTCAAATTCACCAATGCCGAGACGCTCGTCACGGGGGGCTTCACAGCGGGAGGCGCCTGGGCGATCCGCTTTCCGGCGCCGGACAAGATCAAGTTCTTTGCTGTCGTGAAGGGCCATTGCTGGGTCAGCGTCGACGGTGAGGCGAAGCCGATTTATTTCGAAGCCGGAGACGTGGGTCTTCTCGCGGCGCAGCGGTCCTTCGTTCTGGCGAGCGACCCGGGTGTCGTTCCTATCGATGCCATGGATGTGTTTTCCGGCGCCGGCAGGACGACGGCGCAACTGGGTGACGGCAGCGCGTTCGCTCATATCGGCGGCCATGTTCTGCTTGATCCGGCAAGCGGCCGGTTGCTGGCGGATGTTCTGCCACCCTGGATTCACGTGCCGGCGGCATCGCCGCAAGCGGCGACTTTCCGATGGCTTCTCGACCAGCTTGTCGAGGAGCGGGCCGCCGAACTCCCGGGTGCGCAGCTCGCCTCGGTGCAGCTTGCCCAGCTTCTCTTCATCCAGATTCTGCGTGCCCACTTGAAGACATGCGGCGCCATGCCCGCGGGGTGGCTGCGGGCGCTGGCCGATCCACGCATCGCTCCCGCGCTGCGCTTGATGCATGGCGATTCCGGTCGTTCCTGGCATCTGGCGGAACTTGCCCAGGCGTGCGCCATGTCCCGAACGACATTCGCCTTCCACTTCCGGACGGTCGCGGGCGTGGCGCCGCTGACCTACCTCACCGAATGGCGCATGCGTCTTGCCGGACGTGCCTTGCGGGAGGAGACCACCCCTGTGGCGGCCATCGCCCGTTCGCTTGGCTATACCTCCGAGAGCGCCTTCAGCAACGCCTTCAAACGCGTGACCGGCACTTCACCCAGGGTATACCGGAACGCCTTGCGGACTTCCGGTCCGCATTCCGCTGGAAACGAGATCGACGGCGTCGAGCCGGGAGCCGTGCCGATCAACGCGTAGATTTGGGAGCCCCCCGGCGCCGTTATTGGAAGAGGCGGGCGACGGCCGGCCCCTGCGGCGCCCTGGTCATGTCAGCGGCCCATCACGGCGGTTCCGGAAAGGCCGTCGTCGCGCGTCCACGCGATCTTGCCCGACCCGAGCGAGGTGATGGCGAAGCAATGGGTGCGGCCATCGTACCAGGTCGGCCATTTCTGGCAGAGAAGATCGTCCTTCACCCACCACCGCCCTTCCTCGCGCGGGGCGAGCAGGGCACCGACCGAGAAGCCGGAGAGATCGCCGGAGACGACACCGTCGTCGCGATAGAAGAGCGGCAGCGTCACGCCATAGGGGGTGCTCAGCCGCACCAGTTCGCCGCCGATCCTGTCCTTGATCTCGTGACCACTCAGCGGTTCGGCGGCAGCCGGCGCCACGCAAAGAGAGAGAAGCAGTCCGATCGACGCGGATGTCATATGGGAGCGCATGGTTTTTCTCCGGCATTACTGGGGAGAAGCGGCTGGCGGCGTGTCCCCGGGACGGCGGCGAAGGAGCCTTCCGCGACCGTTCGGCCGGCGACGAACTCTTCGAGTACCAGGTCCTTGGCCTGAACCGAGGGGGCACCGAGCCCGACAAGGGCGAACAGCCCGGCAAAAAGCAGCGCTCTGGTCATCGACTCCTCCGCGGCGTTGCTCCGACTACGCAGCCTCGGCGGTCGTGGATCAGATGCCACCAGCCTCCGGATCTCGTTCGGTGCCTCCGTTCCAGCGGCCATCATGCCGGGTGCGGCGCCCCTGGAGCCCATCCGGTGAAGGCCGGGTTGCCGGACGGGATCTAGATGTTTGTTTCTACGCATTTTCTTCACGCGAACCGGAACCCACTTCGCTCGAAAATGCTCTAGGCGGTGGGCACCGTTCCGCCGTCGATGACGTATTCGGTGCCGGTGATCGCGGCCGCGCGGTCCGACGCCAGAAAGGCGATGAGGCTGGCGACTTCGTCCGGCTTGGCCGGGCGGCCGAGCGGAATGCCGCCCAGACCGTCCATGATGATCTTCCTGCCGCCCTCGTAGTCCGTGCCGGCCTGCTCGGCCAGACGCTGGGCATAGCGCACCGCGGCCTCGGTCTCGATCCAGCCCGGCGCAACCCGGACCACGCGCACCCCCTTGGGCGACACCTCTTTCGACAAGGCCTTGCTGTAGGTCGAGAGCGCGGCCTTGGCGGCGGCGTAGGCCGTCGTCGATTGCGGCAGCGGCAGCAGCCGCTGGATCGACGAGACATGGATGACGACGCCGCTTCCGCGCCCGACCATGCCGGGGACGATCCGCCGATCCAGCCGAACGGCCGGCAGCAGGTTGAGAGCGAGTTCCTGCTGCCAGTCGGCGTCGGTCAGTGCCGCAAAGCCGCCTCCCGGCGCCGAAGACCCTCCCAGCATGTGAACGAC
This sequence comes from Ancylobacter dichloromethanicus, assembly GCF_018390645.1. GTDB lineage: Bacteria > Pseudomonadota > Alphaproteobacteria > Rhizobiales > Xanthobacteraceae > Ancylobacter > Ancylobacter dichloromethanicus. The sequence goes on from NZ_JAHBGC010000020.1 coordinate 931,673, forward strand.
GATGTCGAGGCCGCCCAGACGCCGGTGGGCGGCCTCGGCGACGCTCGCGCACCCCTCCTCCGTGGTCAGGTTCGCGGCAATGAAGAGTTCCTCCGGCAGATCGTCGGGGCGCGAGCGGGCCGTCGTCAGCACCGTGGCCCCAAGCGCGCGGAACAGTGCGAGGGTCGCCGCGCCGGCGCCCTTCGTTCCGGCCGTGATCAGCGCCCGCTTGCCATCCAGTGTGAGGAAACCGCTCATCACCCGATCTCCAGTCCGACGATCCTGCCCTGCTCGATGGTGAACGCGAAATCGAGCGTCGCCGGGCTGTTGGAAAAATCACCGGACACGAGCGCGCGGACGGACACCTTGTCGCCGCTCCCCGTCAGCTCGACCGGGGTGGTGACGTGGTGGGCCTTTTCCTTCGCGGCCAACCACCAGTCGCGGATCGCGCGGCGCCCCTGATGCAGCGCACCTTCGTCTTTCACCACGCCCTCGGCGGCGAACGTCGCGACCAGCGCATCGGCGTCGTTGCGAATGTCGGCGTCGAAATAGGCCTTCACGATCTCCGGCATGTTCATCGTCGTGTTCCTTCTTGGGGCGTTCTGATTTTCAGGATAAGGCTCGACCGTTGTTCCAATAAGTGGGACAAATCTGGATGCCGTATCGGGTTTTTCGGGACAATGGATCGCGCCGCGTTGAATGAACTGGGAGCCGTCATCGCGATCGCCCGGCGGGGGACCTTTCGCGCCGCCGCGATCGATCTCGGCATGTCCACCACGGCGCTCAGCCACGCCATCGGCAAATTGGAGGCGAGTCTCGGCGTCCGCCTGTTCAACCGCACGACGCGCAGCGTGGCCTTGACCGAAGCCGGCAAGCTGTTCGTGGAACAGGTGGGGCCGGCGCTGCAGGACATTCACGGTGCGCTGGATGCGGTGCGCTCACAGCGCGAGACGCCGTCCGGAACCATACGGATCAACGCCGCGCCCTTTGCCGCCCGCGCCATCCTCTCGCCGCTGGTGATCGAATTCGTTCGCCGCTATCCCGACATGAACGTGGACCTGGTCACCGAGGGGCGCCTGGTCGATGTCGTCGCCGAGGGGTTCGACCTCGGCGTCCGCGTCGCCGGGCTGGTTCCCACCGACATGATCGCGGTGCCGCTCGGGCGCCCGCAGCGCCACGCCATCGTCGGGTCGGCCGACTATTTCGCCCGCCATGAGAAGCCGCGCGTTCCACCCGATCTTTTCGAACACCGATGCATCCGCGTGCGCCTGCCGGACGGCGCGCTTTTCCGCTGGCGCCTGGAGAAGGACGGCGAAACCGTCCAGATCGACGTGCAAGGTCCCCTCATCCTCGACGAGGCCAGCCTCGCCCGAACCGCCGTCCTGGAGAATATCGGCATCGGCTACTTCATGGAGCAGAGCGTTCTCGCCGACATAGAGGCCGGCCGTCTGATCCGGGTGCTGGAGGACTGGACTCCCCCCTATCCCGGGCTTTGCCTCTACTACCCCGGCCGCCGGAATCTCTCCGCGGGCGTCAAGGCGTTCCTAGCGCTGGCGCGTGAGATGGCACAGAGCCACCGAAGCCCACGCCTTGCCGAATGACGATGACGGCGGCGTCCCTGGCCGAAAGGGACGTTTCCGGTGGACGCGCCTGCGTGAGGGCGCCATCGATTCAAAGAGAAACATCGGCGCGCACGGCGGCGCGCCTCACCCGCCCCCGTGGGCGACCTCCCCATGGAGGCGCCCATTTCCTCGCCCGCAACGACCCGAGACTTCAAGCCAAGTCGTTGAGTTTAAGCGGAAAATGGGAATGGCGGAGACGGAGGGATTCGAACCCTCGAGACCCTTTTGGGGGTCTGCTCATTTAGCAAACGAGTGCCTTCAGCCTCTCGGCCACGTCTCCAGCCGGCGGCGCGGTGCCTTGCGGCGGCCACGCTCCGAGCCGGCGACCTGTCTAGGTTTCCGCCGCCCGCCGGTCAAGGCCGAATACGCAGATGGTCCACCGCCGTGCCGCTCAGGAACGCGGGCCCTGGCCGAACAGAATGTTCTGCGCCTGCTTGTCGGTGGCGAAATCCACCTTGCCGCGATCCTCGGCATTCAGCGCCAGACCCCGTTTCACTGCCGGCCGCGCCAGCATCCGTTCCAGCCAGCCGGTGAAATGGGGAAATTCCTTGATGTCCTGCCCCTGCCGCTCCCACAGCTTGGCCCAGCCGATGCAGGCGATGTCGGCGATGGAATAGTCGCCGGCGAGGAAGGGCCGGTCGGCGAGGCGCCGGTCCATCACACTATAGAGCCGGTGCACCTCGTTGGTGTAGCGCTCGATGGCGTAGGGAATCTTCTCCGGCGCGTAGATGCGGAAATGATGCGCCTGCCCGGCCATCGGGCCCAGCCCGGCCATCTGCCAGAACAGCCACTGGTCGACCTCCACCCGCCCGCGCTCGTCGGCGGGGTAGAACAGGCCGGTCTTGCGGCCGAGATACTGCAGGATCGCGCCCGATTCGAACACCGAGAGCGGCGCGCCGTCCGGCCCCTCCGGGTCGAGAATTGCCGGAATCTTGTTGTTGGGCGACAGCGCCAGGAAGTCCGGCTTGAACTGGTCGCCGCGGCCGATATTGACCGGGATCACCTCATAGGGGAGTTCGCACTCCTCCAGCATGATCGAAATCTTCCAGCCATTCGGCGTTGGCCAGTAATAGAGCTGGATCGGCCGTGTCTGAAGCTGGGCCATGATGCATGCACCTCCCCCTCGCCCGCCCCGGGGCGCGCCGCATCAGAACTAGAGCCGCCTCGCGAAGCTGGCAAGCGCAAGGCATGCGACGGCGCGACCGCCGGCATGCCGCCGCCCGCTCGCCTCGCCCCGCCGAAGCGGCTAGATTTGCCGCGCCCGGCGCCCCGCGCCATCAATCAGCGAGACCGCGCGTGAACCCTGTCGCCCTCCTCTTCCTGCTCGCCGGGCTGTCCGCGCCCGGCGTGGCGCTGGCCCAGTCGGGCGGAACGCCCTCGCCGGCGAAGATCTGTGCCGATCGCTGGAACGAGATGAAGGCGAAGAACCAGACCGGCGACCAGACCTATCGCGACTTCGCCGCCAGATGCCTCTCTGAGACCGGTGCGGCACCGGCGACGGAGGGCAAGCCCGCCGACGGCGCGCCGGCGGCGGCCCCCAGACGCCACACCACGCCGACCGGCGCCTCCGCTGCGGCCGCGCAGCCCTCGATGAAGCAATGCGCCGACCTGTGGAGCGAGATGAAGGCGAAGAACCAGACCGGCGACCGGACCTATCGTGACTTCGCCCAGGAATGCCTTGCCGGCACCGGCGTGCTCGACGACAAACCGGCGCCGAGCCCGGTGGAGGAAAAGTCTGCCGCGCCGAAGCCCCGCACCTCGATGCCCTCGGTCGCCCCGCGCCCGGCGCCGGACCCCGCGCCCGAGCTGTCGCGCCAGCCCGATGCCAGCGACCGCGAGGCGCTGAACCGCTGCAATGGCGAATGGCAGGCCTACAAGACCCGGCACAACCTCACCGGCGCCAAGGCCTGGCACGTGTTCATGGCGCGCTGCCTGCCGTGAGACGCGGCGGCCTCAGTGGCCGGCGAGATCGATCTTGAAGCCGTCGAGCCGCTTCTCGAAGCCGGCGCGCTCATAGAACCGGTGCGCGTCGTGGCGCTGCTTGTTGGAGGCGAGCTGCAGCGAGCCCGCGCCGGCGCGGCGCGCCTCGGCGATGGCGAAATCCATCATCGCCCGGCCCACGCCCCTGCCCCGTATCTCCGGGTCCACCTGCACCGCCTCGGCATGGGCGAGCAACGCGCCTTGGCGCAGCAGCGCGCGGAAGAAGACGAGCTGGAACGTGCCGACCACCCGGCCGCCGATCCGCGCGACATAGAGCGTGGCGCGCGGGTCGGCGGCGATGTCGTCGAAGGCCCGCTCGTAAGCGGGAAGTGCGGCCGGGTCGGCGCTGTCGCGCACGCCGAGCAGGGTCTCGCGGGCGAGGATGGAGACGATGGCCGGCAGGTCCGCGCGGGTCGCCGGCGCCACCACGATAGCCTCCGCCTCTGGCACCGCAGCGTGGGCGTCGCTCATAGGCCGAGCTTGCCCTTCAGCACGTCGTTCACCGCCTGCGGGTTGGCCTTGCCGCCGGTCTGCTTCATCACCTGGCCGACGAACCAGCCGAGCATGGTCGGCTTGGCCTGGACCTGCGCCACCTTGTCCGGGTTGGCGGCGATGATGGCGTCCACCGCCGCCTCGATGGCGCCGGTGTCGGTCACCTGCTTCATGCCGCGCGCCTCGACGATCGCGCGCGGGTCGCCGTCCTTCTCCTCGGCGATGATGATCGCCAGCACGTCCTTGGCGATCTTGCCGGAAATGGTGCCGTCGGCGATGAGGTCGACCAGCCCGGCGATCTGCACCGGGGTGATGTGGGTCTCAAAGACCGACAGGCCGGAGGCGTTGGCGAAGGCGGCGACGTCTCCCATCACCCAGTTGGCCACCGCCTTGGCGTCGCGCGCGCCGCCGCCATGGGCCACGGCCGCCTCGTAATAGTCCGCCGTCTCCTTCTCCGCGACCAGCACGTCGGCGTCATAGGCGGAGAGGCCATAGGCGGAAACGAACCGGGCCTTCTTCTCGTCCGGCAGTTCGGGCAGGTGCGCCTTCAGTTCCGTGACGAAAGCGTCGTCGAATTCCAGCGGCAGCAGGTCGGGGTCGGGGAAATAGCGGTAGTCATGCGCCTCTTCCTTGGAACGCATGGAGCGCGTCTCGCCGCGGCCGGGGTCGAACAGCCGGGTTTCCTGGTCGATCGTCCCGCCATCCTCGATGATGCCGATCTGGCGGCGCGCCTCGACCTCGATGGCCTGGCCGATGAAGCGGATCGAGTTGACGTTCTTGATCTCGCAGCGCGTGCCGAAATCCTCGCCCGGCTTGCGCACGGAAACGTTGACGTCGGCGCGCAGGCTGCCCTTCTCCATGTCGCCGTCGCAGGTGCCGAGATAGCGCAGGATGGTGCGCAGCTTGGTCACATACGCCTTCGCCTCCTCGGAGGAGCGCAGGTCCGGCTTGGAGACGATCTCCATCAGCGCCACGCCCGAGCGGTTGAGGTCGACCAGCGACAGCGCCGGGTGCTGGTCGTGGATCGACTTGCCGGCGTCCTGCTCCAGGTGCAGGCGCTCGATGCCGACCTCGATCGGCCCGTCCGCCGTGTCGACCAGCACGATGCCCTCGCCGACGATCGGGGTCTTGTACTGGCTGATCTGGTAGCCCTGCGGCAGGTCCGGGTAGAAGTAGTTCTTGCGGTCGAACACCGAGCGCTTGTTGATCTGCGCCTTCAGCCCGAGCCCGGTGCGGACCGCCTGCTTCACGCATTCCCCGTTGATCACCGGCAGCATGCCCGGCATCGCCGCGTCGACCAGCGAGACATGATCGTTGGGCTCGCCGCCGAATTCGGTCGAGGCGCCGGAGAACAGCTTGGAGTTGGAGGTCACCTGCGCGTGGATCTCCATGCCGATCACCACCTCCCAGTCGCCGGTGGCACCCTTGATCAGCTTCTTCGGGTCGGCGGGACGGGAGTGCATGTTCATCGATCGGACCTGTTCTGGCGCACGGCGGCACGAAAGCGCGGGAATGTCCGTTCCCTACTCCTCTCACGCCCGTTCTGACAACCGTATCCCGGCGACAATGCCCGCGCGAAACGGGCGTGGAGGCCGCGAGGCTGCGGTCGGGACGCCACACCCGGCGCCTTCCGGACCCCTCGACGTTTGGAGAGGAAGACAGGACAACCGTCCTAAGGTACTTCTGACCTCATCGTCATCATGGTTAGAATATATTACCAGACGACGCGCTCTCGGGAGGAGCGTCCACAACGGTCAATGTCGTCGGCTCCGCTCCAGGCTCCTGGCGGACAAGGCCGGCGGCGTAAGGAGGGAAGAGACGAATGTCGACGGGTCTGCTCGCATTGCTTGCCTTTCTGCCAATTCTGGCAGCCGGCGTATTGCTCATAGGTTTTCGTATTCCGGCGCGCATCGTGATGCCCATCACCTATGTGATGGCGGTCGTCATCGCGCTGGCCTTCTGGGGCGTCAGTGTCAATCGCGTCATGGCCTCGTCGCTCCAGGGCCTGTTGCAGACGGCCGGGCTGCTCTGGATCATCTTCGGTGCCATCCTGCTGCTGAATACGCTGAAGCATTCGGGCGCCATTTCCACCATCCGTGCCGGCTTCACCTCGATCAGCCCGGACCGGCGCGTCCAGGTCATCCTGATCGCCTGGCTGTTCGGCTCCTTCATCGAGGGCGCCTCCGGATTCGGCACCCCGGCCGCCGTCGCCGCCCCGCTGATGGTGGCCGTCGGGTTCCCGGCCATGGCCGCCGTCGTGTTCGGCATGATGATCCAGTCGACGCCGGTCTCCTTCGGCGCCGTCGGCACCCCGCTGATCGTCGGCGTGCAGACCGGCCTCGACCAGGCCGCGATCACCACGCAGCTCACCGAAGCCGGCTCGAGCTGGGCCACCTTCTTTCACCTCATCACCACCGAAGTCGCGGTCATCCACGCGATCTGCGGCACGCTGATGCCGCTCTTCCTCATCATGGTGATGACCCGGTTCTTCGGCCGCAACAAATCGTGGACCGAGGGCCTGTCGGCCGCCCCCTTCGCCATTCTCGGCGCCTTCGCCATGACGGTGCCCTATGTGCTGGCGGCGACCTTCCTCGGCGCGGAATTCCCCTCGCTGCTCGGCGGCCTCATCGGTCTCGCGGTGATGACGCTGGCGGCGCGCTTCCGCTTCCTGGTGCCGAAGCATGCCTGGGATTTCGCTCCCCCGTCCGAATGGCCGAAGGAGTGGTTCGGCAAGCTCGACATCACGCTCGACAGCCTCGCCAAGCGCACCATTCCGCTGGCGCTGGCCTGGACGCCCTATGTCCTGCTGGCGGTGCTTCTGGTCGTCACGCGCATGGTGCCGTCGATCGGCGGCGCGCTGAAGTCGGCCACGCTGGCGTTCAGCGGCATCCTCGGTGAACGGGGCATCAACGGCGACTTCCCGCTGCTGTTCTCGCCGGGCGGCCTGCTCGTCATCATCTGCCTGATCACGGTGGTGCTGCACCGCATGTCGTTCGCGGGCTTCGGCGCCGCCGTGCGCGAGAGCAGCGGCACGCTGATCGGCGCCGGCTTCGTGCTGATCTTCACCGTGCCGATGGTCCGGGTGATGATCAATTCCGGCGTCAATGCCAACGGCCTCGACAGCATGCCGGTGCTGGTCGCCGAATGGGTCTCCACCCAGGTCGGCGCGGTCTACCCGGTCTTCGCTCCGGCGATCGGCGCGCTGGGCGCGTTCCTCGCCGGCTCGAACACGGTCAGCAATCTCATGCTGAGCCAGTTCCAGTTCTCGGTGGCGCAGGGGCTGGGCATTTCCTCGGTGCTGATGGTGGCAGGCCAGTCGGTCGGCGCTGCCGCCGGCAACATGATCGCCATCCACAACGTCGTCGCGGCCTCGGCCACGGTCGGCCTGCTGGGGCGCGAGGGAGCGACACTGCGCATCACCATCCTGCCGACGATCTACTATCTGATCGTCGCCGGGACGCTGCTGCTGATCGGCTTCTACGTCATCGGCCTCAGCGACCCGCTGATGGGTCGCTAGACGGAACGCCGGGGCGGCCTCGCGCCGCTCCGGCCTGCCTTGCGCCAGATCAAGGCCGGCGCGGCAACGCGCCGGCAAGCTCTCCCCGACAGAAGGGGAGAACCGCCATGCAAGTCGACACGATTGACCAGCGTCTCGGGCTGTTTCGCGAGATGGCGGAACATGCCGGCGTCGACCTCGCCACGCTCGCCGCCGACCATCCGCAGGAGGTGCGGGCCGCCGCCCAGCGCTGCTTGGGCTGCCGCGAGGCGCCGCAGTGCCACCACCGGTTCGAAGCCCGCGACGCGACCTCGCCGGTACCGGATTTCTGTCGCAATGCCGGGCAGTTCGCCTTGTGGGCCGGTCTCCGCCGCGAACACAACCGGTGAGACCCGCCGGCTCCATTTATCTGTCGACCCTCAGTGTTAACGCCGCTACTTTCCGCCAGCCTCGTGGCGAGGCAGCCTGTTGCGACAAAGGGTCGAAATGCGAATCGCTGGCGTATCACTCGTTAAGGACGAGGCGGATATTATCGAGGCCTTCGTCCGCCATAATCTGCATTTCCTCGACAAGCTCTATGTCGTCGACGACGGTTCCAGCGACAACACGGCTGAAATCCTCGCACGCCTTGCCGCCGAATTTCCCACTGACGGCACGCCGGCCGTCGAAATCGTTCGCAGCGGGTGGACCGGCAGTTTCCATCAGGGCCAGCGCACCACTCAACTGATGCGCCACGCGCGTGAGCAAGAGCGCTGGGACATGATCGTCCCGCTGGATGCGGACGAGTTGATATGCACCTCCGATCGCGCCTCGCTGGAGCGGAGCCTCGCAGCCGCTCCGGCTGGCTTCGCCCTCGGGGTCGGCTGTCTCAACTACTACGCCATGCCACACGACGATGCCTCGATCGAGGACCCGGTGTCGCGCATCACCACGGCGGTCGAGTCGGCGCAGGGCCACATCTTCAAGTGCATCGCCAGTGCGGCCCTGACCGACGAGGCCGAATTCGCCTTTGACGAAGGCAACCACGCCTTGCTGATCGGCAAGACCCGCGTGCCCAGCGTCGCAATCAAGGACGTGCGCCTGGCGCATTTCGCCGTCCGCTCGCCGGATCAGATCGCGTCCAAGTGCCTGAAGCACTATGTGGGCTGGCGCAGCCGCCACGATTATCGTGACTATCTCGCGCAGCAGCCGATCGCCGGCGTGATGGCGCTGAAGTCCGAACCGCATTTTGCGCTGCTGCCGGGCTCCGAGGTGGTTCGTGTATATGTTCCCGACGAGGCCGTCCGGAACGGCGTCCACCGCCCGTTCACAGAGCGGCGCGGCACGCTGAAATGGCCGGAACTCGCCACGCAGAGGCCCTATAGCCAGCTCGTCGCCCTGCTCGATCGGCTGATCGAGCGCGCGGCCCTCAGTGACCAGCTTGCTCAGGCGGGAGCGAGCGATGATTCACCGGCGGCAAGTCTGCGGACGTTGATCGACGAGCGCAACGCGCTGGCAGCGGAGCTTTCCCGACTCCGCAACTCCACCGCGGAACTGACCGGGGCCTACCGGCGGCTCGTGGGCCTGCGTCTGCGTCTGTCCCTGCGAAAGCGGCGTATCGGCCTGCAAAAACTGCTGGGCCGGCTCACCCGCGGCGGCACGCGCCAGGGACTGGGCTGACCAGGGCCGGCGCCGATCAGACGGTTTCAATCCGATCGGATCGTATTAGCCCAGCCGCTCGTTCTCATAGGCGATCACCCAGCCGATCAGCTCGCGCCACAGCTTCTCCACCAGCTCCGGCGGCACGCCGTGGGTCTCGGCATGCGCGCTCACCTTGTCGATCACGTCCTCGACCCGCTCGGGCAGGAAGGCGGCGAGCCCCTCCACCTTCTTCACGGCGATGACGTGCTTGACCACTTCCAGACGGCGGGCGAGCAGTTCGACGATCTGGCTGTCGATGGCGTCGATCTCGGCCCGGAAGGGCGCGAGGGAGCGCTCATTCGCGGGCAGGCCCGGCATCGCCTCACTCCCACCAGCGGTCGGTGACCTCGAAGCGGCCGGCGGCCTCCTCGATCACCTGGCCGAGCGCGAACAGGCTTTCCTCGCCAAACGGACGGCCGATCAGCTGAAGGCCGAGCGGCAGCCCGTCCGAGGACAGTCCTGCCGGCACCGCGATGCCCGGCAGGCCAGCCATGTTCAGCGTCACCGTGAACACGTCCTGCAGATACATCTCCACCGGGTCGGCGCCCGACTTCTCGCCGATGCCGAACGCCGGCGAAGGCGTCGCGGGCGCCAGCACCGCGTCGATGCCCTCGGCGAAGACGGTCTCGAAGTCGCGCTTGATCAGCGTGCGCACTTGCTGCGCCTTGAGGTAGTAGGCGTCGTAATAGCCGGCCGAAAGCACATAGGTGCCGATCATGATGCGGCGGCGAACCTCGTCGCCGAAGCCGCTGGCCCGGGTCTTCTCATACATGTCGACGATGTCGCGGCCGGAAACCCGCTCGCCATAGCGCACGCCGTCATAGCGGGCGAGGTTGGAGGAGGCCTCCGCCAGCGCCACGATATAATAGGCCGGCAGCGCGTAGCGCGTATGCGGCAGGCTGATCTCGACGATCTCCGCCCCGGCCTCGCGCAGCATGTCGGCGCCCTTGTCCCACAGCGCGGTGATCTCCGCCGACATGCCGTCGACACGGTACTCCTTCGGGATGCCGATGCGCTTGCCCCGCACGGAGGCGCCGCAATGCTCCTCATAGTCGGGCACCGGCAGGTCGACGCTGGTGGAATCCTTCGGGTCGTGGCCGGCCATGGAGCGCAGCAGCAGCGCCGCGTCGTTCACCGAGCGGGCGATCGGCCCCGCCTGATCGAGAGAGGAGGCATAGGCGACGACGCCCCAGCGCGAGCAGCGGCCATAGGTCGGCTTGATGCCGACCGTCCCGGTGAAGGCCGCCGGCTGGCGGATCGAGCCGCCCGTATCGGTGCCGGCCGCCCCGGCGCAGATCTGCGCCGCCACCGCCGCCGCCGAGCCGCCGGACGAACCGCCGGGCACCAGAGGCTGGGACGAGCCGGCCCGGCGCCAGGGGTTCACCGCGGCGCCGAAGGCGCTCGATTCGGTGGATGAGCCCATGGCGAACTCATCCTGGTTCAGCTTGCCGAGCAGCACCGCGCCGTCCTTCCACAACCGGGAGGTGACGGTCGATTCGTAAGGCGGCACGAAGTTCTTGAGAATGTTCGAACAGGCGGTGGTGCGCACGCCCTCGGTGGCGAACATGTCCTTGATGCCGAGCGGGATGCCCTCCAGCGGGCCGGCCTCGCCGCTAGCGAAGCGCGCGTCGCTGGCCTTGGCCATCTCCAGCGCCTTTTCCGGCGTGGCCAGCACATAGGCGTTGAGATCGCCCGCGGCCTCGATCGCGGCGAGATAGGCCTGCGCCAGCTCGGTGGCGGTGAAATGGCCCTGGCTCAGCCCTTCACGGGCGGCCGTGATCGTCAGGCGGGTGAGGTCGCGGTGGGAGGGGCTCATGGCGCTCACTCCACCACTTTCGGGACAGCGAAGAAACCGTCCTCGGCCGCCGGCGCATTGGCGAGCACCCGCTCGGCATAGCCGCCGTCATTCACCACGTCCTCGCGCAGCGGCAGCTTCATCGGAATGACGCTGGTCATCGGCTCGACGCCGGTGGTGTCCACCTCGCCGAGTTGCTCCACGAAGGCGAGGATGGCGTTGAGCTCGCCCTGGAGGTGCGCCACCTCGTCCTCCGTCACGGCGATGCGCGCGAGATGCGCGACTCGCCGGACCGTCGCCTGATCGACCGACATCCGAATTCCCAATCCACTATAACCGATGCGCGCCGTATAGCAGGCACGCACCGCGCCCCGCAACGCGCGGCGCTACGCTCAACATGTCAGATGGGAGGCGAATGCCGGTCGAAGCTCATCAGGAGCGCGCCTGCTCCAGGCACTGGCCCGCCGCCTGCGCGTTGGAGCGCGCATTGCCGCGGTCGATCTGGCCGGACATCGCCAGCGACTTGGTGGTGTCGGTGACGATGGTGCGCAGGTCGCCACTGTCGCCCGCCGCCATCACGGCGGAATAGATCGCCTTGCCGTCGGCGGTGAGCGAAGCGGCGCAGGCGTCGCCCGCCGCCTGGTCGGCGCGGGCGGCGCCACCCGCCAGCAGAACGAGCGCGGCGCAGGTCGTGGACAGGGCGGCGGCGCGGACGATGGAACCAAGCATCATGATACTCTCCGTGATAGTGATGGTGATCAGCGCAGGCCGGCCCGGTTGACGCCGCCATTCACATTGACGCCAGGACCGGGCCGGGCCACCGCGCGTGCATTGGCATTGGCGCCGGCCGTGCAGCCCACGGGATAGCCGGGGCGGGTGCAGTGGACAGCCGCCCGCGCGGCGGGCGCGGCATAGGGGGTGGCACGAACGACACATCCCACCGGAAAGCCCGGTGAGGTGCAATAGATCACGGCCGCGTCCGCAGGGACGGCGGCGCCCATCGTGAGAGCGACCAGCAGCCCACCGCCGAAGGCGGCCGGCGCGAGGCGGCGCACTTGCGGAAACATGCGAGAACGAATGGTCATCATCTCTTCTCCCATTTGTCTTCCCCTGGAACCCTCGATTGATCGGGCGCAATCGCCCCATCAACAAGGAAGCACTCTGGATTCAATGATTTCGGGTATCTTCTCGACGCGAAGGTCGATCAAGCTTCGCGAAAACGCCCCCAAGGGATTCGGCGACACAATCGGGCGATTTGTAGCCGCCGGCAATGTCGATTATTGGTCGCAACGTTGGGTAAGAGGACAGTCATGTTTGCGCGGGATTCAGCCATCGACCCATCCGGTGGCGACGACAAGGCCCGTTTCGACGCATTGATGCCGGGCGAGGTACAGGAGCGCGCCCGGCTGCGGGCCCGGCCGGATTTTCACTGGGTGGCGCGGCAGGCGGCAATCAATCTCAGCGACGCCTATCGCGGCAATCTGCTGCTGACACGCTTGCTCAACGACCGTGGCCGCTTCGTTCTTGCCCTGCTGATCCTGGACCTGCATTTCGACCAGCCCGACGCCCCCGGCCTGACCACCGGCCGGCTGAAGGCCGAGGCGGTCGCACTGGACGTGTGCAGCCCGGGCCGGGTCGGGGCCATCCTTGCGGCGTTCCGGGTATTCGGCCTGATCGCGCCGGCACCGGATGCCGACGGGCGTCGCCGGCGGCTGGTCGTGACCGAGCGGCTGATGTCGATCCACCGCGAACGCTGGCGGACCATGCTCAACACCCTCGCCCTTGTCGTGCCGGAGGACGGCGAGCGCGGGCTGCGCCATCTCGACAATCCGGACTTCCTCGCCGCCTTCGTCCGCGCCCTGCTGAAGCCGCTGCGCGCCGGCTGGCGTCCCGCCTTCGACATTCCGGCCATCGGTCAATTCGCCGATCGGGACGGCGGCCTGCTGATCGCGCTCGCCTTGTTCGGTACCGGGCTGAACGGGCAGCCGCTGTCGATCTCGCAGCTGGCGCGCTCGTTCCGTATCTCCCGCTCGCATGTCGTCGGCATCGTGCAGGATGCCGCCGAGGCGGGTCTGGTGCGGCGGGTGGGGGAGCAGGGCACGCGCGGGCCGGGCGTGCTGCCGCAGCCCGCCCTGACGGAGGCGATGGAGCACTTCGTCGCCATGGCGCTGGTACGCCAGATGACGGCGGTGCGCGCCGGCCTCGCCGCCATCGACGCGCCCTGAGCCGCGCTCACCCCCGCGAGAACGTCACCGGCACGCCCTTCTCCGGCACCACCACCGTCGCCTCCTCGCCGACCAGGGCGACGAATCGATCGGCGCCCGGCTCCAGCAGGCCGAAGGTCGCGTAATGGGCGGGAATGATGGTGAGGCCGCCCAGATAGCGCGACACCGCCACCGCCGCGAGTTCCGGGCCCATGGTAAAGCGGTCGCCGATCGGCACGATCACCACGTCCGGCTTGTGCAGCTCGGCGATCAGGCCCATGTCGGAGAAGATGTCGGTGTCGCCCATGTGCCAGACCGTGGGCTCGCCCGGCGCCTTGACGATCAGGCCGTTGGCATTGCCGAGATAGACCGACCTGCCCTCGTCCATCATGCCGGAAGAATGGTCCGCCCGCACCATGCTGACGGCGAAGTCGTCGAGGTGGATGGTGCCGCCGGTGTTCATCATCTCGATCTTCGCCACCCCCTGCTGGGCCAGCCAGCCGGCGAGGTCGGCATTGGCCACCACGGTCGCCTCGTTGGTGCGCGCGATCGCCACCGTGTCGCCGACATGGTCGCCATGGCCATGGGTGAGCAGTACATGCGAGACCCCAGCGGTCGCCGCGCCGAAATCGCCGGCAAAGGCCGGGTTTCCGGTCAGGAAAGGATCGATCAGCACGGAAGTGTCCGCGAAATCGAGCCGAAACGCCGCATGGCCGAACCAGGTGATCTTCATCGCCATTCCTCTCTTGCGTTGCTGGAGCGCCTGGGAACATAGGGCGTCGCTCCGGCCACACAAGCAGGCCGCCGCGCGAGCACCCGTGCCGGCCATGGCGTCCGCCCGGCGGCCATGCTAGGCGAGCGCGGTCATGGTCGCTGCCATCCTCACCGTCACCGACGCCGCTCCGCTCCTGCCGCCCCGCGGCGGGCTGATCGGGCTCGACCTCGGTACAAAAACCATTGGCGTCGCCAGTTCCGACCCCGACCGGCGGCTCGCCGCCCCGGTGGAGACCATCGCCCGCAAGCAGTTCACCCCGGATGCGGGGCGTATCCTGGCGCTCGGCGCGGCGCGCGGCGCGGTCGGAATCGTGGTCGGCCTGCCGGTGAACATGGACGGCAGCGAGGGGCCGCGCGCCCAGTCCTCGCGCGCCTTCGCCCGCAACCTTGCCCGGCTGACCGAACTGCCGATCATTCTGTGGGACGAGCGCCTCTCCACCGCCGCCGTCGAGCGCGACATGATCGCCATGGACATGAGCCGCGCCCGCCGCGCCGAGGTGGTGGACCAGCAGGCCGCCGCCTTCATCCTGCAAGGCGCGCTCGACCGGCTGCGCTTCATCGCCGGCAGCGGTTGAGGCCGGGCGATGGAGCGGGTTTCGATGGAGCGGGTCTGAGATGTCCGCCGTGCTCGGCGCGCTGGTGCCGGTGTTCCTCATCATCGCCCTCGGCGCGGTGCTCAAGCGCGGGCTGCTGCCCGAGGCCTCGCACTGGGTCGCGCTGGAGCGGCTGACCTATTACATCCTGTTTCCCGCCTTGCTGGTGGTGAGCATCGCAGGGGCGGATCTCGGCGAGGTGGCGGTGGTCGAGGTGGCGACGGCGCTTCTTGGCGCCATCGGCCTCACGGGCGCTTTCCTCACCCTCGCGCGGGCCCCGATCTGCCGGGCCTTCGGCCTTGCCGGCCCGAGCTACACATCGGTGTTCCAGGGTGCGCTGCGCTGGAACACCTATATCGCTCTCGCCGTCTCCGGCTCGCTCGCCGGCCCGCGCGGTCTGGCGGTGGCCGCCGTCGGGCTGGCGGTGATGATTCCGGTGTTGAACACGCTCAGCGTCATCGTACTGGCGCGCCACGGCGAAAATGGCGGCAAAGGCAACCGCCTGCTGCTGCAGATACTGCGCAACCCGTTCATCTGGTCCTGCGCCGCCGGCGCGCTGATCAACGCCCTGCATCTACCGATCCCGCCGGTGCTGATGACCTTCGGCGACATTCTCGGCCGCTCGTCGCTGGCGCTCGGCCTGCTGGTGGTCGGCGCCGGGCTGCGGCTCGGTGACCTGCGCCGACCGCGCGCCGCCACATGGTTCGCCTGTATGGTCAAACTGGCCCTTCTGCCCGGCATCGCGGTGGCGATCGCCGTCGCGCTCGGCCTGCGCGACATCGACCTGCTCGTGGTCGCCGTCGGCGCTTCCGTCCCCTCCGCTCCGAACGGCTATGTGCTGGCGCGGCAGATGGGCGGCGACGCCCCGTTGCTGGCGGAAATTCTGACGATTCAAACACTTCTGGCCGCCGTCAGCATGCCGCTTATCATCGCCGCGGTGACGCTGCTGTGAGCGAAAAGCGGGACGGCACGCTAATCTGCTTGCGGCGCGGCCCCGCTGCCTCTATCCAGCCGACTTCGATATGACATCGAACCCGAACGCCACTTTCACCCTTCGACGCCGGCACCTGCTCGGCATTGAGGGCCTGTCGCCCGACGAAATCGTCGGCCTGCTCGACCTTGCCGAGGAGTTCGTGCTTCTCAATCGTCAGGTGGAGAAGAAGCGGGCGACGCTGCGCGGACGCACCCAGATCAATCTGTTCTTCGAAGCCTCGACGCGGACCCAGTCCTCGTTCGAAATCGCCGGCAAGCGATTGGGCGCCGATGTGATGAACATGTCGGTCAGCACCTCCTCGGTGAAGAAGGGCGAGACGCTCGTCGATACCGCGGCGACGCTGAACGCCATGCATCCGGATGTGCTGATCGTGCGCCACAGCGCCTCCGGGGCGGTGGAACTGCTGGCCCGCAAGGTCGATTGCGCGGTGGTCAATGCCGGCGACGGCGCCCATGAACACCCGACCCAGGCGCTGCTCGACGCGCTGACCATCCGCCGCAACAAGGGCCGCATCCAGGGACTGACCGTCGCCATCTGCGGCGACATCACTCATTCGCGGGTCGCCCGCTCCAATATCCTGCTGCTCCAGGCCCTTGGTGCCCAGGTGCGCGTCGTCGCCCCGCCCACCCTTTTGCCGAAGGGCATCGAGCGCTTCGGCGTGGCGGTCCATGGCGACATGCGCTCGGGCCTCGCCGATGTCGACATCGTGATGATGCTGCGGCTCCAGCGCGAGCGCATGAACGGCTCCTATGTGCCTTCGGTGAAAGAGTATTTCCACTTCTGGGGGCTGGACGAGGCCAAGCTGCGCTACGCCAGGCCGGACGCGCTGGTGATGCATCCCGGCCCGATGAATCGCGGCGTCGAGATCGATTCGGCAGTGGCCGACGGTGCCCAGTCACTGATCCGCGAACAGGTCGAGATGGGGGTCGCCGTCCGCATGGCGGTGCTCGACGCGCTCTCGCGAACCCTGCCGGGAAATCTGCCCAATGCATGAGCCCCGCCCCATCCTGCTCTCCAAGGCGCGCATCCTCGACCCCTCCCGCGACCTCGACACAAAAGGCGACATCCTGATCGCCGACGGGGTCATCAAGGACATCGCGCCGAATCTCACTGCCGGCCTGCCGCCGGAGACGGAGATCGTCGACTGCCGCCGTCTCGTCGCGATACCCGGTCTGGTCGACATGCGCGCCTTCATCGGCGAGCCCGGCGCCGAGCATCGCGAGACGCTGGCCTCAGCCAGCCAGGCGGCGGCGGCGGGCGGGGTCACCACCATCATCTGTCAGCCCGACACCGACCCGGTGATCGACGATCCCGCCATCGTCGATTTCATCCTGCGCCGAGCGCGCGACACCGCCATTGTCCATGTCCATCCCATGGCCGCCCTCACCAAGGGGCTGGAAGGCCGGGAGATGACCGAGATCGGCCTGCTCGGCGCGGCTGGCGCGGTCGCCTTCACCGACGGCACGCGCTCCATCGGCTCGGCGCAGGTGCTGCGTCGCGCGCTGACCTATGGCCGCGATTTCGGCGCGCTCATCGTCCACCATACTCAGGATGCGAGCCTCGCCGGCGAAGGCGTTATGAATGAAGGCGAACTCGCCTCCCGCCTCGGCCTCGCCGGCCTGTCCAAGGCGGCGGAAACCATCATTTTCGAGCGCGACGTGCGCCTCGCCGCCATCACCGGCGGGCGCTATCACGCGGCGTCGCTCACCTGCGCCGATTCTCTGGAGGTCCTGCGCCGGGCCAAGGATGCGGGAATCGACGTCACCGCCTCGGCTTCGATAAACCACCTGACGCTCAACGAGCGCGACGTGGTCGGCTACCGCACCTTCTTCAAGCTGACCCCGCCGCTGCGGGCCGAGGAAGACCGCATCGCGCTGGTGGAGGCGGTGGCCGAAGGGCTGATCGAGATCATCGTCTCCGACCACAACCCGCAAGACGTGGAAGTGAAGCGCCTGCCCTTCTCGGAGGCGGCGTTCGGCGCCGTCGGGCTGGAGACCATGCTCGCCGCCGGATTGCGCCTGGTCAGCGATGGCGCACTGGACCTGATGACGCTAGTCCGCGCCATGTCGACCCGCCCGGCCGAGCGGCTAGGGCTGCCAGGCGGCACGCTGCGGCCCGGCGCGCGGGCCGACATCGCCCTGATCGCGCTGGACGAGGCATGGATACTCGATCCGCTGACGCTGAAATCGCGCTGCCGCAACACACCCTTCGACGAGGCCCGCTTCGAGGGGCGCGTGGTGCGCACGCTGGTTGCCGGCCGCACGGTATATGAATACGTGTGAGCGGGGCGCCGCCTCGTCTCGCGCCTCCAATCCTCGCGCCTCTGTGCATTCCCCGGGAAGTCTGTAAGGTCGCAGGCATGATCTGGTCGCTACCCCCCTTGTTGAACCTTCTCGCACTGCTGCTGGGCTATGCCCTCGGCTCCATTCCCTTCGGCCTGATCATCACCCGCCTTGCAGGCACCCAGGACATTCGTAGCATCGGCTCCGGCAATATCGGCGCCACCAACGTGCTGCGCACCGGCCGCAAGGGCCTCGCCGCCGCGACCCTGCTCGGCGACGCGCTGAAGGGCACGTTCGCCGTGCTGCTGGCCGGCTGGCTGATCGCCCCGGAAGCGGCACTGGCGGCCGCGCTGGGCGCCTTTCTCGGCCATCTGTTCCCGGTCTGGCTCGGCTTCAAGGGCGGCAAGGGCGTGGCAACGTTCCTCGGCGTGACGCTGGCGCTGGCCTGGCCGGCCGCACTGGCCTTCGCCGTCGCCTGGCTCGCCGTCGCCTTCGTGTCCCGCTATTCCTCCCTCGCCGCGCTGGTGGCCAGCGTCGTCACCGTGCTGGCGGCCTTTTTCTGCGGCACCCCGCATACCGGAGCGCTGCTGGCCCTGCTCGCCGCCCTGCTCTGGTTCATGCACCGCGCCAATATCCGCCGCCTGCTCGCGGGCACGGAAGGCCGGATCGGCAAGAAGGGATAGCGCTTGAGCCGGCGCGGCGTTCATCTCGATCCGGGACAGCGCCGCGACTGGCTCCGCCTGATCCGCGCCGAGAATGTCGGCCCGCGCGCTTTCCGCAGCCTGATCAACCGGTTCGGCGGCGCGGCGGCGGCGCTGGAGGCACTGCCCGACCTCGCCCGACGGGGCGGCGGCCTGCTGGCCCCGCGCGTTCCCTCCATTGCCGAGGCCGAAGCCGAGATCGAGGCGCTGGCCCGCATGGGCGGGCGCTTCATCGCCCTCGGCGAGCCGGACTATCCCGCCCTGCTGAGGCAGATCGACGACGCTCCGCCGCTCCTCGCCCTGCGTGGAAACGCCGAGCTTCTGGCCCGTCCGACGGTCGCCATCGTCGGTGCCCGAAACGCCTCCGGCGCTGGCCTCACCATCACCGCTCGGCTCGGCCGCGGCCTCGGCGCCGCCGGCTGGGTGGTGGCCTCGGGGCTGGCGCGCGGCATCGACGCCGCCGCCCACGAGGCAAGCCTGCCCACCGGCACCGTCGCAGTGATCGCCGGCGGCCATGACCGGCCCTATCCACGCGAGAACGAGGCGCTGATGCAGCGCATCGCCCGCGAGGGGGCCATCCTCACCGAAATGTCGATGGGGTGGGAGCCGCGCGCCCGCGACTTCCCCCGTCGCAACCGGCTGGTCTCCGGCCTGTCGCTCGGCGTGGTCGTGGTCGAGGCGGCCGAACGTTCCGGCTCGCTGATCACCGCCCGCCTCGCCGGCGAACAGGGACGCGAGGTGCTGGCCGTCCCCGGCTCGCCGCTCGACCCGCGCGCGGGCGGTACCAACGCGCTGATCCGGCAAGGCGCGACGCTGGTGACCGGCACCGAAGATGTGCTCGAAGCCCTTGCCGCGCTGCGCGACCGGCCGCCGATCATCATCGAGGAGAACCCCGCCGAGGCGATGGAAGCGCCCGAGCCGAGCGACGACAGCCGCGCACGGCTGATTACGCTGCTCGGCCCCTCGCCGCTGCCGGTCGACGAACTGGTCGTGCTGTCGCGGGCAAGCGCCAGCGAGGTACAGATACTCCTGCTGGAACTCGAACTGGCCGGGCGGCTGGAGCGCCACCGCGACGGCAGCGTTTCGCTGCTCGTTTGAGCGCCTCAGCCGTGCTCGTGGGTCTCCGGCTGGGCCCGCGCCACCGAGTGCGCCTCGTCGCGGGCCATTTCCAGCAGGTAGCGCAGCACGTCGAGCCCGTTGTTCGCCGCCATGCCTGCCAGTTCGTCGGCAAGTGTGGCAATATAGTCGGCTGCGTCCTGCACAGGCGCACGCTCGCGGTCGGTCTCAGTCACGTCGGACGTCCGTTGCTGGAGGGTTCGCGCCAAAAGGGTAGCATAGGCGCATTGCCTGTCACGATCATCGCGTGCACATATTAAGGTTATGCGACCTTAGGATGTATTTCGATATCGACCGGCCCACCAAGGGTGCCCTTACCCGGCGGAGCATGGCGCAATAACGTGCCCCTGCCTGCACAATGGAGGCGATCCGCGGCACGCGTCCTGCTTGGCATTTGACACGCCGGGGCCGCTACCCCATTTTCCCGGCCTCTTCGGGCTGGACCCATCAACGGACGTAGCGAACTCATGCAGGTCGTCATCGTCGAATCGCCTGCGAAGGCGAAGACGATCAACAAATATCTCGGATCGGGCTATGAGGTTTACGCCTCGTACGGACATGTGCGCGACCTTCCGGCCAAGGACGGTTCGGTCGATCCCGAAGATGATTTCCGCATGCTGTGGGACGTCGATCCCAAGGCGCAGAAACGGCTGTCCGACATTGCCCGCGCGGTGAAGGGGGCGGACGGCCTGATCCTCGCCACCGACCCGGATCGCGAAGGCGAGGCGATTTCCTGGCACGTGCTCGAGGTGCTGAAGGAGAAACGCGCGCTCAAGGACCAGCCGGTCTCGCGCGTGGTGTTCAACGCCATCACCAAGCAGTCGGTGCTGGATGCGATGAAGCATCCGCGCATCATCGACGCGGCGCTGGTCGATGCCTATCTCGCCCGCCGGGCGCTGGACTACCTTGTCGGTTTCACGCTTTCGCCGGTGCTCTGGCGCAAGCTGCCGGGCGCCCGTTCGGCCGGGCGCGTGCAATCGGTCGCCCTGCGGCTGGTCTGCGACCGCGAGCGCGAGATCGAGACCTTCGTCCGGCGTGAGTACTGGTCGATCGCCGCCCAGCTGGCAACGCCCCGGCAGGAGACCTTCGAGGCCCGTCTGGTCGGCGCCGACGGCAAGAAGATCACGCGGCTGGACGTTGGCACCGAAGCCGAGGCGGCGGATTTCCGCGCCGCGCTGGAAAGGGCCGACTACACGGTACGCTCGGTCGAGGCCAAGCCGGCCCGCCGGCATCCCTACCCGCCCTTCACCACCTCCACACTGCAGCAGGAAGCGAGCCGCAAGCTCGGCTTCGCGCCGGCCATCACCATGCGCATCGCGCAGCGGCTCTATGAAGGCATCGACGTCGGCGGCGAGACGGTCGGCCTCATCACCTATATGCGTACCGACGGCGTCGACATGGCTCCGGAAGCCGTGGCCGGCGCGCGTTCGGTGATCGCCCACGAATATGGCGACCGCTACGTCCCCGCCGCGCCGCGCAAATACACCGCCAAGGCAAAGAACGCCCAGGAAGCCCATGAGGCGATCCGGCCCACGGAACTCTCGCGCCTGCCCAAGGACGTCATACGCCAGTTGGAACCCGACCAGGCCAAGCTCTACGAACTGATCTGGCTGCGCACCATCGCCAGCCAGATGGAATCGGCCGAGCTGGAGCGCACCACGGTCGACATCGACGCCACCGCCGCCGGGCGGGCGCTGGAACTGCGCGCCACCGGCACCGTCATCAAGTTCGACGGCTTCCTCACCCTCTATCGAGAGGGGAGCGACGACGACGAGGAGGACGAGGAGAGCCGTCGCCTGCCCGCCATGTCGTCGGGCGAGGCGCTCGCCAATAAGGGCATCAAGGCCGACCAGCATTTCACCGAGCCGCCGCCGCGCTATTCGGAGGCGTCGCTGGTGAAGCGCATGGAAGAGCTCGGCATCGGCCGTCCTTCGACCTATGCCTCGGTGCTCGCCGTGCTGCGCGACCGCGAATATGTGAAGCTCGACAAGCGCCGGCTGGTGCCGGAGGACAAGGGCCGGCTCGTCACCGCCTTCCTCGAGAGCTTCTTCGACCGCTACGTCGAATACGATTTCACGGCCGACCTCGAGGAGAAGCTCGACCGCATCTCCAATGGCGAGCTGCGGTGGAAGGACGTGCTGCGGGACTTCTGGCGCGACTTCATGGCCGCCGTGGGCGAGACCAAGGAGTTGCGAGTCTCCGACGTCATCTCCGCGCTCGACGGCATGCTGACCGCGCACATCTTCCCGCCCCGGGACGACGGCTCGGATCCACGCATCTGCCCGACCTGCGGCACCGGCCGGCTGTCGCTGAAGGTGGGCAAGTTCGGGGCGTTCATCGGCTGCTCGAACTATCCCGAATGCAAGTACACCCGCCCGCTGGCGGCGCAGGGTGGCGGCGACGAGAACGGCGCCGAGGCCAACGGCACCCGCGTTCTCGGCACCGATCCCGTCTCCGGGCTTGAGGTGACGATCCGGGCCGGCCGCTTCGGCACGTACCTGCAGCTCGGCGAGGCCAAGGACGGCGAGAAACCCAAGCGCTCCAGCCTGCCCAAGGGGCTCGCCCCCGCCGATGTCGATCTCGACACCGCGCTGGCGCTGCTCTCGCTGCCGCGCGAGATAGGAAAGCATCCCGACAGCGGCGACCCGATCCTCGCCGGCATCGGCCGCTTCGGCCCCTATGTCCAGCACGGCAAGACCTACGCCAATATCGAGCCCGGCGACGACATCCTGGCGATCGGCCTCAACCGCGCGGTGGCGCTGATCGCCGACAAGCAGAGCAAGGGGCCGGGACGGCGCGGTGCCGTCGGCGGGCGCGAACTCGGCGAGCACCCGACGCTGGGGGGACCCATCACGGTGCGTCCGGGCCGCTTCGGCGCTTATGTAAACCACGGCAAGGTCAACGCGACACTGCCCAAGAGCATCGAGCAGGACGCGGTGACGCTGGAACAGGCGGTCGAGCTGATCACCGCCAAGGCCGGCTCCATGCCGGCCAAGCCCGCGCGCCGGGCACCAGCCAAGGCGACGACCGAGAAGTCCACCGCCAGCAAGTCGGCGGCAAAGAAACCCGGCAAGACGGCGACGAAAACGGCGGCAGCCAAGCCAACCGCCGAGAAGCCAACCGCCAAAAAGCCCGCCGCTAAGAAGCCAGCGGCCAAGAAGGCGGCCGGCGCCTGAGCGCCGGTCCTGCCTCTATTCCGGCAGCGGCGCCGGCGCGTGGCCCGAGCGCAGCGGCCGCTCCTCCATGGCCAGCATCGCGATGAGCGAGGCGAACAGCGACGCCGCCGCCGCCACGAACACCCAGCGGAACGCGCCGGCGAGCGGCGCCACCTGCGCGCGGCCTTCCAGCAGCCGCTCCAGCAGTGCGCTGCCCTCGATGCCGGACAGTCCGATCACGATGGCGCCGAAGCCGGCTGTGAGCACGGCGGCGCCGAGCGAGCGGAACAGGTTCACCACGCCGGTCGCGGTGCCCATCTGCGGCAGCGGGACGGCGTTCTGGATCGCCACGGTGGAAACCGGCAGCACGGTGCCGAGTCCCATGCCAGCCACTCCCATCCCGGCGGCGACGGCATAGACCGGCAGCCCTAGAGGCCAGACCGCCAGGAGGCCCAGCGCGGCGATGCTGGCCAGCAGTCCGGCGATCGGCAGGCGCTTGTAATGGGTGAAATGACCCATCACCCGCCCTGCCCCCGTCGCCCCGACCACCACACCGGCCATCAGCGGGATCAGCGCCACCCCGGATTCCGAGGCCGTCAGCCCCATGACGCCTTCGAGATAAAGCGGCATCTGGATCGACAGGCCGACCAGCGTGCCCATGGCGAAGGCGGCGGAAGGAACGCCGGTGCGCACCACCTGGTTGGACAGCACCGCCAGCGGCACCAGCGGCTCGCTCGCCGTGGCGACACGGAAGGCGAACCCGATCCAGAGCAGCACGGCAAGGGCCAGCAGGCCGAAGATCGGCGCCGACAGCCAGGGAAAATAGGTGCCGCCCCAGCTCAGCGCCATCAACAGCGCCACCGTGCCCGCGCACATCAGCAGCGCGCCAAGAATGTCGAGCCGGTGCGGATGGTGATGCGCCGGCAGGCGCCTGAGCGCCCGCTCGCTCATCACCGCCGCGACGAGGCCGAGCGGCACGTTGATCCAGAAGATCAGCGACCAGTGCAGATGCTCGGCGAAGAAGCCGCCAAGGATCGGCCCGGCGATGCTGGAGGTAATGAAGACGATGGCGAAATAGCCCTGGTAGCGGCCACGCTCGCGTGGCGCTATCAGCAGGCCGATAATGGTCTGCGCCAGCGCGATAAGCCCGCCGCCGCCCAGCCCCTGCACCGCTCGCGCCACGATCAGCCACGGCATGCTCTGCGCCGTGGCGCACAGGACCGAGCCGGCGAGGAAGGTGCCGATCGCCACCAGCAGAACCGGCCGGGGTCCGTGAATATCCGCCAGCTTGCCGACCAGCGGGGTGATCGCTGTACCGGTGAGCAGATAGGCGGTCACCACCCAGGAGAGGTTTTCGAGGTCGCCGAAGCTGCCACCGATGGTCGGCAGCGCGGTGGCGATGATGGTCTGGTCGAGGGCGCTGAGAAACATCGCCACCATGACGCCGGTGACGATAACGCGAATCTCGACATGGGACAGAGGCGCGGTCGTCGCCTCCGAAGTGCGGGCATCCATGGGATAAAATCCAGATCGGCGTCTTCGAACCGCCGCGAAATGCCGGCAAATTCGACCTATTGGTCGGCAATTGCAAGAGATTGTGCGCTCCTTCCGCTTTGGAGGCGGCGCCGGCCGGTCGACGCGGGGCGCCGATGCGGATAGCGTCGAACAGCCCTCTCGGAAGCGGTGAATCGTGCGTAAACCAATAAAAGCGAAGGGGCGAAAGCCCGCCCACCCGGCCCTGCCCGCTGGCCTGACCAAGGGACTGCCGGGGCGTGAGGAATTGATGGCGTTCATCGCCGCTCATGGCGGTGATGTCGGCAAGCGGGAGATATCCCGCGCCTTCGGGCTCGATGGCGGCGACCGCATCGCCCTCAAGGCGCTGCTGCGCGAACTTGCCGACGAAGGGCTTCTGGGAACCAAGCGCCGCAAGCTGCACCTGCCGGGCGCCCTGCCCGCTGTCGTCCTGTCGGAAATCGTCGAACGCGACGAGGACGGCGAACTGATCGCCACGCCGGTTGACTGGGACACCGAGGAGAATGGCGAGCCACCGCGCATATTGGTCCGCCTCGCCCGCCGCGGCCGGCTTGCCGGACCGGCCCCCACGGTCGGCGACCGTGTGCTGCTGAAGACCGAAGAAATACCTGAGGCCGACGGCCATATCCGCCACAACGGCACGGTGCTGAAGCTGATCGAGAAGGCACGCGGCCTCACCCTCGGCATCTTCCGCCGCGACGCGCAGGGCGGCGGCCGCCTGATCCCCATCGACAAGCGCAATATGGGCCGCGAACTCGCCATCCCCGCCGATTTCGCCGGCGACGCGCAGGAGGGCGACCTCGTCTCGGTCGAAGTGGTGCGCCACCACGCCTATGGCCTGCCCACCGCCAAGGTGAGGGAGCGGCTCGGTTCGGTGTCGACCGAGAAGGCGATCAGCCTGATCGCCATCCATGCCCATGGCATTCCGAGCGTGTTCCGCCGCGAGGCGCTCGCCGAGGCGGAGGCGGCGAAGGCGGCGACGCTGGCCGGGCGCGAGGACTGGCGCGAGCTGCCGCTGGTCACCATCGACCCGCCCGATGCCAAGGACCATGACGATGCGGTGCACGCGGCACCGGACCTCGACCCCGACAATGAGGGTGGGTTCATCCTCACCGTCGCCATCGCCGATGTCGCCGCCTATATCCGGCCCGGCAGCGCTCTCGACCGCGAGGCATTGGCGCGCGGCAATTCGGTGTATTTCCCCGACCGCGTCGTGCCGATGCTGCCCGAGCGCATTTCCAACGACCTCTGCTCGCTGCGCCCTCTGGAGGACCGGCCGGCCCTCGCCGTGCGCATGGCGATCGGCGCCAACGGCCGCAAGAAGCGCCACAGCTTCCACCGCGTCATGATGCGCTCCGCCGCCAAGCTCGCCTATGCGCAGGCTCAGGCCGCCATTGACGGGCGTGTGGATGACCTGACCGATCCGCTGCTGGAAGGCGTGCTGCGCCCGCTCTGGGCCGCCTATGGTGCACTGAAGAAGGCGCGCGAGGCCCGCGCCCCGCTCGACCTCGACCTGCCCGAGCGCAAGATCCTGCTGAAGCCCGACGGCACGGTCGACAAGGTGGTCGTGCCCGAGCGGCTCGACGCCCATCGGCTGATCGAGGAGTTCATGATCCTCGCCAATGTCGCCGCCGCTGAGACCCTGGAGGAGAAGCACGTCCCCCTCGTCTACCGCGTCCACGACCAGCCCTCGCTGGAGAAGATGTCCGGCCTGCGCGAATTCCTGCAGACGCTCGACATCAAGCTGCCGAAGAGCGAGAGCGTCCGTCCGGCCCAGTTCAACGACATTCTCGCCCGCGTCGCTGGCTCCGAACTGGCGCCACTGGTCAATCAGGTAATCCTGCGCAGCCAGGCACAGGCGGAATACGCGAACGAGAATTACGGCCATTTCGGCCTGCATCTGCGCCGCTACGCCCATTTCACCTCGCCGATCCGCCGCTATGCCGACCTCATCGTGCACCGGGCGCTGGTGCGCGCGCTCGGCCTCGGCCGCGACGGACTGCCCGAGACCGTGACGCCCGAACAGCTCGCCGAAATCGCCGCCCGCATTTCCGCCAGCGAGCGGCGCGCCATGGCGGCCGAGCGCGAGACCATCGACCGGCTGATCGCCCACCACATGGCGGTGCAGATCGGCGCCACTTTCCGCGGCCGCATTTCCGGCGTTACCAAGGCCGGGCTTTTCGTCGCCCTCGACGACACCGGCGCGGACGGGTTCATTCCCGCCGTCACGCTCGGCCAAGACTATTACCGCTATGACGAGGGGCGCCATGCGCTGATCGGCGAGCGCACCGGCGAGATGCACCGGCTCGGCGACCGCGTCGAAGTGAAGCTCGTGGAAGCGGCGCCGGTGGCTGGCGCTCTTCGGTTCGAACTTATATCTGAGGGCAAGCACGTCACCGTCGACAAGCGCCGCCCCGGCGGCGGGCGCGGTCGCTACGGACGGCCGGTCGAGCGCCCCCACGGCCCGAGGCGCATCGGCAAGCGCAAATAGCGCCGGAGGCGCCTTCATGCAGACGCAGTCCCCCAGTCCTGTTTCCCACCGGCCCATCGGGCCGGCCATTGTCAATGGCTTCCGCATGCGCTGCCCCGCCTGCGGCAAGGGTGCGCTGTTCGGCGCCTATCTGAAGGTCAATGAACACTGCCCCGCATGCGGCGAGGAGTTGTGGCACCACCGCGCCGACGACGCGCCGCCCTACATGGTCATCACCATTGTCGGCCATATCATCGTGCCGCTGCTGCTGGCGGTGGAGATGGCGCTGCACCCGGCGGTGTGGATCCACCTCATCGTCTGGCTGCCGCTTACCCTCCTGCTCTCATTGGTTCTGCTGCCGCCGGTGAAGGGGGCGCTCATCGGCTTTCAGTGGGCGGTCCGCATGCATGGGTTCGATCCGACCGACTCCGAGCGTGATCCGCTGCCGCCGAGCCACCGTGCCGAGGCGACGCTCGCCGGCCCGCTCGCCAAGCGCTCCTGACCCGCAATCCCATGAGCCTTACCGACAGTCGCGCCGACGTCTCCCCGAAGTTCCCGCGCGAACGGCCAGACGCGGTGCACCCGGTCATCCGGCCGGCCGACGCCGCGGCGCTGGTGCTGGTGGACCGCTCCAAGCGCACGCCGCGCGTGCTGCTGGGCCGCCGCAATCCGTCGCTGCGCTTCATGCCCGGCAAGTTCGTGTTTCCCGGCGGCCGGGTCGATGCCGGCGACCGCCGCGTCCCGGTCTATGGCATGCTGGACACGGAGAGCGAGCGCCGCCTGCTGGCGCGCGTCGCCCGGCCCAGCACCTCGCGAGCCCGCGCCCTGGCGCTGGCCGCCATCCGCGAGACCTGCGAGGAAACCGGGCTGTTAATCGGCACCGGCGAGGCCGGCACGCCGGGCCGGCTGCCGGAAGCGTGGGGCGCCTTCGGCGCGGCCGGACTGTTTCCCAATCTGGAGGCGCTCACCTTCGTCGCCCGCGCGGTCACCCCGCCCCGCCTCGCCCGGCGCTTCGACACCCGCTTTTTCCTGGCCGATGTGACCCATGTCGGCCACCGGCTGGACGGTGTCGTCGGTGCGGAAGCGGAATTGGTCGAGGCCGGCTGGTTCACTTTCGCGGAGGCGAAGCGGGCCGAGGTGCCGGAGATCACCCGCGCCATCCTCGACGAGGTCGAGGCGCGGCTCAAGGGCGGCAACCGGCCCTGGCAGCCGGTGCCGTTCTATTTTTCCCGCGGCGGGCGGGTCTATCGCGAGGCAATCGCCTGAGCGGGGCGGTCACAAATTCCCGGCATGAAGCCATTGCCAAAAGTCATTCGACTTTTGCCGCCCATGGGCTAGAGCCAGCGGTCCGGGAGACGTCTCCCGACCTCAGGTGAAACATGCACGCCCCGGCCCTCCCCCGTCCCGTCAACATCGCCTCCATCGCCGCCGCCATCGCCGCCATTTCGGTGGTCGGGCTTGGCCTCGCCCTGTCCATCCCGCTGCTGGCCTTCGAACTGCACGACCGGGGCATCTCCTCGACCTGGATCGGCATCAACACGGCGGTGGGCGGGCTCGCCACCATCGCGCTGGCGCCCTTTCTGCCGGACCTGGTGCGACGTCTCGGGGCCGGGCCGCTGCTGCTCGCGGCCATTCTCAGCGCGGCGCTGAGCCTGCTCGCCTTCAAGTTCACGGCGTCCTTCGTGCTGTGGTTTCCGCTGCGCTTCATCTTCGGCGCGGCGCTGTGCGTCCTGTTCGTGGTCAGCGAGTTCTGGATCAACGCCGCCGCGCCGAACCACCGGCGCGGCCTGGTCATCGGCATTTACGGTACGGTGCTGTCGGTCGGATTCGCCGGCGGGCCGGCGATCCTCAGCCTGGTCGGGACGCAGGGCTGGGCGCCCTATCTGTGCGGCGCCGTCTTCTTCGCCCTCGCCGGCATCCCGGTGCTGATCGGCGCCGCCAGCGCCCCCGCGATCGAGAAGGAGAGCACGTCGGGGAGCGTATGGACGCTGATGCGGATCGCCCCGGCCGCCACCCTCGCCGCCTTCATCTTCGGCGCGGTCGAAACCGGGCTGATCAACTTTCTGCCGCTCTACGGGCTGCGGCGCGGGCTTGATGAGGGCGAGGCGGCACTGCTGCTCACCGTCGCCGAGCTTGGCAATGTCGCCCTGCAACTGCCGCTCGGCCTGTTGAGCGACAAGCTCGACCGTCGCCGCATGCTGCTTGCCTGCGGCATCATCGGCGTTGTCGGCTCGTTCCTGATTCCGCATCTCGCCATCGACAGCTGGGCGCTGTGGATCGCGGCGTTCTTCACCACGGGAATCGTCGCCGGGCTGTACACGGTCGGCCTCGCTCTGCTCGGCGCGCGTTTCGACGGGGCGGCGCTCGCCACCGCCAACGCGGCTTTCGTGATGCTGTATTCGATCGGCCTCACGGTGGGGCCCACGGCAGTCGGCGGCGGCATGCAGATCCTCGATCCGCACGGC
Source organism: Ancylobacter dichloromethanicus (assembly GCF_018390645.1). Taxonomy (GTDB): domain Bacteria; phylum Pseudomonadota; class Alphaproteobacteria; order Rhizobiales; family Xanthobacteraceae; genus Ancylobacter; species Ancylobacter dichloromethanicus. Next base: position 961,004 of record NZ_JAHBGC010000020.1, read on the forward strand.
TTTGCCTGGACCATCGGGGCGTTCCTGCTGCTCTATGTACTGGTGGTGGCGGGGCAGATTTGGCGCGATCGCTGACCCGCCTTCCTTGACATTCGCGCGACGATCACGGATACGGACGCGCAACGAGCGGCAGTGATGCCGCGCGAAACCGTTTTGTTCGGCGTGGCGCCCCCACGATCGAAAGCCACGCTCCCAGGAGACCCGGTCATGGCCAAGGCAACGACCATCAAGATCAAGCTCGTGTCGAGCGCCGACACCGGCTTCTTTTACGTGACGAAGAAGAACTCGCGCACCATGACCGACAAGCTGGTCGTCAAGAAGTACGACCCGGTCGCGAAGAAGCATGTCGAGTTCCGCGAAGGCAAGATCAAGTGAGCTGATGCGTCACGCGGGCCCTGCTCGCGGCGCGGAAGGCCACTGACGCAAAAGGCGCCGCAAGGCGCCTTTTCTTTTTGGGTCTGTCGATCCGTGACGGTCGTTCTCTAGGTTGCCCGTCTGCGGCAGCCATCTGCGGGAGTGGAATCGGCGAGCGGTGAACGGAGAGGCCATCCGTAGACACCGCCCGCCGACCAGACCCCACGGACCCGGGAGATGCGGCGGACCCGAGCACTCCGCAGGGCAAACGGATACCGCGCAGAGGCTACCCGAACCTTCGCCAAAAGCAACGATATTTGTGGGCAATCGATTCGCCCCAACCTCCAGCGATCACGTCGCCGGCACGAACTGGCGCACCGTTTCGAGGAATTTGGCGACCGAGATCGGTTTGGAGAGATAGGCCTCGCAGCCGCCCTCGCGAATCCGTTCCTCATCGCCCTTCATCGCGAAGGCGGTGACGGCGATGACGGGTATCGCCTTGAGTTCCGGATCGGCCTTGAGCGCGCGGGTCACGTCGAGGCCGGACACCTCGGGAAGCTGGATATCCATCAGGATCAGGTCCGGCCGGTGCTGCCGCGCCAGATCCAGCGCTTCGACGCCCTTGCGGGTGCCGACCGTGATATAGCCGTGGGCTTCGAGCAGATCGTTGAAGAGCTTCATATTAAGCTCATTGTCCTCGACGATCAGAACGGTCTTGGGCATCGGTCGACGGTCCCTGCAACAGCGGCACATTCTGGCGAGCCGGAATCGCTCACCCATCCGCCGGTCGATGCGCTAGCTTTACCCACCCATTCCTTACGGAACCGGAAATGAAAAGCCGCAACTCCCGTACCCCAACGCAGATCGAGGTCGCCCGGCAGGTCGCCCTCGGCGCCCTCTCCTTTCTCGCCGGCGATCCCGAGCGCATCGGCCCGTTTCTGGCGGAAAGCGGCCTGTCGCCCGCCGACCTGCGCGGCGTCGCCGGCTCGACCGCCTTCCACGTGGCGCTGCTGGACTACATGATCAATCGGCAGGAACTGCTCATCGCCTATGCCGGCGAGGCGGAGATCGACCCCGGCCATGTGGTGGCGGCGCGCGAAATCCTGTTCCATGCGGACATGGGCGAGGACTGAAGCGGGCCAAGCCCGGCTCGGGCCAAACGGAGCAGTGCATGGCGCGCTTGTCGGCCTTTTGCCGCGACTGCCTGAGCGAGGCTGGCGAGGAGCGCCGCTGCACCCGCTGCGGCAGCCCGCGCCTGGTGCGCCATGCCGAACTCGACGCGCTCCACATCGCCCATATCGACTGCGACGCCTTCTATGCCTCGGTGGAGAAGCGCGACGACCCAGGGCTGCGCGACCTGCCGGTGATCATCGGTGGCGGCAAGCGCGGCGTGGTGTCCACGGCGTGCTACCTCGCCCGGGTGAAGGGCGTGCGCTCGGCCATGCCGATGTTCAAGGCGCTCGCGCTCTGCCCGGAGGCAGTGGTGATCAAGCCGAACATGGCGAAATACGTCACTGTGGGCCGACAGATCCGCGAGCGTTTCCTGCGCCTCACGCCCTTGGTCGAACCGCTGTCGATCGACGAGGCGTTCCTTGACCTTGCCGGCACGGCGCTGCTGCATGGCGAGAGCCCGGCGCGGGCGCTGGCTCGGCTCGCGCGGTCGGTGGAGACCGAGATCGGCGTCACCCTCTCGGTCGGCCTCGCGCCCAACAAGTTCCTCGCCAAGATGGCTTCCGAGCTGGACAAGCCGCGCGGCTTCGCGGTGATCGGCGCGCGGGAGGCGATGGCTTTCCTTGCCCCGCGCAGCGTCGGCGCCATCTGGGGCGTCGGCAAGGCGACGCAGGAGCGTCTCGCCCGCGAGGGCTACCGTATCATCGCCGATCTCCAGGCGGTCGACGAAAGCGTTCTCGCCCGCCGCTTCGGCAATGAGGGTCTGCGGCTGGCGCGGCTGGCGCGCGGCATGGACACCCGCCCGGTCAATCCCGAGCGCGAGACCAAGAGCGTCTCGACGGAAACGACCTTCGACACCGACATCGCCGATTTCCGCACGCTGGAACAGGAGCTTTACCGGCTCACCCGCAAGCTCTCCGACCGGCTGAAGACCGCCGATCTTGCCGGCCGCACCGTCACGCTGAAGCTCAAGACCTCCGACTTCCGCCTTGTCACCCGCGCCCGTTCGCTGGAAGACCCGACCCGGCTTGCCCACCGCATCTTCGATCATGCCCGCGAGTTGCTCGCCCGCGAGACCGACGGGCGGCGCTTCCGGCTGATCGGGGTCGGCGTGTCCGAACTCACCGATCCGGCGCTGGCCGACCCCGCGGACCTGGTCGACGCGCACGCCACCAAGCGCGGACTGGCGGAACTCGCCTCCGACACGCTGCGGGCCCGCTTCGGCAAGGAGATCATCGAACGCGGCATCGCCCTCGACGCGCCGCGCCGCCGCGGACCCGAGCAGCCGCACCGCAACCGGCCGGACGATCTCGATCCGCTGGCCCCGGACCCGGCTATTTCGAGCACGCCTCCATCGGCAGCGCCTCGTAGGAAATGAGCGTGCCGTTCAAGGCGAACTCGCCATAATCGAGCTTCAGGTCGCGGCTGACGCCATTGTCGAACATGTCGAAGCGGATCGTGTAGTCCGGCGTCTCGCTTGAGCCGCCGCGCTCGTAATAGCTGATGGTCACCGGATAGCGTGCGCGGCCGGCAAGGTCGCCGGCGGTGGCGGCCGCCTCAAGCCCCGTCGCGTCGCGGGTCCCGCGCCCGATCACCGCCAGCGTGTCATAGACCTTGCGGGCGTCGGGGGAGCCGTCGAAGACCGAGGCCTCCAGCACCGCCTCACCCTTTTCGGCGCTGTCGATCAGCCGCATCACGTGCTGGGTCGGCAGCAGCACCTTCCTGCCCAGCCCGACGGTCTGCCGCTCCGGCTTGGTCGCGGTCACGACCAGCCCGTCCTCCTTGCGCTCGGCCACGCCATCGGCTTCCTCGGCGCTGTCGCCGTTCAGCGTGTTGGTGACGTGGAAGCGATAGGACTGGCCTTCGCCCTCCTCCCAGGTCGCCGTCGACACGGCGCTGTTCACCCGGCCGCCCTCGGTGGCGAGAATGGTGTCCTGGCGCAACTGCACCGAATAGCCGGCGCACGGATTGCCGCGCATCTCATAGACGATGCGCCCCTCGGCGGCATTGATGCGGGTCGCCGGCTTGGAGGTATCCAGAGATACCGCATAGGTGGCTCGGTGGGGCGAAAGCTGGATAGCCAGGGCCGGCAGCGATGAGGCGGCGAGCAGGATGGCGGCGGCGGCGATACGGACGGACGGCATAGACAAGAGGCTCCCTCGCAGACTCCACACGCGGCTTGCGAATGGCGGACCGATCCGCCAAACATGACCCATCGAAGATGGCAATTGCGGGTCGTTCGCCCGCGCCGCACGCCACACCCCATGCCCCGCACGATAGCAGGAGATCCCCATGACCGGAACGGTTGAAGCCAAGCTCGCGACCCTCGGCATCACCCTCCCTGCCGCCTCGGCGCCGGCGGCGAACTATGTGCCGTTCGTGATCAGCGGCAACCTCCTGTGGATTTCCGGCCAGATCGCCATGGCCGACGGCAAGCTGATGACCGGCAAGCTCGCAGGCGAGGCGGATATCGAGGCTGGGCGCGCCGCCGCCCGCCAGTGCGGCATTAATCTCATCGCCCAGATCAAGGCCGCACTTGGCGATCTCGACCGGGTGCAGCGGGTGGTGAAGTTGGTCGGATTCGTCAACTCCGCACCGGACTTCACCGACCAGCCGAAGGTGATCAACGGCGCCTCGGACCTGTTCGTCGAGGTGTTCGGCGATGCCGGCCGGCATGCGCGCTCGGCGGTGGGCGCCGCCGCCCTGCCCTTCGATGTCCGCGTCGAAGTCGAGGCGGTGATCGCGTTCGCCTGAGGCTCCCTCATGGCTCCCGACCCGTCCGCCCCCAACGCGCCGGCCTGGCTGACCGCCCGGCCGATCGCCCACCGCGCGCTGCACGACGCCGCGCGCGGGGTGATCGAGAACACGCCCTCGGCGGTCGATGCCGCGCTGGCACGCGATTACGCCATCGAGGTCGACATCCAGCTCTCCGCCGATGGCGAGGCGGTGGTGTTCCATGACGACACGCTGGAGCGGCTGACCCTGGCGGAAGGGCCGGCCAAGGCGCTCACCGCCGCCCAACTCAAGGCGATCGAACTGCGCGGCACGGCCGACCGGATGATGACGCTGGCCGAACTGCTCGCCCGCGTCGGCGGGCGGGTGCCGCTCATTATCGAGTTGAAGAGCCATTTCGACGGCGAGACCGCCATCGCCGCCCGCGCGGCGACGGTGCTGTCCGGCTATGGCGGGCCGGCGGCGCTGATGTCGTTCGATCCCGCCCTCGTCGCCGCCCTGCGCTCGCTGGCGCCGCACATCCCGCGCGGCATCACCATGGAGCACCGCTATGACGACCCGGAATGGGACATTCTCAGCGCCGGGACCAAGCACGACTGGGGCAACCTGCTGCATCTCCCGCAGACACGGCCCGACTTCATCGCCCATTATGTGAAGGAACTGCCCTCCGCCGCCGTCGATCTCGCCCGCCGCCGCGCGCCCATGCCGCTGCTCGCCTGGACCGTGCGCACACCGCAGGACCGCGCCGTCGCGGACTGCCATGCCGACCAGATGATCTTCGAGGGCTTCCTGCCCTGAGCCCGGACGGAGCCCGCTTCGCGTTCGCGTGAGCGCCCTTGCCGCCCGCCTCGCGTGCGGCGCACAATGGCAGCGCCCCTTGCCGGCGTGACGACACCTGCCGAGCCTACCCGCGAGCCATTCCCGCATGTCCGACGAAACGTTCCGCCTGCGCGTCGAGAACGACATCGCCACCATCGCCGCCGACGACTGGGATGGCTGCGCCAGCCCCCGATATTCGTACAACGATTCAGCAGACCCGGCCAACCCGTTGATGGGTGGGGACGAGGCCGCGTGTGGCGGGTGGGGCCCGCTCTCCGGGCGCACGGCATCCTCACGTCGGAGGACGGCCTATAATCCCTTCGTCAGCCACGCCTTCCTTTCCTCGCTGGAGGAATCGGGTTCCGTGGCCGCGGCCACCGGCTGGCTGCCGCAGCACCTCGTTCTCGAAGGACCCGAGGGTGAGGTGCTGGGTGTCTGCCCGGCCTATCTGAAGTCACACTCGCAGGGTGAATATGTCTTCGACCATGGCTGGGCGGAGGCGTTCGAGCGTGCCGGCGGGCGCTACTACCCGAAGCTCCAGGTCAGCGTGCCCTTCACCCCGGCCACCGGCCCGCGCCTGCTCGCCGGCGCCGGTCCGCAGGCGGAGAGCGTGCGCGCGGCGCTGGCGGCCGGGCTCGTCGCCCTGGCGAAACTGCGCAAGGTGTCGTCGGTGCACGCCACCTTCCTCACCGAGGCGGATGCCGGGGCGCTGGAGGCGGAAGGCTTCCTGCCGCGCACCGACCAGCAGTTTCACTGGCACAACGAGGGCTATGCCGATTTCGAGGCCTTTCTCGACGCCCTCGCCTCGCGCAAGCGCAAGCAGATCCGCCGTGAACGCCGCGAGGCCCTGGAAAACGGCATCAGCGTCCATTGGCTGACAGGCAGCGATCTCACCGAGGAAGTGTGGGACGCCTTCTTCGGTTTCTACATGGAGACAGGCTCGCGCAAATGGGGCCGGCCCTATCTCACCCGCGCCTTCTACTCGCTGATCGGCGAGCGCATGGCCGACCGCGTCCTGCTGGTGATGGCGAAGCGCGCCGGGCGCTGGATCGCCGGGGCGATCAACTTCATCGGCGACGACGCGCTCTATGGCCGCCATTGGGGCGCGGTGGAGCATCATCCCTTCCTGCATTTCGAGGTCTGCTACCATCAGGCCATCGACTATGCGATCACGCATGGGCTGACGACGGTGGAGGCCGGCGCGCAGGGCGAGCACAAGCTGGCGCGCGGCTACATGCCCGTCATCACCCGCTCGGCACATTACATCGCCGATCCGCAGTTCCGCGCCGCCGTCGCGCATTATCTGGAGCGCGAGCGCCGCTATGTCGCGGAGGCCGGCGCCGAGCTGAGCGAACTCGGCCCGTTCCGCCAGCAGGTGGCGGATCAGCGGGCCGACGAGCCTTGACCACGGCGAGGCGGCTTGCGATCAGGTGAGGCCGACAGGGAGGAACCGATGGCATACGATCCCGGCAACATCTTCGCGAAGATCCTGCGCAGCGAACTCCCCGCCTACAAGGTCTATGAAGACGACCGCGTGCTCGCCTTCCTCGACATCATGCCGCGCGCGGCGGGCCATGTGCTGGTGATCCCCAAGGCGCCCGCCCGCAACCTGCTCGATGTCGCGGCCGGGGACCTGGCCGCCGTCATGGCGGTCGCCCAGCACATCGCGCAGGCGCAGATGCAGGTGTTCGAGGCGGAAGGCATCACCCTCACCCAGCACAATGAGAAGGCCGGCGGACAGGAGGTGTTCCACCTTCATGTCCATGTCATCCCGCGCCATGCCGGGGTCGAGCTGCGGCCGCCGCTCTCTTACAGGGAGGCGCCCGAAGTGCTGGCCGAGCAGTCCGCCCGCCTCGCCGCCGCGCTTAAGAAGGGCTGACAACCCGGGGGCTGGCGCGCTCAGGGGCTGGCGCCGAGCCACCAGGCGCCGACCACCAGCACCGCCTCGGCGGTGAGCACGCCGGCGAGGACCGAGCGGCGCACGGCGAGAAAACCGCCAATGCCGCTCGCCACCGCGCCGACGCGCAACCAGAGCGGCAAGGCGACCAGCGCCCCGCTCGGCACCAGCAGCAGGCGCGCCACCACCGCCGCCAGCAGCGCCGTCGCGACCGCCTGCACCCATTGCATCCAGACGCTGTCCTCATCGATGCGCCGGCCGAACAGCACGCCGAGCACGCGCCAGACCTCGTTCGGCAGGAAGCCGACGAAGATCACCACCAGCATGGCGCCGAGTTCGGTGGTGAAGAAGTTCATGCCTGCCGCCCCGGCAGGATGCGCGCGAGGAAGAAGGCCAGCGTGCCGCCGCCGACACCGGCCCAGAACAGGTCGAGCCCGCCCGGCGAATTGGCGACCAGCGGCGAGATCGCCGCGCCGAGCACGATGGCGAGCCAGTCGACCGGGCGGCGCGCGTTGCGCACCAGCAGGATGGCGAAGGAGATCGGTGTCAGCAGCAGCAGGGCGACGGCGAGCGGGCCCGGCAGCGCGCCGGTGAGATAGAAGCCGATCGCGGTGCCGGTCATGCTCAAGACGGTCAGCCCGAAGCCGAGCCCGGTCGCATAGGCCGGGCGCCCTTCGGGCGCGACCCCGGGCAGCAACCGCAAGCCCTCCACCCACATGGTGACGGCCACGAAATGGGCGCAGACGAGTTCGCTCAGCAGACGCGGGCGCGGACCGCGCATCAGCGGCATCAGCGACACCACCATCGGCAGCAGTCGCACGCCGGACAGGCAGACCGCCACCGCCAGCGCCGGCAGCGAGGCGCCGGCGGCCAGCCCGCCGACAAGGATCACCTGCGCCGGCAGCGCCCAGACCAGCAGGGTCGAGAGGAGCCCCGCGAAAATGGGAAAGCCGAGATCGTGCAGCAACCCGCCGAAGCCGACAAAGGTCGCCACCAGCACCAACCCCGGCGTCGACACGGCGCCCACCATGCCGCGCGCGAACCAGTGCGCCGGTCGGGAGGGAGCACATGCGCCAAGGGCTTGGAGGGACGGATCGGGGGAGACATTCATGTGAGAACTCGCGTCCGCGTTCTGCGGCCCCGGCCCCACGCCGTCAAGCGAAACGGCGCCCCGCCGGCGCATGGCAGCCATGAGGCGGCGGGGCACCGACACGAAACCGCCCGCGACGATGGCGCGGGCGGCGTCTCAGTCGTCCGAATGGCCTGAACGCATACGCGCGTTCACGCCTTGACCAACGGCACCTTCGGCACCCGGGACGAGCCCGGCTTGGCGCGGCTTGACGTGCCGCCGGCCTTCTTTGCCTTGGTCGCCGGCGCCTTGCGGCGCGGGGCGCGCTTGGCCTTGGGTGGCTCGATCTTCTCCGGCTTGGGCGTGATCGGCCCTTCCGGGAACTCGAAGCCGAGCGTGGTCTCGCCATCCTCGCCGGTCAGCAGGACAACCCGCACATGACCGCCCGAACGCAGCCTGCCGAACAGCACCTCGTCGGCCAGAGCTTTCTTGATGTGCTCCTGGATCACCCGGCCCATGGGCCGCGCGCCCATCTGCTGGTCGTAGCCGCGCTCCACCAGCCAGGCGGTCGCCTCGTCCGACAGCTCAATGGTGACGTTGCGGTCGGCCAGCTGCGCCTCGAGCTGCAGCACGAACTTCTCCACCACCAGCGCAATGACCTCGTTGGTGAGGTGGGCGAAGGTGATGATGGCGTCGAGGCGGTTGCGGAACTCCGGCGCGAACAGCCGGTTGATCGCCTCCACATCGTCACCCTCGCGCTTGGTGCGGGTGAAGCCGAAGGCCGATTTCGACAGGTCGGCGGCACCCGCATTGGTCGTCATGATAAGGATGACGTTGCGGAAATCCACCTGCTTGCCGTTGTGGTCGGTCAGCTTCCCATGGTCCATCACCTGCAGCAGGATGTTGAACAGGTCGGGATGCGCCTTCTCGATCTCGTCCAGCAACAGCACGCAGTGCGGATGCTGGTCGATGCCATCGGTCAACAGGCCGCCCTGGTCGAAGCCGACATAGCCGGGAGGCGCGCCGATCAGCCGCGAGATGGTGTGCCGCTCCATGTACTCGGACATGTCGAAGCGCAGCAGTTCGACGCCCAGGCTGGAGGCAAGCTGCTTGGCCACCTCCGTCTTGCCGACGCCGGTCGGACCGGAGAACAGGTAGGAGCCGATCGGCTTCTCCGGCTCGCGCAGACCCGCCCGCGCCAGCTTGATCGCCGAGGCCAGCGCCTCGATCGCCTTGTCCTGGCCGTAGACCACACGCTTCAGCGTCGTCTCCAGCGCGGAGAGGATCTCGGTGTCGGACTTGGACACCGACTTCGGCGGAATGCGCGCGATGGTCGCGACCGTCGCCTCGATTTCCTTGACGCCGATGATCTTCTTGCGCCGGCTCTCGGGCAGCAGCATCTGCGCCGCGCCCGACTCGTCGATGATGTCGATCGCCTTGTCGGGCAGCTTGCGGTCATGGATGTAGCGCGCGGAGAGCTCCACCGCCGCCTTGATGGCGTCGTTGGTGTAGCGCAGCCGATGGTAGTCCTCGAAATAGGGCTTCAGCCCCTTCAGTATCTCGATCGCGTCCGGCACGGTCGGCTCCGGCACGTCGATCTTCTGGAAGCGGCGGACCAGTGCGCGGTCCTTCTCGAAGTACTGGCGGTACTCCTTGTAGGTGGTCGAGCCGATGCAGCGCAGGGTGCCCGCCGCGAGGGCAGGCTTGAGCAGATTGGAGGCATCCATGGCCCCGCCGGAGGTCGCGCCGGCGCCGATCACCGTGTGGATCTCGTCGATGAACATGATGGCGTCGGGATAAGCCTCGATCTCCTTCACCACCTGCTTGAGGCGCTCCTCGAAATCGCCACGGTAGCGGGTGCCCGCAAGCAGCGCGCCCATGTCGAGCGAGAAGACGGTGGCCTTGCGCAGAACGTCGGGCACCTCGCCGGCAACGATGCGGCGCGCCAGTCCCTCGGCTATGGCGGTCTTGCCCACGCCGGGATCGCCCACGAAGAGCGGATTGTTCTTGGAGCGGCGGCACAGCACCTGGATGGTGCGCTGGATCTCGCCGTCGCGGCCGATCAGCGGGTCGATCTTGCCCTCGCGCGCCTTCTTGTTGAGGTTCACGCAATAGGCTTCGAGCGCATCGGCCTTCTTCTTGGTGTCCTCCCCGGTCTTCGTCTCCGTCTCCTCTTCGGCGCCCCGCACGGGTCGGCTCTCCGACATGCCGGCGCGTTTGGCGATGCCGTGGCTGATGTAGTTGACCGCATCGTAGCGGGTCATGTCCTGCTCTTGCAGGAAATAGGCCGCATGGCTCTCGCGCTCGGCGAAGATGGCGACCAGCACGTTGGCGCCGGTCACTTCCTCGCGGCCGGAGGACTGCACATGGATGACGGCGCGCTGGATGACACGCTGGAAGCCGGCCGTCGGCTTGGAATCCTCGCCGCCATCCTGCACGAGATTGTCGAGCTCGGTGTCGATGTACTCGACCAGATTCCGCCGCAGCTTGTCGGTGTCGACGTTGCAGGCGCGCATCACCGCCGCCGAGTCCTGGTCGTCGACCAGTGACAGCAGCAGGTGCTCCAGCGTCGCATATTCGTGGTGGCGTTCATTGGCGAGCGCGAGCGCCCTGTGCAGCGACTGCTCGAGGCTTCGGGAGAAGGTGGGCATCGGGACCTCTTCATTTAGCCGTCGCGGGGCGTCACTTCTTCTCCATGACGCACTGCAAAGGATGCTGGTGCTTGCGCGCGAAGTCCATCACCTGCGTGACCTTGGTCTCGGCCACTTCATAGGTGAAGATACCGCACTCCCCCACGCCATGCTGATGCACATGCAGCATGATCTGGGTGGCTTCCTCCCGATTTTTGCTGAAAAAGTGCTCCAGCACATGCACGACGAACTCCATTGGCGTGTAGTCGTCGTTGACCAGGAGCACCCGGTAGAGATTGGGCCGCTTCACCTGCGGCTTGGTACGCGTGATCACGGCCGTGCCGGGCACGTCGTCGCCACGGCGGCGACGGTCGTCGTCGGCCATCATATTTTCACGCGGCTGAAACTTGGCGCGATCGGACATTCATACGTTCCCCAAACCGGCTCCCCGGTTCTCGGTAGCTATAATATGTACGCCCTCCCGGTCCCGCCAGTGGCGCGAGCCGGACCGACTGTCGCAATTCGGTGACATTTCCACGAGGATGGGGCGACAGCGTGACCGGAGGATCGGCCCGAAATCGCCGCGACGCAAGCGTTTCGCCCGCTGGGGCCCACGGCCGGCGCCGCGTCGCGCCGGGTGAAAAAGGAAAAGGCCCGACACGGAGGCCGGGCCTTTCCAAAAACATGCGGGACGACCCGAACTCCCGTTCCGGGTCAGCCCCTTGTCACCGGACGCACGTCCGGGACCAGTAGCTCACTTGCCGGCAGAGACCTTGCCGATGACGTTCTCATACGGCTTGTAGGTCTCCTTGGCGAGGTCGGCATAGAGCTCGCCCATCTTCGTGGCCTGGGCGACGAAGCTCTCATAGGCGCTCTTGAAATAGTCCGACTGGATCTCGACCGCCTTGTCGAGCGTCTTGGCGCCGAACAGCTTCTCCGCCGTGGCGGTGCCCTCCTCGAAGGACTTCTTCGAATAGTCGGCCACCTCGACGGCGATCGCCTGGACGCCCTTCGAGACGGTGCCGAAGCTCTTCACGGCAAGGTCGAGATTGTCCTTGCCGACCTTCTGGATGTCTTCGAAATTCTGCAGCATGAGCCCAACTCCTGTGGTGTTTCGCCACGCGCGTCGCGCATCAGCCGCACGCGCCCGCCCGGGAATTCTCCCTAAAAAATCTGTACTGCACCGCACTACGCGACGTCAAGTGAATTTGTGCAGCGCAACATAATGCGCCGGGCCGGGCTTTGCCCCCGGCGTTCGCCACCAGCCCGCGCGCGAATCGGCCCGAGGACGGCCTCGCACCATCTTCGTGCCATATGAACAGGGTTGAAGGGCGTTCTTTACGACTCTGTAACCGTGCCCTTTTTAAGGTTTGGGAAGTGATGGTTCGGCAGGGTTCCTTAACCGGTCGAGGCCTTCGCAAGGGCAACAGAGCCCTCGCGCGGCGGTCTTGCCCCTGGCGGAAGTTTTGAGTTCCGGCACCATGCCGGCAGCAGTAGCGGGACGGACAGATGCGGGTTCCGGAGATGGTCGGCACCACTTTCATGCGTGCCGCCGTGGCGGTTTTGGCGGTTTCTCTCCTGGGGGCGGGCGTGGCGGAGGCCGCGTCCAAGAAAAAGAAGTCGGTGCGCAGCAAGGCGGCGGTCACGCGCAGCGTGGCCAGCAGTGGGACCTGGCATCGTGGCTACTCCCACATCGTCGTCGACGCCAATACCGGCCGCGTGCTCGATGCCGAGAATGCGGACGAACTCCGCCATCCCGCCTCGGTCACCAAGGTGATGACGCTCTACCTGCTGTTCGAGCAGCTTGAGAGCGGGCGCATGAAGCTCAACACCCCGCTGCGCGTCTCGGCCTACGCCGCCAAGCAGCAGCCCTCCAAGCTCGGCGTGAAGGCCGGCACGACGATCAACGTCGAGGACTCGATCAAGGCGCTGGTCACCCGCTCGGCCAACGACGTCGCCGTCGTCATCGCGGAGAACATTTCCGGCAGCGCCAGCAGCTTCGCCAACCTGATGACCCGCCGCGCCCGCCAACTCGGCATGTCGCGCACGGTGTTCAAGAATCCGAATGGCCTTCCCAGCCCGGATCAGGTGACCACCGCCCGCGACCTCGCCACGCTCGGCCGTGCTGTCCAGGAGCGCTTCCCGAAATACTACGCCTATTTCGAGACCCGCAGCTTCCAGTATCGCGGCGTCGCCATTCGCAACCACAACCGTCTGCTCGGACGTTTCGAGGGCGTCGACGGCATCAAGACCGGCTACACCAATGCCTCCGGCTTCAACCTGCTGACCAGCGTGAAGAAGAATGGCCGCTACGTGATCGCCGTGGTCATGGGCGGCAAGAGCGCCGCCTCGCGCGACAACCAGATGGTCGCGCTGCTGAAGGAGAATGTCGGCAAGGCCCAGGCCGGCCGGCAGGTGGTCGCCCGCATGAGCACCGCGCCGAAGGGCGCCTCCGCGGACGAGGCCGGCGTGCCGATCGCGCTGGTCGCCGAAGCCCCGGCGGCACCCAAGACCATCCCGGTGCCGACCGCCAGCCCGCGCGTCTCCATGGCCTCGGCCGTCGCCGACACGGACAGCGTCACCGCCTCCGTTCCCACCCCGGCCCCTTCCCCGGCACGCTCGGCGCAGGTGGCGGCCGCTGTCGCCCCGGCCAATGCGCCGCCGGTCGGCTCCGCCGCGCCGATTGTTCCGGTCGCGGTCAGGACCGTGGCGGTGGCGCGACCGACCGCGCCGGTCGCCACTTTCAGCAACCAGCCGGGCATTCTGGGCACCCTGTCCTTCACCAATGGCTTCGTCACCGATGACGGCGAGAGCCAGGCCGCCGCACCTGCCCAGCGCGCCATCAAGCAGCAGGAGGTGCAGGTCGCCAGTGCGGGCCCGATCGCCATTCCGCGCCAAGAGGCCGAAACCGCCGAGAGGGCCGCGACGCCGCGCGCCGGCTGGGCGATCCAGATCGGAGCCTTCGGCAGCGAGGCCGACGCCCGCGCCCAGATCGCCAAGGCGCAGAAGAAGGCCGCCAGCGCGCTGGCGAAGACCGACGCCTATACCGAGGAAGCGCTCAAGGGATCGACCAGGATCGTGCGGGCCCGCTTCGCCGGCTTCGACGCCGAATCCGCTGCGCGCAAAGCCTGCAAGACCCTGAAGCGCAGCGACTTCGGTTGTATGGTCTTCCGCAACTGACGGGGGGAGAAGGGATCAATGGCGGTCGAGCAGGACATCCTTGGCTTCGTTCACCCGGGCAGCGAGATAGTTCGACCCGCCCTGGTCGGGATGGAGTTTCTTCATAAGGGATCGGTGGGCCTTGCGGATCTCATCCGCCCCCGTCCCCGGCTGAAGCCCCAGGATCTGGTAGGCCTCCTCTTCCGTCATCGCGCCGCGGCGCGGCGTGTCAGCGCTCCGCCGGCCCGCCTGTCCGTCCGCGTGTTCACGCCAACCGGGCGATCGGCGGTCAAGATAAGCTTCGAGTAGCTGCCGGCTTTCCTGGTCGACGTCGAGTGCCAGACGGGCGAGCGTGGGAACGTCGAGCGTGTCGAGCCCCGCCCCGGCCAGTGGCCCGTTGGTCACCTTGCCACCGAGCCGGCCACTGTCATGGTCCAGTTCCATGTCAAGGAAGGGCGTCCGCACCTTGGAGGCGCGACCGGCACTCGGCTCGCTCCGCGACGACGAGAACGCCTGGCGGATATCCCAGCCGAGCAATGACAGCCCGAAAATGCCGAGCGGCAGCGCCGTCTCGATATGGCCGCGCATGCCGACAAAACCCGCGACAAGGATAAGCGCCCCGCCCCCGACGCGGCGGCCGAGCCGGGCGAGGATGGCCGGGTTGGCCCGGCCGAACGCCTTCAGCCCGTAGTAAAGCAGGGCGACGATCGCCGCCCCGATGACGAGATTGATCATCGCGTGTCCTGCATCGCGGAAATCAGCCGGCGCGCGCCGGGTGAGGCGCCCGCCAGGGCGGCCAGGGCCTTGGCCCCGCCAGCGGCATAGGAGGCGGCGGCCCGCAGCAGCGCCCGCAATTCGGCCGAGGCGCCGGCATCGAACCGGCAATAGGCGCCCTTGGTCAGGCGGGCAATCTCGCGGAAGGCCCGCTCCGTGGTCGGGTCCGCGCCTTCCTGGAACATGAAGGCCGGCACGCCACGCAGCGCCAGCGGCCCCGCCTCGGCGCACAGCGCGTCGACATTCTCCTCCATTGCATCGCCGACAAACACCAGCGCGCCAACGGGACCCTTGGCGGCCTGAGACGCCGTGTGGCGCAGCACCCGACCGATCTGGGTCCGCCCGCCCTGGCACTGGATACGCGCCATCAGCGCCCCCAGCTTGGCGCCGTCGGTTATCCAGGGAGAGGCGCGGCACTCTCCCAGGCCGCGATAATAGATCAGTTGCACATCCAGCCCGCCGATCCGCGCCGCCTCCTCGAACATCTCCATCTGCAGGGAGCAGGCGAGATCCCAGGCGGGCTGCCGGCTCATGGTGGCGTCGAGACCGAAGATGAGGCGGCCCCGTCGCTCGGCAGACAGCGGCGCGCGGCGCTCCAGCTCCGCGAGGAAGGCGGAAGTGTCGGCCGAGAGCGCGGCCGGTGTCCCGGGCGCGCTTTTCGTCGGTGTGGTCTTGTCGGCGGCCATCGAGATTCCCGATCGGATTCGGCGCGAGTGTAGCGGGGGATGTGGCCCCGCGAACAGGTCTCGCCAAGGGCTCAGCGATGGTTGACCCGCCGACCGGCTCTGCTAGCTTCCGCGCCCGGCCCGCGAGGGACCGCCGCGAGGGAAGTTCCGCCATGACCAGCGCACGCGCGATCCGCACCGTCCACACCGTCGCCGCGCTGCGCGATCAGGTGCGGCAATGGCGGGCCGCCGGCGAACGCGTCGCCCTGGTGCCGACCATGGGCGCGCTGCATGCCGGGCATGTCGCGCTGATGGATGCGGGACGGGCGCTGGCGCAGCGCGTCATCGTGTCGATCTTCGTGAACCCGACCCAGTTCGCCCCGACCGAGGATCTGAGCCGCTATCCCCGCACGCTGGAGGCCGACCTCGCAACGGCCGATGCCGCCGGGGTCGACCTCGCCTTCGTGCCGGATGCCGGGCAGATGTACCCTGAGGGGTTCGCCACCACCATTGCCCTCACCGGCCCGGCTTTGGGGCTGGAGAGTGACTTCCGCCCGACCCATTTCGCCGGCGTCGCCACCGTGGTCGCCAAGCTGCTGATCCAGTCCCAGCCCGATGTCGCCCTGTTCGGCGAGAAGGACTACCAGCAGCTTCAGGTCGTCAGTCGGCTGGTCCGCGATCTCGACCTGCCGGTCGACATCGTTGGTGTCCCGACGGTGCGCGAGGCGGACGGCCTCGCCCTGTCCTCGCGCAATGTCTTTCTTCGCCCGGAGGAACGGGCGGCCGCGCCGGCGCTGCATCGGGCCCTTCGTGCCGCCGCCGCGGCGATCGCCGAGGGTGGCGACATCACCACCGCTGTCGACGAGGCGCGGGCGTGCGTCGCAACTGCCGGCTTTCAGCTCGATTACCTCGACGCCCGCCACGCCATGACGCTGGCGCGGGTCACGTCGCATACTGACGGCCCGATCCGCCTGCTGGTGGCCGCCCGTATCGGCGCGACGCGGCTGATCGACAATCTGGCGGTGCCGAACTAGCCGGACGCCGCGTCAGGTGAAGCTCACATAGCTGACCGCCATGCCGATGATGACCAGCAACAGGCCAATGCCGAGAACGTAGCGCATCGGGCGCACCTCGACGGCCTGACGCTCCTCGGTATCCGCCTTCACCACCACTTCGCCGTCCTCGACCACGCGGTGATCGTCGGAATTTGTCTGGGTCATCCAGGCCTCCTTCTCTCGGGTTCCGTACAGGAACAACGCCTAAGGAGCAGTTCGGGTCCCCAATTGTTAGAGAAGGCCCAGCGAGCGCAATTCGCGTCGCAGGGTGTCCGGCAGGGCCGGCGCGTCGCCGGTGGCGGCAAGGTCAGGCGGCGCGTCCTTGGCGGCGAGATAGCGCCAGCCCTGGAACGGCCGATTGGGCCGCGGCTCGACGCGGTGGACGACGGGGTCCAGCACCAGATGGCAGCGGCGGATGCCGTCACCGTCGACGAACGGCCGGATGCCGGTCAGCCGCTGCCGGCAGGCGACCTCACCCTTGACCACCCAATAGAGCGAGCCGCCATCAACCAGTTCGGCCGCCCGTGTCGGCACCATGCGCGTGGTATGGACCTGCTCGGCCACCTGCCCCCGCGACGCCTTGCCAGCGAGATTCTCGGCGATCCATTCCTCGAGATCCTCGATGGATTCGGCACCGACGCAGAGCTTGAGCAGATGAAGCGGCATGGCAAAGCCCGTGAACGACGCGCCTCTATACGCGCTTGACGATGGGCCAGTCGACCTCGTCCTCGGCAAGCGCGCCCGTCTCCTTCAACGCCGCCTCCTTCCACGCCATAAAGGCCGGGTGAGCGTGGATCGCCTCGACATAGGCAGCGGCGACCTCGTCGACCTCGATCGCGTAGGTGCGGATTCGGCTTGCCACCGGCGCATACATCGCATCGGCGCCGGAGAAGGCACCGAACAGGTAATCGCCTCCCGCGCCGAAGCGTCGGCGCGCCTCGCCCCAGCGGCGGGCAATGCGGCGCACATCCTTCAGCGCTTCGTCGGGAAAGGCGCGCGGCTCGATGGGGCGCCACAGATTCATCGGTGCCACGCTGCGTAGCGCTCCGAAGCCATTATGCATCTCGGTGGCCAGCGAACGGGCATGGGCACGGGCGACCGGCTCCGCCGGCCAGATGCCCCTGTCCGGGAGGCGTTCGGCCAGATGCTCCAGAATCGCGCTCGATTCCCACACCACCGCCTCGCCGTCGATCAGCACCGGCACCTTGCCCGCCGGCGAGCGTTCACGCATGCGCGCCTTGAAGTCCGGCGCGTCGAGCGGCACCAGTTCCTCCTCGAACGGGATGCCGAGCGCCGTCATCGCCAGCCAGGGCCGCAGTGACCAGGAGGAATAATTCTTGTTGCCAATGATGAGCCTGAGCACCGTGTCGTCCCTCCCCGCCTCGTTCCGGCGCGGAGAGTCTCCCATACGGCGACAGAGCGCAAACGCAAGCCTGTGGGGACCGAGATCAATCCACGTGATCTTTGGTCTCGCCGCGCGGGCGGACCGGCAGACATGACAGCGGCCCGGCCCTGCGGCCGAGCCGTATCATTCGAACAGGGGAAGATCGACGTTTGCCCATTGGGCATTTAGGTCATCCGGCGACGACCTGCGCCGCCTGGAAGCCCCCGAAGAGATAGATCAGCGCGATACCGACCAGGAAGGCGGCGACGGCCCAACGGGCGACTCCCCAACAGGAGCGCTCGGGAATGGAATTCATGATAATCCTCGGAACGACACGTTCACTTCGACGCTCGCACCGCCGACTCGACAGCGGGCCTCCGTCCGAAACATTATTTAATAAATCGTTATGACGTTCGCAACCGCGAATTCGCCACATTCAGCCCCCGCCGCCGCAGTGCAGCCCCGCTTCTTCCGCATGGTAAACGCTCTCGACAATCGTCCGGAGGCCTGTTGAAAGCGTCCATCGCCACGCCCACCATGGCCGACGCGGCGGCCAGAAGGCGGGCGCGAACCCCGCGGACATCTGAGTAACACCATGCTCGGCTTCACTTATATCGACGCGCTCGCGCTTTCGGCATTCTGCTTCGCCTGGGTGGCCTATCACATCGTCATGGAGGGGCGCTGGGCCGAATCGCGGACGCTGAACCGCCGCATGGACGGCTACCGGCTGCAGTGGATGCAGCGCATGCTGGAGCGCGAAAACCGGATCGTCGACGCCCAGATCATCGCTGCATTGCAAAATGGAACGGCCTTTTTCGCCTCCACGTCGCTGCTCGCCATCGGCGCCGCACTCGCCATCCTGCAATCGACCGAGGCGGTGATGGCGCTGTTCCGCGACCTGCCCTTCGGCGCCACCAACCGCACCAGTTGGGAGTTGAAGACGCTCGGGCTGACGCTGATCTTCGCCAATGCCTTCTTCAAGTTCGCCTGGGCCTACCGGCTGTTCAACTATTCGACCATCCTGCTCGGCTCGACGCCGCCGCCCTCCGAGGCCGGGACGCCGCAGGCGCAGGCCCATGTGGTCAAGCTCGCCCGCATGGCCACCATCGCCGGGCGGCATTTCAACCGCGGCCAGCGCGCCTTCTTCTTCGCCATCGCCTATCTCGGCTGGTACATCAATGGCTGGGCGCTGATGGCCGCGACGCTTGCCATCTTCCTCGTCATGATCAACCGGCAGCTCGGCCGGGATGCGCACTGGGTGCTCGACAATGCCGGATGATTCCGCTCCCCGCCCTTCCGAAGAAGCCGTCGAAGAGGCGATTCTCACGGTCGCCAGCCTTCCCGGCGCGGCGAAGACGGTAACGCCCGAGGACGTGGCACGCAGCGTCGCCGCCGGGCCGGACTGGCAAAGCCTGCTGCCGTCGGTGCGGCGCGGCGCGCTGCGCCTCGCACAGGCCGGCCGCCTCGTCCTCTACCGCAAGGGCAAGCCGGTCGATCCTTCCGACCTGCGCGGCGTCTACCGGCTCGGGTTGCCGCCGGAGGGGTGATCGGCCTGCGGTCCGGGCAGCGGGGTGTCGATGCGGCCGGTCAGGTAATAGACGGCGAGCCCGATCCACTCGTGCACGGCGAGATCGAAGAACACCAGACCGCTCGCCGCCGACCGGAACGGCCGGAAAAAGTCGCGATCGCCGGCGGTGCGGAAGTCGACGGGATAGGGGGTGACGGGAAATCCGGCCGCCCGAAAGCAACCCATCGCCCGCGGCATGTGAAAGGCCGAAGTGACGAGCAGCCACTTTTCGCCAGGGCGCGGCCGGACCAGCTCCTTCGCCAGTTGCGCGTTCTCGGCAGTGTTGCGCGCGAGGCGTTCAAACGTGACGCGCCCGTCCGGCAGGCCAATCTGCGGCAGGGCCATGCGCACCACGTCGGCCTCCTGCAACGGCCCACTGCGGAGGTTGCCTCCGCCGCCGGTAAAGACGACCCGCGCCTGCGGATAGCGGCGGGCAAGCTCGCCCATCGCCAGAATGCGCTCCGCCGCCTCATGGAAGGAGGGCTGCCCGCGCACTGCGGTTATTCGGGCAAGTTCGGTTCCGCCGAGAACGATGATTCCGTCGACCCGGCCTCCGTCCTCCACATAGGCCGGGAAGCGCTGTTCCAGCGGGATGAGCAGCATGCGGCCGAAGGGTCCGAACCCGGCCAGCAGCAGGCCGACCACGCCGAGCGCGGCCAGCCCCATGCCGAACCGGCGCCACCGAAGCCCCAGCAGCAGGCCGGCCGCCGCCAGAAGGATGAGAAAGGTCGACGGCGCGGCGATCAGCCAGACGAGTTTGGAAAGAGAGAAGAACACGCGGCGCTCCCGTCAGATCGCCCGGCTCGGCGAATTGCGGCGGAGCGTTTCGGCCGCCGCGATCAGAACCATAGCGACGCGATGCCGAGAAAGGCGAAAAAGCCCACCACGTCGGTAATCGTTGTAACAAATGGGCCCGAGGCGACTGCCGGATCGACCTTCAGACGGTCCAGCGCCAGCGGAATCAGGATACCGCCGAGCGCCGCGGCGGCCAGGTTGATGATCATGGCCAGCGCGATGACATAGCCGAGATCGGCCACACCGAAACGGGCGAACACCACGGCCGCCATGATCACCGCGAAGACGACGCCGTTGAACAGCCCGACCAGCAGTTCGCGGGCGATGACCCGCCGGGCATTGCTCGGCCGCAATTCGCGGGTCGCCAGTGCGCGCACCGCCACGGTCATGGTCTGTGTGCCGGCATTGCCGCCCTGGCTGGCGACGATCGGCATCAGCACGGCAAGCGCCACCATGCGCTGCAACTCGTCCTCGAACATCGAGATGACGAAGGAGGCGATGTTGGCGGCGATGAGGTTGAGCAGCAGCCAGGAGAAGCGGCTGCGGGCGATATACCAGAAGCTGTCCGAGAGCTCCTCGTCGCCGGCCACGCCGCCCAGCGCCTTCAGGTCCTCGTCGGCCTCCTCCTGGATCACATCGACGATGTCGTCGACGGTTAGCACGCCGACGAGGCGGCCGGCCGTGTCCACCACCGGGGCGGAAATGAGGTTGTAGCGCTCGAAGACGCGGGCCACGTCCTCCTGGTCGTCGGTGGCGTTGACGACATGGCGGTCCGGCGTGACCACGTCGCCGAGCTTGGTGCCCCGCTTGGTGCGCAGCAGCCGGTCGAGCGGCACCGATCCGTTCAGCCGATAGGTGGCATCGACGACGAATACCTCGAAGAAGGTTTCGGGGAGCCCTTCGGTCTCGCCGATATAGTCGAGCACCTGGCCCACCGTCCAGAAGGGCGGCAGGGCAATGAACTCGGTCTGCATGCGCCGGCCGGCGCTCTCCTCGGGATAGTCGAGGCTGCGCTGCAGCGCCGCCCGCTCCGGGATCGACAGGTTGGAGAGAATCTCCTGCTTGTCGGCGTCGTCGAGGTCTTCGAGAATATAGACCGCGTCGTCCGAATCGAGTTCGCGCATGCCGTCGACGACAGTCTGCGTCGGCAGCGCCTCAAGAATCTGCACGCGCACCGTCTCGTCGAGCTCGGTGAGTGCGGTGAAGTCGAAATCGCCGCCCAGCAGTTCGATGAGCTGCGGCCGGTCAGGCGCCGGCAGGGCCTCCAGCAGCCGCGCGACATCGGTCTCGTGCAGGTCGCTGACGATGGCGCGCAGGGCCGCGACGTCGCGGGTCTCTATCGCCCCGACGACCGCCTCGACGAAGCCGGGGGTCTCGCTCGGGTCGTTGTCATGCTCCGGCCCGCGCGGCGGGGCGGCGAGATCGGTCTCTTCGCGCATGCCCTACTCCGGCACGGGGTCACGGGGGAAAACGGGGAGCCGCCGTTCGCGGCAACGACACCCCGTTCATAAACGAGCTGGTGTTAATGAAGAGTCGGTCATGGGACAATTCCCCAAGCCGCCTGTGGTTTCACGCTACCGAGGATTTGTTGCAGGAGATTCGACATGAGCCATGTCACGGCAACCCGTCTCTTCATTCGCGGGCGGGTGCAGGGCGTCGGCTACCGCGCCTGGCTGGCCCGCGAGGCCGAGCGGCGCGGCCTGCGGGGCTGGGTGCGCAACCGGCGCGAGGGCAGCGTGGAAGCGCTTGTCTTCGCCCCGGCGCCGGCGCTGGAGGATTTCGTCGCGACCTGTCGAAACGGTCCGCCAGCGGCGAATGTCTCCGAGGTCGCGTTGCACGAAGAAACCGCGCCGGCCGCGGAAGCGCTCGGCGACTTCGCCATCCGACCGAGCGCCTAGCCGGAGGCCGGATCGAGCACCGTCGGCCCGAACACGGACTCGAAGGCGCGGCGCAAGGCGAGGTCGGCGTCCTCCATCATCACCGGCAGGCCGAGATCGACCAGACTGGTGACGCCGTGCTCGCGCACGCCGCAGGGCACGATGCCGTCGAAATGGGAGAGGTCCGGCTCCACATTGAGCGACACGCCGTGCAGCGTCACCCAACGCCGTACCCGGATGCCGATGGCGGCGATCTTGTCCTCGCCCGTCCCCGCCTTTTCCGGACGGCGCACCCAGACGCCGACGCGGTCCTCGCGCCGCTCGCCGCGCACATTGAATGAATCGAGTGCCTGGATCAGCCATTCCTCCAGCGCGGCGACGAAGCGGCGCACATCCGGCTCGCGCCGCTTGAGGTCGAGCATCACATAGGCCACGCGCTGGCCGGGGCCGTGATAGGTAAACTGCCCTCCCCGCCCGGTCTGGAAGATCGGAAAGCGCTCCGGGTCCACGAGGTCGCCCGCATGTGCGCTGGTGCCGGCGGTGTAGAGCGGGGGGTGCTCCAGCAGCCAGACCAGTTCATCCGCCCGCCCGGTGGCGATGTCCTCGGCACGTCGATCCATCTCGGCCAGCGCCTCGGGATAAGGAACGGGCAGTGCTGACGTCCGCCAGCGCACCGGTGCGCTGCCGGTCTTCGGCAGAAGCAACGGACGCAACGCGTCGCGGGCGACGGCTCCGGCGTGTGCTTGTGATGGTGATGGCGCGGTCTCTTCCATCCCCGATACATAGTCGCTGGCCCCGCTCCTGTCGCCTCCTCCGCCATGCCGCGTGAGCGGAGCTGTCCACAGGCCCGCGCCAGCCGACGCGGCTCTTGTGGACCCCTACTCCATCTGCTAGACGATGCCCCGCTCGCGCCGGCCGCTGACAAAGCAGCCCAAGCGCCGGCGATGCGGTCGTGGCGGAATTGGTAGACGCGCTGCCTTGAGGTGGCAGTGGGTAACACCGTGGAGGTTCGAGTCCTCTCGACCGCACCATTTTTCTGAATGCGCGTTGTTGTGTTTGGACTAGTTTTTTAAGCCCGCACCGGGACACGGGCTGCGGGAACGGGTGGTCCGGCATATTTCGCAAATCGGTTCATCGCACCGGTTGCCATTGGCGTCCCGGGTGGTGAGAGATGCCGTAGCCTCCTCCGTCCATCCCAAAATGGCCTTCGATTGTGCCTCGGTCGCGCCGGCATTGGCCGCGCGTGTCGCCGTGATCTTTCGAACGCCATGCGCTGGCTTGCGCCCGCCGGCGGCGCGGGCCCGGGCTCAGGGCCGGTCAATTCACAATTGCGCCGTGATTCACCGTCTCCGGGAAGGAGGCCGTGATGGGTGATTTGTTCTCGCTGAGCGAGCGCCAGACGGCGCGGACGGCGCCCGACTTCCCGCTGCCGCGCGGAGTTCCGCGGGTGGATGACCGGCCCGCGCAGCACGGCCCAGTCCTCAGCTTCACCGGCCGCGCAAGCCGAGGCTGGTGAAGATGCCGAACGGGCCGGCGAGGCTCGGCCGAAGGCGGGTAACTACCAGCGCGGCCATGCCGGCCGGCAGCACTCTTGAGCAGGCAACAAGCGCGATCGCTTCCCGCTCAAGCCTCGCTACGTATCTGGCGGCGCACCTCATCCGCCAGCGGATGCAGCCGGTCCGGGGTCACCGCGCCGACGAGGCTGTAGCCGAGGCCGTGATCGGCCCAGGCGAAACTATTAAGTGCGCCTTCGGCGTGAAGCGACATCGGCAGGGCCGGCTCGGCCTTCATCGGGCGCGCCAGCATCACGAGGCGCGTTCCGCGATCGTCGTCATACATGAACAGAGCGGCGGGACCGTGCTCGGTCGGCACCACCCGCCCGCCCATAAGGCGATAGCCCGCCGCCGTCAGGTCCGGAATACCGACCGGCCGCCCGACGCGCTTGGTGGTCCAGGCAGCGAGCACGTCGCGATCGGTCGCGCGGATCTCGACCGGGCGCACCTGATCGGGCACATAGGTCGCATAGCTCGCCGCCGCCTCGCGGGCGAGCGCCTGGACACCTTCAGACGTCGGGGAATCCATGCCGCGCAGCGACCAGCCGCCGGCGACTCCCACCGACAACAGCAGCACCGCCGCCGCGGCCATCGCCCAGCGCGGCGCCTGCCGGGGCAGACGGCGTTCCGCGATCATGCGCGACAGGTCGAGTTCCGTCGGCACCGGCTCATCGATCACCGGCGCGAAGGCGTCACGCAGCATGTCGCGATGCTCGCCATAGACGGCGATGCGGCGGGCAACGTGCGGATGTGCGTCGAGATAGGCGCTCACCTCGACGTGGCGGTTGGGATCGAGCGTGCCGTCCACGAAACCGTTCAGGTCGTCTTCGGTGATCGGAAGAGGCATCATTTCACGCTCCGGAGATGGGGCGACTGGCGGGCCGTCCGCGGTTCGGCGGCCATCAGCTTCGCAAGTCGTTCGCGGGCACGCGACAGGCGCGACATGACCGTGCCGATCGGCACGCCCAGCACCTGCGCCGCATCGGCATAGGAAAGTTCCTCGACCGTGACCAGCAGAAGCACGGTCCGCTGCTCATCCGGCAACTGCGCCAGCGCGTTGACGAGGTCTCGATGGCGCAGCCCGTCCTCCTGCCGCGCGGCGGAGGCAAAATTCGCGGCATCGGCGTCGTCGAGCGCGATATGGATGGGGCGCTGCGAAGCCCGGCGCAGCCGTGTCATGGCGAGATTGTGCAGGATGGTGAACATCCAGGCCCGTGAGTCGTCACCCTGCCGCCGCTGGTGCCAGCGGCTAATGGCACGCTCCAGACAATCCTGCACCAGATCGTCCGCCGCCGCCCGCTCGCGCATCAGCGCGCGCGCATAACGCCGCAATGCCGGTATCTGCGGCTCGATAAGGCGCACCATCTCGTAATTCACGGTGTCTCCTTTCGAGGAGAGGCGAGCCTCCCCCATGAGCTACTCTCCTGGCGGGGGCGATGGGCCATCAATCCAGCATCTGGCGCTGCACCACGGCGCCATGCTGCGTCGCGGTACCCTCGGCGATGACGAGATAGCGGCGCTGGGCCCTGGCCCCGTTCCGCACGATCTGGCGGATCGGACCCGTGGCGTTGACGATGGCCGATCCGGCCGGATTGGTCATGAAGGCGGAGAGAGGCTCCAGCGTGCCCTTGCCGTCCGGCTCACTGGCCAGCGCCAGCACATAGGGCGTCTTCGGCTGGAGACCCGTCACCGAGGCCTGAAGGATCTGGATCAGACCCTGGTCGAACAGCGAAACGCTGGTCGAGGCCGTGTCCGTGGCCTTCCCATCCCTAGACAGGCTGAGATGGATCGCCTCTCCGGCGAGGCCGAGCGGCTGGAGGTTCTGCGTACCGTCACCCTCCGGCACCGCGCCCGGCACATAGTTGACCGCCTGCGGCGCCTGGCCGACGGGAATGGTGGCAATCACCTTGTTGGTCAGCGTGTCGATCGCCGCCAGCGCATCGGCGTTCTCCAGCCCGACATAGACCCGCGAACCGTCGCCCGAGGGCCAGAGGCCGTGCGGCAGCTTGCCGACCGGGATGGTCGCCACCTGCGAGAAGTCGTCGGTGCGGAACACCTTGACCTCGTTGAGCCCGCCGATCGTCACATAGGCGAAGGTGCCGTTGGCGTTGTGGGCGAAGTTGACGTGGTTGGTGAGGGGGCCGGTGTCGATCATTTTGATCACGTCGAAGGGCGGCCGGGCGTCGAACACCTGCACCTTGCCGATGTCCTTCAGCGTAAGCCAGACCTGCTTGCCGTCCGGCGTCGCGGCGATGTTCGGGCAGAACGGGCTCGCCTGCTTCACATGGCCGACGATCTTGTGGTCGGCAACCGAAATCACCACGGTTTCCGGCATGAAGGACGAACAGACGTAACCGTATTCGCCGTCGGGCGAGAAGATCTGCATGCCCGGGCCGTTCGGCACCTTGATGCGGGTCTTTTCCTCATAGGTCGCCGCGTCCAGCACGGCGACATAGTCCTCGCCGCGCACCGTCACCCAGACCTCCTTGCCATCCGGCGTGAAGAACGCCTCGTGCGGCGAGCGGCCGACATAGGTGGTGTGCTTCACCGCGTTGGTCGCGGTGTCGATGAAAGTCACCGCGTTCGAGCCGATCGACACCACGGCGAGGGTCTTGGCGTCGGGCGAGAAGCCCATGCCGTGCACCAGCACCTGCCCCTTGTAGAGCGGGCTGAAATTGGCCGGCTGCGGCTCGCCCAGCCGGATGACGCCGACCAGCCTGTTGGCGGCGGGATCGGTGACGGAAACAGTGTTGGAAAACTGCTCGGCGGCATAGACCCGATCGCGGCTGCTCAGCGCGATGTCAGGGGCGGAGGCGGCGAACGGCGCCTGCCCGGCAAAGGCGGGCGCCGCGCAGGCGACCAGGCCGCCGGCGAGCAGGCCGGCCAGAAAGGGGCTTTTCATCGGTCGGCTCCTACTTGGTCGGCATCGACATGCCCGGCACCGTGCTGGTGCCGGCGGACATCGTGCCGTGGGACATGGCGGAATGGTCGTGGACAGCGCCGGCGTCGGGCTGGGTCGGCGCCGGCACGGAAGGCGGCAGGGGCTGGCCGAGGGCGAGCCGCATCGCCGCGATCTCCTGCTGCTGCTCGATGACGATCTCCTGTGCGAGGCGGCGCAACTGCGGGTTCTGGCCGTAGCGCAGATAGGCCACCGCCATGTCGATCGCGCCCTGATGGTGCGGGATCATCATCGCCGTGAAGTCGGCGTCGATATCGCCCGTAGGCTTCACCTCCATGTCCGCCATCATCCTGTCCATGGCGGCGGCATTCTCGGTGAGGAACGAAGCGTTGTCGCTGGTCGTGGAAGCGCTACCGGCTCCATGGTCGTGGTCGCCGGCCTCGGCCGCGCTCCCGGCGAGGCAGAGCGCGAGAAGCACGCTGACACAAGACAGATGTCGTTGTCGCATGGGCTCTCTCCTTCGGGCGCATCCGGCGCCTTCGAGAGGTTCGACTCGGAACCGGTGTGATTATTCCGGTGCGGCACGAATTTTATCCGGTGTGCTCCGGCCCATCGCTTGCCCCCCAACGCCAGTGCCGTGTGACGAGCAGTTCGGTAGGTAAGCCCCAGCGGGCGGAATAAATCGGCGCGGCGCGAGTCTCCCGTGTGCAGGCCACATTTGGAGATGTGAACACATGCGCCTTTCAACCCTCGCCGCTACCCTCGTCCTCGTCGCCGCTTCCGGCTCGGCCGCGCTGGCGGGACCTACTGAGGACCTCGCCAAGTCGCGCATCGCCGCCATTGCCGGCGGCAACCTCGCCACTGTCACCGCCGCTTACGGCCCCGCCGCAACCCTGCACTGGGTCGGCGGCCCGCTCGACGGCACCTATAGCCAGCCGGGCAAGATCAAGGAGGTCTGGTCGAAATTCTTCGCCGCCCAGGGTGCCCAGAAGGCGACCATCGCCACGGCGGTGGAGGCGGCCAATCCCAAGGGCGGCACAGTGACGGCCGACGTCACGTTCTCCGGCAAGAACGCGGTCAAGGTGCGCTACGTGCTGCTCTATCGCGACGGCAAGCTGGTCGACGAGATCTGGCAGGTCAATCCGGCCGCCACGTACTGAGCGGGTCGATCGCGCAACGGCAGCAATCGAGCGGCTCGGCGCGGATTTGTATCAATCGATTCCTCTCGGAGACGTCTCGACATCTCTACGCGCGGCGTCGCCGCGACGATTGATAGCTGCAAACCCGAATACGTAGACGGCTGAGGCGACAGCGCTCGCTTCATCCAATCCACCATCCCCGGAACCATGCCGCTGGTCTTGCCCCAGCCCGGCAGAGGGAAGGCTTTGGCCCGAATACCGCGTTGCGTTGGCGCGGCTAGCGAAACGAGAAGCGTCACCCATCGCGGCCAAGACGCCACCCTACGGACCTGCGCTGAAAACCACCCAACCCATACAAAGGAACCATGTCATGGCACTCTCCCAGCTCTCGCTTTCGCTTGCCGGCACCGTGCTGTTCGCCCTGGCCGCCGTGGTGCCCGCCCGTGCCGCCGATCCGGTCAAGAACGTCGTCATCGTTCATGGCGCCCTGGCCGACGGCTCGGGCTGGCGCAAGGTTCACGACCTGCTTATCGCCAAGGGTTTCAATGTCACGATCGTGCAGCCCCCGATGACGACTCTCGAGGCTGACGTTACCGCAGCAAGGCGCATCCTGGACCTGCAGGACGGCCCTTCGGTCCTCGTCGGTCACAGCTATGGCGGGATGATCATCACCGAGGCCGGCAACGCCGAAAACGTTGCCGGCCTGGTCTATATTTCCGCCTTCCAGCCGGATGCCGGCGAGACCCTTCTGAACCTCGCCGGCCAGACGCCTCCCGCAACCACTGGCATTAAGGCGACGGCCGACGGGTTCCTCTATCTCGATCCTGCGGTCTACGCCGCCGACTTCGCGGCCGACGTGCCCGCGGCCGAGGCCAAGTTCATGGCGAATTCGCAGGTTTTCCCGTCCAAGGTGGCCTTCGACACCAAGATCAAGCAGCCGGCGTGGAAAACCAAGAAGAGCTGGGCGCTTATCGCGACCGACGACCGCGCCATCAACCCGGAACTGATGCGTATGATGGCCAATCGCGCCGGCAGTTCCACGGTTGAGGTCGAGGGCAGCCATGCGGTGTTCATGTCGCAGCCTCAGGCGGTGGCGGATCTGATCGAGAAAGCCTCCCAAGCATCCGCCAAGTGAAAGCCTGCCGCGCGAGAGCCTGCTGCCCCCGGCGATCCCGGGGGCAGCACATTCGGCGAAGAGACAGATCAACGCGCAACCGTTGAAGGCAGTTTGGCTTCTATCGCAGCGATCAACGGCGCCTCCGGCCCGATGATCCATCGGCCTGAAGCAGGCCGCCCCCGCCGACGGCATCAGCCGGCGAAGCCCGCGCGCGAGCGGCCGACAATTCGACCCCCATGCCGGCATGGTCCGCACATGGCCACACGCCGGACCATGGTCGCACGCGGCCGGACGCGTGTGCGAGCGAGCCCCGAAGATCGCGGCACCGATGCCTTCTCGTCTCCCATCGCAGCCGATCACGCTGAACTAGCACAAAGGCTAATTTGATGAAATTGATAAATTTGATAGTTCGATGCCATTCGAAGGAGTTTACGACATGACCGAGATGGACAACGTCGACGCGCCGGATTTTGCCAGACGGGCCGCTGAGAACCAGAGCAGGCTGAGGGAGCGACCTCCGGCGCAGTATAATTTCATCGTCTGCGGCGCCGGCTCTTCCGGTTCGGTCGTGGCGAGGCGCCTGGCCGAGAACCCCGACGTGGACGTGCTCCTCGTCGAGGCGGGCGGAGACGATGAAGCGAAGGCGGTGCTCGACCCGTCGCTCTGGCCGCTCAATCTCGGCAGCGAGCGCGACTGGGGCTTCCAGACGACGCCCAATCCGCATCTCGACGGCCGGACCTTGTCGATGTCGATGGGCAAGGGTCTGGGAGGTGGCTCCAGCATCAATGTGATGGTGTGGGCGCGCGGGCACCGCAGCGACTGGGACTTCTTCGCCGAGGAAAGCGGCGATCCCGCCTGGGGCTACCCGTCGGTGCTCGATATCTATCGTCGGATCGAGAACTGGCAGGGCAAGCCCGATCCGCACTATCGCGGCACATCAGGCCCGGTATGGGTGCAGCCGGCGCGCGATCCCAGCCCGGTCGCCCTCGCCCTGCTCGATGCCGCGACCGAAATTGGCATCCCGCGCTTCGATCATCCCAATGGCGCGATGATGGAAGGCGCTGGAGGCGTCGCCCTCTCCGACATGCTGGTGCGGGACGGGCGACGCCACTCACTTTTCCGCGCCTATGCGCGGCCCTGGATGGACCGCCCAAACCTGACGGTGCTCACCGGAACCACGGTACGTCGCGTGCTTTTTGAAGGCCGGCGCGCCGTCGGCATCGAGGTGGTTCGCGACGGTCAGATTTCGCGAATCTGCGCCAGCGCGGAAGTGATCCTTTCGCTCGGTGCGATACATACGCCGAAAGTGCTGATGTATTCCGGTATCGGCGATGCACCCGAACTGGGTCGATATGGCATTCCCGTCATCCAGCATCTGCCCGGCGTCGGCGCAAATCTCCAGGATCACACGGCATTCTGCTGCATCTGGGAGTACCGCGACGCCATCGCGCCCCGCAATAACGGAAGCGAGGCGAAACTGTACTGGAAGACGCGCCCGGATCTTGAATCGCCCGACCTGCTGTTCTGCCAGGTCGAATTCCCGGTGCCGAGCGAGCGAACGGCGGCACGGGCTGTTCCCGCGCAGGGGTGGACGATGTTTGCCGGGCTGGCGCGGCCGTCCAGCCGTGGCCGGCTTCGCCTCACCGGTTCCGACCCCCTGTCCGCGATCGAAATCGACGCGAACACGTTGTCCGATCCTCGCGACATGGAAGCGGCACTCGCGTGCGTCGAATTGTGCCGCGAGCTTGGAAATGCCCAGGCATTCAGGCCCCTGGTGACCGGAGAAGCGCTGCCTGGCCCGCTCAAGGGCGAGGCGATGAAGCAGTTCGTGCGCGAATCCGCCGTCACCTACTGGCACCAGAGCTGCACCGCGAAGATGGGTCGCGACGCGATGTCGGTCGTGGACGCGTCTCTCAATGTCTACAGGATCGAGGGCCTGCGTATCGCCGACGCCTCCATCATGCCCCGCGTCACCACCGGAAACACGCAGGCCCCCTGCGCCGTGATCGGCGAGCGGGCCGCCGGGATGATCCGCCAGACCTACGGCCTCTGACATCTCCGCGCCGGGACCGTCCGAGAGGCGACAGTCCCGGCGCCCATTATGGGAGCGCCCATGTATCACCCGACTTCCACCGACTGGGCGGCGGCAACGCCGTCCGGCGCGTCTGCTCCTGCGCTGAACGTGCTGGTCGTTACCAGCAATGGTGATTTGCGCGAGCGCATCACCACCTGTCTTTGCGCGCATGATTGCGGTGCCGTCGGCCTCAGCGACATGCCCGCAACCTCCCGGCTGCAGGCCGAAGGCTGGAACCTCCTGGTGCTGGACGTTCAGTTGGACGGTCCCGAGAGGCTGCGCCGGATCCGCATGGAAACCGACATCTCCGTCATCATGATCGCGCGCGCGGGCTCCGATGACGTTGACTGTGTCACCGGGCTTGAGCTCGGCGCCGATGACTTTCTGAAAGAACCGCTGGACCCGCGCGAACTTGTTGCGCGCGCACGCGCCATCCTTCGGCGCCAGGGCTCGCGGCGCCAGAGCTCGCGGCGCCAGGGCGCGACCCACCCGCTCCCCCTGGAATACCCGCGCGCCGGGTGGCGCTTCATGGGCTGGGAATTGCGGCACCGGATACACACCCTGAAGGACCCCTCCGGGCAGATCGTCAAACTCAGCCGGAACGAATTCGCTCTGCTCAACGCGTTCCTGGAGTCACCGCGCCGCGCCCTCTCCAGGGTGCAGCTCCTGCGTGCCAGCCGGCCGCACGACGACATATCTGACCGAAGCATTGACGGCCAGATCCTCCGGTTGAGGCGGAAGCTGCAGTCCCCGCTCTCGCCGCCGCAGATGATCAAGACCCACCGAGGCATCGGCTATGTCCTCGATGCCGACGTCGACCCGCTGTTCTGACGAGAGCCCAGCGACCATTCCGAAAGAAACGCCATCGCACCCGGGGCGAAATGAGAGTGAGACCATGAACGCCACGACTTTCGAGACCGACCTCCGGACCCTGCCGATCGACGCGATAGATGTGGCGCAGCCCGAACTGTTCAAGCTGGGCTTCGCGCCGCGCTATTTCGAGCGCCTCCGCCGGGAGGCACCCGTGCATTACTGCGCCAATGGACTGTACGGCGCCTATTGGTCGATCACGCAGCACCGCGACATCGAAGCCATCGAGCTCGACCCGGAGACGTTTTCGTCCGACCACCTCAATGGCGGCATAACGATCACGTCCGATCCTGCCGAGCCGCAGTTCTTTCCATCGTTCATTGCGATGGACCCGCCGCGGCATGCGGACCAACGCAAAGTGGTTGCGCCGGCCTTCTCGCCCGATCGCCTTCGCCTTCTGGCCCGCCGGCTTCGGCTCTGGTCGGAGGAAATCCTCGATCAACTGCCGATTGGCGAGGCGTTCGACTGGGTCGACCGGGTCTCCATCGAACTCACGGCCCGCACTCTCGCCCTGCTGCTCGGCTTTCCACAGGAGCGGTGCCGCGATCTGATCCGATGGTCGGAGGCGACGGTCGCGCTTCCCGGCAGTCCCGCCTTCCCGACCGTCGCGGACAAGCTGCGCGTCATGCAGGAGTGCTTCGCGGCGTTCGACGCGATCTGGGAACAACGGTTAAATGACCCATCCGGCGATGACCTGATCTCCATGCTCGCGTCCGGGGCGCAGACGCGGGGCATGCCGCGCGCTGAGCTTCATGGCAATATCCTGCTGTTGATCGTCGGCGGAAACGACACCAGCCGGAGCGCCATCAGCGGCAGCGTCGTCGCCTTCGACCGTTTCCCCGAGGAACTGACAAAGCTGCGCAAACACCCTGAACTGATGTCCGGCCTGACACCCGAGATACTGCGCTGGCAGACTCCGGTCGCGCATATGCGCCGGACCGCCATGCGCGACGTCACCCTCGGCGACCGGACCATCGGGAAGGGCGACAAGGTCATCCTCTGGTATCTCTCCGGCAATCGGGATGAGGGCGTCTTCGAGCGCGCCGAGCGTTTCGACCTCAGCCGCCCGAACGCCCGCCGGCACCTTTCCTTCGGCGCCGGCATACATCGCTGCGTCGGCGCGCGCGTGGCGGATCTGCAGATAAAGATTCTCTGGGAAGAAATTCTGAAGCGTTTCGAGAGAATAGAGATCTGCCATCCCCCTGTGAGATCGGCCTCTACCTTCATCCACGGCTATACCGAACTCGTGGTCAAGATTCCGGGGTGAAGGGGTTCGGATGATCGTCAGCTTCATACGAAGTTGCCGCGACAGGCCGAGAGTGTCCGCCCGCCAGGGTTGAAGTACCGCTGCCTCAGTGCCGGTCCGCAGCCGGATAAAGACCTGTCTCGCGCCCTTGCGGCGGGGGCGGCCCGGCCGCACCGGGCAGGCTGGCCGGCAAAGAGGTCTGCGCCGGTTCAGCGCGGTTTGTCGAGACCGCTGGATAAAACTCACGCGAAGGAAGAACACATGAACGAGACGGTCATGCGCATTCTTGATCGACCGGCATTGAGATGTCTCGCGCGCCTTTTGATCACGGCGCCGTTCTGGTTGAGCGGGATATCCAAGTCCCTCAACTTCGATGACGGGGTTGCCGAAATGGCGCGGGCGGGCCTGGAGCCCGCCATCGGCTTCAACATGGCCACCATCGCCGTGCAACTGGCGGCGTCGCTGCTCATTATCAGCGGCCGCCAGGTGTGGCTCGGCGCCGCCATGCTGGCCGCGTTCACCGGGCTGACGGTCCCCCTGGTCCACCATTTCTGGGCCATGACCGAAGAGCCCTTCAGGACCATCGCCTTTCACACGGCGGTCGAGCACATCGGCCTCATTGGCGGCCTGCTGGCGGTGGCGCTTCTGTCCTTGCGGCGAGAAGCGGAACTGCCCGACGATCCCCGCTGAACTGGCGCAACGAGCACATGGCCGGCCATGCCGCAAACGCAAGCGTCGGCCGCTCGGCGGGCGGGCGAAAGCGCGTTTGGCGCGCGACGTCGCCACACTCCACGATATGGACGACCGGATGTTGCGCGACATCGGCCTCAACCGCTGGGAAATCGTCAATTATGTAAGGCAGCTCGATTCCGAGCCGGCCTCTCCGCCGTCATTAGTAAGCCGGCTAATTTTCATTGCCATCGTCGCCGTGATTGTTTCGGCGATGGTATGGGTCGATCACCCTCACGCGGCTCGTTAGCCGAGCGCTTCCCCGGCGGGCTCGACGGCGATGTACGACCCCGCCCGGACGCCTCCCGCTCCACTTTGCGAAGCGTGTCCCGCAATTGGCGCTCGATGGTGCGCAGCCGCACCTCGTCGGATGCCAGCGCGGCCAGTGCAAGGAGGGTCTGCGTCTCGGCGTCGTCCAGCTTGCGGCGCCGACGGTCGATGATGCACAGCGATCCGACAACAAAGCCTTCATTGTCGTGGACGGGGGCTCCGGCGTAGAAGCGGAAGCCCGGATCGCCGACAACAGCGGGATTGTCGGCGAAACGCGGATCGCTTGGGAGGTCCTCCACCGAAAATACGCCCTTCTGCAGAATCGTATGGTTGCAGAAGGCCCAGCTTCGCGGGGTCTCCGGCGTGTCCAGGCCGAAGCGCGACTTGAACCATTGCCGCGTGGGCGTGAGCAGGGTCAGCAGCGCGATCGGCGCGTCGAGGTTGCGCGCCGCCAGCCACGTCAGGCGGTCGAACGCCTCCTCGGGAGGCGTATCCAACAGCCCCGAGCGCTCGAGTGCGACCAGCCTCTGGCTCTCGTTGAGCGCGATGGGAAACAGCGCATCAGCGGGTGCGGATGGCGCATGGGCAGGGACCACCGACGCACGTATCGCTGCGGCCGCCTGTTCGGCAGTCCCCACCCGCACGACCCAGCCGGGCAGATCGGCGCCGACGACGGCGCCCGCAGCCGAGACCGCGAGCAGCCGGCTATGACCAAGCAACGGGTTGGCGGCAAGGCTGCGCAGCAGCGCCAGCCGCTCGGCATCGCGCGGCTCGAGATCGACGACGATAGCGTGGGGGCGGGCCGAGCCGATGGCAAACATCGCCTGGTGGACACCGGCGAAGGCCTCGGCCGTGCATTCGGGGACAGCGGCGAATTGGCGCTCATAACCCGCGAGCCGCTCGGGCCCCGCGACGATGATGACGGTGGCGGACGGGAGGGGCGAGCCGGGCGCAGGTCGTTCGATCAGTTCCATGATGTCCGCGCGGTAGACGCGGCGGTGCCCACCCGGCGTCTTCCACGACGGCACGGAACCACCCTCGATGAGCAACTGCGCCGTGCGAACCGACACGCCGAGCAGCCTGGCGGTCTCGGCCGTGGTCAGTATGTTCTTGTCCGTCTTTCCCATCGTCTTCCTAGCGCCCCGGAGCTCGTGCCCCGCCCCCGCAAGGGGGGGCGCTCCCATTCCGGTAATATAGGAGGCGCACGGAGAAATTGATAGAGTTGCTGGATTTGATTGAAACGATATCCTGCGGTGTGCCTGCATCGCGGGGGAGACGTCGCGCCGCGCCCGCGCCGCGTAAGTCGCCGGCCCTGACGCCGTATGCGAAACGAAGCGCCCGACCTCGGCGTGCGTTTCGTTTCTCGGGTCAGGTCGGAGGCGGAGTAAATACGCCTGGGCGTGCAATAGCCGGTGGGCGGCGGCAGTCTTCGCTGGCAATTTGATAATCTGCCAGTTTCACACAGGTCCCGACCGCGCCAAATCGTCCGGTACCGGGAACATACAGCGACCCTCGGGTCACCATTGTCGTTTGCGGGCTCGCTTTCGCCGGTCCGGCACCGGGCTCACGGCGCCACGGCCGTTTGTGGCGGCGGCGGGACGATGTGGACGACGCGGTAGCCCTTCTGCTTCAGCGCGGCGAGAAAGTCCGGCAGCATCTTCACCGTCTGCGCCCGCGTGTCGTGGAAGAGGATGATTCCCCGCCCCGCATGGTCGAGCCGTTCCATCACCAGGGTGAGCTGCGCCTCCGGCGTCATCGGATTCCAGTCCGACGCCCACAGATCCGCACCGAACACGCCGATGCCGCGCCGCTTCAGATAGGCGAGCAATGCCGGCGAGGAACCGAAACCGGGAAAGCGGAAGAACGGCACGCGCGGGCGCGTCCCGCCGGCGCCATAGGCGGCCTCGTCGTCCGCCTTCAACCCCTTCTCGATGTCGGCCACAGCCTTCTCATAGGGAATATCGGCCAGCGTCATCGGGTGGGTCATGCTGTGATGGCCGACCGTATGGCCTGCGGCTATCTCCCGGCGCACCAGGTCGGGATGGGCGGCGGCATGGCGACCGATGAGGAAGAAGGTGGCGCGTACGCATTCACGCGCCAGCGCCTTCAGCACCGCCGGCGTGGTGCCGGGATGCGGACCGTCGTCGAAGGTCAGCACGACCTCGCGGTCAGCGAGATCGAGCGTTTGCGGAAACTGCTTGGTACCGACCTGGAGGCCGACCGGATCGACCTCCATGACGCGCGAGGTGCCGAGCCGCCCGGCGCAGTCCTGCGCGGCATAGGCCGGGGCGCTGATGCCCAGGCTCAACGCCAGCAGGAGGGCGGCACGACAGGCAAAGCGCGACATGGGAGGCGTTCCGGCAGGGACCGATCGCCCCGTGCGTAGCCTATCGCCCGATCCCGCGCCATCCGCCGTTGGCGCGGCGCCGGCAGCGCTGCCCCTCGCTGGCCGCATGGCTGGGAGGGGCATGCTAGGCTCAGCTTTCCGGCGCGTCGACGATCGGGTCGTATTGCGAGGCGTCGAAGCCCAGCACATTCCAGCTCTGCTGCATGTGCGGCGGCAACGGCGCGGAGACGTCAATCAGCTTGTCGCCGCGCGGATGCGGGATAACGAGGCGTCGCGCCAGCAGGTGGAGGCGGTTCTGCAGCCCGCCCGGCAGCGGCCAGTTCTCGATGTCGAAATATTTCGGGTCGCCGACGATGGGGTGGCCGATATGAGCGGCATGGGCGCGCAGCTGGTGGGTGCGGCCCGTCACCGGCTTCATCGACAGCCAGGCGAGCTTCTGCGCCGCGTGGTCGACCACGGCGTAGTAGGAGATGGCGTGGCTGGCCTCGTCGTCGCCATGGCGGGCGACGCGCATCTTTTCCGCCGCCTCGTCCTTGGCGAGATAGGTGGAGATGCGGCCCTGTGCGGGCCGCGGCACGCCAGGCACCAGTGCCCAGTAGACCTTGCGGGCGGAGCGCGAGCGGAAGGTCTTGGCCAGCGTCGAGGCGGACAGGCGCGACTTCGCCACCAGCAGGATGCCGGACGTGTCCTTGTCGATGCGGTGGACGAGGCGCGGCTTCTGCCCGTCGGAGCCGCGCAGCGCCTCCAGCATGCCGTCGACATGGCGATAGGTGCCCGAGCCGCCCTGCACGGCAAGGCCGAACGGCTTGTTGAGCACCAGCACGTCGCGGTCCTCGTACAGCGTCATGTCCTTGAGCGCGCGGGCGTCCTTGTCGTCGGCGCTGGCGCGTCGCACGGCCGGGGCGGCAAGCTCCTCCTCGCCGTCGCCGGAAGGCGCCGTGCGGGGCGCCCGCGGCGGGGGTGCCTCGCCACGGGCCTTGGCCTCCTCGGCCTCCAGATGCTCGGCGGCGGAGAGCTGCGGTTTCTCCTCCAGCGGCGGGATGCGGATCGCCTGCCCGGCGGAAAGACGCGTATTGGTCTTCACCCGGCCGCCTTCCACCCTCACCTGCCCGCTGCGCAGCAGCTTCTGCAGGTGGCCGAAGGAAAGGTCGGGAAAATGCGTCTTGAACCAGCGGTCGAGCCGCATGCCCTCTTCGTCCGCGTCGACGCGGCGTGTCTCAACGGCCATGGATCGGTTACTCCTCGCCCCAGCACATAGCCGAGACCGGGGCCCGCGTCACGCGAGAGCGCGCATCAGCGCCAGGCCGCCGAAGACACCCACCAGCGCCAGAAGCACGGAAACGCCGACATAGAGCACCGCCAACCCCATCTCGCCACGCTCGACGAGCAGCGCGGTGTCGAGCGAGAAGGTCGAGAAAGTGGTGAACCCGCCGAGAATGCCGGTCATGAGGAAAGCGCGAGCGTGCACCGTCCAGCCGCCGCTGGCCATGAAGGTCAGCCATCCGGCGACGAGGCCGATGATGAAACTGCCGATGACGTTGACCGCCAATGTGCCGAACGGGAACCCCATGCCGAACCAGCGCATGGCCGTCATACCGACCGCATTGCGTAACACCCCGCCAATGCCGGCGCCGATGAAGATGAGAAGAATTCCCTGCACGCCCAAGCCTCGCCCGTCTCGTCGTTGCGCTATTTGCGGCCCTGCCGCTCCGCGCGGAGCCGCGCCCAATAGTCCAGACGCTTCTTCACGTCGCGCTCGAAGCCGCGCTCGTTCGGCGAATAGAACTCTGCCCTGGGATCGCCGGCAAGTTCTTCGGGAAAGAACTCCTGTCCCGAAAACGCATCGGGAAAATCATGATCGTACTGATAGCCGGCGTGGTAGCCGAGTTCCTTCATCAGCTTGGTCGGCGCGTTGAGGATGTGCTTGGGCGGCGGCAGCGAGCCGGTCTTCTGCGCCAGTGCCAGCGCGGCATTGAAGGCGGCATAGGCGGCGTTCGATTTTGGCGCCGTCGCCACATAGGCGATTGCCTGGGCGAGAAACAGCCGCCCTTCCGGCCAGCCGACCCGTTCGAACGCGGTCCACGCCGCCACCACCTGCGGCATCGCCTGCGGGTCCGCCATGCCGACATCCTCCGATGCCGCGCAGCACAGGCGGCGGAACACCGTGCCGGGGTCCTCGCCACCCGTCAGCATGCGCGCCGCCCAGTACATGGCGCCGTTCACGTCGGAGCCGCGCAGGCTCTTATGGAAGCAGCTCAGCAGGTTATAGTGCTCGTCCTGCCCCTTGTCGTAGATCGGGGCGCGCTTCTGCATGGTCGCGGCAAGACCCGGCACATCGAGGTCCGGCCCCTCCGGCAGCGACAGCAGTTCCTCGGCGAGGCCGAGCAGGTAGCGCCCATCGCCATCGGCCATTCCGGCCAACGCAGCGCGCGCCTCCGGGTCCAGCGGCAGGCGATGGCCCTCCAGCTCTTCGGCGCGCCGGAGCAGCCGCTCGATCGCCTCGGCATCGAGCGACTTGAACACCAGCACGCGGGCGCGCGACAG
This sequence comes from Ancylobacter dichloromethanicus, assembly GCF_018390645.1. GTDB lineage: Bacteria > Pseudomonadota > Alphaproteobacteria > Rhizobiales > Xanthobacteraceae > Ancylobacter > Ancylobacter dichloromethanicus. The sequence goes on from NZ_JAHBGC010000020.1 coordinate 999,740, forward strand.
CAGTGCCGCGTTCAGCTCGAAGGACGGGTTCTCCGTCGTCGCGCCGATCAGCGTGATGGTGCCGTCTTCCATCACCGGCAGGAAGCCATCCTGCTGGGCGCGGTTGAAGCGGTGGATCTCGTCGACGAAGAGCAGCGTACCCTGCCCGATCGCGCGGCGCCCCCGCGCCGCCTCGAACACCTTCTTGAGATCGGCGACGCCGGTGAAGATGGCGGAGACCTGCTCGATATGCAGGTCCGTCTCGCGCGCCAGCAGCCGCGCCACCGTGGTCTTGCCGGTGCCCGGCGGGCCCCAGAAGATGAGAGAGCCGAGCGCGCGGTTGGCGATCATCCGGGTGAGGGCGCCACCCTCCCCGGTCAGGTGTTCCTGGCCGACCACCTCGGCGAGCTTCTGCGGACGCAACCGGTCGGCGAGCGGCCGCGGGGCGGTGCCCTCCAGTCCGGCGGTGGCGAAGAGATCGGACAAGGCCGCCTCAACCCGGCAGCAGGGCGGAGATGACCCGCCCGCCGCGCTGCAACGTAACCCGCCACGCCCGCACCGGCACGCGGGTGATCCGCTGCAGGTCGGCCGTCGTGGCGACGGGTGCACCATTGATGTCGAGAATGACGTCCCCGGCGCGGAAGCTGGTGCGCTCGGCGGGCGAACCTTCCTCGACCGACAGGATCACCACGCCCTTGACCGCGTCCAGCGTGCGCATCTCCTCGATCACCGCCGGCGAGAGGTTGACCACGGTCGCCCCCGAGAGCGGCGAGCGACCGGAAATGGTGATCTGGTCGCGCGGCACCGTCTCCGGCGCGGCCTCCAGCACGACCTTCAGCGTCACAGGCTTGCCCTGCCGGATGATGCCCAGATCGACCGACCCACCCAGCGGGCGGGTGGCGAAGCGGAAGCCGAAGGCATCGGGATCGTCGACCTCCTGCCCCGCCACCGTGACGATGAGGTCGCCCGCGCGCAGGCCCGCCTTCTCCGCCGCGCTGCCGGGAAAGATGTTCTGCACCAGCGCACCGGTGGGCCGGGCCACGTCCAGCCCTTCGGCAATATCCGGCGTCACCTGCTGCAGATCGGCTCCCAGCCACGGACGGCGGACGACCGTGCTGCCGGACAGCGCCGATTGCAGCACGACCCGTACCATGTCGGCGGGGATCGCGAAGCCGATGCCCTGCGAACCGCCGGAGCGCGAGAAGATGGCGGTATTGATGCCGACCACCCGGCCCGCCCCATCCACAAGGGCGCCGCCGGAATTGCCGGGATTGATGGCCGCGTCGGTCTGGATGAAGAAGCCGTAATCGGTAATGCCGCGCTGGGTGCGGGCGAGCGCCGAGACGATGCCCTGCGTCACCGTCTGGCCGACGCCGAACGGGTTGCCGATCGCCAGCACGATGTCGCCGACCTGGAGGTCGTCGGACGAGCCCAGCGTCGCCGAGGGAAAGTCCCCCTTGCCGTCCTTTATGCGGAGAATGGCGATGTCGGTGCGCGGATCACGCAGCACCACCTCGGCATCGAATTCACGCTTGTCGGCGAGCGACAGGCGGATTTCGTCGGCGCCGTCGATGACATGGTTGTTGGTGACGACGATGCCGGAGGGGTCGACCAGAACACCCGAGCCAAGCGAGCGCTGAACGCGCTCGCGCGGCATGTCGAAGCCGGGCACGTCCGGCCCGCCGCGGTCACCGAAGAAGCGCCGGAAGAAGGGGTCCTCCAGCAGCGGGTTGTCCCGCCGGGCGGTCTTCAGCGCATAGACGTTGACGATGGCCGGCGCGGTGCGCGCCACCACGGGCGCGAAGCTGAGGCCGATCTCGGCGCGAGATGTCGGCACCCGCGGCCCGCCGGAAGCGGGTGCCTGCGCGAGCGCGGGAGCGGCGGCGAGAAGCGAAGCGACGATGAGGACAAAGCGTTTCATGGCGCCAGATATAATCCCCGCCCTGCGGCGGAGAAAGGGCAACCGTGCCCCGGCTTCGCACGTAAAATCTCCGGGCAAAAGAAAAGGGGCGGCAAAGCCGCCCCCGATCCATCACCCTGCCGTCGACCGGCCGTCGCGCTCACGCGGCGGCGGCTTCCTCGGCCTTGGTGGCTTCATGGCGGGCCAGGTCCGCCGCGCCCTTGGCCGATTCGTCGCGATCGACCAGTTCGATCACCGCGATCGCGGCCGAATCGCCATGGCGGAAGCCCGCCTTGATGATGCGGGTGTAGCCGCCATTGCGCTCCTTGTAGCGCGGGCCGATCACGTCGAAGAGTTTGCGCACCACCGCCACGTCACGCACTTCGGCGATCGCCTGGCGGCGGGCATGCAGCCCCCCGCGCTTGCCGAGGGTGATCAGCTTCTCGACCACCGGGCGAAGATCCTTCGCCTTCGGCAGCGTGGTCATGATCTGCTCATGGGTGATCAGGGCCTGCGCCATGTTGGCGAACATGGCCTTGCGGTGCTCGGCCGTGCGGTTGAACTTGCGATACGTCTTGCCGTGGTTCATGGCAAAATTCCTAAATGCGACGGCTTTCGAGCCGGGAGATACGGGTGACGGCTCGAACGCCGCGCTCAATGCTCAATAATGATCTTCGAACCGCTTGGCGAGATCCTCGATGTTCTCCGGCGGCCAGCCCGGCACTTCCATGCCGAGGTGCAGGCCCATGCTGGCGAGAACTTCCTTGATCTCGTTCAGCGACTTGCGGCCGAAGTTCGGGGTACGGAGCATCTCCGCCTCGGTCTTCTGGATCAGGTCGCCGATATAGACGATGTTGTCGTTCTTCAGGCAGTTCGCGGAACGGACCGAAAGCTCCAGTTCGTCCACCTTCTTGAGCAGCGCCGGGTTGAAGGGCAGCTCCTGCATGACAGGGCTTTCCGTCTCGCGCTTGGGCTCTTCGAAGTTGACGAAGATTTCGAGCTGGTCCTGCAGGATGCGCGCGGCATAGGCCAGAGCATCCTCGGGACCGACCGAGCCGTTGGTCTCGATGGTCAGCGTCAGCTTGTCATAGTCGAGAATCTGGCCCTCGCGGGTGTTCTCGACCTTGTAGGAGACCTTCTTGACCGGCGAATAGAGGCTGTCGACCGGGATGAGCCCGATCGGCGCGTCTTCCGGCCGGTTGCGGTCGGCCGCGACATAGCCCTTCCCGGTGTCGACGGTGAACTCCATGCGCATCTCGGCGCCGTCGTCGAGGGTGCACAGCACCAGCTCGGGGTTCAGCACCTGCACGTCGCCCACGGTCTGGATGTCACCGGCGGTGACGACGCCCGGGCCCTGCTTCTTCACGACCATGCGCTTGGGGCCGTCGCCAGCCATCTTGATGGCGATGTCCTTGATGTTGAGGACGATATCGGTCACGTCCTCGCGCACGCCCGGGATCGAGGAGAACTCGTGCAGCACGCCATCGATATGTACGGACGTCACCGCCGCGCCCTGCAGCGACGACAGCAGGATGCGGCGCAGCGCGTTGCCGAGCGTCTGCCCGAAGCCACGCTCAAGCGGCTCGGCGACAACAGTCGCGAGACGCTTCGGATCGCTGCCGAGGGCGACCTCAAGCTTCTCGGGCTTGATCAGCTCTTGCCAGTTCTTCTGAATCACGACGTCACCCTTGGTTTCGACGGTGCCCCGGACTCCCTGCCCGGCAGCTTCCACCCCGGTCCCGGCGGGAGGGGGAAGGCCGGATACAGCGGCCCCTGCGGCGCCCGAAGCGCCGCTGGATGATTAGGCGTCAGACGCGCCGACGCTTGCGCGGACGGCAGCCATTGTGCGGGATCGGCGTCACGTCGCGGATCGACGTCACGGTGAAACCCGCCGCCTGGAAGGCACGAAGCGCCGACTCGCGGCCCGACCCCGGGCCCGAGACTTCAACCTCGATGGTGCGCATGCCGTGATCGGACGCCTTGCGGGCGCAATCCTCGGCCGCGACCTGCGCCGCATACGGCGTCGACTTGCGCGAACCCTTGAAGCCCATGGCGCCGGCAGACGACCAGGCGATGGTATTGCCCTGCGCGTCGGTGATCGTAATCATGGTGTTGTTGAACGACGCGTTCACATGCGCGACGCCGGAGGCGATGTTCTTGCGCTCACGGCGCTTAATGCGGGCAGCTTCTTTAGCCATAGACCTCGGATCCTTCGGACGCGCCCGTCATTCCAGGCGCTCGGGACATTAATCGTAACGAATGCGCCGGACGCACGCGGCGCCGGCGCGGAAAAGCGGGCACATGAAGCCCGCTCGACTCACTTCTTCTTGCCGGCGATCGCCTTGGCCGGACCCTTGCGGGTACGGGCATTGGTGTGGGTACGCTGACCGCGCACCGGCAGACCACGACGATGACGCAGGCCGCGATAGCAGCCGAGGTCCATCAGACGCTTGATGTTCATCGAGACTTCGCGACGCAGGTCGCCTTCGACCATATAGTCGCGGTCGATCGTCTCGCGGATCTGCAGGACTTCCTGGTCGGTGAGCTGGTTCACCCGACGCTCGAGCGGAATGCCAACCTTCTCCACGATCTCGGCCGCATTCTTCGCGCCGATGCCGTGAATGTACTGAAGCGCAATGATCACGCGCTTGTTGGTCGGGATGTTAACGCCTGCAATACGAGCCACGTCGCTCTCTCCATGTGAACCGGACGGGCCGGTGATGAAAACGCCCCGCGTCCGGTGGAGGCCGGCCCTTGCGGGAGATACGCACGAGGCCGCCCGACATCATCAACGTGACGTCGACCGGCGGCACCCGCTTGAGTGAAGCGCGGCACATAGAGCGATTCCACCCCGATGTCAAGCCGCACCGATCAACATCTCAGACCGTTTCGAGAACGTCCGAGATCGCCCTGGTCACTTCGTCGATCGGTTTCATCCCGTCGATCGCCGCCAGCATGCCCCGCTCCGCGTAATAGGGAGCGACCACGGCGGTGTCGCGGTTGAAGGCTTCGAGCCGGGTCTTGAAGACTTCCGGATCGTCGTCCTTGCGCACCGGCTCGCCGCGCGCCGCGGTTTCCTGCGCCCGCTGGATGATACGATGGACAAGTTGCTCCTGGTCGACCTGAAGCTCGATCACCGCATCGAGCTTCAGGCCCTTCTCCGTCAGGATGCGATCCAGCGCCTCGGCCTGCGCCACGGTGCGCGGAAAGCCATCGAGGATGAACCCTTTCGCGCAATCGGGCTGGTCAATGCGATCCGAGATAATGCCGATCACGATTTCGTCAGACACCAGCTTGCCGGCGTCCATCACCGCCTTGGCCTTCAGACCAATCGGCGTCTCGTTACGGACGGCCTCGCGCAGCATATCCCCGGTCGAGAGCTGCACGATGCCGTGCCGGGCGACCAGACGCTGCGCCTGCGTGCCCTTCCCCGCCCCCGGAGGTCCGAGCAGTATAAGCCTCATCGGCGCTTCCCCCTGAGCTTGGCCTTCTTGACCAGCCCCTCATATTGGTGCGCCAGCAGATGGCCCTGGACCTGGGCCACCGTATCCATGGTCACGCTCACCACGATCAGCAGCGATGTGCCACCGAAGTAGAACGGAACCGCCGCGTAGGAGATCAGAATCTCCGGGAACAGGCACACTATGGCTAGGTAAGCCGCACCGATGACCGTGATGCGAGTCAGCACATAGTCGATATACTCGGCCGTGCGTTCGCCCGGGCGGATGCCGGGAACGAAGCCGCCATGCTTCTTCAGATTGTCCGCGGTCTCGGTCGGATTGAACACGATCGCGGTGTAGAAGAAGCAGAAGAACACGATGAGCAGCACATAGAGCAGTATGAACAGCGGCTGGCCGTGCCCGATCAGCGTCGTCACGGTGGTCAGCCAACCCGGCCCCTGCCCCTGCATGAAGCTCGCCACCGTGGTCGGGATGAGCAGCAGCGAGGAGGCGAAGATCGGCGGGATCACGCCCGAGGTGTTCAGCTTCAGCGGCAGGTGCGAGGACTGTCCGTCATACACCTTGTTGCCGACCTGGCGCTTCGGGTACTGGATCAGCAGCCGGCGCTGCGCCCGCTCCATGAACACGATGAACATGATCACCGCGACCGCCATCAGGATCACCGCGAGGATGATGCCGGTGGAAAGCGCGCCCTGGCGGCCGAGTTCCAGCGTGTTGGCGATCGCCGAGGGCAGTTCCGCCACGATGCCGGCGAAGATGATCAGCGAGATGCCGTTGCCGATGCCGCGCGAGGTGATCTGCTCACCCAGCCACATCAGGAACATGGTGCCGCCGGTCAGCGTCACGACGGTCGAGATGCGGAAGAACCAGCCCGGATCGGCAACCACGGCGCCCGAGCCTTCGAGGCCCACGGCGATGCCGTAGGACTGGAACACGGCGAGCACCACGGTGAGGTAGCGGGTGTACTGGTTGATCTGCTTGCGGCCCGACTCGCCTTCCTTCTTCAGCGCCTCCAGCGTCGGCGAGACGGTGGTCAGGAGCTGAATGATGATGGAGGCCGAGATGTAGGGCATGATGTTCAGGGCGAAGATCGCCATGCGCGAAACCGCGCCGCCCGAGAACATGTTGAACAGGCCAATGATGCCCTGCTGCGCCGTGTTGAACACGTCGGCGAGCGCGTCGGGATTGATCCCCGGCATCGGAATATAGGTGCCCAGCCGATAAACGAGAAGCGCACCCAGGGTGAACCAGATGCGCTTCTTCAGTTCGTCGGCTTTTGCCAGAGCACCGAAGTTGAGGTTTGCCGCGAGCTGTTCTGCTGCCGAGGCCATGGTGGCTCCGCTCCTCGTCTGTGCCCTGAAAATTCGGTCGGAACTGACTTAAGCGTCAGACCGCCGTTTCGCCAGCCTTGTCGCCGGACTTGGCCTTGGACGCGAGCAGCGTCACCGTGCCACCGACCTTCTCGATCGCTTCGATCGCCGACTTGGTCGCGTGAGCGACTTCCAGCGTGACCTTGGCGGTCAGTTCGCCGGAGCCGAGCACGCGCACGCCGTCCTTGGCGCGGCGCAGGACGCCCGCCTCGACCAGCGTCGCCTGCGTCACGGTCGCCGTGGCGTCCAGCTTGCCGGCATCGATCGCGGTCTGGAGCCGGCCGAGCGAAACCTCGTTCCAGTCCAGTGCGAAGATGTTGGTGAAGCCGCGCTTGGGCAGGCGCCGATGGATCGGCATCTGGCCGCCCTCGAAGCCCTTGATCGCCACGCCGGTGCGCGAGGTCTGACCCTTCACGCCGCGGCCCGCGGTCTTGCCCTTGCCCGAACCGATGCCGCGGCCGACGCGCATGCGCTTCTTGCGGGCGCCGGAATTGTCCTTGATCTCGTTAAGGCTGCTCATCGCAAGTCTCCTACAGCGCCGTCACGCTTCGACGACGCGGACGAGGTGGCGGACCTTGTAGATCATGCCACGCACCGCCGGGGTGTCTTCGAGCGTCGAGCGACGCCCGAGCTTGTTGAGGCCGAGACCGACCAGCGTCGCCCGCTGGTCCTCGGGGCGACGGATCGGGCTGCCGGTCTGTTCGACCGTGACCGTCTTGCTGCTGTTCGCCATGATTAGCTTCCCTACCTCTCAGGCGTCAGTCGGTCGCTTCGGCGTCGTCGACGCGACGGCGCGACTGAAGCTGCGACACCTTGAGGCTGCGGCGCGCCGCGACAAGACGCGGGCTGTCCTGGTTCTTCAGGGCCTCGAAGGTGGCACGGACCATGTTGTACGGGTTGGACGAGCCAAACGACTTCGCCACCACGTCCTGCATGCCCAGCGTCTCGAAGACGGCGCGCATCGGGCCGCCGGCGATGATGCCGGTACCGGCGGGCGCCGCCCGCAGGATGACCTTGCCGGCGCCGTGATGGCCGTGCACGTCATGATGCAGCGTACGGCCCTCGCGCAGCGGCACGCGGATCAGCGCGCGCTTGGCGGCTTCCGTCGCCTTGCGGATCGCTTCCGGCACTTCGCGCGCCTTGCCGTGGCCGAAGCCGACGCGACCCTTCTGGTCGCCGACAACCACCAGGGCGGCGAAGCCGAAGCGACGGCCACCCTTCACAACCTTCGCGACACGATTGATGTGGACCAGCTTGTCCACGAACGTGTTGTCGCGATCCTCGCGTTCACGCTCACGTTCACGAGCCATGATCATATCCTCGTCGTTCTGCGGGGGGATCCCGCTCGTGATCTCAGAAGTTGAGACCGCCCTCGCGGGCGGCCTCGGCGAGCGCCTTGACGCGGCCGTGATAGATGAAGGCGCCGCGGTCGAAGACCACGTCCTTCACACCGGCCGCGACGGCGCGTTCCGCCACGAGCTTGCCGATCGCCTGCGCCGCGGCGACATCCGCGCCGGTCTTCAGGCTTTCCCGCAGGGTCTTCTCGAGCGTCGAGGCGGACGCAAGCGTCACGCCGCGCGCATCGTCGATGATCTGCGCATAGATGTGCTTCGACGAGCGATGCACCGAAAGGCGCGGCCGCCCGTTCGCCGTCGTGCGGAGAGCACGACGGACACGCGCCTTACGGCGCTCGGTAGCGTCCTGATACTGTGCCATGGTTCGGGTCCGTTACTTCTTCTTGCCTTCCTTGCGGAAGATGAACTCACCCGCGTACTTCACGCCCTTGCCCTTGTAGGGCTCGGGACCGCGATAGTCGCGGATCTCGGCGGCGACCTGACCGACCTTCTGGCGGTCGATGCCGCTGATGACGATCTCGGTCGGCTTCGGCGTCACGATCTGGATCCCTTCCGGAATCGCATAGTTGACGTCGTGACTGAAGCCCAGCGCCAGGCTCAGATTCTTGCCCTGAACCGCCGCGCGATAACCGACGCCGCTGATCTCGAGCTTCTTCTCGAACCCCTTGGTGACGCCCTCGACCAGATTGGCCACCAGCGTGCGGGACAGGCCCCACATCGCCTTGTGGCGGTTGGTCTCGCCGTTGAGGGAGAACAGGATAGCCCCGTCCTCCATCTTCACGGCGATTTCCTCGACGACGGTGGTTTCGAGGGACCCCTTGGGGCCCTTGACCTTCACCTTCTGGCCTTCGATCGACGCGGTGACGCCGGCCGGGATAGTGATGGGTGCTTTACCGATCTTGGACATGTGCTCTCTCTCCTCCCCGATCAGAAGACCGTGAAGAGGACCTCGCCGCCCACGTTCTTGTCGCGGGCTTCGTGGTCCGCCATCACGCCCTGCGGCGTGGAGACGACAGCGACGCCAAGACCGTTGGCGACGCGGGGAAGGGTCTTGACGGACGAATACACCCGTCGACCCGGCTTGGAGACACGCGAAATCTCGCGGATCACCGGCTCGCCGTCGAAATACTTGAGTTCGATCTCGAACTCGCTACGGCCATTGACCGGCTCGGACGCCGAGTAGCCGCGAATATACCCTTCGGCCGCCAGAACCTCCAGCACGCTGGCGCGCAGACGCGAGCCCGGCGTGGAGATCTTTTCCTTGCGGCGCATCTGCGCGTTGCGGATGCGGGTAATCAGATCGCCGATCGGATCAGTCGTGGACATGGATCGACCCTCCTCACCAGCTCGACTTGACGAGGCCAGGAATCTGGCCCTGCGAACCGAGCTCGCGCAGCGCGATACGGCTCATCTTCAGCTTGCGGTAATAGGCGCGCGGCCGGCCGGTGATCTCGCACCGGTTGCGGATACGCACCTTCGCCGAATTGCGCGGGAGCTGCGCGAGCTTGAGGACCGCGGCGAAGCGCTCCTCGATCGGCAGTTCCTTGTCGTTCACCAGGGCCTTAAGACGCGAACGCTTGCCGGCGTAGCTCTTCACGAGCTTCCGGCGGTGTTCGTTCTTTTCGACCGAGCTCTTCTTCGCCATATGATCTTGCTCCAGGTCTCCGCGTTTGGGGCTCCCGCCCCACAGCCGGAAGGGGATGCTTACTGACGGAACGGGAAGTTGAAGGCCTTCAGAAGCGCGCGCGCCTCTTCGTCCGTCTTCGCCGTCGTGCAGACGATGATGTCCATGCCCCACATCTGATCAACCTTGTCGTAGTTGATCTCGGGGAACACGATGTGCTCCTTGATGCCGAGGGCGAAGTTGCCACGGCCGTCGAAGCTCTTCGGATTCAGGCCGCGAAAGTCGCGAACGCGCGGCAGGGCGATATTCACCAGCCGGTCGACGAACTCGAACATCCGCGTCTTGCGAAGGGTGACCTTCGCGCCGACCGGCTGGTTCTCGCGCAGCTTGAAGTTCGAGATCGCGTTGCGGGCGCGGGTGACCACCGGCCGCTGGCCGGCGATCAGCGCGAGGTCCGCAGCAGCGGTCGTCACCTTCTTCGTATCGGCCGTCGCCTCGCCAACGCCCATGTTGATGACGATCTTGTCGATCGTCGGCACTTCCATGGCGTTCTTGTAGCCGAACTGCTCGATCATCTGCTTGCGAACGACGTCCTCATAGAGCGACTTCATCCGCGGGCTGTAGCTGGTCTCAGCCATCGATCTTCTCCCCCGAGCGCTTGGCGACGCGCACCTTGGTGCCGTCCGCCTGCACAAGGAAACCGACGCGGGTCGGCTTGCCATCCTTCGGATCGGCGAGCGCGATGTTCGACAGGTCAAGCGGGGCCTCCTTGGAGATGATCCCGCCTTCCTGGTTCGCGCTCTGCCGCTGGTGCCGCTTCACAAGGTTGACACCGCGCACGCGCGCCTTGCCATCCTTCGGGATCACCTCGAACACCTCGCCGGTGCGACCCTTGTCGCGGCCGGTGAGAACGACGACCTTGTCGCCCTTCTTGATCTTAGCGGCCATCAAAGCACCTCCGGCGCCAGCGAGATGATCTTCATGTGGTTCTTCGCGCGAAGCTCGCGCGGAACCGGCCCGAAGATACGGGTGCCGACCGGCTCCTTGTTGTTGTTGATCAGCACGGCCGCATTGCGGTCGAAACGGATCACGGAACCGTCGACGCGACGGATGTCCTTGGCGGTACGAACGACGACCGCCTTCATCACGTCGCCCTTTTTCACGCGGCCGCGCGGAATAGCTTCCTTCACCGACACCACAATGATGTCACCGACATGGGCATATTTGCGCTTCGAACCGCCAAGCACCTTGATGCACATGACGCGACGCGCACCGGAATTGTCCGCCACGTCGAGATTGGTCTGCATCTGGATCATGACGCACCTATTTCTCGCAAAAACCGCGCGCAGCCGTCACCGGCGCGCGCCCCTCAATCCCGTTTCCGGGCGCTCAGACTTCAGCCCGCTTCTCGCCCTGGACCACGATCCAGTTCTTGAGCTTGGACAAGGGGCGGTGCTCCTCGATCCAGACGGTGTCGCCTTCCTTCCACGCATTGCCCTCATCATGGGCATGGTACTTCTTGGAACGACGGACGGTCTTCTTCAGCAGCGGATGGGTGAAACGGCGCTCGACCCGGACCACGACGGTCTTGTCCTGCTTGTCGCTCACCACGACGCCCTGCAGCAAACGCTTCGGCATCGCCCTCTCCTCACTTAGCCTTGGCCGCCGAAGCGACCTTCTGCGCCTGGATGGTCTTGACCCGCGCGATGTCGCGACGGATCTGACGCACCCGCGCCGTGTTCTCGAGCTGGCCGGTCGCCTTCTGGAAGCGCAGGTTGAACTGCTCCTTCTTGAGGCCCAGCAGCTGGTCCTGCAGCTCGTCCGCGGTCTTCGTCCGAATGTCGGAAGCCTTTGTCATCTGTTCCTCCGTCACTCAGCGATGCGCTCGACGAAGCGCGTCTTGATCGGCAGCTTCGCCGCCGCCAGCCGAAGCGCTTCACGGGCGATATCCTGGCTCACGCCATCGATCTCGAACATGATGCGGCCGGGCTTGATCTTGGCGGCCCAGAAGTCGGGTGCGCCCTTGCCCTTGCCCATGCGGACTTCGGTCGGCTTTGAAGACACCGGCACGTCCGGGAAGATGCGAATCCACACCCGGCCCGCACGCTTCATGTGACGGGTGAGCGCGCGACGCGCGGCTTCGATCTGACGCGCGGTAACGCGCTCCGGCTCCAGGGCCTTCAGCCCGAACTGGCCGAAATTGAGGTCAGTTCCGCCTTTCGCAACGCCGTGGATACGGCCTTTGAACTGCTTGCGGAACTTCGTGCGCTTTGGTTGCAGCATGTCGCGCCTCTTATTCCTTCATCACTCTGTTCACGCCGCGTCGCGGCGCGACGAGCGACCACCCGAAGATTCACTTTCCGCCTGGCGCTTGTCCTGCGCCATCGGATCGTGCTCCAGGATCTCGCCCTTGAAGATCCAGACCTTGACACCACAGGTGCCGTAGGTCGTGAAGGCGGTGGCCGTACCGTAATCCACGTCCGCGCGCAAGGTGTGAAGCGGCACGCGCCCTTCACGATACCATTCGAGACGCGCGATTTCCGCGCCGCCGAGACGGCCCGCGCAGTTGATACGGATACCTTCCGCGCCCAGACGCATCGCCGACTGCACCGCGCGCTTCATGGCGCGACGGAACGCCACACGGCGCTCGAGCTGCTGCGCGATCGAGTCGGCGACAAGGCGCGCGTCGATTTCGGGCTTCCGAATCTCGACGATGTTGATGAAGACTTCCGAGTTGGTCATCTCGGCGACCTTCTTGCGCAGCTTGTCGATGTCCGCGCCCTTCTTGCCGATCACCACGCCCGGACGGGCGGAGTGGATCGTCACCCGGCACTTCCTGTGCGGGCGCTCAATCACGATCTTGGAGACCGCGGCCTGCTTAAGCATCTTCTGCAGCACTTCACGGATCTTGATGTCCTCGTGAAGCAGCTGGCCGTATTCGCCCTTGCTCGCGAACCAGCGCGAGTCCCAGGTGCGGTTGATGCCGAGCCGCAGCCCGACCGGGTTGACCTTCTGACCCATCAGGCCTTCTCCTCGACTTCACGCACCACGATGGTGATATGCGAGAACGGCTTCTCGATCCGGCTCGCACGGCCACGGGCACGGGCCGCGAAGCGCTTCATGACCAGACCCTTGCCGACATGGGCCTCGGCGACGACGAGATCGTCGACGTCCAGCTCATGATTGTTCTCGGCATTGGCGATGGCCGACTCCAGGCACTTCTTCACGTCGCCGGCGATCCGCTTGCGCGAGAACTGAAGGTCGGCCAGAGCGGTCGCGACCTTCTTGCCCCGGATAAGACCGGCGACGAGGTTGAGCTTCTGGGGGCTGACGCGAAGGTTACGCGCAACCGCCTTGGCTTCCGTATCCGCGAGCGTGCGCGGACGAGCTGCCTTTCCCATGACCCTGCCTCTACTTCCGCTTGGCTTTCTTGTCCGCCGCGTGCCCGTAATAGGTACGGGTCGGAGCGAACTCGCCGAACTTGTGGCCTACCATGTCCTCGGAAACCGAGACCGGGACATGCTTGTTGCCGTTATAGACGCCGAACGTGATCCCCACGAATTGCGGGAGGATGGTGGAACGGCGGCTCCAGATCTTGATGACGTCGTGACGACCCGAGGTACGCGCAGCATCCGCCTTCTTGAGGAGGTAGCCGTCGACGAACGGGCCTTTCCAGACCGATCGAGACATAGTTCAGTTTCCCTCGCTCACTTCTTGCGGGCGTGTCGGCTGGACACGATGAACTTGGTGGTCGACTTGTTCTTCCGGGTCTTCTTGCCCTTGGTGGGGAAACCCCAGGGCGTGACCGGATGACGTCCACCCGAGGTGCGGCCTTCGCCGCCGCCATGGGGGTGATCGACCGGGTTCATGGTGACACCGCGGTTGTGCGGACGACGGCCGAGCCAGCGCTTGCGCCCGGCCTTGCCGAGATTGGTGTTCATGTGGTCCGGGTTCGACACGGCGCCGACCGTACCCATGCACTCGCCATGGATCAGACGCTGCTCACCCGAGTTGAGGCGGATGATCACGTAGCCCTGGTCGCGGCCGACGATCTGCGCATACGAGCCGGCGGACCGGGCGATCTGGCCGCCCTTGCCGATTTTCATCTCGATATTGTGCACGATCGTGCCAACCGGCAGATTGCCGAGCGGCGCCGCGTTGCCGGGCTTCACGTCCACGCTCTTCGAGGCGAGCACCTGATCGCCGATGGCGAGGCGCTGCGGCGCGAGAATGTAGCTGACCTCGCCGTCCTCATACTTGATGAGGGCGATGAACGCCGTCCGGTTGGGATCGTATTCGATACGCTCGACCGTCGCCGCCATGTCGCGCTTGCTGCGCTTGAAGTCGACCAGACGGTAGGCCTGCTTGTGGCCGCCGCCGCGAAAGCGCACGGTCACGCGACCGGTGTTGTTGCGGCCGCCCGCCTCCGACTTGCCCTCGGTCAGCGTCTTGACCGGCTTGCCCTTGTACAGGGCCGAGCGATCGACGATGACGAGCTGGCGAAGGCTCGGCGTTACCGGCTTGAAGGTTTTGAGCGCCATGTCTCTGGTCCCTTAATTCCGGCTCACAGACCCGTCGTGATGTCGATGGAGTGTCCCTCGGCGAGGGTCACAACCGCCTTCTTCACGTCGTTCTGCACGCCCTTGCGGCCCTTGAAGAACTTGGTCTTCCCCTTGCGGACCAGCGTGTTGACGCTCTCGACCTTGACGTCGAAGAGCTTCTCGACCGCTTCCTTGATCTGCGGCTTGGTAGCCGACAGAGCAACCTTGAAGACGACCTTGTTGTGCTCGGACGCCATCGTGGCCTTCTCGGTGATCACCGGGGACACGATCACGTCGTAGTGGCGCGGATCGAGACTCATTTGAAGCGCGCCTCCAGAGCGTCGACAGCCGCCTTCGTCAAGACCAGGGTCTGACGGCGCAGGATGTCGTAGACGTTGATGCCCTGGACGGGCAGCACGTCGAGATGGGTGACGTTGCGCGAGGCGAGGCCGAAATTGGCATCCACCTCAGCGCCGGACACGATGAGCGCGTTCGACAGGCCGAGACCCGCCAGACGCTCCTTGAGCAGCTTGGTCTTCGGCTCGGACAGCACCGCATCGTCGAGGACGATGATGTTCTGGTCCTTGGCCTTGGACGACAACGCATGCTTCAGGGCAAGCGCGCGCACCTTCTTCGGCAGCTCGCTCGCATGGCTGCGGGAGACCGGACCGAACGCCTTCGCGCCGCCGCGGAACTGCGGAGCGGAAGCCGCACCGTGGCGAGCGCCGCCGGTGCCCTTCTGCTTGTACATCTTCCGCTTGGTGCGGTTGACGTCGGCGCGCGACAGCGTCTGGTGCGTGCCGGCCTGGCGACGCGAGAGCTGCCACACCACGCAGCGGTGCAGAATGTCCTGGCGCGGCTCGAGACCGAAGATCGCGTCCGACAGGGTGACGGAACCGGCCTCGGCACCTTCGAGAGTCTTGACGGCGAGTTCCATCACACGTTCTCCTCGGCCGCAGCCTCGGTCGCCGGGGCCACGTCGGCCGCCGGCTCGTCGCTGGCCGCCTCCGCGCCCGGAAGGCGGAACTTGCCCGGCTTCGGCGCGGCTTCCGGAAGCTTCTTCTTCACCGCGTCGGCCACCAGGATCCAGCCGCCCTTGTTGCCGGGAACCGCACCCTCGACCGCGATCAGACCGCGCTCGACATCCGTCAGCACGACCTTGAGGTTCTGGGTGGTCACCGTCTCATGGCCCATATGGCCCGGCATCTTCTTGTTCTTGAAGGTCTTGCCCGGGTCCTGACGGCCACCGGTGGAACCGATCGAACGATGCGAGACCGACACGCCGTGAGAGGCGCGCAGACCACCGAAATTATGGCGCTTCATACCGCCGGCAAAACCCTTGCCGATGGAGGTGCCCGTCACGTCGACGAACTGGCCGACCACGAAATGGTCGACGGTCAGCTCGGCACCGACCGGGATAAGGTCGGTCTCCTCGACGCGGAATTCCGCCATCTTGCGCTTCGGCTCGACCTTCGCGACGGCGAAATGGCCGCGCAGGGCGCGCGTGGTGTTCTGCGGCTTCGCCTTGCCGACACCGAGCTGGACGGCGGTATAGCCGTTCTTCTCAAGCGTACGGTGAGCAACCACCTGACAGTTATCGACTTTCAGCACAGTGACCGGAACATGTTCACCTGCATCGTTAAAGATGCGGGTCATGCCGACCTTCTGGGCGATGACGCCTGACCGCATGGCCGTGTCCCTTCGCCTTCTCTCAGAGCTTGATCTCGACGTCGACACCTGCGGCGAGGTCGAGCTTCATCAGCGCGTCCACCGTCTGGGGAGTCGGGTCGACTATGTCCAGCAGACGCTTATGCGTCCGCATCTCGAACTGCTCGCGGGACTTCTTGTCCACGTGAGGAGACCGATTGACCGTGAATTTCTCGATCCGCGTCGGCAGCGGAATGGGGCCGCGGACCTGGGCGCCCGTACGCTTCGCCGTCGACACGATTTCCCGCGTCGAGGCATCCAGGATGCGGTGATCGAACGCCTTGAGGCGAATTCGAATGTTCTGGCCGTTCATTGACTTCAGGCTCCCAGAGGGCTCGTCAGTCGGGCTCTGTAACGAGCTCCACGAAAAAGGGGCGCAAGCGATCCCGCGCCCCTCGGGATTGTCGATATCACTCGATGATGGCGGCGACGACGCCGGCGCCGACGGTACGGCCGCCCTCGCGGATGGCGAAGCGCAGCTTGTCTTCCATCGCGATCGGCACGA
>NZ_JAHBGC010000021.1 GCF_018390645.1 Ancylobacter dichloromethanicus
TGATCACCCCGGAGACTACGCCAACCTCAATTCCTACCAACTCCGCGACGGCACCGCCGTCAATCCGGCGATCCAGTGCTCGGCATAGTAGGCCTTTACACGCGCATCGTTCATGACCCGCTCGCTATGCTCGACGAGCGCCGGCGCCATGCGCTCCGTAAGATCCATTGGAACATGATCCAGGACTCCAGATGTAAGTTGCCGAATCAACATTAGCACCTTCAGATCCGCGACCGACAACCGGTCTCCAGCGAAATAGCGTCCGCCATGCGCCTCGAGCCGTTGTCCAAGTCGGGTGAGGTAGAACGGGATTGGGCCGTCAACAAGCGCCTTTCGCCGCGTCTTCTTTTCGTTCTCCGGGAGCAATACGGTCGCTGCGATTTGACTGGTAATATCCTCCACCGCACCCATCGCTTCATCGCATAGCGCCGGAGCTATCGCCAATTTTTGGTGACGGCCTGACCGGTCAGGCGGCGGCGGTTATGGGCTGGCGGTCATTCGGTTTGGCGATGACCTCGATCCCGTCGTTGAATGTCACACCGAGAACGAGTTTTGGCAACTGGTTGTGGCCATCGAGACGACGCCAGCTTTTCTGCGCGGCCTCGAGCAGTTTGAAGACCATCGCGAGCGCCGTCCTGTTGGACAGGCACCCCTTCGATCGGATCGTGCGGTGGCGCACGGTAGCGAAGGTGCTTTCAATGGGATTGGTCGTCCGCAGGTGTTTCCAGTGCTCGGCCGGGAAGTCGTAGAACGCCAGTAGCGTGTCCCGGTCCTTGCTCAGGCAGTCGGCCGCCTTCTCGTATTTGGGCGTGTAGCTCTCGATGAAGGCGTCGAACGCCAGCTCGGCGGCGGCCTTGGTTTCGGCCATCCAGATCTCCTGCAGTGCGCGTTTGGCCTTCGGCTGCTGGCTCTTCGGCAACTTGGCGAGCACGTTCGCGGTCTTGTGCACCCAACAGCGCTGCTCGCGCGTTTTCGGCCAGACCTCACCGGCGGCCTTCCAGAACCCGAGCGCGCCATCGGCGATGGCGAGCTGCGGCGGCACGTCGAGCCCGCGCCGCTTCAGGTCGAGCAGCAGATCGCGCCAGTCCTGCGCGCTCTCGCGGGCACCATCGGTGAAGCCGACCAGTTCCTTGCGGCCTTCCGGCGTCGCGCCGATCAGCACCAGGATGCACTGCTTTTCGTCTTCGAGGCGCGCCTGGAGATGGATGCCATCGGCCCAGATGTAGACGTAGCGCTTCACCGACAGATCGCGCTTCTGCCACGCGGTGTGCTCGTCGAGCCAGCCGTCCTTCAGGCGGCCGATGGCGGATGCTGACAACCCGACAGCATCCTTGCCGAGCAGCGCCGCCAGCGCCTCGGAGAAGTCGCCGGTCGAGATACCCTTCAGGTAAAGGATCGGCAGCAGCGTCTCGATCGACTTCGACCGGCGCATGTAGGGCGGCAGGTCGACGGAGAGAACCGGATGCGGTCGGGATCGGCGGCGTCCGCCTCGCGATCGCGTACACGCGGCTGGCGGACGGCGACCGGACCAATACCGGTCATCACCTCGCGTTCCGGCAGGTGACCGTGGCGCACGACGCGCTGGTGGCCGTCCGCGGTCTTCAAATCGGCATGCTTGCCGAGAAAGTCCGCGACCTCGGCCTCGACCGCCTGGGCCAACAGAGCACGCGCCCCATTGCGCAAGATTTCGGTGAGTTGATCGTCGACGTTTCCTGGCTGAATCAGCTTGATGATGTTATCTTTGGACACGGCATATCGCTCCTTCGGTGGAGAAGTGGAGGCGTCAAGCACCCCCACGATATGCCGCCTTCCCGATTCCCGCCGTCACCAACTTTCAGCGATAGCTCTAGCGCCGCTGCCCAAAGGTCTGAAGGGTAGAGATCGACGAGCCTGCCCACATATCTATTGATGGCATTTGACTGCGCCAAGGTCTGTCCGTCTACTTCGAGAACAGGCAGAGAGCCAAAGGGCGTATCTGCCTTCCGCCGCTCCCAGTCGGCAAAGGACACGCGGTCATCTTCGAACGCGATCCCTCCAACTGAGAGCGCCAGTCTTGCAGGCTCACCGCGCCCGCCGTGAAAGTCAAAGTAAGTCAGCTTCAATTTGGGCATGACCTGGTCTCTCTATGGCTGCCTTCTTGCAACCGATGGACATCGCCTTCTTTGGTGTCGCTTCGTCACTTACTTGCCTGGGAAGATCACGCTTGGAGATAAGCCCCACCAATGGCGCACGCTGCTAAGCGCTACGAGCTTTGCCGATCGACCCATAAACCACTCGCGCTAATCGCTTGGATTATATCGATCACGGTTGACTTTCAGACGAAGGACGTCGTCTCGGCTGTAGTGACCGGCAGGATCGAGTTTGAGGTGTTCGCCCATGACGATTTCCACATCGATGTCCGCATACAAAATCTTCTCCTCACCGATAACGGGTCCCGCGATTATCAAGCCGCCAGGTGCAACAATCATTGAGCCGCCGTCGTTTATTACGCGTCTATCTGTGACGATATGTTCTCTGAGTGGAAACGCGTCAGGTATGTCGGTAGCGCGCAGCAAGCCAGAGGCCGAGATCACATAGACTCGGCCCTCCATTGCGATGAACTGTGAGATGTTTTCGGTCACGACTAGGTCTCCGGGCCAGACAGCGACGTGCAGTTGCTCGCCCTGGGCGTACAAGGCTTGGCGCGCAAGCGGCAACCAGTTCTCGTAACAGTTTAGAGCGCCAGCCCTTAGTCCCTTGAAGTCGTGAACCTCAAGCCCACGACCGTCGCCGTCGCTCCAGATCAAACGCTCGTGGAATGTGGGTTTGAGCTTGCGATGCACCCCGACAATTCCCTTGTCGGGGTGGATAGCAGCGAGCGAGGCGTAGACCGAGCCACCAGAGGCCGTCCGTTCAAGGAAACCGACGTATACAAACACGCCGAGCTTTGCGGACTCGCTCCAGATCGCCGCCAGTTCAGGTCCGTTGGCAGCAATGGCGCTGCGCAGATAGGCGATGTGGCCGACCTTCAGCAGCGCGTCGTTCGCAGCGATCGACGGAACCCGTAGCCAGGAAGGGTATCCGGCAATGAACACCTCTGGAAAGGCGATCAGCTCCGCACCGCCACTTGCAGCCTGACGCAAAAACTCCAAGGCTCTGTCCGTCGTCGCAGCCGAGTCGAGAAACACCGGCGCCGCCTGAATAGCCGCAACTCTCATTGTGCTTTCCGCCTCCGGAGAAGTCCTGCCTAGGTGATAGTTCTTCTCCAGAGTGTCATGGCTGACGCGAGACATCTCCTACCCGCGCCACTGGTGACCCACCGTGCTTCACCAGCATCTGTCATTCTCATTGGCGGCCGGTCGATCTTGGCGCGAGGTGCTGTGCAGTTTGGTTAAAGAGGTGGGGATGAGTGCTCGCGTTTACCGTTTTGGTAAACTGGGCCTCCTTGAGAAGATCGACCGCCCGTCTGACCGCTGGCCGACTCTTGATCTTGGTCCGCCAAGCAGCCACTGCCGGAAACGCAGCCAAATCGATCCCTAAGCTCTTCGCTATAAAGATCCACGGAAATGTCATCATGTCGGCAATTGAATACTCTCCGAGGATGTAGTCTCCCCTCGACAGACGCGTCTCGAGGACGCGGATGCAGCGTTCGTACTCTCCACGATATCGATTTAGCGCGTAATCGAAGCGCTCGGGCGCGTAATTCACAAAGTGGCTCAGCTGTCCTGCCATTGGTCCGAGATTGGCCGATTGCCAAAATAGCCACTCATTACGCTCCTTGCTGCGCAATGAGGGCTCCCCCCCAAAAAGACCTGTCGCCTCGAAGAGATAGAGGAGGATGGCGCCGCTTTCGAACACGGTCACAGGCTGAATGCCTGTGCTATGGTCAACAATCGCTGGAATCCTTGCATTCGGACTGATTGCCAGAAAGCTCTCGGCAAACTGATCCCCGTTAGTAGGCAGGCTCAGAAGCACGGTTCGGTAATCGAGGCCGCACTCCTCAAGCATGATCGCGACTTTCCAGCCGTTTGGTGTCGGAGCGTAATAGAAATCTATCATTTCGCAGGCTCACAAGCCTTGGTATCGCCGAGAATCAAAGCGGTGTGCTCACCGAGCGCCGGCGCCGGTGATGGTAGAGATGTCGGCGTACCAAGAAACTGGGCTGGCGTCCGCGCTTGTCTTAAGCGGCCGGCGACGGGATGATCATATTCGATGAGTGTTTTGTTGGCCGCGATCTGGGGGTGATGCCGCATCTCGGTTCGCGTCAACGCTGGTGCACAAGGTACCCCCGCAGCCTCGAGACGCGCGAGAAGCTCGTCCCTTTTGAATCCGGCCACGATGGATTGTGTAAGTGTCAGCCTGGCTTCCCGGTTGACCTCTCGAAGCTCGGCATCCGCGAATCGCGGATCCAACAATATGTCTGGGCGGCCAGTCGCTCTCGCCAAGCCTTCCCAGTCTTTGTCTTGCATCACAGAGATGCTCAGAAAGCCATCCGCAGCGCCATAAATGAGATCCAAAAAGGACTGCGCCTCTTCGCGATGCAGCTCGTCGTTTACAAAGGTATGCCCGTTCATGTCAGACCCCCAGAGGAAGGCGACAACGGTATCCAACATTGAAAGTCTGATCTCTTGTCCGACGCCTGAACGCTCGCGTGCTAAGAGGGCCGCGACAATAGCCTGACTAGTTTGAATTGCGGTCAGCTTGTCCGGCAAGATTGTGCGGATCAGCCTCGGGCGGTCTTCGTCAGAACCGGCCTGCACTGTTGCCAAGGACGAGACCGCCTGGACCAGGGGATCGTATGTGGGTTTGTCGGCGAGTGGGCCTTCGAAGCCAAATCCAACAATCGATGTGTAGATAAGGCGAGGATTGGAGGAACAGAGGGCGTTGGAACCGAGACCCAGCCGCTCCGCGACGCCGGGCCTAAAATTTTGAACGAAGACGTCCGCATCTGCCACAAGTTGCTTTACTGCGTTCAGGCCAGATGGGTCCTTTAGATCAATCACAACCGATTTCTTGCCGCGGTTGTTGTTCAGATAGGACGCTGAAAGCCCGCCGCGCCTTGTTGAGAGTTGTCGGGTGTAGTCGCCCTCCGGCCGCTCAACTTTGATGACCGTGGCTCCCTGATCAGCGAGAATCATTGTCGCCATCGGACCCGAGATCACCGTCGTCAGGTCTATGACTCGTACGCCTTCAAGTGGGCCTGGCATGCAATCCTGTCCTCCCCCAGACTCGGCCGGCCCTGACTTTAGCTCTCCAGACAGGGCCGCCCCAGCAGCGCAACGCCCGAATGATCCGCCGATCACCCGTGTCGACATCAATGTACAATACTCATAGAGAGTTGTATAGATTTTTATAAGAGATGTGAAGTCGGTGAAGGTGCCTCGACTTGCCCCTCCGGCAGCAGTGTCCAAATGCCAACCGAAAAGCCTTGGTGGAAGCGAAATCCGCTCGGCTCGTGACGTCTTTACCTGCTAGCCCGACCGGCGGGCAATAAACGGGGGATACGGCAATTAAAATGGCTCTAACTCATTCGCGAAGGCGCCCGACTGTCAGGCGGGCAATCTTCGTTTCGCTGGTGGTGGGAACGGTTCTCAACCTTATCAACCACTATGACGTATTTCTCACACAGACTTTGAGCTCATCGGTTCTGGTACAGATGGGCCTGACCTATCTCGTTCCGTATCTGGTTTCGACTTACAGCCAGGTCGCAGCCATTATGGAGGCCCATCAGGGTGGCTGGGGGTCTCCCCCAGCCGTCACTGATAGGGCGCCTGCCTCTTCAGGCGTCCAGGTTGCCTCACCTTTAGGGCCCCTGAATACGTTGCACAACTCTGGGCACCCAAGCTGAGCGGGTCGCCGAGGTTCTCGCCGCTATCATGTTCGAACAAGGGTGCCAGTCGTTCTTGGCATTCGGCCAGCACGCGCTCGCACCAGGCTTCCGGGCTGCCGTCCTTGTCGAACATGTCGCTTTTCACGACGGTCAGCAATTTTCCGCGGAGCTCGTTGGTGTCGTAGCTATATCCATCCAGCGAGGCCGTCCGCCAGTTCAGGTCCCGCGTGGCCGCCCCGATCGCGAGCGTAGCGAGCTTGACCTGTTTCCAATCCAGCCCGTCGACGTGCAGCAGGCGCCATGCGTCGTAGAGATTGTAAATCGGCGCGGGGTCTGGACGCCGATCTGCGCTGTAACGTCCTGATTTACTTCATATCAGCGGGGCGCATTGCCTCATCAATAATGTTACCGGAGAACTGATCGTCAGGAGTGGGGCGGCGATACCGAATCGGATCGGTATCGCCGATGGCAGGATGGAATCAGCATGGGTACGCGGCGCGAGATCACGGCGGCGGTGGTGGACCGCTATCGATCAGCGGGGCGGATGGATAAGGGGCGCATTCTCGACGAACTTTGCGCGGTGACGGGCTGGCATCGCAAGCATGCGGTTCGGGCGCTGGCCAGTCATGTCGGAATTTCGCCGGAGGCCCGGCGGCAGCGAAGCCCGACCTATGGCGCTCCTATCAAGGATGACAGCGCGTTCATGAACGATGTCGTCGTGCCCTGGTGTCGCGCGCAAAAAATCGAGGTGACGCGTTCGCGCGCCTATAAGAAGAATGATCAAGCTTTCGTCGAGCAGAAGAACGGCGCGGTCGTCCGACGGCTTGTGGGATACGGTCGCTTCGATGGCGGCGAGACGACGCGTGTGCTGGAACGTTTGTATGCTGCATCTCGGCTGCACACCAACTTCTTCCAGCCGTCCTTTAAGCTAAAGTACAAGCGACGCGAAGGCGCAAAAGTGATCAAGCGTTATCATGTTCCGGCCACGCCCTATGAGCGCGCACTAGCGCACCCGAAATTGAGCAGGGCCGTCAAGCGGCGTCTTCGAGAGATTTATCGCACGCTCGATCCTGTGGCTCTGCTGGCTGAGATGAGGGACGCTCAGGCGGAGCCTGGCACGCGCGTCGGCGCCCGCGCGAGTAAGCTCGCGGCAGTAGCCAGCCTACCGGCACCGACAACGAACGCAGCAGCGTTCGCGAAGAGGCTTGGCAATGATGTGCATCTGGGGGAGCAGCGCATCATCCATCGGCGCATGCACAAGCCATATAAAAAGCGTGTCAGAATGCCATCGATTCTCGATCCGCACCGCGCTGACATCGAGCGCTGGCTGGCGGCCGAGCCTCGTCTGACCGCGCTGGCAATCCTCGGTCGCCTCGCCGAACATTCCCCCGAAAAGTTTGGGCCGCCGCAGCACACCATCGTGCAGCGCTTGTTGCGATCGCTCAGACGAAATGCAGCCGAGGTGATCGTCCCTCGCATGGCGGGGGGTACGGCACCGGCCGCCATTGGTGATCCCGGGACTGGGGGCGGCGCTGCGTGTGATGGGCACTCCGCGACGCCCCCAGTCCCTCCGATCCTGCGAGCAATGACGCAACCTCGGACCGGCCGACAGTCGGAACTATATCCGTCAAGCGAAAGTAACATTCTCAGGTGAGGCAATACGCGGGGTCAAGGTTCGGCGCCGATTCACACCGAGAACGAGCCGAACCCAACTCGAGCACTTTTGCGGCCTCCAAGGTGAATACTCAGGCTGAAGCCATTGCACCGACTTCGTCGCTCCTGGCGGGGCGCGAGACAGAGCTCGACGCGTTATTGCCCAGCCGTTTAAAGGAATTTAGCCGCAAGGGTACGACACCCTTGCGGATTTTATCTTCGTCCAGTCTTCTGGTAAGATATTGATATTATTCGCATAACATAGATTATGGAATATATTCCTAGAGGGTGATTGACGCGCATTGTATTCTCCCGAACGTTTCCTTTGAGAGCCGCCCGAGGAGACCCGTGATTTTGTGCGCCTGACTGCGCCGATCAAAACTAACTTGGGACAATGACCCACCGGATTATTTGGTGATCCATCCTGGAAGACGAATTTAACAAACAAACGAGCCAATTTAACAAACAACGAGCCAATTTGCCCCGCGACCTCGCAAGCCGAGCCGATCCATTTATCAAGAGGCGGTTGCTTGATCTCGCGGTCCCGTACGAAAAAAGACCAGCCAAAACCAGACCCTGCCGCCAGTATCGATTACCCCCCAAGCTGATGCCGACCACTAGAACGGCGGGGTGAGGCTGGCTAGCGCGGGGACACGCAACCATCTCAAATTGCTGTTTCGGGCGATAGGCATTTAAACAGACGACCGACATCTCGCCCTTTCTTGCCAAGATGTCCGGCGGGATCAGCGTTTTTTTGGAACCTCTGAACTCATGCTCTCTCCTCCGTGTCCTCGGTTTCATATTCGTTTATGAGACGATTGAACGAACTTGAACTCATCGAAGCAGCAGATTCACTATGAAGCAAGTTGCTCAGCGTCCATCGGCGATGACTGAGCTCGCCGCAAAAAACGTGGCAGCTGCGTTGCGACGAATTAACTCCCCCAATTCTCTTTCAAGCCAGCGTGTCAGCCGCATCGCTGATGGCGGCGTATATTTCCTCGAGGTCTGCCGCCGTGACGCAATAAGGCGGCATGACATAGATTGTGTTGCCAAGTGGACGCAGCAAAAGGTTTCGACTGTTAAAGAAGGCCTGAAGCTTCGGACCGATGCCGGCGAGGTACCCTCCATCGCGCACTTTTAGATCAAGTGCCGTAATCGTGCCGGTCCGCCGGACGTTTTTGAAACGCGCGTCGGCGCGGAATGGCCCAATTCCCTGTTCCTGCATCGCGACAACGGAAGCTACCCGCTCGCTAGATTCCTGATTTTGCCAAAGATCTAGGTTCGCCTTTGCGGCGGCACTCGCCACTGGATTCGCCGTATACGAACTCGAGTGAAAGAACGTGCGCGTACGATCTTTCGAATAGTGCGCGTCGAAAATGTCGGCGCGGCAGAGCGTTACTGCGAGCGGAAGCGACCCGCCCGTGAGACCTTTGGAATAGCAGGCGATATCCGGCGACACATCCGCCTGCTCGCAAGCGAATAATGTTCCCGTGCGGCCCCAACCGGTCATGACCTCGTCGGCGATGAATAGAACGTCAGAGGCCTCACAGATCCGCTTCATTTCTTTTAGCACCCAAGCAGGATACATCAGCATCCCGCCCGCACCCAAGATCAATGGCTCTACAATAAAGGCTGCCGGATTTTCAGTCCGGCATGCAATTTCGAGCGCATCGAGCGCCGCCTGCTCATGCCCGCCTGTCGGAAACGGGACTGAAGTAACATCGAACAGCAGTGGCTCGTACGCCGCGTTGAAGACGCCTCGCGCCCCAACCGACATCGTCCCCACCGTGTCGCCGTGATAGGAGTGCTGCATCACCACAATGCGCGTTCGTGGCTTGGCCATGTTATGCCAGTAGCCGAGTGCCATTTTTAGCGCTACTTCCACACTAGTCGAGCCGCTGTCGGAGAAGAACACGTAGTCGAGACCACGGGGCACAAGTTTCAAAAGCAGAGCAGCAACCTCTTCAGCCGGTTCGTGAGTGTGGCCGGCAAAAATAATCTGGTTGAGCTGTTCCGCCTGTTTCTGGATGGCGCTGACGATATTTGGATGGCAATGACCGTGGGTCACGACCCACCAGGATGCGATCGCATCGATGATACGATGGCCATCCGCGGTATAAAGATACGCGCCCTCTCCGCGCACAATTTTGGTCATCTCGTCCTGGAGCGCGTGCTGCGTGAATGGATGCCAGATCGGTGACTTCTTTTTTGACATCACAGATTGAAATCATCGCGGCGAAATGAGGTACTGAACGCGGCTCGCAGCGAGTTTGCCGTGAGAGGAGAAAGCCGGGGCAACCGACCGAGCCACCGGACCCTCCCGATCTCGCAAATAGCGCTCTCACTTTCAGAATTTCTTTCGCCAATGAATGCAATCCCGAGAATTTCGATCGTACGATTGCGCAACGCCTCGATCGACAGCAGCGAATGATTGATAGTGCCCAGCTCAGTGCGCGCACAAAGCACGATCGGCAGCTGCCATCGCGCAAAGATGTCAATATAAAGCGTGCTGCGACTAAGCGGCACCATCAGCCCACCCGTGCCCTCAATCACAAGTGGGCGCCCGCCGGTATCAGGCACATCGAGCGACACCGTGTCGATTTGAACTCCGTCAATTGCAGCGGCATGATAGGGCGAGGCGGGTGTTTCCAGGATAATGCCCGTTGGTCTGGCCGTTGATGAGCGCTCCCCGGAAGCCGAGTTGCCCGACGGCGCGCTCAAGTTCGGTCGCCGCCGCCTCAGCGTCCTGCATGGCGAGATGGGCGAAGCCGGCGTAGCGATCCGGCCGCTTCTGCACCTCGCGGGCAAGGAAATCATTGGCGTCGCGGGCGAGGCGGATGGCCTCTTGCGTATCGCTGACGCCCTGCACCCCCGGCGTGGTGACCGAGAGCACCATCAGCTCTATGCCGGTCCGGTCCATCATTTCGAGCCGCAACTGGTCGAAATCGGCCAGGCGGCGTTCGACATCGGCAAACAGCGCGTCGCTCTGCGTCGGTCTTGCCACATATTTCCCGAGCTCAGGGGTAGTGAAATGCTCTTCAAGCGCGATCTTGCGCATGTGCCGCTCCTCTGTGATTGCCGCTGTCGAATGACGCCGCCATCCGATTATGGCTTGGGAGCGGGGCACGCCTCGGCGGGCGATTTGGCGATCTTGAGCTGCTGCATCATGAATTCCGCATTGTTCTTGGAATCGGCGAGGAGGGCGCCCGACCAGTACGCGGTCTTGCAACTCGCCGCGCCGCAATCGCCGCCCGCGGTCTGCCATTCGCCGGTGCGCACCACGTCGCAGGCGCAGATCGCCTTGTCGGGATTGGCGGGATCGACGGTGCATATCTTGTTGAGGCACTGCGACCACGGCGTGCCGCTTTCGCAGCGCAGCCCCTTCTTGCCCTGCTCGAACTGGGTCAGCGCGAACTGGGAATAGACGGTGCGGACGCCCTCCGCGTCGGTGCTCGGCTTCACCGTGTCACAGGCGACGGTGGCGAGGTTCGGCCCCTCCTGCACATCGCACATGCAGATCGAGATATCGGGGTTTCCCGGCTGCGGAATGCAGGGCGCCGAGGTGCACAGGGCGAATTGCTGATCGCACAGATAGTTCTCCGCCGCCGCCGGCCGAGGCAAGCCGAGCGCGGCAGCGAGGGCCAAAAGGACAGGGACAAGACACAGCATCACGGCGCGCATGGAAGGCTCCTCGCGGTTCCATCGGTTATCGTCGGTCATCGCGGTGGGGTCGAAGGTTCGCCAAGCCGGCACCCGCGCGACCCTGGACCCCCGCGACCGATGTCGGGAACGCCGGTGTCCGGAGCCTTGAACATGACGCCGCCGCCAGTGATGAAAAGGCCGTCATCATGTTCAACGGTTTCCGACGCCTGCAGGTCGGCAATTAATGCGCAGCTTTCCTTTCAAGGTAAAGACACGCGATTTCCGGGGCGGCCCGGGTGGGCGCAGGCGCGCGCGCCCGGGCTCCCGTCGTGCCCGCCGCTGGCGGCGTACTCCCATTCCGCCTCGCTCGGCAGATCCTTGCCGCACCAGCGGGCGAAGGCGAGCACATCCGCGGGCATATATGGACCACTGGATGGTCCATCAGCCTGGATGAAGCTCCGCCGGCCGTTCGCGCGCGGCATCAAGTTACCGGGAAAAAGCGCGCTCGGCGCAATTGCGATCTCATCGTGCACCCTCCTCGCCAAACTGCCGCCGCGGCGCGCCATCGCTTGCGGTCTCCGGCGCGGGAGCGTCCCGGGTAGCGCAACGCGCGGCGTCGATTCGATGGCCGAAAGGAGGGCGCCCGCGCGCGAGAAGCTAAAACGTATTATGACTGTTTCGTATGTGACGACGGCTACTTAAGATCATGCGGCGGTGCATGAATGAAACGTTTACCGACCGCGATCTCGCATGGTAGCCTGCGGGTAACGGCTGGCTCGCCTGCCCGCCGCGCGGTTCGCGCGCGGGTGGCGAAGCGCCGGGAAACACAGCGAGCGAGGAACTGCAGTCAATGTCCGAGGAGTCGGCCTTCGAGTTCTTTCACCTTGTGACGAACGGCGGCGTCGCTGTTCTCACCATCGACCGCCCGCCGGTCAATGCGCTCTCGCGCGAGCTTTATGAGAGCCTGGACAGGGTCATCGACCATATCGAGGCGACCCCGGCGATCCGCGTCGTCGTCCTCGCCTGCAAGCCGGACGCGCGCGCCTGGGTGGGCGGCGGCGACCTGAAGGAATTCCTTTCCTTCACCGCCGAGACGCGGCGGGCGCGGCACGATTATGTCGAGGGGATCACCGACCGCTTCTACAATCTCTCCTGTCCGACCATCGCCGCCGTCACCAAGCCCGCCATCGGCGGCGGCATGGTGTTCGCCAGCTTCTGCGACATTGTCGTCGCGGCCGATACCGCCTTCTTCTCCATGCCGGAAGTCGACCGCAGCCTCACCGGCGGGGCGGGATCCTATTTCAACCGGCTCAACCTGCCGGTGAGCTTCATCCGCGAGATGATCCTGACCGGAAGGCGCCTCAGCGCGGCGGAGTTGCGCGACGTCGGCTTCCTGAACCATGTGCTGCCGGAAGCCGAGGTGCTGCCGAAGGCGATGGAACTCGCCGAACTGATCGCCGCGAAGAGTTCGACGGCGGTGCGCGCCATCAAGCAGAGCGCCAACCTCATCGACCGGATCGGCTGGGAGAAGGGGCGCGACGCGGCGCATGAGGTCAGCGCCGCGCGGCTCGTCGACGGGCCCGACTACAGGGAGGCCATCTCGGCCTTTCTCGAACGCCGCAAGCCCGTCTTCGATCACTGAGCCGGCGCGTCGCCGGCTCCGACTCATTCGCCGTGGAAGACCGGCTCGCGCTTCTCGGCGAAGGCGGCGATGGCTTCCTGCCGGTCGCGCGAGCGCGCGGTCGGCGCGTGCGCCACCAGTTCGAAGCGGAAGCCGGTGGCGAAATCGGTGTCGCTGGCGACGTCGAGGGCCTGCTTGGCCTGGCGGACGGCGAGCGGGGCGTTGGAGGCGATGCTGTGCGCGACCGCCAGCGTCTCCTTCAGAAGGTCGCTGGCGGGCACCACCTTGTTGACAAGTCCCCAGTCGAGCGCTTCCCCGGCCGAGAACATCGCGCCGGTCAGGATCATCTCCTTGGCCCGGCGGATGCCGCAGGCGCGCGGAATGGTCTGGGTCGCGCCGGCGCCCGGCGAGATGCCGCGGCGGACTTCGGGCAGCGAGAAGCGGGCCGCCTCGCTCGCATAGGCAAAGTCGACGGCGGCGACGATCTCGCAGCCGGCGCCGACCGCCGCGCCGTTCACGGCGGCGAGGATCGGGACGGGGGAATCGGCGATCTGGCGGATCAGCCGTTCCATCAGCGCGCGCTGGCGGCGCACCGCGGGCGGAGCCATGGTCGCTCGCTCCTTCATGTCGCCGCCGCCGCAGAAGATGCGCTCGCCCGCCCCGGTCAGGACGACGCAGCGCGTGGCACCGGCATCAACATACAGCTCCCACAGCCAGTGGTTCAGCTCTTCCGCCATGGCGAGGCTGATGGCATTGCCCGCGGCGGGACGGTTCAGCGTCAGCAACTGGACATGATCGAAGGTCTCGACCCGAAGGGTCTCATAGGGAGCCGACACGCGCTTTCTCCTGTTTGGTAAACGTTATACCGACTTAACCTGTCGTTACGCGACTGGCTAGCAAGTTGACAGCATGAAGGCGGCGTGCCTTAGGTGGAAAACGATAAATCAAGGCGTCGCCGGACGGTCGAACGATCCAGCGGCGTTTCCGGTGCGGGCCGCCCGCGCCGTCCGGTTCTGCGGAAGGTCAATGTCCCGTCACGGCCCGCTGGCGCTGCTGTTCGCCACCATGTACCCGCAGACCGTGATGTCGATGATGGTGCTGACGCCGCCGGTGGTGGCGGAGCAGGTGACCGCGGCCTTTGGCCTTCCCGCGGAAACGGCCGGGCTCTACGTGGCGGCGAGCTACGTCTTCGTCGCCATCGGCACGCTGTCCACCGCTTCGGTGATTCCGCGCATAGGGCCGCTGCGGCTGAGCTTCGCCTGTATCGCGGCCGGGGGCTGCGCGCTGGCGCTCTTCGGCCTCGGCTCGTTCGCCTTCGTCCTGCTGGCGACGGCTCTGATGGGGCTGTGCTACGGGCCGCTCACCCCGGCCGGCCAGCAGGCGATCGCCAATGGCGAGCCGATCGCCAATCTCGCGCTCTTCCTGTCGGTGCGGCAGACGGCGGTGCCGCTCGGCGGCATGCTTGCCGGGCTGATCGTGCCGGCGCTGGTGGTGCGGTCCGATCTGGAGACGGCGCTCTTCATCGTCGGCGGGACGGTCACGCTGTCCGGGCTGCTGGCGGGAGGGCTGCTCGGCATCGTGCGGCATGAGCGGCGCGAGCCGCGCCCGGTGGTGCGGGCGGGGTTCCTGGCGCCGCTGCGGCTGATGCTGGGGCACCGCGCGCTGCTGGCCATGTCCTTCGCGTCGACGATCTATGG
This sequence comes from Ancylobacter dichloromethanicus, assembly GCF_018390645.1. Classification (GTDB taxonomy): domain Bacteria; phylum Pseudomonadota; class Alphaproteobacteria; order Rhizobiales; family Xanthobacteraceae; genus Ancylobacter; species Ancylobacter dichloromethanicus. The sequence continues at coordinate 14,423 of NZ_JAHBGC010000021.1, forward strand.
CGCGCTGCAGCTCGTCGTCGGCTCGCTGCTGGTGGTGTTCGTGATGCGCGAACTCGGCCGCGACCTCGTCACCGCCGGCATGATGCTCGGCATCAGCCAGGCGGCGGCGGTGTGCGGGCGCATCGGCTGGGGCTTCATCGCCGACCGGATCGGGCGGCTGCGCGGCACGCTCGGCGCCATCGGGCTCGGCATGGCCGCCGCCTGCGTCATGGCCTGGGCGCTGGGTCCGGACACGCCGGACTGGGTCATCGCGCTGGTCGCCTTCCTGCTGGGCGGAACGACGAGCGGATGGAACGGCGTGTTCCTCGCCAGCCTGATGCAGGCGGTGCCGGCCTCGCAGGCCGGATTCGCGGCGAGCGGGGCGCTGCTGTTCTCCTATCTCGGCATCGTACTCGGCCCGCCAATCTTCGGCGGCATCGCCGCGCTGGCCGGCTTCCCCATCGCCTTCCTGCTGCTCGGCGCGCTCGCGCTGGGAGGCGCCGCGCTCTGCCTGATGCCGGCCTCGACCGCGAGATAGTCGACATTTAATCGCGTCCCAGACATCGAGGGGCTCCTTTTGTCGCCCCCCGAAGCGGCTTAGAGTCCTATAAGAAAGCCATAAACCGTTGGCCGACATGTCGTGCGGGGGTGAGCCCCTCTTGACCTCAATTATAAAAATGTCGACACTAATGCCATTGACGCCGTAGCGCGCTGCTCGGCAATCAGGAGAGAAAAAATGTCGGGAGTGAGTGGCCTGATGACGGGCACGCTGGAACATCTGCGCCGCCCGCTGGTGCGCAACATCAAGAAGGGCCAGCGCGTCCTGATCCTGTCGGACACCGAGCACGATCCGCGCGTCTGGCAGGCCATCATGACCATTCTGGCGGACATCGAGGCGGATGCGACGCTCTGCCTTTTCAGCCGCCGCCCCGCCGACTATTACGACCCGCCGGCCGCGGTGTGCGAGGCGATGATGAAGTCGGACGTCAACGTCCTGTGCTCGTCGACCGGCATGCTCCATTGCGCCGCCAGCCTGCGCTCCATGGAGGCGGGCATTCCCTCGATCTGCCTCGATGGCGGCATGCGGCTGGAGTGGCTGCAGTCCGGCGCCATCGCCGACGATATGAAGCAGATCGCCGTGCGCAAGCACTATGTCGGCAAGAACGTGTTCGGCGAGGGCGCCAAGACCTGCCGCGTGACGTCGCGCTACGGCACCGACTTCACCTACAGCGTTGAGAACATGGTCTGGATCCCGCCGCTGCCGGGCCCGGAATTCGATCCCTACAAGATCATCAACTTCCAGAAGGACGAGAACCGGCCGGCCGGCAAGCTCTATTACTATCTGTACCCGACCGGCGAGTTCAACGTCGCCCCGATCGAGGGCACGGCCAACGGCAAGCTGGTGATCGACCTCACCATGCACCACCTCGGCAAGCTTTCCTCGCCGATCGAACTGACGGTGGAGAACGGCCGGGTGGTGAAGATCGACGGCGGCGCGGATGCGCGCATCCTGCGCGACTTCCTCGCCACCTATGGTGACGACAACGCCTATATGTGCCCCGCCGAGGCGTCGGTGGGCGTCAACGCCAAGGCCGTCATCCGCGGCATCCAGCGCGAGGACAAGAACATCATGGGCACGATGCATTTCGGCCTCGGCACCAATGTCGATGTCGGCGGCTCGATCATGTCCAAGATCCACATGGACGGCGTCATCCTTGAGCCGACGCTCTATGTCGACGGCGTCAAGCGCATCGAGGACGGCCGGTTCCTGGTGCCGATCGAAGGCGAGGGCTGACGCGCCTGCGCCCGAAGGGGGCTACAGCGCCGCCGCGGCCGCCTGGCGCCGCCGGCGGCGCGAGCGCATCGGGGAGGGGATTCCGCCGTCGGCGTAGATCTGTTCCAGCACCGCCAGCGCGTGCAGGTGGTTGGAGCGGATGAGGACGTCGGCGAGCGGTGCGTCCTGCTCCTCCAGCGCGTTCATGAGCTGGACGTGGTGTGCCATGGATTTCTCGCGGCGTGTCGGCTGCGAGAGCGACAGCCGGCGCAGGCGAAGCGTGCGCAGCAGCAGCGAATCGAGGATGCGCTTGGCCGTGGCGTTGCGCGCGGCGATGGTGAGGCGGTTGTAGAATTCGACATTCGCCCAGAGATAGGCGGAGAGGTCGTGCGCGTCATGGGCGGCGCTGAGGCGCGCCAGCAATTCGCGCAGGGCCTGCATGTCCTCCGGCGTTCGCAGGGTCGCCGCGTCCGAGGCCACCGCGCCGAAGAGCACGGCACGCACGCGATAGATCTCGCGCACTTCCTCGATGTCCAGCACCGCGACATGCGGCCGGCGGCGCTGGGGGATGCGCACCAGTCCTTCCTTCTCCAGCAGCAGCAGCGCCTCGCGGATGGGCGTGCGGCTGGTCTCGTAGCGCTCGGCGAGTTCGACCGAGCTGAGGTCCTCCCCGCTCTGGCGGATGTTCTCGATGATCTCCGCGCCCACCTCGCAGGCGACGCGCGAGACCAGTGAAGGCCGGTCGTGATGCTCGGCGACGATGCGGCGCACCACCAGAACGGCGTTGAGGAAGGATTCGGGCTGGCTGGAGGGAGGCGTCGCGATCCAGGAATCGGCGCGCTCGAAGGTGGTCGTCGTCAAGGAAAGGGTCGCCTTCCGCCGCTTTGCCCGTCGCCGGCGTCGGCCGGGCTTCCGGAAGCAATCTACCGCCGCGCGGCCGATCCTGTCGACAGGATCGGCATTCCGTCCATTCGCGGCGGACTTCCGGGGAGGTTCCCGCGTGGATGGCATTCGGCCTGACGCGGCATGTCATGTCGACATAATTACCAGAAATCGCTTATCGGCGAACGCTTGGATCGCACCTGCCAAGTGGGCCTGTATGCCGCGATGCCTGGCAGAGAAGGCGCTTGAATCACGGAAAAGTACGGAGCATCAGCTAATTAGATGTACGCCGCGCCGGCGAGGCATGAAGGCTTGGCGCCAGATGACATCGCCGGGTGTTTGAGTGGCGGATAAAAATCTGTCGACACATATCTTGACGTCGCCCGTTCCGATCCGCTTCAATGCGCCGGCCAACGAAAAGAACATTCAAAGGGAGGAACGTCATGAATCGGTGCCTTTCCTATCTCCTCGGAGGAACGGTCCTGGCCGCGCTCGGCATCGCACCGGTCAGCGCGCAGGAATCGCTCGTGGTTGCGGCCTTCGGCGGCAAGCACGGCCAGACGCTGCAGAAATGCGTCATCGACACCTTCACCGCGAAGACCGGCATCAAGGTCACGGTGGATCAGGGCGTGTCGTCGGTCACCGTCGCGAAGCTGAAGCAGCAGAAGGGCAATCAGTCGCTCGACGTGATCTGGCTGGACGGCGAGGTCTCGCAGGCGGCGGAGTCGGAAGGTGTCTTCCAGGACATCGACCCGGCCAAGGTGCCCAACATCGCCAACATCATCCCGGAAGCGGTCCACAAGAACAAGGACGGCAAGATCACCGGGCTCGACGACTATTACTATTCGGTCGGCATTGTCTACAACGAGGACGAGGTGAAGGAGGCTCCCACCTCCTGGTTCGACCTGTGGAAGCCGGAATATGAGGGCCTGTCGACCTGGCCCTCCATGTCGGACGGTTCCGGCCCGCCCATGCTGGTCTATGTCTCGGAACTGCTCGGCGGCGGCATCGACAACCTGAAGCCCGGCGTCGAGAAGATGAAGGAGCTGGAGGTCGCCGCGTTCTACGACTCCGGCGGCAATGCCAGCAACATCCTCTCCCGCAAGGAAGCGATCATCGGCGTGCTGGACAGCGGCGCGGTCTGGTCGCTGGCGGACGCCAACCCGTTCAAGGTCGGCTTCGTCATCCCGAAGGAGGGCGGCCTCGCCTCGGGCACCCGGCTTCACCTCATCAAGCCGTCCGAGGCGGCCTATGCCTTCATCAACCACGCCCTGACCGCCGACGCGCAGAAATGCTTCGTCGAGAACTATTTCTACGGTCCCTCGGTCAAGGACATCTCGCTCAGCGAGAAGGCGAAGGCCCGCCTGCCCTGGGGGCCGAACGGTTCGATCAAGGATCTGCGCTTCTCCGATGCCATCGCGATCAACGAGCACCGGCAGGAGATCGTCGACGCCTGGAACCGCGACGTGCTCGGTCGCCAGTGAGCGTGCGGGCCGCCTCCGGGGAGTTGAACCCATGCCGCTGATCGCCATCGACCGCTTGACCAAATCCTACGGGTCGCTGCAGGTGCTGAAGGGTGTGTCGCTGGACATCGAGGAGGGCGAGTTCGTCGCCCTCCTCGGACCTTCCGGCTGCGGCAAGACCACGCTGCTGCGCGCCATCGCCGGCTTCGTCGACATCGACGGCGGCGATATCGCCATCGGCGGCCGGTCCATCGCCGGCGAGCCGCCCAACCGGCGGCCGGTCAATATGGTGTTCCAGAACTACGCGCTGTTCCCGCACCTCACCGTGCGCGACAACGTCGCCTTCGGTCCGCGCCGCAACGGCGTGGACAAGGCCGGCCTCGCCGCCATCGTCGACCCGGCGCTGGAGACGGTGGGCATGACCGCCTATGCCGACCGCCTGCCGGCGCAGCTCTCCGGTGGGCAGCAGCAGCGCGTGGCCCTCGCCCGCGCCATCGCCAACAAGCCGAAGGTGCTGCTGCTCGACGAGCCGCTGGGCGCACTCGACCTGAAGTTGCGCAAGCGCATGCAGATGGAACTGAAGCACCTGCACCAGAAGCTCGGCATCACCTTCCTGTTCGTGACTCACGATCAGGAGGAGGCCCTCGTCATGGCCGACCGGATCGTCGTCATGCAGGAAGGCGACATCGCCCAGGTCGGCACCGGCGAGGACATCTATGCCCGGCCACAGAGCCGCTATGTCGCCGATTTCATCGGCGAGGCGAACCTGCTGCCGCTGGAGGCCGGTCCCGACGGCACGCTTCGCATCGCCGGCGAAGCCGAGCCGCTGCCCTACCGCGCGCCGGCCGGCGCCGGCGCACCCACCTTGCTCGTCCGCCCGGAGGAGATCCGCGTCGGCGCCGCGCCGGCCGGGGGCGTCAGTCTTTCCGGCACGCTGACCGACCGGGTGTTCATCGGCAACGCCACCCGGCTCTTCGTGAAGATCGCCAACGGACAGTCCGTCGTCATCCAGCAGGCCGGCGCCGGCACCGAGGACACCCTGCCGGCCGGTGCGCCGGTCCGCATCGGATGGGCGCGCGAAGCCGCCCGCGTGCTGACGGGTTGAGCCATGCGCATCAACCGCCTCTGGGCCGCGATCCTGCTCGGCATCCCCCTGATCTACCTGATCGTCTTCTTCGTCACGCCGCTGGGCATGGTGGTGGTCGACAGCTTCTCCAACGAGGCGGGCGAACTGACGCTGGCGAACTACGCGACCGTCCTCGGCGAAGCCTATTACTGGCGCGTCCTCGGCTACACCTTCTGGATCGCGCTGGTGACCTGCGTCGCCACGCTGATCCTCGGCTATCCGCTGGCCTATTACATGAGCCTGATCGAGCGTCGCCGGACAATGCGCCGGCTATGCTTCATCCTGATCCTGATGCCGCTGTTCACCTCCAACATCGTGCGCTCCTTCGGCTGGATCGTGCTTCTCGGGCGCGAGGGGCTGGTGAACGAGACGCTGCTGCTGCTGGGCATCGTGGATCGGCCGCTGCGTCTTCTGTCGACCGAGGTCGCGATCATCATCGGCATGATCTACGTCATGCTGCCCTTCATGGTGCTCGCCATCGCCAGCGTGCTGCAGAACATGAACGGCTCGCTGCGCGAGGCCTCGCGCGATCTCGGGGCGACGGCCTTCGCCACCTTCCTGAAGGTCACGCTGCCGCTCAGCGCCCCCGGCATCGTCGCCGGCACGCTTATCGTCTTCACGCTCAGCATTTCCAGCTATGTGACGCCGCGCATCATGAGCGGCGGGCGTTCCGTGGTGTCGTCGATGCTGATCTACGACCAGTTCATGCTGGTCTTCAATCCGTTCCTGGGCAGCGCCATCGCGGTGGTGCTGCTGGTGGCGAGCTTCGCGCTCATCATCGCCTACACGCTGCTGATGGAGCGCCGGCCGGCACGGGGGACGTCGACATGAGCCGCCGCCTGACCCGCGCCCGCGATGCCGCGGGACCGCTGCTGATCTCGATCATCGCATGGGCCGTGCTGATCTATCTGGTGCTGCCGCTCGCCGTGGTCATCGCGATTTCCTTCACCACGACGGAATATCTCGCCTTTCCGCCGGTCGGCTTCACCCTGCGCTGGTATCAGCGCTTCCTGGCCGACCCTTCCTATGTCGACGCCATCCTGCTCAGCGCCCGTCTGGCCTTCGGCTCGACCTTGATCGGCTTTGTTCTGGGGGTCCCGGCGGCGCTGGTGCTGAAGCGCGGCCGCCTGCCGGGCGCGCAGATGCTGGGCAATCTGTTCCTGTCGCCGCTGATCCTGCCGGCCATCATCATCGGGGTGGGGGTGCTGCAGATCTCCGGCGCGCTCGGCTTCGCCCGCAGCTTCGAGGCGATGCTCGTCGGTCACGTCGTCATCATCCTCCCCTACATCGTGCGCACGACCCTGGCCTCGCTCGAGGGCTTCGACACCTCGCTTGAGGAGGCGGCGCAGGACCTCGGCGCCTCGGGCCTCGGCACCTTCTTCCTCGTGACCCTGCCGCTCATCAAGCCGGGCATCATCGCCGGCTGCCTGTTCGGGCTGATCATGAGCTGGATCGACGTCGAGGTGAGCATCTTCAACACCGTGATCGCCCAGTCGCCGATCCCCGTGAAGGTGTTCAACTACGTCCAGTACTCGGTCGACCCGATGATCGCCGCCGTCTCGGCCGCCACCATCTACATCGCCTTCGTCCTCGTCCTCCTGCTCGACCGGCTCGTCGGCCTCGACAAGGTGACGGGGCAGCAGAAATGACACCGGAGCCTTCCCCCATGCCTCGCCCCGCCGCCGCTTCCCCGTCGTCCGGCCCGCTCAGCGGCATCCTCGTGGTGTCGATCGACCAGGCGGTCGCCGGCCCGCTCTGCGCGATGCGGCTGGCCGATGCCGGCGCCCGCGTCATCAAGGTGGAAGCCGGGGAGGGGGACCGCGCGCGCGATTACGACAAGGCGCTGGGCAGCACCTCGGCGGCCTTCGGCTGGCTCAACCGCGGCAAGGAGAGCGTCGTCCTCAACCTGAAGGACCCGGGCGATCTGGCGCTGATGAAGGCGATGCTGGCGACGGCGGACGTCTTCCTGCAGAACCTCGCCCCCGGCGCCAGCGACCGCCTCGGGCTCGGCGCGGCGCAGCTCACGCGCGAATTCCCGCGGCTGGTCGTCGTCGACATCATGGGGTACGGGCGCGGCACGCCCCATGCGGCCAAGCGCGCCTACGACATGCTGGTGCAGGCGGAGAGCGGCATCTGCGCCGTCACCGGCACGCCCGAGGTGCCCTCCAAGGTCGGCATCTCCATCGCCGATATCGGCACCGGCACCAATGCCTATTGCGCAGTGCTGGAGGCCTTGCTGGAGCGTGAGCGCACGGGGTGCGGGCAGGCGATCGAGGTCGCCATGTTCGACGCCATGGCCGAATGGATGTCGCTGCCGCTGCTGCATTACGACTATATGAGCATCGAGACGGCGCGCTACGGCCTGTCCCACGCTTCCGTCTATCCCTATCGCCCCTATCATTGCGCCGATGGCGATATCGTCGTGTCGATCCAGTCGGCCGCCGAATGGGTGCGCTTCTGCACCGCCGTGCTGCGCCTTCCCGAGCTGGCAAAGGATCCGCGCTTCATCGACAACTGGGCGCGGGTGCAGAACCGCGACGCCCTCGATGCCGCCGTGCACGAGGTGTTCACCGCTCATCGCTGCGACGAGATGATCGAGCGGCTGGAGGCGGGGCAGATCGCCTGGGCGCGGGTGTCGACGCTGCACGATCTCTCCGTCCATCCGGCGCTGCGCCGCATCGCGGTCGAGATGCCGGGCGGCGAGAGGGTCGAGATGCCGCGACCGGCCGGGCGCCTCGTCGCCTCGGGCAGCAGGGTGCCGGCGCTCGGCGCCGACAGCGCACGCATCCGCGCCGAATTCGCCCCTGCCGAGGCGGCGGCCGGTCCCGGCGCGTGAAGAACCGCTCACCAACAAGGAGGCCAAAGTGGCAGAGAAAATCGGCTGGCAGGGACGTTTCTATGAGGATTTCGAGGTCGGAGACGTCTATCCGCACCAGATCGGGCGCACGCTGCTCTCGGCCGACAATTCCTGGTTCACCCTGCTGATGGGCGCACCGTCGCCGGTGCATTTCGACCATCACTATGCCGCGCAGACCGAGTTCGGCAAGCCGCTGGTCAATTCGGTGCTGACGCTCGCCACGGTGATGGGGCAGAGCGTGTCCGACCTCTCGCAGAACGTGTTCGGCAATCTCGGCTGGGATGAAATCCGCCTGCCCAATCCCGTATTCGAGGGCGACACCATCTATTCGCAATCGGAAGTTCTGGAGAAGCGCCTGTCGAAGTCGCGCGAGAGCGTCGGCATCGTCAAGGTTTCCACCACCGGCTTCAATCAGGACGGCAAAGTGGTCATCACCTTCCGGCGCACGATCATGCTCTATCGCCGCGGCTACCAGCCCAAGCTGCCCAAGCCCCGGCTGGACGAGGTCAAGGCGAAAGCATGAGGCCCGCCGGCGGATGCCGCCTCCACGGCGTCCGCCGCGCTTGCCCTACATCGACCAGCCGCCGTCGATCACATGCACCGCGCCGGTGGTGAAGGCGGCGCCGGCGAGGTAGACGGCGAGGTCCGCAATCTCCTCCGGCCGGCCGATGCGGCCGATCGGCTGGCGGGCGATGAAGGCGGTGCGGGCCGCCTCATAGTCGCCCAGCGCGCGCAGCCGGCCTTCGAGCGAAGGGCTCTCTACCGTTCCCGGGCAGATGGCGTTGCAGCGTATGCCGCGCCCCACATAATCGGCGGCAACCGATTTGGTGAGGCCGATGACGGCGGCCTTGGTGGTGGCGTAGGCGAAACGGCTCGGAACGCCCTTGATGCTGCTCGCCACCGAAGCGATGTTGATGATCGCGCCGTCGCCGCGCGCCAGCATGCCCGGCAGCACCGCGCGGATGGTGCGGTACATCGACTTCACGTTGAGATCATAGGCGAAGTCCATCTCCTCGGCCGTGCAGTCGAGCACGGAGCCCGCATGCACGAAGCCGGCGCAGTTGACGAGGATGTCGATCTTGCCGATCTCGGCCACGAGGGCGTCCACGGCGCCGGAATCGCGGACGTCGAGGCCGCGCGCCTGCGCTCCCTCAAGCCCGGCGAGCCCGCCTTCATTGATGTCGGTTGCCCAGACGCGCGCGCCGGCGCCGAGGAAACCCTCGGCGATGGCGTGGCCGATTCCCTGCGCGGCGGCGGTGACGAGGACGACACGGTCTTGCAGATGCGGCACGGCACTCTCCTGACTTGGCGGGTAGCGGTTCACGCGGCGGCGAAGCGGGCCAGCGCCGCGCGGTCGATCTCGATGCCGAGGCCCGGGCCGGTCGGAATGTCGACCCATCCGCGCACATGCTCGATCGGCGACGTGAGCACAGCCTGCCGGAACGGGTGCTCGGAGCGGTCGAATTCCAGCAGCGGCTCGCGCGGCGTGTGGCGGGGAGGGGTGTGCGGCAACACCGCGAGAAGCTGCAGCGCCGCTGCCAGCCCGATGCCGGTGCCCCAGACATGGGGGATGTAGCGCACGCCGAAGGCCGCCGCCATGTCGGCGATCTTCTTGCATTCCGTCAGTCCCCCGGCGGCGGCGGTGTCGGGCTGGACGATGTCGACGGCCCGCGTCGCCAGTATGTCGAGGAAGCCCCAGCGCGTTGCGGTGCATTCGCCGCCGGCGACCGGGATCGGCTGGCCGGCCTTCACCTCCCGGTAGCTCGCGAGATCCTCGGGAATCACCGGCTCCTCGAACCAGGCGATGTTCTGGTCGGCGACGCGGCGGCCAAGGGCGATGGCGTCGAGCGCGTCGAAGCCGTGATTGGCGTCAAGCATGAGCTGGCGTCCGGGCCCGATGGCGGCGCGCGTCGCGCGGATGAGGGCGATATCCTCTTCGAGATCGAGGCCGATCTTGAGCTTCACCGCCTCGAAGCCCTCCTCGACATAGCCGCGCACTTCCTCGATCACGTAGTCGAGCGGGTCGCCCTGCTCCAGCCTGTACGTGCCGGTGGCATAGGCCTGCACGCGCGTGCGCAGCGGGCCGCCCATGAGGCGATGGACCGGAACGCCGAGCGCCTTGCCGCGCAGGTCCCACAGGGCGATGTCGATTCCGCTGAGGGCGGCGATGACCAGACCGCGCTGGCCATAATCGCGGAAGCGGCTGTGAAGGGTCTGCCACAGCGCCTCGCCGGCCATCGGATCGGCACCGATCAGGTGACGGCGGAAGCCGTCGATCACCGCCGCATTCATGCGCGCCGGCCCGTAGCATTCGCCCCAGCCGACAAGGCCGGTATCGGTGACGATCTCGACGATGCAGGCCCCGCGCACGCGCGTGTTGTCGAAGGACCAGCCGAAGGGCTTCGACAGTGCCGCTTCGAGGACATGGGTGTGAACGGCGGCAATTCTCATCGGCGGGTTCCTCGCGGCTCGTGGGACGACTTCAGGCGATGGTGCGGCCGGGTAGGCGAGTGTCGACAAAAACTCCGGAAGCGGCGATCCCCCGGCCGGTTTCGGCCGTCACGGCACCCGCCCGGCCTCGCCCTGATATTCTTAATTACAGGCATGGCTGGCGGCATCGCGGCCGCCGGCCGACCAGCGGCGTATGGTGAAAACCATACTAATGTGTCGACAGATTTGTTGACAAGCCCAACTGCATCGGCTTCCATGCGGTGACAGGCGGTGCACGGGTCGACACCTCGCCAATGAGGGGCCGTGGCTGCGCAGCGCGCCGGAGAGCGCGTCTTCAATCAGCATGTGGGAGGAACGAATGCCGAGAATCGACAGGCGCGACGCGCTCAAATTCGCTCTGGCCGCGCCGGTGGTGCTGGCCGCCGGCCGCCTCGGGGCCCAGGAGGCTTCGGGCACGAATTGGCCGACACGGCCCGTTCAGGTCATCACCGGCTTCGGCCCCGGCGGCGGCGGCGACATCGCCACCCGCGTCACCTTCCAGGCCGTGTCCGAAATCCTCAAGCAGCCGATGGTGGTCGAGAACCGCACCGGCGGAAATTCGCTCGTCGCCGCCCAGGCGGTGCTGGGGCTGCCGCATGACGGCTACGGCTACCTGATGAACGGCCTCCAGCAGCTCGTCACGCCCCTGCTGATGAAGGACCTGCCGATCAACTACCAGGCCGATTTCCAGCCGGTCACCCAGATGGTGAAATACCCCGAGACCATCTCGGTGGCGAAGGACTCGCAGTGGAAGACCTTCGAGGAGCTTATGGCCTATGCGAAGGAGAATCCGGGACGCATCCGCTACGGCACCTCGGGCATCGGCGGCGTTCCGCACATCGTCGCCGAGGCGATCCAGCTCTATGGCGGAGTGAAGTTCCGCAACATCTCCTACCGCGTCGCCCCGGAAATCGCCCGTGACGTGGTCGGCGGCCAGCTCGATCTCGCCGTGCTCAACGTCTCGACGCTGACGCCGATGATCCAGGCCGACAAGGTCCGCCTCCTGGCGGTGGGCAACGATACGCGGCTGCAGCAGTTCCCCGACGTGCCGACGCTTGCCGAACTCGGCCTGCCCAAGGCCAACCACGCCGACTGGGGCGGCATCTTCACGCCGGCGGACGTCCCGGCGGACATTGTGAGCCAGATGCAGGCGGCGGTCACGCAGGCGGCCAAGACGCCCTCCGCCTACGACAAGCTGGCCGCGCAGGGCACGCTGATGGTCGGCAGTTCGACGGCCGACTTCAAGGTCTTCCTCGCCAACTGGCAGGGGATCGTCGAGGAGGTCGTCCGGGAGGCCAAGATCTCGCTCTGAGATCGCCCTTTCCGCACGCGCGCCCCGGAAGCCCCGCTTCCGGGGATCACCTTCGGACGGCGCGGGCCGAACGGACCGTTCCATGCCCCGCAGGACCCATGATGTCTCGGATCCGCAATCTCAACGACGTGATGGTGGGCGTTCTCCTCATCGCCCTGTCGATCTTCGCGCTCATCCTCGCCCGACCGCTCAATCCCGGCACCGTCGACGCCATGGGGCCGGGGTTCTTTCCCCGCCTGCTCGCGGCCATCGAGATGGTGCTCGGCATCGCCATCGTCGCGCAGGGGCTGCTGACCGAGGGCGAGCCCTTCGAGGCCTGGTATCCGCGCCAGATTCTGTTCGTGCTCGGCAGCATCGCCTTCTTCGCTCTCACCATCGACCGCTTCGGAGCCGTGATCGCCGTGGCCGGCACCGTGCTGGTGTCCTGCCTGGCGCGGCGGCAGACCCGCTTCATCGAGGCGGTGCTCGTCGCCGCCGGGATGGCGGTTTTCGTGGTGCTGGTCTTCCGCGTCGGTCTCGGCCTGCCCATGCGGGTCTGGCCCTGGGGACACATCTACTGATGGACAGCTTCGTCTCGCTCTACCATGGCTTCACCATCGCCCTCCTGCCGGCGAACATCCTCTACTGCCTCTCCGGCACGCTGGTCGGCACGCTCATCGGCGTCCTGCCGGGCATCGGGCCGCTTTCCGCCATTGCCATCCTTCTGCCGATCACCTTCTATCTGGAGCCCGCCTCCGCCCTCATCATGCTCGCCGGCATCTATTACGGCGCGCAGTATGGCGGCTCCACCTCGGCGATCCTGCTCAACCTTCCCGGCGAGAACTCCTCCGTCGTGACCTGCCTCGACGGGCACCAGATGGCCCGGCAGGGCCGGGCGGGGCCGGCGCTCGCCGTGGCGGCGCTCGCCTCGCTCTGCGCCGGCGTCGTCGCCACCTTGGTCATCGCCCTGTTCGCGCCGCCGATCTCCAAGCTCGCGCTGATGTTCGGGCCGGCGGAATATTTCTCGCTGATGGTGCTCGGGCTCATCGCCGCCATCGTGCTGGCGCACGGCTCGGTGCTGAAGGCGCTGGGCATGATAATACTCGGCCTGCTGCTGGGCTGCGTCGGCACCGATGTCGAGTCCGGCTCGCTGCGCATGGCGCTGGGTTTTCCCGGGCTGTTCGACGGCATCGGCTTCGTGCCGCTCGCCATGGGCCTGTTCGGGGTGGGCGAGATCATCCGCAACATCGAGAGCGATCACCACCAGACGGTGATGCAGACCCGTATCCGCGATCTGTGGCCCTCGCGCGAGGATTTCCGCCGCTTCTGGCCGGCGGCCGGGCGCGGCACGCTGGTCGGCTGCATCCTCGGTATCCTGCCGGGCGGCGGCGCGACGCTCGGTTCCTTTGCCGCCTATACGATCGAGAAGAAGATCTCGAGGACGCCCGAGCGTTTCGGCAAGGGCGCCGTGGAAGGGGTGGCGGCGCCGGAGGCGGCCAACAATGCCGGCGCGCAGACCTCCTTCATCCCGCTGCTCACGCTCGGCATTCCCTCCAACGCCATGATGGCGCTGATGGCCGGCGCGCTGCTCATCCACGGCATCCAGCCGGGGCCGCGCGTCATCACCAGCAATCCCGACATCTTCTGGGGCCTGATCGCCTCGATGCTGCTCGGAAACGCGCTGCTGGTCGTCATCAACCTGCCGCTGGTCGGCATCTGGGTGCAGTTGCTCCGCGTGCCGTATCACCTGTTCTACCCGATGATCCTCGTCTTCTGCTGCATCGGCGTCTACACGGTGAACAGCAGCGTGCTCGACGTCATGCTGCTGATGGTGTTCGGCTTTCTCGGCTACATGCTGTCCAAGTGGCGCTGCGAGCCGGCGCCGCTTCTGCTCGCCTTCGTTCTCGGCCCGCTGATGGAGGAGAACCTGCGGCGCGCCATGCAGGTCTCCTATGGCGACCCCGCCATCTTCGTGACCCGACCGATCAGCGCCGGGCTGCTCGTCGCGGCTCTGGGCTGCCTGATCCTCGTTCTGCTTCCCGCCTTCCGGCGCACCCGCGAGGTCGCCTTCCAGGAGGAAAGCTGACGCCGCCCGCCGGCGTTCGCCCTCCCGTGCCGCTCCCGAGGTCCATCCATGTCTGCCAGCAACCATCCCCCGGCCGGCCCCGTGCTCACCGCCCGTCTGCGGCGCGAGGCGATCAGCGTGCGCGCCCTGCGTCTCATGGCGCGCCGCGCCCTGCCGCGTCCGGTGTTCGACTTCTCGGACGGCGGCGCGGAGGACGAGCATACGCTGCGCCGCAACGAGGCCGCCTTCGCACGCTACGCCCTGCTGCCGCGCCCGCTCGACGGCGCCCCTGTCCGCGACCAGTCGCAGCGCCTGTTCGGCATGGATCTGTCGATGCCGGTGATGATCGGCCCCACCGGCCTCGCCGGCCTGTTCTGGCCGGGCGCCGAGAAACTCGCCGTGCGTGCGGCGAACGAGGCCGGCACCGCCTATTGTGCCAGCCACGGCTCGGTCTGCACGCTGGAGGACATCGCCGCCACCGGGGAGCCGAACCGCCTGATGCAGCTTTTCGTCTACCGCGACCGCGGTTTCACCCGGGAGCTGGCCGAGCGCGCGGCAGCGGCGGGCTACAAGGCGCTGGTGCTGACCACCGACAACCAGCTCCACGGCAAGCGGGAGCGGGACCTGCGCAACGGCTTCACGATTCCCCCGCGTTTCGGTGCGGCCGACACGCTGGCGATGGCGACGAAACTGCCCTGGCTCATGCGCATGGGCCGGGAACTGCCGACGCTGACCTTCGGCAATTACCGCCGCGAGGGCCAGCCTTCCGACATCCGCACGCTGGCCGCCCGCATGCACGACATGTTCGATCCGGCGATGACCTGGGCGGATGTCGACGATCTGCGCCGCCTCTGGAAAGGGCCGCTGATCCTCAAGGGCGTCCTTGACCCCGGCGAGGCGGCGGAGGCGGTGGCGCGGGGCGTTGACGGGCTGATCGTCTCCAACCATGGCGGCCGCCAGCTTGACCACGCGGTGAGTTCCATCGAGGCATTGCCCGCCATCGTGCGTGCCGTGGAGGGCCGCATTCCGGTCATGCTGGACGGCGGCGTCCGGCGCGGCACCGATGTGGTCAAGGCGCTGGCGCTCGGCGCCTCCGCCTGCTTCATCGCCCGGCCTTACCTCTGGGCTCTGTCGGTCGGCGGCGAGGCGGGGGTGGCGCATGTGCTGGGGTTGTTCCGCGACGAGATCGACCGCGCCATGGGGCTGCTCGGCGTCACCAGCCTCGCCCAGCTCTCGCCCGACCGGCTGATGACGCTGGCGCCGCTCGGCGGCACGGCGTGAGCGGAGGACACTATGGCAAACGACACCGTCATCATCACCAGCCGCCTTCCCGACGCACTGGTCGACGAGATCCGCGCGGTCGCGACCGTCGTCCTCGGCGACCATCCGGCGACGGCGATGCGCCGCGACGAGGTTCTCGCCCATCTGCGGGCGGCGACGGCGATCATCAACCAGAACGAGCTGAAGATCGACGACGCGCTGCTCGACGCGGCGCCGCGCCTGAAGGTCGTGGCCAATGCCGCCGCCGGCTTCGACAACATGGACGTGGCGGCGATGCGTGCGCGCGCCGTCATCGGCACAAACTGCCCCGACGCTTATTCCGCCGACACGGCGACGCACACGGTGGGGTTGCTGCTGGCGCTGACCCGGCGCCTGCTGGAGGCGGACGCCTATGTCCGCTCCGGTCGCTGGGCCGGGGAGGGCTGGATGCCCGGCGGGCGCTGGGACGGCATGTCCCTCGCCGGCAAGCGCTACGGCGTCGTCGGCTATGGCGGCATTGGCCGGCAGGTGGCGCAGCGTGTCCGGGCCTTCGGCATGGAGGTCGTGCACCACTCCCCGTCCGAAACAGGCGAGGCGGGCTGGCTGCCGCTGGACGCGCTGCTCGCCTCCTCGGACGTGGTGGGCCTGCACTGCCCCCTCAACGCCTCCACGCGCCACATGATCGACGCCGGCCGGCTCACGCAGATGAAGAAGGGCGCCATCCTCATCAATGTCGCCCGCGGGCCGGTGGTGAAGAACGACGATCTCGTCGCGGCGCTGGAGAGCGGCCATCTCGGCGGTGCCGGGCTCGACGTGTTCGAGTTCGAACCGCAGGTGCCGCCGGCCCTGTTCGCCATGCCCAATGTCGTGCTCTCCCCGCACATGGCGGGTTGCACGGTGGAAAGCCGGCAGTCCGCCTGGCGCCTGTGCGTAGACAATGTGCTGGCGGTGCTCGCCGGCCGCCCGGCGAAGACGCCGGCCTTCGCGCCCTGACCGGCGGGCTCAGTCGCGCAGGTCGAGCCGGCCGAAGCCTTCCACCTCTATGGCGACATGGCGTGCCGGCAGGCGGATCGGCGTCGGCGCGACCAGCGTGCCGGTGAGGACCACCGCCCCGGCCTCCATCCGCTCGCCATTGGCGGCGAGCTTGCGCACCAGCCAGCGCAGCGCCTCGAACGGCGCCAGCACCTCGGCCGTGCTTCCGGCATGGACGGCGCCGTCGATCTCGATGGCGCCGGCCCGCGCGCCGAGGGGCAGGGTCCGCCAGTCCGGCGCGGGCGGGCCAAGCACGAAGCCGACATGGAGGAAATCATCCGTCAGCAGCGTCGGCGCCCCGATTTCGGGCGGCGGGACGCCATAGCGCGCGTCGACCACCTCGCAGGCGACATGGGCGGTGGCCACCGCCGCGCCGAGCGCGTCGTCGGAGAGGTCAGCATCTCCGTCGAGGCCGGCGCCCATGACGAAGGCGATCTCGCATTCCACCATCGGCGCGAGTAGGGGGGCGACGAGCGCCTCCCGCAGCGTGGCGGCGCGGGTCGTGTCGAAGATGCCGGCATAGACCGGTTCGTCGAGGCCGAAGCTGCGCTGGCCGGCCATCGAGGTGCAGCCGATCTTGTAGCCGACATGGTGTATCCCCTGCGCCGCCAGCGCGGCGTGGAGGCGGTGCTGGAGCCGATAGCCCTCGGCCATGTCGCGCGGTCGCCGGGCCTCGGGCACGGGCACCCAGCGCGGGCGACCGCTGCGGGCGTGGAGGAAGGGGGCGAGGTCGTCTTCGGCCGGGTTCATGTGAATCGCTTCTTCAGCCATAGAAAAAGGACCCCGGCGCGCCGGGGTCCCAGGGATTGCAGCGTATCGACGATCGTAGCGTGTCGATACATCCAGCTCGCGATCAGTTCGACTTCGGTTCCGACTTGGAATCGTAGCGCTTCGCCCATTCCGTCAGGATCGGCGTGCGGTTGTCGATCGACCATTCGACGCTGTAGTCCTGCGCCTTCTTCGCCCCGTCCGGGATCGAGTTCGGCGGGCCGCCATTGATGCCGTCCATGCCGACGGAGCCGTAATACTTGTTGAACAGCTCATGGGCCTCGCGGCTGGCGCCCCAGTTGATGAGGATCTTGGCGGCTTCGGGATTGCGGCTGCCCTTCACCATGGCGGTGGATTCGATGTCCCAGGCGGTCTCGTCGCTGGGCACCAGCAGGTCGATGGGGGCGCCCTTGGTCTTCAGGAACGGGCCGGTGAGATCGGTGGAGAGGCCGACCACATACTCGCCGGTCGCGGCATATTTGCAGGGGGTCGAGGACGAGTTGGTGTAGACCGAGACGTTCTGGTGCAGCTTGTCGAGGAAGGCCCAGGCCTTTTCCTCGCCCATCTTCTGGATCCAGCTATGCACATAGCCATAGCCGGTGTTGGACATGGTCGGGTTCGGCATGGCGATCTGGCCCTTGTAGACCGGATCGGCCAGATCGGCCCAGGTCTTGGGCTTGGGAATGCCGCGCTTCTCGGCCTCCACCGTGTTGAAGCACACGATGTTCAGGTACATTTCGAGCCCAGTCCAGTAAGGTGGGTCGTTCTTGTCGCGGAACATCGGTTGCAACTTCTTGTAATCCGCGGGCGCGTAGGGCTCGATGAGCCCGTCGCGGGCCAGCGACACGATGTTGGTCACCGGCACGCCGAACAGCACGTCGGCGCGCGGGTTGTCGCGCTCGGCGAGCAGGCGCGCATGGATGACACCGCCGGCATCGCGCACCCAGGTGATGTCGATGTCGGGATGGGCCTTCTCGAACGCCTGCTCGTAAGGCGTCAGCACTTCCTTCTGCAGCGTCGAATAGACGGTGAGCTGGGTTTTCGCCGCGGCGGGCGCGACGACGCCGACGACGAGCGCCGCCGCCGCGGTGGTCGACAGCAGGCAAGCAAAGCTACGCATGTTTTCCTCCTTGTTTCCAATGCCCATGATGCCCGCCTTGAGGCGGATCGTTCTGGTTGGACGTCTGGCCGGGCGGCCGCGTCAGCGGATCGTCCCGGCTTCGGCAAGCGCGGCACGGCGCTCGGCGGAAAGGCCGAGAAGCGTGCCGAACACATAATCATTGTCCTGACCGATGGCCGGCGTCGGCGCGAAGGCGCCGCGCCAGCCCTCATCGGCGAGCCAGGGCAGCGTCGCCATCTGCGTCTCGCCCCCGATGTCGCGGAACATCACCCGCTCGCGCATGTGCGGGTCGGCGACGATCTCCGCCATGTGGCGCGAGCGTGAGGCCGGGACGCCTTCGGCCTGAAGCGCCGCCTCGATGGAGCGCGCGTCGCGCGAGCGCAGCCATCCCGCCACGCGCGCATTCAGCTCGTCCTTGGCCGCGAGACGTGCTTCGGCCGTCGCCGCGAAGGGCTGACCGTCGAGGTCGGCATCGGCCATGGCCCGGCACAGGCCGCGCCATTCGGCGTCGGTCCGGACCGAAAGCGCCAGCCAGTTGTCCTCGCCTGCGCAGCGGAAGCAGCCCGACGGCGCGGCGCCGGTCTCGGTAGTGCTGCGCGGCTCGGGCACGTCGCGCCCGAGCGCGGCGTGCAGCAGCGCCTCGGGGAGCAAGGCGACGGTGGCCTCCAGCATGGACAGGTCGACATAGGCGCCCTGTCCGGTCTTGCGCCAGTGGCGGATGGCGGCGAGGATCGCGGTGGTCTCCCACAGCGCGGTGATCGGGTCGGTCCAGGCCGGCAATATGCCCATCGCCTCCAGCGCCGCGTTCGGCTCGCCGATCATGCCGACGCGGCCGCTATAGCCCTGCAGCAGCGAGCCATAGGCGAGGAGGTCCTTCTCCGGCCCGGTCCGGCCCATGCCGGAGGCGGAGACGAAGATGATGTCCGGCTTGATCTCGCGCAGCATGTCGTAGGACAGGCCGTATTTGGCGAGCACGCGCGAGGAGAAGTTCTCCACCACCACATGGCTGGAGCGCACCAGCTCGCGGATCAGCTCCTGCCCCTCGGGCGTGGTGATGTTGAGCGTGCAGCTCTTCTTGTTGTTGTTGATGACCGAGAACATGCCGTCGCGGACCGAGAATTCCGGCCGGGTCGAGGATTCGATCTTGATGATCTCGGCGCCCATGGCACCGAGCATCTTGGTGGTCATCGGCCCGGCCATGACCCAACTGAAGTCGACGACGCGGATGCCTTCGAGGGCGAGCGGGTTCATCACATGCCTCCCACGGCGCTGCGCTTGGGTGCTCCGCCGCGGCCGGCGAGCAGGGTGTCGAGAAGGTCGCCTCCGTCGCCGGCCTTTCCGGGCGCCGGCCTTTCGCCACCGCGCGCCATCTCCTCGCCGCTTTGGGTGATGAAGCGGAAGGGTAGGGCAGGCATCGGCAGCGCCGTGCCGTCGGCGAAGCGGACCTCGTCGAAGAACCGGCGCGCCCGGAGCTGGACGTTCTCGATCAGGTCGCGCGGGGTGCTGACGGGGAAGCAGGCCACCCGCGCCTGCTTGGCAGCCTCGACGACGTCGCGGTTGCGCTGCGTCGTCGACCATCGCGCCATCAGCTCCTGCAACCGCGCGGCGTTCGCCGTGCGCACCACGCGGTCGCCGCACAGGCTGGCATCCTGCGTCCAGTCGGGATGACCCATTACCTCGCACCAGCGTGCCCATTGATGATCCTCGCGCGGCGACACCATCACCGCGCCGTCGGCGCAGGGCAGATACCAGACGAGGCCGCCGGCGATGGTAAGGCCCTTGCCCGGATCGCGGCGCCGGTCGGTGACGTCCATTCCGGCCTGCCAGTCGGCGAAGGGCTCGACCAGCATGTAGACGAGCAGGTCCTCATGCGAGAGGTCGACCAGCGGCCCGGGCCGCGCGCCGTCCGCGGCCTCCACCGCCCAGAGCGCGGCGATGGCGACCACGAGGCCGCCGGCCATGTCGCCCTCGAAGTCGGCGCAGCCCACCGGGGGCGTGGCTTCCGGGTCGGTGACCGGGCTCGCCTGATGGAAGGCGAAGCCGCTGGCGTGCTGCTGGATGAAGGAGGAGGACGGGCGTCCGGTTCCGGGGCCCGTCAGCCCCTGGCCCGAGACCACCAGCGTGGCGGGGCGCCGCGTGCAATTCTCAGTCCCGTCGCGCAGGGCGGCGTCGGTGGCGAGCACGAGGTCGCACTGCCCGGCGAGGTCGCCCAGCAGTTCCCGGCCTCCGGCGCCGGCGGCGTCGACGCTCACCAGAGCCTTGCCGCGGTTGAGATAGGCGAAGAGCGCGCTTTCTCCCCGCGCGGTCAGCGGCGCCTCGGCGCGCAGCGCATCCCCTTCCGGCGGCTCGACCTTGACCACCTCGGCACCGAGATCGGAGAGCAGGCGCGCGCCGAAGGCGACGGAGATGTCGGAGCCCAGCTCAAGCACCTTGAGACCGGCCAGCGGGCCACGGAAGGGAGGCGGTGTGAAACGATTCATATCGGTCTCGACATTTGTGGTCGTGTCGTTGGTCGGATGACGGCGTGGTGAGCGGTCCCGCGCGGCCGGCGTTCAGGCTTCGCGCAGGCTGGAGCGCCATTGCTGCTGGCTGCGCAGCAGCACCTTGGTGACGAGCACCTGCAGCAGCTTCACCCCGGCGGAGGTGTAGAGGATCATCAGCGCCATGGCGCAGGCGGCGCCGTCGTCGCCGGTGTCGTTGAGCGCCACCACCGCGATCGAAGCCACCTTGGTGGTGGAGGCATAGATGAAGATCACGCCCGCCACCGTGGTCATCGCGTTGACGAAGAAGAAGGTCGCGATGTCGATGATGGCGGGGATCGAGATCGGGATCGTCACCCGTCGCAGCGTGGTCCAGAAGGAGACGCCGAGCGCCTGGGAGGCGGCCTCGAACTCGTTGTCGATCTGCTTCAGCGCCGTCAGCGCCATCAGATGCGGCACCGTGTAGTAGTGGCCGATCGTGCACATCACCATGATCGCCATGGTGCCGTAGATCACGTTGAGCGGGTTGTTCGGCAGGTTGAAGAAGAACACGTAGCCGAGGCCCAGCACGATGCCGGGCACCGCCAGCGGCACCATCGCCACGACGTGGTAGCCCAGCAGCACCCGCGAGCCCTTGCGGTGCTTCTCCGTCAGATAGGCCCCGCAGAAGGCCATGAGGGTGCCGAACAGCGCCGTCCATGCCGCCATCTCGACACTGTTCCAGTAGGACAGCCAGCCGCCCGGATCGAAGGCGCCGAAATCGAAATTGTCGAACGAAAGCGACAGGTTGTAGGGCCACAGCGTGACGAGGGAAGCGAACACGGCGGTGCCGATAATGCCGAGGATCGGGATCGACACCAGTGCCGCCACCGCGAGCATGAGGCGGTCGAACAGGCGCGACGGCCTGGGCTCCAGCATCACCGCGCGCGAGCTGAGCTGCGAAGTCTGGTGCTTGTAGGTCACGCGCTCGACCACGAAGGTCAGGACGGCGGGGAACAGGAGGATGACGCCAATCACCGCTCCCATCTGGAAGTTCGCCTGGCCGATGATCTGCCGGTAGACGTCGACGGCCAGCATGTTGAACTTGCCGCCGATCACCTTGGCGATGCCGAAATCGACGATGGCAGTGGTGAAGACCACGAAGCTGGCGTTAATCAGCCCGTAGCGCACGCCGGGAAAGGTAATGGTCCAGAAGATGCGCCAGCGGGAGGTATTCAGTGTTTCCGCCGCCTCGTACAGCCGCGCATCGGCGGTTGCCAGCGCCGTGGTCATGATGAGCACGACGAAGGGCAGGCAGTGGAACACCTGCGCCATGATGATGCCGACCGGCCCGTAGATGGAATGGCCGAACATCAGCCATTTCAGATAGCCCTGATTGCCGAAGATGTAGATCAGCGCGATCGCCGGCAGCAGCGAGGGGGCGAGGATCGGCAGCAGCGCGATGCCCTTGAACAGCGCCTTCAGCGGCATGCAACTGCGGGTGAGGGCATAGGAGAACAGGAAGCCGAGCGGCACCACCAGCGCCACCGTCAGGGTGGCGACCCACAGGCTGTTGATGACCGACTGGCGCAGGATGGGATCGCTGGCGTAGCTGACGAAATTCGCAAGGCCGACGAATTCGCCGTCGCGGTTCTCGAAGCTCTGCGACAGCAGCGCGTAGAGGGGTAGCACGATGATGACGAGCGCGGCGGCGAGCATCAGCGCGCCGGTCACCAGCCGGGTGATCTTCTCCCAGTCGATCCCGGGGCGCAGCGCGGGGAGGGGGTGGGTGGTGAGATCACTCATGGCCGCGCCGCCTCGCGGATCTGCCCGGACTGGGCCGCCGGGAACACCGCGAAGCGCTCCCGCGGAAGGCCGACGCCGACGCGTTCGCCTACCGTCAGCGACAGTTCCGCCATGTCGCGGCTTAACAGGTCCGCCGACACTTCGGCATTTCCGAGTGCCGGCACAATGAGGCTGGCGCGCCAGAACGAGCCGAGAAATTCGAGATGCGTCACCTGTCCGGGAAGGGTGTCGCCGGGTGCGCCGCCGGCCAGCGTGCGCAGGCGGATCTGTTCCGGCCGCAGGCAGGCGATGACGTCGCCCTGGTTCTCCGGCGTGTCATAAGGGGCGGGAATCGGGAAGGCGAGGCTGCCCACCGTGAGCCGGCCTTCGCTCACATGGCCCGGGAGGATGTTCATCTTGCCAACGAAGCCGGCGACGAAGAGGCTGCGCGGCGTGTGGTAGATCTCGGTAGGCGTGCCGATCTGCTCGACTTCGCCGTCGCGCATCGCCACCACGCGGTCGGCCATGCTCAGCGCCTCCTCCTGGTCATGGGTGACCATGATGGTGGTGAGGCCGAGCCGGCGCTGGAGATCACGGATCTGCTGGCGCAGATGGACGCGCACCTTGGCATCGAGGGCGCTCAGCGGCTCGTCGAGCAGCAGCAGACGCGGCGAGGGCGCGATGGCGCGGGCGAGGGCGACGCGCTGCTGCTGGCCGCCGGAAAGCTGGGCCGGGTATTTGCGCTCCGAACCCTTCAGGTCGATCAGTTCGAGCAGTTCATTCAGCCTGGAATCGATTTCACGGGCCGCCAGCCGCCGGTTGCGCAGACCGTAGACGATGTTCTCCCGTACATTGAGGTTGGGAAACAGCGCGTAGGACTGGAACAGGATGCCGAACTGGCGCTGTGCCGGCGGCAGGTCGGAGATGTCCTGGTCGAGGCTGTGGATCGCACCGGCGTTCTGGCGTTCGAGGCCAGCGATGATGCGCAGCAAGGTCGACTTGCCGCATCCCGACGGGCCGAGGAAGCAGACGAATTCGCCCGTCTCCACGTCCAGCGTCACATTGGAAAGGGCCCGGAAGCTACCGAAATGCTTGTCGATGCCGGTAACGCGCAGAAACGGCGCCGCGCCGGCATGGCCGTTGCCATGGCGGGCGAGGTGCGTGGCGGAGCGGGAAACGTCAAGCATGGGGAAACGGCTCGCTGACGGCGGGAAGGGCGGGGTAGAAGGCGGAGCCGCCCCGGGCGGCGGGGAGCGCGGCAAGCGGACGCCCGATAGGCGGACGTACGGCCGGGGAGGCGACGCCGAGTGCGGCGCCGGTCTTCTGCGTCGGTGACGCCGGGCGGATGTGTCGGGTATCTGGGGCGCGCGTCGCCGCGCGACAGCGCGGCGTTCCGGGCTGGGACATGGCTTCCTCCTGGTTGGCGCCGTCCTGTGCGGGATCGGTCGGGAACCGATGCCGCCGGCGACGTCCGTGCCTGTCTGTGCAGGTCGCTTTGAATGAACGATAGGCCGGGTCAAAGCATGTGGCAAGAAAGAAATGAAACGGTTCATCACTGAATTGCGAGAAGGTCGCCGGGTGACGGGCGGGAAGTCCGGCCGCGCTAGCCGGCGCGCGGGGTCTTGGCGCCCGGCGCCGCGCAGGAGCCGCGGATGATGAATTCATGGGTAACGGTGATCCGCTGCCGGGTGGAGCCGTGACCGCCGGCGAGGTGGTCCAGCAGCAGCTCGGCCGCGCAGCGTCCGGTCGCAGCCCAATCATAGCGTATGGCGGTGATCGGCGGCTCGATGAGGGCGGCAAGCTCGGTGTCGCCCAGCGTCACCAGCGACAGATGCCTGGGCACGCTGAGATTGAGCAGGCGCACGGCTTCGATGACGCCGGCGAGGTGGCCGCCGCTGGCCACGATCGCCGTGGCCGGGTCGCGGCCGATCAGCGAGGAATAGGCGGCGTCGCGGCCATAGGGATGCTGGCGCCCGCCGGAGTGGATCAGGTCGCGCGGCACGTCCAAGCCGAGATCGGTGAAGGCCGATTCGAATCCGCGCAGGCGTTCGCGTCCCGAATGGGTGATGGCGGGCACCGTAATCAGGCCGATCCGCCGGTGGCCGAGCCCGAGGAGATAGCGGGTGGCGCGGTAGGTGCCGTCATACTGGTTGGTCAGGACGCAATCGACGTCGAGGTCGATCACCCGCTCCATCATGACCAGCGGCACCGAGAAGTCGCGGAGCTGGGCGCGGGTGGCCTCGTCATTGTCGTTCGCGACCATGACGATGACGCCGTCGACCCGCCGGCGCTTGAACTGTTCCAGCACGTCGCTTTCGCGCTCGCGGTCGGAATGCGAGTTCGCCAGGAACAGCGTGTAGCCGGCCCGCGTCAGAACCGGCTCGAGGCCGGTGACGGCGGCGGCGGTGAGGGGGTTCTGTATGTCCGGCATGAGCACGCCGATGACCCGGCTCTGGCGCGAGCGCAGGCTCTGGGCCACGGGATTGGGCTCGTAGCCGAGATTGAGTATCGCTTCCTCAACCCGCCGGCGCAGCGCGGCATCGACATTGCCCGCACGGTTCAGCACGCGCGACACCGTGCCGAGCGAGACGCCCGCGTGCCGGGCGACATGCTTGATGGTGACGGTCGCTGAGCGGGCGGTCGGCTTTTTCACGGCGGGGTCAGGGGGTTGAACGGGGCGTCAATTCCGGTCGCCCTGTCGGGGAACAGGGTGCACTGTAGGCTTACGTGCAGCGGCGCAGCAAGCCGGTCCCGGGAGCGGAAGCCGCCTGTCCGATGCGGTGGAAGCGGCGGCGCGAGCGGCCCCGTCTTCTCTTGACAGGATGTGGAGAAAGAGCCAATTCTGTCGACACTATATAGCGTATCCTGAAGAGTTTCGGGCATTGTAAAGCCGTTGTCCGATAAGTCGGTCGACATTAATCCTGTGCTGCCGTGCCGGTCCCGGTGCCGCCGCCCGAAGAGTAAGCCAGCTATGGAAGTGGTCGAGCTGCACGGTATCGTCGAGGGCTCCGGCGAGGAACTCGTTCTTCTGCATCCGGTCGGGCTGGACAGTTCCTTCTGGGGCGCGATGCCGGCCATGCTCGCCCACTCGCACCGCGTTCTGCGGCTCGATCTGCGTGGTTTCGGCGGCTCTCCGCTCGGCGCCGGCGCGGTGCCAATCGAAGCCTACGCCGCCGATGTGCGGCAGTCGATCCGGCGCCACGGCCTGCGCCGGCCCGCGGTGCTGGGGCTGTCCTTCGGCGGCATGGTCGCGCAGACGCTGGCGCTGGAACATCCCGAGAGCGTCTCCCGGCTCATCCTGTGCGGCTGTCCCGGCGGCATCCCGGCCGAGGCCCGCGAGGCCCTGCGCGAGCGGGGCGCGGCGGCCGAGCGGGACGGCATGGAATCCATCGTCGCCCTGACCATCGAGCGGTGGTTCACCCCTGGCTTCGTCGACAATCCGGTGGTGGAGCGGGTGCGTGCGCGGCTGCGTTCCAACACCGTCAGGGCCTGGGCGGAGGGCTGGCGGGCGATCAGCGGCTTCGACGCCCTGCCCCGGCTCGGCACCCTCGACGTCCCGACGCTCGTCGTGGCCGGCGCGCAGGACGCCGCCACCTCGCCGGCCGCCTCCGCCGCGCTGGCCGCCGCCATTCCCGGCGCGCGGCGTGCGGTCCTGCCCGGTGCGCCGCACATGATGCAGCTTGAGACCAGCGGCCTGTTCACCGAGACGGTCGGCGACTTCCTGGCCGGCCGTCCGGTCGGCGCGGCCTAGGTGCGGCGAAGATGGAACCCTTGCTGTCGCATGTGCTCACCGGGGCTCGCCGCGACCTCGCGCTGCTGCTCGTCCATCCGATGGGCGCCGACCTGACCTTCTGGGACGACTTCGTGAGGGCCGTCGACGGGCGCGCGGCCACGCTGGCGGTGGATCTTCCCGGCGCCGGCGACAGCCCCGATCCCGGGCGGCCGGTGTCGCTCGACGCGCAGGTCGCCGCGCTGGAGGCGTTGCGACAGGGGCTGGGAATCGAACGGCTTGCCGTCGTTGCCTGCGCGGTCGGGACGATGACCGCCGGCGTCTATGCAGCGGCCCATCCGGAGGCGGTCGCGGCGCTGGTTCTCGCCAATCCCACCCCGGCCAGCGCCCCTGCCGCGCGCGAGATGCTGGCGGCGCGGGCCGAGGCCGTGCGCGCGGGCGGCATGGAGGCGGTGCTGCCGGGTGCGGTCGAGCGCGCCTTCCTCGAACAGCCGCGCGACGGGCGCTACCTGCGCTACATGAATCGTTTCGCCGCGCAGGATCCCGAGGCTTATGCGCGGGCGCTGCTGGCGGCGGCCGAGGCGGATGCGGCCGCGGCCTTCGTCCGTGTCGCCTGTCCCTGCCTGCTGGTACCCGGCCGGCATGACGTGCTGCTGCCGATGGAGCGTACCGAGGCGGTCGCCGCCCTCGTGCCGCACGCCCAGTGCCGCGTCATGGAGGACGCCGCGCATTTCGTTCCCTACCAGCAGCCCGGCCGCTTCGCGGAACTGGCGCTGGACTTCATCGGCCGCGAGGTCGATCCCGCCTGATCTTCCGGAGTGTGACCATGGGCAATAAAGGCTTTCTCCTCGTCCTGATGCAGCCGCCGCCGGCCTTCGAGGACGAGTTCAACGCCTGGTACGACACCGAGCATGTGCCCGAGCGCGTGGCGGTCGAGGGCTTCGAGAGCGGGCGGCGCTATGTCTGCATCGACGGCCATCCGAAATATCTCGCCATGTACGACATGGTGAACGAGGCGGTGCTGGAGACCGAATCCTATCTGCGCGTCTCTGCGGATCGCGCGAGCCCGTGGACCCGGCGCGTGACCAGCCGGGTGAAGGTGTACCGCTCGGCCGGCGAGCAGATCTTCCCCGGCGACGAGGTGACGGTGCCAAGCGTGCGCACACTGCTGCTGCGCTTCAGCGGCGTGCCGGCCGGGCTGGGTGAGGCGGTGATCGCCGGGGCGAAGGCATCCTTTGCCGGCAAGCCCGGGACGGTCCAGCTCCGGGTCTTCGCCTATCCGAGGGGGGGCGGCGTCGACTTTCTGGTGATGGTCGGGCTGGATGCGCCCCGGCAGGTCGCCCTGGACGTGTCGGTCTTCGGCGAGGCGGCACCCTATTTCGACATGGCGAACAGTTACGCGCCCTATTGATCGCCCCGTCCCGCACAGAAGACCGGCCAGCGCATGCGCTGGCCGGAAGTTCGTTCGGGAGGTCGTCCTGGAAAGGCGGCTGAGGCAGGGGCGCTCGTGCGCCTCAGTTCAGCGCGGCCGGATCGAACGGGTAGGGCACCGGCGGGCCGTCGCGCAGCGGCAGCACCACGCTGGCGGTGCCGGGGGAGCCTTCCTTGCCGTTCTGGTCCTTCAGACCGATGTCGAGGTCGACGACGCCGAAGCGTCCGCGCTGGCTCCGGCTGGTGACCCTGCCCCAGGCCGCGAGCGTATCGCCGGGGATGTTCATGCCGCGATACTGGAAGTTCATCTTCCACAGCCAGCCGGTCTCGCCGGCCCAGTCGACAAGCACCTGCGCCAGCACATGCTGCTTCCACGAGCCGTTGATGAGCACGTCGGGCAGGCCGTCATGCCCGGTGGCATAGCGCCAGTCGTAATGGATCTTGTGCCAGTTCTCCATGGCGGCGGACCAGCGGATGATGTGCGCGGTGGTCATCGGCCCCTTGGCGAGCACGGGGATGTCGTCGCCGACGGCGACGGTTTCGAAATACACGGTCTCGGCCATGGCTTATCTCATAATCATGGTGTTCAGGGACTTCAGCAGCGGGCGGCCGTCGGCGGTGCGGTACTCGTCCTCGATGACGACGAGCACCATCGGCCCGGCCTTGCCCAGCTTCTGGTAGATGTCGAGATAGGCCGAGCGGCACTGGATGCGCTCGCCCACCTTGGGGTAGCTGAAGAACTCGTATTCGTAGCCGCCGTTGAGGATGCCCGAGAGCGGGACAGGCAGCTTGGGAAGGCCGGGCCGCATGGCGCGCGAGACGCCGTCGAAATCCGGATCGCCGGCGGCGGCCAGCGAATCGTTCAGTTCCTCCGCCGGCCGGCGGAAGGCGTGGACGGGAAAGCCGGGCGGGGCGACGACGTCGCCATAGCGCGTGCCGGCGGCGTGGGCCGTGTCCCAGAAGCGCGGATTGGGATCCATCAGCGCCTGGAAGAAGCGGCGCACCTCGCTCGCCTCCACCGGGTGCGGCGCCTCCAGCCAGTCGGAGCGCGCGCCGATCACGGCACGCACCTCGGGGGTGATGTGGTCCACCAGTTCGTCAACAGCCATGCGTGTCTCCTCGCCTTGCTTCTTCTTCTGCCGCCTTGCGGGCGGGCGGCGCGCTCCTGTTCCGGGCGTGCCTTCTTGATCTCCACTGTACGCATCTATGAAACGTTTTCAAGATTGATGAGGCATGGCACACTGAACGCGAGGGCGGAAATCGCCCTGCGGCCGGAAGGCTGAACGAATGAAGGAACGAAGGCACTGTCCGGCGCCGTCGCATGGGAGGAAAACAGAATGAAAATCGTTTTTATCGGGGCGTCGCACTGGCACCTCGATCTGTACCTGCTGCCTTTGCTGGACCTCTCCGGCGTCGAACTCGCGGGCATCGCCGATCCGGACGAAGGCGCGGTCGCGCGCCTCACGCAGCGGCTCGGCTGTCCCGGCGACACCGACTACCGCGCGCTGTGCCGCCGCCTGCGCCCCGACTTCGTCTTCGCCCTCGGCCGCCACGCCGACATGCCGGAACAGGCCCGGTTCCTGATCGAGGAGGGCATTCCCTTCGCGCTGGAGAAGCCGTGCGGCCTGAGCGCCGCCGATGTGGAGCCGATCGCCGGTCTGGCCGCCCGCGCGGGGGCCTTTGCGGCCGTTCCGCTGGTCTTCCGCAATGGCGACTTCGCCCGGTACCTCGAAACGCTGAAGGAGGAGGGCGATCTCAGCTATGCCAGCTTCCGCTTCATCGCGGGCTTTCCCGCTCGCTACCGTCAGGCGGGCTGCGACTGGATGCTTGATCCGTCACTGTCCGGCGGCGGCTGCACCATCAATCTCGCCGTGCACTTCTTCGACCTCGCGCTCAGCCTTCTCGGGCCGGATGTGCGGGTGCTGAACGCCACCATGGCCAATCATGCCTGGCGCGAGCGGGTGGAGGACTATTCGGTCGTCACCTTCGAGCGCGCGGGCGCCCTGTGCGTGGTCGAGACCGGCTATCTCTACCCCGCCCCGACCAGCAATTTCGACATGCACTACGCGCTCCGCTCGCCCCGCACCTACACCATCGCCCACGACACGCAGACGGTGGAAAGCCTCGCCAATGACGGCACGTCCCGCCAATGGCCCTCGCTCACCACCAATGTCCCGCATTACCGCACCTTCGTGGGCGACGTGCTGCGGCGCGTGCGCGAGGGGCAGCCCCCGCTGGCCAGCCTTTCCGACATGGTTCCGATCATGCGGCTGATGGACGAGGCCTATGCGCGGGCGAGCGCCCATCCGCTGCTGCCGGCGTCGCCCGTCCTCGTCGCGAGCTAGTCTCCGGGAGCGAGTTCCTGGCAGGATTCGCGCAGGATGAACTCATAAGGGACGATCACCCGCTCCGGCGGCGTTTCGCTGCCGCCGATGCGCGAGATGGTCAGGCGCGCCGCCACCCGCCCGGTCTGCGCCCAGTCGTAGCGGATGGCGGTGATGCCGGGGCGGGTGAGGGCGGCCAATTCGGTATCTCCCAGCACCACCAGCGAGAGTTCGTCGGGGATGGAAAGGTTGAGCTGGCGCATGGCGTCGAGCACGCCGGGCAGCATGCCGCCGGAGACGATGAGCGCGGTCGGTTTGTTGCGCATGGAGAGCACGGAATAGGCGGCGTTCACCGCATAGTCGCGCGTATAACCGCCCATATGCACCAGATCCGCGCTCACCTCCGTGCCGACATCGGCCAGCGCTTCCGCATAGCCCTGGAATCGGTAGCGGCCGGACATGTTGTCGGTGGGGACGGTGATGAGGGCGATGCGCCGGTGGCCGAGCGCCGCCAGATAGCGGGTGGCGCGGTAGGTGCCCTGCACCTGGTCGGTGCGCACGGCGTCGAATTCGGTGCCGATCTCGCGCTCGAGCAGCACCACGGGCATGGGCAGCCGGCGCAGTTGCTCCACGGTGCGCGGGTCCTGGTCGCGGGCGAGGATGGCGATGATGCCGTCCACGCGCCGGCGGGCGAATTCGTTGAGGATGTTCTCCTCGCGGCCGCGCTCATAGCGGGAGTTGGCGAGAAAGAACGAATAGCCCTGCTGGGTCAGTTCCTCCTCGACGCCGGCCGCCGCCTCGGAGGACAGCGGATTGCGCAGGTCGGGCACGATGACGCCGATCACATGGGTCTTCTTCGAGCGCATGCCCTGGGCGAAACTGTCCGGCCGGTAGTCCAGCGCGGCGGCGGCGTCGAGCACGCGGCGCTGCAGCGCCGGCTTCACGTTGCGCGCCTTGTTGAGCACGCGCGAAACGGTGCCGATCGACACGCCTGCCTGGCGTGCCACGTCGCTGATCGTCGCGCGGGTCGGCGCAACCCTGCCGGGCTTGCTTTCATCCATGGTCGGCACTCGCAATGCGTTCCCGGAGCGCGAGAACGTTCCATGCTTAGCCGATCTGCGGCCACCGCGCGATGGCGTTCGCACGCTGGCCGGCGCTCGTCCACGTCTCCCGGCCGTGCCGCGAGAGTGTTCAATCCCGCCCGCTGCGGTCGCGGTGGTGCCCGCCTTCACGCTTGACCGACGCCGGGTCGTCCTCTTAGGCTCTGGAAGGAAAACGTTTCAAATATAAATCTCCGGGAGGCTGCAGCGATGGGCGAGACGGTGAAAGTGTGCGAGGTCGGCCCGCGCGACGGGTTGCAGATGGCGGCCTCGATCATGCCGACGGAGGTCAAGATCGAATGGATGGCTTCGCTCGTCGCTGCCGGTCTCCGGGAGATCGAGGTCGGCAGCTTCGTGCCGCCGAAGCTCATCCCGCAAATGGCCGACACGGCCGAGGTGGTGCGCGCGAGCCGTGCCATGGGCGGGTTTACCGTCGCCGCGCTGGTGCCGAATCTGAAAGGTGCCCAGCGTGCCTATGAAAGCGGCGCCGACGTCGTGATCGTCCCGGTATCGGTGAGCGAGGGGCACAGCCGCGCCAACACCAACAAGGGCAGCCTGGAACAGGTGGCCGAAGTGCGTGCCATCGTGGAGTGGGTGCGGGCGCAGGAGCGGCCGATGAAGGTCGATGCCGGCTGCGCCACGGCCTTCGGCTGTTCCATCGAGGGGCGCATTCCGGTGGACCGCGTGGTCAGGGTCGCCGCGGCGCTCGCCGAAGCCGGGGTGGACGGCTTGGTGCTGGCCGATACGGTCGGCTACGGCAACCCGGCGCAGATTCGCGACACCATCCGCGCGGTGGGCGGCGAGATAGGCGCGGTGCTCGACCGGCTGCATCTGCACGACACGATGGGCCTCGGCCTCGCCAATGCGCTGGCGGGCCTGGAGGAAGGCATCCGCGCCTTCGATTCGGCGCTGGCCGGCCTCGGCGGCTGCCCCTTCGCCCCCGGCGCCTCCGGCAACATCGTCACCGAGGACCTCGTCTTCATGCTGGAAAGCATGGGTTTCGCGACCGGCATTGATCTCGACGGGCTTTTCCGCGCCCGCGAGGTGCTGCAGCGTGGCCTGCCGGATGCGGCCCTGCTCGGCAATGTGGTCAAGGCCGGGATCCCGCGGACCGATCCCCGGGCGGCGTGACGCTATCGTCCGGCTTGTCCGTGCCATCTGAAAGGGGAAAGGCCGTGCAGGGCACCATCACCTATCTGACGACCATCGAGTTCGGCGAAGGGGTGATCGCCCGTCTCGACGGGTATCTCGCCGATGCCGGCATTCGCCGGCCGCTCATCGTGTCCGACCGCGGCCTCGCCGCCACCGGGCTGGTGGCACGCGTGGAGGCGTTGTGTCCGCCCGGTTCGGCGGTGTTCCTCGATGTGCCGTCCAACCCCACCGAGGCGGCGGTCCTCGCCGCGCTGGCGGCCTATCGCGACAGCGGCGCCGACGGCATTGTCGCGCTGGGCGGCGGGTCGCCGATTGATCTCGCCAAGGGCGTCGCCCTGCTCGCCACCCACGAGGGGCCACTGGAGCGCTACGCCGTCATCTATGGCGGGCTCGGCCGCATCACCCCGGCCGTCGCGCCCGTCGTCGCGGTGCCGACGACGTCGGGAACGGGCGCGGAAGTGGGCCGCGCGGCTCTTCTCACCCTCGCCGACGGGCGCAAGCTCGGCTTCATCAGTCCTCACCTTTTTCCGCGCAAGGCCGTGTGCGATCCCGAACTGACCTACGGGCTGCCGCCCTTCCTCACCGCCGCCACCGCGCTCGATGCGCTCTCGCATTGCGTCGAGACCTTCCTGTCGCCGCGCTACAACCCGCCCGCCGACGCCATCGCCCTCGACGGCGCCGGGCGCATCTGGAGGCATGTCGGGCGCGCCTTCGACGATGGCGGCGACGTCGTGGCACGGCGCGAACTGATGATGGGATCGCTGCAGGGAGGGCTCAGCTTCCAGAAGGGGCTGGGCGCGGTCCACGCCCTCTCCCATGCGCTGGGCGGTCTTGGCGAACCGAACCTGCACCACGGCACGCTGAACGCGCTGCTGATGCCCGCGGTCCTGCGCTTCAACCGGCCGGCGATCGGCGACAAGGCCGAGCGCCTCAACACCGCGCTCGGCCTCGCGGCGTCGGCCGATCTTGCGGAGGAACTCGACCGGCTGAACCGCCGGCTCGGCATTCCGGCCGACCTGGCGGCGCTGGGCGTTCCTCGCGACCGGATGGACTGGCTGGTCGAGCGGGCGCTGGCCGATCACAGCGCCGCCACCAATCCCCGCCCGCTTTCGGCGGCGGATCTGCGTGCCCTGCTTGAACAGGCGTCCGGCGCCTAGGCTCAGGACTCATTGATCAGAGCCAGAAGATGACGGCGGCTGCGATGCAG
>NZ_JAHBGC010000022.1 GCF_018390645.1 Ancylobacter dichloromethanicus
CCGCCATGGTTGACCGCAGGTGGAGCGAAGCGGAACCGGAGGTGGGCCATGGCGGCGTCGCCGTTTCCGGAGCTGGCGGTCGATAGCCCAACGAGCTATGCGGCCTGACAGTATTGTAGTGCCGCCGCCAGGCTTCGATCAGGATACGGGCCTCGGCCAGCGTGTAGAAGATCTCCCCGTTCAATAGCTCGTCACGCATCGACCCGTTGAAGGACTCGCAATAGCCGTTCTCCCACGGGCTGCCCGGCGTGATGTAGAGCGTCTTCACGCCGATCTTCGCCAACCATTGCTGCACGGCCTTGGCGATAAATTCAGGGCCATTGTCCGACCGTATGTGCGCTGGTGGGCCGCGGGTGACGAACAACTCGGCCAGGGCTGCCAACACATCCTCGCTCCTGAGCCGCCGCGCCACCGGCAGCGCCAGGCATTCCCGGCTGGCTTCGTCGATGATCGACAGGATGCGGAACTTGCGCCCATCGTGGGTGCGACCCTCGACGAAGTCGTAAGACCACACGTGCCCCGGATACTCCGGTCGTAGCCGGATGCACGATCCGTCATTGAGCCAGAGCCGTGCGCGCTTCGGCTGCTTCTGTGGCACCTTGAGCCCCTCGCGCCGCCAGATGCGCTCGACCCGCTTGCGGTTCACATGCCAGCCGGCATCGCGCAGCAAGGCCGTCACCCGGCGATAGCCGTAGCGGCCATATTGTCGGGCGAGCGCAATGATGTCCTCGGTGAGAGCTGCTTCGTCGTCCGCCCCGCGAGTCGCCTTGCGCTGTGTCGATCGATGCTGCCCAAGCACACGGCACACC
>NZ_JAHBGC010000023.1 GCF_018390645.1 Ancylobacter dichloromethanicus
GGGGGCGGGTTTGGCGTCGGGGATCGGGGATTCCGATTATGAGGGCGCGGGGGCCACTGTGGTGGCGGACAATGAAGCGGCGGTTGCGGGGGCGGACATCGTGCTCGCGGTGCGGCGGCCGGCGGCGGCGGCGCTGAAGGGCGCGAACAAGGGCGCGCTGGTGATCGCGATCGCCGACCCGTTCGGCCATGAGGCGGCGCTGGAAGAGATCGCCGGCACCGGGGCCAGCCTGTTCGCGATGGAACTGATGCCGCGGATCACGCGGGCGCAGGTGATGGACGTGCTGTCCTCGCAGGCCAATCTCGCCGGCTACCGGGCGGTGATCGATGCGTCGTCCGAGTTCGGCCGGGCGTTCCCGATGATGATGACGGCGGCGGGCACGGTGCCGGCGGCGCGGGTGTTCGTGATGGGGGCGGGCGTGGCCGGGCTGCAGGCGATCGCCACCGCGCGCCGGCTCGGCGCGGTGGTCTCGGCCACCGATGTGCGGCCGGCGGCGAAGGAGCAGGTGGAGAGCCTCGGCGGCAAGTTCATCGCGGTCGAGGACGAGGAGTTCAAGCAGGCGGAAACCTCCGGCGGCTACGCCAAGGCGATGTCGGCGGAGTATCAGCAGAAGCAGGCGGCGCTGACCGCCAGCCACATCGCCAAGCAGGACATCGTGATTACGACGGCGCTGATCCCCGGCCGTCCGGCGCCGAAGCTGGTGTCGGGCGACATGGTGGCGTCGATGAAGCCGGGCTCGGTGCTGATCGACCTCGCGGTGGAGCGCGGCGGCAATGTCGAGGGCGCGGTGCCGGGCGAGGTGGCGACCACGGCGAACGGGGTGAAGATCGTCGGCCATCTCAACGTGCCGGGCCGTCTGGCGGCGACCGCCTCGCAGCTCTACGCCAAGAACCTCTACGCTTTCGTCGAGACATTGATCGACAAGACCTCGAAGAGCCTGGCGGTGAAGTGGGACGACGAG
>NZ_JAHBGC010000024.1 GCF_018390645.1 Ancylobacter dichloromethanicus
GTTCTTCTCCAACCCCCAGCACGAGCGCACCAAGCTGTTCCTCAGCCAGATCCTGCACTGAGCCTGGATAGCTGAACACAGACGGCCGGACCGTGGAGGCGGTCCGGCCGTTGCCGTTTGTGTACCGGGTTCAGCGTGAGCGAAGTTCTGCGCGAGCGGTTTGTGGTCAGTCCGCGGGCCCGGTTGCCGCCGGTTTGTCGGACGAGCCCCATTCTGTCCAGGAGCCGTCGTAGAGCGCGACGGGCGGCGAGCCGATGGTCTCCAGCGCCAGCCAAAGGATCGCGGCGGTGACGCCCGAGCCGCAGCTGGTGATGACGGGTTTCGACAGGTCGATGCCTGCGCTCTCGACGGCCCGCCGGATCGTCCCGGCGTCGACCAGACGACCGTCCTTCACCACCTCGGAAACCGGCAGGTTGCGCGCGCCGGGGATATGGCCCGGCCGCACGCCGGCACGCGGCTCCGGTGCCTCGCCACGGAAGCGCTCGACCGCGCGCGCGTCCAGCACCTGGGCGCGGCGATCGGCCAGCCGGGCGGCGACGTCGTCGATCGAGGCGACCCAGTCGCGGTCGAGCGTGGCGTCGAACCGGGCCGGGAGGTAGGGCGCCTCGCCGCTTTCCGTCGGCCGGCCTTCCGCCAGCCATTTAGGGAAGCCGCCATCGAGAATGGCGACATCGACGGCGCCGAAGGCGCGCAGCGTCCACCACACGCGCGGCGCCGAGAACAAACCCTCGGTGTCGTAGACCACGATCTTCATCTGCCGGCCGATGCCGAGCGATTCCATTGCCGCCCGGAACAGCGTCTCGGAGGGCAGCATGTGCGGCAGCGGGCTCGAAATATCCGACAGGGCGTCGATGTCGAAGAACACCGCGCCCGGAATATGCGCGGCGAGATATTCCTCGCGACCGCTCCGCCCGGTCGCAGGCATGTGCCACGAGCCATCGACGATGACGAGATTGGGCGCCCCCAGATGAGCGGCGAGCCATTCGGTCGACACGAAGCGGTTGCTGTCAGGCGAGTCCGATTCGTGGAATTCGGATTCGTGGAAGTCGGATTCGGGCATGGAGCACTCCAGCGCCGCGCGCGGGCGTCAGGCCCAGGCCAGCCGCACGCGGCGATTCTGCTGGCCTTTCTTCTCTATCTTGGTCACCTGCACGGCGCCGATTTCGTCCAAGCCGCGCACATGGGTGCCGCCGCAGGGCTGGAGGTCCAGTCCCTCGATCTCGACGAGGCGCACCTTGCCGCTGCCCATCGGCGGCTTCACCGACATGGTCTTGACGAGGCCGGGATTGGCAACGAGTTCCTCGTCGCTGATCCAGCGTTCCTTCACCCTTGCGCCGGTGGCAATCATTTCGTTCACCTTGGCGGTGATTGCGTCCTTGTCCAGGCCGCCCTCGGGAATGTCGAAGTCGAGGCGGCTCTCCTCATCGCCGATGGAGCCGCCGGTAACCGGGAAAGGCAGGGCGACGGAGAGCAGGTGAAGCGCCGTGTGCATGCGCATCCGCTTGTGGCGCGTCGGCCAATCCAGCCGCAGGGCCACTGCTTCGCCGGCCTCGGGAGGCTCGTAACCGCTGGCGGGGATGTGGACGATTTCGGCCTTGGAGGGGCTATAGACCGCCGTCTCAATGCCGATCTCGCTGCCGTCGGCCCGCACGAGCACGCCACGATCGCCGGGCTGACCGCCGGCCGTGGCGTAGAAAATCGTCCGGTCGACGATGATGCCGCCTTCCGGCGTCACCGCCGTGACCACGGCGGACGTTTCCTTGAGATAGGCATCGTCGCGGAACAGGAGGAGCGTTTCCATTATACCAGCGCGTTGGGCACGTCGACGCTGCGTTCCAGCCAGCCCGGAACGGGCAGGCCCTTTTCGCGCAGGAAGACGGGGTTGAAGAGCTTGGACTGATACCGCGTGCCGTAGTCGCAAAGCACGGTGACGATGGTATGGCCGGGGCCGAGTTCCCTCGCCAGTTGCATGGCGCCGGCAATATTGATGCCGGACGAACTGCCGAGGCACAGGCCCTCATATTCGAGCAGGTCGAACACGATCTGCACCGCTTCCGCGTCCGGTATGCGGTAGGCGAAATCGACCGGCGCGCCTTCCAGATTGGCGGTGATGCGGCCCTGGCCGATGCCCTCGGTGATAGACGAGCCTTCGGACTTCAGTTCGCCGGTGGTGTAGTAGCTGTAGAGCGCCGCGCCGAACGGGTCGGCAAGCGCGATCTTGATGGCGGGATTGCGCTCCTTCAGCGCGATGCCGGTGCCGGCCAGCGTGCCGCCGGTGCCGACCGCGGCGACGAAGCCGTCCACCTTGCCATCGGTCTGCGCCCAGATCTCCGGCCCCGTCGTTTCGATATGGGCGAGGCGGTTGGCGACGTTGTCGAACTGGTTGGCCCAGACCGCGCCATTCGGCTCGCTGGCCGCCAAAGCCTCGGCCAGACGGCCGGAAACCTTCACATAGTTGTTGGGGTTGGCATAGGCGACCGCAGGCACCTCGACCAGCGCGGCGCCGGCGAGGCGGAGCATGTCCTTCTTCTCCTGGCTCTGCGTTTCGGGGATGACGATCACCGAACGGTAGCCGAGGGCGTTGCCGACCAGCGCGAGGCCGATGCCGGTATTTCCCGCCGTGCCCTCGACGACGACGCCGCCGGGACGCAACTGGCCGCGCGCCACCGCGTCCTGAATGATGAACAGGGCGGCGCGGTCCTTCACCGACTGGCCGGGGTTGAGGAACTCGGCCTTGCCGAGGATCGTGCAGCCGGTGGCCTCGGAGGCGCGCTTGAGCTTGATGAGCGGCGTGTTGCCGATCGCCTCGACGAGACCGTTGCGGATGTCCATGGGCCTGATTTCTTCTGCCGTTTGAAGGCCCACGAAATTAGTGGGCCGCAACCGGCTCGGCAACCGGCTTGCGCGCTAATCCCCGCGAATGCGCTGAAATCGGTCGAGCGCGCGCTGGCGCGCCTGCGCATGATCGACGATCGGGCGCGGATAGGTCTCGCCCAGCACCACGCCGGCGTGGCGCAGGAGGTCGGCCGGTGCCTCCCAGGGCCGGTGGATCAATTTTGCCGGCAGCCCCGCGAGTTCCGGCACGAAATGCCTGACATAGGTGCCTTCGGGATCGAATTTCTCGCCCTGCGCGACCGGGTTGAAGACGCGGAAATAGGGCGCGGCGTCGGCGCCCGAGCCGGCGACCCATTGCCAGCTCGCCGGGTTGTTGGCGGGGTCGGCGTCCACCAGCGTGTCCCAGAACCAGTCCTCGCCGCGGCGCCAGTCGGTGAGGCCGTGCTTGATCAGGAATGAGGCGGCAACCATGCGCACGCGGTTATGCATCCAGCCGGTTTGCCAGAGCTGGCGCATGCCGGCGTCGACCAGGGGATAGCCGGTCCGGCCACTTCGCCACGCTCGCTCAAGCACCGTGTCGTTCGCCCACTCGAAGGCGTCGAAGCGGGGGGAGAAATTCGCCTGCGCGAGGTCGGGGAAGTGGAACAGCAGATGATAGCTGAACTCGCGCCAATAGACCTCGCTGACGAATTTTTCGATATCGCGGGCCGAAGCGTCGCCGGCCGCCTCGGCATGCCGCACGGCGGCGAACGCCCGATGCGGCGACATCTCGCCGAAGCGCAGATGTGGCGACAGGCGGGAGGTGGAGGGCTGGTCGGGACGATCGCGCGCGCCCGCATAGCCGTCGAGCCCGCCGTCGATGAAGTCGGCCAGCGCCGCCCGCGCGCCCTCCTCGCCCGGCGTCCAGGCCTGACGCAACCCCCCGGCCCAGTCGGGTCCCGTCGGCTCCAGCGCCCAGTCCTCCAGCCGTTCGCTTTCCGGCGCCGGAGCGTGCCGCCACGCGGACGGCGCGCGCGTGGGCGAGCGGACGGCCTGGCCCGCCGCCCGGCGATAGAAAGGCGTGAACACACGGAACGGGGCGCCGGACTGTGTTGCGACGGTCCACGGCTCGTGCAGCAGGCTGCCGCCGAAGCTCTCGACCTTGATCCCGCGCGCGACGAGCGATGCCTTCACCGCCCTGTCGGTGGCGATTTCGGGGGCGCCATAGCGCCGGTTCCAATAGACCGCGCCGGCGCCGGCCTCGTGGGCGAGACGTGGCAGCACATCACCCGCCGCTCCCCGGCGCAGGACCAGTTGGCCGCCCTTTGCTTCAACTTCGGCGGACAGTGCCGCCAGTGAGCGGCTGAGCCACCAGCGCGCCGCGCCGCCGAGCGGACGTACGCCCGCGCTCACGTCGTCGAGCAGAAACACCAGCACCAGCCGGCGCCCGCTGGCCTGCGCGGCATCGAGCGCCGGATTGTCGGCGAGGCGGAGGTCGTCGCGAAACCAGACGAGTGCGGGGCGGTCGATGGCAGAGGGCATGCGGGCATTCCTGGCATTTCGCCACCTTTTACGAAACGGCAGGGCAAAACGATCAGCCGTGCTGGTAAAGGGGGCAGAAATTTTATAATGACGATCATCATGAAAAATGGTCGCCACATTCGGCGCCATCGCCAAGGAGCCAGATAATGAGCACCGACCTTCCCCGAGGCACCGCCGTCGTCACCGGCGCTTCCAGCGGCATTGGCAGAGTCTACGCCGAGAAGCTCGCCCGGCGCGGCTATGACCTGTTGCTGGTGGCCCGCGACCGCAATCGCCTCGATACGCTCGCAGCCGCCATCGCCGCTGCGACCGGCCGGAACGCCGAGGTGCTGGCCGCCGATCTCGGGCAGCCGGACGGGGTTGAGGCGGTTGCCGCGCGTATCGCCTCAGATGACGCCATCATCTTGCTGGTCAACAATGCCGGCATGGGCACGGAAGGGCCGGTCGTCGGCGCTGATGCCGGAAAGGTCGACGCCATGGTGCAGCTCAATGTCGCCGCTCTCACCCGGCTCTCGGTAGCCGCGGTGAACGCTTTCTCCGGGCGGGGCAGGGGGACGCTGGTCAACATCGCTTCGGTGGTGGCGCTGGTGCCCGAAGCCTTCCTCGGTGCCTATGCCGGCACCAAGGCCTATGTGCTGGCCTTTACCCAGTCGCTGCAGAGCGAACTGAAGGGTGGGCCGGTACGGGTGCAGGCGGTGGTGCCCGGCTACACGATGACGGAGTTCTTCGACCGCGCCGGGATTGATGCGAAGGCATTGGCGCCGGAAACGGTGATGTCGGCGGAAGATCTCGTCGAGGCGGCACTGCGCGGCTTGGAGGCCGGCGAGACGATCACCATTCCCTCGGTGCCCGACATGGCGGCGTGGCAGGCGGTGGTGGACGATCGCATGTCCATGGCGCCCGTGCTGTCGCGCCGCCGGCCGGCGGCGCGCTACGGCCTGGAAGAGGTGGTTACCGCCTGAGCCGCTAGTAGTCCCACTGGGCGCCGATGCCGACCTCGGCGGCGCCGTCGGCGCCGGTCGCGCCCTGCAGGCGGATGTTCTTGGTGACGTCGACATCCACCGTGACGCGGCTCGATCCCGCGGACGTGCCCTGCCGCACGCCGAGATAGATGTTGTCGTTGAGGCGGCGGCCGAGGCCGACCTGGCCGCCGGTCCCCTCGGCATCGGCCCCCAGCTCCAGGCTGTCGACGCCGAGCGAGCGGCGCACATTCTCGAGCGCGCTGGCGCCGCCGGAGAACTGCGCGACGGTCTGGGCGAGCTGGATCGCCTGACCGCCATTCAGCGAGCCGGCCGAGCGGCCGAACAGCAGGCGGGAGATCACTTCGTCCTGCGGCAGCGTCGGCGTGGACGAGAAGCTGATGACGGGGCGGGAGGCCGGACCCGAGACCAGTACCCGGGCGGTGATGTCGGTGCTGGTCGTCTCGGCGATGAAGTCGAGCTCCGGATCGGTGGTGCCGGTGAAGGTGATGTTGCCGCGCGTGAAGGTGAGGCGGCGGCCGCCGAAATCGAATGAGCCGCGGCGCAGTTGGAAGCCGCCGAGGGTCACCGGCGCCCGTGTCGTCCCGCTCAGCTTCAGTTCACCGCCGAGTTGCGCCTCGATGCCGAGGCCGCGCACGAAGACATTGTTGCTCGGCGCCGACAGGGTGAGGTCGAGGTCGATGCCGTTGCGGGCCGGTC
Organism: Ancylobacter dichloromethanicus; assembly: GCF_018390645.1. Taxonomy (GTDB): domain Bacteria; phylum Pseudomonadota; class Alphaproteobacteria; order Rhizobiales; family Xanthobacteraceae; genus Ancylobacter; species Ancylobacter dichloromethanicus. The sequence goes on from NZ_JAHBGC010000024.1 coordinate 6,036, forward strand.
CGGACGGCTCCTGCTGGCGCTGCACGGTCGGGCTCTTGCGCTTGAACGCGGCACTGGCGTTGACGTGACGGACGTCGAGGTCCTGCACCCCGCCCGGAAAGCGATCGGGCACATTGATGTCGAGGGCGCGCAGCACCAGCCGGCCGGTGAGGCGCGGGCCGTTCAGGAAAGCGCCCTCGATGCCGAGCCGGCCTTCAGCGACCAGGCGCATCAGGTCGCTGTTGACCAGTGCCGCATTGGCGAGGTCGAGTTCGATACGGCCGGGATAGCCGGCGGAGGGATCGAGCGCGACATTGCCGCGCCCGGTGATGCTGCCGCCATTGGTGGTGGCGGCGCGGAAGCTGGTGATGGTTACCGAGCGCTCGGTGCCGGTGAGCACTGCCTCTATATTGCTGAGCGCCACGCCATTGACGGAATCGTCGAACCGCCCGCCACTGAGGCGCACCGTGCCGCCGGCGCGCGGCGCGGTGGCCGTGCCGCGCAGCGTGGCGTCGACATTGGCGATGCCGGTGACACGCGCGCCCGTCGCGGCGAGCATCGGGTTGGCGATGGCGAGGTCGATGGCGCCGCGCAAGGCGAGATCGACCTCGCCCGCCCCCAGCGGCACCGAGCCGCTGACCGTAAACCCCTGGACGTTCCGTCCGCTTATGGTGGCACGCAACTGCGCCCGCCCGTTACCGAGCGTGCCATTGGCGGCGATGTCGAACGGACCGGCGCCGGAACTGGCGAGGTCCGGATTAGTCAGGCGGGTGATGCGCAGGTCGTAATTGCCGGTCGGTGCCGCGCCCGTGCCGCCGATCCGCGCCGTGCCTGCCAGCGTGCCGGAAAGGTTTACATTCGGCGCGGCAAGGCTGACCAGCGAAAGCGGTAGCGCGCGCAGGTCCACCGCGAGATCGAGCCGCTCGCCGGCCGTGCCCGAGACCGTGGCGGAGCCACCGCCGGCGCTGAGCGCCAGCCGGTCGATGGCGACGGTGCCGCCGGACAGCGTGAAGGTCGCCGGCGCGGTCAACGCCGCGTTGAGGCCGGGCCGCGCCGCGGTGAGCCGGTCGAGGCGCAGGCGGGCGCCGTCCGTTCGCGGCTCCAGCCGGCCGGCGGCGCGCAGACTGGTGCCCTGAGCCAGCGCTTCCAATGTGAGATCGGTGCCGGATGCATTGCCATCGGCGCGCAAGGTTGCCGTCTCCACGGCGGTGCCGGAAAGGTCCAGCGCGCGCAGTTCGGCCGAGCCGTTCAGGAGCGGCACGCCCAGCAGGTCGCGCGCGCTGCCATTGATGTCGGCCGAACCGATGGACTGACCGAAGGCGCTTATCTTTTCGGCGCTTGCCCGCACATCGGCATTCTGGCGCCCGTCGGCCGCGCTGAGCGTGATGTCGGCGTTCAGGGCGCCGGCCATCTCGGTGAGCGCCAGCGCCGCGATGTCCGCAAGGTCGCCGGCGACGATGGTCAGCCGGCCGGCGGCAAGGCCCGCCGGGTCGAGCGCGAGATCGCCGCGCGCGGTGACCGAGCCGATGGCGAGGTCGAGACCGGACAGGCGGCGGGTGCCGTCCGGCTCGGTGGCGAGCGCGGCATTGCCTCGCGCCGGCCTGCCGCCAATGTCACCGGTGAGCGCCGCCGTGCCGGAGAGGTCCCCGGTGATGTCCGACGCGGTGATGTCGAGCGACAGGTCGCGGACGGGACGCCCCTCGGCCGTGCCGTTGGGCACCTGCAGCGTCGCCTTGACGCCGAGGGCGTCGAGGGTGCCGGAGAACGCGGCATTGGCCTGCAGCGCTCCACCGAGGCGCGGCTCGATCCGCGCGAGGTCGTCGAGGGTGAGCGTTGCCGTGAGGTCGGCAAGGTCGGCGGCGATGCGGCCATTGACCGTTGCCGCCACACCTTCCGTGTCGATCTTCAGATTGTTGACCGACAACGCGTTGGCGCCGTCGCGCGCCAGAGCGCCATCGATTCGCATCTCGCGTCCCACCAGAGCGTCGAGGCGCTCGATGCCGGTCTCCAGCCCCAGCGCATTGCCCTTGAGATCGGCGCTGGCGCGGGTGAGATCGGTGGAGGCCGACAGCCGCGCGTCGAGCGTGGCCATGCCGGCGAGGGGACGGCCGGCCAGAGGCGAGAAGGCCGCAAGGTTCAGGCGGGCGACCGTGAGATCGCCATCGATGGCGCGCCCGTCCACATGGCCGGCGAAACGGGCCGACATGGCGGCCAATTCGGCGGAGGCAGCCTCCAGCACGGCGGCACCGTCCGGCGGAAGCGTTCCGGTGGCGGAAAAGCGGCCCTGTGTGCCGAGGGCGGCCGCCACCTGCGGATCGGTGGCGGCCAGACCTTCCGCCGTTCCGTCGATGGAGAAGGCGAGGTCGCCGGAGGGGTCGGGGAGGGTGCGCAGCGTGGCGGCGAGCGTGCCGGCGCTGTAGCCTTGTCCCGTCAGTTGCGTGGCGGTGATTCGCGCGTCGACGGTCGGTGCGGGAAGCGGGCCCTTCAGCGTTCCGGCAAGGCCGAGGCGGTCCCAGCCAACGCCGGGCGCCAGTGCTGCGAAGCGGGCAGCCTCGCCGAGTGTCGCATCGAAGGTGAGGTCGGCAGTCTGGTCGGCGTCGAGGGTGCCGTTCAGCGCGGCCTGGAAGCCCGCGGCGTGGGCGGTGAAGTTTTCAATGGCGAGATTCTGTGCATCGTCGACCGTTGCTGAGCCGGCTATCTCGCTGCGGCCTTCGAAGAGCGGAGAAATGTTCGCCGGCAGAATATTGGCAATATCGGCATCGATGGCGAAGTTCAGCTTGTGCCCGTTGGCTACGGCGCGGATGCCGGCGGCGCCGCTCGCTTCAGCCTGGTCGCCGACGGTGACGCGCAGATGCCCGTCCCAGGCGTCGAGCGGACCAGCGCCCCTGAGCGACGCAGCGATTTCCGGTAGTCCGTCGAAGCCGGCGGCGCGTGCCATCAGTCCGCCGGCCGGCTCGCGGGCGGCGATGTCGAGGTCGAGGCGACCGGTGTCGGGTGCGTAGCCGGCCGAGCCGGTCAACGTGCCGGGCGCGTCGAGCCGCTCCAGCGCGAAGGTCGCCGACAGACCCTGCGCCAGCGAGGCGATGTCCGCCGAACCGTTCAGCGACAGGCGGGCGGCATGGTCGAGCACCGGCTCTTCCAGCACGATCTCGGGAATCGACAGGCGCTCCAGCCGCACCGGCAAGGCGAAGTTCGACCCCTCGGAATCGGTCGGCTCGGAGGGGGGCAGTTGCGGGCGGCGGTCGAGCGTGACACGCGTCGCGCCTAGATCCGTCACATCCACCCGGCCCGACAGCAGTGCCAGCGGCCGCCAGTCCAGCCGCGCACCCTCGATGCGGGCGAACGGACCCTGGGCGTCGGCGAGTTCGATGGTCTCGACGCTCACGTCGAAGGGCACGAAGCCGCCAAGGCCGCGAATGGCCACCGTCAGCCCGGGAGAGGAGGCGAGCGACGAGGCAAGGCTGGCGAGCATCGCCTTGCCCGGCGGCGTCTGCAGCGCGCCGAAAGCGGCCACGAGCAGCGCCAGCAGCGAGAGCAGGGCTATGCCCAGGATTTTGAGCGCGCTCCGCATCAGAAGGCCTGTCCCAGACTGACATAGACGCCGAAATCGCCGTCGTCCGGCCCCGGATTGAGCGGGAAGGCGAGATCGACCCGCAATGGACCAATGGATGTATAGTAGCGTAGGCCCACGCCGGCCGAATATTTCATTCCGTCGAAGTCCGGCCATTCCGAGGCAAAGGCCGAGCCCATGTCGACGAACGGCACAATGCCGATCGTGTCGGTGACCCGCACCCGCGCTTCGAGCGAGGCCTCGAAGAAGCTGCGCCCGCCGATGATGATGCCGTCCTCGTTGCGCGGGCTGGCGGACTGGTAGTCATAGCCGCGCAGCGAGCCGCCACCGCCGACATAGAAGCGCCGTTGCGGCGGCACGTCGTAGAGCCCGGCGCCGATGATGCTGCCAGCCGCCAGCCTTCCGGCGAGAATGAAGCGCTTGTTCTCGTCGAAGGCGTGATAGGTCGATACGGAGCCGTTGAACAGGGTTGGTCCGGCGCCGGCATCGCCGAGATAGGCGAAGGGCTCGACCGTCGCCGACACGCGCCAGCCGCGCGAGGGATCGAGCCTGCTGTCCGTATTGTCGTAGGTCAGCTCGAACGGGACGCCGATGATGCCGTAGTCGCGCGTGTCCGTGCTGTCCTCCACCTGGGACTGTTCAAGGTCCAGGCTGACCTGCAGCTTCAGATCGTCGCTGAAGCGGTGACGAACGCCGACCAGCAGCGTGGCCGCCTCGCGCACATAGGCGTTGGTCACCTCGCGCAGAATGGCGGCCTCGGCCACGAGGTCGTTGCGCGCGGTGTAGATGCCGGGCTTCACGAAGGTCGCGGCGAATTTGTAGCCGAACGGATCGGCGCTGGGCACCGCCTCGGATTTCTCGCCGAACCAGGAGGCCTGGGCGTCGAGCCGCAGAGTCTCGCCGCCGCCGAAAAGGTTGCGATGGCCCCAATAGGCATTGAGGGCCGACCCGTCGGTGGAGGAATAGGTGGCGCTGAAGCCGACATAGCGCGGCTTGCGGGGCGAGACCTCAATGGTGATCGGCAGGCTGCCATCGGAGTCGAGCCTGTCGGCCTCGCGGATGCGGACGCTGGCGATGGCCTCATATTCGAGCAGCCGTCGACGCAGCCGGTCGAGCGTCTGTGGCGAATAGGGCGTGCCGGGCGCGATGTCGATGCGTTCCTCGATGAAACCCGGGGTAAGGAAGTCGGCTCCGGTCACTGTGAAGCGGCCGAAGGTGGCAACCGGACCGGGCGACACCAGGAAGGTAACGTCGACCGTCTTCTTCACATGGTCGGCCACGACCTCCTTATCGACGATGCGGGCGAAGGGGTGGGCTGCGGCGCGCCAGTGATCGACGATGATCCCCTCGGCGCGGACGATGGAGGTGGCAAGGGCAGGCTCGCCGGGGATCAGCCGGAGTTGGGCAAGGCTCGGTGCGTCCGTCAGCGGGCGGCGGGTCCTGGCGTCGACGAGGTTCACGCGGCCAAAATGGAACTGGTCCCCGGCCTGGACATCCACCTGGACCGGCACGGGACCGCGTGCGCGCGCGGCTTCGACCCTCTCGAAAATGTCGGGGGCGTCCGGCGGGGAGCCGGCGAGGCGGATGCGGATGATGCCCCCATAATAGCCGGCGGAATAGAGAGCAGCATTGATGTCGCGTCGGTCTGCCAGCGCGCGCCGCACCAGCCCGGCGGCGCCGGAAGGCGGGCGATCGCTCAGCCGCTCGAGGTTGGAGGCCGCCTTGACCCTGTCGGCCAGAGCGCTGTCGCTGCCTTTGACGTCGAAGGTCACTGTATAAGGCGTGGCGTCCGGGGCCGGCGGCGCCGCATTCATCGGCTTGGGGCTGAACAGGTTCACCAGCGGGCCGAACAGGCCGCCCTGCGTGCCGTCCTGCGAGGCGTCGTCATTGTTGCCACCGAGCAACTGGGCGGAGGCCGGCCCGGAGAGCGCGAGCAGCGACAGCACGCCGCACAGGACGAGCGCAAGCCAAAGGTACCCCTTCTGCCTTCCGCCAGCCAATCCGCTCCCTCCCCCGCGTCAACCATCAAGTGCCACCGGCGTGTGGCGATTCCCCCAAGGCCGCGAAGCTAACGTCACGACAATGAAAATTGGCTTTCCAAGAGAGAGCCTCCCCCTGATTGCCGCGCGGAGCTATGAAGCGTCAACCTCGCTGGCGAAATAATGCAAATTTCGTCTTCCCTGATGGTCGCTGCGCGGCCTGTCCGCCGGAAGCGGCGCGGCGATCGCCTTTCCCCGTCGGGGGCGGCGGCGCCGGAGCGTTCTCTCTCGGTTTCACACCCTGTTCAGCCGGATGGTCCGCCGTTCCTCTGCGCATGGCAGGGCGGGCGAGACCGACCCCGTCTGGGGAAAGCCCAGCCTGCGGGGCGGCCTCTGCCGGGCACGGCAGGGAGCGCGACCTGCCCGGACCGCCGGCCGAGGTGAGTGACGGGCGCGCATGATCGGGCCGGTGATCGCCCGCCATGGCGACGGTGTGTTCGGCTGCCCCTTGCTCGACGCCTCGGTCCGCAGGCACGCGCGACAGGCGCTGCCGGATGGCCTCGAGCTCCTTCCAGGAAACGCATTCCAGGACCCACGTTCCAAGAAGCGCGTTCCCAGCTTGCGAGGAACCGGCCGCCGCCCTGCTCCGACGCCGATGGGGTCAGTCGCCCAGGCTTCGGCGGAATTCAGCGGCGAGCGCCTCGACTTCGTGAGCGCCCTTGGAGCCCGGAACGGTCTCCAGCAGGGTGAGTCCCTTCCCCATGCTGGCGGCGTAGCCGACCCGATTGCCGAGGCGGGTCTGCGCGGCGGGATGGCCGAGGGCCATGATGGCGGCGCCGATCTCCTGCGTGAGCGCCGCACGGGATTGAGCGCGGTTGATGACGAGGAGGGATGCCGTGCCCTCCTTGGCGATCATGTCGAGCGTCGGCTGGGTGGCCCACAGGTCGATGGGCGTCGGCTGGACCGGGACGGCGACGAGATGGGCGGCTTCGATGGCCGGACGCGACTCGACGTCGGATTTGGGCGGGGTATCGATCACCACGAAGCTGTAGTCGCGGACAAGGCTGCGGGCCTCCCGGCGCGCGCCCCAGCCGGAGGCGGTGCGGAAGGTCAGCCCGGTACCATCCTCGCCCAAGGTCGTTTCACGCGCCTCGAACCACTCGCCCAGGCTGCCCTGGGGATCGCAATCGAGAAGCGCGACCCGAACCTTGCCTCCCGGGACGCTATGTTGCGCCAGGGCAACAGCCAGATGGGCCGCCAGGGTCGTCTTGCCCGAGCCACCCTTCTGCTGAGCAACAGTGATAATTTTGCCACTCAATGTCGTCTCGCCCTTCCAAAGCCGACTCTGAACTGTTGCGCGAAAATCACTTGCGCCCGGTGTCGCCGCGCCGCCTCAGCGACTTCAATCCCAGATTGCAGGCACGGGGCGGGGCGACGATGGTCAGACGCCGGCCCCGCTCCCCAATACGACGACCTTGGTTCCCACCTTGACCCGACCGTAAAGGTCGATCGCGTCCTGATTGATCATGCGGATGCAGCCCGAGGAGACGTTGGTGCCGATTGTGTGCGGCTCAAGCGTCCCGTGGATGCGGTAGAGCGTGTCCTTGCCGTTCTGCCACAGATACATCGCCCTGGCGCCAAGCGGGTTCGACAGCCCGCCCGCCACGCCCTCGCCGCTCTGGAGCTCGGTGAGCTGGGGTTTGATGTCGGGCCGGCGCGCGATCATTTCCTTCGGGGGGTACCAGTCGGGCCATTCCTGCTTGGAATTAATGGTCGCCGCTCCGGACCAGCCAAATCCTTCCTTGCCGACCCCGACCCCATAGCGCATCGCCGTGCCGCCCGGCTGGACGAAATAGAGGAAATGGGCCCTGGGATCGATGACCACCGTGCCTGGCGGATAGCTCGATCCAAAGGGGACTTCGCGCCTCAGATAGATCGGGTCGATCTCCGAGGTGTCGACGGCGGCGATAGGAAACTTATCCGCTACCGGACCGTAGATCCCCGTAGGCGCATAAGCGGTCACCGACGGCATTGAGGCAAGGGGAGCGGGCGCCGACGTGCCGCGCTTGCAGCCGGCGAGTGCCACCCCAATCCCGGCGACGGCAAGCCCAAGCGCGCCCCGACGATCAAATACCAGCATGATGCAACCCCATTTCTCTCGTTCTCAAAAGCTTAATGCAATCTTGGTAAACAAGTAGTTGCCGAGCGCGTGAAGGGCGGGGCAAGACGGGCTGGAGTTCCGATCGTAACGATTCGCAGTGGCGACCAAACGACACTGTATGTCCCTGTTTTTTCGAGCCGTCACGAGGAAAAGGAACTTTGCATTACCTTAGTTTCTATATGCAGTAGTGCCCAAGGTGTCTCTCACTGGGTCTTTCCGGAGGGCCATAAGGGCATCTATACGATATCAAAAAAGTAAAATAAATCAAACGCATATCTACAAAAATTAATACCAGACATACGCCGATTCCATCGTCGGTGAAATTAACACACACGTCTGATATTTCATCTCTGTGCCCGATGACGCCTAGCTTACTGGTGCCATATTAGGGTATCCAGATAGTGCCAGGCGATGGATGTGGTTCGAATTCAGGCCGGTGACGCCCAGCGGGCGTTTTGAGTGCAGGTCGCGAGGGCGGAATGATGGGTTGTTCTTCCCGGGCGGGCGGAGGCAAATCGGCCGGACTCACCAGTAAGGCGTTTTTTCAAATGTACTGGTATAGTTATGAAAGGTAGGGTTTGCGAAGCAGCTGGAGGTAAAATCGCCAACAGAGACGTTCTCGGCGATTCATGGCGAGTCTGGTGTTTGAAAAGATCATTATAATCAATAAATTGATGAGCTATTCTAATTAGCGACATGAAGCTCGGTTCAGAGGCTCAAGCGCGAGGGTAAACAATAATACACTTATTAGGAAATTATAGGTAGACGGGGATCTGGCGGCGCTCAACGTCGACCATCAGAAGGCGACTGGTTGGCGCGGATCCGACACAAGCTCGACGGGCGTCACGTCGCGGTCCCGATTTCGGCAAAAGAATTTTAACACTGATGTAGTTATGTTAGCTCCTGTTAGCGAAAATGGGGAGCTGCTGATGTCAAAATACAGCGCCTTGACGACCTTTCTTTCCAGCCGAACTCAACCAAGAATATCCATGTCGTTCGAGGACATAGAGAGGATTGTTGGCGCACGACTTCCACAGTCCGCGTTCAACCATCGGGCATGGTGGAGCAACAATCCAACCAACAGTGTCATGACGCGGGCCTGGCTCGCGGCAGGCTTCCGTTCCGAAGAAGTCGACATGCCCGGACGTAAGCTGGTGTTCAGCCGGCATCTGCCGAATCCCACGGTCGGGCCGGGGGGGCGAGTCGCTCCGGCGTCGACGGGATCGCCGTTGGCCGGGCTGTTCGGGGGGCTGAAGGGGACGGTGCACATCGAGCCCGGAACCGACCTGACCCTGCCCAGCACCGCGCCAATTTACCTGTACGAGAGTGCTGACGCCGATCTCGTCCAGGGCGAGCCGGAGCTGCCGGCAGCGGCCTGGCCGTCTTTGTCGCCGGCCGCGCCGTCCACGACACATCAGGAATATAGTCCGAAGTCCGAACCGGGTGGGCCGGAGGAGGATTGAGATGGGAATGCCGCTTCTTCTCGACACATGCGCCGCGCTGTGGATCGCGCAGGGGGCCCCGATCTCGGATGAGGCGCGGGGCACGCTGATCGAGGCACGGCTGCGCGGGGCGCCGATTTCGGTCTCGCCAATGTCGGCCTGGGAGCTTGGGCGGCTGGTGGAGCAGGGCCGCGTGCGGCTGGCCATGGAGCCGGCCAAATGGTTTGCGGCTCTCGCCGCCCTGCCGGGCATGAGCGTGGCGGCGATGACGCCGGACACACTGATCGCGTCGTCATTTCTGCCGGGTGTGGCCCCGCTCGATCCGGTCGACAGGGTGCTGATCGCCACCGCTCGCGACCATGGCTACAGGCTGATGACGCGGGACCGGGTCATGCTCGACTATGCCGAGACGGGATATCTGCAGGCCATCGCCTGCTGAAAGAAACCGTCGCGCAATTGTATTTAAGCACCGTACCGGGTCCAGCCGAGAGCGGGCCCGGCAAGGCGATATGCCGGGCCCGTCGCCTCAGCGTGGACGCGGAAGCGAGCGCAACGCGTCTACCCAGGAATAGTCGAAATAGCCGTCGCGGGCGAGGGAGTGCAACCTGTCGGTGCGCAGCACGCCGTCCTCTATGTAGCGCTCGTCGATGTGCACGCCGACGATTTCGCCGAAAGTGACGTGCCTGCCGGTGACCTTGCCGTGGCGGTCGCTCAGGTCGACTGTGTCTATCCAGACACACTCGAGCGCGCAGGGGGAGGCGGCGACCCGCGGCGGCTTCACCAGCCGCGAGGGTGCCTGTTCGAGATCGGCCAGGTCGAACTCGCTCTCTCCCGGTGCGATCGGCTTGGAGGTGAGGTTGACGGCCTCGATCAGTTCGAGCGTCGCGAGGTTGCAGACGAATTCCCCGCTCGCCATCAAATTGCGCACCGTGTCCTTCAGTCCGGCGCTGGAGAACATCACGATGTCCGGGCTTTCGCTCACCAGGTTGAAGAACGAGTAGGGGGCGAGGTTCGCCACGCCGTCCTCGGTCAAGGTTGATATCCAGCCGATCGGCCGTGGCGCGACGATCGCTTTGAGCGGGTTGTGCGGCAGGCCGTGATTCTTGCGGGCGGGCTCATAGAACATGGGTCAGTACCGGAGGACGAGATCGGCGAGCGCCGGCCGCGGCCGGTCTTCCTGCGGCCGGGCGAGCGTGCCCATATGGACGAAGCCGATGATACGCTCGTTCTCCGCAAGTCCCAGCCCGGCGCGCACGCGCGGGTCATAGGCGTACCATTCCGTCAGCCAGGTCGCGGCATAGCCGTGTGCGTGGGCGGCGAGCACCAGCAGGGTGCAGGAAGCGGCGCCCGAGAGCGTCTGTTCCCATTCGGGGATCTTCGCGTGCGGGCCGGCCTTCGACACCACGGCGATCACCACCGGGGCGCGGGCGAGGCGCGTCCGCTCGATGTCGACGCGGTCGGCGTCGGCGTCCGGCTGGTCCTCGCGAAAGACGGCGGCGATGACCTCGCCCGCCCGCTCGCGGGCCTCGCCCTCGAAGATGACGAAACGCCAGGGCGTGAGCTTGCCGTGATCGGGCACGCGCGAGGCGATGGCGAGCATCGAATCGAGTTCGGCGGTGTTCGGGGCGGGGAAGGCGAGATCAAAGACCTTCGGGCTCTTGCGGGTCTTCAGGAGTTCGAGGGCGGCGGGGTCAATCATCAAGGCATGGCTCCAGATTGGCGCGCCGTGCGCCTGTTGGTTTAGTCCGGCGGTGGCTTTCGCCGGGGCCGATCGGCATTCATCCACGCCATAGCATGATGGCGACGCGGAGAGGGCGGCCGGCGCTCGCGCCGCGGAGGTATGGGTCTTGGGAGCTACCCGACTCGCAAGGCCGACTCGTAGAAGGAAGGTTGGAAGCCAGCAGGTCACCTGCGGGAAGGGGGCATGGGGATGAGAATATGCCGGCGCCGGTTCGAGGCGGTCGCAGCTGCCGTTTCCTTGCTGGCGGCCGGCCTGCCGGCATGCCAACCGCCTAACATGCCAACCGCCTAGAAGGATGAGCCGACCCGTGCGTTTCGGGGACGCCACCGCGCCTCTAGTGGAGCGGTCGAAGTGGCGTCATGACGGGCTGCTGGCGGGCAATGGGGTGATGTCGAATCGGTCGGCGCAAGGGAAGCGCGCGACGAGACGGCCGGACCACCTTGTGGTGTGCCCCGTCGCCGGGCGGCGACGGGGCGACGACGCAGGCGACTTGAATTTGCCTCTGTTTGGAGGCACCAACGACGGCGATGTCGCAGCTTCCTCACACTTCCCTTCGCCAGATCGTAGCCGGCCTCCGGCAAAGGCGGGTGCGTGATCGCCATCCCGACGGGGCAGCGTGCCGGCTCGCGGCGGCGGCGATGGCAGTGCTGTTGGTGCTGGCGTCTCCCGCGGCGGCTCTGGAGGATGTGCCGGTGCCGCCCGGGCCGGTGGCCCAGCACTCGCCGTTCAAAACGTCGCCTTCGACGCTTTCGCCCTCGCAGTTCAGCCCGTCCCGAATCCAGCCCTCGCGGGCGCTGCCTTTCGTCGGCGCGCCGCCGGCCGAGACGCCGTCCGGCAGTGCCGGCCCTTCGGCGAAGATACCTTCCGCCGGTCAGGTGGAGGGGGGCGATCCGCACACCATCCTGCCCCAGCCGCCGGCCGGCAAGGTCGCCATCGGCATGAGCGCGCGCTTCGGCGCGAAGGAAGGGTTGATTCCACGCGGCCTCATCTGGCGCGTCTTTGCCGATCGGCCGGAGGCCTCGGGCGCCTATCCGCTGGTCGCCGAGGCGGCCGATCCGGCGCCCGTGTTCTTCCTCTCGCCCGGCGGCTATGTGGTGCATGTCGCCTATGGCCTCGCCAGCGTGGCGAGGCGCATCGTGGTGGGCGAGGAATCACGGCGCGAACAGCTCACCGTGCCGGCTGGCGCGGTGACGCTGCACAGCGATGTCAACGACAAGCCGCTGCCGGCGGAGAAGGTGACGTATGATCTCTTCGAAGGCAGTTTCCTACAGGGGAGGGCGTCGAGCCGTCCCTATTATCGCGGCGCGCTGCCCGGTGACCTCATTATCCTGCCGGCGGGCGACTACTACGTCATCTCCACCTATGGCGACGGCAACGCCGTGATCCAGGCCGACCTGGCCGTCGCGGCCGGCAAGGTGACGGATGCAACGCTGCACCACCGCGCGGGCGAGGTCACGCTGCGGCTGGTGAATGTGGCGGGCGGCGAGCCGCTGCGCGAGACGCAATGGTCTATCGGAACGCCCGGCGGCGACAGCGTCAAGGAAGCTATCACGGCCGAGCCGACTTTCGTGCTGGCGGAAGGCGAGTACACCGCCGTCGCACGCTATGAGGGCAAGACCTACGCGAAGGTCTTCAACGTCGAATCCGGCAAGAACGGCGTGGTCGAGGTTCGGGTGGGCGAGCAGGTGACGCCGGACGCGCTCGACACTCAGGATGGCAGCGGCGACTGACGCCGGTCGCTTCGTACTTCCCGACATGGTCAACGTTTTCTTAAGCGGGCGGCGCGCATCATCGCAACCGTGTTTGAACCGGGCCGGGAGTCGGCGATGATCGTGCGTCAGTTTCTGGAATGGGCGCGGACGGCTCCCGAGGAGGCGCGCGCCAGAGCGGTGGCGGCGCTGGCGCGGGCCTATGTGAGCCCCGAACTGGGCGAGGCGGACCGGGCTGAGATGGGCGCGGCGCTCCCCGTCATCGCCGCCGATGCTTCCCCGCTAGTGCAGTTCGAGCTGGCGTCGGCGCTGTGCCGGCACCCGCTGGCGCCGGTCGATCTCGTCCTCCGGCTTGCGCGCTTGCCAGGAGCGGCCGGTGCGCTGGTGCTGGAGCACTCGCCAGTGCTCAATGTACGCGAACTGATAGCCCTCATCGCCGGTGGCGATGCCGGCAGGCAGCAGGCCATTGCCGGGCGCGCGGATCTACCCGCCCCGGTGGCCGCCGTTCTGGCGGAGGTGGCCGATGTCAGTGCCTGCCTCGTGCTGGTCCGTAATCCGACGGCCGACGTGCCCGGCTTCGTGCTCGGCCATATCGTGGAGCGGTTCGGCCGCGTGCCGGAGTTGCGCGAAGCGTTGCTGGTGCGGCCGGACCTTCCGGCTGCGGCGCATCAGGCGCTCATTCGCGTCGTGGCCGGGGCGCTTTCGTCCTTCGTCGCCGAGCGGGAATGGCTCTCGCCCGGCGAGGCCGCGCGGCTGGCGCGTGAAGCCTGCGACCAGGCGACGGTGACCCAGGCATCGGTGCCGCATTTCACGCAGAGCCGCACCCTGGTGGAAGGGCTGCAGGCGCGGGGTGAACTGACCTCGGCGCTGGTGCTGCGCTCTCTGCTGTCCGGCCAGATGCGGCTGTTCCTGGAGGCTGTATCGGTGCTGTCGGGAATTGGCGTCGATCATGTGGCGGCGCTTGCGGCGGATCGTTCGGGCGAGGCCTTCCGGGTGCTTTATGACCGCCTCGGCCTGCCGGCTGGCGCCTTTATCGCCTTCCGCACCGCGCTCGCCGTCCTGCAGTCGGAAGCCTATCTCGACGATCTCGACGCGGCGCCGGGGCTTCGCCTGCGGATCCTCGACGAGGTGCTCGCGGCCTATGAGACGGCGGGCGAGAGCGCCGAGGGCAATCGAATCGTCGGCATGCTGCATCGCTGGCAGAGCGAGGCGCGCGAACGCGGGCAGGGGCGCACGCTGGCGGCCTAGAGCATTTTCCGCAAAAGTTGACAGACTTTCGCGACGCGAAAATGCTCCTGCTTATTGATTACAGAGCCCTTATCGATCAGGTGATTCCGCCTGATCGATAAGGGCTCTAAAGTCGGCTTCAGCCGAACTGCTCGGCGAGGATGCGCTCCTCGATCGAATGATCGCGGTCGACCAGCATGGTCATGGACGAGTTCGGGTCGAGGCGGGCGCGGACCGCAACGACGTTGCGGACTTCAAAGTGGTCGGCGGTGGCGTTCACCGGGCGCTTCTCGAATTCCATCACCGCGATGTCGACGCGTGCGCGGTCGGGCACCAGCGCCCCGCGCCAGCGCCGCGGCCGGAAGGCGGAGATCGGCGTCACCGCCAGCAGCGGCGTGCCGATCGGCAGGATCGGACCCTGGGCGGAAAGGTTATAGGCGGTCGATCCGGCCGGGGTGGCGACCAAGACTCCGTCGCAGATCAGCTCCTCCATCCGCACCTTGCCGTCGATGGCGATGCGCAGCTTGGCCGCCTGATAGGACTGGCGGATGAGCGAGACCTCGTTGATCGCCCAGGCCCGGTGCTGCCGCCCGTTGACATCGGTCGCTTCCATCATCAGCGGGTGGATGACCACACGCTGCGAGGCGGCGATGCGCTGGGGCAGTTCCTCCTCGCGAAAACTGTTCATGAGAAAGCCGACCGAGCCGCGATTCATGCCGTAGATCGGCGTCCCGCTGTCGCGGAAGCGGTGCAGCGTCTGCAGCATGAAGCCGTCACCACCGAGGGCGACGATGATGTCCGCCTCCTCCGGGGCCACGGTGCCGTAGCGAGCTACGAGGCGGGCCTGCGCCTGATGCGCGTCCGGGGCTTCGCTGGCGACGAAGGCGATGCGGCCATGCGCCGGCACGGAACCGACGTCCGGGCTGCTCTGTCCGTCGGGGCGGGCGGCTTCTTTCATGCGGGACAGCCCGGTGCGCTATGGAGTGTCGATGCCCGAAGGTGGCATTGGCAGGTGATGATCTATACGACCTCACCGGCTGCCGTCGAGGCGGCAGCGGCGGCAGCGTAACTGCCGACCCGCGTCGCCGCCGAGACCGCGGCTGGACCTCAAGCTTCGGAATCGCGCAGATAAGGCTCCACCGGGCCGACGAGCTTGACCGTCATCGGATTGCCGGCGCGGTCCTTGGCCTTTCCGACCGAGACGCGAATCCAGCCTTCGCTGACGCAATATTCCTCGACATTGGTCTTCTCCGCGCCCTTGAAGCGGATGCCGACGCCGCGCTCAAGAAGATCGGCGTCGTGGAACGGGCTGTTGGGGTCGCTCGACAGGCGGTCGGGGAGGGGGGCGGCAACGGGTTCGGACATGGCTCGGCCTCGGCTGGAAAGTGACAATCGGGGTGAGACATAGCCTTGCCCCGCCGGATTTGCCAAGCCGGGCGAGAGGAAGTGGGCCGCCCCTGCCTCAGAGCACAGGCCGCCAGAGCGCCGGCACGACCGCGTAGCCTGCGCCTTCCTTGCGGATGAAGCCGGTGGCGGGGAAGGGATAGTGAAAGCCGGTGAGCTGCAGCCGCTCGGCGGCCAGCATGTCGTAGATGCGCCGGCGGGTCTGTGTCGCCTTCTCGCCGTCCATGTCGAACTGCACCTGCCACTCCGGGTGCGGGGCGAACAGAATCGGCGTGTTGGTGACGTCTGACTGGATGAACAACTGCTCATCACCGGCGGCAAGGATGAAGGCGGTATGGCCCGGCGTGTGGCCGACGGCCTCGACCGAGGTGAGGCCGGGCACAATCTCCTTGTCCCAGGCGTAGCGGTTCACCTTGCTGTCGATGTCCTTGAACACGCGGCGCACGTTCTGGAAATTGGCCTTCAACGCCTCCGGCGCGCGGCTCATCTCGCCCTCGTCCATCCAGAACGCCCATTCGGCTTCCGGCACCAGGATCTCGGCATTGGGGAAGGCGAGCCCGCCATCGGTAGCGCGCAGCCCGTTGATATGGTCGCCGTGGAAATGGGAGATGACCACCGTCTCGATCTCAGCCGGCTTGATGCCGGCCCAGGCGAGATTGGCCTGCAACCGCCCCACGGTGGCGTTGCCGGATTGCGGGCCGTTGCCAGTGTCAATCAACGTCAGCTTGCCGCCATTGTTGACCAGCAGCGGGTTGAACTGGATCGACATCGTGTCCTTGGGCTGGAAAGCGTTCTCCAGCGCGGCGTTGACCTCCTCGCGCGAGGCGTTGCGCACGAAGCCGTCGGGGAGCGGAAAGGTGCGCACGCCGTCATTGATGGCCGTCAGCTCGATGCCGCCGATCCGGTAGCGGTAAAGCCCCGGTACCTGCTGGCCGGAGCCGGTCTGCGCCGCGACGGGCGAGGCGCCGGCGGCGAGCAGCGGCAGGGCGGCTGGAAGCGCCGCCAGACTGGCGGCGCCGGCAAGTGCTTGGCGCCGTGACAGGCCGGACGCGGGAGATGCGGTTCGGTGGCAGACAGGCAGCTCATCCATGGGGCGATCTCTCCGCGAAGGGAATCTCAAGCCCCGAAGCTAGGGGGCGCACCTGCCGGGGTCACGACGGCCGGGCGTCAATTCGGCGTGAGAGCGCCTCAGAAGTGGTACTTATAGCCGAACTCGAGTCCCGTGTAGGACGGCTCACTCTCCGACCAGTCATATACGACCATGAGCGACAGGCTGTTATGGCCGTCGACCTTGTAGCTTACGCCGGTGGCGACTTCAGGTGTGTTGTAGTCGTTGTCGCTGTCGAAGGCGTTGCGATAGCGCAGGCGGAACGCGTTCCAGGTCCATTTGTCGTTGATCGGCAGCGCGCCGGCGAGGGAGACGTAATAATAAGGGAAGTTTTCCGAATCATCGGAGTGGATGAAGTGCTGTCCCACGCCGACGCTTCCCGTGAGCGCAAGCTTTTCAAGATTGACGGTGTAGCCGATACCGATCTGGGCGTTGGTCTTGGAGTCGCTGGTGCCCGCCGTGTCGTAGTATTTGACCGCTCCGCCGATACTGACCTTGTTGTCGAACGTATGGGTAATGTCGACCTGCCAGTCGGACGATTTGGTCGCGCTGAAATCGTCGATAACGCGTTCAGTGGTGTAGGAGGCGCCGATCGCCGTGTCGGCCGCCACGGCCGACGTTAGCGGCGGGATACACAGACATAGGCAGGAAGCGATAAGGGTGCCAGCGCGCATGAAATAACCCCAAACGTTGATGTCGAAGCGTGCTCGACATCGGTGCCCCGGGGCCATCAGATGCTGGTTTCAGGCAACTATACGTAGGTATATAGCAGCCTTCGGAATGCTTATGTCTTCTATACGTAGGTATATCACAGCCTTCGGAATGCTTATGTCTTCGGCTTTTTCTTCAGCAGGACATAGGCAATGGAGGCGATGAGCGTCAGCGCCACGAAGATCACACCCACGACGTTGATCACCGGCGAGAGCCCGAAGCGCAGCCGCGAAGCGATCTCGGTGACGAGCGTCCACTCGCCGCCGATGGCGAACACGGTGGTGTTGTAGTTCTCGAACGATTGCAGGAACGCAACAACCGAGGCGGTGAAGCAGGTCGGTGCCAGAAAGGGCAGGGTGATACGCCGGAACATCAGCATGTGGCTGGCGCCGAGATCGAGCGCGGCTTCTTCCAGCGTGCGGTCCTGCCGCTGCAGCCGGGCGAGGAAGAGCAGCATGGCATAGGAGGCGATGAAGCTCGATTGGGCCATGACGGCGACGAACAGCCCGCCGGGCACGCCGAATTCGCGCCAGAAGATGAGGCTGGAGATGCCGAGGATGATGCCCGGCGTCAGTACCGGCGACACCAGCACGGAATAAAGCACCGTGCCGGAACGCTGGCCGAGGCGGGTGAGGATCAGCGCGCCGGAAAGTCCGGCGGGAATCGACACCGCGATCACCCCCAGCGCCACCAGCACCGAGTTCACCAGCCCCTGCAGCAGCCGCTGGTCATGGGCGAGGGCGACGAACCATTTCAGCGTGAAGCCCTGCCACTGGGTGACCGAGGGGTAGTCGAAGGAGTTGAACGCTGCCGCCGACATCACCGCCAGCGGCAGGAAGAGATAGAGCACGAACAGGCCGATATAGATGTTCAGCACCAGCCGCGCGCCGGCACTCTCGGTGGCGGTGCTCATCTGGCGATGTCCCTCAGTCCGACGCCGAACAGGCGCATCATCAGGAGGATGAAGGCGGTGCAGACCACAAGCAGCGAGACCGCATAGGCCGAGCCCATGTTCCAGTTGTTGCTTTCGTAGAACTGCCGGTAGACGAGCTGGCTGAACCAGTCGCCACCCTGGCCGCGGGTCATGATCGCCGGCACCGAATAGGAACCGGCGGAGAGCATGAAGGTCATGATGCAGCCCACCGCGATGCCGGGCTTGGCATGCGGGATGATGACGCGGCGATGGATGCGCAGCGTCGAGGCGCCGAGGTCGCGCGCCGCCTCGATCTGGTTGCGGTCCAGCGTTTCCAGCGTGTTCACCATCGGGAACACCATGAACAGAACATAGGTGTAGATCATCGCCAGGAAGACCGCGGAGGGGTTTTCCAGGAACGGAATCCACTCCCTAGCGTCGAGATCGATGAAGCCCATCGAGGCCAGCACGCCGTTTATGACGCCGCGATAATCGAGGATCATCAGCCAGGCATAGACGCGCAGCAATTCGTTGATCGCATAGGGCACGATCAGCGCGACCATGAGGATGATCGCCTTGCGCGGCCCGCTGGCCAGCGCCACCACATAGGCGACGGGGTAGCACACGATGAGCGCCAGCGCCGTCACCAGCAGCGCGTAGAAGATGGTGCGCACGAAGATGTAGAAGTGCAGCCCGCTCATGCGGGTGAAGTTGGCGAGGCCGTAGGTCTTGGGCGGGTCCTTCTCCTGCGCTTCAAGCGTGGCGATCTCCGCCTGCTTCTCGGCGATGCTCTGGTCAAATGCCGCCTTCTTCGCCGGGTCGGTCTCGGTCGCGCGGTCGAGTTCGATCAGCGAGATGTCGTTGTAGAGCCGGTCGATGGTGAGCGAGACGTCGCCCTTGGCCTCGCGCCACCACAGCGACTGCTCGACCATCGCGCCGAGCGGCACGAGGATCAGAATGAGAATCCACAGCACCGCGATGCCGGCGATGACGGAGGCGAGCGGCCTTCCATAGGCGCGGGCGAGGCTACCCATGGGCCAATGTCCCCATCGGAAAGACGAGAGCGTCCTCGACGCCGAAGGAGAGGGTCAGCTCGTCCGGCAGCGCGCGCACCGAGGGACCGTTCGGCACGGTGACGGTAAGGGTCTGGCCGGCGGCGGCGCATTGCAGATGAACCGAGGGGCCTTCGAGGTTGCGCGCGGCGAGGCGGACCGGCACCGCGTTCACGCCGCCGGTGCCGAGCACGATGCGCTCGGGCCGGATCATCAGCAGCGCCGGCTCGCCGAGCCGGATCGGACCCTTGACCCGTCCCTCGACGCGCCCGATCGGCGTGTCGAGCGCGGCGAGGGTGTCGGCGAGGCTCGTCACCGTGCCACGCAGCACGTTCTGCTCGCCGACGAAGGTTGCGACGAACGGCGTCGCCGGCTCGGCATAGAGCGTATCGGCGTCCGCGACCTGTTCGAGCTTGCCGCGGCTCATCACCGCGACGCGGTCGGACATGGCGAGCGCCTCGCCCTGGTCATGGGTGATGTAGATGAAAGTGATGCCTACCCGCTTCTGGATCGCGCGCAGTTCCGAGCGCATGTGCTGGCGCAGCTTCAGGTCGAGCGCGGACAGCGGCTCGTCGAGCAGCAGCACCGCCGGTTCGACGGCGAGCGCCCGGGCGATGGCGACGCGCTGGCGCTGGCCGCCGGAGAGGTCCGAAGGCCTCTTGTCGCCGAAGCCGCCAAGCGCGACGAGGTCGAGAAGTTCCTGCGCCCGCTTCAGGCGGTCGGCCTTGCGCATGCCCCGCGCCTCCAGGCCGAAGGCGACATTCTCCGCCACGCTCATCAGCGGGAACAGCGCGAGATTCTGGAAGATGAGGGCGGTGGGGCGCTCATTGGGGCCCTTGCCGGCCATGTCCTCGCCGCCGATCAGCACGCGGCCCTCGCTCGGCTGGATGAAGCCGGAGATGGTGCGCAACAGCGTGGTCTTGCCGCAGCCGGAAGGGCCGAGAATGGAAAAGAACTCGCCGGCGTGGATGGAAAGGTCGGTCGGCTGCACGGCGGTGGAATCGCCGAAGCGGATCGACACCTTGTCGAGACGCACGTCCTTGCCGCGCATGGGAGTTCCATCAGCCATGATGTGATACGTCCTCGCCGGTGGAATCCCGGCCGTCCCCGTCCTCGGGGCCATCCACGAGAGCGGCGGGCATCCCCGGGGACGGGCCCGGGGATGCGATCTGTCGGAAAGGCCTGGTTGGTTCAGCTGTTGGTGAGCTTCTCGACATATTCGCCGCGCAGCGTGGCGTAGAAGTCGGTCTGCATCGGCCACCAGAACAGATTGTCGATGGTGCCGGCCGGATAGGCCGCATCGAAGGCAGCGCGGGCTTCCTCCGAGAGATACTGCTGGGCACCGGCGGCGCAGCTATTGTAGCCGGTAGTGTTGGCGAAGCGGGCACCGACTTCCGGCTGGTAGATGAAATTGGCGAAGGCATAGGCCTGCTCGACATTCTCGGCCCCGGCGGGGATGCCGAGCGTGTCGGTCCAGGCGAGGCCGCCTTCCTTCGGCATGCCGTAGCTCCACTTCTTGTCGGTGTTGCGGTGGAGCAGAATGCCGGTGGTGTCCCAGGTCTGGCCGATGGTGCAGCCGGCGTCGGTGAACGCCGCCGTCGCTTCGGTGGCGTTGTTCCAGTAGGCGCCGATATTGCCCTTGTGGGCCAGGATGTACTTCAGCACGCCCTCGAACACGCGGCGGGACTCGGCCTCGGACTTGTAGAGGTCAAGGCCGCGATCCGATTTCAGCTCGCCGGTGGCGTCGAGATAGAGCGCGACGCCGTTGAACACCGACTTCTGGCGGATGGCGGTCTGCTTGGGGTGATCGGCGAGCCACATGTCGCCATAGGAAATCTCGCCGGACTTCTTGCCGGGGAACTTGGTCGAATCCCAGGTGACGCCCTCGGTACCCCAGTCGAACGGCACGAGGTAGCGCTTGCCGCGATAGGCGGCGCCGAGCGTGAGCGAGTTGCGGTAGATCGAGGGGATGATCAGCGCGCTCTTGAACTTGGCTTCGTCGATCGGCTGGAGCAGGTTGTCCTTGTAGTAGTTCGGGCCGGTGTCGACGGAGGGGAAGATGATGTCGAAGCCCTTGCCGCCGGCGGCGCGCAGCTTGTTCTCGCACTCTTCGTTGGAGCCGTAGGTCGACAGGTTCACCTTCACGCCGGTCGAATTGGTGAAATCCGCCAGCAGGGTGTTCTTGTCGAAATAGTCGCCCCAGGCATAGACATTGAGCGAGCCGGAGGTGGCGAGCGCGTCATGGGCGCGCAACACGGCCGGCGCGGCGAGCACGAAGGCGCCCGCCTTCATCAGGTCACGACGAGAAAAGCGGGTCATCTGTACCTCCCATTGCCCACGGAGGGCGAAACGGCGTCCGCTCTAGTTCGGGGCGATGAATGAACGATGACACGGGGCGACCGCGCGAGAAAGTCGGTGTCGCGCTGGAGCAGCTGCAATGTCGCATTCGTTCAGAATGCCGGGTGCGATACATCGTCGGCGCGGGAGGAGCGCCCCTGCGGTGGGGGTGCGACAATCTGTCATTCCCGAGAGGCTGGCTTTGGTGCGCGGCTGCCTTACCTTCTGCACACCCGTTGATCCGGGCCCCTCTGACGCGAGCCGCCGGCGTTCGCGTGATGTCGGATCGCTTTCCGACGTCGCGCCGGCAGGATTGTGTCGATCATGACCTTGATACCCATCCCGCATGCATCCGGAATAGGCTCTCGCGCATTGTCATGCCGCGAACGGCTTGTCGTATCGATCTCTGGGGAGTGATCCGGTGGACTATTTGATGGAACTTGCCGCCAGCCCGGCGGCCTGGGCGGCGCTCGTCACGCTCGTGGCGATGGAAGTCGTGCTCGGCATCGACAACCTTCTGTTCATCTCGATCCTGACCAATAAGCTGCCCGAGGACATCCGGCCGCGCGCCCGGCGCATCGGCATCGGGCTGGCGCTGATCATGCGCCTCGGCCTGCTCAGCACCATCGCCATCATCGTCACCCTGGTGGAGCCGGTGTTCTCGGTGTTCGGCCACCCGTTCTCGTGGCGCGACATTATCCTGATCGCCGGCGGCCTGTTCCTGGTGTGGAAGGCGACCAAGGAAATCCACCACAGCATGGCGCCGCATGACGAGCAGGAGGCGTCGCTGGGTGGCACGCTGCAGGTAAGCTTCAGCGCTGCCATCGTGCAGATCCTCATCCTCGACCTGGTGTTCTCGGTCGACAGCATCATCACCGCCGTCGGTATGACCGAGCACATCCCGATCATGGTGATCGCGGTCGTGTTCGCGGTGCTGACCATGCTGTTCGCGGCGGGTCCGCTGGCGAACTTCATCAACCGCAACCCGACCATCGTGATGCTGGCACTGGGCTTCCTGCTGCTGATCGGCACCACGCTGATCGCCGAGGGCTTCGGCGCGCATGTGTCGAAGGGCTACATCTACACCGCGATGGCCTTCTCGGCGGCGGTCGAGGGCCTGAACATGCTCCAGCGCAAGCGCCGGACGGCACCGCACTGACCGGATCGACCGGCGGCGTGGGGAAGTGAAACCTCGCGCCGCCGGACGATGCTATGATCCGGGCTCCCTCTCTCGAAGGAGCCCGGCCTCATGGCGGACACACGCGACCCGCATGCCCCTGTCAACGGTGAGGCTGATCCGCCCGCCGACAGCAAGCTCACCCGCACCAAGCGGGCGTGGGCGCGGGAGGGCAAATTCCTCACCGGCAAGATCACCCGCCCGGAAGAAGACCGCCTGCCGCCCGGGCAGCATCTGGTGCGCGACTGGCCGGTGCTCGACCTCGGCATGCAGCCCCGCATCCCGCTCGACCGCTGGCGGCTCGACGTAGCGGGCGAGGTGGACCATCCGGTCTCCTGGGACTGGGCCACGTTCAGTGGCCAGAAGCAGACGCGCGAAACCACCGACATCCACTGCGTAACTACCTGGTCGCGCTACGATAATCGCTGGGAGGGGCTCGCCACGCGGGACCTGCTCGATCTGGTGATGCCGCGGGAAAGAGCGCGATTCGTGCTCCTTCATTCCTATGATGGGTACGTCACCAATCTGGCCCTGGAGGACTTCGCCGCGGAGGATGCGCTCATCGTCCACAGTTGGGAGGACAAGCCGCTGACCGTCGAGCATGGCGGCCCGGTACGGCTGGTCGT
This sequence comes from Ancylobacter dichloromethanicus, assembly GCF_018390645.1. Lineage (GTDB taxonomy): Bacteria > Pseudomonadota > Alphaproteobacteria > Rhizobiales > Xanthobacteraceae > Ancylobacter > Ancylobacter dichloromethanicus. The sequence continues at coordinate 29,173 of NZ_JAHBGC010000024.1, forward strand.
GCCGCATCTGTATTTCTGGAAGAGCGCGAAGTGGCTGAAGAAGATCGAGTTCGTGACCAACGACAAGCGCGGCTTCTGGGAGGAGAACGGCTATCACAACCACGCCGACCCGTGGAAGGAGGAGCGCTATTCGGATGAGGAGTGAGGCCCGCGCCGGGCGTTGCCCTTGTTGTGCGGCAAGGGCCGCGTCACTGCGAGCGCTGCTGCTTTCCCAAGCTGCCGAATGCAGCAGCCTGGGGCGCTGGTGCCGGGTGAGGGGATCGAACCCCCGACCTTCGGTTTACAAAACCGCTGCACTACCGCTGTGCTAACCCGGCGAAGAGCTTAGATTCTCAAGGCGCGACGGTATCTTCATCTATACTTGGCACGGCGCAGACCGATGGGGCTGTGCCGCGCTTTGTGCCAACCCCTATCGGGCACAGGCTGGCGCTTATTCGCCCAAGGCAGCGCGCTGGTCAAGCCGCCCCGCTCTCGGGCCAGCGGTTCGGGCGCGGCCCGCGTAGCGCGAAAGGCGCCGCCGCAATTGGGGTTCCCCGGCCGAGAACACGGCGAGGGGCCCCGCGGTTCTACTCGCTTGCAGGATGCCGGACCGGGGCTCCGCCTCCCGTTGCGGGAGATTCACGTCAAACCGAGCAAAATACGGCATTGCGCCCGGGCCTGCCTTCTGCGAGACGAATCTGCGGGGATTTCATTCTGACGATGCGTGCGGAGCCCCTCCCGGTGGTATCATCGGAGAGCACGCCATTTGGGAGGCTGGAGACATGAAGCGATTTTGGGTCGGACTGGCGGCGCTGCTGCTGGCCGGCATGGCCGGCAGCGCGTCGGCACAGACGATGAGCTATGCCGAGGCCGGGGCGCTGATCGCCAAGACCTGCGGTCCCTCCATCGAGAAGTTCTGCGGCAAGGACAATCTCGGCACCGGCGCGATCCGCGACTGCCTGATGGCGCATCAGGACCAGGTGCCGCAGCAGTGCTTCGACGAATATGCCGCCGCGCGGGCCTCGATCACCAAGCGGATCGCCGCGCAGGGCGACGCTTACAAGACCTGCAACGCGAGCATCCGCGAAGCTTGCGCCGGCGTGCAGCCGGGTGACGCCAACATCCTCACCTGCCTTCAGACCGCCAGCAAGATCGTGCGACCCGCCTGCAAGCAGGTCCTGATCGACGCCGGCTGGTGGCAGTGACGAAACGGCGCAACGCCAGGGAAAGAGACAGATCATGACCCGTATCACCCGTTTCGTCGGGGGATTAGCCCTCGCCGCCGTGCTCGCCGCGCCGCTCGCCGGCTCCGCGAACGCGCAGTCGTCGGACAGCGATTCCCAGATCATGCAGGGCCTCTCGCAGGCCACCATGTTCGACCCGTCGCTCACCGCCCAGGTGCTGCGCCAGATGGCGCAGGACGCCGTCGCCAAGAACGCGCCGCTGACGCTGGACAAGTCCGAGATCGCCAAGCGGCTGGACACGCTCGCGCAGATCACCGTGCAGATCCAGTTCGCGCTCGGCTCGGACATCATCCGCCCGGAATCCTACCGGACCCTCGGCGCCATCGCTGACGCGATGCACCACCCGATCCTGTGGAACTACAAGTTCATCGTGGTCGGCAACACCGACACGACCGGCACCCGCGCCTTCAACCTGAAGCTCAGCCAGGAGCGCGCCAACGCCATCGTTCAGGCCCTGGTGACGGTGTTCGGCATTTCGCCGGACCGGCTGGAGGCCGTCGGCCTTGGCCAGGAGGCGCTGCAGGTGCCGTCCAAGCCGCAGGACCCGATCAACCGCCGGGTGCAGATCTTCACCATCGGCACCCTCGGCCCGATGGGCAAGCCGGTCCCGACCGGCGCGCCCTGAGCGGGACGCATCGGCTCTCCTGTGATAGGAAGCCGGCCGGCGCCGAATGGACCCAGTGTCCCGGCGCCGGCCGGCTTTTGCTTTTGGCCTCCCCTTCCGTCGAATTCAGAGTGTCAGCAGATGAGCATCAAGAGAATTGAAGTTGGCCCGCGCATGAGCCAGGCCGTGATCCATGGATCGGTCGCGTATCTCGCTGGCCAGGTCGCCAAGGGCGACGGCGTGGCCGCGCAGACCGAGGGCGTGCTGGCCCAGATCGACGCGCTGCTGGCGCAGGCCGGCACCGACAAGACCAAGCTGCTGACCGCCACCATCTATCTCGCCGACATCGCGACCTTCGCCGAGATGAACGCGGTGTGGGACCAGTGGGTCCCGGCCGGCAACACGCCGGCGCGCGCCACCGTCGAGGCCGCACTCGCGACGCCGGAATACAAGGTGGAGATCGTCGTCCAGGCGGCGATCTGAGGTCGAAGAGGCCGCCCCGCCCATCGGCGCGCGCAAAAAAAAAGGCCCCGTCCTGCGACGGGGCCTTTCCTTTGGAAGGCTCCGCCCGCGTGGGGCGGAGCCGAGGCGTGGATTCAACTCACGTTGTTGAGGTCGCGGTCCTTGGTCTCGGGCAGTAGCAGGAGACCGATGACCGCCGTCATGACGGCGATGATGATCGGATACCAGAGGCCCGAGAAGATGTTGCCTGTCGCGGCCACGATGGCGAAGGCGGTGGGCGGCAGGAAGCCGCCGAACCAGCCATTGCCGATGTGGTAGGGCAGCGACATGCCGGTGTAGCGGATGCGGGTCGGGAACAGTTCGACCAGCAGGGCGGCGATCGGGCCGTACACCATCGTCACGTAGAAGACGAGGATGAACAGCAGGCCGATGAGGGTAAGCGTGCGCCCGTCGGTCAGCACGCCGCCAATGGTCGGCTGCTTCACGATGGAGGGGTCGCCCACGGTGGGATAGCCGGCTGTCCGCGCCGCCGCGACGATCGCCGCACCGGCGGTGTCGGTCGCGGGGATGTCGACGGCGGTGCCGTTCACCGTCACGCTGACCGGCGTACCGGCTGCGCCCGGCAGCAGCTGGTAGTGCATCGAGTTGGTCGCCAGCGTGCGGCGGTAGAGATCGCACGGGCGGGTGAAGACGCGCACGCCGACCGGGTCGAACAACGTGCCGCAGCTCGCCGGATCCGCCGTTATGTCGATCGCCACCGATTCGGTGGCCGCGATCAGCTTCGGATTGGCGACGCGGGCGATGTTCTCGAACAGCGGGAAGTAGGTCGCCGCCGCGATGAGGCAGCCCGCGATCAGGATCGGCTTGCGGCCGATCTTGTCCGAGAACCAGCCGAAGAAGATGAAGAACGGCGTGCCCAGGAGCAGGCTGGCGGCGATGAGCAGGTTCGCCGTCGTTCCGTCCACCTTCAGTGTCTGTGTCAGGAAGAACAGCGCGTAGAACTGGCCGCAATACCAGACCACGGCCTGGCCGGCGGTGCCGCCGAACAGGGCGATGAGCGCGATCTTGGCGTTCGACCAGCGGCCGAAAGCCTCGGTGAGCGGCGCCTTCGAGCGGGTTCCCTCTTCCTTCATCTTCTGGAAGGCGGGCGACTCGTTCAGCGAGAGCCGGATCCAGATGGAGAAGCCGAGCAGGATGATCGAGAGCAGGAACGGGACGCGCCAGCCCCAGGCGGCGAAGTCTTCCGGCGACATGCTCAGGCGCAGCGTCAGGATGACCAGCAGCGAGAGGAACAGGCCGACCGTGGCGGTCGTCTGGATCCACGAGGTGTAGAAGCCGCGGCGTCCGTGCGGGGCGTGCTCGGCGACATAGGTCGCCGCGCCGCCATATTCGCCGCCGAGCGCGAGGCCCTGCAGCAGGCGGCAGAGGATGAAGATCACCGGGGCGGCATAGCCGATCGTGTCGTAGCTTGGCAGCAGGCCGACCAGGAAGGTGGCGATGCCCATCAGCGTCATGGTGACGAGGAACGTGTACTTGCGTCCGATCAGGTCGCCGAGGCGACCGAACACCAGGGCGCCGAAGGGGCGCACCGCGAAGCCGGCGGCGAAGCCGAACAGCACGAAGATGAACTTCGCCGTATCGTTGGTGCCGGGCACGAAGGTGGCGGCGATGTTGGCTGCAAGCGAGCCGGCGAGATAGAAATCGTACCATTCGAAGACGGTGCCGGCGGAGGAGGCGATGATCACCTTCCTCTCTTCTCGGGTCATCGGGGCCCCTTTCTTGACAGGCCCTGCCGTAGTTACGCTCATTGTCGTTCCCTTCCCCAGAGTAAGTCGCGCCAATGTTCAGGCGTGCGGAGAATTCCGCACGCGCCAAAGGGGACGAGCTCACGCGGAGCATCGTCGGTTGTCGTGATCGAGTTTGGGAGTTCCTGTGGGAACGCCTTCCGCTCGGGCTGTCTCCTCCCGGAGGCGGCCCGCCAATACGGAAACGGCCAATCCCCGGTGTCGCGGCGCGCGGAACTCTTCGATTCCTTCGCTACCTCAGAGGAAAGCTTGGCGAAACCTGAGCGGTTTGACGATTGGCAATTGGTCGTAAACTCCCGCTATGCTGCGGTGCGGGAGAAAAGGCGGTTGTCGCGAAGTAAAACGCAGTAGGGCGGAATGCGCGGTATCAGGCCGGGCGGGCGATGGCCCGGCGGGCAATGTATAGCGCGAGCGCGGCCGCGTTCGACACGTTGAGGCTGACGATGGCGCCCGGCAGGTCGATGCGCGCGAGCGTGTCGCAGGTCTGGCGGGTCAGGTGGCGCAGGCCCTTGCCCTCGGCGCCCAGCACCAGCGCGGTGGGAGCGGAAAGGCGCGTGTCGACGAGGTCGGCCGGCCCCTCGCTGTCGAGCCCGACCACCAGCACGCCGTTCTGCTTCAGTTCGTCCAGCGCCCGGGCCAGATTGCCGACGAAGCAGAACGGCACGTGCTCCAGCCCGCCGCTGGCGCTCTTGGCCAGCACGCCGGTGGCGGCCGGGCTGTGGCGTGCCGTGGTGACGATGGCACCGACCTTCAACGCCGCCGCCGAACGCACGATGGCGCCGACATTGTGCGGATCGGTGATCTGGTCGAGCACGAGGACCAGGTCGCACTCCGCCGCCTTGGCGAGGCTGAGCGCGGGGAGGGGATCGCATTCGGCGAGCATGCCCTGATGCACCGCATCGGGGTCGAGCAGCCGGTCGATCTCGCCGGGCCGGACGATCTCGGGGGCGATCCGCTGGGGAATCGCTTCCTCCTCCAGCCGGCGCGCCGCGTTCTCGGTCAGCATCAGGCGGCGCAGCTTGCGGCGCGGATTGCGCAGCGCCTCGACCACGCTGTGCCAGCCATAGAGAATCGCCACGTCGTCCCGCCACGCGCCGAAGGGACGCCCGGCGGGGCGGGGGCGCGGCTGGCGGGGACGCCCGGTGGGGCGGGAGGGCTTGCCGGGCGGGCGGCTGGGGCGATCGTTCATGCGCGCGTTCTGTCATGGCGCGGGCGGCTTGGCAATTTGCCGGACCGGCCGCGCGATCCACAGCCGGCGGGAGCCGCAAAGCGACCGGGGTTGACAGGGCAGGGGCACCTCACCATAAAGCCGGCCGCACGGGAGCCGCGCATCGCGCCGGTTTTCCGTGGGGTCGACGGCCGGTGCATTTCGACGCACCGCGGTTCGGCCGACGTGCGAGGGGGAGTGTCCCGAGCGGCAAAGGGGGCGGACTGTAAATCCGCTGGCTATGCCTTCGTAGGTTCGAGTCCTACCTCCCCCACCACGTCGCTTCTCGCTAGAATGCGCCTATCCTCGCGGGTGTAGCTCAATGGTAGAGCAACAGCCTTCCAAGCTGATGACGAGGGTTCGATTCCCTTCACCCGCTCCAAATCTCCGCGCAGCCCCCATATGAGCGACGGCGCGGTCCCCCTGAAGGTGACGGCCGGCAGCCCCGAGGGCCTTGCATTTTCCCTTTCCCGCAGTGGCCGCGCAACGCGGCACTTGCGGAAAGCCGGGAAACCGCCTATCCCACGGCCCGATTTTTCGCGGCCCGCATGTCGCTGAAGGAAACGAGTTATGGCCAAAGAGAAGTTCAACCGATCGAAGCCTCACTGCAACATTGGGACGATTGGCCATGTTGACCATGGCAAGACGTCGTTGACGGCTGCGATCACGAAGGTTCTTGCGGAATCGGGCGGCGCGACGTTCACGGCGTACGACCAGATTGACAAGGCTCCGGAAGAGAAGGCGCGCGGGATCACGATCTCGACGGCGCATGTGGAGTACGAGACGTCGAACCGTCACTACGCGCATGTCGACTGCCCCGGCCACGCGGATTATGTGAAGAACATGATCACCGGCGCGGCGCAGATGGACGGCGCGATCCTGGTGGTGTCGGCGGCGGACGGTCCGA
>NZ_JAHBGC010000025.1 GCF_018390645.1 Ancylobacter dichloromethanicus
GAAGTTATCGTTTCAGGCGGCAAGGTCAATTGGCTGATCGATGGGTTTTGTGGCGAGGGTTTGCCAACCATCGACCTTGCGCATGCTGATCTGTCCCGAGGCGAGTAGCGCCCAGAACATCATCGCGGCGGTGTCGGCCGACGGCAACACGGTTTGGGTTTTGATCCGCCGCTTGAACTCCTCGTGCAACCGCTCGATCGCATTTGTCGTGCGTAGGCTACGCCATTGGCTCGGCGGCATGCGCGCGAAGGTGAACAAGCGGTCGCCTGCTTCCTCCAGGCTGTCAGCAACGGCGCGGTGCTTGAGCCTCCATTTTCGAATGAAGGCCTTGCGGCGAGCCGCGATCTCCTCAGGCGTCGTCGCATAGATCATGTCATTGTAGTCCGCGGTGATCTCCTCGTGCAGGCGCTCCGGAGCATGCGCGATCAGGTTTCTGTGCTTGTGGACCGTGCAGCGCTGCACCGGCACGCCGTCCCAGACGACGGCAATGGCTTTGTCGAGCCCCGGCGCGCCGTCGACGATGAGGAACTCGGGACGCCTGAGCCCGCGCTTGATGAGATCGTCCAGCACCGTGCGCCAGGCCTCGGCGCTCTCGCCGCCCATGCTCTTGATCGCGAGCAGCACTTTCTGGCCGTCTGCGCGCACGCCAAGCACAACAAGCAACGAGATCGAGGTCGCCTTGCGGTCGAGCCGTACCCGAACGACGGTGCCGTCGAGGATCAGGCGCACGATCGGCTCGTCGGCCAGCGAGCGGCTGTTCCAGGCATCCCAGTCGCTTTTGACCTTGCGCCAGGTCCGGCTCACCGTGTCTTTACCGACCGTCCCGCCGAACAGAGCCGCCAGCGCGCGACGTACCCGTCGCGTATTGGTGCCGGCCAGATAGCTGCTCGCGATCAGCGCATCGGCGGCAAGCGTGCGCCGCTGATAGGCCCGCAGTGCCTGGCTCTTCCATTCCGTCGTCATGCCCTCGGACGTGGTCAGCCGGGCACGCGGCACTGCTATCTCGATCGGCCCGAACGTGCCGGTCAGCGACCGCGTCCGGCTGCCGTGACGATGGCCCGTAACGCCGGCTCTTGCTTCATTGCTGGCCATCTGGCTCCGTCCGTAGCGCGGCCGTGCCAGTGCATCGTCGAGCTCGCCGCGGATCAGTTCTTCGATGAACTGGCGCGACCGAGCCCGCACCTCGGCCTCGATCGGGTCAAACCAGTTGTCGAAAAGATCAACAGCCAGCTCGGTCGCAGGCTGCGAGGAATCAGGCTTCGTGGTAGGCTTGTTCATGGCGTAGTCTCCAGTCCGACGCTTCAACGCCGGATGATTCGAGGTT
>NZ_JAHBGC010000026.1 GCF_018390645.1 Ancylobacter dichloromethanicus
CGCAGCCGTCTGCATCGCGGCCACCGTCAGCTACTGGTTATGAGTCCCGACCCTAGCCTTGATGCTCCTGACAATGAAATCAATTTCGGACTTCAATCGCATACTGCCTCCTCCCAAAGCTTCCGGCCCGCAGGCGGCAGCGCGACGCCAAGGTAACGTAGCGTTGCGGAAATTACGACGGAGGCGAACGACGAAAGCCCCGGATGTCCCGGCTCAACGTGGTACCCCGGCGCGCGCCCTGCGCGAAGACCCGGAAGGGACGCTCCGAGGTCACTTTCCACAGCGACTCCAAATTGCATTTCTCTTTTCATCTAAGAGAAATTACTCAATTTTATCATCCATCTAAATTAAAAATAACGAGCCCTTGAATAATACTCCGCGTCGGTGCATATTGAAATGTGTCGATAGATGGTGACTTCGGCCAGTTTCCACATATTTTTATGTGTGGTTCGTGGCGTCTTATCCCTGAAAATGCAATTTCGACAGCTCGCATCTTTGCGAGCAAGCTATGCCTACAAGTACGAAAGGGTTTTCCCATGACCACGGGAACCGTTAAATGGTTTAATGCGCAAAAGGGCTTTGGCTTCATTGCGCCGGATGACGGCGGCAGCGATGCGTTCGTTCACATCAGCGCGGTGGAACGTGCCGGCATGAGCGATCTGCGCGAAGGTCAGAAGGTGGGCTTCGAGCTCGTCACCGACCAGCGCAGCGGCAAGATGACCGCCGACAAGCTCGAATCGCTGAGCTGACGGCGCGACGGCCGGGGCTCCGTTCCGGAGCCCGCCGATAGTGCCATCGCTCAGCCTGCGTCGACCACGGATGTACTGGCGGCCGGAACGAGCGATGCAGAAGCGACGTGGCGCCACGCGCCTGCCAGCCCCGCCCCTCTTCGAGGTCGCGGGGCTTTTCATTTGGCGAAGCATCATTCAACCGGATTGGAAGGAAGCATCATGGCCAAGCAGCAACGCAGCAACCGGGAAGCCAAGAAGCCGAAGAAGACGAAGGATCCCGTGACGGTCCCCAGCCTTGCCAAGGGCCTGTCGACGCCGATCACGCTTCCGAAGAAGAAGAGCTGACAACAGAGGGCCCCGCCGGCGCTCGGTGCCGGCGTTCCGGCGCGGGGTCGAAGCCTATGTGGAAGGGCGTCGAAGCTGATCCGCGCATCAGATTCAACCGGACAGGACGTATCACCATGGACTATCTCGGCGGACTGCATGGAACCGGCGTTCTCATGCGCGGACGCATCGCCATCTCGCCCACGCAGTACGATTTCGACGTCTACGCCTCCAAGGGCGGGCTGGTGACGAGTTGCGGCGAGATACGCCTGCCGGCGTCGGTGATGAAGGGCGTCTTCGGCCGCATCGACCTGCAGATGCGGACCGCCGACGGCCGGTTGCTGAAGCTTCGCTTCTCTGAGAAGCGCCTCGCCGCCGGCGAGGCGGCCGCGCATGTCGACGTGACCGGGGACCTGCTGGCGGGCGCCGACCGTCGTCTCCCGTCAAATCCCGGAAAAGAGGCTCTGGCGGCCGCCTAGAGCGCGCGTCGATCAGTTCGTGCTGCAAGCTGATCGGACAATCGTCCTCTCGAAGTTTGATCCCGGCCGATTGAAAATCGCTCCCGCCACGGGGGCCTTTTGCGTCTAGGCCGGCTGAAGGTCCGTGACCTCGTAGGTCCACACCCGGAACGATTTCAACAGATGCGGGCCGAACGAATTGATGAGCGGAATGTCCGCCGCGTCGCGGCCGCGCGCCACCACGATCCGGCCGATCCGCGGCTTGTTGTTGCGCGGATCGAAGGTGTGCCAGGCGCCATCGAGAAACACCTCGATCCAGGCGCTGAAGTCCATCGGGTCGACCACCGGCACGCCGATGTCACCGAGATGGCCATTCACATAGCGGGCGGGAATGTTGAGGCAGCGGCACAGAGCGACCGCGAGATGGGCGAAGTCGCGGCAGACGCCGACACGCTCCTGAAACGCCTGAAAGGCCGACCGCGTCGAACGCGCCTGCTGATAGTCGAAGCGGATGTGGCCGTGCACGAAGTCGCAGATCGCCTGGACGCGGCTCCAGCCGGGCGCGAGCGTGCCGAACAGGTCCCAGGCGGTCTGGCTGAGCAGGTCGGTCTCGCAGTAGCGGCTGCCCAGAAGATAAACGAGGCACTCATCCGGAAGCTCCGGCACGGGAATTTCCCGCGCCAGCGGCAGCACGTCGTCCGGCCTCCCGTCGTCCTCGATGGTCGCGTCGCCCCAGATCGTCAGGTCCCCCACCGGCGCGACGAGGCGTCGGCAGCGATTGCCGAACAGGTCATGATAGGTCGAGGATGGAATCGGTGGCGTGGTGAAGAAGGTTTCCGCCGCGCGTATGTCGGCCTTGCGCTCCTCATGGACCGACAGCAGGCAGACCAGCGCGGTCGGCTGCGAGCAATTCAGCGTCATCTCGTAGCCGTAGCGGATCAGCATGAAGTGTTCCTGGAAGCGTTGGGCCGTCTACCGGATGTCGGCGGAGGTCAGAATATAGGGCGCGCGCCGGCCGTCGGCATAGGCTTTGGAGGCGGCGGCATAGATCGAACTGCGCAACGTGTCGAAAGCGGTCAGGCACTTCGCCTCCAGCGCGTCCGACATGCGCAGTTCCGAGGCCGAATTGCCGAGAGCCGCGATCTCGATCAGGAACGGAACCTCGAACATGCCGTCATAGCCGGTGAACCGGATGGCGTTGCGCGCGCTGTCGAAGCTGCGGCTGGGATTGGGAAAGGCCAGCGTCATGACGGTTCATCCTGCTGTCCCTGGACAGTATCGAAGGCGCAGGCGTGTAGCACGACACCATCCGCGCCGGTGATCGTCAGAGCATCCGGCCGCTGCGGCATGTTGAGCGTGCGGGCAAGCGAACGCGCCAATTCGATCGCGGCATCGAGGTCGACCACCTCGGCGGCTTCGCGGCCAAGCAGCGCATGCGCGCTGTCGCGCGCGCGAGTGCGATAGAACTCGATCACGATTCTCATCGTCGCGCGTGTCCGACCGGCATCGGCCAGCACCGGCCGTCAGCGCCCGAAGGTCCGGTCCATCAGCGCCGCTCCCTCGCCCGGCTCGGTGGCGCGAACCGCCTCGAGGCTGTCCTCGGTCGCCACCCGCTCGTGCTGCTCGCGCTCGTTGCGGATGCGGTACTGCAGCGAATTTCCACTCGGCGGCAGCGTGCCGGTAATCTGGTAGATATCGCCGAAGCGGGAGGTGAAGACGCCGTAGCCGCCCCGGAGCCGGACGACTTGCCCGATCGCGAACAGATGTGTCGTCGGATCGCGGGGAGTCAGGTCACGGCGGGACGGGGTGTGTGCGACGGTCATGGCGAATTATGGTCCTTTGCAGAATGGCGCGGCACGGCAACCGGATTGAACGCGACCGGACGTGCTGACAGTAAGGCGGCCCCGGGGAGGCCATGTGGAACGGCACGCGCACGGCGTGGGCCGACGCAGATCCGCCGCTTCCAATCGGAATTACCCGATGACCGCCAATACACCGGCGATCATGGCAGGAAACTGTTCAGAACAGGATCGGCAGACAGGCACGCCAACACGGCGCCAACCCCTTACCTGACGAGAATTCAGATGTTGAGAGCGGGCCCGAATCTGGCACGAAAACGACCGCTCGATCATTTATATTTCACATCTTACGCGCGAAATTAGTTTCAAACAAGGTAAAAACCACAGCATTACAAACGTAAAGCCACGCTCACCCCCGAGCGGCGCACGCGCTCGGCGCCTGTCTGGAAAATCTCCTGGAAGATTGTCATCCCCGCTACAGCCGGAGACGGAGAGCCGGGATCATCCGCCCGGACACTTCGCGGTCCCGAACGGGACCTGCGGCATTTCAGGACAATGCGGGCGGGAGTGCTCCAAACACGCTCTCGCGACCGACGGAGCACGGTCGCGCCGACGGCGCGGCGCACGCATGGCCCGCGCCCGCCAGGCCGTCGCCAAGCGTTCGATTTCGGCGGCGCCCGCCCCAATCGGCCCGCCAGCTTTCCGGCGTGCTCCAGAGCCTGATCCGATCAGGCTCTAAATTATTGATAGAGAACGTTTTACCGATCTGATTGCGATGCAATCAGATCGGAACGTGCTCTAACGCATCAACCCTGCCGCGCGCAGGGCGTCTTCGATAATGCCCCTCACGCCGGAGGGCGCCGACTCCGTCGGCTTTACGGTACCGGGCGACGCTTTCTGTCGCTTTGCTCCTGAAGTCCGGGCAGTGGCTGGCGATGGAAGGCCGGCAGGACGGCGCTGGCCCGGCTTCGGCTCCGGATCGGACTTCGGCGTTGGTTTGGCCGAAGCCTTGAGCGACCCGTTGGACACGGCCTTGGGTAGAGCCGCGACCGCGGGCTTTGACGTCGCCGTCGGCTCCGGTGCGAGGGGGGCTTCCGCTTCGCCCGCCGCCTCCAGACCCCAGAAGCGGGCGATCTCGCGCGTCGACGAGATGCCGACATCCAGCATGAAGGGGCCGGGCGCGCCGAGATCGTCGCCGAGCGGCGTCCCGTGCCCCATCGCCGCGACCGTGTTCAATTCGATCACCGCTTCGCCGGCCGCGTCGCACCACACGCGCCGGGCGCGACCGCCCGACACCTCGGACAGGGTCGGTGCCTCGCCGAGATGGTGGACGCTGCGCCATTGCGCGGCGATGTCGTCGGCATTGGAAGGAGCGACGGTGTGATCGGCCGTCCCCTGCCAGATCGCCACGCGGGGCCACGGGCCCGGGTGTGCCGACGCCTCGCGCAGTAGTGCCCAGAGTTCCTCATCGGAGGCCGTGCCCTGCCCGCGCATGCAGTCGAACGCTTCCGGCACGGTGGTCGCCCGGCCATAGGCGAGGCCCGCGATGATCGCCCCACCGGCGAAGACTTCCGGATAGGTGGCGAGCATGACATTCGCCATCGCCCCACCGGCGGAGAGGCCGGTGACGAAAACCCGGCCGCGGTCCAGGCCGTGCGTCTCGACCATCGCCTCGATCATCTGGCGGATCGACAGCGCCTCGCCGGAATCGCGCCGCGCGTCGCGGGGGCGGAACCAGTTGAAGCACATATTGGGATTGTTGCCGTGGTGCTGCTCGGGATAGAGTAGCGCGAAACCCGCCTGGTCGGCGAGTTGCGACCAGCCGGCGCGATGATCGTACTCAGGCGCGTCCTGCTTGCAGCCATGCAGCACGACAACCAGCGGCGCGCCTTCGGAGAGGCCCTCCGGGCGGTAGTAGCGCGCCTTCAACGCCCCCGGATTCGACCCGAATTCGGTGAGCGGCGCGAGGCGGCTGGGGACGCTGGTCGTCGGGAAATAGGCGCCCTGCTGCCCGCCAAGCGCGGTAAAAAGGGCGAATGTATCGGACATTTTCCGCAAGGGAAGTCTCCTGGTTGCCACCCCCATAGGCCGGACGGCAAGGGCTAACACTCTTGCGAAGAGATCGTTGCTGCACTGCACAAACACAAGGGGCAATTGTCCGGAACGCCCGCCTGTGCCGCCCGCGACGGCTTGCGTTAAGGGCGTCGACGCCGCTTCGGCGCGCCCTTCCCTCAGGCTTCGTCCATCCCCGCCGGACGTCGGTCGTGCGAGAAAAGCCGTTTGCTCAGAATAGCATGGACGCCCCAATTGCCGTCCACGACCTGAGTGATGCCGAAATCCACCGCCGCCGACATCAGGGCAATGGCCTCGTCCTCGCTCAAACCCTGCGTGGTCATCAGGAAACGCCGCATCTTGCGGAAGGCGTCGCGCATGGCGAGGTCGAGCGAGGATTTGGCGTAGACTTCGCTCTGGCCGCTGGCACCGAACTCGGCGAGGTAGTTGGGGTGGCTGAAGCCGGTCAGTACCCAGTCATCCGGCGTCTCGATCAGCGGATAGGTCAGGTCGGCGAGCACCGTGCCGCCGATATCGGCCTTCTTGTGCAGGGTGACGCGAAACGTGCCGGTCATCGAGCATTCGATCGCCGTGCCGGAGAGTTCGCCGTCGCCCTGCGCCGCGTGCGGGTCGCCGACGGAGAGCAGCGCGCCCGGCACGGATACCGGCAGGTAGACCGTCGCGCCCTTGCCGAGCCGCCAATTGTCGAGGTTGCCGCCGAAATAGGCCGGCGGCACGGAATCGACCAGTTCCGCCTCGCGCGGGGCCACCGCGATCACGCCGAAATGCGGCCGCAGCGGAATCCGCACGCCTTCCAGCACGTTGGGCTGGAAGGTCACCGTGTCGGGGCGCACCAGCACGCCGGGATAGTCGTAGAGCGCGTGCTGAACACCGAACGGATCGGTCTGCGGCTGCCAGCGGTAGGCATGCAGCGCCCGCGCATAGGGTTCGTCGGTATCGGTGACGATCTCGTAGATCGTCACCGCTTCGCGCGCATGCGGCTCGCTGAGCAGTTCGGAATAGTGATAGCCCCACCAGGCGGCGACACTGCTGCCGAACACCCGGCCGGCATGGGCGGGATGGCGGGAGCGGCGCGGCTCGATGTCGAGGATGTGCACCTCCAGCACGTCGCCGGGCTGGGCACCGCGCACCGCGATCGGCCCGGTGCAGATATGCACGCCGAACCCTTCACCCGCGCCGCGCCCGAATACCGATGCATCGAGCGGCCCGGCGCCGCGCCGGTCCACCGTCTTGGCGGTCGGTGTCCAGTGGAACACGCTCTCCGCGCCCGCATCGCCCGCAATCATGCGCTCGGGATCGTCGGAGGCGTGCTGCGTCAGCGTCTCGACAGTGACGATGTCGCCGGAGGCGATCTCCATCAGCGGTTCGAGCGAGCGGCTGAAATATCCCCAGTGCACATGCTTTGCATGGACGGGCAGATAATGCCGCGTCGGCGCTTCGGTTGCCGGAGCCCCCTCCTCCCCGTCCTCGCGCTGCGTTGGCCGGCGCAATGGCCCACTATTCGCCTGTCGCGCGCGCAACTGCGCCAGCGCCTGCTGCGGCCAGCCGCGCTGGCCGCTCGCCACCGCACCATGAGCCGGCCGGTCGGCTTCGCGGCGGCGCAGTTCGCGCGGCGGCAGGCCGAAGCGCTCGCGGAACAGACGGCTGAAATGGGCGGCGTCGGAAAAGCCGTAGCGGTAGGCGATCTCCGCGATCGGCACGGCCGCCTCGGCCGGGTTGGCGAGGTCGTGCCAGGCGCGTTGCAGCCGGCGTTCGCGCACATAATGGCTGAAGCTCTCGCCCGTGCCCTCGAACAGCTTCTGCACATAGCGTTCGGAAATGCCCTCGGCCTGGGCGATGTCGGCAATCGCGATCTCCTCGCCGCCGATGCTTCGCTCGATGGTGGCATAGAGCCGCTGGAGCAGCGCCGCCCGGCTGGCCGAAGGATCGCTCGTCGCCACCACCAACTCCGCCGACAGGGCGAGCAACAATTCGGCGGCACTCTGTGCCACGGCCTCCCATTCCGGCTCGGTGAGCCGGTCGAGCGCCTCGGCAGTGGCACGCGCGGTGCGGCCGATGATGTCCGGCAACCCCTCGGCATCGAAGACCCTTGGCTGGCAGGACGCCAGCAGCGGCACCTTGCGGCCGCGGAATGCCTCCGCCGGCACCGATAGCACCACCGCCCGCAGCCCCCGCTGGAACTGCACCTGCCAGTCGGCGCCGCGCGGCGCCAGGATGAGTTGCCCGGCGGGCACAATCTGCCGCTCGTCGCCGACGACAAGCACGGTGCTGTTCTCGACCGGCATGAGCAGCAGCGGCAACCCGGCGCGCGACGGCAGCGAGCGCAGCACCTGGGCGTCCGCCGACAGCTTGCCGAGCCGCACGCCGGTCGAGGACAGGCGCGAAAGCGCGCTCGCATGGGCCGGCAAGCCATGCCGCGCGCGCAAGGACTGCAGCCCGAACCCGCGAAGTACGTCCTGCCAGGCGTATTCGCCAGCGTCTCCGGAATAGGATTCGCTTGTGAAGGGCTGAGCAGTCATCTACCGGACCTCGGCATGGGCATTCCTGCAAGCAAGAACCATGCCCCCGCCCGGCCGCAGGAATCGCGACAGGATGGGCCGTCAATGATCGCCGCGCCTCGCTAGCGCCCTTCGAACAGGCTCTTGCGGATCGAGCCGGTGACGCCCCAATTGGCGTCGACCACCTGGGTGACGGCAAAATCGGCCGCGACCGACATCAGCGAGATCGCCTCGTCCTCCGAGAGCTTCTGCGTGGTCATGAGGAACCGGCGCAGCTTGCGGAAGGCGTCGCGCATGGCGCTGTCGAGGCTGCCGCGCTTGAGGATTTCGGACTGGGCGTCGGGGCCAAGCTCGGCGAGGTAGTTGGCGACGCTGAAGCCATAGACCGACCAGACCTCATCATTCTCCAGCAGCGGATGGGTCAGCCCCTCCAGAATCGTGCCGTCGAGCTGCTCCTTCTTGTGCAGAATGAACTCGAACTCGCCGGTGAGCGAAATCTCGATAGCGGTGCCGGACAGCTCGCTGTCGCCCTGCGAGGCGTGGGCGTCGCCGCAGGAGAACAGCCCGCCCGGCACGGCGACCGGGTAGTACATCCGCGCGCCCTTGGCGATGCGCCAGTCGTCCATGTTGCCGCCGGTGTAGCTCGGCGGGATGGTGGAGACGAAGTCGGCTTCGGCCGGGGCGAGGCCCATAGTGCCGAAATGCAGGCGCGCCGGCACGTCGATGCCGGAGAGAATGCCCTCCTTCTTCACGATCGTGCCGTGGTCGACCCGCACGCCGGGATAGTCGATGGTGGGGTGAACGATGCCGTCCGGGTCGGTCTGCGGCGTCCAGCGATAGGAATAGAGCGCCCTCACCACCGCCTCGCCCATGTCGAGTTCATAGATAGTGACGACCTCGCGCGGCTTCGGCTCCTCGATCAGGTCCTTGTACTGGAAGCCCCAGTTGGCGGCGGGGTTCGACCCGAAGAAGCGCCCTTCATAGGCGGGGTTGGCGCACGGGCGCGGCCAGGTGTCGATCACGCGCACCTCGATAATGTCGCCCGGCTCGGCGCCCTCGACCGCCACCGGGCCGGTGAGAAGGTGCACGCCCAGCCCTTCGCCGGAGCCATGGGTAAAGGGGCCGTCGGTGGCGCCGGCACCGCGCCGGCGCAGGGTCTTCTGGTCCCGGGTCCAGAGAAAAATCTCTTCCGCCGCCCGGTCGCCCTCGATCATGCGCGCGTAATCGTCATTGGCGTGGTGGGTGATCGATTCGATCACCGCCCGCTCGCCGGATTTCAGCGTGAGCACGGGCGCGAGGGTCTTGCTGAAATAGCCCCAATGGACCGTATCGGGCGTGGCGTGCAGATGATGCTTGGTCATGTGAACCTCGGGAAACTGGAACGGGCGGCGCGAGGCACCCCTATTCGGCGGTCATGGAGCTGAGAAAGCGCGCGGTGAGCGGGTGGGAAGGCGCGGAGAGAACACGCTCCGCCGGCCCCTCCTCGACGATCACCCCGCCGGACAGGAACACGATCCGGTCGGCGACATCGCCGGCGAAGCGCAACTGATGGGTCGAGATGACCATGGCGAGCCCCTCCTCCACCGCGAGGCGGCGGATCACCTCCAGCACCTCGCCGACGAGCTCGGGATCGAGCGCCGAGGTCGGCTCGTCGAGCAGCAGCACGGTGGGCGCCGGCGCCACCGCGCGGGCGATGGCGACGCGCTGCTGCTGACCGCCGGAGAGGTGGCGCGGCAGCGCATCGGCCCGGTGCGCCAGGCCGATGCGCTCCAGCAGGTCGCGGGCGCGGCGGTCGGCGTCGAAGCGCGAAAGCTCCTGCACCCAGCGCAGCGGACCGGCGATGTTCTCGCGGGCGGTGAGATGGCCGAACAGGTTGAACTGCTGGAACACCATGCCGACACCGACGCTGGCGCGCATCTGCGCGGTCAGGCGCGGCGAGAGCGGGTGCCCGTTCTCGTCGGTGCCAAGCGACTGGCCGCCGACCCGGATGGTGCCGTCGTCCCAGCCTTCCAGCCGGTTGATGCAGCGCAGGAGGGTCGACTTGCCGGAGCCGGAGGGACCCAGCAGCGCCACCACCTCGCCGGCGCGCACCGTCAGGTCAATGCCGTCGAGCACGGTCTGCGCGCCATAGCTCTTGCGCAGCCCCCTCACCTCCACCGCAATGTTATTCCCGGCGAGGCGCGCGGCGCGGGCGGCCGGGTCGCGCGGGGCAGCCTTGGCAGTCGCCGGCGGCAGTGGATCAACAGCGGTCTCCGCCACGATCTCGTGGGCGACGTCGGGAGGAGTCACATCGGACGGGGTGACATCGCCCTGCCCCGCCCCCGCCAGCGCCGGCAAGGCCTCGGGGCGACCCGGCATCAGCGCCCGCAGGAAGCGGCGCAGTTGCTCACGCGGCGGGGGGCGGTCGAGGTCGAGTAGCATCTCGACCACGATCTGGATCACCGCGATGGCGCCGGTCAGCACCAGGTACATCAGCCCGGAGGCAAAGAAGATGGAGAAGAAATCGAAGGTGGCCGAAGCCAGCTGGGTCGAGCGCAGCGTCAGTTCCTGCACCGCCACCACGGAGGCGAGCGACGAGTTCTTCAGCGCGCTCACCGCCTCGTTGCCGAGCGCCGGCACCATGGTGCGGATCGCCTGCGGGGCGATGACGCGGCGCATGATGGCGGCCGGCGTCATGCCCAGCGCCTGACCGGCGCTGACCTGCCCGCGCTCCACGCCGAGCACGTTGGCGCGCAGTATTTCGGCGATGAACGGCGCCTCGTTGAGAGCGAGCGCCAGGCCGGCGGCGGAGACGGCGGAGAGCTTGATGCCGATCAGCGGCAAAGCGTTGTAGCAGAACACCATCTGCAGGATCAGCGGCGTGCCGCGAAACACGATCGCATAGGCCCGCGCGACAATCGCGAGGGTGCGGAAGCGCGAGAGCTGCATGGCGGCGAGGACGACGCCCATGGCCAGCCCGCCGAGCAGGCCGAGCACGGTGATGAGCAGCGTATAGCCCACGCCGTCGAGCAGATAGGGCATGCGCAGATAGTGCAGAAAGAGATCCATCGGCCTTCTTCGCAACGGAGGGAACGGCGGCCGCGAGAGGGGCGCGGCCGCCGGTGTCAGCGCGGCGGAGGGATCAGTCGGCGAGCACCAGCTTGGGGGTCTCGAGCTGGTCGGCGGGCAGGTTCCACTTCTTCATCAGTTCGGCCTGCACGCCAGCTTTCTGCAACTCGGTGAGCGCCGCCATCACCGCGTCACGGAAGGGGATGTTGTTGCGTGGCACGGCGATGCCGACCGAATAGGGCAGCGTGACCGCCGTCGCCTTCGCCAGCTTGTCCGGATAGGCCTTCACCGCGCCGTCGACGGTGTTGACGTCGTTGATGTAGGTGTCGGCGCGCCCGGCAAGGATGGCCTGGATGCAGTTGGCGTTGTTGTCGAACAGCAGGATTTCCGGGGCCGGCTTGCCCGCCGCCTTGCACTCGGCTTCCAGCGCCTGGATCAGCGGCACCTCGACATAGCCGGTGTTCTCGGCCGCCACCGCCCCGCACAGCGAAAGGTCGATGCCGGTGATCTTCTTCGGATTGCCCTTGGCCACCAGCACGCCGTCATACACCTTGAGATAGGTGATGAAGTCCGCCGCCTTGGCGCGGTCCTTGGTGGCGTAGATGTCGGAGATGACGATGTCGGCCTGCCCGGCCTGCAGGGTGGTGAGCAGGGAGGCGAAGGTCACCGCCTTGTAGGTGAGCGTGAAGCCGAGGCATTCGCCGATCGCCTCGCCGAGGTCGATGTCGAAGCCGATGTAGTTGGTCGGGTCGTTGGGGTCGATCGTCTCGTAGCCCGGCGTGTGCGGGTTGATGGCGTTGACCAGTTCCTTGCCCTTGAGGTCGGGATATTTCGCCTGCAGCGCGGCGCAGGCTTCCGGCGCGGCGGCCTCCGCCTTCTGCGGCAGCCCGGCGGTCAGGCCGGTGGTGGCGACGGCCAGCCCGAGGGCGCCGAAGAGTGCCGAGCGAAGCTGCGAAACGGCGGACAGGCGTTGCCTGCCGGAACGGATGTCGAGAGCGTGTGCCACTGAACCTTCTCCTCTGCTAGCGGACCCATAGGGACGGCCAGACGGATACCGAGGCTCGAAGTGTGACGCATGAGAGGTTCGGGGGACTTGTCTGAGAGCGTACCGATTGTTGGATGGGCACACGCCAAGGCGCAGGCACTGCAGCCCATTTAATGAGCATTTCCCGTCCGGGAGGCAACCCGAGGTGCCGAAAGGGCGTCCACGCATGACGGGACGGCCGCGACCGCCCGACGATGTCGCGGATGCGGTCGGCCAGCACGCGCCACTTCGCCGGCGACTCCGGCCGCCGCGAAGGCATCAGAGGCGGAACCCGGAGCCGGTGTTCACCGGACGGTATTTTGTATCCTCATCGAGACGAAACGCGTTAGTCTGTCACGGATTCCAAAGATATTCTCATCATGATGCCGCTGCGGGTTGGTCCAGCCGAATAAGCCTATAGCGACCGACGCCTGCGACAGGCCGACATTCGGCGGATAAAGGGTTATTAGACATGCGTGCGGAAGAGACGCGGCCGACTGCATTTGTACTGTTGGGCATCGGCTTCGGCGGCGATTCTTGGCACGCGCGGTGGCGTAACGGACAGATCATCGGCCTGAATGAGCCCTATGCCTATGGCTATCATCACGCCGAAGACCATGGCTTTCGCGTCGTCTACAGCCAGGACCGACCCGAAGGCCCTTTGTCGCGGCTGGTTCGGATGGGTTGGCGCGCGCTTCTCGGCTTTGATATCGTTCACCCGTGGCGCAATCGCGAGGCGTTCTTCAATTCCAACGTGGTCTGGACGCATACCGAGTATCAGGGCCTTGCGGCGGTGACCCTGTGCCTGCTGTTCCCGCGCCGGCGGCGCCCGCGGCTGATCCTGCAATCTGTCTGGCTGATCGATCGCTGGGAAACGCTGGGACCGCTGCGCCGCCGCTTCTTCCGATATCTTCTGCAACGTGGCGATATATTGAGCTTCCATTCTCCCGCCAATACCGAGCGCGCCCGTGCTGTCTTTCCCAACTCGCGCTGCGAACTCATTCTCTTCGGTATCAATGCGGACGATCCGAAGCCGCCGGCGGATCCGTCCTCGGCGGTGCCGGTCCGTCTCCTCGCGCCGGGCAGCGACCGCCACCGCGACTGGCGCACGTTGATCGAGGCGGTACGCGGAATGGCCAATTTCGAGCTCAGGATCGTGTCCCGGACCTGCGATCCGCGTCTCCTGGCCGGGGTGGACAATGTCCGGATCGAGCGCCCCGCCGACAATGCCGAACTGACCGCCCTCTACCAGCAGGCGAGCGCCGTCGTGGTGCCTCTGGTCGAGAACATGCATGCCTCGGGCATTACGGTGATCGAGGAGGCCACGCAGATGGGACGCCCGGTCATCGCGACCCAGGTCGGCGGGCTCGAAGCCTATTTCGGGCCGGACTGCCTCACCTATGTCCCACCGCGGGATGTGGACGCTCTAAGGCAGGCCATTGCCCGTCTGATCACCGAGCCTCATGCCGCGCATGATCAAGTGGTCGCCGCGCAACGCCGCATGCGCGAAGGCGGCATCAGTTCCCGCGACTATGCCCGCCAGCACGCTGAATGGTCTCGTGAACTCCTGGCATAAGTGCCCCACCTGCGGGCATGCGACGTTAGGGCAAGCCTCGTGGTGCCTCCCGCGAGGTGTAAATGAGACGGCTGTGTCGGAAATGGTGGCAAGGCATTCTCGCGTGACGTCGTCGACGAAGTTCAGGTTAATCGAGTTGCCAGGAAGGAGGCGCGGATCAATGCTATCGGACCGAGATTGGTCGATATTGGGCGATGCTCGACCTGAGAGCAGGACAGCGTGAGTGCTATCGCCGGCATCGCTTTTGCTGATGGGCGCACGGTTCCCGCGCATATGCCTCGAAAAATGATAGTCTCGACGCCACGCCCCAATCTCGAGCAAGCCCGGGTTTGGAAGAACGGGTGCGCGGCGCTCATCCGTTTTCCGCCTCCGGCCATGGCGGAGCCCGGCCGGGATTCGCGGCCTTCGGACGCCGCATCGGAATCGGTGATTTGTTTCGATGGACGCCTGGACAATCGTTCGGCCCTTTTCGCGCTCCTCGGCAACAGACGTGCGGAATTGCGCGACGCACCCGACGGCGAAATTGCTCTCGCGCTCTTCGATCTGCTGGGCGATCGATTCCTGGACGCATTGCTGGGCGATTTCGCGTTTGCTATTTGGCAGCCGCAAGTACGGCGACTGCTCTGCGCTCGGTCGCCAACCGGCTGGCGACCTTTGCTATGGACCTTCGACGGAAATATGCTGGCCTTCGGGACCGAGCCGGCGACGCTGGTCAAAGGCCTGGATCTTAAGCTCGGCCTGAACGAAGGCCTTATCGGAGAGATCCTTTCCGCGCGTTTCGTCAGTGCCACCGATACGCTATGGCAGGGCTTGCATCGGCTGGCACCGGGCTGTGCACTCGATTTTCGGGACGGCACCCCGCGTATCCGCCAATGGTATGACGAGGCGTATGAGGACTTGTCGCGTCTGTCGGATGCCGAACATGTCGAACAATTCAATCATCTCTTCAATCAGGCGCTTGTTTCGTGCACGCGTAGCAAGCGGCCGATAGCGGCGCATCTTTCCGGGGGCCTCGATTCGTCTTCCGTGTTTGCCCGCGCGATAGAACTGCGGCGCAGCGGTGCGATCGATCAGGATGTCGGGGCCATCAGTGTTCGTTACCCAGGCCAGCCGCAGGACGAAACCGCGTGGAGTGGCGCTGTCGAGGAGCATCTTGGCATATCGGCGCGCGTCGTTGGCGACGCTCCTTTTGATTTTGATGCGGCGAGAAACTGGTGCACCAATTCGCTGCACCTTCCCGTTCGACCAAACACGATGGGTCCGACCCAGTCGGCTTGTGCCCTCATGCACAAACGCGACGAGCGCGTACTACTCACGGGAGAGGGCGGCGATGACTGGCTGAACGGCACGCGCGCGCATTGGCCCGATCTGTTGCTACGCGGTGATTGGGGCAAGTTGCTGAGTGAGGCAATTTCGAACCCGGGCTGTTCCGTGCCACAGAACCTTCGAATGCTGGTTAGCGCCAGCATCGGCCCGATTGTCAGCAAGGCCCGCAGGGACAGGTTGAAGCGCCCCTTTCTCCAGTTGGATGCGCCCATGCCGGAATGGATATCCAAGGACTGGGCGATGCGCACAGGTTTGCGAGATCGTTGGCATGACGCTCTGCCAAAGATCGACTTTCCGAATTTTGCGCAGATGCCGCGCCACGCGGTTATCGCGCAGCCCTATCGCGAACTGATTTTCGATCCGATTCAGACAATGGCAGCCCAATATGGCGTGGAGCAGCGGCACCCCCTGCATGACCTTCGCCTCCTTAGGTTCTTTATGGGCGCGGCGGGCGGAATGTTGCTGCGATCGGGGGAACGCAAGCATTTGTTGCGTGAAGCCATGCGCGGAACGCTTCCGGAGGTCGTACGTACCCGCAAGACCAAGGCGCATTTCAGCGCGCCCATTATCGATGCGCTTGCCCAAGCGTTTGATCGGCGCCCCCCACAGGAAATGCGCGTGGTACAGATGGGATGGGTCGATGGTGATGCAATCGCGCGGCTGTTCGAAGAGCACCGGCAATGGCGCCGCGAGGGATGTGCAGGAGCTTTTCCCAACAACGCGCTTGCCGGGTTGTGGTTTTGCTTTGCAGTTGATCTGTGGCTCGAAAACGCGTTTAGGATTTAAGTATGGTCAAGGAGAATAACAGCGGGAAGCCGCGCCTGGCCGATTGCACGCTGATCGCGCACGCTTCGAACCTGATCACGGCTTACGTGGACGAGGAGTTGATGATTGTGAATTCGCAGACGGGCAATTTTATCCAGCTCAATGCCAGTGCCTCCAATCTGTGGCAGCGCATCGAAGCCCCGATTGCCCTCGGCACGCTGTGTGACCGGATCACAGAGCAGTATGATGTGAGCCGGGAAGAGTGCCGCAGCCACGTCGTCGAATGGCTCGGGCAGATGCACGCGCTCGGGCTGGTCGAACTCGAAACGAACTGAGGACCGGCCTTTCCCCAGCCAGCGTCGTTCACGCGATAAGCAGCCGCTCCAGAAGCGGGGGAATACCGGCCAGTGCCGGGAAACTGCTGGGAACTCGCAGCGCATAACCCGGCACGACACGGATCATATCGTTCAGCCGACCGATGCCCGATGCTCTTTCCTCAAGGGGCGGAGCCGCCGGATTGAACAGGACAAGTTGGCGAATCGCCGCAACCAGAATCTCCGCACGTGACAACGGTCTCAGCGCGGGCGCAGCCACACCGTCCTCCCTTTCGAGAACGATGAATGCCCGAAGCCGGGAAGGCGACAGCTGATGTTCGCGGCGGGGTTCGAACCGAACTTTCCCCTCATAGCCTGGCATCGCGTCGCACCGAGCCGGATCGAGATCAAGCGCGGAGCAGGATTTCTGCCATAGGCACACGCCGGTGGTGCCGGGTTCGACCACAGGCACCCCACAATCCCCAAGGATCGAGAAGTCGTCGCTCAGTATTTCCCAGCCAGTCT
>NZ_JAHBGC010000027.1 GCF_018390645.1 Ancylobacter dichloromethanicus
AATGTGTGGAGACGTTATGAGCATTAACAGACGCAAGTTCCTGGCGACCACCGCGGCGGCGGCGGCGGCCACTTCAGTTTTTCGGCCAGCCATCGCGCAGACCAAGAAACTTCGATTCGCGGTGGGACCGCTTCTGCCCAACCCCGAGGACACGAAGAAGGCGTTCGGGCCGGTATTTGCCCATATTGCAAAAGAGCTCGGTGCAGATTTCGAGCTCTCGGCGACCACCGATTGGGCCGGGATGGCAGTTGCCATGGGCGGCGGTCAGCTCGATCTGGCATGGATGGGGCCGTGGGGCTACATCATTGCCAACAACGCGACCGGTTGTCAGGCGGTCGCCACCGCCAAATATGATGAAAAGCCGACTTATCAGGCCATCATCATTGCGCGGCCCGATCTCAAGGTGACGAAATTCCCCGACGATACGAAGGACAAATCGATTTCCTTTGCCGACGTCGGCTCCACATCCGGCTGGTTGATCCCGACCTTCTACGCAAAGGAAGTCTGGAAAATCGATCCCAAGGCCTTCTGGAAGTACAGCGACGGGGCCACACACGGGGCCAACGAGATCGCTGTCTCGTCTGGCCAGGTGGACATGGCTACCGACTTCGACCGCAACCGCAATGCCATGATCGCATCCGGCCGGGTCAAGGAGGACTCAAACAAGATCATCTGGACATCGGACCCGCTGCCCAACGATGCCATCGCGGTACCCGCCAACGCTTCCGCCGAGATGTCGAGCAAGGTGCAGGCCATCCTGACCGCGATCACGGTCGAGCAGGCAAAGTTGCTGCTGCCGAACCGGTACACCGGCTTTGTCGCGGCGACCCATGCCTCCTACAGGTCGATCGAGAATGCCGGCATCTCCGTCGGCAAGATCAAGGCAAAGGTGTGAGATGAACGCTACGGGAGCGAGACGTCTCCTCGAGGGCTCGATCGCTGGTCACGGCGGGATGAAATCCGCTGCAGAAGCCCTTGCCAAGCTCGAAGCTGCGCAACGCACATTCAGCGTTGCGCGAGTAAAAGGCTGGTTGCTCGTAGCGATTATCGTTGCTTTCTATCTGGTCGCCGCCGAACTCGCGCAGCTGGACCTCGGCAAGCTCGCCACGGGTCTCCCAAGACTTTGGGATTGGCTGTCGCGAGCCTGGCCGCCGAAGTTCGAGGAACTGCCGGTGTTCCTTTGGCGAACGGCGGAAACGGTCGCCATGGCCGCGATTGGCACAACGCTCGCCACGCTGATCGGGTTGCCTTTTGCGATCCTGGCAAGCCGCAATATCACGCCCTTTCCGTTGCTGTATTTCCCGACGAGGTGGTTTCTGAACGCGCTGCGTGGAATCGATTCCTTCGTGTTTGCGCTGTTGTTCGTGGCCGCGGTCGGGCTCGGGCCGTTCGCAGGTGTGCTCGGCATAACCCTCCACACGGCCGGCACGGCCGCCAAGTTCTTCGCCGATCAGATCGAAAGCGCGGACCTCGGTCCTCACAATGCGATCCGCGCAACCGGTGCGGGGCGACTTACCGCACTCACATACGGGCTCCTGCCGGATATTCTGCCGCTTCTACTCTCAACCTCGCTGTTCTGGCTGGAGTTCAACGTCCGCGCCTCCACTGTGTTGGGCGTCGTCGGCGCAGGCGGCATCGGCCAGGAGCTGAAGAACAGCATGGACCTTCTCGACTTCTCCCGGCTTTTCACAATCATAGCCGTCATCCTCATTGTCGTGACAGCGCTGGACTGGCTGTCGGGGTGGCTGCGCAAGAGGCTTGTTTGACCAATGGGTGACGCCGTGGACACGACATCTGCCAATGGGCGCACGTTAGGCTCGCAGCCGGACATTGTCGGCAAGCCGCCGGTGCTCACCGTCGAGGACTTCTCGAAGAGCTTCGGGGCGCGGTCGGCGGTGGAGAATGTGAGCTTTTCGTTGATGGAGCATGAATTCGTTGCGGTTCTGGGACCGAGCGGCGCCGGTAAAACCACGCTGTTTCGCTGTATCACCGGTTCGGCCAAATCGGACGCGGGGCGCATTCGCTTCGGCGGCACCGAGATCGAGCGGCTGACGCCCCGCGAGCTGCGACAAATCGCGGTCGTCTTCCAGCAATTCAATCTGGTGCGCCGGCTCACGGCTCTCGACAACGTGCTGGCCGGGCGGCTCGGTTATTTACCGACCTGGCGCGGCGTATTCCGCCGCTTCGAGCGCGCGGACAAGCTCAGGGCGTTCGAATGCCTGGAGCGTGTCGGCATGCTCGATCACGCGCTCCAGCGCGCCGACACGCTCTCCGGCGGGCAGCAGCAGCGGGTCGCGATCGCGCGCGCGCTCGCCCAGGAGCCACGGTTGATCGTCGCCGACGAGCCGGTTGCAAGTCTCGACCCCAGTTCGGCCGCCGGGGTCATGCAACTTCTCAAGGACATCGCGCGGGACGAAGGCGTTGCCGTGATCTGCAGCCTGCATCAGGTCGGCTATGCTCGCACATTCACCGATCGCGTCATCGGTCTTGCGCGTGGCCGCGTTGTCGTCGATGCGCCGACGCAGAGCTTGGACGAGGCTGCGTATGACGCGCTTTACGGTTCCGCGGACCTGCGATCGAACACTGCTACGACCGGGCACTCCGGGATGCCGGACCACCATTCGACCGTGGAAAAAGACCGCAGGGCGGCCCTTCGTTTGGGGGATCCAGATCCGGTCTTGGTTTCCGATGGCGTTTGAGCCCGTCCGTCGGTTAGCCCCGTCGCGCAGGTAAGGATCGAAATTACCTGCGAGCACTTTGGAGTTTGCCTCCATCGGCGCAGCTTGCGCCTGACCCATTCATTACGCTAGCAAGAAAACGCAACTGGTCTAAGCCAATCGTGTCGTCACAATTCTATTTGACCTGTTTTTTGTGACGGTGGCGCGATTGTCGCATATCTGCAACAAGCAATACACATGCCTGTCACCGCATCGGACTAACATCGCCAAAACTCAATCAGGTGACGGCGTGTCGCAACTCAACATCGTTCAACTCACGAAATCGTTCGGCGCAACACAGGTTCTGCATGCGGTCGATTTGAGAGTGGAGCGCGGGGAATTTATCACCCTCCTCGGCCCCTCCGGCTGTGGCAAGACAACGCTGTTACGCATTATCGCCGGGCTGGAAACGCCCGATCAGGGCGATGTGCTGGCGGATGACATTTCGATCCTTGGTACGGACGCCAAGGACCGAAATCTTGCCATGGTTTTCCAGAACTACGCGCTCTATCCGCATTTGACTGTCGCTCAGAATATCGGCCTGCCGCTAACGATGCGGCGGCTCACGCGGTTGCAGCGGATGGCCGGACGCTTCGGCATCAGCAGGACTGCGAGAGAGGTGCGAAGGCAAATCGGCGCCGACGTCGGGCGGGTGGCCGACAGCCTCCAGATCGGCAACCTGCTGAACCGCCTTCCTTCGCAATTGTCGGGCGGTCAGCGCCAGCGGGTCGCCCTCGGCCGCGCGATGGTGAGAAACCCGCGGATGTTGATTTCCGGCGAGAAGTGACCCTGGATTTCCACTGAGAAGTGACCCGGGGTGATGGTGGTCTTGGGTCAGGTTGCGGTCAAGTTTCGGGGCTTCTCCTTTGAGGGTTTGGGTGGTTTGGTCGAGCTGGCTCTGAAGCGGAAGCTGTCGTTTCCGGTCTCCAGGATATGGCAGTGGTGCGTGAGCCGGTCGAGCAAGGCCGTGGTCATCTTGGCATCGCCGAAGACCGTGGCCCATTCGGAGAAGCTGAGATTGGTGGTGATGATGACGCTGGTGCGCTCATAGAGCTTGCTCAGCAGGTGGAAGAGCAAGGCGCCGCCGGAGGCGCTGAACGGCAGATAGCCGAGTTCATCGAGGATGACGAGATCGGTGTGGACGAGGCGGCCGGCGATCTGTCCAGCTTTGCCCTGGGCCTTTTCCTGTTCGAGGGCGTTGACGAGCTCGACGGTGGAGAAGAAGCGGACCCGCTTGTGATGATGCTCGATGGCGTGGACTCCGAGAGCCGTGGCGATGTGGGTTTTGCCGGTACCCGGACCGCCGATCAGGACGACGTTGTGTGCGTCGTCGAGGAACTCGCAGCGATGGAGCTGGCGGACGAGCGCCTCGTTGACCTCGCTACTGGCGAAGTCGAAGCCGGCGAGGTCGCGATAGGCCGGGAAGCGCGCGGTCTTGAGCTGGTAGGTGGTCGATCGCACCTCCCGTTCGGCGGTCTCGGCCTTCAAGAGTTGTGCGAGGATCGGCATGGCGGTCTCGAAGGCCGGTGATCCCTGTTCCGTTAGCTCCGTGATGGCCTGGGCCATGCCATGCATCTTGAGGCTGCGCAGCATGATGACGATGGCTCCACTGGCTGGATTATGACGCATGGCGCGCCTCCCTGGCTCGGCGCAGGGCGTCATAGCGCTCGACGTTGGCCTGAGGCTCAGTGGTCAGCGTGAGGGCGGGGGGAGCCGGGATCGTTGGCGTGCTCAGCGGCGTACCGTCGATCAGCCGGTGCAGCAGGTTGATGATGTGGGTCTTGGTCGGCACGCCGGCCTGAAGGGCGAGCTCTACGGCCGTGAGCACGACCTGCTCATCGTGCTGGAGGACCAAGGACAGAATCTCGACCATCTCGCGGTCACCGCCTGGCCGCTTGAGCAAGTGCTGCTGCAGGGATCGAAACGCGGGCGGCATCTCAGCGAACGGCGCGCCGTTGCGCAGGGCACCGGGCTTGCGCTGGACGACGGCCAGATAATGCCGCCAGTCATAGACGGTCCGGCTCAGACGATCATGAGAGCGAGCGAACACTCGGCGATGCTCGCAGATTGCTTGCCCTTCAGCGACGAGGACGATCCGGTCGGGATAGACCCGCAGGCTCACCGGACGGTTGGCGAAGGAGGCCGGCACGCTGTAGCGATTGCGCTCCAGATGAACGAGGCAGGTCGGGGAAACGCGTTTGGCGTGCTCGACGAAGCCGTCGAACGGCCGCGGCACCGCCATCAGGTGCCGGATCTCCTCGCTCCAGACATCGGCGATCGAGCCGGGCTGCGAGCCGTGCCCGGTCTGTGACCACAACTCCCGGCACCGGGTCTCCAACCAGTCGTTCAGAGCTTCCAGGGAGGGAACGTTCGGCAGGGGTTGCCAGAGCCGATGACGGGCATCCTGTACGTTCTTCTCAATCTGCCCTTTCTCCCAGCCGGAAGCGGGGTTGCAGAACTCCGCCTCGAACAGGAAGTGGCTCACCATGGCCGAGAAGCGGATGTTGACCTGGCGTTCCTTGCCGCGGCCGACCTTGTCGACGGCCGTCTTCATGTTGTCGTAGATGCCCCGCCGTGGCACGCCGCCCAACACCCGGAAGGCGTGGTTATGGGCATCAAACAGCATCTCGTGGGTCTGGAGCAGGTAGGCTCGAAGCGTGAAGGCCCGACTGTAGGACAGCTTGACATGGGCGACCTGGAGCTTGGTGCGCTCGCCGGCAATGATTGTCAAACGGCGTTGGAACGGGACCCTTGATCGGCGCGCAAAAGGGACCCCGGGA
>NZ_JAHBGC010000028.1 GCF_018390645.1 Ancylobacter dichloromethanicus
TCCTGCTCCGTTCGACCTTAGCGTACGATTTCGAACTGCTCTTGTTCCGACCCCGGAAAGGGATGAAGTCGATGTAGGTCATCAGACTGCTTTCCCAGGCGGTCTGGGACGACAGATCGACAGAGATGGAGACGGACTTCTGACTAATTTTGGCGGCCTTAGTAATCCGATCGTTGATCAGCTTCAGGTTCTTGTCCTCGACGAAAGCCTCCTTCAGCTTTCGGTGCGCCTGCGAGATCGAAGCGCGCTCGGTCTCCTCCAGCACGTCACGGATGATCCGCGAGACATAGACGTCGGACCCGTTTTGAAGCCGGGCGCTGGATGAATCAATCAGCGCGGACTTGATCGGAATGTTGCGCGAGGTGATCCCCTTGCGCGCGAACGACCGCATGGTCGCAGCATAGTATTCTACGGGAATGGAGGTCAGCTCCCCGGCCGCCACGAGCGCTTCGTAGGGACCCTTGTAATTCTCCTCGTCGAACTCGACGCGATATATCACGCCGCTTGCCTTAATCTTCTCGGAATTCCCGTCGCCCTCGAGCTCGGCCAACTCGCTCGAGTCTCCCGAGAAGAACAGCTCAATGGTGATCGCCGGCGGCGGTAAGGGTGACCCGGTCTTCAGGCTGGCGACGTACTTCTGCTGCGCGGCCAAATTAAAGAGGTAGCTGGTCAGATCGTTTTTGAGCGGGCGGCCGTTTAGCATCCCGGTCAAGCCCAAGTGGATCGCCTCCAGGATCGTGGTCTTTCCGGACTCGTTGCCGCCGACGATGACGTTCAGGGCATCGTTGAGCGCGAGAGAAAACGTCTCCTCATAGCACTTGAAGTTGGTGATCTTTACCTTGGCGATCTTCATGCGCCCTCGATGCTGAGTTCGTGAAACGCCGCACCCGCGAATCGCGACATAGGCGATATTATCACCACTGGCCAATCCGACGGGTCGTTCAATCTAGGCGATCATCCTCATCAACGAGTCCGCCGGGAGCGATGGGAATATCCCCCGCCAACAACTTTTCCTTGCTGAGCAGGCCGGCGTCCTCAAGCGCTTCCATGTCCGGCAGGTCGCGTAGCGTGTTGAAGCCGAAGTGCGACAGGAAGCCGTTGGTCGTCACATAGGTGTAGGGCGCGCCCGGCTGCGGGCTGCGAGGTCCGGCCGCGATGAAGCCGAGGCCGCGCAGGTGGCCGATGGTGTCGCGACTGACCTCCTTGCCGAAGAACTGCGACAGCTCGCTGCGGGTGATCGGCTGGTAGTAGGCGATGCAGGCGAGGATCAGGTTCTCGGCCTGCGACAGGGACTTGTCGGCGCCGCCGCCGATCGCCGTCCGGATGGTATCGCCGAAATTCTTTCGGGTGCGGTATTGCCAGCCGCCGGCGACGGAAACGAGCTCGTAGGGCCGGCCGCGCAGCTCGTCTTGGATGTCGTCAATGATTAGGTCGAGATTGCAATCGCGGCCGACGACGCGCGACAGCACCTCGCGCGTCACCGGCGCCGGCGAGGCGAAGATCACCGCCTCGACGCGGCCCATCCATTCGCGCCAACGCAGTTCAGGCGGCAGGTCCGCGAGGTCGAGGTCGAGATCCGTCTTTGCGCGCGCCCGCCGTCCCATGTCAGAGCCCGTACAATCGGAAGGTCGGCCGGCCGGTCAGCTCGCGGACGGCGCCGAGCGCCACCAGGCGCTCGAACAGGCGGCGCATGCTGCGGTCGCTCGCGGTCTTGCCGGCGCCCGCGGGCTGCGCATCCTCCATTATCAGGATCGCCACCATGGTGTCGGCGTCCTTGCCGCGCAGCTTCGGCGCCGCCGCCAGCAGGCGATCGGCGCGCCGCGCCAGCTCGACATAGAGATCCGCCGCGCTTGCAGCCGCACGCGCATAGGCCTGGGCGCAGGCCCTCGGCCAGGCTTCATCCGCCACGTTGGATTTCACAGCCACGCGCAGATCGCCGCGGCGGATCTGGCTCGCGATCAGCGGCACCGCCATCGGCCATTTCAGGCGGTGGGCGAGCATCATGTCGGCGAGCCACAGGGCAAGCGGCTCGCTTTGCGGCACGAAGCGCAGGCTGGCCGCCGCAATCTCTGCGGCGGCCGCGACGGCATTCCCCTGCCCGGTCATCAGCTTGTCGGCCTGGGCGACGACATCCTCGAGCGCGTCGCTGAAGCGCACCTCGAACAGCGCCGACAACCGCAGGGTCCAGTCTTTCGACGCCATGGCGCTGCGCTCGCCGAGATGCCGCCAGGCTTTCAGGATGCGCCCGCCCGGGCCCGGATCGTCACCGTCGCGGCGCAGATACCAGGCGTCGCGCAGCGCCGCCTCGTCCTCGGTGCGTCCGCCGTGCCGGGCCAGCACCGCGGCGTTCGACAGCGACAGCCGATGCCGCCACAATGATCCCAATGGATGCTCGCTGCGCGCGATCGGATGGATCGCGGCGAGCGCGGCGCCGGCCGAAAACATCGCGTCATCAACGCTCTCGGACGTCACGCCCTGCCGCACCCAGCCCGGAAACGGCGGGAAGGTCGGCGGGGCATCGGGCATGAGTCGCGCGCGTGAGGCCATGATCGAGCCTATCTCCACGCGGCGCTTTTCGCCACCCAAATCGCACAAAACCGCCGCGCCTGTCGGAAAATAAAAACGACCGATAATCTTGCATTATCATTCGTTCTTCTCTTTATATGGAGACATGCGCGAAGCGAGCCCTCAAAGCCCCGAAAACGACGCCCGGGAGGCCCCAGCGCCCTCCCCTCCAGCGCCGCCACCCGTCGTCATTTCCGCGCCGGAGATGTCGACCGCCCTGCCCGCCCATCTCGAACGCCTCACGGAGCGCGCCCGCGACTACGTCGAGGCCGCGAGCTCGGCCAACACCCGCCGCGCCTACGCCTCGGACTGGAAGCATTTCTC
Source organism: Ancylobacter dichloromethanicus (assembly GCF_018390645.1). Classification (GTDB taxonomy): domain Bacteria; phylum Pseudomonadota; class Alphaproteobacteria; order Rhizobiales; family Xanthobacteraceae; genus Ancylobacter; species Ancylobacter dichloromethanicus. The sequence continues at coordinate 2,890 of NZ_JAHBGC010000028.1, forward strand.
CGCCTGGTGCCGGCGCCAGGCACTCTCTCCCCTGCCCCCGGATCCGCAGGTCGTCGGGCTCTACATCACCGCCTGTGCGTCGGGCGCAGCGACGACCGATCGCAAGCCGAACTCCGTCAGCACCATCGAACGGCGCCTATCCGCTCTGAGCTGGAATTTTGTCCAGCGCGGCACGCCGCTCGACCGTGCCGACCGTCATATCGCCACCGTGCTCGCCGGCATCCGCAACACCCATGGCCGTCCACCGGTGCAGAAGGAGGCCGTGCTGCCGGAGGATGTCATCGCCATGCTGGAGACGCTCGAGCGCGGCACGCTGCGCGGCCTGCGCGATCGCGCCATGCTGCTGCTCGGCTTTGCCGGCGGGCTGCGGCGATCCGAGATCGTCGCCCTCGATGCCGGCCGTGATCAGACCGAGGACGGCCGCGGCTGGGTCGAGGTTTTCGACAAGGGGCTGCTGCTCACGCTGCGCGGCAAGAACGGCTGGCGCGAGGTCGAGATCGGCCGCGGCTCGTCGGATTCCACCTGCCCGGTCGTCGCGCTGCAGATCTGGCTCAAGCTGGCGAAGATCGGTCACGGACCGCTGTTCCGGCGGGTCACCGGCCAGGGCAAGGACGTCGGCCCGGACCGCCTCACCGACCAGCAGGTGGCGCGGCTGGTCAAGCGCACCGCGCTCGCCGCCGGCGTGCGGGCCGACCTCAGCGAGGGTGAGCGGCAGATGAAGTTTGCCGGCCATTCGCTGCGTGCCGGTCTCGCCTCCTCAGCCGAGGTCGACGAACGCTACGTGCAAAAGCAGCTCGGCCATGCCTCGGCCGAGATGACGAGGCGTTACCAGCGGCGACGCGACCGCTTCCGGGTCAATCTGACGAAGGCCGCCGGGTTGTAGGCGGCAAGTCCGATGTGGCTGCGGCATCCCTTCGTCTTGGGCGGGGTACGGCACTCTTCGGCGGCGATCGGCTTGCCAGCTTGCACTGTTCGCTGGGCGGCCTTGTCGGTCCCCCTGCCCTGCCGGAGCGACGCTCGACGATCAGTCCGGAAGAAGGCGTGGTGGTGGACCTGGTGCCCGGGTTTCCCCCGTGGTGGGGGAGCCTCGGCGCCGGAGGGGGCGGCGGTTGTGCAGGAGAGCGGCCTGTTGCCAGCGGGTGCGGTTGGGAGGGTCGCTGCCGTGTCACGCGAGGGGGTTTGGCCGGGCCGCCCACGTCGTCCTCGATAGGGCATGTCTGACCGAAGGCCGGCGACGCTGGCGCGTCGCCTCGCTCTTTCGCCGGCAACGGCCGGTCGCGACTTTCTTCCCCTGGGCGTCGCCCATTCCTCGCGAGGCAACAAAGCCGCGCCTCGGCCGCCCTCCACTCTGTTCCGGCCCCGGTGGGGTGCAGGCCGATCGCCTCCGGTCTGACGACCGCCATCGAGGCCGCGATGGGCGCGGCTCGCAAACCTCAAGAGGACACGACGATGGCGACCATCGGCACCTTCACCTCCAACAGCAACGGCTTCACCGGCACGGTTCGCACGCTCGCCCTGAACGCCAAGGCCCGGATCGTCCGGGTCGAGACCCCGACCGAGAAGGGCCCGCACTTCCGCATCTACGCCGGCGCTGTCGAGCTCGGGGCGGCCTGGCAGAAGACCTCGAACGAGGGCCGCGACTACCTCTCGGTGAAGCTGGACGATCCGAGCTTCCCCGCTCCGATCTACGCCACCCTGGTAGAGGTCGAAGGAGAGAGCGACCTGCAGCTCATCTGGTCCCGCCCCAACCGCGACTGACCTCCCCAAATGGCCCCGCCCAAACGGCGGGGCCTTCATCGCCTACACATCACGCCGAGGATACCAAGCCCCGAGCCGGAGCGCTCGAAGCCCCGGGGGCCGGGCTCGTGGGACGGCGACAAGCTCATCGAGCATCTGGACCACGGTGACGAGCTGGACGTGCCTACGTCGGTGCCTGGAACGAGGTTCAAGCAGTCCGGTGCGCCTTCTCAGCTGGTCTCGTTCGTGTCCGCGTCACGATAGCCTCGCCGCCTCTTGCTCCGCGCGAGCCGGCTCAGCGCTCCATCTGCCTCGCCGACGGCATCGAAGGTCTGCATCATAGATTGGCCAGCGGTGCCGATGCGCCCCCAGTTGCGAACGACCGAGGCACCGCCGAACAGGGTGGGCTGGATCGCAAGCGCGTAGAACCGCCGCATGTTCCGATCTGGATCGATGCGGTGGAGATGAAGCGGCGCGGTCTCCGAGTTCGACATGGGGCGAGTCTGGCCGCCCCCAGAAGCGACGTCCAACGCGTTTTGTGAATCGATTGCGTCTGACCGATTCATCCAGTTGATGCTTCGGGTGCCCGGCGGCGTTACGATCGAAGTCGGGGGGATCCCTAGGCACATAAATGAGTTCGGGCTGATTGAAAAACGTGTGACGTCCTAGACCAGGTGAAGTCCTTCGAGACGCTGGTGCTGGCCTCGATCACGTCAGGCACGGATTTGAGCGCCGCCTACCCCAGTCTGCATGAGGCAGTGGAGCACGTTCTCGGCCACCTGATCTGGCGACACGAATATGCGGCGTCCCGGAAGGTTGCCGCCGATCTCATTCTCGCCCGCTATCCGGATCTGCCGACCGATCCCATCGCTGAAGTCTGTGCCGCCCAGGCGGCACTCCTCGAGCGCCTTGGCCCGGAATTGACGATGCCCATGGGTAACACCGTTCGCTCCGCGTCGCCGCTTGAGACGCTTCGGGATATCTACATTACGAAGGGCGTCAGGCTCACCAGTCGCGCGGACGAAATCACGCGCTGAGCCGCCTCGGAGGCTTCGGCCACCAGATCGACGTTGCAATCGACGCCATGCTGGCGAACGGTGGCCTCGCTGAGCGGACGAGCCAGTTCGGACGCCGGCGGCGGACCTGTCTGCCTCGTGTGGGTTGGCGTCGTGTTTCGTTTCGGTTCCCCCGGCACCGACCTCATAGCAGCACGGCACGCTCAGCGCCCGTTGAACGCGGGCTGGATTCTCCTTATAGTCAGAATAGTCAAACTAGTCATTGGAGCAGATTATGACGGCCTCCGGAAAGTCGCCAGTGCTGGAATCGGATCGCTGGACGGTGGCCGGCGCCAAGGCGCGGTTGTCCGAAGTGATCGACCGCGCCCAGTCCGAACCCCAGATCATCACCCGCCACGGCAAGCCGAGCGTCGTCATGGTCTCGGCCGAGGAATGGGCGCGCAAGACTATCCGCAAAGGGACGCTGGCGGAGTTCCTGCTGGCCTCGCCCCTGCGTGACGCCGATCTCGACCTCGAACGGGTCCGCGACTTCCCGCGCGACGTCGAGCTATGAACCTTCTGCTCGACACCAACGTGCTGTCGGAGGTTCGCCGCCCAACTCCCGATCCGAAAGTGCTCGCCTGGCTCGATACGCTGGACGAGGACCGCGCCTTCATCAGCGTGGCCTCGATCGCCGAGCTTCGTCGGGGCATCGCCCTCATGGATGGCGGCCGGCGGCGTGATGCGCTCGCCGTGTGGCTCGCCGAGGACCTACCGGTGCGTTTCGCCGGCCGCATCGTTCCGATCGATCCGGCAATCGCCCTGCTATGGGGCGACCTGATGGCGCAAGCTCGCAGGAGCGGATTTGCGCTCTCGGTCATGGACGGGTTTTTCGCCGCCACCGCTCTTGAGCGGGGATTGGTGCTCGCCACGCGCAACATCAAGGACTTCGTGTCGCTGGGGGTTACGTTGCTGGATCCGTGGAGCGAGGAGGGGGCGCCGGAATGACCACCCCTTCCCGCCTTCCGGACGCCGCAACACTCGACTCCATCTTGGCGGGGCTAGACCCCGCCTCGGCCGACATGGACCTGCTGCCAGCCCTCGCGTCGGCCTTTCCGGGTTTCTCCTTCGGCCTCGCGCATGTCGACGGCGACTATTGGCGCGACACCCGCACGGTCATTCGTCCCGACGGCACCCGTGTCGGCGGACTGCGACCTTTGATGGCGGCTGAGCTCGCCAAAGACGGGGGTGACATTGCTGCGCTGTGGCGCCGCCTGAAGGAGACCGATCTACAAATTGCCGAGTGGCGAGGGACCGGCGTCTTCGTCTTCGCGCCGACAGGGCCCGGCGCCGCCGATTACATCCAGGTCACGCTCGATCGCGAGACGGAGTGGCGCGCCGGCCCGATCGTCAACCGGGACTATCGACCCTGGAGCGAGGATGAACTGGTCGACCCATCGTAGATCAAGCGCGATGCGCCCTCCCCGGCCAACCAGCTCGCTGGGCCGGCCTATCGGCTGCGTGGCCGCGCCGGCGGCGCCGTCGTCCACCTACGCAGCTTCCTTGGTCGCTGTGCCCGCCTCGAACGCGAGACCCGCGAAGCTCGGCGCCACGAGGTGGAGCAGCGCGTGATCCGTGAGGTGCGTCCGGACGGCGCCCGCGAGACGCCCTTCCTGGAAGCGGTGCCCGACTGGTTCGAGCATGTGCCGCGCGAGGTGCGATTCTTCCAGGACTGGGAGGAGTCCAGTGCGTCGGCATCGCGCGTGTTCACCCATTGGGCGCTCGATATTCGCGAATACGAGCATCGCGGCGAGCGCGAAGTCTGCTTCATTCCGCGGCCGCTGCGCGTTCCGAACGAGCGGCTCCAGATCTCTGACGGTACGTCCGTTCATAATCTGATGGACAGGATCGAGGCGAGCGACCGTGAGGTCGGCTTGCCGTTCGGCTGGTTCTTCCTGATGATCCACGGCAACTGGGTCGATCCCGATGTCGGCAACGCGATCGCCCAAGGTCTGAAGGCCAACCGTGTGCGCCTGCCCGATTGCGACGCTGCCGTGTTGTTGCGCTGGGTAGGTAGGACCTACGGGTTCTAATGAGATGCCCCTGGATGACAAGCTGAGCTTGGTCTGTAGGTCGGCTGGCTTTGCCGGCACCGCGGACCTAACGATCCCGCCGATGGCCTTTGAGCCGGTGGCCGGGGCGGGCCCTTGATGGTGGGGCGTCGGATCGCGGAGGCCACGGCGGAGCTGGCTACACCGTTCGACCCGGGTTTCGGTCGTGGCCTTGATCCCCGACGCAGATCGACGAGGACAGCCGACGCTGATGATGGAGGAGGAATGCCAATCGGTCTCCCGGTTGATATCCCGAACGAAGGCTCGGACGAGCAGATGTTGGAACGGGGGCGGGTGTTTCGTGGCGATCCGTACTGGGAGAGATCCGAGGGGAGGGCGCTCGCGCCGCAATCGATCAACCTGATCGGCAAGCGACGCTGAGCGAGGGCCGGAGTACAGCTCCGGGCTTCTTACCGCGCGGGACACCCGACCAAATGGCCGCGGCGATGTCCGTGTGCAATGGGCATCGTGGCGGTCATTCGGGGTAGGCTTCTGACTGATTGCGGCGGAGAGGGGCCAATTCCTAAGTTGTCCGCGTACAACTCCCTCGGCGACAATGGCGCACGAAGCCCAAGGACCTTGCCGGAACGAGCGCGAGCCAGCGGAGCACGTACCTCGCGTGCCCGGTGATGAATGGACGCGGGCGAGTTGTGACCGTACACCAAGCGGGCGCCGCCTTAGCAGGACCTCGATTCGCGGGGCGAGGGCCACACAAAGTTGTCCGCGTACAACGGCCGTCGATTCGTGCGGTTTGGCGTCGTCGTATCGCCGAAACGGTCGGGATCAATCTGTGCGGATTTACGTCGCGACCGCGCAGTCCGCGCCGAATCACCTAATCATCCGTCGGCTGTTAACTTCTCGTTAACCCAATAGTCCTTGCGGCAACACAAGAATCGGGCATAACTCAGGATCAACGCTTTTTGGGCTGACCTGCTCAAAAAACCGCAGATGCAGAGAAATTGATGTCCGCTATGCCGACACCCAAGAGCGACACCTACCGCGATCTGCGATCGCTCATCAATGCCGATGCTGCAGAGCTGTCGCTGAGGCTGCGTGCCCGCCAGATGGCGGACTTTCCGCCCGAGGCACAAAAGACGCTTCGGCGATTTGCTCCCGCAGAAGCGGCGCGGTTCATCGGCATCGCAGAGGGTTATCTCCGCCAACTCGCCTCTGAGGGGCGGGGGCCGGAGCCACTCGCCAATGGTCGGCGGCTCTATTCAATCGAAGACATTGAGCATCTGCGCCATTTCCTCGACGGGTCGGGGAAGGGCGCGCGCCGCTATGCGCCGCATCGGCGAGAAGGAGACCCGCTGCAGGTCATTTCCGTCATGAATTTCAAGGGTGGGAGCGGCAAGACCACAACTGCGGCCCACCTCGCTGAGTATCTCGCCTTCCGCGGCTATCGGGTCCTCGCAATCGACCTTGATCCGCAAGCGAGCTTGTCGGCACTTTTCGGCCTGCAGCCCGAACTCGACGTCGCTGACAACGATACGCTCTATGGCGCAATTCGGTACGACGACCAGCGCCGCGAGATGGCCGAGATTGTGCGAGCGACCTACATTCCGACCCTTCATCTCATTCCTGGCCAGCTTGAGCTCATGGAGTTCGAGCATGAGACACCGAAGGCGTTGATGACCCGCGAGGGCCGCGAATCGATGTTCTTCTCGCGGATTGGCGAGGCGCTCGCGCAGGTGAGTGACGCCTATGATGTCGTCGTGATTGATTGTCCGCCGCAACTCGGCTTCCTCACCTTGTCGGCGTTGTGTGCGGCGACCGCCGTCCTCATCACGGTCCACCCGCAAATGCTCGACATCATGTCTATGTCGCAGTTTCTCAATATGATGGCCGGCCTGCTCGATGTTGTCGCCGCTGCCGGCGCTGCGACCGAATATGATTGGATGCGCTACCTAGTTACGCGCTACGAGCCGAGCGACGCGCCCCAGACCAAGCTGGTTGGCTGGATGCGTTCGATCCTGGGCGAGCGCGTTCTTACCCATCCGATGGTGAAGAGCACAGCGATCGCCGATGCTGGGCTGACAAAGCACACTTTGTACGAAGTCGACCGTCAGCAGTTCACGCGGGCAACCTACGATCGCGCTATCGAATCCCTCGACCTCGTAAATGGCGAGATCGAGGCACTGATCAAACAGGTATGGAAGAGGAGCTAGGGATGGCTCGCAAGATCAGTTTCGATTTGCCGGTCGCGGAACCGCATGCCTCTCAGGAGGCTCCGACCGCGGTTCCAACGAGCAAGGTCCGGCCTCTTCTTGGATTGGATCGATCGCTGAAGCAGCCGGGGGCCCTCGGGGCGATCTCGCAGACGCTCGGCGGGATGTCAGAGAAGGTCAAGCGCGCCGACGAGCTTGAGAAGAAGCTTGTCGAAGGACAGACGATCGTCGATCTTGATCCGGCGGTCGTGGACAATTCCTTCGTTCCCGACCGAATGGAAGCGAGCGCAGCCGCCGAGGCGGCGTTTCGAGATCTCATCCGAGAGTATGGGCAGAACTCTCCGATTCTCGTGCGTCCCCATCCTGAGGTTCCTGATCGCTTCCAGGTCGCCTTCGGCCACCGGCGTCTACGCGCGGCTCGTTCCCTCGGTATCAAGGTGCGCGCCGTGGTGCGCGTTCTGTCCGACGACGAACTGGTTGTCGCGCAGGGGCAAGAGAATAGTGGCCGAACCGATCTGACCTTCATCGAGCGCGCGCGGTTCGCCGCCCGACTTCTCGATCGCAAGTTCTCACGCGAAACCATCATGGCTGCGCTCAACGTCGACAAGGCTGCCTTGTCACGCCTCATCACGGTTGCGACCCGCGTCCCGCTGGAGGTGATCGAGGCGATCGGCGCCGCGCCGGGTTTCGGTCGGGTCAGGTGGCAGGAATTAACCGATCTGCTCGAGCAGGACGACAATCGCCGGCGTGCGCTTGCGCATGTCAAGGCCGCCGGTTTTCAGGACCTGGAGAGCGACAAGCGCTTCGAGTCCATAGTGTCGGCCATCCGGACGACGGCAACCAGGTCTCGTCCAGAACCGTGGTCGGCCACTGATGGGACACATGCCGCGCGAGTGATGCGCAATGGCAAGAAGACCACTCTGACCTTTGATGATCGTGTCGCCCCGCGATTTGGCGACTTCGTCCGCGAGAAGCTGCAAAGTCTCTACGACGAGTACAAGGCGACGGAGCACGATAGCTGAGAAGCTTGCCCAGCCGGAATGGGCCGGCTGGACCGAGGCAACCTGACCAACCAGGAGAACTAACGGCAAAAGAAAAAGGCCCCCGAAACGTTTCCGTCCCGGAAGCCCTCTTCACGTTTGGCGACTGATAGAGAATCACTTCCGCGAATCGCAGTCAAGAGTCTCGATGCGAGACGGCGCCGTTTTGGCGAGCGGATTTCCTTTGCCCAGCTGAGGCAAAGACATGGAACCCTATCAATCAACGACGCCCTTTGGGCGGCGATCGCTGACACTTGCCCATGTGGCAACACAAATCGCGTCAACGGCTCGGCCGCCGGAGAAGGTCGTCCACAAGTGGCAGATCTTCAGAACGATCTGCACCGCACGTCCGCGTCTGGGCGTCAGCGAACGTGCGTTGGCCGTTCTGAGTGCGCTTCTCACTTTCCATCCTGAAACGACGCTCAGCGGCGCCGATGGGCTGATCGTCTTCCCGTCGAACCAGCAGCTCTCGCTGCGCGCCCACGGGATGCCGGCATCGACGCTGCGCAAGTATCTCGCGGTCCTGGTCGACGCCGGGCTGGTGATCCGGCGCGACAGCCCGAATGGGAAGCGGTACGCCCGCAAGGGAGCGTCGGGCGATGTCGAGCTGGCGTTCGGTTTTGATCTCTCACCGCTCTTGGCTCGGGCCGAAGAATTCGAGGCCCTCGCGGCGGAGCTCGAAGCGGAGACGCGCGCTGTGAAGCTGGCGCGCGAGCGCATCACCCTGTGTCGGCGCGACATCGCCAAGATGATCGCCACAGCCATCGAGGAGAGCGTTCCCGCGCCAGGGAACGGGCGTTCGAGCTCAGCCTGGCCGGATATCTACGCGGCGTTCCGCGGCATCGTCGACGGGATTCCGCGGGCGCCGACGCGCGCCGAGCTCGATCGTGTGGCCGAGGAATTGACGCAACTCGCCGACGACATCCTCAACACCCTAGAAATGCACATTAAATCCACGAAAACGAGCGCCAGTGATGCTATAAATGAGCGCCACATACAGAATTCAAAACCAAATCCCCTTACTGATCCTGAACCTGCTTTTCGAGAAAGCGGAGCGGGGAGGCCTGAGCCAGACACCCAGCCGGCGAGACGAGCGGAAGCGATCTATCCACTGGGGATGGTGATGAACGCCTGCCCCGATATCGCCGACTATGCCAAGGGCGGAATTTCCAATTGGCGGGATCTGCTGGCGACCGCCGCGGTGGTGAGGTCGATGCTCGGGATCAGTCCCAGCGCCTGGGAGGAGGCGCAAGCGATCATGGGCGAACAGCAGGCCGCCGTCGTGGTAGCGTGCATTCTGCAGCGTGGGGAGGCCATCCGTTCGGCCGGCGGCTATTTGCGCGGCCTGACGGACAAAGCCCGCGCCGGCGAATTCTCTCTGGGGCCGATCCTCATGTCGCAAATCAATACCCAGCTGCGCGCGAAGCGAATTGCGTGATGACAGCCGCGCGGCCGTGCCGGATGCCCGTCCGTCGAGGAAGGGTCTCGATGATCCATCGTCTGTCCGGCGGGGCAGGGGGATCTGATGCATCGCGGCGCCGGAGCCGCAGAACCGGAGATTATGCGGGGAGCTTGCGGGACCTCGTCTGGCGCGCCAGGGTACGATCGGCGCGGTTCTTCTTGGCGATGGCTGTGGTCAGCTCGTCATAATCGACGCCGTGTTTCTTCAACGCCCGGCGAGCATCGGCCACCTCGAAGCCGAGGAGCTCGAACACCGTCATGTTCAGGCTCGAGGCGATACGCTCCATCGTCTTCAGGGTTGGATTCCCGATGCCCCGCACGATCGTGTAGTAGGTACCGCGCGCCAGGCCCGTCTTGGGAAAGAATGCTTCCATGCCGCCGTTCTCGATCTCGAGCTGCTGCAGCCGGATCGCGAGCATTTCGTTCAGGATCGAGTGATCAACGGGCAGAGGTTTTCGAACGGGGGACATGGCGTCCTTGGAGGGATGAGGATGGAGATGACCACCTCTCACCCATACACGATTTCCAAGGTCTAGTATATTGGACGTCGTCCATACGCCAATTTAAGGCATTGATCCGACTCGAAATGCCCGATCGCTGCCTTCAGCTTTCTCCCGACGTCTTCGACTTGGGGCAGGAGGCACGCAATAGCGAGGTCGGTTCGACGCCGACCCGCTCGGCTATGAGCTCGACCGTATCGAGGCTCGGATTTCCCGCCTCGCTCATCAGGTGAAAGTAGCTCGAGCGTGGAATCCCCAAGCGGTCTGCGAAAGCGCGACGGCTGAGACCGGCTTGCGCGCGAAAGGCCTCCAACTGCGTCTGGAAGCCGTGAAGAAGAGAGCTCTTGCGCTGCGCGCGGCTGGTCTTGGCGCCGCTGGCGTTCGTCTTCATGGCTCTATCTCGACGCTTGGAAAGACCTCGATTGTCGCGGGTCGGCGAACATTCGGACCCGTTGGACGACTCGTCAACATTCAATATAATGTACGGATTCGATTCAACGAGGTGAAGAGCGTCAGACAAAGAAAAACCCGGCAGCGCCGAGTCTCTCCGAGAGGGTAGGCAGTCTGGCGACGGCAATCGCTGACGGTGCCACGATGTGATGATGGCATCCTAGACCGCCCCACCTGACAGTTCAAGGGACGTGCGTTTTTGCGCCACGGCTTTTCTTTGCCGCGCTCTCCAAAGAGGAGAGGTTGCGAATGCAGGTGTTCGGCCAGAATCCGATGAGCCCCTTCGGGGGCGGCGCCTTCGCGCCCTGGGTGCTGAAGATCCAACGACTGGTGAGCCAGTGCGAGCCGGGCAAGCCGGTGCACAAGTGGCAGATCTTCCGTGAGCTTTGCGAGCTGAAGTCGACGCTGGGCCTTTCGGATCGCGCACTGGCGGTCCTCAACGCCCTTCTGACCTTTCATCCCAACACGGTCCTCACCTCTGGAAGCGCCGATATCGTCGTGTTCCCTTCGAATCGTCAGCTTGCCTTGCGCACGCATGGCATGGCGCCGTCGACGCTGCGCCGGCACATCGCGGCGCTTGTGGCACAGGGGATCGTCCTGCGGCGCGATAGCGCCAACGGCAAGAGGTTCGCGAGAAAGACGCCAGCCGGCGAAATCGAGCAGGCGTTCGGTTTTGACCTAAGCCCCCTCGTCGCGCGTGCGGAGGAGTTCGCGGCTCTCGCGCACTCGGCGCGCGAGCGTCTGCGGGCGCTCGCTACCCACCGGATGAAGATATCGCTCGCCCGGCGCGACATCGTGAAGATGATCGCCGCCGGTCTCGATGCCGGGCTTCCCGGAGACTGGGCCTCCTATCACCGGCGCTACCAGACCATCGTTGCCGCGATTCCGCGCACGTCGTCACCACGCGAGCTCGAATTGATCGTGGCTGAGCTCAACGAGCTCGGGCACAAGGTCCATGCATTGTTGGACGCGGCCTTCCCATCGACACCGCCCAGTTCGGACGCGACGCCGCTATGCGATCCAGAAGAGAGGTCGGTGACGGGCGACCCGGCCGGGGGTCACGAGACAGCTGCAGGCGAGCGCGACGTGCCTCTCGCCCTGGTACTGGAGGCCTGCCCTGACATCATCGACTATGTTCGCGGCGACATTCACACGCTGCGAGATCTCATCGCCGCGGCGACCATTGTTCGACCGATGCTCGGAATCAGCCCGAGCGCGTGGGCCGAGGCGTGCGAGGCGCTCGGGCGGGAGACGGCCGCGATCGTCGTTGCCGCAATCCTCCAGCGTGGTGTCGCGATCAGTAGCCCGGGCGGATATCTGCGAAACCTCACCCGTCGGGCGCAGGCTGGCCAATTCTCGGTGTGGCGGATGGTGATGGCGGTGCATGGCGCCCGCCGAGGCGCCGGCGCCGGTCCGGCACCCTCACGACTTCCATCCTTCTCCCCCGGTCGAAAAACCTGACCAGGTATTCTGCGCGCGGGCGCCCTGGCAGGCCGCTGCCGTCATTCGGTCGTCGGTGGCAGGCTACCGAGCCGCTTGAAGTAGTCGTACAGGGCGCGATCCACGATGCGGAGCGGTTGGGTGCGTTCCTCGGCTGCGTGCTGGCGCAGCAGAAGGTCGATCGGATCGGGCAGGCGCAGCGCATAGGGACGTTGTGACGTGCGCTCGCCATAGCCCTCGAACGGATTGCGCCGCCAGCCTTCCCGCGGCGGATTTCGGGCTTCCTTCCGGGCAGCCGTCGCGGACTTTGGCGTGTCCGCCACGTCAGGCCGAGATCTCGGTGCGACGGGGTCTTCATAGCGTGGTGTGATCACGACCGGCTGAACGGCCGGGATGCCTAAGGCAGGGGGCGGCGCCCGCTGGGTACGAAAGGCGTCGCGGGGCAGGGCAGGGCGGTCCAGTTTCGGGTTGGTCGCGTCCTCGCTCATGCCGCCGTCTCGTCGTCTGAGGCCGGCTGGCTCGCGGCGAGCAGCTCGCGCACGACCTGATCGGCGTTGTACCGGGCCTTTCGCACCGATTCATCCTTGTCCGGCATCTGGTAGAGCGTGCCGAACCCGCTCGTCATGGTGCGAAAGGTCACGCGCCGGTAGAGCGCGTTGGAGCAGACCTGAACCCGCTCTGCATCGAGATAGGCGACGACCTCACGCAGGGGCCGCGTGTTGCGATCGAGGCTATCATACTCATTGAACAGCACGCGATGCTGGCTCATCGGGAGCTGCGCGGCGGCCGCGTGCTGTTCGAGATTGCGGATGGTGCGCACCACCTGCGAAGCGTCGAAGGTGTGGACTTTGCAAGGAAGCACCACGAGGTCGGCCCGCAGTGCCGACTGCACCAGAACCCCGCCATAGTAGCCGGGCGTGTCGATGACGATGACGTCGTAGCCGCCGAGCCGCTCGAGCGCCTGCACGAGGGCGCCTTCATCAGGCGCGCGCACCAGGTCGACACCGGCAGGGCTGAGGCCACGGGCGACCGAGGAGGCATGCCACTGATAGGACGAGCCCTGCGGGTCGGCATCGACGATGACGGCCGCATAGCCATGCTTGGCGAACTCGCCGGCGAGAATAATCGCGACGGTGGTCTTCCCGCTGCCTCCCTTCGGGTTCGCCACTGCAAAGACGCTCGGCACGGTTGCCTCCGATTCAAGACGCGTGTGAAGTGAAGACGAACATACAATATAATGTCTCTACCGCAATGCCTCGTTTCGCTTCTCGTGTTGTTCGGCATTGCTGTGAAGTGGGTGTGCGGTGAAGCGGCATGTCGGCGATGCGGTGTTGCCGGTGTCCAGCACTACGGCAAAGGTGACATATAGGTCTGCCGGGTTGCGGCATTGAGAGATTGCCGAACTCGCGCGATGCGGAATTGCCGGCACGGCGAACTAACGTATTGCGGCAATACCGCAGTTCGGTCGCGCTCCGCGCCAGGCGGCCGGTCGAGTTCCAGGTGGAGGGGATTGACGGTGCGAGTGTCTCGGCTTGTCGACGTTACATACAGTTTAGTAGATGTTGGTTGACAAGATATCGGTTTGTGGGCCAAACCCGGGGACGGCTGCTGGACGCAGCCGAAGAGGGCGCGGGTGCGCTGGTGCCGACATCGTGTCGATGCCGGCACATGCGGCTTCGGCCAGGTGGCCGGATGCCGGGCGATTGGGAAGGGCAGGGGAGCGCTTATGGCCAGCTCCGTGAAATGTCCGCGACGCAAGCCGAGGCTTCGGACCGAGCTGTCGGAGGCGGACGAGGCTCGCCTGCAGGAAGCGGTGGTGCTGTTCGGGCTGCCCAAGGCCGAAGTTGTGCGCCGGCTGATCCGTGCTTCGGTGCAGGCCGGGCCCGCCTTGTCGGCCGAGAACACGCGCGCCGTTGTCGAGCTCGCGCGTCAGGTTCGGATGGTCGGCCGTAACCTGTCGCAGGTCCTGCGTGCGATCCACCGTGGCCAGGCGGTGCGGATCGAAGACACCGAGCCGGTCTGGCGTGGCCTGCACGAGGTCGTCGCCGCGGTGAATGACGAACTGACCGAGATGACCGTCGCTTACGGCTCGAAGCTGCGACGGGCGGCGAAGCTTGCCTTGCGCAATGAGATCCACAGCGAGGATCCGGCGTGAGCCGCGCGGCCGCGATCGCGGAGTGGATCGCGCGGGTCGAGGCGACGCGCAGCGCAATCAGTGCGGACGCGCGGGCGCGGCAGGGAGTGGGTCTGCTGGATGACGAGCAGAGGCGGCGCTCCGCGCGCAGTGCGCCGCCCTCGAACATGCCGGCGGCCGATAGGATCATCCGCGGCGAGAGCATTACCGGCGGGCGGGATGACGAGCGCTCGCGCTCCCTGGAGGAGGCATCGGGAGGAGGGGGGGGCGCGCAGCTGGGTTGCGCCCATCCATCGCGCTCGGCGCCGATCAGCGGCAGGCGCGGGGGGGCAGGGCAGGGGGCTGTCGGCCGAGCCCGGCAGCTCGCGGCGGGCTACCAGCCCGCGGTCGTCAAGGTCCTGTCCTATGCACACGGAGCGACCCGCGCGACCAGGACGGGTCAATATGTCCAGCGTGAGGACGTGCCTCTTGAGACGCATGACGGACGGATGCTCACCGATCGCGAAGCCGTGGCCGACGAGATCCAGGCCTGGGCAACGACGTTTTCGAAACGCGCCGAAAGCCAGGATGTCGCCGCGGTCCGGATGAAGCTGGAAGGCGTGCGAGATTCCGACGAGGGACGCGAGATCTACGAGAAGGCGATCGCCGCGGGGTTTGCGGGTCATCGCTACGCCTATCGGCTCGATACGTCCGCCTCAGGAGAGCTCGAGGCGCGTCTTGTGGTGGCGCTGGCCGGCACCGCCAAGGAGCGGTTCCGTGTTCGCAGCGCGCCGGCGGGCGATGACGGGCGCGGCGTCGCGCAGAAGCGCTTCGATAGGACCTCGGAGGCCCGGATCAGCGAGCGGGTCCAGGCCGCGACCGGAACGGGAACGGACGCCGTCCAGGTGATGCCCGGCATGAGCAATCATGGCCGCGACGGCGTCACCTTTCGCTTGAACAAGCTTATCGAGCATGGAGCGGCGCGCGACGATCGTGGCAGGATCATCGCCAATGTCGCCGAGACCCGGATTGCGGGGAGGGAATGGGGACCCGCACTTCGTTCGCAGTCGGTCCGCGATACGATGCACCTCATGCTGTCGGCAAAGGCTGGCACCGATGTCGAGGCCCTGCGTCGCGCCGCCCGGGCTTTCCTGCAGGACCGGTTCGCCGACCATAAATTCATGTTCGGCGTTCATGTCGACAAGGAATCCGCCGGCCACATCCATGTGCACGCGGTCATCGCTGTGAAAAGCGAGTCGGGCCAGAAGATCCACCCCGGTCCGGAAACCTTCCGCGAGTGGCGCCAGGCCTATGCGCAGCACGCCCAGGCCGAGGGCCTCAGGATCGTGGCGACATCGGCCCGTGAGCGCGCCTCCTCGCAAAGCTATGGGCCAAGAGACAAGGCTATCGTCGATACGGCGGAGCGGCCACGCGCCTCGCGTGAGGCGCGCGATCGCGCTTATGCTGCCGATCCGGCCAACCGGCGACTGATCGACAATGCGCGGCAGCGCATCGAGACGGCTCGCACCAATCCCATCCGGCTCCCAAGATCGGATGACGACCGGAAGGCCGTCAACGAGAGCCTCATTGCCTGGAAGACCGTGTCGGCGGATCAGCCTGGCAATCCCATCGCGAAGGACATGCTCGAACGCTTGGTGATGGCGCAGACCGTCGGAGCCATTTTGCACACCATCGAACGACGAGTTGACCAGCTCACAAAGGAGGAGCCTGCCATGGCCGTGTCATCAGAGCAGATGGTCCGAGATCTGCGCCTCATGAACGAGGCGGTGTCGCGCACCGGCGACCTTCTCGACGGCGAGACGAAGCAGCAGTTCCGCGAAGCGTCCGCCCGGTATCTCGAGACACTTGCCAACCGCGTCGATCTCCAGCGTGCCTCCGAGCGCGGTGTCGAACGCATGACCCCGGCGGAGGTAGAAGCCATCACTGGCGCCAATAGCGCCCGGCTCGTCGAGCGCGCGCGAGAGATGCAGGTCCGGGAAGTGCGAGAGGCCGTCGGCGCAGCTCGTCTGGCCGACCGAGCCGTTGAGGCGGAGCGCCAGGAAGAGGCGACGGCCGGGCTCAATGCCACCACCCAGCGCGAGCTCAGCGCAGAGCGCGCCGTGGTGGCGGGGATGGAAAGGTCGGCGGCGCAGGAGGCGCGGGAGGCGGCGGCCGCTACCCAAGCCGCGAGGTCGTTGGCTCAGCATCCTGGCCAGCCGCTGTCTCCTGCCGTCCTGCAAACCGATGCGCTTGCGCGCCTGCGCGCCGAGCAGGAGCAGATCATCCGCGATATCGAGGCGAGCCAGAAGGCGGAGGCTCAGTCTCAGAAGGGCCAGAGCATGGCCACGTCGTCGCCGTCGAACCGCTGACGTTGCCGGTGGCCGGGTCGAGCATGGGAGGGTTCTGGAAGACGCTCACGGAATGAGCCGGCCGCGAATGGCCTTGACGACCGCGTGGGTACGGTTCATCGCGTCGAGCTTGTCTCGCGCCGAGCGCATGTGCTTAAGCACTGTCGGACGGGAGATGCCGAGGATCGTTGCAATATCCCAATCGCTCTTGCCCTCCGCCGCCCAGAGCAGGACGTCGGTTTCGCGCGGGGTCATGGTGACCTCGACGTCGACGGACCGGCGCGGGACGTGCAAGAGGCGGCCGACGGCGTAGGCGGCTGCGAAGGTCAGCGCGTCCTTCGCGTCGGCGCTCATTTCCGGGGCTTCGCCGCCAAAGGAAATCGTCGCGAGGCTTCCATCAAGCGTCGGCACCGGTACGACATGACCGATACGGAGTCCAAACTCGCCGGCTTCGCCGCGGATCAGTTTTACGTCGGCGGCGTTGAGCGATGCCGCATAGGCCTCATCCCATGAGAAGGGAGCTCGGACACTCTGCAGATGACTAACGATCGGGTCCCGGAAGACATAGTCGCGATCGTTGTATCGCTTGGTCCATTCGATTGGCATTCTCTGGACCAGGATGCGCGATGGAATTTCCTCCCGGGAGACGCTTGGATTAGGAACGACACCGCCAAAGACCGTCGTAAAGCCGAATAGGGCTGCTAAATCGATCAAGCAGTTTTCGACCCCGAGTGCGTCCGGGGCTTGCTCCATCCTCTCGATGAAATCCCAAGTTTTCAGAAGATGCCGGGCCATCTTGGCAGCGCGATTAACCATTCATCTCCTCGCCACCGCATCGATAGGCAATATTCGACTAACTGAAGGTCCCTCTGTTCCGAGATAAGTCTCAGACTATTGAGGCAACTCGGCATTAGCTGAGTGGCGCTGGTCTTCGCCTACAGCCGATTATATTACCGTGCATCCGAATTCAGACTGCATCGTAGAGTCGTCTTCTTCGGGCAAATGATGCCATGCTCCTCGTAGTCGAGAATGGTGTGCCGCGTCGTCTTGAAAATGTCAGCGACCTATCCGGCCTTCTTGCGTCCGTTACGCCTGCCCCTGACGTCCACCAAAATCAAATCTGGATTTCGCATTCTGTGAGCCTATCGCGTCCGGTCACCCATCTCAATGTCGTTGTCCAAAAAAGCACTTCGCAATGCGGCTGACGTGTCTTGACGATTTTAAATCGTACGCTAACGTACGATAAGTAATGTCCAATGGGAGGGGCGGCCATGTATTTGGATGCCTCGGGGCTCGAGAGGGAGGGCTACGTCGAAGCTGGCTCGCTGGACGGGGCCGCACTGGCGTTGCCCAGGAGCCAAGATCTGAACTTCCTGCCGGGAACGCGTACATTCATCACGCGTCTGAACAAAAGCAATTATGAGGAAACGGTGGCGGCCGCCAGCGCCCCCGAGCAGGGCCGCCTGGAGGCGATCGCTGCGGCGAGCATGAGCGATCCGCAAAGCTTGTTCTGCCCCACATTTCCCAAGTAAGGCGCTGATTTCGCTGTCCTGACCATTATATTTCCTA
>NZ_JAHBGC010000029.1 GCF_018390645.1 Ancylobacter dichloromethanicus
CGCGGGGCCGCCGCCGCGGCGGGTGCCGGGGCAGGTGTCTGGCGCGGCGCCTGCTGGGCCTGCGGCTGGGCGCGCGGCGTGGTCGCGCGCGGGGCCGCCGGGCGGGCCCGCACCGGCTTCTCCTCTTTCCCCTGCGGGTCGAAGCCGACATAGACCACATAGCGCTCGGACAGGTCCGGCGTCGGGCGCGGGAAGTTCACATCGTCGGCGACGAGGCCGAAATCGACCTGCATGACGCCGGCGCCGACTTCCACCGGCACCGCGTAGAACTTGGTCCACACCGATTTCGGCGCCGGGCCTTCCTCGACCACGGCGAGGCGAAGCGGCACGGTGAGCTTGCCCGGGCCGCCCTTGGGGCCGAGCAGCACCCGGCCCTGAATGCCGATGCGCATGTTCATGTCGGGGGCGCTGAAGCGGCATTCGCGGGAAAACTGGCCGAGCGTCGCCTGATAGCGCACGCCGCCATCCTGCGGTTCGGTCACCTGCCAGGCCGCCGCCCCGGCGCGCACCTGGATCGGCGGGCAGGTGAACGCGTCGGCGCCGGGGTCGCCGGGCGTGACCGCCGCCGTCCCCTCGCCGCTGGTGGCCGCCCCGCTGCCGCCCCCGCTGGCGGCGCCCGGCGCCACCGTCGTGGTCTGCATCGAGGAGCCGAACACGCCCTGCTCGTCGGCATTGCCGACGCCCATCGGGCCGTCATTGCCGTCGCCGCCGCCAATGCCGTTGCCGGCGCAGCCCGCCAGCAGCAAGGCGAGCGCGGGGACCCACATCCATGTCCGCGCCCGCCCGCGCCCCGCATGGCCGACCGTCCCGTTCCGCACGTCCCCGATACCCATACGCATACTCCCCGCCGTGCCGGCTGGATGGGCCGCGGCGCCTTCCCCCCGAGCGCCGGACGGCCGATGATCCCGGACCCGCTTTTTCCCGGACGCTCTTATAGCAGGGGATCGCGAACAGGGAACATGCCTGACGCACTCCCGTCACGCTTCCCCGCCGGCGCGCTCAGCCGCCATTGCCCGCCGGCAGCCCCGCCGGTTCGCCGACCAGGCTGAACAGCAGCGCCGGATGCTCGCCCAGCCGCGCCGCCGCGCGCTTGACGTCGTCGAGCGTCACCTTCGCCACCAGCTCGTTGCGGATGTCGATATAGTCGATGCCGAGATTGTCGATCTGGATCTGCAGCAGCTGCGAGGCGACCTTGGCCGAGCTGTCGAAGCGCAGCGCGAAGGAGCCGATGAGGTAGCTCTTGGCGTCCGCGAGTTCCTCCTCGCTCGGCCCCACGGTGAGCAGGCGCTCATATTCCGCCCGGATCAGCGCGGCGCTCTCGGCGGCGCGGTCGTTCTTGGTCGCGGTGCCGCCGAGGATCAGCGCGGCATGGTCGAGCGGGGCGAGATGGCTGTAGACCGAATAGGCCAGCCCGCGCTTCTCCCGCACTTCCTTGAACAGGCGCGAGGAGAACGCCGAGCCGCCGAAGATGTGGTTCAGCACGAAGGCGGGAATGAAATCCGGATCGTCGCGCTTGAGGCCGATGCCGCCGAACACGATGGAGGTCTGCGGCACGTTGAGCGTCTTCACCACGTCGGTGCCGAGCCCCTGGGGCTGCACATCCGGCACCGGGGTCAGCTCCGCCCTGGCGGGAAGGCCGCCGAACATGGCGTCGAGCGCCGGGCCCAGCTTCTCGGCCGTGATGTCGCCGACCACCGCGATCTTCAGATTGTCGCGCGCCATGGTGCGGCCGACAAAGGCCTTGAGGTCGTCGCGGCCGATGGTGGGCACGCTTTCCAGCGTGCCGGCAACCGGGCGGCCATAGGGATGGTTGGGGAAGGCGCGGGCCGACCAGCCCAGGCTCGCCAGCGAGGAGGGGTCGTTCAGCCGGCGGCGCAGCATGGCGAGCTGGCCCTGGCGGATGCGCTCCACCGCCTCGCCGTCGAAGCGCGGGTCGTTCACCGCCAGCGCCATCAGCGCGAAGGCGTCGTCGACATTCTCCGACAGCGTGCGCAGCGAGCCGCCGACACTGTCGCGCGAGGCGTCGAAGCGCAGCTCGATCGCCTTCTCCGCCAGCCGGTCCTGGAAGGCGCGGGAATCGAGGTCGCCGGCGCCCTCGTCGAGCAGCGAGGAGGTCAGCGTGGCGACGCCGGGCTTTTCCGCCGGGTCCTGTGCCGCGCCGCCGAGGAAGGCGATCTCCATCGCCACCAGCGGCAGCGTGGTGTCGTGCACCAGCCAGGCCTCGATGCCGCCCGGGCTGATCACCCGCTGGATGCGCGTGGTCTCGGACTGGGCGGGCGAGGTGGGAGCGAGGGCGAGGGTCATGAGCGTGGCCGCGGCGAGGGTGAGGAGAGGGCGGAAGAGGCCGGGAGCCCGGCCGGCGGCGGCGCCGCTCACGAACGGTCCTCCGGCGGGGTCGCCTTGTCGTCGCCCGGCGCGGGCAGGGCCGCCGCCGGGGCCGGCTTCACCTGCAGCAGCTGGCTGGTGACGGCGCGGGCGGGCACCAGCCAGCGCCGGGCGGCGTCGCGCACCTGCTCGGCGGTGACGCCCTTGACCAGTTCCGGCCAGATCTTCACGTCCTGCGCGGTGGAGCCGGTGGCCAGCGCCGCGCCGTAGATGCGCGCCAGCGTGGCCTGGTTGTCCTGCGCGTAGATCGCCTCGGCGACGAGCCGCGTCTTGGCCCGCTCCAGTTCGGCCGGGTCGGGCCCGTCGGTGGCCAGCGCGGCGATGGTCTCGTCGAGCGCGGTCTCCAGCGCCTCCATCGTCACTTCGGGGCGGGGGGTGACCGAGAGGCCGAAGCGGGTGTCGTCGAGCGCGGTCGACTGGTACCAGGCACCGGCATTGGCGGCGACGCCCTTGTCGGCGACCAGCGTGCGGTAGAGCCGCCCGGTCGAGCCGCCGCCGAGCACCTGCGCCAGCACGTCGAGCGCGACGCTCTCCTGCCGGTCGCCCTTATAGGAGGGCACGAGGTAGCTGCGCGAGAGGCTGGGCTGGCCCACCCGCCCGTCCGCCAGCACCAGGCGGCGCTCGGCGCGGGGGGCGGGCTCGCGCGGGCGGATGCGCTCGGCGGTCTCGGCGCGCCGGGCGACCTTGCCATAGGTGGCCTCGGCGAGCTTCCTCACCTCCTCCGGCTCGACGTCGCCGGCCACCACCAGGATGGCGTTGTTCGGGGTGTAGAAGCGGCGGTAGAAGGCGAGTGCGTCCTCGCGGTTGAGCTGCTTGATCTCGTCTTCCCAGCCGATGATCGGGTGGCCGTAGGGGTGGTTGACGAACATCGCCGCCTGCGCCGCCTCGGAAAGCTGCGAGGCCGGGTCGTTGTCGGTGCGCATGCGGCGCTCCTCCAGCACCACGTCGCGCTCGGGCAGCACCACTTCGTCGGTCAGCACCAGGCCGGTCATGCGGTCGGCCTCGAAGCCCATCACGGTGGCCAGGTTCTGCTTGGCGACGCGCTGGAAATAGGCGGTGTAGTCCTGCGAGGTGAAGGCGTTCTCCTGCCCGCCCAGCTTGGCCACCACCTGCGAGAACTCGCCGGCCGGGTGGTTCGCCGTGCCCTTGAACATCAGATGTTCGAGGAAGTGGGCGATGCCGGACTTGCCCGCCTGCTCGTCGGCCGAGCCGACCCGGTACCACACCATGTGGGTGACCACGGGGGCGCGATGGTCGGGCACCACCACCACCTGCATGCCGTTGCCGAGGGTGAATTCCGCCACCTCGGTGGCATCGGCCCGCGAAGGCGCGGTGGCGAGGCCGGCGGCGGCGCCGGCGAGCAGCATCAGAGCGGGCATGAATCTTCCAGTCACAGCGACATCCGTTTGCGCGTCCGCCCCGGATGCGCCGGTGGGCGCGCCGCCCGGTTTCGGGCCGCGCGGGGCAGGATCACGGCACAATGTAACGATGAAGCGCCAGCGGCGCGACGCGCGACGGGCGGTCTTCACCGCGAAGTGAGCAGCCGGGCGGGGCGGCCCCGCCACGCCGTGGTGTCGTCGCCGGCCGTCGCCGCGCAAATACCGCCGGCAGAAGCGCCCCGTGCACGAAAGCGCGGCAGGCGCGGGCGCGGCTCAGCCGGTCACTTGTTGCGCTGGGTCCGGTCGAACCAGCTCGGCATCTTCCAGTCCTTGTCCTCGGGACGGTCGGCCACCACGCCATATTTCGCACCCGGCGCCGGGGTCTGGTAGCCCGGCGGCGGCTCGATCAGCGATTCGCGGTCCGGCTCGCCCTCGAACTGGAGCGTGTCGTCCTTCTTGTTGCCCCAGCCGAAGAAGTCCATCTCGTTGAGCGAGAGGCGGTTGTCGTCGTTCTTGCGGGTGTTGGCGAAGCCGCTGCCGGTAGACTTGCCGGCCTTGTAGCCCCGGTCCAGCTCGGACGGCGTCAGCGTGCGCGAGGCGGTGTTGCCGTCGCGGGCGATCGATTCCCAGGCCTCGCCCCAGTCTGTGGCCTCCGCCTTCTGGCGGGCGACCTCGTCATGGTCCTTCGGCCAGGCCGGGTTCTGGGAAATGGCGGCGGCGTCCCGCGGGGGCGGGAGAATGTCGCCGGTCGGCGGCACCACCAGCGGGGCACGCTCGCGATAGTCGATGTCCGGCGGGGGCGGCGCCACCAGGCCAAGGCCGGTGAGAAGCTGGCCGGTGAGGTTCATCTCCGGCGGATCGTCGGCGGCGAATGCCGGGCCGATGCCCGGCGCGCCCATCGTGGCGCAGACCATGGCGCCGGCGAGAAGCGCGGCGCGGGTGGCTTGAACTCGTGTCGTCATCCGGTCGTCTCCTGCCGGTCGGTTCGGCGGCGGCCTCTGGCCGCGTCGCGCGTCCGTTCGAGCGTGCGGAAGGTCCGATCTCACGTCAGGGCGGCGATTTTGCGGCGCCGCCGGAGAAGGAAGCATACAAAAGCAGCGCGACCCCGGCAACAATCGCGACGTCGGACAGGTTGAACACGTACCAGTAGAAGCCGAAGGCGTGCAGCGAGATGAAATCGAACACCGCGCCATAGGCCGCGCGGTCGATGGCATTGCCCAGCGCGCCGCCGATCAGCAGCCCCAGCGCGGCCGCCTCCAGCCGGCTGTCGACCCGCGCCAGCCAGAGCCAGAACAGCGCCGCCGCGATCAGCTTAACCCCGCCGAGCAGCCACCAGCCTTCCGCCCCCAGCGAGAACAGGCCGTAGCTGATGCCGGTGTTCCACGCCCACACGATGTCGAGGAAGGGGCCCGCCCGGACGATGCCGTCGGGGCCGAAATCGACCCCGTTCAGCACCGCGAGCTTCGAGGCCTGGTCGATGACCAGCGCGGCGAGCGCGAAGGCGCCGCCGAAAAGGGTGAGCGGTCCGGAAAGACGCAGCGACACGCGCACGCTCACTCCGCCGCCCGGCGGGCATGCGCCAGCTCGCGCAGCGCCATGGCGTCGCGCGGGGTCACGTCCGGGTATTCCGCATCCGTCCCCACCAGCGGCGAGATCTTCCACGAGCGAGCGCATTTCTGCCCGGTGGCCCGGTTCGGCACCACCGCCACGCCCGGCACCTCGGCCAGCCGGAAGGCATCGGCCGGCCCCTCGTCGGGCCGCAGATGCGCGTCGGAGGTGATGCACACTTCCGCCAGGTCCACCGCGCTCACCGCCGCGAACAGGTTCGGGTCGGAGACATGGACCACCGGGGCCGCCTCCAGGCTGGAGCCGATGCGCTTGGCCGCGCGCTCCACTTCCAGCGCGCCGAGCACCACCCGGCGCACCAGCCGGATCTTGCGCCACTCCTCGGCCAGCGCCGCGTCGCGCCACTTGGCCGGGGTGTCGGGGAAGGTGAGCAGATGCACCGAGCCGGTCTCGGAAGGGAAGCGCGCCAGATACGTCTCCTCCGCCGTGAACGGCAGGATCGGCGCCAGCCACACCGCGAGACGGGTGAACAGCTCGTCCAGCACGGTCAGGCAGGCCCGGCGCGTCACCGAGGAGAGCGGGTCGCAATAGAGCGCGTCCTTGCGCACGTCGAAATAGAACGCCGACAATTCGCTGGTCATGAAGGCGGTCAGCGCCGCGTGCACGCGCTTGAAGTCGAAGCCGGCATAGGCCTCGCGCACGGTGGCGTCGAGTTCGGCCAGCCGGTGCAGCACCATCCGCTCCAGCGCCGGCATCTCCGTGAAGGCGACGCGCTCGGCCTCGCGGTAATGGTGCAGCGAGCCCAGCAGCCAGCGCAGCGTGTTGCGCAGCTTGCGGTAGGTCTCGACCGTGGTCTTGAGGATTTCCGGCCCGATGCGCAGATCGTCGGAATAGTCGGAGGCGCACACCCACAGGCGCAGTATGTCGGCGCCGGAGGCCTTGATCACCTCCTGCGGGGCGACCACGTTGCCGACCGATTTCGACATCTTGCGGCCCTGCTCGTCGAGCACGAAGCCATGGGTCAGCACCACGTCATAGGGCGGGCGCCCGCGCGTGCCGCAGCTCTCCAGCAGCGAGGAGTGGAACCAGCCGCGATGCTGGTCCGAGCCTTCGAGGTACATCACCCGGTCCGGCCCGCCGGCGAAGGCGCGGTTCGCCTTCAGGTCGGCGCGCACTTCCAGCGTGAAGGCATGGGTGGAGCCTGAATCGAACCACACGTCGAGAATGTCGTCGACCTTCACCCATTCCTCGGGCGAATAGTCATTGTCGAGGAAGCGGGCGGCGGCGCCTTCCGCGTACCAGGCGTCGGCGCCCTCGGCGGCGAAGGCGGCGGCGATGCGCTGGTTCACCGCCTCGTCGCGCAGGACCTCGACCGTGCCGTCGCCCTTGTCCTTGACGAAGACGGCGATCGGCACGCCCCAGGCGCGCTGGCGCGAGACCACCCAGTCCGGCCGGTTCTCGATCATGCCGGTGATGCGGTTCTGGCCGGAGGCCGGCACCCATTGCACCTGCTGGATGCCGCCGAGCGCGCGGGCCCGCAGCGTGTCGCCCGCCGCCGCCGAACCGTCCGCCGCCGCGATGTCCTTGTCCATCGCGATGAACCATTGCGGGGTGTTGCGGAAGATGATCGGCGCCTTGGAGCGCCAGCTATGCGGGTACTGGTGCTTCAGCCGGCCGCGCGCGATCAGCCTGTCGGCGGCCGACAGCGCCTTGATCACCGCGTCGTTGGCGTCGCCGTCCTTGCCCTTGTCGTCCATGACGCGGGCGCCGGCGAACAGCGGCACGTGGTCGTAGTAGCGCCCGTCCGGGCCGACCGTGTGCGGCACCTCGCCCAGATGCGCGGACATATAGAGGTTGAAGTCGTCGGCGCCGTGGCCGGGGGCGATGTGGACGAAGCCGGTGCCGGTGTCGTCGGTCACGAAGTCGCCCGGCACCACGGGGACGCAGAAATCGAAATAATCGCCCGCGCCAGCGACGCCCTTCAGCGGATGGGCGCAGACCAGATGGGTCGGGTCGACCTCGCGGTGGCGCTCATAGCCGGTGACGCGGGCGGCCCTGAACACCTCCTCCGCCAGCTTGTCGGCGAGGATGAAATGCTCGCCGACCTTGGCCCAGTTGTCGTGCGGCGCCTCGGTCACCTCGTAGACGGCATAGGTGACGTTGGGCGAGAAGGCGATGGCGCGGTTGCCGGGGATGGTCCACGGGGTCGTGGTCCAGATGACGACGCAGGCGCCCTCATAGGAGGGGAACAGGTGGATGTCGGCGGCGTCCGTGGCCGGCTCCAGCCCCTTGGGCAGGCCGCCGGCGGTGGCGGCGCTCTTGCGGTAGCCGGTGACGGGGAACTTGACGAAGATCGTGGTCGACTGGTGGTCGTGATACTCGACCTCGGCCTCGGCCAGCGCGGTGCGCTCCACCACCGACCACATCACCGGCTTGGAGCCGCGATAGAGCAGGCCGTTGGTGGCGAATTTCATGATCTCGCGGGCGATCTGCGCTTCCGCGTCGAAGCTCATCGTCACATAGGGATGCGACCAGTCGCCCTCGACGCCGAGCCGCTTGAACTCGGCGCGCTGCACGTCGACCCAGCCCTCGGCGAAGGTGCGGCATTCCTGGCGGAACTCGACGACCGGCACCTCGTCCTTGTTCTTGCCCCTGGCGCGGTACTGCTCCTCGATCTTCCATTCGATCGGCAGGCCGTGGCAGTCCCAGCCCGGCACGTAGTTGGAATCGTGGCCGAGCGCGCCCTGCGAGCGCACCACCACGTCCTTGAGGATCTTGTTCAGCGCGTGGCCGATATGGATGTTGCCATTGGCGTAGGGCGGGCCGTCATGCAGCACGAAGCGCGGGCGGCCCTCGCCGGCCTTGCGCTGCTGGCCGTAGAGGTCGATCCGCTCCCAGCGCGCCAGCAGTTCCGGCTCGCGCTGCGGCAGGCCGGCGCGCATGGGGAAATCGGTCTGCGGCAGGAACAGGGTCGAGGAATAATCATGCGCCGCGGCCTCGCCCGCCGCTTCGCCGGCAGGCTCGTTCCCGTTGCGACCAGTGCTGTTGCGGCTCGTCATGACGCGCTCCTTGCCATCGCGCCCGGTTTAAGCGCAGCGGCAGGCGCGTGCAAGGGAGGGCGTCACGCCGTCATCCCGGCGGGCCCACCCTTTGTTTCCCGGACAAGGTGCGCGCCGCGCGCCGCCGATCCGGGACCCAGGATTTCGACTGGCCGCCGGCCCGCCACCATCCGCGGGATTGGCCCGGATGACACGAGGTGGAGCCGGCGCAACGGCGTGGATGCCCGCCGGATGCCCAGGGCAGGACCGGGCAGGACCGGGCAGGACGGTCTCAGCCCGGGTCCCGCCCCTGATCCAGCGCCGCCCGGGCGCGGGCGCTGTCGACGTCCATCTGCGCGATCAGCGCCTCGATGCCGTCGAACTTCAGTTCCGGGCGCAGCCAGGCGTGGAAGGCCACGGTCAGCGCCCGGCCATAGAGGTCGCCGTCATAGTCGAAGATGAAGGTCTCAAGCCGCGGCGCGCCGTCATCGAAGGTCGGGCGGCGGCCGAAGCTCGCCACGCCCTTGTGGACGGCCCCGTCGATCTCCACCGTCACCGCGTAGATGCCATGGGCCAGCGTCACCGCCGGATCGAGCCGCATATTGGCGGTGGGGTAGCCCAGCTCGCGGCCGCGCTTGTCGCCGTGGATCACCTCGGCCTCGATCGCGAACGGCGCGCCCAGCATGTGCGCGGCCTGTTCGACCCGGCCCTGCGCCAGCGCAGCGCGGATCACGCTGGAAGAGACCTGCGCGCCCTCGTCGAGCAGCGGCGCGACGATCTCGACCCCGAAGCCGTGGCGCCGGCCGGCCTCGCGCAGGAACAGCGGCGAGCCGCCGCGCCCCTTGCCGAAATGGAAGTCGTAGCCCGCCACCACCATGGAGACGCCGAGGCGCCCGACCAGTATGTCGGCGACGAAGCCCTCGGCCTCGCGCCCCGCCATCGCCGCGTCGAACGCCAGCACCACCGCGCCGTCGAGCCCGGTCTCGCTCAGCCGCTTCAGTTTCATCGGCTCCGGGGTGAGGCGGAAGATCGGCTCGGAGGGGCGGAAGAAGGCGCGCGGATGCGGCTCGAAGGTCACCGCCAGCGCCGGCCTGCCCAGCGAGCGGGCCTGGTCGACGGCGGTGCCGATCACCGCCCGGTGGCCGCGATGCACGCCGTCGAAATTGCCGATGGCGACCACCGGCGCGGCAAGGCCCGGCGGCAGGGCGTCGCCGTCGCGCAGGACGGGGAAGGGGTGGCGGGTGGCGGCGGCGTGGGTCATGTCAGCGCTACGCAACGAGGGGGGCGCCCATGCAGCCGCCGGGCAGGGCGCCTGTCAAGTGAGCCCGTCCCCGCGTCAATGCCGGGAGGCCGGGCGCGCTACCAGGCGAGGCGGGTGGTGACGGCGGCCGGGCGGCCGGGGCCGTCGGCGAGCAGGCGGGCCAGCGCGCGGGCATCGACCTGCGCCCCGTGTTCGAGGCCGAGTTCGCCGGCATGGATGCCGGCCGCCACGAACAGGCAGTCGATGCCGAAGCCCAGCGCGCCGGCGAGATCGGTGCGCAGCGCGTCGCCGATGGCGATGGCGCGGGCGCGCTCCACCGGCGCCCCGCGCAGCTCGGCCGCGGCGGCGAAGGCGGTCTCGTAGATCGGCCGGTGCGGCTTGCCGCAGAACACCACCTCGCCGCCGCGCTCGGCATAGGCCTCGGCGATGGCGCCGGCGCACCAGATCAGGTCGCCGCCGCGCTCCACCACGATATCGGGGTTGGCGCAGATGAAGGGCAGCGCCCGCGCCCGCGCCGCCTCCAGCGTCGGCGCGTAGTCGTCGGGGGTCTCCACCGTGTCGTCGAACAGGCCGGTGCAGACGATCAGCTCCGCTTCCTCGAACGAGGCCAGCGTCAGGTCGAGGCCCTTGTAGATGCCGAGGTCGCGCTGCGGGCCCAGATGCCACATCCGCACCCCCGGCCGCCCGGCTAGCAGGGCGCTGGTCACCATGCCGGAGGTGACGATGGCGTCATAGGCGTCGCGCGGGATGCCGAAGCCGTCGAGGATGCGCGCCACCCCTTCCGGCTCGCGCGGGGCGTTGGAGACCAAGATGACGGTGGCGCCGGCGGCACGCGCCCGCATCAAAGCCTGCGCGGCGGCCGGCGCGCCGGCGACGCCATTGTGCAGCACGCCCCACACGTCGCACAGGACGAGGTCGTAGCGGGGCGCCAGCTCGGCGAAGGAAGGGACGATGGGCGGGGCGCTGTCGGGTTTCATGCGGCCGCGCATGCCATGCGGGCGCGCCTCAGGCAAGGCCCCCGCGCGCGGGGCCGCCATGCGCGGCGGGTTCACGGCTCCGCTTGATGCCTCCCTCATGGCCGGAAGGAGGGGCCATTGGTGACGAGCACGCCGTGCCCGGCCACCTCGTTGCCGCGGGGATAGACGCCGCCGAGCACGTCGTCGAAATGCCGGCGCACCGTCTGGTGGCAGCCGCAGCACAGGCCGCGCAGCTTTTCGGAATCGGTGATGCGGATGCGCCCGCGCCGCGGCTCCACCGCGCCGGCCGCCTTCATGTCGCCCAGCACCCGGCTGATATAGGACCGCCCGACCGCCAGCATGGAAGCGAGCTGCTCCTGGGTGAGGCGCAGCTCCTCGTCGCCGGTGCGGTCATGGGCGGCGAGCAGCCATTTCGCGGTGCGCTGGTCGATGGTGTGGGTCGCGTTGCAGGCCACCGACTGGAACACCTGCGCCAGCAGGCAGTCGGCATAGCGGGCGAACAGGTTGCGCAGCGGCGGCGAGGTTTCCTTGGCGCGCTCCAGCTCGCTGCTGTCGAGCCGCAGCAGCGGCCCCCCCATCTGCACCACGGCGCGGGCGAAGGCGGGCAGCCTTCCCTGGCTGACGATGCCGCCCACCGCGCCCTCGCGCCCGATGCTGGTGATCTCCACCTGCCGGCCGTCCTCCAGCAGCACCATGAACGACATCAGCGCCTGCCCGCAGGGAAAATAGACATGGCGCACATCGTCGCCCGGCTCGTACAGCACGGCGCCGGCGGGACGGTCGATCCGCCGCAGATGGGCGCGCAGAAGCGCGAAATCGGCCGGCCGCAGGGCGCCCAGCAGGTTGTTGCCACCGGACGACGCCACCGCGTTGCCGCCATGGCCGCCACTTTCCTCGCCGTCGTTGACGCGCATGATAAATCCCCCGTTGCGCGGATTAACGCGCATCCCCCGGGAATGTTCACAAGCGGACAGAAGCCTGATGACGAGTTCTGTACAAAGAGGCACACTCGCGCGCCGATGGACATGGCTGCGCTTCGGGGAGTCCGGTTCGATGCATGCGACTTCCACGGGTTCCCGCGCGGCGGCCCGGCCTTCTCGACAGGGTGCCGACAGGCGCTTGGCCGCCCGCGGCACGCATGGCGCGCGCGGGCCTGCCGCGCGGCGCCCCGCCATGGGGCCGGCTTCGCGCCCATGAATGAGAGTTCGGCGCAGCCGCGCGACTATCCGGACTCCACCGCGACGCCGGACCCTGGCAAGGGCGCCAGGGCCGTGCCGGGGATCGACGGGTCGCTGTTCTGGTCGCTGGTGCGCGCCGCGCAGCCGCTGCGCCGCCATCCCTGGCTGCCCCATGCGGTGGGGGTCGCGATGTTCGCGCTGGCGCTGGCGCTGCGCTTCGCGGTCGACAGCGAGCTGCCGCCGGGCTTCCCGTTCCTCACCTTCTTCCCGGCGGTGATTCTCACCACCTTCTTCTGCGGGCTGCGCCCGGGCATCACCTGCGCGGTGCTGTCCACCTTCGCCGCGTGGTTCTTCTTCATCGGCCCGGCCAATGCCATGCGCATGGACGGGCAGTCGCTGCTGGCGCTCGGCTTCTTCGTCGCCATCGCCTCGATCGACATCGCGCTGATCCACTTCACCTTCAGCGCCGCCGACCGGCTGCGCACGGAGAAGGAAACCACCGCGCGGCTGTATGAAAACCAGCGCACCATGTTCCAGGAGCTGCAGCACCGCGTCGCCAACAACATGCAGTTCGTGGCCGCGCTGCTCACCCTGCAGAAGCGCAAGGTCGGGCAGGACGCCAGCCAGGCGGTCACCGCGCTCGACGAGGCCCGCACCCGCCTCGACACCATCGCCCGCATCCACCGCCAGCTCTACGCGCCGGAACGGCTGGACCTGCCGACCGACCAGTATCTGCGCCAGCTCTGCGGCGACCTCATCACCGCCTCGGGCACCGGCGGCATCAGCTGCGTGGTGCGTTCGCCCAACCTGCCGCTGAGCATGACACAGCTCACCACCCTGTCCATGCTGGTGGCCGAGATCGTCACCAATTCGCTCAAGCACGCCTTTGCCGGCATCGAGACCGGCACGATCGGCGTCACCGTGCTGCCGAGCGGTTCCGACCAGTTCGAAATGACCATCACCGACGACGGCCGGGGCCTGCCGCCGGATGCCGACCTGTCGCGCAGCGACGGTCTGGGCTGGCGCATCATCCAGAGCCTCGCCACCCAGCTTGGCGGGCAGGTCGAGCTTGCCAGCCGGGTCGAGCCCAGCCGCGGCACGGCGGTGCGGGTGAAGTTCGCCATCGTCTGAGCGCCGACGCTGCTCGGGTCGCCCCCATTGCCGTGTCCCGGACCAGCCGCGCGGCGCCGGGCCGGGACACGAGGCGCCTCGCGCCGCCACCACCGGCGGCAGGGACGGTGGTATCCCCAACGCGATGTCCGGCACGGACGCCCCCTTTCGGCGTTCACCTCGCCGCCCGTTTGGCGTAAGAGCGGACGGGTCCGCTTGCGCACGCGGCGCGCGGGGGTCACCACTTCATCAGCCGGGGGCAGCATGGCGCAGACATTCGATCTTCTCCTCAAGGGCGGGACGGTGGTGAACCAGGACGGCATCGGCGCGCGCGATGTCGGCGTCCGCGCCGGCCGCATCGCCGGCATCGGCTCGTTCGACGCGGCGCAGGCGGGCGAGACGGTGGACTGCACCGGCCTGCACCTCCTGCCCGGAGTCATCGACACCCAGGTGCATTTCCGCGAGCCCGGCATGGAGCACAAGGAGGACCTCGAATCGGGGTCCCGCGCCGCCGTCATGGGCGGCGTCACCGGCGTGTTCGAAATGCCCAACACCAACCCACTCACCACCTCCGCGCAGGCGCTGGAGGACAAGCTGTCCCGCGCGCGCGGCCGCATGCATTGCGACTTCGCCTTCTTCGTCGGCGGCACGCATGACAATGTGAAGGACCTGCCGGAGCTGGAGATGCTGCCCGGCGTGCCCGGCGTGAAGGTGTTCATCGGCTCCTCCACCGGCTCGCTGCTGGTGGCCGACGATCCGGGCGTGCGCGCCATTCTCAAGGTCATCCGCCGCCGCGCCGCCTTCCATTGCGAGGACGAGCCGCGGCTCGACGAGCGCAAGGGCCTGCGCGTGGAAGGCGACGCCGCCTCGCACCCGGTGTGGCGCGACGCGGTCGCCGCGCTCACCGCCACCACCCGGCTGGTGAACCTCGCCCGGTCCGAGGGCAAGCGGGTGCATGTGCTGCACGTCACGTCGCAGGAAGAGATCGAGTATCTGCGCCAGCAGAAGGACGTCGCCACGGTGGAGGTGACGCCCCATCACCTCACCATGGACGCCTCCTGGTACGCCTCGCATGGCACGCTGGTGCAGATGAACCCGCCGGTGCGCGACGCCCATCACCGCACCGCCCTCTGGCGCGGGCTGTCGGAAGGCGTGGTCGACGTGCTCGGCTCCGACCACGCGCCGCACACGCGGGAGGAGAAGGCCAAGCCCTACCCGGCGAGCCCCTCGGGCATGACCGGGGTGCAGACGCTGGTGCCGATGATGCTCGACCACGTGAATGCCGGCCGCCTCTCGCTGGAGCGCTTCGTCGATCTCGCCAGCGCCGGCCCGGCGCGCATCTTCAACATCGCCACCAAGGGCCGCATCGCGGTCGGCTACGACGCCGATTTCACCATTGTCGACCTGAAGCGGCGCGCAACCATCGCCAATTCATGGATCGCCTCGAAGCCCGGCTGGACCCCCTATGACGGGGTCGAGGTATCAGGCTGGCCGGTCGGCACGCTCATTCGCGGCCGGCGCGTGATGTGGGAGGGCGAACTCGTCACCCCGGCGCAGGGCGAGGCGATCCGCTTCCTGGAGACGCTGGGGCGGGGGTGAGGGGCGGCGCCCTCGTCCGCGCCGTTCATGCCCGGCCCCGGGCCGGGGCCGGCCAAGACGCCGTTCCCGCCTCGCAACAGGTCGCGTCCGTCGGCAGCCCCCCAGGGGCGCCCCTCCTTCGAGGCTCGCTGCGCTCGCGCCTCAGGATGACGCCGCGCGTGCGGCGGGTGAACAAACCTCGTCATGCTGAGGTGCCGGCCGTCAGGCCGGCCTTGAAGCACGCAGGCCGTTGCCCAACGAGCCCTCGCCAGCTCCCCTCAATACGTCACTTCCGCCAGATAGAGCCCGGCGGAGGGCGCCATCGGGCCGCAGCGTGTGCGGTCCTTCGCTTCCAGCGCGGCGCTCACATCGTCCGGGGTCCACGCCCCCTCGCCCACCTTCACCAGCGTGCCGACCAGCGAGCGCACCTGGTGGTGCAGGAAGGAGCGCGCCTGCGCGTGCACCCTTATCTCCATCCCCGGCCCCTCGATCGCCACCTCCTCCACCGCCAGCCGGTCGAGCGTCTTCACCGGCGAGGCGGCCTGGCAGCCAATGGCGCGGAAGGTGGTGAAGTCGTGCCGGCCGATGAGCCGCGCCGCGCCCTGCGCCATCGCGTCGGCGTCGAGCGGGCGCTGCACCCGCCACGCCCGGTTGCGCTCCAGCACCAGGTCCGGCCGGCGGGCGATGATGCGGTAGAGATAGCGCCGCCCGGTGGCCGAGAACCGGGCGTGGAAATCCTCGCCCGCCGGCTCGGCGGAGAGCACCGCCACCGGATGCGGGCGCAGATGCGCGTTCATCGCGTCGCGCACCGTGTCCGGCTTCCAGTCGCGGGAGAGTTCCACATGCGCCACCTGCCCGGTGGCATGCACCCCGGCATCGGTCCGCCCGGCGCCGTGCACCGTCACCTCCTCGCCGGAAAAGCGCTTCACCGCCCGCGCCAGCACGCCCTGCACGCTCTCCCCCGTGGCCTGGATCTGCCAGCCGACGAAGGGCGTGCCGTCATATTCGATGGTGAGCTTGTAGCGGGGCATGGCGGTTTCCTGCGCGCTCTGTAGCGCCGGAAGGTCGGCGCGTCACCTGTACCCCCCAATGCCACCATCACACCCTCATGCCCGGGCTTGACCCGGGCACCCAGTCTTTCGCCGCGTCCGGTAACAGCTGGGTGCCCGGGTCAAGCCCGGGGATGAGGGAGCGGGTGTCGCCCCCGCCTCTCCCCGCCCCCTTGCCCCGGCGCACCGGCAGGGGCATCGTGCGGCCCGAAACGGAGCCCGCAATGCCCGCCCATGATCCCCACCACGAGAGCGTCGAGACCGGCGACCATGTCGTCCTGATCGACGGCTCGGCCTATATCTTCCGCGCCTATCACGCTTTGCCCCCGCTCACCCGCTCCTCCGACAAGCTGCCGGTCGGCGCGGTGGCGGGCTTCTGCAACATGCTGTGGAAGCTGGTGCGGGCCAAGGACGCGCAGACCGGGTTCGAGCCCAAGCCCACCCATCTCGCGGTGGTGTTCGACAAGTCCGAGCAGACCTTCCGCAAGGACATCTATCCGCTCTACAAGGCGCAGCGCCCGGACCTGCCGGAAGACCTGCGCCCGCAATTCCCCCTCATCCGCGAGGCCACCCGCGCCTTCGACCTCGCCTGCGTCGAGCAGGCCGGCTACGAGGCCGACGACCTCATCGCCACCTATGCCGAACTCGCCAAGGCCAAGGGCGCCCGCGTCACCGTCATCTCCTCCGACAAGGACCTGATGCAGCTGGTCGATGGCCTCGTGCGCATGTACGACCCGATGAAGGACAAGGCGATCGGCGCCGAGGAGGTGTTCGAGAAGTTCGGCGTCGCCCCCGACAAGGTGGTGGACGTGCAGTCGCTGGCCGGCGATTCGGTCGACAACGTGCCCGGCGTGCCCGGCATCGGGGTGAAGACCGCCGCCCAGCTTCTGGCCGAGTATGGCGACCTCGACACGCTGCTGGCCCGCGCCGGCGAGATCAAGCAGACCAAGCGGCGCGAGAACCTGATCGAGTTCGCCGATCAGGCCCGGCTGTCGCGCCAGCTCGTCACCCTCAAGCGCGACGTGGCGCTCGACGTGCCGCTCGATGACATCGCCGTGGTGGAGCCGGAGGGCCGCCGCCTCGTCGCCTTCCTCAAGGCGATGGAGTTCACCACCCTGACCCGCCGCGTCGGCGAGGCCTATGAGATCGACATCGCCGCCGTCGAGCCCGATCCCGGCCTGAAGGCCGGCGGGGGCGAGACCGCGCTGCTCGCCGCCGGGCTCGACCCGGACACGCGCGAGACGGCGGTGCCGCTGGAGGGCGCGCCAAGCGCGGCGGAGGGCCTCACCCCGCAGGCGCTCTCCGCCGCGCGGCAGGCGCAGGCCACCTCGACCCCGGTCGACCGTTCCCGCTACGAGACGGTGACGACGCTGGCCCGGCTTGAGGAATGGATCGCCCGCGCCACCGCGCTCGGCCTCGTCGCGGTCGACACCGAGACCACCGGCCTCGACCCGATGCAGGCGGAACTGGTCGGCTTTTCCCTCGCCACCGCGCCGAACGAGGCCTGCTATGTCCCGCTCGCCCATAAGGGCGGCGATGAGGGCCTGTTCAGCGAGGGACTGCTGCCGGGCCAGATCCCCCCGCGCGAGGCGCTCGCCGCCCTGAAGCCGCTGCTGGAGGACCCGTCCGTCCTCAAGATCGGCCAGAACCTGAAATATGACTGGCTGGTGTTCAAGCGCGTCGGCATCGAGGTCGGCCCTTACGACGACACGATGCTGCTGTCCTATGTGCTCGACGCCGGCGCCTCGCCGCACGGCATGGACCCGCTCTCCATACGCTGGCTCGGCCACACCCCGATCAAGTATGAGGAGGTGTGCGGCAAGGGCAAGGGGCAGATCCGCTTCGACCGCGCCCCGCTCGACAAGGCCAGCGAATACGCCGCCGAGGACGCGGATGTGACGCTGCGGCTGTGGCGGGTGCTCAAGCCCCGGCTCGCCAGCGAGGGCAAGGCCACCGTCTACGAGACGCTGGAGCGCCCGCTGGTCGCCGTGCTCGCCCGCATGGAGGCGCGCGGCATCATGATCGACCGCCAGATGCTTTCGCGGCTGTCGGGCGAGTTCGCGCAGGGCATGGGACGGCTGGAGGCGGAAATCTCCGACATGGCGGGGGAGAGTTTCAACCCCGGCTCGCCCAAGCAGCTCGGCGACATATTGTTCGGCAAGATGGCCATTCCCGGCGGCCGCAAGACCCCGACCGGGGCGTGGTCGACAGGGGCCGACGTGCTGGAGGAACTGGCCGAGCAGGGCCATGAGCTGCCGCGCCGCATCCTCGACTGGCGCCAGTTGCAGAAGCTGAAATCCACCTATGCCGACGCGCTGCCGACCTATGTGCACCCGGATACCGGGCGCGTGCACACTTCCTTCGCGCTGGCGGCGACGACGACGGGCCGGCTCTCCTCCTCCGAGCCGAACCTGCAGAACATCCCGGTGCGCTCGGAAGAGGGCCGCAAGATCCGCAAGGCTTTCGTCGCCGCCCCCGGCCACAAGCTCATTTCGGCCGACTATTCGCAGATCGAGCTGCGCCTTCTCGCCGAGATCGCCGACACCCCCTCGCTGCGCCAGGCGTTCCAGGACGGGCTCGACATCCACGCCATGACGGCGTCGGAAATGTTCGGCGTGCCGATCGAGGGCATGCCGGGCGAGGTGCGAAGGCGCGCCAAGGCGATCAATTTCGGCATCATCTACGGCATCTCCGCCTTCGGCCTCGCCAACCAGCTCTCGATCCCGCGCGAGGAGGCGGGGGCCTATATCAAGCGCTATTTCGAGCGCTTCCCCGGCATCCGCGCCTATATGGACGAGACCCGCGCCTTCGCCCGCGAGCACGGCTATGTCGAGACCCTGTTCGGCCGGCGCTGCCACTACCCCGACATATCAGCCAAGAACCCTTCCATCCGCGCCTTCAACGAGCGCGCGGCGATCAATGCCCGGCTGCAGGGCTCGGCCGCCGACATCATCCGCCGCGCCATGGCGCGGATGGACGGCGCGCTGGAGAAGGCGGGGCTCGAAGCCCGCATGCTGCTTCAGGTGCACGACGAGCTGATCTTCGAGGTGCCCGACGACGAGGTCGACGCCACCATCCCGGTGGTGCGCGAGGTGATGGAGATCGCCCCCTTCCCGGCGGTGGCGCTGAAGGTCCCGCTCAAGGTCGACGCCCGCGCGGCCTCGAATTGGGACGAGGCGCACTGAGGGGTTCAGGAAGCCGGCACCGTTCCCCGGACAAGCCGCGCCGCGCGCGACGCCGATCCGGGGCCCCGGGGGACGTGCCGGGGCCCAGGGGACGTACCGGGGGCGACGTCATCCTGAGGTGCCCGGCCCCCGGCCGGGCCTCGAAGGATGTTGCCGGCAGCGCCCGGAAATCCATCCTCAGGCGCGCTGCGCGCGCGCCTGAGGATGACGGGGCTTTTGTGTAAACGAGCGGACGCACCGTCGACCGACGACGCGCCCCGCCCCTCAGAACTCGACGTCGAGTTCCTCCATCTCGTCCGGCTCTTCCTGCGCCGCCGCCGTCCAGTCGCGCATCGCGGGGAGGGCGAGGACAGCCTTGCAATAGGCCCGGCTGTTGGGATCGAGCGGCACGTCATAGGTGGTGAAGCGCGAGCACACCGGGGCGTACATCGCGTCCGCCATGGTCGGGTGGGGGCCGAACAGGTACGGCCCGCCATAGGTCTTCAGGCACTCGCTCCAGATGGCGACGATGCGCATGATGTCGCCCTGCGCGCCGGCCCACACCTTGAAACCGGGATGGTGGGCCTTGATGTTCATCGGCAGCGCCGAGCGCAGATTGGCGAAGCCGGAATGCATCTCGCCGCAGATCGAGCGGCAATGCGCCCGCGCTGCGCGGTTCGTGGGCAGAAGCCCGGCTTCTGGCGCCAATTCGTGCAGGTATTCGGCAATGGCCAGCGTGTCCCAGATGCGCAGCCCCTCATGGTCGAGCCGCGGCACCAGGAAGGACGAGGACTGCAGCAGCAGCTCGGCCCGGATCGAGGGATCGTCGGCCGAGACTCGCGCCTCGGCCATGTCGAGCCCGGCCAGCCGGCACAGCAGATAGCCGCGCAGCGACCAGGACGAATAGTTCTTGCTGCTGATCGTCAGCACCGCCGCCGGGCTGGCCGCTGGCGCCGGCCTCCCCGCGCCGGCCGCCGCGAGGCCCGCCCCCTTCGCCGCCGCCGCCGTCTTGGCCGGAGCTTTGGCCGGGGCCTTGGCCGGAGCCCTGGCCGGGGCCTTCCGGGAGCCGGGGGCGGGCGGGGCTTTCGGCGCGGTCGGTGCGGGCATGGCGGGCTTCCTGTGTCGGCGGGCGTCGATTGGAGGTCGCGCAGCGGGCAATCACTATTCGTGCCATCCCTGACCCGCCGATGACACCGGGCGCGATTTGCCGGGCGCCGAGCCCGCCCGCGGGAGGCCCGCGCAAGCTCCCGCCGGCATCATACCCGGCAACCTCCTTGGCAGCGCCATTGCATCCGCTCTAGGATGCATCCGGCAGGCCTCCCGGCCATCGTCGATCTGTGCGCCCCGCACCGGTCGCCGGGCGAGGAGCCGTCTACCGGAGCGCGCATGACCTCTCGCCGACCGAGCTGCTGCCGGAAGACCCTTCGCTGGAACTCCCCTTGCCGCAAGGCCCGTTGCCGGAAGATCCCCCGCCGATGATCTATGCCGCCTATCAGGCCCAGTCCGACCTGTTCGACCCGATCCGGCTGGCCGCGCGGCTGTCGCGCCAGATGCTCGGCACCATGGGCGGCCTTGGCGACAACCCGCTGCTGCGCAACCTCACCGCCGCCTGCGAGATGATCGAGCGCGCCGGCCTCAGCCATCGGCGCCCGCCCTTCGACATCGGCACCGTGAGCGTGGGCAATCGCGAGGTCGCGGTGCGCGAGGAGGTGGCGCTGTCGCTGCCCTTCGGCTCGCTGCTGCATTTCGCCAAGGATGTCGACCAGCCGCAGCCGCGCCTGCTGGTGGTCGCCCCGCTGTCCGGCCATTTCGCCACCCTGCTCTTGGACACGGTGAAGACCCTGCTGCCGGAGAACGACGTCTACGTCACCGACTGGCACAATGCCCGCGACGTGCCGCTTTCCGCCGGCGGCTTCGGCTTCGACGATTATGTCGGCCATGTCATCCGCTTCCTGGAGGAGATCGGGCCGGGCGGCCATGTGCTCGCCGTCTGCCAGCCCTGCGTGCAGGTGCTCGCCGCCGGCGCGGTGATGGCGCAGGAGAACAACCCCGCCCAGCCGCTCTCGATGACGCTGATGGCCGGGCCGGTCGACACCCGCATCAACCCGACCAAGGTCAACGAGCTCGCCACCTCGAAGCCGATCGAGTGGTTCGAGCAGAACCTCATCGCCACCGTGCCGCCGGGTTTTCCCGGCGCGGGGCGGCGGGTCTATCCCGGCTTCATCCAGGTGAGCGCCTTCATGGCGATGAATCTCGAACGCCACGTCAAGGCGCATGTCCAGCTGTTCGAGAACCTCGCCATGGGCGAGCACGAGAAGGCGCAGAGCTCCAAGACCTTCTATGACGAGTATTTCGCCGTGCTCGACCTCGCCGCCGAGTTCTATCTGGAAACCATCGCCAAGGTGTTCCAGCAGCACGATCTGCCGCGCGGGGTGCTGACCTATCGCGGCGGCAGCGTCGATTTCCGCGCCATCCGCCGCACCGCGCTGCTCACCGTGGAGGGCGAGCGCGACGACATCTGCGCGGTCGGCCAGACGGTGGCGGCGCAGGACATCTGCTCCAGCCTGCGCCCGCATCTGCGCCGCCACCACATGCAGGCCGGGGTCGGCCATTACGGCGTGTTCTCGGGCCGCCGCTGGAAGGGCCAGGTCTACCCGCTGGTGCGCAACCACATCCTCGCCGCCGACGCGTGAGGGAGCGATGCTGTCATCCCGGACGGCCGTAGGCCGGTCCGGGATCGCGCGCTGTGCCACCCGCCCCGGTCCACTCCCCGATCCCGACTCTCGCCGAGGCTCGGCCGGGATGGCACTCCGCCCCGCTCCCCCACCCCCGTCACGCCCCCGTCACCATTGACGCGGCAGGCTGCCGGGCCCCATGGTGCGGCCGCATTTGAATCCCCTCGGCACCAAAGGAGTGTCCCCGAGAATGTCAGTCTGGCCGGTCTACGGAAAAATCGACGGTCCCATCGTGATGATCGGCTTCGGCTCGATCGGTCGCGGTACCCTGCCGCTGCTGGAGCGGCATTTCGATTTCGACAAGGAACGGCTGACCGTCATCGACCCGGTGGACGACAACCGCGCCCTGCTGGACGAGCGCGGCATCCGCTTCCTGCAGCAGGCGATCACCCGGGAGAACTACCGCGAGGTGCTGACCCCCCTGCTCACCGGCGGCGGGCGCGGCTTCGTCATCAACCTCTCGGTCGACACCGGCTCGGTCGACATCATGACGCTCGCCCGCGACTGCGGCGCGCTCTACATCGACACCGTCGTCGAGCCCTGGCTCGGCTTCTATTTCGACAAGGACGCCACCGCCGCCAGCCGCTCCAACTACGCGCTGCGCGAATCCATGCTCAAGGCCAAGCGCGCCAACCCCGGCGGGCCGACCGCGGTCTCCTGCTGCGGCGCCAATCCCGGCATGGTGTCGTGGTTCGTCAAGCAGGCGCTGGTCGATATCGCCACCGATACCGGCCTCGCCTTCGAGGAACCGACCAGCCGCGAGGGCTGGGCGGCGCTGATGAGCCAGGTGGGCGTGAAGGGCATCCACATCGCCGAGCGCGACACCCAGCGCGCCCGCGACCCGCGCCCGTTCGGCACCTTCGTCAACACCTGGTCGGTCGAGGGCTTCGTCTCCGAGGGGCTGCAGCCTTCCGAACTCGGCTGGGGCACCCATGAAAAATGGATGCCGTCCAACGCCCACACCCATAATTTCGGCTCCGGCGCGGCGATCTACCTGATGCAGGCCGGCGCCGCCACCAAGGTGCGCACCTGGTGCCCGAGCCTCGGCCCGCAGCACGGCTTCCTCGTCACCCATAACGAGTCGATCTCGATCGCCGACTATTTCACCGTGCGCAACGGCGCCCAGGTCGCCTACCGCCCGACCTGCCACTACGCCTATCACCCCTGTAACGACGCGCTGGTCTCCTGGCACGAGACCTTCGGCCATGAGGGCCAGTTCTCCGGCGACTGGGCCATTCTCGACGAGCACGAGGTGGTGGACGGGCGCGACGAGCTCGGCGTGCTGCTCTTCGGCCACGCCAGGAACGCCTATTGGTACGGCTCCCAGCTCACCATCGAGGAGACCCGCCAGCTCGCGCCCTACCAGAACGCGACCGGTCTTCAGGTCACCTCCGCCGTGCTCGCGGGCATGGTGTGGGCGCTGGAGAACCCGGAGGCCGGCATCGTCGAGACCGACGAGATGGACTATCGCCGCTGCCTGGAGATCCAGAAGCCCTATCTCGGCACGGTGAAGGGCTACTACACCGACTGGACCCCGCTGGACGGCCGCCCCGGCCTGTTCCCCGAGGACATCGACACCTCGGACCCCTGGCAGTTCCGCAACATCCTGGTGCGGTGAACGGTCAGACGTCGCGAAGGCGGAAGACGAAGAAGTAAAGCAGCACCGTGTTGGTGCAGACTCCTACGATGGCAGCAACGGCATAGCTGCCCGGGTGAAAGCCCGGGCTTTGCCGTTGCGACTTGAAGGTGAGCAGCGCCACCGCTGAAAGCGAATAGATTGCGGCCGACGCAATGCGCGTAGCGGCGTCATCGCCATTGGTGAACCGGCCGGCCAGCGAGTGGATGCCGGGAATCCAGCCCAGCGTCATCAACAGGTGGTCGGCGACCAGCGCCACCAGCGAGAACGTCCACAAAAAGACGAAGAAGGTTCCCCACTGGTCAACCCGGCTGGCGCCATAGGCCGTATCACGGCAGATCACCAGACCCACGGTCTGCACCAGCATGATGGCGCCGATAACGCCAACGACAAGTCCGATATTCAGCGCCGCCACCTCGAAGAGTTCACCACGCGTGCCCACAATGCTGCGCGCGATGAAGAACAATATGCTGGAGACGATAAGGGCCGCGACGTTGTTTTCCATGCTCGCCGCCGTCTCGGGAATCTTTTCCGGAGGGATCTGCGACGAGATCAACATCTTCTTGTAGGCGGCGAAGGTATCGCTGAGGTACTTGGTGGGGCTATCCATCGCTCCACCTCACTGCGCCTCGGGGAGCCAATCGATCGTCCAGCTGGGCTCGACATGAGGCCGGCGGCCCGAGGCCTCGCGCAGGTCGAGATCATTGAGCCAGAGCCGTGACCGTGCGCCCGGCTGGCCCGCAACAACGAAATGGATGCAGGACGGCGTGCCGCCCTCGTACTGCCGCATCTGGGTTTCGATGTGGGCATAGCGCGTGTACTTCTGCAGCGCCGCGTCCACCCTGTCGTCCGGATCGAACTTGCCGTCGGCAATCGCGCGGCGCACCAGTCGCATGTCCCGAAGCACGACCTTGGCATCGATGAAGCGGTCTTCGAACAGGAACTGCTG
Organism: Ancylobacter dichloromethanicus; assembly: GCF_018390645.1. Lineage (GTDB taxonomy): Bacteria > Pseudomonadota > Alphaproteobacteria > Rhizobiales > Xanthobacteraceae > Ancylobacter > Ancylobacter dichloromethanicus. The sequence goes on from NZ_JAHBGC010000029.1 coordinate 24,006, forward strand.
ACGATTGCCGCTGCTCACATCGTCGGTGCGCCGACAGCTGCGGCCTGGCCCTGGATAGTTGCGATGGAATCCGATCAGCACCGGCGGCTGGTCGCGCGGCGCCATGTGGAAGCGGATATAATCGGCCACGTCGACCGTGGTGCCGAAACCCGAGAAATCGCTCGAAATCGGAAGCAGCGCACGTATGAAGGGCACGATGCCGCATTCGGCAAAGCCCGGCCGAATGATCCGCACCCGAGTGGCGCGGTAATCATCCTTGGTCCGCATATTCGCGAACTTGATCGCCATCGCACCGGAGTCGGCGCTCGGAAAGAGATAGGCGAACCGCTTGCGGCCGGAGGAAAGGCGCACCTTGCGGCTGGCACGCAGCTCGCTCCAGCTTCCGCCCTCCTCGACCAGCAGCGCCGGCCGGCCGGCCAGCCTCGCCGCCACGGCCTCGGGCACCGGGCAGGCGGAAGCGGCGATCGCCTCCCCCGCCAGAAGGCACACGAATGCACTCAGAAGCCACCGCATCCCGCCGGTCATGCAACCCTCCCGCCATTATCAAAACGAGTAACACTACATTATACCTCTTTAAGTTGTACGACAAATCCTGGTTTCGCGCGGGCCGGCCGAGCTGGTTTCCCTCACCCCTCCTCCCGTCCGATGGTGAGGCAGCGCCGGCGGGCCGCCTCCAGCCCCTGCGCGATGACATCGGACAGGCCGGCCGCGCGCAGCGCCCCCAGCCCGGCGGCGGTGGTGCCGGCATAGTCCACCATCTCCTCGACGAAATCCGCCGCCGGCCGCTCGCTCGTGGCCAGCATCGCGCCGGCGGCGTGGAACAGCTGGCCCACCGCCCGGCGCGCCACCTCCGGCGCCACGCCCTGCGCCTGCGCATAGTCCTGCACGCTCGCGGCGAAGGCGGCGACGAAGCCCGGCACCGGGCCGGTGATGGCGGTGAACACGTCGATCTGGCTCTCCGCCGGCACCTCGTCGGTGGTGCCGCAGGCGGCGAACAGCGCCCGCACCGTCGCCCGGTCGGCCGCGCGGACGCCCGCCGCCGCGAACCAGGGCGAACAGGCCATGCCGATCGCCGCGGCGGGGCTGGACATCGCCCGCACCACCCGCGCCCCGCCGCTGACAGCGCCCAGTTCCTCGACCGTCACCCCCGCCATGACCGAGATCACCAGCCGCCCCGCCCCGGCCAAGCGCAGTTTCCGCCCTGCCGCCGGCGGCAGGGCGAGCAGCAGCGTGTCGCACCGCTCCGCCAGCAATCCGACATCGGCGGTCCAGTTCAGCCCAGCATGGCCGGCGAGCGCCGGCACCGGCCCGGAGCGATTGGCGACCCACATCCGCGCCGGCGCCACCGCCTCCGCCCGCAGCAGCGCCCCGGCGAGGGCGGCGCCGAGCTGGCCGCAGCCGACAAGGCCGAACGTTCCCGAGATTTTGTCCATGCCGTGTCCTCCCGCCCTGAACCTACGCCGGCGCGGGCGCGTACAACAGCCTGCGAGGCGGCGCGGGCGCGACATCGGCCCGGTTGGAAACCGCCGCCCGTCCCCCTATAAGCACGGCAGACGCTGCCGGCGGCGATCAGTTCGAGGGAGTGCCGATGAACAAGCCTGTTGCCGTGGACGCGGCCCAAGTCGCCCTCACCCCCGCCCTTCGCCCCGGCCCCGATGGCGGGCTGCCCGCCGGCCACCCCCCCGTCGCTTATGGCAGGATCGGCGTGCTCATCGTCAATCTCGGCACGCCGGACGGCACCGACTACTGGTCGATGCGGCGCTACCTCAAGGAGTTCCTCTCCGACCGCCGGGTGATCGAGGTCAACCGGGTGCTGTGGTGGTTCATCCTCAATGTCATCATCCTGTCCCGCCGGCCGCAGGCCAAGGGCCGCGACTACGCGACGATCTGGAACAAGGAGCGCGACGAGGGGCCGCTGCGCACCATCACCCGGGCGCAGTCGGAAAAGCTCGCCGCCGCGCTCGGCGTGCGCAGCGACCGGCTCGTCTTCGACTGGGCGATGCGCTACGGCAACCCCTCCGTCGCCTCCCGCATCGAGGCGCTGCAGCGCCAAGGCTGCGAGCGCCTGCTGCTGGTGCCGCTCTACCCGCAATACGCCGCCGCCACCTCCGCCACCGTGTGCGACGCCGCCTTCGACGCGCTGAAGAAGATGCGCTGGCAGCCGGTGCTGCGGGTCGCCCCGCACTGGCCGGACGAGCCGGCCTATATCGAGGCGCTGGCCAATTCCATCACCTCGGAACTGGCCAAGCTGGACTGGGAGCCGGAGCTGGTGCTCGCCTCCTTCCACGGCATCCCGAAGGAGTATTTCGACAAGGGCGACCCCTATCACTGCTACTGCTACAAGACCACGCGGCTGGTGCGCGAGCGGCTCGGCTGGCCCGAGGACAGGCTGCGCCTCACCTTCCAGTCCCGCTTCGGCCGCGCCGAATGGCTGCAGCCCTACACCGACAAGACGGTGGAGGCGCTGGCGAAATCCGGCGTCAAGCGCCTCGCCGTGCTCACCCCCGGTTTTGTGGCCGATTGCCTGGAGACGCTGGAGGAAATCGCCGGCGAAAACGCCGAGATCTTCCACCACAATGGCGGCGAGAAGTTCCACTTCATCCCCTGCCTCAACGACTCGCCCGACGGCATCAAGGTGCTGGAGGCGGTGGTGACGCGCGAGCTGAAGGGCTGGGCCGAGCTGTAGGGGGCACGCAGCCCTCCTCCCCGGGCTTGACCCGGGGACCCAGCCTCGTCGCCGACGCCATGGCTGAAATCGGGGTGCCCGGGTCAGGCCCGGGCATGAGGGGGAGGGATGGCGGCGCCGGCCGCGCGCCCTGTCACCGCGCGAAACCGAACGTGTCTTGCCGGCCCGGTGACCATGGCCGATTGAGGGCCTCGCGATCTTCCACGGAGAGCCGGCCATGTCCCGACCGCCCCGGTCCGAACCGACCCTTCCCGCCGCCGGCGACCTCCGCACCGAACGGCAGAAAATGCTGGCGGGCGAGCTCTACCATGCCGGCGACCCGGACATTCAGGCCGCCGAGCGCGCCAATTTCGCCTGGCTGGCGCGGTTCAACGCCTCGCTCGCCCTCTCGCGCGCCGAGCGCCGCGCGCTGCTGGCGGAAGGGCTCGGCACGGTGGGCGAGCGCACCGGCATCCGCCCGCCCTTCCATTGCGACTATGGCGTCAACATCCATCTCGGCACCGGGGTGTTCCTCAATTTCGACTGCGTGATCCTCGACGTGGTGGCGGTGCATATCGGCGACGGCACCGAGATCGGCCCCGGCACCCACATCTACACCGCCGACCACCCGCGCGACCCGGAGGTGCGCCGCGCCGGGCTGGAATTCGGCCGTCCGGTCACCATCGGCCGCAATGTGTGGATCGGCGGCAAGGCCATCCTGCTGCCGGGCGTCACCATCGGCGACGACGCGGTGATCGGCGCCGGCGCCGTGGTCACAAAAGACGTGCCCGCCGGGGCGACCGCGGTGGGCAACCCGGCGCGGGTGCTTGGCCCCCGCCAAACCCGCGAACCCTCGCCCTAATCGTCCTTCGCCGTGCCGGCGAAACGGTCGGTGAAGGCGAGCACGGCATAGGCGGCGAGAAACAGCACGCTCGCCGCCATCAACCAGCGCACCTGGGTCTCGCTCACATCGGTCTCCAGCCGCATCAGCGCCTTCAGGAGGGTGATGGCGGAGATCGCCATCAGCGAGGCGAACAGCTTGAGCTTCAGCCCGGAAAAGCTGATCCGCATCATCCAGGCCGGCGACTCCGGGGCGTGGCGGCGGTCGATCTGCTCGACGAAATTCTCGTAGCCGGACTGGATGATGATCACCATCAGCCCGCCCACCAGCACCAGGTCGATCAGGGTGAGCAGTTCCATGATCACCGCCGTCTCGCTCAGGCCGGGGAGCAGAATCGCGAAATGCCACAGCCGCAGCGCGAAGGCGACGACCAGCAGCAGCAGCCCGAGCGACAGGCCGAGAAACAGCGGCACCATCGCCCAGCGGCTGAGCAGCACCACGCGCACGATCTGCCGGCCGAGCCAGCGCGTCGTCTCGGGCGTCGTTGCCGGCGGGTCCCCGCGCGTCGGGTCTGCAACCATGCTCGGCGCCTCCGCGCTGCCGTCCGGGGCGCGGAAAGCGCCGGGAGAAGGCCGAACCTAGCGGAGGAAAGTGACACCATCAAACGCCCGGCGGGGCTGGCGCCCGCCCGCCGCCTTCAGGACGCGACGCGGATTGGACCCCCCGCCCCCTCGCGCCAGTCGCGCGGCAGGTGGAAGGTCGCGATCAGCCCGGCCTCGCCGGCGCGGGTGAGGGTGAGGGCGCGGCTGCCGGGCACGCGCGTCAGCCAGCCCAGCACCAGCAGCCGCTCCAGCAGGCCGGCGCCGAGCCGGCCGGAGAGATGCGGACGCCGCTCGCTCCAGTCGAGGCAGGTGCGGCACAGCGGGCGGCGGGAGCCTTGGCCTGAACCTTGGCCCGGCCCATCGAGATCGAGGCCGAAGGCGGCCAGAAATTCCCGCCCCTGCGGCGTCGGCTCGGCCGCCTCGCCCTCATTGGAGAGGCGCACATGCCCCTGCGCCTCCAGCGCGCCCAGCAGCGCCACCGCCAGCCGGCCGGCGAGGTGGTCGTAGCAACTGCGGGCGAGGCGCAGCGCGCCGTCGCGCGGGCCGGGCGGGCGGTGGCGCGGCGGGCCCGCGGTGGCGGCCACCATCAGCGCGTGCAGCACCTCGGCGATCTCCGGCGAGGCCAGCCGGTAATAGCGGTGGCGCCCCTGCGCCCGTGCCGCCACCACGCCGGCCGCCGCCAGCTTCGCCAGATGCCCGCTGGTGGTGGGCGCGCTCACCCCGGCATGGCGCGCCAGCTCACCGGGGGTCAGCGCCTGCCCGCCCATCAGCGCCAGCAGCATGTTGGCGCGCGCGGGGTCGCCCAGCAGCGCGGCGATCTCGGCGATGCGGGCGCCGGAGGCGAAGGCCGGGGCGGCATCAAGGGGGAGGGGGGCGTTCATGCCGCTCATTCTAGCCCCCGGCCGGCCACGCGTCAGCCGATGAGGCTTCGGCCACGGCCGAAACATCCACGCCCCCGCCGGCGCTAGACAGGGGCCCCGCCCCCACGCCGGACATCCAATGGAAAAGCCCCGCCTCGCGGTCGAACTCGCCCTTCTGCTGCTGTTGTCGACCCTGTGGGGCGCCTCCTACAGCTTCATCAAGATCGGGGTAGAAACCATTCCCCCGCTCAGCTTCATCGCCGCCCGCACGGCGCTGGCCGGCGCGGTGCTCTACGCCGTGCTGCGCGGGCGCGGGCTGCGCCTGCCGGCGGGCCGGGCGATGTGGCGGGCCTTCCTCATCCAGGCCTGCCTCAACAGCGCGGTGCCGTTCACCCTCATCGCCTGGGCGGAGACGCGGCTCGGCGCCGGGCTGGCGGTCATCCTCAACGCCACCACGCCGATCTTCGCCTTCGCGATGGCGGCGCTCAGCGGGCGGCATCCCTCCGGCGGGGCGCTGCGGCTGGTGGGCGTCGCCTGCGGGCTGCTCGGCACCGGCCTCGTGGTGGGGACGGAGGCGCTCAATGCGGAGGCATTCGCGACGCCGGGGGCGCTGCTGGCGCCGCTCGCCATCCTCCTCGCCACCGCCTGCTATGCCGGCGCGGCGCTGTTCGGCACGCGCTTTGCCGGGCTCGATCCCGTGCTGCCGGCCTGCGGCTCGCTGCTGTGCGGCACGGTGCTGCTGGCGCCGCTGGCGCTGGTGGTCGACCGGCCATGGCAGCTCGCCCCCTCGCCCGCCTCGCTGGCGGCGCTGCTGGCGCTGGCGCTCGCCTCAACGGCGGCGGCCTTCGTGCTGTATTTCCGCCTGCTGCGCACGCTCGGCCCGGTGGGCGCCACGGCGCAGGCCTATCTCAGGGTGCCGATCGGCGTCGGCATCAGCGTCGCCTTCCTCGGCGAGGCGCTGGCGCCCACCGTCTGGCTCGGGTTGATCGCGGTGGTCATCGGCGTGGCGGCGATGACGCTGCCGAGGGTATGGCCTGTCCGGCGGCGGTGAGCGCGCAAAACAAAACGGCCGGCGTGTCGCCACGCCGGCCATCTTTCAGCTTTGTCGATCCGCGCTCAGGCGGGCCGGATCAGGCGGATCAATCCGTCTTCTCCAGAGAGGCGGCGCACGCCGCCTTCTCCAGAGAGGCCGATCAATCCGCCTTCTCGGCCTGCTTCTTCAGCGCGGCGCCGAGGATGTCGCCGAGCGAGGCACCGGAATCCTGCGAGCCGAACTGGGCCACGGCTTCCTTCTCCTCGGCGATTTCCAGCGCCTTGATCGAGACCTGCACCTTGCGCGCCTTGCGGTCGAACAGGGTGACGCGGGCGTCGAACTTCTCGCCGACGGCGAAGCGGTCCGGACGCTGGTCGCCGCGGTCGCGGGCCAGTTCCGAGCGCTTCACGAAGGCGGTCATGTCGGAGCCGATGATCTTCACATCGACGCCGCCATCCTTCACGTCGATCACCTCGCAGGTGACGATGGCGCCCTTGCGCAGTTCGCCGGCGTCCTGGAAGGGGTCGCCGCCGAGCTGCTTCACGCCGAGCGAGATGCGCTCCTTCTCGACATCCACGTCGAGAACGACCGCCTTGATCATGTCGCCCTTCTTGAACTCCTCGATCATCTGCTCGCCGGGACGGTTCCAGTCGAGATCCGACAGGTGGACCATGCCGTCGACGTCGCCGTCGAGGCCCAGGAACAGGCCGAACTCGGTCTTGTTCTTGACCTCGCCCTCGACCGCGGAACCGGCCGGGTACTTCTCGGCGAAGGCTTCCCAGGGGTTCTGCAGGGTCTGCTTGAGGCCGAGCGAGATGCGGCGCTTGACCGGGTCGACCTCGAGGATCGCCACTTCCACTTCCTGCGAGGTGGCGACGATCTTGCCGGGGTGGACGTTCTTCTTGGTCCAGCTCATCTCGGAGACGTGGATCAGCCCCTCGATGCCCGGCTCCAGCTCGACGAACGCGCCGTAGTCGGTGATGTTGGTGACGCGACCCTTGAAGCGGGCCTGCACCGGGTACTTGGCCTCGATGCCCTCCCACGGATCGCCGAGCAGCTGCTTCATGCCGAGCGAGATGCGGTGGGTCTCGTGGTTGATCTTGATGATCTTCACCTTGACCGTCTGGCCGATGGAGAGCACCTCGGTCGGGTGGTTCACGCGGCGCCAGGCGATGTCGGTGACGTGCAGCAGGCCGTCAATGCCGCCCAGATCCACGAACGCACCGTAATCGGTGATGTTCTTGACCACGCCGTCGATGACCTGGCCCTCTTCGAGGTTCTGCACCAGCTCGTGGCGCTGCTCGGCGCGGGTCTCTTCCAGCACGGTGCGGCGCGACACCACGATGTTGCCGCGGCGGCGATCCATCTTGAGGATCTGGAACGGCTGCGGGTTGTGCATCAGCGGGCCGACGTCGCGGATCGGGCGGATGTCGACCTGCGAGCGCGGCAGGAACGCCACGGCGCCGTCGAGGTCGACGGTGAAGCCGCCCTTGACCTGGTTGAAGATCACGCCGGTGACCTTCTCGGTGGCGTTGAACGCCTTCTCCAGCCGGACCCAGCTCTCTTCGCGGCGGGCCTTGTCGCGCGAGAGCACGGCTTCGCCCAGCGCGTTCTCGACGCGCTCGAGATAGACCTCGACCTCGTCGCCGACCTTGATTTCCTGATCGCGGCCGGGGCCGGCGAATTCCTTGAGCGCCACGCGGCCTTCGGTCTTCAGGCCGATGTCGATGATCGCGAGATCCTTCTCGATCGCGACGACGATGCCCTTGACGACGGAACCTTCGGCGAGTTCGGACTCGCCGAAGCTCTCTTCCAGCATGGCGGCGAAATCGTCACGCGCGGCGGCAAGCGTTTGAGTAGCGGACATATAAGCTCCTTGCCAGGATCTGCGCCGGATGGGGTTGAATGAGCCTCGTTCTCCACGGGCGCCGGGACTGGCGGGCCCGGCGCTGTCCGCCCGATGAGCGGACCCGGCGCGCTGGCCGTGGCAAACAAGGCTTTGAAAGCTTTTTACGCGAGGCGCCCCGGAAGTGCGGCCCGCCTCAAGGGGAGCCGTCACGCACGGAAACGCCGAACTGTCCGGGGCACGCCGCGAGGCAGGATCGGAGGACAGGCCTCCAAGCACGGAGAGCGCGCATCCCGCGCCCCCGGCCCTCCCGATGGACCGCCTCGATAAGATGGTGGCCCGGACAAGCGCGTGCAATAGCGCAAGGGGAGGGGAAGGGCAAGGGTGGGGAGGGCATTGGCTTGAGCAGTTCGGCGGGCGGCGGCGTGCCGCCCGCCGATTTACTCATACTGCCAACTTGGCACGATGCTTAATCAGCGCCTTCTCAAACTCTCCCACGGCAAACTCGTGGCTAGCCTGATTTTTAGCGAGCTTTTGGGGATCGAAACGAGCCATATCAAGGACCAGACGATACGCGCCAGCAATGTCTCTGAAATACTCGTCAAGAAAATCAAAGGGATCCGTGGCCCATATCACTCGCCCACCCTCTGCTTTCATTAGCCCCTTCAAGCCATACACAAGTGGCATTATCAATCCATCTGGGTAGCGATAACCTACCCGGATGCTCGTGAATGGGGTGACGGGCTGGGCCGCAACATAGGCATTCTTATCTTTTGCTGACTCACGCTTGAGAGGATCATATATCTTAACAATAGAGTTCGATCCGAAGCGATACCCATTTGAATTATATGCCTCAGGAAAATCAGCGTATATTTTATCATAGAGCCGCGGGAGATCGGCCAATATATCGAAACAGCTAGCGACAGTTTCATTAATCGATTCGTGCGTTGGGCCATCGTTTGGCAACGAAACTTCATCGTTTAACATCAATTTGTCAAATTGCTTAGAACATTCACCTTTATTTCTGTAAATATTTTGAGGAGTAACCGATATATCTATCGGTAAAAGCCCCTCTTCATTGGCCTTATTGAGAGGTATCCAGCAAAGCGCAAGTAGATCGCGAACTTTTATCGGTTTTGATTCGCTACTTTCCCACTCATTACTCTTCCACTCGACGCGCTTTGCGATCTCCGAAGGGAGGCGCACGCGAATTTCGTCATAAAATCCGAGCTTATTGGATTTTGTTTCCTGTGTAAGTTGTGCGTTATTGTTTCGCGCTGCACAAATGTCGAGAACAGACATTTCGAACTGCTGTACGGAACGATCGTCCTCAGCATCGGACGGGACCAGAAGCTCAAGGGGCACGAGAAAATCAAACCGCTCCCGTACTTTCTCGAGGTCAGAGCGGCGCGCCTCCCACAGGTCTTTCATATCATCCCACAGCGTAACACGCGACAGCTCACGTGTTTCTGCCACTGTAGAAAGCATAAAAATTCCGATGGCAAGCATGTTATGTCCACCGTCTAGAACACCCTCAGATTCTGGATCGCCAAAATTCAATTCAAATCGGTTTCTCTGAAGTGACTCATAATTGGATGTGCCCAGTAGAATGCCCTTGGACTTAAATGGAAACAGCTCTGGTGTTTGCTCCAATGACTCGATAATCGCTCGCGTTACTGGCCCAGTCTTCGCGGCTCGCGGATTAGCCTCGAGAGTCAAGTGATCGAAAAGGGGATAGAGGTCGCGACCACGAATAAAACCAGTGTATCGCTTGATACCAGCAATAGAATTTTCAGAAGCTATGTTACTCAGCCTCTCCTCGTCGCGCGAGTTCGGCTGCTCAGCGACCACCGCGAAGCGGATTATGATTTTTGGGGTACCCATTATTCCAGTCCTTCTTTTACGAAGAGACTGGCCTCGGCTGTTATATGCAACAACGTGCATAAGCCCTCTGGTCAGAGACTGACCTGATTCCACCGCTCTCCAGCGATATTACAACCGAAACCATCTCAGGTTTCATTTTCAGCCTCCATCCGGAAGCGTAGAAAGGGTGCCCAAGTAAGCAGATGAAGTCAACGCCAAAATTTGAAATCACATAACTTGCCGAGCCCGACCCACTTGGAATAAACGGCATGGGAGCGTGTTCGGGATCTTCATGAATTCATCTCAGGGATATTAGGCAAGCCCCCTCACCTTCTCCCCGCCCGGATCACCACCGCCACCCCCAGCAGGATGATCCCGGTGCAGACCCCGGCGGCGATGACGGCGGCGGGGGTCATGCGGGCGCCGGCGGAAAGGCGCAGCGGGCCGAGGCGGACCTCATAGGCCGCCTTCATCTCTTCCGGGTGGGTGGTCGGGGCGGCCAGCCAGTCGAAGGCGGAAGCCGCAGCGGGTCCCGTGGCGGCAGCCGGAACGCCGGCTGCGGCCATGTCCGCAGCTTGATCGGCAGCTTGAGGTGGCAGCAGCGCCGGCAGTGCCTTCCGCAGCGGTTCCTGCAGCCGGGCCGGCTCATCGGGAGTGGGGGCCATGGTGTCCTCCGCGCGCAGGTTCCGAGGGAGCCCGACGCGGGATTATGGCGCGGAAATCGCCTCAGGCGAAGCCCGCCGCGCCAGCCACACATCCATCACCCAGCCGCGCGCCGCCTTCACCTGCGCCCGCGCCGCCAGGGCCGCCGCCCCCACCTCGCAAAGCCTTCCCGCGACAAGGATTTCCGCCTCGGTGCCGAGATTGGCGCCCCACCAGAGCGTGCCCTCGAACCCGCGCGCCAGCAGCGCCTCCAGCCCCGAACCGTCGTCGAGCAGCACGGCGAAGGCGGGGGCGTCGGGCGTCGCCTGCGCCACATGGCGCCCGGTGGTGAGCCGCACCTCCTCGCCGATGCCGTTGAGCGGCACGGCATGCGCCGCGCACAGCGCCTGCAGCGCGGTAACCCCCGGAAAAACCTCGACAATGAAGTCCGCGCCGGCCCGTGCCGCCGCCAGCACCCGCAGCGTCGAATCGTAGAGCATCGGGTCGCCCCAGACCAGCATCGCCCCGGTCTCGTCCTCCCCCAGCTCGCGCGCGATCAGCCCGGCGAGCAGCGCCGCCCGGGCGCCGTGCCAGTCCACCACCGCGCCCTCATAAGCCTTTCGCGCGCCCGCCAGCGGGGCGGGGCGGCGCGGCGGGCTGGGCGCCCGCACCACCCGGTGGCCGGGCCGGCCGAAGCGGGCGATCAGCGCCTGCCGGGCGCTCACCAGCTCGCCGGCGGCCTCCGATTTGTCGAGCAGGAAGAACGTGTTGGCGCGGCCCAGCGCATCCGCCGCGCGGGCGGTCAGCCCCTCCGGCTCGCCCATGCCGATGCCGATGACGAGCAGCCGGCGCATGGCGGCTCAGCCCTCCGGCGGGGCGAGCCCGCGCTCGGCGAACACCTTCTTGGCGATCATCAGCGCGTCCAGCGCGGCGGGGAAGCCGGCATAGAGCGCCATCTGCATGATCACCTCCACCACCTCCTCGCGGGTGGCCCCCACATTCAGCGCCGAGCCGATATGCACGTGCAGCTCGCGCGCGGCATGGCCCAGGCACACCAGCCCGGCAACGGTGGCGAGCATGCGCGTGCGCAGCTCCAGCCCGGGGCGAGAATACACGTCGCCGTATCCGAACTCGAAAATATAGCGAGCGAAATCGGGCGCCACCTCGCCCAGCGCCGCCATCACCTCCGCCCCCGAGCGGCCGGTGATCTCGGCAAGCCGGGCCTGGCCGCGCCTCAGGCGCTCGTCCGGTTCGGCCTGATCGGTCCGACCGGTCTGATCGGCCGCCTGATCGGTCTCACGCTCCACGCTCATGAAGGCCCTCCGGGGCGGCGCCGGCGCTCGACCAGGGCGAGCGCTGCCTGCCAGCTCTGTTCGACGTCAAGGCCGGTATTGTCAAGGATTTCAGCGTCGGCGGCACGGGCCAGCGGCGCACTGGCGCGGCCGCTATCCCTTTCATCGCGCTTGAGAATATCGGCGAGAACGGCTTCCAGCGCCACCTCTTCGCCGCGCCCCAGCAGCTCATGATGGCGCCGCGCCGCGCGCGCTTCCGGCGTGGCGGTGACGAACAGCTTCACCTCGGCGTCGGGAGCGATGACGGTGCCGATATCGCGCCCGTCAAGCACCGCTCCACCCGGCTGACGGGCGAAATCCTGCTGCAATGTCAACAGCTTGGCGCGCACCTGCGGCACTGCCGCGACGCGCGAGGCGGCCTCGCCGATGGCGCCGGATTTCAGTGCCTCGGGGTCGAGCGCGGCGGGATCGAGCACGCCGGCCAGCGCCGCCAGCGCGGCGGGATCTTCGAAATTGACGTGATGCGCCAAGGCCTTGGCTCCTACCGCCCGGTACAGCAGCCCGGTGTCGAGATGCGGCAGGCGGTAATGCGCGGCGAGGCGGCGGGCGATGGTGCCCTTGCCCGAGGCGGCCGGCCCGTCAATGGCGATGATCATGCCGCCCCGGCCTCGCTCTCGATGACGGCGCCGAGCCCCCGCATCTGCGCCAGGAAGGTGGGGAAGGAGGTGGCGATGAAGGAAATGTCGTCCACCTTCAAGGGCTTGTCGGTGGCGAGCCCCATCACCAGGAAGCTCATGGCGATGCGGTGATCCATGTGGGTGGCGACCGTGCCGCCGCCCGGCGCCGCGCCGGTGCCCTCGACGATCAGGTCGTCGCCCTCGATGCGAAAGGCGACACCGGCCTGGGTGAGCCCGTCCGCCACCGCGGCGAGGCGGTCGGATTCCTTGACGCGAAGCTCCGCGAGCCCGTTCATCCGCGTCTCGCCGGTGGCGAAAGCCGCCGCCACCGCCAGTACCGGATACTCATCGATCATCGACGGCGCCCGCTCCGCCGGCACGTTCACGCCTTTCAGCGTGGAGGCGTGCACGCGGATGTCGGCGACGCTCTCGCCGCCCTCCACGCGCTCGTTCTCGAACGCGATGTCAGCGCCCATCTCCTTGAGCGTGATCAACAATCCGGTGCGCAGCGGATTGGTCATCATCCCCTCGATCACCACTTCCGAGCCCGCGACGATCAGCGCCGCCACCAGTGGAAAGGCGGCGGAGGAGGGGTCGGCGGGAACGCGGATCGGCGCCGGCTTCAGCTCCGGGCGGCCCTTCAGCGTCACCTTGCGGCCATGTTCGCCATAGGCCTCCACCGTCACCTCGGCGCCGAAATGGGTCAGCATGCGCTCGGTGTGGTCGCGGCTCGCCTCCTTCTCGATCACCGTCGTCTCGCCCGGCGCGCCAAGGCCCGCGAGCAGCACGGCGGACTTGATCTGGGCCGAGGCGACCGGGCTCTCATAGGTGATCGGCACCAGTTGCTGCGGGCCCCTGAGGGTGAGCGGCAGGCGCCCGCCTTCGGCCGCCTGCAGCACCTCGACGCCCATCTTCTCCAGCGGATCGAGGATGCGGCGCATCGGCCGGCGGCGCAGGCTGGCATCTCCGTCGAAGGTGGCGGTGATCGGGTTGCCGGCCACCATGCCCATCATCAGCCGCGAGCCGGTGCCGGCATTGCCGAAGTCGAGCACGCCTTCGGGGGCGCGCAGGCCGCCGACGCCGACGCCGTGCACGCGCCATTCGCCCTCGCCCACCCGCTCCACCTGCGCGCCGAGCGCGGCGCAGGCCTTGGCGGTGTTCAGCACGTCCTCGCCCTCCAGCAGGCCGGAGATGCGGGTCTCGCCGATGGTGAGCGCGCCGAAGATCAGCGCGCGGTGCGAGACCGACTTGTCGCCGGGCACGCGCACCCGGCCCTTCAGCGCCGGCGAGCGGCCGGCGAGGGCGGGAACGGGGGAAACGGCGTGGCCGGTGCTGCTCATAACTCAAGCCTCGTCTTGCGCTACATCGGGATCCGCCCGGCGGAGGCGGTAACGCGGGACGCCGTCTCCGGCGCCGCAATGGGCGCCCCTCCTAGCACGCGGGTTCACTTGCCGCCACGGCCCTTGCAGATGCGGCTTGACTCCGCCCCGCGAGCGGTTCAATGGGAGCACCCTTTCCATCACCACCCGAGGTCCGAAACCGTGGTGAAACCTGAATTAGGCACCAAGCGCGTCTGCCCGGTCACCGGGCGGAAGTTCTACGACCTGAACAAGGATCCGGTGATCTCGCCCTATACCGGCCAGATCGTGCCGATCACGCTGCCGGTGACGCGCGGTCGCGCGGAAGCGCCGCGCGCGGCCGTCGTGGAGCCCGACGCCGAAGTCGAAGAGACAGCCGAGGTCGAACTGGTCTCGCTGGAGGACGCCGACGAGGAAGCCGCCGGCACCACCAAGGCGGCGGTTGTCGACGACGAACTTGAGATCGACGAGGACGAGGTCGCCAGCGACGATGACGATACCTTCCTCGAAGAGGACGAGGACGGCGACGATGACGTTTCCGACCTGATCGGCGACGGCATCGAGGACGACGAGGAAAGCTGAATCGAGAAAGCACTGGGGACGGCCTGCCGGATTTGAAATCGAGGCTTGCAGTCCACTCCGCCATGTGCTTTACGACCGTTCCGCCCCGGATCGCTCCGGGTCGGAAAGTCCGGATGAGAACCCAAGGTGCGGCGCCACGGCGCTTCACGCATCCGGCACCCTCGGTGGGGCCATAGCTCAGTTGGGAGAGCGCTTGAATGGCATTCAAGAGGTCGGCGGTTCGATTCCGCCTGGCTCCACCAAATCTTCCCCATTTCAGTGAAATTGTCCGCTTGTTCGGTTGCCGACCTGTGCAGCCCCGACAATGCGTCGCTTGCAATCGGGTTTCCAACGCCTCCCGGTGGCCGTCAAGCGCGTAGCGCGGCGGCCGGAGATTGGCGGTAGGCGAGCGCGGCGGGCAGCAGGGCCGCCAGCCCGCTGGCGGCGAAAAGCACGAGGAAGGCGCTGCCATCCTCGGCGCTGAAGCCCACCGGCAGCACCACCCCGGTCTGGACCGAAATCAGACGCGCCAGCACCCGCGCGACGCCATAGCCCAGCCCGAACCCGGCCACCAGCCCCACCCCGACCACCAGCACGGCCTCCAGCCACACCGTGGCGAACACCACCGCCCGCGGCGCCCCGAAGGCGCGCAATGCCCCGATCTGGCGGCGGCGGGCCATCACATGAATCAGCACCACCAGCAGCACCGCCGCGGCCACCAGGGCCTGGGCGTTCAGCGCCACGAAGGCAAGGATCTGCCGCGCGTCGCCGAGGGTGCCATAGAGGCGGGTGAGCACCTCGCCGGGGAACACGGCGAGGGTATGATCGGTCCGGTAGGCCTGACGCAGCTTGTAGGCGTCGGCAATGGTCCGTGGCTTCACCACGATGGCGGGCACGCCAGGCGCGGCGGGGTCAGCGACGGCTTCGGGGCGGATCGGGGCGTCGAAGCCGGTCGCCTCCCTCTCCTGGCTGAGCCTGTAGGCGTCGGCGATGGTTCGCGGCTGCGCACCGGTCGGGGCACCGGCGGCGCCGGAGCCAGGCTCCCCGGCGCTGTCCGCCCGGGTAACCTGATCGGGGCCGGAGTGCTCATCGGCGTGGTCGTCAAGCGCATGGATGCGCCAGACCGCCTCGATGGGCACAAGAATGGCACGGTCCCACACCGTGCCGGTCGGCGCGAGGCGTCCGACGATGCGGTAGGTGATGGCGGTGTGAACCCCGCCATGCGCCTCCGCCGGCCCGTGCATGGGGTGAAAGGTATCCCCGAGCGCGCGCGGAACGGCAGCACCGATGACCGCCTCACCGAGCCGCGTGAAACGGTGGCCCTCGGAGACGCCGCCAAGCCCGTCCAGCAGTTGCTGGGTGGTGCCGACCACGGGCCGGCCATCGGAGAAATCGCCGAAGCCGACCGGCGCCGCATAAGCGACCCTCGGATCGGCCGAGAGTTCGGCCAGCACCCGGCCGGGCAGCAGGGTGAGCGGCGCCGGCTGCAGAAACACCGTGGAGAGCACCAGTTGCGTTTCGCTGCCCGGGGCGCCCACCACCAGATCGAAGGCGGCGGCGGCCCGGGCGCTGCCCAGACGCAGCGCGCGCTCCTCCAGCGTCACCACCACGCCGAGCGCGGTCGCGAGCGCGATGAGCAGGGCCACCGCCAGCGCTCCCCACCGGTACCGAACGAGATCCGCGGCAATGAGCCGGAACATCTGCGCCTCCTAGGCGGCGGGATCGGCGGCGGCGGGAACCGGCATGGAGGGAGCCGCCGAAGCGACAGGCATCAGCCGTCCGCTCTCGAGGCGCAAGAGCCGCTCCATTCCGGCGATCAGGCGGTCGTCATGGGTCGCCACCAGCAGCGTCGCCCCCACCTCGCGGGCGAGCGCGGCGAGCAGTTCCGCCACCGCCGCGCCCGCATCGGCGTCGAGGCTGGCCGTCGGTTCGTCCGCCACGATGATGCCGGGCCGGGCCACCAGGGCCCGCGCCACCGCCACGCGCTGCATCTGGCCGCGAGAGAGGGTCTCGACCTTCTGGCCGGGCCGCCCGATGCCGACCCGCGCCAAGAGCCGGTTCGCCTCGGCCCGCAATGAGGGCGGCAGCCGGAACGTGGCGAGGCGCTGCGGCAGCAGCACGTTTTCCAGCGCGGACAGGCCGGGGAACAGGTGAAATTCCTGCATCACCAACCCCACATCGGCGGCCCGCCAGCGGTCGCGGGCGCCCTCGCCCAGGCCGGCTATGTCCGTGCCGCCCCAGGCGACGCGGCCGGTGGGCGCGCGTTCGAGACCGGTCACGATGTTGATGAAGGTGGTCTTGCCGGAGCCGGACGGACCGGTGAGCGCCACATGGGCGCCCGAGGGGATAACGAGTTCGGGGATGTCGAGCGCCGGGCGCTCCAGCCCGGGGAAGCCGACGACCAGATCCCTGATGTCCAGGCCCGGCATGATCAGACCGTCCGGAACGAGGCGCCGACGAGGCGGAGCAGGCTGACGAAGCCGGTGACGGGATCGGTCCAGGAGCCGACTTCCAGCCGCCCCGTCACGTCGATCGGCGCATTGGCCTGCACGAAGGTCTGGGCGCGGTCGAGATAGATCACCACGATGTTGTCCGGCCAGTCGCTGTCCGAGGAGCAGAACGGGCAGATGGACATCGGAATCTCGGTCAGCACGAAGAAATTGGCCTCGGCCTTCAGCGGCGGCGCCATGAAGCCCCGCATGGTCACGTTCTGCCCGTCGAGGCTCTTCACCTTGTCCGAGAAGGTCATGCCGAGGACGGTGACCTTGGCGTAAAGCTCGTCGAAGTCGAGCCGCGTCGCCGCGGTGGCCGGGCGGGCGAAGAGCGACGCGCAGCCGGCACCGAAAAGAATCCGCGCGCCGCGGACGATGAAGGCGCGGCGGGCCGGGGCGGCGGGCCCGATGGGGCCCGCCGCAGGTTGCTTGCGCGATACGCGGCTCAGGATCACTTCTGCGCCGGGGCGAGGGCAAACGCCTCCACCAGGACGCGGTACACGTCGCTCTCTTCCATGTAGCCCTTGAATGCTTCCGAGCCCGGGCCGCTGGCCTGCAGGATGCCGTCGTCCACCGCATGAACGGCAGTGTCGGTGGAGCGCGGAATATTGCCGATGCGCAGCACCGCGCCGGGCGCGTCCTTATAGGCGGCGTTGGCCACGTATTCGCCCTTCTCGTTCTTGATCGCCGGGTCGAACGGGCCGTCCATCTTCGGGCGCCAGGTCTCGTAATAGTCCGGGAAGTTGCTGGCGAACACGGCGAGACGGCGGGAGACATCCACCTTGTCGGGATAGCCGTCGCCATCGGCGTCGGTGTAGTTGGGGAAGCCGGCGGCGGCATAGACGCCAACCTTCTCCCGCATGTCTTCGCCCGGCTTGTCGTCATCGATGGTACCGATGACGGAGACGCCGTGGGTGTGGTCCGGGGTCACCACAATCATGGTATCCGGGTGGGTCTTGGCGAATTCGGTGGCGACTCGGATGGCCTGGTCGAACTCGATGGTCTCGTAGAGCGCGCGGTCCCAATCCATCGGATGCGACATCTTGTCGATGGAAGCGCCTTCCACCATCAGGAAGAAGCCGTCCGGATTCTTCGAGAGCTGCTCCAGGGCCACTTTGGTCATGTCGACGAGGCCGGGCTGGTCGGGGAACTTGTCCACGGTGCCCTTCTTGAGGAACCTGCGGTCGAGCACCGTGTCCATGTTGCCGGTGTGGAACAGGCCAAGGATCTTGCCGGTATTGGTGCCGCGCGCCGCTTCCAGGGAATTGGCGTCGGTAGCGAGGGTATAGCCGGCCTCGGTGAAGGTCTTGATGAAGTCCTTGTCGTCCTTGCGCTTCGAGCCCGGCGTTGTCTTCGGCAGGAAATAGGCCGAGCCGCCGCCAAGCACGACCTCGGGCTTCAGTTCGAACATCATGTCGACGATTTCGGCCTTGCGGGCACGCAGGCGGGTATGGGCCACCACGGCGGCCGGGGTCGCGTCCTCCACTTCGGAGGTGGTCACGATGCCGACGGACTTCTTGCCGGTGCGGGCGAGCGCCTCGGTGATGTTTTCCACCCGCGGATCGTCGAACGGATCCTTGGTGCGGTCGGCATAGACACCGAGCGCGTTGACCGCCGTCTTGTGACCGGTCATGTGCGCCGACATGGTGTTGGCGCTGTCGGTGGCGATGGCGTTGGTGGACGACGTGCCGATGAGGGCGGTGTGGTCAAGGTCGTCCATGGCCAGGCGGCCATTGGCCTTGCCTTCGGTCATGCCCTTGGACATGAGGCGGGCGCCCGTGCGGTGCGCCACCGACAGGCCGTCGCCGAGAAAGAAGATGATGTTCTTGGCCTTGGGCGCCTCGGGGGTGCCGTACACATCCCACTGCACCGTCCTGGCGTCATCGCCGGCCTTGACCTCGACCGTGTACATGCCGGGCTTGGTCACCTTGGCCGCGCGCAGCAGCACCGCCGACGCGTCGACGCCCTCTTCCTTGGCGATGAACTCGTAATCCTTGCCGAGCACCGTGGCGGCAGGCTCGCCATTGATGGTGACGGTGACATCCTCGGGCTTCACCACGCCGGCGAACTCGACCTTGAAGTCGAAAGCGGAGCCGGCGAGGATCGTCGCCCGGTCGATCGGATAAACCGTCGCCGCGTCAGCCGTTGCGATCAGACAGGTGGTGGCGGCAAGGACCGCCGCTAGAATGCGCATGGAAGGATCCCTCGCTACACCGAAAGCTGCCTTCTGGTAGCGCCATTCCATGTCAGTTCGATAACCGGGCCGCCCGTCTCCGATGCCCCTGCGCGGGTCCTTGGAGTAGCGCGGCAGACGTCGGCATTCGCCGAAGTCGCACCGGCCCGAGCGACAGCGGCCCGCTACAGGACGTCTCCTGTGGCAGGCCGCTCCGGCCACATTATCGACCCGGCCCGAGATCCCGGCCAGCCCGCCGACACAGGCGGGCGATAGCCGCTGCCGGCGGGGCGGGCTACCTTCCCGGCGCGCGGGGCAGCACGAACCGGTCGATGGCGTGAGCGACGCCGTCTTCCTCATTCGTCAGCGTCACGAAATGCGCCTGTTCCTTCACCTCCGGCGCGCCATTGCCCATGGCGATGGCGAGGCCGCCGGCGGCGAACATCGGCAGGTCGTTCGACATGTCGCCGATCACCGCCACCTCGTCGAGCGCCACCCCATAATGCCGGGCGAAGGCGCGCACCGCATAGCCCTTGTCGGTGCCGGGCGGCGTCATGTCGAGGTACTTGGCCTGCGAACGGCGCGCCGTGGCGCCCTCGCCCACCAGCGCCTGAAGCTCAGGTTCGCTTGCCGCCAGCATGTCGAAATCGGTCGAGGAGAACACGATCTTGCCGGCGCGGGTGATGTGGTCGCCGAAATCCTTCACCACTGTCGGCGGGAAGGCCACGGTGCGGGTCTCGCCGGCCACATAGGTGCTGTCGGGGTCGGTGACGAACCACTCATTGTCGGCGAACACCCAGATCGAGGCGCCGCGCGGCTGCATCAGGGCGATGCCGGCGCGGGCCGCCTCGGCGGCCACGAAATGCTCCTCCACGACCGAGAAATCCCGGCGCAGGATCGAGCCGCCATTGAAGCCGCCGAACAGGTCGACATTGAGCGCCTCGACCATCAGCTTCATGCCGCGCGGCGGGCGCGCCGAGACGGCGGCGAAGGCGATGCCGGCGGCGTGGAGGCGGCGCACCGCCTCGACGGTGGCCGGCGTCACCTCCTTGGCCTTGTTCACCAGCGTGCCGTCGACATCCGACACCATCAGGCGGATGCGGGAAGCGGGGTCGCCGGCGGCACCGCCACGCTCGTCGGACGCCGCGTTGGCCAGGTTCGATACGTTCATCGCGGGCGGTCCCTTTCCAGCGGCAG
Source organism: Ancylobacter dichloromethanicus (assembly GCF_018390645.1). Lineage (GTDB taxonomy): Bacteria > Pseudomonadota > Alphaproteobacteria > Rhizobiales > Xanthobacteraceae > Ancylobacter > Ancylobacter dichloromethanicus. The sequence goes on from NZ_JAHBGC010000029.1 coordinate 44,108, forward strand.
CCATTGGAAGCCATCCTGTGCCAGCATCACGTCCGACATGGCCGGGCCGCTGGAGCCGGCGGAATAGAACTGCACCTCGTTCTCGCCGCCCCCGACCGCTTCGAGGATCGGTTCCACGGCTTCCCAACCGGCCTCGATCGTGTCGGCGCGCTGGAACAGCGTCGGGTCGCCGCACAGGCAGTCATAGATCAGCGTCTCATAGCCGGTGCTTGGCGCCGCCTTGAAGTAGTCGGCATATTTGAAGCTCATCTCCACGTCGGAAAGCCGGACCTTGCGGCCGGGCACCTTGGCGGCGAAGCGCAGCGACACGCCCTCGTCCGGCTGGACATGGATAACCATCAGGTTCGGTTTCAGCGCGGTCGGCAGATGGCGGAACAGCACGCCCGGCGCCCGCTTGAACTGGATGGCGATCTCGGTGCGACGCACCGCCAGCGCCTTGCCGGTGCGGACATAGAACGGCACGCCGTTCCAGCGCCATGAATCGACGAAGCACTTCAGCGCCACATAGGTCTCGGTGCGGCTGTCGGGATTGACGTCCTTCTCGTCCCGATAGTCCTTCACCGCCTGGCCGTTGACGAAGCCGGCGCGGTACTGGCCGCGCACCGCCGCGCCGATCGCCTCGCTGGGGCGCATGTGGCGGATGGCCTCGATCACCTTGGTCTTCTCGGAACGCACCGCGTCGGCATCGAACGAGTTGGGCGGTTCCATCGCGGTCATGGCGAGAAGCTGGAACATGTGGTTCGGCACCATGTCGCGCAGCGCGCCGGTGGCGTCGTAGAACCCGCCGCGCTGCTCCACCGTCACCGTCTCGGCGGCGGTGATCTGGACGTGGTCGATATATTCCTTGCTCCAGATCGGCTCGAAGATACCGTTGCCGAAGCGCAGCGCCATCATGTTCTGGACCGTTTCCTTGCCGAGGAAATGGTCGATCCGGTAGATCTGCCGCTCATCGGCGACGGCGAGCAGGCGCCGGTTGAGCGCCTTGGCCGACGGCATGTCGGCGCCGAAGGGCTTCTCCACCACGACGTGGCGGAACGCGTCCTCCGCCTCCTTCAGCAGGCCGGCGGCGCCGAGCTGCTCGGAGATGGTGGCGAAGAAGCGCGGAGCCACGGCGAGATAGAACACCGCATTGCCGGTCTGCGGCTTGCGCTGGTCCAGCCGCTCGCGGATCCGCCCATAGGTGTCGGGATCCTCGAAATCGCCGGAGACATAGTGGATGCGGCTTATCAGCCAGCGCCAGGTCTCGCCCTCGGTGTCGAGCGAGCCCGGCAGTTCCCTTACCGCGTCGGTCAGGAAGGCGCGGTAATCCTCCTCGCTCTGCGCGACATGGTCGACGCCGACAATAGCGAAGTCGTCGACGAGCACGCCCTCATGGGCGAGATTGTAGAGCGAGGGCAGCAGCAGGCGCTTGGTGAGATCGCCGGAGGCACCGAAGATGAAAAAGGTCGAGGCCGGTGCCGGCGCCGTATCGGGCGCCAACACCTTCTGGCCGAGAACGACGGACTCGCTTCCCATGGATCGCTGGCCCGCCGCTCACTTGGACTTGAATTCGGTGTGGCCGCCGAACTGGAAGCGCATCGCCGACAGCAGCTTCTCGCCGAACGTATGGTCCTGGCGCGAGCGGAAGCGGGTGTAGAGGGCGGCGGAGAGGACCTCGGCCGAGACCGCCTCCTCGATCGCCGCCATCACCGTCCAGCGGCCCTCGCCCGAATCCGCCACCTCGCCGGGGAAGTCGCTGAGATGCTCGTCCTTGGTGAGCGCGATGGCCGAAAGGTCGAGCAGCCAGGAGGACACCACGCTGCCGCGCCGCCACACTTCGGCGACATCCGCCATGTCGAGCGTGAAGCGCTCATTCTCGGGCAGGGCGTCGGAATTCTTCTTCTTCAGGATTTCGAAGCCCTCGGCATAGGCCTGCATCAGGCCGTACTCGATGCCGTTATGGACCATCTTGACGAAATGGCCGGAGCCGGCGGGCCCGCAGTGCATATAGCCGTGCTCGACGCGCGAATCGCGCTCCTCGCGGCCCGGCGTGCGGGGGATTTCGCCGAGGCCGGGGGCGAGAGCGGCGAAGATCGGGTCGAGACGGTCGACCGCCTCCTTGGTGCCGCCGATCATCATGCAGTAGCCGCGTTCCAGCCCCCACACGCCGCCCGAGGTGCCGACGTCGATATAGTGGATGCCCTTGGGCTCCAGCTCGGCCGCGCGGCGAATGTCGTCCTTGTAGAAGGTGTTACCGCCGTCGATGATGACGTCGCCCGGCGACAGCATGCCCGCCAGCGTGGCGATGGTCATCTCCGTCGGCCCGCCCGCCGGCAGCATCACCCAGATGGCGCGCGGCGCGTCGAGCTTGGCGACGAGATCGGTGAGATCGCCGGCCGGCCGGTTGCCCTCGCCCCCGAGTTCCTGCACGGCGGCCTCGTTGCGGTCCCACACCACGCAGTCGTGCCCCGCCTTCTTGAGACGACGCGCGATATTGCCACCCATCCGGCCGAGGCCAACGATTCCGAGCTGCATCTGCTTTTCTCCCCGATAGGACGTGGGCACCCTCGGACCAGGCGGGTCCGGGCCGGCGCCCGTTGCATTCAAGCCGAATGTCTAGGCCAAGCCTATGCCGGCCATGCGACAATTGGAACGGGGGCGGGCGGGAAACCGAAACGATCCTCCGCCCGCGCCCACCGGCGCGGCGGCCAATGGCGGCGCAACGCCTCCCGGCTCGTCACGAGGAGAACTCGGTTTCGTGCTTGAGCACGTCCTCGGCTTCCGGATTGAGCGGGCGGGCGGCGCGTTCGGGAACCGTGAGCGGCTCCGGCTCCAGCGGCAGGGGCCCGCGATCCTCGCCCTCGGCCAGTTGCCGGCGCAGCCGTTCCAGGTCGCGCTGGCGCACATCGACCACCGTCGCCTGCGCCGTGGCGGCGTCGAAGCCGTTGGCGCGCAGCGTGGCCTCGCCGAAGATGAGCGCGGATTCCAGTGTCTCGCGGATCTCGAAGTCGACGCCGCGCCCGCGTAGCGCCACCGCATGAGTACGGTCGAAGGCACGGGCATGCAGGCGAACATCGGGCATGTTCTGGCGGATGATCTCGACGATGCGGTCGGTCGTCTCCGGCCGGTCGACGCAGACGGCGACGACGCGGGCCCGCTCGGCGCCGGCAGCACGCAGCACGTCGAGCCTCGTGCCGTCGCCGTAATAGATGCGGAGGCCGAAGCGGCCGGCACTCTGGATCATCTCGACGTCGTTGTCGATGATGGTCACTTCCAGCCCCTGTGCCAGCAGGCACTGCGACACGATCTGGCCGAAGCGGCCGAACCCGACAACGATCACCGCGCCATGCGCGTCGCTGAAATCTTCATCCGGCGGGGCGGTGGCGCGCTGGTCCAGCCGCCGCGCCAGCCGCTCGCCGATCAGCGCCACCGGCGGGCCGAGCAGCATGGTCATGGCGGCGCAGGCGGCCAGCATGTCGGACTGGCGCGAGTCGATCAGGCCGAGCCCGAGCGCGAGCGGGAACAGCACGAAGGAAAATTCGCCCGCCGGCGTCAGCACCGAGGCGGAGCGCACAGCGTCGGCGCGCGTGCTGTCGGAGAACCGGAACACCGCCCAGACCGACACCGCCTTCACCAGCGTCACCAGCAGCGTGCCGGTGATGAGCAGCGGCGCGTTGGCCAGCACGACCGTGAGATTCATCGACATGCCGACGCCCATGAAGAACAGCGCGATGAGCAGGCCGCGGAAGGTCTCGATATTGGCTTCCAGCTCATGCCGGAAATTCGATTCGGAAAGCATGACGCCGGCGAGGAAGGCCCCCAGCGCCATCGACATGCCGGCCGACGCCATCAGCGCGCCGGCACCGAGCACGACCAGCAGCGCGGCCGCCGTCATCACTTCGCGCGCGCCGGAGCGGGCGAGGATGCGGAACAGCGGGGTCAGCAGATAGCGCCCGACGCCGACGATGAGCAGCATGGCGGCGAGGATGATGGCGACATGCTCGGCCGATTCGACGAAGCTACGCTCCTCGTGCACGCCCTGCGCCAGAAAGGGCATGAGGGCGAGCAGCGGCACGATCGCCATGTCCTGGAACAGCAGCACCCCGAAGGCCCGCTGGCCGTAGGGCTGGGAAAGCCCGCTCTTTTCCTCCAGCAGCTGGAGCGCGATGGAAGTGGCCGAGAGGGCCAGCGCCATACCGGCGACCAGCGCGCCGCGCCAGTCGAAACCATGCGCGGCGTAATGGGTCAGGACGGCGATGGCGGCGCCGCTGAACAGCAGCTGGGCGGTGCCGAGGCCGAAGATCGCCCGGCGCAGCGCCAGAAGTCGCGAGAATTGCAGTTCCAGCCCGATGATGAACAGCAGCAGCACCACGCCGATCTCGGCGACGGTGATGATCCGCTCGGGGTCGTCGAACGCCCCGATGCCGGAAGGCCCGATCGCGACGCCGGCCAGAATGTAGCCGACAATGGGCGAGAGACCGAGCCGTCGAGCCAGTGGCACCGCCACCACGGCGGTGGCGAGAAAGACCAGCGCCCCCAGCAGCAGTCCGTGTCCGTCTTCATGCATGGGCCCACCGACCTCCACCAGCTCCGCTCGGCCACACTAGCGGATCGGATGACGCGGGCCGATGGCGGAAGCGTGGTGGATTCCCGAAGATTCGGCCTTTATCCGGGCTTTTCCGGAAAAGCTGCCTGGCGTCCGCGGGCGCCGGCACATGCCCCAACGGAAGACGCGGCGAGCAGCAGTAGGGAGAGAAGTCTGGACGGCGATCTGGCCCGCGCGGACGGTTCCCTGCGTCGGTGCGCAGCTCAGTGCTGGTGAGCGGTCGGGCCCGGCGGGTCGAGCGTCGGGCGTGCCGGCGGGATGGTGTCGCGGGCGACCGGGGGCAGCGACTTCAGCGCCTCCAGCACGTCCGGGCTCAGCCCTTCCCCGCCGGCGGCGATGTGGTCCTCGATGCGCGCGCGCATGCGCGGGTCCCAGAAATCCTTGATGTGCTTGGCAACACCTTTCACGGTCTTTTCATGGCCCTGCGGCTGGAAAAACTTGCCGATCTGGTTCGCCATGTAGACCAGACGATCCATCGTGTTAGCCGACATGGGCGATACGCTCCTTCTCTGCCCCGTCCAGCACGATGCGATGGGGGTGGGTGAATACTTCAAATCCATCGTCACGGGCGATGGCGACCAAGGTGATGCCCGCCTTCTCCGCCGTGCGCACCGCCAGCGCGGTGGGCGCGGACACCGCCACCAGCACCGAGGCGCCCAGCATGGCGGTCTTCTGCACCATCTCGATCGACACCCGGCTGGTGAGCAGCACGATGCCCCGGGAGGCCTCACGCCTTTCGCGGACCAGATGGCCGACCAGCTTGTCGAGCGCGTTGTGACGGCCGACATCCTCACGCACCGCAACGAGGCCGGCCGCCGGCTCCCAGAAGGCGGCGGCATGCACGGCCCGGGTCTCGCGGTTCAGACGCTGCGCCGGCGGCAGCGAAGCCACCGCGCGGGAGATATCCGCCGCCGGGAAGCGGGCACCGTCCGGCACCGTCCGGGCCGGCTTCACCGCCAGTTCCAGGCTTTCCACCCCGCACAGGCCGCAGCCGGTGGGCCCGGCGATCTGCCGGCGCCGCGCCACCATCTGGCCGGCGCGTTCGGCGTCCAGCCAGAGGCGGATCTCGACCCCGAGCACGCCGGCCTCGTCCTCGAACTCCAGGGTCTCGATCGATTCGACGTCGGCGAGCGAGTCGATCACCCCTTCGGTCAGGCTGAAGCCGTAGCCGAAATCGTCAAGATCGGCCGGCGTCGCCATCATCACGGCGTAGGTCGAGCCGTTATGCACGATGGCGACCGGGGTTTCCTCGGGGATCGCCCGCTCGCCCGCCGTCACGCCCGAAGGCGAAACGGCGAGGCGCGCGACGCGGACGACCGGCGCGATCATGGCCGCGACGCCCCGTTCACTCCGCCGCGACCGCGATACGGCGGCTCTGGCGGGTGAACTCGTCATAATCCTCCTGCCACTCCGACGGGCCGTTGGAGCGGGCGATCTGCACCGCGGTCACCTTGAACTCGGGGCAGTTGGTGGCCCAGTCCGAGAAGTCCGTGGTCACGACATTCGCCTGCGTCGTCGGGTGGTGGAAGGTGGTGTAGACCACGCCCGGCGCCACGCGATCGGTGATCTGCGCGCGCAGGGTGGTGGAACCGGCACGGCTGTCGATACGCACCCAGTCGCCATCGCGCACGCCGCGCTGCTCGGCATCGTGCGGGTGGATCTCCAGCACGTCCTCGGGGTGCCAGGCCACGTTCTCGGTGCGGCGGGTCTGCGCGCCGACATTGTAGTGGCTGAGGATACGGCCGGTGGTCAGCAGCAGCGGGAAGCGCGGGCCGGAACGCTCGTCGGTGGGCACGTATTCGGTGACCACGAACTTGCCCTTGCCGCGCGCGAACCCGTTGATGTGCATGATCGGCATGCCCTCGGGGTTGGCGTCGTTGCACGGCCACTGCACCGAGCCCATCTCGTCCAGCTTCTGGAACGACACGCCGGCGAAGCTCGGGGTGAGCGCGGCGATCTCGTCCATGACCTGCGAGGGGTGGGTGTAGTTCCAGTCCAGCCCGATGGCGCGGGCCAGCATCTGGGTGACTTCCCAGTCACCATAGCCGTTCTTCGGCGCCATCACCTTACGCACGAGCTGGATGCGGCGCTCGGCATTGGTGAAGGTGCCGTCCTTCTCCAGGAAGGTGCAGCCCGGCAGGAACACATGGGCGTAGGCGGCGGTCTCGTTCAGGAACAGGTCCTGCACGATCACCAGTTCCATGGCCGCAAGGCCCGAGGCGACGTGGTGGGTGTCGGGGTCGGACTGGAGGATGTCCTCGCCCTGGATGTAGATCGCCTTGAAGGTGCCGTCGACGGCGGCGTCCAGCATGTTGGGAATGCGCAGGCCCGGCTCGGGATCGAGCGGGCGGCCCCACATGGCTTCGAACGTCGCGCGGGTGGCGTCATCGGAGATGTGGCGGTAGCCCGGCAGTTCGTGCGGGAACGAGCCCATGTCGCACGAGCCCTGCACGTTGTTCTGGCCGCGCAGCGGGTTCACCCCGACGCCGCGGCGGCCGATATTGCCGGTCGCCATGGCGAGGTTGGCGATCGCCATCACCGTGGTCGAACCCTGCGAGTGCTCGGTGACGCCGAGGCCGTAATAGATCGCCGCATTGCCGCCGGTGGCATAGAGCCGGGCGGCGCCGCGGATCTGCTCGGCCGGCACGCCGGAGAGCTTCTCGACTTCTTCGGGCGAGTGGCGCGGATCGGCCACGAACTCGGCCCAGTCCTGGAATTCCTCCCAGTCGCAGAACTGGCGGACATAGTCCTCGTTCACCAGCCCCTCGGTCACCACCACATGCGCCAGCGCGGTGACGATGGCCACATTGGTTCCCGGCTGCAGCGGCAGGTGGAAATCGGCCGTGATGTGGGGCGAGCGCACGAGGTCGATGCGACGCGGATCGACCACGATCAGCTTCGCGCCCTCGCGCAGCCGCTTCTTCATGCGCGAGCCGAACACCGGGTGGCCATCGGTCGGGTTGGCGCCGATGACCAGGATAACGTCGGAATCCTCGACCGAATCGAAGTCCTGCGTGCCCGCCGAGGTGCCGAAGGCCTGGTTCAGGCCGTAGCCGGTCGGCGAATGGCAGACGCGGGCGCAGGTGTCGACATTGTTGGTGCCGAAGCCGGCGCGGATGACCTTCTGGACCAGATAGGCTTCCTCATTGGTGCAGCGCGAGGAGGTGATGCCACCGACCGACTTGCGGCCATAGGTGTCCTGGATGCGCTTCAGCTCGGAAGCCGTGTAAGAGATCGCCTCCTCCCACGACACTTCGCGCCACGGGTCGGTGACCTTGGAGCGGATCATCGGCTTGAGGATGCGGTCCTGGTGCATGGCATAGCCCCAGGCGAAGCGGCCCTTGACGCAGCTATGGCCGCGATTGGCCTTGCCGTCCTTCCACGGCACCATGCGGACCACTTCCTGGCCGCGCATCTCCGCCTTGAAGGTGCAGCCGACACCGCAATAGGCGCAGGTCGTGACCACCGAATGCTCGGGCGTGCCGATGTCGATCAGGCGCTTCTCGGAAAGCGTCGCGGTCGGGCAGGCCTGCACGCAGGCGCCGCAGGACACGCATTCCGAGGTGAGGAATGCCTCCGACTGGCCAGCCGAGACGCGGCTGTCGAAGCCGCGGCCGGAAATCGTCAGCGCGAAGGTGCCCTGCACTTCCTCGCAGGCGCGCACGCAGCGATTGCAGACGATGCACTTGGCCGGGTCATAGGTGAAGTACGGGTTCGACTCGTCCTTCGGCATCAGCAGCTCGGACGAGGGGGCAAAATGGTTGGCGCCCTCCATGCCATAGCGCACTTCGCGCAGGCCGACCGCGCCGGCCATATCCTGCAGCTCGCAGTCGCCGTTGGCGGCGCAGGTCAGGCAGTCCAGCGGGTGATCGGAGATGTACAGCTCCATCACGCCCTTGCGCAGCTGAGCCAGGCGCGGGGTCTGGGTGTGCACCTTCAGCCCCGGCGCCACCGGCGTGGTGCAGGAGGCCGGGGTGCCGTTGCGGCCCTCGATCTCGATCAGGCACAGGCGGCAGGAGCCGAAGGCTTCCAGCGAGTCGGTGGCGCAGAGCTTGGGGATCTGGGTCCCCATCTCCATCGCCGCGCGCATGATGGAAGTGCCTTCGGGCACGGTCACTTCCATCCCGTCAATGGTGAGCGTCACCATCTTGTCGGTCTTGGGAGCCGGCGTTCCGTAGTCGATCTCATGGATGAGCGACATGGGCGTCCTCCTCATTCAGCGGCTTCGAGGCGATGCGGGGGCGCACCGAAATCCTCGGGAAAATGGTTCAGCGCGCTCAGCACCGGATACGGGGTGAACCCGCCAAGGGCGCAAAGCGATCCAAGCTTCATGGTCTGGCAAAGGTCGGTGAGCGTTTCGAGATTGGCCTCGACGCGCTCGCCGGCGATGATCCTGTCCATCAGTTCGACGCCGCGCGTCGAGCCGATGCGGCAGGGCGTGCACTTGCCGCAGCTTTCCACGGAGCAGAACTCCATGGCGAAGCGCGCCATCTTGGCGAGATCGGAACTCTCGTCGAACACCACGATGCCGCCATGGCCGATCAGCGCGTCCTTGGCCGCGAAAGCCTCGTAGTCGAAGGGCAGGTCGAACTGCCAGGTCGGCACATAGGCGCCGAGCGGACCGCCGACCTGCGCCGCCTTGACCGGCTTGCCGGAGGCAGTGCCGCCGCCGATGTCGTTGACCAGCTCGCCCAGCGTGATGCCGAAGGCGGTCTCGAACAGGCCGCCGAACTTCACGTTGCCGGCGATCTGGATCGGCATCGTGCCGCGCGAGCGGCCCATGCCGAAATTGGCGTAGAACTCGCCGCCATCGGCCAGGATATGCGGCACGGCGGTCAGCGAGAGCACGTTGTTGATGACGGTCGGCTTCTGGAACAGGCCCTTATGCGCCGGCAGCGGCGGCTTGGCGCGCACCGTGCCGCGCTTGCCTTCCAGGCTGTCGAGCAGGGCAGTTTCCTCGCCGCACACATAGGCGCCGGCGCCCATGCGCACTTCCATGTCGAAGCTGTAGGGCGAGCCGGCGATGTTGCTGCCGAGCATGCCGTTGGCGCGCGCCACCTCGATCGCCTTCTCCATCGCCCAGATGGCGTGCGGATATTCCGAGCGGGTGTAGACATAGCCCTTGGTGGCGCCCACCGCGACGCCGGCGATGGTCATGCCCTCGATCAGCTCGAACGGGTCGCCTTCCATGATCATGCGGTCGGCAAAGGTGCCGCTGTCGCCCTCGTCGGCGTTGCAGACGATGTATTTGCGGTCGCCCTTGGCGTCCGCCACCGTCTTCCACTTGATGGCGGTCGGGAAGCCGGCGCCGCCGCGTCCGCGCAGGCCCGACTTCTTGACCTCTTCGATGATGTCCGCCGGGCCGAGGGCAAGCGCCCGCTCCAGCCCGCGATAGCCGCCATGGGCGCGGTAGTCTTCATAGGAGGCCGGGTCGATGATGCCGCAGCGCGCGAAGGTCAGGCGTGTCTGCCTGGCAAGGAAGGGATGCTCCTCCGGCTTGCCGATGCGCAGCGCATGGGCGTCGCCCTTCAGAAAGCCGGCCGCGAACAGCCCTTCGACGTCGCCGGCCTCAACCGGGCCATAGGCGACGCGGCCTTCCTCGGTGACGACCTCGACCATCGGCTCCAGCCACAGCATGCCGCGCGAGCCGTTGCGGACGATCTCGACCGGCTCCTTGCGGGCCAGCGCGGCGGCGGTGATCGCCTCGGCGACCTCGTCGGCGCCGCAGGCGATGGCGCAGGCGTCCTTGGGTACATAGATGCGAACGGTCACGACTGCGCCTCCACGATCAGGGCGTCGAGCCGACGCTCGGTGAGCCGCGCCACGATCTTGCCGTCCAGCATGGCCGACGGCGCCGTGGCGCAGAGGCCGAGGCAGTAGATCGGCTCCACGGTGACGCGGCCATCCGCCGTGGTCTCGCCGAGCTTGCAGCCCAGCCGATGCTCGGCATGCTCGGCCAGCGCGTCGCCACCCGCCGCCTGGCAGGCCTCGGCACGGCAGAGCTTCAGCACGTGGCGGCCGGCCGGCTCGTGGCGGAAATCGTGATAGAAGGTGACCACGCCATGGACCTCGGCGCGCGACACGTTCAGCTTCTCCGCCAGCATCGGCACGATGGCGTCGGGCACATGCCCGAACGTCTCCTGCACCGCATGGAGCATGGGCATCAGCGGGCCTTCGAGATGAGCGAACTCATCGACCACCGCGCGAGCACGCTCTTCGCTCCAGGGTTCGTAATGCGGCATTTCTCCCGTAGCCTTCTTTTAGAATTTTCCAAAGGTGAAGATGGTACGCGACGAAACCGAAATCAATTCAGGTGTTCCGTGCCTTGATAGAATTTTTCTATCGTAGATCTGCGTGGCCCATATTGGACCCCGGTCGCGCCATTCGACCTTTTGTTCATGCAATGTTCTTGACGTGATCGCCTGACTCCGTATCCTGCCACCAGCCTGGCCGCATCGTGACGGCGCGCCGGAGCCTCGGCGGGGGGACGGCGATGGTCCAGCGCATAGCAACGGTGGCGTTCGAGGGTGTCGAGACACGCCCGGTTGATGTTCAAGTCCAGGTGAGCCCGGGACTTCCGGCCTTCAATCTGGTCGGATTGGCGGACAAGGCCGTCACCGAGGCGAAGGAGCGGGTGCGTGCCGCGCTCACCGCGTCCGGTCTCGCTCTGCCGGCCCGGCGCATTACCGTCAACCTCGCACCGGCCGACCTGCCGAAGGAGGGCAGCCATTACGACCTGCCGATCGCGCTGGGGCTGATGGCGGCGATCGGCGCCATCGCCTCCGACGCGCTGGACGGCTTCACCGTCGTCGGCGAACTCGCGCTCGACGGGCGCATCGCCGCCGTCGCCGGGGTGCTGCCGGCCGCCATCGGCGCCAATGCGCGCGGCCATGGCCTCATCTGCCCGGAGGCCTGCGGCCCGGAAGCGGCGTGGGCCAGCCCGGACATGGCGGTGCTGGCGCCGCACTCGCTGATCCAGCTCGTCAACCATTTCGCCGGCCGCCAGTTTCTCGCCCGACCCGAGCCCCGGCTGGAAGGGGGTGTGCCGAACCTGCCGGACCTTGCCGACGTGAAGGGCCAGGAAACCGCCCGGCGGGCGTTGGAAATCGCCGCCGCCGGACGCCACAACCTGCTGCTCAGCGGTCCTCCGGGCGCCGGCAAGTCCATGCTGGCGCAGCGCCTGCCCTCGATCCTGCCGCCGCTCACCCCTTCCGAGCTGCTCGAAGTGTCGATGATCGCCTCGGTCGCCGGCAATCTGCAGGGCGGCGCGCTCACCAGCCGGCGCCCCTTCCGCGCGCCCCATCACTCCGCCAGCATGGCGGCGATGGTGGGCGGCGGCATGCGGGCCCGGCCGGGCGAGGTCTCGCTGGCCCATAACGGCGTGTTGTTCCTCGACGAACTTCCCGAGTTCACGCCCGCCGTCCTCGATTCGCTGCGCCAGCCGCTGGAGACGGGGGAAGCGGTGATCGCCCGCGCCAATCACCGCATCTCCTACCCGGCCCGCTTCCAGCTCATCGCGGCGATGAACCCCTGCCGTTGCGGCCGGGCCGGCGAACCGGGCCAGACCTGCCGCCGCGGGCCGCGCTGCGCGGCGGAGTATCAGGCGCGGCTGTCCGGCCCGTTCCTCGACCGGGTGGACCTGCATCTCGACGTGCCGGCGGTGGCCGCGGTCGATCTGGTGCGCCCCGGCCCCTCCGAGCCCAGCGCGGCGGTCGCCGCCCGGGTCGCGCAGGCAAGGCGGGCGCAGCGCGAGCGCTTCCTTGCCCTCGGCCGGCCCGATCTGTTCACCAATGCGGAGGCGGGCGGGCCGGTGCTGGAGGACATCGCGACACCCGACGAGGCCGGCACGGCGCTGCTCGCGGACGCCGCCCGGCTCATGCGGCTCTCGGCCCGCGGCTATCACCGGGTATTGCGCGTGGCGCGCACGCTGGCCGATCTCGCGGGTGCCGAATCGGTCGGGCGCCCCCATCTCGCCGAGGCCCTCGCCTATCGCGCCGCCGCCGACCGCAATGCCGCCGCCGCATGACGGCCTGCCGGGGCCGGCCGCCATTTCGCCGAGGGCGGGCGGCACCGCTGTCACATGAGCGTCCGAGAAATGTGATTCCTGTCATATAACGCTATAGTGAAGATCAGCGTGGGGGCCGGTCATGACGCAACTGCTCGCCGACGGGACTGTCGAGACACCTCCCGCCTCACGGGTTGCGTCGCGGACCGCCTCACTCGCCACGCCCGGCCTCACGGCTCTGCGCAGCTTTTTCACGCCAAAGGCTCTCTCACTGGCGCCGCTGCCCCAGCCGCTGCCGGCCGCCGCTGCCGGCACAGCGCCGCTGCGGCTGGTGCCTGCCGCCTTCACCCCTTCCCGCCTGCTGCCGGCCTTGCGGTCCTATTCGGGCCTGCGCCATCGCGAGAGCCGGGGCGAGCCGGGCCCGGCGACGCTGGGGCGGATCGGCGCGCTGGAAGTGCGCCTGGCGGTGACGGCGGCGGACGTGCGCCGCGCCCAGCGCCTGCGCTACGAGGTGTTCTACGAGGAAATGTCGGCCATCCCCGCCGCCGCGATGCGGCTCGCACGGCGCGATGTCGACGCCTTCGACGGCATCTGCGACCACCTTCTGGTGCTCGACCATGATTCGTGCCGCCTGGTCCGCGGTCGGCGCGTGCCCCGCGTCGTCGGCACCTATCGGCTGCTGCGGCAGGACATCGCCGGCCGTCATGGCGGCTTCTACACCGCCGGCGAGTTCGACATCGCCCCGCTGCTGGCGCGTCATCCGCACCGGCGCTTCCTCGAGCTCGGCCGCTCCTGCGTGCTCGCTTCCTACCGCAACAAGCGCACGGTGGAACTGCTCTGGCACGGCATCTGGGCCTATGTGCGCCGGCATGGCATCGACGTGATGTTCGGCTGCGCCAGCCTGGAGGGCGTCGATCCGCAGGCGCTCGCCCGCCCGCTCGCCTTCCTGCATCATTTCGCCCCCACCGATCCGGAATGGGCGGCCGACGCCTTGCCGCACAGCGCCGCCCGCATGGACCTCGTCAGCGTCGAGACGCTCGACGCCAAGGCGGCGCTGGCCGCGCTGCCGCCGCTGATCAAGGGCTATCTGCGCCTCGGTGCCCAGATCGGCCGCGGCGCCGTGGTGGATCGCCAGTTCGGCACCACCGACGTCCTCATCGTGCTGCCGGTCGAGAAGATCAACCCGCGCTATCTCGACCATTTCGGCGTGAATGGCGAGCGCCACGCCGCCTGATTGGCTGCGGCTCGACCCCGGGCACGGCCGGCACGAGCCCCCCGCGCATCGCGGATAGGTCGCGCGCCACCTTTTCGCCCACCCCGTTATATCCGGCGGTCCCAGCGTGCCCACGCGCGCCCTCCGCAGGCGCGGCCATACCCTGCGGCCAGCGTGCAGAGCACGTGCGATCCCCACGCGACTTGCGCGGACCCCGACCCTCCCCCATATCGACCCCAACGGGATGCCCTGACGGGGTCCCATCACACAAAGTCGCTTCAAGACGAGGACTTTGGGAGCATGTCGCGTATTCCCTCGCTGTCGAGCCCCTTCCTGCTCGGCTTTGACGAGGTCGAGCGGGCGCTCGACCGTGTCATGAAAGGTTCTGACGGCTACCCGCCCTACAATGTGGAACGGGTCGTGTCGCTGGAACAGCCTGACAGGCTCCGCATCACCCTGGCCGTCGCGGGCTTCACCCGCGAACAGCTGGAGGTGACGGTGGAGGAAAAGGAGCTGGTCATCCGCGGCCGTCAGGCCGAGGAGCCGGAGCGGATCTACCTTCATCGTGGCATCGCCGCGCGCCAGTTCCAGCGCATCTTCGTGCTGGCCGAAGGCATGCGGGTCGTCGGTGCGGAACTGAAGAATGGACTGCTTTCGGTAGACCTGGTTCGGCCGGAACCGGAACGCGTCGTCCGGCGTATCACCATAGCGACGGACGAATGACGGGGCCCGAAGCCGGTCTCGGCTGTAAGCAGAGGAGTTGCGGATCATGACCAATGAATTCCATATCGACGCCGCCTCCGCCGGTTCGGCGCTGGCTGGCGCCCTGACGGCGGAGGATTTCGCCAATCTGGGCGGCGGGCACATCGCCTATCTCCGGACCATCCGTTCCGAGGAGGCGTCCGACATGTTCCCGCAGGCGCATCTCGCGCCGGGGCTGACGCTGTTCACCCTGCACGCGGCCGACGGCACGCCGATCATGCTGACCGACAGCCGCGAGGCGGCGCTGGCCAATGCGATGCAGAACGAACTGGTGACGCTCAGCGTCCACTGAACGGCGCGGCAGGCTCCCGCGCACAGGTAACGGCACTGTCTCGAAACCGAGGCGGTGCCGTTTTCGTTTCGGTGCCGGATCGGTGCCCTCCCCGCGACGAGGGCGCCTGAATCAGCCGCGCTTGGCCTCGATCACATCCCACACCGTCACGGCGATATCCGGCCCGCCGAGCCGGCGAATCGCCCGGATTCCGGTGGGCGCGGTGACGTTGATCTCGGTGAGGTTGCCGTCGATCACGTCGATGCCGGTCAGCAGCAGCCCGCGCGCGCGCAGCGCCGGCCCCAGCCGCCCGCAGATCTCGCGCTCGCGCGCCGTCAGGTCGGTTTCCGCCGCGGCCCCGCCGCGCACCATGTTGGAGCGCAGGTCGCCCTCGCTGGGCACCCGGTTGACCGCGCCGGCGAACACCCCGTCAACCAGGATGATGCGCTTGTCGCCATGCTTCACCTCGGGAATGAAGCGCTGCACCACCCAGGGCTCGCGGAAGGTGGTGGCGAACAGGTCGTAGAGCGAGCCGAAATTGAGATCGTCGCGGGTGAGCCGGAACACCGAGGCACCGCCATGGCCATAGAGCGGCTTCACCACGATGTCGCCGAACTCCTCGCGGAACGCCTTGATCTCGTCGAGGTCGCGGGTAATCAGCGTCGGCGGCATCAGGTCTGGAAATTCAGTGACGAAGATCTTTTCCGGCGCGTTGCGCACATGGGCGGGATCGTTGACCACCAGCGTGCGCGGATGGATGCGCTCGAGCAGATGCGTCGCGGTGATGTAGTTCATGTCGAAGGGCGGGTCCTGCCGCATCAGGATCACGTCGAACGAATCGAGCCGCACGCGGTGCGGGGCGCCGAGGGTGAAATGGTCGCCCTTCACGTCGCGCACCGCCAGTGGCTGCACGGTGGCGAACACCTCGCCGTCGCGCATCGCGAGGCGGTCGGTGGTGTAGTAGGACAGCGCGTGGCCGCGCGCCTGCGCTTCCAGCAGCAGGGCGAAGGCGGAATCACCCGCGATGTTGATGCGGTCGATCGGGTCCATCTGGACGGCAACGTTGAGGCTCATGGGAGTTCCGTCTGCGACAGGAGGGAGCCGGCGCGACAGGATGGCGCCTGGCGGCATTCGCCTTCCTGTTTAATCGCTCGCGCGGCACCGCGCCACGGGCGCCGGGTCATTCCGCCTCGAAGGCCCCGGGCAGATGCAACGGCGGCGTCCCCGGCGCCACCAGCACGACATCGAGCCGCATGTCCAGCCCGGCCAGCTCGGGGTGACGGGCGAGAAAGATTTCCGCCGCGCCCACGATCCGCCGGCGCTGGCGCGGAAGAATCGATTCGGCAGCGGAACGAAGCGAGAGGCGGGCCTTCACCTCGACGAACACCAGCAGCTCCGCGCGCCGCGCCACCAGGTCGATCTCGCCGCGCGGCGTGCGCACCCGCTTGTGCAGGATGACGAAGCCGTCGGCCTCGAACAGCGCCGCGGCGGTCGCCTCCGCCTCCAGCCCGCGGGTGAAGGCGGCGCGGCGGAGCTGAGGCGTCCGGTCAACCATCGCCGCTCTGCAGGGCGAGCGCGCGGGCATAGACGGCGCGTCGGGGAAGGCCGGTCGCGGTGGCCACCGCCGCCGCCGCATCTTTCACCGACAGGCTGGCGAGCGCCTGCTTCAGCGCGACGTCGAGATCGGCCTCGCTCGATTCCTCGGCCCCGGGCGCGCCGACCACGATGACGATCTCGCCCCGGGGCGGACCGGCCTCGGCATAGAACGCGGCGAGCGCGTCCAGCGTGTCGCGCCGCGCCTCCTCGAACGCCTTGGTGAGTTCCCGGCACACCGCCGCCGGGCGAGCGCCGAGGCCCTCGGCGAGGTCGGCGAGGCTGTCGGGCAGGCGCGGGCCGCTCTCATAGAGCAACAGCGTCGCCGGCAGCGTCTTCAGCTCGCTGATGCGGGTACGGCGGGCGCCGCTCTTGGCCGGCAGAAACCCCTCGAAGAAGAAACGGTCGGTCGGCAGCCCCGCCGCCACCAGCGCGGCGAGGCTGGCCGAGGCGCCCGGCAGCGGAACGACGCGATGCCCGGCCTCGATGGCCGCCGCCACCAGCTTGTAGCCGGGATCGGAAACCAGCGGCGTGCCGGCATCCGACACCTGCGCCACCACCGCTCCCTCGGCGAGCCGCGCCAGCAGGCGCGGGCGGGTCTGCTCGGCATTGTGGTCGTGATAGGCGACCAGCCGCGTTTCGATACCGTAACGATCCAGCAGCCGCCGGGTAATGCGGGTGTCCTCGCAAGCGATGACATCGGCCGCCGCCAGCGTTTCAAGCGCGCGCAGGGTAACGTCGCCAAGATTGCCGATCGGCGTGGCGACGATGTACAGGCCGGGTTGCGGCCGTGCGGCGGCAAAGCCGTGCGCGCCGATGCGGAAGCTGCGGGAAGAGGCGGTCTCGGGGGCAAGCGTCATGGCGGCGCATTGTAGAGAGCGGCGTCGGCCCCGTCATGCGTCGTGTGCAAAAGCGGAGGCGGCGGGGCTTCGCGCCTCCCGGATCATGCCCGGGCGGGTGAATATGTCGTCCTTTCCGGCCGGGGCAGCCGGCGGCAAGGTGACAGGGCGAGTCTGCCCGTCCTAAAAGGGAGACAGCGACGTCGGCCAAGGTGGCGGGCGCGGAGCCGAACCGAACAACGCACCGCATGAACGCAAAGCACACACCTGCGCCGAGCGCCGCGGAGATGGCCGCGCCGAACGCCAGCGGCCGCTGGCGGGCCAGCCGGCGCAGCTTCCTCGTGATGGCCGGCGCAGCGAGCCTTGCCGCCTGCTCCTCGGGGCCGGATGTCGGCACGCCGCAGGCCGCGCTTCCCGCGCCCGACCTGCCGCCGGACCCCAATGCCGGCCTCGGCACCGGAACGCCGATCGGCCTGATCCTGCCGCTCGGCGCCAGCGGCAATGCCGGCGCGGTGGCGCTGTCGCTGCGCAACGCGGCCGAGATGGCGCTTTCGGAATTCGCCGGCGCCCGCATCCGCCTGATCGTCAAGGACGATGGCGGCACCGGGCCGGGGGCGCAGGCCGCCGCCCAGCAGGTGCTGGACGAAGGCGCGCGCGCCATCATCGGCCCGCTGTTCGCCCATTCGGTCGGCGCCGCCGGGCAGGTGGCGCGCCAGCGCGGCGTGCCCCTGGTCGGCTTCTCCACCGACACCAACGTGGCGGCGCAGGGCGTCTATCTGCTCAGCTTCCTGCCGCAAACCGATGTCGACCGGGCGATCCGCTATGCCGCCTCGCTCGGCCGGCGCTCCTTTGTCGGGCTGGTGCCGGACAACGCCTACGGATCGGTGGTCGAGGCCGCCTTCCGCGAGACCGTGCCCAAGGTGGGCGGGCGCGTCATCGGGCTGGAGCGCTACGCGTCCGGCCAGTATGCGGAGGCCGCGCGCCGCCTCTCCGGCTCGGTGGCACAGGCGGACGCAGTATTCCTTCCCGACGCCGCCGACACGGTGCCGCAGATCCTGCAGGCGATGACCGCCGCCGGCGCCTCCCTTTCCGGCAAGCAGCTCATCGGCACCGGGCTGTGGGACGATGCCAGGCTGTTCGGCAATCCGGCGGTGAACGGCGGCATCTTCGCCGCGCCCGACCCGGCCGGCTTCCGCGCCTTCGCCGCGCGCTACCGGGCGCGGTTCGGCAGCGAGCCGGTGCGCACCACCACCCTCTCGCACGATGCGGTGTCGCTGATGGCGGCGCTGGTCAACAGCTATGGCGAGACCGGCATCACCGATGCGGCGATCCAGAACCCCTCGGGCTTCTCTGGCGTCGATGGCATCTTCCGCTTTCGCGCCGACGGCACCAACCAGCGCGGGCTGGCGGTGATGCAGATCTCCGGCGGCGCCACCCAGATCGTCAGCCCCGCCCCGCGCAGCTTCGCGCAGGGGTGACGCGGGCCCTCACGCCGCCAGATCGGCGACGATGGCGTCGAGCACCGGCAGGCCGAGCGCGGTGGCGCGCAGACGTTCGCCGGGAAGTTCGGCGATCATGCCCTCCTCCAGCAGCGCCGCGACCCGCACCGGATCGAACGCCCGGCCGGCAAGGCGGGCGAAGCGGGCGCGGTCGATACCCTCGGCGAGGCGCAGGCCCATCAGCAGATATTCGTCGGCCTGCTCGGCGCGGGTGAGCGGCTCGTCGACGATCCCGCCGTGACCTTCCGCCTCGACGCGGGCCAGCCATGGCTCCGGCCCACGCTCGGTCGAGGTGGCGACGCGGCCCTCCGGCGTGTCGAGCCGTCCATGCGCGCCGGGGCCGAGGCCGGCATATTCGCCATAGCGCCAGTAGAGCAGGTTGTGCCGGCTCTCGGCGCCGGGGCGGGCATGGTTGGAAATCTCGTAGGCGGGCAGCCCGGCGGCGCTCGTGGTCTCCTGCGTCACGTCCCACAGGGCGCGGGCGACCTCGTCCCCCGGCACGATGAGCCGGCCGGCGCGGTGCAGCGCGGCGAAGGGCGTACCATCCTCGATGGTGAGTTGATAAAGCGAGAGATGCTCGCAGCCCTCATCGATGGCCCGGCCCAGTTCCCGCGCCCAGTCCTCCGGCTTCTGGTCCGGGCGGGCATAGATGAGGTCGAAGGAGACGCGCTCGAACGCCGCGCGCGCCACCGCCACCGCGCCCAGCGCCTCCTCAGCCGTGTGCATGCGGCCGAGCGCCTTCAGCGCCGCATCGTCCAGCGCCTGCACGCCGAGCGAAACGCGGTTGACCCCCGCCGCGCGGTAGCCGCGGAAACGCCCGGCCTCGACGCTGGTCGGGTTGGCCTCCAGCGTCACCTCGGCCCGCGCGTCGAGCGGCCAGGCGGCATCGATGGCGTCGAGGATCGCCCCGACCGTGCCCGGCTCCATCAGCGAGGGCGTGCCGCCGCCGAAGAACACGCTCTCGGTGCGCCGCTGGCCGATGCGCGCCCGCGTATGGGCGATCTCGGCCCTGAAGGCGGCGACGAAGCGCGCCTGGTCGGGCGGGGCGTGGCGGACATGCGAGTTGAAGTCGCAATAGGGGCATTTGGCCTTGCAGAACGGCCAGTGCACATAGACGCCGAATCCGGGATCGGCCGGCGGCAACGCGGGCTTCCACTCAGTCAAATGTCGCCCCGAGGCAGGCCTGCGCCAGCGCCATGAAGGCGCGGGCGCGATGCGACAGGCCACGGCCGAGCGGCGGCAGGCCGTGCTTCTCGGCACCGGTCATCTCGCCGAACGTGCGTGGATTGTCCTCGGGCTGACCATCCGGCTGAAACATCGGGTCGTAGCCGAAGCCGGCCGGGCCGCGCGGCGGCCACACCAGCGTGCCGTTCACCACGCCTTCGAAGTCCTCGACATGGCCATCGGGCCAGGCAAGGCACAGCGCCGAGATGAAATGGGCGCGGCGAAGGTCGGGCAGTTCCGCGCCGGCATCGCGCAGTTCCTCCTCGACGCGGGTCATCGCCGCCATGAAGTCCTTTTCCGGCCCGGCCCAGCGGGCGGTGTAGAGCCCCGGTGCGCCGCCGAGCGCGTCGACGCACAGGCCGGAATCGTCGGCGAAGGCGGGCAGCCCGGTGGCGGTCGCGGCGGCGACCGCCTTGATGCGGGCATTCTCGGTGAAGGTGAGGCCGGTCTCCTCCGGCTCGGGCAGGTCGAGTTCGCCCGCCGACACCGCGTCGATGCCATAGGGCGCCAGCAGGCCGCGCATCTCCTCCAGCTTGCCCGGATTATGCGTGGCGATGACGACGCGGCCTTCGAGCCGGCGGTGCGGGGCCGTGCTCATGCGACGGCCAGCTTCTGCAGGTCGACCAGCTTGGCGACGCCCTTGCGGGCGAGACCGAGCATGGCGTTGAACTCATCCTCGGAGAAGGGCGTCTTCTCGGCGGTGC
Organism: Ancylobacter dichloromethanicus; assembly: GCF_018390645.1. Classification (GTDB taxonomy): domain Bacteria; phylum Pseudomonadota; class Alphaproteobacteria; order Rhizobiales; family Xanthobacteraceae; genus Ancylobacter; species Ancylobacter dichloromethanicus. The sequence continues at coordinate 64,803 of NZ_JAHBGC010000029.1, forward strand.
CCTGCACCTCGACGAAGCCGCCCGAGCCGGTCATGACGAAATTGACGTCAGTATGGGCCTCGGAATCCTCGGCATAGTCGAGGTCGAGGCGCGGCTCGCCGTCGACGATGCCGCAGGAGACGGCGGCGAGATGGTCGCGCAGCGGGATGGCGGGAAGCATGCCGCGCGCCTTCATCCAGCTCAGGCAATCGTAAAGCGCGATCCACGCCCCGGTGACGGAGGCGGTACGGGTGCCGCCATCGGCCTGGATGACGTCGCAATCCACCGTGATCTGGCGCTCGCCGAGCTTTTCGAGGTCGACCACCGCGCGCAGCGCGCGGCCGATCAGGCGCTGGATTTCCTGGGTACGGCCGGACGGCTTGCCGGAAGTGACCTCGCGGCGGGTGCGCTCATGGGTGGCGCGCGGCAGCATGCCGTATTCCGCCGTCACCCAGCCGCGCCCCTGCCCCTTGAGCCAGGGCGGCAGGCGTTCTTCCAGCGTGGCGGCCACCAGCACATGGGTCTCGCCGAATTTCACCAGGCAGGAGCCCTCGGCATGGCGCAGCACGCCCCGCTCGAAGCTCACGGCCCGCATCTCGTCGGGAAGGCGGCGGGAAGGGCGCATGCGGCAGGTCTCCTGAGCGGTGGGCGGGGACGCCCTATGGCCGGTCCTTGTAAGGGCGGCGCGGGCCGGGTGCAATCGCCGCAGGGCGGCGATGGGCGGGCCGGCAGGGCGGCGCAGCCTTGCACACGCCGCGCGATTGCCGAGATAATAGAGACCCGACGCACCGGGAAGCGACAAGGGACCGGCCCAGCGATGCCTCTCGATCCATTTCTGTCCGCAAGCGCGCCCCAGCTCGCCCGGCTCGACGAGCGCTCGCGCGAGATTTTCCGGCAGATCGTCGAGACTTATCTGGCCACGGGCGAGCCGGCGGGGTCGCGCAATATCTCCCGGCTCATTCCGATGACCCTGTCGCCGGCCTCGGTGCGCAATGTGATGGCGGACCTTGAAGCGGCCGGCCTCATCTTCGCGCCCCACACCAGCGCCGGGCGACTGCCGACCGAGCGCGGCCTGCGGTTCTTCGTCGACGCGCTGCTGGAGATCGGCGACGTCTCCGAGGACGAGCGCAATTCGATCGAGACCCAGGTGCGCGCCGCCGCCCGCGCCCAGACGGTCGACGGTGTGCTGGCGGAAGCCTCCAACCTGCTCTCCGGCCTGTCGCGCGGCGCCGGCGTTGTCACCGCCGGCAAGACCGATGTGCGGCTCAAGCACATCGAGTTCGTGCCGCTCGACCCCAGCCGGGCGCTGCTGATTCTGGTCTCCGAGGATGGCGAGGTCGAGAACCGGCTGGTGCCGCTGCCCAAGGGCCTGCCCGCCTCGGCGCTGGTGGAGGCGACCAACTTCCTCTCCTCGCTGACGCGCGGACGCACGCTGGCGGAGCTGCGCACCGAGGTGGAGCGCACGCTGGCCGCCCGCCGCGCCGAGCTCGACGAGGTCACCGCCCGCGTGGTCGAGAGCGGCATGGCCAGCTGGTCGGGCGGCGAGAAAGCCGACCGGCGGCTGATCGTGCGCGGGCAGACCCGGCTGCTGCACGATCTCAGGGCGATCGAGGATCTGGAGCGGGTGCGGCTGCTGTTCGACGACCTGGAGGCCAAGCAGGAAGTGGTCGACCTGCTCGGCCGGGCCGAGGACGCGCAGGGGCTGCGCATCTTCATCGGCTCGGAGAACAAGCTGTTCTCGCTGTCGGGCTCCTCCACCATCGTGGCACCCTATCGCGACGGGCAGGGCCGGGTGGTCGGCGTGCTCGGCGTCATCGGTCCCACCCGCCTGAACTATGCCCGCATCGTACCCATGGTCGACTTCACCGCCCGCGTGGTGAGCCGTGTGCTTTCCGGCCCGGGGATTGACGCGGCTTGATTTTTGCGCTGTCCGTCCCGATATGGCGGGCGTCCGCGCGGCCCGCCGCCGGGCCTGTTCATTCTTCGACGAGGTATTCATGAGCGACGAGAACCGCACTCCGGCTGACCAGCCCGAAATGGGCGATCAGGCTGTCGACGCCGAGCACGGCGCTGCGGACGCGCCGGACGACCTCGCCGCCCAGTTCGCGGCCGAGAAGGAGCGTCTGGAGGCCGAGATCGCCGCGCTCAAGGACAAGTTCCTGCGCGCCTTCGCCGAGGCCGACAATGTGCGCCGCCGCGCCGAGCGCGAGGTGGCCGACGCCAAGGTCTACGGCATCACCGGCTTCGCCCGCGACGTCCTCACCGTCGCCGACGATTTCGATCGGGCGATAGGCGCCATCGACGCCGATTCGCGCGCCAAGGCCGAGGGGACGCTGAAGACGCTGCTGGAGGGCATCGACCTCACCGGGCGCGCCCTCATGCAGGCCCTGTCCAAGCATGGCGTGGCGCGGATCGAGGCGGAAGGCGCGAAATTCGACCCGAACATGCATCAGGCGATGTTCGAGGTGCCTACTACCGAGGTGCCGTCCGGCACCGTGGTCCAGGTGATCCAGCCGGGCTACAAGCTTGGCGAACGCGTGCTGCGCCCGGCGCTGGTCGGCGTCTCCAAGGGTGGCCCCAAGGCGGCGCCGGCGGAAGCCCCGGCCAACGAGGGCTGAGTACACGGCGCAAGGCGGCCGGTAAAAAAGGGCCCCTGCAAGGGGCCCTTTTCGTTTGCGCTGCTCCACGCCGGCAGGTCAGCGCAGCGTGACTCCGTCGCGCAGGGCGCGCATGGCGCCGTAGTCGGCGTCGAAATTCTCCGTCGGCGCCACGCCGACCATGCGCAGATAGCCATTGCGGCCGAAGCTCAGCCACTGCGCCACCTTGACTGGCTGGTCGCTCTGCTGGTCCAGCGCGTTGCCGATCAGTTCGAAGCCGGGCTGACCGCCGACGCGAAGCGGACCGCCGCGCTCGATGCGCAGTTCCTTGATCCCCGGCACGCTCGATATCGCGCGCTTGGCGACGCCTTCGCGCTCGTCTTCGCGGATCTCGCCCGGCCCGACGGCAACGATGAAGAAGGACTGGCTCTTCGGCTCGGTTTCACCCGCCTCGTCCTTGGTCAGCAGCACGGCGCTGGTACCGACCACCTTCATGACCGTGTAGCCGGCCAGATCGCGGAGGGTGAAGGGCAGCTTGGCGAGCATCTCCTCGGTACTCGGCGGGGCACGGAAGACCACCGTCTCGAGCGCCTTCTCGACCGTCGCGTCGGGGTAGCGGGCCGAGGCGGCCTCCGGGAACTGAACCGTTACCATGCCGGTCTGATCCTTGCCGCCGGCGATCAGGATCCATTTCTTCAGCGCCCCGGCGCCCACGGTCTGGAAACCCTTCAGCAGCAAGGCCGGCACGCCGTCAGCCAGCGTGACATCGCGCCGCTGCTCGACCGTGACGCCCTGCTTCTGCAGTTCCTCGGACGCGAAGTTCGCGGTGATCTCGGTATAGGCGCGCTTGGGCATCTCCAGAACCAGAATCGAGGCACTGGCGGCGCGATCCTGGAAGCCGGGCACACCCGGCACGGTCACCATGCCCTCCGGCGGGACGATGCCGATCGTGCCGTCATTGGCGAAAATCGTCTTGGTCTGGGCGGAGGCGGGCAGGCCGAGCACAATCAGCGACAAAGCGACGGCGGCAACAGAGGCGGCAAGACGGGCAACAAGGCGCATTCGCAATCCTTCGAGCTTTCGGAAGCCGTAACTTGGCTCTTTCTGCGGGTTCATCAAGGCGGAAATTCGCTCAGGCCGGCCCGATGCACCCGACGTAACGTCAGATTGATGCGGCCCGGCTGCCTCAGAACGGTGGAGGTCTCGGGAAACACCCGGTCGATGCCGTGAAAGGCCAGCCGCGCCGGGCCCGCCAGCAGCAGCGCGTCGCCCGAGGCGAGCCGGAACGAGCGGGTAGGGTCCTTGCGCGCCGTGCCACCGATGCGGAACAGGGCGGTGTCGCCCAGTGACAGCGACAGGACGGGAGCGGAAAATTCCTCCTCGTCGCGGTCCTGGTGCAGGCTCATCCGCGCGCCGGGCGCGTACCAGTTGATCAGGCATGCCTCCGGCGCCAGCGCCGTCCCCGCCAGTTCCGCCCAGGCGCGAATGAGCGCCGGCGGCATGGGCGGCCAGGCCTCGCCGGTCTCGGGATGCGTCGGCTGGTAGCGATAGCCGGCCACGTCCGACACCCAGCCGAGCCGGCCGCAGCTTGAGATGCGCACCGAGAACGGCTTTCCGGTACGCGGCATGCGCGGGGTGAACAGCGGTGCCTTGGCCAGAATCGCGCGCAGATCGGCCGCCAGCGACTCCTGCCCCGCCCGGTCCAGCCAGCCGGGCCAGTAGAGGCAGCCCGGCACGATCTCGATCGGCGCTTCCATCGCCACTCTCTAGAGCTTCCTCAGCGAGACCAGTTCGACCTCGTGGTCGCCGCCCTTGCGCAGGATGAGGTCGGCGCGCTGGCGGGTGGGCAGGATATTCTCGCGCAGGTTCACGAGGTTGATCGAGCGCCAGATGGCGCGGGCGGTGGCGTCGGCCTCGGCGTCGGTCAGGCTGGAATAGCGGTGGAAATAAGCCTTCGGGTCGCGGAAGGCCGTGCCCCGCAGGCGCATGAAGCGCTCCACATACCAGCGCTCGAGGATGGTCTCGTCGGCGTCGATATAGACCTTGAAGTCGAAGAAGTCGGAGACGAAGGGAATGCCCTTGCCGTCCTTGGGCGGGCGGCTGGTCTGCAGCACGTTCAGCCCCTCGACGATGAGGATGTCCGGCTGGTCGACCTCGACCATCGCGTTCGGCGTCACGTCATAGGCGAAATGGCTGTAGACCGGCGCCCGCACCGGGCGCCGCCCCGCCTTGATGTCGGTGAGGAAATGCAGCAGCGCCGGCAGGTCGTAGCTTTCGGGAAAGCCCTTGCGGCCCATCAGCCCTTCCTGCTCCAGCACGGCGTTGGGCAGGAGAAAGCCGTCGGTGGTGACCAGCGCCACCTTCGGCGTGTTCGGCCAGCGCGCCAGCAGCGCCTGCAGCACGCGCGCGGTCGTCGACTTGCCCACCGCCACCGAACCGGCGACGCCAATGATGTAGGGCATCTTGCCGTTCTGCTCGGGACCGAGGAATTTCTGCATCTGCCGGAACAGCTTCTGCGTCGCCCCGACATAGATCGACAGCAGCCGCGACAGCGGCAGGTAGATCTCCTCGATTTCGGGAATCGACAGGCGGTCATTGAGGCCCTGAAGCCTCTGTATTTCATCCGCCATCAGCGGCTGGGGCGTGTCGGCACGCAAGGCCGCCCATTCGGCGCGGCTGAAATTGCGGAAGGGCGACAGCCCCGCACCGTCGAGCTTCAATTCCATGGCAGCGTTTCCCGGCTCGCCCGGACATTCAAAGCGCCAAGCGTTGGTCGACCGTATACCACTTTAGGACGAGACGTGATACCGCCCGTTCGGGCGCGCCCTGCCGTGCCGCGCACGCCGCTCGTGGCGCTCTCAGCCCCTGGGACGAGACGCCTTTTCCTCAAGGCCGGACTGGTTCGTCCGGCGACCCAGTTCCGCATAGACGTCTTCCAGGGACACACCGCGCGCCTGAAGCAGCACGACCAGATGGTAGAGAAGATCGGCACTTTCGGAAACGACGGCTTTGGTATCGGACCCGACGGCGGCGAGCGCCGTCTCCACTGCTTCCTCACCGAGCTTCTGGGCGCATTTGGCGACGCCCTTGGCGATGAGCGAGCGCGTATAGGACCCCTCGCCCGCGCCGCTGGCCCGGAAGGCGACGATCGCGGCGAGGTCTTCCAGCGTGACGCGGGCGGGCGTGTCGTTCATCGGCCGGCCTCCTCGATGTCGCCGCCGCCAAGACGAACCGGAAGCCCGGCCCCGGCGAGGGCGTCCTTGGCGGCACCGATGGTGAAGGTGCCGAAATGGAAGATGGAGGCCGCCAGCACCGCCGAAGCCCTGCCCTCGCGAATGCCGTCGACGAGGTGATCCAGCGTGCCGACGCCGCCGGAGGCGATGACCGGCACGCTCACCGCGTCGGAAATGGCGCGGGTGAGCTTCAGGTCGAAGCCCTCGCCGGTACCGTCGCGGTCCATCGAGGTGAGCAGGATCTCGCCGGCGCCGAGCGCCGCCACCTCCCTGGCGTAGCCCACCGCGTCGAGGCCGGTGCGGTTGCGCCCGCCATGGGTGAAAATCTCCCAGCGGTCGGGCTCGCCCTCGGCGGAGACCTTCTTGGCGTCGATGGCGACGACGATGCACTGCTCGCCGAATTTTTCCGCCGCCTCGCGCACGAACGCCCGCCGGTTCACCGCCGCCGTGTTGATCGACACCTTGTCGGCGCCGGCGTTGAGCAGTGCGCGGATGTCCTCCACCGTGCGCACGCCACCGCCGACGGTGAGCGGCATGAAGCATTGTTCGGCAGTGCGGCTGACCACGTCGATCAGCGTGCCGCGTGCCTCGACACTGGCCGTGATGTCGAGGAAGCACAATTCGTCGGCGCCGGCGGCGTCATAGGCCTTGGCCGCCTCCACCGGATCGCCGGCGTCGCGCAGATCGACGAATTTCACGCCCTTGACGACACGCCCGTCCTTGACGTCGAGGCAGGGGATGACGCGGACCTTGAGCATGGATGTCCCGCTCATGCCGGAAGCCCGGCGGCCAGCGCCAGCGCGGCGCGCGGATCGAGGCGCCCGTCGTAGAGCGCGCGGCCTGTAATGGCGCCCTCCAGCTTCGCCGCGCGCGGCTCCAGCAGCGCCTTCACGTCGTCGAGCGAGGCGAGGCCGCCAGAGGCGATGACGGGGATCGAGATGGCGTCAGCCAGCCCGATGGTGGCGTCGAGATTGAGGCCTTTCAACAGCCCGTCGCGGGCGATGTCGGTGTAGATGATGGCGGCGACGCCGGCATCCTCGAAACGCTGCGCCAGTTCCAGCGCGGTGAGGTCGCTCGTCTCGGCCCAGCCCTCCACCGCCACGCGCCCGTCCTTGGCGTCGAGACCCACCGCCACCCGCCCGGGAAAGCGGCGCGCCGCCTCCTTCACGAAGGCCGGGTCGCGCACCGCCGCGGTGCCGAGAATGACCCGGGTGATGCCCTTTTCCAGCCAGTCCTCGACCCGGGCGAGGTCACGTATGCCGCCGCCGAGCTGCACCGGCATGCCGACAGCTTCGAGAATCCGTTCCACCGCGGCCGCGTTCACCGGCTGGCCGGCAAAGGCGCCATCGAGGTCGACGATGTGCAGGTAGCGGAAGCCCTGCGCCTCGAACTGCGCCGCCTGCTGCGCGGGATCGTGGTTGAAGATGGTGGCGCGTGCCATGTCGCCCTGCTGCAGGCGCACGCACTTGCCGTCCTTGAGATCGATGGCGGGAAAGAGGATCACGGCGCCCACTTCAGGAAATTGGCGAGAAGGGCGAGGCCGAGGCGCTGGCTCTTCTCGGGATGGAACTGCGTTCCGGCGATATTGTCGCGCCCGACCATGGCGGTGATGGCGCCGCCATAGGAAGTGGTGGCGATCACGTCGCCCGGATGCGCGGCTTTGAGGTGATAGGAATGGACGAAATAGGCGTCGAGCCCGTTCTCGCCGGTGGGAATGCCGTCGAGCAGCGGGTGCGGGCGGGCCACATCCAGCGAATTCCAGCCCATATGCGGAATCTTCAGCGCGGGATCGCTCGGCTCGATCTTGACGACGTCGCCCTCGATCCAGCCGAGCCCGGCGGTCTCGCCATGCTCCAGCCCGCGCGTCGCCATCAGCTGAAGCCCGACGCAGATACCGAGAAACGGCCGGCCGCGTTCCATCACCGCCTCGGTCAGCGCCTCCACCATGCCGGGCACGGCGTCGAGCCCGCGCCGGCAGTCGGCATAGGCGCCGACGCCGGGCAGCAGGATGCGGTCGGCCCGGCGCACCACCTCGGGGTCGGCCGTCACCAGCACGGCCTTGCCGCTGCCGCCCTCGCGCGCGGCACGCTCCAGCGCCTTGCCGGCGGAATGCAGATTGCCGGAACCGTAGTCGATCAGGGCGACGGGGGCGGGGGGGGTCATCGGGCGGCCTCCGGGAACAGGCCGAGCACGGCGGTCTCGGCCGGCCGCGGCGCGGCAGTGATGCGGGACCCGCCCAGCGGCTGCGGCGGAAGCGGGGGCATCGTGACATTGCCGAGCCGGGCGCCGAAATAGCGCTGCTCGGCGGCGTCCAGCGTCGGCGCCACCACGCAGCCGGCCTCCTCATAGCCCCGCGCCGCCAGCTTCGCCCGGCGCAGGCCGGGAAGAAACACCGCCACGGTGACGTTGGCGACCAGCAGCAGCAAGACCGCGCGACCGTCGAGATCAAGCCAGACGATGGCGGCGATCACCGTCCCCTGCACCAGCATATAAACGAGGAAGGCCAGCCACAGAAAATGGCGCAGCAGCACCAGCGGCGCGAACAGCAGCGCACTCCATGACAGGCGCTCGGGCACGAAGACGAAGCCCTCCGCCCAGTTGAGGGTGGTGCGCCGCTCGTCGCCCTCCTCGGGCTCGAAGACCGTCCAGACCGCCATGAATTCCTCAGCCCTGCGTGTTCAGCCGCCAAGGCTGCCCTTGGTGGAAGGGATTTCCCCCACAGCGGCCGGATCAATGGCCACCGCCGCGCGCAGCGCGCGGGCCAGTCCCTTGAAGCAGCTCTCCGCTATATGGTGCGCGTTGGCGCCGTACAGAGTCTCGACATGCAGCGTCAGCCCGGCATTGATCGCGAAGGCCTGGAAGAACTCGCGCACCAGTTCGGTGTCGAATTCGCCGATCTTCGGCGCCGGGAACTCGGTGCGGAACACCAGGAACGGCCGGCCGGAAATGTCGAGCGCCACGCGGGTCAGCGTCTCGTCCATCGGCAAATGCAGGCTGGCATAGCGGGTGACGCCGCGCATGTCGCCGAGTGCGGTCTTCACCGCCTGGCCGAGCGCGATGCCGACATCCTCCACCGTGTGGTGGAAGTCGATATGCAGATCGCCCCTGGCCTCGATCTCCATGTCGATGCGCGAATGGCGCGCGAGCAGGTCCAGCATGTGGTCGAAAAAACCGACTCCGGTCGCGATCGTCGCCTTTCCCGTGCCGTCGAGATCGATGGCGAGGCGAATCTGCGTTTCCTTGGTGGCGCGGGTGATGCTGGCCGTGCGCATGGCGAGAGGCTCCCGAAAGAGCGCGCGTCTTAGCAGCTAAAGCGTTGCGATGCCATATGCGCCCCGCAAGGCTGAAGGCCGGCACCGGCACGAGTTGCGCTGCGGCCGCGAGGGCTTAAGTAAGGGGTCCCGACCGGAGCCCTCGCGACAGAGCCCTGCATGACCCATTCTCCTGACACGATCTACGGCACCACCATCGTCTCGGTCCGCACCGAGGGGCGCGTCGCCATCGGCGGCGACGGGCAGGTGACGCTTGGCAACACGGTGATGAAATCCAATGCCCGCAAGGTGCGCCGGCTCGGCAAGGGCGATGTGATCGGCGGCTTTGCCGGCGCCACGGCGGACGCCTTCACCCTGTTCGAGCGGCTGGAAGCCAAGCTGGAGCAGTATCCCGGCCAGTTGCAGCGGGCGGCGGTCGAACTCGCCAAGGACTGGCGCACCGACCGCTATCTGCGCCGGCTGGAAGCCATGATGATCGTGGCCGACGCCAGCGTCACCCTCGTGCTCACCGGCACCGGCGACGTGCTGGAGCCGGAGGGCGGCATTGCCGCCATCGGTTCGGGCGGGGGTTTCGCGCTGGCCGCCGCCCGCGCGCTTGCCGATAGCGGGCAGGACGCGGAAGCGGTCGTGCGCAAGAGCCTCGCCATCGCCGCCGACATCTGCATCTACACCAACCACAATGTGGTGGTGGAGACGATCGGGTGATGATCTCGGACCGCACCGTCCTCATCGCGACCGAGCGCGGCGTCATCACGCCGGATCAGGCCGAGCGCCTGCGCGCGCTGGAGGCGGAACTGGCGCCCGGCACTGAGGCCGCCCTCCCGCAGCCGGACGACGACGAGCGGCTGCGCTTCATCACCGGCTTCGGCGACATCTTCGTCACCATCGGGCTGGCGCTGTTCCTCGGCGCGCTGGGCTATTTCAGCGAGGCGCTCGGTGCTGCCGGCATGTGGGCGGCTGTGGGCGCGGCCAGCTGGCTGCTGGCTGAATTCTTCACCCGCGTGCAGCGCATGGCCCTGCCCAGCATCGTGCTGCTGGTGGTGTTCTGCGCATCGGTGTTCATGGCGTCGTCCAGCGGGCTCGGCAGCACCGTGCCTCTCATTCCGAGCCTCCTGTCGCTCAGCGAAGCTCCGCTGACGCTGGCGCTGGCCGGCCTGGCGACGCTGGCCGCCGCGATGGTACATTACTGGCGCTTCCGGGTGCCGATCACCATTGCCGCCGCGGCCGCCGCGCTGGTGGCGATCGTGGTCGGCCTGGTGGCTGCCGCAGTACCCGGCGGCATCGAGGCCGCGATCAATCCGGTGCTCCTGGTCTGCGGCCTCTGCGTCTTCGTCCTCGCCATGCGTTTCGACATGAGCGATCCGCAGCGGCTCACCCGGCGGACCGACATCGCCTTCTGGCTGCATCTACTGGCGGCGCCGCTGATCGTGCATCCGCTGATACGCGGGTTCGTATGGCCGGATGGCGCGCCCGGCGGGGGAAGCGCGCTGCCGATGCTCGCGGTGTTCGCCGGGCTCGGCGTGGTCGCGGTGCTGATCGACCGCCGCGCGCTGCTGGTCTCCGGTCTCGCTTATGCCGGCATCGCCTTTGCCTCACTCATGAAGGTCAGCGGCTTTGCCGGCAGCACGACGCCGCTGACCATATTCGTGCTCGGCGCCTTCATCCTGCTGCTCAGCGCCCTGTGGCATCCGCTGCGTCGGGCCGTGCTCGCCGTGCTCCCGGCCCGCTTCGCGCGGCGTCTGCCCCATCCGAACGTCCTTCCCACCACACATATTGCATCATCATGACCAGCTTCTCGCCCCGCGAAATCGTCTCCGAGCTCGACCGCTACATCGTCGGCCAGCACAAGGCCAAGCGCGCGGTGGCTATCGCCCTGCGCAACCGCTGGCGCCGCCAGCAGCTGGAAGGCCAGCTGCGCGAGGAGGTGCTGCCGAAGAACATCCTGATGATCGGCCCCACCGGCGTCGGCAAGACGGAGATCTCCCGCCGCCTGGCCAAGCTCGCCGGCGCGCCCTTCCTCAAGGTCGAGGCCACCAAGTTCACCGAGGTCGGCTATGTCGGGCGCGACGTCGAGCAGATCATCCGCGACCTGGTCGAGATCGGCATCGGTCTGGTGCGCGATGTGCGCCGCAAGGGCGTCGAGGCCAAGGCGCATCTCGCTGCCGAGGAGCGGGTGCTCGACGCGCTGGTCGGCACCACCGCCTCCTCCGGCACCCGTGAGAGCTTCCGCAAGAAGCTGCGCGACGGCCTGATGGACGACAAGGAAATCGAGGTCGAGATCACCTCCGGCGGCGGCCAGGGCATGCCGATGTTCGAGATTCCCGGCATGCCAGGCGCGCAGATGGGCGCCATCTCCATCGGTGACATGCTCGGCAAGGCGTTCGGCGGCCGTTCCAAGCCGCGCCGCGTCACCGTGAAGGACGCCCATCCGCTGCTGCTGTCCGAGGAGGCCGACAAGCTGATCGACCAGGACGCCATCGTGCAGGAGGCGATCCGCGCCGTGGAGGAGAACGGCATCGTCTTCCTCGACGAGATCGACAAGATCGCCGGCTCCGAGCGCCGCGGCGGCGGCGACGTCTCGCGCGAAGGCGTGCAGCGCGACCTGCTGCCGCTGATCGAAGGCACCACCGTCTCCACCAAGCACGGCGCGGTGAAGACCGACCACATATTGTTCATCGCCTCCGGCGCCTTCCACGTCTCCAAGCCTTCGGACCTGCTGCCCGAACTGCAGGGGCGGCTGCCGATCCGGGTCGAGCTGGAGGCGCTGACGCGGGAGGATTTCACCCGCATCCTCACCGAGACCGAGGCCAGCCTGGTCAAGCAGTCGGTGGCGCTGATGGGCACCGAGGGCGTCGAATTGGTCATCACCGAGGACGCGGTGGCGGCGATCGCCGACATGGCGGTGCAGGTGAACGCGAGCGTCGAGAATATCGGCGCGCGGCGGCTGCAGACGGTGATCGAGCGGGTGCTGGACGACCTGTCCTTCACCGCGCCCGATCGCGGCGGCGAGACAGTCGTGGTGGACGGCGCCTATGTGCGGGAACGCGTCGCCGACCTCGCCGGCAACACGGATCTCAGCCGCTACATCCTTTGATTCGGTACCGGAACGTCGATGCTGAGCCGGCTGAGGGTTTCACGTGAAACGGGGAGGCGCCGCGCCGTGTGCGTGCTTCGAGGCCGGCCAGATGAGGCACGCGAACGCGGGCCCGCCGGGGCAAATACCCGCCCCCGTCATGCTGAGGAGCGGGGCGAAGCCTCGCGTCTCGAAGCACGCAGGCCCCCAATCTCTACCCCGGCCGACCCAATATCTTCAGCCGGCCAAGCAGTTCGGCCACCGCCTCCGGCGGGAGTGTGGCGATCTCCCGTGCGAGAAGATTCGCCAGTTCGGTCGCCTCGGGCGAGAGGCCGGATGTGTCCACCACCACGCGCGGGTCGGACATGTCGGCGAGCGCGCGCAGCGCCTCCGCCTCGTCCCAGATCACGTTGAAATAGGCCATGATGCGCTGGAGCATGAGCCAGGTCGGCTGGCCGCGCTTGCCGTGCTCCAGCGCCGAGAGATAGGCCGCGGAGACCCCGATCGCCTGCGCCATCTGGCTCAGCGTCACGCCGCGGGCCGCGCGCATTTCGCGCAGGCGGCGGCCGAAGGGGGTCACGACCGGCCCCCCCGGTCCCGGCGCACCCGCACATAGAGCGCGCCTTCCCCGCCATGGCCGCGCCCGGCGGTCTCGAAGCCGAGCACGATCGAGCGCAGTTCCGGCGCGCCGAGCCATTGCGGCACCAGCCGGCGCAACACGCCGCGCCCACCTTCCCCCGCCAGCACGCTCATCGCCTCGCCCTTGCCGGTGATCACCAGCACCAGCGAATGGCCCGAGCCCTGCGCCCCGCGCAGGAAGGCGATCAGCCGGCCATGGGCGGCGGCCTGGGTCATGCCGTGCAGGTCGAGCCGCGCATCTACCTGCGCCCCGCGCGACAGGCGGCGGCGCATCTTCGGCTCCAGCGGCGCCAGCGGCGGCGGGCCGGGCGGGGGCTTCGGGGCCGGCGCGGCAGGAGCCGGCATCATCTTGGCGATACGCGCCGGGGTGTCGGCGGCAGGCTCGGGCGGCACCTCGGCGATGGCCTCGACCCTGGCGACCTCAGCCCGCTTCGACGGCCGGATCGGCTGGATGGAGCGCGTTACATATTCCCACAGCGCCTTTTCCTCGGGATCGAGGGGGCGACGCCGGCGCGGGCGAGGACGCAGATCGGGCGGCCCGGCCATCACGGCGTTTCCGACACGGTCGCGGGAAGGCGGGGGGCGGATTCGGGCCGGGGTCTGGGCAGCGGCACGCGGCGCCGCGCGGGGTCGAGCGCGCGGGGCAGCAGCAGGGTGAAGCGGCCGGGATGCTGGATGCGGCCGGCCAGCGCGCCGGCCTCCTTGCCGGCGCCGAAGAAGATGTCGGCCCGCGCCGGGCCGACGATGGCCGAGCCGGTGTCCTGCGCGATCATCAGCCGCTCGAACGGCTCGCTCGCCCCGTCCGTGCCGGTGGGCAACGCGGCATCGAGGAAGAACGGCGTGCCGTAGACGTGGATCGCCTTGTCCACCGCGATGGAGCGTCCCGCCGTCAGCGGCAGCCCCTGCGCACCGACGGCGCCGTCGCCCGCCTTCAACTCATCGGCGACGCGGAAGAACACATAGGATTTGTTCTGCCGCATCAGCTCGCGCCCCTCCTCGGGGTGGGCGGCAATATAGGCGCGGATGGCATCCATCGACATCTTCTCGCGCGGAACCAGACCGCGCTCGATCAGCAGCCGGCCGATGGGGGTATAGGGCTGGCCGTTATGGCCGTCATAGTTCAGCCGCAGCACCTCGCCATCGGGCAGGCGCACGCGCACCGAGCCCTGGATATGGGCGAAGAAGGCGTCGGTCGGGTCGCGAATCCAGGCGATTTCCAAGCCCTTGTCCTGCAACACGCCGTCCTCGATGGCAGCGCGGTCATGATAGGGCACCAGTCGGCCGTCGACCTCGCGGAACGCGCCGCTCTTGTTGGTCGGCGGCCCACCCCCGGGCGGGGCCTCGATGACGAGGTCCCCGGGGCGCGCATAGAGCGGGGTCGCGTACTCGTCCGAGCGTATGCGCGCGCCCTCGACCTCCGGCTCGTAATAGCCGGTGAGAAACCCCTCCGACCGGTCGAGCGCCGAAATCCGGTAGGGGTGGAATTCTTTCTCGAAGAACGCCCGCGCCGCCCTGTCGCCGACCTTCCCCGGCAGCCGCGCCGCCCGGGCGCAGACCTGCCGCAGGGCGGTGAACATCGGCCGGGGAGGGGTGACGAGGTCGGGTTTGCGGGCGATCGAGCCGCAGCTGCGGCGGAAAGTGGCAAGCGCCTGCGCGTGGTCGTCGCCGGCCCAGCCGGGAAGCTCGGCGAAGCCGACCGGCTCGAGCGCCGCCTGCGCAAACAAGGCCGGTGCCGGCGCGTGGCCCTGCCGCGATGATCCGGCAAGCGCCAACCCGGAGCCGAGGACGCCGGTCAGAAGTCCGGAAAGCACTGGGATGACGAGATGGGTGCGCACCCCGTCATCTTCTCACGAAGCCGCTTCGGTGGCGACAAGCTTCCAGTTCGGGTCGCGGGCGCCGAGTTCGCGCGCGAAGGTCCACACATCGGTGACGTCCGCCACCTGCTCGGGGTCGCCGTCGATCACCGCGCCGTTCTTGTCACGGGTGACGGAGATGAGCTGGGAGAGGAAGCGCACGGTGATCTGCGCCGAGCGGCCGCGCGCCTCCGCCTCGATGATCTCCGCCTTGTCGATGCCGACGAACTGCGTCTCCATCTTCTCGCCGCGCTGCTCGCGCTCGGCGATGGCGGCGGCGAAGCCCTCGAAAACGTCCCGCGCCAGCAGGTCCTTCAGGCCCGCACGGTCGCCATGGGCGAAGGCGACGACGATCATCTCATAGGCGGCACGGGCGCCGGTGAGGAAATGCTTGGCGTCGAACTCGCGTTCCTGGGCGGCAATGGCATCGAGCCCGTTGGCGACCGCCGAGCCGACCTCGGCCACACCGGCCCAGCGCGCCGGCGCCGGCGCGTCATCCTCCGCCGGCTCGACCGGCTCGGGCACGTCCGGCTTGTCGTTCGCCGTGCCGGGGAAGTTCACCACCTTGTCGGCGGGGCCCGCCGGCGCCTTGGCGGCATCGCGGCGCGAATAGGGGTCGTAAGGCGGCCGCTCGCGCCCGGTACGCTGACCCAGCACGCTTCGCAGCCGTATGAAGATGAACACGGCGAGGGCCAGGAAGATGATCGTATAAATGTCGAACACGTCGCAGTTCGCCGTTGTTATGCCGCCGCCGGATCCATACCCGGCACTGGCCTGTCTCTCCTGGGGTACCGGCGCAGCCCCCTCTTGAGGCGAAGAAGGCCGGGCACCCCGCATGACCTATTTACGACGTCTGGCCGATTTCGCCACCCCGTCCCTGCCCCTGGGTCATCACTTCGGGCGGATCGGTGCGACCGGACATCTCCCGCACAGTAGAGCAAGCCGGCGCCTTCCGCCAAGCGGCGCCCGCGCGCGGTGCCCATGCGCCGCAGGCGGATGGAAGCCGATCCCGGACCCGAGCGCGCTTGTGAGCGGCATTCAACCGTGTTAGCGACACCCGCCCATTTGAAAGACCGGCTGAGGCGGGCTGACCGACCCAGCGGCACCCTCGCCGGCGCCAGAACGGCCGATCCGGCGAACCCCACGGAGAAACCTATGGCCGAAACCGATAACCCCCAGATGCCGACTCTGCAGGTCCTGACCCAGTACACCAAGGACCTGTCCTTCGAGAATCCGGGCGCCCCGGAATCGCTGGTGGTGAAGGGCCAGCCGCAAATCGGCATCCAGATCAACGTCAACGCCAAGCCGCTGCGCGAAGGTTCCGAATACGAGGTCGAGCTGAAGGTCGAGGCCAAGGCCGAGCTGAACGGCAAGACGCTGTTCGCGCTGGAGCTGGTCTATGCCGGCATCTTCCGCGCCCAGAACGTGGCGCAGGAGACCATCCACCCCTTCGTGCTGATCGAATGCCCGCGCATGCTGTTCCCGTTCGCGCGGCAGATCGTCGCCGACACCGTGCGCAATGGCGGCTTCCCGCCGCTGATGATCGACCCGGTGGACTTCGTCACGCTCTATCGCCAGCGCATGGCGCAGCAGGCGCCGAGCAACGTGCTCGCCTCCTGACCACGGCGGCCGCCAGCCTTACCGAAAAGACACCACCCGAGACACGGCCGGCGCGTCAGCTTCCGGCCGTGTAGTCGTTCCAGATGGCGTTCTCGCCCAACGTGGCGATGAAGGCTTCGTGAGCCGCGGCTTCCGCCTCGCTGCCGCGCGGGGGAAGCGGGCGCGGACGCTGCAGCGGCGTCGCCACCTGCCCCTCCATCACGATGACCGTGGTTTCGGCGGCGGTGAGGCTCAGCGCCGTCTGCTTGCCGCCGCACAGCTCCGCATAGACCTCCGCCAGCAGTTCGGAATCGAGCAGCGCGCCGTGCTTGGTGCGGCGCGAGCTGTTGATGCCGTAGCGGTTCATCAGGTCGTCGAGACGATTCGACGCACCCGGATGGCGGCGGCGGGCGAGCGAGAGCGTGTCGATCACCCGATCGAAGGTCAGCGCCGGCCGGCCGGTCTTGGCCAGCTCCGCATTGATGAAGCCGATGTCGAAGGCGGCGTTGTGGATCACCAGCGGATCGCCGCCGATGAAGGCGAGGAAATCGTCCACAACCTGTACGAAAAGCGGCTTGTCGGCGAGGAACTCGCTCGACAGGCCATGGACGTTAAACGCCTCCAGCGGCATGTCGCGCTGGGGATTCAGATAGACGTGATAGACCTGACCCGTCGGGATGCGGTTGTAGATCTCGACGCAGCCGATCTCGACCAGCCGGTCGCCGGTCAGCGGGTTCAGGCCGGTGGTCTCGGTATCGAGCACGATCTCACGCATCGCCGTCTCCCTTGTCCCCGGCCACGCCGAGCTTCTGCTTTAATCCGCGCAGCAGCGCGGCGACAGCCGCGCGGGCCTGGTCGAGCCCCTGCCCGGTGTCGATCACATAATCGGCCCGTCGGCGCTTTTCCGAATCGGGCACCTGCCGGGCAAGGATCGCCGCAAACTTTGCTTCCGTCATGCCGAGCCGGGCCAGAACCCGGGCGCGCTGCACCGATTCCGGCGCAGTGACCACCACGACCGCGTCGACCCGGCCCTCGCTGCCATTCTCGAACAGCAGCGGGATGTCGAGCACGGCGAGCGGTTCGCCTGCAGCGGCGGCGTTTTCCAGAAATGCCTGTTCGCGCGCCTGTACCAGCGGATGGACGATCGCCTCCAGCCGCTTCATCGCCGGCTCGTTGCCAAGCACGCGGGCGCCGAGCAGCGTCCGGTCGATGCGCCCGCCGACAGCGACGCCGGGAAAGGCAGCCTCCACCGGGGCGACGCCCTCTTCGCCGTAAAGCGCGTGCACAGCCGCGTCGGCATCGTGAACCGGCACGCCGAACGCGCGAAAAATCTGCGCCGTGGTGGATTTTCCCATGCCGATCGAGCCGGTGAGGCCGAGGCGGAAGGGCCGGCGAGGGCTCACGCGAACTGCCCCCTGGCCTTCAGGTCGGCGATGACCAGCGCCCGCAGCGCGGCGGTGACGACGGGCCGCACGCCGAACCAGCGCTCGAAGCCCGGCACCGCCTGGTGCAGCAGCATGCCGAGGCCATCGACGGTAGCGAGGCCGCGCGCCCTGGCCGCCTTCAGCAGCGGCGTCTCCAGCGGCACATAGACGATATCCGTCACCAGCGCGTCCGGCGACAGGGCGGAGAGGTCGATATCGAGCGGCGGCTGGCCCTTCATGCCGAGCGAGGTGGTGTTGATCAGCAGCCGACAGCCATTGAGCCGCCCGCCAAGGTCGCGCCAATCGATGGGGAGGACGCGCGGGCCGAACTGGTCGCGCAGCGCCTCTGCGCGCGCCAGCGTGCGGTTGGCCACCACCACGCGGTCGACGCCGCGCTGCATGAGCCCGAAGACGACGGCGCGGGCGGCGCCCCCCGCGCCCAGCACGACCGCCTCGCCGAGCGCCCGTGCCCATTCCGGCTCGGCGGTGTCGAGATTGGCGAGGAAGCCGTGGACATCGGTATTGGCGCCGTGCAGGCGACCGCCCTCCAGCCACAGTGTGTTCACTGCCCCGAGCGCATCGGCGACCGGCTCGCGCACCACGCAGGCGCGGAAGGCGGCCTCCTTGTGCGGCACGGTGACATTGCCGCCCGCCAGCCCGCTCGCGGAAAAATCGGCCAGAAAGCCGTCGATGGCCTCCGGCGCGACGTCGCGCGCAACGTAGTCGCCGTCGATGCCAAGCTGGCGCAGCCAGTAGCCGTGGATCAGCGGCGAGCGGGAATGGGCCACCGGATGGCCGATGATCGCGACGCGACGTGTCACAGAAGCAGTCCCCGAGACCGGAGGAAGCCGAGCAGCGGCAGCAGCGGCAATCCCAGTATCACCGAATGGTCGCCCTCGACACGCTCGAACAGGTGGATGCCGAGCCCTTCCAACTGGTAGCCGCCGACGCTGGCGCGCACCGCCTCGCCGGCAGCCGCGAGATAGGCGTCGAGCGCGGCGTCATCCAGCGGGCGCATGGTCAGATGGGCGGTTTCGACCGTCTCGAACAGCACCTCGCCGTCGCGCGCCACCGCGACAGCGGCATGCAGCGCATGGGTCCGCCCCGCCAGCCGGGCGATCTGGTGCCGCGCCGCCGCCAAGTCCGCCGGCTTGTGGAAGGGCTCGTCGCCCAGCGCCAGCGTCTGGTCGGCGCCGATCACCAGCCGGCCGGCCCTCTCTGCGCTGGCGGCCAGCGCCTTGGCGCGGGCGAGGATGAGAGCCACCATCGGGGGCCCGGCGCCCTCGGCCGCCGCCCGCAATTCGATGGCGCGCTCATCGACGTCGACGCTCGCCACCTCGAAGGGCAGGCGGGCCGCACCCATCAGCGCCCGCCGGGCCGCGCTCTTGGAGGCCAGCACCAAGGGCGCAGGGCCCTGCCACAGAGCGTTCTCGATCGCGCTATCAGCCATTCGGGTTCTCGGTCATCTTGCGGCGGCGTTCCTGCAGCAGGGCGATGATTGCCGCCGCGGTCTCCTCGATGGAACGGCGGGTGACATCGATCATCGGCCAGCCGTGGCGGGCGCACAGCCGGCGGGAAAAGGCAATCTCCTCGGCCACCGCCTGGCGGTCGGTATAGGTATCGACCGCCTGCGCCGCGTTGAGGCCGAGGAGGCGGTTGCGGCGGATCTCCACCACCCGGTCGGCGCTGGCGAGCAGGCCGACAATCAGCGGACGCCTGAGTTCGCCAAGCCCCGGCGGCACCGGCAGGCTCGGCACCAGCGGGATGTTCGCGGTCTTGATGCCACGATTGGCGAGATAGATGCTGGTCGGCGTCTTCGACGAGCGCGAAATCCCCAGCAGCACCACATCCGCGGCTTCCAGCCCGTCCACATGCTGGCCGTCATCATGCATGACGGTGAAGTTCATCGCGTCGATGCGGCGGAAATAATCGCCGTCGAGCTGGTGCTGGCCGCCGATGCGCGGCTCGGGCACGCCGCCGAGATAGGCCTGGAACAGCTGGACCACCGGCGCCAGCACCGACAGCACCGGCAGGCCATTGTCGCGGCAATAGGTCTTCAGCCGGTTGCGCAGTTCGGGGTCGGTGAGGGTGTAGAGCACGATGCCGGGAAACTCGTCGATCGCCTGCACCACCTTGTCGAGCTGCTTATGCGAGCGCACCAGCGGGTAGATGTGCTCAACCGGCTTCACGTCATATTGCGCGGCCGCCGCGCGGCCGACGCTGATCAGCGTCTCGCCGGTGGAATCCGAGACGAGATGGAGGTGGTAATAGCTCTCCGACGGGCGGGCAGCCTCAGTCACGCCGGTCATCCACAGGGCTGTGCATAGGCTGGGAACAAGCCACGCCCTCGGCGCGTTCGCAAGGGCGGCCTGGGGACAGATCGCCTATTCCTCCACAATGCTGCCGCCTGTGGCCGGAATTCGTTCCACCCTGATGAACTGCGTGGATAAGCTGCCGCTCCGGCCCAAACCCTTATCACCGCCCGATTTTGCAATCGCTGACGGCTCCTCTGGCGGCCCTCGGGCTGGGGACCGGTTGTGAGCGGCGAGGAACCCGTCTAATCCCCTGCTCTAAACACAGACAACTTTCGATTCAAAGTGCTTAAAGAAGTATGAAGAGGGCGGGGAAAACACGATGGATGCGAGCCTGAGCGCGGGCGGAGCCAGAGACCTGCCGGTCATGCTGCAGGCGCTTGACGGGCATGTTCCCAGACGCACGCCGGTCTGGATGATGCGCCAGGCCGGTCGCTATCTCCCTGAATACCGAGCGGTACGCGAGAAGGCCGGCGATTTCCTTACCCTGTGCTACACGCCGGACCATGCCGTCGAAGTCACGCTGCAGCCGATCCGGCGCTTCGGCTTCGATGCGGCGATCCTGTTCTCCGACATCCTCGTCGTGCCGCATGCGCTTGGATGTCCGCTCACCTTCGAGGCCGGGGAGGGGCCGCGCTTGGTGCCGGTGCGCAACGGCGCCGAACTCGCGGCGCTGCGCGACGAACTCGACCCGGGCAAGATCGGTCGGGTGCTGGAGACGGTGGCGCGTGTCCGCGCCGCGCTTCCCGTGGAAACCGCGCTGCTCGGCTTCTGCGGCGCGCCGTGGACGGTGGCGACCTACATTGTCGCCGGCCGCGGCACGCCGGACCAGGCCCCCGCACGGCTTGCGGCACTGACCGACCCGGTGTTCTTCACCGCGCTAATCGACCGGCTGGTGGAGACCTCGGCACGCTATCTGGTCGGCCAGCTCAAGGCCGGCGCGGACGCGGTGCAGATCTTCGACAGCTGGGCCGGTGTGCTCGACCCGGAGAGTTTCCGCCGCTGGTCGATTGCGCCGGTTCGCCGCATCGTCGAGATGGTGCGGGCCGAGGTGCCGGGCGCGCGGATCATCGCCTTTCCCAAGGGTGCGACCCTGTCGGGCCTCACCGAACTGGTGCAGGCAACCGGCGTCGAGGGCGTGGGGCTGGACTGGACGGCGGATCGCCGGGCGACGCGTCTCGCGCTCGGGGCCAGATGCGCGCTGCAGGGCAATCTCGACCCGCTGGCGCTGATCGCCGGCGGAGCCGCGCTGGATGCGTCGATCGACGCGCTGCTGGCGGATTTCCGCGGCGCGGCGCATGTGTTCAATCTGGGCCACGGCATTCGTCCTGAAACGCCGATCGCCCATGTCGAGCAGATGATCGCTCGGATCAGGGGCGGTGGCTGACGCGCGTGCGCGCGGCGGCCGGCCCTGACGCGATTGCAAGCCGACCGGGATGGATTCTCGATGCTCTACGAATGGATCAAGGCTCTGCACGTCATGGCCATCATCTCGTGGATGGCGGCCCTGCTCTACATGCCCCGGCTGATGGTCTATCACTGCGAGGCGCCGGTGGGTTCGGCGCAGTCGGAAACCTTCAAGGTGATGGAACGGCGCCTGCTCAAGGCGATCGCGCATCCCGCCATGGGGGTGAGCTGGCTGGCCGGGCTCTATCTCGCCTGGGAGGGCGGCTGGTTCGCTTCCGGCTGGTTTCACGTGAAACTGGCGCTGGTCGTCGGTCTTAGCGTGGCGCAGGAATTTCAGGCACGCTGGGTCAAGGACTTCGCTGCCGATCGCAATGTGAGACCGGCGCGTTTCTACCGGATGATGAACGAGGTACCGACGGTTTTGATGATCGGCATCGTCATCATGGTCATCGTAAAGCCGTTTTGAGAGGTTCAAAGGGTTCTGCGGCAGGCTTGCGCCGGTTCGGCGGTTTGCTTATGGTGCCCCGACTCCACGAAGCTGGCTGTCGCTCCGTTCTGGCCGGCATCACCCCCGATGCCGCCCGGTGTGCCGGACAAGAAACCGATCCTCTCGGTTCCGTCCGCAGACCAGCGCTTCCCACCTTTTGTCGTTCCGGCGGGTCTTTGGCTTGGCTGGGCACGTTCACATCCGATATCGAGGCCCTTTCCCATGGGGGAAATGAAGCTCCAGGACCTCAAGTCCAAAAACCCCGCCGAACTTCTCGTGTTCGCGGAGGAACTTGAGGTCGAGAACGCCAGCACCCTGCGCAAGCAGGAACTGATGTTCGCCATCCTCAAACAGCTCGCCGCCCGCGACACCGACATCATCGGCGAGGGTGTGGTCGAGATACTCTCCGACGGGTTCGGCTTCCTGCGTTCGCCGGACGCCAATTATCTGCCCGGTCCCGATGACATCTATGTCTCACCGAGCCAGATTCGTCGCTTCGGCCTGCGCACTGGCGACACGGTCGAGGGCCAGATCCGCTCGCCCAAGGACGGCGAGCGCTATTTCGCCCTCCTCAAGGTCAACACGATCAATTTCGAGGACCCGGACAAGATCCGGCACAAGATCAATTTCGACAATCTCACGCCGCTGTATCCGGACGAGCGGCTGAAGCTCGAGATCGAAGACCCGACGCGCAAGGATTTCTCCGCCCGCGTCATCGACGTGGTGGCGCCGATCGGCAAGGGCCAGCGCGGCCTCATCGTCGCCCCGCCGCGCACCGGCAAGACGGTGCTGCTGCAGAACATCGCCCAGTCCATCACCACCAATCATCCCGAGTGCTACCTCATCGTGCTGCTCATCGACGAGCGGCCGGAGGAAGTCACCGATATGCAGCGCTCGGTGAAGGGCGAGGTGGTGTCCTCCACCTTCGACGAACCGGCGCAGCGCCATGTGCAGGTCGCCGAGATGGTGATCGAGAAGGCCAAGCGCCTCGTCGAGCACAAGCGCGATGTCGTCATCCTGCTCGATTCGATCACCCGGCTGGGGCGCGCCTACAACACCGTCGTGCCCTCCTCCGGCAAGGTGCTGACCGGCGGTGTCGACGCCAACGCGTTGCAGCGCCCCAAGCGCTTCTTCGGCGCGGCGCGCAACATCGAGGAAGGCGGCTCGCTCACCATCATCGCCACCGCGCTGGTCGACACCGGCTCGCGCATGGACGAAGTGATCTTCGAGGAGTTCAAGGGCACCGGCAATTCCGAGGTCATTCTCGACCGCAAGGTCTCGGACAAGCGGGTCTTCCCGGCGATCGACATCACCCGTTCGGGCACCCGCAAGGAAGAGCTGCTTGTGCCGGCCGACGTTTTGAAGAAGATGTATGTCCTGCGCCGCATCCTGAACCCGATGGGGACGGTCGACGCGATCGAGTTCCTGGTCGACAAGCTGCGCCAGACCAAGACCAATGGCGACTTCTTCGACTCGATGAATACCTGAACGAACATCTGAATGGGCGCCGCAGGGAGGCGGGCATGAGCGCAGGACGGGTTCTCCAGTTTTCGCTGATGTCGCTTCCCGCGGCGTTGTTGCTCGCGGTGCCGGTCTATGCCGGCGTCGCCGAGCGCGAGCCGCCTCCGGCCGAGCTGTGGATCTTCGTGATCGGCATCGCCGCGCTCAGCTGGGTGATGGCGTGTCGGCGCTGGTGGCTTCCGCTGGCGGTGTGGCTGCCCACCGCACTCTTCGTCGCCAGCCTGATCGCCGATTTCGCCGATCCGATCATCGGGCCGGCGGTGCGCGAGGAACTCGGCGTCGCCTATGTGCTGCAAGCGGACCTCGCCGGCGCGCTGATGCTGGTGGTGCCGCTGATGCTGGCCAATATCCGGTTCAGCCGGAAAGATTGAGCCCGCTGGCGTGAGACGCTCCCGAACGGGTGGCGCTCGTTCGATTGCCAAAATGCAAACGAAATTAAATTCAGTCAATTAAATGTTGCATTTATAATAGTTTCGCCTTCGAAACGATAGCCTCTACAAATGACTCAGGGCGGCAAATCTATGCTCCGTTCGACCCATCCATCGTAAAAGGCCTCGTGCCTCCCAGCGCCCATTTCTGTTGAAATACGGGGCTGCGCGAGTATTGTCCCAAACTTATCCACAGGCCTGTCCCCAGCCTGCCGTGCGGGTGCCAAAGCACGTCCGGGCCGCGTGTCTTGACGCGACCCGGGGTTCACCCCCTCGCGCTCAGCCGCCGCGCACGGCTTCCGCCAATCGATTCGATTCCGTAACGGGAAGCGAACACACGCCGCCGGCACAGACAAAGGCGGCGGCTCCGACGCTCGCGCCGGCGGTACCAAGGCTATCCGCCTTCGCCCGCGCGGGATGGTCGGCGGGAAGGGTGGCGGGTTCCTTGACCCGCAGCAGCGTGATGTCGAGCCGGGGCAGGCGGTACGCCGCTTCGGCCAGCGCATCGGCCGCCTCGCCCGAACCGAGGACGACGATCTCCGGCGCCCGCAGGCGGGTGTCGAGCGCGTTCAGCAGCCCGGCATGGCTGTAGAGATTTGGCGCGGCGCGCGGCAGCAGTCCGTCGAACAGGCGATCGGCCCGCTGGCGGTAGCGCTCGTCGCCGGTCAGCACGGCGATGCGCACCAGATTGCGGGCGATCAGCGCCTGCGGGTTGGTGACCGCGTCGTCGGCGGTGGCGTCGGGACGCAGGATCAGCCCTTCCGCATCGTCGGCGGTGAGGTAGTAGCCGCCATCCGCGGTGGCGTGGTCGGCCTCCAGCTTTGCCTGCCAGGCGAGTGCCTGATCGAGATAGACGCCCTCACCCGTGGCCTGATGCAAGGAGAGAGCGGCGCCGATCATGGCGGCATAGTCGGAGGCGAGGCCGGGAAAAACCAGGCGGCCTTCGCGCCAGCTATGGCCGAGCCGCCCGTCGCGCATCATCGATTCGGAAATGAAACGGAAGGCGTCCGCCGCCAGCGTCACCCATTCCAGTCGGCCGAAGCGGGGGGCGGCACCCACCAGCGCGGCGATCATCAGTCCGTTCCAGTCGGCCAGCACCTTGTCGTCGCGGCCCGGCGGCACCCGCTTTTCGCGGACGGCGAGCAGCTTGTCGCGCAGCAGGGCGAGGCGCGCCTCATCGTCGCCCGAGCGCGCCGCCTCCTTCAGCCGGTTCGGAATCGAGACGCCTTCCCAATTGCCGAAGGGGACGATGTCGTAATGGCGGGCGAAGAATTCCGCGTCCTCGGCTCCCAGCGCCTCCAGCACCTGCTTCAGCGTCCACACGTAGTAGCGGCCCTCATGGCCCTCGGAATCGGCGTCGAGGCTGGCGGCGAAGGCGCCGCCCTCAAGCATCATCTCGCGCTGCAGCCAGCCCACCGTCTGTTCGGCCCGAGCGCGGAACAGCTCGGCATGGGTCTCGCTATAGGCGAGGCCGAGCAGGTCCAGAATCTGCGCATTGTCGTAGAGCATCTTCTCGAAATGCGGCACCAGCCAGCGCTCGTCGACGCTGTAGCGCGAATAGCCGCCGCCGATATGATCGTAGATGCCGCCCTCGCTCATGCCGTCCAGCGCGTGCAGCGCGGCGTCGCGCAGCCGCTCGCGCCCGGTGCGTTCCCAGCCGCGCCAGAGCAGTTCCAGAAACGGCGTGTTGGGGAATTTAGGCGAACCCTGCAGCCCGCCATGCTCGGTGTCCATGATGCCGAGAATGCGCCCCGCGACATCGTCGAGTTCGTTGGTGCCGATCACCACCTGGCTGGCCGGGCGGGCCTTCTGCCGTAGCCGTTCCAGCAGCGCGGCGCGGTTCTGGGTGATGCGCGGATCGCCCGAGGCGTAGGCGCCGGCCATGGTCTTCAGCACGTCGGTGAAGGCGGGCTGGCCGTAGCGGGCCTCCTTCGGGAAATAGGTGCCGCCCCAGAACGGGGCGCCCTCGGGATCGAGGAACATCGTCATCGGCCAGCCGCCCTGCACGCCGAGTTGCTGCAGCGCCGCCATGTAGATCTGGTCGACTTCGGGTCGCTCCTCGCGATCGACCTTGATGTTGACGAACAGCTCGTTCATCACCGCTGCCGTCGCCTGATCCTCGAAACTTTCATGCGCCATGACATGGCACCAGTGGCAGGCGGCGTAACCGATGGAGAGCAGAATCGGCCGCTTGCTGCGGCGGGCCTCCGCGAAGGCCTCCGGGGTCCACTCCCACCAGTCGACAGGGTTGTCCTTGTGCTGGAGCAGATAGGGGCTGGCGGCGTCGGCGAGGTGGTTGGGCAAGAGGTTCCTCCGGCGTATGACATCGGGTTGGCGGGCACGGTGGCAGACGGCCGATTCAACAGATAGGGCGTAGCGGGTGAGCGTGCAGGAAAAAAGCGCGGCCGGGAAAGGCGCCATCGCGGGAGCGGCGGGTGGCGACACGATCGCGGCGGTTTCCTCCGGCAGAGGTGGGGCGGTGGCCGTCATCCGCCTTTCGGGCCCGGCCGCCGGGGACGTCGTCCTCGCGCTCGCCGGCCGCGTGCCGGAGCCGCGCCGGGCGGTGCTGGCGCGGCTGCGCCATCCCGATTCCGGCGAACCGCTGGACCAGGGACTGGTGCTCTGGTTCCCGGCGCCGCGCAGCGCCACCGGCGAGGACATGGCCGAACTGCAGATCCATGGCGGCCGCGCCGTCGTTGCCGCCGTGCTCGGGGCCGTGCTGGCCGTGCCCGGCACGCGGCCGGCGCAAGCCGGCGAGTTCACCCGGCGTGCCTTCCTCAACGGGCGAATGGACCTTACCGAGGCGGAGGGCCTTGCCGACCTGATCGGCGCCGAGACGCAGGCGCAGCGCCGGCTCGCCTTCTCCCATGCCTTCGGTCATCTCGGCCAGCGGGTGGAGGACTGGCGGCACCGCCTCGTTCGCGCCATGGCGCTGGTGGAGGCCGGTATCGACTTCGCCGACGAGGACGATGTGCCGGCTGAGGCGCGGGCGCTGGCCCGGCCGGAGGTGGAGGCGCTGCAACGCGAGTTGGCCCAGGCGCTGGGCGACCGGCGTGGCGCCATGGTGCGGGAGGGCGCGCTCATCGCCATCGCCGGCCTGCCAAATGCCGGCAAATCGTCGCTGATCAACGCGCTGGCGGCCCGGGATGTCGCCATCGTCTCCGACGAGCCCGGCACCACGCGCGACCTGCTGGAAGTCTCGCTCGATCTCGACGGTCACAAGGTCATGCTGGTGGATACGGCGGGATTGCGCGAGGCCGAGGGCAAGGTGGAGGCGGAAGGCATTCGTCGTGCCCGTGCCCGTATCGCCGAGGCCGATCTCGTGCTGTGGGTGCATGACGTGGCGGCGGGGCCGGCGCCCGACGAGGCGCCGGAGATGGAGGCCCCGGCAGAACTCTGGCTGGTCGGCAACAAGCTGGACCGAGGGGCGGGCGGAGAGTCCGTGGCGGGGCGCTGGGCCGGGCGCAGCTTTGCCGTCTCGGCCCGTAGCGGGGAGGGGCTGGACGTGTTGACCCGGGCGCTCGGCGGCTTCGTCACGGATCGGACCGCCGGCGGCGAGCACCCGGCGCTGATCCGCGAGCGGCACCGTGCCAGTGCCGCCGAGGCGTCGGCGCATCTCGGGGCGGCGCTTGCCGGCTGGGAAGAACTCGATGACGCGCTGCTGGCGGAGGAACTGCGGCTGGCCGCCCGCGCGCTCGGCCGGATGACCGGGGCGATCGGCGTCGACGATCTTCTCGATGTCGTGTTCCGCGAATTCTGTATCGGCAAGTGACGCCAGCGGGGGGGTCTGGATTCACGTGAAACACCGGTCGGCCAAGGGCCGATTCGTAAACGAAATGTTTCACGTGAATCAGGCATGGGCCGTTTCCACCGGCGGAGGTCGACCCGGGCCGGCTTGACGGCGGGCCAAATCGCTGGCTGATCCACGTCAGCCGATCCCGTCTGCCGCGCGCTTGGCCCGGTGCGCCCGAACCTTCTCGAGACCGATGAACCACCATCCAACTTCCTTCGACGTCGTCGTCATCGGCGGCGGTCATGCCGGCACCGAGGCCGCCGCCGCCGCCGCGCGGCTTGGCGCGCGCACCGCGCTGGTGACTCACAGCCACGCCACCATCGGCACCATGTCGTGCAATCCGGCGATAGGTGGCCTCGGCAAGGGACACCTCGTTCGGGAGATCGACGCGCTGGACGGGCTGATGGGCCGCGTCGCCGACCAGGGTGGCATCCAGTTTCGCGTGCTCAACCGGCGCAAGGGTCCGGCGGTGCGCGGACCGCGGGCGCAGGCCGACCGCAAGCTTTACGCCCGAGCGGTGCGGCAGGCGATCGATTCGCAGCCGAACCTATTCGTGGTCGAAGGCGAGGCGGACCATCTCGTCATCACCGATGGCCGCGTGGCCGGGCTCGTGCTCGCCGATGGGCGGACGCTGCGGGCCGGCGCCGTCGTCGTCACCACCGGCACTTTTCTGAACGGTCTGATCCATATTGGCGACCAGCAGATTCCGGCGGGACGCATGGGCGAGGCACCGGCGCGCGGCCTGTCGGGTTCTCTGGCGGCGCTGGGTCTGGCCCTGGGCCGGCTCAAGACCGGCACGCCGCCGCGCCTCGACGGCCGCACCATCGACTGGGCGGGACTGGAGATGCAGGACGGCGATTCGCCCCCGGAGCCATTTTCGACCCTGACCGGGGTCATCACCAACCCGCAGGTCAAGTGCGGCATCACCCGCACCACGCCGGAAACCCACGCCGTGATCCGCGCCAACATCGCGCGCTCGGCCATGTATTCCGGCAATATCCATAGCGTCGGTCCGCGCTATTGCCCGTCCATCGAGGACAAGATTGTCCGCTTCGGCGAGCGGGAGGGGCACCAGATATTCCTGGAGCCGGAGGGGCTCGACGACCCGACGGTCTATCCCAATGGCATCTCCACTTCGCTGCCGGAGGACGTCCAGCGCGCCTTGCTGGCCACCATCCCCGGGCTTGAGCGGGTGGCCCTGCTGCGACCGGGCTACGCGATCGAATATGACCATGTCGATCCGCGCGAGCTGGAGCCGACGCTTGAGGTGCGCAAGGCGCGGGGCCTTTTCCTCGCCGGTCAGATCAATGGCACGACCGGCTATGAGGAGGCGGCCGCGCAAGGGCTGGTCGCCGGCCTCAATGCCGCGCGCCGCGCCGGCGGACAGGACGGCGCGACCTTCGACCGCGCGCGGGCCTATATCGGGGTGATGATCGACGACCTGGTCACCCGAGGGGTGAGCGAGCCCTACCGGATGTTCACCTCGCGGGCGGAGTATCGGCTGTCGCTGCGGGCGGACAACGCCGACCAGCGCCTCACCGAGGCCGGCGACGCGCTCGGGCTGGTCGGCGCGGAGCGGCGCGGCCGGTTCGGACACAAGCGTGTGGCGCTGGAGCGGGTGGCGGCCTGGAGCCGGTCGGTCTCGCTCACCCCGGGTGAGGGGGACCGCCATGGCCTGACGTTGAACCGGGACGGACAGCGGCGCACGGCATTCGACCTGCTGTCCTACCCTCATGTCGGCTGGGCGGATGTCTGCCGCATCTGGCCCGAGGCCTCGGCCGAGGACACGGGCATTGGCGAGCAGGTGGAGATCGACGCCAAATACGCCGTCTACCTGCATCGCCAGGAAGCGGATATCGCCTCGTTCCGGCGCGACGAGGCGGCCGAACTTGCCGAGATGGACTATCGCGCGCTGGCGGGCCTCTCCAACGAGATCAAGGCCAAGCTGGAATCGATTCGGCCCCGTACCATTGGCCAAGCCGGCCGCATCGACGGCATGACGCCGGCAGCGCTGGCCCTGCTGGCGGCGCATGGCCGGCGTGCGAACTGACGCGCGGGTCCCGGCGCTGCGGCGCCCGTGCCGCGCTATAATGGCTCATGTCCCACGCTGATTCGCCTGACCGCGTCCGCGCCCTGAGCCTCACCCCTGTTTCACGTGAAACAGAGGGGCGGCTCGATATCATCGTCGCATTGCTGGAAAAGTGGCAGCGCACCATCAACCTTGTGGCGCCGGCCACGCTGCCGCAGGTGTGGACCCGGCACGTCGCCGATTCGCTTCAGCTCCTGCCGCTGGCCGGCGCGGCGCGGCGCTGGGTCGATCTCGGCTCGGGCGGGGGCTTTCCCGGCCTGGTCGTGGCCGCCGCATTGGCGGAGCGAGGGGACGCCGACGTGACCCTGGTGGAGAGCGACAGCCGCAAGGCGGCGTTCCTGCGCGAGGCGGCACGACTGGCGGATCTGCCGGTCACGGTGCTGCCGGCGCGAATCGAGCAGGTTTCCGGCGCGATCGCCGCCGGCGTCGAGGTGGTTTCGGCCCGGGCGCTTGCACCATTGCCCAGGCTGCTTGAGCTGGCCGTTCCCTTCCTTGCAGCGGGGGCGACGGGGCTGTTCCTGAAGGGACAAGATGTTGATAACGAATTGACCCAGGCATCTAAATCTTGGAGAATCGATGCTGAGATCAAGGCCAGCCTGACGGATGGCGGCGGCCATGTCCTGATCGTTCGGGCGGCCGAGAGGCTGGGGGCCGCATCCTCGGGCGGCAGGGAATTTTCGCAGGGTGGACATCATGACGGATGAGGCTTCGCTCGCTCCGGCCGCGCCACGGCCGACACCGCGCGTCCTGGCACTCGCCAACCAGAAGGGCGGCGTCGGCAAGACGACGACGGCGATCAATCTCGGTACCGCGCTGGCCGCTATCGGCGAGACGGTGCTGATCATCGACCTCGACCCGCAGGGCAATGCCTCGACCGGGCTGGGCATCGACCGGCGCAGCCGCCGGGTGTCGACCTATGACGTGCTCACCGGCGAGACCGAGCTTCGTTCGGCGATACTGGAGACCGCCGTGCCGCGGCTGCATATCGCGCCGTCGACCATGGATCTGTCCGGGCTGGAGCTCGAGCTTGCCAGCCAGCGCGACCGCGCCTACCGCCTGCGCGATGCCATACGCCGGCTCAACGCGCCGGCCGAGCATTTCGAACGTAGCCGAAACGAAATCGACTACACCTATGTGCTGGTGGACTGCCCCCCCTCGCTGAACCTCATCACCGTCAACGCCATGGCGGCGTCCAACGCCATATTGGTGCCGCTCCAGTGCGAGTTCTTCGCCCTTGAAGGCCTGTCGCAATTGCTGAAGACGGTGGAGCAGGTGCGCACCACGCTCAACCCGCAGCTTACCATTCACGGCATCGTCCTCACCATGTTCGATGCCCGCAACAATCTCTCCGGCCAGGTGGTGGACGATGTACGTCGCTTCATGGGCGAGAAGGTCTATGAGACCATCATACCGCGCAATGTGCGGGTGTCCGAGGCGCCGTCCTATGGCAAGCCGGTGCTGCTCTACGATCTCAAATGCGTCGGATCGCAGGCCTATCTTCGTCTCGCATCCGAAATAATCCAGCGTGAGCGGTCCCTGCGGGTCGCTGCGGCATAGGGGAGGGGGCGATGGCGATGGCGGAAGACGGCGGGCGCTCGCGGCTCGGGCGCGGGCTTGCGGCGCTGATCGGCGATATGGGCGACGACAGCGGTGCCGCCAATGACCGTGGCCGCATCGGCGGCGGCGCGCGCAAGGTGCCGCTGGCCTTCCTGCGGCCCAATCCGCGCAACCCGCGGCGGTCCTTCGCCGAAGGCGATCTGGAGGATCTGGCCGCTTCCATCCATGAGCGCGGCATCATCCAGCCGATCGTGGTGCGCCAGCAGGGCGGCGAGCGCGATTCCTACGAGATCGTCGCCGGCGAGCGCCGCTGGCGTGCCGCCCAGCGGGCCGGCATTCACGAGGTGCCGGTGGTCGTCGTCGAGGTCGACGACCGCGAGGCGCTGGAAATCGCCATCATCGAGAACGTCCAGCGGGCCGATCTGAATCCGCTGGAGGAGGCGGCCGGCTATCAGTCGTTGGCGGAGCAGTTCGGCTATTCGCAGAACGACCTGGCCCGGGTCATCGGCAAGAGCCGCAGCCATGTCGCCAATACGATGCGGCTGCTGCGCCTGCCGGAGACGGTGAAGCAGTTCCTCGCCGACGGCCGGCTCTCCGCCGGCCATGCGCGCGCGCTGCTGACACAGGACGATCCCGAGGCGCTGGCCCAGGCCATCGTCGCCCAAGGCATGAATGTGCGCGCCATCGAGGCGCTGGCGCAGGAGCTCAACGTCGCCAAGGCTGAGGCTGCCGGCAAGCCGCCGAAGAAGGCCAAGACGCACCCCGCGCTCGACGCCGACACGGCGGCGCTGCAGCGCCGGCTGTCGGACGAGCTGGGGTTGAACGTGACGCTGAAGCATGACGGTGAGGCGGGCGAGATCCGCATCCGCTATTCCTCGCTCGACCAGCTCGACGAGGTCTGCCGGCGTCTCGCCGGCTCCTGAGGCGGGCTCCTCGGTAAGGTCAGCCGCCGCGTCGGGCCTGTCCGGCGACCTGCAGCAGGGCGCGCTCGGCAATGGCGGGGCCCAGCGTCGCGTTGCGCCTTGCGGCCAGCAGCGCATCGTCGAGGGCGAACAGGGCAGTTTCCAGCCGCGCCACTGACCAGTTGCGAAGAGCCTTCTCGATCAGCGGCTTGCGCCGGAAATGGATAGCCGGCCGCGCGCCCTCCACTGCTCGCTCGACACTGCCCCCGGCTTCCACGCCGAGCCGCATCTGGTGCAGCGTCTGGGCGGTGCGGCACACGGCGCTCAGCACGATGTCCGCCCGCATGCCCTCGCCCGTCGCCTTGGCGAAGGCGACCGCCATCTCCGCCGGCTGGCCGGCGAAGGTGGCGTCGGCGATCTCGTCGAGCGCCAGCCCGGAGGCGTCGCCGACAATGGCGCGCACATGCGCGCCGGTGATGCGCGGTTCGCCGGCAGCATAGAGCAGCAGCTTGGCGATCTCGCCGCGCGAGGCCATGCGGTCGCCGCCAAGCAGGTCGGCCAGTTCGGCGCGGGCGTCGCGGTCGATGGCGATGCCCGCCTCCGCGGTCATGGTGTCGATGAGGCGGGCGATGTCGCGCTCGGTGTCGGCGTAGCAGGCGATGGCCAGGGCGTGCGGCGAAGATTCGCACAGCGCGCGCAGGCCGACGCCACGCTTGAGGTCGCCGGCCTCGATGACGATGATGGCCTGCGCGGGGGGCGCGGCCAGCAGCGCCTCGACCGCCGGCATCACATTGCGCGCGCCCACCCGCAGCGAGACGACGCGGCGGCCGCCGAACAGCGCGACCGTGCCGGCTTCGTCGATGAGCCGGCCCGGATCGCCGGAAATCTCGTCGCCGTCGAGCCGGACGAGGCCGAACGGATCGTCCGATCCCTCCGCCGCGCGGGCGAGATAGGCGCGGGCGCGCTCGCGGACCAGCCCGCTATCCGGGCCGAACAGCAGCAGCACGGGGCGCAGGGGATCGAGGCGGCTCAGCGTCGCCTCGACGTCGCCGGGCCGGACCGCAACCATGGGCCCGCCTCAGCTCTTGGGGGCGTGGGTCAGGAAATAGGAGGCGAGCTGGCTCTTGATCGTCTCGGCGGTGACGGAGGCCGCCCGGTTCTCGGCATCGCGGATCGCCCGGGCGCGGGCAAAGCGCTGATAGCCGCTGTCCAGCGAGGCGCGGCCCGTCGCCCGGCCGGTCTTCTGCGGGGTCTTGGCCCCGGCCTCGAAGAGCTGCCATTCGACATCGACGGAGACGATCTCGACCTCCGGCAGGCCGGTCAGCGGGCTGACCACCGAGGCCTCCGAGGTCGTGCTCTTCACCTTGAGCAGCAGGGTATAGGGCGCGCCCGCGGGATTGCCGGCGCCGCCGGTGAGGGCGAAGATCAGATCGTTGCGCACCTCGTTGCCGACCCGACCGTCGGAGAAGACCACCTCGACCTGGCTCAAACTGTCCTGCAGCGAGGGCCCTTCGCCGGGCCTGGTCTCGGCATACATGGGCTGGAAACAGCCGGCGGCGGACAGCGCGAGCAGTCCCGCCCCGGCAAGACCGAGGAAGCGGCGGCGTGGGGGCATCGGGTTCCTCCGGTCAGGCGACGACATTCACAATTCTCTGCGGCACCACAATGATACGCTTCGGGGCGCGCCCGTCGAGGGCCTGGGCGATGAGGTCGAGCGCGAGCACGGCCTTCTCGACCTCGGCGGGGCTGGCATCCCTGGCCACCACGATCTCGCCGCGACGCTTGCCATTGATCTGGATCGGCAGGGTCACGCTGTCCTCGGCCAGCAGGTCGGGGTCGACTGCCGGCCAAGCGGCTTCGGCGATCAATCCGGCGCGGCCCAGCACCTGCCAGCATTCTTCCGCCAGATGCGGCACCATAGGCGCCACGACGCCGACCAGGAAGGTCGCCGCCTCGCGCAACGCGAAGGCCAGATCGGGTGTCACGTCCCCCTTGCGGGCGGCGGCGAGCGCGTCGTTGAACACATTGGCGAAGGCATGCACGCGGGCGACGGCGACATTGAAGCGCAGCCGCTCGACATCCTCCGCGACCTGCGCCGCCAGCTTGTGCGCAGACCGCCGCAGGGCCAACGATTCGGCTCCGAAATCAACCGGGCGGTCGATTTCGTCCGGCGCCAGCACCACGGCGTCGCCGACCAGGCGCCAGATGCGCTGGACGAAGCGCCAGGCGCCTTCGATGCCGGCGCTGGTCCACTCGCTGTCGCGCTCGGGCGGAGTGTCGGCGAGCATGAACCAGCGCGCGCAGTCGACGCCATAGGTGTCGGCGACGATCTCCGGCGGCACCACGTTCTTCTTCGACTTCGACATCTTCTCCGGCAGGCCGATGGTGACGGGCTCGCCCGTTCCTACCTTCACCGGCCGGCCCTCGCCGTCGCGCTCGACTTCCTCGGGGAACAGCCAGCGGCCTTCCGTGTCCTTGTAGGTCTCGTGGACGATCATCCCCTGCGTGAACAGCCCGGCAAAGGGCTCCTTCAGCGACACGCGGCCGAGCTTGTTCAGCGTGCGGATGAAGAAGCGGGAATAGAGCAGGTGCAGGATCGCGTGCTCGACGCCGCCGATATACTGGTCGACCGGCAGCCACTGGTCGGCGGCCTGCTTCTGCAACGGGTCGCTGCCTGGCTCGGAGGCGAAGCGGGCGAAGTACCAGGACGAATCCACGAAGGTGTCCATGGTGTCGGTCTCGCGCCGGGCGCCCGCCCCGCATTGCGGGCAGTTCACATGCTTCCAGCTCGGGTGGCGGTCCAGCGGGTTGCCCGGCTGGTCGAAGCTCACATCGTCCGGCAGCCGCACGGGGAGCTGGTCCTCGGGAACCGGGACCGGGCCGCAGGTGTCGCAATGGATGATCGGGATCGGGCAGCCCCAGTAGCGCTGGCGCGAGATGCCCCAGTCGCGCAGCCGGTAGTTCACCGCCCGCTCGCCGACCGGCGCGTTGCCGAGAATCTGGTTCTCCAGCGCCAGCGCCACCTTCTCCTTCGCCGCCGGGACGGTGAGGCCGTCGAGCAGGCGGGAGTTGAACAGCGTGCCCTCGCCCTCATAGGGGCCGTCGGCCACCGAGAAGCTGGCGGGGTCGACATCGGGAGGCAGCACCACGGGGGTGATGGGCAGGTCGTATTTGGTGGCGAAGTCGAAATCGCGTTGGTCATGCGCCGGGCAGCCGAAAATGGCGCCGGTGCCGTATTCCATCAGCACGAAATTGGCCACATAGACCGGCAGGTCCGGCCCGTCCAGCGGGTGGCGGACCTTGAGGCCGGTGTCGTAGCCCATCTTTTCCTGGGTCTCGATCTCGGCGGTGGAAGTGCCGCCGCGCCGGCATTCCTCGACAAAGGTCGCCAGCGCCGGATTCGTCGCCGCGAGCTGCTCGGTCAGCGGATGGCTGGGCGAGAGGGCGAGGAAGGAGGCGCCGAACAGCGTGTCTGGCCGGGTGGTGTAGACCTTGATCTCGGCCGGCAGCGCTTCGGGCAGGCCCTCGGCCGGGGTATGGTCGAGCACGAAGCGCACATGCAGCCCTTCGGAACGGCCGATCCAGTTGCGCTGCATCAGCCGCACTTTGTCGGGCCAGCGCTCCAGCGTGTCGAGGCCGGCCAGCAGTTCCTCGGAGGCGTCGGAGATGCGGAAGAACCACTGCGCCAGCTTGCGCCGTTCCACCAGTGCGCCGGAGCGCCAGCCGCGCCCGTCGATCACCTGCTCATTGGCGAGCACGGTGTTGTCGACCGGGTCCCAATTGACCTCGCTCTCGCGCCGATAGGCGAAGCCGCCCTTGAGGAATTCGAGGAAGATGCGCTGCTGCTCGCCATAATAGGAGGGATCGCAGGTGGCGATCTCGCGCGACCAGTCGAGCGACAGGCCGAGCAGCTTGAGCTGCTCGCGCATGGTGGCGATGTTCTCGTAGGTCCACTTGCCGGGATGGGTCCTGCGCTCGATGGCGGCGTTTTCCGCCGGCAGGCCGAACGCGTCCCAGCCCATCGGGTGCAGGACGTTGAAGCCCTTCATGCGCTTGAAGCGCGCCACCACGTCGCCCATCACGTAATTGCGGCCATGGCCGATATGGATGCGCCCGGACGGGTAGGGGAACATCTCGAGCACATAGTATTTGGGACGCGGATCGTCGTTGCGGGTGCGGTATATGCCGCGTTCGTCCCAGATTTTCTGCCAGCGGGGCTCGGCCTCGCGGGCGTTGTAGCGCTCGGTGCTCATGGACAGCTTCTTGGATCGGCGGACGTTCGAAAGGGAGGCCGCAAAGGTTCACGTAATGGCGCCGGACTAGGCACCAAGTCGCGTTCCCGGTCAACCTTTCGCTGCGCTGCGGCGGGTGGCGGCGTTTTTCAGGCGCGGCATCGTTTCCGCGCGGCCGCGATTGGCGTATCTGGTCGGCGGGATCAGGAGGAGCGGGGACGATGGAGCGGGATCGGGCCGAAAATGTGACTACGCGCCTGGCGCAGGTGCGCGAGCGGATCGCCCAGGCGTGCCGCGATGCCGATCGCGACCCGGCCTCGGTCCGGTTGATCGCGGTCTCCAAGACGTTCGGGCCGGAGGAGATCGCCCCCGCCATCGCCGCCGGGCAGCGCCTGTTCGGCGAGAACCGGGTGCAGGAATCGAAAGCCAAATGGCCGTCGCTGCGCGCGACCCATCCCGCTCTTGAACTCCATCTGATCGGCCCGCTGCAGTCCAACAAGGTGCGCGAGGCGCTGACCCTGTTCGACGTGATCCACACGCTGGACCGCCCCTCGCTGGCGCTGGCGCTGGCCAGGGAGCTGCGACGGGCGGATTCCGGTCCACCGCCGCGCCTGCTGGTGCAGGTCAATACCGGCGAGGAACCGCAGAAGGCCGGTGTCGCCCCGCACGAGGTCGACGGGTTTCTCGCCGAATGCCGCGACACCCACGGGCTGGCGATCGAGGGGCTGATGTGCATCCCCCCGGCCGACGAGCCGGCCGCGCCGCATTTTGCCCTGCTCGCCAAGATCGCCCGGCGCAATGGGCTGGAGACGCTCTCCATGGGAATGAGCGGCGACTATGAGGCCGCCATCGCGCTCGGGGCGACGTATGTGCGCGTCGGCAGCGCCATTTTCGGCGGCCGGTAGGGCGCTGGGTTCAGGACGCCCCCGCGAGGTCGAGAAAGGCCTGTGCCGCCTTGGTGGAATAGCGTTCGCGGTGACGCAGCGACAGGAACTGGCGCGAGGGCAGGGGATAGTCGATCAGCGACATGGTGCCGGCGCGCAGCGCGCCTTCCACCACCCGCCGGGAAATCACCGTGACGCCGCTGCCCGCTTCCACCGCTGCCCGCACCGCCTCGTTGGAGGGATATTCCAGCACGGTGCGCAGCGCGGCGGGCGCGACGCCCGCCCCCTGGAGATAGGATTCGAAGATGGCGCGGGTGCCAGATCCGGGCTCGCGCAGCACCCACGGGCCTTCCGCCAGCTCGGCGGGCCCGGCAGGGGGGCGCCAGTGCCAGCGATGCGTCACCGGCGCCACCAGCACCATCTCGTCGGCGGCGATCGGCGTCGCCGCCAGCACCGGCGCGTCGATGTCGCCCTCGATGAAGCCGAGATCGGCGGAACCCTCCTGCACCCGCGAGGCGACGAAATCGGTGTTGCCGATGGCGAGACTCACCGAAACGCCGGGATAGCGGCCGCGATAGCGCTCGATCAGCGGCGGCAGCCAGTAATTGGCCACCGTCTGGCTTCCCGCCAGCGCCAGTGAGCCATGGACCAGCCCGGCGAGGTCGGCCAGCACCTTCTCGGCGGCGCAGGCGCGGGCGAGCACGGCGCGCGCCTCGGGCAGGAACAGCCGTCCGGCCTCGGTGAGCACGATGCCGCGGCCGACCCGGTCGAACAGGCGGGTGGCGTGGCGCGCCTCCAGCGCGGCGATGGCGGCGCTGGTGGCCGAGGGCGTCAGGTGAATGTCCCGGGCGGCCTGCGTGACGTGCTCGCGCTCGGCCACGGCAACGAAGATACGCAGCTGTTCCAGGGTCATCCGCCGTCCTCGGCCTCGCTCAGGTGGTCATCATTACCAGAGCGAGGCTGAACAGGGCGATGAAAGCGAAGGCGGCGAAGCCCAGGAGGAACGGCCGCACCCCCTTGGCGCGCAGCTTGGCGATGTCGGTTTCCAGCCCCATCGCCGCCAGCGCCATGGAGAGCATGAAGGTGGTGAGCAGCACCAGCGCCGCCTTCATTTCCGCCGGCAGGGTGACGAGGCTGTTCAGCCCCACCATGGCGAGGAAGCCGAGCACGAACCACGGCATGGGCGGCCGGGCGTGGCCGGCGCCATGGCCATGCCCGGCGGCACGGCGGGCGGCGACGAGGCCGAGCGCGATCACCATCGGCGCCAGCAGCATGACGCGGGAGAGCTTGGCGATGGTGCCGAACTCGCCCGCCGCCGGCCCATCCTGATAGGCGGCCGCGACCACCTGGGCGATCTCGTGGATCGAGGCGCCGGCCCACAGCCCGTAGGCGTGCGGCGAAAGGTCCAGCGCCGCCGGCAGCAGCGGGTAGAGGAACATCGCCACCGAGCCGAACACCGTGACGCAGGCCACGGCATAGGCGACGTCCTCGTCATGCGCGCGGGTCACCGTATTGGCGGCGATCACCGCCGAGGCGCCGCAGATCGAGGTGCCGGCGGCGATGAGCTGGGCGAGGCCGCGCTCGACCCCGATCAGCCGGCCGAGCCAGGTGGTGAACAGGAAGGTGGAGACCAGGGTGAGGGCGATCACCGCCAGCCCGGTCGCGCCGACTTCGGCCACCTGCGCCGCGGTGAGCTGCAGCCCCAGCAGCACGATGGCCGCGCGCAGGATGCGCCGCATGGCGAAGGTGACGCCCGGCTTGGCCCGCGCCGGCGTGCCGATGAGGTTGTGGAAGCCGATCCCGATGATGATGGCGAGGATCATCGGGCTCAGCACGCCGACCATGGGCAACTGGCGCAGGCCGAAGCCGAGGCCGGCGATGCCTGCCGTCAGCAGCAGCCCCGGCAGGAGGGCGGTGCTGCGGGCCTTCGCCGGCCGACCGTCGGCAATGTCGTATTGTGCAACCATGAGCGTCGACCCTTCTGCGGCAATGAATTCTGATCGCAGGCGGAGATCGTTCAATCAAACGCATTATATCGTACAAATAATTCGATAAAATCGAATATACGCGCGCCACTCGTGCCGTCTGACGACCCGTGCCCGGTTTCATCGCTGGTTTGCCGGCGAACTGAATCTGGATGCCCACTGAGACGCAGCCCGCGCCGACGGCGGTCCTGGGTCAGCTGCCGGCGTCTTGGCCCGTGCGGCGGTCACGTTTCATGGCCTTTCCCCTGTGTGGGTCCGGGCGGCCTTGCCGGGCGCCGGCGGAACACGGCTGCGGAGGAGGCGCCCGTTCTCCACCGCGGGTTGAACCGGGCGCCCCGGCATGGTCTGCTTTCGTCAGGGGGAGGACATCGACCTATGGCCCGCCGGCAATCCGAACGATCCGGCGGGTGCCAGCCTATCTGGCCACCGCGATGGCGGTGGCGAGGCCTGTGGCCGGGAAGCGGCTCCGAGCCAAAGGCGAGGCGCCGAGCCGGGGACGGCGCCCTCGCGGTCGCTCGCTCGCCCTTC
This sequence comes from Ancylobacter dichloromethanicus, assembly GCF_018390645.1. Taxonomy (GTDB): domain Bacteria; phylum Pseudomonadota; class Alphaproteobacteria; order Rhizobiales; family Xanthobacteraceae; genus Ancylobacter; species Ancylobacter dichloromethanicus. The sequence goes on from NZ_JAHBGC010000029.1 coordinate 104,597, forward strand.
ACAGGGCTGCGTGATGAGCGGGCCGTGCCCGCCGCCGCCGGGGCCGCGGATCAGCCGCCGGTGGCGAGTTCCAGCCGCCGGTCGAAGCGCAGCGCCACCAGCGTGCAGATCGCGCCGGAGAGCAGATAGGCGCCCGAGGCGAGCAGGCCGAAATGGCTGGAGAGCAGCAGCGCCGCGAGCGGCGCGAAGCCGGCCCCGAACAGCCAGGCCAGATCATTGGTGAGCGCCGAGGCGGTGTAGCGGTATTTCGGCGCGAAATGCGAGGCCACGACGCCGGAGGACTGGCCGAAGGAGATGCCGAGCAAAGTGAAGGCGAGCACCATGAACAGCGCCTCGCCGACCACGCCGCCGGCGAGCAGTTGCGGTGCGAAGCCGCTGAACGCGGCGATCGCCACCGCCGAACCGCCGAGCAGCGCCCGCCGCCCCACCCGGTCGGCGATGGTGCCGGAGACCAGCACGGCGGCGAGGCCGCAAAAGGCGGCCAGTGCCTCGATCAGCAGGAAGCGGGTCGGCCGCTCCGAGGTGAACAGGAACACCCAGGAGAGCGGGAACACCGTGACCATGTGGAACAGCGCGAAGGTCGCCAGCGGCGCGAAGGCGCCGATCAGGATGCCCCGACCCTCCACCCGCAGCGTCTCGGACACCTTCTGCGGTTCGAGATCGCCGCTCTCGAACAGCCTGGCATATTGCGGCGTCACCGCCATGCGCAGCCGGGCGAACAGCGCCACCACATTGATGGCGAAGGCGACGAAGAACGGGTAGCGCCAGCCCCAGTCGTAGAAATCGGCGGCCGAGAGGTTGCCGAGGAAGAAGGCGAACAGCGCGCTGGCGATGATGAGGCCGATCGGCGCGCCGAGTTGTGGTAACATGGCGTACCAGCCCCGCCGGCCCGCCGGCGCGTTGATGGCGAGCAGCGGCGCCAGCCCGTCCCAGGTGCCGCCCCAGGCGACGCCCTGGCCGATGCGGAACACCGCGAGCAGCCAGATCACCGCCGCGCCGATGGTGTCGTAGGACGGCAGGAAGGCGATGGCGACGGTCGAGGTTCCCAGCAGGAACAGCGCCGCCGCCAGCTTGGCGCCGCGCCCGTGATGGCGGTCGATCGCCATGAAAAGCGTGGTGCCGAAGGGCCGCGCAATGAACGCCAGCGCGAAGATCGCGAAGGAATAGAGCGTACCCGTCAGCGGATCGACGAAGGGGAACACCAGCTTCGGAAACACCACCACCGAGGCGATGGCGTAGACGAAGAAGTCGAAAAACTCCGAGGCGCGCCCGATGACGACACCGACAGCTATCTCGCCCGGGTCGACATCACCGCGATGGGCGTGGATTTCCCGGGCGTCCTGCTCGATCTGGGTGACAGGTGTGGCCATAGTCCTTACCGAAGCTGGAAAAGATGTAGACTTTAATCTTGCGGGTTATCTGGGCTTTCGAATTCGCACGGCACGTCTATCATCGTTCTCTACTCGCCGGCATGCGACACTTCGACCGCGCAGATTGCACTTGATATTATAATTGCTGCGATGCAGCTATTGGCTCCTGGATCGTGACATCGCGAGTGTACATGCCGTTACGTCGCATTAAACTCATCGCATGGCTGCCGCTGGCCCTGGCTCTTGGCGGTTGCAACTTCGTCGTGCTCGACCCGACGGGGGACATTGCTGCGCAGCAGCGAGATCTCCTTCTGGTGTCGACCCTCCTGATGCTGCTCATCATCCTGCCGGTGATGGGGCTGACCATCTTCTTCGCCTGGAAGTATCGCGCGTCCAACACGGCGGCCCCCTACGATCCGGAGTGGAGCCATTCGACCCAGATGGAGCTCATCATCTGGTCGGCGCCGCTCCTCATCATCATCTGCCTCGGCGCGCTCACCTGGATGGGCACGCATCTGCTCGACCCCTACCGCCCCCTCGATCGCCTCTCGGCCGAGGAGCCGGTACCTGACGGCGTCACGCCGCTCGATGTCGAGGTCGTGGCGCTCGACTGGAAATGGCTGTTCATCTACCCCGAGCAGGGCATCGCCACGGTCAACGACCTGGCCGCGCCGGTCGGGCGGCCGCTCCGCTTCCGCATCACTGCCTCCTCGGTGATGAACGCCTTCTACGTGCCGACGCTGGCAGGCATGATCTACGCCATGCCGAGCATGCGGACCGAACTCCATGCCGTCGCCAACTCGCCGGTCGATTCGCGCGGCTTCTCGTCCAACTACAGCGGTGCCGGCTTCTCGCAGATGTACTTCCGCTTCCGGGCCCTGCCGGAGGCCGACTTCCAGAACTGGGTGGCCGAGGCCAAGGCGAGCGACGCGCCGCTGACCCGTGCCGCCTATCTCGACCTCGAACGGCCCAGCGAGAACGTCCCGGTGCGCCGCTACTCCACGGTCGACGCCACGCTGTTCGACGCCATCCTCAACCTGTGCGTCGAGCCTGGCAAGATGTGCATGAGCGACATGATGGCGATCGACGCCAAGGGGGGGCTCGGGCTGGAAAGCGTCGGCAACGTACTGCCGCTGACCTATGACAAGCACGCCCGCCGCGGCACGGTGTTCGGCGGTGCGCCGAGCTATGTGGTCGGCATCTGCACGCCGGAGGAACTGTCCACCGCGCTGACGCTGTCCGCCGGCGCGCCGGCGGGCGCGCGGTCGGCCGAACCGGTGCGCGGCGCCGGCCTGCCTTTCCGGACGTTGACGCTGCCGACCTCCGCCTCGCCCCTTGTCCCGATCAGCCTGCCGGCGAGCGGGGCCCTTGCGGGCCCGCGCCGGCCTTCCAACTCCTGACGGCCACCATGAACGAGTCACCGATCATCGAGCCCAGCTTCCTTCTGGGTCGGTTCACCCTAGAGGCCATCCCCTATCACGAGCCGATCCTGGTCGTGACCTTCATCGTCGTCGCGCTTGGCGGCCTCGCGGTGCTGGGCGCGCTCACCTATTTCCGGCTGTGGGGCTATCTCTGGCGCGAATGGTTCACCAGCGTCGACCACAAGAAGATCGGCATCATGTACATGGTGCTGGGCATCATCATGCTGCTGCGCGGCTTCGCCGATGCCATCATGATGCGCGCCCAGCAGGCCCTCGCCTTCGGCGGCTCGGAAGGCTACCTGCCGTCCCACCATTACGACCAGATCTTCACCGCCCATGGCGTGATCATGATCTTTTTCGTGGCCATGCCGATGGTCACCGGGCTGATGAACTTCGTGGTGCCGCTGCAGATCGGCGCGCGCGACGTGTCCTTTCCGTTCCTCAACAATTTCTCGTTCTGGATGACGGTGTCGGGCGCGGTGCTGGTGATGAGCTCGCTGTTCGTCGGCGAGTTCGCCAAGACCGGCTGGCTCGCCTATCCCCCGCTCTCGGGCATCGGCTACAGCCCCTATGTCGGCGTCGACTACTATATATGGGCGCTGCAGATCGCCGGCGTCGGCACCTTGCTGTCGGGGGTCAACCTCATCTGCACCATCGTGAAGATGCGCGCGCCCGGCATGACGATGATGAAGATGCCGATCTTCACCTGGACCGCGCTGTGCACCAACGTGCTGATCGTCGCCGCCTTCCCGGTGCTGACCGCGGTGCTGGCCCTGCTCGCCGCCGACCGCTATCTCGGCTTCAACTTCTTCACGAACGACTTCGGGGGCAACCCGATGATGTACGTGAACCTGATCTGGATCTGGGGCCACCCGGAGGTCTACATCCTCATCCTGCCGGCCTTCGGCATCTTTTCCGAGGTCACCTCGACCTTCGCCGGCAAAAGGCTGTTCGGCTACACCTCGATGGTCTACGCCACCGTCGTCATCACCATCCTGTCCTACCTGGTGTGGCTGCACCACTTCTTCACCATGGGCTCGGGCGCCAGCGTCAACTCGTTCTTCGGCATCACCACCATGATCATCTCGATCCCGACGGGCGCGAAGATGTTCAACTGGCTGTTCACCATGTATCGCGGCCGCATCCGCTTCGAGCTGCCGATGATGTACACCATCGCCTTCATGCTGACCTTCGTGATCGGCGGCATGACCGGCGTGCTGCTCGCCGTGCCGCCGGCCGACTTCGTGCTGCACAACTCGCTGTTCCTGGTGGCGCATTTCCACAATGTTATCATCGGCGGCGTGCTGTTCGGTCTGTTCGCCGGCATCGCCTTCTGGTGGCCGAAGGCGTTCGGATTCACGCTCGACCCGTTCTGGGGCAAGCTGTCGTTCTGGTTCTGGGTGACGGGCTTCTACTTCGCCTTCATGCCGCTCTATGTGCTGGGGCTAATGGGCGTGACCCGGCGGCTGCGCGTGTTCGACGACCCCTCGCTGCACATCTGGTTCATCATCGCCGCCTTCGGCGCCTTCCTTATCGCCTGCGGCATTGCCTGCTTCCTGATCCAGATCGCCGTTTCCATCGCGCGGCGGGAGCGGCTGCGCGACACCACGGGCGACCCGTGGAACGCACGCACGCTGGAATGGGCGACCTCCTCACCGCCGCCGGCCTATAATTTCGCCTTCACCCCGGTGGTGCACGATCTCGATGCATGGTGGGACATGAAGCAGCGCGGCTATTCGCGCCCGCTGGCCGGCTTCAAGCCGATCCACATGCCGAGGAATTCCGGCACCGGGCCGATCCTGGCGGGGCTCAGCTTCGTGCTCGGCTTCGCGCTCATCTGGTACATCTGGTGGCTGGCCGCGCTGGCCTTCGTGGCGCTGATCGTCACCGTCATCGCCCATACTTTCAACTACAACAGGGATTTCGACATTCCGGCTGCGGAGGTCACCCGCGCCGAGGAGGCGCGAACCGCCCTGCTGGCGCAAACCGCACGGGTGACGGCATGAGCACGGCTGTGACCACTGCCGCGACCGCTGCCGGCGAGGCGCCGGTCTTCTACGCGGTCGATGAGCACCCGCACCCGGAAGGCCACAGCACGCCGCTGGGCTTCTGGATCTATCTGATGAGCGACTGCCTCATCTTCGCGGTGCTGTTCGCGATCTACGGCGTGCTCGGCACCAACTATGCCGCCGGCCCCGGCCCGCGCGAGCTGTTCGACCTGAACCTCGTCGCGCTCAACACCTCGATGCTGCTGTTCTCCTCCATCACCTACGGCTTCGCCATGCTGGCGATGGCGAAGGACCAGAAGGGGGCGACGCTGGCCTGGCTCGCCATCACCGGCCTGTTCGGCCTCGCCTTCCTCGGCATCGAGCTGTACGAGTTCCACCACCTGATCAGCGAGGGCGCCACGCCCCAGCGCAGCGCCTTTCTCTCTTCCTTCTTCGCCCTGGTCGGCACGCATGGGCTGCACGTCACCTTCGGCACCATCTGGCTGGTGACGCTAATGGTGCAGGTGGTCCAGCGCGGGCTGGTGGTTGCCAACAAGCGCCGGCTGATGTGCCTGTCCATGTTCTGGCACTTTCTCGACGTGGTCTGGATCGGCGTGTTCACCTTCGTCTACCTGATGGGAGTGCTGCGATGAGCGCGCACGAGACCACCGCCGCTCACGGGCCGGACGGCCATGGCGCGCATGAATCGGGCGAGGCGCATGGCTCGCTCGGGGGCTATCTCACCGGCTTCGTGCTCTCGGTCATCCTCACCGCCATTCCGTTCTGGCTGGTGATGAGCGGCGCACTGGGCAGTGCCACGGTCACCGCCTTCGCCATCATGGGCTTCGCCATGGTGCAGATCGTGGTGCACATGATCTATTTCCTGCACATGAGTTTCCGCTCCGAGGGCGGCTGGTCGCTGCTCGCGCTCGGCTTCACCCTGATTCTGGTGGTGATCACGCTGTCGGGGTCGCTGTGGGTGATGTACCACCTCAACACCAACATGATGCCCAGCATGCACGAGATGAGGCGCATGCCGTGAGCCGCCTCGGGTAAGGCGTCGTGGCCGGGGCTCGGAAGCGGGGCGCGCGGTTCGCCCTGCTCGCATTGTGCGCCTTCTTCGCCCTGCTGTTCGCCGGCCTCGGCGTCTGGCAGGTGAAGCGGCTGGCCTGGAAGCTCGACCTCATCGCCCGGGTCGAGGCCCGGCTCCACGCGCCGCCGGTCGACGCCCCGGCCCCTGCGGCTTTCAGCCCTGCCGACGAATACCGGCGGGTCGCGCTCGAAGGCCATTACCTCAACGACCGCGAGACGCTGGTGCAGGCCGTCACCGAGCTGGGCGGTGGCTTCTGGGTTCTCACCCCCTTCGAGACGACGCGCGGCGTCACCATCCTGGTCAATCGCGGCTTCGTGCCTCCGGAGAAGCGTGCGCCGGAAGACCGCGCGGCGGGACGGATCGAGGGCGAAACCCGCCTTGTCGGCCTTTTGCGTCTCACCGAACCCGGCGGCGGCTTCCTGCGCAGCAACGATGCCGCGAACGAGCGCTGGTTCTCGCGCGATGTGGCGGCCATCGCGCAGGCGCGCGGGCTGGAGCCGGTGGCCGCCGTCGCGCCCTATTTCGTCGACGCGGCGGCCGCGCCGGTGCCGGGTGGCCTGCCCGTCGGCGGGTTGACGGTGGTGCATTTCTCCAACAATCACCTCGTCTACGCGCTGACCTGGTTCGCGTTGGCCGCTATGTGCGTGGGCGCCGCCGTCCTCACCTGGCGCGGGCGCGCGGGCCGCGACGAAGCCGCCTAACCCTCATCCGAGCGACGGAACGGCAGGCACGGAAGCCTGCCGTTCCGTCGCTCGGGATGCGGAGCGCCGCTATCCGCCGAGCGATTTCTCCGCCCTGGAACTCAGCCAGGAGGATCTCGACGCCCTGACCCAGTTCACTCGAGGCGCGTGGTCCGGCCTCATGCCCCCCGTCCGGGGGCGATCATCGTGAGAAGCGCCCGCTCCGTTGTGTATTGTCGAAGCCGCGCGACTTTATTGCAGCGCGATCAACAGAGGCCGCCATGGATATCCGTCAGTTCCGCTACTTCATCACAGTGGCCGAGCTTCTGCATTTCAGTCGCGCGGCGGAGGTCCTCGGGATCACGCCGCCATCCATGACGAAGCAGATCCAGGAGATCGAGCGTGATCTGGGCGTCCGGCTTTTTCAGCGCACGAAGCGAATGGTGCGGTTGACGGCGGCCGGCGCCATTTTTCTTGACGAGGCCCGCCGTGTCGTTGCCCAGGCGGAGCGCGCGGAAGAGGCGGCGCGGCGCGCGGGACGCGGCGAACTCGGTCATATCGAGATTGGCTACGTCGCTTCCACCGCCTTTGCCGACGTGCTCCAGACACAGATCAGAACGTACCGCGCCGCCTGCCCCGATGTGCAGGTCAACTGCCGGGAAATCGTGATGGAGCGTCTGCCGGCCATGCTGGACGAGGGGCAGATCGACATCGCTTTTCTGCGCCCGCCGATCGGCTATCCCCCCGGAATCCGGTCGGTGACGCTCCTGCGCGACCCTTTCGTTGTCGCCCTCCACGCGGGACATGCGCTGGCGTCGCATGAACGGATCCAGCCCCGCGATCTCTCCGGCGAGACCTTCATTCTGCCGGAACAGGAGGCGGGGACGATGGAGATGGCGCGAAGAGGGGGGTTCGAGCCGAAGCTGGGGCCGCGGCCGGGCAGTCTCGTCGCGGTGGTCACACTGGTCTCGCTCGGCGGCGGCACCGCCATCATCCCGGCGTCGCTCTTCCGGGCGGTCAATCTGCCGAATGTCGTTGTTCGCGACCTCACCGGGCCGCCCATCCTTTCGGAGATCGCCGCCGCTTTCCGCCTGAGCGAGGCGGCGCCGGCGACGCTGACCCTGATAGCCCAGCTACGGGCGGCCGGCCGCGAATTGAAGGGTGCCAATAATTAGCCAGATGGATAATTATATCGTTCTATAATTGCAATTCACGGCAGGGCAGGCAGGTGAAATAGTCCCGCCATGTTCGATCGTTCCGCCGGCACCGGCACATGGGAAGGCCCGCCCGGATAGCCGCGTTGTCACCATGCCCTCACGCCCACCCCTGAACTTCGGTTGGAGTCTCCGGATGTCGCCAGCGCGCATTACCCGTGTCACCGCCCGTCCCGTGATCGCGCCGCTCATGCGGCCGTTGCGCACGGCGAGCGGGGTGATGGAGAGCGCGCCGCTGGTTCTCGTCGACCTCGAAACCGAGACCGGGGTGGTCGGACGCGCCTACGCCTTCGCCTACACGCCGGTGCTTCTCGGCGCGCTCGCCCGTCTGACCGCCGACGCCGGGGGGCTGCTTGAGGGCAGGCCGGTGCAACCCTATGTGCTCACGCGGTTTCTGCGTGCGCGTTTCGTGCTCGCGGGCACGCCGGGCCTGCTCGACATGGCGCTCGCCGCTCTCGACGTTGCGGCCTGGGACGCCCATGCCAGGATCGCCGGCCTGCCACTGGTGCGGCTGCTCGGCGGCGAGCCGGTGGACCTGCCCGCCTATGCCAGCTTCGGCATGGAGGGGGCGGAGGTACTTCCACGCCTCTGCGCCGAGGCGGTTCAACAGGGCTTCGGCGCGGTGAAGATCAAGATCGGACATGCGACCTTGGCCGAGGACCTCAATGTGGTGCGGCAGGTGAAGCGCGGCATCGGCGACGATGCCGTGCTGCTGGTCGACTACAATCAGAGCCTGAGCGTGCCGGAGGCGGTGACCCGCTGCCGCGCGCTGGACCAGGAAGGTCTCGCCTGGATCGAGGAGCCGACCCGCTACGACGATACGGCCGGCCATGCCCGTATCGCGGCCGAGACATGCACGCCGCTGCAACTCGGCGAAAACCTGTGGGGACCGGCGGCGATCGCCGAGAGCCTCGCGGCCGGCGCTTCCGACCTGATGATGCCGGACCTCATCAAGGTCGGCGGCGTCACCGGCTGGCTCGCCGCCGCCGCCATCTGCCAGGCCGCCCGGGTGCCGGTGAGCAACCACTTCTTCCAGGAGGCGAGCGCCCATCTCATGGCGGTGACGCCGACCGCCCAATTCGTCGAGTTCTTCGATCTCGCCGGACCGGTGCTGCGCACCGCCCTGACCGCGCGCGACGGCGCGGTGCGCGCGGGCGAGGAGCCCGGCCTCGGAATCGACTGGGACGAAGACGCCATCGCCCGCTACGCCGCGTGACGCCGACCCCGGGAAACCAACGGAGGACATCCCCATGAAGACCTACCCGCGATTCAAGGCGGCGGCCTGCCATGCCGCCCCGGTCTATTTCGACGCCGACGCCACAGTGGAAAAGGCCTGCGCCTGGATCGAGGAGGCGGCGAACAACGGCGCCGAGCTGATCGCCTTCCCCGAGGCCTTCATTGCCTCCTTCCCGGTATGGTCGGCGGTCTGGGCGCCCGTGGACGTGCACGATTTCTTCCGCGCCCTCGTCGGGTCCTCGGTGCGGGTGAACGGCCCGGAAATGGCGCGGATCCGTTCCGCCGCCAGGCGTCACGGCGTTTTCGTCTCGATCGGCATCAACGAGGCGACGCCGATCAGCGACGGCTGCGTCTTCGATACCAATGTGCTGATCGGTGACGACGGCGCGCTGCTCAATGTCCACCGCAAGCTGGTGCCGACCTATTGGGAGAAACTCACCTGGTCGAATGGCGACGGCAGCGGGCTGCGTGTCGCCGAGACGCGCATCGGACGCATAGGAGCCCTCGTCTGCGGCGAGAACACCAACGCCCTCGCCCGTTTCACCCTGCTCGCGCAGGGCGAGAACGTGCACATCTCCTCGTTCTCGCCGCGCTGGCCGACTCATCCGCCCGGCGAGCCTGCCTACGATCTCGAGGCGGCGATCCGGCTGCGCGCCGGCGCCCACGCCTTCGAGGGCAAGCTGTTCAACATCGTCGCTTCCGGCTTCCTGCCCCCCGAAGCCATTGACCTCATCAGCCGCGACAATAGCCGCGCGCGGCAGTTGCTCGAGGAGGCGTCCAAGAGCGTATCGATGATCATCGGCCCGGACGGTCAACCGATGGGCAAGACCCTCAAGGACGAGGAAGGCATCATCTATGGAGAGATCGACCTCGCACGCTGCGTGGTTCCGAAGCAGTTCCAGGATGTGGTCGGCTACTACAACCGCTTCGACGTGTTCCAGCTCAAGGTGAACCGTCGCGCGCTGGTTCCGGTGGAGTTCGTCGAATTCTCAGCCGAGAGTCCGTCCGCCGCCGAATTCGTCTCGCCCGGATTCGAGTTCGAGGAACCCACGACCTGAACCACTCCCCGCGAGGCCGCGCGCGGCGTGTGTGCCGGATCGCACCGGCGGGACAGGGCCAGAACGGCTGCTGTGCCTCGGTGCGATCATGGCCGAAGCGGGAGCGCGAACCGTCAGGCCGAGGGGGCGAAGGCTCCCTTTCGTCGACGCTGGCGCCCGCGCGGCCATCCCGGTCGCCATTGGCACCCGGCGGCGCGCGCCCTGTTTCGATGGCGTCACCTATGGCAGCACTCCCAGCCGCGGGGGCGCGTTCGCGATATGATCGGTCATCGTGGTTATAAGGGCCCGCAGCCGCTGAGACCCGCTATCTGACTTCCGATCACCTGCGGCAGGACGGCGATGCCGATGCCTTGCGGGCACATGCGACCCTGCACGTTCCGATTGTTCGAGCGGAGGGCGGGCCGCGCATTCGGGAAGCTCTATGGGGGCGGCCGTGGCCGTTGGAATTTCCACACGGTCCTCGGCACGCGCGCCGATGCGGCGGCCCTGCCGGGCACGCGCGAAAACGCCCGGCCGAAGACCGGCTCGGCCGCAGAGGGCGTTCCCCGCGAAGGCCATCGAACAGAGACGACATGCGGTCAACCATCGGTCGAGACGGTCACGGCCTTCCACGCCTCAATCTCATGCTTCAGGCGTTCGATCCTGTCCGACACGAGACCGAGGGCATCACTGCCCATCAGAAGCTGCGGCGGCGGGTTGCCGGACGCGATCAGGTCCAGGACGGCGGTCGCAAGCTTGTCGGGATCGCCAAGCTGCTTGCCGCTCTTGACCTGCCGCGCCTGCCGGATCGGATCGAACAGCGCGTCGTAGTCCGCGATCGAGCGCTCGGTCCTGATCATCGAACGTCCGGCCCAGTCGGTCCGGAATGAGCCGGGGCACAGCGCCGTCACATGGACGCCGAACGGCGCCATCTCCGCACGCATGACTTCCGAGATGCCCTGGAGGGCGAACTTACTCCCGCAGTAATAGGCGATGCCGGGCATGGTGATCATGCCGCCCATCGAGGTCACGTTGACGATGAACCCGCTGCGCCTTTCGCGGAATCGCGGCAGGAAGGCCTTGGCGACCGCGACCGCGCCGAAGACGTTCACGTCGAACTGGCGCCGCATCTGTTCGAGTGGCGCCTCCTCCAGAATGCCCTCATGACCGTAGCCGGCATTGTTGACCAGCACGTCCACCGGCCCGTTGTCCTCCTCTGCCTGCCGGACCACGTCGGCGATCCGGTCGAACTCCGTGACGTCGCAAAGGATGGACTGCACCGCCGGCAAACGCGCCGCGAGGCTCGCCCGTGACTGTTCCGAGCGAACGGTGCCGATGACCTTGTGGCCCCGGCGGATCGCGGCCGCGGCGATCGCGAAGCCGAAGCCCGAATTCGCGCCGGTGATGAAGAAGGTCTTCCCTGACATGATTGCACCTCGTTGCTACTGAGTGCCATGACGGATAATCTTCGGAACGGCGGCTCTCCAGCGTGAGAATTATGAAGTTCTTGCCAAATCCTATGAATGCGGAGAACGAGCACCCGGCGCGCCGTGAACTGGTGGCGCTGGCCGGGCTGCTTGCGCCCCGCCATGGCTACAACGCGACCGGGCTCGCCAATGTCCGCCTTCTCAGGACCGAGGCGGTGCTTCACGATATCCCCGTGCTCTACCGGCCGGGCGCGGTGTTCGTGCTGCAGGGCCGCAAGCAGGGCATGCTCGAGGGTGAGGTCTATCTCTATGACGAGGAGCACTATCTGGCGGTGTCGGTGCCTGTTCCCTTCCGGATGGAATCCGTGGCCAGCGCCGGGCGCCCGCTGCTTGCCGTCTATGTCGAATTCGACCTGCGTCTGGCCGCCGAGATCGCCTCGGAAGTGGGCGCGAGGCGTTCCGAGGCTGTGGCGGCCAGGGTAAGGGGTCTGGCCTCCAGCCGGATGGAACCGGAGATCGAGGACGTGGTGCGGCGTCTGCTGCGGGCGCTGCGCGATCCGGTCGAGTGTGCCGTTCTGGGGGCCGGCATCCTGCGCGAACTGCATTACCGGGTGCTGATCGGCCCGCAAGGCGGCGCGATGATTTCGGCTCTGCAGCAGCGGGGGCCGTCCGGCAGGATCGTGCAAAGCCTGGCCCGGCTGCGCGAGAGCTATGGTGCCACCATTTCCGTCGCCGCTCTGGCCAGCGAGGCGGGGATGAGCGTTCCCTCCTACCACGTCCACTTCAAGGCGCTGACGGGCAGCACGCCGATCCAGTATGTGAAGGCGATAAGGCTGCACGAGGCGCGGCGGATGATCGCCCGCCGGGACGGCACGATCGCTCAGGTCGCCGCATCGGTCGGCTATGCCAGTCCCGCCCAGTTCAGCCGTGACTTCAAGCGGCATTTCCGCCGGACGGCATCGGAGGAGGCCAGATGGGTTCGCCAGCATCTGGGCGAACTGGGCTGAACGGCGCGAGGTTTCCCGGTTGACCCCTGGACGACGCGGGAGTTGACAGTCTTCCTACTAGAAGGTAGACAGAGGCATGAGCAACCTGTCCACTACCTCCGACGACATCCTGACCTGTGCCCGTTCGCTGATCGTCGCCGGCGGCTATAACGGTTTCAGCTATGCCGACATCGCCGACGTGGTCGGGATACGCAAGGCAAGCATCCATCACCATTTTCCCAGCAAGGCCGATCTCGTCCGCACGCTGGTGGCGCGCTATCGCAAGGAAGCCGAGGCGGGGATGGCGAATCTCGAACGCCAGGTGTCCGATCCGCTCGAACGGCTGCGGTTCTATCTCGGCTACTGGGAGGCCTGCATCACGGACGCCAGCGCGCCGTTCTGTGTCTGTGCGCTGCTGGCAAGCCAGCTTCCGGTCCTTCCCGAGCAGGTGGGCGTGGAGGTCCGGGCGCATTTCCGCGCCTTGTCGGCGTGGCTGGCTTCCTTGCTGGAGCGCGGCGCGCTGCATGGCCGCCTTCAACTGGTGGGCAGCCCTTCCGCCGAGGCCGAAACCTTCATGGCGACAGTTCACGGCGCGATGCTTTCGGCACGCGCCTATGGCGATCCGAAGATATTCGCCGTCGTCACGGGCCCACTCCTGGAACGGCTCGCCGCGCGCTCGCCTTTGTGACGGAAGGCGCGCGCGGGCCGTCACAACCGAGAATCATGGCCGCCGGGTGATCGCGAAACCGACCCTCCTGCCGGCCGACGGATCCGAGCCCATCCGCACCTGCTGCGGGCAGGGCTGAACGAACGGCACTTTTCGTCGCCGGGAGACGCCAGATCGGTTGCGGCCGACTTCCGTCGAACGGCCCGGGGCGGCGGTGACGCTCGCCTCGCAAATCTACCTACTAGTTGAAAGGATTTTCCGATGACAATGACTCAAGACAATCTCGCCCCTACCGGGCAGGAACAGTGGCTGAAGCATTATTATTTCGCCCGCACGGTGTTTTCCGCTGCCTGGGTGGCGGCGGCGTTTACGGTCGGACGGCAATCCCCGACGATCGGGACCATCCTGCTCGTCGCATATCCCGCCTGGGACGCCCTGGCCAATTACATCGATGCGTCGCGTAGCGGAGGATTGGGCCGCAATCGCACGCAGGCGATCAACGTCGCCGTCAGCGTGGCGACAACGCTGGCCGTCATTCTCGCCCTGACGATGAGCATGAATTGGGTCATCGGGGTGTTCGGCGTCTGGGCGATCCTGTCCGGCCTGCTTCAGCTCGGCACCGCGCTGCGCCGGTGGAAAAGCTCCGGCGCGCAGTGGGCGATGATCCTGAGCGGGGCGCAATCCGCGCTGGCAGGCACCTTCTTCATCGTGCAGTCGCAAATGCCGATGCCGCCATCGATCGCCAACATAGCCGGCTATGCGGCTGTCGGCGCGCTCTACTTTCTGATTTCGGCCGTGTGGCTGACCGTCAGCCAATCGCGCAGGAAGGCCGCATAGGCCCTCCTATCCCGGCGGGGCCGGCCGTCCCGGCGACAACTGTCCACAGGAAGACACAGGCGCGCCGGCAGACGGCCGAACGGCGGGGTCCTTCGGGAGGCTGAATACCGCACGCCCGCCGGTCATCGCGTCCTGCCCCGTCGCGCGGAAGCCGATGGGAGAGCCGCCAGCCGTCTTCAAAGCCGAGCAGGCGGCAGGATGCGCCGGCCCGTATCGCCGCGCTTCGAAAAAGCCGCGAACCCGGGGCGGCCTGGTTTCGATCAGGAAGATGGAAAGGGAGATGGGCGGCCCTGGTCCCCGAATCGTCAGTCTGGGGAAATGGTGCCGCTTGTCAGACTCGAACTGACGACCTCCGCATTACGAATGCGATGCTCTACCAACTGAGCTAAAGCGGCACGCGCGGCTCTGATAGCGGCGAAGCGCGGCTTTTTCAAGCGCCGCGGCGCGCGGATGCGGCCTGAGGCGCCCGCCCCGGACCGATTCGAGGCTTCCGACAGGCTCAGCCTCAGCCCCAGGGCCCGCGCCGCTCCCCGCCGGAGCGGCGACGTCCCCACACCGCGCTCGATGGCTGCGACCGGCTGGCGCCCGCCCACGGGCCACCCTGTGGCGCGGCGCTCGGGCCGGCATCCGGCGACAATCCGCCTTGGGCGCCCATCTGCCGGGCCAGTGCCTCAAGCGCGGCGATCCGGTTCTCGGTGGCCGGATGGGTCGAGAACAGGCTGTCCATCCGCTCGCCCGACAACGGGTTGATGATGAACATGTGCGCGGTCGCCGGGTTGTGCTCGGCCGGCATGTTGGGCACCTGGTGCACGGCATTGGAGATCTTCGCCAGTGCCGAGGCCAGCCGCAGCGGCTGGCCGCAAATCTGCGCGCCGAGCTTGTCGGCCTCATATTCGCGCGAGCGCGACACCGCCATCTGCACCACCATGGCGGCCAGCGGGGCGAGGATCATCATCGCGATGGTGCCGATGATGCCGAACGGATTGTTGTTGTTGCGGTTGCCGCCGAAGAACATGGCGAAGTTCGCCAGCATGGAGATCGCGCCCGCCAGCGTGGCGGTGATCGTCATGGTCAGCGTGTCGTAATTCTTCACATGCGCCAGCTCATGCGCCATCACGCCGGCGACCTCTTCGCGCGAGAGCGAATTGAGCAGGCCGGTGGTGGCGGCCACCGCCGCATTTGCGGGGTTGCGGCCGGTGGCGAAGGCGTTGGGCTGCGGGTTGTCGATGATGTAGACGCGGGGCATGGGAAGCTGCGCGCGGGCCGCCAGTTCCTCGATCATGGCATGGAAGTCCGGCGCGCTGGCGCGGTCGACTTCGCGGGCGCCGTACATGGACAGCACCATGCGGTCGGAATTCCAGTAGCTGAACACGTTCATGCCGGCCGCGACCAGCAGCGCCAGCACCATGCCGCCCTGCCCGCCGATCATGTAGCCGACGCCCATGAACAGGGCGGTCATGCCCGCGAGCAGGATCGCCGTACGGAAATAGTTCATCGTTCCCTCGTTCGTGCCGCCTGTCGCGGCTTGTCGACGAAGAGAATGGGAAGCGCCGGCCCGCCGCGCAAGATTGCCGGCAGGGGGCCGGGCGCGGGACGGCCGGAGGCTTGACGCGGGCGCGCGCCCGGTGGTTCCAATGGAGCATGAGCCAGAGCGATCCCACCGGACCGATCGTACCGACGATCCACACCATCGGTCTCACCGGTCAGCCCGACCCCCCGCCGGCGCCGGCCCCGCGCCGGCCGCTGACCCCCGCCGCCGAGCGGGCGCTGGCCAAGGCCGCCGCCGGCCGCGCCGCCGCAACAGCGGTAGAAGCGCCGAAGGAGATCGATGGGCGCGGCGGCCCGGAGCCGGTCCGTTACGGCGACTGGGAAGTGAAAGGAATCGCCAGCGATTTCTAGGGGTTGGCGCCAGGCGTCAGTCCTCCGGGCCGGATGACGGGCGGTCGCGGCGCAGCGCCTTGACGCCGGCGCGCCGCGTCTTGCCCTCCAGCCGGCGGATCTTCGAGCCGAGCGTCGGCCGCGTCGGGCGGCGGGTGACCGGCACGAACGCCGCCTCGCGCACCAGTTCCACCAGCCGGGCCAGGGCGTCGGCGCGATTCTGCTCCTGTGTGCGGTAGCGCTGCGCCACCAGCACGAGGACGCCGTCCTTGGTGAGACGCCGGCCGGCCAGCCGCTCCAGCCGCTCTTTCACGTGGTCGGGCAAGGTCTTGGAGCCGCGCACGTCGAATCGCAGTTGCACCGCGCTCGACACCTTGTTGACGTTCTGTCCGCCCGGTCCCGAGGCACGCACGAAGGTCTCGTCGATCTCTTCCTCGTCGAGCCAGACCCGTGGCGTGACCGGGATCATGATCCCCTCTCGCCGTCGATCGCCTCCAGCCGCGCACGGACCCGGTCGAGGTCGGCGAGCGTGGCCGAGACCCTCTCGCTCAGCCGGCGCGTCAGTTCGCGCGCCGCATCGGGATAGCTCTCGAGCGTGCGCAGGAACACGTTGCGGGGAATGCGCACCACCTCGCCCGGCTCCAGCGCCGTCGCCGTGGCCGGCCGCCGGGTCTCGGTCAGCAGCGCCATCTCGCCGATCAGCGCGCCCTCACCCACCCGTGCCGAGTTGCCCGGCCGCGTGGCAAGATCGGGATCCTCCGGCGCGATGAGAAAGGTGCCGCTGCGCACCACATAGGCACAATCGGCGGGCTCCCCTTCGTGAAACAGCGCCTGTCCGCGCGTCAGCGTGAAATGCTCGACGCTGATGGCGATGACGCGCAGTGCCTCACGCCCCATCAATGCGAGCGTCGGCACACGTTCCAGGAAGGCGATGTCGTCCTCGATGGACATTCGGCGGGCGAAACTCCAAGGCAGGACGAATCAATCGGCCTGTCAGGGCAGCAATTTGTATCCCCCGGCCTCGGTGGCAAGCAGGCTGGGGTGGGACGGGTCCTTCTCGATCTTCTGACGAAGGCGATAAATATGCGTCTCGAGGGTATGGGTCGTCACGCCCGAATTATAGCCCCAGACCTCCTGAAGCAGGATTTCGCGCGCCACCGGCTTCTTTCCTGCCCGATAAAGGTATCTGAGTATTGCCGTCTCCTTTTCCGTGAGACGAATTTTCGAGTTGCGCTCCGTCACCAGCATCTTGGCGCCCGGCCGGAAGGTATAGGGCCCGATGGTAAACACCGCGTCCTCGCTCGCCTCGTGCGAGCGCATCTGCGCTCGGATGCGCGCGAGTAGCACCGCGAAGCGAAAGGGCTTGGCGACATAGTCATTGGCACCGGCCTCGAGCCCCATGATGGTGTCGCTGTCGGTATCGTGGCCGGTGAGCATGATCACCGGCGCCTTGAACCCGTTCTGGCGCATCACCCGCACGGCCTCGCGACCGTCCTTGTCCGGCAGGCCGACATCCATCAGCACCAGATCGACGCGGCTCGCCTCGACCTCGCTGATGGCCGCCTGGGCGCTGTCGACGGAAACGACCTCGAATTCGTCGTAGAGCGAGAGCTGTTCCACCAGCGCCTCACGCAGATCCTTGTCGTCGTCGACCACCAAAACTCGCTGAGCGTTCGCCATGTCGCTTTCCCGAATAGCCGCGTTCCTGAAAGGCCGCTGGCCGAAGCCCTTGTTCGTGGCGCCTCGCGCGTCCACTCTCGCGCGGTGCTGGAGTGAAATGCCGTCTGTCCCGAGTAGGCAGGCGGAGCACATTCGGCAAGAGACGATGGTCGCGCACGACGAAGTAGCTGCGGGTTCGTGACGTGATCGTGAACGGAAATCGCGTGAAGAAGAAGTCCCTTCGTACAGAAACACACGGGAAATCCCGATCCGCCTCCCGTCTGCGGGTGATCGCGCGCGCCGCCCGCTACCTTTTTGGCCGGCAGCGCGGCTGGCTGATCCTGGACGGCCGGCCGATTCCCGTGGCGCTCGGCCGCTCGGGCATCCGCGCCGACAAGCGCGAGGGCGACGGGGCGACGCCGAAGGGGGTGTGGCACGCGCGCGAGCTGCGCTATCGGGCCGATCGCGGGCCGCGCCCCATCACCTCCCTGCCCGTGCGCCCGATCCGCCGCGACGACGGTTGGTGCGACGACCCGCGGGACGGGCGCTACAACCGGCCGGTCCGTCTTCCGTTCAGTGCCTCGCATGAGGAAATGTGGCGGGCCGACGGGCTCTACGATCTCGTCGTGGTGCTCGACCACAACAGCCGGCCGCGCCGTGCCCGGCGCGGTTCCGCGGTGTTTCTGCACCTCGCCCGTGCCGGTTTCGAGCCGACCGCGGGCTGCGTCGCCTTTCGCCCGGCCGATCTGCGGCGGGTCCTCGCGCGACTGACCCGCGCCACGGCGATCGAGATCGTCTAGAAGATGGCCGCGACAGGTGGACCCCACCTGTCGCGGAACGTATGTCAGCGCCAGACATACCAGCAGCGGCGGACGCGACGGCCCCAGCGGTCACGGCGCCAGCCGCAGACCCGGCGCCGCCGACGCCGCCGCCGGCCCGGAGGCGGACCGGGAGGTCCCCACTGGGCGGGCTCGATGGAAGTGCCGTCGGGGGTGCTGCCACCGGCAGCCTCCCGGGGAAGTTCTTCGGAAAGCTTTCCGGGAATTCCTTCCTTGAGCTGGCCAAGCACCGCCGCCTGAGCCGGGGTGAGCAACGTGCCTGCCGCGGCCGCCGCTCCGAGGGCCCCAGCGAAACCGAGTAGAAAGCCTCGTCTGTCCATGTCGTCCTCCGCAATTTCCACCCGCACAGCCACGACGGCTTGCGATCCGGTAACGCAGCACGGGGTAGAACGTTCGCCGACCAACGGCAGGCTGGGCCACGATCGCGGCTTTCCCGCGGCATCCTGCCCTTAAGGAAGGGGCTCCGGAACACACTTGCCGCCCGCCTGCCGGCGACCGCTCGAATTGCGGCTTCCGCGCGCCGTCTCGCCCGCCCGCGGCATCGCCTCTTGCCGCCGGCACGGACGCGAGTGATAGTCGGGCAGACGAATCGCGGGGGTCGATCATGAGCGCCTTGGGAACGACGATGCGGGGCGGGCTTGCGATGGCCATCGCCCTGCCGCTGCTGGCGGTGAGCCCGCCCGCCGAGGCGAGCAATTCCACCGGCGCTCTTATCGGCGGCCTTGTCGCCGGGGCACTGGTCGGCTCGGTGGTGACGGCCGCCGCGACCAAGCCCAAGACCTATTACTACGCGCCCCCACCCCCGCCGCCGCCCGGCTATTATCCGCCGCCGCCGCGCCCAACCTATGGCCCGGGCTATTGCGGCGCGCCGCCCTATCCGCCGTGCCGCACACCGGTCTATTGAAGCGTCATCGTCCCGTTCTTCCGGTCAAGCACCAGAGCTTCCCCATGCTGAAGACGACCGTTACCGCGCTCTGCCTGCTGCTGGGCCTTGTTGCCGCCCACGCGCAGGAATCGACCGGCCCTTCGGCCGCCGTGGCCCCGCCGGCCCCGGAGGGGGATACACTCCCCGCCCCGATCGCCTGCTCTTTCGAAAAGGTGTTCGTGTGCGAAGCGTCGGGCTGCGCGCCGTCGCAGGAACTTGGCACGATTGACCTGCCGGCGCGGTTTCTCATCCATTTCGGCGAACAGATCATCGCCAGCACGTCGGATGACGATTTGCCTCATATCAGCTCGATCCAGAGCGTGATCGGGGACGGCGACACGCTGATTCTCGACGGCAACGACAACATGTCCGCCTGGGCCATTGAGCTGTCGCCGTCGAAGTCGGCGGCAACGCTCACCACACTCGCCGGCGGCAAGGTGCTGAGCGCGTTCGGAACCTGCCAGCCAGCGCCCTGAGCGGCGGTGGCCTCAACACCGGCCAGGCGCGCCACCCGCCGGGCGCTGCGGTGAATTTCCGTTCCGGCTTTTCGTCGCCGGCTTGCCACTTGGCGCCGCGCTCTTTTTCGTTATAGAGAACCGCACCATGCGGGCGTGGCGGAACCGGTAGACGCGACGGACTCAAAATCCGTTTCTGGTGACAGAGTGTCGGTTCGAGTCCGACCGCCCGCACCAGTTTTCCAGCATGGCGCTCGGCTTTCGAGCGACACTCGCGGACCGCGGCCGCTGCAGCAGTTCTTGCGCCTACGGCAGTTGGTGCAGCCGGTCAGCCGAGATATCCCTTCTTCAGCAGATAATCGAGAATCCGCTCCGCCGCCGCCTCGGCGGCGAGCGCGCCGCCGGCGATGGTGATCTCGGCGTGAAGCGGAGGCTCGTAGGGGCTGTCGATGCCGGTGAAATTGCGGATCAGGCCGGCGCGGGCGCGCTGGTAGAGGCCCTTCACGTCACGTTCCTCCGCGACCTCCAGCGGGGTATCGACGAAGATCTCGACGAACTCGCCCTCCTCGACCAGTTCACGGGCCATCTGCCGTTCGGCGCGGAACGGGGAGATGAAAGAGACCAGGACGATGAGTCCCGCATCGACCATCAGCCGAGACACTTCCGCGACGCGCCGGATGTTCTCGACGCGGTCGACATCGGTGAAGCCGAGGTCCTTGTTGAGGCCATGGCGGACATTGTCGCCGTCGAGAAGGTAGGTGTGCTTGCCGAGCGCGGTGAGGCGCTTCTCCACCAGATTGGCGATGGTCGACTTGCCGGCGCCGGAGAGGCCGGTGAACCACAGCATCACCGGCTTTTGGAGCTTCAGCTCGGCCCGGCTCGCCTTGGAGACGTCGAGTGCCTGCCAGTGCACATTGGTCGCCCGCCGCAGCCCGAAATCCACCATCCCAGCGCCGACCGTCTGGTTGGACATGCGGTCGATGACGATGAAGGCGCCGGTCTGCGGAATCGCGGCGAAGGGGTCGAGCGCGACGGGATCGTGGGTGGCGACGTTGACGACGGCGACATCGTTGAGCGACAGGGTCTTGGCGGCAAGCTTCTGGAAGGAGTTGACGTCGATCCGGTGCTTGATCTCGGTCACCGACATGCCGACGGTGCGGGTGCCGATCTTCATCAGATAGGGCCGGCCCGGCAGCAGCGGCTCCTCGTGCATCCAGATGAGGTGGGCGGCGAACTGGTCGGACACTTCCGGCCGCGCCCCGGCCGCCGCGATCACGTCGCCGCGGGAGGCGTCGATCTCGTCTTCGAGGGTGAGGGTGATGGCCTCGCCGGCGCCGGCTTCCGCCAGTTCGCCGTCGGCGGTTACGATGGCGGCGACGCGCGAGGTCGCACCAGACCCGGCCACGACCACCGGCTCGCCGACCCGCACCGTGCCGGACGCCACCGTGCCGGAGAAGCCGCGGAAATTCAGGTCGGGGCGGTTGACCCATTGCACCGGCAGGCGGAACGGACGCGTATCGGCGCCGCTTTCGACGTCCAGCGTGTCGAGATGGTCGAGCAGCGAAGGGCCGTCATACCAGGGTGTATTGGCGCTGCGGGCAATCACGTTGTCGCCGTGGCGGGCCGAGATTGGAATCGGCACGAGGGTGCGGAAACCGAACTCCGCCGCGAAGGCGCGGTAGTCGGCGACGATCCGGTCGAACACGGACTGCGAATAGTCCATGAGGTCGATCTTGTTGACCGCCAGCACCACGTCTTTCAGCCCGAGCAGCGAGACGATGAAGGAATGCCGGCGGGTCTGGGTCAGGATGCCCTTGCGGGCGTCCACCAGGATGACCGCCACGTCGGAATTGGAGGCGCCGGTCGCCATGTTGCGGGTGTACTGCTCGTGGCCCGGCGTGTCGGCGACGATGAACTTGCGCCGTTCGGTGGCGAAGAAGCGGTAGGCCACGTCGATGGTGATGCCCTGCTCGCGCTCGGCGGCGAGCCCGTCCACCAGCAGCGCGAAGTCGAGATCCCCGCCGGCGGTGCCGTGCTTGCGTGAATCGGAGGCCAGCGTCGCCAGCTGGTCCTCGAACAGCAGCTTGGTGTCATAGAGCAGTCGGCCGATAAGGGTCGACTTCCCATCGTCCACGCTGCCGCAGGTGAGGAAGCGCAGCAGCCCCTTGGCCTCGTGGGCCGCGAGATACTCGGCGGTGCCGAACGGCGCGATGGCTTCGTTCATCAGAAGTATCCCTCGCGCTTCTTCTTTTCCATCGAAGCGGCCTCGTCATGGTCGATGAGGCGGCCGGCGCGTTCGGAAGTCCGCGCCAGAAGCATCTCGCCGACGATGGCCTCCAGCGTGTCAGCGTCGCTTTCGATGGCGGCGGTGAGCGGGTAGCAGCCCAGCGTGCGGAAGCGCACCCGCTTCATCTGCGGCACCTCGCCGGGCGCCAGCGGCAGGCGCTCGTCGTCCACCATGATGAGCTGGCCGTCGCGCACCACCACGGGGCGCTCGGCGGCGAAATACAGCGGCACGATGGGGATGTTCTCGGCGAGGATGTACTGCCAGATGTCGAGTTCGGTCCAGTTGGAGAGCGGGAACACACGGATCGATTCACCGGGCCGGACGCGGGCATTGTAGAGGTTCCACAGCTCCGGCCGCTGGCTCTTCGGGTCCCAGCCATGGTTGGCGGTGCGGAACGAGAACACCCGTTCCTTGGCCCGGCTCTTCTCCTCGTCGCGCCGGGCGCCGCCGAACGCGGCGTCGAAGCCGTGCAGGGTGAGCGCCTCCTTCAGCGCTTCCGTCTTCATGACATGGGTGTAGAGCGAGGAGCCGTGATCGAACGGGTTGATGCCCCGGGCGACGCCGTCCTGATTGGTGTGCACGAGGAGCTTGAAGCCCAGCCGCGCGGCGGTGGCGTCGCGGAAGGCGATCATCTCGCGAAATTTCCACGTCGTGTCGATGTGCATCAGCGGGAAGGGCGGCGGCGAGGGATGGAACGCCTTTGCCGCCAGATGCAGCATGACGGCGGAGTCCTTGCCGATGGAGTAGAGCATCACCGGGTTGCGGAATTCCGCCGCCACCTCACGCATGATGAAGATGGATTCGGCTTCCAGACGCCTCAGGTGCGTCATCCGTTCTGACGACATCAAATCCCGCCTATCTACCAGCGACTTATTGCGAATCGTCCGGCGGGCGAATGTCTGCTTCCACCGCGGCGGCGGGCGGTGGCGACCATTCGGCTAGGAGGACGCCAGGGCAGAGTCCCGCGGCGAGGCCCAAGGCCAAGCCATGCTGCGAGCATCAATCCTGTGCCAATCATGTAAAGGCGGCCGGCGCCGGGGTCAATATCTCACAGATAAAAATCGTGATCGCTCAATAATACCAAAAATTCATGGTGATCAATTTACATTTCCGCAGTGAGAATGGAGATGCCGTCCACCATGCCCGACGACCGGTCAGCCGACCGTCGGGCCTTGTGAGCCTGGGCGCCCGGGAATTCGGGCGTGCTCTATCGATAATTTGGAGACTGATTCACCGATCAGGCCCTAGAGCAGCGCCTTGGCGAGCAGCATGTGGACGCCCTTGTTGCCGTCCACCATCTGGGTCACGCGCAGGTTTCCCGCCAGCGAGCACAGCATGTAGGCCTGGTTGCGCGAGAGATTGGTGCGCTCGCACACATGCTTCACCATTTCGCGCGTCGCCTGCTTGGCGGCGTCGTCGAGATCCTCGTCGAGGCCGATCGACATCAGGTGCGTGGCGCTTTCGGCAAAGGGCCAGTCGAGCGGCATGTCCTTGCGCAAGGTGAGGCGGAACGTACCGGTGACGCCGGTCTCCAGCGCCGTGATGCACACCTCGCCATCGCCC
This sequence comes from Ancylobacter dichloromethanicus, assembly GCF_018390645.1. Taxonomy (GTDB): domain Bacteria; phylum Pseudomonadota; class Alphaproteobacteria; order Rhizobiales; family Xanthobacteraceae; genus Ancylobacter; species Ancylobacter dichloromethanicus. The sequence goes on from NZ_JAHBGC010000029.1 coordinate 128,159, forward strand.
TGCACGCCGTGCCCGTCACCGGCGAAGAACAGCGCGCCCTCGTTGAACACCGGCAGATAGAGCGTGGTGCCGGCGCGCAGTTCCTTATTGTCCATGTTGCCGCCGAAGGCGCGCGGCACTGGCGAGCCACAGCGGCCCCAGGCCGGTGGCGGGGCGGTGGCGATGATGCCGAAGAACGGGTCGAGCGGAATCTCGGTGCCCCAGGGCATGACGCAGACATTTTTCGCATGGTCGACGACGGGATGGATGGTTTCGTAATCGGTGAACTCGTCGGGCAGCGTGCCGAGCAGCGGCAGGATGGAGACGAAGCCCCAGTCCTGGCGCACCTTTACGTCGAGAATGTCCACCTGCAGGGTGTCGCCGGGCTTGGCGTCCTGCACATAGACCGGGCCGGTGATGAAATGGGGGCCGGGACCCTGCGGCAGGGTGTCCAGCGCCGCCATGTAGTCGGCGGGAACGGGCAGGGTGTCCGGCAGCGTCTCCTTGCCGCCGGCGGGGAAGGAGTGCAGCGTCACCACATCTCCGGAGGCCACCTCCAGCACCGGGGGCGTGGTGCTGTCGAGATAGCCCAACACCATGTTCTCCGGCGTGGCGGGGATTTCGAAGCGGCGCGACATGGGGAACTCCTGAGGGTCGACGGGATAAGGGTTCAGACGGCGATGAAGCGGGAGAGGTGGTCGCGGGTCATTGCCTCGGCGCGACCGGCCTCGACGACCGCCCCGCGCGAGAGGATGACGAAGGCGTCGGCGGTGTCGATGGCAAAGTCGAGATATTGCTCCACCAGCAGCACCGAGACGCGCCCCTTCAGCGCGCGCAGCACTTCGCCAATGGCGGCGACGATGTTGGGCTGGATGCCCTCCGTCGGTTCGTCGAGGATGAGCAACCGCGGCTGCGTGACCAGAGCGCGCGCAAGGGCGAGTTGCTGCTGCTGGCCGCCGGAGAGCGCGCCGCCGGGCCGTTTCCACATCTCGCGCAGTACCGGGAAGAGGTCGATCGCCTCCTCCATGGCCTGCGTGCCATAGGTGCCATGGGCGCGGGCGGCGGCCTCGACATTCTCGCCCACCGTCAGTTCGGAGAAGATCTCGCGGCCCTGCGGCACATAGGCGAGGCCGGCGCGGGAGCGCCGGTGGGCCGACCAGCCGGTCGCATCTGCCCCGTCGATGCGCACCGTACCGGCAGCGGGAGGTATCAGCCCCATCAGGCACTTCAGCAGGGTCGACTTGCCGGCGCCGTTGCGCCCGAGCACGGCGAGGCATTCGCCCGGCGCGATCTCGAAGCTGATCTGCCGCAGCACCTGCGCCGAGCCGTAATGCTGATCGAGGGTTTCGACGTGGAACTCCATGGCTAGCGTCCCAGATAGACGTCGACGACCGCCGCGTCGGCGCGGACATGGGCCATCGAGCCCTCGAACAGTGTGCGGCCTTCATGCAGCACGGTGACCCGGTCGGCGATGCGCTCGACGAAATCCATGTCGTGCTCCACCACCACGATGGCGCGGTCCGGCCGCCTGAGCGCGCGCACCAGCGCCGCCGTGCGCTCCGTCTCCTCGTCGGTGAGGCCGGCGACCGGCTCGTCGAGCATCAGCACCTTGGGGTCGGAGGCGAGCACCATGCCGATCTCCAGCCACTGCTTCTGCCCGTGCGACAACTCGCCGGCGAGGCGGCCGGCCTGATCGGCCAGCCCGACGATCTCCAGCACCTCATCAATACGATCCTCCAGCGCCGGAGCGTCGAGACGGGCGCGAAAGCCGACATCGGCGCCGATGGCGATGTGCCGGCGCACGCTCAACCCCTTGAAAACACTGGGTTTCTGGAACTTCCGGCGCAACCCCGCGCGGGCGATGGCGGCTTCACTTATCTCGGTCAGGTCGGTGGCCCCATCGAAAAGCACGCGGCCCTGCTTCGGCCGGGTGATGCCGGAGATGACATCGAGCAGGGTCGTCTTGCCGGCGCCGTTCGGGCCGATGATGGCACGCACCTCGCCATAGTCGATGGCCAGCGACAGGTCGTCGAGGGCGCGGAAGCTGCCGAATCGCACGGTCACGCCGTCGACGAGCAGTGCGGTCAGGCTCATGGCCGCGACTCCCCGAGATCGGCCGCCAGCCGCTTGGCTCCCATGGGGCGCACGAACTTAAATTTCGCGATGTCCATCAATCCGTTAGGGAAGACCAGCACCACCAGCACGATGAGGCCGGAGAGGATGAACGGCCAGATTTCCGGCGCGGCGGAGGACAGCCAGAACTTGACCGCATTGACCAGCAGGGCACCGATCACCGCCCCGACCAGATGCCCGCGTCCGCCAATGGCGACCCAGACCGCGATCTCCAGCGACAATTCGGGCGAGAGCACGCGCGGGTTGATGATGCCGACCTGCGGCACATAAAGCATGCCCGCCAGCATGGCGATGAGGGCGGACAGGCACCAGACGATGAGCTTGAGCCGCAACGTTTCGTAACCCATTGTGCGCAGGCGGGTTTCGTCGTCGCGGGTGGCGAGCATCAGCGCCCCGAAGCGGCTGCCCACGAGCCAGCGGCAACCCAGCAGAACCCAAGCCAGCACCAGCAGCGAGGCGACGGCCAGCGCCGTGATCATGCCGGATGTGCCCATCGGCCAGCCGAACAGAACCGTGAAACCGGTCATGCCGTTATTGCCGCCGAAGCCGGTGTCGTTGCGGAACATCAGCAGCATGGCGACATAGACCAACGCCTGGGTGATGATGGCGAAATACACGCCGCCGACCCGCGAGCGGAACGAGACATAGCCGAAGATGCCGGACACCAGCAGCGTCACCACCACCGCCACTGCCAGTGCATAAGGGAAGAACTCGAACCCCGCCCAGTAGAACGGGAAGTCCTTCCAGCCCATGAACTGGAGAAAATCCGGCACCGTGGCGGTGATCTCGAAGGAATGCTTGAGCAGATACATCGCCATGAGGTAGCCGCCCAGGGCGAAGAACAGTCCGTGGCCGAGCGACAATATGCCGAGATAGCCCCAGATGAGATCGAGCGAGATCGCCAGCACGGCGAAGGCGGCGAGCTGGCCGATGGCGTTGGCGAGGTAGCGCGACAGCGCGAACTCGGTTCCCGCCAGCCCCGCCATGGCCATGGCGACGAGGATGATGAGGCCGATGAGGAGGACGATGGGGCTGGTGGGACCGATACGGCTCATTTGCGGCGCCCCTTCACGGCGAACAGGCCCTCGGGCCGCCATTGCAGGAAGGCGATGATCATCAGGAGCACGATCACCTTGGCCGCCACCGCGCCCCAGAGCGGCTCGATCAGCACATTGATCTGGCCGATGCCGAGCGCGGCGACGACGGTGCCGGCGATGGTGCCGACCCCGCCGAGCACCACCACCATGAAGGCGTCAATGATGAAGTTCTGGCCCATTTGCGGGTTCACCGAATAGATCGGCGACAGCGCCAGCCCGGCGAGCCCGGCGAGGCCCGAGCCGAGGCCGAACGCCATCATGTCGACCCGCCGGGTGGGGATGCCGATGCAGGCGGCCATGTCGCGGTTCTGCGTCACCGCGCGGATGTTGAGCCCGAACGGCGTGCGCCGCACCAGCGCCCAGGTCAGCGCCAGGGTGAGGGCGGCGAAGGCAATCGCGAACATGCGGTTCCAGGTGAAGATGAAGTCGCCGATCACCGGCACGCCGCCGGTGACGTAGAACGGGGTCTCGAATTGCAGGTTCTGGGTGCCGAACACGACGCGCACCAGATTCATCAGGAACAGGCTCACCGCCCAGGTGGCGAGCAGGCTCATCAGCGGGCGCTTGTAGAGGTGGCGCAGCAGGCTGGCTTCCAGCGCGATGCCGATGGCGGCGGTGACGAGGAACGCCACCGGGATGGCGAGGATGAGGTACCAGTCGAGCAGCCCGGGCGCGACCGCGCGCAGCCCCTGCTGCACCAGCCAGGTGACATAGGCGCCGATCATGATCAGCTCGCCCTGGGCGAGATTGATCACGCCCATCAGCCCGAAGATGATGGCCAGGCCGATCGCCGCCATGAACAGGATGGAGGCGAAGCTGAGGCCGTTATAAAGCGTCGCCAGCGCGTCGCCGATAGCGATGCCGCGCTCGATGCGCGCGGTGGCGGCGTCGACGGCGGCGCGGAATTCCGGGTTCGCCTCATAGGCGGGATCGCGGGCGAGCGCGGAGATGCGGGTCAGCGCGCGGCGGCTGGGGTTTTCCGCCACGCGGCCGATGGCACGGATGCGCGCGGCCGGATCGGCGGCGTTGAGCGCGGCGGTCTGCGCCAGCGTGTCGATCTGTTCTTTCAGCCCGGCATCGGTTTCCGCTTCGGCCGCCCGGTCGAGCAGCCGTTCCGGGATCAGCGCCGGGCGACGCTCCAGCGTCTTCAGCGCGGCGGCGCGCCGGGCCGGGTCGGGCGCGCCGCGCAGGGCGAAGGCGGCGTCGCCAAGCTCGAAGACGGGACGGTTCCTGAGGCTGAGCAGGGGCGCGCGCGGCGTGCCCGTGGCCGCGCGCGGGGTGCGGGTGACGGCATCGAGCCCGCCCTCCTCAAGCACCGCGCCAGTCTCGTCGCAGCCGAGCTTGCGGTCGATGGCGGCGCGCGCCAGCGGCGCGGCCCAGGCGCGGTCCTCGTCGGAGCCGGCGGCGGCGGTCGCCGCCAGAGTGGCGCCGGCCCGGCCCATCGCGCCGGCATCGCCGCACAGCTCCTGTACCAGGCCGGCGCGGTCGAGCGCCTGCGCCTGCGCCCGCGCCGGCGGGGCGAGGAGAAGGGCGCCGGCCAGGCCGGCAAGGAGGAGAGCGGAACGCGCCAGCTTCATCGGGAACTCAAAGCCGCACACGGTGAACGGCCGGGTGCGGCGGGTGAAAGGCGGAGTGGGTCGGGGCCGCCGTCGCGGCCCCGACGCCTCGGGCGAGGAAAAGCGTGAATCCCCGGGCCAGACCCGGGGATGAGGGGTGACGACGGCCCGGTGACGTTGTGACCACGAGCCGGCGATGACGGGATGCGAGCGCCGCGGCGCCGCGCGCTCGCGGGGCCCTCCCGTCAGCCATAGGGGCTGAACGGCACGGGCTTGGGCGTGTCCTTGGACTGCCAGAGGATGTCGAAGCCCTGGGCGTCGTTGACCGAGCCGATGAACACGCCGCGGGCGACGTAGTTGTTTTCGCCGGTCATCGAGATCTTGTAGCCCGAGGGGCAGTCGAAGGTGAGGCCGGCGAACGCCTTGGAGACCTCCGGCACGTCGAACGAGCCGGCCTTGGCCGCCGCCATCGCCCACAGGTGCACCGAGTCGTAAGCGGAAACCATCGGGTCGATGGAGACCGTGCCGCTGAACGGCACGTTGTTGGCCTTCACATAGCCGGCCCAGTTGTTCAGGAACGCCTCGTTGGCCGGGCCCTTGGCGTTCTGCAGATAGGCCCAGCAATTGAGGTGGCCGACCAGCTTGGCGGTGTCGAGGCCTTCGAGGTCGGCCTCCACCATGTCGAGGCCGAGCACCGGAATGTCGGTGGCGAGAATGCCCTGATTGGCGAATTCGCGCATGAAATCCGGGATCGAATTGCCGACCACGGTGAGGATCACCACCGGCTGGCCGCCGCCCTCGTCGGCGAAGGCACGGATCTGGTTGACCAGGGTCTGGAAGTTGGAGAAGCCGAAGGGGACATATTCCTCCTTCCAGGCGCTTTCCGGGATGCCCTTGGACTTCCAGTAGCCCTTGAGCTGCTTGTTGATGGTGCGCGGCCACACATAGTCCGAGCCCAGCATGAAGAAGCGCTTGGCCGAGACGCCTTCCTCTCCCATCAGATAATCCACCGCCGGGAGCACCGAGCTGGCGGGCGGCGAGTTCACATAGACGACGTTCTTGGAGTTCTCGTCGCCCTCGAAATGCAGGGGATAGTACAGCAGGGCGTTCTCCTGCTCGACCACCGGCAGCACGGTCTTGCGCGACACCGAGGTCCAGCAGCCGAACAGGGCCGAGACCTTCTCCTGCTGCAGCATCTGCTTGGCGGACTGGGCGTAGAGCGGCCAGTCCGAGGCGGGATCGGAGACCAGCACGTCGATGGTGCGCCCGTTGACGCCGCCCTTGGCGTTGATCTCCTCGGCGGCCATCTTGACCACATAGTTCAGCCGGCCTTCGAGATTGGCCATCGTGCCGGAGGAGGAGAACAGACAGCCGAGCTTGACCGGGCCGGACTGCGCCTGGGCGCCGCGCAGGAAGGCCGGGGCACTGAGCGGGGAGGCCAGCCCGACGGCGGCAAGGCCGCTGGCCTGGAGGAGGGAACGCCGGGAGAACTTGACCATGGACCACACCTCAATGTTCGGAAGGTGCGGGAATTGTGTTGGCGCGCGCGGCGCGCGCAACTTCATATAATGTTCAGCCCTGCCCAATGCCGCGCCAGATCGCTGCCGGGGCCGGGCTTTCTGGCGGGATTGCCAGAATGCGCGCGCGTTCCGGGGCGGCGCGTACCTCGCACGGCGGACGGCGAAGCGGATGGCCGGCGGGCGCCGCAGACGCGCGGCAGGCGGCGGGGATCGGGCGCGGGGATCGGGCGGCGAGAAAGTGCATTCACCTTGCCGGGCCCTCAGTCTATAGTGCTGCTCACAGGAAGCGCACGCCGAAATTATGTGCGCCGCCTGACGCGATCGCCGGGGGCGGCGGGCCGGCCTGCGTCAGGGCACGCCTGTTCGCCAAGGTCCGTTTGCCAAGACCTATCCGTGTCCGAACCCTGAGGACGAGCCGATGCGACGTTCGCAGTTCACCGACAGCGAGATCCTCCACCTCATCCGCGAAGCCGATGCCGGGGTGTCGATCCCCGAAATATGCCGCACCGCGCAGGTGTCGCTGCGCACCTTCTACCGCTGGCGCCGGCGCTTCGGCGGGCTCGACCAGGCCGCCGTGGTGCAGATGAAGGAATTGCAGGCGGAGAACCGTCGGCTCAAATCGCTGCTGGTGAGCCTGTCGCGCCAGCAGCGCCCGGTGCCCTATGGCAAGGACGGCGAGTCGCGCCGGGGGCCCGGCCTGCAGCCGGCGCGCGCCTCGGCGCTGGCGGCGGAGCGCTGCGGCGGCGCCGTGGTCGGCCGCTTCGCCTCGGTGCGGGTGACGCGCTGAGCGCGGCCTATTGAATGAGCCGGCCATGTATCAGGTCGGCGGCGGCGCGGCGGTCACGTCGCGTTACGTCGCGACCGCCGGCAGCGCCTTCAGCGCCACGGCGAGGCGCTGGGCGAAGCGGGCGGAGGCGACCGGCAGCGTGCGGTTGCGCCGCCGGCCGAGGATGAGGCTGCCGGCCGGCACGTCCTGCGCCGCCAGCGGCCGGAACACCAGCGAGCCGTCCGGCGGCGCGCGCAGGCCGATGGGGATCTGGAAGCCGACCGCGCGCTCGTGCAGCACGTAATGGCGGATGAGCTCGAAGCTCTCGGTCTCGACGATCGGGGCGAGGCGGCGCGTGCCCCGCCGGGCGGCCTGGTCGAGCAGATGGCGCACGCCATATTTCGCCGCCGGGGCGACATGCGGGCCGTCGAGGCAGTCGCGCAGCCGCAGCTCCGGGCGGGTCGCCAGCGGGTGGTCGGCCGCCATCACCGCGTATACCGGCTGGGCGATGCTGGCGATCACGTCGAAATCCACCAGATAGATCGGCTCGAAGACGAGGGCGAGGTCGCTGGCATAGGAGGCGAGCTCGGCCTCGGCCTCGGCGCGGTCGCGCACCTTGACGGCGAAGGTGACGCCGGGATGCCCGGCGCGGTAGGCGGCGATCTGCTCGGGCAGGAAATAGGGCAGCAGCGCCTGCGAGCAGGCCAGCGAGACATGGCCGCGCCGTTCGCCCGCGAGGTCCGCCACCTGCTCGCGCACGCGGGCGAGGTCGGACAGGGTGGCGCGGTAATGCGCCAGCAGCAGCTCCCCCGCCGCGTTGAGCCGCACGCCGCCGGGCAGGCGCTCGAACAATTCGGCGCCGAAATCGGCCTCGAAGCGGCGGATACGGCGGTTCAGCGCCGAGGCGGTGAGGCTCATATCCTCCGCCGCCCGGCGCATCGAGCCGGCGCGCGCGGCGGCCTCGACAAGCTGCAATGTGTAGAGGTGGCGCATGGCGCGTCTCCCGCGAGCGGTGCCTAAAAGGCAACGCGATGGTGAAATCATAGCATTTTATCGAACGGGCCGGCGCAGGCAGGATAGCGGGCGCGTTCTCCTCGCCCGTCTGTCACTCCCGTCGTTCCTGTCCTTCCCGTCGTTCCCGCTCCGCGCCATGTCCTTTCCAAGGGGTCTGCCCGATGCCTCGCGATCTCATGTTCTCGCTCGCCTCGCTGCGCGCCGCCTATGCCGAGGGGCTGCGGCCGGAGGTGGTGGTGAAGGAGGCCTTCGCCCGGCTCGACGCCCTCGCCGACCCCGGCATCTTTCTGTTCCAGGCCCGCGAGGCGGCGCTGGCCGAGGCGCGGGCGCTCGGCGTGCCGGACGGGCGCCCGCTCTGGGGCATTCCCTATGCGGTGAAGGACAATATCGACGTCGCGCTGATGCCGACCTCGGCGGCGTGCCCCGATTTCGTCCACCGGGCCGAGGTCGATGCCGGCGTGGTGGCGCGGCTGCGGGCGGCGGGGGCGATCTGCCTCGGCAAGACCAATCTCGACCAGTTCGCCACCGGGCTGGTGGGCACGCGCACGCCCTATCCGGTGCCGCGCAACGCGCTCGACCCGGCGCTGGTGCCGGGCGGCTCGTCCTCCGGCTCGGCGGTGGCGGTGGCGCGCGGGCTGGTGGCCTTCGCGCTGGGCACCGACACCGCCGGCTCGGGGCGGGTGCCGGCGGCGTTCAACGACATTGTCGGGCTGAAGCCGAGCCTCGGGGCGCTGTCCTCCTCCGGCATGGTGCCGGCCTGCCGCACGCTCGACACCGTCTCGCTGTTCGCCTCCAGCGTCGCGGACGCGTGGGAGCTGTTCGAACTGACCGCCGGCTACGACCCCGCCGATCCCTGGTCCCGCCCGCTGCCGCGCCCGCGCCGCGCGCCGCTGCCGCGCGGCATCACCGTGGCGGTGCCGGACGCTTCGAGCCTGCGCACCTATGGCGACGAGGCGCAGGCGAGCCATTTCCGCGCCACGGTGGCGCGGCTGGGCGAGGGCGGCGCGCAGGTGCGCGAGATCGACCTCGCCCCGTTCAATGCGGTGGCGGAACTGCTCTATGGCGGCCCCTGGGTGGCCGAGCGAGTGGCGGCGGTGGGCGCGCGGCTGGCCGACGCGCCGGAAACGCTGCACCCGGCAACCCTGGCCATCCTCGCGCCGGGCCTCGAATTCTCCGCGGTCGACGCCTTCAAGGGGCTTTACCGGCTGGAGGAACTGCGGCGGGCCTGCGCGCGGGCGCTCGATGGCGCGGATTTCCTCTGCGTGCCGACCATTCCGTGTTTCGTCACGCTGGCGGAGGTGGCGGCCGACCCGTTCGGGCCGAACAGCCGGCTCGGCACCTACACCAATTTCGTCAACCTGCTCGACCTGTGCGGCATCGCCGTGCCGACCGGGCCGCGCCCCGACGGGCGTCCCGGCAGCCTCACCGTGCTGGCGCGTCGCGGCGAGGACGCACGCGCCGCGGCGCTGGCGCTGCGGGTCGAACGCGGCGGAGCGGGCGAGGCCGCGACGAACGGGATCGCGGCGAATGACGTCGCGGAAGATGAGATCGCGATCGCGGTCTGCGGCGCGCACATGGCCGGCCTGCCGCTTAATGGCGAGCTCACCCAGCGCGGGGCGCGCTTGCTGCGCGCGTGCCGCACCCGTGCCGACTACCAGCTTTATGCCCTGCCCGGCGGCCCGCCGGCGCGACCGGGGCTGGTGCGCGCGGCGGAGGGGCAGGGCGCCGCCATCGCAATGGAGGTCTGGGCGCTACCGCGTGTGGCCTTCGGTGACTTCATCGCCGGCATTCCCGCGCCGCTGACCATCGGCACGGTGGAACTGGCGGACGGCAGCGCGGTGAAGGGTTTTCTGTGCGAGCCGCACGGGTTGATCGGCGCCCGCGACATCACCGCGACCGGCGGCTGGCGCGCGGCGCTGGCGGAAACGCCCCGGAGCATTTCCCCGATTGATTGAATCGGGGAAATGCTCCGGCATGTTGAGTTCACGCGTTTTCCTGCCGCGAACCGGTATCCATTTCGCTCGAAAGCGCGCCAGCCGGCGTTCAGCGGAGCGGCTCCATCAGCTCGGCGATGCGCGCGCCGACGGCGGCGAAGGAATGGTTGCGCCGGAGAAGCCGGTAGCCGGCCAGCGCCCGCCGCGCGGCGGCGGCCGGGTCGCCATGAATGTCGCGCAGCATCTGGGCGGCATGGGCGACGCTGGGCTCGGCCCAGTGGTTGCCATCCGCGCCCGGATAGGCGCCGGGGGGCACCGGCACGATCCGGTATTCGACGGGATAGCCGGTCTCCGGCGTGATGAAATCGCGGGTTCCGCCGAAATCGGTGGCGACGACCGCCTTGCCGCGCGCCAGCGCCTCGGCACCGCCGAGCCCGAAGCCCTCCGCGCGATGCAGCGAAAGGAAGACGTCGCACGCCTGCATCAGCGCCGCCATCTCCTCGCGGGGGATGGTTCTGTCGACGACGGTGATCCGGGGGTCCTGCGCCGCGAGCCGGGCCAGATCGGCGCGGGCCTGCGGGCCCGACATGCCACGCGCCTTGACCAGCAGCCGCGCCTCCTCGCGCCCGGCCGGAAAGGCCAGCCGGAACGCCTCGATCGCCGCCAGCGGGTTCTTCCGCGCCATGGCCGATTCATAGTCGAAGAAGGTCAGGATGCGGAGCGGGCCGCGAAAGTCCGGCGGCGCGGGCGGCTCGTCCGGCAGCGCCACGGGCTGCGGCACGAGATGGACCGGGCGCTTCTGCGAGGCGACCAGCAGGTCGTGCACGAAGGCGGACGGCGCCCAGCAGGCGTCGAAACGGTCGAAGACGGGCCGCAGGTGCTCGGGCGCCCTCGGCAGTTCCCAGGACGTGTAGTGAATGTTGACGGCCCCCCGGCAGAGCCGCGCGGCCATGTCGGGCAGCGAGAGCACGCCGGAAACCGTCAGCGTCGCCGCGTGACGGGCCGGCTGCCCGAGGCGCGCATCGAGCGAGCGGTCGGCGTCACGGCCGGGGAGCCAGATGTCGATCGGGCTGGTCGGCAGCCCGGCCGCATCGACGGCGCGGACGATCAGACGCGCGGCCTCGCCCAGCCCGATCTCCGAGCGCAGATAGCCGACGACGTCGAGTCCGAACGCCAGCCGCCCCGCGTGCAGCCAGCAGGGCGTCACCGCACGGGGCGGGCAATTGGCCGGCACGCGCAGCCATTTGCGCATCCGGCGGATGAGGCCTTGTTTTGCCATCGGGACTCGCCGGGCGGGATCGTCGGGAGCGGGTTCGAGGCCCTCCCACGCCGGCGCGGCAGGGGTGCGGGGCGTCAGCCCTTCGCGCCCTGTCCGCGCGCATAGACATCCTCATAGCGGATAATGTCGTCCTCGCCGAGATAGGTGCCGGTCTGCACCTCGATGAGCACCATCGGCACCTTGCCGGGATTCTCCATGCGGTGCACGGCGCCGAGCGGGATGTAGACCGACTGGTTCTCGGTCAGCAGCCGCGGCTCGCCGTCAATGGTGATGCGCGCGGTGCCGGACACCACGACCCAGTGCTCGGAGCGGTGGTAGTGGCTCTGCAGCGACAGTGCCGCGCCGGGATGGACCACGATGCGCTTGACCTGGAAGCGCTCGCCCAGCGCCAGCGTCTCGAACCAGCCCCAGGGCCGGTGGTCGCGCGGAAAATGCTCGGCCTGCCGGGCGCCGCGCGCCTTGAGCGCGGTGACCGCCTGCTTGACCTCCTGCGAGCGGGAACGGTCGGCCACCAGCACCGCGTCCGGCATGGCGACCACCAGCATGTCCTTGAGGCCGATGCCGACCAGTTCCAGTCCCTCGGCCTCCGAGCGCAGCAGCGAATCGTCGCAGTCGATGGCGGTGACCGGCCCGTGCGCCACGACATTGCGCCCGTCCGCCGCGCCCTCGCGCATCACCGAGGCCCAGTCGCCGAGATCCGACCAGTCGCCGGCGAACGGCACCACGTCGAGATTGGCCGAGCGCTCCATGATGGCGTAGTCGATCGAGATATCCTGCGCCTGCTGCCACGGCGCGGGGGCGAGGCGCAGGAAATCGAGGTCGACCACCGCCTCCTCCACCGCCTGGCGTACCGGCGCCAGCATCTGCGGGGCATGGGCCGCGAACGCCTTGCGGGCGGTTTCCACCGAGAACAGGAAGATGCCGGCGTTCCACAGGTAATGGCCGTCGGCGAGCATGGCGGCGGCGCGGGCGGCATCGGGCTTCTCGACGAAGCGGCTGAGCGGCACGGCGGCGGGGGCCTCGCCTTCCGGCGGGCGGCCGAGTTCGAGCCAGCCATAGCCGGTTTCCGGCCGGGTCGGGCGGATGCCGAAGGTGACGATGCGCCCATTGCGGGCCGCCGGCAGGCCGGCCTGCACGGCGGCGGAGAACGCCGCGCCGTCGGGCATCACCTGGTCGGAGGGCATCACCAGCAGCAGCGCCTGCGGATCGCGCGCGGCCAGATATTCGACCGCGGCGAGAATGGCGGGGCCGGTGTTGCGCGGGCTCGGCTCGATCAGCACGGCCCCGGCGGGAATGCCGGCCTCGGCCAGCTGCTCGGTGACGATGAAGCGGAAATCGGCATTGGTGACGATGACCGGCGGGCGCACCTCCGGCCCGGACAGCCGCCGGGCGGCGGCCTGGAACAGCGTTTCGCCGTCGCCGAGCTTGACGAACTGCTTGGGGAAGCTCTTGCGCGAGAGCGGCCATAGGCGGGTGCCGGAGCCTCCGCAGAGAAGTACGGGATAAAGATGTGCCATGGAGCCTGATCGTTCGCGGAGGGAGAGCCTGAACGCCCGAAGTGTGGGCGGCGGGGCGGCCAAAGGCAAGGTGGAACAGCCATCTTGATCTCTCGCCGTGAAGCCCTTATCGCCCGATGGCGGGCGCGAGGCTCCCGCCTCAAGGAGAGGTACGCCCATGCTCACCTGCTTCAAGGCCTACGACATTCGCGGACGGCTCGGCGAGGAGCTGGACGAGGCGATCGCCCGCCGCATCGGGCGGGCCTTTGTCGAGGGGCTGGGGGCCCGCCGCGTGGTGATCGGGCGCGACTGCCGCGCGTCGTCGCAGGCGCTGGCGGCGGCCTGCACCGAAGGGCTGCTGGCGGGCGGGGTCGAGGTGCTGGACCTCGGCCTGTGCGGCACCGAGGAGATGTACTTCGCCGTGACCCATCTCGGCGCCGATGGCGGCATCGAGGTGACCGCCTCGCACAACCCGATGGACTATAACGGCATGAAGCTGGTGCGCGCCGGCTCGGCGCCGCTCGACACCGCGACCGGGCTGGCGGCGATCCGCGCGCTGGCGGAAGGCCCCGACCTGCCGGACCGCGCGGGCGGCCGCGTGGTGCCGGCGGAAGCCACCCGCGCCGCCTATGTGGAGCGCGTGCTCTCCTTCGTCGACACCGGCGCGCTGCGCCCGCTCACCATCCTCGTCAATGCCGGCAATGGCGCGGCGGGGCCGACCTTCGACGCGCTGGCGCGCGAGCTGGAAGCGCGCGGCGCGCCGCTCACCTTCGTCCGCCTGCATCACGAGCCGGACGGCAGCTTTCCCAACGGCATCCCCAACCCGCTGCTCCCCGAGAATCAGCCGGTGACCGGCGAGGCGGTGCTGGCGGCCGGGGCCGACATGGGGGTGGCGTGGGACGGCGATTTCGACCGCTGCTTCCTGTTCGACGAAACCGGACGATTCATTCCCGGCGAGTACATCGTCGGCCTGCTGGCGCAGGTCTTCCTCGCCAAGGAGCCGGGCGCGCGCATCGTCCATGACCCGCGGGTGGTGTGGAACACCCGGGACCAGGTGGCGCAGGCGGGCGGGCAGGCGCTGCAGGCGCGTACCGGCCACGCCTTCCTGAAGCAGGCGCTGCGCGACACCGGCGCCGTCTATGGCGGGGAAATGTCGGCGCACCATTATTTCCGCGACTTCATGTGCTGCGATTCCGGCATGATCCCGTGGCTGCTGGTGGCCGAGCTGATGGGGCGCAGCGGGGCGCCGCTCAGCCGGCTGGTCTCCGAGCGCATGGCGGCGTTTCCCTCCTCGGGCGAGATCAATTTCCGCCTCAGCGACCCCGCCGGCGCGGTGGCGCGGGTGGAGGCGGCGTTCACTGGCGAGAACCCCGCGCGCGACGAGACCGACGGGCTCTCGCTCGACTTCGGCGACTGGCGGCTGAATCTGCGCCGCTCCAACACCGAGCCGCTGCTGCGGCTGAACGTGGAGGCGCGCGGCGCGCCGGAGACGGTGGCGCGCCGGGTGGCGGAAATCACCGCCCTGATCCGTGCCGGCGCGGCGGGCTGAGGCTACCGCGAAGGCAGCGTTTCCACCACGTGGCGCGGCCAGGGGTTGCGCCCGTCGCGCAGCCAGATCAGCGTGTCGAGCCAGAAGCCGCTCGCATGGCTGTCGTGGAACAGGCTGAAATGGCCGATCGCCGCGCGGCCGTAATCGGCCGGGGCAAGGCGGACCAGCGTGCGCCGGGCGCCGGTGTAGTAGCCGAGCGTGCGGCGCAGCGCCGGCACGGTGCCGAACGGGTCGTCGGCCATCGAGAGCGCGAGAATGTCCGCCTTCACCGCCGCCATGCGGGCGCGCACGGCGGCCCGCTCGGCGCGGGGATGGCTGGTCTCGAAGCGCGGGCCGCGAAAGCTCCACTCATGGGCGACACCGGCGGGAAGATCCTCCAGCCAGCCGAGGCGCCGGCCGGGGAAATAGCCCAGCAGCGCGGTGAGGGCGGGCATGGCGAGGTGCCATTTCAGCAGCAAACCGGCGCGCTGGCGCGGGGCATAGTCCATCCACCACGCATATTGCGCGCCCATGGTCAGCATGCGGCTGATGCTCGCGCCGCTCCCGGCGAGGCCGGGCAGGAAGCCGCCGATGGAGTGGCCGACGACCAGCAGCGGCACGCCATCCGCCTCCCGCGCCAGGAAGCGCAGCGCGGCGTCGCAGTCGCGCTCGCCCCAGTCGCGCCAGCGGGTGGGTGAGCCGCGCAGGTTGGCCGGGCGCGACAGGCCGATGCCGCGATAATCATAGGTCAGCACACCGAAGCCATGGCCGGCGAGGAAGCGGGCGTAGCGGTGATAATAGCGGGCCGCGACGCCGGTGGCGGGATTGACGAGCACGGCGCCATGGGCCGCGCCCGGCGCGCCGGCCGATGGCCAGACATGCCCGCCGAGCACCACGCCGTCCCGGCAGGCGATCGTTACCTCGCGCGGCCCGCTCCCGTTCATGTTCGCTCTCCGTATTCCCGCCCGGATGGGAGACGCTAGAGCCGAAAGCGCTTCACGTATATTCACTGGTCAGTATACTTGGAGAATGGCCACGAGACCCGATTCCAGCGCCGACGGCCGGACCGGTGCCGTCCCCGTGCCGACCCGCGAGCGCATCCTGCTGGCGGCGGGCAAGCTGTTTCACGGCGAGGGCATCCGCGCCGTCAGCCTGGATGCGGTCGCCGCCCGAGCGGGGGTGACCAAGCGCACCGTGTACTATCATTTCCGCAGCAAGGACGATCTGGTCGCCGCCTATCTGGAGGCGCGCGATCCGCCCAATCTCGACTGGTTCCGGCGCCACTACAGCGAGGCGGCCGGCGATGTGGCGACGCGGATCGAGGCGCTGTTCGCGGCGCTGGCCGGCGCCGCCGCCCATCCGCGCTGGAAGGGCTGCGGCTTCCTGCGCAGTTCGGTGGAACTGGTGAAAACGCCGGGCCATCCGGCGATGAACGCGGCGCGGGCGCACAAGAAGCGGCTGGAGGACTGGCTGTGCGGCCTGTTCCAGGTGGCGCGGGCCGATGGCGCCCGCGAACTGGCGCGGCAGATCGTGCTGCTGATCGATGGCGGCTTCGCCGTGGTGCTGCTGAACCGCGACGCGGGCTATATGGACTCGGCCGGCCGGGCCGCCGGCACGCTGGTGCGCGCGGCGCTGGCGCGCGGGCGGGAGCCGCGGCACGGCGAGGGAGGCGGCGAGGGCAACGGGGGCGGCAACGGGGACGGGTAGCGGGGGCGGCCCGCCCGAAACGACATCGGCCCGGTCTGGGACCGGGCCGACATTGGGCCGTCGAAGAAAGGCGCCGGGCTCAGTTGGCCGAGCGCAGATTGCCTTCGACCTGCTCGCGGATGGCGGCGTCGCCATTGCGGGCGGCCAGGTTTTCCGTCGCGTTGCGGCCTTCGACCACGGTCTGGGTCGCCGGGGCCTTGTGATAGCGGGTGGCCGCCTCGGCCGACACCGCGCCGAGCGCGAGAGTGGTGGACAGGATGGCGAGAGTGACGATCTTGTTCATGGAAATTCTCCGATTTCACCGAGCCCCGGGGTGCGGCCCAGCCATGGAGAGAACCTAGCCGGCGGCCCGTCAGGCCGGTATCATGCCTGTGCTTAGCCGGATCATAGATTGATTTGGTGCAACTAACCTTAGGGATGATGACGCAGCGTAAGTTGCCGCCGGGCAGGCGAGGAGGGGCTCGTGGCGGCGGACCCGGCCGACGGGCTGGCCGGACAGTTCCGCGCGGTTTCGAAAGAGCGACGCGGTGGGCTGCCCTTTAGTAAACGGCGCCGCCAACGGGCGGCAGGCGTGCCGGCACGGGGCCGGCGCCGGGGAGGGCCCGATCATGCAGGACGTACGGACATTGTTCGCGCGCATGGCCCGTCGGCCGCGGCCGCTGGCCGCGCTGTGTGTCGGCGCGGCGCTGGCGTTGCTCCCGCCGCAGCCCGCCCGTGCCGGCGATGCGCGGGATTTCTACAGCGTCTCCAGCGCGCAGCTGCGCGGGCGGCCCGGCACGCTGATCCGTGCCGAGCCGCTCTCCCCGCCGCCGGGCGCGGTGGCGGCCTACCGTATCCTCTATCGCTCGCGCGGCGCCCGTGGCGAGCCAGTCGCGGTTTCCGGCGTCGTCGCCGCCCCGGCGCCGGAGGCGCGGCGCGCGCCGGTGGTGACCTGGGGCCACGGCACCACCGGCATCGAGCCGGGCTGCGCGCCCTCGCGCTTTCCGCGCCGCGACTTCGCCAGCATCAGCGGGCTCGGCGACCTGCTCGCCGATGGCGTCATCGTGGTGGCGACCGACTATCAGGGCCTCGGCGCCGGCGCCGTCCACCCCTACCTGGTCGGCGCCAGCGAGGCGCATGCGATGATCGACGCGGTGCGCGCGGCGCGGGCGCTGCCGGGGCTGGGGGCGGGCACCCGCTTCGCCAGCTGGGGCTTCTCGGAAGGCGGCCAGGCGTCGCTGTTCACCGGCGCGCTGGCGGCGCGCTACGCCCCGGAACTGCGCTTCGAGGGCGCGGCGGCGGTCTCCGCCCCGACCGAGCTGCGCCGCCTGCTGGCGGGCGACATCGGCACCCCGGCGGGCGAGGCGGTCGCCTCCTACGCCGCCTGGTCGTGGAGCCGGCTCTATCACCTGCCGCTGGGCGAGGTGGTGCGGCCCGCCGCCGTGCCGACGCTCGAACACATCGCCACGCTGTGCAGCCTCGACGCGCCGCAGCGGCTGACGCTGGGCCTTTCCACCTTCGGCTATGGCGCCGCCGGCCTGCTGCGGCACGGCGCCAGCGCCGTCGCCGGCCTTGGCGCGCCGGGGTCGGGCGGCGATGTCCTCGACCGCGGACCCTGGGCCCGGCTGATCGCCCGCAATTCGCGGCCGACGCCGCGCGGGGTGCCGGTGTTCCTCGCCCAGGGCGCGGACGACACGCTGGTCGCGCCATCGACCACCCGCAACTATGCCCGCCAGCTCTGCCGCGACGGGGTGAGGCTGGACTATCGGGAGATCGCCCTCGCCGACCATGGAGGCGCCGAGCTGGCGAGCGCCGAACCGGCCACGCATTGGCTGGCGGCGCGGCTGGCCGGCGCCCGCCCGCCGAGCGACTGTGCCGCGCTGGACCGGCACCGGCCGGCGGCCGCCCGGCGCTGAGACGTCACCGCAGCCGCCGGGCGATCCGCCGCCGCAGCCCGGTCAGGGTGCGGCGCAGCCGGTCCTTCAAACGGTCGAGCCGCAACGCGGCGACGATGCGCGCGCGCAGCGCGTTGGCGGTGTCGATGATCCAGGCCATCCACGGCAGGGCCATCAGCTTGGGCCGGCCGGCGGCGAAAATGCGTTCGATCAATACGAAGCTGAGCAGATAGGCGAACACGAGCAGCGCCGCGCCGCGCTTTTCCCACCCGCCGGCGATCCAGATCAGGCCGACGAATTTCAGCGGTTCGACCGTGGCGTAGGGAATGACCAGCAGCGCGAGGATGGTCCAGACCGAGCGGGCGGCGACCCAGCGCTCGAAGGCGTGCACCACCCGCAGCGCGGCGATGCGGGCGACGAGCGGGCGGTAGACCGGCCGCGCCAGTTCGTCGAGCAGAATCAGCAGCGCGCAGACAAGGCGGAACAGGAAGCCGAGGCTCGCCCGCAGCGGGCGCTGCCGGAAGGTGTGGCGCGCGGATGTTTGGCGCGGGCGCTCGGGCGCCGGGGCGGCCGCGGGGGAGGGGGGGCGAGGCGGCGCGGAGTCCATCGGCACGGTATCGACACTTCCCGGCCCGGCTGCAAGCGGGAAGGAGGCCGGGCGTCAGTGGCTGGAAGCGGCGCCGCCCTCGCCCAGCGCACGGTCGAGGCAGGCGATCATGGCGTCGCCGTCGAACGGCTTGGCGAGGAAACCGAAGGCGCCGGCGGCCTGGACCTGGCGGCGGATGCGCTCCTCGGGGAAGGCGGTGATGAAGATCAGTGGCGTGCGGTCGCCGCGCGCGCGCAGGGTGCTCTGCAGCTCGACGCCGCTCATGCCGGGCATCTGTACATCGGTGATGACGCAATCCGTCCTGCCCAGCGACGGCGAGTGAAGGAAATCCTCGGCGGAAGCGAAGGTGCACGCGCTGAAACCGAGCGACCGAATGAGGCTCTCAGTTGCGGTACGCACCGATTCGTCATCGTCGATGATCGTGATCACCGGGGTGGAAGACACGTGGAGCTACCTCGTCAGGAGACTTCCGGACCTTGAACTGCGGCACCGGGTTGAGTTCCATATAGCTCCAGAACGGATTATTTTCTAAGTATACGCAAGTTTGTCCTATCATCCCTTGGCAGGGGAAAGGCCCAACGTTTCGGCCATGCGGACGAGGTCGGCGAGCGAACGCGCGCCCATTTTGCGCATGACATGGCCGCGATGGATCTTGACCGTGATCTCGCTCAGCCCGACCTCGGCGGCGACCTGCTTGTTCATCAGCCCCGAGGTGACAAGCGCCATGATCTGCTTCTCGCGCGGGGTCAGCGATTCGTAATGGTCCTGCACGTCGGAAAGCGCCTGCCGCGCCGTCCGCCGCTCGCGGTCGAGCGCCAGCGCGGTGGTGACCGCGTCGAGCATGTCCTGGTCGCGGAACGGCTTGGTGAGGAAGTCGACGGCGCCGGCCTTCATGGCGCGCACGGTCATCGGGATATCGCCATGGCCGGTCATGAAGATGGTCGGCATCTCGATGTCGGAACGGCCGAGCTGGGACTGGAAGTCGAGCCCGCTCACCCCCGGCAGCCGGATGTCCAGCACCAGGCAGCGCGGCACATCCGGCAGCTTCGCGGCGAGCAGTTCGGCGGCGGCGGCGAAGAGCTGCACCTGCAGCCCGACCGAGCGGAACAGGCTGGAAAGCGCCTGCCGCAGCTCGGCGTCGTCATCGACCACGATGACCAGCGGATCGGGGGAGACGGCGGCGGATTGCGGCGCTTGGCGGCTGGTCACGAGGCGTGTTCCTTTGGCGGCAGTGAGGTGGGCAGCGAGACGGTGAACAGCATGCCGCCCTGCTCGATTCCGTCGGCGGCGATGCGCCCGCCATGGGCCTCGACGATGGAACGCGAAATGGACAGGCCCATGCCCATGCCGTCCTTCTTGGTGCTGTAGAAGGCGTTGAACAGCTTCGGCAGGTTCTCCGGCGGGACTCCCGGCCCGCCGTCGCGAATCTCGATGACGAGGCAGCGGCGGTCCGGTCGCTCCTCGGTGCGGGTGAGGATGGTGAGCCGGCGGCGCGGCTCCTCGACGAGGGCCATCGCCTGGACGGCGTTGAGCGCGAGATTGAGCACCACCTGCTGGAGCTGCACCCGGTCGCCGAGGATCACCGGCAGGCCCTCGGCCAGCGCCAGTTCGAGCGTGACGGCGTGCATCAGCCGCTCGCGCTCCAGCAGCGGGAGAATCTCGTCGATCATCTCGTTGACGTGGACCGGGGCCTGGTCCTGCTCGTCGCGGCGGGCCAGCGCGCGCAGCCGCGCCACCACCTCGCTGGCGCGGCGGCCATTGGCGATCATCCGTTCCACCGAGGCCCTGGCCTCGCCGATATCGGGCGCGGCCCGCCCCAGCCAGCGCAGGCACGCCTCGCCATTGGTGACCACGGCGGCCAGCGGCTGGTTGACCTCATGGGCGATGGAAGCGGTCAGCTCGCCCAGCGTGGTGACGCGGGTGACATGGGCCAGTTCGGCGCGGGTCTGGTGGAGCGCGTCCTCGGCGTGCTTGCGCCCGCTGATGTCGCTGTTGGTCTCCATGGCGGCGAGCGGGCGCCCGCGCTCGTCGCGCTGCAGCGACCAGCGGCTCATGACGGTGACCTGCCGGCCGTCACGGCAGGTGTGGAGAAGTTCGCCCTCCCAGCGCCCGGTCTCGAACAGCTCGGCGCGGATATTGGTGAGCGGGACCGGGAACACCGTGTTGAGCAGCGCGATCGCGTTCTGGCCGACCGCCTCCGCCGGCGTCCAGCCATAGAGCCTTTCGGCGCCGAGGCTCCAATAGGTGATGGTGCCGCCGATATCGCGCACGAAGATGGCGTCGTGGGTGAGGTCGAGCAGCGCCGCCTGGCTGCGCAGCGACTGGGTGGCATACTGGTTGTCGAGGCACAGCAGCGTGGTGACGGTGATCGCCGCCAGGCTGACGAGGCAGCGCATGGTCGCCGCCAGATCGTAATCGTCGCTGTGCATGATGACATAGCTGAACACGGCCAGCGCGACGCAGAAGCCGGCGACGACGAGCAGCCCGCGCCGGTCGGACGTGCTCGCCGACAGCAGCACCACCACGACATAGAGCACCGCGATCGCCATATCGAGCGAGGAGAAGGTGTCGATGGCGAAGATCGCCGCCGCCAGCAGGGCGGCGATCGC
This sequence comes from Ancylobacter dichloromethanicus, assembly GCF_018390645.1. Lineage (GTDB taxonomy): Bacteria > Pseudomonadota > Alphaproteobacteria > Rhizobiales > Xanthobacteraceae > Ancylobacter > Ancylobacter dichloromethanicus. The sequence goes on from NZ_JAHBGC010000029.1 coordinate 149,258, forward strand.
CGGCATCAGCCATCGGTTCGACGGTCGGTCGTTCAAGATCAGGCCTCTTGAATTGTACATGGTCGCCTCGTCGCCGATCCCGGAAGAATGGGCTGGAATCGTATTTTACGCGAGGTCATGCGGACGGGCGAGGCTGACGGAGACGCGCCGCGCGGTCTTTCGCTTCCGCCGGACGCTGTCGCGATCGCACGGGCGATGCCTGTTCCGCACCGGCTGCAAAACCGCCGCGCCGGTCGCCGCCCGAGCGTGCCGACCGGCCTCCTAGGCCGTCCGCCGCGTCAGGGCGACGGCGAGGGCGGCGGCGAGAAGCACCGCGCCGAGCACCGCGAAGGTATCGGAAAACCCCATGATCAGCGCCTGCTGGGCGATCAGCTTGCCGAGCAGCACCTCGGCCTGGTGATGGGCGTCGGCCGGGTTCGGCATGCCGTGATCCATGAAATAATGCTGCATTCGGTCGAGGAAGCCGCGCACCGTCTCGCCATAGGGCGTCACCGACTGGCCGATGATGTTGGAGTGGAACTGCTCGCGCTTGCTGATGATGGTGGCGAGCACGGCGGTGCCGATGGCGCCGCCGAGACTGCGCATCATGTTGAACAGCCCGGAGGCCTGGCCGGAGAATTCCGCCGGCATGCCGAGCATGGTGATGCTGGCGAGCGGCGAGAGCACGATGGCCTGCCCCAGCGCGCGCACGATGTTGGTCATCATGAGCTGGTCGCCGCCATCGTTGAAGCTGAGATGGGTGTTCATGAAGCAACTGGCGGCGAACACGGTCAGCCCGACGATGACCATCAGCCGCGAGTCGATCCGCTTCATCATCACCGGCACGAAAGGGATGATGATGAGCTGCGGCAGCCCGACCCAGGCGAGCACCGTGCCGATCTGCTGGGCGCTGTAGCCCTGCACCGTGTCGAGATAGGTGGGCAGCACATAGACCGAGCCGAACAGCGCGAAGCCGACGATAGTATTGGCGATGATGCCGAGGGCGAAATTGCGCCGGCTCAACAGCCGCAGCTGCAGGGTGGGCTTTTCCACCCTGAACTGGATGACGATGAAGACGGTGAGACAGAAGGCGGCGATGAGCGAGAGCCGGACGATCAGCGGCGAGCCGAACCAGTCGTCCTTGTTGCCCTCGTCCAGCACGGTCTGCAGACAGGCGAGGCCGACCGCCATGAAGCCGATGCCCCACCAGTCGCCCTCGCGCAGCAGGCCGAGATTCATCCGCCCGCGCTCCAGCGTCGGCACCAGCAGGCCGAGCATCACCGCGCCGGGAATGAGGTTGATGAAGAAGATGGTCGGCCAGCCATATTGCTCGGTCAGGTAACCGCCGATGGTCGGCCCGATGGCCGGGCCGAAAGTGGCGGTGAGGGCGAAGGCGGCGAGGCCGATGGGGCGCTGGTGCACCGGCAGGCGCGTGAGCACCGCGGTGAAGGCGAGCGGGATCAGGCAGCCGCCGAAGAAGCCCTGCAGCCCGCGCGCGGCGATCATCTGGTTGAGATCGGTGGCGAAGGCGCAGGCCATCGAGAAAACCAGGAACAGCGAGGTCGAGCCGAGGATGAAGCGGCGGAAGCCGAACACCCGGGTCATGTAGTCGGTCAGCGGGATCATGATGATCTCGCCGATCAGGTAGGAGGTGGAGATCCAGGTCCCGTTGTCGGAGCCGGTGCCGATGCCGCCCTCGATCTGCGGCAGCGAGGAATTGGTGATCTGGATGTCCAGCACGGCGATCAGCGCGCCGAGCAGGCAGCCGAACACGGCGATCCAGGTCCGCACGCTGGCGCCCTGCGGCAGGGGGGAAGCGGCGGCCGGCACGGCAGCAGGGGCGACGGTGTTCATCGCGGTGCTCCTTGAAGCTCGATGTCGAGGGCGTCGGCTCGCGGATCGGCGAGCTTCAAGAAGCCGGCTTCTGAACAGCCGGCCCGGGTGAGGCCGGGTTGGGTGAGGCCGGCTTGGGCGTGCCCGGCTTGGGCGTGGCGGCGGCCGGCGCCGCGGCCGCGTCGCCGCCGGTGCGGATCGTGGTCTCCACCGACATGCCGGGCCGGATGAGGCCGGCGAGCGGGTCGGTCGGGTCGAGGTCGATGCGGACCGGGATGCGCTGCACGACCTTGGTGAAGTTGCCGGTGGCGTTGTCCGGCGGCAGCAGGGCGAATTCCTGGCCGCTGGCCGGGGCCAGGCTGGTGACGAAGCCGTGCACCGCGGCGCCGGGGAAGGTGTCGACGTCGATCGTCACCTTCTGTCCGGGCTTCACATCGGTGAGCTGCGTCTCCTTGTAGTTGGCGATGATGTAGGTGGCCTGCAGCGGCACCACGGCGAGCAGCTCATTGCCGGGCTCGACGAACTGGCCGACCCGCAGCGTGCGCGCGCCCACCACCCCGTCCACCGGGGCGACGAGCCTGGTGTAGCCGAGATTGAGCGCGGCGGTCTCGCGCACCGCCTCGTTGTGGGCGAGGCTGGCCTTCGCCTCGGCGAGCTGGGCGGTGAGGGTGGCGACCTGCTTGTTCGCCGCTTCCAGCGCCGCCGTGTCGCGGGCGAGCTGCGCCTGCGTCTGGCGGATCTGCGAGACCGCCTGCTCGGCGGTCTGGACCGGGCCGAAGCCGTCACTGGCCAGCTTGCTGAAGCGGGCATCGTTCTGCTGGGCGAAGGTGACGGCGGCCTTGTCGGCGTCGGTCTGCGCCTTCGCCTGGGCAATGACGGCCTGCTGCTCGTCGAGCTGCGCGGCGCGGTCGTCGATGGTCGCCCTGGCCTCGGCGACATCGGCCTCGGCCTGGTCCAGCGCCGCCTGATAGTCGCGCGGGTCGATGACGGCGAGCACCTCGCCCTTGTGGACCTTCTGGTTGTCGGTGACGTTGACCGTGGTGAGATAGCCCGAGACCTGCGGCGCGATCGGCACGATGTCGGCCTGCACATAGGCGTCGTCGGTGGTCACGTTGAAGCGCCAGTCGGTCCAGTATTCGTAGAAGGCGGCGCCCGCGCCCACAAGCAGCAGCGCGGCGGCGGCCGCTTCAAGCAGGCGGCGCATGGTCAGGCGGCGCGCCGGCGGTGTCGGCGCGGAAAAGTCCGGCAGGGCGGGAATCGGCACGGCCGGCGCCGAAACGTCGGATCGGGCGTCCGGCGGCGTCGCGAGGGGGCGGGCGTCGAGTTTGGCGGGGTCGGTGGCGATAGTCATTGCCGCCTCCATGGCGCGAGGAGTGTGGCGGCAGGGTGCGCCGCCCCGGGCGCCGTTTCTTCCCTTGCGCCACGTCTATTCCTCAAATGCACCGGCCCCCCGGCACGTTTTACGTGGGGCGTGCCGGCCCGGTCCGCAACGGCCCGCATATACCAAGGTATGGGGCTGGCAAACTCATCATATAAGCGCTGAAACCCTCGTAGAATGGAGCCGAACGGGCACGCCTCTACTCTGGACACATCGCCAGCCGATGTCTGGTCGGGCTGAACGGGAGATGAGGTCGACGCAATATTTGATCCGGCGTGTCGTGTACCACCGCGTCAAATATTGGGCCGGTCCTTCCGGACGGAACGTCCAGCGGCTTTTCCCTTCGCGGACCCTCGGAGTCCAGGCCATGTCGATCCACGTTTCGCCGCTAGCCAGCCATTTCCGCTCGCGCGCCGTCGAGGCCCTGTCGCCCGCCGCCGGCCTTTATGTCGTGCCGACGCGCCCTGTCCCGGCGCAGCCCTCGCAGAATACGGCCTCGCCGGAGGGCCTTGCCATTCGCCTCGGCCATATGGGCGTCGTCGTGGCGGTCACCGCCCCCGTCCCCGCCACGGGCGACACGTCGGCGCCCGTGCCGCCCGTGCCGCGCGAGGTGCGGCTGGTTGCGGACGGTGCCGACACCATCCGCCTCGAAGTTTCCCCCGAGCGCCTGGCCCGCTGCACCGAACTTCTTGCCAGCGTCGCCCGCCCGCAGGGGGCGGACACGAGCGATCCGGTGGTGCGGCGCCTGTCGCAGGCGCTGGAAGCCGCCGAGCGCGGCGAGCGCGACCATGGCGGGCTGTATGCCGACGCGATGCGCCTCGCCATCCTGGCCCGGCTGCTCGGGACCCCCTCCCGCATGGAGGCCGCGGCCGATGGCATGCCGGGGGCTGGCACGGAAGGGCCGGGCCTGCTGCGCGAGGCCCCGGCCCCGCAGGACGAGCCCGCCGCCCGGCGCCGGCTGAAGTCCGGCCTGCCCAAATGGCGCCTCAAGCGGGTGACCGCCTATGTCGAGGAAAATCTCGGCGAAAGCGTCACGCTGGCCGGCATGGCGGAGGCGGCGGGGCTGAGCCGCATGCACTTCGCCGCCCAGTTCCGCATCGCCACCGGCCTGCGCCCGCACGACTATCTGCTGCGCCAGCGGATCGAGCGCGCCCAGGCCATGCTGCTGGAGACCCGCGACCCGCTGGTCGAGATCGCGCTCGCGGTCGGCTTCCAGACCCAGGCGCATTTCACCACGGTGTTTCGCCGCTTCGTCGGCGACACCCCCTATCAGTGGCGCTGCGCCAATCGCGCCGCCCGCCACTGACCGGCCCGGTCTTCGCCTTTCGGTTCCCCAAGGCCTTCTTCCCCGGAGGTCCACCTCGAAACCCCGGCTCTCGCGAGCCGGGGTTCTTTTTGTCTGCGTCTCTACTTTCCGCTTCCGGCCGCCGCGTCAGGCCGTGCCGCGCCCGCCGCGCGGCGAGGCCATGCTGCCCCAGACGCCGTCGCGAAACACCAGCGCGTGGAGCAGTGCCGCGGCGAGGTGGAGGAGAAACACGGCGAACAGCGCCAGCGCCAGCACCGTGTGCGCCTCCCGGAGCCACGCATAGACCATGACGTCCTGCGGCAGGATCGGCGGCAGTTCGAGCGTGCCATACAGCACGATCGGCGCGCGGGCGGCCGAGAGCATCGCCCAGCCGACCAGCGGCACGGCGAACATCAGCCCATAGAGCACGATGTGGGAGGCGTGCGCCGCGACGCGCAGCGGGGCGGGCATGTCCGCCGGCAGCGGCGGCGGCGGGTTGATCTGGCGGTTCGCCAGACGCACCGCGACCAGCACCAGAATGGCGATGCCGAGCGGGCGATGGATCGACAGCAGCCAGTGATAGTCGCCGAGGGAGGAGACCATGCCGATGCCGATGAACAGCATGGCGAGGATCATCAGCGCCATCAACCAGTGCAGCAGGCGCGAGAGGACGGGAAAGCGCGGGCCGTTCACGGTTCACCTCCGGTTTTCGGAAGGTCGGCCGCCGCCGGGCGGGCGGGCGGGGGCTGGACCTCGCTCGGCGTCTTCGGTTCGCCAGCGCGGCGGGTGAAGGACACCGAATAGGCCGCCGAGCGCGCGCTCAGCAGCGGGTCGTCGGACGCGGCGATGCCGTCGGGCAGCACCAGCGGGTCGTAGTTGATGTCGCGGCAATTGCCGGGGCCCTCCGCTTCCACATGGTCGAGGGTCAGCGTGCCGGCATCGACCTGTTGGCGCCCGGCCGGCCACGGCAGCGTCGCGTCGCCGGTCGGGTCGCCGGGCTGTCCCACCGTGACGACGAAGCGATAGCGAAGCGGGCCGGCGTCGAGGCGGGCGACGAGGTCATCGAAAAGGTAGTTGGGGTCGCGCGCCCCGGCCGGCGGCGGGGTCTGCGCGACGAAGGGGTCGAGGGCGACCATCGACCAGCGCACCGGCGTGGAGCGGCCGGCGGCGTCGACGAAGCGGAAGGCGTCGAGCCCGTTGTAGCTGGCATTGGCGAAGCCGGTCGAGAACGGCCGTGCCCGGATGAGGGCAAGGGCCCGCGCCGTTTCGGGGTGGGCGGCGAGAAAGTCCTTCATCCGCGCGGGGTCCGGCTTGCCGGTGCCGGGATCGGCGGCGGAAGCGGCCATGAGCGCGTAAAAGCCTTCCGCGTCTTTCACCGGAAAGACCGGGATGTCGTTCATGCCGGTGCGCCACTCCTCGCCGCCGGCCGGGCGGAAGCTGAGCGCGAGGCTGCGCACCTCGGTCCCGTTGTCGGGCAGGAAGGGCTTGCCGATGCCGACGGCGAAGCGGCCGATGACGGGGACGCTGCCCGGCGCGAAGACGGCGGCGCGGGACAGGCGGGCGCCGAGACCGTTGCTGGCGAAGGTGCCGGTGACGCACACGCCCTTGGCGTGGTTGCGGCGAAAGCCCGGATGCACGCCGTTTATGGCCTGGAAACGGTCGATGATGCGCGTCTGGGTGAGGGCGCCGGGCGACAGCAAGCCGCCGGTATAGGCGAAGGCGCCGGCCACGCCGGCGATCACGAGGCCGGTCGCGCCGAGCCCGGCAAGGACGCCGGGGCCCGGCGGCCACGGCCAGTAGCGGCCATGGGCCGATTTTTTCAAAGTCATCCGATCGAACTCCCGGGTGAGAGGCCGTGACCGGAACATGCCGGCACGGGCCGCCGCGTCGCGCGGGCGACGCACGACGGCACGTCAGCAGAGGAAGGGGAGGCCGCCGCAGTCTATCCGGTTCGAACGAGCCGCGATCGCCGCCGTGCGCATCGGCATGGGCGGCGCGGCGGGAGCCCCGCCCCCACCTGCCGCCCCCTGCGGCTCAGGCGGCGATCTCGTCCACCAGCCGCGCCAGCATCAGGTCGCAGCGGGCGAGCTGGTCGCGGCTGACATATTCGTCCGGCTTGTGGGCGTCGCGTATGTCGCCCGGCCCGCACACCACGGTGGCGATGCCGAGCCTTTCGCGGAACAGCCCGCCCTCGGTGCCGAAGGCGATCTTGCGCAGCGGCCCGGCGCCGTTGAGGCGGCGCACCATCGCCACCACCTCGGCCTCGGGCGGCGTCTCCAGCCCGGGATAGGCGTTGACGATGTCGACCGAGACCCCGGTGCCGGGAAAGCGCGCCTGCGCCTGCCGGGTCAGCTCGGCCGCCCTGTCGAACAGCCGGTCCATCAGCCCGGCCGGGTCGTCGCCCGGCAGGTTGCGGATCTCGAAATCCACCGTGCAGGCGTTTGGCACGATGTTGAGCGCGGTGCCGCCGTGGATGGTGCCGGCATGGACGGTGGTGAAGGGCACGGCATAGGCGTCGTCCTGCGGGCCGGCGACCAGTTCGTCCTGCAGCGCCCGCATCGCGCCGACCATGTCGGTGGCGAGATGGATGGCGTTGAGCCCTTCCGGCGCGTGGCTGGAATGGCATTCCCGGCCCCGGCAGGTGACGCGCGCAGCCAGCTTGCCCTTGTGGGCGACCACGGTCTCCAGCAGGGTCGGCTCGCCGATGATGCACAGCGCCGGCAGGTCTGGCGCGCCGGCAAGCCGCTCGATCAGCCCGCGCACGCCGACGCAGCCGATCTCCTCGTCATAGCTGAAGGCGAGGTGCAGCGGCCGATTGAGCCGCCGCGTCGTCGCCGTCTCGGCCGCCGCCAGCGCGCAGGCGAGAAAGCCCTTCATGTCGCAGGTGCCGCGTCCCAGCAGCCGGTCCTCGCGGGCGGTGAGCCGGAACGGGTCGGTGCTCCACGCCTGCCCCTCCACCGGCACCACGTCGGTATGGCCGGAAAGCAGCACCCCGCCGCCGCCCTCCGGCCCGAGCACGGCGTGGAGATTGGCCTTGGTGCCGGCCGCGTTGGGCACCAGTGCCAGCCGCGCCCCCAGCGGCGCCAGCAGCGCGCGCACATAGTCGATCAGGGCGAGGTTGGACTCGCGGCTGACGGTGGGAAAGGCGACCAGCCGTTCCAGCAGGTCGATCGAGCGGGAAGAGGTCATGGGCGGCCGTCGGGCTGGGCGGGGGGAGGCGCTCGCCCGCAGGATGAAGCCTCGCCGCCGATCGGCAAAACAGCAATTTCCATAAAGCTGGATAGGAAAAGCTGAAGGTGTCGGCCGCGACCGGCCGGTCCCGCCACCGTTTACCCGGCGGCGCGGGCGAAGCTGCGCTCGAAACCGGCGGCGCGTTCGGCGATGTACCGCATGAAATCGTAGATCGGCCGTTCCAGATAGGAGAGGTGGCCGGCGCGGGCGCGGTCCGCCTTCATGCCGCGGAACACCTTCTCGGTGCAGCCGCGATCCTCCTCGTTCACCTCGTCCAGCAGGCCCTTGAGCGTGGCGAGGTACGCGTCGACTCGCGGATCGGCCATGAAGTCGGGCGAGAGGCCGCCGCCGAACAGCAGCGCCACCTTGTCCGGGCCCTGCGGGTGCAGCGAGAGATACCAGAAATAGCCCGGCGTCAGGGTGATGAGGTGGCTGGGGTAGAGCGCGAGCAGCGCCGTGGTCTTGCGCCAGTGGCCTTCCAGCCGCGTATTGGAGGGATGTGCGTTGCCGATCGGCAGCGAGGCTTCCTTGGTGATCCAGTGGTAGTTGAAGGCCGGCAGGCCCGGCGGGCACTCCATCTCCTCCAGCTTCGAATGGCCGCCGACGGTGGCGGCGTGGCACACCGGTAGGTGGTAGCTTTCCATGAAATTCTCGGCGAGCACCTTCCAGTTGGTGTCCCAGACATGGGTCTCGCGGAAGCACTCGACATAGTTCTCCATGCCGTAGGGGGCGATCATCGCCGCCAGCGGGGCGAGCGTCTCGGCCACCGGCGGCAGGGCGTCGTCGAGCGTGACGTAGATCCAGCCGAGCCACTCCTCGCAGCGTATGGCGGGCAGGGCGTAGTCCTCCTTGCAGAAGCCGGTGGTCTCGGCCATGAACGGCGCGCCGCGCAGCCGGCCGTCGAGGCCATAGGTCCAGGCATGGTAGGGGCAGACGATGGCGCGGCGGTTGCCCGTGCCCTCCAGCAGGGTCGACATGCGGTGCAGGCAGACATTGGAGAACGCCCTGAGGGTGCCGTCGCGGTCGCGCAGCACCATCACCGGCTGGCCGGCCAGCTCATGGGTCAGATAGTCGCCGGGCTCGCCCAGCGAACTCGCGCGGCCGACGCAGATCCATTCGCGGGCGAAGATGGTCTCCAGCTCGCGGGCGAGGAAATCCGGGCTGGTATAGACGCTCGGCGGCATCGCCCTCGCGTCCTCGAACGGACGGCCGGCGGCGGCCAGCAGCTCGGCGCAGGGGTTCTCGGCGCGAGGTTTCTCGGCTGAGCCGGGAGCGAGGGGCATGACGGCGATCCTGTCGTCGAACGGCATGGCGCCGTGGCAAGGGCTTTGACGCAGACTGGACCCGTCCTAACATAGACAAAAGCTCGATTTTCCGAGCATCGAGCCAGGTAAAACATGGTTTGCGGCTGATGGTTCGCTACACGCTCCGCCAACTCGGCTATTTCCGCGCCGTCGCCGAACAGGGCGGCATCGCGCCGGCGGCGCGGGCGCTCAACATCTCCCAGCCCTCGATCGCGCAGGCGCTGCAGAAGCTCGAGGGCGCTCTGGGCCTGACCCTGTTCGAGCGCCACCACGCGCGCGGGCTGACGCTGACGCTGCAGGGGCGGCTGTTTCTGCAGCATGCGGCGGCGCTGGCGGCCGGCGCCGAGCAGGTCGAGCGCGAGGCGCGGGCGCTGGCGGCGGAAACGGCGGGGGAGATAAGGCTCGGTGTCTTCCGCACCCTCGCCCCGTTCTACGCCGCCGAGCTGATACGCGGCTTCGCGCAGCAGGCGCCCGGCGTCGTAGTCCGCCCCGCCGAAATGGCGCTGACCGAGCTGGCCGAGGCGCTGCGCGCGGGCGAGATCGACCTCGCCCTGACCTATGACCGCGGCGCCGACCTCGCCGATCTGACGGTCCTTGAACTCGCCGCGCTGAAGCCGGTTGTGGTGGTGGCGGCCGACCATCCTCTGGCCGCGCGCGGCGCGGTGACATGGGGAGAGCTGGCGCGCGAGCCCTATGTGATGCTCGATGGGCCGGGCAGCCGGGCCTATTTCGAGGACTTGCTGGCGGAGGGCGGCATTGCCCCGCCGGTCGCCTATGTCTCCACCTCGCTGGAGGCGGTGCGCAGCGCGGTGGCGGCGGGCTTCGGCTTCACATTGCTGGTGATGCGCCCGCCCTCCGACATCACCTATGACGGGCGGCGGGTGACGACGCTGCCGATCGACGGCCCGGTGCGGGCGCTGCGCATCGTGCTCGCCGCGCGCTACGCTGCGCCGCGCGGCCTGCTGCGGCGATTCGCCGACCATGCCGCGCGCTATTTCGACGGCCAGGCGGCAGTCGAGACTTTGGCACGGAGAGCGGACGAATGAACCAGCAGACCGGCAATATGCGCGTCGATGGCGGGCGGCTGTGGAGCAGCCTGATGGAGATGGCGCAGATCGGCCCCGGCCTTGCCGGCGGCAACAACCGGCAGGCGCTGACCGATGCCGACCGCGAGGGCCGCCTGCTGTTCCAGCGCTGGTGCGAAGAGGCGGGCCTCACCGTCGGGGTCGACGCCATGGGCTCGATGTTCGCCCGCCGCGAAGGGACGGACGCCGACGCGCTGCCGATCCTCGTCGGCTCGCATCTCGACACCCAGCCGACCGGGGGCAAGTATGACGGCGTGCTCGGCGTGCTGGCGGCGCTGGAGGTGGTGCGCACCCTGAACGACCTCGGCCTGCGCACGCGGCGGCCGGTGGAGGTGGTGAACTGGACCAATGAGGAAGGCTCGCGCTTTCCCCCGGCGATGATCGCCTCCGGCGTCTATGCCGGCGTCCACACGCTGGACTGGGCGTATGAGCGCACCGACGCCGACGGGCGGCGCTTCGGCGACGAGCTGGAGCGCATCGGCTTCAAGGGCGAGGAGCCGGTGGGCCAGCGCAAGGGCCACGCCTATTTCGAGCTGCATATCGAGCAGGGGCCGATCCTGGAGGAGGAAGGCGTCGACATCGGCATCGTCACCCATGGCCAGGGGTTGCGCTGGGTCGAGGTGACGCTGACCGGGCGCGAGGCGCACACCGGCACCACGCCGATGGACCGCCGGCTGAATGCCAGCCTCGGCGCGGCCCGCATCATCGACCGCATCGAGACGATCACCCGCGCCCATGGGCCGAAGGCGGTGGGCGCGGTGGGGCAGCTGGTGTTCGCGCCGAACTCGCGCAACATCCTGCCCGGCAAGGTGGTGTTCACCGCCGATCTGCGCCATCCCGAACGGGCGGCGCTGAATTCCATGGCGGAGGCGGTGAAAGAGGCCGCGCGCGAGATCGCCGCCGCGCTCGGCATCGGCGTGTCGATCGAGGAAGTGGGCGCCTTCGACCCCACCGCCTTCGACGAGGGATTGCTGGCGGGGCTGCGCGCGGCGGCGGAGCGGCTCGGCTATTCCCACCGCGACATGGTATCGGGCGCCGGGCACGATGCCTGCTGGGTGGCGAAGACCATGCCCTCCGCCATGCTCTTCTGCCCCTGCGTCGACGGGCTCAGCCACAATGAGGCGGAAGAGATCACCCCGGAATGGGCCAGCGCCGGCGCCGACGTGCTGCTGCAGGCGGTGCTGCAGGCCGCCGAAGTGGCGGAATAGGCGCCGCGCCGCGCTCCCTTGCCTCATGCCCGGGCTTGACCCGGGCACCCGGAGCGGCGGGGCCTTTCGCGGCGGGAGTTTCGCGATCAGCCGTGCGCGGACGTAAAGGCTGGGTCCCCGGGCCACGCCCGGGGATAAGGGTGGGCGCTCAGGGTTTGCGCCAGAGCGCGGCGCCGCCGGTGAGGCCGGCGTCGTTGTCGGCGAGGCTGACATTGGCCGGCAGATCGATCTCGACATGCTTGGCGTTGCCGCCGCCGAGATAGAGATGGTCGTAGTGCAGCAGCACGTAGAGCAGCTCGATCACCCGCTGGACATGGTGGTTCCAGTGCTTCTTGCCGTGCTTCTCATAGGCGGCGACGCCGAGATATTCGTCATAGGTCAGGTTGTCGTGCACCGGATGGTGCGCCAGCTCCATATGCGGCATCAGATCGCCATCGCGGAACAGCGCGGTGCCGGCACCGGTGCCGAGGGTGAGCACCATTTCCACCCCCTTGCCGGAAACGATGCCGTAGCCCTGCATCTCGGCATCGTTGATCAGCCGCGCCGGGGCGCCGAGGCGGGCCGACAACGTGTCGGCGAGCGCGAATCCCTCCCACAGCTCGGTGCCGAGATTGGGCGCGGTCAGTACCTTGCCGTTGCGCACCACGCCGGGAAAGCCGATCGAGATCCGGTCGAAGGCGGGGTGCTTGGCCGCCATGCCGGCATAGGCCTCGACAAGGACCTGCGGCGGGCAGGGATGGGGCGTGTCGACCCGCTCGCGCTCCGAGATCATGGTGCCGTGGTCGTCGATGACCGCGCATTTCAGCCCGGTGCCGCCGACGTCGATCGCGAGAATGCCCGCCGCCTTGTCCGTCATGTCGTGCTCTCCTGGAGGCCCCCCGATCGGGCAAAATCGCCCGATCGGGGGAAAAACGCTCCATCATCAATACATTGGAACATTTCCCCGATGCGACAGTCGATCCGTCATCGTGGAAAATGCGCTAGCTCGACGCCTTCGCCGGCTCGGCGAAACGCCGGCTCACCTCATGCTCGTCCTCGTCGGCGCTGGCGTGGAACAGCGTGCCGTCGCCATCGACGGTGACGGAGAAGTCCTCGCCCTCCCACGTCCCGGCCTCGGGCCAGAAGAAGGTGAAGCGCAGGTGCCGGCCATGCTGCCTGACAGTGGTCGGCAGGTCGGCGATGTGGAAGCCGAAGCCGGAGGGCCGCGTCGGCGTGTCCTGCGTCGTGGTCCAGCCATCGAGCGACCAGTGGATGATCGCCGGCGCCGGCAGCTCCACCCGCAAGGCGAGGCCGGCGGGCACGGAACGCAGCTTCTGGTTGAAGTGCCAGAGCCGGCGCGGCGAGGTCACCTTGTCGACCAGATAGCGCTGGACGGTCTGCGGCGGGGTGTCGAACACCTTGCCGTCATGCAGCGAGCGCATCAGCTTGATGTGCTCGGAATGGGCCCAGACCAGCGGCATGGCGCTGCCCGAGGGGCGGCCCTTGAACAGCTCCCGCTCGGGAATGTCGTCCTGGTCCCATACCTGCTCGGGCAGCAGGCCGCCCGGGCCGGCGCAATCCTCCAGCGTGACCAGCAACTGCTCGGCGCGCACCAGATTGCCGGCGGCGATCTCGTAATGGGCGCGCTCGCCGGTGAGCAGCGGCCAGGCCCGGCCGACGCCGGTGCCGTCGAAAGGCGCGCCGTCCTCGTGCTCGCCATAGCCGTCGCCATTGTAGCGGTACCAGACCGGCCCCTGCGGCAGTTCCACCTTGAGGATGGCGTCGATGGCCTTGATGGTGGCGAGGATGCGCGGATCGTCCGGCGCGCGCAGGCCGAAACGCACCAGCGCCAGCGCGTCAGGCGAGATGAGCTGCGCCGCCGGCTGGTCGGTATCGGCCGGCGGGCGGTTCTTCACCGGCACGAAGCCGTCGAGCGGCGAGGCCGCGTCCGCCGTTTCCGGCGGGGCGACGCGCACATAATAGCCCTCGATCCCGAGCCGGTCGGCGAGATCGGTGCCGGTGGCGAAGGTCCAGTGCTCGATCGAATCGTTCCAGGCGTCGGCCTTCTCGCGCAGATACTGCGCCCGCTCCTTGTGGCCGAACTGGTCCATCATGTCGGCGGCGGCCAGCAGGGCGGCGATTTCCGCCGCCAGGGTGAAGGGCGAATAGCCGGCATCCTCCTCCCAGCGGTCCTGCCCGGTGACCGGGCCGTTGAGAACGATGAAGCGGGCGGCGCGCTCGATCATGTCCATGTAGGATTCAAGCTCGCCATGGGCGAAATGGCCGCCGCGGCGGATCATGTCGGCGAGCAGGATGGGGAAGGCGCACTCGTCCATCTGCACGCCGCCCCAATAGGGCACGCCGTCGAGCCAGACATTCTGCGACCAGTGGCCGTCCGGCTCCTGGATCGCGCGCAGATAGCCCAGCACCGCCTTCGCCTCCTCCGAGGCGCCGGCCGCGAGCAGGCCGCCAGCGTTCTCCACCAGGTCGCGCGGCCACACCAGATGGTAGCCGCCGATGTCCTCGTCGCCCTTGTTGAAGCCCCAGGGAATGGAGAGGCTGGCGATGATGGCGCCGGGCACCGAGTCGGGCTGGTGGGTGGCGAGCACGATGGTGCTGGCACGGTAGGTGTTGATGTTGGAGCGGTTCTGCGGGTGGTCGAGCGGCAGCAGCGTGCCCTGCCAGGCGCGCCAGCCCTGCACGAAGGTGCGGCGCAGTTCCTCGAAGCCTTCCTTCAGGCTGGAGACGGCGCGGAACCCGGCCTCCTCCGGCCGGGCGCCGAAGCCGAGCGCGACCAGCATCTCGCCGTCGCAGGCGGCAAGGTCGATCTCGGCGGCGAGCGCGATATTGCCGGATTCGGCGCGGCGGTAGCGCTCGTCCAGTGCGCCGTTTCGACTGAGCTGCTGCCAGCCGTCGGAGGTGCCGACATAGCCCACCGAGCGCGCCTTCCACGGCACCGAGCAGGCCAGCGCCAGCGACTGGCCGCGGCGGCCGGAGGCGAACACCATCGGCGTGCCCTTGTAGTCGCCGACCCAGCCTGTGTTGTCGGCCCCCACATTGATGAGGTGCGGCGCCAGCAGCGCGAACAGGCGGTAATCGGAGATGTCGCCGATCAGCGCCTCGAAGGTGATCTTCTGGATCAGCACCTCGCGGCGCGGATCGGTGAGGATCTGCTTCTGGATGCGCCAGCGCCCGTCATTGGCGGTGTTGAGCAGGTGATAGGCCGGCACGCCGTGTTCGAGCACGCCGACCTCGTGATCGGCATCGCGCTTCTCCTCGGCGAAATAGCCGTCCGGCCCGGTGACCAGAAAGCCGAAATCGCGGGTGCAGGCGGTGTCGACGCGGGGGTAGTAGATCTCGTTGAGGATGCCGTGGCTCAGGGTGAACCAGAGCCGGCTCGCCGCGGTGCGCGCCGTGCCGACACCGACCTTGGCGCTCGACGTCCAGCGAGCGGGGCCCCCGGGGCCGCCCGGCGGTGTCAGATCTCCATCGTCGCTCATCGCTTCCCCCTGACGCGCCCTGAGAACGGGCGATCTCTCATTCTGAGGGGCGGGCCGAATCCGGCACGCGGCACCCCCAGGCACCACGCCGGAAACCTGCGAGAGATTTGCTGTGCGGTCAATCGGGCATCGGCCTCGCCCGGCGCTCCGGCGCCCGCGCGCCCCGCCGGCACCCGAGGAGGCCGGTGGGTGGCGATGACGTGCGCACGTCAAACCACCTCATTCCGCTGCGCGCCGCCCGGCCGTCAGCGGCCGTCACGGAGGGCGCGCCTGACGCCCGCCGACACGCCGGGCGCGCCGAAACGCGCGAATGATCCGGTCACGCGGCCCGTTCACGACCCGTTGAACGCGGAGGCGGCCCGGTCCGCTGCGCCGCCTCCGCTCCGGGCCGGGCTCGGGGGGTCGGGAAGGGAGTGACGTACGTACATCATGTTTCCCCTTGAAGGCGACGCGAGAACTCCGTTACGTTACGGACAGCCAATCAAAAGAACAGAATTGTTGGCCGGCTTGCCGGTCGGGAGGAAAACATGCGGACCATCAAGGGGCCGGGCCTGTTTCTGGCCCAGTTCATCGGCACTGACGCGCCGTTCGACAGCTGGCACAACATCACACGCTGGGCCGCCGAGTGCGGCTATGAGGGCGTGCAGGTGCCGACCAGCGACCCGCGCATTCTCGATCTCGACCAGGCGGCCGCCTCGCGCGACTGGTGCTCGGAATGGGCCGGGCAGGGGTCGCAGAACGGTGTCGTGGTCACTGAACTGTCCACCCACCTGCAGGGGCAGCTGGTGGCGGTCCACCCCGCCTATGACGCGATGTTCGACGGCTTCGCGGCGCCCGAGGTGCGCGGCAACCCCGCCGCGCGGCAGCAATGGGCGGTCGACCAGATGAAGAAGGCGCTCACCGCCTCGAAGCATCTCGGCCTCACCGCCATGGTGACGTTCTCCGGCGCGCTGGCCTGGCCCTATGTGTACCCGTGGCCGCAGCGTCCGGCCGGGCTGGTGGAGGAGGCCTTCGACGAACTGGCCCGCCGCTGGCGCCCGCTGCTCGACGTCGCCGACGAATGCGGCGTCGACCTGTGCTTCGAGATTCATCCGGGCGAGGATCTGCACGACGGCGACACGTTCGAGATGTTCCTGGAGCGGGTCGATAATCATCCGCGCGCCAAGATGCTCTACGACCCCTCGCACTATGTGCTGCAGCAGCTCGACTATCTCGACCATCTCGACATCTATGCCGAGCGCATCGGCATGTTCCATGTGAAGGACGCCGAGTTCAACCCGACCGGCCGCAAGGGCGTCTATGGCGGCTACCAGCCCTGGCTGAAGCGGGCCGGGCGGTTCCGCAGCCCCGGCGACGGGCAGGTCGATTTCAGCGCCATCTTCTCCAAGCTCGCGGCGATGGATTTCGACGGCTGGGCGGTGGTCGAATGGGAATGCTGCCTCAAGCATCCCGAGGACGGCGCGCGCGAGGGTGCCGATTTCGTGCGGAGCCACATCATCCGCGTCACCGAGAAGGCGTTCGACGATTTCGCCGCCGGCGCCACCGACCGGAACGCCAATCGCGCCCTGCTGGGGCTCGACCGATGAGCGGCGGTTCCCCCACGCCTCATGCCCCGCTGCGCCTCGGCATGGTCGGCGGCGGCGCGGGCGCCTTCATCGGCGCGGTGCACCGCATCGCCGCCCGGCTCGACGGCGAGTTTCAGCTCGTTGCCGGCGCGCTCTCCTCCACCCCGGAAAAGTCCCGCGCCTCGGCTGAGGCGCTAGGGATTGCTCGCGCCTATGACGACTATCTCGCCATGGCCAAGGGCGAGGCGCGGCGCAAGGACGGCATCGACGCGGTGGCGATCGTCACCCCCAACCACATGCATGCCGGCCCGGCGATCGAATTTCTCAAGCGCGGCATCCATGTCATCTGCGACAAGCCGCTGACCGCGACCATGGCCGAGGCGAGGAAGCTGGCCAAGGTGGCTTCAACGGCCGACGCGCTGTTCGTGCTGACCCACAACTACACCGGCTATCCGATGATCCGGCAGGCCCGCGCCATGGTGGCGGCGGGCGAGATCGGCCGCCTCCGCCTCGTGCAGGTGGAATATGTGCAGGACTGGCTGACCGAGGCGGCGGAGAAGGCCGGCTCCAAGCAGGCGGAATGGCGCACCGACCCCGAGCGCTCCGGCGCCGGCGGGGCGACGGGGGACATCGGCACCCATGCCTACAACCTCGCCTGCTTCGTCTCCGGCCTGACGCCTGAGGCGCTGGCGGCGGACCTCTCCATCTTCGTGCCCGGCCGCGCGCTGGACGATAACGCCCATGTGCTGCTGCGCTTCGAGGGCGGGGCGCGCGGCATGCTGTGGGCGAGCCAGGTGGCGCCCGGCAACGAGAACGGGCTGCGGCTGCGCCTCTATGGCGACAAGGGCGGGCTGGAATGGGCGCAGGAGGACCCGAACTATCTCTGGCACGCCCCCTTCGGCGAGCCGCGCCGGCGCATCACCCGCAACGGCGCGGGAGCCGGCCCCGAGGCCGGCCGGGTCTCGCGCATTCCGCCCGGCCATCCCGAGGGCTATCTCGAAGGCTTCGCCAATATCTATGCCGAGGCGGCGCGCGCCATCCGCGCCCACCGGAAGGGCGAGCCGGCGCCGGAGGACGTCGTCTTCCCCACATTGGCGGACGGGCTGGCCGGCATGCGTTTTGTGGAAGCCTGCGTGCAGTCCTCCCGGCGCAATGCCGGCTGGGTGACGCTGTGAGCGGCGCTGCGGTGCTCGAACTCGTCGATGTGCGCAAGAGCTTCGGCCCGATCGAGATATTGCACGGCATCGACTTCGCGCTCCATGCCGGGGAGGTGCACGCGCTGATCGGCGAGAACGGCGCCGGCAAGTCGACCATCATGAAGATCCTCGGCGGGTTCCTCGCGCCGACTTCCGGCGCGGTGCGGCTCGACGGGGCGCCAGCGCCCTACACCACCGGCGCCCAGGCGGAGGCGGCCGGCGTGGTGGTGATCCACCAGGAGTTCAACCTCGCCCCCGACCTCACCGTGACCGAGAATATCTGGCTGGGGCGCGAACTGGGCGGGCTGTTCCTCGACCACCGGGCAATGCGCGCGGGGGCGCAGGCGCTGCTCGACCAGCTCGACAGCCCGATCCGCCCCGAGGCGCGCATCCGCGACCTGCCCGTTTCCGACCGGCAGATGGTGGAGATCGCCAAGGCGCTGTCGCGAAACGCGCGCGTGCTGATCATGGACGAGCCTTCCGCCGTGCTGACGCATCGCGAGGTCGAGGTGCTGTTCCGCCAGATCGAGCGGCTGCGCGCGCAAGGGGTGGCGCTGCTCTACACCTCGCACCGGCTGGAGGAGATCACCCGCCTCGCCGACCGCCTCACCGTGCTGCGCGACGGGGCGGTGGTGCGGCGGGCCGGGCGCGGGGAATTGACCGAGGACGGCATGGCCACCGCCATGGTCGGGCGCGACCTGCAGGACATCTACCCGCCCAAGCGCCACCATGCCGGCTCGGTGGCGCTGGAGGTGCGCGGCTTCTGCGTGCCGCCGCTGGTGCGGGACGTCTCCTTCACGCTGCGGCGCGGCGAGGTGCTGGGCATTTCCGGCCTCGTCGGCTCGGGCCGCACCGAGCTGGCCGAGGGGCTGGTCGGCCTGCGCCCGGCCACCGGCGAGATATTGCGCCACGGCGTGCCGGTCGTCCTCGGCTCGGTCCGCGAGGCCGCCGCCCACGGCATGGCGTATCTCACCGAGGACCGGAAGGAACACGGCCTGCTGCTCGACAAGAACCTCACCGAGAACCTCACCTTGTCGACGCTCGCCCGCTTCGGCTCGCCCTTCATCAAGGCGGCCCGCGAGGAAGAGGCGCTGACCAAGGCGATCGGCGATTTCGACATCCGCGCCCCGCGCCGCGACATGAAGGTGGGCAACCTCTCCGGCGGCAACCAGCAGAAGCTGCTGCTCGCCAAGACCATGCTCGGCGATCCCGAGGTGGTGATCATCGACGAGCCGACGCGCGGCATCGATGTCGGCACCAAGAGCCAGATCTACGCCTTCATCGACGCGCTGGCCGCCGAGGGGCGCAGCGTCGTCGTCATTTCCTCCGACATGCCGGAAATCCTCGGCCTGTCCGACCGGGTGCTGGTGATGCGCCATGGCCGGCTGGCCGGCGAACTCGAGGGCGCGCGTGTCACCGAGACCGACGTGGTGCGCCTGGTGATGGGCACACAGGAAACGGAAACCGAAACCGAAACCGGCACGCCAGCAACAGGGACGCCGGCAACAGGAACGCCGGCAACAGGCACGCCGGACACGGCGGCCACACGGGCTTCAGGGAGCGCCTCGCATGTCTGACCTCACGCGCTCCGATACCACGCGGCCTTCCCTCGCCGCGCGCCTGCCCGGCCTGTCCGCGCTCGGCCCACTGCTGGCGCTGGTCCTGCTGGTCGCGCTCGGCGCCTATCTCAACGACAATTTCCTCTCCGCCGGCAACGTCACCAACGTGCTCGCCCGCTCCGCCTTCATCGGCATGATCGCGGTAGGCATGACCTTCGTCATCACCTCCGGCGGGCTCGACCTCTCGGTCGGCTCGATGGCGGCCTTCATCGCCGGGGTGATGATCCTCGCCATGAACGCCCTGCTGCCGATGATGGGCGTCGGCCTGCCGCTGATCCTGGCCGGCATGGCCATCGCGCTCGGCGCCGGCCTGCTGGCCGGGCTCGGCAACGGGCTGTTGGTCACCAAGGCGCGGATCGAGCCGTTCATCGTCACGCTCGGCACCATGGGCATCTTCCGCTCGCTGGTGACGTGGCTGGCCGATGGCGGCACCATCAGCCTCGATTTCGGCGTGCGGCAGTTCTACCGGCCGGTGTATTATTCCGGCCTGTTCGGCATCGCCTGGCCGATCATCGTGTTCGCCATCGTCGCCATTGCCGGGCAGGTGGTGATGCGCCACACCCGCTTCGGGCGCTATTGCGAGGCGATCGGCTCCAACGACAAGGTGGCGCTGTATTCGGCGGTGAATGTCGAGCGCATAAGGCTGATGACCTATGTGCTGCTCGGCCTGCTGGTCGGGCTCGCCACCATCATGTACGTGCCGCGCCTCGGCTCGGCTTCGGGCTCCACCGGCATGCTGTGGGAGCTGGAGGCGATCGCCGCCGTCATCATCGGCGGCACCGCGCTCAAGGGCGGCTATGGCCGGGTGTGGGGCACGGTGATCGGCGTGCTGATCCTGAGCCTGATCGACAACATCCTCATTCTGGCGGACCTCGTCTCCCCCTATCTCAACGGGACGATCCAGGGCGTCATCATCGTGCTCGCGGTGGTTCTCCAGCGCAGCAAATCATCCGCCTGAGAGCGGAACAACGGGAGGAAATCACAATGGAACGCAGGACATTCCTCACAACCACCGCCATCGGCGCAGCCACCGCCGCCGCCGGTTTCTCGCTGCCCGCCATGGCGCAGGGCAAGAAGGCGGTGATCGGCGTCTCGATCCCCTCCGCCACCCACGGCTATATGGGCGGGCTGAACTGGCACGCGCAGGAGACCATCAAGCGGCTGAAGGCGACCTATCCCAACCTCGAATTCGTGCTCGCCACCGCCGGCGCGGTGGGCAAGCAGGTGAACGACATTGAGGACATGGTGGCCACCCGTAACATCGACGCGCTGGTGGTGCTGCCGTTCGAATCCGAGCCGCTGACCAGCCCGGTCAAGGCGGTGAAGGACGCCGGCAAATGGGTGACGGTGGTCGATCGCGGCCTCTCCCAGCCCGGCATCGAGGATCTCTATGTCGCCGGCGACAACACCGCCTTCGGCCGGGTCTCCGGCGAGTATTTCAAGGCCAACCTGAAGCCCGGCGCCAAGATCGTGGTGCTGCGCGGCATCCCCACCACGCTCGACAATGAGCGGGTCGACGCCTTCCAGGCCGCCATCGACGGCTCGGGGATCGAGATCCTCGACATGCAGCACGGCAACTGGAACCGGGACAAGGCGTTCTCGGTGATGCAGGACTACCTGTCCAAGCACAAGCAGATCGACGCCGTGTGGGCGGCCGACGACGACATGGCGATCGGCGTGATGGAAGCCATCGCCCAGGCCGGGCGGCAGAAGGAGATGTGGATCGTCGGCGGCGCCGGCATGAAGGAGATCGTCAAGCGGGTGATGGACAAGGACCCGCAGATCCCGGTCGACGTCTCCTACACGCCGGGGCAGATTTCCACCGCGCTGGAAGTCACCGCCCTGCGCTTCGTCTCCGACACCCCGGTCTATGGCCGCTTCATCATCGGCTCGACGCTGATCACGCCGGAGAACGCGGCGCAGTTCTACTTCCCCGACAGCCCGTTCTGATGTCGCGACGGGCCGGCGGAACAGGCCGGCCCGCCCGCTCCCGCTACCAGCGGGCGATGCGCGGCGCCAGCAGCGCCCCGAGGGCGGCGAGGCCGAGAATGGCGAGGCTGTACCAGGTGGCGACGAAGAGCGGCGAATCATCCGGGCAGTGGGCGGCGTAGAAGGCCCCCGCCAGCCCGCCGGCGAGCAGGCCGGCCACCGCCCCGGCCAGCACCGGGCGGGTGGTCGCGCCATGGCGCAGCGCCAGCAGGAAAATGGCGAGCGGCCCGGCGCCGATCAGCGGGATGAAGGTGAGGCACAGCCGGCTGTTGGTGCCGATGAGCCGCGCCAGCCAGTCCGCCTCCGGCACCGCCGCCAGTTCCAGCATCACCGCGACCGCGAGCAGCGCCGGCGCCACCAGCAGCCAGGGCACGAGCCGGCCGACGTCGCCGCCCGGGCGGGCGAGGGTGCGCAGCACCTGGAAGGCGCCCGCGGCCAGCGCCAGCGTCACCGCGAACTTCGCCACGAAGCGCGCCTGTTCCAGCGACGCCACCGCATCGGCGCGCGGGCCGAGCGCGAGCATGAACACCGTGCCGCCGAGCAGGACGGCCAGCATGCCGGCCAGCAGCCACGCCGTGCCGAGCGGCGTCGGCCGGCGGCCGGCATCGGCGGAAATGGCCCTGATGAGATCGTCCGTGTTCATCTCAGTCCCGTCCAAAACGCCGCGCGATCGCGGCCAGTCCCCGGTGCAGCGCCACCCGCACCGCCGTCTCCTTCATGCCGAGCTGCTGCGCCGTCTCCTTGATGGAGCGGCCCTCGACCGAGATCGCCGCCACCACGGTGCGTGGGCCCGGCGCCAGGCTCGCCAGCGCCCGGCCGATATCGCGCTCGCTCACGGTCTCGACATCGGGCTGGGCATAGGTCTCGGCGATGTGGTCGAGGTCGACCTCCATCCGGCGCCCGCGCCGGCGGTAGGCGTCGATCAGCTTGTGCCGCGCGATGGTGAGCACCCAGGGCAGCACCGCGCTGTCCGGCATCCATGTGTGCCGTTTCAGGTGGATCGCCAGCAAGGTCTCCTGCACCACATCCTCCGGGTCGATGCCGCCCTGCGCGGTGCGCGAGCTGACATAGGACCGCACGCGCCGCGCGACCCGTTCGAGAAACCGCGCATAGCTGCGCTCGTCTCCCGCGATGGCGGAGCGCAGCAGGTCGCCGAGTTCCCGGTCATCGCTGCCGTTCACGCTTCGTCTCTCCCTTACGCACCGCGACCCCCGGATGTTACGCGCCGGCGGAAACAGCGTCCAATGGGACGCGGCCGCACAGGGCGGAAAGGAGGCGGCACGCAGGCAATGCAGACGGCCCCCGCGCCCCGCGCAGGCGGGACCGGAGGCCGTTGCCGGTTCGAGCGGGGGGCGCGCGCTCAGCGGCGATACAGGCGCCCGACGCGGTGATCCAGCGAGACCCGCCCGGGGCCATGGGCCATGATGGCGAGCGCCATGGCGGCCCAGGTCAGGTGGATGGGCCAGCCATCCGGCACGGTGAGCTGCACCACGGCGGTCATCGCCAGCAGGCCGAGCGCGGCGAAGCGGGTGCCGAGGCCCAGCACCAGAAGCACCGGCAGCACGATTTCGGCGGCGCCGGCGAGAAAGGCCACCAGCGCCGGCGCCGGGAAGGGATAGGGGCCGCCCGGCAGGTGCAGCATGAACTCGTCGGTGAACAGCGTCACCGCGATCTCGTTGAGCTGGAGGAAACCGTCCCATTTCAGCATGCCGGATTTCGAGAACGGCACCGCCAGCGCCAGCCGCAGGGCGAGTTGCACCAGCGCGGGCCGGGCCAGCGCCTGAACCAGCCCGGCCGCCCGCTCGACCAGCGCCGCGAGGCGGGCGGCGGGGGTGGCCGGCTCCGCCGGCTGTTCCATCGGGGTCATGGCAGGTCTTCCCAGGTGAGGCGCGCAAAGGCGCCGGCCTCGAACAGCGCGGCGATGCCGGCGCCGACATCGAAGGCGGGCGCCGCCTCCAGCGCGCGAGCGGCGGCCTCGCCGAGGGGACGGCCGGCGGCAAGCGCCGCGACCAGGGCCGCCCCGCCCGGCGGCAGATGGCGCACCTCCACCTCGAAGGCGGGGCGGGTGATCAGCGCCTCTTCCGGCACGCCGGCATCGATGGTGCCGGCGGTCGCCCCGGCCCGGTTGGCGGCGAAGATCGTCGTCGCCGCGTAGGGCGAACGGACTAGGCGCATCGCTGGATGCGGCGCGAAGGTGACGTCCGCCAGCCGGTCCGGCGGCACGGCGGCGAGCGCGCCGGGCGCCAGCGGCGCCGCGTCGGCGGCATGATAGGCGTCGAGCCAGCCGCGCTCGATGCGCGCCACATCGGCGAGAAAGGGCATGGCGCGCGCATATTCATAGCGGGCTATGAAGGCCGGGAAATCGTGGCCATAGTCGAACAGCAGCGGCGAGGCCGGCGGCGTCTCGCGGGTATGGAAGCGCGCCATGGCGCGGAAGAATTCCACGCCGGTGATGCGCTGCACCGCCGGATAGATCGCCGCCAGCGCGTCGGTCAGGCTCACCGTGACGTTGTTGCGGTACACATTGTAGCGGCGGACCGCCTGCTTGCCGTTCGGGCCGGCGAGGATGGCGGGGGTCGCCCGCGTGGGATCGGTGAGCGCGTGGGCGAACGGCCCGGCATAGTCCGGCCGCGGCCGGGACAGATGGTCAGGCGACATGGCGGGCCCCGCGTGCGGTTTCGCGAGCGGCGCGGCCGGCGTCGTGCGCGGCGTGGCGGTCGAGGATCGCCTGCGCGGCCTGCGCTTCGGCCTTCAGGACCGGCCATTCGGGAATGTTGCTGTCCCATTCGACCAGCGTCGGCACCGGCCCGCGCCGGGAGATGACGATCTCGAACAGCTTCCACACCGCATCGGCCACCGGGCCGTCATGGCTGTCGATCAGCAGCAGGTCGCCCTCGTCGTCGGCCTGCGCGGCATGGCCGGCGAGATGGATCTCGCCGACGGCGGCGAACGGGAAATCGCTGAGATAGTCGAGCGCCGAGGCGCCCTGATTGGTGGCCGAGACGAAGACGTTGTTCACGTCCAGCAGCAGCCCGCAGCCGGTGCGCTGCGCGAGCGCGCGGATGAACGCGGTCTCCGGCATCGTCGATTCGCGGAAGGTGAGGTAGGTGGAGGGGTTTTCCAGCAGGAGCGGGCGCCCGATCGCCGCCTGCACCTCGTCGATATGGTCGCAGACCGTGCGCAGCGTGGCCTCGGTGTAGGGCAGCGGCAGCAGGTCGTTGAAGAAGGCGGTCTCGTGCGTCGACCAGGCCAGGTGCTCCGACACCAGCGCCGGCTCGTAGCGGTCGACGAGGTCCCTGAAGCGGGCGAGATGGCCGCGGTCGAGCGGCTGCGGGCCGCCGATCGACATGCACACGCCATGCAGCGAGACCGGGTTGTCGCGGCGGATCATCTCCAGCGCGCGGTGCGGCGGGCCGCCGGCACCCATGTAGTTCTCGGCGTGGACCTCGAAGAAGCCCTTCGGCGTGCCGTCGGCGAGGATCGCGTCGAGATGCTCGTGCTTGAAGCTGGTGCCGGCCAACCCGGCGAGAGGGTGCGCCGGAAAGCGCGGACGCTCCGCGGGTGCGGCAGTGATGTCGGCTGTTGCGTTCATGTCGGGTCTGCCCTTTCCGGCGCGCATGTGAGGTGCGGGACGGCGGATCAGATCGGCTTCAGCGAGCCGTGCTTGCCATTGGGAAGCACGATCGAGGCGCAGGTGCCGCCGGCGACGAACTTCCACGCATTGCCCTGGAAATCCACGGTCGAGGTGCCCTGGCAGGTGGTGCCGGGACCGGCGGCGCAATCGTTCTGGCCCTTCAGCGCGACGCCGTAGCACTTCTCCTTGTGGGCGGCGGCGGCGGCCTCGCCCTCGGCCTTGGTGAGGGGCGCGGCGCCCGCCAGCGAAGCGAAGGCGGTGGCGACGGCGCCGGCCAGAATGGCCGAGCTGACAACGTTCTTGACGGACATGGGGTCTCTCCATTGCTGGTGTCCGTAACGGACACGGCAGCACTACGGCGCCCGGGAAGGGCCCGTTACAGCGCGGCGCGGATTTTTTCGTTCCGCCCGGCGCGCGGGCCGGCCTGCGCGGCGCCGGCGCGGTGTGGGGGCGGCTTCGCCACATGTCTTTGCCGGCTGTTTGAATTCGGTGTAATGAACGCTCTCCCCCGCCCAATACCGTCCGCCGGTGCGTGGCGGGGCCGTGCCCTGGCGTGCCCTCGGCGACGCCGCCGGGCCGTCATGGAGATGTCAGGCCGCTGCCCTAGAGGGGGTGCCGGCGATCCCTGTGCCCCCTATGGTGACCCAAGAGCGTGACTTCCATGAAAGCGACGAGCGGCAACCCTCCAGCGTCGCCCGTCAGCGCGGCCTTCGCCTCCTGCCGGAGCGTGCTGATCGGCATCGGCGCCCTGAGCTGCGTCATCAACATATTGATGCTGACCGGCCCGTTCTTCATGCTGCAGATCTATGATCGCGTGCTGGCGAGCCGCAGCCTGCCCACGCTTGTCGCGCTGCTGGTCCTCGCCATGGTGCTCTATGCGTTCCAGGGCGTGCTCGATCTGCTGCGCGCGCGCGTGCTGGTCGGCCTCGGCATGCGGCTCGACGCCCGGCTGCGCCCGCTGTCCTTCGACCTCATGTCGGCCCTCGTGCTCAGGCGCGGGCGCGACGGCAACGGCCAGCAGCCGGTGCGCGATCTCGACCAGGTGCGCCAGTTCCTGTCCGGCCAGGGGCCGGTGGCGATCTTCGACCTCCCCTGGATGCCGCTCTATCTCGGCGTGCTGTTCCTGTTCCACCCGGTGTTCGGCCTGATCGGCCTCGCCGGCGTCGTCGTGCTCTGCGCCTTCATGCTGGTCACCGAGTTCGCCACCCGGGCGCCGACCCGCATCGCCGCCCGCCGTTCCTCGACCCGCAACGGGCTGGCGGAAACCTATTGCCGCAATGTCGAGACCATCACCGCGATGGGCCTGACGGCGACCATGCGCAACCGCTGGTTCGACGCCCATGCCGCCTATCTCGACGACAACCAGCGCGCCGTGAACGTGGCGGGCGATCTGGCCTCGATCAGCAAGGTGTTCCGCTTCCTGCTGCAGTCGCTGATGCTCGCCGCCGGTGCGTGGCTGGTCATCGAGGGGGAGGCGTCGTCGGGGGCGATGATCGCCTCGTCGATCCTGTCGTCGCGGGCGCTGGCCCCGGTCGAGCTTGCCATCTCGAACTGGCGCGGCTTTGTGGCGGCGCGGCAGGCCCATGCCAGGCTTTCGGCGCTGTCGGTGGAGTTTCCGCCCGCCCCCCAGCCCATGCCGCTGCCCGCCCCGGCCGCGCGGCTCGATGTCGCCGCACTGGCGGTGGCGCCTCCCGGCCAGACCCGGCCGACCATCAGCGGCGTGTCCTTCGCGGTCGAGGCGGGGAGCGCGGTCGGCGTGATCGGCCACAGCGGATCGGGCAAATCGACCCTTGCCCGCGGGCTGGTCGGGGCGTGGCCGTCCTCCAAGGGCAGCGTGCGCCTCGACGGCGCGGCGATCGAGCACTGGGACCGCGACGCGCTCGGCGCCCATATCGGCTACCTCCCGCAGGATATCGAACTGTTCGACGGCACGGTGGCCGAGAACATCGCCCGGTTCCGCGCCGATGCGCCGCCCGCCGCCATCATCGCCGCCGCCGAGCGGGCCGGCGTGCACGAACTCATCCTGCGGCTGCCGGGCGGCTACGACACACGGCTCGGCGAGGGCGGCATCGCGCTCTCGGCCGGCGAGCGGCAGCGTGTGGCGCTGGCGCGCGCGCTCTATGGCGAGCCGTTCCTCATCGTTCTCGACGAGCCCAATTCCAATCTCGACGCCGATGGCGAGTCCGCGCTGACGCGGGCGATCATGTGGGCGCGGGAAGCCCGGCGCGTCGTCATCGTCATCGCCCATCGGCCCAGCGCGCTGGCGGCGGTCGATCTCGTGCTCATGATGGGCGCCGGCCAGCAGCAGGCCTTCGGCCCGAAGGAGCAGGTTCTGGGCAAGGTTCTCAAGCCGCCGGTGGCCGCATGATCAATCGTCTGTTCAGGTTTCTGCGGGCGCGGCTCGCCCGCCTCTCGCCGGCGGCCAGCGTGACCGACGACGGTGTGGACCGGCATTTGTGGCTGGGGCTCGTCGTCGTGCTGTTCCTCGTCGTCGGCTGCGGCGGCTGGGCGGCGACCGCCGCGCTCAACGGGGCGGTGCTGGCGGTGGGCACGGTGGTGGTGGAGAGCCACGCCAAGCGCATCCAGCACCCCGAGGGCGGCGTGGTCGGCGAGATAAGGGTGCGCAACGGCCAGAAGGTGGAAGCCTCGGACGTGCTGCTGCGGCTCGACGACACCGTGACGCGGGCCAATCTGGCGGTCGTCGACACCCAGCTGGTGGAACTGGCCGCCCGCCGCGCCCGGCTGGAGGCCGAGCGCGATTCCCGGCCCGAGATCCGCTATCCCGACGAGCTTCTGTCGCGGCGCGCGGAAGAGAATGCGGGCCGGGCGATCGACGGCGAGATCAGCCTCTTCAATTCCCGCCGCGCCGCCCAGGAGGGCCAGGTGCTGCAGATGCGGGCCCGCATCGAGCAGCTCGTCGACGAGGCCGCGGGCCTGTCGGCCCAGATCGAGGCCAAGAGCGCGGAGCTGGTCTATATCGCCGAGGAGATCGCCGGCGCCACCGAATTGCTGGCCAAGGGGCTGACGCCGTTGACGCGCCTGCGCTCGCTGCAGCGGGAGAAGGTGCGCATCGAGGGCGAGCGCGGCCAGCTCCAGGCGGAACTGGCGCGCTCGCGCGGGCGCACCAGCGAAACCGAATTGCAGATCATCCAGATCGACCAGGACATGCGCGCCGAGGTGATCAAGGATCTGCGCGAGATCGAGGGCAAATGGGCCGAGCTTCAGGAACGCCGCATCGCGGCGCAGGACAAGCTGACCCGCGTCGAGCTTCTGGCCCCGATCGCCGGCGTGGTGCACGAACTCGCCACCCATACGGTCGGCGGGGTGATCGCGCCCGGCGAGACGGCGATGCTGATCGTGCCCGAACACGACAAGCTGGTGGTGGAGATCCATGTCAACCCGGTCGATATCGACCAGGTGGCGCTGGCGCAGCCGGCCATGGTGCGGCTCTCGGCCTTCAGCCAGAAGACCACGCCGGAGCTGAAGGGCGAGGTTACCCGCATCGCGGCCGATCTCACCAAGGACGAGAAGGCCGGCACCAGCTTCTATGTCGTGCAGGTCGCCTTGCCGGCGCAGGAGATCGAAAAGCTGAACGGGCTGCATCTCCTGCCGGGCATGCCGGCCGAGGTGCATCTGCAGACCGGCCAGCGCACGGCGCTGAGCTACCTCGTCAAGCCGCTTCGGGATCAGATAGCGCGGGCGATGCGGGAGGAGTGAAGGTCGCGGCGGCGCAGGCGAAGAATTCCGCGATGATCGGAAGCCGCCGCCGCTCGTCGAGGCAGACCAGATACTCGTCGATGGCGAGCGGCGCGTCCCTCAAGGGAAGAAAGCGCAGCCGGGAGTCAAAGCCGAATTCCAGATCGGCCACCACGCCGGCGCCGAAGCCGGCGGCGACCGCCTCGCGCACGCCCTCGCGGGTCGAGACCTCGAGGATCGGCCCGAGCGTGATGTTCTGCAAAGCGAGGTTCTGCTCGAAGACTTCGCGCGTGCGCGAGCCGCGCTCGCGCAGAACGAACGGGCAGTCCCGCAGATCGGCCAGATAAAGTTCCGAACGCGCGGTCCAGGGGTGCCGTTCGGGCAGGAACACCCCGATCTTCATCGAGGAGAGGGGGCGGACGTGAAGCCGCCCGTCGGTCGGAAGCTGGGCGGTGATGCCGATATCGGCGCGGTATTCCAGAAGTTGCTCGATGACGCTGTCCGAGTTCTGGACGATGAGCGAGAACACCAGCTTCGGCCGCTGCTGCTTCAGCGCCCGCAATATCGGCAGCGAATGCACCACGCCGTCGGCGGCGACGCGCAGGCGCCCGCCTTCGATCTGCCGGCTCTTGAGCAGGGTGCGCGCCTCCGCCAGCGCACCGAACAGGCGCGATGTCACCTTGTACAGCGCCTCCCCGTCCGGCGTCAGCGTGACGCCGCGCGCCTTGCGCTCGAACAGCGCCATGCCGGAGGCGGCCTCCAGCTGGCGGACCTGGCCGGAAAGGGTGGACTGGCTGACCGATATGCCGCGCGCGGCCTGCGAATAGCTGCCGGCCGAGGCGACGAAATGGAAAGCGCGAAGCTGGGTAACCGACATGATTCTCACCTGCCCTTTGCGGCCGAGGCCATGCCGTCAGCGGTAGGCTGCTGGAGAGTTACAGGCGTGTACCGATAGTTGTGCGCGCGGTGGCTATAAACGGAGATCGGCATGGTGAAGGACAATTTACCAGATCAAGAGATTCCGAATTGTGACAGGTTGCTTGTTACCACCAACTTCCCTCGGGCAAAGCTTTATCAAGGCGCCGCGCAGCGGTGAGGGGGGGTGTCGGTTATCTCCATAGAGGGCATTGTTATTTGAGATAGGTGCGCGGTCGCGACTTTTAAGAACCTGTCACGTGCGCCCCATACTGCTGCCGGCCATACGCCGAAGACGTTGCCTTCGGCATGTGTGAGCCGCCCGCGCGGCACGGCGTCGGCTCAATTAAAAGCCGGCAAAACAGGAATGAAGGCTCATGGCCACGATCACGAATCCCATTCTCGATTTCATGACCAAGCGCGGTTCGGAAGACCGCGTGATCAATCTGAACGAGGTGTTTTCCGGCGAAGGCCTCACCTATACGATCGAGAGCAGCGACCCTTCGGTGGCGGATGTGACCATCGTCGACGGCCTGCTCACCATCGATTTCCTTGAGACGCTGAGCCACACCGACCTCAAGATCACCGCCACCGATGCCGGCGGTTCCAGCGTCACCGACAGTGTGCGGGTGCGCGTCACCGGCGAGAACGCCTATACGATCGCGGTGCTGCCGGATACGCAGGACTACACCAACGCGGCCGGCGTCGAGACCTTCAAGGGCATGACCCAGTGGCTGGTCGACAACAAGGACAGCCTCAACATCTCCTTCGTCACCCATGTCGGTGACATCACCACCGAGAACGGCACCGGCCACTGGGCCTATGCCAAGGAAGCGCTCAGCATCCTCGATGGCGAAATCCCCTACGGCCTGACGCTCGGCAACCATGACGGCGTTTCCGGCAGCTTCCATTCCAGCCGGATCAACGACTATTTCTCGGTCGACGACCTGAAGGCCGCCAATGGCGAGAATTTCGGCGGCACCTACGACCAGGAAGCGGAGCTGTCGAACAACACCTATTCCACCTTCACCGCCCCCGACGGCACCAAATGGCTGGTGCTGAATCTCGAATTCGGCGCGCGCGAGGACGTGCTGCGCTGGGCGGGCGAAGTGATCGAGGACAATCTCGACCACCGCGTCATCCTCACCACCCACTCCTACATGACCTGGGGTGGCCGCCACGACGCCACCGGCGCGCCGCTCTATGACGAGGGCACCGGCTACGATTACGGGCTGGGCAACTCGACCGAAGGCGCCACCGACGGCGAGACCATGTACCGCGAGCTGGTGCAGAAATACCCGAACATCACCTTCACCTTCTCCGGCCACATCTTCGGCGATGCCGCCGAGACGCTGGTGAGCTACGACCAGTTCGGCAATCCCGTCTACCAGATGATGGTGAACTACCAGAACGGCGTGGCGCGGGAGGTCACCAGCGACGCCGGCCAGGGCTCCGGCGGTGCCGGCGGCAATGGCGCCATCCGCCTCGTCACCATCGATCCGGACAACAACTCGGTCTACACCTCGACCTATTTCGCGGCGCTCGACGACTACATGGACAGCGTGCGCGGTGACGGCGAACTCGACCGCGACGGCCTGACCGGCCCCTATCGCGGCCATGAGGAGACCATCACCGGCGTCGAACTCGGCACGCCGGATGTGCCCGCCATCGCCAAGGCCGGCAACGACCAGTTCGTCACCGCCGCGACGGGCGAGGAGAAGGCGCAGGTCACCCTCGACGGCGACTGGACCCTCAACCCCAACAACGACCAGGGCCTGACCTATAGCTGGACCGACCGCGACGGCAATGTCGTCGCCACCAGCGCCACGCCCACGCTCGAACTCGGCGCCGGCCATCACGCGCTGACGCTGACCGTGACCGACAGCGCCGGCCATGTCTCGAAGGACGAGGTCGTCATCGTCGTGTCCAACGAGAACACGCTGCTGGTCGACAATTTCAACGACGGCAACGTCGACGGCTGGACGCGCCCGGGCACGCCCGTGGGTCTTTCCACCGGCACCACCGCCGAATTCGGCATCGCCGATCTTCCCGCCCCGGCACCGGCTGCGGACGATTTCGCCCGGGTTCCCAAGGCGTCCTCGACCCAGGGTCTGAAGGTCACCGCCGATTTCGACACCGCCAGCGGCGCGCTGCTCGGTTCCTATTCGGTGGTGCTCGACATCTATGTGCCTTCGGAAGGCGCCGGCAGCTATACGGCGCTGTTCCAGATCGATGGCGGCGGCACCAATGCCGATGCCGAACTGTTCCTGAAGAAGAGCGGTGATACCGCCGGCCTCGGCACCAACAGCGACTACAAGGGCAGCTTCACCTATGATGCCTGGCACCGCGTGGCGGTGACCTACAGCCAGAACGAGGACGGCACCCTCACGCTGGCCAAATATATCGACGGCGTGCTGGCCGGCACCCAGAGCGTCAGCGGCGACCGCTACAAGCTCGACCCCGAAAAGGGCCTGACGCTGTTTGCCGACAATGACGGCGAGACCAGCGACGTCTACATCTCCAGCGCGCTGATCACCGACAAGGTGTTCACCGCGGCGGAAATCGCCGAACTCGGCGGGGCCAAGGGCGGCGGCATCGTCGACACCGCGCCGAGCGCCAATTCCGTGCAGTTCGACTTCGACGCCGGAAGCACCAGCCCGACCATCGGCGCCGGCGCGCTTGTTCCGCAGGGCGGCCTCGAGGTCGGTTACGACTCGGTCGAGGATTTCGACATTCCGGCGGTGTCCGGGGCGGGCGCCGGTGCGCCGGATGTCACCTTCATTCCCAAGCTCGCCACCAGCCAGGGCCTGCTGCTGACGCCGAGCTCGCCGGTGCCCGCCGGCACCATCGTGTCCAGCTACACGCTGGTCTATGACGTGCTGATCCCCTCCGACGGCGTGAGCGGCTTCACCTCGTTCCTGCAGACCGACGTCACCAATACCAGCGATGGCGAGTTCTTCGTCCGCAGCAGCGACGACGGCACCGGCGGCATCGGCATCGGCGGCAACTACACCGGCGCGTTCAAGTACGACGAATGGCAGCGCGTCGTGTTCAAGGTCGAGGACACTGGCGACAACGTCACCATCTCGAAATATATCGACGGCGTGAAGGTCGGCACCCAGACCACGGCCGACGACCGCTACGAGATCGACCTCAGCAAGGGGGTGATGCTGTTCACCGACGAGGACGGCGAGACCTCGGACCTCTACGTCTCGCACTTCCTGTTCACCGACAAGCTCTACACCGACGCCGAGATCGCGGCGCTCGGCGGCGTGAAGGCGGATGGCATCGTCAGCGAGGCGCCCTCCGACTTCTCGGTGCAGATCGACTTCAGCACCGACGACATGACCGACGATTTCGGCAACGCCCAGGTCGCCGCCACGACGGTCGGCACCGGGGTCGGCGGCTTCATCGTCAAGGGCACGGTGAACTCGCGCGACACCGTCGTCGACGGCCAGGACGCGCTTGAAGGCCGGGTGTTCGAGCAGTCCGACTCCGCCAACAACGTTCTGGTCTGGGGCGAGGCGGCCGCCAAGTCCTGGTCGAACTACACGTTCGAGACCACCATCAAGACCACCGACAATGACGGTGTCGGCGTCGTCTTCTATTACCAGGACGACAAGAACCACTATAAGGTGGTGCTCGACGCCGAGACCAATACCCGCTCGCTGGTCAAGGTGGTGAACGGCGCCGAGACCATCCTGGCCACCGAGCATGCCGGCACGCCGTGGAGCCGCGACTTCCAGCTTAAGGTCGCGGTGGTCGATGGCGAGATCAACGTCTTCCTCGACGGTCACAACGTGTTCGGCACCGTGGTCGACGACACCCCGCTGGTCGGCGGCACGGTCGGCCTCTACTCGAACAACCAGCGCAGCTCGCAGTTCGACAATGTCGCCGTCAACAAGGTGGCGCTCACCGCCCATGCCGGCGACGATGTCCGTGTGCTCGATCTCGACGGCGACGGCCATGTGACGGTGGCGCTCGATGCGGAAGGCACCTACGGCCTCACCGACATCGTCAGCTATGTCTGGACCGATGAAGAGGGCAACGTCGTCGCGCAGGGCAAGTCGGCGCAGGCCACGCTCGACACCGGCGATCAGACCCTGAAGCTGACCGTGACCGACGCCGGCGGCAAGACCGCGACCGACACCCTGCATGTCGACGCGGTCGACGCGGGCCGGGTGCTGCTGGCGGAAGGGTTCGGCTCGGCCGCCTCGCTCGGCAGCTGGACCATCGTCGACGAAGGCGAGTCCGGCGGCATCGGCCCCGACGGGACCTCCTCCCAGTGGGAACTGCAGGACGGAAAGTTCGTCCAGCTGACCGACCTCAAGAGCCGCCAGCTCACCTGGAACGGGGCGTCCAACTCCGATCCGTGGAAGACCGGCTGGAGCCCGCTGGGCGATGGCGTGAACGTGCTGCGCAAGGGCACCTATGCGCTCTACAACGACCCGGCGGCGAAGGAATGGAGCGACTACGCGGTCGAGGCCACCATCGAGACGCCGGACAATGGCGCGCTGGGGCTGCTGTTCTACTACGAGGACGAGAACAACTACTACAAGCTCGAACTCGACGCGAATGGCGACTATGACCGCAACCCGAGCAACGGCGCGGGCAGCCTGTTCCAGCTCATCCAGGTGAAGGACGGGGTCGAGAAGTACCTCAACCAGTTCCCGGCCAAGTACACCCCCGGCGAGGCCTTCGACCTTCGCGTCGAGGTGAAGGACGGCCAGATCCAGGCCTCGGTCGACGGCCAGGCCCTGTTCGCCTACGCCATCGAGGACCACGCCCACGCCAAGGGCACGGTGGGCCTGTTCTCCTGGGACAGCGCGGGCGTCTCCTTCGACAATGTGACGGTGGTCTCGCTGGCGGATGAAGAGCCGGGCGTGCCCGGTGACAATGTGGCCCCGGTGGCGGTCGGCGAGACCGGCTTCACCACCGGCGGCGGCGAGGCGCTGATCCTGAGCGCGGCGCTGCTGCTGGCCAATGACAGCGATGCCGATGGGGACACCCTCGCCCTCCTCTCGGTCGGCAACGCGGTCGGCGGCACGGTGTCGCTCGACGATGCCGGCAACGTGCTGTTCGTGCCGGCGGCGGGCTTCGCCGGCGCCGCGTCCTTCTCCTACACCGTCTCCGACGGCAAGGGCGGAAGCGATACCGCGACGGTGGGAATCACGGTCGAGGGCACGCCCAACCACGCCCCGGCCGCCGAGAATGACCGCCTGTATGCGCTGCAGGACAAGGCCCTGACGGCCTCGCTCTCCAGCCTGCTGGCCAATGACCGCGACGCGGATGGCGACACGCTGTCCATCATCGCGGTGCAGGACGCGACGCATGGCAGCGTGGCGCTGGTCGACGGCAAGGTGGTGTTCACCCCGGCGAACGGCTTCACCGGCGACGCTTCCTTCTCCTACACCGTCTCCGACGGCAAGGGCGGGCAGGATACGGCGACGGTCACCATTGCCGTGCGTCCCCAGCCCAACCGGGCGCCGGTGGCCGCCAATGATGCCGGCTTCTCCACCGCGGCCGGCATCGCCGCGACGCTGGCGGCCTCGCTGCTGCTGGCCAACGACACCGATGCCGACGCCGATGCGCTCACCATCCAGTCGGTGACCTCGGGCACCGGCGGGACGGTGGCGCTCGACGGCACCAATGTGGTGTTCACGCCGGCGGATGGCTTCGAAGGCGAGGCGACGTTTAGCTACACCGTCGCCGACGGCAAGGGGGGCGTGTCGACCGCCACCGTGACGGTGACGGTCGAGCCGGCCGTCGAGCCGGAAGACCCGCATGCGGGCTGGACGCTCGGCACCGACGGGGATGACTCGCTGCGCGGCAACCCGCTGCAGGTCAACAAGATCTACGGTGACGCCGGCGACGACGTCATCCGCGGCGGCCTGCGCGCCGACCAGCTGGACGGTGGCGAAGGCGACGACACGCTCGATGGCGGCATCGGCAAGGATGTCCTCAAGGGCGGCGAAGGCGACGACGTTCTCCATGGCGGCATCGGCAACGACCGGCTGGAGGGCGGCGAAGGCGACGACTTGCTTTATGGCGGCATCGGCAAGGATGTCCTCGACGGCGGTGCCGGCGACGACCAGCTCGAAGGCGGGCTGGGCAATGACCGGCTCATCGGTGGCGCCGGTGACGACCTGCTGCGCGGCGGCCTCGGCCACGACACCTTCGTGTTCGCGGCCAATTCTGGGGTCGACATCATCGCCGACTTCCGTGCCGGGCAGGACACCATCGAGTTCAACGAGCTCGCCTTCGAGACCTTCGACGACATTCTGGCGGCGATGGTCGACAGCGACGACGGCGTGGTGATCCAGCTCGACGACGGCGGCGACCACTACGTCCTGCTGGAGGGTGTCGCCAAGGCCCACCTCGACGCCGACGACTTCTCCATCGTCTGAGCCCCGCGTCGGCAGGCTCTGAATCTCGAGTCCCCAGGCTCGCAAACACGGAGGCCGCCCGAAAGGGCGGCCTCTTTCTGTTGCGCCGGCCGTTCCCGCAGGGCCGCCTGGGCCCGCCGCTATTCGGCGCCTTCGCTGGCGACGACGGCGCCCCCCGAGCTGCGCAGGAAGGCGGCGACGAAGCCGAGGCTCATGAGCAGCACGATGGTCGGGGCCGGCGCGCTGTCGAGGAAGAAGGAGAGGTAGACGCCGAGCAGCGAGGCGGTCACCGCCACCGCCAGCGACACCACCAGCATGGCGGCGAAGGTGCGCGCCAGCAGGAAGGCGATGGCGCCCGGGGCGATCAGCATGGCGATGGCGAGGATCAGCCCCACCGCGGTGAGCGCGCCGACGATGGTGAGCGAGATCAGGCAGAGCAGGCCGTAATGCAGCAGCCCGACCCTGAGCCCGACCGCCCGCGCCTGCACCGGATCGAAGGCGTGCAGCAGGAAATCCCGCCATTTCAGCGCGAGGACCCCCGCCACCACGGCGGCGATCAGCCCGGTCTGCAGGATGTCGCGTGCGGAGACGCCGAGCATGTCGCCGAACAGGATGTGGTCGAGATGCACCTCGGACTGGATCTTCACATAGAGCACCAGCCCGACACCGAACATGCCGGAGAACACGATGCCCATCACCGTGTCCTGCTTGATGCGGCTATTGTCCTTGAGGAACCCGGTCGCCACCGCGCAGAACATGCCGGCCACGAAGGCGCCGATGGCGAAGGGCAGGCCGATGATGTAGGCGAGCACCACGCCGGGAAACACCGCGTGGGAAATGGCGTCGCCCATCAGCGACCAGCCCTTCAGCACCAGGAAGCAGGACAGCAGCGCCATCGGCACCGCCACCAGCCCCGATATGACGAGGGCGTTGACCATGAAGTCGAACTGGAACGGCGCCAGCAGCGTGTCGATCATGGTCAGGTCTCCGTCTCAAGCGCATGGCCCTTCAGCGCCTGCGCCGCCCGTCGCCGCGCCGCCAGCATGCCGTGCTTGGGGGCGAAGACGAAGGCGGTGAGGAACACCAGCGTCTGCAGCACCACGATGATGCCGCCCGTGGCGCCGTCGAGGAAATAGCTCACATAGGCGCCGATGAAGCTGGTCACCGCGCCGATGGCCACCGCGATCATCAGCAGGCGCGGGAAGCGGTCGGCCAGCAGGTAGGCGGTGGCACCGGGCGTCACCACCAGGCAGATGACGAGGAAGGCCCCCACCGTCTGCAGCGCCGCCACGGTGGAAGCCGCGAGCAGGGTGAAGAACACGATCTTCAGCGCGGTCGGCCTGAGCCCGATGGAGCGCGCATGCGCCTCGTCGAAGAACACCGCCATCAGGTCCCGCCATTTCACCAGCAGGATCGCCAGCGACACGATGCCGATGATGGCGAGCTGCAGCGTGTCTTCCGGGGTGATGGTGAGGATGTTGCCGAGCACGATGGTCTGGATGTTCACCGAGGTCGGCGACAGCGAGACCATGAACAGCCCCAGCGCGAAGAAGGAGGAGAAGATCAGCCCGATGATGGCGTCCTCCCGCAGCTTGGTGCGCTGGTTGAGGAACAGCATCGCGGCCGCCGCCAGCCCGCCGGAGAAGAAGGCGCCGATGGCGAAGGGCAGGCCCAGCATGTAGGCACCGGCGACGCCGGGCACGATGGCGTGGGACAGCGCGTCGCCGATCAGCGACCAGCCCTTGAGCATGAGGTAGCAGGAGAGGAAGGCGCAGACCGCGCCGACCAGCGCCGACACCCACATGGCGTTGCGCATGTATTCATAGCCGAACGGCTCGGTCAGCAGGGCGATCACGGGGAATTCTCCCGCGTGCGCGGCGGGCATTCGCCCTTCTCGCCATAGAACACCAGCGGGCGCTCGTCATCGGTCAGCACGGCGAGCTGGCGGCTGTCATCGTCGGCGTGCAGGCCGGCGCCGGCGAGCACGAAATGGCGCAGCACGCCGCCGAAGGTCTTCTCCAGATTGGCCTCGGTGAAGGTCTCGGAGGTGGGGCCATAGGCCAGCACGGTGCCCTTCACCAGCACGGTGCGGTCGCAGAATTCCGGCACGCTGCCGAGGTTGTGGGTGGAGACCAGCATCACCCGGCCCTCGTCGCGCAGCGCGCGCAGCAGGATGATGATGGCTTCCTCGGTCTTCACGTCGACGCCGGTGAAGGGCTCGTCGAGCAGGATTACCCGCGCGTCCTGCGCCAGCGCGCGGGCGAGGAAGACCCGCTTCTTCTGGCCGCCGGAGAGTTCGCCGATCTGCCGCTTGCGGAACTCGCTCATGTTGACGCGGGCCAGCGCCTCGGTCACCGCCGTGCGGTCGGCGGCGCGGGGAATGCGCATCAGGCCCATATGGCCGTAGCGGCCCATCATCACCACGTCTTCCACCAGCACCGGGAAGTTCCAGTCGACCTCCTCGTTCTGCGGGACATAGGCGACGAGGTTGCGTTTCAGTGCCTGTTCGACGCTGCCGCCGAGGATGCTGATCTCGCCGGCGGCGAGGCGCACAAAGCCCATGATCGCCTTGAACAGGGTCGACTTGCCCGAGCCATTGACCCCCACCAGAGCGGTGATGGTGCCGGTCGGGATCTCGAAGCTGGCGTCGCGCAGCGCGGTGTGGCCGTTGCGATAGGTCACGCTCACGCCGCGCACGGCCAGGCCCGGATCGGCGAGGGCCGTGGACGCGGGGACCGTCATGGGCGCGTTCATTGCGACAGCCCCTGGGCGAGGCCCTTCTCGATCGTGTCGGAAGTGACGCGCAGCAGGTCGATATAGGTCGGCACCGGGCCGTCCGCCTCGCTGAGCGAATCGACATAGAGCACGCCGCCATAGAGCGCCCCGGTCTCGCGCGCCACCTGCCGCGCCGGCTTGTCGGAGACGGTGCTTTCGCTGAACACGGCGGGAATCTTGTTCTTGCGCACCGCGTCGATCACCTTGCGCACCTGCTGCGGGGTGCCCTGCTGGTCGGCGTTGATCGGCCAGAGATAGAGCTCCTTCAGCCCGAAATCGCGGGCGAGATAGGAGAACGCGCCCTCGCTCGACACCAGCCAGCGCCTGTCGGCGGGGATGACCTCCAGCTCGGCGCGGATCGGCGCCACCGTCGCCTCGATCTTGGCCTTGTAGGCGGCGGCGTTCGCTTCATAGGTCGCGGCGTTGGTCGCGTCGTATTTCACGAAGGCGTCGCGGATGTTGTCGACATAGATCAGCGCGTTGGTGGGCGACATCCAGGCGTGGGGGTTCGGCTTGCCGCTATAGGGGCCTTCCGAGATGCTGAGCGGGGTGACCCCGTCGGAGACCACCACGCTCGGCACGTCCTTCAGGTTGCGGAAGAACTTCTCGAACCACAGTTCGAGGTTGAGCCCGTTCCACAGGATGAGCTGCGCGCCCTGCGCGCGCTGTATGTCGCCCGGGGTGGGTGAGTAATTATGGATCTCGGCGCCGGGCTTGGTGATCGATTCCACGATGGCGGCGTCACCGGCCACGTTGCGCGCCATGTCGGCGATGACGGTGAAGGTGGTCACCGCCTTGAATTTCGGCGGCACCGGTGCCTGCGCCGAGGCGGTGGCGCCAGCCATGCTGATCATCCCCGCCGCCAGCAGGCCAGCCAGCACCGCGCGCCTCGATCGGTCCCACATCCCAGGCTCCTTTTGCGAATGAGTTGCAGAAGCATTCTACGCCAAGTCGGATGACGTGCAACTGCAAATGAGTTGCATCAAGAAAAGGTCATGCGGGCCACGCCCCTCCCAAGCCCGACGCCCCTCAAGCCGACGCCCCTCAAGCCGACGCCCCTCAAGCCGACGCCCCTCAAGCCGACGCCCCTCAAGCCGACGCCCCTCAAGCCGACGCCCCTCAAGCCGACGCCCGCCACGCCTGGCGTCCCCTGCGCGCCGGAGGCCCGCCGATGGGTTCGAGTTGCCCGTAGAATTTGTGATTATGTAGATATAGAGATATCTTTATATTGTTATTGACAACGGACACGGTTCCGCTCAGGGTGCGGGCGTCACGGTTCTGCGGCGTCCGCGCCGCGGCTAAGAGGGAATCCGGTGAGCCTGTCGGGCGAGGCCGGAGCTGCCCCCGCAACTGTCAGCGGCGAGCCTGTCGTCCACTCCGCGTCACTGAGGCGACGAGCTTCGGGAAGGCCGGGCGGCAGGCGACGACCCGCGAGCCAGGAGACCTGCCGCGATGCCATGATCGTCCCTGGGCGGGGTGTCCCGGTGGTGCGTTGGTGCGTCCGCCGGTGCCTTGCCGGCGCCCGCGCCGCGTGTCCGCTCGGCCTTTGCCCCCAATCCTGATTGGGGTTAGCCGAATGACCTTTGCTTATTCCGCCGGCACGGTGCCGGTTTCCACCCTCGGCACGCCGCGCATCGGCCCGCGCCGCGAGCTGAAATCCGCGCTTGAGAGCTACTGGTCGGGCACGACCGACGCCGCCGCGCTGCAGGACACCGCCGCGCGGCTGCGCGCCGCCAACTGGGCGCGGCAGAAGGCGCTGGGGATCGCCAACATTCCCTCGAACGACTTCTCGCTCTACGACCATGTGCTCGACACCGCGGTGATGGTCGGCGCCATTCCCGCCGCCTATGGCTGGAGTGGCGGGCCGGTGCCGCTCGACACCTATTTCGCGATGGCGCGCGGGTCGCAGGGCGCAGCGCAGGCGGAGGCGGCGCAGGCGGAGGGCTGCGCCCATGGCCACGCGCATCCGCACGCCCACGGGGTGCCGGCGCTGGAAATGACCAAGTGGTTCGACACCAATTATCACTACATGGTGCCGGAATTCGCCCGCGGCCAGCGCTTCGTCCTCGCCGCGACCAAGCCGGTCGAAGAGTATCGCGAGGCGAAGGCGCTCGGCTATGAGACCCGGCCGGTGCTGCTCGGCCCGGTCAGCTTCCTCAGGCTCGGCAAGGCGAAGGAAGAGCGGCTCGACCCGCTGAGCCTGCTCGGCGAATTGCTGCCGGTCTATGTCGAGGTGCTGCGCCGGCTCTGCGCCAGCGGCGCCGCCTGGGTGCAGATCGACGAGCCCTGCCTCGTCACCGATCTCGACGCGCCCGCCCGCGCGGCGCTGCGCGAGGCCTATGGCTTCTTCGCCCATGCGCTGCCCCGGCTGAAGATCATGCTCACGCCCTATTTCGGCGGGCTCGGCGCCAATCTCGACACCGCGCTCGCCCTCCCCGTGGCGGGCCTGCATCTCGACCTGGTGCGCGCGCCCGAGCAGTTGCGCGAGGTCGCCGCCAAGGCCCGGGCCGGCCTCGTGCTCTCCCTCGGCATCGTTGACGGCCGCAATGTCTGGCGCGCCAATCTGCCGGAACTGCTCGACACGCTGGAGCCGTTGGTGCGCCGGCGCGGCACCGATCATGTCGAGATCGCCCCGTCCTGCTCGCTGCTGCATGTGCCGATCGACCTCGCGCAGGAAACCGGCCTCGACCCGGAGGTGAAAAGCTGGCTGGCCTTCGCGGTGCAGAAGATGGAGGAACTGGTCACGTTGGGCACCGCGCTTTCGGGCGGGCGCGACGTCGTGCTGGACAAGCTGCTGCAATCGGGCGCGGCGGCGCGGGCGCGCAAGGCCTCGCCCAAGGTGCACAATGGCGCGGTGGCCGCCCGGCTCGCCGCCGTCACGCCGGAAATGGCGCGCCGCGCCAGCCCTTTCGACACCCGCGCCGGGCGGCAGCGCGCGCGGCTCGGCCTGCCGCTGTTCCCGACCACGACGATCGGCTCCTTCCCGCAGACGCGCGAGGTGCGCCAGGCCCGCGCCGCCCATGGCAGGGGCGAACTGAGCGCGGTCGCCTATGAGGCCCTGCTGAAGCAGGAGGCCACCCGCGCCATTCGCTGGCAGGAGGAGATCGGGCTCGACGTGCTCGTCCATGGCGAATTCGAGCGCAACGACATGGTGCAGTATTTCGGCGAGCAGCTTTCCGGCTTCGCCTTTACGAGGCATGGCTGGGTGCAGAGCTACGGCTCGCGCTATGTCCGCCCGCCGATCCTGTTCGGTGACGTCTCCCGTCCGGCGCCGATGACGGTGGAGTGGTGGCGCTTCGCGCAGTCGCTCACCGACCGGCCGGTGAAGGGCATGCTGACCGGTCCGGTGACCATTCTCAACTGGTCCTTCGTGCGCGACGACCTGCCCCGCAGCACCGCCTGCCGGCAGATCGCCCTCGCCATCCGTGACGAGGTGACCAACCTCGAAGCGGCCGGGGCGGCGATGATCCAGATCGACGAGGCGGCGATCCGCGAGGGCCTGCCGCTGCGCCGCGCCGACTGGGAGGCCTATCTCGGCTGGGCGGTGGAGAGCTTCCGCCTCTGTGCCTCCGGCGTGCGCGACGAGACCCAGATCCACACCCATATGTGCTATTCGGAGTTCAACGACATCATCGCCGCCATCGCGGCCATGGATGCCGACGTGATCTCCATCGAGACCTCACGCTCGAAGATGGAGCTGCTCGACGCCTTCGTCGACTATCGCTACCCCAACGAGATCGGGCCGGGTGTCTACGACATCCACGCGCCGCGCGTGCCGCCGGTGGCGGAGATGGTCGATCTGCTGGAAAAGGCGGTGCGGCGGCTGGCGCCGGCGCAGCTCTGGGTCAATCCCGATTGCGGGCTGAAGACGAGGCAGTGGGACGAGGTGCGCCCGGCGCTGGTCAACATGGTGGCGGCGGCGCACCGCCTGCGCGAGCGCCCGGCGAAGGCCGCCCAATAGATGCGGCGAATCCGGGAGGGCATGCCCGCGCGCGGAAGAAGCCGCCGGACAGGCGCGCCGGCCGCCGAAAGGCGGCCGGAAGGCGGCCGGAAGGAAGCCGCATTAAGCCGTAAGTAGATGACAAGTCGTGATAATATAACCTGTAATTGGTAAAATGCCAACATTTCAACGTGCCGGCGCGGGGGGACTGCAAGCCGGACCAGCCATATAGGTACCCGTTGCAGTCGATCTGCGTTGGCGGAGAGCACCCCTCCCCATGGAATCGACGCTCGAATCACTACTGGAGCACGCCCAATGACGGCAGACGAGATGGCGGAGTTGATAGTGCTCCGGCGCTTTCTGGTGCTGCCGCGGGACGTAGTGTTCGACATCATCGACGCGAACAAGCGGGAAGAGCCGTTCGCTCCTGACCCTCGTGGTTTGAAGCGCATCTGGAAGGATATGAAGCGCTCCCAGAAAGGGTTGCTGTTCGAAGATTACGACCGGAGTAGCGACGAATTCGGCCCGGAGCGCCAAGCCCTGGCCTGCTGCCGGTTTCGTGGACGCGCAGTTAAGCTAATCCCACCTGCCGCT
>NZ_JAHBGC010000003.1 GCF_018390645.1 Ancylobacter dichloromethanicus
GCTCGGATACAGGCGATCTTCACCTCAAACGACACGCCACTTGGGGAATGCAGGTAAAAAGGCCGGTCACCGACCGGCCTTCGAACGTCTTGTCCTGCGCGCCCGGAGGCGCCGGAATATCCTACGACCGGCGCTTGGGACGCAGGCGCACCACCACATCGACTCGGGCAATCTCATAGCCTTCCGGGGCCTCGGGAATCCGCTCGACCTCGACCGATGCGCTGGGAATGTCGACGAGGTTGTTCTCGCCTTCGAGGAAGAAGTGATGATGGTCGGACGGGTTGGTGTCGAAATAGGTTTTCGAGCCGTCGACCGCGAGTTCGCGCAGCAGGCCGACCTCGGTGAACTGGTGCAGCGTGTTGTAGACCGTGGCCAGCGACACCGGGAAGCGCGCCTTGATCGCCTCTTCGTGCAGGATTTCCGCCGAGACGTGACGGTCGCCCTTGGCGAACAGCAGCCAGCCCAGCGCGAGACGCTGGCGGGTGGGGCGCAGGCCGACATCACGCAGCATGTGGCGCACGTCATGGAACGGGCAGCCGGTGCGGCCGGCACCGTCGCGCAGCTTGGCGACGGGCAGCACCGGGCCTTCTTCCTCCACGACCATGCGGGAGAAGGCTAAGTTCTGGGGGCGAAAAACTTCGCTCATCGCGTCTTCCGAACCATTATTATCGCCCTTCCCGCCGCGAGGCGGGAACAGGTCGATCCGCAGCTGATCGCACATTCGCGCACCATCCGGTCCTGCCGGGAGGCGCACGCATGGCGGCTTTTTCATCTGGCATTATATCTGCACGCTTGGCGCTGGGGCAATATCGGGCCGGATAATCGTAATTGTTCCAATCTGCGCGTGGGTTCACCCTGCCCGGTGCCAGCGGTGGGCCCGGCCGAGGTGTCCCGGCATCGCGCCCTGCCGGGCAGCCGGTGGTGTCGAGGTGCTGTCGCCTGCGTGACATAGGGAGTGCGTCCATGGCCGTTGCAGTGGCTTTGAGCGCGCGGGACGCTGTGATAGGAAGCGCGCTGCGTCAGGAGGCCGGGGCAGGAAAAAAGCCGTGCCCGAGCCGCGACGACCGGCGGCGGGGGGGCGCTCAAGGTAAATGGAAACAGCAAGCGTGGGTAACACCGAAACGATGACCGAGCGGCAGACGAGCTTCACTTACGAGGAATTGCTTGCGTGCGGGCGCGGAGAGCTTTTCGGGCCGGGAAATGCGCAGCTTCCCGCGCCGCCGATGCTGATGTTCGACCGCATCACCGAGATTTCCGAGGATGGCGGCCCGAACGGCAAGGGCCATGTCCGCGCCGAGCTCGACATCAAGCCCGACCTCTGGTTCTTCGCCTGCCACTTCATCGGCGATCCGGTGATGCCGGGCTGCCTCGGGCTCGATGCGCTCTGGCAGCTCGTCGGCTTCCATCTCGGCTGGCTCGGCTCGCCCGGCCGCGGGCGGGCGCTCGGTGCCGGCGAGATCAAGTTTTCCGGCCAGGTGCTGCCCACCGTCAGCAAGGTCGTCTACGGCATCGACTTCAAGCGCGTGATGCGCTCCAAGCTGGTGCTCGGCATCGCCGATGGCTGGGTGGAAGCCGACGGGGAAGTCATCTACCGGGCGAACGACCTCAAGGTCGGTCTGTTCCAGTCGTGACATCGGGCCTTGCGGGGCTCCGCCCGCGGGGCCATCTCGCGTGCCTTGGTCGTCTCGGATCATCTCGCGTGCTTTGAAGGAAAGGAAGCCTATGCGCCGTGTTGTCGTAACCGGAATGGGCATCGTCTCGTCCATCGGCAACTCCACGCAGG
This sequence comes from Ancylobacter dichloromethanicus, assembly GCF_018390645.1. Classification (GTDB taxonomy): domain Bacteria; phylum Pseudomonadota; class Alphaproteobacteria; order Rhizobiales; family Xanthobacteraceae; genus Ancylobacter; species Ancylobacter dichloromethanicus. Next base: position 1,784 of record NZ_JAHBGC010000003.1, read on the forward strand.
AGGTTCTCGCCTCCCTGCGCGAGGGCCGGAGCGGCATCCGCCGGGCCGATAAATATGCCGAGCTCGGCTTCCGCAGCCAGGTGCACGGCGCCCCGCAGCTCGACGCCAGCGAGGTGGTCGACCGCCGCGCCATGCGCTTCCATGGCGGCGGCACGGCGTGGAACCATGTCGCGATGGATCAGGCGATCCGCGATGCCGGGCTTGAGGCGCACGAGGTCTCGCATGCCCGCACCGGCCTCATCATGGGTTCGGGCGGCTCCTCCACCCGCACCATCGTCGAGGCGGCGGACATCACCCGCAAGAACGCCAGCCCCAAGCGCGTCGGCCCCTTCGCGGTGCCCAAGGCGATGGGCTCCACGGCGTCCGCCACGCTCTCCACCTGGTTCAAGATCAAGGGGCTGAGCTATTCCATCTCCGCCGCCTGCGCGACCACCAATATCTGCATCGGCAATGCCGCCGAGATGATCCAGTACGGCAAGCAGGACATCATGTTCGCCGGCGGCTGCGAGGATCTCGACTGGACGCTGTCCTGCCTGTTCGACGCCATGGGCGCCATGTCGTCCGACTATAATGATCGCCCCGAGGTCGCCTCGCGCCCCTATGACAAGAACCGCGACGGCTTCGTCATCTCCGGCGGCGCCGGCGTGCTGGTGCTGGAAGAGCTGGAGCACGCCAAGGCCCGCGGCGCGCGCATCTACGCCGAGATCATCGGCTATGGCGCCACTTCCGACGGCGCCGACATGGTGGCCCCCTCCGGCGAGGGCGCGGCCCGCGCCATGCAGCTCGCGCTGGCCGACGTGAAGGGCCCGATCGACTACATCAACCCGCACGCCACCTCGACCCCGATCGGCGATCTCAAGGAGATCGAGGCGATCCGCGCCGTGTTCGGCGACAAGGCGCCGCCGATCTCGGCCACCAAGTCGCTCACCGGCCATTCGCAGGGCGCGACCGGCGTGCATGAGGCGGTCTACTCGATCCTGATGATGCAGAACGGCTTCATCGCCGCGAGCGCCCATATCGACGAGATCGACCCCGCCTTCGCCGACATGCCGATCGTGCGCGCGCGCGTCGACAATGCGCGGCTGGAGCGTGTGCTTTCCAACGGCTTCGGCTTCGGCGGGGCCAATGCGGTGCTGGTGTTCCAGCATCCCGAGGCGTGATCGAGGCAGCGGGTCGGCGGAAGGAACCAGCAGAATGAGCCTGACGCAGGGCACTCCCCCTCAGGGCAACCTGATGCAGGGCAAACGCGGCCTCATCATGGGCGTCGCCAACGACCATTCCATCGCCTGGGGCATCGCCCGGACGCTGGCCGCGCAGGGCGCCGAGCTTGCCTTCACCTATCAGGGCGAGGCGCTCGGCCGCCGGGTGAAGCCGCTGGCGCAGAGCCTGGGCAGCGACACGCTGCTGGCCTGCGATGTCGAGGACCTCGCCTCGGTCGACGCCGTCTTCGCCGCGTTGAAGGAGAAGTGGGGCACGCTCGACTTTCTCGTCCACGCCATCGGCTTCTCCGACAAGAACGAGCTGAAGGGCCGCTACGCCGACACCACCCGGGCGAATTTCACCCGCACCATGGTCATCTCCTGCTTCTCCTTCACCGAGCTCGCCAGGCGCGCCGCGCCGCTGATGACGGAGGGCGGCGCGCTGGTCACGCTCACCTATGGCGGCTCCACGCGGGTGATGCCGAACTACAATGTGATGGGCGTGGCCAAGGCGGCGCTGGAGGCGAGCGTGCGCTACCTCGCGGCCGATTACGGCCCGCAGGGCGTGCGGGTGAACGCCATTTCCGCCGGCCCGATCCGCACCCTGGCGGGTGCCGGCATCGCCGATGCGCGCCTCATGTTCAACTACCAGAAGCGCAACGCGCCGCTGCGCCGCACCGTGTCGATCGACGAGGTCGGCGGCGCCGCGCTCTATCTGCTCTCGGACATGTCCTCGGGCGTCACCGGCGAGGTCCACTTCGTCGATTCCGGCTACAACATCATCTCGATGCCGCATCCCGACGCGCTGAAGACCATCGAGGACGCGGAAGAACGCGCCGCCGGCGAAGCGGCGGAGTAGCTCCGCCGCGCCGGAAGTCGGCCGTCAGTCCTGCTTCCACACCGGCCAGGTGTCGGAGAGCCGGTAGCCGGTCTGCCACGGGTCTTCCGGGTCCACCATCAATTGCGCCGTATGCGTCACGAAGGCTCGGCCCATGATCGAGGGCAGGATCGCCGGGCGGCCGCCCAGGGTAGTCTCGCCCTCGATCCGGCATTCGAAGCGCGAATCGAGGATGGAGCGACCGATGAAGGTCTCGCCCACTTTCAGCTGGCCCTTGGCGTGCAGCACCGCCATGCGGGCGGAGCAGCCGGTGCCGGTGGGCGAACGGTCGATCTTGCCGGGGCGGATCGCCACCGCATTGGCGCCCGACTTCACGCCGTCCGCCTCCACCACAGGCGCGGCGAACTGGCAGAACGAGATGTGGTTCCAGTCGGCATTCTCCGGGTGTCTGAACCCGAGCTGCCGGTTGGCCGCCTTGACGATGCGCATGCCGGTCTCGGCAAGGTCCTTCGCCTCGTCCGGGCGGATGGCGAAGCCCAGCGCATGGGCGTCGACGATGACAAAGCTGTCGCCGCCATAGGCGGTGTCGACGCTCAGCGTGCCGAGCCCTTCCACCTCCAGCGCCGCGTCGAGCTTGTCGGCGAAGGAGGGGTGGTTGCGCACCTTGATCCGCTCCGCCTTGCCGTTGCGGCAATAGGCGGTGACCTCGATCAGCCCGCCCGGCGCCTCCAGCACCATGTGCGTTTCCGGCTCGGTCATCGGCACGATGCCGGTGTCGAGCAGCACGGTGGAGACGCAGATCGAATTGGAGCCGGACATGGGCGGGGTGTCCTCCGGCTCCATGATGATCCACGCGGCGACCGCCTTCGGGTGCTTCGGCGGTACCAGCAGGTTCACGTGGCGGAACACGCCGCCGCGCGGCTCTTGCAGCACGAAATTGCGCAGGGTGTTGTCCGAGGCGATGAAGCGCGACTGCGCCCACACGCTGTCGCCGGGCGGCGGCGCGACACCGCCGACAATCACGTCGCCGACCTCGCCCTCGGCGTGGCAGCCGACGATGTGGATGACCTTGGAGGAACGCATGGGGGCCTCGTGTGAAGAGAGCGACACGCCCCCTCTCCCCGTCGGGGAGAGGGGTGGGGTGAGGGGACGTGCCGTCGCCCCTCATCCGGCCGGCTGTGCCGGCCACCTTCTCCCCGACGGGGAGAAGGAACGAGACGTCAGATCACCACCACGGGATCGCCGAGCACGTCGAACAGCGGGGTGATACCGAGCCCCGGTGCATCGGAGGCGGTCATGAAGCCGTTTTCGCGCCGGGGCGCGCCGGCGGCGATGTCCACCGTGCCATAGCTGTTGAAATCGGTGGCGGAGAAGGTGAATTCCTCCGGCGTCGAGCGGGCGAGATGGGCGATGGTGGCGGTCACGATGTCGCCGCCCCAGGTGTCCTCGATGGTCATCGGCGTGCCCGAGGCGACGCAGATGTCGCGCATCAGCCGCGCCTTGGTGAGGCCGCCGACCTTGGAGATCTTCAGGTTGATGATGTCCATCGCATCATCCGCCAGCCCCTTCATCAGCGTGCCGACGCCGTCGATCACCTCGTCGAGCACGAACGGCCGCGCGGTGCGGGCGCGCACCGAGAGGCATTCCTCGTAAGTGGGGCAGGGCTGCTCGATATAGACGTCGAGATCGGCGACTTCCGCGCAGATGCGGGCGGCTTCCGCCCGGGTCCAGCCGGTATTGGCATCGGCCACCAGAATGTCGGAGGCGTCGAGAATGGCGCGAGTGGCGCGGATGCGGTCGATGTCCTGGTCGGCATCGCCGCCCACCTTGAGCTGGAACTTGGTGTAGCCCTCGGCCTTGTAGCCGGCGATCTTCTTCGCCATCGCCTCGGGCGCTTCCTGCGAGATGGCGCGGTAGAGCGCGACCTTTTCCTGCGCCGCGCCGCCCAGCAGCTTGTAGACCGGCAGCCCGCTCACCTTGCCGAGAATGTCCCAGCAGGCGATGTCGATCGGCGCCTTCACATAGGGGTGGCCGCGCAGCACCGCATCCATGTGGCGGTTCAGCACGTTGAGATCGGTCGGGTCGAGGCCGATCACCTTGGGGCCGATTTCCTCCAGCCCGGCGCGCACGCCATGGGCATAGGCCGGAAGGTACGCCGAGCCGAGCGGGCAGCATTCGGCATAGCCGGTGATGCCGGCATCGGTCTCCACAGCCACCACGGTGGAATCGAACACTTCGATGAAATTGCCGTTCGACCAGTTGTAGCGGCCCTCCTTGAGGGGCAAGCCGACCTTGTAGGCCTTGATGCCGGTGATCTTCATGTCGTGCCCTTTCGCGGCCCAATCGGATTTTGCGAACGTCGTCATCCTGAGGTGCCCGGCCGCCGGCCGGGCCTCGAAGGAGGTTCGAGCAGGACGACGCCCTGCTCGACGATCCTTCGAGGTTCGCTTCGCTCGCATCTCAGGATCACGGTGCGTCGAAGGAAGAAAGCGTCACACCACCACGAAGCCGTGCGCGAACGGGTCGCGATCGTCGATGAAGATGGTGTTGTAGCCGGTCATGCGGGCCCAGCCGCCGATGGAGGGGATGATCGCGTCGCGCTCCCCCACCTTCGCCGCCGCCTCGACCCGGCCCTTGAACAGCGAGCCGATAATGCTCTCATGCACGAACTCGTCGCGCACCTTCAGTCTGCCGAGCGCGGCGAGGTGCGCCATGCGCGAGGAAGTGCCGGTGCCGCAGGGCGAGCGGTCGATCGCCTTGTCGCCATAGAACACCGCATTGCGCGCATGCGCCTCCGGATGCTGCGCCGCGCCGGTCCACAGGATGTGCGAGAGGCCGCGGATCTCCGGCTTCTCCGGGTGCACGAACTCGTATTTCGCGTTCAGCGCCCGGCGCAGCGCCGGGCTCATGCCCACCAATTCGCCGGCGGTGAAATCGGCCATGTCGGCGAAGGCCTGCTGCGGCTCGACGATGGCGTAGAAATTGCCGCCATAGGCGACATCGACGGTGATCTCGCCAAGGCCCGGACATTCGGCGGTGAGGCCTTGCGCGTAGAGGAAGGCGGGTACATTGGTGATCCGCACCTCTTCCACATACTGCCCGACCTGTTTGTATTCCGCCTTCACCACGCCGGCGGGGGTGTCGAGCATCAGCATGCCCGGCGTCTTCGGCGTCACCAGCCCGTGCTCGATCGCCATCGTCACCGTGCCGATGGTGCCGTGGCCGCACATGGGCAGGCAGCCCGAGGTCTCGATGAACAGGATGGCGATATCGCAATCGGGCCGCGTCGGCGGGTAGAGGATCGAGCCCGACATCATGTCGTGGCCGCGCGGCTCGAACATCAGCCCGGTGCGGATCCAGTCGAATTCGCGCAGGAAATGGGCGCGCTTCTCGATCATGGTGTCGCCGACGAGGTTCGGCCCGCCGCCGGCCACCAGCCGCACCGGGTTGCCGCAGGTGTGGCCGTCTATGCAGAAGAAGCTGTGTCGCGCCATGGAGGTCACTCGTCAGAAGCGGTCGGGGCGGAAGGGTTCGAGCGGGATGGGGGGCCGGCGCCCGGCCACCAGATCGGCGATCAGCTTGCCGGTCGCGGCGCTCTGGGTGAGGCCGAGATGGCCGTGGCCGAAGGCGTAGAACGCGGCCGGCGAGGCGGTCGATCGGCCGATGACGGGCAGCGAATCCGGCAGCGAGGGGCGGAAGCCCATCCATTGCCGGCCGCCTTCGGTGCGCAGCCCGGGCAGAAAGCGCGCGGCCTTGGTGAGCATGGCGTCGGCGCGCCTGAAGTTCGGCGGCGCCTTCAGCCCGCCCAGCTCCACCGCGCCGCCGACCCGGATGCCGGTGGAGAGCGGGGTCACCACGAAGCCGTGGCCGCCAAAGGTGAGCTGGCGGCGCAAATCGAAGGCGCCCGGCGGCAAGGTGGTGTTGTAGCCGCGCTCGGTCTCCAGCGGGATGAAATCGCCGAGCGACCTCGCCAGCGGGCGCGACCACGCCCCGCCGGCGATCACCACCCGCCCGGCGTTCAGCACCTGCCCGTCGGCGAGGCGCAGCCGCACGCCGCGCGAATCCGCCTCCACCCCGGTCACCTCGCCATGGACCAGGCCGGCCCCGCGCGCCATCACCGCGCGGAACAGGGCGAGGGCGTAGTGATAGGGGTCGCTTACCGTCTGCCAGTGCGGGGTGAAGGTGCCGGCGACGAAGCGCGGCGACAGGCCGGGCTGGAGTTCGGCGAGCCGCTCGCCGCGCACATGCTCGAATTCGATCCCCTCGCGCGCCCGTGCCTCCCAGCCCGGCTGGGCGGCGGCAAGCTCGGCCTCGCTCTCATAGAGCTGGAGATTGCCGTCGGCCCGGATGTGTCCGGCAAGGTCGGCCTGGGCGACCATGGCCTGCGTCGCCGTGGCGGCGAAGCGCATCAGGCCGCCCTGCGCGGTGAGCGAGGCGCGGTAGCGGTCGGGCAGGCTGGCACGCCAGAACCGGACCAGCCAGGGCGTGATCTGCGGGAGGTAGCGGGGCGGAATGGTGAGCGGTCCGAGCGGGTCGATGAGCCATTTCGGCGCCTTGCGCAGCATGCCCGGCGAGGCGAGGGGCAGAATGTCGGAGAAGGCGAAGGCCCCGGCATTGCCGAAGCTCGCCCCTTCCGCCACCCCGCCGCGCTCCACCAGCCGTACCCGGTGCCCCTCGGCCAGCAGATGGAACGCCGTGGCAAGCCCGACGATGCCGGCACCGACGATGGTGATTTCGTTCTTTGGGGAGGAGGCTGCTGTGGGCACGCTCTTAACCGCGCTTGTTCAAGTCAGGCGTCATCCCGGAACGGCCGCAGGCCGTATCCGGGATCGCGCGGGGAGCCGGCCGGCGATCCCGGCTCGGCGTCGTCGCCTTGGCCGGAATGACGCGATGCCGGCCAGGACCAAGGTGTCTCACGCCGCCTTGGCGAGGGTCGGGCGGGTGGCGAGGCTGTCGCGCACGATCTTCTCCACCTTGGCGCGCTGCTCGCCTTCCAGCGGCAGGCGGGGCGCGCGCACGCGCTCGGTGGTGCCGGTCACCATCGCTTCCACCAGCTTCAGGTTCTGCACCAGATAGGTCGACACGTCGAGGTCGAGCAGCGGGCGGAACCAGCGGTAGATTTCCAGCGCCTCGTCATAGCGCTTGGCCTTCATCAGCCGGTAGATCGCCACCGTTTCCTCCGGGAAGGCGACCACGAGGCCGGCGACCCAGCCGACCGCGCCGACGGCGAGCGCCTCATAGGCGAGGTTGTCGACGCCGGTGAACACGTCGTAGCGGTCGCCCAGCGCGTTGATGATCTCGATCGACCGGCGGATGTCGTCGGAGGATTCCTTGATGGCGACGAAGCGCTTGTCCTTGGCCAGCTCGGCCATGATGTCGATGGTGATGTCGACGCGATAGGCGATGCGGTTGGAATAGATCATCACCGGCAGGTCGGCGGCCTGCGCCACCGCGCTCATCGACGCCACCGTCTCCTTCGGGTTGGTGTGGTAGACGAGGCTCGGCACCACCATGAGGCCGTCGGCGCCTTCCTGCGCGGCGCGCCTGGCGAGGCTCGCGCAGTCGCGGGTGGCGGCATCGGCGATGGTCATCAGCACCGGGCGCTTGCCGGCCACCGACTTGGCGGTCTTCAGCACGGCAAGGCGCTCGTCATGCGACAGCATCGGGCCTTCGCCGAGCGAGCCATTGACGATGATGCCGTCGACGCCGGCGTCGATCTGCAAGGCGAAGCTGCGCTCCATCTCCTTGTGGTCGAGCGTGTCGTCTTCGTTGAACTTGGCGGTAACGGCGGGATAGACGCCCTGCCACATGGGAATGCTCCTTGAGACTCTTGCGAATGCGATCGATGGATCAGAGGACGGATTTCAGGAAGTCGACGGTTTCCGGCTGCTGCGGATTGCCGATCACCTCGGCGGGCGGGCCGATCTCGTGGATGCGGCCCTTGTGGAAGAAGGCGACGCGGTCGGAGACCTCGCGGGCGAAGGCGATCTCATGGGTGACCACGATCATCGTCATGCCCTCGGCCGAGAGCGAGCGCATCGTGTCCAGCACCTCGCCGACGAGTTGCGGGTCGAGCGCCGAGGTCACTTCGTCGAACAGCATGTAGTCCGGCGACATCGCCAGCGCGCGGGCGATCGCCATGCGCTGCTGCTGGCCGCCGGAGAGCTTTGAGGGGTAGACCTTCAGCTTTTCCGCCAGGCCGACACGCTCCAGCTTCTCCACCGCGATCGCCTCGGCCTCGGCCTTAGACTTGCCGAGCACCTTGCGCGGCGCCAGCATCACATTTTCCAGCACGGTCAGATGGGGGAACGCATTCCACTGCTGGAACACGATGCCGATCTTGCGGCGCAGCTTGTTCAGGTCGGTGCCGCGCCCGTGCACGTCGGTGCCGTCGACGAGGATGCGGCCGGAATTGATCGGCTCCAGCCCGTTGATGCACATGAGCAAAGTCGATTTTCCCGAGCCCGACCCGCCGATGACCGAGACCACCTCGCCCTTCTCGACGGTCATGGTCACGCCCTTGACCACTTCGAGCGAGCCGAAGGCTTTGTGGACGTCCTGGATTTCGATCGACATTTCGGTCCTCAGTCGTTCTCGCGCCAGCGCTTCTCAAGCCGTGCGCCGAGGCGGGCGATGGGGAAGCTCATCAGGAAATAGATCAGCCCGGCGATGGACAGCACGAACAGCGGCTCCTGGATGCGGGTGACGATCACCTGCGAGGAGCGCAGCAATTCGACCACGCCGATCCACCACACCATGGCGGTGTCCTTCATCACGCCCAGCGTCAGGCCGATCCAGCTCGGCAACGCCACCCTGAGCGCGATCGGGAAGACGATCTCGGTCAGGTCCTGCCGCCAGGTCAGGCCGAGCGAGCGCGCGGCGCGGCGCGTCGTGGTCGGCACGGCGAGAAAGCCGGAGCGCACGATCTCGGTGCAATAGGCCGACATGTAGAGCGCCAGCACCACGCAGCCGACCGTGAACGGGCTCCAGTGGATGCCGACAATGGTCTTGAACGAATTCGCCACCACGAGCTGGATCAGCAGCGGGATCGAGCGGAACACGTCCAGCACCGCGCCGAGCGGGGCATTCACCCACCAGGGGGAAATGGCGCGGACGACGCCGAAGAACACGCCCAGCAGGGTGCCGCCGAGCACGGCCCAGAAGGTGAGCATCAGCGTGACGCCGGCGCCCTTCAGCATGAACAGCAGGTCGTTGAAAGAGAAGGTGGTGTCGAACAGGGAGGAGAACATGGCGCGCCTCCCTCAGTAGCGGAACAGCCGCCACGCCATCAGGCGCGCGGAGACGGTGACGAACTTGGCGAGCAGATAGTAGATCACCGCCGCCAGCGCGAAATACTCGAAGGTGCGGAAGGAGCGGACATTGTATTCCTGGGTGACGCCGGTCAGGTCGTTGTTGAGGCCGACGATGACGCCGAGCGAGGTCATCAGGATCGCCCACACCATCTGGTTGGTCATGGGATAGAAGACGATGCGGAACATCTGCGGCATCACCACGAGGCGGAAGGCCTGGATCTGCCCCATGCCGAGCGAGCGGGCGGCGCGCACCTGGGTCGGCGGCACCGCGCGCAGGCCGCCGCGAAAGGTTTCCGCGAGGTAGCCGGCATTGTTGAAGGTGATGCCGGCGAGCAGGGCGACGAAGCTGTCGAGATGAATGCCGAGCGAGCCGAGGCCGAAATAGGCCATGTAGATCTGGAACAGCGCCGGCGTGTTGCGGGCGAGCTCGACCCAGGTCGCCGCCGCCGCGCGGAACACGCGGTATTGCGAGGAGGCGCCGACCGCGAGCAGGACCGCGAACAGCACGCCCAGCACCATGGAGAGCACGGCGATCTCCAGCGTCACCAGCGCGCCCCACAGCATGTCGGGCAGCGCGCGGAACGCCGGGAGCCAGTGGAAGGTGTAGTTCATGGTTCGCTCGTCGCTCGGGTCCTGCAGGCGGAGCTCGATAATGCAGCGTGCAGCCGGATGGCGGTCGTGATTGCAGCTTGATGATGCAGCCGCGCCGGCAGTCTGCGGATGCAGTCGGCAGCTGGCGGCCGCCACCGATATCAGGGCTCGCCCCGCGGCGTGTCCGTCCGCGCGGACGGCCCGGTGGAAGCCGGACCGCCGCGGCGGCGTGGGGTCAGCGATAGACGCCGTGCACGGTGAGGTCGGGCGCCTCGCCAAGGCCGATCCACTTGTCGTAGAGCGCCTTGTAGCGGCCGGTGCGGACCTGCTGATTGACGAACAGGTTCAGGTAGTTGATGAGGCCCTGCTCGTTGCGCAGGGCGATCAGCGCGACATAGTCGATGTCGTAGGGGGCGTCGCCGCCCATCATCAGGCCCTTGTACTTGCCGTCCTTCACGATCGCCGCGGCAACGGTGGAGGTGACCACGGTGGCGTCGATCTGGCCCTGCGACAGGGCGAGGAACACGTCGGCCTGGGACTGGTAGCCGCGGAAGGTGGTGCCGTCGCCCCATTTCTTGACGTCGTTCTCCAGCGCGATGGCTTCGAAGGTGCCGGAGACCGAGCCGGTCTTCTTGCCCTTGAGGCTGTCATAATCCTTGATGCCGAGCCCTTCCTTGGTGAGCACGACATTCTTGAAGGCGAAATAGGGGATGGTGAAGCCGGCCGTTTTGGCGCGCTCCAGCGTGTCGGAGGTCGAGGCGACACCGACATCGACGCGGCCGGAGACCAGCGCCGGGATACGGTCGGGGAACGGGGTCTCGACGATTTCCGCCTTCACACCCAGCGCCTTGGCGAGGTCGTTGCAGTAATCGACGTCGAAACCGATCGGCTCGTTATTGGCGTCGCGCGATCCCATGGGCGGGAAATCCAGCACCACCGCGCAGCGCAGCGTGCCGGAAGCGATGATGTCGTCGAGCTTGTCCGCCTGCGCGGGCAGGGCGGCGGCGAGCGTCAACGCCGCCGCGGCCAGAATGCTGAATCCCTTAGCCATGATGGCTCTCCTCTGAAGGAAGGTGTCTTCATTGTTGATGGCCAGTGGCGCCGAAGGCGGGCGCCAGTTCCGGCGACGGAGAAGAGCTTCCGATTTTTGGATCCAAGTTTCAATATCCATTTTGCCCGAACCGTGCGAAATTTACCGGCGGCCAGGCGATGGCATCGTGCGCGACCAGACGGCCGGGGCGCGAAGGGCGTGCCGGGCCGATGGATCGAAGGGGAAGCCCGGCGCTATCCGGGAGGAGGCAGGCAAGGTGAAGGTCAGGGTTACGGACATCGCGCAGATGGCTTCCGCGGCGGACGTCATTTTCGACGCGCTGCGCGAGGCGATCGCCCGGGGCGACATCGCCGAAGGCCAGACCCTGCGCCAGGACCACATCGCCCGCATGTTCAATGTGAGCCGCATTCCCGTGCGCGAAGCGCTGACCCGGCTGGAGGAGCAGGGGCTGGTGTCGACGCAGCGCTATCGCGGGGCGGTCGTCACCACGCTGTCCACCGAGGAAATTCGCGAAATCTTCGAGTTCCGCGCCCTGCTGGAGCCGGAAGTGCTGCGCTATTCGGTCGAGCGGATGTCCGAGGACGGGCTGGAGGCGGCAAAGCGCTTCGCCCACGCCTTTTCCACCGAGACCGATTCATCGCATTGGGGCGAACTGAACCGTAGCTTCCACTACAGCCTGTACGAGGCCTCGGGCCGGCCCTATTTCCTGCAGACCATCAGCGCCGCGCTCGACCGCGTCGACCGCTACCTGCGCGCCCAGCTGGTGTTGACCGACGGCATGGCGCGGGCGCGGCGCGAGCATGAGGGCATTCTGCTCGCCTGCATCCGGCGCGATGCGGAAGAGGCGGCCCGGCTCACCCGCGAGCATATTCTGGGGGCCTGCGTCTCGCTGATCGACTTCCTCGACCGCACCCGCGCCGCCAATGACCGGCGCCCCTGACCGGTCGCACGCCTGCGGCCGGTCCCACGCCGCATAGCCGGCGACGGGCTCAATGGGCGTTGCGGTGGATGATGACGCGGGCGGTCAGGATCAGGATGCTGACATCCAGCCACAGCGACCAGTTGTTGATGTATTCGAGATCGGCGGCCACCCGCGCCTCGATGTCGCGGCGGCTCTCGGTGGCGCCCCTCAGGCCACGGATCTGGGCGAGCCCGGTCAGGCCCGGCTTCACCGCATGCCGGCTCCAGTAGTCCGGCACGAGTTCCCAGAACAGCGACCCTTCCGCGCGCGAGCCCAGGGCATGCGGGCGCGGCCCCACCAGGCTCATGGTTCCCATCAGGACGTTGAACAACTGGGGCAATTCGTCGATGCTGGTCCGCCGCAGGAATTTTCCCAGCCGGGTGACGCGGCGATCATTGCGCGACGTCGATACCTGGCCGGTCGCGTCCGTCGCCTCGCTTCGCATCGTTCGCAGCTTGAAGCACCGATAGGCCCGGTTGTTCCGGCCCACGCGCTCCTGGATGAAGAAGGCCGAGCCGGGCGATTCGAGTTTCACCAGCAGCGCCGCGGCGGCGATCACCGGGGCGGCGGCCAGCAGGAGGGGGATGGCGACGGCAATGTCGAACAGCCGCTTGGCCAGCCGCTCGCGCAGATTGAGCGGGCCGCGCGAGATGAGCAGAGTGGTATGCTCTTCCCAGTGCGACACGCCCAGGGGATCGAAGCCGGCGAGATCGACCACGATTTCGGTCTCGAATCCGCTCAGTCGCATGGCCTCGGTCCATTTCAGCCGCTCGGCCGCGTCTGAGAAGGCGAGAACGACGCGGTCGGCATAGCCGATGGTGCGGCCGACGGCCTGGAAGAAGCCCGGGTCGTGCAGGTGGGGCGTGAGGCCGGCCTGCCGGACATCCACATAGGTGGTCAGTGAATCGCGCTGGCGCGCCTCGCGCTCGCCCTCGTCGGTCAACACGACCAGTCGCGGCGCGACGATGGGAAGGAACAGCCGGCGGATGAGCAGGGCGGCACCGAGCCGGGACAGGCCGACAAGCGCGAACGCCATCAGCAAAGTATAGCCGATCTCCAGGCGCGACAGCAGGCTGCCGACCTTCAGCGCGAAGATGGCCGTCAGGAAGATGCCGGCGGTGATCAGCAGGGCGGTAAAGGTCGACGAGATGGAGCGGGACAGCGATGTCAGCGTCGGTGCCGTGTAGGCCCGCAGCGTGATGGCCGCGAGAAAGTAGGTGGGGGCGAGGAAGAAGAAAATCTCCCAGTTGCCTTCGAACGGATTTCCATGCCGCAACGCCGCGCCCGCGAGGCACGCGCCACCGATCGCCAGCAGCTCCGCCAGCGCCACGCTCGCCGTGAGGCCGACGCGGAGCATGTCCCGATAGCGCATGAGCCGGTCGGGGGAAGGCGCGGCCCGGCTGTCGGCAACGTCGCGTGTGCAGCCATAAAGGCCGATCCCTTCCATGCGTCGCTGTTCCCTTCGGTCGGAATCAGGAGGTGAGGCGTAGGGGCGACAAGGCGGCATCAACCGGGTGGCCGCGCCGCCCGACATGTTCTGCAGTTTCCATCGTGTGAAAGGTGAACTCTAACGAGAACTCCAATCGGATTGCGCCCACGGGACCCGATGCGTGGCTGCGACAGCTTCATCCGGGGCCGCGCGAAACGCACTGCAAATTGCCGCCCGCCTCCTTATATCCCCGCCATCCGCGTGGTATCTGCATAGCAGAAACGATTGCTGCAGGGCAACATAATCAATGGCATTTGGGCTCGGAAATCTGATGAAGGTTTCATGGCACCTCCAAGAGCCGCGTGATGCTCGTTTAGAGTCATTTTATACTCAAATGTCACAAAAGGAAACGAAGGTCGTCGATGAGCGGCGGGACGCGTGACCGGCGGCGTGCCATATAGTTCTTTGGATCAATGGCCGTCCGCTTCTTCAATCGTGGACCATGGGCATCGGTCGCGACCGCTCCAAGAGTGGGTCCCTCTACAGCGGCGGCCGAGCCCGTCCGCCCGGGGGGCTCGGGCGGGAGATGTTTGAGCGCGAGATAAGGCCCCTTGTCGAAGAGCGGCTCGACCGATCGCCGGTGGTGGGGCAAGAATGGGTACGTCTGGGGCGCCCTCCCGTGGGTGCTGGAGGCGAGTACAGGGGTACGAAACGTAGATGAGCTTTGACCGCCGACCGCGCGCGGCCCCGATGTGGGTCGCCTTGTTTCTCGTGCCTGTCCTTCTCGCGATGGCCGGCTGTTCGACGGCGCCGAGCGCGCCGACCGCTGCCGCGGCCGATCCAACCACGCCGACCGAATATGTTCTCGGGACAGGCGACAAGCTGCGCCTGACCGTCTTCAATGAACCCTCGCTCTCGGGCGAGTTCGAAGTGAACTCGGGCGGCCTGATCTCGATCCCGCTCATCGGCAGCATCAAGGCGCAAGGCGAGACCGCGCACGGGCTTGAAACCGCGATCACGCAGAAACTATCCTCGGGCTACATGCGCGACCCGCGCGTCAATATCGAGGTTCTTCAGTACCGCCCATTTTACATCATCGGCGAAGTCTCGAAGCCCGGCGAATACCCTTATCGCAACGGCATGAACATCATGAGCGCGGTGGCGGTGGCGGGCGGCTTCACCTACCGGGCCAACGATCAGACGGTCAACATAAGGCGTGCCGGGCAGGCGCAGGAATACTCCTACCCGGTCACCACGACGACGATGGTGCTTCCCGGCGACATCGTGCGAGTCAGCGAGCGCCTGTTCTGATCGCTCCCCGGCCCGCCAACGCGGGCCGGGCATTCATGCGGCGGTGTCGATGCGCCGGCTCCAGCTTTGCGCAAGCCCGGCGCCGAGGATCGCCCAATAGGTGATCGCCACGGCCTGGATCTGCAGGCTGAAATCCACGGCCGCGTGCGACAGCACCGCCGCGCTGACGCTCAGCGCGACCAGCGTGATCATGTGCGGGGCCTCGCGCCGCAGCATGTTGGCGAGCATCGTGGCCAGCAGCACCGCGACCAGCACGAAAAGGGTCGCGGCGGCCGGAATGCCGAGGTCGAACAGCAGTTCGAGGTAGGTATTGTGGGCCTTGTCCCAGTGATGCCAGGGGGCGAAGGCTTCGGCGCCGCGATAGACCGAGAACATGCGGTCGAAGCTGCCATAGCCGAATCCGGTAAGGGGCGCGTCCTTCACCGCTTCCAGCGTCCGCGCGGCCACCGGCCACCGTGCGTCGCCCGCGCCGTGCGTGGCGAAGCGGTCGCCCAGATCGTCGCCGAACAGGACGAGGGCGCCGAACAGGACCGCCGATGCCGGAAGGGCGATGGCAACGATCAGCCAGCGTCGGCGTGTCGACGCCAGGGCCAGAAGGACCAGCGTCACCAGTCCGATGATGCCGGCGATAAAGCCGGCACGGGACACGGTGAGAAAGAGAGCGGCGGCAATGATCGCGGCGCAGACGAGAGTGACCACGGCGGATTTCAGCGTGACCTCGACAAGAGCGGCGGCGCGCAGGCCGAGCGGCATGTCGCGGCGCGACCCCGCACGCCGATAGACGTCAATCAGCAGGCCGACAGTGGCGACGAGGCCGATCCCGGCGTAGGTGGCGTAGCTGTTCTTGTTGACGAAGGTCGAGGTGACCTGCTGGGTATACGCCTCCCGCGCGAACCACAGCAGGCTTTCCGGCGCCAGCGCGTGCTGGGCAAGGCCGAAAACCGCGTAACCGACCGCGATGACAGTGAGCGCGCGCAGGAAAAGATCGGCCCGTCGTCCATCCCGGCAGAGCTGGAGAGACAGATAGAAGGCCATCGAACTCGTCAGCAGCATGACCAGCCCGCGCACGCCCGCGTCCGGCGTCACCGAGATGCTGCCGCCGGGCGGTTCGGCTCCGGGAACGCCCTCGATGACAGTTCCGGCGAGCTGCCAGAACGGGTTCTGCCAGTCCGCCGGCGCCAGGGGCGACAGCTGGAAGAGAATCCAGCCGACAAGCGCTACCCAGAGCAGAAGCCCCCACCAGAGTCGGCGCGGCGCGACCGGAGGCCGCGAGCCGCTGATCAGGAGACCGGCCTCGAACAGGATAAGCAGTCCGCCGAACAGCACCGCATTCACGCCCCAGGCGATGAGCCGGTTGCTGCCGAGCAGAAACGGCACCCAGGCGAGACTCAGCAGCAGGCCGAGAAAGATGAGGTCATTGAAGGTCTCGTGGCCGGTGCGGCGCGCGAGAAACGCCGTCGGGCGAGCCGCCGCGCCTGCGGCCGGTGCCGTCCGCTGCCTCATGTGTGTATCACCCGTGCCTCTTCGCCTTCCAGCACGACGCAGGACAGGCGATGGGTGAGATAGGCGCCGGTGTCGACGTTGATCCGGTTCGCCAGCAGTTCCACCTCCATGGCCGGGGTATGGCCATGAACGATCCGCTTGCCGTGGTCGAGCGGTGAGCGGGTGAAGTCTTCGCGGATCCAGATCAGGTCGTCGAGCGTCTGCTGATCGAGGGCGACGCCCGGACGGATGCCGGCATGGCAAAAATAATAGTCGCCGATCTCGACCTTTCCGGGAAGTTGCCTGAGGAATTCGAAATGCGCGGCGGGGATGGCCGCCAGCGCAGCGGCGCGCACCTGCTCGGCCCGATCCGGGCCGATGAAACTATGGACCGAGACGCCATAGGAGAACAGCGTCTCGGCCCCTCCCATGCGCAGCCAGGGCTCGCAGTCCGCCTCGCCGGAAAGCGCCGCCAGCATCATGGCTTCGTGATTGCCCATCAAGCATGTCCAGGCCGCATCGGCGTGGGCGGCGGCGTCCCCGGGCGCCCGGTCGGCGGCGGAACTGGCGGAGAGGCGCTCGATGACGCCGGCGCTGTCCTCGCCCCGGTCGACGTAGTCACCCAGGAAGACGGTGCGGCAGAGATGTCGGGTGTCGGCGGCATCGGCGGCGATGGCCGCGAGCAGGGTGGTGAGCAGATCGTGGCGTCCGTGAATGTCGCCAATGGCGTAGACGCGAACTCCATCGGGGATTCGTGCCGGCGCGCGTCGGGTTTCGGGCGCGCGGAAGCGTGAAAACAACATGCCTAGCCCGAATTCAGAAGGCCGTCATGGTGCGGCCGGAGTGCGTCAACCTATCACGGCGAAGGGCGGGCGCAAAAAGCAACCTTCCGGATGGATGTGCTGCGCGGTCTCTACATTTCTCAGTAGGCGAGGGTAACGCCGGCAGTAACGAGGCTTCGAATATAGTTTTCGGCGCCATTTATATTATTGAAATTGGTCTGATAATCAGTAAACGAGTAGTTTATCTTGGCCACAGAAAAACGATTTATGAAATAACGCAGCTCCGCGCCGACAACATACTGGTTGTCCACGCGGGGAAACTCATCGTAGTCCTGATTCAGATAGTCAAACCAGCCAGAGACGACGATATTGCGGCGAAACTCATAGTCGAGCCGCACGCCGGCGTTGGAGCTGACGACCGCCGAGCCGGTAATGCCGTCATACTCGAAGTTGGAGGTTGTGACCTGCTGCCCCGCCGTGAAGGTGGCGGTCACCAGCGGCGTGATGAACCATTGAAGGTTACCGCCGAAGGTCAAGCCCGAGCTACCGTCGAGATAGCCGTTGTCCGATTTCCAGTCGTAATAGCCGATGAAAGCTTCACCCCGCGTCAGGCGCGATGGCTCGAGCTGGATGCCGGTGATGACCGTGTACTCGTTCGAGTTGAAGTCGTCATTCTCAACATCGAACCAGTGGTAGGTGCCGCCGACGAACACGCTGGTCAGTGGGCTGATCTGGTAGCCGATGCGCCCATTGACCTCGTAGTCGCTGCCGTCGCGGTAGGATTGATCGGTCGGCTCGCCATCAAGCCAGTTGGCGAAATCACGGTAGCGGAAGTCGAACCCACCGGTCGTCCAGAGCCGGTTGAAGCGCTTGTCGAAGCTCACGCCGGCCGTTGTCTGGTTGTACGGCAGCGGCTCGCCGAGATTGTCCGCATTGGTCTCGTCGTCGCCCGGGAGCTCGTTGAGATGCGCAAAGCGCGCATAGCCGCCAATGTTGAAGTCCGTGGTGACATCGACGCGCCCGCGGGCGCCGGCCGCGTAGTTCTCGTAATCGGCATTGCTGTAGCGGGCGTAGCTCGTGCTCTCGAAGTAGCTGTCAAAGGCGAGGAAGTGGCGCGTCCAGTCCGACCGCAGGTCGAAGGCTGGCCGCACGGTGAACAGCCAGCTTTCCTTCTCGTTGGAATTGGCGGCGGTGATGTTGGAATCGTAGCCGGTTTCCAGCTTGAGTGTCGGAAACAGGATGAAGGAACCGACCGGCACGCCGAGCGGCATGTAATTGACCGGCTGGCGGTCCAGCACACCCGCCCGATCCGGGTCGACCTCGACGGCGGGCCGGTAGCTCGGCGCGACGTCTTCCGCCGACGCGACGCTCGTCGCCAGCAGCGCCGTGAGGCCGATCAGACTTCCGGTAAACTTGGGCCTGTTCATGAGCATTGACCTCATGACGGACTCGGCGGACTGGTCGTATCCGTCTGCCCTTGATCGATGCTGTCCTCGCTGGCCGAG
>NZ_JAHBGC010000030.1:0-77340 GCF_018390645.1 Ancylobacter dichloromethanicus
GCGTGACGCACGTCTCCCGTTCGCGGGCATGGCTGTCCATGCGCGTGCTCCTGTGGTACAAATCGGAACGTGACGCCGATTTGCTCACACTATTCCGCTAACGTCAATCCGAAAAAGGAACCATGTTCCGATGAATGCCGCGCAGTGTCGTATGGCTCGTGCTGCACTTCAGCTAGGAGTGCGCGAATTGGCCGACCTTGCGAAGGTCGCCGCCAGCACTGTTGCGCGCCTTGAGGCGGGCGAAGAACTGAAGCCCCGGACGGTCGAGGCGATCCAGCGCGCGCTGGAGGAGGCGGGCGTCCAGTTTATCGCGGAGAATGGCGGCGGCGCCGGGGTGCGGCTAAAGAGGAGCAGCGCATGAAGCATCACGGTTTAGACCAAGCGGAAGCCGCCTTAGATAAAGCCCGCTTCCATGTTGACTCCATTAATGCTGGAGTAAGCGACAAAACTATAAGCCACTGGATCGATTTTCTTATTCATATCAATAGAGTAGGCAATAAAATAGAAGCCAGCGCTGATCGCAGCTGCGACCTTGAGAAAGGATTTGTCGAGAACTTTAGATTTAAAAGGTCGTCTGACGATCTACTAAAGTACCTGAGGTGTGCGAGAAACGAAGAAGATCATGGTATAAATATCGTTTCAGAGTGTGAGGTTCATGATCTCACATTGGTAGGTGACATATTAACGTTTAACGGAGAGGCGCTTGTGCTGTCGGTTGTAGAAATGAAAAATATTCCTGCCGGGCGAGACAGGCCAGAGATTCTTGTGCCCACGTCTCATCTGGGGCGCCCTATTGGCCGGACGCTTCGAGCTTTTACGGCTGCTGCAATCGCCTTTTATGAGTCCGCTCTGAAAGAAGCCCGTAGCATTGGAGGCAGCGAAGCCCGGGCCAAAGGCTAAACTCCAACGGAGCACTTAGCGATGCCACAAGGAATGACCCGCACTCGGCCCCACGCTTAAGCCCGGCGGGCGTTATCTGCGTTATCGAGAATGGTGAAGGGCCGGGGGGGCAGTTAAGGAAGGAGCGAACGGCATGAGCAGCTTTGCGGCGCCTATCCACTTCAGCCCGGAAGAAATCGAGCAGAACCGTATAGAGCGGCTCGCCGCTGAGGCCGAAGACCGCGAATCGACGCCCCAGGAACTGATCGCCGATTTCGCGCCCGGCACCTTTGGCTGCCATGAGGCGCTGCACACGGCATCCATCGTCATGAGCCTGGTGGACGAGCGCCTGTGCGAGCACCCGGCAATCCTCGCCAATCCCGACTGGTACCTCCTCGCAAGCCAGGCTCACACGGCGCTGTATAACCTCTATCAGGCGATTGGCGCGCGCCATATCGGCGACGATGAGGGTGATGGGGCCAAGGGTGACTGACGAAGTCTCATTGAGTTAATGGCTGGGGGGCCGCGTGGCGACGTATCGACAGATTCAGGAGCGGGTGAAATCGACCGCCGGCTTCGTTCCGAAGACGTGCTGGATCGCTCACGTCAAAAGCGACTACGGCCTGATCAGCAGGGAAGCGTTCAACCGCGCCGACAGCAATGTCAGGCAGCATCCATGCCCGCCTGACAAGCGGGGCACGATCGAGGATGCGCTGCGGCATTTCAGGATGATTTAGGGGGAATTGGCCGCATGACGACTTCCCTCTCCATCGCGGGCCTAACCTACACGATGCAGCGAGGCAGCGATGTCGAGCGCAACGGCATGTTCCTCGAGCTGTTCGAGGGTTCGCCCAACGGCCCGTGCCTGGCCGAGGTCTTCTATTCCGACCAGACGCACACCATGGCCTTCACGGCCTTCCGCGAAGACCTGCCGCTCGAAGCCGTCGAGTGGTTCATCGACAAGCCAAGGTGCGCTTGCCTCCGGTGGAGGGGCGGTGAGAGGCGTTTGCAGGTCGAGCCGAAGGCTTGCGCTTGCAGGCGGCGGGAGCCCGGCGCATGAAGCGTTGTGCCGGCTAGCGCCAGAAACAGACTTTGTTAAGTGCGTGTCTGAACGTCCGATATGGGGTCGGGAGCGAACTGGCCGGTTTTGGCTGCCGCTGTGCAGATGGCCGCAGTTCTGCAGCCGACTCCATCTCTGTCGTTCGGATTCGGCTACGGAGCACCTGAAGCGTGACGTTCATTAATTGCCAGTTTTTCAACGCCTCTTGAGATTTACGCGTATCTTATCAGCCAAGAGCCAACCACCTCCCTCGCCCCACGAAGAGATGACTCCGCGAGCCTCAAGCCATTGTGCCAATGCACGATTTTCATCTGACTTTGGCAATCTTGGAGTGTGATATCCTGTCGTGATCTCAGAAAAAGGATCTGGAAGGGCCACAAGCACTTCCCGCGCTTCGTCGACCGTCATAGTCGAGTGAAACTTGTTGAACAGGGAAATTTGCGTCTCAACGGGCCGTGAATTTAGGATCAGTGACCGTGCTTTAGCCGCATCAATGCCGGATATACGAGCGTTGGTGCGGTCAAGAATCGGGCCTATGAGTGCCGCTCGTTTGGGCATTTCCGTTAGCGTACTCAAATCGATCAGGTCGATTATCGCGCGTTTATCGTCATCTGTTATGTCGGCTTGAAGGAGCCCTTCACGGAAGTCGTCGTCGAGACCGAAAATTCCGGGATCGGTGAGATAATCTTCGATGTTCTCTGCCACGAAAAGGACGGGCAAGTCCGTGTTGACGTTTAGGCTTTCAACGGTTTCCCTTGAAAAGGCGATCTTTCGCTCCTCTATGAGAATATTAAGCTTTGACGAATCGAGGCTTTTTGGAAAGTTCTTGAACGTATTTGGCACCGCTCGGACATATTCCCGATAACTCTCATCGCTGAGTGCATTTGCGGTTACAAGGAATTCGCGCAGCCTTAGTGTCTCTCGAACGTTATGCAACCCGTGCTCCAGAATTACGGCGCGCACATTCTTTCGATCAAGATAGGCCACAAGGATTTCCGCTGCGAAGCCACTGCCTTCCATGAACGCGATACAATTGTCCCATGTCGGTGCAATACGTTGCTGCTCAAATACCGTGGCATGCAACTTCTCCGGAATCCCCTCCAGCGCTGGCAGGAGAGCCGTCTGTCGACCAAGAAATTCACGAAGATTGTCTTCGTCAATTCCCTCGCGGCCCAGGAGATCGGCTATGGCTGCCGCATCTTCTTTAGAATTGTCGTGAAGCTCAAGGAGCACGTCGCTAAGATAGATATCAAGATCGCGTTCGACTCTGGTGATCAAGGTCCGATCTGTGAGCGACCGCAGCGTCGTGTAATTCCGCTCGCGAAACGCCACGAGATTGGTCTCGCCCATAACCTCGCGATAGATGTGTTCCACATTGGCAATCGAGAGTTCAAAGCGGCCCCGTTTTACCATGAAGCGCACGATGCCGGTGAACTTCCCTATTGCCGGAAGGTCTCGAACCTCGAAGCCAATGCGCGCGAGGCGTTCGGGTACCAAGTCAGGTGCAAGTGCCAGAATTTCAGGGAGTTTCGCCGCGACGAAATCAGGGAGCTCGTCGCCATCGCGTGCTAGAGTTTCTA
Source organism: Ancylobacter dichloromethanicus (assembly GCF_018390645.1). Lineage (GTDB taxonomy): Bacteria > Pseudomonadota > Alphaproteobacteria > Rhizobiales > Xanthobacteraceae > Ancylobacter > Ancylobacter dichloromethanicus. Next base: position 3,520 of record NZ_JAHBGC010000030.1, read on the forward strand.
GCGCGCTTTCCGGCAGGTTGGTTACCAGCTGTGTGATATGGGAAAGATTGCGCTTGCTGGCGATTGCCGTTGGAATGAACTGCGGCCATTCGTCAGTCAGGCGGGAAAGCAACTTGGGGACAGCGCGTCCCGTGGCGTAGTAGGCCTCTAAGAAATCTACGCAACCGTCGAACTGGGACGCGATGAACTCGAAGAGCTTACGTGTCTGGTCGCTGTAGCGAGTCGCCTCATTTAGAAGGCAGTCAACCAATTTGACGTTAAGAACATAGCTTTGCCCGAAGTCCGCTTCGCGCATCGCGGCGATGACCTCATTCGGGTTGTCAATCTGAAAGTTGGGGTCGGGAGTAAAGAACGCCCGTATCTGGATCAGAAACTTGTTGTCATTGGGCGACAGCCGACCAGAATGGAACAGTGACGTATATTGATAATACGTATCGTCGAGATGGCCTTCTAGAATCAAGAAGCGAGCCAGCTCGCCCTTCTCGCCGAAACCGTCGAAGAGATCAGTCACACGGTCGGTGCTTGAACGCACGAGTTCATTGAACTGGGCTGTTCGAAGTGTCGCGATCGTCGCTCTAAGCTCGCGAATCCGTCGTAAACTCCCGCTCTTGTTGGCCTCAGATTTGTTTTCAATTTCCGCCCTGCGCTGAATGTAGGTTTTCTGGCTATCCACCTCGTTTTGCAAGGCAGAGATATCGATCCTCCGTGGGCTACTATAGACATCGCGACAGAAAATATGTGGGACTGCGATTAAATGTTCAAACGCGTCGTGCCCAACAATAGAGTGAAGTGGGATCCAAGATTGCCCGTCACGGCTGACGCTATTGACGTTGGCAGGAAGCATCTGGACGAGCGTCATTGCGTAGATTTGGCTCAATTCTTTCAGGTCAGAAGGTGTCTGTCTTTCGGCAACGTCGATCTTTCGCTCGATTTCTGCTATCTCTTCCTTACAGATCGCCTCCTTGTGCGCGACGAGTTGATCGCGACGGCCCAGAATGTCAGCGAGATTTCCTTCGCCCCGGTGCAGTTGCTCAAAATCTTTGGGGTAGAAATTCTTATATATCAGGATCGCAAGAAGCTTGTTGGCGTTAAGATTATTTTCACCATCTGTCTCCAGATTGGCGACGTAAATGGCGTATTCATTGAATATATTCTGAATAAGTCTCAGGTCGTTAAGGTATCGAGAGACCTCCCGAAGAAATTGAGGATCAAGACGACCGTCGATTTCGAGTCTCTTTCCTTGCTCCAGCACCATATCAATCGAGTTCGAAGTGTTTATGATGGGAATAACAGGAATAACGAATTCGAAGAATTTCGTGCGATCCGTATTAATAAATACGTCATCGCGAAGAGCATAAAGAAATTTAATAGTTCTTTTAACCCCCGCGTTCGCATTCACTAAGCTGTTGATTTCGCGCAATGTCACGAATATTTCTGCATCTTGGAATCTGTCCAAATCTTCAATTATTACGAGATCATATTCTGTTGATTGAAAAAAGTAGATAATTTCGTCTAGATGACGATTAAGTATCGAATCTAAATTGTCCGATGCCGGTCTTATCTCTATGTCTTTTAGAGATATGCTTTTGAGGGACAGGCCAAAGCTAGCAACATAAAAGTGATGCAGCACAACCCACAAAAAAATCAAAGCAAACCCAAATATTGTGAAATTAGTCCAGTTTTTTAATTCGAGTGACTCGAAAAAAGTTCCGCTTATTATTTCATTTCTATTGGTGAATATGTAAATTATCGAAAGTAAACCTAAAGTTATATACATAGATTTGAATACAGATAGCACGCTAGGCGATTGAATTCGCTTAAAGCGAGATAGTGGAAGATTGTTCGCATCTGCACCATACAGCATTTGCTGCAATATGCTTCTCTCAATCTCCTGGCGGCTCACTTTTGGACTTGGGGCATTAACGTCTTTGTCTGGTGTGTCGGCCTCTTTCACGAACGCCGCGAGGGATATGTGAAGTGTAGATCTTCGGTATTTTTTCAGAAAAGATTGGATGATGCTGCTCTTTCCCGAACCATAAGGTCCCGTCAGTGCTATATTACGCACCTTCGGATCCTCCGTCGCGAAGAGCAGTGCTTCAGAATATACACCATTTTTGTCAGCTTGATCGGTCGGTGCTAGATTGACAAATTTTGCTTTTTTGTCGGCGGGTCGACCAATACCTTCCAAGAAGGCCCCGAAACGAGTGAGCCAGCCACCCAGCCGATTTGTAAATGTTGGAATTCGTGCGCTCATAAATAACCTAATGATCACTGATCCCACTGAAAAGTCACTGAGGATCCGGAAACACTTACTTGTAATCTCCAAGAACTCCGCATTTCGGAATCGATCAGTAGAGTCCCACCGCCCGCAATCATAGCGGGAAGTAGCCATAGGCAATAGGCTCAATGATTGGCAACTATCGAGCGCTCACGGTACCAGCCTCAACGACCGAGATGAGGGCGCGAGCCGGCGGTTCGCAACGGCGTGCCGTGAGGGCCGCTCGGGGCCATTCTCCTTCCTCACCCCACCCAGCTTGACCGCACCACGGCAGGCGCCTTGCGCACCACCTCGCCGGCAGCCTCCGCCCCGGTAGCGCCAGCCCGAACCTCCGCCGCCTCCAACTTGCCCACCATCTCCGCCAGGCTCATGCCGGCGGCATAGAGCCCGTGCAGGGCGGCCGTGGCGTAGACGCGGCAGTCGAGGGGCTCGTTCCGCACGCCGGGGTCCGGCACCCATTCGATGCGGGCGACGCCGCGCGTGTAGCGGCGCACCGGGCGCTCGGCGACGAGGCCGGTGAACCAGAGATAGTCGCGCTCGGCCGGCCAGTGGCAGGCGCCGGGGCCGCCATCGTCAATGCGAAGGCGCGAGAGCAGCCCGTGCTTGAGCGTGTCGACGCCGACAATGTGGACGGGGGCGAGGCTGGCGCTGCGCAGCTTGGGCGGGCGCTTCGGCCAGGGCGGCACGCCCGGCCCGCCTCGGCCCTTGATCGCCCAGACGCGGCGGTTGAGCCGCTCGGCCGAGAACCGCATCACCTGGTCGGTGCGGTGCCCGCCGGAATCGATGGCAACGGCGAGAATGGGAAGATCGGGGATCGCCTTCGGGTGGCGGAAGCGGCGGGCGAGCAGGCGGTCCAGCGCCACCCACACCTCGGGGCGCGAGGTGTCACCATGGACAATGTCATAGTCGAGCGACCAGCTGGCTTCGCCCCGGCCCCAGCCGACGAACTCCACTTCAATGCGGTCATCCTGGGTATCGACGCCGGCGGTGATGACGGCGACGCCCTCGGGCAGCAGCTCGGTCCATGCCGGGTCGCAGGGGATGCCACGGCCCTGCAGCGTGTCCGGCGCCAGCGGCGCCATGTCCCGGTCTTCATAGGCCTCGCCGAGCTTGAGGTTGGTCCATGTCTTCAGCCGCGCCGGGTCGCGCTTCGAGGTGAGGAAGTCGGCGGCGATCTCGCCCCAGCTCTCAAAGGGTGAGTACAGCGCCGAGAGGTGGAAGCCGGCGGTGAGGCCGTCGCCCTGGGCGGTCGGCCGCCACTCGCCCTTGGCGAGCATCGCCGGCTTGTCCGCCTCCTCGATCACCCCGCCGCAGGCCTCGCAGGCATAGAACGCCTTGCGCGGTTCCCCCTCCGGCCAGGTCACGCCGCGCCAGGTGAGCGCCTGGTGCGTGCCGCAATGCGGGCAGGGCACGAAGTAGCGGCGCTGGTCGCTCTCGGCATAGGCCTTCTCGATGCGCGACACCCCGGCCTCGGTCGGGGTGGAGATGAGGAAGATCTTGCGCCGGCCCCGGAAGGTCACGGTGCGCTGCACCGCCAGCGCCACCGGGTCGCCCTCGCCATCGGCATCCGCGGGGAAGGCGTCCACCTCGTCGAGCACGAGATAGCGCGCCGGGGTGGAGCGCAGGCCGGTGGCGGAGTTGGCGCCGGTCATGATGAGGGCGCCGCCGGGGAACTCCTTCAGCCCGACCGTATTGCCGGGATCCTTGGAGCGGGCCGGGGCGATGCGCGAGCGCAGGGCGGGCGTGCCCTCGATCAGCGGCTCGATGCGGGTGCGCGAGTTACGGCGCACCATGTCGATGGAAGGCCAGACGGCGAGGATCAGCCCGGGCGCATGCGCCACCCAATAGCCGATGGCGTTGAGCCCGGCCTCGGTGCCGCCGGTCTGCGCGCCCTTCATCAGCACCACCCGCTCGACGGGCGAGGCGGTGGAGAGGCAATCCATGATCTCGGCGAGATAGGGCACGCGGGCGGTGCGCCACGGGCCGGGCTCGGCATTGGTGCCCGGCAGGGTGCGGTTGGCGTCCGCCCATTCGGTCACGGTGAGCTGCAGTTCCGGCCGCAGCCCCCGCCGCCAGGCCGCGTCGACCAGCTCGGCGGTGAGGTCGGCAAGGTCGCTCTGCGTCCGGTCAGTCATCGGGGAACTCCTCCAGCGGCAGTTCGGCCAGGGTGACGAGCTGGGCGCGCACCAGCCGGTCGAGCACCGCCACCACGGCGGCGAGGTCCGCCCCGGTGGTGGAGGCGATCTCCGGCGCCGCCCGGTTCACCCAGCCCAGCCACGCGTCACGCTCGAAGCGGGCGCGGCTCTCAATGGTGCGCAGCGTCGCCGCCCGGTCGATCAGCGCCCGCCCCATGCGCTCGGCCTTCAGCCGGGCGATCTCCGCCTCCGCCGCGTCGCGAACGGCACGGGAGGAGGCCGGGAACGGCGAGGCGGAAGCCAAGGGGAGAGCGGGGCCATCGAGCGAGGCGCGGCGCCGGTTCGGGTCGACATTCTCCGCCACCCACGCCTTGCCGCGCGCCACATGGATGCGCCCGTTCGGCTCGACGGGAAGCCCGCTCGCGATCAGCTGCGACACGCGCCCGGCCGAGACGCCGATCGCCTCGGCGAAGCCCTTCTTGGACAGGGTTTCCGCCGGCTTGGCCGAGACGTCGGCGAAGAGGGAGGAGCTATGCAAATCCTGCATTCTCAACCCTTTCTCAAGCCGGAGACTTTAGGGCTCAAACCCGCCCCGTCTAGCGAACTCAAGCGCTCTCGCCGCCCGCATACGGGGACCGGGGGGAGGACCCGCGACAGCCGTCGCAGCTCCGCCTCGATCTCCGACTTGGCCTCGTGGAACGCCTCGGGGTCACGGTGGCTCGGCACCAACCGCCGCACCCGATCCGCCAACTCGACCAGCACGGCCGGCATGGGTGTGGCGGGACACGGGACATCCCCTTTAGGGGGATGTCCCGTGTCCCGTTCCCACCGGGACTTCCGGGACTGTCCCGCCGGGACATTCATGTCCCGCTTCATCGACTTACCCATGCCCACGGCTCCCACATCGCCACCTCGCCCTTGCTCGACAGGGTCTCCCGTGCCCGTTGGAATGCCTTCTTCTTCGCCTCCTGTGTGTCGCCAAGACCGCGCCGGTAGGCGTAGTCACGCCAGACCTCCACCGACACCACCTTCACGCTGTCGGGGATCTGGCCACCGGGCGAGGGCTGCCCCTGTTCGCCTATGGCCAGCTTCAGTGCATCGAGCGCGATGCGCGCTGCGTCGGGTAGCCGCGTCGTGCCCTTCGTCTCGCCGATGCTCGCATCCGTGGGAGCGATGACGCAGGAGGTGATGTCGTCACCGTCCTCATCCGTCCCGAGAACCGATTGCAGCAGCTCGTACTTGAAGGGCGCTATATCGCCGCCGTCCTTCACCTTCGCGATCTTGCCCGCACACACACCCGTCTCGTGACGGGTGATCTCTATCGCCGCATCCACGGCGCCCAGCAGGGCATTGGAGCCCCGCGCGCCGCGGTCGGTATCCTTGCCGGAGTGATGCACCACGAGGACGTGGCAGCCAAGCTCGCGCTGGATACGCTCCGCCTTCTGCACCACCACATTGATGTCGCGCGCCTTGTCCTCGTCACCCGAGCCGATCATGCGCGAGAGCGTGTCGAGCACCACCAGCCGCAGCGGCTCGCGCATGCGGGCCTGGTGGTCCTTCACGTCGGCGATCAGCGTCTCGACGCCTTCCTCGTCGTCATAGAGATTGACCGAGGAGGGGACGAGCACGAAGGGCTTGCCGGCCTCGCCCTCCTTCTCCTGCCGCCACGCCTTCATGCGCATCAGCATGCCGGCGCCGCCCTCGCCGGAGACATAGACCACCCCGCCCGGCGCCACCCGCTTGCCGAACCAGTCGCGGCCATGGGCGACGTGCAAGGCGAGGTCGAGCACGAGGAAGCTCTTGGAGGTGCCGGGCGGGCCGTAGACGGTGGAGAGGCCGCCATCGATCAGCAGGCCCTTCACCAGCCATGACAGCGGGGGCTGCTTGTCCTCGTCGCCCCACCACACCGCCGGCAGCCTTGTCGTCGCCGCCGGTCGCCAGTCCGGCGCCGCCTCCGCCCGCCGGTGCAACTCCTCCACCGTGCCGCCGGCCTGCAGCCAGTCGCACACGTCGCCCTTGCGCGGCAGGTTCGGCAGGGTGAGCACCCGCACCCGCGTCGCCACCGGCTGCAGCGCCCGCGCCACCTTCTCGGCGTGCTCGCGGCCGGGATCGTCATTGTCGGGCACGATCACCACATCGGCGCCGACGAAGTGCTCGACGAAGTCCAGCTTCCACTTGCCGGCGCCGCCGGCATTGCAGGTCGCCGGCACGTTGAGGGCGCGCAGGCGGTCCACGTCCTTCTCGCCTTCGACGATGAAGACGGTGCGCTCCGAGCCGATGGCCTCGATCAGCTCTGGCAGATGATAGGGCACCGGCCGCACGCCCTGCAGGTTCCACGCGAAGCCGCCGGCGCCGTCCGGCCGGCGCTGGCGGAACTCCTTCGGCTCATAGCGCACCACCTCGAACAGCAGCGCGCCGGTCTCGTCGACATAGGGATAGCTGGCCACATGCCGCCGCCCGGTGGAGGGCGCCTCCGGCCGGCCGGCGAAGTCGGGGAAGGTCTGCTTCAGCCAGCCCAGCGCGGCCTCGCGCCCGCCGCCCTGCAGCCGGGCGATCAGGTCGAGCACGCCGCCGCCCTGGCCGGCCTCATGGTCCGCCCATGTGCCCTTATGCGGCCCGCCCACCTTCACCGACAGGCTGCCATGGGTGCCGAAGCGCAGCTCGTCCTTCGACGACATGCCCCGGTTCGGTTCCCCAAGAAGCCGCCCCGCGACCGCTGCCATCAGGTCGGGAAAATCGGTCATCACCGCCCCTCCCCGCACGTATGGAGGGCCGGCTTATGGTTTGACAAATCGTCGCTAAGTGCCTGAAAAGTACCCTTCAGGTTGACGCGAAGAAATGCCGCAAGTATCTGGAAATAATCAGGCGGCAGCCGCCTGAAAATCGCAGTGTCGGCGGTTCGACTCCGTCCCTGGCACCATTACCCCGCTTTAGGTGTCTCTAGGAGGCTCAAAAAGCGGGAAATTTCCTCAACTTGGCCGAGTTCGAGCTCACGGAGGCTCTCCGGGGCTCGTTGGCATTCGGGAAATTTGTCGGCATGTTTGTTGGCATTCGCGGATGCCAACAAAGGCGCCTCCAATGCCATTGACAGACATCGCTATCCGCCAGGCCAAGGCTACGGAGAAACCGTTCAAACTGTCGGATGGCGGCGGCCTCCATCTTCTCGTCATTCCAACGCGCCGCAGCCGATGACGCTTCGCCTGCTCGCCAGCCAGATGGCGGCGAGGGCGATCCAGCAGGATGCGTTCGGTCCACAAGTGGCAGGCCGTCCGAGAGCGCCAGGTCTTCCGTAATCCGCGAGGCCCGCGAGGTCATCGGCGCCACTGACCGATCCCTCGCGCTTCTGAACGCCCTGCTCAGCTTCCATTCCGAAACGGCTCTCGGCGTCGGACCGTCGAACGAACAGCTGGCGGCTCGCGCCAGCGGCAGGCGCCGACCACATGGCACGGCCATATCGGCGTGCTCGTCGAGCGTGGCCTGATCCTCCGCCGCGATAGCCCATTGGCAAACACTTCGCGCGCAGGGGGCGCCGGCGCAGATGACCGGCCCCGACCGGGTGGGCGATGCCGGGCTCATCATGGCCGCCTATCAGCGCTGGGGCGAGGGTTGCGTCGACCGGCCGAGGTGGGATTTCGCCTTCGCCCTGTGGGACCGGCAGGCGGGGCGCCTGCTGCTGGCGCGCGACTTCATCGGCAGCCGACCGCTGTTCTTCGCCCATGGCCCGGGCTTCTTCGCCTTCGCCTCGATGCCGAAGGGGCTTTTCGCCGTTCCCGATGTGTCGAACGCGCTCGACGAGGCCGAGATCGACGCCTATCTGGCGCTGCTGCCGGCACACGGCACCCGCACGCTCTACCGCGACCTTTCCCGCGTACCGCCCGGCCACATTCCCACGGTTCACGGCGGGCAGCGGCATTTGCACCGCTACTGGCGGCCGGAGGAGATGCCCGCCCTGCCCGTCGGCCGCATCTGCCGTTCCCGGAGAGCCTGGCCGCCGAGCTGGAGGGCGAAATCGTGATGATGAATGTCGAGAACGGCGCCTGTTGCCAGTTCGACGCGACCGGCACCGAGATCTGGAACCGGCTGGAGCAGCCGGTCGAGATCGGCCAGCTCTGCGCGGAACTGGCGAGGGCCTATGATGGCCCGATCGACGACATCCGCCGCGACGTTCTGGCGTTTCTTTCCGGGCTGGCGGCGCGCGAACTTGTCGTCCACGCCGACGCCGCCGTCACTCAAGGGGCAGAGGCCGGCCGTTAAGCTGGCGCGGCGCCGCTGCAGGCGCCCGGATCGATGCCGATCTCCCGCACCATCAAGCAGAGCCGATAGCCCCTGGCCTGCCGCCCTTCCCGCGGGCGCGGCGGCTAGAGCGTTTTCGAGCGAAGTGGGATACCGGTTCGCGGCAGGAAAACGCGCGAACTCAACAAGCTAAAGCATTTCCCGTTTCAAAGAAGCGGGGAAATGCTTTAGTTGCCGTGGCCCTCGCGCTCCACGCAGCGATAGCCGGCGAGGCACTGGCTCTGGTCCTGCGAGGGAATCCAGATCGGCGCGCCGCCGTCGGAGGCGCTGCACAGGCTGGGATTGGCAACGACCCGGCTCAGATCGCCGCCACCGGTTTCGAACACCACCTGGCCACGCTGCTGCACCAGCGCCGCCACCGCCGCGCAACTCATCGTCGTGGAATTCGCCACCTCATCGGCCGAGGCCGACGAGGCAGCAAGGATCAGCGCGGTCGACAGGAAGAAGGCGCGACGCATGATTCGGCTCCCGCAAGATGTGGCCGCAGCCCATGGAACCGCCGGCCGCCGGCCCGCCTGATCGGGCCGCTCGATGCATCCTAGCAAATCCCCGGCGCCGCGACAGGGGCGCGCGGACAGCATCTCCGTCGTCCCCGGCAGGGAGCCGGCACAGGCCGCCACGCCGTCAGCGGATGAACTCGATGGTGTCGAGCGCCACCAGCTGGCTGCCTTCATAATTATTGTCGTGCAGCCGGCACAGCATGAAGCGGTCGGCGACCTCGATCGGGCCGTAGGCGGTAATCATGTCGCCGCTGCGCAGCTTGATGGTCAGCGCGTGCTTGCGGTCATCCTTGGCCACCTCGCGGAGCAGATCGCAGATGCTGCGGTCCGTGGTGCAGATGTTCATGGCGTCTCTCCCGTGATGCCGCGCCTTCATCCCGCGCAGAACAACCGGCGCAGACACGCGGCTTATCGGGACACCAACGGGGCCGGAACCATCCGGTTCCCTGTCGACCGCCGTGATTTTCGTCACAAGTCGCTGGAAGAACACGAGTTTCCGTTGCGGCACCTCACCCCGCCAGCCGGCGGGCGCGGCGCTTGCGCAGCACCGCGATCATCACCAGGGCGATGAGGATCACCCCCATGGAGAACAGCGTCGTCACCGTGCCCAGCGCATAAAGCACCGGCGTGGTGACATTGGTGGTCATGCCGTAGATCTCCAGCGGCAGCGTATTGAAGCTGCCCGAGGTCATCAGCGTGCGGGCGAACTCGTCATAGGACAGGGTGAAGCCGAACAGGCCGACGCCGATGAGGCTCGGCAGGATGATCGGCAGCACCACATGGGCGAAGGTCTGCCACGGGCTGGCGCCGAGGTCGCGCGCGGCTTCCTCATAGGCCGGGTTGAAGCGGTTGAACACCGCGAACATGATCAGAAGGCCGAAGGGCAGTGTCCAGGTGAGATGCGCGCCGAAGCCGGAGGAGTACCAGGCAGGTTCAAGTCCTAACACGTTGAAGGCGAGACCGATGCCGAGGGAGATGAGGATCGAGGGGACGATGAGGCTGGCGATGGTGAGGTAGAACAGCGGCCCGCTGCCGAGGAAGCGGCGGCGGAAGGCGAGGCCGGCCAGCAGCGACACCACCACCGTCGTCAGCATGGCCATCAGGCCGAGAAGCAGCGAGCGCGAGAAGGCGCCGCCGAAATCGCCCACCGCCTGCTGCTCGAACAGCAGGTTCTCGAACCAGCGCAGCGAGACCCCGTTCATCGGAAAGGTCAGCCCGCCATTCGGCCCCTGGAAGGAGAGGATGAAGATGGTCGTCATCGGTCCGTACAGGAACAGCACGAACAGCACGAAGAAGGCGGTGAGCACGTAGAAGCCGGGGCCACGCTTTTCCGAGTTCATCGGCTGATCCTCCCCAAGCGCCTGCGTGCTTCGAGGCTCGCTGCCGCTCGCACCTCAGCATGACGGGCCGTTGCTCCCGCAGGGTCAACGTCATCCCGAGGTGCCCGGCCAGCGGCCGGGCCTCGAAGGAGGCTCGCCGCGCGCGCCTTTCCCGCCCTCATCCTCACAGCTCCTTGCGGATGTTGACGATGCGCAGGATGGCGGCGACCATCAGCAGCACCAGCGCCAGCAGGATCACCGCATTGGCCGCCGCCGCCGGGTATTGCAGCAGCGCGATCTGGTTCGCCATCATCAGCCCCACCGAGGCCGACTGGCCGCCGGACATGAAGCGCACGGTGATGAAATCGCCCATCACCAGCGTGACGACGAAGATCGAGCCGATGGCGATGCCCGGCTTGGCCAGCGGGATGATCACGTTGGTGAGGATCTGGAACGCGCTCGCTCCCGCGTCCCGCGCCGCCTCGATCAGCGCCCGGTCGATCCGCATCAGCGTGTTGAAGATCGGCGTCACCATGAACAGCGTGTAGAGATGCACCATCGCCAGCACCACGGCGAAATCGGAGAACAGCAGGAACTCCAGCGGCTGGTCGATCACGCCCATCGTCATCAGCGTCTGGTTCAGCAGCCCGTTGCGGCCGAGGAACGGGATCCACGAGATCATGCGGATGATGTTCGAGGTCAGGAACGGAATGGTGCAGACCAGGAACAGCACCATCTGCATGGTCGCCGAGCGGATGTGGAAGGCGAGGTAGTAGGCGACCCAGAAGCCGATCGCGAGCGTCAACGCCCAGACGATGCCGGCATATTTCAGCGTGTTGAGATAGGTGCTCCAGGTCACCGGCGAGGTGATCGTCTCCTCGTAATTGGTGAAGACGAAGGCCGGGAATATCTGGATCGAATCATAGTCCCAGAAGCTCACCATCACGATGGTGGCGATCGGCAGCACGAGGAACGCCGCCAGGATCAGCGTCAGCGGCGTCGCCTGGAGGTAGGGTACGATCCGGGACAGGGTCATGCAGGGCTTCCGGTGAAGGTCGGCATTCACGAACATCCTTCGAGGCCGGGCTGCGCCCGGCACCTCAGGATCACGTCGTGAGGGAGGGGTGCGATAGGCCCCTCCCCTCGTCATGCTGAGATGCGGGCGGAAGCCTCGAAGCACGCAGGCCCGCGACGCCTCGCAGGCTTTCTCACGCGGCGATGAACTCGTTCCAGCGGCGGACCATGTAGCGGTCCTCGTCCATCACCGAATTCCAGCAGGCCACCGCGCCCATGCGCTCCTCGAAGGAACCGCCATCGCGCACCGCGCCGGCCGTGTACATCACCTTGCCCTCGGGCGAGAGGATATCGGCCTTGGCCGGCTGGCCGAGCATCCAGAACGCCCATTCGTCCGGCGTCATGTTCTTCTCGGCGGTGGAAAGCACGGCGGAATAGTAGCCCTGCCGGTTGAGATAGGCGCCGACCCAGCCGGAGAGGTACCAGTTGATGTATTCATAGGCCGCATCGAGTTGCGCGCCCTTGAGGTGCCTGGCGATGCCGAGGCCGCCGCCCCAGGCGCGGTAGCCTTCCTCCAGTGGCTGGTAGACGCAGGGAACGCCCTTGGAGCGCACCGCCGCCACCGCCGGCGACCACATGGACTGGATGACGACCTCGCCCGAGGCCATCAGGTTCACGCTCTCGTCGAAGGTCTTCCAGAAGGCGCGGAACTGGCCGGCCTTCTTGGTCTTGATGAGGAAATCGATCGTGGTGTCGATCTCCGCCTTGGTCATGTTGCCCTTGTCGCCATATTTGATGATGCCCGCGCTCTCGCAGATCATCGCCGCGTCCATGATGCCGATGGACGGGATGTTGATGATCGAGGTCTTGCCCTTGAAGGCGGGGTCGAGAATGTCCTTCCAGTTCTTGATCGGCCGGCCGACGAGGTCGGGGCGGATGCCCAGCGTGTCGGCGTTGTAGATGGTCGGGATCAGCGTCATCCACTGGGTCGGCGCGGGCGCGAACGTCTTGGAGTCCGGTCCCTCGACGAAGCCGACCGTGTTGGGCGCGGTGCCCTGTGCGACCTTGGAATCCGGAGTGAGCTTGCCGGTGGTGAAGATCGGCACGATCTGGTCGTAATATTTGATCTTGGCCACATCCATCGGCTGCAGCGTGCCCGCCGCGAACACCTTCTTGCAGATCCAGTATTCGATGTCGGCGATGTCGAACGAATTGGCCTGCGTCACCACGCGCTGCGACACCGCGTCGGAATCGAGCGCGGTCATCTGCAGGGTGATGCCGAGGTCCGCCTTGCATTTCTCGGCGATGGCGTTGAGGTTCGACACGCCGGTGCCGAACTGGCGCAGCGTGATCGGGTTCTGCGCCCACACGGTCGGGAAGCCGGTCACCGCCTGCCCGCCGACGGCAAGGCCACCGAGCGCCGCCGCCCCCTTCAGCAGGCCGCGGCGGCTCACCCAGGCGCCTTTCACCTCGGCCTTGCCGGGGGTGGCGCCCGCGGCGCCGGTGCGGTCCGTGATCTTCTGGCTCATCGATGTCTCCCGAGCGTTATCGGCGTTGGCGTAGGTCGAGAAGGGCTTTGGATCGAGATGGTTCAGGCCGCGGGCGAGGCGGCGAGGATGTGCACGTCCTGCGGCGTCCAGGCGAGCGGCACGGCATCGCCGACGCTGAGCGGGGCGGCGAAGAAGGCGGTTTCCGGCACCTGCACCGCGAATTCGGCGACGCCGGGAGCGGCCAGCGCCACCTGCACCTTCTGGCCGTGATATTCGATGTTCTGGACAAGGCCGGTGAGGCCGCAGCCGGGCAACGTGCCGCCACCCAGCGTCACCCGGTCGGTGCGCACGGCGATCTCCACCGGCGCCCCCGGCTCCAGACCCGGCCCGACCGGCGCCCGGAACGAGGCCCCGCCCGGCACTTCGAAGGTCACGTCGTCGTCGCCCACCTGCGTCACCCGCCCGGTGATCACGTTATGGTCGCCCATGAAGCGGGCCACAAAGGCGGTGGCGGGACGGTTGAACACCTCGCGCGGCGTGCCCGCCTGCTCGATCCGCCCGCCATTCATCACCACCACCAGGTCGGACAGCGCCATCGCCTCTTCCTGGCTGTGGGTGACGTGGATGAACGAAATGCCGAGCCGAAGCTGAAGCCGCTTCAGTTCCTGCCGCACCCTGATCTTGAGGAAGGGGTCGAGAGCGGAGAGCGGCTCGTCGAGGAGAAGCGCCTGCGGATCGGTGATCAGCGCCCGCGCCAGCGCCACGCGCTGCTGCTGGCCGCCGGAAAGCTGCGCCGGCCGGCGCTCGGCGAGATGGTCCATCTGCACCAGCTTCAGCATCTCCATCGCCCTGGCGCGGCGCGTGGGCCTGTCGACGCCCTTCATCTTCAGCGAGAAGGCGACATTGTCGACGGTGTCGAGATGGGGAAACAGCGCGTAGCTCTGGAACATCATCGCCGTGCCGCGCTTGGCCGGCGGCAGGTCGGTGACCACGCTCGGCCCGAGCCTGATGTCGCCTTCCGTGATGCTCTCATGCCCGGCGATCATGCGCAGCGTGGTGGTCTTGCCGCAGCCGGAAGGGCCGAGCAGGCAGCAATAGGTGCCGGCCGGGATCTTCAGCGTGACGGAATCGACCGCCAGCGCGGCGCCGTAGCGCTTGGTGACGTCGATGAGTTCAATGTCGGCGCCCTTGCTCATGTGGTCGGCATGGCTCCCCTGCTGCTCCGAACAGGCGGTAGCTACGCAAGCGATATGCCAGTCGGGCAACCCCGCCGCGAAGGCCGGCCCGGCTCGCGTGGGCGAATGGGCCGGCCCGCCGGCCCGGAATAGAATACCCCAAAGGTCGGGTCACTGCCTAAAAATCAGGCAGTCGCAGCGCGTGCTGCCCGGATTCGCGCGCCCGGCACGCGCGGATGACGGCGAATCAAGCCGGCGGCCTGCGACATAGGACGGATTGAGCCTGAGCGCGCGATGCCGCACTCTCCATCGGATAACGGCCCGCAGAGGCCCAGCCGCGCATGGGGCGCGGACGCAAGGGAGTTCGCCGATGAGACGCACGCTTTTCGCCGCCGCCATGGCCTCGCTCTTCGCCATCGGCGCCGCCGCCGCGCAGGATTTTCCCACCCGACCGGTCACGCTGGTCATCCCCTTTTCCGCCGGCGGCTCCACCGATCTGGTCGGCCGGCTGATCGCCGAGCGCATGAGCGCCGAGCTCGGCCAGCCAGTGGTGGTGGAGAACAAGGGCGGCGCCGGCGGCAATCTCGGCGCGGCGCAGGTCGCCAAGGCGACGCCGGACGGCTACACCATCCTGATGGGCACGGTGGCTACCCACGCGCTGAACCCGACGCTGTACAAGAAGATGCCCTATGACCCGGTGACCAGCTTCGCGCCGGTGTCGCTGCTGGTGATCGTGCCGAACGTGCTGGTGGTGAACCCCGACTTCCCGGCCAAGACCACCGAGGAACTGATCGCCCTGCTCAAGAAGGACCCGGACAAATACGCCTACGCCTCGTCCGGCAACGGCACGCCGCTGCATCTTTCGGGCGAGCTGTTCAAGAGCATGGCCGATGTCGACATGCAGCACATCCCCTATCAGGGCGCCGGGCCGGCGCTGATCGACGTGCTGTCCGGGCAGGTGCCGATCATGTTCGACAACCTCCCCTCCTCCACCGGCCACATCAAGTCCGGCAAGCTGCGGGCACTCGGCGTGACCACGGCGAAGCGGGCGCCCTCCTTCCCCGACCTGCCGGCCATCGCCGAGGCGGTGCCGGGCTACGAGACCTATACCTGGAACGCCGTCTTCGCCCCCGCCGGCACCCCGCCGGAGGTGGTCGCCACGCTCAACGCCGCCGCCAACAAGGCGCTGGCGGACCCCAAGGTGCAGGCGCGCCTCGCCGATTTCAGCGCGGTTTCGGTCGGCTCGACGCCGGAGGAACTGGGCGAGCACGTGAAGAAGGAAATCGCCAAATGGGCGCCGATCGTGAAGGCGTCCGGCGCGCAGCTCGATTGAGGAGAGGCCGCGCGGCCCCCTCTCCCCGGCGGGGAGGGGGTAGCGTTTTCAGAACACCGTGCCGTCGGCGTCGATGGCGAGCGGCGGCGGGCCGGCGGGCGGGCGGCGCTCGGCGGCAATGCGGCGCCCCGCCGTCCAGGTGCCGCCCTGCAGCAGCCTGGCGAGCGGGAACTGCGATGCGTCGAGCCCCAGCCGCTCGCGCACCCGGTCGGCGAGCAGGTCCATCAGCGCCACGGTGAGCGCGCGCCACTCCACCACCAGCTCGGACTCGACGCGGTGCTTCACCGCCGGGTCGAGCGGCGCGCGCGGCACGATGGCGCCGAGGTCGAGCAGCAGCCCGCCATTGCGGTATTCCGGCAGCGCGGTGAGCGCGTCGAGATCGGTGATGGCGAGGCCCGACGCCTCGAATGGCTCCAGCAGCGAATAGGTCAACCACTGCGACAGCTTGTGGAACGGCACCAGTTGGTCGGACAGGTCGTCCATCCGCACCGCCGGGTGGCGCCCGACATCGCCCAGCGCCACGCCCGCCACCTCCAGCCCCGAGGGCCAGATGACGGAGAGCCCGTCGAGCAGCGCCTTGAGAATGGTCTCGGCCGGCAGGCGGCCGATCCGCGCCTGCGGGGCCAGCGTATCGTAGAGCCCGCCCGGCCGCCCGGCCGCGCCGAAAATATCTGGCCGCGCCGCCACCGCCTCGCCGAGCCGGTTCAGCAGCGCCGCCCGGCCGGCGAGCCCGACCAGCGGATTGGCGTCGGAGACCTGGAAATGCCGGGCGAGCGTCGCCGCATCGAGGGCGATCAGCGCCGGCGCGTCGGCGCGCAGCCTGTGCGCCGGGTCGCAGGAAAACCCGCCGGCCGCGAACATGTCGAAACTCGCCACCGCCAGCCCTTCCGAGCGGCCGAGGGTCAGGCCGGTTTCGTCCTCATGATAGCGCCAGGAATCGCCGGCGCCGGCGTCGAGCAGCACGCTCACCACGGCGAGGTCGATCATGGTGCGCGCCCGCTCGGCGGCGTCCGCCGTCTCCAACCGCCCGGCGAGGGCGTGCCAGCGCCCCACGCCGCCGGCATCGAAGTGCCGCCAGCGGCTGTGATAGGGGATGTCGAGGGTCGGATAGTCCTGCCGCGTCACCTCCGCCACATAGTCCGCCACCTTGTCCAGCGCGGCGAGATCGAGCGTGAAATGCGGCGAGCGCCCTTCCCGCACATAATCGAGCACCTGGTGGCTGCGCGCCCGCACGGCGGCGGGCGAGCGCAGCGCGGCGAGTTCGGGGGGGATCATGGCAGGCGGGGTCATGCGGTACTTTCTTTCTCCGACGTCCGCCCCGGCGCGACGTCATCCTGAGGTGCGAGCGCAGCGAGCCTCGAAGGATGCTCTCTTGGGCGGCTCTGCGATGACCATCCCTCAAAGCCCGGCTTGCGCCGGGCACCTCAGGATGAGGTGGCGCGGGTGGGCAAGGAGAAAAACCTAGCGCCACGTCCAAACCCAAGGCGTGGATGGCCGGGCTTGGCCCGGCCATGACGCTGTCATGGGGATAGCGCCCCCTATTCCTCCAGCGCCCGCCCCTGAGTGGCATCGAACTGGCTCTGGAAGCCGCCGCCGTAATAGCCGGCCGAGACCTTCGCCTCCATCTCGACGCGGGCGTCCGGCGGGATGAGATCCTCGGGGATGGCCACCCGCTCCACCACCTCGATGCCGGCGCGCTCCAGCGCGTTGAACTTCATGTCGCTCATCGAGGCGAAGCGGTCGATTCGGGTGATCCCCAGCCAGTGGAACACGTCCGGCATGAGTTCCTGAAAGCGCATGTCCTGCACCCCGGCGACGCATTCGGTGCGCTTGAAATAGGTCTCGGGGAGGTCTCCGCCCTCCTGCCGCTTGCGGGCGTTGTAGACGAGGAACTTGGTCACCTCGCCCAGCGCACGGCCCTCCTTGCGGTTGTAGACCACGAGCCCGACCCCGCCCTGCTGCGCCATCTCCACGCAGATCTCGATGCCATGGGCGAGATAGGGCCGGCAGGTGCAGATGTCGGAGGAAAACACGTCCGAGCCGTTGCACTCGTCATGCACCCGGCAGGCCAGCGGGGTGACACCGTCGCCGAGCTTGGCGGGATCACCGAACATGTACAGCGTCATGCCGCCGATGGGCGGCAGGAACACCTTGAGGTCGCCGCGGGTGACCAGTTCGGGAAACATGCCGCCGGTATGCTCGAACAGCGCCCGGCGCAGCGCGCCCTCGCTCACGCCGAAGCGTTCGGCAATGCCCGGCAGGTACCAGACCGGCTCGATCGCCGCCTTGGTGACCCGCACGTCGCCCTTCGGGCCGATGATGTCGCCATCGACCTTCAGCCGGCCGGCGCGCAGCGCGTCGCGGATTTCCGGCATGTCGATATGGGCGCGGGTGATGGCGATGCTCGGGCGCACGTCGAGTCCCGCCGCCACCGCCGCGCCGAAAGCCTCGCCGATCATGTGACCGAACGGGTCGAGCGAGACGATCTTGGCCGGATCGCCCCATTGCGGATGGGGGCCGATGATGTCGGAAGGGGCGGTATTGGTGAGGTCGGCCTTGAAATCGGCCGGCAGCGCCCCGGCGGCGATGGCCAGCGCCCGATAGACCGCGTAGCCGCCGGCATGGGTGCCGATGGCGTTGCGCCGCTTCATGTCGGTGAGGGTGGCGACGACAGGGCCGCGCAGCGCCGGGTCGGGTGCGCCCCAGTTCAGCACCGGGCCGTCGGCGGCAACGCCGGTCGGCGCGCCGTGGGAGGTGAGGACGATGTGGTTGCGGGAACGACCGCCTGCACTGGCATTGACGGACATGGCTGGCTCGCTTCGGAGGCCGGCGACAGCACCGGCGTTCTGGAAGCAACATATGTGAGCGTGAAACGGTGCGTTCCGCAAGGGGGCGCGGCAAGGGGGCGCCACAAGGGCGCGCGCATGGCGCCTGCCGAAAACGGACGAAGTGGTCCGTTTCTTGTATCGGATTTCGCGCTATCCTGACCTCAATGGCAGGCTCCGGCACGGGCCGCAGGCCGCGCCCCAGAGAGCGAGACGCCGACCATGAACGCGCCCACCACCGCCGCGCCGCCCATCCTGACCGAGGCAAGCCTGCCGCCGAGCACCGTCGTCGTCGATCACCCGCTGATCCAGCACAAGCTGACGCTGATGCGGCGCTCGCGCACGCCGGCCAACGAGTTCCGGCTGCTGCTGCGCGAGATCAGCATGCTGCTGGCCTATGAGGTGACGCGCGACATGCCGACCGAGACGATCGAGATCGAGACCCCGCTGGCGACCATGCAGGCGCCCATCCTCGCCGGCAAGAAGCTCTGCCTCGTCTCGGTGCTGCGGGCGGGCGGCGGCATTCTGGAGGGCATGCTGGAAATCCTGCCGGCCGCGCGGGTCGGCCATGTCGGGCTCTACCGCGACCCGGTCTCGCTGGCGGCGGTGGAATATTATCTCAAGCTGCCGCGCGACATTTCCGAGCGCACCGCGCTCATCCTCGACCCGATGCTGGCGACCGGCAATTCGGCGGCGGCGGCGGTGTCGGAGGTCAAGGCGGCGGGCTGCCACTCGATCAAGTTCGTCTGCCTCATCGCCGCGCCGGAGGGGCTGACGACGCTGCACGACGCCCACCCCGACGTGCCGGTCTATACGGCGGCGGTGGACAGCCACCTCAACGAGCACGGCTACATCGTGCCGGGCATCGGCGATGCCGGCGACCGCATCTTCGGCACCAAATAGGCGGCGCCGGATTTTTCGGCGGCGACGCCGGCAAATGCCGCTTATCGGGGCTTTCGCCCGGCGCCGGGCCGATCTAACCTCATCGCAAATGTCCCTAGGGTTCCGGTGCCGCTGACGCTGTCGCGGCGCGCTGGTCCGAGAGGGGCAGCCGGGCGCGCCGACAGCGCCCGGTCCACGGCGGGACAAAAGCCCGGGAGGCTCGCGCGGCGGCATTCGCGGCGAAGACCCTTCCGCGTGCGCGCCAGGGTCTCCTCGCGAAGGCCGTCAAGGCCCTTCGACGAACGGAGACACCGATGCATCACCCCTTCCGGACGAGTCCCCCCGAGCGTTCCACCCGTTTCGCCGGCCTCGCCCCGGCGCCGGCGCGCCGACGCCTTCATCACCCTAATTTCGAGATCCGGGGAATGCAGGGCTGGAAGGCGCTGGAGGCCGAGGAACGACTCTCCGAGGATGGCTGGCGCAAGGAGCAGCAATGGGCGCTCGACATGGGCCTGCCCGGCGCCGATTCGATCACCGACAAGTCGATCCCCACTTTCGCGCGCGGCGAGCTGCCGCATTTCGCCGGCATCAACACCTTCATGAAGGCCCCTTACGTCGAGAATGTCCGCGATGTCGGCCGCTACGACGCCGCCGTGCTCGGCATTCCGTTCGATTCAGGAACCACCTACCGCCCCGGCACCCGCTTCGGGCCGCAGGGCATCCGCCGCATCTCGGCGCTGTACACCCCCTATAATTACGAGCTCGGCGTCGATCTGCGCGAGCAGATGACGCTGTGCGACGCCGGCGACGTGTTCACCATCCCGGCGAACCTGGAGAAGAGCTTCGACCAGATCTCCAAGGGCGTCTCCCACGTCTTCTCCTCCGGCGCGCTGCCGATCATGCTGGGCGGCGACCATTCGATCGGCTTTCCCTGCGTGCGCGGCATCGCCGAATGCACCTCCAAGCGTATCGGCATCATCCATTTCGACCGCCACATCGACATCCAGGAGAAGGATCTCGACGAGCGCATGCACACCACGCCCTGGTACTGGGCGACCAACCTGCCGAATGTCTCGCCCAAGAACCTGGTGCAACTCGGCATCGGCGGCTGGCAGGTGCCGCGCTATGGCGTGCAGGAGGCGAGGAAGCGCGGCACAAACGTGCTGACCATCGACGACATCGAGAAGATAGGGCTGGAGAAGGCGGCCGAGATCGCGCTGGAACTGGCATGGAAGGACGCGGACGCGGTCTACATCTCGTTCGATGTCGATTCCATCGACTGCGGCTTCGTGCCCGGCACCGGCTGGCCCGAGCCGGGCGGGTTCCTGCCGCGCGAGGCGCTGAAGATCCTCGGGCTGGTGGCGGCGGAAGGGCTGTGCGGGCTGGAGGTGGTCGAGGTCTCGCCGCCCTACGACACCTCCGACATCACCGCCCTGTTCGCCACCCGCGTGGTGGTGGAGGCGCTCGGCTCCATGCTCGCCCATGGCAAGCTGGGAAGCCACAAGCACATGATCGACAAGCCGGTGAGCTTTTGAACCCGCGCCCGGACGAGATCCTTCGAGGCCCGGGCTTTGCCCGGGCACCTCGGGATGACGGCGGTTCATTGGACATCGTCATGCTGAGGTGCCGCCGCAGGCGGCCTCGAAGCACGCAGAAGGCTTAAGACATGCATCGCGGCCACGATCATCATCACCACGAACCCCACGGCGCCGGCGGGCATTCCCATGCCGAGGCGCATTCCCACGGCCACAATCACGGCCAGCCGCCGCGCGCCGCGCAGTGGCAGACGCCGCATTTGCCGCAGCCGCCGGAGGCGGGCGACCACGCCCGTGCCGAGCCCGACCTCGACCTGGTGGAGAAGGCGTTCGTCGAGAGCTTCGCCACCGCCAGCGACCCGACCAGCTTCCTGCGCCTCGCCCGCGTGCCGTTCGAGGCGGTGACGTCCGGGGGCACGCGCGTGAGCCTGCTGCGGGTCGAGACCGGCGAGACCACCGATGTCGGCGCGGTGATGCCGCATCTGGGCGGCGGCAGCTTTCGCTACGATCCGCTGCCCGCCGCCATGGCCTCGCGCCGGCGCACGCTGCGCTTCGTCTATTTCGACGGCAGCGCCGCCCTGCCGATGACGCTGGCGCAGGTGCGCGGCCTCGCGGAGACGTGAGCAGGCGCTTTTTCCAATAGGCGCGCCCGATCGCCGCGTCAGGGCTTTGCCGGGTTGATCGGAACCGCTCCAAAGTTCATGGTGCCCGAACAGTGCCCTGCCGGGTCGCCGGCAAGGCCCAGTTGGGATGCGCCATGGACTACGCCCGCTTTTTCCAGGATGCCGTCGACACGCTCAAGAACGAGCGCCGCTACCGCACCTTCGCCGAGATCGAACGCGATACCGGGCGCTTCCCGCACGCGGTCTGGCACACCCCCGAGGGCGAGCGCGACATCGTCATCTGGTGCTCCAACGACTATCTCGGCATGGGCTGCCACGACACCGTGGTGGAGGCGATGTGCGCCACCGCCCGGCAGGCCGGCGCCGGCGCCGGCGGCACCCGCAACATCTCCGGCAACAGCCATGCCGTGGTCGGGCTGGAGGCCGAGCTTGCCGATCTTCACGGCAAGGAAGCCGGCCTCGTCTTCACCTCCGGCTATGTCTCCAACCAGACCGGCATCTCCACCCTCGCCAAGCTCATTCCCGATTGCCTGATCCTGTCGGACGCGCTCAACCACAATTCGATGATCGAGGGCGTGCGCCAGGCCGGCCGCGACAAGGCGATCTTCCGCCATAACGACCTCGCCCATCTTGAGGAGTTGCTGCAGGCGGCCGGCGACCGCCCCAAGCTCATCGTGTTCGAGAGCATCTATTCGATGGATGGCGACATCTCCCCGATCGGCGCCATCTGCGACCTCGCCGAGCGCTACGGCGCCATGACCTATCTCGACGAGGTGCACGCGGTCGGCATGTATGGCCCGCGCGGCGCCGGCGTGGCCGAGCGCGACGGCGTCATGCACCGCATCGATGTCATCGAGGGCACGCTGGGCAAGGCGTTCGGCGTGGTCGGCGGCTACATCACCGGCTCGCGTGCGATGATGGACGCCGTGCGTTCCTACGCGCCCGGCTTCATCTTCACCACCGCCCTTCCCCCGGCGGTGGCGGCGGCGGCCGCGGCTTCCGTGCGCCACCTCAAGGCCTCCGGGGCCGAACGCGCCGCCCAGCAGGCGCAGGTGGCCAAGGTCAAGCGCGCGCTGGATCTGGCCGGCCTGCCGCAGATCGTCACCGACACCCACATCGTGCCGATCATGGTCGGCGATGCCGAGGCCTGCAAGGCGGCGAGCGACCTGCTGCTGGCCGAGCACGGCATCTATATCCAGCCGATCAACTACCCCACCGTGCCGCGCGGCGCCGAGCGGCTGCGCATCACCCCCGGCCCGTTCCATGACGACGCGCTGGTCGCCCATCTCGCCCACGCGCTCACCGATGTGTGGACCCGGCTCGGACTCGGCTTCGTCAATCGGGCGCAGGCGGCGGAATAGCCGCCGGGACGGACGGCGGCAAAGCCGGGTTCAGTCCTTCGGCTCGGTCTTGTCGATCCCGACATTCTCGGAGGGAATGTCCGCCCGCCCGAAGAACAGCCGGGCGATCACCGGAATCGCCAGCGCGAGACCGAGAAAACGCACGAGATGGTGCGCGGCGACAAAAGCCGGGTCCATGCCGAGCACGAACGCCATGATGGTCATCGCCTCCAGCGCACCCGGCACATAGGCCACCAGCACTTTGGGCAGCGGCTCGTCGGCGAGCCAGGCGCCGAGCACGGCGAAGGCCAGCGCGACAGCGGTGGCGATCAGCAGCGCCACCAGCGAATCGACCAGGAAGCTGCGCAGCGTCGACAGTCTTGTGCCGGCAAAGCGGCTGCCGGTATTCGCCCCCAGCACCACGAAGCCGACGATCAGGAAGATGTCGGGCAGCCGCCCCTCGATCAGCCCGAATCCATGCACCAGCGCGCTCGCCAGCATGGCGCCGACCATCGCCCCGCCGGGAAAGCGGCTGCGCTCGGCCAGCAGGCCGCCGAAAATGCCGACGCCGAGCGAGATGAAGAAGCTCGTCAGGTCCGGCACCACCGGGTTGATCGGCAGCGTTCCCGCCGGCTGGTGGCCGAGCCCGCCGATCGCCGCCGGCAGCAGCGCCACCAGCACGAACAGCCGCAGCGACTGGCCGAACACCACGCGCCGCGAGTCCGCTCCCGAACTCTCCGCCATCACCAGCACGGTGGAGAGCGCGCCCGGCGCGGCGGCGAAGAAGGCGCTGCGCCGGTCCCAGCCGGCGACCTTCTCCAGATAAGCGATCACCGCCACCATCATCACCGGCACCGAGGCCACCAGCACACCCATGGTCACCGGCCAGGCGGCGATGCCGCGCAGCGTGTCGGGCGTGATCGACGAGCCCATCGAGGTGCCGAGAATGATGTAGACGCCGAGCCGCATGTTCTTCTCGACGCCGACCGGGGCGCCGAGCAGCGCCGCCAGCGCCGTCGCCACCAGCGCGCCGGAGAGCCAGCCCGCCGGCATGGCGAGCCAGGCGAAGAAGGCCCCGCCGGCAAAGGCGAGCGCCAGCGTGGCGGCGTACCAGGCAAATCGTTTCGGCGCGGGGCCGGGTGTCTTCAGGAAGGCGGGAAGGGGCATGAGGCGGGAACCGGCGGCACGCGGGACGTGGGTAGGCGCGGCAGGCGCCGGGCAGGGTCCGCGACGCGCGCCATTTGCGCCGGATCAATGCGACGAATGGCGGGTCGGGTCAAATCATCTGCATGCATAACGCAAACCTGATCCATGCCGAGCGGGCCGTGCCGCGCTACACCTCCTACCCGACGGCGCCGCATTTTACCGGTGCGGTGGGGCCGCAGGTCCATGCCGGCTGGCTCGGCGCCCTGCCGCGCGAGGCCAGCGTCTCGCTCTACCTGCATGTGCCGTTCTGCCCGGCGCTCTGCTTCTATTGCGGCTGCACCACCAAGGCGACACAGCGCGCCGAGCCGGTGGCGGCCTATGCCGGGCGGCTGGAGCGCGAGATCGGGCTGGTCGCCGCCGGCGTGGGCGGCCGGGCGGTCACCCATATCGCCTGGGGCGGCGGCACGCCGAGCCTGCTGGGGCCGGCGACGCTGAAGCGGCTGGGCGAAAAGCTGGCCGAGAGCTTCGACCTCGACCGGCTCGCCGAACATGCCTTCGAGCTCGACCCGCGCGAGACCGATGCCGACCTCGCCGACGCGCTGGCCGCCATGGGGGTCGACCGGGTCAGCCTCGGGGTGCAGGATTTCAGTGCCCATGTGCAGCGCGCCATCGGCCGCATCCAGCCCTTCGCCACGGTGGAGCGGGCGATGCGTCGGCTGCGCGAGGCCGGCATCTCCTCGATCAATCTCGACCTGATGTATGGCCTGCCGCACCAGAGCGAGCGCGACATCCGCCGCACCACCCAGCTCGCCACGCTGCTGGCGCCGGAGCGGCTGGCGCTGTTCGGCTATGCCCATGTGCCGTGGATGCGGGCGAACCAGAAGATGATCGACGAGGCCGCCCTGCCCGGCGCCGCCGAGCGGCTCGAACAGTGCGAGGCGGCGCGCGAGGTGCTGCTCGCCAATGGCTATGTCGCCATCGGGCTCGACCATTTCGCCCGCGCCGACGATCCGCTGGCCCGCGCGGCGGCGGCCGGGCGGCTCAGGCGCAACTTCCAAGGCTACACCGCCGACCGGGCCGATGTGCTGGTGGGCATGGGCGCCTCGGCGATCAGCCGGTTCTCGCAGGGCTACACGCAGAACGCGCCGGACGCCCTCGCCTATGCGCGCGCCCTCGACGCCGGCGGCTTCGCCACCGTGCGCGGCATCGCCTTCACCGCCGAGGATGTCACCCGCGGGGCGCTGATCGAGCGGCTGATGTGCGACCTCGAAGTCGAGCTCGACGCCTCGACCCTCGCCGAGGCCGCCCCGCGTCTGGCCGACCTCGCCGCCGACGGGCTGCTCACGCTGGAAGGAGGGCACCTCGCCATGACCTCGGCCGGGCGCCCCTTCGTGCGGCTCGCTGCGGCGGCGCTCGACCACCGGCTGCAGAGCCAGGGCGCCCGCCATTCGGCGGCGGTGTGAGGCGACAAAGAAAAGGGCGCCCCGCGAGGGAGGCGCCCAGGTGCTGGAACGGGTGAACGAGCGCGCTCAGGCCGCGCCGGCAAGGCGCCGCATGCTGCCGCGATCCTGAATCCGCACCTCGTCGGCGCGCTGCAACACGACGAGGCCGCGCCGCTTGAGCTCGGAGAAGGCCCGGCTGACAGTCTCCAGCGTGAGGCCGAGGAAATCGGCGATCTCCTGCCGGGTCATCGACAGATGCAGCGTGGTGCCCACCATGCCGTCGGGCATCAGCCGCAGCAGGAAGAAGGCGACCCGCTCCAATGCCGACATGCGGCCGAGCACGAGGGCGTGGGAATGCATGACGCAGAGCTGCGCCTCGAAGCGCCGCAGCAGGCGGGCGGCGAGCACCGGATCGCGCTCCAGCGCGCCGCGCTCATGGGTGTTGATGGTGGCCGGGGTCAGCGTCTCGGCCGAGCAGGCATAGGCATCGGCATGGGCGAGGCCGAACACGTCGCCGGGGCCGAGCAGTTCCACCACCTGGCGGCGCCCGTCCGGCAGCAGCTTGGTCAGCATCACCGCGCCGTCGACCACTTCCATGATACGGCGGGCGGGGTCGCCCTCGTGCAGCACGGTGACATGGGCGGCGATCCGCATCGTCGCGCCGTGGGGCTCCGCGCCACAGGGCGGGCGCACGGTGCCGCCGGTGCGTTCGTCGATGATCTGTCGCATCTGTGTCGCTCCACCCTTGATCTTGCGCAAGCTAGCGGGCGAAGCGGGCCCGCGCAGTTCGGGCGGCTGCGTAAGGAACTTTCCGGAAGCGCCCGCCGCCCGCCAGCCGTCAGGCCGGCGAACCGGCGGCATCTTCGGCCGGCAGCACCCGGGTGATGGCGTCGACATCAAGCGGCTTGCGGACCAGCCCGGTGGGCACCAGGCCGCGCAGCTGATGGTCGATGAAGCCCTGCGACTGGCCGGTGATGACCACCACGCGCGGCGGCGCGGCGAGGTTGAGCAGCCAGCGCACGAGATGGGCGCCGGAAATGCCGGGCAGGCTGAGATCGACGATCACCGCGTCCCGCGCCTGCGGCAGCGGCGCCCTGAACAGGCTTTCGGCATCGGGATAGGAGATGACCGTGTGACCGATATTCCGGAGGATCAGGGCCAGCGAATCGCTCACCCCGGCATCATCCTCGACCACATGAACACGCAAGGGCTCTCTCCCGCTCTTTTGCGAGACAGTGGAAAAGAGCGGAGACATCAGCAATTCGTAGGGATGCGTAGAGCGCCGCGTCCTGCACGGGCGTGGCGCTCCCACTGTGCCCCTCAGTCGCGCATGTCCTTGAGCACGATGCGCACCAGGTCGGCGGCGTTCTTGGCGCCGAGCTTTTCCATGATCCGCGCGCGGTGCACCTCGATGGTGCGCGGGGAAATGCCGAGCGTGCGCCCGGCTTCCTTGTTGGAGGCGCCGGAGGCGATCTGCACCAGCACCTCGCGCTCGCGCGGGGTGAGCAGGTCGTGGCCGGGGAAATGCGCCGTCAGCAGGTCGCCCGGCTCGGCCGAGGCACGCCTTCCATGGGCGGCGATGGCGTCGCGCACGCGCTCCAGCACCGTGTCGGCATCGAACGGCTTCTCGATGAAGTCGAGCGCCCCGTGGCGGATCGCGTCCACCGCCATGGGAATGTCACCCTGCCCGGAGATGATGAAGATCGGCGCCGGGTAGCGGTCGGCCTCCAGCTCCTTGAGGATGTCGAGCCCGGAGCGGCCGGGCATGTGCACGTCGAGCACGACGCAGGAAGGCACATGGGCGCGGGCCACCGAGAGGAAGGCCGCGCCATCCGAGAAGCCCCGCACGTGGTAGCCTTCGAGGCTGAGCACGAGCGAGAGCGCGTCGCGCACCGCGGCATCGTCGTCGACGATGAAGACCTCACCCAGATGCGCCATTGACGGCTCCCCTCACCCGACCTCGTCCGGCACGGCCGCGGCCGCCGGCAGGATCAGCGAAAAACACGCGCCCCTGCCCTTGCCGCCCGGCTCGACCACAAGGTCTCCCCCGTGGTTCTGGGCGATCGTCCGCGAAATCGCAAGGCCGAGCCCCATGCCGCGACGTTTTGAACTAGCGAACGCCTCGAACAGCTTAGGCAGCGCCTCGGGCGCGATGCCGGGGCCATTGTCCTGCACCTCCAGCACCACGCCGCCATCGTCCGCACGGGTGCGAATCTGGATTGCCGGGTCGGCCACGCCGGACGCGGCCTCGATGGCGTTGCGCACCAGATTGACCACGATCTGTTGCACCTGCACCGGGTCGACCGAGACCGGCGGCAGGTTCTCACCTTGCTGGCGGTCGATGCGGATGCGGTGGCGCTGGCCGAGCAGGGTCAGGTCGATCGCCTCATCGATCAGCGGATCGAGCGCGCGCACATGCCGCTCCGGGTCGCGCTTCTCGACGAACTGGCGCATGCGCTGGATGATGTGGCCGGCGCGCTCGGCCTCGCCGGCCGCCTTGTCGAGAATGTCGCCCACCACCGTCACGATGTCGACGCCGCGGCTGTGTGCGCGGCGGATCGCCTGCAGATAGAGCATCAAGGCGGTCAGCGGCTGGTTCAGCTCATGGGCGATCGCCGCCCCCATCTCGTCGATGGCGGAGACGCGGGCGAGGTGGACCAACTCGCCCTGCAGGTCGGCGAGCCGCTGCTCGCTCTCCTTGCGCGGGCGCAGGTCGCGCAGGATACCGATGAACTGCCGCCCGTCCGGCGTCGCCGCCTCGCCCACCGACAGTTCCAGCGGAAACACCGTGCCGTCGGCATGCCGGCCCTGCACTTCGCGGCCGATGCCGATGATCTTCTTCACCCCGGTGCGGATGTAGCTGCCGACATAGGCGTCATGCTCGCGCGCATATTCGGTCGGCATGACCAGCTTGACGTTCTTCCCCACCACTTCGGCGGCGGGAACGCCGAACATGCGCTCGCAGGCCTTGTTGAAGATCAGGATGCGCGCATGCTCGTCGATGACGATGATGCCGTCGGCGGCGGTGTCCAGCACCGACAGCAGCCGCGCCTCGGAGACGGTGGGCGGGTGCGGCGCCGGCGAGGCCGGGGCGTCGGGCGATGGCGCGAAATCCCTCATGATTTCAGTGTGCTCCGCCGGAGCGCGGGCCGCAACCGATCGCCGCGCGATTTCCGCCGGTTGCCCCGCGCGGGACGCTCATTTCTGCAGCCAGCGCACCAGCCGGTCGGTCGCCTCGCTCATCTGCGCCTCGCCGCGGGCGAAGCACATGCGGATATAGCGTTCCCCGCCGGGACCGAAGGCCGTGCCGGGGGCGAGGCCGATGCCCGCCTCGTCGACCAGCCTGAGGGCGAGGGCGCGCATGTCCACCTCGCCCTCGACGCCGAAGAACATATAGAAGGCGCCCGGCGGCGAGGCGAAGCGCACGCGATTGGACGAGGCCAGCCCCCCGGCCACGATGTCGCGCCCGCGCCGCGCCCGCTCGATCTGGTGGGCGACGAAGCTCTCGCCACGCTCCAGCGCCGCGACGCCGGCGCGCTGCATGAAGGCGGCGACGCCGGAGGTCGCGTACTGGATCAGGTTCTCCAGCACCGGGCCGAGCGAGGGGTGCGCCTCGATCCAGCCGAGCCGCCAGCCGGTCATCGCCCAGTTCTTGGAGAAGGTCTGCACGAACAGGATGCGGTCCTCCTCCTCCATCACGTCGTGGAAGGAGGGCGCGCGCGCCGGGCCACCCTCCCCCGCCTCGTAGAAGAAGCGGCCATAGATCTCGTCGGCGACGATCCACAGCCCGTGCCGGCGGGCGATGTCGAGCACGCCGCGCAGCGTGTCGTGGGAGGCGACGAAGCCGGTCGGGTTGGCCGGCGAATTGATGAAGATGACCCGCGTGCGCGGCGTCACCGCGCTCTCCAGCCGGCCGAGGTCGAGCCAGAAGCCGCGCGCCGGGTCGAAGGAGAACGGCACGAACACCGGCCGGGCGCCGACCACCTCGGCCGCCGCCGCCGCGTTCGGCCAGGCGGGCGAGGGAATGAGGATCTCCTCCCCCGCCGACAGGGTGAGCGCCAGCGCGATCTGGATCGCCTGCATGCCCGAGCCGGTGACGTAGTAGCGCTCCGGATCCTCCGCCACGCCGTAGAGCCGGTGCATATAGCCGGCGATGGCGGCGCGCAGCTCCGGTATGCCGCGCTGCCAGGTGTAGAAGGTCTCCCCGGCCGCCAGCGAGCGGGTGGCGGCCTCGCTGATGAAGGCGGGCGTCGGCAGGTCGCCCTCGCCGGCCCAGAGCGGGATCAGCCCCTCATGCCGGCGGCCATAATTCATCACCTCGACAATGCCGCTTTCCGGCAGCGAGAGCGCCTGCGGGCGGATGTGATCGAGCAGGGAGGGCGTCGGCAGGAGCGGAGCAGTGTCGGCGGGCATGGGAGAACCTGAAAGAGGGCGCGGTACGCCAGTCTACAACCGACGGGCGGCGTGCATTCATCAAAAGACGTGAGCCGGCGATGAACGGGAACGATGGGTCGGCGCGGCGCGGACCGGCACCGGCAAGACCGCCCCCGGCTCAGCGCCCCTCTTCCGCCAGCCGCAGCAGATAGCCGCCATATTGCGACTTGCGCTGCGCCTCGCCGAGCCGGGTGAGCTGGGCGGCGTCGATGAAGCCGGCGCGGAAGGCGATTTCCTCCGGCGAGGCGATGCGCAGCCCCTGCCGGCTCTCCAGGATCTGCACGAACTGCGCCGCCTCCAGCAGCGAATCCGGCGTGCCGGTGTCGAGCCAGGCGAAGCCCCGGCCCATCATCAGCACGCTGAGTTCGCCGCGCGCCATATAGGCGCGGTTGACGTCGGTGATCTCGATCTCGCCGCGCGGCGAGGGTTTGAGGCCGGCGGCGATCTCCACCACGCGGTTGTCGTAGAAGTAAAGTCCGGTCACCGCCAGATTGGAGCGCGGCACGGCCGGCTTCTCCTCGATGGAGACGACCTTGCCGCCCTCGCCCATCTCGACCACGCCATAGCGCTCGGGGTCCTTGACCGGATAGCCGAACACGGTGGCGCCGTGCGTGCGGGCGGTGGCCTGGGCGAGCAGTTCCGGCAGGCCGTGGCCGAAGAACAGATTGTCGCCGAGCACCAGCGCCACGCGCTCGTCGCCGATGAAATCGCGCCCGACGATGAAGGCATCCGCCAGCCCGCGCGGGCTTTCCTGCACCGCGTAGCTCAAGGCCAGGCCGAACTGCGCACCGTCGCCGAGCAACTTCTGGAACAGCGCGCTGTCATGCGGCGTGGTGATGACCAGAATGTCCCGGATCCCCGCCATCATCAGCGTGGTGAGCGGGTAGTAGATCATCGGCTTGTCGTAGACTGGCAGAAGCTGCTTCGACACCACCATGGTGATCGGGTGAAGCCGCGTGCCGGAGCCCCCGGCGAGGATGATGCCCTTCATGTCGGTGCCCCGGTCCCTGTCCTGTCGCGTGAGAGCATGTTCCAGCGAAGCGATGTCCGTTTCGCGTCAGGAAAATGCGTGGAAACATCGGCGTGCGGCTCTAGGTCGCCGGCGAGCCGACAAGCTGGTCGACCACCTCGACCACCCGCTGCTGCCACGGCGCGGCGCGGAATCCCGCCGCCTGCGCGAACAATGCGCTCGACAGCTCCGAATTGGCCGGCCGGCGCGCCGGGGTCGGGTAGTCCGCGGTGGTGATCGGCACGATCTCGGGCTGGCGCCCGGTATGCGCGCCGGCCCGCGCGAGGATGGCGCCGGCAAAGTCGAACCACGTCGTCGCCCCGGTGCCGGCGAGGTGATAGGTGCCCGGCGCCAGCGTGCCGGCGGCGAGCGGGCCG
The DNA here is from genome assembly GCF_018390645.1 of Ancylobacter dichloromethanicus. GTDB lineage: Bacteria > Pseudomonadota > Alphaproteobacteria > Rhizobiales > Xanthobacteraceae > Ancylobacter > Ancylobacter dichloromethanicus. Next base: position 34,670 of record NZ_JAHBGC010000030.1, read on the forward strand.
GCGGCGGCCAGCAGCCCCTCGGCAAGGTCGATGGTGGCGGTGGGGCAGCCGCGCTGGTCGGCGACGATGGTCAGCCGGTCGCGCTCGGCGGCGAGCCGCAGCATGGTCTTGAGGAAGTTCGCGCCATGGATGCCATAGACCCAGGAGGTGCGCACGATGAGGTGGCGCGCCAGCCCCTCGCGCACCGCCCGCTCACCCGCCTCCTTGGAGACGCCATAGACGCCGAGCGGCGCGACCGGGTCGGTCTCGACATAGGCGCCTTGCCGGGTGCCGTCGAACACATAGTCGGTGGAGAGGTGGATCAGCGCCGCGCCGGCCTGCGCGCAGGCGGCCGCGATCAGGCCCGGCGCAACGGCGTTGATAAGGTGCGCCCGCTCCGGCTCGCTCTCGGCGCGGTCGACCGCGGTGTAGGCGGCGGCGTTGATCACCACCTCGGGGCGGGAAGTCGCCAGCGCGCGGCCGAGAGCGGCGGCGTCGGTGATGTCGAGCCCGGCGCGATCCAGCGCCACCAGCTCCACGCCGGTGCCGAGGGCCGTCGCGGCGATCTCGCGGCCGAGCTGGCCGCCGGCGCCCAGCAGCAGGAGCCGGGTCATGTGGCCAGCCCGATGCGCTGGCGGGCATAGCGCGCCTTCAGCGGCTCCCACCAGGCCGGGTTGTCGAGATACCAGCGCACGGTCTTCTCGATCCCGCTCTCGAAGGTTTCCGACGGCGTCCAGCCGAGTTCGCGCTGCAGCTTGCCGGCGTCGATGGCGTAGCGCGCGTCATGGCCGGGGCGGTCGGTGACGAAGCTGATGAGGTTTTCCCGCGGCCCGCGGCGCGGGTCGGGCGCGATGCGGTCCATGATGGCGCAGATGGTGCGCACCACGTCGATGTTGCGCCGCTCATTATTGCCGCCGACATTGTAGCTCTCGCCCAGCCGCCCGCGCGTGGCGATCAGTTCCAGCGCCGCGGCATGGTCGTCGACGTAGAGCCAGTCGCGCACATTCTCGCCCTTGCCGTAGACCGGCAGCGGCGCGCCTTCCAGCGCGTTGAGGATGGTGAGCGGGATCAGCTTTTCCGGGAAATGGTACGGCCCATAATTGTTCGAGCAGTTCGACATCACCACCGGCAGGCCATAGGTGTGGAACCAGGCCCGCACCAGATGGTCGGAGGAGGCCTTGGAGGCCGAATAGGGCGAGTTGGGCTGGTAGGGCGTGTCCTCGCGGAACAGCCCTTCCGCCCCCAGCGTGCCGAACACCTCGTCGGTGGAGATGTGGTGGAAGCGGAAGCGCCCGCGCGCCGGCCCATCGAGCGAGCGCCAATAGGCGAGCGATTCCTCCAGCAGCGTGTAGGTGCCGAGAATGTTGGTGCGGATGAAGTCGCCCGGCCCGTCGATCGAGCGGTCGACATGCGATTCGGCCGCCAGATGCATCACCAGGTCGGGGCGGAACTCCGCCAGTGCGGTCCGGAACGCCGCGCCATCGCAGATGTCGGCCTGAACGAAGCTGTGGCCCGGCAGATTGTGCACCTCGGCCAGCGAGGCCAGATTGCCGGCATAGGTCAGCTTGTCATAGGTCAGCACCTGCCGGCCCTGCCGCACCAGACGCCGAACCACCGCCGAGCCGATGAAGCCGGCGCCGCCGGTGACCAGAATGCGCTGGGGGATGGCCGTCATGACCTCACGCTCCCGCCGCCGGCTGCGGACAGGCGAAGGGCGTCGCGTAGTCGCGCAGCAGCGGCGCCGTCCGGTCCTTGTTCGAGAGCACCGCACTGCCTACGGCCACCGGCCAGTCGATAGCGAGGTCGGGGTCGTCCCATCGGATGCCGGCATCGTGAGCCGGCGAATAGGGCGCGTCGACCTTGTAGGCGACGATGGTATCCGGCTCCAGCGTGCAGAAGCCATGGGCGAAGCCGTGCGGCACCAGCAATTGCTCGCCGCCGGCGGCGGTCAGCGTCGCCGCCACCCAGCGGCCGAAGCTGGGCGAGCCCCGGCGGATGTCGACCGCGACGTCGAAAATGGCGCCGCGCACCGCCCGCACCAGCTTCGCCTGCGCCATTGGCGGGGTCTGGAAGTGCAGCCCGCGCACCACCCCGACCTCGCGCGACAGTGATTCATTGTCCTGCACGAAGGCGATGTCGAGGCCGAAGGCGTCGAATTCCGCCTTCTTGTAGGTCTCGCAGAAATAGCCTCTCGCGTCGCCGTGCCGAACCGGCTGGACGAGAACGACGTCGGGAATCGCGAGGCGGGTGAAGGTCGTCATTTCGCTCTGCACTCAACCGAGATGAAGGCTTCTAGCGCGTCTTGCGCGCCGCTCCCAGCCCCCATTTCGGCTGTCGGACCGGTAATGTGGGACGCCTCAGGCCTTCTTTGCCAGAATGTCGCGGATTTCCGTCAGCAGCACTTCCTCCTTGGTCGGCGGGGCGGGCGGCGGCGGCTCCTTCGCCGCGTTGCGGCGCAGCCGGTTGATGCCCTTCACCACCAGGAAGAGAATCCAGGCGATGACCAGGAAGTTGATCACCACGGTGAGGAAGTGGCCATAGGCGAACACCGCGCCCTGCTCGCGCGCCGCGGCGAGCGAGTTGGCGGTGACGCTGGACGACAGGCCGACGAAGTAGTTCGAGAAGTCGAGCCCGCCGAACACCGCGCCGACGACGGGCATGAACAGGTCGGAGACGATCGAGGACACGATCTGCCCGAAGGCGGCGCCGATGATCACGCCGATGGCGAGATCGACCACATTGCCCTTCACCGCGAATTCGCGGAACTCCTTGAGAACCTTGCTCATGACACCCCTCGCCTCCTGCACTTGGCTGGCATCACTTTGATACGCCTCGCCGACGCCCGCAACTCTCCCGCCCGGCGTGGCGCGCGCCCGCTTGCCGGACGCGGCGCGCCCGGCGCATAAAGACGGCGGCTCCACGCCGCCGGGAGAGTTCATGCTTCAGGCATGGTCCATCATCGCCGTCGCGCTCGTCTATATCGGCTTCCTGTTCGCCGTGGCGAGCTTCGGCGACCGGCGCCTGCCGCGCCGGGGACGCGAAGGGCGACCCTATATCTATTCGCTGTCGCTGGCGGTCTACTGCACTTCCTGGACCTTCTTCGGCTCGGTCGGCCTTGCCACCACGCAGGGCGTCAACTTCCTGACCATCTATATCGGCCCGATCCTGATCTTCGCGCTGGGCACGCCGTTCCTGCTGCGGATCGTGCGCCTCGCCAAGGCGCAGAACATCACCTCGATCGCCGATTTCGTCGCCGCCCGCTACGGCAAGAGCCAGGGCGTGGCAGCGCTGGTGGCCTGTGTCGCCATCGTCGGCTCGCTGCCCTACATCGCCCTGCAACTCAAGGCGGTGTCGGCCTCGCTGCTGGCCATGCTCGGCGATTTCGACGGGCTGGGGCTGCATTACCCGCTGGTGGGCGATCTCGCCCTCACCATCGCGGTGGCGATGGCGGTGTTCGCGGTGCTGTTCGGCACCCGCCATATCGACGCCACCGAGCACCAGGAAGGGCTGATGCTGGCGGTGGCGACCGAATCCATCGTCAAGCTGGTCAGCTTCCTCGCGGTCGGGCTGTTCGTCGTGTTCGGCATGTTCGCCGGCCCCTTCGACCTGTTCGAGAAGGCCGCCGAGAAGGGCGTGCTGCCGGTGCTGACCGACGGTTTCACGCTGGGAAGCTGGGGCGCGATGACCCTGCTCTCGGCGCTCGCCATCCTGCTGCTGCCGCGCCAGTTCCACGTCGCGGTGGTGGAGAACACCTCCGAGAACGAGATCCGCACCGCCCGCTGGCTGTTCCCGCTCTATCTCGTCCTCATCAACCTGTTCGTCATCCCCATCGCCGTCGCCGGCCTGGTCGCCTTTCCGCCCGGCTTCATCGACGGCGACATGTATGTCGTCACCCTGCCGCTGTCGACCGGCGCCCATGCCATGGCGCTGATCGCCTTCGTCGGTGGGCTGTCGGCCGCCACCGCGATGGTGATCGTCGAGACCGTGGCGCTGGCGGTGATGGTGTCGAACGACATCTTCATGCCGCTGATGGTGCGCGGCCGGCGGCTGCGCGAGGGCGACGAGGCCGGGCGCAGCGGGGCCCCGCCGGACCATGTCGACATGGGCCACCGGCTGCTCATGGTGCGCCGCATCGCCATCTTCGCCATCCTGCTGGCCGCCTATCTCTATTACCGCGTCACCGGCGAGGCGCAGCTGGCGCAGATCGGCCTGCTGTCCTTCGCCGCCGTCGCCCAGTTCGGGCCGGCGCTGCTCATCGGCCTGGTCTGGCGGCGCGGCACCGGCCTCGGCGCGCTGGCCGGCATCGCCGCCGGCATCGCGTTCTGGGCCTACACGCTGCTGCTGCCCAATCTGGTCGACGCCGGGATGTTCAGCCACGCGCTGCTGACCGACGGTCCGTTCGGCCTCGGCTTTCTGCGGCCGCAGGCGCTGCTCGGCGTGCAGGCGAGCCCGCTGGTGCACGGCGTGCTGTGGAGCCTGACCGTCAACGTGCTGGTGTTCTTCGCCGCCTCGATGATTCGCCGGCCGACGCCGATCGAGCGGCTTCAGGCCAGCGTGTTCGTGCAGAGCGAGCATGCCCCCTCGGCACCGAGCTTCCGGCTGTGGCGCTCGCCGGTCACGGTGGGCGAATTGATCGCCACGGTGGCGCGCTATCTCGGCGAGGAGCGCACCCGTGCCTCGTTCGAGAGCGTCTCGGCGATGCGTGGCGTGTCGCTGGAGCCGGGCCGCGAGGCGGACTTCCAGCTCATCCGCTATGCCGAGCACCTGCTCGCCTCGGCCATCGGCGCCGCCTCCTCGCGGCTCGTGCTGTCGCTGATGCTGAGAAAGCGCACCGTTTCGACCAAGGCGGCGCTGAAGCTGCTCGACGACGCTTCCGCCGCCATCCAGTACAATCGCGAGATCCTGCAGACCGCGCTCGACCATGTGCGCCAGGGCATCGCGGTGTTCGACCGCGACCTGCGCCTCGTCACCTGGAACCGGCAGTTCGGCGAGATGCTGGATTTGCCGCCGGAAATCCTGCGCATCGGCGTCGGCATCGACCAGATCATCCGCTTCAACGCCACCGCCGGCCAGTTCGGCGCCGGCCCGGTGGAGGAGATCGTGCGCGAGAAGCTGTCGCGCTACGTCCGCCGTAACGTCGCCTTCCAGGAGCGCCTCGCCCCGCGCGGCGTGGTGATGGAGGTGCGGGTCAACACCATGCCTGACGGCGGCGTCGTGGTGACCTTCACCGACATCACCCCGACGGTGGAGGCCGCCGAGGCACTGGAGCGCGCCAACGAGACGCTGGAGCGGCGCGTGCGCGAGCGCACCAAGGCGCTGGAGAACCTCAATGCCCAGCTCGCCCTGGCGAAATCCGGGGCGGACGAGGCCAACATCTCGAAAACCCGCTTCCTCGCCGCCGCCAGCCACGACATCCTGCAGCCGCTGAACGCCGCCCGGCTCTACGCGACCAGCCTCGTGGAACGCGCCGAAGGCGGCGACGACGCCCGCCTCGCCCGCAATGTCGATGCCTCGCTGGAGGCGGTGGAGGAGATCCTCGGCGCACTGCTCGATATCTCCCGCCTCGATGCCGGCGCGCACAAGCCGGAATTCGCCGCGCTGCGGCTCGACGAGATCTTCCGCCAGCTCGACGTCGAATTCGCCCCGATGGCGATGGAAAAAGGGCTGCGCCTGACCTTCGTGCCGAGTTCGGCGGCGGTGCGCTCCGACCGGCGGCTGCTGCGCCGGCTGCTGCAGAACCTGGTGTCGAACGCGCTCAAATACACGCCGCGCGGGCGGGTGCTGGTCGGCGTGCGGCGGCGGCGCGGCAAGCTGCGCATACAGGTGCTGGATACCGGGGTCGGCGTGCCGCAGGCCAAGCAGAAGCTGATCTTCAAGGAATTCCAGCGGCTCGACGAGGGTGCCAAGGCGGCGCGCGGGCTGGGGCTCGGGCTCTCCATCGTCGAGCGCATCGCCCGCGTGCTCGACCACACGATCACCCTGTCCTCCGTGACCGGCAAGGGCTCGGTCTTCACGGTCGAACTGCCCGCCGCTCCGGCCATTCCCGCCCGCGAGGCGCCCTCGCCGCGCGCGGCGGGGCCGCTGGCGAGCCTGCAGGGTCTTTGCGTGCTGTGCATCGACAACGACCCCGCCATTCTCGACGGCATGGACACGCTGCTCAGCGGCTGGGGCTGCGAGGTGCTGAAAGCCCCCGGCATTGAGGAAGCGCTCGCCATGCTGCGCGAGCGGCGCACCCCTCCCGACATCCTGCTAGTCGACTATCACCTCGACACCGGCGACGGCATCGAGGCGGCCAAGCAGCTGCGCTGGAAGCTCGGCCAAAGCCTGCCGGCGGTGCTGATCACCGCCGACCGCTCGAAGCGGGTGCGCGACGGCGCCCGGGCGACCGAGATGGAAGTGCTGAACAAGCCGGTGCGCCCGGCGGCGCTGCGCGCCCTGCTCGCCCAGTGCCGCGCCGCGCGGGCGGCGGCGGAGTGAGGCACGGCACCCTGCCGGGGTATCCTTGCCGAGCGTCCTTGCCGGGCTTGACGCGGCCATCCGCGTCTTTCACCGCACGAGCCCAAGGCACGCATCCCCGGCTCAAGCCCGTGACTCGACCGATTCCGACCCTAGAGCACCTTCCGATCTGATTGCACCGCCACCTGATCGGATCAGGCCCTAGCGATATGGCCTGGGCGGACGGGGCTCAGATCGCCCCGCGTCGAGTGCCTGCGCCGGCGATGGCAGAAGCGCTCGATAGAGTCGAACACATCCGCTCTCGCGTCATTCCTCGTTCTGGAAGCCTTGCGGACTGTGGGTATTTCATTGCTTTTCGTTCAATATTCTATCTTTTATAATTTCACGCAGAGTTTGTGCAAGATTTGGTGTAGCACTAGAACAGGTTATCATTATTTCGCTGGGCTCTTCCGTCAGAGATATGTAAGCGTGTTTCATCGTGCTATCCAAATATACGCTATCGCCCGCCTCCAGCCGTATCGGCTCGTAATACTCAGAGAAAAGCATCACTTTTCCCTTCAAGACATGGACGAACTCTTCTCCGACGTGGGAGGTCATCTCACCGGCCTGCTCGATCGTTTTGGCGCGAACTTCGATATAGATCGGGATGATGCGCTTATGGGCGACGTCCGAGCAGAGATAACGGTAGGTATAGTATTTCGTGTCGAGCTGCTGGCCCTCATAGTGCCGGCTGACGCTGCGGCGGCCGACGACGACGGCGGGTGATCGGTCCTCGGTGACCGGAGGATCAAGAAGGTCGGCGATTTCGACGCCGAGGCCACGGCTCAGCTGCAGCACCTTGTCGAAGGTTGGGGAGAGCAGACCGTTCTCGATCTTCGACAAGGTCGAGGTGGAGATGCCGGTCATCGAGCTTACGTCGGCCAGTGTCCAGCCGTGATGCGCACGCCGGTCGCGCAACAGTTTCCCGAGCGCCGGGGGCTCATTGCTTATCGGAGTGTCTCGGTCTGCCACGTCACGTCCTGCCGCTGGGCTGTTGCGAATGCTCATTATTTTCTCGCCATCGCCTCCTTAAGAGACATCGCGCCGAGAACGGCAAGCGTGATTGTAACGACGAGGACGATGGAAACGAGGGCGTTCACTTCCGGAGTGAAGCCGACCCGCATCATCGCCCATAGCCGGATCGGCAAGGTCGCATCGCCGCCGACCAGGAAGAAAGTCACCAGCGTCTCGTCGAAAGATAGCGTGAAGGCGAGCAGCCCGCTGGTGACGAGGGCTGAGCGCAGCTGCGGCAGCACCACATGGAAGAATGTCTGCCGGCCGTTGGCGCCGAGATCGAGCGAGGCCTCGATCTGGCTGTTCTCCAGGCTGTCCAGCCGTATCGTCACCATCCGGTAGATGATGGCGAGGATCAGCACGACATGCCCGATGGTGACGGTAATGAGACTACGCTCCAGCCCCAATTCGCGGAAGGCGATGAGCAGCGATATGCCCGTAATGATCGCCGGCAGCACGAAGGGCAGGAATATCACGAATTCGACGAAGGCCCGGCCGCGCCGCGCCCCGGTCTTCATGTAATAGGCAAGGCCGAGCGCCAGCGCGGTGGCGAGAACGACGGCGCACGCCCCGACCAGCAGCGTGTTGCCGAGCGCGGCGAGCATCTGCGGATTGTCGCCGAGCCGCCCGTACCACTGGAAGCCGAAGCTGCCCCAGTCGATGCCCTCGCGGGTGATGTCGAAGAACGACAGCAGCACCACCATGAGGGCCGGGCCGTACAGCACGACAAAGACCGTGGCGCCGATGACCCAAAGCAGGGAGATGGTCAATCGCTCGGTGGCGGTCATTTCACCCTCGCATGGCGGGAGATGACGGCGGCGGCGAGGATGATGAGCACGACCGAGAGCAGCAGCACCACGGCCAGCGCGGCACCGAACGGCCAATTGAACGCCATGCCGAACTGGCTCCAGATCGCGCGACCGAAGGTGAAGCCCTGATTGCCGCCAACCATTTGTGGGGTGAGGTAGTCGCCCAGCGCCAACACCATGACAAACAGCGCGCCGACGATCGAGCCCGGCAGGCTGAGCGGCAGCACAACGTTGCGGAAGGTCTGCCCCGGCCGCCCGCCGAGATCGGCGGAGGCCGCCATCAGCGAGGGCGAGATGCGCTCCAGCGACAGGAAGATCGGCAGGATGGCATAGGGCAGATAGATCACCGCCATGGTGATCATCACCGCGGTCTGGTTGAAGATGAACTGCTTGCTCGGCGCCTCCAGCAGCCCGACGGTGACCAGCAGCCAGTTCAAGAAGCCGTTATAGCCGAGGATGCTGCGCATCGCGTAGATTTTGACGATGTAGTTCATCGCCAGCGGGATCACGCTGAGCAGCAGCAGGAGGTAGCGCAGCCGTCCCTCCAGCCGCCACACAAGATAGGCAATGATGTAGCCAAAGATCAGGCTGGTGACCGCGACGATGCTGGCGAGCCACAGCGTTCCGACGAAGACGCCGCGATAAACCGGCTTGGCCAGGAAATCGATGTAATTGGCCAAGGTAAAGGTCTGCACGACCTGGCCGTCAACGGTGATCCAGAAACTGTAGACGAGAAATGTGGCCAGCGGCACCAGGATCAGCAGCGCCGGCAGGCCATAGACCGCCAGCCGCAACACGATGCGGCGCGCCTGCCGGCGCCGCGGCGAGGGAGTGCCCGTGATCATCGGACCGGCGCCGGATGTGGCGAGCGAGAGATCGGTCATGGCGCGCCCCGCGCGACCAGGATGCTGACATCGGCATCGGACCAGCGCAGCGGCACCGGCTTGCCGATGCCGATGCCGTTCCCCAAATCCGGTGTCGGCAGCCGCACCTTGACGGTGTGCGGCGAGCCCTCGCCGAGGCGCACCACGAGCTGGGTGGTCGCGCCGAGAAAGGTGAGGCTCTCCAGTCGGCCGACCATGGAGCGCTGGCCGGCGGTCCCGGTGCCGGCATCGCCGACGCTGAAGCTCTCCGGGCGGATGGCGATCGAAAAGGCGTCGGCCGGCGCCGGGCCGAGCAGGGCATGGCTGCCGAGCGGGCTCTCTGCGACCGGGGAAGCGCCCGAGCCGGTCAATCGCGCCGGCAAGACGTTGTTCTCGCCGAAAAATTTCGCCACGAACTCGCTTTGCGGACGGTAATAGATGTCCTTCGGCGTGCCGATCTGCTCGACCTTGCCGTGATCCATCACCACGATGCGGTCCGACATCGAGATCGCCTCTTCCTGGTCGTGGGTGATGAAGACGAAGGTGGTGCGGATGCGGCGCTGCAGGGCTTTCAGGAAGTCCTGCATCGAGCGGCGCAACTCGGCGTCGAGCGCGCCCAGCGGCTCGTCCAGCAACACCACCCGTGGCTCGCACACGATGGCGCGGGCCAGCGCCACGCGCTGGCGCTGGCCGCCGCTCAGTTCGGCGGGATAGCGCTGTGCCTTGTCGGCGAGATCGACGATGGCGAGGACGTCGGCAACTTTGCGGTCTATCTCCCGGCGTGGGCGCCCGCGCATCTTCAGTCCGTAACCGACATTGCGCGCCACGCTCATATGCGGGAACAGCGCGTAGTCCTGGAACACCGTGTTGAAGGGCCGTTCGAAGATCGGCATGTCGGTGATGTCGACGCCGTCGAGCAGGATGCGGCCCACGCTCGGAGGCGTGAAGCCGCCGAGCATGCGCAGGATAGTGGTCTTACCGGAACCGGAAGGCCCGAGGATGGTAAGGAACTCGCCATCGCCGATCACGAGATCGATCGGCTTCAGCACGTTCACCGCTCCGTAGGATTTGCCGACCCCGGCAAGGTGGATGAGGTTGCGGAAGCTCATGCCGGCATCGGCTCCGGTGTTGGACGCGTCGTTCATTCGACCGGTGTCGCCTTGATCTCGTTCCACAGGTCGATGCGCCGGGCGAAACTCTCCGGGGCCTGCAGGAACACCAGCTTGTCGGCATAGGTCAGGCCGATCGCGGCGTTGGCCTCGGCATTGGTGGTGTTTCCGTAGCCGGTCTTCTCGCTGATATAGGTGCCGACCTGTTTCTCCAGCATGGCATCGATCCAGGCATGGGCAAGCTCGGGGTCACGGGCACCGGCACTGATCGCCCAGCAGTCGATCCAGCCGATGGCACCCTCCTGCGGGATGGTCAGCCCGACATCGACACCCTTCTTGCGCAGCATCGGCGCCTGCGGCTCTCCCATCGACATCATCAGGTCGACGCCGCCCTGGGCGAAGATGCTGACCCCGTCATCGAAGCCGGCATAATAGGTCGAGACGAACCGCTTCTGGTCGAGCAGCTTGGCCTTGATCTCAGCGAACTGGGCGTCGGTCAGGTTGAAGGGGTCCTTGTAGCCGAGCAGCAGCGCGGTGGTGACGATCGCATTGTTGGCGTCGTCCATGGCGATGATCCGGCCCTTGTACTGTTCGTCCCACAGCACGTTCCAGCTCGCCGGCGGCTGCGCGAACACCGCCTTGTCGTAGATCAGCGGGATCGAGCCCCAGGCGAAGGGAACCGCATAGGGTTTGTCATCGAACATGATGGCGGAGACGTCGCGGAACGCCGGCAACAGGTTCGCCGCATTGGGGATTTTGGAAAGATCGACCGGCTGGATCAGCTTTTCCTGCGTCAGGCGCTTGTAGGACGAGGTCTCGATGGCGATGACGTCGAAATCCTCCCCCTTCGAGGCGGTCATCTTGGCGAAGATCTCGTCGACGCTGCCGGTATAGGTGATCTTCACCTTGGCGCCGGTCCTGGCCTCGAAGGCCTTGACCCAGGGCTCGTCGGCATAGCCTTCCCAGGTCAGGACACGCAGTTCCTTTGCTGCGGCCATTGCGGGAACTGTGGCGGCGGCCACAAGCAGGCCGGCAAGGCCGGCGGCGGCGCCGGTCATGAAGTCGCGTCTGTGCATGGAAGTCGTCCTCTGGATTGCTTTTGGATCGTCCGTTCACGCGGCGGGCATCGTTCCGGCACCGGTGTAGTTCACCTCGGTGCGGTGCCAGCCTTCGGCATGTTTCTGCCAATAAAGTTGCTTCAGCCGCAGGCTCAGCGGCCCGGGGGCGTCATTGCCCATGATGTGGCCGTCGACCCGCGAAACCGGCATCACGCCGCCGGCGGTGGTGGTGCAGAACATCTCGTCGGCGCTAAGCAGGTCCTCGCGGCGCAGCGGCGCGAGGCGGGCGGGCACGCCGGTCAGGGCGCAGAGTTCCAGCACCGAGCGGCGGGTGATGCCTTCGAGCGCGCCGCGATCGGGTGTCAACACCTCGCCATTGCGGACCATGAACACGTTGAAGCCGGGCCCTTCGGTGACGAAACCCTCGGCGTCGAGCAGCACGGCAGTGTCCGCCCCGGCGTCATGGGCTTCGAACAGGCCGCGCGTGAGATCGCCCCAATGGTAGTTCTTCATCGTCGGGTCGATCGAGGCGGCGGGAATGCGCGGCACGCTGGCGATGTGGAGATGAGCGCCGCGCGCCTGCACGTCGGGCGGGATGACGTCGATCCAGGGAATGGCGTAGGCGCTGAAGAGGTTGTCGCAATCCGCCGGACGGCGCGAACCGAAGACCCGCGGCCGGCCGCGGGTGCAGATCATCGCGACATAGGCGTCGCGCAAGTCCGACAACGCCACGCAGCGATCGAGGATCGCCGCGATCGCCGCGCGGGCGTGCGGCGGCACCAGCCGCAGCCCCGCCAGCGAGCGCTCGAACCGGTCGAGATGGTCATCGAGCCGGAAGAAGCCGCCATCGCGGACATGGACGACGTCATAGGTCACATCCGAGCGGGTGAAGCCCCAGTCGAGAATCGACACGCGGGCTTCCCGGGCCGGAACATAGCGACCTTCGACGAAGGCGGCGCCCTGTGAGAAATCGGGAGTATCGGACGTCATGCGGCACATGTCCTGGGTGGAGCTTCAGGCGGCTTGCAGGTGGAATGATGCGGGGTGAATATCCGATTGGCAACAGAAATTTCATATACGAAAAATAAATTGACATATCCGCAATAGCCGGCGACATCTGGCCCCTCAGCAACGCGATCCATGGGAACACGCATGCCACGCGCGACGGACACAGGGCGCCTCGGTTCGACCGGGCTGCGGATCACCCGACTGGGGCTCGGCACGGCGCCGCTCGGCGGGCTCTATGAGCCGGTAAGCGACGAGGCCGCGGAAGCGACCATCACCAAAGCGTGGGACCTTGGCCTGCGGTTCTTCGATACCGCTCCGCAATATGGCAACGGGCTCGCCGAGCGCCGGCTCGGCGCCTTCCTCGCCGGCCAGCCGCGCGACAGCTACGTGCTCTGCACCAAGGTCGGCCGGCTGCTGCGCCGGCCGGCGCAGGCGGTGGGCGAGGACGCCTACTACAAGGGCACCCCGCCGGAGCGGCCGGTGTTCGACTTCAGCTATGACGGGGTGATGCGGTCATTTGAGGAAAGCCTGGAGCGGCTCGGCACCGGCCGGATCGACGTGCTGCACATCCACGATCCCGACGATCATTATGACGAGGCGGTGGCCGGCGCCTACCGGGCGCTCGACCGGCTGCGCAGCGATGGCCTCATCGGCGCCATCGGCGCCGGCATGAACCAGAGCGAGATGCTGGCCAGCTTCGCCCGCGCCGGCCGCTTCGACTGTTTCCTGCTAGCCGGCCGCTACACGCTGCTGGAGCAGGGCGCGCTGGCGGATTTCCTGCCCCTGTGCGAACGCCAGGGCATCGGCGTCATCATCGGCGGCGTCTATAATAGCGGCGTACTGGCCAACCCGGCGCCTGGCGCCAAGTTCAACTATGCCGATGCCGACCCGGCGCTGATCGCCCGCGCCCGCGACCTCGACGCGGCCTGCGCGCGCCACGGCGTGCCGCTGAAGGCGGCGGCGATCCAGTTCCCGGCCGCCCATCCCGCCGTCGCCACCATCCTCACCGGCGCGCGCAACGCGGCCGAGATCGCCGAGAACGAGGCGCTGTTCCGCCATCCGATCCCGGCCGCTCTGTGGGAAGATCTGCGCGCCGGCGGCCTGATCGATCCGGCGGCGCCCACGCCATGAGGCCCGCCCCGCGTCTCGTCATCGACGCCCACCAGCATTTCTGGGACCCCTCCCGCGCCGCCTATCCCTGGATGGCGGGGGAGGCGATGGCGCCGCTGCGCCGGCCCTATGGTCCCGCCGATCTCGCGCCACTGCTGGCGGCCTCCGGGGTCGACGCCACGCTGCTGGTGCAGTGCCGCCACGACGCGGCCGAGACCGAGGAATTCCTGGCCCTCGCGGCCGTCACGCCTTTCGTGATCGGCGTGGTCGGCTGGGTCGACCTTGAAGGCCCGGACGTCTCCGGCGCGATCGCCCGGCTGCGCGCCCTGCCGGGCGGCGACCGCCTGGTCGGCCTACGTCACAATGTGCATGACGAGCCCGAACCGCACTGGCTGACCCGTCCCGGCGTCCTGCGCGGACTGGAGGCGGCTTTCGAGGCGGGGCTTACATTCGACCTGTTGGTGCGTTCCCGCGAGCTTCCCGCGGCGACCGCCTGCGTGCGCCACTTCCCCGGCGCGCCTTTTGTGCTCGACCACATGGCCAAGCCGCCGATCGCGTACGGTTTCGATACACAATGGGCGGAGCGCTTCGCAGAGATCGCGACGTTCGACAACGTCCGGTGCAAAGTGTCGGGGCTCGTTACCGAGGCCGCCTGGGACGGCTGGTCGCCCACGACCTTCGATCCCTATCTCGCCCTCGCCAGGCGCGCCTTTGGCAGCCGGCGGCTCATCTTCGGCTCCGACTGGCCGGTGGCGACGCTCGCGGCCGATTATGGCGCGGTTAAGGATATCGCCGCGCGATGCTTCTCTGACGATCAGGAAGCCGAGCGACGCCTATTTGCCGGCAATGCGATCGACGCTTATCGCCTCGAACCCCTGCTTCGCCTCCATTCCCACAGCGAGACATACCTATGACCGACGTCGATCTAGGCACCGGCCGTTGGCTCAACGAGCCCGCCAGTTGGTCCATCGCCTCCGGCACCCTGCATCTGGCGACGGATGCGGCGACAGATTTCTGGCGCGAAACCCATTACGGCTTCGTCCGCGACAATGGCCATTTCCTCGGCTTTACCACCGGCGAGGCATTCACCGCGGAAGTGCGCGTTCAGGGCGCCTACCCCTCGCTATATGATCAGGCCGGCCTGATGGTGCGGATTGACGAGACACGGTGGGTCAAGGCAGGGGTCGAGTTCAGCGACGGGCATCTCAACTTCAGCGTAGTGGTGACCGATGGCCGCTCCGACTGGTCGGTGACGCGGCTGGACGGAGATCTCGCCGATATGCGGCTGCGCCTCACTGTGAAGGGCGGCGCCCTGCGGGTGCAGGCCTCCACCGACGGCACGACATGGCCGCTGCTGCGCCTGGCGCCGTTCCCGGCGATGCCCGCCTATCGGGTCGGGCCGATGGCCTGCACGCCGGAACGTGCCGGTCTGGAAATCGCCTTCTCGGAATTCCGCATTCTGCCGCCGACCGAGCGCGACCTGCACGACCTTTCATGACGACAACAGCCAGGCGGACACCATGCTGATCGGCATCGACCCTATACTGAATCCGGACATTCTCCACGCGCTGCGGGCGATGGGCCACGGCGATGAAATCGTCATCGCCGATGGCAGTTTTCCCGCCGAGACCGTGGCGCGCCGGCTGGTGCGCATGGAGGCGAGCGACATGCCGCGCATGCTGCGCGCCGTGCTCAGCGTGCTGCCGATCGACGAATCCGAGCCCGACCCGGTACTGGGCATGGAGGTCATCGGCGAGCCCGACACCCTCATGCCCGCCCATCGCGCGATCGAGGCGATACTCGGCGAAGTCACAGCGGGCGCTGTCGGTCTCAAGCGTATCGAACGCTTTGCCTTCTACGAGCGGTCCAAACAGGCCTTCGCCGTGATCGCTACCGGCGAGCGGCTGTTCTACGGCAACGTCATCATCCGCAAGGGCACGGTGGCCTGACCCTGAGAGCCGCCGGACATCTGGAGACACAGACGTGAAACTGTTGCGTTATGGCCCCGCCGGCGCGGAGCGCCCGGGGCTGCTCGATGACGTTGGCCGCATACGGGATCTCTCGGCCATCATCCCCGACATATCGGGCAAGAGCCTGTCGCGTGCCGGTCTGAATGCGTTGCGACGTCTCGATCCGGCGGCGCTGCCGCTGGTGGCGGATGCGGTGCGGCTCGGCCCCTGCGTCGCCGGCGTCGGCAATTTCATCGCGGTCGGGCTCAATTATGCCGACCATGCCCGCGAGAGCGGCTTGCCCATTCCCGATGAGCCGGTGCTGTTCAACAAGGCGCCGTCCTCGATCGCCGGGCCGAACGACCCCATTCTCATCCCCCCCGGATCGAGCAAGCTCGATTGGGAGGTTGAGATCGCCATGGTCATCGGCGAGACCGCTTATGATATCCCCGAATCTGACGCGCCGGATGTCATCGCCGGCTACTGCGTCTGCCATGACGTTTCCGAGCGCTCCTTCCAGAATGAGCGCGGCGGGCAGTGGACCAAGGGCAAGAGCAGCCCGGGCTTCGGCCCGCTCGGGCCCTGGCTGGTGACTGCGGACGAGATCGCGGACGTGCAGGATCTGGCACTCCGGCTCGACGTCAATGGTGCGCGCATGCAGGCCGGCTCCACAGCCACGATGATCTTCGGGCTGCATTTTCTCGTGTCCTATGTCTCGCGCTTCATGCGGTTGGAGCCGGGAGACGTCATCACCACCGGCACGCCGCCCGGTGTCGGCATGGGCCAGCGCCCTCCGCGCTATCTGAAGGCCGGCGACAGCGTCGAGCTGGGCATTGCGGGGCTCGGTACCCAGCGCCAGCAGGTGCTGGCCCATGGTTGACCCCGAAGTAATTGTGAGGTCGGCGCCGCGCAGCGTGCGGATGGATCCGGGCGACAATCTCATCGTCGCGGTCGACGCCATCGAGCGCGGCGTCGCGGCGGGTGGCGTCGTCGCTGCCGACCGCATCCCGCGCGGCCACAAAATGGCGGTGGCGCCGATCGAGACCGGCGCGCCGATCATCAAGTTCGGCCAGATCATCGGCTTCGCCACGGCTGCCATCGCGCCCGGCACCTGGCTGCACGAGCACAATGTCGGTCTCAGGGATTTCGAGCGCAACTCCCGCCCGGCCGGGGATGCGGCCGGCCCGCCGCCAGCCGCCATCGAGCCGCCGGTCACCTTCGAGGGCTTCCGCCGCCCGGACGGCAGGGTCGGCACCCGCAATTATGTCGGCATATTGAGTTCGGTGAACTGCTCCGCCACCGCGGCGCGGTTCATGGCGGAGGAGATCGTGCGCTCCGGCGTCCTGGCCGATTTTCCCAACATAGACGGCGTCGTTCCGCTGGTTCATGGCACCGGCTGCGCCATGGACACCGAGGGCGAAGGCTTCGAGGTGCTGAAACGCACCCAATGGGGCTATGCGGCAAACCCGAACATGGCCGCCGTCATCATGGTCGGCCTCGGCTGCGAGGCGTTCCAGATCGACCGCTGGAAGCAGGCCTATGGCATTGTCGAGAGCGAGCGCTTCCGCAGCCTGACCATCCAGCAGACCGGCGGCACGCGAAAAACCGTGGAAGCCGGCGTCGCGGCCATCCGCGATATGCTGCCGCTCGCCAATCGGGTGCAGCGCGAGCGCGTGCCGGCGTCCCACCTCATGCTGGCGCTGCAATGCGGCGGGTCGGACGGCTATTCCGGCATCACCGCCAACCCGGCATTGGGCATTGCCGCCGACCTGCTGGTCGCCCAGGGCGGGACGGCGATCCTCTCCGAGACGCCGGAAATCTACGGTGCGGAGCATCTGCTGGTCCAGCGTGCGGCAAGCGCCGAGATCGGCGAGCGGCTGATAGGGTTGATCCGCTGGTGGGAGGATTATGCCGCGCGCCATCGCGGCGTCATGAACAACAATCCGTCCCCCGGCAACAAAGCGGGCGGGCTCACCACCATCCTGGAGAAGTCGCTCGGGGCGATCGCCAAAGGCGGCAGTTCCCCGCTGGCCGGCGTCTATCGCTATGCCGAGCCCATAACCCAGAAGGGGCTGGTGTTCATGGACACGCCCGGCTTCGACCCGGTCGCCGCCACAGGCCAGATTGCGGGCGGCGCCAATGTGCTCGCCTTCACCACCGGGCGCGGTTCCGCCTTCGGTTCCAAGCCAACACCCTCGATCAAGCTGGCGACCAATACGCCGATGTATACGCGAATGATCGAAGATATGGACGTCAACTGCGGCGACATCCTCGACGGCGTGTCGATCCAGCAGAAGGGCCGCGACATATTCGAGCAGATTCTGGAGGTTGCCTCCGGTCGCCGGACCAAATCCGAAATGCTCGGCTATGGCGACCACGAATTCGTGCCGTGGCAGATCGGCGCCACGATGTGAGAGGCCGAGAGGGTTGCACCTGGCAACTTGGTGCGGCCGGCCCATGGGCGTCAGAGGCGATTCGAACTGGAGCCCGTCCGGTGAAAGCCGGGTTACCAGACGGGCTCTAGGTGTTTGTTTTTAAGCATTTTTTCACGCGAACCAGAACTCATTTCGCTCGAAAATGCTTCAGCGGCACCTTTCCGGTGATCAGATCCGGGATATCTCAAATCTCGCTCTCGAGCGTGTGTCGGAGTCGGTTGAGACCTGCCCCGCGGATGACGGCGCTCACCTCACCCCGCCGCCGAGGCCCCCTGCGCCCAGGTGCCGCCCTCGATCTTGGAGGCGGCGATCACCGCCTGGGTGCGGCTCTCGACCCCGAGCTTCTGCAGAATGGCGGAGACATGCGCCTTCACCGTCGCCTCCGAGACGCCGAGTTCATAGGCGATCTGCTTGTTGAGCAGCCCCTCGGACAGCATCATCAGCACCCGCACCTGCTGCGGGGTCAGGGTGGCGAGGCGGGAGACGAGGGCCTGCGTCTCCCTGTCGGCGCCTCCGGTGAGGTCGACATCCGGCGGCGACCAGGTGCGCCCCTCCAGCACCGCGCCGATCGCCGCGCGCATGGTCTCCACCGCGCTGGTCTTGGGGATGAAGCCGGAGGCGCCGAATTCCATGCAGTTGCGGATGACGCCCGGCTCCTCATTGGCGGAGACCACCACCACCGGAATGCCGGGATATTGCGCGCGCAGATACATCAGCCCGGAAAAGCCGCGCACGCCGGGCATGGTGAGGTCGAGCAGGATGAGATCGAGGTCGCCCTCGCGTTCCAGCAGCGCCTGAAGGTCCTCGAAGCCGCCGGCCTCGAACAGTTTTGCCGCCGGGAACTGACGGGACACCGCCTCGCGCAGCGCGCCCCGGAACAGCGGGTGATCGTCCGCGATCACCAGCCGGAAACTCGTCGTCGTGTCCACGCGCAGAGGCCCTCTCCACCTGCACGGACCTGCCCTCGGCGCAGGTCCGGGCCGCGATCATGGTGCGGACGGAACGCCACCGCAAGCCGCAGTGCCTGCCTGCCCGCAGCGGGCCCATCGCAAGTCAACGCTCGACCTTTAGTGGGCCTCGCCCACAAACGCCACAACCAATTCGCGCCGGTGCGGCCGCACCCGGTGCTCGACCAGATAGAGTCCCTGCCAGGTGCCGAGCGCCATGCGCCCCTCCAGTACCGGCACGGCGAGGCTGACGCCGGTCAGCATCGCCTTGATATGGGCGGGCATGTCGTCCGGCCCTTCAAGGTCGTGCACCCAGCCGGCATTCTCGGGCGCCAGCCGCTCCAGCGCGGTGAGGAGATCGACCCGCACGTCCGGATCGGCGTTTTCCTGGATGGTGAGCGAGGCGGAGGTGTGCCGGCAGAACAGCGACACCTCGCCGTCGCCGGCGCCGACGCCCTCCAGGAACGCCGCCACCGCACCGGTGATTTCGGTGAAGCCGCGCCCGCCGGTGTCGACCGCCAGAGTGGTCGAGAAGCGCCGCGACACCACGCTTTCGCGCACCTCGCCTTGTCGGATACGCACCATCGACATGCCTCCTGTCACCCTTGCGCGCTGGACGTAGCGCACCAGCTAGGTTTGGATAGACCCCATCAGCCCCTGATGACAGGTCCTTCGCCACGCCCATTCCGGAGTGATGCTCACTCATGACGTCAGCGCTTCCCGAAACGCCCATCCACACCATCGCCCCGCTGGTGGTCGATCCCGCGCTCTTCGATCCCGCCTCCATCGCCCCCGATACCCGGGCGGTGAATGCGAGCATCATCAAGGCGCTCGGCGCCATACCGGACCGCTGGGTGTTTCCGATGGCCATGCTGCGCAAGCTGCGGCTCGACGGCAAAGGTCCGTTCCCGCTCTCGCCCGAAAGCCCCTATGCCCAGGTGATCGAGATCGAGGGCCCGCGCGGGCCGGTGCCGCTGCGCATTCTTACCCCCGGGACGCCGCCGAAAGGCGTCTACCTGCACTTTCATGGCGGCGGCTGGTGCCTCGGCTCGGCGCGCGAGAATGACGGGCTCAACCACCGCTTCGTCGAGCGCACCGGCTTTGCCGTGGTCTCGGTCGACTACCGGCTGGCACCCGAACTGCCCTATCCCGCCGGGCCCGATGATTGCGAGGCCGCCGCGCTCTGGCTGGCGCGCGAGGGCGCGGCCCGCTTCGGCACCGACCGCTTCGCCATCGGCGGCGAATCGGCGGGCGCCAATCTCGCCGTCGCCACCCTGCTGCGCCTGCGCGACCGGCACGGCCTCACCCCGTTCCGTGCCGCCAACCTCAATGCCGGCAGCTACGACCTCGGCCTGACGCCGAGCGCGCGGCGCTGGGGCGACGAGCCGCTGGTGCTGAACACCAAGGACATCAACGTCTTCGTCGGCCATTACCTGCGCGAGGGCGGCGAGGTCGGGACGGACGACATCTCGCCGCTCCACGCCGATCTCGCCGGCCTGCCGCCGGCGCTGTTCACCATCGGCACCCGCGACGCGCTGCTCGACGACACGCTGTTCATGGCGCCGCGCTGGCTCGCCGCCGGCAATCACGCCGAACTTGCCGTCTATCCCGGCGGCTGCCATGTCTTTGTCGGCTTCCCCGGCACGCTCGCCGATCAGGCCGCCGCGCGTATCCACGCCTTCATCGGCACCTGCTGACGTTCAAAGGCCCTGCTCTTGCCCCTGCCCCTGCGCGGGCGGGGTCGCCGGGTGCCCGGCGCCGGGGGGAAATTCCTCGCGGAACCGCTCGATCATTTCGAAGAAGCGGCGGAAGGCCTGTTCCGCCAGATCCATCGCCTGGTCGAGGCGCTTCCGCGCCTGCGCCGGCAGCTCCTCGTCAGTGTCGGGCGGGGGAGACGCGGGTGCCTGCGCCGCTGGCGGCTCGGCCTCTTCCGGCGGCGTCGTCTGAGGCGGCACCATGATGTCGGGAACGCCCGACGCGCGGCCCGCCCGTCCCGCTTCCAGCGCCGCGATGCGGGCCTGGAGCCGGCCGATCTCCGCCTCCAGCGCCGCGCGGTCGTCCGGCACCGCCTCGCAGGTCCAGCCGCCGGAGCGCTGGGCGCAGAACGACATGGCGCCGGTGCGGGTATCGAGCCGCATCAGCCCGCCCTCCACCGGCAGCATGGAAAAGGGTGCGCGCTCGCCGGCCGGCTGCGCCTGCGCGCCGCCGGTGGCCACAAGCGTCCCGGCGAGAAGAGCGACGCTCCCCAGCCCGGCCGTCGCCGCGATGATGTTCAGCCGCATGTCCGAACCTCCTTCGGCCTGGCGCCGACGCTACGGCGTGAACGGCGCCCGTCCGCTCGACAACGCCCGGTCGAGCAGTTCGATCCGATCCTGTCCCCAGAACACCTCGCCGTCGAGCACATAGGCGGGCGAGCCGAACACGTCGGCGGCAACGGCATCGTCGTGATTGGCCTGGTAGATGATGGCCGTACGGTCGTCCGCGGCCGCCTCCAGCAGCGTGGCGGGCAGGCCCAGCTCCACCAGCACCGCCGCCAGCGTCGCCGGGTCGGCCAGGTTCTCCTCGCGCTGCCAGACGCCGGACATCAGCCGTCCCGCCAGCGGCGCCACGTCATGGCCGCCGATCTGCGCGGCGATGAGCAGCCGGTCACCCGGCCGGGGATCGAAGGGCCAGTGCGCGGGGTTCACGTTGAATTCGATACCGCGCGCCTCGCGCCAGCGCTTCAGCTCCAGCATCCGGTAGCGCTGGCGGGCCGGGTGGCGCCTGGAAAGCGGCAGGCCGCCGGTCTCGGAGAACAGCTCGCCCAGCAGCACGGGGCGGCAATTGACCCGCGCGCCGTGGCGGCGGGCCAGATCGAGGAAAGGGGCATGGCCAATGAAGGCCCAGGGACTGACAACGGAAAAATAGTAGTCGATCAAGCGGGACATCGGGGCACTCGGCGCAAGGGGCTCTGTGCGACAGCGAGCCGTCCGGCGGCGGGCGATCGCCCGCGCCGTAGCGTCCCTGCCGCGTCGCGCACGCTAGAGCACAGGTCGCGCCGAGGGAATGCCGGGTCGACGAAAGAAGACGGCGCCCGCGAGGGGCGCCGCCGGTATCTGCCATCTGGCGGGAGAGAAAGCCGGCCGGTCAGGCAGCGCTGCGGGCGGAGAAGGCGGCCACCATCTGGCGCAACTCGCTGATGGCTTCCTCGATCTCGACCTTCTGCTGCTCCAGCAGGCCGAGCTGCTCGGCACATTTTTCCTTGGTGAGCGCGAGACCGCCGGCCGGCATCGCGCCGCCTTCGCGCAGGGCAACCATGGCCTTGATTTCCGCCAGGGTGAAGCCGAGCTTCTTGCCCTTGAGGATGATGGCGAGGCGCGAGCGCTCCGCCGGGCTGTAGAGGCGGGTCAGGCCCTCGCGGCGGGGGGCCAGCAGCCCCTTGTCCTCATAGAAGCGCAGGGCGCGCAGCGTCACGCCGAACTCGCGGGCGAGATCGCCAATGGTGAAGAAATCGCTCTCGCCCGAGGGGGCGGTCGAGAGGTCGGCAGTGCGTTCGGCCTCGTAGGAGGTGAAATCCATCTGGGCAACTCCGGAAAGGGGGGCAACGCGTCAGCGATGTTGCCGCACTGTCGCAGAGAGGTTGCCGCAAGGGGAGAAAGTCACACCCGACGTTAGGGAAACTTACTGTTAAATGAAAATCCATCTTATTGTTTTTTCTTATCTATTTTGACTTCTGATCCGACCCTGCCGGCCCTCGCTATACGGCATGACCGTTGGTTGGAGTGCGAAATCGGCCGGCCGGCGACGGCGCGCACCACGATGGGGCGCCGGAACGAGGCGCCAAATCGCGGCGGAGCGTCGCCTCGTCAATGCGCTGGCAGCACCGGGAACGGGCGGCGCATTAACGCGCCCTTTACCAAGAATCGAAAGAGTTGCGGCAGGCGGCCCCAGCGGCGGCCGCGGTGATTCCCGCCGCCAATCGTGCCGGAGCGACGGAGAACAAGGTGAGGCAAGAGGCTCCTTCGACCACCGGGCAGATCGCTCCCGAGGCGTGGCGTGCGATGAGCGATGCCGCCCGGCAGGCCGGCCTGCCGCTCGACCAGTGGCTCCGCGATCAGTTGCTCGGCACCACCGCCGCCGGCACGCCGCCGGCCGGCGCCGAGAGCCTGAACAACCTCGCCGAATTGCGGCGCCGGATCGAGGAGCTTGCCGGCCAGCTCGGCCGTATCAGCCCGGCCGGCGCTCCCGCCTACCCAGCCTCCCCCCACCCCGCATTCTCCTTGCCGGCCGACGCCGGCTGGGTCGAGGCACCCGCGCCCATCGCCACCGCGCGCCCGGCGCCTTCCCTATCCCCCGCGGCCCCCACCGGCTCCACCTATGCGGATGAGCGGCTGGCCGCCGCCATACGCGAGATCGACCACCGGCTGGAGGCGTTGCAGCTCACCCGCCCGCGCGGAACGGCGCCGGTGTCCGCGCCCACCCCCGCCGCCATCGAGGCGGCGGTGGCCGAGATCGCGGCCCGCCAGAGCGAGCTGGACCGCGACATCGGCGCACGCCGTCCGCCCACCGGCCCTTATGCCGACCGCCCGCCAGCCGTCCGCGAGACCTCCTTCCGTGAAACGCCCGGCCCGCGCCTCGGGCGCGATCCGTCCGGCGACGCGCCCGCCGGCAGCCGGCTCGAAATCCCCGGCGACACCCCGCCCGCACCGCCTCTCGCCGCTTCAGTCGACGCCGCTTCCGCCGGCACCGAGGCCCGGCCGCCGCTCCACGAGACCATCGCGGCGCTGCAGGGCGAGCTGGCGGCGATGCGGCACGCGCTCGCCACCCTCGCCCCGCGCCGCGCGGTCGACGAGTTGCAGCGCGTGGTGCAGCAGCTGGCCGACCGGGTCGCGCGTTCCGACGCAAGCGACGAGGAATTGCGGGGCACGCTGGCGGCGCTGCGCGAGATGATCGGCGGCCTCGCCCTGCCGGAGCGCCCCGCCCTGCTGCTCGGGCGCATAGAAGCGGTCGAGCGCAAGCTCGACATCGTCAACGCCAAGGTGGTGGATGGCGCGACCGTCGCGCGTCTTCAGGCGCAGGTCGGCGAGATCCGCGAACTGCTGGCCCGCGCATTGTCCTCGGATGCGGTGCGGGCGCTGGCCGAGCAGGTGTCGCTGCTCGCCACCCGGGTCTCGGAGATGGCAGCCGATGAGGACCGCGCGGTGCGCTCGGCGGTCGGCTCGCTGGAGCGCCGCCTCGACACGCTCGTCGACCGGATCGGCAGCCAGCCGGCCCCGGTGATCCCGCTCGACGATCTCGTCAGCCGGCTCGATGCCATCCAGGCCAATCTCGCCAGCGCGCGGCGCGAGGTGCCGGCCGGAATGGAAACGCTGATCCGAGGTCTGTCGGAGCGCATCGAGCGGATCGAACAGCCCGTCGCCCGCGCCGATGACGGCCCGCGCCTCGACATGCTTGGCCGGCAGATCGAGAACCTCACCCGCACCGTCGACAAGGCGGTCGGCGGCGCCGATGTGTCGCGCCAGCTTGCCGGAATCGAGCGCGCGGTCAACGACCTGTTCATCCAGATGGAAGAAACGCGGGCGACCTTCCTCGCCGCGCCCCGTCCGCGCCCGCCCGCCGGTTCCGGCGGGGCGCCCGAGGGCGGAACGGCGCACCTCCGGCGCGAGAGCGCCGGCATCGACGACGGCCATGGCGCGGAAGGCCGACGCGGCACGCAGGACGCGGCGGATACCGTCGAACTCTCGCAGCCCGCCGAGGCGGCGGATGCCGGCGAATTCCCCGCCCTTGCCGCCGAGGTGCGCGAAACGGCGCCCGCCGCCGGGCCGGCTGCCGCTCCCGCGCCGGGCGCGGTCGCGTTCACGCCCGCGCCGGCCTCGATCCCGAAAGCGTTCGAGCCGCAGCTCATGCGCGCCGCGCTGGAGGCACTCAGCCGCTCCTCGGCGGCCGGCCGCGCCCCGCTTGCCGAGTCGAAAGCCGCCGCCACCCCGCTCGCCCCCCCGGCGCCGCCGGTGGACGAACCGGTTGCCGCGCCGACGCCGGCCGATGACAGCGCCCCGACCCGTGCCGCCTTCATCGCCCAGGCCCGCCGCGCCGCCCAGCCGGCCGGCCGCACCGCGGACGTCGCGCCGCCGCCCTTGCGCAGCTACATCGCCGCGCGCCCGGCCGCGAAGCCGGGCCGCTGGCTGGCGCGGGTCCGCGCCATGCTGCTAATCGGCCTGTGCGGCTCGGCGCTGGCCTATGGCTCGTGGCATGTGCTCGCCCAGTTGCGCCAGCAACAGCTGCGCGCCGCGGCGCCGGCCTCGGTGCCGATGCCGGACGACATCACCGGCTCGGTCGGCACAGATGCCCCGCGGGCGCCGCGACCGAACGACCTGCCGGGCAAGACGCCGGCACCGATCGGCCCTTCCAGCCTCGCCCTGCCGGGCGATCTTCCCGGCGACCTGCCGGGCGGCATCGCCAGCCCGGCGCTGCGCGGTGCCGCGCTGGGGGGCGATCTGGGCGCCGCCTTCGAGATCGCCCGCCGCTTCATGGAAGGTGAAGGCGTGGCGCCGAGCCCGGCCCACGCCGCGCAATGGTACGCCTTCGCCTCGGCGCAGGGGTCGGCGCCCGCCACCTACCGGCTGGGCATGCTCTACGAAAAGGGCGCCGACGGCGTGCCGCGCGACGTCGCCAGAGCCCTTGCGCTCTACGAACAGGCCGCCGGCGCCGGCAATGTCGCCGCCATGCACAATCTCGGCGTGCTGCTCGCCTCCGGCGATGCCGGCGCGCCCGACTACGGCGCCGCCGCGCAATGGTTCACCCGGGCCGCCGAGCGCGGTGTGCGCGACAGCCAGTACAATCTCGCCGTGCTCTATGCCCGAGGTCTCGGCGTGCCGACCAGCGCCGCCGACGCCTGGCGCTGGTTCGCCCTCGCCGCCGCGCGCGGCGACAGTCAGGCCGCCGCCAAGCGGGACATCCTCACCCCGGCGCTCGACCCCCGCACGCTGGACGCCGCCCGCCGGCAGGTGGAGCAATGGACCCCGCTGGTCGCCGATGCCGAGGCCAATGACGTGTCGACGATCGGCAGCGGCGCCACGCCGCAGAAGACCGCCTCCCGCTGAGCACTCCCGCGCGGCCCTAGCGATCCGGCAGGCAGGCATGGTGGGCGATGCGGTAGGTGCGCGCCGCCCCCACCACATGCGCGTCGAAATCGCCGCCGAACAGCCCGGCCAGCGCCGCGTCGCGAATGTTCAGCCCGCCGGCATAGGCGCCGAGCGCCGGCATGACGAGGCGCCGTCCATCGGTGGCGAAGCAGCGCCGACGCAGGCTGCGCCCGCGCAGCACCAGCCGCGCCACCGGGTGGAAATGACCGGCGACCTCGCCCGGCGCCGCTTGCCGCCCGTCACCCATTGCCGGCAAAGGACCAGCCGGTTCGTGGCGCAGCGTCAGGGGGCCGATCCTCAGCTCGCCGGCATGCATGCCAGCGAGGCCCGGCATCGGCTCGGGATCGTGATTGCCGGCGATCCACACCATGTCGCGCCCGCGCGCCAGCGAGGCCAGGCTCGCGCGCTCCTCCTCGCCGAGCCGGCCGGCGCCGCCGCGATCATGGAAACTGTCGCCCAGCGCGATGATTGTGCGCGGGTTCCACCGCGCAACGACGAGTTCCAGAAGAGAGAGGGTGGCCCGGCTGTCATAAGGCGGCAGCGGCACGCCGCGGGCGGCGAAGGCGGAGCCCTTTTCCAGATGCAGGTCGGCGACGAGCAGCGCCCGCTCGGCCGGCCACCACAGCGCGCCGGTCGGGTCGAGCACCAGCCGCGCGCCGGCGAGCGCGATCTCGCCCTCGTTCGTGCCCTCATCGCCTGCCGTCGCGGTCGCGGTCGTCGTCGGCACGCATCGCCTCCCTGATCAGTTCGCCTTCGGCCTCGGCGAGCAGCGCTTCCGAGGCCCCGCCGGCCACCATCTCGCGGCCGATCTCCAGCATCACTGGCACCGCCAGCGGCGAGACGCGCGGCAGGACGACATGGTCGATTCGGCCCCGGATACGCACCAGCATGTCGGAGAGCCGGCGAATGTCCAGCAGCCCGGTGGCCGCGTCCGCCCGCGCCGCGCGCAGCAGCACATGGCCCGGCTCGTGCCGGCGCAGCACGTCATAGACGAGGTCGGTGGACATCGTCACCTGGCGCGAGTTCTTCTCCTTGCCGGGAAAGCGCCGCTCGATCAGCCCGGCGATAACAGCGCATTGCCGGAAGGTGCGCTTCATCAGCGCGGACTCCGCCAGCCATTCCTCCAGATCGTCGCCCAGCATGTCAGCGTCGAACAGCGCGTCGAGCGAAAGCTTCCCCCGCGCGACCGCCAGCGACATGTCGGAAACGCCATAGATGACGAGCGCATAATCGTTGGCCATGAAGCCCAGCGGGTGCAGGCCGGCGCGGTCGAGCCGGCGGGTCAGCAGCATGCCGAGCGTCTGGTGGGCCAGCCGCCCCTCGAACGGGTAGGCGACCAGATGATAGCGGCCGCCGCGCGGAAAGGTCTCGACCAGCAGGTCCTCCCGCCCCGGCAGGCGCGAGCGCAGCTTCTGCAGATCGAGCCATTCATGCACCTGGTCCGGCAGGCTCGCCCACCGCGCCGGCTCGGAAAGCAGCGCCCGCACCCCCGCGGCGAGGAAGGTGGAGAGCGGGAACTTGCCGCCGGCATAGGAGGGCACCTTCGGCTCGGTGGCATGGGTGCGGGCGACGCGCACCTCGTTCTCGGCGATGGTGAGATATTCCAGCACCTCGCCGGCGAAGACGAAAGTGTCGCCCGGGCGCATCGTCTCGACGAAATACTCCTCCACCTCGCCCAGCACCCGGCCGCCGAAGCGGGCCTTGGCGCCGGCGAGGCGCACCTTGAGCATGGTGGATTCGACGATGGTGCCGACATTGAGCCGGTATTGCTGCGCCACCTGTGGGTTGGCGACGCGCCAGCGCCCGTCCTTCATCTCGCGGATGCGGGCGAAGCGCTCATAGGCGCGCAGCGCATAGCCGCCGGTGGCGTTGAAGCCGACCACGTCGTCGAAATCCGCGCGCGACAGGCCGGCATAAGGCTCGGCGGAGGTGACCTCGGCATAGAGGTCGTCGGCGTCGAACGGGCCGGCGCAGGCCGTGCCGAGCACGTGCTGCGCCAGCACGTCCAGCGCCCCGGCGCGCACCACCGCGCCGTCCTGCGCCCCCGCCCGCACCGCCTCCAGCGCGGCGCGGCATTCCAGCACCTCGAAGCGGTTTGCCGGCACGAGAACGGCGCGCGAGGGCTCGTCGAGCCGGTGATTGGCGCGGCCGATCCGCTGCATCAGCCGCGAGGAGCCCTTGGGCGCGCCGACATTGACCACCAGGTCGACCGCGCCCCAGTCGATGCCGAGATCGAGCGAGGAGGTGCACACCACCGCCTTCAGCCTTCCCTCGCCCATCGCCGCCTCCACCCGGCGGCGCTGCGAGACGTCGAGCGAGCCGTGATGCAGGGCGATCGGCAGGTTGGCGTCGTTGATGTGCCAGAGTTCCTGGAACAGCAGTTCCGCCTGCATGCGGGTGTTGACGAACACCAGCGTCGTGGTGTGGCGTTCGATCAGGCGGTAGATTTCCTTGAGCGAATGGCGCGCCGTGTGCCCGGTCCAGGGCACATGGGCGGCGCTGTCCAGCATGGAGAGATCGGGCGCGGCGCCGGGGTCGGCGACCACCATGTCCCCCATCTCGCCCGCCCCCCGCTGCGGCACCAGCCAGCGGCGCAGCGTGTCGGGGTCGGCCACCGTGGCGGAAAGTCCGACCGTCTGCACCGCCGGCGCGAGCGTGCGCAGCCGGGCAAGGCCGAGGCTCAGCAGATCGCCGCGCTTGGAGCCGGCGAGGGCGTGCAGTTCGTCCAGCACGATGCGCTTCAGGTCGGCGAACAGATGCCCGGCATCGGCCGAGGCGAGCAGCAGCGCGATCTGCTCGGGCGTGGTGAGCAGAATATCCGGCGGGTCGCGGCGCTGGCGCTGGCGGCGCGAGGCCGGGGTGTCGCCGGTGCGGGTCTCGATGCGGATCGGCAGCGCCATTTCCTGCGCCGGCCGCTCCAGATTGCGGGCGACATCGACGGCGAGCGCCTTCAGCGGCGAAATGTAGAGCGTGTGCAGGCCGGGCGGCCGGGCGCTGGTGCGCGCCGCGGGGCGCGCGGCCAGCTCGACCAGGCTCGGCAGGAAGCCGGCCAACGTCTTGCCGGCGCCGGTGGGGGCGATCAGCAATGTCGAGCGCCCCGCCCGCGCCTTGGCGAGCAGGTCGAGCTGGTGCGCGCGCGGCGCCCAGCCCCTGCCGGCAAACCAGCGCCGGAACGGCTCGGGCAGGAGATCGGCGGGAAAATCGTCGGGCGCATCCATGATCGGCACCGCGAAAAGCTAATGCCTCGGCCGGGAATTGCGAGCCCTCCGCCCTCACCGTTCCCGCATCGCCACGACGACGAGGCCCGGCACCGGCTGGTCCCTTTCCTTGCGCGCCCATTCGTCGGTGAAGGCGAGCAGCGCCAGCCCGGCGGCGGCAAGCATGGCGCGCACATAGTCCTGGGCATGAGCGAAGCGCAGCGTGTCGCGCAGAAGCACGCCTTCGCCGTCATGAGTCTCGGTGGTGAAGGCGAGAAGGCCGCCCGGCTCCAGCACGCGGCGGCTCTCAGCGAGGATGGGGGCGAGATCGTCGAGATAGCAGAAGGCGTCGCCGGCGAAGAGCAGGTCAACCTCGCGGGCCGGCCGCTCCCGCAGCCAGGCGACCATCTCCCCGGCCACCAGCGCGTCGTAGATTTTCCGCCGCCGCGCCTGGGCGACCATGTTGGGCGACAGGTCGACGCCCTCCATCGTGCCGATGCGGTCGACGAGGCGCACGCCGACAAGCCCGGTGCCGCATCCCAGGTCCAGCCCCCGGGCGAAGGCGAAAGGGCGCGCCAGCCCTTCGCAGGCGCGGGCCAGTGCCTCTTCGATCACCTCCGGCCCGCGATAATCGAGCCGCGCCAGTGCCGCGTCGAAGCGGTCGGCATACTGGTCGAACAGCGCGCGCACATAGGCTGCGCTCATGCCCGCCACCTCGCCCTCCAGCCGGGCGAGGCGCAGCGTGGCGCCCAGCGTGTCGGCGGCATCGAGCGCCAGCGCCTCCTCGAAGGCGGCGCGCGCGCCGGCCGTGTCGCCCGCCGCCTCGCGGGCCTCGCCGAGCAGGAACCAGCCCGGGGCGTAATGGCCGGCGCGGGCCACCGCCTCGGTGAGCAGCGCGGCCGCGTCGGCGGCGCTCCCCTCCTCCATCAGCGCGCGCGCCCAGTCGATCCGGCGATCGACCGTCGGGTCGCCGGAAGAAAGAATGAGCCGGCCGGAGGCCATGGCGGGAGGTTCTCGCGAAAACGGAGGAGGCCGCCCTATATAGGTTCCACGATGCGCCCGGAAGAGCTTCTCCACACCACCCCACAGGGGCTTTATTCGCCGGCCGGCGATTTCTTCATCGACCCGACGCGGCCGGTGGCGCGGGCGCTCGTCACCCACGGCCATTCCGACCATGCGCGCGCCGGCCATGGCGCGGTGCTGGCGATGGCCCAGACGCTCGACATCATGGCCATCCGCTATGGCGAGGGCTTCGCCGGCACCACCCAGGCGGCGGCCTATGGCGCGCGGGTCGAGGTCAACGGCGTCGGCGTCACCTTCCATCCCGCCGGGCATATTCTGGGCAGCGCGCAGATCGCGCTGGACTGGCGTGGCTGCACCATTGTCGCCTCCGGCGACTACAAGCCGGGCGCCGACCCCACCGCCGCGCCGTTCGCCCCGGTGCGCTGCCATGTCTTCATCTCGGAAGCGACCTTCGGCCTGCCGGTGTTCCGCCATCCCGTCCCGGCCGACGAGATCGCCAAGCTCACTTCCTCGCTCGCCCTGTTTCCCGAGCGCGCCCATCTGGTTGGCGCCTATGCGCTGGGCAAGGCGCAGCGGGTGATGGCGCTGCTGCGTACAGCGGGGCACGACAGGCCGATCCTGCTGCACGGCGCGATGGAGCGGCTGACCGACTATTACCGCACGCAGGGCATAGACCTCGGCGAGACCCGCCCGGCCCGCGAGGCGACGGCGGCCGAGCGCGCCGGGGCGGTGGTGCTGTGCCCGCCGGGCGCGCTCAATGATGTGTGGTCGCGCCGCTTTCCCGACCCCGTCACCGCCTTCGCCTCGGGCTGGATGCGCATCCGCGCCCGCGCCCGGCAGAACGGCGTCGAGCTGCCGCTGATCCTCTCCGACCACGCCGACTGGGACGAGTTGCAGGCCGCCATCCGCGCCACCGGCTGCGAGGAAGTATGGGTCACGCACGGGCAGGAGGACGCGCTGGTGCACTGGGCGACGCAGGAGGGGCTGCGCGCCCGGCCGCTGCACATGGTCGGCTATGGCGAGGAGGAGGGCGAGGGCGCCGCGCCCGAGCCGCCCGTCTCCCCCACCAATCCGGAGGCGGCGCCGTGAACCGGTTCGCCGCCTTGCTCGACCGCCTCGCCTATGAGCCGCGCCGCAACGGCAAGGTGCGGCTGATCGCTGATTATTTCCACCACACGCCCGACCCCGAGCGCGGCTGGGCGCTGGCGGCGCTCACCGGGTCGCTGTCGTTCCGCAACGCCAAGCCCGGCCTCATCCGCCAGCTCATCGGCGAGCGCACCGACCCGGTGCTGTTCGCGCTCTCCTATGACTATGTCGGCGACCTCTCGGAGACCGTCGCGCTGATGTGGCCGGCGCCGCATGGGCTGAACGACACCGAGCCGCCGCCGCTTTCCGCCATCGTCCACGCCCTCACCCATATGGGCCGCGCCGAGATGCCGGCGGTGCTCGCCTCCCTGCTCGACCGGCTGGACGAGACCGGGCGCTGGGCACTGCTGAAGCTCATCACCGGGGGCTTGCGCATCGGCGTCTCCGCCCGCCTCGCCAAGACCGCCGTGGCCGCGCTGGGCGAGCGGGCACCCGATGAAATCGAGCTGGTCTGGCCGGGTCTGGCCGCGCCCTATGAGGAACTGTTCGCCTGGGCGGAAGGACGCGGGCCGAAGCCGGAGACCGAGGACCCGGCGCCGTTCCGCCCGGTCATGCTCTCCCATCCGCTGGAGGACGCGGATTTCGACAAGCTCGATCCCGCCGCCTTCCGTGCCGAGTGGAAATGGGACGGCATCCGCGTGCAGGCGGCTCGGGCGGCGGGGCTGGAGGGGCGCCACGTCACCCGGCTCTACAGCCGGACGGGGGAGGACATTTCCGGCGCCTTCCCCGACCTTGCCGAGGCGTTCGCCTTCGACGGGGTGGTGGATGGCGAGTTGCTCATCCTGCGCGAGGGGAGGGTGCAGTCCTTCAACGTGCTGCAGCAGCGCCTCAACCGCAAAGTCGTCTCGCCCCGATTGCTGATGGAATTTCCCGCCCATATCCGCGCCTATGACCTGCTGGTGGAAGGCGGCGAGGATTTGCGCGAGCTTCCCTTCGAGGCCCGCCGCGCCCGGCTGGAGGCACTCATCGCCGCCCACCCCACCGAGGGCCGGCTCGACCTGTCGCCGCTGGTGCCGTTCGCGACCTGGGACCAACTCGCCGCCGCCCGCGCCGACCCCGCCGCCCATGGCGCCGGGGAGGATGCCGAGGCGGTGGAAGGGGTGATGCTCAAGCGCGTGGACAGCCTCTATTTGCCCGGCCGCCCCAAGGGGCCGTGGTGGAAATGGAAGCGCGACCCGCACAGCGTCGACGCCGTGCTGATGTATGCCCAGCGCGGCCATGGCAAGCGCTCCTCCTATTACTCCGACTACACGTTCGGCGTATGGACCGAGGCCGGCGAACTGGTGCCGGTCGGCAAGGCCTATTTCGGCTTCACCGATGCCGAACTGGTCGAGATCGACCGCTTCGTGCGCCGCCACACCGTCAACCGCTTCGGCCCGGTGCGCGAAGTGGTGCACACGCCCACCGAGGGGCTGGTGCTGGAGGTGGCGTTCGAGGGGCTGGCCCGCTCCACCCGCCACCGCTCCGGGCTCGCCATGCGCTTTCCCCGCATCGCCCGGCTGCGCTGGGACAAGCCCCCCGGCGAGGCTGACCGGCTGGAGACGCTGGAGCGCATGATAGGTGACGAAAGCCACGCTCCCCGCCGGGCCAAGGCCGTGCTAGGGAAGCAGCCTTCGCCCGCCGGGGAAATGTGAGTCATGGCCGATAATCAGCTTGCCCGCTGGATGGGCGGTTCGCCCTTCTGGGTTCTCGTGCGCCTGGTGCTGCTGTCTGTCGTGGTCGGCGTCATCCTCGCCGCGCTCGGCCTCGACCCGCTGAACATCCTCTCCAGCCTGGAGCGGCTGGTGCGGCACCTGTTCAATTTCAGCTTCGAGGCGATTGAGCGGCTGTGGCGCTATTTCATCCTCGGCGCGGTCATCGTGATCCCGCTCTGGCTCATTCTGCGCATTGCCAATCGCGGGCGCTGAACCCATGAACCTCGCACTCGCCGGCCGGGTGGAAGTCACCTCCGGGCGGTTTCTCGCCATCGCGCTGCCGGCGACGCTGGCGCAGATGACCACGCCGGTGCTCGGGCTGGTGGCCACCGGCGCCATCGGCCGGCTGGGCGACGCGGTGTTGCTCGGCGCGGTGGCGGTGGGCGCGCTGCTGTTCGATTTCGCCTTCTGGATCTTCGGCTCGATCCGCATGGGTACGGCCGGGCTGACCGCGCAGGCGCTGGGGCGCGGCGAGCGCGTGGAACTGCGCGCCGTGCTGATCCGGGCACTGCTGATCGCCGCCGCCATCGGCCTCGCGCTCATCGTGCTGCACGGCCCGATCGCCGACCTCGCCTTTCTCGCCATGGGCGCCAGCGAGGGCGTGCACGCGGCGGCGACGCTCTATTTCTCCGTCCGCATCCTTTCCGCCCCCTTCGCCATCGGCAATTTCGCCGTGCTCGGCTGGCTGGTCGGCATCGCCCGCACCGATATCGGCCTCGGCCTGCAGGTGCTGATCGCCGCCGTCAACGCGGTGGCGACCGTCGCTCTGGTGCTCTACTGGGATTTCGGCATCGCCGGCGCCGCATGCGCCAACGTGCTGGCGGAAATCACCGGCACGCTGTTCGGCCTCATCGCCGCCGCCCGGCTGATCGGCCGCGACTGGCGGGTGCCGTGGCGCACCGTGCTCGACCGTGCCCGGCTGGTCGAGACGGTGGCGGTCAATCGCGACATCATGATCCGCACCGCGCTGATCATGAGCGTGATCCTGTTCTTCACCGCGCAGGGGGCGCGGCACGACGACGTGACGCTCGCCGCCAATGCCGTGCTCTACAACATGGTGATGGTGTCGGCCTTCTTCCTCGACGGCTTCTCCACCGCCGCCGAGCAGATCTGCGGCCAGAGCGTGGGCGCGCGGGACCGGGCGGGCTTCCGCCGCGCCGTGCGGCTGGTGCTGTTCTGGGGCCTGGGCTTCGCCGCGCCAGCGACGCTGGCGCTGCTGGCCGGCGGCGGGCCGCTGATCGACCTGCTCTCGGCCAACGAGCAGGTGCGCGAGGTCGGCCGGCAGTTCCTGCCGCTGGCGGCGCTGACCCCGCTGCTCGGCGTCGCCGCCTTCGCCTATGACGGCATCTATGCCGGCGCGACCTGGGCCCGCGACATGCGCAACATGATGCTGCCGGCGGTGGCGCTGTTCTTCCTCGCCTGGTGGCTGACCCTGCCGCTCGGCAATACCGGCCTGTGGCTGGCCTATCTCGCCTTCATCTCCGGGCGCGGCATCTTCCTGGCGCTGCGGCTGCCGGCGCTGGAGCGGCGGACCTTCGGCTAATCCGGAAACGGCGCCGCCACCAGCGCCCGCGCGCGGCGCCCGGTCAGGGCTTCGAGCGTGGCGGCCTCGCGCGCCAGCCGCGCGGCGAGCCCGTCCTTGATCTTCTCCACCAGCCCCAGCCCCTCATAGACCAGCCCGGAATAGAGCTGGATCAGGCTGGCCCCGGCCTCGATCTTGGCCAGCGCCGTCGCGGCGCTGTCGATGCCGCCGACACCGACCAGCGGGAAGGCGCCGTCGACCCGAACATAGGTCTCGGCCAGCATGCGGGTGGAGAGGGCGAACAGCGGCCGGCCGGAAAGCCCGCCGGTCTCGCTTTTGAACGGGGAGCGCAGGCCCGGCGGGCGCGAAATGGTGGTGTTGGAGACGATCAGCCCGTCGATGCGGCGGCGGCGCGCCACCGCCACCATGCCGTCGAGATGGGGCAGCGCGAGATCGGGCGCGATCTTGAGCAGCAGCGGCACGCCGGGCGCCGCCTGGTCGCGGGCCTCGAGCACCCGCGCCAGCAGTTCGTCGAGCGCGCGCTCCTCCTGCAGGTCGCGCAGCCCCGGCGTGTTGGGCGAGGAGACGTTGGCGGTGAAATAGCTCGCCAGCCCGGCAAAGGCGCGGATGCCGGAGACATAGTCGGCGGCGCGGTCGGTGGAATCCTTGTTCGCCCCGACATTCACCCCGACGATGCCGCGTGCCTTGCGTCCGCCTCGGGCGGCGAGGCGCGCCACCGCCGGCGTATGGCCGCCGCTGTTGAAGCCGTAGCGGTTGATCACCGCCCGGTCCTCGGTGAGGCGGAAATTGCGCGGGCGCGGATTGCCCGGCTGCGGGCGCGGGGTGATGGTGCCGACCTCGACGAAGCCGAAGCCGGCGCCGAGCATCGCGTCCGGCACTTCCGCCTCCTTGTCGAAGCCCGCCGCCAGCCCCACCGGGTTGGGGAAGGCAAGGCCGAAGGCGGACACCGCGAGACGGGGATCGTCCACCGGCGCGGCGGCCGGCGGCAGGCAGGAAAGCGCGCGGATCGAAAGCCCGTGCGCGGTCTCGGGGTCCATCAGCCGGGCGAAGGGAAGCGCGAGGTCGAGCAGCCGGCGCATCGGCGTCATCCCTCCAGCGCGGGGAAAAGGTGGCGTCCATGCTCTCCGAGCGGCAGGTCGCGCACAAACCCCACGGCGTCGAGCGCGAGCGGGCCGTAGAGATGGGGGAACAGGTCGCCGCCGCGCGAGGGCTCCCAGCGCAGCCGCGCCGGATCGAGCCGCTCGACCCGGATGGCGACCAGCACGAGGTCGTCCTGCCCGGCGAAGTGCCGCGCCGCAGTTTCCTGTACCTGCGCCGCGGTGGAAAAATGGATGAATCCGTCGGCGAGGTCGACCGGCGCGCCGTCGAATTGCCCGGCGGCCTCCGCCGCCTGCCACAGCGCGCGCGGCGCGATCTTGTAGATGAGGGCCGCCTGCGCCATCGCCATGTCCCGTTCCCCGCCGTTGCCGCCGCGCCCGTCCTAGCTGGCGGCGGCCGTGCTGGCAACGCGTCTCCAGGCCGCGATGATCGCCTGCGCCGACAGCCGGATGTCGTCATCGGTGGTGGAGAAGCCGATCACCGAGAGCCGCATGATCCACCGGCCCCGCCATTTCGCCCCGCCGGCGAAGCAGGTGCCGTCCTCCTGCAGCGCCGCGATGGCGGCGCGGGTGAGGGCATCGCCGGTGGCCCCATCCCCATCGGCGCCGAAGCGCACCGCGACCTGGTTCAGCACCACCTCGTTCAGCACCGTGATGCCGGGCTCGGCGGCGAGCCCCGCCGCCAGCAGCCGCGCCTGCGCGCAATGGCGCGCCACCATGGCGGCGATGCCTTTGCTGCCGAAATGGCGCAGCAGCGCCCAGGTGGCGAAGCCGCGGGCGCGGCGCGAAAGCTCGGGCACGTAATGGGAGGGGTCGCGCTCATGTTCGCTCACCGGCGGCAGGTAGCTCGCCGCGATGGTCATGGCCCGGCGATGGGCTCCCGCGTCACGCACGATCACATAGCCGCAGTCGAACGGCGTCTGCAGCCATTTATGGCCGTCCGTGGCCCAGGAATCCGCTCCCTCCACGCCATGCGCGAGCGGCGCATGGGCCGGGCAGGCGCGTGCCCACAGGCCGAAGGCGCCATCCACATGCACCCAGCCGCCGCGCGCCCGGGCCAGCGGCACGATGCGCTCATGCGCGTCGGTGGCGCCGGTATGGACATGGCCGGCCTGCGTCACCACGATCAGCGGCGCGCCCGGCGGCACGTCGCGCGCCAGCCGCTCCGCGAAGGCGTCGGGACACATCACGCCCTGCGCGTTCGAGGCCACGCGCAGCAGGCTGGCCTTGCCGAAGCCGAGATAATGCAGCGCGGAATAGACGCTGGCATGGGCCTCGTCGCCGATCAGCACCCGCACCGGCGGGGCGCCGAACAGGCCCTGCGCCTCCACATCCCACCCCGCCCGGCGCAGCACCTCGCCGCGCGCGGCGGCAAGGCCGACGAAGCTCGCCATGGTCGCGCCGGTGACGAAGCCGACCGCGCTTTCGGCCGGCAGGCGCAGCACCTCCAGCAGCCAGCGCGCGGCCACCGTCTCCGCCGCCGCAGCGGCCGGTGCCGCCACGTGGTTGGCGGTGTTCTGGCCCCAGGCGGCGGTCAGCCAGTCGGCCGCCACCCCCACCGGGTGCGAATTGCCGATCACCCAGCCGAAGAAGCGCGGCCCGGTGGCGGCGTGCAGGCCCGGGACGGCGCGACGCACGAGCTGGTCCAGCACCTGTTCCGCCGTCTCGCCATCCTCCGGCAGCGCGTCGTCGAAGGCGGCGACGCTTTGCCCGTAAGTGGCCTCGGCGCGCTGGCGCGCACGCGGCGCGGTACGGTAGGTGACGGCGTGGCGCGCGGCCGCCAGCAGCAACGCCCCGGTTTCCTCACCCGTCGCGTCGCCGAGATCGTCAATAGCGGTCCTGAGTCGCGTCATGGTCGGCTCCACCCGAAGGGCGGCCATCCTAGGCAGCGCGCCGGCCCTGTCCAGCGCCCGGCCCCGCCCGCCCGGAAGCCGCGCAGAAGCGGCTGGACGTGGGCGGAAATAGGGTATAATTCCTAAATCTCAGATAAAATTCCGAGATCGAATCATGCTGACCCATGCGCATATCTGGCGTGCCGTGGATCGCCTCGCGGAACGCGCGGGCCTGAGCGCCTCCGGGCTGGCCCGGCGCGCGGGGCTCGACGCCACCACCTTCAACCGTTCCAAGCGCGAGGCGCCGGACGGGCGGCCGCGCTGGCCCTCCACCGAGAGCATCGCCAAGATGCTCGCCGCCACCCAGACCAGCCTCGACGATTTCATGGCGCTGATGGACGGCGCGGGCGGCGCGCGGCGCGCCATCCCGCTGATCGGCTTCGCCCAGGCCGGCGGCGGCGGCTATTTCGACGATGCCGGCTTTCCGGTCGGCGGCGCGTGGGACGAGATCGCGTTCCCCAATGTCGGCGATGAGCACGCCTATGCGCTCGAAATCGCCGGCGATTCCATGCTGCCGCTGTACCGCGATGGCGACATCGTGGTGGTTTCGCCGGCCGCCCCGGTCCGGCGCGGCGACCGGGTGGTGGTGAAGACCCGCGAGGGCGAGGTGCTGGCCAAGGAACTGAAGCGCCAGACCAACCGCACGGTGGAACTGCGCTCGCTCAACCCCGAGCATCCCGACCGCCTGCTGCAGGACAGCGAGATCGCCTGGATCGCGCGCGTGCTGTGGGCGAGCCAGTAGGGCGGGCGGCGGCCCCTCCCCCCGACGGGAGACCGACATGGAAACGGCCCCGCGAGGGGGGCCGCTTCTGTCCTGCCGGGTTTTCGCGTGGCGCGCCGTCAGCAGCGCACCGCCACGCGGCGGCCGTAGCGGTCATAGGCGTAGCAGTCGCCGGGCGAGGTCGCCGCGCCGATGAGCGCGCCGGTGCCGGCGCCGACGCCCGCCCCGATCGCCGCGCCGGTGCCACCGCCGGCGATGCCGCCGATGACCGCCCCGGTGCCGCCGCCGATGAGCGCGCCGCCAGTGGCACGGCGTTCGGTGGTGGTGCAGGCCGCGATGCTGAGCGTAGCCAGCGAAAGCACAACGATCTTGAGCATGATCCCTCTCCCGATTTGATCTTGCCGGACCTGACCCACCAGATCGCGACGGCAGTTCCCAGATGTCAGCGGCACCCCCCGCCGCGCTGCGGCCAGCAGGACTGCCCGTCGGGTAACGTGCTCTTGCGACATCGGTTCCACGGCCGTGGATTATGGTCGGGTTCCCGCTTCCGGGACGCGGCCGCTTTCAGAGCCCGGCCGCGCGGTTTATGCTACTAAACTTGTAGACTTCTAACCCTCACGGGAGTTCACCATGACCATCCGCCTTGGGGACGTCGTTCCCGATTTCGACGCCGAGACCACAGAGGGCCCGATCCGCTTCCATGAATGGCTCGGCGATTCCTGGGGCGTGCTGTTCTCGCACCCCAGGAACTTCACCCCGGTCTGCACCACCGAGCTCGGCCAGGTGGCGCGGCTGAAGCCCGAATTCGACCGCCGCAACGTCAAGGTGATCGGCCTGTCGGTCGACCCGCTCGACGCCCACGAAAAATGGGCACAGGACATCGCCGAGACCCAGGGCTACGCTCCCAATTTCCCGCTGATCGCCGACCCGGACCGCACCATCTCCGGCCTCTACGACATGATCCACCCCAACGCCTCCGACACCATGACGGTGCGCTCGGTGTTCGTCGTCGGGCCGGACAAGAAGCTGAAGCTCTCGCTCACCTATCCCGCCAGCGCGGGGCGCAATTTCGACGAGATCCTGCGGGTGATCGATTCGCTCCAGCTCACCGCCCAGCACGCCGTCGCCACCCCGGCCAACTGGAAGGACGGCGAGGACGTGATCATCGTCCCCTCGGTCAGCGACGAGGCGGCGAAGGAGAAGTTCCCCGGCGGATGGAAGACGCTGAAGCCCTATCTGCGCATGGTCGCCCAGCCGGGCAAGTGAGGGCGCGCCCGGCCCGGATGAGCGCGTCATCCCGGCCGTAGCGAAGCGGAGAGCCGGGATCGTTCGCCTTAACGGCACGACCCCCGGATCGGCCTCCGGCCGTCCGGGATGAGGAATTCCGTGCGGGCAAATCCCTCAGGGCTGCAGCGACTTGCGGTACTGGATGAAGCCGGTGCGCTCGGCCACGCCATTATAGAGTCGCTGCGCCGTCAGATTGGTTTCGTGGGTCAGCCAGTAGACCTTGGGGCTGCCCTTGGCCGCCGCGTCGGCGGCGACATGGGCGATCAGCGCCTGACCCAGCCCGCGCCCGCGCTGGCTGGCGTCGACGAACAGGTCGTTGAGGTAGCACACATCGCCGACCCACCATGTCGAGCGATGGAACAGCCAGTGCACGAGCCCCACCGCCCGCCCGTCCCCGTCGATCGCCAGCGCGCCATGCACCGGCTCGGCGGGATCGAGCAGGCGCTGCCACGTGGTCTGCGTCACCGTGTCGGGAAGCTCGGCCTCGTAGAAGGTGAGATAGCCCTGCCACAGCGGCAGCCACCGCGCGTGATCGTCCGCGGTCAGCGCCCGGATGGTGTCGGTGCCCGTGCCTGTACCCAAGCTCATGTCCCCGCTCCCGCCAGCACCGTGCCCGGCGCGAGATCGCTGCCGCGCAGGAATTCCTCCGCCGCCATCGCCCGGCTGCCGGCCTTCTGCACCTCGATGAGCCGCACCGCTCCCGCCCCTTCGCCCGCCCCGCAGGCGATGGTCAGCACCCCGTCCAGCACCGTGCCGGGGGCGCCCGCGCCCTCGGCCCGCGTCGCGCGAAGCACCTTCACCCGCGCGCCGGCAAGGTCGAACCACGCGCCCGGAAAGGGTGACAGGCCGCGAATATGGTCGTGCACCGCGCGCGCCGGCATCGCCCAGTCGATACGGGTCTCGGCCTTGTCGATCTTGGCGGCGTAGGTGACGCCGGCATCAGGCTGCGGCGTGAAGCTGAGCGCGCCGCGCTCCAGCGCCGCCAGCGCCCGGCCCATCAGGTCGCCGCCGACGATCATCAGCCGGTCGTGCAGTTCGCCCGCCGTCATGTCGGGGCCGATGGCGACACGCTCGACCAGCCCGACAGGCCCGGTGTCGAGCCCGGCCTCCATCTTCATCACCGCGACCCCGGTCTCGGCATCCCCCGCCATGATGGCGCGCTGGATCGGCGCGGCGCCGCGCCAGCGCGGCAGCAGCGAGGCGTGCAGGTTAAGGCAGCCGAGCGTGGGCAGGTCGAGGATGGCCTGCGGCAGCAGCCGTCCATAGGCGACGACGACGGCCGCATCCGCCTCATGGGCGGCAAAGCTCCGGGTGGCGTCCTCGGTGCGAAGGGTCGCGGGGGTCAGCACCGGGATGCCGAGCCGCTCGGCGGCGCGGTGCACCGGCGAGGGCACCAGGTCGAGCCCGCGCCGCCCGGCCGGGGCCGGGGCGCGCGTATAGGCCGCCACCACCTCATGGCCGGCGCCGACGATCTCGACCAGCGTCGGCACCGCGAAATCGGGCGTGCCCATGAAGACGATGCGCATGAGAACTCCCGCAGGGTCTGGCGAAAGAAGTGGCGGAACGGCGGCGATCAGACGCCGTCACGCTCCTTCTTCGCCAGCTTGGTGAACTTGGTGATCACCCGGTCGCGCTTGAGCTTGGAGATGTGGTCGATGAACAGCACGCCGTTGAGATGGTCGATCTCGTGCTGCACGCAGGTCGCCAGCAGCCCGTCGGCGTCGATCTCCCGGGTCTCGCCGTTGAGGTCCATGTAGCGGATCCGCACGCGCGCCGGGCGCTCGACATCGGCGTAATATTCCGGGATCGACAGACAGCCCTCGGAATAGACCGACAGTTCCTCGGAGGCGGCGATGATCTCCGGGTTGATCAGCGCCAGCGGGTGCTTCTCGCGCTCGGCCTCCTCCGCCTCCGCGCCTTCTGCCTGCGCCTCGCGCGGGCCGACATCGACGGTAACGATGCGCTCCGGCACGCCGACCTGAATCGCCGCCAGCCCGATGCCGGGGGCGTCA
Source organism: Ancylobacter dichloromethanicus (assembly GCF_018390645.1). Taxonomy (GTDB): domain Bacteria; phylum Pseudomonadota; class Alphaproteobacteria; order Rhizobiales; family Xanthobacteraceae; genus Ancylobacter; species Ancylobacter dichloromethanicus. The sequence goes on from NZ_JAHBGC010000030.1 coordinate 76,179, forward strand.
TACATGGTCTCGAACATGTCCTCGACGATCGCGCGCACGCGCGCATCCACGCGCACGACCGGATCGGAGAGCTGGCGCAGGCGGGTATCGGGGAGGATCACGAGAGGACGTATCGACATGGGCGACCAGATAAGCGCCGCGCCGGTTTCCGTCAACGGAACGATTGCGCCCCAGGGTGACGATGTTCCCGCTACGTTCGCGTCCGCCGTCGAATCTGCTAGAACGACGGGATGGATCAGGTTCTGTTCGTCGTCGGCTCGCAGCCCGTGACGCTGGCGCAGGCGCTCGCCGGCGCGGCCGCGCTCGCCTTTCTCCTACTTGTCGCCGTTCTGCGGGCGGTCTCCCGCACCGCCCGCCAGAGCGCCGCCGAGGCGGACGAGCAGGCCCGGCGCGCCGACGAGCTGGAGGAACGCCTCGTCGACCTCGCCCGTACCCAGGCCGAGACCATCGGCCGGGTACAGTCGATGGCCGAGGTGCTGGCGCAGCGCCAGGGCGATCTCGCCCGCGCCGTCGCCGAGCGGCTGGACGCCTCCTCCCACCGCATGGGCGAGAGCCTGGCGCGGGCCAGCGAGGCGACGCATGAGAACCTCACCAGGCTGAACGAGCGCCTTGCGCTTGTGGACCAGGCACGGGCCAGTCTCGGCGAACTCTCCGGACAGGTGATGAGCCTGCGCGAGACGCTGTCCAACAAGCAGGCGCGCGGCGCCTTCGGCGAGGGGCGGCTGCAGGCCATCGTCGCCGACGCGCTGCCGCGCGACAGCTTCGCCTTCCAGCACACGCTGGCCAATGGAAGGCGCGCCGACTGCGCGATCTACCTGCCCGGCGACAAGCGCCCGCTGCTGGTCGATTCCAAGTTTCCGCTGGAGGCCATCACCGCCTTCCGGGAGGCGCAGACGCCGGAGATGCGCAAGCCGGCCGAGGCGCGGCTGAAGGCCGATGTCGGGCGCCATGTGAAGGACATCGCCGAGCGCTACCTGATCAGCGGCGAGACCCAGGACGTGGCGCTGATGTTCGTGCCCTCCGAATCCGTCTATGGCGAATTGCACGAGCATTTCGACGACATCATCCAGCAGGCGTTCCGCGCGCGGGTCATCCTGGTCTCGCCCTCGCTGCTGATGCTGGCGGTGCAGGTGGTGCAGGCGATCTGCAAGGATGCGCGGAT
>NZ_JAHBGC010000030.1:77377-91689 GCF_018390645.1 Ancylobacter dichloromethanicus
GCTGGTCGCCGACGTCATCCGGCTGCGCGACCGGGTCGGCAATCTGCAGAAGCATTTCGGCCAGGTGAACGAGGACGTGGCGCAGGCGCTGACCTCCGCCGACAAGATCGCCAAGCGCGGCGAGCGCATCGAGCAGCTCGAATTCGAGGCGGACGGGCCCGCGCAGGCACCCCATTTGCCGGAGCTGCTGCCGACCCCGCCCCTCTCCACCACGCTGCGCGGCGCGGCGGAATAGCGCGCCGGTCTTTAATCCGTCCAATTCGCAAGGACTGGCTTTTCTGATAATTTGATAGAATGTTTCTATCGTTCCATCCCAGAAAGCCTCCCGCGTGATCGACCGTTTCGGACTTCTGCTCGCCCTCGCCAAGGAGCGCCATTTCGGCCGCGCCGCCGAATCCTGCGGCGTGACCCAGCCTACCCTCTCCGCCGGCCTGAAGCAGCTCGAAGAGCAGCTCGGCGTGCGCCTCGTGGAGCGCGGTTCGCGCTTCATCGGCTTCACCCCGGAAGGCGAGCGGGCGCTGCAATGGGCGCGGCGGGTGATCGGCGACATGCGTGCCATGCGCCAGGAGATCGCCGGCATGCGCAAGGGGCTCTCCGGCCATCTGCGCATCGCCGCCATTCCCACCGCCATGCCGATGCTGTCGGAACTCACCACGCCGTTCCGCGAAAAGCATGGGGATGTGCGGTTCACCCTCATTTCCGCCTCGTCCAAGGAGGTGCTGCGGCTGATCGAGAATCTCGAAGCCGACGCCGGCGTCACCTATCTCGACAACGACCCGCTCGGCCGGGTGCAGACCGTGCCGCTCTACACGGAGGGCTACCGCTTCCTCACCTCGATCGACGCCCCGCTGGGCGACCGCGCCAAGGTGACATGGGAGGAGATCGGCCGGGTGCCGCTGTGCCTGCTCACCCCCGACATGCAGAACCGCCGCATTGTCGACAAGCAGCTCGCCGAAGCCGGCCATACGGTGACGCCGATGCTGGAGGCCAATTCCACCATCGCCCTGCTGTCGCATGTACGGACCGGAAAATGGGCGAGCGTCGTCGCCAACACGCTGGCGGACGTGTTCGCCTTTCCCGCCAGCATCCGCTCCATCCCCATCGAGGGACCGGAAGTGCTGCACCAGATGGGCCTCGTCGTGCTCGACCGCGAGCCGATGACACCGATCGTCACCGCGCTGCTGGCGGAAGCTCGCAGCGTGGCGCCCGCCCTGACCGCGCGGATCTGAGCGCTCACCTTCCCCGTTTCGGCCGGGCCGACGCCAGGGGCCCGGCGCGGGAACCCTATTGGGCGCCGATGGTTGTTCCACCGAGGCGGCGCGAGCCGCAATGCGAAGTGGAGGCAGACATGCTGGGTTGGGCGCTTACATTTCTGGTGGTCGCGCTGATCGCCGCCGTTCTCGGCTTTGGCGGCATCGCCGGAACCGCGATCGAGATCGCCAAGATCATCTTTTTCGTCGCCATCATCCTGTTCCTGGTCTCGGCCGTGTTCGGCTTCATGCGCCGCGGCCGGGCGCCCTGACGCACCGGGCCCGACCGCAGCCGCACCGGAGCGGGTCCGGCAGGGATGACGAAGCACAACGCCCCCGGCACATACCGGGGGCGTTCTCGTTGGCGACACGCAGCGAGATCGGGACATGTCGGAAGGTGGGAAGGAGGCCGGGAGGCGCCTGTTCAGCCCCGCCGAATAAGGCGGCCTGTCAGGGCTGGTCGGCGGCGAGCACCGCCCGCGTGGTCTTGTCGGGGCCGAAATCGTCGACGTCGTCGAGCGCGAGCATTTCGCCGAGGCGCTTGCGCGCCCGGTTCACGCGGCTCTTGATGGTGCCGACGGCACATTGGCAGATGTCCGCCGCTTCCTCATAGGAGAAGCCCGAAGCCCCCACCAGCACCAGCGCCTCGCGCTGGTCGGAGGGCAGCTGGTCCAGCGCCGTGCGGAAATCCTCGAAATCCAGATGGGTGTTCTGGTCGGGATTGCTGGTCAGCGTGGCGGCGAAGGCGCCATCGGAATCAGGCACCTCGCGCCGGCGCTTGCGGTATTCGGAGCGGAACAGATTGCGCAGGATGGTGAACAGCCATGCCGGCAGATTGGTGCCCGGCCGGAAGCTGGAAATATTGGCGAAAGCCCGCAGCAGCGTCTCCTGCACCAGATCGTCGGCGCGGTCGACGCTGCCCGAGAGCGAGATCGCGAACGCCCTCAGATTTGGAATGGCGGCGATGATCTCGTCGCGCAATGCCGGGTCAAATCTGCTCACTTGCGCCCCCCGCCCTCGCCGGGAACTTCGTCCGTCTTGTCGAGTTTCGCCAGAAGGTCGAGGAATCGGTCCGGCACACCCTGGCGGACCACGTCGTCATACATGGCACGCAGGTGCTGGCCGATCTTGGCCTGTATTTCATTGCCGAGGACGGTTCCCTTACCGCCGTCGAGCCTTGGGGAGAGGGCGTCCGCCATCGCGGACGTCCCCTCGGACTGATCGTCACTCATAATTTTCTTTCCCGACATTGAGCCCCCGGGCTGCTCGAGAAGAGGATGGCTCCGTCGCTTCCTACGCTGTCACAACGAGCAAGCCGCAAAACGGTTCCGGACCCGTTGCAGATTCTGGACAAATAATCCGCGCATACTGGAACTGATGGCGGCATGATGCGTTAACAGCCGCTTCACAATTGCAGCTTCGGGGAGACGCGAGTGAGCACTTCTCAACTTGTCGCGCAGCATTTGCCCTTTCTGCGCCGCTATGCGCGCGCGCTGAGCGGCAGCCAGTCGGCTGGCGACGCCTATGTTACGGCCCTGCTCGAAACCCTTATTGCCGACCCCGGAACGCTCGATCGGACCATCGACCCCCGTGTGGCGCTCTACAGTCTCCTCACGCGCCTGTGGGATTCCGTGGCGCTCAACGCCCAGGTCGATGCGCTGCCCGCCCCGCTGCAGGGCGAGCGCCGCCTCAGCCACATCACTCCGGTGGTGCGGCAGGCGTTCCTGCTGGTGTCCCTTGAGGGGTTCAGTGAAGAGGAAGCGGCCGGCATTCTCGATATCGACGTGCCCACCCTGCGCAATCTGGTCGAGGATGCCGGGCGGGAACTGGCGGCGGAGATCGCCACCGACGTCCTCATCATCGAGGACGAGCCCTTCATCGCTCTCGACCTGGAAGGCCTCGTCGAAGGCCTCGGCCATCGGGTGACCGGCATCGCCCGCACCCATACCGAGGCGGTGGATCTGGCCCGCCGCAAGGCTCCCGGCCTCATCCTCGCCGACATCCAGCTCGCCGACGGCTCGTCGGGCCTCGATGCGGTCAACGAACTGATCGAGAAGACCGAGGTGCCGGTGATCTTCATCACCGCCTATCCCGAGCGCTTCCTGACCGGCGTCCGCCCCGAACCCGCCTTCCTGATCGCCAAGCCCTTCCAGCCCTCGACCGTCGCCGCCGTCATCAGCCAGGCGCTGTTCTTCGAGCGGCGGGCGCGCCCACGGGAGCAGCGCGCCACCGCTTGAGCTGATAAATGCCCCTGCCCAGTATCGAACTTGTCGACAACGCGGCACGATGGATCACGGTCCTGTCGTCGCTGGCGATCTTTGTGGGGCTCGTGCGCCTTCTGCACCTGCGCCCGGCCCTGTCCATCCGCGCGCGGCTGCTGGGGCTGCTCCTGGCGACCCTGGTGCTGTTGTTCGGCGTGCTCTCGCTGCTGGTCCTGTTCGACACCGCGAACACGCTTCCGATGCTGCCGACAGCGGTCCGGGTGGGGATCAGCCTGCTCAATGCCATCGGCGCCATCGCGCTGTGGTCGAATTTCGCCGCGCTCATCGAGATGCCGACGCCCCGCCACGCGGTCAGCGAGCAGCGGCGGCTCACGCTCGAACTCGCCACCGCCCTGCAGCGCTACGAGATGGCGCTGCGCGGCTCGAACGTCGCCATCTTCACCCAGGATCGCGACCTGCGCTACACCTCGGTGAGCAAGCCGCTGTTCGGCTTTCCGGTGGAGCAGGTGCTCGGCTCGACCGATGTGGAACTGCTCGGCGAGAGCCGCGCCCGGCCGATCACCCTGATGAAGCGCGAATCGCTGTCCGCCGCCGCTTCCCGCAAGGGTGAAACCGAGGTGGAGGAAGGCGGGCAGAAGCGCTGGTACGACCTCCACATCGACCCGCTGCGCGATCTCGCCGGCACCACGGTGGGCCTGACCGGCGCCGCCGTCGACGTGACCGAGCGCAAGGAGAACGAGCAGCACCTGCGGCTCTTGATGCGGGAGTTGACCCACCGCTCGAAGAACCTTCTGGCCGTCATCCAGGCGATGGCGCGCCAGACCGCCCGCCATGCCGGCTCGATCGACGATTTCGTCGAGATCTTCAGCGCCCGGCTGCAGGCGCTGTCGAAGTCGCATGACCTGCTGGTACAGGAAAGCTGGTATGGCGCCTCGTTGAACGACATGGTCCGCTCCCAGCTCGGCCATCATCTCGACCGCGAGAACAGCCAGTTCACGATCAAGGGGCCGAACATCTTCCTGAAGCCGGAGGCGGCGCAGAATATCGGCCTCGCCATCCACGAACTCTCCACCAACGCCGCCAAATATGGCGCGCTGTCGGTGCCGACCGGGCATGTCCACATCACCTGGGCGCGGCGCCCGGCGGACACGGGCGGCGGCTTCGAGCTGTCCTGGCGCGAAGAAGGTGGCCCCACCGTCGCGAAGCCGGCGGCGCGCGGCTTCGGCTCCCTGGTGATCGAGCGCAATCTCGCCCGCGCCCTCGACGGCACCGTCGATCTCGACTTCGCGCCGGCCGGGCTGGTGTGCACCGTCACCGTTCCGGAATACCACCTGACCCCCGAGCGCTGACGTCGCGCCGGGCCGTCCGCTCTCCCGCACGAAAACGTGATCGTTGACGGGAACGCGAATCCTTTCCCAGCGTTAACCGTCCGACGAAAGCGGCCGAAGGCCGCGCGTCTTTTCTCAAAGATTCATTCGCCCGCGGAAGAGTTCCGGCGGCAGGTGTCCTACGCATCTGGCGTGACGACGACAGGCGGGCCATGGCCGGATGAGGGGAAGCGTGATGACGGGCATCGACAGCATCTTCAAGGGCTCCGCCTATCTGATCGGCGCGACGACCGGCGTGGCGCTGATGGTTCCGCTGACCGCCGGTGCGCTTGCCACCGGTTCCATGACCCGGCTGGCGCCGCATCCGGTGGCCATCGAGGCGTTCGGGCCGGGCGCCGCGGCGCGGCACCCCGTCGTTCGGGCGCCGATGGTCAATCGCGCCGCCAAGGGCCCGCGGCTCGATCTGGCGCCGCGCGATGCCGCGTCGTCCACGGTCGGATCGCCGGCCGCCTCCTCGCTGGCGCCCGCTCCGGTTCGGCCGACCGTCTCACCTGCGGCGGTGACCCCCAACGTGGTGAACACCGGGCCCGAGACGGCTCCGGCGGCGCCCGCCCGCGCCACACGGACGCCGAAGGGCTGCCTGTCCGCCATCGGCGTCACCAAATCCAGCCTTTCCACCGAGGAACTGACTGTCTGCGTCGCCGACGCCTCGATGATTAGCCACATCAACTGAATTCGTCCTAACTATATACCACCGAACACAAATTAAAAAAAAACCCGGAACCTCTCTTCTCTCTTCTCGTTTCTTATACAGACGATCCGATGATCGATCATGAACACGGAAACAATGTTCGATCATCTGCACCTAATCCTTGAAACACCACGGGAGAAGACGATGACCAGCAAGCTTGCGACCCTGACCGCCGCCGCTGCCCTGGCGCTCGCCCCGGCGGTCGCTTTCGGCCAGAGCCCGGCGCCGGAGACCACCACCCCGCCGGCCGCCAGCCCGGTTCAGCCCGATGCGGGCAACCCGCAGGCCCCGGCCGCGGAGATGCCGGCCACCACGCCGAGCGCGACCCCCGACGCCATGCCGGGCACCGGCGCGCAAGGCGACAGCGCCGCGATGGCCACTCCGGCGGCGCCGAAATTCGTCGGCGCCCAGAGCGCGGGCCAGTGGCTCGGCTCCGACCTGACCGGCACCGAAGTGGTGACCTCGAATGACGAAGAGCTCGGCTCGATCAGCGACCTCGTGGTCGAACGCGACGGCCGCATCGTCGCCGCGGTGATCGATGTCGGCGGCTTCCTCGGCATCGGCGCCAAGCCGGTCGCGGTGTCGTTCGCTTCGCTGACCCCGACCCCCACCGATGACGGCCAGAAGGTCGTTGTCGCAATGACCAAGGAAGAGCTGAACGCGGCGCCGGAATTCAAGACCCTGGAGCAGATGCGCAGCGAAACCACCGACGCGCGTCCCGCCACCACCAACTGACGCGCCTCCTAACGGTTCGGCCGCCGCGCGCGGTCCTCGTGTAGCGACCGCTCGGCGCCAGCCGGGCCGTCAGGACGGACATGCCCGGCCCCCGCGCCGGGCATGTCGCGTTTTGGCTCGTCGCGTTTGGGCAGGCGGTGTCGCGCGGCATGCCCATGCGCGTTTGGCGGGTCGAACGCGTCGGGTTGTCGAAAAGGCCCGCCGCCGGCGCGCCGGTCCATGGCAGCGCACGATGACGTCGCCCGCCGGATCGGGTAAAGCGGTTATCCGACCAGCCGGACTCCGCCATGACCGAACCCCGCCGCCGTGCCGACCATCCCTTCAAGGACCTGTTCGATATCGACGCCCTGCGCGTCGAGCTTGGCGGCATCGCCCGCCAGGTGCTCGACAAGGGCCAGCCCGGCCGCGAGATCGAGCTGCGCGCCCAGTGGGCCCGGCGGCTGAAGACCGCCTACCAGCATGGCCACAAGACCGCCGAGCGCTGGCTGATGGCGGAGGGCTCGGGCCGGCGCTGCGCCGAGCGGCTCTCCCGGCTGCAGGACGAGATCATTTCCCTCGTCCACGAGCTGGCGGTGAAACATCTCTACCCCTCCGACAACCCGTCAACCTCCGAGCGCATGGCCATCGTCGCGGTGGGCGGCTACGGCCGCGGCCTGATGGCGCCGGGCTCGGACACCGATATCCTGTTCCTGCTGCCCTACAAGCAGACCGCCTGGGGCGAGAGCGTCGCCGAGGCCATTCTCTACGTGCTGTGGGACATGGGGCTGAAGGTCGGGCACGCCACGCGCTCGGTCGACGAGTGCATCCGCCAGGCGCGCGGCGACATGACCATCCGCACCGCCCTGCTGGAGGCCCGGCTGCTGATCGGCGACAAGAAGCTGTTCGGCGAGATGACCGCGCGCTTCGACACCGAGATCGTGCAGGGCACGGCGGTCGAATTCGTCGCCGCCAAGCTGAACGAGCGCGAGGAGCGGCTCAAGCGCGCCGGCCAGGCCCGCTATGTGGTCGAACCCAATGTGAAGGACGGCAAGGGCGGGCTGCGCGACCTGCACACGCTGTTCTGGATCGCCAAATATGTCTACCGCGTGCACGAGACGCGCGAACTCGTGGCCAAGGGCGTGTTCACCGCCGAGGAGGCCAAGGTCTTCCGCCGCTGCGAGGATTTCCTCTGGTCGGTGCGCTGCCATTTGCACTTCCTCACCGGCAAGGCGGAGGAGCGCCTGTCCTTCGACCTGCAGCGCGAAATGGCGGAGCGGCTCGGCTACCTCGCCCATCCCGGGCTGAAGGATGTCGAGCGCTTCATGAAGCACTATTTCCTGGTGGCCAAGGATGTCGGCGATCTCACCGCCATCGTCTCGGCGGCGCTGGAGGAGCGCCACGACAAGCCGGTGCCGCGGCTCGACCGGATGATCGCCCGGCTGCGCCGTTCGGGCCGGCGCACGCTGAAGGAGAGCGCCGACTTCATCGTCGACAATGACCGCATCAATGTCGCCGATGCCAGCGCCTTCGGCCGCGACCCGCTCAACCTGATCCGCATCTTCCATCTCGCCGGCAAGCACGGGCTGAACTTCCACCCCGACGCGATGCGCCTTGCCGCCCGCTCGCTCAAGCTGATCGACCACACGCTGCGCGACAGCGCGGAGGCCAACCGGCTTTTCATCGAGATCCTGTGCTCGCGCGAGAGCCCGGAAATCGTGCTGCGGCGGATGAACGAGACCGGCGTGCTCGGCCGCTTCATCCCGGAATTCGGCCGCATCGTCGCGATGATGCAGTTCAACATGTACCATTCGTACACGGTGGACGAGCACCTCATCCGCTCCATCGGCGCGCTCTCGCGCATCGAGCGCGGCGACCGGCCCGATTACGGCCTCGCCAACGAGCTGATGCCGCAGATCAAGAACCGGCAGCTGCTCTATATCGCGGTGTTCCTGCACGACATCGCCAAGGGCCGGCCGGAAGACCATTCCATCGCCGGCGCCCGCGTCGCCCGCCGCCTGTGCCCGCGCTTCGGCCTCAATGCGGTCGACACCGACACAGTGGCATGGCTGATCGAGCAGCACCTCACCATGTCCACCATCGCCCAGTCGCGCGACCTCTCCGACCGCAAGACGATCGAGAATTTCGCCGCCGTGGTGCAGAATCTGGAGCGGATGAAACTGCTGCTCATCCTCACCACCGCCGACATCCGCGCGGTGGGACCGGGGGTGTGGAACAACTGGAAGTCGCAGCTGCTGCGCACGCTCTATCACGAGACCGAGCCGGTCATCACCGGCGGCTTCTCCGAGAGCAACCGCAATCTGCGCGTCGCCCGCGCCCAGGCCGAGTTCCGCGCCGCGATGGCGGAGTGGGACGCGGAGACGCTCGATGCCTATGCCGGCCGCCACTACCCGACCTACTGGCTGCAGACCGACCGCATCCACCAGACCGAGCACGCCCGCTTCATCCGCGAGACCGAGGCGCGGGGCAAGGCGCTGGCCACCCGCGCCAAGACCGATCCCAAGCGCGGCATCACCGAACTGACCGTGTTCGCGCCCGACCATCCCAAGCTGCTGGCGGTGATCGCCGGCGCCTGCGCCAGCGCCGGGGCGCACATCGTCGACGCGCAGATCAGCACCACCACCGACGGGCGGGCGCTCGACACCATCTCGCTGACCCGCGCCTTCGAGCACGACGAGGACGAGATGCGCCGCGCCGACCGCATCGCCGCCGCCATCGAGAAATCGCTCTCCGGCGAGATCAGGCTGCCGGAGGTGGTCGCCCGCCGCATCCCCAGGCGCCCGCGCGCCTTCACCGTGGAGCCCGAGGTCACGCTCAACAATTCCTGGTCGAACCGCCACACCGTCATCGAGGTGTCCGGGCTCGACCGGCCCGGCCTGCTCTACGGGCTGACGCAGACGCTCTCCCGCCTCAACCTCAACATCGCCTCGGCGCACATCGCCACCTTCGGCGAGCGGGCGGTGGACGTGTTCTACGTCACCGACCTGATGGGGGCGAAGATCATGGGCGCGGCGCGCCACTCCGCCATCCGCCGCGCGCTCTTGCAGGTACTCGACGCCGACGACGAGGCCAATGCGGCGTGAGGACACCTCGCTTCATTTCTAGGCGCATTTCATTTTCTATTCAAATTAAATAAAAGATGGAATTATCCAATGACTCTTCCTGAAACTATGTACCATTGCGCACCTATTCAATTGGGAATTGGAAGCTCTATACTTCCGGGAAATTGGGGCCGTGTTATTAATTTAATTCTACCTCGAAATGAAAACTGGACATTTCAAAGCTATCGCGAGCTTTGCCTCGATTTAGCAAGAGAAACTCTTGCTCCCTCCGCACCCTCACGACTACACTGCGTTTTCGCTTGTCCAGACTTGCCTTCGGCCATGGCATATCGCGACCAATGCGCGCCGGGCAACATAATCTACCGTGTAGCTCCGCTCGATCACGGCGCGAGATTTCATTTCGCTGATTATACTGCCTACAGTCGAATCGATGGTCGCGCGCCTTTTTGCGACCAGCGGGAAGCTATTCGAAAGTATTGGCTGCCTGACCAAGGATCTGTGGGCGTCGAAATCTTGCTGGGGTGCGCAATCTCCATTCTTGACCGTGTTGACGGCTAGGTCTCGGACAGCGCCCATTCTGAGTGAGGCGCGCTCCCTTATGTCTTTGGGTATTAGCTCCTGCCCCACTCTCTCCCCTTAACCCCCGCTTAAAAGCCCTGATTTAGAGTTCGTTTACCGGCTCAACATCAGGTGCCCGCAGGGGCGGAGGTTCATGTTCGGACGACGCGGCAACAGGGAGAGGCGCGAGCCGGTGCTGGGGACGCCCGGCTTCGACGGCGACCTGCGCCTGAATGCCGACGACCGGCCGACCCTTGCCCCCGCGCCGCTGGAGCGCGAGCGCGCCCGCACCGACCGCAAGGCGCCGCCGAAGCCGCTTTCCCCGCCCCGCGTCTCCCGGCGCCGCCACGATGAGTGGGACGAGGCCGAGGAAGCCGATTACGAGGACGAACCGCGCATGGCGAGGAACAGCCGCGGCCGCGCGCGCCCGGCCGACCGCGCGACCGGCACCCGCAGTGGCGGGCGTGGGGGCGCAGGTGGCGGCGGGCGCCGCCGCACGCCAAAGCGCGGCCTGCTCGGCCGCCTGGTCTATTGGGGCGTGGTGCTCGGCCTGTGGGGCGCCATCGGTCTCGCCGGCCTCGTCTTCTACGAGGCGAGCCAGCTTCCGCCGATCCAGAACCTCGCCATTCCCGACCGGCCGCCCACCGTCATCATCCAGGGCACGGACGGCCGGGCCTTCGCCACGCGCGGCGAGATGGGCGGCACCAGCGTGCCGCTGCGGGCGCTGCCGCCTTATCTGCCGCAGGCCTTCGTGGCGATCGAGGACCGGCGCTTCTATTCCCATTTCGGCCTCGACCCGCTGGGCCTCGCCCGCGCGGTGTTCGTCAACCTGACGCGGGGACGGGTGCGCGAGGGCGGCTCGACGCTGACCCAGCAGCTCGCCAAGAACCTGTTCCTGACCCAGGAGCGCACCTTGTCGCGCAAGGTGCAGGAGCTGATCCTCTCGCTCTGGCTGGAGACCAAGTACTCCAAGAACGAGATCCTCGAACTCTACATGAACCGGGTCTATTTCGGCGCCGGCGCCTATGGGGTGGAAGCGGCCGCGCAGCGCTATTTCGGCAAGTCCGCGCGGCAGGTCACGCTGTCGGAAGCCGCCATGCTGGCGGGGCTGGTGAAATCGCCCTCGGCGCTGGCCCCGACCCGCAACCTGGCCGGCGCGCAGGACCGCGCCGAAGTGGTGCTGGGCGCGATGCAGGAGGCCGGCTTCATCACGCCGGACATGCGCCGGACCGCCCTCGCCCGCCCGGCGACGCTGGCGAAATCGCAGGGGCCGGATTCCTACGGCTATGTCGCCGACTGGGTGATGGACCAGGTCAAGGCCCTCGTCGGCCCGGTCACCCAGGACCTGATCGTGCAGACCACGGTCGACCCGGCGATCCAGTCCGCCGCCGACAAGGCGCTGAAGGACGCGCTGGCCAAATCGGGCAAGAAGCTCGGCGTCGAGCAGGGCGCGCTGGTGGTGATGGACACCGGCGGCGGGGTGCGGGCACTGGTCGGCGGGCGCTCCTATGAGGAGAGCCAGTACAACCGCGCGGTATCGGCCCGGCGCCAGCCCGGCTCGTCATTCAAGCCCTTCGTCTATCTCACCGCCATGGAGCGCGGCCTCACCCCCGAGACCGTCCGCAACGACGCGCCGATCCAGCTCAAGGGCTGGAAGCCGGAGAACTTCTCCAAGGAATATCGCGGCGCGGTCGACCTGAAGACCGCGCTGGCGCTGTCGCTCAACACCGTGGCGGTGCGCCTCGCGCTGGAGGTCGGGCCGGACGAGGTGGTGAAGACGGCGCACCGTCTCGGCATCACCTCCAAGCTGGAGCCCAACGCCTCCATCGCGCTCGGCACCTCGGAAGTCTCGGTGCTGGAGATGGCGAGCGCCTACGCGCCCTTCGCCAATGGCGGCGTCGGCGTCACCCCGCACATCATCGAGCGGGTGCGCGACAAAGACGGCACGTTGCTCTACGCCTACGCCGAGGCCGGGCGCGGCATGGTGATGGCGCCGCCGCATGTGGCGATGATGAACCGGATGATGCAGGACGTGCTGGTCACCGGCACCGCCCGCCGCGCCGACCTGCCCGGCTGGCCCGCCGCCGGCAAGACCGGCACCAGCCAGGATTACCGCGACGCCTGGTTCGTCGGCTATACCGGCCGCTTCATCGCCAGCGTGTGGATCGGCAATGACGATTCCTCGCCGACGAAGAAGGCCGGCGGCTCCGGGCTGCCGGTGGAAATCTGGAGCCAGGTGATGAAGGCGGCACATGCGGGCCAGCCGGTGGTGGCGCTGCCCGGCTCCGAATTCCCCGCCCCCGTCGCCGCCGGCAACCTGCCGCAGGGCCAGTTCCCGCCCGGCGACGTGCCGGAGGACCCGGTGGTCACCGGCGGCCCGCAGCGCACCCCGGCGGCGCCGCGCCCGAGCCTCGACAACTGGCTGCTCGACAAGCTGTTCGGCAACGGCTGAGGCGCCGCCCTCGCTCATTCGACCTCATCCTGGGCTTGACCCCCGGGGATGAGGTCGCACGGACAGAAGACGCGGATAGCCGGGCCCGGCCAGGCCCTGACGCCGCGCCTATGTCAATCGCCCGCCCCGTAGCGGTGCAGGCCGGCGCCGTGCTTCTTCAGCCAGAGTTCGGCGGCGTGGCGCTCGGGAAACAGCCGGTCCACCGTCGCCCAGAAGCGCGGCCCGTGGTTCATCTCGCGCCGGTGCGCCACCTCGTGCGCGGCCAGATAGTCGAGCACCGAGGGCGGGGCCAGGATAAGCCGCCACGAGAAGGAAAGCGCGCCGGTGCTGGAGCAGGAGCCCCAGCGGCTCGCCGTGTCGCGCAGGGTGACGCGGGCGAGGGTGACGCCGAGCGCGCCGGCATGCCGGCGTGCCGCCTCGACGAGGTCGCGGCGCGCCTCGCGCTTGAGGAAATCGGCCACCCGGCGCGCCACATGCGCCGCGTCGCCGGCGACGAACAGCGCCGCCTCCCCCGCCTCGGTGCCGGTCCAGACGGTGCCGCGCGCCTGCGGCCGGTGGAGGATGCGGTGCGGCGTGCCGCGCAGCGGCAGGACGGCGCCCGGGGCGAAGGCGACACGCTCCGGCAGGCGGGCGAGCCGCACCTCCACCCAGCCGGCATGGCGGCGGGCGAAGTCGAGCGCTTCATTGAGCGTGCCGCGGGCGGGAAGGGTCAGCACCACGTCGCGGCTCGCCGCACGCACGCGCAGCGTGTAGCGCCGGGCGCGCGGGTTGCGGCGCAATTGCACCACCACCTCCTCCGCGCTCAGACACAGCCGGAACTGGCCGGGCTCGGGCTCGGGCGGGGTCTTGCGTCGCGACGTCGGGGGGGCGCGGAAGAGCATGCGACGACCGGGCCGGGAAAGTTGGTCCCAATTATGGCGCCGGTCGGTTCCGGCGCCACCTTGTCAGGCCTTCGCGCAGGCGCGGTGTGGTGTCGCGCCCGCAGGCGCGGCGCCCACCTCAGCGCGCGACGCGGCGCCGGTTGCGGTCCTGGACCGGCTGGTAGGCGATGCGTGCGTGATAGGCGCAATAGGGCAACCCGGTCTTGGCGCGGCTGCCGCAGTAATGGAATTCCGCCTTGCCCGGATCGCCGACCGGCCAGCGGCAGGTGAATTCGGTGAGGTCGAGAATGGTGCAGCGCTCGCCCATCGGGATCACCTTGGCGACCGGATCGGGAAGAACCTCGGGCTCGGGCTCGGCCATGGCCCGCTCGACCGGGGCCAGCGCGGTGTTGCCCTGGACCATCGGCCGCATCACCTGGGCGCTCGGCGCCGGGCGCGGCTTGCGCGGGCGCGGTGCCGGAGAGGCGACGGCCTTGGCGCGGCCCGAGAGGCCGAGCCGGTGCACCTTGCCGATCACCGCGTTGCGCGTGACGCCGCCGAGTTCGGCCGCGATCTGGCTCGCCGAGAGCCCTTCCGACCAGAGTTTCTTGAGCAGCTCGACGCGCTCGTCCGTCCAGTTCATCGCTTGGCCTCCTTCGTGCCGACCGGGAGGCGGAATCCCTCACCCCTTCGGCAGGCCGAACCTGCCGAACTCAACGCCGCAAACGCCACCAGGGAATTGCCGCCGCACGAGATGTCGTATCTCACTGGGGGGAGGCTACAATATGCGTAGACTCGGGGCGAGTAGGTTCATGTCCGAAACGATCGTTTTCCCCAGCTAGAGTCCGCGCGGCAACAGTGCCGCGCGAACCGGAGTCGCATCAAGCACTTGGCCGGGGCGGCCCGTGGCCGGCATCTGCGACGCCTTTGGAACGGGTGCCGTTTTTGCCGGTTTCCGGGCCCGACGCGCCTTGCCCGGAGCCGGTGCGCGAGGGCGGCCGGCCGCGCCGGAGCGGAGCCGGCCGGGGCCTTGCCCGAGGGTCCGGACGCCTCGCCGGTGCCGGGGCGGGCCGCCACGCCGGGCGCCGGGCCGGCGC
>NZ_JAHBGC010000031.1 GCF_018390645.1 Ancylobacter dichloromethanicus
TCGTGCCGATCGCGATGGAAGACAAGCTGCGCTTCGCCATCCGCGAGGGCGGCCGCACCGTCGGCGCCGGCGTCGTCGCCGCCATCATCGAGTGATGATCCGGGATGCGCTCCGGCGCATCCCGTTCCGGCACCTGGGTTTTCTTCTCGTGCCGAACTGTTGATACCGGCGTACCGGCCTCTCGACGTGGGCGTGCCGCCGGTTATAGTGCCTCGCGATTCGAGAGGCGGGCGACCTGGGGCAAAGCCCCGCCCGTCTCTTCTAGGAGTGTAGCTCAACTGGTTAGAGCACCGGTCTCCAAAACCGGGGGTTGGGGGTTCGAGTCCCTCCACTCCTGCCACCCTTCCGGACGGGTGGCAGGCAAGGCGGCAAAGGTCCTTTGACGCGAGGCGGCTTTGCGGGCTATACGCCCGCTTCGTGCATTTAGACGGTTGTGCCGCGCAGGTGCCGATAAGGCGCAGCGCGGCGGAACCCTGCAGGCGGCGCGTCGCTATCAGCCGATACCGGCGCGGGCCGCATCAGAGGCGTTTCGAGACGAGCATGGCGAAGACGAACCCGGTCGAGTTCTTTCAGCAGGTCCGCGCGGAAGCCCGCAAGGTCACCTGGCCGACCCGTCGCGAGACGCTGATCACCACCGCGATGGTCTTCGTCATGGTGGTGCTGGCCTCGCTGTTCTTTCTGGTCGCCGACCAGGTTCTGAGCTTCGTCATCGCTCAGATCCTGCAGATCGGCCGGTGAGGAGAGACGCGATGCCGATGCGCTGGTACATCGTCCACGCCTATTCGAATTTCGAGAAGAAGGTCGCGGACTCGATCAAGGAACAGGCGGCGCAGCGCGGCCTCACTGATCTGTTCGAGCAGGTCCTGGTGCCGACCGAGAAGGTCGTCGAGGTGCGCCGTGGCCGCAAGGTCGACGCCGAGCGCAAATTCTTCCCCGGCTATGTGCTGGTGAAGATGGACCTCACCGACGAAGCCTTCCACCTGATCAAGAACACGCCGAAGGTCACCGGTTTCCTCGGTGCCGACAACAAGCCGATGCCGATCGCCGAGAAGGAGGCCATGCGCATCCTTCAGCAGGTGCAGGAAGGCATCGAGCGCCCCAAGCCGTCGATCACCTTCGAGGTGGGCGAGACGGTCAAGGTGTCGGACGGTCCCTTCGCCTCGTTCAACGGCGTCGTTGAGGAAGTCGACGAGGGCCGCTCCCGCCTCAAGGTCGCTGTGTCGATCTTCGGCCGCGCCACGCCGGTCGAGCTGGAATTCAGCCAGGTCGAGAAGGTCTGACGCCGGCATTTTCCGTACGGTTTCGAGGGCGCGGCCGCGGCGGCGCCCTTTTTCGTCGGCGGCCGCGTTAACGGTCAACGCTCCCGCGTTAACGGGTTAACACCCTCGCCCCGCGCCGGCGGCCTATCCTTCCTTCCAAGTCCTGCCGCCGCGCCCACGCGGACGGCGGCGCAGCAAGGGAGGAAGACATGGCTGGCAAACGCATTCTGATGATCGTCGGCGATTTCGTCGAGGACTACGAGACCATGGTGCCGTTCCAGGCACTGCTGGCGGTGGGGCACACCGTGCATGCGGTCTGCCCGGACAAGAAGGCCGGCGACAGCGTGGCCACCGCGATCCACGACTTCGAGGGGCACCAGACCTATTCGGAGAAGCGCGGCCACAATTTCGCGCTCAATGCCACCTTCGCCGAGGTCGACCCGGCGCGCTACGACGCGCTGGTGATTCCCGGCGGCCGGGCGCCGGAATATCTGCGCATGAACGACCGTGCCATCGAGATGGTGCGGCACTTCTTCGAGGCCGACAAGCCGGTCGCCGCGATCTGCCACGGCGCGCAGATTCTGGCCGGCGCGCGGGTGCTGGAGGGGCGCACCTGCTCGGCCTATCCGGCCTGCCGCGCCGAGGTGGAACTCGCCGGCGGCACCTATGCCGACATCGCCATCGACGCGGCGGTGACCGACGGCAATCTGGTGAGCGCCCCGGCCTGGCCGGCGCATCCGGCCTGGATCGCCCAGTTTCTCACAGTGCTCGGCACCACCATCGCTCATGGCGAGGTGACTATCGGCGCGCGCAAGGCGGCGTGAGGCGGCTTCGCGTCCGGGCGCAAGCGGACTATGATGCGGTGGCGGGGAAGAACGCCGCCACCGAGGGAGGCACGCCATGTGCAAGCTCTTCATCGAGGCCGATCCGGCGCTGTGGCAGACGCGGCTCAAATCGGTTCGCCTGAACGGCTTCTCCACCAGCGTCCGGCTGGAGAACCTCTATTGGCAGGTGCTGGAGGAAATCGCCCAGCGCGACGGCATGAGCCTGACGCAACTGCTCGCCCGGCTGCATGAGGAATTGACCTTCGCCCATGGCGGGGTCGAGAACTTCGCCTCTTTCCTGCGGGTGTGCTGCGGGCGCTACCTCGCGCTGCAGCTGGAGGGCGACGTGCCGCGCGACCTGGGCACGCCGATCCGCAGCCTCGATGCCGACGCGATCCTTGCCCGCGAGGCGCACCGCAACGGGCGCGTGCTCTCTTCGGCGGCCTGACGCCAGCGACGGTGGGGAGGCGGCGCCGACGGCGTTCGCCGGTTGCCTTGGCGCGCGGCTTGGTGTATGGGGACCGTTGCGTCGGCGGAGTTCAGTTCCGAGGGCGCACTCATACGCGGGAGGCACGGCCGGTTCGCCAGCCAGCATCATAACGTGCCGCTACCGCGACCCTCCATTTACGCCGCCCGCGATGAAGCCGTCGCGACGGCGTGCTTTGGCGTTTGCGACTGGCAGTCGCGTCGCCGAGGAGTTCGTCATGGCGAAAAAGATCACCGGCTACATCAAGTTGCAGGTGCCGGCCGGCTCGGCCAACCCCGCGCCGCCGATCGGCCCGGCGCTCGGTCAGCGCGGCCTCAACATCATGGAATTCTGCAAGGCGTTCAACGCCCAGACCGGCCAGCTCGAAAAGGGCATGCCGATCCCGGTGGTGATCACCGCCTATCAGGACCGCTCCTTCACCTTCGAGCTCAAGACCCCGCCGGTCTCCTACTTCCTGAAGAAGGCCGCCGGCCTCGAAACCAAGAAGAAGCCCGGCTCCGGTTCCAAGACCCCGGGCAAGGGCAGCTTCGTCGGCAAGATCTCGCAGGACCAGATGCGCGAGATCGCCGAGAAGAAGATGAAGGACCTCAACTGCGAAACCGTCGAATCGGCGGTCCGCATGATCGAGGGCTCCGCCCGTTCCATGGGCCTCGAAGTGGTGGGTTGAGCTGATGGCCAAGATTTCCAAGCGTGTTCGCTCCGTCCGCGAGGGCATTGATCCGGTGAAGCTGTACGGCCTCGACGAGGCGCTGCAGCTGCTCAAGGACCGCGCCAACGCCAAGTTCGACGAGACCATTGAGGTGGCGCTGAACCTTGGCGTCGACCCGCGTCACGCCGACCAGATGGTGCGCGGCGTGTGCAACCTGCCGAACGGTTCAGGCCGCACCGTCCGCGTCGCCGTGTTCGCGCGCGGCGCCAAGGCTGACGAAGCCAAGGCGGCGGGTGCCGACATCGTCGGCGCCGAGGACCTGCTCGAGACCATCCAGGGCGGCACGATCGAGTTCGATCGCTGCATCGCCACCCCGGACCTGATGCCGCTGGTCGGCCGTCTCGGCAAGGTGCTCGGCCCGCGCGGCCTGATGCCGAACCCGAAGGTCGGCACCGTCACCATGGACGTGAAGGGCGCCGTCGAGGCGGCCAAGGGCGGCGCGGTCGAGTTCCGCGTCGAGAAGGCCGGCATCATCCATGGCGGCATTGGCAAGGCCTCGTTCCCGGTCGACAAGCTGGCCGAGAACATCCGTGCCTTTGTCGACGCCGTGGTCAAGGCCAAGCCGACCGGCGCCAAGGGCACCTATGTCCAGCGCGTCGCCGTCTCCTCGACCATGGGCCCCGGCCTGAAGGTCGAGCCGGGCACCGTCCTGGTGGTCGGCTGAGCGGGCGTTCGACTGGCATGTGGCACGGGGCCGGTCGCGGCCCCGTGATCGCGACGGTGTGGATTTGTCAAGCCCTTGGTGCTATCAGGGGTGACAAATCCCAAGCGACCCACTATATGGGCGGTTTCGTTGCCGACGACGAGTCGGTCGCGAACCGATGCAATTTCAGCTTTCGCTCGCGTAAAATCGAGCGGAGAGGCCGGCAAGGTTCGCCTTGCCGGCTTTAAGTCCTGTCCGAGACTGCCGGTGCCATCTCGCTGAGGTGGCTTAATCCCGCTCCGGGGCCAGCATAGACGGGGTACGACCGAAGAAGGGTTCCGGGCGACCGGGTCCTGGCTTTCGGCTCGAACCAGCGCCTTGGCCGGTTTTCGGTCCCAGGGGACAGGATTCTAACCGTCGTCTCTCCGGAAGGAGGGGCGGCAAGGCGCAAACCCGGCGGGGAAGGCATTCTTCCTCGCCACCGGAGAGCAAGTGAAGTGGATCGAGCACAAAAAGAAGAGCTCGTCACGTCGCTCACCGAGGTGTTCAACACCACCTCGGTTGTCGTCGTGGCCCACTATTCCGGCCTCACCGTCGCCCAGCTGTCGGCCCTGCGCCGCCAGATGAAGGCGAATGGTGCGACCGTGAAGGTGGCGAAGAACCGCCTCGCCAAGATCGCTCTCGAAGGTTCGGACGTCGCTCATGTCGCGGCCCTGCTGAAGGGTCCGACCATTATCGCTTATTCGAGCGATCCTGTTGCGGCCCCGAAGGTTGCCGTCGACTTCGCCAAGACGAACGACAAGTTCGTCATCCTCGGCGGAGCGTTCGGCACGACGGCCCTGAATGTGGATGGTGTGAAGGCTCTGGCCACCATGCCGTCCCTTGATGAACTGCGTGCGAAGCTGGTCGGCCTTATTCAGGCCCCGGCGACCAAGATCGCCCAGCTCAGCACCGCGCCGGCGGCAAAGCTCGCCCGTGTGTTCGCGGCCTATGCCCGAGAGAACGAAGCCGCGTGAGGCTTCCCGGTAATACTGGTTCGAACCGAAATCCAAGGACTTAAGTAAAATGGCTGATCTGTCGAAGCTCGTTGACGAGCTGTCCTCCCTGACCGTTCTCGAGGCTGCCGAGCTCGCGAAGCTCCTCGAAGAGAAGTGGGGCGTTTCCGCTGCCGCCGCCGTGGCTGTCGCCGCTGCCCCGGCCGCTGCCGCTGCCGCCGTTGAAGAGCAGACCGAGTTCACCGTTATCCTGGCCGCGGCCGGCGATAAGAAGATCGAGGTCATCAAGGAAGTCCGCGCCATCACCGGCCTGGGCCTCAAGGAAGCCAAGGATCTCGTCGAGGCGGCCCCCAAGGCTGTCAAGGAAGGCGTGACCAAGGACGAAGCCGAAAAGATCAAGGCGCAGATCGAGAAGGCCGGCGCCAAGGTCGAGCTCAAGTGAGCATCTGACTATCGGAGGCCGCCGGTTCGCCGGCGGCCTCTGCCTTCGGCGTGTCCGGGGGGCGTGCATTAAGGAAGCCCGACGGCTTCCCTGACGATCCCGGGATCGGATCATCAGGCGAGCCGTCGGTTGCGGAACGGTCTGAGGGCGAGGCGCCAAGTGCCTCATCCTCGTCGGATTGTTCCGTGATCATAAGCCTCCACGGATGGCCACCCGGCCCTCCCGCCGGGATCGTGGAAGGCGCTGACGGATACTCGGACGGAGCGAGGAGCGACATGGCGCAGACGTTCACCGGTCGTAAGCGGGTCCGCAAGTTTTTCGGCAAGATCCAGGAAGTGGCTGAGATGCCGAACCTCATCGAGGTTCAGAAGGCATCCTATGACCAGTTCCTGCAGATCGTTGAGCCGAAGGGCGGTCGCGCTGACGACGGCATTCAGGCGGTTTTCAAGTCGGTTTTCCCGATCTCGGACTTTTCGGGCGCTGCCATGCTCGAATTCGTCCGCTACGAGTTCGAACTGCCGAAATACGACGTTGACGAGTGCCGCCAGCGCGGCATGACCTTCGCCGCGCCGCTGAAGGTCACGCTGCGTCTGATCGTGTTCGATGTCGATCCCGATACCGGCTCCAAGTCCGTCAAGGACATCAAGGAGCAGGATGTCTACATGGGCGACATCCCGCTGATGACCATGAACGGCACGTTCATCGTGAACGGCACCGAACGCGTCATCGTGTCCCAGATGCACCGTTCGCCGGGCGTGTTCTTCGACCACGACAAGGGCAAGACGCACTCCTCGGGCAAGCTGCTGTTTGCCGCGCGCATCATCCCGTATCGCGGTTCCTGGCTCGACATCGAGTTCGACGCCAAGGACATCGTGTATGCGCGCATCGACCGGCGCCGGAAGATTCCGGTGACGAGCCTGCTCTTCGCGCTCGGCCTCGCCGGCGAGGAGATCCTCAACACCTTCTACGACACCATCACCTTCGCCCGCACGACCGATGGCTGGCGCATGCCGTTCGATCCCAAGCGGATGAAGGGCTACAAGGCCGTGTCCGACCTCGTCGACGCCGACACCGGCGAAGTCGTGATCGAGGCCGGCAAGAAGGTGACGGTACGTCAGGCCCGTCAGCTCGCCGAGAAGGGCCTCAAGGCGCTCAAGATCTCCGACGAGGAGATGGTCGGCCAGTACGTGGCCGAGGACATCGTCAACCCGACTTCGGGCGAGATCTATGTCGAGGCCGGTGAGGAAGTCACCGAGAAGATGCTGAAGCAGCTTGTCGAGCTTGGCTACGACGAGGTGCCGATCCTCGACATCGACCACGTCAATGTGGGCGCCTACATCCGCAACACGCTCAGCGTCGACAAGAACGTGACCCGCGAGGACGCGCTGTTCGACATCTACCGCGTGATGCGCCCCGGCGAGCCGCCGACGCTCGATTCCGCGCAGGCCATGTTCCACTCGCTGTTCTTCGACAGCGAGCGCTACGACCTGTCCGCGGTCGGCCGCGTGAAGATGAACATGCGCCTCGACCTCGACGCCGAGGACACGGTGCGGGTGCTGCGCCGCGAGGACATCCTCGCGGTCATCCAGACGCTGGTCCAGCTGCGCGACGGCAAGGGCGAGATCGACGACATCGATCACCTCGGCAACCGCCGCGTCCGCTCGGTCGGCGAGCTGATGGAGAACCAGTACCGCGTCGGCCTGCTGCGCATGGAGCGCGCCATCAAGGAGCGGATGTCGTCCGTCGACATCGACACCGTGATGCCGCAGGACCTGATCAACGCCAAGCCGGTGGCGGCGGCGGTGCGTGAGTTCTTCGGCTCGTCGCAGCTCTCGCAGTTCATGGACCAGACCAACCCGCTGTCCGAGATCACCCACAAGCGCCGCCTCTCGGCGCTTGGCCCGGGCGGTCTGACGCGCGAGCGCGCCGGCTTCGAGGTGCGCGACGTGCACCCGACGCATTACGGCCGCATCTGCCCGATCGAGACGCCGGAAGGCCCGAATATCGGCCTGATCAACTCGCTGGCGACCTTCGCCCGCGTGAACAAGTACGGCTTCATCGAGGCGCCCTATCGCCGCGTGAAGGACAGCCAGGTGCAGGACGAGGTGGTCTATCTCTCCGCCATGGAGGAGGGGAAGTACTACGTCGCGCAGGCCAATATCCCGCTCGACGCGGAAGGCCGCTTCGTCGAGGACCTGATCGTCTGCCGTCACGCCGGCGACGTGCTCCTCGTCACCCCGGACCGCGTCGACTTCATGGACGTGTCGCCCAAGCAGTTGGTCTCGGTCGCCGCGGCGCTGATCCCGTTCCTGGAGAACGACGACGCCAACCGCGCGCTGATGGGCTCCAACATGCAGCGCCAGGCGGTGCCGCTGGTGCGCGCCGACGCGCCCTTCGTGGGCACGGGCATGGAATCGGTGGTCGCCCGCGACTCGGGCGCCGCCATCGGCGCCCGCCGTACCGGCATGGTCGATCAGGTCGATGCGACCCGTATCGTCATCCGCGCGACGGAGGAGAACGATCCGTCGAAGTCGGGCGTCGACATCTACCGGCTGCAGAAGTTCCAGCGCTCCAACCAGTCGACCTGCATCAACCAGCGTCCGCTGGTGCGGGTGGGCGACCGCGTGCGCAAGGGCGACATCATCGCCGACGGTCCCTCGACCGATCTCGGCGACCTGGCGCTCGGCCGGAACATCCTCGTCGCCTTCATGCCCTGGAACGGCTACAACTTCGAAGACTCGATCCTGCTGTCGGAGAACATCTCCAAGGGTGACGTCTTCTCCTCGATCCACATCGAGGAGTTCGAGGTGATGGCCCGTGACACCAAGCTGGGGCCGGAGGAGATCACGCGCGACATTCCGAACGTGTCGGAAGAGGCGCTGAAGAACCTCGACGAGGCCGGCATCGTCTATATCGGCGCCGAAGTGCAGGCGGGCGACATCCTCTGCGGCAAGATCACGCCCAAGGGCGAGAGCCCGATGACCCCGGAAGAGAAGCTGCTTCGCGCCATCTTCGGCGAGAAGGCGGCGGACGTGCGCGACACCTCGCTGCGCGTTCCCCCGGGCGTCACCGGCACCATCGTCGAAGTGCGCGTGTTCAACCGCCACGGCGTCGACAAGGACGAGCGCGCCCAGGCGATCGAGCGCGAGGAGATCGAACGCCTCGCCAAGGACCGCGACGACGAGCAGGCCATCCTCGACCGCAACGTCTTCGGGCGTCTCGCCGAGATGCTCGACGGCAAGACCGGGGTCGCCGGCCCGAAGGGGTTCAAGAAGGACACGGCGCTCAGCCGTTCCGTGCTGACCGAGTACCCGCGCAGCCAGTGGTGGCAGTTCGCGGTCGCCGACGACCATCTGATGGGTGAGCTGGAGGCGATCCGCAACCAGTACGACGAGTCGAAGAAGCGCCTCGAGCAGCGCTTCCTCGACAAGGTCGAGAAGCTGCAGCGCGGCGACGAGCTGCCGCCCGGCGTGATGAAGATGGTCAAGGTCTTCATCGCGGTGAAGCGCAAGATCCAGCCGGGCGACAAGATGGCCGGCCGGCACGGCAACAAGGGCGTGGTCTCGCGCATCGTCCCGGTCGAGGACATGCCGTTCCTTGAGGACGGCACCCCGGTCGACATGGTGCTCAACCCGCTCGGCGTGCCCTCGCGCATGAATGTCGGGCAGATCCTGGAGACGCATCTGGGCTGGGCCTGCGCGGGCCTTGGCCGGGTGATCGACCGGGCCATCGAGGGCTACCGGCAGACCCAGGACATCGGCCCGTTGAAGGACGCGTTCGGCAAGATCTACGGCAAGGACGAGACCATCGACTCGCTCGACGAGGATGGTCTGGTCGAGCTGGGATCGAACCTGCGTCGCGGCGTGCCGATCGCCACCCCGGTGTTCGACGGCGCCCGCGAGGCGGATATCGAGCACATGCTGGAACTGGCGGGCCTCGACAAGTCGGCGCAGTCGACGCTGTTCGACGGCCGCACCGGCGAGCAGTTCGACCGTAAGGTCACGGTCGGCTACATCTACATGCTGAAGCTGCATCACCTTGTCGACGACAAGATCCATGCACGCTCGATCGGCCCGTACTCGCTCGTCACCCAGCAGCCGCTGGGCGGCAAGGCGCAGTTCGGCGGTCAGCGCTTCGGCGAGATGGAGGTGTGGGCGTTGGAGGCCTATGGCGCCGCCTACACGCTGCAGGAGATGCTCACCGTCAAGTCGGACGACGTCGCGGGCCGTACCAAGGTCTATGAGGCCATCGTGCGCGGCGACGACACCTTCGAGGCGGGCATTCCCGAGAGCTTCAACGTTCTCGTCAAGGAGATGCGTTCGCTCGGCCTCAACGTCGAGCTGATGAACTCCAAGACCCTCTCGGCGGTGCCGACCCCGGGCGAGAGCCTGCCAGCGGCCGAATGACCGACTGAAACAAGGGCGGACGCGCAGGTCGCGTCCGCCCCTTCGATCGCTCGACAGACCAGACTTTTCCGTGACCCCAACCAGCCGCGGCGGCGGAGGCGGGGTCCAGCCGAAGGAGACGGCGATGAATCAAGAGGTCATGAATCTCTTCAACCCGGCGGCGCCGGCGCCGACTTTCGATCAGATCAAAATCTCGATCGCGAGTCCGGAGAAGATCCTGTCGTGGTCCTTCGGTGAGATCAAGAAGCCGGAGACGATCAACTACCGCACGTTCAAGCCCGAGCGTGACGGCTTGTTCTGCGCGCGCATCTTCGGTCCCATCAAGGACTATGAGTGCCTGTGCGGCAAGTACAAGCGCATGAAGTACAAGGGCATCATCTGCGAGAAGTGCGGCGTCGAGGTCACCCTCTCGCGCGTGCGCCGCGAGCGCATGGGCCACATCGAACTGGCCGCCCCGGTCGCGCACATCTGGTTCCTGAAGTCGCTGCCGAGCCGCATCGGCCTGCTGCTCGACATGACGCTCAAGGACCTCGAGCGCATCCTGTACTTCGAATATTACTGCGTCATCGAGCCGGGCCTCACGCCGCTGAAGGAGCGTCAGCTCCTCTCGGAAGAGGACTATCTGCGCGCCCAGGAAGAATATGGCGATGACTCGTTCACCGCCCTGATCGGCGCCGAGGCGATCCGCGAGATCCTGCGCGGCATGGACCTCGAGAAGATCGCCGGCAACCTGCGCAAGGAGATCGCCGAGGCGACCACCGAGCTGAAGCCGAAGAAGCTCGCCAAGCGTCTGAAGATCGTCGAGGCCTTCCAGGAATCCGGCAACAAGCCGGAATGGATGATCCTGACGCATGTCCCGGTGATCCCGCCGGACCTGCGCCCGCTCGTCCCGCTCGACGGCGGCCGTTTCGCCACGTCCGACCTCAACGACCTGTACCGCCGCGTCATCAACCGCAACAACCGCCTGAAGCGGCTGATCGAGCTGAAGGCGCCGGACATCATCATCCGCAACGAGAAGCGCATGCTTCAGGAAGCGGTCGATGCGCTGTTCGACAACGGCCGCCGCGGCCGCGTCATCACGGGCGCCAACAAGCGCCCGCTGAAGTCGCTCGCCGACATGCTGAAGGGCAAGCAGGGCCGGTTCCGCCAGAACCTGCTCGGCAAGCGCGTCGATTATTCCGGCCGTTCGGTGATCGTCGTCGGTCCCGAGCTGAAGCTGCACCAGTGCGGCCTGCCGAAGAAGATGGCGCTGGAGCTGTTCAAGCCCTTCATCTATTCGCGTCTCGACGCCAAGGGGCTTTCCGCGACGGTGAAGCAGGCGAAGAAGCTGGTCGAGAAGGAGCGTCCCGAGGTGTGGGACATCCTCGACGAGGTGATCCGCGAGCATCCGGTGATGCTGAACCGTGCCCCGACGCTGCATCGCCTGGGCATCCAGGCGTTCGAGCCGGTGCTGATCGAGGGCAAGGCGATCCAGCTTCACCCGCTGGTCTGCTCGGCCTTCAACGCGGACTTCGACGGCGACCAGATGGCGGTGCACGTGCCCCTGTCCATCGAGGCGCAGCTCGAAGCGCGCGTGCTGATGATGTCGACCAACAACATCTTGCATCCCGCCAACGGTGCGCCGATCATCGTGCCGTCGCAGGACATCGTGCTCGGTCTCTATTATCTCACCATGATGAAGGAGAACGAGCCGGGCGAAGGCATGGCCTTCTCCAACATGGGCGAGATCGACCACGCGCTGGCGGCCAAGGCCATCACCCTGCACACCAAGGTGCGCGGACGCTATATCGGTGTGGACGGGGACGGCAATCCGGCCTCGAAGATCTACGAGACCACGCCCGGCCGCATGAAGCTCGGTGAGCTGCTGCCGAAGAACGCCAAGACTCCCTTCGACGTCGTCAACAAGCTGATGACCAAGAAGGAAATCTCGAACATGATCGACACCGTCTACCGCCACTGCGGTCAGAAGGAGACGGTCATCTTCTGCGACCGCATCATGACGCTCGGCTTCTCCAACGCCTTCCGCGCCGGCATTTCGTTCGGCAAGGACGACATGGTTGTGCCCTCCAAGAAGTGGGACATGGTCGAGGAGACCCGCTCGCTCACCAAGGAGTACGAGCAGCAGTACAATGACGGCCTGATCACCCAGGGCGAGAAGTACAACAAGGTCGTCGACGCCTGGGGCAAGTGCTCCGCGCGCCTCGCCGACGAGATGATGGCCGAGATTTCGGCGGTGAAGAAGGACCCGGTGACGGGGCGCGAGAAGCAGATCAACTCGATCTACATGATGGCGCATTCCGGCGCGCGCGGTTCGCGCGAGCAGATGCGCCAGCTCGCCGCCATGCGCGGCCTGATGGCCAAGCCCTCGGGCGAGATCATCGAGACGCCGATCATCTCGAACTTCAAGGAAGGCCTGTCCGTGCTCGAGTACTTCAACTCGACCCACGGCGCCCGCAAGGGTCTGGCCGATACCGCGCTGAAGACCGCCAACTCGGGCTACCTGACCCGTCGCCTCGTCGACGTGGCCCAGGACAGCATCATCACGTTGCGCGACTGCGGCACCACCAACGGTATCGCCATGCGCGCCATCATCGACGCGGGCAACATCGTCGCCACGCTCGGCTCGCGCGTTCTGGGCCGCACCGCGGCCGAGGACGTGATCGAGGGCGCGACCGGCAAGGTGATCGTGCCGGCCGGCCACATGATGGACGAGGCGGACGTCGAGCGTATCGGCAAGGCCGGCGTGCAGGAGATCAAGATCCGCTCGGTGCTGACCTGCGAGGCCAAGAACGGCGTCTGCGGCACCTGCTACGGGCGCGATCTCGCCCGCGGCACGCCGGTGAACATGGGCGAGGCGGTCGGCGTCATCGCGGCGCAGTCGATCGGCGAGCCGGGCACCCAGCTCACCATGCGCACCTTCCACATCGGCGGCGCGGCGCAGCTCTCCGAGCAGTCCTTCATCGAGGCCTCTTTCGAGGGCACGGTGAAGATCCGCAACCGCAACGTGGTGCGGAACTCGGAAGGCGAGCTGATCGCGATGAGCCGCAACCTTTCCGTCCTGATCATCGATCACGACGGCTCGGAGAAGGCGTCCCACCGCATCCAGTTCGGCGCCAAGCTGAAGGTGGATGAGGGCGACGCGATCAAGCGCGGCCAGCGTATCGCCGAGTGGGACCCCTATACCCGCCCGATCCTCACCGAGGTCGAGGGTATCGTGGGTTACGAGGATCTGGTGGAAGGCGCCTCGCTGAGCGAGACGGTCGACGAATCGACCGGTATCGCCAAGCGCGTCGTCACCGACTGGCGCACCGGCCGTGGCTCGGAACTGCGCCCCTCGCTGGTGGTGAAGGGTGCGGACGGCAAGGTGCTGAAGCTGCAGCGCGGCGGCGATGCCCGCTACACGCTGCCGGTGGAGGCGATCCTGTCGGCCGATCCGGGTTCCACCATCAAGGCGGGCGACGTGCTGGCCCGCGTGCCGATGGAATCCGCCAAGACCCGCGACATCACGGGCGGCCTGCCGCGCGTGGCGGAGCTGTTCGAGGCGCGTCGTCCGAAGGATGCGGCGATCATCGCCGAAATCTCCGGCACGATCCGGTTCGGCAAGGACTACAAGAACAAGCGCCGCGTGAGCATTGAGCCGCAGGATTCGACCGACGACACGGCCGAGTACCTGATCCCGAAGGGCAAGCACATCCATCTGCAGGATGGCGACCTCGTCGAGAAGGGCGACTTCATCGTCGACGGCAACCCGGCGCCGCACGACATCCTGGCGATCAAGGGCGTCGAGGAACTCGCCGCCTATCTCGTCAACGAGATCCAGGAGGTTTACCGGCTGCAGGGCGTGCTGATCAACGACAAGCACATCGAGGTGATCGTTCGCCAGATGCTGCAGAAGGTCGAGATCGACGACGCCGGCGAAAGCGACCTGCTCACCAATGAGCAGATCGACGCCTCGGAGCTGAACGAGATCAACGAGGTGCTGATCGCCGAGGGCAAGAAGCCCGCGTCGGGCCATCCCGTGCTGCTCGGCATCACCAAGGCGAGCCTGCAGACGCGCTCGTTCATCTCGGCCGCCTCCTTCCAGGAGACGACCCGGGTGCTCACCGAGGCGGCGGTCAACGGCAAGTCCGATGATCTCGCCGGCCTCAAGGAGAACGTCATCGTCGGCCGCCTCATCCCGGCGGGTACGGGCGCCCAGATGGCGAAGCTGCGCGTGACCGCGACAGGCCGCGACGAGCTGATCACCGCTCAGAACGAGCAGGACGGCGCCGCCGCCAATGCGCGTCAGATCGAGGGACCTGCTGCGGCCGAATGACCGGCACAGCAGTTCATCGCGAATGAAAGAAGGGCCGCTCCTCACGGAGCGGCCCTTTTGTCTGAAGGCGGCGGCGCCGGCCTGTTCAGGCGACGGCGAGGCGCACGTCGAGATTGCCCTTGGTGGCGTGCGAATAGGGGCAGACGATGTGGGCGCGGGCGACGAGGTCTTCGGCCACCGGGCGCCCGATGCCGGGCAGGGCGATGGTCAGCGCCACGTCGAGACCGAACCCTTTGCCGTCGGCGCGCGGGCCGATGCCGACATCGGCGGTGACCGTGGCGTCGTCCGGAACCTTTATCTTCTGCTGGCCGGCGGCGAACTTGATGGCGCCGAGGAAGCAGGCGGCATATCCGGCAGCGAAGAGCTGTTCCGGGTTGTTGCCGGCGCCGCCCGGACCGCCGAGTTCCTTCGGCGTCACAAGGTCGACCTTGAGGGCGCCGTCGGCGGTCGCCGCCGAGCCGGTGCGCCCGCCCGTGGCGGTCGCCTGGGTCCTGTAGAGAACGTTCATGATGTGCCTCCTTGGCTGGGCGGAACGTGCCGCAGATGGAAAGCGCCGAACTCAATCGCGCGCGATATAAAACTGGATAGACGCCTTTCAAAATGTTGTCGAGTGAAAAATTATCGCGCAAACTGTTAGCGTGACGCTGCCGGGCCGGTCGGGCCCGGCGCCGCGCAGGAGAACGGCACATGGAAGGCACGAATCCCGACGACTCACGCAGGCTGGAAGGGCAGTTCTGCTTCGCGCTCTATTCCGCCACCCATGCGGTAATGCGCAGCTACCGGCCGCTGCTGGAGCCGCTCGGCCTGACCTACCCGCAATATCTGGTGCTGCTGGTCCTGTGGGAGCAGGGCGAGCAGACGGTGGGGGGGGTCGCCGACCGCATGTTCCTTGACCCCTCGACGCTGACGCCGCTGCTGAAGCGTCTGGAGGGCATGGGGCTGGTAAGGCGTATGCGCAACCCGGACAATGAGCGCCAGCTCATCGTCAGCCTGACCGAGGCGGGGAGGGCGCTACAGGACCAGGCCCGTGACATTCCGGCGGCGCTCCTCTGCGCCTCGGCGCGGCCGATTGACGAACTTCTCCGCCTGCGCGATGAACTTGTCGCGATTCGCGAATCCTTTGCGGCGGCGGGCGCCGCCTGAGCCGCGAATCCGGCGGCCGGCGGAGGCCGCGTTGGGCAACTCGGAAACGAAGATTCGTTGCGTGGCGGCAGGGCGCGGCGAAATCTAACGTCCGCAACGCCTCACACGGGCCTGTGAGCAGGCAATATCGCGGTTAAGGGTTGACGAAAGGCGAGTCGGCGCGTAGAAGGCGCCTACTTTCACGGCAGGCGGTTGATGTTACCGCGTTCGGACACCCTGTCTGGACACAGAACTTCAAGACGCTGCCGGGACGCACGCACGACCAAATCCGGCGCATGATCGCGTATATGGCGGCCTAAACATCTGTCGCGTGATCCTCTGAACGTACAGCGCCCTCGGCCAGGATCTGGCCGGCGGCGCTTCTTTCGTTCGCAGCCAAGCCGGCATGTGCTGACTGTTCCGATCCGTCGAGAGCGAAGAATGCGGTTGTGGCCGCGGAAATTGGGTTAGCGCGGGGCATTCCTGTCCTTAGCGCAGCGAGACGAAGGCGAGACACGTGCCGACGATCAACCAGCTGATCCGCAAGCCGCGGGAAGCCCAGAAAGCCCGGAACAAGGTTCCGGCGCTGCAGGCCAGCCCGCAGAAGCGCGGCGTTTGCACCCGCGTCTATACGACGACCCCGAAGAAGCCGAACTCGGCGCTTCGTAAGGTCGCCAAGGTTCGTTTGACCAATGGCTATGAAGTCATCGGTTACATCCCCGGCGAGGGGCACAACCTGCAGGAACACTCCGTGGTGATGATCCGCGGCGGCCGCGTCAAGGATCTTCCCGGCGTGCGCTATCACATCCTGCGCGGCGTGCTCGATACGCAGGGCGTCAAGAATCGTAAGCAGCGCCGTTCGAAGTACGGCGCCAAGCGGCCGAAGTGAGGATTGAACGATGTCCCGTCGTCATCGTGCAGAGCGCCGCGAAGTCACCCCGGATCCCAAGTTCGGGAGCGAGGTGCTGAGCCGCTTCATGAACGCCGTCATGTATGACGGCAAGAAGTCGGTCGCCGAGCAGATCGTCTATGGCGCGCTCGACCTGGTCGAGAACCGCGCCAAGTCGGAGCCGCTGGGTGTGTTCACCCAGGCGCTCGACAATGTGAGCCCGGCCATCGAGGTGCGCTCCCGCCGAGTCGGTGGCGCCACCTATCAGGTGCCGGTCGAAGTGCGGCCCGAGCGTCGTCAGGCTCTCGCGATCCGTTGGCTGATCATTGCGGCCCGTGCCCGCAACGAGAAGACGATGGTCGAGCGTCTGTCGGGCGAACTGCTCGACGCCTCGAACAATCGCGGCACCGCCGTGAAGAAACGTGAAGACACGCACCGCATGGCGGAGGCCAACCGCGCCTTCTCTCACTACCGCTGGTGATGACGAGAGCCGGGACGAGGATCTGATATGTCGCGCATTAATGCTATCGAAGACTACCGCAACTTCGGCATCATGGCCCACATTGATGCCGGCAAGACCACCACGACCGAACGGATCCTCTATTACACCGGCAAGAGCCACAAGATCGGCGAAGTCCATGATGGCGCCGCCACCATGGACTGGATGACCCAGGAGCAGGAGCGCGGCATCACCATCACGTCGGCCGCGACGACCGCTTTCTGGCATGGCAAGCGCCTGAACATCATCGACACGCCCGGCCACGTCGACTTCACCATCGAAGTCGAGCGTTCGCTGCGCGTGCTGGATGGCGCTGTCTGCGTGCTCGACGGCAACCAGGGCGTCGAGCCCCAGACCGAGACCGTCTGGCGCCAGGCCGACAAGTACAACGTGCCGCGCATCGTGTTCGTCAACAAGATGGACAAGACCGGCGCCGACTTCTTCCGCTGCGTCGAGATGATCATCGATCGCGTCGACGGCAAGCCGGTCTGCTGCCAGCTTCCCATCGGTTCCGAGAACAACTTCAAGGGCGTGATCGACCTGATCCGCATGAAGGCTGTCGTGTGGGACAATGAGGAACTCGGCGCCAAGTTTCGCGACGAGGAGATCCCGGCCGAGCTGCTCGACCAGGCCGTCGAATATCGCGGCAAGCTGCTCGAAGCGGCCGTCGAGCTCGACGACGACGTGCTCGCGGCCTATCTCGACGGCGTCGAGCCGGACGAGGCGACCCTCAAGAGCCTGATCCGCAAGGCCGTCATCGGCCGCGTGTTCAACCCGGTGTTCTGCGGCTCGGCGTTCAAGAACAAGGGCGTGCAGCCCCTGCTCGACGCCGTGTGCGATTTCCTGCCCTCGCCGATCGATCGTGGCGCGATCAAGGGCATCGACTTCGACACCGAGGAAGAGACCGTCCGCAACCCGAGCGATTCCGACCCGCTGTCGGTGCTCGCGTTCAAGATCATGGACGACCCCTTCGTCGGCACCATCACCTTCTGCCGCATCTACTCGGGCAAGCTCGAGTCGGGCATGGGTCTGCTGAACTCGACCCGTGACAAGAAGGAGCGCGTCGGCCGCATGCTGCTCATGCATGCGAACAACCGCGAAGACATCAAGGAAGCCTATGCCGGCGACATCGTCGCCCTGGCGGGCCTCAAGGAAGTGCGCACCGGCGATACGCTGTGCGACCCGGCCAAGCCGGTGATCCTGGAGAAGATGGAATTCCCCGAGCCGGTCATCGAGATCGCGATCGAGCCGAAGTCGAAGGCCGACCAGGAGAAGCTGGGGCTCGCCCTTGCGAAGCTGGCGGCGGAAGATCCGTCGTTCCGCGTGTCGACCGATTTCGAAAGCGGCCAGACCATCCTCAAGGGCATGGGCGAACTGCATCTCGACATCAAGGTCGACATCCTGAAGCGCACCTACAAGGTCGACGCCAATATCGGCGCTCCGCAGGTGGCCTATCGCGAGACGATCACCCGCAAGACCGAGGTCGACTACACCCACAAGAAGCAGACCGGCGGTACCGGTCAGTTCGCCCGGGTGAAGTTCGTGGTCGAGCCGAACGAAGTCGGCAAGGGCTTCGCCTTCGAGAGCAAGATCATCGGCGGCGCGGTGCCGAAGGAGTACATCCCCGGCGTCAACAAGGGTCTGGAGAGCGTGCTCGGTTCGGGCGTGCTGGCCGGCTTCCCGGTGGTGGACGTCAAGGTCGAGCTCGTCGACGGCGCCTATCACGAAGTCGACTCGTCGGCGCTGGCGTTCGAGATCGCGTCCCGTGCGGCCTTCCGCGAAGCCCTGCAGAAGGGCGGCGCGGTGCTGCTGGAGCCGATCATGAAGGTCGAGGTCGTGACCCCGGAAGACTATACCGGCTCGGTCATCGGCGACCTCAACTCCCGCCGCGGCCAGATCCAGGGCCAAGACATGCGTGGCAATGCGAACGTCGTGAACGCGATGGTGCCGCTCGCCAACATGTTCGGCTACGTCAATACGCTCCGGTCCTTCTCGCAGGGCCGCGCTACCTTCACCATGCAGTTCGACCACTACGAGCAGGTGCCGTCGAACGTCGCTCAGGAGGTTCAGGCCAAGTACGCGTGAGCGTCGGCCTGAATTTCTGAAGCGAATTCGTATCAACATCGAAGAAGACCGACGGAGAGCCCCGTGGCCAAAGAGAAGTTCAACCGATCGAAGCCTCACTGCAACATTGGGACGATTGGCCATGTTGACCATGGCAAGACGTCGTTGACGGCTGCGATCACGAAGGTTCTTGCGGAATCGGGCGGCGCGACGTTCACGGCGTACGACCAGATTGACAAGGCTCCGGAAGAGAAGGCGCGCGGGATCACGATCTCGACGGCGCATGTCGAGTACGAGACGTCGAACCGCCACTACGCGCATGTCGACTGCCCTGGCCACGCGGATTATGTGAAGAACATGATCACGGGCGCGGCGCAGATGGACGGCGCGATCCTGGTGGTGTCGGCGGCGGACGGTCCGA
>NZ_JAHBGC010000032.1 GCF_018390645.1 Ancylobacter dichloromethanicus
GCGTGACGCACGTCTCCCGTTCGCGGGCATGGCTGTCCATGCGCGTGCTCCTGTGATAGAAATTCGTTGACCATCAACGAATAGCGTTGACTGGCGAAGAATGTCAACGGTTTTCGTGGATTATAAATGGAAAGCGCCAACTCCGCGATAACGCCCGCGCAGTCGCGGGCCGCCAGGGGCCTCCTAGACTGGTCTCAGTCGGCGCTTGCTCAGGCCTCGAACCTCAGCGAAAGCACCGTTCGCGATTTCGAGAAGGGCCGCAGGTTGCCGACGGTGAACAATCTGGCTGCGATTCAGCGCGCTCTCGAAGCTGCAGGCGTCATCTTCGTCGACGAGAACGGCGAAGGACCGGGGGTGCGGTTGAAGAAGGAAAGGCCGGAGCCCAGCGTGTGAAAACGGTGTTCCGACTAGCGCCAAGGGCAGAAGTTCGCTGCAACGTTGACGACTAGCCGGTTTGGGGCCGTCTGCGGACTGGCCGATTTTGGCTGCCGCTATGGCAGATAGCAGCCGTTCTGCAGCCGACCCAAGTGAGCCGTCCACGGTTACTGGTTTAGCCCCCTGAAGCAGACGTTCGCCGTGGTACGAAAATGGTAACTTCGCGCCGATCGCATCATCATGCCCTTGATCCGTAAGCGTGAGAGGCGTCCGACTTTGTCGGCCCTCATAATGCCAACGCGCTAACTTCGGCCGTGCATTCGGCAAAGCCCGTCAGCTATCAAATGCGAGCGCGCCCTTTTGTTCTGAGGTGGAGGCGCCTCTGTATTCGGCAGACACCTGTTTATTCAGCGCCTCCAAGACCTTGTTGAGATCGAGAGCATAGGACTGGAATTCTAGCTGCCACCTATCGAGGGCGAATGACCGATCAAGCTCCACCATGGAGTCAAACATCAGTCCTTGCAGTAGATCGTGTGCGATGTATTCGTGCAAGAATTCCGGCCTCAGATTGGGGCTTCTCCAAAGGTGGTACTCAGCCGCATCGTTAGTGGCGACATCGAGCCCTTTCTCGTCTTGGGATACCGACGTTTGGATAAAGCGGACATAACCTGTTTCGACCATGTTTGTAAGCTCCCGGAGACGTCGTACGGGATGCCCATTCAAACGAAGTCCTGGAAACATTCCGTTGCAGGAAACTATACATGTAACGATTTCCTTCGCATGTCCAACCTTCCATCCCAAGCGACGATAGAGTTCCATTTCCATTTTGTCCTCGGACAGGATACTTGTTATTTTGGACAACTGGGAAGCTCCAGTTTCCATATGCTTGTAAGAAGTACGGAGCTCGAAAACATTGCATGGCAAAAGAGAGTGTTTGCATTCGAATATGAATAAAAAGTCCCCGAACCTGCAGATAACGTCGATCTCGAACCGCTTCCCTCCAAGTTTAGTCTCATACTCTATCTGAACCATTGGTGACACGACGCGCAGGCAACGGGCCAACTCCTTGATGGCCCCGTCCTCTTCGACGTTCTCTACGACTCGCCGCCGCTCCGTGTGAGCGAAATTTCGGTACCAATTAGTCGATCCTGCAATATGCAGGGGGACAAGGTAGTAGTTTCCACCATCAACTATTGATCTGTACTGTATGTCGACAATCCCACTCGATTTAGTTGCGAAGGACATCACACGGAGAATTGCGTCTACCTCGTCTTTGCCAACACACCAGCCCAGAAGTTCCTGCAACTTGTGTTTGGCGAACACCGGCACGAGGGAGCGATATACCAGTTCGCTTTCCGTCTCCAATCTCGGAAGAAGATGGTTTGATGCGATACGCGCTAGGAACCTGAAAAGACGCTGAACTTTCAGCATGCCCTCAAACGTGACGCCGCCTTCAAACTGGAATTCTTTGAGATCGTCCCATGTGACGAGTTCGGTTGAAAGGACCTCATGAAGGTAGAGCCTCTCTTCGATCGTGAAGCCGTCATGGTTGAACAAGCCATGAAATTGAGGGGCATCGGGAAACCCGAAGGCGTACCGCGAAATCGGTTCGCGTTTTAGAACAACCACGTCGTCTGCAAAACGCTCGTAGATACTGTCGGCTACAGAGAGGATCGATACCTCGCCCTCCCGCATCGCACGAATTCTTGCGATGATGGAGGGCTGACCAGCCTGTTCTGACATCGCGTAGCCCAGTCGGATGCTCTTCTCCAGTTCTGGGCTCGGCGGGACTATTCTGACCGTTCGTCCGTGTCGCTCACATTCGTAGTGGAAGCCGTCAAGCAAGATTTCCGCTTCGCAGTATGCGCGAATCTTAGCCGCTTTGACAAAAAGCTTCGAGTACAGACCGCGCGAAATGCCGGTCTCGCTCATATAGGTGAATTGATTGTCGCGGATACCAATACAGCGATCAATAACATGGAGTATGTAGGAGGCGGCCTCCGCCAACTCTTCCTTGCTGTATCCCGCTAAATCGTCGGAAGAGATGGATGGATGCCCCTCATGGTCTATCATGAAGAGCGAATCGACAAACGCAACAACTGACTTTAATGCCGTGTTCTGGTTCCTGACAAGAAAACCCTCAAGCGACCTGTTCAGTTTCGCGACCTCTTTCCCCGCCGTCAGTAAGAGCATGACGGAAGTCAAGTAGTTTACAAATGGGCGAGGCATTGATAGCGGGGTGGCCTTTTTCAGGAGTCTTTCGACCACATCCAGAGGGCCTTTGATACCGAAATTGTATTTCGACGCCCTAAGAATGCCTGAGCTTCCCAGGTATTTCCGGGCCTTCGTCGCATCGACCACCGTAGCAAGGCCAATGTAGTTCGAGGCCTCTGCGCTGTTACCGCGCATTATCTCGGTCCCCGCCCGTTCCACGAGCGGGAGCACGCGGTTGCGCAGGCCAGCGAACTCCCCGCTGTCTTTTCCCATTTCAAGATGCGGAAACCAATCGGCGCTCTCGCCGAGCGCCGGATGTACGAGGTGAATATCGTCTATGAGGTTTGATGTCTTGGACATATGTTCGCCTTGGTGGCGCCGTTCAAATAGGACGATGTTTCAGAGCCGTCTCGGCCAAGAAGTAGGGTACCCCGCAATATGTCGGCGTGCGCAGTGGAATGGGCCAAAGCAAGACATGGCAACGGTTAGCGTTACGGCTGCTTTCGCAGACCTCTCCCCGAAAGCAGCCGTAACGCCTCCCACCCCCAGCCGTTCATAACTGCGGGATATTCCCACCACCAGCGCAACGGCGCAATCGGGGGGCACAGCCTACTGGCGGCCTTCAAGTCGCTAACGGCAGATAGCCGCCCCTCCTGCGTCGACCTCGCTGCGCACCGTAGCGCAGCCAGCATGGTAGGCCAGCAATGGGAGCGGCACGGGGCGGCTCTGGACAGAAGCCGGACCGTTGCCAGATTCCTAGATCAGTCGTCAAAGGCCCGCATGGCTTGATATTTCTGCGAACAAGGGTCACGCATGGGCACCTGGAGCGTAGCGCTTCGAGACGCTTGCTCACGCGAGCAAATTACCTTTCTGATCAGCCGGGCATAGGAAGCGATGATCCTAACAGTGGCTTTTGACGTGAAGAACCATGTCGAGGTGATGGAAAGCTGGCCGATCAAGAAGGGTGACACCAGCTTCTTCCTGGAGCGTGAGGGCGACGTCCTTAAAAGGGTCTGTCTTGTTTTCTCTGGCGTTGGCATCGAGCATGCGCCCCACCTGACCCCGGAAAGGGACGGCGATGCTCAGACCCTCACGGTAACGGGCGGCGATTATCCTGCACTTGCCCGCAGGACGATCATGAATTGGCAAGCCGTCGTGAGCGGAATGCAGATCGTCGACCTTGATTACGACAGTTACGAGCTACGGTTTCGTCCCGAAAACATTGAAGAAGAGCCGCTCATTATTGTTTTGTCATTTAAATCCAATTCCGGGAAGGCCTTGAATCGCGCGTGCGATTTCGAACAGATAGGGAGAGCTTTCTGCGCCGGCCCCATTTCTGACGACAGAATCGAATCGACATCGCATTTTCGCGAGGGCCGAATAGCATACGAGGCGGGACGCTATGTCGATGCGTACAACAATATGTTTCTGTTTCTAGAGACCCGATACTGCGAGGGAAAAACGGGCAACGACAAGCAGACCGATATTCTTTCGAATAATCGGGAGTTCTGTGATATCGTCGAAAAGATTTCCAAGGAATTTTTCAGCAAAGCTACGTTACGCCGTAGCCATGCGCTGGACCTGTTCAATCCCGACGATGCTATTCGAGATAAGATCAAGGCGCTGGTGCTGTTGCGCGGTAAACTTCGTCATCACTCGCTAAAAAGCCCGCATCGCTGGGACCCTAACCGACAGCACGCTTACGAGACCCCGGCCCGGTTCTTGGGCGCGGTTGTGGGAGATATCGTACTCGAGGAGTCTCTCGCGGACATATATTCACCGTCGGCGCTGGAGGCATTCAAAGAGATATCGGTCGCAACCGGCCACGAGACTAGGATCACCATTTATACTTCCAGATTGGAGAAAAGTCGCCCGATCTCGCTGCATATGACCTATCCAACGACAGTTATCTCAAGTTTGCTCTGCCTCAACACCGTGCGAAACGCGATCGCGGCTTGCGAACGTGACGGCCAACTCAATGACACCGTCAAATTCGAAGGAATGGATGACAAACTGGGTCTTGAATTGCTTTCAGTGGAATTTGATGTCTGGGCATATTCCCAGACGAGAGCCATCGAAATGAACAAACCTATTGAGCGCATCCGATGCGACTTTGAATGCTATCGTTCCGGCCTGATCGTCAAACACAGCTTCTCGTTCGCTTTCAAATCCGCGAAACTGACCATTCCAAATGTCTGGACCCTATTGCGTTTCAGTTTC
Source organism: Ancylobacter dichloromethanicus (assembly GCF_018390645.1). Lineage (GTDB taxonomy): Bacteria > Pseudomonadota > Alphaproteobacteria > Rhizobiales > Xanthobacteraceae > Ancylobacter > Ancylobacter dichloromethanicus. Next base: position 4,810 of record NZ_JAHBGC010000032.1, read on the forward strand.
GACCACATCGAAGAAAAGGATCCCACGACCCGGATTATGAGGCTTAAATTGTTCCTCGATCAGGGGAAGAACGCAATTGTGTCTTACCGCGTCGGCGCTCATGTACGCCAATAGGAGCAAGGGCAGCAGAACGACGGCAGGATCGATTAGGGCTCGGACCCATAAAGCGGTTGGCTTCGCCAGCCTGGTGTGATTCACGGCTTCCGGG
>NZ_JAHBGC010000033.1 GCF_018390645.1 Ancylobacter dichloromethanicus
ACTTCTCGATGGAAAAATCCGTGCCTGCCGGGTCAACTCTCAGTGGAAATCAACAGAATGTCGTACCGCTGACACACGCGATACACGCCCCTGTCACCGCGGAGAGCTATCAGAACAGCGCGGGTTGCCAGCCGGCTTGAGTGGACAAGCGAGCGCTGGAGGGGATTTCGAACGGCGCGGCGTCCCTGATTGCGGCGCCCGTCACCAGGAAAGAGCAGAGCATGCTGACGGATCGTCACGTCGCCGAATATCAGACCAAAGGTTTTGCCGTCGCCGAGGGGCTCTTTACCGAACAGGAGATCGGCGAGCTGCGGCGTGTCACTGACGAGTTGATCGTCGAAGCGTCAGCGCTGACAAGCCCGACGCCGACCTTCGAGCTCGAGCCGTCCCACGCTCCGGAACAACCCGCCGTTCGCCGCATCGAGATGCCACACAGGCACTTCGACTTCTTCAGGGAGTTCGTACGACATCCCGCCCTTATCGATAGTCTGCAGAAGCTGATCGGCCCGGACGTTCGAGTGCACAACTCCAAAATCAACCTGAAGCCGGGCCGGATCGGTTCGCCCGTCGAGTGGCACCAGGATTGGTGCTTTTATCCGCACACCAACGACGCGTTCCTGACGGTAGGCGTGTTCCTGGACGATATCACCAGTGTTAACGGGCCCCTGCTGTGCCTGCCAGGCTCGCACCAGGGCAAGATCTACGATCACCACAACCCCGATACCGGGTACTTCTGCAGCGCGGTCGACCTGGATGCCGATCCCGTGAACGCCACCGGCGCCGAGGAATGCGTTGGTCCCGCAGGGACCGTGTCGTTCCACCATGTCCGCACCATGCACGCCTCCGGACCGAACATGTCCGCCCAGGCCCGCCGGTTGTTGTTGATTGGATATGCCGCTGCTGACGCGTGGCCGCTGTTGGGCGTGAGGAACTGGGACCAGTATGAAGCGGACATGGTTTGCGGACGATCTACCCGCAACCCGAGGATGGTCGCACTGCCGTGCCCCGTGCCCTTTCCGATGCCGCCCGAAGCGCAAGAACGGTTCAGCCTGTTCGACAACCAGAAGCGGGCGCGGCGCTTGCTTTACGATCGTCCCGCCGAGGTGAATTGAGCTCGCGATCATTGGGTGCGACGGCGCACGTTTGATTCTGGCCGATCTGTGTGCGTCCGCCCCGTTTCCAGAAACGGCATCGATGAACGAAACCCGGTCCGTGCGGCGCTGGTCGGCGGCGGAGCGCTGTACATCGGGTTCGCGAGCGAAGGCATCAATCTACTGACCCTTAAGTCAGTCCCTGTTCGATCTAGCA
>NZ_JAHBGC010000034.1 GCF_018390645.1 Ancylobacter dichloromethanicus
GTTCTTCTCCAACCCCCAGCACGAGCGCACCAAGCTGTTCCTCAGCCAGATCCTGGGACATTGACGGCGCCGGCCCGCCCGGGCGGCCCGTCCGTGGCCGCCCGGGCGGGCCCGTCGCCTGCGACCAACGCGACATCGACGACAAGGAAAACGCGTATGCCCCTCACCATCCCCGCCAAGGCCGAGCATCGGACCTTCCTCTATTCCGAGCCCTGCACGGATCTTGACGCGCTCAGCGCGGATATCGCCTATCTCGGCATCCCCTATGGCGAATCCTACACCTTCGGCGAAATCGCCAGCGACCAGAGCCGCGGCGCCCTGGCGATGCGCCGGGCTACCGACAGGATCCTTCGCTCCATCGAGCGCTATGATTTCGACATTGGCGGCCCGCTCTACGACAACCGGCCGATCCGCGCCGTCGATTGCGGCGATGTCTATGCCGATCCGCGCGAGCTGAAGCAGCATCTCGCGCGCGCCGAGCAGGTGGTGCGCAGGATCGTGGCCTCAGGCGCGATGCCGATCATTCTCGGCGGCGATCACTCGATTCCGATCCCGGTGCTCAAGGCGCTCGACGACCAGGGCCCGATCACGCTGATCCAGATCGACCAGCATCTCGACTGGCGCGAGGAGATCAACGGCGTCACCCACGGGCTTTCCAGTCCGATCCGCCGCGCCTCGGAAATGGATCATATCGGCGAGATCTTCCAGATCGGCCTCCACGCCAGCGGCAGCGGACGCCAGGAGGAATTCGATGCCGCCCGGGCCTATGGCGCGCATCTCGTCTCCTCCTACGAGCTCCATGAGCGGGGCATCCAGCACGTGCTCGACAGGATCCCCGCCGGGGGGCGCTATTACATCACCGTCGATCTGGACGCTTTCGAGCCCGGCATCGCCCCGGGGGTCGCCGCACCCTGCGCCGGCGGCATGACCTTCATGCAGGCCAGAACCCTGATCCACGGCCTGGTGAACAAGGGCCGCGTGGTCGGCATGGACGTGGTGGAGATCACGCCGGCCAGCGACGTCAACGACATCACCTGCATCACCGCCGGCCGCCTGATCGTTAACCTCGTCGGTGCGGCCGTCCGGGCCGATTATTTCGGCGCGAAATAGCCGGCGCTCCGCGATTGCGGGGCGCCTTCCCCTTCGCGCCGTGCGCCGGCGGGCTTGCAGGCCCGCCGGCCCCATTCCGTCCCGGATGCCGTTCCATGAATGTCGTGCAGATCCTCGAACGCCTGGTGCGCTTTCCCTCCGTCGTCGGCACCCCCAATGGCGCTATTGTCGACTGGATCCGCGCCTATCTGGAAAGTCATTCGGTCGAGGTGCGCGTTCTGCCGGGGCCGGAAGGGGACCGTGCCAATCTGTTCGCCACGCTGGGGCCGCGCGACCGGCCCGGCTACATCCTGTCGGGGCACATGGATGTGGTGCCTGCCGGGGAGGCGGAATGGCGCTCCGATCCCTTCACGCTCCGCGCCGAGGGCGATGCGCTGCAGGGGCGCGGCACCAGCGACATGAAGGGTTTCCTCGCGGCGGTGCTGGCGAGCGTCCCGGCCGTGCTGGCCGGCCCGCTCGACCGGCCCCTCCACCTCGCCTTCTCCTATGATGAGGAGGCCGGTTGCCGCGGCGCGCCCCACCTCATTGCACGCCTGCCGGAACTGTGCGCGCCACCCCTCGGCGCCATCATCGGCGAGCCGAGCGGGATGCGGGGCGTGCGCGCCCATAAGGGGAAGGCGGCGGCTCGCATCCGCATCGAAGGGCGCGCGGGCCATTCCTCGCGTCCCGACCAGGGCATCAACGCCATCCACCTGATGGCGGAGGTGCTGGCACGGGCGGTGGAGACGGCGCGGGCCTTGGAGAAAGGGCCGCAGGATCCGACCTTCGAGCCCCCCTACGCCTCGATGCAGATCGGCACGATCAGGGGAGGACAGGCGCTCAACATCGTTCCCGACCTGTGTGTCGCCGATCTGGAGGCCCGCGCCATACCCGGCATTCCGCCGCGCACGCTTCTTGAGCCCGTCCACGCCGTGGTCTGCTCGCTCGCCGAGCGCGGCGTCAAAGCGACGTGGGAGACGTTGAGCGATTATCCCGCGCTCTCCCTTCCCGCCGATGCGCCACTCGCCAGGCTGGTGGAGAAACTCACGGGAGAGCCGCCATTGGCAGCCGTCAGCTATGGGACGGAAGCCGGGCTTTACCAGAATGCGGGCGTCCCTTCGATCATATGCGGGCCAGGCAATATCGCTCGGGCGCACAAGCCCAATGAGTTCATCCGCATGGATGAACTGACGTCATGCCAGGCCTTTATCGAGGCGCTCGGGGGAGACCTTCTCGCGGGATCGTGACGATCACTGTGCTGTTCGGCCGGGGCCTTCCGCCGGAAACCACGACGACGACGAGTTGATCGGGTATGCCGAAGAGACGAACCGGCTCAACCGGGAGCGCCGCTCGAATGGCGACGCCTGGAAAGCGGAGCTGGTCAAAGTCGAAAGGCAGGTCAGGGGCATCATCGAGGCCATCAAGGCTGGAATGTTCCATGAGAGCATGAAGGCCGAAATGGATACATCGGAGGCCCGAAAGAACGAGCTTTCGAAGCTGCTGGTCGATGTTCCCAACGACGTGCCGGACATGCTGGCGAGGGCTGTGGCCATCTATGCGAGCAAGGTCGCGACTCTGACACATGCGCTGAATCGGCCAGAGGAGAAGCCTCAGGCAGCGGAAGCCTTGCGGATGCCGATCGAGAGGATCGTGCTGACGCCCGGCAATGAACAAGGCGAGATATTCGCGGCGCTGCACGGTGAACTGCGCACCATCCTCGAATGGACCGAGCGCCAGGCAATCGGAATGACCGGTACAAAGCAAAACCCGCAGCCGAGGCTGCGGGTTTGTCGGTATCAGTGGTTGCGGGGCACACAACCATCTCAAATTGCTGTTTCGAGCCGCAGCGTAGTGACGTGCTGGGCATTTTCCCGGATTCTCGACCAACGGGCCGACCCGCACGCGCTCGACGGAGACGCTTTCGCGCATGAACGGGACGAGGACGGCCAGGTGGTGCTTCCGATGTTGCGGCTCGACAAGTTCGCACCGCAGGTGGCGAGCCTCTTCGATACCATTTCCGCGACGCGCCACCCAACGCGGCATCGCAGACATCATCAATCAGGAAAGAGCCGCGACGGCCGTCGCTCCAGCGTGGCGAATTTCCTCCACGAGCCAACGCAGCCCCGCGTCACCGTCGTCGCGCATGTGCCAGACGATGTCGATTTGTGCCGCGCCGCGCTCCAGCGCGAGGTCCAACAGAACCAGCCCGCCACCCGCCACCGTCTCGCGCGCGAAGCGGTGCGGGAGGGACGCCACATAGTTCGAGACGCGCAATACCGGCGGCACGGCGGAAAAGTAAGGCACCGTCACAGCCACGCGCGCCGTCCCTTCGCGGCCACGGCGGGCATCCATAAGGCTCTGCTCCATGCGGATGCGACGCACCATCCCGCGGTCCTCGACAAATCCATCGCCGCGTTCCGGCGCGGTACCGGTGAACTCGACGACGATATGAGGAAACGCCAGAAGGCGTTCGGGCGTGACCTCGCCTTCGGTCAAGGGATGGCCCGTGCGCACCACGATGGCTCCGCGCTCCTCGACGAACGGCGCGCGCCGCAGGAAGCCGGGCAGTTTGTCGAACCAACCGATGACGAGATCGAGGGTCCGGGTTTCAAGCTGGCGCGCGAGGTCGAGGCGGCTGACGGGGAATATCTGAAGATCCACCAGCGGCGCCGTCGCGCTCAACCGTTGTACCAGATGCGGCAATACATAGATGGCGAAGAAATCAGAGGCGGCAATCCGAAAGCAGCGCGGCGATTTGGATGGATCGAAGGAGACCCCCACCAGAGCGGCTTCGAATTGCTGCAGGCCCTTGCTCACGCGGCCGGACAGTTCCATTGCGCGCGGCGTGGGCTGCAGGCCGGTGTCGCTACGCACGAAAAGATCGTCCTGGAGCATCTGGCGCAGCCGGGCCAAGGCATGGCTGACGGCGGACGGGCTGAGCGAGAGTTCCGCAGCGGCGCGCACCACGCTCCGGTGCTTCATGATAGCGGCGAACACATGGAAGAGGTTCAGGTCAATCTGACGACCTTTCTTCATGTTCGCCCGACCTTTCGCGACCCCTAGCATACCTCCTAACAATATTTGCCCAAAGCGGGAAACGATGTTTCGTCCCGAATCAGACAATGCACCATATTCAGCAGCCCGACTGAAGAGTCGTCAGTTGCAGTGAGGCGCTCTCGGCGGCATCGTCGTCGCGCCGCACACGCCTGCCGCCATGGCTCGGGAGCGGCTCGCACGAGGATATGTCGCGCGGCAGCCCGCTGAAGCCTTTCGCGAGATTTCATGAATGACAACCGAACCAATCCCTCTCAGATCGCGCCAGAGGTCTGCGATGATGGGACGCGTCGGCCCCGACCGTCGATAGAGACCATGCCGCAATGATGGAATCGGTTGAGTCCGCCATCGAACTTTATCCATGGCTCGACAGCGTGATGATGCTGCTCGTCCTGCTCGTGACCGCCTTTGTGGCGCAGATTGTCTTCAAGCGGGCCCTGCTGGACGCCGCCGAACGCGTTCTGGGACAGACATCGTTCGGCCGCGATGGGGCGGCGACCCGCAGTCGCGTGGTCCGGCGACTGGCCAGCATCTTGCCCGCAATCATCATCTCGGCGGGCATCGGGCTGGTCCGGGACCTGCCCGCCTCTGTCGTGAGCGTGATCACCAACGTCTCGCACGCGTTTATCGTCCTGACGGTGGCAATGACCCTCGCCGCCGTCCTCGACCGCGCGGACCAACTCTATCATCGGCGCCCCGAGACCCACTCAAGGTCCATCCGTGGATATTTCCAGATCGCCACGATCGCGATCTATGCGGTCGCCGCGATCTTGATGACCGCGATCCTGATCGACCGCTCGCCGGTCATCCTGCTGTCGGGCCTCGGGGCCATGGCGGCGGTGCTCATCCTGGTGTTTCAGGATACGCTTCTCTCCTTCGTCGCCAGCATCCTGATCTCATCGGGCGACATGGTTCGCGTGGGCGACTGGATCGAGATCCCCAGTCTGAACGCCGACGGCGACGTGGTCGACATCTCGCTCCATACGATCCGCGTCCAGAACTTCGACAAGACCATCACCGCCATTCCGATCCGGAAGTTGGTAACGGATTCCTTCAAGAACTGGCGTGGCATGGAGGAAGCGGGCGGGCGCCGCATCAAACGCGCCATCTATCTCGACCAAACCAGCATCGGCTTCCTGGCACCGGAGGCGATCGAGAAGCTGAGTTGCTTCCAGCATCTAGAGGCCTACCTGCTGCTCAAGCTGGAGGAGCTCAGGGATTGGAACGAGCGGCTGGGAGAGACGGGCCGCATCAGCGCAAACACGCGCCGCATCACCAATTCGGGGACATTGCGCGCCTATCTGACCGCCTATCTGCGCGCCCATCCCTCGATCCGCCAGGACATGACGCTCCTGGTAAGGCAGTTGCGGCCCGGGCCGGAAGGACTGCCCATCGAGATCTACTGCTTCACCAACACGACCGACTGGAGCACCCACGAAACCGTGCAGGCCGACATTTTCGACCATGTCTTCGCCCTGCTCCCGGAATTCGACTTGGCCGTGTTCCAGAAACCGAGCGGAGCGGATCTCCGGAACTGGCGGCGCCGGGAGGGCCCCGCATCGTCCGCTCCGGCGCACCGGCCGACGGCGCGAGCCTGACACCGCCCCCACATGAGGGGTGCTGCATGGCGTGCAGGTATCTTGCTGACGAATGATCATTTGCCGCCACCTCCACCGGCACGGCATCTCTAGGCCGGGACGGGGCTATCAGCTGCGGTCGCAGCGATGAAATGGACCCGGTTCGTCGGCGACGCCTGTGCGCCAGCGAACACCGGACGCCTGGGGGGCTATCATGGGAATTATCATCGCGCGTGTGGTTCTGGCGTCGGCTACCGCCGCCTTTGGCGCGGCCACAGCGCTCGCGGGCAACGATCCGGTGATCGATGTGATCGGTCAATCCTCCTGCAGCTATGGTTCTTCCTCTGTCACCTATACCTGCACCGTCAGCAGCGCGGATGAGACGACCGTCGTCAACGTGAATAATGGACAAGTATCCGGAGATAACATCACGACGTCCACGGACGTGACGATCAGCGGAACCGGTGATGTTGAAGCGAGCACCAACTACAATACGGGTTTTTTCTATGCCGGATGGGGGCAGCAGAAGAACACGACATACGGCGGCAACAATGGGTTCACGGATGGCGGCAATATAACGATAAGCGTCAGCGGGTCGCAGACCGTCTCGCAGTTCTACGCCATGAACCTCGAATACTCCTTCGAGGGGACGACGGGCGACGGGAACCAAAATGTCTATTGGGGTTCCGGGGTCGGTGCCCTGGTCGGGCTTTCCATCGGCGGCGGCGGCGTCACCGAGAACAGCGACACCGACACCTCTGATTATGACGGCGGCAGCGGCGGCAGGGTTGAGATCACCAATACCGGCAGCTTCACGGCCATGTTCGGCTCGCAGTACGTCACCAACTCGAACATTCCTAATATTCCGATCTCAGGAAACGCCATCGCCGCCCTGTCCTTTGGCGGCAACGGCACCAACAACAAGACAAGTGATACGGATTTTGCCGGCAGCGGCGGTGCCGGTGGCGCGGTGACGGTCACCAATGAGGGTACGGTTGTTGCCTCCAGCGAGCTCAGCGTTCCGACCATCGGTATCCTCGCCGTCTCCCAAGGCGGCGTCGGCAGCAACCAGAAGAGCTACGCTTCCGCGCCGGGCGGCAATGGCGGATCCGTCAGCGTCGTCAATGACGGTTCGATTTCGATCGACGCCCCCGAAGCGATCGGAATCGTCGCCGCTTCGCTGGGTGGAAATTCCAACTTCGACACCGACAATAATGGCGAGGACGCTTCAGGGGCCGGCAATGGCGGCAGCGCAAGCGTCACGCTGAATTCCGGCTCCTCCATCACCTTCGCCTCCTCGGGCGGCACCGGTATCGGCGCCATCGCCGTGAGCGCGGGCGGCAATGCCAACAACAGCGAGGTCGGCCAGGGCGGCAGCGCCACCGTCACCGTCAATTCCGGCGCCACCATCGACACCAGCGGCGCCGGCGGCGACGTCTCCATCGGCGCCATGGCGGTGAGCGCGGGCTCCACGGGCAGCCTCTTTCTGCAGACCCCGTCGAGCGGCTACAACGCCGACTATCCCGGCAGCGCAGGCGATGCCACCGTCAGCAATTACGGCACCGTCAACACCAAGGGCACGCTGGCCGTGGGCGTCGCCGCCCTCTCCATCGGCGGGGCGGCCATCGTCTCCGCTTCCGACGACGGCCCCGCCACGCTTGGCAACACCGGCGCCCAGCAGGGCGCGCTCGGTGGCAGCACCGCCACGGTGAACAATACCGGCGCCATCAGCACCCTCGGCAGCGCCGCCTACGGCATCCTCGCCGCCTCCATCGGCGGCGGCGGCGGCATCATGGACCTGCAGAGCTCGGACCAGACCGCCACCCTGGGCAGCGCCACCGATGGCGGCGGCACCGGGAATGGCGGCTCGGTCGTCGTCACCCATTCCGGCTCCATCGTCACCGGCGACGGCTCGGGCACCGGTGCCGGCGCCGTCGGCATCGTCGCCCAGTCCATCGGCGGCGGCGGCGGCAGTTCCAGCGCCGGCAGCCTCAATATCGGCGCCCAGGACAAGAGCGGCTCCGGCGGCGGCAAGGGCGGCTCGGTCTCGGTCACCCTGTCCGATGCCGCATCCATCGTCACCCAGGACGATAACGCGCTCGGCATCCTTGCCCAGTCGGTGGGCGGCGGGGGCGGCAACGGCGCCAGCAATGCGGGGCTGTTCTCCTCCACTGGCGGCGCGGGCGGCAATGGCGGGGCGGGCGGGGCGGTCACCGTCGATCTTGAGAATACCAGCGGCTACATCCTCACCTCCGGTCTGTTCGCCGGCGGCGTCTATGCCCAGTCGGTGGGCGGCGGCGGCGGCAATGGCGGCGCCTCCACTTCCTTCGGCACCGTCATTTCCGATGCCATGGGCGGAACAGGCGGCAGCGGGGGCGCCGGCGGCACGGTCACTGTCACCAACGACACCACCATCATCAGCCAAGGCAACCAGTCCCTCGGCATTCTGGCGCAGTCGGTGGGCGGGGGCGGCGGCAGCGGCGGGGCGGCCAATTCCTACAGCGAGGAGTTGCTGACCGTCTCCCTCGCCGTGGGTGGCGCCGGTGGCGATGGCGGCGCCGGCGGCGCCGTCACGGTGACCCATGAGGGCGCCATCTATACCGGCTGCTCGGACTCGAGCGGCTGCGTCTATGAGATCGCGGGCGCGCCCACCCCCGAGGCGGCGGATTCCATCGGCATCCTCGCCCAGTCCATCGGCGGCGGCGGCGGCGCGGGGGGCTCGGCCACCGCCTACGGCCTGTCCTTCTCCACCGAGGACATCCCGGTTAACTTCACCTTCACCTATGCGGTGGGCGGCAGCGGCGGCTCGGGCGGGGACGGCGGCGCCGTGACCGTGAATCAGGCTGGCGGTATCACCACGGGAGCCGACGGCGCCTATGGCGTCCTCGCCCAGTCCATCGGCGGCGGCGGCGGCATTGGCGGCGACGGGAGCGCCTCGTCCTATGCCCTTGAGCTCGGGGTGGCCACCTTCAAGGTCGCCTTGTCCTATGGCGGCACGGGCGGGGACGGCGGCTCCGGCGGAGATGCGAACGTCACCGTCGGACCCACCGGCGACTGCTCGACCTGCAACGGCACCACCGCGACCTACGGCCATTACGCCCATGGCATCCTCGCCCAGTCGATCGGCGGCGGCGGCGGCGCGGGCGGCGCGGGCGACGCCAGCGCCTCAAGCCCCAATACCGGCGGCTCCGGCACATCCGTGACCTTGACCTACGGCCTCGGCGGAAACGGCGGCGGCGGCGACGATGGCGGCAGCACCACGGTGACGGTGAACGCGGGCAGCGCCATCACCACCTATGGCTCCAGCGCGAGCGCGATCCTTGCCCAGTCCATCGGCGGGGGTGGCGGCATGGCCGGGGGCGGCTCCGCCTCCGCCTCGGGGGATAGCTACGAGGCGAACATCGCCGTCGGCGGACTTGGCGGCACCGGCAGCGACGGCGGCACCGTGAGCGTCAACAATGCCGGCACCCTCTCCACCGGCTCGGTCTACACCAACAGTTCGGACCTCTCCGTGGTGATGGGCGGCGACAGCTTCGGCATCTTCGCCCAGTCCATCGGCGGCGGCGGCGGTTCTGGCGGCACCTCGGACGCGGCCGCCAACATCGACCTGCTGAGCCAGGTGGAAGATGCCATCAACAACCCTTCCGCGAGCTATTCGGCCGATATCTCGCTCGGCGGCTCGGGCGGGGCTGCCGGCGACGGCGGTGCGGTCGATCTCACCAATTCCGGCAGCATCACCACCATCGGCCAGCGCGCCTTCGGCATGTTCGGCCAGTCCATCGGCGGCGGCGGCGGCTATGGCGGCGCGGCAACCTCCACTTCCAATTCGGTGATCGGCGGGCCCAGCGCGCCCGGGGCCGGCACCTATTCGGCGGACCTCGCCGTCGGCGGCAACGGCTCGGGTGGCGGCGACGGGGGCGCCGTCTCCTTCACCAATTCCGGCGCCATCACGACCTCGGGCTATGGCGCCCATGCCATGTTCGCCCAATCCATCGGCGGCGGTGGCGGCTTCGGGGCGGAGGGGACGGTGGACAACATCACCACCGTGGGCCTCGGCGCCAGCTATGCCGGCAGCGGCAGTTACGGCGGCGATGGCGGGCAGGTGAGCGTGACCGACACCGGCACGCTGTGGACCGCCGGCGATGACGCCTTCGGCATCTTCGCCCAATCGGTCGGCGCCGGCGGCGGCTCGGCGGGGGTGGGCTGCACCAACTCGGTCCAGGTGGGGCCCATCGGCAATAGCCAGTCTTTGTGCCTCGGCAACAGCCAGGTGGGGGTGACCACCTCCACCTCGATCTTCAACGACGCGTCCGACTTCACCCTCAACGTGGGAGGGCAGGACGGCCTGTCCGGCAATGGCGGCGACGTCACCATCGCGAAGACCTCGGGGTCCATCATCACCACCGGCGCGCGGGCCTTTGGCATCGCGGCCCAGTCCATCGGAGGCGGCGGCGGCCTCGTCTCCGCCGCCTCCGCCAATGTGGGTTCGGTGACGTTCGATGATGGCGACCAGGGCGGGGTTGGCGGCGCCTCGGGGTCGGGTGGCGTGGTGAGCGTGACGCTCGGCGACGGGGTCGCCGTCACCACCTACGGCGCCGGCGCCTTCGGCGTGTTCGCCCAGTCCGTCGGTGGCGGCGGCGGATTCGCGGGCGATGCCTCGCTCGCCCTCGCCACCACAAACGTCAACGACCTCTCTTATTCCGGCCAATTCAACACTGCCGGCGCCATCACGGTGACGACGTCGGCGGACATCGCCACCAGCGGCGCAAATGCCCATGGCCTGTTCCTGCAATCCATCGCCGACGCCTCGGGCGGCGCCATCGGCATGGGTGACACGCTGACGGCGGGCGGCAATCTCTCCGGCACCCTGTCCACCAGCAACGGCACCGGCGGCGCCGTCACCGTCAACCAGGACGGCGGCAGCATCGTCACCTCCGGCACGGGCTCGGTGGCCATCTTCGCCCAGTCCAGCGGCAACGATACCCACCAGAACCCCATCACCATCGCTATTTCCGGCCTCGTCCAGGGCGGCACCGGCGCTTCGGCGGCGGGCGTCTGGCTGTTCGGCGGCATCTCCGGCGGCGGCGAGAGCGAGGTGTCAGGCGTCACCGCCAACACGATCACCATCAATGAAGGCGGCTCGCTCTCCACGGCGGACGGCATCAACGGCCGTGCCATCCTCGCCCAGCAGTCCATCACCAACGTCTTCAATTCGGGTACCCTGACCGGCAGCGTCGATCTCGGCCAGGAATCCTACGACAGCAGCGCGGTGGTGGGCACCATCACCAATTACGGCCTGTTCAACGCCGGCAGCGCCATCACCGCCGCGAGCCTGAGCAACAACGGCACGTTGGCTCCGGGCGGCGTTGGCACGATCATGGCCACGACGCTGAGCGGAGGCTTCACCCAGTCGTCCAGCGGCATCCTGACGGTGGACATCAATGCCACGGCGAGCCCAGAGGTGGATCTCCTCCTGGTGGGCGGCACCGCCAGCATCGACGGCACCATCGATCCCACCGCCTCCGCCCTCCTGCCGGGCAGCTACGAGATCGTGCAGGCGGCCAGCCTGAGCACGACCGCGACGACCTCCTCCTCCTATCTGTTCACCTGGGACGCGACGGCCACCACTACGAGCCTGTCCATATCGCCCGAGGCGAACTTCACCCCCTCCGACGCGGGCCTTTCCACCAATGAGCAGGCGCTCGCCAATTACCTGCAGGCTTCGTGGAACGCGGGCGGATCGAGCGGGCTGGCGCCGCTCTACGGCACGCTCTCGCAGGTGGAGAGCGCCAGCGCCTACGCAAGCGATCTCGACCAGATCATCGCCAACGTGTCGGCGGCCGTCACCAACCAGGCTCTCGCCAGCACCGCGGCGCTGGATTCCACCTTCTCCTGCCCCGTCTTCGAAGGCACCGGCACGCTGCTCGGGGAGTCGAGCTGCGCCTGGTCGAGCGTGACCGGCAGCATGGCGAGCCTGGGCGGCGGGCGCGAGAGCCCCGCGCAGGACCTCAACACCCTCACCCTCCGCCTCGGTGGTCAGAAAGAGATCGCGCCGGACTGGTATCTCGGCGCCACCGCCGGCTACAGCTGGAGCTGGACCGCGACCCCCGGTACGAATGGTGCCAGCGGCGACGGGCAGCGCGGCGATGCAGGCCTCGCACTGAAGCGCACCTTGGGGCCCTGGTACTTCGGCGCCGGCTTCAACTTGGCCTATGGCCGCACCACCAACGAGCGCTCCATCGACCTGATCGGCCCGGCATTGCCGGCCTCCAGCGCCTCGAACGTGTTCACCGCATCGGGGCGGGTGCGGGCGGCCTATGAGTTCGCCTTTGCGAACTGGTATCTGCGGCCCCATGTGGACCTCGACGTGATCTACGTGGACGCCCCGGGCTACAGCGAGGCCAGCCTCTCGCCCCTCGCCTTCGACGTGTCGGGCCAGTCGGACACCCTGTTCGGCCTGTCGGCGATGGTGGAGGCCGGCGGGCGCATGAACTTCGATTCAGGCTGGATCCTGAGGCCCTATGCGGCGGTGGGGGTTTCCCTGCTTTCGCAGGACACCTGGACCACGCAGGTGAAGCTGCAGGGCGCCCCCGCGGGCCTCGGCACATTCGACATTGAAAGCGACATTCCCGACGTGCTGTTCCGGCTCGACGCCGGCTTGCAGCTCTATCAGCAGACCGGGGCGGAACTGAAGGCCGTCTACGGGCTCTCGGCGGGAAACGACTATCTTTCCAACACAGGATCCCTGCGCTTGAGCTATCGGTTCTAGACCGACCTTTGAGGTGGTCCCGGTTTTCTGGACAGGATGCTAAGCTAATCCCGGCCCGAAGGAATGGTACGGGAACGAAGACGACGAGAAAGAGCTACAGCGCCGATTTCAAGGCAACGGTGGCACTGGAGGCGATCCGGGGCGATCTGACGCTGGCGGAGCTGGCCGCCAAGCACGGCGTGCACCACACGATGATTGCGTCCTGGAAGCGTCAGGCGATCGACGGGATGGCGGGCACGTTCTCTGGGGCCGGTGATGCTGGCAAGGCTGCCAGCGAGAGTGAGGTGGAGAAGCTGCACGCCAAGATCGGGCAACTGGTAGTGGAGCGGGATTTTTTAGCGAGAGCCTTCGGTCGATGAGCGTGGACCGGAGGCGGGCGATGGTCGAACCTGCTCACCATCGCCTGTCGATGCGGCATCTGCGCCGTGCAGGCCTTGCGGCTTGTCGCCGTCGGGCACGACGCTTGATGGCAAAGATGGGCCCGACGCCGATCTACCAGCGGCCGCGCACGAGCGATCCGCACCCACAGCACCGGGTCTATCCGTACCTGCTGCGCAAACTGGCGATCGAACGGCCGAACCACGTCTGGTGTGCCGACGTGACATACATCCCCATGCGCCGTGGCTTCCTCTACCGATACCGACATTCACTGAAAGTGGTCGTGTAGCGGCATAGAAACTCGTCATGAAGCTGTGTCTCCTTCTACCCTCTGCACCTTCGCTGATCCTCGATCTATGGCGATGAACCGGTCCAGCATGAGCACGTGCCCCAAGCCGGTAATGGTGCGCAAAGGTGGCGATGCCGATCCAAAGCATCCGTTGTCGCTATAAATGCGCTCGTTACATCTCTAAGCCATTGCCATCTTGTCGCGACGCAAGCGGACCATCAGCATCAGCAGGCCCGCCACCAGGAACGACGCGGCGAGCGCTATGGCTGTGGTGACGAACTGGCCTCCGCTCATATCCAGCAGAATGCCGCCGAGACGGGGCCCCAGAAAGCCGCCGAGATTGCCCACGGCATTGATAAGGCCGGCGGCGGCGCCCGCCGCCGCCACAGGCACTGCCCGCGACGCTGCCGCCCAGAAGGGTCCTTCATAGGACAGCGCACCGCCCACCGCGATACAGATGAAGAAGACCGAAAGAATGACGAAGGACTGGCCGATCATTACCGAGGCAACGAGGCTGACGGCAGCCAATACAAGCGAAAGCAGGACATGGCGCTGATAGCGCCGATTGCGGTCGACCCACCAACCGTTCGCCCACATGAACACGATCGCTGTGCAGTACGGCAGCGCCGCGATCAGCCCCACCGCGCCGAAATCCGCTTCCGTGAGCGCCTTCAGCAAGGACGGCAGCCACATGTTCAGGCCGTAGAATCCGACCTGGATGAAGAACGATACCGCCACGAGCAGCCACACGGCAGGCTCGGCGAAGATGCGGCGGAACGACGAGGCTTCCGGCTCGCCCACGGCGTCGGCCGCCAGTGATGTCTCGATGAAGTCGCGTTCGGCGGCCGAGCACCATGCCGCGTCGCGGGGTCTGTCGGCAACCATCAGCGACCAGACCGGCGTGGCGATAAGGAAGGGCAGCGCGCCCTCGATCAGCAGCATTGTCCGCCAATTGGTCAGATCGACGATAAAGCCGGACAGCGGCTGGGTGATGATCGAGGCGATCGCCAGGTTCGTCATCCAGAAGCTGTACGCCCGGGCCCGTTCGGACATTGGGAACCAGTTGTTGATCAGAACCAGTGTGGCCGGCCAAACGCCGCCCTCCGCTACGCCCAGAACGAAGCGGGCGACAACCAGTTCGTCGAAACTGCGGGCAAGGCCGCACCAGATCGCCGCGCACCCCCACAGCAAAATCATGATGCCAACGGCCTTTTTGGGGCTCCAGTGGGTGGCGAGCAAGCCACCGGGAATCTGAAACAGCGTGTAGCCGATGAAGAAGATGCCGGCCGCGAATCCCTGATCCGCCTTGCTGACGGCGAATTCCTCACCGATACCAGCGAAGGCGTAGCTGATATTGGTGCGGTCCATAAACGAGATTATGTAGACCACCATCGCCGCGGGGATGAGCCGCTTCCACCGCATCCCACCGACTGTCGCTCCGGTCGCCGCGTCCATGCCGCCCCCCATTTTATTCGACCATCAACAGGCGTTCTGTTCGTATCCGCGAAGTCCCGACATGCGCATGAAGGCCAGCGCGGTGTTCATTTCGATAATCACAGCGCGGCGTCGATCATGCTTCACATGCGGCCTCGGATCCCAACAGCGAACCGGCCCGTACCAGAACCGGCGCTGCAAAGCCCTGCGTGAAGCGCTGGTAAATCGGCGCGAGCAATGTGCGCGCCTCCGACAGCCGGCCCTGCATTTGCCAGCCTTCCGCAAGGCTCACCGCCGCGCATAACTCCCAATAAAGTGCTTGCTCCTGGCGCGAGAGATCGATCGCGCGAAGGAAAATTCGCTCCGCAGCCGGGTCGCCAGGGTCGCGCAGTGCGATGAGCCGGCCATAAATGCACTGCAACTCGGGCACATACTCCATGTAGTCTGTCTGCTCCGCACAGCTCAGCGCCGCCTCGACTTCCGCGAGACCTTCGTTGGCATAGCCTGCAGCGGTGAGCGCCTCGCCGAAATAGCCGCGAAAGGGAGTCAGAAAGGACCGATAGCCGGCCGCCTCAAGTTGGGCGAGGCCGGACCGCAGCGCCGCTACGCCGGAGGCGGGATCGCCCCGCATGGAAAGAACACGGCCCTTCGCGCAAAGCGCCACGGCGCGGAAGGTCGAAAGCGCGTAGCGATCCGCCTGCTCCTGAATAGCCGCGACATGGCGTTCGGCCCTGTCAAGCGCACCGATTTCGGGAAACAGCAGGCACGCCGGGCGCGCCAGCGCCAGGCACAGAGCGACGGGTTGTCCGATCAGCCGAGCCTCTTCCATAGACCGTTCAGCGGCCAGGACCGCCGCGTCGATCAGGCCGCGCGCGAGCAAACAGGACGACAGATGCCCATGGGCGGACGCAATCTCATTGATCCCGAGCGATGGTACCTTGCTTCGACGTGGAGCCACTGAATGATCTCGGATGGCTCGCTCAAGCAGGCTCGAGGCTTCGACATATTCCGCCAGATAGAGCAAGGACATGCCGACCATCAGGTCTGCCGTACGCGCGGGCGCCACGTCGATGTCGGTACGCGCAAGGTCGGCATAGCGTCGGCTCAACTGCAACGCCCTATGAAGCTCAAGTGAGCGCAGATTGATCTGCCACAGGCTGTGCACCGCGCGCTTCTGATACTCGATGTCCCCGGCGGCCTCCGCAAGAGAAAGCGCCCGCGCCAAGTTGGCATAGGTCGCCGGCGTCATGCCCTCGGTAAACATGAGGGACTGACCCAGAGCACACCGCAGAACCATCTCTTGTTCGGAGTTCCCGCTATCGTCCAGACTGGCCAGGGCTTTGGTGGTCCAGTTGCTGCACTCGTCCAGTAGCGGCACGGCCAGCCAGAAGTTTACGGAGGCGGTGGCCAGCTCAACACCGAGGGGGACGTCGCCAGAGGCGGAGAATGCCCAGGAAAGCGCCGCACGCAGATTATCGATCTCGCGGGCGTAGCGCGGCAGATCCTCGCCGCTGATATCCTGATCGGCCTTGGGATCGGGATTGAACGTGGCGAAGAAATCCCGGAAGTATTCCGCCTGCCGACGCACTGTGGCGTGCCAGTCGCCGCTGCCGGCGAGTTTGTCCATTGCGTAGGCGCGCACCGTCTCGAGGAGGCGCCAGCGCTCGTCCGGTGTGCTGCGATCGAACGTGACGATCGACTTTTCGACGAGGTTCGATAGGCAATCGGCGACCTCGCTCGGCGAATGAGCGCACATTACCGCGCAAGCCGCCTCGAAAGTGAAACCGCCGGGAAAGACCGCCAGTCGGTGGAGCAGCTGACGCTCGGCATCCGGCAGCAGCGCATAGCTCCAGTCGAAAACCGCGCGCAGCGTCCGATGGCGCGGCAACGCCGTGCGGCGTCCGGTGGTGAGGAGCGCGAAACGGTTTTCCAGTCCACTGGCAACGCGAGAAAGCCCCAACGATGCGGAACGCGCGGCGGCAAATTCGATTGCCAATGGCAGTCCATCAAGGCGACGGCAGATGCCGGCAATTGAGCGCAGGTTCTGCCCGGCGCGCAGGCCGGCCGTATGCGGCGCCTCGGCCAGACCCAGGAACATCTGAACGGCGCTGTTGCTCAGTATCTTGTCTGGCGAACAAGTCTCATGGTGAGGAACCTCGAGAGGCGGCACGCGATAGACATATTCGCCGTGGATCCGCAACGTCTCGCGGCTGGTGGCAACGATGACCGCGTTCGGCGCCAGCCGGACGATGGCCTCCGCCGATTGAGCCGCCGCGCCGACCAAGTGCTCGCAATTGTCCAATACCAGGAGGAGGCGGTCGTGGCCTATGGCCCGCGCCACCCCCTCCGCCGACATCGGGCGGCCGTTGGCCTTGAGACCGATGGCCTCTCCCACGGCGACCGGCACCAGGTTCGGATCGGCCAGCGAGGCCAGCTCCACGAGCCAGACACCGGCGTCAAATCGAGGGAGCAGGCGGCGCGCCAGCTCCAGGGCAAGCGCTGTCTTGCCGATGCCGCCCGGCCCGGTGAGGGTAACAATACGATAGGCAGAGCAGGCCTCTTGCAGGAACGCGAAGGCAGCAGCGCGACCGACAAGGCCGTTCGCGGCGGCAGGCACGTTCGTTGAAGCCGAGCGGCGCAGCACCGAAGGTGGTGGTGGCGGCGCACTGATCGTCTGCACGGTCCACTCGCCGACCAGGCGGAAGCCGCGCCCCGAAATCGTCTTGAGCATGGCGCGGTGCGAACCAAGCGCCTTGCGGATCGCCGATATGTGGACGTCGATGGCGGTTTCGCCGACCGTCGCGCCGGACCAGACGATTTCGAGCAACTCGCCCCTCGTGACAACTTCGTTGGCGGCCTGGACCAAGACAGCCAGTATGTCGAAGGCCCGGCCGCCGATTGGCACAGCGCCGCCCTGAACACGCACCTGGCGCAGCAACAGATCGATTTCGCACTCGTCCGACCGGTAGATTGGCTGGCGGTCCGTTGAGCTGGAATCAAGGGCCAGTTCCGGCGATCGCGCCGGTTCAGCGGTAATGACCGATGGCCGCACGGTCCAGTTGCCGAGCAGCCGATAGCCCTTGCCCGATATGGTTCTCAGCAACGCCCGGTTTGCGCCCAGCGCCTTCCGGATCGCGGATATCTGCACCTGAAGAGCTGTGTCGCCGACCATCACCTTGGGCCACACGCGCGAAATCAGATCCGATTTTGCGACCGTGGCTCCAGATGCTTCGACGAGAATCTGCGCGATTTCGAACGCGCGGCGGCTTATGGCGACCGCCGATCCGCTTACCCGCAACTCACGGCGTGAGACGTCTATTTCCAGCCGATCTGGCGGGTTTTCGGCCGACAGCAGGTTGGCGCCGATCTGTCGTTCGGCACCCATGCTCAGTTCCTCCCCCGTGTCTCTAACGAGATCACAAAGCGCTGTGGCTACGTCGCGCGACGGTCTTGAACTTAAGCAACTTCAGGATTTTTAAGGTGGGTTCATATCGGCGTCAATTGCCGTTCCCGGCCGCAAGCGCGCCCGCCAAAAATTCGCAGGCCATCGCACGGTCTGCCAACTCGAAAGAAAACTTAAAGATCTTTATGTACGGGCATAAGGACAGATGATGCGTTAGAGGTTACATTCAACTACAAGATATTAAAGGTTAAATGTGACGGCAACTCAAACTAATTCGATGTTAATTTCTAGCATATAGATCCGACGGTTAAGATGATAGCTGGTCAGGAGGCGTATAGTAGTCCGCCTCTCCTCTCGTATCCGACACGCTGCCGCCCTGTTGATAGGCGCGCCGTCAGATTTACTGATCCCGAATTATCGGCCGGAGGCGTGCGATAGCCGCGGTCCTGGAGGCCCATCGATGAAAAACATGATCCTGGGAGTACTCATCGCCATGGCCACCGCTTCCCCTGTCCCGGCACAGACCCGCGGCGACGCCAAGCCGGTCTCGATCGTCCTCGTGCATGGCGCCTTCGTCGATGCATCTGGCTGGAAGTCCGTCTACGACATCCTGACAGACGACGGCTATGAGGTTCTGGTCGTCCAGAACCCGACGATCACGCTCGAAAGCGACGTCGAAGCAACCCGGCAGGTGATCGCGAGGGCGACCAAGCCGGTGGTGCTGGTCGGTCATTCCTATGGCGGCGCCGTCATCAGCGAGGCCGGTAGCGACCCGAAAGTTCGCAATCTGGCCTATATCGCGGCCTTCGCACCGGATGTCGGCGAGTCGGTCTTCGAGCTTGCCACGAGGCCGACGCCTGGGGAGGCGTCACCGCCGCTGCTGCCGCCGGCCGACGGCTTCATTCTCGTGGACCCGGCAAAGTTCTCCACCTCCTTCGCCCAGGACGTGGATATCTCGATCACCGGCTTCATGGCGATGGCGCAGGTTCCCTGGGGACTCGGCGCAGTCCAGCCCAAGCTCACCCGCGCGGCATGGAAGGACAAGCCGGTCCACTACATGCTGACGACGCAGGACCGGATGGTCGCACCCAGCACCCAGCGCTTCATGGCGACCAGGGCCAAGGCGACCTTGGTCGAGCTGTCGAGCAGCCACGCCGCAATGCTCTCCCACCCCAAGGAAGTCGCCGCCTTCATTGAAAAGGCCGCCGTCGAAGGCAACTAGCTCGGGCATCTTGGACGGTGTGCATCTCCGTCGTCGCTGCGGGTCTCGGCAAACATGGAGGCAACGATGATCAGGATGGTTCTCGCTCTTGCGCCCGTACTGTTCAGTCTGCTGGGCGCCCCGAATGCCTCCGCGCAGCAAAGCGCAGCAGCGGTGGCCGGGCGGCCAGTGCCTGTCGTGCACTATCGGTACGAGACAATCGACGGCGTGAAGGTCTTCTACCGCGAGGCTGGCCCCGCCAATGGCCCCGTGGTGCTGCTGCTGCACGGCTTTCCAACCTCGTCGCACATGTTCCGGAATTTGATCCCGCTGCTGGCGGACAAATATCGCGTCATTGCACCGGACTATCCCGGTTTCGGCCAGAGCGACGCCCCCGAACACACGCGCTTTGACTATTCCTTCGCGCACTTCGCCGACATGATCGACACGCTGTTGCAGGAATTGGGCGCAACGCGCTACGCCCTCTACCTCATGGATTACGGCGCGCCGGTCGGTTATCGCCTCGCCCTCAAGCATCCCGAGCGCGTCAGCGCGCTGATCGTCCAGAACGGCAATGCCTATGAAGAAGGGCTCCAGGATTTCTGGGATCCCATCAAGGCCTACTGGGCCGCGAATACGCCTGCGAACCGCAAGGCACTCTTGGGATTGCTGACCCCGGCGACAACGAAGTTCCAGTACACCGATGGGATGGGTGATCTCTCCCGCATCAGCCCGGACAACTGGGTCCATGATCAGGCACTGCTCGACCGTCCCGACAACAACGAGATCCAGTTAGACCTATTCTACGATTATCGCACCAATGTGCCGCTCTACCCGCAATTCCAGGAATTCTTCCGGAAGCGCAGGCCGCCGACGATCATCGTCTGGGGGAAGAACGACAAGATCTTTCCGGCCGAAGGAGCCCATCCCTATCTTCGGGATCTGCCGGACGCGGAATTCCATCTCCTCGACAGCGGTCATTTCGCACTCGAGGACAGGTTGGCGGAAATGGCTCCCCTCATCCGCGACTTTCTCGATCGGAAGGCGGGATCGCCGTGAGGGATGGGCGATGTGACTGACCGGGCCGGGCGCCTGCCAAAAACAGAGACATCACGCCAAACGCCAAACGCCAAAGTGAGCCGCACAATGCCGCGTTCCTCCACCACTCTGGTCTTTTCGGATGCCAAGCGGATGATCGCATTGATGTCCCGCTGTTCCCTCGCGTGTCGGGCGAGCAGACCTTCCATGGCTTGTTCTGGGGCAATAACACGGACCTCAGCGAAGTCATGGCGCTCGCTGCCGACGGCAACATCCAGCACACGATCAAGATCATCGGCTTCGAGCAGATCAACGAATACCTCGACCTTCCGTGCGACAACAAAATCGTCGGTCGGACGGTGGTGAAGTTCTGACAGCCTGAACGCATGCGCAAGCAAGATACAAGGAGAAACCCGTGACCCAACATGTCCTGTTCATCGTCACCAACGCATCCGTGATCGGTCCACACAATCGCAAGACCGGCTTCTTTTTCGCGGAGGTCGCCCATCCTTTCGACGTGCTCGACAAGGCGGGGATTGCCGTCGAGTTTGCGTCTCCTGCCGGCGGATGGACGCCCCACGACGCATATGACGAGAAAGATCCCGCCCAGAAGGAGTTTCTCGAGAGCAAGGCCTTTCGTCGGCTCAATCACAGCCGCAAGCTGTCTGAGGTGGATGCGGCGGATTACGACGCCATCCTGGTGCCCGGCGGCCTCGGGCCGATGGTCGACATCGCGCGCAATGCGGATGTGCAGAAGGCCATCGTGCGCGCCTGGACCACCGGCAAGTTCGTGACTGCCGTTTGTCACGGCCCGTGCTCCCTTCTCGGCGTGGATCTCGGCGATGGCACGCCGTTCGCGCGCGGCAAGAAGCTCACCGCGTTCTCGAAGAAGGAAGAATACGACTACGCCCGCGATGACGTGCCCTACGAACTCGAGGACGCGCTGAGAGCGGAGGGGGCGGAGTACTCGTCTGTCGCCAACTGGGAACCTCACGTCGTCGTCGATGGGCGGCTCATCACCGGCCAGAACCCGGCCTCAGCGGGACCTTTGGCGACAGAGCTGCTCGCCGCTCTCAAGGCGGTAAATCAGTGAGACGCGGCTGAAATATCCGGCGTGCGGCTCCAGTTCGCGAGCTTGAAGCTTGGCGGAGGGGAGGCGCACGCGCCCATTTCATCAGGAGCTTTGCATGACGCAATCGCCATCCAAGATCACCGCGATCCTGACGGCGTACCCGGGCCGGAGCGCCGAGCTCAAAGCGCTGCTCGTCGGCATGGCACCGCATTGCAGGGCCGAGCCGGGTAACCTGCGCTGGGATGTCTGGCGCGACGCATCAAACGAAGAGCGTTACGTGATCGATGAGCTGTACCGGGACGTCGCGGCCGTCGAAGACCATCGAAACTCGCCGCATTATCAAGCCTACCTGGCCAGGGTGCCCGAGCTGGCCGACCGGACGGCGGTGGTCTCGGAGGCGGTGGAGGTCAGGTAACCGGCGGGCATCGGATTCATGCAGCCTGGCTGCTTTGATAAGGAGGACAGGCATGATCGAGGTCGTGCAAGCTTTCGACCGCAAGCCCATCGCCGAGTTGCCGACGGACGAGGCGTCAGCACTCGAAACCAAGCTGGAGACGGCACGCGCCCGGTTTCAGGATCGGGCCGCGTGGCTGCAACCGCATGAGCGGATGGCCGTCCTTCATAGACTCGCCGGCCTCGTCGAACAGCAGCGCGAGGCGTTTGCAACGCGGATCGCCCGCGAAGGCGGCAAGCCCTACACAGACGCACTGGTCGAGACCGACCGGGCGATCGACGGCATCCGTAACGCGGCCGACCTGTTGCGCGCGCGAGGCGGCGTCGAGATACCGATGGGTCTCACTGCCGCGAGCGAGAACCGTCGCGCCTGGACCATCAAGGAGCCGATCGGCGTGGTGGCGGCGATCTCCGCCTTCAACCATCCGCTCAATCTCATCGTGCACCAGATCGCCCCCGCAATAGCGACCGGCTGTCCGGTCATCGTCAAGCCGGCAATGACAACGCCGCTTTCCTGCCTCGAACTCGTAAAGCTGGTCCATGAGGCCGGCATGCCCGACGGCTGGGTGCAGACGCTGCTCCCCGAACGCGGCGAGCTGTCCCAAGCCCTCGCGACGGATCCACGCGTCGCCTTTCTCAGCTTCATCGGGTCCGCGAAGGTTGGCTGGCGACTGCGGTCGATTTTGGCGCCCGGAACCCGTTGCGCGCTTGAGCATGGCGGTGTCGCACCCGTCATCGTCGATCGCAGCGCCGATTTGGACACGATCATCGAGCCGATAGCCAAGGGGAGCTATTATCACGCCGGCCAGGTATGCGTCTCCGTCCAGCGCATCTACGTGCATGCGGAGCTCAGGCAGGCCTTCATCGAGCGTTTTGCTGCGCGGGTGGAACAACTGCGGGTCGGAGATCCGACGCACGCCGACACTGAAGTCGGCCCGCTGATCAAACCCGACGAAGCGCGACGGGTGGAAAGCTGGATCGACGAAGCCGTCGCTGCGGGCGGCCGCCAGATCGGCGGCGCACGCGTCAACGAGACGACGCTCCGGCCGACGATACTCGTCGACCCACCGCGCGATGCGAAGGTCTCAACGTATGAGATATTCGGGCCCGTCGCCTGCATCTACGGTTATGACGAGATCGACGAGGCCATCGTGGCCGCCAATTCGCTCCCCGTCGCCTTCCAGGCGAGCATCTTCACGCGTGACCTTGAGGTCGCGTTCGACGCCGCCGAGCGCCTCGATGCCTCTGCGGTAATGGTCAACGATCACAGCGCGTTTCGTACCGACTGGATGCCGTTCGCCGGGCGGCGCGAATCCGGCTACGGCGTCGGCGGCATTCCCTACACGGCACACGAAATGACCGCAGAGAAGATGATCGTATTCAAGCGACAGTGAACAACTCCAAGTTTTCTAGACGCCCTCGGCTTTCGCTTTGTGCTGCCGTTCGAACGCGACGGCGACAGCACCTCGTCCCGGACGTGCTTCCGGTGAAGCACGACGTTGGTCGTTCGACGGGCCTGCATGGACCAGCCGACGACGCGGCGGGAGAAGAGGTCGATCACGACCGCCAGGATAAGCCTAATCGACCGCAGCCGTTGAACAAGATCGCTGCGGCTTCATTGCGGTCCGGCGGGGACCATTGTCGGCATCAGCCGAGCCGAGCGACGGCGCCTCGCCTGGCACCTGCCGCATGATTTTGATCGCCGCCCGTTGAGAGAGAGGGAGGAGATCCTTGAGTGGGTGCAGCGCGTGGTGATCTCGGGAACGACCGACTATCGTCGCTTCCGGGCCGCTGCCATGAAGCGGCGCTGTTCGATCCGGTTTCCCGGCCTGCTCGACCAATCCTCCCGGCCGCGCGGGCTGTACCGGTTTTGCCGGGAAGAGGATGGATCGCTGCCGGATCCGGACCTCGCAAGTGCGGCCCTCGATGCGCCGCCCCAGCTGGCCGAGGAGATGGCGGACCTCGTCCGGTTCAAGACGGCGACGCTGACGGCCTTCGGCTATCAGCGCAACGGTGTCTGGGGCGAGGAGACGGCATCCCAGAAGGTCGAGCATCTCGGTCTGATGTTCGGTGCGCTGGCGGCCTCACCCAACGGCGCGGTCCATGGCTTCGGCGTGCCGCTGGAGAATCTGAGCTTCAGTCTGCTGGTCTTCCCGATCGTGTGGGACTGGTACATCCAATGGCGGGAGCGTCGGCGCGGCTTCTACACCGCGTGGGAAGTCGCTCATTCGGGACAGGAATGGCGTATTCGACGCCCTTGCTTTCGCTGCGGCGCTTGTAATCTCTCAGTCAAGGCATCCTATTTGTACGTGATGGCGTCCTTTTCGCCGCACGACTGTCGTTTGGGGCTTTCCCATGCGCTCGGATAGGTCTTCGGTCGTTCCGGGGCCTTTCCGGCTCGGGATTCTCGGACGCAATGGCGCTCAAGCGGCACAGGAACAGCATCAAGGCACTCGGACCGTCAGCCGGACCGGAAGGTGCGGAGGAGCCGTTCGACGGGCGAGGAGGTGTAGTTCCAGCTTTGCCCATAAACAAATTATACGTATAATTCTGGCATTCGATCTGAAAGGATGCCGGCCCTGGCGAGAGTCGGCTCCCTCGAATTCCAGCGCAAGTTCGGTGAGTTCCAGCATCAGGCCCAGCGCGAGCCGGTGGAGATCACACGGCACGGACGCCGCGAGTTCGTGCTGATGTCCGCTGACCATTATGATTGGCTTCGGGCCGCCGCGCAGCGGACCCACCGCACGGCCGACGCCATCGATGTGGTGATCGACGCGGTGGAGCGCGCGGAGATGGACGCCGAGCACGCGCACCTGAACGGCCTGATGAAGTAGGGCGCTCGGCGTGGCGTTTCCCGAGCCAAAGCCCGGCCTCATCCTCCGCTATGATTATATCTGGACGCACGAGGCAGCTGCCGGCCGCGATCAAGGCAAGGATCGCCCGACCTGCCTCGTCGCCGCGACCGATTCCCTTGTGCGCCCTCGCTATGTAGTGTTGCTGCCGATCACCTATACGCTGCCGTCCGGCGATACGGTGGTCCGCGCACAATTGCGCGGCGACTGAACGAGGAGGGCATTCCCGGCCCGAGCGGCAAACTTTGGAGCGACACCACGATCCGCGGCCACGTCAAGCGCGGAACCGGCCTCGTGAACAATGAGCTCTCTATCGGCCGCTTGCTCTGGAACCGGCTTCGATATGTCAAAGACCCGTCAACCGGGAAGCGCGTCTCCCGGATGAATCCGCCATCGGAATGGATCGTCAAGGACGTCCCCGAGCTCCGCATCGTCGACGACGAGCTGTGGCAATCCGTGCGCGAGCGGCAAGGCGAGATCACCGAGAAGTACGTGAATGTCACCGAGGCCATCCGTGATCACCATACCAAGAATCGACTGAACGGGGGACGCCGGCCGAAATCGCTGCTCTCGGGGCTGATATTCTGCGGCTGCTGTGGTGGTCCGTATTCTCTGCGTGGGTCCGACCGTTTCGCCTTCTCAAACCACATCAGCAAGGGTACCTGCTCCAACAGCCGGACGATCCCGCGCGAGGACTTGGAGCGCCGCGTGCTGGCCGGTCTCAAGGGCCGGATGATGGCGCCTGAGGTCGTGGCTGAGGCGATGCGTGCTTATGCCGAAGAAACGAACCGGCTCAATCGGGAACGCCACTCGAATGGCGACGCCTGGAAAGCGGAGCTGGCCAAGGTGGAGAAGCAGATCAGGGGCATCATCGAGGCCATTAAGGCCGGAATGTTCCACGAGAGCATGAAGGCTGAAATGGACGCGTTGGAGGCCCGAAAGAAGGAGCTTTCGGAGCTACTGGTCGATGTTCCCAACGACGTACCGGACATGCTGGCGAGGGCCGCGGTCATCTATGCGAGCAAGGTCGCGACTCTGACTCGCGCGCTGAACAGGCCGGAAGAAAGACCTCAAGCAGCGGAAGCTTTGCGGATGCTGATCGAGCGGATCGTGCTCACGCCCGGCAATGAACGAGGCGAGATGTTCGCGGCATTGCACGGCGAACTGCGTACCATCCTCGAATGGACCGAGCGCCAAGCAATCGGAAAGATCGGCAAAAAAACAAAACCCGCAGCCGAGGCTGCGGGTTTGTCGGTATCAGTGGTTGCGGGGGCAGGATTTGAACCTGCGGCCTTCAGGTTATGAGCCTGACGAGCTACCGGGCTGCTCCACCCCGCGTCAGAGCCGTACAGGACGCCGTAGCGGCCTGCCGACGCCGGGTATCTAGCAATGCGGATGGCCAAATGAAAGGGGGGCGGGCTATCTTTTTGTCATCGGATCGTCGCGCTGAGGCTGAAAGAATCGATTAACTAATTGTAATAGAAAGAGAATTTATGTCAAAGCACGATTCCGCCGGCGCTGCCGAAGCAGTGGACAGCCTGCCTGCGGAGACGCCCCCGGTGCCGGAACGGCTGATGTCGGGCCTGCGGCAGGCGCATGCCGAGGCGTCGGCGGCGCTCGACCTGCGCGACCCGGTCGAGGCGGTGCACGACCTGCGCAAGGGGTTCAAGCGGTTGCGGGCGCTGCTGCGACTGGCCGCGCTCGCCCCCGACCGCGCGGTCGCCCATACCGCCCGGGGGTTGCGGCGCGCGCTGGCGAAGACGGCCCGCCAGCTGGCGCAGGCGCGCGACACCGCGGCCCGCGAGGATGCGCTGGACGATCTCGTCGCCAAGGCCGGCCTGTCCGGGGGCGCGCGCCGGGCGGCGGCGCGCGCCCTGGGGCCGGCGCCGGGCGCCGGGCAGGGGGAGGGCGTCGGCCGCCATCGCGCGGGGCTCGAATCGCAGCTGACCCAGTTTGCCGAGGTGCTGCCGCGGCTCGGTGCCGCGGTCGACGACAAGGCGCTGGTCGACGCGCTGGCGGACGAATATGCCCGGGCGCGGCGCACCGGCCGCGCGGTCGATGCGGAGGATGAGGAGAGCCTGCACGAGCTGCGCAAGGCCGTCATCGCGCAGCGCTACCAGATGGAGCTGGTCAGCCCGCTCTGGCCGGCCCTCGGCCAGGTATGGGTGGACGAGTTGCAGCGCCTGCGTGACAAGCTCGGCAAGCATCACGACCTCGCCGTGCTGCGTGCGCTGGTCGAGGCCCGCCCGCCGCGCGCCGGCAGGCCGCCGCTGTGGCGCACCGAGCTGCTCGACGCCATCCGTGCCCGGCAGGCGAAGCTCGCCCGCTCGTCGCTGCGGCTGCACGCGCGGCTGTTCGCGGAGAAGCCGAAGGCCTTTCGCCGGCGCCTTTCCGCCTATATGTCTGCTGTATCCGAACGGAAATAACGCAGCCCTCCCCGCCGCCGGCGCGGTGGCGCCTGCGGGAGGCGCCCATGTTCGTGCGGCAGATGCACTATCTTGTCGCGCTGGCACGCGAGAAGCACTTCGGCCGCGCGGCGGAGGCCTGCCACGTCACCCAGCCGACGCTCTCCGCCGGCATCCGCAAGCTGGAGCAGGAACTCGGCGTGCCGATCGTGGTGCGCGGCCATCGCTTCCTCGGGTTCACCGCGCAAGGCGAGCGGGTGCTCGGCTGGGCCCGCCAGATCGCCGCCGACTATGAAAGCCTGAGGCAGGAGAAGGCCGAGACCGGCGGCCAGATCACCGGCACGCTGCGGGTCGGGGCCATTCCCGCCGCCACCGCCGCCGCGCCGGCCCTGCTGGCGCCGTTCCGCGACCGGCACCCGGAGGTGAAGGTGCAGATGCTCACGCTGAGCTCGGCGGCGATCCAGCGCGGGCTCGACGAGATGGAACTCGATGCCGGCATCACCTATCTCGAGAACGAGCCGCTCAACCGGGTGCGCCGCCTGCCGCTCTATCGCGAGCACTATGTGTTCATCACCCGCCCCGACGAGCCGCTGGCGCGCCGGCGCACCCTGCGGTGGGCGGAAGCGGCGGCGCAGCCCTTGTGCCTGCTCACGCCGGACATGCAGAATCGCCGCATCATCGACCATGTGATGGCCGAGGCGGGCATCGCCTCGCAACCGGCGATAGAGACCAATTCCTTCATGGGCGTGTGGGCGTTCGTGCGGCGCGGCCCGTGGCACAGCATCGTGCCGGAGGCGAGCTTTCGCGGGCTGGGCGACGCCTCGGACCTTGTCGGCGTGCCGCTGGTCGAGCCGGTCCACGTCCAGCCGATCGGCCTCGTCCTGTCGGAGCGGGACCCGCTGAGCCCGGTGGCCGGGGCGCTGCTGAAGCTCGCGCAGAGCTTCGGGCGCGAACATTCGATTGAGAACATCTTTAAATAGCGGAGACTTCATTTCCGCCATCTATCAATTGTTCACCCCTTTCAATTTGAAGCCCTCCTCCTGCCGGTCCACAGTCACAGGGTCGGCGGCGAGGCGGGAAGCAACAGCCCGCACGCCGGACCGGCAGGAAGGACGCCCGCCGCGCCGCGCACCATCGCGGCACGCGGTACCACAGCACAGGCAAGTGGCGGCTCGGCCGCCAATCTTGACCGTCTGCCGTGTCGCGCGGCGGAAGCGTCCCCGCTTACCCCAATGTGAGGAGAGGCCCGATGGCGAAGATTCTGTGCGTGCTCTACGACGACCCGATCGACGGCTACCCCAAGAGCTACGCCCGCGACGGCCTGCCGCAGATTGATCATTATCCGGGCGGGCAGACGCTGCCGACTCCCAAGGCGATCGATTTCACCCCGGGCGAGCTTCTCGGCTCGGTCTCGGGCGAGCTCGGCCTGCGCAAATACCTCGAATCCAACGGCCACACCTTCGTCGTGACCTCCGACAAGGACGGACCGGATTCGGTGTTCGAGAAGGAACTGGTCGACGCCGACGTGGTGATCTCGCAGCCGTTCTGGCCGGCCTATCTCACCCCCGAGCGCATCGCAAAGGCGAAGAATCTCAAGCTCGCGCTCACTGCCGGCATCGGCTCCGACCATGTCGACCTGCAGGCGGCGATCGACCGCAACGTCACCGTTGCCGAGGTCACCTACTGCAACTCGATCAGCGTCGCCGAGCATGTGGTGATGATGATTCTCGGCCTGGTGCGCAACTACATTCCCTCGCATGACTGGGCCCGCAAGGGCGGCTGGAACATTGCCGACTGCGTAGCGCACTCCTACGACCTCGAAGCCATGAGCGTCGGCACCGTGGCGGCTGGCCGCATCGGCCTCGCCGTGCTGCGCCGCCTGGCGCCGTTCGACGTGAAGCTGCACTACACCGACCGTCACCGCCTGCCGGAAGCGGTGGAGAAGGAGCTGAACCTCACCTGGCACGCCTCGCGCGAGGAGATGTACCCGCATTGCGACGTGGTGACGCTCAACTGCCCGCTGCACCCCGAAACTGAGCACATGATCAATGACGAGACGCTGAAGCTGTTCAAGCGCGGCGCCTACCTCGTCAACACCGCGCGCGGCAAGCTGTGCGACCGCGACGCCATCGCCCGCGCGATGGAAAGCGGCCAGCTCGCCGGCTATGCCGGCGACGTGTGGTTTCCGCAGCCGGCGCCGCAGGATCACCCCTGGCGGACGATGAAGTGGAACGGCATGACGCCGCACATTTCCGGCACCTCGCTTTCCGCCCAGGCGCGCTATGCGGCGGGCACGCGCGAAATCCTCGAATGCTTCTTCGAGGGTCGGGCGATCCGCGACGAGTACCTCATCGTGCAGGGCGGCGCCCTCGCCGGCACCGGGGCGCATTCCTATTCCAAGGGCAATGCCACCGGCGGCTCGGAAGAGGCCGCCAAGTTCAAGAAGGCGGTCTGAGCCCGTCCACATGTAAGACGTGCCGGCTTCCCGCCGCGAACGGGAGGCCGGCCCTCTCCCAAGGACCCACCATCCCGAGGCCAGAACTCAGGCGTTCCGCGAAATCGGTGGGACGCCTTTTTGTTGCGTCGGCCTGCACCAAGACGTGGTCGAAACACTTGATCGACAAAGAAACGCCTCTCGACGCGGCAAATGCCGACAAGCCTCGACACGGGAACGCCAATCAAGTGGCGCCGACAATGCCGTTGGAAGCGATGGCCTCCCCCGCGAGTATTCGAATATCGTTGCTTTCGCAAAAGGCAGCGACCCGCGGTTCGGCGTACCCAAGCGTGGCCACGCGATAGCCTCGCGCCTCCAGCAGTTGCTCGCAGAGTTCCGACGAAGCGCCATACATGCCGTGCGTCTCCACCAGCATGATTCGCGGCGAAAATGCCAGATTCTGCAATATGTCTATCTCGGACCCCTCGCAGTCCAATTCGAGCACATCGCAGGGGGGGATATCTGCGGCAGACAGACTCGCAGCCGCTCCCGCTTCCCCATAGACCCCGATCGCGGGCCCGACGATGGCATGCCGAATGGTCACCCGGTCCGCCAGCCCGTTGATAGCGATGGTGCCTCGGATAAGGTCCACCTGTCTCTTGCTACCCTCGAAGCAGATCACCCGTCCACTCTCCCCGACCAGCCGCCCCGCGACGACAGCCGTGATTCCGGCCCCGCCCCCGACAATGACGATGGTGTCGCCGGGGCGGACATGGGCTCTCAGCGCGATGAGAAGTGTCTCCTCGTATCGAGGAACATCGTCGATGCCGAACGAGCCTAGCATCCGCCCCGCGAAATCATCGCCGACGTGTCGGTACAGCGCTACGGTTACGCCACTGTAAACAACAGGTCGCGACCGCGGGAGGAGCGGCCGAAGCGTCCGCGCATAGACTTCGCGCAGCGTTCGCCGCGCCAGGCCAAGCGGTCCAAGCCTTTCAAGTGCGTTCACCAGGCGGCCGATATAGGACATCACAATCCGCTTTCACGATTTGCGGCCGCGCCGCCCCGAACACCGCCCTCCGCCGGAGAGGCGGCCGATCATCGCCCATATACGCTTGCAGGCACAAGCTATCGTGTGATTAGAAATGCGCGACCAAGCGTCCGGAGGACCGGCAGGTAAATGGCCGGATCCCGGAACCTTTCGTCCCGCATGCGCGTTCTGCGAGCGTCCACCAGACGAGAGCATCCATGTCCGACCGCCATCGGGACGCCGACTTCGACCGCCCTTTGCAGACCCGCGAGGGGCGGCGTCTGCGCACCCTGCGCGGCGCTTATGACTTCGTGTGCGGACGCTGGGCCTATTCCGCCCATCCGCGGGTGGGGTCGACGTTGGGGGTGCTGACGGATGCGGCGCGAACTGGCCAGCCGCCCGGCACCCGCCGCGCGTTGGGGCGTGCCGCGCGGCCCATGCGCGCGAACCATTTGCGCGCGAACCATTGGGGTTGGAACTGAACGCGCCGCCTCCGTCCAATGTCGGGCCCCGCCGCCCCGCCGGCGGTGCCCGCCGGCCTCCTTCCCTCCTGACGGTGAACCCCATCATGCGCAAGATACGGCCCGGCTCCGCCTTTCCGCTCGGGGTGACGGTGGACGGGAGAGGAACCAATTTCGCGCTGTTCTCCGACAATGCGGTGGGGGTGACGCTGTGCCTGTTCGACCGCTATGGCGAGACCGAGCTGGAGCGGATCGACCTGCACGAATGCACCAATGGCGTCTGGCACTGCTATCTGCCGGGCGTTGGCCGCGGCCAGGTCTATGGCTGGCGCGTGCACGGCCCCTGGGCGCCGGAAGCGGGCCACCGCTTCAACCCCCACAAGCTGCTGCTCGATCCCTATGCCCGCATGCTGGTGGGCGAGATCAAGTGGGACGACGCGCTCTATGGCTACAAGATCGGCGCCGGGGAGGATGCCGATCTGATCATGGATGAGCGCGACAGCGCCAAGTTCATGCCGAAGGCGCGGGTCGTGGTCGGCACCCCCATGGCCGCCACCCAGCACCCGCGCGTCTCCTGGGCGAAGACGGTGATCTATGAGGGCCATGTGCGCGGGCTCACCATGGTCAACCCGCTCATTCCGGAAAGCATCCGGGGCACCTTCACCGCGCTCGGCCAGCCCGAATTCGTCGACTACCTCTCACGGCTCGGCGTCACCTCGCTGGAGTTGCTGCCGGTGCATGCCTTCGCGCAGGACCGCCACCTGCTCGACCGCGGGCTGACCAATTACTGGGGCTATAACACGCTGTCCTTCTTCGCGCCGGAGCCGCGCTATCTCGGCGAGGACGGGCTCGACGCCATCGGCGAGGCGGTGG
The DNA here is from genome assembly GCF_018390645.1 of Ancylobacter dichloromethanicus. Classification (GTDB taxonomy): domain Bacteria; phylum Pseudomonadota; class Alphaproteobacteria; order Rhizobiales; family Xanthobacteraceae; genus Ancylobacter; species Ancylobacter dichloromethanicus. The sequence goes on from NZ_JAHBGC010000034.1 coordinate 31,813, forward strand.
ACCGGCTGCACCAGGCCGGCATCGAGATCATCCTCGACGTGGTCTACAACCACACCTGCGAGGGCAATCATCTCGGGCCGACGCTGTCCTTCAAGGGCATAGACAACGCGTCCTATTACCGGCTGCTGCCCGGCAATGCCCGCTATTATGACGACCTGACCGGCTGCGGCAATTCGGTGAACACCGATCACCCGCGGGTGCTGCAGATGGTGATGGATTCACTTCGCATGTGGGCTTCCGTCTACGGCATAGACGGCTTCCGCTTCGACCTCGCCACCACGCTCGGGCGCCGGCCGGAAGGGTTCGACGCCGGGCACGCCTTCTTCAACGCCATTCTGCAGGACCCCACGCTCGGCGGGCTCAAGCTGATCGCCGAGCCCTGGGATGTCGGCCCCGGCGGCTACCAGCTCGGGGCGTTCCCGCCCGGCTTCTCCGAATGGAACGGCGACTACCGCGACAAGGTGCGTGAATTCTGGTGCGGCTCGGAAGGGCTGCTGCCGAGCTTCGCCACCCGCTTCGCCGCCTCGCAGGACATCTTCTCGGAAGGCCGCCGCCGGCCCTGGTCGAGCCTGAACTTCATCACCGCCCATGACGGTTTCACCCTGCACGACCTCGTCACCTATAACGACAAGCACAACGAGGCCAATGGCGAGCACAATCGCGACGGCCATGACGACAACAAGAGCTGGAACTGCGGGGTGGAGGGCGAGACCGACGACCCGGCCATCAATGCGCTGCGCCGCCGGCAGAAGCGCAACCTGATCGCCACGCTGTTCCTCTCCCAGGGCGTGCCGATGCTGCTCGCCGGCGACGAGCGCTCCAACTCGCAGGGCGGCAACAACAATGCCTATTGCCAGGACAACGAAATCGGCTGGGTCGACTGGTCGGACGACGATCCCGAGCTGCCGCAATTCGTCGCCCGCCTCGCCCATCTGCGCAAGACCCATTCCTGCCTCTCGCGCCCGGAATTCCTGACCGGTTCGCGCAACGCGATGGGACAGCCGGATGTCGCCTGGTTCAACAATAGCGGCACCCGGATGACCGAGGAGAACTGGGTCGACCCGCACTCCAAGTGCATTACTCTTCGTCTCGCCCCGGTGCTGCCGAAGGAGCCCTCGCTGGTGATCATGCTCAATGCCTCGCATGTCGACATCGATTTCGTCGCCCCGCCGGTGCAGTCCGGCCATTGGGAGGCGGTGCTGGCCACCGACGACGAGATCGAGGGCGCCAGCGTCGAGGGTGGCGGGCATGTCGAGGTGCCGGCCCGCACCCTCATCCTCTGGGAATGGCGCGCATGAACCACACCCGCTTCGGCCCGGAACGCGAGGGCGATCTCACCCGCTTCCGCCTCTACGCTCCCGACACTGCCGCCGTGGGGCTGGAGATTGACGGCGCCGCGACGGTGGCGATGCAAAAGGCCGGGCACGGCTTCTTCGCCGCGGCGCTTCCCGGCCTCGCGCCCGGCGCCCGCTACCGCTTTCGTATCGGCGACGGCGAGGCGGCCGTCGCGGTTCCCGATCCCGCCTCGCATGGCCAGGCCGAGGATGCCGACGGCTGGAGTCTGGTGCCGGCGCCCCTGGCGCCGGTGCCGGCCAGCCCGCGGCGCCCGTGGCATGAGGCGATCATCGCCGAGGTGCATGTCGGCACCGCCACGCCGGAAGGCACGTTCCGGGCGCTGATCGACCGGCTCGACCATTACCGTGATGCCGGCTTCACCGTGATCGAACTGATGCCGGTCGCCGATTTCGCCGGGCGCCGCAACTGGGGCTATGACGGGGTGCTGCTCTACGCCCCCGACACCGCCTATGGCACGCCGCAGGATCTGCGCGCGCTGGTCGAGGCCGCCCATGAGCGCGGCCTCGGCATGATGCTCGACGTCGTCTACAATCATTTCGGGCCGAGCGGAAACTACCTGCCGCTCTACGCCAGATCCTTCTTCCGCGAAGATGTCGACACGCCCTGGGGTCCGGCGATCGACCTTGAGAACGAGGCGGTGCGCGCTTTCTTCACCGAGAACGCCGCCTATTGGCTTTCCGAATTCGGCTTTGACGGGCTGCGCTTCGATGCGGTGCACGCGCTTGCCACCAAGGGGGCGGAAACCTTCCTGCGCGAGATGGCCGCCGCCTGCCGCGCGGTGCGCCCGGACGCCTGGCTGGTGCTGGAGAATCACGACAACATCGCCGGCTGGATGACGCGCGACGAACAGCTCTACACCGCGCAGTGGAACGACGACTGGCACCACGCTTTCCATGTGCTGGCGAGCGGCGAGCGCACCGGCTATTACGCCCCCTATGCGCGCGACCCGGTGGCGGCGGCCGGGCGGGCGCTTGCCGAGGGCTTCGTGTTCCAGGGCGATCCCTACCCGGACGCGGACGGGGACCCGCGCGGCACGCCCTGCACGCAACTTGCTCCCGACGCCTTCGTCGCCTTCGCCCAGAACCACGACCATATCGGCAACCGCCCGCTCGGCGACCGGCTGGCGGCGACGCTGGCGCCGGAACGCCTCGCCTTCCTGCGCTTCGTGCTGATGCTCTCGCCGGCGATCCCGCTGCTGTTCCAGGGCGAGGAGGCCCTGCTCACCCAGCCCTTCCCGTTCTTCTGCGATTTCGACGGCGAGCTTGCCGAGGCGGTGCGCAAGGGCCGCCGCAGCGAATTCGCCGATTTCTTCGACGCCCATGGCGCCAGCTTCCCCGATCCCCTGAGCGAGGCGACCTTCATCTCGGCCAAATTGCAGGCGGAGGACATGCGCACGCCGCAGGCCCGCGCCGAACTCGACGCCTTCAGCCGCCTCACCGAACAGCGCCGCAAGCTGGTCTGGCCGCTGGCCGCCAGTGGCTTTCTCGGCAGCGAGCACAGGCGGACCGAGGACGCGCTGCGCATCGCCTGGCATTTTGACGCCGGCACGCTGGTGATGGTGCTGAACGCCGGCGGCCGGCCGGTGACGATCGACCCGCTGACCGGGTTTGCCGGCATGCCGGCGGGGGCCAGCCTTGGCGGGGTACTGCATGAGGCAGGGGGCAATCTGACGCTGGACCCCTTCGCCGCCGCCGTCTGGAGCCTCGCCGCCGCATGATCCCCGCCCTGCGCGCCACCTATCGCCTGCAATTCCATCGCGGCTTCACCTTCGCCGATGCGCAGGCGCTGGTGCCCTATCTGGCGGAGCTGGGGATCAGCCATCTCTACGCGTCGCCGATCGCCCTGGCGGTGCCCGGCTCCACCCATGGCTATGATGTCGTCGACCCGACCCGCATCAACCCGGAACTGGGCGGCGAGGAGGGTTTCGCGTGCCTCGCCCGCGCGCTGGTCGAGAGGGGCATGGGTGTCCTTCTCGATATCGTGCCGAACCACATGGCGGCGTCCAGCCACAACCCGTTCTGGAACGATATGCTGGAAGGCGGGCCGCGCTCCTCCGCCGCCCGCGTGTTCGACGTGAAATGGGAGAGCGGAAGGCTGCTGCTGCCGACCCTCGGCGATCCGCTCAAGGCGACTCTGGAGGCCGGCGGGCTGTCGCTGCACGCCGATTACGAGCTTGGGCGCATCAATGCCGCCTATGCCGACCATGTCTTCCCGCTGCGGGCGCAAACGGTGGCGGAGCTGCTGCGTGCCGCCGGGCTCGACACGCCGGCCGACTGCTTCGCCATGGTGGAGGAAGCGCCGGGCGATGCCGGGCGGGGCGCTGCCCGCGCCGTTCTCACGGGACTCGGCGATGGTGAGCGCCGGGCGCTCGACGCGGCGCTGGCGCAGGCGGACCTCGCCGCCGTGCTCGACGCCCAGCACTGGCGCCTCGCCTGGTGGCGCACCGCCGCGCACGATCTCAACTACCGCCGCTTCTTCAACATCACCGATCTCGCCGGCGTCCGGGTCGAGGACCCCGAGGTGTTCGACCTCGTCCACCGCCTGCCGCTGGACCTCGTCCGTCGCGGCCTCGTCCACGGCCTGCGCATCGACCACATTGACGGGCTGGTCGACCCCGCCTTCTATTGCGACCGGCTGCGCGCCGCCGTCGGGCCCGACGTGCCGATCCTGGTCGAGAAGATTCTTGAGCCCGGCGAGACGCTGCGCTCTTGGCCGATCGAGGGCTCCACCGGCTATGAGCGGCTGAACGACATCAACGCGCTGTGTGTCGATGCGGACGGCTATGCCCGCTTCGAGGAGGCCCTGCGCGCGCGGCACCTGCTCGTCGGGTCGCTGCCGGAGCGGCTCGTCTCGGCCAAGCGGCAGGTGCTGGAGGCGAGCCTCAAGGCCGAGGTCGACATTCTGGCGGCGCTGGCACGCGAGGGGCTCGACGCGGCCATGGCTGCCGGCGACCTGACCGACACGGCGATCCGCGACGGCGTGGTCGCGCTGCTGGCACATTGCCCGGTCTACCGTTCCTATGCGACCCGTGCCGGCCACGAGGCGGAGGACATCGCCATCTGGACGACCATCCGCGCCCGCGTCGGGGACTATGAGAACCCGCTCACCGGGGCCGCCGCGGCGCTGCTGCTCGACCGGGTGGAGAACCCGCAGCGGGCGAGCGACCATGAATTCCGCGCGCGCTTCCAGCAGCTCAGCGGCCCGGCCATGGCCAAGGGCTTCGAGGATACCGAACTCTACCGCGTGCCGGTTCTGCTCTGCGCCAATGAAGTCGGCGGCAGCCTCGACCATCCCTTCCGCACCATCGACGAGATGCACGCACGTGCCGCCGCCCGCGCGGAAGCGGCGGCCCGCGATCTCATCCCGCTCGCCACCCATGACACCAAGCGCGGTCCCGCCACCCGCTCGCGCCTCGCCGCGCTCAGCTTCCGGCCGGAACGCTGGCTCGGCTTCGTCGACGAGGCGCAGGCGCTGGCCGCGCCGCTGCTGCGCGCGAGGGACGGCATGGCGATGCCCGACCCGCTGGACATGCACCTCATCCTGCAGACACTGGTTTCCGCCTGGCCGATCTCGGCCGAGCGGATGCAGACCTACCTCACCAAGGCGCTGCGCGAGGCCAAGCGGCACAGCAATTGGGAGGCGCCGAACGCGGTCTATGAAGAGGCCGGCCTTGCCTTTGCCCGCGCGCTGGTCGAGGCGCCGGAGGCGGCTAACTTTCGCGCGCGGCTGGAGGATCTGGTCGCCGACATCGCCCCCGCGGCGCGGGTTGTCGGGCTCACCCAGCTCATTCTCCAGCACACGCTGCCGGGCACGCCGGACATCTACCAGGGCACCGAATTCCCGGACTTCTCGCTGGTCGACCCCGATAACCGGCGGCCGGTCGACTGGGAGGCGCGGACCAGGGCGCTGGCAGGGCAGGGGCCGGCCGCTGCCGCCGCTGCCGAATATTTCCGCCTGACCCGGCACTTGCTGGCGCTGCGCCGGCGCAACCCGGCGCTGACCGTCGGCGACTATCGGCCGCTCGACATCGCGCCGTCACCAGCAGGCTGGTTCGGCTTCGAGCGCCGGAGCGGTGCCCATGGCGTGCGCATCATGGTGCCGACCCGGGTGCCGGGCGGCGACGAGGTGCCGGCGGGGCTCGTGGAGCATCTGCCTGCCGGCTGGCGGCTTCCTGTCGGCCCCGCGATCGGTCCGGACTGGCCGTTCCTGCTGGCGGAGACCGGCTCGGCCGGCTAGCCGGATCGGCGCGGAGGCCGGCTACTGGAACTTCGCCCGCAGCCGGTCGGTGAGGAACTCCATCGCCAGCACGATGACGAAGATGGCGAGGATGATCGCCGAGGCGTTGCGGTACTGGAACAGGTCGAACGCCACCTTCAGCTCCTGCCCGATGCCGCCGGCGCCGACGAGGCCGAGCACGACGGAGGAGCGCACCGCCTTTTCCAGCGCGAACAGCGAGGAATTGATCAGCGTCGGCATCACATCGGGCAGGATGGCGCCGCACAGCACGGTGACCCGGTTGGCGCCGATGGCATGCAGCGCCTCCTGCGGCTTCTTGTCGGCCTCCTCCATCGCCTCGGCGAAGAAGCGGCCGCAGAAGCCGACCGTGTCGACCACGATGGTCATGGTGCCGGCGACCGCGCCGATGCCGAGCGTCGAGACGAAGAGCAGGGCCCAGACGAGATCGGGTACGGTACGGAACAGCGAGACCAGCGCGCGCGGGAAATGGCGCAGCGCGCCGAGCGGCGAGATGCCGCGCGCCGTCAGCCAGCCCATCGGCAGGCTGATGATGACGCCGAACACCGTGCCGACCAGCGCGATCTGCAGCGTCTCCAGGATGCGCCAGCCCATGCGCTGGAGAAAGCCGGGATCGGTGTTGGGCGGCAGCATCCGCCCCACCAGCTCGGCCATGCGCGGCAGGCCGTTGGCGAGCTTCTCCGGCGAGGGCGCGACTTGGCCCATCGAGGCGAGGAACAGCGCGGCCACCACCACGATAAGGGTGAAGGAAATGGGCGAGATCGAGGGCAGCCGGGGCGGGGGGAGCGTGCGCGCGATGGCGGGTGAGGCGGTGTCCGGCGACGTGGTGCTAGCCATGGAATACGCCCTCCATATCGCGCGGGGAGACCCGGGCGGTGGGCCGGTCGAAATGCACCCGGCCGTCCTTCAGGGCGACGATGCGGTCGGAATAGTCGAGCGCGTGCTGCATGTCGTGCGTGGTGTAGACAAGGGTGATGCCGTGCTCGCCGGCGAGTTCGGAGAAGATGCGCATGATGTCGCGTCCCACCGCCGGGTCGAGGCTGGCGGCCGGCTCGTCGGCGATCAGTAGCTTGGGCCGGCGGATCAGCGCGCGGGCGATGGCGACACGCTGCGCCTGACCGCCGGAGAGCTGGTCGGCGCGGGCGTCGGCCTTGTCGGCGAGGCGCACCTCGGCCAGCACCGCCATCGCCTCCTCGCGCCATTCCTGTCGGGCGAGGGCGTGGTGCCAGGCGCGCCAGCTGCCTTTGAGGCCCAGCTTGCCCTGGATGACGTTGGTGAGCACCGATTGCCGCCCCACCAGCCCGTGATTCTGGAACACGAAGCCGATCTGCCGGCGCAGGCGGGTCAGTTGCGCGCCTGTGGGCGCGGCCAGGAAGCGCTCGCCCAGCGTGGTGATCTCGCCGCTGGTCGAAGGCAGCAGGCCGATCAGGCATTTGAGCAGGGTCGACTTGCCGGCGCCGTTGGAGCCGATCAGCGCCACGCGCTGGTCGGCGCGGATGTCGAGATCGACGCCGGCGAACACCGCCTGGCCGTTCGGATAGGTCTTGGCGAGGCCGCGCGCACCGATGATCTGCGGGGCCGGGGCCCGCGCCGGCGCCTTCACCAGCGGGCCGATCTGCGGGTGGTCGGGTTCGGAGCCGCCAGGTCTCGCCCCGACCGCGCTCGGCGTGGCGACGTTCTGTACGGGAACGTGCTCCATGGCGGCCTCCATCACGGAAAAAAGGCAACGCCGGACGGGCGCGATGCCCGTCCGGCGTCATGCGTGGGGATCACTCGACGAAGGAACCGAAGCTCTCGATGCCGATGGTGCGGTACATTGAGCGGACATAGTCGTAATCGCTGTCCTTCACGTCGGTGATGAAGGTGCCGCCCTTGAACTTCTGGTTGTCGTCGCCCTGCAGCACGGCGCCCATCAGCTCGCCGCCATGCTGAAGGAAGGCCTCGCGCACCTTTGATCGGCCCCCACCGAGTGGTCCGAATTGATTGTTAGTGCATTGTCGTCTCCGC
>NZ_JAHBGC010000035.1 GCF_018390645.1 Ancylobacter dichloromethanicus
AGGAAATATAATGGTCAGGACAGCGAAATCAGCGCCTTACTTGGGAAATGTGGGTATAGAACGCGTCGCGATCCCGGCTCTCGCCCTGCCCGCCCGGGATGACGGCGCCGGTCTTCATGCAGCCATCGGAAGAGCCCGGCCGATGCGCTATGAAGACCCTGCCATGCCGAATTCTCCCGATTCCCCTCCCCTGTTCCCGCCCCGCGAGCGCGTGGTCGACGTGCTGCTGCCGGTCGCCATCGGCTCGGCCTATTCCTACCGCGTGCCGGACGGCATGGAGGTCGCAGTCGGCGACATCGTGGTGGTGCCGCTCGGCACCCGCAACATGCTCGGCTGCGTCTGGCCGCGCGGCGACACACCCAAGCCTGCCGACGCCAAGCCGGTCGACCGCGCCCGACTGAAGCCGATCCAGCGCCGCTACGACGTGTCCCCGCTGAAGGCGGAGATGATCGCCTTCATCAACTGGATCGCCGACTACACGGTGACGCCGCCGGGCATGGTGCTGCGCCTCGCGCTGCGCCACGACGAGAGCGCCGGCCTCGCCCGCGAGCGCACCGGCGTGCGGCTCACCGACCATCGCCCGGAAAGACGGACCCGCGCGCGCGAAAAGGTCATCGCCGCGCTGGAGGACGGGTTCGTCCGCGCCAAGAGCGAGGCGGCGAAGGAGGCCGGCGTGTCGCCCTCGGTGGTGGACGGGCTCATCGATGACGGCGTGCTGGAGACGGTGGTGCTGCCACCCGAGCCCGCCGCCGAGGCGCCGGACCCCGACCACGCGGTGCCCGCGCTGCTCCCCGCGCAGGCGCAGGCGGCCGCCCGGCTGGTGGCGTCGGTGAAGGACGGGACCTTCCAGCCCTTCCTGGTCGACGGCGTCACCGGCTCGGGCAAGACCGAGGCCTATTTCGAGGCGGTGGCGCAGGCGATCCGGCAGGGCCGGCAGACGCTGATCCTGATGCCGGAAATCGCCCTCACCCAGGCCTTTCTCGACCGCTTCGCCCGCCGCTTCGGTGTGCGTCCGGCGGAATGGCACTCGGCGGTGTCGACGAGACGGCGGGGGCGGATCTTTCGCGGCGTGGCCGCGGGCGAGGTCTCCGTGGTGGCGGGTGCGCGCTCGGCGCTGTTCCTGCCGTTCGCCGATCTCGGGCTGATCCTCGTCGATGAGGAGCACGACGCCGCCTACAAGCAGGAGGATGGCGTCCATTACCACGCCCGCGACATGGCGGTGGTGCGGGCGCGGCTGGAAGGGGCGACCATCGCCCTCGTCTCCGCCACCCCTTCAATCGAGACGGAAGTGAACGCCCGGCGCGGGCGCTACGTCAGGCTGGCGCTGCCCGAGCGCTTCGCCGGCACCAAGGTGCCCCGGCTGGAGCCCATCGACCTGCGCCGCGAAGGCCCGCCGCGCGGCCAGTGGATCGCCCCGCGCCTGGCGCAGGAAATGGCCCGCACCGTCGAGGCCGGTGGGCAGGCGCTCCTGTTCCTCAACCGGCGCGGCTATGCCCCGCTCACCCTCTGCCGCGCCTGCGGCCACCGCATCCGCTGCCCCTCCTGCTCCTCCTGGCTGGTCGAGCACCGCTTCCGCCGCCGGCTCGAATGCCACCAGTGCGGCTATGCCATGCCGGTGCCGAACGAGTGCCCGAACTGCCACGAGCCCAATGCGCTCATTCCCTGCGGCCCGGGGGTCGAGCGGCTGCACGAGGAAGCGGCGAAGCTGTTTCCGCAGGCCCGGCTGCAGGTGCTCTCCAGCGACCTCGCCGGCGGGGTGGAGCGGCTGCGCGCCGAGCTGAAGGCGATCGAGGATGGCGAGGTCGACATCATCATCGGCACCCAGCTCGTCGCCAAGGGGCACAATTTTCCCGGCCTCGCCATGGTCGGCGTCATCGACGCCGATGTCGGGCTGGGGCATGGCGACCCGCGCGCGGCCGAGCGCACCTTCCAGCTGCTGCATCAGGTCGCCGGCCGTGCCGGCCGCCATGAAGTGGAGGGGCGCGCCTTTCTGCAGACCTACATGCCGGACCACCCGGTGATGCAGGCGCTGGTGGCCGGCGACCGCGACGCCTTCTACGACCGCGAGATCGCCATTCGCGAGGAAGCGCACCTGCCGCCCTTCGCCCGCTTCGCCGCGCTCATCGTCTCCGGCACCGATGCCCACGCCGCGCAGGCCCATGCCCGCGCGCTGGCCGCCTGCTCGCCGTTTACCGACAAGGTGCGCGTGCTCGGGCCGGCCGAGGCGCCGCTGGCGCTGATCCGCGGCCGCCACCGCTACCGGCTGCTCGCCCGCTGCGAGCGCGGCTTCGACCTCTCCGCCTATGTCCGCGCCTGGATGGCCGGCGCCCCGCGCGCGCGCGGCAGCCTCAAGGTAGAGATCGACATCGATCCGCAAAGTTTCGTGTAGAGCCGCGAACTCTGCCGCGGTGCGTCACGACATTGCGGCACACTCCTGCTTTGTTGGCAGGCGGTAGGATTTGCCGGCCTCGCGGAGCGTGCAGCGACGTGATGAGTCTCCGTTTTTCGGGTTTTTCGTCAGCCTGGCGTTTGCGGCCGCCGGCAGGCGGTGCTTCGCGGTCGCCGCCTGCCTGGTGTCGATCGGCCTGCTGCTGAAGCTGTTCAAGCCGCACGCCACCTCCTCGCTCGACATCGTGCTGTGAGGGTCGCGCCATGAACCCGCACACCCCGAACACGCAGACATCACCCGGCCTCCTCACCCCGGAACTCTCCCGCCTGCTCAACGCGCTCGGCCTTCTCGCCGTCGGCGCGGTGCTGCTGGTCGCCTTCTACGACCAGTTCGTCGGCGGCGAACTGCCCTGCCCGCTCTGCATCCTGCAGCGGGCGGGCTTCGTCGGGGTCGGCGTCGGGCTGGCGCTCAACCTCAAATTCGGCCCGCGCGCCAGCCACTACGCCATTGCCATGCTCTCCGCGATAGCCGGCGGCGTGGGCGAGGCGCGGCAGGTGCTGCTGCACATCGTGCCCGGCACCGGCACCTTCGGCGCGCCGTTCCTCGGCATGCATTTCTACAGCTGGGCGCTGCTGCTGTTCATCGTCATCGTCGCCGGCTGCGCCGTTCTGCTGCTGTTCGACTGGCAGTTCGAGCCCGCCCCGCGCGTGCATGGGCTCGGTGGGCTGGCGCTGCTGGCCTTCGGGCTGATCGCCCTGCTGGCGCTCGGCAACGGCGTTTCCACCGTGCTCGAATGCGCCGGCGGCCTGTGCCCGGACGATCCGGCAGGCTACCTCCTGCTGGAGGGTGAACCGCCTGCCCCCCCGCCCACCCCCTGAGCGGCGATCCGGCAGACGGCGCGCGCCCGGGAGCCCCGCGACCATTGACGAGGGCGCGCGGGGCGCCTAGCTTCGGTGCCATGATGATCGTTTCCATCGAGAGCGCGCGCCTTCGCGCGGGACGGCGAATTCGTCGCCCGGCCGACACGCTCGGCCGGGATTGCTGACGCACGCCTCCCCTATTCTCTCGTCATCGGACACCATCATGACCGCCGGTCTCTGCCGCCATCGCCTCGTCGTCGAGGCGGATGCCCATCCCAACCTCATGCTCCGCCTGCTGGAGCCCTTCGCCGTTCACGATGTCCAGCCGACCCGCATCCGGCTCGACGGGCCGGCGGACGGCAGGATCGACCCCGCCAGCCTCGGCACCATGAAGGCGGAAATCGCCTTCGTCGCGGCCACCGAGATCGCCGAGCGGCTATGGGCACGCATCGACGTGATGGTGCCGGTGCGTACCTCCCACCTCGTGTCGAGCGCCGCCACCGAGATCGCGGCCTGAGCGAATGCTGACCCAGCTCGGCGCCATCGCCCTGGTCGTGGCGCCGGTCTTCGGGCTGATCGGGCTCGGCTATCTCGCCTCGCTGTCCGGCCATCTGCGCGAGCGCGCCGCCGAGGGCCTGTCCGAATATGTGTTCGGGCTCGCAGTGCCGGTGCTCATCTTCAAGACGCTGGCTGAGGCGCAACTGCCGCAGGAAGGCCAGCCCTGGGGCTACTGGATCGCCTATTTCACCGGCGCCTTCCTGGTCTTCGCGCTCGGCATGCTGGCGGCGCGGCGACTGTTCGGGCGCGGCCACACCGAAGCGGTGATCCAGGGCTTTACCGCCGGCCAGGCCAATACCGTGTTCGTCGGCGTGCCGCTCATCCTCCAGGCATTCGGGCCGGAGGGGGCGGTGCCGCTGTTCCTGCTGATCGCCATCCATCTGCCGATCATGATGGTGCTGGCCACCGTGCTGGCGGAAGGCGCGGCGGCGGGGGTGTCGCTCGCCACGCTGAAGCGGCTGGGGCGGATGCTGGCCTTCAACCCGATCCTGATCGGCATCTATGCCGGCGGCATCGCCAAGCTCGCCGGCTATGTACCGGGCGGGGTGCTGAAGCAGACGCTGGACATGCTGGCCGCCTCGGCGGTGCCCTGCGCGCTGGTCTCGCTCGGCCTCGCGCTGCACCGCTACCCGATCCGCGGCGATGTCGGCCCGGCCGTTCTCATCACCACGCTCAAGCTCGCCGTGCACCCGGCCATTGTCTACGCGCTCACCCGGGTGCTGCCGATGCCCCCCGTCTGGGCCGACGTGGCGGTGGTGTTCGCCGCCATGCCCTGCGGCATCAACGCCTATCTGCTGGCCCAGCGCTACCGGTCCGGCGTTACCGCCTCGGCCAGCGCGGTCTCGCTGTCGACGGCGGCGAGCCTGTTCACCGTCACCGTCTGGTTCCTCATTCTCGGCGTCAGCTGAGAAGCGTGCCGCTCAGTCCAGCTTCATGCAATTGGCGTAGAAGGTGGTGGTCGCCGGCCAGTCGGAGAACACGCCGATCACGCCGATGTCCCGGGCCAGGACGTCGAGCAGGGTCAGCGTGTCGCCGTCGCGGTCGATCACCGGTTTGACCGACTGGTAGTAATAGCCGCCGCCATCCTTCAGCGGGCCCGAGCGTTCCAGCGACCAGGCGATGAGGCCGAGCCCGGCCTTCTTGGCCTCCTCGGCATAGCGCGAGGGAACGATCTTGCCGTCCTGCGCCGTCACCAGCATCCACAGCGGCGGGGCGAGGATCTTCACGCCCTGATCGGCCAGTTCCTGCATGGAGGGCGTCCAGGTCTCCGGCTTCATGTTGTCGAAGCCCTTGCCGGTCTCGTCGCGGTCGTCGAGGAACACGGCCTGGGCGCCGAAGGCCGGCTCCGCCTTCAGCCAGTAGAGCACGTCGCGCAGCTGGAACGACTGGGCATAGACGTCGGAGGGCGCCACGCCGGCCGCCTTGTATTCGTCGATCATCTGCTGGGCATAGGCATCCTGCGTGTAGTCGCCGTCGAACGGCATGGCGACTTCCGGCGCCTTCAGCTCCGGCGTGAACTTCAGCCCGAGCGACTTGACCAGCGCGATATACTCCTTGTGCGACATCAGCGTCGCACGGTCGACATAGAGATCGGTACGCCAGCGCGGCGTGGCGTTCATGTAATCCGCCACGGTCGTCGCATCGGGATTGGCGGCGTCCATCTTCGGCTTCAGCGACTTGAACTCGGCCAGCGTCAAGTCGCTGGTGCAGCACTTCGCGCGCGCCTTGCGCCCGCTCGCCGGGTCGGCGGGCGTAAAGCCCTCGCTGCATTTGGCGGCGAGTTCGGGGCGGGCGAGGATGTCGGTCGTGGTGGCCAGGTCGCACTGCGCGTGGCGGCACACCAGCTCCCGGTCCTTGGTGAAGGCGACGTCGCACTCGATCACGCCGGCACCCATGCGGGCGGCGGCAAGGTAGCCCTCGCGCGTGTGCTCGGGAAACTGCAGCGGCGCGCCGCGATGCGAGATGGAGAACGCCTTGGCCGCGAACGGCCCCTCGCAGCGGGCGAGTTCGTCCTTCAGCGGCCCGTCCTTCATCTGGTCGACGAGATGGAACGGGCGCGGGCCGATCTCGATGCTGCCGATCCCGCCCACGCCGGTCTCGGCCGCCGCCGGGGCGGCGAGCGCAGCCACGAACACGGCCGTGGCAAAGGTCCGGATGGCGGGACGCAAGGCGGCGCGCAGGGGGTGGAACATGGTCACGGAGCTCTCCTGTGGGCTCGGGCGGTGCGCCTTGGCTATCCCCGGCCGGTGACAGCGGTTTGACGCGGCATCAGCTCGCGACCGCCTGCGGCCAGCGCGCCAGCGCCTCGTGCCCCGCCGGGGTGAGCGCGTAGACGCCCCGTTCGGTGCGGGCAAACCAGCCATAGACATTGTCCAGCAGGATCTTGCCGGCGTCCGGCGCGCGGGCGCGCAACTCGCGCGGGCGCCGCGGCCCCGCCACCATGGCCGCCGCGCAGGCAAGCGCCTGCTGCCGATAGGCGGTCATGATCGGCTTGCGCGAGCCCCCGCCCGCCACCGGGTCGCCGAGCCGCCGCCGATGCTCCGTCATCAGCTTTGAGCGCCGCCGCGGGTCCTTGCGCGGCATCGCCGCGTCCGGGCTGACGAGGATCGCCACCTCGCCGCCGGGCGAGACGACGAGCATGCCGAATCCCAGCCGGCGGCAGAGATTGCGGAAGCGCGAATCGCTCTCACGCCCCTTGCCGCGCAGCGAAGCCGGCGCCGCCAGCCATACCTCGTCGCAGGCGCCGGCGCGGTCGACCCCCTGCAACACGAGTTCCAGATTGAAGCTGAGCTTCATCTCGCCGATCACGACGACCGGCGTGTCGTCGCCGGACAGTGCCACCAGATCGCAGCCGCCGACCTCCCCCTTGACGGTGAAGCCGCGTTCTTCGAGGAACCGCTTGACGGGCAGGTAGAGCGAGGTCTCCAGCGTCGGCACTCCGTGTGGTGGCGGGGGGCTCCGCCGGCGGGTTCAGGCTCGTGTCAGTCCCGGCCGCGACGCGGCGGGACAGGCGGTCTGGTCGAAGGGGATTTGGTGCCGCCCGCGCCCGTGGTGGCGAGCCAGATGACATGGCGCGCCCCGCTCTTGCCATGGGCCCGCACACGCGCCTCCTCCACGGCAAAGCCGGCACGGCGAAGCCGGGTGGTGAAGGCGCCGTCAGGCGCGGAAGACCATACCGCCAGCAACCCGCCCGGGCGCAGGGCGGCGCGCGCCGCCGCCAGGCCGGCGGGGCTGTAAAGCCCGTCATTGGCCGCCCGGGTCAGCCCGCCCGGCCCGTTGTCGACATCGAGCAGGATGGCGTCATAGGCCGCCGGGCCGGCGCCGATCAGGCGGGCGACATCACCCTCGAACAGGCTGACGCGCGCATCGGTCAGGCTGTCGCCGAAGAGTTCCGCCATCGGCCCGCGTGCCCAGGCGATCACCGCCGGCACCAGTTCCGCGACGACGATCCGCGCATCCCCGCCCACCTCGCCGAGCGCCGCGCGCAGGGTGAAGCCCATGCCGAGCCCGCCGATCAGCAACCGCAGCGCCGGGCGCTTGCCGAGCCGCTCGCAGGCCAGCGTGGCAAGCGCCTTCTCGGAGCCGCTGAGGCGGCTGTTCATCAGCTCGGTGGCGCCGGCCATGATGGAGAACTCATCTCCCCGGCGCTTCAGGCGCAACTCCCCGAGCCCGTCGGGCACTGGGGCGGTATCGAGCACGGTCCAGGGAATCATCGGGCGTCTCATCGCAGAATGCCCCCTTCGGTAGCGCCGATAAGGGGTGCCGGACAAGCGCGGCGGCTACAGCCCCGCCAGACGCCGCACCTCGCCGGGCGTCGCCCCCTCCGCCCGCAGCGTCTTGAGGCTCTGCGAGCCGATGGATTTGGAGAGCTTTCGCCCTTCCGCGTCCAACAGCAGGGAATGGTGGGTGTAGAGCGGCGCGGGAAGCCCCAGCAGCGCCTGCAGCACAAGGTGCACCGAGGTTGCCGGCTTCAGATCGGCCCCGCGTACCACATGGGTGATGCCCTGCCGCGCATCGTCCACCACCACGGCGAGGTGATAGGAGGTCGGCACGTCCTTGCGGGCGAGGATCACGTCGCCCCAGGCGCGCGGATCGGCGACGACCCTCTCCGCCCTGCCGGTCGCCCTGTCTACCTCCTGCCAGCCGAGCGGCCCGGCGCTTTCCACCGCCTGCGCCAGGGCCCGCGCCATGTCGAGCCGCAGCGCATAGGGCTCGCCCGCCGCCACGAGGCGCGCCCGCTCCGCCTCGCTCATGCCCTCGCGGGCGAAAGGAAAGACCGGCGCTCCATCGGGGTCGCTCGGCCAGCCGGGCCGGGACGCGACGGCACGGCGTATGTCGCCCCGGCTCTCGAAGCTGGCATAGACCAGCCCGAGCGCCGCCAGCCGGCCCAACGCAGATCCATAGTCGGCGAAGTGATCGGACTGCCGACGCGCCGGCCGCTCCCAGTCGAGCCCGAGCCAGGTCAGGTCCTCGTAGATCGCCGCCTCGAATTCCGGCCGGCAGCGCGCCAGGTCGATATCCTCGATCCGCAGCAGCAGCCGCCCGCCGGCCGCGCGCGCCATGGCCTCGTTCAGGAGAGCCGAGCGCGCATGGCCGAGATGCAATAGCCCGTTCGGGCTGGGTGCGAAGCGGAAGGCGGGGCGGGAAATGTCGTTCATCGCCGCCACGATGGCGCGCTCAGAACTGGCGCGCCACCATCATCTTCTTGATCTCGGCGATCGCCTTGGCCGGGTTCAGCCCCTTCGGGCAGGCCTTGGCGCAGTTCATGATGGTGTGGCAGCGATACAACCGGAACGGGTCTTCGAGGTCGTCGAGCCGGTCGCCGGTGGCCTCGTCGCGGCTGTCGATCAGCCAGCGATAGGCCTGCAGAAGGGCGGCGGGGCCGAGATAGCGGTCGCCGTTCCACCAGTAGCTCGGGCAGGAGGTCGAGCAGCAGGCGCACAATATGCACTCATACAGCCCGTCCAGTTTCTCGCGGTCGCCGCGCCCCTGCCGCCATTCCTTCTCCGGCGCCGGGGTTTCGGTGTGCAGCCACGGCTCCACCGAGGCATGCTGGGCGTAGAACTGGGTGAGATCCGGCACCAGGTCCTTCACGACAGGCATGTGCGGCAGCGGGTAGATCTTCACCGCCGAGGCATCGACATCGTCCATGCTCTTCAGGCAGGCCAGCGTGTTGGTGCCGTCGATGTTCATGGCGCAGGAGCCGCAGATGCCCTCGCGGCAGGAGCGGCGGAAGGTCAGCGTCGGGTCGACCTTGTTCTTGATCCAGATCAGCCCGTCCAGCACCATCGGCCCGCAATCGTCGCGGTCGACAAAATAGGTGTCGACGCTGGGATTCTTGCCGTCATCCGGGTTCCAGCGGTAGATCTTGTACTCGGTCAGCCGGTTGGTACCGGCGGGCTTGGGCCACACCTTGCCTTCGACAAGCTGCGAGTTCTTCGGAAGCGTGAGCTGGACCATATTATACTCGCAGTTCTAGTCAGCGTTTCGTTCGATAGCTTGCCGGCTCGGCGAGCCCGCCCGCCGAGGCTGCGACAAGTCGCGACTCGCCCGGCGCCCACCCAATACACGCGTTTCCCGGCGCGCCGCTCCGGCAAGGCCGGATGGGCGCCCGTTTACCGGGACACCCCTTCCCTCTATGCTCCCGCACGCAATATCTCGCCGTCGCTTCTGCCAAAGCAAAGCCACCGCCTTCGTTCCCTTACCCGTCTTGGCCCTTCGCAAGGACCTCGCTGTGCATGAAACAGGCATGAAATGATCTCGCGATTTCGGGAACTTTCCAAGAAGACGTTCAGGTTTACTCGAGAAAATGGCCTTCCCGCGACATTGAAGCGGGCCTACAGATTTGCCTTTAAGCAAGATCCCTTGACGAGGTTGATCCGCCAGAACAAGGGCAAGGACATGAGCCCGATCTTTGATCATATTTACGAGAACAATCTCTGGCGCAGCGATGAATCGCGAAGCGGTCCGGGATCGACCCTTGCCGGCACGGCGAATATCCGTCAAGAGCTACCAAAGATCGTCGAAAATCTTTCATTGACGTCCATCCTCGATGCACCCTGCGGCGACTTCTACTGGATGAAGGAAGTCACGTTTCGAGATGGTTTCCGATATATCGGAGCAGACATCGTCAAGCCGATGATCGAAGCCAACCGGCAAGCCTATGAAAAGCCCTTCAGCCGGACCTTTCTCACTCTCGACATTACAAAAGACCCGCTCCCCGAAGTCGGCCTTTTCTTCTGCCGCGATTGCCTTTTTCACCTGAGCATTGCAGACATAAAAAAGGTTTTCGACAATTTCCTGCGCAGTGGCACGCCTTACATGATGACGACGACGCATATCAACACGGACCAGTTCGTCAATACCGACATCAATTCCGGCAGCTTTCGCTTCATCGACCTCTTCAAGCCACCCTTCAATCTGCCGGCCGACGTGCTCGCCCGGGTCGACGACTACCACATGGGCATCGTGCCCCGCGAAATGTGCGTCTGGTCGCGGGAGCAGATCGCGCAAGCCCGTGGCAGCTGAACATCTGTCGAGGTAAGCGTCCACCCGGATCCCCTCAATACACCCGCTTGCGCGGCTCGATGTACTGGATGTCGTTCGACAGCGTGTAGGTGTGCACCGGCCGGTCGTCGAGGCGCACGGAGCGCGTCTCGAAATCCATGAAGGCCAGCGTGTGCTTCATCCAATGCGCGTCGTCGCGGTCGGGATAGTCCTCGCGCGCATGGGCGCCGCGGCTCTCGGTGCGCGCCGCCGCGCTTTCCATCGTCACACTCGCCTGCACGATCAGATTGTCGTATTCGAGCGTCTCGATGAGGTCGGAATTCCAGATCAGCGAACGGTCGGTGACGTCGATGTCGCTGGAGCCGGCGAACACGTCGGCGATCAGCTTGCGGCCTTCCTCCAGCACTTCGCCGGTGCGGTAGACCGCGCAATTGTTCTGCATCACCTTCTGCATGGAAAGGCGCAGCTCGGCGGTGGGGGTGCCGCCATGGGCGTTGCGGAAATGGTCGAGGCGCGACAGGGCGAGGTCGGCGGAACCGGCCGGCAGTTCACGCTGCTTGTCGCCAGGCGTCAGGATGTCGGCGCAGCGCAGCGCCGCCGCGCGGCCGAACACCACCAGATCGGTCAGCGAGTTGGAACCGAGCCGGTTGGCGCCGTGGATCGACACGCAGGCGCATTCGCCCACCGCCATCAGGCCGGGCACCACATGGTCCGGGTTGCCGTCCTTCTTGGTCACCACCTCGCCGTGGAAATTGGTCGGGATGCCGCCCATGTTGTAATGCACGGTCGGCAGCACCGGGATCGGCTCCTTGGTCACGTCGACGCCGGCGAAGATCCGGGCGCTCTCGGAAATGCCCGGCAGGCGCTCATGCAGGATCGCCGGGTCGAGATGGTCGAGATGCAGGTAGATGTGGTCCTTGTTCTTGCCGACGCCCCGTCCCTCGCGGATCTCCATGGTCATGGAGCGGGAGACGACGTCGCGCGAGGCGAGGTCCTTGGCGGAGGGGGCGTAGCGCTCCATGAAGCGCTCGCCCTCGGCATTGGTGAGATAGCCGCCCTCGCCGCGCGCGCCCTCGGTGATCAGGCAGCCTGAACCGTAGATGCCGGTCGGGTGGAACTGCACGAACTCCATGTCCTGCAGCGGCAGGCCGGCGCGCAGCACCATGGCGTTGCCGTCGCCGGTGCAGGTATGGGCGCTCGTCGCCGAGAAATAGGCCCTTCCATAGCCGCCGGTGGCGAGGATCACGGTCTGCGCGCGGAAGCGGTGCAGCGTGCCGTCATCCATCTTCAGCGCGACGATGCCGCGGCAGCGGCCCTCGTCGTCCATGATCAGGTCGAGCGCGAAATACTCGATGAAGAACTCGGCCGAGTGCTTCAGCGCCGCGCCGTAGAGCGTGTGCAGGATGGCGTGGCCGGTGCGGTCGGCGGCGGCGCAGGTGCGCTGCGCCGGGCTCTTGCCATAGTCCACCGTCATGCCGCCGAACGGGCGCTGGTAGATCCGGCCCTGCTCGGTGCGCGAGAACGGCACGCCCCAGTGCTCAAGCTCGTACACCGCGGCCGGCGCGTGGCGCACCAGATATTCGATGGCGTCCTGGTCGCCCAGCCAGTCCGACCCTTTCACGGTGTCGTACATGTGGTAGCGCCAGTCATCGGTGCCCATATTGCCGAGCGAGGCGGCGATGCCGCCCTGCGCCGCCACGGTGTGCGAGCGGGTGGGGAACACCTTGGTGACGCAGGCGGTGCGCAGCCCCGCCTCCGAACAGCCGACCACGGCGCGCAGGCCGGCGCCACCGGCGCCCACCACCACCACGTCATAGGTGTGGTCGGTGATCGGGTAGGCGGCACTGAGCGACGCGCCGTTGGCGGCGCCATTGGCGGAAGTGGTGCCGGCCATGGTGTCAGCCTCCGAAACTGATCTTGAGGACGGCGAACGCACCGGCGCTGCCGACCGCGATGGTAAAGAAGGTATTGGCGACCAGCGCCAGCACCTTCGTCCCCTCGGCGTGGACGTAATCCTCGATCACCACCTGCATGCCGATCTTCATGTGGTAGCAGACCGAGAACAGCAGCAGCAGCAGCACGATGGCAACCAGCGGGTGGCCGAGCATGGCGAGCGTGGCCGCGTGCCCCTGCCCCGCGACGCAGATGACGATCGGCAGGGCGATGAGGATCAGCAGCAGGTTGGCGAGCGCGGTCAGGCGCTGCAGCCAGAAATGGCCGGTGCCGGAGCGCGCCGAGCCGAGGCCGGCGACCCGCCGGCGCGGGGTGCGCATGGAAGAGCCCGGGGAGACGCTCATGTTCAGCCCTTCACCAGCCAGATGACGATCCAGAGCGCCACGGTGAGCGCGATCGACCCGCCGATGGTGAGCTTGGCGAACAGTTCGCGCGGCCCCGGGCCGAAGCCGGCGCCGGTGTCCCAGACGAAGTGGCGGATGCCGCCGATCGCGTGGTGGATCAGTGCCCAGCTGTAGCCGACCAGCACGAGAAGGCCGATCCAACTGCCGAAAAGACCGTTCACCACCTCGAAGGCCCGCGCCGAACTGGCGGCGGCGAGCAGCCAGATCACCAGCAGCAGGGTGCCGAAATACAGCGCCACGCCGGTGATGCGATGCACGATCGACATCATCATCGTCAGCATCGGCCGGTAGATTTGCAGATGCGGGGAAAGGGGCCGCTCGGCCGCTCCTGCCATGTCGGTGTCCCAGATCACTCAGGAATATGTTGTGTGCGTAGCGGAAACGATTGCAGTTCGCAATCATTCCAATGGCGTTGTCTATCGTCCCTCCCGCAGCGCCCTGTTCCCGGTTGCGCCGCAGCAACCCCACCCTAGCCCATGGCCGGCGCAAGGGGCACCCCCCAATTCCGGGCCCAACGCCGGCACCGGCGCACCTCCGGGAATCCGGCGCTGACGGGCTGTTAACCATCTTCGCCTTTTAATTGACGGAAATCCGCCGTCAGTTGCGGTTCCCGCCGGACCCGCGCATTCGAGGTTGCGTCGTTCATGCATTTCGCGAAACCCAGCTGCCTGCTTGGCGCATTACTGGCGATGCTGGTCGTCTTCAGCAGCCTCGCCGCCGCCCCGGCCATGGCGCAGTCGCAGGATTCGGTGCGCACGCTGGCCTCCGGCGGCCTCACCCGCGAATATATCCTGCACATGCCGAAGAACGCCCCGCCCGGCCCGCGGCCGCTGGTGATCGCGGTGCACGGCGCCCTGCAGCCGGCCGGCATGATGCAACGCTATCTCGATCTCGACGCCGTCGCCGACCGCGAAGGCTTCGTCGTCGCCTATCCCAAGGGTCTCAACCTGCTGTGGAACGACGGGCGCAGTTCCATCGCCGGCTTCATCCCGCTGCTGCAGAAGCGCGACGATGGCAGGTTCATGGTCGACCTCTTGGACGCACTGGTCGCCGAGGGCATCGCCGACCCGTCCCGCGCCTATCTGATGGGCTTCTCCAATGGCGGCTTCCTCACCGCCTTCGTCGCCTGCCGCTATGCCGAGCGTTTCCAGGCCTATGCGACGATGATGATGACGGTGCCGGTCGGCTATGCCGAGAGCTGCCGGCCCTCGAAACCGGTGCCGATCCTGCTGATGAACGGTACCTATGATCCCATCGTGCCGATGTTCGGCCGCCCGACGCCGGGCGCCCGGCTGATGTCGGCCGACGCCACCGCCGCGCTGTTCGCCCGGCTCGACGGCTGCTCGGCACCCGAGCGCACCACCGCCCCGCATGCCCGCATCACCCGCTGGAACGATTGCGCCCCCGGCAGCGCGGTCGCCTATTACGAGATCGCCGGCGGCCACCAGCCGCCATCGCAATCGACCGACGCCGTCGATGCGCTGGCCTCGGTGCTGCTCGGCCCGCGCCGCAGCGGGCTCGACGCGCCGGAGGAGATCTGGTCCTTCTTCGAGCGCTTCGGCGGCACCGCGCCGGCCCCGGCAATGGAGATGGCCGGTCGGGCGCCGGTCATGCCGGCTTCGGCGTTTGCCTCGACCGGGCCGGCCCGGACCGAGCCGGCCTCCACCGCGCTGGCCATGGCGCCGGTCCCGCCCGCGCCCGCGGCGGCGCCTGCCCGGCCGATCCTGTCCGCGCCCACCTCGCTGGCCAGTGCCTGGCAGGGCATCGTGCCGGAAGCCGAACGCGCCCCGGCACCCCCTCCGCCGGCTCCGGCGGCGGCGACCGCCTCGCTCGACCGGCCGATCACGCCCGGAGCACCGATGCCGCGGCAGGCCGGGCTGGTGCCGGCCATGGCGGCGCAACCCGTTGCCGCGACACGGCTGGCACAGCTCCCGCTGGCGCCACCCCTGCCCCCGCCCTCGCCGCTGCGCAGCCGGGCGGCCAGCGCGCAATAAGCGCCTTCTCACCGGACCGCCATCCTTTTGCCGTGAGCCCCGGCTTTACATCGCCGCTTGCGGGCGGCGCCGATGTCGATTCGCTGGCGTGGCAGCTTGACGGGTGCGGCGGCCGGCGGCATCGTCGCCACCCATTCGCCATGGGGGTAATTAATAACCTCTGAGGCCGTGCCCTTCGGAAGCCATTGCCTCCCAAGGACGTGGCGGCCGCAAATCACCGCGTCCTCGGGCGCCAAGTTGAACACAAGTGCGCCCGCAGGTCCCGGACCCGGGGCGAGGCGCACATTGGGGGAAGGCGGGGAAGCCTGTTGGAGACGAGGCGCGGACTGGCAGGCGTGAGGCGCTCCCACCTCGCGGCATTCGACCTTGGCGACGAGCCCCCGCTCGGCGTCGATGGCGACGCCGAGGAGCCGATCAACCGCCGCCGCATCTCCATCCGCTGGCTCATGGCCACCCTGCTCACCGGCATTTGCGGCGCGGCCCTGATGGGCGGCGCGGTCTATGCCGCGCTCGACGGCGAATACCGCTTCGCCCAGTCGCCGGAAACCGTCCGCTCCGCCCTGCGCGGGGCGCTGGCCGCCGGCGAGCGCCCGTCCAATGTCGCCCGCAAGGGCGATCGCATGTCGATCCTGTCGGAAAGCTTCAGCGCCAAGCAGACGCTGCGGCTCTCGACCACGGCCAAGGAAGGCGACCGGGAGGTGATCCGGGTCCGCGCCGTCACCAAGGTGGCGACCAACCTCGCCCAGTCGATCACCGCCGCCTCGGTCGACGTGCCGCGCTTCAACCCCGCCAAGCTGATCGCCGAATCCACCAATGACGACAACGAGGCGGTGCAGGCCGAGCCGACCGGCGACCTCACCATCGTCCTGCGCGACATCGCCAGCCTGCCGCCGAGCACCAGATTCGCCGCCGAGCTGCCGATGGAAGACGTGCTGATGAAGGTGCGCGAGACCGCCGAGTTCAGCGTCCCGACCGCCGACAGCCGGGCCCCCGCCTTTCCCGGCCTCGGGGTGATGGCCTATGCCCCGGCCGGGCCGGCCGACCCGTTGAACACGCTTCAGCAGCGCGAGAACATCTCCTCGGTCGACAAATCCGCCGACGACGCCTCCGGCGGCAATGACTGGACCGAGCGCACCGTGGTCGCCAAGGCCGGCGACACCATCGCTTCCATCCTCATCGATCTCGGCGTGCCCGACGTCTCCGCCAACGGCGCCGCCAACGCCTTCGGCACGCGCGAGCTGGCGGGCAAGCTCACCCCCGGGCTGCGGCTGAAGATCCTGCTCGACAACGCCACCGAGGGCGCGATGCCGCTGCGCGTCGCGGTGTTCGGCGAGAACGGGCATCAGGGGACCGTGGCCCTGTCCGACAGCGGCAGGTTCCTGCCGGTGCAGGAGGCGAGCGACCTGCAGGTCGCCGACGTGGCGCCGGAGGACGGCGACGAGGACGGCGGCGGCGGCGGGCGCGGCATCACGCTCTATGACAGCATCTGGGAGACCGCGCTGCGCCACGAGGTGCCGCGCCCGGTCATCGAGAGCATGATCCGGGTCTATTCCTTCGACGTCGATTTCCTGCGCCGCGTGCGCGCCGGCGATTCCTTCGAGGTGCTGTTCGAGCCCGACGAGGCGGGCGGCGCCGGCGGCGTGCTCTATGCCGGCCTCACCGTCGGCGGCGAGGAACGGCGCTATTACCGTTACCAGACGCCGGATGACGGCCTTGTCGACTTCTATGACGATGACGGCAAGAGCGCGAAGAAATTCCTGGTCCGCAAGCCGATCTCCGGCGGCCAGCTGCGCTCCGGCTTCGGCATGCGCCGCCACCCGATCCTCGGCTATAGCCGCCTGCATTCGGGCGTGGACTGGGCCGACCGCACCGGCACGCCGATCTATGCCGCCGGCAACGGCGTCATCAAGAAGGCGGCCTGGACCTCCGGCTATGGCCGCCGCATCGAGATCCAGCACGCCAACGGCTATGTCACCACCTATTCGCACCAGTCCGGCTTCGCCAAGGGCATCCGCGAGGGCGTGCGCGTGCGCCAGGGCCAGCTCATCGGCTATATCGGCTCGACCGGCCTCTCCACCGGCGCCCACCTGCATTACGAGGTGCTGGTGAACGGGCGCTTCGTCGACCCGATGCGCATCCGCCTGCCGCGTGGCCGCGCGCTGGACGGGCGGATTCTGGCGAGCTTCGAGAAGGAGCGCGAGACCATCGACGCGCTGCTCAACCACAGCAATGCCGCACGGGTCGCCGCCAGCGCCCGCAGCGACGAAATCAACTGATGCTGGACGGCCCCCGCCTGGCCCCGCGCTCCGGCGGCCCCGCCACCTCGCTGGTGGTGCTGCTGCACGGCTACGGTGCCGACGGGCGCGACCTGATCGACCTCGGCGACTACTGGGCGCCGCTGCTCCCCGGCGCCGCCTTCGTCGCGCCCCACGCGCCCGAGCCACTTGCCGTCGCCCCGGTCGGCCGGCAATGGTTCGGCTATGTCGCGCGCGACGACCGCGAGCGCTGGGCCGGAGTGCAGAGCGCCCATGGCGCGCTCGATTCGTTCCTCGACGCCGAGCTTGCCCGGCTGAACCTGCCGGGTTCGCGCCTCGCTCTGGTCGGCTTCAGCCAGGGCACGATGATGGCCCTGCACACCGGGCTGCGGCGCCAGATGGCGCCGGCCGGCATCGTCGGTTTCTCCGGCATCCATGTCCTGCCACCCGCGCGCGCCCTCGCCGCATTCGACGCCGGGATCGTCGCCCGCCCGCCGGTGCTGCTCATTCACGGCGATCTCGACCAGGTGGTCCCGCCCGTGGCGCTGCCGCGCGCGGTGGAAAGCCTGCAGGGCCGGGGCATCGCGGTGCGGGCGCATCTGTCCAGCGGGCTGGCCCATGGCATTGACGGCACCGGCCTGGCCCTCGCCGGCAGTTTCCTCTCCGAAGTGCTGGCGTAAGCCGGCCCGCTTCCCGCACGTGCCGGCCACAGCCGCGGCTGTGGCATTCATGCCGCGCTGCGGCGGAATGCCGGCGGGCGCTTCACAACACTGACACGCACCATATACAGTATCGCCGTGCGTCACGCGGCGCCGACTCAGCGACCGTGCTGACGCTCCTGATTGGGAGCGAGCGTTGACGGCGACTTTGTCACCGGGTGCCTGGCCTGCCCTCGTGCTCAACGCCGATTACCGGCCGTTGAGCTATTACCCGCTGTCGGTCTGGGCGTGGCAGGACGCGATCAAGGCCGTGTTCCTCGACCGTGTGAACATCGTCGAATATTACGAGCGGCAGGTCTCCAGCGCGACCTTCCAGATGCGGCTGCCGAGCGTCGTGTCGCTGAAGACCTTCATCCGGCCGACGCGCCAGCCGGCCTTCACCCGCTTCAACGTGTTCCTGCGCGACCGCTTCACCTGCCAGTACTGCGATTCGCGCGAGGACCTCACCTTCGACCACGTCATCCCGCGCTCGCGCGGCGGGCAGACGACATGGGAGAACGTGGTCGCCGCCTGCTCGCCCTGCAATCTGCGCAAGGGCAGCATGATGCCGGCGGCCGCGCACATGATGCCGCGGCAGAAGCCATTCCAGCCGACCGTGTTCGACCTGCACCAGAACGGCCGCCACTTCCCGCCGAACTACCTGCACGACAGCTGGATGGACTATCTCTACTGGGACACCGAGCTGGACCCGTGAGCGGAGAAATCGTCACCCCGCAAGGGTCGCAGGCGGTCGCAGGCGCTGTCCGGGGTCGTCAGCAAGTGTCACGCGATCCCGGCTCTCGCTGCGCTCGGCCGGGATGACGGCGCCCCTCAGTCCTTCGCCGTCGCGCCCCACATCGCCACCACCACCAGCCCCGCCGCGATGAAGGCGTTGTAGCCGGCCAGCGACAGGCCGAAGAGCCGCCACGGCGCCTCGTCGCAGCGCACCACCCGGGCCTGCTGCAACTGGCCGAGCAGATTGCCGCCGCCGACCGCCGGCCCGGCGCCGGAGCAGGTCTCCGGTCCGGCCCACAAGCCCCATTCGACGCCGGCGTGATAGACCGCGAGATAGGTGCCGAGCGCCATCAGCATGCCGGCCAGCCCCAGCGCCACCCGCGCCGGCCCCGCCTTGCCGATGACCGCGCACAGCACACCGGCCAGCGCCACCGGCACGCCGACATAGTAGGGAATCCGCTGTTCGAGGCAGAGCGGGCACGGGGCCAGCCCGACCACGAGCTGAAAATACCAGGCGCCGGCCAGCGTGCCGGCGCCGATGGCGGCCACCACCAGGCCCGCCACGGCCTGTCGCCGGCGCACCGCCGGGGAGGAAGGAAGCGCGGCGCGGTGGGCAGCGGGCGGTGTGGCGGTCATGGGCGGTCCCGATCTCGATTGGTTCGCGCTAGA
This sequence comes from Ancylobacter dichloromethanicus, assembly GCF_018390645.1. Lineage (GTDB taxonomy): Bacteria > Pseudomonadota > Alphaproteobacteria > Rhizobiales > Xanthobacteraceae > Ancylobacter > Ancylobacter dichloromethanicus. The sequence goes on from NZ_JAHBGC010000035.1 coordinate 19,023, forward strand.
ACTACAAGCTGGCCGGACGGGCGCCAATCACTTCGGCGCCATCCCTTTCAGCGTCGTTGCCTGCGCCGCCGTCTCGCGGCGGCCTCGCTCATTCCGGCGCATCACCCGCCGGCGCGCCAGCCAGCGCGAAGCGCAGCGCCCGCGCCATCGCCGCCGGCAGGATCGAGGCATGGTCCTCGCCCGCCAGCACTTCGAACTGCACCTCCGCGCCGGGCCCGAGCGCGTCCCGCGCCCGTGCGGCAAAGCCTTGCGCCCGGGCCACCATGCCCCGCCGCGCCCGCCGCGCCGCCATCTCGGCCGCCTCCGGCCGCGCCGCCTGCCAGGGGGCGAGCGCCTGCTCCCATTCGCCGACCATCATCGACAGGCGCGGCGGCACCACGCGCGGAAGCGCCAGCCCTTCGATGAGCCGCGCCTCGTCCCACCACAGCGAGGGGCTCACCGCGACATAGGAGCGGAAGGCGGCGCTGTCGCGCGCCATCACATCGAGCGTGAACCAGCCGGCGAGCGAATGGCCGAACAGCGTCTGCCGCGCCGGGTCCAGCGGCACCTCGCGCGCGATGTGCGGTTTCAGCACCTGCTCGATGAAGGCGAGGAAGGCGTCGCGCCCGCCGGTCGGCCGTTCGCCGGCCCGGCCGGCTTCGGCGCCCGGCCCCGTCGTATAGTCGAAAGTGCGCCGCGCCCGGGCATCCTCGCCCTCGCGATAGCCGATGCCGACCAGCACCGCCGGGCCGATGCCGGTCGCCGCCGGGCGCACCGCGCCGCGCCGCAGCACCTCCACGAAGGTGGCAAAGCCGGCATTGGCGTCGAGCATGAACAGGGCGGGGAACCCCGCCGCCGGCGCCTCCCCCGGCGGCCGGGCAAGAAAGATCCGCCACGGCGCCCCGCCGCCTTCGGGCGCGAGGTCGAACCATTCGGCATCGGGCAGGGTGACGGGATTCATCGGGAAAGCGCCGCGCGGGAAGGAAGCAGGAGGGAGACGATCAGGTCAGGCCGGGCGTGCCCGGTGCTCCACGTCTTGCCCCAATGGGCCCCCGGCGCCAAGCCCCGGCTTCAAGGTCGCTCTCTCCCTCTCCCCGCGGGGAGAGATGAAAAGGGGGAAGTCGGCCCCTCCGCCCGCCCCCGCCACAGGCGGCCCACCACAATGGAACCGTTCCAGAATTTTCCTTGACCCAGCAGGAACTTGACCCTCCTCCGCGGCTCATGCAGAACCCCTTGGTGCCGCACGGCCGCTGGAGACAGGATGAGCCCGCCCTCTGCCCCACCCGATGCCGGAACGGCGGCCCCATCCGTGCCCCATGAAGGCGAACGCGCGGCCTATGCGCGCCTCGTGCGCCGGCGCATCCTCCTCGTCGCCACGCTCGGCGCGCTGATGGTGGTGGCGCTCTTGTTCGACATCGCCACCGGCCCCTCCAACCTGCCGCTCGCCGACGTGGTGTCCGGCCTCTTCGACCCCGCCGGCCTCGATGCCCCCTCCCGCGTCATCATCTGGGAGGTGCGGCTGCCCTATGCGCTGATGGCGGTGCTGGTGGGAGCGGCGCTGGCTCTCGCCGGGGCGGAGATGCAGACCATCCTCAACAACCCGCTGGCGAGCCCGTTCACGCTGGGCGTGTCCTCCGCCGCCTCCTTCGGCGCGGCGCTGGCGCTGGTGCTGGGGGTGAGCCTGCCGGTCGTACCGGCGGAATGGAACCTGCCGGCCTTCGCCTTCATCTTCGCCCTCGGCTCGGTGCTGATGCTGCAGGCGATGGCCAATCTGCGCGGCACCGGGGTGGAGACGCTGGTGCTGTTCGGCATCGCGCTGGTGTTCACCTTCAACGCGCTGGTGGCGCTGGTGCAGTATGTCGCCAGCCAGGAGGCGCTGCAGCAACTGGTGTTCTGGAGCATGGGCAGCCTGTCGCGCGCCACATGGGGCAAGCTCGGCGTGCTGGCGCTGGTCACCGCCGCCGTCGTGCCGTTTTCGCTCGCCGCCTCCTGGCGGATGACGGCGCTGCGGCTCGGCGAGGACCGGGCGCGTTCCTTCGGCATCTCGGTCCGGCGGCTGCGCTTCTTCTCGCTGCTGCGGGTGAGCCTGCTGGCCGCCACCTCGGTCGCCTTTGTCGGCACCATCGGCTTCATCGGCCTGGTCGCCCCGCACATCGCCCGCATGCTGGTCGGCGAGGACCACCGTTTCTTCCTGCCCGCCTCGCTGCTGGCCGGCGCGGTCATCATGTCGCTGGCCTCCGTCGGCTCGAAGCTCATCGTGCCCGGCGCGCTGCTGCCGGTCGGCATCGTCACCGCGCTGATCGGCGTGCCGTTCTTCATGGCGCTCATCTTCGCCCGGCGGGAGCGGCTGTGATGGCGCCGCGTCTCGCCATCGAGGGGCTGTCGGTCGGCTATGGCCGGCGCCGCATCATCGAGGACCTGACCCTCCCGGCGATTTCCGGCGGCGGCGTCACCGCGCTGATCGGGCCGAACGCGGCCGGCAAGACCACCCTGCTGCGCGCGCTCGCCGGGCTGGTGCCGGCGAGGGGCTCGATCCGCCTCGACGACACCGAACTCACCGGCCTGTCCGTCGCCGGCCATGCCCGCCATGTCACCTACATGCCGCAGGCACTGCCGCAGCGCGTGGCGCTCACCGTGTTCGAGGCGACGCTCTCGGCGCTGATGTCGGCACGCGACGAGACGCTTTCCACCGCCGGAGCGCAGGCCCGCGCCTTCGCGACACTGGAGCGGCTCGGCATTGCCGATCTCGCCCTGCGCGGGCTGGACGAGCTCTCCGGCGGCCAGCGCCAGCTCGCCAGCCTCGCCCAGTCCATCGTGCGCGAGCCGACCGTGCTTTTGCTCGACGAGCCGACCAGCGCGCTCGACATCCACCACCAGATGCGGGTGATGCAACTGGTCGAGGAACTGGCGCGCGAACGCTCCATCATCGTGATCATCGTGCTGCACGACATCGCCCAGGCCGCCCGCTACGCCCGCCGTATCGTGGTGCTGGAGCGCGGCGCGGTCGCCGCCGACGGCCCGCCGGGCGCGGCGATCACGCCGGAGACGCTGGCCCGCGTCTACCGGGTCGAGGCCCGCGTCGAGCGCTGTTCGCAGGGTTTCCTGCAGGTGATCGTCGACCGGGCGGTGTGATCACCCCCTGAGCGTGGCGCCGCCATCGACATAGAGGTCGGCCATGGTGACATGGCCGGCGCGCGCCGAGAGCAGGAACAGCACCGCGTCGGCGATGTCGTCCGGGGTCGCCAGCTTGGCCAGCGGGATGCCGGCCTTGAAGGTTTCCAGCGTCCCCGCGATCACCCGCGCCGCGCCGTGCTCGTCCGCCCACATGCCGGTCTGCATCGGGGTCAGGGTCGAGCCGGGCGCGACGATGTTGCAGCGTATGCCGTGCGGCGCCAGTTCCAGCCCGAGGCAGCGGGTGAACATGGTCGCCGCCGCCTTGGAGGCGGCATAGGCCGCCATGGCGTGGCGCGGAATGCCGGCGGCGTTGGACGACACCACCACCATCGCCCCGCGCTTGCGCGGCTGCATCACCCGCGCCACCGCCCGGCCGACCCGGAACACGCCGGTGGCGTTGATGTCGAGCACCCGCTCCCACTCGGCGTCGGAAAGGCTGGTCACCGGTTCATGGGACAGCACCCCGGCCACATGGGCCAGCAGGTCGATCGGGCCAATGTCGCCCTCGATGCGCGCCACCAGCGCATCCACCGCCTCGCTGGAGCGCACGTCGAGCAAGGCCGGGATGACGGCGGCGCCCAACTCGTTCGCCAGCGTACTCACCCCCGCCTCGTCGCGATCGGTGGCGACGACGCGCACGCCCTCCGCCACCAATTGGCGCACCACGGCCGTACCGATGCCGCCGGCCGCGCCGGTCACCAGCGCGATCTTGTCCCTCAGACCGCTGTCGCGCATGCCGCCTCCTCCCGCTGTTCGACCGATTCCAGCGCCCGCGCCAGCACCGGGGCGATGACCTGCACCGCCTCCGGTCCGGTGAGATGGGCGTGGAGCGCGGAAATGTCCGTCACCTCGACCGACCCGGCATAAGGCCGCCACTGCGCCGGAGACAAGTCCCGGCCCGCATGGTCCAGTGCAGCGCGGAAATGCAGCACCGGGCCTTCATAGCGGCGATGGAAATGGCCGCGCACCAGCCGGTTATTGCCCGCCACCACCCGCACCACGCCGTCGAGTGCCGCGTCGGGCAATTGGCCCAGAGGGCTGTCGGAGGCGCGCAGGAAAGCGAGCACCGAGGGCCGCGTCAGCGCCAGCGCCGGAAGCCGGTCGGGGTCGTGGCCGGCAATGGCGAGCAGCGCCTTCAAGGCCCCGTCCTCGCCCGGGTCCGGCTCGCCGCGCCAGACATCGCAGGGGTAGGAATCCAGCATCGCCACCACGCCCACCTCGGCACCGATCTCGGCCAGCCGAACCGCCATCGCCTGGGCGAGAATGCCGCCGACCGACCAGCCGAGCAGGTGATAGGGTCCGTGCGGGCGCACCGCGCGGATGCGCTCGACATACTCCGCCGCCAGTTGCTCCAGGCTCGCCGGTGGGGCGATGCCCGGCGCCAGCGCCGGCGCCTGAACGCCATACACGGTGCGGCGGGGGACCAGCGCCCGCGCCAGCCGCCCGTAACACCAGGAGATGCCGCCCGCCGGGTGAAGGACGAAAAGCGGCGGCAGGTCGGGCCCGCCTTCCAGCAGGGTGATCAGCGGGGCCAGCCCCAGATCCTCCGCCGGCGCCTCGGCGTCGAGCAGCCGGGCGAAGCCCTCCACGGTCGGCTGGGCGAACAGAGCGCCGAGGCCGGGATCGCGCCCGAACGCCTCCCGCACCCGCAGCAGCAGCGCCACGGCGCCGAGCGAATCCCCGCCCAGCGAGAAGAAATCGTCCTCCGCCGCCACCGGCGCGTCGAGCTTGAGCTGTTCGGCGAACAGCGCGGCGACCCTTCGCTCGCCCGGCGTCGCCGGCAAACGGCCTCCGCGGCCGGCGAAGTCCGGTGCCGGCAAAGCCCCGCGGTCGAGCTTGCCATTGGCGTTCACCGGCAGCGCGTCGAGCCTCACGAAAGCGGCGGGCACCATGTAGTCCGGCACCCGGGCGGCGACCTCCGCCTTGAGCGCGGCAAGCTCGGCGCCCGGCTCGGCCACCACATAGGCGACGATCCGCGTCGTGCCGCCATCCTCGCGCGCCAGAATGGCCGCCTGCCGCACGCGGCCGGATGCCATCACCGCCGCCTCGATCTCGCCGAGCTCGATGCGCAGCCCGCGTATCTTCACCTGGTGGTCGGAGCGGCCGAGAAACACCACCGCCCCGTCCGGTCGCCACAGCGCGAGATCGCCGGTGGCGTAGATCCGCTCGCCGGGCCTGAACGGGTCGGGCCGGAAGCGCTCCCGGGTCAGATCCGGCCGGCCCAGATAGCCCTGCGCCAGTTGCACGCCGCCGAGAAAGAGATGCCCCGGCACGCCGGGCGGCTGCGGCCGGTCCATCTCGTCCAGCACGTAAAGCCGCGTGTTCCACACCGGAAAGCCGATCGGCACCGGGCGGGATCGGTCCTCGGGCCCGGCCGGCCAGTAGCTCACATCGACCGCCGCTTCGGTCGGGCCGTAGAGATTGTGCAGCTCGGCGCGCAATGTGCGGTGGAAGCGGTCGCGCAGATCGGCCGGAAGTTCCTCGCCCGAGCAGAACACGCGGGTGAGCGCGAGGCCCCTGGCGGCCGGCTCGGCGAGAAACGCCGCCAGCATGGAGGGCACGAAATGCGCCGTGGTGATGCCCTCCTCTGCGATGATCCGCGCCAGCGCGACAGGGTCGCGATGCGCCTCCGGCGGGGCGATCACCAGACAGGCCCCCGCCATCAAGGGCAGGAAGAACTCCCACACCGAGACGTCGAAGCTCGCCGGTGTCTTCTGCAGGATGCGGTCGGCGGGCGTGAATCCATAATGCGCCCGCATCCATTCCACCCGGTTGACGATGGCGCGGTGGCCGATGACGACCCCCTTGGGCTCGCCGGTCGAGCCGGAGGTGTAGATCACATAGGCCGCGTCCTCGGGCGCCGGGCCGTCGATCCCCGCCCCGGTCGGCACGACCGGCCAGTCGCCGGGGGCGAGCACCTCGACCTTGCCGTCGAAGCGGTGGGTATCCTCGGCCCGTGCCAGCACATGGCGCGGTTGCGCCGAGGCGAGGATGCGGGCGAGCCGCGCATCGGGCTGGGCGAGGTCCAGCGGCAGATAGGCGAGCCCCGCCCGCAGCACCGCGACCAGCGCCACCACCAGCTCCAGCGAGCGCGGCAGCGCCACCGCGACGATGCCGCTCTCGCCCGCGGCCACAAGCCGTTCCGCCAGCGCCCGGCTCCGCGCGTCCAGCGTCGCATAATCCATTTCTTCGCCGGCAAAGCGAAGGGCCGGCGCGTGCGGCACCTCCCGCATCCGCGTCTCGATCAGCGCCGCCAGCGTGGTGTCGGGCACGGCGTGGTCGGTGGCGTTGAGCTCGAACAGGTGCCGGCGCGCCTCCTCAGGCGTCGCGGTCGGCACGTCGTCCAGCGTCTCCGCCGCGCTCGCCGCCGCGAGGAACTGCGCCAGCCTTGCGGCATGCGCCGCCACCTCTTCGGCGGAGTAGAGGTCCGGATTGGCGTCGACCTCCAGCCGCAGCCCGTCCGTGCCGTGCAGGCGGAAGGTGAAGGTGATGTCCTCCACCGGCCCGGTCGACAGCACGTCCAGCCGGCTTTCCAGCCCCTCGAAGCGCGGCGTCTCGTCGAAGGGCAGCAGGTTGATCAGCGGCCCGTGCAGCCGGCGCTGGCCGCCCACCAGCCGCAGGTCGCGCCGCAACTGCTCGGAGCGGTAGCGCCCGTGCCGGCGCGCCCGCGTGAGGCTCTTCGCCACCGCGCCGAGATAGTCGTCGATCCCGCCCCTCTCGGGCATCGCGACGCGCAGCGGCAGCACGTTCATCAGCATTGCCGGCACCCGCGCCGCCGCGCTGCCGAGCCGCGCCATGAACGGTACCCCGACCACCACCTCCGGCGTGCCGGTGTGGCGCCCGACATAGGCCGCCGCCAGCGCCGTCACCACGTCCGGCCAGGGGATGGCGGTGCGCTCGGCGCTTCCCCGCACTCGCGCGAACGTTGCCGCGTCGATCTCCACCGCGCGGCGGTGGAAGCGTGGCGCGCTCACCGGCGCGCCGGCGGCGAGGCCCGCCACCTCCGGCCGGTCCGCGAACAGCTCGCGCCAATAGGCGCCGTCGGTCGCCCTTTTGCCGGAAGCGCGATAGGCGGCATCCTCCGCGAACGCGGCGGCCATGCCCGGCAGCGGCGCGCCGGGGTCGCTCGCGCGGCGGTGGGCATTGTAGAGTTCGGCGACCCGCTGGGTGAGCAGGATCATCCCGTAGCCGTCAATGGCGAGGTGATGAATGCGCTGCTGCCAGACATGGCGCTGCGGCCCCAGCACGAACAGCCGCTCGGCGGCGAGCTTCTCGCGGGTCGGGTCGATCGGCCTCGCCATGTCGCGGGCGATCTCCGCCTGCGCGGCGGCCATCGGGTCGCCCGCCCGGGAAACGTCGATCACCTCCAGCACCGGACGCTGCGCGGGGTCGAGCACCTGCACCGGCCCTGCCGGCGCGTCGATCATCCGCAGCGCGAGGGCATCCGCCTCCGCCACGGCCTGTGCCAGAGCCGCCTCGAAGGCGTCGCGGTCGAACGGCCCGGTCAGCGCGATGGACTGGCCGGTGTTGAACAGGGGGTTGGAAGGGTCGAGCCGCTGCGCGTACCACAGGCCGGACTGCGCCTCGGTGAGCGGATGCGCCTCGGGGGGAGGCTGCGCGCCGGCCTCGCTCATCGCGTCAGCCGCCCTGCAGCGGTGGACGGGCGCGCTGGCGTGCGTCGACCAGCGCCCACCAGCCATCCAGCGTCGGGTTCTCGGCGAAGTGCGCGAATTCGAGGTCCAGCCCGCCTTCGCTCCACAGCAGCACCAGATTCATTGCCCGCATCGAATCGAGGCCGAGGTCGATCAGGCTGTCGCCGCCGCCGATTTCCTCGGGGTCCTCGTGCAGCATCTTCGCGATGTCCGCGCGCATGGTCTCGCGCGTCACCGGCGCGGCCGGGGTGACGATCCGGCGGATGTCGGCGGGCTCGATGGCCATCACAGCACCTCCAGTATCTGCGCGCTCGTCAGCGGCACACCGCAGACCTCCGCGACATAGGACAGGGCGTGGTCGTGCCGGGCGCGGGAGAAATCCGCCAGCGCGTCGGCGGCCATGAACGGCTCGATGTCGCGCATGAAGGCGTCGGCGGCGGTGAGCGTGCAGCCGATATGCGCGTAGACGCCGCAGATGATAAGCTGGTCGCGCCCGCGTGCGCGCAGCAACGTTTCCAGGTTCGAGCGCTGGAATGCGCTGTAGCGGTGCTTCACCAATGTGTGGTCGCCCGGCTGCGGCGCGAGCGCGGCGAGAATCGGCTGGTGCTCGGCCGCCCCGCTCATGCCCGGGCCCCACAGGTCGGCCTGCAAACCCCGGTCGCGCCGGTCCTGGTCGCCCTCCTGCGCGGTGTAGAACACCGGCACCCCAGCCGCGCGGGCGGCCGCCGCCAGCGCCGCGATATTGGCCACCGCCGGCGCCAGCGGCGAAGCATCGGGCGTGAAGACGCGCAGGAAATAGTTCTGCATGTCGTGGATCAGCAGGCCCGCCCGGTCGCGCTCCAGCTTCCACGGCGCGCGCGGCGCGGGCAGTTCGTCGGCGCGCGGCAGCTCGTAGGGGGCAATGGTCGGCAGTCCCTTGGCGGTACCCTTCACGCTCATGTCAGCCCTCCGCCTGTGCCAGGAAGCGCCGGCGCAGGCTGGCGCGCAGCTCCTTGCGCGAGACCTTGCCGACCGCCGTGGTCTCGAAACCGTCGACGAACACGATCTGGTCCGGCACCTTGAAATCGGCAAGGCCGCGCGTGCGCATCCACGCCTTCAGCGCCGCCGCCTTCGGCTTGTCCCCTTGCGCGATAATGAAGGCGCAGGAGCGCTCACCGAGGAAATCGTCCGGCAGCGAGACCACGGCGGCGTCGAACACATTGGGATGGCCGAGCAGATGTTCCTCGATCTCCTCGGCGGAAATCTTCTCGCCGGCCCGGTTGATATGGTCGCTGGCCCGGCCCTGCACCACGAGATAACCCTCCGGCGTGCGCTTCACCACGTCGCCGGTGCGGTAGAATCCGTCGGGCGTGAAGGCGCGGGCATTGGCGCCGTCATTATTGTGATAGGCGCGGATCGTGTAGGGCCCGCGCGTCAGCAGATGGCCCGCCTCGCCCTCACGTACCGGGAGGCCCTCATCGTCCAGGATGAGAACCTCGTCGTCCGGGCTGATCGGGCGTCCCTGGGTGGAGACGATGACCTCCTCCGGGTCGTCGAGGCGGGTATAGTTCACTAGCCCCTCGGCCATGCCGAACACCTGCTGCAAGGTGCAGCCGAGCACGGGCTTCACCCGGCGGGCGGATTCGGTGAGGAACTTCGCCCCTCCCACCTGCAGCACCCGAAGCGAGGACAGGTCGTGCGCGGTCGAAGGCGCCGCCTGCAGCCAGAGCAGGGCGAGCGGCGGCACCAGCCCGGTGATGGTCACGCCTTCGCGCGCGATCAGCGGAAAGGCGGCTTCCGGGCTCGGCGAAGGGGCGAGCACCACGCGGGCCCCGGCATAGAGCGCGCCGAACACGCCGGGCGAACTCATCGGGAAATTATGCGCCACCGGCAGCGCCGCGAGATAAACGCTTTCCGGCGTCAGGCCGCAGATCTCGGCGCTGGCCCGGAAGGAATAGATGTAGTCGTCATGGGTGCGCGGGATCAGCTTGGACAAGCCCGTCGACCCCCCGGAAATCTGCAGGAAGGCGGCCTCGGAGGGATCGGCATCGAGCGGCAGTTCGATGGCCGAGCCGTCGGGAAGCGTGTCGAGCGCGGTGAACGGTCCGCCCTCGCCGACAACCACCACATGCGCCACCGCCGGCACCTCGCGCTGCACCTCCTGCGCCAGCGGGCGATAATCGAACCCGTCATGCCGGTCAGCGACGATGTAGCCGCGCGCCTCGGCGCTGCGGGCGAAATGGATGATCTCCACGCTCCGGTGCGCCGGCAGCGCATAGACCGGCACCAGCCGGGCGCGGAACAGGCCGAACACCACGGAAAGGAACTCGGCGATGTTGGGAAGCTGCACCACCACCCGGTCGCCCGGCCTCAGCCCCAGCGCCAGCAGGCCGCGCGCGGTCGTCTCGGCCCGCGCCTCCAGCTCGGCGAAGCTCCAGCGCCGCTCCCCGCCGACCACGGCGAGGCGGTCCGGCCATTCGCCCGCGCGGGCGCGCAGAAACGAGGTGAAGGTCTCGCCCCGCCAATAGCCCTTCTCGCGGTAGCGGGTCGCGAATGCCTCCGGCCAGGTCTGTTGAAGCGGTATCACGCGTCAGTCTCCGTCAGCGGGCGGCCCTGTTCGTCAATGCCCAAAGCGGTGAGCAGGGCGGCGAACTTGGCCGAGGTCTCCTCGCCCTCCGCCGCCGGGTCGGAGCCGGCGACGATGCCGGCGCCGGCGTAGAGCCGCGCGGTGCGCCCGGCAAGCTCGGCACAGCGTATCGCCACATGCCAGTCGCCGTCGCCGGACGCCGCGCACCAGCCGACCGCGCCGGCGTAGAAGCCGCGCTCATAGCCTTCCAGCGTGGCGATGGCGCGGGCGGCCGGCGCGCGCGGCGTGCCGCACACCGCCGGAGTCGGGTGCAGCAGCACGGCGAGGTCGAGCGCCGATAGCGAGGCATCGCGCAGCCGCCCGGCGATCGGCGTGCCGAGATGCCACATGCTGGCGGTGGAGGTCAGCGCGGGTTCGCCGGGCGCGGTAAGTTCGGCGCAATGTGGCGCCAACTGGTCGAGAATGGCGGTGACGACCTCGCGGTGCTCGCGACGGTCCTTGTCGGAGGCGCGCAGCGCCTCGGCCGCGGCACGGTCGGCCCCCGGCTCCGGCGAACGGCGGGCGGAACCGGCGAGCGGGTGCGAGAACACCTGCGCCCCGCGCCTCGACACCAGCAGTTCCGGCGTCGCTCCGACCAGCGCGCGCGGTGCCGTACTGGACGGCAGCGGCACGCAGAAGGCGGTAACGCTCAGGTCCTGCGCCAGCGCCCGCAGCAGCGCCTGGGCGTCGACCGGCCGGTCCGCGGTAAGCTTCAGGCTGCGCGAGAGCACGATCTTGCGCAAACCGTCCTCGCCGCGCGCCATCTGCGCCAGTGCTGCGGCTACCGCGTCGCGATAGGCGGCGAGCGAAGGTTCCGGCGTTACCTGCCAGCGCGCCGGCGCGCCCGCCTCCGGCCGTACCAGTGCGGGCGGGGGGAAGGCCGCGGCGAAGCCGGCGCGGCCGGGCCGGCGCGACAGTTCGGCCGGCCGGTAGAGATGGACCGGCGCCTCCGCCGCGAAGGGCAGCGCGCCGACCACGACGGCCGGAGCGTCCGCCGGCGTGTCGAGCAGGCGCCGCGCCCGTTCCCCAAGCGGTTCGGGCCCGGCGCCGACAAGGCCGGCGCAGCCCCGCCCGACAAGCGTTTCCTCGCCGGAAACCAGCGCGAACGGCAGGGCGGGAGCGAAGGCCGCCTGCTTCGCGGCCGCCTTCCCCGCGCCATCGCGCATGCGCATCGCTCCGTGGGAAACACTCATGAGGATGGGCTCCGGCTCTCGCCGATCGGGGGTTGCGCCGATCAGGGCGTGATGAGGGTGACGGTGTCGCCATAGGGGTCGACCATCGGCACCGGACGCGGGCGCGGTGCCGCGGCGGCCGGCACCGAGGCCGGCTGGGCTCCCGGCGTGGCGCCGGCCGGCGGCGCGGCCGGGCGCGGGGGACGGCCGGCGCTCTTGAGCTTGTTGGAGACATAGGCGTTGCCGCTGGCGGCATCGACCGCGACGGTCTGCGGCATCGAGCCGGTGACGATGTTCGCGATCGGCTCCAGCGTCTTGGTGTCGACCAGCGAGGTGAAGCCGGCCTGCCGGTTGGTGACGTAGAGCAGGCTGCGCTGCGGGTCGATGGCGAGGCCCAGGGCGCCGGCGCCGGTGGGGATCTTCTTGATGAGCTTGCCGTCCTGCGCGTCCAGCACCGTCACGTCGCCGGACCCCTGATTGGCGACGAACACCTGGTCGCCGGAGGCGTCGTAGACGAGGTTGATCGACCCCTCCCCGCCCGAGGGGAAGCGGTTGGTCACCTTCTTGGTGGCGAGGTCCACCACCACCACTTCATTGGCCTGCAGCGCCGAGAGGAACAGGCGGTTGTTCTTCGCGTCGAGCGAAATGCCGGCAATGCCGCCGACGAGGTCGTCGATGCTGTCAACGATCGCCTTCTTGGCGCCGTCGACGATCCACACCGCGCTCGGCGTGTCGCGCATGCCGAGCACCGTCACATAGGCGCGGTCGGCGGCCTCGTCGACGGCAACCTCGCGCACATGCGCCTTCTCGCCCTTGGTCAACCTGGCTACCACCTTGCCGGAGGCGAGGTCGATCATCGCCAGCGAGCCGTCGCGGGTCTGGGTACCGTAGAGCGTCTTGGTCTTGTTGTTGATGCCGAGGCCGAACACCGGGTCGTCGCCGAGCGCGATCGTCTCCTTGGTCTCCAGCGTCTTGGGGTCGAGCGCGTAGACGAAGGTCTCGTTGGCCCCGCGGGTGCCGGCGGCGGCGACGTAGACGCGGTTCATCGGCGCGCTGAAAACGAGTTCGTAGAGGCCCGCGCCGGGCTTCACCGTCTTGACGAATTCAGGGTCGGCGAGGGCCGCCCCGGCAAGGCCGAGCAGCGCGACGGAAGCGAGGGCGAGGGCACGCAGGCGGGGCCGGGCAAAAGTCGCGTCGATCGGCATGACGTTTCTCCGTTGATGATGGCTGAAGGTTCGCGACGGCGCCGCCCCCGGCGGGCGACCCCGTCAGTCGAGGCTTATCCAGTTGGGCCCCTCGACCGGCACGGCGAGGAAGCGTTCATTGACCTCCGCCACCGTCCGGTCGACGTCGAGCGCGGCGAAGCGTTCGGGGTGGATCCATTTCGCCAGGATCTCGACCGTGAACAGGTCGAGCGGCGAGTTGAGCATCTGGTGCGACAGGCCGTGCACCCGGTGGTCGCGCACGGCGGCAAGATCGGAAAAGCCCGGCCGGGCGACGACCCGCGCCAGCGTCTCGCGCGCCCGCTCGGCGCTGTATTCGGGCCCGATCAGCAGCCCGGCGGTGCCTTCCATGTGGCTGCCGCCGGTGGCGATATAGACTTGCGGGTCCTGGGCGATGACGTATTCGAGATTCAGCTTGCCGAAGGCACGCGGGATCACCGCCGCGCCGATATTGGTGCCGCCCACCGCCTCGATGATGTCGCCGACATTGCCGCGCCCCGGCGAGTTGCAGCAGTCGGCCGTCATCGCGGCATGCGGCTCCAGGAACACGCGCGGGCGTTCGTCCTTCGCCAGCCCGTCGAGCTTGGCCCGCACCGCATCGAGGCGCTCACGGCGGAAGGCGAGGAAATCCCGCGCCTGCGCCGCCCGCCCGGTCGCCTCCCCCAGCAGGGTCAGGCTCGGTTCGAGATTGGTCAGCGGGTGGGTGAAGAAGTCGATCACCACCACCGGAATGCCCGCCGCCTCGATGCGCGCGCGCTCCTCCGGCGTGGGCTGCGCGCCCAGCGAGAACACGGCGAGGTCCGGACGGGCCGCCACCACCTGCTCCACCGACAGCGCGCCGGCGGAACTCGCCACCTTGGCGAGTTGGTCGATCGCCGGGAACTTCGCCCGGTAGGCCTCATAAGTATGCGTGCCGATTCGGTTGATGTCGCGCGGCCAGGCGGCAAGCACGCTCACCGGGTCACGATGGATGAGCGCCAGCGCGATGAGAAAGCGCCCATCGTCGATGAGCAGCCGATGCGCCGGCGCCGCCAGCGTCACCTCGCGCCCGGTCACGTCCGTCAGCGCGATCTCTGCCCGCGCGGGCAGAGACGACGTGAGGAGAATAACGGCCAATGCCGCCGCCCATCCCGCAATGCGGCGGGCCAGTACGGCACTGGCGGCACGGAAACGGCGAGGCATGGGCGAAAAACACCGGAGAGAGAGGCAAACACCGCCGCCTAATCCCTCCGCAGCGCCCGATCTGTCAACTAAAGATTTCGTAATTGCTTGTTTTTAATTAGTCTAATTTAGTCATTTCTCGCCGGCACATCTCTGTTTTACTTAAAGTCACTCCGGACGTCTTGACGTCGCGTCATCACAGTGCCGTGCGGTCCGGCGCCGCGAAGGGGGCGAATGTCGCCCAACCGACGCAAAAGCCTGCGAATCTCAGCCTCCGCAACCGTGCGCGGCACCTTGCCTCTCGAAAAGCCGCGCACAATTGGCTAAAGGGCATGGTGGCTCCCCGCCGGTAACCGGAGCCACCGCCGTCAACCGCAGTGAGAGTCACCCATGCGCGTCGCGATGATCGGTACAGGCTATGTCGGCCTGGTCTCCGGCACCTGCTTTTCCGATTTCGGCCACGACGTCACCTGCGTCGACATGGACGTCTCGAAGATCGAGCGCCTGAAGGCGGGCATCATGCCGATCTTCGAGCCGGGCCTCGACGAACTGGTCGCCCGCAACGTCGCCGGCGGCCGGCTGCGCTTCACCACCGATCTTGCCGAGGCGGTGGCCGAGGCGGAAGTGGTGTTCATCGCGGTCGGCACGCCCTCGCGGCGCGGCGACGGGCACGCCGACCTGTCCTACGTCCATGCCGCCGCGCGCGAGATCGCCCGCGCGGCAAACGGCTTCACCGTCGTCGTCACCAAGTCGACCGTGCCGGTGGGCACCGGCGCCGATCTCGAACACATCATCCGCGAGGCGACCCCGGAGGCCGACATCGCGGTCGTCTCCAACCCGGAATTCCTGCGCGAGGGCGCGGCGATCGAGGATTTCAAGCGGCCCGACCGCATCGTCGTCGGCACCGACGATCCGCGCGCCCGCGAGGTGATGAAGGCGCTCTACCGCCCGCTCTCGCTCAACGCGGCGCCGCTGCTGTTCACCGAGCGCGCCAATGCCGAGCTGATCAAATATGCCTCGAACGCCTTCCTGGCGATGAAGATCACCTTCATCAACGAACTGGCCGATCTGTGCGAGAAGGTCGGCGGCGACGTGCAGGAAGTGGCACGCGGCATCGGCCTCGATCGCCGCATCGGCCCGAAATTCCTGCATGCCGGGCCGGGCTATGGCGGCTCCTGCTTTCCCAAGGACACGCTGGCCCTGACCCGCACCGCGCAGGAGGCCGGCACGCCGATCCGCCTCATCGAGACCGTCGCCACGGTGAACGAGACCCGCAAGGCCGCCATGGGCCGCAAGGTGCTGGAGGCGCTGAGCGTTCCCCCGCGCGGCGCCACCGTCGCGGTGCTCGGCCTGACCTTCAAGCCCAACACCGACGACATGCGCGACAGCCCGGCCATCAACATCATCCAGTCGCTGGTCGACCGCGGCGTGAAGATCCGCGCCTATGACCCGGTCGGCATGGAAGAGGCGCGCAAGGTCCTTCCCGACGCCGTCATGTACGCCACCGGCCCCTATGAATGCGCCGAGGGCGCCGACTGCCTCGTCATCGTCACCGAATGGGACGCCTTCCGCGCGCTCGACCTCGACCGCCTCAAGGCCCAGTTGCGCACCCCTGTTACACGAAGGATCAGGTGAGACCGTAGGGCTTTGGCGGGATCAGCCGGGAA
>NZ_JAHBGC010000036.1 GCF_018390645.1 Ancylobacter dichloromethanicus
CTCGGATACAGGCGATCTTCACCTCAAACGACACGCCACTTGGGGAATGCAGGTTCAACTCTCCCGCACACGGCCGGCGCGTGTCATATTGATGACGCAATCGGTTGAGGGACCGGGATGAAATCCATAGGTTCGGCACTCGCCTTGGCTCTGACGTTGCTGCTGGCGCAGCCGGGCCATTCAGAAGTTCGCGTCGCCGCGGCGGTTGACGCGACGCAGACCACGGATCTGCCGGAGGCTGCTCCCGGCATTGCCCCTCCAGCCACCGTGGCGGCACCGGCGGACACGACACCGGTCTCCACCGCCACCCCGGCGGCACTTTCCGCGCCGATGGTCTCGACAACACCGGAGCCCGCCCCCGCCGCCACACCCCCACCGATGGTGCAGAGTTCGCTCACCCCGCCGGTTGCCGATCCAAAGCCGGTCTTCACGCCCCGTGTCGTGGCGCGGATCAGCCTGTCCAAGCAGCGCATGGAGGTGTGGGTGGAAGGCGTGCAGCGCCATTCCTGGCCGGTTTCGACCGCCCGCAAGGGCTATCGCACGCCGGTGGGCACGTATCGGCCCGGGCGCATGCACAAGCGCTACTTCTCGCGCAAATACGACAACGCGCCGATGCCCTATGCCATCTTCTTCCACAAGGGCTGGGCGATCCACGGCACCAACGACCTGCGCCGGCTCGGCCGCCCCGCCTCGCATGGTTGCGTGCGCCTGCACCCCGGCAACGCCAAGGCGCTGTTCGCGCTCGTCACCGAATATGGCCGCGCCAATACACAGATAGTGGTAAGCCGCTAGCGTGCCGCGACCCGAGACGCGGGAAGGCCGTGCTCAGGCGGCCTTCCGTACGTCCTTCACATCGGTGAAGACGATGCCCGGCCAGCGGTCGCCGGTATAGCCGATCATGAAGGCGGACGGGCTGAGGAAGACGAGGTCGCCATCAAGGTCCTCGGCGGTGGACAGGCGGTTGCCGGCGGCGAATTCCTCGACCCGCTTCGGGTCCTCGGCCGACACCCAGCGGGCGAGCTGGAATTCCGACATGTCGAAGCCGACCTCCAGCCCGTACTCGGCCTCCAGCCGGTTCTTCAGCACATCGAGCTGCAGCGGGCCGACCACGCCCACCAGCGCCGGCGAACCGTCGCTGGGGCGGAACACCTGCACCACGCCCTCCTCGGCCATTTCCTGCAGCGCCTGTTTGAGCTTCTTGGCCTTCATCGCGTCGGGCAGCTTCACCCGGCGCAAGATCTCCGGCGCGAAGCTCGGCACGCCGACAAAATTGATGTCCTCGCCCTCGGTCAACGTATCGCCGATGCGCAGATTACCATGGTTGGGAATGCCGACGACGTCGCCGGCATAGGCCTCCTCGGCCAGCTGGCGGTCCTGGGCGAAGAAGAATTGCGGCGTGGCGAGCCCCATCGGCTTGCCGGTGCGCACCAGCTTCGCCTTCATGCCGCGCTGCAACCGGCCTGAGCACAGCCGCGCGAACGCCATGCGGTCGCGGTGGTTCGGGTCCATATTCGCCTGGATCTTGAACACGAAGGCGGTCATGCGCGGCTCTTCCGCCTCGACACGGCGCTTGTCCGCCTGCTGCGCGCGCGGCGGCGGGGCATAGCGCCCCAACCCTTCGAGCAGGTCGCCGACGCCGAAGTTGCGCAGCGCCGAGCCGAAATAGACCGGGGTCAGATGCCCCTCCAGGAAAGCCTTGAGCTCGAACGGGTTGCAGACCTCGCGCACCAGCCCGAGTTCCTCGGCGAGCTTCGCCTCGTCGAGCGTGACATTGAGCGCGGCGATCTCGCCCATGCTCATCTGCCGCAACGCGCCGGTCTTGCCCTCATCGCCGTCGAGCAGGCGCATGCCGCCGCTGGCGATGTCCATGGTGCCGACGAAATCGCGCCCCTGCCCGACCGGCCAGGTCATCGGCGTGGTGTCGAGCGCCAGCGTCTTCTCGATCTCGTCGAGAATCTCGAACGGATCGCGGCTCTCACGGTCCATCTTGTTGATGAAGGTGATGATCGGTATGTCGCGCAGGCGGCACACTTCCAGCAGCTTGCGGGTGCGCGCCTCGATGCCCTTGGCGGCGTCGATCACCATCACCGCCGCGTCGACCGCGGTCAGCGTGCGGTAGGTATCCTCCGAGAAGTCCTCATGGCCCGGCGTGTCCAGCAGGTTGAACACATGGCCGTCGAACTCGAAAGTCATTACCGAGGTGGCTACCGAGATGCCGCGCTCGCGCTCGATCGCCATCCAGTCCGAGCGCGTCGAGCGCCGGTCCTTCTTGGCGCGCACCTGGCCGGCGAGCTGGATCGCGCCACCGAACAGCAGCAGCTTCTCGGTCAGCGTGGTCTTGCCCGCGTCCGGATGCGAGATGATCGCGAAGGTGCGCCGGCGCGCCACTTCGGTCGCGATCGGCGAGGCGGCGGAATTGGAGAGAGCGTCCATGCGCGCGGATGTGGCAGGGAAGCCGCGCGGGATCAAGGGGTGACGCCCTGCCGCGACAGCGCTTCGGCTGTATTATCGCCAAAGCGAGAGTCGAACCCATCGAGAGGAGCAGCAATGTACGGTCTGATCGGCAGGATGCTCGCCGCTCCCGGGCGGCGCGAGGAATTGCTCGACATCATGCTCGACGACATGGACTTCATGCCAGGCTGTCTCAGCTATGTGCTGGCCCGCGACCCGTCCCACGAGGATGCGATCTGGATCACCGAAGTGTGGGACAGCGCGGAGGATCACAAGGCCTCGCTCGCCCTGCCCTCGGTACAGGCGACCATCGCCAAGGCGCGCCCGCTCATCGCCGGCTTCGACAACCGGTACGAGACCGAGCCGCTCGGCGGCATCGGGCTGTAGCTGGCCTCAGCCGAACCGCATCTCGTAGGCCTCCGGCTTAAAGCCGACGGTCAGTTCGCCGTCGATGTCGAGCACCGGGCGCTTGATGAGCGAGGGCTGCGCCTCCATCAGGGCGAGAGCCTTGCCCTCGTCAAGCCCCGCCTTCTGCGACTCGTCGAGCTTGCGGAAGGTTGTGCCGGCGCGGTTGAGCAGCACCTCCCAGCCCACCTTGCCGGCCCATTGCGTCAGCCGGGCAGCGTCGATGCCGGCGGTCTTGTAGTCGTGGAAGGCATAGGCCACGCCGTGGCCGTCCAGCCAGGCGCGGGCCTTCTTCATCGTGTCGCAGTTCCTGATGCCGTAGATCGTGACGCTCACGTCCGCCTCCTCGCAATGCCGCCCCGTCATAGCCGGGGCGGCACGCCGTTTGAAGGCCGAAGCGATGCGCCCGCGCCTTGGTCAGTTCGCGGTCGCCGCGCCGATGGCGCCGCCCGCCACCGCGCCGATGCCCGCACCCCACGCCGCGCCGGTGCCGCCGCCGGCAATGCCGCCGATCACCGCGCCGGTGCCGGCGCCGATCAGCGCGCCCGTGCCGGTGCGGCGCTGGGTGTTGGAGCAGCCGGCGGCAAGGAGAGCTATCACGGCGACGACGGTGAGCTTGGTTGCGACGGATTTGGACATGGGCATTCCCCCGGTTGTTTTCCGAAGGGAAGCTTAGCGCTGGTCGCCAACGCCTACAATCGCACCACAGGAGGTAACATCGAGGGGACAACCCGGCCGCGACTACCATCCCCTTCAGCGCCAGGCGCGGACCCAGCGGCCGGGCTCGTAGACCCACTGGCCCCGGCGGAACACCCAGCGCGGGCCGACGAAGTCGAAGCCGCGGCGGTTCTCCTCCCAATGACCTGCCGACCACACCCATCCCCGGCGCGGCATCCAGGCCCAGTGGCCGGGCACCCAGGTATAGCCGCGTCGCGGCGCCGGGCGCGGCTCGCGGCGCGGGGCCGGCGGGCGGCTGGTGGGGGCGGACTGCGCCTGCGCGTCCTTCCCGCCTGCGACGGCGAGAGGCGCGGCCAGCAGCGAGGCCGCGGCAGCCTTGAGAAGAGAGCGGCGCGAGAGCATGGCGATCACCTGATGAATGGCGTCGCGGAAGCCTGTTCGTCACGCGACAGCGAGACTGCCCCGCCAGCCGGAAGGATGCCGGGCGCCTGTCTGCCGCGCAAGCCGCGTCGACGCGCTCGCGCGTTCGTGCCTGCAATTTTACGCCGAAGGGGTGTATGATGCGCACCAACCGCCGGACGGCCAACGATCCGGCAGGCCGGGAGGTCGCCATGCATCGCCGAATCCGCCTGTTCCTTGCCGTCGCCTTCTTCTCCGCCGTCGCCATCAACGCCGCCGCGGCGCAAGAGCCGGGCGCCGATGCCACCTGGAAGTCGCTCAGGCCGGACGTGTTCGGCGAGCGGCCGATCGAGGAGGCGAGCCCGCTGGTGCGCCTTACCGCCCCCAAGCGCGCGGAAGACGCCGCCATGGTGCCGATCGACGTCGAGATCGTGCTGCCCCAGGGCGACCCGCGCACCATCGCCAAGCTGACCCTGATCGTCGACGAGAACCCCGCCCCGCTCGCCGCCACCTTCACCTTCGGTGGCGAGCGCCGCGACGTCGCGCTCGGCACAAGGCTGCGGGTCAACTCCTATTCCTATATACGCGCGATCGCCGAGACCAGCGATGGCGGCCTGCACATGGCGGAGCGCTATGTGAAGGCCTCCGGCGGCTGCTCCGCCCCGGCGATGAAGGACGAGGAAGCCGCGCTGAAGAATCTCGGCCAGCTCAAGCTGAAATCGGTGAAGGCCGACGGCATCGGCGACGCCAGCAAGGCGAGCCGGGTGTCGCAGCTCCAGCTGATGATCCGCCATCCGAACTATTCCGGCCTGCAGATGGACCCGCTGACGCGGGCCTATATCCCGGCGAAATTCGTCGACAACATCAAGGTGACCCAGGGCGACGAACTGGTGTTCTCGATGGTGGGCGGCATCTCGCTGAGCGAGGATCCGGCGATTCGCGTCTCGTACGACCCGGCCGGCAAGGAGATCCACGTCGACGCCGGCGACACCGACGGGCGCAAGTTCGAGGGTGCGCTGAAGCCGGCGAGCTGAGCCACCGGAAGCCACCCACCGGGAAGCCTCCAAGCGAGAGCCGTGCTCCCGCTTGGATTCAATGGAAGCCGGTGCTCAATAGAAGCAGGTGACTTCCGCTTCCGCCTGCGCGCGGTGCAGATCGGCGACGATGTCGCGGAAGATGCCGGTGTTGCGGAACAGTTCCGACTGCTGCCCGGCGACCTGCCCCACGCTCATGATGGTCTCGGCTTCCTCATAGCGCTCATAGGGCAGGATGGTGGCGATGGTGTCGATCGAGCAGGAGCACTTCTCCAGTGCCGTTCGGGTCTGACCATTCGCGATCATGCAGGCGAACACATAGTCAGCGCGGGCGACGGTGGGATAATCGTTGATCAGCCCGGTTTCGGGCGCCTTAGGGGCAGGCTTGCTGACGCCGGCGGTGAGCCCGGGCGAGAGCGTGCTCGATTGTGCCTGAGCCGCCCCGGCGCCAAGCGCGCCCAGCAGCAGCGCTCCAGCGGTCAGGCGCATCGCCTTCCCCACATGCTTCGCGATCATGATTGCCATGACTTGTCCTCCCGGCCGGCCGCCTATTTCGCCGCCGGCGCCGCGGAGGCCCCGGTCAGCGTCAGGCTGGTCTCGATGATGTTGCCGCTGCCGTCCGCCTTGGGCGTGACGACATCGATGGAATAGAGCCCGCCCGGCACCGCCTGTGAGAACAGGAATTCGTAACGGCGCCCGGCGAGTTCCAGAAGCTTGTCCTTGTTGGGGTCTTCGGTAAAGGGCCGCATGGTGAGCTTCCAGCCCTCGACCTCGCGTCCGTCGAAGGAAAAGCGTGCCGGATCGACCGTGCCGCTCGACAGATGCTCGCGCACGCGGTTGCGCAGGTAGAACGGGCTGCCCTTGGTGAGCTGCGCCATCTCCTTCACGTCGCGCTCCAGCAGGATCAGCGCGATCGGATTGCCGTTCATGGTCGGAAACGGCCCGGCCTCGCCCTCCTTCTCGCCGCGATGGATGACGACCTCGGCAACCCGCCTGGACGGGTCGTCCGCCGGCGCGCTCACCTTCATGTCCAGCGTCTCGTCGAAGCCCTCGCCGAGCTTGGCCTCGCTGGTCACATGCTTGTAGGCATAGGTCAGCGTCGTGCCCGGTTCTACCTTTGACAGATAGGGCGCCTCGAAGAACAGCTCGGAGGCGGTAGGGGCGGCCAGCGCCGCCGTGGCAAGGAAGGCGGCGAACGTGGCAGCAGCGGCAAAGGTACTCGCAAGACGCAACATAGGCACTCTCTCCGCTCAGCTGGCACGATCCGGCTGGAAATAACGCCGGTAATCATAGATGTCGGTGCCTTCCGCATCCGCCTCGGCAAGCGCCAGAAGATCGGCGTGCAGCGGCGACAGATGGCAGGCGGGATCGGTGGCGGCGGCATCGCCGGCGATCGCCATCGCCTGACAGCGGCAGCCGCCCCAGTCGATCTCCTTGCGCTCGCAGCTCCTGCACAGGTCGGGCATCCAGTCGGTGCCGCGGAAGGCGTTGAAGGCGGGGGAATTCAGCCAGACGTCGGGCAGCGAATGCTCGCGCACATTCCAGAAATCGAGGCTCGGAATGGTCTCGGCGGCATGGCAGGGCAGCACCTTGCCGGACGGCGTGACATTGAGCGACTGGCGGCCCCAGCCATTCATGCACGGCTTGGGGTACTTGGCGTAATAATCGGGCACCACGGCGTCGATGGTCAGCACGCCCTTCAGCCGCACCCGCGCCTGCTCGACCACGTCGAGCGCCCAGAACACCTGCTCGCGCGTCGGCATCAGCGCGCCGCGGTTGCGCAGCGCCCAGCCGTAATATTGCGAATGGGCGATCTCGATGCGGCGGGCGTCGAGCGCCAGCGCCAGCTCGATGAAGTCGGGGATCTGATGAATATTGGCGCGGTGCACCACCGAATTGATGGTGAGCGGCAGGCCAAGGCGACGCACCTCGCGCGCTACCGCCAGCTTCCGCTCATGCGCGCCGCGGAAATTGGAGACCTTGTCGGTAACCTCCGCGGTCGCGCCCTGGAAGGACAGCTGCACATGGTCGATGCCGGCGTCCGAGATCGCCCGCAGCCGCTCGGCCGTGACGCCGACGCCGGCGGTGATCAGGTTGGTGTAGAGCCCCACCTCGACGCAATGGCGGATCATCTGCTCCAGATCGCGCCGCGCCGTCGGCTCGCCGCCGGAGAGGTGGACCTGCAGCACGCCGAGCTTGGCCGCCTCGGAGAACACCCGCAGCCACGTCTCGGTGTCGAGCTCGACATTGCGGCGGTCGAGTTCGACCGGGTTCGAGCAATAGGGGCACTGCAGCGGGCAGCGATGCGTCAGCTCCGCCAGCATGCCATACGGGATGGGAGGCGCCGGACGGGCCGGCACCTCCACGCGGCTGCGGGGTTCCTCGACCAGGCTCATGACGCGGCATCCCCGACCAGCGGCGACGTCACCTCGATGAGCCCCTTCTCGGCGAGGCCGGCAAGAAACACATCGACGTCGGACGCCACCGTCTGGCGCTCCACCGTGAAGGTGGTCGCCAGTTCGTCGACGATGGCGTCGATGGAACGGGCGCCGTCCACCTTCTTCAATATCTCGACCGCGACCGGATCCGGGTTGAGCACGCGCTCGGGCGCCAGCAGCACCCACTGGCCCCGGGCCTCGTCATGGCGCAGGCGCACCCCGCGCGCGAGACGGGGGACGCCATTGGCGGCGAGAGTTGCTGTCATCACCCCTCCTTCGGGACGAAGGCCCCCGGATAGGCCATTTTCGGGTCGACATAGGCGAAATACAGCGCGTCGAGCTGCACCCAGAGCACGTTGCACTTGAACTCCAGCGCGCGGATCACCTGCTCCTGCTGCTCCGGCGTGCGGGCGTGCTGCTTGACGTAGTCGAGCGCGAAATCGGCGTCGCGCGGCGCCTGCGTCAGCCGCTTGTCGAAATAAGCCAGGGTGTCCCTGGAAACGAAATCATAGTTCTTCAGCATGCCGGCGACACGCTCGCCGATGATGCCGGGTGAAAACATCTCCGTGAGCGAGGAGGCGATGGCCTCCAGCAGACTCTTCTCGCGCACGAAATGCACATAGGCGTCGACCGCGAATTTGGTGGCCGGCAGCAGCCCGTCCAGCGAGGTGACGTAGTGCCGGTGAAGGCCGAGGCTGTCGGTCAGCACCAGCCAGCGGGCGATGCCGCCCTCGCCTTCATGGTCGCCATCGTGATCGACGATGCGCTGGCGCCAGACACGGCGCAACTCCGGCTCCTCCATGCGGGCAAGGATGGCGGAATCCTTCACCGGGATCATTGCCTGATAGTAATAGCGGTTGAGCGCCCAGGCCTGGACCTGAGCGAAGCTGAGTTCGCCATTGTGCAGCAGTTTATGGAAGGGGTGCAGGCTGTGGTAGCGGCGGGTGCCGACATCGCGCAGGCGCGCTTCCAGTTCCTCGGGCGACAGAAGCGTGGTCATAGGGCAATCTCCATCCCGTCTTGAGCGATTTCCCATCCGGCTTTATTCGCCGTTATCCGCTCTTCCGAGCCATCAATCAGCACCGGATTGGTGTTGTTGATGTGAACATAGATTTTTCGACCGACCTTGACGTTTCGCAAAGCCTCGATCGAGCCGCGTTCGCCCGACATCGACATATGCCCCATGCGCGCGCCGGTCTTGGTGCCGACGCCGGCGCGGATCATCTCGTCGTCGCGCCAGAGCGTGCCATCGAACAGCACCGCATCGGCACCCTCAAGCCGCTCGCGCAGCGAAACGGTCATGGCCGCGCAGCCGGGAATGTAGAGGACGCGCCGGCCGCCGGCGGTCAGTTCCACACCGATGGTCTGCTCCCCCTCCATGTCGGTGGTGAGCACGCCCTTCTCCGCCTGCTCCCGCGCCTCGAGATAGAGGGCGATCTTGCCGGGCACCGGAAAGATCGTCGCCCGTACCCCCTCGACCAGATCGAAGGACGAGCCCAGTTCGACGGGGCGGCGCTGCACCATTTCAGGTGCCAACACGTCAAAGGCGCTGCTGGCGCCCAGCACGCCATGCACGGCGGGCGTCGCGGTCAGCGTGAAGGGCTGCGCTTCGCGCAGGCTGAGCAAGCCGGCGACATGGTCAATATCGGCATTGGTAAGCAGCACCGCCGCCAGCGGCGAGTGCCGCAGACCCTCGCGCGGATGCAGGGCCGGCGTCGCCTGAAGCTGTGAGAGGATTTCGGGCGCGCAATTGACCAGCGCCCAGTCCCGGCCATTGGCACTGACGGCGATCGACGCCTGGGTCCGGCGCCTGACCCGCGGGTCATCCGCCCAGGCAAGCGAACAGACCGCGCAACGGCAGTTCCACTGAGGGAAACCACCGCCAGCGGCGGATCCCAGGATCACAAGTCTGAAGCGGGACGGGGACGTTTCCATCGGAGACCGATTTTGCGCCATCCCGTCCCTTAGAAGGCTCAGAAGTCAGCCGGATAGTAGGCGTTGACTTCCATGCCGACGCAAACTTCAACAATGCGGGGAGCAGTCCAGGCCATATCGTCCTCCTCGATTTTTCAATCTCTCTTTACTTCATAAGAAGATCATAAGAGATTAAGTTGCTTTGCGGATATTAAACCGCACCAGTAATGTGATGATCGTTTCGTCATCCGTCAAGAACACCTGGGCATCTTTCGTTCAGGTGCACATAATACCAATCCAATCTGGAGCCAATACCCGCCGGGGCGTCGGTCAATTCGCCTCCGCTTCCAGCATGAACCCCCGGCCGCGCACGGTGACGATGAGGTGCGCGCCTTCCGGCAACGCCTCCGCCAGCTTGTGGCGGAGATAGCCGACATAAACGTCGACCACGTTGAGCGAGGCACCGCCATGGCCGGCCCACAGCGCGGCGAAGATGTCGGCGCGCGACAGCGGCTCCCCGGGGTGACGCATCAGCAGAGCGAGAAGTTCCACCTCCCGCTCGGTCAGCCGCACCCGCGTGCCGCCGAACTGCGCCTGCCGCGTGTCGAGGTCGAGCGACAGCGCGCCGGCCTCGAGCGTGCGCGGCTCGCTGCCGGCATTGCTGCGGCGGAGCGCCTGCACCTTCACCCGGGCCAGTAATTCCTCGAAGGCGAAAGGCTTGACAATGTAGTCGTCGGCCCCGGCCATGAGTCCCTCGGTGCGCTCGTTCACGCTGGAGCGGGCGGAGAGCATGAGAATGGGCGCGGTCTGCCCGCCGGCACGGAGCGCCTTGCACACCTCGATGCCGGAGCGACCGGGCAGCATGACGTCGAGGATGATCGCCCCCCACGCCTTGCCGTTGACCACCCTCAGTGCCGCCTCGCCGTCGCCGACCAATTCCACATCGTAGCTTTCCGAGGAAAAGCCGCGCCGCAGCAGGGAGCCGATATCGGGATCGTCCTCCACGACCAGAATGTTCATTGGGCGGCCTCCAGAGTTATGTCCGGCACCGGAAGCGGAAGGCGCACGGTGACGCAGGTGCCGCGTCGCCGTCCGTCGTCTCCGGTGCTGCTTTCTATGTCGATGCGCCCGCCATGGCGATCGACGATCCACTTCGCCAGGGCGAGCCCAATTCCGAATCCGGTCCCCTCGCGCGTGCCGGCCGTACCGCGCCAGAACCGCTCGAAGACATGCGGCAGTTCGTCCGGGGGAATGCCGGTGCCACTGTCGCGAACGCTGATGGTGACTTCCTCGCCCTCCCGTACCGCCTCCAGCCGCACCGTCTCGCCGGCCGGCGAATGGCGCACCGCATTGGCGACAAGGCCGTCCAGGGTCTGGCGCAGCCATTCGCGATCGGCATCGACGGCGAGGCCGTCCGCCGCGCCGGCGGCGTCCAGCACCAGCCCGCCGGCACGCGCCACCGGCGTCATCCCCTCGCACACATCGGCGAGCAGGTCGGACACCAGGAACAGCGAGCGTTCCAGCTCGATCTGGCCGCTTTCGGAACGCGCGATGCGCAGCAGGTCCTCGACCCGGCGGTGCAGGCGGCGGGCACGCGACTGGATCACCAGCAGAGCGGCGCGCAGATCCTCCTCGCGCGGCCGCTGCGGGCGCAGCGTGATCTCAACCTCGCCGAGGATCACCGTCAGCGGCGTGCGCAGCTCGTGGCTGACATCGGTGAAAAAACGCCGACGCGCCATGTCGGCATTCTCCAGCCTTGTATTGGCGGCGCGCAGTTCGGCGGTGCGGGCGTCGACGATTTCCTGAAGCTGCTTCTGTGCCGCCACCAGCCGCGCCTCGCGCCGCGCCAGATGCACCGCCATGCGGTTGAACCGCGCCATGGCGAGGCTCAGTTCGTCGTGACCGGTAACGTTGACGCGGGTATCGGAGCGCCCGCGCGCGATGGCCGCCGCAGCCGCCGACACATCGGCGACGCGGTTCACCAGCGAGCGGCCGAGCAGGTTGTAGAGCGCCACCGCCAGCAGCCCGGTGAAGGCCAGCCCGATGAGACCCCAGCGCAGGGTGCGGTCGCGCAGTTCCTGCACCTCACTCTGGGCGGAATGCGCGGTGGTGCGCTCCTCCTCCATCGCCTGGGTCAGCGGACTGCCGAAGCCGGCGGCAAAGACGTCGAGCACGACGCGGACATCGGTCGCCGCGTCCGGCCGCTGCAACGCCGCCTCGACCTGACGATCCAGCACCTCGAACTGCGCCTTGAGCCGCGCAACGGTGCGGCTGCGCACCGCCATTAGGGTGCGCTGCTCCTCGTCCTGGAAGCGTTTCACATCCTCGCCGAGCGCGGCCTCGAACCGGGTGAAGGAACTCAGTGCCCCCCGGCGCGCCGTCGCCAGCGCCTCATAGGTGCGCGCGCTCGGCTGCTGCGCGGTCTGCAGCGACATCAGCGCATAGTCGCCGATGCGCCCGGAGATTGCCGACAGCAGTTCCAGGCGGTTCTGCGCCGAGACCAGGCGGTCGAGCTGGTTGCTCGCCGCACCCAGCGCCGCCACCAGCACAAGCGTCGATGCTGCGGTAACCAGCACGGCAACCGACAAAAGCAGCGCCATGCGCGCCCTGAGCGACGAGAACAAGCCACGCCCCATGCCGTCTCACCGGATTAGGCCATCCCGAACACGATGGCCTGCCAATGATTTCACGGACACGCCGCTCACGCACGCTGCGGTGCAGCAGGCTTCCCCTATGGAATGAGGCCGCAGGCCGGACAATCAGATTTCGCGACCGCCGGCGCCGGGCTGCGCGCAACGCCATTTCAGCACCTTCCACTTGGGATGCGTCTCGCGCCACTCGGCGATGACCGGCATTGCGCCGATCAGGCACTGGACCGGGGCCGGCGGCATCTCCATGCCGACCGAGACCGCTTCTTCGCGGCAGGTGCCGGGGCTCGCGATGAGGCAGATCGACAGAATGAGTTCCATGTAAACTCCTGCTGGCGTGAGTTCCAGGCCGTCCGAGCGCCTCCCCGGTGCCCGACCCTGATCTCATACGCCGCACGCGGCAGTCGGGATCATCTGTTGATATTGCAGCGCAGCAAAAACCGGGCCAATGCGTCCCCCCGACGCCGCAGGCCGAGGTGCGCGGAGCCGCAGGATCAGGCGCTCCGGCCGCCACACGCACCGATGGCGCACTATGCCGTATTTTTGGTCGTGCCGCCATAAACCGCAACAGCGTGCCCCTGCTGGTCCCGCAACAACAAAGCATGGGGCAGGCGCCCGCACCGGCGTCACACGGATGAAGAATCCCTTGCAGATAAAGGCGAAGCGGGCCTAGTCTCTCGCCGTAACGTGTCTGGTCGCGCTATCGGGCCAACCGGTTTGGTGTTCCAAACGCTGCAACAAAGATAGCCGGGACATCGGGGGACAATTCCCGTCCCTTGTCATGCAACCCCGTTCTGGGAGGAATAGATGGCCAAGATCAACAAGGTACTCATCGGCGAGTCGCTGGTGGGCGACGGCAACGAGGTCGCTCATATCGACCTCATCATCGGACCGCGCGGTTCCGCGGCCGAAAGCGCCTTCGTGAATGCGCTGACCAACAACAAGGACGGCTTCACCTCGCTGCTCGCGGTCGTGACCCCGAACCTGCTCGCCAAGCCGAACACCATCCTGTTCAACAAGGTGACGATCAAGGACGCCCGTCAGGCCGTCCAGATGTTCGGCCCGGCCCAGTATGCGGTCGCCAAGGCCGTCGTCGACAGCGTCGCCGAAGGCGTGATCCCGGAAGACGAAGCCGACGACCTGTTCATCTGCGTCGGCGTGTTCATCCACTGGGAAGCCGCGGACGACGCGAAGATCCAGCAGTTCAACTACGAGGCGACCAAGGAAGCCCTCAAGCGCGCCGTTGACGGCGAGCCGAAGGTCAAGGACGTCCTTGCTCAGGCCGCCTCGGCCAAGCATCCCTTCGCCGCTTAGATCGGAAGCAACCCTGGGCAGACAACAGCTCCGCCCGCGGCCCAATATCCGAAGGGCCTGCTCCAGCGGTTGGCGGCGATATTCCTCAACAAGTGACGGCGCTTTGCCGGCGTCGCTTGTTGCGCCACGGAGGCGGCGGTTTCCGCCCTCTCATGCCCATTTGAATGGATTGGCCCGGAGCGTCACCGCTCCGGGCTTTTTTTGCGAAGGCGTCAACCCGGCTCCACCCCGGCGCCGAGGGCGCGGCGCACCTCGTCGATACGCCCGGGGCTCGCCCGCTCGGCCGGCGTCAGAGCAAGCGGCATGTCCCGGACGATGCGCACAGGCGTGCCTTCCAGCACGACGATGCGGTCGGCGAGTTCCACCGCCTCGCGCCGGTCGTGAGTGACGAACAGCACCGTTGCCGGCCGGCGCGCAAGAAGCCGTCGCAGCAGGTCGCGCAGCCGCGCTGCGCCGGCCTCGTC
The DNA here is from genome assembly GCF_018390645.1 of Ancylobacter dichloromethanicus. Lineage (GTDB taxonomy): Bacteria > Pseudomonadota > Alphaproteobacteria > Rhizobiales > Xanthobacteraceae > Ancylobacter > Ancylobacter dichloromethanicus. Next base: position 13,746 of record NZ_JAHBGC010000036.1, read on the forward strand.
GAGCGACACGAACGGCTCGTCCATCAGCAGCACATCCGGCTCGATGGCGAAGGCCCGCGCCAGTGCTACGCGTCTCTGCTGGCCGAGCGACAGCCGCTCGGGATAGGCGTCGGCGAGTTCGGCGAGGCCGACCTCGCCCAGCATCGCCAGCGCCCGACGGCGCCCCGGCTCGCCCGCCGGCAGCGGCAGCGCCACATTTTCCACCACGCTGCGCCAGGGCAGCAGCCGGGGATTCTGGAACGCGTAGGCGAAACGCGGCGCCTTCGTGCCGAAACGTACCTGCCCGCGAAAATCGCGGTCGAGCCCGGCGACGATGTTGAGCAGCGTCGTCTTGCCGATGCCGGATTCGCCGAGCAGGGCGACGAAGTCGCCAGCGGCGACATCGAGCCGAAAGCCGCGAAAGATTTCCCGCCCCGGCCCGCCGACCTGCGCCTTGTAGCGCTTCTCGCCGATGTCGATGGCGATCGCGCTCATCGCCGCCACCGGCTGGCACGCCGCTCCCAGGGCTGGAGCAGGCCGAGTTCGATCACCTGCACCACCGCGGTGAAGGCCAGCGCATAAGCCAAGATGCCGGCGACATCGAACAGCTGGAATGCGGTCTGCAACTCGAAGCCGACGCCATTGGAACGCCCGAGCAACTCCACCACCAGTACGATCTTCCAGGTCAGCGCCAGCCCGGAACGGGCGCTGGCGGCGAAGAAGGGCACGAGTTGCGGCAGGGTGACATGACGCAACGCCCGGAGCCGCGGCAGGCGATAGACTTCCGCCATCTCGTCGAGATCGCGCGACAGCGCCGCCGCCCCCTCGCGCATTGTCACCGCGACATTGGGTATCTTGTTGATCGCCACCGCGGTGATCGCCGCCGCTTCGGTGAGGCCGAACCAGACATAACACAGGATGATCACCACCAGCGCCGGCAGGTTCAGCAGCACCACCACCCACGGCCCGAGCAACTCGTTGAGCGCAACAGAGCGGCCGAGCACGATGCCGATGGCCGAGCCGATGGTCATGGCGATCAGGAAGCTCGCCGCCACCCGGGCGAGGGTGATCGCGATGCTCTCGGGCATCACCCCGCTCCGCGTCGCCCGCACCATGGCCTCGAACACCGCCGGCGGACCGGGAAGCAGGCGCGAATCCGCCCACAGCGCCGCCACCTGCCAGAACAGCAGCAGCGCCAGCAGCGAGGCGGCGGTCAGCAGCAGGCGCTTGGAGGCCGACACCGTCTCCTCACTCGCCGACCGGTCCGAACAGCGTTCGGTCGAAGCCGGGTGTCGGCCCGACCAGTTCCGGCCCGCCGATGGCCGCCAGCACCTCATAGAGCTTGGCGCAGGACGCCCGCTCCGCCTCGCCGAACGGGCCGGGAATGCCGGCGCGGTAATAGTCGCGCAGCCGGGTGAATTCGGTGTCGTTCGCCGCCTGCATCAGCGGGCGAATGCGCGCCCATGCCGCGTCGCTGCTGGCCAGAACGCGGTTCGCCCCGGCGGCGGCGCGCAGGAAGGCGGCGACCGCCGCCCCACGCTCCGCCATCGCTGCATTGCGCCAGACGAAGCCGACCAGCGGCGGCACCGGCTCGATGCCGAGGCCGGTGATCATTTCGCGGACATCCATCAGCCGGGCGAAACCGCGCGCGTCGAGCCGGGCGGCATAGGGCCAGAAGGTCAGCACCGCGTCGACGCGGCCGAGCGGCAATTGCTCGCTCACCAGCGGCGGGGCGCCATAGACCGGCTCGGCCGCGCTGGCGAGATCGACGCCGATCTTCGCCTTCGAATAGGCGCGCAACAAAAGCCAGCTCTTGTCGAGCGCGCCGCCGGCCACGCCGATGCGGCGGCCGCGCAGGTCGGCGAGGGTCTTCACCGGTCCGTCCGCCGCCGCCATCAGCGCGCCCAGCGCGTTGGAGAAAGGGGCGAACCGCATGCGCTCGCCATCGCTCGTGCGACGCATGGCCCAGAGCCAGTCGCTGACGATGAGGTCGACATCGTCGGCCTGCAGGGCCACCGTGGTCGCCTGCCCGCTGGCGAAGTCGACTCTCTCCAGCGCCAGCCCCTCGCCTGTGTCGAGCCCTTCCGCCCGGATCGTCTCCACCAGCCAGTTCAGCGTGCCGAATTTCAACGTGCCGACGCGCAGCCGCAGCGGCGGCCCACTTTGCACCCGGGCGACGGACGGTGCGGCGAGCAGGCCGACAGCCCCCGCGAGGAGCGTGCGACGGGACAGCGGGGCGATGCTGCCGGCGTTTTTCATGGAGCGGCCTTCCCGGTGAGTGGCGGATCGAGCAGCCGGTTGCGTACCAGATAGGAGACGCCGCGCAGCCACGATTCATCGGTGTTGTTGCGGATATCGGCGCTTCCGGCGCGCAGCACCTGGCCGGTCGCGGCATCACGAAGCTGGAAATTGATGTTGAGGATGAGGTTGGAGACCTTCTGCACCAGGCCGATTACCTCGATCTCGGCGCCCAGAGCGCGGGCGATCTTCAGCTCGCAGCCATTGCAGTTGCGAAACGGCGTCGCCTCCGCGATCTCGGCGCGCTGCGGGGCGAGGTCCACCACCTCATAGCCGGATTCCTTCAACCGGCGCCGCACCTCATCGGTGATGAGGTCAAGCCGACGCACCTCGGCCGGCTTGGGGCCGTGAATGTCGAACTCACCACTGGTATCGAGCAGTTCGAACTCGAATACCGCGACACGGGTGGCCGGCTTCGCTTCGGCAGCCTGCCCCCCGACGCCAACGCCCAGGCCGATGAGGGCGCCCAGCAGAGCGAGAGCCGAGGCGCAGGCCGCGGCGCGGCCGGGCGTGAGCCTGGCGTGAACTGGAACACGCATGCCGTTCTCCTCTCCCGCTGCGATTTCTTCCCGGTGCCGACCAATCATATCGCCAAGAAGACCTCCTGCAACCTACCGGGAAAAAGTTCCCGATTTTAATACATTCGATCTGCTTTGAATAACGACGGCGTTACATTTCCTTATTAGTTTCTTATGCTCGCAATTTAATTGAATGCTTGATCTCATTTGCGTAGAGTTTTCCCAAGGCTCACGAGAAAAGTTCCGAGGACATTGTCCCGGACAAGCAAGCCGCGGGATGGAAAGGCCGATGAAACGGATGGCAAGCGCCGTCGGCGCGACGCTTATTGCTCTGGCCTGCGTGTCCGGCCTCGCCGGGGCGCAGGACGCGAACGCGCCGCCTCTGGCCGCGCCGGCAGCGCCACCTCTCTCCGCCAAGCCGGCGGCAGCGATCGGGCCGGAACAGACCTTCCTCATCGGCGTGGTCCGTCAGTTGCCCGAACCACCCCCCTGGATCGCCCCGCTGCAGATGCCGCCCGACGATCTCGGCATTGCCGGCGCCGAACTCGGTATCCGCGACAACCTCACCAGCGGCCGCTTCCTCAAGCTCGACTATAAGCTCACCAGCGAGATCGTGCCGACCGACGGCGACCCGCTGCCGGCGGTGCAGAAGCTGGTCGAGGCCGGCGACCGCTTCATCCTGCTCGACGTGCCGCCGGACGCGCTGCTGAAGATCGCCGATGCCTACAAGGATCGCGACGTCGTCTTCATCAATGTGGGCGCCACCGATGACCGGCTGCGGCAGCAGGACTGCCGCGCCAACGTGTTCCACATCGCGCCCAGCCGCTCGATGCTCACCGACGCGCTGGCCCAGTTCCTCGTCACCAAGCGCTGGCAGAACTGGTTCCTGATGGTCGGGCGCACCGACAATGACAAGCTTTATGCCGAGGCCGTGCGGCGTTCGGCCAAAAAGTTCGGGGCCAAGATCGTCGCCGAAAAGACCTGGGACTACGGGCCGGACGCCCGCGCCACCGCCCAATCGGAAGTGCCACGCGGCACACAGATCGGCGAATACGACCTTCTGATCGTCGCCGACGAACTCGGGGAGTTCGGCGACATCCTGCCCTACAACACCTGGCTCCCCCGCCCCATCGCCGGCACCCAGGGGCTGATGGCGCTGTCCTGGCATCCGACCATGGAAAACTGGGGCGCTTCGCAGTTGCAGAGCCGCTTCTTCAAACGGTCCAAGCGGATGATGCAGCCGCTGGACTTCCAGATGTGGCAGGGCGTCTTCGCTGTCGGCTCGGCCAGCCTTAAGACGCGCAACAGCGGCCCGGCGAAGGTGAAGGCGCAGATGCTTTCGCCCGATTACGACCTGCCGGTGTTCAAGGGCGTTGCCGCCACCTTCCGCGACTGGGACCAGCAGTTGCGCCAGCCAATCCTGCTGACCCACGCCACCAATACGGTCACGCTCTCGCCGCAGGCGGGCTTCCTGCACCAGAGCTCGCCGCTCGACACGCTCGGCTTCGATCGTCCCGAGTCGCTCTGCAAGCTTAAATAAAATCAAACGATTGCCTGGAGGAAACGATGAAACGACAGATCCTGCTGTCCGCCAGCATGGCCACCCTCGCGGGGCTCATGCTGGTCGATGCGCTGCCCGCCGAGGCCAGTCCGCGCGCCTTCGTCACCAATGAGCGCGACCATACGATGACCGTTCTCGACATGGAGACGCTCAAGGTCATCGACACCATCAAGACCGGCCGTCGCCCGCGTGGCATCATCGCCAGCCCGGACGGCAAGCTGATCTATGTGTGCGCCTCCGACGACAACCGCGTCGAGGTTTATGACGCCGCCACGCTGAAGCTGGTGAAGACGCTGCGCTCGGGGCCGGACCCGGAACTGTTCGTGCTGCACCCTTCCGGCAACCCGCTCTACATCGCCAACGAAGACGACAACATGGTCACGGTGGTGAATGTCGAGAACAACGACCTGATCGCCGAGATCCCGGTCGGCGTCGAGCCGGAAGGCATGGGCATCAGCCCGGACGGCAAATACATGGTCAACACGTCCGAGACGACCAACATGGCGCATGTGGTCGACACCTCGAACAATGAGATCATCGAGAACATCCTGGTCGATTCCCGCCCGCGCATCGCCGAATTCTCCAAGGACGGCAAGCAGCTCTGGGTGTCGGCCGAGGTCGGCGGCACGGTGGCGGTGATCGACCCGGCGACGTGGAAGATCATCAAGAAGATTTCCTTCAAGATCCCGGGCGTGGCGGACGACGCCATCCAGCCGGTCGGCGTGCGCATCACCAAGGACGGCTCCAAGGCCTTCATCGCCCTCGGCCCGGCCAACCACGTCGCGGTGGTCGATGCCAAGACGCTCGATGTCGAGAAATACCTGCTGGTCGGCCAGCGCGTGTGGCAGCTCGGCTTCACGCCGGACGAGAAGTTCATTCTCTCCACCAACGGCAATTCGAACGACATCTCGGTCATCGACGTCGCCAATGAAAAGGTCACCAAATCCGTCACCGTCGGCCGCCTGCCCTGGGGCGTGGTCGTGGTGCCGTGACAGCCGCTTTCAATCAGACATCAAGCAATATCGGGAGGAAAACCTCATGCGCCTGCGCCACAAGACCGCCCTCGCCTGCACACTCGCCGCCCTCATTGCCGCTTCCGGCTCCGCCTTCGCGGCCGGCGACCTCACGCTGAAGCCGACCGAACTGGAGGAGTTGACCGTCGGCCTCGGCAATGCCGGCTATGGCGTGTCGGAGACGACCTACAATCTGGAAACCGGCAAGGCCTACAGCCTCGAACTCAAGTCCACCGGCAAGAAGGAATGCGCCTGGCAGGCGCCGGCCTTCTTCCAGAGCATCTTCCTGCGCAAGGTCGAGGTCGAGGAAGTCGAGATCAAGGCCATCGGGCTGACCGAGATCGAGTTCGAGCAGGACGGCGAGGCCGAGCTGTTCTTCGTACCGATCAAGCCGGGTACCTATCCCTGGTACTGCAAGGGCATGGAAGAGCGCGGCATGAAGGGCGAATTCATCGTCAAATGAGCGGGCGTGCGCGCCGAATATCCTGTACTCCTCGTGAACACTGTCCCCGGCTTGTCCCGGGGACTTTTCTTCTCTCGATCCGGGAGACGCCATGACGGCCCGGCCTCGCGACCTCCCTTCCGCGCCCGGCGCCGGCGTGCCGGCACTGGCCGTGAGCGGCGTCTCGCACGCCTTCGGCGTCCGCAAGGCGCTGGACGATGTCAGCCTCGACGTCCCGGCGGGAAGCTTCACCGCCCTGCTCGGCCCGAACGGCGCCGGCAAGACCACGCTGTTTTCGCTGGTCACCCGTCTCTATGACAACCGCAGTGGCGCCATTCACGTGCTGGGTTCCGATGTCCGCCGCCAGCCGGCGGCAGCGCTGAGCCGGCTCGGCGTCGTGTTCCAGGCCCGCACGCTCGACCTCGAACTCACCGTCCTCGACAACCTGCTCTACCACGCCACGCTGCACGGCATCGGCTTTCGCGCCGGACGTCACCGGGCGCTGGAACTGCTGGCACAGGACGGCATCGCCGATCGCGCGAGCGACAAGGTGCGCAACCTCTCCGGCGGGCAGATGCGCCGGGTCGAGATCGTGCGCGCGCTCATGCACCGGCCGCGCCTGCTGCTGCTCGACGAACCCACGGTCGGGCTCGACATCGCGTCCCGTGCGGCACTGGTGGCCCAGGTGCGGGCCCTGGTGGCCCAGGAAGGCATCGGCGTGCTCTGGGCGACCCATATCATCGAGGAGATCGGCCCCGGCGACCGCGTCGTGGTGCTGCATCGCGGGCGCGTCCGCGCCGAGGGCAGCTATGAGGAGCTGCTGGCGCGATCCGGTGGCGAGGACCTTTCGGCCGCTTTCCTGCAACTCGTCGACGACGCCGGGGAGGCTGCGGCATGAGCCGGCATCATCATCGCTTTCGCCTGCCGATTTCCGGCTATCTCATCGTTCTCATCGGCATCTGCTGGCGCGAGGGGCTGCGCTTTCTCAACCAGCGCGGTCGTTTCCTTTCGGCGCTGGTGCGCCCGCTGGTATGGCTGTTCATCTTCGCCGCCGGCTTCCGCTCGGTGCTCGGTGTCTCGATCATTCCCCCTTACGAGACCTATGTGCTCTACGAGGTCTATGTGACGCCCGGGCTGGTGGCGATGATCCAGCTTTTCAACGGGCTGCAATCCTCGCTGTCCATGGTCTATGACCGCGAGGTCGGGGCCATGCGCATCCTGCTGGTGAGCCCCTATCCGCGCTGGTACCTGCTGGTGTGCAAGCTGGTGGCAGGCATCTGCGTCTCGCTGCTGCAGGTCTACGCCTTCCTCGCCGTCGCCTGGTTCTGGGAGGTGGAGCTGCCGCCGATCGGCTATTTCACCGTGATGCCCGCCCTGCTGCTCTCCGGGCTGATGCTCGGCGCCATGGGGCTGCTGATGTCCTCGCTGTTCCGGCAGATGGAAAACTTCGCCAGCGTGATGAACTTCGTGATCTTCCCGATGTTCTTCGCCTCCTCGGCGCTCTATCCGCTCTGGCGGGTGCAGGAAAGCAGCCTGGCGCTGTGGTGGATCTGCACCTTCAACCCGTTCACCTATGCGGTGGAACTGATTCGCTTCGCCCTCTACGGTCAGTTCGCGCCATTCGCCGCTTTGGTGGTCGCGGGCTGCGCGTTGGTGTTCCTCGCCGCCTCGATCCTCGCCTATGATCCATCTGCCGGCGTGATGGCCCGTCGCGGCGGGCCGGATGCCGCCAAGTGAACGCCCTCTGACGTCATCACGTGATCCGGCCGAGCGCCGGGCACACCGAAACGGAAGCCGGAGAGCTTCCGGACAAAATCTCGAGGAAAAAGCCCATGCCCACATTCCCTCTCGCCTTGCGTTCCCTCAGCCTTGCCGTGCCCCTCCTCCTGCTCGGCGTCGCGCCTGGTCTCGCCGCGGCACCTTCGGGCGGGCTCTGGCCCTGCATCCAGCGCAAGGTTCCCGAACTCGCGGCCGGCCAGATGTGGTCCGGCCCGCCGATCGACAATCTTAAATGGCAGGACGACCGGCAAGTTGCCGAGCTGGTGCCGGTGCTTGCCGCCCAGCGCACGCCGATCGAGGACGCGACGAAACAGATCGACACCTTCGCCGCCACACTCGGGCCGGACGGCAAGGAGCGGCTCACCTTGCTTTTCGCCGGGCTGTTCGAGCAGATCAATGCGCGCCGCGGCCGAATCATGAGCGGAATCGAACGCTACGCGCAGCATCAGATCGCACTCTCCAACCGCATCAAGGACGAGAGCCTGGCGGTCGCCAAGGCCAAGAAGGCCGCTGCGACCGACGACGACAAGGCGAAGGTCGCGGAACTCGAAAAGCAGTTGCTCTGGGACACGCGAATCTACGACGCGCGCCAGCAGTCGATGACGGCCGTGTGCGAAAGCCCGGTGCTGCTGGAACAGCGTGTGTTCGCCCTCGCCCGCGCCATCCAGGAAAAGATGCCGTGATGGATCTGCCCCGGCCCACGCGGCCGGGGCTTTCGCCCCTCCGCCGGGAGCCCGCCGCGCGGCTCGCGCAGCGCTCAGGGAGCGGAAATCGCCTCGGGCGTGCCGGCCCTCAGGGGACCGGCCGGCCCCGTTCGAGCGGCAGGCCGGCCTTGGCCCAGCCATCGCTGCCGGCGGGATACCAGGCGATGTTGGAATAGCCGTATTCTTCGAGCGCTCGCTTGGCGGCGTTCCAGCTCATCCAGCAGTCGGTCTGGCAATAGATGACCAGCGCCGCGTCGCGACGTCCTTCGGTCAGCGCCCCGAGCCGGGTGCGGAAATAGCCGTCCATCTCGGCGCTGAGGGCGCCATAGCCGACATTGGGCAGCCACACGCTGCCCGGAAGATGGTCGCGCCGCTTGTCGCGCCACAGCGTGCCGGCCGGCAGGTTTGCCGGTTTCACGTCGCGTGGCATCACGTCGATGAACAAGGCAGACTTGGCGCGCCACAGCCGCGCGGCCTCCGCAGTGTCGATCACGCGGGCGCCCTTGAGCGTCGCCGGTGTCGGCGCCCGGAACTCGTCCATCCGGTAGCCATCCGGCTCCGGCACAAGCGTCTCGCCGCGCCCCGTCGTCGGAGAAAGCACGTAAAGCACAGCGGCCAGCCCGGCCATGCCCAGCCAGGCGAGCCGGCTGAGCGAAGGTTCGGGCCGACGTCGGTTCATCGCCGCCTCCCCGGAAGGCTAGGGCGCCTGTTCGACCGGCCGGTCCTGGCCATCGAGCAATGGAACGCCGTAATCCAGCAGGATGCGGTTGATCGCCCCCTGCTCGTCCTTGATGAAGGCGTTGAGCTGATGCTTCCAGTTCAGTTCGCCCGGACGGATGCCGAAGGTGATGCGGTAGACGAGCGAGGGATCGCCCTTCTCCTTCAGCAGCGGTGTCACGGAGAGGGGAATGTCCGACTTCTTGGCGTAGTAGCCGCCGATCGGCCCCCACAATATGCCGGCGTCGATCTCGCCATTGTCGAGGTCGGCGATCATCTTCTCGGCAGGGCTTTCGAAGCGGCGGTCGACCATCAGCGCATAGGGCCGCGCCAGTGGCATCAACCCGTTGCGGGTGAGCAGGTCGCCCGGCGGCGATCCGGCGACAACACCGATCCGCCGCCCCTTCAGGCGAGGATCCTCCAGCGTGTCGACATCGGTGAGATCGCCGTCCTTCTTGGTGATCAGCACCCAGGCCGAGCGGTAATAGGGGTTGGTGTTCAACACCGGGTCGCCCCCGGCCACATAGCCCAGCACCACGTCGCAGCGTTTGGCGCCCAGTGTCATGCGGTAGAAGCCGGTGGCCTGCGGGAACCAAGTGTAGTCCAGCGTCAGGCCAAGCTTCTCCGCCATGAGGTCGGCGATCTTGTTCTCGAAGCCCTGCCCCTCCTCATCGGTGAAGGGCATGTTCGCCGGGTCGGCGCAGACACGCAGGGTGGAGCGGTTGACCAGGTCCGACACCTGGGACGAAGCCAAAGTGGGGAAGCAGAGCAGCCCGCCGAGCATCAGGAGCGCCGCGGCGCTCCTGCCCTTCACAGGCGCCGAGCGATGGGTTTTTCCCGGCTGCGCCATGATTGCCATGGCGTCAGCTCGGCCGTCCGAAGCATTGATTTTCATTTGCAGTGTACGCCTTGGTCTTGTCCTCGCGCTTGCTGGGGCGCTCGCGGCCGAGCGCGCCATCGGCGCGGGCCTTGAGATAAACGTAGATGTCGTCGAGGTAGCACATGACGTTCTTGTTCTCGCCGAAGGCCGGCATCACCTGGTCGGCGGTGCCGACGCCGACATTCCGCTTGCCGTTGACGACGATCTCCATGAATTCCGGGTAGGTCATAGTCTTGAGGGAATTGGCCAGCGCCGGCGCATAGCTCGAACCCATGCCGTCGGGCCCGTGGCAGACATGGCACTCTGCGTGATAGCGGCGGTAGCCGGAATAAGTGTACCAGTCCATCGTCCCGTCGGGCTGGATATTGTAGATCGGGTCGCCGTCCTCCGTCGTGTATTTGCCCAGTTCGTCCTTCTCCTTCTCGACCGGCGCCGCAGTGGTGGCGGAGTTCGCCGCCGGAGCGGCCTCCGGCTGCTGGGCACGGACCGGCGCGGAGAAGGAAAGGGCGGCCGCCAGGATCAGCGCGGACACACCGGCGGATGCCGGCAGCGTGCCGGAAACAAACCATCCGCGAACGGGATTCTTCATGAAGCAGTCTCCTCAAGGCGCCGCAGCGGGGGCCGGTTCCGGCATATGGGGGGCGCCTTCGGGAGGCGGCGCGGTGCGGCTCAGAATTTTTCTAAGATTCTCATAAAATTCGGGGCCCCGAGACGTCGGGGCCCGGCTCACCGGATGGACCGGCGGCCAGGCCCCGTCTTTGTTCCCGGGAACAGCGGGCGCCCCGAGGAGAGCCCGCCGCCTTCCGTCGGCTCAGTTCGGCAGCGCGAACACCGTGAGCTGGCCGCCAAGGTTGGTGTAGTTGGACAGGGCGGCATAGCCACCCACCGCACCGAGGCCGGCGTTCGGGTCGGTCAGGCCGGCCGCAAGGCCGATGCCCGCCCAGCCACCGACACCCGACAGGATGGCGATGTACTGCTTGCCCTTGTGCTCATAGGTGGTGACGTTGCCGATGATGCCCGACGGGGTCTTGAACTTGTAAAGTTCCTTGCCCGTCTTGGAGTCGACCGCCTTCAGATAGCCTTCGAGCGTGCCGTAGAAGACCACGTCGCCGGCGGTGGCGAGAGCGCCCGACCACACCGAGAACGGCTCGGGCAGCGACCAGACGATCTTGCCCTTGGTGTTGTCCCAGGCGATGAAGTTGCCCATGCCGCCATGGCTGTTCGGCGCGGGATACATCGACAGGGTGGCACCGACATAGGGCTGGCCCGCCGTGTAGCTGACGCGGAACGGCTCGTAGTCCATGCAGACATGGTTGGTGGGCACGTAGAACAGGTTCGTCTTGGGCGAGAACGCCGCCGGCTGCTGATCCTTAGTGCCGAGCGCCGCGGGGCAGATGCCCTTCGTGTTCACGTCCTCTTCCTGGGTCTGGTACTTGGCCACGACCTGCGGACGGCCGAAGGTCGGGCTGTTCTTGTCCATGTCGACCTTGGTGGCCCAGTTCACCACCGGGTCGAACTTCTCGGCGACGAGGAGTTCACCCGTCACGCGGTCCAGCGTGTAGCCGAAGCCGTTACGGTCGAAATGGGTGAGCAGCTTGCGCGGCTTGCCGTCGAACTCCTGATCCGTGAGGATCATCTCGTTCACGCCGTCGAAGTCCCACTCGTCGTGGGGGGTCATCTGGTAGACCCACTTGGCCATGCCGGTATCGGCGTCGCGCGCCCAGACCGTCATCGACCACTTGTTGTCGCCGGGACGCTGCGAGGGGTTCCAGGTCGAGGGGTTACCCGAGCCGTAATAGACGAGGTTGGTCTCGGGGTCGTAGGAATACCAGCCCCAGGTGCAGCCGCCGCCGATCTTCCACTGATCGCCTTCCCAGCTCTTCAGCGAGGAATCCTTGCCGATCGGCTTGCCCAGCGCAGTGGTCTTCTCCGGGTCGACGAGCATCTCGTCGTCCGGGCCCATCGAATAGCCGCGCCAGATCTGCTTTCCGGTCTTGCTGTCATAAGCGGTGACGTGGCAGCGCACGCCAAACTCGCCGCCGGAAATACCGACGATGACCTTGTCCTTCACCGGCAGAACGGTGGCGGTGTTGGTCTCACCCTTCTTCGGATCGCCATTGACGACCGACCACTTCTTCTCGCCCGTCTTGGCATCAAGCGCCACCAGAGTGGTGTCGGCCTGATGCAGGAAGATCGTGCCGTCGGAATAGGCAAGACCGCGATTGACCGTGTCGCAGCACATCACCGGAATGACGTTCGGGTCCTGCTTGGGCTCGTACTTCCACATGATCCGCCCGTCATCGTTGAGATCGAGGGCGTAGACGATGTTCGGGAACGGCGTGTGGACGTACATTACGTCGCCGATGATAAGCGGACCGCCCTCATGGCCGCGAAGGACGCCGGTCGAGAAGGTCCAGGCCACCTGGATCTTGCCGACATTGCCGGCGTTGATCTGATCGAGCTTGGAATAGCGCGTATTGGCGTAGTCGCCGGTCTGGATACCCCACTGCTTGGGGTCTTTCATGATGTTCATCAGCCCATCATTGGCCGCTGCGGGCCAAGCATAGACTGCAGCAGCACCCAACAGTGCCGTCGCAAGAATTTTGCGCATGCCTATTCTCCTCCTGAACGATCCTCCGGGACCGGCCGAATACACGGACGATCCGCCGCGGCTTGTTTGCCGTTCTGACCTTTTGTCTTCGACAGCGCGTCACGACCGGCTGGAGGGAGAAACAGCCGGATCTCACGGGGGCTTCCCGCCCCAAGCTGGCCTACGAACCGGATCGGGAACTTCTTCCCGAAAGCCGTTGAAGCCGAAGACGAGATTACGCTAATCCGAATCCCTGAGGCTGGCAATAAGAACTCTTATGAGAAAGCGCTCTTATTATGATTTTGCTGCAACAGCGAATTGAAATACAATATACCAGATGGAAATACTGAGTTCAGGCAGATTTTCCGGCACCCGGACATGCTGCGCCGCACAATTCATTCCCATTCCAACTCATGATAGGCGGCGATGGCGTTGCGGGCGTTGAATTCGTCGAAAAGCACCCAGTCGCCACGTTCGGACACAACTGCGTGTGCCGGCGCCTCGCTCATCGCGCCCCCCTCGGCGAGCAACTGGCGGATGTCGCTGCGCAACACGTCGAGATAGCGCCGCTCAGGGGCACTGGCCTGCGGCCATGCGACGCTGGACGGGCCGTGGCCCGGCACCGCGCGCGCGGCGGGCGTGCCGGTCAGCTGGTCGAGAAGCGCCAGCCACCCCAGCAGGCTGCCGTCGAGGGTGGGAATATGGCCGACGAACAACAGGTCTCCCATTACCCAGGTGCCGCTGACGACGTCGAACACGGTGAGGTCGTTGTCCGTGTGCGCGGTGGGATGGGCGCGCAGTTCCAGCGGCCGCCCGCCGAGATCGAGCGTGAGCCGGTCCTCGACGAGCAGGTCGGGCAGCACGATCCGCGTCCCTTCGGCCTGCGCGCCGAGCATCCGCTCCGCCTGGGCGAGGTATGTCTCCGCCCGCAGCGAAAGCGCCCGCGGCATCTTGTGATGCGCGACGAAGCGCGGGGCGTCGCCGGCGAAGGCCGCGTTTCCCAGCGTATGGTCGGGATGCATATGGGTGTTGATGACGTAGCGCAGCGGCTTGTCGGTCACCGCGCGCATCGCTGCCCGCATACGGGCGCCGGCCAGAAGGCTGTTGCCGGTGTCGATGATCGCCGCCGCCTCGTCGCCGACGATGAGGGTCATGTTGGCGATCGCCCCGTCATTGGACGGAGCGATCAGCTCGTAGGGGGCGCGAAAGACATGGACACCTTCGGCGATCGCCTCCAGCGGCAGCCTGTCATCGCGGTAGTTGCCGTTCCCGGCGCGCGCAAGCGGCACGCGCCCGGCGGCAATCAAGGTGCCGAGGACAAGCAGGCCACGTCGATCGAGTCGCGGCAGGGCCATCGGGAAATCCCGCGTCGGCAACCTCAGGATACAGAGGCGGCGCCGGCTACTTCTTGGTGCCGTCGGCGTTGAAGGTGTCGAGATAGGCTTCGAGGTTCGCCCGATCGGTTTCCTTCGGCAGGCCGGCGAACACCATCTTGACGCCCGGCATGTAGCCCTTCGGATTTTTCAGATACTCCGAGAGGATTTCCGCCGTCCACACGTCGCCCTTGGCATTGTGCTCCTTCAACGTGTCGGAATAGTTGAAGCCCTCGACGGCACCCATCTTGCGGCCGATAATCCCGTTCAACTCCGGGCCGACCTTGTTTTTGGCGTTTTCGCCTACGGCATGGCAGGCCATGCACTTCTTGAAGACGTTGGCGCCCTTTGCGGGATCGCCGGCCGGGCTCTGGGCCAGCGCGGCGGTGGTGCCAAGCACGAGCAGGGCAGCGGTGGTAGCGAAGCGGTTCATGGCGTCCTTCCAGGCGATAGTCATTGAATGGCGCCCTTATGCGAGGCGCTTGCGATGAGGCGCGGATCATAGCGCTGCCTTTAGAATGATCCTAGGGGATCAAAGGTCCAGTCCAACATCGGCGAAAAACCGGCGCATTTCGTCGCGGCAGACCGCGTCAGCCGCCGGCGCGGGATGGATCCGCGAATCTGCGGCGGCCGAGAACGCGAGCAGATCACCAGGTGCAGACGGGCGGCGCGCCGGCGCCGGCGGGATCGCGTCCGGGCCGATCGAACGACTTGCGATAGGGCCGCGAACCGCCGGACCAGCCGCCACGCCAAGGCAGCATTGCGCAAGGGCCGCAGCGCTGTGCGAGGGCCGACCCCAGACACGCGGCGTTCAACAAGGCCATCGGTCCGTTCTGACACCCGTCTTGCCGGGCATCCGTTCCGTCGTGCAGCAGTTGAAGTTTGAGCTGGCGTGCTCGACCTACTGAGACATACTTGGAAAAATTTGGCATATCGAGGTACCAATACAGAGGCACCCGCCGTCACCGCCCGAGTGTCGGATCGTTTGTCCCCACAGTGTCCCAGAGGAAAGCCCATGTGCATCAATCACCCCTCCGCCCTGTCTCGCCGGCAGGCCCTCGGCTCCGGCCTCGGCCTGATGTCCGCTGCGTTCCTCGGCGGCGTGGCGCTGCCGACCAGTGCGTGGGCGCAGGAGCCCGCTCCCAACGCCGTCAGCCCGGACGAGGCATTGAAGCGTCTGATGGAAGGCAATGCGCGCTACGTCTCCAACACGCCGACCAACAAGGACTTTTCCGCCGGCCGCGCTGCTCGTGCCAAAGCGCAGTACCCCTTCGCCGGGCTGGTGAGCTGCGCCGATTCGCGCGTGGCGCCGGAACTCGCCTTCGACGAAGGGCCGGGTGAGCTCTTCGTGGTGCGCGTGGCGGGTAACTTCGTGAATGTCGACGGCCTCGCCAGCCTCGAATACGGCGTGAAGTTCCTCGGTGTGCCGCTGATCATGGTGCTCGGCCACACCAATTGCGGCGCGGTCGACGCGACCCTCAAGGTGGTGAAGGAAAATATCAGCCTCCCCGGCCATCTCGACGACCTCGTCGACAATATCCGGCCGGCCGTCGAGATCGCGCTGAAGGACAAGCCGCAGGACCCGCTCAACGCCGCGATCCTTGAGAATGTGCGCTATAATGTAAAGAAGCTCGGCGAGGCGACGCCTATCATTTCGGAGTTCGTGGCCAATGGCCGGCTGAAGATTGTCGGCGGTCTCTACGACCTCGCCAGCGGCAAGGTCAGCCTGGTCTGAACAGGCGCGGCCCGGCGCCAGCCGGGCCGCGCCCGCTCTCGCGCAGTGGGCGGATCGCGGGCAAAATCGGGTACGCCATCGGCGGCCGCCTCGTCGTCACATGCGTGGGCCGAGATCGACGGTGCGCTCATGCGTGACCGAGGGCGGCGCCGCAAACGTGTCGCTGACCAGATCGCGCCAGCGCTGGAAATCCTCGGAATTGCGAAAATCCACCATGTGGTTCTCCAGCGTCTCCCACCGCACGACCAGGCGATAGACGTCGGGCGCCTCGATCACCTGATGCAGTTCGACCCCGCGGCAGCCCTTGGCGCGCTGGAACAAGGGCACCGCCCTGGCGACACCGCCCTCAAACGCCGCCTCTTCGCCCGGCTTGATACGCAGTTCGGCAATCTCGATGATCATGTGCTCTCCCTCGCCTCGGCCGGCCCGGCATCTTCGCCCGCCGGGCCGGCGGGGGCGAGCTTTATCAGAGCGTCGCCGGGGACGGCATACCAAATGTCATTGGCCCGACCTTCCGCATTGTCGGCCGTCATGACGGTCGACAGATCCATGCCGACGGGCGCGGCCAGGAAGTTGCGGCAGTCGAGTTCGCAGTCTGGGAGCACCTCGTTTATCATGTACAATTGATAGCCGCTGGGTTGCAGCAGCCCCATGATCGAACTCACATCCTCATGCGAGATGTGCTGCTCGAACAAGACAACCGGGCGCGAGGCTTCGATAATTTTTCGGGCACCACGAAGAACCTTGAATTCGAAACCTTCGACATCAACATGCAGCAGGCCGATCGAGCCCCACTGAGCGGGACCGACAATTTCGTCCAACGTCGCGGTGACAAGGTCGGACCCCCTGCCCTCGCCCGTCTCGTTGAACCGCGCGTGACTGAGATCTCCCTTGTAGTGCAGTCTCACACCCGGCACGTCGGAACAGACGCGTGTAAACCAGTTGATATTCGTGGCACCGTTCAAGGCCGCCAGAGTTCGACCGAATTCAATGTTGGCGGGGCCGGGATCGACGGCATAAACGACAGCAGACCCCTTGATGAGTCTCGACCAGACAATGGCATTGTCAGCCAGCCAGCTTCCGATATCGACAATGGAACGACCCGGGTCGATTATATTCTGGCTGTACAGCGCGAAGATGAGCCGTCGAAGCAACACCTCGGCCTTGGGCCGACCATGAAATGTGTAGCAGCTTGCAATCCGCCCGCGGCCCCGCGATGAGAGGATGTCGAGGCCGGATACCGGCGGCAGACGGATTTCAACCCCGCCTTCATGCTTGAAGATCGTCGTGAAGTCGTCCGATTTCAGCCGCCGGGCTTGCGCCATGAGGCGAAATGGAAGGCCCAAATAGGTCCTCGTTCGCCTGACAATGGCGGAAAGGAACCAGGTGAGGCCCCTAGGGCTCGGACCCATAAAGCGGTTGGCTTCGCCAGCCTGGTGTGATTCACGGCTTCCGG
>NZ_JAHBGC010000037.1 GCF_018390645.1 Ancylobacter dichloromethanicus
ATATAAAACATGGTGTTGAAGGCTGCGAGGGGCGCGTTTCATGGATCACCCAGAGGGTGCGGGCTTGCAACGGGCAGATCGGGTGGATTTCGACCCTCGCGTGCGGCTGGAATTTCGCGGCACGCAGCTCAGTTCCGACGGCGGCCTTCTGGTGATGCGCGAGCTTGATGACGCGCTCGGGTTGTCCGATTTGGCGTCAGCGGCGCTGCGCGATACTCGCTCTGGCAAGAACACGGTCCATCGGCTCGACGGCCTGTTCCGGCAATCAGTCTTTGGGCGGCTGGCCGGATACGAGGATGTCAACGACGCCAACCGTCTCGCCTGCGATCCGGTCATGCGCCAAGTTGTCGGCGGCAGAGCGGTCGATGCACAAGCGGCCTCGGCATCGCAGATGGGACGGTTCGAGACCGAGACGCTGGCTCTGGCCGGGAACCGTGCCGCGCTGGCCGACCTGAACGGGCAATGGATCGACCGGTTCCATGACCGTAACGGGCTGAAGTACATCGTTCTGGACATGGACAGCTCGGTCAGCCCGACCCATGGCGACCAGGAAGGGTCCGCCTGGAATGGCCATTTCGACTGTAGCTGCTATCACCCCAACTTTCTGTTCAACCAGTTCGGGATGCTGGAACGCTGCGCCCTGCGCCATGGCAACGTCCACAGCGCCGATGGCTGGCGTGATGTTCTCGACCCCGTCATTGCGCGCTACGCGGAGCGCGACCTTGGTGGCAGGTTCTTCCGGGCCGATGCTGCCTACGCGATCCCGGCGATCTATGAGCGATTGGAAGAAGCGCGGTTCTTCTACGCCATCCGGCTGCCCGCAAACGCGGTCCTCAAGGACAAGATCGCGCATCGGCTAACGCGCCCTGTCGGGCGGCCGTCACTGACCAAGGTCAAGCGGTTCTTCGAGGAATTCGAGTATCAGGCGGCGTCCTGGGACAAGGAACGCCGGGTGATCGCCAAGATCGAATGGCATCCGGGCGAACTGTTCCCGCGTGTCGGCTTCATCGTCACCAACCTGCCGATGGAGCCGGACTGGGTGGTGCGGTTCTACAACCAGCGCGGCACCGCCGAGCAGCACATCAAAGAGGGCAAATACGCCTTTCGCTGGACGCGGCTGTCGTGCCGGAAGTTCCGCGACAATGAGGTGCGGCTGCAACTGCACGCCCTGGCGTACAACCTGGCCACCTTCTTGCGCTGCATCGAGCTGCCCGAGGCCATGGCCGACTGGTCGTTGACCAGCCTGCAACTGAAGCTGATCAAGATCGGGGCACGTGTGGTCCGTCACGCCCGCACCATCACCTTCCAGCTGGCCGAGGTCGCTGTCACCGGCACGATGGTACGCGCCATCCTCGCCGCTATCCGCCGA
>NZ_JAHBGC010000038.1:0-54295 GCF_018390645.1 Ancylobacter dichloromethanicus
ACGCGCCACCGCCACGGACGACGAAAAGGCCCGCCCCGCGCGGGCCTTTTTGCGGTGCGGGACCAGGCTTAACCCGCTGTCAACCAAGTGCCGCTAGCGTCTGCCCATGACGCGCGGCGTATCCTGGTTTCTCGTAGCCCCGCTCGTCCTTCTGGGGCTCTCCGGTTGCAAGTTCGGGCTGTACGAACAGCGCGAACCCTGGCGCTCGGAAGCTGAGGAACGGTGCCTGGCGGAGGGCCGCGTGAAGCCCTCCGCCTTCATCGTCCCGGACCGGGCGATCAACGGCGCCGGCACCTGCGGCATGGACCATGCCTTCCGCATCACGGCTTTTTCCGAGGGATCTGTTGAGGTTGCGCCGCGCGCGACGCTGGCCTGCCCGATGACCTCGGCCGTCGACCAGTGGATGACGCAGGACGTTCAGCCTGCCGCCATGGCCTGGTTCGGCCAGCCGGTGGTGAAGGTGAAACAGATGTCGTCCTATTCCTGCCGGCGGATGAACGGCGCGGCGACCGGCAAGATTTCCGAGCACGCCTTCGGCAACGGCCTCGATATCGGCGGCTTCGTGCTGGCCGACGGGCGCGAGATTTCGGTGAAGAAGGACTGGAAGGGCAGCGCTGACGCGCGCGGATTCCTGCGCACCGTGCAGGCCGACGCCTGCGAGCGCTTCACCGTGGTACTGGCGCCGGGCTCCAACGTCTACCACTACGATCATATCCATATCGACCTGATGCGCCGAACCTCCGGCAGCACCACCTGCAAGCCCTTGGCGCAGCGACCGATTCCGCCGCGGCTGCCGGTGTTCAAGGCGCCGCCCTACAAAGCCCCGCCCTTGCGTGCGCCGTGGCCGGCCGGGCCGATGTCGTCGGCGCCGGAAACCGAGCCGGCTGGCGACGCGCAGGAAGGCTATGACGGCGATTACAGCGCCGCGCCCCTCGCCCCGGCACGCCCGGGCCCGATGGAGGCGCGCCGGGCGCCGGCGGTCGACCCTTATGCCAATGGCGGCTATGTGCAGGATCCCCCGCCGCCCATTCCTGCCTCGACAAGGGCGACCGTGGGTGCGCCGATGGTGCTGACGCCGCCACCATCGGCCGATCCGTACGCCAATGGCGGCTACGCGCCAGATCCTTACCCGGCCGCGCCCGCGCAGGGTTACCCCACCCAAGGCTATCCGGCGCAAAGCTACCCGGTACAGGGCTATCCGGCTTCGGCCTATCCTGCGCCCGCGCCGGTCGCCCCCGCGCCGCGCGAGCCGGCGCAGACGCGCCCGCCCGGGCTTCTCCCGCCCGGCAGCATTCCGCTGGCGAAATGGCTGGGGCTCGACACCACGCCGACGGGGTCGACCGGCAATGTGCGCTCCTTCACCGCCGAGCGCGAATTCGCCAGCCCGATTCCCGGCCCGGAGGCGGAGGCCGGCGCGGACTGAAGCCGGCCCGAGGTCAGTCGAGCAGCGTGTCGAGGCCGCGCTTCACCCCGACCCAGCCCCGCACCTTGCGGGCGGCGAGAAGCGTGCCGGCGACATAGGGCGCGGCCGAGGAACCAGCATCGTGGCGGATCGTCAAACGCTCGTCCGGCGCGCCGAAGATCGCCTCCACCCCGAGCACGAAGGAGGGCAGCCGCAGCGCGTGCACCCGCACCTCGCGCGCGCCCTCGCCGAAAGCGCCGCCGCGGGTTTGCGGCACGCCGACCACCTCGGAGACGGGGCGCGAGGTGGCGGGCTGGCGGATGCCGCTGAGCGCTTCGGCCAGCTCGCGCCCGGTGCCGGAAGGGGCGTCCGGCTTGCCGGCGGAGGCGTAGTCGATGAGTTCGACATCGGCGACATATTTCGCCGCCTCCAGCGTGAAGCGCTTGAGTAGGGTCGCGGTGATCGAGAAATTGCCGGCGGCGAGCAGCCCGGCCTCGTGTGCCCGCGCCACCTCGTCGAGTTCGGCATAGTCGGCGGCGCCGAGGCCCGAGGTGCCGATGACGACACCGAGCCCCGCCTCCAGCGCCGCGCGGGCATTGGCCTTCACCACGCCGGGCTTGGTGTAGTCGATCAGCACGTCCGCCGGGACGGAAAGGGCCTCCGCCACGCTGGCGAAGACCGGAACGCCGCTGGCCGCGCCGCCAAGCGCGGTGCCGAGATCGGCGCCGGCCTGGGAGCGGGCGATGCCGGCGACCAGTTCGAGGTCGGGCGCGGCGGCGATGGCGGGCGCGAGGGCGCGCCCGACCCAGCCGGTGGCGCCGGCGAGGATGATGCGGATCGCCATGGCGGGGCTCCTTCTGCTGGCAGGAGGCGCAGCAGTAGCAAGCCCGGCGCCCGGCGCCAATGGCGCGCGGGAAGAGGGTGCCAGCCGGCCTATAAGCCGGGTTTTGTATGGCGGGATTTCTCCCACGTGACGGCCATTCCTCTAGGACGCCAGTTACCTGGCGCCTCGAGCAGTCAACCCGGGCGGCTGTCCGAAGACGGGACCTGAAGCGAGGCTTCGTGCCACCCCTATACGACTTTGCTCCCGGTGGGGTTTGCCGTGCCGCCTCCGTTGCCGGACGCGCGGTGCGCTCTTACCGCACCGTTTCACCCTTACCGCGGGCGAACCCGTGGCGGTCTGATTTCTGTGGCACTTTCCCTAGGGTCACCCCCGCCGGACGTTATCCGGCACCGTGTCTCCGTGGAGCCCGGACTTTCCTCGGCACCCCGAGGGGTGACGCGGCCGTCCGGCCGGCTGGCGGACCAGCACATGCGGGAGCGCAGCGTCCGCGTCAAGTGCGCCGGTGCGAAGGGGACCGGGGGCGCCGGCGGCGTGGGCCACGCACAACTCATTCGCCCCCGCCACCGGCGCGCGCCAGCCATGCCGGATCAGTTCGAGGCCATGATGGTGCGGGCCTTGCTGCAATAGCTGCGCGCCGTCGAGGACATGCGCTTGGCGCCATGCCCGCCCTGGTAGCGCATCACGGTGCCGCAGGTGTCACCGCCAGCGAGGCGATAGGCCCCGGCGAGGTAGCGCATGCCCCATGCGATATTGGTCGCGGGCTCGTAGAGCTTGGCGCGCGAGCCCTTGTAGCCCATGCCGCGCGCGGTCTGGTGCTTGATCTGCATGAGCCCGACCTCGCCGGCGCGGCCGGTGGTCTGGATCTTCCAGTTGCTCTCGATCCGGACCACAGCGCGGGCGAGGGCGATGGGGATACCGTGGGCGCGCGCCTCCCGGTCTACCAGGGCGACCAGGTTATTCTTGCCGGAAGCAGCGGTAATCCCAGAAGACTTATGGATGAGTGGGGAAGCGCGATCGGAGACCGATTTGGCACTGGCGATGTTCGAGGTGGGAACAATGAAGAGAGCGGCGCCGAGGGAAGCACAGAGCAGTCGGGAGACGTTCATTACGCGACGATGGCCTTTTCATCCGGTGACGATGGCCGGGAAAAGCCAATTTAAATCTGTTTCGAATGTGACGCTATGCCTGCGGGAATAGCCGCAATCGGGACGTGCCCGCGCCCTAACCCGGCGGCTTCGCGGCCGAATGTGGTGCAATCGCAGCGTTCAGGAACATAAGTTGCGCGTCGCGCGGGGCCTGCGCAGCATCCTGTCGGTGATTGCCGATAATATGCGCGTGGCGTTATTTCAGGCGGGGTTGTCGTCCCGCCGCCGGTCCGTGCCGGGCTCCGGGCGGGAAGCGCAGAGGGCGTAGAGGGTCGCCAGCGTCGAGACGTCGGCGATGCCGTCGATCCGGGCGCGGCGGAAATGGCGCTGGAAGGCCCGCACCACCACCTCGGTGGTCTCGCAATAGGTGCCGCTCACCGGCACGCCATAGCCATAGAGCGCCAGCATCGCCTGCAGCGCCTCGATCGGCTGGCCGTGCTCGCCACGCATGAAGAAGCGCCCGTCGCTCGGCGGCGCCTCCTCGACCAGATGACCGACGCCGAAACGGTGCAGCACGTCCCAGGGAAACTTTTCGCCGGGATCATTCTTGCGAGAGGGGGCGACGTCGGAATGGGCGAGCACCCGGTCAGGCGGGATGCGGTGGCGCGACAGGATGTCCTTGGCCAGCGCCGTGACCGCTTCGATCTGGATGGCCGGAAACGGTGGATAGCCGAAATCATGACCGGGATTGGCGATCTCGATGCCGATCGACAGGGAATTGATATCGCTGGCGCCTGCCCAGAAGCCGGCCCCCGCATGCCAGGCGCGGCGCGCCTCCGGTACCAGCTGGAGGATGCGCCCGTCTTCCAGCACCACATAATGCGCCGAGACCTGGCGCTCCGGCGCGCGCAGCCAGGCGAGCGCTTCCGTGGTCGATTCCATGCCGGTGTAGTGCAGCAGCAGCATGTCCGGGCGGTCGACGCCGATCCGCGCGCCGTGGTTCGGCGAGGGGAGGACGGCCGCGACCAGCGGCGAGTCAGGCGGGAAAGCGTCGGGCGTGTGGGTCATGGCCACGAGCTAAGCCCGGCGCGAGGCCGATTCAACAGATTCTTAAGGTTCATGGGGCGTTAATCGCCCATCGCCGACCGCGGCGGAATCAGCCTTGCGAAACGTCCGCGGGGCGTGGATTCGCAACGGTCATTCCATTGACGCCCATTGTGTCCCATGGTATCCCAGATCATCCCGTTGCAGTACCGCGTAAGCAATGCCGATGGCGCCTTTCCGGCGCCTGTCGACGGGCGTTGCCTGTGCGGTGCGGGGCCCGTGAGGGCACGCGCAGGGATGTGTGTTTGCGTAGGAGCGTACCGGGCCGATGGAACGTTTCGTATCGACCTACCCGATGCGGCTCGATTCCAAGGGCCGGATGTCGATCCCGGCGCCGTACCGCGCACTTCTGGCACGGGACGGGCTGGAGCATCTGTACTGCCATCCGGCGCTCGATCTGCCCGCCCTGCAGGCGGGGGGCGCGCGGCTGATGGCTGGGATCGACACCCTGATCGCACGCTATCCGCCCTATTCGGAAGCGCGCGAGGAACTGGCGGGCGCGCTCTATGGGGCGATCGAGATGGTGAAACTCGATCCGGAGGGCCGCGTGATGCTGGGCGAAGCGCTGAAGGTCCATGCGCAGATCAAGGACGAGGCCGTGCTCGTCGGCCTCGGGGATCATTTTCGGATCTGGGAGCCCGGTCGCTTCCGGGCGCATCTGGCGGAGGCCACCGCGAAAGTGCGCGCGTTGAAGCAGGAGATCGGCTCCCAGGGGGCGACGCGGGATTCCCGCGCCGACGGGGCATGATGGCGGGTCGCGGCGGTTCGGAGACGGACGCTGCCGGCGGACCGGCCCGCCATCTGCCTGTCCTGTTGACGGAAGTCCTTGAATATCTCGCCCCGAAGGAAGGCGGCGTCTATGTCGACGGCACCTTCGGCGCCGGCGGCTATACGCGCGCCATTCTCGACGCCGCGGCGTGCCGGGTGATCGCCATCGACCGCGATCCCAACGCTATCCGCGAAGGGCAGGCGCTGGTCGACGCGAGCGGCGGCCGGCTGACGCTGGTGCAGGAACGCTTCAGCGCCCTCGACGAGGTGGCGCTGGCGGCCGGCGTGCCCCTGGTCGACGGCGTTGTGCTCGACATCGGCGTCTCCTCGATGCAGATCGACGAGGGCGAGCGCGGCTTCTCCTTTCGCCGCGACGGGCCGCTCGACATGCGCATGTCACAGGACGGGCCGTCCGCCGCCGACCTGGTGGCGAAGCTCTCCGACACCGAGCTGGCCAATCTCATTTACCGCTTTGGCGAGGAACGGCATTCCCGCGCGGTGGCGAAGGCCATCCTTGCCGCGCGGGCCGAGGCGCCGATCGAGCGCACGCTGCAGCTTGCCGACATCGTCGCCAAGGTGGTGTGGGCCAAGCCGCACGAGCCGCACCCGGCGACCCGCACCTTCCAGGCGCTACGCATCGCGGTGAATGACGAATTGGGTGAGCTCGCCCGCGCCCTCGCCGCCGCCGAGCGCATCCTGAAGCCCGGCGGTCGGCTGGTGGTGGTGACCTTTCATTCGCTGGAAGACCGCATCGTCAAGAATTTCCTCGCCAACCGCGCCAAGGTCGCCTCCGGCTCGCGCCATCTGCCGGCGGTGGCGGGCGCGGCGCCGAGCTTCACGCTGGTGGCGCGCGGCGCGGTCGAGCCCGGCGAGGAGGAGCGCGCGGTCAATCCCCGCGCTCGCTCCGCCAAGCTGCGCGCCGCCGCCCGCACCCCGGCGCCGGCGCATCCCTATGGCGACCTCAGCTCGCTGCTGCCGCCTTTGCCCGTCCTTGACGCCCACCGCCGCCGCTGAGGTCGAGACATGTTCCGCGTACTCAATGCCGTCTCGGTCATCGCGCTGCTCGCCGCCGCCGGCACCGTCTATCACGTCAAATATTCCTCGGCGTTCGAGGCGCAGGAGATCGCCAAGCTGCGGACCGAAATCCGGACCGAGCGCGACCGCATCGCCATCCTGCATGCCGAATGGGCCCGCCGCACCGCGCCGGACCGCGTCCAGGCGCTGGCGGAGAAGCATCTCGACATGCAGCCGCTCGATGTCGACCACATGGACCGCCTCGCCAGCCTGCCGGCCAAGCCGGCGGCCGGCGGCGACGCGCTCGGGGGCATGATCGAGGCGCTGGTCGACGGCCCCTCGCTGTCCCCGCCGCCGCATGAGGTGGCACCCAAGCCTTCCAAGCCCGCGCGCAGCACGCCGGCGGCCCGTCTTCCCGACGACGCCCCGCTGCCCGAGGAGCCCTTCTCCGCCGAGCCGCTGCCGCTCTCGGCCATGCCGTCGGCCGGCACGATGGGCGCGCCGCGCCGCAGCCTGGCCGGACCGCAGGGCGTGCTCGGCATGCCGCTTGATCCCGTCGCGGGCGTTCCAATGCTCCCGCCCGGCGATGTCGGCCAGTGAATCCCGGAGGTCGCACCATGAATATCTCTTCCGGCACCTTCGTCTTCCGCCTCGGCCGAGGACTGCTGCGCCTGCCGCTGTGGCTGCCGCGCGGCGTCCTTGCCATCGTTCGCGCCGCCTTCGGCCGGGGCCGCCCGGAAGCGCACGAAGTGGCGCGGGCGCGCATCGTGCTGTGCATGATGGTCTTTGCCGGCGTCTATCTCGCCATCGCCGGGCGCCTTGCCATCCTCGCCTCGGCGCCCGAAGGAGCGGTAGCGCGCCGCGTCACCGCCACCGACGCCGTCGCATCGGCGCGGCCGGACATTCTCGACCGCAACGGGCTGGTGCTGGCCACCGACGTGAAGTCCGCCTCACTCTATGGCGAGCCGCGCCGGCTGATCGACGTCGACGAGGCGGTCGAGGCGCTCACCGCCGTGCTGCCCGACCTCGATGCCAACGAACTGCGCCAGCGGCTCTCCACCGACCGCGGCTTCGTCTGGCTGCGGCGCGACATCACCCCGCAGCAGCAGCGCGAGATTCACAATCTCGGCCTGCCCGGCATCGGCTTCATGACCGAGAACCGCCGTGTCTATCCCGGAGGCACGCTCGGCGCGCATGTGCTGGGTTCGACCAATATCGACAATCAGGGCATTGCCGGCATCGAGAAATGGGTCGACACGCGCGGGCTCGCCGACCTGCACCTGGCCGGCTTCGCTTCCGACCGCCAGCAGGAACCGGTGGAACTGGCACTCGACCTGCGTGTCCAGCACGTGCTGCGCGACGAACTGTTCAACGCCAAGGAGAAGTTCAAGGCGATCGCCGCCGCCGGCACGGTGGTCGACGTGCGCACCGGCGAGATCGTCGCCATGGCCTCGCTGCCGGATTTCGACGCCAACGACCCGGCCCGTTCGCTGGACCCGAAGAACCTCAACCGCCTGACCACCGGCGTGTTCGAGATGGGCTCGACCTTCAAGGCGCTGACCTTCGCCATGGCGCTGGACAGCGGTCGCTACAACATCAACTCGATGCTCGATGCGCGCGGGGCGCTCAACTTCGGCCGTTTCAAGATTCGCGACTACCATGCCGAGAACCGGATGCTGACGCTGCCGGAGGTGTTCCTGTTCTCGTCCAATATCGGCACCGCGAAGATGGCACTGTCGCTGGGCGTCGAGGCGCACAAGGCGTTCCTCGCCAAGGCCGGGCAGCTCGACCGGCTGCGCACCGAACTGCCCGAGAGCGCGATGCCGATCGTGCCCAAGCGCTGGGGCGAGGTGAACACCGCCACCATCGCCTTCGGCCACGGCCTCGCCGTCGCGCCGCTGCAGGCGGTGATGGCGGTGAACGCGCTGGTCAATGGCGGCTACCTCATTCCCCCCACCTTCCTCAAGCGCACGCCGGAGGCGGCGATGGCGGTCGCCACGCCGATCATCAAGCCGGAAACCAGCGCCAAGATCCGCTATCTGCTGCGCCTCAATGCGGAGAAGGGATCGGCCAAGAAGGTCAACGTTCCCGGCTTCTATGCCGGCGGCAAGACCGGCACGGCGGAGAAGGTCATCAACGGGCGCTATTCCAAGCACCGGTTGCTTACGACCTTCACGGGCATCTTCCCGATGGACAATCCGCGATACCTTGTGCTGGTGATGCTGGACGAGCCGCAGGCGGTCGAGGGCACCTATGGTTATGCCACTGCCGGCTGGAACGCCGCGCCGACGACAGGCAAGATCATCTCCCGCATCGGGCCGATGCTCGGCATCATGCCGCGCACCGATGTGCCGCCGGCCGAAAGCCTGCTCGCCAACACCACGCTGGCGCGGGCACAGTGACGTGAGAAGGCGCCGGTTGCGGCGCGCAGGACGACGCCAATGCCTGACCGGATGCGACCAACTGTCGACTGCGCGCGCCGCCTGACCTTGCGCGGCCTGATCGGCGAGGATGCCGACTATGCCGGCGCCGACCCGGAGATCGCTGTCGGCGAACCCGCGCTCGACAGCCGCAGCGCCCGGGCGGGGGACGTTTTCTTTGCGCTGGCGGGAGCGAAGGCGGACGGTCTCGCCTATGCCCGCGACGCCATCGGCCGCGGGGCCGTCGCCGTGGTGGCGGAGGCGGAGCGGCCGGCCTGGCTCGATCCCGCCATCTCCTATGTACGGGTGGGCAATGCCCGCCGCGCCGTCGCGGTCGCCGCCGCGCGGGCCTTTCCGCGCCAGCCGGAGACCATCGCCGCCGTCACCGGCACCTCGGGCAAGACCTCGGTCGCCGCCTTCACCCGGCAGCTCTGGCAGGGGCTCGGCCATGCGAGCGCCAGCCTCGGCACGCTCGGCGTCGTCGCTCCTTCCGGCGCTGTCTATGGCGCGCTGACCACGCCCGACCCGATCGAACTGCACCGCACCCTTCACGCGCTGGCGGTCGAGGGAGTGACGCATCTGTGCCTGGAGGCCTCCTCGCACGGGCTCGACCAGCACCGGCTCGACGGGGTGCGGCTGAAGGCCGGCGGCTTCACCAATCTTTCGCGCGACCATCTCGACTATCACCCGACGATGGAAGCCTATCTCGACGCCAAGATGCGGCTGTTCCGCGATCTCGTCCCGCGTGGCGGCGGGGCGGCGGTGTGGGTCGACACCGTGGAGGGCAGCCATGTCGCGCAGGTCGCGGCCGAGCATGAGCTGAACGTGCTCGGCATCGGCGCCGCCGGTGCCGGCATCGCCCTGCTGGCGCGCACCGACGAAGGCCTTGGCCAGCGTGTCGAGGTAGAGGTCGGCGGGGTACGCCACGCCCTCAAGCTGCCGCTGGTCGGGGCCTTCCAGGCCAGCAACGCTCTGGTCGCCGCCGGCCTCGCCATGCTGACCGGCGCCTCCGCGCGCGAGGTGCTGCCGCGGCTGGAGGCGCTCACGGGAGTTCCGGGACGGCTGGAGCTTGTCGGTACGAAAAACGGTGCCGGCGTGTTCGTCGACTACGCCCACAAGCCCGACGCGCTCGCCAACGCGCTCGACGCGCTGCGCCCCTATGCGAGCGGCCGGCTGATCGTCGTCTTCGGCTGCGGCGGCGACCGCGACCGCGGCAAGCGCCCGATCATGGGCACTATCGCCGCGGAGAAGGCGGATATCGTCATCATTACCGACGACAATCCGCGCGGCGAGGACCCGGCGACGATACGCGCCGCCATTCTCGCCAGCGCTCCCGACGCCACCGAGATCGGCGACCGGGCGGAAGCGATCGCCGCCGCCGTCACCATGGCCGGACCGGGAGATGTGGTGTTGATTGCCGGCAAGGGTCACGAAACCGGCCAGATTATCGGCGACCGGACATTGCCTTTCTCGGACCGCGACGTCGCGGTCGAGCTTTTCGGGAGATGACCGCCATGGCTGCTGGCTCGTCCGCTGCCTCTCCGCTCTGGACGCCGGCCGCGCTCGCGCGGGCGACTGGCGGCAGGCTGACGGCCGAGATCGGCGGGGTGTCGATTGACACCCGCACGCTGCAGCCGGGCGACGTCTTCTTTGCCTTGCACGGCGACAACAGCGACGGTCATGCCTATGTGGCCAAGGCGCATGAGCGCGGTGCGGCGCTGAGCGTGGTGGAGCGCTCCCGCGTCGGGGAAATGCCGAAGGGGGTGGCGCTGCTGGCGGTCGACGACGTGCTGGGCGCGCTGGAGTCGGCGGGACGTGCGGCCCGCGCCCGCACCCGCGCCCGCATCGTCGGCGTCACCGGCTCGGTCGGCAAGACCACGACCAAGGAGGCGCTGGCGCTGGCGTTCGCCGCCGACGGTCCGACCCATGCCTCGGCGGCGTCCTACAACAATCACTGGGGCGTGCCGCTGTCGCTCGCCCGCATGCCGGCGGCGAGCGCCTATGGCGTGTTCGAACTCGGCATGAACCACCCGGGCGAGATTGCGCCGCTGGTCGCCATGGTGCGCCCGCATGTGGCGGTCGTCACCACAGTCGAGCCGGTGCACATCGCCCAGTTCGACAGCGTGGAGGCGATCGCCGACGCCAAGGCCGAGATATTCACCGGCGTCGAGCCGGGTGGGGCGGCGGTGCTGAACCGCGACAACCCGCATTTCGCGCGCCTCGCGGCGGCGGCACGGGCGGCGGGCATCACCAACATCATCGGTTTCGGCGAGGCGGAAGATGCCGATGCGCGGCTCACCCGCGTCCGTCTGCAGCCACACATGTCAACCGCCATGGCCGACATCATGGGCCAGAGCGTGAGTTTTAAGGTCGGGCTGCCCGGCCGCCACATCGTGCAGAACGCGCTTGCCGTGCTCGCCGCCGCCAAGCTGGCGGGCGCCGATCTGTGCCTCGCGGCGCTGGCGCTGTCCTCGCTCGGCCCGCCGCCCGGGCGCGGGGTGCGCACACCGCTGGCGGTGAAGGGCGGTCGCGCGATGCTGATCGACGAGAGCTACAATGCCAACCCGGCCTCGATGCGCGCCGCACTGGCCGTGCTCGGCACCACCCCGGTAAGCGGGCGCGGGCGACGGATCGCGGTGCTCGGCGACATGCTGGAACTGGGCACCCGCGGCGAGGCGATGCACCGCGACCTGGTTCCCGATACCGCTTCCGCCGACCTCGTCTTCTGTGCCGGGCCGCTGATGCGGGCGCTGTGGGAGGCGTTGCCCGAAAGCCGGCGCGGCGCCTGGGCCCCGGACGCGACGGCGCTGCTGCCGCGCGTTGCCGAGAACCTCCGCGGCGGCGACGCGATCATGGTCAAGGGCTCCAATGGCAGCCGCATGGGCCCGCTGGTGCGCACCCTGATCGAGCGTTTTCCCGCCGCACACCTTGCGGAAACGGCGGAAACGTCCGAATGAGCCGCCATGGCCGCTTCCTCCCGATTCCGCGCCAGCCCTGCCGCCCGGGACGGCGTGCCGGCCCGCCGCCCCGTCCTTCCGAAGGTTGACCCTCCATGCTGCAATGGCTCGCCGAACTCCAGGGAAGTGTCCCGGCGGTTAACGTCTTCCGCTACATCACCTTCCGCACCGGCGGGGCGATCATCACCGCGCTGCTGTTCGTCTTCATGTTCGGCCCGGCCATCATCGCCATGCTGCGGCTCAAGCAGGGCAAGGGCCAGCCCATCCGCAGCGACGGGCCGCAGTCGCATCTGCTGACCAAGAAGGGCACGCCCACCATGGGCGGGCTGATGATCTTCTCCGGCCTGATGGTGGCGACCCTGCTGTGGGGCAACCTGTCCAACCCTTACGTCTGGGTGGTGCTGTTCGTGACCATCGGCTTCGGGCTGATCGGTTTCTACGACGACTATCTGAAGGTGACCAAGCAGACCCATAGCGGCCTTTCCGGCAAGACCCGTCTCGCCATCGAGGGGCTGATCGCCGGCTGCGCAGCGGTGTTCATCATGCATGTCGGCCGCGACCCGCTGTCGTCCTCGCTGGCCTTCCCCTTCTTCAAGGACCTGCTGCTCGATCTCGGCTGGTTCTTCGTCATCTTCGGCGCCTTCGTCATCGTAGCGGCGGGCAATGCGGTCAACCTCACCGACGGCCTCGACGGCCTCGCCATCGTGCCGGTGATGGTGGCGGCCGCCAGCTTCGGGATGATCTCCTACCTCTCGGGCAATGTGCTGTTCGCCGACTACCTGCAGATTCACTATGTCGCCGGCGTCGGCGAACTGGCGGTGATCTGCGGCGCCATCATCGGCGCGGGCATCGGCTTCCTGTGGTTCAACGCGCCGCCGGCGCAGATTTTCATGGGCGACACCGGCTCGCTGGCGCTGGGCGGCCTGCTCGGTACCATCGCAGTGGCCACCAAGCACGAGATCGTGCTGGCGGTGATTGGCGGGCTGTTCGTGCTGGAGGCGGTGTCGGTGATCGTGCAGGTGATCTCGTTCAAGCTCACCGGCAAGCGCGTCTTCAAGATGGCGCCGATCCACCATCATTTCGAGCAGCTCGGCTGGACCGAGCCGCAGATCGTCATCCGCTTCTGGATCATCGCCGTGGTGCTGGC
The DNA here is from genome assembly GCF_018390645.1 of Ancylobacter dichloromethanicus. Taxonomy (GTDB): domain Bacteria; phylum Pseudomonadota; class Alphaproteobacteria; order Rhizobiales; family Xanthobacteraceae; genus Ancylobacter; species Ancylobacter dichloromethanicus. The sequence goes on from NZ_JAHBGC010000038.1 coordinate 12,742, forward strand.
GCTGATCGGGCTCTCGACGCTCAAGCTGCGGTGAGAGGTGTGGATCCCCGGGCCAAGCCCGGGGATGACGTCGCCACGGAGGCGCACCGGCTCTTCGGCGCCGAATATCAGGGCAGCGCCAGCACCTTCTTCACATTATTGGCGTGAACCGCCTCATAGGGCGCGAAATAGGTGAGCGTGCCGCTGCCGAGGTCGCCGGCGATGAAGGTCGACAGGTCCTGGTCGGCCAGCGCCATGTCGATGCGGGTGTGCAGCAGCTTGTTCACATAGCGGATCGTGGCGTCGATCAGCTCGGGGCCGTAGCCGCCCGCCGCGATCATCTCGGGCGCGCCGTGATTGGGCAGGATGCGGGCATAGCCCCATTGACGGATCCGCTTCAGTTCCTCGACATGCACGCCGAGGCGCTCCGGCTCGGCGACATAGGTGATCGGCTCCTCCAGCGTGTCGCCGGCCAGCATCAGGCCCAGTTCCGGCAACAGCAGGATCAGCCCGTCATGGCTGTGGATCTCCGCCGGCTCCAGCCTCACGTCGAGCCGTCCGACCTTCAACTCCGTCGGACCGGTGACGATACGGTTCGGCATCACCAGCGGGAAGATCGGTGGGTCGCCATTCTCCAGCGCGACGCGGTTCGCCGCCAGCGCCCGCTCGGTGCTGTCGAGGGCGATGATCTCGCATGTGGCGAAGGCGCCGTTGCCGGCGACATGGTCGTCGTGCCAGTGGCTCAGGACGACGCGGATCGAGGTCACGCCAGCCTCTTCCAGCGTCTGTCGCATCAGCCGCGCATGGGTCAGCGAGATGTGGGTGTCGTAGACCAGCGCCTCCGTGCCCTCGACCACCGCATAGGCGCACACGCCGAGCGCATAGGCGCCGTCATCGAGCCAGTTCGGCGCCGCCGAATGCGCTCGCGCGCCATCGATGCGCCCGTCATAGAAGGCGTAGACGTTGGGATGGGGCCGCAGCACCCGCAGGGTCGAACCGAGAGGAAGCAGGGCGAGGGCGGACATGGCGAACTCACGGGCTAGAGACGGAAACGCTGTCGTGGCGAGCGTCGATCATTTCATCGGTCGGCGAAATGCGCTAGCCAGTGACGCCCGCGCGAGCTTCCCCGGGCGTCTTGTTCGAGGTCGCCTCGCATGATTCCCGTTACTTCGTTCAAGGACCGCGCCGTCGCCCTTTTCGGTCTCGGCGGGTCGGGGCTCGCCACCGCCCGGGCGCTGATCGCCGGTGGGGCCACGGTTACGGCGTGGGACGATTCACCCGCTTCAGTGGAGAAAGCGGCGGCGGAGAGTATCCCGACTGGCGATCTGCGTGCGGCGGACTGGTCCGGCTTCGCCGCGCTGGTGCTGGCGCCGGGGGTGCCGCTGACCCATCCCGCGCTGCACTGGACGGTGCAGGCGGCGCAGGCAGCCGGGGTCGAGATCATCGGTGATATCGAACTGTTCTGCCGCGAACGGCGGCGTGCCACCCGCCGCCCGCCCTTCGCGGCGATTACCGGCACCAATGGCAAGTCGACGACGACGGCGCTGCTGGCTCACCTGCTGAAGGTCGGCGGACGCGACGTGCAGATCGGCGGCAATTTCGGCCCGGCCATCCTCGGGCTGGAGCCGCCGAAGCCCGGCCGGGTCTATGTGATCGAGTGCTCGTCCTACCAGATCGACCTCGCGCCCAGCCTCGATCCGGCGGTGGGCGTGCTGCTCAACCTCTCGCCCGACCATATCGACCGACACGGCACGATGGAGAACTATGCGGCGGTGAAGGAACGCCTCGTCGCCGGGGTGGAAGCGGGCGGCACGGCGGTGATCGGCGTCGATGACGACTGGTCGCGCGCCATCGCGGACCGGACCGAGGCGGCGGGCAAGCGGGTCGCGCGGATCTCCGTCCGGCAAAAATTGGAGGACGGCGTGTTTCTCGATGGCGCCGACCTTGTCGAATCAGAGCGAGGTCGGCGTAAGTTCACTTTTTCAATCAACGGCATAGGCTCCCTGCGTGGGGCGCACAACGCGCAGAACGCCGCCGCCGCCTATGCCGCTGCCCGCGCGCTCGGCCTCGCGCCGGAGGTGATCGCGGCCGGCATGGCGAGCTTTCCCGGCCTCGCGCACCGCATGGAACAGGTGCGCACCATCGGAAACGTGTTGTTCGTCAACGATTCCAAGGCCACCAACGCGGACGCGGCGGAGCGCGCGCTGACCTCGTTCGACGACATTTTCTGGATTGCCGGCGGCAGGCCGAAGGAGGGCGGAATCGAGCCCCTGCGGCCTTGTTTTCCAAGGATACGAAAGGCCTACCTGATCGGTGTCGCGGCCGACGAATTTGCCGCCACGCTGGGCGAGGACGTGCCGTTCGAGATCTGCGGGACGCTCGACGTGGCGGTGGCGCGGGCTGCAGAAGACGCTGCAAGCGCTGCTGCCATCTCCAAGCTGCAAACTGAATCGAACAAGCTGCCGGACGCGGTCGTGCTGCTGTCTCCCGCCTGCGCCAGCTTCGACCAGTACCGCAATTTCGAGGTGCGCGGAGACGCCTTCCGCGACCTCGTCAACGCCCTGCCGGAAGCGTGAGGCGCGCGCCCGGGCATTAAGCGCCCGTCAACCTTAACCGTCCGATACTCCGGCAACCTGTTTCCCGGAGTGGCGTACATGATATCGCGTGCCGAAAGGACGGTCGTCGGCGAGTGGTGGTGGACCATCGACCGATTGCTGCTCGGCGCTCTCGCCGCCTTGATGATCATCGGCATCGTGCTGGCGCTGGCGGCGAGCCCGCCGGTGGCGGCGCGCATCGGCATTGCCGACCCGTTCCACTTCGTGAACCGGCAGGTGATGTTCCTGGTACCGGCGCTCATTATCCTGCTCGCCACCTCGTTCCTGTCGCCGCGCAACATAAGGCGCATCGCGCTGGTGCTGTTCCTGCTCTTTCTCGGCCTGGTCTGCGCGACGCTGGTGGTCGGGCCGGAGGTGAAGGGCGCCCGGCGCTGGCTCACCATCGCCAGCGTCACCGTGCAGCCTTCCGAATTCCTCAAGCCGAGTTTCGTCATCATTGCCGCCTGGCTATTCTCCGAGAGCGTGCGGCGGCCGGAAATGCCGGGACAGTTCCTTGCCATCGGCCTGCTCGGCATGGTGGTGACGCCGCTGGTGATGCAGCCGGATTTCGGCCAGACCATGCTGGTCTCGCTGGTGTGGGGCAGCCTGTTCTTCCTCGCCGGGCTGCGCATCCTCTGGGTGGTCGGCCTTGGCGGCATCGGCGCCGCGGGGCTGTTCATCGCCTACAAGACGGTGCCGCACGTCACCCAGCGCATCGACCGCTTCTTGAACCCCGATTCCGGCGACACCTACCAGATCGACCTGTCGATCAACTCCTTCCTCAATGGCGGCTGGCTGGGGCAGGGGCCGGGCGAGGGCAGCTTCAAGAACGTCCTGCCGGACGGCCACACCGATTTCATCTTCGCGGTGGCGGGCGAGGAGTTCGGCGCCGTGCTGTGCCTGATGATCGCCGGCCTGTTCGCCTTCATCGTGCTGCGCGCGCTCGCCCGCGCCATGCATGACGAGGACCCGTTCGTGCGCTTCGCCACCGCCGGGCTAGCCATGCTGTTCGGGCTTCAATCCTGCATCAACATGATGGTGAACCTGCACATGATGCCGGCCAAGGGCATGACGCTGCCCTTCGTCTCCTATGGCGGCTCCTCGCTGCTGTCGCTGGCCTATGGCATGGGCATGCTGCTCGCCCTCACGCGCCGGCGCCCGCGCACGGCGACGCTGGCCGAGCTGGAACGGCTCGGCACAAGGCTCGGCGCGCCGATGCCGCGGCCGGCGTGAGGTCGGCGATGGCACCCGCCCCCCGTCCGCTCGTCATGCTCGCCGCCGGCGGCACCGGCGGCCATCTCTTCCCTGCCGAGGCGCTGGCCGGCGTGCTGGCCGCGCGCGGGATCGACGTCGACCTCGTCACCGATTCGCGCGCCGCCCGCTATGCCGGGCATTTTCCGGCGCGGCGATTGCACGTGCTGCCGGCCGAGACGGTGCGCGGGCGCTCGCCGGTGGCGCTGGCGCGCACCGCGCTCACGCTCGGCATGGGCTTCCTCAAGGGCTACCGGCTGATGCGGGCGATGAGGCCGGCCGTGGTGGTCGGCTTCGGCGGCTATCCCACCGTGCCGCCGATCCTCGCCGCGCATTATGCCGGCTTCCCGACAGTGATCCACGAGGCCAATGCGGTGATGGGGCGGGCCAACACGCTGCTCGCCTCCCGCGTCACCGCCATCGCCTCGGGCTATCCCGACATCTGCGCCGGCAAGCCCGCTCTTGCCGGCAAGGCGCAGCACACCGGCAATCCGGTGCGCCCCACGGTGATCGCGGCGGCTTCCGTGCCTTTCGCGCCGCTGACGCCGGGCGGGCCGATCGACCTGCTGGTGACAGGCGGCAGCCAGGGCGCGCGGGTGATGAGCGAGGTGGTGCCGGCCGGCGTCGAGACGCTCGACCCGTCCCTGCGCGGGCGGCTGCGTCTCGTGCAGCAGGCGCGGCCGGAGGATGTCGAGGCGGTGCGCGCCCTTTATGCCCGCCTCGGCGTGCGGGCCGAAGTCGAGCCCTTCTTCGCCGACCTGCCGGCACGGATGGCGAACGCGCATCTGGTCATCTCCCGTTCCGGCGCCATGACGGTGGCCGAACTCGGCTTGATCGGCCGGCCTTCCATCCTGGTGCCGCTGCCCGGCGCGCTCGACCAGGACCAGCTTGCCAACGCCACCGCGCTCGCCAATGCCGGCGGCGCGGTGCTGATGCCGCAGAGCCATTTCACCCCCGACAGCTTCGCCGAGCTGGTCGCCCGCCTCGCCGGCGCGCCCGGCCGGCTGGAGGCGATGGCGGCCGCCGCCCGCGCCATGGGCCGGGCCAACGCGGCCGAGCGCCTCGCCGCGCTTGTCCTCGCCATCGGCAAGATCGATGTCTAGAACCGCCCGCGCGCTTTGCATCAAAGGCCCGGTGACGGGCGCGGCGCGCTCGTCTATTGCTGCGCGCCGGCAAACGACGCCCGCCGCTGGCGCGGGCGGAAGGAAGATCGCATGAAGCTCCCGCTGTCTCTCGGCCCCATCCATTTCGTCGGCATCGGCGGCATCGGCATGAGCGGCATCGCCGAGGTGCTGCACAATCTCGGCTACACGGTGCAGGGCTCGGACGTCGCCGAGAGCGCCAATGTGAAGCGCCTCGCCGAGAAGGGCATCAAGGTGCTGATCGGCCACGCCGCCGAGAATATCGACGGCGCCGAGGTGCTGGTGGTCTCCACCGCCATACGCCGCGACAACCCCGAGCTGGTCGCCGCCCGCGCCAAGCGACTGCCGGTGGTGCGCCGGGCGGAGATGCTGGCCGAGCTGATGCGGCTGAAGAGCTGCGTCGCCATCGCCGGCACCCATGGCAAGACCACCACCACCTCGATGGTCGCCACCCTGCTCGACGCCGGCGGCTTCGACCCCACCGTCATCAATGGCGGCATCATCAACGCCTATGGCACCAATGCGCGCCTGGGCGATGGCGAATGGATGGTGGTGGAGGCCGACGAGAGCGACGGCACCTTCCTCAAGCTGCCGGTGGAGGTGGCGATCGTCACCAATATCGACCCCGAGCATCTCGACCACTTCAAGACCTTCGAGGCGGTGCAGGCGGCGTTCCGCAGCTTCATCGACAACCTGCCCTTCTATGGCTTCGCGGTGATGTGCACCGACCACCCGGTGGTGCAGGCGCTGGTCGGCCATGTCGAGGACCGCCGCGTCATCACCTATGGCGAGAACCCGCAGGCGGATGTGCGCATGGTCGATATCGACCTGCGCGGCGGCCTGTGCCGCTTCGGCGTGCTGTTCCGCGACCGCACCGGGGCGGTGGTGCACGAACTGCGCGACCTCGTGCTGCCGATGCCGGGCCGGCACAACGCGATGAATGCCACCGCCGCCATCGCGGTGGCGCACGAGCTCGGCGCCAGCGACGAGCAGATCCGCAGCGCGCTGGCCGGCTTCGGCGGCGTGAAGCGGCGCTTCACCCGCACCGGCGAGGTGGAGGGCGTCGCCATCTTCGACGATTACGGCCACCATCCGGTGGAGATCGCCGCCGTGCTGCGCGCCGCCCGCGCCTCCACCGAGGGGCAGGTGATCGCCATCGTGCAGCCGCACCGCTACACGCGGCTGCAATCGCTGTTCGACCAGTTCGCCACCTGCTTCAACGACGCCGATCATGTGATCGTCGCCGACGTGTATGCCGCCGGCGAGGCGCCGATTCCCGGCATCGACCGCGACCATCTGGTCGAGGCGCTGCGCGCGCGCGGCCATCGCTCGGTGATGGCGCTGCCGGGGCCGGAGGCGCTGGCGGGGCTGGTGCGGGGGCTGATGAAGCCGGGCGACTATGTCGTGTGCCTCGGCGCCGGCAACATCACCCAATGGGCCTATGCGCTGCCGGAGCAACTGGCGGCCGGGGAGCCGGCGGCGTGAGCTTTCCCGACCTCACCTCCGAGCTAGCCGCCCGCCTGCCGGATCTGCGCGGGCGGCTGATCGCCAACCAGCCCTTGGCCGAGCTGACCTGGTTCCGCGTCGGCGGGCCGGCGCAGGTGCTGTTCACCCCGGCCGACGAGGACGACCTCGCCACCTTCCTGAGAGGCCTGCCGGCCGAGATCCCGGTGACGGTGATCGGCCTCGGCTCCAACCTCATCGTCCGCGACGGCGGGGTGCCGGGGGTGGTGGTGCGGCTCGGGCGCGGCTTCGGCGAGATCGCGGTGGAGGAGGGGCACCGGCTGCGCGTCGGCACGGCGGTGCCGGACGTGAAGCTCGCCCGCGCCGCGGCGGAGGCCGGCATTGCCGGGCTCGCCTTCTATCGCGGCATTCCCGGCGGCATTGGCGGGGCGCTGCGGATGAATGCCGGCGCGCATGGCGGCGAGACCCGCAATCCCCTCATCGAGGCGAGGGGCGTCGACCGGGCGGGGAATGTGCGCCTCTTCTCCAATGCCGATTTCGGCTTCGGCTACCGCCATTCGCAGGCCCCCGCCGACGTGATCTTCACCCAGGCGCTGTTTCAGGGGCGGCCGGGGGCGACGGCGGAGATCCTCGCCGAGATGGACCGAATCACCGAGGCCCGCGAGGCCTCGCAGCCGATTCGCGAGAAGACCGGCGGCTCGACCTTCAAGAACCCGCCGGGCCAGAAGGCCTGGCAGCTGATCGACGCCGCCGGCTGTCGCGGCCTGATGCGCGGCGCGGCGCAGATGTCGACGATGCACTGCAATTTCCTGATCAACACCGGCGGCGCCACCGCCGCCGACATCGAGGGGCTCGGCGAAGACGTTCGCCGGCGCGTGAGGGAGCATTCCGGCGTCGAGCTGGAATGGGAGATCAAGCGCATCGGCCTTCCCGGCTGAACGCTGCGGCTCTGGAGCCGCCGAGGAGAAGTGCATGGGCAAGCATGTCGCCGTCCTGATGGGCGGCTGGTCGCCGGAGCGCGAGGTGTCACTGTGGTCGGGCGAGGCCTGTGCCAGGGCGGCGGAAAGCGTCGGCTACCGCGTCACCCGGGTCGATGTCGGGCGCGACATCGCCCAGGTACTTGGCGCGCTCAAGCCCGACGTGGCGCTGAACGTGCTGCATGGGCGGCCGGGCGAGGACGGGACGATCCAGGGCATCCTGGAGGTGCTGCGGATCCCCTACACCCATTCCGGCGTGCTGGCCTCGGCGCTGGCCATGGACAAGGCGCAGGCCAAGATCATCCTGGCCGCCCATGGCATCGCCGTCCCCGAGGGGCGGCTGGTGACGCGGGAGGAGGCGGCGCGCGCGCATGTTCTGCCGCGTCCCTATGTGCTCAAGCCCAATACCGGGGGCTCGTCGGTCGGCGTGTTCATCGTGCGCGAGGACCAGGAGCACCCGCCGCAGGAACTGAATCGGGTCGACTGGGGCTTCGGCGAGGCGCTGATCGCGGAGCGCTACATCCCCGGCCTGGAGCTCACCTGCGCCGTGATGGGCGACAAGGCGCTCGGTGTCATCGAAATCCAGTCCGACCTAAAGTTCTATGATTACGAGGCAAAATACGCTCCGGGCGGATCGCGCCACATTCTTCCGGCCCAAATTTTACCGATTATTTACCAAAAGGCGCAGATGTTAGCGGTTGAGGCGCATCGCGCGCTCGGCTGTCGGGGCATCAGCAGGTCGGATTTCCGCTACGACGACCGGACCGGGGACGAATCCGGTCTTGTCTGTCTGGAGGTCAACACCCAGCCCGGAATGACCGAGACGTCGCTTGTGCCCGAACTGGCAGCCCATGCGGGCCATTCGTTCGGTGAGCTTGTACGATGGATGGTGGAGGACGCTTCGCTCGATCGCTGACCCCGCGGCAGACGCCGGCGGGCAAGCGGACCGGCGCGGCCAGCGGCGAATCACTTCGAGGCGCGCGCGTCCGGGCACCGGCACGCCCTGCGCCGATGACCGAGCGCACTCGCCTTCTCGACCGGGCCATCATTGGCGGCCGGCGCTTCTTCGTCGGCCTGTCCGCCTCGCGCGCGGTCCGCCGCGGTGCCGGGCTCTGGCTCACCGCGCTGCTTTTCGCCGCGACCGGCATCTACGGCATGGAGCGCGGCGGCCACATGCCGGCGGCGATCGAGACCGCCCGCGACATGGGCGATGCCGCCGCCAACCTCGCAGGTTTCAAGATCGCCAACGTCAACCTTTCCGGCCAGAATCACGTCACCCCCGGCGACATCCTCGCCACTGCCGGGGTGAAGCCGACCTCCTCGCTACTGTTCCTCGACGCCGAGGGCGCGCGCATGCGGCTCGAACAGTTCGCCTGGATCAAGCGGGCCACGGTGCAGAAGCTTTATCCCGACCGGCTCGACATCCAGGTCGTCGAGCGCGAGGGCTTCGCGCTCTGGCAGAAGGACGGCAGGATCAACGTCATCGCCCGCGACGGCACGGTGATCGCGCCCTATTCCGACGATCCGCGCTATATCCGCCTGCCGATCGTGGTGGGCGACGGGGCGCAGACCCATGTGGTCGAGATCGTCGACGCGCTCAGCCTGGTGCCCGGCGTGCGCGACCAGGTGCGCGCCGCCATCCGCGTCGCCGATCGCCGCTGGACGCTGAAGATGCGCAACGGCATCGATGTGCGCCTGCCCGAGCACGGGCTGAGCGACGCGCTCGAACACCTCGCCGTGCTGGACCAGCGGAAATCGCTGCTGTCGCGGGACATCACGGTGGTCGATCTGCGGCTTCCCGATCGCGTCTCGGTCCGCCTTTCCGACGCGGCCTATGAGGCGCGCCAGGCCGAGCTGAAGGCCAAGGCCAAGACGAAGAAGGGCAGCAGCTCATGAGACCGCGCGCGCCCTTCGAGATCGCCCCGAAAATGCGGCCGCTGGCGCCGCGCCGCACCGGCGTGGTCGGCGTGTTGGAAGTCGGTACCTCCAAGATCGTCTGCATGATCGCTCGGCTGAAGCCGCGCGAGGCGACGTCGAGCCTGCGCCGGCGCACCCATTCGGTGGACGTGCTCGGCATCGGCCACACCAGCGCGCACGGCATCAAGGGCGGCACCGTCATCGACATGGAGCGCGCCGAGCACGCCATCCGCCGCGCGGTGGACGCCGCCGAGCGCATGGCCGGGGCGCAGATCGCTTCCGTCATCGTCTCGCTGGCCGGCGGCCGGCTCGCCTCCGAGCATTTCAATGCCGAGGTCGACCTGCCGGAGCCGTCGGTGGCCGAGGGCGACATCCGCCGCGTGCTCGACGCCGCTTCCACCTTCGCGGTCGGCGAGGGGCGTACCATCCTGCACGCCCTGCCGGTCGGCTACGCGCTCGACGGCGCCGGCGGCATCGGCGAGCCGCGCGGCATGCTGGGACGCCGGCTCGGCGTCGACCTGCACGTCGTCACCGCCGAGGCGGCCGCCGTGCGCAACCTGCTGCTGTGCATCGAGCGCTGCCATCTCGGCGTCGAGGCGATGGTGGCCGCGCCCTATGCGGCCGCGCTTTCGACGCTGGCGGACGACGAATCGGAACTCGGCGTGACGCTGATCGATTTCGGCGCCGGCACCACCACGGTGGCGGTGGTGGAGAACGGCCATTGCGTGCATGTCGACGGCATCGCCATCGGCGGCCAGCACGTGACCAACGACGTGGCGCGCGGCCTCTCCACCCGCCTCGCCGACGCCGAGCGGCTGAAGAGCCTGCATGGCGGCGTGATGGCGATGGGCGCCGACGAGCGCGAGATGCTGACCGTGCCGAGCATTTCCGACGACCATGACCTGCCGCGCGCCATCCCGAAGGCGCGGCTGGTGCGCATCGTGCGCCCGCGCGTCGAGGAGATCATCGAGCTGGTGCGCGACCGCCTGCTCGCTTCCGGCCATGCCACCGGGGCCGGCCGCCGCGTCGTCCTCACTGGCGGCGCGGCACAACTCACTGGCCTTGCCGAGCTTGTCGGCAACATACTGGGACCACAGGTGCGAATCGGTCGGCCGCTCGGTATCTCCAAGCTGCCGGAGGCGACGCGCGGCGCACCCTTCGCTGTCGCTACCGGGCTGCTTGTCTATCCCCAGGTCGCCGGTCTCGAACATTTCGAGGCCCGTCGCCGCCGCCTCTCGCAGGGCGACGGTTCTGGCTACTTTTCGCGCGTCGGTCACTGGCTGAGGGAGGCCTTCTGACGTGCTCCATCCAATCCGCGCCGGCGGAACCGGCACCACAGGGATCATGACGGGCCGCGCGCCCGCCGGCGTTAGGGGACACTAGAAATGACGATCAACCTCCAGGTACCGGACATCCGCGAACTGCGTCCCCGCATCACCGTTTTCGGGGTCGGTGGCGCTGGCGGCAACGCTGTCAACAACATGATCACGGCCGGCCTGACGGGGGTCGATTTCGTGGTGGCCAACACCGACGCGCAGGCGCTCACCCTCTCCAAGGCGGAGCGCATCGTGCAGATGGGCGTGGCCGTCACCGAGGGGCTGGGCGCCGGCTCGCAGCCGGAAGTCGGCCGCGCCGCCGCCGAGGAAGCGCTCGACGAGATCCGCGATCACCTCGCCGGCGCGCATATGGTGTTCATCACCGCCGGCATGGGCGGCGGCACCGGCACCGGCGCTGCCCCCGTCATCGCCCGCGCCGCCCGCGAACTCGGCATCCTCACCGTCGGCGTGGTGACCAAGCCCTTCCACTTCGAGGGCCAGCGCCGCATGCGCATCGGCGAGATGGGCATCAACGAGCTGCAGAAGGGCGTCGACACGCTCATCGTCATCCCGAACCAGAACCTGTTCCGGGTGGCCAATGAGCGCACCACCTTCGCCGACGCGTTCGCGATGGCCGACCAGGTGCTCTATTCCGGCGTCGCCTGCATCACCGACCTGATGGTGAAGGAAGGCCTGATCAACCTCGACTTCGCCGACGTCCGCGCCGTGATGCGCGAGATGGGCAAGGCGATGATGGGCACCGGCGAGGCTTCCGGCGAGCAGCGCGCCCGCCACGCGGCGGAGGCGGCGATCGCCAATCCGCTGCTCGACGAGGTGTCGATGCGCGGCGCCCGCGGCCTGCTGATCTCGATCACCGGCGGCAAGGACCTCACTTTGTTCGAGGTGGACGAGGCGGCGACCCGTATCCGCGAGGAAGTCGACCCCGACGCCAACATCATTCTCGGCGCCACCTTCGACGAGACTCTGGAAGGACTGATCCGCGTGTCGGTCGTCGCCACCGGCATCGACCCGGCGGTGATTCCCGAGCAGATCCCCCACATCATGAACAACCTGCCGGACGTCGGCGGGCGCCGGGTGTCGAACGCCGGCCGCGCCGCGGTGGAAGCCCGCCGCGACGCCGCCCTGCGCTCGGTCGCCTCGGCGCTCGACGCGGAAGATTTCGACATGCCCCACCAGGAGCCGAGCTTCGCCGCGGCGCCGGTCAACGACCACCTCTACGATTCGGAGCCGTCCTACGCGCCGGCTTCTGGCGCCATCGACGACGTGACGATCCGGCAGATGGCGCCCAAGCCCGCGCTCTACGCCGAGCCCGAGCCGGCGCCCTATAACGAGGCGGCCTACGAGGAGCACTCGATCGAGCCGTTCATCCCGCCGCAGGCCGAGCGCCCCGCGCCGCGCATGCCGCGCGTCGACGAACTGCCGATGCCGGCGCAGAACCAGATCCGCGCCGCCCGCGGCGAGATGACCGACCATCATCACGCCGACAAGAAGCGCATGACGCTGCTGCAGCGCCTCGCCAATGTCGGCCTCGGCCGGCACCAGGACGAGGAGGAGATGGAGCCCCCGGCGGACATGCGCCCCGTGGTGCGCCGCGCGCCGCAGCAGCCGGAGGGCCGCCCGCTCGCCGAGCTTCGCCCGGAGACCTCCGAATTCGCCAAGCGCCCGGCGGCGCGTCCCGCCGAGCCGCGCGCGGCGCGTCCGGCCGAGGACGACCATCTCGACATTCCCGCCTTCCTGCGCCGCCAGGGCTGAGAGCCGCAGAAGTGAGGAATCAGGCGGCCGCGGGCCGCCTGTTACAAGGCGTGTAACGCAGTGCAGCGCCCGGGTCGCGAGGCCCGGGCGTAACCTTTTGTAATTAAATGAGTTTTCAGGATTTTGCGTCAGCGTGGAAGCGGTAACAGAAGGTAAGCAAGCGTGATTTGGCGCGGACTCACCGCGCCGTTATCTTGCCAGCCAACGATAAGCAGCCGCCGCGGATTCGGTTCCGCAACTTTGTCAAAAGGGCGGCTTGGTGTTGGTTTTGGGGAATGGGGAGAGCGGATCGCCTCGCGCGTCCGCTTTGGGCCGAATGAACGCTGTACGGCAGACCACCCTTGGCGATGACGTGACGCTTTCCGGCGTCGGCGTTCATTCCGGCAAGATGGCGTGGATGCACCTTTCCCCCGGCGAGGCCGGCAGCGGCATCGTCTTCCACCGCAAGGACACCAACCAGTCGGTGCGCGCCTGCCGCGGCGCGGTGCGCGGCAGCGACCTCGCCACCGTGCTGCGTGATTCGAACGGCCCGGCGGTTTCCACCGTCGAGCACCTGCTGGCCTGCTTCGCCGGCCTCGGCGTGGACAATGCCCGCGTCGAGATCGATGGGCCGGAAGTGCCGATCCTGGACGGCAGTGCGGGCGATTTCGTGGCCGCCGTGGACGAGGCTGGCATCGTCGAGACCGAGCATGCCCGGCGTTACCTGCGCGTGCTGAAGCCGGTCCGCATCGAGACCGAGACCGGTTTCGGCGAGATCGCGCCCTACGACATGGGCTTCCGGCTGGAAGTCGAGATTGATTTCGACCATTGCGCCATCGGCCGCCAGCGTTTCGCCGCGACCATGTCGCCGGATGTGTTCCGCAAGGAACTGGCCGCCGCCCGCACCTTCGGCTTCGTGTCCGATGTGGAGCGGCTGTGGCAGGCCGGCTATGCGCTCGGCGCCTCGCTCGACAACACGATCTGCCTCGGCGAGGACGGCGTGATGAACACCACCGGCCTGCGCTACGCCGACGAGTTCGTTCGCCACAAGGCGCTGGACGCGATCGGCGATCTCGCCATTGGCGGCCTGCCGATGCTGGCCCGCTACCGCTCCTATCGCGGCGGTCACAAACTGAATTTCGCCGTCGTCGACGCGCTGCTCTCCGACCGTTCCGCCTATGAGATCGTCGAAGCCCGCATCCCGGCCCGCCGCACCGTCAGCAGCAATGCCGGCCTGGTCGCGGTCGCCGTTCCGGCCTACGCGCCGGAACTTTGAACCGTCGCGCGGATCGCGAGCCCGTTGCCGGCTCGGGTTCGCACCCCTCGCTATCGCTCCCCGACCGCGTCCGGCGCGCAACAGGTGGCATGAAATGGCGGCCGGTCGCCACTCTTTGCTCTTGGCATCCCAAGGCGCCATAATCCGGTCGGAAAGCCGCCTTAGCGCCTGATCGCGCACTCGGCGATGAAGCAGAGACCAGATCGGGATCGAACTTGTGATGCGTCTTCTCAGTCTCGGCCAGACGGTTCCCGGCAACGGAGCCACTCCCGCATCAGGCCGCCCAAGGGCGGCGAGGGCGGGCGTTTTCGCCGTGCGGCTCGTCGGGCTGCTGCTGGTCGGCGCTTCGCTCGGCGGCTGCGCCAGCTGGTTCGACACCAACAAGGAAGAGACGATCTACCCCGACGTCCCGGCCGAGCAGCGCTACAATGAGGGTCTGACCCTCATGCAGAAGAACGAATATAATGAGGCCATCACCCGCTTCGAGGACGTCGACCGCCAGCACCCCTATTCGGAGTGGGCGCGCAAGGCGCTGCTGATGGTGGCCTATATCAACTACACCCAGGGCAGCTACGAGGAGTGCATCGGCGCGGCGCGGCGCTACCTCGCGCTGCATCCCGGCTCGGAAGATGCAGCCTATGCGCAGTATCTCGTCGCGGCCTCCTATTTCGACCAGATACCCGACATTTCCCGCGACCAGCAGCGCACCCAGCGGGCGATGGATTCGCTGGAAGAGGTGATTCGCAAGTTCCCGAACACCGAATATGCCGTCAGCGCCAAGAAAAAGCTTGAGGTCGCCCGCGACCAACTGGCCGGCAAGGAAATGATGATCGGGCGCTATTACCTCGAACAGCGCAACTATGCCGGCGCCATCAACCGCTTCAAGGTCGTGGTCACGCGCTACCAGACCACCCGCCATGTCGAGGAGGCGCTGTACCGTCTCACCGAGGCCTATATGGCGCTGGGGGTGATGAGCGAGGCGCAGACTTCGGCGGCGGTTCTCGGCTACAATTTCCCCGACAGTAGCTGGTACAAGGACGCCTACAAGCTGGTCCAGTCGCGGGGCGTTGACCCGAAGATGAACGAGCAGTCCTGGATCGCCAAGGCCTTCAAGGGCTTCACCCTCGGCTAGAAACGTATGAAGAGGGGCGTGCTCCTCTTCCGGCGCGCCTTGATATGTGAGAACATAGCAGGAACGCGGGATGCGCACCGGCCTGCGTCCTGTTAGAAGGGCGCGTCGCGCCGTCCCGCGAGGAAACGTTCTGGAGCAACACGCATGCTGATCGCCCTGTCGATCAGGGATATCGTGCTGATCGAGCGGCTCGACCTTTCCTTTCATGCCGGCCTCACCGTTCTCACCGGCGAGACCGGCGCCGGCAAGTCGATCCTCCTCGATGCCTTCACCCTCGCCCTCGGCGGGCGCGGCGACGGCTCGCTGGTGCGCCACGGGGCGGCGCAAGGGCAGGTAACGGCCGAATTCGACCTGGCGCCCGACCATCCCGTTCGCGGGCTGCTGGCGGAAGCGGGCATCGACGATGACGGCGCCCTTGTGCTGCGGCGGGTGCAGCACGCGGACGGGCGCACCCGCGCCTTCGTCAACGACCAGTCTGTGAGCGCGCAGATGCTGCGCAATCTCGGCCGGCGGCTGGTCGAGATCCATGGCCAGCACGACGACCGGGCACTGGTCGATCCCGCCTCGCACCGCACCCTGCTCGACGCCTATGGCGGCCTCGTCCTTCTCGCCGAGGAGGTTGGCGCGGGCTGGCGCCGCTGGCGCGCGGCACGGTCGGAGGCCGCGAAGGAAAAGGACCGGCTCGATGAGGCCGCCAAGGAGGCCGATTTCATCCGCCATGCGGTGGAGGAGCTGGTTGCGCTTGCCGCCGAGTCCGGTGAGGAAGATCGGCTCGCGGCGCGCCGCACCGAGATGATGCGGTTCGAGAAGATCGCCACCGACCTCGCCGACGCGCAGGACGCCATCAGCGGCGCCAATTCGCCGGTCCCCGGGCTTGCGGCGGCGGTGCGCCGGCTGGAGCGGCGGGCCGGTGAGGTCGAGGCGCTGGTGCGGCCGGCGGTGGAGGCGATCGACGCGGCGCTGAACGCGCTCGACCTTGCCCGCACCCATCTCGACGTGGCGCTGCGCGAGGCCGACTTCGACCCGCATGAGCTTGAAAGGATTGAAGAACGCCTGTTCGCCCTGCGCGCGGCGGGGCGCAAATACGCCTGCACCGTGGACGACCTGCCCGCCGTGGCGGCGCGCTTCGCCGACCAGCTCGACGCGCTCGACCATGGCGCGGAGACGCTGAAGGGACTGGAGGCGCGCGCCGCCGAGGCCGAGGCGGCCTATCGCCAGATGGCGCGCGACCTCTCGATGAAACGCCACGCCGCGGCGGCCGCGCTCGACGACGCGGTGAACGCGGAACTGCCGCCGCTGAAGCTGGAGCGGGCGCGATTCATCACCGAGTGCCAGACCGATGAGGCCGACGGTCAGGCCGATGGGTACGATCGGATCGAGTTCTGGGTGCGCACCAACCCCGGCACCCGCCCCGGCCCGATGATGAAGGTGGCCTCCGGCGGCGAGCTGGCGCGCTTCCTGCTGGCGCTGAAGGTGGTGCTGGCGGACAAGGGCTCGGCCCCGACGCTGGTGTTCGACGAGATCGACACCGGGGTGGGCGGCGCGGTGGCGGACGCCATTGGCGGCCGGCTCGCCCGGCTCTCGGGCCGGGTGCAGGTGGTGGCGGTCACCCATGCGCCGCAGGTGGCGGCGCGGGCGGGCAATCATTTCCGCATCGCCAAGGAGGCAATGGCCGATGCCGACCGGGTGGCGACGCGGGTCGCCCCGCTGGCGCCCGACCATCGCCGCGAGGAGATCGCCCGCATGCTGTCCGGCGCCGAGGTGACCTCCGAGGCCCGCGCGGCCGCCGACAGGCTGCTGAAAGGGGCCGCCGCCGATTGATGCCGAAGGCGTGGCGCCAACCCGGCACGCCAACCGGCGCCACCCCGGTGGCGTTTCTCGCCGAGCTGTCATAATTGACGGCTAAATGACACCGTCCCTCTTGCCGCCGGCCGCACATGCCCTCATCGAATCTTTCCGCGCCTGCCGACGACGCTCCGGCCCCCGCCGGCCCCGCTTCGGCGCCGGGCCCCGCCGTGGCGCCCGATTTGACGGTCGTCATTCCCACCTTCAACGAGCGGGGCAATCTGCAACCGCTGATCGCGCGGCTGCACCGCGTGCTGGCGGGCCTCGCCTGGGAGGCGATCTTCGTCGACGACAATTCGCCCGACGGCACGGCGGACGCGCTGCGCGCCATCGGCCGGCTCGACCCGCGCATACGCTGCCTGCGGCGGGTGGGGCGGCGCGGGCTGGCCGGGGCCTGCATCGAGGGCATGCTGGCGGCGCAGGCGCCGGTGGTGGCGGTGATGGACGCCGACCTGCAGCATGACGAGAGCCTGCTGCCGCGCATGCTGGAGGCGATGTCCCAGGGGGCCGAGCTGGTGGTGGCGACGCGCTACGCGCCGGGCGGCGACGCCGACGGCTTCAGCGGCTGGCGCGGGCTCGGCAGCCGGCTGGCCACGCGGCTGGCGCAGCGCGTGCTGAAGGTGACCTCGTCGGACCCGATGAGCGGCTTCTTCATGCTGCGCCGCGACAGCGTCGAGCAACTGGCGCCGAAGCTCTCGACCCAGGGGTTCAAGATCCTGCTCGACATCCTCGCCACCTCGCGCGGGCGGCTGAAGGTGACGGAGCTGACCTACAGCTTCGGCGTGCGGCAGAGCGGCGACAGCAAGCTCGACAACCGGGTGCTGATGGACTTCCTCGGCCTCATCGTCGCCAAGGCCACCGGTGGCCTGGTCTCGCTGCGCTTCCTTTCCTTCGCCACGGTGGGCGCGGCCGGCCTTGTCGTGCATCTCGCCACGCTGCGGGTCGGCCTCGCCTTCGACCTGCGGTTCCTGGTGGCGCAGGCGATCGCCACGGTGGCGGCGATGACCTTCAACTATGTGCTGAACAATGTGCTGACCTATCGCGACCGCCGCCTGTCCGGCTGGGCGTTCCTGCGCGGGCTGCTGGCCTTCTACCTGATCTGCGGGCTCGGCGCGGCGGCCAATGTCGGCGTCGCCGACTGGGCGTTCTACCAGACCGAGAGATGGTGGCTGGCCGGCATCGCCGGGGCGTGCATCGGCGCGGTGTGGAACTACGCCATGAGCCGGGCGCTGGTGTGGAAGGACGCGGCGTGAGCGCGCCGTCCGCCGCTTCGCCCCCCTCCGGCGTCTCCGTCACCACCGCGCAGGCGACGCGCGGCGCGCTGGCGATCATCGCGGCGCTGCTGGCCTTCCGGCTGGCGCTCGCCGCCTTCGTGCCGCTGGTGCCGGACGAGGCCTATTACGCGCTGTGGGCGCAGGGGCTCTCGGCCGGCTATTTCGACCACCCGCCGATGATCGCCTTCTTCATCCGCGGCGGCCAGATGCTGGTCGGCGACACGGCTTTGGGCGTGCGGCTGCTGTGCGTGCTCTCGGTGATCCCGGCCAGCTTCTTCATCTGGCGCGCGGCGGAGGAATGGCTGGAGGACCGGAACGCCGGGGCGCTGGCGGCGGTGCTCTACAACGTCACCATCTTCGGTTTTCTCGGCATGACGCTGGCGACGCCGGACGCGCCGCTGGCGCTGTTCTGCGCCGCCATGGCGTGGGGAGCGGTGCGGGTGCTGCGCAATCCCTCGCCGCCGGCCTGGCTGGCCATGGGCGTGGCGACGGGGCTGGCGCTGCAGTCGAAATATTCCGGGCTGATGCTGGCCGGCGCCTTCGCGCTGGCGGTGCTGGCGCTGGCGCCGCTGCGGCGGCAATTGCTCACCCCCTGGCCGTGGGTGGCGGGGCTGGTGGCGGTGCTGGTGTTCGCGCCCAATCTGGCCTGGAACGCCGCCCATGATTGGGAAACCTTCACCAAGCAGGGCGGGCGGGTGACGGCGCAGGCGCGCTTCCGGCCGCAATTCCTGCCGGAATTCATCGGATCGCAGATCGGGCTGGCGACGCCGCTGGTCTTCCTGTTCGCCGTGATCGGCCTGCTGCCGCGCGGGGCGCGCGCCTTCCGCCCGGGCGGGGCGCGGGGGCTGCTCATGGTCCTGCTGCTGGTGCCCCTGGCCTATTTCGCCTGGCACTCGCTGCGCGGGCGGGTGGAGGGCAATTGGGTGGGCTTTCTCTACCCGCTGCTGGCCATCGCCGCGGCGGCGGGGCTGCTGGCACCGGCAAGGACGCCGGCCCGCTGGCTTGACGGCATCCACGGTGCCCGGCTGAGGCGGGCGACGGTGCCGCTGGCGCTGGGGCTGGTGCTGGCGCTGGGGCTCTACGCCCTGTTCCTTCCCACCCCGCTGGGGGGAGCGAAGGACGCGATACTGAGGATGACGCGCGGCTGGCCGGAATTCGCCGCCGCCATCGACGCCCGGCGGCGGGAGATCGGCGCCAGCGCGATCCTGACCAATGACTACCAGATGACGGCGATGCTGAAGCGGCAACTGCCCGGCGTGATGGTCCAGCAATTCGACGAGCGGGCGCGCTACGCCTTCATGGACGAGCCGGATGTGCTCGCCCAGCCCGGCCCGCTGCTGCTGGTGCTCTCCAGCTATCGCGGGTTCCAGCTGATCCACGAGACCTTTGGCGAGCGCCACGACCTCGGCGCGGTTTCGCGGGGCTATCGCGGCGTGACGCTGCCGCCCGTGCCGCTCTACCGGCTCGACCGCGCGGCCCCGCCCGCGCCGGCCAAGCCTACGCCGCCCAAGCCTACGCCGGCGGCGCCGGCCGCGCCCTGACCGGGCACTTGAGGCCGCCGCCGATTTCTGGAAAGGGAGAGGGAGCCCGGCGGGGTTCCCGCCCGTGCCAGCGGTGAATGCCAGCGGTGAGTGCCATGTCGCGACCTTCCACGCCTTCCGCCTCCGGCCTGCCGGGAGATGAACCCGGGGATGGCGCGCCCGCCGACGGCGCCCCCCGGGAGGTCGCGGCGCTGACCGCCGATGAGGCGGCGGCCGAGCACGCCAGGCTGGGCGAGGCGATCGCCGGCCACGACCGGCGCTATTATCAGGACGACGCGCCGAGCGTTTCCGACGCCGAATACGACGCGCTGCGCCGGCGCTACGAGGCGGTGGAGGCGCAGTTTCCCGAGCTGCGCGGCATGGACAGCCTGTCGGACAAGGTGGGCGCGGCGCCCTCCGCCAAATTCGCCAAGGTGCGCCACGCCGTGCCCATGCTCTCGCTCGGCAACGCCTTCACGGATGAGGAGGTCGAGGAGTTCGTGGCGAGGGTGCGCCGCTTTCTCGGCCTGCCGGCCGAGGCCGACCTCATCCTGACCGCCGAGCCGAAGATCGACGGCCTGTCCTGCTCGCTGCGCTACGAGAACGGGGTGTTCGTGCAGGCGGCCACGCGCGGCGACGGCTTCGAGGGCGAGGATGTGAGCGCCAATGTGCGCACCATCGGCGAAATCCCGCACCGGCTGAAGGGCGCGGACGTGCCGGGCATCTTCGAGGTGCGCGGCGAGGTCTATATGGGCCACGACGCCTTCGCCGCCATCAATGCGCGCCAGCAGGAGGCGGGCAAGCCGCTGTTCGCCAACCCGCGCAACGCGGCGGCGGGCAGCCTGCGCCAGCTCGACGCGAAGATCACCGCCAGCCGGCCGCTGCGCTTCTTCGCCTATGCCTGGGGCGAGGTGAGTGGGGGCGAACTGCCGGCCGACACCCAGTCCGGGGTGATCGAGGCGTTCGCGCGCTGGGGCCTGCCGACCAACCCGCTGACGGTGCGCTGCCATTCGGCGGCGGAACTGCTGGCGCATTACCACCGGATCGAGGAGGAGCGGGCGGGCCTCGGCTACGACATTGACGGCGTGGTCTACAAGGTGGACAGCCTCGCGCTGCAGGGCCGGCTCGGCTTCGTCTCGCGCTCGCCGCGCTGGGCCATCGCGCACAAGTTTCCGGCGCAGCGGGCGATTACCCGGCTGGAGCGGATCGAGATCCAGGTCGGGCGCACCGGCGCGCTGACCCCGGTCGCCAAGCTCACCCCGGTGACGGTGGGCGGGGTCGTGGTCTCCAACGCCTCGCTGCACAACGAGGATTATATCCGCGGCATCGGCGGCAGCGGCGAGCCGATCCGCGGCACCTTTGAAGGCGAGCCGATCGACATTCGCGAGGGCGACTTCGTGACGATCCAGCGCGCCGGCGACGTGATCCCGCAGGTGGTCAGCGTGGAACTGGAACGCCGGCCGGCGGAGGCGAAGCGCTATGAATTCCCCACGCTCTGCCCCGCCTGCGGCTCGAACGCGGTGCGCGAGGAGGGCGAGGTGGTGCGCCGCTGCACCGGCGGGCTGATCTGCCCGGCGCAGGCGGTGGAGCGCATCCGCCATTTCGTCTCCCGCGACGCCCTGGACATAGAGGGGCTGGGCGAGAAGCAGGTGCAGGCCTTCTTCGAGGCCGGGCTGGTGCGGCAGCCGGCCGACATCTTCACGCTGGAGGCGCGCGATTCGGCGCCCGGCGCGCTGACCCGGCTGAAGAATCGCGAGGGCTGGGGCGAGACCTCGGCGAAGAACCTGTTCGCCGCCATCGCCGCGCGCCGGCAGGTGCCGGTGAACCGCCTGCTCTACGGGCTGGGCATCCGCCATGTCGGCGAGACCAACGCGAAAAGGCTGCTGCGCCATTTCGGTACGCTGGAGGTGCTGCGCGAGACGGCGCGGGCGGCGGTGCCGCCGGGCGAGGAACACCCCAAGGGCAACGAGGCCTGGGCGGAACTGGTCGGCATCGAGGGCATCGGCGCGGTAGTGGCCGAGGCGGTGGTCGACTTCTTCGACGAGCCGAACAACCAGGCGGCGGTGGACGCGCTGCTGGGCGAGGTGACGCCGGAGCCGATGGAAGCCGTCGCCAGCGCCGGCGCGGTGAGCGGCAAGACGGTCGTCTTCACCGGCACGCTGGAGCGGATGACCCGCGACGAGGCCAAGGCGATGGCCGAGCGGCTGGGCGCCAAGGTGGCGGGCTCGGTGTCGAAGAAGACCGACTATGTGGTTGCCGGCGCCGATGCCGGCTCCAAGCTGACCAAGGCGCGCGACCTCGGCGTCGCCGTGCTGACCGAGGACGAGTGGCTGGCGCTGGCGTCGGGCTGAGCCGGCGGGTCCGAGAACGCAGAAAAGCCGCCGCGGGGGGAGACGCGGCGGCTTTTCCAGTCCGGCGTGCGACGGTCAGAGGCGGCCGGTAAGCATCATCACGATCAGGATCACCAGCAGGACGGTGACGAGACCGCTCGGGCCATAACCCCAACTGCGGCTGTAGCCCCAGCTCGGCAGGGCACCGACAAGTATCAGGATAAGAATAACAATAAGAATGGTCGTCATCTGCCTCTCCAGCAATCCCGTTACATCGGTCGCGGGAATAACGTCTCCGGCAGGCGAAGGTTCCATTGAACCTTTTTCGTCTCGCATCTATCCGTCGGGCCGGTAAAAACCGCTCGGGCGCCGCCCGTCAGCCCCCGAGCGGGGCGGTTGCCGCCTCCAGCCAGAGGCGCGTGCCCTCGTCGAGCAGCGGGCCGATTTCCGCCCGCACCCGGGCGTGATAGGCGTCGAGCCAGGCGGTCTCGTCCGGGGTGAGCCGTGCAGGCTCGATGCCGCGCCGGTCGAACGGGGCCAGCGTCAGCGTCTCGAAGGCCAGCAGCGCCTTTTCCGCCCCCTCGATCGCCGGGCCGTCGACCACGATCTCCAGATTCTCCAGCCGGATGCCGTAGGCGCCGGCCTTGTAGTAGCCGGGCTCGTTGGAGAGCACCATGCCGCGCGCCAGCGCCACCGTGCCGAGCCGGGAAATGCGCGCCGGCCCTTCATGCACCGAGAGATAGGCGCCGACGCCGTGGCCGGTGCCGTGGTCGAAATCGAGCCCCGCCGCCCACAGGTGCTGGCGGGCGAAGCTGTCGAGCTGGGCGCCGGTGGTGCCGCGCGGGAACACGGCGCGGGCGATGGCGATGTGCCCCTTGAGCACCCGGGTGAAGCGGTCGCGCATTTCCGCGCTGGCCGTGCCGACGACGAGGGTGCGGGTGACGTCGGTGGTACCGTCCTCATATTGCGCGCCGGAATCGATGAGGAACAGCTCGTCGGGCCGAACCGGCCGGTTGGTCGCCTCGCTGACCCGGTAATGCACGATGGCGCCATTGGGTCCCGCGCCGGAAATGCTGGGGAAGGAAATGTCCTTCAGCGCGCCGGTGTCGCGGCGGAAAGTCTCCAGCGCGCACACCGCGTCAATCTCGGTCAGCGTGCCCTTGGGCGCCTCGGTGTCGAACCAGGCGAGGAAGCGGGCGAGCGCCGCGCCGTCGCGCCGATGCGCGGCGCGCATGCCAGCCAGTTCCGCCGCGTTCTTCGCCGCCTGCATCAGCGCCACCGGGCTGGCGCCGCTGGAGACCTTGCCGCCGGCGGCCTCGATCCGCGCGGCGAGCAGCGAGGGGGCGGTCGACTGGTCGAGCCGCACCGTGGCGCCGCCCGACGCCGCCATTTCTACCGCGCGCTCCAGCAGCACCGGCTCGGCGATTTCGGTAAACTGCGCGAGGGCGTCGCGGGCAGTGTTGGAGAGCTTGCGGCCGTCGACGAACAGGGTCGGGCGCCCGCTTTGCGGCACCAGCGCCCAGGACAGCGGCAGCGGGGTGAAGGCGACGTCGCCGCCGCGAATGTTGAAGGTCCAGGCGACCGAATGCGGATCGGAGAGCACCAGCGCGTCGAGCTTCTGCTCGCCCAGCGCCGCCTGCACGCGGCCGATCTTGTCCGGGGCGCTCTCGCCGGCCAGCGCCGGGTCGCGCAGGGTGACCGGGGCCAGCGGCGCCGCCGGGCGGTCGTGCCACACCGCGTCCAGCGGGTTGCCGTCGACCGCGACCAGCGTCGCCCCGGCGCTGGTCGCCGCGCGGCGCAGCTTCTGCTCGCCCTCCACCGTGGTCAGCCACGGGTCGTAGCCGAAATGGGTGCCGGCGGTGAGGTGCTTTTCCAGCCAGCGCTCCGGCGCGGTCTCGGCCAGCGGCACCACCTCGAAGGAGGCGGGGTCGACCTGCGCGGCGGCCTGCAGCGTGTAGCGGCCGTCGACCACGATCGCCGCCTCGTCGCGCAGCACCAGGGCGACGCCGGCCGAGCCGGTGAAGCCGGTGAGCCAGGCGAGCCGCTCGTCGCTGGGGGGCACATATTCGTTCTGGTGCGCGTCGGCGCGGGGCACGATGAAGCCGTCCAGCCCGCGCCGCCCCAGTTCCTCCCGCAGGAGCCGGAGCCGGGCGGTGCCCAGAGCGGGGGCGGCGGAATCGGCGAAGGTCTGGAACTTGGCTTCGAACATGGATGGCCTTGGACAGGTGCTGCACGGGCAGATTTTCGCGCGATCAGACCATGCCCGGCCGGCGGATGCCAGCGCCGTTCCCGCCGTTGGCCGCCGAAGCGCTTTCCCTGGGTCCCGGATCGGCGCCCATCCTGTGCGGTTGTCCGGAACCCGGAGAAACGCCTTGGTAGCTGTCGCCGGTGACGGCGTCAGCGGGTGGCGGCGGTGATGGAATCGGAGACGATTTCCAGCCCGAGGTCGATCTCGGCCTCGCTCACGGTGAGAGCGGGGGCGATGCGGAACACGCCGCCCATGCCCGGCAGCTTGACGATGTTCATGCTGAGGCCGCGCTGCATCGCTTCCTCCATGATGCGGGCGCCGAGATCGAAGCCGGGTTCCTTGGTGGCGCGGTCGAGGACGATTTCCAGCCCGAGCAGCAGGCCGCGCCCGCGCACGTCGCCGACGCAGTCATGGCGCTGCTGGAGGGAGAGCAGGCCGTCCTTGAGCCGCTGGCCGCGCCGGATCGCCTGCTGCATCAGCCCGTCGCGCGCGACCACGTCCAGCACGGTGACGCCGACGGCGGCCGGCAGCGGGTCGGAGACATGGGTGGTGTAGAACAGGAAGCCCTTCTCGAAGGCCTGCTGCTCGATGGCCGGCGTGGTCATGACGGCGGCGAGCGGCAGGCCGGCGCCCAGCGTCTTCGACAGCGTCAGGATGTCGGGGGTGACGCCGTCGCGCTGGAAGGCGAACATGTCGCCGGTGCGGGCGATGCCGGTCTGCGCCTCGTCGAGGATGAGCAGCATGCCGCGCTCCTCGCATTTCTGCTTCAGCGCCTTGAGGTAGCCGGGCGGCAGTTCGAGAATGCCGCCGCTCGACAGGATCGGCTCGGCGATGAAGGCGGCCAGCGCCCCGGTCGACTGCCGGTCGATCAGCGAAAAGGCATCGTCCAGCTCGGTCTGCCAGTCATTGGAGCCGTCGGGATGGGTGAAGCGCGGGCGGTAGGAATTGGGCGCGGGAATGACGAAGGAGCCCGCCGCGACCGGGCCGTAGCCCCGGCGCCCGGCGCTGTAGGTGGCGGCGGCCGCCGCCCCGGTCATGCCGTGCCAGCTCTGCGCGAAGGCGACGACTTCATGGCCGCCGGTGACCAGCTTCGCCATGCGGATGGCGGCCTCGTTCGATTCCGCCCCGGTGGAGAGCAGTTGCACCCGCTCCAGCCCCGGCGCCAGCGCGGCGAGGCGCGCGGCGAGTTCCACCACCGGGCGCGAGAGCATGCCGGAGAACAGATGCGCGACGCGGCCCATCTGGCGCTCGACGGTGGCCACGATGTCGGGATGGGTGTGGCCAAGCACCGCGCTCATCTGGCCCGAGGTGAAGTCGAGAATGCCGCGCCCGTCGGCGTCATAGACGAAGCTGCCTTCCGCCCGCTCGACGATGATCGATTCGAAGCTCGGCCCGTAGCGGGTGAGATGCCTGCCGGCGGCCGCCCAGAAGGCGGGGTCGGCGTTCCGCGATTCGGCGTTCAAGGATTCCGCGTTCAGCGGCTCGGCGTTCAGCGGCGCGGAATTCAGCGGCATGGGATCACCCTCGAATGGCCATGGGACAAGTGCTAGCGGCGCTTGCCCTGCCAGGCAAACTGATATTCCTTCACTCCGCTATCGAGAGAATTGATACCCACATGCCGAAGCCGCCGGATCTCGACCTCGCACTGCTCAGGAGCTTCGCCATCGTGGCGCGCACGGGGTCGATCAGCGGCGCCTGCCTGCAGATCGGCCGCACCCAATCGGCGCTGAGCATGCAGATGCACCGGCTGGAGAGCGCCATCGGGCAGCCGCTGCTGCACCGCAGCGGCTCCGGGGTCCGGCTCACCACGGCGGGCGAGAAGCTGCTGGTGCATGCCGAGGCGCTGCTGGCCCGGCACGACGAGATCCTCGCCGACATGGTGGGGACGGGCCTGCGCGGCTCGGTGAGCTTCGGCTGCCCGGAGGACTATTCGGCCGCCTTCCTGCCCGAACTGCTGCGCGGCTTCTGCGCCCGCCATCCCGAGGTCGAGCTGCGCATGGTGTGCGCGCCGACGCTGGAGTTGCGCCCGCTGCTGCACCGCCGGCAGATCGAGATGGCGCTGGTCTCGGTCCCCGATCCGGCGGGCCGCGAGGTGATCAGGCCGGCGGAATTGGTCTGGGTGGCGAACGAGCCGCAGCCGGCGGTGCTGCGGCAGGCCAGCCTGCCGCTGGCGCTTTCCGCGCCGTTGACGCTCGACTACCGCGCCGCCTGCGCGGCGATGGAGGCGGTGGGGCGGCGCTACCGGGTGGCCTTTGCCAGCAACAGCCTCGCCGGGCTGATCGCCATCGCCCGCTCCGGCCATGCGATCAGCGTGCTGACCGGCATGGCGGTGCCGGCGGACCTGCATGTCGTGACCGCCGGGGTGCCGGCGCTGCCGCGCATCGGCATCGCGCTGGAATATGCCGACCCGCGCCCCTCCCTTGCGGTGCGGGCGCTGGGGGGGCACATAGGCGCGGTGCTGCCGACGCTCTGACAAGGCGGCGCGGCCGGCTTTGCCGGTCCGGCGCCCGGGCGAATGTCGCGCCGGCCTCGCCAAACCGGCATGCCGGTGCCATTTTGTTCCCATAGAATCATCCGTCATGACTGCGAGCAGGCCTTTGGCCGACCCTAGACACTCCCCGAACGACGATCCGTTCGACATTCCCTTCGACCTGCCGGCGGCGCCGCCCCGCCCCGGCGGCATCGCCGCGCGCGCGGCGGCGCTGGCCCGCCCCGACCATGCCGGGCAGGGGCGCGGCGTCTATCTCGACGGGCTCAACCCGGAGCAGCGGGCGGCGGTGGAAGCGACCGACGGCCCGGTGCTGGTGCTCGCCGGAGCGGGCACCGGCAAGACGCGGGTGCTGACCACGCGCATCGCCCATATCCTCTCGCTCGGCCTCGCCTGGCCTTCGCAGATTCTCGCCGTCACCTTCACCAACAAGGCGGCGCGGGAGATGAAGGAGCGCATCGGCGCCATGGTCGGCGAGCAGGTGGAGGGGATGCCCTGGCTCGGCACGTTCCACTCCATCGGCGTGCGCATGCTGCGCCGGCATGCCGAGCTGGTGGGGCTGCGCTCCGGCTTCACCATCCTCGATACCGACGACCAGATACGGCTCTTGAAGCAGCTGCTTCAGGCCGACGCCATCGACGAGAAGCGCTGGCCGGCGCGGCTGCTGGCCAACATCATCGACGGCTGGAAGAATCGCGGCCTCGGCCCGCAACAGGTGCCGGCCGGGGAGGGCGCGGCCTTCGCCAACGGGCGCGGGCAGAAGCTCTACGCCGCCTATCAGGCGCGGCTGAAGGCGCTGAACGCGGTCGATTTCGGCGACCTGCTGCTGGAGAGCATCCGGTTGCTGCGCGAGAATCCGGACGTACTGGCGGAGTATCACCGCCGCTTCCGCTACATCCTGGTCGACGAGTATCAAGATACCAACGTCGCGCAATATCTGTGGCTGCGGCTGCTGGCGGCGGGCTCGCGCAATGTGTGCTGCGTCGGCGACGACGACCAGTCGATCTATGGCTGGCGCGGCGCCGAGGTGGACAACATCCTGCGCTTCGACAGCGACTTTCCCGGCGCCACGGTGGTGCGGCTGGAGCGCAATTACCGCTCCACCGGCCACATTCTCGGCGCGGCGGCGCATCTCATCGCCCATAATGAGGGGCGGCTCGGCAAGACGCTGTTCTCGAAAGGCGAGAGCGGCGAGAAGGTGACGGTGACCGGCGCCTGGGACAGCCAGGAGGAAGCCCGCGCCATCGGCGAGGAGATCGAGCAGCTGCAGCGCAAGGACCACGCGCTGGGGCAGATGGCGATTCTGGTGCGCGCCTCGTTCCAGATGCGCGAGTTCGAGGAGCGCTTCGTCACGCTGGGGCTGAACTACCGGGTTATCGGCGGCCCGCGCTTCTATGAGCGGGCGGAAATCCGCGACGCGCTGGCCTATCTCCGGGTCATCGCCTCGCCGACCGACGACCTCGCCTTCGAGCGCATCGTCAACGTGCCCAAGCGCGGGCTCGGCGACGCGGCGCTGCGGCAGATCCACGACCATGCCCGCGCGGCGCAACTGCCCCTCATCGAGGCGGCGCGCGAACTGGCGGCGAGCGAGGAGCTGAAGCCGAAGGTACGGCTCACCCTGCGCGACCTCGTCGGCTCGTTCGACCGCTGGCGCGCGCAGATGACCAGCCTGCCGCAGAACGAGCTGGCCGAGATCGTGCTGGACGAATCCGGCTACACCGAGATGTGGCAGAAGGACCGCTCGGCCGATGCGCAGGGACGGCTCGACAACCTCAAGGAACTCGTGCGCTCGATGGAGACGTTCGAGAACCTGATCGGCTTTCTCGAACACATCTCGCTGGTGATGGACGTCGATGGCGGTGCCGGCGGCGACGCCGTCAACATCATGACGCTGCACTCGGCCAAGGGGCTGGAGTTCGACACCGTGTTCCTGCCCGGCTGGGAGGAAGGGGTGTTTCCCAACCAGCGCGCGCTGGACGAGCAGGGCCGCGCCGGGCTGGAGGAGGAACGCCGCCTCGCCTATGTCGGCATCACCCGCGCGCGCCGGCGGGCCAAGGTGTTCTTCGCGTCCAACCGGCGCATTCACGGGCTGTGGCAGTCCGCCGTGCCGAGCCGCTTCCTCGACGAATTGTCGGAGAAGGACGTGGAGGTGACGGAATCGCGTGGCGGACAGGGCTGGGGCGGCGGCCAGTCGGGCCGCTATGGCTACGGGCCGAGCCGCTTCGACGAGGCGCAGACCTTCGGCTCCTCCTATTCGACGCCGGGCTGGCAGCGGGCGCAGAACGCCTCGCGCGCTGGTGGCGCGGGTGCTTCGGGCGGGTTTTCCGGCGGCAGCTTCACCGATAGCCGTCCCTCGCGCTTCGCGGCGAGCGAGAAGGCGCGCGGCGGCGGGCGCCTCATCGAGGGCGAGCTGATCGCCCGCTCATCCGGCCCGGCGGCCCGCTTCGCCATCGGCAACCGGGTGTTCCACCAGAAGTTCGGCTATGGCGAGGTGGTCTCGGTGGAAGGCAACAAGCTCACCGTGCAGTTCGACAAGGCCGGCGAGAAGAAAATGGTCGACAGCTTCGTCGAGGCGGCGTGAGACCAGTGCGAGATGGGGCGCTGGCGTTCGGGCGCGGTCTCGCTTACAGAGCGCGCACCGCCGTGAAACCGCCCGTGACCGCGTGAGGACCGCCATGCTCGAAGGATTGCCGCCCAATGGCGCCTCGCACGTGATGCGGGTGGACGCGCCCGAGCATGAGGCGCGGGCCATCGCCGAATATCTCGGCGAGAGCTTCGACCCGGCCGAGGTGGCGGCGGCCGCCTTCGAGGTCGAGGACCGCGCCGAGGGCGCCGGCTGGGCGGTCGAGGTCTATTTCGGCGACCCTCCCGACGAGGACATGGTGCGCGAACTGGTGGCGCTGGTCTCGCCGGCCGCCGCGGCCGCGGCAGTGTTCTCGCTGCTCGACAAGAAGGACTGGGTGGCGGCCTCGCTGGAGGGGCTCGCCCCGGTCGCGATCGGCCGCTTCGTCGTCCATGGCTCGCATGATCGCGGGCGGCTGGGGCCGAACCGCATCGGCATCGAGATCGAGGCCGCGCTCGCCTTCGGCACCGGCCATCACGGCACCACCAAGGGCTGCCTCGCCGCCATCGCCGCCTATGGCAAGCAGCGCCGGCCCGGGCGCACGCTCGATGTCGGCACCGGCACCGGCGTGCTGGCCATGGCGGCGGCGCGGCTGTTCCATGCGCCGGTGCTGGCCAGCGACATCGACCCCGTCGCGGTGGCGACGGCGCACGCCAATGCGGTGGCCAACCGCGCGGCGAACCATATCCGCTTCCTGCACGCGCCGGGGCTGGGGGCGGGGGCGTTCCGCCGCGAGGGGCCCTACGACCTGATCCTCGCCAATATCCTGCTTGCGCCGCTCAAGGCCATCGCCCGCCCGCTCAGCCGGCTGCTGGCGCCGGGCGGCACGGTGGTGCTGTCGGGGCTGTTGCCCTCGCACGCCAATGCGGCGCTCGCCGCCTATCGCGCGCAGGGGCTGCGGCTCAGGCGCCGGCGGACCATCGAGGGCTGGACCACGCTGGAACTGACCGCCGACAGCGGGCGCAACAACACGCCCGCCGCGCGGCGGTGAGAACGGCTCCGCCGCGCGCGCCGCTCAACTGAGCCGGATCGGCATGTTGACCGGCCGGCCGAGCCCTTCCGGCACCGGCAGCGCGCCATGGGCGGCCTTCATCAGCGCCAGCCGCTCCAGCACCTCGTCGGGGAAGGGCACCACGCGGCGGGTGCCGGCTTCCACATGCTGGGCGATCTGCTCATAGGTCGAGGCGGTCCAGCCCTCGCGGGCGTGGTGCAGCTCCTGGAACAGATGCATGCGCTTGTCGTCGTAATTGATCAGGCGCAGGGTGGCCCGCACCTCCTGTCCGGCGCGAAGCTCGCGCTGGAATCGCTGATGCGCCTCCACGGTGAAGAAGGAGGCGCTGCGGCTTTCCACCATGTGCGGGCCGAGCCCGACAAGGAACACCGCCTCGTCGACCGCACGGTCGAACAGAAGGCTGTAGAAGGCCGCGTGCAAATGCCCGTTGTGATCGGCCCAGCCCGAGTCGACCGTCATCACGGACGACACGAAAGGCGCGAAAAATACGGGTTCGAAATCGATCCCGTCCAGCATGACACCATCCCGACCGCTGAGCGCGAGGTACCGCGCTGCCTTATTGACAAGCATTGTGCCGACTTTCCGTGCAGTCGTCACCTGTCGGCATGGCGATTGAATGACTGAATTCTTGCGGTTCGGAGGATTTGCCGCGCTTTTTGCGCGGCACGCGGCCGGCGGTGGGAGTCGCGGCGCCGGACGATAAGGTATATGCGAGGGGCGCCGGGCGGCAGGGGAACGAAAACAGCATGGAGGGCGGGATGGAAAACGTGGTCGAGGAGCGCCCCGCGACGCTGCCGGAAGGCACGCCCGTGGGCGAGGTAATTGCCGAGCTCTCCACGCATTTCGGCGATCGGCTCAGCACCGGGCGGGCGATCCGCGAGCAGCACGCCAACTCCATCACCTGGCTCGCCAACGAGGCGCCGGACGCGGTGGTATTCGTGGAGAGCACGCAGGAGGTTCAAATTGTCGTGCGCGCCTGCGCGCGGCGCGGCGTGCCGGTGATCGCCTTCGGCACCGGCTCCTCGCTGGAGGGGCAGGTGAACGCGCCGGAAGGCGGCATCTCGGTCGACCTCTCGCGCATGAACCGGGTGCTGTCGGTGCATCCCGAGGACCTCGACTGCGTGGTCGAGCCGGGGGTCACGCGCAAGCAGCTCAACGAGCATCTGCGCGATGCCGGCCTGTTCTTCTCGATCGACCCAGGCGCCGACGCCTCGCTCGGCGGCATGGCCTCCACCCGCGCCTCCGGCACCAATGCGGTGCGCTACGGCACGATGAAGGACAATGTGATCGCGCTGACCGCCGTGCTGGCCAATGGCGAGGTGATCACCACCGCGCGGCGGGCGAAGAAATCCGCCGCCGGCTACGACCTGACCCGGCTGCTGGTCGGGGCGGAGGGCACGCTCGGCATCATCACCAGCCTGACGCTGCGGCTGGCCGGCATACCGGAGGCGATTTCCGCCGGCGTCTGCGCCTTCCCCACCGTCCGCGCCGCCTGCGACGCGGTGATCCTCACCATCCAGTCCGGCCTGCCGGTGGCGCGGATCGAACTGCTCGACGAGGTGCAGGTGCGGGCCTGCAACGCCTATTCGAAGCTCGACCTCGCCGAGCAGCCCACCCTGTTCGTGGAGTTCCATGGCACCGAGGCCAGCGTGCACGAGCAGGCGGCGCGGTTCGGCGAGATCGCGGCGGAATGTGGCGGGGGCGACTTCGTCTGGGCGACGCGTCCGGAGGACCGCACGAAGCTCTGGCAGGCGCGGCACGACGCCTACTGGGCCTGCCTGCCGCTGAAGCCCGGCGCCAAGGCGCTGGCCACCGATGTGTGCGTGCCGCTTTCGCGCCTCGCCGAATGCGTCGACGAGACCAAGCGCGACATCGAGGAGATGGGCATGCTGGCGCCGATCGTCGGCCATGTCGGCGACGGCAATTTCCACACCGTCACGCTGGTCGACATGAGCGACCCGCACGATGTCGCCAAGGCGCAGGACTTCATCTCCCGCATGGTCAAGCGGGCGCTGGCCATGGGCGGCACCGCCACCGGCGAGCACGGCGTCGGGCAGGGGAAGCGCAAATATATGGAAGCCGAGCACGGTGCCGCCACCGTCGAGGCGATGCGGGCGATCAAACAGGCGCTGGACCCGTGGAACATCATGAACCCGGGCAAGATATTGCCCTGAACCGATCGCGGCGGCCCCGCCGACCGGGCGGGCGCTGCCTCAATTCACGCCGTGCGCCCGGCGTGGGGAACGCAGGAATCATCGACAATCTCGCGTAGAGTGCCGGGGCAGCCGCCAGGGGGGCGGGGGCCGGGCCGCGAGGCCGGAGGAGAAGCGTGCAGAACCTGCTGCTGACGATTGCGGGCGCCATCATACTGGCCGTTGCGGCGGCCTTCGCGGCGCCGCTCGTGGTCGACTGGACGCAATGGCGCTCGACCTTCGAGGCGCAGGCGGCGCGCACGCTCGGCGTGCCCGTGGTGATCAGCGGGGCGATCGACGCGCAGATCCTGCCGACGCCCCGGGTGGTGCTGCGCGACGTGTCGATCGGCGTCGATGGCGGCGGCACCGGCATGACGGCGGCCGAATTTTCCGGCCGGCTCAATCTCGGGGCGCTGATGCGCGGCGAGGTGATCGCCGACCATGTCAGCCTGGTGCGACCGCGCGCGCGCCTCGTGATCGACACGTCGGGCCGGCTTTCCCTGCCCACCGGGGTCACACGGCCGACCGGTTTCAGCATCGCCTCGCTGGCGGTCACCGACGGCGCGTTCGAGATCATCGACCGGGCCAATGAGCGCACGTTCAAGCTCGACGATGTGGACGTTGCCGGCGAGGTCGGCGGGCCGACCGGCCCGGTGCGGCTGGAGGGCGAGGCCAATGCCGCCGGCCTGCGTCGCCGGGTGCGGCTCAACCTCGCCCAGTTCGCCGCCGACGGCACCGCCAAGATGCGGCTCGGGGCGCAGAATGTGGGTTCGCCGCTGAGCATCGACGCCGACGGGGTGCTGAGCCTTGCCGGCGGGACGCCGGGCTTTCGCGGCCGGGCCGCGCTGGTGCGCGCCGCGCCGCCGGCCGGTGTCGTGCCGGCCGGAGACGTGCTGAAGGCGTGGAGCCTGTCGGGAACGGTGGAGGCGACGCCGCAGGCGGTGGCCGCCAGCGGCCTGAGCCTGACCCTGGAGGCGGCCGAGCGGCCGGTGGCGCTGTCCGGCTCGGCCCGGCTGGTGGGGGCGAGCCCCGGCCACCCGGAATCGCGGCTCGACCTCACCTTGTCGGCGCGCCAGCTCGATCTCGGCGCCATGACCGGCGGGGCGACGCCGCTGGCGGCGACCGACGCGCTGGCCCGCCTGCTGGTGCCGCTCGCCGATGTCGCGGTGAGCGGGTCGCTCGACCTGTCGAGCGACAACGTCCTGCTGGCCGGGGCGGCGGCGCGCGACGTGAAGGCCGGGCTCGACTGGTCGCCGGGCGGCTGGCGCGCCCGGACGCTGGAGGCACGGCTGCCCGGCGGGGCCAAGATCGCGCTGTCCGGCAACCTGCCGCGGGTCGCCGGCAGTGGCGACCCGCACGCGGCGCTGTTCGGCGGCACGGTGGTGCTGGAAGCGCAGGACCTGCCGGCATTCGTCGCCTGGGCGGCGCCGCACTCCCCCGGCGTCGTCGCCAGCCTGCCGGCCGGCGCGGCGCGGCTTTCCGCCGAGCTGAGCGTGAGCGCCGGCGGTGTCGCGCTCGACAAGCTCGACCTCGCCGCCGGCGACAGCCGCTTCGCCGGCACCGCCGCCTACACGCTTCCCGCCGGTGACGCGCGCGGGCGGGTCGACGCCGTGCTGACCACCTCCGACGTCGACCTCGACACGCTGCTGCCGCCGGCGCGGCGGCTGGTCGGGCTCGGCATGGAGGCGATCGACCTCAATCTCAGTCTCAGCGGCCGGCAGGTGCGCTTCGCCGGCGCCAGCGCCGGGAGCCTCGACATCATCCTCAAGGGCGGCGCCGACGGGCTCGGCATCGAGCGGCTGGCGATCGGGAATTTCGCCGGGCTCGACCTCACCGGCGCGGGCCGGCTGGCGACGCTGGGCGGCGATGGCGACGGCGCCGACGGCACCGGCGATGGCCGCTTCGACGCCAGGCTCTCGGGCAAGCGCGCCGACGGGTTGCCGGCGCTGGCCCGCGCTTTCGGCCTGACGCAGATCGAACCCTTTCTCGCGGCGACGCAGGCCAGCCTCGCGCCGGTGGACCTCACCGTCGCGCTGGCCACGCAGGCCGGGCGCACCACGCTCGACGCCAGCGGCCGGCTCGGCGGGCTGTCCGGCAGCGGAAAGGTCGCGTTCGGCGCCGACGGCAAGCTCGGCGGCCGGGTCCGGATCGAGGCGCGCGACGGCAGCGCGGTGCTCACCGGGTTCGGCGTGCCCGGGTTGCGGCGCGGCCTCGGCACGGCGCAGCTCGCGCTCGACCTCGACGGGCGGATCGACGCCACGCTCGATATCGCCGGGGCACGGCTGCGCGGCCGGGGCACGGCGGCGCTGGATGCCGCCGGCCGGCTCGATCCCGACCTCGCGCTGACGCTGGACAGCGCCGATCTCGCGGCGCTGCTGCCGCAACTGGCGGCGGCCGGCCCCGGCCCGGTGCCGGCGCGGTTCACTGGCGCACTCGGCCGCGACGGCGAGAGCTGGTGGATCAAGGACCTTTCCGGCACGCTGGGCGGGCAGCGGCTCGACGGCGGGTTCGGCTACACGCCGGGCGAGCCGATCAAGGCCGAACTGTCCACGCCGAACTGGAGCGTGGCGAGGGCGCTGGGGCTCGCTGTCGGCGTGCCCGCCGACAGCGCGGCGGAGGGATGGCCACGGGGCCGGTTCGGCCCGGCGGCGCTGGGGGCGCTGGCGGCCGAGGTGACGCTCGGCGTGGGACGGTTCGATCTTCCCGGCGGGCTGGCGCTCAGTGAGGCCAAGGTCGAGGCCCGGCTCGCCGAGGGGCGGCTTTCGGTACAGAGCGCCACCGGCACGCTGGCCGGCGGGCGGTTCACCGGCCGGTTCAACCTCGCGCGTGCCGGCGACAGCGTGCAGTTCGACGGCCGGCTGGCGCTGAGCGAGGCCGATGGCGCCGCCCTGCTCGCCGCCGCCGGGGTGGCGCAGCCCGCTCTGCGCGGCCGGGTGAGCGCGACGCTCGACGTTACCGGCCGCGGCACTTCGCCCTTCGCGCTGGCGAGCCAGCTGCAGGGTCAGGGCAGCCTCGCGGTGGAAGGGCTGGAAATCGACCGGAGCGACCCGCAGGCGCTGCAATATGTGATGCTGGCGACCGAGCGCGGGCCGCCGCCGGACCAGCAGAGGCTGGCGCAACTGCTCAGCGACGGGCTGGCGCGGGAGCCGCTGCGGCTGGCGCGGGCCGAGAGCGCGGTGAGCGTCGTCGATGGGGTGGCGCGCTCCAGTGCCGCCCGGCTGACGGTGGGCGACCAGCGCTTCGGGCTGTCGGGCTCGTTCGACGTTCCCGCCTTCAGCTTCGAGGCGACGCTGGAAATGCAGGACGTCGCCGCTGCCGGCCTGCCGGCGGCGCCGGCCGCCGCGGTGCAGTGGCGCGGGCCGCTCGCCGCGCCGGTGAAGCGCTTCGACCTCACCGCGCTGAGTTCCGCCATCAACATGCGGGCGCTGGAGCGGGAGACCAAGCGGCTGGAGGCGGAATATGGCCGCACGCCGCTGACCAATGGCGGCGAGGCCACCGACGCCGCCTCGGTGCGCCGGCCCGCCCCCGCGCCGGCCCCGCAGGCGACACCGCGCGCCGTGCCCCCGGCGCCGCGCCAGGCCCCGGCACCGCGCCAGGCCCCCGCGCCGGCCAACCCGACCCGGGCCGACCCAATGCGGGCCAACCCGGCCCGGCCGCTGACGCCGCAATCCTATTACGGCCAGTATTCGCCGCCGGGCGCGCTGGCGCCGGGCAGCGCCGCGCCGCCGCTGGCGCCGCCGATCGACATTCCCGACGACCCGCTGCGCAGCCCGATCATCCTGCCGCCGCTGGCGCCGTGAGGCGCGTCAGGCGTCGACGAACTCGTCGGCGGCGTAGCCCTGGAGATAGAGCAGGGCGGTGAGGTCGCCATGGTCGATGCGCACCTGCGCCGCCGCCGCCACCGCCGGCTTGGCGTGATAGGCGACGCCGAGGCCGGCCTCGCCGATCATGGCGAGGTCGTTGGCGCCGTCGCCGACCGCCAGCGTGTCGTCAGCGGCGAGGCCGAGGGCGGTGCGCCACTCGATCAGCGCGGCCAGCTTGGCCTCGCGGCCGAGGATCGGCTCCTCGACCAGGCCGGCGAAACTGCCGGCATCGGCGACGAGCACATTGGCGCGGTGGGCGTCGAAGCCGATCATCGCCGCCACCTGCCGGGTGAACAGGGTGAAGCCGCCGGAAACCAGCAGGGTGCGGGCGCCATGCGCCTTCATGGTGCGCACCAGCGCGGTGCCGCCCGGGGTGAGGCGGATGCGCTCGGCGATCACCGTGTCGACCACGGCGAGCGGCAGGCCCTTTAGCAGCGCCACGCGCTCGCGCAGCGCCGGCTCGAAGGCGATCTCGCCGCGCATGGCGCGCTCGGTGATGGCGGCGACATGCGCCTTCATGCCGGCATGATCGGCCAGTTCGTCGATGCATTCCTGTCCGATCATGGTGGAATCCATGTCGGCGAGAAAAAGCGACTTGCGCCGCCCCTGCGCCGGCAGCAGCGCGACATCGACCGGGGCGTCGGCCAGCGCCGCGCGAATCGCCGCGATGTCGGCCCCGCCGGAGCAGCCGATCTCGGCGGCGATGCCGGGATTGAGATGGCGGATGGCGCCGGGCGCGGGCAGCGCCGCGCGGGCGGCGGCGATGAGCGCGTCGTCCACTGCCGGGGCGGACGGATGGGCGATGAGGACGGCGACGTGAGAAGCGGAATCGGTCATGGCTGCGACTGGGACCTTGCCGCCGGGCCGGTGTCGGGCAAAAAGGCGGGATGGAAACCGGGAACATCGAGGCGGGCGTGACCGCGAGGCCTGCGCGCCCGCGCGCCGTGCTTATCGCAGGACCGACCGCGAGCGGCAAGTCGGCGCTGGCGCTGGCGCTGGCCGAGCGCACCGGCGGCACGGTGATCAACGCCGATTCGATGCAGGTCTATCGCGACCTGCGCGTGCTCTCGGCGCGGCCGACGCCGGAGGAGGAGGCGCGCGCGCCGCATCGCCTCTATGGCCATGTCGACGGCGCCGAGGACTATTCGGTCGCGCATTGGCTGGAGGACGCCCGCCGGATTCTCGCCGAGGCGGAGCGGGAGGGGCGGCTGCCGGTCCTGGTCGGCGGCACCGGGCTCTATTTCAGGGCGTTGACGCGGGGGCTCTCGCCGATTCCGGCGATTCCGGCCGAGGTACGCGCGCGCGTGCGCGGCCTCGCCCTCGACGCGCCGGCGCTGCACGCGCGGCTGGAGGCGGTCGATCCCGAGACGGCTGCGCGGCTGCGGCCCTCCGACACGCAAAGGCTGATGCGGGCGCTGGAGGTGTTCGAGGCGACGGGGCGCCCGCTGGCGCGCTGGCAGGAGGCGCCGGGCGAGCCGCCGGTGCTGGAGCCGGAGAGCGCGGTGCGGCTGTTTCTCGCCACCGACCGCGCCGCCCTGCG
Organism: Ancylobacter dichloromethanicus; assembly: GCF_018390645.1. Lineage (GTDB taxonomy): Bacteria > Pseudomonadota > Alphaproteobacteria > Rhizobiales > Xanthobacteraceae > Ancylobacter > Ancylobacter dichloromethanicus. The sequence goes on from NZ_JAHBGC010000038.1 coordinate 50,477, forward strand.
CGCGCGCATCGCCGAGCGTTTCCACGCCATGATGGCGCAAGGGGCGCTGGAGGAGGCGCGGGCGCTGCTGGCGCGCGGGCTGCCGGCCGACCGCACCCTGCTCAAGGCACACGGCATGCCGTGGTTCGCCCGCCATCTCGCCGGGGAGGTCTCGCTGGCGGCGGCGGTGGAGGGGGCGATCCTCGACACCCGCCACTACGCCAAGCGGCAGGACACCTGGTTCCGCCACCAGCTGCACGGCTGGACCGCGCTGCCACCGGACGAGGCGGCGGCGTTTCTGGCGCGGGCGGTCGGCTGAGGGCGCCTCAGGCGCGGGCGGCGCGCCGGGCTGGCAGCGGGCGCAGGCGCAGGACGACCTCGCTGACAAGGGCGACCGCCAGCCCGGCGCCGGCGACCCACCAGCTCGGGCTGATGGCGTAGGCGAAGGAGAAATTCGCCTCCAGCACGCGCCCCGGGTCGATGCCGGTGGCGGCGGCGTACCAGCCGACCTCGATCAGCGCGGTGAGCACGCCCGAGGCGGCGGCCAGCGCGAGGAGATTGAGGAGGCCGGTGCCGCGACTGTGGCGCTGCATCACCCGCCAGCCCACCAGCCAGACGAAGAAGCCGGTCATCAGCACCGGCTGGGTGACGTCGAGCTTCTGCTGCATGAAGAAATGCAGCAGGCCGAGCGCGGTGGCGGGATAGACGAGTTGGTGCAGCCGGTTCCAGCGCGCCGCGCCGAGCCGGCGGATCGCCCCGTCCCAGGAGGTCGCCGACAGCGCGGCGAAGGCGAGCAGCGCGACAAAGCCGATGGTGAGGTAGATGCGCAGCACGATCTCGCTGGCGGCGGTGGCGAGATTGCCGGTGTCGACGAGATAGACCACGAAATGAATGCCGATGAGCAGGGCGGCGCCGAGGCCGAGCGTGCGGCGCGCCAGCAGCAGCTTCGGCCAATTGAACAGCCGCCGCGCCGGCGTGACCGCCAGCGACAGCAGCAGCAGCCGGATCGCCCAGTCGCCGACGAAATGGATGATCTGGATCAGCGGCCGCGCCCCCAGCGCCGCCTCGCCGCCCAGCGCCGCGCCGGGGCCGCCAAGACCCGGGCCGCCAAGACCCGGGCCGCCAAGACCCGGGCCGCCGAGACCCGGAGCGCCGAGACCCGGAGCGCCGAGGCCGGGAGCGCCGAGGCCAGCGCCGTCGGGCGAGGCGAACTCGCCGCCGAGCGCCCGCGCCAGCAGCAGGGCAAGGGGCAGCAGGACGATCAGCAGGGCGCCGATCTTCTCAAGGCTCGGCTTGCCGGAATTTTCGCGCAGGAAGGGCATGGGCGGTCCGATCGGCGGTAACGGGCAGGTCCACGCTATACGACCGTTGTGGGGGAGTTATTTCAACGCCGGCACGCAATTCGGCGTGAGGCCGGCGGCGCAGGGCGTTCCCGCAAGCACGGCGCTCGCCTGCGTCTCGCGGCAGGCGGGCTATCTCCCCTCCGGCGGGAAGGGAAGCGGACGCAAGGGCGCCGCGCGAGGGCGAGGCGCGGCGACCCACCCCATGCGCGGGGAGGGTTGGAGAACCGCCGGCGTTGCCGCCGTCACTCCTCGAAGATGCGGGTCACTCCTCGAAGATGCGCGTCACATGGCCCATCTTGCGGCCGGGGCGGGCTTCCGCCTTGCCATAGAGGTGCAGATGCGCGCCGGGCTCGTCCAGCAGCGCCTGCCACTCGTCGGCCTCGTCGCCGATGAGATTGGTCATCTCGACATGGCCGAGCCGTTCCACCGCGCCGAGCGGCCAGCCGGCGATGGCGCGCACATGCTGTTCGAACTGGCTGGTGACGGCGCCGTCCAGCGTCCAGTGGCCGGAATTGTGCACGCGCGGGGCGATCTCGTTGACGATGACGCCTTGCGCGCCCTCCACCACCACCAGGAACATCTCGACCGCGAACACGCCGACATAGCCGAGCGCCTCGCCGATGCGGCGGGCGATCTCGCGGGAGACCGCGTCGACCGCCGGGGTGACCTCGGCCGGAACGGTGGAACGGAACAGGATGTGGTGGCGATGCTCGTTCTGGGTGACCTCGTAGGCCTTGAAGCGGCCATCCTCGGTGCGGGCGGCGACCACCGAGACCTCGCGCTCGAACGGCACGAAGCCCTCCAGGATCGAGGGATGGCGGCCCACCGCCTTGAAGGCGGCGGCGGCATCGTCGCCCTCGCGGATGATCACCTGGCCCTTGCCGTCATAGCCGAAGCGGCGGGTCTTCAGCACCGCCGGCCGGCCGATCTCGCCGAGCGCCGCCTCCAGCTCCGCCTCGTCCTGCACGGCGGCGAAGGGCGCGGTCTCGATGCCGAGGCGGGAGACGAAGGTCTTCTCCTCCAGCCGGTCCTGGGTGATGCCGAGCGCGCGCGCGCCGGGATGCACCGGCACGTGGCGGGCGAGGAACTCGGCAGTGTAGACCGGCACGTTCTCGAATTCGTAGGTGACGACGTCGACGGTCTTGGCGAAGCGCTCCAGCGCGGCGAAATCATCATAGGCGGCGCGGGTGTGGGTGCCGGCGACGTCGAAGGCCGGGCTGGCCTCCTCCGGGGCGTAGATGTGCGCCTTCAGGCCGAGCGGGGCGGCGGCGAGCGCGATCATGCGGGCGAGCTGGCCGCCGCCGAGGATGCCGACCGTGTCGCCGGGGGCGAGGGTTTTCGGGGCGGGGTTCATGCCGGCCGCTCCGTCACCGCGGCGGTGCGGGCCGCGCGCCACGCGTCCAGCCGGGCCGCCAGCGCCGTGTCGGAGAGGGCGAGCACGGCGGCGGCGAGCAGGCCGGCATTGGTCGCCCCGGCCTTGCCGATGGCGAGGGTGCCGACCGGGATGCCGGCGGGCATCTGCACGATGGAATAGAGGCTGTCGAGGCCCGACAGCGCCTTCGATTCCACCGGCACGCCGAACACCGGCAGGGTGGTGAGCGAGGCGACCATGCCGGGCAGATGCGCCGCGCCGCCGGCACCGGCGATGATCACCTTGTAGCCGGCCTCGCGGGCGCCCTTGGCGAAGGCATACATGCGGTCCGGCGTGCGATGGGCCGAGACGATGCGGCAGTCATGACCGATGCCGAGCGCGTCCAGCGTCTCGGCGGCGTGTCGCATGGTCTCCCAGTCCGACTGGCTGCCCATGATGATGGCGACGGGTCGATGGTCGGCGGCCGTTCCGGCCGTCAGGTCGCTCATTCTGTCTGCTCGCCCCTTTCAGGAAAGGCGCGGATTATAGGAATCGCGGGCGTGGGGGCAAGGGAAGATGACGCCTCGGCGGCAGGCTGGCTGCCGGCGTGGCCGTGTCTCGGGCCCGAACATGCTTAACACCGCCTTTACCAGCCGCCGGCAAAGTGGCGCGCGAGAGCCTCCCGGAGGATCCGCCTGCCGTGTTCGTGAGTTGAACCGGCAGGTGGCTGTGGTCAGATCGTCACCGATTCCCTGCCGGGAACGGTCGATGCGGTCTGTCCGGGGCGGGAGCAAGCGGAGAAGTCGATGTCCGGTCGCGGCGTAACGGGTACGGGAAACGAGCACGGCGCGGGAGGCCGCAGGGCGCGCGCGGCGTGGCTGCCGGCGGCGGGCCTCGCGCTCGCGCTCGCGGGCGGCACCGGCTTGGCCGCCGAGGCGCAGGAAATGACCGGCAGCCCGATCGCCATCGACCGCGCCGGCAGCGGCACGGGCGACCGCACCGGCGCCTTCGATCCGGCCGCCGCCGGCATGGCGCGGACCGGCTATGCCGCCTCGCCGCTGCCGCCGATCGCCGACGACGCCCGCCCGTTCGACATGACCAATCCGCGCCGCCACCCCAGCCCGGCGCGCCGCGCGGCGCTGGCGA
>NZ_JAHBGC010000038.1:54336-141878 GCF_018390645.1 Ancylobacter dichloromethanicus
CGGCGATGCCGCCCGCCTGGGCACCACGCCCCCGGCCGCCGAACCCTTCGCCAGTGGGGCGGCGGCGCCGACGGTCGGCGATGGCGCGCCCGGCACCGGCGCCGCCACACCGGGCGCGGCCACCGCCTCCACCGCGACGCCGGCCGCGTCGGCGAGCGCGACCCCGGGCGTGGCGTCGCCGTCTCCGCAGGTCGCCGAGCAGCAACTGCCGGCGCGCCTGACCGAGATCGTCAGCGGCGAGCTGGCGCGCTTCGCATCCCGCCCGGCCGACCAGCAGGCGCTGGCCGCCTTCTACGCCGCCCGCGCCTTCCAGCCCGCCTTCATCGCCGGCGACCGGCTCTCGCCGCTCGGCCAGGCCGCGCGCGACACCTTCGACTCGGCCGCGAAAGAGGGGCTCGACCCGGCCGACTACGCGGTGCCGCCGCTGCCCGACGGCGCGGGAACGGCGCTGCTGGCGGAGACCGAGATGCGGCTCGCCGCCACGACGCTCACCTATGCCCGCCATGTGCAGAGCGGGCGGTTCGACCCCAAGAGCATTTCCCGGGATGTCGACCCGACCCCGACCGTGCCCGACCCGGCGGGCGTGCTGGCGGCGGTGACGGACGCGCCGGATGCGCGCGCGGCCTTCGCCGGCTTCGCCCCGCAATACGAGCAGTACCGGCGGCTGAAGCAGCGCCTGGCCGAGCTGGCGACCAAGGCGCCGGCGGTGGCGCATGTGCCGATTCCCCCGGGGCCGTCGCTGCGGCCGGGCGAGAGCGACCCGCGCGTGCCGCTGCTGCGCGCGCGCCTTGACGTCGCGCCCGGCGACAATGCGGGGATTGCCGACGACACCTATGATTCGCAGCTGGTGGCGGCGGTGCGCACGTTCCAGCGCCTTTCCGGCCTGTCGACCGACGGCATTGTTGGGCGCGGCACGCTGGCGGCGCTGAACGATATCGGCGCCGACCCGGTGGCCGACATCATCGCCAACATGGAACGCTGGCGCTGGCTGCCGCATGCCGTGGCGCCGGCCTATGTGATGGTGAACATTCCCGAATTCACCGTGCGCGTGGTGGTGGACGAGCGCCCCGTGCACGAGACCCGGGTGGTGGTCGGCAAGCCGGAGACGCAGACGCCGATCATGAGCGAGACCCTGCAGTACGTGGTGTTCAACCCGTCCTGGCACGTGCCGCCGAGCATCATCCGCAACGAGATGCTGCCCAAGCTGCGGGCCGACCCCTATGCGCTGCAGCGGCAGGGGATCGACGTGGTGCGCAATGGCCGCGTCATCGACCCCGGCATGGTGGACTGGCGCCGCGGCACCCAGGGCTATGCCTTCCGCCAGGAGCCGGGCGAGCGCAACGCGCTGGGCCGCATGAAGTTCATGTTCCCCAACAAGCACGCGGTCTATCTGCACGACACGCCGAGCCGGGCGCTGTTCGCCCGCGACCGGCGCGCCTTCAGCCATGGCTGCGTGCGGGTGCACGAGCCGTTGGAGTTCGCCGAGGTGCTGTTCTCGCTCGGCCTGCCGAAGGAGGGCTGGAGCCAGCAGCGGCTGTCGCGCCTGCTTGGCGGCCGGGAGAAATCGCTGCCGCTGAAACAGAAATTCCCGGTGCACCTGGTCTATTTCACCACCTTCGTCGGGGATGACGGGCGGCTGGTGACGCGCGAGGACCTCTACGGCATCAACGCCGCCACCAAGGCCGATCTCGGCCTCGGCGGCGCGCGCCAGTTCGCCGACCGCCGCACGGAGGCGGTGCGGCGCTGAGGCCGCTGGCGGGCACGGCTCGCCCCGATGGCAGCCCCGCACCAGCCAAGCGTGGCATTGAGGGCACGGTCGAGCAGAAAAATTGCCCGACGGAGGTAATCCCTCGCGAATGTGACCGCGCGGCACTCTTTTGCCACAGTCGTTTTCTAGCCAGAGACCCAATAGGCGTGGGGGTGAGGTCGTAACGGCCTCTTAACCAAACCCGAGAAGACTATGTTCACCATGCGCGGTCCGGGCGCTCCTGCCCGTATCGTCTCAGGAAACGTTGAGTATCGGGTTCAAGCCGTTGCGAATCACAGCCGCTCTTCGCTCGTCCAGGCTCGCCAGGGCCGCCGCCATCGCCGCGGTCGCCACGCTGTGCGGCGCCGACCTGCTGCAGGACGCGGTGGCGAATGGCGACACCCGCACGCTCACCTTCCACCATGTCCATTCCGGCGCCACCGCCACGATCACCTTCAAGCGCAATGGCCGCTACGACCCGGCGGCGCTGAAGCAGCTCGATGTCCTGATGCAGGACTGGCGGCGCAAGGAATCGACCAAGATGGACCCCCGGCTGTTCGATATCGTCTGGGAAGTCTATCGCGAGGTCGACGCCACCCAGCCGATCCAGGTGATCGGCGGCTATCGCTCGCCGGCGACCAACGCCATGCTGCGCTCGCGCTCGCGCGGCGTCGCCCAGACCAGCCTGCACATGCAGGGGCGGGCGATGGATTTCTACATTCCCGGCGTGCCGCTGGCGAAGATTCGCGAGGCGGGCCTGCGGCTGCAGCGCGGCGGCGTCGGCTTCTACCCGACCTCCGGCTCGCCTTTCGTGCATCTCGACACCGGCGGCATCCGCCACTGGCCGCGCATGAGCCGGCCGGAACTGGCCCGCGTGTTCCCCAACGGCAAGACCGTCCACGTGCCGGCCGACGGCAAGCCGATGCCGGGCTATGCGCTGGCGCTGGCCGAGGTGGAAGCACGTGGCAAGGAGCCGGGCGGCGCCGGCGCCGCCTTCGCCGGGCTTTCCGGCGGCAATGATCCCAAGCGCAAGGGCGGTGCGAATGGCGGCACGGCCGGCGCGCCGGCCAAGAACATCTTCGCCAGCCTGTTCGGCAAGGATGGCGACGACGAGGAGGAGGCCACGCCGGCCGTCGCCGCTGCGCCGCCCGCCGCCGCGACACCCTCGGCCACGACCCAGCTCGCGCTGGCCGGGCCGGTTCCCTCGCCGATGCCGCGCCCGGCGCTGCCGGCGGGGCCCGCCACGCCCGCCGGAGCGATCGAGGAAGTGGCACCGTTCGAGGTCGCCTCGATCGGGCCGGTGCCGCTGCCGCAGCCCAATCCGCTACCGCGCACGGCCGTCGCCGTCGCCGCTGCGGCACCGGTGCCGCGTCCCGCCGCGCCCGGCGCATCGGCGAGCGACAAGGGCGACCTCGCCGCGCTGGCCGCCGCCATTCCGCTGCCCGGCACGCCCGAGGCGGCCACCGACCGGCAGATCGCCACCGCGCTCTCGGTGGCGCCGGTGCGCGCCGGCGAGAGCGGCGGGCTGCCGGAGGTGATCGTGCGCGGCACCGGCGGCGCGGGCCCCGCGCTCGCCTATGCCGACGCCGCCGGCAGCCTGTTCTCCGCCCCGCGCCTGCAGCCCGGCCGTGCGCCGGAGCCGGAGGCGGCGCCCGCCCGCGCTTCGCGCCCTGCACCGTCGCAGGCCGCGCAGGCCCGCAAGCCGCAGCCCTATTCGCCGGACATGGTGGCGCAGATCCGCCGCCTGTTCGCCGGCCCCAGCGTCGCCCGGAACGTTTCGATGCACCTGCCGGAGCTGCGCCGCTTCGCCGCCTTCGTGCTGCCGCCGCGCCGCATCGTCGCCGCGCGGTTCCGCCGCGAGGGCGCGGGCGGCCTGTCGACCACGCAGTTCTCCGGCGAGGCGGTGGTGGCGGTGCCGGTGGTGGCGATGATGACCGGCCCCGCCCCGCTCAAGAAGCCGCTCTGACCTTCGCTGACATAGGCTGGAAACGGCGCGGGCGGCCCTGAGGCCGCCCGGTCGCTCTGATTCGGTTGTCGGGCCGCACCGAGGCGGCGGCCGCGTCAGTCGCTGGCGAGCATGCCCAGCGCCTGCATGTAGAGGTCGACGATCGCCTCATGCTCTGCCCGCTGGTCGGCGTCCTGCTTGCGGATCTTGAGGATCTCGCGCAGCGCCTTGGTGTCGAAGCCGGTGCCCTTGGCCTCGGCGAACACGTCCTTGATGTCGTCGGCGATGGTCTTCTTCTCTTCCTCAAGCCGCTCGATGCGCTCAATGAAGGATTTGAGCTGTTCCTTGGCGAAGCCGGCGGCGGCGTCGGACAGGGGCTGGTCGTTGGGAATATCGGACATGTTTTCTCCGGAGCGGCGGGCGGGGCCCGGCATCTAGACGGCAAATCGGGCGGCGATGAGGAGCGCAAGCGCGGCGGGCCGTCAAGGCGAAGCGGCGCGCCGCCGGCCCTTGCGCGGCGGCTGACCCCGCTATCCACCGCCAATCCGGCCGCCAAGGCGCCACGGCGACCGGCGACGTGCCGCCGGTGCGGCGCCTCAGTGCGCGCCGGGGCCGGGAAAGGCAGCTTTCTGCTCCGGCGTCGCCTCGCTCTGGTGGCGCGCCTTCCATTCCTCGTAAGGCATGCCGTAGACCGCCTCGCGGCCTTCGTCCTTGGTGAGCGGCACGCCGCGCTCGCTGGCCGCGTCGACCAGCCAGTTGGACAGGCAGTTGCGGCAGAAGCCGGCCATGTTCATCAGGTCGATGTTCTGCACGTCGGTGCGGGCGCGCAGATGCGCGACGAGGCGGCGGAAGGCGGCGGCCTCCAGCTCGGTGCGGGTGGTGTCGTCGAGTTCGCTCATCGGAGCCTCCCGGTAGGGGTGTTCCGCTCAGATGGGGGGTATCGGGCCGGTGCGCGAGCCATAGGCACGCATTTCGTGCAGTTCCGGCCGGGCGAGGATCTCCGGCAACAGGCCGGCGAGCCGGTCGGCCCAGGCGCGCTGGCCCTCAACCTCGGCGATCAGGTCCTGGCGGATTTCCAGCAGTGTGTTGGCAAGGCCGCGCAACGTGGCGTGGCGATAGAGGCAGTCGCCGCGCAGCGCGCCGTCATAGGGCTCGTTGTCGCCGACGATGAGGTCACCGGGCGCCTCCAGCGCGTCGATCAGTTCGCGGGTGAAGCGCGGGTCGCTGTCCCACAGCACGGCGGCGTGCCAGGGCTGGGCGAGGCCGCGCCACACCGGCGTGAAACTGTGCAGCGACAGCAGCACCGGCACCACGCCCTGCGCCAGCGCGGCCTCGATCTCGTCGTCGATGGCGTCGTGGTAGGGGCGATGGAAGCGCGCCAGCCGGCGCTCGATCTCCGCCTCGTCGACATGGCGGTTGCCGGGGACCACCGCGCCGTCGGACAGACGCATCACCAGAGTGGGGTCGTCCTCGCCGCGGTTGGGGTCGATCAACAGGCGCGAATAGCGCGTGAGCACGGCCGGGCAGCCCAGCCGGTGCGCCAGCATGCGGGTGACGCCGGCGGCGCCGATATCGTAGCCGATATGCCGCTCCAGCTCGGCCTTGGGCAGGCCGAGCGAGCCATATCCCGGCGGCAGGGCGTTGGCGGCGTGGTCGCACAGCAGGATAAGCCCACAGGTCCGCGCGCCGGGAATCCGCTCGAAGGCGGGGAACGGCGCGCAGGTGTCGGCGGCGCTGTCGGTCGCGGTGGAGCCATCTGTCGTGAGGCGGCGCATTATTGCCCGTGAGCTGCGGCGAAGTGTTCAACAGGATATCGACGTGACGCCTGCCGTGCCATAGGAATACGCCCGTTTCGCGTCGCGCGGGGCGGGATTCGCGTGCCCCCGCGCGCAATAAGCAAAGGCTGGCCACTGGACCGGCAGGAGGGCCCTTCGGGGGCAGGGTAGGGTGTGATGACTGACGTTTCGGCGCGTAGCTTTCTCGATCGCCTGTTCACCGCCGCTGTCGCGGCCGCCCACCCCTCGACCTGCCTGCCGCCGGCGCTGCCACCACCCCCCGCCCATGGCCGCCTGATCCTGCTGGCGGCCGGCAAGGCCGCCGGCTCGATGCTGGAAGTCGCCGAGCGGCATTATCTCGACGAGATGGGCGTCGATCCGGCCCGGCTGGTAGGCATCGGCGTCGCCCGCCACGGCTATGGCCGCCCCACCCGCCAGCTAGAGATGGTCGAGGCCGGCCACCCGGTGCCGGACGCGGCGGGCCTCGCCGGGGCGCAGAAGGCGATCGACCTCGCCGCCTCGGCCACCGCCGACGACCTCGTGCTGGTGCTGCTCTCGGGCGGCGCCTCGGCCAACTGGATCGCCCCGGCCGAAGGCGTCGAACTCGACGACAAGCGGGCGCTGACCCGCGCCCTGCTGCGCTCCGGCGCCAACATCACCGAGATCAACACGGTGCGCAAGCACCTCTCGGGCATCAAGGGGGGGCGGCTCGCGGCGCTGGCCCAGCCGGCCCGGCTGGTCACGCTGTCGGTTTCCGACGTGCCGGGCGACGACCCGGCGGTGATCGGTTCCGGCCCGACCGTGCCCGACCCGACCACACTCGCCGAAGCCCGCGACGTGCTCGCGCGCTACCGCATCGACCCGCCGCCCTCGGTCGCGGTGGCGCTGCGCGATCCCGCCAACGAATCGCCCAAGCCCGGCGACGCCGCTTTCGCCGGCTCGCAGTACATCCTGATCTCGCGGCCGGCGGATTCCTTCGTCGCGGCGGAAAAGATCGCCCGCGAGGCCGGCATCGAGCCGATCCTGCTCGGCGACAATCTGGAGGGCGAGGCGCGCGAGGTGGCGGACGCGCAGGCGGCGACGGCTAAGGAGCTGAAGGCGGCGGGCCGCAGGGCGGTGCTGCTCTCGGGCGGGGAACTCACCGTTACCATGCGCGGCCAGGGCCGGGGCGGCCCGAACCAGGAATACGCGCTGGCGCTCGCGGTGGCGCTCGACGGGGCGCCGGGCATCTATGCGGTGGCCGGCGACACCGACGGCACCGATGGCGGCGGCGGCGACGCCTCCGACCCGGCCGGCGCCTATGTGATGCCGGACACGCTGGCGCGGGCGCGGGCGGCGGGTCTCGATCCTGCCGCCTTTCTCGCCAATAACGATTCGACCAGCTTCTTCGAGCCCCTCGGGGACCTTCTCACGCCGGGGCCGACCTGCACGAACGTCAATGATTTCCGAGCCGTTCTCGTCGACGAGTGACACTTATCGCCAAGGCGCGGCCGCTGGTGACGCGGCGCGCCGGGGCGGCGCGGTGACGCGCGTGCTGCTGGCGGCGGTGCTGGCGGTGCCGGTGCTGGCCGCGCTGATGCCGCAGCCGGCGGCGGCGGATTTCCGCCTGTGCAACCGTTCCAGCAGCCGGGTGGGCATCGCGCTCGGCTACAAGGACGGCAATGCCTGGTCCACCGAGGGCTGGTGGAACATCGCCGCCAATAGCTGCGAGACGCTGCTGCGCGGCGACCTGGTCGCGCGCTTCTACTATGTCTACGCCATCGACTACGATCTCGGCGGCGAGTGGGCCGGAAAGGCCTTCATGTGCACGCGCGAGAAGGAATTCACCATTCGCGGCATCCAGGACTGCCTGGCGCGCGGCTTCGACCGCACCGGCTTCTTCGAGGTCGACACCCACGAACAGAAGAGCTGGACCGTGCAGCTCACCGAGAGCAAGACCTCGCAGGCCGAGGCCGCTCTGCCGCCGGGCGGGCCGCCGCCCTTGCCGCCGCCGCGGCCCTGATCGCCGCCCCGCTCCTCGCCCGCTCCTCGCGACATTTCCCGGAAATGACGACCCCGGAGCACGCGCCCCGGGGCGTATCCGCAACAGACGAGGCCGGGCCCGGCCCGATCACTCGATCGGCAGCGCGGTGAAGCGGACCTCGCCCTCGGGGTCCGCCACCATCAGCAGCGCCGAGCGGCGGCCTTCCGTCTTCAGCGCGGCGACGCGCTCCTCGACATCCCCCGGGGTCAGCGTGACCTCCTGGTTGATCTCGACGATGAGGTTGCCCGGCGCGATACCGCGCTCGGCGGCGACCGAGCCAGCGTCGACCGCCATCACCACCACGCCCTTGAGCTCGTCCTTGATCTTGAAGCGGGTGCGCAGCTCGGGCGTCATCTCCGCCATCTCGATGCCCAGCAGCTTGCTGGTTTCCACCGGCGGCGGGGCGTCCGGCTTCGGCTCGGGGGTCTCGGCGGCGCTGGGCGAGGGGGTGCCCTCGTCGAGCCGGCCGACCACCAGCGTGAGCGTCTGCTCCTCGCCCTTGCGGATGACGACGACGGAGACTTCCTTGTCGACCGGCGTGTCGGCGACGATGATCGGCAGCGCCCGCATGTCCTTCACTTCCTTGCCGTCGAAGCTGACGACGACATCGCCCGCCTTGAGGCCGCCCTTGGCGGCCGGCCCGTCCTCGTTCACCGAGCCGACCAGCGCCCCGCGCGCGCTGTCCAGCGACAGGCTTTCGGCGATTTCCGGGGTGACCTGCTGGATGCGCACGCCGATCCAGCCGCGCCGGGTCTCGCCGAACTCCTTGAGCTGGGCGACGATCGGGATGGCGGTGTTGGAGGGCACGGCGAAGCCGATGCCGATGGAGCCGCCGGAGGGCGAGATGATGGCGGTGTTGATGCCGATCACCTCGCCGTCCATGTTGAACAGCGGGCCGCCGGAATTGCCGCGGTTGATGGCGGCGTCGGTCTGCAGGAAATTGTCGTAGGGGCCGGAATTGATGTCGCGGTTGCGGGCGGAGATGACGCCCACGGTGAGCGTGCCGCCGAGGCCGAACGGGTTGCCGATCGCCATCACCCAGTCGCCGACGCGCAATATGTCGGAATTGCCGAACTTCACCGCCTTGAGCGGCTTGTCGGGGTCGGGCGTCACCTTGAGCAAAGCGAGGTCGATCTTGGTGTCGCGGCCGACGATTTCCGCCTTCAGCTTCGTGCCGTCGGCGAAATTGGCGAACACCTCGTCGGCGTCGGCGATGACGTGATTGTTGGTGACGATGAAGCCGGCCTCGTCGATGACGAAGCCCGAGCCGAGCGAGGAGACGCGGCGCGGGGCCTGATCCTCGCCCTGCTGCTGGCGGCGCTTGAAGAACTCCTCGAAGAATTCCTCGAAGGGCGAGCCGGGCGGCAGTTCCGGCGTCGGCACGCTGCGCGAGGGGGCGACGGTCTGCGAGGTGGAGATGTTGACCACCGCGTCCATGATGAGAGCGGCGGTGTCGGCGACCGTGTCGGGACCCTTGACCGCGGCGGCACCCGCCGGCTGCGGGGCGGCGACGAGGCTGGCGGCCAGCGAAGCGGCGATGAGCGTGGCGGCGGCGAGACGCCGGGCGAGGCGGCCGAACGCCAGCGGTTGCATGGGGGCAGACGGGCCGGGCCGACCGATGACGAGACGCTCAAGGCAGTGGTTCATGAAGCCTCCTTGGCGCCGCCGCGCCGAACCGGGCGGCACGGCCGGAAGCCGTGCGCCAAGCCAAACGCTACCCGCCGCTAGAAGCGATGCAAGCCAAAAGAGCGCGAGGACGCAGGGGCATGACGCCCCTGCCGGCTTATCCCCGGATCAGCCAGACGATGGCGACGCCGATGACGGCGCCGACAATGCCGGCGACCCGCAGCGGCGAATCGGGCAGGTGCCCGATCGCCTCGGCAGAGCGGCGCACCGCACCCGGTGCGGCCGCAAGCACCAGCCCCTCGATCACCAGCACGAGGCCGAGCGCGACGATGAGATCATACATCGTCGCGCCGCGTCAGTTGGCGGGGGTGGCCGGCGCGGCCGGCTGTGCCGGGGCTGCGGCGGCCGGTGCGGCGGGGGAAGCCAGCGCTCCCTCCGGGCGGGCGGCCGGATTGCCGAAGAAACGGAAGAATTCCGAATCCGGCGCCAGCAGCATCCGCGTGTCCGAGCCCTTCAGCGAGGCTTCATAGGCCTGCATCGACCGGTAGAAGTCGAAGAAGCCCCGGTCCTGGTTGTAGGCCTGCGCGAAGATATCGTTGCGCAGCGCCTCGCCCTCACCACGCAGCTTGTCGGCGGTGGCATTGGCCTCGGCGACGATGATCGTCGAATCGCGGTCGGCGCGGGAGCGGATGGTCTGCGCGGCCTCGCCGCCCTGGGCGCGGATTTCGGCCGCCTCGCGCTGACGCTCGGTCTGCATGCGCTGGAACACCGCCTGGCTGTTGGCTTCCGGCAGGTCGGCGCGGCGGATGCGCACATCGATGATGTTGATGCCGAAGCCGGCCGCCTCGCGGTTCACCTGATCGCGGATACGCGCCATCAGGTTCTCGCGCTGGTCGCGCACCACGTCGATGAAGGTGGATTCGCCCAGCACCCGTCGCAGCGACGAGTTGAGCACCGTGGCGAGACGCGAATTGGCGCCCTCAATGGTGCCCACCGACTGGTAGAAGCGCAGCGGATTGACGATGCGGTAGCGCGCGAAGGCGTCCACCACGAGGCGCTTCTGGTCGGAGGCGATCACTTCCTGGGACGGGTTTTCGAGATCCAGGATGCGGTTGTCGATGAGGATCACGCTGTCGACCAGCGGAATCTTGGCGTGCAGGCCCGGATCCTCGATGACGCGGATGGGCTCGCCCAGCCGCAGCACGAGCGCCTGCTGGGTCTGGTAGACGCTGAACAGGGACGAATAGAGCACGATCAGGACGGCGGCGACGAGGATCGCGAGAATGAGACCGACACTGTTTCTCATTTCGCGGCTCCCTGGCCGGCGGCCGCAGCGGTGCCGCTGCCGGTGAGCGGGGCGAGCGGCAGATAGGGCACGACTCCAGAGGAGCCGCCCGCCGCAGGATCGATGATCACCTTGTCCATTCCGCCGAACACGCGTTCCATTGTTTCGAGATAGAGGCGCTGGCGCGTGACTTCGGGCGCCTTCTGGTACTCGCCCAGAACGCTCAGGAAGCGCGCCGCCTGGCCGCGGGCTTCGATGATGGCCCGCTCCTTGTAACCTTCGGCGCCCTGGGTGATGCGCGCGGCGTCGCCTCGGGCTTCCGGCACCACGCGGTTGGCATAGGCCTGGGCCTCGTTCTGCAGACGCTCGGCGTCGGCACGCGCGGCCTGGACGTCGCGGAAGGCGTCGATCACCTGCGAGGGCGGGTCGACCTTCTGCAACTGGACCTGGGTCACGAGAACGCCGGCCTTGTAGGTGTCGAGCGTGCGCTGCATGAGTTCCTGCACCGCCGTCTCGATGTTCTGCCGGGCGCCGGTGAGGATCGGCTGGATGTCGGTGCGCCCGACCACCTCGCGCATGGCGCTCTCGGCCACCGCCTTGATGGTGCCCTGCGGGTTCTGCACGTTGAACAGGAAGTCGGCGGCGCCGACATCTTCCAGCGAACCGGAGGCCGCGGGCTTCACCATCCAGAACACGGCGAAGTCGACGTCGACGATGTTCTCGTCGCCGGTCAGCATCTGGCTTTCTTCCGCCACGTCGCGCGCGGCCGCACCGCGGCGCGGGTCCTCGCCGGTGCGCAGGCCGATATCGATGCGGTTGACGCGGGTGACCTGGGGGGTCAGCACGGTCTCGATCGGGTAGGGCAGGTGGTAGTTGAGGCCGGGATTGGTGGTCCCGACGAATTTTCCGAAGCGCAGCACCACGCCCTGCTCGTCGGGCTCGACGCGGTAGAAACCGGAGAGCATCCAGGCGACCAGGGCCAGAACGACCACGATCACGATGCCCTTGCCGCTGCCGAAGCCGCCGGGAATGGCCGTGCGCAGCTTTTCCTGGCCGCGGCGGATGAGATCTTCAAGATCGGGAGAGTTCGGACCCGACGATTGCGGACCAGTGCCCCAGGGGCCGCGCGGACCACCGCCCCATGGCCCGCCGCTCTGGTTCTTCCATGACATTCCGCGCCAACTCCGTTTGCGCGCCCGGCATTGTCCGGGCTCGCAAGCGCAGAACCGGCAGACGCCACCGTGCAACAAAAACCCGCGCCTCGCCTTCGATCAGCGCGACGAGGCGTTTATAGGTGACGAGGCATCAGGTTACAACGCGCCGCCACCTCACGATATGGGGTCTGCGACGGGTTTACGCAACGGTAGAGCGCATGGATCCGTTGCGTTCCGACATTTCAGCCGGTTCGCGGGCCGCAGAGGGGCTGCGGTAATGCGCCAGGACATAAAGACGGATCGCAGAAGACAGGTTGCCCTGATTGCGTCCCGAATCGATCGAGGCAACTATTTCCGACAGAGTGCTGCGCCGGTTGGCCGCGATCTCCTTGAGAGCGTCCCAGAACTGGTCTTCCAGACTGACGCTCGTCTTGTGCCCTGCAATCACGATCGATCGCTTCACCACGGGGCTCTTCATGTGTCGTCCTCTCGTATACGCCTGTGCCCTTCGAGCATGTCGTCCTGCTTCCGTTGCCTGGCCGCTTCCAACTCACGCTGAACCTTTGTCCGGCCGAATTCAGAACGCCGGACCGCGGCTGTTTGTTCCGCCTGGGATCGCGCGATCCGCTTGCGGTGGCGGTTGAGATTCAGGATGTCGCCCATGGGCGCCGGGGCTCCGTTGATGGGGGTCGCAGAGTCCTGCGCGCGGGCTTCATTAGTGCTCTCATAATATCGACAATAATTAGTCCTTTCCAAGAATTTGACACAACTTGGCAATGAAAGGCCTCTCGCCCCGAAGAGGGTGCGGGGTCGTTGCAGGTAGCGGGCTGGCGGAGCGCTTCTCTGCGATTAGCGGTAAAATAACCCGGCTAAAACCGGCCGGAAGGGCAGTTGTCCCCGTGGCTGTCACGTATTTGTGATCTTGATGTCGGGAACTGGTGCCAACACGGCGCTCGCCCGAGGCCGCATTTCACCCCTTCGCGTCGCGTGCTAAACCGGCGCCGATCCGGTGTCCGGCCGCCTGGGCACCCCCTTGCAACGCCTGTCCCCGAGAGGCTTTGACGATGAGCAACACCCGCACCGAAACCGATACGTTCGGGCCCATCGAGGTAGAGAACGACAAGTATTGGGGCGCGCAGGCGCAGCGTTCGCTCGGCAATTTCAAGATCGGCTGGGAGAAGCAGCCGCTGCCGGTGGTGCGCGCGCTGGGCATCGTCAAGCGGGCGGCGGCGGAAACCAACCGGGAACTCGGCCATCTCGATGCGACGCTCGCCGCGGCCATCGTCGAGGCGGCACAGGAGGTGATCGACGGCAAGCTCGACGCGCATTTCCCGCTCGCCGTCTGGCAGACCGGCTCGGGCACGCAGTCGAACATGAACGCCAATGAGGTGATCTCGAACCGCGCCATCGAGATTCTGGGCGGCACGCTCGGTTCCAAGAAGCCGGTGCACCCGAACGACCACGTCAATATGAGCCAGTCGTCCAACGACACCTACCCGACGGCGATGCATGTCGCCGCCGCCGAGGAGATCGTCCAGCGCCTGGTGCCCGCCCTCGCCAAGCTGCGCGACGCGCTGGGCGAGAAGGCCGCGCAGTGGCAGCACATCATCAAGATCGGCCGCACCCATACCCAGGACGCCACGCCGCTGACGCTCGGCCAGGAGTTTTCCGGTTACACCCAGCAGGTGGCGATCGGCATCGAGCGAATCGAGCAGAGCCTGCCGCGGCTGATGGAACTGGCGCAGGGCGGCACCGCCGTGGGAACCGGCCTCAACGCGCCGATCGGCTTCGCCGAGAAAGTCGCGGAGAAGATCGCCGCCATCACCGGGCTGCCCTTCACCACGGCGCCGAACAAGTTCGAGGCGCTGGCCGCCCATGACGCCATGGTGTTCGCGCACGGGGCGATCAACACGGTGGCGGTGTCGCTGTTCAAGATCGCCAACGACATCCGCCTGCTCGGCTCGGGCCCGCGCTCGGGCCTCGGCGAATTGTCGCTGCCGGAGAACGAACCGGGTTCCTCGATCATGCCGGGCAAGGTGAACCCGACCCAGTGCGAGGCGCTGACCCAGGTGTGCGTGCAGGTGTTCGGCAACAACGCCGCGCTGAGCTTCGCCGGCAGCCAGGGCCATTTCGAACTGAATGTCTACAATCCCGTCATGGCCTATAATTTCCTGCAGTCGGTGCGCCTGCTGGCCGATGCGGCGATCAGCTTCACCGACAATTGCGTCGTCGGCATCGCCCCGCGCGAGGACAACATCAAGGCGGCGCTGGAACGCTCGCTGATGCTGGTCACCGCGCTGGCGCCGAAGATCGGCTACGACAACGCGGCCAAGATCGCCAAGACCGCGCACAAGAACGGCACCACCCTGCGCGAGGAAGCGGTCGGCGGGGGCTATGTTACCAATGAGGAATTCGATGCGGTCGTTCGTCCGGAAAAGATGATATCGCCTGGTTAATGAATATTCATCAATATGAATGCCCGTTCATCTATGTTTCGGAAGGTAATAGAGGTACATTACCGAAGTTTCATTTGAACATCGTCAGTCCCTGACCCAACATCGGCCTCACCTTAACAGGAGATGAGGCCGATGAAACGCACGATCATTGCCGCAACCGCCGCCGCCCTGCTCGCCGGTGTCACTTTCGGCGTCGCCGCGCCGAAATCCGGCATGGGTGAGCATGCCCGTCCCAGCCCGGCGCAGATGGCCGAGTTCGCCGGCGCCATGAGCGACGCGCGCATCGCCGCGCTCAAGGCCGGGCTGCGCCTGAGCGCCGAGCAGGAAAAATTGTGGCCGGCGCTGGAGACCGCCCTGCAGCAGGCGGCCAAGGAGCGGATGGACCGGCGCGCCGAGCGCCGGGCCGAGCAGGCGGACCGGCCCGACGGCGAGCGTCCCGACGTGATCGAACGCCTGCGCGCGCAGGCCGACGGCATGATCGGGCGTGGCGAGACGATGAAGAAGGTCGCCGACGCCGCGGCCCCGCTCTATGACAGCCTCGACGAGGGGCAGCAGCGCCGCTTCGCCATCCTGTTCAAGCATGCGGAGCATCCGCGCATGGCGTTTGCCGGCCGGCACGGCGAGGGCAAGCATGGCCCGCATCGCTTCGGCCCCGGCCGCCATGGCGCGGACGGGCCGATGCACCATCGCATGCCGCCCGGCCCGATGGACGATGGGCCCGATGGCGGCCCGGACGGCGAGCCGCTCTGAGCGGCTCCCCGCTGGACCGACAACCCGAGCGGCTTCGCTCGCACCTGCCGCCGGCCTCGCGCCGGCGGCTTTTTCATGCGCACAGGGCTGCGCGGGCAGGGGCCGCGCGCGAAGGGCCTGTCGCGAAGAATCAGCCCGCCGCCAGCTTTTCCAGCGCTTCGCCCGTCACGCGCTGCATCGTCCAGGCGTCGAGCGGCACGGCGCCGAGCGAGCGGTAGAAGCGGACGGCCGGCGCGTTCCAGTCCAGCACGTTCCATTCGAAGCGGCCAAGCTCCTCGGCGAGGCAGCGCCGGGCGAGGCCCCGCATCAGCGCCGTGGCGATGCCGCGTCCGCGAAAGGCGGGACGCACGAAGATGTCTTCCAGGAAGATGCCGTGCCGGCCGCGGAAGGTGGAGAAGGTGTAGTACCAGAGCGCGAAGCCGGCCGGCGCGCCCTCCCATTCGGCGATATCGCAGAAGACCCGTGGCTGCGGCCCGAACAGGTCGCGGGCGAAATCCGGCTCGGTCGCTTCCACCTCGTGCAGCAGCTTCTCGTAATCGGCGAGCTCGCGCACGAAGGCGAGAATAAGCGCGGCATCGTCCGGCCGGGCGGGGCGGAGGGCGAGGGACATCAGACCGCCACCGGCGCCTTGATCGCCGGGTGCGGATCATAGCCCTCGATGGCGATGTCCTCGAAGCGGAAGGCGAAGAGGTCGCCCACCTCCGGGTTCAGCTTCAACTGCGGCAGGGCGCGCGGGGCGCGCGAGAGCAGCTCGTGCACCTGTTCGAGGTGGTTGAGATAGATGTGCGCGTCGCCGAAAGTGTGGACGAAATCGCCGACCTTCAGCCCCGTCACCTGCGCCATGAGGTGGGTGAGCAGCGCATAGGAAGCGATGTTGAACGGCACGCCGAGGAAGATGTCGGCCGAGCGCTGGTAGAGCTGGCAGGAGAGCCGCCCGTCCTGCACGTAGAACTGGAACAGGCAGTGGCAGGGCGGCAGCGCCATTTTCGGCACGTCGGCCGGGTTCCACGCCGAGACGATCAGCCGGCGCGAATCAGGGTTGCGGCGGATATCGGCGAGGACCTGCGCGATCTGGTCGATGACGCCGCCCTGCCCATCCGGCCAGGAGCGCCATTGATGGCCGTAGACCGGCCCGAGATCGCCGTTGGCATCGGCCCATTCGTCCCAGATCGAGACGCCGTTTTCCTTGAGATAGGCGATGTTGGTGTCGCCGGCGAGGAACCACAGCAATTCGTGGATGATGGAGCGCAGGTGCAGCTTCTTGGTGGTGACGAGCGGAAACCCCTCGGAGAGGTCGAACCGCATCTGGTGGCCGAACACCGACAGCGTGCCGGTGCCGGTGCGGTCGTCCCGGCGCGTGCCCTCGCGCAGCACCCGTTCCAGAAGCTGGTGATATTGCCGCATGCCGGTGGTCCCTGAGGCGTTCCTGCCCACTATATATAGCATGCCGTGGCGGCGGCGCATTGGCCGCCCGCACGCTATCGACAGTTCATTGCCCACGTGGGGAGAACGACCCAGGAGGCGGCGGTAACGGGGAACATTCCCGCCGGGCCCGACTTGTTCCCGGGCGGCCAGAGACGAAGGTCGAGGGAGGAACACATGACCCGAAGCACAGACGCGCTCAACACCGAGCTGCATCGCCTGCGCATGCATCTGAACCTGCTGGAGAAGGACACGACGCATCCGCTCGATTTCACCGTCGAGCATTCGCACACCGCGCCGGCGCTGGTGCTGCGCGGAGGGCAGGCGCTGCGCAGCGCGCATTCCGACGTGCGGCTCGACTACGACATGGTGCGGGAGCTGGTGCTGGGGGCGCTGCGGGCCTCGATCGCCGAACTGGAGCAGAAGCTGTTCGGCACGGTGGGCGGCAACCGGCCGATCGAGCATCTGCAATATGGCGACCAGACCGAAGCGTGAGGGCGCCGGGGATCGGCGATCGGGCTGGGGGCATCGCGCATGCCCCCTTCCAACCGGGCGGGCGAACCCCTATATTCGTTTTGCCGACGCAAGCCGGCTATGGCGATAAACGGACATCGGAATAAACTCTTCGGACCCGGGGGCAGTACCCGGCGCCTCCACCCGAGCCCATCGAGAACGGTGGTTTCCGGCGGGGGCGAAACAGGATCGACGAGAGCGTAAAGGGTCTTCTTTCGCCCGGCATGGTACCGCCGTCATCGGACCAAACATATAGTTGCCAACGACAACTATGCTCCGGTTGCTCAGGCCGCGTGAGCGGTTTGATCTACGGAAAATAAGTCCAAGCGGGTAGCACCGTGAGGCGGGGTTCGCAGGCACCTGGCAACAGAAGCCTGCACTTCATTCTCTCGTCCTACTGGCAGTCAGGGCTGAAATCGGGTTCATTGCCGGCATGAGCGTCGATCTGATCCGATATGACCTGCTGGTGCAGGATGCGTTGCGCGGCGTCGTTGGCCGCGTCCTTACCGATGTCGCCCGCGACGGGCTGCCCGGGGAGCACCATCTCTATCTCGCCTTCGATACCTGCGCGCCCGGCGTGCGGATTTCGCCGCGCCTGAAGGAGCGCTACCCGGAGGAGATGACGATCGTGCTCCAGCACCAGTTCTGGGACCTGATCGTCACCGAGCAGTTCTTCGAGGTCGGGCTGTCGTTCAACGGCATTCCCGAGCGGCTGCACGTGCCGTTCGAGGCGCTGAAGGGCTTCTTCGATCCGTCCGTCAAGTTCGGGCTGCAGTTCGAGCCGCTCGACGAGGCGGAGGACGGGGACGAGGCCGCCGACAGCATCACCGATCCCGATATCGCGCCGCCGACGCCGTTCGGCGAGGGCCGGCCGACCTCGGTTCCCTCCACCCGCGGGCCCTCGCGGCTGGCCGAGGTGACGCCCCGGGGCGCGCCGGAAAAGCCCGCCACGTCGCGGACCGACGGGGCCAGCAGGCCGGCGGCGGCGCGGCCCACCGGCCCCGTCGCCGTGCCGGCCGCCAAAGCGTCGCCGAAGCCGGCGGACGGCAAGCCTCAGGATGGCAAGCCTCAGGATGGCGACGGCTCTGCGGGGGCCAGATCGGGCGACGCCAAACCTTCAGACGCCAAACCGGCGGAAACAAAGCCGGCGGGGGCGAAGGCCGGGCCGAAGAAGGTGACGGACGAGGGCGAACCGAAGGATGACGGTCCCGGCGGCGCGCAGGTCGTGCGGCTCGATGCGTTTCGCAAGAAATAGCGCGGCCGCCGGACGTCGAATCACCGCGCCTCGTCGCCGCAACGCCGTCGCCCCTCGCCCCAATCCCCTCTGAAACCGGAAGTGACCGTGGCCGCACAGCATGAGGTGATCGTCATCGGTGCCGGCGCGGCCGGCCTTGCCGCGGGTGCCCGGCTGACGCGGGCCGGGGTCGATGTCGTCGTGCTGGAGGCGGCCGGGCGCCGCGGCGGGCGGGCCTTCACCGACACCGCGACCTTCGGCGTCGCCTGGGATCGCGGCTGCCACTGGCTGCACTCGGCGTCGGTCAACCCGCTGCGGGCGGCGGCGGACGAACTCGGCCTCGCCTATCTCGCGCGCGGCAACCGCAAGGCGCGCGCCACCCATCTCGGCGACCGCTGGGCCGACGAGGCCGAATGCGAGGCGATCTGGCGCGCGATCCAGGAGGGCTACGCGGCGATCCACAAGGCGGGCGAGGAGGGGCGCGACATCGCCGCGAGCGAGGTGCTCGGGACCCCCACGCCATGGACAAGGCTTGCGCGGCACTGGCTGACCCTGCTCTCGGCGGCCGAGCCGGAACGGCTCTCCACGCTCGACTACGCCGCCTATGCCGATACGGGCGAGAACTACCCGGTCGAGAAGGGCTATGGCGCGCTGGTGCAGGCGGTTGCCGCCCGCGCGGCGCCGGAACTGGCCGTTGTGACCGGATGCCCGGTCTCCACCATCGACTGGTCTGGGCAGGGCGTTTCGCTCGCCACCGCGCGCGGCACGCTGAGGGCGCGGCTCGCCATTGTCGCGGTGCCGACCCCGGTGATCGCGCGCGGCGGCCTCGCCTTCGCGCCGCTGCTGCCGCCCGATCTCGCCGAGGCGTTCGAGGCGCTGCCGCTGGGGGCGGCGGAGAAGGTGGCCTTCCTGTTCGACCGTGACGTGTTCGGCGTCGAGCCGACCAGCTATATCGACACGCTCGACCGGCGCGACCCCGCCCGCAAGCCGGTCAATTTCGTGCTCAACCCGTTCGGCGCGCCGATGGCGATCGGCCAGCTCGGCGGCGACAACGCGGCGCGGCTGGTGCAGGCGGGGCCGGCGGCGATGCGCGATTTCGCCCTCGCGGCGCTGAAGGACGCCTTCGGCGCGGACATCGAAAGGCACATCGCCGGCGTCGCCACCACCGGCTGGGTGGCCGACCCGCTGATCGGCGGCGGTTATAGCTGCGCGCTGCCGGGCCTTGCCCATGTGCGCGCGCGGCTGACGCGGACGCTCACCGAGCCGGTGGGCGAGCGGATATTGTTCGCCGGCGAGGCGGCCTCTCCGCACGCCTATTCCACCGCCCACGGGGCGCACCAGACCGGCCTCGCGGCGGCGGACACGGCGCTGGCGCTGCTGCGCGGGAGGGCGGCGTGACGGTGCTCACCCTCGTCGCCGCCGTGGCCGAGAACGGCGTGATCGGGCGCGGCGACGCGCTGCCCTGGCACATTTCCGGCGATCTCAAGCGGTTCCGGGCGATCACCTGGGGCAAGCCGATCCTGATGGGGCGGCGGACTTTCGAGTCGATCGGCAAGCCGCTGCCGGGGCGCACCAGCCTCGTCATCACCCGCGACACCGGCTTCCGGCCGCCGGAGGGCGTGCTGGTGGTGTCCTCGCTCGGCGCGGCGCTGGAGCGCGGGACGCAGGAAGCCGAAAGGCTCGGCGTCGACGAGATGGCGGTGATCGGCGGGGCGCAGGTCTATGCGCAGGCCTTGCCGCACGCCGCGCGGCTGCGCCTCACCGAGGTGCATGGCCAGCCGGAGGGCGACGTGCGTTTTCCCGCCTTCGCCCGCGAGGCCTGGCGCGAGGTCGGCCGCGAGGGGCCGATCAAGGGCGAAAAGGACGAGTTCGCCTTCAGCTTCGTGGATTACGAGCGGGCCTGAGCGGCGGCGGGCGAGAGCGGCCGCTCTCAGATCGGCCGGCCCTCGACCTTGCGAACGGCCGCTCTCAGATCGGCCGGCCCTCGACCTTGATCGACAGTTCCTCCTCCATGTCCTCGATCTCGTCGAGATGGGGATAGAGGGCGAGGGCGTGGCGGGCGGCTTCCAGCGCGCGCTTTTCGTCGCCGATCTCCTTGCAGATGATGGCGATGCCGGCCCAGGCGCCGTAATGGCGCGGCTCGCGGGCGACCACCTGCCGCAGGTCGGTCAAGGCGTTGGAAAAGTCCTGCCGCAGGAAGAAGACGGTGGCGCGCTTGTTCCACGCCTCCAGATAGTCCGGCTCGATCCGCAGCAGCCCGTCGAGCAGATCGACCGCGAGGTCGAACTCCTTGGCCTGCGTCGCCTGCGAGGCGCGGGCCATCAACAGGTCGGCGGTGTCGCTGCCCGATGGCGTGAGCGCGACGTCGATGCGGGCGGCGATGGCCTTGGCGGATTCGGAGTCGGGCGCCGCCTTCAGCGCGGCGAACAGGGCGTCCAGCCGCTTGGCGCGGTCGGGCTCGGCGGATTTCGCGGCCTCGGGGCCGGCGGCAGCAGGTGGGGCGGCCTCGGCCGATGGCGCAGCCTCAGGCCGCTCCACCGCGGCGGGCGGGGTGGCGGTCTGGGCCATGGCGCCGAGCGGCGCGGCGGCGACGATCAGGACAGCGAAAAGGGCGCGCATGTCCCCATGTTAGGAGCCACGGCGCCCTTGATCAATATTGCCGGTCGGATGGCCGCGAAATCGTGAACGCGGCCGCCCTGGGGAAGGCTCAGCGGGCCTTGCTCAGCCCTGGCGGGCCTTGAAGCGCTTCTGGGTCTTGTTGATGATGTAGACGCGGCCCTTGCGGCGCACCAGACGGTTGTCGCGGTGACGGCCGAGCAGCGACTTGAGCGAGTTGCGGATCTTCATGACACTAACCTTCGGATCGAAACGCCTGCGTATGAGACGGCGCCCATGGCCGCGTCCCGATCCGCCAGCAGAAATTGAGGCCCGGCTGATAGCGGAGCGGAGGGGGCTTTGTCAATCCGCGCGGCCGCTCCCGGCCCGCTCTTCCTCAGCTTCGGCCGATGCGGCCGAGATGGGTGAAGGCGAATCCGGCGGTATATTTCAGGCCGTAGCCGAGGGCGCGGTCGAGGCCGATATGCGTCGCCCAGATGAGGGCGAGCGCCCCGGCCAGAGACGAGCCGAGCGCATAGGCGGCGGCGCCGAGCATGGCGGGACCGACATAGCTGTGCACGGCGTTGTAGAGGAGGGCACCCCATCGCGGCCCGGCGAGATAGCCCGCCATGGAGAGGTCCGGCGCCAGAATCAGCGCGCCGAACAGCCACCAACTCGCGCCCAGCGCGCTGTAGGCGATGACCCCCACGCCGAACACGGCCAGCCCTTCGGCCCGCAGGATGACAGCGGGCGCGCCTATTGCCGCGCCGCCTGCCGGCGTTTCAGTCGCGTTCGCCATGACTTGCTCCGCCATCCGGTTCAGAGCCCGCCGCGCCCCGCCTTGTAGGGCGCCATGCCGGCGCGGGCGAGCTCATCGGCACGCTCGTTCATCTCGTCGCCGGCATGGCCCTTGACCCAGTGCCAGCGAATGTCGTGGCGGGCGATGGCCGCTTCCAGCCGCTCCCACAGGTCGACATTCTTCACCGGCTTCCTGTCGGCGGTGCGCCAGCCGTTGCGCTTCCACCCGGCGATCCATTTGGTGATGCCGTTGCGCATGTATTCGCTGTCGGTGTGCAGATCAACCGTGCAGGGGCGCTTCAGCGCCTCCAGTGCGGAGATCGCCGCCATCAGCTCCATGCGGTTATTGGTGGTGGGGCTCTCGCCGCCGGAAAGCTCCTTCGCCGAACCGGCATAGCGCAGGATCGCACCCCAGCCGCCGGGGCCGGGATTGCCGGAGCAGGCGCCGTCGGTCCAGATGGCGACGATGCCCTTCGGCGCTTCCGGGGTGGCGTCGTCGGCGAAGACGCGGGCGGTTCCGGGAGCTGTCTTCACGGTGTGGCCCCTTCGAGGATGCCGTAGTCGCGCGGGCTCGCCACCGAGCGGTGGAAGCGCAGCTTGCGCAGATATTCCAGCGGGTCGTGCGGGCGCACCAGCGCGCCGGGCGGCACGTTCAGCCAGTCGACCAGCCGGGTGAGCAGGAAACGCAGCGCCGCGCCGCGCGCCAGCAGCGGCAGCGCCGCGATCTCCTCCGCCTCCAGCGGCCGCTCGGCCTGATAGCCGGCGAGAAGGGCGCGGCCCTTGGTCTGGTTGTAGGCGCCGTCCGGCTCGAAGCACCAGGCGTTGAGGCAGATGGCGACGTCATAGGCGAAGAGGTCGTTGCAGGCGAAGTAGAAGTCGATCAGCCCCGACAGCCGCCCATCGGTGAAGAACACGTTGTCGGGGAACAGGTCGGCATGGATGATGCCGGCCGGCAGCCCGGTGGGCCAGCGCGCCTCCAGCACCGACAACTCGTCGGCGATGAGGGCGGAAAGGCCCGGCGCGACGGTGTCGGCGCCCGCGCGCGCCTGCGCGTAGAGCGGGCGCCAGCCGGCGACGGAGAGCGCGTTGGCGCGGTGGAGCGCGGTGAAGTCGGCCCCGGCCTTGTGCAGGCCCGCCAGCGCGGCGCCGAGCGCGGCGCAGTTGGCGGCGCTGGGGCGGCGCACCGACATGCCGACCAGGAAGGTGGCGATGAGCGCCGGCCGCCCGGCCAGCGTGCCGAGCGCGACGCCGTCGCGGTTTTTCACCGGCTGCGGGCAGTCGATGCCGCGGGTCGCCAGATGCTGCATCAGCCCGACGAAGAACGGCAGATCGGCCGGGTTCACCCGTTTCTCGTAGAGGGTGAGGATGAAGCTGCCGGCCTCGGTCTGCAACAGGTAGTTCGAGTTCTCGACCCCTTCGGCGATGCCCTTGAAGGCGCGCAGCCGGCCGAGATCGTAGGCGGCGAGGAACGTGTCGAGTTCTTCGGGGGAAACGTCGGTGTAAACG
This sequence comes from Ancylobacter dichloromethanicus, assembly GCF_018390645.1. Taxonomy (GTDB): domain Bacteria; phylum Pseudomonadota; class Alphaproteobacteria; order Rhizobiales; family Xanthobacteraceae; genus Ancylobacter; species Ancylobacter dichloromethanicus. Next base: position 77,166 of record NZ_JAHBGC010000038.1, read on the forward strand.
GCCATGGGGCGGGGGCGGGCCTATTCGGCGGCGTCGGAGCGGAGCTGCCGCGGCAGCGGGAAGAACACGTCCTCATGGGCGGTGTGCACCGTCTCCACATGGAGCGTGTAGCGCGCGGCGAAGGCGTCGAGTATCTCCTCGACCAGGATCTCGGGGGCCGAGGCGCCGGCGCTGACGCCGAGCGAGGACAGGGCGCCGAACACGTTCCAGTCGATCTCGCCGGCCCGCTGCACCAGCACGGCGCGCGCGCAGCCTTCGCGCTCGGCGGCTTCGCGCAGGCGCTGGGAATTGGAGGAGTTCGGCGCGCCGACCACGATCATCGCGTCCACCTCGGGTGCGACGCGCTTGACCGCCTCCTGCCGGTTGGTGGTGGCGTAGCAGATGTCTTCCTTGTGCGGCGCCACCATGGCGGGGAAACGCCGCTTGAGGATGGCGACGATCTCGGCGGTGTCGTCGATCGAGAGCGTGGTCTGCGTTGTGTAGGCAAGGTTCCCCGGGTCGCGGGGCTGGAAGAGCCGCGCCTGCTCGGCGGTTTCCACCAGCGAGACGGCGCCCTCGGGGAGCTGGCCCATGGTGCCGATGACCTCGGGGTGGCCGGCATGGCCGATGAGCACGACCTCACGGCCGCGCTTGTGGTGCACGGTGGCCTCGCGGTGGACCTTGGTCACCAGCGGGCAGGTGGCGTCGATGGCGAAGAAGTTGCGCCGCGCGGCGTCTTCCGGCACCGCGCGGGCGACGCCATGGGCGGAGAAGATCACCGGGGCGGTGGTGCCGGCGGGCACCTCGTGGAGTTCCTCGACGAAGACGGCGCCCTTCGCCTTCAGCCCTTCCACCACATATTTGTTGTGCACGATCTCGTGCCGCACATAGACCGGCGGGCCATACATGACCAGCGCCCGCTCCACCGCGTCGATGGCGCGCACCACGCCGGCGCAGAACCCGCGCGGGGCGCAGAGAAGGACGCGGAGGGCAGGTTTCTGGGCGGCTTGTTCGGCGGTCATCGCAGGGTCCAGCAGGGCCTCGCCACCGTCATGGGTGCCGAGGCCCGCGCTGTCAAGCGTGGCCGGATCAGGGCTGCTTGATGAAGGCGCCGACAATGTCGAGCGCAACCTCGTCGGAGATGACGGGCACGCCGAGGCCCAGCCCGAAATCGCTGCGCTTGATGTCGGCGGTCGCGGTGAAGCCGATATTCTCCGCCTTGGTCATCGGGTTGATGCCGGCGCCGAAGAAGCTGACGTCCAGCGTGACCGGCCGGGTGACGCCGTGCAGCGTCAGTTCGCCCTCGACGGTGGCGTCGGTGTCCTCGACCGATACCTGGGTGGATTTGAAGGTCGCGGTGGGAAATTTCGCGGTGTCGAGCAGTTCGGGGCTCGCCAGATGGGCGGCGAAGCCCTCCGAGGTCACCCGCAGGCCGGAGATCGGGATGGTGAGTTCGAGCGTGGCCTCGTCGGGGCTGGCCGGATCGAGAACCAGCGTGCCGGTCGAGGCGCCGAACATGCCGGCGAGCGGGGTGATGCCCATGTGGTCGACGGTCCAGACGATCTGGGTGTGGTCCGGGTCCACGGCATAGGTGCCGCCGGTGATGCGTGTCACATCGTCGGTGCCGGGCATTTCCGGCGCCGGGCTCTGCCGGGCCGGGGCTTCCTGCGCCGAACTCTCTTGGGCGAGGCTTTGGCCGGCGCCGGCGGTGAATCCGATCAGCAGGGCTGTCGCCAGAAGTCGAACAGGCTTCATCGCTTTCTCCTCGTTTCGGGAGGCGGACGCTATCAGCGGCTTCGGCCCGGGGCCACACTGTCCTTTCGTCTTAGGATTTGCAGGACGGCGCGCACAGGCTTATATTCGACGTATCCCGGTCATCGCGAGACGGTCCGAGGCTCCGCCCCTTCCGGGTGGTGGGGCGCGGGGAGAAGTTTGCGCGGCCGAAGACCTGAAATCTGCGCGCCGGCTCGGTTTCCACCGCCTGCCGGCGCATCACTGGATGGAGCTGCGTCCCATGGCGAACGCCCCCCTCATGCCGAAGGCCACCGCCGTGTGGCTGGTCGAGAATACCGCCCTGACCTTCGAGCAGATCGCGGATTTCTGTAAGCTGCATGTGCTCGAAGTGAAGGGCATCGCTGATGGCGAGGTCGCGCAGGGCATCAAGGGCAGCGACCCGATGACCACGGGGCAGCTCGCCCGCGAGGAAATCGAGCGTGCCGAGAACAACCCCAATCACCGGCTGAAGCTGCTGGAATCGAAGGTGCGCCTGCCCGAGCCGAAGCGCCGGCGCGGGCCGCGCTACACCCCGGTCTCCAAGCGCCAGGACCGCCCCAACGCCATTCTCTGGCTGCTGCGCAACCATCCCGAGCTGAAAGACAGCCAGATCATGCGGCTGGTCGGCACCACCAAGACGACCATCGAATCGATCCGGGAGCGCACCCACTGGAACGCGCCGAACCTGACGCCGATGGACCCGGTGACGCTCGGCCTGTGTTCGCAGATCGACCTCGATATCGAGGTGCAGCGCTCCTCCAAGGACCGTCCCGCGACGACGGCCGTGCCGGGCGAGAACGAGGCCACCCTGCTGCCGGTCGACGTGTCGACGGGCGAGGCGCCGGAACCCTTCGTGCCGGCCGGCAAGCCGCGCGAGGAACCGATCAACCTGGAGACGGTGTTCGCCAAGCTGGGCGGCTCGCGCAAGAGCGAGGCCGAAGACGAGGAGTGATCCTCTTTTCGCGGCGACGCCGCGCCTGAACGCGAAAGCCCGGAGCGCACCGCGCCCCGGGCTTTTTCTGTATGAGGGGGTTACGCTGCGGGGTCCCGGGCCAGCCCCCGCGCGGTGAGCGCGGTGGCGATCTCGTCGAGCGCAGCCGGGTCGTCGATGGTAGCCGGCATGGTCCACGGCTCGGCATCGGCGATCTTCTTCATGGTGCCGCGCAGAATCTTGCCGGAACGCGTCTTGGGCAGGCGGTTGACGGTGATGGCGAGGCGGAACGCCGCCACCGGTCCGATGCGCGCGCGCACCAGCGCCACGATCTCCGCCTCGATGTCGGCCGGCGAGCGCCCGACGCCCGCCTTCAGCACCACGAAGCCGCAGGGCACCTCGCCCTTCACCGCGTCATGGATGCCGACCACCGCGCATTCCGCGACATCCGCATGGGCGGCGAGCACTTCCTCCATGCCGCCGGTCGAGAGCCGGTGGCCGGCGACATTGATGATGTCGTCGGTGCGACCCATGATGAAGAGCTGGCCAGCGGCGTCGGCGAAGCCGGCATCCGCGGTTTTGTAATAGCCGGGGAAATCGATGAGGTAGCTCTCGCGGAACCGCTCGTCCTGCCGCCACAGCGTGGGCAGGCAGCCCGGCGGCAGCGGCAGCCTGATGGCAATGGAGCCCATGCGGTCGGGGGGCAGCTTGTGCCCGCCCTCGTCGAGGATGTCGACCTGATAGCCGGGCATCGGCACGCCGGTGGAGCCGACGCGGATCGGCAGGGCGCCGAGCCCCACCGGGTTGCCGGCGATGGCCCAGCCGGTCTCGGTCTGCCACCAGTGGTCGACCACCGGCACGCCGAGCCGCGCCTTCGCCCATTCCACCGTGTCGGGGTCGGCGCGCTCGCCGGCGAGAAAAAGGGTGCGCAGGCTGGCGCGGTCGTAGCGCTGCATCAGCCGCCCCTCCGGGTCCTCCTTCTTGATCGCGCGCAGGGCGGTGGGCGCGGTGAACAGCGCCGCTACCTTGTACTCCTCGATCACCCGCCAGAAGGCGCCGGCGTCCGGCGTGCCGACCGGCTTGCCCTCGTAGAGCACCGTTGTGCAGCCGGTGAGCAGGGGCGCGTAGATGATGTAGGAATGGCCGACCACCCAGCCGATGTCGGAGGCCGACCAGTAGACCTCGCCCGGCCGTACGTCATAGAGCCCCTCCATCGACCAGCGCAGCGCCACCATGTAGCCGCCGCTGTCGCGCACCACGCCCTTGGGCTTCCCGGTCGTGCCGGAGGTGTAGAGGATGTAGAGCGGGTCCGTGGCCTCCACCGGCACGCAGGCCGCCCGGGTGCCGGCGGCGCGCGCCGCCTCGCGCCGGGCCGCCCAGTCATGGTCGCGGTCGGCCACGAGGTTGGCCTCGGCTTGCGGACGCTGGAAGATGAGGCAGGCGTCGGGCCGATGCCTGGCCATGGTGAGGGCGAGATCGAGCAGCGGCTTGTATTGGACGACGCGCGACGGCTCGATGCCGCAGGAGGCGGAGAGCACCACCTTGGGCTGGGCGTCCTCGATCCGGCCGGCGAGTTCGGCGGCGGCGAAACCGCCGAACACGACGGAATGCACCGCCCCGATGCGGGCGCAGGCGAGCATGGCGAACACCGCCTCGGGGATCATCGGCATATAGATGACGACGCGGTCGCCCTTGCCGACGCCGAAATCGCGCAGCACGCCGGCGAGCAGGCTCACCTCGTCCTGCAGCTCGGCATAGGTGACGGTGCGCCTCGCGCCGGCCACCGGGCTGTCGTAGAAGATCGCCGGCTGCGCGCCGCGCCCGTCGGCGACATGCCGGTCCACCGCATTGTGGCAGACATTGGTGGTCCAGCCCGGAAACCAGCGGCCATAGACGCCGCGCGAGGGGTCGAAGACCCGTTCGCCTTCGCCGAACCAGTCGATGGCGCCGGCGGCCTCGCGCCAGAAGCCTTCGGGGTCGTGGATGGAGCGGGCGTGAAGCGCGCGGTAGCGGCTGGCGGCGTCGGTCATGGCGGGCGTCTCCCAGAGGATCGTTCTTGTTCGCTCATCCTTCTTGTTGCCTGGAGGATTCCGCCTTCTCCGCCGCCGTGGCAAGAACGCTGAAGTGCGTACGCCCTTCGTAGAGCGCGTGCCGGCTCGCGCCTGTCTGTCCGGGCCCCAAACGCGAACCGCCGGCGGGGTGCCGGCGGCCGGAGTTGCGTTCAAGAGGGGGAAGGGCCGGCAAGGCCGACGCGGCTAGTGCAGCGTCGCGCCCTTCAGTCGGGCGATCTCGTCCTTGAGGATCAGTTTGCGCCGCTTCAGATCGGCAATCCGGGTATCGTCGGTCGCGGGACGGATGGCCTCCTCCCGCAATTGCTTTTCCAATGCCTGATGGCGTCGTTCCAGCTCGGCAACATGCGACTGCATCGTCATGGACAGCTTCTCCTGTCTTCCGAAGTGAACGTCATTAGTCTGTCACGAGAGGCCGGCGCTGTCGATGGCCGGCTATGCTGCGCCGCAGCGTGGGCGGGCGCTGCCGCGCCGCTGTTGCGGCTGGCGTCGAGGGCGGCGATACTTGGGCCGAAGTCCCGCGGGGGCGAGGGCTGAGTCGGGTTTCGGGTCGGGCGTTTGACACAGATGACGGCGGATGAGGAACGCGAGTTCCAGGACCTTCTGGAGCGCTTGCGGCAGGAGCATCGCGATCTCGACATCGCGATCCATGCATTGCAGGACATGCCCGGCAGCGACCAGCTTCAGCTCGCGCGGCTGAAGAAGCGCAAGCTGCAGCTGCGGGACCGCATCGGCTATATCGAAGACCAGATCTGCCCCGACATCATCGCCTGACGGGCATGAAGGGCGGGGCGGAACATCCCGGCGCGAGGGCGGCGCCATCGGCCGGGATGAAAGGTGGCCCGCTCAGAACTGGGTGAGCAGCACGTCGGCGTTGGTCTTGTCGGCCTTGCTCGGCACGTCCTCGACATTGAGGATCAGCACCTCGCCATCGTCGACCAGCATGGAATAGCGCTTGGAGCGCACGCCGAGGCCGGCGGCGGCGGCGTCGAAATCAAGGCCGACCGCCTTTGCGAACTCGCCATTGCCGTCCGACAGGAAGACGATCTTACCGCCGGCGTTGGAGGCCTTTTCCCACGCGGCCATCACGAAGGGATCGTTGACCGCCGTCACCGCGATGGTGCTGACGCCCCTGGCGAGGATTTCCTCGGCGCGGGCGATGAAGCTCGGCAGGTGGTTCTTGTGGCAGGTGGGGGTGAAGGCGCCCGGCACCGCGAACAGCACGACCTTCTTGTTCTTGAAGATCTCGTCGGTGGATTTCGGCACCGGGCCGTCCTCGGTGGCCACGCGGAAGGTGACGCTGGGAAGCTGGTCGCCGACCTTGATCGTCATCGGTGTTTCCTTTCATACGGCGGGTGGAGAAACGAACGGCACCCGCCGAAGGGCCGTGCCAAAGGACACCCGCCGCGGCCGGCGGGCCCGGCCGGCGGTACCATAGCCGCTTCCCGCGTGGCGGGAAGCAGTTTCAGCGGGTGGAAAGGGGGGCATTCACCTCGATCGCCCGATCGCCGTCGACAAGGGTGAAGCGAAGCCGTGCGGTGGCGACATCCGCGCCCTTGGGAACGCCGTCCACCGGCAGCACGAAGATGGCCCGTCCGTCCGCCCCGGTCTCGCGCGCCGGAAGCGGCAGCGCCCAGTCCTCGCCGGGTCCCTCGACGAACAGGTCGGCCTTGTCCGCATCGCCGACATGGGTCTCGATGCGGATCGCCGCGCCGCCCGCGTCGTGGCGCAGCTCCGCGGTGGCGATGCCGGGGGCGCCGGCGACGCCGAGCGCGACGGGACGCGGCACGGTGGCCAGCGCCTGCAGCAGGGCGGGGGAGGGGGCGCCGGCGCCGCCCGCCGGCACGGCGAGGCCGAGCGCGGCATTGGCCGGCTGGCAGATCTTGCCGCAGACGGCGAAATCGAGGTTGAGCTTCAGTTCGACCGGCCTGGCGCGGTCCTTCGGCGTGATGCGCAGCGGCAGCACGACATCGTGCTTGTAACCGATCGAGAACGACCCGCCATCGTCGAAGCGCACAGGCGCCGGCCACAGCACCTCGACGGCCTCGACATTGTGCGAGCCGCTCCAGTCGAAATGCGGCGGCACGCCGCTGTCGCCGGGATAGCGCCAATAGGTCTTGAGGCCGGGCGCGAGCCGGATCTCGACTCCGCCAAGCAGGGTCCCGTCTTCCGAACCGCCAGCCACCAGCCTCGCGGCGGTGCCTTGCGGCGCCGACCAGGCGGACATCTCGCCGGCCAGGGCGATGCCGGGAAGGGCGGAGCCGGCGAACGGCGCGAGGGCGAGCGAGCACAGAAGGAGGGGGCGCAGACGAGCAAGCATGGCCTTGGCGATAGCCCTTCAGGCCGGGATGGGGAAGCGGCGCGGGTCGCACTTTCGTGTGAGCCTGCCGTCCCGGCAGCAGGCCCGCACCGGTACGGGCTTGAAAATGCCCCGGCGGGGTTTACGCTTTCCCTCATGTGGATCGGACGAGAGCGCTCCCAAGGTTTCGGCGGCACCATGGACGGGACCTTCCTCGATGGACAGATGCTGGTCGCCATGCCGGGCATGCGCGACGAACGTTTCGCCCGTGCCGTGATCTATCTGTGCGCGCACTCCTCCGAGGGCGCCATGGGCATCGTGGTCAACCAGCCGGCCAATCACGTGAATTTTCCCGATCTTCTGGTGCAGCTCGACGTCATCCCGGACGATGAGCGCATCCGTCTGCCGCATTCCGCCGGCGGGGTGAAGGTGCTGCGCGGCGGGCCGGTGGAGACCGGGCGCGGCTTCGTGCTGCACACCGCCGATTTCTTCATCCAGGATTCGACCCTGCCGATCGACGACGGCATCTGCCTCACCGCCACGCTCGACATTTTGAAGGCGATGGCCACCGGCAGCGGGCCGGCCAGCGCGATGCTGGCGCTCGGCTATGCCGGCTGGGCGCCGGGGCAGCTGGAAAACGAGATCCAGCAGAATGGCTGGCTGCATTGCCCGGCCGATCCGGCGCTGGTGTTCGAGGCCGAGGCGAGCCAGAAATACGATCTCGCCCTGCGCAAGATCGGCATTGATCCGGGCATGCTCTCGACCGAGGCCGGGCACGCCTGAGCGCCCGCTTGCCCTCGCATGAGCCGCGGCTGGGCGCCGCGTTGCACATCTCACCCTTGTCGGGGTTTCAGCTCGATGTCGGCGCCGGGCGCGTGGCCGCCGGGCGTGCGGGGGTGGCGGTGGCGGGCGCCGGGGTCCCCGGCGGCGACGGTGCGGCCTGGCCGGCGCCGGCGGGCCGGGCGGCGGCGGAACTCACGGCCGCCTTGGCGCCGCGCGAGAGCTGGCGGCCGCGTTCCAGCAGCGAGGCGGGCGGCTGCTCGGGCACCAGCCGCTTGCGCGCTTCGTCCGCGGTCATCGCCTCGCCGAAGAGACGGCCCTGGCCGTAGCGGCAGCCGAGCTTGCCGAGCGCGGCGGCGACCTGCTCGGTCTCGATGCCCTCGGCGATGATGTCCATGCCGAGATCGTTCGCCATGTTGATGATGGTGCGCAGGATGATGGGGCGCTGCGCCTTGTCGCCGCTGCGTCCCAGCGCCTTCATGAAGGTGCGGTCGACCTTGATGCTGTCGAACGGAAAGCGCTGGAGATAGGCGAGGGCGGAATAGCCGGTGCCGAAATCGTCCAGCGTCAGGCCGGCCTCGAGTTCGCGCATGCGCAGGAGGATCTGCGCGGCATATTCCGGGTTCTCCATCGCCAGCGATTCGGAAAGTTCCAGCTTCAGCGTGCCGGGGGTGACGACGTTGCGGGCCAGCACCGCCTTCAGGTCCTGCAACAGGTCGTGGCGCAGCATCTGCCGCGAGGAGATGTTGACCGAGATGAAGATCGGCTCGCCGCGCAGGGTGCGCTGCCACACGCCGAGCTGACGGGCCGCGGTGTCGAGCATGAACAGGCCGAGATCGACGATCAGGCCGGATTCCTCGGCGAGGCTGAGGAAATCGTCCGGCCCCAGCGTGCCGAGGGTGGGATGCTGCCAGCGCATCGCCGATTCGAAGCCGGCGATCTGGCGGGTCGCGAGGTCGACCACCGGCTGGTAGAGCACGCCGATCTCGCCGCGCTCCAGCGCCTGGCGCAGGTCCTGCTCCATGGTGAGCCGGTCGAGTTTCTGCGCCCGCATGTTGGGCCGGAACACCTCGATGCGGTCGCCGCCGACGCGCTTGGCGAAGTACATCGCCAGCTCGGCGTCCTTCAGCGTCTCCAGCGGGGTGCGCTTCTGGCCGTCGGCGAGCAGCAGGCCGATCGAGGCGGTGATGAAGATCTCGCGTTCGCCGAAGGTAATAGGCGCGCGCAGCGTCCGGCGCAGCGTGTCGGCGAAGGCGGTGATGCGCTCGGGGTCGCGCTCGGAAAGCAGGATCAGCGCGAAATGGTCGCTGCCCAGGCGGGCCAGCGTGTCCTGCTGCTTGACGAGGCGCATCAGGCGCCGGGCAACGGTGAGCAGGATCGAATCGCCCGCCGGCATGCCGAGGGTGGCGTTCACCTGCTTGAAGCGGTCGAGGTCGATCAGCAGAACGGTCGGGCGGATATGGTCGTCGGTGCGGGCGAGGCCGCTGGCGGCGGCGACGCGGTCGAGGAACAGTTCGCGGTTGGGCAGGCCGGTGAGGTTGTCGTGCACCGCGTCGTGCAGCATGCGCTCCTCGGCGGTGCGGCTGTCGGTGACGTCGGAGAGCGTGCCGATGCAGCGCACCACCTCGCCATCGGTACCGACCACCGGCCGGGCGCGCAGGTTGAACCAGAGATAATGGCCGTCATGGGCGCGCAGCCGGAAATCCTGGTCGATGCGCCCGCGCCGCTGGTCGAGCAGCCCGTCCAGCGTGGCGCGGAAGCGGTCGCGGTCGCCGGGATGGATGATGTCGAGCCAGCCGGCGGCCTCGGTCTCCAGCGTGCCCTGCTTGAGGCCCAGCATGTGCTCGGCCTCGGGGCTGACATGGATGCGGTCGGTGTCGACGTCCCAGTCCCAGACGATGTCGCCCGAGCCGGCCACCGCCAGCGCCCGGCGCTCCAGCTCCTGCGCGCTGCCGGCGACCGAGCCGATGCCGGCGAAGGCGTGCTGCATGACGGTGAAGCCGATCAGCATGACGATCAGCACCAGCCCGCCGAGCAGCGCCGGGGCGACGAGGTCGTTGCCGATGCGGCCAGAGACCGCCATGCCGGCGGTGATGACCCACACCATCAGCAGGAACAGCGTCGGGATGATGAGCACCGCCCGGTCATAGCGGTGCAGCGCCAGCCAGACCACGATGCCGAAGCCCATGAACGAGACCACGAGCAGCGAGGGACGGGCGATGCCGGCGGCGGCGGAAGGATCGAGCAGGGCGAGGCCGACAATGGCGGCGAGGAACACCAGCCAGCCGGCCGTGACATGGGCGTAGCGCACATGCCAGCGGTTGAGGTTGAGATAGGCGAACAGGAACACCACCAGCGTCGCGGCGAGGATTGCCTCGCCCGCCGCCCGCCAGAACTGCTGCGCCAGCGGCGAGATGCCGAACACCTTCGACCAGAAGCCGAAATCGAGGCCGATATAGCCCAGCACCGCCCAGGCCAGCGCCGCCGCCGCCGGGAACATCGCGCTGCCCTTCACCACGAACAGGATGGTGAGGAACAGTGCCAGCAGGCCGGCAATGCCGATGACGATGCCGTTGTAGAGGGTGAAGCTGTTGACCTTGTCCTTGTAGGCTTCCGGCTCCCACAGATAGAGCTGGGGCAGGCCGCCATCGCCGAGTTCGGCCACCAGCGTCACGGTGGTGCCGGGGTCGAGCGTGAGGAAGAACACGTCGGCGTCGGGCGCGTTCTGCAGTTCGGGGCGGAAGCCCTGGCTGGTGGTGATATTGAGGATGCGGCGATTGCCGAGGTCCGGCCAGAACACGCCGGAGCCGACCATGCGGTAATGCGGCGCGACGATCAGCCGGTCGACCTGTTCGTCGGTGTTGTTGGCGAGGGCCAGAATCGCCCATTTGCTGCCATTCGGCCCGGGGGCCACCGAGCGCACCTCGATGCGGCGGACGATGCCGTCGGCGCCCGGCACGGTGGAAACCTGGATGCGGTCGGTGTCGCTGGTGCGGCGCTCGATCGCCGGGGCGAGGTCGATCACGGGGGCGTCGAGCCGGATCGCCACCGCTTCCAGCGCACGGGCGCCCGGCACGCCCAGCGCCAGCATCGCGACCAGCAGCGTCGCCACCACCGCGAGCGCCCGGACCAGAGCCGGTCGGCGGGAGGGAGAGCGCGGCGTTTCCCGCGACGGGACTGGACCAGCGATGACCAAGAGAATTCCCCAGAATGCAGCCTTGTACGCCGCGCCACCGGCTCCCAACGGCGACGCGCCCCGATGAGTAACGACGCCCGGCGGCATGAGCAAGGCAGGATGAGCACGGCACGTTGCGCCGGCGCGATGGGCGCGGCGCGCGGTTCGGGCGTTGCGCCGTCCTGGTCCGGCCCGAGAGACGAAGCACCATGCCGGCAATTGGGTCGTTATTTGGACCGCCGGCGCCCGGCTAATAGGCGGCGGGGGGCGCCCATGGCCTGATGAGCTTTTCCGCCTGCGCCCGCTGGTCGGGCGTGAGCCCGGCGACCAGCTTGTCCAGCATGGGGTCGTCGAGCTTCTGCGCCTTGGCGGCGAGGTGCCACCCGGCGGCGGCGATCACGTCCTTGGGAACGCCGCGCCCGGCGGAGAGGATGCGCGCATAGCGGTTCTGCGCGATGACGTTGCCCTGCAGCGCGGCCTTGCGGAACAGCGCGGCGGCGCGCTCCTCATCCTTGGGCATGCCGATGCCGTTGAACACCGCGATGGCGAGTTCGGTGGTGGCGACGTCGTTGCCGACTTCGCTGGCGCGTTGCAGCAGGCGGGCCGATTCGATCGGGTCGCGCGGCACGCCATTGCCGTCGCGATAGAGCGTCGCCAACGCATAGAGCGCGTCGGGCTGGTCGGTTTCGGCGGCGCGCTTGAACCATTCCGCGGCGATCGCCGGCTCCTTCGGCGCCACCTCGCCCTGGAGATAGACGAGGCCGAGATTGTAGGCGGCGCGGGCGCTGCCGTTTTCGCCGGCGCGACGGAAGAAGTCGACCGCCTGGTCCTTGTTCACCGCCGAGGGCGACGCCATCAGGATCGCGCCGAGGGTGAAAAGCGCATCGGCATTGCCCCTCGCCGCCGCCGCCTCGTACCATTTCTGGGCCGCCGCCGGGTCCTGGCGCACGCCATAGCCCTGGGAGAGCAGTTCCGCCGCCAGCACCATGGACGCCACGTCGCCTTCGCCGTTGGCGCGCGAAACGGCAAGGTCGAGCGCCGTCCGGAACCTGCCGCGCTGAAAGGCGGTGTAGGCCGGATCGGGGTCCTGCCCCGGCGCGGTGTTCGACGAGGCGGGCTTCGCGGTTGTCCTGGGCGCGGGGGAGGAGGCCGCCTTTCCCTGAGCGGCCGCCGCCGTCGCCAGGCCCGCGACGGCGAGACCGGCGGCGAGCAGGCCCGCGCCCAGCCGCAGGGACGCGCCTCGACCGGGGGCGCGCGGCGGGCGCATCAGGAGGCGTCTCCGGTGGCCGCCAGCCGCGCGGCCAGCGCCCGCGCACCCTCATGCGGATGCTCGAAGATCAGGCTGTCGACGGCGATGAAATCGGCGCCGGCCTCGACCAGCGCCTCGACCTCCTCCAGCGTGCGCGCATAGCCGACGCAGGGCGGCTCGAACAGTTGCGCCCACCATTGCGTGCGCTCCAGCGTCGCTTCGAAGGGCGGGCGGCGTCCCTCCGCATCGGGCTCGCCGAACATCACATAATCGGCGCCGCCTTCGGCCGCCGTCATGGCGTCGTGCTTGCTGCGCAGGCCGCCGGCACCGGCAATGCCATGCGGGTGCAGCGTCGCCGCCGCGGCCTTCAGCGCCGTGGCGCCTTCCAGATGCGCGCCGTCGGCACCCATCGCGGCAGCCAGCGCGGCGTTGCCCTCCACCAGGCCGGCGGCGCCGACGGCGTGGCAGGCGTCAAGCAGCGGCTGCAGCGTTGCCGAGGCGCTGTCCTGCCGGGTCCGCATCAGGACGGCGGCGATATCGGTCTCGCGCGCGGCCTGCCTCAGCGCCTCGGCCTGCGCCGCGACGGCGCTCTCCCCGGCGGCGGCCGGCACGAGAACATAGAGGCGGGGCACCGGGCGTGCCGGTTCGGAATTGGGTCGGGTGGAGGAACGAGCCATCAGGGAACAGTCTTGTGACGAGCCATAGGGAAGCCATCGGCGAGGATGGCGGCGAAAGCACGGCACGCGGCGCTTTCTCTAGCGCGAGCGGCCTACGGTGGTCCAGTGAGGCGCGCCAGTGGGGCGCGCGGGCGGCGGCGAGAATGCGGAGCGTTGCCATAATGCGGTAACATTTTAAGGGCGTTCTGCCCGCCCGTCCGCTTCGTGCCCGGACGGTGTCTTATCGCCGCGAACCGGCGGTGCTATTGCTTCGCGGGACCGAGATGCCCGGCCTGTCGCCGGCCGTCGCCGCCCGTATGGGGGAAACATGCGCCTTCATCCTCAGTCTCTGGCCGTCTTCGCGGCCGCCATCGCCGTCAGCATCACGCCGGCCCTCGCGCAGCAGCCGGCGGCCCCGGCGACGCAGGCCGGCGTGGCCGCCGCGCCTTCCGCCCTTCCGCCCGCGCTGGCCTGGCCGCGCAGCTTCGATCTCGGCGACAAGCTGATGCAGGTCTATCAGCCACTCATCGAGGAATGGAACGGCGACCAGCTCTCCGGCCGCGCCGCGGTCGCCATCGGGCCGAAGCCGGATACGGGTGCGTCCGGCACCGCGACGCCCTCCGCGACCGGCCCGACCTACGGCCTCGCCCGCTTCACCGCACGGGTCGTGGTCGACAAGCCCTCGAGGCTGGCGCAGCTCAGCAATATCCACATCACCTCGGTCGAGGTGCCGACCGATACGTCGCAGGACGCGGTACTGCTGAGCGCGCTGCAGTCGCGCATCTCGCCGCAGGGCATGACCGTCGCCCTCGACCATCTGATGACCAGCTACGCGGCCACCAAGCAGCTCGACAAGGAAATGACCCAGCCGGTGGAGAACACGCCGCCGCGCATCGTCTTCGCCGACACGCCGACCCTGCTGGTGCTGGTCGCCGGCAAGCCGGTGCCGCGCCCGATCGACGGGGTGCAGGGCTTCCAGCGCATCGTCAACACCCAGCCGCTGATGCTGGTCGACAGCGCCGGGCTCTATCACCTGCAGGCCTCGGGAACCTGGTATCAGGCGCCCGCGGTCGAGGGGCCGTGGACCGTCACCGCGCAGCCCGACCCCACGCTGGAGGCAGCAGGCAGCACCGCGACCTATGAGGAGCCGGCGCAGACCATGCTGCCGGCCAACGGCCAGAAGCCGGCCAGCCCGCCGGCGATCATCGTCTCCACCACCCCGACCGAACTGGTCATCACCGCCGGCGCGCCGCAGATGACGCCGGTGGGCGGCACCTCGCTGCTGCGCGTGAGCAACGCCGACCACGCGATTCTGCTCGATCCCGACAGCAACCAGTACTATGTGCTGATCTCCGGCCGCTGGTTCCGCGCCGCCGGCTTCAAGGGGCCATGGAGCTTCGTTCCCGGCACCAGCCTGCCGGCCGGCTTCGCCAAGATCGCGCCGACCGATCCTGCGTCCAACGCGCTGGTCTCGGTGCCCGGCACGCCGCAGGCCAAGGAGGCGGCGATCGCCGCCACCGTGCCGCAGACCGCCTCGATCAAGCGCGACACCCAGCTGACGATCAAATATGACGGCGGCGCGCCCAAGTTCGAGGCGATCAAGGGCACCATCCTGTCCTATGCGGTGAACACCCGCACCCCGGTGATCCAGCTCGATCCGGCGCGCTACTACGCGCTGTTCCAGGGTGCCTGGTTCGTCTCGGCGACGCCGACCGGCCCGTGGCTGGTCACCGACGTGGTGCCGGACGCGATCTACACCATCCCGGTATCCTCGCCGCTCCATTACGTCACCTATGTGCGGGTCTATGCCTCGACCGCGGACGTGGTGACCGTCGGCTACACACCCGGCTATATGGGCGTGGTGATCGAGCCTGGCGGTACGGTGGTCTACGGCACCGGCTACAATTGCGTCGGCTATATCGGCGCCTACTGGTATGGCTGCCCGGCGACCTATGGCTATGACGCGGCCTTCGCCTGGACCACCGGTTTCGCCTTCGGCTACGACGCCGCCTTCGGCTGGGGTGCGATGTATCCCTGGTGGGGCCCCTACTGGCGTCCGGGTCCGTGGTACGGCCCCTGGGCCGGCGTCGACATCGCCCGCACCAACATCTATGGCGCCTGGGGCGGCGCGGCGACCTGGGACCACGCCTGGGGCGTCGGCCCCTGGGGCACCGCCTGGGCCGGCAACTCGGTGCATGGCGTGACCGGCTGGGGCACCGACTTCGCCGGCCGCTCCGGCGCCGCCTTCAACCCGTGGACCGGCAATTACGCCGCCGGGCGCTCGGCCGCGTTCTTCAACCCCTATACCGGCGCCCATGGCGAGGCGCGCGCCGGCGTGGCCGGCAATGCCTATACCGGCAACGCCGTGGCGGGCCGCGAATCGGCCGGCTATAACCCGACGACCGGCATCGGCCATGCCTCGCAGACCGGCGTGGTGGACAATGACGGCCATGTCAGCGTCGACAGCCGCGGCGTGGCGGGCAATGCCAAGACCGGCAATGCCGTGGCCTGGAACAATGGTCACGTCTACACCGACCATGACGGCTCGATTCACCAGTATGACGGCAATAATGGCTGGCAGCACCAGTCCATCGACGGCTGGAAGGGCGACACCGATGCCGACCAGATCGGCCGGCTCGACCAGCAGCGCCAGTTCCAGGGCTATGGCGACCAGCGCGCCGACAGCTTCGCCCGCGCCGGCGGCTATGACGGCTTTGGCGGCGGCGACCATTTCGGTGGTTATGGCGGCGGCGGCTTCCACGGCGGTTTCGGCGGCGGCGGCGGCTTCGGCGGCGGTTTCCACGGCGGCTTTGGCGGCGGGCGCCGCTGAGCCGCGCCGGCTCGATACCGATCGCGACACCTCATCCCCGGCCGCGTGCCGGGGATTTTTGCCACGTTGCTCCAGGCGGGATCAGCCCATCCGGCCCGAGACGTAGCTCAGGGTACGCTCCTCGCGTGGCCGGGTGAACATCTGCGCCGTCGGGCCGAACTCGACCAGTTCGCCGAGATACAGGAATGCGGTGTAGTCGGCGATGCGCGCCGCCTGCTGCAGATTATGGGTGACGATGACAAGGGTGCTCACGCTCCGGAGCGCCTCCATCGTCTCCTCGATCCTGGCGGTGGAGATCGGGTCGAGCGCCGAGCACGGCTCGTCCAGCAGGATGACCTCCGGCCCCACCGCCATGGTACGGGCGAGGCACAGGCGCTGCTGCTGGCCGCCGGAGAGGCTGAGGGCGGAATGGTCGAGAATGCCGCTGACCTCCTCCCACAGTGCGGCCCGGCGCAGCGCGTCCTCCACCCGCGCGTCGAGTTGCGCGCCGGTGAGTTCCTCGTTGAGCCGCAGGCCGATGGCCACATTGTCATAGATCGACATCGGAAACGGCGAGGGCTTCTGCGTCACCATGCCGACGCGCCGGCGAAGCGTCAGCACGTCGACGTCCGGGGCGAGGATATCCTGCCCGTCGAGCAGCACCTGGCCCTCCGCATGCTGGTCCTCATAGAGGTCCGCCATACGGTTGAGAACCCGCAGCAGGGTGGACTTGCCGCAGCCGGACGGTCCGATCAGTGCCGTCACCCGGTTGGCGTGGATCGGAAACGAGATGTCGTGCAATGCCGGCTTGGAGCCGAAGCGGAAGCCGACATGGCGGAGGTCGAGCTTGACCGGGCTCGGCAAAGGTTCGCCCGCCCGCGCGGAGGCGGCGAGGCCCTGCGCTCCGAAACTGTTGGGTGGAAAGCTTGTCTTGAGATCGTGTCGCACGCGCGTCTCTCCCATGCTGTGGTGCAAGGCTAGAGGCTCGAGGCGTTCGCACCTTGCGCAAGGTCAAGATGGGGCGATATTTCGATCTGTCGAATAGAAGCCGACAAAACAAAGACGCCGCCCTGCGGCGGCGTCCCCGTTAATCCTAGAAGTCAGTCTTTTCAGGCGGCTTTCTTCTGCTCGATCTCCGGCGTCCACTGCCCCAGCGCCGCCAGATAATTCATCCTGGCGCGATGGGTGAAGGCGGCCTGCCCGGCGGCGACGTTCTCCTCCTTGCCGGACCACGCCTTCTGCGGTGCCGCCTGGAGGGCGCGGCCATAGGAGAAGGTGAGGTTCCATGGCAGCCCGCCGGCGCGGATCATGGCGTCGAGATGGGCGGTGGCCTCCTCGTCCGACTGGCCGCCGGAGAGGAAGGCCACGCTGGGAACGGCCGACGGCACGCAGTTCTTGAGGCAGCGCGCGGTCTTCTCCGCCACTTCCGCGACCGACGCCTGCTTCTGCGACTTCCGCCCGGCAATGACCATGTTCGGCTTCAGCACCATGGCTTCGAGCTTGATGTGGGCGTAGAACAGCTGCTGGAACACTTCCTTCAGCACCCATTCGGTCACGTCGTAGCAGCGGTCGATGTCGTGGTCGCCGTCCATCAGCACTTCCGGCTCGACGATCGGCACGATGCCGGCTGCCTGCGCCAACGCGGCGTAGCGCGCCAGCGCCTGCGCGTTGGCGAGGATCGAGGTGTAGCTGGGAATGTGCTGGCCGATGTCGATCACCGCCCGCCACTTGGCGAAGCGGGCGCCGAGATCGTAATATTCCTTGAAGCGCTGGCCGAGGCCGTCGAGGCCCTCGGTGATGGTCTCGCCCGGGCAGCCCGGCTGCGGCCGGGCGCCAAGGTCGACCTTGATGCCCGGGATCGAGCCCGCCGCCTCGATCAGCTTGACCAGCGGCGTGCCGTCCTTGGCATTCTGGCGGATGGTCTCGTCGAACAGGATGACGCCGGAAATGTACTGCGTCATCGCTTCGGAGCGGAACAGCATCTCGCGATAATCGCGCCGGTTCTCGAACGTGGATTCGACGCCGATGGCGTCGAAGCGCTTCTTGATGGTGCTGGCGCTCTCATCCGCCGCCAGCAGGCCCTTGCCGCCCGCCGCTAGCTTGTACGCGACCTCTTCGAGGCTTGCCGTCATTCTCTCTCTCCCGCGCGAAACTGACCGGCCGGCACCGCAGCCGGATCGAGCGCGGGGCCGGACCGATCGGATACTAGCACCGGGCGGCGCGAACCTGAATGACAGGACCGCTGGTCGCCCGGGCGCCGTTCAACGTCTCAGCGCCTCGACGCCCGGCAGGGCCTTGCCCTCCAGCCATTCGAGGAAGGCGCCGCCGGCCGTCGACACATAGGTGAAGCGCCCGGCGACCCCGGCATGGTTGAGCGCGGCCACCGTGTCGCCGCCGCCCGCCACCGACAGAAGTCCGCCGGCGTCCGTGCGTTCCGCCGCCGCTCGCGCGACCGCCACCGTCGCGGTGTCGAAGGGCGGCAGTTCGAAGGCACCGAAGGGGCCGTTCCAGACGATGGTCTTCGCGTCCTCGAGCCGGGCGACGACGTTCTCGACCGAGGCCGGGCCGGCGTCGAGCATCATCTCGTCCGGCCGGATGTCATCCACCGAGGCGACACGGTGCGCCGCATTGGCCTTGAACTCGGTGGCGGCGAGGGCGTCCACCGGGAGCACGATCTCGCAACTGGCGGCCCTGGCCTTGTCGAGGATTTCCAGCGCGGTGCCGGCCAGTTCGTGCTCGCACAGCGACTTGCCGACATTCTTGCCCTGGGCGGCGAGGAAGGTGTTGGCCATGCCGCCGCCGATCACCAGAATGTCGACCTTGGCGACGAGGTTGCCGAGCAGGTCGAGTTTGGAGGAGACCTTGGCGCCGCCGACCACGGCGAGCACCGGGCGCTGGGGTTTCTCCAGCGCCCTGGCCAGCGCCTCGATCTCTTCCTGCATGCAGCGCCCGGCAAAGGCGGGCAGCTTGTGGGCGAGGCCCTCGGTCGAGGCATGGGCGCGGTGGGCGGTGGCGAAGGCGTCGTTGACATAGAGGTCGCCGAGGCGCGCCAGCGCCGCCACGAAGTCGGGGTCGTTCTTCTCTTCGCGCTTGTCGAAGCGGGTGTTCTCCAGCAGCAGCACCTCGCCGGGCTGGAGCCTGGCCACCGCCGCCTCGGCCACCGGGCCGGTGGTGGCGGGGGCGAAGGCGACCGGCCTGCCGAGCCGGCTCGCCACTTCGCCGGCGATGGGCGCCAGCGACAGAGCCGGGTCCTCGCCCTTGGGACGGCCGAAATGGGCGAGCAGGATCACCTTGCCGCCCTTGTCGGAAATTTCGCGGATGGTCGGCAGCACGGCCTGGATGCGGGTGTCGTCGGTGACGCGGCCATTGTCGACCGGCACGTTCAGATCGACACGCACGAGCACGCGCTTATTGGCGATCTCGGCGTCGTCGAGGGTGCGAAAGGCGGAAGCCTCGCTCATGGTGTTCTCCCCTTGGATTGTTGATCCTGAATGCGAAACGGCCGGACCTCCTTGGCGGAAGGCCCGGCCGGCCGAATGTTCAGATCAGCTTTCCGAGGGCGACCGCCGTGTCGGACATGCGGTTCGAGAAACCCCATTCATTGTCGTACCAGGACAGTACCCGGACGAAATTGCCTTCCAGCACCTTGGTCTGGTCGAGATGGAAGATCGAGGAATGGGGGTCGTGGTTGAAGTCGGTGGACACGTTCGGCTGGTCGGTGACGCCGAGAATGCCCTTGAGCGGGCCGCTGGCGGCGGCGGCCTTGATCGCCTCGTTGATCTCGTCCTTCGTCACCTTCTTCCTGGCGACGAACTTGAAGTCGACCACCGAGACATTGGGCGTCGGCACCCGGATCGAGGTGCCGTCGAGCCGGCCGGCCAGCTCGGGCAGGACCAGGCCGACGGCCTTGGCGGCGCCGGTGGTGGTCGGGATCATCGACAGCGCCGCGGCGCGGGCGCGGTAGAGGTCCTTGTGCATGGTGTCCAGCGTCGGCTGGTCGCCGGTGTAGGAGTGGATCGTCGTCATGAAGCCGTGGTCGATGCCGACGGCGTCGTTCAGCACCTTGACCACCGGCGCGAGGCAATTGGTGGTGCAGGAGGCGTTGGAGACGACGAGGTGGTCCTTGGTCAGCTTGTCATGATTGACGCCGAACACCACCGTGAGGTCGGCGCCGTCCGCCGGGGCGGAGACCAGCACGCGTTTGGCGCCGGCGGCGAGATGGGCGGCGGCCTTGTCGCGGGCGGTGAAGATGCCGGTGCATTCGAGCGCCACGTCGACGCCGAGCGCCGTGTGCGGCAGTTCGGCAGGGTTGCGCACCGCCGTCACCTTGATCGGGCCGCGACCGACGTCGATCGTGTCGCCGTCGACCGTCACCGTGCCGTTGAAGCGGCCATGGACGCTGTCGAAGCGGAACAGGTGCGCGTTGGTCTCGACCGGGCCGAGGTCATTGATGGCGACGACCTCGATATCGGTACGGCCGGACTCGATGATGGCCCGCAGCACGTTGCGACCGATGCGTCCAAAGCCGTTGATGGCAACCTTGAGCGTCATGCGTTTAATCCCCAGGTAAGCTGTCTCATCACGATCCGCGCGTGGGCCTCATAGCGCGGCGGACGCTAGGACACCAGTCGCTCTTTTGACGCTGCTAGCTGGGCGCAGGGCTGGCGCATGATGTATGCGCCAGCCGCATGGCTTGTCGCCGAACGGGCTCAGCGCTTGAGGCGGCTGAGCGCGGTGGCGACCACGGCCTCGACGGTGATGCCGAAATGGGCGAACACCTCGGGCGCCGGGCCGGAGGCGCCGAAGCCGGTCATGCCGACAAAGGCGGCGTCGGAGCCGACGATCTCGTCCCAGCCCTGGCGGATCAGCGCCTCGACGGCGATCTTCACCGGCGCCTTGCCCACCACCTGGCGGCGGCTTTCCTCGGGCTGGTTCAGGAACAGCTCGAAGCAGGGCACGGAGACGACGCGGGTCGGCACGCCCTGCGCTTCCAGCTGCTCGCGCGCCTTCATCACCAGCGACACTTCCGAGCCGGAGGCAAACAGCGTCACCTGCGCCTCGTCGGACGCGCCCGCCAGTTCATAGGCGCCGCGCGCGGTGAGGCAGCGCTCGCTGTCGTCGGTGCGCAGCAGCGGCAGGTTCTGGCGGGTGAGCGCCATCACGCTGGGGCCGGTCTTGTGCTCCAGCGCGATCTTCCACGCTTCCGCCGTCTCCACCGTGTCGCAGGGGCGGAACACCAGGAGGTTCGGGATGGCGCGCAGCGCGGCGACCTGTTCCACCGGCTGGTGGGTGGGGCCGTCCTCGCCGACGCCGATCGAATCATGCGTGAAGACATAGACGACGCGCGCGCCCATCAGCGCCGCGAGGCGGATCGAGGGGCGGCAATAGTCGGAGAACACCAGGAAGGTGCCGCCATAGGGGATGAAGCCGCCATGCAGGGCGATGCCGTTCATCGCCGCCGCCATGCCGTGCTCGCGAATGCCCCAGTTGACGTAGCGGCCGTCATATTTCGGCGGCTCGACATAGACCGAGGTCGCCTTGGTCTTGGTGTTGTTGGAGTGGGTGAGGTCGGCCGAGCCGCCCACCATCTCCGGCAGCGCCGCGGTGACCGCTTCCAGCACGATCTCGGACGATTTGCGGGTGGCCACCGCCCCGCCATCGGCGCGGGCCTTGGCGATCACGCCGGCGATGGTCTCGCCGAGCTTGGAGGGCAGGTCGCCGCGCACGCGGCGCTCGAACTCGCCGCGCAGCGCGACATCGGCTTCGTTCAGCCGCTGGGTCCAGTTCTTGTGCGCCTGGCGCGAGCGCAGGCCGGCGAGGCGCCACGCGTCGAGAATGTCGCTGGGGATGACGAAGGGCTCGTATTCCCAGTTGAGGAAGGCGCGGGCGGCGGCGATCTCGGCGGCGCCGAGCGGGGCGCCGTGCACGGCATTGGTGCCGCCCTTGTTGGGCGCGCCATAGCCGATGGTGGTGTGGCAGGCGATCAGCGTCGGCCTGTCGCTGGTCTTGGCCGCTTCCAGCGCGGCCAGGATGGCGTCCGGATCATGGCCGTCGATGCGGGTGGCGTGCCAGCCCGAGGCCTCGAAGCGGGCAAGCTGGTCGGTCGCCACCGACAGCGCGGTGGAGCCGTCGATGGTGATGTGGTTGTCGTCCCACAACACGGTGAGCTTGTTCAGCTTCTGCCGGCCGGCGATCTCGATCGCCTCCTCCGAGATGCCTTCCATCAGGCAGCCGTCGCCGCAGATGACATAGGTGTGGTGGTCGACCAGATCGGTGCCGAACTGGGCGGCGAGCATGCGCTCGCCCAGCGCGAAGCCGACCGAGTTGGCGAGGCCCTGGCCGAGCGGCCCGGTGGTGGTCTCGACGCCGACCGTGTGGCCATATTCCGGATGGCCGGGCGTGCGCGAGCCGAGCTGGCGGAAATGCTTGATGTCGTCGATCGACATGCCCTCATAGCCCGTGAGGTAGAGCAGGGCATAGAGCAGCATCGAGCCGTGGCCGGCGGAGAGGATGAAGCGGTCGCGGTCCGGCCAGCGCGGGTCGGTCGGATCGAATTTCAGCACCTTGCCGAACAGGACGGTGGCGACATCCGCCATTCCCATCGGCATGCCGGGATGGCCGGAATTGGCGGCTTCGACGGCGTCCATGGCCAGTGCCCGGATGGCATTGGCCATGCGATCATGCTTCTCGCGGTTCGACATGAGGACGGATGTCTCCGAGACAGATGGGTTGGTGTGTCAAATGCGGCGACGTATCGGGGCCGCGGCCGAGCGGTGTTGCTCCAAGACTGGCCAACTCGGGCCGGCCAGTTCGGCATGCGGGCGAGGCCGGCGAGTGATAGCACCCCCGGGCGCGCTGTCAAAGACACGCCTGCGCCCCAATTGCCCGCCGCGCGCGGCCACCGAAGTTCACGACGCGCCCGGCGGCGCCATCCGGCAGGGGCGCGCAGTTGACGCTGTTCCGGCCCGCGGGCTCAATATCGCCGGAATCGTCCGGAGATGAATCGCGGGGCGATGCGTGAGAGAGCGCGTTGCCCACCTTCTTCCCGCCTTTCGGGGCAAAAGAGCGGAGATGTCATGAACGCGCCTGAGGCGGGCGAACCGACGAGCGTCCTGGAAGCCGCGCTGCGGCGCTTCGACAGCGCGGTCGATGCGCTCGAAGGCGCGATCGAGCGCCGGCTGGAAGTGGAGCGGCAGGAGGCCGCCCTCGCCCAGCAGCTTCATGTGCTCGGGGCCGACCGCTCGCGCCTCGCCGATGCCCTTGATGGTGCGCAGGCGCGGGCCGAGCGGCTCGACACCGCCAATGAGGAGGTCGCCCGCCGGCTCGGCAGCGCCATGGAAACCATCCGCGCGGTGCTCGCCGCGCACGAACGCTGAGGGGGCGGCAATGGCCTATGTGACCATCAGTATTGGCGGGCGCGCCTACCGCATGGCCTGCGACGACGGCCAGGAGGACCACCTCAGCGGCCTCGGCGAGGAAGTCGATGCGCGCATCGACCAGCTCCGCGTCGCCTTCGGCGAGATCGGCGACCAGCGTCTGAGCATCATGGCCGCCATCACCATCGCCGACGAGTTGAGCGAGGCGCGCCGGCGCATCCAGGCGCTGGAGCAGGAGGCCACCGCCGAGCGTGCCGCCCGCAGCGCCGCGACCCGCCGGCTGGACGAGACCGAAGCGCGCGTGGCGCGCGGCGTCAGCGCCGCCGCCGAGCGCCTGGAGCGGCTGACCCGCGAACTCGGCACCAGCCCCTCCAGCGGTGTCGGCATGGGCTGAAACCCTTGCGCCGGCTTGAATCCTCGCCTCTCCTTGCCGCTTCATGGCGCGGCGCGGGCGGGGGTGGCGGGCTTGACGCGGCCTGCCGCCCGGCGCACAGGAGCAGACCGTCCTATCGCCCCGCATCGCGCCTCATCTGGAATTCGCTATGATCCGTACCGCCCTGATGACCGTCATGGTCCAGGCCGTCCGCAAGGCCGGCCGCTCCCTGATCCGCGATTTCGGGGAGGTCGAGAACCTGCAGGTTTCCCTCAAGGGGCCGGCCAATTTCGTCTCCAATGCCGACCGCAAGGCCGAGCGTATCCTCCAGGACGAACTCACCAAGGCGCGGCCGAACTACGGCTTCATCATGGAGGAGGCCGGCGAGGTCGACGGGGCCGATGAGAGCCACCGCTGGATCATCGACCCGCTCGACGGCACCACCAACTTCCTGCACGGCATCCCGCTGTTCTGCGTCTCGCTGGCGCTGGCGCGCGACGGCGTGCCGGTGGCGGGCGTGATCTACAATCCCGTCACCGACGAACTCTTCATGGCCGAAAAGGGCGCCGGGGCGTTCATGAACGACCGTCGCATCCGGGTCGCGGCGCGGCGCAATCTCGCCGACAGCGTCGTCTGCTGCGGACTGCCGCATATGGGGCGCGGCGACTTCGCGCAGTTCGGCCGCGAATATGCCGCCGTCGCCCCCAAGGTGGCCGGCCTGCGCCGCACCGGAACGGCCGCGCTCGACCTCGCCTGGGTGGCGGCCGGACGCTTCGACGCCTTCTGGGAGCGCGGGCTGAGCCCGTGGGACATGGCGGCCGGAATCGTGCTGGTGCGCGAGGCCGGCGGCTATGTGTCGGACCTCGAAGGCGGCGACAAGATGCTGGCCAAGGGCGACATCATCGTCGGCAATGAGACGGTGCGGCGCGACCTGCTGACGCTGGTCGACAAGGCATAGCAAAAATAGCAGCAGCGGTAGAGAGATAACGCGCGGCCACGGCGGTGCTGCTGCGTTCCTTTTCCGTGCGTCTGTGGCATAGTCCGGCCCGAAGGGCGGTTTTTCGAGCCATCGCCGTCCTTCCAAGGGACGGCCGAGGGTATGAGCGCTACGGATTCATTTCATAAATTGTCATCGCCCCGCATCTTTCTGGTGCGGATGTTCGTCTTTATCCTGCTCTGCGTGGCGCTCGCCTCTATTCTGCACGAGCCGATCTGGCGGGCCTTTCTCAACAATCCCGGCCTTAACGGCGTCATCTTCGGCGTTCTGCTGATCGGCATCATCTTCGCCTTCCGCCAGGTGGTCCGGCTGCTGCCGGAAGTCGAATGGGTGAACAGCTTCCGCATCGCCGATCCGGGGCTGGAGGTGCGGCAGGCGCCGGTGCTGCTGGCGCCGATGGCGGCGCTGCTTGGCGACCGGATCGGGCGCATGTCGATCTCGCAGGCGACGATGCGCGGGATCCTCGAATCCATCGGCACCCGCCTCGACGAGGCCCGCGACCTGCTGCGCTACCTGACCGGCCTGCTGGTCTTCCTCGGCCTGCTCGGCACCTTCTGGGGCCTTCTGGAGACCGTAAGCTCGATCGCCGGGGTGATCGGCTCGCTTGAGGTGGGGCCGGAATCGGCCTCCGTGCTGGACACGCTGAAGACCGGCCTCGCCGCCCCGCTCGGCGGCATGGGCATCGCCTTCTCGTCCTCGCTGTTCGGTCTCGCCGGTTCGCTGGTGCTGGGCTTTCTCGATCTTCAGGCCGGGCAGGCGCAGAACCGCTTCTACATCGACCTCGAAGACTGGCTCTCGACCACGGTCGAGGACCTGGGCACCGAAGCGGCGCGCGCCCGCGGGCCGGTTCCGGTGCCCTCCCATACGGCGCCGTCCCATGTGGCGCCGGTCGGCCCGCTGCCGCTGCCGCCACCGCCGGCCCCGGCGCCGGATTTCAGCGACCTGTCGGCCGCCATCGCGCGGCTTGAGCGCACCATGACCGAGGCCGGCTCGCAGCGCGTCACCACCGCCATGGCGCATCTGGCGGAGAGTCTGCAGGGGCTGGTGCAGCACATGCGCAGCGAGCAGCAGATGGTGCGCGACTGGGTCGAGGCCCAGGCCGAGCAGCAGCGCGACATCAAGCGCCTGCTGGAGCGCATCGCCGAAACCAAGTCGGATCGCGAGAGCGCCTGATGGCACTGGGACGTTCCCGCCGTGGCGAGCGCCACATCGACTACTGGCCCGGCTTCGTCGACGCGCTGTCGACGCTGCTGCTGGTGTTCGTCTTCCTTCTGTCGGTGTTCGTGCTGGCGCAGTTCGTCCTTACCCAGGAGATCGGCACCAAGGACGACGCCATGGCGCGTCTTCAGGCGCAGATCCGCGAACTGACCGACCTGTTGGCGCTGGAGCGGGCGAACGACGCCGAGGCCGACAGCCAGATGGGCGCGCTGCGCGCCAGCCTGCTGCGGCTGGAGCAGGAGCGCGACGCGCTGCGCGAGGCGGCGACCGCCATCGCCAGTCCCGAGGAAATCGCCTCGGCCCAGAGCCGCAGCGCCGAACTCGCCCGCGAACTGGGGCAGGAGAAGGACGCCACCGCCCAGGCGGCGGCACAGATCGCCATCCTCAACCAGCAGATCGCCGCCCTGCGGCGGCAGATCGCGGCGCTGGAGCAGGCGCTGGATATTTCCGAACAGAAGGACAAGGAAAGCCAGTCCCGCCTCGCCGATCTCGGCCGGCGGCTGAATGTCGCCCTCGCCCAGCGGGTGCAGGAACTGACGCGCTACCGCTCCGAGTTCTTCGGCCGGCTGCGCGCCATTCTCGGCGACCGGCCGGATGTGCGGGTGGTGGGCGACCGCTTCGTGTTCCAGTCGGAAATCTTCTTCGACCTCGCGGCGGCACAATTGCGGCCCGACGCGCTGCCGGCGCTGGACAAACTGGCGAGCGCGCTGATCGCGCTGGAGAAGGAGATACCGGCCGACCTGCCCTGGGTGCTGCGGGTTGACGGCCACACCGACGACCGGCCGATCTCGACCCCGCTCTACCCCTCCAACTGGGAGCTTTCGGCCGCGCGCGCGATCGCGGTGGTGCAGTATCTGGCGCAGAAGGGCGTGTCGCCCCAGCATCTCGTCGCCGCCGGCTTCGGCGAATACCAGCCGATCGACCCCGGCAGCGACGACGAGGCCCGCGCCCGCAACCGCCGCATCGAGCTCAAGCTCACCGAGCGATGAGCCGACGGCGATGAGCGAGCCGCGCGCCACCGTGCTGACCGGTTTCGACTGGAGCCGCATGCCGGACATGACCGACCTGTGGGTTGAAGCCTGGCAGGAGGCGCTGCCGGAGATCGATTTCGAGGCGCGCCGCGGCTGGCTGTGCCACCGCATCGGTTCGCTGATCGAGGAGGGCGCCGCTATCGATCTCGCGCTGGCGGAAGGGCAGGACGGCGCGCCGGGGGAACTGCTCGGCTTCGTCTGCGTGCACCCGCGCACCGGCTATGTCGACCAGTTGGTCGTGCATCCCGACCATTGGGGGGCGGGGGTGGCGAGCCGGCTGGTCGCCGCCGCCGTCGCCCGCTCGCCGCGTCATCTCGTGCTCGACGTCAACGAGCAGAACGAGCGTGCCGTGCGTTTCTACGAGAAGGCCGGCTTCGCGGTGGTGGGCCACGGCGTCAACCCGACCTCCGGCCGCCCGACGCTCCGCATGGAACGCAGGGGCGGACCCCCGCGGGCGAAGGCCTGACCTTCAGGCCATCCGGCCCCTACTTGCCGGCGCCCGCCTCGCCGAACTGCAGCGCCGCGAGCCGGGCATAGAGGCCGCCCCGTCCGACCAGGCTGGCATGGGTGCCCTCCTCGACGATGCGCCCGCCCTCCATCACCAGGATGCGGTCGGCGGAGAGCACCGTCGCCAGGCGATGGGCGATGACCAGCGTCGTGCGGCCTTGCATCGAGAGATCGAGCGCCTGCTGCACCAGCGTCTCGCTCTCCGCGTCCAGCGCCGAGGTGGCCTCGTCCAGCAGCAGGATCGGCGCCCGCCGCAGGATGGCGCGGGCGATGGCGAGGCGCTGGCGCTGGCCGCCGGAAAGCGTCACCCCGCGCTCGCCCACCGGCGTCTCCCAGCCTTCGGGAAGACGGGCCACGAACTCGTCGGCGCGGGCCAGCCGGCCGGCCTCCTCCACCTCGGCGTCGGTGGCGTCGGGCCGGCCGAGGCGGATGTTCTCGCGGATCGAGGTGGCGAAGATGGCGACGTCCTGCGGCACCAGCGCGATGCGCGCGCGCACCGCCTCGGGATCGGCCTCGGCGATGTCGACGCCGTCCACCGTCACCCGGCCGGCGACCGGATCGTAGAAGCGCAGCAGCAATTGGAACAGCGTGCTCTTGCCGGCCCCCGAGGGGCCGACCACGGCGACCCGCTCGCCCGGCTTCACCGAAAAGCTGACCCCGGCCAGCGCCGGCAGGTCCGGCCGGGCGGGATAGGCGAAGAAGACCTCGTCGAAGGCGACGGCGCCGCGCGCCGGCTCGGGCAGGGCCACGGGCCGGGCGGGAGGCGCCACTTTCGGCTTCTCGTCGAGCAGTTCGGCGATACGCTCGGTGGCGCCGGCGGCCTGCGAAATCTCGCCCCACACCTCGCCGAGCTGGCCGAGCCCGCTCGCCGCCAGCACCGCGTAGAGCACGAACTGGCCGAGCGTGCCGGCGGTCATCGAGCCGGCGAGCACGGCGTTGGCGCCGGCCCAGAGAATGCCGACCACGCTGGCGAAGACCAGGAAGATGCCGACGCCGGTGAGCCAGGAGCGCGCCCGCACGGCATTGCGCGCCGCCTCGAAAGCGTGCTCCACCTCGCCGCCGAACAGGCGGGAGGCGGCGGCCTCGGCGGTGTTGGCCTGCAGGCTGCGCACCGAGCCGATGGCCTCGGCGGCATAGGCGGAGGCTTCGGCCAGCGTGTCCTGCGCGCCGCGCGAGCGCTTGCGCACGCCGCGCCCGGCGCCGAGCAGCACCGCGACGATGACCGGGATGGCGACCAGCAGGGTGGCGGCCAGCCAGGGGCTGGTGACCACCATCATCACCGTCGCGCCGAAGAACAGCACGATGTTGCGCAGCGCGATGGAGGCGGAGGCGCCGACCGCCGACTTGATCTGGGTGGTGTCGGCGGTGAGGCGCGAGATCAGCTCGCCCGACTTGGCACCGTCATAGAAGGCGCCGTCGAGGGTGAGCAGGTGGGTGAAGACCTGCGCGCGCAGATCCGCCACGATGCGCTCGCCCAGCGTCATGACCAGGTAGTAGCGCGCCGCCGACGCCAGCGAGAGCACCGCCACCACGCCGATCATCACCGCGAAATAGCGGTCGATGAAGCCGGCATGGCTTTCGTCAAAGCCGAAATCGATCATGCGCCGCACCGCGATCGGCACCACCAGCGTGGCGATGGCGGCCACCACCAGCGCCGCCACGGCGGCCAGCGCCCGGCCGCGATAGCGCTGCAGATGCGGCCAGAGCGCCATCAGCGGGCGCAGCCGCGGGCGCCGCGCGGCGGGCTTCTCCGGCGCACGCGCCGGGGGCGGCGTCGCGGAAGCGGCGGTGGATGCGGTGGCGGAAGGTGTGGAGGCGGCTTGTGTCACAGGCATGTCTCGGTTATAGAGCCGCTCGGATTTCCGGCAGGATCGTTTTGTAGATCGCCGCGTGGTTCCCGCGAGGGGCCGGCCTGCGGCGGCTGAGGATGCTACCCATGAAGAGCGACATCCATCCCGACTACCACTTCGTCAAGGTGGTGATGACGGACGGCACCGAGTACACGACCCGGACGACTTGGGGCAAGGAGGGCGACGTCCTCCAGCTCGATATCGATTCGACCTCGCACCCGGCCTGGACCGGCGGCTCCGGGCAGCTGCTCGACCGCGCCGGCCGCGTGTCCAAGTTCCAGAAGAAGTTCGCGGGCTTCCTCAAGGCCTGATCGGCCGGGGAGCGGCGGCCCCAGGGCGCCTTCGCGACACATCGATATCAACCCTCGCGCCGGGTACGCCCCCGCGCGAGGGTTTTCGTTTGCCCGGCGTTCCGGTGATCGCATGCGCGGCGTCGCTCAGCGGTGCTCGAAGGCGCGCCGCAGGCGGCCGATCTGGCCGGCGACGGCATTCGGTCGCAGGCCGGCGTTTTCCACCGGCGATGGCCCGGCGAGGGCGCTCTCCAGCCGCACGATCTGCCGCTGCAGCTCGAAACCGCGCAGGACCAGCCGCGCCAGCGGCGGCGGCAGCAGCGCCTCCTGGTCGACATCGCGCGGGGCGCCCTTGAGGTCGATCCTGGCGGATTCCCGTGCCGCGGTCTCGCGGCTCATCTCGCCTTCGGCGACGGCGCGGCACAGCAGCAGCCAGGACGCGAGCTGCATCAGGCGGGTGGAGTGGCGCATGCTCTGCTGCACATAGGCCGCCGCCGCGCCCCGGGGGAGCGCGCGGCTGGCTTCGCGCCCTTCGCCGTCGAGATAGGCGGCGGTGTCGTCGACGAGCTGCATGCCGTCCGCGAACAGCACGAGGAAGGCGGGCGAGGCGAGGCGCCGTTCGGCGAAGCGGATCATCTCGGCGCCGGGCGCCGGGCCCGCCTGTTCGGAGGTGCCGTTCTCGTCCGAATCTTCCCGGATGCTGCCCATCGCCCCGACATTCCTGAACGGCGCGTCCGCGCGCCTGCCGCCCCAGTCTGTCGCGCAGCGCCGGCGCGCTGTCCAGTCGCCCGGGCCGGATTCGGCCTCAGCGCGTTTCGGCTTGGGATAGCGGGGATGAAAAAAGAGCCGCCCGGGGGCGGCTCGCTAAGTGGTAGACAGGGATGCGTCAAACAGAGTGGACAGAGGCCACTCGCGGTCAAAACTGGACCGTCGCGAGTAATAGGTTGGAAAGCTTAATATCGTGTTAAGTCGTCGCTTCTCAACGCTTGAAGAAGTTTTCGGCGGCGGAGCGCGAGGCACGCTTGGCCTCCAGCGCGCGCGTCAGCCGCTCGATCTCGGCGGAAAGCTGGGCGATGCGCTCCTCTATCTCGGCCTCGGAGAGGGCGGAAATGTCGCTGCCGACAGTGTGACCCGCCGGCCTCAGCACCGGTGTCGCCAGGGGGAAGAGGTCGTCGTCGATCGCCATCGCTCTGCTCCTTCTCGTCGCCTGCACGCCGGCTGAGCTTACCCGTCCGGGCCCGCGGTTGCCAGCGATGGCGCCTTGACCTAGGACGGAAGACGATTTCGACCGCGAAGCCGACGACAGCACGAGGAAAACGCCGTGACCGAGCTGCCCGCCACCATGACCGCCATCGGCCTGCCCACGCCCGGCGGGCCGGAAGCCCTGGTTCCCGAGCCGCGGCCGGTGCCCTCGCCCGGCGCCGGCGAGATCCTCGTCAAGGTCGCGGCTGCCGGCGTCAATCGGCCGGACGTGATGCAGCGCAATGGGCTGTATCCGCCGCCGCCCGGCGCCTCGGACATTCCCGGCCTCGAAATCTCCGGCGAGGTGGTGGCGCTCGGCGAGGGCGTGACCCGCTGGAAGCTGGGCGACAAGGTGTGTGCGCTGGTTTCCGGCGGCGGCTATGCGCAGTATTGCCTGGCCGACGAGGGCTCCGCGCTGCCTGTGCCGGCCGGCCTCTCCATGGTCGAGGCGGCGGCGCTGCCCGAGACCTTCTTCACCGTCTGGACCAACGTGTTCGACCTCGCCGGGCTGAAGGCGGGCGAGCGTTTCCTCGTGCATGGCGGCACCTCCGGCATCGGCACCACGGCGATCCAGCTCGCCAAGGCCTTCGGCGCCACGGTGTTCACCACCGCCGGCAGCGCCGAGAAATGCGCGGTCTGCCGCCAACTCGGCGCCGATGTCGCCATCGATTACAAGAGCGAGGACTTCGTCGCGGTGGTGAAGGAGCAATCCGGCGGCAAGGGCGTCAATGTCATCCTCGACATGGTGGGCGGCTCCTATATCGCCCGCAATTACGAGGCCGCCGCGCCGCAGGCCCGGCTGGTGCAGATCGCCTTCATGGAAGGCTCCAAGGTGCAGATCGACTTCATGCGGCTGATGCTCAAGCGGCTGTCGCATATGGGCTCGACCCTGCGCTCGCGGCCCAAGTCGGAGAAGGCGGCGATTGCCGCGTCGCTGGTCGAGAAGGTGTGGCCGCTGATCGAGGCCGGCACCGTGAAGCCGGTGCTCGACCAGACCTTCCCGCTGGAGAAGGCGAGCGAGGCCCATGCCCGCATGGAGACCAGCGCCCATATCGGCAAGATCATGCTCAAGGTGGGGTGAGGCCGGTGTCGCTCGGCTGGGTCCGGGCTCTGCGCCCCGCGCCGTTTGTCCGGGAAGCGGTGCGATCGTGTCCCGGCCCAGCGAAGGCGCAGCCGGAGCGCAGAGCCGGGACCTAGCGATGACTCTTCGGCAGTCCCCCCTTGCGCGGGCCGGAATAACGACCCCGGCGGGATTTCCCCCGGGCCGCCGCAGCGCCCCGTCACTCCCCTCACCGAAAGCTGTTCGCACCCGCGCAACTGCCTCTGGCAATTTGCCCGGTGGCGTCCTAGATTTATCGGGCGGGGCTGCGCGGTTCGTCAGGAGCATATATTTCCGGGGCCTTATCGATCTCAAAGGGAGCTGTCCCTGACCTTGCCCCTGGGCTTGGACACACGGCGCCCACCTACGTTGTAGGTTCCCGGGATCGAGCCTCCAACGGCCATCGCGGCTCCGCACTCATCGCATCATGCCCCATTTGACCGACGCCCAACTCGACAAGGCAAGCCTTCGC
This sequence comes from Ancylobacter dichloromethanicus, assembly GCF_018390645.1. Classification (GTDB taxonomy): domain Bacteria; phylum Pseudomonadota; class Alphaproteobacteria; order Rhizobiales; family Xanthobacteraceae; genus Ancylobacter; species Ancylobacter dichloromethanicus. The sequence goes on from NZ_JAHBGC010000038.1 coordinate 109,341, forward strand.
TCCATCGCCCTCGCCCGGCGGGCGGCGCTGGATGCGCCCGCGCGCGCCGCAGCGGCGGAACGTGCGGCGATCCATGCCCTGCAATGGCTGGGCGCGGTCAGGGGCGAGGTGGTGTCCGTGTTCGCGCCGATCGGCGGCGAAATCGCCACCGATCCCTTGGTGGAGCGCCTGCGCGCGGCCGGTGCCGGCGTGGCGCTGCCGATCGTGCTGCAGGCCGGCAAGCCGCTGCTGTTCCGGCTGTGGGAGCCGGGCGAGGAACTGACAGCTTCCGCCGGGCCGGGCCGCTTCTCCATTCCCGCCCCACCCGAGACGGCGCCTGCCGTTTCGCCGGATGTGCTGGTGGTGCCGCTCGCCGCCTTCGACGCGCGCGGCAACCGGCTGGGCTATGGCGCGGGGTTCTATGACCGCACGCTCGCTTTGCTGCGGCGCGCCAAGCGCATCGAGGCGCTGGGCTACGCTTTCGCGGTGCAGCAGCTTGCCGCCGTGCCCGCCGAGCCGCACGATGAGCGGCTCGACGCCATCGCCACGGATGCCGGCATCGTCTGCCCGGCCGAGGATTGACGCATGCGCCTTCTGTTTCTCGGCGACGTGGTGGGGCGCGCCGGCCGCCAGATCGTGCTGGAGCAACTCGCGCGCCTGCGCCGCGACTGGGCGCTCGATTTCGTGGTGGTGAACGGCGAGAACGCCGCCGGCGGCTTCGGCATCACCGAGGCGATCTATGAGGAATTCCTGGAGGCGGGCGCCGATGCGGTAACGCTCGGCAACCATGCCTTCGACCAGCGCGAGGCGCTGGTGTTCATCGAGCGGGCGCCACGGCTGATCCGCCCCGCCAATTTCCCTCAGGGCACACCGGGCCGCGGGGCCGCGCTGATCGAGGCGCAGAGTGGCGCGCAGGTACTGGTGGTCAACATGATGGGGCGGGTGTTCATGGACCCGCTGGACGACCCGTTCGCCAGCATCGACCGCGAACTCGACGCTGCCCCGCTGGGGCTGGTGGCGGATGCCACGATCGTCGATTTCCACGCCGAGACCACCAGCGAGAAGCAGGCTTTCGGCCATTGGTGCGACGGGCGGGCGAGCCTCGTGGTCGGCACCCACACCCATGTGCCGACCGCCGACCACCGCATCCTGCCGGGCGGCACGGCGTACATGACCGATGTCGGCATGTGTGGCTGCTATGACGGCGTGATCGGCATGGACAAGGAAGAGCCGCTGCGGCGCTTCACCCGCAAGATCGGCTCGGCGCGCTTCGAGCCCGTGGCGGGGCCGGGGACGCTGTCGGGTCTCGCGGTGGAAACGGACAGCGCCGGGCGGGCGGTGGCGGTGGCGCCGGTGCGGATCGGTGGCAGCCTGAGCGAGGCGCTGCCGTCATTTTGGTAGTATATGTATTGATTAGATCAGAGGGCGTGCATCTGTTTTTTTGCTGGAGGCTTATATGAGCGTGGCGGATATCATCAGGAACGATGGATTTATCGGGTTCATTTACAAAGCTCAGCGTAAGATCAGAAGGGTGTCCCTACGCGGCGCGCATAAAATACTCAAAAGCAAGGCAGTTCGTTCCGATTATGGGGTTCTTCTGGCACCGAATTGGGATGACGTTACATTTCGGATGTGCCTCTACAAAGAATATGGAACATTTTTTTCAGACTATCTTCGAGGTCTTGACTACAAGTTTACCTTTATCGACATCGGTGCCAATCAGGGGCTGTATTCCCTCATCGCCGCGCAAAATCCGCTCTGCGAGCAGGCTATCAGCTTCGAGCCCGTCGGTAAGACGTTTCAGCTCCTCACCTCCAACATCGCCGCCAACGGATTGGCCGACAAGATTGTCGCGCTGAATTGCGGCCTGTCGTCCGAAGATGCGCGTGTGAAAATTCAGCTGAAGCCCGGTCACAGCGGTGCGGCGTCCCTGCACCACACATTCGGCGACGGCGAGGGCGCCGAGGAGATCCGGCTGTCCACCGCCGCCATACTCGAGCCCTATCTTGCCTCGGGGCTGCCGCTGGTGGTGAAGATCGACACCGAGGGCCACGAGGATGTGGTGATCGCGGAATTGGCGAAGAGCCGTTTTGCCGATCGGGTGCGGTCTGTGTTCTACGAGGTCGATACCGCCTGGGTGGACCCGGAGACTCTCAAGGTCCGCCTTCGCGGCATGGGCCTGTCGCATTTCGAACAGATCGGCGGCGGCACGCATTACGATGTGCTGGCCGACCGGTCGTCCGGGCCGGCGGCCTGAGTGCCCCCCGCAGCATGACGGCGACGCGCTCCCCGCTTTACGCGCGCCCGCCCTCTCGCCTATAAGCCGCGCACCCTTTTGTTTCAGGTATTCGGACAGGGTTGGCCTCAGGCCCGCCCGGTGTGACGTGGAGGCGGCCATGGCGGGTCATTCGCAATTCAAGAACATCATGCACCGCAAGGGCAAGCAGGACGCGGTGCGTTCCAAGCTGTTCTCCAAGCTGGCGCGCGAAGTCACTGTCGCCGCCAAGCTCGGCATGCCCGACCCGGCGCTGAACCCGCGCCTGCGTGCGGCCGTGCTCGCCGCCCGGGCGGAAAACATGCCCAAGGACAATATCGACCGCGCCATCAAGAAGGCGCTGGGCGGTGACGCGGAGAACTATGACGAGATCCGCTATGAGGGCTACGGCCCCGGCGGCGTCGCCGTCATCGTCGAGGCGCTGACCGACAACCGCAACCGCACCGCTTCGGAAGTGCGTTCCAACTTCACCAAGTCCGGCGGCGCGCTGGCCGAGACCGGCGCCGTCTCCTTCATGTTCGACCGCATCGGCACGGTCGAGTTCGACGCCGCCAAGGCCTCGGCCGACGACATGCTGGAGGCTGCCATCGAGGCCGGTGCGGACGACGTGACCTCGGATGAGCATGGCCACGAGATCGTCTGTTCGGTGGAGAACCTGCACGAGGTCGCCCGCGCGCTGGAAGCGAAGTTCGGCGAGCCGCGCAAGTCCGGCCTGGTCTGGCGCCCGCAGAACACGGTGGCGGTGGACGACGAGGTGGCGGAGAAGCTGATCCGCCTCGTCGACAACCTCAACGACAATGACGACGTGCAGAACGTCTATGCCAATTTCGAGCTGTCCGACGCCTTCATGGCGAAGATGAGCGACTGAGCGCACCTCCCGGCCGGCGGCGTCAGCGGCCCAGCAGCAGGTCGAACAGCGGCAGGCTGAGCACGGCGGCGGCCGCGATCACCCAATAGGCGGCGACCCGGTAGTGCCGGTCCGAGGCGCCGCGGAAGGCCCGCGCGCCGGCATAGAGCCCCAGCGCATAGGCCGGGCCGAGCAGCAGGGCGAGGCGGCCGACCTCCGCGGTCAACATGCCGCTGAAGGCGTAGGCGGTGCCGCTGGCCAGCGTCACCAGCGCGAAAAAGCCGAACAGGTTGGCCCGCACCAGCGCGGAGGGCTGGCCGCTGCCGAGCCAGTAGGCCACCACCGCCGGGCCCGACATCTGCGCCGCGCCGCCGCAGAAGCCGGCGACAGCGCCGACGGCCAGCGTCGTCGGCAGCCTGTGCCGGCCGGTGTGGCGCCAGCCGGAGGCCAGCAGCGCCAGCAGGCCGAGGCCGAGCAGCGCCAGCCCCCAGCGCAGCACCAGCGGGTCGGTGCGCCCCAGCACCCACACCCCGGCAGGCACCGCGACCACCGCGCCGACCGCCAGCGGGGCGACCTGCCGCCACACGCAGGCGCGCAGCGCCGGGATGACGAAAGGCAGCGTCAGCAGCGTGTCGATGACGAGAAGCGAAGGTGCCGCCACGCGTGGGCCATAGGCGGCGCTGACCAGCGGCACGAAGATCAGCGCGCCGCCGAAGCCCGAAAAGCCGCGCGTGACGCCGGCCACCAGCGCGGTAAGGAACGCCCAGACGAGGGCCGGATCGACTGTCATGGAATGAACCGGGGAAGGCCGCACGCCGCCGGGGCCTGCACCGGCAGACCTAGCCCCGCCCTTGAAGGCCGTCAACACGGCTGGCGATGGATGGGCCCGATCCATCGATTTTGGCGAACGTGGCTATTCGCAAAACGCGTTTGCACAAAGAGGTCGCGCACGCCACATTCGCCTCAACTCCCTGCCTGGCGCCGCGCCGGGCGCCACCCTTTTGCGCCGCTGCGGTGGCGGGACCTTGGATCATGGACAAGTCCGTCTCAGCGGCCGCGCTCGGCGGCATCGCCGGTCCTTCGCTTACCGACCGCCTCGTCGGTGCCGGCTGCGCCCTGCTCGCGGTCGCGATCTGGGGCGGCTGGATCGTCTCGACGCGGCACGCCGTGCACGGCCACCTGCCGCCGATGACGGTCGGCTGGCTGCGTTTCGTCGTTCCGGCGGTGGTGCTGGCGCCGGCATGGATACGAATCGGCCTGTGGCCCAGGCGGAACTTCGTGCCCTTCCTGCTCTGTTTTTTCGGCGCTGGCGTGTTCTTCTTCCTTGATGTGGCGAATGCGATGCGTTTCGTCCCGGCGGCGGATGTGGGGCCGCTTCTGCCGGGCACCATGCCGCTGATCGTTGCCGCCATCTCGGTGCTGGTGTTCCGCGAGCGGCTGGGCACGGCGCGGGCGATCGGCTTTTCGGCGATCGCCCTCGGCGTGGTGACGCTGGGAAGCCGTGGGCTGCTCTATCCCGAGGATGGAGCCTGGCGCGGGCACGGGCTGCTGCTGATCGGCGCGTGCATGTGGTCCTGCTACACGCTCGCCTTCCGTCGGACCGGCATGAAGGCAACCGAGACGGTCGGGCTGGTGGGCCTGTGGTCCACCGCGGTGCTCACGCCCTATGGCCTGCCCGGCGTGGTGGACGCGGTGGCGAACGGCTATGGCCGCGAAGTGCTGATCCAGCTTTTGGTTCAGGGGGTGCTTTCCGGTGTCGTCGCACTGGTGGCTTTCGGCGTCGCGATCGAGCGGCTTGGCTCGTCGCGCGCCGCCGCCTTCACCGGGCTGGTGCCGGCGCTGGCGGCGTTGATCGCCGTGCCGGTGCTCGGCGAGCACCCCGACACCGCCGCCATCGTGGGCGTCGTGGCGACCGGAATCGGCGTGACGCTGGCGAGTGGCGCTCTCGGCGGGCGGCGGTAGAACCCGCGCCGGACCGGGGGAAGCGACAGGTTCGACTCAGGCGCCGGCCTTGTGGCGCGCCCGCACGAAATCGACAAAGGCCCGCAGCGCGGCGGGCATGTGCCGGCGGCTCGGGTAGTAGAGGAACGCTCCCTCGAAGGGTGGGCACCAGTCCTCCAGCAGCAAGACGAGGTCGCCGCTGGCCACCAGCGGGGCCGCGAAGCTGGTGAAATTCATCACGATGCCGATGCCGTCGACCGCGGCGGCGAGTTGCACATCCGGGCTGTTGCTGATCAGCGGGCCGCGCGGCTGGATCTTGAGCGCGTGCCCGTCCCTCTCGAATTCCCAGGGCAGCACCGCGCCGCTGGCGAAGCGGTGGCAGATACAGCGGTGGTGCAGCAGGTCCTCCGGCGCCGCCGGCGCCCCGTGGCGGGCGAGATAGGCGGGAGCGGCGTAGACGCCGTAGCGCTGCGGCGGGCCGAGCGGCACCGCGATCATGTCCTGCGCCAGGCTCTCGCCATAGCGCGCGCCGGCGTCGAAGCCGGCCTCGACCACGTCCACCAGCCGCTCGTCCTGGTGGACCTCGACCGTCAGCCCCGGATAGGCGGCGAGAAATTCCGCCAGCATCGGCGCCAGCACCAGCCGGGCGACGGGGGCGGGAACGTTGAGCCGCAGCGTGCCGGTGGGGGTGTCGCGGAACCGGTTGACCTCGTCGAGCGCCTCGCCGAGTTCCGCCAGCATCGGGGTCAGGCGTTCCAGCAGGCGGGCGCCGGGTTCGGTGAGCGTGACGCTGCGTGTGGTGCGGTTCAGCAGCCTCACGCCGAGTTGCGTCTCCAGCCGCCGCACCGCCTCGCTCAGAGTCGAGGCCGAGACGCCCCTCTCCAGCGCGGCGCGGCGGAAACTGCGATGGCGTGCCACGCCGACGAAGGAATCGAGCAGGGAGAGATCAGTCGACATTGTACGCAATTCCGAACGGCCTATTCAGGTCCGTCTATATTATCGAACGCTGAACCCTGCGTCATATGTGCGCCACCCCACCGGCGATGCCGGCTGGCGCAAAGAAGACCGGCGATGCCGGCAGACGCAATGGAGAACAGCCATGACGCTTTCACGCAGCCGGCTCGGCACCGCCGGCCCGGAGGTTTCCGCCCTCGGCCTCGGCGCCATGGGCATGTCCGGCGTGTACGGCCCCTCGGACCGCGAGGAGAGCCTCGCCACGCTCCATGCCGCGCTCGACGCCGGCATGACGCTGATCGACACCGGCGATTTCTACGGCATGGGCCACAATGAGATGCTGATCGGCGAGGCGCTGCGCGGCGTGCCGCGCGAGGCCTACCAGCTCAGCGTCAAGTTCGGCGCCCTGCGCGACCCGGCCGGCGGCTGGAGCGGCTATGACCTGCGCCCGGCGAGTATCCGCAACATGCTGGCGCAGTCGCTGCAGAAGCTGCGGGTCGATGTCATCGATATCTACCGTCCCTCGCGCCTGCCGCCCGGCACCGATGTGGAGGAGGTGATCGGCACCCTCGCCGACATGGTCAAGGCCGGCTACATCCGCCATATCGGGCTTTCGGAAGTGGGCGTCGATACTATCCGCCGGGCGGTGGCCGTCCATCCGGTGAGCGACCTGCAGATCGAATACTCGCTCATCTCGCGCGGCGTCGAGGACGAGATACTCCCCGCGCTGCGCGAACTCGGCATCGGCGTCACGGCCTATGGGGTGCTCTCGCGCGGCCTGATCAGCGGCCATTGGAGCGGCACCCGGGGCCAGGGCGACTTCCGCAGCCTGGGCCCGCGCTTCCAGGACGGCAATGTCGACGCCAATCTCGCGCTGGTGGAGGCGCTGCGGCAGGTGGCGGCCGGGCGCGGCATCACGGTGGCGCAGGCCGCCATCGCCTGGGTGGCGGCGCAGGGCGCGGATATCGTGCCGCTGGTGGGCGCGCGCCGCCGCGACCGGCTCGCCGAGGCGCTGGGCGCGGCGCAGGTGCGCCTGGCCCATGACGACCTCGCCGCCATCGAGGCGGCGGTGCCGAAAGGCGCGGCGGCGGGCGAACGCTACCCGTCCTTCGCCATGCACGATCTCGACAGCGAACGCACGTCCGCCTGACGGGCGAGGGCGCCGGCCGCCCGGCGCGTAGACGCTTCGTTCACCATGATCGGCGTCCCGGCCCGGCCGGGGCGCCGTGTCGCGCGTGGCCCCTAGGCGTTCGTCCTTTGTTCGGGTACGCCCTAGGGGATGGCGCCGTCTCCGATTCGCATCCTCGGGCTCGATCCGGGCCTCCGCCGTACCGGCTGGGGGGTGATCGAGGCTGCCGGCACGCGGCTCGCGTTCATTGCCTGCGGCACGGTGATGCCGCCGGAGGAGGGCGGGCTCGCCGAGCGCCTGGCCTGCCTGCACACCGAGCTGATGCAGGTGCTGCGCACCTACGCCCCGGACGAGGCGGCGGTGGAGGAGACCTTCGTCAACGTCAACCCGGCCTCGACGCTCAAGCTCGGCCAGGCGCGCGGCGTGGTGATGCTGACCCCGGCGCTGGCGGGGGTGCCGGTTTCCGAATATGCCGCGCTGCTGGTCAAGAAGACCGTGGTCGGCGCCGGCCGGGCCGAGAAGGCGCAGATCCGCCTGATGATGAAGATTCTGCTTCCGCAGGCCGATTTCCGGACCGACGACGCCGCCGACGCGCTTGCGGTTGCCGTCACCCATGCGCAGCATCGGGGCATGGCGGCGATGAAGGCGCAGATGGCGGCGCGGGTGGCGACAAAGGTGGCGGCGCGATGATCGGCAAGCTGAAGGGCCTCGTCGACTCCTATGGCGACGACCATGTGATCCTCGACGTGCAGGGGGTCGGCTATCTCGTGCACTGCTCGGCACGCACGCTGCAGGCGCTGCCGGGCGCGGGCGAGGTGGCGGTGCTGTTCATCGAGACCCTCGTGCGCGAGGACATGATCCGGCTCTACGGTTTCGCCTCGCCGGCGGAGAAAAGCTGGTTCCTGCTGCTGCAGAACGTGCAGGGGGTCGGCTCCAAGGTCGCGCTGAACGTGCTCTCGACGCTCTCTCCCTCCGAACTCGCCAATGCGGTGGCGCTGGGTGACCGGGCGATGGTGGCGCGGGCCAATGGCGTCGGGCCGAAGGTGGCCGCGCGCATCGTCGCCGAACTGAAGGACAAGGCGCCCGGCTTTTCCAGCGTCGACCCGGCGGTGGCCGGCCTCGCGGCGCAGATCGAGGACCGGCAGGCCCCCGGCCCGGTGGCGGACGCGGTCTCGGCGCTGGTCAATCTCGGCTATGCGCAGATCCAGGCCAGCGCCGCGGTGGCGGCGGCGTTCCGCGAGGCGGGTGAGGAGGCCGATACCGCCCGGCTGATCCGCCTCGGCCTGAAGGAACTGGCGAGGTGAGCGAGACCCGCCTCATCGCTCCCGACAAGCGCGAGGAAGACCTCGCGGAGGCCTCGCTGCGCCCGCAGAACCTCGCCGAATTTGTCGGGCAGGAGCAGGCGCGGGCCAATCTCGACATCTTCATCAAGGCGGCCAAGGCGCGTGGCGAGGCGCTGGACCATGTGCTGTTCGTCGGCCCGCCGGGGCTCGGCAAGACCACGCTGGCGCAGATCGTGGCGCGCGAACTGGGCGTCGGCTTCCGCTCCACCTCCGGCCCGGTGATCGCCAAGGCGGGCGACCTCGCGGCGCTGCTGACCAATCTCGAAGAGCGCGACGTGCTGTTCATCGACGAGATTCACCGGCTCAACCCGGCGGTGGAGGAAATCCTCTACCCGGCGATGGAGGATTACGAACTCGACCTGATCATCGGCGAGGGGCCGGCGGCGCGCTCGGTGAAGATTTCGCTGTCGAAGTTCACCCTTGTCGGCGCGACCACGCGATCGGGACTGCTGACCACGCCGCTGCGCGACCGTTTCGGCATCCCGATCCGGCTGAATTTCTACACGGTGGAGGAACTGGAACTGGTGGTGACGCGCGGGGCGCGGGTGATGGGCATCCCCATCGCCCGGGACGGGGCCCGCGAGATCGCCCGCCGGGCACGGGGCACGCCGCGCATTGCCGGCCGGCTGCTGCGCCGGGTGCGCGACTTCACGCTGGTGGCGGGCAAGGAGATCATCGACCGCGCCGCCGCCGACCATGCGCTGCTGGCGCTGGAAGTGGACGGGCTGGGCCTCGACCAGATGGACCGGCGCTATCTCAGCGTGGTCGCGCATAATTATGGCGGCGGCCCGGTGGGGGTGGAGACCATCGCCGCCGCGCTGTCCGAGCCGCGCGACGCCATCGAGGAAATCATCGAGCCCTATCTGGTGCAGCAGGGCTTTCTCCAACGCACCCCGCGCGGGCGGGTGCTGACCGCGCACGCCTTCAAGCATCTCGGCCTCGCCGCGCCGACCAGCGTCAACCAGATGCCGCTGTTCGACGAGGGCGGGGAGTGAGCCCGTGCGTGCCGCGGCCATCGACGCGGCCCCCGGCGTGATGTAAGTCCCCTTCACATGAGCTGGTCCCGGAACGGCGGAGAATCGCGCGGCTATCATCACGGCAACCTGCGGGAAGCCCTGATGAAGGCGGCGCTCGAACTGATCGCGGAGAAGGGCACTGCCGGAGCCACCTTCGCCGAGGCGGCGCGCCGCGCCGGCGTCTCGCCCGCCGCGCCCTACCGGCATTTCCGCGACCGTGACGAATTGCTGGCGGCGGTGGCGGCGGACAGCTTCGAGCGCTTCGCCAAGGCGCTGGAGACCGGCTGGAACGAGGGCCGGCCGACCCCCGCGGAAGCCTATGAGAGGCTCGGTCGCGCCTATCTCGCCTTCGCCCGCCAGCACCCGGCGGACTATGTCGCCATGTTCGAATCCGGGCTGCGCAGCGAGGCCTTTCCCGCGCTCGACCAGGCCAGCCAGCGCGCCTTCGGCGTGCTGCGCGAGGCGGCGGATGCGCTGGTTGCCTCGATGCCGGCCGCGGCGCGTCCGCCGGCGCTGATGGTGGCGCTGCATACCTGGGCGCTGGCGCATGGCGTGGCCTCGCTGTTCGGCCGCGCCGATGGCGCCCGCCGCAAGCTGCCGATGGAGCCGGACGATCTGCTTGAGGCCGCCTTCCTGGTCTATCTCAAGGGCCTTGGCGCCCCCGCCAGCTGAGGCGCCGCCGCGCTCGCACCCCCGCCTTTCGATTTTCATGCGGAGATTCTTGACAAGGCGCAGGGCTGTGCCTACCTATGTAAATGTGATTAACATTAACCCGAGCGGCCACGTGACCGGTCGCGACGGTCTACCCAGGAGCGGTACGCCCATGGAGCTCGCACAGAAGCTCGACGCATATGGCAAGCCGGCCTGGATCGCGCTCACGGTACTGGGCTTCATGGCCTGGTGGCCTCTGGGTCTTGCGGTCCTGGCCTTCACGATAGGGAGTGGACGGATGTTTTGTGGTGGCAGGCGCGGCTTCGGCCGCTGGCAGAACGAGGGCGCCGAGGCGGTCCGCAATTTCGGCAGCCGGTTCGGCGGCGGTTTCCCCTCCAGCGGCAACCGCGCCTTCGACGAATACCGTCAGGAGACGCTGCGCCGGCTCGAAGACGAGCAGAAGGATTTCCGCTCCTTCCTCGACCGGCTGCGGCAGGCCAAGGACAAGGCAGAGTTCGACCAGTTCATGGCCGACCGCCGCAACCGCCCGGCCGAACCTTCGGCGCCGGTGGGCGAGGGGCAGGGCTGAGGCTCGGCTCATCGATTAAAGGGCCGCGCTCCTCACCCGAGGGGCGCGGTTCTTTTTTTCCGCCGCGCCCTCGGCTATGAGGGCGGCATGAACGAGCGCTCCGATCCCCTTTCCCCCCAGCCTTTCTCGCCCGAAGCCCTCCGGGCCGACCCGTTCCTGCATCTGGCGGGAAAGCTGGTGCCGGGCGGGCATGTGCTCCCCGTTCGGGTCTATTATGAGGACACGGATTTCTCCGGCATCGTCTACCACGCCAACTACCTGAAATTCATGGAGCGCGCCCGTTCCGATCATCTGCGCCTGGTCGGCGTGGTGCAGGGCGAGCTTTTCGGCGAGGCTCTGGCCGAGGCGCCGGGCTTCGCCTTCGTGGTGCGCTCGATGGAACTGCAATTCGTCCGCCCGGCCCGTATCGACGACGTGCTGGAAGTGCACACCAGCCCGATCGAGGTCGCCGGTGCCTCCATCACCCTGTCGCAGAAGGTGAAGCGCGGCGAGGACCTCATCGTCGAGGGCAAGGTGAAGGTCGCCTTCGTCGCCCAGGGCCGCGCCCGCCGCATTCCCGACGCGCTGCGTGCCGCGATGAAGGCGGCGCTGGAGGAGGCGCCGCAGCCCTGATGGCGCGGTGGAGGTGCCGAGGCACCCTTATTCCTGTTGCGATGCGGCAACGCTAACCCGGCATTAACCCTAATGCGCTGTTGTAGGGCGCGGCTGCGCGAGCGGTCCGGCGTCGATCGCCCAAGTTTGGACAGACTCGGTCGGTTGATGGCGGACGCGTCCCCTTCGACAGCCAAGCAGGGCATTCGCTGCTGACGGCAGCTGATGCACGGCGGCGGTGCGACCCCTAGTGATCTGGCAGGAATGGCCTAATGACGCTGAAGAAGCTTCTACTCGCGGTGATGCTGCTGCTGGCGGCACCGGCGTCGTTCGCTCTCGCCCAGAACGCGCCGGCGCCGGTGACCGGCGCGCCGACGGCGCAGGTCGAAGGCCAGGCGGTGGCCGCGCCCAATGGCGCGATCGCCGCGCCCGCAGGCGCCGGCTTGGGCAGCGCCGACCTGTCGCTGATCGGTCTTTTCCTTCAGGCACACTTCATCGTGAAGCTGGTGATGGCCGGTCTCGTGCTGGCCTCGGTCTGGGTGTGGGCGATCATCATCGACAAGACCATCCTGTTCACCCGCATGAAGCGGCAAATGGATCGCTTCGAGACCACCTTCTGGTCCGGGCAGAGCCTGGAGGAACTGTACCGCTCGCTGTCGTCGCGGCAGAATCACGCCATGGCGGCGATCTTCGTGGCGGCAATGCGCGAGTGGAAACGCTCCTATGAAGGGGGCGCGCGCTCGCTTGCCGGCCTGACCCAGCGGCTGGACAAGGTGATGAACGTCACCATCGCCCGCGAGGTGGAGCGGCTGGAGAACCGGCTGTTGGTGCTGGCCACGGTGGGTTCGGCCGGCCCGTTCATCGGCCTGTTCGGCACGGTATGGGGCATCATGACCAGCTTCCAGTCGATCGCGGCGTCGAAGAACACCAGCCTCGCGGTGGTGGCACCGGGCATCGCGGAAGCCCTTTTCGCGACGGCAATCGGCCTCATCGCCGCCATTCCCGCGACGATTTTCTATAACAAGTTCGTTTCGCAGGTGAACCGGCAGGCGGCGCGGCTGGAAGGCTTCGCCGACGAGTTCTCCGCCATCTTGTCGCGCCAGATCGACGAACGGGGCTGATCGAATGGGCATGTCCGCAGGAGGAGCGGGAGGCGGCTGGCACTCGCGGCGTTCGCGCCGGCGCGCGGGTGGCGTCGTCATGTCCGAGATCAACGTCACGCCGATGGTCGACGTGATGCTGGTGCTGCTCATCATCTTCATGGTCGCCGCGCCCATGCTCACCATGGGCGTGCCGCTCGACCTGCCGCAGACCGAAGCCAAGGCGGTGCCGCAGGAGAACGAGCCGCTGGTCATCAACATCACCAAGGACGGCAAGATCTTCCTGCAGGAAACCGAGATTCCGGTCGACGAGCTGGTGCCGAAGCTGCAGGCGATCGGCAAGGCCGGCTATGAGGAGCGCATCTTCGTGCGCGCCGACAAGAGCCTCGACTATGGTTCGGTGATGCGGGTAATGGGCCGCCTGTCCGGCGCCGGCTTCAAGCGCGTGGCGCTTGTCTCCGAAGTCGAGCAGGGGGGCTGAGGCATGCGCGCGGGCTTGCTTTCCTCGGCGGCGCTTCACGTCGGCATCATCGGCTTCATGGCGGTCTCCTTCGCGTCTCCCTCGCCCTATGAGGTGACACCGCCCGAATCCATGCCGATCGACATCATTTCGGACGCCGAAATGTCCAAGATGATGGCCGGCAAGAAGGACGCCCCGAAGGAGAACCCCAAGCCTGTCGCCGAGAAGGTCGACGCGCCCAAGCAGGCCGAGAATCTCGAATCCAAGGTGTCCGAGAAGCCCGAGGTGAAGGCCGCCAACGAGCCTTCCGCCCCGCCGCCCCCGCCTGCGCCGCCCGAGGCGAAGCCGGCCGAGCCCAAGCCCCCGGCCGCGCAGGCCGAGGCCAAGCCGGCCACGCCCCCGCCGCCGGACGCCGAGGCGCTCGCCGCCAAGCCGCCGGAGCCGCCGAAGGAGCCGCCCAAGCCGCAGGAGGCCGCGCAGGCCGCCCCGCCGCCGCCCGCGCCGCCGAAGAAGCCGAAGAACATTCCGCCCAAGGTGGTGCAGGAGCCGGCCCCCGAGCGCGACTTCAACCCGAACCAGATCGCCGCCCTGCTGAACAAGCAGGACCCGCGCCGCATGGCCGCGCTGGGCGACACGATCAACAACACCGCCTCGCTCGGCGCCTCCGCCGGCACCTCGACGTCGCTGTCGCAGACCGAAATCGACGCGCTGCGGGCCTATATCAGCCGCTTCTGGAAGCTGCCGGCAGGGGCGGTCAACGCCGATCAGGTGACGGTGGTGTTCAAGATCGTGCTGAGCCCGGATCGCAAGATGGTAGGCGCGCCGCACCTCGTCGAGGTGCAGGGCGCGGGCAATGCCTATGCGCCGGTGGTGCGCGAGACCGCCCAGCGGGCGCTGTACGAGATCGCCAACCAGTCCAATCCGTTCCCGATGCTGCGCGCCGACCGTTACGATACCTGGCGCGAGCTCGAGCTGGGCTTCAACCCGGCCATGCTTAATTGATGATTGTTCTTTTCCGAGGTACCCACAATGTCGCGGCGTTTTTCCCTTGAAGCCAACGGCCTCGTCGGCCGCCGGTCGGTCCTTGTCGGCATGGCGGCGCTCGGCGGTGCGGGGCTGGGCGGCGCGGCGCTCGCGCCGGGCCTGGCGCAGGCCGCGGTACGCCTCGACATCACCTCGGGCACGGTGCAGCCGCTGCCCATCGCCATCACCGATTTCGTCGGCGGCAGCAGCCCGCAGGACATCGAGGCCGGCAAGGGGGTGACGCAGATCATCTCCGCCGATCTGCGCCGCTCCGGCCTGTTCGCCCCCATCGACCCGGCCGCCTTCGTCGAGAAGATCGCCAATCCGGACGCCTCGCCGCGCTTCCAGGACTGGCGCGTCATCAACGCCCAGGCGCTGGTCACCGGCCGTATCACCCGCCAGCCGGACGGCCGGGTGAAGGCCGAGTTCCGGCTGTGGGACGTGTTCGCCGGCCAGCAACTGATCGGCCAGCAATATTTCACCCAGCCGGAGAACTGGCGCCGGGTGGCGCACATCATCGCCGACGCGATCTATGAGCGCCTGACCGGCGAGAAGGGCTATTTCGACACCCGCATCGTCTTCGTCGACGAGAGCGGGCCGAAGGAGAAGCGAATCAAGCGCCTCGCCATCATGGATCAGGACGGCGCCAACGTGACCTATCTCACGCGCGGCGACGACCTGGTGCTGACCCCGCGCTTCTCGCCGACCAGCCAGGAAATCACCTATATGAGCTATGGCCAGGGCGAGCCGCGGGTCTATCTGCTCAACATCGAGAACGGCCAGCGCGAGGTGGTCGGCAATTTTCCCAATATGAGCTTCTCGCCGCGCTTCGCCCCGGACGGGCAGCGGGTGATTCTGAGCCTGCAGCAGGGGGCGGATTCGAATATCTTCGTGATGGACCTGCGCTCCAAGGCGACCACGAGGCTGACCGACACGCCGGCGATCGACACCGCCCCGTGCTATTCGCCGGACGGTTCGCAGATCTGCTTCGAGAGCGACCGCGGCGGCGGCTCGCAGATCTACATCATGAACCCCGACGGCTCGAACCAGCACCGCATCTCGTTCGGCGACGGGCGCTATTCGACGCCGGTCTGGTCGCCGCGCGGCGACGTGATCGCCTTCACCAAGCAGGCGCAGGGGCGCTTCGCCATCGGCCTGATGCGGCCGGACGGGTCGGGCGAGCGCATCCTGACCGAGGGCTACCACAATGAAGGGCCCACCTTCGCGCCGAACGGGCGTGTGATCATGTTCTTCCGCGATGCCGGCGGCAGCGGCGGCCCGCAGCTCTATACGGTCGACATCACCGGCTACAACGAGCAGCGTGTGCCTACGCCGAGCTATGCCTCCGACCCCGCCTGGTCGCCATTGCGTTCCTGAACGGGTTCTGTCAGGGAACGATTAACCATAAGCGGTGGTTTACGGCATGGTCGCGAAATCGACGCAATTCGGCAAGGTTCCGTAAAGCACGACGGAACATTGATGGACGCCAGAAGCCAGTCGGCAGATCAGTCCGGAATTCAGGAGTCAGCGGTATGATCGGTATGTTGCGCCATCTCGGCGGCGCGCGCGTCGCCTTCATCATCGGTTTCGCGATGCTCGCGGCCGCCTGTGCCAAGAACCCGATGGACGGCGCCGGCGCGGCGCTGGGCTCGGCGCCTCCCGGCAGCCCGCAGGAGTTCATCGTCTCGGTCGGCGACCGCGTGTTCTTCGAGAGCGACCAGACCAGCCTGTCGCCGCAGGCGCAGGCGACGCTCGACAAGCAGGCGCAGTGGCTCAACCACTACGCCAAGTACAGTTTCACCATCGAGGGCCACGCCGATGAGCGCGGCACCCGCGAATACAATATCGCGCTCGGCGCCCGGCGCGCCCAGAGCGTGCGCGACTATCTGGTCCAGCGCGGTGTCGCGGCAAACCGCATGCGCACCATCTCCTACGGCAAGGAGCGCCCGGTCGCGGTCTGCAACGACATCTCGTGCTGGTCGCAGAACCGCCGCGCCGTCACCGTGCTGAACGCCACCGGCACCTGAGCGCCGCGTCAGCCGGACTTTTCCAACCCGGCCCGCTCCGCGGGCCGGGTTTTCATTTGGGGCGCCGATGATGTCGCCGCCCTTTGACCGCGGGGTCAAACTTTGGACGTGATCCGCCCGGTATGCTCAAATGGAGTACGCGCGGCGCTCGCTGCCGCATCGCTGATCCCGTTCCAGTGCATGGCCATGATGACCGTTCGCTTGCCTCGACCCGCCGCCTTCGTGCTTTTCGCCGCTCTCGCCGCGCCCTTCGTCCCATTGGAGACGGCACAGGCGCAGGCGGACAACAATTTCTTCGGCAACCTATTCAAGCCGCCAGGGCAGGTGCGCTCGGGCAACCAGCCGGAGCAGGCCGGCGAGAGTGACAGCCTGGTCACCCGGATCGACCGGCTGGAGAACCAGTTCCGCCAGATGACCGGGCAGATCGAGGAACTGCAGTATCGCAACCAGCAGCTTGAGCAGCAGGTGCGACTGCTGCAGGGCGGCACCGGCGCGGCGCCGGCGGGCGAGCCCGGCCGCCGTTCCGACGTGTTCGATCCCTCCGCGCAGGCGGGCGCTCCCGGCGCGCCGCGTCCGCTCGGCACCACGCCCCCTTCCGGGCCGGGGGGCGTGCCGATGGACCTTGGCGCCCTGTCGGGTTCGGTGGCGGGCGCCCCGGCGGCGGCGGCGAGCACGCCGAAGGACATGTTCGATCTCGGCTTCGGCGCCCTGCAGCGGCAGGATTATACGCTGGCGGGCCAGACCTTCGAGCAGTTCGTGAAGCTCTACCCCACCGACCGCGCCGCGCCGGACGCCTATTACTGGCTCGGCGAGAGCCAGTACCTGCGCAAATCCTACAAGGAGGCGGCGCAGAATTTCCTCAAGGTCTCGACCGACTTTCCCAATGCGGTGAAGGCGCCGGACGCGTTGCTGCGGCTCGGCCAGTCGCTGGCCGCCATTGGCGAGAAGGATGCGGCGTGCGCCACCCTCAATGCGGTCGGCAACAAATACCCGCGTGCCTCCGCCACCATCAAGCAGGGGGTGGCGCGTGAGCAGAAGCGCGCCGGCTGCTGAGGCTGCGACGCATGGCCGCTCCACCGGCCCGTCCGGCGCTGAACTCGCGACGCTTTTCGCGCCCTTCGCCGCCCATGGCCGGGTGCTGCTGGCCGTTTCCGGCGGACCGGATTCGACCGCGCTGATGCTGCTCGCGCAGCGCTGGCAGGCGCTGTGCGGCGGACGGACGGAGCTTCACGTCGCCACCGTCGATCATGGGCTGAGGGCGGAATCGCGTGCCGAGGCGCAGGCGATTCGTGTTCTCGCGCAAGGGCTTGGCCTGCCGCACGCGATTCTCGACCTGCCGGCGAAGCTGCCGGGCACGCGGCTGCAGGAGGCGGCGCGGCATGCGCGCTACGAGGCGCTGGCGGCCCACGCCGATGCGATCGGCGCCGGTGCCCTCGCCACCGCCCACACCCGCGACGACCAGGCGGAAACCGTGCTGTTCCGGCTGATGCGCGGCTCCGGCCTTGGCGGGCTGGCGGGCATTCCGGCGGCGCGTCCGCTGGGTTCGCTCGCCCTTCTGCGCCCGCTGCTCGGCCTGCCCAAGGCCGAACTGGTCGCGCTGTGCCGCACGGCCGGTATCGGCTTCGTGGTGGACCCCTCGAACAGCGACCCGCGCTTTGCCCGCGCACGACTGCGGGAACTGCTGCCATCTCTAGCTGCAGAAGGGCTCGATGCTGCAGCGTTGACGCGCCTCGCCCGCCGCATGGCGCGCGCCGAGGCGGCGCTGGAGGCGTCGGCCGATGCCGCCGCCGCGACGCTGTGGACGACCGAGGGAGGCACCGGCGGACCGATTCGCCTCGCCCGCGCCGGTCTTGCCGCGCTGCCGGAGGAGATCGTCCTGCGCCTTGTCGGGAGGGCGATTGCCGCGAGAGGCGAGGGGCCGGTGGAACTCGCCAAGCTGGAAGCGCTGGCCGGCTGGATCGCCGGTCTCGGCGCGGCCGAACATGGCGCGCGCACGCTTGCCGGGGCGCTGGTGCGGGTGAACCGCCACGCCGTCACCATCGGTCCGGCGCCACGGCGCCGGCCGGTCCGGGACGTCCGCTGACGCCGAATTGCGCGGATGGCCGCAAACGCCTTGCCCCGGCCATCTTGGCAAGGATCAATGCGACACCTAAATTACGGTGCGACAAGGGAGGGCCGCCAGCGCCGGCGGTACCCGCGCGTCGGTCGGGTCCGACGCCGAAAGGGACATGATGAACGCCAACATTCGGAATTTCGCCCTCTGGGTGATCATTGTTCTTCTGCTTCTGGCGCTTTTCTCGCTGTTCCAGAATCCGGCGCAGCGTCAGGCGACGAACGACATCAGCTTCTCGCAGCTTCTCAACGAGGTCGATCAGGGCCGCGTGCGCGACGTGGTGATCCAGGGGCCGGAGATTACCGGCACCTTCACCGACGGGCGCGCCTTCCAGACCTATTCGCCCAACGATCCCTCGCTGGTGCAGCGGCTCTACGGCAAGGGCGTGTCGATCACCGCCAAGCCCCTGACCGACAATGTGCCGTGGTTCGTCAGCCTGCTGATCTCCTGGCTCCCCTTCATCGCGCTGATCGGCGTGTGGATCTTCCTGTCGCGCCAGATGCAGGGCGGGGCGGGCGGCAAGGCGATGGGCTTCGGCAAGAGCCGCGCCAAGCTGCTGACCGAGGCGCATGGCCGGGTCACCTTCGAGGACGTCGCCGGCATCGACGAGGCCAAGAGCGACCTCACCGAGATCGTCGACTTCCTGCGTGATCCGCAGAAGTTCCAGCGCCTCGGCGGACGCATTCCGCGCGGCGTGCTGCTGGTCGGCCCCCCCGGCACCGGCAAGACGCTGCTCGCCCGCGCCATCGCCGGCGAGGCCAACGTGCCGTTCTTCACCATTTCGGGTTCCGACTTCGTCGAGATGTTCGTCGGCGTCGGCGCCAGCCGCGTGCGCGACATGTTCGAGCAGGCGAAGAAGAACGCGCCCTGCATCATCTTCATCGACGAAATCGACGCTGTCGGCCGCCATCGCGGCGCCGGCCTGGGCGGCGGCAATGACGAGCGCGAGCAGACGCTGAACCAGCTGCTGGTCGAGATGGACGGCTTCGAGGCCAATGAGGGCATCATCCTCATCGCCGCGACCAACCGCCCCGACGTGCTGGACCCGGCGCTGCTGCGTCCCGGCCGCTTCGACCGCCAGGTCGTGGTGCCGAACCCGGACGTGGTCGGCCGCGAGCAGATCCTCAAGGTCCACGCCCGCAAGGTCCCGGTCGCGCCGGACGTGAACCTCAAGGTGATCGCCCGCGGCACGCCCGGCTTCTCCGGCGCCGATCTCGCCAATCTGTGCAACGAAGCCGCCCTGATGGCCGCGCGCCGCAACAAGCGCATGGTCACGATGAGCGATTTCGAGGACGCCAAGGACAAGGTTATGATGGGCGCGGAACGCCGCTCGCTGGTCATGACCGAGGACGAGAAGATGCTGACCGCCTATCACGAGGGTGGCCATGCCATCGTCGCGCTCAAGGTGCCGGCGACCGATCCCGTCCACAAGGCGACCATCATTCCGCGCGGCCGCGCGCTCGGCATGGTCATGCAGCTGCCGGAGCGCGACAAGCTCTCCATGTCCTATGAGCAGATGACCTCGCGCCTTGCCATCATGATGGGCGGGCGGGTGGCCGAGGAACTGATCTTCGGCCATGACAAGGTGACGTCCGGCGCGGCCTCCGACATCGAGCAGGCGACCCGCCTCGCCCGCATGATGGTCACGCGCTGGGGCTTCTCGGACAAGCTCGGCAATGTCGCCTATGGCGAGAACAATGACGAGGTGTTCCTCGGCATGTCGATGCAGCGCCAGCAGAACGTCTCCGAGGCGACGGCGCAGACCATCGACAGCGAAGTGCGCCGCCTGGTCGACGAGGGCTATGCCGAGGCCAAGCGCATCCTGACCGAGAGCAAGGATCAGCTCGAGATGCTGGCGCGCGGCCTGCTGGAATACGAGACGCTGTCCGGCGACGAGATCATCGGCCTGCTCGACGGCAATGCGCCGGTGCGCGACACCACGATCGAACCGGCCAATACCCGCGGCTCGGTGGTGCCCAGCGCGGGAAAGAACCGCCCGCCGCGCCCGGATGCCGGCATGGAGCCGCAGCCGCAGGCGTGATCCACGCCGAACCTTCGATAAAGGGAAGACCTGCGCAAGCAAGTCTTCCCTTTTTATTTGGCCCCGACCCTGCCGGGCGCGCCATCGGTGAAGCATCCTCGGCCGGGAGATATCTGTCTCGCGAGACAATGTCGCGTTGAGGCGCGGTTCCACCGGCATGAGCCGGAGGCTTCACACAGGCTGTGCCACGCAACGAACGCTTACACTTTGTGAAACACTTGCCGGCATACTCGGTGCTAGAGAACAGTGAGAGGCGGAAACCGCCGTCGCGCCGGGAGGGCGCCGATTCGCATGAGGCAGGGCATGGCACGCACCTTTTTCGGCACGGACGGCATTCGCGGACGGGCCAACGGGATCATCACACCTGATCTCGCGTTGCGGGTCGGCATGGCGGCCGGGCTGGTGTTCCAGCGCGGCGACCACCGCCACCGCGTCGTCATCGGCAAGGACACACGCCTGTCCGGCTACATGATCGAAAACGCGCTCGTCGCCGGCTTCACCGCCGTTGGCATGGACGTGCTGCTGCTCGGCCCGATGCCGACGCCGGCGGTGGCCATGCTGACGCGTTCCATGCGCGCCGATCTCGGCGTCATGATCTCCGCCTCGCACAACCCCTATGACGACAACGGCATCAAGCTGTTCGGACCCGATGCCTACAAGCTCTCCGACGAGCTGGAGAGCCGGATCGAGGAGCTTATCTGCGGCGACATGACGGGCATGCTGGCCCAGCCGGCCAATATGGGCCGCGCCAAGCGCATCGAGAGCGTGCATGCGCGCTATATCGAGTTCGCCAAGCGCACCCTGCCGCGCAACCAGTCCTTCGACGGGCTGCGGGTGGTTCTCGACTGCGCCCATGGCGCGGCCTATCGGGTGGCGCCCGAGGCGCTGTGGGAGCTCGGCTGCGAGGTCGTCACCATCGGCGACCAGCCGGATGGCTTCAACATCAACCGCGAGGTCGGTTCGACCGCGCCGGAAGCGCTGATGGCCAAGGTGCGCGAAGTGCGCGCCGATATCGGCATCGCGCTCGACGGCGACGCCGACCGGGTGCTGATCGTCGACGAGAAGGGCCATCTGGTGGATGGCGACCAGCTCATGGCGGTGGTGGCGGAGAGCTTCCACGAGGATGGGCGGCTGGCACGCAACGGCATCGTCGCCACCGTGATGTCCAATCTCGGACTGGAGCGCCATCTCGGCGGCCTCGGCCTGTCGCTCGACCGCACCCCGGTGGGCGACCGCTACGTGCTGGAGCACATGCGCACCCACGGCTTCAATGTCGGCGGCGAGCAGTCCGGCCACCTCATCCTGTCCGACTATTCGACCACCGGCGACGGCCTGGTCGCGGCGTTGCAGGTGCTGGCCGTGGTGCAACGGCGCCAGCGCCCGGCGTCGGAAGTGTGCCACCGTTTCGAGCCGCTGCCGCAGGTGCTGCGCAATGTGCGCTACAAGAGCGGCCGGCCGCTGGAGGATGACGGCGTGCTGAAGGCGATCGCCGCCGCCGAGCTGAAGCTGAACAGCCATGGCCGGCTGCTCATCCGCCCCTCCGGCACCGAGCCGGTGATCCGGGTGATGGGCGAGGGCGACAATCGCGACCTGGTCGAGGCGGTGGTCAACGGCGTGGTGGAAGCGGTCGGGCTGGCGGCGGCCTGACGGCCGCCTTTCGGGCTAGCCGTCCAGCCGCCGCAGCAGGCCGCGGTAGATCTCGTCGTCGTCGCACAGGCCGGCGAGGCGGCCCAGGCTGTCGACCAGCAGGATCGGCAGGTCGGTGTGGCGCTTCAGCTCGATCGCCGCCTTCAGCTTGAGGTCGACGGGCGCGACGATGCAGTCGGCGTCATGCGCCAGCTTGTCGTCGATCACCCCGGCCTCGCCATCGGCGGTGGCGAGCACGCCGGCGCGGCCATCGAGATCGAGCGAGAGCGGGCGCCCCTCGGGATCGACCTTCACCTTTACCCGGCCGTCCCTGTCCAGCACCACGGAATCGCCTTCACGGGCGAGGCTCGCCGCCGGGCGCATCACCGCGGTGCCGCGCAGCACGTTGAGCGGGTTCATGTGCTTCACGAATTCGGCGACGTAGTCATTGGCCGGGCGCAGCAATATGTCCTCGGCGGTGCCGGCCTGGACGATGCGCCCGCCCTCCATGATGGCGATCTTGTTGCCGAGCTTGAGCGCCTCGTCGAGATCGTGGCTGACGAACACGATGGTCTTGTGGATGCGCCGCTGCAGGTCGAGCAGTTCGTCCTGCAGCTTGTCGCGGATCAGCGGGTCGAGCGCCGAGAAGGGCTCGTCCATCAACAGGATTTCGGCGTCGGTGGCGAAGGCGCGGGCGAGGCCGACGCGCTGCTGCATGCCGCCGGAAAGTTCGCTGGTGTATTTGCCGGCCCAGTTGGTGAGGCCGACCATGGCCAGCTTCTCGTCGACGATGCGGTTGCGCTCGGCCGCGCCCATGCCGCGCAGCTCCAGCCCGAAGCCGACATTGTCGCGCACGGTGCGCCAGGGCAGCAGGCCGAACTGCTGGAACACCATGGAGACGGTGTGCATGCGGATGTCGCGCAGCGTGGCCTCGTCGCAATGGGCGACGTCGATCGCGGCGCCATTGTGCTCGACCAGCACCTCGCCGCGCGCCACCTCGTTCAGCCGGTTGATGGCGCGCAATATGGTCGACTTGCCCGAACCGGACAGGCCCATCAGCACGCAGATCTCGCCGCGCTCGACGGCAAGGCTCACCCCCGCCGCGCCGAGCACGGTGCCGGTGGCGGCGAGGATCTCGTCGCGCGTGCGGCCCTCGTCGATGAGCTTCAAAGCGCCTTTCTGGTCGGCGCCGAAGACGATGTCGATGTTGCGGAATTCAACGGCAGCCATGGTTCAGCCCTTTCGCGAGCGGCGCTCTGGCCGCTTGCAGACGCGGTCGAGCACGATGGCGAGGACGACGATGGCAAGGCCCGCCTCGAAGCCCATGGCGATGTTCACCGAGTTCAGTGCCCGCACCACCGGCTTGCCGAGGCCGTCGGCGCCGACCAAAGCGGCGATCACCACCATGGACAGGCTCAGCATGATGCACTGGGTGATGCCGGCCATGATGGTGGGCAGGGCGTAGGGCAGTTCCACCTTGAACAGGAGCTGGGTCTTGGTGGCGCCGAACGCCTTGCCGGCCTCGTAGAGCGCCGGCGGCACCGAGGAGATGCCGAGATGGGTGAGGCGGATCGGCGCGGGGATGGAGAAGATCACGGTGGAGATCAGCCCCGGCACCGCGCCGAGCCCGAACAGAACCAGCGTGGGGATCAGATAGACGAAGGTGGGGATGGTCTGCATCAGATCGAGGATCGGCCGGATCGCGGTGTAGAGCCAGGGCCGGTGCGCGGCGGCGATGCCGATCGGCACGCCGACGATGACGCAGACCAGCGTGGCGCAGATGACGAGGGAGAGCGTCTCCATCGTCGCCGACCAGTAGCCGAGATTGGTGACCAGCAGCAGCGAGCCGACGATGAACACCACCAGCCCGACCGAGCGGTGGACCAGCCACGCCGCCAGCCCGAACAGCGCGATGAGCAGCAGCGGCGGCACCCAGAGCAGCGCGTCGGTGAAGCCGCCGATCAGCGCCCCCAGCACCAGCGAGATGAAATCGAAGAAGCCCTGTCCATGGGTGGTGAGCAGGTCGACAAAGTCGCGGAGCCAGATTCCCAATGGAATCTTGTGCTCGGTCAGCCAGTCATACATGGGTTGCTTCCCTCGTGGCGATGAGCGGGTCTATTCCAGCCGTGGCCGAGCGGACCTCCGGCGTCACCATGCCTCGTCATGGCCGGGCCTCGCCCGGCCATCCACGTCTTTCGCGTCGTTCACCCCCAGGCCCGGGTCGCGGATCTCCGGGCCGGGCCCGGGGTGACGGCCTGGCGCGGCTCAACCTGCGGGCGGCCGGGACGGCGATGGTCTTCAGAGCTTGAGCGCGGCTTTCACCGCGGGCACGGCGGGCTTGCCGTCGATGGTGGTGACGCCGGCGAGCCAGGGCTCCCACACGGTGGGGTTGGCCTTCAGCCACTTGTCGGCGGCCTTGGCGGGCTCCATGCTGTCGAGCAGGATATAGCCCATCACCACGTTCTCGGTGGCGAGCGAGAATTTCAGGTTCTTGATCAGGGTCCCGACATTCGGGCACTCGGCGGCGTAGCCGGCGCGGGTGTTGGTGTAGATGGTGGCGCCGCCATAGTTCGGGCCGAACACGTCGTCGCCGCCCGAGAGATAGCTCATCTGGTACTTCGAGTTCATCGGGTGCGGCTCCCAGCCGAGGAAGACGATGGCTTCCTTGCGGCGGGCGGCGCGCTCGACCTGGGCGAGCATGCCCTGCTCGCTGGATTCGACCAGGTCGAAGCCCTTCAGGCCGTATTTGTCGTCCTTGATCATGTCGAGGATCAGGCGATTGCCGTCATTTCCCGGCTCGATGCCGTAGATCTTGCCGTCGAGCTTGTCCTTGAACTTGGCGATGTCGGCGAAGGACTTCAGCCCCTCGTCATAGAGATAGGTTGGCACCGCCAGCGTGTACTTCGCGCCTTCGAGATTGACGCCGATCACCTCGACGCTCTTGTCCTCGCGATAGGGGGCGAGGTCGGCCTCCATGGTCGGCATCCAGTTGCCGAGGAACACGTCGATGTCCTTGGTCTGCATCGACTTGTAGGTCACCGGCACCGACAGCACCTGGGTCTTCGGGGTGTAGCCGAGGGCCTCCAGGATCGAGGAGGCGAGGGCGGTGGTGGCGGTGATGTCGGTCCAGCCGACATCGGCGAAACGGACCGTCTTGCAGGCCGCGGGCTCGGCGGCATGGGCCGTGTCGCGCGGCTGAGGGGCGACGCCGAGCATCAGCCCGAGGGCGGCGGCAGCCACGAATTTGAACGTGCGCATCGTTATTTTTTCCCCGTTGGCATCCTGTCAGGATCATGGAACCGGTATGGCCTGAGGCCAAGCCCGGTACGGCCGGAATCGGCAAGTCGGGGACGGCGGCGTTCGCGCAGCGGCGTCTGAACGTCATCGACCCTCGCGGCACCTGCGGTGTCCTCGACACCCTGACACCGGCATACGGCCTCTGGAGGCTTCTCTTGAACAGCTATTCAAAACGCGATCGGACCATTTGTCACGCGCAATTTTTACACAGAAGCGACTAAATATCGGCGTTTCTGCTGCCCGTTTGACGAAATCCGCCGCCGCAGCAGAAGCGCTGCGACGCCTGATCTTGCCCCCGGACAGGTGTTCGGGAAGGTGTTGCGGCGAAGGGCGATCCATGTATTGTACGACTATTCAATAGCCCTTCGCGACGATCAGGAGGTGCCGGTGGCCCGGGCGAATGCGCAGGCGCAGAAGCATCAGGCGCGGTTCGATCAGGAGGACGGTCAGGCCGGTGAGGCGCGTGGGGACGATGAGACCCGCCGCCGCGCGCCGGAAGATGTGCGCCGCCGCCAGCTGATCGACGCCACCATCGATTCGCTGGCCGAGATCGGCTTCAACGCCTCCACGCTGTCGCAGATCGCCCGTCGGGCCGGCGTCTCGCCCGGGCTGGTGGCACATTATTTCGGCGATAAGGACGGGCTGCTGGAGGCGACGCTGCGTCACCTCTCGCTGCGGCTCTACCGTGCCACCGCGCAGCGGCTCGGCGCCGCCTGCACGCCCCGTGCCCGCGTGCAGGCGCTGATCGACGCCAATCTGGCGCCCGAGGAGTTCGACCAGCGCACGTCCAGCGTCTGGCTCGCCTTCTGGGGGCAGGTGCTGCATTCCGAGCGGCTGCGCCGGGTGCAGCGCATCTACCAGGCGCGCATGCTGGCCAATCTGCGTCACGATCTGCGCGGGCTGGTGGCGCCGGCCGATGTCCACCGCCTCGCCATCACCATCGCCGCCGTCATCGACGGGCTGTGGCTGCGCTCCTCGCTTTCCGACGCCGGCGAGACCGATTCGGTCAGCGCGCGACAGGTCGCCGCGCTTTTCGTCGATGCCCAGATCGCCGCCGCCGCGCCGGCGCTTTCCACCAACGGACCCTCGACCATGAGCACCCCTCCCAAGCCGCACGCCAACCATATTGGCGGGCATTACCGCCCCACCGGCGGCGCCACCTTCACCACCTCCAACCCCGCCACCGGCGAGGTGCTGGCGGAGATCGAGATCGCCGGCGAGGCGGAGGTCGACGCCGCGGTGGCCGCCGCGCGCACGGGTCAGAAGACATGGGCGGCGATGACCGGGGCCGAGCGCGGGCGCATTCTCCGGCGCGCGGTGGATTTGCTGCGCGCCCGCAATGACGAACTGGCGCGGCTGGAGACGCTCGACACCGGCAAGCCGATCCAGGAAACCAGCGTGGTCGACGTGCTCTCGGGCGCGGAGTGCCTGGAATATTATGCCGGCCTCGCCGCCACGCTGTCGGGCGAGCATGTGGATCTGGGGCCCAGCGCCTTCGGCTATACCCGCCGCGAGCCGCTCGGCATCGTCGCCGGCATCGGCGCGTGGAACTACCCGTTGCAGATCGCCTGCTGGAAATCCGCCCCCGCACTGGCTTGCGGAAACGCGATGATCTTCAAGCCGGCGGAACTGACCCCGCTCACCGCGCTGAAGCTGGCCGAAATCTACGCCGAGGCCGGCGTGCCCGAGGGCGTGTTCAGCGTCGTGCAGGGCTTTGCCGATACCGGGCGGCTGCTCACCCGCCATCCCGGCATCGCCAAGGTGTCGCTCACCGGCGAGGTCGGGACGGGCAAGAAGGTGATGGCGGATGCCGCCGGCACGCTGAAATATGTGACGCTGGAACTCGGCGGAAAGTCGCCGCTGATCGTGTTCGAGGATGCCGATCTCGACGACGCGGTGTCCGGCGCCATGCTGGCGAACTTCTATTCCGCCGGCGAGGTCTGTTCCAACGGCACCCGCGTCTTCGTGCATGAGCGCGTGCGCCCCGCCTTCCTCGAAAAGCTGAAGGAGCGCGTGGCGAGGATGGTGGTCGGCGACCCGCTGGACCCGGCGACGCAGGTCGGCGCGCTGATCTCGCCCGAGCATATGGAGAAGGTGCTGTCCTATATCGAGAAGGGCAGGGCCGAGGGCGCCAGGCTGCTCGCCGGCGGCCACCGCGTCACGACAGGGGCGCTGGGCAAGGGCTGCTTCATTGCCCCCACCGTGTTCGACGGCTGCGACGAGGCGATGAGCATCGTGCGCGAGGAGATTTTCGGCCCGGTGATGGCGGTGCTGTCCTTCACCGACGAGGACGAGGTGATCGCCCGCGCCAACGACACCGATTTCGGCCTTGCCGCCGGCGTGTTCACCCGCGACCTCGCGCGCGGGCACCGGGTGATCGCCCAGCTTCAGGCCGGCACCTGCTGGATCAACCATTACAACATCACGCCGATCGAGCTGCCCTTCGGCGGGGTCAAGCAGTCCGGGCTCGGGCGCGAGAACGGCAGGGCGGCGATCGAGCATTACACCCAGCTCAAGAGCGTCTACGTCAATCTCGGCCGCGTCGAGGCGCCCTACTGATGCAGGACGGCGCCCACGACCTGTTCGACTATGTCATCATCGGCGCCGGCTCGGCTGGCTGCGTGCTGGCCGACCGGCTGAGCGCGGACGGCGCCAACCGGGTGCTGGTGCTGGAATTTGGCGGCTCCGACCGCTCCGTGTTCATCCAGATGCCGAGCGCGCTCTCCATCCCGATGAACATGAAGAAATACAACTGGATGTATGAGAGCGAGCCCGAGCCGGGGCTGGGCGGGCGGCGCATGCACTGCCCGCGCGGCAAGGTGCTGGGCGGCTCTTCCTCGATCAACGGCCTCGTCTATATGCGCGGCGCACCGGCGGATTTCGACCGCTGGCAGCAGGAGGGCGCGCAGGGCTGGTCCTATGCCGACGTGCTGCCCTATTTCAAGCGGGCGGAGAGCCGGCGCGAGGGCGGCGACGCCTATCGCGGCGGCGACGGGCCGCTGGCGACACGCTACGGCACGCTGGAGAACCCGCTCTACCGCGCCTTCATCACAGCGGCGCAGCAGGCCGGCTATCCCGCCAGCGACGACGTGAACGGCTACCGCCAGGAAGGCTTCGGCCGCATGGACATGACCGTCAGGGACGGCGTGCGCTGGTCGGCGGCCAATGCCTATCTGAAGCCGGCGATGAAGCGCGCCAATCTGAAGGTCGAGACCCATGCGCGGGCCGAGCGCATCCTGTTCGAGGGGCGCCGCGCCATCGGCGTGCGCTGGTCGCGCGGGGGCACGACGCACGAGGTGCGGGCGGCGCGCGAGGTGATCCTGTGCGGCGGCCCGATCAATTCGCCGCAACTGCTCAAGCTCTCCGGGATCGGGGCGGCGGAGGAACTGCGGCCGCTCGGCATCGACATCATGGCCGACCGGCCGGGGGTGGGGGAGAACCTGCAGGACCATCTGGAGGTCTATTTCCAGCAGGCCTGCACCCAGCCGATCACGCTTTATTCCAAGATGGGGCTGTTCGCCCGCGGCCTGATCGGGGCGCGCTGGCTGCTGCGGAAGGACGGGCTCGGCGCCACCAACCATTTCGAGGCCTGCGGCTTCATCCGCTCGGGTCCCGGCGTGGCCTCGCCTGATATCCAGTACCATTTCCTGCCGCTCGCCGTGACCTATGACGGGCAGGGGCTGGCAAGCGAACATGGCTACCAGGCCCATGTCGGGCCGATGCGGGCGAAGAGCCGGGGCTGGGTGCGGCTGGCCTCGGCCGACCCGCTGGAGGCGCCGCACATCCGCTTCAACTACCTCACCCACCCCGACGACCGCGCCGAGTTCCGGGCCGCGGTGCGCCTCACCCGCGAGATCTTCGCCCAGGAGGCCTTCGCGCCCTATCGCGGGCGGGAGATCGCGCCGGGCGCGCAGGTGGTGAGCGACGAGGCGATCGACGCCTTCGTCGCGGCGAAGGCGGAGAGCGCCTATCACCCCTCCTGCACCTGCCGCATGGGCGCGCCCTCGGACCCGCTGGCGGTGCTGGACCCGCAGATGCGGGTGATCGGGGTGGAGGGGCTGCGGGTGGTGGATTCCTCCGCCATGCCGTCGATCACCAACGCCAATCTGAACGCGCCGACCATCATGATGGCGGAGAAGGCCGCCGATCATATTCTCGGCCGGCCGCTGCTGGCGCCGTCCGATGCCCCGGTCTATGCCGCGCCGGACTGGGTGCGGGCGCAGCGCTAGCGCACGTTCCGATCTGATTGCATCGCAATCAGATCGTTAAAACGTTCTCTATCCGTAATTCGGAGCCTGATCCGCACGCCAATCGGGCGCCCGTCCGAAAATGCTCTAGGAGCCGTTGGGCGCGGCGTTGCCGAAGCCGACCGTAGCGCCGCCGCCCTGCGCATGGCCCGCCGGCGGGCGGCCTGTCGTATCCGCCCCGGCGGCCGTGCCCGGCGCGGTGCCGAGCCGGCGGGGATTGCGCAGGGCGATGCGCTGGCTGGCGAAAAAGCTGGCGATGGCGCCGCGCGCCCGCGCCAGCCGGACGGACAGGCCGCGGCGGAAGGCGGCGCGGTCGGCGGCCATGCGATGGCCGAGCGCGGTCAACTGCCGCTCCAGCGCTTCATCCGACAGGGTGTCGCGGCAGTGCACGAAGATGAGGTGGCGCAGCGCAGCGGCCAGCACCAGCATCAGGCCGATGGAAATGAGCACGTCGGAAAGGAAATGCGCCCCGAAGGCGATGCGGTTCAGGCTGACCGTGGCGACGAAGACGCTCAGCAGTGCGCCGACCTGCCAGCGCCATTCACGCGGCAGGAAGAGGATGAGCGGCAGCAGGCAGGCGGCGGTGGCCGCCTCTCCCGACGAGAAGGAGCGGTTGGCGAGCCCTTCCGGCCCCACCATCCAGGCGGGCAGAAACGGCCACATGCCGCCGAATTCCTCGACATTCACCGGCCGCGGCCTGCCCCAGAAAGGCTTCAGCAGCCCGTTCACCAGCAGGACGGGGCCGGTCAGGAACAGGGTGATGAAGAAGAGCGACATTCGCGGCGGCAGCAGGCTCGGCTTGGAGGGGTAGGAGAGCTTGAGGACGATCACCACGACCAGGACAATGGGAAGCGTCATCGCCAGATTGGAAGCGAAATTGCGGAAACTCCTCAGCAGCTCGATGCGGGCGGCGGGAAAGCCGGTGCCGGGCTGAAAGAAAATATGTGAGATATTGCGGTCGATTGCCGGGAATACGAGAAACAACAAAGATAAAATCAGCAACGACGTAGCGAAAGCTACGACCGGCGTCCGGTAAAACCAACGAATTACGGAGAAAGAGAAAGGCGCCCGGCTAAACATGTCGCTCGTCATATTTGTTCGAGAGGCGGTAGTATTACCACCTCAAGAATAAAAAAGCAGCGCTTGATGACGCATGAATGAAGAAACGGCCGGGCGCCTGTCGGCGCCACGAACGAAACAACCGCTCCGCGCGCCTGTTCGGAACGGCCCGGCCGGAGGCGAAAAGCCGGGATCGTCTACCACGATACCGTCACGGTCCGGGTCCCGGACGGAACCGGCGGTCGTGGCGGGATGACGGGGGTGGAGGTGATTCCGAACCGGCTCTCAGCGGCCCGGCAGCAGGCCGAGCGCGCGCAGGTGCTGGAGAATCTCGCCCGCCGCCTCTTCGGGCGAAGGGGCGACCAGCAGGCGGCCCCCGCCGCTCGCGGATTCGGTCGCGGCCTTCAGCCGTTCGGCGGCGGAGGCGCCGGCGCCCGCCCGGGCGATGAGTTTCGGACGCGGCCGGTAGGGGCGCTCCTCGCTGGCGGGGCGCGCGGGCTCGGCGGCGGACGGGCCGGCCTGCACGTCGACGATGCCCCGCCGCGCGGCGGCGAAGGCGAAGGGCGCCGGCGCCGGGGCGGCGGGATGCACGGTGACGACCGCCGGCAGCCGGATCACCAGCCGCCGCCGCGCGCCGCGCGCCAGTGCCTGCTCGACGATCAGCGTGCCGGGCGCGGCGCCTGGCGCCAGCGCCACGGCGTCGGCGACGATCGGCAGGCCGAGCGCGCGCGCCAGCGCATAGGGCAGCAGGCCGGAATCCTCGCCGCCCTGGCCGGCGCGACCGGCGAGCACGAGATCGAAACCGCCCGACGCCAGCGCGGCGGCGAGGCCGGGCACGGGGTCGTCCTCGGCCTCGCTCGCCAGATGGATGAGGCGCGGCAGGCCGTGGCCGAGCGCGTCGCGCAGCGGGCCGATGTCGGGGCCGGCATGCAGGCCGGTGACCTCATCGCTGAGACCGAGCGCGAGGCCCAGCGCCTGAAGTTCCACCGGCACCGGCGCGGGGCGGCCGGAGACCGGGTGGCGGCCGGCGGAGAGGAGAACGGCGATCCTCACGGCTGGCGCTCCGGTTGCCGGGCTTCATCCTGGAGGAGCCTCAAGAGCGCCGGCATCACAAGCTGCGCGTCCGCCACCACGGCGAGCCCGGCGCGCTCGATCATCGCGGCGTGCAGGTCGGTGTTGACGGCGATCACATGCTCGCACCTGGCCACGCCCTGCAGGTGCTGCGGCGCGCCGGCGATGCCGAGGGCGAAATAGCCGCGCGCGTCGAGCACTGTGCCGGAGGCGCCGACCTGCGCGCTGCGCGGCATCAGCCCGGCATCGCACAGCATGCGGCTGGCGCCGGGGGTGGCGTTCAGCGCCGCCACCAGTGCCCGGAAGGTGGCGAGGTCGGTGACGCCATTGCCGGCGGAAACGACGAAATCGGCTTCCGCCAGCGGCACTTTCGCCGGATCGGCCGGAATGAACTCGGCGGAGAGGATGCCGCCGCCGGTCGGCTCGGGGAAGGCGAATGCGACCGGCAGGGCCTCGTGCCGGCTGCCGGCATGGGGGGCGACGGCGTCGGGGGCGAGGCTGATCAGGCGCGGCGGGGCGCGGCGCTGCTCGACGCGGCGACCATGGGCGGCGCGGGTGACGGCCTTGGGCGAGAGGCTCTCGGCGGCGGCGAAGAACGGCGCGCCCGACAGCGCGGCGAGGCGGCGGGCGAGATCGCCGCCATCCGCGCTTTCGGGGAAGAGGACATGGCGCAGGTCGAGCGCGGCGAGCGCGGCGTTGAGCGCCAGCGCCTTCGCCTCGGGGTCATAGCCGGAGACGGGCAGGGCGAGCACGCGGTCGGCGCCGGCGGGGCCGAATTCCTCGCCGGGCCGCTCGACCAAAGCGAGCACCGCGCCGCCGCCGGCATCGGCCAGTGCCCGCGCGGCGCCGAACAGCTGGCGGTCGGCGGGGGTCAGCCGCCCGCCCGGCGCGTCCGGCACCAAGGCGACGAGATAGGCCGGCTCGGCGATCACCACGAGGCGCGGCGCGGCGTCTATTGCTGCCGTGATGGCGGAAGGTGCGGCCTCGGCGGCGGGCACGCGCTGGGCGCGGTCGAGCCGGCGGCGCGCCGTGCCGGGCACCAAGGCGAGCCGTTCCTCCGCCCTCGGGTCGCGGCGCAGGCGGCCGGTGGGCGCGGGGGTGGCGGCGAGGTCGAAGCGTGGGCGGGTGCCGCCGGCGACGCGGTGGGCGGCGCGCGCGG
>NZ_JAHBGC010000038.1:141910-393626 GCF_018390645.1 Ancylobacter dichloromethanicus
GCGGGTGCCGCCGCCGGCGCGGCGGGCGGCGCGAGCGGCGCGGGGGTCCTTGCGCGGGCGGCTCATGCCACGCCCTCCGCTGTGCGCGCGGGCGCCGCGTCGGCGCGCTCCACCGCCATCAGCACCAGTTCGGCGATGTCGTGCACCGCCGGGCGCTCGCCGGTGACGCCCTCCAGCATGGCGGAACATTGCGGGCAGGCTACCGCCACGATGCCGGCGCCGGTCGCCATGGCCTGCGCCATGCGGATATCGGGAATGCGCCGCTCGCCCTCGATGTCCGATACCGGCGCGCCGCCGCCGCCGCCGCAGCACATGGAGCGCTTGCCGGAACGCTCCATCTCCAGCCGCGCGATGCCGAGCCGGTCGAGCAGGCGGCGCGGGGCGTCCACCTCGCCATTGTAGCGGCCGAGATAGCAGGGGTCGTGATAGGTGACGCGCGCCTCACTCAGCGCGCCGAGTTCGAGCCGGCCGGTGGCCGCCAGTTCGTCGAGGAAGGCGGTGTGGTGGACCACCTCGTAGGCGCCGCCGAAGTCTTTGTATTCATTGCGCAGCGCGTGCAGCGCGTGCGGGTCGGCGGTGAGGATGCGGGCGAAGCGGTAGCGCGAGAGCGTCTCGATATTCGCGCGGGCGAGGCGCTGGAAGCCGGCCTCGTCGCCGAGCCGGCGGGCGAGGTCGCCGCAGTCGCGCTCCTCCGCGCCGAGCACGGCGAAGTCGACCTTCGCCTTGTGCAGCAGGCTGACAAGGGCCCGCAGGGTGCGGCCATAGCGCAGCTCATAGGCGCCCTCGCCGAGCCAGAGCAGGATATCGGCGCCGCCCCTGGTCGCCATCAGCGGCAAAGGGAGGCCGGCGGCGAAATCGGTGCGGGCGGCAAGCGGGCGGCCGGAAGGCTCGTCGGCATAGCGCAGTTCCATCAGCGGAAGAGCGGCCCTTGGTGGCACGGCCCCGAGTTCCAGCGTCTGGAAGCGGCGCAGGTCGATGATGGCGTCGACATGCTCGATCATCATCGGGCATTCCTCGACGCAGGCGCGGCAGGTGGTGCAGGACCACAGCGTGTCCGGGTGGATCATCGCCCCGATGCCGACGATCGGCAGGCCCGGCCCGCCGACGCCGGCGACCGGGCGGGCATTGGGGTAGGGGCTGCCGGCGTAAGTCGCGTTGCTGGCGTGCGGTTGCAGGCTGGCGGCGAGGTCCTGGATCAGCCGCTTGGGGTTCAAGGGCTGGCCGGCGGCGAAGGCCGGGCAGGCCACCTCGCAGCGCCCGCACTGGATGCAGGCGTCGAAGCCGATCAGCCGGTTGAAGGCGAAATCCTCCGGCATGGCGGCGCCGAGGCGCGGGGTGTCGAGAGCGAGCGGGGCGAGGGCGGTGGCGCGCTCGCCGGCGAATCGCCCGGGGCGGGGATGGGCGACGAGATGGGCGGCACCGGCGAAGGCGTGGCGCATCGGCCCGCGGTCGATCTGCAGCGCGAGGCCGAGGCCGCCGACCGCGGCGAAGGCGAGGCCGGCGCAGCCGAGCGGCCATAGCGCGCCACCGAGCGAGGCGTCCAGCGCGACGAGGAAACCGCCGCCGGCATAGGCCGCGAGCAGGAACGGCAGAAGCTGGAACCGGCCGCCGGACAGCCGGGCCGGCCGCCTCGGGTACCGCCGCCGCCCGACCATCGCCCCGCCGGCAAAGGCGGCGGCGAAGGCCAGCGCCGTGAGCCACCAGAACAGCCTGATATCGCCCAGCGCGGGGACGAGACCGAGCAGCGCCAGCGCTGAGCCGACGATGAGCCCGCCGGCGGCCAGCGCGTGCATGCGCGCGGCGTAAGCGTCGCGCCCGACAATGTGGTGGACATCGACGAGGTAGCGCCTGGGCAAAGCGAGCAGGCCGGCCGCCCAATCGACCTTCGCCGCGCCGCCGATGCGCCACAGAAGCGCGCGCCGCGTGGCCAGCGTGCCGGCGACGGCGACCATGGCGAGGACGGTGAGCGAGAGGAGCAGGGCCAATTCAGTCATCGGCGCGCCTCGCAGGGGAAGCGGCGCGACCCCTCACCCGGCCCTGCGGGTCGACCTCTCCCCGACGGGGAGAGGTGAGGACAACCCGCCAGCGGGAAAGGCGAGAAAGAAGCGCGCGGGCGCGGGAGCCCTCTCCCCGCGGGGGAGAGGGTGGGGTGAGGGGGCAGGGGGGCACCGCATGCCGAGCGCCATCATGACCGGGCCAAGCCCGGGGGAGACGTTCCATTTGCGGATCCATCGAGGCGATCATGGCCCGCTTCGCCTCACAAATCCTTGCAGAGCCGGAGCGAATCGTAGAGCGCGGCGTGGATGTTGCGCCCGGTCCAGGCATCGCCGACGCGGTAGAGCGCGAAGCCGGGCTGGCCGGTCCAGCGCTGCGGGCGGCCGGCGACGAGGGCGTCGAGATCGGTCTCGCCGTCATTGACCGAGGCGCCGCGCAGCGCCTCGAACAGGGAGTCGACGGGGAGCGTGCCGTAATCGACCACGACGCGGTCGACCACGCGCTCTTCCTCGGCGTCGGTCATGGTGTTGCGCAGGGCGGCGATGAGGCGGTTGCCCTCGGGGTAGATCTCGATCAGCTCGGTGTTCGGCGTCATCACCACGCCGAGCTTGTAGAGTTCGCGCAGATGCACCGGCTTGTTGGTGGTGCCGACCTCCTGCGCGATCTGCACGTCGTGCGTCACCATCTCGACCAGGCAGCCCTTCTTCGCCAGCACCTCGGCGGTGGAGGCGGCGTTGTGGCCGCCGATCTCGTCGAACAGCAGCACCGAGCCGGTGGGCTCGACCTTGCCGGTGAGGATGTCCCAGGTGGAAACGGCGTGCTCATGGCCGCTGGCGTGGCCGGGATTGGGCACGCCGCCGGTGGCCATGACCACCACGTCCGGCGCCTCGGCGGCGATGTCGTCGGCGCTCGCCTCGCGGCCGAGGCGGATGTCGACGCCCTTCTTCTGCACCTGCGCGTAGAGCCAGCGGGGAATGCCGGACAGCGCCTCGCGCCAGGTCGCTTTCGCCGCGATGTTGATCTGGCCGCCGACCATCGGCTGCTTCTCGAACAGCACCACCTTGTGGCCGCGCTCGGCGCACACGCGGGCGGCTTCCAGCCCGGCCGGGCCGGCGCCGACCACCACCACCTTGCGCGCCACCTCCGCCTTCGGGATGACGTGCGGCATGGTGGCCTCGCGCCCGGTCGCGGCGTTCTGGATGCACAGCGCGTCGCCGCCGACATAGATGCGGTCGATGCAGTAGCCGGCGCCGACGCATTGGCGGATGTCGTCGTCGCGGCCTTCCATCAGCTTCTTGACCAGATGCGGGTCGGCGATGTGGGCGCGGGTCATGGCGATCATGTCGACATGGCCCTCGGCGACGGCGCGGGCGCCGGTGGCGAGGTCGGTCACCCGCTGGGCGTGGAAGATCGGCACCTCGACCTCGCGCTTGATGGCGCTGGGGAGATAGAGGAAGGGCGCGACCGGGAAGGACATGTTGGGCAGCGAGACGGCATGGGCCATCTCGTCCCGCGCCTGCCCGCCGACCACGTTGAGGAAGTCGACCAGGCCGAGCTTCGCGTATTCGGCGGCGATGGCGACGCAATCCTCATGGGAGAGGCCGTCGGCGATCAGCTCGTCGCCGGACATGCGCATGCCGATGACATAGTCGTCGCCGGTGGCCTCGCGCATGGCGGTGAGCACTTCCCGGCCGAAGCGCATGCGGTTTTCCAGGCTGCCGCCATATTCATCGGTGCGCTGGTTGACGGAGGGGCTCCAGAACTGGTCGACCAGATGGCCATGGGCGGCGGAAATCTCGCAGCCATCGAGCCCGCCCTGCTGGCAGCGGCGGGCGGCGTCGGCGAACGCCTTCACCACGCGGCGGATGTCGTGCCGGTCCATGGCGCGCGGCACGGTGCGCGAGGCCGGCTCGCGCCGCACCGAGGCGGAGAGCGTCGGCAGCCAGTTTTCGGTGTCCCACTTGGTGCGGCGGCCCATATGGGTGAGCTGGATCATCAGCCTGGCGCCGTGGGCGTGCACCCGCTCGGCGAATTGCTGGAAATAGGGGATGACGCTGTCGTCGGTGACGGAAATCTGGTTCCACGGCGCCGCCGGGCTGTCGATGGCGACCGAGGAGGAGCCGCCGAACATGGTCAGCCCGATGCCACCCTTGGCCTTTTCCATATGGTAGAGCTGGTAGCGCTCCTGCGGCTTGCCGTCCTTGCCGTAGCCCGGCGCGTGCGAGGTCGACATCACCCGGTTGCGGATGGTCAGGCCCTTGATGGTCAAGGGTTTCAATAGTGCCTCGGCATTGGCGATCATGATGGTCGGCGCGCTCCTTCGCCTACGCATTCGAAACCCGATGCTGGCACGATAGGTCGCGCGCGCCTATGCCCGACAGAAGATTTGCGCCATCGCGCCGGTAGCGTTGCGACCGCGCCGCGTCAGCGCAGCAGGATGCGCAGCGCCGACGGCCCGGCGAGCGCGAACACCAGCAGGGCCAGCGGCACGGCGAAGACGAAGCCGGCATAGTTGAAGCCGACCGCGCCGACCACGCCGCCGAGAAAGAAGGCGGCGAGGAAATAGGCCAGCAGCTTCAGTTTCTCGCGATCGGCCAGCACCAGCGGAACGCCGCCGCCGCGCCGCCGGCGGTGGTTGGAATAGAACAGCTTGCCGAGCTCGATGCCGATATCAGTGACGATGCCGGTCATGTGGGTGGTGCGGATCTTGGCGCCCGACATCTTGGTCACGGTGGCGTTCTGCAGCCCCATGATGAAGCACAGCACCGCGACCGCGAGACCGAGCACCAGGCCGGACTGGCGCGTATAGGCGCCGAGCAGGGCGAAGGCGAGCAGCAGGAACGCCTCCAGCGTCAGCGGCAGCGAATATTCGCGTCCGGCGACATGCAGCCGGCCCCAGTTGACCAGCAGCGCCGAGGTGGCGGCGCCGAGCAGGAAGGCGAACAGGGCGCCGAAGCCGGCCAGAACGAGGTCCATGGCGCCGAGTACCGCATGGTCGGCGGCCGAGGAGATGATGCCCGACATGTGCGAGGTGTACTGGCCGACCGCGAGCAGCCCGCCGGCATTGGTGGCGCCGGCGACGAAGGTCATGGGCAGGCCGAGCCAGGCATCGGCGAGCGGCGTGCGCTCCGGCGCCAGCATGCCTGAGGTCAGGTCGCTGTAGCGGGCCGCCAGCCGGCGGTAGGCGGACGGATTCACGGGCGCGTTCATCGGCGCATTCTCGGGCCCGCTTTCGGGCGCATTCACGGCAGCACGCGGCGCGGGCCGCATTCGGGAGATCGGGGCCATCGGCCCTGTGTAATTAATACCACGAACCGCGCCACGCCAGTGCGGACAATGCGGAGCCCTTCAGCCGCCCGGGCGCGGCGCGGGCGCGGCGGCGCCGCGGCGCTCGCGGCTCGGCGGGCGGCCGAAATGGCGGGCATAGGCGGTGGAGAAGTGCGCCGCCGACTGGAAGCCGCAGGCGAGGCCGACATCGGTGACCGGCAGCGGCGACAGGCGCAGCAATTCGCGCGCCCGCTCCAGCCGCAGGCGCAGCTGGTAGGCCGCCGGGGAGACGCCGAGATGGCGCTGGAACAGCCGCTCCAGCTGGCGGGAGGAGACGCCGAGCCGGTTGGCGACGGCGGCGATGCCGAGCGGCTGCTCGATCGCGGTCTCCATCAGCCGCACCGCGCGGGCCAGCGTCGGGTCGGGCAGCAGCGGGCGCGGGCGGGCCGCCACCTTTGCCGGCCGGCGCGGGGCGCGGTCGACGATGAACTGCTCCGACACCTTGTCGGCCAGCGCGCGGCCGCCCTTCGCCTCGATCAACGTCAGCATCATTTCCAGCGGCGCGACGCCGCCGGTGCAGGTGAGGCGGTCGCGGTCGATGACGAAGGCTTCCTCGACGAAGTCGATCTGCGGGAATTCCTCGCGGATCGCCGGCAGGTTCTCCCAGTGGACGGCGCAGCGGTAGAAATCGAGCAGCCCGGCTTCGGCCAGCACGAAGCTGCCGGTGCACAGCGCGCCCAGCGCGACGCCGCGTCGGCCGAGGCGGCGCAGCGTGTCGGCCACGGCGGGGGTGGCGGCGTGGCGTATGTCGATGCCCCCGCATACCAGCAAGAGGTCGAGCGGGCCGGCCTCACTGAGCGCGAGGGTGGGCGACAGGGTGAGGCCGTTGCTGGCCGTGGCGGGCGCACCGTCCAGCGTCACGATGCGCCAGGAATAGAGATCGCCCTCGGCCACGTAATTGGCCATGCGCAGCGCCTCCAGCGCGTTGGCGCAGGCGATCATCGAGTGGTTCGGCAGGGTCAGGAAGCCGATGCGCGTAAGCGAGGCGGGATCGAGCACGTCGGATGCACCCGGAGGAGTTCTTGCCGAAAGTTGCGGCGGATCATGTTCGGAAAAGGGCGCGCAGGATTACCCCGGCTTGGCCACCGGCCGGCGCCAATCATGCCGCAAATTCGTCGCCAATGCAGGGGGAAATGAGCCCCGACAACGGGGGATTCCTTTCATGCGTTCCATGACGCGCTCGCGCTCCACCTTCCAGTCCTGGCTGCCCGGCCGCATCATGCTGCCGGTGGGCTTCGCGCTCGCCATCGCCGCCGGCACCTATGTCGTCGCCGAGGGCAATGGCTATGCGCGCGGCAAGGCCGACGAGGCCGGCACGCTGCGGGCGCAGGAGAGCGTCAAGACGCTCGCCCGGCTGGTGGCGATGCCGGTCGATCTCACCGAGGAACCGACCGACAAGGGCGACCGGCTCGACATTCCGACCATGATCCGGGCCATCGAGCCCGGCGCGGTCTACAAGCCGCCGCACAGGACCGCGAAGGCGGCCACCGGGACTCCGCGTCCCGCGGGCGCCGAAGCACCGCTCTCCAGCGACATCGCGGTGGCCGCGCTGCCGGCCGGGGTCGAGCGCTTCGACCAGTGCGGCGCGCGCTGCGACAGCCGCGACCCGATGGTGACGCGCGCCTCCTATCCGGTGGTGGTCGGCGCGCGGCAGATGCCGCCCGAAACCTCCGCCATCCCCTCCACCGCGCCGGTGCCGCCGAATGGCGGCGCGCCCGGCCAGCCGCTCGATCTGGCGATGGCCACCCGTGACCCGGCCTTCGTTCCGCCGGCACCCCTCGTCGCCCGGGTGGAGGAGCCGAAGGAGGAGGGCTTTCTCGGCCTGCCGCCGCTGCCGAGCGCGACCGAGGTGGTCGACCGGACCGTCGAGGGCACCACGCGCGCCTATGACGGCATGAAACAGGCGGTGACCGGCGCGCTCGACCTCTGGCGCTAGAGAACGTTTTACCGATCAGGTTTCAACCTGATCGGATCAGGCTCCAGCGCGCGTTTCCAGCCGGGATGGGGCAAGCCAACCGGCTCAGCGGTCGACAATGAGGTCGCTGGTCGGCTTGGAGCAGCACAGCAGCGCCATGCCGGCGTCGATTTCGCGCTGGCGGATGCCGCCGCCATGCTTCATGTCGACCGTGCCCGAGACCAGCTTCGACTTGCAGGTGCCGCACAGCCCCTTCGAGCAGGAAGAGGGCAGGCGCACCCCGGCGCGGCGCGCCGCATCCAGCACGAACATGTCCGAGCGGCACTCGATCGAGCGCTTCAGCTTGGCGAACTCGATGGTGTAGGTGGTGACCGGCACCTCCAGCGCCTCGGGAATGGCCTGGAGCAGCTCGGCCGAGACAACCTCGGCCGCCAGTTCGGGCTCGGCGCGGGCGAGTTCGGCGAAGTCGAAGCTTTCCTCATGGTGGCGCGCCATGTCGAAGCCCGCGCCCTTCAGCATCTCGCGCACCGCCTTCATGAACGGCGCCGGGCCGCACACGAAGATCTCGCGCTCGCGGTAATCGGGCGCGACATGTTCGAGCACGCCGAGGCTGATGCGGCCGCGCAGGCCGTGCCACGGCGCGCGCGGGTTGTCCGCCTCGCAGATCGGCGCGAAGCGGAACGTGCCGGGCTGGTTGCGCGCCATCAGCTCCAGCTCCTCGCGGAAGATGATGTCGGCGGGCGAGCGGGCCGCGTGGACGAACACGGTGTCGCGCAGCGCGCCGAGATCGTGGAAGGTGCGGGCCATCGACATCAGCGGGGTGATGCCGCTGCCGCCGGACAGGAACAGATATTTCGAGGCGGGCGTGGGCGTGCCCTGTGTGAAGCAGGAGAACTCGCCCATCGGGCCGATGGCGCGCAGCGTCGAGCCGACCGTCACATGGTCGTGCAGGTGGTTCGACACCGGGCCGCCCGGCACGCGCTTCACCGTGATGGCGAGGGTGTGCGGGCGGGTCGGCGCGGAGGCGATGGTGTAGCAGCGGTTGACGCTCTCGCCGCCGATGTCGAGATCGAGGGTGAGGAACTGGCCGGGCTGGTAGCGGAACACGCAGGGGTCCTTCTGCGCCAGCACGAAGGTCTTCACATCCGCCGTCTCCTCGCGGATGGCGAGCACGACCAGCGTGTCGTCGCCCTCCGGATTCCATTCGGGCAGGGCGCCGGTGAGGCGCAGCGCGGCGGGGTCGGGCAGGACGGTGGGGGTGGCGGCGTCCATGGGGTCGGTGCCTGACAGTTTCATGGTTTCACGTACGACGTCATCCTGAGGTGGCCGGCACCGCCGGGCCTCGAAGGATGGGCGTGCTTTGCTTCAACATCCTTCGAGGCCCGCTGCGCTCGCACCTCAGGATGACGGTGATCGTCACCTCGGGATGACGTTGCCCGTCACCTCGGGATGACGGTGATCGTCACCCGGCGTGGCAGCGGCGGGAAGCTCGCCCTCAGCGGCCCAGATGCGCGCTCATCCGGCCGACGTACCAGTTGCAGAACTTGTCCACGAGCATCTCGGTGTGCGGCGAGTAGGGGCCAGGCTCGTAGGCCGGGCTGCGGGCGCCTTCCTGGCAATAGCTGACCAGCGTCGAATCCTGGTCGTTGGTGGCGTCCCACACGCCGACGAGGTTTTCGAGGTCGTAGTCGACCCCCTCGACCGCATCCTTGTGCACCAGCCATTTGGTGCGCAGCAGCGAGCGCTCGGCGTCGAGCGGCAGCACCGAGAACACCACCGCGTGGTCGGACATGAAGTGGTGCCAGGAATTGGGCTGGGTCCAGAAATGCAGCGCGCCGTGGCGGGGATCGTTGATCTTGCCAAGCAGCTTCCGGCACGCCGCCCTGGTGTCGTTGGTGTGGCTCTCGCCGTCGCCCGCCAGCGGCAGGCGCTCGGTGCGGAAGCCGGTCGCCATGTCGTCGAGGTGCTCCATCATGGTGGAGGGAAAGCCGCAGCTCTCCCATTCGCGATGGCTCGACTTCAGCAGCTTGTCATATTCCTCGGCCTCCTTGCGCTCATGCTCGTCGAGTTCCTCGGGGGCGAAGCCGAAGCCATAGGCGAACAACGGCACGGTGAGCTCGGGATGGTTGCCCGCGCAGTGATAACACTCGCGGTTGTTCTCCATGGTGAGCTTCCAGTTGCCCGGCTCGATGATGTCCTTCTCGAAGGCGACCTTGGCGTTCTTCAGGTCGTGCGGGGCGAGATAGGGCGCCATCTTGGCGGCCATGACGTCGAAATCGGCCGGCGGGTCGTCGGACAGGCAGATGAAGATGAGCCCTTCCAGCGAGCGCACATGCACCGGCTTGAGGCCGTGGCAGGAGGGGTCGAAATTCTCGCCCATATGCGAGGCGGCGAGCAGCTTGCCGTCGAGGCCGTAGGTCCAGGAATGGTAGCGGCAGACGAGGTTGCCGACCGTGGTCTTGTAGTCGTGCACGATCGGCGCGCCGCGATGGCGGCACACATTGTGGAAGGCGCGGACCTCGTTGTCGTCGTCGCGCACCAGGACGATCTTGGCCTTGCCGATATCGAGCGCCATTGC
Source organism: Ancylobacter dichloromethanicus (assembly GCF_018390645.1). Lineage (GTDB taxonomy): Bacteria > Pseudomonadota > Alphaproteobacteria > Rhizobiales > Xanthobacteraceae > Ancylobacter > Ancylobacter dichloromethanicus. The sequence goes on from NZ_JAHBGC010000038.1 coordinate 151,726, forward strand.
GTCGCCCGGCTCGGGAATGTCGGGGTCGACGCCGACGAAGATCCAGTGATGGCCGAAGATGACGTCCATGTCCGCCTCGAAGATCTCGGGGCTGATGTAGAACGGCGCTTCAAGGCTGTAGCCCGGCTTTCGGCGGCGCAGCAGCGCCTTCAGCGGGGTGGAGGTCGCGTCCAGCATCGTCTGTTCTCCCTCGCGCGGGTCCCGGGCCCGCTTGTCGCGTCATCTGGAATTGTTCGACGGAAGCGCGACGGCGACTTCTCTGGAAACGACAGACAATTCTCTGGACGCGACATTCCCCGCGACAGGGGAGCAAGGAAGGGGGACGGCACGCTCCCGCGCCGCCCCCCGGATCGTTCAGAGGGCCTTCACGCTCACATCGCCGGCAGGATGGCGATGTCGTGCACCTTGCCGGTGACGCCGGCGATCTTGCCCACGGCGGTGGCCTTGCCGGTGGCGAGGTCGACCGAATAGAGCGTGTCGCCGGCCATCAGCCAGCCCTCATGGGCGCCGCCCTCGGTGGTGACGATGTCGAAGGCGTAGGCATCCCCGGAGACGCCGAGCTTGCCGACCGAGTTGAGCACGCCGTCATTGGGCGGGGCCTGCTTGACGAGCGTGCCGGCGGCGGCGTCGATGTCGTAGAGCGCGGTCTCCTTGGCGCCCTTCATCGAATTGGTGTAGGCGCCGGCGACGATCTTCGACGCCTTGCCCTTGTGCATGTCGCCCTCGGCATATTTCAGCGCGCCGTCCGTGATCACCTTGCCGTCGTCGACATTGGCGCGAAGATTGGTGCCGTCGCTGCCCATCACCCGCAGCCGGTCGGCGACCGGGTTGAAGTCGACGGTCGCCATGGAGCCGGCCGGCAGCATGGTGCCGAGGGTGGACTTTTTCATCGCCTTGCCGCTGGCGGTGTCGATGGTGACGACGGTGCCGTCCTCGAACAGGCCATAGAGCCTGCCGTCGGCGGGGCGCACGTCGATGCCGACGAGGCGGCCCTCGCCGGCGACCGTCATCGGCGTGCCGACCTTGGCGGCCTTGATATCGACGACGGCGATCCTGTTGCCGTCGAGCAGGGCGGCGACGGACTGGGCCTGCGCGCCGCCGGCGGCGAGGGCGAGGCCGGTGAAGGTGAACGCGCTGAAGGTGAGGGCGATCATCGAGCTTTTCATGTGGCGAACTCCGTTTCGCGCCGAACCCGTGTCGGCTGGGACGGAGCGGCTACACGCGGGATCGCCCGGCGGATGCAGCGAGGGGCGAAAAAATCTCTTCACATTGCATCCGAAACCGATGCCGGGGCGTATGAGTATCAAGCCTTACTTTGCGGGAGCCGCCCGATGACGACCCTGCTTCACACCGCCGATGGGGCGGCCGATGACGAACTCGCCGAGGCGCTGCGCGGCTGCGCCCGCGGGGAGCGGGCCGGGCTGCACCGGCTCTATGAGCGGCTGGCGCCGAAGATGACCGGCGTCGCGCTGCGCATGCTGCGCCGCCGCGACCTCGCCGACGAGGTGGTGCACGACACCTTCCTGCGCATCTGGGAGAAGGCGGGCAGTTTCGACGCGGCGCGCGGCAAGCCCTCCTCCTGGGTGTTCGCCATCCTGCGCAACACGGCGCTTAACGTGCTGCGCGGCGAGAAGCGCACCGAGCTGGTCGACAGTTTCGAGGCGATCGAGCCCGCCACCGAGGAGGCCGACGCCGAGACGCTGGTGCTGGCGCTGTCCGAATCCAGCGCGCTGCGGCGCTGCCTCGACCGGCTGGAGCCGCAGCGGCGCCGGGCGATCCTGCTGGCCTATATGCGCGGGCTCACCCATGGCGAGCTGGCCGGGCGGCTGGGCGTGCCGCTCGGCACCGCCAAGGCATGGATAAGGCGCAGCCTGCTCACCCTGCGGGAGTGCATGACATGAGCGCCGACGAGCGCGACCGGCTGGCCAGCGAATATGTGCTCGGCCTGCTCGACCCCGAAGAGATGCGGCGCTGCGAGGAGCGGCTGGCGCGCGACGCCGGGCTCGTCGTTCAGGTCGATCTGTGGCGGGTGCGGCTGGCCGAACTCGACGCCACCGCCGTGCCGGTGACGCCCGACCCGGCGCTGTGGCCGCGCATCGAGGCGGCACTCGCAAAGCCGGCGGCGCGGGCGGCTTCCCCCGTGCCGGCGCGCGCGGCGCGCTTCACGCATTGGTGGGGCAGCCTCGGGCTGTGGCGCGGCTATGGGCTCGCGGCCTCCGCCGCGCTGCTGCTGCTCGCCCTCGGCACCGCCCATCTCGCCCGGCAGGCGGCGCAGGCGCCGGTGCTGGTGGCGGTGCTGCTCTCCGACCAGAACCGGCCGGCGGCGGTGGTCAACGCCTTTCGCGACGGCCGCACCGAGCTTCTGGCGCTGAGCGCGCTCAGGGCGCCGGAGGGCAAGTCGCTGCAGGTGTGGACGCTGTGGGACCGTGCGCGCGGTCCGGTCTCGGTCGGCCTCCTGGAGGCGATGCGCAATGTGGAGCTGAGCGTCGAGGGCCTGCCGCGCCCGGCGGCGGAACAGCTCTACGAGGTGACGCTGGAGCCGGCCGGCGGCTCCCCCACGGGGCGCCCGACCGGGCCGATCCTGATGAAGGGCAATGCGAGCCCGACCGAGGCGGGCATCTGAAGGCGTCGCGGCGCCGGGCTCAGTCGAACAGCCGCTGCCCGGCCACGCTCTGCGCCGGTGGCCCCGGGGTGCGGGCGCGGGCGTCGGAGGGGGTGAAGCCGTGCTGCGCCTTGAACTGGCGGGAGAAGTGGGCGCAGTCGGAAAAGCCGGCCTCCAGCGCGATATCGGTGACCGAGCGGCCGGTGGTGTCGAGCAGGAAGCGGGCATAGCGCAGCCGCAGCCGGCGGTAGAACTCTGCCGGGCGCTGGCCCATCACGGTCTGGAACAGGCGCTCTAGTTGGCGGGTGGAAAGCTGCAGCCGGCGGGAAATGTCGGCGATCGGCAGCGGGTCGGCGAGGTGCTGCTCCATCATCAGCAGCGCCCGGCGCACGCGGTCGTCGGCCACGAGATCGGCGATCGGCGGGTGCGGCTGGGATTCGGTGCCCGGCCGCTGGCGGTCCAGCAGCAGCACATGCCGGCTCTTCTGGGCGATGGAGCGGCCGAGGAACTTCTCTACCAGCGCGGTGGCGAGGTCCGCCGCGCCGCCGCCGCCGGCGCAGGTGATGCGGTCGCCGTCGATGACATAGAGCCGGTCCGCCACCGGGGTGTGGTGGGGGAACTCCTCCATGAAGTCCTGATAATGGTACCAGGAGACGCAGCAGCGCCGGCCGGTCATCAGCCCGGCGCGGGCGAGGACGAAGCTGCCGGTGCACACGCCGACCAGCGGCACGCCGGCGCGGGCGGCGCGCCTGAGATAGGCGATGCTTTCCTCGTCGAGCTGCTGGCCGCCATGCAGCAGGCCGCCGACGACGACGATATAGGCGAAATTAGCCGGGTCGGTGAACGGGCCGGAGGGCGCGACGGTGATGCCGCAGCTCGCCCGGATCGGCTCGGGGCGCGACGACATCACCTGCCAGCGGGCGAGGATCGGGCGCGAGCGGTCGCCATCGTCGGCGGCGAGGCGAAGCTGGTCGACGATCAGCGAGAAGGCCGACAGGGTGAAGTTGTCGGCGAGGATGAATCCGACATTCAGCGCGGGCGCCGCCACCGCTTTCGGCGGGTTGGACAGTCCGGGGGAGATGGGTCGCTGATGGTTCATGGCCTGCTCCTGGGGGCAGCATAGCAAATTTGCCGCCCCAGGTAGCAAGGACAATGCCGTTTCGCCGTCGCCCCGCATGCGGTCAGCATTCCGGCAGGTTGACGGCGAGGCCGCCGAGCGAGGTTTCCTTGTATTTCGAGGCCATGTCGCGGCCGGTCTCGCGCATGGTGACGATCACCTTGTCGAGCGAGACGATGTGGGTGCCGTCGCCATGCAGCGCCAGCGAGGCAGCGTTGACCGCGCTGATGGCGCCGAAGGCGTTGCGCTCGATGCAGGGCACCTGCACCAGCCCGGCAATGGGATCGCAGGTCATGCCGAGGTGATGCTCCATGCCGATTTCGGCGGCGTTCTCCACCTGCGCCGGGCTGCCCCCGAGCGCGGCGGCGAGCCCGCCCGCCGCCATCGAGCAGGCGACGCCGACCTCGCCCTGGCAGCCGACCTCGGCGCCGGAAATCGAGGCGTTGATCTTGAACAGCGCGCCGATGGCGGTGGCGGTGAGCAGAAAGACGTGCAGCCCGGCCCGGTCGGCGCCGGGGCAATGGTCGCGGTAGTAGCGCAGCGTCGCCGGCACCACGCCGGCGGCGCCATTGGTGGGGGCGGTGACGACCCGCCCGCCGGCGGCGTTCTCCTCGTTCACCGCGATGGCGTAGAGGCTGACCCAGTCCATGATCTCGTGCGGGGTGGGGGCGTTGCGGGCGACCAGTGCGTCGCGGATCGCCCTGGCCCGGCGCTTCACCTTCAACCCGCCGGGCAGCTCGCCGGAGGTGGCGAGGCCGCGGTCGATGCACGACATCATCGCCTCGACCACGCCGTCGAGATGCGCCTCCACCTCGGCGACCGGCCGGCGGGCGTGCTCATTGGCGGCGACGAGGCCGGCGATGGAAAGGTTTTCGCGCGCGGCGTAGGCCAGCATGTCGCGGGCGCTGCGGAACGGATAGGGCAGGGCGACCTGTTCCGGCGGGGCCGGGCGGCCGACGTCTTCTTCCGGCACGACGAAGCCGCCGCCGATGGAGCACCAGCGCGCCTCGGCGATGAGCCCGCCATCCCCGGCGAAGGCGCGGAAGGCCAGCGTGTTCGGGTGCTGCGGGGTGGGCGCGACGCCATCGAAGACGATGTCGCGGGCGGCCTTGAAGCCGATGCCATGGGTGCCGGCGAGCGGCAGGCGGCCCTCTTCCGCCACGCCGGCGATGAGCGCGTCGGCGCGGTCGGGGTCGATGGTGCGCGGGTGCTGGCCGGCGAGGCCGAGCATCACCGCCTTGTCGGTGCCGTGGCCCTTGCCGGTCCAGGCCAGCGAGCCGTAAAGCGTCGCCTCGACGCGGGCGACGCGCGGCAACTGGCCTTCGGCGGCGAGGCGCTCGGCGAAGCTCGCCGCCGCCACCATCGGCCCCACCGTGTGCGAGGAGGACGGGCCGATGCCGATCTTGAAAAGCTCGAACGCGCTGATCATGGACGCCTAACCCGGTGGGACGACAAAGCGGCAGGGTCTTTCCTGGGTCCCGGCCCGGCGCTGCACGTCGTGCCGCTTGGCCGCGATACCGGGTCGGTCAGGTCGTCTTCCGTGTCCCGGCCCAGCGGAGGCGCAGCCGGAGCGCCACGCCGGGACCCGGGGAAACTCTATCGCCGCCCCGCTCGCCGGCGGTCACGCCAGCTCGCGGCGGGCGTCTTCCAGCAATTCCCAGACATAGGGCGCGAAGGAGCGCCAGACATCGAGGTGGAACACGTCGGGAGCATGGCGCACGAGCACGATCTCCGCCTTGTGAAACAGGGTGCGGGTGCACATGCCGACCGGGAACGCGCCCAAGGACAGGTCCAGCGGGTTGCCCTGGTTCAGCACGAAGGCGGCCTTTTCGCCCGCCACCTCGATGCCGACGCTGCGGGCGGAGACATCGACGAGCGAATGCGGCAGGCCTGATGTGGCGGCCTCAATGGCGGCGAAGAGCGGGGCGGGCTCGGCGTCGGGGACCAGCAGCAGCCACTCATCCGGGCCGAGCCAGAAGGCGAAGCGGCCATTGGCGGCGTTGAAGCGGCACGCCTCGCGCGGCAGGGCGACGCCGAAGGCCTCGCCGGCCGGGCCGATCGCCGCCTCGCGGCCGCGGAAGGCGAGGCGGGCGGCGTCACCCAGCGCGGCAAGTCGCGCCGCTGCGATGTCGCGCGAGACGGCGGCAAGCGCTGTGAGCGGGTTGGCGGCGGCGAGGGGCGTGATCACGGACGGGCTCTCAACCATTGAGGCGTTCCCCCTTGGGATCGTAGAATATCGGCTCGACCACCTCGACCTCGATGGCGTGGGCCGGCATCGGCACCATCAGCTTCTGACCGATGCGGGCGCGCCCGCCCTTCACCATGGCCAGCGCGATGGAGCGGCCGAGAACGGCGCTGTGATAGGACGAGGTAACGAAGCCGAGCATCGGCACCGGGACCGGCACCGAGGGATCGGCGACGATCTGCGCGCCCTCCTCCAGCACGACCTGGGGGTCGGTGGTCTTCAGTCCGACCAGCTGGCGGCGGTCCGGCGCCGACATGGATTCGCGGATGAGCGAGCGCTTGCCGACGAAGTCCTTCTTCGCCTTGCCGACCGCCCAGCCGAGATTGGCGTCGTCGGGCGTCGCGGTGCCGTCGGTTTCCTGGCCGACGATGATGTAGCCCTTCTCGGCGCGCAGCACGTGCATGGTCTCGGTGCCGTAGGGCGTGATGCCGAAGCGCTCGCCCGCCGCGTAGACCGCTTCCCACACCGCGCGGCCATAGGCGGAGGGCACGTTGATCTCGAAGCCGAGCTCGCCGGTGAAGGACACGCTGAACAGCCGCGTGGGCACGCCGCAGATGCGCCCCTCGCGCACGCTCATATGCGGGAAGGCTTCCCTGGAGAGGTCGATGCCCTCGATCAGCGGGGCGATCACCTCGCGGGCCTTGGGCCCCTGCACGGCGATGACCGACCATTGCTCGGTGGTGGAGGTGAGCCACACATCGAGGTCCGGCCATTCGGTCTGGAGATAGTCCTCCATGTGAGCGAGCACGCGCGGGGCGCCGCCGGTGGTGGTGGTGACGTGGAAGCGGTCCGCCGCCATGCGCCCGACGACGCCGTCATCCATCACGAAGCCGTCCTCGCGCAGCATGACGCCATAGCGCAGCCGGCCGGGCTCCAGCTTGGCCCAGGCATTGGTGTACATGCGGTTCATGAACTCGGCGGCGTCCGGCCCGACGATCTCGATCTTGCCGAGGGTGGAGGCGTCGAACAGGCCGACTGAGGCGCGCACCGCCTTGCACTCGCGGGCGACGGCGGCGTGCATATCTTCACCCGCACGCGGGAAATAATGCGCCCGCTTCCAGTTGCCGACATCCTCGAAGGCGGCGCCCTGTTCGGCGGCCCAGCCGTGGATGGCGGTGTTGCGGACGGGGTCGAACACGTCGCCGCGCGCCGCCCCGGCGAAGAGGCCGAAGGTGGTGGGGGTGAAGGGCGGGCGGAAGGTGGTGAGCCCGATCTGCGGCACCGGGGTGTCGAGCGCCTCGGACACGATGCCGAGGGTGTTCATGTTCGAGGTCTTGCCCTGGTCGGTCGCCATGCCGGTGGTGGTGTAGCGCTTCACATGCTCGATCGAGCGCATGCCCTCGCGGGTCGCGAGCAGGATATCCTTGGAGGTGACGTCGTTCTGCCAGTCGACAAAGGCCTTGGCCAGCGCCGGGTTGCGCCCGTGCGGGGTGGCGCCGATGAAGCCGGCGGTGCCGAGATCCTCGGCACTGGCGGGGAAGGCGCGCGAGGACACGGCGGGGGCGGGCGTGGCGCCGCGCGCGGGGGACGCGTAGTCACGGGAGGCGATCGCGGCTGCCTCGCCCTGGGCGTAGCCGTCCTCCAGCACGCGCTGCAGGCCATATATGCCCCGGCAGGCGCCGGCGGAGCGCTCGCGCTCGACCGAGGTGCCGGGGAGGTAGGCGCCGGCCGCGCCGTCCCAGACCAGCTTGCCGCGCGACTGCGAGAACAGGTGCACGCTCGGCGTGAAGCCACCGGACATCAGCACGGTGTCGCAGGGAACCGTCTCGGTGGGGCCTACCTCGCCGCCCTTCGCCTTGGCGAGGAGGGCGGAGGCGACGCGCAGCCGGCCCCTGGTGCCGACCACGACGGTGGAGGGGCGCACGTCGATGCCGGCGGCCAGCGCGCGGGCGGGGAGTTCGCCTGACACCTCAGTGCGCAGATCGGCGATGGCGGCGATGGTGATGCCGGCCGCCTTGAGGTCCAGCGCGGCGCGGTAGCCGGCATCGCAGGCGGTGAAGATCACCGCGCGCTCGCTCACCCTGGCGCCGTAGCGATTGGCGTAGGTGCGGGCGGAATCGGCCAGCAGCACGCCCGGCCGGTCATTGTCGGGGAACACCAGCGGGCGCTCCAGCGCCCCGGCGGCGATCACCACTTCCTTCGCCCGCACCTGCCACATGCGCTCGCGCGGCAGGCCGGCGGCGGGGGCGGCGAGGTGATCGGTGACGCGCTCGGCCAGCGCGATGAGGTTGTGCGGGTAATAGCCGAAGGCGGTGGTGCGCGGCAGCAGGGTGACGTTGTCGCGGCCTTTGAGGTTCGCCAGCGTGTCGGCGAGCCACTCGGTCGCCGGCCGGCCCTCGATGGTGGCCGAGACTTCCGACAGCAGCGAGCCGCCGAGTTCGGCCTGCTCGTCGCAGAGGATGACCGTCGCGCCGCTTTCGGCGGCGGCCAGCGCGGCGGCGAGGCCGGCCGGGCCAGCGCCGACGACCAGCACGTCGCAATGGGCGTGGTTCTGGGTGTAGCGGTCCGGGTCCGGCAGCGTGGGGGCGACGCCAAGGCCCGCCATGGCGCGGATCTTCGGCTCGTAGAAGCGCTTCCACGCCCCCGCCGGCCACATGAAGGTCTTGTAGTAGAAGCCCGAGGGCAGGAAGGGCGAGGCGAGGTCGTTGACCGCGCCGGCGTCGAAGGCGAGCGAGGGCCAGCGGTTCTGGCTCGACGCCTTCAGCCCCTCATGGATCTCCACCTGGGTGGCGCGCAGGTTCGGCGCGGCGCGGGCAGCATCGCGGAAGACGTTGACCAGCGCGTTCGGCTCGTCCGAGCCGGCGGAGAGGAAGCCGCGCGGGCGGTGATACTTGAACGAGCGGCCGACGAGGTGGACGCCATTGGCGAGGAGCGCCGAGGCCAGCGTGTCGCCGGAAAAGCCCGAGAAGGTCTGGCCGTCGAAGCGGAAGGACAGCGGCGCGGCGCGGTCGATACGCCCGCCCGAGGCGGTACGGAAGCGGTTGGTCATGTCGCGGACCCTCGGGCGGTGTCCACCTCTCCCCGGCGGGGAGAGGTCGGGGTGAGGGGGAAGGCGGCGGCAGCGAAGGGAAGGTCCCTCACCCCGGCCCTCTCCCCGACGGGGAGAGGGAGAAGAGGGCGGAGGCGGCTCATCTCCCGCTCCCCTCGACATCCGGGCGGGAATTTTCGGGTCTGGGCTCGCCGGCCTTGTAGGTGGTGACTAAGAAATCGCTCACCGTGTCGCGCAGGGCGTTGAAATAGCGGCCGCAGCCATGGATGTGGCGCCAGCGCTCGGCGTGCAGGCCCTTGGGGTTGGTGCGGTTGTAGAGGAAATCCGCCCATTCCTGGTCGGTGAGGGCGGAAGGGTCGGCGGGGCGGGCGATATGCGCCTCGCCGCCATAGCGGAACTCGGTTTCCGGCCGGGCGCCGCACCAGGGGCAGGTGATGATGAGCATGGCTCAGATCCTCGGCGCGGATGAACGACCATCCTTCGAGGCCGCCTGCGGCGGCACCTCAGGATGACGTTGTTCTGGGAGAGAAAGAGCGGCGTCATCCTGAGGTGCCCGGCGGCACGCCGGGCCTCGAAGGATGGGGCTGCGGGAACGGTTCATGACCCTCTCCCCTCAATGCGCGACGGCGGCGGCCGCCGCTTCGTCGATCAGGAAGCCATCGCGGAAACGCTCCAGCGTGAAGGGGGCGTTGATGGCGTGCGGGGCGTCGCGGGCGATGGTGTGGGCGAAGACATGGCCCGAGCCCGGGGTCGCCTTGAAGCCGCCGGTGCCCCAGCCGCAATTCACATAGAGGCCCGGCACCGGGGTTTTGGCGATGATCGGCGAGCGGTCCGGCGTCACGTCGACGATGCCGCCCCAGTTGCGCAGCATGCGCAGGCGCCGGAACTGCGGCACCAGTTCGCAGATGGCGTCCAGCGTGTGGGCGGCGATGTGCAGCGCGCCGCGCTGGGAATAGGAGGTGTAGGCGTCGGTGCCGGCGCCGATCACCATCTCGCCCTTGTCGGACTGCGAGATATAGGCGTGGATGGTATTGCTCATGACAACGGTGGGGAAGGCCGGCTTTACCGGCTCCGACACCAGCGCCTGCAGCGGGTAGCTCTCCAGCGGCATGCGCAGCCCGGCCATCGCCATCACCACGCTGGTGTGGCCGGCGGCGGAGACGCCGACCTTCTTCGCCCGGATGAAGCCGCGCGAGGTCTCGACGCCCTCGACCGCGCCGTCGGGGCCGCGGCGGATGCCCTTCACCTCGCAGTTCTGGATGATGTCGACGCCGCGCGAATCCGCCGCGCGGGCGAAGCCCCACGCCACCGCGTCGTGCCGCGCGGTGCCGCCGCGCCGCTGCAGGGCGCCGCCGATGATGGGGTAGCGCATGCTCTTGATGTTGAGCGGCGGGCAGAATTCCTTCACCTGCTCGGCATTCAGCCATTCATTGTCGACGCCGTTCAGCCGGTTGGCGTGGACGTGGCGCTTGAAGCTGATCTCGTCGTGGTGGTTGTGCGCCAGCATCAGCACGCCGCGCGCCGAATACATCACATTGTAGTTGAGGTCCTGCGACAGGCCTTCCCACAGCTTCACCGCGTGCTCATACAGCGCCGCGCTCTCGTCGAACAAATAGTTGGAGCGCACGATGGTGGTGTTGCGGCCGGTATTGCCGCCGCCCAGCCAGCCGCGCTCGATCACCGCGACATTGGTGATGCCGTGCTCCTTGGCGAGGTAATAGGCGCACGCCAGCCCGTGCCCGCCGGCGCCGACGATGACGACGTCATATTCGGCCTTCGGCTCGGGATTGCGCCATTGCGGCTGCCAGCTCTTGTGGCCGCCAAGCGCGCGGCGGAACAGCTCGAAGCCGGAGAATTTCTGCACATTCGCCTCCGACGCAAAGGTAGTGAGACACAAGGTCCGGCTCGCAGCGCTTCGGCCGCCTTCACCACGATGACGTATGGTCGCGCGACACCCTTGCCGATGCGAGCATTGTTTCGGCGCTGGCGTTGAACGGATGCGACATTGGATGCGACACCGCCGCCGCCGGCACCTTGCCCGGCCTCGATCACGCGCTGGTGACGGATGTGTCCGGGCTTTCCTTGCGGAAGCCATGATCGCCCCCTACCTCCCTCAGCACCACAGCAACCCGGGACGCGCCATGTTCAACAGCGGAAATTTCGACGCCAAGCGGCTCCTCGACCAGTTTCTCACGCCGCAGGCGGGCGGGCAGGGCGGCGTCCCGGCGCAGCAGGGTTCCCTCGGCGGTCTGCTGGGCGGGCTGACGGGTGGGCTGACCGGCAGTGCCAATGCGCAGCCCCCGGGCGCGACCTCGCGGCCTTCCGGCTCCGGCGACGTGGTCGGCCGCGCCAAGGAATATCTCGGCAATAATGGCGGCTCGCTCGCCTCCGGCGCCGCGGCCGGCGCGCTGGTCTCGCTGGTGCTCGGCAGCAAGGGCGGGCGCAAGATGGCCGGCAATGCCGTGGCGCTCGGCGGGCTCGCGCTGGTCGGCACGCTCGCCTACAAGGCCTACCAGAACTACCAGCAGGGCCAGCAGCCGCAGCAGACGGCGGCCGAGCCGGTGCCGGCGCAGCTTCCGCCGGCGCAGTCGCCGTTCCACCCGGCGCAGGCCGAGCGCACCCATTTCGACGTGACGCTGCTGCGCACCATGATCGCCGCCTCGCTCGCCGACGGGCATGTGGACGAGGCCGAGCGCGCCGCCATCTCCACCAAGCTCGGCGGGCAGGGCGCGCAGCTCGACGATGCCGAGCGCTTCCTCAGCCAGGAGCTGGGCGCGCCGGCGACCCCGGAAGCGCTCGCCGGCGACGCGGCCTCGCCCGAGCAGGCGGCGGAGATCTACATGACGGCGCTGCTCGCCATCGACGCCGACACCACCTCCGAGCGGGTGTTCCTCGCCCGGCTGGCGACGGCGCTCAAGCTCGACCCGGCGCTGGTGCCGCATCTGGAGGCCAGCGCCCGCGCCGCGCGCGCCGGCTGAGGCGGCGCGGGGGGCTTGCTGGGCAGCAGAACCTTCGGTTCGCCGGGCGGCAAAGCCCCGTGGGCTTGCCGGAGGTAATCAAGGTTAAGCGTTAAGGTTAAGCCGCTCTTAATCACTCGCGGGCACAGTGCAGCCGTCGAAGAACGCCGGGACGCTTCCGGCTCGTCGGGGATGGTTGCATGCGTGTGGGCGGTATGGGGACGGTTCGTTCGGGTCTGCGCCCGGGAAGGGTGCTTGTGGCGGCGCTTGGCTTCGCTCTGCTGGCCGGTGCCGGCGCCGCGCGTGCGGCGGACTCCATCGACGACCTCGACGCCGACGACCTGCTGGCGCGGGCTCCCGAGATCGAGGACGCCCGGGCCTGGTATTTGCGCGGCGATATCGGCTACGTGTTCAACGAGGCGCCCGATGTGGCGGGGTTCGGTCCCGCGCCGCGCATCGACGATGCCGGGGTGTTCGGCATCGGCGTCGGCGTGCGGCTGAGCGACCTGGTGCGGGTCGACCTCACCGCCGACTATCGCAGCCCGGCGGACATCTCGTTTCGCGGCCTGTCGGGCGAGGTCCGCGCGACCGCGCTGCTGGCCAATGCCTATCTCGACCTCGGCACCTGGCATGGGGTGACGCCCTATGTCGGGGCGGGCCTCGGCGCCAGCCATGTTTCCATTTCCGACATCGGTTTCACCGGTGCCGGCGACGCGCAGGGCTGGGGCTTTGCCTGGGCGGTGATGGCGGGGGCCGCCGTCACCCTGGCGCCGAACTGGCAGCTCGACATCGGCTACCGCTATCTCGGCGTCGAAAGCGCCGCCGTTGGCGGCCTATTGTCCGATTTCAGCCAGAGCGCGCATGAGCTGCGGCTCGGCGTGCGCTATCTGTTCGACTGAACGGCTTCGCGCGTCAGAAGCTTTCGTCGGGATAGACGCCCCAGAGCCGCGCCTGCGGCACGAAGCCGTCAAGCCCGTGTCCGGTCACCTCCACCTCGCACCAGCCGGCGGCGCAGCTTTCCGGCCGCACCAGCACATCCGCCGCGAGATAGGCGAGCACGCGCGCCTTGTCCTCGGGGGCGGCCCGCAGGGCGACATTGTGCCCGCCCCGCAGGCGGATCGCCGCCGCCCGGCGCGGCGTGAGCAGGGCGCCGTGGATCCAGCCGATCTCACCGGTATTGTCGCGGATGCGGCGCCAATGGCCGAAGCGGTTGACCACCTCGACCGGCCAGCCGCGCCGGTGGAACACCCAGTGCACGGGGTAGCCGAGCCCCGGCCCCACGCGCACATTGGTGACGGCGTTCCGCAGCGCGGCGAAATAGGGCAGCTCGCGCCCGGCCTGGGCCGGGCCCCCGGACAGGAAGAGGGCCGCGAGGACGAAAAGCGCCGTCGCACCCCCCATCCTCGGGACCTCGCTTCCCGCCATGGTTCTCAGCGGCAGTTCTGCAGGATGCGGTTGGTCGCCGCGGTGACGCCGGAGAGCGAGAACACATAGCTGGTGTCGTTGCCGCGGCCCGACTTGGCGCTGACGTTCATCTGGCTCCCGGCCCGCAAGGCTTCGAGAAAGGCCGGCTCGCGCTCGGCCCGGCGCAGCCAGGCGCTGTTGCCCTCGGTCATCATCATGAAGGTGTCGTCGCCGATGCTGGCCACGACCTGCGAGCCGCTGGCGAAATTATAGCCGGTCTGGAAGCTGACCTCGGTGCGTTGATTCCCGCCGTTCAGCGCCGTGACGAAGAATGTCACGTCACCATGCGTCAGGCGCTCCGGTCGTTTCGCGGTCGGCGCGCTGATCGCATAGCATTGCGGCTTGCCGTCGACGTTGAAGCGCCAGGCGCTCCAGTCCTTGTACTCGCCCAGCGAGGTCGGCGTCGAAGCCATTGCGCCGCTGGTGGCCAGGAACATCACACTCAGTGCGATGGCGGTCCGTCCAATCATGGGGGGAAGCCTCCTCTCGTCTGCGTTCGACTGGGAAGACTTGTCGCGGCGCGTTAAGACCGCGTTAAGGCAGAGGGCTTCGATGCGATCACAATAAGGACATCCGGACCGATTCACGCCGCATTTGCCGCGTCGGCGGGCCGAGGGCGGAGACGAAAACGGGCGGCCCCGCGGGGCCACCCGTGCTGTCCGGAGGTTTCAGAGGCGATGGCGCTCAGGCGCGCAGCAGCGGGTCCGGCTGCGGGCCGTGCAGCGTCCACTGGCGGCTGACGGTGTGGAAATGCACATCGCGCCCGCCCTTCGAGGTCAGGATCTCGCCGATCTCCGCGTCCCTGGCGGCGTCGGGCGCGTGCACCCAGAGCAGCAGGCCGCCATCGCCGATCTGCCGCGCGATGAAGGCGGCATGCTTGCGGCCGAAGACGCGAGCGAGGACGAGGCCGACCACGCCGCCCGCCGCGGTGCTGCCGGCGGTGATGGCGATGGCGGGAATCAGCGCCGCGCCGCCGGTGCCGGCGACCAGCGCGGCGCACAGGCCCGCCACCAGCGCCGGGCTGCCGACCAGCGCGGCCATGCCCTCGGCGCGGTCATCGGCCGGCACATAGGCGCCGCGCTCCGAATCGCCGGAATCCTCCAGCTCGCTGAGCGGCTTCAGCGAGAAGGCGCCGTGCGCGCCGAGAACGCTCATGTCCTTTTCCTCGAGGCCAAGCTGCAGCAGCGCGTCGACCGCGGCGTGAAGCGCGGCCTCCGAGCTGAAGACGGCCACGGCTTCGCGCTCGCTATATTCCGTCGTGACGTCGTCCAGGGTGTCGTTCGAGGTCATGGTGCGTCCTTCTTGGTGCTGTCCGTCCCGCAGATGCCGGATGGGAGCGTGGACGGCTTCCCTCCGGCATGCTGTCGCGGGCCGCCCTCCGGCGAGGGGCGAGCCGCGCGGCGAACAGTGTGCCGATCAGCGCGGGCGACGCTAGGGAAAATTGCGCCGCGTGGCGGCCTGTCGCGGCGGCCGGGGGAGGCGAGGGCCGCCGCGGCGCGAAAATGGCTTGCGTCGGCCGCCTGCCGGGAGTATCTCGCTCCTCGGGCTACCCCTCCCCACCGAGGGGCACCCATCTGGAAGGATGGTTATCATGACGACTACCGCGCAGCCGGCTGTGAAGCCGGCCAATCCCAATTTTTCGTCCGGCCCCTGTGCCAAGCGTCCCGGCTGGACGCTGGAAGGCCTGAGCGACGCACCGCTCGGCCGCTCGCACCGGGCCAAGGTCGGCAAGGCGAAGCTGAAGCGCGCCATCGACCTCACCCGCGACATCCTCGAAATCCCCGCCGACTACCGCATCGGCATCGTTCCCGCTTCCGACACCGGCGCGGTCGAGATGGCGCTGTGGTCGCTGCTCGGCGCCCGCCCGGTCGACCTGCTGGCGTGGGAGAGCTTCGGCGAAGGCTGGGTGACGGATGTGGTCAAGCAGCTCAAGCTCAAGGACGCCCGCGTCCTCAAGGCGCCCTATGGCGAACTGCCGGACCTGGCGCAGGTGAATTTCGACCATGACGTGGTGTTCACCTGGAACGGCACCACGTCAGGCGTGCGGGTGCCGAACGCCGACTTCGTCCCGGCCGACCGGCAGGGGCTGACCATCTGCGACGCCACCTCGGCCGCCTTCGCGCAGGATCTCGACTGGTCGAAGCTCGATGTGGTGACCTATAGCTGGCAGAAGGTGCTGGGCGGCGAGGCCGCGCACGGCATGCTGATCCTCTCGCCGCGCGCCGTCGAGCGGCTGGAGAGCTATGTCCCGGCCTGGCCGCTGCCGAAGATCTTCCGCCTGACCAAGGGCGGCAAGCTGATCGAGGGCACCTTCGAGGGCGAGACCATCAACACCCCGTCCATGCTCTGCGTCGAGGACTATCTCGACGCGCTTGGCTGGGCAAAGCAGGTCGGCGGGCTGAAGGGCCTGCAGGCGCGCTCGGACGCCAATTTCAAGGTGCTCGCCGACTATGTCGCGAAGACGCCGTGGATCGACTTCCTCGCCAAGGTGCCGGAGACCCGCTCCAACACCAGCGTGTGCCTCGTGGTCGCCGACCCCGAGGTGAAGGCGCTGGCGCCCGACGCGCAGGCGGCCTTCGCCAAGGCGCTGGCGGCCGCGCTGGAAAAGGCCGGCGTCGCCTATGACATCGGCGCCTATCGCGACGCGCCGGCGGGCCTGCGCATCTGGGCCGGCGCCACGGTCGAGGCGTCCGATCTCGACGCCCTGCTGCCCTGGCTCGACTGGGCCTTCGAAAGCGCCAAGGCCGGCCTCAGGCAGGCGGCCTGAGCGTCTTTCGCAACGTCCCCGCCGCTGACGCAAGGGGACGGCGAAGGGGCTTCGGCTTCGGTCTTCGACGGCGAATGGCTTCCTCTCCCGGCCGCGTCTCGCCGTCGATTTCCTCCGTGCCAGGGCCCGACGAACGCTTCGTCGTCCTCTCCCGCCAGCGGCGGGAGCCCACATTCCCTCCCGCCGCGCGCGGGTCGCTCTCCCCCTTTGTACGCACAGGATGAAGCCCATGGCTCCCCGCGTTCTCATTTCCGACGCTCTCTCGCCCGCCGCCGTGCAGATCTTCAAAGACCGCGGCATCGAGGTCGACTTCCAGCCGGCGCTGGGCAAGGACAAGGACAAGCTGGCCGAGATCATCGGCAATTATGACGGCCTCGCCATCCGCTCGGCCACCAAGGTGACGCCGAAGATCCTGGCCAGCGCGGCGCGGCTGAAAGTGGTCGGGCGCGCCGGCATCGGCGTCGACAATGTCGACATCCCGGCCGCCACCGCCAAGGGCGTGATCGTGATGAACACGCCGTTCGGCAACTCCATCACCACCGCCGAGCACGCCATCGCCATGATGTTCGCGCTGGCCCGCGAGATTCCCGCCGCCGACGCCTCCACCCAGGCCGGCAAGTGGGAGAAGAACCGCTTCATGGGCGTGGAACTGACCGCCAAGACGCTGGGCATCATCGGCTGCGGCAATATCGGCTCCATCGTCGCCGACCGCGCCCTCGGGCTGAAGATGAAGGTCATCGCCTTCGACCCGTTCCTCTCGCCCGAGCGGGCGCTCGACATCGGCGTGGAGAAGGTCGAGCTGGACGACCTGCTGGCCCGCGCCGACATCATCACCCTGCACACGCCGCTGACCGACAAGACCCGCAACGTGCTCTCGGCCGAGGCGATCGCCAAGACTCGGAAGGGCGTGCGCATCGTCAACTGCGCGCGCGGCGGGCTGGTCGACGAGGCGGCGCTGGCGCAGGCGCTGGAGAGCGGCCATGTCGCGGGCGCGGCCTTCGACGTGTTCATCACCGAGCCGGCGACCGAGAACCCGCTGTTCGGCCATCCCAACGTGATCTGCACCCCGCATCTGGGCGCCTCCACCACCGAGGCGCAGGAGAATGTCGCGCTGCAGGTGGCCGAGCAGATGAGCGACTATCTGCTGCGCGGCGCCATTTCCAACGCGGTGAACTTCCCCTCGATCACGGCGGAGGAAGCCCCGAAGCTGAAGCCCTTCATCGAGCTGGCGGAGAAGCTCGGTTCCTTTGCCGGCCAGCTCACCGACACCGACATCCAGACCGTGCGCATCACCTATGACGGCGCGGTGGCGAGCCTGAAGATCAAGGCGCTGACCTCGGCGGCGGTGGCCGGCCTGCTGCGCCCGGCGCTGGCCGACATCAACGTGGTCTCGGCGCCCTCGATCGCCAAGGAGCGCGGCATCGTGGTGGAGGAGACCACCCGCGAGATCGCCGGCGACTATGAGAGCCTGATCACGCTCACCGTCATCACCGAGAAGATGGAGCGCTCGATCTCGGGCACGGTGTTCGCCGATGGGCGCCCGCGCATCGTCGACATCAAGGGCATCAAGGTGGATGCCGAGTTCGCGCCCTCGATGCTCTATGTCACCAATGAGGATCGTCCGGGCTTCGTCGGCAGCTTCGCCAGCCTGCTCGGCGACGCGGGCATCAACATCGCCACCTTCGCGCTCGGCCGCGACCGCCAGGGCGGCGACGCCATCGCGCTGGTCGAGGTCGACGGCAAGGTGCCGGCCGAACTGCTCGACAAGGTGCAGCAGCTTCCCTCGGTGAAGCAGGCCAGGCCGCTGGCGTTCTGAGGCAGGACGCCTGCACAAAAAGGCCCTCCGGAGCTGCTCCGGAGGGCCTTTTTCGTCCGGGCACCTCGCCTCAGAGCGGGAAGGCGGCGCGGTGCAGCCGGGCGGCGGCCTTGGCCAGCGCGACGATCTGTTCCCAGTCACCCATCGTGACCGCCTCGTTCGGCGCCACCCAGGAGCCGCCGACGGCGAGAATGTTGGGCTGGGCGAGATAGGAGCCGACATTGGAGGGGCCGATGCCGCCGGTGGGGCAGAAGCGCAGATCCGGCAGCGGCCCGGCCAGCGACTTGATGAGGTTGACGCCGCCGACCGATTCGGCGGGGAACAGCTTCAGCACCGGGAAGCCCATCGCCGCGAGCGTCATCGCCTCGGTCGCGGTGGCGCAGCCGGGCATCACCGGCACCGGCGCTTCGGCCAGCGCCTCGGCGAGCGCGGTGGGACAGCCGGGGCTGACGAGGAAGCGGGCGCCGGCGTCGATGCATTTCTGGATCAGGTCGGGCCGCGTCACCGTGCCGGCGCCGACGATCGCGTCCGGCACCTCGGCGGCGATGGCGGCGATGGCTTCCAGCGCCGCCGGCGTGCGCAGCGTGACCTCGATCAGCGGCAGGCCGCCCTCGGTCAGCGCCCGGGCGAGCTTCACGCCCGCGGCCACGCTGGGCACGGTGACGACGGGGACGACAGGGGCGCGGGCGAGCAGGAGGCTGGGATCGGGAAGCGACATCGGGCACCTTGCGAGAGTTCTCGGCGGGAATTTCCTGCCCCATGAAGACCACCGGGCAGCGGCTTGTCGAGAGGCAGCGGCTTGTCGTGAGCAGGATGCAATATCTGTGCGGCTTATATGTTGCGGCCGCGCACCGGGCGATGCCGCCGCGACGGGCGGTTCCGCCGCCGCGCCGAACCGGCTAGCCTGCGGCTGACGCCTTTCGCCGCCGCCCGGATCGCCCGCATGTTCAACATCGATTCCATCTATCCCCGCGACATGATCGGCTATGGCCGCACCCCGCCGGACCCGAAATGGCCGGGCGGGGCGCGCATCGCGGTGCAGTTCGTCCTCAATTACGAGGAAGGCGGCGAGAACTGCCTGCTGCATGGCGACGCCGCTTCCGAGGCCTTCCTGTCGGAGATCGTCGGCGCCCAGCCCTGGCCGGGGCAGCGGCACATGAACATGGAATCGCTCTACGAATACGGGTCGCGGGCCGGCTTCTGGCGACTGTGGCGGCTGTTCACCGCGCGCGCCCTGCCGGTCACCGTCTACGGCGTGGCGACGGCGCTGGCGCGCAACCCGGAAGCGGTCGCCGCCATGAAGGAGGCGGGTTGGGAGATCGCCAGCCACGGGTTGAAATGGATCGACTACCGCCACCATTCCTATGCCGCGGAGAAGGCCGATTTCGACACCGCGATGCGCCTGCACGCCGAGATCACCGGCGAGCGCCCGCTCGGCTGGTACACCGGGCGCACTTCCGAGCACACGCGGCGCATCGTCATGGAGGAGGGCGGGTTCCTCTACGATTCCGACATTTATTCCGACGATCTGCCGTTCTGGGTCGAGGGGCCGCGCGGGCCGCATCTCTCCATTCCCTACACACTCGACACCAACGACATGCGCTTCGCCATCCCCGCCGGGTTCGACCATGGCGAGCCGTTCTTCGCCTATCTGCGCGACAGTTTCGACGCGCTTTATGCCGAGGGCGCCGAGGCGCCGAAGATGCTGAGCGTCGGCCTGCATTGCCGGCTGGTGGGGCGGCCGGGGCGTATCCTCGCCCTGCAGCGCTTCCTCGACCATATCGCCCGCCATGACCGGGTGTGGGTGCCGCGCCGCATCGACATCGCCCGCCACTGGCACGCACACCACAAGCCGTCTCAAACGCCGGAGTGAGGCCATGAAGTATCGCCACGCCGTTGTCGCCGCCGTTCTTGGCCTCGCCGCCATCCCCGGCCTCGCTGTGGCGCCGGTTGCCGCGCGGGCGGGGGAGATGGTCATCCCCCTGCCGTCCGGGAGCGAGGCCGAGACGATCCAGGCGCGCTATGACTGCGGCGCCTTCGGCACGCTGGAGGCGCATTATTTCAACGCGCCGCCGGTGGCGCTGGCCAGCCTGTCGTTCAAGGGCGAGTTCGTGGTGGCGTCGAATGTCATCGCCGCCTCGGGCGCGCGCTATGCCGGCGGCAAATACATCTGGTGGACCAAGGGCGGCGGCGCCGACCTCTACGACGTGACCCTGGGCGAGGACGCGGCGCCGGTGGCTTCCTGCCGCGCGAAGGCGGGCTGATGGATTTTCCCGGGCGCTGGCTGCGCCGGACGGGCTGTTGCCCTTTCCGCGGTTTTTCGTCGTGTCCTAGTTTTTCGTCGTGTTGAAGCGGGGCAGATGGCCCTGCAGGACGTAGATGAGCAGCGCGGTCGACCAGCCGAACATCAATATGCCGCTGGCCGCCGTCATCGGGCCGAGCAGGCGGGTGCGGGTCGCCTGCAGCACGTCGCCATAGCCGAGCGTGGTGTAGTTCACGAAGGCGGAATAATAGGCGTCGCCGGCGTGGGTGACGAGTTCGCGGCGGGCATAGACGAGGGCCCACAGGCCCACTTCCAGCAGATGCGCGGTGAGCAGGACGATGTTGACCAGCATCAGGGTCGCGATCAGGCGAAGGCGGGGGTTCTTGCCCAGCCATTTCTCGAAGGGCGAGACCATCAGCGCCAGCATCAGGGTGGCGCCGAGATGCACGAGCATCACCATGACATTCAGGAAGATGCCGGTGATCATTTCATTGAGCATGATAGCACCCGGTTGGCGAATCGGCAGTGCAGGCCATGGATGACGACATCACTATCCGGCCTTTGCGGCCGCAGGAAATACAGATTGCCGTCGATTGGGCGGCGGCCGAGGGCTGGAATCCGGGCCTTGCCGACTCCGCCTGCTTCGGCGCGGTGGACCCCGGCGGCTTCCTGGTGGCGGAAGCGGACGGCGCGCCGGCGGCGGTGATCTCGGTGGTCAATTACGACACGCGCTTCGCCTTTCTCGGCTTCTACATCGTGCGGCCGGACCTGCGGGGGCGGGGGATCGGCCTGCGCCTGTGGCGGGCGGGCCTCGCCCATGCCGGGGCGCGCACCATCGGCCTCGACGGGGTGCTGGCGCAGCAGGCGAATTATGCGCGGCAGGGTTTCGTCTTCGCCCATCGCAACATCCGTTTCGCCGGGACTCCGGGACCGGGCGACGCGGGCGCGACCGTGGATCTCGCGGAGGTGGCGTTCGAGGCGGTGGCGGCCAGCGATGCGCAGGTGTTTCCCGCGCCCCGCGCCGCTTTCCTCAAGGCGTGGCTCACCGCGCCGGGCCATGCTGGGCGGGCGGTGCTGCGCGCGGGCCGGCTGGCGGCATGGGGCGTGGCGCGCCCGGCGCGGGCGGGCTGGAAGATCGGCCCGCTGGTCGCCGAGGACGAGGGCGCGGCGGAGAGCGTGTTCGGCGCGCTGCGGGCGGCGGCGGGGAGCGCGCCGGTCGTGCTCGACGTGCCCGAGCCCAACGCGGGGGCGCTGGCGCTGGCCCGGCGGCACGGCCTCGCCCCGGTGTTCGAGACCGCGCGGATGTATACCGGCTCAATCCGCCCGGTGGCGTTGCAGCGGGTCTATGGCGTCACCAGCTTCGAGCTCGGCTGAGCCGGGCGGGCGCGCGGCATGGGGGCGCCCGGTCTTCGGCGCCCACAGCGTGGCGGTGACGACGCCGGCCAGCACCAGCGCATAGCCGGCGGCATGGTAGAGATGCGGGCGCTCGCCGAGGAACAGGATGGCCAGCGCCGAGCCGAAGACCGGCATCAGATGGAAGAACGGCGCGGCGCGGTTGGGCCCGACGAGCTGGATGCCGCGATTGAAGAACAGATAGGCCAGCACCGAGGGAAACACCGCGACATAGGCGATGGCGATGAGCGCCCTCGCATCGAACACCAGCGGCGGGCTCGCCACGCGTTCGGCGACGAAGGCCGGGGTGAGCAGCAGCGCGCCGAGCCCGAGGCTGAAGCCGAGAAAGCCGAGCTGGGAGAAGGCAGGCCGGCGCGCCAGCAGCGAGGAATAGACGCCATAGACCACCATCGCCGCCACCATCCACACATCGCCGCGGTTGAACGCGATGTTGACCAGCACCGCCGGATCGCCGCGGCAGACGATGGTCAGCACGCCGAGCAGCGACAGGCCGATGCCTACCCCCTGTCCGGCCGAGAGCCGCTCGCCGTTCAGGAGGAACGACCAGAAGGCGATGAGCAGCGGGCCGGTCGACTGGATCAGCAGCGCGTTCAGCGCCGGGGTGAATTCCAGCGCGTGGTACTGCATGGTGTTGAACAGGGTGATGCCGGTCAGCGAAAGCACCCCGACCAGCTTCCAGTGCCGCCGCATCAGCGGCCAGTCCGCCCGCATCGCCCGCCAGGCGAAGGGCAGCAGGATGAGCACCGCCAGCACCCAGCGCAGCCAGGCGAGGCCGACCGGCGGCACATGGCCGGCGACGTGGCGGCCCATCACGATATTGCCGGCCCAGAACAGCGGCACGAGGGTCAGCAGTAGATAGGGCGCGTCGAGCAGGCGACGGAACATGGGCGATGCCGGGTGCGGAACTGTTGGCGCACCAACGCTCTAAAGCATTTCCACGCCGAAGGGGCCGCGTCAGCCATGAAAAGTTCTGATGCGTGGCCCCGTCCGGCCGATGGATGGGGCCCGCTTTCAGCCTTCAGCCGGGCGCGTGAATGTGCAGCCGGGTGCCCCATGGATCGGAAACGGCGAAGCCGCCAGCGGACGGGGCGACGACCTCGCCCGCCGCGGCCAGCCGGGCCCGCGCCGCCTCGACCGAGGCCGCATCCGGCAGCAAAACGTCGAAGTCGATCAGCCCGACGCTGTTGGCCGGAGGCGGGCCGCCATGCCGGCTCTGCCAGATGTTCAGCCCGAGATGATGGTGGTAGCCGCCGGCGCTGACGAACAGCGCGCCCGGATAGCGGTCCGTCGTCACCGCGAAGCCCAGATGGTCGACATAGAAGCGCCGTGCCGCGGCGAGGTCGCCGACCTGGAGATGGACATGGCCGATGCGCGTGCCGTCCGGCATCGGCGCGTCGAGCGGCACGCCCTCGGGGCATTCGGCCAGCAGGTTGCGCAAATCGAGCGGTTGGGTCGCCATCTCCACCGTCGCGCCATCCCAGCGCCACTCGCCGGCCGGGCGGTCGCGGTAGATCTCGATGCCGTTGCCGTCGGGATCGTCGAGATAGAGCGCCTCGCTCACCAGATGATCGGAGGCACCGAGCCGCACGCCCTTGGCGACCAGCCGGCGCAGCACGACGGCGAGCGAGGGCCGGTCGGGAACGAGGATGGCGACGTGAAACAGGCCGGTGGTGCCATGCGGGCGGGGCCCGGCTGCGGGGGCCCCGACCAGCTCGACCAGCGTGTCCTCGCCAATGCCGAGGCGCAGGCTGCCATCCTCGCCGGTGCCGAGAAGGGTGAGGCCCACCGTCCCGGTATAGAACGCCGCCGCGCGTGCCGCGTCGCGTACACGCAGGCGCACCGCTCCCAGCCGCAGGCCGGCCGGCAGAACCGGGGCCGTCGCCTGCGGGACGGAGGGCGGGAATGTGGCGAACGGTGTCGTGGTCATGGTGACTCCTTGCGGCGGCACGGCGTGTGTCGCACACAGAATTGTGCGGCCCGGGCGAGGGCGCAATCCGTCGCCGATTGCAGGCCCGCAATACCGCCACGCCATTCGCGCCCGAAGGCGTGGCCGCCGGACGGGGCGCGGGGGTGCCGCTCTGCGTTCTTGCCTCACCCGGCCTCATCCCTTAAGACGATGCAGCCCCGGCCGGACGTTTCGCCGGGGCTTTGTCTGTGCGCGGGCACGGCACGCCGCCGGACCCCGCCTCGCAATTCAGGAGCGTGGCTCGTGGCGAATGTGGTCGTCGTCGGTTCCCAGTGGGGCGACGAGGGTAAGGGCAAGATTGTCGATTGGCTCAGCGAGCAGGCGGACGTCGTCGTCCGCTTCCAGGGCGGCCATAATGCCGGGCATACGCTGGTCGTCGGCGACAAGACCTACAAGCTGTCGCTGCTGCCGTCCGGCGTGGTGCGCGGCGCCCGGCTGTCGATCATCGGCAATGGCGTGGTGCTCGACCCGTGGGCGCTGGTCGACGAGATCGCCCGCATCAGCGGCCAGGGCATCGAGGTGACGCCCGAGCGGCTGCGTGTGGCGGAGAACGTCGCGCTGATCCTGCCGCTGCACCGCGAACTCGACGCCATCCGCGAGAACGCCTCCGCCGGCACCAAGATCGGCACCACCAAGCGCGGCATCGGCCCGGCCTACGAGGACAAGGTCGGCCGGCGCGCCATCCGCCTCGTCGACCTCGCCTCGCCGGAGACGCTCGGCGCCAAGATCGACCGCCTGCTGGCGCATCACAACGCGCTGCGGCGCGGCCTCGGCATCGAGCAGGTCGACGCCGCCCAGCTGCGCGCCGAGCTGGTGGAGATCGCGCCGAAGGTGCTGCCCTACATGGACCGCGCCTGGGCGCTGCTCGACGACGAGCGCCGGCGCGGGGCCAAGATCCTGTTCGAGGGCGCGCAGGGCGCGCTGCTCGACATCGACCACGGCACCTACCCCTTCGTCACCTCGTCCAACACGGTGGCGGCGCAGGCGGCGACCGGCTCCGGCCTCGGCCCGGGCGCGATCGGCTATGTGCTCGGCATCACCAAGGCCTACACCACCCGCGTCGGCGAGGGACCGTTTCCGAGCGAGCTGCACGACGATACCGGCCGCCGCATCGGCGAGCGTGGCCGCGAGTTCGGCACCGTGACCGGGCGGCCGCGCCGCTGCGGCTGGTTCGACGCCGCGCTGGTGCGCCAGACCGTGCGCACCTCCGGCATCAACGGCATCGCCCTCACCAAGCTCGACGTGCTGGACGGCTTCACCGAACTGAAAGTGTGCACGCGCTACCGGCTGGATGGCCGCGAGATCGACTATTTCCCCTCCGGGCAGGACGCCCAGGCACGGGTGGAGCCGATCTACGAGACCATCGAGGGCTGGACCGAATCGACCGCCGGCGCGCGCTCCTGGGCCGATCTGCCGGCCGAGGCGGTCAAATATGTGCGCCTCATCGAGGAACTGATCGGCTGCCCGGTGGCTTTGCTGTCCACCAGCCCCGAGCGCGATGATACGATCCTGATGAAGAACCCCTTCGAATCATAAACCCCACGTCAGATCTGATCCCCCCATGGCCGACTACTACCCGCTCATCGCTCGCGCTATTGGCGGCCTCCCGGAAAAGACCGGCGAGGCCCGCAAGGCTGTCTATGAGCGGGCCCGTCGGGCGCTTCTCGCTCAGCTGAGCGCGGTCGATCCCCCGCTCCCCGAACCCGACTTCGCCCGGGAGCGGCAGTCGCTGGAGACCGCGATCGGGCGGGTCGAAGCCGAATTCGGCGGAGCGCCGGCGCCGAAGGTGCCGGGCTCTTCGGGGCCGGCCTCTTCCGCTCCCTCGGCGCCGGTTGCTCCGGCACCGGCCCCGCCGGCGTCCGCGCCGTCCAGCATCGGGGCGCCGACCGTTCCCCCGCAGCCGTCTCCGGCGGCGCTTGCGGCGGCTCCGGCGGCGCCTCCGCCGCTGTCGGCCCCGCCGCCCGGCGCCCGGCAGCCGAATGCGCCGCCCGCGAGCGCCCCGCCTTCCACCTCCCCCGCGCGCACGCCGGCGCGGCCTGCCGAGCCGGTGTCGGGTTTCCATCCGACCGAGGCCGAGGCGGTGGCGGCCGGCCTCGTGCCGACCCGCGCGGCGGGCGGCTCCTCCGACTGGCGCAGCGAGGCCGCCCGTCTCGTGCGCGAGCGCGAGGCGGAGGAAGTCGCCGCGCAGACGCGCGACGCCGAGGAGGAGACGCCCTCCGACGAGGCGGCCACGGAGGAGGCGCCTTCCGGCCGCGGCAAGGGGCGGCTGTTTGCCGTCGTGGTGTTTGTTCTGCTGCTCATTGCCGGCGGTGTCGTCGGCTACACCCAGCGCGAGACCATCGTCGCGCTGATCGGCGGCGCGGGAACCGGCGGCTCGTCGCCCACCGCGCAGGCTCCCAGCGCCCCGGCGCCGGCCGATGCACCGAAATCGACCGACCGCATCTCCCAGGCCCCCGACCAGGGCGCGGCGCCGCAGCCGGCGACGCCACAGGCCGGCGGCACGTCGGAAGCGGGGATCGCCGCCGAGCCGCGCGCCGTGCTGTTCGAGGAAAGCGCCGGCGGCGGCGAGCAGGGCCTGCAGCAATATGTCGGCACGGTCGAGTGGAGCACCGAGAACGCCAGCGCCGGCGCCGGCCAGCCGAGCGATCTCGGCGTCCGCGCGGAAATCTCGATCCCGGCGCGGAACATCACCGCGACGCTGACCTTCCGCCGCAACCAGGACCCGACCATTCCCGCCTCGCACATCATCGAGGTGCAGTTCAAGCTGCCGCCCGGTTTCGACCTCGGCAACATTTCCAGCGTGCCGGGCATGCGGGCCAAGGCCTCCGAGGGCGCGCAGGGCGCGCCGCTGGTCGGCCTCGCCGTGCGGGTGGCGCCGAACTACTTCCTGATCGGCCTGTCCTCTCTCGACACGGATGTGCAGCGCAATCTCAGCTTCATCATGAGCCGCAACTGGCTCGACCTGCCGCTGGTGTTCGAGAACGGCCGCCGCGCCATTTTGGTTCTGGAGAAGGGCGACGAGGGCAATCAGGCGTTCCGCGAGGCCTTTCAGGCGTGGGGCCTGACCCCCGCCGCACCGGCGCAGCAAGGCCAGAACTGACGCCCATCTCGTCATCCGGTGCCGACAAAAGGGGAAGCGTTTCGCTTCCCCTTTTTCTTTGCGTGGCCGAGGTCCGCTGCGACGAGCCGAAGCTGCGACGAGCCGGGCCGACGAGGGACGTTTCCCGCAGCGCCGGTGGGTCAATGTCATGCGCGGCATGCAATGGTGGCATATGGTATTAGATATACCAGATACGGACGCCTTTCCGTATGTTGCGCCGCGAGAGAGCTTGGATCGGAGACGGCGCATGTTTCAATCGGTGTACCCCCTGCTGCCGCTGCTCATCCTCTGCCATGCGTGGATGACGATCCTCATCGTCGAGACGCTGCAAGCGGAGGAGACGGCGGCGCTGCCGCCGGACTGCTACCCGGCGTGACGGGAAAAGCGGCGCGACAGAAAAAGCCCCGCGGCATCGCTGCCACGGGGCTTCGCTCGTCCGGTCCTGCCGGCTAAATCAGGCGGCGGCGCGCTTGTTCAGCACGTCGACCAGCGTCTTGCCGAGGCGGGCCGGGGAGGGCGAGACCACGATGCCGGCCTCTTCCATCGCCGCGATCTTGTCCTCGGCGCCGCCCTTGCCGCCGGAGATGATGGCGCCGGCATGGCCCATGCGGCGGCCGGGAGGGGCGGTGCGGCCGGCGATGAAGCCGACCATAGGCTTCTTGCGGCCGCGCTTGGCTTCGTCCTTGAGGAACTGCGCCGCTTCTTCCTCGGCCGAGCCGCCGATCTCGCCGATCATGACGATCGACTCGGTGGCGTCGTCGGCCAGGAACAGCTCCAGCATGTCGATGAACTCGGTGCCCTTCACCGGGTCGCCGCCAATGCCGACGGCGGTGGTCTGGCCCAGGCCCTCCTGCGAGGTCTGGAACACCGCCTCATAGGTCAGCGTGCCGGAGCGCGAGACCACGCCGACCGAGCCCTTCTTGAAGATATTAGCCGGCATAATGCCGATCTTGCATTCGCCGGCGGTGACGATGCCGGGGCAGTTGGGGCCGACGAGGCGGGACTTGGAGCCGTCCAGCGCGCGGCGCACCTTCACCATGTCGAGCACCGGAATGCCCTCGGTGATGCAGACGATGAGCGGGATCTCCGCCGCGATCGCCTCGCAGATGGCATCGGCCGCGCCCGGGGGCGGCACGTAGATCACCGACGCGTCGGCGCCGGTCTTCTCGCGTGCCTCGGCGACGGTGTCGAACACCGGCAGGCCGAGATGGACCGCGCCGCCCTTGCCGGGCGAGGTGCCGCCGACCACCTGCGAGCCATAGGCCAGCGCCTGCTCGGAGTGGAAGGTGCCGTTCTTGCCGGTGAAGCCCTGGGTGATGATCTTGGTGGTCTTGTCGATGAGAATGGACATCAGGCGGCTCCCTGCACAGCCTTGACGATCTTCTGGGCGGCGTCGTCGAGATCGTCCGCCGGGATCACGTTCAGGCCGCTCTCGCGGATGATGGTCTTGCCTTCCTCGACATTGGTGCCTTCGAGGCGCACCACCAGCGGAACCTCGAGGCCGACCGTCTTCACCGCGGCGATGACGCCGCGGGCGATGACGTCGCACTTCATGATGCCGCCGAAGATGTTGACCAGGATGCCCTTCACGCTCGGGTCCGAGGTGATGATCTTGAACGCCGCCGTCACCTTCTCCTCCGTGGCGCCGC
The DNA here is from genome assembly GCF_018390645.1 of Ancylobacter dichloromethanicus. Classification (GTDB taxonomy): domain Bacteria; phylum Pseudomonadota; class Alphaproteobacteria; order Rhizobiales; family Xanthobacteraceae; genus Ancylobacter; species Ancylobacter dichloromethanicus. The sequence goes on from NZ_JAHBGC010000038.1 coordinate 180,074, forward strand.
CGCCGACGTCGAGGAAGTTGGCCGGGCTCTCGCCATAGAGCTTGATGATGTCGAGCGTGGCCATGGCGAGGCCGGCGCCGTTGACCATGCAGCCGATCGAGCCGTCGAGCGCGATATAGGCGAGGTCATATTTGGAGGCCTCGATTTCCTTGGCGTCCTCCTCGGTCTCGTCGCGCAGGGCAACGATTTCCGCATGGCGGTAGAGCGAGTTGGAATCGAAGGAGATCTTGGCGTCGAGGCACTTCAGCTTGCCGTCCCGGGTGACCACCAGCGGGTTGATCTCCAGCATCGCCATGTCCTTGCCGACGAAGGCGGCATAGAGCTTGGAGACGATGTCGCCCGCCTGCTTGGCGAGGTCGCCGGTCAGGCCGAGCGCCTGGGCGACGGTGCGGCCGTGATGGGGCATCACGCCGGTGGCCGGGTCGACGGAGAAGGTGTGGATCTTCTCGGGGGTGGAGTGGGCGACCTCCTCAATGTCCATGCCGCCCTCGGTGGAGACCACGAAGGCGACGCGCGAGGTGGCGCGGTCGACGAGGGCGGAGAGGTAGAACTCCTTCTCGATCTCGGAGCCTTCCTCGATATAGACGCGGTTGACCTGCTTGCCGGCCGGGCCGGTCTGGATCGTCACCAGCGTCTTGCCGAGGATCTGCCGGGCATTGGCGGCGGCGTCGGCGGCCGACTTGACGACGCGCACGCCGCCCTTCTCGCCGGCATCGGCTTCCTTGAACTTGCCCTTGCCGCGCCCGCCGGCGTGAATCTGGCTCTTCACCACCCAGACGGGGCCGGCGACCTTGGCCGCAGCGGCGTCCGCTTCAGTGGCGTCGAGAATGGCAACGCCGTTCGGTACCGGTACTCCGTATTCGCGGAGCACTCCCTTGGCCTGATATTCATGGATGTTCATTAAATCCGCTCCTCCACAACCGGCGGGTCGGGAGAGCCGCCGGAGGCCCTCCCGTCGATTGGCGTATCCTATTTCCCTATAGGCGTTAGCGCGCCAAGACGCTACTGCGCCGAAACGCAGACACCCTATGCCGCTACTGCACGAAGGTGTTGCTCAGCGTGCCGATGCCCTCGATCACGATTTCCACCGTGTTGGTCGGGGCCTTCATCACGCCGACGCCGACCGACGTGCCGCAGCAGATCACGTCGCCGGGGTTCAGCGTCATGTCGTGCGAGATGCGGCTGACCAGCTGGCGGGCGGAAAACACCATGTCGCTGATCGGGTAGCGCTGGCGCTCGTCGCCGTTCAGCACGGTGCGCACGACCAGGCTGGCGGGATCGACACCGGTCGCCACCACCGGGCCGAACGGCCCGAAGCCGTCGAAGCTCTTGGCCCGCACCCATTGGGCGAAGGTGGCGTCCTTGTTGATGATGTCGGCCGCGGTGATGTCGTTGACGCAGGTGTAGCCGAAGATGTAGCCGCCGGCCTCCTCCTCGGAGACGGCGGTCGCCTTCTTGCCGATGACGATGCCGAGTTCGCCCTCATAGACGACCTTGCCGTCATAGGAGGCCGGCCGGTGCACGGTGGCGCCGGGATTGGTGAGGCAGGAGCCGGCCTTCAGCAGGTAGAGCGGATCGGCCGGAACGGGCGAATTGAGCTTCGCCGCGAGGGCATGGAAGTTGTTCCACAGCGCGATGATCTTGGTCGGCTCCGTCGGGGCGAGGAGGTCGACCTCGGAGAGCGCGACGCGCTCTCCGGTCGGGGTGGCGCCATTGAACATGTCGCCGCTGTGGACGGTGATGGTGTCGCCCTCAAGCGTGCCGAAGCCGGCCGCGCCCGAGCGCTGGTAACGAACCCAGTGTGCCATGTGTCGCCGAACTCAGTTGTAGCAGCCGGCGATCTGCCCGCGCTGGCGAACCAGGGCGAGCACGACGTCGAGGGTTGGGGTGGGAATTCCGGCAAGGCGGCCCATTTCCTGGACCACCGTCACCAGCGCGTCGATCTCCATGGCGCGCAGGCGCTCCAGATCCTGCAGCATCGAGGTCTTGTGCGCGCCGACCGCGCCGGCGCCATCGATGCGGCGCTCGACGCCGACGCGGAAGTTGACGCCGGACTGGACGGCGATTTCCTGCGCCTCAAGCATCATCGCCTTGGCCACGGCACGGGTGCCGGGATCGGAGGCGATCACGTCGAGCGTGGCGTGGGTGAGGGCGCTGATCGGGTTGAAGCAGAGATTGCCCCACAGCTTCAGCCACAGTTCGTCGCGGATGTTGGGCAGCACCGGGGCGCGCATGCCGCCGGCCGCGAAGGCCTCCGACAGCTTGGTGGCGCGTTCGGTGATCTCGCCCGAGGGCTCGCCCAGCGGGAACTTGTCGCCATAGACGTGCTTGATGACGCCCGGCTCGACCACTTCGGTGGCGGGATAGACGATGCAGCCGATGGCGCGCTCGGGGCGCAGGCCGGCCCACTGCTTGCCGCCGGGATCGACGCTTTCCAGCGTCTTGTTCTCCAGATGGTCGCCATGCTTGTAGTAGTACCAGTAGGGCACGCCGTTGACGGCGGTGACCACGGCGGTGTCGTTGCCCAGCAGCGGCTGCATGGCGTCGACCACGCCCGGCACCGAATGCGCCTTGAGGGCGACGATGACATAGTCCTGCGGGCCGAGCTCGGCCGGGTTGTCGGAGCAGGGAATGTGCTCGACACGCTCTTCGCCGTCGATCAGCAGCTTGAGGCCGTTCTTCTTCATGGCCTCGAGATGGGCGCCACGGGCGACCAGGCTGACATCGACGCCCGCCCGCTTGAGCTGAACCCCGACATAACCGCCGATCGCGCCGGCACCATAGATGCAGACCTTCATGGGACTCCCTCCTATGTCCAGGCTACCCCCGCGGTGCCCGGACTTTGTTTGGTATTTTGTATGCCATGATTAGGGACGATAAGGCCCTAGTCAAGAGCGAAGGCACGGGCGTGATAAAACGTCGCGCATGTTTAGCCGCTTCGCGTTGCCTTGCGGGGCGTGTTTGCGACGTGTCGCTTAAGTTACGTCGGCGGGGACCGTGTTGTCCACGGTGTATAGGCCAGAACAATTGTCTGAATGAATACGCAAAAGACGGTGTTGTGCAGTGCGTTACACTAGCGGGACAGCAATGCTTACTTTTCTCGCCAGAAACAGTTCGGGGGCGCCAAGGCGCCCCCGAAAGTCATGCTGAATTATGAATTCAGATGGTGTCACGCATCCGGCGCGACGGTGTGATTGGCCATCAGTTCCAATGCCTTGACCAGCGCCGAGTGATCCCAGGCCGAGCCGCCATTGGCGGCGCAGGTGCTGAAAAGCTGCTGCGCAAGGGCGGTGGAGGGAAGCGCCATCTGCATCTGCCGCGCGCCGTTCAGGGCCAGGTTCAGGTCCTTCTGGTGCAGTTCGATGCGGAAGCCGGGGTTGAAGGTGCGGTTGATCATCCGCTCGCCATGGACTTCCAGGATGCGCGAATTGGCGAAGCCGCCCATCAGCGCCTGACGCACCTTGGCCGGGTCCGCGCCGGCCTTGGAGGCGAACAGCAGCGCCTCGCCGACGGCGAGGATGTTCAGCGCGACGATGATCTGGTTCGCCACCTTGGTGGTCTGGCCGTCGCCATTGCCGCCGACCAGGGTGATGTTCTTGCCCATCTTCTCGAACAGCGGCTTCACCGTCTCGAAGGCCGCCTCCGGGCCGCCGACCATGATGGTGAGCGAGGCCGCCTTGGCGCCGACCTCGCCGCCCGACACCGGGGCGTCGAGATAGTCGCAGCCGAGATCGTTGATCTTCTTGGCGAACTCCTTGGTCTCGACCGGCGCGATCGACGACATGTCGACGACGATCTTGCCGGCCGAGAGGCCCGCCGCGATACCGTTCTCGCCGAACAGGGCAGCCGCGACATGCGGGGTGTCCGGCACCATGGTGATGATGATGTCGGCATTCTTGGCGACTTCCGTGCCGCTGGCGCAGGCGACGCCGCCCTTGCCCGTCAGTTCGGCCGGAACCGGCCTGACGTCATAGAGATAGAGCGTGTGGCCGGCGTCGATGAGATGACCGGCCATGGGCGCGCCCATGATGCCGAGACCGACAAATCCAACATTCGCCATCGTCTTATCCTCGTTTTCCCAGACGTATTCGGTTTCTTGACCGCCGTGGCCTCACGCCACGCCGGCGAGTTCCTTGAGCCAGCCGAGGCCTGCCCCGGTCTCGCCCTTCGGCTTGTACTCGCAGCCCACCCAGCCCTCGTAGCCGATGGCATCGAGATGGCGGAACAGGAACGGGTAGTTGATCTCGCCGGTGCCGGGCTCGTTGCGGCCGGGATTGTCGGCAAGCTGGACATGCGCGATGGCGGCCAGGTTCGCCTCGATGGTGCGGGCGAGATCGCCCTCCATGATCTGCATGTGGTAGATGTCGTACTGGATGAAGAGGTTGTCGGAACCGACCTCCTCGATGATCGCCTTGGCCTGCTTCGTGTAGTTGAGGAAGAAGCCGGGAATGTCGCGCGTGTTGATCGGCTCGATCAGCAGCTTGAGGCCGGCTTCCTTGATCTTCGGCGCGGCGAACTTCAGGTTGTTGACGAAGGTGTTGTGCAGCACTTCGCGATCGGCGCCGGCGGGCACGATGCCGGCGAGGATGTTGACCTGCGGGCAGCCCAGCGCGGTGGCGTAGTCGATCGCCTTGTCGACGCCGGCGCGGAACTCGTCGACGCGGTCGGGGAAGATCGCGATGCCGCGCTCGCCGCCGCCCCAATTGCCGGCGGGCAGATTGTGCAGCACCTGCTTGAGGTTGTTGGCCTTCAGCCGGGCGACCAGTTCCTCGACCGGAAAGTCGTAGGGGAAGAGGTATTCGACGCCGGTGAAACCGGCGGCGGCGGCCTTCTCGAACCGGTCGAGGAAGGGCACCTCGTTGAACAGCATGGTGAGATTGGCGGCAAAACGGGGCATGGACCGCTCCTGGGCAGGGAAAATTGGTCTGGGGCATCGGCACCCGCCACCGGCGGCGTGCCTTGGCTGTATGGGCGCACTTGCTGTCGATGGCATGAAAGCGCGCGCGGCGGAAGCGCGAGGCTCCCGCCGAAAGGGGGACGGGGCGCGCGCGGATGATCCGCCCGGCGCCCTGTGCAATCAGGCCTTGGGGGCGCCTTCGAGCGGCAGGTCGAGCACTTCCTCGAACTCGTTGACCGCGTCGATCTCGGTGCCCATGGCGATGTTGGTCACGCGCTCGAGGATGAACTCCATCACCACCGGCACCTGGTGCTCCTTCATCAGCGCCTTGGCCTTGACGAAGGCGTCCTTGAACTCGTTCGGCGAGGAGACGCGGACCGCCTTGCAGCCCAGCCCTTCGGCGACCGCGACGTGGTCGACGCCATAGCCGGCATTTTCCTCGGCGTTGATGTTGTCGAAGGCGAGCGAGACCTCGAAGTCCATGTTGAAGCCGCGCTGCGCCTGGCGGATCAGCCCGAGATAGGAGTTGTTCACGACGACGTGGAGATAGGGCAGCTTGTGCTGGGCGCCCACCGCCAGTTCCTCGATGAGGAACTGGAAGTCGTAGTCGCCCGAAAGCGCCACGATCTCCGCGTCCGGATCGGCCGCGCGCACGCCGAGCGCCGCCGGCAGGGTCCAGCCGAGCGGGCCGGCCTGGCCGCAATTGATCCAGTTGCGCGGCTTGTAGACGTGCAGCATCTGCGCGCCGGCGATCTGGCTGAGGCCGATGGTCGAGACGTAGCGGGTGTCGCGGCCGAACGCCTCGTTCATCTCCTCATAGACGCGCTGCGGCTTGAGCGGCACATTATCGAAATGCGTCTTGCGCAGCATGGTCTTCTTGCGGTCGAGGCATTCGCCGGCCCAGGCCGAGCGGTCCTTCAGCTTGCCGGCGGCCTTGTATTCCCTGGCCACCTCGATGAAGAGGTCGAGCGCCGCGCCGGCATCGGAGACGATGCCGAGATCGGGGCCGAAGACGCGGCCGATCTGGGTCGGCTCGATGTCGACGTGAATGAAGGTGCGGCCCTTGGTGTAGACCTCGACCGAGCCGGTGTGCCGGTTGGCCCACCGATTGCCGATGCCGAACACGAAGTCCGAGGCCAGCATGTTGGCGTTGCCGTAGCGGTGCGAGGTCTGGAGCCCGCACATGCCGGCCATCAGGTCGTGATCGTCGGGAATGGTGCCCCAGCCCATCAGGGTCGGGATGACCGGCACGCCGGTCAACTCGGCGAACTCCACCAGCTTGTCGGAGGCGTCGGCGTTGATGATGCCGCCGCCCGAGACGATGAGTGGCCGCTCGGCCGCGTTCAGCATGGCGAGCGCCTTCTCGGCCTGCTTGCGCGTGGCCTTGGGCTTGTAGACGTCGAGCGGGGAATAGGTCTCCTCGTCGAACTCGATCTCGGCCAGTTGCACGTCGATCGGCAGATCGATCAGCACCGGGCCGGGGCGACCCGAGCGCATGACGTGGAACGCCTGCTGGAACACCATCGGCACCAGCGCCGGCTCGCGCACCATGACCGCCCATTTGGCGACCGGCTTGGCGATGGATTCGATGTCCACCGCCTGGAAGTCTTCCTTGTAGAGCCGCGCGCGCGGCGCCTGGCCGGTGATGCACAGGATCGGGATCGAATCGGCGGCGGCGGAATAGAGGCCGGTGATCATGTCGGTGCCGGCCGGGCCGGAGGTGCCGATGCACACGCCGATATTGCCGGCCTTGGCGCGGGTGTAGCCCTCGGCCATGTGCGAGGCGGCCTCGACGTGGCGCGCCAGGATGTGGCGCGTCTGCCCGTAGGCGCGCATCGCGGAATAGAGCGGATTGATCGCGGCACCGGGCACGCCGAAGGCGGTGTTGACGCCTTCCATCGCAAGAATCCGGATCGCGGCATCGACGGCACGCATCTTGGCCATGGCACTTCCTCCTGGCGTCGTTTGCGCCGGCGGGGGCTGGCCCCTCATGGGGCTGGCGGCGCCCGGCACCGGCCTTTCCGACCTGTTCAAAACTCGACTTCCGGTGGCCCTGCGCAACGGCGGGCGGCGGTTTCGCGAACCGGGCACATGCTGCGTAGCGGCATCATTCTTTCCGCACTGCGGAATGAATTTCCGAAATCGCGGAAAACATGCCACGTCACCATCATTTCCGCAATACGGGATATATTTCTGGTTTGCGAAAAAATGACGGATGCGCCTTTATGCTAGGCAAGCGCCATGGCCCGCCGATGGCGTAGGATTGGCGGCAGGCGAAGAGGCGGTCGGGGGCGCGAGCTGCCGCCCGCATGCGGAGGTGAGTTTTCCGATGAACCAGGCCGTCCCGACCGTGCGCCGCCGTGGCCGCCCGTCTTCCGCCACCGGCACCGAGGGCGGCGGCGAGGTGCAGTCGCTCGACCGCGCCATCGCGCTGCTGGAGGTGCTGGCGCTCGCGGACGGGCTGACGCTGAGCGAGGTCGCCCGTGCCGCCGAACTGCCGACCTCCACCGTGCACCGCTTGCTCACCACGCTGGAGCGGCGCGGCCTTGTCGGCCACGACCCGGCCACCGGCCTGTGGATGGTCGGCATCGGCCTGTTCCGCGTCGGATCGGCCTATCTGCGCATCCGCAAGCTGCCGGAAATCGCCCGTTCGCTGCTGCGCGAGCTGTCGCACGGGGTCAACGAGACGGTGAACCTGTCGCTGATCGAGGGGCCGCATCTGGTCTGCGTGGCGCAGGTGGAAAGCCACGCCGCGGTGCGCGCCTTCTTCCGCATCGGCGGCGACCTGCCGATCCACGCCTCGGGCGGGGGCAAGGCCATTCTCTCGGCCATGAACCCGGAGGCGCGGCGCGCCTGGCTGGGCGGCGACCAGCTCCTGCGCTTCACCGAGCACACCCATGTCAGCCGGCGGGCCCTGCAGGCGGACCTGGCCGAAATTGCCGAACGCGGCTTTTCCATCGACGATGAGGAGCACACGCCGGGCATGCGCTGCGTGGCGGCGGCGGTGCTCGACGAATGGCGCGAGCCGGTGGGGGCGATCTCCATTTCCGCGCCGACCGTGCGCATGCCGCCCGAGCGCATCGCCGATCTCGGCGCCCGCGTGCGCGAGGCGGCGCGGCGGCTGACGACGCAGTATTCGGGGCGGTGAGGGGGCCGCTTCGGCGTCCCTGACGGCTATTCCGCGAGACAAAAAAATGCCGGCGCGGTGAGCGCCGGCACCAGTCGCCTAGGAGGAACCGAACGTCGGGTGAACCCTTCGTCCTGCTCCGGGAGGCTCGTTGGCTATTCCACTCCGCCACATTGCCGCGCAGCTTCGAGAGAAATGCCGATCGTTTCCCGCAGGGTTCGCGGGCGGAGCGGCGCCGGGCGCCGCTCCGCGAGAGTTCAAGACGGTCAGACCGCCTTGGCGTCGTGCATCGCAGCGATTTCTTCCTGCGAGTAGCCGAGCTGGGCGAGCACTTCGTTGGTGTGCTGGCCGAGCAGCGGCGAGGCGGTGACCTCGACCTCGACGTCGGAGAACTTGATCGGCGAGCCGACGGTCAGGTACTTGCCGAGCTTGGGGTGATCGACCTCGACCACGGTGCCGCTCTTGCGCAGCGACGGGTCGTTGGCGATTTCCTTCATCGACAGCACCGGGGCGCAGGGGATGTCGAACTTGCGCAGGATGTCGATGGCCTCGAACTTCGTCTTGTCGGCGAGCCAGGACTCGATGAAGGCGAAGATGTCGAAGATCTTGTCCTGGCGCGCTTCGGCGGTGTTGTAAGCCGCGTCGTCGATCCATTCCGGCTTGCCCAGCGCCTTGCAGATCGGCGCCCAGGCGTGGCCCTGGATGGTGAAGTAGATATAGGCGTTCGGGTCGGTCTCCCAGCCCTTGCACTTCAGCACCCAGCCCGGCTGGCCGCCGCCGCCCGCATTGCCGCCGCGCGGCACCACGTCGGAGAACTCGCCATGGGGGTACTGGGGGTACTCTTCGAGATAGCCCAGCGCGTCGAGGCGCTGCTGGTCGCGCAGCTTGACGCGGCAGAGGTTGAGCACCGAATCCTGCATCGACACGGCGACCTTCTGGCCCTTGCCGGTCTTCGTCTTCTGGTGCAGCGCGGTGAGGATGCCGATGGCGAGGTGCATGCCGGTGTTGCTGTCGCCGAGAGCGGCGGCGGACACGGTGGGGGGGCCATCCCAGAAGCCGGTGGTGGAGGCGGCGCCGCCCGCGCACTGCGCGACGTTCTCGTAGACCTTCAGGTCCTCATAGGCGTGGCCTTCCGAGAAGCCCTTCACCGAGGCGAGAACCATGCCCGGGTTGAGCGACTGGATGTGCTCCCAGGTGAAGCCCATGCGGTCGAGCGCGCCGGGGCCGAAATTCTCGACCATCACGTCCGATTCCTTGATCAGCTTGGTCAGGACTTCCTTGCCCTGCGCCGTCTTGGTGTCGAGCGTCAGCGAACGCTTGTTGGAGTTCAGCATGGTGAAGTACAGCGCGTCGGCGTCCTTGACATGACGCAGCTGCGAGCGCGTGACGTCGCCCGAACCGGGGCGCTCGACCTTGATCACGTCGGCGCCGAACCAGGCAAGAAGCTGCGTGCAGGCCGGACCGGCCTGGACGTGCGTGAAATCGATGATCTTAATACCTTCGAGGGGCTTAGACATTGTAGTCGACTTCCCTTTTTCCGTTAACAGTCCGACGGAGGCTCACCCTGCCGCCGGAATGAGATCCCCATCCCTCTTGGATGGACATCATACTTCTCCCCATGCCCCCGATTCCCGAACAGGATCGGCAGACATCTCCCAGGGGGTGATCGACTTCGGAACGACTCACGATTTTGTTCGTCCACCCTGGTCTTACAATCCACCGGGCGTCGGCGCGGTCGCGCGCTCCGCCCGGTAGACCGCTCCTCGCGTGGCGCCATGACGATTTCCGCCTGGCGCCCCGCTCGTCTCGTTGAAGGGCGCGCCGCCGCGAGGGAGTGCGCCCGCACTTCTGCTCCCGCCGCCGGGAGGCCTGCCACTCACGGCCGGCGCACGCGCCGACCGCCAATTCGTCGCGCCGCCCGGGGCGGCTGCCGTCACGCGGACAGGCTCACTCGGCCGCCAGCCGCACCGGTTCCCCGACCGCGCCGGAGGCCTTGATGCGGGCGATCTCGTCGCCACTGAGCCGCAGCACCTGCGCGAGGATTTCCTCGGTGTGCTCGCCCAGCAGCGGCGAACGCTCGACCTCGACGTCGTTGTCCGACAGCTTGATCGGGTTGCCGACGGTCAGGTATTTGCCGCGCGTGGGGTGATCGATCTCGACCAGCGTGCCGGTCGCGTAGAGCGACTGGTCCTCGGCGATCTCCTTCATCGAGAGCACCGGGCCGCAGGGAATGTCGACCTCGTTGAGGATTTCCATCGCCTCGAACTTGGTGTGGGCCATGGTCCACGATTCGACACGGTGGAAGATCTCGTTGAGGTGCGGCAGGCGCGCCGCCGGCGTGGCGTAGTTCGGATCGGTCTTCCAGTCCGGCTCGCCGATGACGTCGCAGATCTTCGCCCAGACCGGGGCCTGGGTGATGAAATAGATGTAGGCGTTGGGATCGGTCTCCCAGCCCTTGCACTTGAGGATGCGGCCCGGCTGGCCGCCACCGGAATCATTGCCGGCGCGGGGCACCGAATCGCCGAAGGGCAGGCCCTCGCCGAACTGGCTGTATTCGCGCAGCGGGCCGCGCTCCAGGCGCTGCTGGTCGCGCATCTTCACGCGGCAGAAGTTCAGCACCGCATCCTGCATGGCGCACAGCACCTTCTGGCCACGGCCGGTCAGCGTGCGCTGGTAGAGCGCGGTGACGATGCCGAGCGCGAGGTGCAGGCCGGTGCCGGAATCGCCGATCTGGGCGGCGGTGACGAGAGGAAGTCCGTCGCGGAAGCCGGTGGTCGAGGCCGAGCCGCCGGTGCACTGGGCGACGTTCTCATAGACCTTGCAGTCCTCGAACGGGCCGGGGCCGAAGCCCTTCACGGAAGCGAGGATGATGCGGGGGTTGAGTTCCTGGATGCGCTCCCAGGAGAAGCCCATGCGATCGAGCGCGCCGGGAGCGAAATTCTCCACCATCACGTCGCAGATCTTCACCAGTTCCTCGAGCACCTTCTTGCCCTCGGGGTTCTTGGTGTCGAGCGTGATGGAGCGCTTGTTGGAGTTCAGCATGGTGAAGTAGAGGCTGTCCGCGTTGGGGACGTCGCGCAATTGGGCGCGGGTCACGTCGCCTTCGCCGGGACGCTCTACCTTGATCACATCGGCCCCGAACCACGCGAGAAGCTGCGTGCAGGTGGGGCCGGACTGAACATGGGTGAAATCGAGGACGCGAACGCCGTCCAATGCCTTGCCCATGGGGTTCCTCTCGAGGTTTTTTGTTCGGCGTTTTTACGCCGTTATGTTCGTTGACACGGGAATGAGACGGGCGGGGTGGGGTCCCCGCCCGTCTCGGTTCGACTTACTTCTTCTTCACGACGCTCTGCGGGTTCAGGCTGCCGATGTTGCCGCTCTCGCTGCCGGCCGCCGGATCGATCACCGCGTTGATGAGGGTCGGCTTGCCGCTATCCATCGCCTCGTCCACGGCGCGCTTGAGCTCGTCCGGGGTGGTGACGTGGTAGCCGACGCCGCCAAAGGCTTCCATCATCTTGTCGTAGCGCGAACCGGGCACGAACACCGTGGTGCCGGGGTCGCGACCCGTCGGGTCGGAGTCGGTGCCGCGATAGATGCCGTTATTGTTGAAGATGACGACGCAGACCGGCAGGTTGTAGCGGCAGATGGTCTCCACCTCCATGCCGGAGAAGCCGAACGCCGAGTCGCCCTCGACCGCCAGCACCGGCTTGCCGGTCTCCACGGCGGCGCCGACGGCGAAGCCCATGCCGATGCCCATCACGCCCCAGGTGCCGACGTCCAGGCGCTTGCGCGGCTGGTACATGTCGATCACGCCGCGGGCGAGGTCGAGCGTGTTGGCGCCCTCATTGACGAGGATCGCGTCCGGACGCTCCTTGATGACCTGCTTGAGCGCGCCGAGCGCCGAGTGGAAGTCCATCGGCGTGGAGTTCTTCAGCAGCCGCTGGGACATCTTGCCGATGTTGACTTCCTTGCGGGCGTTGATCGCGCCGATCCACTCCTGCGAGGGCGGGGTCCAGCCGGTCTTGATACCCTCGTTCAGGGCCTCGATCACCGAACCGATGTCGCCGACCAGCGGCGCCGCGATCTCGACGTTCGAGTCCATTTCCTTGGGCTCGATGTCGACCTGGATGAACTTCTTCGGAGCGTCACCCCAGGTCTTGCCCTTGCCGTGCGACAGCAGCCAGTTGAGGCGGGCGCCGACGAGCAGGACGACATCCGAGTCCTTCAGCACCGTCGAGCGGGCGGCGCCGGCCGAGAGCGGATGGGTGTCGGGCAGCAGGCCCTTGGCCATCGACATCGGCAGGAAGGGGATGCCGGAGGTCTCGATGAAGGAGCGGATTTCCTCGTCGGCCTGCGCGTAGGCGGCGCCCTTGCCGAGGATGATCAGCGGCTTCTTGGCCGACTTCAGCACGTCGAGCGCGCGGGTGACGGCGGCCGGGGAGGGGAGCTGCGCCGGGGCGGCGTCGATCACCTTGACCAGCGACTTGGCGCCGGCATCGGCTTCCATCACCTGCGAGAACAGCTTGGCCGGCAGGTCGAGATAGACGCCGCCGGGACGGCCGGAAACCGCCGCGCGGATGGCGCGGGCGACGCCGATGCCGATATCGGCCGCGTGCAGCACGCGGAACGCCGCCTTGCAGAGCGGCTTGGCGATGGCGAGCTGGTCCATCTCCTCATAGTCGCCCTGCTGGAGGTCGACGATCTCGCGCTCGGACGAGCCGGAGATGAGGATCATGGGGAAGCAGTTGGTGGTGGCGTTCGCCAGGGCGGTGAGGCCGTTGAGGAAGCCCGGCGCCGAGACGGTGAGGCACACGCCCGGCTTCTTGGTCAGAAAGCCGGCGATGGCGGCGGCGTTGCCCGCGTTCTGCTCGTGGCGGAACGAGACGACGCGGATGCCTTCGGCCTGCGCCATGCGGCCCAGATCCGTGATCGGGATCCCGGGAACGCCGTAAATGGTGTCGATATCGTTCAGTTTGAGCGCATCGATGACCAGGTGGAAGCCGTCAGTGAGCTCCTGTTCGGTCTCGGTGGCGGCATTCACGTCCATAACCTGTGCGACTGCGGACATCCCGTATTCCCTCCCAAACGTCCTTCGGCGGGTTCTTGCCGCCCTAATCTAGGTCTACGTGGTTCTCGACATGCTCGGCGAGCCGGAGCGTGTGGTCTCTGACCAGACGCTCGGCGCGGTCCGCGTCCCGCGCCTCGAGGGCAACGATGATCTCCAGATGGTCGGACGCCGAACGCTGCGCCCGGTCCATCTCGAAGATCGTGCGGTGGCGGATGGCCCGTACATGGAAGAACAGGTTTTCCGTCATCGCCGCGAGCAGCGAAGAGCCGCTCAGCCGGATCAGCGCCTGGTGAAACGCGATATTCGCACTCGAATATTCGTCGCACCGGTCACGCTCGATCCGCGACAGATCGAACTTCTTGAACAAAGTCCTCAGCTCGGCGATCGCCTCGTCGCTTGCGCGCTGCGTGGCAAGGCGGGCCGCCATGCTTTCAAGCGCCGCCCAGGCCTCGATCATCTCGACGATCTCGGCCTTGGAGCGGCGAACCACCATAATGCCACGCCGGGGCACGGCGCGGAGCAGGCCTTCCTGCTCCAGCATCGCGACCGCCTCGCGGATGGGCGTCCGGCTTGCGCCGAGACGCTCGGAAATATCGCGCTCGTCGAGCAGCATCGGCTCGCTTGAGCCGTAGATGTTCATGTGCGTGATGGCTTCCTTGAGGGCGGCGTAAGCCTTGCTCTTGAAGCTCTCCTTGGCCGGCAGGCGTTCGATGGTCAGGCCATTCTCACCGCTTTGCCAGCGCTTGCTCACAACTTCCTTGCTGCTCACGGAAACGTCCTCTGCGGAAAATCCGCCGGGGATTTCCGAAAAATTGGCATACCAAATACCAACATGTCAATTCGCTTGTCCCCGTCTCGGGGCAGCCTCCGGCTCCTCTTCCTCTCCCCGCAGCGCGCTTTCTCGCGTCCATTCTGACCTAACGTAAGATGGCCGGAGCGCACTTGCGTATGCAATATACCACGGGTGAGGGCGACTGGCGAGAGTGTCTGAACACTTTGCTGCAACATGCAGCCAAAAGTTCGCTGGTGGCGCCGCGCGCGCCTTGTCGCCTTCCCGTAAGCGCCGGTGCGCGCAACGGAAAAGGCCCACGGCCGAGGGTGGCTGTGGGCCCGGAGAATAGCGACGGCCCGTGAGCGGCGGGGCGATGCGATGCGCCTCCACGCGCTCCGGCAAGCCGCGCAGGGGCGCGGTCAGGAGGGAAACTTGCCGTGCTTCTCGACATGGGCGGCGAGGCCCAGCGTGTGCTCGCGCACCAGCCGCTCGGCCAGATCGGCGTCGCGCGCGACCAGCGCGGCGATGATGGCGCGGTGCTCCTGCAGCGAGCGCTCGGAGCGGTTTTCCTGCCGCACCGAGACCGCCCTTATGCCGCGAATGTGGATGAACAGGTTTTCCGTCACCTGCTCGATCATCTCGCAGCCGCCGAGCCGGATGATGGTCTGGTGGAAGCGGATATTGGCGTTCGAGTACTCGTTCATGTGCTCGGCGGGCGCCTCGCCCTCGAAGCCGTGGAACATCTCGCGCAGTTCGGCGAGATCGCGGTCGCTGGCGCGGCTCGCCGCCAGGCGGGCGGCCATGCTCTCCAGCGCCGCCCAGACGATGATCATCTCGATGATCTCGCGCTTGGACTTACGCACCACGAAGATGCCGCGGCGCGGCACCGAGCGCACGAAGCCTTCCTGTTCGAGAACGGTCAGGGCCTCACGGATCGGGGTGCGGCTGACCCCGAGATCGTGGGACAACTGACGCTCGTCGAGCCGGATCTCGCCGTCCTGCCCGTACATGTCCATCTCGGTGATCGCCTTCTTGATGGCGTCATAGGCCAGGGTTCGAAGGCTGGTATTGGCGGCGAGAGGGGCGATGTTCAGTCTGGTCTGGGTATCGGCGCTTTCCACGGGCGGCTTCCTCGTCAGTTGCTGAAGGTCTTGTTCTTGTTGTTTGCCGCTGCAGTTTTCCTGCAGGGCGCCCGTTCGGTCGGGCCATTGCGCGCCGCTCCCGCGAACCTTGGCGATTCTCTTTGGGGAACAGGGCGGTTCAGCATCGTATAACACATACAGAATGTCCATGCGGCGCAGGTACGGAGCCGGCGGCCGCGCATGGCGTGCCGTGCCCGGCTTCCTCCTCGTCTCCCGTTTCCCCCGCCGCGTTTCGGTTGCCCCTTTTCCTCCGGCCTTGCGGCCCGGCGGCGCGCGGCGCTTTGTGGCCGTTCCGGGGCAAGGCTGACGCTAGGTAATAAAGTGACAGTATTCCCTATGGGAATATGCCGTTAGGGAAGCAATATTTCTGTTACATCTAGATGTTTTTGGTATGCAAAATTTTGCATAACCGAAAAATGCCAGTATGATGACGGGAATGGCCGATCGGGCACGGGTCGAAATCCGGCCGATCGACGCGCATTCAAAAACAAGAACAGAAAATTTCAGCTCTCTTTACGTTGGGAAACGTTCGAGGACCATCATGACCACTGACGCTACGTCATCTGTCAACAATAAGCGCTGGCTTCAGCTCGTGTTCGGCGTGATCTGCATGTGCATGATCGCGAACATGCAGTATGGCTGGACCTTCTTCGTCAATCCGATGCAGGAAGCCCATGGCTGGGATCGCGCGGCGATCCAGGTGGCGTTCTCCATCTTCATCGTCACCGAGACCTGGCTGGTGCCGGTCGAGGGGTGGTTCGTCGACAAATACGGCCCGCGCGTCGTGGTGCTGTTCGGCGGCCTGCTGTGCGGCCTGGCCTGGGTGATCAATTCCCACGCCGACACGCTGACCCTGCTTTATGTCGGCGCGGCCCTCGGCGGTGTCGGCGCCGGCGCGGTGTACGGCACCTGCGTCGGCAATTCGCTCAAATGGTTCCCGGACCGTCGCGGCCTTGCCGCCGGCATCACCGCTGCCGGCTTCGGCGCCGGCTCGGCGCTGACCGTCATCCCGATTCAGAACATGATCAAGAATCAGGGCTATGAGGCCGCGTTCTTCTATTTCGGCGTCGGCCAGGGCGTGATCATCTTCCTGTTCGGCCTGTTCCTGGTCGCTCCCAAGAAGGAGCAGATCGCCGCTTTCGCCGCCAAGGCCGTGCACAAGGTCGCCCAGTCGGCGCGTGACTTCGCGCCGAAGGAGATGCTCTCCACGCCGCTGTTCTGGGTCATGTATGCGATGTTCGTCATGATGGCCGCCGGCGGCCTGATGGCGACCGCGCAGCTCGGCCCGATCGCCAAGGATTTCGGCATCGCCGACGTCCCGGTGAGCCTGATCGGCATCACCCTGCCGGCGCTGACCTTCGCGGCCGCGATCGACCGCGTGCTGAATGGGCTGACCCGTCCGTTCTTCGGCTGGGTGTCGGACCAGATCGGCCGCGAGAACACCATGTTCATCGCCTTCGCCATCGAGGGCGTCGGCATTTACGCGCTCAGCGTCCTCGGCCACAATCCGGTGATGTTCGTGATCCTCACCGGCCTCGTCTTCTTCGCCTGGGGCGAGATCTACTCGCTGTTCCCGGCGATGTGCGGCGATGCCTTCGGCACCCGGTTCGCCACCACCAATGCGGGCCTGCTCTACACCGCCAAGGGCACGGCGGCGCTGATCGTGCCGTTCACCAGCATCCTCACCACCGTGACCGGAAGCTGGCACGCGGTGTTCATCGCCGCCGCCGCGCTCAACATCGTCGCCGCCGTGATGGCGCTGGTGGTGCTGAAGCCGCTGGCCTCCGCCCATGGCCGCCGTGCCGTGGCGCGGGCGGCGGCGGCGAAGACGGTGGCGGCCGAGTAGGGCGCGCCCGCCTTTCTCCGCGTCGCTCTTTCAGGGCCCGTCCTCGGACGGGCCCTTTTTCTTTGAGCCGGGCCCCTTGGCGGGGTGTGTTCGAACCTGCCGATCCCGCGGGAGGTGTCAGGTGGCCGCCGCGGCTCGGTCGCCTGCGCTCACTTTCTCAGCATTAAAATTGTAAACGCACCGTGTTTGCGCCGAGGTCCCGGCTGTTCCCGCCGCTTTCGACCCGACCTCCCGGTTGTTCGGCATGATGAGCCGCAGTCGTCATTCCTCAGAGTTCCTGTTATTCATCTGCTATTTGAATTTGAACTTACGCAACGAAAATGCACGACAACGATATGACATCTTTTAATGCACATTGTCAGGTCAAATGAAAAGTCTACGACGACTTTTAGCTTACCGAACGAACGATGAGTCATAAATCCCAATTGGCATACATAATATTGTCGATTATGATCCGGCCTCAGCGGGTCGGTTCCGCAACCCTGCGTCAGGCGCCACCGAGGCTTTCGGGACGCAACGTAAGGGGGGCGGATACCGCGCAACCTTTGGGAATGAAATGCCGCGAAGCGGCCGTTGCGGGGGCGGGCACAGACGTCCCCCGCGACCAATGACAAGCCGGCGCCCGGGCCTTCAGGCACGGAGCGACCGCAACAAAACAAGCCGATCCGCGGCACAAATCGATTTGGGATGAGGAGATCGCCCTTGAGTACGTCCAAGACCATGGCGGCCGTCGGGCCAGGCCAGGATTTTTCGGAAGGCCGCCGCTGGCTGCAGCTTGTCGTCGGTGTCATCTGCATGGTGGCCACCGCGAACATCCAGTACGCCTGGACCCTGTTCGTTCCTGAGATTCAGGAGACTTTCGGCTGGGAACGCGCGTCGATCCAGATCGCGTTCACCATCTTCGTCCTCGTGCAGACCTGGCTCGCGCCGATCGAGGGCTACTTCATCGACAAGCTCGGCCCGCGCCTGATGGTGGCCTTCGGCGCCGTCTTCATCGGCACGGCCTGGGTGATCAACTCGCAGGCCACCAGCCTGATGGGCTTCTATCTCGGCGCGGCCATTGGCGGCATCGGCGTGGGCTCGATCTACGCGACCTGCATCAACAACGCGCTGAAGTGGTTCCCGGATCGCCGCGGCCTCGCCGTCGGCCTCACGGCGGGCGGCTATGGCGCGGGTTCGGCCGCCACCATCCTGCCGATCGCGGCGATGATCGATTCGGCCGGCTTCCAGGAGACCTTCTTCTTCTTCGGCCTGCTTCAGGGCAGCCTTGCCTTCGTCGCCGCGTGGTTCCTGCGCTCGCCGAAGGTCGGCGAGGTCAAGGCGTCCAACAAGCTCAACCAGAGCCGCCGCGACTACACACTGACGGAAGCCCTGGGCACCAAGCTGTTCTGGCTGATGTTCCTGATGTTCATCTGCGTCGTCACCGGCGGCATGATGGCGGTGGCCCAGCTCGGCGTCATCGCGCAGGATCTCGGCGTGAAGGAGTTCCAGGTCGACCTGTACTTCTTCGTGATGGCCGCCCTGCCGCTCGCGCTGATGCTCGACCGCGTCATGAACGGCATCTCGCGGCCGCTGTTCGGCTGGATCTCGGACCATATCGGCCGCGAGAAGACGATGGTCATCGCCTTCACGCTCGAAGGCCTCGGCATCATCGCGCTCGGCGCCTTCGGCCACAATCCGTGGGCGTTCCTCATCCTCTCGGGCGTGGTCTTCCTGGCCTGGGGCGAGGTCTACTCGCTGTTCTCGGCGCTGGCGGGCGATGCCTTCGGCACCAAGCACATCGGCAAGATCTACGGCGTGCTCTACACCGCCAAGGGCATCGGCGCGCTGTTCGTGCCGGTCGGCAACCTGCTGATGGAAGCCACCGGAACCTGGTCGACCGTGCTCTATACGGTCGCCGGCATGGACCTGTTCGCCGCGTTCCTGGCGGTCACGCTGCTGCCGCGCACGCTCAAGGCGCATGTGGCGCGGTCCACGCTCGCGACGCCATCGGCGGAAAAACCGACCACCGCTTCGGCGCATGCCTGACCCGATCGGCGGCCCGCGCGGCCGCCGGACGGAGCTGACAACGTTCCTTCTCGACTAGGGGCCCCGCGGGGCCCCTTTTTCGTGGCCGGGCCGGAGTGACTGGTCCGCTCCGCCGCTCACTCGGCTTGCGGCGAAGCGGCCAGCGCGAGTTCGGCGAGATGCTCGACCTTCTGGCTGGCGTGCCGGCCGAGGGCCGCCAGTTCAGCGCGCCCGAACCAGCGCGCCTCCAGCGCGTCGTCCGCCGCCACCGGCTCGCCGGACTGCCAGCGGCACAGCACCGCGATCATCGCGAAATGATGGGCGAGGGCGCCCGAATCATCATGCTCGATGAAGTCGAGCACGGTGAGCAGGCGCGGCGCGTCGGCGAGGAGGCCGGTTTCCTCGCTGAGCTCGCGCAGCGCGGCCTCAAGATGCGTCTCGCCCGGCTCCACCCGGCCACCGGGGAAGCCCCACAGGCCCTGGTCCGGCGGGTTGGCGCGGCGCACGAGCAGCACGGAGCCTTCGCGCTCGACGAGGGCGAGGACGGCGACGGTGGGGCGGACGGTGGACGATGAAGGCATGCAGGCACTCCAGGGCGCGCGCGGCCGGAGGAGCCCGGCCGCGCGCAAAAACCTACTCCGCCGCTGTCGCGTCGCGATAGATCTGCCCGCCGCCGGCCCGGAATCGCTCCGCCATGTCTTCCATGCCGCGCGCGGCCTCGACGTCCGCCTCGGCTTGCCGGGCGGTGTCGCGAATTTCATGACTGATCTTCATCGAGCAGAATTTCGGCCCGCACATGGAGCAGAAATGCGCCAGCTTGTGCGCCTCCTTCGGCAACGTCTCGTCATGGAAGGCCATGGCGGTGTCGGGATCGAGGGCGAGGCTGAACTGGTCCTGCCAGCGGAACTCGAAGCGCGCCCGCGAGAGCGCGTCGTCCCAGGCCCGCGCCAGCGGGTGGCCCTTGGCGAGGTCGGCGGCGTGGGCGGCGATCTTGTAGGTGATGACGCCGGTCTTCACGTCGTCGCGGTTGGGCAGGCCGAGATGCTCCTTCGGCGTGACGTAGCAGAGCATGGCGGTGCCGAACCAGCCGATCATCGCCGCCCCGATGGCGCTGGTGATGTGGTCGTAGCCGGGGGCGATGTCGGTGGTCAGCGGCCCGAGCGTGTAGAACGGCGCCTCGCCGCAGGTGGCGAGTTGCTTGTCCATGTTGGCCTTGATCTTGTGCATCGGCACATGGCCGGGGCCCTCGATCATCACCTGGCAGTCATGGGCCCAGGCGATCTGCGTCAGCTCGCCCAGCGTCTCCAGCTCGGCGAACTGGGCGGCATCATTGGCATCGGCGATCGAGCCGGGGCGCAGCCCGTCGCCGAGCGAGAAGGTGACGTCATAGGCGCGCATGATCTCGCAGATCTCGGCGAATCGCTCATAGAGGAAGCTCTCGCGGTGATGGGCGAGGCACCATTTGGCCATGATCGAGCCGCCGCGCGAGACGATGCCGGTGACCCGGTTCGCGGTCAGCGGCACATAGGGCAGGCGCACGCCGGCATGGATGGTGAAATAGTCGACGCCCTGCTCGGCCTGCTCGACCAGCGTGTCGCGGAACACCTCCCAGCTGAGGTCCTCGGCGATGCCGCCGACCTTCTCCAGCGCCTGATAGATCGGCACGGTGCCGATGGGTACCGGCGCGTTACGCACGATCCAGTCGCGGATGTTGTGGATATTGCGGCCAGTGGAGAGGTCCATCACCGTGTCGGCGCCCCAGCGTATCGCCCACACCATCTTGTCCACCTCGTCCGCCACCGAGGAGGTGACGGCGGAGTTGCCGATATTGGCGTTGATCTTGACCAGGAAGTTGCGGCCGATGGCCATCGGCTCCAGTTCGCCATGGTTGATGTTGGCGGGGATGACCGCCCGCCCGCGCGCCACCTCGTCGCGCACGAATTCCGGCGTCACCACGTCGGGAATGGCGGCGCCGAAATCCTCGCCGTCGCGGATGATGTCGCGGATGCGCTCACGCAGGCCGTTCTCGCGCAGCGCGACATATTCCATCTCGGCGGTGACGATGCCGGCGCGGGCATAGGCCATCTGGGTGACGGCACCGGATTTTGCCCGCAGCGGCTGGCGGCGCAGCGGGAAGGGTGAGACGAGCTTGTCGGCGGGGACGTTGCCATTGTCCTCCGGCTTCACGAGCCGCCCGGCATAGTGCTCTACATCTGCGCGCGCACGCACCCAGGCGTCGCGCGGGCGCGCGAGGCCGGCTGCGATGTCGATCACCGCATCGGCGTCGGTATAGGGGCCGGAGGCGTCATAGACGGCGAGGTTGGGCTCGTTGGCCGAAGGGTGCAGCAGGATCTCGCGGAACGGCACGCGAAAGCCGCGCGCCGGGCATTCGGCATAGATTCGCCGCGAGCCGGGAATCGGGCCGGTGGCGACGCCGAGGGCGCCGAGGGCGTCGGGGCGGCTGGTGCCGGTGCCGTTCGGATTTTTGGTCGACATGATGGATCTCCAGAACCAGTGGTTGGGGAGACCCGGGTGTTTGACGTTGGGGAAGGATGGCGCTGTGCGCCATGGGCAATGCCCCGAGACGCGACGCCATTCGGTTCCGATCCCTTCGCCGGCATGACCCGGATCAGGTTCGAAGGGTCATCGCGTTGCCCTGCCTTGCGGCGTGGCCGGCGCTCTCTCAGCCCCCTAGCGGGGCTCCCCTTGGAACGAGAGCAATCTTCGACCAAAGTCGGCGTCGGGTCAAATCCGCTGAACCGTCACCCTGCGGGCGCCGTATTTCCTGTAGATTGCTAGAGACGCACGAAATGTTGCAGACCGATTCACCGGGGAGTGCCATGCGCAGCGGAACGTTTTTGCTCGGCGGGAAGCCTTGGCTTGGCGGGAAGATCTGGCTCGGCAGGATCGCCGTTCTGGCGGCGCTCGCCGCGCCCTTCGCCATGCCGGCCGGGGCGCGCGCCCAGCAGAACTGCGGCACCACCGGGGCCGGCTTCGATGCGTGGCTCGCCGGCTTCAGGCAGCAGGCGGTGGCGGAAGGCGTGTCGCCGCGCACCGTTGCCTCGGCACTCAAAGGGGTGACCTACGCGCCGGACATCGTCGGCACCGATCGCGGGCAGAAGGTGTTCGGGCAGAGCTTCTTCCAGTTCTCCGACCGCATGGTCGCCAATTACCGCATTCAGCAGGGTCGGCAGAAGATCCAGAAGAATCCGGAGCTGTTCAGCCGGATCGAGCAGCGCTTCGGCGTGCCCGGCGCGGTGCTGGTCGCCTTCTGGGGGCTGGAGACCGATTTCGGCGCCTTCATGGGCGACAAGCAGACGATCCGCTCGGTGGCGTCTCTGGCCTGGGACTGCCGACGTTCGGAGATGTTCCGTACCCAGTTGATGGCCGCGCTGAAGATCATCGACCGCGGCGACCTGACCGCGCAGACCATGCGCGGCCCGTGGGCGGGCGAACTCGGCCAGTTTCAGTTCCTGCCCGACCATTATCTCAATTACGGCATCGATTTCGACGGCGACGGGCGGGTCGACCTGATCCGCTCCACCCCCGACGCCCTGGCCTCGGCGGCCAACTACATCCAGGCGCTGGGCTGGAAGGCCGGCCAGCCCTGGCTGGAGGAAGTGCGGGTGCCGGCGGACCTGCCCTGGGACAAGGCCGACCTTTCGACCAAGATTCCGCGCGCGCAATGGGCGCGCATGGGCGTGGTGCGGGCCGGCGGGGGACAGCTTCCGGCCGACCAGCTCCCGGCCTCGCTGCTGCTGCCGATGGGGCGGAACGGCCCGGCCTTCCTCGTCTATCCGAATTTCGACGTGTTCACCGAGTGGAACAACTCGCTCGTCTACGCCACCTCGGCGGCCTATCTCGCCTCGCGCGTCGCCGGGGCGGGGCCGTTCAACCGCGGGCAGGGCGACAAGATCCCGGTGCTTTCCATGGCGCAGGCCAAGGAGTTGCAGACGCTGCTGAACGCGCGCGGCCACCATGTCGGGCGCATCGACGGCATTGTCGGCGCGGCGACGCGGCAAGCGATCAAGGTCGAGCAGATGCGGCTCGGCCTGCCGGCCGATTCCTACCCGACCCCCGAGCTGCTGGCGGCCCTGCGCGCGGGAAAGTGAGCGTCAGAGCACCGGCACGCCCTGTTGCTTGGCCTTCACTTCCGGCTCGACATGGATGTTGACGAGCACGTCGGCGACCTCGGCCTCCAGCGCGTCCTCGATGCGGTCGCAGATGGCGTGAGCGTGGCTGACCGCCATGTCGCCGGGCACGACGAGGTGGAAGTCGACGAAGATCATGCGGCCCGCCTGCCGGGTGCGCAGATCGTGCGCCTCGATGGCGCCGGTCGCCTCGGCGGCGATGCGCTTGCGGATGCGCTCCAGCGTGTCCGCCGGCACCGCCTGGTCCATCAGCCCGCCGACGCTCTCCTTCAGCACCGACCAGCCCGACCACAGGATGTTGAAGGCGACGAGGCCGGCCAGCACGAGGTCGAGCTTCTCCCAGCCCGAGAGCGCTGCCAGCACGACGCCGACCAGCACGCCGGCGGAGGAGATGACATCGGTCAGCAGATGCCGCCCATCGGCGGCGAGCGCCGGCGAGCGGGCGCGCCGGCCCTGGCGGATCAGCACGGCGCACCACGCGCCGTTGATGACGGTGGCGAGGGCGTTGACCGCAATCCCCTGCGGCGAGGCGTCGAAACCGTGCGGCGAAAGCCAGCCGAGATAGACTTCGCGGAAGATCGAGATCGCCGCCACCACGATCAGCACGCCGACGATGACGGCGGAGAAATATTCCGCCTTGGCATAGCCATAGGGATGGGCGGCGTCGGCCGGCTTGGCGCTGACCCGCAGCGCCACCACCGCGGCGATGGCGGTCGCCACATTGACGATGCTTTCCAGCGCGTCGGAATACAGCGCCACGCTGCCGGTCAGCAGGAAGGCGAGATATTTCAGCCCCAGCACCAGCATGCTGATGCCGACATTGATCAATGCGATCCGCGAGGAGTGAGCCATCGGCGCCATGCCCGTTTCGGCGCCGCGCGCCCCGTGCCGCAGCGATTAGTCGCTCGTTACAGGAAAATCAAGTAAGTTCAATGACTTGCAAGTCATTCGCAGAAGCGTTTGCACAGGTCTCCGGCCTGTTGACCAAGGCCTGGGGGCGTTCCGAAAGCGATGATGCGGGAAAGCGGCCGGAGTGCGAACAGGTTGCGGCGCGTCAGGCGTTGGCGTGGCGCGGCAGGATCGCCCCGCGATGGCGGATGACGCGGCCGGCGAGAAGATGGCCGGCTTCGGCCGCCGCGGCCGGCGCCTCGCCGGAAAGCCGCGCGGCAAGATAGGCGGCGTTGAAGCTGTCGCCCGCCGCCGTGGTGTCGACCGGTTCGACCGGCTGCGGGATGGGGACGAACTGCGCCGCCCCCCCGGTGACGACCAGCGCGCCCTCGGCGCCGTTCTTCACCACGATTTCCTGCACGCCGAAGGTGGCGAGGCGCTCTGCGGTGGCGGTCGGCGAGCCGTCGCCCCACAGCGTCGCCTCGTCCTCGAAGGTGGGCAGGGCGATCGAGGTGCGCTTGAGGGCTTCGGCATAGACCGCGCGGGCGCGGGCAACGTCGCCCTGCCAGTTGCGCGGGCGGAAATTGCCATCGAAGACGATGCGGGTGCCGCGCTCGCGGGCGAATTCCAGCGTCGCCAGCAGCCGGCCGAGCCCGGCATTGGAATAGAGCGAGAGGGTGACTCCCGAGAGATAGATGAGGTTGGCCTCGATCAGCGATTCGCACACCGCTTCCCAGCCCGGCAGCTCGAAAAGCTCGCGCGCCGGCGCGGCGTCGCGCCAATAGGTGAAGGTGCGCTCGCCCTGCGGGTCGGTGTCGATCAGATAGAGCCCCGCCGTGCGGCCCGGCAGGCGGGCCATCAGCCGGGTGTCGATGCCCTCGCCCTGGGCGGAGGCGTGGATCGCATCGGAATAAGGGTCGTCGCCGAGGGCGGTGGCGTAGGCGACATCGATGCCGGCGCGGGCGAGATAGACGGCGGTGTTGAAGGTGTCGCCGCCGGAGGCCTGGCTGAAACGTCCATCGGCGCCGCGCGCCAGCTCGACCATGACTTCGCCGATCGAGATTACCTTGGCCATGCGTCCCTCCGTGTCGCGCGTCGATTCGCGCGGGAGCCTCGCCCTAATCCCCCGGCGAGGCAAGGTCCGGGCGGAATCGGGGCGATATCCCGTGCCGCCGAGGGGGGCACGGGATCGGCCGGCTCAGAGCTGCACGCCGCGGGTCAGGGCGCCATCGACGACGAGGTTGGTGCCGTAGACGAAGCTCGCGGCCGGGCTCGCCAGGAAGACCGCGGCATTGGCGATTTCCTGCGGTGTCGCCATGCGGCCGGTGGGGTTGAGCGCCAACGCCTCGGCGAACAGGGCCGGGTTGCCGTCCTTGATCTGGTTCCAGATGCCGCCGTCGAAATAGGTGTTGCCTGGCGAGACCGTGTTGGCGCGGATCTTCTTCGGCGCCAGCTGGAAGGCGAGGCCCTGCATGTAGTGGATGAGCGCCGCCTTGAACACGCCGTAGGGGCCGCAGGCGAAATCGATCTCACGGCCCGATACCGATGAAATGGCGACGATGGAGGCGGCCGCGCTCTTCTCCAGCCAGGGCATCGCGGCATTGACGAGACGGACCGTGCCCATCAGGTCGGTGTCGAAGCCCTTCTTCCAGTGCTCCTCGTCATGGCCGACCGCGAGTGCGCTGACATTGGCGACGACGATGTCGAGCCCGCCGAACGTCTCGGCGGCCTTCTCCACAAAGGCGGCGAGGGCGGCGCCATCGGACACGTCGGCAGCGACGCCGAGCGTCTTCGCGCCGGTCTCGGCGAGGCGGGCAGCGGTGGCTTCCGCTTCCGCGCCGTTGCGGCTGCACAGCGCGACGTCGCAGCCCTCGGCGGCGAGCGTCTCGGCAATGGCGAGGCCGATGCCCTTGGTGCCGCCGGTAACGACGGCGCGCAGACCCTTCAGTCCGAGATCCATGTTCGGTGATCCTTCACTCATTCAGGGGGAAAGCTGAGGAAACGCTGATACGGCATGATCCCCGCACAACCGCGAAGGCACAAGGCGGCGGGTCGGCCTATTCTCGAAACGGTCTCAGGGAGCGAGGTCGATGATGCGCGGGACGCCGGCGGGGACGACGGGGGACGCGGCGCCGCTTCGCCCGGTCGCGGGGGCGGCGGCTTCCGGTGCGGCGGCAGGCAATGGCGGCCAGCCTCCGGCCGGCGCGTAGCGCGCTTCCAGGTCGGTTGCCCGGCGCTCATTATGGCTGATCAGGCAGACGAGGCGCTGCTCGATGACGCCGATGCCGCCGAGACGCCCGCCAACAGTCTGCCGGCTGCCTTCGCCCTCGAATGGCGCAATGCTCTGACACTCGAAATTGCGCCAGTGCACGAACCGGCCCTGTGACTCCCGGAACAGCGAAATCCAGCGACGGCGCTGCGACGGCTGCAGGTCCTCGCGCGCCTCGATCGCCGCCTCTACGCCGTCGACGCTGCGCTGCAGCGCCTGTTCGCCGGTCCTCTGCAGCAGGTTGAGACAGTCGAGATAGCCGCGCGGATCTGCGTTCTCGCGCCGGCATTGCGCGGCGTCGCCCGCCCGGACGGCCGGCACCGCCGTGCAGAGAAGCAGCAGCGCGGCGGCAATCGGGCCGAAGCGGCGGACCGGGTGCGTCATCGTCTCCTCCTCTCCGCTCGGCTGCGGGGGCGCCGAGGTCAGGGCGCCGGGGTCAGGCTGCGCGGGCGGTTCGCAGGAAGCTGTCCATGCGCTCCAGCGCGCGCGAGATATTCTCGGCCGAATTGGCATAGGAGAGGCGGATATAGCCCTCGCCGAACACGCCGAAATCCGGCCCGCCTATGGTGGCGACTCCGGCGTCGTCGAGCAAGGCGGTGGCGAGCGCCTTCGCCGAACCCCAGCCGGTGCCGGCAATGTTGGGGAAGGCGTAGAACGCTCCCTTCGGTACGGCGCAGCGCACCCCCGGCAGGGCGTTGAGCCCCTCGACCACCAGATGCCGGCGGCGATCGAAGGCGGCGACCATCTCCGCCACGCAGTCCTGCGGCCCGGTCAATGCGGCCAGCGCGCCAAATTGCGCCGGGGCGTTGACGCAGGACCAGGCGTTGACCGCGAGCTTGCGGGCGGCGTCGAACAGGGCCTCCGGCCACAGCGCCCAGCCGAGCCGCCAGCCGGTCATGGCATAGGTCTTCGACCAGCCATTAAGTAGGATCAGGCGGTCGCGGATTTCCGGATAGGCCAGCAGCGTCGTGTGCGCCTCGCCGTCGAACAGGAACTGGTCGTAGATCTCATCCGATAGGATGGCGACGTGGGGGTGCCGCGCCAGCCCGGCGACGAAGGCGTCGATCTCGGCCTTCGGGGTGACGCCGCCGGTCGGGTTGGCCGGCGAGTTGAGGATCACGAGGCGGGTGCGCTCGGTGATGAGCGAGAGCGCCTCCGCGGCGGAAAAGCCGAAGCCGTTCTCCTCGCGCGCGGGCACCGGCACCGGTGTGGCGCCGGTGAACTCGATCATCGAGCGGTAGATCGGAAAGCCGGGATCGGGATAGAGGATTTCCGTCCCGGGCTCGCCCAGCATGAGAATAGCCGAGAACATCGTGACCTTGCCGCCGGGCACGATCATCACCCGGCCGGGGTCGATCTCCAGGCCGAATCGGCGGTGGATGTCGCCCGCCACCGCCTCGCGCAGCGGCTGGATGCCGACCGAGGGGGTGTAGCCGTGCTGGCCGTCGCGCAGCGCCTTGATAGCGGCCTCGACGATGTGGCCGGGCGTCGGGAAATCGGGCTGGCCGATGCCGAGATTGATGATGTCGCGCCCCTGCGCCGCGAGCGCGGCGGCGCGCGCCAGCACGGCGAAGGCGTTCTCCTCGCCGATCCGCCCGAAGGCCGCGACGGGATGTATCGGGGAAGGAGCAACTGGCATCATCGGGTCCTCGCGGCGTTTCGACGGCGTTTCGGGCGGCAGGTCGGGTCAAAGCTCTTGCAGTCTTTGCTATTCCTGTCACACGGGAGAGGGGCGAGCTTCAAGGGTTTCCGCAGGCCGGGCCGACGGCCGCGCGAGTGGGTGAGACGCTGATGGGTGTGCCGCACGACCAGACATCCGAGCGCGGGGCGCTGCCGATCGGCGCTCCCGTCGATACCGTTCCGGCGCAGCGGCCGGGGCCGATCCGCCTTGCCGGCCGGCATGTCGATATCGTCCCCTTCGACCTCGCGACGCACGGGCCGGCGCTGTTCGCGGCGAGCCACGGGCCGGAAAAGGAGGCGATCTGGGCCTATCTGCCCAACGGCCCCTATGCCGACTATGACGCCTTCGCCGCCTATTACGACCCGGCGTCGCGGCGCGACGATCCGCTGATGTTCGCGATCATCGACAAGGCGAGCGGCGTCGCGGTGGGCCATGCCACCTATCTCCGGATCGACCCGGCGAACCGGACGATCGAGGTCGGCCACATCCTCTACACCCCGGCGCTGATGCGTACGCCCGCCGGCACCGAGGCGATGTACCTGATGGCCGGTCACGTCTTCCAGACGCTGGGCTACCGTCGCTATGAGTGGAAGTGCAACGCGCTGAACGCCCCCTCGCGCCGGGCGGCGGAACGCTACGGTTTCCGCTTCGAGGGACTTTTTCGCCACCACATGATCGTCAAGGGCCGCAACCGTGACACGGCGTGGTTCTCCATCCTGTCGGAGGAGTGGCCGCAGATCGCGGTGGCGATGGAGGCCTGGCTGGCACCGGAGAATTTCGACGGCGAGGGTCGGCAGCACGTGTCGCTGTCGGTGCTCAACGCGCGGGAGTTGGCGGTCGAGGGCCGCACCCTGCGCCGCGCCGACCTCTCCGACCTGACGGAGGTGGAGACGCTGCAGCGCGCGGCCTATGCCCGCAACCGCATCCTGCTCGGCGTCGAGCCGGTGCCACTGCTGTGGGACTACGCGCAGGTGTTCCGCGAACGTGAAGTCTGGGTTCTCGACGGCGCGGAGGGGCTTGCCGGTGTCGCCATCCTGCAGCCGCGCGCCGGGGATCTGCTGGCCGACAGCCTCGCCGCCTGCCCGCGGGCGCAGGGCTTCGGCCATGGCAATCTCCTGCTGGCGGCCGCCGAGGCGCGGGCGCGGGCGCTCGGCCGGCCTGCGGTGCGGCTCTATACCGGCGAACCGCTCTCCGCCAACATCCAGTGGTACCGCCGCAAGGGCTATGCCATCGAGCGGGTCGAGCAGTTGCCGGACCGGCGGCTGGTGCATATGGCGAAGGTACTGGGCTGAGCGGCGGCGGGCTCGTCCCCGGCGGGTTCGGCACGCGCTTTCCTTGCGCCAGCCGGCGGATGGCTTACATTCGGCGCAGCGATCGCCCCGACGCGACACAATTGGACTTTCGACGATGAGCTATGTGGAGGCGGCCGGTGCGCCGCTGCGCAAGACCGGACATATCAAGCTGCACGGCCCCGAGGGTTTCGCCGGCATGCGCAAGGCCGGGCAGCTGACCGCGCAGGCGCTCGACCTGGTGCACGAGCTGGTGGCGCCGGGCGTCAGCACCGAGGCGATCGACCGACTGGTCTTCGAGTTCGCCATGGACCATGGCGCCCTGCCGGCGACGCTGATGTATCGCGGCTACCGCAAGTCCACCTGCACCTCGATCAACCATGTCGTCTGCCACGGCATCCCGAACGACAAGCCGCTGCGCGAGGGCGACGTGGTCAATGTCGACGTGACGCTGATCGTCGAGGGCTGGTACGGCGATTCAAGCCGCATGTACCCGGTGGGGGAGATCCCCCGCCGCGCCGAACGGCTGCTCGACGTGACCTATGAATCGATGATGCGCGGCATCGCCGAGGTGAAGCCCGGCCGCCATGTCGGCGACATCGGCGCGGCGATCCAGGAATTCGTCGAGCCGTTCCACATGAGCGTGGTGCGGGATTTCTGCGGCCATGGCGTCGGCCAGATCTTCCACGACGAGCCGAACATCGTGCATGTCGGCCGCCGCGGCGACGGGCCGGAGCTGCTGCCCGGCATGATCTTCACCATCGAGCCGATGATCAATCTCGGCCGGCCGCATGTGAAGGTGCTGTCCGACGGCTGGACGGCGGTGACGCGCGATCGCTCGCTCTCCGCCCAGTTCGAGCACACGGTGGGCGTGACCGAGACCGGCTGCGAGATCTTCACGCTCTCGCCCAAGGGCTACCACAAGCCGATCTTCAGCAATGACTGAGTGAGGCGGGAGCCCGCATGGCGCGCAACCGAGCAGGGCGGAGCGGCGGCGGTGGTGAGGTGTCCGCCGCCGGGCCGCCGCCGGCCGCCACGCCGGCGGTTCTGCCCGCCGGCTTCGCCGAGGCGGAGCCGCATTTTGTCGGCCATCGCGAGAGGCTGCGCGAGCGCTTCCGCCAGGCCGGAGGCGAGGCGCTGCCCGATTACGAACTGCTCGAACTGGTGCTGTTCCGCGCCGTCTCCCGCGCCGATGTGAAGCCGCTGGCCAAGGCGCTGATCGACCGTTTCGGCTCCTTCGCCGAAGTGATCGCCGCCCCGCCCGGTCGGCTGCGTGAAGTGAAGGGCGTGGGCGAGGCCATCGTCACCGAGCTCAAGCTGATCGGCGCCGCGGTGGAGCGGGTCACGCGCGGACAGGTGCGGGCGCGCCCGCTCCTGTCCTCCTGGAGCGCGGTGATCGCCCATTGCCGCGCCAGCATGGCCTTTGTCGAGCAGGAGCAGTTCCGCGTCCTCTTCCTCGACAAGCGCAACCAGCTCATCCTCGACGAGGTGCAGCAGCGCGGTACCGTGGACCACACGCCGGTCTATCCGCGCGAGGTGGTGAAGCGCGCACTGGAGGTGGCGGCGAGCGCCATCATCCTGGTCCACAACCATCCCACTACCCTCTCTTCGATCACACTAGGTCACGCCCAAGCACATTGAATCACTGATAAAATAGCGATTTTTGGGTATTGCGTAGTGGGGGCGGTTTTGGCAAATTGGGGGCTGTAAAAGGGGTAGAAAACGGCCTTCCGCTCCCAGCTAGCGATCCCTGCTTCTCCTCGACCGATCCCAGTTCCGGAAAGGAGGAAAACGCTATGCCCGCCCTAACCGATACCGCGATCCGACATGCGCTGAAGCGCGTCGAGATCAGTCACAAGCAAGAGAACCTCACCGATGGCGAAGGGCGCGGTACCGGCCGTCTCGTCCTTGTTCTCAAGCCCATGCCGAAACGTGTCACCGCTGACTGGATGGCTCAGCAATGGCGGGACGGCAAACGCACCAAGAAGAAGATCGGCGCCTATCCCTCAATGTCGCTCGCGCAAGCCCGCGAAATCTACAAGCGCGACTTCGCGGACGTCATCCAGAAGGGGCGTAGCATCAAGATCGCCACCGACACTCGCCCCGGCACCGTCACCGATCTGTTCGAGGGCTATGTCGCCGCGCTCAAGGATGCGGGCAAGCCATCCTGGAAGGAAACGGAAAAAGGCCTCAACAAGATCGCCGACACGCTCGGACGTAACCGCCTCGCCCGCGAGATCGAGGCCGAGGAAATTATCGAGCTGATCCGTCCGATCTACGAGCGCGGCGCAAAGTCGATGGCCGACCATGTGCGCTCATACCTCCATGCCGCCTTTAGTTGGGGCATGAAGTCCGACAACGACTATCGGCAGCAATCCTCTCGTCGCTTCCGGCTTCCTTTCAATCCGGCGACGGGCATCCCGACTGAACCCAAGGTCAAAGGCACTCGCTGGCTCGACGAAGATGAGTTCGTTCAGCTCTATCGCTGGCTAGAGTGCCCCGACACGCCGGTTCACCCCTCCTATCCGCGCGCTGTGCAGCTTATTTTGCTGACCGGCCAGCGCGTCGAGGAGATCGCGCGACTCCATGTCGATCAGTGGGACGCCAAAGAGCGTATCATCGACTGGTCCAAGACCAAGAACGAGCAGCCTCACGCCGTTCCCGTGCCTCTGCTCGCCGCCGAGTTGATCGAGTCGATCAAGCCGAACGGATACGGCTGGTTCTTCCCCTCGGCCAAAGACCCGAAGCAGCCCGTCAGCCACGGCACGCTCTATAGCTTCGTCTGGCGCCAGAGGGACCGCGGCGTGATCCCTTATGCGACGAACCGCGATCTCCGCCGCACCTTCAAAACGCTGGCCGGCAAGGCGGGCGTGCCGAAGGAAATCCGCGATCGCCTCCAGAATCATGCGCTACAGGACGTCAGCTCCAAGCACTACGATCGCTGGCACTACATGGTCGAGAAGCGCGCCGGCATGGCGAAATGGGACAAATTCGTTCGCGCCATGCTGGCGAAGAAGCGTCTGAAGGCGGCCGCATGAGCCGCCCTCCGGCCAAACCGACGCCCCGCCGCGCCAAGGCCGCGAAAACGGCCGCCGAGATCGACGCGCAAAGCTATTCTGCCTTCGTCGGTGACTTGAAGCAGAAGATCGCCGAGGCGCGCTATCGCGCCAGCCTATCGGTCAATCGTGAACTGATTCTGCTCTACTGGGGCATCGGCCGTGATATCCTGGCCCGGCAGGGGCGTGAGGGTTGGGGCGCCAAGGTCATCGACCGCCTGGCTGAGGATCTCCGCCGGGCTTTCCCTGAAATGACCGGCCTCTCGGCTCGAAACCTGAAATATATGCGCGCTTTGGCTGACGCCTGGCCGGACAGCGAATTTGTGCAACGGGTCATTGCACAATTACCCTGGGGCCATAACGTCAGCCTACTCGATAGCGTCAAGGCGACCGAGGAACGCGCATGGTACGCTCGACAGGCCATTGAACATGGCTGGAGCCGTCCCGTCCTCGTCCACCAGATCGAGAGCGATCTGTTCGCCCGCCAAGGCAGCGCGCTCACCAACTTCTCGCGAACCCTTCCTGCCCAACAGTCCGAGCTTGCCCAGCAGCTCCTCAAAGACCCTTACACATTCGACTTCCTCGCGCTCGGCCCCGACATGTTGGAACGCGACCTCGAACGCGGGCTGATCGAGCATCTGCGTTCGCTCATCCTCGAACTCGGCAAGGGCTTCGCCTTCGTCGGCAGCCAATACCATCTCGAGATCGGCGGGCAGGATTACTATCTCGACCTGCTTTTCTATCACCTTCGGCTGCGGTGCTTCGTCGTGATCGAGCTGAAGATCGAGGACTTCAAGCCTGAATTCGCGGGCAAGATGAACTTTTACCTCTCTGCCGTCGACGACCAGCTTCGGCATAGGGACGATCAGCCGACCATCGGCATCATTCTGTGCAAGGGCCGCAACGAGGTGATCGTCGAATATGCCCTGCGCGACAGCAGCAAGCCGATGGGCGTGGCCCAGTACCGTCTGTCACCCGCACTACCGCCTCAGCTCCAGCATGAATTGCCGACCGTCGAAGAATTCGCACGAGAATTCCCGCTGATGTCAGTGGTCAAGCTCCGCATCGAGATCGAGCGCGCCCTCCGCAACCTCGCCGCCGCGAGAGGCGTCGTCGTCAATCGACCAGTCGGCATCATGAACATGCTGCGTGACCTCCAGCGGCAGGGCCTGGCGCCGGCCAGCACCGAGCAGATGCTTGGCTCCCTGCGGGCGATGAACGAAGCCTCACACGGCGTGGACGTCGACACCGACGTAGCGAAGCGGGCGGTGGAGGTCGGCACGATCTTCCTGGCCGAACTCAGGGCAATAGACACCGATGACTGATGCCCTGAACGAGGAGGCGATCGAGCCTCACAAACAGGAACTGATCGAGCAAGCCGCGACCCTCTATGCCGTCCAGAAGGTTTATGGCGACCAAGCCAAGGCCAAATCGATGGCCGTCTACGGACGGCTGATCGATGCCCATTTGCTCGTGACGGGCGTCCTCGCCAGCGGCCTGTTGCGTATCAACGGGACCGTTGTCGAAGGTGAGCGGACCGCTTTCGAGCGTGACGCCCTCTTCGCCGCCTTCGTGATCGGGATGGCCCCTTGTGAGACAGCCATCGCAGAGGCCCGCTACCTGCAAGCGCACGCGATGCTGCGCCAGGAACTTGAGATACTCGCTCAGCTCAAGGCAGTTCGTGCAAACCGGCGAAAACTCAATGGCGCCCCGAATATCGCCGCCCTGGAACAATCACTCGCCCGGCTCTACGGCGGGCTGTCGGCCGCCGCCCACGTTTCGCAACATGACATCGTGCAGAGCGCGACAGAATGGGACGGCGAGATGGATGGCCTCCCCGGACCAACGAACCTGACGCGCTACTTTCCGGAGACCGATGAAGGGCTCGCCCGACGGTCCTACGCGCTGCACATCTACATGGTCGTGCGCCTGATCGAAGAGCTCAGCATCGACCTCGCTACCCGATATGACAACGCGCGCTTCACCGAGAACGAAACCGAGGCCCTCGGCCTCGCCATTGATCTGATGGTCGCGGAGGGAATGCTCGAACTCGTCGATCCCTCCCTCCCCGAAATCTAGCCTAGCGCCGGTCCAACCGGCGGTAAAAGCGCTTCTGGTTGTTGGCTGGATCAACATATGTGAAGCAGTCTGCCAGCGCATCGATGCTCTGCAGCACACCCAGCAATGCATAAGCGTTGAAGGGAGTACCTGCGCCGGTCTCGTAGTGGCTGACGAAATTGCCAACGATCGATGGCACATGATGGTTTTGGAGATCGGTGATCTGCTGAGGCGTCAGCACACACCGATTGGCCGCATGATAAAGCTTCACTGCCTCGCCGATCGCGTCGATGTAGGTCGAGAGCGTCCGCTTGTCGCCACGGGTGGCATAGTCCGGTGGAACCGGGACCTCCAGCTTGGCGATGATCTGTCCCAGCTTGTATTCGAGATACTGCCGCAGAAACGGTGCACCAATATCGATCTGGCCAGCATTCAGATGCTGCAACGCCTGCGCCTTGAGACGATCAGCCTCTTGAGCCGATACCATGAGCCGCCCTTTCGGAGGCATGCCCTGCAACTTCTGGTGATGCCAATCCGCGGTGCCGTTCAGCTTGTCGAAGTATTTCTCCAGGCTGGTGTCATGGCTCAAGAAAATGAACTGCAGCCCGTCCGGCACTGCGCCATAGCGTAGCAATGTCCGCACCGCGTCCATCAACGCGAACTGGTGACCAGCGTCAAAGCTGGACGTCACGTCGTCAAGTACCATGAAGCGCGGAACGCCGCTGTGCTTGGTCGCAGCCGCCAGGAAAATCGCGGCTGCCACAGCGTTCCGATAGCTTTCCGAGAGGAGAGCCCGGGCGCTGAGGTCCTGAAGGCCGAAGAAGTCCGCGAGCTTCAGATCAACGTTCTCGCTGTTCTGCGCCCGGCTCAGGGTCGGCTTCACATCAGGCCCGCCGCGCACGAACCGACCAAACAGATCCTGGCAAGCGGTCTGAATCTCGGCAATCCGCTCGTTAGCCAGCGCGGCCTCGGCGTCGGCGAAGCTCTGGCCGGCACGCGTGATGAACGTCTTCCAACGATTCAGAACCTTGAGCTTGTCCTGTTTCGCCTTGAGCGCTGGCGCACCGCTCTCGTATTCCAGCACGGCATCGCGGAACTGCTTTGCGAAACTGAGGATGCGGGTCACCTGCACCAATGACGGCGGCAACCGCGCCTGCAATGCGTCAGCCTCTTCCTGCACCCGAGCAAGAGTCTCGCCGCGCTGCGTTTCAAGAACCCCGAGACGCGCCTTGATGCCCTCCAGGTCGGAGGTCGCCACATCGCCCTTCTTGGCCGCCAAATCGAACGCGACGTGCAGTCGATCGCCCGTTGCGATCGCCATGGCCGCCGCCTCTTCAACCTGGCGGAGCTTCGCGATCCCAGGCGCCGTGGCGACATCCTTGACAAGTTCGGCGCCTAGCTGGGCGGCGGCATCGTATTTAGCGATCTTGCCTTCCAGCCGCGGTTTTAGGGGGACACTGCCTTTCGCCTCGCAAACTGGACATTGATTCGGGTCGTGCCAATCGGCGCCGGACACCACAGCCAGCGCATCGCGCAAAAGGGCATGCAATGCTTCCGCGCCAACGCTGCGCACCGCTTCGTCTCTCCTTCCGGCCAGCTCAAGCAGCCGATCAAGGTCAGCCAGTTCCTCCACCGTGACTTCTAGCCCCGATAGCGACGTGACCGAGGTGGTCAGCGCATCCAGCATTTTGCGCGCTTCCCCGCCTTCCTCCTTCTCGATCGCCAGCTCCGCGGCGTCGAAATCGAGATCCATGACCGAGGCCGCGCCGATCAATGGCTTGAGCAAGGCGATGGCGGACAAGGCGGTTGTCACCGCCGCCTTCAAATCGGAAAGCTTATCGACGGCGGCGCCTCCCGCCCCGGCGACCTCGTCGTGGGCGGCGATGACACGCCGCTCGATCGCGCTCAACGCGCGCGCCCCTGTGGTCACCTCAGCATCTAGCGCGGAGAGCCCCAGATCACCGTTGATGTTTTGCGTTCGCTTGGCGCCGTCGAAGGCCTGGCGCAGGCGCGAATATCGGCTCAGTCCCACGAGCGATGCGAAAGAACGCCCCCGCTCCAAGGCGGAGATGTCGATCAGCTTCGCGAACCGATTATAGTCAACGAGGACAAAATCCTCCTGCAGACTTGCCAGAAATTGCTGCGGATCAGCATGACCGCTGGGAGAAGTCACAAGGCGCGCGCC
The DNA here is from genome assembly GCF_018390645.1 of Ancylobacter dichloromethanicus. GTDB lineage: Bacteria > Pseudomonadota > Alphaproteobacteria > Rhizobiales > Xanthobacteraceae > Ancylobacter > Ancylobacter dichloromethanicus. The sequence continues at coordinate 216,510 of NZ_JAHBGC010000038.1, forward strand.
GTTGGCGGACCGCACCACCTTGATCGCCACATCCGGCGACCCGTCGTCGCTGGCGAATATCAGGTCGACCGTCGCCTGCTGCCCGGGATGGAAGCGATTGACGATATAGCTGTCGCCCTGCTCGGCTTCCTGGAGCGCCTTCAGGCGCGGAACGATGCCGTGGATCGCGAAACAGACGGCTTCGAATATTGAACTTTTACCGACCCCGTTCGGCGCATGGACCGAGTTGACGGCGTCGGATTTGAATTTGAGGACGAGCGGGTCGCCGTCATTGTTGATCCCGCGAAAGCCCTCGATCGATAAGCTGCCTAGGAAATACCGCGTCATGCCTTGTCCTCGCCTGTTGGGTTGGACAGACCATTAAGTGCAGCCAGTAATGCCTTGTGAAACTCGCCGATCGTTGCTCGGCTTGGCGCGGTGTCACCTCCCGAATCCAGGAGATGCATATTGTCGAAGAGGATCTTCGCGCAGTCAGGATCGATTTGCTCGGCCTCAGCCTGAAACAAGGCGACATTTTCCTCGAAAGTATTTTCCAGCTTAAACTTCATATGCCCCCCGGCTTCCGCCAAATGCACATTTATTCGATTTCAGCGCGCGCCCAACAGCTTGATGATCAAACGATTGCTTCCCGTTATGGAGGCGTCGCCAACCCCTCATTGTCGCCCTTGCGAAGCTTGCGCCACGCCGGAAGGATGAACGGCTGGCCGTGATCGATCGGCACACGCATGGTGGTCTCGCCATACTCACCCGGCGGACCCAGCGCCACGACCTGACGGCTTTGATACGTGCAAGGCTCGTCTGCCGGCGCGACCGTGTAGCGCTCCGGCAATCTCCTCAAGACAGAGGTCTGATAGATCCAGATGTCGTTGCCCTTGAGAAGAACGATGAGCTGTCGGATACGCCGGCGAACCGCGATCTCCGTAGCTGGGGGAATGTCCACGAGAATATCGCGTTGCGACCAGGACAAGCCGACGAGGATATCGAACAGTTCCTGCGCATAGGCCCCCGTTTCCTCATCAAGCGTCGTCTCGATGATGCAGGCCACGTCGTGTGAGCGAGCTGCCTCGGTATAGAGCGCGCCTTCATCCGTGGTCGCTCGGGCGATATCATAGTCGTTGCGGGGTATGAGCCGGTCTTCATCCTCCATCAGCGCGGAGAAGACGTCCGGCGCGCTTCCCGTCGGCGCCATCTCCAAAGGCTCCGAGACGAGGATGATCCGCTCGCGGTGAACTTGCAGCGCTTTTGCCAGCCGATCGGCCGTTGTTACTGTAATCGGCGCATTCTCATTTTCGATCATCCGAAGCATCCGAACGCTGACCCCGATTTCATTCGCCATTTCCTTTTGGGTCGACAGTCTCTCGAGCTGCTCCCTCAAGGCTTTCACGACCTTCCCGTTCGGCACGACCTTCTTCATCTCAACCTCATTCCGCGTTTTCGATGACCCAAATCTACATGGAGGAGCCACGCAGCGTGAGGCATCCGACCGGAATCGGAGCGGCACACGAGCGGCAAACCGGCAGACTGAGCGATTCAATGTGCGGCGCCCTTGACTAGGCATTTATGACCGGCCAATTATGCCCGGTCAAAGAGGCCCGATCATGCTTCGCTACAATCCGGAAAAATTCGCTTCGCTGTCGGAGTCCGACATCGGTCAGCGCATTTGGTCGTTTCTCACGCGGCCTGCCATCATCGCTCGCCTTGAGACAGCCTCAGAGCTCGGAAAGCCCGCCGTCGAAGGCATTGAAGAACAACTTCTGGAGGAGTTCCGCGAAGACGTCCTGATTGACCGCGTTAAGCAGATGGTCGGCCACATGGTCAGGCAGATATTAGAGCAGCGCGATTGGGTTCTCGACCAAAGCGACGTGAAGGTTCAGTCGGTGCCGTTCAGCAAGGCGGCACGGTACAAGCGGCCCGACTGGATCACCTTCCATGCCTTTCGCAATACGAAGGACCCCCGCGATGTTGTCATCACCGACCGACGCCAGAACGCGCCACTGCCGAAGGACGCTCGCTGGACCTTCTACGCTACCTTTGCCAGCCCCCTGAAGGCGGCTATCGCGTTCGGCGTCAATGATACCCCCAAGCTTCGCCGACAAGTGCAGACCCACGGTTTTCACCGCGTCCACATCCCGCGAATGCTGCGCCGCGCTTAATCGAGAAGGTATGAGCGCATGGTGCAATTCAACGACTGGTGTGACGGAGCCGATACTCCACTCGGCAACCACCACCTCCACATCAAGACCGGCCGCGCCGTCGATCGCCCGACAGGCGTCCAGCTGACGGCCACAGCGGTGCCTGGTCACTATGCGGCCGAAGAGCGAGTCGCCCGCGCATTACGTCGCCTCGGCAAGCCGGGGGCTGCCGACCTAGTCACAGGGTTGTTGCCTCAGACAAAGCAGATCCGTTCCGGCGATCTCGGTGAAATCTACGCGACCGAATGGATCGACGCACATAGCGGCTATCGCGTGCCGATCAAACGTCTGCGGTGGAAAGATCATCGCAACATGGCAATGCGAGGAGACGATGTCATCGGCATGATCCTTGACCAGGCCACTCAACGGCTCCGTTTTCTCAAGACTGAGGCCAAGAGCCGTGCCTCTCTCCGCGCGCAGACCCTTACGGAGGCGCGCGCTGGTCTGGACAAAGACAATGGGCGGCCTTCATCGCACGCGCTGTCATTCATATCAGCGCGCCTGCTTGAACTCGCGAACGAGCCCCTGGCAGACGCAATCGACGACGCACTGGTGCGTCACGGCATCCCGTTGGCGAGTGTCCAGCATCTATTGTTCACGTTCTCGGGCAACTCGCCGCAGGCGTTGCTGACGCAGTCGATTCAAGCCTATCCCGGGCAGATCAACCAGTGGGGCGTTGGTCTCCACGTCGACGGCCATGCGGCCTTCGTCGGCGCTGTCTATGATCGTGTGATCGCGAATGCCAACCAACCCTGACGCCATTTCAGCGGCCATTACCGAGGCGGCCGCAGCCGGTTTTCGAGGCAGGCTCATCGCGCAAGGCCAAGCCCGCGCCATGATTTGGCGGGGCGGCGTCCTTCCACCCGACGCGCCGCAATTCTCGCCGCAACTCAGCTACGATCTTCACAGCTACGCCTACGGACTACTTGGCCTTGGCCTGCGAATGCTGGAGATGAATGGCGATCCCGCCCAGGCCCGGGTCGCCTTTGTGCAGGCGGCAACCGCCCTTGAGTCCGTCATGGCCAAAGGTAATCGCGGCGAGTCGGATCGGGACTTCCATTTCGTGATGGCAGCCGCCAGCTACCATCTCGCGCAGCTTTCGGCGCGGGCCTATTCGCTCCTCGCAATCGTCGTAAACGAGGAGAACTTCTCGCCGCTTGAAAGGACTCTGGCGCTGCTGATGCGCAGGGACATCACGACCTTGCGTACACTTGTGCATGATTATCGTCTGAACGGCGAAGGATCTGACGCACGGATCACCGGCTTGTTTCAGGCGCGGCTCGCTGAAGAAAACAATGAACCGGCTGGCCAAGAAGCTCCTGAACGCGATGGTCATGACTTCCTTTGGGAAGGCCTAGACATCGCCCTCACCGACAACTTCTTCGGCGCTATCTCGATCTTCCTGCTGGCGCTCGACCGGGGCGAACGTGCCTTGGTCGATCAGGCGATCGGACGCCTACGGGAAAGCCTCGCCATCTGTGCAGAGCTCAACCTGCTTCCGCAATGGTGGGCTCATCGCATCGCGATCCATCTTCTGTCCGATCTCTGGTCCAATACGTTTCATGAAAAGATCCCCTTGATTCCCACAGGCGGTGCCGCTGCCGACTGGCTCGGCTTGCGATCACTTTTCATCGCCTCTCTTGGCGTCCGGCCAAAGGCTGAAATCGACCTCTGGCCATCGCAGATCGAGGCGGCGGCTCGCGCCGTCAATCAGTCCGATAATCTCGTCGTCTCACTGCCGACCAGCGCCGGCAAAACCCGTGTCGCGGAGCTATGCATTCTTCGGTGCCTTGCAGGCGGCCGGAGGGTCATTTTTGTGACACCGCTAAGGGCTCTCTCAGCCCAGACGGAAGCGAACCTCCAACGTATCTTTGGGCCACTCGGTAAGACGATTTCGGCTCTTTATGGGAGCATCGGCGTCTCCGGCTTCGACGAAGACGCTATTCGGGAACGCGACATCGTGGTCGCCACACCGGAGAAGATCGATTTCGCGCTTCGCAATGATCCTTCACTGCTCGACGATGTCGGTCTGCTGATTTTCGACGAAGGCCATATGATCGGCCCAGGCGAACGTGAAGTTCGTTACGAAGTCCAAATTCAGCGCTTGCTTCGCCGACCTGACGCCGATCAGCGCCGGATCGTGTGCCTCTCGGCAATCCTCCCAGATGGAGATCAGCTGGAGGATTTCTCCGCATGGCTACGCCGCGATCAGGCTGGCGGGCCTGTCAAAAACGATTGGCGCCCAACGCGTCTCCGTTTCGGAGAAGTCAGTTGGAATAGCCCGAATGCACGCCTGAACCTCCGTGTCGACGGCGAACGCCCGTTCGTGCCTCGGTTCTTTACTGGCTTCATTCCGCAGCTTTTCGTCAAACCAAAAAGGAAGCGAACGAAGATATTCCCCTGCGACCAACGAGAGCTTTGCCTCGCCACGGCTTGGCGCCTGGTCGAAGACCGGCAAACGGTTCTCATCTATTGCCCGCAACGCCGGAGCGTGGAGCCATACGCCGAGGTCATCGTCGATTTGCACGAACGCGGCGCGCTGCCGTCGCTCCTAGAAGTGGAGCCTGCGGTGCTCCAGACGGCCATCGCTTTGGGAGAGGAATGGCTAGGCCCAAATAGCGATATTCTGAAATGCCTCCGGCTCGGCGTTGCGCTCCATCACGGCGCTCTGCCCACGGCCTACCGGAAGGAAGTCGAGCGTCTCCTTCGCGACGGCATCCTCAAAGTCACGATCTCGTCGCCGACCCTTGCCCAAGGGCTGAACCTGTCGGCCACCGCTGTCGTCATGCACTCGCTTTATCGCAACGGCGAGATGATCAAGGTCTCAGAGTTCAAGAATGTCATTGGGCGCGCCGGCCGAGCCTATATCGACGTCGAAGGCCTTGTCCTTTTCCCGATCTTCGAGGATCGACGGAGCAAAAAGCACAACGAATGGGTCCAGCTGATTGGAGACCCGGGCGCGCGGGAGATGGAAAGCGGCCTGATCCAATTGCTCACGGCCCTTCTCCTGCGCATGCACAAAATCGTCGGCGGCGACCTCAATCATCTGACAGAGTACGTCGTCAACAACGCGGCTGCTTGGAATTTTCCAGAGGTGCCGGGGGAAAAGCCCAAAGACCGGGATGACGCGCGGAAGCAATGGGAAACGCACCTCGCGACGCTCGACACCGCGATCCTCAGCCTCATTGGCGAAGAAGATGTGCCGGATGCCGACATCGAGGCGACGCTCGACGCGATCCTACAATCATCTTTATGGCAGCGACGGCTTCTGCGAACATCGAACGAAACTCGCATCGCTTTTAAGTCCACGCTGCTGACCCGAAGTCGGCATATCTGGGCCAACTCCACCCCGGCAAAGCGCAAGGGCTACTTCCTTGCGGGCCTTGGCTTGGCAGCAGGCCAAGCTCTGGATGCCGTCGCACCGGAGGCCAATCAGTTGCTTGTTCAGGCGAACGGCGCTCTGCTCATTGGGGATAGCGACGTGGCGATCGCTGCGATCACCGGCATTGCCGAGCGTGTATTCCCTTTCCATCCCTTCTCGCCGGATCCGCTACCCGGCAATTGGCGGGACATTCTGCGCTTTTGGCTTCGCGGAGAGCCTCTGGCGGCCTTGGTTGCCAATGGCGATGGTGACGGCTTGCGGTTCATCGAAGATGGCCTTGTTTACCGGCTGCCGTGGGCCATGGAGGCGCTACGCGTTCGAGCGGCCGCAAATGGCGATGTAGTTGGCGGTCTCGGCGCGGTCGCCGCGTTAGAAGATCATGAGCTTGGTCTAGCACTGTCGGCGGTCGAAACCGGCACCATGAACCGGTCAGCCTCGATCCTGATGCAAGCTGGATTCAACTCGCGCCTCGCCGCCATCAAAGCCGTAAATGACACAGGGGCGACATTCGAGACCGGGCACGACTTGAGAATTTGGCTCCGCTCGCCTGAAGTGGCCGCTTTTGTCGACCAGCCGGACTGGCCAACGCCCGAAACACGAAGCCTTTGGCTCGATTTCGCGCAGGAGTTCGCTCCAGGCGCCAGCCAAACTTGGTCGGAGCATATCTACTTGGCGAATGTAAACTGGACCACTTTGCCGCCGCCTCCAGGATCACCGGTTTCCCTGTATCACTGGAATGGCCAGCCTCTCGTCCTGTCCCCCGAAGGATTGTCACATGGCGTCCTCCCTTACGCATTGAACGCAGGTCGCCGTGGGCTTCTACGGGCCACTGTCGCAGCACAAGGTGGACAACTCGATCTCGTCTATCTCGGCCCGGACGACCTTTGGAATGTGTAGGAGGGCGAATGATGAAGCCCCACGCGTCCGCTGCGTTCACGCTGTTCGTCGAGACCCTCCGGTTCCGTGGCTGACGACAAGACTCGAAGATCGGCGTCGCCGAACTGCCTCCAGCTCCGAAGCCCGGCCGTTTGGGAGTGAATGGCCCGCTGATGGGGAATGTGACCGCAATCTGGGAGCCCGGGAGGGGAAAGCCTTCCCCTGCGGCCGAGCCAAGGTCTCGGCCGACCCCTTCTGCGGGGAACCCCCGCAACGCCCCTCAGAGTGAGAGTGGGGATCAGAGATCCATGACGGGTTGAGTGTCGAGAGAGAGGCTCCCGGCGCCCGTCATGGAGTTTAATCCCATGAACATGCAGGTTCTCGACGCGCGCCGCGACATGAGCGGCGGCTACAAGGTGGATGTCAGCCGCGGCGAGCGGATCGGCCGCGTCTCGTCGGAGTGGTTTTACCGGCCCGACGACGAGCGCTACCTTTCCCTGTCGGAGTTGGCGGACTCGGTGCGCAGTCGGTCGGAGCGCAGCCGGACACGCGTGGTGGAAACAGCGCTCATCCATGTCGAGGCGAGCCGTACCGATCCGGAACGGTTGTCTCTCATCCTGCCGGGCTCGGACACGCCCGTCGCGCCGACGCACTGGAGCTTCGGTCAACTCGCTGCCCAAGTCGGCGCGCCGGCCGCTTATCTGCGCCAGCTCCCGGCCGCGCTGGCCGGCATCAACCTGCAATATGGCCTGACCTCGCATCGGGCCTTATCTTGACTCTGTGATCCTGTCTCAGAATCAGGCATGGAGCCGCGTCACCGGTGTTGCGGTGAAGCTCTTCAGACGTCCGGGTCAAGCGTTCCCGCAGCGTAAGCGAGGACAACGCTTGACGCGGCGGCGACTCCACAAACTTGTCAAGGGGTGCAGGCAAAGTCCTGCACCCCTGCCACGCGGCGAGCGGGAGAGCGCGAGGGGAACCCCTCGCAATCTAAACAAAAAGAGTCGCGCCGAAGGCGCTCCGCTTGGGTGTGTGCGTGCAATTGTATTTTACGAACCTTGACGCGCTGTCGCGTCCGCTTCCGCTTTCCATTGATGGCCTTGCAGTGAGGATCGTGCCCGGCGCGCTCGACGTTGGCGAGCGCGCCGGGCTGATTGACGGCATGCCGTTCATTCTAATGGATGACGGGAGCTACGATCTCCATCTCAATCGGTTCTTCCGCGCCTGCCCAGGTATGGGCGCGCGCTCGCCGAACACCTGGCGCTCCTACGCGCGGGACATTCTGGTCTGGGCCCGCTTTCTTTGCGAGCGGCGCGGCGGGAAGACAGTCTGGCAGGCCGACCGTCATGACGTTCTGGCGTTCCATCGGGCCCGGCGGCTATCGGCGGCTCCCTATCGCATCTCGGCGGCGAGCTGGAATCGGAGCGTTGCGGCGCTCGATAAGCTCTATCGGTGGGCCGTCGAAGAAGGGATCATGACGTCCTCGCCCTTCAGCTACAGCGTGACCCTTCGCAGGACGGCGGGGACTCGCGCGTTGCTGGCTGTGACGGCGAACCGCTCGCGCGAACGTGCCGCGCGGCGGCACGATATGCGTTTCGTCAATCTTGGCAGCTATCTGCTGTTTCGCGACGTGGGCTTGCGGGGAAGGCTGCCTGACGGTGCCGAAGACCCGACCTGGCGTGGCCGCAATGGCGAGCGCAACGCGCTGTTCGCCGAACTCCTGGTCACGACCGGTCTGCGGTTGTCGGAGGGCGGCAGCCTGTTACTCGCCGATCTTCCGCGCAAGGCGGACTCCGGCATGCGCTCGCTCCCGTTTGACCTTCCCGGCGCGGTCGCCAAGGGCGGACGACCGCGCCGCATTCGCATTCCCCGCCGGGTTTTGAGGCTCATCAACGACTACATCGATCTTGAACGCGCGATCTCGGCAGCCCGGTCAGAACCGATCGTGTCCAATCCGCTTTGGTTGACGCCGGATGGCGAGAAGGTCGTCGACGCGATGGGCAAGCGGGTCCGCGTCGACCGGCTGACGCCGGGCGAGCGCGGCCGTGCGTTGACCGGCGCGCCCGGCAAGGCGCAGCATGCCCTCCTTTGGCTAACGGAAGGCGGCGAGCCCGTCCCGTCAGCAACCTGGGAGGCGGCCTTCCGCCGCGCCTGCGCGCGCTGCCGCCGTTTCGGCATCGACGTTAACGTGACGCCACACACGCTGCGGCACACCTTCGCCGTCAACATGCTTTCCATGCTGATCCGTGAGCAAATCGGGGTGGTGTTCGATCCGCAGGATCGGCATGGCGCAGCCTACCGCCGGATTCTCGGGGATCCGCTGCAGAAGCTCCAGCACCTGTTAGGCCACGCCAGCGTGACCAGCACCTACATCTATCTCGACAGTCTTGCCGAGGCGCAGGAACTGGTCGACGCGGCCGCTGATCGCTGGGCCGAAGATGCGGCCGGTGACGCGCAATGACCGATCTGACAGCGGGGCCGGTGCGCCGGCCGGGACGCCGCGCATTGTTTCCTGAGGCGTTGCCTGATCCCGAGGGCGAAGCCGCCATCGCCATCGCATCGCTCCGATTCACCGTCACCCTCGCGGATCGCAGTATTACGATCGATCTGACCGCGCTGTCTGGCCGCAAGGTGTTGGCCCAACCGCTTGCGGGCGCGCTCTGGCGCGCTTGTCAGGTCGGCGGCCCGGCCGGCTCGGTTTCGACCGCGGCAGCTTATGCCAACGCACTCAAGTTCTTCTGGCGCTATCTCGATTCCACAAAGCCCCGCGTCACTCGTATCTCAGATGTAAGCGCAGCTTGCTTCGACGGATTCGATGCATGGATGGACGAGAGTGGTCTGCATCCCAATCATCGGCTTCACCGCATGAGCAAGGTGCTCAATCTGTTCCGGCTCGCCGAGGCCGCCGAGCCGGGTTGTCTGCCGCCCGATGCCTCGCGGCGGCTGATGTACACGAGCGACCGACCAGGCGTCCGTGCCCTGCCACGTGATGCTTATGGCGATCCCATCGCCACAGCATTGCGGAATGCTGCTCGCGCCGATCTCACCACACTGATGGGTCGCTTTGCCGAGACGGATCGCATTTCGACGCTCAAGGATGCCGATCGGACCAACGCTTTGCAGGTTGCGCACGAACGCGCGATGGTTGTAGTCGACGCCGAAGGCGTCATTGGCCACCGGCATCCTATCTTCAAGCAGCTCTACACGCTTCGCCGCGAGAGTGGCTTGCCGAACGATCGCTTGGTCTACGATCTGCATGGCCGCAGGTATCTGCTCGCCGCCGATCTCGTGCCGCTGATGATTCTGCTGTCGCTCGATACCGGGCTGGAGATCGAAGCGATCAAGGAGTTGCGGGCGGATTGCCTGAAGAACCCTGCAGGCGGCTATGTCGAGATCGAGTATTGTAAGCGGCGGGCGCGCGGTGCCGAGTGGAAGCGGTTGCGCGTGCGTGATGGCGCTTCATCGACACCGGGCGGCCTGATCCGTAAGGTGCTGCAATGGACCGCTCCGGCGCGAGGCCGGCTTGCCGCCGTCACGCTCTGGGCTCACTTCGCCTGGGGGCGGTTGACCCCGCGCGTCCTCGCCACGAGGGAACTTGTCGCTTCATGGACCGAGCGACATGGTATTTGCGATGAAGAGGGGAAGCCTCTCCGGCTCAACCTGACACGCCTGCGCAAGACGCATAAAGCAGCATGGTATCGGCAAACCGGCGGTCAACTCGACCGCTTTGCGGTCGGCCACAGCGTGGCCGTTGCGGCCAATCACTACGCCGATATCCCCGCGCTTCGCCATATCCACGAAGCCACCATCGCCGACGCCATGGGGGACGCGCTCGATGCGGCTCTGCATCCGTACGTCCTGTCATCCGAGCAGGAGGCAGCCCTTCGAGCCGATCCGGACAAGGCTGTCGGTCTGCCGGTTTCCGGCGGCGCGTCTGTCAACGCTCTGCTCAGCGGCGAGCAGGATGTCTGGCTCGCCAGTTGCGGTGGTTTCTACAAGGGCCCGTTTGGCGCCGAAGGGGACGCTTGTCCGTCACCATTCTGGGGGTGCCTCGAATGCAGCAATGCAGTGATCACCGCACGCAAGCTGCCAGCGCTTCTGTCGTTTCTCGGCTTCATCCGGGCGCAACGACAGTCGCTCAGTGAAGCCGACTGGATCGCCAAGTTCGGCCGCGTTCATGGGCGGATCGCCGATCAGATTTTGCCGCGGTTCAGTGCGGCCGAGATCGAACAGGCCGGCCAGCTCGCGGCATCGGACCCGACGCTCACTTACCTGCCACCGGAAGCTGGAGCACCATGATGCCCTCCGCTAACAACGCTTCGCTGGAGCCCACATCGCTTCCATCGGCCGTCTATGGCGACGACGAGCCCGTGCTTGCCGGCATTCCGGTCAGGGAGGATGCCGACCGAGCGCAATTCCCGCGCTTTGGCGATGACCACTGGGATTTGGGAGCTGCCATCTTCCGGGTGAACGCCCGCTACAGCAATTACCGGCTCAATTTCGCCCGTATCATCGATCCTGTGACCCGGCGGCTCGCCAAGGAGTATGTGCTCACGCGCCTGCGCATCCATGTGCCAGGATACCGGGCGCCGTGTGGTGTCGCTTGGGCGATCCGGCTGCTGCGCTACATCCAGCATTTTGCGGCGTTCCTCAACGCGCACGTTGGCGCCGTCGATCTGCGCCGGATCGACCAGCCCGTCCTTGACGCCTATCTGGTACACGCCCGCGATGGTGGCCGGCGAACGCCACACGAGACAGTGAAGTACGTCGAGGTCCCCATCGACCTGCATCATCTGTCGCCATGGCTGTCGGAAGGCGGCATTGGCTTTCTGCCGTGGCGTGGGCGTGCGGCTCACCATGTTGCCAAGCGGCCGCCGGCACCGGCCGAGAATGCTACGCCGCGCATTCCCGAACCAATCATCGGCGCCATGCTGCGCTGGTCGCTCAAATACGTCGAGGTCTTTGCGCCGGATATCCTCGCAGCGCGAGCGGAGCTTGATGCCCTCGAAGCTCGTTGCGAGCAACTGATGGCGCAGGACGCCCGGGCCGGACAAGCGCTTGCCGAGACTTACCGCGCCCGCCTGATCAAATGGCTCGAGGCGCGCCGGATGGCCGGCAGACGCGTGCCGATCTGGGAGCGCGCACCCAATGTCGCCCGCCGCATCGACCCACAAACCGGCGCAGAGACACCTCCTTACAATCTTCACCTGATGCGCCTGCACGTCGGCGCTCCCGAGAGCGGCCGTATCAGCCAGTCCGAACCGACGGCACGGATGATTGATCAGGCAGCGGCCGAGCTCGGGACTGAGGTCGGCGGTCTCGATACGCCGATCTCCGTCGACCCGGACACCGGCCTGCCGTGGCGCGAACGCTTCGACGGCCTGAGCCTTGCCCGTGAGGAACGCATGCTGCAGGGCGCCTGTTACGTTATCTGCGCCTATCTCACCGGCATGCGCGACAGTGAGGTGCAGGCCATGCAGCCAGGCTGCGTGTCGACGGAGCGCAGCGCCGACGGCTTGATCGAACGCTACCGGGTGCGCAGCACCGTCTACAAGCGGCAGGGTGCGCGCGGCGTGACGGCCGACTGGATCACGATCGAACCCGTCGCCCGCGCCGTTGCAGTGATGGAGATCCTCTCGGCTCGCAATCGTCGTGAGAAGGGGCTATCGTCCCTATGGGTGGCGCTGAAGGACTGGCCCTGGAGCGCGGATCATCTCGGCATTGGTGCGACGCCGACGCTTAATCTTCTCCGCGAAGGTCTCGATGCGCGTTCTGGCAACGAACCGGTCATTCCTCGGATCGCGGATGAGCCCTGGAAGTTCACGACCCGGCAGCTTCGCCGCACGATCGCATGGTACATCGCCAACCGGCCGTTCGGCACGATCGCAGGCAAGATTCAATACAAGCATGCTTCCGTCGCCATGTTCGAAGGCTATGCGGGCTCGGCCCATGGCGATTTTCGCTTGGCGGTCGAGCGTGAACGCGCGCTCGGTCAGCTCGACGACATCGTTGCTCATTACGAAGCGTTTCTTCATCATGACGGTCCGGCGGGACCCGGTGCCACGCGATTGCGACGCGAGTTCGCGCGTGTGCAGGATGAGCTTGGCGATCTGCCCGGCCGGATCGTGGACCGCAAGCGGTTGCGCACGATGCTCGCCCATCTCGGTCGAACCTTGCACGTCGGCTTTCTCAACGATTGCCTGTTCGAAGCCGCGACCGCGCTCTGCCTAGCAGCCTCGCCGGATCCTGAACGGACTGCACCAGCCCTGTCGCGATGCAGCCCAGACCGTTGCCCCAACGCTTGCCTGACCGCGCGCCACCTCCAACCATGGCGGGCCTCGATCGCCGAGGGCGAAGCTTTGCTCAGCAACGGTCGCCTGACGCTGCTGCAACGCGCAGCCATTACGCAGGACAACGAGCGCAAGCGCCGGCTGATTGCACCCCTTATCGATGGTGGTACATGACCACGCGAACGGGTCCGAAGAGCGAGGCGGCATTGAGGGCGGCAATGGCACGACTGCTCGACGGTCGGCCCGAGCGCACCGACGGCCCGCTCACCGTCTCCAATCTGGCGCGCGAGGCCGGCGTCAGCCGGGCAACGGCGAACCGCGCGGTCGATCTTCTCGCCGAGTTTCGTGCTGCCGAAGCCCGCCACCGGCGATCATCTCCTCAAGCACTAAAGGATCGCGTCCGCTCCCTTGAAGCCGAGCTCCGGGCCGTGCGCGGTGCCGAGATGGCCGAACTGCGCGCGCTGACCCGCACGCTCGCGCAGCACATCCAGGTGCTGACGTTGCAAGTTGCCGAGCGTGATGAGGTGATTGCCGGCTTGCAGGATGAGCTGGCGCGATCGAATGAGGCTAAGGTCGTTCCGCTGCGGCGCTCGCCGCGAGACGGCGCTGGCTGAGAGCCACGCAATATCCTCACCGCCGGCAGGTCCTGCGGCCATCGGTCATGGCCGACGTCTCCTGTGCTCGCCCGTCGAGGCAGGGGCTCGGTTGTGGCAGACGCTGCCGGCCCGTCAACCCTGTTCCGCACCAGCAACCGTGAACAGGGTGTGACGGCCCGGCTCGCCGCGTCTGCCCCTGCCGCTTCGCCCTCGACGGAGAGGGCGAGCATAGGAGCCACCCATGACCACCGATACCAACAGCCAGGCCCAGACCGGCAACGACATCTACGAGCGCGTCACCAACCAGATCATCGCCGCCATCGAGGTCGGCGCCGGCGAGTACCGGATGCCCTGGCATCACGACGGATCGGCCATCACCACGCCCGTCAACATCGCCTCGCGCAAGGCCTATCGCGGCGTCAACATCCTCTCGCTCTGGGCTGCGGCGCAGGCGTCCGGTTATGCCGCCGGCATCTGGGGCACTTATCGCCAATGGCAGGAGCTCGGCGCCCAAGTCCGCAAGGGCGAGCGCGGCCATCTGATCGTATTCTGGAAGATCAGCGATCGCAACGGCGAGGCGGAGCGTCAGGACGGCGACGCAGATCAGGACGCGGCCGCCCGACGTCTATTCGCCCGCGGCTACACCGTCTTCAACTGCGCCCAGGTCGACGGCTACACGCCGCCCGAGATGCCCGTGCTTCCCGAGGTCGAGCGCATCGCGCACGCCGAACGCTTCTGCGCGGCGCTGGGCATCGACATTCGCCACGGCGGATCGCAGGCCTGCTACATCCCATCGAAGGACTGCGTGCAGATGCCCGAGTTCGCTTGCTTCCGAGACGCTGTTGCCTACTACGCGGTGCTGCTCCACGAATGCGGTCACGCTTCCGGCGCCAAGCATCGCCTCGACCGCGATCTGTCCGGACGGTTCGGCTCGGCCGCCTACGCCATGGAAGAATGCACGGTCGAGCTTCTCAGCGCCATGATTTGCGCCGACCTCAACCTCAGTGTTGAGCCACGACCCGACCACGCCCGCTACATCGCCTCCTGGCTCGAAGTGCTGCGCTCCGACAAGCGCGCCATCTTCACGGCTGCGAGCAAGGCACAAGAGATCGCCGACTGGATGAACGCCCGGCAAGCCAATGCTCATCGGCACGAAGTCAGGGGCGCCGCGTAGGCGCCCCCTCAGTGGGCCGTTTCACGGGCTCCACCGGGTGCGATCAGTTGACCGCACCCTCCCGGAACAGCGTCTCGATCAGCGGGCATTCCGGCAACGTCCCGTCGGCACATTGTGCGACAACCTTCTTGAGCACCCGCTCCATGCGCTTCAGATCGGCGATCTTCGCCTGCACGTCCTCAAGGTGTGCGGCGGCGACGGCGCGCGCCTCGGCACAGGGCTGGTTGCGCTCGTCGACGAGACGCAGCAGCTCACGGATTTCATCAAGGGAGAAGCCAAGCTCGCGCGCCCGCAACACGAAGCGAAGGCGCCGCTCATGCGACGTGTCGTAGCTGCGATAGCCGCCAGCCGTGCGCGGCGGTTCGGGCAGAAGACCGACCTTCTCGTAATAGCGCACGGTCTCCAGGTTGCACCCCGTCCGTTGGGCGAGCTCGGCTCGCTGCAGGCCCTTCACCACGGCGTGATCGCGCATCGCAAAATCCCTCTTGACCCTGTAGCGACTACAGACCCCATGGTACGGCACGCATAGGATTTCGACAAGGAAAGAGAGAACGGACATGGTCGCATCGCGATCCGGAACGGCAGGCACGGCGCCCCCTGCGGCGGATCTTTCCGCGTCAGAGCGCGGTGAGGTCGGACGGCAGCGTCTGATCGCCGTTGGCGGCATTTTCGGCGCGCTCGCCGCCTCGTCCTGCTGCATCGTGCCGCTGATCCTGTTCAGCCTCGGCATCGGTGGCGCCTGGATTGGCAATCTAACGGCACTTGCACCCTACAAACCGATCTTCGTCGCCGGCACCGCGGGCCTTCTCGGTTACGGCTTCTATCTCGTCTACTGGAAGCCGCGGCGAGCCTGCGCCGAGGGTGCCGCTTGCGCGCGCCCCATTTCCAACCGTCTCGTCCAGCTCGCGCTCTGGATCGCGACTGTGCTCGTGATCGCCGCCTTCGCCTTCGACTACGTCGCCCCGCTACTGCTTCGCGCCTGACACCAAAAGGAGACCCGTCCGATGAACAAATATTTGAGCGCACTCGCCCTGATCGCCTCGATGATGACGGCATCGACTGCATTCGCCGGCGAGCGCACGATCACCTTCTCCGTCGACAACATGACCTGTGCCTCGTGTCCCTACATCGTGAAGAGTTCGATGGAGGGGGTCGTCGGCGTCGCAAAGGTCGCCGTTTCGTTCCGCGCCAAGACCGCAACCGTGAGCTTCGACGACGCGAAGACGAACCCCGACGCCATCGCGACCGCCAGCATGAACGCGGGCTATCCGGCCCATCCGGTGAAGCAGGGCAGTTGAGGTGAATGACCGCGCTCTGATCCGTGCGGGCACGGCTGGCGCCGTCCTCGCTGCGATCTGTTGCGCGACGCCGTTTCTCGCCGGAGTCCTGCCACTGGCCGGCCTCGGCGCATGGCTGGCAGGTGCGGGTCCGGTTGTGCTTCCCCTGATGGTCGCGTGCTTCGCTCTCGTCGCGTGGGCTATCCATCGTCGCCGTGCAAAAGCCGACCGCAGCGAGACCAAGATTCACAACGAAGGCGTGAAGCCATGAACGACTGTTGCGCATCCTCCTCGTCCCGGGACAAGCTTGCAGCTTCCGCATCCACGACGCTCCCGAGCTACACCGTGCGGCCGGGCGTGACGTTTCCGGATTGGTCTGTGGTCAAATCACCAGCGGTCAAGGATGCCCTGCAAGCAATGGTCGGGTCCGGCCATGTGTTCGATCGCTGGAGTGGCTACGATCCCGCCACGGACCGCGTTCGTGTTGCGCTGCTTAAGCTCTACGCCGAGGAAGGACGAGCCCCGACCACGGGCGCGCTTGCGGAGCGCGCGGGGTTGAGCGAGGCAGCCATCCGGCCTCTGCTCGAAGAACTCCGTCGTCGCGACCTTGTCGTGCTCGACGGCGAGCGGATCGTCGGCGCCTATCCCTTCACCGACCGGAACACCGGGCACCGGGTCACACTCCACGGACGTGTTTTCAACGCCATGTGCGCTGTCGACGCACTCGGCATTGGCGCCATGACTGATCTCGACATCACGATTGCATCGCGCTGCCGCCATTGTGGCGCGCCAATCCGGATCGCCACGCGGGACCAAGGACGGGTGCTTGCCCAGACCGAGCCGCGGACGGCCGTCATGTGGCAAAGCGTTCGCTACGAAGGCGCGTGTGCTGCGAACTCGCTGTGCGCGACCACCGCCTTCTTCTGTTCTGACGACCATCTCTCCGCCTGGCGCCGCCAACAGGCTGGGGACGAGGCCGGGTTTCGGTTGTCGATCGAGGAAGGGCTGGAGGCTGGTCGCGCTCTGTTCGGGCCGAGCCTCGCCGGCCTCGAAACGGCGGCACAATCGTCGGTCGGCTCGACATCGAAGTGCGCTGTAGTGGCGGACCGCTTTCGCACGAACGGTCGCAATGGTGGCGCCTACGATCTCGTCGTCATCGGCGCCGGCTCGGCCGGCTTCTCGGCCTCGATCACGGCCGCCGATCAGGGCGCGCAGGTGGCGCTCATCGGCAGCGGCACCATCGGCGGCACCTGCGTCAATATTGGCTGCGTGCCGTCGAAGACTCTGATCCGAGCCGCGGAGACGCTTCACAACGCGCGCGTGGCAGCACGTTTCGCCGGCATCACGGCGGAGGCCGAACTGACCGACTGGCGCGGAACCGTTCGTCAGAAGGACGCCCTCGTTTCCGAACTGCGCCAGGCCAAGTACACGAACCTGCTCCCCGCCTACAACGGTATCGCTTATCGCGAAGGACCGGCGCGCCTCGTAGAAGGTGGTGTCGAGGTGGACGGCGCGCGCATTCCCGCCGGCAAGATCATCATCGCGACCGGCGCGCGGCCGGCGGTGCCCGCCATCCCTGGCATCGAGACTGTACCGTATCTCACCAGCACGACCGCGCTCGACCTTGAGGAGCTACCGCGATTGTTGCTCATCATCGGCGGCGGCTATATCGGAGCGGAGCTCGCCCAGATGTTCGCCCGCGCCGGCGTCAAGGTCACGCTCGTATGCCGGTCCCATTTGCTTCCCGAGGCCGAGCCCGAGATCGGTGCGGCGCTGACGGGATATTTCGAGGACGAAGGGATCACCGTGGTCTCCGGTATCGCTTACCGTGCGATCCGCAAGATCGAGAACGGCATTGCGCTCGATGTTTCACGCGACGGCCAGAACACGACCATCGACGCCGATCAAGTGCTGATCACTACAGGGCGCGCGCCCAACATCGAAGGCCTTGGGCTCACCGAGCACGGCATCGCCCTCTCGCCGAAGGGCGGCATCGTCGTCGATGACCGCATGCGGACCACCAGGGCCGGCATCTATGCTGCGGGCGACGTCACCGGCCGCGACCAGTTTGTCTACATGGCCGCCTATGGCGCCAAGCTCGCCGCCAAGAACGCCCTCAACGGCGACAGCTTGCGCTACGACAACAGCGCCATGCCCGCCATCGTGTTCACCGATCCGCAGGTGGCGAGCGTCGGCCTGACCGAGGCTGCGGCGCGCGCGGCCGGGCATGCCATCCGTGTATCGACAATCGGCCTCGACCAGGTGCCGCGGGCGCTCGCAGCGCGCGATACCCGGGGGCTCATCAAGCTTGTGGCCGACGCCGGCAGCGGCCGGCTGCTCGGCGCGCAAATCCTCGCCCCGGAAGGCGCCGACAGCATCCAGACCGCGACGCTCGCGATCCGGCAGGGCCTTACCGTCGACGACCTCGCAGATACAATCTTTCCGTATCTCACCACCGTCGAGGGCCTGAAGCTCGCAGCGCTGTCGTTCGGTAAGGATGTCGCCAAGCTCTCCTGCTGCGCAGGCTGAGCAGCCGCCAAGGTCCGTGAGCGATCCGCGAATCTGTCTCACGCGCCGAGATGGGTCGGGAAGCCGCAGATTTTCAGGCAAACGCCGCTAAATCATCCGGCTGAGACAGCTTGACTGTTCAGATAAGTGGCGGAGCAGATGAAAACGCTCGAAACCGACAACGGCCGAATCGAGCTTCGCGCCGTCACCGGCCCCGACTATGGCCGGGTCTACGATCACGAGCTGGTCGAAGCGGTGCAGCGGATTGCCGGCAACGGTACTGGCGACACGCGCTGGAAAGTGCCCGGCGTGCTGGACTGGTCGACGGGCGTCTACAATCCCCGCGTCGACATCACGAAGGACACGACGACGCTCTATGCCTCCGATCGCGACGTGTTCCTCTTCCTCGTGGACGATCTCAACCCCATCGAAGCCGGCCGGCTCCCGGATGGATCGCCTGACCTCTACTTCCGCGGCTTTTACTGCTGGAATTCCGAGGTTGGCGCGAAGACGCTCGGCATGGCGAGCTTCTATCTCCGCGCGGTCTGCCAGAATCGGAATTTGTGGGGCGTGGAGGATTTCGAGGAAATCACCATCCGGCATAGCAAGTACGCGGCGTCGCGTTTCGCCCACGAAGCGGCGCCGGCACTGCTGAACTTCGCGAACTCCTCACCGATGCCCTTCATCAACGGCATCAGGGCGGCGCGCGAACGGATCGTCGCGAAATCGGACGAGGACCGCACCGAATTTCTGCGCAAGCGCGGATTTTCCAAGGCCGAGACGGGCAAGATCATCGACACCGTCCTGGCGGAGGAAGGCCATCCCCCGGAGTCGATCTTCGACTTCGTGGCGGGCATCACCGCCATTGCCCGCGAAAAGACCAATCAGGATGCGCGGCTCGATCTGGAGGGCAAGGCCAAGAAGCTGCTCGACCGCGCCGCCTGACCCGCGGAGCCGGAAGCGTGTTTCCGGCTTTGCGCATTCGTGCCTTTCCATTTCCCCGTATCTGTGGCGCTGCCCTCCAAGAGTGAGAGGGCGGCGCTTCGCTTCGTGACGAGTTCGGGTTCGAGAGAGAGGCTCTCGGCGCTCGTCGCGGAGTAACCCCGATGGCAACTGCCGTTCAGAAGATCGTCTTGTCGTCCGCGCGCGACATCCCCTTCAACAAGCTGGTGCTGAGCCAGTCCAACATCCGGCGCGTGAAGGCCGGTGTTTCGATCGAGGATCTGGCCGCGTCGATCGCGCGGCGTGGCCTCATCCAGAGCCTGCATGTGCGCCCCGTTCTCGATGGCGAGGGCCAGGAGACCGGCATGTTCGAAGTGCCCGCCGGCGGCCGCCGTTATCGGGCGCTGGAGATGCTGGTGAAGCAGAAGCGCCTCAACAAGACCGCGCCGGTGCCCTGCGTCGTCGGCGCGACCGACAGCGGCATCCTGATGGAGGAAATCTCGCTCGCGGAGAATGACGAGCGCGTGCCGGCCCATCCGCTCGACCAGTATCGCGCGTTCCAGGCCATGCGCGACAAGGGCATGACCGAAGAGGACATCGCCGCGGCGTTCTTCGTCGACGTCAATGTCGTCAAGCAGCGGCTGCGCCTCGCATCGGTTTCGCCCGCGCTGCTCGACATCTATGCCGAAGACGGCATGGAGCTGAAGCATCTCATGGCCTTCACCGTTTCGCAGGACCATGCTCGCCAGGAGCAGGTTTGGGAGACGATCCGCAATAGCTGGCAGAAAGAGCCCTATCACATCCGCCGCATGTTGACCGAGACGACGGTGCGCGCCTCGGACAAGCGCGCCGTCTTCGTCGGTATCGACGCCTACGAGGCGGCCGGCGGCGTCGTGATGCGCGACCTCTTCGAGTCGGACGACGGCGGCTGGCTTCAGGACGTCGGGCTTCTCGACCGGCTCGTGTCCGAGAAGCTCACGACGATCGCCGACGAAATTGCGACGCACGGCTGGAAATGGGTCGAGGCCGCCGTCAGCATTCCCTACGGCGTCGCGCACGGCCTGCGCGCGATCAAGGGCGTCCCTCTCGACATCACCGCCGAGGAACAGGCGACCAGCGACGCGCTGCAGGCGGAACTCGACCGCCTGACCGCCGAGTATGAGGACGCAGATGAACTGCCGGACGAGATCGACCAGCGCCTGGGCGAGATCGAGGCCGCCCTTGACGCCCTCGACGAACGTCCTGTCCGCTATGCCCCCGATGAGATAGCAATCGCCGGCGTGTTCGTCAGCATTGATGCCGACGGCTCGCTGTCCGTGGATCGCGGTTATGTCCTGCCTGAAGACGAGCGACCGGTGGAGGTCGCCGCTGACGAAACGCCGGAGGACGAGGTCGATCCCGAAACCGGCGAAATCCGCACGCCCGCCGTCCAGCGCGCGGTGATCACCATCGGCGGCCAGCCTGTGCAAACCGAGGAGGAGGACGAGGACAACGGCATCAAGCCGCTCCCCGAACGTCTCGTGATCGAGTTGACGGCCCATCGCACGCTGGCGCTGCGCAATGCGCTGGCAGAAAATCCGCACGTCGCCATGACGATGTTGCTGCACAAGCTCCTCAGCGACACGTTCATCCACACCAACCCGACCGGCTGCCTCGAGGCGAATGTTCGCCACATCTTCTTCTCGGCCCAGTCCGAGGAGCTGAAGGACAGCCCTTCCGCCCAGGCGGTGAATGATCGCCACGAACGCTGGGGGGATCATGTTCCCGCCGACGATCAGGCTCTCTGGGACTGGCTGACCAATCTCGATGACGGCACGCGCATGGAGCTGCTGGCCCTTTGCGTCAGCTACGGCGTCAATGCGCTGTTCGAACGGCCGAACCCATATTCCGGCTCGGGCGTCAGTCAGCACGGTCTCGACGTGCGCATGGCACAGGCCGATCGTCTCGCGCGCGCGACCGGGATGAACATGGTGGTGGCGGGCTGGAAGCCCACGGTCGGCAATTATCTCGGCCGCGTGACCAAGCCTCGTATTCTGGAGGCTGTCCGTGAGGGCGCCGGCGAACGGGCCGCCCAGCTCATCGACCATATGAAGAAGGGCGACATGGCCAAGGAGGCCGAACGCCTGCTGGCCGACACCGGCTGGCTGCCCGAGCCGCTGCGCATGTCGGATGACACCGCTCCCGCCGACGCGCAGCCCGCCGTACCGGTGGGTGGCGACGAGGAGCTGCCGGCATTCCTCGCCGATGATGGCGAGGACGATGACCTGGCCGAGGCCGAAGACGACGAACCGGCGGCCATGATCGCAGCCGAATAGCACCTTGTCGCGGGGCGGTTCGGCCACCCCGCGCACTCCTTCAGCCCCCTCTCAGCCCGGCCTCGCGCCGAGTTTTCTCGTTTCAGGAGCTGTCATGGCCGAATATTTTACCCATTTCTCGTGCCTGCTCGATGTCGGCACACCCGAAAACGCCGCCCGTGCGCTCGACCTCTACAACACGCTGTCCGAGGCGGGTGCATCCGAAGAACCGCCTTCGGATGGATTCCGGCTCTCGATCGAGCCCGAGCACGGCGGCACCAAGCTCTGGATGCGCGATGATGTCACCGGCGATCCCGAACGGCTGATCCAGTTCGTCAAACGCTGCGCCGTGGAATTCGGTCTCACCGATCGCTGGGGCTTCCAGTACGCCAACACCTGCTCGCGGCCCCGGCTCGACGGCTTTGGTGGCGGCGCCCACGTCCTCGATCTCGCCACGGGCGAGACGGTGGCCTGGGCCTACACCGATGGCTGGCTCGCCGAGACGCTATCCGACGATGGAGAGCGGATATGAGCATTCCCGACCATGCCCGGAGCAATTTCCAGACGCTGCTGCGGGCGGCAGCGGACGGAAATCTCGCGCTCATGGAATGCCTCGATGCCGAGACCGGTGCCCAACGCTATGTCATCTGCGCCGTAGGGCGCGATGACGGAGACTATGTCTTCACACCCTTCGGCCATCTCGCCGAGGGCAATCCGTATGACGCCTATCTGCCGCCACATCCTGACGATCCGGGCGGCTTCGTGTATCCC
Source organism: Ancylobacter dichloromethanicus (assembly GCF_018390645.1). Lineage (GTDB taxonomy): Bacteria > Pseudomonadota > Alphaproteobacteria > Rhizobiales > Xanthobacteraceae > Ancylobacter > Ancylobacter dichloromethanicus. The sequence goes on from NZ_JAHBGC010000038.1 coordinate 238,809, forward strand.
GAGACGCCTTCATAGTTGAGGGAGTCCGCGCCTTCCGCCCCATCTTCAAAGCGCCCCGCCTAACGGCCGGGCGCTTTTTTCATGCCAGCCTTCGAGAGTGAGAGGCCCGCCGGGACGGAGTGAGTCCGGGCGGTTCGAGAGAGAGCGCCGACCGGGCTTGTCCCTTCCCGCTCTCCCGAGGATCTCCCGATGACCGTCCTGTTGCCCGTGGCCGACCCGGCCGCGCCCGTTGGCCACGCGCCCGCCATCCTTTCGGCCGCCCAGAATCTGCTCGGCTATCTCGAACGCGGCGAACGCATCGACACGTCGCTGCTGCGTGCGGCGATGGAAACCGCGTTCGGCTCCTCCGACGCCGCTGGCGTCTGGGATTGGAAGACCGCCTATGAGGCCTGCGAGGTCGCCATCGTCCTGTTCTTGCGCAAATACGGAAAGGCGCTGTTCCGTAAATCCGCATCTCCGGCTGCACGCCTCTCGACTCTGTCGAAAATCATCGGACTGCTTCCGACCCACACCCGGCGCTCGGAGGAGAGCCAGGCACTCCAGCAATTCTCGACGCCGGTCCCGCTTGGTCTCGCCATGGCGACGGCTGCGGCTATCGCGCCGGACGACATCGTGCTGGAACCCTCCGCCGGCACCGGCCTGCTCGCCGCACTTGCATCAACGGCCGGCGGTTCGCTGATCCTCAACGAACTGGCCGATCTTCGCGCCGATCTTCTCGCCTCCGTTTTCCCGGCCGTTTCGGTCACGCGCTTCGACGCCGCCCAGATCGACGATCATCTCGATCGGGCGGCCGTTCCGTCCGTCGTGCTGATGAATCCGCCGTTCTCGGCCATGTCCAACGTCTCCGGCCGCGTCGCCGATGCCGGCTTTCGCCATATCGCCTCGGCGCTGAACCGGCTCGCGCCTGGTGGCCGACTCGTGGCGATCACCGGCGCCAATGTCGGGCCGGACCTGCCGGATTGGTGCGATGCGTTTGCGCGCCTGCAGAAACGCGGCCGCGTCGTCTTCTCTGCGGCTATCGCCGGTTCGGTCTATGCCAAGCACGGCACCACGTTTCCCACCCGGCTGACCGTCATCGACAAACTGCCGGCCGAGGACCCGGCAGCCTTTCCGACGTCGCCCGGCATGGCGCACGATGTCGCCACGCTGCTCACCTGGATCGAGCGGGATATGCCGGCACGCCCGCCCGTCGCCTTGCCAGCGATCTCCACGCCGGTCGCGGCTGCGCCCCCGAAATCCGTGCGCGGCTATCTCGCCCGCACGGTGTCCTTGCTTTCGCCCGCATCGGTCGCCGCTGATCCCGCCGGTGTCGCGCTCACCTACGAGAGCGTGGACTGGACGCCGGCCAACGGCGCGCACCTGACCGAGGCGATCTATGAAGAATACGGATTGCAGTCGATCCGTATTCCCGGTGCGCAGGCGCACCCGACCAAGCTCGTCCAGTCCGCCGCCATGGCGAGCGTCGCGCCGCCGAAGCCGAGCTATCGGCCGACCCTGCCGGCGAACATCCGCAACCTGCTGTCCGATGCCCAGATCGAGACGCTGATTTATGCCGGCGAGGCGCACAGCGATTATCTGGCTGGGTTTTGGACGGTCGACGAGACCTTCGATGTCGTGAAGGCCGCACCCGCCGACGCGGCCGACACCGTTCGCTTCCGCCGCGGCTTCATGCTCGGCGATGGCACCGGAGCCGGAAAGGGCCGACAGTCGGCCGGCATCATCCTCGACAACTGGCTTCAGGGACGCCGTAAAGCTGTCTGGATCAGCAAGTCCGACAAGCTGATCGAGGACGCACAGCGCGACTGGTCCGCGCTGGGCATGGAGCGCCTGCTGGTCACACCCCTGTCGCGCTTCCCGCAGGGCAAGCCCATCGCGCTGTCGGAAGGCGTCCTATTTGCAACCTATGCCACGCTGCGCTCCGACGACCGTGGCGAGAAGGTTTCGCGCGTCCGGCAGATCGTCGATTGGTTGGGCTCCGATTTCGACGGGGTGATCATTTTCGACGAGAGCCACGCAATGCAGAACGCCGGCGGCGGCAAGGGAGAACGGGGCGACGTTGCCGCCTCGCAGCAAGGTCGCGCCGGCCTTCGGCTTCAGCACGCTCTGCCGAACGCGCGCGTCGTCTATGTCTCCGCCACCGGCGCGACTACCGTCCACAATCTCGCCTATGCCCAGCGGCTCGGCCTCTGGGGCGGCGACGACTTCCCCTTCGCCACACGGGCGGAATTCGTCGAGGCGATCGAGGACGGCGGCGTCGCGGCGATGGAGGTTCTGGCCCGCGACCTGCGTTCGCTCGGACTCTACACCGCCCGCTCGCTCTCCTACGACGGCGTGGAATACGAACTGGTCGAACATCAGCTCACCGACGAGCAGCGCCGCATCTACGACGCCTATGCCGGCGCCTTCGCCATCATCCACAATCACCTCGACGCGGCGATGGAGGCCGCCAACATCACCGGCTCGACCGGCACGTTGAACCGGCAGGCCAAGTCCGCCGCCCGCTCGGCCTTCGAATCCGCCAAACAGCGTTTCTTCGGGCACCTTCTCACGTCGATGAAGACGCCGACCTTGATCGGCTCGATCGAGAACGACCTGGAGGCCGGTCATGCCGCCGTGGTGCAGATCGTGTCGACCGGCGAAGCCTTGATGGAACGACGCCTGGCCGAGATCCCGACCGAGGAATGGAACGACGTGCGCGTCGACATCACCCCGCGCGAATATGTTCTCGACTATCTCGCCCACTCCTTCCCGGTGCAGCTTTACGAACCCTACACCGATGGCGAGGGCAATCTGTCGTCGCGCCCGGTCTATCGCGATGGCCAGCCCGTCGAGAGTCGCGAGGCCGTCGCGCGTCGCAACGAGCTGATCGAGCGCCTTGCGTCGCTTCCACCCGTGCCGGGCGCACTCGACCAGATCGTTCAGCGCTTCGGCACCGACATGGTGGCCGAGGTGACGGGCCGCTCGCGACGGATCGTCCGCAAGGGCGACCGGCTGGCCGTGGAGAACCGCGCGCCATCGGCGAACCTCGCCGAGACCGCCGCCTTCATGGATGACCTGAAGCGCGTGCTCGTGTTCAGCGACGCGGGCGGCACCGGCCGTAGCTACCATGCGGAACTGTCGGCGAAGAACCAGAGGCTGCGCGTGCATTACCTGCTCGAACCGGGCTGGAAGGCAGACGCGGCGATCCAAGGGCTCGGCCGGACCAACCGGACGAACCAAGCGCAGCCGCCGCTTTTCCGTCCGATCGCGACCGACGTGAAGGCGGAAAAGCGCTTCCTCAGCACGATCGCGCGCCGGCTCGATACGCTCGGCGCCATCACGCGCGGGCAGCGCCAGACCGGCGGCCAGGGCCTATTCCGACCCGAGGACAATCTGGAATCCTGCTATGCCCGCGACGCGCTACGCCAGCTCTATCTCCTGATCGTGCGCGGCAAGATCGAGGACTGCTCGCTGCACCGCTTCGAGACCGCCACCGGCCTCAAGCTGATGGATGATAACGGCATCAAGGACGAGCTGCCGCCGATCACGACGTTTCTCAACCGGCTGCTGGCCCTTACAATCGAGCTGCAGGGCATCCTCTTCACCTCCTTCGAACAGCTTCTGGATGCGAAGGTGTCGGGCGCGATCGCCAGCGGAGTCTACGACGTCGGCCTCGAAACGCTGACGGCGGAGAGCTTCGTCGTCACCGATCGCACGACGATCTATACGCATCCGGCATCGGGCGCGCAGACCTGTCTGCTGACCATCACCAAGCGCGAACGCAACCGTCCGCTGTCGCTCGACGACGCGCTTGGCTGGCTCGATGATCGTGGTGCGAAGCTGCTCGTCAACGAGCGTTCCGGCCGAGCCGCCGTGCAGATTCCGGCGCCGTCGCTCATGCTGGACGACGGCGAGATCGAACGTCGCGTTCGGCTGATCCGCCCTATGGAGCATCATCATGCTTCCTTGAAGTCGATGGCGGAAAGCCATTGGCAGGAAGCCGACCGCAGCACGTTCGCCACAGCCTGGACCCGTGAACTCGGCGACGTGCCTTCCTTCAGCGAGAGCACGATCCACATCGTCGCGGGATTGCTGTTGCCGGTGTGGAAGCGCCTGCCGAACGAGTCGACCCGCGTCTATCGGCTTCAGACCGACGATGGCGAGCGCATCATCGGCCGCCGCGTTTCTCCGGCCTGGGCTGCGAACGCCGCGTCGACCGGCACGACCGATCTGACGGCCGACGCCGCCTATGCCGCCCTCATCGACGGGCGGACGATCCTCGACCTCGCCGAAGGGCTCCAGCTCCGTCGCGTTCGTGTCATGGGCGCGAGCCGCATCGAGCTGTCCGGCTTCACGGAGGCTATGCGCGACCGCCTTCGCGCCTACGGCCTCTTCACCGAGATCATCTCCTGGTCGCTGCGGTTCTTCGTGCCGATCGACAGCACGGGGCCGACCGTGCTCGGCAGGCTGCTCGACACCTATCCGGTGGCGCGCATCGGCGAGCGGGAGGCAGCGTGATGGCCCGCCGCGACGCTTCCGATCTCGCATTCCGTCTCGGCCGCCAGGCCGAGGCGGTGTGCAAACGCTATCTCGGCGCCGGCCGCAGGCAAGGCAACTACTGGCAGGTTGGCGATGTTCGCAACACGCCGGGTAAGTCCATGTTCGTGCGCCTGAAGGACACCGCCAAAGGCCCCGCCGGAAAATGGACCGACGCCGCGACGGGCGAATATGGCGATCTGCTCGACGTGATCCGTGAATCACTGGGCCTCATCGACTTCGCCGACGTTGCCGAAGAGGCCCGCATCTTCCTCAGCATGCCGCCTGATCCCGAACCAGCGCCGAGACAGCACGCTCGCAGGCCAGCACCATCGGGGTCTGCCGAGGCCGCACGCCGGCTGGTCGCCATGTGTCAGCCGATCGGCGGCACGCTCGTAGAGGCGTATTTGCGTGGACGCGCCATTACGGCTTTGCACGGATGCGCGAGCCTGCGTTTCCATTCCCGGTGCTACTATCGCCCGGACGAGCACAGCCCGACCGAGACCTGGCCGGCCATGGTCGCCGCCGTCACCGATCTCTCCGACCGGATCACCGGCGCGCATCGGACCTGGCTCGCCCCGGATGGTTCCGGCAAAGCGCCGATCGACATTCAGCGGAAAGCATTGGGCGACCTTCTGGGGCACGCGGTCCGCTTTGGGCTCTCCGGCGACGTGCTGGCGGCCGGCGAAGGCATCGAAAGCGTGCTGTCGACCCGTGAGGTCATGCCCGGCATGTCGGCGGCGGCGGCACTATCCGCAGCACACCTCGCCGCCATCCAGTTTCACGATGGGCTTCGCCGGCTCTATGTCGTCCGCGACAATGATCGCGCGGGGGACGGTGCACGAAACACGCTGATCGAACGAGCGAACGCGGTCGGGATCGAGGCGATTGCCCTGTCACCCATTCACGGGGACTTCAACGAGGATCTCCGCACCTGCGGCCGTGACGCGCTGATGGCGCATATCCGGGTGCAGCTCGCACCGCAGGACGTCGCCCGCTTCATGCTCCTGGCGGCGTAGACCGGCGGCTGAACGGCGGCGGCGCGCGGCCGCCATCATGCTCGCATGGATGTCCGATCCTTCGAAGAGGACCGCGCCTCGGCCTTCGAAAGGGCGATCGGCCCACAAGCGGTTCGGACAGGCAATGCCTGCGGCCGACTATTTTCCGGCGGCGCGTACCGCGCCGTTCCATCGCGAAACAAAATAGCCGGCCTCCGGCATCCTCCGCGTTCGCTCCGGCCCGGCGCGCGCGCCGGGTGCAGGTCCGTTCCGCCCGTGGGCTCCGTCGCCATGAAGGCCGCGACGGTCGCGGTCCAGCCAAAGGAGCATTCCATGACCGAGCACGACGACTACGAACCCCATCACGAATCGTCCCCTACCGATCACGTCCTCAGCGAACTCCAGCTCCACGGCTACCGCCCCTTCGCCGACGAGCCCGACCAGCGTCTCCTGCCAGACGGCAATCTGGTCGCAGGCGCGATCGCCGACATCTTCGACGCCCTGATCTCGACCCTGGAGGACACCCGCCTCGAACCCGACCTCGACGATCTCCTCTGGTCGACCGTCAACGTCTTCCACCGCGCCACCGAGAGGATCGCCCGCGAACTCGACGACAACGAGCAGGCCCAGAAGCGCTCGCAGCGGCAACAGGACGGCAGCGAGGTGAAGTCGGTCGAACTCGAGCGCCAGATCGCCGAGGGCAAGACGCTCATTGAACGGCAGAACGCTTTCGAGCTGATGCGCGACCAGGCCGCCGAGCACTACGAACGCCAGATTGGAAAACCGTGGCTCCCTCGCACCGGCTCAAAGGTCAACCACCGCAACCTGACCTCCGCGATGATCGATAGCCGCGACTTCCTCATGGCCAAGAAACGCGCCGAGCAGGAAGTCCTTCTCCCTCCCGGTCCGAAGATCGTCGTCACCGGCGGACTGGACTTCAACGACCACCGGCTGATCTGGGCCAAGCTCGATCAGGTGCATGAGAAGCACTCGGACATGGTGCTGGTTCACGGCAAATCGCCGAAGGGCGCCGAAAAGATCGCCTCGCTCTGGGCGAAGAACCGCAACGTCCCGCAGATCGGCTTCGCACCCGACTGGACCAAACATGGCCGGGCAGCGCCCTTCAAACGCAACGACGAGATGCTCGACATCGTGCCGAAGGGCGTGATGCACTTCCCCGGCACGGGCATCAACGACAACCTCGCCGACAAGGCCAAGAAGCTCGGCATCCCGGTCTGGAAATTTGGCGGCGCGTAAGCGCCGCCGCACCATCGCAAGAATGGCACGATGCGGGTATTCTCGCCCCGACGAATACCAACATCGACAGGATAGGCACATTCAGATCGGAGGCATTTCTGAATCTCGACATCGATCTTCCATTGCGCGCCACACCGCTCGTTATCCCTTGGCCATCACCCGGCTTGCCGGGAGGGTTCCTGCAATTCGACGACCCTGAAGCCTGGCGGAGTTTCATCGTCAACTTGGGGATCGACGACCGCGTGCCCGACATCGTTCGGGCAAAATTCGCGCGGGCGCAGACGCTCTATCTGATGGGCTGGATCGATCTCGACGTGCTGAAGGCGGGCGAGCTTGCCGCACTGATCGCCCTCGAACTGACGCTGATGGATCGATACGGCGACCAGATCCCGAAGAACAGGCGATCGTTCGCGACGCTCCTCACTCACATGGCGGATGTCGACGGGCTGACCGATGGCAACATCCCGATGATCCTTCGCACCGGCGGAACAGCGATCGGGTTCGTGACGGGCCAGGCGAAGCCGAGCTTGAGCCAACGCCGCAATTCCATGGCGCACGGCGATCCCTTCGACGGACTGCCGGTGGGGGGGCTCCTTGAGCTGGTACGCGACCTCATCAACTACGCCTACCGAGACTTCATCGCGAACGCGCCGCCGAGGCTAAGCCATGAGTCTCCCGGTTAACGGAACTCGTTCGGCTCATAGGCCGAGTACCACCCCCGCTTCATGTCGCTGATCCTTGGTCCAGCCGATGGCCTGTCGCCATCAACCCGCAAGGGGTCGGACTACGCGTAGCGTGCCGCCGCGCCGGCTTTACCGGCGCGGTGATTGCGGCCATCGGCCGAACACATCGGGCGCCTGTCAGCGGGGGATGGTCCTCCGCTCGGAACAGGAGCCGGACCGATGTCCTTCACCGACGCGCACGCCTTCGCCTTCAGCCTCGCCACCAGCCTGATGGTCGCCATCGTCATATTCCGCGCTGGCGACGGCACCCTCTCAGTCACCCCCGCCACCGAATTCGACGGCGACGACTCGCAAATCGTCCACGAAATCGATCCTTTCGCCCCATGACGGGGCGAAGATCGCCACTGCCGCAGCGGAAACCTTGCCGGTTTCCGCTCCCGCCAGCGATCATCTTTTGCTATGCTCGGCACCGCGCCGTGGTGGTGGTGGAGGCGCAACCGTTCGAGCATTGCTTACGGAGACACCACCATGATCTTTATCGGCATCCTTCTCTCCATTGCAGCCATCGGCTTCTTCTGCTGGCTGCTGTTCACGCTCGCCGTATTCGCCTTGCCATTCTTTGCGGGCGTGACCGCCGGAATGTGGGCCTATGACACTGGCGCCGGCTGGCTCGGCGCGATCATCGTCGGCGCACTTGCTGCCGGGCTAACCTTCGGCATCGGCCAACTTCTGCTTGTCTTCGTGCGGCCGCTCTGGGCACGTATCGCCATCGCGCTGGCCTTCGTCGCACCGGCGGCGATCGCCGGCTACCACGCCACGCATGGCATCGTGAAACACACCATGCCGTCGGAAGGCTGGCAGCTCATCTTTTCCGTTGTTGGGGCCATCGCGGTCGGTGTCACCGCCCTGATGCGGATGGTTGCAATGGCCACGCCCGGTTCGACCGGACAGGGCCTGGCACGGGGTTGAACCTCACGACGCGGCCAGGGCAGACCGCGAGGTGATTGTGACCTTACGATTCCCATCATCGTGGGTGTCGGCAAACGCCTTGATGACACTGACCAGCAGTGGAGCCGGACACGCGCAACCGCGTTGGAGAAGGCTGTAAAGTCAGGCGGCGCACGAAACTCGGCCAACATCAGGGCGTCGCCGTCCGTGTCTTTGAGCAATGTAGTCGGCAACAGCGTTCGGACTTTCATGGGGCCTGCACGAAGGAAAGATCGCCGTCGGCGACGTCGTTGCCGGGTCTTGGCGGTTATGACGGTGTCGCCTAGTTCTCCGTTGATGCATCTCTGTCAGGTAGACCGCTCCAAAACGGCCTCTTCAATGGACTGATCTGGCCGAAGGTCGGCTGCGCCTCGATCGCCTATGCCGCAACGGCGCGTCTCGACTTTCTTCCCCTGCCGGCTGCGCCGTCATTCCTCGCGGGACAAGAAAGCCGCGCCTGCGCCGTCCTCCGCGTTGCTCCGGTCGCAAGCGATGCCGCGTCGATCGCCTCCGGCCCACCGATCGCCATCGAGGCCGCAATGGTGCGGGCTCGGAACAGAGTTCAAGGAGAACTATCATGGCGACCATCGGCACCTTCAAGAAGACCGGCAACAACGAGTTCACCGGCGAAATCGTCACCCTCTCGCTCCAGACCAAGAACGTCCGCGTCGTGCCCGAGGCCAACCGCTCCGGCGACAACGCCCCCAGCCACCGCGTCTTCGTCGGCCGGGTCGAGATCGGCGCCGCCTGGGCCAAGCGCTCCAACGAGGGCCGCGATTATCTCGGCCTCAAGCTGGACGATCCGAGCTTCACCGCTCCAATCTACGCCAACCTCTTCGACGACGAGGAAGGCGAAGGCTACAGCCTCATCTGGTCCCGCCCCAACGGCCGCCGCAGCGGGGAGTGATCCCCGGGCCAAGGCCCCGCCCGGTCGAACCGGGCGGGGCCTTCCCGCGTCGCTGGCGGCGCGCCGGCGGGCGACCGAATCAGTCGCCCCGGAGGCGCGGTGCGAAACGCCGCTCAGCATCGATTTTCCTCGCAGCAGGCGCCAAGGGCGACTATTATAGTCGTAGTTCTGGCAAGTGCGTTCGCGTCGGTGGGAGGTGATCATGCATGATCACCGCCCGACAATCACGGGCCGCGCGCGCGTTGCTGGGGTGGACACAGGAGACGCTCGCTGACAAGGCCCGGACATCGCTGACCGCGCTCAAGCGCCTCGAATCCGAGAATGGATTGGAGGTGTATGAGACGACGCGCGATCAGGTTCGCAGGGCATTCGAGGCAGCCGGCATCGTCCTGCTCTCCACCGACAAGGGTGAAGGGGTGCTGTTGCTCCATGAGCGGGATGATCGACCAGCAAAGCGGTAGCGACCCTCCTGTCACGTCGCGAGCATCGTCCGTCGCCCTTTGTCACAAGATAACCAGGGGCATGTGTTAACGAATGCTTTCCACGCGAATATAGTCGCTCCATGGGACAAACGATGCCGCCGTTTCTGGACGCGCCACCGATCAGCCAAACGCTCACGACCTACGATCGCGAGCATATGGCTCTTTATCTGCGCCTGCTCGACTCGGCGCGCGATGGCGCCGACTGGCGGGAGGCCGTCCAGATCCTCTTCGGTCTCGACCCAGCCCGCGAACCTCAGCGCTGTCGCCAAATCCACGACTCACATCTGGAACGTGCCCGCTGGATGACCGAACACGGCTATCGCGAACTGGTCCGCTCGGCGCAGTGATCACCGCGATGCCGCTTCGGCATCGCCCTTTGCCGTCTGCCTGACTTCCGTAGAACAACCCAGCCGGGAATCCTGACTCTCCCACAAGTTCAAAGGACTACGGGAGGATCGCGATGACACCAGATGCATCGGGCTGGCGTTCGCCCAAAGGCTACGATCATGTCGATGACATGACCGCATCCGACCTCGCGTGGGAATGGCTCCGCCGCAACGAATCCTACGACAAGGATTTCCAGGCATTGAACGATCACAAGGTCGATCCACGTCCGCTGACCGACAAGATCCGGCAGCGTTGGGGGTTGCGATTTCCCGGTGGACCCACTGCAGGCCCCGCCCGAAGCGCCGGTGTTCTGGCTCCCCCGCGAGGATACAAGCGCCATCGCTCTTGGCGAGCCGCCCGATGTCCTTTCCGCAAGCACTGAACAACAGCCGACGATCGACGCAGCCATTACCGTTACCGCTGACGGCGAGACCAACCTGCTCTACGACCTCGGCAACGGCCAGCATGTCCAGCTCGTTCATGCCAACAACACGTCGCCGGACAAGCCTCTCGGCGCATTTGTGTCCCTCGGCCTTGATGGGTTCGACCAGATTGAATCCATCGGCCGCCTGCTCGCCGCACTCCATCGCCGAGCCATTCCACCGGACACACGCCTGACCCGCCAGCAGCGGGCACGATTGCGAAGGATGCTGCAAGCTTTCGATGGCTACCGCGCGGGCGCGACCCAGCAAGAGATCGCGCAGGTCATATTCCGGCTCGGCCCTCTCGATCGCGACGAATGGCAGGCATCCTCCGCGCGCCACGCCATCAAATCGCTGCTGCGTGACGCCCGCGCGATGATCGCGGGCGGCTATCGTTCGCTGCTTCGTCATCGCAGGCAGACCTAGCCGATCGGCCCACAATCCATGGTGGGCGAATTTGATACCCCCCGAATTCGCCCTGCATCTCGCCGGTCCTGCTTCGCCAACGTGGCCTTCGTTACCCGCCGCTTCCCGGCGGCCCCAACGAACCCACGGAGGCCCTCTCATGCGACCTGATCTCGCCGTTCTCCCGCCGCGCTACCTGCGCACCAAGGAAGCCGCCGAATTCCTCAGCCTGTCGGCCCGCACCCTCGAAAAGCATCGGACCTACGGCACCGGCCCGGCTTACCGCAAGCTCGGCGGCCGCGTCGTCTATGCCGTCGACGATCTCGAGGCCTGGGCCGAGCGCGGCGCCGTCACCTCCACCTCCGATCCGCGCGGCAGCGTGCTTCCGGCCAAGCGTCATACGCCTGCGCCGCCGGCACATGCCGGACGATACGCGCGCTGACCGCCCCCGGATTCCCGAATGGCGGCGCGACACCAATCCCTCTCGGAGCGCGGGCAGCTCGATCTGTTCCGTGCGCTCCCCGGCGAGTTCGCAGCCCGAGACGCGCAGGATCTCATGGCCTATCCGTTTTTCTCCCTCTCCAAGTCCCACCGCGTCGCGCCGATCGACTTCGCCGCCGGCGATGTGTCGATCCGCGTGGAGGCCGTTCCCGATCATGGCATGGCGACCATTTGGGACGCCGACATCCTCATCTGGGCGGCGAGCCAGATCGTCGAGGCGCGTGACGCCGGCTTGCGCACCTCACGCCTGATGATCGCCACCCCCTACGAGATTCTCAAATTTATCGGCCGCGGCACAAGCCTGCGCGACTATCAACGCCTGAAGGCTGCGCTCGATCGCCTGCAATCGACGACGGTCAGCACCTCGATCCGTCAGCCCACCGAAGGCCGGCGTCACCGCTTCTCGTGGATCAACGAGTGGAAGGAGCGCACCGATCGTAACGGCAAGCCGGACGGGATCGAGATGATCGTCCCGGACTGGTTCTATCAAGCCGTTCTCGACGATGCGCTCGTGCTGACGATCGACCGGGCCTATTTCGATCTCACGGGCGGGCTCGATCGATGGCTCTATCGCCTGGTGCGCAAGCATGGTGGCCGCCAGCGCAACGGCTGGCGGTTCGACTTCCGCCACCTCCACCAAAAATCCGGCGCGCTGTCGCCCTTCAAACGCTTCGCCTTCGAGCTGCGCGACATCATCCGTCGCCAACCGCTTCCCGGCTACACCCTATTCCTGGAGATCGAGGCCGGCGGCCGGACGCTGCTCGCTTTCGAGCGGACGCCGCCCTGTGGAAAAGCTGTGAAAGCCTTCGTGCCATCGGGAACCCGAAAGCACGTGCCATCAGGAACCGCCCCCTCGTGCCAACAGGAACCCAAACAGGGCCTAACCCACCGCACGAAAAGCGAAATTCGCGCCCCTAACTTAGAATCTAACATAGAATCTAACTTTGAAGAGCGCGCGCGCGAGGTGGAAAACCTCGTTCGGCGCGCTGCAATTGCGCTCAGCGCGACCGGCAAAGGGTGTGCATCCCCACCTACTGTCGCCGGTGCTGACGCGGGTAAACGCGAGACGGCCGCGACGCCGCAACTCCCCCTCGATCGTCGATCGGGAGGACGGCGATGATCGTGGCCTTGCTCAATCAGAAGGGCGGTGTCGGCAAGACGGCGCTCGCGCTGCACCTCGCTGGCGAATGGGCCGGCAAGGGAAAGCGGGTCACGCTGGTCGATGCGGACCCGCAGGGCTCGGCCCTCGACTGGTCGCAGCAACGCGCCCGCGAGCACGCGCCGCGCCTGTTCGGTGTCGTCGGCCTGGCGCGCGACACGCTCCATCGTGAGGCGCCCGAGCTGGCGCGCGATGTCGATCATCTCGTCATCGACGGGCCGCCGCGTGTTGCCGGGCTGATGCGCTCGGCGCTGCTCGCCGCCGACCTGGTGTTGATCCCCGTCCAGCCATCGCCGCTCGACGGCTGGGCATCGGCCGAGATGCTGGCGCTCCTGTTGGAGGCGCGCATCTATCGGCCGGAGCTTCGCGCCCGCTTCATCCTCAATCGCTGCGGCGCGCGCACCGTGATCGCCCGCGAAACGGCCGAGGCGCTGGCCGACCACGATCCGCCAGTGCTGCGCACGACGGTTGGGCAGCGCGTCATCTACGCCGACGCTGCGCAGTCCGGTCGCCTTGCTTTCGAGATCGACGATGACGGTCCTGCCGCGCGCGAGATCGCGGCGCTCGTCACCGAGATCGAAAGGATCGCGCCATGAACGAGCGATCCGAACGGCGCGGCTTCGCGGCGCGCCCGACCAATCCCGACGCCTGGATCAAGGCCACTGAGACTGAACCGGCTCGCATGGCCGATGCGGTGGGCTTCACCGCCCGCCTGCCCATCGACATCACGCCGAAGTTGCGGGGGCGCATCAAGATCATCGCGTTCCAGCGCGGCGTCACTGTCGCCGACATGCTGCGCGAACTGCTCGCGCGCGAATTCCCACCCAGCGAAGGAGAACCTTCATGACCGGCGCCGCGGCCCCCCGCGTGCGCGGCGGCCCGACGCCGATCGCGCTCCCGCAAAACAATCTCACCCATGTCGAGCTGACCTGGGTCGAGAAGAAAATCGAGAACTGGATTCGCTTCGGTTCGCACGCCCACGAACAGATCCTCGATCGACGCCGGCGTATCCTGTCGTTTCGCCCCGGCACGGTGTTCGCGTTCATCCGCTGGGCGTCGAACGACTTCGGCACGATCATCTCGCGCATCGACATCGTGCGCGCCGTTGCGCGCGGCGAAGCCTACCAGACGCTGCCCTTCGTCCGGCCGGGCGGCGACATCCTGCTCAAGATCGAGAGCTGGCCCAAGGTCGAACGCGTGCTGCAGGCGATCGACGCCATCGAGCGCATCGGCATCGATCCCGAAGCGGTCTCGCCCGATCACTGGCGGCACGTCCACAACCGGCTGACCGCCGGACACCAGCCGCGCGCCTACACGCTCGACCATCATCGTGCGTTCCTCCTGCGCCGGAGGGCCGAGCCGTGAGCCGCGCCGGACTTCTCCTCGCGACCACGCTCGCGGCCCTTGGCGTCGGCTATCCCGGCCTCACGCCGATGCCAATCAAACTGATCTGGAACGCATCGGCGAGCGCACCGATCGGGCTCTACTCGATCGACTTCGACGGACCGTTCGAGATCACCGATCTTGTCGCCGTCGATGCGCCGGAGCCGCTCGCGACGTTCCTCGCCGAGCGCGGCTATCTGCCCAGGGGCGTGCCGCTGATGAAGCGTATCCTCGCCATCTCCGGTCAGACCGTTTGCCGCTCCAACCTCACCATCACGGTGGATGGCATCGAGGTCGGCGCAGCGCTCGAACGCGATCGCGCTGGTCGTGATCTTCCCGTCTGGCAGGGCTGCCGCCGCGTCCAGACCGGCGAAGTCTTCCTCATGAATTGGCAGGTCCGCGACAGCCTCGACGGCCGCTACTTCGGCCTGATCTCGACCGACCAGATCATCGGCCGCGCCGTCCCGCTGTGGACCGACGAGGACGCCAACGGCCGCTTCGAATGGCGCACGCCGACACGCTGACCGCTTCCCCTTCGGCGAGAGCGGTACTCGCCGATGGCTTTCCCAACCGCACCGCCAAGGAGACCATCATGCCACAGATCGGCACATTTACCCACGACGAAGCAGGCTTCATCGGACATCTGACGACGCTGGTCCTGAACCAGGACGTCATCATCATCGCGGCAGAACCGTCCGACGCCGAGAATGCACCCCAGTATCGCATCCACGTCTTCGACGGAATGAACAACGAGCCGGGCGCGGAGATCGGCGCCGGGTGGAAACGCTCCGGCGAGAAGGCCGGTGAATACGTCGCTCTGCTGATCGACGATCCGACATTCCCGCATCCGATCCGCGCCAACCTGTTCCGCGACGACGACGCCGGCTCGGCCTGGTCTCTGCACTGGTCGCGTCCACGCGATCGCGGCGAGAAGGATTGAACGATGCCTGCTCGCCGTCAATCGACGCGCCGTTCGACCGCGTCCGGGCCGCGCTGCGCTGCCCGGCGCATGGCTCTCCTTCTCCTTTCCGGCCTTACCCTCGCGAGCGTCATGCCGGCGATCACGTTGGCGCAGGGCTTGGCCGTAGCCCGGCCGTCGCCGCGCGATCCCTATGCCGAGCACATCGCTGAGGCATCGCAGCGCTTCGGTGTTCCGGTGGTATGGATCAGGGCGGTGATGCGTGCCGAAAGCGCCGGCGATCCGCGCGCCATTTCGCGTAAGGGCGCGATGGGCCTCATGCAGATCATGCCGGAGACATGGGCGGGCTTGCGCCTTCGCCACCGTCTCGGCGCTGATCCTTATGATCCGCACGACAACATCATCGCCGGCGCTGGCTACATCCGCGAGCTGTTCGACCACTACGGCTCGCCGGGCTGGATCGCCGCCTACAACGCCGGTCCTGGCCGCTATGAGGACGCGCTGAAGGGCCGCGCGCTGCCCGCGGAAACGCGCGCCTATGTCGCGATCGTCGCGCCGTCCGTTGGCGGCGGCGATGCGACTCGGCCGATCGTGGTCGCGGCGGTCGATCCCTTGGCCTGGACCCGCGCGCCGCTGTTCGTTGCGCAGCCGGAGCGCAGATCGACGACCGATCCCGTACCGGCCGAGCGCACATCCGATGCTGCGCTGACGACATCATCCGTGCGCGATGTTTCCGCCATTGAGCCGCAGTCGGACGGGCTGTTTGTCCCGCGCCCGGGCGGAAGGACTGCGCCATGAGCGGCCCGGTTCCCGATCGCACGATAGCGGGCTCCAGCGTGTCATGGGGTGCGTTGAGGGTGGAGGCAGGCAACACGACCGGACGATGGCAGGATAAAAGGCCGCGAGGTGCGGCTTCGGTCGGTTGTGGTTTTTCAAGAGGTTATGACCCGCTTTCGCGAGGTGCCAGATTTCCACGCACCTCGCGGCGAGACCGCTTTCTCCATGATTTCGGCGCCTTGATGCGATGTGCGGGGTCTCGGCCATGAGCGGTGAGGACGATTTCCGCATCCGGCCAGGCCGCATCCGCTCGTCGAGCGCGCAGCGGGCCAGACCCTTCATCGCGCAGGCGCTCGCCGCCGCCAAGAAGGCAGGCGCCGGCATCTCCCCCTCGGGCCGCATCGTGCCCGGCAACCGCTCCCGCTTCGGCCGCGGCCAGCGCGCGAGCATCCAGGCGAACAGGCTGATCAACTCGCGCTCACGCGGCGCTGTGATCAAGGCGCGCGTCGTGCGCCAGACGTCCCGCTCTGCGCCGCTCGCGACGCATCTCAACTATCTCCGCCGCGAGGGCGTGACCCGTGACGGGGACAAGGCCCATCTGTTCGGTCCCGGCGGCGATGACGCTGATCCCAAAGCTTTCGCCGAGCGGTGTCAGGATGACCGCCATCACTTCCGTTTCATCGTCTCGCCCGACGACGCGGTGGACATGGCGGACCTCCGCAGCTTCACCAACGATCTCGTCGGGCAATTGGAAAAGGACCTCGGCACTCGGCTCGATTGGGTCGCCGTCGATCACTGGAACACAGAGCATCCCCATGTCCATCTGATCGTGGGTGGCGTGCGTGACGACGGGCAGGATCTCGTCATCTCACGCGACTACATCAAGGAAGGGATGCGCGACCGCGCGCGTGATCTCATCACGCAGGAACTTGGGCCGCGCACCGATCTCGACATCCGCCGCAGCCTCGAGCGCCAGGTCGACACCGAACGCTGGACCCAGCTCGATCGTCAGCTTGTCCGCGATAGCCGCGACACCGGCGTCATCGACATGGCGCCCGATCCGAACACCCGGCCCGACGAATATCATGCACTGAAGGTCGGGCGGCTGCGCAAGCTCGAGACGCTCGGGCTCGCCGAGCAGGTCGGTCCCGGCCAGTGGACGATCGACGACAAGGCCGAGGCGACCCTGCGCGAGTTGGGCGAGCGCGGCGACATCATCAAACGGATGCACCGGGCGCTGACGGAACGCAGCATCGAGCGCGGCTCGGCCAGCTATGTCCTCGCTGCCGAAAGTCTCGACACGCCGATCATCGGCCGGCTGGTCGATCGCGGCCTTGACGATGAACTGAGGGGCTCGGCCTATGCCGTGGTCGATGGCGTTGATGGGCGCACCCATCACATCAAGCTGCCCGACCTTGACGCCGCCGGCGACAGCTCGCCCGGCTCGATCGTCGAGTTGCGAAGGTTCGACGACGCGCAGGGGCAACGTCGTGTTGCGATCGCCGTCCGTTCCGATCTCGACATCGACCGCCAGATCACGGCGTCGGGCGCGACCTGGCTCGACAGGCAGAACATCGCCCGCGAGCCGGCTGCCCTGTCCGAGGGCGGGTTCGGCGCCGAGGTTCGGCAGGCGCTGGAGCACCGCGCCGATCACCTGCTCGGACAGGGCTTCGGCGAGCGGCACGGCCAGCGTGTCACCTTCAGCCACAACCTGATCGACACACTGCGTCGCCGTGAGCTGGAGGCGCTCGGCGAGAAGCTCTCCGCCGAGACCGGCCAGCCGTTCAATCGCGCGGCCAGCGGCGAATATGTCGCCGGCTCCTACCGTCAGCGCTTCACGCTCGCTTCGGGCCGCTTCGCCATGTTGGACGATGGCCTCGGCTTCCAGCTCGTGCCGTGGACCCCCTCGCTCGAAAAGCAGCTCGGCCGCCACGTCTCCGGCGTCGCCCGCGATGACGGCGGCATCGACTGGAGCTTCGGCCGCAAGCGCGGTCTCGGCCTCTGATCCCCTCGCAGAAAGACACATCGCCATGTCCGCTACGAAAATTCTCTGGGGCCAGATTCTCACCGTCTTCGCCATCGTGCTGGTCACGACCTGGGGCGCGACCGAATGGGTGGCCTGGCGGCTCGCCTTCCAGCCCGAACTCGGCGCGCCGTGGTTCCGCCTGTTCGGCTTTCCCTTCTATCTGCCGCCATCGTTTTTCTGGTGGTGGTACGGCTTCGACGCCTACGCCCCGGCCATCTTTGTCGAGGGCGCCTACATCGCGGCGGCGGGCGGCTTCATCTCGATTGCGGTTGCGATCGGCATGTCGGTCTGGCGGGCGCGCGAGGCCAAGAAGGTCGAGACCTATGGCTCGGCGCGATGGGCAGAGCGCCAGGAGGTGCAGGCCGCCGGCTTGCTTGGCGCCGATGGTGTCGTGCTTGGCCGATACGAGCGGGACTATCTCCGCCATGACGGGCCGGAGCATGTCCTCTGTTTTGCACCGACCCGTAGCGGCAAGGGTGTCGGCCTGGTGGTGCCGTCGCTGTTGACCTGGCCCGGCTCGGCCATCGTCCACGACATCAAGGGGGAGAACTGGCAACTCACCGCCGGCTTCCGCGCCAAGCATGGCCGCGTGCTGCTGTTCGATCCGACCAACGCCAAATCGTCAGCGTACAATCCGCTGCTCGAGGTGCGCCGCGGCGAATGGGAAGTCCGTGACGTCCAGAACATCGCCGACATCCTGGTCGATCCGGAAGGATCGCTGGAGAAGCGAAACCACTGGGAGAAAACCAGTCACGCCCTGCTGGTCGGTGCGATCCTCCACGTCCTCTATGCGGAGGCCGACAAAACGCTCGCCGGCGTCGCCGCCTTCCTCTCAGATCCGAAGCGGCCGATCGAGTCGACGCTCGACGCGATGATGAAGATGGCACATCTCGGTGAAGCCGGCCCGCATCCCGTCATCGCCAGCGCGGCGCGCGAGTTGCTCAACAAGAGCGACAACGAGCGATCGGGCGTGCTGAGCACCGCCATGTCGTTCCTCGGCCTCTACCGTGATCCCGTCGTCGCCGAGGTGACGCGGCGCTGCGACTGGCGCATCACCGACATCGTGGGCGGCACGCACCCGACCACCCTCTATCTCGTCGTGCCGCCCTCCGACATCAATCGCACCAAGCCGCTGATCCGCCTGATCCTCAATCAGATCGGCCGCCGCCTGACGGAAGATCTGCAGGCGAAGGCCGGCCGCCATCGGCTGCTGCTGATGCTGGACGAGTTTCCGGCGCTTGGGCGGCTCGACTTCTTCGAGTCCGCGCTGGCCTTCATGGCGGGCTATGGCCTCAAGAGCTTCCTGATCGCACAGAGTCTCAACCAGATCGAAAAAGCCTACGGCGCGAACAATTCGATCCTCGATAACTGCCATGTACGGGTCAGCTTCGCCACGAACGACGAACGCACCGCCAAACGCGTGTCAGACGCGCTCGGCACCGCTACCGAGATGAAGGCGATGCGGAACTATGCCGGACATCGCCTGTCGCCTTGGCTCGGACATCTGATGGTCTCGCGCTCGGAGACGGCCCGCCAGTTACTCACCCCCGGCGAGATCATGCAGCTCCCGCCGACCGACGAGATCGTCATGGTCGCGGGCACACCGCCGATCCGGGCGAAGAAGGCGCGCTACTACGAGGACGCCCGCTTCAAGGAGCGCATCCTGCCGCCGCCTACGCTCGCGCAACCGAAACAGGGTCATGCTGATGATTGGACCGCGCTGCCGCTCCCGGTTCGGCCTGTGATCGCCGAGGCGAAGCCCGGGACGGAGACGGGCGACGATCCGACCGAATCCGAGCGTCGCCAGCAGCCCGAATTGAGCCGCGTGAAGCCTGTCGAGAAGAAGGCGCCGATCGAGAACGAATTCGAGATCGGCCTTGCCGATGACGCCGAGGATGACGCCGCCCGCAACAGCCGGATGAGCCGGCTGATGCAGGGTGTGGCGCGTCAGGTGTCGCTCGATCCCGGTGACGGCATGGAGCTTTAGGTCGCCATGACGAAACCCTCGAAGAAACAGCGCCTGTCCGTCTATCTCGAGCCCGCCGTGATGCGTCGCCTCGCCGAACATGCCGCGCGACGCGATCATTCGCGATCGTTGGTCGCGGAGGCGGCCATCGAATCCTTCCTCTCTCCGGATGCGGCTGAACGACAGGAGGCCGCGATTACCAAGCGCCTCGACCAACTTGATCGCCGCATGTCGCGGATGGAACGCGATGTCGGCATCTCCGTCGAGATGCTGGCGGTGTTCGTGCGGTTTTGGGTCGCGACCACCCCGGCCTTGCCGGAGCCTGCCGCGCAGGCTGCACGTGCGAAGGCTGGCGAGCGCTACGATCAATTCGTCACAGCTCTCGGCCGCCGCCTCGCGAAGGGGCCGAAGCTAAGGCAGGAGATTTCCGAGGACGTCGCTGCCGACGGTGAGCCGTAGTGCGTCGCCGTCAATCTAACCGAAGCGGCGTAAGATCATCCTTCGACAAATCGCGCGAGGTTTTCGAGAGTCGAACGAAGCCCGACATCGTGGTCCGCTTTGCTTATTCCGATCGGCACATTCTCGGCGATGATCGAGACATCAGTGCCGCCGGCCGCCGGCGAAAGGCTCCACGCCATCCACATCTCGCCGGCGAAAGCCGGATCATCGGACTGAAACGTTACGATCTGAACGACGCGATGATTTGGGATCAGCTCTGCGAAGCGACCTTCGACGACATCAGTGTCATTGGAGGTTTTGCCTGCGCTCGGATGATCCCCGCGATAGGTCAGCGCCATTCGATAGTTTCCGCCGGGGCGCGCGTCGAACTCGTAGATCTGGCCGGTCATGCCCTCCGGCGGAAGCCACTGCGGCCATGCCTTGGAGTCAACAAACGCACGATAGATCACGTCCGCGCTGGCGGCGATGAATCGGGTCGCTGAGTCGGTTCTCCCATGTCCGATATTCGCCGTCATTGATCGCACGCCTCGCGCTACCCGGAATCCCGCACCGCCGTTCTCCTGTATTTGCACGCTACACTACTACGCCAATGAATCTTTGTTGAATCGGCCCAAAATCAGGCCCTTTTAATCATCCCCGTCCGGGGAAGGACTGTCTCGACCCCGATGGAATCGGGGGTCATGTGGCGGCTTCACATCAACATGCGGAAGGTCTCGCGCGAGGCGCACGGATGCTGCGTACCGCGCTCGGCCCAGCGATTGCGCGCTATCTCGACGACGCCAGCATCGTTGAAGTGATGCTCAACCCCGATGGGCGGCTGTGGATCGACCGCCTGTCCGAAGGGCTCTCCGATACGGGCGAGCGGCTGTCGGCTGCAGACGGCGAGCGCATCGTTCGCCTGGTCGCCCATCACGTCGGCGCCGAGGTTCATGCGGGCGCGCCGCGCGTGTCGGCGGAGCTGCCTGAAACAGGAGAGCGGTTCGAAGGCCTGCTGCCGCCGGTCGTCGCGGCGCCGGCCTTCGCGATCCGCAAGCCTGCCGTCGCGGTGTTCACGCTCGACGATTACGTCCGCGCCGGGATCATGTCGGCGGCGCAAGCCGAGATGCTGCGCCAGGGCGTCGCCTCTCGCGCCAACATTCTCATCGCCGGCGGCACATCCACCGGCAAGACCACACTCACCAACGCCCTCCTCGCCGAGGTCGCAAAGACCGCCGATCGCGTCGTCATCATCGAAGATACGCGCGAGCTGCAATGCGCTGCGCCGAACCTTGTGGCGATGCGCACCAAAGACGGCGTCGCCTCGCTCTCCGATCTCGTCCGCTCGTCGCTGCGCCTGCGCCCTGATCGCATTCCGGTCGGCGAGGTGCGCGGAGCCGAGGCGCTGGAGCTGCTCAAGGCATGGGGCACCGGCCATCCCGGCGGGGTCGGCACGATCCACGCCGGCAGCGCGATCGGTGCGCTGCGCCGGATGGAACAGCTCATCCAGGAAGCTGTCGTCACGGTCCCGCGCGCACTTATCGCCGAGACGATCGACCTCATTGCCGTCCTCTCCGGCCGCGGCGCCGCGCGCCGGCTCTGCGAACTCGCACGCGTCGAGGGCCTCGGTCCCGACGGCGACTATCGCGTCACGCCCGCCGTCATCGAGGGCGACGGCGGTCCGACCTTACTCACCCAAAGCCCTGAAGGAGAAAGCCAGTGATCCAACGCCTGCGCCTCGCGCGCCGCCGTCTAGCCATGACCGTTTCCGTCGCCACCCTGTCGGTGGTGATGGCCGCGCCCGCCCACGCCTCCGGCTCGTCGATGCCGTGGGAACAACCTCTCCAACAAATCCTCCAGTCGATCGAAGGGCCGGTCTCAAAAATCATCGCGGTGATCATCATCATCGTCACCGGCCTGACGCTCGCCTTCGGCGACACGTCCGGCGGCTTCCGGCGGCTGATCCAGATCGTGTTCGGTCTCTCGATCGCCTTCGCTGCATCGAGCTTCTTCCTGTCGTTCTTCTCCTTCGGCGGCGGGGCGCTGGTCTGATGACGGGCGTTGTCGAACAGGGCGGCGAAGTCCCGGGTTACACGGTCCTCGTTCACCGGGCGCTGACCGAGCCGATCCTGCTCGGCGGCGCGCCGCGCGCCATCGCCATCATGAACGGGACGCTCGCTGGCGCGGTCGGACTGGGGCTGCGCCTCTGGCTGGTCGGCATCGCCATCTGGGCGATCGGCCATGTCGCGGCGGTTTGGGCGGCGAAGCGCGATCCGCTCTTCGTCGACGTGATGCGCCGCCATCTGCGCGTCCCCGCGCACCTCACGGTCTGACAGGGAGCGCGCCGATGATGAATCTCGCCGAATATCGTAATCGCAACAGCCGGCTTGCCGACTTCCTCCCCTGGGTCGCTCTGGTGGGCGAAGGAATCGCCCTCAACAAGGACGGCAGCTTTCAGCGCACCGCCCGGTTTCGCGGCCCCGATCTCGACAGCGCCGTTCCGGCCGAACTGGTCGCCGTTGCCGGCCGCCTCAACAACGCTTTCCGTCGCCTTGGCTCAGGCTGGGCGATCTTCGTCGAAGCGCAGCGCCACGCCTCGAACCTCTATCCCGACAGCCGCTTTCCCGATGCCGCCTCTGCGCTGGTCGATGCCGAGCGCAAGGCGGACTTCGAGGAGGCCGGCGCGCATTTCGAGTCCAGCTACTTCCTGACCTTCACCTATCTGCCGCCAGCCGAAGACGCCGCACGCGCGGAAACCTGGCTCTACGAGGGCCGCGAGACGTCGGGCATCGACCCTCGCGAGGCGCTTACCGGCTTCGCCGATCGCACCGACCGCATCTTGCGCCTGGTCGAAGTCTTCATGCCGGAATGTCGCTGGCTCGATGACGCCGAGACCCTGACCTATCTGCACGGTTGCGTCTCGACCAAGCGTCATCGCGTCCGCGTCCCCGAGACGCCCGTCTATCTCGATGCTCTGCTCGCCGACCAGCCGCTCACCGGCGGGCTCGAACCTCGCCTTGGCGCTTCGCATCTGCGCATTCTCACCATCACGGGCTTTCCAACGGCGACGACGCCAGGCCTGCTCGACGAGCTGAACCGTCTCGCGTTTCCGTATCGCTGGTCGACGCGCGCGATCCTGCTCGACAAGACCGACGCGACCAAGCTGCTGACCAAGATCCGCCGGCAATGGTTCGCCAAGCGCAAGTCGATCGCCGCGATCCTCAAGGAGGTGATGACCAACGAGACGTCCGCTCTCGTGGACACCGACGCCTCCAACAAGGCCGCCGACGCCGATATGGCGTTGCAGGAACTCGGCGCCGACTATGCCGGCATGGCCTATGTCACCGCGACGGTGACGGTGTGGGATGACGATCCGCGCACAGCCGACGAAAAGCTGCGGCTGGTCGAGAAGGTTATCCAGGGCCGCGATTTCACGGCCATGGCCGAAGGCGTCAACGCGGTAGACGCCTGGCTCGGATCATTGCCCGGCCATGTCTACGCGAACGTCCGCCAGCCTCCAATTTCCACGCTTAATCTCGCCCACATGATCCCGCTGTCCGCGGTGTGGGCGGGGCCGGAACGGGACGAGCATTTTGCAGCGCCCCCACTGCTCCTCGGCAAGACCGAAGGCTCGACCCCGTTCCGGCTTTCGCTTCACGTCGGCGACGTCGGCCATACGCTGATCGTCGGCCCGACCGGCGCGGGTAAGTCCGTGCTGCTGGCGCTGATGGCGCTGCAGTTCCGACGCTATGCCCGTGCCCAAGTCTTCGCCTTCGACTTCGGCGGCTCGATCCGCGCGGCGGCGCTCAGCATGAGTGGCGACTGGCACGATCTTGGTGGCGATCTCAGCGACGGCGCGATCGACAGCGTCAGTCTTCAACCGCTCGCCCGCATCCAGGATGTTCCCGAGCGCGCCTGGGCCGGCGATTGGATCGTGTCGATCCTGACCCGCGAAGGCGTGCCGATCACCCCCGAGGTGAAAGAGCATATCTGGACGGCGCTGACCTCCCTGGCATCGGCGCCCATCGAGGAGCGCACGATCACCGGCCTGGTCGTGCTGCTCCAGTCGAACGACCTCAAGCAGGCGCTCAGGCCCTATTGCGTCGGCGGTCCCTACGGCCGGTTGCTCGACGCCGAACGCGAGCATCTCGGATCGGCGTTCGTCCAAGCGTTCGAGACCGAAGGGCTGATCGGCACCGGCGCGGCGCCCGCGGTCCTCTCCTACCTGTTTCACCGGATCGAAGACCGGCTCGACGGTGCGCCAACCCTCCTCATCATCGACGAGGGCTGGCTGGCGCTGGATGACGACGGCTTCGCCGGCCAGCTCCGCGAATGGCTGAAGACGCTGCGCAAAAAGAACGCCAGCGTCATCTTTGCCACGCAGAGTCTATCGGACATCGATGGCTCGGCGATCGCGCCCGCCATCATCGAAAGCTGCCAGACCCGACTGCTGCTGCCGAACGAGCGCGCGATCGAGCCGCAGATCACCGCCATCTACCGCCGCTTCGGCCTCAATGATCGCCAGATCGAGATCATCGCCCGGGCTATGCCCAAGCGCGACTACTACTGCCAGTCCCGTCGCGGCAATCGGCTGTTCGAGCTGGGCCTGTCCGACGTTGCGCTCGCGCTCTGCGCCGCCTCGTCAAAGACCGACCAGGCCGCCATCGCCCGTATCGTCGCCGAACACGGCCGCGACGGATTTCTCGCGGCCTGGCTCCACCACCGTGAAGTCGGTTGGGCGGCTGACCTCATTCCCACGCTCACCAACAAGGAGAAGTCCTCATGAAACTGCGCCAATCCCGCGCAGCGCGGTTCGCTGCCGCGCTGCTGATCGCTCCAGTGGCGCTCGCGCCTATGCTGGCGACACCGGCCCACGCCATCATCGTGTTCGATCCCTCGAATTACGCGCAAAACGTCCTGACGGCGGCGCGTTCGCTCCAGCAGGTCACCAACCAAATCACCTCGCTTCAGAACGAAGCGCAGATGCTGATCAACCAGGCCCGCAATCTCGCGAGCCTGCCGTACTCGTCGCTGCAACAGCTTCAGCAGTCGGTTCAGCGGACGCAGCAGCTTCTCAACCAGGCGCAGAATATTGCCTACGACGTCCAGCAGATCGACCGGATGTTCCAGCAGAAATACGGGAACATCTCGCTGTCGGCCTCCGATCAGCAGCTCGTCACCGATGCGCGCTCGCGCTGGCAGAATACCGTCGGCGGCCTGCAGGACGCGATGCGGGTGCAGGCGGGTGTCGTCGGCAACATCGACACTAACCGCACGCAGATGTCCGCGCTGATCGGCCAGAGCCAGGGCGCGACAGGCGCACTGCAGGCGACGCAGGCCGGCAACCAGCTCCTTGCGCTGCAGGCGCAGCAACTCGCGGATCTCACCGCTGTTGTCGCGGCCAACGGTCGGGCGCAGGCCTTGCAGTCCGCCGAGCAGGCCGCCGCCGCCGAACAGGGCCGCGAGCAACGCCGGCGTTTCCTGACGCCGGGCTCGGGCTATCAGCCCGGCAACGCCCGCATGTTCCCGAACAGCGGCAACTGAGGCTGGCACGATGGACGGCGGGACCCTCGCTCGCGTCGGCGCCATCGTCTTCGTCGCGGTCGCCATCACGGCGACCGCGATCGAGATGAACCGCAAGGACGTTACGCCGAACGCCCTCGCGACGCAGGGCCGTTCGGGCGCCGCACAAGATCCTCTCGCCGCCGAATTGCTTCGCTGCTCCGAGATCGGCGAGGCCGGCACGCGCGATCCCGGTTGCCTGAAAGCATGGGCGGAGAACCGGCGCCGCTTCCTCGGGCAACCCGCCCCGACATCCTCACCGACGCCGGTTGCGCCGACGACGTTGTTTCCGAGTGCGCCGGCATCGGCTGATCCCATCCGCAAGGACAGTGCGCCGACGAATGTGACCGCACCGGCGACGCAGGCCGAACCCGCCCGGCCGCCAATCTCTGCCACCGAAGGAGCTCGCTGACATGGGCGGCACCGGTGTCATCGATCATTTCCTTGAGGTCTTCACTCGCTACATCGACGGGGGATTCGGGCTGCTCGGCGGCGAAGTCGGTTTCATCGCCACCACCTTGATCGTCATCGACGTCACGCTCGCCGCGCTCTTCTGGTCGTGGGGCGCCGACGACGACATCATGGCGAGGCTAGTCAAGAAGACGCTCTTCGTCGGTGTCTTCGCGTACCTGATCTCCAACTGGAACAATCTCGCCCGCATCGTCTTCGAGAGCTTCGCGGGTCTCGGCCTGAAGGCGTCGGGCACTGGCTTTGCGGTCAGCGATCTCATGCGCCCCGGTAAGGTGGCGCAGACCGGTCTCGATGCCGGCCGCCCGCTGCTCGACTCCATCTCCAGTCTGATGGGCTACTGGTCGTTTTTCGAGAACTTTATCCAGATCGCCTGCATGTTTTTCGCCTGGGCGCTGGTGCTGCTGGCGTTCTTCATCCTCGCGATCCAGCTTTTCGTGACCCTGATCGAGTTCAAGCTGACGACGCTCGCCGGCTTCGTCCTCATTCCCTTCGGCCTGTTCGGCAAATCCGTCTTCATGGCCGAGCGCGTGCTGGGCAACGTCATCTCCTCCGGCATCAAGGTGCTAGTGCTCGCCGTCATCATCGGCATCGGCTCGACGCTGTTCTCTGAGTTCACATCCGGCTTTGGCGGCAATACGCCGTCGATCGACGACGCCATGGCGATCGTGCTCGCCGCGCTGTCGCTGCTCGGTCTCGGCATCTTCGGCCCCGGCATCGCCAACGGCCTCATCTCCGGTGGCCCGCAGCTCGGCGCCGGCGCGGCCATTGGCACTGGTCTTGCCGCCGGCGGCGTTGTCGCAGCAGGCGCGGCCGCCGCCGGCGCAGCCGTATCCGGTGGCGCCGCTCTTGCTGGCGGCGCTGCCGCCGCGGCTCGTGGAGGTGCAGCCCTCGCCGGCGCAGCCTCCACCGCCTACAGCCTCGGCGCGGCCGGCCAATCCGGCGCATCGGGCGTCGCGTCGGGCCTTGGCAATGTTGCCAGCACCGGCGCGAAGGCGGCCGCCTCCCCGCTGAAACGCGCAGCCGGGCGCGCCGCCGACAGCCTCAAGCAGAGCTATCAGGCCGGCGGCCAGGCCGCGACGGAGATCGCCACGGGCGCATCGGGGGCCGCGCCCGCAGCCGCGGCAGAGACTGCCCCTGCAGGAGCCGCATCTTCCACCAGCGACGGCCCGCCGGCCTGGGCGAAACGTATGAAACGCTCGCAGCAAATGTCCCACGGCGTCTCCGCGGCTGCCCACGCCGTGCGCAGCGGCGACAGCCATGGCGGCGGCTCCTCCGTCAACCTTTCCGAAAGCGACTGACCATGTTCAAACGACCATCCACCCATTACGGCAAAGCCCCGCAGCCCGAGACGCCCTATCAGCGCGCCGCGCAGGTGTGGGACGATCGCATCGGCTCCGCCCGCGTGCAGGCCCGCAACTGGCGCTACATGGCATTCGGCTCGTTAGCGCTCGCGAGCGGGCTTTCGGCCGCGCTGGTCTGGCAGTCCGCCAACGGCTCGATCGTGCCCTGGGTGGTGCAGGTCGATCGGCTCGGCCAGGCCCAGGCCGTCGCACCGGCGACCGCCGACTACCAGCCGAACGATCCACAGATCGCCTTCTACCTGGCGCGTTTCATTGAGCAGGTCCGCTCGATCCCGTCCGATGCCATCATCGTGCGGCAGAACTGGCTGCGCGCATACGACTTCACGACGCAGGGCGGCGCGCTCGCGCTCAACGACTATGCCCGCGCCAACGACCCCTTCACCAGGGTCGGCAAGCAGCAGATCGCGATCGAGGTGTCGTCGGTCATCCGCGCCTCGCCGTCGAGCTTCCGCATCGCCTGGATCGAGCGCCGCTATCGGGACGGCTCGCTGGCTTCCACCGAGCGCTGGTCCGCCATCCTCACCGTCGTCGTGCAGCCCCCGCGCGACGCCGACACGCTGCGGAAGAACCCGCTCGGAATCTACATCAACGCCATCAACTGGTCGAAGGAGCTGGGACAATGACACCGACCTTCCGCAAAGCCGAAAGGCCGGCTTTCCTCAACCGCGCCATTCCGGGTTTCCGTAAATCCGGTTTGCCGCTTCTCCTGCTTTGCACATCGGCGCTCGCCGGCTGTGCCGGACACACGCCACCGCCCGAGATTTCCTATGACGATGCCGCGCCCGCCGTCATCGCAGCCGATCCGCCGAAACCCGTGCGGGTCGTGGAGTTGCCGAAGCCGCTCCCGCTGCCCGGCCAGTTGAAGCCGGTCGGCAAGGACGGCAAGCCCGAGCCGGAACCGGCCGATCCCGCCGCGCGCGTGAACCAGGCCAATGCCGCCGCGCGCGTCCAACCCGTCCGCAACGGCTTCATCAACTCGATGCAGGTCTATCCCTTTGTCGATGGCGCGCTCTATCAGGTCTACGCGTCACCGGGGCAGATCACCGACATCGCGCTTCAGCCCGGCGAGCAGCTCGTCGGCTCCGGTCCCGTCGCCGCCGGCGACACCGTGCGCTGGATCATCGGCGATACCGAGAGCGGCATTGGCGCGGCCAAGCAGATCCATATCCTCGTGAAGCCCACCCGCGCCGAGCTGATGACGAATCTCGTCATCAACACGGACCGGCGCACCTACCACATGGAGCTGCGTGCGACGCCCTCGACCTACATGGCCTTGGTGTCCTGGCAATATCCGCAGGACCAGCTCATCGCGCTGCGCCGTCAGAACCAGCAGGCCGAGGCCGTGCAGCCCGTCTCCAGCGGCATTGATCTCGCGCGCGTCAATTTCCGATACGGGGTGACGGGCGACCGCGCGCCGTGGCGGCCGCTGCGCGCCTTCGATGACGGCAGGCAGGTGTTCATCGAATTTCCGCGCGGCATCGGTCAGGGCGAGATGCCGCCGCTATTCGTGGTTGGGCCCGAGGGCGACACCTCCGAACTGGTGAACTATCGCATGCGCGGCAACTACATGATCGTCGATCGCCTGTTCGCCGCCGCCGAATTGCGGTTCGGCGCAGACAAGAGCCAGAAGCGCGTCCGCATCTCCCGCACCGACGGGAGGCCGGCATCGTGAGCGACGAACGCGATCCCGAAAAGGAAGAAGGCCGGGCGCTTGGTTCGACGCCCCAGCCTCAGCCGGCCGACGATGATGACACCCGGCCGCTGACCGGCGAGCCCGCCGCGACGATGCGGCTGCGCGCCGAGCCGCCGCGTGTGACCCGTCTGTCCCGCAAAGTGCTGGCTGGCCTGGGGCTCGCTGCAAGCCTCGGTGTTGGTGGGGCGCTGATCTATGCGCTTCAGACCCGTCACGGTGGCCAGGGTCAGGAGCTGTACTCGACCGACAATCGCTCGACACCGGACGGACTCGCTGGATTGCCGAAGGACTATTCGGGTGTCCCGAAGCTTGGCCCTCCGCTCCCCGGCGATCTCGGCCGGCCGATCCTCAACGCGCAGAATGGCGCCCCCGTACCGGCGATCGGCGCGCCGGCGACAGGCGCCGTGGGGCCAAGCCCAGAGGAGCAGCGCCGGGCGCAGGAGCTGGAGGCGGCACGGACCGCACGGCTGTTCGCCTCGACCGAGACTCGGCCCGCCAGCGCTGGAGCCTCAGCACAGTCCACCGCGACCGCCACGCCGCCGGCTGATCTCGCCAGCCTCGGCCTCGCGCCGCAGCCGGCGACGCCCTCGGCGCAGGACCGCCAACTCGCATTCCTCAACCAGAGGCCCGACAAGCGCACCGTCTCGCCGGATCGCGTTGCGGCTCCGGCGTCGAAGAACGTCCTGCAGGCCGGCGCCGTGATCGCTGCCGCCCTCATCACGGGCATCCGCTCAGACCTGCCAGGCCAGATCACCGCGCAGGTGACGGAGAACATCTACGACAGCCCGACCGGCAAGATCCTGCTCGTGCCCCAAGGCACGCGCATTATAGGACAATATGATAGCGGCGTCGGTTTCGGTCAGCGGCGCATACTTCTTGTCTGGAGCCGGCTGATCTTCCCCAATGGCCGCTCAATCGTCTTGGAACGTCAGCCTGGTGCGGACGCCGAGGGCTATGCCGGCCTTGAGGATGGTGTCGACTACCACTGGGGCGACCTGTTCAAGGCCGCCGCGCTTTCTACGCTCCTCAGCGTCGGTGCCGAGGCGGGCAGCTCCGGCCAGGAAAGCGATATTGTCCGAGCGCTCCGCAACGGCGCGTCCAACAGCATCAATCAGACCGGCCAGCAGATCGTGCAGCGCCAGCTTAATATCGCGCCGACGCTGACCATCCGGCCGGGCTTCCCCGTTCGTGTGCTCGTGACACGCGATCTCGTGCTCGAACCTTACGGAGGCTGAGATGGCCAAGTTGAAATTGGGACCGATCGTCGACGACAAACCCGTGAAGGTCACGGTGGAGCTGCCGGCGAGCCTCCACCGCGATCTTATCGCCTATGCCGAAATTCTCGGCCGCGAGGCCGGACAGACACCAGCCGATCCGGTCCGTCTCATCGCTCCGATGCTGGAGCGGTTCATAGCCACAGATCGGGGATTTGCGAAAGCGAGGAGGTCACGATCAATCCCGAAATTGTCTGAATGATTGTCGCTCCTGCCGATCGAGACATAGCCCGCGCTAAGCTCAGCAGCCGCCGACACGCCGGATTGTCGTTTCGCGGTGACCATACCGCGCTAAACGGCAGCACTTCGTCCGCAATTGGTCTGTAGGCAATACCCGGAATTTGAGCCCCTGTCGTTGCCTCGCTGGTTAGTGTGAGTCCACGCCCGACCGCGACCATGGACAGCAAAATATCCCGCCCGACATATTGCAGTTGAATGTCTGGATGGTGGCCAAGATCGGCGAGCCGCTGTACGAGGTAGTCTTGGATTTCTGGGCCAGGTGCGGCGTCGCTGACAATGAAGTTCTCGCCGGCAAGATCGCGCCAATGGATAACTTCTTTTGCAATAAGTGGATGCTCGCTTGGTAAGACAGCGAACACCCCTTCAGACCAGAGGTGTTCCGTTTGGCAGTCTCGCCATTCCGTCTTGCCGGTAATGAAGGCGATATCGAGCTGAAACTGGCGGACGGCAGCGATATGCTCCGCTGGATTACCGTCGATCAGCTCAACTAGGATGTCCGGGTGGTCCTTGTCATAGGCGCGCAACAATTCAAACAGGAAGCCAGAAGCCAGCGAAGAGAAGATGCCGACTTTGACGCTGCCGTCATCGGATCGACCTATTGCGGCGACATCCCGCGTGCCATAGTCGATCTGTCGAAGGGCGATACGTGCGCGCTGGAGAAAGCGCTTCCCTGCGTGTGTTAAGCGGACGCCACCGGAATGACGTTGGAATAGAGATGCGCCGAGTCGATCTTCAAGATCACGGACGCGCCGGCTTATCGCTGATTCCTGAATGTCGAGCGCAGCCCCCGCCTTGCGGAAACTACCAAACTCTGCCGCAGCTACAAAATAGCGCAGTTGGCGAAGTTCAATCAGTAGTTCCTCCATATGTTGGTCTAGATCCCGTTGCTCGCACGTTCAGAAGCTATTGATACAGTGGGCACCCCCCTCGTTGTCGATCAACACGATCTCCAAAATTCTAGGCGGCGGAGGTCAAACGCTAGCTTCACACCAGAATGCCATCCCGTGATTTCAGGCGACTTCGATTGGAGTCCAACCGCCTGAATTGAGCACTGCTGAGTCCAGAGTGCGGATCATGCGTTCGTCCTTATGTCGCGCTTGGCCACTGAACCGACGAGCCGGTCGAACGAAAGGCGACCAGGCCCCAACGCCATGATGGCCAGCGCCATCGACGCCCATGGCAGATGGAAATTTGCCCATCCCTCCGGCACAGTAAGCTGGATGACGCCGGTCATCATCAAGAGCGCGAGAGCGACGAAGCGGGTGCCGAGGCCGAGAACCAGCAAGATCGGCAATGTGATCTCCGCCATGCCGACCAGATAGGCGACGACCTCCGGCATCGGGAACGGGTACTCATTGCCGAGTATGTGGAGCTTGAACATTTCCGAAAAGAGAAACTCAGTGCTTGGCGATAGCGACAAGAAGCCGTCCCAGCGGGTAAGCCCCGACTTGAAGAAGGGTACCGCGAGAGCGATCCGCAATAGAGGCGGGGCAACGATCAGGCCGATTGCGCCGAGCCATGAAGCCAGCGTCTCTACGATCGTGGCGATGCGGCACAACCAAACGGACGGCCTCGCATGTGATGTGGGGACGTTCATCCTGCCACTCCCTTTGCCTCGAAGCGGACGCCCGAGCTCGTCTCATAGGCGCATAGCGCGCCCGCTTCGATGAGGCCGGCAATGGTGGCTGAAAGATCGAAGCGGGCGTCGCACTCTCCAGCGAGCTCGGCCGATTCTTCCACGGTGTGACCCGCGTCAAGCGCATCGATGAAATCGGCCGCGCCCGGCGGGAGGGAGCGAACCTCGACGACGGCATCGGGACGGGCGACGAGAGCTGTCTCACCCTCGCCATCGAACTCTACCTCGCCGGGATCGCCGTCACGAACATTCATGTTCCATATCGTAAGGGCCGGCGTCGCCGAACGGACCACGCGCACGGACGGATGGAGCTGCAAGCGCAGGCTGGGGTATTCGTCGATCGGTACACCGCTGAAAGAGCTCGCCGTCAGCGCACAAGCATCCTGAGCGTGGTAGGCCTCGACCCAAGCCCATTCGATGCGTGCCACGTCGGCTAGATAGGCCAGGCTCGATGCCGGACGAAACGTCTCGATGAAGGCCGGAAAGCGTCCTCCATACG
The DNA here is from genome assembly GCF_018390645.1 of Ancylobacter dichloromethanicus. Classification (GTDB taxonomy): domain Bacteria; phylum Pseudomonadota; class Alphaproteobacteria; order Rhizobiales; family Xanthobacteraceae; genus Ancylobacter; species Ancylobacter dichloromethanicus. Next base: position 271,754 of record NZ_JAHBGC010000038.1, read on the forward strand.
CGAGGAGAATAGGGGACTGGGGCGGATCGCTACGTACGTGGACGCCGGCCATGGCATCGAAGAAATCGTCCCCGACGAGCCGCCGAACCGCGGGGTACGCCGCCCGCAGGATTTCGATGAGGCCGACCACGACATTGTTTCGATAGACGGCGAAGCGCTTTGGGCACGGGTCGCCATCCGGTCCGACAACTCCGGCCGGGGCTGGCCGCTCCGGATCAAGCAGCGCCGCGGCGAATTCCTGCTGCCGATCACCCGAGAGCGCCATAGCTCCGCTCCTCCGCGTAAGAGAGATCCATCAGCATCTCGGCCATTGTCGCTTCTGCCTGGAGCTCGGACCATGTGGGAATATTCGCGTCCCATTCGATGAGTGTTGGCGTCGGCCCTATGCGTCTTATGACGTCGCGAAAGAGATTCCAGACCAACTCGTCGACGCTTTTGTCATGCGAGTCGATCAGGAGGGGCCGCCCCTTGTCGTCGGCCTGGCGTGTATGGCCGGCAAGATGAATCTCCTTGACAGAGCGAAGCGGGAAACCGTCGATGTAGGCTGCTGTGTCCCACTGTTGATTGGTGCAGGCCACGTAGACGTTATTCACATCAAGCAGCAAACCGCAGCCGGCTCTCCGAGCAATCTCTGTGATGAAATCCGTTTCGCTCCAGGTGCTTTCCTCGAACCAGACATAGGTCGAGGGGTTCTCGAGGAGCATTTGGCGTCCGAGGACGCTTTGCACTTGATCGATATGTTCGACCACGCGAGACAGCGTCTCGTTCGTATAAGGAGCGGGCAGCAAATCATTGAAGAAGCTGCTCTCGTGTGTGGACCAGGCGAGATGTTCGGAGAACAATCCCGGCTGGTATCGCGCAATCAGGCTAGAAAGCCTCTTCAGGTGATCTCTATCGAGCGGCATCGTGCCGCCGATGGATAGACCGACACCATGCAGCGACAGCGGATACTGCTCGCGGATCTGCGCCAGATAGCGATGCGGGGGGCCGCCCGCGCCCATGTAGTTCTCGGCGTGAACCTCGAAGAACCCGACATCGGGCCTATGCTCGAGGATGTGCCGATAATGCTCCGCCTTGAGGCCGACGCCAGCTCGGGCTGGAATGGCGGTGCGATCCGAGAAAGCTTGTGCGCGTGCCATGGGCGCCTCCCGATGCGCGTGGGGGAAAATACGAGCGGACGCGCGGGGGCAGTCCGCCCGTGAGTGCTTCAGACCGACTTCGGCTTGAGGCTGCCGACGCCGCTGGGCGTCTTGATCGTGGTGCAAGTCCCCTTGGGCTCCAGCTTGAAAGCATTGCCCTGGTAGTCGACCGTGCTCGTGCCTGCGCACGTCGTGCCCGCACCGGCGTAGCAGTCGTTCTGGCCCTTCAGCGCGACGCCGAAGCACATCTCCATCTTGCCGGATTTGACCTCCTTCTTGGTCATTTCCTGCTTCTTCATCATTTGTTCCTTGGTCATCATCGGCTTGTCCTGCGCCATGGCGGCTGAGGCCGCGAGGCTGCCCAGGGCAATGGCGAACGCGCTGGCGACGAGAACCGGATTTGTGGCCTTCATTTCGAATCCTCCGAACGGGTTGACCAGCGACGGACACCGTGCGCCGGCGGCAAGCCGACGTGGCCTGCTCACCTAAAAGTTCGGTCCGTCGCGAGAATGGTTACGTACGATCGGCAGACCGGATCGGCCCACGTTCGCCGAGATCGAGCGGAACCTGGTTCCGCCAAGTCTATAGATAAAGGCCCTGGCCGGCCGATTGAGCGGCAAAGCAGGTCGTGCGCTAAAGCGCCTGCCGATGTAAACTGCTCGCCGTAACCTTCGTGTGTTGAGGAAAGAATGGCACATCCAGCCATCGTGAAAGGGTTCATCCGGGAAAGCCATCATCGGCAATGGCAAGGTCTCGCTCGATTAGCGAGGACCATCTTGTGAGAGACCGCGTTGTCCGACGCGAAGGCGGTCACGCGCGCGTTCGTGTCCTGGTGCCAAAGGTTACGTTCCCTCGGCAAAAAGAAACTCCCTGCCACAAGGCGCTCTCGGAGCTACGGTGGAACAACGCGACAAGACGAAACGTCGGGTCGCACCGGCGATACTACGAGGACAATGGCCGATGGCACCGGGCCGGCACAAGGATAAACCGACTTTGAGAGTCGTTCGTGAAGGCGATACCAGCGGCTCAGCCGAGAACGCCTCGCGAAAGCGCGATGTCGAATGGTCGATCTGCATGGCGCGCGCGCAGGGGGGCGACCAAGAGGCTTATAGCCGGCTGCTAACCGAAATCACGCCTTATCTGCGCATGTTGGTAGGTAGACATCACCGGTCCTCGCATGATGTAGAGGACACTATTCAGGACATCCTGCTCACCATTCATTCGATCCGGCAGATCTACGACCCGACCCGACCGTTCACGCCCTGGCTCGTCGCTATCAGCCGCCGACGCATCATCGATCGGTTGCGGCAGCAAGGGCGCTCCTCCGCGCGCGAAACGCCATTGAGTGAAGACCATGAAACCATTCCGGACGTTGAGACGAACTTAGAAACGAGAGCTGATGGACGCTTGCTGCGCGAGGCCGTCGACAAGCTGCCGCCGGGCCAACGGGAGGCCATCACCCTCCTTAAGCTCCAGGAGATGTCGTTGAAGGAAGCTGCGGAGCAAAGCGGGGTGTCCATCGCGGCACTCAAGGTTGCAACACATAGGGCTTTGAAGAGCCTGCGAACTATACTTTCCAAGGGTGACAAGTCGTGATCACGACCCCGGACCTGATTGCATCTCTCAGCGCCAATGCGACGCCTGTGCGTCGTCTTCGGCCGCCGCTTTTCCGGGCGTGCTGCTGGCTCTTCCTCGCCTTCTGGGTACTCGTCCTGTTGGGCGTCAGCCACGGGCTACGTCCGGATTTCGTAAAACAGCTCGGCGACCGCGCCTATGTGGTCGGTCTGGTCGCCTCTCTTCTGACCGGCGTGCTCGCGACCGTCGCGGCCTTCATGCTCAGCCTTCCCGATCGGTCACGCCTTTACGCGCTTCTCCCCGTGCCAAGCCTGTTGGTCTGGTTGCTGACCATTAGCGTCGGTTGCCTGACCGATTGGGTCGCTGTGGGGCCCGAGGGGATGAAGATGGGCGAAGCGGTGTCGTGCTTCGCTACCTTGGTGTTGACCAGCCTACCGCTATCCTTAGCGCTCCTGGTGATGCTCCGCTACACGGCAAGGCTGCGTCCCGTCACGGTGATCTGGATGGGCAGCCTCGCTGTAGGCGCCCTGACGGCCAGCGCCCTTACGCTGTTTCACGACATAGGCGCGACGGTCATGATCCTCATGTGGAATCTTGGCGCAGCCTGCCTGATCATTGCTCTTGGTCGGATTTTCGGGCACCGGATGCTGTCCTGGGTAGCGCCCCAGCCGCTGGACCATGCCGCATGATGTGGGCCCGTCCGTTCTTGCGCTTTGTCGGAATGGTCCTTGTTTCGGCGACAGCAACGCTCTCGATCGCGACTGCTCGCCCCGAATCGCTCGATCCACCGACGCTACGCAACGGGATAAGCCAGTTTGTTCTGGAGGAGCCGCTTAGGCCTGCACCGCTCATACGACTCCGCGGCCTCGACGGCCGCCCCCTGCGTATGGACAAGTTCTACGGAAAGGTCGTTCTCCTCAATTTCTGGGCCAGTTGGTGCGCTCCCTGTGTAGAGGAAATGCCCTCTCTCGAGGCCCTGGCCGCAAGCCTTCCGTCTGATCGCTTTGTCGTGGTCGCGGTCTCGCTCGACGGGGGCGATGGTCGGCAGGTGAAGTCGTTCGTCAAGCAACACAATCTTCGGCATCTGACCGTGGTGCTCGATCCCAACCACGAATTTGGTGCGTTGACCAGCGAGGCAAAGCCGGAACCAACCATGCCCGTCTATGCCTATCCAACCACCTACGTCCTGGACAAGCGCGGCCTCGTCACAGGGTTTCTGGTTGGCCCCACGACGTGGGATTCGCCGCTCGCGCGTTCGTTCATCGACTATTTCATCAATCTCAAGTGACGGCTTCGCCGTTGGTTCACGAAACAGGGGGGAGCACGGATGACGATCTTAGGTGTGCTCGGCGGAAGCGGCGTTTACGACATCGCCGGGCTGGAGAATCCAACCTGGCGGAGGGTAGCGTCGCCCTTTGGCGAGACATCTGACGAATTTCTTTTCGGCACGCTCGACGGTCTCGAAGTCGTCTTTGTCCCGCGTCACGGTCGCGGCCATCGCCATTCGCCCAGTTCGATCAACTACCGCGCAAATATCGATGCCTTGAAGAGGTCTGGCGTCACCGATCTCTTGTCGATGTCGGCCTGCGGCTCGCTTTGCGAAGATCTGCCGCCGGGCCATTTTGTCCTTGTGGATCAATTTGTTGATCGCACAATCGCGCGACCGAGCAGCTTTTTCGGAGAGGGCATGGTCGCGCATGTCTCAATGGCGCATCCGACCTGCGATCGACTTTCCAATATTGCCTATCAATGCGCGGTCGAGGCTGCCATTCCGGTCAGACGCAAGGGCACCTACCTCGCCATCGAAGGACCGCAGTTCTCCAGCTTGGCCGAGTCGCGCATCTATCGGTCATGGGGATGCGATGTCATCGGCATGACCAACATGCCGGAAGCGAAGCTCGCCCGCGAGGCCGAGATGTGTTTCCTCACCGTCGCGATGGTCACCGACTTTGATTGCTGGCACCCTGACCACGCTCATGTCCAAGTCGCCGATGTCATCCGCGTGTTGAACGAGAACGCTGAGAAGGCCAAGCAACTCATTCGCCTGTTGGCGCCACGGCTGAGGGACGACAGGCCTACCCCCTGTCCTCATGGATGCGACCGCACGCTGGATGTCGCCCTTGTCACCGCGCCCGGCGCGCGCGACCCGAAGGTGCTCGCAGGACTCGACGCTATCGCTGGTCGCGTCCTTGGATAATCGAGCGGCTCATGCTGTTTGCGCAAATGCACCGTGACACCTCATTCGGCGCTGGCACGAAACCTTTTTCCGCGTGCCTGCGAACTCTCATAAGTAGGTCGAGACGTCGGATGTGCCATGGTTCATGCAACGCAGAAATTCGCCGATCCATTTGTCACCGCAACCGGCGCGCTGCGTGCGAGCGTCCGGCTCAGCACCCTCGAAACGCTCTGGTTCAATTCCGGAACGCTTTGCAATCTTGCCTGCGACAACTGCTATATCGAATCAAGCCCGCGCAATGACCGTATCGTCTATTTGACCAGAGAGGACGTCCGGCGCTTCCTGGAGGAGGCGAGGGAGCGCGACCATCCGCCGGAAGAGATCGGATTCACTGGCGGCGAACCCTTCATGAATCCAGATATCGTCCGGATGATTGCCGACAGTCTGGGCGCCGGCTTCAGGGTGCTCGTCCTAACCAACGCGATGAAGCCGATGCAGTGGCTGAAGACGCGCCTCACGGCCATCAACGCGCAGTTTCCGGGGAGGCTTGCGGTCCGGGTGTCTCTCGACCACTACGAAAGAACCGGCCATGACAAGTTGCGCGGCCCGCGAAGCTGGGAGCCGACCATCGAGGGGCTACAACGCGATCGTGCCTCACGATTCCGAGGAGCGCTTCGTGCGGCTCAGCTGCGCTGTAGTCCGAGCGCAAATGCTTCTTGGAAGGACGGACAACCGAGACGGCCGGCCAGCGCATCCGAGCTCGGAGGATCATTATCGCGCCCGGAAGCCGGCTGCACGTCCCGCCGATCCTCAGTCTCTACCAAATTCCCTAGTTTACGACCGAAACGCTTTTCGAGGACGCGGTCCTCCCGCGGCGCCTTCCGTTCTTCGGCGGCGGCCCCGTTAGCACGGAGATGGCCCAGGCGCACCGGCGCCATGGCGCCATTGCGCCGAGATTACCTTGCTGTCGCGGGACTCTCTTCTGTCGCGCGACGATCCCGAAGCGTCGCACGCTACTTCCCCATAAGCCCGGAGTTCCACCTTGCTGATTAATGTGCTGCACCAGTCAGGTCCCGCCGTTGAATCGAACGTCGTCGTCATCCGCCCCGGTGATCCTCTGCTCGTGTTCGGAGGCCCCTACAGCAACCTCGAAGCGCTCCAGGCGATGATCGCCGAAACGAGGCAGCGCGGTATTCCTCCGGAGCGCGTAATCTGTACTGGCGACGTCGTGGCGTACGGGGCCGACGCGGCAGCTACGGCCGAACTTATACGCGACTTCGGTTGTCACGTAGTCATGGGCAATTGCGAAGAGAGCTTGGCTGCCAACGCGCAAGATTGTGGGTGCGGCTTTCCGGAAGGAAGCGCCTGTCAGCGGCTTGCGACCGACTGGTTCCAGGATGCTAGCCGTGAAATGAGCACGACGCTCAGGGACTGGATGTCTTCGCTTCCGCGCCGAATAGACGTCGAGATCGGAAGCCTCCGGTTCGCCGTTGTGCATGGCGGCGTCGAATCGATTAACCAGTTCATCTTCGCGTCAACGCCTGCCGTCGAGAAAGCGCGCCAAATCGCCGTCGCCGGAGTGGATGGCGTCATTGCCGGACATTGCGGCATTCCGTTCACGCAGATTGTCGGCGGTCGACTCTGGCACAATGCGGGCGCGATCGGTATGCCGGCGAACGACGGCACCTCCCTGGTCTGGTATAGCGTTCTTACTGCTCTGGATGGTCTCGTTTCGGTCCAACACCTTCCGTTGGCCTACGATTACGAACGCGCCGCCGCAAAAATGCGCCGAGCAGGGCTGCCTGAAGGTTACGCGGCTGCGCTCGAAAACGGAATTTGGCCGAGTTGTGACGTGCTTCCGATCGACGAGATACGCGAGCGTGGCGTGCCGATCAAAGAAGGCTCGGTCGAGTGGCGGCCGAAGGCCGGAAACGCGCGCAAGCCCAGACTGGATCACCTCTGGCCGTCGACCGACCGCGGACACCTCGGGATTCTTCCAAACGAGAAGTTTAGGCGTGCCGACATCACCGCATCAGGTGCACCGAGGGCTCGCGTCGAGCTCGATCACCTGCAGGCGTTGTGGATCAACACAGGTACGCTTTGCAATATCACGTGCAGAAACTGCTATATCGAGTCCAGCCCGAAGAACGACAGTCTCGTCTACATCAGGAAATCGGACGTCGTTCCTTTCTTGGACGAGATCGCCGAGAATGGGCTTGGCACCGAGGAAATCGGTCTCACCGGCGGCGAGCCGTTCATGAATCCGGAGATCATGGACATCGTCGAGGAATGCCTCGGGCGAGGATTTAAGGTTTTGGTGCTCACGAACGCAATGCGGCCGATGCAACGGCATAAATCCGCCTTGCTGCGGCTCGCTCGGCAATACGGAGCCGCGCTGACGTTGCGTGTTTCGCTGGATCACTACACCGGGCGTCGTCATGAGGAGGAGCGGGGCCCGGGAACGTTCGCGATCACGCTGGCAGGTCTGAAATGGCTTGGCAGGAACGGTATTCATACGACGCTCGCGGGCCGCACGATGTGGGGAGAGGATCAGGAGGCCGAGCGCGCAGGTTACGGCCGCATGCTCATCGAGAACGATGTCGAAAACATAGGCTCAGCTCCTAACTCGCTAGTGCTGTTTCCCGAGATGCAGACCAGTAAAGATACACCGGAAATTACTACAGCGTGCTGGGACATCCTGCACAAGTCGCCGCGGGAGGTGATGTGCTCGTCTTCGCGGATGATCCTCAAGCGTAGGGGCGAGGAGCGACCCGCCGTCGTCTCATGCACGCTTCTGCCCTACGATCCGCGCTTCGAGCTCGGACACACCTTGAGAGAAGCGAGCGCCGCCGTGTCACTCAATCATCCTTTCTGTTCACAGTTCTGCGTGTTAGGCGGCGCGTCGTGCTCGGGTTGACGAGGCTAGCGCGGCCAGCCTGCGCCTGCAGATGAATGAGCGAGCAATGCTCTCGATCATCATCCCCGTGCTCAACGAAGAAGGCACCATCGAATCGTGTCTTCGACGGCTTCAGACGCTTCGTGGCAATGATGTCGAGATCATCCTTGTTGATGGCGGCAGCACGGACGGGACCGCTGGCTCGGCCCGAGGGCTCGCCGACAAGGTGATCGACGCCCCGCCTGGCCGAGCCCGGCAGATGAACGCTGGGGCGCTCGAGGCGAAGGGCTCGATCCTGCTTTTCCTGCATGCTGATACGATTCTGCCCGTCGGCGCCATGCAGGAAATGCAGACCGCTATCGACCGGTCGCGGCACGTTTGGGGACGCTTCGACGTCCGGATCGGCTCGCCGCTGTGGATCCTGTCCGTGGTCGCGTTCGCGATGAACTTGAGGTCGCGGTGGACCGGCATCGCCACAGGCGACCAAGCGATATTCGTGAAGCGCACCGCGTTCGACGAAGTGGGAGGATATCCGGCCATCGCGCTGATGGAGGACATCGCGCTCACTTCGGCGCTGAAGCGGATCACGCCGCCCATCTGCCTCCGGAGCAAGGTTACGACGTCCGGCCGCCGCTGGGAGAAAAAAGGGCCGATCCGGACGATCTTGCTGATGTGGCGCCTGCGGCTCGCCTTCTATCTTGGCGCGGATCCAAAGCAATTAGCGATAGAGTACATGTATGGGCGACATCGCTGAACGGCAGGTGCAACTTGCGATCTTCGCCAAGGCACCCGTGGCCGGCTACGCGAAAACGCGTCTAATTCCCGAGCTAGGGGCCGAGGGCGCCGCGAGCCTTCATGCGTTCTTCATCCGACGGGCCGTCGAGACGGCGCTGACATCTTCGTTGCGCCCCGTTTCTCTTTGGTGTGCGCCGGATTCAAGCCACGACATGTTCCGATGGCTGCACAGGGTCTATGGTATCGAGATATTCGGCCAAGTAGGGGAAAACTTAGGTGAGCGCATGCTCGATGCATTCGTCCGACTGATTGAGCGCGGTCCGGTCGTGCTGATCGGCACCGATTGCCCGGTGCTCTCGGCGGTCCACCTGGACCGGTGCGCGGCGGCTCTTCGCGACACCGATGTGGTCTTCACGCCGGCCGAGGACGGCGGATACGTACTGATTGGCCTTAGGCAACCTGAGCGGCGTCTGTTCGAAGAAGTCGCGTTCGGCACCGAGGTCGTGATGAGACAGACCCGCGAGCGCGTGAAGGAACTGCGCCTGAAGGCAATCGAAACGGAGACTCTTTGGGATGTTGATACTGCCGCGGACTTTAAGCGCGCGCGATCGGTCGGTCTTATACCAAAACTATTCGTTTAGATGCTTTAGTTGTTACTTTTCGTGTCGCTGATCGAACGACTTTCGTGAAGCGGGGTCCGGGAGGGCGCGCGCGGCCAGGGAAAGCTTCCAGTATTGGAGGACGGAAGATTGGTGTCGCGGGCGCGAAGAGCTCTTGTATCGCGAGCCGGCCGAGGTGAACTATCGCGCCACGAAATTAGATAAATAGCGGGAGGAGAAGATGCCGTCAAAAATCCAACCGTCGAACCGATGTGACACCATTAACGCCCCAGGCCTCTTGGTGCTTCGTTTTTTTCTGGATGTCTTTCTGCTCCAATGGAGCATAGAGAAGTTGATCTTGCCGGGCTGCGCAGTAAGAATTTCCCAGTCGTCAAAATACGTCGCTCTACCGGAAACGGTGCCGTATGTGTGTTGGGTAGCGCCGTTCCTCATGCGTTATTCGGATGTTTACTCCGTCGACGGGTGGCGCGGGCGGCTCGACTGCCCGCGTGAGAGAGCATGCCGGACACAGCGTATCCGCGGCTTGCCCGTCTGGATCGGCGGCCTTGCCTCTATCCTGCCGGGAGGAAGGTAACCATCCGCCGGCCCATGACGAACTATGACTCGTTAAGGTTCAAAACGGAGTTTCCGATGCGTTGTGGTTCACGGGCGCTCGCTGAAGGTGGTCGTCGCTCCTTCCTGCAAGGATTGTCGTTTTTTGCGGTCGCCGCTCTTGGTCTGGCCTGGGCGGTTCCGCCTGCCTCCGCGGCTGAGAAGATCAGGTTCGCAGTCGGACCTTTCCAGCCCACCCCGGGCGACACGAAGAAGGCCTATGAGCCGTTCTTCCAATACGTCGCCGGCAAGCTCGGCATGGACTACGACCTCGTCGTGACGAACGACTGGGCGGGAATAGCGACGGCGCTCGCTAACGGCCAGGCCGATGTCGCCTGGATGGGGCCCTGGGGATACGTGCTGGCCAACAACGAGGGCGGCGCCCAGGCCATAGCGACGGTCAAATACGACGGAAAGCCTACCTATCACGCTATCATCGTTGCGAAGCCCGATCTGAAGATCGAGAAGTTCCCTGCAGATGCGAAGGGAATGTCCATTTCCTTCGCGGACGTCGGCTCGACGTCCGGATGGCTGATCCCGACCTACTGGTTCAAGACCCAAGGCATCGATCCCAAGACGTTCTTCCGGTATCGCGACGGAGCCGCGCATCCAGCCAACGAGATGGCTGTGGCGAGCGGGCAGGTGGACCTCGCGACCGACTACGACCGCAATCTCAACAGCATGATCGAGCGCGATCTCATCAAGCGGGACGCCGTCAAAGTCGTCTGGACCTCGGAGCCACTGCCGAACGATCCACTGGTCGTCAGAAAGGACTTCGATCCGAACACGATGAAGAGATTGCAGGAGATCGTGCTTGCCATCACCGAAGAACAGGCGAAGTCGATGATGCCGCTACACTACACCGGTTGGGTCGCGGCCACCCATGACAGCTACAAGCTGATCGAGGGCGCAGGCGTTGCGGTCGGAAAGCTTAGCGCCAAGACGAATTGAGAATGTCCGAGCGGACGGAGGCCGACATTCGGCGAACCAAACTGGCGTCCATGCTGTCAGCGCGCTTCTTGCGCACCGGCTCCGTGGTCATCGCGCTGGTCGCGGCGTATTGGCTCTGCTGGCGTTTCGCTGAGGTGGATCTGGGCCGGCTGATAGATGGGCTTCCTCGCTTGTGGTCATGGACGCTCCGGGCATGGCCGCCGGACTTTTCCGACTTGGGCACGCTGCTCGAACGTGCCGCCGAGACTTTGGCGATGGCGACGCTCGGCACCACGCTCGGGGGTATCATCGCGGTCCCGGTCTGCTTCCTCGCTGCGGCGAACACGGCTCCCAATCGGCTCATCTACGGCTTGGCGCGTGTCTCGCTCAACGCGCTGCGCGGCATCGACAGCTTCGTGTTCGCGCTTCTGTTCGTCGCGGCCGTAGGCCTCGGTCCCTTCGCCGGCGTTCTGGGCATAGGAGTACATTCCGCTGGCTCCATAGCAAAACTCTGGTCGGAGGCGGTCGAGACCGCGGCCGACGGACCTCTTGAGGCCGCGATGCTAAGCGGGGCATCAAAGTCGAAGGTGTTCGTCTTTGCGCTCCTGCCGGACGTCCTGCCATCCCTGGTGTCGACCCTGCTTTACGTCTGGGAGTTCAATGTTCGGGCGTCGACCGTGCTCGGTATCGTCGGCGCAGGCGGCATCGGTCAGGAGCTCAAGAACAACATCGATCTCCTCGCTTTTCCGCGGGTGTTGGCGATTCTTTTGGTGATCCTCGCGATGGTCACAATCATCGATCGCTCGAGCGCGTGGTTGCGGGGCCGGCTGTCATGAGCGGCGACGCGGGCATCGAGGTCGTGGACCTGGCCAAGTCGTTCGGCGGCCGGCCGGTTTTCAGCGGTTTGTCCCTCCGTGTGGAGAAGGGCGAATTCGTCGCTCTCGTCGGCCCAAGCGGCGCCGGCAAGACGACGTTGTTGCGTTGTTTGGTCCGCCTGGTCGAAGCCGACGACGGCGAAATCTGGGTAGCGGGCAACGCGATGCATCGGCTCGGTGGCCGCGGACTTTCGGATGCCAGGCGACATATCGGTTTTATCTTCCAGCAGTTCAATCTGGTCCGGAGGCGGTCGGCGCTCGACAACGTCATCGGCGGCAGGCTCGCGTCCATGCCCTTCTGGCGCGTGGCTCTGAGCCTGTACGACGTGTGGGATCTGCGGGCGGCCGAGCGGGCGCTGGCGCGGGTCGGCCTTCGCGACAGATCGCTCCTTCGGGCCGATAGACTCTCCGGCGGTCAGCAGCAACGGGTGGCCATCGCACGGGCGCTGGTTCAGGAGAGCAGCGTGCTGCTCGCCGACGAGCCGATAGCGAGCCTCGATCCGCACGCAGCCCGAGGCGTCCTGGCTCTTCTCCGCTCGCTCGCCCGCGACGACGGCCTGACCGTGCTGTGCAGCCTTCACCAGCACGACCTCGCGCGAGAATACGCCGATAGGGTCGTTGCGATCGAGGATCTGGGCAGCGCTCGCGCGCCCTGGCCGGCAAGACAGTCGATGTGAGGACGGAGATCATGCGCCGCTACGCTCCCTATGTTCTAGTGGTCATGTTGGTGGCGGCGGTCATCTTAGTCCACTTCAGTGGCTTGACGGATATTCTCAGTCCTGAAGCGGTACTGGCCAAGCGTCAGGCGCTTCAGGACCTCGTCTCGTCACATCCCGTCCTCGCGCCCCTGACGTTCGCGTTGACCTATATGGCGGTCGCCGCTCTGTCGCTCCCGGTAGCGGCGCTCCTCAGCCTGCTCGGGGGTTTCCTTTTCGGCGTCTGGCTCGGGACCGTGCTGGTGCTGTCGTCCGCGACGGCGGGCGCGCTGATGGTCTTCCTCGTCGCGCGCAGCGCGTTCGGCGAACCGTTGCGGCGCAAGGCGGGGCCTCTCTACGCGAAGATCGCGGACAACATGCGGGAGAACGCCTTCGGGTACCTGCTGTTCATGCGGCTGGTGCCGCTGTTTCCGTTCTTCCTCGTCAATCTTGTTTCGGCCCTGTTCGACGTGAAGGTGCGCCAATTCGTGCTCGCGACGTTCCTCGGCATGGCTCCGGCCACTCTGATCTACGTCAATTTCGGACGTCAGATCGGCAACGTGACGAGCGTCCGAAGCCTGATGTCGCCGAGCGTATTGATCGCGCTGACCGGGCTCGGTCTGCTTGTCTTGGCGCCGGTCGTCTACAGGCAGTGGGCCAGGAGACGATCCGTTGCGGCGGCCGAGAAGATGGAGACGTGATCCATGGCAGAATCGACGTTCGACGTCTGCGTCATAGGGGCCGGAGCCGCGGGACTTTCAGTGGCCGCAGGCGCGTCCCAGCTCGGCCTGAAGACCGTTCTGATCGAGCGTAGTCAAATGGGCGGCGAGTGTCTCAATTCCGGATGCGTGCCTTCCAAGGCGTTGCTAGCTGCCGCGAAGGCGGCGCATCGCTGCGAGTTCACCGGGATCCCGGGCGTATCGGGCCAGCCCCCTCGAGTTGATTTCGCCGCGATCAAGGACGGCCTGCGCGGCGTGATCGCAACCATCGCACCCCACGATTCCGTCGAACGGTTCCGGGGTCTCGGCGTCACCGTGCATAGAGACACGGCCCGGTTCCTCGACGCGAGATCGATTCAGGTCGGGGCCATCAGATTGCAGGCCCGGCGGTTCGTCATCGCGACGGGCTCGAAACCCGCCGTACCGAATATACCGGGACTGGACCGCTCCAAAATCCTCACGAACGACAATGTGTTCGACTTGCGGAACAAGCCCGATCATCTCGTCATCATCGGAGGTGGTCCGATAGGTGTCGAGATGGCCGTCGCCCATCGACGGCTGGGGAGCTCCGTCACCGTCGTTGAGCGCGCTTCGATCCTACCGCATGACGAACCTGAGCTCGTCGACAAGCTTCGCGACATAATGCGCGGCGAGGGTATATCGCTGCAGGAGAATGTCGAGATCACGTCGATCGATCATCCTTTCGGAGGCGTCGTCGTGCGACTCCGGAAGGATGGTGCGGATTACGCGGTGTCGGGCTCGCACCTGCTCGTCGCGGCCGGCCGCGAGCCCGTCTTCGACGATCTGGGTCTGGAAGCTGCGGGGATCGCTCACGACCCGAAGGGCATCCTCGTCGACGCAAGGCTACGAACCAGCCAACGGCACGTCTTCGCGCTCGGCGACGTGATCGACGCGCCTCGTTTCACCCACGCAGCCGGCTATCAGGCGGGCATCGTGGTGCGGAATCTCGCGTTCCGTCTTCCGGCCAAGGCGCATTATGAAGCATTGCCGTGGGTGACCTACTCGGATCCCGAACTGGCTCATGTCGGCCTGACCGAGGCGAAGGCGCGCGAGCGCTACGACGGGAAGGTCCGGATCGAGCGCGTTCCGTTGAAGGGCAACGACCGCGCCGTCACGGAGCGTCATCCGGAGGGAGAGATCAAGATCGTTTTGGGCTCCCACGCCCGGGTACTCGGAGCTTCGATCCTAGCCCCTGCGGCGGGAGAGATGATCGGGCTCTGGTGTCTGGCAGTTTCGCGGAAGCTTACCTTGAGGGCGATTACCGATCTCATGTTGCCTTATCCGACCATGGGCGAGATCGGAAAGGCGGCCGCGAGCCGGTACTACCAGCCGACACTGTTCGGCGAGCGGACAAGGCGACTGGTCGGCGCTCTCCAGTGGCTGCCGCCATGGTAGCGTTGCCCACGCTTCCTCGACAGGTTGTTCTGGTGGGGGCCGGGCATGCGCATGTCGAGGTCCTGAGGTCGTTCGCGACCTCGCCGATGGCCGACGTGCGCCTGACGCTGGTCTCACGCTCCCAGACTACACCGTATTCAGGCATGTTGCCGGGCGTGGTCGCTGGCCTGTACCGGAAAGAGGACGCCTACATCGACGCGCTCGCGCTCGCGACCGCCGCGGGAGCGACCTTTCTCCGGACGGAAGCCGTGGGCATCGATCTGCGATCGCAGCACGTGTCCTGTCGCGATGGGGCGCCGTTGCCCTACGACATTGTGTCCCTCGACGTCGGTTCGACGCCTAATACCGAAGGCGTCACCGGCGCCGCCGAACACGCAATCCCGGTAAAGCCGATCGACGCCTTTCTGAGCCGTTTCGAGCCCCTTCGCGCGCGTATCAGAGAGAGACCGGGCCGTATCGTCATCGTCGTCGGCGGCGCTGCGGGAGTCGAGCTCGCGTTTTCGGTCCATCGCAGGCTAACGGCCGAAGTGATCGACGCCGGTCTGCGCTCCCGGCCCTTGAAGTTTACGCTACTCTGCGCGTCCGACCGCATCCTGCCCGAATTTCCACGGGCATTCCGGCAGCGGTGCAGGCGCATACTCGACGACAGAGGCATCGAAGTCCTCGAGAACGCACGCGTGAGCGCCGTTCTACCCGGAACAGTCGAACTCACGGATGGCCGCAACGTGGCCGCTGACGAGGCACTTTGGGTGACTGAGGCGGCCGCTCCGAGCTGGCTGCGAGCGAGCGGACTGGTCGTGGACGAACGCGGCTTCGCCGTCGTGGACGGAACGTTACGGGCATCCGGACACGACAACATCTTCGCGGCCGGTGACGTCGCTGCCTTTCAACCGCGCAAGCTGCCGAAATCCGGAGTGTATGCAGTCCGGCAAGGCCCCGTTTTGGCCCGTAACATCCGCCGGCTTCTCGCCAATGAAACGCTCGCGGAGTATTCGCCGCAGCAGCAAACGCTCTACCTTCTGTCCACGGGAGAGAGACACGCGATCGGCACGCGAAACGGCCTCGTCTTGGAGGGCGATTGGGTCTGGTCGTTCAAGAACTGGTTGGACCGCCGCTTCGTGGGCAAATATCGGATTGACGGCGCTGCGCCCCTCGATCGCGGTAGCCCCCGCGGTTAGTTGCGCTCGGAGAAGGCGGCCCAACCCCAGACCCAGCGCGTTACCGTCGTGATGAGACAGAGCGCCGCAAAGGACCACGCGAGTGCTGGGAACCAGTCCGGCAACAGGCACATGAGTGCGAAGAAGGCGATCGTCTCGGCGCCCTCGGTGAGGCCGCCCAGGTAATGCAGCCCCTTGTGGGGAAACGCGGCCGACGAAATTCCGCGTCGTTCGGCTATGACCGCGAATGCGAGGAAGCTGCTCGCCGTCCCCATGAAGCCGACCAGGAGCCCGCACGCGGCCAACGCATTGCGGGCGGGATCGGCGAGCGCGAAGCCGAACGGAACCAACGCGTAGAACACGAAATCGAGAGCTACATCGAGAAAGGCTCCGCGGTCCGTCGGCCCAGTCAGGCGTGCGACCGCGCCGTCCAAACCGTCCAGCAGCCTGTTCGACAACAGCAGCACCAGGGCGGGCAGGTAAGCACGCAAAGCAAGCAAGGCCACTCCGCCCAGGCCGACTGCGAAGCCCAACATGGTGAGCGCGTCGGCCGAGACGCCAGCGCCTGCGAGTGTGCGAGCCGGAGCCGCAAGCGCCGTCTTCATCACGGGCTGGAATCGACGATCGAACATCGGTGGTTCCCTCCAGCGCTATGTGTTCGGATCCTATCACGGGGCGAGCGCAGCGGATGGTTTAGCGCCGCCGAGGCTTGCGCTGCATGGTCGTCCGCAGGGACTCGAGCGAGACCGCGAGCTTGTTTCGCAGTCGTTCGCCAGCTTCGATCGCGGTCGCCTGGAATTCGAGTGCGTCCGCGGCGGCCGAGATGATCTCGCCGGGCTCGCGGTGCAACGTCTGCACCAGCGGACCTCGGCCGGAGCAGGACGCCGCGCTGCGGACTGGCTTCCGCAGGATCGACGTGTAGAGGCGCAAGGGTCGGGATCCCGATTGATCACTGAAGTCCTCACAGACGCTTGCGGCCGATGCTGACGGCTAACTGTCCTGCCAAGCGTTTCGTGGCGTGCCCGAAAAGGTTACCTGGCCCGGTCGAATCGAAAGCACCTGATGGCAGACGTAACCTTTGCCCTCCTTGCGTCGAACTCTCTCCGCGGACGTACCTACGCGCATTCAGCGGAGATGGTCGCAGCCCGGACTATCTCCGCGCAGGGCGGCGGTGCGTGCCGGCCTATGAGTAGCCCCGGCGGCACGCACCGTTGCTTTTCTAGCCTCATCGCAAGGTTTGCTGGATGTTTTCACGCCTGATCTGGTTTCTGCTGTTTCCAGCGGTGTTGCATGCCGGCATCGCAGCGTCGGCCGAGCAGCGCTTTCCTGTAACCCAATTCTGGAAAGGCGCTTGGGGTGCCTGGGAAGCAAAGGCCTTCAAGGGCGAAACGGCCTACGCCTTCACTTTCGATCCCGATCTGAACCTAACGGTTCTCGAAGCAACTTCGCGAGCTGCCGCGTCGGGGCGCTTTCGGAGGATTGAGGTCGATCTGGTGAAGACGCCCTTCCTGAACTGGTCATGGAAGGTTACTCAACCAGTGACGGGCGTCGACGAGAACACCAAGGCCGGAGATGACTTCGCCGCGCGCATCTACGTCGTCGTGGAGCGCGGTCCATTAGGGTTGCGTTCGTTGTCCATGAATTACGTCTGGGCAGCCCAACATCCGGTCGGAGCAGCGTGGCCCAGCCCGTTCACTAGCAACGTCCGACTTCTGGCGACGGATTCTGGTACATCGCGCCTGAATTCTTGGGTCAACCACAAGCGCAACGTACGGGAAGATTTGAAACAGCAGTTCGGTGAGGATATTCGGTCCATCGATGTCGTCGCCATAATGACTGACACCGATAATTCGGGTCAACGCGCTCACGCATTCTATGGCGATATCTGGTTCTCTTCGCAGTAGTCGAATCGGCGCTGGCGTTCGCGGTCTAGCGTCGGCGCTCGCGGCCGAGCAATTCGAAGTTGGTTTTCACGGGTTTTCGGCAGTGATGAAGCATATGCAGGAGGTAGTCGCATGATGAAGGCTGTCTGGAACGGAGCGGTCATCGCTGAGGCCGACAAGACGGAGATTGTCGAGGGCAATCATTATTTTCCGCCGGAGTCGTTGCGGAAAGAATTCTTTCGGCCCAGCGATACTCAAACGGTCTGCCCGTGGAAGGGAACTGCCAACTACTACTCGATTGTCGTCGGTGACAAGGTCAACGCCGACGCGGCTTGGTACTATCCCACGCCCAAGAGCGCGGCGAGCCAGATTGCGGGGAAGGTTGCGTTCTGGAAGGGTGTGCGAGTTGAGGCTGCGCAATAGCACCGTCCCTTCCGGGAGAGCGCATCTCATGGTCCCGTTCATGATCCAGGAGATGCAGACGATCTTGCACAGTCGCGGTGTCAGGCAACCCCATTTGTTGGGCCGCAAGCATATATGCGGGATTATCCAGGGGAACGGATCGTCGGTGCTTATGGATGTGCTGCATCCCCGTCCGGTTGGCGAGCAGCCTCCCGCTCCCATTGGAGAGTTCTGAAGTCGAAATTGCCATCGATTGTCGGCTTCACGATTCGGAAATAGGGCGACACATCGAAGTCGCGCGGGACGAAGAGGGAATGGTGACGGATGTGCAAAATCTCGTCCATGCAGCCGGGACATTCCTGGGTCGCCGCCGCGCGATACTCGATTGTCGGAAGAATTGGATAATTCACCGACTGGAAAGCTTGAGCAATAAGCGTCGAGCAAATCGCTCTGGTGGGATCTCCGCTTCCGAGCGCGATCATCCGTCGGCGAAAGTGGAACGGCACTGGGGGCGTTGGGAACAGGTAGCGTGCAAGGTCGACGATATTCCTGAGATCGTAGCGGTGCCCTAAGCGGCTGATCGCGAAATCGACGACCGCTCGGCATTCTGCTTCGTTCAACCCGACCGGTCGGCATATTCGCGTCGGCATTCCCACGAATTCCTCGAAGCCGACGCTACGAACACCTGCCACGAGATCGGCTTCGACGAAGCAATGCGTCGGGTCAGAAAATAACTCTGAGCCGGGCGGCCCGACATAGAGGGCCGCGTGCGACCACGTCGACTGGGTTAGGTACTTAATGGCGGTGCCGACCCTCGAATTGCCGTCTACCAACACCACGTCAGCGGGCTCGAGGCAATTCATCAGTTGATCCGGCATCGTCAGCGGGGTTGAGCTGTGGGTGTGTCGCTCGCCGCTCAGAAATCTGGCGAGGGTATGACCAATCCTGGCCAATAGACGGTTCATGCCTCTCACCGGTATCGATCACTATCTTATGTTCATAGATTCGTTGTGAGCGGCATTAGGGTTACGTTCGGTTTGAAGTTGATCGGATCAGTTTGCGCACGGCGAAATCCCTGATCGTCCTGTCGGAGATGCGATAGCCTAGGCGGTCAAGCTCGGGAGGCCAACCGCCTTCACCGATGTCTGCGCTTGGTTCTGCGTTTGCGCCGCCCCCCTCGCTCCCGAACAATCGGTCGGAGATACGCCCATGCCGGAAGGATCAGCACTGCACTTCACCTGGATTTGATCAGGCGCATCCCCTTGAATGCGGGCTACTTCCAGCGTGCCGTCCCGGACAACGCCCTCCAGCCAGCGTAACCTTCCGCCGATCGGCTTCGAACTCTGACATAGGGGCATCGGCGTCGCCAGACGCCGAGCGTGCTCAACTGTCATTGGGAGATCAGGATGCCATCCATCAAGCTCTTGTCGACGATCATGTTCATGATCGGACTATCCTTCGCTCCAGCCGGGGCAGCCCTTGCGGCAAGCCAGGCACCGTACACGCAACAGGCGTTTGCGGCATCGCAGCAGGACGGAAAGCCTATTCTCGTCGACATCGCGGCGAGTTGGTGTCCAGTCTGCGCGAAACAGCATCCTATCATCGATGATCTCGCCACAAACCCCTCGTTTAAGGATCTCGTTATCTACAAGGTGGACTTCGACACCCAGAAAGACGTCGTCCGTTCGTTTGGCGCGAAGATGCAAAGTACATTGATCGTCTTCCGCGGCTCGAAGGAAAAAGGGCGCTCGGTCGGCGATACGAATCCTGACTCGATCAAGGCGCTTCTCGAGAAAGCGAACTGAACGCGATCGTGGAGCTTGAGCGTGACGTTTCCGATCGGCGGCATCGGCTTTGGATTCCTGGCAGGGATGCTTTCTACACTTTCCCCATGCGTGCTCCCGTTACTTCCGCTGGTCCTTGGTCCAGCGATTGCTGCGCACCGCCTTGGCGTGCCGGCGCTAGCCGCCGGCCTGGTCACCTCATTCGTCGCCGTCGGGCTATTCGTGGCGACGATCGGGTTTTCCATAGGCTTGGATGGTGGCATCTTCCGATCGGTTTCGGCAGTGCTCCTCGTCCTGATGGGAATCGTGCTCCTCAGCGACGCGTTGCAACAGCGCTTCGCGATGGCTGCTGGAGGCATCAGCAATGCCGGCAATCAGCTGATCGCGCGATTCTCGCCGAGTGGGCTCAGTGGCCAGTTCGTTCTGGGATTGCTGCTTGGCGCGATCTGGAGTCCCTGCGTCGGGCCGACCCTCGGTGCAGCATCCCTCCTCGCGGCTCAGGGACGCGACCTCGCCAGTGTGGCGATCGTCATGGTGGCGTTCGGTCTTGGGACCGCCATCCCGCTGCTCATCGTCGGCTCGCTCTCACGCCAGGCGCTCAGTCGCTGGCGTGGCAATCTCATGGGAGTCGGGAAGCTCGGTAAAGTCATCCTCGGCGTAGGAGCCTTGGCCGTAGCAGCGATGATCCTCAGCGGGTTCGATCGCACACTCGAGGCAGCGCTCGTCGCTGCGTCTCCGACTTGGCTGGTTGATCTGACAACACGCTATTGAAGGTCGCGATGTGGCGATCTCAATCGAATGCACCCACGCAGTTGCGACACGTGGGTCCCAAGCGGCTTCCAACTATTCACCGTAACTCGCGAGGACACGTAGCCATGAACAAACTAAGCCGTCGACACCTACTTGGTGCTGGAGTAACTCTTGGTATTGCTGCGGCGGCGCGCACGCAAGCGTGGGCTGCTCCGGAGACAGCCTACGATCTCCAATTCATTCTGCATGCCGTATTTTTCTCCGATGAGACGCATCAGGCCCAGCCGTTGGATCCCCATGCCTTCGTCAAAGACCCCTCGGCCGCAGCCGCCGTCGGGCCGCAAAATATTCCCCACATCGCGGGCTTTCGGCCTGCGCTCGTGGCCGGGTCATTGGATGTCGAAGCCTTCAATGCGCAAGGGAAGAGTCTTGGCTTCAGTTTGGCGGATTGGTTCGCCGCCAAAGGGTCCGTCAAGCTCACGCCGAGCGACGGGGGCGCGCGACTTGATTGCCGCTTTGCTCAGTTGCGGCCGAACGGAGTCTACAGCTTGTTCGAGAACCATTTCGACCAAAAGCCAATAGGCTTCAAGCCGTCGGACGGTAGCGGAAACGGCAACAGCTTCACTGCTGACGTGAACGGAAGTGCCGCCATCAGCATGACGTCACCGCGCCTGCTGACACACGACAATGCCGTACTGCTCGTCTACCATAGCGACGGCATCACCCACGGATTGGAGCGTGGAGAAATCGGCGTCACCGCACATCACCAGATCATCGCGCGAATACCAGCGTGACATTCGCATGAGGCGGGTAGCCCCTTTAGCCGGTCTGACGTCGTGAAGAGAGCGCCAGACCTAATCCGACGCCAACATCTAAGTCCTCTATGCGGATGCCAGAGTCGGACACAATCTCTTTGGTTGATGAACGGGACAAATCCCGGGGAATGAAGTAGCGATGCGACGGGTTCAAAGCGCCTTTCTGGCAATTATAGCTTTGATCGTTGGTTTTGCACTCGCGACGCTGCTGCATCCTCAATCGACGTTCGCCATCTCACCGGCGCGATCCCCGCTGCATCGCGTCGTGATTCTGATCGACTCCGACAACGAGAAGATCATGGGGCATGCTATCAGCTATTCAATGAACATCACCCGCGCCTATGCAATGAAGAACGAGAAGGTCTCGATCGAGATAGTGGCGAATGGATCTGGCATTAGGCTGTTCCGCTCTGACACGTCGCCACTGCAGCAACCACTGGCCTATTTGCGCCAAAACATTCCAGGCATCGTCTTCAGCATGTGCGACTCCTCGCGCCAGATCGCCGAGGAAAAAGAGGGCCACGCTATCGCCTTGATCCCGGGCGCCAGGTTAGTCCCGTTCGGCGTCGGCCGTGTCGTCGAGCTCGAGGAAGCCGGATGGAGCTATATTCACGGATAGATGACTATCCAATCAATCGTCGAGCCCAGCCATCAGAGGCGATCTAATCATCTAATCGACCAGAGACGATCTAACCGACATCCGCCGGACAGCATGCGCGTCCGCGGATAGCCCATCCGCGATGACCTTGCGCGGGGTGCAGCAATAATCTCTCGTCAGAGCTTCTGAACTCTGATGTGGGGGCTCTGCTGTGGCACGCCGACCCGAAAAAAAATAAAGAAGAAGATCGGGTTTGGTAGAAAATAACGCCAGCCAAGCATGCGGTCCCGGCCGCCGTCACGATCGAGGAAATCAAGCCAGATATAGAAGAATTTGTACACGCAGAATCCCGGAATCCAGTTCGTGCGGAATCCTTCGGTCTTGAGACAGCCCTTGCTGATGTAGTAGTTGCCTTCAAATGAGGTAATGCCGAAGAGTCCGAGCGGACCTTCGGCAAGGAGTTCACCGTCAGGCTCGTGATAGATCCGAATGCGTGTCATGCGACGCCTCACCAGTGCAGAATCTTCGCAGACTTCGTGACGGCCATCCTGCGCCAGGCGAGGAAGCACAGGGTCAGTAGCAGCGTTCCGACCCCCACAGAGATCGGAAATTCGTAGCCGACGTTTGGAATTACAAACGGTAGCAATCCAACTGCGAGTGCAGGCGGCACATGCAGGTCGAATACGCGCAGAACTCCGATTCCGAAGAGGGTGCTGGCGGCCGCCGCGAGCGGAGCATCCCCAAAGAACACTACGAGAGCGACGCCGGCAGCCGCGGTGAGGGTGCAGGCAATCGGAAGGATGAATGGTCGCCCAGCCCATGGGCAGATATGCGCGTGTGCAAACATCTCGAATGCGATGACGACCAGCGGCGGGAACAGCAGTAATCGCCAGCCGGTCACTTCCACCAGAAGGATCGCAATCACCAAAAAGACGAGGAAAAAGGGAACCCATGAGTAATCGCGCGGCGCCTCTTCAACGATGTCGTCCACCAGATCGCTTGGCGATCCGGCCTCCGGCGGCGGAGGAACGAAGCGACGCCAGATGAGCGAAACTGCCGCGAGCGCGCCCAGCCCGATAAGCAACGAGGGCGCATAGAGGGGAGTTGAAATCCCTAGCGAAAGCGGAAGGAGCCCTGCGGAGATGGCTGGGGCGATCGGCGATCGCAGCACGCCGATGATGGCAATAGCGACGCCGATCGTCAGGAGGACCGAAATGGCGCTGTAATCAAAATGCTGAGTGATCAAAGTGCCAACGACGCCCGTAAGCAAGGGCGTGACGACAAGCATCAGTGGCGCTTTGGCCCAGATCCCGTGCGGTCGCTTGAGAACGTCGTGAGAGAGCGCTCCGAGTTCGGGGAACAGCACGTAGGGAAGGTGCGTCGCCTGGGCGATCGACGCGATCACCGCGATATAGACAAGTGTACCGGCCTCTCCGAGCCAAATCGCACGGGACGATTTCGCGGCTCGGGAACCCTCGAGATCCCGCCACGATGATTTCCTTGGCAACATCCGTCGGCTATTCCCCTAACACAGCGCTGAAGCCCGCTGTAGGGCCGTTCCGACGCCGGAACAGAGGGCATCCAATCCGTCGTTCTCAAGCAGGATGGGGCAGGCACCGGACTGAACTGCTCGCGAACTGGCTGTAAGCAGAGCGACAGCCAAGCATGCGAAGTTGGGCGACAGTCAGCAGGGTGTGACTGCCACGCCTGGCTCTGAGATTGGTGCGCGATCCAGAGGTTGCGGCGACTCTGTTCGCGAGGCGATCAGGCCGCAACTGCTTGGCCCCGACGCGTCGAGGCACCGTAGACGCCACCTAGTACGGATCCATAGATCCAGTGCAACATGAGGGTGGCAACCGGCGCCATCATACCCAGGCCGAGTCCAAACAGGCCAGCCCCAGCCATCGGCATCAGCATGACCATCATGACGAACCAGGCGCCGGTCGCGAAAATCGCGCCGCGCAACCAGTGGGGGCCGGCCAGTTTGGCATCCAGTGCCGCATAGAGGAGACCCCAGAGCACCGTGCCGATCACGAAATGCCCCATCCAGCCCATCAGCGGCGTGCTGGAACCCGACATTTTCGTGATCATCGCGATGGGGTTGAGTTCGGGCATGAGCCCCATGGCTTGCTTCATCATCATGATGGCGGAAAGAACGACCGTCGCCGCCAGTCCGGCGAGGGGGCCTTTTCCGTATTTCTCGGCGTTGCTCATAGCTTGGCTCCTGGGAGGATGGATGGAAACTCAAAGTCGAGAATGGGGTGCGCTGGCGGCTGTCCGATCAGCGCGAGGCGTTTCGCGCTGATCGTCCGAGACAACGCCCGCCGTTTTCTCCGCGATGAAACAGACCATTGGGAGCCGGCTCAGGCCTTCTTCAGCTTGTTCCGCAATGACATTTGACTGTGCAATCATTCGGGGCAGTCCGACGGCTGGTGATCCTCTCATGAAGTTCGGCCTGTCGTGGCAGAAGGTTACGGTGCGGTCATCGCAGCAGGCCGATCGAAAAGCCGCAGCAGCTTCACCCACTGCCTACGCCGCCACCTGGTTTGATTCCTCGCCTCCCGCGCTTTTCCCCTGAAACGGCAATTTCGCGCGCGGGGCTTGACCTTCCAGTTACTGGAAACCCCATCTTGCCTTCCAGTAAGGTGGAAGGAGTGAGTTCCATGGATCAGCAAGGTTCACATCAAGTGCGCGAGACCGTTCTCACGGTCTCCGGGATGACATGCGGCGGGTGCGCCAACACGGTGACGCGCATCCTGTCTCGAGTTCCGGGCGTTGTCGGAGCAAAGGTCGACTTCACGACCGGACGCGCGACGATCAAGGGAGAGGCACCACCTGCGGAGCTCATCGCGGCCGTCGAGGCGGCCGGCTACGGGGCTAAGGACGCCGGCTCCGATGCCCAGACGGGAGGCTCCAATGGAAGTGACTGAAGCCTTCGATGATCGAACACATGCCATCATCCCGATCGAAGGGATGACCTGCGCGACCTGCGCGGGTCGCGTCGAAAAGGCTCTTCTTGCAGAACCGGGCGTGATCCGGGCTGAGGTCAACCTTGCCAGCGAGAACGCCACCGTCGAGGGCGTCGCCGGTCTCCTGCGTCCCGCCGATCTCATCGTGGCCGTGCGCCGCGCCGGATATGATGCCGACCTTCGGACAGGCGACGTCGAGCGCGACCGGCAGATCCTCGCCGCGGAAGAAAAGCGGCTCAAGCAGGAAACCTGGCGGATGTTGGGGGCCGCCGTGCTCAGCGCGCCTTTGCTGCTGCCGATGGTCGGCGTCGAAGTGCCTGCCTGGTTGCAGCTCACGTTGGCGACGCCCGTCCAGTTCATCCTCGGCGCGCGTTTCTATGTCGGCGCATGGAAGGCATTGCGGGCACGTACCGGCAATATGGACCTTCTGGTCGTGCTCGGTACGTCGACCGCCTATTTCTACAGCCTTTACATGCTTTTCGCAGGGCACGCCGGCGAGCATCTCTATTTCGAGGCGGCTGCCGTCGTCGTCACGTTGATCCTTGTCGGCAAATGGCTCGAAGTCCGCGCCAAGCGCGCGACGACCTCGGCCATCAGGGCACTCATGGCACTGCGGCCGGAGAACGCGCGCGTCATCCGCGACGACGCGGAGATCGAGGTGCCGATTGCTGCCATTTCACCCGGCGATATCGTCGTCGTCCGGCCAGGCGAGAAGCTTCCGGTCGACGGCGTGGTGCTCGAGGGACACAGCGAGGTCGACGAGAGCCTTCTGACCGGGGAAAGCCAGTCGCTGTCGAAGCAGGCGGGCGATCTTGTCGTCGGCGGATCGGTCAACGGCAGCGGGCTGCTTCGCATCAAGACAACGCTTGTTGGAGAGCAATCGACGCTCTCGCGGATCATCGCGCTCGTTGAGAATGCGCAAGGCAAGAAGGCTCCGGTTCAGCGGCTTGTGGATCGTGTTGCCGCGGCTTTCGTTCCGATCGTGATAGTGGTCGCGTCGGCCGCGTTCTTCGGTTGGTGGCTCATCGCAGGCGATCTCAACTCCGGCATTGTCGCCGCCGTCGCGGTGATGGTGATCGCCTGCCCGTGCTCGCTCGGCCTTGCAACGCCGACGGCCTTGATGGTCGGAACTGGCGCGGCTGCCAAGGCCGGGATCCTGATTCGAGATCCGGAGGCGCTCGAACTCGCCCACAAGCTCGACACCGTGGTTCTCGACAAGACGGGCACGGTGACGGAAGGCAAGCCCGCCGTAACGGAAATGCTCACCACGGGGATTTCGGAGAGCGAACTGCTTGCGCTTACCGCCGCCGCCCAAACCGGTAGCGAGCATCCGCTCGCCCATGCTGTCATGACAAAGGCGGAAGGCCTCAAGCTGGGCCGCCTCGAGGACTTCCAAAGCCATCCAGGCATGGGCCTCACCGCTTGCGTTGCCGGGCGACAGATCGCCATCGGCAATCGCCGCCTGCTTGCGGAGAAGGGTGTGCGGACCGAGTACTTGGAGGCTCAGGTGGCTGCCCTAGAGGAGCGCGGACGCACTGTGATGTGGGTGGCCGCGCTTGAACCCCAGCCGCTGTTGCTGGGCGCCATCGCGGTCGCCGACCCCATCAGAGCGAGTGCCAAGGCTGCCGTTCAGAACCTGCAGCGCCTTGGCCTTGAGACCATCATGCTGACTGGCGACCACGAACGAACCGCTGCCGCCGTCGCGGCCGAGCTCGGTATCGAGCGGGTGATCGCCTCCGTGCTTCCCGGTCAGAAGGCCGAAGTGGTTCGCCGCCTCCAGGCGGAAGGACGCACTGTCGGGATGGTCGGGGATGGCGTCAACGATGCGCCGGCGCTCGCCGCCGCGAATGTCGGCATCGCCATGGGCGGCGGCTCGGACGTCGCGATGCAAACGGCTGGCATTACCTTGATGCGGTCCGATCCGCTTCTGGTCGGCGACGCGATCACGGTCAGCCGAGCCACCCGCAACAAGATTCGGCAGTGTCTGTTCTGGGCGTTCTTCTATAACGTGATTGGCATGCCGCTGGCCGCTTTCGGGCTTCTGAATCCGATGATTTCCGGTGCGGCCATGGCACTGTCCTCGGTGAGCGTTGTGTCCAATGCGCTGCTGTTGCGGCACTGGCGGCCGGCTGCAAAGGAGGGGGTTTGATCATGCAACCCGATTGCGAACTCATGATCGGCGAGGTGGCGGCCCTGACCGGCCTGCCTTCCAAAACCATCCGGTACTACGAGGAAAGCGGGATCATCGAGAGTGCGCGCCGGAATGACAATCGCTATCGCACCTACTCCCAGGCCGACGTCCAAACTTTGCGCTTCGTCGCGCACGCACGCAGCCTCGGCTTTTCCCTAAAGGATGTGGGCGAACTGCTGTCGCTCTATCGAGACCGGAAGCGGGCAAGCAAAGACGTTAGGCGTCTTGCCCTCGCTCATCTCGCCGATCTCGACCGCAGAATCGCAGATCTCCAAGCCATGCGGAATACGATTGCCGATCTCGCGCAGCGGTGCCACGGCGATGATCGCCCGGAGTGCCCAATCATCGAGGAACTCGAAGGCGCCCCCAACCGTCGGAAACGCTAGCGCGCAGGCGAGGTCACCGCGTGCTCCATTTGTCCGTTCATCTCACCTGCGGCCTTGATCGTTGATCGACCAGTCGTAGTCGTCGAAGACGATCTTGTAGTCGGTCCGCACCGGCGAGAGCCTATACTGATTGATATAGGCCACAAGGCTCGGGGCCTTGGCGAGAAAATCCTTGGTATAAAACTTGAATATCCTCGATATGCGGAGTTCTTTGCGGCCGTCGTCGACATCGACGTTTCGTTTCTCAGCAGCAAACTCGCGCGCGGCGGCGGCGAGCTGTTCGTCGAGCGCGTTCGCGGTGAACGCGGACTGCGGTAACCTCGGGCAACTGACTGACATGCAGTTCAGCGCAAAATGCACGCGTGGATCGCCGAGGGGGCGGATCACGCTGTTCTCGAGGTGGTAGAGGGAGATAGCGCGGCCGCCCATCGTGAACTTGCGCATAACGAAGAATCGAACGCGGCCGAACCACCCGAACCGCTTCGGCACGCCGGCATCGAGGACGCCGTACATGGCAAGCGCATTGTACGCGTTGAGATAGTAGGCCAGGCGGGCATTCGGGGTGGGAAATTGCTCCGGCGAGGATGCCGGATCAACAGCCGCAATGAATTTGATGACCTCGTCCAGTTCGGCCCGGTCGCTGGCAAGACCCAAGAAGTCCACGCGGCCGCGCGCATCGACGTGATGCGCCAGGACATCGGTCCAGGCCGCGTCCCATTGGTCGAGATCAAGAGTTCTGGGGGGACCGAATTTTGCGGGTGTTTCGTTCATCACAAGACCACCGATCGCCGCGACGACGATTGCAGTAAGGAACGCGAGAAGCAGTGTGCGCCGTCGGCCCCAAGGCTTTCGTGCCGCGCGTTCACGGCTCCACATCTGAGCCGCCTCGGGACGCTTTGGCCCTTGCGCGCTGCGGTCTCTCAATCTCTGGGGCCGTGATCAACGGCTCGTCCTTCGCGACCTCGCCCGAAAGAGGATTCCAAAACCACTCGCCGTCATCCTTCCGGAGACGGACAGGTCTGAGGATGGATGCGTCGCGATGGGCATTGAACAGGCACATCGAGACGGGACCATCCCGCGTTGCCGCCATGAACACGCAAGCTCTTATCCGCTCCGGATCCAGCTCGCAGGCGTCCATGAAGTTGTGGATGAAGAACGAGAGTTTGTTCACGCGGCCGTGCGCGGCGATCAGATCGTCCTTCATGCGCCACAGCTTTCGCAGAAACCACCAACTGGCCCGCGCCGCGACATCGGGGTTCATCGCAAGGCATTTCAGAAAGGTCGCGATCGCATGGCGCGGCCGCTGTCGGTCGAACCGGATTTTTGCCGTCCGTGACAGCAGCGCGTTGTATAGGGGCTTATTGTCCAGGGCATCGTAGGCTCGACCGTTCGCGATGAACGTCATCCCCTAGCGATTGCAGCGCGCATGGCCGACATGCGCCATATCGAAGGTCACCGACGTTCCGACACCCCTCTCGATCCGCCTGATCACAGCGTTTGTGGTGATCGAAGAACACTGGTGCAGGGTCCCGCGCCCTGTCTTTGCGACCGGCTGGAAGGACACCAGTCGCACGACATCGCTGTGTCGAGCGAAGAAAGCCACCACGTCCGGGATCTGATCGATGTTGCCGTCGAAAACCGTGGTGTTGAAATAGATGGCCACGGGCAATCCCCGCGCGCGCTCGATATAGGCGAGTCGAAGCTTGTTGAGTTCGCTCTCGCTCGCGTATCCGCGCCGCTCCTGCGTCATGTCGACGTGGAATGCGACGTCGATCAAGCCGGCATCCACCAGCCGCGTCAGCAACGCGCGCGTGGCGCGAATGCCGTTGGTGAACAGCGCCGGCCGCATGCCGCGCTCACTGATGCGCTGAACAATTGAGACGAGCTCGTCGGTCTTGCGGAGGGTAGGGTCGCCGCCCGTCACCTGGATATCGACGTCGGACCCATAGGCGTCGTGAATCATGTCGATACGGCGAAACACCTCCTCGAGGGGCAGGTCTTTCACCGCTTCGGAGTGCTCGGAGAGATAGCAAGCGCTGCAATCGAGGTTGCAGCGCTGGGTGATCTCCAGGGCAACGCACCCAATCGCAATCCGGCGGCCGACGAACTGCGCAGGATCCCATTGTCCCGTCTCTTGCATTCTCTGCCGGGCGCGTTCGAGGGGCGTGGTCACTACGGTCAGCTTGTCCTCGCTGCATCACTCGCCTGGATGGCAACGGGCAGCCGCTGAGGGAGTTCGCGGTCTTCACAGAAGATGCGCCCAGCGCGGCCGGCCTTATCCGATAGTTCGTCCGACCCGTGCTGAAGGTTTCCGGCCAGGAGATTTTCTCAACATGTGGGTGGATTCGAACAGAGCAGGGCGTCGGCGCGGTCATGGCGGCTCGCCCGTAACCTGCCGGGTGTCGCCGGCGAACTTAGAAGAAATGGCTTCAGTGTGAAGGAGACGCCGGCGTGGACGCTATCGGCCTAGACAATTCCCAAGATTACTACGGCAAGGTCCTCACCCGGTCGGGCGACTTGCGCACCGACGCCTGCACGACGCCGGACGCGGCCCCCTCCTTGGTGATCCGGGCGCTCGCGAACGTCCACGAAGAGGTCAAAGCCCGCTATTACGGGTGCGGGCTGGTCGCTCCCCAGGCCCTCAGTGGAACGCGGATCCTCGATCTCGGCTGCGGCGCGGGCCAGGATTGCTATGTCCTGGCGCAGTTGGCGGGGCCTCAAGGTCATGTCGTGGGAGTCGACGCGACGCCCGAGCAACTCGCGATCGCGCGAGCGCACGAGAACTGGCACCGGGATCGGTTCGGCTATCCGAAGCCAACAGTGACGTTTGTCGAGGGTGACGTGTCGCGCCTCGATGAGCTGGGCTTCGACAATGACAGCTTCGACCTGATCGTCTCCAACTGCGTGATCAACCTGATACCTGACAAAGCAGCGGTCTTCGCCGCAATCTATCGTCTCCTCAGGAAAGGCGGCGAACTCTATTTCTCCGACATCTACTCGGACCGGCGCGTGCCCGCAGAATTGCGGTCAAACCCGATCCTGCACGGCGAATGTCTGGCCGGCGCGCTCTATTGGGGCGACTTTCAAAACCTGGCGAAGTCCGCAGGATTTGGCGACCCGCGTCTGGTCAGCGATCGCCACCTTGGGATCAATGATCCCGAGATCGCTGAACTTATCGGTCCCGTCGAATTTTATTCTGCAACCTACCGTCTCTTCAAACTCGACGGGCTGGAATCCGCTTGCGAGGATTACGGGCAGGCCGTTCGCTATCGCGGGACGATCCCCGACGCTGCACACAACTTCGTCCTGGACAAACATCATGACATCGATGCCGGGCGTCTCTTTCCCGTTTGCGGCAACACCTATCGAATGCTCCAGGAGAGCCGGCTCGCACCGCATTTCGAATTCTTCGGCGACACAAGCCGGCACTACGGCATTTTCAAAGGTTGCGGCACGGACTTGCCGTTCTCACACGAGGAAGGCGCCGCCGCTGGCAGTAGCTGCTGCTAGATCGGTATGCGGCAGACTGCGCCGCTACAAGCCGATCTAAGTCTCTGTTTAACAGACATCTTCGCGCGCCAGACTGTTTCCAGTTTCCAGTCGGGCGCGATCTGCTCTTCCGATGGCCGGTGCGGGCTTGTTGGGGCCGAAGCTTGGCATGATAGCACCGGTGATGACCCTGATCCTGCACCTGATCTGGGAAGTGGTGCTGGGATACACCTACGAAAAACTGACACCCCGCAGCGCGGCAGCGGCCTGACTGATCACCCGGAGTGAATGATGGATAGCGTGTTGCTGCTGGCGGTACTGTTCCTGGCCGGAACCAACGGGGCGAACGACAACTTCAAGGGCGTGGCCACGCTGTACGGCAGTCGCCGCGCGGGTTACTGGACCAGCTTGCTGTGGGCCAGTGCCGCCACGCTGGCGGGGTCGTTGTGCTCGGTGTTCTTCGCGCACGCCTTGCTCAAGGCGTTTACCGGCGCAGGGCTGGTGCCTTCGGTGATCGCAACACAGACGCGCTTCGCCTTCGCCGTGGCCAGCGGCGGCGCGGTGACGGTGGCGCTGGCTGCGTGGCGTGGCCTGCCGATTTCGACCACGCATGCGTTGATTGGCGCGATGGGCGGCGCGGGTCTGGTCGCGGTAGGCAGCGCCATGCGGTTTGCCATCTTGGGCAGTACGTTTCTGCTGCCACTGTTGGCCAGCCCGGTGATAGCGATGGTGCCGGCTTTTTTATTGGCGCCGCTGCTGCGCCGGCTGGTTGCACGCGCCGCTGCCGAACCCGAGTGCGTGTGCACACAGTCGGCGACCATCGTTACGCCCGAAGGAGTGATGATGCGTGGCACCATGCCGGTGCGAGTCACCGGCACCAAGGCCGAATGCAGGGCGGCGGGTGCGCGGCCTGCATGGCGGTTCGATGCGCGTGGTGCGGTGGATGCGCTGCTGTTCCTGCTGGGCGGCACGGTCAGTTTCGCGCGTGGCTTGAACGACACGCCCAAGATCGCCGCGCTGTTGCTCCCCGTAACTGCGCTGGGCGGGCATGGCACGTTGGCGGTGGCACTGGTCGGCGCGGCGATGCTCGCCGGCGGCCTGCTTGGCGCACGCCGCGTGGCGCGCACCATGAGCGACAAGATCACCCAACTTGATATCGGCGCAGCGCTGGCTGCGGGCGTGACCACCAGCCTGCTGGTCGGCACCGCGTCGTTCAACGGCCTGCCGGTCTCGACCACCCACGTTTCGGTCGGCGCGCTGGTCGGCACCGGGCTCAACGGCGGTGGCGGCGTGGATCGCCAAGTCATGACGAACATCGTGCTTTCCTGGATCGTCACGCTGCCGACCGGCGCGTTGGTCGGCGCAATACTTTACGTCTTGGTGCGTTGAAGGGCGAATTTGCGCGTGCGGCGGCTCCTTTTCCTGCCTACCCACAATTCCGCACGCAGCATTCTACCGGAGGGTCCGATGAACCATCCGGGCGGGTAGTGTACCACCGTGAAGTGCCGTCCCGGTACGGGAGTGATCCGACCCTGTTCGACGCGATCGCACATGGCAAAATGCCTGCTGCGCTCGGTGAGGCCGATCGCGCGCTCATGATGGGGCCGTCACGGTGACGCGTGCGCCGGCAACGATGGACGAGCGCCACTTTTCGCGCTCAGCGAGGCACGCTTCGAGGAAGAAGACATCCTGCCGGCCAAGCTGATCGTGGCCTACTTCGACTTCGTCAACCGGGTCGCGCCGGGGCTGGGCGTGGAATTCGACGCGGACGAAATGCGAGGCTATGGGGCTGACCGCTGACCACCAACGATGAGACGGACGCCCAAGGCGAGATTTGGCATGCCTAAGCCTGGAAAGAAAATCGACGTCAGCGGTGACTTACTTAGAGCAGATCGCGCCCCTCTCCGCTCCCGGATTTATCCTGGCGCAGATGCTTGGCGCCATAGCCGCCAACAGCGCGTTTAAGTGGCTCCAGCGCCCGAAGGCCTCGCCACCGCAAACGCCAATGCCGACTAGGCCTCCGCATCGGATGGCTCATCCGTCGCCGTAACCTTTGCGGCCCGTGACCGAACTCATTCATAGATGGCGCCGACTTGGCCAGTTGCAGTGCGGTCTGCAACGCCCTCCAAAGCCCCCCGCCCCTTGGTGGTCGAGTCGGCGTCATCGCTCGCGAAGCACCCGGATCCAGCGGAGAGGTCCGTTTCACGACCGTTACGTCCAGTAAGGACAGGAGGATCTGATGAGCATGGTTTACAAGATTCAAGCAGGCGCAACGATGCCAGCGCTCACGGTGCCAAAAGTCGGTGGTGGGGAGATCACGATTGGATCTTCCGCCGGTTGGCAGATGGTGGTGGTCTATCGCGGCAAGCATTGCCCGATCTGCCGGACCTATCTCAAGACGCTCGACCGGCTGCTCGATGACTTCCACGCGATCGGGACCGAAGTGATCGCCGTCTCGGGAGATCCTCAGGAAAAAGCCGAGAGTGAGGCGGCCGAGGAAGGCTGGCGCATCCCCATCGGCTATGGGTTGTCCGTCGATCAAATGCGGGGGCTCGGTCTCTACATCTCCGAGCCGCGCTCACCTGAAGAAACCGACCGCCCCTTCCCAGAACCCGGCCTGTTCATCATCAACCCGGAAGGGCGGCTACAGATCGTCGATATCTCCAATGCACCCTTCGCGCGGCCCGAACTTCATGGCGTGCTGAACGGGCTGAAATTCGTCCAGCAGAAGAACTACCCGATCCGTGGCACGACTGAATGACGAACCCGTGAGCGCACCCGTTCGGCCCACGAGCGAGGGCGCTCGCAATCTTCGACGTCGTTATCAGAGAATCGCTCCTGTCTACGACCTGCTTGATCTGCCCTTCGAGTACGGGCGCTACCGAGAGATCCGGCCGCTGCTATTCCAGGGGCTGTCGGGCCGCCTTCTTGATGCCGGAGTCGGCACCGGTCGGAATATGCCCTTCTACCCCTCCGGCTCTGAGGTTGTGGGTATCGATCTTAGCCCAGCAATGCTTGAGCGAGCCGAGGCAAGGCGTGCCCTTTCGCCCGCGTCCGTCCAACTCACAGAGATGGACATCTCGCGGTTGACATTCCCCGATGCGTTCTTCGACGCCGCGATCGCAACTTTCGTTTTTTGCACGCTCCCGGACGAGCTCCAAGTACCGGCGCTGCGTGAACTCGGGCGAGTCGTGCGACCCCAAGGTACGATCAGGCTGTTGGATTACACGCGCCCAAGGGGACGCATCCGACGACTGATCACTCAACTTTGGGAGCCTTGGGTGGGCTGGGCTTACGGAGCACATTTTAACCGTCAGACGGAGCAATTCATCTCCGAGGCGGGCCTAGTGCTTACCTCGGCGCACTTCGTCGTCGACGACCTCATAAGGCTGGTCGAGGCGAAGCCCGCCCGCTGAACGCGGCTTAGAGTGCCAACCTAAGAATTCGCGGTCCGCCCATCGGAGATGATCTCCCATGCAGAGCCTGACCAGCCGGTAACAGGAATGCAAGATCAGCGCGATCACCGCAAGGCTGACCCCGTAGTAGATCGAGGCAATGAACTTGACGTCGCCCATCGCGGCATAGATCGTGCCCCGGGCGACGACGATCAGGAAATTCAGCAGAATGAAGCCGTAACCATCGACCTACGCGCCCCGGAATCCGGGGCGACGGTCGGCGACGTCGATGCCGACCTGAATGGCCAGAGGTCACGGTTATCCAGCGCAGCAAGACAGTTTCGCGACCTCCTTGTCGAACGCCAGCGCTGCAAGCTTCAGGCCCTCGACCGTGGTCAGATATGGGAATATCGTGTCGGCGATCTGCTGTACGGTCAGTCCGCCACGGATCGCCATGACTGCGGTCTCGATACTGTCGGCGCCTTCCGGAGCGAGGATATGGGCGCCTAGCAGGTGGCCACTGCCGGCGTCAGCGATGAGCTTGATGAGGCCGCGGGTGTCTCTAGCGGCGAGCGCACGCGGCACTTGGTCGAGACCGATCGTCGAGACTCGGACGGCACGCCCGGCCGCGCGCGCCGCGGCCTCGGTCAAGCCGACACTCGCCACCTGTGGGTCGGTGAAGACGATGGCGGGCATGGCGCTGTTGTCGTAGCGCAGGCTGTCACCATTGAGAGCGTTCCTTGCCGCGAGCTTGGCTCCATAGGCCGCCATGTAAACGAACTGGTCACGGCCCGTGACGTCGCCAGCGGCATAAACGCTGGCGCGGGTCGTGCGCATATGGTCGTCGACGACGATGCTGCCTTTCGGGGAGACCGCAACGCCGAACTCGGTCAGGCCTAGGCCATCGATGTTGGGCGTTCGTCCCGTGGCGATCAGGACTTTCTCGGCATCGATGGTCATGTTGCGGCCGTCGCGCGCGATCTCGAGAGCCACGCCGCTCTCGGTCCTCCGGATTGCGCGGTAGGCTACACCGGAAACGACCTCGATCCCCTCGTCGGCGAAATAGCCGGTCAGCGCCGCGCCAATCTCGGGCTCGGCCTCCGGCAATAGGTGGGAACGACAGATCAGCGTCACCTTGACGCCGACGCGGGCGAACATCTGCGCGAGCTCCGCCCCGATATAACCGCCGCCGATCACCAGCAGCGACCGCGGCAACTCGTCGAGATCGAGCGCGGTCGTGCTGGTCAAATAAGGCACAGTCTCGACGCCGGGAATGGCGGGCGCCGCCGGTCGCGCGCCGGTCGCAATGATGATCTTGCCGGCGGCTATGTGGGTGCCTCCCACCTCGACGCCGCCCTCGACAAGACGCGCCTGCCCTTCGCGATAGGCGACGCCGTTATAGGCGGGCAGCAGGTCTGCATATTTGGCCTGGCGCAACCCGGCGACGAGGTCGTCCTTCTGCCGGACGGTCGCGCGCCAGTCGCTGACTTCCGCGTGCGCGGACACGCCGGCGAACCGCGCCGACGCGCGCGAGTTGTGCAGCGTCTCCGCCGCGCGAATCAGCGTCTTTGACGGCACGCAGCCGATGTTGACGCAGGTTCCGCCGATCGTTCCGTGACTGACCAGCGCGACATTCGCGCCCTGCTCGGCGGCAGTGATCGCGGCCGAGAACCCCGCCGACCCTGCGCCGATGACCGCGAGATCGTAGCGGCGGGTTCGATCCTTCGTGTCCGGCGTACAGCAATCGTTCATGTGTTTGACTTTCGTTTCGCGCTTTCGCGCTCGCAGCAATCGACAGCGTTCCGGTCGGATGAGCGGCTGCGACGATAGATCCAGGCACCAACCAGTCCGATCCCCACGACGCCGGCCACGATCGCGAGTGAACCGGTGAGCACGGACGTGGAGATGGCGACCGAACCGATCGTCGCCAACAGGAGAGGTCCGGCGCAACAAAGGACAGCCAAACCGGCGGCAGCGATCGCGGCGATAGATTTTTCAGCGTTCATCTCGGACATCCGTTGCCGAAGCAGCCGCGCATCAGCTTTTCGCAGGCTTCGAGATTTCCGCGGGGTAACCCTGGCCGGTAGTGGCCTTGATCATCGCCGCCGGTGACGTCTGAGCGTTGTCATAAGAGACGGTCGCCATGACATCGGCGTTGCCGTCCGCCTGACTGACCGAAACACTGGTGACGCCCTTGACGTGGGCGAGCGTGCTCTTCACGATCGGCCCGCACAGCACGCAGCCCGCATGATGCACGTCTAGGACAACGGTGGCTTGCCCCGCCTGCGCGGCAAATGGCGTAAGCAACATGCCGAGCACGGCGAATATTCCGATCTGGGTTTTCATGTACCTAACCTTCCTGGGATTGAACACTAGATGCCGATGTCAGCTCTCGCCGGACGCCAGGACCTCAGAGGAAGTAGCGCGCGGCATATGGGAACCCGACAGCGAGCACGACCAGCGTCGCAGCGGTCCAAAGGCCGATCTTCGCGATCCAGTCCGATTGGGGCGTGGCGCAGTAGCCGTCCGCGCATGCGATCCCCCGTTTGCGCCGGAGGCGCCAGCCGCCGTAGCCAATGAAGGCGAGCGAGACGCCCGCGAAAATCGGCTGGTAAGGCTCAAGCGCGGTCAGATTGCCGATCCAGGCCCCGCTGACGCCAGCCAGGAAGAGCGCGAAGGGAATGACGCAGCACGACGCTGCCCCAAGAGCACCCACGAGGCCTCCTGCAGCGAGCAGGCGCGGGGTTCGATCCCCGTTTTGGCGCGTGGACGCCACAGCCGAGGCACGGGCCGTCGCAGCGCCGATTGCGGTTCGTGTATCGCTCATCTCCAAGCTCTCTCTGCTTGCCGAAAACCTCGATCTTCGACTAGGCTACGGTCTGTAGCGACTACAGGGTCAAGAGGTTTTTTGCGATGCGCGATCAGAATCCGGCGAAGGGCCTCCAGCGGGCCGAGGTGGCCCGGCGGACGGGTTGCAACTTGGAAACCGTGCGTTACTACGAGAAGGTCGGCCTTCTGCCCGAGCCGCCGCGCACGACGAGCGGCTATCGCAGCTATGACACGACGCATGAGCGGCGTCTGCGTTTCGTGCTGAGAGCGCGCGAGCTCGGCTTCTCCCTGGATGAAATCCGCGCCTTGTTATGTCTGGTCGACGAACGCAATCAGCCTTGCGCCGAGGCGCGTGGCCTCGCCGCGATCCACCTCCAGGACGTGCGCGCGAAGATCGCCGATCTGCGGCGCATGGAGCACGTGTTGAAGGATGTGGTTGCCGAATGTGGCGATGGAACGCGCCTCGATTGCCCGCTGATAGAGTCGTTGTTTCGTGAGACGGCCGTCGAATAGGTCGGCTCCGTCAAACCGGAGGCGCCTCGCTCCGGCGAGGCATGCCTGCGGAAACACGGCGTCCCAGAGCAACTCGACAGGGGCAAGCGTCATCGCGCCACGGTCGAGACGCTGCGCAAATGTCGCCCCGGATCGGACGCTGATTACGGACGGAACCAACCCGCGTAGAGCGCCGCCTGATCAAGAAAGAACAGCGCTGCCGCGATCATGAGCGCGGCGCCGAAACGTTCGGCCCAGATCGTAAATCGGCGCATGAATCCCAAATGCGCCAAACTGTCTGCCATCGTCGCGGCGACGACGATCGGAATCCCGCGGGCAATGCCGAAGGCGCCCATCAGCACCGCGCCCAACAGAGGGTCGGCCGTCGCGGCGGCCACAGCTACGACGGGCAACAGCAAAGGCGTGCATGCCGGGCAAGTCGACAGGCCGAAGGGAAGCCCGAGGAGATAGCTTCCGCCGAAGCTGCGGGCAGGCTTTGACGCCGGTGCCAGCGTCGGCACGACGATGTGGATAACACGCAGCAGCGCCAGCGCCGCGACGAACATGACGATGGCGAACAATAGATAGGCGAACGCGAGGTAGCTCGCCAAAAAGCGCAACACGGCGAAGCCGAAGAACCCGAACAAGGCGCCAAGGGACGCGTCGACCGTGGCGACGCCGAGCGCGA
This sequence comes from Ancylobacter dichloromethanicus, assembly GCF_018390645.1. Taxonomy (GTDB): domain Bacteria; phylum Pseudomonadota; class Alphaproteobacteria; order Rhizobiales; family Xanthobacteraceae; genus Ancylobacter; species Ancylobacter dichloromethanicus. The sequence goes on from NZ_JAHBGC010000038.1 coordinate 309,949, forward strand.
AGCCGACGGAGAGTTCCAATCCGCGAATGCGCCGCTGGTCGGCCGGCCCCGCGCCCTGTCCGAGCGCAAGACCCGTGGCGACGGAGATGAGCGGAAACGAACTCGGCGCAACTCCGACGACGAGGCCGGCCAGCGAAACCAGTCCGATGCTCAGCGGCGTGAGCGCGTCAATGTTTTGCATCGCCGTATCGAGGTTGCCGATCACAGACCTGACTCCGCGGGACCGCCGATGCTGGAGATCGCGTCAAAGAAAATTCTCGGCTGCCCTGCCAGCGAGTTGACGAAGATCGCTGTAACGCTCACCGCCATTGCGACCATCGCCCAGACCGGTTGAATGAGGCCGGTCGCAGCAAGCGGGATGCCTATTCCATTGAAGGCGAAGGCCAGAACTACATTCTGCAGCATCTTGCCGTAGCTGCCTCGGCTGATCTCCCGCGCCTCGGCCAGCGCATCCAGCCGGTTCGCCAGGATGATGATGTCGGCGGACTCGATCGCAATGTCGGCGCCGCCGCCCATCGCGATCCCGACATCGGCTTGCATCAGCGCGGGGGCGTCGTTGATGCCGTCCCCGACCATCGCCACCCTTGTATGATTCTTCTGGAGATCGCGCACGATTTCCGCCTTCTCGTGCGGCAGAACGCCGGCGTGGACCTCATCGATGCCGATTTCGTCCGCCACGCAACGGGCCGCGCGTTCGTTGTCGCCGGTCAGCATGATCGGCGTGACGCCGGCTTTGCGCAGCGCCGCGATGGCTGGGCCAGCTTCAGGCCGGACCATGTCGCCGAGCGCCACCAGCCCCATGGCCCGTCCGTCACGACCCACCGCGATCACCGTGCGCCCGGCCGCTTCCAGCGCCTCGACGCGCGCAGACAATCCCGACAGATCGATGGCGCGTTCGTCAAAGAATCGCGGACTGCCGACGACGACCTCATGATCGCCGATGCGCGCGATGACGCCCTTGCCGGGCGCCGCTTCGAAGTCGCCGACGTCGGGCGGCGTCATCTCGCGCTCGAATGCCGCCTGCACTACCGCTTGGGCGAGCGGATGCTCGGACGACGCCTCGGCTGCGGCGGCAAGCGCCAGCAGTTCGTTCTCGCTCCCGTCCAGCGTCTCGATTTCCCGCACCACGGGGCGGCCCGCCGTGAGCGTTCCCGTCTTGTCGAGCACGATCTTGCGCGCAAGCCGGTAGCCCTGGAACGCTTCGCCCGTGCGCATCAGGATGCCGCGCCCGGCGGCCTCGCCGGCGCCCCGGACGATCGACAGCGGGGCGGATATCCCGACCGCGCAAGGGTAACCCATCACGAGCACGCTGAGGCCTGCGAACACCGCCCGCGCCACATCGGCCTGCCCGGTCGCGAGCCAGGATCCGGCGAGCCACACGACGACCGACAGCGCGGCGATCCCGAGCACGCTCGGCGTATAGACGCGCAGCACGCGATCGACGAGATGAAGCAGGCCGGGCTTCAAGGCGCGCGCGTCCTCGACCTCACGGGCGATCCGCTGCAGGAAGCTGTCTTGGCCAACAGCCATCGTCTCCACCAGCAGTGCGCCCGTGCCGTTGATCGATCCGCCGATCACGCGGTCCCCTTCTGCTTTCTCGACCGGAATCGGTTCGCCCGTGACGATCGATTGATCGACGCTGGAGCGGCCTCCGACTACAAGTCCATCGACCGCGATTCGCTCACCCGGGCGGATGCGCACGCGGTCGCCGACGCGAACTTCGGCGATGGGCAGTTCCAACTCGATGCGATCGCGCAGAACGTGGGCGGTCTCCGGCTGAAGGTTGACGAGCTTCTTCACCGCCTGTGAGCTGCGCGTCTTCACGATCAGCGACAGCCATTCGGAGAAAATGTGATAGGTTGTGACCATGACTGAAACGGCGAAAAACTCCGCCGTCGGATATCCTCTCCGGTGCAGAGCAAGTCCGATCGCGCCCCCGACCAGCCCCGCGAAAGCGCCGATCTCCAGCAGAACATGCTGGTTCAGGATGCCGCGCCTGAGCGCCTGCGCCGCCATGTAAAGAATGTGCCGGCCAACGCCAAAGACCAGGACGATCGATAGCGCCGCGGCGAGCCATGGCCCCACCCGCGTCAAATAGCCGAAGAAATTGAGATAGAGCAGCGAGAGCGCCATGACCGCCAGTGCGCCGGTGGTGACGGCGGCTCTCCACAGGCCCCGCTTCTTCAGGACGAGGAACACCATGCCGCCAAGGCTCAAGCACACCAGCGCCGGGAGAAAGCCGATCCATCCCACCGCCGGGTCGGCGATGATGGGAATCGCGGCGATGCTGAGCGTCACCGCGATCACGAAGCGCTCACTCTCGTGGACGAGGTCGCGCTCCTCCTCCTCAAAGGCCCGGAGCTTGCGCGGATCGTGCAGCGTGTAGCCGATGTCGCGCAAAGTCTGCAGCAGTTCGGCGGGGTCGGCGCGCGCCGGATCGTATTCGACCAGCGCCTGTTCGTGGGTCAGACTCACCGCCACCTTGTCGACGCCGGGCTTACGCCCAAGCGCCTTCTCGATGGTGCCGGTGCAGAGCGAGCAATGAAGGCCGCCGATGCGGGCACGAATCCGGGCTCTATCGGGGCGGCTCGCCGGTTCCTCGGTCCATAAGGGCGATGTTCCGGATTCCGCTGCGGTCGCTATCGTCATGGCACCCTCCGTTGAACCTGCCGACCGTTGGCGCTTTGGAGAGCCTCGAGCCGGGGGCTTCGAAGGGTAGCCTGCACTCCGTACCTACATACGGAGTCAAGAGGCGACGGAAGCTAATTTGGTGCCCAGGTCACAATCGGCCGACAACCGCATATCCGGCTTGCTGGATCGTGGCGGCAAGGCGCTCCTCGCTCGCGGCATTCGGGTCGAACAAGATCCGAGCTTCCCGCGCCTTGAACGAGACAGTCGCCTTCCGAACCCCGGGTTCCGACGAGACGAGCGCAGCGACCGTGCGCGCGCAACCGTCGCAGTGCATACCGTCGATCTTGAAGATGGCTGTTTTCATCTTGAGTCCTCTTGCTGCCTGGCTCTGGCGTTGACCCTCGCCGAGTGGCGGAGGTCCGTCTGCCTCCGATCGATTGGCTTTCGCGCCCGTCCGTGCGGACAAGGCATCGATGATGGTGCAGGCACGCAGTGCGCCGCAGCCAGGGCAGGAGGCGATCAGGACGTCGAGCGCAGCCCGCATATGCTGAAGCTGCGCGATCTTGCGATCGACATCCTCACGCTTGGCTACGGCCTGAACGCGGACATCGCCGCAGTCGGCGGCCGGATCGGCCCGCAGTGACAGAAGGTCCGCGATCTCGCGCAACGAAAAGCCGAGTTCCTGCGCCTGACGAATGAAGCGGATACGTTTGACGATTGTATCGTCATAGAGACGATACCCGCCGCCGTGAGGTCGCGGCGGCTGCGCAACCAATCCACGACGCTCATAGAAGCGGACGGTCTCGACGCCGACGCCCGCCCGCTCAGCGGCTCGGCTGATGGTGATCGCTTTGGCCATGACGCCTCTCTCTCGATGATAATGCACTCCGTACACTGGTACGGAGTCAATGCAGAGCGAATGTTCCCGTTGACTTGTAACGGTGGTTACATAACCATGAAGCGATGGTCACACCATCCTGGCTTCTCCTGACCTACAAGGTCCCGCCTGAGCCCTCCGCGAAACGGATCGCTCTATGGCGTCGCCTCAAAGGTATGGGCGCCATCTATCTTCAGAATGGCGTTTGCCTGCTACCGAAGACCGATGACCACGTCCGCCGACTGAAGATGCTGGAAAACGACATCGCCGGGATGGGCGGTGAGGCGGTGATCCTGGAGACGGTCGCGCTCGATCGGGCGCAGGAAGACAAAGTCGTCGGCCGTTTCAAAGCAGATCGGGACGAACAATACCGAGAATTCATCGGCCGGTGTGCCGGGTTCGAGGCTGAGATCGCCAAGGAGCGGGCCACGAACAAGTTCACCTATGCGGAACTGGAAGAAGAGGACACCGACCTCAAGAAACTCCAGAGTTGGCTCGAGAAGATCGGGAAGCTCGACTTCTATGGCGGAACTCTGGCCGAGGAGGCCGCTGCGCGTCTGAAGGGCTGCGAGGAACTTCTCGACGCTTACGCGCAGCAAGTTTTTGAGGCCCATGGCGAAAATCAGTGAAGGCGACCTAGGAGCAGGGACTACGGCTGTCTGCTCCGCAGAGAGAAGGGGCAGCCTGCGTACGATTCCCGCCGGAGTGTGGGCGCTCGGCTTCGTCTCGATGTTCATGGACATCTCCTCCGAGATGATCCACGCACTTCTGCCCGTGTATCTCGTGACGGTACTCGGCACCTCTGCGCTTACTGTTGGCTTCATTGAAGGCGTTGCCGAAGCCACGGGGCAGATAACGAGAATCTTCACGGGCGCGCTCAGCGATAGGTTTGGCAGGCGCAAGGCCCTTACGGCGCTGGGCTATGGTCTCTCGGCTTGCACCAAGCTGATCTTTCCGCTTGCCTCCGTTGTTGACTGGCTCGTTGCCGCGCGCTTCATCGACCGCCTCGGCAAGGGCCTCCGTGGTGCGCCGCGCGATGCGCTCGTCGCCGACATCAGTCCGCCACATCTGCGCGGCGCGAGCTACGGTCTGAGGCAATCGCTCGACACCGTAGGAGCCCTTCTCGGCCCACTCGTCGCAATTGCATTGATGTGGCTGACTTCCAATCACTTCACCGTGGTCTTCTGGATCGCCGTTGCGCCAGCGTTTATTGCGGTCGGACTGATCCTCGCTGCGGTACATGAACCCACACGCGAGAAAAATGTACGCCCCATTCGAGAAACGGGCCGTTTTACCAAGGTCGGCAGCCTCAGCCTCGGCTCGTCTTGTTGGCTCGTTATTGCCATTGGGGCGGTCTTCACGCTCGCCCGATTCAGCGAAGCCTTTCTAATTCTCCGCGCCCAGTCCGTCAGTTTACCGTTGATGCTGGTGCCGGCGGTGCTCGTGGTGATGAACATCACCTACTCGCTGTCGGCCTATCCGGTCGGGGCGCTGTCCGACCGCATGGATCGGACGCATGTGCTGGCCGCGGGCCTTTTCATCCTGGCCGCCGCTGATCTGGTACTCGCCCGGGCGACGGGTATTGCCGGGCTCGCCGCCGGTGTCGCGCTGTGGGGGCTGCACATGGGCTGCACCCAGGGTCTGTTTGCCACGATGATCGCCGATGCTGCGCCACCGGATCGTCGAGGAACGGCGTTCGGCATGTTCAACGTGGTGTCCGGTCTGGCACAGTTCTGTGCCAGTGTGATCGCCGGGGCGCTTTGGGATGCGCATGGTCCGGGCAGCACGTTCCTGGTCGGCGCGGCCCTGGCGATCCTCGCGCTCGTGACCCTGTTCGCGCTGCGCGGTCGGTTGCGCCGGCCGCTGGTCGCGGTGGATGAATGAAAGAGCAGCGGATCCATCAGCTCTTCGAAGTGAGCATCTTGCTCAAGGGTGCGCACGCGCTCATCGAATGCATCGGCGGCATCGCACTCGCCCTCATCAGCACGAACACGATCGCGATCTTGGCCAACAGGCTCACTCAAGACGAACTTATCGAGGACCCGCACGATCTCATTGCGACGCACATGCTCGCATGGGCGCAGAATTTCTCGGTTGGCACGAAGGCTTTTTACGCCATCTATTTGCTCAGCCATGGCGCGGTAAAAATTTTCCTGGTCGTCGGACTGCTCAGAGGCAAACTCTGGTCCTATCCCGCCTCGCTGATCGTGCTCGGGCTATTCATCGTCTACCAGCTTTACCGTTTCTCCTACACGCACGGCGTGGGACTAATCATTCTCACCGTCTTCGACGTCTTTGTGATGGGCCTCATCTGGCACGAGTACAGTCTCGTAAGACGGCACGTACTGACGCGATGATCTAAGTAAATCCACCTACCCAATCAGGAGCGAATAAACTCGATGGATGACGCCATTACGCAATGGATCAATTCTGCTGCCGGACAGAGCATCTTGCTCGATATGATTATGACCTCGGTCACGCAGTACGGCGTGCCGCTTGTGGTTCTTATCGTGGCGCTGCAATGGTGGAGTCAGCATGACCGGCTGCACGTGCGACATACGTGTATCGCTGCCGGCCTGTCGTTCTTCATGGGCCTAGGCCTTAACCAGATCATCCTCCTGTTTGTGCACCGGGTCCGGCCCTACGACGCCGGCATCAGCCATTTGGTCATCAGCCCTAGCAGCGACTGGTCGTTTCCGTCCGATCATGCGACGGCGACTTTTGCGATTGCTGCCTCCTTCCTTCTCCGTGGACTTCAGCGGCGCGGAATCGCACTCCTCGCTGCGGCCGCAATTGTCTGCATATCGCGCGTCTACGTCGGGACTCACTACTTCACGGACGTGCTTGGAGGGGCCGTCACCGGCATTTTAGCGGCGGCGGTCGTGCGCGGACTATATTGGGAAGGGACGCGAGTCGATCGATTGATTACGGGATTCCTTTAGCGAGCGTCGTCGAACGTCCAAGAAACCGCTCCTGCAGCGACCGCCGGAAATGAAATAAAGCGCGCGATCGGAGTGTTCATCCCGTGTATCTGGACCGCCCAGTGCCGCTGATCCGCAATCCGATTTGAACTTAACAATCTTGTTGCAGCGGGAAACAGGTATTCTTTCTCCTCACGCTTTTTGATCGCTTTCGAGCTGACGTGACGCTATTGCTGGAAAGATATCCCGCAGGGGCCGGTCCTTGTCGTAGGCATTAGCGCGGGCAACTCAGCGAGCGTGCGAATTTCATGATCTGGTACTCCCGGTAACCGCTCACGTTGCTGTCCGTAGCGGTTGCACCAGACGACACGCATCCCAAAATCCGACGCCGCATGCGCGTCCCATGCATTCGACGATTGAAATGACACCGCTGAAGCCGGTAGGCCAAGTTGATCCAGCGCATATTGATAGACTTTGGGGTGGGTCTTGAAGGCGCCGATCGTATCAGCCGAGAGCACAGCGTCGAACAGCCCGTTCAACCCCGCGCCTGAGACTGCGGCGTCCAGCATCGCGGGGGATCCGTTGGAAAGGATCGCCGTTGTGAAGCCAGATTGCCGCAGTGAAAAAAGCACCTCTCGCACCTCGGGAAAGGCCGGCAGTGTCCGGTAGAGTTCCATCAGCGTCTCGCGTAGTCGTGGATTTTGGATAGCCAAGCTATCGAGCGCAAAATCCAGCGCGTCCCCAGTGATCTGCCAGAAATCGACATAGCGACCCTGAAGCGTTCGTAGCCAGGTGTATTGAAGCTGCTTGTCGCGCCACAATGTCGTCAGCGCGGCGCGACGGTCTTCCGGAATATCCGGGCAACGCGCGGCGGCGGAGGCGAAGTCAAATACCGTCCCATAAGCGTCGAAGACGCAAGCGCGAATGCCAGTGAGCCGTATCATCGAGAGGTTCCTCGGATTAGCAATTTCTTTCTGTCTCGGAACTTAGGTCCATTTGCAGGGATTCAAGAACCCGCCGGGTAAACGGCGCATTGACTAACCTGATGGCTAAACCATCGAGCCGATGTCCGAGGCGTAGCTCGGATAGGCAAAGATGATGCCCTTCATTTGGTTGGCGGTCAGACCCGCTCCCATCGCCATTGCGAACAGGTTGATCTGTTCCTCGGCACCGGGACCAATCAGATGGGCCCCCAGGATCACCCCCGTCCCCCGCTCGACGAGGACCTTGTAGCCGGTTCTGACCGCTCCAACCCGTAGGGACGAATACCAGCCGTTGGTCTTCTCGAATTTGACATCGAAGTTGAGGCCCTTCTCGCGCGCCGCCGCTTCGGAAAGCCCGACGGTGGCCACCGGCGGCAGTGTGAAAACGACGCTCGGGATCGGCGGATATTTCACCGCGCGCTCGTCCTTGCCGGCCAGCAGGTTCTTGCCCGCTACCCGCCCCTCGTAGGCCGAGACTGGCGTCAAGTTTGGACCGCTGTCGGCGCAGTCGCCTGCGGCGAAGATGTTCGGGTTGGTGGTACGCATGTAACGGCTGACCTTGATGCCGCGCCGACCGCTTTCCACGCCCGCGGCAGCAAGGTTCAGGTGCTCGATGTTCGGTGCCCGGCCGCTCCCGTGGACGACCAGATCGCACGTAACGGTCTTCACGCCAAATGGCGTTTCATAGGCTACGGTAAATTCCTCGCCGGTTTTCTCGATCTTCAGAACCTTGGCCTCGGTTTGCAGGTTAATTCCCATCTCGATCGTGGTCTCGACCAGCATGTCAACCAAATCGGGATCGAAATTGCCCAGCGGGCGCTCGACCATTTCCAGGACCGTGACTTCACTGGCGCTCGCCCGCTTGGAAACATGGGCGAATTCCATGGCGATGAAGCCGCCGCCGACAAAGACTATTCGCTTGGGTTTTTCAGGCAGCTCGAGAAAATCGGTGCTGGTGAGCAGCAGGTCTTCCCCGGGGATGTTCAGGGTCATCGGCCGCGCGCCAGTGGCGATGTGGAAATGCTTCGCTCGCAGCGGTGATCCGTTGACTTCAATCGTATCTGGGCCGGTAAAGCGCGCATCGCCGTGCAGCGTGAAAATACCTGCCTTCTTCAGCCCGGCTTCTATCCTCGCCGGCATGACGCCAGTGAATGTCCGCTTGAACGCGATCATGTCCGGCCAGTTGATCGACGTCTGGGCTTCGAGCCCTTTGCCTCTGAGATTATGCGCCCAATCCACGCCTTCGGTGACGGCGATGAGCATCTTCTTGGGGTCGCAACCGCGCAAAGCACAGGTGCCGCCATAGGGCAGACTGTCGACGCTGGCGACGTTCCAGCCCGCCGCGGCCGTCATTCGAGCGACGCCGTTGCCGCCGGTTCCGGCCCCAATCACGATCAGATCATAATCTTGCGCGTCGCTCATGGAATTCTCCTGTGGTGAGCGTTTCCCTCGGCTCGCTCAATCGACAGTCTCAAGGCGGGCAGCCCGCCAGATCACGACCGCAAAGCTCCAAGAAACGCAGTCGTGATGAGGGTCGCCAGTCTCCGGCTGGTTAAGCGCTCGGCCTCCACGCATACGCAGTGAATGCGTCATCCACCTTGGGGTTGTTCACGTGGTTTGCATAATTGCTGAGTGTCTTGACCGCGAGCGCGAGGACGATTTCAAGCACCTGCTCTTCCTTGTAGCCGGCACTCAGAAAGGCTTTCAGGTCGTCCGCCGTTGGTCGTCCGCGCGTCGTAAATATACGTGACGTGAATGTGCTGAGCGCAGCGAGCCTGGGATCGGCAATGCTCGCGGCCGAGCGCAGGGCGCCGAGAACATCGGCGGAAACCTTTGAGACCTTCTCGGCGATCATGCTGTGAGCCGCCATGCAATATTCGCATCCGTTCTCGCGGCTGATCGTCAGGAAGACGACCTCCTGCTCGGCCGGTGTGAATCCCGAGTGCGCGCGAAATGCGGTATAGCCATCAAGATAGGTCTGCAGAAGCCCCGGCGAGTTGGCCATCCCGGCATACATGTTAGGGATGAATCCGACCGAGGCTTTTGCCTTTTCAAGGGCTGCCTTAGCCCGCGGGTCAGCGTTTTGCAGCGTTACCGGCGAGAGTGAGAGTCTGGCATTGTCAGTCATTGCATTCTCCTGCGCTTAAGATGGCAAACGCGCGTATTGATGACATCATGTACGTGCTCGTGACTGCGGGATGAGGAAGTGGGCGTTATCGGCGAGGCGGCTCGATTGCATGCGGTCCAGGTCGAGGCGCGGACAGTCACAGCGTCGGTCGCAACTGGTCTATCGATCGCTCATCTCATCCTTCTCTGCTTGCCCAAATCCTCGATCTCGGCCTGGTCTAGGGTCTGTAGCGGCTACAGGGTCAAGAGGTTTTTCGCGATGCGCGATCGGAAGCTGCCAAAGGGCCTCCCACGCGCCGAGTTGGCCCGGCGGACGGGCGCCAATCTCGAACCGTGCGCTACCACGAGAAGATCGGCTTGTTGCCGCCGCGACCGAGAACCGCCTGCGGCTATCGGAGCTATGGCGGGGCACATGAACGCCGCCTTGGCTTTGTACCGAGGCGCGAGAGCGCTCGAGGAGATCCGCGCCTTGCTGCGCCTAGTGGACGAACGGGGCCAACCTTGCGCTGAAGCGAGCCGCCTAGCGACGACTCACTTGGCAGACGTGCGGGCAAAGATCGCCGATTTGAAACGGATGGAAGGAGTGTTGAAGACGGTGTTTGCCCAGTGCGTCGATGCAACGCGCCTCGATTGCCCGCTGATAGAGACATTGTTCCGTGAGACGACCTTCTAATAGGTCGGCTTCGTTACGCCTGAACACACCAGGTTTTGCTCTCAGTTTATCACGGAGCTTGAAATCGGCCGCCTGCGCCGAGAATCGAAAAGCCAGCCCGCCAACTGAGTTACGGGGTAGTTTCGGCTGCGAGGACAATATTTGAACTTTCGCGCACGCCTTCGGCGCTCATGGACTGGCAAAGCCAGAGCCGATTTTCTTGAGTGAAATTCAGAGTGGATGAGTGGCTTAGAACCCTTCGTCCCCAACATTCGTCAAATGAGATGGCGCGCCCGACACGATTCGAACGTGTGGCCTCCACCTTCGGAGGGTGGCGCTCTATCCAGCTGAGCTACGGGCGCATCTCTCATTGCCTAGTCCGACCAACCTCTGCAGGTCAACGGATTCGGACACCTTCAATCGTGCCTCTCGGTCCAAACGCATGTCGTGATGTGCTGGTGCATCCTACGCTACGCGCTTTTTCGCTGCCGTTCTCCGAAATCTGCTTACGCCGTGCTTACGCGAAACATCTTCAAGACAGGGCAGCTCGCCTCCAGGCTCTCAACTCATTGAAACTCGTTGCCTTCTTCTACTTCTATCCAACACAGACACCCTTGACATCAGCCTTCGGAGGGCAGCGCTCATGAAGGGACGCATTCGCGCCGGTTCGAAAAGCTGTTCGGGATGCTTGGACTCGCGGGTTAAACTGCGAGCGCGCCAACGCCCCTCAATTGACGCGCCTCACGCGTGTCACACCCCGCCGATTTTTAGCCGAGACTTGCCGCCTCCCCTACGCCCGCAGGACAGGCCTTCCCTCCTCGCGTGCTCTTGTGCATCCATTTCCGTGCAACAGCGTGAGCCGCCGGAAACCGGCAAGCCTGGTAGTGATGCTGAGTGACGGTCTCACTCAGAGGCACAACCTCGCGTCCGACCACCACCCCATGGTCGGCAACAAAGCGCCGAAGCGTACCGATCGCAGGAGGCAGTATGTCAGAAACCAAATTCCTCACTCCGGAAGAAGTGACCGAGCGCTATCGTGGAGGCGTCTCGGTAGGAACTCTCCGAAACTGGCGCGCTATGAAAATTGGACCGTCGTTTGTGAAGATCGGTAAGGCCGTCCTCTATCCGATCGACGAGCTTGAAGCGTGGGACGAAGGGAATAGAGTGAAGTGCCGCGCTTCAAAGCGACTCGATGAGCACGTCGGTGATCAAGCGTGACAATCACGGTCGAGCATTGTGGACATATCCCAATGCCCGGCACCAGTCGCCGATGAAATCGCAAAAAATGGCGCAATTTCATGATATTATAAATCTGCCTTGGCTGATACACAACCACCCGAGCGGTGACCCGACGCCCTCGAATGCCGACATCCAGATGACCAAGACCATCATCGACGTGGCCAAGCCGCTCGGCATCGAGGTGCACGACCACATCATCGTCGGCAAGGACGGGCATGCCTCCTTGCGCGGGCTGCGGCTGATCTGAGCCGCTGATATCTGAGCCTCGTCTCGCCGGGGCCCCGTCAGGGACGGCTGAGCAGCAGCGGGGGACCCTCGTCGGGGGGAACCTTCTCCCACCCGCCATCCTCCTGCGCCGCGAAACGCAGGCCGTCGCCACCGGCGCCGAGCAGCACGAGGCCGCCGCCGTCGAGCCGCCAGCGATCGGGGGCGAGCGTGGCGAGGCCGGCCGGACAGCGGCCGACCAGCCGGGCGCGGAAGGTGCCGCCGCCGGCATCGGTCCCGGTCAGCTCGATGTGGCAGGCCGGCTCGCCGGCGGTTTCGGCGACATCCCAGGCGCCGACGAGATCGGCCGCGTGCAGCCCGGGATCGGCAAGGCGGGGATTGACGAGGAAATAGACGCCGTCGCCCTCGCGCAGCGCTTCCCATGTGCCGCCGACCCCCTCGGTGAATTCCGCCACCAGCGTGTCATCCGGGCCGTGCAGGCGGATGGCGTTGCCGGGGCCGGGAGCCCAGGAGGCGATGTCGACGCTGAACAGGATGGCGTCGGCACAGGCCGGCCGATCGAGGCCAACCTCATAGCGCTCGGCCGCGACGCCCCTGCGGCCCAGTGGCCTTTCGGACAGCGCAAGCGGGCAGACACGGTCGCCATCGGCGTTGGTCAGCCGGTACTCGGCGGCGAGCGTGGCGGCCGGCGGTGGCTCGTCGCCGGGCGCCGCGCTGTCCTCCGCCCGGCCCGGCGCCGCGAGCAGCACGGCGAGCGCGGCGGCGGCCGCTAGCACAACCGGGCGACGTCGGCTCGGGTAGGGCCTGCGGCCCGCATCCATGCGCGGCTCCTCATCAACGCGCCGGCTTCACCGGCGTCTCCGGCACCGGCGTCAGTACCGGCCGATCCTCCGCCCAGGCCAGCAGATTGTCGACCACGAGCTGTCCCATGGCGTTGCGGGTGACGTGGGTGGCGGAGGCGACATGCGGCAGCAGCACGGCATTGTCCATGTCGATCAGCGCGTCCGGCACATGCGGCTCGTCGGCGAAGACGTCGAGGCCGGCGGCAGCGATGGTGCCGTTCTGCAGCGCCGCGATCAGCGCCGGCTCGTCGACCACGGAGCCGCGCGCGACATTGATCAGCACACCGGTCGGCCCGAGCGCGGCGAGCACCCCGGCATTGATCATGCGTTCGGTCTCGGCGCCGCCGGGCACGATGACGATCAGCGCATCGACATTGCGGGCCAGGGCAATGAGGTCGGGATAATGGGTATAGGGCACGTCCGCCACCGGGCGGCGGCTGTGATAGGCGATCGGCCGGCCGAAACCTTCCAGCCGGCGGGCGATGGCGCGGCCGATGCGCCCCATGCCGACGATGCCGAGGGCGCGGTCGCGCAGGGTGGCGGTGAGCGGGAAGCCGCCGGACGGCCATTTCCCCTCCCGCAGATGCCGCTCGGCCTGCGGAATCTGCCGCAGCGTCGCGAGCAGCAGCCCGACGGTAAGATCGGCCACCTCGTCATCCAGCACGCCGGGCGTGTTGGTGACGACGACGCCACGCCGACCCGCCGCCTCGGCATCCACCGAATCATAGCCGACACCGAAATTGGCGACGATTTCCAGAGCCGGCAGCCGGGCCATCAGCGCGTCGGTCACCCGGCGGGCGCCGCCGCCGGTGGAGCCGACGCCGGTGGCGACGGCGCGGATACGCGGGCCGACCTCGGCGAGGGTGGCCTCGGCGTCGGGCGCGTCGAGCCGGTGGACGGTGAAATGCTCGCGAAGCTGCGCCTCGATCATGCCCATCATCGGGCCGGTCTGGAGAAGGTCGGGGCGGGCGGGCATGGGGCACTCCTCAGCGCGAAGGGGCCGGTATTCCTCACCAAAGCCCGGCTGGTTTCAAGCCCCCTCGCGGTCGATGGCTTCACGCCGTCAGGCCGGCTCTTCCTCAAGGCCGTCCTCGGCGTCCTCCTCGGTGTCGGCGGTGACGGCGCCGAGCTGGGCGGAAAGGTTGCGCTCGATCTTGCGCAGCATCTTGCGCAGCCGTTTGCGGTCCTTGCCGTCGAGGCCGGCGGTCATCGAATCCTCGATCGAATCGGAGATGGCGTCGATCGCCTCCGCCCGATGGCGTCCCTCATCGGTGAGATGTACCCGCACGAGGCGAGCGTCGCCTTCCGAGGCGCGGCGCACCAGCAGGCCCTGAGCGGAGAGCCGGCCCACCGTCTTGGACGCGGTGGGCGGGCGCACCCGCAACGCGGCGGCGAGCTCGGTCATGGTTCGGCCGTCGGTCTCGCAGAGCAGCTTGAGCACCGTTTCCTGCCCGGGAAACAAACCGATGTCCTGAAGGCGACGCGCCGCGAGAGCGCGCTGGAGGCGCGCCACATGGTGCAGTCTCTGGCCGATCTTCTTGTCGAAGCCGTCTTTCATGGGCGCTCCTGCGACCGAATACGCCACGGCGACAAATATCTAACGCGCGAGTAACGCATTGCCGTGACACGAACATGGCCGCAATTACGCAGTTCGTCAAAGTTCTCGTTGAATCCGCCTTCTCTCACAGCCGCGAAAAGCGTGCCTCGACCCGGGAAAGAAAGGTCGCGCGGCTGGAAGCACTGGCCGAATCCATGCTGTGCAAGGCGAGCCAAAGCTTTTTCGCCCGCGGATGAATGATGCCGCCAATGCCGTCGAGCAGGATGCGCCGCCCCGGCTGGCCGATCCACAGCCACCAGTACCAGGGCGAACCGAGCGAGGTCACGGCGGCGAGAACGCGGATATTGGTGAGCCGGCGTTCCAGCGGCCGGTTCGGCTGCGGCATGCCGAAGGTCTCATGCGGCACCAGCACGCGGTCGAGCCAGCCCTTCAGCATGGCGGGCGGGCCGTACCACCAGGTGGGCGCGACGAAGATCAGCGCCTCGGCCCGCTTCACCCGTTCCAGATAGCCGGCAACGGGCAGCACGTTGATCCCGGGCTCGTGATAGCCGAGGCGCTCGTCGCGGCCCATCACCGGGTCGAAGCCTTCAGCGTGCAGGTCGATGAGATCGACCTCATGCCCGGCGGCCCTGAGCCCGCGCAGCACGGCGTCGCGCACGCCGGCGGTGAAGCTTTCGGCCACCGGGTGGCAATAGACGACCAGCGCGCGCATCAGCCGGCATCCCCTGCGGTTCGGCTTTCCAGGCCTGCGAACAGATAGGTCCGGCCGGCAGGGAAGTCGAAATCGGGGTGATCCCAGGCGATCATCTTGCCGGGATCGAGCAGCCCCTTCGGGTCCGCTTCGCGCTTGAAGGAGATCTGCGCCGCGTCGGTCTGCTTCATGCCGCCTTCCTCCCGCGTGGAACGGTACGGGTTGAACACCGGGATGCCGCGATCCTCGTGCCGGGCGACGATTTCCGCCAGCCGCAGCTCCTGCCCGCTGTCGGCACAGGCGGCATTGATGTCGGGCAGTACCGGTAGACGTCACGGCTCTTCTGGCGCACCGGGGCCGGACTGTCCCCGGTGCGGATGCCTGCGAGCCCTGCCCTTAGGGCAGAAAGAATGACGCTTTTGCCTCGGCTCACGCGGGAGGCTCCATCAGGTCGTCGAGTTCGGCATAGTCCGGCGGGGTGGTGTCGATGGCGCGCCCGCCGCGCAGAATGGTCCGGTCCGGCTGCGGGCGGGACAGCCATTCATTGAGGCTGCGCGCCGGGAAAATCGACAGGTCGGCGCGACCGCCGGGGGCGAGCATGCCGGCTTCGAGGCCCATATGGACGGCCGGGGTGCGGGCGATGAGCGCGGGCCCATCACCATGCGGGTGGTCGAGATGGGCGATGCGGGCGGCTTCCCGGTAGACTTCCACCAGATCGAGGTCGCCATAGGCATAGAAGGGGTCGCGCGCATTGTCGCTCGCCACCATCACCGGAACGCCGCGCGCCTTCATCTCGTGCAGCAGGGTGACGCCGCGCCAGCGCGGGGTGCGGCCGGGATGCCGGTCCTGGAGATAGAGGTTGCACATCGGCAGGGAGACGACGGCGATGCCGGCCTGCGCCACCAGATCGAGCGTGTGGCCGATCTCATGCGCGTCCTTCACCGCCATCGCGCAGCAATGGCCCGCGAGGATGGGGCCCTCGAAGCGCCGGTCGACTGCCATTCGGGCGAGGGTGGCGAGGCCGCGGCCGTGGCGGTCGCGCTCGTCGACATGAAGGTCGAGGCCGAGGCCGAAACGCTCGGCGGCGTCGAACAGGCGCGCCAGCCCCACCGTCAGGCTGGGGGTCACGTAGGTGTAGCTGCCGAGCCGCCCGCCATGTTCGCGCACCAGGTTCAGAAGCTGCGCGAAACGCCCGTCATCGAGGACGCCGTCTATGGCGATGAGGCCGACCGCCTGCAGGTCGATCCGCCCGCGCCAGCTCTCGCGCATCTCGCTGAACACCCGCCACGCGGCAGCCGCGCGCGGGCCGTCCGAATCGAGATGGGTGCGGATGGCGACCGTGCCATGGGCATGGGCGCAGCGCAGGGCGAAATCGAAGCGCCGGCGGATGTCGTCCTCGCTCCAGTGCGCGGCGCGGTCGGCGGCGACGGCGTTCATCGCGCCGTCGAAGGTGCCGTCCGGGTTGGGTGCCCGCTTCCAGATGAAACCCTTGTCGAGATGGGTGTGGATATCGACCAGGCCGGGCAGCACCAGCCGACCCTTGAGGTCGAGCCGGGGCCCGGCGTCGCCGAGCATGCCGGCCGGGGCGAGCCGGGCGATGCGCCCGCCCTCCAGCGCGATGTCGAGCGCGACCAGCCCCTCCACCTCCGCCGGACCGGCGATGACGGGGATGAGGCAGGCCGGCACGTGCGCATGGCCGAGCACATAGCCGGCGGGAGCGGCCTTGAGGTCGGGCATCGTCATGTCCGGCCGCCGAGTTCGCTCTCGTGCCAGCGCCGCAGCGCCAGCCAGGAGAGCAGGCTCAGCGCGGCGTAGATGAAGATACCGGTGAGCGAGATCAGGATGAGCGCCGCGAACAGGCGCGGAATGTTCAGCCGGTAGGCGGATTCGACGATGCGGAAGGCGAGGCCCGAACCCTGCCCGGCCGAGCCGGCGGCGATCTCGCCGACCACCGCGCCGATCAGCGCCAGCCCGCCGGCAATGCGCAGCCCGCCGAGGAAATAGGGCAGGGCGGTGGGCAGCTTGAGCTGCACCAGCGTCTGCCCGCGCGAGGCGCCCGAGAGGCGGAACAGGTCGCGCAGATTAGGGTCGACCGAGTTCAGCCCCAGCGTGGTGTTGGACAGCACGGGGAAGAAAGCGACGATCCAGGCGCAGACCAGCACCGCCGCATCGGTGGAGAGGTAGATCAGCATCAGCGGCGCCACCGCGATCACCGGCGTCACCTGCAAGATCACGGCGATCGGGAACAGCGAGAATTCGACGATGCGGGCGCTGGCGAAGATCAGCGCCAGCGCACCCCCGCCGGCGACGGCAAAGAGCAGCGCGATCACCGTGGTCTGCAACGTCACCAGCATGGAGGCGAACAGGACGGCGCGGTCCTCGATCAGCGTCTCCAGCACCTCGCCCGGCGCCGGCAGCACATAGGGCGGCAGATTGTTGATCTTGACCACCAGCGACCAGGCAAGGACCAGCGCCACCAGCACGCCGAGGGGCAGGAACCAGCGCAGCGGCGAGGTGGCCATCTCCGCCTCCGCCTAGTGCGCGTCCATCGCCCGGGCAAGGGCGAGGGAGGTTTCGCGGCACAGGCCGGCATATTCGGGCGAGGTGCGGAAGGCCTCGTCGCGCGGTTGGTTCGGGTCGATGACAAGTTCGGAGGAAACCCGCCCCGGCCGGGCGCGGAACACCAGGATGCGCGAGGACAGGTAGACCGATTCGAACACAGAATGGGTGACGAAGACGATGGTGCAGCCGAGCCGCCGCCACACCTCCAGCAGATCGTTGTTGAGCTTGAAACGGGTGATCTCGTCGAGCGCGGCGAAGGGCTCGTCCATCAGCAGCAGGCGCGGCTTTGTGACCAGGGCGCGGGCGATGGAGACGCGCATCTTCATGCCGCCGGAGAGTTCGCGCGGATAGGCGTCGCGAAAGCCGGCAAGGCCGACCAGTTCCAGCGCTTCGGCGATGGCCGGCTCGGCCTCGCGTCGGCTGGTCCCGGCGAGCTTGAGCGGCAGATGGACATTGCCGAACACGCTGGCCCACGGCATCAGCGTCGGCTCCTGGAACACGAAGCCGATGGAACGAGGCTCGGCGACGCGGCGGACTGTCTCCTCCTCGTGCCAGTCGAGCCGGCCCTCGCTCGGCTCGGTGAGCCCGGCGATGAGGCGCAGCGCGGTCGACTTGCCGCAGCCGGAAGGGCCGAGCAGCGAGACGAACTCGCCCTGCCGCACGTCCATGTCGAGCCCTTCCAGCGCGGTGACGGCATTGGCGAACCGCTTGCCGACCCCGCTGAGGCGCAGCAGCGCCGTGCCGGGGGCGGTGCCGGCCACGCTCTGCCGCGAATCGAGGTCCGGTGCCGGTGCGTTCATGCGCGGTCGATGCACAGGGGGGAGGGCGATGGCATCTGCGCCCGGCAATCTCGGCGGCGCATCATTTCGGCGCCAGTTCCTTGCCGACGCTCTTGTTCACGAACTGCAGCGTGTAGGATTTGGCGTAGTCGATGCCGGGCTCCAGCACCTTGGCCTTCACCATCCTGTCGTAGAAATCCTTCATCCGCGCATCGGTCATGGCGCCGATACCGAGCGAGGCGGTGTCGCCGGAATCGACGATGCCATATTCCTTCATCTTGGCGATGGAGAAGGCGATCATGGCGTCGGTCATTTCAGGGTTGTCCTGCTTGATCAGCGCATTGGCCTTCACGTTGTCGCCGTAGAGATAATTGTACCAGCCGATGATCGAGGCATCGACGAAGCGCTGCACCAGGTCGGGATTGCGCTTCACCAGTTCGCTGCGGGTCTCGATGGTGGTGGCGTAGGTGTCGAAGCCGTAATCGGCCAGCAGGAACAGCGTCGGCTTGAAGCCGCCCTGCTGCTCCACCGCATAGGGCTCGGAGGTGACGTAGCCCTGCATGGCGCTGTTCTTGTCGACGAGGAACGGCGCGGCGTTGAAGGTGTACGGCTTCACCTGGTCCTCGCTGAAGCCGTATTCGTCGACCAGCCACTGGTAATAGCTGGCCAGGCCTTCCTTGGAGATGAACAGGGTGCGGGTCTTGAGCTGCTCGAATTCGGTCACGTCCGGATGGGCGATCAGGACCTGCGGGTCCTTCTGGAAGATGGCCGCGACCACCAGAGTGGGAATCTCCTCGACGACCGAGGAGATCGCCTGCAGCATGTTGCCGCCCATGTAGAAATCGATCTTGCCGACCGGCAGCAGCAGCCGGTTGTTGGCCTGCGGACCGCCCGGCTGGATGGTGACATTGAGCCCGTATTTGGCGTAGGTGCCGTCCGCCAGCGCCTGGTAGAAGCCGCCATGCTCGGCCTGCGCGACCCAGTTGGTGCCGAAGGTGACCTTGTCGGCGGCATGGGCCGGCTTGGCGGGCAGCAGCGCGGCGGCCACCAGCGCGGCGGCCACCAGCGCGGCGAGGGGGAAGAGGCAACGCAAGCGCGACAGACGCGGGCGCATCGAAATCTCCATCCGGGTACGTTGAGGCGGTGCGTGACGGAAGCTGTGCCGCCATGATAGGCGAGCTTATTCGCCATGCACATAGGCCTTGGCGACAGGCCCGCGCAATGCGGGAGGCTCACTTTTCGGGCCTGCCTGCCGTGCCCAGCCGGAGAACTCAGCCATGCTCCGTCATCTCGTGCCGCCCAGCATCCGCCGGCCTTTCGCGCGCGACAGCCATGCCGTGCGCATACCGCCCGGGGCCCGCCCGCCGCTGGTTTCCGGCCAGCTCGGCGTGTCGGTGGAGGACGTCATTCCCGAGAGCGTGGAAGCGCAGGCGGCGCTCTGCCAGGCCGCCATCTACGCCTGTCTCGCCGATCCGTCGCCGGCCTCGACGCTGATGATCGTTGCCGGCTTCACCCGCCCCGAATTCAAGGTGGAGTTCGAGGCGCTGGCGGCGACGATCGATTGAGCCTAAAACGCGCCCATTGCATCGACCGGACCTTGCGACATGCCCCCCAAACGCTTCTGGACCGAACTCACCTGGCCCGCCTTCGCGCAGGGCGACACGCAGAACTGGATCGCCGTGCTGCCGGTGGCGGCGGTGGAGCAGCACGGGCCGCATCTGCCGGTCGGCGTCGACGCCTTCATCGGCGAGGGCTATCTGAAGGAGGTGGCGCGGCTGCTGCCGGCCGACATCCCCGCCGTCTTCCTGCCGTTGCAGTCGATCGGCAAGTCCAACGAGCATATCCATTTTCCCGGTACGCTGACCCTGTCCGCGGAGACGGTGACCCGCGCCTGGACCGAGATCGGCGAGAGCGTGCACCGCGCAGGCGTGCGCAAGCTGGTGATCGTCAATTCCCATGGCGGCAACGTGCCGATTCTCGACCTCGTGGCGCGCGAACTGCGCGCCCGGCTGGGCATGCTGGCGGTGACGGTCTCCTGGCATCGCTTCGGCTACCCGGAAGGGCTGTTCACCGCGCAGGAGCGCCAGCACGGCATCCACGCCGGCGGGGTGGAAACCGCGCTGATGCTGGCGTTCCGGCCCGACACGGTGCGCGAGGACGAGGTGCGCGACTTCCCGCCGGTGACGCTGGCGATGGAGCAGGAATTCGCCTTCCTGCGCGCCGGCTCGCCGGCCGGCTTCGGCTGGATGGCGCAGGATATCCAGCCCACCGGCGCCATGGGCGACGCCAGCGAGGCGAACCTGGAGAAAGGCGAGGCCTGCGCGCTCTACGGCGCCCGCGCCTTCGTCGAACTGCTTGGCGACGTGCACCGTTTCGACCTGTCGCGGCTGCCGGCGGGCCCGCTCGGCGGGGCGGCGCTCTGATGGAAGGCTCGGTCGCCCGCATGGGGTTTCACGGTCGCACTCTCGCACTCGATGCCGCGCGCGCCTATGCGGCGCGGGTGCTGGAGCGTTTCGGCACGTCGCCCGCTAACGCCGCCATCACCGCCGACGCGCTGGTGCGCGCCGAGGCGGACGGCCTCGGCACGCACGGCCTGACGCGGCTGCCGAGCTACGGCGCCATGGCGGCGGCGGGCAAGATCGACGGCCACGCGGTGCCGAAGATGCGCCGCGTCGCGCCCTCGGTACTGGCGGTGGATGCCGGCAACGGTTTCGCCTACCCCGCTCTTGCGCTCGGCCTGCCGGAACTGGCGGCGATTGCCCGCGAGAGCGGCATCGCGCTGATGGCGGTGCGCCGCTCCAGCCATTTCGGCGTCGCCGGCCAGCCGGTGGAGGCGCTTGCGCGTGAGGGGCTGGTGGGGCTCGCCTTTTCCAACGCCTCGGCCTCCATCGCCCCGTGGGGCGGCAAGCGGGCGGTGTTCGGCACCAACCCGATCGCCTTCGCCACGCCGCTGAAGGGGCGGGCACCGGCGGTGGTGGACCTTTCCGTCGCCAGAGTGGCGCGCGGCAACATCCTGGCCGCCGTGCAGCGGGGCGAAGACACCATCCCCGAGGGCTGGGCCTTCGATGCACAGGGCAACCCGACCACCGACGCCAAGGCCGGGCTCGCCGGCACCATGGTGCCGATGGGCGACGCCAAGGGCACCGCGCTGGCCTTCGTCATCGAGGTGATGGCGGCGGCGCTGACGGCCTCCACCTTCTCCTTCGACGCGCCGAGTTTCTTCGATGGCGAGGGGCCACCCGCCGCGGTCGGCCACGTGATCATCGCGATCGATCCTGGCGCGATGGCGGGCGACGCCTATCTCGACCATCTGGAGCGGCTGGCGCGGGCCATCGAGAGCGAGCCCGGGGCACGCCTGCCGGGCGCGCGCCGTCTCGTCAATCGCGCGCGCGCCGCCCAGGAGGGCGTGACGCTGAGCGCGGGGGTGCAGCGGGCGCTGGCGCAGATGGGGTTCGAGGATCTCGCGGAATAGGCGGGGCGGCCGGGCGGACCGGGCAGCCTGACAGCAAAAAGGCCCGGACAGGTCCGGGCCTTTCGCGTGTCGCCGCGCCAAAGCGGCGCCGGGGTCACCAATACGCGGTCACTTATAGGCGGCTATCGCCTTGAGGATCAGCTCGCGGGCGCGCTCGGGGCCTTCCCAGCCGGCGATCGAGACCGTCTTGCCCTTCTCCAGATCCTTGTAGTGAGTGAAGAAGTGGCCGATCTGATCGATGATCAGCGGGGGCAGGTCGGCATAGCTCTTGACCTTGGCATGGTAGGGGTAGACCGAGTCCGCCGGCACGGCGAGGATCTTCTCGTCCCCACCCTTCTCGTCGGTCATCATCAGCACCCCGATCGGCCGGCACGCGATCACCGAGCCGGCGAGCAGCGGAATCGGCGAGACGACGATCACGTCGATCGGGTCGCCGTCATCGCCGAGCGTGTTCGGGACGAAGCCGTAATTGCCGGGGTAGAACATCGGCGTGTGCAGGAAGCGATCGACGAACAGCGCGCCCGATTCCTTGTCGATCTCGTACTTCACCGGCGCGCCGCCGGCCGGGATCTCGATGATGGCATGAACTTCGTCGGGCGGGTTGGGCCCGACCGAAATGCGCGAAATATCCATGATTGGGCTCCAACGGGCTCCGGATCGACGGGCCGGCAAGGCCGGCGGCATGAGGCGCCCTCTCATAAGTCGATGCGGGCGCGCCGTCGAGACGTCTCGTCGCATCAATTCGACGGGCAGGCCGCATCGGCATGGCCGGCACGGACGCGATGACGCTTCGTCCGGCAATTGATACAGTATATCTTTTTGCTGGACGCGGGGTTGGGATATGCAGTATCAATTCCGCCTCTGGAGTTTGAGCATGTCCGTCGCCCCCGTCCGCCTGCACGACCACGCACCTGATCGCTCCCCTCCGGATGGGCGTGGAATGGCTGTCGCCGTCGGGCACGGGCAGGCTCATCCTCCGGGCCACGAACATGACCATGCCGGCGCCGCGCCGCGCGGCGCGGCGGGCCATGCGGGTGTTTCCCGCCGCCCCCACGGGCATCGCCATCACGCGCATGCGGCGGGGGAGCGGCATCCCCCGGCGCGACCGGGCTTCTCGCTGTTGCGGCTTTCCGCCCTGCAGCGCCTCGCCATCGCCCTGCCGCTGGCGGCGCTGCTCTGGGCGATGGCCCTGGCGGTGATCGGAGCCGGCGCGTGATGGGCAACGTCCTTTCCTTCCGCAATCTTACCCTCGGCTATGACCGCCACCCGGCCGTGCATCACCTCGATGGCGAGGTGCCGGAAGGCGACATGCTCGCCATTTGCGGGCCGAACGGGGCCGGCAAGTCGACCCTGCTCAAGGGTATCGCCGGCGTGCTCTCGCCGCTGACCGGCCGCATCGAGGGGACCGTGCCGGCGCGGGAGATCGCCTATCTGCCGCAGGCGGCGGAACTGGACCGCTCCTTCCCCATCGACGTCTACGACCTTGTGTCCATGGGCCTGTGGCGCCGCGCCGGGCTGTTTGGCGGCATCAGCCGCGCCGATCGCGGGCGCATCGAGCACGCCGTCGCCGCTGTCGGGCTGGAGGGCTTCGAGGCCCGGCCGATCGGCACGCTTTCGGGCGGCCAGATGCAGCGCGCCCTGTTCGCCCGCCTGCTGCTGCAGGATGCGCGCCTGCTGCTGCTGGACGAGCCGTTCACCGCGCTCGATGCCGGCACCATCGCCGACCTCACCGCGCTGGTGAACCGCTGGAACGGCGAGGGGCGCACCGTCATCGCCGTGCTGCATGATTTCGAGCTGGTGCGCGGCCATTTCCCCCGCACCCTTCTGCTTGCCCGCGAGGCGGTCGCCTGGGGCGCGACCGGCGAGGTGCTGACATCAGACAATCTCGCCGAGGCGCGGCGCATGTGCGAGGCCTGGGACGAGGACGCCCCCGCCTGCGCGCCAGCATCGGGGAGGGCGGCGTGATGTACGATCTTCTCATCGGTCCCTTCGCCGAGTTCGATTTCATGCGTCGCGCGCTGGTCGGCGTGCTGGCGCTCGGCGTCGGGGCGGGCCCGATCGGCGTGCTGATGATGCTGCGCCGCATGAGTCTTGCCGGCGACGCCATGGCCCATGCCATCCTGCCCGGTGCCGCGGTGGGCTTTCTCGCCGCCGGGCTCAACCTGTACGCCATGACCGCCGGCGGGCTGGTGGCCGGCTTCGCGGTGGCGCTCGGGGCCGGCGCGGTGGCGCGGGCGACGCAGATGAAGGAGGACGCGGCGCTCGCCGCCTTCTACCTGATCTCGCTGGCGCTGGGCGTGCTGCTGGTGTCGCTGCGCGGCTCGAATGTCGACCTGCTGCATGTGCTGTTCGGCACCGTTCTGGCGCTCGACGACGCAACTCTGCTGCTCATCGTCTCGATCTCCAGCCTCACCCTTGTGGCGCTGGCGCTGGCCTGGCGGCCGCTGGTGCTGGAGAGCGTCGATCCCGGCTTCCTGCGCTCGGTGAGCCGGGCCGGGGCGCCGACCCATCTGATTTTCCTGGCGCTGGTGGTGATGAACCTGGTCGGCGGCTTCCACGCCCTCGGCACGCTGCTGGCGGTCGGGCTGATGATGCTGCCCGCCGCCGCCGGACGGTTCTGGACCCGCGAACTGACGACACTGATCGGCCTCTCGGTGCTGATCGCCTGCGGCTCCGGCGTGTTGGGGCTGCTGGTCTCCTATCATTCCGGCGTGCCTTCCGGGCCCGCCATCATCCTCGTCGCCGGCGGTGCCTATGCGCTGTCGGTGTTGTTCGGGCCGGTGGGCGGGCTGCTGCCCCGCTTCCTGCCGCAACGCCATCTTGAAGCCTGAGGAGCCCCCCGCATGCTCACCCGCCGTCTGTATCTCGCCGCCGCGCTCGCGCTCGGCGCGGCCCTTCCCTTCGCGGCCCCCGCCGCGGCGCAGGAGGCCGCGACCAAGATCCCGGTGGTCGCCTCCTTCTCCATCCTCGGCGATTTCGTCAAACAGGTCGGTGGCGACCGGGTCGAGGTCACAACCCTGGTCGGCCCCAATGGCGACGCCCACGTCTTCCAGCCGGCGCCGACCGACGCCAAGAAGGTGGCGGCCGCGCAGATCGTCTTCGTCAACGGCCTCGGCTTCGAGGGCTGGATCGATCGGCTGGTGAAGGCCTCCGGCACCAAGGCCGAGATCGTCGTCGCCACCAGGGGCATCACGCCGCGCGAAATGGCCGAGGAGGACGAGGAAGGGCACGATCATGCCGACGCGCATGACCACGACAAGGATCACGACCACGATCACGCCGAGCATGACCATGGCGGCATCGATCCGCATGCCTGGCAGTCGGTGCCCAATGCGGAGATCTACGTCGCCAATATCCGTGACGCGCTGATCGCCGCCGATCCGGCGGGCAAGGCGGCCTACGAGGCCAATGCCGCCGCCTACACCGCCAAGCTCCAGGCGCTCGACGCCGAGGTGAAGGCCGCGGTGGCGACCATTCCGGCCAGCAATCGGCGGATCATCACCTCGCACGACGCCTTCGGCTATTTCGGTGCCGCCTATGGCATCGAGTTCATCGCCCCGCAGGGCGTTTCCACCGAGTCGGAGGCTTCCGCCAAGGACGTCGCCCGCATCATCCGCCAGATCAGGGCCGAGAACATCCCGGCCGTGTTCATGGAGAACATCTCCGATCCGCGGCTGGTGAAGCGCATCGCCAAGGAGACCAAGGCGAAGATCGGCGGCGAACTGTTTTCGGACGCGCTCTCCGATGACAAGGGCCCGGCGAGCACCTACATCGACATGGTGAAGAACAACATCGCCCAGCTCTCCTCGGCCCTGTCGAGCTGACCCCTGATCTGTCCGCGTCCCGGGCGGCCGCAGGACGGCACGGGACGCGTGGTATATTTGAACGGACAAGCGGTCCCCGATCGCCGCGCGGCGGCGTCCGGGACGACGCGTTTGAGACTCACTGGAGTTCACCATGGCCGACATGGCTTCCGCCAAGATTCCCGTCACCGTGCTCACCGGCTATCTCGGTGCCGGCAAGACGACGCTGCTCAACCGCATCCTCTCCGAGCCGCACGGCAAGAAATTCGCTGTCGTGGTCAACGAGTTCGGCGAGATCGGCATCGATAACGACCTCGTGGTGGGCGCCGACGAGGAAGTGTTCGAGATGAACAATGGCTGCATCTGCTGCACGGTGCGCGGCGATCTCATCCGTATCATCGACGGGCTGCTGCGTCGCAAGAACGACTTCGACGGCATCATCATCGAGACCACCGGCCTCGCCGACCCGGCCCCGGTCGCCCAGACCTTTTTCGTCGATGAGACGGTGGGCGCCAAGACCATGCTCGACGCGGTGGTGACGGTGGCCGACGCCAAATGGCTGAAGGACCGGCTGAAGGACGCGCCGGAAGCCAAGAACCAGATCGCCTTCGCCGACGTGATCCTGCTCAACAAGACTGACCTGGTCTCCGAGACCGACCTGAAGGACGTGGAGATGCGCATCCGCGCCATCAACCCGTTCGCCCGCATCCATCGCACCCAGCGCTCGGAGATCGCCATCGACAAGGTGCTGGGGCAGGGCGCGTTCGACCTCGACCGCATCCAGGCCATCGACCCGGACTTTCTGGAAGGTGGCCACCGCCACTTTCACGACGAGGACATGCGCTCCTATTCCTTCGCCTCGGACAAGCCGCTCGATGCCGACAAGTTCTTCCCCTGGATTCAGGAACTGACCCAGACCGAAGGGCCGAACATCCTGCGTTCGAAGGGCATCCTCGCCTTCAAGGACGACCCGGACCGCTTCGTGTTCCAGGGCGTCCACATGATCCTCGACGGCGACCACCAGCGCCCCTGGCGGGCGGACGAGGCGAAGACGAGCCGCATCGTCTTCATCGGCCGGCAGCTTGACGCGGCGGCGCTGGAGAAGGGCTTCCTGAGCTGCGTCGCCTGAGCGCGGGGGCCGGCGCGCGCCGGCCGTCGCGCCGGCCGCGGGGCGGCGTGGAACCGGCATCGGTCGGCAGGCCGATGACGATGCCCGGCGCGGGCGGGCGGTCGCTTCGGGATGACGCGGAGCGGGCAGGGCATCCGCCCGTGACGCGGCGCTGCTTTTAGGCTAACCGGGCATGTCAGTCCCCAGCCGCCGGAAGCCGATGCCCCCTCTTTCCTCCTCTCCCTCCTCCCTCACCTCGAAACTCCGCCGGCTCGATCTCGACGGTGCCGTGGTGGGCGTCCGATTCCTCGGCGCGAGCGCCGCCTTCGCGCTCGGCGAGGGCGAGGTGGTGCTGGTCGGTGAAGGAGAGACGCGGCTCGCGGCGCATAAGGGCGCAGTGCTGTCGGTGGCCGGCGACGACAGACGTCTCCTCACCGGCGGCGATGACGGGCGGGTGGTGGCGACGCTGGCCGATGGCACGATGCAGGCGCTGTTCGAGCAGAAGGGCCGCTGGATCGACCAGGTCGCGGCTGGGCCGGATGGCGCGGTGGCCTTCTCCGCCGGCAAGACCGCGCATTTCCAGCCGGGCAAGGGCGAGCGCAAGTCGCACGACTTCCCCTCCACTGTTGGCGGCCTCGCCTTCGCGCCGAAGGGCACGCGCCTCGCCGTTGCCCATTATGGCGGCGTCTCGCTGTGGTTCCCCAACGCCCAGGCCAAGCCGGAATTCCTGGAATGGAAAGGCTCGCATCGCGGCGTGATGTGGAGCCCGGACACGCGCTTCGTGGTGACGACCATGCAGGAGGCGGCGCTGCATGGCTGGCGCCTCGCCGATGGCGGCCATATGCGGATGTCGGGCTACCCGTCGCGGGTGACCTCGATGGCCTTCACCGCGGGCGGCAAGTTCCTCGCCACTTCCGGCTCCAGCGAGGCGATCCTCTGGCCCTTCGCCAGCAAGGAGGGGCCGATGGGCAAGCAGCCGACCATGCTGGCGCCGCGCGACGTGCGCGTCTCGGCCGTTGCCGCCCATCCGCGCGACGAGGTGATCGCCTGCGGTTATGAGGACGGGCTGGTGCTGATGGTGCGGATTTCCGACGGCGCCGAAATCCTGCTGCGCAGCCCCGATGCCGCGCCCGTCACAGCCCTGGCCTGGCGCGGCGATGGCGGTGCCCTCGCCATTGGCACCGAGAGCGGCGCGGCGGGGCTCGTCGTCTTCTGACGGTCTTTTGATACCATAAGACATATCAATAGCTTAACGGCCCGACTGTGGTCGCGGCGCCACGTCCGGCGCGCGCGTGGAGCGGTTGCGCGAAGAACGGCGCGTGCGCCGGCGAACTGTCACCCCGCTGTCATCGCCGCCCGCTAGCCGGAGGTATCAAAAGAAGATGTCCGGGGATTTCTTGCCATGAATCGCTATTTTTCATCGACCAGCGGCCTTGCGCTGGTAGCCGCTGGCGCCTTTCTCGTCGCGCCGCTCGCCATCGCCATCGCCTCCGGCGCCCGCGCCGAGTCCTTCTCCGTGCCGAATGGCGTGGTCGAGACCAACCCGCAAAGCGTGTCCGGGACCGATACCGGCCTGATCGAGATGGGCGGCGCGCTGGAGGTCGACGGAACGGCGATCACCTGGAGCGCGCCGGCCACCGGCGCGGGGATTGACCTGCGCAACAACGGCACGATCGAAAGCAGCGACCGCACGCTCGACAGCGCCGCCGATGTGAGCGGCACGCTCACCTTCCACAATGCTGGCGACATCACCTCGGACGATGACACGGTGCGCATCAACGGCGCTTTCGCCGATGGCGAACTGTACGTCGTCAACACCGGCTCGATGACCGCTACCGGCGGCCAGGTGTTCGATCTCAACAAGGCGACGGCGGAAAGCGCCTATGTGAATATCGACAATAGCGGCACCATCACCGCCGAGGACAACGATGCCATCCGCTTCGGCGCGGGCACCATCGTCCTCACCAATTCCGGCACCATCCAGACGCTGGAGGCGGAAAGCCGCGCCCTGAAGATCGACGACGAGGATAGCATCGACACGCTGGTCTCGTTCACCCTCATCAACAAAGAGGGCGGACAGATTCTGGGCATGGATGACGGCTTCAAGTTCGCCGCCGATTCAGACACCTCGGACGCGCAGATCTACATCGAGAACCACGGCCTGATCGACGGCGGCGCCGGGCAGGCGCTCGATTTCGCCGACCTGACCTCGCCGGACAATGACATCACCATCGTCAATTACGGCACGCTGCAGTCCGCGGTCGCCGATGGCATCCGCCCCGGCAGCGGCGCCGTGGTGATCAATCACGGCCTCATCCAGTCCACCGACCTCACCAGCGACGGCGACGGCATCGACTTCCAGGACGATGGCGGCACCGTGGTCAACACCTCGACCGGACAGATCATCGGCGCCAAGCATGGCGTGACCGGCGACGGTGCCGTGACGTTGCAGAACGATGAGGGCGGCCTGATCGTCGGCCGCAACGGCTCGGGCATCAACGTCGACAGCAGCGGCGACACGCTCGTCGAAGTTGTCAATTACGGCACCATTCGCGGCGAAGTGACGGGCCTCATCGACGATGACGGCGAAGTGGACGGGGTGCCGGACGGCGACGGCGATGGCGTCGATGTCGACGGCCAGGTGCTGCTGCACAATTACGGCCTGATCCAGGGCACGGGCGCCACCGGCACCAATGACGGCGACCCGAACACGGCGGACGGCATCGCCGCCGGCGGCGGCACCATCTACAATTACGAAGGCGGCGTGATCGAGGCCTTCGACAATTTCCCGAACGTCGATTTCGACGATGTCGGCCGCGCCATACTGATCGACGACAGCTCGCAGGGGGCCGCCCCGTTCGCGACGCAGATCTACAATGCCGGCACGATCCGTTCCGACGGCACGGCGATCACCCTCATCGGCACGCAGGATGACACCATCGTCAATGCCGGCCTGATCAGCAGCGACAACGAGGTCGCGGTCGACATGGGCGGCGGCGACGATCTGTTCGTCTATATGGACGGCAGCGAAGTGGTCGGCCTGGTCCTCGGCAATGACGGCTACAACACCTTCGAACTGGGCGGCAGCGGCACGTTCGACCTGTCCCTGCTCGGCGACGATGCGCAGTACCGCGACTTCGGCACGCTGCTGGTGGACGAGGGTTCCAGCTTCACCGGCACGGGCACGTCCGCCTTCGACGGCGAGGTGCAGGTCGATGGCGACTTCGTCCTGAACGGCTCGCTGGCATCGGCCGCTCTCACCGTCGGCGACGGGGGCTTCCTCGGCGGCAACGCGGCCGTCGGCGAACTGACCGTCGGCGAGGGCGGCACGGTGTCGCCCGGCAACTCCATCGGCACCGTGACCGTCGCCGGCACGACGACCTTCGAGGCCGGCTCGTTCTACGAGGTCGAACTGAGCGGGCTCGCCTCGGACCAGATCGTCACCGACACGCTGGCGATCAATGGTGGCACGGTCGTGTTGTCGGCGATCGGGCCGATCTATGACGGCGCGGTCTACGAGATCGTCTCCGCCGCCTCGACCACCACGCCGGCCGCGCAGTTCGCGCTCCAGGAACCCGGCTTCCTGTTCGTCGATGCCGAGCTCGGCCGTGACGACGCGTCGGTGACCCTGTCGATCGCGCGCAACGACGTCGCCTTTGCCAGCCTCGCCCGCACCGCCAACCAGGCGAGCGTCGCCGGCGCCCTTGATCGCGCCGACGGCAGCCTGCTGCAGGCGACCGTGCTCGCCGGCACCACCGGGCAGGAACAGGCGATCCGCGCCGGCTACGACCTGCTGTCCGGCGAGGTGCATGCCTCGCTCGGCACCACGCTGTTCTATCAGTCCTCGCTGATCGCCGACACGCTGGTCGGCCGCCTGCGCCAGGTCTCGGCGACGGGCGCTTCCCCGGCGCTGGCGGCGCTGGCCAGCGGCGGGCCGGTGACGGCCTATGCGGCCAAGGCGCCGGAAGCGGCGAGCCCGTTCCCGGTCAAGGCCCTGCCGGCGGAGCCGGTGGGTCCGGTCTATGCGGCCTGGGCGCAGGGCTTCGGCCAGTGGAACTCGGCGGACGGCACCGGCAATTCCGCCGACGTCGACTCCTCGCTCGGCGGCTTCCTCGCCGGCGGCGACGTGACCTCCGGCAACTTCACCTTCGGTCTGGCGGCCGGCTACGCCTCTGCCAGCTCCGATGTCGACGACCGACTGAGCAGTGCCGATGCCGACACGGTGATCCTCGCCGCCTATGCCGGCGCCAGCTTCGACGCCTTCCACCTGCGCGGCGGGGTGAGCTATGGCTGGAGCGACATCGACACGACGCGCACCGTGTCCATGCTGAGCCTGCTGGAGAACCCGCTCGGCTCCTATGATGGCTCGACGGCGAATGTCTTCGTCGAGGCCGCCTATGCCTTCGAGGCCGGCAGCATCGCCCTGGAGCCCTTCGCGCAGATGGCGTGGAGCTGGATCGACACCGACAGCTTCACCGAGACCGGGGCGTTCACCAGCGGGCTGGTCTCCTCCGGCCTCTCCTATGACGTGCCCTATTCG
Organism: Ancylobacter dichloromethanicus; assembly: GCF_018390645.1. Classification (GTDB taxonomy): domain Bacteria; phylum Pseudomonadota; class Alphaproteobacteria; order Rhizobiales; family Xanthobacteraceae; genus Ancylobacter; species Ancylobacter dichloromethanicus. The sequence continues at coordinate 340,959 of NZ_JAHBGC010000038.1, forward strand.
ACGCTCGGCCTGCGGCTCGCCACCACCTTCGCCATGGGCGAAGGCACGGTGACCCCGCATGCGAGCTTCGCCTGGCGTCACGCCTATGGCGATATCACGCCGGAACTCGGCATGGCCTTCGCCTCGACCGGCACGGCCTTCACCGTTGCCGGCGCGCCGATCGCCGAGGACAGCTTCCTGTTCGGTGCCGGCGTCGACTTCGCGGTGGGCGAGAACGTGCTGCTGAACCTCGGCTATGAGGGGCAGTTCGCCAGCGAGGTCGAGACCAACACCGTCAAGGGCGGCTTCACCTACCGCTTCTGAGCCCTGCGCGGCCGGACCCGAAACGCCAGGGTCCGGCCGCCGCGACTCCCGCGCGACGCGGCAGATCGGCTACGCTGCTGCGTCGCCCAGGAGGTCCCCCGACATGAAGATCGAAGACGTTCGCCGCACCGCCTATTCCATGCCGCTCACCAGCCCCTCCTACCCCAAGGGGCCGTACAGGTTCTTCAACCGCGAATTCTTCGTCATCACCTACCGCACGGATCCGGCGGCGCTGGAGAAGGTGGTGCCCGAGCCGCTCAAGGTGGTCGAGCCGATCGTCAAATACGAGTTCATCCGCATGCCGGATTCCACCGGCTTCGGCGACTACACCGAAACCGGGCAGGTGATCCCGGTCGAGCTAAACGGGGTAAAGGGCGGCTACGTCCATTCCATGTATCTGGATGACGAGGCGCCGATTGCCGGCGGCCGCGAATTGTGGGGCTTTCCCAAGAAACTCGCCAAACCGTCGCTGCGCATCGAGAGCGACACGCTGGTCGGGACGCTGCATTACGGCAGTGTCCTCGTGACCTCCGCCACCATGGGCTACAAGTTCGAGGCGCTCGACAAGGCGGCCCTGCACGCATCGCTGCTGGGGCCGAACTGGGTTATCAAGATCATTCCCCATGTCGATGGCTCGGCACGGGTGTGCGAACTGGTCGAGTACCATCTGGAAAATGTCGTCGTGCAGGAGGCGTGGACCGGGCCGGGCGCTCTCGGCCTGTTTCCGCACGCACTGGCCGACGTCGCCAAGCTCCCGGTGCTGGAAGTGCTGTCGGCGGCGCATTTCCGCACCGACCTCACCCTCGGCCTCGGCACGGTGGTCCACGACTATCTCAAGGACTGAAGCCCTTCAGCTTCCCGGCCACGGCGCTGCGCGGGGCCGGCTCGCGCCGACATCATCCGGTCTCGGCGCGGCCGGCGGCGGTCTGCGATAAGGGGCAGGCGGGGCGCTAGCCCAGCGTCAGCCGTTCCGTTGCCATGAAGCCGAAGAACAGCGCGAGCCCGAAGGCGACAAGCGCCAGCGCGGCGAGGAACTCGACGCCACGTAACGCCACTGCCGCCACCGAGCCGGGCCGATTGGCGGCGAGCCGCACTGCCGCGTGCTTGGCGAATACCGCGAGTGCGGCGACGCCGCTTACCGTCAGCGCCGTGCCGACGCCCATCAGCAGGGCCGAGGCGGCGCCGACCCAGAAGATGCCCTGCGCCAGCGCGAAGACCAGCACGAGAATGGCGCCGGAGCACGGACGTAGCCCCACCGACATCACCGCCCCCCACCATTCGCGCCAGCCGCGCCCACGCGGCAGATCCTGCGGGGCCGGCATGTGGGCGTGGTCGTCGCCGCAACCGCAATCCGGACCGTGCAGGTGCGCCGGCCCGCCGCGCCAGGCGGCGGCGAGTGCGCGGCCTTTGCTCCAGGCGAGGCGCAGGCCGATGAGGACGATAAGGCCATAGGCGGCTAGCTCGATGACGGTGACCGCCCGGCTCATCGTGGCGGCGGTGGCGCCGATGACGGCGGCGAGGATGCCGGCCACCACGATGGCGGTGAGCGCCTGCGCCAGCGCGCTGGCGAAGGCGAGGCCGACACCGCGCTTCAGCGTCGCCTCGTTGGCGAGCAGGTAGGACGAGATCACCGCCTTGCCATGGCCGGGCCCGGCGGCGTGGAACACGCCATAGGCGAAGGAGATGCCGCCGAGCAGCAGCACCGCATGGCCGTCCTGCTTTGAGGCGCGCACCGCCGAGGTGAGCAGGCGGTAGAACTCCGCCTGCTTGGCGAGGATGAAGCCGGCAAAGCCCCCCGCCTCGGGTGGCGAGGGAGCGCCGACGCCGAACGGGCTCTGCGCCAGCACGGGGTGCAGCATCAGCGCGCCGGCGGCCAGCGTCAGGACGAACAGCGCCAGCCGGCGGATCACGAGCACTTCACCGTGACGCGATTGGCGAATTGCGAGCCGAACTGGCTCGCCGAGGTGAGGGCATTGAAGAAACCCTCCGACAGCGTCGTCGAGCTGCCGGTCGCCGCCGGGTCGGGGCGATGCAGCGTCAGGGCGCAGTCCCCGGCATTGCCGGCGAGCGTCACCGGGTTGTCGTCGGCGAGCTGGAAGGCGACGAAATAGGTCGGGTCGTAGACATCGAGCGCCAGTTCGCCCTTTCGCGCCGGCGGCTTGGCGAAGGGCAGGGTGAAGTGCAGGGTCAGCGCCGTGCCGTCATAGGTGAGGGAATAGTCCTTGGGCGGCAGGAACTTGATGTCCTGCTTGCCGCGCTTGGCATAGGTGAAGAAGTCGAATTCATGCAGGGATTCGATGTTCACCTGCGCCAGATCCTTCAGCGTCTTCTCGCTCGGCTTGCCGTCGGGCGTCGTCTCGAGCCCCTGCAGGGCATAGGTCGAGAACGCCTCGTCGAACTTCCAGTGATGCCGCACGCCGGAAAGCGTGCCGTCCGGCGCGTAGTCGAGCTCGGAGTGCACCTCGACCCAGACATGAGGGTGGGCGAGCGCGGAGCCGGTGAGGGCGGTGAGGACGATGAGGGTCGCCATAAGTCGCTGAATCACGTCGGGCCATCTCCGATGCAGCCGCGGTGACGCAGTGGTGGCGGCTGAGTTCGGCGGAATGGTGACGATCCGCGCCGCAAACGGCAACGGCCGCCCGGAGGCGGCCGTCATAATCTCTCCACGCCTCGCGAGGGTCGCCTCAGGCGGCCTTCTGCGCCTTGGGCTGGATCAGCTTGCGGTTGATCAGCACTTCGGCGATCTGCACCGCGTTCAGCGCCGCGCCCTTGCGCAGATTGTCCGACACGCACCAGAAAGACAGGCCGTTCTCTACCGTCGCGTCCTCGCGGATGCGCGAGACATAGGTGGCGTCCTCGCCGGCCGCCTCATAGGGGGTGATGTAGCCACCCGGCTCGCGCTTGTCGACGACCAGCACGCCCGGCGCGTTGCGCAGCAGCTCGGTGGCTTCCTCGGCGCTGATCGGGTTCTCGAACTCGACGTTCACCGCCTCGGAATGGGAGATGAACACCGGCACGCGCACGGCGGTGCAGGTGAGCTTGATCTTGGGGTCGAGGATCTTCTTGGTCTCGACCATCACCTTCCATTCCTCCTTCGTGTAGCCGTCTTCCATGAAGACGTCGATGTGAGGAATGACGTTGAAGGCGATGCGCTTGGGGAACTTCTTGGCTTCCACCGGGTCGGAGACGAACACCGCGCGGGTCTGCGCGAACAGCTCGTCCATGGCGTCCTTGCCGGCGCCGGAGACCGACTGATAGGTCGCCACGACGACGCGCTTGATCGTCGCCTTGTCGTGCAGCGGCTTGAGGGCCACGACGAGCTGGGCGGTCGAGCAGTTGGGGTTGGCGATGATGTTCTTCTTGGTGAAGCCGGTGATGGCATCGGCGTTCACCTCCGGCACGATCAGCGGCACGTCGCTATCGTAGCGGAAGGCGGAGGAATTATCGATCACCACGCAGCCCTGGCGGCCGATCTTCGGCGACCATTCCTTGGACACGTCGCCACCGGCCGACATCAAGCAGATGTCGGTGTCGGAAAAGTCGTAGTTCTCCAGGGCTTTGCACTTGAGCGTCTTGTCGCCGAAGGAAACCTCGGTGCCGACCGAACGGCGGGAAGCGAGCGCGACCACCTCGTCGGCGGGAAAACCGCGCTCGGAGAGGATGTCGAGCATTTCGCGGCCCACATTACCCGTGGCACCGACGATGGCGACCTTGTAGCCCATGTCTGATCTCCTGAAGGCCCTGCCATTCACAGGCTCGGGCGAGCGCGGGCTTTTACGCGATAAGGGGCAAGAGGGCAACGGGTGGGGGATGACCATCCTTCGAGGCTCGCTGCGCGCCCCCTCAGGATGACGGCGCTCCGATGAGAACTCCGACCCGTCGAGGCTGTACCTAAAAGCCACGTCATCCTGAGGTGCGAGCGCAGCGAGCCTCGAAGGATGGTCGACCTCGCGCGTCACCCTTCCCGGCGTGACGGCCGTCGCGCGGCCTGTCGCAGCGTCTCCCACTCGCCTCGCGTGAGCGCTTGTTTCTTGATCCGGCTCCAGCCCTTGATCTGCCGCTCGGCCGCGATGGCGTCGGTGATGCGTTCAAACGGTTCGGACCACACTAAAACTGCCGGCCGGCGCCGAAACGTATAACCGGGATAGCTGCCGCTCTGGTGCTCGGCGAGGCGCTTCTCCAACGAACCGCTGGTCGAGCCGACATAGAACGAACCGTCGGCGCAGCGCAGCATGTAGACGAACGCACCCATTTTCGTTCCCGGATGACCATCCTTCGAGGCTCGCTGCGCTCGCACCTCAGGATGACGTCGCGTTGGGGAGTATGGAAGGGGTTTCTTCGTCCCGGATGACCATCCTTCGAGGCTCGCTGCGCTCGCACCTCAGGATGACGTCGCGTCGGGGAGTATGGAAGGGGTTTCTTAGTCCCGGATGACCATCCATCGAGGCTCGCTGCGCTCGCACCTCAGGATGACGTCGCGTCGGGGAGTATGGAAGGGGTTTCTTCAGGCGACCATCCTTCGAGGCTCGGCGATGCCGGGCGCCTCAGGATGACGGCGTTCCGAAGAGGGCGTTCCGAAGAGGGCGCGCCTCCGCGTCTTCCTCATGGAGCCACGTCATCCTGAGGTGCGAGCGCAGCGAGCCTCGAAGGATGGTCAGCCGGGCGCATCCCTGCCGCACCCCTTACCCCTTCGGCGCCAGGGTCTCCACCGCGCCGCCTGCCGCCTTCCACGCGGTGAAGCCGCCTGTGAGGTGACAAACCTTCTCCAGTCCCATTTCCTGCGCCGTCTTGGTGGCCAGCGCCGAGCGCCAGCCGCTGGCGCAGAAGAAAACGAAGCGCTTGTCCCCGGCGAAGACCGGCTTGGCGTAGGGGCTTTCCGGGTCGACCCAGAACTCCAGCATGCCGCGCGGGCAGGAGAAGGCGCCTGATATGGTGCCCTCCCGCTCGCGTTCGCGCGGATCACGCAGGTCGACGAAGACCACGTCCGCCTCGCCCTGCAGGGCGGCGGCTTCGGCGACGTCGATCGCGGTGACGAGGGCGTCGGCCTCGGCGAGAAGCTGCCTGTAGCCCTTCTTCATCGGTTCATTCCGCCGCGTCGACCTTCGAGGGCTGGCGTCCGACGCCGAAGCGGCGCTCGACATAGTCCTCGACGATCTTCTTGAAATCCTCGCGCAGGCTCGGGCCGCGCAGGGTCATCGCCTTCTTGCCGTCGAGATAGACCGGCGCGGTGGGGAACTCGCCGGTGCCGGGCAGCGAGATGCCGATATCGGCATGCTTCGACTCGCCAGGTCCGTTGACGATGCAGCCCATCACCGCGACGTTGAGGGTCTCGACGCCGGGATAGCGCTTCTTCCATTCCGGCATCGAGGTGCGGATGAAGTCCTGCACCTCGAAGGCCAGTTCCTGGAAGGTGGTGGAGGTGGTGCGCCCGCAGCCGGGGCAGGCGGCGACCAGCGGCACGAAGGTGCGCAGGCCCATGGTCTGCAGCATTTCCTGCGCCACCGTCACCTCGCGGGTGCGGTCGCCGCCGGGCTCGGGGGTCAGCGAGACACGGATGGTGTCGCCGATGCCTTGTTGCAACAGCACGCCCATCGCGGCGGTGGAAGCGACGATGCCCTTCGAACCCATGCCGGCCTCGGTGAGGCCGAGATGCAGCGCGTAATCGGCGCGGCGCGCCAGCTCGGCATAGACGGTGATGAGGTCCTGCACCGCCGAGACCTTGGCGGAGAGGATGATCTGGTTCCTCGGCAGGCCGATCTCCTCGGCCAGCGCGGCCGAGAGCAGCGCCGAGCGCACCAGCGCCTCGCGGGTGACGGCGCGGGCCGCCGCCGGGCGGGGCAGCCTGGCATTCTCGTCCATCAGCGCGGTGAGCAGGTCGTCGTCGAGCGAGCCCCAATTGGCGCCGATGCGGACCGGCTTGGCGTATTTGATCGCCTGCTCGACGATGGTGGTGAAGTGCCGGTCGCGCTTCTGCCCGAAGCCCACATTGCCGGGATTGATGCGGTACTTGTCGAGCGCCTGCGCGCACTCCGGGTACTTCGTCAGCAGCAGGTGGCCGTTATAGTGGAAGTCGCCGACCAGCGGGGTGTCGAGCCCCATGCGGAGCAGGCGCTCCTTGATCTCCGGCACGGCGGCGGCGGACTCATCGCGGTCGACCGTGATGCGCACCATCTCCGAGCCGGCGCGGGCGAGCGCGGCGACCTGCCGGGCGGTTCCTTCGGCATCGGCGGTGTCGGTGTTGGTCATCGACTGCACGACCACCGGCGCCCCGCCGCCGACGGTGACGCCGCCGACCTTGACGGCGACGGTGAGGCGGCGCGGCGCGGGGCCGGCGGCTTCCAGATCGGGCGCGACGACGGGGGCGGGGGAGAGGGCGTCCATGGCGGTTATCGTCCGGAGACTGGGAAGCGCAGCGTGTCGCAGGGGTTAAGCCGGAGCGGGCGGGCCGTCAACGGGCTGCCCCGATGCGTTCGATCCCAGTGCGTTCAACCTCAGTGCGTTCGTCTTCGGTGCGTCCGGTCGCGGCAGCTTCCGCCGCGACGGCTTTACGGCATCTTGCGCAGGTGCCGGCAATCTCCACCACCGGCGTGCGCGGGGTGAAGCCTTCGGCACGCGTCGCCCAGGCGAGGTCGCGGCCGATGGCGTGCGAGGCGACTTCAGCGGTCACGCCGCAACCTTCGCAGATGAGGAACACAATGACGTCATCCGGCCCGTGCTCGCGGCCGCAGACCAGATAGGCGTTGCGGCTCTCGATACGGTGGGCCAGCCCTTCCGACACCAGAAAGTCCAGCGCCCGGTAGACCGACATCGGCGGCGGCTTCTCGCCGGAGGTGCCGAGACGCTCCACCAGATCATAGGCGCCGAGCGGGGTGTGGCTGTCGGCCAGTTCCTCCAGCACCCGCCGGCGCAGCGGCGTCAGCCGCGCCCCGCTCAGGGCGCAACGCGCCTCGAAGCGGGCGATGGCACCCGCCACGCAGGCCGCGTGGTCATGGTCGTCGGGCCCGTGCGGGCCGGCGGACGGGAGAGTGGAAGCCGACATGAAACCAATATAGCGCTTCCCCGGTCACGGCGCCATGACGCCACCGGTTTTCCGCACGCCGCGTGGCGGCGGCGAGGCGGAAGCCGGCGCGAGAAAAGAGTTGCCGGGATCGGCGGCTTTCCGCGTGCCGCTCCCTTGTGACCCACCGGGAGCCGGAGCAGGATACAGTCGCTGGGTAGCTTATTGGGGGTTCCATGCAGGTTTTCAAACTCATTCTCGTCGCCGCGCTCGCCTTGCCCTTGGCAGCGTGTTTCGAAGGGCCGTCGGGCCCGGCCGGTCCCGCCGGTGCAAAGGGCGAAACGGGGGCCGCCGGCCCTGCGGGTGCGGCAGGCCCTGCCGGCGCCACCGGTCCCGTCGGCCCGGCCGGGCCCACCGGTCCGCAGGGCCCCGCCGGAACGGCCGGAGCCCCGGGTGCGCCCGGGTCTTCCGACATTACCGTGCGCAGCGCGCCCTGCCCGTCGGCAGGCTGCACGAGCGGCTGCGAGGCCGGCGAGGTGGTTCTCTCCGGCTATTGCGTCAACACCGACCGCGGCTTCCAGCACATCGCGTCCTTCGCCGATGACGGCGGCAAGACCGTGGTCGCGTGCGAGCATCCGGTGAAGGAAGTCGTCGCGGTCTGCCTCAAGCAGCCTTGAGGCTTCCACGCAGCCGCCTCATTGTGCGGCGCGTGATCTCCGGCACGGGGCGGTGACGCACCTGTCATCGCCCCGCATTAATGTCCAGCGGGCGGCCCGCGCCGCCCGTCTCCGTCGCATGAGGAACCTCCTATGTCCTTGAAGGGTAAGAACGCCGTCATCACCGGATCGACCAGCGGCATCGGCCTCGCCATCGCCCGCGCCCTGGCCGCCGAGGGGGTGAACGTCACGCTGAACGGCTTCGGCGACGCGGCGGCGATCGAGCAGGAGCGATCGGACATCGAGACCAGCTTCGGGGTTGCGGCGCTCTATTCCGACGCCGATCTCACCAAGGGCTCGGAATGCGCCGGCCTGATCGCGCTGGCGGACGAAAAGCTCGGCTCGGTCGACATATTGGTGAACAATGCCGGCGTGCAGCATGTGGCCCCGGTGGAGGAGTTCCCGGACGACAAATGGGACCTCATCATCGCGCTGAACCTCTCCGCCGCCTTCCACGCCATCAAGGCCGCCGTGCCGGGCATGAAAGCGCGCGGATGGGGCCGCATCATCAACACCGCCTCGGCCCATGCGCTCATCGCCTCGCCCTTCAAGTCGGCCTATGTGTCGGCCAAGCACGGCATCGCCGGCCTGACCAAGACCGTGGCGCTGGAGACCGCGCCGTTCGGCATCACCGTCAACGCCATCTGCCCCGGCTATGTCTGGACGCCGCTGGTGGAGAAGCAGATCCCCGACACCATGAAGGCGCGCGGCATGAGCGAGCAGGAGGTGAAGGACATGCTGCTGGCCGAGCAGCCCACCAAGCAGTTCGTCACCGTCGAGGAAGTGGCGGCGCTGGCGGTGTTCCTCGCCGGCGACAACGCCCGTTCGATCACCGGCTCGCTGCAGCAGATCGACGGCGGCTGGGTGGCGAAGTAACCGGAGGCCGGCCCGGCGGGCTCTCGACGCGCGCCCGGCTTTATGGTGTGACGGCGCGATGAGCCAGATCGTTTCGTCTTCCCAGAGCGCGCCCTCCGCCACCGATGCACCGTTCGACATCGCCGCCCGCGTCCTGCACCGCGACGGCATGATGCTCGTCATCGACAAGCCGCCCGGCCTCGCGGTCCACAAGGGGCCGAAAGGCGGCGAGACGCTGGCCGACCATCTCGACGCGCTGCGCTTCGGCCTGCCGAACGCACCCGAGCTGGCGCATCGGCTGGACAAGGACACCTCCGGCTGCCTCGTGCTCGGGCGCCACCGCAAGGCGTTGGCCGATCTCGGCAAGGCCTTCGCCGACGGCACGGTGGGAAAGACCTACATGGCGGTGGTGCGCGGCGTGCCGGCGCAGCCGCGCGGGCGCATCGAGCTGAAGCTCGCCAAGCGCTCGCCGACGCGCGGCTGGTGGATGGCGGTCGATCCGCGCGGGCAGGAGGCGATCACCGAGTGGGCGACGATCGCCGCAGGCGAGGGTCTGGCGGTGCTGGCGCTTTCCCCGCTGACAGGGCGCACGCACCAGCTTCGCGTGCATCTCGACGCCCTCGGCCATCCGATCCTCGGCGACAGCATCTATGGCGGCGCCTCGCGCCTGCCGGGCGGGCCGATCCTGCATCTGCATTCGCGCCGGGTGGTGCTTCCGCAGAAGAGGGATCGCGCGCCGATCGACGTACGCGCGCCACTGCCCGCCCACATGCGCGCCACGCTGGAGCGGGCGGGGTTCGACCCGGCGGCGTTGGAGGCGCGCGCCGATGCGACCGATTTCACACCACGTGCAGGCCGGGCTTGAGCGTGCGGGCGAGGCGGCCGCCGAACTGGCCGCAGCCGATCAGCCCCGGCGTCGGGTGGGTGATGACATGCACCGGCATCTCGATCAGCCGCGCCTCGAAGGGCGGGTGCTCCTCAAAGGCTGCGCGGAAGGGCGAGCCGGCGAACAACGGCGCGAGGCCGACCGAGACGCCGCCGGCGAGATAGACGCCGCCACGCGCATTGGTGATCAGCGCGAGGTCGCCGGCGATACGGCCGAACAGCCGCAGGAAGACATTGCAGGTCTCCCCCGCCGCCGCCTCGCCGCTGCGGGCGGCGGTAATGACCGCCTCGGGCGACAGGCTGGCGCCGGTCAGTATGCGATGGATGCGGGCAAGGCCGGAGCCGGACAGCGCGTGCTCCACCGCCACCGGGCCGAGTTCGCGCACCATATGGCCGAGCAGCAGCGCCTCCTCGGAATCGGCGGCGCCGAGCCGCACGCGGCCGCCCTCGCCGGTGAGGACATGGCGGGTGCGGCCGATCTGCACCAGCATGGCCGAACCGAAGCCGGTGCCGGGGCCACAGACGAGGATGGGCGCCTTCGGTTCGGCGACACCGCCACCGACGGCGAGGAGATCCTCGGCGGCGAGCGCGGGAACGCCGAGCGCGAGGGCTTGGAAATCGTTCACCGCGGCGAATTTCTGCCAGCCGAAATGCCGGCGCATCTCGCGCTTGGAAAAGGCCCAGTCGCGGTTGGTCAGCCGTACCGTCTCCTCGTCCGCCGGCCCGGCGACCGCGAGCACCGCGCCGCCGACCGAGGCATGGACGCCCGGGCCGCGCTGGGCGAGGTCGGCCTCGATCATCGGCTTGAAGCCGGCAAAGTCATCATTGCGGTGAATCTGGATGTCGCGCGGCACGCCGTCCGGGCCGACGAGGGCGAGGCGGGAGGAGGTTCCGCCGATATCGGCGATGAGGATCAGGTGCGGCATGTTCCGTTCGCTGCGAGGCAAGGCCGGGAAGGGGCGGGCGCGGAATGGCCGGGCGCGGAGCGTGCCGCCCGGGTGGAGTGGAAACGGATAGGACCCAATCTCGCCCGCTTCGACAACCCCCAAGGGGTCATTTGGGTGGGCGGCAGCGGCGATCTTCGGGATAAGGTTGCCTTCCCGCGTGGCTCGGCCTAGTCCCATCGCGATGAAAGATACCCGCCCATCCCCCCGCTCCCCGTCCCCGCCCGACGTCCCCGGCCTTGCGGCGCGGCGGGCGGCTGCGGACGCTGTCGAAGCCGTGCTGCAAAGCGGTCACCCGCTGGAGGAGACGCTCGAGCGGCTGACGCGCGGGCTGGAGGAGCGCGACCGGGGGCTGGCGCGGATGATCGCCGCAACCACGCTTCGGCGGTTGGGGGGATTGCGCGGGCTGCTGCGCGCGCTGCTGGAGCGCGGCATTCCCGACAAGGCGCGCCGGGTCGAGATCCTGCTTCTCGTCGGCGCGGCGCAGATCCTGTTCATGGACGTGCCGGACCATGCCGCGGTGGGCACCACGGTGAGCCTGGTGGGCGAGCAGGCCTCCACCGCCGGCTTCAAAGGCCTTGCAAATGCGGTACTTAGGCGGATCGCGCGGGAGGGCAGGGCGCTTCTGCCCGACGTCGCCGACCAGCCGGAATGGCTGGTGGAAGGCTGGACGGCGGCCTATGGCCCGACGCTCGGCGAGGCGGTCGCGCGGGCGCTGGCGCGCGAGGCCCCGCTCGACCTCACTGCCAAGGGCGATGCGGCGGCCCTGGCGGAAAAGCTCGGCGGACGCCTCCTGCCGACGGGTTCGATCCGGCTCGTCGAGGCCGGCAACGTCACCGCGCTGGCGGGCTTCAATGAGGGCGAATGGTGGGTGCAGGACGCCGCGGCGGCACTGCCGGCGCTGCTGCTTCATCCTGCTGCAGGCATGACGATCGCCGACCTGTGCGCCGCACCCGGCGGCAAGACGGCGCAGCTTGCGGCCGCCGGCGCGCGGGTGGTGGCGGTGGACCGCTCCGCCCCGCGCCTGCGCCGGCTGAAGGCGAACATGGCGCGGCTGAACCTCGCCGTCGATATCGTCGAGGCCGATGCGACGCGCCTCAAGGCCGGGCCGTTCGACGCCGTGCTGATCGACGCGCCCTGTTCGGCCACCGGCACCATACGCCGCCACCCGGAAGTCGCCTGGACCAAGGCGCCGGCCGACATCGCCAGCCTCGCGGCCTTGCAGACCCGCCTGCTCGCCCACGCCGCCGATCTGGTGAAGCCGGGCGGCGTGCTGGTCTATTCCACCTGCTCGCTGGAGCCGGAGGAGGGGGAGCGACAGGTCGAGGCGTTTCTGAACGCCCACCCGGATTTTTCCCGCCTGCCGGTCACGCCGGGCGAGTGCGGCATCGCCGCCGAATGGATCAACGCCGCCGGCGAGGTGCGCACCCTGCCCACCCATCTGCCGGACGAGGACCCGCGCTTCGCCGGCCTCGACGGCTTCTTCGCGGCGCGGTTGAAGAAGGCGTGAGGGAGTGGACAAGGGCCGGCGTGGCGGTTTGCGGGCGTGCCCGGGTGCGGCTGGACGTGATGTCCTGCTCCGCTAAGCTCGCGCGCATGGCAGAACTGGTGATTCCCGGGCGTCGTCGAGAAGGGCCGAGGCGCTGATGGCCCGCGAGATTCATGCGGACCGCGCCCGGCTGGCGCTGTTCGCGGCTGAGACCGGTTGGAACAGCCTGGTGGCGCGCACCCTGGCGCATCCATGGTTTCCCTGGCGCGCGACATCCGTGCCGGTGCCCTCGCGGCTGCTGTTCGCCCCGCACGAATTGCGCACCGGCGACCCGGCGCGGGCCGGCGAGTTCTATGCCGGGCGCTACAGTTTCGCCGGCAAGCTGGTGCTGACCGACGGTGCCTCGCCCTTCGAGATGGAGCCGCCCTCGCCGGAATGGGCGCGCGAGCTCTATTCGTTCGGCTGGCTGCGGCATTTGCAGGCTTCCGCCTCGCCGCTCGCCCGGGCCCATGCCCGCGCGCTGGTGGGCGACTGGATCGCCATGCGCGGCCACCGGTTGCCGCAGGCATCGGCGCCGGAGGTGGCCGCGCGCCGGGTGTCGAGCTGGCTCACCCAGGCGCCGCTGATCCTGCAGGACGCCGATCCGGGCTTTCACCGCCGCTTCCTCCGCAGCCTGACGGCGCAGGTGCGCTACATCAAGAGCGTGGGGCCGAGCGCCCCGGACGGGCGCCCGCGCCTCGCCTGCGCGCTCACCCTGGCGCTGGCCAGCCTGTGCATGGCCGACCAGACGCGGCTGATGCGCGCCGCGCAGAAGCGGCTGATCGAGGAACTCGACCGGCAGGTGCTGGGCGATGGCGGCCATGTCAGCCGCAATCCCGGCATGCTGATCGAGGTGTTGCTCGACCTGCTGCCTTTGCGCCAGTGCTATGGCGCGCGCCATGTGGCGCCGCCGCCCACGCTGCTGAACGCCATCGACCGGATGATGCCGATGCTGCGCTTCTTCCGCCATGCCGACGGCGCCTTCGCGCTTTTCAACGGCATGGGGCCGACGCCGGCGGACGTGCTTGCCACGGTGCTGGCCTATGACGATGCGCGCGGGCGCCCGATCTCCAACGCGCCCTATTCGGGCTATCAGCGCATGGAGGCGGGCTCGACGGTGGTGATCGCCGACACCGGCGCCCCGCCGCCGCTGCCGCTGAGCCTGGAGGCGCATGCGGGCTGCCTCTCCTTCGAGCTGTCGGCCGGCCGACACCGCCTCGTGGTCAATTGCGGCCTGCCTTCCGCCGGACGCGAGGAATGGCGCGCGGTGGCCCGGCAGACGGCGGCGCATTCCACTGTGGTGGTCGCGGATGCCTCCTCCTGCCGCTTCCTCTCCGCCGGGCCGCTGACAAGGCTGTGCGGCGCGCCGGTGCTCGGCGGCCCGGCCGACCTGCATGTCGACCGCGGCGAGCGCGGCGGGGCCGATGTGCTGCGCGCCAGCCATGACGGCTATGCCCAGCGTTTCGGCGTGGTTCACCAGCGCTCCTGGCGGCTCTCGCCCGACGGCATGCGGCTCGACGGCGAGGACCTGTTCCGGGTGGCGCAGGGCGAGGAGTTTTCCGCCGACCAGCCGGGCCGCTACGCGGTGCGCTTTCACCTGCACCCCTCGGTCGAGCCCTCGCGCGCCTCGGACGGGCAGACGGTGATCCTGCGCCTGCCGGACGGCGACGACTGGGCCTTCACCGCGCCGGACAGCAGCGTGGCGATCGAGGAGAGCATCTTCCTCGGCAGCGGCGCCGGCCCGCGCCGCACCGAGCAATTGGTGATCACCGGCACCGCCCGGCAGACGCCGCGGGTGGAATGGACCTTCGTCCAGCTCAAGGCGCTGCGGGGGTAGTCGGCGGGCGGCGCCTGCGTGCTTCGAGGCCGCCTCCGGCGGGACCTCGGCATGACGATGTTGCCGCTCGAATGCCGTCATCCTGAGGTGCGAGCCCCGCGAGCCGCGAAGGTTGCCCGCCTGTCGCCGTGCAAGGTTCACCCGGAAGGCGAGACGTGATAGGGCGGCGCCATCCTCTTTCCAACGAACGGGCCGCCCCCATGTCCGCCGAAATCCGCCCCATCGCCCGTGCCCTGCTCTCGGTCTCCGACAAGACCGGCCTCGTGCCCTTCGCCCAGGCGCTCGCCGGCAAGGGAATCGAGCTGGTCTCCACCGGCGGCACGCGCAAGGCGCTGGCCGAGGCGGGACTGAGGGTGCTGGACGTGGCCGACCTCACCGGCTTTCCCGAGATGATGGACGGCCGGGTGAAGACGCTGCACCCGGCGGTGCATGGCGGCATCCTTGCCATCCGCGACAATGAAGAGCATCAGGCGTCCATGAAGGAACACGGCATCGGGCCGATCGACCTCGTGGTGGTCAATCTCTACCCGTTCGAGGCGACCGTGGCGCGCGGCGCCGGCTATGACGACTGCGTCGAGAACATCGACATTGGCGGCCCGGCGATGATCCGCGCCGCGGCCAAGAACCACGCCGATGTCGCGGTGGTGGTCGACCCGTCGAGCTACGCCACCGTGCTGGCGGACATCGACGCCGAGGGCGGCACCACGCTGGCGACGCGGCGCAGGCTGGCGCAGCTCGCCTATGCCCGCACCGCCACCTATGACGGCGCCATCGCCGGCTGGTTCGCGGAGGTGGAGGCGAAGGAAAATACCGAAGCGGCGGCGGAGAGCCGCGTGTTCGGCGGGCGCCTCGCCGAGGCGCTGCGCTATGGCGAGAACCCGCACCAGAGCGCGGCGTTCTATGTCGGTGGCGCGGCCCGTCCGGGCGTCGCCACCGCCCGCCAGCTGCAGGGCAAGGCACTCTCCTACAACAACCTCAACGACACCGACGCCGCCTTCGAGGCGGTGGCCGAGTTCGACCCGGCCCGCGCGCCGGCGGTGGTGATCGTCAAGCATGCCAATCCGTGCGGCGTGGCCGAGGGCGCGTCGCTGGTCGAGGCCTATCGCAAGGCGCTGGCCTGCGACCCGACCTCGGCCTTCGGCGGCATCGTGGCGCTGAACCGCACGCTGGACGCCGAGGCCGCCCGCGCCATCGTCGAGATCTTCACCGAGGTGATCGTCGCCCCCAACGCCACCGAGGAGGCCGCCGCCATCATCGGCGGGAAGAAGAATCTGCGCCTGCTGGTCACCGGCGCGCTGCCCGACCCGCGTGGGCGCGGCACGGCGGTGAAGTCGCTGGCGGGCGGCTATCTCGTGCAGTCGCGCGACAATGCGGTGGTCGACGACATGGCGCTGAAGGTGGTGACGAAACGCGCGCCGACCACGAAGGAACTGGCCGACCTCGCCTTCGCCTTCCGGGTGGTGAAGCATGTGAAGTCGAACGCCATCGTCTACGCGAAGGACCTCGCCACGGTGGGCATCGGCGCCGGGCAGATGAGCCGGGTCGATTCGGCGCGCATCGCCGCCCACAAGGCGCGCGACGCGGCGGCGGCCGGTGGCTTCGCGGAACCGCTGACGCGGGGCAGCGTGGTGGCCTCGGACGCCTTCTTCCCCTTCGCCGACGGGCTGGTGACCGCCATCGAGGCGGGGGCGAGCGCGGTGATCCAGCCGGGCGGCTCGATCCGCGACAATGAGGTGATCGCGGCGGCGGACGCGGCCGGCATCGCCATGGTGTTCACCGGCGTGCGCCATTTCCGCCACTGAGCGGGGCGCGAAACGCGAAAGGGCCGGCGCGGGGCCGGCCCTTCGATTTGTGCGTGTCCGCCGCTCAGAAGCGGTAGGTGACGCCGAGGCCGACGATCCACGGGTCGAGATCGGCCTTGCCGGACAGCGTCTCGCCGGCGACCACGACGTCGAAATCGGGCTGCAGGAACAGCTTCTTCACGTCGACGTTGAGGCCCCAATGGGCGTCGAACATGTAGTCGAAGCCGGCCTGCAGGGCCCAGCCGAACGTGTCCTTCACGTCGATCGAATCGGCCGAATAGGCCTTCTGGTCGAAGAAGAAGGTGTAGTTGATGCCGGCGCCGACATAAGGCTTGAAGGCGCCGAAATCGGTGAAATGATACTGCAGGGTGAGGGTCGGCGGCAGCAGCCAGACCTCGGCGATCTTGTTCAGGTTGGAGAGCGTGCCGCGGCCATTGATGTCGTGCGGCGTCACGCCGAGAATGAGTTCGGCGGCCCAGTTCTTGGTGAAGTAGTAGGTGATGTCGAGCTCGGGGACGACGGAGTCGGAATAGTCGAGGTTCGAGCCGCCGACCCCGTGCACCGAGCCGCCGCCCTCGGGAAACACGCCGAGCACGCGCAGGCGGATCTGCCAGGGGCTCGGCTCCTTCACCGGGGCGGGGGCCTTGTAGGCGAGCGGCGGGGCGTTGCCCATGTCGGCGGCGAGCGCCGGCGTGCCGGCCAGCACGGCGCCCATGAGCGCGAGCCCCGCCGCCGGAGCGGAAATGCGACTTGATATGAACCGGATGGACGGCATGCCCCAAACCCCTTGAATCACTTGCCCCGCTACGGGGCGCACGCCTATTCGTGAGGCGCGGGGTGCGGTGCCCGCTTGATCGAGATCAAGCGGGCGATAGTCTTGTGTGGCTGTGACCGACGGGCAACAGAGGCATGGGCGAGGAGGAACCCGCATTCCAGCGCGAAGAATAGACGTATAATAGAAATGTCGGAGACAGCCGGCACGCGGGCGGCCATAAGGGGCCCGGGCATCCGGCAGGGGGAAGCGATGGGCGTCGAAGGGTTCCTGGCCAGCGAAGACGAGCGCGTTGCGCGCCAGCTCGTCGAGCAGGCGGACCTTATCCTGCAGGCGACCGACGGCGACGTGCCGGCCCGGTTCGCCCATGGCTTGTTCGGTCGGGCGGTGGCGGAGGATGTGCGTGTCTACACCCCGCACGAACTCGCCACGCTCGCGCGCCTCGCCTATGGCCATCTGAAGCTCCGCCGCCGCGAGAGCTTCGACATCCGCATCGAGCAGCCGCAGGCCGCAGAGGGCGGCGACCGGCTGGGCCGGGTCTCGGTGATCGAGATCGTCAA
The DNA here is from genome assembly GCF_018390645.1 of Ancylobacter dichloromethanicus. Lineage (GTDB taxonomy): Bacteria > Pseudomonadota > Alphaproteobacteria > Rhizobiales > Xanthobacteraceae > Ancylobacter > Ancylobacter dichloromethanicus. Next base: position 358,158 of record NZ_JAHBGC010000038.1, read on the forward strand.
TGACGACATGCCGTTCCTGCTCGATTCGGTGATGGGCGCGCTGAACGCGCAGGGCCTGACCGCGAGCTTCGTGGTGCACCCGATCATGGGCGTCGACCGCGACGCCAACGGCCAGGTGAGCAGCCTGATTCCCGGCGAGACGTCGGCCGGCGCGCGCATGCGGCGCGAGAGCCTGATCCAGATCCATGTGCCACGGATCGAGGATGAGAGCCGGCGCGCGGCGCTGGTCGAGGAACTCAGCCTGGTGCTGAACCAGGTGCGCGTCGTGGTGGGCGCCTGGCAGCCGATGATGGCGCAGGTGCGCGGCGCCGTGACCAATCTCACCCTCGCCCCGGCCATGGTGCCGCGCGAGGAGCGGGAAGAGGCCATCGCCTTCCTCGAATGGCTGCTGGCCGGGCGCTTCACCTTTCTCGGCTGCCGCCACTATCAGGCCACCGGCACGCCGGGCGGGCCGAAGGCGACGACGTTCGAGCGGCGCATGGAGGATGCGCTGGGGCTGACGGCGGACGAGGATTTCCGCCTGTTCCGCCCCACCGGCGACCCGCGCAGCGTGAGCGCCGACCTGACCGACGCGCTCGCCGACCCCGCCCCGCTGATCGTCACCAAGTCCCGCACCCTGTCCAGGGTGCACCGGCGGGCGTGGATCGACGTGGTGCTGGTCAAGCGCTACGATTCGCAGGGACGGGTGGTCGGCGGGCTGTGCATTTGCGGCCTGTTCACCGCCACCGCCTATACCAGTTCGGTCCGCACCATCCCGATGCTCCGGCGCAAGACCGCCACCGTGCTGGCGCGGGCCGGCTTCGCGCCCGAGAGCCATTCCGGCCGGGCGCTGGTGAAGGTGCTGGAAACCTATCCGCGCGACGACCTGTTCCAGATCGATTCGACCGCGCTCTACCAGTTCGCGCTCGCCATTCTCCAGCTCGATGAGCACCCCCGGGTGCGGGTGCTGGCGCTGAACGAGCGCTTCGACCGCTTCGTCTCGATCCTCATCTTCGTGCCGCGCGACCGCTATGGCAGCGAAGTGCGCGAGAAGATCGGCAACCTGCTGGCGGCGAGCTTCGGCGGCCAGATCGCCGCCTTCCGCCCGATGTTCCTCGACGGTCCGCTGACGCGGGTGCACTTCATCATCGAGCGCGGCCCCGGCGAGGTGCCGAACGTCAACCGCGCGACGCTGGAAGAGGCGATCGGCGAGATCATCCGCACCTGGGCGGACGGTTTCGCCGAGGCGCTGGCGGCGACGGTTCCCGCCAGCAAGGCGACCGAGCTGATGGAGCGCTACGCCCGGGCGTTTCCGGCCGGCTACCAGTCGGCCAGCGCGCCGCCCGAGGCGATCGACGATCTGCGCCTGATCGAAGACCTGAGCGACGCCAGCCCGGTGGCGGCGGATTTCCGCCCCTCGTCGCTGCGCGAGCGCGGCCGGGTCTCGCTCAAGGTGTTCAGCTACAAGGTGCCGCGCCTGCTCTCCGAGCGCGTGCCGCTGCTCGAATCGATGGGCTTCGTCGTCATCGACGAGCGCACCTTCACCATCCGCCCGGCCGGCGGGGCGCCGGTCTACCTGCACGACATGCTGCTGTCGCGGCGCGGCGGCGGCGACATCCCGCTCGACAAGCTCGGGACGCGGCTGCACGCCACGCTGATGGCGGTGCTGCGCGGGGGCGAGAGCGACGGCTTCAACGCCCTCGCGCTCAACGCCCAGCTCGGCTGGCGCGACATCGCGCTGATGCGCGCGCTGGGGCGCTACCTGCGCCAGGTCGGCATCCCGTTCAGCCAGGATTATCTCTGGCAGACGCTCAACGCCCACCCCGCCATCACCCAGAAGCTGGTGGCGCTGTTCCATGCCCGCTTCGATCCCGACAGGGGCGAGCGCCGGGCGGAGCGTCAGGCCGAGCTGCAGGCCGAGATCGAGAGCGCGCTGGTCGACGTGCCCAGCCTCGACGAGGACCGCATCCTGCGCCGCTTCGTCAATCTGGTCGGCGCGGCGGTGCGGACCAATTTCTTCCAGCGTGGCACGCAGGGCGGCCACCGGCCGACCATCGCCGTCAAGTTCGTCAGCGCCGAGGTCGAGGGCCTGCCGGCGCCGCGCCCGCTGTTCGAGATCTTCGTGCAGTCGCCACGGGTGGAAGGCATCCATCTGCGCTTCGGCCGCGTCGCGCGCGGCGGCCTGCGCTGGTCCGACCGGCCGCAGGACTTCCGCACCGAGGTGCTGGGCCTGGTCAAGGCGCAGCAGGTGAAGAACGCCGTCATCGTGCCGGTGGGCGCCAAGGGCGGCTTCGTACCGCAGCAGCTTCCCGCCGGCCCGCGCGAGGCCATACAGGCCGAAGGTATCGAGGCCTACAAGCTGTTCATCTCCAGCCTGCTCGACGTCACCGACAACATCGAGGAGGGGCGCACCGTCCATCCCCCGCACACGGTGCGGCACGATGAGGACGACCCCTATCTGGTGGTCGCCGCCGACAAGGGCACCGCGACCTTCTCCGACACCGCCAACGCGCTCTCGCTGCAGCGCGGCTTCTGGCTCGGCGACGCCTTCGCCTCCGGCGGCTCGGTCGGCTACGACCACAAGGCGATGGGCATCACCGCGCGCGGCGCCTGGGAGGCGGTGCGCCGGCATTTCCGCGAGATGGACGTGGATATCCGCACCACGCCGTTCACCGTGGTCGGCGTCGGCGACATGTCGGGCGACGTGTTCGGCAACGGCATGATCCTGGAGAACACCATCCGGCTGGTGGCCGCCTTCGACCATCGCGACATCTTCCTCGACCCCAATCCCGACCCCGAAGCCTCCTTCCGCGAGCGCAAGCGGCTGTTCGCGCTGCCGCGCTCGTCCTGGCAAGACTACGACAAGTCGCTGATCTCGCCGGGCGGCGGGGTGTTTCCGCGCACCGCCAAGAGCATCCCGCTCACCGTGGCGATGCGCGAGGTGCTGGGGTTCGACAAGAGCTCGGCCTCGCCCTCCGAGGTGATCAGCGCCATATTGCGCGCCCCGGCCGACCTGCTGTGGTTCGGCGGCATCGGCACCTATGTGCGCGCCTCCAGCGAGACCGACGCGCAGGCGGGCGACCGCGCCAATGACGGCGTGCGCGTCACCGGCGGCGAGGTGCGGGCGCGGGTGATCGGCGAGGGCGCCAATCTCGGCGTCACCCAGCGCGGGCGCATTGAGGCGGCGCGGCGCGGCGTGCGGCTCAACACCGACGCCATCGACAATTCCGCCGGGGTGAACACCTCCGACATCGAGGTGAACATCAAGATCGCCATGGGGCCCGCTCTGCGCGAAGGCCGGCTCGACCCGCAGGCGCGGGCGCAGATCCTCGCCGGCATGACCGGCGACGTGGCGGCGCTGGTGCTGGCCAACAACTATCTGCAGACGCTCGCGCTCTCGCTCGCCGAGATGCGCGGCCTCGACGAGCTCGGCTTCATCCAGCGGCTGATGCAGCGGCTGGAGGGGCGCGGGCTGCTCGACCGGGCGGTCGAGTTCCTGCCCTCCGACAGCGAGCTGAACGAGCGGCGCGGCCGCGGCGAGAGCCTGACCCGGCCGGAAATGGCGGTGCTGTTCGCCTATGCCAAGCTTTCCGCCCATTCGGACCTGCTCGACACCGACGTGCCGGACGATCCCTATCTCGCGCGCGAACTCGCGGCCTATTTCCCGGCCGAGCTGCGCGAGCATTTCCCCGAGGGCATCGAGCGCCACCGGCTGCGGCGCGACATCATCGCCACCCGGCTGTCCAACGCCATGATCAACCATGGCGGCCCGGCCTTCATCGCCCGGCTTTCGGACGAGACCGGCGCCGGCATCGACAGCATCGCCAAGGCCTTCGCGGTGGTGCGCGACGGTTTCGGGCTTGCCGTGCTGAACCGCGAGATCGACGCGCTGGACGGGCAGGTGCCGGGCGCGGTGCAGCTCGACCTCTACGGCGTCGTGCAGGACATGCTGCTCGACCGCTCGATCTGGTTCCTGCGCAATGTCGACCTGCGGCGCAATCTCGACGAACTGGTCGGCCACTACGCTGCCGGCATCGGCCCGGTGGAGAAGGTGCTCTCCGGCCCGGTGCGCGAATTGCTGCCGGAGGAGACGCGGGTGCTGCACGATGCCCGCATCAGCCAGTGGACGCAGGCCGGGGTGCCCGAGGCGCTGGCGCGGCGCATCGCCCGCCTGCCGGCGGTGGAGAGCGCCACCGACATCGTGCTGATCGCCGACCGCACGCGCGCGCCGCTGGCGGATGCCGCCGTGACCTTCTTCGCCGTCGCCCTGCTGTTCCGGCTCGACCGCATCCTCGGCCCGGCCCGCACGCTCTCGGTGACCGACTATTACGACCGGCTGGCGCTGGAGCGTGCCATCGCGGCGTTCGAGAGCGCGGTGAGGCGGCTCACCGCCGAGGTGATCGAGGAGCACGGGGCGGGCGTCGCCGGCGTGTCGAGCTGGGCAATGGCGCGCGGCGAGGTGGTGGAGCGGGCCCGCAACGGCGTGCACGACATCGCCGGCTCGGGGCTCAGCGTGTCCAAGCTCTCCGTCGCCGCCAGCCTGATCGGCGACCTGGTGCGGGGGTAGGCGCCGCACCCCGGGCGCTGGTCCGGGAGCGGCGAACAGGCCGTGCCCCCGCCGTGCCCGGCCCTGCGCCGGACATTCACGCCCTTGAGCGGATGGGACGTGGTGGATGGCCGGGCCAGGCCCGGCCATGACGTTCGATACAGCGGGCGGTCAAACCGCCGCGTGCTTCTTGTTCTGGCGGTGCGAGATGAGGTCTTCCACCACGTTCGGGTCGGCCAGCGTCGAGGTGTCGCCGAGATTGCCGAACTCGTCCTCGGCGATCTTGCGCAGGATGCGGCGCATGATCTTGCCGGAACGGGTCTTGGGCAGGCCGGGGGCGAACTGGACCAGGTCCGGCGAGGCGATCGGGCCGATCTCCTGGCGCACCCAGGTCACCAGTTCCTTGCGCAGTTCCTCGGACGGCTCGACCCCCGCCATCAGCGTCACATAGGCATAGATGCCCTGGCCCTTGATGTCGTGGGGATAGCCGACCACGGCGGCCTCGGAGACCTTGGGATGAGCGACCAGGGCGCTTTCCACCTCGGCGGTGCCCATGCGGTGGCCGGAGACGTTGATCACGTCGTCGACCCGGCCGGTGATCCAGTAATAGCCGTCGGCATCGCGGCGGCAGCCGTCGCCGGTGAAATACTTGCCGGGATAGGTGGAGAAATAGGTCTGCATGAAGCGCTCATGGTCGCCATAGACCGTGCGCATCTGCCCGGGCCAGGAATCGGCGATCACCAGATTGCCCTCGCAGGCGCCCTCCATCGGCCGGCCCTCGGCATCGACCACTTCCGGGACGACGCCGAAGAACGGGCGGGTGGCCGAGCCGGGCTTGAGCCTGGTGGCGCCGGGCAGCGGGGTAATGAGGATGCCGCCGGTCTCGGTCTGCCACCAGGTGTCGACGATCGGGCAGCGCTCGTCGCCGACCACGCGGTGATACCATTCCCACGCTTCCGGGTTGATCGGCTCGCCCACCGAGCCGAGCAGGCGCAGCGAGGCGCGGCTGGTCTTCGTCACCGGCGCGTCGCCACCCTGCATCAGCGCGCGGATGGCGGTGGGGGCGGTGTAGAAGATGTTGACCTTGTGCTTGTCGACCACTTCCCAGAAGCGGGACGCGCTCGGGTAGTTCGGCACGCCCTCGAACATCAGCGTGGTGGCGCCGTTGGCCAGCGGGCCATAGACGATGTAGCTGTGGCCGGTGACCCAGCCGATATCGGCGGTGCACCAGTAGATGTCGCCGTCGTGATAGTCGAACACGTACTGGTGGGTCATCGACGCGTAGACGAGATAGCCGCCGGTGGTGTGCAGCACACCCTTGGGCAGGCCGGTCGAGCCCGAGGTGTAGAGGATGAACAGCGGGTGCTCGGCCTCCACGGGGGCGGCGGGGCAATGGCTGGTCACGAGGTCGGCGGCCTCATGGTACCAGACGTCGCGGCCGGGCTCCATGTTGACCGCGCCGCCGGTGCGGCGCACCACCACGACATGGTCGACCTCGACATCGCCGAGCTTGGCGATGGCGGCGTCGACATTGGCCTTCAGCGGCACCTTGCGGCCGCCGCGCAGGCCCTCGTCGGCGGTGATGACGACCTTGGAGCCGCAGTCGCGGATGCGCCCGGCGAGGCTGTCGGGCGAGAAGCCGCCGAACACCACCGAATGGACGGCGCCGAGCCGCGCGCAGGCGAGCATCGCGAACGCCGCCTCGGGGATCATCGGCATGTAGAGGGTGACGCGGTCGCCCTTCTCGACATTGCGGTTGCGCAGCACATTGGCGAAGCGGCAGACCTCGTCGTGCAACTCCTGATAGGTGATGTGGCGCTGCTCGGACGGGTCGTCGCCTTCCCAGATGATGGCGACCTGGTCGGCACGGGTCGGCAAGTGCCGGTCGATACAGTTCCAGGAGACGTTGGTGACGCCGTCCTCGAACCATTTGATCGAGACGTGGCCGGGGTCGAAGGAGGTGTTCTTGACCACGGTATAGGGCTCGAACCACTCGATCCGCTTGCCCTCGTCGGCCCAGAAGGCTTCCGGGTCGCGCACCGAGGCCTCATACTTCGCCTGATAGGCGTGGTCGTCGAGGAAAGCGCGCTTGGCCCATTCGGCGGGCACATCGTAAATCTTGTCGGACATGGCGTTTCTCCCCTTAAGGCCGGCGCTGCGCGCCCTCTTGCTTCGGCGGGATTATGGGGAGCCGGCCGGGACGGGACAAGCCGCGGCGGCGCGCGACTTTGGTCGGTAGGTAATCGCGCGGACGGCGCGGGCGCGCGGCCCGCACCTCCGGCACGCGGCGGGGCGGCCTTTGCGGCCACCCCGCGGGAACCCATTGTCGAGAGAAGGCGCGGGGCGCGCGAGGCGCCCGGCGCCGCTGCTCAGCCGCTCGTCTGCTCGTGCCAGAAGCGGTCGACCTCCTGCCGGATCTCGCTGGATCCGTTCGGGTCGACGAACTGGGCCGGGTCGACCGAGGGTGCGTCCTCGACAGCCTCGCCGGAGGCGTTGAGCACAAGGGTGTTCAGCCCCGGCGTGGTGCGTAGCGACTGCCACGGCAGGGCCACCATGTCCTCGCCGATGCCGAGCACGCCGCCGCTGGAGATGATGACGTAGTGGATGCCGCCCTGCTCGGAATCCAGCACCACATCCTCCACCGTGCCGAGCTGCTCATCCTGCAGGTTGCGAACCTCGGTGCCGGTGATGTCGGCGAGATTGATCAGCCCGGCGTCGATCTCGGTGACGGGACGGGCGCTCACCAGACGCTGCTGGCGCCAGGAGGTGACATCGCCGGGCTCGACGCCCGCCTGCTTCAGCCGGCCGGTGTAGTCGCCATAGACGTCCTGCATCTCCGCGAGCACGGCGCTGCAGGTCTGCTGGTCGCCCCGCTGGCCAAGAACATTGGCGGCGGAATAGAGGGTGCGGATCTGGTAGGGCGGGGAGGCGATACCCCAGCTGCGGCCGCCCCAGGGCGGGCGCGGCTGCGTCACCGCGTTGTCCTGGGTGTTGGGCGCCCGCGCCGCCGGCGACTGGTTCGTCGGCACATTATCGGCGGCGGAGGTGCGCTGGGCGGAGGTGGCGTCACTGTCGACGGCGCGCCCGCCCGGCCGCAGATCGGCCTGGGTGCCCGGGCCGCCCCAGCCGGAAAGCCAGAACCCGTCCTCGTTCATCCGGTCGTTGAAGGCGCGCAGATTGTCGAGGCATTGCCGCGCCGCCTGCCGCTGGCCGGCAGTACGCTCGCCCGATGCGCCCCTGTCCATCTGCTGGTCGCCCTGCATCCGCGCGGCGGGCGCCTGCCCGGTGGTGGACGGGGCCGGCTGGGCGAGCGCGCCGCCCGCGGCGAGGCCCAGTATCGAGGTGGCTGCAGCCGCGCGTAGCATGTTTCGGTTCATCATCATATGTCTCCTTGGGTGTAGCGACAGGTCGCCGCCAGGGAGGCATTCGAGATCCAACGCTTTGGTCGCTAACGATAATCAAGAATGCCGGTGAATGTTCGGGGAACCGGCGGGAGGGCGCGAGGCGCCTCAGGGGCGTACGATCACGCCGCAGGCGATGCGGTTGCCGGCGTTTCCGGCCGGCTGGCTGGCATAGTCGTCCGGCCCGGCGTGGAGGACCGGCGCCGAGCCGTCATCGTCGAACAGGGTGCCGGGATCGAGCGTCACATCGGTGCGCCGTTTCTGCGCTTCGTTCAGTGGGCCAACGTTGGGGAAGGCGCCCTGTTCCGAAAAAAAAGCGGTCGTTCGCCGCCGACGGGCAGCAGCAGGGCGCCTCAGCGCCGCGGGCGCCAGACGCTGGTGGCCTTGATCTCCGCATCCTCCAGCTCGCGCGACACCGGGACGGCATAGTCCGCCACCTTTTCCAGCCGCCCGCGCGGCAGGTAGGAGCGGCCGGGATCGCCGATCCACACCTCGGCCCCGGCGGATTGGAGGGTCTCCAGCCAGGCGAAGACCTTGGTCGCGAGGTCGCGCTCATAGGCGATGTCGCCGGCGAGCACCACGTCCCACCCGCCTTGCGTGCCGATCACGTCGGCGGCCACCACCGTCAGCGGCGCGACGCCGTTCTCGGCCGCGTTCAGCGCGGTGGCGGCATGGGCGAACGGGTCGATGTCGGCGCAGGTGACGCAGGCCGCGCCGGCCTTGCAGGCGGCGATGCCGACGAGGCCGGAGCCGGCGGCGAAATCCAGCACCCGCTTGCCGCGCACGATCCCGGGATGGTCCAGCACATGGCGGGCCAGCGCCTGCCCGCCGGCCCAGGCGAAGGCCCAGAACGGCGGGGGCAGGCCGATCTTGCCCAGCTCCTCCTCGGTGCGCTGCCAGATCGGCAGCGATTCGGCGGCGAGGTGGAGGACGATCTCGGGCACCAGCGGCGGGGCCAGAAGGCGGGTTTCGGCGCGGATGAAGGCGGTGGGATCGGCGATGACGCGCGGCGTCACCGTGTGCCGCCCGCCATCTCCAGCACGATGTCCCATTCGGCGTCGGTGACCGGCTGCACCGACAGGCGGGAGAATTTCATCAGCGCCATCTCGGCGAGGCGCGGCTCGGTCTTGACGGCGGCCAGCGAGACCGGGTTCTTCAGCGCGGTCACGGCCTTGAGGTTGACCATGACGAAGATGCCCTTGGGATCGCTGGGGTCGGGATAGGCTTCCTTGATCACCTCGACGATGCCGACGATCTCCTTGCCCTCGTTGGAGTGGTAGAAGAAGCCCCGGTCGCCGAGCTTCATGGCGAGGAGCTGCTGCTTGGCGAGGTGGTTGCGCACGCCGTCCCAATGCGTGCCCTTGGCCCCGGCCGCGACCTGCATTTCCCAGGACCATTTGAACGGTTCGGACTTGTAGAGCCAGTGCGCCATCTCACGCTTCCGCTTTCTGGGGGCGGGCCAGCAGCGACCCGATCGCCTGTTCGATATCGCTGCGCCCGGCCAGCACCGCCTCGACGGCGCGGGCGATCGGCATGTCGACGCCGCGCCCGTCGGCCATCGCCACCAGCACGCCGGCGGTGAGCGCGCCCTCGGCCAGCCGGCCGGGCGGGTGCAGCCCCTCGTCCTGCCCGAGGCTGAGGCCGAGCGCATAGTTGCGCGACTGGGCGGTGGAGCAGGTGAGGATGAGATCGCCGAGGCCCGACAGGCCGGTCAGCGTTTCCGCCTGCGCGCCGAACGCCTTGCCGAAGCGCATCAGCTCGGCGAAGCCGCGCGCGATCAGCGCCGCGCCGGCGCTGGCCCCGAGCCGGCGCCCGCCGACGATGCCGGCGGCGATGGCCAGCACGTTCTTGGCCGCGCCGCCGATCTCGACGCCGCGCACATCGCGGCTGTGATAGAGCCGGAACGAGGCCGAGCCGAGCGCGGCGGCCAGCGCCCCGGCGACCTCGATCTCGCGCGCGGCCAGGGTGACGGCGGTGGGCAGGCCGGCGGCGACGTCGGCGGCGAAGCTCGGGCCGGAAAGGATGGCGGGCAGCGCGGCGGGGCAGGCCTGCGCCAGCACCTGCGTCATGAACAGCGAGGTGCCGCGCTCGATGCCCTTGGCGCAGGTCACCACCGGGGTGCCGGCGGCGAGATGCGGCGCGAGCGCGGCGGCCACGGCACGGCTCGCCTGCGCCGGTACCACCAGCAGGATGGCGTCGGCGCCGGCCAGCGCCGCCAGATCGGCGGTCGGCTCAACGCCGGGGGCGAGGGCGACGCCCGGCAGGTGGGCGGGATTGGCGCGGGTGCGCCGGAGCGTCTCGACCAGCGCGGCGTCGCGTCCCCAGAGCAGAACCTCGCGGCCGGCGCGGGCGCTCGCATTGGCGAGCGCGGTGCCCCAGGCGCCGGCGCCGACGACGCCGATGGACGCGAACCGGGCGGACATCAGCCGCCAAGCCCCGCCGGGTCGCCAAGCCCCGCCGGGTCGGCACCGCCCGCCGGGGCAGCCTGCCCCGCAGCATCGGTGGGGTCGGCGGGCGCCGCAGGGTCCGCGAACGCTGCCGCGCTGGCCAGCGCCGCGGCGCCGACGGCCGCGCCCTTCGCCTCCACCTCGGCCAGCGGCCAGCGGGCGCGTGGCGAGACGTCGAGGCCGTCATGGAGGCCGCGCGCCAGCCTTTCCGCGCCGGCCCAGGCGATCATCGCGCCATTGTCGGTGCACAGTTCCGGCGGCGGCACGGCGAGGCGGGTGCCGCCATCGGCCGCCACCTTGTGCAGCACGCGGCGCACCGCCTGGTTGGCGCCGACGCCGCCGGCGAGCACCAGCGCGGAGGGCTTCAGCCCCTTCTGGCGCATCACCCGCAGGGCGCAGCGCACCCGGTCGGAGAGAATGTCGACGATGGCCGCCTGGAACGAGGCGCAGAGGTCGTTCACGTCCTCTTCGCTCAGCGGGGCGATCTTCAGCGCCTCGATCCGCACCGCGGTCTTGAGCCCGGAAAGCGAGAAATCCGGCACCGGCTTGCCGTGCAGCGGGCGCGGCAGGGCGAAGCGGCCGGGATCGCCCTTCAGCGCCGCCCGCTCCACCGCCGGGCCGCCGGGATAGGGCAGGCCGAGCATCTTGGCGGTCTTGTCGAACGCCTCGCCGATGGCGTCGTCCATGGTGCCGCCGAGCTTGGCGTATTCGCCGATGCCGGTGACGGCGACGAGCTGGGTGTGGCCGCCCGAGACCAGCAGCAGCAGGAACGGGAACGGCACCTTGTCGGTCAGCCGCGCGGTCAGCGCATGCGCCTCCAGATGGTTGACGGCGATGAGCGGCTTGCGTGTCGCCAGCGCCAGCGCCTTGGCGGTGGTGAGGCCGACGATGACGCCGCCGATGAGGCCGGGGCCGGCGGCGGCGGCGATGCCGTCGAGCTCCGCAAGCGCGAGGCCGGAGGCGCGCAGCGCCCGCGCGATCACATGGTCGAGAATCTCGACATGGGCGCGGGAGGCGATCTCCGGCACCACGCCGCCATAGGCGGCATGGTCTTCGGTCTGCGAGTGGACGATGTTGGACAGGATCGTGCCGGTGCCGTCGGCGCGGCGGCGCACGACCGCGGCGGCGGTTTCGTCGCAGGTGGTCTCGATCCCGAGCAGGAGAAGATCGCGCATTGACTTTATAGGGTTGGACAGTGAACTGAGCCGGCACCGAACCGCTTGTGGCCCGACCGTATCATCCGGCTTGGCGATGATACGGCCATGTCGGGCCACAAAATATTGATATTGTGGACAAAACCCGACATCTGACCGCATTTGCCGGAATTTACCCACTAGCATCGCAGGACCGCATGACGCAATCGCTTCCCAAACTCCGGCTCGGCACGCGCGGCAGCCCGCTGGCGCTCTGGCAGGCGCATGCGGTGCGCGATGCCCTGCTGAAGGCGCATCGCTGGCCGGACGAGGCCGTGGAGGTGCAGGTGATCCGCACCACCGGCGACGCCATCACCGACCGGGCGCTCTCCGAGGCCGGCGGCAAGGGGCTGTTCACCAAGGAACTGGAAGAGGCGCTGCGCGACCGGCGCATCGACCTCGCCGTGCATTCGGCCAAGGACATGCCGACCCGCCTGCCGGACGGGCTGCACCTCGTCGGCTACCTGCCGCGCGCGGATGTGCGCGACGCGCTGATCCTGCGCGAGGGGGTGGCGCTGCGCGACCTCCGGCCGGGCGCCCGGGTCGGCACCGCCTCGCTACGGCGCGAGGCGCAACTGCGCCGGCTGCGGCCGGACCTCGACGTCGCGCTGCTGCGCGGCAATGTGCATACGCGCCTCGCCAAGGTAGAGAGCGGCGAGTTCGACGGCACGCTGCTCGCCTATGCCGGCCTCAGCCGCCTCGGGCTTGCCGACAAGGTGAGCTCGGTGCTGGAGACGGCGGACTTCCTGCCTGCCGTGGGGCAGGGGGCGGTGGCGATCGAGACCCGCTTCGGCGACATCGCGGTGGATGCGCTGGTGGTGCCCGTGGTGTGCCCGGCGACCGGGCTGGCGCTGCGGGTGGAGCGGGCTTATCTGGGCGAACTCGACGGCTCCTGCCGCACGCCGATCGGCGGGCTGGCGCGGCTGGAGGGCGACGAGATCCAGTTTCGCGGCGTCGTGCTCGCCCCGGACGGCTCGCGCCATTACGAGATCGTGCGCTACGGGCCGATCAACCGCGCGCTGGAGCTGGGCATCGCGGCGGGCAAGGAGATGCGCGCCATGGTGCCCCCCGACCTTCTTCCGCACTGAAGATGCGCGTGCTGGTGACACGGCCGCAGCCGGACGCGCAGGCCACCGCCGCGCGGCTTCGGCAGGCCGGGCATGCGGTGATGGTCGACCCCATGCTCGCGGTCGAGGCGCTGCCCGAGGCGCGCCTGCCGGCCGGCGGCTTCGACGCGGTGGCGCTGACCAGCGTGAACGGCGCCCGGCTGCTGGGCGCGCGGGTGGAGCTTTCCGCGCTCGCCTCCCTGCCGCTCTATGCGGTCGGCCGGCGCACGGCGGCGGCGGCGCCGCGCGCGTTCGCCGAGGTGCACATCGCCGGCGGTGACGGCGCCGCGCTGGCCGATCTGCTGCGGACCCGACTGCCCCGGGGGGCGCGGCTGCTCTATGTCGCGGGCGAGGAGCGGGCGGTGGACCTCGGGGCGGTGCTGGCGGGGGACGGCATTTCCACCGAACTTTTCGTGATCTACCGGGCCGTTCCGGCTGCCGGGCTGGCGCCGGAAACCGTGGTGGCGGCGCGGGAGCGGCGGATTGACGCCGCGTTCCATTTTTCGCCACGCACCGCCGCGACGCTGGCGCAGCGGGCCGAGGCGGCCGGGGTATCGGCGTGTTTTCGCCATGTGGAGCATTTGTGCTTCTCGGCCAATGTGGCGGCGCCGCTCACCGCCGCCGGCTGGCCGACCCGCATCGCCGCCAAGCCGACCGAGGACGGGCTGTTCGACCTGCTCGCCCGGTAAACCATCGCGGCCTCCCGAGGTTGCGGCGCGGGGGCGGGCGGTCTATCCCGGGAACCAGGGGCCGGCCCGGCGCTTTATCAAGGCAGAGGTAAGGACGTGGCGACAGACGATCCGAACAAGGCCGCTGAGGACAAGCCGGAGGCTGGCGCCAAGCCCGCGCGCCGCAAGCCGCCGACGCTCGACCTTTCCGCGCGGGAAGTGCCCCCCGAGGCGCCCCCCCAGGAACCAGCGCCGGTTTCCGACGACCTGGCAACAAATGAGGTCGCCTCGGGCCCCGTTGCGCCGGACGCGCCAAAGATGGACGCGCCCAGGACGGCAGCGCCGGAATCGGGCGGTCCGGATGCCGCCCCGCCGCGGGACGAGGTGCCGGTGCTCGACGCCACGCCGGAGGCATCCGGGACGACGAACGAGCCGGCGACCGATGCCCGGCCCGACGAACCGCCGGAGCCGGTTCATCCCGTTTCGCCGCCGGCCGAACCGCGCCCGGCGCGCACGCTCGGCCTGTTCGGCACGTTGCTGGTGGCGTTGCTTTCCGGCGTGATCGGCGCTGGCTTCGCGCTGGCGGTGGTATCCGCCTTCTCCAGCGCCGAACAGAATATCGACGCGATCACCGAACTGGAGGCCCGCGCGCTCGACCTGCGCCAGCGGGTCGAAGTGCTGGAAGCGCGCTCCGGCGACGCGGCGGCGGCGCCTTCCGCCGGCCTCGCGGCGCCGGCCGAGCTGGCGACCCGGCTCGACGCGCTGGAGAGCGGCCTCGATGCGCTCGGCAGGAAGGTCGACACGCTGCCCGCCACGCCCTCCGGCGGTGGCGCGGCGGCCTCGCCCGACGAGGTGGCTGCCGTGAAGGGGCAGGTCGAGGCGCTGGAGCAGCGGGTGGCGGCGATTCCGCCCCCGCCCCCGCCTCCTCCGGCCGCCGCGTCTCCCGCCGATCTCGACGCCGCCAATGCCCGCCTCACGGCGCTGGAGGACAAGCTCGGCGCCGCCACGGCGGCGCAGCGCGAAAGCGGGCAGGGCGCGGCGCAGCTCGTGGTCCTGGGCACGCTGCGCGAGGCGGTGGCCGCCGGCCGCCCCTTCGCCACCGAACTCAAGGCCGCGCAGTCGCTGCTCGGCGGGGAGGGAGCGCCGCTCGCCGCGCTTGAATCCAGTGCGGCGGAGGGTTTCGCCAGCGGTCCGGCGCTCGCCGCCCGGCTGCGCGAGGTCACCGCGCCGGCGCCGGCCACGGGAGCCGCGCCCGAGGCGGCGGCGGATGAGGGGTTCGTCGCCAGGCTGCTGCATGGCGCGCAGAAGCTCGTCACCATCCGCCGTTCCGAGGACGCGGCGGCCTCGCCCGATCTCGCCAAGGCCGAAGCGGCGCTGGCGCAGGGCGATTTCGACGGTGGGCGGGCGGCGATCGCCGCGCTGCCCGAGGCCGAGCGCAGCGCGGCGCAGCCGGTGCTCGCGGTGCTCGACGCAAGGCAGAGCGCGCTCGCCACCATCGCCGAGCTCGACCGGCGCGTGCTCGCCACACTCGCGGGAGGGGCCCAGTGATACGGCTTGTCGTCTATCTGCTCGTTCTCTCCGTCGTGGCCTTCGGCATCGCCTGGCTGGCGGACCGGCCCGGGGCGGTGATCATCGACTGGCAGGGCTGGCAGATCGAGACCAGCGTGCTGGTCGCGGCCAGCGCGCTGCTGGCGCTGCTGGCGGCGGCGATCCTGATCTGGACGCTGCTGCGGCTGATCGTGCGCTCGCCGGACCTGATCGCCTTTACCTGGCGCAGCCGGCGCCGCAACCGGGGCTGGTCGGCGGTGACGCGCGGGCTGGTCGCGGTCGGCTCCGGGGATGCGGTCGGCGCCCGACGCGCCGCCAATGACGCCCAGCGCCTGCTCGGCGAGGAGCCGTTGTCCAGGCTGCTGGCGGCGCAGGCGGCGCAGCTTTCCGGCGATGCGGCCGGCGCCGAGGAGGTGTTCCGCTCGATGACGGAG
The DNA here is from genome assembly GCF_018390645.1 of Ancylobacter dichloromethanicus. GTDB lineage: Bacteria > Pseudomonadota > Alphaproteobacteria > Rhizobiales > Xanthobacteraceae > Ancylobacter > Ancylobacter dichloromethanicus. The sequence continues at coordinate 373,480 of NZ_JAHBGC010000038.1, forward strand.
ACCCCCGGCACGCGGCTGCTCGGCCTGCGCGGCCTGCATGTGGAAGCCCGCCGCCGCGGCGACCAGGGCGCCGCGCTGCAGGCGGCGGAAGAGGCCGCGCGGCACGAGCCGGGCCTCGCCTGGGCGGCCGACGCGGTGATCGAGGCGCGCTGCCTCAAGGGCGATTTCGCCGGCGCGCTGGCCATGCTGGAGCGGGAATCGGCGCATGGGGCGCTGGACCGCGCCACCCACCGGCGCCGGCGCGCGGTGCTGCTGGCGGCGCAGGCGCAGTCGCTTGAGCTTTCCGATCCGGCCAGCGCGCGCGAAAAGGCGCAGGAAGCCGCTCGCCTCGCCCCGACACTGGTGCCGGCGGCGGAGATCGCCGGCCGGCTGCTCGGCGCGGCGGGCGATGTACGCAAGGCAGCGAAGATTCTCGAAGCGGCCTATGCGGCGACCCCGCATCCCGATCTCGCCGATGCCTATCTGCACCTGCGCCCCGGCGATGCCTCGCGCGAGCGGCTGAAGCGCGTGCGCACGCTCACGGCGCACATGCCGGCCCATCCGGAAAGCGCCATGGCGCTGGCCCGCGCCGCCATCGACGCGCAGGATTTCGACGTCGCCCGCACGGCGCTGGCGCCGCTGCTGGTGGCGCCGACGCAGCGCACCTGCCTCCTGATGGCGGAGCTGGAAGCGGGCGAACATGGCGATGTCGGCAAGGCGCGCGAATGGACGGCGCGCGCGGTGCGGGCGCAGCGCGACCCGGCCTGGGTCGCCGATGGCGTGGTGGCGGAAGCCTGGGGCCCGGTCTCGCCGGTCACCGGGCGGCTCGACGCTTTCGAGTGGAAGCTGCCGCCCGGCCTCGCCACGACGCCGATGCTGGAGCATGAAGCCGAACGGGTGAAGATCGCCATTGCCGCGGCGATCGAGAGCCGTCCGCTGGCGAACTCGGAGCGGCCGGTGGTCGACCTGACGGCGGACAGCGTGGCGGCGAGTCTCGCGCCCGACGCCGGGACCAAGCCCGAGGCTGAGATGAGGCCCGACGCTGAGACCAGGCCCGGGGCGGGCCCGGCGGTGGCGGCTTCGGAAGCGCCGGCCAGGCCGGCGCCGACGGCCTCGCCCGTCGTCGCCATGCCGCATCTGCCGGACGATCCCGGCCCGGGCGGCCCGTTCGCCGACGAGCCCAACGAGGCGCCGCGCCGGCCCTACCCGGTGTGAGAGAGGCCGCGCCCCCCGGGGTGCGGCCCGCTCCCCGCGGCGTCGCGGCGCGGCCCGCATCTCATGCGTCGCGCAAAAAAAAGCGCGCCAAGGCGGCGCGCTGATTTCCCGTAATGGTGCCCTGTCAGAAGCCGGCCGCCCGTCAAGCGGCCGGAGGGTACGAGTGCGGTCGGAGTACATCCGTCCTGACCGCCCTCCATCCGGCGAGACACTGACGAGGTGTCAACATGCCGGAAGCCCTGTTCTGACTGGGTTGATGCCAATATGGGGCGGTCGTGCGCCCTTTCAAGGGGGCGCCGTCGATTTCAGGCGACGGATGCTGTGGCGCCGTCATCCCGGACAGGCGCAGGCCGATCCGGAATCGCGCCCCGCTGTTTCCGGTTCACGGTCCCGGCCGTTCGCTTCGCCGTGGCCGGGACGACGCTTCGCCGATGCGAGGCGCCACACGGGCGCCTCTGCCTCTCAGTGCACCCGGCGGGTGGAGAGCGGGGTGGGGGAGTGGCGCCCGGCGGGCTTGGGGTCCGGCCCGGGCGTCGGTGCGAAGGCGGCCGGGCTGCGGCCCTTCTGTTCCACGGCGCCGCCCCGCTGCGCCTGCTCGCTGAACAGTTCCGCCAGCTTCTCGGTCATGGCGCCGCCGAGTTCCTCGGCGTCGACGATGGTCACCGCGCGCTTGTAGTAGCGCGTCACGTCGTGGCCGATGCCGATGGCGATCAGTTCGACCGGGGACTTGTCCTCGATCTGCTGGATCATCCAGCGCAGGTGCCGCTCCAGATAATTGCCGGGATTGACCGACAGGGTGGAATCGTCAACCGGCGCGCCGTCCGAGATCATCATCAGGATGCGGCGCGATTCATTGCGCGCCAGCAGGCGGTTATGCGCCCATTCCAGCGCCTCGCCGTCGATGTTCTCCTTCAGCAGGCCCTCGCGCATCATCAGGCCGAGATTGCGCCGGGCGCGGCGCCAGGGGGCGTCGGCGGCCTTGTAGATGATGTGGCGCAGGTCGTTGAGGCGGCCGGGCGAGGCCGGCTTGCCGGCGGAGAGCCACGCCTCGCGCGCCTGCCCGCCCTTCCACGCCTTGGTAGTGAAGCCGAGGATCTCGACCTTCACGCCGCAGCGCTCCAGCGTGCGGGCGAGAATGTCGGCGCAGGCGGCGGCCACCGTGATCGGGCGCCCGCGCATCGAGCCGGAATTGTCGAGCAGCAGGGTGACGACGGTGTCGCGGAAGTCGGTGTCGCGCTCGCGCTTGAAGGAGAGCGGCTGCATCGGGTCGAGGATGATGCGGTGCAGGCGGGCGGGGTCGAGCATGCCCTCCTCCAGGTCGAACTCCCAGCCCCGGCTCTGCTGCGCCATCAGCCGGCGCTGCAGCCGGTTGGCGAGGCGGGCGACGACGCCGGAGAGGTGGACGAGCTGCTTGTCGAGATGGGCGCGCAGCCGCGCCAGTTCCTCGGCGTCGCACAGCTCGTCGGCGTTCACCGTCTCGTCGAAGCGCGGCGTGAAAGGGTGGTATTCGGGCGCGCGCGGCTCGGCCGGCACCGCGTTTTCCGGCTTCCAGGGCTCGGAGGCATCGTCGGATTCGCCCAGTTCCGCATCGTCCGAGAGTTCGGAATTGGGCTGGTCCTGCTGTTCCTCGGATTCTTCCGGGTTCTGGTCGGAGGACAGGTCGGTGTCGACCTCGGTCTGGCCTTCGGCGTTGTCCTCCTCCTCGCTGTCGCTGCCCTTGCCGTTATCGTCGTCGCGGCTGTCATCGGTGTCGGTGGAGGGGTCGTTGTTCTCGTCGAACGGGGCGATGTCCTCGCCCATGCCGAGCGAGGACAGCAGGTCGCGCATCGCCTCGGCGAAGCGGGTCTGGTTCTCGGCGGCGCCGGCCAGTTCGTCGAGTGCGGCAGCGCCGTGCTCCTCGATGAAGCCGCGCCAGAGATTGACCATCTCGCGCGCCGCGGCGGGCGGGGGCATGCCGGTCATGCGCTCGCGCAGGATGAGCGAGAGCGCGTGCTCCAGCGGCGCGTCCGAGCGGTCGGCGAGATTGGCGAAATTGGCCTTCTGGTAGCGGTCCTCCAGCATGGCCGAGAGGTTCAGCGCCACGCCGTCCATGCGCAGCGCGCCGACCGATTCGCAGCGTGTCTGCTCGGCCGCCTCGAAGGCGGCGCGGGCCTGCTCACCCATCGGCACAAGGCGCTTGTGCACCTTGGGATCGTGGCAGGCCATGCGCAGCGCCATCGAATCGGCGTGGCCGCGCATGATGGCGGCGTCCTGCTTCGACATGCGGCGCGCCGGCTCGGGCAGCCGGGCGCGGCCGTCGGCATAGCCGGGCTTTTCCGAGCCGAAGGTGACGTCGATCTCGCGATTGCCCGCAATGGCGCGCAGGCAGCCGGTGACGGCGCGCTTGAGCGGCTCGGTCGGGGCTTCCTTCGGCGGGGTGCGGGTGGTGCGGTTCGACGTGGTGCTCATGGCTTTGGCCTTGAAGTGTTTACCTTCCCTCTCCCCACCGGGGAGAGGTGGCCCGCGAAGCGGGCCGGTGAGGGGGCGACACGGTGTTTGCTGAGCGTCGAAGACCCTCACCCCAGCCCTCTCCCCGATGGGAGAGAGAGCGTCGTCGCGCGGGCGGCGCTGCCGCCCGCTACGACATGACGACGTTGATGGCCGACTCGGTCAGCTCCTTGCCGAAGCAGCGCTGGTAGAACTCGGCCACCAGCGGGCGCTCCAGCTCGTCGCACTTGTTCAGGAAGGTGACGCGGAACGAGAAGGCGAGTTCCTGGAAGATCTCGGCATTCTCGGCCCAGGTGATGACCGTGCGCGGGCTCATCACGGTCGACAGGTCGCCATTGATGAAGGCCTGCCGGGTGAGATCGGCGAGGCGGACCATGCGCGCGGCGGTGTCGCGGCCTTCCGGCGTCTGCAGGTTCTTGGCCTTGGAGACGACAATGTCGACCTCCTTGTCATGGGCCAGATAGTTCAGCGTGGTGACGATGGACCAGCGGTCCATCTGCGCCTGGTTGATCTGCTGGGTCCCGTGATAGAGGCCGGTCGTGTCGCCGAGGCCGATGGTGTTGGCGGTCGAGAACAGGCGGAAGGCGCCGTGCGGGCGGATCACCCGGTTCTGGTCGAGCAGCGTCAGCCGGCCGGCGGATTCGAGTACGCGCTGGATCACGAACATCACGTCCGGGCGGCCGGCATCGTATTCGTCGAACACCAGCGCGACGTTGTTCTGGTAGGCCCAGGGCAGGATGCCGTCGCGGAACTCGGTGACCTGGAGGCCGTCCTTCACCACGATGGCGTCCTTGCCGATCAGGTCGATGCGGCTGATGTGGCTGTCGAGGTTGACGCGCACGCAGGGCCAGTTGAGGCGGGCCGCGACCTGCTCGATATGGCTGGACTTGCCGGTGCCGTGATAGCCGGTGACCATAACCCGGCGGTTATGGGCGAAGCCGGCGAGGATGGCGAGGGTGGTCGGGCGGTCGAACAGATAGTCCGGATCGACTTCCGGCACATAGGCGTCCGGTTCGGCATAGGCCGGCACTTCCAGATCGACGTCGAGGCCGAAAACCTGACGGACCGAGACCTTCATGTCCGGCAGCGCGGGCGCTTGCGTGAGCGGGGCGGTCATTCTTCCTCCGTTGCCGCGCACGGGCGCGGGCTGGTCTGGCACACGCGCTTCCTAGCAGAAGCCCGCGTTCTTGAGATGATTATAGGACTGGATCACGTCGCGCAGACGGTCCTCGGTCGATATGTCGCCGCCATTGGCGTCGGGGTGGTACTTCTTCACCAGCACCTTGAAGCGCGCCTTGATCTCCTCCGGCGTGGCGGAAATCTCCACGCCGAGCGACTCGAAGGCCCGGCGCTCCACATTGCGGATCATCCGGTTCTCGCGCGGCGGCTCGGGCTCGGGACGGGCGCGCCCGCCGACCTCGCCGAACATGCCGAAGGGATCGCCGATGTCCTCCGCCGAATGGCGCTTGGCGTGCTCGGCGGCGCGGGCGGCGCCGCCCTTCGACCCCATTTTCCAGGTCGGGCGATGGCCGGTCAGCGCGTCCTTCTGATAGGCCGAGACCGCGTCGTCGGCCATCCCCGAGAAATAATTGTAGGACTGGTTGTAGGCCCGCACATGGTCGAAGCAGAAGCGCCAGAACTGGCCTTCCATCTGCCGGCCCTTGGGCGCGCGATGAGTCGCGGCATTGCAGCAGCCCTCCCACTCGCAGGTGGGGCCTTCCACTTTCACGCGGCGATCGCGGTCGGGCTTGACGCGGATGCGATCGAATATCGGGGAGTCGAGCTTCATGATCCGACGATTATGCTGGTGCTGGAGCAGGTATACAAGAAACCGCGGGTTCGTCATCGCCCCGCGGGACGATCTTGCAGCCGGAGACGGTCACTTTGCGGTTCGCCCGACCGGCGGAAGGTCGTGCGAGGCCGCATTGTCCGGCCCGAATGCGGTGCAATCGGGTCAATGCGCACGTGGCGGTGCGGGCGGCCCGGCGCGGATGCCGCCGCGCTGTTGACGCCGGTCGGCCGGGGGCGTACCGCATCGACCATGAGCATGCACACTCCCTCTCAAGACGATGCCGTGGCGCAGACGCTGGCGCGCGTGCGGGTCGCGCTGGCCGAACTGTCCCCCACCGTGCTGGAGCTGGAGGATGAAAGCCACCGGCACGAAGGCCATGGCGGTCATCGCCCGGGCCAGCTCACCCATCTGCGCGTGCGCATCGTCGCCGAAGCCTTTCGCGACCAGGGCCGGCTGGCCCGCCACCGGCTGGTGAACGGCCTGCTCGCCGGCGAGATCGCGCGCGGGCTGCACGCCCTCGCCATCGAAGCGAGGGCGCCCGGCGAATAGCCAAGCCCGCCTCGCGCCGGCGAACGCGGCGACATTGCTGGAAACCATGCCACCAATATGGGCGTCGACGGCAAAAATGCCAGACGACGGACGCATGGGCGTGCCGCCGGTGCCGCATGCCAGTGTGGTTGCGCGACACACGCCAAGATTGAATATTTCAATAGACTAAACTTAAAAGAGTTATAGGCTGCCCCTGCAATCATGGCGTGCGGGCTCGGTAGGGCTGCGGCCCACGGCCCGCCTAGGGGGGACGGGGCGATGGCGCATCACGGGGTCAAGGACACTTACGAGGTCGAAGGCGAAATCCAGGTCGTGCAGGGCGCGGAACTCGGGACCCCCGGGGCGGGGTTTCGCTTCGGCCGCATCTTCGCGCAGCTTCCGCCGTTCCGGCCGACGGACGCTTCTCTGGCGGCGCTCGGCGCCCGGATGACCGCCGCGCTCAGGCCGGAAGACCCGCCGCTTCCGCCCGACGATGCCAGGCTCCCGGCCGGCTATACCTATTTCGGCCAGTTCATCGACCACGACATCACCCGGGACGGCACCGCCGGCCGGGTGGAGGAGGTGAAGCCGCTGAAGGCCGACCAGGTGCTGCAGATACGTTCGCCCCGGCTCGACCTCGACAGCCTCTATGGCGATTTTGGCGGGCGCTCGGAGGCGTTCTTCGAGCCGGCGGACGTTGTGATGTTCCGGATCGGCCTGACCGAGCCGGTGCCGGAGGCGGCGGCGGATAAGAACGACCCGGTGGGCAATGCGCTGCCCAACGACCTGCCGCGCGTGCTGTTCGGGCAGGATGCGGGCAAACCGCTGATCGGCGACGACCGCAACGACGAGAACCTCATCGTCGCTCAGTTGCATCTCGCCTTCCTCAAGTTTCACAACAAGGTGGCGCAAACGCTACGGGCCCAAGGCGCCATCAGCCCGGCCGCGCTGTTCAAGCAGACGCGGGAACTGGTGACGCGCCACTATCAGTGGCTGGTGCTGTTCGATTTCATCCGGCGCATAACCGATCCGCACACATTCGCCGCCGTGCTCGGCCTCGAGGTCGCCGACCTGCCGGACGATCCCGCCGCGCCGCTCGCGCTGCCCGCCACGCTGGCGCTCAACCCGCTGTTCTTCCGCGTCACCGGCTACGAGACGCCGCCCATGCCACTGGAATTCTCCGTCGCCGCCTACCGGCTCGGCCATTCCCTGGTCCGGCCGGGCTATTCCTGGAACCGCGTCTTCCCGGGTGCTCCGTTCAAGCAGTTCTTCGATTTCACCAATACCTCCGGCGGCCTCGGCAAGCCGGACAACATCACGGCAGCGCCGGCGAACGGCTTCGTCGCCCTGCCCAGCGTCTGGATCGCCGATTGGCGCCGGCTGTTCGACTTCACCGGCGTCCCTGGCTTTCCGGCGGTGCCGCGCCCGCAGATACCGCTCGGCGTGGCCAAGAAGATGGACACCCGCCTGATGCCGGCACTCGGCAATCTGCCGGGCGGCGGGGGCAATCTGGCGACGCGCAACCTGCTGCGCGGCGCGCGCCTCGGCCTTCCCGCCGGGCAGGACGTCGCCGAGGCGATGGCGGCGGCCGGCGGGCTGGCCGGCGGCGCCGTGCTGACGCCGGCGCAGGTGATGAAGGCGATCGTTGCCCAGGATGCGCTCGCCCTCGGCGACAATGCCGTGCTGCGCGAGCACGAGTTCGATGTGAAGACCCCGCTCTGGTACTACATCTTGCGCGAGGCGGAGCTGGCGGGCGGCGAGCATCTCGGCCCGGTGGGCAGCCGGATCATCGTCGAGACCCTGGTCGGGCTCATCCGCGCCTCGGTGACATCCATCTTCAATGCCGGGGTCGCGCCGGCCGACCTGAGCGACCCCCAGACCGCCGGAACGCTCAAGGTGTTCTCGCCGGAAGCCGATTCGCCGCTTCGGGTCGGCGGGGTGCCGATCACCTCGCTGGCGCATCTCCTGGCCTTCGTGGACGACGTCAACCCGCTGGGTGACGCGGCGGTGGCGGCGGCGGCCGGCGGGGGCTGACGGTCTCGCTCGCTCAGGCCGGCGTGCGGCGCAGCGGCGCCACGCGCAGCAGGGTGATGCGGTTGCGCTGCTTGCGCATCACCTGGAAGCGGAAGCCGTGGAACATGAAGGCCTGGCCCGGCTCGGGGATGATGCGGGCCTCGTGGATCACGAGGCCGGCGATGGTGGTCGCCTCCTCGTCCGGCAGGTGCCAGCCCATCGCCCGGTTGAGGTCGCGGATCGCCACCGTTCCCTCGACGCTGACCGAGCCGTCCGGGTTGCGGCGGGCGCCGGTGAAGGCCTTGTCGTGCTCGTCGGAGATGTCGCCGACGATCTCCTCGAGAATGTCCTCCAGCGTGACCAGGCCCATCACCTCGCCATACTCGTCGACGACGAGCGCGAAATGCTGCTTGCGGCGGCGGAAGGCCTTGAGCTGGTCGGGCAGCGAGGTCACGTCCGGCACGAACCAGGGGGCGCGGGCGATCTTCTCGACATCGAGCTTGGAGGTGTCGTTGCCGAGCGCGATCAGTTCGCGCAGCAGATCCTTGGCGTGCAGCACGCCGACGATGTTGTCCGGCCGCTCGCGCCACAGCGGCAGGCGGGTGTGCGGGGAGGCGAGCACCTCGTGGACGATCCGCTCGGGCGGCTCGTCGGCGTTCAGGCTCGCCATCTTGGTGCGGTGGACCATGATGTCGGAAACTTCCAGCTCGCCGAGATCGAGCAGGCCGCCGAGCATGTCGCGCTCGTCCTTCACCACGCTGCCCTCGCGGTGCAGAAGGTCGACCGCGCCGCGCAGTTCCTCGGAGGCGGAGAGCACGTTGGTGGTGGCGCCGAGCGGCACGCCCATGGCCCCCAATATGCCGCGCACCAGCGCCTCGATGGCGAGCGTCAGCGGCCCGAACAGGCCGACGATGAAGCGGATCGGCCCCGCCACCAGCAGCGAGACGCGGTCGGGGTGGTTGATCGCGATGGTCTTGGGCAGCACCTCCGAGAAGATGACGACGACGATCGTCATGCCCACCGTGGCATAGGCGATGCCCGCCGTGCCGAACCAGGCGAGCAGCAGGCCGGTGGTGAGCGAGGAGGCGGCGATGTTGACGAGGTTGTTGCCGAGCAGGATGCCGCCGATGAGCCGCTCGCGCTGCCCCATCATCCGGTTCACCAGCGCGGCGCGGGCATCGCCATTCTTCTCCAGCGCGTGCATGCGCGCCTTGGAGGAGGCGGTCAGCGCCGTTTCGCTGCCCGAGAAGAAGAAGGACAGCAGCAGGCAGATGACGACGGCGCCGAGTGCGAGCCAATCATAGGAGGTCATGGCGCCCTTTTATCCGCCCCTGCGCTCGCCCTCAAGGAAAGCCCGCACCTCGGCGGGATCGACGTCGCGGGCGATGAAGCTCTGGCCGATGCCGCGGGCGAGAATGAAGGTGAGCGCGCCGCGCGAGACCTTCTTGTCCTGGCCGATCAGGCCCATCAGCCCGTCGGTGTCCGGCAGTTCGCCGGGGATGTCGGCGATGCGGGTCGGCAGGCCGACGGTGCGCAGATGGGTTTCCACCCGCTCGGCATCCGCCGGGGCGCACAGGCCCTGCGCGGCGGAGAAGCGGAACGCCTGCGCCATGCCGACCGCCACCGCCTCGCCATGCAGCAGGCGCTGCGAGAAGCCGGCGCCCGCTTCCAGAGCGTGGCCGAAGGTGTGGCCGAGATTGAGCAGGGCACGGTCGCCGGTCTCCTTCTCGTCGCGGCTGACCACGGCGGCCTTGGAGGCGCAACTGGTGGCGATGGCCTCGATGCGCGCCGGCCCGCCGCCGAACACCGCCTCCCATTTGCGCTCCAGCCAGGCGAAGAAGGGGGCGTTGTCGATCAGCCCGTATTTGGCGACCTCGGCATAGCCGGAGCGGAACTCGCGCAGCGGCAGGGTGTCGAGCGCGCCGGTGTCGGCCAGCACCAGTATGGGCTGGTGGAAGGCGCCGACAAGGTTCTTGCCGTGGCGCGAATTGATGCCGGTCTTGCCGCCGACGGAGGAATCGACCTGCGCCAGCAGGCTGGTCGGAGCCTGCACGAAATCGACCCCGCGCCGCAGCGCCGCCGCCGCGAAGCCGGCGAGGTCGCCGACCACGCCGCCGCCGAGCGCGAGGACCAGGTCGCCGCGCTCGATCCGCGCCGCCAGCAGGGCGTCCACCACCTGCTCGAACACGGCGAAGCACTTCGACTTTTCGCCCGGCTCGACGATGACCGGCGTCGGGGTCAGGCCGGCCTCCCCGAGCGCGGCTTCGACGGTGCCGAGGTGGCGGTCGGCGACGTTGCGGTCGGTGACGATGCCGACGCGGGCGCCCGGCCGCAGCGCGGCGATGCGCGTGCCCGCCTCGGCGAGCAGGCCCGGGCCGATGACGATGTCGTAGGAACGCTCGCCGAGCCCGACGCGCAACTGCGTCAGCTCGGCGCCGCCGGGGGAGGCGGCCAGGGATGTGGCGGGCGTGTTCACGTCTCGTCTCCCGAACCCGGCGCGGCGAGATGGCAGCCCAGCGCCTCTATCACCGTGTCGACCATCATGTCCTGCGGCACGTCATGCGACACCACGGTGACGTCCGCCAGCGCATAGACCGGATAGCGCTGGTCGATCAGCCGCGCCAGCGTCGCCTCCGGGTCCCCGGACTTCAGCAATGGCCGGTCGTCGCGTCGGCGCACGCGGCGCAGCAGCACGTCCAGCTCGGCCTTCAGCCAGACGCTGATGCCGTGGCTGGCGATGGCGGCGCGCGTCTCCTCGATCATATAGGCGCCGCCGCCGGTGGCGAGCACCATCGGGCCGGCCTCCAGCAGGCGGGCGATCACCTTCTTCTCGCCGTCGCGGAAGGCGGGTTCGCCGTGCAGGGCGAAAATCTCGGGAATGGTCATGCCGGCCGCCTGCTCGATCTCGGTATCGGCATCGGCGAAGGGCAGGGCAAGGCGGCGGGCGAGGCGCTTGCCGACCGAGGACTTGCCGGCGCCCATCATGCCCACGAGCACGATGGAGCGCGCGCCCAGCAGCCCGCGCAGTCGCTCCGCCTTCTCGTCCTGTTCGGGGTCCGCCGTCATGGCACCATTCTCGCTCACCGAGCGCGGACTAGCACCGGTGCAGGGGTGACGCAATGCAGGGGTGACGCAATGCGAGGGCGGGGCAAAGCGAGAGGAGGCGCGGCGAAAGGCCGGCTGGTGTAACGCTCCGTTCAGACAGCGGTGGCAGGGTGGGATAGAACCCAGGGGTCCGTTGCTTCCGCCCGGCCGCCGAAAGGCCTTAGGATCGGCGCGACCCGTCCATCGAATCGCGCAAGGCCCGCTCATCCATGCCGAGCCTCATCCGTCTTCTCGTCATTCTCGGCATACTCGGCGGCATCGGCTACGGCACGCTGTGGGCCTTCGCCAATCTGGTGCAGCCGCAGACGCGCGAGATGAGCATCGTGGTGCCGCCGGACCGGTTCGCCAAATGAGCGCGCGACCGGCCGGCGGCGCGGCGGGGGCCGGCACGGCGCGGCTTTTCCTCGACATGATGGCGGCCGAGCGCGGCGCCGGGGCCAATACGCTCGGCGCCTATCAGCGCGACCTCGAGGATTATGAGGGTTTTCTGGCGACGCAGGGGACGGATGCGCTGGCCGCGCGCACGCCCCAGTTGCGGGGCTGGCTGGCCGCGCTCGCCGCCCGCGGCCTCGCCAGCGCCAGCGTGGCGCGCAAGCTGTCGGCGGTGCGCCAGTTTCACCGCTTCCTCTATGCCGAGGGCCATCGCGGCGACGACCCTGCCGCCGTGCTGGAAGGCCCGCGCCGCAGCCGGCCGCTGCCCAAGGTGCTGTCGCTCGACGAGGTGAACCGCCTCATCGCCACCGCGCATGAGCGCGCCGGCGAAGCGGTGCCGGGCTTTGCCGAAAGCGCGCGGCGGGCGCGCACGGCCTGCTTCATCGAGCTGCTCTACGCCACCGGGCTGCGCGTTTCCGAGCTGGCGGCGCTGCCGGCCTCGGCCGCCACCATGCGCGGCGAGGCGATCATCGTGCGCGGCAAGGGCAACAAGGAGCGCCTGGTACCGCTGGGCGAGCCGGCCAAGGCGGCGATGTCGGCCTATCGCGCCGCGCTGGAGAAGGTGGCGGCCCAGAAAGCGGTGAAGGACGCTACCGGCACGGGAGTGAAGGAAGCCAGGGAGCCGCGCGGGCGCTGGCTGTTTCCCTCCGGCGCCGCCAGCGGGCACATCACCCGCCAGCAGGTGGCGCTCGACCTCAAGGACCTCGCGCTGGCCGCCGGTCTCGATCCGGCCCGGCTGTCGCCGCATGTGCTGCGCCACGCCTTCGCCAGCCATCTTCTGGCGCATGGGGCGGAACTGCGCATCGTGCAGACGCTGCTCGGGCATGCCGACATTTCGACCACGCAGATCTACACCCATGTGCTCGACGAGCGGCTGAAAAGCCTGGTGCGCGACCTGCATCCGCTCGGCGACGGCAGCGGCGATTAAGCGCATTTGCGGGCTTGCCTTGACGTCGCCACCCTCTCGGGGCAGCTTCCGCGCGATTTCGCGGGTCGCCCGTCCGGGTGGACCCCCCTTTCCTGTGAGCCGGTTCAATCATTTCCGATGCGCAGCTACCTCGATTTTGAGAAGCCCGTGGCCGAACTCGAGGCCAAGCTGGAAGAACTGCGCGCCATGGCGGCGCAGGGCGACGCGGTCGCCATTGGCGACGACATCGCCCGCCTGGAGGGCAAGGCGCGGGACGCGCTGCTCCAGCTCTACGCCAATCTCTCGCCCTCGCAGAAGACGCAGGTGGCGCGCCACCCGCTGCGCCCGCACTTCTCCGACTATGCGGCGAGCCTGTTCGAGGAGTTCGACCCGCTCGCCGGCGACCGCAAATTCGGCGACGACCACGCGATTCTCGGCGGGCTCGCGCGCTTTCGCGGCCGCGCGGTCTGCCTGATCGGGCAGGAGAAGGGCTCCAGCACCGAGACCCGGATCAAGCACAATTTCGGCATGGCCCGCCCGGAAGGCTACCGCAAGGCGGTGCGGCTGATGGAACTGGCCGACCGCTTCTCGCTGCCGGTGATCTCGCTGGTCGACACTGCCGGCGCCTTCCCCGGCCTCGACGCCGAGGAGCGCGGCCAGGCCGAGGCCATCGCCCGCTCGACCGACGCCTGTCTTTCGCTCGGCGTCCCCAATGTTGCCGTCATCATCGGCGAAGGTGGCTCGGGTGGCGCCATCGCCATCGCCACCGCCAACCGCGTCCTCATGCTGGAACATTCCATCTACAGCGTGATCTCGCCGGAAGGCGCGGCGTCGATCCTGTGGCGGGACACCGCCAAGGCGCAGGAAGCGGCGATGAACATGAAGATCACGGCGCAGGACCTGCTCCGCTTCCATGTCATCGATGCCATCATCTCCGAGCCCCCCGGCGGCGCTCACCGCGCGCCCGAGGTGGCGATCGGGGCAGCGGGCGACGCCATCGAGGCGGCGCTCAACGAACTGGACGGGATGGACCCGGCGGCGCTGCGCAAGGCCCGCCGCGAGAAGTTCCTCGCCATCGGCCGGAACCTCTGAGTCGCCGGGCCCGGCGGCGGCGCGCCTACCCCCTCGCGAAGGGGTGATGTCGGTGGTATTGCGGGGCGGGATTGCGGACGCCCCCGGTGCGGTATAACGCTTTGGGCAGGCGCCCGCGGCGCGGCGCTTTCGGGGAGACTCCGGGGTTGAAGGTTCCAGGGTTTTCGAACCTCCTGCGCGGCACCCGCGAGCGGGGGTCTGGCGCGCGCTGGCGCGCGGCCCTGCTCGCCGGCTGCACCGCGCTGGTGCTGGCCGGCTGCAATGGCGGTGGCGGCTCCTCGCCCATGTCCAAGGCCAGCAAGACGCTGTCGCCGCAGACGCTGGCGCTGATCCAGCAGAAGGACATGACCAAGTCGAGCCCGATCGTGGTGCGGATCTTCAAGGAAGAATCCGAGCTGGAGGTCTGGAAGGAGACCACCAGCGGCGAGTACGCACTGCTCAAGACCTACCCGATCTGCCGCTGGTCCGGAGAATTGGGACCGAAGGTGAAGGAAGGCGACCGGCAGGCGCCGGAGGGCTTCTACACCATCACTCCCGGCCAGATGAACCCGAATTCCAGCTATTACCTCGCCTTCGATCTCGGCTTTCCCAATGCCTATGACCGGGCCTGGGGCCGCTCCGGCAGCAATCTGATGGTGCATGGCGACTGCTCCTCGCGCGGCTGCTACGCCATGACCGACGAGCAGGTGCAGGAGATTTTCGCGCTGGGCCGCGAGAGCTTCTATGGTGGCCAGCGCTCGTTCCAGGTGCAGGCCTACCCGTTCCGCATGACCTCCGACAATCTGGTGCGGCATCGCAACAATCCGAACCTCGCCTTCTGGAAGATGCTGAAGGAAGGCAGCGACGTGTTCGAATTGACCAAGGCGCCGCCGAAAGTGGATTATTGCGGCAAGCGTTACGTGTTCAACGCGACCCCCACCGATCCCGGCCGGAAGCTGCAGGCCTCCGCCCCGTGCCCGGACTACACCATGCCGGAAGGGCTGGCCGAGGCGGTCGCCGCCCGCCAGAAGGAAGCCAGCACGAAGATCGCCAGCGCCGGCGCGCTGCAGCCTGTCGCCCCGGTCAAGACCGGCAAGGATGGCGGCATGCACAAGGTGTTCCTCGCCAAGCTGGAAAATCCGGAGCTTTCCGCGCCGGGCTCGCTGCCGCCGGTGGTGAAGCCGCCGGGCAGCGATTACGGCGTGTCGACCACCGAGCCGGCGCCGGCCGAGAGCATCGCGCTCGCCACCGCCGACACGGTGAGCGAGACCGCGTCGGTGCCGCTGCCGGCGCCGCGTCCGGAAGACGCGCCGGGCGGCCCGCGCACCGCCGTGGCGGCGGCGCCGAGCGCGGGCGGGTTCTTCGACAATCTGTTCAGCGGCCTGTCGCCCGCGCCGGCAACGCCGGCGCCGGTCGAGACGACGTCGTCCGTCCCGGCGCCCACCTCGGCGCCCACGCCGACGCTGGCCCCGGCCCGCCCGGACGCGGCGCCGGCGGATACCGAGGCGAAGCCGGCGGAGCGCACGGCATTGCCGCAGGTCGCCTCGCTCGATGCCGGCAGTAATGGCGGCTTCCTCGACAGCCTGAAAAACTGGTTCGGCGGCAGCCCGCCGCCGGCGCCCGCTGCCGCGGAAGCAATCGCGGACGTGCCGATGCCGCCCTCGCGCCCACCGGTGCCGCGCCAGGCCTCTACCAGGCCCGCCGCGGCCACGCCCGCCGTGCCGTCACCACCGGCGCCAGCTACCGCGACCAATGCTGACGCGGCGGTCACGCCGGCCCTGCGGCCTTCGGTGGCCGCCTCCGGCGGTGAACCGCTTTACGGCGCCGTGCCGACGCTGCCAGGCGCGGCCGGCATCGTGGCGCCGGGCAGCTTCTCCTCGGTGCAGTAAGGCCGATCAGGGCTGTGTTGCCGTCGTCGGGGGCTTCGTGTCGCCGGCCAAGCACCTTACGTCGGAGCACGCCGCCAGACGCGGGCGGAGCGCGGCAACGCCGGCACAAGGCCCGGTGCCGCGCCATGCGCGGGCGACAGGCGGCAGGGCCGGCGGCGCCGGCTTCATGGCGCCGCTGCGATGCGGGTTCAGATCGTCGTGCTTGCCGAGGAGCCGCCCAAGCCGATAGGTAGAGGCGAGGTCGTTGCGCAGGCCGTCAAGGCGGTCGCGTTACCGATCCGCGCGGCGTCTCAAAGCCGGGTCCGGTGGCTTCGACGCGCTTTTTCAGCCTGTCCTTCGCCGCGCCGCTGTTCGCCGTCCATCAAGACCGCACGGCACGGCAATCGCCTCAGACGAACTTGCCGTGGCAGTGCTTGTACTTCAGGCCGGAGCCGCAGGGGCAGGGCTCGTTGCGCCCGACGCGACCCCAGCTCGACGGGTCGTCGGGGTTGCGGGCCGGGGCGGCGGCGTCGGGGGCCGGCGCCAGCGTCGCCTCGCCGGAAATCTCGGCATCGGCGAGCGCGAACTCGTCCTCCCCGGTCGCCGCGTCGATATGGTGCGGCGCCATGGGCGGCATGTCGTCGGTCTGCGGCGCGGCCATCACCTCCACGCGCATCAGCTGCGCGGTGACAGCCTCGCGCAGGCTGGCGAGCATCGCCTCGAACAGCTGGAAGGCTTCCGACTTGTACTCGTTCAGCGGGTCGCGCTGGGCGTAGCCGCGCAGGCCGATAACCTGGCGCAGATGGTCGAGCGTGACCAGATGCTCGCGCCAGAGATGGTCCAGCGTCTGCAGCAGGATCGACTTCTCGACATAGCGCATGATGTCGGGGCCGTATTTGGCGGCCTTCAGCGCCATCGCCTCGTCGGCCCGGCGCTGCACCCGCTCGCGCATCTCCTCGTCGGCGATGCCTTCCTCGGCCGCCCATTCCCTGACCGGAAGGTCGAGGCCGAGCACGCGCTCCAGCGCCTCGGCGAGGCCGTCCGTGTCCCACTGCTCGGGATAGGCGTTGGGCGGGACGTGCTTGACGACGAGGTCGTCGATGACGCCGTGGCGCATCTCGGCGACGGTCTCGGCGACGTCCTCGTCCTGCATCAGTTCGACGCGCTGCTCGAACACCACCTTGCGCTGGTCGTTCATCACGTCGTCATATTTCAGCAGGTTCTTGCGGATGTCGTAATTGCGCGCCTCGACCTTCTGCTGCGCCTTTTCCAGCGCGCGGTTGATCCAGGGATGGACGATCGCCTCGCCCTCCTTGAGGCCGAGCTTCTGCAGCATGCCGTCGAGCCGGTCCGACCCGAAGATGCGCATCAGATCGTCTTCCAGCGACAGGAAGAAGTGCGAATGGCCGGGGTCGCCCTGGCGGCCGGAGCGGCCGCGCAGCTGGTTGTCGATGCGCCGGCTCTCATGGCGCTCGGTGCCGATGACATAGAGGCCGCCGGCTTCCAGCGCCTTGGCCTTGAGCTTGGCGATCTCCTCGCGGATGCCCGCCTCGGCGGCGGCGCGCTGCTCGCCTTCCGGCATGTCGCCCAGCTCGTGCGAGATGCGCATGTCGGCATTGCCGCCGAGCTGGATGTCGGTGCCGCGGCCGGCCATGTTGGTGGCGATGGTGACGGCGCCGGGCACGCCGGCCTGGCTGACGATGTAGGATTCCTGCTCATGGTGGCGGGCGTTGAGCACCGCGAACACCTGATCGTCCGTCGTGCCCTGGTCGCCGTCATAGAGCGGACGGAAGGCGTCGGGATCGGAGAAGTCCTTCTGCTTGAAGCCACGCTTCTTCAGCAGATCAGCCAGCAGTTCCGACTTCTCGATCGAGGTGGTGCCGACCAGCACCGGCTGGCCGCGCGACTTGCAGTCGGTGATGAGGTCGATGATGGCGTTGTATTTCTCGGTCGCCGTCCGGTAGACCTCGTCGTCGTCGTCGACGCGGCGCACCGGCAGATTGGTCGGGATCTCGATCACTTCGAGACTGTAGATATCCTGGAATTCCGCCGCTTCGGTGTTGGCCGTGCCGGTCATGCCGGCCAGCTTCTCGTACATGCGGAAATAATTCTGGAAGGTGATCGAGGCCAGCGTCTGGTTCTCGGGCTGGACCTGTACCCGCTCCTTGGCCTCCAGCGCCTGGTGGAGCCCTTCCGAATAGCGGCGGCCCGGCATCATGCGGCCGGTGAACTCGTCGATGATGACCACTTCGTCATTGCGGACGATGTAGTCCTTGTCGCGCTGGAACAGGGTGTGGGCGCGCAGCGCCTGGTTGACGTGGTGGACCACCGAGACGTTCTCGATGTCGTACAGGCTTTCGCCCTTGAGCAAGCCGGCGTCACGCAGCAGGGTCTCGGTCTTTTCCATGCCGGCTTCGGTCAGCGCGACCGAGCGCTGCTTCTCGTCGACCTCGTAATCTTCCTTCGACAGCTTCGGGATATAGGTGTCGATGGTATTGTAGAAGTCCGAGCGGTCGTCGAGCGGGCCGGAGATGATCAGCGGGGTGCGGGCCTCGTCGACCAGGATCGAGTCGACCTCGTCGACCACGGCGTAGAAATGCGGGCGCTGCACCATCTGGTTCAGCTCGTATTTCATGTTGTCGCGGAGATAGTCGAAGCCAAGCTCGTTATTGGTGGCGTAGGTGACGTCGCAGGCATAGGCGGCGCGGCGCTCATTGTCGTCGAGGCCATGATGGATGATGCCGACGGTGAGGCCGAGGAAGCGGTAGACGCGCCCCATCCATTCGGCGTCGCGCTTGGCGAGGTAGTCGTTCACGGTGACGACGTGGACGCCCTTGCCGGTCAGCGCGTTGAGATAGACCGGTGCGGTGGCCACCAGCGTCTTGCCTTCGCCGGTGCGCATCTCGGCGATGCCGCGCTCATGCAGCACCATGCCGCCGATGAGCTGAACGTCGAAATGCCGCTGCCCCAGCGCCCGGCGGGCGGCCTCGCGCACCGTGGCGAAGGCCGGCACCAGCAGGTCGTCCAGGCTGGCGCCGTTCGCCAGCTGCTCGCGGAAGGTGACGGTGCGGGCGCGCAGCTCCTCGTCGGAGAGCGCCTTGATCTCGGGTTCGAGCGCGTTGATGGCCGCGATCCTGGGCTGATAGCCGCGCACGCGGCGGTCGTTAGCCGATCCGAAGAGCTTTCGCGCGAGAGCGCCGAACATGAGGCTTCCAATCCGAGTCCGCCAGGATCAGGTGTCGGACGGGCGGTGACGGGCCGCCCCATCCTCTTGAGCAAGCTGCGGGCGCGAGCGCGCGGGCTGAGCCTCATCGAGACGCCATTTGCGGCCGAAATGGGTCTGCGAGGCCGGGCCGTCGCGAACGGCTTGCGGGTTCTTGCGTCACATAAGCGCGAGTGCCGGGGAGAACCCACGCCGCGTGCCACACTTATGAACGGGTTTGGGGGTTGTCAATCGCGGGCCGGACGACAGTTTTGCTTCAGCGCGAGGTGTCGCGCAGGCGGGCCACGCCCCGGCGCGCCAGCGGCGAAATATACGGCGTTGGTAATCATAGGCGCTTGCAACCTTGGCCGGGCTGGGTCAGCTTTCGCGGCCCCCGCGGCCAAACCGAAATTGAGGAACGTTCCATGACCCGTCATTGCCTGCACGCCGCGACCCAGGCGTCTGTTCGCCCCGCCGCCGGCCGGGCCTCCGCCGGCCTGTTGCGCGCCGGCCTTCTCGCCGCCCTGATCGGCACCGCCCTCGTTCCGGCGCTGCCGGCGCTGGCCCAGGACGCCGCCAAGCCGGCGGCCGCCGCGGCCACCCAGGGCGACGACCCGGTGCTCGCCACCGTGAACGGCACGCCGATCCGCCGCAGCGACGTGACGGCCGCCGCCGCCGAACTGGCGCCGAACCTGCCGCAGCAGATCCAGGGCGCCGCCCGCGACGAATATGTGCTCGGCTTCCTCATCGACCTCAACGCCATGGCGCAGGCCGCCGAGGCCGAGAAGCTCTACGAGACCGATGCCTTCAAGCGCGAGATGGACTTCATCCGCAAGCGCGTTCTGATGCAGGCGATCCTGGAGAAGGCGACCAAGGCCGCACTCACCGACGAGGCCATGCAGCAGACCTACAAGGAGGCGGTGGCGCAGCAGAAGCCGGAACAGGAGGTGCACGCCCGCCATATCCTCTTCCGCGCCGACCCGGCCGACAAGGACGCCTCCGCTGCCGCCGAAAAGAAGGCCGAGGATGTCGAGGCCCGCCTGAAGAAGGGCGAGGACTTCGCCAAGCTGGCCGGCGAGCTGACCGAAGACCCTTCCGGCAAGAAGGATGGCGGCGATCTCGGCTTCTTCACCAAGGAGCAGATGGTGCCGGAATTCGCCGAGGTCGCCTTCGCGCTGAAGCCGGGCGAGGTGTCGAAGCCGGTGAAGACGCAGTTCGGCTGGCACGTCATCAAGCTGGAGGAAGTCCGCGAGCGGCCGGTGCCGACCTTCGAGGAGGTGAAGCCGCAGATCGAGCAGTTCGTGGCGCAGAAGGCGCAGGCCGAAGTGGTGCAGAAGACCCGCGACGCCGCCAAGGTGGAGAAGACCGAGGCGGCGCCGAAGCCCGCCGACCTGATCACCCAGCCGGCCGCGCCCGCCACGCCGGCGCCGTGAACGGCATCGCGCGGCGAGCGGGCGACAGCGCCTAGAGCGCTTTCGAGCGAAATGGATACCGGTTCGGGGCAGGAAAAACGCGTGAGTTCGAAACGCCGGAGCTTCCCCGATTCAA
>NZ_JAHBGC010000038.1:393644-473687 GCF_018390645.1 Ancylobacter dichloromethanicus
ATGAATCGGGGAAGCTCCGGGCCCTCCCGCCGCGCCGCCGCGCGGCGGCCCTCACCGCCTGCGGCTTCTGGCTGATCGCTCCTCGCCGGCCCCGGGAGCATGAAACGATCGACAGGGTCCCGGATCGAGAGGTCCGGGCCCCTGTCACGTCTCGGCGTGGTCATCCGTCGGTGTGCGGCGGCCTCCTCCGGCAGCCGCGGCACGGGATCGGCGAGGGGTTCGGGAAGATGCTGGCGCGCCCCGGTTTCGGAAAGGGGCGGGCGGCTCTCAAGCCGTCGAGGTCGCCGGGCGCGGGCCGAGTTTCAGCCTGCGCTTTCCGCTGGTGACCGATGTGCATGAGGTTGTGGTGTCGTCCATCGCGTCGGCGTGGCGCCTCTCTCCTTCAGCCGTTCGCGAGCGTGCATTTCGCCGCACCCGACCCCATGCATGCGGCTGGACCGCGTCCGTTTTAATCCGTTTCATATCCAGCAGCGCAGTCGTTTGCGCATTCGGCTGGCGTGAAGGCGTCGAGGCGCGCACCGATGGCGTCCCATAAGACACCTATGGTGCGTTCAGCTCCGGCCCGCAGCAGCGCCTTGAGCTTGGCGCAGGCATTCTCGACCGGCTTGAAGTCCGGGCTGTAGGGCGGCAGCTACAGGAGCCTACCGCCGAGCTGCTCGACGGGATCGCACACGCCCACCGCCTTGTGGGCCGGCCGGTTGTCGATGGCGACGATGTCACCGGGCTGGAGCGTGGGGGCCCGCACCCGCTCGACGCCCGCACCTGCTCGACGTAAGCCGGAACACGGCCCCGTTCATGGCGCCGTCGTAGACGAAGCATGCGGTCATATCCGTGAAGCGGGGCGCGCCGGTGAAGGTCGCGGTGCCCCAATGCCCGGCGGCGTTTGCCGCGGCGGATGATGAGCGGTCGCGGTGCAGGAGGTGGCCGCGACCGGGCTGCCCGACACGGTAACCATTCGCCTATGCGGGGTGAAGGTAGGGCGCTGCTGCGGGCGTGGCCCGCCTTGCATTCGCCCGGCTCACGCGGGCCGGAACGCCCCGGGTTCGCTCACCGCGCTGGCGCGCGGCGTTTCGACGGGGCCGCGCGTCAGATATCGCCAGGCGGATGGCGCCGGATCGTACCGGTGAGCTCTTGCCGGTGCGTTCAGCTCCGGAGGCTGCCGCGCGCGATTGTCCGCGCCGCCGCGGGGAGGGCGGGATCGTCGTCGTCGAGGCGCCGCGTGAGAAGGCGTGCCCAGACATAGCCGCTGACCAGGTCGAGAGTGGTGGCGAGGTCGAAATCCGACGCCAGTTCGCCGCGCCGCGCGGCGCGGTCGAACGGTTCGGCGAGGGGGTAGGTGCGCTCGGCCAGGAAGGCGCGCAGAGCCTGCAAGGCCGCCGGGTCGTGCTGGGCTTCAACCAATATGGCGGTGAATGCCTGCCCGGCGGGTGTCGCCCCCCAGAAACGGAACAGCCGGCGCAGCAGGGCCACGAGATCGCCTTCCAGCGAGCCGGTATCCGTGCCCGACAGATCGAGCCGCTGGCGAGCGTAGATTTCCAGCAACAGGGCGGGCTTGCCGCTCCACCAGCGATAGATGGTCGGCTTGCCGGCACCGGCGCGGCGCGCGACCTGCTCGATGGTGAAACCGGCATAACCGGCCTCCATGAGAACGGCTTCTGCGGCATCCAGAATGGCTTCCGCCGCCGCCTTGCTGCGGCGCGGGCCGGCCGAGCTACGCCGCCCGAGCCCGGTGGAGAGCGGTGCTGGCTTTTGCCGTGGAACGCCGTTAACCATGCCCGTTAACCAAATTCGCTCTCATCGAGAGCGCGCCTGTCCACCGTCATCATAGCCGAGAAAATAACGATACGGAACGGAACGTTTGTATGAACGGAACGTTTCGTTTCGATAACAAATGTCGGAATCTAATGAGACTTTTGCCGGCTCGCTGTTGTCGGCAGGGAAGCCCGCGTCCACCCGGTGGGTGTATCCTCCAGCGGCAGCCGGTGCGAATCAGCCAACATGGAAAGGGTGCTCCATGCCGGGACTCGGGCGCAAGCGTTAACACTCTCCATCGGTCCGTTAACGCGTCCCGACGGCCGATCGCGGCCGGACGCGTTCGCGACGACTGGAAGGCCCGACGCGGCGCGACAACAAGGCGCGCCGTGCCCGCCATTCGTCCCGAGGCCGGCGAGGCGCGGTTCTCGGCGCCAGCCCCGGGGCTGGCGGGTGGTCGCATTGTCGAGGAAGGCGACGGGTTCGCCCCCGTGGCGGGCATTCGGACGACAGCCTGGCGCCCCAAACGGGACCGCGGCAATCGGCGGGCAAATGCCGCGTGCCGACTGTCTTTCGTTGCCGGGGAGGGGCAGGGCGACAGTCGAACGGCCGAAAAGGGAGAAATCATCGGCAGAAGGGCAGCAGTGCCGTGGCGGCCAGAGGGCGCCGGCAATTCCATGGCGGCTGGCGAGCCGAAAGGTTCCCCGGCCTTGCGCCGGCCCTGTCGACCCTCGGCAGTAGTCCATAAACTGCGGACAGCCTAGGTGTTCGGTCCCGGCATTTGATGGATTGGATTGAGCGTAAATCAGTCTTTGGCGAGGTGGCTCAACCTCGCCCGACAGGGGCGAGAGTGATGCGCCGCCGCGAATTGACCGACGAGGAATGGGTGATCATCGCCCCATTGTTACCGAACAAGCCGCGCGGATGGATGGCCGCGAGGTGATCAACGGCATTCTCTGGCGGTTCCGCACCGGCCGCCGTGGCCGGACGTGCCGCAGCGCTAGGGTCCGCGCCGACCCTCCACAATCGTTTCGTGCGCTGGCGGGCGACCGACCGGGGTCTGGGACAGGTTGCTGGAAGCGGTCTCCGCCACCTTGACGGCGAGAGCGTGATGATCGACGCATTCTGTGTTCGTGCCCCCACATGCTGCCGCCATCAAAAAGGGGCCAGGATGGCACCGACGATCAGCGCATGGGACGCTTCGGGGTGGCACCAAGATCCGCGCTCTGGTCGACGCCGAAGGCCGGCCGATCCACCCGCTGCCCACTGACGGGCAGGCGGGCGATGCGCCGGTGGAGCGCGGACGGCCGACCCGGTTCGCGCCGGGCGGCGTCCTGCTCGCCGACAAGGCCCATGACAGTGCCGCCATCCGCAGCGAGACGGCGGCGCGCGGCGTATTTGCCAATGTGCCGCCGCGCACGATCCGGAACGTCACTTCGCCTTCAGCCCGTGGCTCTACCGCCAAAGGCACCGCGTCGAACGCTTCTTCAACAGGATCAAGCAGATGCGGGGCCTCGCCAGCCGCCGCCACCGACGCCGGGATGACTCCCTCGCAGCCTCAAACTCGCGCCTTCCGCATCTGGATCGACGCATCATAAGTCCGCTGCCTGGGCAGGTCGTGTCCCCCGAGGTGGACATCGCCGCGCCGGGCACGCCTGCACCTGCCGGGCCCGGTGAGATCCGCCCTTGCCCCGCCATCGGGCTTCGTTCGCCCACGCTTACGGGTCCGCGCCTCCGCCTTAACGGCCGCGCAGATGGTGCCGAGGTAAGGTCGGGGCGGCGGCCGGCCTCGGTAGAATGGCATTGGTGCCGAAAAATAAGATGCCGGCTCATAATTTTGCATACAGTCAAAAACGACGACTTATTAATATCTTGCGCGATGAAACGGTCCGGCATTTCCCGCGTCGCCGAAAATTCGAGCCGATAAAGAATGCCGGCTACATATTTGAACCATCCTGACCGCGCTGCACGCAATTCCCCGGAGACTCGCAAGTCGCCGCCGCCGGGGTCCCGGGCCGCCGCGATGTTGGCCCCTGCCCGCCGCCGGCGCGGGCTGCGCGAGGGGAGCGGCGGCGTTGATGGCGTTGCGCGAAAGCCGAAGCCGTGGACACGCGCGCCGTGGGCGGGCGCACGCCGCCGCGGCCGGTCAAGGCGGGGGGCGGTGCCTGGTGTCGCGACCGGTCGCACGACAGGGCCCGGCATTTGCCGCCTCGTCTTGCGGATGTTGCCCATCTCGGGCACACCCGTCGGGCCCTTTCCCGCGCAGAGTCCCCGACGATGGCCCACGCTTCTCCCGTCTCTCCGCTTGCCCCCGCCACCACGCCCGAGCCCGGCCCGGTCGCCGGTGTGCGCTTCGCCACCGCCGAGGCGGGCATCCGCTACAAGGGCCGCACCGATGTGCTGCTGCTCGCGCTCGACGCCGGCACCACGGTGGCCGGCGTGTTCACCCGCTCGAAATGCCCATCGGCGCCGGTCGAGTGGTGCCGCGCCAACCTGCCCAACGGCACGGCGCGGGCGCTGGTGGTGAATTCCGGCAATGCCAATGCCTTCACCGGCGGCAAGGGGCGCGACTCGACGGCCATCACCGCGAAGATCGCCGCCAGGGCGCTCGGCTGCCGGGAGGACGAAATCTACCTCGCCTCGACCGGCGTTATCGGCGAGCCGCTGGACGCGACGAAGTTCGAGGGCGTGCTGGAAGAGACCGCGACGCGGCTCGCGCCGCTGCCCTGGATCGAGCCGGCCCGGGCGATCATGACCACCGATACCTTCCCCAAGCTGGCGACGGCGAAAGTGAAGATCGAGGGCGTCGAGGTGACCATCGCCGGCATCGCCAAGGGCGCCGGCATGATCGCGCCGGACATGGCGACGATGCTGTCCTTCGTGTTCACCGACGCCGCCATCGCGGCGCCGGCGCTGCAGGCGCTGCTGTCCAAGGGCGTGGTGGACAGCTTCAACGCCGTGACCATTGACGGCGATACCTCGACCTCCGACACGCTGATGCTGTTCGCCACCGGCGCCTCCGGTGCCCCGCTCGTCAGCGATGCCAGGGACCCGCGCCTGGCGCGCTTCCGCCGGGCGCTCACCGGCGTGCTGGCGGACCTCGCCGAGCAGGTGGCGCGCGACGGGGAGGGCGCGCGCAAGCTGGTGCGCATCCATGTCACCGGCGCGGTGTCCAAGAGGTCGGCCCGGCGCATCGCCCTGTCGATCGCCAATTCGCCGCTGGTGAAGACGGCGGTGGCGGGGGAGGACGCCAATTGGGGCCGGGTCGTCATGGCGGTGGGCAAGGCCGGCGAGCCGGCCGAGCGCGACCGGCTGTCGATCTCCTTCGGGCCGATCCGGGTGGCCCATGAAGGCGCGCGCGACCCCGCCTATGACGAGGCGGAAACCTCCGCCTACATGAAGAACGACGTGATCGACATCACCGTCGATATCGGGCTGGGGCGCGGCAAGGACCGGGTGATGACCTGCGACCTCACCAAGGAATATGTCGCCATCAATGGCGATTACCGCTCCTGAACGGCGAAGGGCGAACGCCATGAAACTCGTCCTTGTCGCCGCCGCCGCCCTTGTCGATGCGGATGGCCGCGTGCTGCTGACCGAACGGCCGGCGGGCAAGCAGCTGGCGGGGCTGTGGGAGTTTCCCGGCGGCAAGGTCGAGCCCGGTGAGCGGCCGGAAGAGTGCCTGATCCGCGAACTTGCCGAGGAACTCGGCATCGCGGTGCAGGAGCCGTGCCTCGCCCCGCTCTCCTTCGCCTCGCATACCTATGAGGCGTTCCAGCTGCTGATGCCGTTGTGGATCTGCCGGCGCTGGGAGGGACAGGCGCAGGGCCGCGAGGGCCAACGGCTCGCCTGGGTGAAGCCCGGCGCGCTGCGCGACTACCCGATGCCGCCGGCCGACGAGCCGCTGATCCCGGTGCTGCTGGACCTGCTTGGGCCGGGGCGATAGCGCACGACATCTCCGGCCGTTCCCAGCGAAGTCAGCCGTCGCGCTTCAGCCTGCCCTCCGGCACGTTCAGCGCGTCCGCCAGCCGGGTCTTGGCCGAGCCGGGGCGCAGCGGCTTCTGCTGGCTCTCATGCGGCGCCCAGCCGGATACCCACACGATCTCGAAGGTGGCGCGCAGGCGCCCGTCGGCGTCGGCGAAGCGCTCGGCATAGACCTCGAACAGCCGTATCAGCGTCTTCTTCAGCAGCGGCGCGCGGCGCCGGTCGGTAAGCGGGTTGGTCGCGCCCATGCGGCGCAGATCGTGCAGCAGCGCCAGCGGGTCGCCATAGCGCACCACCACCCGGTCGACATCGGTGACCGGAAGCGCGAGGCCGGCGCGTTGCAACAGCCCGCCAAGGTCGCGCAGGTCGACGAAGGGCGCCACACGCGGCGAGATGCCGCCCAGCGTGTCGCTCTCGGCGATGGCGAAGGCCTCGCGCAATTCGCCGAGCGTGCCGCCGCCGAGAAAGCCGGCCAGCAGCAGCCCGTCGGGCCTGAGCGCGCGGCGGATCTGCGCCAGCACGCCGGGCAGGTCGTTCACGCTCTGCAAGGCGAGGGCGGAGATCACGAGATCGAGCGAGGCCGGCGCGAAGGGCAGGATTTCCGGGTCGGTGACGATGTCGGTATCGTCCCGCTCCGCCGGGCCGAAGGCGATGTAGTCATCGATCATGCCGGTGCCGGCAAGCGCATCGCGCAGCGCGCGCGTCGGGGTGCCGAGATCGGCCACCGTGCCGAAATGGCGCTTCACCGCGCCGAGGCGGTCGACGAGGTCTTCCGCCACGCGCTCCAGCAGGAAGGTCTCCGGCCCAAGCGCCCGGGCGCGGGCACGGCGGCGCGCCAGTGCCAGCGGATCGAAGACGGCGAGCGGCGAGCCGGAGGTCGGCGAAGCTGACATGGGGATGCTCCTCGGGCGAGAGCCATAGGGCGGCGGCGGCGTCAGGTCAAAGGTGGTTGCTCCCCGCGCCGGCGCGGCGGACCGCCTCGCCCCATGCTAGGCTGGTGGCATGGACCCGTCTGTCGATCCCGCCCGCGAAACCGATCCGCCGCGGCCCGCTGCCGCGGCGCGGGGGCGCGCCTTCGGGCGGTGGATGCTGCGCGCGCTGGCCGATGTCGCCCTGCCGCCGGTCTGCATGGCCTGCCGGGCGGCGGTGGACGCGCCGGGCTGCCTGTGCGGGAGCTGCTGGAGCCGCCTTTGCTTCATCGCTCCGCCTTTCTGCGACCGGCTGGGCACGCCGCTGCCCTATGTACCCGGCGAGGCGCGGCCGGTCTCGGCGGCCGCGCTCGACGCGCCGCCGGCCTATGGCCGGGCGCGGGCGGTGGCCCTGTTCGGCGATGTGGCGCGGGACCTGATCCACGGGCTGAAATATGCCGATCGGCTCGACCTTGCCCCACCCATGGCGGCGATGATGGCGCGGGCCGGGGCCGACATCCTCGCCGATGCCGAGGCGCTGGTGCCGGTGCCGCTGCACCGGCTGCGGCTGTGGCGGCGGCGCTTCAACCAGTCGGCGACGCTGGCCCGCGTCGTCGGGCGGCGCACGGGCGTGCCGGTCCGGGCGTTGTGGCTGGAGCGCCGTCGGGCGACCGTGCCGCAGGTGGGGCTCGACCGGGCGGCGCGGGCGCGCAACGTGCAGGGCGCCTTCGCGGTGCCGGAGATGGCGAAGGGCGAGCTGCGCGGCCGCCGCGTCGTGCTGGTGGACGACGTCCTCACCACCGGTGCGACCATCGACGCCTGCGTCAAGGCTTTGCTGCGCGCCGGCGCGGGACAGGTGGACGTGCTGGTGTTCGCGCGGGTTGCTGCGGGGGACGAGGCACCCATATCATGAGGGACCGGAAGCCGAGTGCGTCGGCAGCCGAAGGCAAGGACGGTTCGATGGCGAAGATCGAGATTTACACCACCTATACCTGCCCTTATTGCCATGCCGCCAAATCACTGCTTGCGCGCAAGGGGGCCGGCTTCTCCGAGGTCAACGTGACCGGGGACCCGGTGGCGCGCTCTTCGATGTCGAGCCGGGCCAACGGGCGCACCAGTGTACCGCAGATATTCATCGACGGGCGTCATGTCGGTGGCTGCGACGACCTTTACGCGCTGGAGGAGGCGGGCGAGCTGGACGCGCTTCTGGCGAGTTGAACGAGACCGAACGCATGACCGCTGCTTCCGACACCCACACCCCTGGCGCCCCGCCGCTCGGAACCCCGTTCCGCGCCGCGCTGGTGCAGATGCGCACCGCCAAGAGCGTCGCCGCCAATGTCAAGGCGGCCTCCGCGATGATCCGCGAGGCGGCGGCGGAGGGGGCCAGCTACATCCAGACGCCGGAGATGACCGGCACGATGGAGGAGAATCGCGAGGCGCTGTTCAAGGTGCTGCACGCGGAGGAGGACGATCCGGCGCTTGCCGCGTTCCGTGCGCTCGCCGCCGAACTGAAGGTGCATCTGCATATCGGTTCGCTGGCGGTGCGGGCGAGCGAGCACCGGGCGGCCAACCGCTCCTTTCTGCTCGCCCCCGACGGGTCGATCGCCGCCCGCTACGACAAGATTCATATGTTCGACGTCGACCTGCCCAATGGCGACGTCTACCGCGAATCCGCCGCCTATCGGCCGGGCGAGCTGGCCGTCGTGGCCGACCTGCCGCAGATCCGGCTCGGCTTCACCATCTGCTACGACCTGCGCTTTCCCGCGCTGTTCCGCGCGCTGGCCGAGGCCGGGGCGGGAATGATCGCGGCGCCGGCCGCCTTCACCCAGTCGACCGGCGAAGCGCACTGGCATGTGCTGCAGCGCGCCCGCGCCATCGAGACCGGCTGCTACGTGCTGGCGGCGGCGCAGGGCGGCACCCATGAGAACGGGCGCAAGACCTTCGGCCACAGCCTGATCATCGACCCGTGGGGCACCATTCTTGCCGAGGGCGGCACCGAGCCCGGCATCATCGCCGCCGAGATCGACCCGGCCAAGGTGGCGGCGGTGCGCGGGCGCATTCCGTCGCTGTCCAACGGGCGGCGCTTCGAGATCGTGGCGCCGGCCGACCAGGGACGGCTGCATCTCGTGTCCGGTGGCGCCGAATGATCCTCTACCGCCTGTGCTGCGCCGGGGAGCACGAGTTCGAGAGCTGGTTCCGCGATTCCGCCGCCTATGACGACCAGCGGGCGCGCGGCCTCGTGACCTGCCCGGTCTGCGGCTCGCCGGAGGTGGAAAAGGCGCTGATGGCGCCGGCGCTGGGCCGCGCGGCGCGCAGATCCGCCGCTGAGCCCGCCACCGGGGCGGCTTCCCCCGAGCCTTCCGGTACGTCCGAAACCACCGAAGCGCCCGTGGCGGCTCCGCCGGTGCCGGCGATGGCGCAGCCGGTGGCGCTGGTGTCGGAGCCGGAGCAGCAGTTGCGCGCCATGCTGCGCGCGGTGCGGGCGCATGTGGTGGCCAATTCGGTCGATGTCGGCGACGAATTCGCAACGCTCGCCCGCCGCATGCATGAGGGTGACGAAGAGAAGCGCGCGATTCGCGGCGCGGCGACGCCCGACGAGGTGCGGGCGCTGATCGAGGACGAGATCGAGGTGCTGCCGCTTCCCGTGCTGCCGGACGAGCGGAACTGAGGGGGCGGCGGCTTCCCGGCCCGGCGGGGCCGAAGGCGAAGCGTCGCCGAAGCCAATCACTGATCCCGGATCGGCGCCGCACCTCGTGCAATTTGTCCGGGAGGCCGGGCCTTGCCGGCTTCAGTCCGCCTTCCGCGCCTTTTCGATTTCCGGCAGCAGGCGCGTCTTCAGCCCCTGCGCGTCGATCGGGCCGATGAACTTGTAGGCGATGCGCCCGTCCTTGCCGATGACGAAGGTCTCCGGCACTCCATAGACGCCCCAGTCGATGGCGGTGCGCCCATTGGCGTCGACGCCGACCGCCGCATAGGGATTGCCGAAGCGGCCGAGGAAGCGGCGGGCATTGCCGGCGTCGTCCTTGTAATTGAGGCCGACCAGGCGGAAGCCGGGCATCTTCGAGAGTTCGACGAGATAGGGATGCTCGTCCCGGCAGGGCACGCACCAGGAGGCGAACACGTTGAGCACCGTCACCTCGCCCGCGAGCGCGGCGGACGAAAGGCCCGGCACCGGCTGGCCCTCATGCGTCAGGCCTTCCAGCGCCGGCAGGTCGAGCGCGGGGGCCTCCCGGCCGATCAGCGCCGAGGGCACGCGGGAGGGGTCGCCGGAAAACAGCCGGCCGTAGAACAGCGCGGCCAGCGCCAGGAAGGCGACGAGCGGCAGCAGCACGAGCAGCCGGCGGCGGCCGGCAGGGGCGGCGGGGGTGTCGATGGGGCGGGGCTCGCTCATGTGTCGGCACGCCCGGCCGAGCGGCGGCGCACGCCGCGCGCCTCAAGCTCCTCGAGCTGGCGGCGTACCAGGCGGCCGTCGACGATGATCCACAGCGCCAGCGCGCCGAGCACCAGCGCGCTCACGCCGTAGCAGGCGAGGATGAAGAAGCCGTGCTCGCCGAGCATCAGGACGCCTCACGCATAGGCCGCCTCGGCGGCGGCGCGCGCTTCCAGCACGCGCAGGCGTCGACGGTGGATTTCGGTGCGCATCGCCGCCATGTGCAGCGCCAGCATGAGCAGGGTGAAGCCCAGCGCGCAGATCATCAGCGGCCAGAGCAGGCTGGGATGGATGGTCGGCCCGTCCATGCGGAACACCGAGGCGGGCTGGTGCAGCGTGTTCCACCAGTCGACCGAGAACTTGACGATCGGCACGTTGACGAAGCCGACCAGCGACAGCACCGCCGCCGCGCGGCCCGCCTGGTTGGGGTCCTCGATCGCCGAGCGCAGCGCCAGCAGGCCGAGATAGAGCAGCAGCAGCACCAGCATGGAGGTCAGCCGCGCGTCCCAGACCCAGTAGGTGCCCCACATCGGCCGGCCCCAGAGCGAGCCGGTGAACAGGCACAGAAAGGCGAACACCGCGCCGATCGGCGCCATCGCCTTGTGCGCCACATCCGCCAGCGGGTGGCGCCAGACCAGGATGCCCAGCGCCGAGACCGCCAGCATGGAATAGCCGAACATGGCCAGCCACGCGAAGGGCACGTGGATGTACATGATCTTCACCGTCTCGCCCTGCTGGTAGTCGGCGGGCGCGCGGAAGGCGAGGAAGAAGCCGAGCGCCAGCGTCGCCAGCGCAAGGCCGGTCAGCCATGGCAGCACGCGCCCGGAAAGGGCGAGGAAGCGGGTCGGGTTGGCAAGGTCCATCAACGCCATGGGGCGGTTCTAATCTGCCGCGCGGGGCCCGGCAACATGCCGGCCCTGCGTCGAAACGCGGATGTGAAGCCACAGGATGGCCAAAACTACGGTATTGAACGGGCGCATCACCGACCGAAGAGGATTCGAGCGCTTATGCCGCACATCTCCACCGCACCCGCCCTCCTTCTCCTCGCGCTGGTCGCCATGCCCGCCGCCGGCATGTCCGGGGCGCAGGCAAGCTCGACGCGGGACCAGATGATGCGACTGGAGCCTTCCGAGCGGATCGAACAGGTGTGCAACACGCGCGCCATGGGCGAGGTCCAGCGCGCCCGCAAGGGCATGCGTCCCGACGAACTCGTCGCCTATGCCTATCGCGACCCGGTGGTGAAGGGCTGGAAGATCAAGGCGCCGGGCGCGGCGGTGCGCAGCGGCAGCACCTGGTACCACATCGCCTATGAGTGCGAGACCACTCATGACGGGCTGGACGTGAAGAGATTCCGCTACACGCTCGGCGCGGCGATCCCGACTTCGGAATGGTCCGGGCACTATCTCGTCGCGCCGTAGAGGCGCGTCACCACGAATGCAGGGCGCGCAGCGTCGGCGTCTTCTTGTCGAGATGGTCGGACATGCGCCCGAGCAGCCGGTCGAGAAGCTCCACCGCCTCCACCACCGCCGGCCCCTTGTTGAGCATGACGCATTCGGCGCGGGCGGCCATGGCGGCGTCGGTCATCTCGCCGCGCGAGGGGATGCCGTCGCGCACCAGGTCCTCCAGCACCTGCGTCGCCCAGATCGCCGGCACGGCGGCGGCCTCGCAGATCCACAGCAGTTCTTCCTGCATCTCGGCGAGCCGCTCGAAACCGATCTCGGCGGCGAGGTCGCCGCGCGCGATCATCACGCTGAAAAGGCCGTGCCGCGCGGCACGGGCGATCAGGTCGGGCAGGTTCTTCACCGCCTCCGGCCGCTCGATCTTGGCCATCAGGCCGAGCGGGCGCTCGCGGCCGGCGCCGTGGCGGGCGATGGCGGCGTCGAGCAGGTCGAGGTCCTCGGGCCGGCTGACGAAGGAATAGCCGATGAGGTCGGCGCATTCGATCACGGTAGCGAGGTCGGCATCGTCCTTGGCGGTGAGCGGGGAGAGGCCGAGCGCGGTGTCGGGCAGGTTGATGCCCTTTTCCGGCTTCAGCTTGGTGCCGCCGGGGCGGGTGTGGAGGATGCGCAGGATCGCCTCGCCCTCGCGCACGCTCTCGACCACGGCCTCGACCTTGCCATCGTCATAGCGGACGCGGTGGCCGAGCGCGAGGCGGGTGACGATTTCCGGCAGCGAGACGGCGGCACTGAACAGCGCCGCCTCGTCGACGCGGGGCTCGCCATGGGCGACAAGGCGCAGCGTGTCGCCGGGCAGCAGCCGGCCGGAGGGCTTGTCCTTGCGCATCGGCAGCACGGCGCCGGTGCGGATCTTCGGCCCGGCAATATCCATCAGCACGGCGATGGGACGGCCGACCGCCGCGCCGGCCCTCCGCACATGGTCGGTCATCGCCTTCCAGGCCTCGGGCGTGTCATGGGCGCAGTTGATGCGGGCGACGTCCATGCCGGCCTTGGCCAGCGCCAGAATCAGCCCCGGATTCTCCGCCGCCTCGCCCGGCAGGGTGACCATGATGCGGGTGTAGCGGTCCTGTGGTTCCGGGCCGAGGCTCGCCAGCGCCGCCGCGTCGAGCCGGGCTTCGCCGGCGAAGAAGGCGGTTTCCTCCGGCAGCGGGAAGGGGGCGGGGCGGCCGGCGAGCGCGGCGAGCGCCGCCAGCACCGCGTCGAGGGTGGACAGCACGCGGCCCTCCAGCCGGCCCAGCGACGACAGGCCGCGCCGCATCAACTGGCGCTGCAGCGGGCGCAGTTCGTGCCGGCGCAGGGCGAGATAGTGCGCGAGATTGTCCAGCGCGGCGTCCTCGCGGCCGGCCTCGCGCCGGAACCGTTCCGCCAGCGGGGCGGCTTCCTCGACCACGGCGGCGCGCAGGGAGAGCAGCGTCTCGAACAGGGCGTTGTCGTCATTGGCCGCATCCTCGCCGGCGGCAGACATTGGCGCGGTGTCGATGTTCATTGCCGGAGTTTCCTCGCCGGGGTTTCCTCGCAAAGCCGCGGCAGGCTAGAATGGCGCTGTTACGAGGCTGTGACCTCCGTAGTCTCCCTCAAAAGGGCGTCAAAACTTGACTTACCCGCGGGCGGCGCTTACTAGCCCGGCATCCTCGCAGAACCCGCGAGCCGATCCGCCGCCCGGTCCCTGAGGCCGGAGGTCAACGCCCGACAGCGCGCTGCGCCCTCGGGCGCCGTTCGGCGTTGCGTTGTGAACCGCGGGAAATGGAGCTGAGCGAACGCATGTTCGATTCACTGACGGACCGCCTCGGCGGCATACTCGACCGGCTGAAACGACGCGGCGCCCTCACCGAGGCCGACGTGAACGAGGCCATGCGCGAGGTGCGCCGGGCGCTGATCGAGGCCGATGTCGCGCTCGACGTGGTGCGCTCC
The DNA here is from genome assembly GCF_018390645.1 of Ancylobacter dichloromethanicus. Taxonomy (GTDB): domain Bacteria; phylum Pseudomonadota; class Alphaproteobacteria; order Rhizobiales; family Xanthobacteraceae; genus Ancylobacter; species Ancylobacter dichloromethanicus. The sequence goes on from NZ_JAHBGC010000038.1 coordinate 407,087, forward strand.
TTCACCGACAAGGTGCGCACCCGCGCGGTCGGTGCCGAGGTGATCAAGTCGGTGACCCCCGGCCAGATGGTGGTGAAGATCGTCAATGACGAACTCGTCGCCATGCTCGGCTCCGACGCCAAGCCGATCGACCTGGAAGCCGCCCCGCCGGTGCCGGTGCTGATGGTCGGCCTGCAGGGCTCGGGCAAGACCACCTCCACCGCCAAGATCGCCAAGCGCCTGACCGAACGGGGCAACCGCAAGGTGCTGATGGCCTCGCTCGACACCCGCCGCCCGGCGGCGATGGAGCAGCTGGCCATGCTCGGCACGCAGGTCGGCGTCGCCACCCTGCCGATCGTTCCCGGGCAATCCGCTGTCCAGATCGCGCGGCGCGCGATGGAAGCCGCCCGCCTCGGCGGCTACGACGTGGTGATGCTCGACACCGCCGGCCGCGTCACCCTCGACGAGGCGCTGATGGCCGAGGTGGCCGAGGTGAAGGCGGCGACCAAGCCGCACGAGGTGCTGCTCGTCGCCGACAGCCTCACCGGCCAGGACGCGGTCAACACCGCCAAGGCGTTCGACGCGCGCGTCGGGCTCACCGGCATCGTGCTGACCCGCGCCGATGGCGACGGGCGCGGCGGTGCCGCCCTCTCCATGCGCGCCGTCACCGGCAAGCCGATCAAGCTGCTGGGCACCGGCGAGAAAATGGACGCGCTGGAGGATTTCGATCCCCGCCGCGTCGCCGGGCGCATTCTCGGCATGGGCGACGTGGTGTCGCTGGTCGAGAAGGCGGTCGAGAACATCGACGCCGAGAAGGCGATGGCCGCCGCCGAGCGCATGCGCAAGGGGCAGTTCGACCTCAACGATCTGCGCATGCAGCTCGACCAGATGGAGAAGCTCGGCGGCCTCGGCGGGCTGATGGGCATGATGCCCGGCGTCGGCAAGATGAAGAACCAGCTCGCCGCCTCCGGCATGAATGACGGGGTGCTCAAGCGCCAGAAGGCGATCATCGATTCGATGACCAAGAAGGAGCGGCGCAACCCCAAGCTGCTCGACGGCTCGCGCCGCAAGCGCATCGCCGCCGGCTCCGGCACCAAGGTCGAGGAGGTCAACCGGCTGATGAAGATGCATCGCCAGATGGCCGACATGATGAAGGCCATGGGTGCGCCCGGCGCCAAGCGCGGCCCGATGGCCGGCCTCGCCAACATGTTCGGCCTCGGTGGGGGCGGCATGGGCGGCGGCATGCCGAGCCCCGACCAGCTCAAGCAGATGGCCGAGAAGATGCCCGGCGGGCTTGGTGGCGGCGGCGGCCTGCCGGCGAAATTTCCCGGCAACATGCCCGGCCTTCCCGGCGGCCTGCCGGGGCTGGGAACCAAGCCGGGTGGCCTTCCGGGCCTGCCGGGCTTCCCGCCGAAGAAGAAATGACGGCCCGATAACATTTCACGCCGTCATCCCCGGGCCCGGCCCGGAATGACGGAAGCAACCAGACGACACGAACCGAACTACCTGAAAGGAAGACCCGAATGTCCCTCAAGATCCGTCTCGCCCGTGGCGGCGCCAAGAAGCGTCCCTATTACCGCATCGTCGTCGCCGATTCGCGCTCGCCGCGCGATGGCCGCTTCATCGAGAAGATCGGCACCTTCGACCCGCTGAAGCCCAAGGACGCCGAAGACCGCTTCACCCTCGACGTCGAGAAGGCCAAGGCCTGGCTCGCCAAGGGCGCGCAGCCGACCGACCGCGTCGCCCGCTTCCTCGACAGCCTCGAACTGGTCAAGCGCGCCGCGCGCAACAACCCGAACAAGGCCCTTCCCGGCAAGAAGGCGCAGGAGCGTGCCGCCGAGGCCGCCAAGGCCGCCGAAGCTGCCGCTGCCGCCGCCGCAGCCCCCTCGGCCGAGTGAGTTTGGCGGGGCGACCTTGCGTCGCCCTGCTTGAGCCTCCTTCGAGGCCGCTTCGCGGCACCTCAGGATGACGCGGTTCTCGTGTCGGGAACGACGTCATCCTGAGGTGCGAGCGTGAGCGAGCCTCGAAGAATGGTCCTTTCAGAGCACACTTTCGATGCCCCATGACCGCATCCTCCTTGCCCGTATCGGCGCCCCGCACGGCGTGCGCGGCGAGGTGCGGCTGTTCGTCTTCGCCGACGACCCGGCCTCGCTCATGGACTACGCGCCACTGACCGACGAGGCGGGCGCGCGCATTTTCCGCATCGGCTCGATGCGGCCGGGCAAGGAGCATTTCGTCGCCCGGCTGGAGGGCGTCGACACCCGCGAGGCCGCCGAGGCGCTGACCAATGCGGGTATCTACATCGCCCGCGACCTGCTGCCGGAGCCGGACGAGGAAGACGATTTCTACCATGCCGACCTAATCGGGCTCGCCGCCGTCACCACCGACGGCGCGCCGTTCGGCAAGGTCGTCGCCGTGCATGATTTCGGCGCCGGCGATATCCTTGAGATCGCTCAGGAAGGCGGCGGCAAGGGCGGCGGCAGGACGCTGATGCTGCCCTTCACCAAGGCGGTGGTGCCGGGCGTCGACCTCAAGGCCGGCCGCCTCACCGTCGATCCCGGCGAATGGGTGCGCGAGGAAGCCCCGCCGCCGGACGCCGATCAGGGGTAAGAGACCCAACCGGCAGCCCGCGCCGCCCGAGCACGCCCGGCATAAGACGGAACAGGCCGTCATCCCGGATCGGCCTTGCGGCCATCCGGGATGACGATGAACGGAACCCCTGCCATGTGGCGCGCCTCGATTGTCACCATCTTCCCCGAGATGTTTCCCGGCCCACTCGGCCTGTCGCTGGCCGGGCGGGCGCTCGGGCAGGGCGGCTGGGGCCTTGAGACCGTGGACCCGCGCGAGCAGGCCACCGACCGCCACCGCTCGGTCGACGACACGCCGGCCGGGGGCGGGCCGGGCATGGTGATGCGGGTCGACGTGCTGGCTCGCGCGGTGGATGCCGCCGCGCCGCCGGGCGACACCCGCCCGCGCCTGCTGATGACGCCGCGCGGCGCGCCGCTGACGCAGAAGCGGGTGCGCGAACTCAGCGCCGGCGAGGGGGTGGTGATCGTGTGCGGGCGCTTCGAGGGGGTCGACGACCGGCTCGTGGCCGCGCGCGGGCTGGAGGAAGTATCGGTCGGCGACGTGGTGCTGTCCGGTGGCGAGATCGGCGCGCTGGTGCTGCTCGACGCCTGCGTGCGGCTGCTGCCGGGTGTGATGGGGCACCCCGAATCCGGCACCGAGGAGAGCTTTTCCGGCGGCCTGCTGGAATACCCGCAATATACCCGCCCGCAGAATTTCGAGGGGCTGGAGATCCCGGCGGTGCTGACCGGCGGCGACCATGCGAAGGTCGCGCGCTGGCGGCGGGAACAGGCCGAGGCCGCCACCCGGGCGCGCCGGCCCGACCTCTGGGCGGCCTTTCGGGCCGCGCATGACGGTCCTGCGACGAAGGGGGAATGACAAACCCTGCGGTTTCGCGTATAGGGCGCGCCGTCACTACCAACTGACAACAGCAAGATGCGGGCGGCCGGGTCTGACGTATCACGGCCGATCCCGCCTGAGGTGATAGAAATGGTCGATATTATCCGCGAGCTCGACATCGAGCAGGCCGCCCGGCTCTCCGAAGCGCGCGCCATCCCCGACTTCCAGCCGGGCGATACCGTCATCGTCAATGTGAGGGTGAAGGAAGGCGAGCGCACCCGCGTTCAGGCCTATGAGGGCGTGGTGATCGCCCGCAATGGCGGTGGCATCAACGAGAGCTTCACCGTCCGCAAGATTTCCTACGGCGAGGGCGTCGAGCGCGTGTTCCCGCTCTACTCGCCGAACATCGACAGCCTGAAGGTTGTCCGTCGCGGCAAGGTGCGCCGCGCCAAGCTCTATTACCTGCGCGACCGTCGCGGCAAATCGGCCCGTATCGCCGAGCGCCAGGACAAGAACGCCGGCAACCGCAAGAAGAAGGGCGCTGCCGCCCCGGTCGCCGCCGCCGAGTGAGTTCGGCCGCGTGAAAGTGGCGCCGGCATGAGCCGGGCCTTCGATGACGTTCAGGGCGGCTTCGGCCGCCCTTTTCATTTGACGCCGCGCCGGGCGCTCAGGGGCCGGCCGTCACCGGGAAATCGAAATAGGTGTCGGGGAAGGGCTCGCCCGCCAGCGTGTAGTGCCACCATTCTTCCGGGTAGGGCTTGAAGCCGTGGCGCTCCATCACCGCCTTCAGCTTCGCGCGGTTGGCGGTGGCCTCGGCGGCGAGGCCCGCGGCGCCGTGATGGGCCCTCGCATCGAAGCAATCATAGCCGGTGCCGAAATCGAGCGTGGCGTCGTCGCGGCGCTGGCCGGCGGGCAGGGCGCAGTCGGCCAGCGGGTCGCCGGGCGTCCAGGGCACTGCCGGCGGCCGGCCGAGCGTGACGATGGCGAGGTCGACCGTACTGCCGCGGCTGTGGCCCGACTTCTCGGCAATATAGCCGCGCGCGAACAGCTCGTTCTTGGGCACGCGGGGATAGAACTCCGCCTTCATCGTCTCGTCCGACAGGTCTCTGGCCCAGGCGACGAAATCGGCGACGGCCGGTGCCGGGCGGTAGCAATCATAGACCTTGAGCCCCATCCCCTCGGCGGCGAGGTCGCGGGCGGCCGCGGCCAGGGCCTCGGCGGCCTGACGGGTCAGGATACAGGCCGGCGCGGCATAGGCGGCGATGGGGCGCCCGACGAAATTGTGGCTGCGGGCATAGCGGATATCGCGCTCGATCGCCGGCGCCACGGTTTCAAGCCGGACGAAACCTTCCGGCAGGTCGGCGGAACGGGCGGGGAGAGGCACGGCCGCGACGGCGAATGTCAGCAGGGCAATTCTGAGCATGGCGGAACCTTGAGCGGCGGGGACGGCCGGCGATGTGCCATCGGCCACCCGGCCTGTCCAGCGGGGTCTCGCCGGCGGGACCCTGCCGGCGGGCGGCGACGCGCGGGTGGGCGCGGAGTGGCCGCCGGTCAGCAATCCTTGATGTGGAGGACGCGGGTATTGGTCTGCTGCTCGACCAGGATGGTGCCGTCGCCGAGCATGGCGGCCTGCATCACGGTGGCGAAGTCCGGCTTGCGCAACGGGCAGGTGATCAGCTGGCGGCGCGGGGCGGGCTCGGCCCGCGCGACCTGCGGCGTCATCTCGACGCGGTTGCTCGCTTCCGCAGCGGCGAAGAGGCCGAGAGTGGCGGCGATCAGGGCGATGTCGGACAGGCGCATCGTTCTCTCCATTCGCTGCCACAGCTTAGCGCGGTGATTTACGTTGCGCCATATGCGATTCAAGGTGCGTCTGATCTGTGTGGCCGAAATGTGTGGCCGGCTTTTACTTTAAAATACATTATTACAGTGCTTCCGACGGCCGGCCGTTCTTCCGTCACGCGCTCGTGCGACGGCGCGAGGCGGCCGGATGCCGTGACCGATTGTTTGCGCGGCGAAGACTTGCTAGAACAGCTCTTGCTAGAAGGGTTCCATGATGGCGGAAGGCATTGCGATGGCGGCTTCCTGTGGCGCGACGGTCTCGTCGGCGCCCGGTGCCGCGCGTCCGGAGGCCCGCCGTCGCCTGCCGACGACGATCGGCTTCGCCGCCGTGCCGGACCATGTCCGCATGCCGGCGCGCTTCTTCGGGCGCTTCACCGCCTGCGCGGTCGCCGGGCTTAGCTGAGCGCCCCCGGAGCGAGCCTCTGGCTCGACGCTCCCGGCCGCGCTGCTGCCCCGCCCTGCCTTTTCCCTTTTCCGTGAGACGCCCAGATGAGCACGTCCGCTCCCCGTACCCTGTACGACAAGATTTTCGACGACCACGTCATCGACCGCCAGGAGGACGGCACCTGCCTCCTCTATATCGACCGGCATCTGGTGCATGAGGTGACCAGCCCGCAGGCCTTCGAGGGCCTGCGCGTGGCCGGCCGCCGGGTGCATTCGCCGTCGAGGACGCTGGCCGTGGTCGACCATAACGTGCCGACCACCGACCGCCGCTTCGGCATCGACGATCCCGAGAGCCGTCTCCAGGTGGAGACGCTGGCCGAGAATGCCCGCGAGTTCGGCGTCGAGTATTTCAACGAACTCGACAAGCGCCAGGGCATCGTCCACGTCATCGGCCCCGAGCAGGGCTTCACCCTGCCGGGCACCACCATCGTGTGCGGCGACAGCCACACCTCGACCCATGGCGCCTTCGGCGCGCTCGCCCATGGCATCGGCACCTCGGAGGTGGAGCATGTGCTCGCCACCCAGACGCTGATCCAGAAGAAGAGCAAGAACATGCGGGTGTCGGTCGACGGCAGGCTGCCGGACGGTGTGACCGCCAAGGATGTGACGCTCGCCATCATCGGCGCCACCGGCACCGCCGGCGGCACCGGCTATGTCATCGAATATGCCGGCGAGGTATTCCGCAACCTCAGCATGGAAGGCCGCATGACGGTCTGCAACATGTCGATCGAGGGCGGGGCGCGGGCCGGCATGGTGGCTCCCGACGAGACCACCTATGCCTATGTGAAGGACCGTCCGCGCGCGCCCAAGGGCGCCGCCTGGGACGCCGCGCTGCGCTACTGGGACACGCTGCGCACCGATGAGGGGGCCTTCTTCGACAAGGAAGTCCGTCTCGACGGCGCCTCGCTGCCGCCCATCGTCTCCTGGGGCACCAGCCCGGAGGACGTGATCTCGGTGGAAGGTCTGGTGCCCGATCCGGACCTGATCGACGACCCGGACAAGCGCGAGGCGAAGAAGCGCGCGCTGGCCTATATGGGTCTCGTCGCCGGCACCCGGATCACCGACATCGCCGTCGACAAGGTGTTCATCGGCTCCTGCACCAATGCCCGCATCGAGGATCTGCGCGCGGCGGCGAAGATCGTCACCGGCCACACCATCCGCGAGGGCGTCTCCGGCATGATCGTGCCGGGCTCGGGCCTGGTGAAGCTGCAGGCCGAGGCCGAAGGGCTCGACGCCATCTTCAAGGCGGCCGGGTTTGACTGGCGCGAGCCGGGCTGCTCCATGTGCCTCGCCATGAACGCCGACAAGCTCGGCCCGGAGGAGCGCTGCGCCTCCACCTCGAACCGCAATTTCGAGGGACGGCAGGGCTTCAAGGGCCGCACCCATCTCGTCTCCCCCGCCATGGCGGCGGCGGCGGCGATCGCCGGGCGCTTCGTCGACGTGCGCCGGTGGCCCGGCGCCGTGTAGGGTCTGTCCCCCGGCCGGGCGTCACGCCCGGCCGGGGTGGCCTGCACCGGGGCGGCTCAACCGCAATTGGTTTCGCGGACATAGCGGTAATGGTGCGGCCTGCCGACCTTCACGAGATAGGTGCCGCAATAGGGGCCATCGTCGAGATAGGACGAATAGGGCCCGAAGGCATAATCGTCGAAGAACGGAAAGAAGACGAAGTCACGATGGTCGTGATGGCCATGGTGGGCAAAGTGGAAGGGAGCGCCGTGCGGAAAATAGCCGCCGTGGAATCCTCCAGGGAAGCCGCCGCCGTGGAATCCGCCGGGGAAGCCTCCCCCGTGGAAGCCCCCGCCGTGGAAGCCTCCCCCGTGCGGAATGTAGCCGCCGCCGTGGAAGCCGCCCCCGCCAAACCCGCCACCATGGAAGCCCCCACCGCCGTGGAAGCCGCCGCCGCCGAACCCGCCGCCATGTGCGGCGGCAAGGCCGACGCTCGCCGTGAGCAAGGTGAGTGCAACAAGGCCGGTCTTGACCGCGCCGGCCGCGCGGGACGTGATCGTGGTCATCATCGTCGTCCTTTTCTAGGACGTCGCCCGATGGACATGTGGGGAGCGGCGCGCCCGGTGGCCCCGGATCTGACCCAGCGTCATGTGCAGAAAGCCGTGCGAGTCGGAAATGGGCACCCTGGCGGACCGGCCGCATGAGCCGGGCGCCCAACGAGTTTCCCCCCGAGGACGACCCGATGGAAGTGTGGGGCCGCCGCATCGGGCGCGGCCTCGCCGTCGTGGCGGGGCTTGTGCTGGCCTATTATCTGTTCGCGACCTATCTGAGGTGAATGATGACCGCGAGCGGGAACTGGCTGAAGCGCGGGGCGCCCTCGCTGGGCGAGATGGAGGCGATGGCCGAGGAGGCCTATGCCCGGCTGCCGGACGCGTTTCGTGCCCTGTGCGGCAATCTCGTCATAAGGGTGGAGGATTTCCCCACCGACGAGGTGCTGAAGGAGATGGAGGCGGAGACGCCGTTCGACCTGCTCGGCCTGTTCCACGGCATCGGGCTGGCGCAGGGCTACGAGACCGTCACCGGGGTGCTGCCGAACATGATCTTCCTCTACCGCCGCCCGATCCTCGACTATTGGGCGGAGAACGACGAGACGCTGGGCGACATCGTCACCCATGTTCTGGTGCACGAGATCGGCCACCATTTCGGCCTGTCGGACGAGGACATGGAGCGGATCGAGGAGGAGGCGGGGTGACCGCGCCGTACCGAATTGAAGTTGACGGGCGCCCCGGCGTCCAGGAGATGTGAGAGATGGACAAGTTCACCACCCTGACCGGCGTCGCGGCGCCGTTGCACATGGTCAATGTCGACACCGACATGATCATCCCCAAGCAGTACCTGAAGACGATCAAGCGCACCGGGCTCGGCACCGGGCTGTTTTCGGAGATGCGCTACAAGGACGACGGGTCGGACAATCCCGATTTCGTGCTCAACAAGCCCGCCTACAAGGGCGCGCAGATACTGGTCGCCGGCGACAATTTCGGCTGCGGCTCGTCGCGCGAGCACGCGCCGTGGGCGCTGCTGGATTTCGGCATACGCTGCGTGATCTCGACCTCGTTCGCCGACATCTTCTACAATAACTGCTTCAAGAACGGCATCCTGCCGATCAAGGTGACCCCGGAACAGCTCGCCGCGCTGTTCGACGATGCCGGCCGTGGCGCCAACGCCAAGATCACCGTCGATCTGGAAAGCCAGACCATCACCGGCCCGGATGGCGGCAGCATCTCGTTCGAGATCGACCCGTTCCGCAAGCACTGCCTGCTCAACGGGCTCGACGATATCGGCCTCACCCAGGTGAAGGCGGACAAGATCACCTCCTTCGAGTCTAAACTCGCCGAGGATCGCCCCTGGGCGTGACGCGCCCCCGCATCGTCCCGGGCCGCCGCAGGCTGGTCCGGGTGAGGGCCGCCGAACCGGGACTCGATCCCGGCTCTCCGGCTCCGGCCGGGATGACGACGTTGAATGGGCGCCGAGTGGCCGCGACTTCATCGTCATCGTGGCGTGCCGGTGAGGCCGGGAACCGGCTTCGCAGCGTTTTTGCTTTACAGCGCCGCTTTCCCGGGATGGAATCGTTCAAAACGAGAACATCCGGGAGACGCCCCATGTGCCACATCTTCGCGGGCCAAGCGCCCGAAACCTATGAGAGCCAGACGCGCTCGGTGCGGATCGGCGGTCATTCGACTTCGATCCGGCTGGAGGCCGCCTTCTGGACCGTGCTCGAGGAGGTCGCGGTCCATCAAGGCATGAGCCTCGGCAAATTTGTCACCAAGCTGCATGACGAGGTGCTGGAACTGCATGGCGAGGTGCGCAACTTCGCCTCGCTGCTGCGCTGTTCCTGCCTCATCTACCTCGCCGAGGTCCGCCCCGCCGGCGTCGCTCCCGCCGCCGCGCGCGAGCGCTATCTGTGCGAGAGCGGGCGAATCCACCTCGCCGCCGCCGAATAGCAGGTGCACCCGGCGGAAGCGCCGTCCTTCGCCCGGAATGCCGTAATGCACATCGTGGTGATGTGTTAGCGGTCTACCACCTGCCGCCCGCCGCGCGGCCTAGCATCCTCATCAAGGCGACGGGTGTCGCCGCAATGGGGTTCAAGGCCGGAGGAACAGGTGGCGAAGGCCATACATTCGATGATCCGCGTGCTCGACGAGGCGCGCTCGGTGGATTTCTACGCGCGCGCCTTCGGGCTGGAGGTGGCGCAGCGCCTGCCGTTTGACGGTTTCACGCTGCTTTACCTGCGCAATGCGGAAGCCGATTTCGAGGTCGAACTGACCGTCAATCACGGCCGCACCGAGCCCTATGCGCTGGGCGACGGCTATGGGCACATCGCCTTCGTGGTGGACGACCTCGATGCCGAGCATGTGCGCTTCACCGAATCCGGCCTCAATCCGCAGCCAGTCAAGGAATTCAACCATGACGGCGCGCTGCTGGCCAAGTTCTTCTTCGTCACCGATCCCGACGGTTACAAGATTGAGGTGCTGCAGAAGCACGGAAGGTATCGTTGAACGACCGCGCCGGCACGCCAATCGGTGCGTAATATCTTAATAATACATAAGAATTTCTGGGAGGTAACAATGGCAACACTGATCGACAGGCGTGGTCCGTCACGCCGCGCCGTGCTCGCCGGCATCGGCGCGGCCGGCGCGCTGATGGTGAGCGGCGCGGCGGTGCTGAACCCGCGCGAGGCGTGGGGCCTGGAGGTCACCGCGCTCAAGCCGGAGACCATGCGCACGCTCATCGTCATGGCGCGCGACGTCTACCCGCATGACCGTGTCCCCGACCGTTTCTACGCCATCGCGATGAAGCCCTATGAGACGGACGCGGCCAAGGACCCCGCGCTCAAGGCGCTGGTCGAGGACGGCGTCGTCACCCTCAATACGCTCGCCAGGGCCAATTACGGCGTGCCCTATGCCGATGTCGGCTGGGAGGACCAGCGCGTGGCGCTGCTGCGCCAGATCGAGGACAGTGCCTTCTTCGAGAAGGTGCGCGGGGGCCTCGTGGTCGGTCTCTACAACCAGGAGGAGATATGGCCGATCTTCGGCTATGAGGGCGCCTCGGCCGACAAGGGCGGTTACATCGACCGCGGCTTCGACGACATCGCCTGGCTGTGAGGGTAGGAGCGAACCATGTCTGCACCCTTCGATCTGAATGATGATTCCGTCGTCGTCATCGTCGGCTCCGGCGCCGGCGGCGGCACTCTGGGCACCGAGCTGGCGCTCAAGGGCATCAAGGTGGTGATCCTTGAGGCCGGCCAGCGCCACAACATGGAAGACTTCGTCAATAATGAGTGGGAGAGCTTCTCCCAACTCGCCTGGACCGACATGCGCACCACCTCCGGCTCGTGGCGGGTGCACAAGAACTTCCCCAACCTTCCCGCCTGGATCGTCAAGGCGGTGGGCGGCTCCTCCGTCCATTGGGCGGGCGCCTCGCTGCGCCTGCAGGAGCATGAGTTCAAGACGGCGTCGACCTATGGCGGCCTCGATGGCGCCAACCTGCTCGACTGGCCGATCACGTTGAAGGAGTTGGAGCCCTGGTACGCCAAGGCCGAGGACCGCATGGGCGTGACCCGCACCAACGGTATCCCCGGCCTGCCGGGCAACAACAACTTCAAGGTGTTCGAGGCCGGGGCCAAGAACATCGGCTACAAGGAGGTTTCCACCGGAAGGATGGCGATCAACAGCGAGCCGCGCGCCGACCGGGGCTCCTGCCAGCAGATCGGCTTCTGCTTCCAGGGCTGCAAGTCGGGGGCGAAATGGTCGACGCTGATCGCCGAGATTCCGCGCGGCGAGGAAACCGGCAATCTGGAAGTGCGGCCGCAGAGCATGGTGCAGAAGATCGAGCACGATGCCTCCGGCAAGGCGACCGGCGTCGTCTATGTCGACAAGGACGGCAAGACCCAGCGCCAGAAGGCGCGCATCGTGGCGGTGGCCGGCAATTCGATCGAAAGCCCGCGCCTGCTGCTCAACTCGGCCAGCAGCCTGTTCCCGGACGGTCTCGCCAACTCCTCGGGGCAGGTGGGGCGCAACTACATGCGCCACATGACCGGCTCGGTCTACGCGATCTTCGAGAAGCCGGTGCACATGTATCGCGGCACCACCATGGCCGGCATCGTGCGCGATGAGGCGGGCTTCGACACCAAGCGCGGCTTCGTCGGCGGCTACGAGATGGAGACGCTCTCGATCGGCGTGCCGTTCATGGCCGCCTTCCTCGATCCGGGCGGCTGGGGCCGCTCCTTCGCCTCGGCGATGGACGGCTATGTGAACATGGCCGGGCTGTGGATCGTGGGCGAGGACATGCCGCAGGAGACCAACCGCGTCACGCTCAACACTGATGTGAAGGACCAGTACGGCCTGCCGGTGGCGAATGTGCATTTCGACGACCACCCGAACGATGTCGCCATGCGCAACCACGCCTATGCGCAGGGCGCGGCGATGTATGATTCGGTCGGCGCGACGCGCTCCCTGCCGACGCCGCCCTATCCCTCGACGCATAATCTCGGCACCAACCGGATGAGCGAGAAGGCCCGCGACGGCGTGGTGAACAAGCACGGCCAGACCCACGACATCCCGAACCTGTTCATCGCCGATGGCAGCCAGTTCACCACCGGCGGCGCCGAAAACCCGACGCTGACCATCGTGGCGCTGGCGCTGCGGCAGGCCGATTTCATCGCCGGCGAGATGACGCGAAAGACCATCTGAGAAACGCCTGCCTCCTGTCAGGGCCGGGCCTTTCCCGGCCCTCCACGGTCCGGCCGATGAAGGCCGCCTCCCTCCCTCCGCCGCCGGCGCCCTGCCGGCGGCTTTTCCTTGCCGGTTGTCCCGCCGCCGACCGCGCACCGCTTGCCAGCAAGGGCGCCAGCGATTAGCACTCGCTCGCCGGGCGGCCGCCCGGCAAAGACGCTCTCCCCACAGCGCCTGCGAGGCATATCATGGCCACCCACAAGCTTCTTCTTCTCCCCGGCGACGGCATCGGCCCCGAAGTGATGGCCGAGGTGAAGCGGGTCATCGACTGGCTCGACAGGCGCGGCGTCGCCTCCTTCGCCATCGAGGAGGACCTCGTCGGCGGCGCCGCCTATGATTCCTGCGGCCTGCCGATCTCCGAGGAGGCGATGGCCAAGGCGTTCGCCGCCGACGCCATCCTGCTCGGCGCCGTGGGCGGCGCCAAATGGGCGCATGTGAACTATGAGGTGCGCCCGGAGGCCGGCCTGCTGCGCCTGCGCAAGGACCTGCAGCTGTTCGCCAATCTGCGCCCCGCCGTGTGCTACCCGGCGCTCGCCGATGCCTCCAGCCTCAAGCGCGAGCTGGTAGAGGGGCTCGACGTGCTGATCGTGCGCGAACTGACCGGCGGCGTCTATTTCGGCGAGCCCAAGACCATCACCGATCTCAGTGACGGGCAGAAGCGCGCCATCGACACGCAGATCTACGAATCCTACGAGATCGAGCGCATCGCCCGCGTCGCCTTCGAACTCGCCCGCACCCGCCGCAACAAGGTGGTGTCGACCGAGAAGCACAATGTGATGAAGACCGGCCTGCTGTGGAAGCAGGTGGTGAGCGAGGTGCACGGTTCTAGCTTCGAGGACGTGGCGCTGGAGCACCAGCTCGCCGATTCCTGCGGCATGCAGCTGGTGCGCGCGCCCAAGCAGTTCGACGTCATCGTCACCGACAATCTGTTCGGCGACATCCTTTCCGACGTGGCGGCGATGCTCACCGGCTCGCTCGGCATGCTGCCCTCCGCCTCGCTCGGCGGGGTGGAGGAGGTCTCCGGCCGCCGCCGCGCGCTCTATGAGCCGGTGCACGGTGCGGCCCCCGACATCGCCGGCAAGGGGCTGGCCAATCCGATCGCCATGGTTGGCTCGCTCGCCATGGCGCTGCGCTATTCCTTCGGCGAGCTGGAAGCGGCCGACCGCATCGAGGCGGCGATCGCCGGGGTGCTGGCCGGTGGTGTGCGCACGGCGGACATCTATTCCGAGGGCAAGACCCGCGTCGGCACAGCAGGCATGGGCGATGCCATCCTCGCCGAGCTCGACAAGGCGGCCTGAGCGGCGACGACCCGTTCTTCGTGACGAGAGAGCCCGGCTTCGGCCGGGCTTTCTGTTGTCGTGGGCTGGTAAGAGCTCATGAAAAAGCCCGGCAAAGGCCGGGCTTCGACGTCGTCAGGGCAACCGGCGAAGGCGCGAATCAGTAGCCCGGCAGGTCGAAGCGGCTCGGCAGCGGCCAGCGAATGCCGGTGATGCCGCCATCGTCGCCATATTGCGGATAGAGCGGCTGGGCGACGTAGACATAGTTGAGGTCGCGCGAGGTGCCGGGCTTCACTACCGGGCCGGGATCGAGATAGGAGCGCGGCGGCAGCTTGCGGATGATGATGCGGGTGGAGTCCTGCGCGTTGGCGGGCGCCGTGGCGACGACGGCGGAGCCAGCTACGAGAGCGGCAAGGGCAAACAGAGCGACACGCATCTCAACCTCCAGGCAACGGTCGCGTCGCATGGCGCGAACGGTCTCGTCAGGTACAACATTGCCCGCAACTTATCGTTCCGTCGAGATGAGGGAAGTACTAATTGCGCCGGTAGGCGACGAAATATGCCGCTTCCACCAGAAGTGTGGCCGCCGTGCCGAAGCCGGAAAGCGCCGCCTCGGCCTCGCCCACCAGCCGGGCGAGCTCCGAACGCGCCCCGTCAATGCCGAGCCTGCCGACCAGCGTGGCCTTGCCGGCGGCGGCGTCCTTGCCCAATGCCTTGCCCACCAGAGCCGCCTCGCCCTCGACATCGAGCAGGTCGTCGGCGATCTGGAAGGCGCGCCCGACCGCGCGGGCGTAGCGGTCGAGGCTGGCGCGCTCGGCCGGGCTGGCGCCGCCGAGCAGCGCCCCGGCCTCGCACGCCTGGCGCAGCAGCGCGCCGGTCTTCATCGCCTGCAACTCGATGATGGCCTCTGCCGGAAGGTCGAGCGGCGCGGGGTCGAGCCCCCCCTCGCCGAATCGCCCCTCGGCGGCGAGATCGAGCATCTGGCCGCCGATCATGCCGGCGACGCCGGCCGCCCGGGCGAGGCTGGCGACGAGGGCGAGGCGCACGCGCGCGTCAACGTCGCCATAGGGGCCGGTGTCCTCGCGGGCGAGGATCTCGAAGGCGAGGGTCAGCAACCCGTCGCCGGCGAGGATGGCGGTCGCCTCGTCAAAGGCGCGGTGCACGGTCGGCTGGCCGCGCCGCAGCTCGTCGTCGTCCATCGCCGGCAGGTCGTCATGGACCAGCGAATAGCAATGGATGCATTCAAGCGCCGCCGCCGCCGGCATCGCCGCGTCTGCGCGCACGCCGAACAGCGCGGCGGTCTCCAGCACCAGGAACGGGCGCAGCCGCTTGCCGCCGGCGAGCGTCGCATGGCGCATCGCCGCCGCCAGCCTCTCGCCCGGCGCGCCGCTCTCCGCGATCGCCCCGTCAATATGGGCGGTCACCGCCTCGGCGGTGCGGGCGAGTGCGGCGGCAAGGGGCGGGGGGAGGTTCTCAGAAGCGGGCATGGTGTCCGTAGGGTTGGCGCAGCCGGAACTGCGCGTTCCGTGCCCGAGGTGGACGGCGCGGTCAAGCGAGGGTCCGGTTCACGCGCCGGCCGGTCGACCGCCGCGGTGAGCCCGGCTAGAGTGGCCGGGCCGGGGAGAGAGCATGGGTCGGGTGTGGCGTTGGGTGTGGAAGATCGCGCTGGTGGCGGTGGCGACGCCGCTGGTGCTCGGCCTGCTCTATAATGTGGTGCCCGCGCCATCGACGCTGATGCTGGCCCGCTGGGCGGGCGGCCAGCCGGTCGAGCGCGTCTGGCTGCCGCTCGACGACATCTCGCCGAACCTGATCCGCTCCGTGCTGGCCTCGGAGGATGCGCGCTTCTGCACCCATTCGGGGGTCGACATGGTGGAACTGCAGGGCGTGATCGACGAATCGGACGGGCTGAACGCGCCGCGCGGGGCGTCGACCATCACCATGCAACTGGTGAAGAACCTGTTCCTGTGGAATGGGCGCAGCTTCATCCGCAAGGGCCTGGAACTGCCGCTGGCGCTGTATCTCAACGTGGTGATGCCGAAGCGGCGCCAGCTCGAACTCTATCTCAATCTTGCCGAATGGGGGCCCGACGGCCAGTTCGGCGTCGAGGCGGGCGCGCGGCGGGCCTTCAGGCGCGGGGCCGGCGACCTCACGGCGCGGCAGGCGGCGCTGCTCGCGGTCATGCTGCCCAACCCGCACCGGCGCGATGCCGGCAAGCCGGGCAGGGGGCTGAGCCGGCTGGCCGCCAATCTGCAGGCGCGCATTCCGCGCGAGGGGGCGGAGCTGACCGCCTGCCTTTGAAGCGCGGGCGGAGGCGGCGGGCGGGCGCCGCTCAACCTCTGCGACAGATTTGCGTCTGCCTCTTTCACTCGTGCGCATGAGTCTGTATAAGCCGCCACTCGAATTACGCACGATCCGGCGCCGGCCCTTCCGACTGGGCGTGAGCCAGGCCGGGACAGGAGAAGACCATGGCAGTTCCGAAGAAGAAAACCAGCCCGTCGCGTCGCGGCATGCGCCGCTCCGCCGACGCTCTCGCCAAGCCGACCTATATCGAGGACAAGGATTCGGGCGAGCTGCGCCGTCCGCACCATCTCGACCTGAAGACCGGCATGTACAAGGGCCGTCAGGTTCTCAAGGTCAAGGCCGAGGCCTGATCGGCTCCGGCCGGCCTTTCGGCGGTGGTTTCTGAAGCCGGCCCCGAGGGCCGGCTTTTGCGCGTCCGGGCCGCCTGCCGGGTGCGGCCTTCGAGACGCCCGCAACGGTAACGATCCGGAAGCCATCGCAGGCGTATCATCTCGCGTCGGCGCGCATGGTTGCTTACCAGCGCGCGGCGACGGTGATAGGTGTTGCGCGTCGAACGGGGAGCCTGTCGTGTTGCGTGGAGCAAGCCGTGGATCGCGCCGGGGCGTCGCCTGGCTGTTTGTGGCCGCCGTGCTGGCGCCCGCTCTGGCCGGTTGCGCCTCGCGCCCCGGCGACGACGCGCTCTCGGTCATCGAGGTCGACCCGGTCAGCATCAGCGAACACACCATCCTCGTCGCTTCCGCCCGCGCCCGCGACCCGCGTCCCGGCGTGTTCTACAATGGCGAGCGGACCCCGGAGCTGAGCTTCGCCAAGGTCGAGATCGGCGTGCCGCCGACCCACAAGCCCGGCATGGTGGAGGCGCCGACGAGATCGCCGCCCAATCCGGCCACGGACATGGTGGTGCTCGAGGCCGAGTATCGCGACACGCCCAAGCAGTTTTCCGCCGACCTGAAGAGCGAGCTGGCGAAGTACCCGGCCGGCAAGCGGCAGGCGGTCATCTTCGTGCACGGCTACAACACGCTGTTCTCGGAAGCGCTCTATCGCCTGACGCAGATGGTGGAGGATTCCAAGGCGCCGGGCGTGCCGGTGCTGTTCACCTGGGCCTCGCGCGGCGAAATCGCCGATTATGTCTATGACACCAACAGCGCCACCGCCGCCCGCGACCGGCTAGAGGAGACGATCCGTCTCGTCTTCGACAGCGGCGCCGACCAGGTGACCATCTTCGCCCATTCGATGGGCAACTGGGTCACGGTGGAGGCGCTGCGGCAGATCCAGATTTCCGGCAGGCCGCTGCCGCTGAACAAGCTCGGCAACATCATTCTGGCGGCGCCTGACATCGACGTCGACGTGTTCAAGAGCCAGCTCAAGCGCATGGGCAAGCCGCCCAAGCCCTTCATCGTCATCGTCTCGAGCGACGACAAGGCGCTGGCCTTCTCCGACTTCATCGCCGGCGACAAGCCGCGCCTCGGGGCGTACACCCACGACACCGAGCTGGTCGAACTCGGCGCGGTGGTGATCGACATGTCCAAGGTGAAGTCGACCGATGGATTCAATCACGCCAAATTCGCCCAACTGGCCGAACTGGCGCCGCAGCTTCGCGGCATGCTGGCGCGCGCCGCGCAATCGAATGGCGGCACCCCGGTCGAGGTCGCGGGCATCCAGTTTTCCGGCCTCGACAGGATGAGGGCCGCGCAGGTCGCGGCGGGGCTTCCCGCCCATTCGCAATCGAGTGCCGGCGAAACCCATCAGAACGACCCGGTCGTCGATACAGCGACCTCGATCGTCAGCGCGGGTGCCGTGGCGCGGCCCTGAGGCGCGGGGAGATGGTCCGCGTCCGCGCACCGGGCCGACGAGACCGCACACGCCGATGCCGGCCCGGCGGCAGGCCTTCCAGCGGATCGGCCGGGCGTGGCCGGCGCCCCCTCTCGGCCGCGCCGGCTCCCCGAGCGCCTCGGGGCTTGAACCTCAGTCCGGCTTGCCGCCGTCGCCGAGCTTGTCGAGGCGCTTCTGCATGTCGGCCACCTGCCGGCGCAACTCGTCGAAATCGTCCGGCTGCGGGCCGGCGGGCGCGGCCGGGGTGTCCTCGGCGCGGCCGTTCGGCAGGAACATCTTGAAGGTGCGGTCGAACATTTCCATGTTCCGGCGGACATGCTCGTCCAATATGCCGAAGCCGCCAATGCCCAGCGTCTTGGAGAAGTTCTCCCGCAGGCTGTTCTGTTCCTTGCTGAAATTCTCGATCGTCATGTCGAGATAGCGCGGCACCAGCATCTGCATGCTGTCGCCGTAGAAACGGATGATCTGGCGCAGGAAATTGATCGGCAGCAGGTTCTGCCCCTTGCCTTCCTGCTCGAAGATGATCTGGGTCAGGACGGAGTGGGTGATGTCGTCGGAGGATTTCGCGTCGTAGACGACGAAATCCTCGCCGTTCTTGACCATCTGCGCGAGGTCTTCCAGCGTTACATAGGTGCTCGTGCCGGTATTGTAGAGGCGGCGGTTCGCGTATTTCTTGATGGTGACGGGTTCGTTGGATTTTGCCATTGTGATCCAGTCGCCTTGATCGTTTCCCATTGAAAACTCTAGGACGTTTCCCGACGCCCGGCTACAGGAATTGTGGCCGCTTGCGGGCGTGGCCCCGGCATGGTGCGGCGCGGTGCCGACCTGACGCAAGAAAAGCCGCCTGCCATTGACATGGATCACGGGAGCCCACCACGATGCTGTCACACCTAGCCACGAAGGTGCGGCATCGGCTCGCTGGCTGTGCCGGATAAACGGAACGTACCGGAGGACGTCATTCATGAAAGACGGCATCGTCATCGTCGGCGCCGCGCGCACGGCTGTGGGCGCGTTCAACGGCGCGCTTTCCTCGCTGCCGGCGCATGAGCTCGGCAAGATCGCGATCATGGCGGCGCTGGAGCGGGCCGGCGTCGCGCCGGACGCGGTGAGCGAGACCATCATGGGGCAGATCCTCACCGCCGGCGCGGGCCAGAACCCGGCGCGCCAGGCCTCGGTGGCGGCCGGCATCCCGGTGGCGAGCCCGGCCTGGGGCGTGAACCAGCTCTGCGGTTCCGGCCTGCGCGCCGTCGCGCTCGGCTATCAGGCGATCGCCAATGGCGACAGCGAGATCGTGGTGGCGGGCGGCCAGGAGTCGATGAGCCAGGCGCCGCATTGCGCGCATCTGCGCAACGGCACCAAGATGGGCAATCTCGAAATGGTCGACACCATGATCAAGGATGGCCTGTGGGACGCCTTCAACGGCTATCACATGGGCACCACCGCCGAGAACGTCGCCCGCCAGTGGCAGATCACCCGCGACGAGCAGGACGAGTTCGCCGTCCGCTCGCAGAACAAGGCCGAGGCGGCGCAGAAGGCCGGCCGCTTCAAGGATGAGATCGTCCCGGTCACCATCTCCACCCGCAAGGGGGAGGTCGTCGTCAGCGACGACGAATATCCCCGCCACGGCGCGACCCTCGATTCCATGACCCGGCTGCGCCCCGCCTTCTCCAAGGATGGCACGGTGACCGCCGGCAACGCCTCCGGCATCAATGACGGCGCCGCCGCCATCGTGCTGATGAGCGCCTCCCGTGCGGCCGAGGCGGGCAAGAAGCCGCTGGCGCGCATCGTCTCCTGGGCGCAGGCGGGCGTCGATCCGGCGATCATGGGCTCGGGCCCGATCCCCGCCTCGCGCCGCGCGCTGGAAAAGGCCGGCTGGAGCGCCGCCGATCTCGACCTGATCGAGGCCAACGAGGCCTTCGCGGCGCAGGCTTGCGCGGTGAACAAGGATCTCGGCTGGGACACCTCGAAGGTCAATGTGAATGGCGGCGCCATCGCCATCGGCCACCCGATCGGCGCCTCCGGCGCCCGCATCCTCACCACGCTGCTCTACGAGATGGAAAAGCGCGATGCCAGGAAGGCGCTGGCCACGCTGTGCATCGGCGGCGGCATGGGCATCGCCATGTGCCTGGAACGCGACTGAGCGTCCGGAACGTGACTGATGCGGATCGGGCACAGGCCGCGCAGTCCGTGAACCGGCGCGACGGCTTGGCGGCTTCGCCGCCTTGCCGCCATCAAGAATCGACGTACAAAACGTCGAGGGTTCCCTGGGGAAGGGACGCCAGAGGGGGATATATGGCTCGCGTTGCGTTGGTCACAGGGGGTACGCGCGGCATCGGCGCGGCCGTCTGCAAGGCACTGAAGGCGGCCGGCTACGAGGTGGCCGCCAGCTATGCCGGCAATGACGCGGCGGCCGCCGCGTTCACCGCGGAGACCGGCATTCCCGCCTTCAAATGGGACGTTGCCGACTTCGCGGCCTGCAAGGCCGGCATCGCCGAGGTGACCGCCGCGCTCGGTCCGGTCGAGGTGCTGGTCAACAATGCCGGCATCACCCGCGACGGCATGCTGCACAAGATGACGCCCGAGAACTGGCACGCGGTGATCGACACCAACCTCACCTCGGTGTTCAACATGTGCCGCAACGTGATCGAGGGCATGCGCGAGCGCAGTTTCGGCCGCATCGTCAATATCTCGTCGATCAACGGCCAGAAGGGCCAGATGGGCCAGACCAACTATTCCGCCGCCAAGGCGGGCGAGATCGGCTTCACCAGGGCGCTGGCCCAGGAGGTCGCCCGCAAGGGCATCACCGTCAACGCCATCTGCCCGGGCTATATCGCCACCGAAATGGTGCTGGCGGTGCCCAAGGAGGTGCTGGAGAAGAGCATCCTTCCGCAGATTCCGGTCGGCCGGCTCGGCGAGGCGGAGGAAATCGCCCGCTGCGTGGTGTTCCTCGCCGCCGACGACGCCGGCTTCATCACCGGCTCGACGCTGGCGGCCAATGGCGGCCAGTATCTCGCCTGAGACGCGGTTCGCCGCCGCCGGGCGCAGGCTGTGCGCCCGGGGAGCGGACGGGTTCAGTCGCTCTCGGTCTTGAGAACCTTGCCGCTGGTGGGATCGATGTTCATCCCGACCTTCCGGCCGGCGGCGTTCGCGCCTTCGACCTCCCATTTCCCATCGTCCATCTCGATTTCGGCAATGGTTGCCATTCCATTGTCGTGGGCGATGCGTGTCGCCTCCTCAATGCCGATCGTCGGGGTCTGCGCCGGCGCCGGGGTGGCGGCGAAGGCGAAAAGCGGCAGGATGGCAATGGCGAGGAAGCGAGTCGGCGACGTCATGGGGAACTCCTGAAGCGCGGTGGTGACGCCGGAGGCGACCCGATCGGCCTGCGCCGCCATCGGGTCGGCGCGTGCTCTGGGGCAATCCGTCGCGGCCCGATTGGTTCCCTCATCGGTCGAGTGCTGCTGCCGAAGCCGCGGGCATGCGCCAAGACCCTTGGCTCCACCGTCCGTGCCGGCCATAACGGGTTCCCCATCCAAGGTGTCCCCATGTCGCTTTCGACCGCCCACTCGACCCCCCGCCCGCTCGCCCGCCGTACCGCCACGCTCATCGGCTTCACCGCCATCCTGCTGTGGTCGACGCTGGCGCTGGCCACGTCCTCGACCGGCGCGGTGCCGCCCTTCCTGCTGACGGCGCTGACCTTCGCCATCGGCGGCGCGGTGGGGCTGGCCACGGCACTGGTGCGCGGCGTCGGGCTCTCCGTGCTGCGCCAGCCCTGGCCGGTGTGGCTGCACGGCGTCGGCGGGCTGTTCGGCTATCATTTCTTCTATTTCTCGGCGCTGAAGCTGGCGCCGCCGGCCGAGGCCGGCCTCATCGCCTATCTCTGGCCGCTGCTGATCGTGCTGTTCTCCGCCTTCCTGCCCGGCGAGAGGCTGCGTCCGGCGCATATTGCCGGGGCGCTGATGGGGCTCGCCGGCACGGTGGTGCTGCTCGGCGGGCGCGCCGGCGGCTTCGGCTTCGCGCCGGAATTCGTGCCGGGCTATCTCGCCGCGGCGCTGTGCGCGGTGATCTGGTCGGTCTATTCGGTGGCCTCGCGCCGCTTCGCCACGGTGCCGACCGAGGTGGTGGCGGGATTCTGCCTCGCCACGGCGGCGCTCTCCGCACTCTGCCACGCGCTGTTCGAGCCCGCGGTGTGGCCGGCCGGGGCGGGGGAGTGGCTGGCGGTGCTGGCGCTTGGCATCGGGCCGGTCGGTATCGCCTTCTACACCTGGGACATCGGCATGAAGCGCGGCGACATGCGCCTGCTCGGCGTCCTGTCCTATGCCGCGCCGGTGCTGTCGACGCTGCTGCTGGTGCTGGCGGGCTTCGCCGCGCTGAGCTGGTCGCTTGGCCTTGCCTGCGCGCTCATTGTCGGCGGCGCCGGCGTGGCGACGCTGCTGGCGCGGCGCTAGAGCACGTGCCGATCACTTGCGACGCGCCAACTGATCGGAACACGCCCCCACCGAGGCCTCAGCCCGGCGACCAGCCGGGCGGGGCCAGTTCGAAGCCGGCGAATTCGAACGCCGGCGCCACCGTGCAGCCGATCAGCGTCCAGCCGCCGAGGCTGCGGGCGGACTGCCAGGCGTCGCGCGGCACGATGCGCTGCGGCTCCTCGCCCGCCCCGACGCCCGGTCCCAGAATATGGGGGACGACCGGTCCGGCGCTGTCCCGCGCGATGCGCAGTTCCAGCGGCGCCCCGCCATACCAGTGCCAGATCTCGGCGGCATCGACGCGGTGCCAGTGCGACACCTCGCCGGCGGCCAGCAGATAATAGATCGCGGTCGAGACGGAGCGGCCTTCGGCCGAGCGGCGCACATCGCGAAACGTCTCGCGAAAATGTCCACCCTCCGGATGCGGCGCGAGCGCCAGGAAAGCGATCACGTCCTGCGCGGAAAGTCCGTCCAGCCGCATGGGCACCTCAGCCGCGAAAATTGTTCTTGAGAGCGCGCAGTTCGGTGAACACCGCGCCCGGCTCGGCGCCGGCCAGGCCGATGCGGGCGGCAAGCTCGGGGTCGTCGGCGCGCATGAACGGGTTGGTGGCCTTCTCCGCGCCGATGGTGGTCGGCAGCGTCGGCTGGCCCGCGGCCCGCAGCGCCTCGATCTCCTCCAGCCGGGCGGCGACCGCCGCGTTGTCGGGGTCGACGCTGCGCGCGAAGCGGGCGTTGGCGAGCGTGTATTCGTGCCCGCAATAGACCGAGATGTCGTCCGGCAGGGTGCGCAACCGGGCGAGCGATTCCCACAGGACCGGCGGGGCGCACTCGAACGGACGGCCGCAGCCCATGACGAACAGCGTGTCGCCGGAGAACAGCAGGCGTTCGCCCTCGAACAGGAAGACGATGTGGCCCTTGGTGTGGCCGGGCGTTTCCAGCACCCGTCCCACCAGCCCGCCAACCGCCACCGGGTCGCCGTCCACCACCGCGAAATCGAGCCCGGGAATGGTGTCCTGCTCGGCCTTCGGCCCGATGACGGTGGCGCCGAAGCGCTCCTTCAGCGCCTCGACGCCGGCGATATGGTCGGTGTGGTGGTGGGTGACGAGAATATGCGTGAGAGTCCAGTCCTCGCGCTCCAGCGCGGCGAGCACCGGCGCCACCTCCGGCACGTCGACGACGGCGGTCGCCTCCGTCACCGGGTCGCGCAGCAGCACCGCGTAATTGTCGGCGAGGCAGGGGATGAGCCGCAGTTCGGCGGGCATGATGACCTCGAAGATTGGCGCTACGGAAGTGGCGGGGCAGCGGGCCGCCGCCGACACTCTAGTCCAGGCGCGCGGGCAGCGTCAGCCGCCGTCGCGTCAGCGGCATTCCTGCGCCGCGCGGTCCACCGCTGCGGACACGCCACTCAGAGAATAGGCGTCGGTCGTGACATTTCCACGCAGCGAGGTGCTCTTCACCACCACGTCCCGGCCCTTGCGCATGGCGTCCACCAGTCGCGTCTCCTCGGCGACATTGCGGACCCAGGCGCCGGTGCCGCGGGTATACAGCTCGAAATTGGCCGGGCCGATGGTGAGGGTGGCGTCGGTGCCCTCCTTCAGCGGGAAGCCCATCACCACGCTGACCTCGCCCTTCACATTCTCCGCCGTGCGGGTGGAAATGAAGAAATAGGCCGGGTCGCGCTTGAGGCCGGAAGGCAGGCGGGATTTGGGCTGGGACAGGGCGTAGCAGATCTTGCCGCTGCCGCTGGTGTCCACATAAACCCCCCAGTCGCCGAACTGTCCGACGAGCTTGGGCGCACCCTGGGCTGTGGCGCCGCCTATTCCGATCGCTGCCAGCGCCAAGCCGGCGAGCGCCGCGCGCACGGTGCGTCGTGCCATGGTCTCTGTCCTCCGTATCGTCGGCCGCCGGAGCGGCCCCGTGATTCTCCGTATCGGCCGCCTCAGGGATATCCGCGCGTGCCGCGGCTGTGAACCCTTGGCATTCCGATGGGGCGACTTCGCCGCTTAAATGGCTGAAGACGGGCGGCAAATTGATGGCAGGGCGGAAGCTGTCCCACACAATCCCACCTCGCGCGACACCGTCGGCCCGGGCATCGGCTCAGCTCTGGCGCAGCCGCGCGATGGCCGCCCGGGCGGCCTCCCGGTGATCGGCGCCGATATGGCTGGCGAGAAGGTTGAGCGCGGTGGCGAGCACCGCCGCATCGTCGGTGAAGCCGAGGCCGAGGAAAACATCGGGTACCGCGTCGGTCGGGAGCAGGAAATAGGCGAGGGCGCCGAACAGCAGCGCGCGCACCCGGGTCGGGGTGTGGCGGTCGAGCGCGCAGTAATAGGCGGCCGCGGCATCCTCTGCGAACGGGATGCGCGACAGCGTCGCCGCCAGCTTCGGCCAGAAACGGGTCCTTACGCGGGCCTCGTCCTCGGCACTGGCGCCGAGGCGCTCAATGTCGTCGACATCGAAATCGACATCGACATCGAAAGAAGGGTCGGATCGATACATCGTCTCAGCTCTCCGGAGCGTCCCGGAACGCCCCCGCAAGGTGGCGGCGCCAAATGACCGGTCTCCCCGTCAGATGGTTGCCGACGGGGCTCATTTCAACATCCCGGCCGTCACATCAGCGGGTAGGCGGCTTCCACCCGATAGGGGCCGCCGCCGACCGAGTCGCGCGAGGAATAGAGCACGAAGCGCGAGACCTGGAAGGTGGCGCTGCGGAAATAACCCCGCAAGGCGAGATAGTCCGCCACCTGACGCGGCGCGGCGTCGCGCAGCCGGGCGAGGGTGACGTGCGGGCGGAAATTGCGCCCCTCCGGCGGCAGGCCGATCCGCTTCATGGCCCGTTCGTGCTCGGCCTGAAGCTCGTTCAGCGCCTGGTTGGCCTTCACCCCGACGAAGACCGAATGCGGCTTGTGATTGCCGAACTGGTCCACGCCCGACAGCGTGAGATCGAAGCCGAAACGCTCGATTTCGTCGAGCGAGGCGGCGGCGTCGCGGGCGACCACATGGTCGACATCGCCGATGAAGCGCAGCGTGACATGGTAGAAATCCGGGCTGATCCAGCGGGCGCCTGGCAGGCCGCCGCGCAGCATCGACAAATGCTCGGCGACGTCGCTCGGAATTTCGAGGGCGGTGAAAAGCCGCGGCATGCCCCCTCCTGTATGTTGCCGACAAGGGAACCCGTCGCTGATTGAGACGGATTCGTACGTCGAGGAAAAGCCAAAAATACGACAGACAGAACACGAGCCCGCCCACGCGGCTTGCGGCTGGGCGCGTGCGCTTTCAGGCGGTGCGCAAGCGCTCGTCTCCGGCTGACGCGGGCACCTCAAGCCGATATGGTGAGGCATGATGAGCGAATCGACCGACGATCCCGAACTTTCGACCCCTGGCGCGGAGCCGGCGAAGTCTCTCAGCTTCGCCAGCGTCGATTCGATCTACCGTTACCCCGTCAAGGGGCTGACGCCCGAGCGGCTCGAACTGGTCGAGCTGGAGGCGGGGAAGTATTTTCCCGGCGACCGGCTCTTCGCCATCGAGAACGGCCCTTCCGGCTTCATCGCCGAGGCGCCGGCGTTCCAGCCGAAGATCAAGTTTCTGATGCTGATGCGCAATGAGCGCCTCGCCGCGCTCGACGCCCGCTTCGACGATGCCAGCGCCGAGCTGGTGATCCGCCACGAGGGCACCGAGGTCGTGCGCGGAAAGCTCGACACCGCGGAAGGGCGGGAGGCGATCGAGGCGTTCTTCCAGCGCTATTCGCGCTACGAGCTGCGCGGCGCGCCGCAGGTGCTGGTGGCACCTCAGGGCTTCCGCTTCGTCGACACCACCGAAGGCTATGTGTCGCTGATCAATCTGGCGAGCTGCCGGGCGCTGGGCGAGATTGTCGGGCAGCCGGTCGACCCGCTGCGCTTCCGTGGCAACCTTTATCTTGACGGCATGGAGCCCTGGGAGGAGTTCGACCTCGTCGGCCATACGATCGAGGTCGGCAATCAGGTGCGGCTCAAGATCACCCAGCGCATCTTCCGCTGCGCCGCCACCAATGTCGATCCGGCGACGGCCCGGCGCGACCTGGACCTGCCGGGGACGCTGATGCGCACCTTCGGTCACACCGATTGCGGCATCTTCGCCGAGATCGAGCAGGGCGGGCTGATCGCCGATGGCGATTCGGTGCGGATCACCGTCTGAAGCGCCATGCCGGCGCGCCCGGCCGGCGCACGTTTTTACTCATCGACAAAAAAGGCCCGGCTGAGCCGGGCCTTTTTCGTGTGATGGCGAACGCGGGGCCTATTCGGCGACTTCCGCCGGGGCCGGCTCGCCGCCTTCGCCTTCGGTCTCGCTGCGACGGTAGCGGCGGCGGCGGGTGCGCGGGGCGCGTGCCTCGCCGTCCTCGGCCGCGGCTTCCTCCGGCGCGGCCGCCGGCGGCTTCGCCGCGCGGGAGCGGCTTGGCTTGGGGGCGGGCGCCGGCGCCTCTGCGACCGGCGCGGCCTGCGCCGGCGCAGGATCGGCGGCCGGTGAAACCTCGGCCGGCCTGGCCTCGCTGGCCTCCGGCGCTTCGGCGGGGGCTTCCGCCTTGCGCGCCGGAGCGGGGCTCACCGGCGTCGTGCTGCCGGTCTGGGCGCTGCCGCTCTGGGTGATGAAGGCGGGCAGGCCGATCTCGGCCTCCACATCCGGCCCGAGGCGCGGCTGCGGCTGCTGGGCGGGGTCGCGGTAGCCGGCCTCGCCGCCTTCGCGGGGGGCGCGATTGTCGCGATAGGGACGGTTGTCACGCGCCCAGCGGCCCTCGCGCGGCTGGTCGGGCCGGTCGCGGTCCTGCCGTTCGCCACGGTCGCGGTCCTGGGTGCGGTCCTGATTGCGATCCTGGCCGCGATCGCGGCGGCTGTCGCGGTCGCGAAAGAAGTCGCGCTGGCCTTCGCGCGGCCCGCCTTCGCGCTGGCCGCCCTCGCGCGGACCATTGTCCCGCGCGCCGTTGTCGCGTTGTCCGCCGTCACGCGGGGCCTGCTGCTCGCGGGCCTGGAAGGCCGGCTGCTGGCCCTCGGCGCCGCCCTCCTCCATGTCGTCGTCGAAATCTTCCTCGTCGGCGTTGCGCTGGTAGGGCTGCCCCTGCACGCCGAACTGCGCCTGAGCGGCGGCGATGATGCGATAATAAT
The DNA here is from genome assembly GCF_018390645.1 of Ancylobacter dichloromethanicus. GTDB lineage: Bacteria > Pseudomonadota > Alphaproteobacteria > Rhizobiales > Xanthobacteraceae > Ancylobacter > Ancylobacter dichloromethanicus. Next base: position 434,494 of record NZ_JAHBGC010000038.1, read on the forward strand.
GCTCGGCATGCTGGAGGTAGTTTTCCGCCGCCACATGGTCGCCGGTGGCCTGGGCATCACGCGCGAGCTGCTGGTATTTCTCGACGACATGTTGCGCGGAGCCACGCACCTTCACATCCGGGCCGTTGGACTCATAGACCCGCGTGAGCGGGTTCTGGCTGCGACGATTGCCGCTGTTGTTATTGTTGTTGTTGCGGCTACGCATACGCTTCTGCTGATTATTATTTCGCATCGAGCTGGGTCTCTGGTGCCGGTCGACAGCGGCGGGGCGAGCCCCGTTCGGTGCCGTGCAGGCGGGTCAATCACCATTGGGTCCGCAGTTCCGCTCCTTCGGCCTGGGGCCATCGGCAACGGCACGGCGGGAAATCTCGCCGTCAGTCGGGGAAAGGCTGCCGCAGGCCGGAACCGCGAGGTTCCAGTCGTGCCACAGGTCGCCGTCGACCATCAGGCTTCTTCCATGGGAGCGCATCTCAAAGATGCCTCGCCGCCGGCCATGCCGACAACGATCCGTCCTGACCGCATTTCTCCGGCCCGGACCCGGCGCGCGCTTTTGCGCAGCAGCCGACCCCATGTTTCATCGCGCAACCGAAGCCGCGCCGATAAACTCTTGGAGCGTTCGCCCCTTTGAAACGGGTTGCATCCCGGCCTTCCGCAAGGGCCCGAATGCCACTGCCAGCGATGAGCACGGTCTCTCGGATCGAGGAGCGACCGGCAGTCAAATCACTAAAAGGCAGATGATGTCTCAGGACGATTCCTGCAAACGACACTAATCGGTTCGGTATCTCGTTCCAAGCCCTTTTTTGCTGCAATGCCATCAAACCCTGGCCGGTCGGGTCACGATGGCGCGTGCGATTCCGGCAAGATCGCGCCGCGCCGCACCATCGGCCGGCAGCCCGGCGGCGGCAAGAAGCGCGGCGACGTCGTCCTCCTGGCCAATCCCGAGTTCCAGCACGGCGCGCCCGCCGGGGGCGAGCAGGCCGGGCAGGGCGTGCGCGAGCGCACGATAGGCATCGAGCCCCTGAGGGCCGCCGTCCAGCGCCAGATGCGGGTCGTGGTGGCGAACCTCGCGGTCGAGCGCGGCGATATCGGTGCTTGGAATATAAGGCGGATTGGAGACCACGAGGTCGAAGCCGCCGCCAAGCGCCTCCGCCCAGTGCCCGACCACCACTGCCGCGCGGGCGCCAAACCCAAGCGCCGCAAGGTTTTGCCGCGCCTGCCGGGCGGCGCCGTGCGACAGGTCGACGCCGATGCCGACAGCGGCCGGATATTCGCCCAGCAGCGCCGCCAGCAGGGCGCCGCTGCCGGTGCCGAGGTCGAGGATGCGCAGCGCGGCATGCCGTTCCGGAAACAGCGCGAGCGCGGCCTCGACCAGCGTCTCGGTCTCCGGGCGCGGCACCAGCGTCTCGGGGGAGAGGGCGAAATCGAGGCTCCAGAATTCGCGACGGCCGACCAGCCGGGCGAGCGGCTCGCCGGCGGCGCGGCGGCTGGCGAGGGCGCGCAGGCGGGCGGCGTCCTCCGCCGGCAGGGCCATGTCGGCGCGGGCGACGAGGTCGAGATCGGTGAGGCCGAGCCCGGCCCTGAGCAGCGCCCGCGCCTCCCGCTCGGGCGCCTCCAGCCCCGCCGCCGCGAAGCCTGCGGCAATCTCGCGCAGCAGGGCGGCACGCGGGATCATCGCGTCGCCCTCACCGCTCGCCCCAGCCGGAGCTTTCCGCCTCGGCGAGCAGCGCCGCCTGATATTCGGTGGTCAGCGCGTCGACCAGTTCGCCCAGCGCGTCGCCGGCGAGAATCTCCGGCAGCTTGTGCAGGGTGAGACCGATGCGGTGGTCGGTCACCCGCGCCTGCGGGAAATTATAGGTGCGGATGCGCTCGGAGCGGTCGCCGGAGCCGACCTGCACCTTGCGCTCGCTGGCGCGGGCGCTGTCGCGTTTCTCGCGCTCGGCCTCGTAGATCTTCGCGCGCAGCATGCCCATGGCGCGGGCCTTGTTCTTGTGCTGGGAACGCTCGTCCTGCACGGCGACGACGGTGCCGGTGGGAATATGGGTGATGCGCACCGCGCTTTCGGTCTTGTTGACATGCTGCCCGCCGGCGCCGGAGGCGCGGAACACGTCGATGCGCAGGTCGTTCTCGTTGATGTCGACATCCACTTCCTCCACCTCCGGCAGCACCGCGACGGTGGCGGCGGAGGTGTGGATGCGGCCCGAGGCCTCGGTGTCCGGCACGCGCTGCACGCGGTGGACGCCCGATTCGAACTTCAGCCTGGCATAGGCGCCGTTGCCATGCAGCGCGGCGACGATTTCCCGGAAGCCGCCGGCGGCGCCTTCGGTCAGCGACAGCACCTCCACCGACCAGCCATTCAGCGCGGCGAAGCGCTCATACATGCGGAACAGGTCGCCGGCGAACAGGGCGGCCTCGTCGCCGCCGGTGCCGGCGCGCACCTCCAGGATGACGCCGCGCTCGTCCATCGCGTCCTTTGGCAGCAAAGCGAGCCGCACGGCGCGGGAGAGGGCTTCCACCTCCTCCTCCAGCGTGTCCGCCTCTTCCTGCGCCAGCGCCGCCATCTCGCGGTCGCCGCGGGCGTCGGTGGCGAGGGCGCGGGCCTCGGAGAGCTGGCGCTCGGCGCGGCGCAACGCCTTCACGCTGTCGACCAGCGGCGAGAGATCGGCGAACTCGCGCGACAGGCGGACATAGGTCTCCGCCTCCGGGCTGCCCGACAGGGCGTGCTCGATCTCGGCATGGCGGGCGAGCAACTGGTCGAGCCGGGCATCGGGCAGGGTGGTCACGCGGCGGTACTCACAACGGCAGGCCGGCCTTCTCGGCAAAGGCGGCGAGCTGCGGGCGCAGCGACGCCACCTCGCCGCGAAGGCCCAGAAGCGGTTCGACGAAGGCGGACGCGGCCGCCAGGTCGAGCTCCAGCAGCATGGCCTTCACCGGGCCATAGGAGGCGGGGGAGACGGAAAGCTTGCGGTAGCCGATGGCGGCAAGCGCCAGCGCCTCCAGCGGGCGCGAGGCCAGTTCGCCGCAGAGCGTGACCGGCTTGCCGTATTCGGCCGCCTTGTCGATGATCATCTTCAGCGCCCTGAGCGCCGCCGGGGCCAGCGCATCGAAGCGGTCGGCGACGCGCGGATTGCCGCGATCGGCGGCATAGAGGAACTGCACCAGATCGTTCGAGCCGACCGAGGCGAAGTCGACCCGGCTGAACAGCAGGTCGAGCTGGAACAGCAGCGCCGGCACCTCCAGCATCACCCCCACCAGCACCCGTTCGGGCAGGCCGTGGCCATGCCGGCGCAGATGGGTCAGCTCGCGCTCGACGATGTGGTGGGCGCGGTCGAACTCGTCAACCGCCGACACCATCGGGAAGATCAGCCGCAATTCGCGTCCGGTGGCGGCGCGCAGCAGGGCGCGGATCTGGCTGCGCAGCAGCCCCGGCCGGTCGAGCCCGAGGCGGATCGCGCGCCAGCCCAGCGCCGGGTTCTCCTCCTCGATCGCCCGCATATAGGGCAGCACCTTGTCGCCGCCGATGTCGAGCGTGCGGAACACCACCGGGCGCTCGCCGGCGGCATCCAGCACCGAGCGGTAGAGCTTGAGCTGCTCGTTGGTGCGCGGGAAGGCGGAGGCGATCATGAACTGCAGTTCGGTGCGGAACAGGCCGATGCCGGTGGCGCCGGTCTCCTCGATATGCGGCAGGTCGACCAGCAGGCCGGCATTGAGGTGCAGCTCGATGGGGATGCCGTCCTTGGTGACGGTCGGCACGTCGCGCAGGGCGGCGTAGCGCTCCAGCCGCTTGGCCCGGAAGCGCACCTTGTCGACATAGGCGGCCTCGACATCGGCGGGCGGGCGGATATGCACCTCGCCGCTGACGCCGTCGACGATCACCGCGTCGCCGGCGTCGACCTGGCCGACCACGTTTTCCATGTGGCCGACGGCGGAGATGCCGAGCGCCCGCGCCACGATGGTGAGATGGCTGGTGGCCGCGCCTTCTTCGAGCACCAGGCCGCGTATGCGGGTGCGGTCATAGTCGAGCAGCGCCGCCGGGCTCATGTTGCGGGCGACGATGACGGCGTTGTCCGGCAGCCGGGCGTGTTCCGAGCCGGCGGCGCGGCCGGTGAGCTGGCGCAGCAGGCGGTTGGCCAGATCGTCGAGATCGTGCATCCGCTCGCGCAGGTAAGGGTCGGTCATGCGCAGCATGCGTGCGCGGGTGTCCGACTGCACGCGCTCGACCGCGCCCTCGGCTGTGAGGCCGGTCATCACCGCCTCGCGCATGCGCCCGATCCAGCCGCGGTCATGGGCGAACATGCGGTAGGCTTCGAGAATCTCGCGGTGCTCGCCGACGCGGGCGACGCCCTCGTCCTCCAGCATGATGTCGATCGAGGCGCGCAGCGTCTCCACCGCGCCGTCGAGCCGCTTCAGCTCGGCGGGCAGGTCGTCGGCGATGACCTTGGTGACCTCGATGCGCGGCTCGTGCAGCACCACATGGCCGAGCCCGATGCCTTCCGACAGGGACAGGCCCTTGAGGTGCAGCGGGCGGCGGGCGGCGGGCTCGGCGCCGGGCAGCGCCATGGCGGTGAGTTCGCCCGAGGCGATGATCTCGGCCAGCACCATGGCCGTGGTCTGCAGCGCCTCGATCTCCTCCTCGGTATAGGAGCGGTGGGCGCGGTTCTGCACCACCAGCACGCCGAGCGTGTTGCCGGCGCGCAGGATCGGCACGCCGAGGAAGGAGTGGTAGATTTCCTCGCCCGTTTCCGGCCGGTAGGAGAAGGCCGGGTGCGCCTGCGCGTTGGAAAGGCTGATCGGCTCGGCCTCGCGGGCGACGGTGCCGACGAGGCCCTCGTCGATGCGCATCACGGTCAGATGGACGGCGGTGCGGTTCAGGCCCTCGGTGGCGTAGAGCTCCAGCGTGCCGTCCACGCGCAGCACATAGACCGAGCACACCTCGGCCACCATGTTGGCCGCGATCAGCACCACGATCTTGTCGAGGCGGTCCTGCGCGCTCACCGGCTCCGCCATGACCTCGCGGAGACGCCTCAAAAGCACGCGCGGGCCGCCGAGCGCGCCACGCATTGGCCGTCCTCGGTTTCCGGGAGCCGCGATCCCGGAGCGTCACTTAAGGCGACGCGACTCGCGCCGCGCCGTTGCCTGACTTCAGGCGTCGAGCCCGTATACCGAATGCAGCGTTCGCACGGCAAGCTCGGTATAGGCCGCGTCGATCAGCACCGAGATCTTGATCTCGGAGGTCGAGATGGCGCGGATGTTGATCCCGCGCTCGGAAAGCGCCTTGAAGGCGCGGGCCGCGACACCCGCGTGCGAGCGCATGCCGATGCCGATGATCGAGACCTTCACCACATCGGTGGCGCCCTCGATGCTCTGGAAGCCGATCTCGCCGCGCACATCGGCCAGCGCCGCCTTGGCGCGCTCGAAATCGGCGGTCGGCACGGTGAAGGTGATGTCGGTGAAGCCCTCGGCCGAGATGTTCTGCACGATCATGTCGACATTGATGTTGGCGTCCGCCAGCGGCACGAACACGTTGGCCGCGATGCCGGGCTGGTCCGGCACATGGCGGATGCTGACCTGGGCTTCGTCCCGGGCGAAGGCGATGCCGGTGACGACTTCACTCTCCACGATTTCCTCCTCGTCGCAAATCAGTGTGCCGGGCGGGTCGCCGGCGGTCTTGAGTTCCGGGGCGTCCGGATCGGTGAAGCTGGAGCGCACGAAGGTGCGCACCTTGTGTACCATGGCTAGCTCGACCGAGCGCACCTGAAGCACCTTGGCGCCGAGCGACGCCATTTCCAGCATTTCCTCGAAGGCGACCTTCTCCAGCCGGCGCGCCTTGGGCACGATGCGCGGGTCGGTGGTGTAGACGCCGTCGACATCGGTGTAGATGTCGCAGCGGTCGGCCTTGATGCCGGCGGCGACCGCCACCGCGCTGGTGTCCGAGCCGCCGCGGCCGAGCGTGGTGAGCCGGCCGGTCGGCAGGTGGATGCCCTGGAAGCCGGCGATCACCGCCACCTCGCCCCGGGCGAAGCGGGCGACGATCTCGTCGCCATTGACGTCGAGGATGCGCGCCGCGCCATGGGCGTCGTCGGTCGAGATGGGAAGCTGCCAGCCGAGCCAGGAGCGGGCGGAAATGCCCATGTCCTGCAGCACGATGGCCAGCAGGCCGGAGGTCACCTGCTCGCCGGAGGCGACGATGGAGTCATATTCGCGCGCGTCGTGCAGCATTGCCGCCTCGCGGCACCAGCCGACCAGCTCATTGGTCTTGCCGGACATGGCGGAGACGACGACGGCGACCTGGTGGCCGGCTTCCACTTCCCGTTTGACGTGCCGCGCGACGATGCGAATGCGCTCAATGTTGGCGACCGAGGTGCCGCCGAACTTCATCACCAGACGTGCCATTGCGGGAAACCGTACCGTGTTCTTCTGTGGGGCCGGGCGGGAGAAAGTGGGCTCCCGGCCCAAAAGGCGCGTATACATATCCACCTCGCGCCGCGCCCGCAACGCCGCTGCGCGAGCTTGGAATCCCTCTCGGCACCGCCGGGCGAAGATGAGGCGTCGATGTCTGCAACCGCCACTACCGTCGATCCCCGCGAAGTCGAACGCTTCGCCGCGCTCGCCGTCGAATGGTGGAACCCGCGCGGCAAGATGCGGGTGCTGCACCGGTTCAACCCGGTCCGGCTGGCCTATCTGCGGGAGAAGATCACTGCCCATTTCGGCCGCGACCCGCGCGACATCCGGTCGCTGGAGGGATTGCGCATCCTCGACATCGGCTGCGGCGGCGGCCTGCTCAGCGAGCCGCTGGCGCGCATGGGGGCCCGCGTGGTCGGCATCGACCCGGCCGAGCGCAATGTGCGCATCGCCGCGCTGCACGCGCAGGAGAGCGGCATTGCCGTCGACTACCGCGCCACCACCGCCGAGGCGCTGGCCGATGCCGGCGAGCGATTCGACGTGGTGATGGCGATGGAAGTGGTGGAGCATGTCGCCGATGTGGGCCTGTTCCTCGCCCGCGCGGCCGAGATGGTGACGCCGGGCGGCCTCATGGTGGCGGCGACGCTGAACCGCACCAAGCGCTCCTTCGCCCTCGCCATCGTCGGCGCCGAATATGTGCTGGGCTGGCTTCCTAGGGGCACCCATGACTGGAACCGCTTCGTCACCCCGGAGGAACTCCAGGCGGCGCTGGAGGCGGGCGGGCTCGAAATGATCGACCGCGAGGGCGTGGTGTTCAACCCGCTGGCGGATGAATGGCGGCGCTCCAGCGACCTCTCGGTCAACTACATGATGCTGGCGGAGCGGCGCGCGGCCGCCTAGCATCGCCCTCCCGGCAAGGATCGCGCGGGCCGCCGGAACCACCCGGCCGCCGGCGGCTTATCGGTGCGATGCCACCGCCGGAACCCCCTTCATGCGCGCCTCCGCCTCCATACCCACCGCCGCGTTGCTCTCCCCGCTCGCGGCGCTTGCCGCACTGAACCTGTTCCTCGCCGATGTGCGCGACGGGCTCGGGCCATTTCTCGGCGTGTTTCTTCAGGAAAAGGCCTGGAGCCCGTCCGAGATCGGCCTCGTCATGACGCTGGGCGGGCTCGTCGCCATGCTCGCGACCATGCCGATGGGGGCGCTGGTCGATGCGAGCCGCGCCAAGCGGGCGATCATCGTGTTCGGTTCGCTCGCCATCCTCGCGGCCTCGCTGACCATCCTCGCCGTGCCCCATTTCGCGACGGTGGCGGTGGCGCAGGCGGTCAACGGCATCGCCGCCGCCGCCCTGCTGCCGGCCATTGCCGGGCTCACCCTCGGCCTTGTCGGGCCGAACGGCTTCGACCGGCAACTGGGGCGCAACGAGGCGTTCAACCACGCCGGCAACATCCTCGCCGCGGTGCTGGCGGGCGTGCTGGGCTGGTGGTTCGGGCTGCCGGCGGTGTTCGCGCTGCTGGGCGCGATGGCGGTTCTCGGCGCCCTGTCCGTGCTGGCCATTCCGGCCGACGCCATCGACCATGAGGCGGCGCGCGGTGCCACCGCCGCCCCGGCCGGGGCGGGCAGGGCCCGCGAGAGCATCGGCCGGCTGCTGCGCGAGCCGGCGCTGGTCACGGCGGCGATCACCTTCGCCCTGTTCCATCTCGGCAATGCGGCGATGCTGCCGCTGTTCGGGCAGGCCATGGTGGCGACCGCCGGGGCGGACCCCAGCGCGCTGACCGCGACCACGGTGGTGGTGGCGCAGGGCACGATGATTCCGATGGCGCTGGTCGCCGCGTGGCTGGGCGCGCGCCGGGGCTATCGTCTGGTGCTGCTCCTTGCCCTCGCGGCGCTGCCGGTTCGCGGGGCGATCGCGGCGGCGGCGGTGCATTACGGGGCGTTCTGGGCGCTCATTCCGGTGCAGGTTCTCGACGGCGTCGGCGCCGGCCTGCTCGGGGTGGCGACTCCCGGCCTCGTGGCGCGCATCCTCGCCGGGTCGGGCCGCTTCAATCTCGGCCTCGGCTTCGCGATGACGGCGCAGGGCATCGGCGCCTCGCTGTCCACCCTGCTCGGCGGGTTGGTGGCGCAGCAGTTCGGCTATCCCTCCGCCTTCCTCGTGCTGGGGGCGGTGGCGCTGCTGGCGGCCGGCGCCTATGTGATCGGCGGCTGCCCGGGCGGCACCGGTTCCGCGCGGGCAGCTGCTGCGGCGAAGCCGGCAGGGGCCTGAGGAAAATCCGCTTTTGATCCTGCGCAACGCCCTTCCGTTGCCGTTTCGCCACACTACATGAGGACCGACGGATCGCCGCAACGGGGTCCGTTACGGCGGCCGGGATACGGGCGCCGTCGTCCCGAGAGACCGTTCGTGCCGACAGGGCGGACGGCGGGCCAGGAGGCAACGCGAAATGAATTTCGAGATCTACACCGAGCGCGCGCGCGGATTCGTCCAGTCCGCCCAGTCGCTGGCCCTGCGTGAGGGCAACCAGCAGTTTACCCCCGAGCACCTGCTCAAGGTGCTGCTCGACGATCCGGAGGGTCTGTGTGCCGGCTTGATCGCCCGCACCGGCGGCGATCCCCGCATCGTGCTCGCCGACACCGAGGCGGCGCTGAAGAAGCTGCCCAAGGTGCAGGGTTCCGGCGCCGGCCAGGTTTATCTGGCCCCCGGCACCGCGCGGGTGTTCGAGGCCGCCGAGCAGGCGGCGAAGAAGGCCGGCGACGGCTATGTCACCGTCGAGCGGCTGCTGCTCGCGCTGGCGCTGGAGAAGGACAGCGAGGCCGGCAGGATACTCGCCAAGGCCGGCGCCACGCCGCAGAAGATCAACACCGCCATCGAGGCGCTGCGCAAGGGCCGCACCGCCGACAGCGCCACGGCGGAGAACGCCTATGACGCGCTGAAGAAATATTCCCGCGACCTCACCGAGGCGGCGCGCGAGGGCAAGCTCGACCCGGTCATCGGCCGCGACGAGGAAATCCGCCGCACCATCCAGGTTCTCTCCCGCCGCACCAAGAACAACCCGGTGCTGATCGGCGAGCCCGGCGTCGGCAAGACGGCGATCGTCGAGGGTCTCGCTTTGCGCATCGTCGATGGCGACGTGCCGGAGAGCCTGAAGGACAAGCAGCTTCTCGCGCTCGACATGGGCTCGCTCATCGCCGGCGCGAAATATCGCGGCGAGTTCGAGGAGCGGCTGAAGAGCGTGCTGTCCGAGGTGGAATCGGCCGAGGGCGGCATCATCCTGTTCATCGACGAGTTGCACACCCTCGTCGGCGCCGGCAAGACCGAGGGCGCGATGGACGCCTCCAACCTGCTCAAGCCGGCGCTGGCGCGCGGCGAACTGCACTGCGTCGGCGCCACCACGCTCGACGAGTACCGCAAATATATCGAGAAGGACGCCGCGCTCGCCCGCCGCTTCCAGCCGGTCTTCGTCGCCGAGCCGACGGTGGAGGACACCATCTCCATCCTGCGCGGCATCAAGGAGAAGTACGAGCTGCACCACGGCGTGCGGATCACCGATTCCGCGCTGGTGGCGGCGGCGACGCTGTCCAACCGCTACATCACCGACCGCTTCCTGCCCGACAAGGCGATCGACCTTGTCGACGAGGCGTCCTCGCGCCTGCGCATGCAGGTCGATTCCAAGCCTGAGGAACTCGACAGCATCGACCGCGAGATCGTGCGCCTGCGCATCGAGCAGGAGGCGCTGAAGAAGGAGAGCGACACCGGCTCCAAGGACCGGCTGAAGAAGCTGGAGAAGGAACTCGCCAATCTCGAGGAGCAGTCGGCCTCCATCACCTCGCGCTGGAAGGCGGAGAAGGAGAAGCTCGGCGACGCCCAGAAGATCAAGAGCGACCTGGAGAAGGCCCGCGCCGACCTCGCCATTGCCCAGCGCTCGGGCGAGTACCAGAAGGCGGGCGAACTCGCCTATGGCACCATCCCGGCGCTGGAGAAGAAACTCGCCACCATCGAGGCCAAGGACGCGGCCGGCGAGGTGAAGGCCGGCACGATGATGGAGGAGGCGGTGACGCCCGACCACATCGCCGGCGTGGTCTCGCGCTGGACCGGCGTTCCCGTCGACAAGATGCTGACCGGCGAGAAGGAGAAGCTGCTGCGCATGGAGGACGTGCTCTCCTCCCGCGTGGTCGGCCAGAGGGAGGCTGTGGAGGCCGTCTCGACCGCGGTGCGCCGCGCCCGGGCCGGGCTGCAGGACCCGCACCGGCCGATCGGCTCTTTCATCTTCCTCGGCCCCACGGGCGTCGGCAAGACCGAGCTGACCAAGGCGCTGGCGTCGTTCCTGTTCGACGACGACACCGCGCTGGTGCGCCTCGACATGTCGGAATACATGGAGAAGCACTCGGTCGCCCGGCTGATCGGCGCGCCTCCCGGCTATGTCGGCTATGAGGAGGGCGGGGCGCTCACCGAGGCGGTGCGGCGCCGGCCCTATCAGGTGGTGCTGTTCGACGAGATCGAGAAGGCGCATCCGGATGTGTTCAACGTCCTTCTGCAGGTGCTCGACGACGGGCGCCTGACCGACGGGCAGGGCCGCACGGTCGACTTCCGCAACACGCTGATCATCATGACCTCGAATCTCGGCGCCGAATATCTGGTGAACCAGCCCGAGGGACAGGACAGCGAGGCGGTGCGCGAGGAGGTGATGGCGGTGGTGCGTGCGCACTTCCGCCCGGAATTCCTCAACCGCGTCGACGAGATCGTGCTGTTCCACCGGCTGCGCCGCGACCAGATGGGCGCCATCGTCGACATCCAGGTCAAGCGGCTCGACAAGCTGCTGGAGGAGCGCAAGATCGCTCTGGAGATCACCCCGGAGGCGCGGGACTTCCTCGCCGAGAAGGGCTACGACCCCGCCTATGGCGCGCGCCCGCTCAAGCGGGTGATCCAGAAGCTGCTGCAGGACCCGCTGGCCGGCCGCATCCTCGCCGGCACGGTGAAGGACGGCGATATCGTGCGGGTCGAGCGCGGGGCCAACGAACTGCTGTTCGACACCCGCGCCCGCAGCGTGGACGAGGCGGCCTGACCGTCTCCGACCGGCAAAAAGCGAAAGGGCGCCGTGGGGCGCCCTTTTCATTGGTCAGGACCAAGCCACGAGCCGGCTCAGCTCTTGGCCAGCAGCGCGTCCAGTTCCGGGCGGAAGGAGCCGGAGATTTCCGGATTGTCGAGCGCGTAGGCGACATTGGCCATCAGGAAGCCGAGCTTCGAGCCGCAGTCATAGATCGCGCCGTCGAAGGTGACGCTGTAGAAATCCTGCGTCTGGGCGAGCTTCAGCATCGAGTCGGTGAGTTGGATCTCGTTGCCGGCACCGCGCTCCTGGGTGGCGAGCAGGTCGAAGATCTCCGGCTGCAGGATATAGCGGCCGGAAATGGCGAGGTTGGAAGGCGCGACGTCCTTGTTCGGCTTCTCGACCATGCGGGCGATCTTGTGCACCCCGTCGGCCATCTCGTCGCCGAGGCCGACAATGCCGTACTGGTCGGTCTGCTCGTGCGGCACCTCATAGACCGCCAGATGGTTGCCGCCGCCGGTCCGCCGGTAGGCTTCGGCCATCTGGCCGAGGCAGCCCTTGCCGTTGGTCGGCTTGTGCAGCATGTCCGGCAGCAGCAGCGCGAAGGGCTCGTTGCCGATGATGTCGCGCGCGCACCACACCGCATGGCCGAGGCCGAGCGGGAGTTGCTGGCGGGTGAAGCTGGTGGCGCCGGGACCCATGGTCTCCTCGCGCAGCATCTTCAGCATATGGGTCTTGCCGCGCTCCTGCAGTGTGTCTTCCAGCTCGTACTGGCGGTCGAAATGGTCCTCGATCACGCCCTTGTTGCGTCCGGTCACGAAGACGATGTGCTCGATTCCGGCGGCGCGGGCCTCGTCGACCACGTGCTGGACGACGGGACGATCCACCACGGTGAGCATCTCCTTCGGAACGGCCTTGGTGGCGGGAAGAAAGCGCGTGCCGAGGCCGGCGACGGGGAGGATCGCTTTGCGGATTGGTTTTACCATCGGGGAATTAAGCCACTTGTGATGACGTTGGGTCAGGAAGAAAGAGCGAAATTGGTACGAAAACGAGCCTAGCGCTTCGCTCCCGGCAATGCACCGGCCGGATAACGCGGAGGTGGTGGAATAGGTCCGCTGATCCCGTTCAATTTTCAAGGGGCAGGTGAATGACGAAACGGAAACTGCCGTCACGTTAAGGGTCTCGAAACCATGGGGCCTGCCTAATCATCACCCGGAAATGCGTTAGGGTTGCGTCATGAATTATCGCACGGCCTCCGCCCGGGGGCATGCCGGCGTCTTTGCCGGCGTTGCCATTGTCTGCGTCGGTCTTGCCGGCTGCGCAAGCTCGGATGACATCACCGGGGCGTTTTCCGCGCCGCCGACCGAAACCCGCGTCAGCGCGCCGCACACCGTGGCGCGGGCCCGCCCGCAGACACGCCCCGCCGCCCCGGCGACAACCGCCGGCCATCCCGACATGACTCCGCGCGCTCTCGCCCGCGACGAGGCGAATTTCAGCCGCTGCGTCGCCGCGCTGGAGCCGAAGGCCCGCGCCGCCGGCGTCTCGGCCGCCGGCTTCCGGCGCTATACGGCCGGGCTCAAGCCCGACATGAGCATCATGAAGAAGCTGGAGACCCAGCCCGAATTCAGCCGCACCGCCGGCGACTATGTCGACATGCTGGTGTCGGAAACCCGCATCCGCAAGGGCCGCGAGGCGATGGCGCAGAACGCGGCGGTGTTCGCCGAGGTGGAGCGCAACTATGGCGTCGACCGCTATGTGGTGGCGGCGATCTGGGGCATCGAGACCAATTACGGCAGCGCCCGGGGGTCCTATCCGGTGATCGAGGCGACGGCGACGCTTGCCTGCGTCGGCCGCCGCAAGGCCTATTTCCGCGACGAGTTCGTGGCCGCGCTGCGCATCGTCGACCGTGGCGACATTCCCGAGAGCCATCTGCGCGGCTCCTGGGCCGGGGCCTTCGGCCTCACCCAGTTCATGCCCACCGCGTTCCAGCGCGACGCGGTGGATTTCGACCGCGACGGCCACCGCAACGTGGTGGATTCGGTGGCCGACGCCATGGGCTCGACCGCCAACAAGCTGAAGCGCGGCGGCTGGCAGCCGGGCCGGAGCTGGGGCTACGAGGTCGTCCTCCCCCGGCGCTTCGACTATCTGCTCGCCGACAAGAACAAGCGCAAGACCATGCGCGAATGGGCGGCGCTCGGCATCCATCGCCCGGAGGGGCGGCCGATGCCGCCGGGCAAGGAGACGGCCTATCTGCTGCTGCCGGCCGGCGCCAAGGGCCCGGCCTTCCTGATGACCGGCAATTTCAAGGCCATTCTCAGCTACAACCCGGCCGATGCCTATGCGCTCGCCATCGGCCATCTGGCCGACCGCCTGCGCGGCGGCGGGCCCTTCGTGCAGCCCTGGCCGGAGAATCTGCGCGCGCTGTCGCGCAACGAACGGGCGGAACTGCAGAAGCGGCTGGCCTCGCGCGGCTATGATGTCGGCCCCCATGACGGCGCCATCGGCGCGCAGACGCGGGCGGCGGTGCGCGACTATCAGGTGGCGGCGGGGCTGCCGCCGGACGGGATGGCCAGCGGCGAGGTGCTGGAAAGCCTGCGCAGCGGCAGTTGATGCCGGGACGCGCCGTTGCCGGGGTCTTGAAACAGCCGCGATAATGGTTCACCGGTGCAGAGGGTACCGGCGTCGGTACCGTCATCGGGAAAACGGCTCATGCGCCGCTTGCGCGGGTATCGCCTGCATGGCGACCGGATCGGACTGAAGGCGCTGGCGGTGGCCGGCGTGCTTCTGGCCGGCTGTTCGCTGGCGCAGGCGCAGAGCGACTGGTTCCGGCCGCCGGCCGATGTCGGCCAGTCCGGCGCGCGCCCCTCGCAGCAGCAGCGTCCGCAGCAGCGCCAGCAGGCGCGCCCGCAGCGCGGGGCCCCGCAGGCCGCCGAACCGCGCCGGGTCTGGTCGCCGTTCCAGCCGCTGATCGACCTGTTCGGCGGCAATAGCAACCGCCCGCGCCGCGCGCGGCCGGCCCCGCCTTCCTACACGCCGCCGCCGCCGGTGGTGGCGCAGCAGCCGGTCGATCCGCGCGGCAAGGTCTATGGCTCGGCCAGCGAGGCGCGGGCCGCTTCCGACGAGGTCAAGGAAGTCGTGCTGGTGTTCGGCGACGAGCAGGCGGCCACGCTGGCGCAGGGGCTGGCGGACGCTTTCGCCGCCGACCGCGAGAGCGCCGCCGTGGTCGGCCGGTCCGAGGCGGATTCCGGCTTCGGCCCGGGCCGGGGCGTGGACCTGATCGCCACCGCGCGGCAATTGCCGACGGGCAATGAGCAGGCCAATGTCATCGTGGTGTTCGCCGGCAGCAACGACCTTGAGCCGATCGACGATCCCTCCGGCCGGGCCGAACTGCTGGACCAGCGCTGGCGCGATCTCTATTCGCGCCGCTTCGAGGATTTCCTGCTGGCGCTGAAGCTGCAGCGCCGCACCGCCGTGGTGGTGGGCCTGCCGCCGGTCGAGGACAGCGTGCGCAGCGAGCAGATCGTGCGCTACAACGCCCTGCTCAAGGAGATGGTGGAGCGCAACGGCTTCATCTTCGTCGACGTCACCGACGGCTTTGTCGACGAGAACGGCAAGTTCATGACGTCCGGCCCGGCGGTCGACGGCCAGCGCCGCCGGCTGCGCACCTCCGACGGGGTGGGCTTCACCCGCGCCGGCGCGCGCAAGCTGGCCTTCTTCGTCGACCAGAAGCTCGACGATCTGCTCTCGGGGCAGGACCTGCCGGCGGCGATGGCCGATCCGGCGGATACGCGCCCTTCCATCATCATGCTCACCGGCGGGGCGCCGGCCGGCCAGGCGCGCACCCTCGCCGGCGCGCCGGGCCTCGCCGCGGCGAACGACATCGGCCGCTCGGTGGTGCCGGATGAGGGCAAGCCGGAGCCGGCAAGCGTGCTGGTCGACGGCGCGGCGCTGCCGACGGTGGCGGGGCGGACGGATGATTTCCGCTGGCCGCCGGGCCAGCCGGCCGAGCTGCTGGTGCCGCCGATGCCGCAGGGGCCGCTGCCCGGCACCGCGGCCCCGTGAGCCTTTCGAGGCCCTGAGCCTCTGCCAGGCCTGAAAAAGCCGGGCGCGGGCCCGGCTTTCTCTGCGATGACGATGGCCCTCAGCGCGGCAGGACGGAGCTGCCCATCAGGAACGTGTCGATCGACTGCGCCGCCTGCCGGCCCTCGCGGATCGCCCACACCACCAGCGACTGGCCGCGCCGCATGTCGCCGGCGGCGAACAGCTTGGGCACCGTCGTGGCGTAGTCGAGGTCGTCGGCGCCGACATTGCCGCGCCTGTCGAGGGTCAGTCCCTCCTGTTCCAGCATGCCCTCGCGCACCGGATGGACGAAGCCGAGGGCGATGAAGACGAGATCGGCCTTGATCAGGAACTCGGTGCCGGGAATAGGCTGGCGCTTGCCGTCGACGCGGGCGCACTTCACGGCGGTGACGCGGCCCTTCTTGCCCTCGATGCCCAGCGTCGCCGCGGCGAATTCGCGCTCGGCGCCCTCGGCCTGCGAGGAGGAGGTGCGGAACTTGGTCGGCCAGTAGGGCCACACCGCCAGCTTGTCCTCCTTCAGCGGGGGGACGGGACGGATGTCGAGCTGGTGCACCGACAGCGCGCCCTGGCGGAACGAGGTGCCGACGCAGTCCGAGGCGGTGTCGCCGCCGCCGATCACCACCACATGCTTGCCGGCGGAGTGGATCGGCTGCTCGCGCGAGACATCCTCATGGCCGACGCGCCGGTTCTGCTGGACCAGATAGGGCATGGCGTAGTGCACGCCCTCCAGTTCCTGGCCGGGCAGCTCCGGGTTGCGCGGGGCTTCCGAGCCGCCGCACATCAGCACCGCGTCATGGGCGTCCAGCAACTCGTCGAGCGGCGTGGTGACGCCGACATTGACGCCGTAATGGAAGGTGACGCCCTCGCCCTGCATCTGCGCCACGCGGCGGTCGATATAGTGCTTTTCCATCTTGAAGTCGGGGATGCCGTAGCGCAGCAGGCCGCCGGCCTTGGGCTCGCGCTCATAGACATGCACCTCGTGGCCGGCACGGGCGAGCTGCTGCGCGGCGGAAAGCCCGGCCGGGCCGGAGCCGATGACGGCGACCTTCTTGCCGGTCTTGTGTGCCGCCGGCTCGGGCTTGATCCAGCCCGCCTTCCACGCCTTGTCGGCGATGGCCTGCTCGACGGTCTTGATGGTGACCGGCACGTCCTCGAGGTTCAGCGTGCAGGCTTCCTCGCAGGGCGCGGGGCAGATGCGGCCGGTGAATTCGGGGAAGTTGTTGGTGGAGTGGAGGTTGCGCGCGGCCTCTTCCCAGTTGCCGTGATAGACGAGGTCGTTCCAGTCCGGGATCTGGTTGTGGATCGGGCAGCCGTTCGGCCCGTGGCAGAACGGCACGCCGCAATCCATGCAGCGCGAGGCCTGGTTGGCGACCTCGGCGTCCGGCAGGGGCAGGGTGAATTCGCGGAAATGGCGAATGCGGTCGGAGGCGGGCTGATACTTTGCCTCGCGCCGATCGATTTCGAGAAAGCCCGTAACCTTGCCCATTGCGCCCTCTTTCGCGGAGCACCGCCACCTTGGAGGCATTCCACCTCCGGTGCCAGATACATCAAACATGCCAGTTGGAAAATGGCGGCGCGGCACAGAGCCGCGCCACGACGCTGCCGTGGCCCACCCGATGGGCCGTCTCCCGCCGGCATCCGGCGGGCGCAGCCGGGCCTATTCGGCCGCCTGCAGGCCGCGCATTTTCTCCATTTCGCGCAGCGCCCGCTGGTATTCGACGGGCATCACCTTGACGAACTTGCTGCGGTACTCGGCCCAGTTGTCGAGAATGGTCTGCGCCCGCCGCGAGCCCGTATAGTGCAGGTGCTTGGCGATGAGCTGGTGCAGCCGTTCCTCGTCGTGATGGCCCATATCGGCCATGATGTCGATACGGCCCTTGAACTCCAGGTCGCCGCCATGGTGGTGCAGGCGCTCCAGCAGGTCCTCTTCCTCTTCCACCGGTTCGAGATCGACCATGGAGAGGTTGCAGCGCTTCTTGAAGGTGCCGTCCTCGTCCAGCACATAGGCGACGCCGCCGGACATGCCGGCCGCAAAGTTGCGCCCGGTCTGGCCGATGACGACGACGATGCCGCCGGTCATGTACTCGCAGCCATGGTCGCCGGTGCCCTCGACCACCGCGATGGCGCCCGAATTGCGCACCGCGAAGCGTTCGCCGGCGACACCGTGGAAGTAGCACTCGCCGGAGGTGGCGCCGTACATCACGGTGTTGCCGACGATGATCGAGTCCTCCGGCACGATGGCGCTGTCCGCCGCCGGCTGCACCACGATGCGCCCGCCGGAGAGGCCCTTGCCGACATAGTCGTTGGCCTCGCCCACCAGCGTCATCGAGATGCCGGTGGCGAGGAAGGCGCCGAAGGCCTGGCCGGCGGTGCCGGTCAGGTGGATGTCGATGGTGTCGTCGGGCAGGCCGGCGTCGCCGTAGCGCTTGGCCACCTCGCCCGACAGCATCGCCCCGACCGAGCGGTTGATGCTCTTGATCGGGCTGTGGATCTCGACCTTCTCGCCGCTCTCCAGCGCCGGCATCGCCTGCGCGATCAGGGTGCGGTCGAGCACGTGCTGGATCGGGTGGTTCTGCCGCTCGGTGTGGTAGATCGAAACCTCCGGGCCGACCGCCGGCTTGGCGAAGATGCGGCTGAAGTCGAGCCCCTTGGCCTTCCAGTGCTCGATCGCCTCGCGCTGGTCGAGCCAGTCGGAGCGGCCGATCAGTTCGTTGAAGGTGCGCACGCCCATCGCGGCCATCAGCTCGCGCACTTCCTCGGCGACGAAGAAGAAGTAGTTGATGACATGCTCGGGCGTACCCTTGAAGCGCTTGCGCAACACCGGGTCCTGGGTGGCGACGCCGACCGGGCAGGTGTTGAGGTGGCACTTGCGCATCATGATGCAGCCGGCCGCGATCAGCGGCGCGGTGGAGAAGGCGAAGTCGTCGGCGCCGAGCAGGGCGCCGATCACCACGTCGCGCCCGGTGCGCAGGCCGCCGTCGACCTGCAGCGCGATGCGCCCGCGCAGATTGTTCAACACGAGCGTCTGGTGGGCTTCCGCCAGGCCGATTTCCCAGGGCGAGCCGGCATGCTTCAGCGCGGTGAGGGGGGAGGCACCGGTGCCGCCTTCGAAGCCGGAAATGGTGATGTGGTCGGCGCGCGCCTTGGCGACGCCGGCGGCCACCGTGCCGACGCCGACTTCCGAGACCAGCTTGACCGAGACATCGGCTTCCGGGTTGACGTTCTTCACGTCGTAGATCAGCTGCGCCAGATCCTCGATCGAATAGATGTCGTGGTGCGGCGGCGGCGAGATCAGGCCGACGCCCGGGGTCGAGTGGCGCACCTTGGCGATGACCGCATCGACCTTGTGGCCGGGCAACTGGCCGCCTTCGCCGGGCTTGGCGCCCTGCGCCATCTTCAGCTGGATCATGTCGGCATTGACGAGATAGTCCGCGGTGACGCCGAAGCGGCCCGAGGCGACCTGCTTGATCGCCGAGCGCATGGAATCGCCGTTCGGCAGCGGCTTGAAGCGCGTGGCCTCCTCGCCGCCCTCGCCGGTGTTGGACTTGCCGCCGATGCGGTTCATGGCGATGGCGAGCGTGGTGTGCGCCTCGCGCGAGATCGAGCCGAACGACATGGCGCCGGTGACGAAGCGCTTGACGATGTTCGCCACCGGCTCGACCTCGTCGAGCGGCACCGCCGTGCGGCCGAGTTCCTCCGCCTCGCGGATGCGGAACAGCGAGCGGATGTTCAGCGTCTTGGCGCCGGCATCGTTCACCAGATTGGCGAAGTGGCGGTACTTGTCCTGCGCATTGCCGCGCACAGCATGCTGCAGCACGGCGACCGTCTCCGGGTCCCAGGCATGCTCCTCGCCGCGCAGGCGGTAGGCATAGTCGCCGCCGACATCGAGCGCGGTGCGGTAGACCGGTGCGTCGCCGAAAGCGTCGCGATGGCGCATCGCCGTCTCCTCGGCGATTTCATTGAGGCCGATGCCGCCGATGGAGGAGGCGGTGCCGGAGAAGTAGAGGTCGACGACTTCCTGGTTGAGGCCGACCGCGTCGAAGATCTGCGCGCCGCAATAGGACTGGTAGGTCGAGATGCCCATCTTGGACATGACCTTGAGCAGCCCCTTGTCGATCGACTTGATGTAGCGCTTGACGATCTCGTACTCGTCCACCTCCTCGGGAATGTCGACGCGCATGTCGATCATCGTCTCGAAGGCGAGGTAGGGGTTGATCGCCTCGGCGCCATAGCCGGCGAGGCAGGCGAAATGGTGCACCTCGCGCGCCTCGCCGGTCTCGACCACGAGGCCGACCGAGGTGCGCAGGCCCTTGCGGATCAGGTGATGGTGCACGGAAGCCGTCGCCAGCAGCGAGGGGATCGGGATGCGGTCCGGCCCGACCAGGCGGTCGGACAGGATGATGATGTTGTAGCCGCCATGCACGGCGGCCTCGGCCCGCTCGCACAGCCGCTCGACGGCATCGCCCATGCCCGCCGCGCCCTTGTCGGCGGGGTAGGTCATGTCGAGCGTGCGGGTGTCGAAGCGCTCCTCCATGAAGCCGATGGAGCGGATCTTCTCCAGGTCCTCATTGGTCAGGATCGGCTGGCGCACCTCCAGCCGCTTGCGGCGCGAATTGCCTTCGAGGTCGAAGATGTTCGGCCGCGGACCGATGAACGAGACGAGGCTCATCACCAGCTCTTCGCGGATCGGGTCGATCGGCGGGTTCGTCACCTGCGCGAAGTTCTGCTTGAAATAGGTGAACAGCGGCTTCGACCTCTTCGACAGCGGCGAGATCGGGGTGTCGGAACCCATCGAGCCGACCGCCTCCTGTCCGGTGGTCGCCATCGGCGCCATCAGCATCTTGAGGTCTTCCTGGGTGTAGCCGAAGGCCTGCTGGCGATCGAGCAGCGACACGTCGGTGCGCACCTCGCGCGCCTCCACCGAGCGCAGCTCCTCCAGCACCAGCTGGGTGCGCTTGAGCCATTCCTTGTAGGGGTGGGCCTGGGCGAGGGCGGTCTTCACCTCCTCGTCCGGCACCAGGCGGCCCTCTTCGAGGTCGACCAGCAGCATGCGGCCCGGCTGCAGGCGCCACTTGGTGACGATCTCGCTTTCCGGGAAGGTGAGCACGCCCATTTCCGAGGCAAGCACGATCTTGTCGTCGGTGGTCACCATATAGCGCGCCGGCCGCAGGCCGTTGCGGTCCAGCATGGCGACGATCTGGCGCCCGTCGGTGGCGACGATGGCGGCCGGCCCGTCCCACGGCTCCATCATGGCGGCGTGGTATTCATAGAAGGCGCGGCGTTCCTCGTTCATCAGCGGGTTGCCAGCCCAGGCTTCGGGCACCAGCATCATCGCCGCGTGCGGCAGCTCGTAGCCGCCCTGAATGAGGAATTCGAGCGCGTTGTCGAAGCAGGCGGTGTCGGACTGGCCTTCATAGGAGATCGGCCAGAGCTTGGAGATGTCGTTGCCGAACAGCTCCGAATCGACGGAGGCCTGGCGGGCCGCCATCCAGTTCACATTGCCGCGCAGCGTGTTGATCTCGCCATTATGGGCGACCATCCGGTAGGGATGGGCGAGCGACCAGGCCGGGAAGGTGTTGGTGGAGAAACGCTGGTGGACGAGCGCCACCGCGCTTTCGAAGTCCGGGTCGTGCAGGTCCGAATAATAGGCGCCGAGCTGGTCGGCGTTGAACATGCCCTTGTAGACGAGGGTCCGGCAGGACAGCGACACGACGTAATAGCCCGCCGTGCGCGGGTCCTTGGCCGAATAGATGGCGCTGGAGATCACCTTGCGCAGGATGAACAGCCGGCGCTCGAAATCGTCCTCGCTCGCCACCGCCTCGCCGCGCCCGACGAACACCTGCACATGCCTGGGCTCGGTCGGCAGCACGGTGTGGCCGAGCGAGGAATTGTCGGTCGGCACCTCGCGCCAGCCGAGCAGCACCTGGCCTTCTTCCGCCACCACCCGCTCCATGGTGGCGCGGATGATCTCGTGCCCCTCGGAATCGTGCGGCATGAAGACGTGGCCGACGGCGTAGTGGCCGGGCTCCGGTAGCTCGAAGCCGAGCTTGGCCGCTTCCTTGGCAAAGAACCTGTGCGGCAGTTGCACCAGCATGCCGGCGCCGTCGCCGGCGCGCGGGTCGGCGCCGACCGCGCCGCGGTGCTCGAGGTTCAGCAGGATCTTCAGGCCGTCCTGGACGATCTGGTGCGACTTGCGGCCCTTGATGTCGGCGATGAAGCCGACGCCGCAGGAATCCTTCTCGTTGCGCGGGTCATAGAGTCCCTGCGCCACGGGCAGGCCCGGGTCGATGTGGGAAATGGATTTGGTGGCACGGTCCGTCGCGGCCGGACGAACCGAACCCTCGCCGATCCTGCGCGCGGCAAGGCCGCCCAATTCCTTGTTCATTCCCGTCACTCCCTCAAGGGTCGCCTTATACGTCCGGCGCCGGCACGGACTGTTCCCGCGGGGCGCTCTCCCGCAGGGCGTGCCCGCTCGCCGAACTACGCTAGCATCCTTCGTGCCATGCCCGTTCCAGGCACAAGCCGACGAATTATAGGACAGCATGGCTGCCCTATCAACCGCGAAGATGCCAGAATTGACGCCCGCGCACAAGCGTCGCGGGCGCGGTGGCCGGCGCGTTTTTTCACTCTTCTTGCGAAGCGTGCGCGCCGGGCGAAACGAACGGTAAGGCTCCCGGTGCCGGCGCGCAACGGCGTTGCGCGTCTCCGGGCCCGGCTCGCCGCCTCCGCCGCGACCGGCAAGGGTCTTGCCCGCGCCTCAATTAAGGGTTCCGTTGGGGACGTCGCCAACCCTCCTCGGAGATGTCCATGTCGACGCCCCGCGCGCCGCTGTGCTTATCGTCGGTGGCTGTGCCGCTGCTTGCCGGCCTCGGTGCCCTCGCCAGCCTGCCGGCGCAGGCGGAAGTGTTCTTTCGCCCCTATGGAGGGGTGTATGTCGAGCGCTTCTACGAGCCGCCCCCGCCCCCGGTCTATTACCCGCCGCCGCCCGCCTATGGCGCGCCGCCGCGTTTCCCCTATGCCGATATCGGCCCGATGCTGCGCTCCATGGGCATGAGCGGCATCGGCCGCGCGCGGGTCGATGGCCCCACCTATCTGGTCGACGCCACGGCGCGCTCGGGCACGCGCATGCGCGTGCGAATCGATGCCTATACCGGGCAGGTGATCGCCATGCACCCGATCGGCGGCGCGCCGGCCGGTCCGCCGTCCGCCGGTCAGGCGTCGCGCGTGCCGGCGATGCGCCAGGCGTCTCCCGTCGTGCCGCCGCTGCCGCCGGCGCGTCCGCCGGAACTGGCGGCCGTCCCGGCTCCCGCGCCGTCGGTGCAGGCCCCGCCCGCCGACGCGCCGCCTGCGAACGCTCCCGCTCCGGGCACCGCCGCGTCCCCGGCCGCGTCATCCGACGCCGCGACGGCGACGCCGGCCACGCCGGGCGCGGTGCGGGTCATTCCCGGCACGGCCGTCCCGCCCAGCGCCGCACCCCGGACCGACGCCGCCGGCCGCGAATCCGGCAGCGGGGGCGCGGCAAAGGCCACAGCTCCCGAGGCCGCCGCCGCCGAAACCTCCCCAGCCGAGGCGCCGCCCCAGAGCAGCGGCACCGGCACGGGAACCGGCACCGGCAGCGACACGCCCGCCGGCACCGCCTCGGTCTTTGCCCGTGGCACGTCGACCCGGCCGGCGCCCGCGGAAAACCCCGGCGACGAGTAGTCGCCGGCGCGGCGGTTTGCCCCACACAGAAACAGCGCCCCCGGTGGTCCGCCGGGGGCGCTCTTGTTCAGGCCAGGCCGGAAGAGGAGGGGGAGAGCCTCTCCCGGCACGACCCGGTCACCGGCCAGTGGCCGTCCGCCGGTCAGTCGCGGGGACGGTCATGGCCCCGCGATGCGCCGCCGGACGTCACGCGGCCAGAGGTCGCGCGGCCGGACGTCACGCCGCCTTGGCCTCGCCGGTCTTCGCCTCGATCGAGCGCGGCGCCGAGGTGCCGGCCGCGATCGGGATGGTGCGGGGCTTCATCGCCTCGGGGATTTCGCGCACGAGGTCGACATGAAGCAGGCCATTTGCCAGGCTGGCGCCGCGTACCTCGACATGGTCGGCGAGCTGGAACCGGCGCTCGAAGGCGCGGGCCGCGATGCCCTGATAGAGCACCTCGCCGCTCGTGCCTGATGTCTCGGCCTTGCGGTCGCCGCGGATGGAAAGGCCGTTCTCCTTGACCTCGATCGACAGATCATTCTCGGTGAAGCCGGCCACCGCGACAGTGATGCGATAGGCGTTCTCACCCGTCCGCTCGATATTGTAGGGCGGATAGGTGGCGCTGGTGTCGACGCTGTTGACCTGGTCGAGCAGCGAGAAGAGACGGTCGAAGCCGACAGTCGAACGGTGCAGGGGGGTGAGATCAAACGTACGCATGGCATATCCTCACATTAAGCGACATGCAGATGGCTGGGTCCTCTCGACTGAGCCGGACCCGGTTCACGTACCGCCTTCCGGCCGGTACAACGTCGAGATAGGAAGGCGTTTGCCCGCCGCAAGAGGCGGGAGCGGGAATTGGCGAGGGCCCGCCGGGAGTGGGATGAACGGCAGATGAACGACCGGCTCGGGCCGCGTTCAGTGCCCGGTTCCTAGGGGTAGGGGAGTTCGATACTCGCCGGATTCGAAGGACGTGTGCGTGATGGCGCGGGCATCGACAGTGCTGATCGTCGCGATGGGATTGCTTCTCGGCCCGCTCGTTCCGGACCTGCCGGGCGGGACGGCGGCGCACGCCCAGAATTACCGTCCGCCGCCCGGCCCGTACGCGCCCGGCCCCGGCCCCTATGCTCCCTATGACGCGGCGCCGCGCGGGCGGGCAGGCGGGCCGGTCGACGCCGACGCGGCGGTGCGCATGCTGGCCGGGCGCGGCTTCTCCAAGATTTCGGTGATCCGCCGGCGCGGCGCGACCATCCTGCTGGAGGCCAACGGCCCGCGCGGGGAGCGGGTGCAGGTGGTGGTGGACGGCGCTTCGGGCGCCATCAGTGGCATGAAGGTGATCGGCTACGGCGACAAACGGTACTGAAGCCGATCGCCGCTGGCGGCGCTCCGCCCTGTTTGCGCCTTTGTCGTCAGGCAGGGCTCGGCTATAAGCCGCGGATTGCAACGAGCCCCATCAGACATGTCGTCCCAGATCACCCTCTACAGTACCAAGGACAATCCCGTGCCGGAAGGCGCCGTGTCCGGCGCCGTGACGGCGACCGATGGGGTGTGGGTGCGCTTTGCGCGCTGGCGGCCGGAGCGGGGCGGGTGCAACGGCACGGTCTGCGTCTTTCCCGGGCGGACCGAGAAGATCGAGAAATATTTCGAGACGGTGCGCGACCTGCTGGAGCGCGGCTTCGCGGTCGCGGTGCTGGATTGGCGCGGGCAGGGCGGCTCGCAGCGCCTGCTTTCCAACCCGATGAAGGGGCATATTCGCGACTTCGCCGATTATCAGCTCGACCTCGACGCCTTCCTGCGCGAGGCGATTCTGCCGGACATGCCCGGCCCCTATTTCGCGCTCGCCCATTCCATGGGCGCCTCCATCCTGCTCGACCATGCGCGCCGCGGCGGCCATGCCTTCGAGCGCATGTTCCTCGTCGCGCCGATGCTCGACCTCTCGCTGGTCAAGCACGACATCGCCGCGCGGCGGCTGGCGCGGACGCTCGCGCGCATCGGCCTGGGGCGGGCCTATGTGCCGACCCGGCGCGTGCGGCCGCTGAACGAGGTGCATTTCGACGGCAACCGGCTGACCTCCGACGCCACGCGCTTCGCCCGCAATCTCACCATCACCATGGAGCACCCGCAGCTCGAAGTGGGGCCCCCCACCATCGGCTGGGTCAGGGCGGCGTTCGACCTGATGGAGACGCTGGCCGAGCCGGCGACGGCGCGGGCGATCCGCCAGCCGCTGCTGATGGTCGCCGCGGGGGCGGACAAGATCGTCTCCACCCCCAGCATCGAGCATTTCGGCATGCGGCTGCTTGCCGGCGCGCATATCGTCATTCCCGGCGCGCGGCACGAATTGCTGCAGGAACGCGACGTGTTTCGCGAGCCGCTGCTGGCGGCCTTCGACGCCTTCATTCCCGGCAGCATGGCGGCCTGATCGGGATTCGCGGCCCGTTCCATGTCCGGGACGCGATGCCCGGGACGCGCTGCACGGTCAGCCGGGGCTGGGCGCCGGCCGGCATAGGGTCCTAGCCGCCATTGAGCACCCTCAGCGCCTCGTCATGCACCCGGCGGTCGCCGGAGGCGACGACGCGGCCGCCGGAGAGGTCCGGGCCGCCTTCCCAATTGGTGACGATGCCGCCCGCGCCGGCGACGATCGGGCTGAGCGGCAGGATGTCGAAATCGTTGAGATCGGTCTCGATGACGAGGTCGACATGGCCGGCGGCGAGCATGCAATAGGCGTAGCAGTCGCCGCCATAGCGGGGCAGGCGCACCCGCTTTTCCACCTCGGTGTAGAGCGCGCGGTCGGCCTCGCCCATCAGCAGCGGGCTGGTGGTCATCATCGCCGCTTCGCCCAGGCTGGCGCAGCGGCGGACGGTGAGCCGCCGGTCGCCGGCCGGGCCGCGATAGCGCGCCTGCGCCCCGTCACCGAAGAAGCGCTCGCGGATGAAGGGCTGGTTCATCATGCCGTAGACCGGCTCGCCCTGCCGGCACAGGCCGATCAGGGTTCCCCAGGCCGGCATGCCGCTGATGAAGGATTTGGTGCCGTCTATCGGGTCCAGCACCCACACATAGTCCGCGTCGATGCCCTCGTCGGGAAACTCCTCGCCGCGCACGCCATGGCTGGGAAAGGTGCGGCGGATCAGGGTGCGCATCGCCTGCTCGGCGGCGCGGTCGGCGGCGGTGACCGGGTCGAACACCGCGCCGCGGCTCTTGTCTTCCACGCCGAGGGCGGTCCGGAAAAAGGGGAGGATGGCCTGGCCCGAGACGGCGGCGAGCTCATGCACGAAGTTCTCGAAGTCCACTGCACCCATCGGCCACATCCCTGTCGGCTGCCAGATGCCGGCGCGCGGCGCCGGCAGATGCTCACGCATATCGGGAGCCGGCGGGCACGGCAATCGCCGCCCGGTGGCGGCAGAAGTCAGAAGGGTGGCCGAGACCCGCGCGAGGCGAGAGGCGCGGGCCGGAAATGCCCCGCGTCAAACGCATGGCTGCCATTCCGGCACGGTCAAGAAATGGGCAATTCAGCCGTTGCGCCGGCGAGGGCAACCTGCCATATTATTGCAGCGCGGTAGAGCGATTGGCGTCGTTCCACCGCCGCCCTCCTTGGGCGTTTCCTCCCTAGACTTGGGCCGCTCCGGTAACGAGAGCGGCCCCTTTCTTTTCAGCAACAATCTGACGTTAAAAGGAAATTCGCTCGTTGAGCGAATCGGGCTGCGGCCGCGTGCCCGGGTCTTCCGGCGGTTTCCAGCCGCCGGAGCGCCGGTCCGCGCCGGCGGCGGCGTGGCCGGGCCGGTGCGCGGGCAGGGCGCGTCGGATGCGCGATTGTCATCATTCGCGCGCCTGCGACCAAATGACGGTTTCGTTTGGTTCGTTTGGCGATTGTCACCAGCGTGTCGCGGGGCTATGGATATTGCGTTGCGGCGGCGTGATTGGCGTCACGCTGCCGCCGCCCTCCTTGGGCGTTTCCTCCCTAGACTTGGGCCGCTCCCGGCAACGCGAGCGGCCTCTTTCTTTTCCGGCGCCGCTTCTGGTCGCTTCCGGCCCGCCCCCGTCGCCGCGCCCCCTGTCCCGTGCTCCCCGGCCCCGTGCCCCTGCCGGACCTCGCTCTTCCGCCCATAGATGCCGCCCGCACCGGCGGTCCCCGTGCCGGGCCAGGCAGAGCCTCGCCTCTGGCCGGGGCGTCCGGTTGCGCGGGGAGGGGCTGGGCAACGAAGCGCCGCGAGGTGCCGCGCGGCGTCTTCGCCCGGCCTCCGGCGGCGGTCGGCTTGCGGGGGGGGGGCGCCGAGTCCGACGAGCGTCACGCCGGCGAGGTGGCGGCGTCGGGCTGGCGGCGTCGGCATGGCAGCGGCTGACGGGCGGCGGCTGGCGCCGAGGGCGCGCGTGAAGCGGCGTGCGTGAAGCGGCGCGAGCGAAACGGTGGCTGCGCCCGAAGGGCCTCGGCGCACGCGTCAACGGATCGGCGCGCGCCAGACGGAGCGCGATTCCCAAACGGAAACGGGCGTTGACGTGCCGCGACCCCCCGGTCGACCCGTCAACGCCCGTCAGGGCGGCTAGCGCGCCCAAAAAAGGTGCATCGGTACCTGAAAATGCGGTATTAATGCCACAGTCGAAGCTAGATGTATTTGGTATGCCAGAATGTGCTAGTGCCTGCCTTGATTATTCCGCAATGCACCTACATCTTCCGATCGTACGCAGCGATTGGCGTCGCTTCGTACAGCCCTCCTTGGGCGTTTCCTCCCTAGACTTGGGCCGCTTGCGCATTGCGTGAGCGGCCTCTTTCTTTTGCGCCGGACGAATCCGCCTGCTGTGGCTTTGCCATCTTGCCGGTCGGTCCGTTGTGGCCTGGGCGCTCTCGAAAGAGCCTCCCGACCACCGGAGCTGACATTTCCCCCCGCCTTTAAACGGCTTCGACCGATCCATCGGTAATGGAACATCAGCCCGGAACCGAGCGTGCAGAATTGGTATAGCTCGCATGTTTAAAATGCAAGGCTCTTCTGCGGTTTTTTACATCACCCCATCAAAAAAGGGCGTGCACCCCGATAAGCTGTTGTCAACGAACGCTTATTCGGCGGCGGCCCGCAGCGGCGCCAGCTCCAGATGGGCGATGGCCGAGAGCGCCCGCGCCATGTCGAGCAGGTCGTTGCGCACGATTTCGAAATTTTCCGAGGGCTGGTAGGTCGCCTCGCGCATATAGAGCGCGCGGTTGATCTCGATCTGCACCGTGTGCATGCCGGAGGCGGGGTTGCCGTAGTGCTCGGTGATGAAACCGCCGGCATAGGGCTTGTTGCGCGTCACCGTATAGCCGCGCCGGCGCAGTTCGCTTTCGATGATGTCGGGTATGATCGGCGCACAGCTCGTGCCGTAGCGGTCGCCTAGCACGATGTCGATGCGCGCGTCCCGCTGGCAGCCGGACGGCATGGAGTGGCAGTCGACGAGCACCGCGACGCCGAAGCTGCGCTGCATCTGCACCATCAGCTGGCGCAGCGAGCGATGATACGGCTTGTAGAGCGATTCGATGCGGGCGATCGCCTCGTCGACCGGGATGCGGCGTCCATAAATCTCCTGCGCCTCGCCGACGATGCGGGCGATGGTGCCGAGCCCGCCGGCCACCCGCATCGAGCGCGTATTGGCATAGGCCGGCAGCCGGCCCTCGAACATGCGCGGGTCGAGTTCGTAGGGCTCGCGGTTGACGTCGAGATAGCAGCGCGGAAAGTGCGCGCGCATGAAGCCCATGCCCAGCGTGGTCACGCCGCGGAACAGGTCGTCGACGAAACTGTCCTCCGAGCGGCGCAGCACCGGCAGTTCGAGCCGTGACTGGCTGACGAAGTCGCGCGGGTAGACGATGCCGCTATGGGGCGAATTGAAGAGGAACGGGGCGCAGGGCGAGGCCGGCTGCACGATCTCGAATGCCGGGTCGATCAGGTCCGCGATGACGGCCATTATTCCTCAATCCGTTCTCCGCCGGCCGGGTCCCGCATGTCGGCCGCCGCGCCGTGCAGGTCTGTGTCTAACATGACACCTCACGGCGCGAAATGCGGCTGCGCCGGCGCGCCGGTGAATTTGGCTACACGTCAGCGCGAGGCGCGCCGGCCGCGGGCGGGCTGAATCCGCCGGCGTTCACGATGTGCTAAGAGGCGCGGGAGTACCCAAGGGGGGACGTGCACGTGGCGGCTGTGCGCGCATCGGCTCGCCCGGCGCACATGCCGTCGCCTCAAGACAATCAGGATGCCCGGGATGCTCAAGATCCTGCTCGCCGAAGACGACAACGACATGCGCCGCTTTCTGGTCAAGGCGCTCCAGAATGCCGGCTACGAGGTCGTGGATTTCGACAATGGCCGTTCGGCCTATGACCGGCTGCGCGAGGAGCCGTTCGAACTGCTGCTCACCGACATCGTCATGCCGGAGATGGACGGAATCGAACTGGCCCGCCGCGCCACCGATCTCGATCCGGACATCAAGGTGATGTTCATCACCGGATTCGCCGCCGTGGCGCTGAATGCCGGCAGCCAGGCGCCCAAGGACGCCAAGGTGCTCTCCAAGCCGTTCCACCTGCGCGATCTCGTCAACGAGGTCGGCAAGATGCTGGCGGCGTAAAGCGGGCGGCGCGAGGCACGGGCGGCGACGTCATCCACAGCCGCCAAACCCCGCTTGCGCGGCGGCGGGCTTCCCGTTATAGGGGAGCCCCGCTCGCAAGAGACCACGGAATGGGCGCGTAGCTCAGCGGGAGAGCACCTCGTTGACATCGAGGGGGTCACAGGTTCAATCCCTGTCGCGCCCACCATTCCCCTTCATCTCTGTCTTCGACGACCGGGTTCGCCCGCCATTCGCGGCAGCTCCTGCGTCTGATTCCGTCCCCGTGCGCGCGGTATCCTTGGCCGGCGTGGTTCGAATGCCCGGCCGGCCGCCGCGGTCAGTCGGTCAGCCCGTTCGACTGCGCCCACCAGCGGAAGGCGTTTGCCGCCTCGGTCTGTTGCTCGGCGCTGTGCGCGCCCTGCAGGCGCCGGACCATACCCTCATAATCGCCCTCGGGCAGCGGGTGGGTCTCGGCGAAGGCCAGCGCCTCGTCCAGCGTGGCGATGTCGGCGGTGTCCCCGTCCAGCGTCAGTCGAAGCGGCGGCGTGTAGGTGAAAGCTGTCGTGGTCATCGAGAAGCCCCCGATTTGTCGGTGAAAAACGGCGCGTGCGGCCCGGTTTGCGCGGATATCTGCCGTGTCGGGCGCGGAGGCCGCTGAATTGAGGCGCCATGTGCGTGGCCTTTACGATCATACCTTCCGCGTTTTGCTTGTCTCATCTTGTCTGCAACTATTCACAGCCTCGCACGTTATCATGCCAGAACATCCTATTGGAACACCTCTTGGGAGGCTATCATGACGAAGACGCACGTGAAGAGCCCGGTCGGCGTCGCGGCACTTGTGGCGGCCGGCCTCATCGTCAGCGCCGTTCCGGCCGGGGCGACCTCGGCCGGCCCGCGCGACCAGCCGCGGATCGGCGACAGCGTCGACCGCAACCAGGTCCGCCAGCATGAACAGGTGCGCCGCCAGCAGGTGCGCCAGAACGAGGGCAAGTCGCGCGAGCGTGCCTTCTTCGGCCCGCTCTATGAGGGCAGGAACTCGCCCTGGCAGCGGGTGAAGCGCGTCTTCGATTAGGCCCGCCTCGACCCGGACTGGATCCGACTTGAGCGCCCTCGCGGCGCTCTTTTCCTGTCAGCTGCAGCCGCTGCCGGCGGGCCGGGGCTCGGGCCTGCCCCAGCCATTCGACGGCAGATTGGCGAAGGGCTCTGCAAAATATTGCCTGATCACCTTGAACTGGCTCGGCACGGTGTCCTGCGGCCGGTCATAGGTGAGGATCCAGAAGAAGTTGTAGTTGCTGTCCGGCCAGGTGCGCGGCACGCCGCCGGGCACGCCCTTTACCCGGTCGAGATGCAGAAGCTGGCGCAGCGTCACCTCCTCGCCGGCGAATTCCGCCTCCAGCGCCGCGCTGGCGATGTGGAAATGCTCCCACACCATCACCACCGTCCGGCCGTGCCAGCGCGGATTTTCCATCAGGTCGCGCACCACCTCGCGGTTCACCACGTTCAGCTTGGCGTTGAAATAGCGGTTGTTGCGGATCGGCACATAGCCGATCGGCGGCGCGGTGAGCGCCATGTTCCAGGCGCGGGCGATGGGGCGGGCGGTTTCCACCGTGTGCAGGGTCATGGCGAGGATGGCGGCGGGCGGGTCGTTCTTCACCAGGCTCATCGGGCTGGTGGGGCTGAGATATTGCGCCGCCAGCGCCTGCGCCCGCTCCTTGCCGAGGCTGCACAGGGTGAGCGCGGTGTGCTTTTCGCCATGCCGCAGCAGCACGATGCGCTGCGGCGCGGCGTCCGCCAGCGCGGTGCCGATGGTGACAAGCAGGGTGAGCGAAGCCAGAAACCGGAACAGCGACGTCATCTTTTTCCCTCGCGCGCATCGCCCGGCGGAGAACGCCGGGGAGGACACAATGCCACCAATTCGCATCGACCGAAGGTTGATAGCCGGCCGACGCGCACGATATCACTGCCACCTTGAATGACCCGCCGGAGTGAACATGCCGCGCCGCCTCGATCACCTCGCCTTCGTGCCCCGCTCGCCCGAGGCTTCCGCCGCCGCTCTCGGCGCCCTGCCGCAATGGGACCTGTCGGACCTCTACCCGGCCATGGACTCGCCCGAGCTGGAGGCCGACCTCGCCTCCGTCGCCGCCGAGACCGCCGGCTTCGAGGAGGCCTATAAGGGCCGGCTCGCGAGCGTGCTGGAGGCTCCCGACGCGGGCGGCCAGATGGCGCAGATCGTGGCGCGCTACGAGAAGATCGAGGACCTGCTCGGCCGGCTCTATTCCTATGCCGGCCTCGTCTATTCCGGCGACACTACCGACCCGGTGCGCGCCAAGTTCTATGGCGACGTGCAGGAGAAGCTCACCGACGCCTCGACGCATCTGCTGTTCTTCACGCTGGAGCTGAACCGGCTCGACGACGCGAAGATGGAAGCCGCGCTCGCCGACCCGGCCTTCGGCAGGTACCGCCCGTGGATCGAGGATGTCAGGGCGGAAAAGCCCTATCAGCTGGAAGACCGCATCGAGCACCTGTTCCACGAGAAGGGCGTCACCGGCCGGGGCGCGTGGAACCGGCTGTTCGACGAGACCATCGCCGGGCTGCGCTTCGACGTCGGCGGCGAGATCCTGCCGCTGGAGCAGACGCTGAACTTCCTCGCCGAGCCGGAGGAGGAGAAGCGCAGGATGGGCGCGCAGGCGCTGGCCAAGGTGTTCGGCGAGAATCTGCGCCTGTTCACCCTCATCACCAACACGCTGGCCAAGGACAAGGAAATCTCCGACCGCTGGCGCGGCTTCGAGGACATCGCCGATTCCCGCCACCTCGCCAACCGGGTCGAGCGCGAGGTGGTGGACGCGCTGGTCTCCTCGGTCCACGCCGCCTATCCCCGGCTCGCGCACCGCTACTACAGGCTCAAGGCCAGGTGGTTCGGCAAGGAGAAGCTGGAATACTGGGACCGCAACGCGCCGCTGCCCAAGGTGGAGACCCGTCCCATCGGCTGGGACGAGGCGAGGGACACCGTGCTCGGCGCCTATTCCACCTTCTCCCCGCGCATGGCCGACATCGCCCGCGACTTCTTCGACAGGAGCTGGATCGACGCCGGCATCCGGCCGGGCAAGGCCACCGGCGCCTTCGCCCACCCGACCGTGCCCTCCGCCCATCCCTATGTGCTGCTCAACTACATGGGCAAGCCGCGCGACGTGATGACGCTCGCCCACGAGCTTGGCCATGGCGTGCACCAGGTGCTGGCGGCGCCGAACGGCGCGCTGATGGCGCCGACCCCGCTGACGCTGGCCGAGACCGCGTCGGTGTTCGGCGAGATGCTCACCTTCCGCCGGCTGCTGGCGGCGGCGCCGGACGCGCGCGCCCGCAAGGCGATGCTGGCCTCGAAGGTCGAGGACATGATCAACACCGTGGTGCGCCAGATCGCCTTCTACACCTTCGAGCGCCGTATCCACACCGAGCGCAAGAATGGCGAGCTGACGGCGGAGAAAATCTGCGCCATCTGGATGGAGGTTCAGTCGGAGAGCCTGGGCGAGGCCATCCATCTCGGGCCGGGCTACGAGAATTACTGGGTCTATATCGGCCACTTCATCCATTCGCCGTTCTATGTCTACGCCTATGCCTTCGGCGACTGCCTGGTGAACTCGCTCTACGCGGTCTACGAGAACGCCTCGGAAGGCTTCGCCGAGCGCTATCTCGCCATGCTGGCGGCGGGCGGCACCAAGCATCATTCCGAGCTTTTGAAGCCGTTCGGCCTCGACGCCCGCGACCCCGCCTTCTGGCAGACCGGCCTCGGCCTCATCGAGCGCATGATCGAAGAACTGGAGGCGATGGAGGAGGCGTGAGCCTCACGCCGGCACGGCGGTTCCCCGCCGCGCCGGGTCTCCCGCCATCTGCACGGCGGTTCCCCGCCGCGCCGGGTCGCCCGACATCCGTATGCGGTGCAGGCTCCATGAGGGCGGCGCGCCGAAGGTGCGGCGGAAATCGTGGTTGAAGTGCGCCTGGTCGCAGAAGCCGGCCTGGTGCGCCGCCGCGGTGAGGGTGCTGCCCTGGGCGGCGGCGGCGATGGCCCGCCGCATGCGTGCCCAGGCGCGGTAGCGCCGGTAGGGCACCCCGACCTCGCGCGTGAACAGATGCTGGAAATGATGGGCCGATAGCCCCACGCGCGCGCTGGCGGCGGCCACGCCGGCCGGGCCATCCGCGCCTTCGCCCAGCAGGCCGAGCACCCGGGTGATGCGGGCGTCGATCCGCCGGCGCGCGCGCCGCGCCCCGAAGCCGAGCAGATCGTCGAGGGCCGCCCCCGCCCATTCGGCGCTTGTCGCGTCTTCCCATAATTCCCGCATCAGGCCGAAGGCGCCGTCGTCGCCGACCAGCGCCCCATCCGTCTCCCGCGTCGAGCGGGCGAGGGCGGCCAGCGCATGCGCGCTCTCCAGCGTCGGCTCGATGTAGAGAACGCCGATCGGGTCGCCGCCGATGTCGAGCTCGTGCACGATTCCCGCCGGCACCATGGCGGTGCGCACCCTGAGCCAGGGGCCGCCGGCCAGCCGCAGGCCGAACCGTCCGTAGAGCCCGGCCAGAAACACCGGCGCGCCGTGCTGGTGCGGCGCGTTGTAGGTCAGCGGGCCGATGAAGCAGGTGCGTTCGCCGTCGAGGTGCCACAGCGGTCCCGGCGCCGTGGCGGGCGGCGCGGATGCCGCACGTTCGTACAAGTGCTCCGGCGTCGCCATGGATAGCCTCCGGAAAGCTGCGCTCGCGAAACCGCGCCCAGTTGAACATCAAAAGCGCCCGCCGCGAAGCGGGCCCGGAGGAACGCCATGAAAACCACCCTCCCGCCCTCCGGCCGGTGCCGGAGCGCCGTGCCGTCGCGTCGCGCGATTCTGGTGGGCGCCGTCGGTCTGGTCGCCGCGCCGGCGGTGCTGCGCGGCCTTCCCGCGCAGGCGGCGGCGCCGGAACTCGGCCCGTCGATCCAGACTTTCCAGCGCTTCCGGCTCGGCGCCTTCGAGGTCACCACACTGCTCGACGCCAGCGCCATGATCGACGGCCCGTGGCCGATTGTCGGCGAGAACCGCCCGGCCGGCGAGGTCGAGGCGCTGATGCAGGCGAACCTCCTGCCCGAGAAGCGGTTCCGTCCCGGCTTCTCGCCCACCCTCGTCAATACCGGGCGCGAACTCGTGCTGTTCGATGCCGGCAATGGCGAGCAGGGTTTCGTGCCGCCGCCCGCCGGCGGCTGGCTGCTGCGTTCGCTCAAAGCGGCGGGCTACGCGCCGGAGCAGGTGGACGTGGTGGTGCTGACCCATGCCCATCCCGACCATATTGGCGGGCTGCTGGTCGGCGGCGCGCCGGCCTTTCCCAAGGCGCGCTATGTCATCGGCGCGACGGAGTTCGACTTCTGGAAGAGCGAGCGCCCGCTCGCCGCGCCGAAGGAGAGCAACGAATATGGCTCCGCCGTGATGTTCCGCTCGCATGTGCTGCCGCTCGCCGACCGGATGAGCTTCATTGCCGCCGATGGCGAGGTGGCGCCGGGCATCCACGCGGTCGCGGCGCATGGCCACACGCCCGGCCATCTCGCCTTCCATGTCGAGAGCGAGGGCCGGCGCCTGCTGGTCTGGGGCGACTGCGCCCATCACGAGGTGGCCTCGCTGGCGCGGCCGGACTGGCACGCCTTGTTCGACCAGGACAAGGAAGCGGGCGCCGCCACGCGGCGGAGAATCTACGACATGGCGGCGACCGATCGGGTCGCGGTGGCCGCCTATCACACCTCCTTCCCCTCGCTCGGCTATGTCGAGAGGCGCGGGGAGGGCTATCGCTGGCTGCCCGTCACCTACCAGTTCGGTATCTGACGGCGGCACGGACGGCGTGGCGCGGACGGTGCGGCATGGACGGCGCAGACCTCGCGTCGTTCATTCCGTGCCGACCAAAGATTAGGCTGACGAAATCGCTGCACACGTTCTAAGCTGGGGCGGTTGGGGCCTGTGCCCGCACCTCCAGCCGAGCCCGCACCGATGAACGTCGCCGCCCCGTCTCCCGCCCCCGCTGACACCGCCGCCGATCCGCTCGCCCATACCCCCTATGACGGGTCGCGCAAGCCCTTCTCCATCGCGCTGGCCCCGCTCGACCTCGCCCACTGGTTCGAGCCCGATGGGCGGCTTGCCGCCACGCTCGCCCAGCGCGAAGCGCTGATCCGCGACAAGCGCGACGTGGTGGTGCGCGAGGAGGCCGGCACCCGCGAGGCCCAGCGCGAGGCACTGGACCTCATCGTCGCCTTCCTCACCGCGACCTATCCCGCGCTCTACCGTCTGGAGGGGCGTACCCTCACCGTGCAGGCCACCGGCCGCAGCTTCGATCTCGACGATGACGGCGAGGCGCCCCTCGTCATTGCCGGCCATCTCGTCTCCGACGACCTGCTGATGCTGCGCAAGGGCGAGGGTGGCTACCGGCTCATCGCCGCCGTGCTGTGCTTTCCCTCGGCCTGGTCGCTGGCGGAGAAATTCGGCCAGTCGCTCGACGCCATCCACGCCGCCGTGCCGGGCTATCCCGACAGGATGGCGAAGCTGATGAACCGCATCTTCGAGAATTTGAAGGTCGAGCAGCCGGTCTGGCGGGTGAACTGGTCGATCTATCCCGACGACGAGCTGCACCACCCCGAATCCAAGGAGCGCCCGCGCCAGTGGTTCGACGACCCCGCCAATCTCGCGCCCGAGGCGTTCGTGCGGGTCGAGCGGCAGACGCTGCGGCGGCTGCCGGAGAGCGGCGACATGCTGTTCACGGTGCGTGTCCATGTCGACCCGTTCACCGCCTTCCGCCGCCATCCCGAAGGGCGCGCGCTCGCCGCCTCGCTGCGCGGCCAGATTCTCGATCTTGATGCCGCCCAGCTCGCCTATAAGGGCCTGACGGAACACCGCGACGCCGTCGCCTCGGCGCTGGAGCGGATCGCCGGCAGCGATTAGAGTTGGCCGGTCACAACGCGGGAGGTGCCGGTGGTCTTCTGGTTTCCGTTGCTCGCCTGGGCGCTCGCGCTGGTGCTGGGCGTGCTGATGTCGCTGCGCGGGCCGCGCCCGTTCTCGCCCAGTGTGCTGGTCGACCAGTTGCTGCGCTATATCCTCCTGTTTCCGGTCGGGCTGATGGGGCTGTGGGCCTTCATGGGCCATGTGTTCTTCCCCGCGCAGGCGGCGGCCTCCATCGGCTGGGCGCCGAGCCCGTTCCAGTTCGAGGTCGGCATGGCCAATCTGGGCATCGGGGTGGCCGGGCTGATCGGCGCCTTTCTCGGCTCGCCCGGCTTTCGCGCCGCGGTGGGCGTGGTGGCGCTCGGCTTCCTCGGCGGCGCCGGCATCGGCCATGCCATCCAGATCGCGGAGACCGGCAACCTCGCGAGCGGCAATGCCGGGCCGATCTTCTACACCGATTTCCTCACCCCGCTCGCCGTGCTCGGCCTGCTGCTGGTCCAGCGCCTGTTCCGCCGCCCGGCTGCGGCATGAGCGCCCGCCCGCGCGCCCGGGAGCTTGTATGCCGCCGCCGCCGCCTTACCTGAAGGCCAACGCGCGAGGCCGCCTTGTCCGATCCCGAGAAGCCGCATTCCGATCCAGCCCCGCCCCGTGACCGCGAAGCCAACCGGCTTTCCGCCCGTGCCCTGCGCTATGCCCGCGTCGGCACCCAGGTCGGCGGGGTGGCGGCGCGCATCGCCGGCACAAGGCTGTTCGGCATGGATCAGCAGCAGGGCAATGCAGCCGCGCTTGCAGCGGCGCTCGGCGGGTTGAAGGGGCCGATCATGAAGGTCGCCCAGCTGATGGCGACCATTCCCGACGCGCTGCCGCCGGAATACGCCGCCCAGCTCGCCACCCTGCAGAACCAGGCCCCTCCCATGGGCTGGGCCTTCGTCAAACGCCGCATGATCGCGGAACTTGGCGCGGACTGGGCGAGCCGCTTCCTCTCCTTCGACAAGGAGCCGGCCGCCGCCGCCTCGCTCGGCCAGGTCCATCGCGCCCGCGCGCTCGACGGCACCGAGTTGGCGGTGAAGCTGCAATATCCCGACATGCAGTCGGCGGTGGAAGCCGACCTCAAGCAGCTGGGTATGCTGCTCGCCATCCACCGGCGCATGGAGCCGGCCATCGACACCACTGAAATCGCTGAGGAAATCGGCGCGCGGGTGCGCGAGGAGCTGGACTATGAGCGCGAGGCCGCCCATGCCGCGCTCTACGCGCAGATGCTGGCGGACGAGGCAGCGGTGCGGGTGCCGCGCGTGCATGGCGATCTGTCGACCGGCCGCCTGCTCACCCTCGACTGGCTGGAAGGGCGGCGGCTGCTCGATTTCGTCGACCACCCGCTGGAGCCGCGCAACGCCATCGCCCGCGCCATGTTCACTGCCTGGTGGCTGCCCTTCTCGCGCTTCGGGGTGATCCATGGCGACCCGCATCTGGGCAATTACACCGTGTTCGAGGAGGCCGGCACGGAGAATGCGGAGCCTGCCGGCATCAACCTGCTCGACTATGGCTGCATCCGCATCTTCCCGCCCAGCTTCGTCGGCGGCGTGGTCGATCTCTATCGCGGCCTGCAGGCGGGCGACGGGGCGCGCGTCGTCCATGCCTATGAGACCTGGGGTTTTCGCGGCCTCACAAACGAACTGATCGAGGTGCTCAACATCTGGGCGCGCTTCATCTACGGGCCGCTGCTCGACGACCGGGTGCGCACCATCGCCGACGGGGTGGCGCCGGGCGAGTATGGGCGGCGCGAGGCCTTCACCGTCCATCGAGCGCTGAAGCAGCAGGGGCCGGTGCGGGTGCCGCGCGAATTCGTCTTCATGGACCGGGCGGCGATCGGCCTTGGCGGGGTGTTCCTGCATCTGAAGGCGGAACTGAACTTCCACGCCCTGTTCGAGCGGGCGATCGCCGATTTTGCCGTCGAGACGGTGGCGGCGCGTCAAGGCGCCGCGCTCGCGAAGGCCGGGCTGCGCTGACCCAGCGGGGTGCCGGCGTTGCCGCAGAGGACGTCTTCCGCTAAAGCGGAGCATCGCGCGCTCATTATTCTTTGGGAGGGGGTCGACATGGCCGATCACGGAGTGACCGAATACGCCAAGGCGGACGGTAACGACTACGCCGAGCACCGTGGCACGTACCATTTCTTCACCAAGCTGACCCTCGTCGGCACCATGTCCCTCGTCTGCTTCATGGTGGCGTTCGCCATCGGTGGCGCCAATGGCCATTGGGGTCTCTTCACCGTCGGCACGCTGGCCTCGGTCGCGGCCTGTGCCATCGGTCTCGCCTCGCAGGATGGCAAGCCCAAGCTGCTGTTCGGCCTGCTCGGCGTTCTCGTCCTCGCCCTGATCATCACTTCCTGAGACCAGCCATGCGTATCGCAATTGTCAAAGAGAGCTCTGCTTCGGAGCCACGGGTTGCCGCGTCCGCCGACACGGTCAAGCGCTATGTCGGCTTGGGGGCGGCGGTATTTGTCGCGTCG
>NZ_JAHBGC010000039.1 GCF_018390645.1 Ancylobacter dichloromethanicus
AAGGAGCGTTGGCCGAGGTCAGATCCTGTTCTTGAAGCGCCAGCTCTCGTTGCCGGTCTCGATGATGTCGCAGTGATGGGTGAGGCGGTCGAGGAGAGCCGTGGTCATCTTGGCGTCGCCGAACACTGACGGCCATTCGCCGAAGGCGAGGTTGGTGGTGACGATGACCGAGGTCTGTTCGTAGAGCCGGCTGATGAGGTGGAACAGGAGCTGGCCGCCGGACTGGGCGAAGGGCAGGTAACCGAGCTCATCGAGCACGATGAAGTCCATGCGGCCGAGATAGTCGGCCAGCCGCCCCTGGCGCCCGGCGCGGGTTTCCGCCTCGAGCTTGTTGACGAGATCCACGACGTTGAAGAAGCGGCCACGAGCACCGGCCCGGATACAGGCGCGAGCGATGGCGATGGCCAGATGGGTCTTGCCGGTCCCGGTGCCGCCGATCAGCACGGCATTGCGCTGATGGGCGAGGAAGTTGCCGGAGGCGAGGTCGCGCACCAGGGTCTCGTTGATCGGGGTGTCGTCGAACACGAAGTCGTCGATGTCGCGGGCGAGCGGCAGCTTGGCGATGGTGATCTGGTACTTGATCGAGCGGGCCTGCTTCTCGCTGATTTCTGCGTTCAGGAGGTCGCCGACCACGCGCTGAGGCTCATGCTGACGCTTCACGGCGGTCGCGATGATCTCGTCGAAGGCGGCCTTCATGCCGTAAAGCTTCAGCTCGCCCATCGAGGCGAGGATCTCGGAGCGGTCCATCACAGTGCTCTCCTGAGGTTGTCGTAGCGGGCACAATCGGCCACCGGTTCATGACGCAGCCGCAGGGTGTCCGGGGTGAGGATGGTGATCGGGCGCACCGGCTCTCGGGAGCGCGCCAGGATGTTCAGGATCACATCGGCGGAGTGGACACCTTCGCCGAGCGCCTCCAGGCAGGCAGCCTCGACGGCGGGCAAGCCGTCGCTGAACACGGCGGTGAGGATATCGACCATCTGGCGCCCGCCATCGGGCACGGAGCCGAGCTTGCGTCGCACCCGCTCCAGCCCTGTCGGCAGGATCCAGTCCTTGAACGGCGCCCCATTGCGCAAAGCGCCGGGCTTCCTCGCCAGGACAGGAACATAGTGCCAGGGATCATAGATCGTCTGGTCACGCCCGAAGCAGCGGGGATGCTCGCCAACGAGCCTGCCCGCCTGGCGCAGTTCGATACGGTCGGCATAGGCGCGGATCTCGACAGGGCGCCCCACGGCGCTGGCCGTGACGGAGTAGCGGTTGTTGTCGAAGCGCACGAGGCAGGTCTTGGACACCGAGGCCGGCACGGCGTGGAAGCCGTCGAACCGGCCGCGATAGGGCACGAGGCTCGCCCGCTCTGTCTCGAACACCTCCCAGACGGTCCGCTCACGCAACTCGGGATGAGGATGCGCCTTGGCATAGGCGATCGTGCGGTCGAGCAGCCAGGCGTTCAGCTCCTCATAGCTCTTCACCCGCAGGCGCGGCGTGAAGAAGCGCTCGCGCACCAGCCCGACCTGGTTCTCGACCTGTCCCTTCTCCCATCCCGATGCCGGTGTGCAAGCCACCGGATCGACAAGGTAATGGCCGCACATCTGCATGAAGCGCCGATTATAGGCTCGTTCGCGCCCGACGAAGATCGCCTCTACCGCGGTCTTCATGTTGTCGTAGATGCCGCGCGTGCAGGCGCCCTTGAAGAAGGCGAACGCCCGGTCGTGAGCGTCGAACACCATCTCCTGGGTCTCGCGCGGATAGGCCCGTACGAACAGCATGCGCGAGTGGCAGAGCCGGACATGGGCGACCTTCACCGTCACCGTCGTGCCGTTGATCAGCACGATCTCGTGGCTCCAGTCGAACTGGTAGGCCTCTCCCGGATCGAAGCTCAGGGGCACGAAGGCTGCCGCCGACAGTGAGGCCTGCTCGCGCTGCCAGCCCTTGGCGTAGCGACGCACGGCGTCATAGCCACCTTGGTAGCCGAGCCCTCGCAGCTCCTCGAAGATCCGGATCAGCGTCAGGCGCTCGCGAGCCGGGCGGCTCTCGTTCCGCGCCAGCATCCGGTCGAGCTCGCCCTTCCAGGCCCCCAGCTTCGGCATCGGCTGTACCGAGCGCTCATACTCGAACGCCGTCTCGTTCGAGCGCAGCACCTTGCGCACCACCTTCCGGGAGATCTTCAGCTCCCGGCAGATCGCCTTGATCGCTTTGCCCTGAACAAAATACGCCCGACGGATCTTCGCGATCGTCTCCACAACAAGCATCCCAAACACGGCCTCCGATCGTTCCGGAGGCACTGTGAACCCCGTCGTCACAGGGGTCCC
>NZ_JAHBGC010000004.1:0-72985 GCF_018390645.1 Ancylobacter dichloromethanicus
GCCGGTGCATGGCGGGATGAGAGGAGCACGATATGTCGATCGCCACGGATGTGGAGGCGCCGAACCGCGCCAAGCGCCTGAAGGCCGCTTCTACCGCCGCGCATGAGCGCGTGGATTCAGGTGTGATGCACGCGGCCCCCTTTGCCGGGCGCGCCAATTACGAGCGCTTCCTGCGCTTCCAGTACCATCTGCACCGTCGGGTCGAGACGCTCTATGCCGACGCGGCGCTCCAGGAACTGCTGCCGGATCTCGCGGAGCGCTCCCGCCTCGCGGCGCTGGAGCAGGACTTCGCCGATCTCGGCCTGACGCCGCCGGACGCCGCGCCTGGGCCGACGCTGGAGCGGGCCGAGGCGCTTGGCTGGCTCTATGTGGTCGAGGGCTCCAACATGGGCGCGGCTATCCTCGCCAAGGAGGCGGTGAAGATCGGCTTTACCGCCGAACATGGCGCGCGCCATCTCGCCGGCCATCCCGAAGGTCGTGCCCTGCACTGGCGCCGGTTCACCGCCGCGCTCAACGAGGTCGAGCTGACCGACGAGGAAGAGGCGCGCATCGAGGCGGCCGCGACCGCTGCCTTCGAGCATGTCGAGACGCTGATCGGCCAGGAGATGCGCTGAGCGCCGCAAGCCAAGTCGCTGCCCAGCAAGGCAAGTCCCTGCCCAGCAAGGCAAGTCCCTGCCCAGCAAGCCAAGTCCCCGCCCAGGTCGCCACGGCCGGGGCGGGGCGTTGTCCTTTTATCCCGGCCTCCTTCAGCGTGAGGCCGCCTGCGGCAAAAGGAACGGTGTCGCCGGCGCCCAGCCGATCCGCGCCGACACGCCGTAGAGCTCGGCGATGCGCGCGTCGGTCAGCACCTCGCCCGGCGTGCCGCGGGCGGCGACGCGGCCCTGCTTCAGCGCCACGATCTCGTCGGCCACCATGGCGGCGAGGTTGAGGTCGTGCAGCACGGCAAGCACGCCGACGCCTTCCCCCGCCAGTTCCCGCACCAGGGCCAGCACCAGCAATTGCTGGGCGAGATCGAGGCTGGCGGTCGGCTCGTCGAGCAGCAGGTAGCCGGGGCCCTCGCCGCCCTCCAGCTGCACCAGCGCGCGGGCAAGCTGCACGCGCTGCTTCTCGCCGCCCGAGAGATGCTCGTAGTTCTCGCCCGCCAGCCCGGCGAGCTCGACCCGGGCCAGCGCCCGGCGAATGGGCGCGGCGGTGTCGCGCCCCGGCTTGGCGCCGATGCCCGCGACTTCCTCCACCGTGAAGGCGAAGGCGACATGCACGCTCTGCGGCAGCACCGCCCGCAGCCGCGCCAGGCGCGCCGGCTTCAGCCCGGCAAGGTCGGCGCCGGCAAGCGTCACCTGCCCGCGCTGCGCCCGCCGCTCGCCCGCCAGCACCTTGAAGAGTGTCGACTTGCCAGCGCCATTGGGCCCGATGA
Organism: Ancylobacter dichloromethanicus; assembly: GCF_018390645.1. Classification (GTDB taxonomy): domain Bacteria; phylum Pseudomonadota; class Alphaproteobacteria; order Rhizobiales; family Xanthobacteraceae; genus Ancylobacter; species Ancylobacter dichloromethanicus. The sequence continues at coordinate 1,415 of NZ_JAHBGC010000004.1, forward strand.
GCACGGTGACGCGGCCCGGCAACACCTCGACGGACGCGCCGTCGAGCAGAGCGCGGCCGCCGGCGGAAAAGCCGATGTCGTGTGCGCAATACATCGGCTCACCCCATCAGTGCCGCGCGCCGGCGCAGCAGCAGCCACAGGAAGAACGGCGCGCCGAAGCCTGCGGTGACGACGCCCAGCGGCAGTTCGGCCGGGCTGACGATGGTGCGCGCCACTACATCGGCGCCGAGCAACAGCGCGCCGCCGAGCAGCGCGGCGCAGGGCAGCAGCAGCCGGTGGCCGGGCCCGATCATCAGCCGGATAAGGTGCGGCACGACCAGCCCGACGAAGCCGATCACCCCGGCCACCGCCACCGAAGCGCCGGCACCGGCGGCGATGCCGAGAATGGCCAGCCATTTCGCCCGCTGCACGTCGATGCCGACATGGAACGCCTCCGCCTCGCCGAGCGCCAGCGCGTCGAGCGCGCGGGCGAGCCGGGTGCAGATCAGCCCCAGCAGCACCATGAAGGGCAGCGCCGCCGCCACCTTCTGCCAGGTGGCGCCGCCGAGCGAGCCGAACGACCAGAAGGTGAAATCGCGCAACTGCTGGTCGGAGGCGACGAAGACGGTCAGCCCGGTGCCGGCGGCGGCCAGCGCGGCGATGGCGATGCCGGCGAACAGCATGGTGACGACCGAGGTCCGCCCCTCATGGGTGGAGATGGCGTAGAGCGCCACCGTGGCGATGAGCGCGCCGCAAAACGCCATGACCGGCAGGCCGACATCCATCAGGGCCGGTGGCACATAGAAGGCGAGGTGGCTGCCGGCGACGATCCACACCGCCGCTGCCAGCGCCGCGCCGTTGGAGATGCCGACCAGGCCTGGATCGGCCAGCGGGTTGCGGAAGATGCCCTGCGTCACCGCCCCGGCCAGCGCGATGCCGCCGCCGACCAGCAGGCCGAGCAGGGTGCGCGGCAGGCGCACGTCGAGCACGATCACCGCCTCGCGCAGCGCCGCGCCCGTCGCCCGCTCACCGCGCAGCGCCGCGCCTATGATGTCCAGGATCCGGCCGGGGGCGATGGTTACCGGCCCGATGGCCAGCGAGGCCAGAAAGGCGAGAACAACCAGCGCGGCGCACAGGCCGAGGGCGAGAGGCGCGCGGCGCGGCCGGCGGCCGTAATGTCCCGTCGCGGCGGGCGCGGCCACGCTCATGGCCGGGCGGCAGCGGGCGGCTCGACGCCGGGCTGGTCCGTGGTCCAGGCATGCTCCGGCATCGCCGGCAGGTCGAGTTCGGGATAGATCAGCGCGGCGAGATCGCGGGCCGCCTGCGGCGTGCGTGGCCCGAAGTTCAGGAGATAGCCGCCATCCATGCGGAAGAACCGGTCCTCGGCCATCGCCTGGCTGCCGGCAAAGGCGGGCATGGCCTTGATCGCCGCGTCGGAAACGCCGTGGTTCTGGTCCTTCATCAGCACGATGGCATAGGGGTCGGCGGCCAGCACCGCCTCGCCCACCGCCGGCTTGTAGCCGGAGAGCGCCGCCATGGCGTTGCTGACGCCGGCGAGTTCGAACATGGCCTGCGCGCTGGTGCCGGCACCGCCGACCACCGGCGCGGCGCCGGAGGCGGACAGCACGAACACGATGCTGCGCGGCGCGGCGATCCGCGCCCGCACCTGCGCCAGCGCCTTGAAATCGTCGGCCACCGCCGTCGCCAGTTCCTCGCCGCGCTGTGGCACTCCGGCAAGCGTGGCGATACGCCTTATATTGGCGATGATGGCGGCCTCGTCCCGTGCCTCCGGCAGGGTTTCGAACGGAATGGCGGCGCTTTTGAGCACCTTGACCGCGTCCGGCGGCCCGGCGCCGTCGAGCGCGATGATGAGATCCGGCCCCACCGAGAGCACGCCCTCGGGCGAGAGGGCGCGGATGTAGCCGACATTGGGCTTCTCGGCCAAGGCGCGGGGCGGATAGGTGCTCGACGTGTCGACCGCGACCACCTGGTCCTCCAGCCCGAGGGCATAGAGCGTCTCGGTCACGGCACCGCCGATTGCCAGGATGCGCTGGGGCGCCTGCTCGGCCGTCGCGGCGGGCATGCCGGCCGCAAGGCCCGCCACCGCCATCAGCCCGGCCGCCAGAACCCGTATCCGCGAGAATTTCCGCACCATCGACCTCATCGCCTTCATTCGTCGCGGCGACAATAGGCAGGGAGCAGGGCCAATTCCACAGCGGGATTGATCAAATGCGAGGGAAATTGCAGATTATAAATGTAATAAATTCAACTGCATAGGTGCCGAACTGTTTCAGCCGATGCCCTTCAGGGCGACGCGAAGGGCGCCGGTCGGCGGCGGACGCGGCGCTCTCGGGGGCGGCCCCGCCTCCTAGGCGCGTAGCGCGATGCGGTAGGGGTGCGCGGGATAGACGCCGAGAATGCGCACCTCCTTGGAGAAGAAGGAGAGTTCCTCCAGCGCCAGCTTGAGGGCAGGATCGTCCGGGTGGCCGTCGACATCGGCGTAGAACTGGGTGGCGAAGAATTCGCCGTCGAGCTGGTAGGATTCCAGCTTGGTCATGTTGACGCCATTGGTGGCGAAACCGCCCATCGCCTTGTACAGCGCGGCGGGCACGTTGCGCACCCGGAACACGAAGGTGGTGACGGTCGGGCCGTTATTGGCCGGCGCCCATTCCCCATCCTTGGCCAGGATGACAAAGCGGGTGGTGTTGTGGGCCTCGTCCTCGATGTTCTCGGCGATGATGTCGAGGCCGTAGATCTCGGCGGCGAGGCGCGAGGCGATGGCGGCGCGGGCCTCGTCCCGTGCCTCGGCCACCAGCCGGGCCGAGCCGGCGGTGTCGGCGCCGACCACCGCCTTCAGCCCCAGCTTGCGGATGATGTTGCGGCACTGGCCCAGCGCCATGACATGGCTCTCCACCGTCTTCACCGTCGCCAGCGAAGCGCCCTTCGTCACCATGAGCTGGTGCGAGAGCGGCAGGAAGAACTCGCCGACGATGGTGAGGCCGGAAGTCGGCATGAGATGATGGATGTCCGCCACCCGGCCGGCGACCGAGTTCTCGATCGGGATCATGCCGAGATCGGCCTCGCCGTTCTGCAAGGCGGCGAAGGCGTCCTCGAAGGTGGCGCAGGGCACCGCCTCGTGGTCGGGATAGACGTCGCGGCAGGCGATGTGCGAGTTCGCGCCCGGCTCGCCCTGGAAGACGATGGTGCGGCGGGTCATGAGAGCGTCCCCGATTCGTGCGCGGCGGCTGGCATCTGCGTGGCTTCCTCGTCTGCGTTTTGTTCGGCGAGCATGATGCGCGCCCTCTCCAGGTCCTCCGGCGTGTCGACGCCGAGCGGGACGGTGTCGACGAGGGCGACGTCGATGCGCATGCCCGCCTCCAGCGCGCGCAACTGCTCCAGCTTCTCGCGTTGCTCCAGCGGCGAGGGCGGCAGGGCGACGAAGCGCTCCAGCGCCGCGCGGCGATAGGCATAGAGGCCGATATGATGGAACAGCGGGCCCTCGCCATAAGGTGCGGTGGCGCGGGTGAAATAGAGCGCGCGCAGGCGCTGCGGGGAGAGCGGGCTGCCGACCGCCTTCACCACATGGGGGCTGGTGCGCTCGGCCGGGTTGGTGATCTCGGCCGCCAGCGTGCCGATGTCGACCGCCGTGTCGTCGAGCAGATCGAGGGCGGCGCGGATCAGCGCTGGGTCGAGGGTCGGCAGGTCGCCCTGCACGTTGACGACGCGGGTCGCCCGGCGCTCCGGGTCGATATGGCCGAGCGCCTCGAAGATTCGGTCGGAGCCGGACGCGTGGTCGGAACGGGTCATCACCACGCCGAATCCGGCCGCCGCCACCGCCGCGCGCACGCCGTCATCGTCGGTGGCCACCACCACCCGGCCGATGCCTGCCGCGGCGGAACGCCGCGCCACCTCGACGATCATCGGACGGCCGCCGAGGTCGGCGAGCGGCTTTCCCGGCAGCCGGGTCGAGGCCATGCGGGCTGGAATAAGAATAAGTGTGTCCTGGGAGGACATTTCGGTGCCTTGTCATCGTCCTATGCGGCGCCGGGCGCCCCTCTCAGGGTGGCGAAACGTAGCACCGCGCGGTGCTTATACGGGTTGCACGCCAACCGTCAAAATGATTAGTTCCCGCCGCCATTGGCGGTCATATGCGAGCGCTGATACATTGCGCGCGGGGTATCGGCAGGCCAGCCGGATGGTCGTCGTGCCGGGTGAGGGAGCGAATATTTCGATGGACAGCTTCGAGCTGAACAAGGTTGCTGGTGCGGTCCTGGGCGTGCTGACGTTGACGCTCGGTCTGAACGTGTTCGCCGATATCCTGTTCTCCAGCCATGCGCCGGAGAAGCCGGGTTTCGAGATCGCCGTCCAGGAGGGTTCGGCCGGCGAAGCCCAGGCGGCGGCTCCCGCCGATGTGCCGATCGCTCAATTGCTGGCGGCCGCCAGCCCCGAGAAGGGCGCGGCCCAGGCCAAGAAGTGCGCCGCCTGCCATAATTTCGTGGAAGGCGCCGGCGCCAAGGTCGGGCCGGATCTTTACGCCGTCGTCGGTCGCCCGATCGCCAGCGTCGAGGGCTTCGCCTATTCGGCGGCGCTGAAGGAACATGGCGGCGACTGGACCTTCGAGAACCTCAACGAGTTCATCAAGAACCCGAAGGCGGACATTCCCGGCACGGCGATGGGCTTTGCCGGCATCGCCAAGGAAACCGACCGCGCCGACCTGATCGCCTATCTGAACACGCTGTCGCACAATCCCCTGCCGCTGCCCCAGCCGGACGAGGCGGCGACGCCGGCTTCGGCCGAGCCCGCGCCGGTGGCTCCCGCTTCGGGCGAGCCGGGTGGCAACACGCCGCCGGCTGCCGGCTCCGCCGCGCCGGACTCCGCCACCCCGGCCCCCGAGGCTCCTGCCCCCGAGGCTCCCGCCGCTGCCGAGCCGGCGGCGCCGGCCCCCGCAGATACGGCCCCGGCCGCGCCCGCCCCGGCGGAGCCTGCGCCTGAGGCTCCCGCCGCTGCCGAACCGGCCGCGCCTGAGGCTCCCGCCACGCCCGCTCCGGCGGAACCGGCTCCGGCCGAGCCCGCGCCCGCCACGCCCTGAGGTGCGCGCCCTGCGGGGCGCCACTTTCACGATCACGTCAGGCCGGCGGCGCTTTGCGTCGCCGGCCTTATTCTTTTCCGGACTGCCCCTTCTATTCGCCGCCAATGTTCATAATCGTCATGAGGGGCCGCGCATGTGGCCGCTCCGCCAGACGACGTGCCAGAGGGATGATGCGCATGATCCGCTTCCGCCGCTCCGTCCGCCCCGCCGCTCCCGGCTGGCGCCCGCCGGCTCTGAGCGACGCGATGGCCCGGTCCCTGGTCGCCGCCGCGCTCGGCTTGGGTCTGCTGGGCCTAGGGCTGCTCGGCCCGGCGATGGCGCAGGAGGCGCCCCCCACCGCCGTTGCGGCGGCGCCGGCGGGTGCGGGCGAATGGCGGCACGGGCTCTCGCTGATGGGCGAGCCGAAGTACTCCGCCGACTTCAAGCGCTTCGACTATGTGAACCCGGACGCGCCGAAGGCCGGCCTGCTGCGGCTCGCGGTTGATGGCACCTTCGATTCGCTGAACGACATCATCCCGCGCGGCACGCCGGCGGCCGGACTCCAGCTCATCTATGACACGCTGATGAGCCCGGCCTATGACGAGGTGGCGACGGAATACGGGCTGATCGCCGAGAGCGTGCGCTACCCCGCCGATTTCTCTTCCGTCACCTACCGGCTGCGGCCGGAGGCGAAGTGGCACGACGGCCAGCCGATCACCGCCGACGATGTTGTGTGGTCGTTCGAGCAGTTGACCAAGAACAGCCCCCGTCAGGCCTATTACTATAGCCACGTCGCCAGGGCGGAGAAGACCGGCGAGCGCGAGGTGACCTTCACCTTCGACCAGGCCGGCAACCGCGAACTGCCGCAGATCGTCGGGCAGATCCGCATCATGCCCAAGCACTGGTGGACGGCCAACGGGCCTGACGGCAAGCCGCGCGACATCAGCCAGGGCACGCTGGAAGCGCCGCTCGGTTCCGGTCCCTACAAGGTCAAGCAGGTCCAGCCCGGCCGCTCCATCTCGTTCGAGCGGGTGCCGGACTATTGGGGCAAGGACCTGCCGGTGAACATCGGCACCAACAATTTCGACGAGCAGCGTTACGAGTATTTCCGCGACTCGACGGTGGAACTGGAGGCGTTCAAGGGCGACCAGTACGACTTTCGCGTCGAGTCCTCGGCCAAGGACTGGGCCACCGCCTATAATTTCCCGGCGGTGAAGGAAGGCAAGGTCATCCTCGAGGAGTTTCCCGACCGCGCCTCGGGTGCGATGCAGGCGTTTATTCCCAATCTGCGGCGCGAGAAGTTCCAGGACCAGCGGGTGCGCCGGGCGCTCAACTACGCGCTGGACTTCGAGGGCATGAACCGTACGCTGTTCTTCGGCCAGTACAAGCGGACCTCCAGCTTCTTCCAGAACACGGAACTCGCCTCATCCGGTCTGCCGCAGGGGCAGGAACTGGCGATTCTGGAAAGCGTGAAGGGCGAGGTGCCGGCAAGCGTGTTCACCAAGCCCTTTGAGAACCCGCCATCGGGCAGCGAGGGCGTTCGCCGCTCCAACCTGCGCGAGGCGGCCAAGCTGCTGCGCGAGGCGGGCTACGAGGTGAAGGGCGGCAAGCTGGTGGATGCCAAGGGCGAGCCCTTCACCATCGAGATACTGCTGGCCAATCCTGCCTTCGAGCGTGTGGCGCTGTTCTACAAGCCTTCGCTCGAACGTCTCGGCATCACCGTGAGTGTCCGGCAGGTCGATACGTCCCAGTATATCAACCGGCTGCGCGCCCGCGACTACGACATGATCATCTCCGGCTGGGGCCAGTCGCTCTCGCCCGGCAATGAGCAGCGCGATTTCTGGGGCTCCAGTGCCGCTGACCGTGAGGGCTCGAACAATTATGCCGGCATCAAGGATCCCGGCGTCGACGCGCTGATCGAGAAGGTGATCTACGCCAAGGACCGCGCCGAGCTGGTCGCCGCCACCCATGCGCTCGACCGGGTGCTGCTGGCGCATGACTATGTGGTGCCGGCGTGGAACTATCCCAACACCCGCACCGCGCGCTGGAACCGCTTCAGTCATCCCGAGACGCTGCCGGAATATTCCTTCGGCTTCCCCGACATCTGGTGGTGGGACGCGGAAAAGGCGGCCAGGACCGGAGCGGCACGGTGAGCGGCGCGGGGACGGGGCCCTGCGTGCTTCGAGGCCCGGGCGGCGCCCGGGCACATCAGCATGACGGAGGCCGGAAGCATGAGGGGGGCCCGGGCATGAGTGGAAAGCCACCGATCATGACCCGTCATCCTGAGGAGGCCGCCATCGGCGGCCGTCTCGAAGGAGGCCGCCGGTTTTTGCCGGCGCCGCTTTCCCGCCGCGCCCTTCTCACCCTTGCCGCCGGCGCCTCGTTCCTGCCATGGCTCGGCGGCCGGGCCGTGGCCCAGGAAACAGCGGCTGCCCCGGCCGCCGTCGCGCCCGGCTTCGGGCCGGCGCGGCACGGGCTCTCGGTATTCGGCGAGCTGAAATACCCCGCCGATTTCGCCCATTTCGACTATGTCGACCCGGACGCGCTCCAGGGCGGCACCTTCTCGCAGATCGGCCCGACAGCCGCCTTCAACCAGTCGTTCCAGACCTTCAACTCGCTCAATGGCTACGTCCTGAAGGGCGATGGCGCGCAGGGCGTCCAACTTCTGTTCGACACGCTGATGGCGCGCGCCGACGACGAGCCGGACGCCATTTACGGGCTGGTGGCCGAGAGCGTCTCGGTTTCGGAAGACGGCACGCTCTACCGCTTCCGCCTGCGCCCGCAGGCGCGCTTCCATGACGGCTCCAAGCTCACCGCCGAGGATGTCGCCTTCTCGCTCAATTTGCTGAAGAGCAAGGGGCACCCCGTCATCGCGCAGAATTTGCGCGACATGGAGAGCGCCGAGGCGGAGGGCGAGGAGATCGCCGTCATCCGCTTCGCGCCGAAGCGCGCCCGCGACGTGCCGCTGTTCGCCGCCTCGCTGCCGATCTTTTCCAAAGCCTATTACAGCGCCACCCCGTTCGACGCGAGTTCGCTGGAGCCGCCGCTGGGCTCGGGCCCCTACAGGGTCGGGCATTTCGAGGTGGGGCGCTTCATCGAATATCGCCGCGACCCCGATTATTGGGGCAACGACCTGCCGGTGAATGTCGGCGTCAACAATTTCGACGTGCTGCGCTACGAGTATTTCCGCGACCGCGAGGTCGGCTTCGAGGCGTTCAAGGCGCGGGCCTATCTGTTCCGGCAGGAATTCACCGCCCGCACCTGGGCCACCGGCTATGACTTTCCCGCCCTTAACGAAGGCAAGGTCAAGCGCGAGATCCTGCCCGACCGCACGCCTTCGGGCGCGCAGGGCTGGTTCCTCAATCTGCGCCGCCCGCAATTCGTCGATCCGCGGGTGCGCGAGGCGCTGTCCTGCGCCTTCGATTTCGAGTGGACCAACAAGAACCTGATGTACGACGCCTACAGGCGCACGACCTCGTTCTTCGAGAATTCCGACCTCAAGGCGGAAGGTCCGGCCGGGCCGGACGAAGTGGCGCTGATCGCGCGCCTCGGTGACCGGCTCACGCCGGAGGAAATCGCGGTGCTGAAGGCCCCGCCCTGGTCGCCGCCGGTCTCCGACGGCTCGGGACAGGACCGGACGCTGCTGCGCCGGGGCACGCAGCTTCTGCGCGAGGCGGGCTGGGTCATCAAGGGCGGCCGCCTGGTGGACCCGCAGGGCAACGGGCTCACCGTCGAGTTCCTCGACGACGAGAACGGGCTGGAGCGCCACACCGCGCCCTTCATCAAGAACCTCAAGCTGCTCGGCATCGAGGCCCGTTTCCGCCTCGTCGACTCGCCGCAATACCAGCGCCGGCTCAACGAATTCGACTTCGACGCCACGGTGCGGCGCTTCTCCATGTCCACCGTGCCCGGCGAGTCGCTGCGCAACTATTTCGGTTCAAGCGCGGCGAACACGCCCGGCGCCAGCAACCTGTCCGGCATCGCCGATCCGGTCGTCGACCTGCTGATCGAGGAGGTGATCGCGGCGCCGACGCGTGCGCAGTTGCGCACCGCTTGCCGGGTGCTCGACAGGCGGCTGCGGGCGGGGCGCTACTGGGTGCCGCAATGGTATTCCGCCGAGTTCCGCATCGCCTTCTGGGACGAATTCGGCTGGCCCTCGTCCCCCCGCCCGACCTATGCGCGCGCCATCCCGGAGATCTGGTCGGCGCGCACGCGATCGGCGGGGTGAGGCCATGGTGCGTAAAGCCTGCATGAACGGACGTTAAGTTGACGCGCTAACGCCCTACCTCCACCCTGTGCGTCGTGGGATTTGCGTCCCGGCGGAGAAACCCGATCGTATGCTCGCCTATATCGTCCGACGCATCGCGCTGATGGTGCCGACCGTGATCGGCATCATGCTGATTTCCTTCGTGGTGGTGCAGTTCGCGCCCGGCGGCCCGGTCGAGCGGGTGATCGCCGAACTGACCGGGCAGGGCTCCTCCGCCACCGCCCGCATCTCCGGCAGCGGCGGCGATTTCGGCGGCATGCAGCAGAGCGCGCCGGGAGGCGACCCGGTCTCGTCGAAATATCGCGGGGCGCAGGGGCTCGACCCCGCCTTCATCAAGGATCTGGAAAAGCAGTTCGGCTTCGACAAACCGGCGCCCGAGCGTTTCCTGAAGATGCTGTGGGACTATGCCCGCTTCGATTTCGGGCGCTCCTATTTCCGCGACGTCTCGGTCATCGACCTGATCATCGAGAAGATGCCGGTGTCGATCTCGCTCGGCCTGTGGATGACGCTGATCACCTACACCATCTCCATTCCGCTGGGCATCGCCAAGGCGGTGCGCGACGGTTCGCGCTTCGATGTGTGGACGTCGGCGGTCATCATCGTCGGCTACGCGATCCCGAGCTTCCTGTTCGCCATCCTGCTGATCATCCTGTTCGCCGGTGGTTCGTTCTTCTCGTGGTTTCCGCTGCGCGGGCTGACCTCGGAGAATTTCGACCAGCTCTCGCTCGGCGCCAAGATCCTCGACTATTTCTGGCACCTTGCGCTGCCCATCACCTCGATGGTGCTCGGCGCCTTCGCCACCATGGCGCTGCTGACGAAGAACTCGTTCCTCGACGAGATCCGCAAGCAATATGTGGTGACGGCGCGGATGAAGGGACTGTCGGAACGCGCGGTGCTCTACCGCCATGTCTTCCGCAACGCGATGCTGATTATCATCGCCGGCTTTCCCAGCGCCTTCGTCGCCGCCTTCTTCTCCGGCTCGCTGCTGATCGAGACCATCTTCTCGCTCGACGGTCTCGGCCTGCTCGGCTTCGAGAGCGTGCTCAACCGCGACTACCCGGTGGTGTTCGCCAATCTCTACATCTTCTCGCTGGTCGGGCTGGTGGTGAACCTCATCTCCGACCTCACCTATACCTGGGTCGATCCGCGCATCGACTTCGACACGCGGGACGTCTGAGCATGGACGCCGCAAGCACCGCCGCGCCGGCCGTGGCGCCCGCCAGCGAGAGGCCGCGCCGGCCCTTTCTGTCGCCGCTGAACCAGCGCCGCTGGACCAATTTCAAGCGCAACCGCCGCGGCTGGTGGAGCTTCTGGATCTTCTCCGTGCTCTTCGTCCTGAGCCTCGGGGCGGAATTCATCGCCAACGACAAGCCGTTCCTGGTCGAATATGACGGCGGCTACTACTTTCCCGGGCTGGTCGCCTATCCCGAAACCGCGTTCGGCGGCGATTTCGAGACCGAGGCGGATTATCGCGACCCCTACCTGCAGAAGCTGATCGAGGAGAAAGGCGGCTGGATGGTGTGGCCGCCGATCCGCTACTCCTACTCCACCCATAATCTCGATCTGCCGACCCCGGCGCCCTCGGCGCCGACCTGGATGCTCACCGAGGCGCAATGCGCGCCGGTGGTGGAGCGGCTCGGGCTCACCGGGGGCTGCGACGCGCTGGAATGGAACTGGCTCGGCACCGACGACCAGGGCCGCGACGTGCTGGCGCGGCTGATCTACGGCTTCCGCCTCTCCGTCCTGTTCGGTCTGATCCTGACCGTCATCTCCTCCATCATCGGCGTCGCGGCGGGCGCGGTGCAGGGCTATTTCGGCGGCTGGACCGACCTCATTTTCCAGCGCTTCATCGAGATCTGGACCTCGATCCCGGCGCTCTATCTGCTGCTGATCATCTCGTCGATCCTGGCTCCCGGCTTCTGGGTGCTGCTCGGCATCCTGCTGCTGTTTTCCTGGGTGTCGCTGGTCGGGCTGGTGCGCGCCGAGTTCCTGCGCGCCCGCAACTTCGAATATGTACAGGCGGCGCGGGCTCTGGGGGTGTCGAACGGCGTCATCATGTGGCGGCACATGCTGCCCAACGCGATGGTGGCGACGCTGACCATGCTGCCCTTCATCGTCTCCTCTTCCGTCATGACGCTGACGGCGCTGGACTTCCTCGGCTTCGGCCTGCCGCCCGGGTCGCCTTCGCTGGGCGAATTGCTGGCGCAGGGCAAGGCCAATGTGCAGGCGCCCTGGCTCGGCCTCACCGGCTTCTTCACCGTGGCGATCATGCTGAGCCTGCTCATCTTTGTCGGCGAAGCGGTGCGCGACGCCTTCGACCCCCGGAAGACCTTCCAGTGAGCGAAACGCCATTGAAAGACGAACCCCTCCTTTCCGTCCGCGACCTCTCCGTGGCCTTCGCCCAGGGCGGGCGCAGCACGCTCGCGGTCGACAGGGTGTCGTTCGACGTTCATCGCGGCGAGACGGTCGCGCTGGTGGGCGAGAGCGGCTCGGGCAAGTCGGTCACCGCGCTGTCCATTCTCAAGCTGCTGCAATACCCCGCCGCCAGCCATCCCTCGGGCGAGGTGCTGTTCAAGGGCGCGGACCTGCTCGCCATGGACGAGCGGAACATCCGCCGGGTGCGCGGCAACGACATCACCATGGTGTTCCAGGAGCCGATGAGTTCGCTCAATCCGCTGCATACGGTGGAGCAGCAGATCGCCGAAATCCTGTTCCTGCATCGCGGCATGCGTGGGCCGGCGGCGCGGGCGCGGGTGATCGAACTCCTCACCGAGGTCGGTATTCCCGAGCCCGAGACCCGGCTGGGCTCCTACCCGCACCAGCTCTCCGGCGGCCAGCGCCAGCGGGTGATGATCGCTATGGCGCTCGCCAACGAGCCGCAGCTTCTCATCGCCGACGAGCCGACCACCGCGCTCGACGTCACCGTGCAGGCGCAGATCCTCGCTCTGCTGAAGGACCTCCAGCGCCGGCTCGGCATGGCCATGCTGTTCATCACCCACGACCTCGGCATCGTGCGCAGGATCGCCGACCGGGTCTGCGTGATGAACCGCGGCAAGATCGTCGAGGAACGGCCGGTGGCGGAGCTGTTCGCCAATCCCCGCCATGACTACACCCAGGCGCTGATCGCCGCCCAGCCGCGTGGCAACCCGGCCTCGCCCCACCCGGAGGCGCCGGTGGTGCTGGCGGCCTCGGGGCTCAAGGTCTGGTTCCCGATCAAGGCCGGGGTGATGCGCCGTACGGTCGGCCACATCAAGGCGGTGGACGGCATCTCGGTGGAGATAAGGCGCGGCGAGACGCTCGGCGTGGTCGGCGAGAGCGGCTCGGGCAAGACGACGCTGGGCCTGGCTTTGCTGCGGCTCATCTCCAGCGAGGGGCCGATCGTGTTCATGGGCGATCCCATCGACACGCTCGGCTTCCGGCAGATGCGCTCCCGCCGCCGGGCGATGCAGGTGGTGTTCCAGGACCCGTTCGGCTCGCTCAGCCCGCGCATGTCGGTGGCTGATATCATCGGCGAGGGGCTGCGCGTCCATCAGCCAAAGCTCACGGCGGAGGAACGCGAGACGCGCGTGGTTGCCGCGCTCACCGATGTCGGGCTCGATCCCGAGGCCCGCCACCGTTACCCCCATGAATTCTCCGGCGGCCAGCGCCAGCGCGTCGCCATCGCCCGCGCCATCGTGCTGGAACCGTCCTTCATCGTGCTGGACGAGCCGACCAGCGCGCTCGACATGATCGTGCAGGCGCAGATCGTCGACCTGCTGCGTGACCTGCAGCAGAAGCGCGGCCTGACCTATCTGTTCATCAGCCATGACCTGCGCGTCGTCGCCGCACTCGCCTCGCGGGTGATGGTGATGAAGGGCGGCGTGCTGATGGAGGAGGGGCCGGCAACTGAACTGTTCGCGCGTCCGAAGACCGACTACACCCGCGCCTTGTTCGCGGCGGCCTTCGACATGGAGACGGCGGTGGACGCTTCATGAGTGGACGCCCGGCTGGTGGACCTCCAACGGGCGGACGGGCAATGTTCGGCGAACTGGCCGACCGTTCGATCCCGTTCGAACTGACCGGCCCCGACGATGTCGGCACCGGCTTCCGCCCCTATCACCGCTTCACCGCGACGTTCGAGGGCGCCGGGGGCGCGCGGCTGCGCCAGCGGCGCGACATCCTGCGGGTGGGCGAGGTGGTGGGCGTGCTGGCCCATGATCCGCAAGCAGGCTGCTTCGTGTTCATCCGCCAGTTCCGCCTCGGCGCGCAACTGGCGACGGGCGCCGGCGAACTGGTCGAGATCGCCGCCGGTCTGATCGATCCGGGCGAGGACGCCGACGCGGCGGCACGGCGCGAATGCGTCGAGGAGATCGGCGTGGCGCCGCGTGCGCTGCTGCCGATCGCCCGCTTCCTGCCGACGCCCGGCGTGACCGACGAATACGCCACAATCTATCTCGGCCTCGTCGATTCCTCGCTGGTGCCGGACGTGGCCGGGGAACCGGGCGAGACCGAGCTGACGCGGCCCTTCCTGGTGCTGGTGGAGGACGCGCTGGCGAGCCTTGCCGCGCCTTCTCCCGCCCCTTTTGCCAATGGCTTCGTGCTGATCGCGCTGCAATGGTTCGCGTTGAACCGGGCGCGGGTGAACGCCTTCGTCGCGGCGAATGGCTAGAGACGGCGCACGGTGCGCAGTGGCGTGCCTGAAGCCTCGATGCGGGCCAGCGCGGCGCCGAGCGGCTCGCGCACCACCGACATGAAATGCGCGGTGGCGTGCAGCAGCGTGGCGCCATCCGCGACCATGCCGACATGGCCGGGCCAATAGAGCAGGTCGCCGCGCCGCAGTTCAGCGAGATCGCCGGAGAAGGCGACCGCGTTGCCGAGCGTGCTCTCCTGCATGTCGGTGTCGCGCGGGCAGGCCATACCGCAGGCATTCAGCGCGACCTGCACCAGACCCGAGCAGTCCAGCCCGAGGCTGGAGCGCCCGCCCCAGAGATAGGCGGCGCCGAGGAAGCGGCCGGCAACGTCCACGAAATCACCCTCGAACGTGTCGAGCGGCGCCAGATGGCCGGCGAAGACGAAGCCGCCCTCCACCGTCACCGCGAAGCGCTCGCGCGTGCCGGTGAGGGCGAGGCGGCTGCCGAAGGAGAGAAGCCCGGTCGGTGGCAGCTTGATCGAGGGGCCGGGAAACACCGGCGTGCGCAGCGCCACGACCTTGTGGGTCGGCGCCGGGCCCGCTGGCGCCAGCGCCTCGGCAGGGAGCCAGCCAACATACGAATCCGCGTCGAGCTGGCCCCAGGCCCAGCCCTCCATCGTGGTCTCGAACACCGTCACCGCCTCGCCGGCCAGCGTTTCCGTCACCAGCGGAGCCAGCGGGTCGGGCTCGCCGCGCACCGGCGCGGCGGGGCGGATGACGCGGTGGGGCTCCCCGGCGACGAAACGCTCGGCCGTCACCACGCCCTGGAGATGCAGAGCGGCAAGGTCCGGCCGGGCCGGGGTGAGGCGGGCGTCGAGACCGGCGGGAAGCGCGTTCATCGGGGCAAATTCATCGGTGTGGGTGTTCAACGAGCAACGGCGTTCATCTGGGAAGTGCCCTGGCGGTGGCGACGACGAGGTCGCCGAACCGCTCCACATAAAGCGCACCTTCCACCGTACGCTGGATAATGACATTGCGTCGATCCGCTTCGTCACGGCGGCGCGAGACGAAGCCGAGCTGCCCCATCGTGTCGAGCGCGCGGGTGATCACCGGCTTGGTGACGCCGAGCCGGGCGGCGAGGCCGCGCACCGTGTGTGGCGGTGCCTCCAGATAGACGCTGAGCAGAATGGCAAGCTGGCGCGGGCTCAGGTCGGGCGCGCCGTCGCGTACCTGCGCGAGCGACAGCTCGTGCAGGAGACGCAAAGCCTGCGATGGACGCAGTTCGACCGCCATTGGCCCGTTCCCGGTCCGCAATCGTTACGGCTGCGGATTGTTCCCCGGACTATGGCGGCTTCGCGGCGAAGAAAAGATTAACGCGGGCGCGGAGCTGACGTTGTGTCAGGCGCCGTAGCGCTCGGCGATCAGCGCGTCGAGCGCCCGGATGGTCTGCGCCTCGCCGCCCTCCGGCCGGCCGGGCCGCGTGGTCGGGTTCCAGGCGAAGATGTCGAGATGCAGCCAGGCGCCGGCGCGGGTGACGAAGCGCTGCAGGAACAGCGCCGCGGTGATGGAGCCGGCGAAGCCGCCGCTGGGAGCGTTGTTGAGGTCGGCGATCCTGCTGTCAAGCATCGAGGCATAGGGCGGCCACAGCGGCATGCGCCAGGACGGGTCGGCCTCGGCGGCGCCGTGGCGGGCAAGGTCGGCGGCCAGCGTATCGTCCCCGGTATAGGCGGGGGGCAGTTGCGGGCCGAGCGCGACGCGGGCGGCGCCGGTGAGCGTGGCGAAGTCGATCAGCAGTTCCGGCGCCTCCTCGTCGGCGAGGCTGAGCGCGTCGGCGAGGATCAGCCGGCCCTCGGCATCGGTGTTGCCGATCTCCACGGTGAGCCCCTTGCGCGAGGCGAACACATCACCGGGGCGGAAGGCCGAGCCGTCGATGGAATTTTCCACCGCCGGCACGATGAGGCGCAGCCGCACCTTCAGGGCACGCGCCATGATCATCTGCGCCAGGCCGATGGCGTTGGCGGCGCCGCCCATGTCCTTCTTCATCAGCAGCATGCCGCTCGACGGCTTTATGTCGAGCCCGCCGGTGTCGAAGGCGACGCCCTTGCCGACCAGCGTCACCTTCGGCGCGCCGGGGTCGCCCCAGCTGAGGTCGATGAGGCGCGGGGCACGGGGCGAAGCGCGCCCGACGGCGTGGATCAGCGGGAAGTTGGCGGCGAGCAGGTCGTCGCCGCTCGTCACCTCCACCTGCGCACCGAAGCGCGAGGCTAGAGCGCGCACCGCTGCCTCGATCTCGGCCGGGCCGAGATCGTTGGCCGGAGTGTTGACGAGATCGCGGGTCAGCGCCACGGCCTCGGCGGTGCGGCGCAGATAGGCCTCATCGGTCCCGTCGGGCACCACGAGGCGCACATCGGCCACCGGCCGCTTGCCGTAGCGGGTGAAGCGGTAACCCCCGAGCAGGAAGCCGAGCGCGGCAAGTCGCGGATCGGCGGGCGGATGGGCGATGGCGTAGTCGCCGGCCGGCAGCGTGGTGGCGAGCCGGCCGAAGGTCAGCGGGTCGCGCGGCGAGCCTTCGCAGCCGAACAGCACGCCGGCGATCGCCCCGTCCGCTGCCGGCAGCACCAGGAGCGCGCCGGCCTCGGCCTTGAAGCCGGTGGCCTCGCCGAAGGCGAGCGCCGGGGCAGGCAGGCCACCGGCCACCTCGCGCCAGTTCTGCGGCGTGACGCACCAGATCGGGCGGGGCGTGAGTGCCTCGTCGGCACGGATCAGCTGGACGCCCATCGCGTCACCTCCGGAGTGTGGTCAGGCGACGGCGAGTTCGAACGCGCCGTTCTCGATCAGATAGACGGCGCCCTGGCGGACGGGGAGTTCTACCGCCTGGGCCGGTGGCATGCCGGCGAAGGCGTGCAGCATGGCGCGCACCACGCCGCCATGGGTCACCACCACGCTGTCGCCGGCGAGTTCGCCGACGGCGGCCAGCACGCGGACCGACAGCTCGGTGTAGCTCTCCCCGCCGGGCGGGGTGAAGTTCCAGGGGTCGGCGTCGCGCGCGGCGAGGCTCACCGGGTCGCGCCGGCGCAGTTCCGGCCAGGTCGATCCCTCCCAACGGCCGAAGCCGATCTCGCGCAGCCGCGGGTCGCGGCGGAAGCCGTCGGGCGGGAGGCCAAGCTCGGCGCGCAGGATCGCCATGGTCTGCGAGGCACGGCTGAGCGGGCTCGCCACGAAGTCGAGATTGCGCGCGCCGCCGCTCAGGCGCTCGACCACCCGCGCGGTCTCCGCCGCCTGCTCGCGGCCGAGATCGTTGAGCGGGATGTCATGCGTGCCTTGCAGGCGGCCGGCGAGGTTCCAGTCGGTCTCGCCGTGCCGGACGAGAAAGATGCGCCGGGTCATTTGCGCGGAAAGCTCACGACATGCGTGTAGCTGATCCGCTTGAACGGGTAGGAGACCCGCAGCGTCGCCGTGGCGCCCGCCGGGGCGCGCCCCTTGTAGGTGACCAGCACGCCGCCGACCGGCTTGCCCAGGCAGCGATGCGAGCCGCCATCGACGCCCGTGGCGATGAACTTGCCGATGGTGAAGTGCAGCTTGACCCCCGGCGGTGCCGAAAGCACCTTCACCTGCGGCGCCTGCGTCATCTGGCACAGCGAATCGGCGGAGCCGGCGGCGAAGAGGACCGGGCCGTTGCCGCCGCCGGTGAGGAAGCCGCGCCGCTCATAATCGTTGCGCCCCCCGCTGGGGCTGACATAGCCGGGGAAGATCGCGCCGCCGAAGCCGAAGATGCGGTCCATCAGCGGGTATTGCTGGAAGGTCGGCGGCACCCCGCTGTCCTGCGCGTCCGGCGGCGGCACATAGGGAAGGCCGGAGAGCCCCGAGCCCGGCGGCGGGTTGATGATGATGGGCCCGGACTGTGCTGCGGCCGGTGTGGCGGCGAGGCCGCCCAGCGACAGCGCCGCGGCGACGAGGGCCGCGAGCCCGCAGGGACGGAAGAGCGTTATCAGGCGGGCCGTCATCATGGTGGGTGCTCCGCGTGTGGGTCGGCTCAGTCGCGATCGAGGGTGAGGTCGGGCGCGTCGGGATTCTTCATACCGACGATATGGTAACCCGCATCGACGTGATGCACCTCGCCGGTGACGGCGCGCCCGAGATCGGAGAGCAGGTACATGCCGGTATTGCCGACCTCGTCGATGGTGACGGTGCGGCGCAGCGGGGCGTTGAGCTCGTTCCACTTGAGGATGTAGCGGAAATCGCCGATGCCGGAGGCAGCCAGGGTCTTGATGGGACCGGCGGAAATGGCGTTGACGCGGATGTTCTTCGGACCGAGGTCGGCCGCGAGATAGCGCACGCTCGCCTCCAGCGCGGCCTTGGCGACGCCCATGACGTTGTAGTGCGGCATCCACTTCTCGGCGCCGTAATAGGTCAGGGTGAGCATCGAGCCGCCATCGGTCATCAGCTTCTCGGCGCGCTGCGCGACCGCGGTGAAACTGTAGCAGGAGATCAGCATGGTCTTGCTGAAATTATCCGCCGTGGTGTCGACATAGCGGCCGTCGAGCTCGTTCTTGTCGGAGAAGGCGATGGCGTGGACCAGGAAGTCCAGCCCGCCGAGCTGGCGCTCGGTCTCGGCGAACACCGCGTCGATAGTCGCCGGGTCGGTGACGTCGCAATGGCCGACGACGGCGGCATCGAGCTCGGCGGCGAGCGGCTCGACGCGCTTGCGCAGCGGTTCGCCCTGATAGGTGAGGGCGATCTTCGCCCCATGCGCGTGGGCCGCCTTCGCGATTCCCCAGGCAATGGAGCGGTTGTTCGCCACTCCCATCACCAGGCCGCGCTTGCCGCTCATCAATCCGCCCGATGCCATGCTCGTCACGATGCTCCGTACCGTTGCCCACGTGATTGGGCGCACGTTCCTATCGCACAGCAGCAGGGGCCGCTCAAGCGAGCGGTGGCGCGTGACCGCTTCCCATGAGCGACAGGGCTCAGCCGGCGCCCTCGCGCCGCCGCCGCATCAGCTCCTCCAGCTCCTTGTCCGGCGCATCGGGAAGCATGATCCGCGTGGTCGCCAGAAGGTCGCCCGCCGTGCCGCCCGCCTTGGGCAGACCCTTGCCGCGCAGACGGAACGTGCGGCCGGAATTGGTGTGGGCCGGCACCGACAGCTCGACCTCGCCGCTGAGCGTGGGTACCCGCACCTTGCCGCCGAGCACCGCGTCGACCAGCGGCAGCGCAACATCGGTGCGCAGGTCCGATCCCTCGATGCGGAAATGCCGGTGCGGGGCGTAGGAGACCACCACATAGGCATCGCCCGCCGGGCCGCCGAACGGGCTCGGCTCGCCCTGTCCCTTCAGGCGCATGCGGTGGCCCTCGACCACGCCGGCGGGGATCTTCACCTCGACGGTGCGCCCGCTCGGCAGGTGGACCTTCACCGAGCCGCCCTCGACCACCCGCTCCAGCGCGACCGGCACCTTGATGTCGATGTCGCCGCCGCGCGGAACCTCGCCGCCCGGGCCGCCGCGCCCGCGCCCACGCCCGCCAAGGCCGCCGAGTATGTCGGCGATCACGTCGTCGAAGCCGCCCGCATCATGGGGCGCGTGGCCGGAACGGCGCACGCCCTCCGGGCCGAACGAAAAACTCTCATAAGGATTTTCGGCCTGCGGTCCGCGACGGAAGCCGCGGTTGAAGCCGCCGCCGCCCGGAAAGCCCTCGAAGCCGCGCGGCTTGCCTTCGGCGTCGATCTCGCCGCGGTCGAACTGGCCGCGCTTCTCGACATCGGACAGGATCTCGTGCGCGGTGTTCAGCTCGGCGAACTGCTCCTGCGCCTTCGGGCTGTCCTTGTTGGCGTCCGGGTGCAGCTTCTTGGCGAGCTTGCGGAAAGCCCGCTTGATTTCGTTCTGGTCGGCGTTGCGAGCGACGCCGAGGATTTCATAGGGATCGCGCATGGATGGTGATCTCGTCCGGCGGTTCCGGCTCTCGACCATGTAGTCACGGTGTTGCCGCGATGCAACGGCCATAGGCGCCGTTGTGTGTGCTCAGCCCCGTTCGAGCAGCCGCGCCTGGTCGACCTTCCAGCCACTCTTGCCGGCCTTGCAGGCCTCCCCCTGCAGCCAGTCCTCGCCCGTCTCGCGCACGAAGCTCATCAGGAATTCGCGGCACTTGCCGCGCTCGCCGGAGGGCTGCCCGGCCAGCGGGGTGACGGTGCCGCGCGTGGCACTGGCGACGTTCTCCCACGGCACGCTAGGGGCGGCTTCCTTTTCGTGGAGCGCTTCGGCCAGAGCCGTGCGGGCGGCAGCCCAGTCGTCGGGCGCGATGCCCTTCGGCACCGGCTCGCGGGCATAGGCGCGGGGGGTCACCGAGCCCGTCGCCAGCGTGTCGAGGTCCGGCCCGGTCGAGCAGCCGCCGAGAAGGAGGGTGCCGGCGACCAAAGTCAGCGCGCAGGGTGCTGTGCGGAACGATGCTGCGGGCTTATATGGGAGGCCGGTGCCTGCCTCGCCCTGTGCCGTCCGCCGCCACCTGTGGAACATGCCCATGGGTCCCGTACTCAACCGTCCGAAGATGCCCCTATGGAAGCGCCCGAACAGTTAACATCCGGTGATTTCACCGCCTCGACGGAGCCTTTCCTGCTGTTCGAGGAATGGTTCGCGCAGGCCAAGGAGAGCGAGCCGAACGATCCCAACGCCATGGCGCTCGCCACCGTCGACGCCGACGGCCTGCCCGATGTGCGCATGGTGCTGCTCAACCAGCGCGACGCGCGCGGCTTCGTGTTCTTCACCAATACCGGCAGCGCCAAGGGGCGCGAGCTGGCGGCCGTGCCGAAGGCGGCGGCGGTGTTCCACTGGAAGTCGCTGCGCCGGCAGGTGCGGCTGCGCGGCCCGGTGGAAACGGTGAGCGAGGCGGAGGCCGATGCTTATTTCGCCTCGCGCCCGCGGCTGTCGCAGATCGGCGCCTGGGCGAGCCAGCAGTCGCGCCCGCTGGAGGGGCGTTTCGCGCTGGAGGCGGCGGTGGCGAAATTCACGGCGCAATATGCGCTGGGATCGGTGCCGCGCCCGGCGCACTGGACCGGCTTCCGCATCCGCCCGCTGCAGATCGAGTTCTGGCACGACCGGCCGTTCCGCCTACACGACCGCGTCGTGTTCGCCCGCGACACTGCCGACACGCCGGATTGGACCAAGATCAGGCTTTTCCCGTGAGTGGCCCCCTTCCCCGGGCGGCTTTGTCCCTGACACCGCCCCGTCGCTGAGCTAAGACATCGCCCATGAACAACCAGCCTCGCCGCACCCTTCTGCTCACCGGCGCCTCGCGCGGCATCGGCCATGCCACGGTCAAGCGTTTCTCGGCCGCGGGGTGGCGCGTCATCACCTGCTCGCGCCATGCCTTCCCGGAGAACTGCCCGTGGGAGATGGGGCCGGAGGACCATATCCAGGTCGACCTCTCCGACCCGGCGGACACGCTGCGGGCGGTGGACGAGATCAAGGACCGGCTGGCCAATGGCGAGTTGCACGCGCTGGTCAACAATGCCGGCATCTCGCCCAAGGGGCAGGGCGGCGCCCGGCTCGGCACGCTGAACACGCCGGAGGAAGACTGGCGGCGGGTGTTCCAGGTGAATTTCTTCGCGCCGATCCTGCTGGCGCGCGGTCTGCTGGAGGAACTGAAGCGCACCCATGGCGCGGTGGTGAACGTCACCTCGATCGCCGGCTCGCGGGTTCATCCCTTCGCGGGGGCGGCCTACGCCACCTCGAAGGCGGCGCTTGCCGGGCTCACCCGCGAGATGGCGGCCGATTTCGGCCGGCTGGGGGTGCGGGTGAACGCCATCGCGCCCGGCGAGATCGACACCTCCATCCTCTCGCCGGGGACCGAGAAGATCGTCGAGCAGATCCCGATGCAGCGGCTCGGCACGCCCGACGAGGTGGCCAAGATCATCTATGTGCTGTGCACCGACACCTCGTCCTATCTGAACGGGGCGGAAATCCACATCAATGGCGGCCAGCACGTCTGAGGCGGCGCGGGCACCATCCGCTGTGCGCGGGTCTCCGGCCCCGTTGGGGCGCTGGTCTACATCCACCGCTTCCACTTGAAGAACAGATAAGGTCCCACGGCTGCCGCCAGCATGCCGAGGAGGGCGATGGGATAGCCCCAGCGATCGTCGAGTTCGGGCATGTGCTGGAAGTTCATGCCGTAGACCGAGGCGATCAGTGTCGGCGGCATGAACACCACCGAGAGCACCGCGAAGATCTTGATGATGTTGTTCTGCTCGATGCCCACCATGCCGAGCGTGGCGTCGAGCAGGAAGGTGATCTTGCTGCCGAGATAGGACACGTGGTCGGTTAGCGAGGCGACGTCGCGCTGCATGCTCTTCAGCAACGCGCGCTGGTCCTTGTCGAAGCGTTGCGCCTCGCCCTCGGTGTACAGGAAGGTGACGAGGCGCCCCATCGAGACCAGGCTCTCGCGGACCTTGGAGGCGAGGTCGCCGCGCCGCCCGAGCTGCTTGAGGATGGTGCGGAACCGCTGGCTGTCGCCCGAGCGCTCCGATTCAGGCTCCAATACCTGACGCGAGACGGCGTCGATATCGGCCGACAACCGTTCGATGATGTCGGCGGCACGGTCGATGATGGTGTCGAGCATGATCAGCAGCAGCCGCTCGCCCTGGATGCCTGGCGCGCAGATGCGGTCGAGCTTGGCGACGACGAGGCGGAAGGGCCGGGGCTCGTCATAGCGCACCGTGGTGAGACGATGGCCGGCGAGGATGAAGGAAATCTCGGCGAGGGCAGGACGCTCCCCCTCGCTGTTGCAGACGATGGCGCCGGTCATGTAGCGCGCGCCGTTTTCCACCCGCAGCCGGCTGGAAGGCTCGATCTCCACCATCTCCTCGCGCGTCGGCACCGAAATGCCGAGGGCGGCCTCAATGGTCCGGTCCTCGCCCTCGCCGGGGCGGAACAGGTCGACCCAGACAGCGTCGGGGGGAATGTTCGATCCGGCCGGCACAGGTACCGAAGCGAGAGCACCGTCTCGCAGGCAATAGGCAGTGATCATGGCCGCTCCGACTCGCTCGTGTCGGCGCCGACCATGCTCTGGTTCGCAGGCGGATTCCAGCCGGCCCCGCGCCGCAGGCACAGGGCCGGCCCGTTGCAGTCGCTCCGGCTGAACCGGTCGGCGAAACCCGCGAAACCCGGGCGCACGCAGGCGTCGCGCCCGGTCGGCGGCGATTCGTCTTCCAACGGCTCTGGGAGAGGAGGCGGCGGTCGCAGCCCGGCCGTTTGGCCGGCGGCGTCAGGCCGCGAAATATTCTACGTCGCGAAGCGTGACGACTTTGGTTTCCGCATCTTCGGTCCGCGCCGCGCCCGTAATGGGGGCATCGGATACCGTCTTCGTCTGGGTGGCGTAGCGGGCCGCAGCGGCAACCGCGGAAATGCCGATCTCGCGCCAATGGGCACTCTGCTGTGAACGGTCCCAGCGTTGGCTGGGGCGGGGCTCGTCAGCCTGGCTCTGTTGGGCCGGGCTTTCTTCGGTAGACATGGTTCTCTCCAAGGTTGATCGCCCGATCCGGGCGAATGTCGACCAAGTGGGCGTCGACTGCGTCAAAAATATGCAAAGTCGCGGTCGGAGATAAGGCCTCACGCTACGTACGGCGGGTTTTGCGGGTTTCTCGACCTCTTCCAACGGAACTGAGGTTTTTCCGCAACAACTTGTGGCGACGAACCGGTGTCGATCATGTGGCCCCTTCAAGGCGGGTCCCACATGGGCTAATCGACATTGGCGAGCGGTTCGACGCGCGAGGCGCGTGGCGGGGATTCGGAGCTTTGAAAATGGTTTTGCGCGGGGCGGTGGTTGTCCTGTTGGCGGTTCTTCTCGGCGCTTGCAGCAATGCGCAGCGGCAGCCGGCGCCCGAGGCGTCGCTGACGCCGCGGGATAAGAAACTGCTCGCCAATGCACCGTACAAGAAGGTGCTGCCGCCGGAGATGTACCAGCGGTCGATCGTCGATTATGCCGGCACCGAAAAGCCCGGCACCATCGTCGTCGATACCGATAAGAAGTTCCTCTATCTCGTCGAAAGCGACGGCAAGGCGATTCGCTACGGCGTGACCGTCGGCGAGGAAGGACTCGCGTTCAAGGGCGAGGCCAAGGTCGGCCGCAAGGCCGAATGGCCGACCTGGACCCCGACGCCCGAGATCAAGCAGCGCCTCGCCGGCATTCCCAACTTCGTCGGCCCCGGCCCGCACAATCCGATGGGCGCGCGGGCGCTGTACCTGTTCCAGGGTAACAAGGACACGCTGTTCCGCATTCACGGCACCAACCAGCCGGAATATATCGGCCAGGCGATTTCCTCCGGGTGCATCCGCATGCTGAACGAGGACGTGATCGACCTCTACACCCGCGTTCCGCAGGGGGCCAACGTCGTCGTTCTCTGACGCGGGCGACACGCTTCATATGAAAAGGGCGCTGCCGGCGGCAGCGCCCTTTTTGTTTGCGCCGAGGGGTTCTCGTCAGCCGTCTCCGCCAGATGGCCGTCACGGCCGGGCTTGACCCGGCCATTCATGTCTTGACATCCACGTCCTGCCCGACGCGGGTTGTGTGGACAGTCGTGGACCCCGGGCCAAACCCGGGGATGACGTTGCTCCGGGATCTTGGCCGCGTTACCGGGCCTCACGCCGCCAGAAGTTTCTCGCGCACGGCGTAGTCGAGGGTCATGTCGAGCGCCCGGGTGAGGCGGTCGAACAGTTCGTCGATCTCCGCCGGCGAGATGACCAGAGGCGGGCAGATCGTGACCGCATCGCCGAACACATTGCGCAGGATCAGCCCTTCCTGCTGGCAGAAGGCGACGCATTTGGCCGCCATGCCGAGCTTGGGGTCGAACTGGTGCTTGCCCTTCTTGTCGGCCACCAACTCGATGCCGGCGACCAGCCCCTTGCCGCGCGCCTCGCCGACCAGCGGGTGGTCCTCCAGCGCGGCGCGGCGGGCGTCGAATTGCGGGATCTTGGCCCGCACGCGCTCGAAGATGCTCTCGCGCTCATAGATTTCCAGCGTCTTCACCGCCACCGCGGCGGCCACCGGATGGCCGGAATAGGTGTAGCCATGGCCGAAGCTGCCGAGCTTGCCGCTCTCGGCCAGCATGGCCTGGTACATTTCCTCGGGGATCATCACCGCGCCGATCGGCTGGTAGGCCGAGGACAGTGCCTTGGCGATCGAGATCGAATCGGGCCGCATCTCCATCGCCTCGCAGCCGAAGGCGGTGCCGAGACGGCCGAAGCCGGTAATGACCTCGTCGCCGATGAAGAACACGTCGTACTTCTTCAGCACGTCCTGGATCTTCGGGTAATAACTCTTCGGCGGCACGATCACCCCGCCCGCGCCCATCACCGGCTCGGCGATGAAGGCGGCGACCGTCTCCGGGCCCTCGGCGAGAATCAGCGCTTCGAGTTCGGCGGCGAGGCGGGTGGCGAAATCCTCCTCGCTCTCCCCCTCCTCCGCCAGGCGGTAATGGTGCGGGCAGGTGGTGTGCCGCACCCCGGCGATCGGCAGGTCGAAGTCATTGTGGTTGCCGGCCAGCCCGGTCAGCGAGGCCGAGGCGATGGTCACGCCGTGATAGGCGCGCATGCGGGAGATGATTTTCTTCTTCTTCGGCCGGCCCAGCGCGTTGTTCATGTACCAGACGAGCTTCATCTGGGTGTCGTTGGCCTCGGACCCGGAATTGGTGAAGAACACCTTGGAAATCGGCACCGGGGCCATTTCCTTCAGCTTCTCGGCCAGCTCGATCGCGGGGTCGTGGCTCTTGCCGCCGAAGATGTGGGTAAAGGGCAGCTTGCGCATCTGCGTCGCCGCCGCTTCCACCAGTTCTTCATTGCCGTAGCCGAGCGCGGTGCACCAGAGACCGGCCATGCCCTCAAGATAGGGCTTGCCGTCCACATCGTGCACCCACACGCCCTTGCCGCGTTCAAGGATAAGCGGACCGGTCTCGCGTACGGTGACGAGATTGGTATAGGGGTGGATCAGCGTCTCGACGTCGCGAGCCTGAAGATTGGTGAGCATGGCAGCTACTCCGCCGACCGGGTGGAACCGGTGCTCACCCTAGAGCGCCTGCGGGCGCGCCGGAAGCGCGCCCTTGGTCGGAGCCGTCGCGCTATTGACTTGTCCCGGGGGATTCGAGGGCAGGCGAGGTGTCCGGATCCGCAGGCATCGGGCTCTTCGCGGCCTCCGTCTGGTCGGACGCCGCTGGAATCTCCGGCTTTCTGGGCGGGCTGGGCGCCTTGGCCCTCGTGTCAGCGACGGCCCAGCGGCAGAGTACCGCACCGCTGCGCCGCTCGGCGCGGTCCACATGCAAATGCAACTCGTGATAGCCGTCCGAACCTGGGCCGAGAATGGTGGTGAAGTCGGCGCAGGCGCTGGCCTTCAGCGATTCCTGGAAGGCGACCGGCATCGGCTGGTCGGCGCTGCCCGCCGCCGGGGTGCCGATGACGAAGCGGCGCCCGTCCGTCAACACATACCCGCGCGTGTCGATGGCGTTGCCCCGGCCATGCTCGCTGATCTTGGCGCCGGCGACCCGGTTGCGTGGCCGGCATTGCTGCGAGGCGGCGACCAGCACCTTGTCCAATGGCGCGCCGAGAGTGGCGACGGCCGGCTCCACGCCGTCGCGCAGCCAGCGGGCAACGGCTGCCGCCATCTCGCAGCGCAGCGTCGCCGCCGGCTCCAGCGTCACCAGCCGGCCGTCCTTCATCCGCACCGCCGAAAGGCTGACGCCGCGGTCGACGGTGCAGGCGGTGTTGGTCGCCGTCACCGCGACCGGGGTGAAGACGCCGAGGTCCTCGTTCGACAGTTCCGGGCAGATGGTGGGCACGGCAGTGGCCCGGGGCTCGGATGTCTGCGGCTCGCCGGAGGGGCGGGACACGGGCGGCGGTACCGGGGGCAGGGCGGCGATCTGGCGCTCCGGCCCGGGCATGGGCAGGGGGATCGGCGCGGACGGCGCGACATTCGCCGAGGCGGTGGCGGCCTGCATTCGCGCGGCCCCTTCTGACTTGGCCCGATCCGGCGCGACCGGCTCCGGCGCGTCGGGCGCCTCGTCCGTGGCGCCCTCCGGATGGATTCCCCCCTGCTGCGGGGCGGCAACGACCGGCTTTGACGGCCGGCTCGAAGGCGGCCCTATCGACGCGGCGGCGGGCGGCGGGGCGGCATGCGGCGGGGCGAGCGTCACGGGGGCAGAGACGGCGGTGTCGGCGGCGGTGTCCTTGGCCGCCGGAACCGCCGCGTCGGCGCGCGCTCCCTCCTCACTGGGGCGCCGGGGCGGCAGCGGAATGGCCGTGCTGACATTTGGCTTTCTGGCGCGGGTACTGCGCCTGGCCGGCTTCTCCGGCGCGACGCCGAGCCAGTCGCCGAGCTGGCGGTTGACGGCGGTGCCGGCTTCGTCGATGGAGCGCTTCAGCTCCTGCATCGGCTCGGCCGACAGCGGGAACGTGCCCGCCATCAGCAGGGCGAGGCCCGCTAACCCGGAGCGGGGAAAAAAGCGTCCGGATGGGAGCGAGGAGAAATCCATGCTATCAGGCCTCCACCTGCAGGCATTACGCCGGAACCAACCGGATTGCGTCCTACCGTGAACGCCCCACACGCCATTCTGTTCGACAAGGACGGTACTCTTGTCGACTTCGACCTTACCTGGGGGCCGGCGGCCGGTGCGGTGATGCGCCGTCTCGCCGGCGACGACGCCCTGATTCTGGACCGGCTGTTCGGTGCCAGCCACTATCTGGCCGAGGAGCGGCGCTTCCTGCAGACCTCGCCGCTGATCGCCGGTTCCTCGCGCCAGTACGGCCCGCTCTGGGCCGATATCCTCGCGCGCCGCGCCGATTCGGACTTCTATCACGAGGTGGACCGCCTGTTCCGCGAGGAGGGGGAGCGGTTCCTCACCCCGATCGGCCGGCCGGCGGAAACGCTGGCGCGGCTGCATGCCTTCGGCCTGCCGCTCGGCATCGCCACCAATGACGCGGAGCCCAATGCGCGGCTGCAGGTCGATCGGCTCGGCCTCGCACCCTATGTGCGGGCGGTGTACGGCCATGATTCGGGCTACGGCTCCAAGCCGTCGCCCGGCATGGTGCAGGCGTTCAGTGCCTTCATCGGCCTTCCTGTGGCGTCCATCGCGCTGGTCGGCGACACGCGGCACGATCTCGACACCGCCCGCGCCGCCGGCGCGATGGCGGTGCTTGTGCGCTGCGGGCCGAGCCCCGTGGACGCCTTCGCCCATGAGGCCGACCTCGTCGTCGACACGGTGGAGGAACTCGCCGAACTGATCCTCGCCGGGGCGCAATTGCGGGTCGCCGTCGCGTGAGGCGGGGCAGGGGGAGCGCCCAGCGATGATCCGCCGGCGGCTTTACATCGATGAGCGCATGTCGCGGCTCGCCGTCTGGAGCCTGCGCGCCGCCATCTTCGCCTTTCCGGTGACCTTCATCGGGGTGGTGCTCTACGCCACCGAAACGCTGGATTTCCAGAGCGCGCTCTACACCGTGCTGGCAGGCGTCGCCGTGGCGGTGCTGGCGCTGCTGCTGGCGCTGGCCGGTTTCGTGGTGATATGGAACGAGGGACTGAAGGGCCTCTGGCGGGTGATCGGGGCCGCCGCGCTGGCGCTGGTGCTGATCACGCCGACGGCGACCCTTGCCGCGCTCGGCATGGCCGTGCGCAACCTGCCGGACGTGACCACCGACACGCGGGACCCGCCGGACTTTGTCACTCTCGGCACCGTCCGCTCGCGCACCGCCAACAGCCTGGTCTATCCTGGCGACCGGCTGGCCGTGGTCCAGCTCGACCTCTATCCCGGTATCAAGCCGATCACCTTCGACGCGCCGGCCGACGCGATTTTTCGCGGGCTGCTGACGCTGGCCAAGCGCCACAAATGGCTGGTGGTCGACGCCGTGCCGCCGCGCGAGGGCCGCGACGGGCGGATCGAGGCCGTGGCGCGCAGCCTGCCCTTCGGCCTGCGCGACGACCTTGTGATCCGGGTGCGCGGCACGGCCACCGGCACCCGCGTCGACATGCGCTCCACGGCGCGCAGCGGCGAGGCCGATTTCGGCTCGAATGCGCGCCGCATCTCCCAGCTCTTCGCCGAGCTTGCCGACCAGCAGGGCCGACCGTTGCGCCGCTAGCGCGCCATGGGCGGGCGCACGGCAACGAGAGAGCTTCAGGGCAGGCGATAGATGCCTTCCCGCAGCGCCGGCCCGTCGGTGAGCACGTCGCCGCGTTCCACCAGGTCTTCGAGATGGGCCAGGGTCGAGAGTCCCGCCGCCCCTGCGAGGCGCGGGTCGAGGCCGAAATAGATCGCCCGCACGATATCCGGAATCGACCGCGGCCCGCGCTCCAGCGCCCGCAAAATTGCCGTCTCGCGCGCCTGGCGGTGGCGCAGGAAGCGCTCGACGAAGGCGGGCCCCTGCGCGATCGCCCCGCCATGGCCGGGCAGGTACAGCGTCTCCGGCCGTGCACCGAGACGGCGCAGCGAGCCCATATAGTCGTTCATCGAGCCGTCCGGCGGCGCCACCACGGTGGTGGACCAGCCCATGACATGGTCGCCGACGAAAACGGCCCCCTCCCGCTCCAGCACGAAGGCCATGTGGTTGGCGGTGTGGCCGGGCGTCGCCAGCGCCGACAGCGCCCAGCCGGCGCCCTCGATCCTGGCGCCGTCGGCCAGGGCAACATCGGGCAGGAAGGAACGGTCGCCGGAGGAATCGAGCGTGGCGGCCTCTCGCTCGTGCAGCGGGCGGGCGGCGCGGTGCGGGCCCTCGGCGTAGGACGGCGCCCCGGTCGCCGCCTTGAGCGCCGCCAGCGCGCCGCTGTGGTCGCGATGGGTGTGGGTGAGGAAAATATGCGTCACCTTCTCGCCGCGCACCGCGTCGAGCATGGCGGCGAGATGGGCGGCATCGTCCGGCCCTGGGTCGATGATCGCCACCTCGCCGCGTCCCACGATGTAGCTGCAGGTGCCGGTGAAGGTGAATGGACCCGGATTGGGCGCCAGCACGCGCCGTACGCTGGGCGCGACCTCCTCGACAACACCCGGGACAGCGTTGAAGCGCCGGTCGAAGGGAATGTTCTCGGCCATCTCTGTCTCCCTCGCGCCACGGCGCTGCCGGTCGGGCCAGACCTGGTTTGCGCGCCGGCCCCGGCACGTCTATTCAGCTACTGCGCGGCCTGCCTATCGCAAGGGTGAGGGATGGACAAACTGCTCAATGGTTATCGCCGCTTTCGTGCCACCTCGTGGCCGGAACGCAAGGCGCTTTTCGAGAGACTGGCGGCCCTTGGGCAGAAGCCCGATACGCTGGTCATCGCCTGTTCGGACAGCCGGGTCGATCCGACGATGATCTTCGACGCCGGGCCGGGCGAATTGTTCGTCGTGCGCAACGTGGCCAATCTGGTGCCGCCCTATCTGACACCGGACCACCAGCATCACGGCACCAGCGCGGCGATCGAGTTCGCCGTCCGGGTTCTGGAGGTGCGGGAGATCGTCGTGCTCGGCCACGCGCTGTGCGGCGGTGCCGGGGCGCTGGTCGACGGCGCCCCACCGCAGGCGCAGGACTTCCTGCCCGACTGGATCCGCATCGCCGGGCCGGCGCGCGACATTGCCCTCAAGCTCAGCGACGATCCCGCCGAGCGGCGCACCATCCTCGAATACGAATGCGTCAAGCTCTCGCTGCGTAATCTCGAAACCTTCCCCTGGGTGCGCGAGCGGATCGAGGATGGAAGGCTGACGCTGCAGGGTGCCTATTTCGCGGTGGCGACCGGCGTGCTCGAACGGCTGCGCCCGGATGGAGCCTTCCAGCCGGCCTAATACTTTCGGCGCACAGGGACGGAACCCTGGCGCCCGTCCCCGCGTTTCTCCGTCGGCCGGTTTCACTGGCCCATGAACCAAGGCGGGAGGACGTGCCGTGGGATTGCTTTCGAAAGACATCAGGTCACTCGATGACCTCCTGATTCAGGGCCTGGGCGAACTGCTCTATACCGAGCGCCGGATCGCCAAGACCCTTTCTTTGATGTCCGGCAAGGCCTCCGACGCGGCGCTGCGACGTGAGATCGAGCAGTGCCGGGCCGCTGCCGTCGGCAATATCGCCAAGATCGAGGAGGTCTGCCGGCGGCGCGACTGCAGCCCGCGCGTGCTGGAATCGCCGGCGATCGATGGGATCTTCATCAGCGAGGAGGAACTCGCCGGCGAGATCGAAGATTGCCATGTGCTCGACATCGCCATTGCCGGCGCGGTCCAGGCCGCCGCAGCCTATACGGCGGCGCGTTATGCCACGCTGATGGGACGCCTGTCGGGTCTCGGGCGCCCCGATTGTGGCCGGCTGCTGCAGGCCGGGCTCCTCCACCACCAGCGGGCGGCGGACACCATGCGGCTGCTCGCCGACCAGCGCCTGAACGAGCGAGCGCTCCGCCGCGGCGGCCGGGGCTCGGTGCCGGTGGCGATCGCCAGCTGATGCGGATTGCCAGGCGCGCACGCCTGCGCTGCCTTGGGGGCGGGCTGCTAACCCAGCGCACGCCGGCAGGCGGCGGCGAGCTGGGACGGATCGGCGGCTAGCGCCTCGACCTCGACCCAGCGATTCCAGTCCGCCGACAGGCTCCAGCTGGGCCGGCCGACATAGGCCAGCGGCAGCCGGTAATGCATAACGGCGCGCGGCTTGACCTTGCCGCGGATGCGCGGCGCGACCTGTTCGGGAAACAGGTGCAGGAACAACGGCAGCAGATCGAGCGAGCGCTTGCGCGTCGGATTGGCCGCGACATAGTCGTCGCAAAGCTGGAACAGGTTCGGGCGATAGTCCGGCGACAGCACGCGGTGGATGAAGCCCGGTGGGTAGGGTGGCGGGGCGTGGAAGCGCAGCAGGCCGCTGGTGAGGCTTTCCGCCCGCAGGCGCGGCTCCAGCACCAGATACGCCCTGAGCAGCGCGAGCGTCGTCGTCGCATCCGTCGCCGGTGGCGCGATGTTGAAGTGCAGGCCAAGCGAATCGAAGAGGCCCGCCCCCTCGCCGCGCGCCCCGGCCTGCCGCAGCGCCGCCGTCGCCCCGTCCAGATCCTCCATCTGCTCCACCTCCAGCGGTCCGGTGACCAGTTCGCGCGGGACGAAGGGACGCGCCGCAGCGCCGAGCCAGCCCGACAAAGGCGGGCGCAGCCAGCGCCCCGGCCCGTCGACGCGCTTCGGGTGGACATGGCGGATGTCGAGTTCGACGCCGATGTCGCCGAGGCGCGAGCCCGCAATCCGGTAGGCATTCGGGTCCTCTTCCTCGACGCGGCCGCCCAGATATTCACTGAGGCAGCGCGCCGCCTCCCGTTCGCACAGGTGGGTGAACTCGATCTCGACGCCGACGCGCCGGCGACGGCCATCCGTGGTGAGCGGGGCGGGCAGGGGGTGGAAGCGCGAGGGGGGTGCGCTCACGCGAACAACCGCAGGGTCTGTCTCATCCGCCGGATATAGGGAGCGCGCGTGCTGTGTCCAGCCGCGCCGCCGCCCCGGTGGGGGGGGTGGCTTCGTCTCGGCAGAAACAGGGATAGTCTCGGGAAATAGTGGTCGGAGTGGCAGGATTTGAACCTGCGACCCCCTCGTCCCGAACGAGGTGCGCTACCAGGCTGCGCTACACTCCGCCGCGGCGCGAGCAACTAGCATGCGGATGCCGCGGCCGGCAAGAGGCCTTGGCCACTTGTCGGCGGATCGGTGGATAAGCCCTGCGGCTTCCCCCTGTATCGAGGTTGAAAGCGGCGGCAAGCTGTGGCTATGTCCGCGCCCACGGAACGCGCCCGACCGGGCCGCGACCCGTTGGGGCGTCGCCAAGTGGTAAGGCAGGGGATTTTGATTCCCCCATGCGGAGGTTCGAATCCTCCCGCCCCAGCCACTTTCTTTATGTTATTGATTTTAGAGCCCCAGTTGTCGGTCCGCACCTGCCCTTTTGCGTACCGGGCGCAACAAATATGTCTTTGGGGACGATGTCAGAACAGCCGCGTGTCTATGTGATGGGGGCGTCGTGTTCGGGTGTTTCCACGTTGGGAAGTGTCTTGGCCAAGCGGCTCGGCCTTCCGCATATCGATGTGGACGACTTCTACTGGTTGCCAACCGATCCTCCGTTCAGCACGAAGCGTTCACCGCAGGACCGCGTACGCCTGATAGCGCAGAGGCAGAAGGAAGCCGAAGGTTGGGTTCTCACGGGGTCGTTCATCGGCTGGGGCGACGCGCTGATTGAGAGCGTCGATCTGATCGTTTTTCTCTGGACGCCTACGGCTGTGCGACTGTAGCGCCTGGACGCGCGGGAGGCGGAACGGCACGGCGGGCGTATTCGGCTTGGTGGGGACATGCATGAGGCGCATCGCGCGTTCCGGGAATGGGCATCGCGCTATGATGATCCCTCGTTCAATGGGCGCAATCAGGCGCAGCACGAGCGCTGGTTAAACGATCAATCCGCGCCGGTGCTTCGCCTTCAAGGCGAACACCCCACCGGCCAATTGGCGCAGTGCGTTGCCGAAGCGCTTCCAAGCCGCTCGCTTCGCGACTGATCGCAGAATGACGCCTCGCTCCCTCGCCGCGAAGCCGTCGGCTGGAATCTCGGGGGAAGGCTAAGCCGCCCGCTACGGCACGGTGGGCATCTGTCCGGAAGAACCTGACCTCGCAGCGGTGAGGAGAGCTGGAAGAGGCTTGCCGTTCGCGCCTGTTCTCTTTCGCTCCCATGCGTCGATCCGGGGAACGAGGCACGGCCAGTATGCTCGCCATCCTAAGGCTCAATATCTGGAGCCGTTCCAATATAAATTTATAGCAATGATAAAGTCGATCCATGTAACTTATCTTGCCCGGGCATGCATGATAACGGTCTCGCACACGCGACTGTGAGGTGGAGTGTGGGCCGGTTCATGCAGCCAGACCTTTCGCTTGTCTTTTCAACCCATGGCAACGAGCTGCGGAGCTATCTCCAGCATCGGCTCGGCGATGGGCATACGGCCAGCGATCTGGTGCAGGATGCGTTCCTCAATGTGCTGGAGCGTCCGGACACCCGTATTCACGACATTCGCGCCTATCTCTACGCGATTGCCCGCAACCTGCTGCTCAACCACCGCAAGCAGGAGGCCCGGCGGCGCACCGAGACGCGGGCGCCCGAAGCCTTCACCCAGATGGCGGCGGACCAACCCTCGCCGGAAGACGTGGTCGATTCGCGGCTCCAGCTTGAGCGCGTCCACGCATTGGTGCGGGAGTTGCCGCATCGCACGCAGGAAATCTTCGTCTTGAACCGCATCGAGGGGCTCACCCATGCCCAGGTGGCCCGGCAGTTGCGCCTTTCCGAAAGCGCGGTTCAGAAGCACCTCGCTCTCGCCATCGCGCGCATGACGCGCCGTCTGCGCGGGCGCTGAAGACTGGCCATTGGCGAGGCGATCTCAGGCGAGGGGCGCGCTCCACGAGCGCGATTTACCGTGTTCCGCCCTTTTGGTTGTCTTATAGGGAATGGGCATCGATTTACGGACGTCAGCGGTGAGCAGTGTCGACGAACACGCGGATGAGATCGGCATGCGCGCCGCCGAATGGGTGGCGCGCCTTGATGGCTCTGCGCTGAGCGAAGACGAGACGCGCGCGCTGCGGTCCTGGCTGGCGGAGGCGCCGGATCACCGCGCGGCGTTCGACGAGGCCAGCTCGACCTGGCGGGAACTGTCGCTGCTGCGGCAGGATCCGGGTCCGTTGCGCGACTGGCTGCCGGCGCGCCGGCAGCGCCGTGCGGGGCGCCGGGCCACCGGCATCGGTGCGGTTGTCGCATTGGCGGTGCTTGCTGCCGGCATGGCCCGCTTCCATTTCGGCGATCCCTGGCTGCTCGCCGCCGCCGACTACCGCACCGCGCCGGGCGAATTGCGGACCGTCATTCTGGACGACGGCAGCTCGGTCGAACTCGGGCCGGCGAGTGCCATCGCCATCGACTTTGACGATACCGAAAGACGGGTGAGGTTTCTCGCCGGCGAGGTGTACTTCGCCGCCGCGCCGCGCACCGCCGCGGAGCCGCGCCCCTTCGTGGTCGAGGCGGCGGGGGGCACCACCACCGCGCTCGGCACGCAGTTCGTCATCGAGGAGGCCGGCGCCGGCGCCGATGTGCTCGCCATCGAACACCGGGTCGAGGTGGCGCTGCAACACGATGGGCCGCGGCAGGGCGTGGTGCTCTCGCCCGGCCAGGAGGTGCGCTACACGCCTGACGGGGGCATGGGGCAGGTTCGGACCCGTGATCTCGAGGCGGCGACGGCGTGGCGCCGCGGCATGCTGGTGTTCAACGGCGCCCCCCTGCGCCATGTGGTGGAGACGCTGAACCGCTACCGGCGTGGACGCATCGTCATCCTGGATGGCGCGCTGGCCCAGCGCCGAGTCAGCGGCGTGTTCGCCACCGGTGACCTCGGTGACGCCATCGAGACCATGACCTCCGAGCTCGGTATCCGTTACAGGTCAATTTATCCTTTGATTACAGTGCTTTATTAGTTTTCCGCACAGGTTCGCGGACTTCTTTTTACTGAGTCCTTCGGCCCGGTTGTCTTCCTTCCTGCGAGCCGGCGCGAAACGCGGGCTGGCGCGTCCACCGCGCGATCTGGAAGGAACGAGGCCTCATGACGACCCGGGTGAATTTCCGCACACGGCGCCCGCGCCGGTACTGGCGCGGCGGCGCGGCGTCCAATGCCCTGGTCCTTGGCCTGCTTGCTGCGGGGGCGACCCTGGCGCCGCCGCCGGCGTGGGCGCAGACGGCGGCGAACGTCGCCCCCGCCCGAATCGCCTTCGATATCCCGGCGCAGGATCTTAACGGCGCCATTCTCGCCTTCGCCCAGAAGGCCGGGGTGAGGGTGTTCTTCGACACCTCGAAGCTCGGCGGGCGCCGCTCCGCCCCGGTGGCGGGCGCCATGAGCGCCCCCGAGGCGCTGCAGGCGCTGCTGCGCGGCACCGGGCTCACCTATCGCTTCACCGCGCCGAACCGCGTCACCATCGTCGACCCGAGCGCCTCCCTGGCCGGCGGCGACGGCGCGGGCGGCATCGAGCTCGACGCCATCGACGTGCAGGGCGATGGCAGCGGCACGGTCGGCTATGTCGCGACGCGCAGCGACGTCGGCACCAAGACCGACACGCCGCTGATCGAGACGCCGCAATCCATCTCCGTCGTCACCCGCGACGAGCTGGACAATCGAAACGTGCAATCGCTGACGCAGGCTGTGGCCTACACGCCGGGCGTGCGCACCGGCCAGAGCGGCTTCGACCCGCGCTATGATGCCTTCACCATCCGCGGCTTCGACGCCACCTATAACGGCATCTACCGCGACGGGCTGCGCTGGCCGGGCGCCAACATGTCGGTCTTCAAGATCGAGCCCTATGGGGTGGAAAGCGTCACAGTGCTGCGCGGGCCGAGCTCGGCGCTGTACGGCCTCGGCTCGCCCGGCGGTCTCGTCGACGTCACTTCCAAGCGCCCCACCGAGGAGGCGTTCGGCGAGGTCGAGCTGCAGGGCGGCAATTACGAGTGGTGGCAGGGCCAGTTCGACGTGGGCGGGCCGATCGACCCGGACGGCGAGTTTCTCTACCGCCTGACCGGCCTGCTGCGCGATGCCGGCTCGCCGAACACGCTCGGCGGCGGCGTCAACGACATGACCTTCATCGCCCCGGCGCTGACCTGGAAGCCGAACGACCGGACCCGGATCACCTTCCTCGGCGAGTACCAGGAATCAGAGACGCCAGCCTCGCTTCCCTTTTATCAGTGGCAGGGGGCAGGCGGGACGTTCAGCCGTGCCCCGGGTGACTACAACAGCCAGCCGCAGGAACAGTGGCGGATCGGCTATCTCGCCGAGCATGATTTCAACGACGTCTTCACCGTCCGGCAGAATTTGCGCTACGGCCATGCCGACACCACGGTACGCTACACCAGCGTGTACGACGTCGATCCGGTGACCAACATCGCCACCCGCGGCACCGGCTATGTGCACGACAAGCTCGATTCCTTCGTCGTCGACAACCAGTTGCAGGCTGATTTCGCCACCGGCCCGGTCACGCACAAGCTGCTGGTCGGGCTCGACTATACCTACCTTGCGCTCGATGGCGGTATCGGCTTCGGCACGGCGGCGGACTTCAACTTCAACACCGGGCAGCCGCTCGGCCCGACCTTCGATCCCGGCTTCAACTACTCCCGCTATCAGCAGACGCAGAGCCAGACCGGGCTCTATGTGCAGGAGCAGGCCACGTTCGACCGCTGGATCCTGACCCTGACCGGCCGCTACGACTGGGTCGACTCCAAGGATGAGGACCTGCTCACCTACACAACCGAGAAC
The DNA here is from genome assembly GCF_018390645.1 of Ancylobacter dichloromethanicus. GTDB lineage: Bacteria > Pseudomonadota > Alphaproteobacteria > Rhizobiales > Xanthobacteraceae > Ancylobacter > Ancylobacter dichloromethanicus. The sequence continues at coordinate 38,588 of NZ_JAHBGC010000004.1, forward strand.
ACCGACGACGGCGAGTTCACCGGCCGTGCCGGGCTGACCTATCTCTTCGACAAGGGCATCGCGCCCTATGTCAGCTACGCCACCTCGTTCGCGCCCAATCTCGGCGTCGACATCAGCGGCAATCCCTTCGCCCCGACCACGGCGAGGCAGATCGAGGGCGGTGTGAAATACGTGCCGCCGGGCTTCGACGGCTACTTCACCGCCGCCGTGTTCCAGATCAACCAGGAGAACGGGCTCACCACCGACGACAGAAACCCGCTCTTTCAGGTGCAGACCGCCGAGGTGCGCGCGCGCGGCTTCGAACTGGAAGCGGTCGCCAATATCGGCAACGGCCTGAAACTGCGCGGCGCCTACACCTATCTCGACCTCACCAATGTGTCCGGCGACCCTGACACCATCGGCCTGTCGCCCTCCGGCCAGCCGGAGAACGCCTTCTCCTTCTGGGCGGACTACCAGTTTCAGGAGGGAAGCAAGCTGGCCGGCCTCGGCATCGGCGCGGGCGTGCGCTACACCGGCTCCACCTGGGGCGACTCGCTCAACACCTTCCAGAACAGCGCCTACACGCTGGTCGACGCCAAGCTGAGCTACGATTTCAGCTATCTCGACGCCGCGCTCAAGGGCTGGAGTCTGCAGGTCAACGCCCAGAACCTGCTCGACGAGGAATACGTCACCTGCGATGCCGGCTATTGCTACATGGGCGCGCCGCGCACCGTGATCGCCGGGCTGAAGTATCGCTGGTGAAGACGATGACGCCGCTCTCCCGCCGTGCCCTGCTGCGCGGCGGGCTTGCCGCCGGCGTGCTCTCGCTTCCGCTGGCCGGGCCTGCGCCCGCAGGTACCGCTTTGCGCCCACCGTTCCGGGTGGTGGCGATGGATTTCGGTCTGGCGGAAACCCTGATCGAGATCGGCCTGCCGCCGGTCGCCCTTCCCGATCCCGGGGGATGGGCGGACTGGGTGGTCGAGCCGGCGCTGCCGCCCGGCATCGTCAATCTCGGCACCGACCGCGAGCCGAATCTGGAACTGCTCGCCGCGCTCAAGCCGGACCTCATCGTCACCACGCCCTATCTCGCAGCCATCCGGCCCCTGCTGGAGGGCTTCGCGCCGACGCGGGAATTCCCGGTCTATGCCCCGCCCGGCGGCCATCCCTACGCGCTGAGCGAAGCGGCGACCCGCAGCCTCGGCGCCGCAGTCGGCCGCACAGACGAGGCCGAGGCGTTGATCGCCCGCGCGCAGGCCGCCATGGCGCAGGCCGGCGCCGGGTTTGTGCGGGCGGGGATCGCCGACCGGCCGGTGCTGGCGGTGAACTTCCTCGATACCCGTCATGTGCGCGTCTACGGTTCCGGCAGCCTGTTCGGCGACGTGATGGAGCGCACCGGTCTGGTCAATGGGTGGACCCGGCCAAGCAATTACTGGGGCTTCAGCACGGTCGGCATCGAGGAACTGGCGCAAAGCCCGGCAAGCAGCCTGCTCTATCTGGAGCCTATTTCCGTCGACACGCTGGACAGGCTGGCGGCGAGCCCGTTGTGGAACAGTCTCGCCTTCGTCAAGGCGGGACGGGTGCTTCGCCTGCCGCCGGTGCTGATGTTCGGCATGCTCCCCTCAGCCATGCGCTTCGCTGGCCAGCTCTCCCGCGTTCTGGATCGAAGGCCCTCCGATGGCTGACATCACGGCTGCCTTTGCCGGAGCCGCCCGCCCGCGCCTCGGCCCGGTGCTGCCGGTTCTGCTGCTCGCCGCGCCGGCGCTGGCCGCCAGCCTCGTCAACCTGTCGATACAGTTGCCCCCGGAACGCTGGTGGGCGACGCTTGCTGGTCACGGTCTCGACGACACCGCCGTGATCCTGGCGCTGTACAGTTTTGCGCCGCGCTTGGTCGTCAGCCTGCTCGCCGGTGGCGCGCTGGGGCTGGCTGGGGCGCTGTTGCAGCAGGTGTTGCGCAATCCCATCGCCTCGCCCACGACGCTGGGCCTCGAGGCCGGCGCGACGCTTGCCCTCGCCGCGACCCTTGTCGGAGCCCCGGCGCTCGTCGGGCTGGGGCGCGAATGGGTGGCGCTTGGCGGCGGGCTTCTGGCCATCGCTTTGGTGCTGGCGCTGTCGCGGCGCAGCGGCTTCGCGCCGCTGGTGGTCATTCTCGCCGGCATGGTCGCCGGCCTCGCCTGCGCCGCGCTGGCGGCGCTGCTCGCTCTGTTCAACAGCCATTATCTCGCCGGGCTGTTCCTGTGGGGGGCCGGCTCGCTGAGCCAGCAGGATTGGTCGGCGCCGGCCTTTCTCGCCCCGCGTCTCGCGCTGGCGGGGCTCGCGGCGGCGCTGCTGCTGCGTCCGCTGACGCTATTGGGGCTCGACGACGGTGCCGCCCGCAGCCTTGGGCTGTCGCTCGCCTTGGCCCGATTCGCGGCGCTGGCCGTGGCGGTGGCGCTCACCGCCTTCGTGGTGGCGGGGGTGGGCAGCCTCGGCTTCATCGGGCTCGCCGCGCCGGTGCTCGCCCGCATCGGCGGCGCCCGCCGGGTCGGCGCCCGGCTGCTGGCGGCCGCCCTCATCGGTGCCGCTTTGCTGTGGCTCACCGACCAGATGGTGCAGCTTCTGTCGGGTGTCACGGGCGCGATGCTGCCGACCGGCGCCGTCACCGCCATGTTCGGCGCCCCGCTGCTGCTGTGGATGGTGCCCCGGCTGCGGCTGCCGCCGCAGGTGGGCGCCGGGCTCGTCGCCCATGCCACCGGTCTTGTCCGCCCATTGCCGCTGCTCGCCGGGCTGGCGCTGCTGCTGGCCGTCGCGGCCCTCGCCTCGGCCGCTCTGGGTCCGGGGGGCGGGGGCTGGACCTTGAGCGGGCCCGCCGATCCAGTCTGGGCGCTGCGCGCGCCGCGCATCTTGGCAGCGATGGCGGGCGGAACGCTGCTGGCGGTGGCCGGCGGCATCCTGCAGCGCATGACCGGCAACCCGATGGCGAGCTCGGAAGTGCTGGGCGTGAGCGCGGGAGCGGCCTGCGGGCTGGTGGTCGCGATGTTTGCGTTCGATGTCGTCGGACGCGCCGGGCAGACGCTGGCCGCCACGCTCGGCGCCCTCGTCGCGCTGGTCGGCATATTGGCGCTGGCCCGCGCCTCGAAAGGCGCGCCGGAACGGGTCATCCTGGCCGGTGTCGCCATCGGCGCACTGCTCGACTCGCTGGTCAGCCTGCTGATGGCGAGCGGCGACCCGCGCGCCGTGCTGCTGTTCAACTGGATGACCGGCTCGACCTACGGCATCGACCTCTCCTCGGCGACCATCAGCCTCGCCGCCGCCGGGCTCGCGCTCGCCGCCCTGCCGCTGGTGGCCCGCTGGCTGGACATCCTGCCGCTCGGCGGCGTCTCGGCGCGGGCGGTGGGCATGCCCTCCTTCCTCAGCCGATCGCTGTTGCTCGCCCTGGCAGCGCTCGCCACGGCGATGGCGACGCTGCTGGTGGGGCCGCTGTCCTTCGTTGGGCTGATCGCCCCGCCTCTGGCGCGACTGGCCGGCCTGCGCCGGCCGCTGGCCGAACTGATCGGCGCCGCGCTGCTCGGCAGTCTGATCATGGTCGGCGCCGATTTCATCGGCCGCACCATCGCCTTTCCCTGGCAACTGCCTGCGGGTCTCGTCGCCTGCATGATCGGCGCACCCGCCTTCCTCTGGCTTCTCACCCACAAGCAGGCCGCTCCATGACCGCCGCCCTGATTCCCGACACGACGATTTTTGATATCGCTCCCGCCGCCGGCGGTGCGCCCTGGCGCATCTTCCTCTACCGGCCGCCGGGCGAGCCGCCGGCGCAGGGCTGGCCGGCGCTCTTTTATCTCGATGCCAATGCGGTCGCCGGCACCGCGGCGGACATCATGCGGGTGCAGGCCGCGTACCCGCTGGGCACCGGTGTCGAGTGGGGCGTCATGGTCGGCATCGGCTACCCCTCTGAGGGCGCCTATGACAGCGCTCGCCGTTCCTGGGACATGGGTCCGCCGCCCGGCGAGACCTACCCGCCGCACACGCCCGATGGCCCGGAGGTGCGCACCGGTGGCGCCGACGGCTTCCTCGCCTTCATCGAGGACGAGCTGAAGCCGGAGATCGCCCGCCGCGTCGCGCTCGACCCGTCGCGGCAGGCGATCCTCGGCCATTCCTTCGGCGGGCTGTTCGTGTTGCACGCGCTGTTCCGCCGGCCGCAGGCCTTTGCGCACTGGATTTCCGCCAGCCCGGCGATCTGGTGGGAGGGGGCGGGCATTATCGGCTCGGCGGAGGCGTTCGTCGCCGCGGGTACGCGGGCGAGCGGCCGGCTGCTGCTTCTGGCCGGGGAATATGAGCAGAAACTGGCTCCGTTTCAGATCGGCGCGCCCGACGCCGGGAAACGTCTCGCCGGCTTCGAGGAGAGCCGCATTGTCGACAATACCCGCCTCATGGCCGCGCGGCTTGCCGGCGTGCCCGGGCTGACCACGGAATATATCCCGGTGTCCGGCGAGACCCACATGTCGGTGCTGCCCGCCAGCGTCAATCTCGCCATCCGCTTCGCCTTTGGTCCGCCCGCATGATCTCTTCGCCGGCAGACAGCCTGTTCGAGCTTGCCGATGCCCGCTTCTGCGTCGGCGGGCGCATGCTGCTGCATCCGCTGACCCTTACGGTGCCGGCCGGGCGCGTGGTCGGGCTGATCGGGCATAACGGCTCCGGCAAGTCGACGCTGCTGAAGCTGCTCGGCCGGCAACTCGCGGCCAGCGCGGGCGAGATCCGCTTCGAGGGCCGCCCGATCGGCGCCTGGAACGCGCGGGCCTTCGCCCGTCGTGTCGCCTATCTGCCGCAGACGGCGCCGGCGACCGGGGGCATGACGGGGCGCGAACTGATCGCGCTGGGCCGCTACCCGTGGCACGGGGCGCTCGGTCGCTTCAGCCCGCAGGACCGGCAGAAGATCGACGAGGCGATCTCGCTGACCGACACCACAGCCTTCGCCGACCGTCTGGTCGACACCCTGTCCGGCGGCGAGCGCCAGCGGGTGTGGATTGCCATGCTGGTGGCGCAGGATGCCGGCTGCCTGCTGCTGGACGAGCCGACATCGGCGCTCGACATCGCCCACCAGATCGAAGTGCTGGCGTTGATCCGCCATTTGTGTCGCCAGCGCGGTACCGGCGTTGTGGTGGTGCTGCACGACGTGAACATGGCGGCGCGATTCTGCGACGACATCATCGCGCTTCATGGCGGCAAGCTGCTGGCGCGCGGTGCACCGGCGCAGATGGTGACGCCCGAGACGCTGGAGCGCGTCTACGGCATCGCGATGGAGGTGATCCGCCAGGATGGCGGGGGATATGTCGCCGTCCCGCGGGCGTGAAGGCGGCGTCGCCCCGCTTCTTCCGGGATGGCGGGGGTAGGAGTGCCTCCAGGCAGGCTGTGATCTGCGAAATAGATGTTTTATATTTGAGTGTTATCTTCCGAATCATTTAAATTGATCGGCGTTCAATGATATGAAAAGCGCGGCTCCGGAATTGTATGGAATACAATATCTGCGGGCTATCGCCGCAATATTGGTGGTTGTCCATCATTCGCTCGAAGAGTCCAACGGAGCAAAAGGGGCATTCAGCCCGGACTGGTTCACCCTGTTCGGCGCAGCCGGTGTCGATATTTTTTTCGTCATCAGCGGTTTCATAATGGTCTATACAAGTTTTCCTCAGGGAAAATCTGCGATCACTCCGGGAAAATTTTTCATCCGTAGGGTGTTCAGGATATACCCCATTTATTGGGTGTGCTGTTTTGCAGTATTTGGAATTTTTTCCGTAGGCCTGTTGAGAAATAATCGCCCTGACATCGACCAGGCTATTCTCTCGTTTTTTCTCATTCCATCAGATCAGAGAATCATGGGAGTTTCGTGGACGCTTGTCTATGAAATGTACTTTTATCTACTCTTCGCACTTGCTCTCCTGTTGAGGCGCTCGGTGCCGGCGTCGGCCGCCATCACGGCCGCCATGGTCGGTATACTGGTGGCATCGAACCGCGCGCCAAGTGGCGTGTTGACCGATTTCTTGGCCAATCCGATCGTCCTCGAATTCCTCATGGGTATGTGGCTTGGAGTTTTCCATCTGACCTACCGGCGGGGACAGTCGTCGACGTACAAAAGCAAGATACTGGCGATGATTGGAGTTGGATCGATATTGCTGTCGTCGATGATTGTGCCAACGGATTCCACCGCCGGGCTGCCGGCGTGGCCACGGGTTTTCGCGTGGGGAGTGCCGGCTGTTCTCATGCTCATATATTTTATTGGTATGGATCGGCCATCGACGCGTCTGTCGACCTTCTTTGCCAAGATCGGGGATTCGTCCTATTCGTTGTATCTGACGCATCCGTTCGTGATGATATCCTACGCTTTTGCATTGAAATTCGCCCCGATAAATCAACTTTCTCAAATGTTACAGATTGTGTTTGTCGTCACGGCGGTCATTCTGTCGATTGTTCTGGGCCTGATGGTGCATCTATTTGTCGAGCGTCCCATCATGGGGGTGCTGTCACTGTCCCTGAAACCTAAATATTCGTCGGCGTGACGTTTATCCGGACGAGGGGCCCGTCGGCATGATCGTGATTTCCATCAGGAAGATCCGGCGTAGCTGGCGGATCTGTCTCTGTGCAGTTCTCGCAGGCGGCGTTCTGGGGTGGTCCGTCGCCAATTTTGCTCCCGGACCGGCGGATTTTGTTCGCGCCCTGAAGGTGATGGTCGGTTGGGACGGAGCTGGAGAAGCCTTTCGGCGCCAGCGCCTGACCGACATCACCGCGGATGTGTCGACCTACGATGTCGTCATGCTCGGGGATTCGATCACCGAGGGGGGTCCATGGACCGACATGGCGCTCGACGGTCGGTCCATCGCCAATCACGGCATCTCGGGCGATACGACGCTGGATGTTCTGGCGCGGATCGATGTGACCAACCGGGCGTCGCCCTCCACGATCTTCCTGATGATCGGTGTGAATGATCTTCTGAGGGGGCGCTCTCGCGGCTTTCTGGATCGTATGGAGGACATTGTCGATCGTCTGTCCGGCAATGGCAGGTCGCTCTACATCCAGTCGATCCTCCTGACCGGTCTGGACGGCGGCTGGCCCAACGCCGCCATCGCGATCGCCAACGACGCCGTGGCACGCCTGTGCCGTTCCACGCCGCGATGCACCTTCGTCGATGTGAACGCCGCGTTGACGGCCGATGACAGGCTGATGGACGAGGTGACGACGGACGGCCTCCACCTGAACGATCTCGGATACGCAAGATGGAGCGCCCTGATCCACGACATTCTCGCGGCCCCGGCCGGCAAGTAGCGCCGGCTTCCTCGGTCTCTCGCGTCGTCGGCGCTGAGCCTGATCTCGCGGAACATCTTCCAATTCCTGCGGAACAGGCTCTAGATGCGCGTGACCCGAACCTCTCACGCAGGCTTCCCTTGCGCATCCATCTCGTCAATCCCAACACCACGCGTTCCATGACCGACAAGATCGCGACCGCGGCGCGGGCCGTGGCGGCGCCGGGGACGGAGATCCACGCGGCGACCTCGAGCATGGGGCCGGCCTCGATCGAGGGCCACTATGACGACGCTCTGGCCCTGCCGGGCCTGCTGGCGGCGATCGCCGCGGCCGAGGCGGCCGGAGTCGATGCCCATATCATCGCCTGCTTCGACGATACCGGACTCGATGCCGCCCGCAGCCTCGCCCGCGCTCCGGTGGTGGGCATCGGCGAAGCGGGGTTCCACTTCGCCAGCCTGATCGCCCATCGCTTCACCGTGGTCACCACGCTGTCGCGCTCGATCCCGGTCATCGAGGCCAATCTGCTGCGCGCGGGGCTCGACAGGCGCTGCGCCAGGGTGCGGGCCTCGGAGGTAGCGGTGCTCGAACTGGAAGACCCTGCCTCGGATGCGCGGGCGCGCATTTCCGCCGAGATCGGCTGCGCCGTGCGCGAGGACCGCGCAGAGGCCATCGTGCTCGGCTGTGCCGGCATGGCAGATCTTGCCCGCGCGCTGGGCGAGCAGCACGGGGTGCCGGTGATCGACGGCGTGGCGAGCGCGGTGACGCTGGCGGAGGGGCTGGTGCGGGTGGGTCTGGCGACCTCGAAGGCGGGCGCCTATGCCGCTCCCCGCTCCAAGCCCTATGTCGGCCGGCTGGCCGATTTCGCCCCGCGGGAAGACTGACCGAGGCGCGCGGGCCCCCAAGGGGCTCAACCGATCCGGGGCTCAGCAGAGCTTGCGCAGCAGCCGGATGGCCTGTTCGCGCTCGGCAGGGGTGAGTGGTTCCAGCATCGCTTCCGAGATGTCACGCGCCACCACGATCGCGGTGGCGGCGACGGCGCGGCCGCGTTCGGAAAGGTCGACGGCGAGGCGGCGCCGGTCCAGCGGGTCATCGGTGGCGAGAACGAGGCCACGCGCGGCGAGCCGGTCAACCACGCCCTTTATGGTCGCCGCGTCGAGGCAGACCAGCCGCCCCAGACGGTTCTGCGAGCAGGGGCCGACCTCGGAGAGCTTGGCCAGGGCGGCGAATTGCGGCGGCGTCAGTCCCTCGATCATGCGGGCGCCGAACAGGGCCGTGTGGCGCTGGTTGGCGCTGCGTATGAGAAAGCCGACCTGTTCGTCGAGCCGATAGGTGTTGTCGGTCCGGGTCTCGGCACCGGCCAACTCTCCAGGGCCGTCCGTGGTCATATGTCCGCTGTCCTGCTCCGGATACCTCCGGTTATCAGAGCACAACGCAGCCGGCGCGCAAATCCACGAGTACAAACAATCCGTTCCGAAATGGAACCAATTATCCCGGCGGCCCAAAGGCAGGCCGGGACCTTCCGCCTTGCGCCAGTGCGGCCATCGGGCCGTGCCAGTGCACGGCGCCCTGCTCGATCGTGTAGGCCCGGTCGCAGATCGCGGCGCAGAACTGCGCGTTCTGTTCCGAGACCAGCAGCGAAAGACCGCTCGCCTTCAACCGGGTGAGGGCGAGCGTCATCTGCTCCACGACGATGGGCGCCACGCCCTCGGAGGGTTCGTCGAGCAGCAGCAGCGCCGGGTTGCCGACCAGCGCGCGCGCCACCGCCAGCATCTGCTGCTCGCCGCCGGACATCTGCCCGCCGGGACGGTGCCGAAGTTCGGCGAGATGCGGGAAGAGGTCGAACACCGCCTCCAGCGACCAGTCGGTGATCGTGTTGCCGGGTGCGCGGCGGCGGCGCCCGAGGTCGAGATTCTCCAGCACGGTCAGATCGGAGAAAATACGTCGGTCCTCCGGCACATAGCCGATGCCGAGGCGGGCGATGACATGGGTGGGCAGCGCGGAAATGTCCGCGCCGCGCAGGGTGAGGCGGTGCGCGCGGCGGCTTATGAGACCGATGAGTGCTTTCATCGTGGTGGATTTGCCGGCGCCGTTGCGGCCGACCAGCGCCACCGCCTCGCCGGTCTCGACCTTCAGCGACAGGCCGAACAGCACCTGTGCCGCGCCGTACCAGGCGTCGAGGCCGTCAATATCGAGCATCGGGACGGGCGTCGTCACCGCTCGTTCCTCCCGCCGACGGGTATGCCGCCGAGATAGACCTCGCGCACAGCGGGGTCGTCGCGCACGGCTTCGACACTGCCATCGGCGATCAGCCGTCCACGCGCCAGCACCACCACCCGGTCGGCATGGCCGAACACCACATCCATCGAATGCTCGGTGAACAGCACGGCGAGGCCGCGGACGCGGGTGAGCTGGCGCACCAGCGCGATCATGTCGTGCCGCTCGCCGGCCGACATGCCGGCGGTCGGCTCGTCCATCAGCAGCAGGCGGGGCTCGCCGGCCAGCGCCATGGCGAGTTCCAGCCGCTTGACGTCGCCATAGGCGAGGCTGGCGGCGGGGCGCCCGGCCTGCGCCGCCATGCCGGTCTGTTCCAGCAGGTCGAGGGCCTCTTGCCGCGCGAGGTCGCGCGCCGGCCTCCACAGGCCGAAAACCTGCCCGCGCGCGGCGATGAGCGCCATCTGCACATTCTCCAGCGCCGTCATCGAGCCGAACACGGTGGCGACCTGGAAGGTGCGGCCGACGCCCAGCCGGGCGATGCGGCGCGGCGCGAGCCCGGTGATGTCGCGCCCCGCAGTGCCGCTGCCGATGAGGCGCACATGGCCGGAATCGGGCCTCAACTGGCCGTTGACGATGTTGAAGCAGGTCGATTTGCCGGCGCCGTTCGGGCCGATCAGCGCCAGCAATTCGCCGGGCGCGATGGCAAAACTCACCCCGTCCAGCGCCTGCACGCCGCCGTAACGCTTTGTCAACGCGGAGACTTTTAGTACCGGCGCGGTCATGGCGCGCGCCTTCGGCGCAGGCCGCCGGCGAGGCCGGCGGGGAACAGCAGCACGGCGGCGAGGATGATGAGGCCCAGCAGCGCGCGCCAATAGGCGCTCTCGCGCATCACCATGTCCTGCAGAAGCGTGAGGCCGCCGGCGCCGAGGAGCGGCCCGGTCAGGCTGTTGACGCCGCCGAGCAGCACCATCACCAGCCCGTCGATGGAGCGCCCGACCGAGATCGCCTCCGGCGAGATCGAGCCCTTGGCGAAGGCGAACAGCCCGCCCGCCGCGCCGCACAGCGTGCCGGCAAGGGCGAAGGCGAGCCAGCGGACCTTTTCCACAGCGATGCCAGAGGCTTCCGCCCGAAGGCGCGAATCCCGCGCCGCCCGCAGGGCGAGGCCGAAGGGGGCGAAGACCAGGCGCCGGATGAGGACGAGGCCCGCCAGCGTCACCGCCAGCGCGGCGAGATAGAGCCCGTTCGCGCTGTCGAAAGGCGGGTCCGGCCAGACCCCGAACAGCCCGTTGGAGCCGCCGGTAACCTCCTCCCACTGATAGGCGATCGACCAGACGATCTGCGCGAAGGCCAGCGTCAGCATGGCGAAATAGACCCCCTCCAGCCGCACGCAGAACCAGCCGAACAGCACCGCGCCGGCAGATGCCGTAGCGATTCCAATGACTAAGGCGAGCGGCGTGGGCAAGCCCAGCACGGTCGCGGCACAGGCGGTGCCGTAGGCGCCGAGGCCGAAATAGGCGGCGTGGCCGAAGGAGGCGAGCCCGCCCGGCCCCATCAGCAGGTGCAGCGAGGCGGCGAACAGGGCGGCGATCACCATGTCCAGCGCCAGCACCGGCGCGTAGCTGGCGAAGGCGCTGAACAACGGGATGCCGGCGAAAAAGGCCAGCACCGCGAGGGCGACAAGGCGGCCGCGCGGGCCCAGCGGCACCAGTGGCGCCTCGGCTTCGCCGCGCCTTGCGGCGGCCGGTTGCGGCCGGCCGAACAGGCCGTGCGGACGGATGACGAGCACCACCGCCATGACCAGGAACTCGGCGACCAGCGTCAGCCGCGACATGTTGAAGGTGATGCCAGCGACTTCCACTACACCTAGCGCGGTGCACAGCGCCTTCACTTCCGCCACCAGCAGGGCGGCGAGATAGGCGCCACGCAGCGAACCCATGCCGCCGACCACCACCACGACGAAGGCGTCGCCCAGCACGGAAAGGTCGAGGGCGAGATTGGCCGGTTCGCGCGCCATCTGCAGCGCCCCGCCGAGGCCGGCAATGCCGGTGCCCAGCGCGAACACGGCGGTGAACAGCACCGCCTCGTTGATGCCGAGCGCCGCGACCATCTCGCGGTCCTGCGTTGCCGCCCGCACCAGCCGGCCGAAGCGCGTACCGGTGAGGACGATGTGGAGGCCGATGAGGACGATGGGACCGATGAGGGCGAGGAAGATGTCATACTGCGGCAGGTGGCGGCCGAGGAACTCGACCGAGCCGGACAGGCCCGGCGCGCGCGGGCCGAGAATGTCCTCCGGCCCCCAGAAATAGAGGGCGGCGTCGTTGATGATGAGCAGCAGGGCGAAGGTGGCGAGCAGCTGGTACAGCTCCGGCGCCGCATAGATGCGCCGCAGCAGCACCACCTCCACCAGCGCGCCGAGCCCGGCCGTGACCAGCGCGGCCGCGACGATGCCGCCCCAGAATCCCAGCGCGCCGCCGACCGTCTCGCCCAGCAGCGGCGCCAGCGTGACGGCGAGATAGAGCCCCAGCATGTAGAAGGAGCCATGCGCCATGTTCACGATGCGGGTGACGCCGAAGATGATCGACAGCCCCGCCGCGACGAGGAACAGGCCGGAGGCCGAGGCGAGGCCGTTGACCGCCTGGAACAGCAGCGACTCGAACGACATGCCGGCGCCCCGCCTCCGCTCAGTTCGCGGCCGGCCGCAGCCTCAGGACCTCGGCGTCGGAGGGCAGCACGCTGGCGCCGTCGACATAGACCGGATCGAGCATGATGCCGCGCCCGTGCTTCACCGCCAGCGTGCCGACAAAGGCGCCCATCGTCGCCTGGTGGTCGCTGGCGCGGTAGATGAACGGGCCGAACGGGCCGTCGACCTCAAGCCCGGCAAACGCCTCCACCAGCTTCTCGGTATCGGTGCTGCCGGCCTTGGCGATGCCGGCGGCGATGGACTTGATGGTGGCGTAGCCGACGATGGAGCCGAGGCGGGGATAGTCGTCATAGGCGGCGCGATAGGCGTCGAGGAAGGCCTGATGCGCCGGGGTCGTGATCGCGTACCAGGGATAGCCGGTGACGACCCAGCCCACCGGGGCCTCGTCCTTCAGCGGGTCGAGATATTCCGGCTCGCCGGACAGCAGGCTGACGACGAAGGTGCCCTCCAGCGCCCGGCGGGTATTGGCCTCGCGCACGAAGCGGGCGAGGTCGGCGGCGAACAGCACGTTGAACACCGCGTCGGGCCTGGCGTCGGCGATCGCCTGCGCCACCGGGCCGGCGTCGATCTTGCCGAGCGGGGTGGCCTGCTCGGCAACGAACTCGACGTCGGGCTGCGCTGCCTTCAGCAGCGTCTTGAAGGTTTCGGCGGCGGACTGGCCGTACTCGTAGTTGGGATAGACGATGGCCCAGCGCTTGCGGTTGGCCTTCACCGCCTCCGGCATCAGCATCGCCACCTGCATGTAGGTGGAGGGGCGCAGGCGGAAGGTGTAGCGGTTGCCGTCCGACCAGGTCAGCTTGTCGGTCAGCGGCTCGGCGGCGAGGAAGAACACCTTGCGGCGCTTGGCCAGCTCGGACACCGCCAGCCCGACATGGGAGAGGAAGGTGCCGGTGATGAGGTCGACCCTGTCGCGGGTGATCAGTTCGGTGGCGACCCGCACCGCGTCGCCCGGATTGCCGCCATCGTCGCGGGAGATGAGTTCGAGCGGGCGCCCGATCACGCCGCCGGCGGCGTTTATCTGGTTCAGCGCCAGCTCCATGCCCTTGCGATAGGGGTCGAGGAAGGCGGCCTGCGCCTTGTAGCTGTTGAGTTCGCCGATGCGGATCGGCTCGGCCGCGGCCGCCGGCGAGGCGCCGGCCGGCAGGACGAGCGCGGCGGCAAGGGACGCGGCGGCAAGAGACGCGGCGGCGAACAGGGCCGCGCGCAGGCGCGGAAGGGGCGCGGCCTTCGGGGGCGCAACCTTGGTGGGGCGCATCGCAGAACTCCGGACGGGTCGCCGAGGGAGGCGTCGAGGGGGCATTTCGCGGCCTAACCTATCGTCTTGCGGCGCGGGGTCCAGCCCCGCCACCGGCATGGCCGGCGCTCACGGGCCGATCTCGACCTCGGCCTCGCGCACCTGGCTGCGCCGCGAGGCGATGAGGGCGCCGGCGGCGATGAGCGCCGCGCCGGCCAGCGTGCTCGGCGCCGGCAGTTCGTTGAACACCGCCAGCCCGATGGCCAGCGCCCAGATGAAGGCGGTGTATTCGAACACGCCGAGCCGGCTGGCGTCGGCCCGCGCATAGGCCCAGGCCAGGCACAGATGCCCCGCCGTGCCGAGCAGGCCGATGACGAAGAACAGCGCCAGCGCCGCCCCCGTCGGCGGGGTCCATTGCAGCGCGCCCAGAGGCGCCAGCAGCACGAGCGAGAACACATTCTGCAGCAGCACGATGGTCGGCGCGGGATCGCGCGCCGCCCGGCTCTTCAGCGTCACCATGGCCAGCGCATAGGTCACGGCGGCGACGAGGGCCGCCATTATGCCCGGGCCGCTGGCGAAATCGCCGCCGGCGCCGACGTCCAGCTCGTTCCACAGCACCACCAGCACGCCGGCGAAGCCGAGCCCCAGCGCGATGAACACCGGCCTGCCCGGCCGCTCGCCGAGAAACAGCGCCGCGAACACCGCGATGAACAGCGGCGAGGTGAAGGAAAGCGCCAGCGCCACGGCGAGCTGCAGCGCCGACAGCGAATAGAAGAAGGTGACGGCGGTGATCGACACCAGCACCGAGCGCCACAGATGCGGGCGCCATGTCGCGGGAGCGGGCAGGGGGGTGCGGGTGGCGAGGAACACCGCCGCCGCCGCCAGCGACCCGAATATATAGCGCAGCACCGCGATCTGGCCGGCGGCATGCTCGGCGGTGACGTATTTGATCATCCCGTCCATGATCGACAAAAGGCCGATCGCGGTGATCGTCACCAGGGCGGGCCCGACGAGGCGGCGGCCGCGCATGAAAGGTCGGAGCATGTCGGCTCAACCTTCCCGGTGCCGGGCCGCCCCGGGGAGGGGCAGGCGGTAGGCATATTCCCAGGTGAGGGAAAGGTCGTGGCACTCCCGGGCCGCGCCGGCGCGGGTGAAGCCGCAGCGCTCGTAGAAGCGGTGCGCGTCGGCGAATCGGGTGTCGGTCCACAGCCGCAGTTCCGGCGCGCCGGCGGCCCGCGCCGCGGCGAGGGCGGTGGCGAACAGCGCGCGGGCGACGCCGCGCCGCCGGGCGGCGCGCGCCACATAGACCTTGAAGATCTCGTGCCCGCCGGGCGGCGCGTCGGCGTCCCGGGTCGGCGCCAGCGCCATGGAGCCGATCACCCCGCCCGCGCCCTGCGCGACCCAGACCGCGCCGCCCCGCGCGGAAAAATGGCTGGCGATGGCGTCCAGCTCGGGGAACTCGGCGGCGCGGTCGAACACGCAGCCTTCATACTCGGAAAAGGCGGCGGCGATCAGCGCGGCGATGGCATCGCCATCGTCGTCGCTCGCGGGTCGGATGAGGAAATCGGTCACGTCGGTCACTCCGGCCCGGCGCGGTCCATTTTCTCGCCGGGAAGGCCGGGAGAGTTCGACGGCGGGGCGCGGGCGGACTATGTTCGGCTGGTCTTCTGGCGTAAAGACCATTCATTATGCCCGATACATGGATCAGAATTGGCAGGCTCGTGCTTGATCCGTGACCGCCCGCCCGCCAGCCTTCCGTTCCGGAGTGCTCAATGAACGTGTTTTTCCCCGTCGTCCGTCTGGCCTTTGCCGCCGTCCTCGCCGCCGTCCTCGCCGGCTGCGCCAGCTCGCCCGCGCCCCAGCCCATCGAGCCGGCCCGGCCCCAGTACACGTCGCCGATCACGGCGCAGCAGGTCGTCGGCAAATGGGGGCTCGCCGCCTATCACCGCCCGGACGACGCGGCCCGCACCGAGGCGCAGGCGCGCCAGGGCTGCCGCCAGCCCTACGTCATCAATGCCGGCCCCTCGGGCGGCTTCATGATGTATCTGGCCGACGACGCCCAGCCTTCCGAGGTGATTTCCAAGCAGGTCGGCAACGGCCCGATCTATATCGGCCTGGCGGACGAGCCGCCGGGGGCCCAGTCGGACCGCGAGGTGGTGCGCTTCGACGGCCAGATCCTGGTGCTCAAATGGGTGGACCAGGAAGTGGCCGGCCGCTACGGCACCATGGTCTATGTCCGCTGCCCGTGAGCGGAGGGAGGGCGCAACGCCCTCCGGCGATAGCGGCAGGCGATTCGGCCCGGCGGCGCGCCGGGCCACCGGTCTCCGGCGGCCAGACCTTCCCGCATGGCTGGGTCCTCTTCCTCTCCCGCCCGGCCGCTTGGAGGCGCGCGGCCTCTCCGCTATGGTCCGGCCCGATTTCGGATCGAACGCGGGAGCCGCGAGCCTATGGTTGCGGAGACACAGCTGGTTGGCGACACGCAGGATATGGGTGCCGGCGCCGACACCCATTTCGGCTTCCGGACCGTGCCGCTGGGCGACAAGCAGCGCATGGTCGACGAGGTGTTCCATTCGGTCGCGCGCCGCTACGACCTGATGAACGACCTGATGTCGCTCGGCCTGCACCGGGCGTGGAAGGACCTTCTGGTCTCGCGCCTGCGCCCGCCCCGGAATGAGCGGGCCTTCCGGCTGCTCGACGTGGCCGGCGGCACCGGCGACGTCTCCTTCCGCACCGTCGAGGCCGGCGGGCGCGGCACACGCGCCGTGGTCGCCGACATCAATGGCGGGATGCTCGGCGTCGGCCGCGAGCGCGCCGCCGCGCTCGGCCTCGCCGAGCGGGTGGAATTCGTCGAGGCCAATGCGGAGGCGCTGCCCTTCGCCGACAAGAGTTTTGACGCCGCCACCGTCGCCTTCGGCATCCGCAACGTGCCGCGCATGGACAAGGCGCTTGCCGAGATGCGCCGGGTGCTGAAGCCCGGCGGGCGCTGCTTCGTGCTGGAATTCTCCCGCGTCGACCTGCCGGGGCTGGACGCGATCTACGATATCTATTCGTTCAAGCTGATCCCCGGCATGGGCAGGCTGGTGACCGGCGATGCCGAATCCTACCAGTACCTCGTCGAATCGATCCGCAAGTTTCCCCCGCCGGAGGCGTTCGCCGAGCTGATGCGCGAGGCCGGGTTCAAGCGCGTGGCGTGGCAGCCGCTGACCGGCGGCATCGTGGCGCTGCATTCCGGCGTGCGGATCTAGCGCCGTGGCCACTCCCCTCGGCGATTATCTGCGCCTGGCGCGCGCGGGCTTCGTGATGGCCCGCGAGGGCGTCGCCTCGCGCATCGACCCGGCCGTGCGCCCGCCCGGCTCGGAGCCGCTGTTCGCGCTGGCCGGGCTGATCGAGCGGGGCGGGCCGGCCTCCAGCGCCGCCCGGCTGGGCGCGGCGCTGTCGCGGCTCGGCCCTTCCTATGTGAAGCTCGGCCAGTTCCTCGCCACCCGGCCGGACGTGGTCGGCCCGCAGCTCGCGCGCGATCTCGAACTGCTGCAGGACCGCATGCCGCCCTTCCCGCAGGACGTGGCCGAGGCGACCATCGCGCGCACCTTCGACCGCCCGGTGGGCGAGGTCTATGCACGGCTCGACCTGCCGCTGGCGGCGGCCTCGATCGCGCAGGTGCACCAGGGCGAGGTTGTCGACGCCGACGGCACGGCGCGCCGGGTGGCGGTGAAGGTGCTGCGGCCCGACGTGCAGCGCCGCTTCCGCATCGACCTGTCCTCCTTCTACCGCGCCGCCCGGCTGGGCGAGAGCAGCACGCCGGAAGGCAAGCGGCTGCGGCTGGTCGCGGTGGTCGACACGCTGGCGCGTTCCGTGTCGATGGAAATGGACCTGCGGCTGGAGGCCGCGGCGCTGTCCGAATTGGCGCAGAACACGCGCGAGGACGCCGATTTCCGCGTGCCGGCGGTCGACTGGGACCGCACCGGGCGCGAGGTGCTGACCACGGAATGGGTCGACGGCATCAAGCTGAACAATCTGGACGCTCTGCGCGCGGCCGGGCACGACCTGCCGCAGCTCGGGCGTATCGTGATGCAGTCCTTCCTGCGCCACGCGCTGCGCGACGGCTTCTTCCACGCCGACATGCACCCCGGCAATCTGTTCATCGACGCCGACGGCAAGCTGGTGGCGGTGGATTGCGGCATCATGGGCCGGCTCGGCCACAAGGAGCGGCGTTTCCTCGCGGAAATCCTGTTCGGCTTCATCACCCGCGACTGGCTGCGCACCGCGCAGGTGCATTTCGAGGCCGGCTACGTGCCACCGCACCATTCGGTGGAGGATTTCGCCCAGGCGATCCGCGCCATCGGCGAGCCGATCTATTCGCGCCGCGCCGACCAGATCTCCATGGCCAAGCTGCTGACCCTGCTGTTCGAGGTGACGGCGCTGTTCGACATGCAGACGCGGCCCGAACTACTGCTGCTGCAGAAGACCATGGTGGTGGTGGAAGGCGTCGCCCGCAATCTCGACCCGCAGCTCGACATGTGGAAGACCGCCGAGCCGGTGGTGCGGGCCTGGATCGAGCGCAACCTCGGCCCGGCCGGGCGGATCGAGGAGGTGGCGACCGGCTTCGGGGCGGTCGGCCGCTCGCTGCAGACGCTGCCCGAGCTGATCGCGCAGGGCCAGCGCATCGCCGCCCAGCTCGACGCCGCCACCCGCGACGGGCTCACCCTCTCGCCGCAGACCACCGACGCCATCGGCCGCGCCGAGGGGCGCGGCAATCGCTGGATGACCGCGGCACTATGGGTGATCGCCGGGCTGGTGGCGGCGCAGATGCTGTTCTGAAGCGGGGTCAGGCAAGTCAATTGTATTGTTGAATTGATGCAACTTCAGGGTGCGGAAAGGGTCGATGTGGTGTAATGCTACTCCCTGCAATCTTTGCGGGGAGAAGGACCATGCGTGCCATATCCATGCTGTGCCTCGCCGGAGCGGTAGGCCTCACCACGGCCGCCGCGCAATATGCCTACAGCCAGTCGCCCTATGTCCCGGCGGCGGTGTTCTGCGCCGATGGCGGAACGGCGCCCTGTTCGATCATTCCGGCCTATATCGGCCCGGACCCGGACCTCGACCATAGCATCGGCTATACCGCCATCGTCGGCGGGCTGCCCACCAGCAGCGAAACCGATCCGCAGACGCCGTTCGACAACATGTCGTGGCAGAGCTTCGTCGGGCTGAACTGGATCGCGGGGACCGAATCGGCGCCGGCGGAAAAAGGCCTCGCGGCCACGGGCCTGCGTGTGTGGCAGACATGGGCGAAGGTGAACCGGGTGTTCGGCAATGCGCCGGTGCAGGCCGCCTGCGCCAACCCCTCGAACCTGCCGGTCATTTCCATCGGCAGCGACGGCGGCGGCAACCCCTCCCAGAAGAACGACGATTACTACCAGGCTTCGACCAACGTGCCGCTGATCGACATCAACGGCAACTGGACCCTGTTCGAGCGCCGGCTGAATGTCACCGAGATCGCCTATCTCGCGGCGCCGGGCGGCAATCCGTTCAACACGCTGCTGACCGTCACGGGGCAGAACAATTTCGTGGCGGCGGGCGACAGCGTCGCCTTCACCGCCTCCTCCACCGACCCGCGGGGCACGCGCGGCGCGATGGAGCTGAAGATCGCCTGGCGCCTGCTCGGCACCGATGACGATGCCGGCCGCTACATCACCCAGAAGGTGCTGCTGACGGTGGCGCCGGACCTCGTGATCGGCACGCAGCCGATCTGCGCGACGGTGACCGTCGGCATGGTCGGCATGCACATCATCCAGCGCAACCCCGACTATGCCACGAACATCGCCCTTGAGCCGGAATGGATCTGGTCGACCTTCGAGCATGTCGACAACGCCCCACTGGCTGAGACGGCGTGCGACCTGACCAACCCCCAGGCGTGCACCACTCTGAACAAGCCGTCCTGCGGCGGGGCGGCGTCGGGGGCGGCGGCCGGGTCCTATTTCGTGCCGCTGGCGAGCCCCGTCGCGGTCGCGACCAACGTCCCTCCCACGCCCTCGACGACCGGCCCCGCCTTTGTCTGGAACCCGATCCAGCCCTACGCCAAAGACTATACCCAGCCCGTGAGCGTGAACGGACGGACCTTCTATCTCGGGCCGCAGGTGGTGCGGTGCTGGCAGGTCTACACCCTGACCGACCAGCTCAACGCCCAGTGGCAGGCCGCGCTGGCGACGACGGGGTCGCCGCTGGCCCATTACAAGCTCGTCGGAACCCAATGGGGAGCGATCGGCGTCGACGGGGCGCTGCCACCCTATCCCAGCGACGCTGTGCCGGGCCTGCTCTCCAACACGACGCTGGAGACCTACATCCAGAACAACACCGAGCCGACGGCGTCGGGCGGACCGGGCTCCTGCGTCGCCTGCCATCGCGGGGCGACGCTGGTGGACGGCACAACGCCGTCCGACTTCAGCTTCCTTCCCGGTCTGGCGTCGCCCTCGCCGGCGCGGCTGGAGTTCGCGAAATAGGCCGGGCGCTTCCACGCCGCCGCCGGCCGGGTGCGTGCCGGCGGCGGGCGTTCAGCATGTTCGACCTTGCCCTTCGGCCGAATCGGCTTTTGGCTGTATGAACGGCCCACTGTCCCGATCCGGGCCCGAGGACCGACATGCTTGCCGACAAGCGCCTGCTACTCATCATCGGCGGCGGCATCGCCGCCTATAAGAGCCTCGACCTGATCCGCCGGCTCAAGGAGCGCGGGGCGGCGGTGCGGGTGGTGATGACACCGGCGGCGCAGCGTTTCGTCACGCCGCTGGCGGCCGGCGCGCTGAGCCATGAGAAGGTGTTCACCGAACTGTTCGACCGCGAGGCGGAACAGGATATCGGCCATATCCGCCTCTCGCGTGAGGCGGACCTTGTTGTCGTTGCGCCGGCCACCGCCGACCTGATGGCGAAGCTGGCGCACGGCCTCGCCGACGATCTCGCCTCCGCCGTGCTGCTGGCGAACACGCGGCCGCTGCTGCTCGCCCCGGCGATGAACCCGGCGATGTGGGCCAACCCCGCCACAAGGCGCAACGCGGCCCGGCTCGCCGCCGACGGCACCGCCTTTGTCGGGCCCAATGACGGCGCCATGGCCGAGCGCGGCGAGGACGGGGCGGGGCGCATGGCCGAGCCGCTGGAAATCGTCGCCGCCATCGAGCGGCTGCTGGGCGCCGGGGGGCCGCTGGCGGGCCGGCACGTGCTGGTCACCTCCGGCCCGACCCATGAGCCGATCGACCCGGTGCGCTATATCGCCAACCGCTCCTCCGGCAAGCAGGGCCATGCCATCGCCGCCGCCGCCGCCCGTGCCGGGGCGCGGGTGACGCTGGTCTCCGGCCCGGTGAACCTGCCCGACCCGCCCGGCGTCGCCGTGCGCCATGTCGAGAGCGCGCGCGACATGCTGGCGGCGGTGGAGGCCGCGCTGCCGGCGGATGTCGCCATCTTCGCCGCCGCGGTGGCAGACTGGCGCGCCGCGAGCGCGGCGGACGAGAAGATGAAGAAGGACGGCGGCGCGCTGGCGCCGCTGGCGCTGACCGAGAATCCCGACATCCTCGCCACCATCGCCCATCGCGCGGAAGGCCGGCCGCGCCTCGTCATCGGCTTCGCGGCGGAGACGCAGAACGTCGTCGCCTATGCGCAGGCCAAGCGCGCCCGCAAGGGTTGCGACTGGATCGTCGCCAATGACGTGTCGGCCCGCAGCGGCATTCCCGGCGGGGTGATGGGCGGGGATTCCAACGCCGTGCATCTCATCACCGGCGCGGGGGTGGAGGCGTGGCCGCCCGCTTCCAAGGCGGCGGTCGCGCAGACGCTGATCGCCCGCCTCGCCGCCGTCCTCGGGCCACTGGAGACCGCCCCGTGAGTATCGACGTCGCCGTCCGCGTGCTGCCGCATGGCGCGGGGCTGCCGCTGCCCGCCTATGCCACATCAGGCGCGGCCGGGCTCGACCTGATGGCGGCGCTGGCGGAGGGCGAGACGCTGACGCTCGCCCCTCTGGCCCGCGCGGCGGTGCCGACCGGGCTGGCGCTGGCCCTGCCGGAAGGGTTCGAGGCGCAGGTGCGCCCGCGCTCGGGCCTCGCGCTCAAGCAGGGGCTGACGGTGCTGAACGCACCGGGCACGGTCGATTCCGACTACCGTGGCGAGGTGAAGGTGCTGCTGGTCAATCTCGGCGCCGAGCCGGTGGTGCTGGCGCGCGGCCAGCGCATCGCCCAGATGGTGGTGGCGCCGGTGACACGCATTAAGCTGGTCGAGACCGGGGATCTGGACGAAACAACGCGCGGTGATGGTGGATTTGGTTCCACAGGGCTCGACGGCCGGCAAATATCGCGCTAGCCAAGAACCATGCCGCGCCTCTCCGATAAAAGCCTCCTCGCCATCGCCGCCGTCGTCGACGTCGCGCTGCACGCCCGTGGCATGCCGGTGGCGGCGAAGGCGCTGGCGGCCCGGCACGAACTGCCGCCCCGCCATCTGGAGCCGGTGCTGCAGGCGCTGGTCCATGCCGGCGTGCTGAAAGGCGTGCGCGGCCCGCGCGGCGGCTACGAACTGGCGCGCGAGCGACGGCGGATCACCGTCGCCGAGGTGGTCCGCGTTGTCGAGGCGGAGAGCGAGGATGCGCTGGAGGACTTTCCGCCGATCGTCCGCGACATCGTGCAGCCGGCCGTCGCCGAGGCCGAGCGCGCCTTCGAGGCGGCACTCGACGCGGTGACGGTGGAGGACCTGTGCCGCGCCGCCGCGCAGAACACGCTGCGCAAGGGCATGCCCGAGGGCATTGATTTCACGATTTAGAGTTGTGCATTGTGTGTTTTCTCGACTTGATGTCGTGAATATGCTAGGGGTGCCAGCGAAATCAGTGAGCCAATGACGGGCCGCGCCATCGTTGCCGGTTCCGCTTTGCTGGAGGCACCCATGGCCGAGACCGCCCCGAACACGCCCGCCGACAGTTCCGTGAAGCGCCCGACCGACGCGAAGCCGGGTCGCGGCCGGGTCTACAATTCGATCACCGAAACCATCGGCGACACGCCGCTGGTGCAGCTCAACCGGCTGCCGGCCGAGCGCGGGGTGAAGGCGCGCATTCTCGCCAAGCTCGAATTCTTCAACCCGATCGGCAGCGTCAAGGACCGCATCGGCGTCTCGATGATCGAGGCGCTGGAGGAGGCGGGCGTCATCAAGGCCGGCACCGTGCTGGTGGAGCCGACCTCCGGCAATACCGGCATCGCGCTCGCCTTCGTCGCCGCCGCGCGCGGCTACAGGCTGATTCTGGTGATGCCCGAATCGATGTCGGTCGAGCGCCGCAAGATGCTGGCGCTGCTCGGCGCCGAACTGGTGCTGACCCCGGCGGCGCAGGGCATGCGCGGTGCGGTGGCGCGGGCCGAGGAACTGGTGAAGGAGCTTCCCGATGCCATCATTCCCCAGCAGTTCCGTAACCCCGCCAACCCGGCCGTCCACCGCCGCACCACGGCGGAGGAGATCTGGAACGACACCGACGGCGCGGTCGATATCGTCATCTCCGGCGTCGGCACCGGCGGCACCATCACCGGCCTCGGCCAGGTGCTGAAGCCGCGCAAGCCCGGCCTGCGGCTGGTGGCGGTGGAGCCGGAGGACAGCCCGGTGCTCTCCGGCGGCCCTCCCGGCCCGCACAAGATCCAGGGCATCGGCGCCGGCTTCGTGCCGGAGGTGCTCGACCGTTCGGTGATCGACGAGGTGGTGACGGTCGGCAACCAGACCTCGTTCGAGACCGCCCGCGCCGTCGCCCGGCTGGAAGGCATCCCGGTGGGCATTTCCTCGGGCGCGGCCATCGCCGCGGCGCTGGAGGTGGGCGCGCGGCCGGAAAACGAGGGCAAGACCATCGTCGTCATCATTCCCTCCTTCGCCGAACGTTATCTTTCTACCGCCCTTTTCGAAGGACTTTGATCCTCGGCCTGTGTACCGCGGGGACGGCCCTTCTAGAGCGACTCCGGCTTCGATAAAGTCTCGGTGATTCGGTGCCTCGCCCTGGGTGAGGTGCCGGCCGAACAGGCGGCAGTCGGCAAGGGGAGGCGGGCGCGGATGGCGCATCCGGCCGGCAGGGGCGGGCATCAGGGCGGAAGGCGCCGGGCGGCGCTCACCGGTGGCCTCCGGGGCGTTGCCCGCGCCGTGACTTCCCGGCATGCGTCGCGCGCGATCCTTGTCGCCCTCATCGGCGGCGGGCTCGCCGGTTCGGTTTTGCCGGCGCGGGCGCAGCCGGCTTCCGAGCCGATCTTCGCGGTGCTGGCGGTGCAGGAGCCGAGCGCGCTGATCGGCCTCGCCCTCGTCGTCGGCCTCATCGTCTTCGCCGCCACCACCGCCATCGTCCATCTGCGCTACCGCCGGCAGTCGCTGCAGCGCGAGGCGGAGGCGTTCGGCGAGATCGCCCGGCTGGAAGCGCAGATCGACGAGGCGCGCGCCCTGCTGATGGCCGAGCCGCAGATCGTCATCGTCTGGCGCGATCCGGCGGCCGATCCCGAGATCATCGGCAACACGCCTGCCTTCACCGGCGTCGCCGCCCCCGCCCGCATCCTGGCGTTCGGCGCCTGGCTCACGCCGGTGTCGGCGCATGAGATCGAGGCGGCGGTGGACCGCCTGCGCGCGCGCGGCACCCCGCTCGCGGCCACGCTGGGGACGCAGGACGGGCGCTTCGTCGAGGCGGAGGGGCGCCCGGTCGGCTCCGCCGTGGTGCTGCGCCTGCGCGACATCACCGGGGTGCGGCTCGACCAGGCCCGGCTGGAGGCCGCCTATCGCGCGCTCGACGAGGAAAGCTCGGCGCTGCGCGCGCTGCTGGAGGCGCTGCCGGCCCCGGTCTGGGTCGGCGGCGAGGATGGCCGGCTGCGCTGGAGCAACGCGGCCTATGCCCATGCGGTGGAGGCGCCGGACGGCCAGGATGCCGCGCTGCGCGACCTCTCGCTGCTCGACCAGCAGACCCGCGCCAAGGCGCGCAAGCTGCACGCGGCGAGCCAGCCCTTCAAGGCCCGCCTGCCGGTGGTGGTGGCCGGCACGCGGCAGGTGCGCGACGTGCTGGAGGTGCCGGTCGGGGGCGGGGCCGCCGGCATCGCGCTCGACGCCACCGAGGCCGAGACGGTGCGGGCGGAACTCGCCCATGTCGTCGGGGCCCATCGCCGCACGCTCGACCAGCTCGCCACGGCGGTGGCGATCTTCGGCGCCGACCGGCGGCTGGTGTTCCACAACGCCGCCTATGCCAGCCTGTTCGATCTCGACGCCGCCTTTCTCGACGACCGCCCGACCGACGGCGCCGTGCTCGACCGGCTGCGCGCGGCGCGGCGCCTGCCGGAACAGGCCGATTTCCGCGTCTGGCGCGAGGACCTGCACGCCGCCTACCGCGCCATCGAGCCGCGCGAGCACTGGTGGCACCTGCCGGGCGGGCGCACGCTGCGCGTCGTCACCGCGCCGAACCCGGAGGGCGGCGTCACCTATCTGTTCGACGAGGTGACGGAACGCCTGGCGCTGGAGAGCCGCTTCGTGTCGCTGACCCGCATCCAGAGCGAGACGCTGGACGCGCTGGCCGAGGCGGTGGCGGTGTTCGGCAGCGACGGCCGGCTCGGCCTGTCCAATTCCGCCTTCCGCCGGCTCTGGCACTTCGACAAGGCGGCGCTCGACGCCCATCCCCATATCGACCTCGTGGCCGAGGCCTGCCGCCGCCTGACCACCGACGGCGCGGTGTGGCCACGGCTGCGCGCCGCCGTCACCGGCATCGAGGCGCGGGTGCCGACCGAGTTCCGCATGGAGCGCAATGACGGCACGATTCTCGACGGCTCCACCCAGCCGCTGCCCGATGGCGGCACGCTGGTCACGCTGCGCGACATCACCGACAGCGTCCATGTGGAGCGCGCGCTGGTCGACCGCAACGAGGCGCTGGTGGCCGCCGACCATCTCAAGAGCACCTTCGTCAGCCATGTCTCGTACGAATTGCGCTCGCCGCTGACCACCATCATCGGCTTCGCCCAGTTGCTCGACGACACCGGCATCGGCCCGCTCAACCCCAAGCAGCGCGCCTATGTGAACCACATCACCGAGAGTAGCGCGGCACTGCTCGCCATCATCAACGACATTCTCGACCTCGCCACCATCGACGCCGGGGCGATGACGCTGGACCTCGCCGATGTCGACCTGCGGGCGGCGATGGAGGCGGCGGCGGAAGGGGTGCGCGACCGCCTCGCCGAGGGCGGCATCCGTCTCTCCATCGAGCTGCCGCACGCCGCCGGCAGCTTCCGCGCCGATGCCAAGCGGGTGCGGCAGGTGCTCTACAACCTGCTGTCCAACGCGGTCGGCTTCGCCCCCGAGGGGTCCACCGTCACCCTTTCCGCCGAGCGGCGCGACGACAAGGTTGTGTTCCGCGTGCGCGACACCGGCCCGGGCATCGCGCCGGAAATCGGCGCCCGGGCGTTCGACCGCTTCGAGAGCCACACCGCCGGCTCGCGCCATCGCGGGGTCGGCCTCGGCCTGTCCATCGTGCGCTCGCTGGTGGCGCTGCATGGCGGCACGGTCAGCCTGAGCGCGGCGCCGGGCGGAGGGACGCTGGTCACCTGCACTTTCCCGCGCGTGGCCGATGCCGGCCGGAACGCGGCGGAGTAGGGCGATGATCGACAGCCGCAGCACCGGTTCCGTCCCGACCAGCCCGGTGGCGCACTGGGACGTGGTGCTGCCCGACGAGACCGCCACCGGGCGCCTCGCCATGGACCTCGCGGCGCTGCTGCGACCGGGCGACCTGGTGACGCTGGGCGGCGATCTCGGCGCCGGCAAGACCACGCTGGCGCGGGCGATGATCCGCGAATTGGCGGGCGACCCGGAACTGGAAGTGCCGAGCCCCACCTTCACGCTGATGCAGGTCTACGACCTGCCGCGCCACCGTGTGGTGCATGCCGATCTCTACCGCCTGGGCGACCCCTCCGAGCTCGACGAACTCGGCTGGGGCGAGCAGACCGACGGCGCGGTGACGCTGGTGGAATGGGCCGAGCGGGCCGAGGGCGCGGTGGCGCAGCCGGACCGGCTGGAAGTGCACATCACCCTGCCGCCGGAAGGCGCCGAGAAGATGCGCCGGGTGCGGCTGTTCGGCTTCGGCCGGATGGCCGGCGCGCTGTTCCGCATGCGCTCGATCCGGGCGCTGCTCGATCAGGTCGGCTTCGGCCCGGCGCAGCGCCGGCATCTGCAGGGCGACGCCTCGACCCGCGCCTATGAGCGGCTCGTCGGCCCCAAGCGCAACGCCGTGCTGATGAACGCTCCCCGCCGCCCGGACGGCCCGCCGGTGCGCGGCGGCAAGTCCTACAGCGCCATCGCCCATCTCGCCGAGGACGTGAAGCCCTTCGTGGCGATGGCGCGGGCGCTGCGGGCGCGCGGCCTCTCGGCGCCCGCCATCTATGGCGGCGATCTCGATGCGGGCCTGCTGGTGATCGAGGATCTCGGCGACGAGGGGGTGCTCGAAGGCACGCCGCCGGTGCCAGTGGCGGAGCGCTATGAGCGGGCCGCCGACGTGCTGGCGGCGCTGCACGCGCAGGACCTGCCGGCGACAGTTCCGGTCACCACCGGGCTCGATCATCATCTGCCCCCCTACGATCTCGACGCCATGCTGATCGAGGTCGAGCTGCTGCTCGACTGGTACCTGCCCCATGCCGGCGGGCGGGTGCCGATCGACGCCCATCGCTCCTTCCGCCAGCTCTGGGCGGCGGCGCTGGCGCCGTCGCTGGCGCAGAAGCCGGTCTGGGTGCTGCGCGACTATCATTCGCCGAACCTGATGTGGCTGCCCCAGCGCGCCGGGCTGGCGCAGATCGGCCTGCTGGACTTCCAGGACGCGGTGATGGGCCCGCCCGCCTATGACGTCGTCTCGCTGGCGCAGGACGCCCGCGTCGACGTGCCGGAGGCGCTCGAACTCGCCCTGCTCACCCGCTATGTGAAGGCGCGGCGGGCGGGCGATCCGACCTTCGACACCAAGGCGTTCGCCGCCTCCTATGCGGTGATGGGGGCGCAGCGCGCCACCAAGATCCTCGGCATCTTCACCCGCCTCAACCAGCGCGACCGCAAGCCGGTCTATCTCGGCCACCTGCCGCGCATCTGGGCCTATCTGCAGCGCTGCCTGTCCTTCCCCGATCTCGGCGGCCTCGCGAGCTGGTACAAGGACCATGTGCCGGCGCCGGGCGCCGCGCGCCTTCCGGTCGGCGCCCGGCCCATCGGCGGCCCGCTGCCGCGCCCGCCGCTGCCCTCCGGCCGGCCGGCCATGCCGTCTTTCGCACCGGAGGCGCGCGCGACCCCGGCGCCGCGCCCGTCCGGCCCGGCATCGGCGTTCCAGCCCCCGCCCGCCCCGGCCACGGCCATTCCCGCCGCCGACGCGCCGGCAGCGGAAACGCCCGCGGATCCTGCTTCCCCCGCAACGCCGAACAAACCCGGGCACCCATGACCGCCATCACCACTGCCATGGTGCTCGCTGCCGGCCTCGGCACGCGCATGCGCCCGCTGACCGATGCCATACCCAAGCCGATGGTCGAGATCGGCGGGCGGGCGATGATCGACCTCGCGCTCGACCGGCTGGCCGATGCCGGCGTCGAGACGGCGGTGGTGAACCTGCACTGGCACGCCGATGTGCTGGAGCGCCACCTCGCCGGCCGCACCCGCCCGCGCCTCCTGCTCTCCGACGAGCGCGCCCAGTTGCTGGAGACCGGCGGCGGCATCCGCAAGGCGCTGCCGCTGCTCGGCCCCGACCCGTTCTTCGTCGTCAACGCCGACACCCTCTGGATCGAGGGCATACGGCCGAACCTTTCCGCGCTCGCCGCCCGGTTCGACCCGCAGGCGATGGACATCTGCCTGCTGCTGGCGCCGGCGGTGGCCTCGATCGGCTATGAGGGGCGCGGCGATTTTCTGATGGACGGTGAGGGACGCCTCACCCCCCGGCCGGAGCGGCTCACCGTTCCCTTCGTCTATGCTGGCGCGGCGGTGGTGGCGCCGTCTATCTTCGCGGACGCGCCGGAAGGGCCGTTCTCGCTGAGCCGGCTGTTCCGCCGCGCCGCCGAGGCCGGCCGGCTGTTCGGCCAGCGCATGGAAGGGGTGTGGATGCATGTCGGCACGCCGGAAGCCATCGCCGAGGCGGAGGAAGCCATCCGCCGCTCCAAGGACTGACCCGATGGCCGCCGCGCCGCCAGCGCCGGGAGCGGGCGCATGAGCGCTGACGCGCCGCGCCGCGGGCCGAGGCTGTTCACCATCCCGCCCTCGGCGTCTTTCGTGGCGACGCTGGCCGATGCGCTGCTCGACGGCGAACTCGTTCCGGGCTTCGCCCCGCGCGGCGACCCGCTGCTGCTGGCCCGGGCCACCGTGTTCCTGCCCACCCGCCGCGCTGGCCGCCTGCTGGCCGAGGCGCTGCGCGCGCGGATGGGGGCGGGGGTGACGCTGCTGCCGCGCATCGTGCCGGTCGGCGATGTCGACGAGGACGCGCTGGCCTTCGCCGAGAGCTATACCGACCCGCCGCGCCAGGTGCCGCCGACCACGCGCCGCCTCGCGCTCGCCAGCCTCATCCGGGCGTGGCGCCGGGCGCTGGCGGGGCAGGACGGGCGCGTCGCGGTCGCCGCCGGGCCGGGCGCCGAATTCGCCCTCGCCGACGAACTGGCGCGGCTGATCGACGAGATGGCGGCGCAGGAAGTGCCGTGGGAGCGGCTCGACGCGCTGGTGCCCGGCGAGCACGACCGCTACTGGGACATGGCGCTCGACTTCCTCAAGATCGCCCGCGCCTTCTGGCCCGCCTTCCTCGAAGCCGAGGGCTGCGTCGACGCCAGCGTGCGCCGCGACCGGCTGATCGCCGCCGAGGCGGAGCGGCTGGCGAGCCTGCCCGAGGGCGGCCCGGTGATCGCCGCCGGCTCCACCGGCTCGATGCCGGCGACGGCCCGGCTGCTGGCCACCGTGGCCCATCTGCCGAACGGTTGCGTCGTGCTGCCGGGGCTCGACCTCGCCCTCGACGCGCGCTCCTGGGAGGCGCTGACGGATGAGGAGGCCAGCGCGCCGAGCCACCCGCAATATGGCCTCGCGCTGCTGCTCAAGCGCCATATGCGCGTCACCCGCGAGGCGGTGCGCGAGCTGGCGCCGCCGGCGCCGCACGGGCGCGAGACGCTGCTCTCCGAGGCGCTGCGCCCGGTCGCCTCCACCGAGCAATGGGCGACCCTTTCGGCACGGCTGGACGGTCCCGCCATCGACGCGGCGCTGGCCGGGGTGAGCGTGATCGAGGCCGAGGACGCGCGCGACGAGGCGCTCGCCATCGCGCTGGCCTTGCGCGAGGTGCTGGAGGTGCCGGGGCGCAGCGGCGCGCTGATCACCCCCGACCGCGACCTCGCCCGGCGGGTGGCGGCCGAGCTGCTGCGCTTCGAGTTGAGAATCGACGATTCCGCCGGCGAGCCGCTGTCGGAAAGCGGGCCGGGCCGCTTCGCCCGACTGGTCGCCGATGCCTGCCGCGAGCAACTGGCGCCGCTGCCGCTTTCCGCCGTGCTGCGCCACCCGCTGGCCCGCTTCGGGCTGGACCGCGCCCGCCTCGACGCCGGCGCCGACGCGCTGGAGATGATGGTGCTGCGCGGCCCGCGCCCGGCGCCGGGCGCGCCGGGGCTGACCGGGGCGGTGGCGGGCTTCGAGCCGAAGGGCTTTCACCCGCGCGACCCGCGCGCCGGTATCGGCGAGGAACGCCGCGCCCTTGCCGGCGCGCTGGCGGGGCGGATCGCCGCGGCGCTGGCCCCGCTGCTGGCGCTGGGGGAGGGCGAGCATCCCTTCGCGGTCCTGCTGGAGGCGCATCGCGCGGCGGTGCAGGCGGCGTGGAGCGGCCCGGACGCTGGCGGGCCGCAGATCGATTTCCCGGCGGACGAGATGGCGCTGGCCGAACTCACCCGCGCCTTCGAGGCGCTGGGCGAGGGCGCGGCCCATGCGCCGGATATGACACTGGCCGACTATGCCGCCGCGCTGGTGCTGCTGCTCGCCAGCCAGCCGGTGCGCCCGCCGCTGCTGCCCGGCGCCCGCCTGCGCATTCTCGGGCCGCTGGAAGCGCGCCTCGTCGGCGTCGACCTTGTGGTGCTGGCGGGGCTGGTCGAAGGGACCTGGCCGAACGCGGTGCGCGCCGACCCCTGGCTCAGCCGGCCGATGCGCGCCGCGCTGGGGCTGGAGGCGCCGGAGCGGCGCATCGGCCTTTCCGCCCATGATTTCGCGCAAGGCTGCGGCGCGCCGCAACTGGTGCTGTCCTATCCGCGCAAGCTCGGCGGGGCGCCGAGCGTGCCCTCGCGCTTCCTCCAGCGCCTCGCGGCGGTGAGCGGGGAGGCGCGCTGGCGGGAGGCGATCGCGCGCGGCGACCGCTTCCGCCGTCTCGCCGGATTCATCGAGGAAGAGCCGCCCGCCGCCCGCATCGCCCGGCCGGAACCGGCGCCGCCGCTGGAACGGCGCCCGAAGCAGCTCAGCGTCACCGAGATCGAGACCTGGCTGCGCGACCCCTACACCATCTATGCCCGCCACGTGCTGCGCCTCGCCCCGCTGGACGGGCTGGACGAGGCGCCGGGCGCCGGCGAGCGCGGCAGCGCCATCCATGATGCGCTCGGCAGCTTCGCGCAGGCTTTTCCCGAGGCGCTGCCGGAGGATGCCGAGGCGGTGCTGCTGGCCTGTGGCCGGCGGGCCTTCGCGCCGCTGGAGGCGTTTCCCGCCGAGCACGCGCTGTGGTGGGCGCGCTTCGCCCGGCTGGTGCCGCGGGTGATCGGCTGGGAGCGGGCGCGGCGCACCCGTACCCGCCGCGTGTTCGCCGAGAAATATGGGCGCCTGAAGCTGGCGGGCGGGCGCTTCACCCTGACGGGGCGCGCCGACCGTATCGAGCAGTTGGCCGAGGGCGGGCTGGCGATCCTCGACTTCAAGACCGGCGCGGTGCCGACGGCGAGGCAGACGGCGGTGCACTACTCCCCGCAACTGCCGCTGGAAGCGGCCATGGCCGCAGCGGGGTGTTTCCCGGATGTGCCGGGCGAAGAGGCGGCGGCGCTGGTCTATGTCCGGCTCGGCACGGCTGAGGTGAAGGAGATCGGCGCGGTCGACAAGGACGCGACCGCCGCCGGCCTCGCCACCGACACGCTGGCGCGGCTGCAGACGCTGATCGCCGCCTTCGAGAACCCTTCGCGCGGCTATGCCTCGCTGGCGCGGCCGATGTTCGGCGGGCGCTATGGCGATTACGACCATCTGGCGCGGGCGAAGGAATGGTCGACCGGCGGGGAGGGCGAGGAATGAGCGATGCCACCGATCTCGCCCCCGGCGCGCTGCGGGCGGCGACCGTGCTGCAGACCTCCGCCTCCGACCCGATGTTTTCCGCCTGGGTCTCGGCCAATGCCGGCTCGGGCAAAACCCATGTGCTGGCGCGGCGGGTGATCCGCCTGCTCATGCGCGGGGTGCCGCCCGGGCGCATTCTTTGCCTCACCTACACCAAGGCGGCGGCGGCCAACATGGCCAACCGGGTGCTGGGCGAACTGCGCCGCTGGACAACGCTGGACGACGAGGCGCTCGACGCCGAGATCGTCCGCACCGATGGCGGCGAACCCGGCCCGCAGCGGCGGGCGCAGGCGCGGCGCCTGTTCGCGCAGGCGCTGGAAACGCCGGGCGGGCTGAAGATCCAGACCATCCACGCCTTTTGCGGCGCGCTGCTGCACGCTTTCCCGTTCGAGGCCGGGGTGCCCGCCGGTTTCGGCGAACTGGAGGAGGCGGCGCGGCTGGAGCTTCTCGCCCGAGTGCGCGCCGAGGTGGTGCTGGAGGCGGCCGGGGCTCCGGAGAGCGCGCTCGGCCAGGCGCTGGCGCTGATCGTCGGCCAGACCTCCGACACCGGCATCAACGAACTGCTGAAAGAACTGGTGGCCGATGCCCCGGCGCTGGAAGCGAGCGAGGACGATCTGGCCCGCGCCGTCGGGCTCGACGCGCCGGTGGCGTCACGCGAGATCGAGCGGGCCCTCGTCGAGGCGGCGCTGATCCCGCGCGGCGCGTGGACCGGGCTGGCCGAAGCGCTGGTTCTGGAAGGCGGCAATTGCGCCAGGCGCGGGCAGGCCCTGCACGAGGCGGCGCTGGCGCCGGAGGAGGCGGTGGCCGAAGCCTATGCCGGCGTGTTCCTGAAGGAGGATGGCGAGCCCTATGCCGACGGGCAGTTCGGCAATGCGGCGGCGCGGGCGAAATATCCTGAGCTTCTCACCGAGCGCGACCGCATCGCCCCGCTGGCGCGCGAACTCGCGGCGGCCCGCGCCTTCGAGCGCAGCCGCGCGGTGCTGATTCTCGGCCGCGAGGCGGCGCGGCGCTATGTCAGGGCCAAGGCGGCGCGCGGCGTGCTCGACTTCGCCGATCTGGTCGACGCGGCGCGGCGGCTCTTGGCCTCCGGCGCCTCGGCCTGGGTGCACTACAAGCTCGACCAGGGCATCGACCATGTGCTGCTCGACGAGGCGCAGGACACCAGCCCCGAGCAATGGGAGGTGATCCGCCCGCTGGTGGCCGAATTCTTCGCCGGCGCCGGTGCGCGCGAGGGGCGCGCTTTGCCGCGCACGCTGTTCGTGGTCGGCGACGAGAAGCAGTCGATCTTCTCCTTTCAGGGCGCCGATCCGCGCCGTTTCGACACGGTGCGGCGCGAATTCGAAGCGGCAGGCGGCGCCGGCTTCGTGCATGTGGAACTGCAGCACTCGTTCCGCTCGGCGCCGGGCATATTGGAGGCGGTGGACGCGGTGTTCGGCCGCGAGGCCTCCTATCGCGGTCTTTCCGCCGAGGCCAAGCCCCCGGTGCACGCGCCGATCCACGCCGCGCTGCCGGCGCTGGTGGAGATGTGGGAGCCGGAGGCACCGAGCGAGAAGGTGGATGTCGACGCCTGGCAGCGCCCGCTCGACGCGCCCGGCGCTGACGACCCCAAGGGACGGCTGGCGAAGAAGATCGCCGCCCATATCGCCGCGCGCATCGCGGAAGGTTTTCCCGTTACCGGGCGGCACGGCACGCGCCCGGCCCGGCCGGGCGATTTCCTCATCCTGGTGCGGCGGCGCGACGGGCTGTTCACCTCGATCATCCGCGAACTGAAGCAGGCGCGCGTCGATGTCGCCGGCGCCGACCGGCTGGTGGTGGCCGAGCATATCGCGGTGATGGACCTGATGGCGCTGGGCGACGCGCTGCTGGCCCGCGACGACGAACTGGCGCTGGCCAGCGTGCTGAAGAGCCCGCTTTTCGGCCTCGACGACATCGACCTGATGGCTCTGGCGCCCGCTCGCGAGGGGCTGCTGGAGGACACGCTTGCCGCCCGCGCCGGCGAGAACCCGAAATGGGCCGCGGCGGCTTTGCGGCTGGCGCGGCTGCGCGGGGAGGCGCTGAGCCTGCGCCCGTTCGATTTCTACGCCCGCGTGCTGGGGCGCGAGCGCGGCCGCGCCGCCATGCTGGCGCGCCTCGGGCCGGAGGCGGCCGACGCGCTCGACGAGATGCTGGCGCTGGCGCGCGCCTATGAGAGCCTTGAAGCGCCCTCGCTGGCGGGGTTTCTCGCCTTCCTGCGGCGTGGCGGCGCCGAGGCCAAGCGCGACATGGAGGCGGGGCGCGACGAGGTGCGGGTGATGACGGTGCACGGCGCCAAGGGGCTGGAGGCGCCCTATGTCATCCTCGCCGACACCACCTCCGGCCCGATGACCCGCCGCGCCGCCGGGCTGTTGCGGGTCGAACTGCCGGACGGGCGCCGGGTGGCGCTGCACGCCCCGGCGAAGAAGGGCGACACCCCGGCCATGGCGGCGGCCCGCCAGCGGGGCGACGACGCCCAGCAGGACGAATATCGCCGCCTGCTCTATGTCGCGCTCACCCGCGCCGAGACGGCGCTGGTGCTCTGCGGCGCCGACGGGGCGAGGAAGCGCCCGCCCGAGTGCTGGTACGACCTGGTGCGCGGGGCGCTGGAGCCGGAAGCGGCGGAACAGGCGGCG
Organism: Ancylobacter dichloromethanicus; assembly: GCF_018390645.1. GTDB lineage: Bacteria > Pseudomonadota > Alphaproteobacteria > Rhizobiales > Xanthobacteraceae > Ancylobacter > Ancylobacter dichloromethanicus. The sequence continues at coordinate 72,924 of NZ_JAHBGC010000004.1, forward strand.
ACCGGCTTCCCCGGCACGGTCTGGCGCTGGCGCGCCGCCGCCGCCGCCCCGGCCATGGCGCA
>NZ_JAHBGC010000004.1:72993-481612 GCF_018390645.1 Ancylobacter dichloromethanicus
CCCCCGCCCCGGCGATGGCGCTGTCCGCGCCCGCGCCCGCCGCCGCTGCCGCCGACGCGGACGAGCGGGCATTGGCGCGGGTTCTCGCCCGTCCGGTGGCCGAGCCGCTGGCGCGGGCGAGCCTGCGCCCCTCTTCCGCCGACGTCTTCGCCGCTCTTCCCACCGGCGATGCCGCCCGGGCGCTGGAGCGCGGCGACCTGCTGCACCGGCTGATGGCAGCATTGGCGCCGCTGCCGGCGGAAGCGCGGGCCGAGCCCGGCCGCCGGCTGCTGACCTCGGCTTCGGACTGGCCGGAAGGCGCGCGCGAGGAACTGCTCGCCGAGGCGCTGGCGACACTCGCGCTGCCCGAACTCGCCGGCCTGTTCGCGCCCGGCAGCCTCGGCGAGGTGCCGCTGGCCGGCGAATTGGCGGACGGCACGCCGGTCTCCGGCCGGATCGACCGGCTGAGCGTGACCGAGGCGGGCGTGCTGATCGCCGACTTCAAGACCGACCGCCATGTGCCGCGCGCCGCCTCTGCCATGCCCCACGCGCATGTCCGGCAGGTCGCGCTCTATGCGCGGCTTCTGGCCCGGCTGTTCCCGGGCAAGGACATACGGGCGCTGCTGGTCTACACCGCCGGCCCGCAGGTGCACGCGCTCGACGGTGCGGCGCTGGAACGCGGGATGGAAAGTGTCACGTCGGGGTGACGCCGCCTTGACGCGGCGGGGGGCGGCTACCTACTTTCAATCCAACTTCTCCTGAAATCTCACGATTCTAGAAAGGTGTCCAAATGGGCGTCGAAAAGGTGTCGGACCAGAGCTTCGAGTCCGACGTGCTGAACTCCTCCGCTCCGGTGATCGTCGATTTCTGGGCCGAATGGTGCGGTCCCTGCCGCATGGTCGCCCCGGTGCTCGACGAGATCGCCGGCGAACTCGGCGACAAGGTGAAGATCGTCAAGCTCAACGTCGACGAGAACCCGGCCACGGCTTCCAAATACGGCATCATGTCGATCCCGACCCTGCTGCTGTTCAAGGACGGCCAGCTCGCCTCGCGCCAGGTCGGCGCGGCGCCGAAGGCCAAGATGCTGCAATGGGTCAACGGCGCGATCTGATCGCCCGTTTCCGCTGAACCCGATCAACCTCGGCCGGTCCTCCGCGCCGGGGTTTTTCTTTTCCCGCCGCGCTTCCAGACGTCACATGATCGGGATATAGCGCGTGCGATCATATCCTGTCCGCTCTATTTTGGAGACTTCCGTGTCGCTTTCCATGTATGAGGCCTCCGTCCCCGTCTTCCAGCGCGCGCTGGGCAACCTCGACGCCCTGCTGCGCCAGGGCGAGGAGCACGCCGCCGCCGCCGGCCTCGACCTTTCGGAACTGGCTGCCGCGAGCCTCGCCCCGGACATGTTGCCGCTCACCGGCCAGATCCAGAGAGCGAGCGATTCCGCCAAGTTCGCCGCCGCGCACCTGACCGGCACCTCCGGGCCGAGCTTTCCCGACACCGAGACCAGCTTCGAGGAACTGCACCAGCGCATCGCCGCGACGCTGGCCTATCTCGCCAGCGTCGATCCGGCCGATCTCGAGGGCAGCGAGACGCGCGCGATCGTGCAGAAGTCGCAGCGCGGCGAGCGGCACTTCGTCGGTTCGAGCTATCTGCTGACCTTCGCGCTGCCGAACTTCTTCTTCCACGTCACCACCGCCTACGGCATCCTGCGCCACAAGGGCGTGCCGGTGGGCAAGGCGGACTATCTCGGGGCGTTCTGACGCTTTGGCATCGGCTCACTCGGCGGTGCCGGGCGGGCCGACGGGCGGCGGAAAGGCGAGAATTTCCCGCGTATAGCTCTCCACCAGCGCGCTGAACGGCGTGCCGTCCGGCAGGGTGAGCACCGCGCGATGCTCCAGCAGGAAGGGCGGCAGGTCGAGCGGGCCGGGCCCGGCGGGCGGCAGCGCGGCGCCCATTTCCCAGCCCTCCGGCAGCGGCCGCCACAGCAGCCGCGCGGCGAGCGTGGTGCGGCGGAAGTCCAGCGGCTTCACCACCCGGCCGAACGAGGTGTCGGTGGTCTCCAGCGTCTCGTTCATCGCCGGTGTAAGAAGCCCCGGCAGGTACCAGTTGTCGGCCTCGGACAGCACCTTGTCGCCGCAGGTGAGCCGCACCCGGCGGTAGCGCACCGGCTCCTCCGCGCTCACCTTGAGCAGGGCGCGGATCGCCTCGCCCGCCGGCTTGTCCTGCCCCCGCACCCGGTCGGCGACGATGAGCGGCTTTTCGGCGAGGCGATGCGCCGCGCACCAGCGGTCGAGCGTCAGAGTGGCGCTGGCATGGGCCAGAAGATCGGCATTGAGGGTCTGCACCAGCGCCAGCGCGGCGAGGCGGCCGAGGGCATCGTCCGGCCAGGGCGGGGCCGGCGTGGCCCGCGCCGGCAGGGCGCCGAGGGCGAGGCCGACGAGAAAGGTCGCCAGCGCCCGCCGCCCGGCCCGGCGTCCCGCCGCGATGTTTGTTCGAGATCTCATCGCACCTCCCTCGCGGCCGCCCCTTCGCGGTACCGGGCAGGAAATGGCGCAACGGCTTGCGCTTGTCGAGGCCGGTCTGCGCCGCCGGCGCGGGGCGCGGCGCCTGCGTAGTCCCCCGCTTGCCGGGCGGCGCCGCGCGGGCGGATAGTGCGTGCCGGGGCGGCCACCGGCGTGGCCGGGGAGGCGTGCCGTGGACGAGATGGAGATCTTCCGCCGCATGGCGCTGGCGATCGCCATCGGCGCGCTGGTGGGCGTCGAGCGGCACTGGCGCGAGCGCGACGAGGATGAGGGCGCCCGCACCGCCGGCATCCGCACCTTCACCCTCATCGGCATGCTCGGCGGCGTCGCCGGCCTGCTGGAGCGGCTGCTCGGGCCCGCCGGCGCGCCGCCCGGGCTCGTGCTGGTGGGGTTCCTCGTCACGCTGACGGCGGTGTTCGCGCTGTTCCAGTATCGCGAGGAGGTCGCCCAGAACCGTTTCAGCGCCACCGCGGTGGTGGCGGCGATGCTCACCTTCGCGCTCGGCGCGCTGGCGCTGGTCGGCGACATGGCGCTGGCCTCGGCGGGCGGCGTGGTGCTGGCGGTGATCCTCGCCAGCCGGGAATTCCTGCACCAGGGCATCAAGCGGCTGCGCTGGGCGGAGCTGCGTTCCGCGCTCATCCTGCTGGCGCTCACCTTCGTCGTGCTGCCCATCGTGCCGTCGCAGCCGGTGGGGCCGTTCGGCGGCGTCTCGCCGTCGAAGATCCTGGTCATGGCCATCGTGCTGGCGGCGATTTCCTTCTGCGGCTACATCGCCGTCCGGCTGCTGGGCGATGCGCGCGGCGAACTCGTCGCCGGCACGATTGGCGGGCTGATCTCGTCGACCGCCACCACCGTCGCCAATGCCCGCAGGTCGAAGCAGGGCCCGGCCGTGCCGGCGCTGGCGGCGGGGGCGGTCAGCGCCGGCGGGGTGTCGCTGCTGCGCACGGCGTTCCTTGTCGTCTCGCTGCTCGGCCCGCTGGCGCCGACGCTGCTGCCGGCGCTCATCGCCGGGGCGGTGGCGATGTTCGCCATGGCGGTGCTGCTGGCGCGCGCCAACGCCGCCGGCGGCGAGGGGCGGGAGGCGTCCCGCCGAACGCCGAAGAACCCGTTCGATCTCGATTCGGTGTTCAAGATGGCGCTGCTGCTGGTCGGCGTCGCCTTCGCCGCAAGGGTCGCCAGCCAGCTCTGGGGCACGGGCGGGCTCTATGCCGCCTCGGCGCTCTCCGGCCTCGCCGATGTCGACGCGGTGACGGTGACGGTAGCCGGCATGCTGCCCACGCTCGACCCGCAGGTCGCGGCCATGGCGCTCGGTCTCGCCGTGCTCACCAACATGCTGGCCAAGGCGGTCTACGCCTCCGTCTTCGGCGCGCGGGATTTCGCGTTCACCCTGTGGGGCGCGACCGGCCTTGCCGCCGTGGCGGCCGCGGGCGCGCATTTCGCCCTGCGGTGAGAGGCGGCGGCCGGGGCGAGGTCGACGATCGAAAGGCGCGATTGCCGGGAAACACTTGCCGGCTTGAGGCGTTCCCCTCGGGCGGGCGCGGGAGCTGTCGCGGACGGCAATCTGGCGGCGCGCGACCCGAACCGGCATGCCGCGCGGCAGGTCGAGCGGTCTCAGCCGTCCCCGCCGCATCCAGCTTCACAATGTCGGGTTAAACCGGTGTGGACGGATCGAGACCTTCGCGCCCGGGCGCCGCACCCGCGCCGGGCAGGGCATGATGGAAAACCGGAGGCGCCGATGTCGCAGGCCCGTTGGTGGCAGCGCGGGATCTTCTACCAGGTCTATCCCCGCTCGTTTCAGGACACGAATGGCGACGGCATCGGCGACCTCGACGGCATCCGCGCGCGGCTCGACTATCTGGTCACACTCGGCGTCGATGCGGTCTGGATCTCACCGATCTTCCCCTCGCCCATGGCCGATTTCGGCTATGACGTCGCCGATTATTGCGGCATCGACCCGATCTTCGGCGACCTCGAAGCCTTCGACCGGCTGGTGGCGGATGCGCATGCGCGCGGCCTCAAGATCGTGCTCGACTTCGTGCCCAACCACACCTCGGACCAGCATCCATGGTTCGTCGAGAGCCGGGCCTCGCGTCACAATCCCAGGCGCGACTGGTACATCTGGCGCGATCCCGCCCCGGATGGCGGGCCGCCGAACAACTGGATGAGCAATTTCGGCGGGCCGGGCTGGACCCTGGATCCGGCCAGCGGGCAATATTATTACCACGCCTTCCTGAGGGAGCAGCCGGACCTGAACTGGCGCAACCCGGCGGTGCGCGCGGCGATGCACGACGTGCTGCGATTCTGGATGGCGCGCGGGGTCGACGGCTTCCGCGTCGACGTGATCTGGCACCTGATGAAGGACGCGGATTTCCGCGACAACCCGCCCAACCCGGAATATGAGCCCGGCGACCCCGATATCCGCCGGTTCATCCAGAGCCACTCGACCGACCAGCCGGACGTCCATCCGATCATCGCCGAACTGCGCGGCGTGATCGACGAATATGAGGACCGGGTGCTGATCGGCGAGATCTACCTGCCGATCGACCGGCTGGTGGCCTATTACGGCGCGAATCTCGACGGGGCGCATCTGCCGTTCAATTTCCAGCTCATCCACGCCAGCTGGAGCGCGCCGCGCCTCGCCGAACTGATCGCCGAATACGACGCCGCGCTGCCGGAAGGCGGCTGGCCGAACTGGGTGCTCGGCAATCACGACCAGCCGCGCATCGCCTCGCGGATCGGGTGCCGCCGGACGCGGGTGGCGGCGATGCTGCTACTGACTCTGCGCGGCACGCCGACCATGTATTACGGCGACGAGATCGGCATGGAGAACGTACCCATCGCCACCGAGGACGCGCACGACCCGTGGGAGAAGAACGAGCCGGGACTGGGCGTCGGGCGCGACCCCGAGCGCACGCCGATGCCGTGGGACGCTTCCCCCGCTGCCGGCTTCACCACCGGCCGGCCATGGCTGCCGCTGGCGGCGGACAGCGCCCGCCGCAACGTTGCCGCCCAGATGGAGGACCCCGCGTCGCTGCTCGGGCTCTACCGCGCGCTCATCGCCCTGCGCCGCGCCCATCCGGTGCTGCACGCCGGCACCTATCGCAAGATCGCGGCGCTCGGCGATGTGCTGGTGTTCCTGCGCGAGAGCGAACAGGAATGCGTGCTGGTCGCGCTCAATCTCGCCGAGACCGCGCAGGACGACATCCCGCTGCCGCCGGGCACATTGGGGCGCGTGCTGCTCTCCACCGCGCGCGACCGCGAGGAGAGGGTGGAGGGCCACCTCGCGCTGCGGCCCGATGAGGGCGTGATCGTGGCACTGGATGCGCGAATCTAGAGCCTGATCGGATCAGGCTCTAGAGTGCCGAGCGGCGGAAGGCGAAATCCAGCCCGCCCATGCGGAACCAGCGATAGCCGTAGGGCTCCAGGGTGATGTTGTGCCGGCCCTCGCCATCGGGCGCGCTGTGGTCGTCCGACAGCAGGTTGACGAGGCGGTTCGGCTCGCCTTCGGGCGGGGCGAGGGCGAAGTGCACGCTCACCCCCTCGGGATGAAAATTGTGCAGGAACAGGGCGACGTTGTTGCGCCACTCGTAGCGCAGGCACAGCACCGCGTCGTGGCCGACATCGACCACCTCGAACGTGCCCCAGCCGATCTCCGGTGTCTCCTGCCGCATGCGGATCATCCGTTCCATCCAGTTGAGGAACGAATCCGGGTCGCGGCGCTGGTCGGCGACATTCACCTCGCCATAGGCGTAGGCGCCCTCGGAGATGACCGGCAGATAGGTTTTTTCGGCGGCGCTGAAGCCGCCCTGCGGCTCGTTCGACCACTGCATGGGCGTGCGCGCGCAGTTGCGTTCGGGCAGGCCGAGGTCGTCGCCCATGCCGATCTCGTCGCCATAGCGCAGCACCGGCGTGCCGGGCAGCGACAGCATCAGGCTGTAGGCCAGCTCCATCAGGCGGCGATCGCCCTTCAGCATGGGCGTGAGCCGGCGGCGTATGCCGCGATCATAGAGCTGCATCGACTTCTTCGGCCCGAAGGCCTCGAACACCTTGCGGCGCTGGGCATCGGTCAGCCGGCCGAGGTCCAGTTCGTCGTGATTGCGCAGGAACAGGCCCCATTGCGCGGTCGCATATTCCGGCCGGGTGGCGTTGAGCGCCTTGACCAGCGGCTGCGTGTCGGCGCTGGCCAGCGCGTAGAACAGCGACTGGTTGACCTGGAAATTGAACATCATGTGCATCCGGTCGCCGTCGGCGCCGAAATACTCCATGTCGTCCTCGGGAAGGATGTTGGCTTCCGCCAGGATGATGGCGTCGCCGCGCCGCCATTGCAGGAATTCGCGGAAGGTGCGGAGCATGTTGAAGTGCTCGATCGGCCTGCCGTCGATTTCGGCGCCCTTTTCCGCGATGACGAAGGGGACGGCGTCCATGCGGAACCCGGAGACCCCCAGTTGCAGCCAGAATCCCATGATGCGCAGGATTTCCGCCTGCACATCGGGGTTGGCGGTGTTGAGGTCGGGCTGAAAATCGTAGAAGCGGTGGAAATAATATTCCTTCGCCGCCTTGTCATAGGTCCATGTGGTCTTTTGCACGCCGGGAAAGACCAGGCCTTCATTGGCGTTTCTGGGCTTCGACTTCGACCAGATGTACCAGTCGCGATAGGGCGAGTTCGGGTCCGCGCGGGCGGATTTGAACCACGGATGCTGGTCCGACGTGTGGTTCACCACGAGGTCGATGAGCACGCGCATGCCGCGCTGCCGGGCCGCGTGGGTGAACTCGACGAAGTCGCCGAGCGTGCCGTAGCGCGGGTCCACGCCGTAATAGTCGGCGACGTCGTAGCCGCCGTCGCGCCCCGGCGAGACCTGGAACGGCATCAGCCAGATCGCGGTGGCGCCGAGGCCGTGCAGATAGTCCAGCCGGCGCATCAGGCCACGGAAGTCGCCCACGCCGTCGCCGTTCGAATCCATGAAGCCTTCGACCGACAGGCAGTAGACGATGGCGTTCTTGTACCAGAGGTCCGTGATCACGCGCCGCGCTCCCGTTGATGTCCCCCCGGCGCAACGCATCATGCCGCGCAACCGTTCCGGCCGGCCACCGCGCGCCCGCGTGGGTGATTCGCCGGCTCACGGCTTGGCCACAGGTGCGCGCGGCCCCACCCGCGCGCCCTTCCGCCCTCATGCCCTCAATGCGCGAAGGCCTCCCCGATGCCCTGGTCCTCGCGCTCGCGCGGCTTCAGCCCGGCATGGTCGAGCGAGACCAGCCGCGGCGCCATCTGCGTGTCCACCACCGCCGGCGCGCGGTCGTCGACCGTGCCGGTCCAGCCCCCGCCCAGCGCCTTGTTGAGCGCGACATAGTCGGTGGCGATGGCGACCCGGCTGGTCAGCAGCGTGTCGTCGGCGGAATAGGCCGAGCGCTCGGCGTCGAGCACGTCGAGGAAGCTCGACGAGCCGCTCTGGTAGAGCGTGCGGGCCAGCGACACCGCCTGCCGGTAGGAGGCGGCGGAGGCGTCGAGGCTGCGATATTTTCGCCGCTCCTGCTGCAGCGCGACGCTGGCGTTCTCCACATCCTGCAACGCGCCGAGCACGGCGGCCTGGTAGGCGAGGAAATACTCGTCGCGCTGGGCCTGGGCGAAATCCACGGCGGCCTTGAGCTGGCCGGCATTGAAGATCGGGATGCTCACGCTCGGGCCGAAGCTCCAGCTTATGCTCGAACTCTTGGCGAGATCGCCGACCTTGGCGGCCGAGGTGGTGACCTCGCCGACCAGGCTGACATCGGGATAGCGCGCCGCCTCGGCTTCGCCGATCTTCGCCGTGTACTGCGCGTACTGGCGCTCGGCGAGCCGTACGTCGGGGCGCGCGCGCAGCACATTGGCCGGCACCCCGCGGGGGATCGTCCTCACCGGCGTGGGGATCGGCGCGCTGCGCTTCATGGTGTCGTTCAGCGCGCTCGGCGGCTGGCCGAGCAGGATGGCGAGCTGGTGCACGGTCTGCTGGTAGCTCGACTCCAGCTCGGGAATATTGGCCTCGGTGCTCGCCGCCTGTCCCTCGGCATTGGCGACGTCGACGGCGGAGGCCGAGCCGACCTGCAGCTTGGTGCGGGTCAGCGCGGCGGTCTCGCGCTGCGAGGCGGCGGTGCGGCGGGCCAGCGCGGCGCGGGCCTGATAGCCGCGCGCCTCGACATAATAGGTGGCGACGTCGCCGATCAGGGTGAGCAGCGTGTTGCGCAGCGTCTCCTGCGCGGCGTCCAGCCCATAGGTCGCCGCTTCCGCCGCGCGGCGGTTCTCGCCGAACAGGTCGAGTTCCCAGCTCGCATTGGCGCCGAGGGCGAAGGAATCGAACGGGCCGGAAACCGTCACGTCGCCGGTATCGGAGACGTTGGTGCCGTTGTCGGCGCGGGTATAGCTGCCCGAGCCGGTGACCGAGGGCGCCAGCGCGCCGATCGCCTGCCGCCGGGTGGCGCGGGCCTGGCGCACCCGCGCCTTGGCGGTGGCGACGTCGAGATTGCCGGCGACCGCCTCGTCGACCAGCCGGTTGAGCGTCTTGTCGCCGAGCCGCTCCCACCACCGGGCGAGGTCCGGCGGGCGGTTGTCCTGCTCCTCGCCGGTGGCCGTCACCGCCGGCGAGGCGGCGCCCCAGCGGGCCGGCAGCTGCAGGCCCGGGGCGCTGTAGTCGGGGCCGACCGCGCAGCCGCCGAGCAGCCCGGCGATGAGCAGCGTCGTCGCGAGGCGCGGTGTCGCGGCGCGGAGGGCAGGGCGCTTGGCGGGCGGGATCGGCATCGGCTTACCTGAAGAGTGGGAGAGGGACGCGGCGGGGCGGCGGGGCTCAGGCGGAGGGAGCATCGCGCGCCTCCCCGGCGGTGGACGGCGGGGCGGCCCCGGCCACCGTCTCCGGCGGCTTGCCGCGGAAGACGCGGCGCACGGTGACGAAGAGCAGCGGCACGAAGAACACGCCGAGCACGGTGGCGGCGATCATCCCGCCCATGACGCCGATGCCGATGGCGTTCTGCGCCCCCGAGCCGGCGCCGCTGGCGATGGCGAGCGGCGTCACGCCGAGGATGAAGGCGAAGGAGGTCATCAGGATCGGGCGCAGGCGCTGGCGCGCGGCGTCGAGCGTCGCCTCGACCAGCCCCATTCCGTGCGCCTGCCGCTCGATGGCGAACTCGACGATGAGGATCGCGTTCTTCGCCGCGAGGCCGATGGTGGTGAGCAGGCCGACCTTGAAATAGACGTCGTTGGTCTGGTCGAACAGCGAGGCCGCGAGCAGCGCGCCGAACACGCCGATCGGCACCGACAGCAGCACGGCGAAGGGGATCGCCCAGCTCTCGTACAAAGCGGCGAGGCAGAGGAAGATGACCAGCACGGAGATGGCGTAGAGCGCCGTCGCCTGGTTGGCGGAGAGCCGCTCCTGATGCGACAGGCCGGTCCATTCATGGTCGAAGCCCGGCGGCAGCCTGGCGACGATGCCGTCGATCGCGTCCATCGCCACGCCGGAGGACACGCCCGGCGCCGCCTGGCCCTGGATCTCCACCGCCGAGGCGCCGTTGAAGCGCTCCAGCCGCGGCGAGCCATAGGTCCAGCGGGTCGAGGCGAAGGCCGAGAACGGCACCATGGCGCCGTCGGCGTTGCGCACCTCCCATTTGGCCAGATCCTCCGGCTGCATGCGGAAATCCGCCGCCGACTGCAGATAGACCTTCTTCACCCGGCCACGGTCGAGGAAGTCGTTGACATAGTCGCTGCCCCAGGCGGAGGAGAGCGTGTCGTTGATGTCGGCCAGCGACACGCCGAGCGCGCTCGCCTTTTCCTGGTCGATGTCGACGACGAATTGGGGCTCGTCCTCCAGCCCGTTGGGGCGGGTGGCGACGAGTTGCCGGTCCTGCGCCGCCATGCCCAGAAGCTGGTTGCGGGCCGCCATCAGCTTCTCGTGGCCGGCGCCGGTGATGTCCTGCAGGTAGAAGCTGAAGCCGCCGGAATTGCCCATGCCCTGGATCGCCGGCGGGTTGAGGGTGAACACCATGGCGTCGCGCATGTGCAGCGCCGCCATCGCCCGGCCGGCGACGGCACTTGCCGACACGGCAGGGGTCTTGCGCGCGTCGAACGGGCGCAACTGCACGAAGGCGATGCCGAGATTCTGGCCCTGGCCGCTGAAGCCGAAGCCGTTGACGGTGAAAACCCCCTCGACCGCGTCCTTCTCATCTTCGAGGAAATGGGTTCGGACCTTGTCGAGCACCTGTTCGGTGCGGTCGGCGGTGGCGCCGGCCGGCAACTGCACCATGGTGATGAGCATGCCCTGGTCCTCCTCCGGCAGGAAGGAGGAGGGCAGCCGCGCGAACATCCAGCCCATGCCGACGGCGATGGCGAGGAAGACCACGAGGAAGCGGCCCGCGCGCGCCAGCATGCCGGCGGTGCCGCGGCGGTAGGCGTTGGTGGTGCGCTCGAAATTGCGGTTGAACCAGCCGAACAGGCCGCGGCTCTTGGCGTGCTCCTTCGGCGGCTTCAGCAGGGTGGCGCACAGCGCCGGGGTGAGGATCAGCGCCACCAGCACCGACAGCACCATGGCGGAGACGATGGTGACGGAGAACTGGCGGTAGATCACGCCGACCGAGCCGCCGAAGAAGGCCATGGGAATGAACACGGCGGAGAGCACGGTGGCGATGCCGACCAGCGCGCCGGTGATCTCGCCCATCGACTTGCGGGTCGCCTCCTTCGGCGAAAGCCCTTCCTCCTCCATCACCCGCTCGACATTCTCGACCACGACGATGGCGTCGTCGACCAGCAGGCCGATGGCGAGCACCATGGCGAACATGGTCAGCGTGTTGATGGAATAGCCGAACAGCGCCAGCACGCCGAAGGTGCCGAGCAGCACCACCGGCACGGCGAGCGAGGGGATCAGGGTGGCGCGGAAGTTCTGCAGGAAGACGAACATCACCACGAAGACGAGCACGATCGCCTCGAACAGCGTGCGCACCACCTCCTCGATGGAGAGCAGCACGAAGGGCGTGGTGTCGTAGGGATAGACGACCTCCACCCCTTCCGGGAAGGTCGGCTTCATCCGCTCGATGGCGGCCTTGACCTTCTCCGCCGTGTCGAGGGCGTTGGCGCCGGTGGCCAGATTGATGGCGAGGCCGCCCGCCGCCATGCCGTTATAGCGCGAGGAGGTGGTGTAGGTCTCCGCGCCAAGCTCCACGGTGGCGACGTCGTTGACCCGCACCAGCGAGCCGTCGGTGGTGCTCTTGAGGATGATGTTGCGGAACTGCTCGGGCGTCTGCAGCCGCGAGCGGGCCGTCACCGTGGCGTTGAGCTGCTGCCCGGCGCGTTGCGGCAGGCCGCCGAGCTGGCCGGCGGAGACCTGCGTGTTCTGCGCCTCGATCGCGCTCGCCACGTCGCTCGGCATGAGCTGGTACTTGGAGAGCTTCTCCGGGTCGAGCCAGATGCGCATGGCGTAGGAGGAGCCGAACAGCGTGGTCGAGCCCACGCCCTCGATGCGCCGCAGCGTGTCGTTGAGCGTGGAATCGACATAGTCGGACACGTCGGTCGAGGACATGCCCCCGTCCGTCGACACGAAGCCGATCACCATCAGGAAGCCGTCGGAGGCCTTGTCGACCGAGATGCCGTTGGTCTGCACCACGCTCGGCAACTGGGGGGTGACGAGCTGCAGCTTGTTCTGCACCTGCATCTGGGCGATGTCGGGATCGGCCGCGTTGGTGAAGGTCAGCGTGATCGTGGCCTGCCCGGTCGAGAGCGAGGTGGCCGACATGTAGTCGAGATTGTCGATGCCGGTGAGCCCCTGCTCGATGACCTTGGTGACCGAGTTCTCCACCGTCTGGGCGTCGGCGCCGGGATAGGAGGCGGTGACGCTGACCGTGGGCGGGGCGATCTGCGGGTATTGCGCGATGGGGAGCGTGTTCAGCGCCAGCACGCCGCCGAGCATGATCAGCAGCGCGATGACCCAGGCGAAGACCGGGCGGTCGATGAAGAAACGGGACATGGACGCGCCTCAGTTCGATGTGGTGGTCGAGACGCCGGCGGAAGCGCCGGCCGCGGCCGACAGGCCACCCGGAGCGGGCACGGCGCTCTGCTGGCCGCGCTCGCGCACCTCGCCGGTGGTGTCGTCCACCACCACGTCGACCGGGGTGACGTCCTGCCCCGGCCGGGCGAACTGGCTGCCCTCGACGACGACGCGGTCGCCATCGCCGATGCCGCTGTCGACCAGCCAGCTATTGCCGACGCTGCGCGACACCGCGAGCACGCGCTGCTCGACCTTGTTGTCGGCGTTGACCACCAGCGCCACCGGCTCGCCCTTGGTGTTGCGCGTCACGCCGCGCTGGGGAACCAGGAAGCTGTCCGGGGCCACGCCCTCCTCGATGAGGGCGCGCACATACATGCCGGGCAGCAGCAGCCGGTCGGGATTGGGAAACCGCGCCCGCACGCCATAGGTGCCGGTGGTCTGGTCGACATAGGCCGAGGTGAATTCCAGCGTGCCGGGATGGGCATAGGTCTCGCCATTGTCGAGCTTCAGCCGCACCTTCACCGTGTCGCCGGAGATCTTGATGCGCCCGTCGCGGATCGCCTGCCGCAGGTTGAGCAGGTTGGTGCTCGACTGGGTGACGTCGACATTGATCGGGTCGAGCGTGCGGATGGTGGTGAGCACCGTGGACTGGCTGGCGGTGACGAGGGCGCCGGGGGTGAGCGAGGACTTGTCGATGCGCCCGCCGATCGGCGCGGTGATGCGGGTGTAGTCGAGATTGATGCGGGCGGTTTCCACATCCGCCTTGGCGGCGGCGACGTCGGCCCTGGCCTGCGCCAGCGAGGCGACGGCGTCGTCATAATCCTGCTTGCTCACCGCGTTCTGCTTGATCAGCCCTTCATAGCGGTCGACCTTGGACTGGGCGCTGGGCACCGCGGCCTGCGCCTTCTGCAGCGCGGCGATGGTGCTGTCATAGGTGGCCTGATAGCTCGCCGGGTCGATCTGGTAGAGCGCGTCGCCCGCCTCCACTTCCGAGCCTTCCTCGAACAGCCGGGCCTTGATGATGCCGCCGACCTGCGGGCGCACCTCGGCGACCAGCGAGGCGGTGGTGCGGCCGGGCATCTCGGCGGTGATCGCCACCGATTGCGGGCGCACCGTCACCACGCCGACCTGCGGCCGGCCCTGCGCGCCCGGCCCCTGCGGCGCGGCATCCTGTCCGTCGCACCCGGCCAGCACCAGAAGAAGGGCGAAGGTGGTGGCAAGGAGCGCCGAACGCTCGGAACGATATGACGCCAAGGTGAATTCCTCATATAGAGTACCATTGAGTATCAATATTCTCTGTCGTATGGTCCTGTCAATCGGCGGCCGCGTGGCGCGCCCGGGCTGGGGAGGAAACCGTTTCCGTGTCAGACGTTTCTATCGAGGCGCGGGCGCCGCAGCGCCGCTCGCGGGGGCGCCCGAAGACGGCGCCCGATGCCACGCGGCGGACGCAGATCGTGGCGCAGGCGCTGCAGATTTTCCGCGAACTCGGCTATGCCGGAATGACCACGGAAGCCGTGGCCGCGCGCTGCCAGATATCGAAGACGACGCTCTACCGGCTGTTTCCCAGCAAGACCGAGCTCATGGCGGGGATTGTCGAGACGCACATAAAGAGCATGATCGACCTGCCCCGCGACTATGGCCAGCTACCTCTGGCGCAGGCTCTCGACCTCATATTCTTCAACGACATCGACGACGAGGCCGATCGCGAGCGTTTCGCCTTCCTGCAGTTTCTCTTTCTGGAAGCGGCGGTGAACCCCGAGCTGAACGAGATTTCCGACAAGTTCGGCCGCCATGTCGTGCTCAGGCTGCTCACCGACTGGATCGACCACCAGCGGACGCTCGGCCGGATCGACGTTCCGGACGCGCGCGATGCCGCTTCCATGCTGATGGACATGGTGGGAGGCTCGATTGCCCTCACCCGCGACGGCCGGATGCAATGGCCCGGCAGCGAGCGGCGCCGCGCCTATGTGCGCGAGTGCATCCGGGTGTTCCTCGGCGGGGTGGCGACGCGGCCGGAACCCGCCGGCGGCGCGGCCTAGCGCATTTTCACGCGAAGTGGGTTCCGGTTCGGGCGACCTGGAGACCGGCGGTCAGTCGAACCGCCCCGCCGAATCGCGTTGCCAGCGTTCGAGCGCCGAGGGAAGCTGCCCGCGCGGCGCGCGCCCTTTCGCTTTCAGCCAGCCCGGCCGGATGTCGGTGGAGCGCACCAGCTTCATCACGCGGTCGGGGTGAATCCCGAGGCCCGCGCGCGAAAGCGGCTTCAGCAGCATCGCCAGGCCCAGCACCAGAAAGCGCGGGATCACGAAGGTTCTGGCTTTGGTGAAATGCGCCTGCCGGAACGCCGTGACGATGTCTTCGAGCGTGTAGCCGTCGGGGTAGCAGCCGTTGAAGAGGACGTATCGCTCGTCGAGCGAGACGGCGAAGGCGATGGCCTCCAGCAGGTCCTCGACATAGAAGCAGGCTTTCACCGTGTCGGTCCGGCCCGGATAGATGAAGATGCCCTTCCGGAGCAGGCTCGCCAGTCGGGTGAAGTTGCCGCCCTCGGTGTGCCCGAAGATCACCGCCGGGCGGCAGATGACCAGGCGGCGATCCTCATTCTCCGCGGCCCACGCCCGGTGGATGCCTTCCGCCAGCCATTTCGACCAGCCATAGGCCGAGTTGGGCTGCGGCGGCGTCGCCTCCTCCTTGGGTTCCTCGCTCGGCCCATAGACCGAGATCGAGCTGGTGAACACGATCGAGGTGACGCCGTGGCGGCGGGCGAAGGCGGTCACCTCGGTGGCGCCGCGAATGTTGGTCTCGTAATATTCGTGGGTCTCATGGCCGGGCGTCGTGTGCACGGCGGCCAGATTGTAGATGCGCCCGATCGGACGGTCGAACGACAGGCCCGAGAGGTCCCGCACATCGTGCGTGAGATAGGAGACCCCGGGGACCCGGATCTTCGGCGCGCGAATGTCGATGCTGATCAGCTCGCCGGCCTCCTCTCCGGCAAGGCGCCGCAACAGGTGCGAGCCGATGAACCCGCCGCCGCCGAAAACGATGATTGCCTTGCCATTCATGGTTCGCGCTTCTCGGTTCGCGGTGCCTTGCGGAGAGCGTCCCGCATCCTGCGGGAGCCCCGCCGGCAGCATAGGCGCAATCTCACGCGGTCTTCACGACGGCGCATGCTCATTCGCTCTCCTTGCCGTCATTGCGGTGCCAGAAGCGCGGCAGCAGGTCGCGATGCGCCCGCCAGCCATCCTCGATCATCGCCGCCAGCGAAGAGCGCGCGGGCTGCCAGCCCAGTTCCCTTCCCGCCCGGTGGCTGCCGCACACCAGCCGGGCGGCGTCGCCCGGACGTCGCGGGCCGACGGCGACGGGAATGGCGTGTCCCGTCACCGCGCGCGCCGCCTCGATGACCTCGCGAACCGAAAACCCCCGCCCGCTGCCGAGACAGAACACGCGGCTGACCTCGCCGGCCAGCAGCCGTTCGAGCCCGAGAAGATGCGCCTCGACCAGGTCCGACACATGCAGATAATCGCGGATGCAGGTGCCGTCCGGGGTCGGGTAGTCGGTGCCGAACAGGGTCAGCGACGGCCGGCGGCCGGCGGCGACATCCAGCAGCAGGAGGATGAGATGGGTTTCCGGGTCGTGGAACTCGGCCGTCTCGCCCTCGGGATCGGCCCCGGCGACATTGAAATAGCGGAAGATCACCGGCCGAAGCCCGGCGCTCGCGGCGAAATGCCCGATCATCTCCTCGATCGCCCGCTTGGACGCGCCATAGGCGTTGGCGGGGCGCTGGGCGGTGTCCTCGTCCAGCATCACGCCATCCTGGTCGCCATAGGTGGCGCAGGTCGAGGAGAAGATGAGGTTGGCGCAGCCTGCGGCGATCATCGCCTCGATGAGGGTCAGCGAGGCGTTGATGTTCTCCCGCCAGTACCGGCCGGGATCGCGCTCCGCCTCGCCGACCTGGCTCAGCGAGGCGAAGTGCATCACCGCCACCGGCCGCCAGCGCGCGAACACCTCGTCCAGCCGCGCCCGGTCCATCAGGTCGGCGACCTCCAGCGGCCCGAACCGCACCGCCGGTGCCCAGCCGGTGGTGAGGTTGTCGACCGTCACCGGCGTGTAGCCGGCACGCGCGAGGGCCTTGCACGCATGCGCGCCGATATAGCCGGCGCCGCCCGCCACCAGCACGTTCCCGCTCATCGTTTCCGCACCGAATCCCGCCTGTCGCAGGCGTCCCGACCGCTTGAACCTGACATGCCCGACACGCCGCGCTCAGGAGACATGCGCGGTGTCGATGCCGGCGGCGCGCAAGGTCGCCTGCAACCCCTCGCGGAACGCGGTCTCGTCGAAGCGCGCCGCATGGGCGACCAGCGGGGCGGCATCGACATCCACCAGCCCCGCCGCCTCGAAGCCGCGCACCGCCGCGACCAGCCCTTCCACCGATTGCTCCTCGAACAGCCAGCCGGTCTCGCCATGAACCACCGTCTCCAGCGCCCCGCCACGGCCATAGGCGATGACCGGCCGGCCCGAGGCCATCACCTCGACCGGCACCATGCCGAAATCCTCTTCTCCCGGAAAGATCAAGGCTTTGCAGCGTGCCATATGGCTGCGCAGGGTGGCGAAATCGACCTTGCCGAGGAAGCTGACATTGGCCGGGCGCCCCGCCTCCAGCCGCTTGCGGGTCTTCTCCGGTCCGCCGATCACCACCAGCGGCATGCCCAGTTGGCGAAACGCCTCGATGGCGATGTCGGGGCGCTTATAGGGCGCGAGTTCGCCGGCCCAGAGATAGAAATCCCCCCGCTCGGCCCTCGGCGCCGGGGAAAACGCGGCGACGTCGACCGGCGGGTAGAGCACCTGCGCCTCGCGCCGCCAGTATTTGCGGATGCGCGCCGCGACATGGTTGGAATTGGCGAGGAACTGGTCGACCCGCGCCGCCGAGGTGACGTCCCAGACCCGCAGGGGCGGGGCGAGCAGCGGCATCATCAGCCGGGCCGCCAGCCCCGCGCCGCGGCGATAGGTGTGGTACTGGTCCCAGAGATAGCGCATGGGCGAGTGCGTGTAGCAGAGATGGAACGCGTCCGGCGCCGCGATCACGCCCTTGGCCGGCCCGGCCTCGCTGGAAATCACCAGGTCGTAGCCGGTCAGGTCGAGCCCCTCCAGCGCGCCGGGCATAAACGGCAGGTAGGATTGGTAAAGCCGCCGCGCGAAGGGCAGGCGGGCGAGCGAGGTCTCGCGGATGCGATGCGACCTCAGCAGCGGGCTCACCGCCTCGGGCACATAGACATGGGTGAAGATGTCGGCCTGGGGAAACATCCGGCAGAGCGCTTCGAGCACCTTTTCGCCGCCGCGCATGCCGACCAGCCAGTAGTGGATGATGGCCACCTTCATCCCATCGGCCCCCGACTCATGCCGCGTCTCATGCCTCGTCCCCATTTTGCAGTGCAACGGTACTACGGGGAGGTGACGGCAGAGAGTCAACGTTCCTGCCAGTTTCGGCCGCCAAATTTCGGCCGTCTGCCGCCGCCGCGCCGTGTTTTTCCAGAGCTTTTTCCCTGGCAGGTTCCGACATGCCGCCATCGTCGGCCTGAAGCGGGCGTCGCCGCACAGGGGCGCCACGCGCCGCGCCCGGCTCAGCCCTTGCCGGCACCCCTTGCCGGCGCGGCCGGGTCGACCGGCAGGACGAAGATCTCCGCCACCGCCACCAGCGGCGGCACCAGAAAGCACCACACGCCCACCAGAAGATACAGCAGCGCCGCCATGGCGCAGCCGGCGGAGAAGCTGGCGAGGAAGACGCCGAAACGGCGCAGCCGCCCGCGTACCTGGCCCGGATCGGCGCCGGGATGCGGCTTCCACAGATGGGTCAGGTCCAGCAGAAGCTGGGTGATGGTGCCGGTCATCACGGTGGAGGGCGGCGCATCGGTCAAATGGGTGCGGTGCAGCGCGTTCTGCAGCGCCATGGCGCTCACCAGCGTCATCCCCATCATGACGGCGCTGGCGCTGTCGGCTTCCAGCGGCGCGCCGAGCTGGATCGCCACCAGCGCGGCATGGGCGAGCAGGATCAGCTTGGCCGCCATCAGGATGCGGAAATCGTCGAGCCCGCGTGTCACCAGCGCCCGGCTCAGCAGCCGCGCCGCGATGACCACGAAGCAGAACACCGGCACCGCGATGATCTTGGAGATGGAGGGCATCCGGCCTTCGGCGATGGCGGCGGCGAAGGTGACAAGATTGCCGGTGACATGGGCGGTGAACAGGCCGTGCAGGGTGACGAAGCCGGCCGTGTCCACGAAGCCCGCATTGAAGCAGAGCAGGGCGGGGAGAATGTATTTCATGGATGTGACCGGCCGGGGAGGGGCGCCGCAGGAGAGCAGCGCAATACCCCCGCCCTGCCGGGCCGGTCAATCGGGAACGGGCCGCGACCGGCCACGCGCTCAGGGCGCCGCCAGCAGCACCGCCTGCCCGATATCCAGCACCAGCGCGATGGGCGCGCCGATGGGGTAGGCGCCGACGATCTCGGCGCCGGTGACCCGGGTCTCGATGAGGCCGATCCCCTCCACCTCCACCCGGGTGATGGTGTGCGAGCCCTGGTAGATATGGGTCGTCACCACGCCGCGGACGACGTTCGCCACGGTCTCGTCCGGCAAAGCCGGGCGCACATGCTCGGGCCGCAGGAAGGCCCGCACCTGGGCGCCATGCGCGAACCCCCGGTCCGGCCGCGCCGGCGCGACCAGCCGGCCGGCGCCGGGAAGCGCCAGCGCCGCGTCGGTCCCGTCGATCTCGTAGCGCGCCACCGGCAGCGCGTTGATCTCGCCGATGAAGGAGGCGACGAAGCCGTTGGCCGGGGTGCGGTAGAGTTCGATCGGCGTCGCCACCTGCTGCACCTCGCCCCGGTTCATCACTACGATGCGGTCGGACAGGCTCAGCGCCTCGCCCTGGTCGTGGGTGACGAAGATGGTGGTGAGGCCGGTCTTGCGGTGCAGGTCGGAGAGTTCGACCTGCATCTGCGCCCGCAGATTCTTGTCGAGCGCGGAAAGCGGCTCGTCGAGCAGCAGCACCTTGGGGCGGATGACCACGGCCCGGGCCAGCGCCACGCGCTGCTGCTGGCCGCCGGAGAGCTGGCTGACCCGGCGCTCCTCGAAGCCGTCGAGCTTCATCATCTCGATGGCGCGGCGCACCTCGGCCACGATCTCCGCCTTGGCCATTTTGCGCATGCGCAGGCCGAAGGCGATGTTGTCGAACACGTTCATGTGCGGGAACAGCGCGTAGGACTGGAACACCATGCCGATGTCGCGCCGGTAGGGCTCCACGCCGGTGATGTCGTCGCCGTCCACCACGATCTTGCCGGCGGTGGGGGTGAGGAAGCCGGCGATCATGCCCAGCAGGGTGGACTTGCCGCAGCCGGAGGGGCCGAGCAGCGTCAGGAACTCGCCCCGTTCGATCTTCAGCGACACGTCGGCGACGCCGACCGCGCTGCCGAAATCCTTGCGGACCCGGACAAGCTCGACGGCGGCGGGGACGATGGGGGTCTGGGTCATGAGCGGCGGCCCTCTGGCAATGTCAGTGCGTGTCGATCGCCAGTACGCGGCGCAGGCCGAAGGCCCGGTCGGCGATGAACATGATGAGCGTGGTGGCGATGATCAGCAGCGCCGAGATCGCCGACACGGTCGGGTCGGCATATTCGCGGATGTAGTTGTACATGGCGACCGGCAGGGTCTGGGTCCGGCTGCCGGTCACATAGAGCGAGGCGGTGAACTCGGTCAGCGACAGCACGGCGGCGATCAGCCAGCCGCCCGCCATGCCCGGCAGCACCAGCGGCAGCTCGATCCGCGTCAGCACATGGAACGGCGAGGCGCCGAGATTGGCGGCGGCGCGGGTCAGGTCGGGGTCGATATTGGCGAGGCTGACATAGACCGCGCGGGTCACGAACGGCATCACCAGCACCATGTGCGCCAGCACGATCATCACATAGCCCTGCTGCAGCCCGAACGCCCCGCCGAGCAGCAGGAATCCGAAGCCGAGGGTGAAGTGCGGGATGATGAGGGGCGACCACAGCACCGCCTCCAGCAGCCCGCGCCCGCGGAACGTGTAGCGATGGACCAGCCAGGCGAAGGTCGAGCCGACGATCAGCGCCGCCGTCGAGGCGAGGCTGGTGACGATCAGCCCGTTCTTGAACGCCCGCTGGAAGTCCGGGTAGGTCAGCGCCTTCTCGTACCACTGGAACGAGATGCCCTCGGGCGGAAAGGCGAGGATCTCGGTCGGGTTCACCGAGGTCATCAGCACCACCAGCGTCGGCAGCGTCATATAGGCGAGGATGGCGACGACGAGGCTCCAGAAGCCGAGGGAGCGCAGGCGGTGAGAGGTCATGGCGCGCTCCATCAGCCGATCGCCAGCCGTTTTTCGAGGCGGCCGGTCAGGGATTTCATCAGCACGAGGCTGCCGAGCGCGGCGATCAGCGCGATCAGGCTCAGCGTCGCGGCGAAGGGCAGGTTCAGCACCGAGAAGCCCTGGAGATAAACGAGGTTGGAGATCATCAGCACCTTGCCGCCGCCGATCAGCTGCGGGGTGGAAAAGGCGCTCATCGTCCAGGCGAACACCACCACGATGCCCGAGAGGATGCCCGGCAGGGTCAGCGGCAGGGTGATGCGCCAGAACACCGCGCCGGGGCTGGCGCCGAGATTGGCGGCGGCCTTCTCGCAGTCGCGGTCGACATGGCTGATCGCGGTGGCGAGCAGGATGATCATCACCGGCATGGAGAACTGCACCAGCGCCACCACCACGCCGAGGCGCGTGTACATGATCTGCAGCGGCATATCGATCAGCGAGAGCTTGCGCAGCATCGAGTTGATGAAGCCGTCCGAGCCCAGCATCAGCATCCAGGAGAAGGTGCGCACGATCTCGCCGGTGAACAGCGGGGTGATCGACAGCGAGACCAGCAGCGAGCGCACCCAGTCGCGCTTCGCCCGCACCAGCGCGAAGGCGACCGGGTAGCTCAGCAGCAGCGAGAACACCGCGGTCAGCAGGCTGATGTAGAAGGTGTCGAGCAGCACCCACCAGTAGATCGGCCGGTTGATGCGGGTGAAATTGTCCAGCGTGAACCCGCCGACATTCAGCGAGCCGGGCACGAATTCGCGCACGCTGTATTGCAGCACCTCGAACAGGGCGGCGGCAAGGATCACCGCCGTCACCACGGCCGGCGCCAGGAAGGTGATGAAGAACGGGCGACGCTGGATCATGGGTCTCGAACGATCGGAGGCAGGGGGGCGTTGTCGTGCGTGCTTCGAGACGCGGGGCGATGCCCCGCTCCTCAGCTTGACGAGGGTGGGGGGGGCGGCAGTGCCCTGCCCCCGTCCAGCCCCCGCCATGGGCAGGCCCGCGCCATCCTGAGGTGCCCGGCGGCGCCGGGCCTCGAAGGACGCAGGCGCTGTCCCCGAGCGCCCGCCGCGCCCTCGCCTCAACCCTCTCCCCGGGGGAGAGGGCGCGGGATGACGCGGCGATCGGATGCCTCAGTGCATCATGTTCTCGGTGAACCACGCCTTCCACTGCGGCAGCAGGGTGGCGTAGGTCTTGTCCTCGAGCACGATGGTGCCCTTCTCGATCGCTTCCTGGCTGGTGAAGATGCCGGGCAGCTTGGCGATTTCCGGGTCGAGCTTGGCCTCGGCCGTCAGCGGCGAGCATTTGTGGAAGTTGCACAGTTGCGCCAGCATTGCCGGCTCCAGCGCGATGTTGAGGAACTGCTGCGCCAGTTCCTTCTTCTTCGAGCCGGCATTGATGCCCCACACGTCGGTGCCGGCGACAGCGCCTTCCTTCGGCACGTCGATCTCGACGTCCATGCCGAGCTTTTCCAGGTGATAGCCGTTGATGTTGAGCAGCACCTGCACCGGGGTTTCGCCGGTGCGCATCAGGTTCTGGCTGGTGGCGTCCGACTGGTAGAACGCCTTGATGCTCTTCTTCAGCTCGATGAGCTTGGGCTTCACCTGATCCCATTCCTCCGGCTTCACGCCGGCCAGCCTGGTGGCGGCGATGATGATGTGGGAGGGATCGAAATCCGGCAGGCCGAGCTTGCCTTCCACGGCCGGGCTCCACAGGTCTTCCCAGCTCTCGATCTTGAAGTCCTTCGGCATCAGGTCCCTGCGGAAGGCCGGGGTGTAGACGTAGACATAGTCGGCCACTGTGTAGTCCGAGCGCTTCGCCATCGGGTAGAGCTTGTCGGCGTTGGGGATCTTCGCCCAGTCGAGCTTTTCCATCAGCCCGTCGGAATAATAGAGATAGCCGACATGGGCGGTGGTGTTGATCAGGTCGGATTCGGGGTTGTCGCGCGCCACCTTCGCCTTGGCCAGGCGGTCCAGTGTGCCGCCGGTGATGTACTCGACCTCGACGCCGGTGCGCTTGGTGAATTCCTTGCCGATGATCTCGACGCCCGCCTTCCAGTTGCCGCCCCAGGTGCTGACGACCAGCTTCTCCTGAGCCATGGCGGAGGTCGCGGCGCCGGTGGCCATGACGGCCAGGGCACCCAGTGCAATGCACAGCTTCTTCATGTTCCACCTCTTTGATTGGGGCGGCGCGCCGCCCGGATAAGTCTGGCTGCCCGGCTTGATGCGGGCTTGCTTGGCGCGCGGGTCGACGCGGACGTCGAACCGGTCAGTAGCCGCGACCGGGGTCGACCTCGTGCAGCGGCGGAAGTCCCCGCCGCACCCGGCGGATGCTCTCGGCGACGTCGCGCGCCGCCAGCTTCGGTACGGTGATGCTGGCGAGGTGCGGCGTGATCAGCACATTGTCGAGGCTCCAGAACGGATGCCCCTGCGGCAGCGGCTCGGTCTCGAACACGTCGAGGGTCGCCTCGCCGACCTGCCCCGAGCGCAGCGCGGCGATCAGCGCCGCCTCGTCGACCACCGCGCCGCGCGAGGCGTTGATGAATTTGGCGCCCTTCGGCATCAGCGCGAATTCCGCTGCGCCGAGCAGGCCGCGCGAATCCGGGGTCAGCGGCAGCAGGCTGACGATGATCTCGTTTTCGGCCAGCACCCGCTCCAGCCCGTCGCGGCCGGTATGCGAGGCGACGCCGGGAATGTCCTTGGGGCCGCGCGACCAGCCGCTCACCGTGAAACCCATGGAGGCGAGCATGCGCGCGGCCGGGCCGCCGAGTTCGCCGAGGCCGAGCACCGCCACCCTGATCTCCGAGAGCGCGCGCGGATGCACATATTCCCACTCGCCGCGCCGCTTGGCGCGCTCGAACACGGGAATGTCGCGGGCATAGCGGGTGACGGCGAAGACGACATAGCTGGTCATCATCGCCACCATGCCGGGGTCGGACAGGCGGGAGAACTTCACCGGCACCAGGTCGTCGCGCCGTACCAGCGCATCGACGCCGGCGCCGAGATTGGTGACAAGCTGAAGATGGGGGAAGCGGGCGAAGAAGCCCTTCGGCGGCAGCCAGGCGAGGGCGTAGCGGATCTCCGCCGCGTCGCCGATGTCGGGGTCGACGCGGAAGTCGAGGTCCGGCAGTTCGGCTTCGAGCGCCGCGCGCCAGGCGCGCGCATCGTCGACCGGACTGTAGAAGACCAGCGCGTCCCGGCTCATGAAAGCGACTTGCCCGACATCATGAGGGCAACGTCACGCACGGCCGCGCATGGCGCCGGACATGTCCACGCTTCATCAATCCCGTCTCCGAAGGCTTTGTTATTTTTCCTGTCAGGAAATTTGCGCCGGGGGGATTGGATCGGAAAATACTTTTAGCCGTTACACAACATAGGAGTTGGTTATGCAGGCGTGCCGCGCGGACCGGTCGGCGCGAGGAAGGCGATGAGCGCCTCGCCGGTGGGCTCGCAACTGGTGCGCAGCGTCGGCTCGTCGCTGGCCACCAGCGTCTCGCCGGGATGGACCAGCACCGAGCCGGCGGCGTCGCCGACCTGCCAGATGCCGGTCACCGCGTGCAGGATCACCATGCCGCCTTCCGGCGCCGCCAGCAGCGGGCCGTTGCTGGCAGCGGCCGGCATCACCTGCGCATGCCACCGTCCGCGCCGGGTCATCACGTTGATCACCCAGGCCGGCCCGTCCGGCAGCGCCGCGCGCGGCTGCTGCACGCTGTCGAAATAGAACGGTTCGAGCCGGTTCAGCTCGCGCGTGCCGTTCGCGAAAGTGAGGCCGAGGCCGTTCCCGCTCAGCCGGGTGATGTGGCGGTCGATGCCAGGGAAGGAGGAGAACCGCCCTTCCTCGACGATCGGTGCCAGGCTGACGCGGACGTCGAAATCCTCATGCGAGGCGCCTTCCGGCAGCATCAGCACGTCCTGCGTCATGCCGCCGCCATTCTTCCACGGCACCCGCCGGTAGTCGGAAGGCCTGATCACCCGCAGCACGCTCATCGCCGCCCCTCCCTCATGGTCTCGATGCACTCTGCTCTAGAGAGGCGCCGGCCTGTCAGGCAATGCGCTCGCGCAAGGACAGGCAACAGAATCCGGATGCAGCGGATAGGCCCCGCCTATCGAACGGTCGCCTGCGGCGACAGCGTGCCGGGCTCGAAGATGCCGCCGGCGGAGAAGGCGGCCTTCAGGTGGCGGGCGAACACCTCCACCGCCGGGCGGGGCGTCTGCCGGCGCAGCCGCAGGCTCACCAGCCGCACCGGCGGCAATTCGTCGGTCAACGGCACCGAGGCGACGCGCCCGCCATCATGGGTGATCTGGGTGCGCGGCAGCACGTTCTGGATGGTGTAGCCGCGTCCGTGGCCGACGAGGCCGCGCGTCAGCTCATAGGCGCGCGAGCGGAACGCGATCTTCGGCTCCACCCCGACCGAGCGGAACAGGCCCATGAAGTAATCGCGCGAATGCGGCAAATCGAGCAGGATGAACGGCTCGTCGCGCAGGTCGGCGAGGCTGATGCGCTCGCGCCGCGCCAGCGGGTGGTCCGGGTGCAGCACCGCATAGGGCCGCAATTCGGCGAGCGGCTCGGCCATCACCTCCTCCGGCCGGGCGAACTCGTAGGACAGCGCCAGTTCGGTGCGCCCGGAGATGACGGCGTCGAGAATGAGCTGCTGGTCGCCCTCGTCGAGGCTCACCGTGATGCCCGGATGGGTCTCGGCGAAGGTCGAGAGCAGCCCCGGCATGAAATGGGTGGCGATGGTCCAGAAGCAGCCGACCGCGATCTCGCCGCGCACCTCGTCGGCCATGGCGCGGGCGTTCTGGCCGAAATCGCGGGCATGGTTCAGCAGCAGCCGCGCCTCGTTGACGATGCGGGTGCCGGCGATGGTGGTGGTCACGCCTTTTGCATGGTGGCGCACGAACACCTGCACGCCGTACTCCGCCTCGAACTGGGCGATGGCCGCCGAGATCGAGGGCTGCGACACGTTCAGGTGCCGGGCTGCCTCGGTCAGGTTGCCGAAATCGGCGGTGGCGACGACGTAGCGCAGCGCGCGCAGGGAGATGTTCATCAGGAATTTCTATGTCGAGGAATGAATCAAAATATTTTACCGATCTATCAGGCCAAAGCAATATTTCCTGACAGGAAAAGGATGGTTCTATGATCCGCACAGGCCAGGAATATCGGCAGGGGCTGCAGGACGGCCGCGAAATCTGGATGGATGGCGAGCGGGTGAAGGATGTCACCACGCACCCCTCCTTCAAGCCGATCGTGGATGTGCGTGCGCGCATCTACGACATGGCGCATGAGGCCGCTTATCAGGACCGCCTCACCTATGTCGAAGAGAACAAGCGCAATACCATCTTCTACAAGCCGCCGCGCGAGACCCGGGACTGGAACGACAAGGTCGAGGCCGTCGATCTCGTCATGAAGGACATCGGCGGCGTGGTCACCCGCGTCGGTGACGAGACCATCGGCGAGGTCTGGTCGCTGATCGACGGGCGCGACGTGCTGGCGGAATACGACCCGCGCTTCGCCGACAATGTCGACCGCCACGTGCAGAATATCTTCGACAACGACATCTTCCACATCTCGGCCAACACCGATCCCAAGGGTGACCGCTCGCTGCCGCCGCAGGAGCAGGACCCCGACATGATGGTGCATGTCGTCAAGGAGACCGACGCCGGCATCGTCATTCGCGGCGCCAAATACGAGACCGCCGCCGCCTATGCCGACCAGGCCTTCCTCAAGCCCACCGTCGGCGCCTGGACCAACGAGACGCTGTCGGACTACGCCGTCGGCGGCGTCATCTCGATGAGCGCGCCGGGCGTCAAGCAGATCTGCCGCTCCTCCTTCGCCGGCCGCACCGACCCGCAGGACTACCCGCTGGCCAACCGGTTCGACGAGGTCGAATCCCTCGTCATCTTCGACAATGTGCTGATCCCGTGGGAGAACGTGTTCTTCTACCGCCACACCAAGGCGGCTCAGTACATCCGCGCGACGCTGCACCGCTATTCCGCGTTCCCCTATGTCCACCGCCTGCTCTACGTCGCCGACATGATGATCGGCGCGGCGATGTGGAACGCCAAGCAGACCGGCCTCGACAAGCTGCAATCGGTGCGCGAGAAGCTCGCCGACCTCGTGGTCTATCGCGAGGGCATCAACGCCCATCTCACCGCCTCCATCGCCCTCGCCGAGAAGAGCCCCGGCGGGCTGCTGATGCCGAACCAGTCGCTGCTCTATGCCGGCCGGGTGCATGGCTGCTCCAATCTGCCGGCGATGATGCACATCGCCCGCGAATTGTGCGGCGGCCAGATCTGCGTCACCCCCAACGCCGCCGCCTTCCACAATGCCGGCTCGGGCGACTGGCTGAAGAAGTTCTACTCGCTGAACAAGCAGTGGGAATCGGAGGACCGCCGCAAGCTGCTGGCCTTCGCCCGCGACCTTCTGAACTCCGACTATGCCGGGCATCGGCTGACCTTCGTGCAGTTCGCGCAGGCGCCGCACTTCAATCACCTGAACGCGGTCTACAACGCCTTCGACTTCTCCGGCCCGCTCGACTTCGTGCGCAAGTCGGCCGGCCTGTCGGACAAGGTTCTGGGCGATAAGGTCCCGGGCAAGAACTGAGGGAATCCCGCCGATGCACGCCATCGACCCCGCCGCTTTTCGCCACGCCATGGGCCGCACCGCGGCCGGCGTGACTGTGGTGACCAGCGACGGGACGCATGGCCGCGTCGGCGTCACCGTGTCCAGCCTCTCTTCGCTCTCGCTGGAGCCGCCCTCGGTGCTGTTCTGCCTGCACCGCGACAGCCGCTGCCTGCCGGTGCTGCTCTCCAACGGCGTGTTCGCCGCCAATATCCTGGCGCAGGGCCAGCAGCGCGTGGCGGACTCGTTCGCCGGGCTGGTGCCGGAACTGCGCGAGGACCGCTTCGGCGCGGGCGAGTGGGACGGGTTGACGACCGGCGCGCCGCTGCTTCAAGGCGCGCTGTGCCGCTTCGACTGCCGGCTGGCCGAGGTGTTCGACTACGGTACCCACCGCATCATCACCGGCGAGGTGGTGGCGATGGAAACCCATGGCGAGCACCCGCTGGTCTATTCCAACCGCAGCTACCGCCGGCTTGAGGTCGCGTGAGCGCCGATCGGCCGTCCCTCTCGTTCCTCTCCAGCAAAGAGCCCCTTCATGCCGACGCATAAGCGCATCCGCCCCTTCAACACGAAGGAGACCTATCCCGAGCAGAAGCTGAACAACGACCTCTCGCAGGGCGTGGTGGCGCGCGGGACCATGGTGTTCCTGCGCGGGCAGGTGTCGCAGGACCTCGACAGCCGCGAGAGCCTTCATGTCGGCGATGCCGGCGCCCAGACGGCGAAGGCGATGGCCAACATCAAGATGCTGCTGGAAGAGGCGGGCAGCGAGATGAGCCATATCTGCCGCATCGTCGTCTACCTCACCGACATACGCTACCGCGAGGCGGTGTATCAGGAGATGGGCAAGTGGCTGGCCGGGGTGTTCCCCTGCTCCACCGGCCTCGTGGTGCCCGCTCTGGCCCGGCCGGAATGGGTGGTCGAGATCGAGGTCACCGCCGTCATTCCCGACCCGACCTGAGGCGCGACATGACCTTCTCGATTTCCGCCCATTGCGCCCGCACCGGCCATTTCGGCATCGCCGTCTCCTCCTCCTCACCCTGCGTGGCGGCGCGCTGCGCCCATGCCCGCGCCGGGGTCGGGGCGGTGGCGACGCAGAACATCACCGACCCCACGCTGGGGCCGAAGGGACTCGATCTGATGGCCTCGGGCCTGTCGGCGCCGCAAGCGCTGGCGCGGCTGCGCGCCGAGGGCGCGCATATCGACTACCGGCAGTTCGCGCTGGTCGACGCCAAGGGCGGCACGGCGGGCTTTTCCGGCGCCCGGACGCTCGGTACCCATCGCGTCGCCGAAGGCGAAGGCGTGGTGGCGGCCGGCAATCTTCTCTCCTCGCCGCAGGTGCCGCAGGCGATGGTCGACGCCTTCACCGCCGCCCAGGGACCCCTCGGCGATCGGCTGATCGCCGCCATGAAAGCGGCGGTCGCGGCCGGCGGCGAGGAGGGGCCCGTTCATTCGGCCGGGATGCTGCTGGTCGACAAGGTGGCCTGGCCGGTGGCCGATCTGCGCGTCGACTGGCACGAGGCCGACCCGATCGGCGCGCTCGGCGATCTGTGGGAATTGTGGAAGCCGCAGATGGAGGCCTATGTCACCCGCGCCCTCGACCCCTCCACCGCGCCCTCCTATGGCGTGCCGGGGGATGAGTGAGGGGGCGGCGGATAGCGGCTGCGTGCTTCGAGACGCGGGGCGATGCCCCGCTCCTCAGCATGACGAGGCGCCGCCGCCAGCAACGCTTCTGCATTTTGGACAACCGCCGTCATGCCGAGGCGCGCGCGAGCGCGCCTCGAAGCACGCAGTGCCGCTCCGCCAGCCCCCTTTCCGCCAGCCACGCGAGGCCCTCATGTCCGTCACCCGCCCGGCCCTGAAGCTCACCCATGACGGCGCGCTGAAAATGCTCGCCGCCGCCGTCGCCCGGGCGACCGAGATGGGGGTGCCGCAGAACGTCAACATCGTCGACGAGGGCGGCAACCTGCTGGCCTTCGTGCGTATGGACGGCGCCAAGCTGCTCTCGCGCGAGACCTCGCTGTCCAAGGCGATCACCGCCGCTTCGCACCGCCAGCCGAGTTCGCGGCTGAACCCGGCCGACGAGATCAAGCTCTCGCTCGCCGCCGGCCAGCGCCTCACCAATCTGGAAGGCGGCCTGCCGATCATGTTCGACGGCGTCTGCGTCGGCGGCATCGGGGTCGGCTCAGGCAAGGGGGCGGAGGATGTCGAGGTGGCGCGCGCCGCGCTGGCCGCCATCGGGGCACAGGACCAGATCCCGTGAAGCTGCTCCACGCCCCCACATCCCCCTTCGTGCGCAAGGTCATGGTCGTCGCGCGGGAGACCGGCCTCGCGGACCGGATCGAGACCGTCTTCAACGCCGCCAGCCCGCTTCAGCGCGACCCGGCGCTGACCAGCCTCAACCCGCTCGGCAAGATCCCGGTGCTGCTGCTGGACGACGGCACCGCGCTCTATGACAGCGCCGTCATCTGCGAATATCTCGCCGACCTCGCCGGCGACACCGCGATCTTCCCCACCGGCCCGGCGCGCTGGCCGGCGCTGACCCTGCAGGCGCTCGGCGACGGGTTGCTCGATGCCGCCGTCGGCAACCGCTACGAGAGCGTGATGCGTCCGGCGGCGCTGCGCTGGCCGGACTGGTCGCAGGCGCAGATGGCCAAGATCGCGGGCGCGCTCGACACCGTCGAGGCGATGGCGCGCGCCGGCCGCATCGGCCCGACGCTCCACCATATCGGTCTCATCACCCTCGGCTGCGCGCTGGGCTATCTCGACTTCCGCTACGCCGATCTGGGCTGGCGCGAGGGCCGCCCGGCGACGGCGCAATGGTTCGCCGCCTTCGACGCCCGCCCGGCCATGGAAGCCACCCGCCCGCGTGAGCGCACGGCCTGACCTCGTACCGAAATGGCGTGGAATATCATGAGCCTGCCGCAAGTCCGCCTGTTCGTGCTCAACGGCGCCAACACCAATCTCTATGGCCTCGACCCGACCGGGCCCTATGGCGCCCTGACGCTTGACGACATCGCGCAGGATTGCGGGGCGCGGGCGCAAGCCCTTGGCGCGACGGTGGATTTCCGACAGACCAACCATGAAGGCGTGCTGGTCGACTGGATTCAGGAGGCGCGGACGGCAGCCGACGGCATCGTCATCAATGCCGGCAGCCTCTCCTACACCTCCATCGCGCTGCTCGACGCGCTGGCGGCCGTCGCCCGGCCGGCGATCCAGGTGCATGTCAGCAACGTGTTCCAGCGCGAGGCTTTCCGCCATCACGCCCCGCTGGCCGCGGCGGTGACCGGCTGCATCGTCGGGCTCGGGCCGGAGGGCTATGGCGTCGCGGTAGAGGCGCTGGTCGCGCACATAAGGCGGATTCAGTAAGTCATACTATTGTTTTAAAAAGATAATTTATCATATTGTGCTGCACTACAATATGACTCTATGATCCTTCCGCTTGACGGTGGGAGGGGTGATGCTCAGGCTCGGCTACAAGGCATCGGCGGAACAGTTCGATGCGCGCAGGCTGCTGGACTACGCCGTTCTGGCGGAAGGCTGCGGCTTCGATTCCGTGTTTGTCAGCGATCATTTCCAGCCCTGGCGCCACACTGGCGGGCACGCGCCGTCCGCTATCGCCTGGCTCGGCGCGCTGGGCGCCTCGACCTCGCGTATCGTGATGGGCACCAGCGTGCTGACCCCCACTTTCCGCCATCACCCCTCCATGGTCGCCCAGGCCTTCGGCACGCTCGGCCAGCTTTATCCCGGCCGCCTCATTCTCGGCGTCGGCTCGGGGGAATCGTTGAACGAAGTTCCGGCCACCGGCGCGCCCTGGCCGGAGATGAAGGAGCGTTTCGCCCGCCTGCGCGAAGCCGTACGGCTGATCCGCCAGCTCTGGACCGAGGAGAGGGTCAGCTTTGAAGGCGCCTTCTACAAAACCGAGCGCGCCACCATCTATGACAAACCGGAAGAGCCGGTTCCGATCTACATTGCCGGCGCCGGGCCGATGGTGGCGAAATTCGCCGGACGGGCCGGGGACGGCTTCATCTGCACCAGCGGCAAGCCGTGGGAGCTTTACCGCGAAACGCTGCTGCCCAATGTCGCCGCCGGGCTGGAGGAGGCCGGGCGGGCCGGGGATTACGACCGCATGATCGAGATGAAGGTGTCGTTCGACACCGACAAGGCAAGGGCGCTGGCCGACACGAGGAACTGGGCGGCGCTGGCGCTGTCGCCGGAGGAGAAGCACTCGGTGGAGGACCCCTTGGAAATGGAGCGTCTCGCCGATGCGCTGCCGGCCGAGCGCGCGGCCAGCCGCTGGATCGTCTCCGATGACGCCGACGCCCATGTCGAGCGCATCCGCCCCTATGTCGAACTCGGCTTCCGGCATCTGGTGTTTCATGCCCCCGGCGAGGACCAGGAACGGTTCCTGAGGCTCTATGCCCGTGCCGTGCTGCCGAAGCTGCGCGCGGCCTTCGGTTGAGCCATGGTCACTACGCCCGCCCGCCTCGAACTGGTCGCGCTGCCGGACTTTCCCTTGGTGGCGCAAGGCGATGACCTCGCCCATCTGATCCTTGAGGGAGTGGCGCGGGCCGGGCTGGAGCTGCGTGACGGGGATGTCGTCGTGCTGGCGCAGAAGATCGTCTCCAAGGCGGAGGGGCGGCTGGTGGACCTCGCCGGCGTGGAGCCGTCCCCCGAGGCGCGGGCGCTGGCGGCGCAGGTGCTGAAGGACCCGCGCCTGGTGGAGCTGGTGCTGCGCGAGAGCCGGCGCGTGGTGCGCGCCCGGCCGCATGTGCTGATCGTCGAGCACCGGCTCGGGCTGATCATGGCCAATGCCGGCATCGACCAGTCCAATGTCGACGCCGGCGGGCGCGAGGTGGCGCTGCTGCTGCCGCAGGACCCGGATGCCAGCGCGCACGGGCTTCATGCGCGGCTGCGCGAGACCTGCGGGGCCGCGGTCGGCGTGGTGATCAACGACAGTTTCGGCCGCCCCTGGCGGCGCGGCACCACGGGCATCGCCATCGGCGCGGCGGGGCTGCCGGCGCTGGTCGACCGTCGCGGCGAGCCGGACCTGTTCGGCCGGCCGTTGCAGGTGACGATGATCGGTTTTGCCGACGAGATCGCCGCTTCCGCCTCGCTGCTGATGGGGCCGGCCGATGAGGGGCGCCCGGTCGTTGTGGTGCGGGGCCTGCAGTGGAATGCGCCCATGGGCCCGGCGGCCGATCTGATCCGCCCCGAGGCGGAGGACCTGTTCCGATGAGCGGAGGCCATGTCATTGCGCTTTCCGGCGGCATTGGCGGCGCCAAGCTGGCGCTGGGCCTCGACCGCGTGCTGGCGCCGGGCCAGCTCACCGTCATTGCCAATACCGGCGACGATTTCCGCCATCTCGGCCTGCACATTTCGCCCGATATCGACACGCTGCTCTACACGCTGGCCGGCCTCGACGACCCGGCGAAGGGCTGGGGGCGACGCGACGAGAGCTGGACCTTCATGCGCGCGCTTGCGGAACTGGGCGGGGAGACCTGGTTCCAGCTCGGCGACGGCGACCTCGCCACCCATGTCGAGCGCACAAGGCGGCTTGGCGAGGGGGAGAGCCTCTCGCAGGTGACGGATGCGTTGCGGCGCCGGCTCGGCATCGGCTCGGCCATCGTGCCGATGAGCGACGACCCGGTGGCGACGCGGGTCAATACCGATGAGGGCTGGCTGGATTTCCAGCATTATTTCGTGCGCCGACGCTGCGAGCCACGGGTGAGCGGCCTCGACTTCGTGGGGGCAGGCGAGGCGCGCCTGGCGCCGGAGGCAGCGGCGGCGTTCCGCGCGCCCGGCCTGCGGGCGGTGGTGCTGTGCCCCTCCAACCCCTATCTCAGCGTCGATCCCATTCTCGCCGTGCCCGGCCTGCGGGCGGCGCTGGAGCGGTGCGCGGCGCCGGTCATCGCGGTCTCGCCGATCATCGCCGGGCAGGCGGTGAAGGGGCCGACGGCGAAGATGATGACCGAACTCGGGCTGGAGCCGGGCGCGGCGACGGTGGCGCGGCACTATGGGGGACTGATCGACGCCTTCGTCATCGACGCCGCCGATGCCGGCCTCGCGATCGCGGGGCTCACGGTCGCCGCGACGCCGACGCTGATGCGCAGCCTCGACGACAGGATGCGCCTTGCCCGCTTCGTGCTCGCCCTCGCGGACAGGCTGGCGGGGGCGCGGGCGTGAGCACGGCGCGCGGCGGCGTCTGGGCGGTCGTGCCGGTGAAGGAATTCGCCTTCGCCAAGCAGCGGCTCGCGGGGGAGTTCACGCCCTCGTTCCGGCACCGGCTGGCGCAGGCCATGCTGTGCGACGTGCTGGCGGCGCTGCGCGGGGCGCGGCAACTGGCCGGATTCGCCGTGATCACCGCCGATCCGGAGGCCGGCCGGCTGGCGCAGGATTTCGGCGGGCGATGGCTGGTCGAGACCCCCGTGCGTGGGCTGAACGCCGCCGTGAGCGCGGCGGCGGCGGTGCTCGGCGCGGAAGGGCGTGGCGGCATGCTGGTGCTGCCGGGGGACATCCCGGCGGTGACCTCGGCAGAGGTCGACGCGCTCATTGCGGGCCATGGCGCGGGGCGGGCGGTCAGCCTCGTCGCGGCGCATGACGGGCAGGGCACCAATGCCGTTCTCGTCTCCCCGCCCGGGATGATGACCTTCGCCTTCGGGCCGATGAGTTTTTCGCGACATCGCGCCGGTGCGCAGGCGCTCGGCTTCGTGCCGCGATGCCCCGATCCGGCGCGGTTTCCCGGCCTTGCGCTCGATGTCGACACCGCGGAGCAGGTGCGCCGGCTCGCAGGTCTGCTCCCCTGTTCGCGCACGCGCCGGCTGCTGGCGGCCGAGGGTTGCCCATAATCGATGCAGCGGGTTCGCCCGCGATGACGATTTGAGCAGGCGGAGCCAGCCCCGATGCGCATCCGGCTCAGTTATTCTGAGTTTCTATAGACCAGCACACTTTGGCACAGAACTTGGATTGATCATCGGCATAGCCCTCTGGAGTGCCGGATGTCGTCCATCGCTTTCGTATCGGTTTCCAAGCGCTACGGCGACGTCGACGCGGTGAAGGCGTTCGACCTCTCCTGCGCGCCGGGAGAAATGCTCGCCTTGCTCGGCCCGTCCGGCTGCGGCAAGAGCACGACGCTGAAGATGGCGGCGGGGATCGAGAGCGTCTCCTCCGGCGAGATCTATTTCGGCGACCGTCCGGTGTCCGGCCTCGCGCCGGGCGCGCGCAACATCGCCATGGTGTTCGAGGATTACGCGCTCTATCCGCGCATGAGCGTGTGGGAGAACGTCGCCTTCCCGCTGAAGGTGCGCGGCATCACCGGCCAGCCGGCGGCGCAGCGCATCGGCGAGGTGCTGCAGCTTCTCGGCCTGCGGCAGATGGCCGAGCAGGATGTGAGCGGCCTGTCCGGCGGCGCCCAGCAGCGGGTGGCGATCGGCCGGGCGCTGGTGCGCGACCCGGAAGTGATCCTGTTCGACGAGCCGCTCTCGCATCTCGACGCCGACCAGAAGGTGCAGCTGCGCGCCGAGATCAAGCGGCTGCAGAAGCTGCGGCAGGTGACCTCGATCCTCGTCACCCACGACCAGACCGAGGCCATCGCCATGGCCGACCGGGTGGCGGTGATGAACCATGGCGTGCTGCAGCAGGTGGGCGCGCCGCAGGACCTCTATGAGCGCCCGGCCAATCTCTTCGTCGCCAATTTTATCGGCGAGCCGCCGATGAACCTGATGAAGGCCGCTTTCGCCGGGGGCGGGCGCGTGGTCGGGGGAGGGTGGTCGGCCACGCCCGACGCCGCCCGCCTCGGCGTGCTGACACAAGGCGAGGGCGCGATCATCGCCGGCATCCGGCCCGAGCATGTCGCGGTGAATCCGCCGGAGATGCCGGGCGAGGCGCAGGGCGTCATCGTCTACCGCGAGCCGCGCGGCGATGCCGACGTGCTCACCGTCGCTCTCGGCACCGGCGATGGCGGCGGCGAAAAGCTGATCGCGGAGATCCCCGGTCCCTCGCCCTGGCGGGCCGGCGACCGGGTGTCGCTGGGCCTCGACGTGAAAAGCCTGCTGATCTTCGACGCCGCAACCACCCGCAACCGGGAGGCACTGCAATGAGTGCCTCGGCCGTTCAGGGACTTGCCGCGCGCGGCATCACCAAGAGCTTCGCCCAGCAGGTTCTGCACGGCATCGGCATCGAGGTGGCGCCGGGCGAACTCGTCGCCATCACCGGGCCGTCGGGTGCCGGCAAGACCACCTTCTGCCGCATCCTGGCCGGGCTGGAACGCCCCGATGCCGGCACGGTGACGCTCGGCGGGCGCGATCTCCAAGGCGTGCCGCCGCAGCAGCGCCGCGTCGCGCTGATGTTCGAATCCTACGCGCTCTATCCGCACCTCACCGTGCGCGGCAATGCGCTCTCGCCGCTTGAGGCGCCGGGGGGGCGGCTCGGTCCGGCAGCGGCGGCGGCGCGCGTCGACGAGGTGCTGGAGCTGCTGGAAATCCGCCATCTCGGCGAGCGGCTGCCCGGCGCGCTCTCGGGCGGGCAGAAGCAGCGCGTCGCGCTGGCCCGCCTGCTGGTGCAGGCGCCGGACCTCTACATTCTCGACGAGCCGATCTCGCATCTCGACGCCAAGCTGCGCCACAAGCTGCGCGGCGAAATCCGCCGCCGTCTCGCCGCCCAGGACGCGCCCACGGTCTGGTCGACGCCCGACGGAATGGAGGCGCTCTCGGTTGGCGACCGTGTCGTGGTGATCGACGGCGGGCGGATCGAGCAGGTCGGCACGCCGGAAGACATCTGGCTGCGCCCGGCGAGCGCCCGCGTGGCGAAGCTGCTCGGCGATCCCCCGATGAACCTGATCGAGGGGGCGCTGGCGCGCGAGAACGGCACGCTGTTCTTCACCCGCCGCGACCTGCGCCTCGCCCTGCCGCCGGCGCTCGCCCGCGCGGCCGAGCAGGCCGTGGGCGGCAGCGCCATCCTCGGCGTGCGGCCGGACGGCATCGCCTTCGCGGCCCCGGACACGCCCGGCGCGGTGGGTGCCGAAATCTATTCCAACGAGCCGTTCGGCAAGCACGCCATCGTCACCCTCGATCTCGGCGCGCTGCTGGCCAAGGCGAAGACCAGCATGGCCACCGCCGCCGCCCTCGCGAACGGGGCCGGCGACGGCATCGGCCGGCCGGTGGGACTGGTTTTCCCGAACGACGGGCTCACGCTTTTCGACGGGACGACGGGCCGCGCGCTGCCCGGCAATTGAGCGCAAGCCGCTGATGACGACGACGGAAGGGGAAGTGCGATGAAGACGAAGAACTGGTGTTTCGCCGCCGCCTTGGCGGCTTCCACGGTGCTTGCCGCACCGCCGACGCAGGCACAGGATTCCAGCTTCTATGCCGAGGCGGCCAAGCCCTACAAGGGCAGCACCATCCGCGTGCTCGACGAGATCACGCCGCTGCAGGAGACGCTGTCCAAGATCGTGCCGGACTTCGAAAAGGAGACCGGCATCAAGGTGGAGTGGGAACTGCTCAACCACTTCGAGGTCATCAACAAGGGCCAGGCCGACATGCTGTCCGGCCGCGGCTATTACGACGCGGTGATGCTGCACGGCTTCCAGCTCGGCCCGATGATCTCGGCCGGCGTGATCCGCGAGCTCAACGATTTCGTCGCCGACCCGAAGCTCGCCAATCCCGGCCTGAACACGGCGGACTTCATCCAGAACCCGTTCAAGACCGCCGCCTTTGTCGGCGACAAGCAGTATTCCTTCATCAACTGGAACTACAACCAGATCTACTGGGCGCGCGCCGACCTGCTGGACGATCCGGGCGAGAAGGAAGCCTTCAAGGCCAAGTATGGCTATGAACTGGCGCCGGCCGCCACCATCGGGCAGATGCGCGACATCGCCGAGTTCTTCACCCGCAAGAAGGGCGAAATGCTCGCCGGCAAGAAGCTGGAGAGCGATTTCTACGGCATCGTGCTCGAAGGCATCAAGGGTGGCTCGACCTTCCCGACGCTGTGGAACAACTTCGTCAAGAACTATGGCGGCAACCTGATCGACGCCGAGGGCAAGCCGGATTTCGACAGCCCGGAGACCGTCGCCGCGCTGAAGATGTGGCACGAATTGTGGACCTTCGCCCCGCCCGGCATCGCCGAATATTCGCTGGTCGACGTGCCGACGGTGATGGGCAACGGCATCGCCGCGCAGTCGATCGCCTGGTCGGACTTCGTGCTCGGCATCGACAAGCCCGGCGTCTCGCCTTACGCGGGCAAGTTCGTCTACGGCCCGATCCCGATCAAGGCCGGCTCCAAGGAGCGCTACGCCGAGGCCGAGCCGTCGGTCACCGTCATCAGCTCCGCCTCCAAGAATCCCGAGGCGACCTTCATTTTCCTCGAATGGCTGGCCGACAAGAAGCAGCAGGACAAGCTGATCGCGCTGGGCGCGGGCGGCGTGCCGATCCGCGAATCGTCCTGGGCGCTGCCGGCGATCACCGGCGCGGCCAACAAGACGCTCTATGTCGCGATGAAGTCGACCCTCGACGTCGCCGAAGCCAAGCCGAAGATGCCGAAATTCTACGAGATCTACGACGTGATGAGCGGCATCGCGCAGGAAGTCGGCCTCGGCCGCATCTCGCCGGAAGAAGGCGCCAAGAAGGGCCAGGCGGAACTGCTCAAGCTCTGCACCAAGTGCCTGCTGTGACCCGTTGAACTGAACAGGCCGGCCCCCTCTCCCCGGCGGGGCGAGGGGTGGGGCGAGGGGCTCCCGGCAACGCGGCGGCCTCCTCGTTCCCGCCCCTTTCCCCGACAGGAGAGGAACGCGTGACCAAACCCGGAGAACGGATCTTTGCCATGGCGAGCGCCAGCGACACCATCACGACCGCCGACATCCCGCCGAAAGCACTGCCGCGCGAGCGGCTCTGGTATCCCTATCTGCTGATCGCCCCGTCCATGCTCATGCTGGTCGTGGTCTCGCTGGTGCCGTTCCTCTACACCATCTATCTGAGCTTCCACGCCGCCAAGTTCGGCCGGGTGACCGACTTCATCGGCTTCGACAATTACGCCGTGCTGCTGACCGATGCGCGTTTCTGGAACTCCATCGGCGTCGCCGCCACCTTCGTGGTGATCGCGGTGCCGATCGAGTTCATGCTCGGGCTGGCCGGCGCGCTGGTGCTGAACCAGAATGTGCGCGGGCGCTCGCTGCTGGTGCCGCTGCTGTTCATGCCGACCATGATGGCGCCCATCGTGGTGGGGCTGCTGTGGAAGATCATGCTCGCCGGCTCGTGGGGCTTCTTCTCCTACAACGTGCTGGAGCGGTTCAATCTTCTTGAGGGTACCTCGGTCTTCGCCTCGCCCGAATACGCGCTCTACGCGCTGATCTTCGTCGATATCTGGCAGTGGACGCCGTTCATGATGCTGGCCTTCTTCGCCGGCCTGCAGGCGCTGCCGCTCGGCCCCTACCGCGCCGCGGCGGTGGACGGGGCCAACCCGGTGCAGATGTTCTTCCACATCACCCTGCCGATGATGACGCCATTGCTGGCGGTGATCGGGCTGCTGCGCTTCATCGACGCCTTCAAGGTGTTCGACACCATCTACATCCTCACCGGCGGCGGGCCGGGCATCTCCACCGAGACGCCGTCCATCCTCGCCAACAAGATGACCTTCGAGTTCTGGAACATCGGCGAGGCCTCGGCGCTCGCGGTGCTGGTGTGGCTGGCCTTCTTCGTCTTCTGCAACGCCTTCTACCAGATCGCCAAGAAGCGACTGAACGCCTTCTGAGGAGACGATCATGGCCGACGCACAAAGCCGCCCCGAGGGCTCCCGCGGTCTGCTGTGGACCGGTGTCACCGTGGTCTATGCCGCCATCATGCTGTTTCCCATCTTCTGGATGGCGTCGATGATGGTGAAGCCGAACGACGCCATGTTCGCCCGGCCGACCCAGTGGCTGTTCGTGCCGACGCTGGAGCATTTCAGCTACGTCATCGAGCACGGCTTCCACTGGTACCTGCTGACGTCGTTCCTGCTCTGCACCGTCTCCACCGCGCTGGTGGTGATCATCGGCACGCCGGCCGCCTACGCGTTCGCGCGCTTCGAGATGCGGGCCAAGGACGACCTGTTCCTGTTCATCCTGGCCTCGCGCATGGCACCGCCCGTGTGCCTTGTCATCCCGTTCTACCTGATCTTCGCCAAGGTCGGCCTGCTCGACACCTTCCTCGGCCTGACGCTGGCCTACATGACCTTCAACCTCTCCTTCTACATCTGGGTGCTGCGCTCCTTCTGCCGCGACCTGCCGGTGCAGCTTGAGGAAGCAGCAGCGCTGGAAGGCTGGTCGAAGCCGCAGATCTTCCGCCGCGTGGTGTTTCCGCTGCTGCGCAACGGCATCGTCGCCACCGCCGTGCTGTGCTTCATCTTCGCCTGGAACGAGTTCTTGTTCGCCTTCATGCTCGGCGGCCGGGCGGTGCAGACGCTGCCGGTCTCCATCCCCAAGCTCATCACCTCGCAGGGCGTGCGCTGGGGCGAGATGGCGGTGGTGGGCATGACCGCGCTGCTCCCCGTGCTCGCCGTGGTGTTCGTCTTGCAGCGCCACATCGTGCGCGGCCTCACCCTCGGCGCCGTAAAGGGATGATCGCAATGACCGGGATCAAGGCTCACAAGGACCCCGCCATGCCGCCGCCGCTCACCGTCGCGGAGGGGCCGGAATGGGTGGAGGCACTGACCCTCCTCGCCCCCGACATGGCGCACACGCTGCTCGCCGCCACCCGCACGCTCTACCCCCATGACGGCCTGCCCGAGCGGGTCTATCGCCGGGTCATCCTCCATTTCGACCGGATGGCGGCGATGTCGCCCGCCGCCGCGCAGTCCCTCGCCGAGTTTGTCGACCGGGTGGACGCGGCCATGCCGCTCCCCTTCCGCGATCTCTCGGAGAGCTACCGGGTGGCGGTGCTGACGTCGCTGGAGGAAAGCGCGGCCTTCCGCCTCGTCCAGCGCTCCGCCGTCCGCTTCCTCTACGACGATGTCGAGGTGTGGCAGGCGTTCGGCTACGAGGGCGCCTCGGTGCATCTCGGCGGCTATGCGGCGCGCGGCTTCAACGATCTCGACTGGCTGCCGGAGCCTCCGGCCGGCGTCTGAACCCGCTCATACCAGGGGTGCCTCATGACTGAGTACGATCTCGACGATTCCGGCGTGGTCGTCATCATCGGGTCCGGCGCGGGCGGTGGCACGCTGGCGCACGAGCTGACCAAGCGCGGGGTCGGCGTGGTGCTGCTGGAGGCCGGCCGGCACCTTTCCGCCGAGGATTTCGTCAATGACGAATGGGGCGGCTACGAGATGCTGTCCTGGCTCGACAAGCGCACCGCGTCCGGCGACTGGCGCGTCGCCCGCGACCATCCGGTGACGCCGAGCTGGAGCTGCCAGGTGGTGGGCGGCACCACCACGCACTGGTCCGGCTGCTGCTACCGGCTGATCGAGGACGAGATGCGCGCGCGGACGGTCTATGGCGACATCGCCGGCGCCAGCCTGATCGACTGGCCGCTCACGCTCGACGAGCTGGAGCCCTATTACGACCTCGCCGAGGCCAGGATGGGCGTCACCCGCACCAATGGCCTGCCCGGCCTGCCGGCGAACAACAATTTCAAGGTGATGTATGCCGGCGCGAGCGCGCTGGGGCTCAACGCCTCCACCGGCCGGCAGGCGATCAACTCGGTCCCCTATGACGGCCGGCCGGCGACCATTCAGGACGGCTTCACCGTCACCGGCGACAAGGTAGGCTCGCGCTGGTCGACGCTGAATGTCGAGATCCCGCGCGCCCTCGCCACCGGCAGGCTGGAGCTGCGCCCGCGCAGCCGCGCCGTGTTCATCGAGCATGACGCCGCC
This sequence comes from Ancylobacter dichloromethanicus, assembly GCF_018390645.1. Lineage (GTDB taxonomy): Bacteria > Pseudomonadota > Alphaproteobacteria > Rhizobiales > Xanthobacteraceae > Ancylobacter > Ancylobacter dichloromethanicus. The sequence continues at coordinate 114,296 of NZ_JAHBGC010000004.1, forward strand.
GGCAAGGCCTCGGGCGTGGTGTATGTGGACGCCGCCGGCACGCGGCACCGGCAGAAGGCACGCGCCGTGGTGCTGGCCGGCAACTGCGTGGAAAGCTCGCGCCTGCTGCTGCACTCCGCCAGTTCGCTTTTCCCGCAAGGCCTCGCCAACGGCCATGGTAGTGTCGGGCGCTACTATCTGCGCCACATCATCCAGACCGTGTGGTCGGTGTTCGACAAGCCGGTGAACATGCACAGGGGCGAGATCATGACCGGCGTGGTCGACGATTTCGTCCGCCACGACCCCGCCCGCGGCTTTGCCGGCGGCTATTATGTGGAACTGAACTCCATGGGGCTTCCGACCACGGCGGCCTTCCTCGATCCCGGCTGGTGGGGACGTGATTTCGCGCAGGTGATCGAGCAATACGCCCATATGGCCGGCATGCTGCTTTCCGGCGAGGACATGCCCCAGGCCGGCAACCGGATCACGCTGAACGACGAACTCGACGCCTTCGGCGTGCCGGTCGCCAACATCCATTATGACGAACATCCCAACGACCTGAAGATGCGCAGCCACGGCTACAAGACCATGACCGCCATCCATCAGGCGGCGGGGGCGCGACGCTCCGTCGAGGCGCCGGCCTACCCGGCAAGCCATAATCTCGGCTCCAACCGCATGAGCGCGAAGGCCGAGGACGGCGTGCTCGACGGCAATGGCCGCGCCCATGAGGTGCCGAACCTGTTCATCGCCGACGGCAGCGCCTTCGCCACCGGCGGCGCCTGCAACCCGACGCTGACCATTGTCGCGCTGGCGATCCGCCAGGCCGATTTCATGGCGCGGCAGATGGCGGCCGGCGAATTGTGAGCGACGACTTCACCGAATCCACGCTGGCCTACTGGCAGGAACTTGCCGCGGAGCCTCCCGCGCGCTTCTCCTTCACCCCGCCGCACCGCCATGGCTATCCGGTGCGGCTGGCGGACGGCCGCGTGCTCGTGCTGCCGCTGCGTCGCCTGCCGGACGGCGTCCATGCCGCCGCCTCGCTGATCGCCAATCAGGCCGCGCATCAGGTGGTCGGCGCCCTCGCCGATGCGATGGCGCAGGAGGCGCGGTCGCTGGGCGCGGATTGCGTCGCCGGGCTGCCGACGCTGGGCCTGTCCTTCGCCGCGCTGGTGGCGGAGCGGCTGGGCCACAGCCGCTATGTCCCGCTCGGCTATTCCCGCAAATTCTGGTACCGCGACGCGCTTTCCGAGCCGGTGTCCTCGATCACCAGCCCGGAGGCGGGCAAGCGGCTGCGGCTCGACCCCAATCTGCTGCCGCTGGTCGAGGGAAGGCGTGTGCTGCTGGTGGATGACGCGATCTCGACCGGCGCGACCGCGCTCGCCGCCTGCCGGCTGCTGGAGCGGGCGGGAGCGAGCCTCAGCGGCATGGTGGTAGCGATGAAGCAGACCAGGCGCTGGGTCGCCGCGATGCAGGGCGTGCTGGCGGCGGAGCAGGTGCGCGCCGCCTATGGCTGCCCGCTCTTCACCCTGCGCGCGGATGGCTGGTGGCCGGTCGAGGCCACCCTGCCGGACATACCCTGAACGTCCTCAGCCCCCGCCTTGTGCCTCCCGGATCGCCTGCCACACCCGCCCCGGCGTCAGCGGCATGTCGAGATGGGCGATGCCGAGCGGGGCGAGCGCGTCCATCACCGCATTGACGAAGGCAGGCGGGGCGCCGATGGCGCCGGCTTCCCCAGCCCCCTTGATGCCGAGCGGGTTGGTGGTGCAGGGCACGTTGTGGGTCGAGACATCGAAGAACGGCAGGTCGTCGGCACGGGGCAGGCCGTAATCCATGAACGAACCGGAGAGCAACTGGCCACTGTCGGGGTCGTAGACCGTGCGCTCCATCATCGCCTGGCCGATGCCCTGGGCGATGCCGCCATGAACCTGCCCGCTCAGCACGAGGGGGTTGAGCGTGCGGCCGAAATCGTCGACCACGGTGTAGCGCTCCACCGTGATGTGCCCGGTCTCGGGGTCGACCGCGACCTCGCAGACATGCGCCCCGTTCGGGAAGGTGCCGGCCAACTGCTCGAAGTCGCCGATGCCTTCCAGTCCGCCCGCCTGCGCCGCCACCTCCAGCAGGCTGACATGACGGTTTGTGCCGGGCACGCGGAAGACACCGGCATCGAAGTCCAACTCGCGCTCGTCCACCGCGAGGAGACGCGCCGCCTCCCGGCTCGCCTTGCCGAGCACCGCTCCGGTGGCAAGGCGCAGGGCGCCGCCGCCATGCACCATGGAGCGCGAGGCGACCGTGCCGCCGGCGGAAGGAAGGGGCTGGTCGGTATCGCCAGTCTTCACCACGATCCGCGCCGGGTCGATGCCGAGCGCCTGCGCCGTCATCTGCACATAGGTGGTCTCGTGGCCCTGTCCCGTCGACTGGGTGCCGACATGGACCGTGACCTGACCGTCGGCGTCGATCTGCACCACGGCGCCCTCTTTTCCCGGCACGCCGGTGCGTTCGATGTAATAGCCGAGCCCGATGCCACGGAGCCGGCCGTCGCCCCGGTCGCGCCGGGCGGCGAAGCCGTCCCAGTCGGCCGCCTGCAGGCCGGCCTTCATCACGGCGGCGAAATCTCCGGAATCGTAGACGACGTCGGTCGCGGTGCGGTGCGGCATCTCCTCGGGCGCGATCATGTTGATCTCGCGCAGCGCGATCGGGCTCAGGCCGATCTCCCGCGCCGCCTTGTCCACCAGCCGCTCGATGAGATAGGCCGCCTCGGGCCGGCCGGCGCCGCGATAGGCGTCCATCGGCGCGTTGTTGGTGTAGGCGATGCGCACATTGGTGGCGACGGTGGGAATGGAATAGACGCCCGGCGCCATGGGTGGGCCGGAAAGGGTGGGGCAATAGACGCCGAAGGCGGAAAGCGCGCCGCCGGCGCTGGCCAGCGTCTCCACCTTCAGCGCGGTGAAGCGGGCCTGCGCGTCCAGCCCGAGCGTGGCGCGGGAGACATTGTCGCGACCTTGCGTGTCGGAGAGGAAGGCTTCGGCGCGGGTCGACTGCCAGCGCACCGGACGGACGAGCCTGCGCGCGGCATAGAGCACCAGCGCCTGCTCGGGATAGGGAATCGCCTTCATGCCGAAGCCGCCGCCGACATCGGGGGTGACGACGCGCAGCCGCGACGCCGGCAGGCCGAACACGCCCTCGAACATGAAGTCGCGGATCATGTGGCTGCCCTGGCTGCCGGTGACCAGGGTGAACTGGCCGCTCGCCTCGTCATAAAGCCCGATGGCGTTGCGCGGCTCCATGGAGGCGACGATGATGCGGTTGTTCACCAGCTCCAGCTCCACCACCCGTGCCGAGGCGGCAAGCGCGGTGTCCACCTCGCCGAGGTCGCCGAGTTGCCAGTGCAAGGCGAGATTGCCGGGAGCCTCGGCGAACAGCAGCGGCGCGTCGTCGGCCAGCGCCGCCGCCGGCTCGACCACCGCAGGCAGATAGTCGATGTCGAGCGCCACCGCCTCGGCGGCCTCAAGCGCGGCGAGGGCGGTCTCGGCCACCACGAACGCCACCGGCTCGCCGAGATAGCGCACCTTGCCGGCGGCCAGCAGCGTGTGGGCGGGCAGCGGCATGCGCCCGCCCTCCGCATGGTCCAGCACGATGACCACGGGCAGCGCGCCGATTCCGTCGGCGGCGAGATCCTGCGCGGTGTAGACCGCCAGCACGCCGGGCAGGGCTCGGGCGGCCCCGGTGTCGATCTGGCGGATCAGCCCGTGGGCGACCGGCGCGCGCACCACGCAGGCGAAGGTCTCGCCCGCATAATGGTGGTCGTCGGTGAAGCGGCCGGTGCCGGTGATGAAGCGCAGGTCCTCCACGCGGCGGAAGGGCTGGCCGATCCCGAATTTCATCGCTCTCTCCTCAGCGACCCCGCCCGACTGGCGCGCGACGCAGCAGTTTCACACCTGCATCTTTTCTAATCATTCTATCTATGTAAAGATAAGCACAAATCGGTCGATAACGTCGATTGTCGAATAAGATAGTCAAACGATCAAATCACCCGCCGGGAGTTTTCAATGGCCGCCGAACGGCAGGACAGCGCGCGGACAGGTGGCGGAAGAAGGCATCGCGGCATCGGCGCCCCGGTTCGCCGCAAGGAGGATGCCCGGCTGCTTGCCGGGCGCGGGCGGTTCATCGGCGACATGCGATTTCCGGGCCAGCTGGAGGCGGCCTTCCTGCGCTCCTCGCTCGCCCATGCCCGCATCAAGGCGGTGCATATCCCCCCGCATCTGGCGGGCCGGGCCTTCGTCCATGCCGACATGGCGGGGGTGAAGGACATTCTGGCGAAGACCGGCCTGCCGGGCTTCCGCGTCTCCGCCCAGCCTTCGCTGGCCAGTGGCAAGGTACGGTTCGTGGGCGAGCCGGTGGTCATGGTGCTGGCGGAGACGCGGGCGCAGGCCGAGGACTGGTGCGAGGAGATCCACGTCGAATACGAGGAACTGCCGGCCAATGTCGACATGCTGCGCGCCGCGAGTGAGGGCGCCGCGCTGATCCACGAGGACTGGACGGAAAACGTGTTCCTGGTCTCCTCGACCGAGCGGAACTTCGACGAGATGCTGCAGGACGCGCCGATCAAGGTGACGCGCGAAGTGCGCACCAGCCGGCAATGCATGGCGCCGCTGGAAGGCAAGGGCTGCATCGCGCTGTTCGACCGCACCGTCGAGCAGCTCACACTGTGGACCTCGACCCAGATGCCGCACATCGTGCGCTCGGGTCTGGCAGAATGCCTCGGCCTCGACACCCGCAAGATCCGGGTGGTGGCGCCCGATGTCGGCGGCGGCTTTGGCTGGAAGGGCCTTCTCCAGCCCGAGGAGGTCTGCTGCGCCTGGGCCTCCCTGCGGCTGGACCGGCCGGTGAAATGGCTGGAGGACCGCCGCGAGCACCTGATCGCCGCCGCCAATTGCCGCGAGCATCATTATGTGATGACCGCCTATGCCGACACTGAGGGCCGCCTGCTCGGCCTGGAGGCGCAGGCCCATGTCGATGCCGGCGCCTATTCGGTCTACCCGTTCTCCGCCTGTCTTGAAGGGGCGCAGGTCGTCTCCAACCTGCCCGGCCCCTACAACCTCCCAGCCTATCGCTGCCGCACCTATTCCGTGTGCTCCAACAAGCCGCCCATCGTGCCTTATCGCGGCGTGGCGCGCACCGGGGTGTGCACGGCGATGGAGCTGATGATCGACGCGGTGGCCCGCGCTGCCGGGCTGGAGCCCTACGAGGTGCGCCAGCGCAATCTGGTGCGGCCCGACCAGATGCCGTTCACCTCGATCACCGGCAAGGATTTCGACATGGGCGACTATCCCGAGAGCCTGCGCCGGGCTTTCGCGATGATCGGCCACGAGGGCGTCCGTGCGCGCCAGAAGGCGGGGGAGCCGGACGCCCGGCGCATCGGCCTCGGCTATGCCGTCTATTGCGAGCAGGGCGCGCACGGCACCTCCGTCTATCATGGCTGGGGCATCCCCATGGTGCCCGGCATCGAATCCTGCGGCGCCCGGCTGACCCCGGACGGCACGCTGGAGGTGCGCATCGGCGGCCAGAGCCACGGCCAGTCGATGGAGACGACGCTGGCGCAGGTGGCCTGCGAGGTGCTGGGCATCGACCCGGACCTGGTGAATGTCGTGCATGGCGACACGGCGATGACGCCCTATTCCACCGGCACCTGGGGTTCGCGCTCGGCGGTGATGGCGGGCGGCGCGGTGGCCAGCGCCTGCGAGCGGCTGGCCGGGCGGATCGCCCGGATCGGCGCACATCTGCTGCAGGCGCCGCAGGAGGCGGTGACCGTTCGCGACGCACAGGTCATCGGCCCGAACGGCTCGGTGAGCTTCAGGGAGGTGGCGGCGACCTGGTATCTCGCCCCGCAGAACCTGCCGGCCGACATCGACCCCGACGGGCTGGACCTCGTCGCCGGCTATAGGCCCACCGTCGACACCGGCACCTTCTCCTATGCCGCCCATGCCTGCGTGGTGGCGGTGGCGCCGGAGACCGGGGAGGTCGAGATCCTCGATTACGTCATCGTCGAGGATGGCGGCGTGCTGCTCAACCCGATGGTGGTGGACGGCCAGATCTATGGCGGCACCGCGCAGGGTATCGGCACCGCGCTCTATGAGGAGATGGTCTATGACGAGCATGGGCAGCCGCTCGCCTCGACCCTGGCCGATTATCTCCTGCCCGGCGCCGGCGAGATGCCGGATGTGCGCATCGCCCACATGGAAACCCCGTCGCCCAACACGCGCTTCGGCCAGAAGGGCATAGGCGAGGGCGGCGCCATCGCCCCGCCGGCGGCGATCGGCAACGCCATTAACGACGCGCTGGCCGGGCTCGGCGTCGAGATGACGGTGTCGCCGATGACGCCGCGCCGGGTGCGCGAGGCGGTGCAGGCGGCGCGCGCCCGGGCCGAAGGGCAGATGTCGCAAAGGCTTGCGTCGTGAAGGCCGCGCGTTTCGACTATCGGCGCCCGGCGGACATCCTCGGCGCCACCGCCGCTCTGGCGGACGAGGGTGCCAAGCCGATCGCCGGCGGGCAGAGCCTCGGGCCGATGCTCAACCTGCGCCTCGCCCGGCCTTCCTGCGTCGTCGATATCTCCCGCTTGCCCGAACTGCGGCGGGTGGAGGAACGCCCGGACGGAATCCTCTACGGCGCCGCGCTCACCCATGCCGAGTTCGAGGACGGCGCGGTGCCGGACCCCACCCCCGGCTTTCTCGCGCGGGTGGCGCATGGCATCGCCTATCGCGCGGTGCGCAATCGCGGCACCATCGGCGGCAGCCTCGCCCATGCCGATCCCGCCGCCGACTGGCCGACGACGCTGGCGGCGCTGGGCGCATGCGTGCATCTGGCCGGCCCCGCCGGGGCGCGGGAACTGCCGGTGGAGGCGTTCATCCTCGGCGCCTTCGAGACGGCGCTGATGCCGGGCGAGATCATCACCGGGGTGTCGGTGCCCCGCCGCTCAGCGCGGGCGCGCTTCGGCTACCGCAAGTCCTGCCGCAAGCTCGGCGAGTTCGCCGAGGCGATGTGCGCGGTGCTGGTCGACCCCGAGACCGGCACGCAGCGTCTGGCGATCGGCGCCACCGAGGCGCGGCAGGTGGTGATCGCGGATGCGCGTGCCGCGCTCGGCGCCCCTGAAACCGTCGATGAAATCCTGCGCGAGGCCGGCCTTGCCGCCGACCCGGCCATGTTCCGCCTGCGCCGCGAGGTGGTCCGGCAGGCCATCGCCGCGCTGGACAATGAGAGCCAGCCCGCATGAAGCCGATCCGCCTTTCCGTCAACGGCCGCTGCATCGAGACCGAGGTCGAGCCACGCCAGCATCTCGCCGATTTCGTGCGCGAGGAACTGCTGCTCACCGGCACGCATCTGGGCTGCGAGCATGGTGTGTGCGGGGCCTGCACCGTGCTGATCGACGGCGCGCCGGCGCGCGCCTGCATCGCCTTTCCGGTCGCGCTCGACGGCGCCTCGATCACCACCGTCGAGGGGCTGGCGGACGATCCGGTGGCGGCGCGGCTGCGCGAGGCCTTCATGCAGGAGCACGGGCTGCAATGCGGCTTCTGCACGCCGGGCATGCTGATCATGGCGCGCGACATCGTGCTGCGCCGCCCGGGCGCGGACGATCCGGCGATCCGTCACGAACTGGCGGGCAATCTGTGCCGCTGCACCGGCTATATCGGCATCATTCGCGCCATCCGGACCGTGGCCGCCGAGCGGGCCGAGGCCGGCGCGGCGGCGGTGGTGACGCGCGGCGCGCGCATCGCCCCGCCGGCCCATGTCTCGCCGCTGACCCTGCCGATGGCGCCGACCCCGCTCGCGGCCCCGGCGCAGAACCTTCCCGGCACGGCGCCGGCGGCCCCGGTCGCCGACGCCGCCTTCGTGCCGGAGGCGTTGCGCAACCCGGTGGAACTGGTGCAGGAATTCGAGGTGCCGGCACCGCGGGCGCAGGTCTGGGCGCTGTTCCAGGACCCGGGCCGGGTCATCGCCTGCCTGCCCGGCGCGCGGCTGGCCGAGCCGAGCGACGGGCGCACGCTGAACGCGGAAATGGTGGTGAAGCTCGGGCCGATTCAGGCCGCTTTCGGTGGAACGGGCGTGATTTCGGCCGATCCCGCGCACTGGGCCGGAACGATCGACGGGCGCGGCGTCGACCGGCGCAGCGCCACGCAGGTTCAGGCACGGCTGGTCTACCGTCTCGACGAAGTGCAGGGCGACGCGGCGACGCGGGTGCGGGTGGAGGTCGCCTATGTGCTACAGGGGCCGCTCGCCCAGATGAGCCGTGGTGCGCTCGCCCGCGACCTAGCCGCCCGCATGACATCCGCCTTTGCGACCAACCTTTCCGCCATGCTCGCGGGCGAGGTGGCGCCGGCGCAAGCGGCCCCGCTGAATGCCGGCGGGCTGCTGCTCGCGGTGGTGACGGACTGGCTCAAACGGCTGTTCCGGCGGGGCTGAAGCCCGGCCGTTCAGCCCAGCAGGTCGATGTCGAGCTGCACGCAGTCGCCGCGATAGACGATGTCGGCGACATAGATCACCACATCGTTCTCGTCGGTGATGACCAGATGGGCCTCCACGGTGGGAAACCCGATGCCGGTGGCGAGCAGGTTCGCCACCCGCGGTTCGACCGTGCCGACGATGAAGGACTGTCGGGCGCGCTTCACCGTCAGCCCGTCGAGCGAGGCGATAACGGATACCGTGGGCTCGCGGTCGAAACGGGCCGGGGCAAGGGCGTAGAGCGCATCGTCGAAATGCACCCGGGCGAAGGAATAGGGCTGGCCGCGCCGCGACTGCACGCTCTCGAGATAGCGGTAGCGCGCCGCCGGCGTGCCGTCCTCCGGCCGGATGGTCGGAGGGGCGGGCGGGGTCGCGACGGGCAGGAAGCGCGGGATGTTGGCGCCGATGGTGCCGGCCAGCGAGTGCCATTTCAGGTCGAGCTTGAGCCAGCGCTTGTCTTCGACGGAAGCGGATACGAAGGTACCCTTGCCCTGGATGCGGCGCACCAGCCCTTCGCCCTGCAGCACCTCCACCGCCTGCCGCACGGTGACGCGGGCGACCTGGAACTCGGCTTCCAGTTCCTGCAGCGTGGAGATCTTCTCGTTCGGCCCCCACACGCCATCCTCGATGCGGCGGCGGATGACGCCGGCGATCTGCAGATAGCGCGGCACCGGGCTGCGGCGGTAGTCGGGCTGGGCCGGCGCGGCCGGGGAATCCTTGAGCATGGGCGGTTGTCGGTCCGATCGCGCCGCCTTCATGGCGGCATCTCGTCAGGGTAGAATCGGCGAAGTCATTCTATCTTCGGTATCATGTAATCCTATTCGCCGCCGGGCGGGTTAGCCGCTTTCCAGCGCCGTGACAACGCCGGAGATCAAATTCGCGCCGTACAACGCCGCCGCGTCGATCCGGGCGCCCTCGCGCACCGGCGCCAGCGAGGCGATGATGCGGGCGATCTCCGCCTCCCGCGCGCGGCAGGCGTCTTCCCCCTCCGCGACCGTGACGGCGCGGAAGCGGATCTGCGCACCGGGCATCAGGCTGCCGGCGAGCGGCAGGTCGGCGGAAATCACCGTGGCGATCTTGGCGTAGCCGCCAATGGTCTGGTGGTCGGCGAGCAGCACGATGGGAAGTCCCGAGCCCGGCACCTGGATCGAGCCGGTGGCGATGCCGTCGGAGACGATGTCGGCGCCGTCGCGGAAGGCGAGCGGCGGGCCTTCCAGCCGCATGCCCATGCGGTCCGCCTCGCGCGAGACGCGGTAGGACGTGGTGAAGAAGGCGGCCATCGCCTCGTCGGTGAAGGCGTCGGCCTGCGGCCCGGGCACCGCGCGCAAGACGATCTCCCCGACGGCCCGCGGCGGCGAGGGGATTTCGAGGCACGGGCCCTGCACGGCGCGCGTGCCGAGCGGCAGGCGGTCGCCGGGCGCCAGCGGCCGCCCTTCATGCCCGCCGAAGCGGCCTTTGAGGTCGGTGGCGCGCGAGCCGAGCACGGCCGGCACGGCGAGGCCGCCGGCAAAGGCCAGCATCGCGCCGCCCGAGCCCGTGAGCGCGCCGATCCGTACCCGTGCGCCCTCCGGCACGTCGATGGCGCGCCAGGCGCCATAGCGCGACGTCTCGTCCGCGACGATGACCTCGATGTCGGCCTGCGCTCCCGCCAGCGCGAGGCGCGCCGGTCCGCCGGCCACCTCGAAGGTGGGGCCGGCAAGGCGAACCTCAAGTCCCGCCAGCCCGGCCTCATTGCCGACCAGCGCATTGGCGAGCCGCAGCGCGGTCCCGTCCAGCGCGCCGCAGACGGGTACGCCATAGGCCTGGAAGCCGTGCCGGCCGAGATCCTGCACGGTGGTCTGCGGGCCGGGCTGGAGCATGTGAAGAACCGTGCTCATGCCGGTGTTCCCTCGGTTTCCACCCGGTAGCTCCCGCGCGCGACAGCCTCCCGGGTGGCGGCATGCTCGTCCGCTTCGACCGGCACGAACCGCACTCCGTCTCCCGGCGCGAACAGGGTGGGCGGCGACCAGAGCGGATCGAAGAAGCGCAACGGCGTGTTGCCGAGCAGATGCCAGCCGCCGGGCGATTCCACCGGGTAGATGCCGCTCATGCGCTGGGCGATGGCGACCGAGCCGGGCGGCACGCGCACCCGGGGAGTGGTGCGGCGCGGCAGGTCGAGCGCCTCCGGCAGGTCGCCGAGATAGGCGAAGCCGGGCAGGAAGCCCTGCACATAGACCCGATACAGCGTGCCGGCGTGCAGGGCGATCACCTCCGGCTCGCTCAGGCCGGTGGCGGCGGCCACCTCGGCGAGGTCCGGCCCCGCCTCGCCGCCATAGAGCACCGGAATACGCCAGACGCGCGCGGGGGCGTCGCCCGCCGCGTCCTCCAGTTCCAGCGCGCCGATGAACATCTGGAGCGCCTGCGCGCTGGTGCGGCGCGGGTCGTAATGCACCAGCAGCGAACGGAAGCTCGGCACGGTCTCCACCAGCCCTTCCGGCGGCGCCGCGGCCAGAAGCGCGGCGGTGCGGTGGACGAGGGCGTTGATCGCCGGGTCGATGCGGGTGCCGAACTCGACCGCGAAGGCGGTGTCTCCCACCGGCAGGAAGCGCGCGCGGGCGTCGATACGCTGCATCCTCACCTGCCCGCCGGCCATCCGTGCCCCCATTTCGCCCCCGTGCGTTGCCGCCCTGCAGCAATCATACTAATGTTAGTATGTTTCGACTTGAAATGCATGATTATATAATGTGTTAATGTCAATGGAACCTAGGGTGTCGGGAGGCTGGCCGTGGCGAAGCGCATGAATGTCAACGCGGATATGGGTGAGGGCTACGGCCATTACGATATCGGCAATGACGACGCGATCCTGAAGATCGTCAAGAGCGTCAATGTCGCCTGCGGCCTGCATGCCGGCGATGCCACGGTCATGCGCGACGTCTGCCTCAAGGCAAAGGCGAACGGCGTCTCGGTCGGTGCCCATCCCGGCTTCAACGACATCTGGGGCTTCGGCCGCCGGCAGATCCGCATGAATGCCGACGATCTCGAATATCTCGTGGCCTACCAGCTCGGCGCGCTCGCCGGCATGGCGGCCTATGCCGGCGTGAAGGTGACCCATGTGAAGCCGCACGGGGCCCTGAACAATATGTGCGCGGTGGACAGCGCCTATGCGCGCGCCATCGCCCGCGCCATCAAGGTGGTCGATCCCTCGCTCTATTATCTCGCCCTCTCGGGGACGGAGATGGAGAAGGCGGCGATCGATATCGGCGTGCCGCTGTCGCGCGAAGCCTTCATCGACCGGCTCTACGAGGATGACGGCAATCTGCGCTCGCGCACCCATGCGGACGCGATGATCCGCGACCCCAAAGTCGCCTCGGAGCGCGTCGTGCGCATGGTGCTCGACGGCGAGATCATCTCGGTGAACGGCAAGAAGATGCCGACGAAGTTCGATTCGCTTTGCGTGCATGGCGACGAGCCGAGCGCCATCGCGGTTGCTTCCGCCTGCTGCGAGGCGCTGCGCGCGGCCGGCGTGGAACTCGTGACCCTGCCTGAGATGATGGCGGGCTGAACGATGGCGGACGGGCGGGACGGGGCGTTCGTTGCTGCGGGCGGGCGCCTCGACGACGAGGCCGCCCTCGCGCTCGCGGAGGCGGCCGCCCTCGGCGGGCTGATGGCGCGGGCCGCGCGGCGGCGCGACGCCGCCTTCGGCGGCACCGTCACCGTCTCGCGAAAAGTGTTCATTCCGCTGACCCAGCTCTGCCGGGACGTCTGCCACTACTGCACCTTCGCCCATCCGCCCCGCAAGGGACAGCGCGCCTTCCTCACGCCCGACGAGGTGCTGGAAATCGCCCGCGCCGGCGCGCGCATGGGCTGCGACGAGGCGCTGTTCACCCTCGGCGACAAGCCGGAGCTTCGCTACGCGGTGGCGCGGGAGGAACTGGCGGCGCTCGGCCACGACAGCACGCTGTCCTATCTGCGCGCCATGGCCGCGCTGGTGCTGGAGGAGACGGGGCTGCTGCCGCACCTCAATGCCGGGGTGATGGACGAGGCCGATCTTGTCCGCCTGCGCGAGGTGTCGGCGTCGCAGGGGTTGATGATCGAGACCACCGCCGGGCGGCTCTCGGCGCGCGGTGGCCCGCATTTCGGTTCGCCGGACAAGCTGCCGGCGGCGCGCCTCGCCACGCTGGAGGCGGCGGGCCGGGCGCGGGTGCCCTTCACCACCGGCCTGCTGATCGGCATCGGCGAGACGCGGCGCGAACGGATCGAGGCGCTGCTCGCCATCCGGGCGGCGCATGAGCGGCACGGCCATGTGCAGGAAGTCATCATCCAAAATTTCCGCGCCAAGGCCGGCACCCGCATGGCGAAGGCACCCGAGCCCTCGCTGGAGGAGCATCTGTGGACCGTCGCCGTCGCGCGGCTCGTCCTCGGCCCCGGAATCTCCCTTCAGGCCCCGCCCAATCTCCGGCCGGAGGGGCTGAAGGCGCTGATCGAGGCCGGCATCAACGATTGGGGCGGGGTCTCGCCGGTGACGCCCGACCATGTGAACCCGGAAGCGCCGTGGCCGGCGCTGGCCGTGCTGGGGGCGGCGACCGCCCGCGCCGGCAAGGTGCTGGCGCCCCGGCTCGCCGCCTATCCCACCTATATCGCCGACCGTGCGACATGGCTCGACGCGAAGGTTGCCCCGCTCGTGCTGCGCCGGGCCGACGCGGCCGGCCTTGCCCATGAGAGCGGCTGGCGGGTCGGGACGATGGAAGATCGCACGGCCGTGGTCGACTGGCCGGCCGCGCCGGCGCTGCCCGGGCCGGACAGCGCGCTGGATGCGGTGCTGGAGAGCGCCTTCTCCGGCCGGGCGTTGGGTGAGGCGGATATCGTCCATCTGTTCGAGGCACGCGGCGACAGGGCGCGGCGCGTCTTCGAGGCGGCGGATTCGCTGCGCCGCGAGACGGTGGGCGACACCGTCTCCTATGTCGTCACCCGCAACATCAACTACACCAATGTCTGCGCCTATCGCTGCGGCTTCTGCGCCTTCTCCAAGGGCCGGCAGAACGCGCATCTGCGCGGCCGGGCCTATGAACTCGACCTTGCCGAGATCCAGCGCCGCACCCGCGAGGCCTGGGAGCGTGGCGCGACCGAAGTGTGCATGCAGGGCGGCATCCACCCGGATTTCTCCGGCGAGACCTATCTCACCATCCTCCGCGCGGTGAAGCAGACCGTGCCGGAGATGCACGTCCATGCCTTCTCGGCGCTGGAAGTGCGCCACGGCGCGGCGACGCTTCGCATTCCGGTGCCCGAATTTCTGCTCCGCCTGAAAGACGCCGGGCTCGGCACGCTGCCCGGCACGGCGGCGGAAATTCTCGACGACGAGGTGCGCGCCCTCATCTGCCCGGACAAGCTGACCACCCGGGAATGGCTGGAGACGATCGGCGATGCGCACCGCGCCGGCCTGAGGACCACCTCGACCATCATGTTCGGCCATGTCGACGGCTACGCGCACTGGGCGCGGCACCTGCTGCGCCTGCGCCGGCTGCAGGGCGAGACCGGCGGCATCACCGAATTCGTGCCGCTGCCCTTCCTGCACATGGAAGCGCCGCTCTATCTGAAGGGCGGCACCCGGCAGGGACCGAGCCGGCGCGAGGCGCTGCTGATGCACGCGGTGGGCCGGCTGGCGCTGCATCCGCTGATTCCCAACGTTCAGGCCTCCTGGGTGAAGCTGGGCGAGGGCGGTCTCGTCGACGCGCTGAAGGCGGGTGCCAATGATATTGGCGGTACGCTGATGGACGAATCGATCAGCCGCGCCGCCGGCGGCACGCATGGGCAGGAATTCGCTCCCGACCGGATGGAGGCGGCGATCCGCGCCGCGGGCCGGCTTGCCCGCCAGCGCACCACGCTCTACGGGGACGCGCCCTCGCGGCAGAAGCAGCGCTCCTATGCCGCCGAGGCGCTGAGCCCGCGCGTCGAGCCGGCGGCCGGAAAGTTCGCGCGCATAGGAAGTCTTGCCGTGCGGCGGGGCTAAGCGGTCCGCGAGGCCGTGGGCGGGATCAGTAGGGGATGAAGGGGCCGCCCCACGGACCGTAGTCGAACGCCATCTGCTGGTTCATCATGGCGGTCATCTGCTGTTCGCTGGCGAGCTGCTGCTGGAACACCATCTGCTGATAGGCCGCGAAATTGTCCTGCGTGCCGTAATAGATGCAGCCGCACACCGTCGGGTCGGCATAGAGAAACACCGGCTGGCCGTTCTGATTCTGAACGGTGAACTTATGCGGCGGCAAGCTCTGCAGCGAGGCGATCTTTGCCGGTGTATCGGCGAGGCGGATCTGGAAACCGGCGGCGGAGAGCATGTTCTCCTTCTGCTGGGTCGCCGTCACGCAGGCGGCGGTCGTGACGCCGATGAGCGTCAGTGCCGCGATCGCAGACATCTTCACGGTAGCGTCTCCTGGACGGTTGGCAGTTCCTGGATGGCGCACCGTATCAGGAGGGAAAAGCGAGTCGAGCGGCGCCTCGATTCGTCGTAAACGCCTGAGTACGGCTCGCAGTGTCGCCCTTCACTTCCGCAGCAGCGGCAGCACCTCGTGGGCCAGCAGGTCGACCTGCTCCTTCTCGTAGCGCCACGGCACGAAGACGATCTTCTTCACGCCCGTCGCAATATGCGCGGCGATCTGTTCGGCGCACTCGGCCGGGGTGCCGACAATGGCGCTGTCGAAGGTGGAGAGCGAGCCCTTGGACAGGTCCCATTCGGCATTCAGCCATTCGGTCATCTTCGCCATGCCGACCTCGCGCGGGCCGACATAGATCGGCAACTGGTTGAGGCTGTAGAGATCGGCCGGGTCGCGTCCGGCTTCTTCGGCATAGGCGGAGATCTTGGCCCAGGATTCGTTGTAGGCCTCGGGAGTATAGAAGTAGGTCAGCCAGCCGTCGCCCCGGGTGGCGGCGCGCTTGAGCACGACATCGACATAGCCGCCGATGAGGATGGGCGGGTGCGGCTTCTGCACCGGCTTGGGGAACATCACCGCCTTGCGCAGGTCCAACTCGTCCCATTCGCCGCTGACGGAATCCTCGGTCCACAGCCGCTTCAGAATGTCGAGGTTACGGTCCATGATCCTGCCGCGACGCTCATAGGGGATGCCGACGGCGTCGAATTCGCGCTTGTACCAGCCGACCGCCGCGCCAAGCATGAGGCGACCATTGGAGATCAGGTCGATGGTGGAGAGCTGCTTCGCCAGAATGACCGGATTGCGCAGCGGCAGCACCAGCACCCCGGTGCCGATCTTGATCGTCTTGGTGCGCGCGGCGACCGCGGTGAGCAGGGAAAGCGAATCGAGGATCGGGAAATGCGGGTCGGTGCCGAGTAATATGTGGTCCCACACCCACAGCGACTCGAAGCCGAGTTCCTCCATCCGCACGCCATAGTCGATCAGCGCGCCCGCGTCCGGCAGCTCCGGAAAACGGGTGAAGTTGCGCATCGCCACGCCGAAGGCCGGCACATTCATGATCGTCTCCACGCTTGCCGATGACGGCCGATCAGGCCGTGTAGAGCTGTTCGGGGTCGAGTTCGCGCAGGATGGCGAGTTCGCCCAAGGTTGGGGCGGGCGTCACCTCGACATCGTCGGGCACGGGCAGGTCGAAGCCGGTATTGGCCTTGATGTCCGCCGCCGACACCCCGGGGTGGAGCGCCAGCACCGTCATGGCGCGGCTTTCCGCCGCGAAGCCGAGAATGCCGAGATCGGTCACCACCCGGAACATGCCGCCGGCGGGCAGGCCGGCCTGTGCCCGCGTGTCGCCACCGTCGATGAAGCCGGGCGAGGTGATGAAGTCCACCTTCTCCACGAAGCGCCGTTTCTCGTGCTTCATGGCGACGATCATGTCGGCCAGCGAGGCGATGTCGTTGCCCCCGCCGGTGCCGGGCAGGCGGATCTTCGGATTCTCGGCATCGCCGATGAAGGAGGAGTTCAGATTGCCGAAACGGTCGATCTGCGCCCCGCCCATGAAGCCGACATCGACATAGCCGCGCTGCAGCAGCAGCAGCACCTCGGTGATCGACACCAGCATGTTGGCGCGGCGCGAGCAGCGCTGTTCATTGGTGGAAGGCGGCAGCTTGCCCGCCTCCACGAACGGCCCGATCACCCCGCCCTCGAACAGGATGGTGAGGCCCGGCGCGTGGGTCTTCTGGGCGAGGATGGCGGCCAGCAGCGGGATGCCGACGCCGGCGAACACGGTCTGCCCGTCCTTGAGCAGGCGCGCGCTCATCACCGCGAGCAGTTCCGAGCCGGTATAGGCCGGGGCGACGGAAAGGCTGATCCGCGCGCGTTCAGTCGTCATAGATGCCACTCCCGCGGCGCTGGGCGTCGAGCAGTTCCGCCATGCCGATGCGGCCGAGATAGTCGGCCCAGTTCTTCGGCTCGTGATAGAAGCGGTCGAGATAGGCCTGTGCCCCCATGTCGGGGTCCTTCGAGGTCATCTGCGCGTAAAGGTCCATGTGGCTGTAGAACGGCTCGTAGAGGCCGTAGCATTCATGCGGCGCGCTGCCGAAGGGGACCTCGACCACGGCATCCACGGTGAAGAAGCCGATCTTGGTCTGGTCCGGATGCCGGCGGATCTGCTCGTTGGAGACGATGCGCTCGGTGGTGAGGATGACCTTGTTGGCGGCCATCGCCATGTCGATGTCCATGAAGGTCAGCCCGTCGATCTGGGCGTTGCCATAGGCGTCGCAGCGCTGGACATGGATGATCGCGACTTCCGGGTTCAGCGCCGGCACCAGCAGCAGCGTCTCGCCGGTGAACGGGCATTCCATCGCCTTGGCGCCCTCGGTGCGGTCCAGCACGCCCGAGCCGAGCATGGAGCGCATCGGCATGAAGGGCACGCCCATGGCTCCGGCGCGGTAGCGCAGGCCCATCGCCATGTGGCTCCACTCCTCGAAGCGGGCGCGCCTGGTCTCGGTATAGGCCCGCATCACCTTGGACACGCCCCACACGATGCCCTGGCTGAACCAGCTTGTGATGATGTGGCGGGAGACGCCCGAGGCGTAGAGCAGGTCGCCCTCGGTGGAGACGATGGAGCGCGAGACTTCGAGGTCGCGCCTGCCGGCGCGGATCAGCGCCCAGATCATCGCCATCGGTGTGCGCGAGGCGGTGCAGCCACCAATGGCGAGGCTGTCGCCATCCGCCACCAGCGCCGCCGCCTCTTCCAGCGACATCACCTTGTCGCGCAGGCTGCGGTCGCGCTCGCGGGTCTTGCGGCGCAGTTCGAGATAGGAGGGGATCGTCACATGTCTCTCCTACGCCGCCTGCGCGATGCCGATGTCGCGGTTCATGCGGGCGATGAGTTCGTCGAAGACGGCCAGATGCTCGCGCAGCCCGCGCCAGAATCTCTGGTGGCGGCGCCGCTCGAAATCCTCGACGCTGATGCCCTGCTGTTCGACCCAGGTGTAGTAGCCGAGGTTGAACACGCGCTGGCGGTCGCGGTGGTCGAGTTCCAGCACATGGTCGGCACCGGCACCGAGCAGGTGCTGGCCGAAGGCTTCGCCGGCGCTCACCTGGTCGAAGCTGCCGCCCTTGCGCGCCAGGTGCTGGGCGCGCTCGCTGGCATAGAGCGCGGCGCCGTCGGTGGCGACGGTGAGGACGAGGTCGTCGGCATCGAGGTCGAGCCGGCGGGCGGTCTTGATCGCCGCCAGCACATTGCCGATGCCCGACAGGCCCAGCGAGGCGAGCCCGTCCAGCGTCGCCGCGTCCACCCCGCGCCGCTCGGCGAGATAGGCCCGGCCGGCCGGCGTGCCGAACAGCAAGGCGAGATCGTCCGAGGCTGCATCGGAGACGCCGGCGACGATGTCGGTGTTGGTGACATTGTGGATGAGCGGGACGTGCTTGTCGCCGATGCCCTGGATGTTGTGCTCGCCGAAGCCGTTATAGAGCAGGGTCGGGCATTCGACCGGCTCCATGGCGACGATGCGGGCGCCGTAGGTCTCCTTGAGATGGTCGCCGGCGCCGAGCGTGCCGGCCGAGCCGGTGCCTGCCACGAAGGCGGCGAGACGAACCCCGGGCGCGCCCGCGCTCAGCCCCTCGAACAGCGCCCCGGCGGCGGCGCCGGTGATGGCATAGTGGGCGAGGTAGTTGGGGAATTCGGAGAACTGGTTGAGGATGAAGTTGCTCTCGTCCTTCGCCATCTGCGCGCAGGCGTCGTAGATTTCCTTGACGTTCGATTCCGTGCCCGGCGTGCGCACGATGTCGGCGGGGTCGGTGACCCATTGCTCCAGCCAGTTGAAGCGTTCGGCGCTCATCCCGCCCGGCAGCACCGCCACGCCATGGCAGCCGAGAATGCGCGAGATGGCGACGCCGCCGCGGCAGTAATTGCCGGTGGAAGGCCATACGGCGCGGTGACGGGTGGGATCGAACATGCCGGTGACGAGGCGCGGGGCAAGGCAGGCATAGGCCGCCAGCACCTTGTGGGCATGGATCATCGGAAAATGCCGGCCGAGCATCACCACGATGCGCGCCGGCACGCCGGTGACCGCACTCGGCAGCTCGATATGCGCCGGCACCGCCTTGCCCGCGAGCGTGGCCGCCGCGTTGAACCAGTGCAGGCCGAACAGGTTGCGCGCGTCCGGGGCGTTGCTGTCGGCCGTCGCCGCCATGGCGCGGGCGCCGGCCGGCAGCGTGTCGGGCGCCGCCAGTTCGGAAAAGCGCGGCAGCACGATCCCCCGCGCCCGCAGATGCGCGACGTTGCGCTGGTAGGTCGGGGCGTCGGCGACGGCGGAGGGCAGCTCGAACGGGTTCATGCGGTTCCTGCGGAGAGTCGGGCGATGGTCATCCACTCAATGGCGACTGATGATACTAATGATAGAACCATTCATGCAAATTATTCTTATATAACCGCGATTAAATCGACAGGTAAGCCTCGCTGACCGTTGGGTCGCGCGCCAGTTCCGCGGAAGCGCCGAAGCGGGCGACGCGTCCGTTTTCCACGATGTAGGCGCGGTGCGAGAGCTCGAAGGCGGTCATCACGTCCTGCTCGACCAGCAGGATGGTCTGGCCGGCCCTGTTCAACGCCAGCAATGCCTCGCCCAGATGCTCCACCATGCGCGGGGAGAGGCCGAGCGAGAGTTCGTCGATCATGAGAAGGCGCGGGCGGGACATGATTCCGCGCCCCACCGCGCACATCTGCTGCTCGCCACCGGAGAGCGTGGTGGCATCCTGGCGCTGGCGGTCGCGCAGGATCGGGAACAGTTCGAACACCCAGTCGAGGTCGCGCGCGATCGCCTCGCGGTCGGTGCGCAGATAGGCGCCGAGCATCAGATTGTCGCGCACGGTCAGGCCGCGGAACAGGCGGCGGCCCTCCGGCACATGGGCGAGGCCGGCCTTGAGCACGACATCGGGCCGGGCGCCGCCGATGGAGGCGCCATTGAAACGGATCGTCCCCGCCCGGGGGGCGAGTTGGCCCGAGATGGTGCGCAGCAGCGTGCTCTTGCCGGCGCCGTTGGAGCCGACCAGGGCGACGATCTCGCCGGGATGGACCACGAGGTCCATGCCCCACAGCACCTGGATCTGCCCATAGCCGGAGGTCACGCCATCCAGCGCCAGCAGCGGCTCAGCCATGGTTGAGTTCCTTCAGCCGGGCGGCGAACTTGGCGCCGAGATAGGCCTCGATCACCCGCTCGTCGGCGACGATCTCCGCGCTCGGCCCGTCGGCGATGAGCTGGCCGTGATGCAGCACCAGCAGGCGCTTCGACAGGGAAAGGACGACCTTCATCAGGTGCTCGATGATCAGCACGGTGACGCCGCGATCGGCGATCCGGCGGATCAGGTCGAGCGCGCCGTCGATCTCGGACGAGTTGAGCCCGGCATTGACCTCGTCGAGCATCAGCACCCTCGGGTTCATGGCGAGGCTCTTGGCCAGTTCCAGCCGCTTGCGGGCGGCGAGGGCGAGATTGGCGGCGGGCCGGTCGGCCAGCGCGTCGAGACCGACGAATGCGAGGCTTTCCATCGCCATGTCGCGCGCATCGCCGAGCGAGCCGGCACCGCCGCCGAACAGCGCGCCGGCGGTGACGTTCTCCAGCACCGTCATCGCCGGGAACGGCTGGACGATCTGGAAGGTGCGGGCCAGCCCCCGGCGGGCGGCCTGATAGGGCTTCTGCAGCCCCACATCCTCGCTCCTGAACAGGATGCGGCCGGAGGAGCGGCGCAGATTGCCGGTGACCACATTGACCAGCGTGGTCTTGCCCGCTCCGTTCGGTCCGATCAGCCCGACCACCTCGCCCTCATTGAGCGAGAAGGACACATCGGTGAGCGCGCTGAGCCCGCCGAACTGCTTGGAGACGCCATCGAGGCGCAGGATCGGCTCGATCATTTGCCGCCCCCCACCTTGGCCGCGCGCAGGCGCCGTAGCACGCCGAGGCTGAGCAGCCCGCCGGGCAGGAAGAAGATCAGCAGCACGATGACGACGCCGAGAATGGCGCGGTTCCAGTCAAGGAAATTGGCCCAGAACAGTTCTTCCAGCAGCACGAACGCCGCCGCCCCGAGCGCCGGCCCGAGAATGGTGCCGGCCCCGCCGAGCAGCGCCATCACCACGACCTTCACGGTCATGACGATCTGGAACGAATCTGTCGGGTCGATATAGCCGGTCCACGAGGCATAGGCGGCGCCGGCGGTGGCGCAGAACATGGCCGAGAGCGTGTAGGCGGCGATCTTGTAGGCGGTGGTGTTGATGCCGACCATGGCGGCGGCATCCTCGTTCTGGTGGATGCAGCGCAGGCCGAAGCCGAGCCGCGAGCGGTCGACGAAGATCGTGGCGATGAGGCTGGCGAGCAGGATGGCGAGCATCACGAACAGGAAGAAGCGCATCAGCTGTTCCGGCGGCCAGGGCATCAGCGGCAGGTTCAGCCCATCGCCGCCGCCGGTCAGGCTCGACCAGGAGGAAATCACCAGCCGGCACAGCTCGACCACGGCAATGGAGCCGATGGCGAAGTAGTGGCCGCGCAGCCGCAGGATGATGCCGCCGAGCAGCGCGGCGAAGGCGGCGACCACGACGGTCGCGATCGCCCAGGCGAGGCCCATCGGAATGCCGTGGCGCTGGCAGATCGCGCCGACATAGGCGCCGAGGCCGAAGAAGGCGGCGGTGGAGAAGGAGGGGTAGCCGGTGAAGCCGCCGATGAAGTTCCACGAGGTCGCCAGCGCGCCATACATGGCGACGATGGCGGCGGTGCGCACCACGTAATTGTCGGCATAGAGCGGCGTGGTGGCGAGCACCAGCAGGCCGGCGATCATCGCCGCGTAGAGCGGAAAGCCGGATCTCATTCGTACCCCCTCACGCCGATCAGGCCGGTGGGCCGGGTGACGAGCAGCACCAGCATCAGCACGAAGCCGGCGGTGATCGCCTGCTGCGGGCCGAACCAGTGGCCTGCGAAGCTCTCGACCAGCCCCAGCACCAGCCCTCCGACCAGCGCGCCGGGCACCGAGCCGAGGCCGCCCACCACGCACACCACGAACGCCTTGCCGAGCCAGATGCCGGTGACGTTGGTGGTGATGGGAAACACGGTGGCGAACACCACGCCCGCCACCCCCGCCATCAGCGCGCCGATGCCGAAGGTGATGGCGTAGATGCGGTCGGTGCGGATGCCCATCAGTTCGGCCGCCGAGCGGTCCATGCGCACGGCGACGATGGCCCGGCCGATGGAGGAGCCGCGCATCACGCCATAGAGCAACAGCGTGAGGACAAGGGCGAGGGCGGTGCCGATGAGCCGGTCCACCGGCAGCACGACGGAGCCCAGATCGACGGCACCGAGATCCAGCGTGATCCGGCGCGGGGTCGCGGTGAACCAGTAGGTCATCGCGTTGTAGAGGATCATGTCGAGGCCGAAGGTCAGCGTCAGCGTGGTGAGGACGGGGGCGCTGACCACCCGGTTGATCACCAGCTTCTGCAGCGCGAAGCCGAGCGCGAACATCAGTGCCGCCACGATCGGCAGCATCACCACGGGATGAATGCCGTAGAGATGCCAGGCGAAGAAGGTGAGATAGCCGCCGAGGATGATGAAGGAGCCGTGGAGCATGTTGATGACGTTCAACACGCCCCAGACCAGCGAGAAGCCGACCGCCAGGCACGCATAGAGCGCGCCGAGCATCAGGCCGTTGGAGATGATCTGCAGGTAGATCGCCATGTCGCCCTGGTCGCGGCCGCCGGAGCAGCCTCAAGCTGGTGAGAGGGACGCGCGCCGGAAGGCCCGGCGCGCGCTCGGAACGCAGGCCGTCAGGGCATCGCGATCATGTCGGCGTTCTTGATGGCGGCCGGGGCCAGAACCTTGATGGTCCCGTCCTGCACCTGGATGATCGGCAGCTCGCGCGAGAGGTTCATGCCGTTGGGGCCGAACTTGATCGGGCCGTAGAAGGTCTGGATGTCGGTCGCGGCGATGGCGTCGCGCACCTTGGCCTTGTCGAGCGAGCCGGCACGGGCGAGCGCGTCGACGATGACCTCGCCAGCGGCGGCGCAGGAGCCGTGCACATAGTCCGGGTCGCCCTTGGTGCGGGCCTTGAAGTCCTCGTAGAAGGCGGCGGTGGTCGGCCACACGCCCTGTCCCTCATAGGAGGTGAGGTGGTGCCACCAGCTCGACGAGGAGATGCCGTTGGCGAGCGGACCGAGGCCTTCGGTGAATTCCTTGTAGGACGGGCCGGTGACCATGGTGACGATCGGCGCGGTGACGCCGAGGTCCTGCATCTGCTTGCGCGCGAGGATGAGGTCCTGGGTGTAGCCGGTGACGTAGATCCAGTCCGGCTTGGCGGCTTTGATGGAGGACAGGGCGGCGGCGTGGTCCATGGTGCCGACCGGGTAAAGCTCCTTGTAGACCACGTTCAGCCCGCCGGCCTCGGCCGCCTTGGCGATGCCCTCGGCCATCGACTTGGGGAAGACGTCGTCACGCCCGAGCACGGCGATCGTCTTGGTCTGCGGGAACTTCTCCTTGAAGAACGCCACCATCGCGGTGGTCATGCCGCCATTGGGCGAGAGCGTGCCGAACAGGTATTTCAGCGTCTGGTCGTACACGCTTTCCGAGGAGGCCACGCAGGCGATGGTCGGCACCTGGTAGCGCTCGCCGACGCCGGCCACGATCTTGGTATGGCCGGAGCCGAAGGGCGAGAACAGGAACTGCACCTTGTCGTCATTGATCAGCTTCTCGGCCAGCTGGGACGCGCGCTGACCTTCCGACTGGTAGTCGTACTCGATCAGCTCGACCTTGAGCTTCTTGTCGCCGACAGGGATGCCGCCGGCGGCATTCACCTTTTCGACCCACATCTTCCACACGACGTCCTGCTTGTGGCCCTCGTCGGCGAGGCCGCCGGTGAGGGCGAGCGGGGCGCCGATCTTGATGGTCTCCTGCGCGAGGGCGGGGGAGGACGCCATCAGCCCGGCCGCGAGAAGGCCGGAGGCCAATCCACCCGCCAGCAGGCCGGTGCGTGCGGAACGAAGGATACCCTGTGCGAACATGCGATTCTTCCCTGTGCTGGAAACGCCAAAAGGTCGCTTTGGCCCCTGCCCGGCGGGGCCTTCGTGTCGCGCGCCTCCGAGGTCGGGCGGGTCAGCGCCGAGATCGGATGGTATGGTGTGCTATGTAACGATACCATTCAAGCTGATTTGCTCAATATTTAATGATCTTGTGAGATGAGTTAATTTTGGGCAGCCGACGCTGAACAAGGGGGCATCGGCGCCCTCGCGATTGTGCGGGCCGTGCGGTCCCTTGCGCCAAGCTACGGTAAGGGAAGGCTGGGAAAGGCTTGGCACGGGTGTTGCTTCGTTCAGTCGCGACGCCTTCGTGCCCGGCGTCCATGTCGCCGCCCGCGGTCAGGCGGGCGAGGCGGCCATGTTTGTGCCTGCGCGCGGCCGAGGGGTCGGCGCGAGGCTATTGAGGCAGGTGGCACATGGAACTGACCGGCGCGCAGCGTATCGAAGCCCCCCGCGAGGCGGTGTGGCAGGCTCTGAACGACCCCGACATCCTCAGGCAGTGCATCCCCGGCTGCCAGGAACTGCTGCAATCCTCGCCCACGAGCTTCACCGCCAGGGTCGTGCTCAAGATCGGGCCGGTGAAAGCCACCTTTTCCGGCGCGGTGACGCTGTCCGATCTCGACCCGCCCCACCGCTACCGCATCGCCGGCGAGGGACAGGGCGGCGTTGCCGGCTTCGCCAGGGGGGGAGCCGATGTCCGTCTGGAGCCGGGGGAGGACGGAGCGACCCTTCTGACCTATGGCGCCCAGGCCCAGGTCGGCGGCAAGATCGCCCAGCTCGGCGCGCGGCTGATCGACAGTACCTCGCGAAAGCTGGCGGGCGAGTTCTTCGCCGCCTTCGCCCGGGCCGTCGCGCCCGATGCGCGTGAGTCGCTGGCGAATGCCTCGCCCTCGGCGGCGGACGAGGCCGCGCCCTGACCTTACGCGCGAGACGCGTCGCCCGCGAACGGGGAGCCATCCGATGCAAGACAGTTCATTCCGAGACAGCTCACTTCAGGAAGACAGCGTCTCCAAGGCCATCGCGCTGACCGTGAACGGCAGCCCTGTCTCCACCACCGTGGATGTGCGCACCCTGCTGGTACAGCTGCTGCGTGACCAACTGGCGCTGACCGGCACCCATGTCGGCTGCGACACCAGCCAGTGCGGCGCCTGCACTGTTCATGTCGACGGCGAGGCGGTCAAAGCCTGCGCCGTGCTGGCGGTGCAGGCCGATGGCGGCGAGGTGCTCACCATCGAGGGGCTGGCGCGCGGGGGCGCGCTGCATCCGATGCAGGACGCCTTTCGCGAGCATCACGGCCTGCAATGCGGCTTCTGCACCCCGGGCATGATCCTCGCCGGCATGGACATGGTGCGCCGTCACGGCCACGAGCTGGACGAGCGCACGGTACGGACGGAACTGGAGGGCAATATCTGCCGCTGCACCGGCTACCACAACATCGTCAGGGCGATCATCGCCGGGGCGCGGGCCATGGCCGCCGGCCCGGCCGTCGCGGCGGCGGAATAGGAGCGCGCCATGTTCGCCTTTGCCTATCACCGTCCCCGCTCCCTGGCCGATGCCGTCGGGCTGCTCGGCGCCCATGAAGAGGCCAAGCCGCTGGCCGGCGGGCAGACTCTGATCGCGACGCTGAAGCAGCGCCTGGCCGCGCCGGGCGATCTCGTCGACCTTGCGGCCGTGCCGGAACTCCGCGCCATCGCGCTGGAGGATGGGCGGCTTGTGGTCGGCGCCATGGCGCGCCATGCCGATGTCGCAGCCTCGCCGCTGGTGCGCGCGAGCCTGCCGGCGCTGGCGGCGCTGGCCGGGTTGATCGGCGATCCGGCGGTGCGCAATCGCGGCACCCTCGGCGGCTCGCTCGCCAATAACGACCCTTCGGCCGACTATCCGGCCGCCTGCCTCGCGCTGGCGGCGACCATTGTCACCAACCGCCGGGAGATCGCGGCGGCGGACTTCTTCACCGGCCTGTTCGAGACCGTGCTGGAACCGGACGAGATCGTGGTCAGGGTGATGTTTCCGCTGGGCGGGGAAGGGGCCTATGCGAAATTCCCCAACCCGGCCTCGCGCTACGCCATGGCCGGCGTCTTCGTCTGGCGCGGCGCGGGCGGCTCCGGCGAGGAGTTGGTGCGCGTCGCGGTCACCGGCGCCGGGCAGGGCGGGGTGTTCCGCTGGGCCGAGGCGGAGGCGGCGCTCGCCGCCGATTTTTCCGCTGCCGCGCTGGAGCCGCTGGGCCTTCCGGCCGAGGACATGATCGAGGACATTCATGGCAGCGGAGCCTATCGGGCGCATCTCGCCGGCGTGATGGCACGGCGCGCGGTGACGCGGATGGCGGGAGCCGGCTAGCGCGGCGCCTCGCATGGTTCCTGCCCGGTGAGGATGCGTCGGGGCTTGGAACGGCCGTCCTCCTGCCCTAAAACAGGCCCGGGTGTCGTCAGCCGCATTCTGCGGCGAGGACAGGTAAGTGCGCAGGTCGGGCCGCCGCGCAGGGACCTGACTTGATGAGAAGACGCTTTTCCCGTGTGCGCCTGCGCACGCGCCTCGCTTCCGAACGTGCCTTCGTCTCCGTCCAGCGTTTTCTCCACATCGAGGCCGTCAGCGGCGTCGTCCTGCTTGGCGCGGCGGTGATCGCGCTGGCCTGGGCCAATTCGAGCGCCGCGCAGAGCTATCACGACCTCTGGCACGCGCCGCTGAGCCTGGGCCTCGGCCCCTTCGTCATTTCGCAATCGCTGCATTTCTGGATCAACGACGCGCTGATGACGGTGTTCTTCCTCGTCGTCGGCATGGAGATCCGCCGCGAGATCCATGAGGGCTCGCTTGCCGACATGCGCTCGGCCGCGCTGCCGATGGTTGCCGCGCTGGGCGGGGTGATCGTCCCGGCGGCGATCTATCTTGCCTTCAACGGCGCGCCGCCGGCGCGCGATGGCTGGGCGGTGCCGACCGCGACCGACATCGCCTTCGCGGTGGGCGTGCTGGCCCTGCTCGGCAAGGCGGTGCCGGTGAACCTGCGCATCTTCCTGCTGGCGCTCGCCATCATCGACGACATCGTCGCCATCCTGATCATCGCCCTGTTCTACTCCGGCGGGCTGGACTATAGCGGCCTGCTGGTGGCGGGTGGCGGCATCGCGCTGGTCGTGGTGCTGCAGATGGCGGGCATCGGCAGCGCCTATGCCTACATCCTGCCGGGCGCGATCCTGTGGATCGGCCTGCTGCAGACCGGCGCCCACCCCACGCTCGCCGGCGTGATCCTGGGCATGATGACGCCGGTGCTGCCGGTGGCGGGGCGCGAGCCGCCGCTCCAGGCCGCCGCGCGGGCGCTGGAAGATATCCGCCGCGCCGCCGATGCGCCGCGGGCCTCGATGTCCCAGGTGATCGCGTCGGCGGACGAGCTTCGGCTCGCGCAGCGCGAACTGGTGCCGCCGGTGACCCGGGTGCAGATGACGCTGCACCCGTGGGTCGCCTATCTCGTCATGCCGCTGTTCGCACTTGCCAATGCCGGCGTCAGCCTCGACGGGCTCGATCTGGCGCGGCCGGAGGCGCAGGGAATCCTGGTCGGCGTCGTCGCGGCGCTGGTGCTGGGCAAGCCGCTCGGCGTGGTCGGCGCCAGCTGGCTGGTGGTGCGGATGGGCTGGGCCACGCTGCCGGCGGGGGTGAACTGGGCGGGCGTGCTGCTGGTCGGCCTGCTCGCCGGCATCGGCTTCACCATGTCGATCTTCATCGCCACGCTGGCCTTCGAGGATGCCGCCCTGCTCGGCGCCGCCAAGCTCGGCGTGCTACTGGCCTCGGTGAGCGCGGCGGTGCTCGGGCTCATATGGGGCGCGCTGCGCCTGCGCGGTGGCCAGCGGGCGGAGGCGGAAGCGGCCACGCATTAGATGGATTGCCACAGGGCGGCGGCGCGCCGCCGTCGTCCTGCGGCGACCCCGGCGGCGTCAGTGCAGGCTGGTGGCCGCCGGCATGTCCTTGTCATGGGTGCCGAAGCGGTCGACCATGGTGGCGCTGGCCTCGTTGAGCCCGATCACCTCGACGCTGGCCCCCGCCTTGCGGAACTTCAGCACCGCCTTGTCCAGTGCGCCGATCGAGGTGATGTCCCAGAAATGGGCGTGGGTAAGGTCGATCACCACCTCGCGCGCCGGGTTGTCGAAATCGAAGCCGGCGAGGAACACCTCGGACGAGGCGAAGAATATCTGCCCCTCGACGACGAAGGTGATGCGGCCGGCCGCCTCGTCGATGATCTCGCCCACCGCCACCAGCTGCGACACCTTGCCGGCGAAGAACACGCCCGAGAGCAGCACGCCCACCAGCACGCCGATGGCGAGGTCGTGGGTGGTCACCACGGTGACCACTGTCGCCAGCATGACCAGCGAGGAGGAGCGCGGGTTGGTGCGCAGGTCGAGGATCGAGCGCCAGGAGAAGGTGCCGATCGAGACCATGATCATCACCGCCACCAGCGCCGCCATCGGGATGATGCGCACCAGGTCGTCGAGCACGAGGATCAGGAACAGCAGGAAGCTGCCGGCGACGAAGGTGGAAAGCCGCCCGCGCCCGCCGGAGGTGACGTTGATCACCGACTGGCCGATCATGGCGCAGCCGCCCATGCCGCCGATCAGCGCCGAGGCGATGTTGCTGGCGCCCTGGCCGACGCATTCCTGGCTCTTGTTGCTCAGCGTGTCGGTCATGTCGTCGACGATCTGGGCGGTGAGCAGCGATTCCAGCAGCCCGACGGCCGCCAGCGTGAGCGAATAGGGCAGGATGATCTGCAGCGTCTCCAGCGTCAGCGGCACGTTGGGCAGCGTCAGCATCGGCAGGCCGGAGGGCAGGTCGCCGAGATCGCCGACCGTGCGCAGGTCGATCCCGCTCCACCACGCGAACAGGGTGAGCGCGGCGATGGCGACGAGCGGCGAGGGCACCGCCCTGGTCAGGCGCGGAAACAGGTAGATGATGGCGAGCCCGACCGCGATCATCGGGTAGGTCTCCATCGGCACGCCGATCAGTTCGGGCAGCTGGGCCATGAAGATGAGGATGGCCAGCGCGTTGACGAAGCCGGTGATGACCGAGCGCGAGACGAAGCGCATCACCCGCCCCAGCTTCAGCAGGCCGGCGAGGAACTGGATCAGCCCCATCAGGATCGTCGCGGCGAAGAGATATTCCAGCCCGTGGTCGCGCACCAGCGACACCATCACCACGGCGGTGGCGGCGGTGGCGGCCGAGATCATGCCCGGGCGCCCGCCGACGATGGCGGAAACGCAGGCGATGGCGAAGGAGCCGAACAGGCCCACCTTCGGGTCGACCCCGGCGATGACGGAGAAGCCGATGGCTTCGGGAATGAGCGCAAGGGCGACGACGATACCGGCAAGGATGTCGCCGCGAATATTGGAGGTCCAGTCGCGGAAATAGCGTGAGGTCAATGTCATGAGAGCAATCTTCGCAAAGAGCAGGCGCCCGCCGGCAAGGCGGTGAGACGGGCGCTGACGATGCGTGGTCCGGCGGATCGGCGGCCGGAAGAGCCACCCGGGCTTTCACCGGGTCCTGACGAATGACCGTCACCTAGATCAATTTGTGCCGCAGTGCAATATCTGGCTGACGCCCCGCCGCCCGCAGGCCGGGCCAGGCGGGGCGCGCGCGTCGTCTCCCGGCCTCGCCGGCCCTCATTTCTGGCGGCGAAACACCATGCCGCCATGGTGCAGCGTGTCGGCGTCGACAAACACGCCGTCGGCGGTGAAGCCGGTGTCGTCCCAGTAGAAGATCTCGCTGCCGGTCACCTCGTAGCGGCCCTGATAGGCGCTCTGGCGGTTTCCGCGCGCCTCGTCATAGCGGCCATTCGGCAGCAGTTCGTGCCAGATGTGGCGGTCGGGCGTGACCCACATGCCGACATAGGGATGGTCCTGTGACGGCGACGGGCGGGACGCGGGCGGGTTCATCTGGGCAGTGGCTCCGGCGATCGGGAAAAAGGGAGCGGCGGCGAGCAGGAGTGCGGTGGCGGAAAGCCGTTTCATGCAGACCTCCTAGCGCTTGCCGGCGGCCGCGGCGCGGCGGGCGGCGAACAGTTCCGCCAGCGCCTGCGAGGCGGCGATGGCGCGCGGGAAGCCGGCGGTCACCGTGGTGACATAGACGACCTCCTTCAGCTCCTCCTCGGACACCCCGAGATTGAGCGCGTATCCGGCGTGAATCTGCAGAAAGGCGGTCTGGCCGGTGGCGGCGAAAGCGGCGACGGCCGCGAGCTGGCGGGTGCGGTCGTCGAGGCCGGGCCGTGACCAGACATCGCCCAGCGCATAGGCTTCAGTCGCCTCGGCGAGGAAGGGGAACGCCTCGCGCATGCGTTCGAGCGTGGGCTGCGAGGCGCCCTTGTTCAGCTTCTGGATTACCGCGTCACCGCGCTGGCGGCGTTCGTCCAGGGTGTCGGCGCCGGCGGCGCAGGGCGCCGCCGCCAGCACAAGCGCCGCAAGGGGGGCACGCACCGGGTGCGGGATAGGGAGGGGCATGATGGAGCGAGTCATGGGTCTCACCTCATTGGGTGCTGGCGGTGGGGCGCACGACGATCTCGCTCACATCGACATCGTCGGGCTGTTCGATGGCGTAGCGGACGGCACGGCCGATCGCGTCCGGCTGCAGGGCGATGGCGCGGTAGCTCCTCATCGCCTCGGCGGCGACCGGATCGGTGATGGTGTGGGCGAGTTCGCTTTCCACCACGCCGGGGTGGATGCAGGTGACGCGCAGGCGGTCATTCTCCTGCCGCAGCCCGTCGGAGAGGGCGCGCACCGCGAATTTCGTCGCGCAATAGACAGCCGCCGTCGGCGAAACGGCCAGCGCGCCGATGGACGCGATGTTGACGATGTGGCCGGAGCCGCGCGCTGTCATCTCCGGCAGCACGGCGGCGATGCCGTGGAGCACGCCCTTGATGTTGACGTCGACCATGCGGTCCCACTCCTCCACCTTGAGCGAGGCCATCGGCGAGAGCGGCATGATGCCGGCATTGTTGACGATGACGTCGACGCGGCCGAAGCGCTGGCGGGCGGCGTGCGCGAAGGCGGCGACATCGGCGCGGTCGGTGACGTCGAGCCGGCGCACCAGCACCTCTCCGCCGATCTCGTTCGCCAGCGCTTCCAGGCGTTCCGTGCGGCGGGCGCCGAGCACGAGCCTGGCGCCGGCCCTGCCGAGTTCACGGGCGATGCCGGCACCGATGCCGCTGGAGGCGCCGGTAACGAGCACAATCTTGTCGAGGGGCATCAAATTCGTCCTTTCACCAAGCGTTTGACTGCTGGGTGAAAGATGGGCCCGGGCGATTGTCGCGATAAGTCACTGAATGTTTAACAGAATGTAAAGCACAGCTAACCTGTCCAGCTCGAACTCGACGCGCCGCATGCCCGCCTCGTCTCGCATGGCGAGGCGCGAGCCGGCTCTAACCGCGGCCCTGCCGCCGTTCGGCGCGTGCGGCGCAGCAAGAGCCAGGGAACCCTGAGCGTCCTGCGCACTTGTCTGGTGGGCGGGGCGTGCCGCCCTGAAACGCGCGAGGTCAGGCATGCATCGACGACACCTGTTGCTGGGTCTGGGGCTCCTGGCGATGTCGCCGGTGCCGTTCCCGCGCCTCGGCATCACCGAGGCGTGGTCGGACGAGGAGGGGAGCGTTGCCTTCGACGCGCAGACCGTGCGGCAACTGGCGCGCGATCTCGCGTCCAAGCCGTTCAAGGCCGCATCGGGCGACCTGCCCCGCGCCTTCGACGAACTGAGCTATGACGACTACCGCAACATCCGCTTCAACGCCGACCAGGCGCTATGGCGCGACGACAACACCGGCTTCCAGGCGCAGCTGCTTCACCGCGGCTTCCTGTTCCGCGAGCGGGTGGATGTCTTTCAGGTAGCCGACGGCAAGGCCCGCAGGCTGGCCTACGACCCGGCGATGTTCCGTTTCGAGCATGGAGTCGCCCAGCCGCAGGAAAAGACCGATATCGGCTTCTCCGGCTTCCGGCTGCACGGCCCGATCAACCGGCCGGACTATTTCGACGAGATCGCCGTGTTCCAGGGCGCCAGCTATTTCCGCGCGCTCGGCAAGGGGCAGGTCTATGGCTCGTCCGCCCGTGGCCTCGCGATCAAGACCGGCGACGCCGGCGGCGAGGAATTCCCGGCCTTCCGCGCCTTCTGGCTGGAGAAGCCGCGCCCGGGGGTGGATTCGGTGGTGGTCCATGCGCTGCTCGACAGCCCCAGCGCGGCGGCGGTGCATCGCTTCACCATCCGTCCCGGCGACGAGACGCTGATGTCGGTCGAGATGACGGTCTATCCCCGCGTCGATATCGACCAGGTCGGCATCGGCGCGCTGACCAGCATGTTCATGTTCGGCCCCAATGATCGCGACGGCGTCGACGATTTCCGCCCGATGGTGTGCGACGCCAATGGCCTCGCCATCGTCACCGGCGGCGGCGAGCGGCTCTGGCGGCCGCTGTCCAACCCGCAGCGGCTGCAGATATCCTCCTTCGCCGTCTCCGACCTGCGCGGTTTCGGCCTGATGCAGCGCCAGCGCTCCTTCTTCGACTATCAGGACCTCGAAGCGCGCTATGAGCGCCGCCCCAGCGTCTGGGTCGAGCCGATCGGCGACTGGGGCGACGGCTCGGTGATGCTGGTCGAGATACCGACACCGGAGGAGATACACGACAACATCGCCGCCTTCTGGCGGCCGCGCGAGCCGCTGCGCAAGGGGCGCGAATACAGCACCACCTACCGGCTGCACTGGGGCTGGACCGGCCCCGACCCGGCCGGTATCGGGCGCTTCGGCGCCACCCGCGTCGGCGGCAATGCCGAACGGCGGCTGTTCGTGCTCGATGTCGTCGGCGACACGGTGAAGGATCTTCCTCCGGAAGGGCTTTCGGCACGGGTGACGGCCAGCGCCGGGGAGGTGAGGGACATTGTGCTGCAGCCCAATCCCGAGATCAAAGGCTGGCGCGTCTCCTTCGCGCTGCTGCCCGGCGGGGCGGAGAATGTCGAGCTTCGCGCCGAGTTCCTGCGCGGAGAGGAGCGCCTGGCGGAGAGCTGGGTGTACCGGTGGTCGGCATGAGGCGGGCCGGCGGACCGGACGCGCCACACCGCCCGCCCGGCGATGGCGTCGCGCCGGCGCTGCCGCCGGAGGCCCCGCTGGCGATGCCGGTGCAGTCCCTCGCCCGGGCGCCGGTGGCGGGGCGGCCCGCGCCGCGCCGCGCCGGGCTGTTCCTGCGCCGCGCCTTCGTCATCGGCGGGGCGGGGCTGCTCACCATCATCGCCGCCCGCGAGATGTACCTGGTGCTGGATGTCGGCGGCCTTACCTTGCTGGAATATCTGGTCCTCGGCCTTTTCGTCATCCTG
Source organism: Ancylobacter dichloromethanicus (assembly GCF_018390645.1). Lineage (GTDB taxonomy): Bacteria > Pseudomonadota > Alphaproteobacteria > Rhizobiales > Xanthobacteraceae > Ancylobacter > Ancylobacter dichloromethanicus. Next base: position 147,533 of record NZ_JAHBGC010000004.1, read on the forward strand.
TTCGCGTGGATCGGCTTCGCCTTCACCAATGCGCTGAGCGGGCTGCCCAGCCTGCTGCGCCGGCCGGACGGGCATCTCGGCATCGAGCCGGACGGACCTCTGCCGGCGGTGGCCGCGCGTGTCGCGATCCTGCTGCCGGTCTACAATGAAGAGCCGTCGCGGGTGCTGGCCGGCCTGCAGGCCACCTGGGAATCGCTGGAATCCACCGGCGCTGCCGGCCGTTTCGATGTCTTCATCCTCAGCGACACCACCGACGCCGACATCTGGGTCGCGGAGGAAGCGGGCTTCCTCGATCTGCGCGCCCGCACCGGCGGCGAGCGGCGGCTGTTCTACCGCCGGCGGCCGCGCAACACCGGGCGCAAGGCGGGCAACATCGCCGAATGGGTGACCCGCTTCGGCGGCGCCTATGAGAGTTTCCTCATTCTCGATGCCGACAGCCTGATGACCGGGGAGTGCATCCTGCGCCTCGCCGCCGCCATGGCGGCCAACCCGAAGGCCGGGCTGATCCAGACCCTGCCGGTGATCATTGGCGGGCGCACGCTGTTCGCCCGGCTGCAGCAGTTCGCCGGCCGGCTGTATGGCCCGCTGATCGCCCATGGCCTTGCCAGTTGGAGTGGGCCGGAAAGCAATTACTGGGGTCATAACGCCATGATCCGCACCCGCGCCTTCGCCGAGGCGGCGGGACTGCCGGAACTCGCGGGCACGCGCCCGTTCGGCGGCCATATCCTCAGCCATGATTTCGTCGAGGCGGCGCTGATGCGCCGGCAGGGCTGGGGCATGTACATGGTGCCGTGGCTGGAAGGCTCCTATGAGGAGGGCCCGCCCACCCTGACCGACCTCGCCATCCGCGACCGCCGCTGGTGCCAGGGCAATCTGCAGCACATGGCGGTGCTGCCGGCGCGCGGCCTGCACCCGGTCAGCCGGCTGCACCTGCTCACCGGCATCGGCTCCTACCTCACCGCCCCGCTGTGGCTGGCGATGCTGCTGGCGGGCCTCGCCACCGCGCTGCAGGCCCGCTTCGTGCCGCCGGACTATTTCCCCGCCGGCTTCTCGCTGTTTCCCAGCTGGCCGGCGCAGGACCCGATCCGCGCCATCTGGGTCTTTGTCGGCACGATGGCGGTGCTGCTGCTGCCCAAGCTGTTCGCCTTCATCGCGCTGCTGGCGACGCCGGTGCGGCGCCGGCGCTTCGGCGGCGGCGGCCGGGCCCTTGTCGGCATGCTGGGGGAGACGCTGATTTCCGGCCTGCTGGCGCCGGTGACGATGTTCACCCAGTCGGTGGCGGTGGTCGGCATTCTCGCCGGGCGCGATGGCGGCTGGCAGCCGCAGCGGCGCGACGACGACCGCATCGACACCGCCTCCGTCGTCCGCTTCTTCCTGCCCCATACGGCGTGCGGATGGCTGCTCGGCGCAGCGGCGCTCAGCATCTCGCTGCCGCTGTTCCTGTGGATGACGCCGGTGGTGCTGGGCCTCGCGCTGGCGATTCCGCTGGTGCTGTGGACCGGGGCGGCGCGCCCCGCGACGCAGGCCCTGTTCCGCATCCCGGAGGAGCACGAGCCGCCGGCGGTGGTGGCGCGGGCGCGGCAATTGCGGGAGGCTCCCACCTCGGCGACGACGCGCGAAGCGGTGGACCGGCTCGCCTCCGCCCCGGCCCTGCTGGCATTCCACCGGGCGCAGCTTGCCGATGGTGAACGCCGGCCCGGCGACTACGCGCCGGAAAGGCTGATCGCCCGGGCCAAGATCGAGGATGCGTCCGATCTGGATACGGTCCGCCGGCTCCTCACCGCGCGCGAGAAGGCCGCCGCGCTGGGCGATTTCCGCTCGCTGGAGGCCCTGCTGGCTCTCGTCGCGGCGGAGGCCGGCAAGGCCCTGCCGCCTGATGCTGGCGCGGGCGGGCGCCCCGCCGCGCCGCTGCACGGGCCCGAGGTCGCGGCTGCGCAGCCCTGACCCGGTGCTCGCGCCCTGTGGGGCACTCCTGCTTCACAGCGGGCTGTTGCGATCGACCTTTTCCTCGGGGAGCTCGATGCCCTTCGCCTTGCGGCGCTGCTGCGACTGGCGGATGGCATAGGCCATCACTGCGAGAAGGAGCAGGGCTCCGACACCGTATAGCATTTCCATGGCTGCTTCGTCCGTGTCCGTGCGGTGAAAGGCGCCCGCAGGCGCATCGCCCGACCTGCCGCCGGGTCTCATGGGCCAACGCCGGCGGGCCGGGCCTGTTCCGATCCGGCGAATTTTCGGCCATCAGCGCGCCGCGTTGGCCGGATCCGGATCCCGGCCCTGGCCGGCATAGAATTCGGCGACCGCGTCGATCGCCTGGTCCGGAAGCCGCTCGGCGATGCGATGCATCACCCGCGCCGTGGGGCCGCGCGCCTCGCTCGCCTTCATCCGGCGCAACTGAGTGGCGAGATAGGCAGCATCCTGCCCGCCCAGATAGGGATAGCGCGGGTTGCGGCGCGGGGACGCGCCGTGGCAGCTCTGGCAGGCCGGCACGTCGTTCTCGGGCTGGCCCTGAAAGGCGATCCGCGCGCCTTCGCTGCCATCGGGCGCGGCCTGCTCGCGCACCCCGCCGCGGCCCGCATAATACGCCGCCAGCCGCGTCAGGTCCTCCGGCGGGAGCCCGTCGACGGCGAACTGCATGATGCCGCTGGGGCGGGTGCCGTCGGCGAAGGCCTCGAGCGTTGCGAGGAGATATGCCTCGCTCTGGCCGCCAAGGACGGGGAAGGCGCCGCCGGACGAGGTGCCGTCGCGCCCGTGGCAGCGCACGCAGCCTTCCAGCGCCGGGTCGGCGGCAGGCGCCGGCACCGCCTCGCCGAAGGCAAGGCGGCGATACTCCTCGCCGGACATCTCCGGCAGGGCGCGCAGGAACGCCACCATCGACCAGACCTCGTCGCTGCGCTGCGGCGCGATCCAGGCCGGCATGCCAGTATATTTCACCCCGTGGCGGACGATCCGCGACAACTCGCGCGGCGTCCATTTCGCCGTTACTTGCGTCAGCCCGGGCGGCATCGGCGTCATGTGCGGGGCGAGCGTCGGCGAGGGGTGTTCGGGCGATCCGTGGCAGAAGGCGCAGGAGGTCTCGAAATGCCCGGCGGCGCGGCGGATACGGGCGGGGCTGTCGAGATCGGCCGGCGGCTCGGGCTCGAGCATGGCGTAGGTTCGGGTCGCGTTCTGCATCACCCAGTGCAGCCCCCATGAGGTGATCCGCCAATGGCCGCCGCTGGCGCCGATGTCGATGACGCCGGACCAGGCGACCAGCAGGGCGAGCGCCAGCGCGCTGCCGATGGCGGCGAGCGCCCGGCGCGGGGTGACGCGGAAGGACAGGCGGCGGCGAAGATTCATGATGCTGGCTCCCGCGCCGGGGGGGGATCGGCCACCACCCGCGCCATCAGCCCCAGCCCGCCGGCGAGATAGACCAGGCCGCCGGCCAGCAGCATGATGACGCCGCCGAGCTGCTGGTCGGCCACCGCCGTCGCCGGGTCGGCGCCGCAGATCGGCACGCCGTTCTCGACATAAAGCGGCCGGCCGGCGAAGGCGAGCAGCGCCCCGAGCAGCGTCATGTGCATCGAGGTCAGCAGCAGGCCCATCGTGCCGACCAGCGCGCCGGCCATCGTGCCGGCACTGGCGCGGCCGAGGCAGGAGATCCACAGCAGCAGCCCCACAAGCAGGAAGCTGGCCTGTTCGGCGACGAATTGCGGCCCCCCGGCGCGGGCCGCGCCGTGTAGCGCCGGCATGTGCCAGCCCCACACAATGGCGAATTCCAGCATCGCCGCGAGCAGCGGGGCGAACAGCCAAGGCAGCCGCCGCGAGGGATCGAGCCGCGTCTCCACCACGCCGACGGCGATCAGCGGGGCGGCGAACGCCACCACCGCCATGTGCATCGTCATATGCGCCGCAAAGGACTGCGCCGCCAACGCCGGCAGCGGGCCGCCCCAGACGATGAGAAGGACGATCAGGCCGGTGAGGAGTGCCGCCCGCCTCATGCCCCGCACTCCGCGATGAACAGCGCCGGCAGCGCGCCGAACAGCACCGCGACCGCGCTGAGCCCGGCCAGCAGCAGGGTCGCGAAGGCGAGAAAGTGCTTCTGGTCCTCGTCGGTCGGCTGGTTGTGCGGCGGCGCATCGGAGCCGAAGCCCCAATGACGCACCGCCTGCGCGCCCGCGGCGGCGATGATGACGAGCGCCAGCCCGGTGGCGGCGGCGATAGCGAGGCGCAGTTCGCCCAGCGCCTCCGGCGCCTTGGCGCAGATGATAGCGCCGGCGACGTAGCAGAACAGGAAGTGCAGCGCCCACACGGCGGGGGGCGTCAGCAGCGTCCACAGGTTCGGGGTCTCGCGGCGGAACAGCATGATGGGCGCCCCTCACGTCGCCCGCGGCGCGAGCACCAGCACGGCCAGCGTCGTCGCCACGGTGAGGAAGGCGAAGTGCCCGTAGAGCACCACGTTGCGCAGGTCGATGTCGTGCCGCGCGGTGAGGCGGCCGGCCAGCGCGCCGGCCAGGCAATAGCCCTGCATCAGCACGCCGACGCCGAGGTGCAGCGCGGTCCACAGCACCAGCACCCACACGGTGGCGGGATAGACATGGGCGACGGGGTCGAGCCCGGCCTGCCAGGGCGCCAGCAGCAGCAGCGCCGCGCCGGCCACCGAGAGCAGCGCCGCCGCGCCGATCAGCAGCCGGACCCGGCCCGCATGGCCGCCGCCATTGGCCCGGCGGGCGCCCAGCATGGCGGCCCAGGCGGCGAGCGCGGCGGCGCCGCCACCCAGCATCAGGGCGCCATCGGGCGGCGCCATGCCGGCGGGCGGAAAGGCCGGGTGGATGGTCCAGTAGTAGAAATAGGCGAACACCAGGCTGATGAAGGCGGTGCCGTCGCCGACCATGGTGATGAACATCGCCCACCAGCCGACCGAGGCCGGGCCGGAGGCGTAGAGCGGCAGGGTGACGCCGAGGCCGGCGCCGCGCTCCGGTTTCTCGGGAATGGCGGCGGTGCCGGTCCACAGCCAGACCATGATGGCGGCGATGCCGAGCGCGCCGGAGGCGATGGCAAGGAGCCACCAGTGGAAGGTGGTGGCGATGAAACTGCCGCCGATCAGCACCGCGGCGATGAGCGGCTTGAAGCTGTTGCCGGGCACCCGCAGCACCTGCAGCGGCGTCGCGTCGAGCACGTCGGTGATCAGCGTCTCGCGCTTTCCCTCCGGCGCGCCGGGCAGGTAGAACTTCCCCTCGTCGATCTCGCGGATGAGGTTCGGCTGGTCCCAGAGCGGGTAGCGGCTGCGGATCGGCGGCACCGAGCGTATGCCCCAGGGCTCGGACGGGTCGCCCGCCACCCATTCCAGCGTGCCGGCATTCCACGGGTTGCGCGGCGCGCGCGGCTTGCCGGGGCGCAGCGCGTCCCACACCATCACCAGCACGCCGGCCGCCATGGTGAAGGCGCCGACGGTGGAGACGAGGTTCAGCCAGTCCCAGCCGAGCCCTTCCGGGTAGGTGTAGACCCGGCGCGGCATGCCGCGCAGCCCGGTGATGTGCATCGGCAGGAAGGCGATGTTGAAGCCGGCGAACATCAGCCAGAACGACCAGCGCCCGAGCCGTGCCGACAGCATCCGCCCGACCACGAAGGGGTAGAAATAATAGAGGCCGGCGATCAGCGGAAAGAACATGCCGCCGATCAGCGTGTAGTGCAGGTGGGCGACGATGAAATAGCTGTCATGCGCCTGCCAGTCGAACGGGGCGAGCGCCACCATCACCCCGGTCAGCCCGCCGAACACGAAGATGGCGAGCGCCCCGGTGGCGAACAGCATGGGGATGGAGAAGATCGCCCGCCCGGCCAGCAGGGTGGCGACGAAGACGAAGATCTGCACCCCGGTGGGGATCGCCACCGCCTCCGAGGCGGCCGAGAAGAAGCCGAGCGACAGCCACGGCAGGCCGATGGTGAACATGTGGTGCGCCCACAGCCCGAAGCTGAGGAAGCCGGTGCCGACCGCCGCCAGAACGATCCAGCCATAGCCGAGGATCGGCCGGCGGGCGAAGGTCGGCACGATCATCGCCAGCAGGGCGATCGAGGGCAGGAAGATGATGTAGACTTCCGGGTGGCCGAAGATCCAGAACAGGTGCTGCCACAGCACCGGATCGCCCCCGCGCGCCGCATCGAAGAACGGCCAGTCGAACAGCCGCTGCATCTCGAACAGGATGTCGCCGGCGATCAGTGGGGGGAAGGCGAACAGGATCATGCCGCCGACGATCAGCACGTACCAGGCGTAGAGCGGCATCAGGTTGATGCGCATGCCGGGCGGGCGGCACTTCAGCACGCCGACGATCAGCTCCACCGCCGCCGCGATGGAGGCGATCTCGATGAAGGACAGGCCGAGCAGCCAGATGTCGGCGCCGATGCCGGTCTGTTCGGTGTCGGTGGCGAGCGGGGGATACATGAACCAGCCGCTGTCCGGCGCGGCGTTGAACAGGATCGAGCCGCCGACGAACACGCCGCCGATGAGGAAGCACCAGAAGCCGAAGGCGGACAGGCGCGGGAAGGGCAGGTCGCGCGCCGCCAGCATCTGCGGCAGGATGAGGATCGCCACCGCCTCGAAGATCGGCACGGCGAACAGGAACATCATCATCGTGCCGTGCAGCGTGAACAGCTGGTTGTAGGTGCCGGGCGAGACGAGGTCGTTGCCCGGCACCGCGAGCTGTGCGCGGATGATCAGCGCCAGCACGCCGGCGAAGAGGAAGAAGAAGAATGAGGCGCCGGTGTACCAGAGGCCCACCGTCTGGTTGTTGCAGGCGGAGAAATGGCGCCAGCCGCGGGGCGTCTCCCACGCCGCCCGCAGTTCGGCCTCCTCCCGGCGCATGCGCGCGTCGTCGGTCTCGGTCCGCGGCTCGACGGCGCTCATCGCAGGCTCCCCAGATAGGCGTCTATGGCGTCGAGCTGGTCCGACTCCAGCGCGCCGAAGGCGGGCATGCGCACGCCGGGCTTGAGCTTTTCGGTCTCGCTGACGAAGCGGCGGCGGTTCGCCGGCGTGTTGGCCAGGAGGCCGGCGCCGAGCGTCGGCCGCGCCGCGACATGGGTGAGGTCCGGCCCGATGGTGCCGGTTGCCGGGGTGCCGCGCACGCTGTGACAGCCGCCGCAGCCATTGGCGAGAAAGGCCCCGGCATCGGCGGTGGCGGCGGCCGGCGCGCGCTCGCGGGCGAGCCACGCCTCGAACGCCGCCGGCTCCATCACCTCGACGGAAAACGCCATGAAGGCATGGGCGCGGCCGCAGAACTCGGCGCAGACGCCCCGATAGGTGCCGGTGCGCTCGGGGTTGAGCACCAGCCGGTTGGTGCGGCCGGGGATCATGTCGAGCTTGCCGGCCAGCGCCGGAATCCAGAACGAATGGATCACGTCGGCGCTGTCGAGCAGGATCTCCGCCGGGCGTCCGGCCGGCAGGCGCAGTTCGTTGGCGGTCTCGACCTCGCCCTGCGCGGTTCGATAGGTGACGCGCCACCAATATTGCTCGCCGGAGACATGGACCGTCAGCGCGGGTTCGCCGGCGCGCAGCACCGGCATCAGCCGCAGCCCGAAGGTCAGCAGGGCGGCGAGGATGAGGGTGGGGATGATCGCACCCGCCCACAGCACGATCCGCAACCCGGCGCGTTCGCCGAGCGGCGTCTTCTGGAAACGGCCGGCGAACACCGCCGTGCCGATCACCGCCAGCCAGATGATGGCGGCGCCGGCCAGCATCACCCAGAACAGGCGCGCCACCTCGGCGGCTTCCCGCCCGGCCGGGTCGAGCGCGGATTGCGGGCCCGAGCAGGCACCGAGCAGCAGGCCGGCGCCGGCGACGAGCGCAGCCTTCTCCAGCCCTTCGAACGCCCTGCCCCCTTTCGCGCCCATCCGATCAGGTCAGGCGGCGCGAGGTGTTTTCCGGGGAGACTGCGGGCGCGTCGGCGCCGCGACCGGTATCGGCGACGCCGAGCATGGTCTCGCTGGCGCCGGGCACCGTGATGGTCACGTCGTAGCCATCGCGAATGGCGTTGGAGGCGGCGGCGACCGCGGCCTCGAACGCCGCTTCCTTGCTTGCATAGGCCATGCCGACGCCGCCGTCGCTGTCGACCCGCCATTCGCCCTCGCGGCCGCGAAGCCGGAAGCTCGCGGCCCGGCCGGATGTCTGCGTCTGCATCGCGTTCTCCTTCATTGCCAGAGCATTTTCGAGCGAAGCGGGTTCCGGTTCGCGTGGCGAAAATGCGTAAAAACAAATACCTGGAGCCCGTTCGGCAACCCGGCTTTCGCCGGACGGGCTCTAGAGCATGGGCCCACCGCCGGTGACGGCAATCGTCGCGCCGGAGACGTAGCTCGACAGCGGATCGGCCAGCATCACATAGGCGGTGGCAAGCTCCGCCGGCTGGCCCGGCCGCTTCATCGGCACCTGCTCGCCGAAATGCGCCACCTTTTCGGCCGGCATGGTGGCGGGGATCAGCGGCGTCCAGATCGGCCCCGGCGCCACCGCATTGGCGCGGATGCCCTTCTCCGCCAGCAACTGCGCCAGCCCGGCGGTGAAGTTCTGGATCGCGCCCTTGGTGGTGGCGTAGGCGAGCAGGCTCGGGTTCGGCTTGTCGGAATTGATCGAGGCGGTGTTGATTATGGCGCTGCCCGGCTTCATGTGCGGCACCGCCGCCTTGGTGAGGTAGAACATGGCGTGGATGTTGACCTTGAAGGTCAGCTCCCATTCGGCGTCGCTGATCGCGCCAATGTCGTCGAAGGTGGCCTGATGCGCCGCGTTGTTGACGAGCAGGTCGATGCGCCCGAACGCCTCCACCGCCTTCTCCACCAGCGCGCGGCAATGGGCGGCGTGCTGGATGTCGCCCGGCACCAGCACCGCCTGCCGGCCCGCCTCGCCCACCAGCGCGGCGGTGGCCTCGGCGTCTTCGTGTTCGTCGAGATAGGAGATCAGCACGTCGGCGCCCTCGCGTGCATAGGCCAGCGCCACCGCGCGGCCGATTCCGCTGTCGCCGCCGGTTATTACGGCTTTCAGCCCTTCCAGCCGGCCCGAGCCCTTGTAGCTGGTCTCGCCATGGTCGGGACGCGGCGACATCGCCTGTGTCCATCCGGGCATATCCTGCTGCTGCTCCTGGAAAGGCGGGCGCGGATGCTCCTGCATCATGTGCTCCTCTGGCGGAAGGTCGGCGGTGGGGACGTTTGCCAACGGCTTGGCGCCGCGTTGGTTCCGGAACGCTTGAGCGGAACCGGCCCGGCCCTTTCATCTCCGCCAAAGGCTCTGAACCGTCCGGGCGGATGGTGCCGCGCGGGCGGTGGAACGCGCGACGGCGGGAAGCGTTGGTGCCGAGGCGTCGAGGAATCCTCAGCGCAGGACAGGACAGAGGCAGGCATGGCCGCGCGGGCGACATGGAAGGGGTTTCTGAGGCTGGGCGAACTGGTCTGCGCCGTCGGGCTCTACACCGCCGTCAGCGCCAGCGACCGTGTCAGCCTGCACATGGTGAACCGCAAGACCGGCAACCGGCTGTCGCGCCGCTTCGTCGATTCGCAGACCGGAAAGGTGGTCGAGCGCGAGGCGCAGGTGAAGGGCTACGAGGTCGATTCAGGCGACTTCGTCGTGCTGGAGCCGGACGAGATCGCCGAGGTGACGCCCAAGGGCGACAAGGCGCTCACCATCGAGAGCTTCCTGCCCTGCGCCGAGGTCGACGATCTGTATTTCGACCGGCCCTATTATCTGCGCCCGGCCGACGCGGCCTCGCAGGCCAGCTTCGCGGTGATCCGCGAGGGGCTGCGCAGCAAGCAGGTGGCGGCGGTGGCGCGCGCGGTGCTTTTTCGCCGGCCGCGCAGCCTGCTGATCCGCGCCTATGACGAGGGCATCATCGCCACCACGCTGAACTATGATTACGAGGTGCGCTCGGCCGCGGAGGCGTTCGAGGATATCAGGGAGGTGAAGATGGAGCCGGAAATGCTCGATCTCGCCCGCCACATCATCGAGACCAAGTCCGACCGCTTCCAGCCCGAGAGCTTCGACGACCGCTACGACGCGGCGCTGGCGGAACTGGTGCGGGCCAAGATGGAGGGCCGCGCGACTGCCCCGCCGAAGCCGCCCCCGGCCAAGGTGGTGAGCCTCATGGACGCGCTGCGCGAGAGCGCGGGGATGTCCGGGGACAAGAAGTCGGCCGGCAGGAAACCGGGCAGTACCAAGGCGGGCAGCAACAGGGCGGGAAGGAAGCCCGCGGCGCGCAAGCTGGCCGCGCGCACCCGCAAGGCGGGGTGACGGCAATGGCGCTCGATGTCTATCGCCGCAAGCGCGACTTCACCCGCACGCAGGAGCCGCAGGGGACAGGGGGCGCGGCGGCCGGGCGTGGGTATCTGATCCAGAAACACGCGGCGCGGCGGCTGCATTACGACCTGCGGCTGGAGATGGACGGCGTCCTCAAGAGCTGGGCGGTGACGCGCGGGCCCAGCCTGGTGCCGGGCGAGAAGCGGCTCGCCGTGCATGTGGAGGACCACCCGCTCGACTATGGCAGCTTCGAGGGCACCATTCCCAAGGGCCAGTATGGCGGCGGCACGGTCATGCTGTGGGACACCGGGAGCTGGGAGCCGGTCGGCGACGCGGCCAGGGGCTACAGCAAGGGGCATCTCGAATTCGTCTTGCACGGCAACAAGTTGCACGGGCGTTGGCATCTGGTGCGGATGGCGCAGCGCAAGGGCGAGAAGGCCGATAACTGGCTGCTGATCAAGGCCGAGGACGCCGCCGCACGGCCGGAAGGGGCGCCGGATATTCTCGACGAGAGGCCGGATTCGGTGAAGACCGGCCGCACCCTCGACGCCATCGCCAAAGATGGCGAGCCGCCCCCGCCGACCCGAAAGGCGGGCACGCGCAAGGCCCCGGCCGCTCGCGCCAAATCCGCGTCCAGATCCGCGACCAAGGCGTCGACGGGCTCCGACGCGAAGACAAAAACGCCCGCCCCGACCGGGACCGAGGCGCCGCTGCCGGATTTCGTCGAGCCGCAACTGGCGACGCTCGTTGCCAGGGCACCGGTCGGAAAGGCCTGGATTCACGAGATCAAATTCGACGGCTACCGGCTCCAGGCACGGATCGACACCACCGCCAGAGGCCAGCGCCGGGTGAAGCTGCTCACCCGCTCCGGCCTCGACTGGAGCGCCCGCTTCGGCCCGGCGCTGGCCGCCGCGCTGGAGGCGCTGCCAGCGGAAAACGCGCTGATCGACGGCGAACTGGTGGTCGAGACCGGTGCCGGCGCGTCGAATTTCGGCCTCCTCCAGCGGGATCTGGCGGAGGGCAGGCATGACCGCTTCGTCTACTACGCCTTCGATCTCCTGCATCTCGACGGGCGGGACCTGCGAGGGGCGCCGCTGAAGGTGCGAAAGAAACTGCTGGAAGTGCTGCTAAAACAAGCTGCAGACGGGCTGCGCTACAGCGAGCATCTGGCGGCGGATGGCGAGGCCATGCTGCGTCATGCCTGCCGGCTGAGCCTGGAGGGGCTGGTGTCGAAGCGGGCCGACGCGCCCTATCGCTCGGGCCGCGGCAAGGACTGGGTGAAGTCGAAATGCGCCTTCCGGCAGGAATTCGTCATCGGTGGATTTGTGCCCTCCACCGCGCAGAAGAGCGCCATCGGCTCGCTGGTGCTGGGCGTCTATGAGGAGGGGCGCCTGCGCCATGTCGGACGGGTCGGCACCGGCTTCTCGCAGGCCGTGGCGCGCGATCTCCATGCGCGGCTCGAAAAGCTCGGCCGGACACGCAGCCCGTTCGCGGGACCGCTGACGGCGGAGGAGCGGCGCGGCGTCAGCTATGCCGCGCCCGAACTGGTTGCCGAAGTCGAGTTCCGCGGCTGGACCGGCGAGCAGCATCTGCGCCATGCCGCCTTTCGCGGCCTGCGCGAGGACAAGCCGGCGCGCGAGATCGTGCGCGAGACGCCGGTGGAGGGCAAGGAGATGGCCAAGGGCGACAATCGGGCTTCCGCCGGCGACGCGCCGCGCTCGAATGTGAAGTTGACCCATCCCGACCGCATCTACTGGCCGGAGGACGGCATCACCAAGCAGGGCCTCGCCGATTACTACGCCGAGGTGTGGCGCTTCATCGCCCCGTTCGTCGTCGCCCGGCCGCTGGCGCTGCTGCGCTGCCCGGACGGCATTGCCGGCCAGTGCTTCTTCCAGAAGCATTCCTGGCGGGGGATGAACAAGGCGATCAGGGTGAAGAAGGATACCGATGGCGAGGAACTGCTTTTCATCGAAGACCTCGACGGGCTGATCGCGCTGGTCCAGTCCGGAGCGCTGGAAATCCACCCCTGGGGCGCGCCGCTCACCGATATCGAGCGGCCGGACATGCTGATCTTCGACCTCGACCCCGGCGAGGCGGTCGGCTGGGACGGGGTGGTGGCCGGCGCGCGCGACATACGTGCGCGGCTGGAGGCGCAGGGCCTGCCGGCCTTCGTCAAGACCTCCGGCGGCAAGGGGCTGCATGTGGTGGTGCCGCTGCAACCGAAGGCCGGATGGGAGGCCGCCAAGGGCTTCGCCAAGGCGCTGGCCGATTCCCTCGCCGCCGATGATCCCGACCGCTACGTCGCGGTCGCCACCAAGGCCCGGCGCAAGGGGCGCATCTTCATCGACTATCTGCGCAATGGGCGCGGCGCCACCGCCGTGGCGGCCTATTGCCCGCGCGCCCGCGCCGGGGCAGGGGTCTCGATGCCGGTGGCCTGGGACGAGATCGACGCCATTGCCGGCGGCGCCCACTTCACGCTGGCCGATGCGCCCTCCCGCCTTGCCAATCTCGCCGCCGACCCGTGGGACGATTTCCGCGCCGCCGCCGTGCCGCTGCCGGAGAGCGCGGGCGGCCGGCGGCGCCGGGCCAGCTGAGGGAGGGCGCGATGGAAGGTTTGCCGCAGGACTGGTGGCTGGCGCCGGAAGAAATCGAAACCTTGCTGCGGCTGATGGCGGCCGCCGGCTGCGGCATGGTCGTCGGTATCAATCGCGACATGCGCGGCAAGCCCACCGGCATGCGCACGCTCGGCCTCGTCGGGCTCGGCGCCGCGCTGATCTCGCTCTCGGCGATGAATGTCGAGGGCATGGACGGCCATCCGGATGCCACCAGCCGCGTGGTGCAGGGCATCGTGCAGGGGGTGATGACCGGGATCGGCTTTCTCGGTGCCGGCGTGGTGCTGCGCGACCGCACCCGGCTGGAGGTGCACGGGCTGACCACGGCGGCGACGGTGTGGGTGACGGCGGCGCTCGGCGTCGCCTGCGCCATCGCCTCGTGGCACCTGGTGTTTCTGGCGCTGGCCACCACCCTCGCTTTGCTGGCGATGATGCTGCCGCTGGAACGGCTTCTGGAGGCACGGGCGGAACCGCCGCCGCGCCGGGCCCGCCCGCTGTCCGACGATGCCGACGAGGAGCCGCCGCGCTGAGGCGCCGCGTCAGCTTTTGCGGCCGCCGGACCTGCGCTCGGCGGCGAGGCTCTTCTTCAGCGCATCCATGATGTTGACCACATTGGTCGGCGTGTCGTCCGCGTCCTCCGTGCTGTGGGCGGCGCGGCGCCTGGCGGGCGCCTTCTTCTTCCTTTTGGACGCGATGAGCTGCTTGAGATTGTCCCGCAACGGGTCATGCACCAGCTCGGCCGCCCAGTCGCGGGTGCGCTTGTCGATCAGCCGGCCGACAAGGGTGACGAGCTCGGAATCGGCCTTTTCCGCGATGTCCTCGAAATAGCCGTCCGGCCGGCGCAACTCGTCGGAATAATGCAGCGTCCACAGCACGATGCCACGCCCGCGCGGTTCCAGCATCACCGGCCGCTCGCGCCGGTGCAGCACGACGCGCGAGAGCCCGACCTTGCCGGTCGCTTCCATCGCCTCGCGGATGACGGCGAACGCCTCCTCGCCGACCGGATCGTCCGGCAGCAGGAAATGCGGCGTGTCGTACCAGATCCATTCCACGCTGTCGGCCGGCACGAAGGTCTCGATGTCGATGGTGCGGTTGCTCTCCAGCGCGACGGAATCGAGATCGTCGTCGTCGAGGATCACATAGCTGTCCGGCGCGCGCTCATAGCCGCGCGCCTGGTCGTCCGACTCCACCGTCTTGCCGGTCTCGGCATCGACATAGATGCCTTCCACCCGGTTGCCGGTCGCCCGGTTGAGAGTGTGGAAGCGGATCTTCTCCGCCTCGCTGGTGGCCGGCGCCATCGCCACCGGGCAGGTGACCAGCGAGAGCTTGAGATAGCCTTTCCAGAAGCCGCGTGGCGCCACCGTCAGGTCCTCGTCCCATGTTGCCCCGGTGGACAATCCCCGGCGCGGCCACCGGTTCCCCGAGCCGGCGCGGAAGGTGAACCGATCGCTGGCTGGGGCGTTGGAAACGAGGCCGGCGGCGCCGACAACGCCGGTCGACGGAGCTTTCGAAGGGAGACCGATCATGTCAGATGCCAACCGCCTGCGCGACGACATCGACGCCGGCAGCACCCGCGACAAGGTGGCGTTTTCCGACCCTGCCGCCGCCCCGCTCGGCACCGATGACGAGGCGGCCGGCGGTGCGCCCGCGGCCGAAAGGATCGTTCTCGGCGCCGGCACCGCGCCACGCGCCTCCGCTCCGGGAAGCGGCACCGACGAGCGCGGGCGCGCCTATGACGATAAGGGTGTCACGGTGCCCGGCGTGTCTTTCACCACCGCCGTCATCGGCCTGCTGGTGGCCGTCCTCGGCGTCGCCGCTGTGGTCGGCGTGGCGATGGGCTGAGGGTGACCGGCGCCGGGGATGGAACCGGCGAGGTCCCCCGCGGGTTAGCGCCGCGTTCCTGTCCTCCAGCCTGCGAAGCGATGTCCCTGAATCAGGATGCGATCGAGAGCGCCATGGCCGTCCGTCCCGCGCCGGCGGCGACCAGCCCCCCGCCGCGTCCGGCGGACGGCACGGCCGGCGGCCCGGTGCTGAAGACCGGGCGCAATGTCTGGCGGGTGGCGGATGCCGGGCGGGCGCGGGTGCTGGTCGACGGCGCGGATTATTTCGGCGCGCTGCGGGCGGCGATGCGCGAGGCGCGCGAGACCATCCACATCGCCGGCTGGGACCTCGACAGCCGGATGAGGCTGGTGGGCGAGAGCGGCACCGCCGAGGACGGGCTGCCCGAGACGCTGGCGGCGTTCCTCTCGGCGCTGGTGGCGCGCAACCCGCGCCTGCGCATCCGGCTGCTGCTGTGGGACTATTCGGTGATGTTCGCGCTGGAGCGCGAACTGACGCCGGTGTTCTCCTTCCTGTGGGCGACACCCAAGCAGATCGAACTCTGCCTCGACGATGCGTTGCCGCTTGGCGCCTCGCACCATCAGAAGATCGTCGTCATCGACGATTCGCTTGCCTTTTCCGGCGGGCTCGACCTCACCGGCCGGCGCTGGGACACGTCCGGCCACCGGCCCGGCGACCCGCTCCGTCTCGACCCGCAGGGCAGCGCCTACGGCCCGTTCCACGACGTGCAGATGGCCGTCGACGGCGAGGCCGCGGGTGCGCTCGGCGCGCTGTTCCGCGAGCGCTGGGCGCGCGCCGCCTCCGAGCGGCTGGCGCCGGCGCGGGTCACCGGCAATCGCTGGCCCGCCGGCCTGCCGGTGGATTTCAGCGACATCGAGGTCGGCATCGCCCGCACCCTGCCGGATTATGAGGGGCAGCGCGGCACCCGCGAGGTGGAGGCGCTGCTGTTCGACATGATCGATGCCGCCGAGCGGTCGATCTATGTCGAGAACCAGTTCATCACCTGCGAGCGCTTCACCGAGCGGCTGGTGGCGCGGATGCACGAGCGGCCGCATCTCGAAGTGCTGATGGTCACGCCCGACGCCTACCGCTCCTGGATCGAGCAGCAGGTGATGGGCGTGCCGCGCGCCCGGCTGCGGGCGCGGCTGGAGCAGGAAGGGCTGGCGCATCGGGCGCGGCTGGTGTTCCCGCAGGTGACGGCAGAGGGCGGCGGCGCGGCGACCGAGGTGTTCGTCCACGCCAAGGTGCTGATCGTCGACGACGCCCTGCTGCGTATCGGCTCGGCCAATATCTGCAACCGCTCGATGGGCTTCGACAGCGAATGCGACCTCGTCGTCGAGGCCCGCAATGAGACCGAACGGGCGGGCGTGGCGGCGATCCGCGACCGGCTGCTCGGCGAGCATGTCGGCCTCGCCCCGGCGGCGGTGGCGGAGAAGCTCGCGCGCGAGGGGCTGCTGGCCGTCGCGCGCGACAGCGCGTGCGGCCGGCGCCTCGCCGATCTTCCCGCGGTGGAGGCGGGCGACGTCTCGCTGCCGCAGATCGGCGCGCTGGCCGACCCGCCCGAGCCGCTCTATGAGGAGCGCGCCGCGCCGGGGCCCGCGGGGCGCAACCGCAAATGGCCGATCGCCGCCGCGCTGGTCGGCCTCGCCGTGCTGGCGGCGCTGGTGGTCGCCTGGGCCAATTCGCCCTTCGCCGAGCCGGACCGCATCGTCGCCGCGCTCGACACCATGGCCGACCGCCCCTGGGGCGCCGCCGCCGTGGTGGCGATCTATGTGGTGGGCGGGCTGGTGGTGTTCCCGGTCTCGGTGCTGATCGTCGCCACCGTCGCAGTCTATGGCGGCTGGACCGGCGCGCTGCTGGCCGGGTTGGGGGCGGTGGTGAGCGCGGTGGTGACCTTCCTGATCGGCCGGCATCTGGGCGCCGGGGTGGTGCGCCGTTTCATCGGGCCGCGCATCAACCGCATCAGGCGCGGCCTCGCCGATCAGGGCATCCTCACCGTGGCGACGATGCGGATGGTGCCGGCGGCGCCGTTCACCTTCATCAACCTCGTCGCCGGCGCGGCCGGGCTGCGGCTGACGGATTTCGTCATCGGCACCGCCATCGGGCTGCTGCCGGGGCTGGTGGTGCTGAGCGCGCTCGGCCACCAGATCGTCGAGGTGATCTCGCAGCCCTCGCTCGGCCGGGTGGCGCTGCTGGTCGGCTTCGTGCTGCTGTGGATCGCCTGCTCGCTCGGCCTGCAATTCGTCGTCTCCCGGCTGCGGAGGACGGCGTGAGCGAAGCGCTGCCGGCGCGGCTGCGGCTGATGACCTGGAACATCCATGGCGGCATCGGCCCCGACGGGCGCTTCGACCTCGACCGCATCGCCGCCCTCATCGCCCGCCACCGGCCGGATATTCTCGCTTTGCAGGAGATCGACACCCGCGGGCGCGGGGTCGAATGCCTGGCGCCGCTGCAGGGGCTGGGCATCGGCCATCGCGCCGAGGCCCGCACCATCGCCGTGCCGGACGGGCATTACGGCCATGTGCTGTTCTCGCGCTGGCCGACGCGCGACACCGTGCTGCACGACCTTTCGGTGCACCGGCGCGAGCCGCGCATCGCCATCGACACCCGCATCGAGACCCCGCAGGGCGGGCTGCGGCTGGTCGCCGTGCATCTCGGCCTCGCCCTGCTGGAGCGCCGGCGGCAGGCGCACGCGCTGGCCCGGCTCGCCCGCGCCGGCAATGGCACGCCGACCGTGATGATGGGCGATTTCAACGACTGGTTCTCGTTCCGGCTGGTGCGGCGCGCGCTGGCGCCGGTGCTGGCCGAGCGGGCCGCCCCGCGCAGCTTTCCCGCCCGCTGGCCGGCGCTGCGGCTGGACCGGGTCTATTGCAGCCATGCCGGCATGCTGGCGGACAGCTTTACCGACGCGCAGGGGCGCCACGCCTCCGACCATCTGCCGGTCATCGCCGATATCGCCATTCCACCCGCCCCGTCCCCCGCCGGACCGCGTGCGGCGCCGGAACAGGCGTCCTCGCCGCACGTTGACCCGGTGCAACAGGGAGGACGTCCATGAACATCACCGAGGAAGATATCCGCGAGCGGGCCCACAGGCTCTGGGAGGCGGATGGAAGGCCGGAGGGCCAGTCGGACCATTACTGGTTCCGGGCGCGGGAGATGCTGGCCGAGGGGCGCGCGCAGGGCGGTCCCGCCTTCCGGCCGGTCGACGCGGCGGAGGCGCCGCCGGAGCCGATCGAGGGCCGCGATCCCGATGCCGGCTTTCCCGCGCCTTCCGACGACGGAGGGATCGTGACCGCCGAGCGCCCTCCGCTGGACCCCGCGATCGACCCGAATGTGCTGACCGATCCGGGGCAGGGCGGCAACGCGCCGATCAGCGAGATCGACACCATCCGCCGCACGCTGGAAGTGCCGAAGAGCCGGCGCGGCCGCGGCTCGCCGACCGACGACCGGACCGGGGCGATGAGTGGCCGCGCCGGAACCCGCCAGCGCTCGTGAGCGGCGCCATGGCCGACTGGTTCGCGCAGCTTCTGGTGGAGCTTGGCCTGAAGCGTCCTCGCGCCGAGGCGGAAACGCGCGCGCCCTGCCGCGACGCAGCCCCTCGCGAGGGAGAAGGCCCGCCCGCGGAACGCAGCAGCCCCCCGGTTCGTTGACCCGGGAGCATACTCACACCGATGGAGGTTTCCATGATCATCGCCGACCAGCACGGCAAGCACCCGCTGAAGCCGGGCGACCGCCGCGACGAGAAGAAGAACCGCGCGCCGACCGAAGACGGCCATTCGCGCAGCGCCAACCCGCAGCAGGATGACAAGGCCGGCGAGCGCGAGCGCAAGCCGGAAGGCCGCGACGCGCATTACGAGCCGTCGAAATAGCGGCCTCGGTTGCGCCGATAAGATCAAATTTCGCCATTGCCTCGCCCTGCCCCTTGCCGGATGACTAGCCCCGCGCAAGGGGGGACGGCATGGCGAAGACGGGCGGCGAAGCTCTCAAGGGCACTCTGGGGCCGGTGGAGGCGGTGGGGCTCTCGCTGTCGGTCATCGCCCCGACCATGGGCATGGCTCTCAACGTCACTCTCGCGGTCGGCGCCGCCGGCGTCGCCGCCCCGCTCGGCTTCGCGGTCGGCACCGTGGTGGTGGCCCTGGTCGGCCTGTCCTTCGTGTTTTTCGCCAGCCGGGTCACCAGCGCCGGCTCGGGTTATGCCTATATCGGCAAGACCTTCGGCCCGCGTGCCGGTTTCATCGCCGGATGGTGCATGGTGCTGCTTTACGTCGCCGCCGGCTCCGGCAGCGCGGCGCTGGTGGGCGACTTCCTGCGCGCCGCGCTGGACGACCATGGCGTGAATCTGGGCGGCTGGTGGCTGCCGGTCGCCGTCGCCGCTCTCACCGGCGGCACGCTGCTGGCCTGGCGCGACGTGCGCCTCGCCACCCGGCTGATGCTGGTGCTGGAACTCTCCTCCATCGCCGTCATCGTCTATCTCGGCATCCGCATCCTGACGGCGGTGAACGACGCCGGCGGCCTCAGCCTCGCCCCGTTCCATCCCGACCCGACCATCGGCTGGTGGGGCATCGGCTATGCCGTGGTGTTCGCGGTGCTGTCCTTCGCCGGCTTCGAGGCGGCGACGACGCTGGCGGAGGAGACCGGCCAGCCGGGGCGCGCCATTCCCATCGCGCTGGTCGGCTCGGTGGTGCTGGCGGGCCTGTTCTTCGTCTTCGCCTCCTACATCCAGGTCATCGGCTTCGGGCTCGACAACATGAAGGCGCTGGCGGCGAGCGATGCGCCACTCAACACGCTGGCGCTGAAATACGGCAACATCCACATCGCCACCGCGCTCGACCTCGCCGCCTCCGTCTCGGCCATCTCCTGCGTGCTGGGCACGCTCTCGGCCGGGGCGCGCATGCTGTTCGTGCTCGGCCGGGGCGGGCTGTCGCCGACGCTGGCCCGGGTGCATCCGCGCTATGGCACGCCTTCCGTCGCGGTCGGCGTGGTCAGCTTTTCCATGCTGGCCGGGCTGCTGGCCTGGGCGCCGTTCATCGGCCCGGCCGATTACTACGACAACGTCGCCACCATCGGCGTCATCGCGCTGATCGTCGCCTATCTCGGCGTCACCGCCGCCGCCGCCATGCACGCGGTGCGGGCCGGCAGCCGGCTGTGGCTGGTGCTGGGCGGTCTCGGCACGCTGGCGATGCTGTGGCCGCTGTACAATTCGATCTACCCGGTGCCGGCCTTCCCGGACAATCTGTGGCCCTATCTGGTCGCCTTCTGGATCGCCCTCGGCGGCGCGCTGGTGCTGCTGAAGCCGACGATCGGGCGTCAGGCGCCGGCCTGACGGGCGCCCGACGCTCGCCGCCCGGCCCGGCCCGGCTCAGAACCCGAGAGCGCTGAGGCCGGGATGGTCGTCCGGCCGGCGCCCGAGCGGCCAGTGGAATTTGCGCTCGGCCTCGGTGATCGGGTGCTCGTTGATGCTGGCGAGGCGCCGGCGCATCAGGCCGTCGGCATCGAACTCCCAGTTCTCGTTGCCATAGGCGCGGAACCAGTTGCCGCTGTCGTCATGGTATTCATAGGCGAAGCGCACCGCGATGCGGTTGCCGGTGAAGGCCCAGAGTTCCTTGATCAGCCGATAATCCAGCTCTCGGGCCCATTTGCGGGTGAGGAAGGCGACGATCGCTTCCCGGCCGTTGGCGAACTCGGCGCGGTTGCGCCAGTAGCTGTCGACCGTGTAGGCGAGCGCCACCTTCGCCGGATCGCGGCCGTTCCAGCCGTCTTCGGCGAGGCGAACCTTCTCGGTGGCGCTCTCCTGGGTGAAGGGTGGCAGCGGCGGGCGGGACATGGCGGGCTCCTTCGTTTCCAGGCGTTTCGGGGGTCGGGGACGCCGGCGGCTCAGTCGGCCGCCTTGCCCAGTTCGCGCGCGGCCTGCTCGATGACGGCGGCGACCTCGCGGGGATGCGATTCATAGACCGAATGGCTGGCGCCGGCGATGACGGTGATCGGCGCCCCGGCGCGCTCGTAATAGAAGCGTTCGAGGTCGGGGTTGATGATCTGGTCGGACCCCGCGACGATGCCCCAGCTCGGCTTGCCCTGCCAGGCGGCGGCGGTGAGCGGGGTGCTGAACACGCGGGCCGCGGCAAGCACCTGCGCGCGGGCCTCGAATTCCGCCCTCTCTTTCGGCAGGTCGGGGGCGAACAGCTTCGGGAACAGGTCCGGCTTCAGGTAGGTGAAGCCGTCCGGGGTCTTCTCGATGGCGCCCTCGGTCCGGCCCAGCACGCTCGGCATGGACTTGCCGAGCTCGGCCTCGTCCTCGCCGACATCGGGAGCGTGGGCGGCGACATAGACGAGGCCCGCCACCCTGGGGTGGATGCCGGCCTCGGTGATGATCGAGCCGCCATAGGAATGGCCGACCAGCAGGGTCGGGCCGTCCTGCTGGTCGAGCACGCGCTTGGTGGCGGCGACATCGTCCTCCAGCGAGGTCTCGGGCTCCTGGACCATGGTGACGTGAAAGCCCTTCGCCACCAGCCGGTCGTAGACGCCCTTCCAGCCGGAAGCATCGACCCAGGCACCGTGCACCAGCACGATGTTGTGCAGCGGGGCGGCATTTGTCGGAGCCTGCGCCACGGCCGGCAGCGGAAGGCTGAGGACGCAGGCCAGCGTCAGCGCGGGGAGCGGGAGGCTGAAGGCTGCGGCGAGCGCCAGTGAGGCGCGGGTATGACGGGACGGCATCGGCTTCACTCCATCGGTTGGTGCGGCAAGCGGGGGCGTCGCGGCCGAGGGGGCGGAGAAGCGGCGGGACGCAGCGAATGTCCGAACCCTAGCCTCGCCCGCCGCGCGGCTCTTTCGGGATGGACGGGACATTCCCGTTTG
The DNA here is from genome assembly GCF_018390645.1 of Ancylobacter dichloromethanicus. Classification (GTDB taxonomy): domain Bacteria; phylum Pseudomonadota; class Alphaproteobacteria; order Rhizobiales; family Xanthobacteraceae; genus Ancylobacter; species Ancylobacter dichloromethanicus. Next base: position 169,079 of record NZ_JAHBGC010000004.1, read on the forward strand.
CAACGGCGGTGGCTCGGCGCCGTGTCGCCCGCGCGGCACTGGCCTTGCAGGTCCCGGCTGCGCTACACGACCCCGCGTCCCGCCGCAGCCCGAGGTGACAGACCCGTGCCCGAACTCGAAACCGTCGTCCGCGACATCGCCGACGAGATGCGCGCCCGTCCTGATCGCGGCGAGGTGGCGAGCTACATTCCCGAACTGGCGCGGGTCGACGCCGGCGCCTTCGGCATCGCCGTGGTCGATGGCGAGGGCCGCACGGTGGTGGGCGGCGATGCCGATGTGCCGTTCTCGATCCAGAGCATCTCCAAGGTCTTCACCCTCACCCTGGCGCTGGGCAAGATCGGCGACCGGCTGTGGCGGCGGGTGGGGCGCGAACCCTCGGGCAGCCCGTTCAACTCCATCGTCCAGCTGGAGAACGAGCACGGCATTCCGCGCAACCCGTTCATCAATGCCGGCGCCATCGCCGTCACCGACGTCATCCTTTCCGGCCACCAGCCGCGCGACACGCTGGGCGAGATCCTGCGCTTCCTGCAGTTCCTCGCCGAGGACCCGGCGATCGGCATCGACGAGGCGGTGGCCGCCTCCGAGCAGCGCACCGGCTTCCGCAACCGGGCGCTGGCCAACTACATGAAGTCGTTCGGCGTGCTGGAGAACCCGGTCGATTTCACGCTCGGCGTCTATTTCCACCACTGCGCCATCGCCATGAGCTGCCGCCAGCTCGCCATGGCCGGGCGCTTCCTCGCCCATTGCGGGCGCAACCCCGCGACCGGCTTCTCGGTGGTGTCGCCGGAGCGGGCGCGGCGCATCAACGCCATCATGCTGACCTGCGGCCATTATGACGGCTCGGGCGAATTCGCCTATCGCGTCGGCCTGCCGGGCAAGAGCGGAGTGGGGGGCGGCATCCTGGCGGTGGCGCCGGGCAAGGCCTCGATCGCGGTGTGGTCGCCGGGGCTGGACGCCAGCGGCAATTCGCATCTCGGCCGCATCGCGCTGGAAAAGCTGACCCAGCGGCTGGGCTGGTCAATCTTCGGCTAGCCGCGGGGCCGGGGCAGCGGCCGGCGCGGCTCAGACATGACAAGAGGGCCGGACGGTCGGTCGCGGCCCTCTTGCGGGCGTGGTGCAAAGGCGTTCGGCGACGTGCGGGGCACGCGGCAGCATCGGTGTGGCAAACACGGATGCGGCTCAGTTCGTGCGTCCGCTGTCTTCCTTGATCGCCTCTTCATGGTACCAGCTCCCGAAATTCACGCGGGGCGATACTTTGAGGGCCTCGGAAGACAGCAGATCCGGCCGGCGGGTGGCGAGACCGGCACGGCCGCCGACGGGGAACTGAACGATCTGCGCGCTTTCGCGCCGGGTCGCGGCATCGATATGCGTATTCATGGCACGTTTCTCCTTTCCGGCTGCGCGTTCCTGCGCCAGCCCTTGATTTACATATAACATCTTTTGCATGGCGTTTGCGCAAGATGCACATTTTACAATCACAAAACGCATAGAATATGTGCACTGCCACATGCTGACGCAAAAGCTTGATGTATAACGCCGCTCTCCTCCTCCCGGTTGCACGGCGCGATGCGCCGCAACAGCGCGGCCGCGCCGGGGCGGCCGCCGCAAGCCCCGCAGGACTCAGGCGAATCACGCTCGGCGCCGGTCACCCGCAGCGCCCCCGGGCCCGTGCTGCATAGCGTGCCGGGGTAGCTGGACGGCACGGGTCGGACGCATTTGGCACAGCATATGCTTGTGTGAAGCTAGCCGTTGGCGGCCGACCTTCCTCGCACGGCCGGCGCAACGACCAGGGCTGTTCGGCACCCGGTCTTAAGTGATGAGAGACACGCAATGACGAAGTACAAGCTCGAGTATATCTGGCTCGACGGCTACACGCCGACGCCGGGCCTGCGCGGCAAGACGCAGATCAAGGAATTCGACCACTTCCCCTCGCTCGAGGAACTGCCCCTGTGGGGCTTTGACGGCTCGTCCACCGAGCAGGCCGAGGGACGCAACTCCGACTGCGTGCTCAAGCCCGTCGCGGTCTATCCCGACCCGGCCCGCAAGAACGGCGCCCTGGTGATGTGCGAAGTGATGATGCCGGACGGCGTCACCCCGCACCCGTCCAATGCCCGCGCCACCATCCTTGACGACGAAGGCGCCTGGTTCGGCTTCGAGCAGGAATACTTCTTCTACAAGGACGGCCGTCCGCTCGGCTTCCCCGAGCATGGCTACCCCGCGCCGCAGGGTCCCTACTACACCGGCGTCGGCTTCAAGAATGTCGGCGACGTCGCCCGCGAGATCGTCGAGGAGCACCTCGAACTCTGCCTCGAGGCCGGCATCAACCACGAAGGCATCAACGCGGAAGTCGCCAAGGGCCAGTGGGAATTCCAGATCTTCGGCAAGGGCTCCAAGAAGGCCGCCGACGAGGTGTGGATGGCCCGCTACCTGCTGCTGCGCCTGACCGAGAAATACGGCGTGGACATCGAGTTCCACTGCAAGCCGCTCGGCGACACCGACTGGAACGGCTCGGGCATGCACTGCAACTTCTCCACCAAGTATCTGCGCGAAGTCGGTGGCAAGGAGTATTTCGAGGCGCTGATGGCGGCGTTCGAGAAGAACCTCGACGACCACATCGCCGTCTACGGCCCCGACAACCACATGCGCCTGACCGGCAAGCACGAGACCGCGCCGTGGAACAAGTTCTCCTATGGCGTGGCCGACCGTGGCGCCTCCATCCGCGTGCCGCACTCCTTCGTGCGCAACGACTACAAGGGCTATCTTGAGGACCGCCGCCCGAATTCCCAGGGGGACCCCTACAAGATCGCTTCCCAGGTCCTGAAGACGATCTCGGAAGTCGACATCAAAGCCGTCGCCGCTGCGTAAGGAACACGCGGCGGGCGCTTCCCGCCGCCGCGCCTCCCGAGACGGACCGTCCGTCTCCTTCAAGCCAGCCCCGCTGCCGGGGCTGGCTTTTGTTTTTTCGGGTGTCGACGCCCGGGCGCCATGCCGGCGCCATGCCGGCTCCGTGTGGCCTCTGCGGACCCGCCGGCCCGGGCCCGGCGAGATTGCCCGGGCGGCCCGGCCGTGGTAGGAAGCCGCCAGTGACACTGCGAACCAGGGAGGGGCGCGAATGAATATTCTGTTTCGTCAGCCCACCCCGGCTGTGAAGCCACACGGTTAGTTCGGCAGGCCGCGGAGCCGCGCTCCCCCGCCATCCGGTCACCTGATTTCCCCGCTGTGCTCGTTTCCTTCGCAGGAGAGGCGCGCCTTTCGCGCCTGCGATTCCCATGTCCATCTCGTCCAAACGCGGCGCCGACGCGCTGCGCAACGTCCTTGCCTACACCTTCCGCCACTGGGCGCGCCGCTGGCCGATGGCGGCGGGCATCGGCGCGGCCATCGTCCTGGCGACGCTGACCGAGGTCTTCGTCCCGCTCTACGCCGGCCGGCTGATCGACGCCCTGACCGCCGGCAGGAGCGAGGCCCCGGCCGCGCTCGATGCCTTCCTCATGATGGCGGGCCTCGGCCTCGCCATGGTGGGGCTGCGCCATCTCGCCTGGTGGGCCGTGGTGCCGCTCACCATCGGCATCATGTCGGATGTGGTGCGCGAGGCGTTTCATCGCGTGCAGCGCTTTTCCAGCGACTGGCACGCCAACAGCTTCGCCGGCTCCACCGTGCGCAAGATCACCCGCGGCATGTGGGCGCTCGACGTCATCAACGACGTGCTGCTGCTCTCGCTGCTGCCTTCGGTGGTGGTGCTGGCGGGCACGGTGCTGCTGCTGATGCTGCACTGGCCGCTGATGGGGCTGGTCATGGCGGTCGGCGCGCTGGCCTATGGCGCGCTCACCGTCACGCTCGCCACCCGCGTCGTAGCCCCGGCGGCGCGGCTGTCCAACACGTGGGACACCCGCATCGGCGGGATACTGTCCGACACGCTGGGCGCCAACCAGGTGGTCAAGGCGTTCGGCGCCGAGGACCGTGAGGACGCGCGCCTCGCCACGGTGGTGACGCGCTGGCGCCGGCGGGTGCGGCGCACCTGGATGCTGGCGACCTGGAGCGCCAGCGGCGAGTTCGCGCTGCTGTGGGTGATCCGCACCGCGGTCACCGCCACGGCGCTGTGGCTGTGGTGGCAGGGCCGCGCCACGCCGGGCGATGTCACCTATGTGCTGACCACCTATTTCGTGCTGCATGGCTATCTGCGCGAGATCGGCCAGCATGTGCACAACCTCCAGCGGGCGGTGAACGACATGGAGGAGATGGTCGACCTGCACGGCCTCGCTGCCGGCGTCGCCGACCGCGACGCGGCGCAGCCGCTGGCGGTGCGCGGCGGCGAGGTGCGGTTCGAGGACGTCACCTTCCACTATGGCCAGCACGCCGCGCCGCTGTTCGCGGGTCTCGACGTAGTGATCCCGGCGGGGCAGCGTGTGGGGCTGGTGGGGCCGTCCGGCTCGGGCAAGACCACCTTCGTGAAGCTGCTGCAGCGGCTCTACGACGTCAGCGACGGCCGGGTGCTGATCGACGGCCACGATGTGCGCGAGGTGGCGCAGGCCTCGTTGCGCCAGCAGATCGCCATCGTGCAGCAGGAGCCGATCCTGTTCCACCGCACGCTGGCGGAGAACATCGCCTATGCCCGGCCCGGCGCCAGCGCGGCGGAGATCGAGCGCGCGGCGCGTCTCGCCAATGCGCACGACTTCATCGAGCGGCTGCCGAAGGGCTATCGCACGCTGGTCGGCGAGCGGGGCGTGAAGCTGTCGGGCGGCGAGCGCCAGCGCGTGGCCATCGCCCGCGCCTTCCTCGCCGACGCGCCGGTCCTCATTCTGGATGAGGCGACCTCCAGCCTCGATTCGGAATCGGAAGGCGCGATCCAGCAGGCGATGGAGCGGCTGATGCAGGGGCGCACGGCGATCGTCATCGCGCACCGGCTCTCCACGGTGCGGGCGATGGACCGTATCCTGGTGTTCGAGCATGGCCGCATCCTCGAGGACGGCCGGCACGAAGCGCTGCTCGCCCGTCCGGGCGGGCGCTACCGCCGGCTGTTCGAGCGCCAGTCGGACGGGATGACGCCGATCGCCGCGACCGGCAGCGAAGAGCGACAGCTGGCCGAGTGACGTCCCGGCGCGCGGGCGGCAAGTCGTGGCGGCGTGGGATGAGCGGGTGACGGCGCGGGCGCGGGTCCGCGCCGTCGTCCCTCACAGATAGGGCGAGGCCAGCCAGATGGCGCGGTTGCGCAGCTTCTTCAGGAACGGGCGCGCGGCGAGGGTGGCCAATGTCTCGCGGCTCCCGGCGGCCACCATCGCGCCGATGCGGGCCTCGATCGCGCCGGCGATGGCGGGATCGTAGAGTTCGAGGTCGAGCTCGAAATTCAGCCGCAGGCTGCGCGGGTCGAGATTGGACGAGCCGACATAGGCCCAGCAGCCGTCCACCGTCATCAGCTTGGAGTGGTCGAACATGCCGGCCGCCCGCCACACCTGGCACTCGCCGGCGAGCACCTGGTCGAGCTGGGCGGTCATGGCGTAGTCGACCAGCTTCAGATTGTTGGCCGAGGGGATGACGACATCCACCTCGACGCCGCGCCGGCCGGCCACCGCGAAGGCGCCGATGAGCTGCTGGTCGGGCAGGAAATAGGGCGAGCACAGCCGCACCCGGTTCTGCGCCATGGTGAGCGCGCCCATGATCACCGAGTGGGCGCAGGCGAGGTTGCGGTCGGGGCCGGAAGGCACCACCCGCACCGCCACCGGCCCGCGCGGCGTGGCGTGGTCGCCCTCCGCCCAGGCCGGGCCGTCGAGATGCTCGTCGGTGGTGAAGGCCCAGTCCTGCGCGAACACGGTGAGCAGTTGCTCCACCGCCGGCCCCTCGACGCGGAAATGGGTGTCGCGCGCCGGGTCGTCGCCGGCATGGGCGCTGGTGAACTGGGCGCGGATGTTCATGCCGCCGGTGAAGCCCAGCGTGCCGTCGACGATCAGCATCTTGCGGTGGCTGCGCAGATTGGCATAGGGCAGGCGCGGGCCGATGAGATTGCCCATGAACAGGTCGGTGACCACGCCGCCGGCCTGCAGCCGCCCGACGATGGAGGGGCGCGAATAGCGCGCGCCGATGGCGTCGATCAGCACCCGCACCGCGACCCCGCGCTGGTGGGCGGCGATCAGCGCCCCGGCGAATTCGACGCCGACCGGGTCGTTGTCGAAGATGTAGGAGGAGAGCGCGACATGCCGCTTCGCTCCGTTTATGGCGGCGAGCATGGCGGGATAGGCGGCGTCGCCGCTGTCGAGCATCTGCACCGCGTTGCCGCTGGTCAGCGGGAAGGCGGCGACGCGGTCGCCCAGCCGCTTCATCGCCGAGAGGCTGGGCGAGAGGGCGATGGCGATGGGCGGGCGCCCAAGCCGGCGGTGGCGATCCTGGCTGGCGCGCCGGCGTCCGGCGGCGCTCTGGCGGATGCGGTTGATGCCGGCGACCAGATAGAGGAAGGCGCCGATCAGCGGCGAGAGCAGGATGACGCCGACCCAGCCGATGGCGGCGCGCACGTCGTCCTTGGTCATGGCGGCATGGATGGCCGCCACGACGCCGACCGTGCCACTCGTGACCAGCACGAGGTGCGGCCAGTAATGCGACCAGAAACTCTCCATGGCGAATATCCGTCGACCGGGTCCAGGCTGGCGTCTCTAGCCGGATTCCCCGGCGCGGTCATCTCCGGCCGCCACGGCGGAAGAAAGGCCGCCCCGGGGAGTCCGGGACGGCCCTGGGCCTTCGTGCCGCGCGGCGGGGCTAGCTCGCCGCCTTGAGCGACGGCGCCTCGCCGGCCGCCGCCACCGGCTCCAGCGCGTTGGCGATGGCATCGTCCACCCGCTCCAGCCAGACGAATTCCAGCCGGTCCCGCGCGTCCTCGGGGATGTCCTCATAGTCGCGCCGGTTGCGGGCCGGCAGCATCACCCGGGTGAGTCCCGCCCGCGCCGCCGCCACCACCTTCTCCTTGATGCCGCCGACCGGCAGCACCAGACCGCGCAGGCTGATCTCGCCCGTCATCGCCGTGTCCTTGCGCACCGTGCGGCCGGTGAGCAGGGAAACCAGGGCGGTGAACATGGCGACGCCCGCGCTCGGCCCGTCCTTCGGCGTGGCGCCGGCCGGCACGTGCACATGCACGTCGCTGGTGGCGAACAGGCCAGGGTCGATGCCGAGCTCGACGGCGCGGCTCTTGACGAGGCTCCACGCCGCCTGTGCGCTTTCCTTCATCACCTCGCCGAGCTGGCCGGTGAGGATCAGCCCGCCGCGCCCGGGCATGCGGGTCGCCTCGATGAACAGGATGTCGCCGCCGACCGGGGTCCAGGCGAGGCCGGTGGCCACGCCCGGCACCGAGACGCGCAGCGCCACCTCGTCCTCGAACACAGGCGGGCCGAGCAACTCGGGCAGCGTGCCGACGCCGATCTTCGCCGTGGCGACCGTGCCTTCGGCGATGTCGACCGCGACATGGCGCACCGCCCGGCCGATCTCGCGCTCCAGGTTGCGCACGCCGGCCTCGCGGGTATAGGCGCGGATGATGGCGCTGAGCGCCTCGTCCTCGACCTCCACCTGTTCCGGCGTCACCCCGTTCGCCTCGAGCTGGCGGCGCACGAGGTAGCGGCGGGCGATCTGCAGCTTTTCCTGGTCGGTGTAGCCGGTGAGCGGGATAATCTCCATGCGGTCGCGCAACGGGCCGGGGATGGTGTCGAGCATGTTGGCGGTGGCGATGAACACCACGCGCGACAGGTCGAACGGCACGCCGAGATAGTTGTCGCGGAAGGTGCCGTTCTGCTCGGGGTCGAGCACTTCCAGCATCGCCGCCGACGGGTCGCCCTGGATGCCGGAGCCCATCTTGTCGATCTCGTCCAGCATCATCACGCAGTCGCGGGTGCCGACCTTGCGGATGCCCTGGATGATGTTGCCCGGCAGCGCGCCGACATAGGTGCGCCGGTGGCCGCGGATCTCCGCCTCGTCATGCACGCCGCCGAGCGACACGCGCACGAACTTGCGGCCCATGGCGCGGGCGATCGACTGGCCGAGCGAGGTCTTGCCCACGCCCGGAGGCCCGGCGAAGCACAGGATCGGTGCCTTGCCGTTCGGTGCCAATTTGCGCACGGCGAGGTATTCGACGATGCGGCGCTTGATCTTGTCGAGGCCGAAATGGTCCTCGTCGAGCACGCGGCGCGCCTCGGCGATGTCGATCGGCGCCGTTTCCGGCAGCTTCCACGGCAGCGCGATCAGCCAGTCGAGATAGGTGCGGATCATGCCGTATTCGGCGCTGGCGTCCGGCATGCGGCGCAGCCGGCCCAGTTCCTTGCGGGCCATCTGTTCCACATCCTCCGGCATGCCGGCATCCGCGATCGCGGCTTCCAGATCGGCGATCTCCTGGCTGTTGCCGCCATCCTCGCCGAGCTGCTTCTGGATCGCCGCCATCTGCTCGCGCAGCAGCACCTCGCGCTGGCGCTCGTCCAGCGAGGCCCGCGTCTGCTGGCCGATTTCCTGCGACAGCCGCAGCACCTCGATGCGGTGAGCGAGCAGCCGCGAGATCTTGGTCATGCGGGCGGCGACGTCGACCGTCTCCAGCAGTTCCTGCTTCTCGTCCGGGGAGATGTCGGCATAGGCGGCGACGAGGTCGGCGAGGCCGGTCGGCGAATTGGCGCCGCGCACGGCGGCGACCAGCTCGGCCGGGACCTGCGGCAGCAGTTCCATCACCTCATTGGCCTGCGTCTGCAGGTGGACGAAGCGGGCCTCGACCTCGGAGGTGCGCTCCTCGCTCTCCTCGATCCGCGTCACGCGGGCGGTCAGGAAGGGCTTTTCGCGCACGAACGCATCGACATGGAAGCGCTGCTCGCCCTGGCAGACCAGATGATGCGTGCCGTCCGGTGCGGTGACATAGCGCAATATGTTGGCGATCACGCCCATGCGGTGCAGGTCGGTCGGGCCGGGCTCCTCCACCGCCGGGTCGCGCTGCATCAGGATGCCAACCGGGCGCCCCTCGCGCACCGCCTGCTGGGCGGCGGCGATGGAGGCCGGGCGCGCCACCGCCACCGGCATCACCACGCCGGGGAACAGCACGAAATTGCGCACCGGCAGGATGATCATCTGGTCGTCCGGCACATTGCCGTTGGTTCCGGCGCCGGCGCCGGCATCGGCCATGCGCAGCGGGGCGTATCTGTCGAAATCGGGGTGTGTCATCGGTTGGGTCCCCTCCTCAAACCTTGCGCAGCACAATGGCGAGGCAGCCATTGACCACGCGCGGGTGGGCGACGTCGTAGCGGCCGGGCGGCAGAGCGAGCTGGCGCTCGAAGCGTCCCTGCGGCAGCTCCATGCGGTGGATGGTGGCGCGGCGCAGCTCGGGCGGCAGCACGCGCTCGCCGGCGATGGTGAGCACGCCGTTCTGGATCGACACGGTCATGCGGTCCGGGTCGACGCCGGGCAAGGCGGCCAGCACCAGCAATTCGCGCTCGGTCTCCAGCATGTCGACCGGCGGCTCCCAGCACGGCGCGCGGTGGCGCGCCGGTGCTTCGGCGCGCTGGGCCGGCTGGAACATCTGCCGGTGCATCCGCTCGGCCCGGTTGAGCATGTCGACGGCGTCGGACCACATCCACAGGCGGGGATCAGTCTTCTTCATGGGCATCTCCTGGCAGGCCGCTTTCCCTCTCAGGTCTGGCCCACGGGGGCTCATATGGTGATGCTGATCGGCAACACCAGTGGCGGGGCGCGCGTGGCCGTCGACGGCCGGGCGCGGCGGCAAGAGGCCCCTACCGGCCGGGGCCGGGCGCGCGCAGCGCCCGCAGCGCGTTGAGGATCACCGCGACGTCGATGACCTCCTGCAATAGCGCGCCCTCGACCGGGGCCAGCAGCCCGAAGGCGGCGGCGATCATGCCGAGCGTCGACAGCCCGATGCCGGCCGTGACGCTCTGCAGCGCGATGGCGCGGGAGCGCCGCGCGATGCGCATGGCGTCGATCAGCCGGTCCAGCCGGTCGACCAGGAGCACCACGCCGGCGGCCTCCGACGACGCCACCGAGGCGTGCCCGCCCGAACCGCCGCCCCCCATGGCGACGCCGATATCGGCGGCGGCCAGCGCCGGGGCGTCGTTGACCCCGTCGCCGATCATCATCACCGGGCCGTTGGCGCGCTCGGCCGCCACCGTGCGCGCCTTGTCCTGCGGCGTCATCGCGCTCAGCACGGCGTCGAAGCCGAGCCCGGCGGCGACCGCCTGCGCCCGGCCTTCCTCGTCGCCGGTGGCCAGCACAAGGCGGGTGACGCCCATGCCGCGCAGGGCGGCGAGCACCGAGCGCGCCTCCTCGCGCACCGCGTCGGCGAGCAGCAGCGCGCCGGCGAACACCCCGTCCACCGCGACCGCGACGATGACGGTGCCGGGCCGGCCGGCCCAGTCGGCGATGGCGCCGTCCATGCCGCGCGCCGCGCCGCGCGCCGCGACGAAGCCTCGGCCGCCGACCGCCACGAGATGGCCGCCGACCTGCCCGGTGAGGCCCGACCCGGCCTCCTCGCGGAGCTGCGCCGGGGTATCGAGGCGGAGGCCGCGCTCGCCCGCCGCCTCCACCAGCGCGGCCGCGACCACATGCGCCGAGCCCTGGTCGAGCGAGGCGGCGAGCCGCAGCACCTCGTCGTCCGTGAAGCCGGGGCCCGCCTTGGTGTCGACGAGGCGGGGTCGCCCGCCGGTGAGTGTGCCGGTCTTGTCGATGACGACGGCGCGCACCTTGGCCAGCCGCTCCAGCGCCCCGCCATCCTTCACCAGCACGCCGCGCCCGGCGCAGCGCGACATGCCGGAGATGATCGCCACCGGCACGGCGAGGATGAGCGGGCAGGGGGTGGCGATGACCAGCACCGCCAGCAGCCGCACCGGGTCGCCGCTGAACCCCCACGCCGCCCCGGCGAGCGCCAGCGTGATGACCAGGAAGCCGAGCGCATAGCGGTCGGCGAGCCGGGCCATCGGCGCCCGGGACTGCTGGGCGGCGGCCACCAGCCGGACGATGCCGGCATAGGTGCTCTCGGCCGCGGCGCGGGTGGCGCGGAGATCGAACGGGTCGCCGGCATTGGTCGAGCCGCTCATCAGGGTATCGCCGCGCCCGTGGCGCACGGGCAGCGGCTCGCCGGTCAGCGCCGACTGGTCGAGCACCGCGGTCGGGCCGTCGAGCGTGCCGTCGACCGGCACCACCTCGCCGCGTCGCACCAGAATGCGGTCGCCGGGGGCGAGGTCTTCGAGCGGAACATCCGCCAGATGGCCGTCGGCATAGCGCGAGGCGGTGCGCGGCAGCCGCGCCAGCAGCGCCGTCATCTCGCGGGCGGCGCGGCGCTGGGCGAACGCCTCCAGGGCTTCGCCGCCGGTGAACATCAGCGCCACGATGGCGCCGGCGAGGTTCTCGCCGAAAGCGAGGGCCGAACCCATGGCGAGGGCGGCGATGAGATCGAGCCCGAACGCGCCGCGCCGCAGGCTGGCGAAGATGTGGGCGACCAGCACGGCCAGCACCGCCGCCGTCGCGGCGGCCCAGATCCGCTCCGCGAGCGTGTCCTGCCCCGCGACCCAGGCCAGCGCGCTCGCCGCCAGCGCGAGCAGCAGTGCCGGCAGCATCGCCCGCCGGAGAGCCCGCCCGGCCCGGGGCACAAGCTCGGCGAAACCAAGATCGGCAAAACCAAGCCTGGCGAAAGAGAGTGGCGTCACGACGGCCCCGCGCTCCGTGCCGGCGGAGGCGCCGCCGGCATCAAACTCTTTAATAATTCCAGACTGGGGCGGGCGCCATCGGCATGACGCCGGATAGCCCTTATGTGCTGCGGGTTCGGGGCGTCTCGGGTGGCTGTGCAGATGCGAAGAGTCGGTGCCACGGTCGGGTTGTCGGCGCGGCATTAATGAAATATTACCTAAACTTGACTAGAAACCGAATTGGCTTGGGGGCCATCGGCGGACAATGGCTTGGGCGCCGGTGCCGTGTGCAACCGAAGACTGACGCCGGACGTGGGCAGCCCGAGGGCCGCGCGCGAAGGTTTGTCATCTGTGTAGAGATGCCTATGCGGCTAGTTGGCTCGTTCCTCATCGGCTCGGCAGGTTTCGTCGGCGTGGCGGTGGCCGTGGCGTGGATTTCCAACACGGCCCTTCCCACGCCGGCCGATGCCGCGCGCGTCGATCCTCCGCTGCTCATGGAGCCGGTCGCCCCCGAGGTGGCCAGCGTGGTGGTGGACGAGCCGTCGCCGCCGCCGGTCTACACGGTGATGGACGTCCGCAATTTCCGTACCTCCGGCGCCTTCGCGCCGCCGCGCGACTGGCTGTTCGATCCCGCCCCGATGGTCGCCCGTCCGCCCGCCGTCGCTGCCGCTCCCGGCGAGGTGGTGCCGCCGATGGAGACGGTGAGCACGGTGCCGCTGCCCATGGCCAACCCGCTCTTTGCCGGCCGGGTGATGCCCGGCGACGAGCCGGAGGACACGCTGACGCTGGCGCCACGCCCGCCGCGCAAGCCCGACGCCGAGACCCAGCTCGCCGCGCTTCCCCCGCCGATGGCGGAGGACGAGATGCCGGACGAGACGGCCCCGCCGGCGGCCACCGAGGCGCCCGAGGCCGAGCTGCGCTACCCCACCGCCGAGGACAAGTTCGCCATTTACGACATCGGCGCCAAGAAGCTGCATCTGCCCGGCGGCCGCAAGCTGGAGGCGCATTCCGGCTATGGCGACAAGTTCGACGATGTCCGCTACGTCCATGTGAAGATGCGCGGCCCGACCCCGCCGAACCGCTACAAGCTGCGCATGCGCGAGGCACTGTTCCACGGCACCGAAGCGGTGCGGATGACGCCGGTCGGCGACGGCAAGATGTATGGCCGCACCGGCTTCCTGCTGCACCCCTACCTGCTGGGGCCGCGCGGCGATTCCAATGGCTGCATCTCGCTCGCCGACTACGACACCTTCCTCGCCGCCTTCAAGGAGGGGCAGGTCGAGGAGGTCATCGTGGTGGAGGCCATGCCGAAATCGGCCGAGCCGGCCAATCCGCTGCTCTCCTGGCTGGCCGGCAAGCGCAGCTGATCCGGCGAGCGCGGCCGATCCGGAACGCATGACCAGCCGGGTTCTGACCCGCCGGGTTTCCCGACGCCGGAGGGTGGCGCCGGAAAACCGCGCTTCCTCCCTTCAGTAAAGCGGCCGCCGGCGGTCGCGATTCCCGGTGCGGACCCTTACGGCACCCGCGCCGCCGCCTCGCGCGCCTGCCGTGCCTCCGCCACGCCGGGCAGGTGCAGCGTGTCAGGCAGGAATTCCGGCCCGCGCCGGGCGAGAAATTCGGTCAGCGCCGCCGCCGGCGGCGTCAGGCGCTTGGCCGAGCGCTTCACCACGAACCATTGCCGCACCTCCGGCAGTCCCTCCACGTCGAGCACGGCGAGGCGCCCGTCGGCCACTTCGGCGGCGATGGTGTGGGCGGAGATGAAGGCGAGCCCCAGCCCGGCCATCACCGCCTGCTTGATGGTCTCGTTGGAATCGATCTCCATGCCGATGCGCGGCTCGATGCCGGACTGAAGGAAGAACCGCTCCATCAGCCCGCGCGTGCCCGAGCCCGGCTCGCGCGACATGAAGGTGGCGTTGGCCAGCGCCGCCGCCGGGATGCGCCGGCCGAGCAGGGGATGGTCGGCGGGGGCGATCAGCACATGCGGGTGGTCGCCGATCAGGGTCTTGTCGACCTCGATGTCGAGCGGTGGCCGGCCCATGACGGCCACGTCGATGGCATCGGTGCGCAGTCCGGCGATGATCGCCTCGCGATTGCCGACCGAGATCACCACGTCGATGCCGGGATGGGCCCGGGTGAAGGCGCCGAGCGCCGCCGGCACGAAATATTTCGCCGTCGAGACCAGCCCGACCGAGACCCGGCCCGAGCGCAGCCCTTTCATCGAATCGAGCGCGGCGCCGCAATCGGCCAGTGCCTGCTCGATGCGGGCGGTGGCGGCAAGCACTTCGCGGCCGGCGGCGCTGGGCTGGAAGCGGTCGCCGGCGCGGTCGAGCAGCGGCAGGCCGAGATATTGTTCGAGCAGTTGCACCTGCATGGTCACCGCCGGCGGGGTGACGTTCAGCTTCCTGGCCGCGCCGGTGACGCTGCCGGTTTCGACGATGGCGGCGACGGCGCGAAGCTGCTTGAGCGTGGCATTACGCATGGAACATTACATTTCAGATAAATTGAAGTTGAAGGTTAGATTATTCGAATTTCCTTACGCCGGCAATTGAGGCAACCTTCTGACAACAAGAGGCGTCCGCCGCTTCGGGTTCCCCGCTCGAAGGCCTTACGGAAATGATGCGCCAAAGGGCTCAAGCCCAAGACCTAACTGGGGAACGCCATGACACGCCCGACATTGCAGGATCACCTGGAAAGGTGGTCCGAGGCCGACGCCCTGCGTCGTGACGTCGCCAGCGCCGTGTGCGCGCTGGCCGCCGCCGGCTGCAAGATTTCCGAGCTTCTGGCCGCCGGTCCGCTGGCGGGCCCGCTCGCCACCATTCGCGGCTTCCACGCCGATGGTGACAGCCAGAAGGAACTCGACCTGATCGCCGACACCCTCGTGCGCGAGGCGCTGGCGGCCGCGCCGGTCGCGCTGTTCGGCTCCGAGGAAGCCGACGAGGCCGTGCTGCTCGACGCCGCCGGCACGCTGGCCGTGGCGGTCGACCCGCTGGACGGCTCGTCCAACATCGACAGCAACGCGACGGTGGGCACCATCTTCTCGATCCTGCCCTATGCCGGGCCGGGGTCGCTGCTGCAGCCGGGCCGGGCCCAGCTCGCCGCCGGCTTCCTGCTCTACGGGCCGCAGACCGCGCTGGTGCTGACGGTGGGCGTCGGCACCCAGATATTCATCCTCGACCGCGCCAGCGGCGCCTTCCTGCTGGCCGAGGAGCGTGCGCTGGTGCTGCCGGAAACGGCGGAATACGCCATCAACGGCTCCAACCTGCGGCATTGGGACATCGCCATACGCTGCTATGTCGAGGACTGCCAGGCCGGCGCCGACGGCCCGCGGGCGAAGGATTTCAACACCCGTTGGGTCGCCTCCATGGTGGCCGACGTGTTCCGCATCCTGGTGCGCGGCGGGGTCTATCTCTACCCCGGCGACGCCCGCCGGGGCTATGGCCAGGGCCGGCTGCGGCTGGTCTACGAGGCCAATCCGGTCGCCTTCCTGATGGAACAGGCGCAGGGTTCCGCCACCGACGGGCGGCTGCCGATCCTCGATATCGTGCCCGAGCATTTGCACCAGCGCGTGCCGCTGGTGTTCGGCTCGCGCGCCGAGGTCGAGCGCATCGCCCGCTATCACCGCGACGCCGCCGCCATGCCGGAGCGCTCGCCCCTGTTCGCCCGTCGCGGCCTTCTGCGCGCCTGACGGAGAGGGACCCATGTCGATCCATCACCCCATCATCTCCGTCACCGGCTCCTCCGGCGCGGGCACCACCTCGGTGCGGCGCATCTTCGAGCAGATATTCCGCCGCGAGGATGTCGCCGCTGCCTATATCGAGGGCGACGCCTATCACCGCTACGACCGCGCCGAGATGAAGCGCGTCATGGCCGAGGAGGCCGCCCGCGGCAACCATCACTACAGCCATTTCGGGCCGGATTCGAACCTGTTCGAGGAACTGGAGGAGACCTTCCGCTCCTATTCCCACACCGGCACCGGCAAGTACCGGCACTATGTCCATGACGACAAGGAAGCCGCCGAATATGGCGGCGCGCCGGGCACCTTCACCCCCTGGGAGCCGATCCCGACACCGACCGACCTGCTGTTCTACGAGGGTCTGCACGGCGCGGTGGCGAGCGGCAATATCGACGTCGCCCGCTATGCCGACCTGAAGATCGGCGTGGTGCCGGTCATCAACCTCGAATGGATCCAGAAGATCCACCGCGACCGGTCGCATCGCGGCTATTCCACCGAGGCGGTGACCGACACCATCCTGCGTCGCATGCCGGACTATGTGAACTACATCTGCCCCCAGTTCACCCATACCGACATCAACTTCCAGCGCGTGCCGACGGTCGACACCTCGAACCCGTTCATCGCCCGCTGGATTCCCACGGCCGACGAATCGATCGTCGTCATCCGCTTCAAGAGCCCGCGCGGGATCGATTTCCCCTACCTGCTCTCGATGATCCAGGGCTCCTGGATGAGCCGCGCCAATTCCATCGTGATCCCTGGCGGCAAGCTCGACATCGCGATGCAGCTCATCCTCACGCCGATGATCCTCAACCTCGTCGAGAAGAAGCGGCGCGCCGCGTGAACCGGGAGGACAGCATGTTGACCAGCCATTCGACCGCCCTGCGTCCGTACCAGGACCTCGCCGAAATCCCCCATGACGATATGGCCAACGCCCTGCGCGCCCTTGCCATGGACGCGGTGGAGAAGGCCAGGTCCGGCCATCCCGGCATGCCGATGGGCATGGCGGACGTCGCCACCGCCCTGTTCGCGCGTTTCGTGACGCTGGACCCCGCCCGTCCCGACTGGCCCGACCGCGACCGCTTCATCCTCTCCGCCGGCCACGGCTCGATGCTGCTCTATGCCCTCAACCACCTGCTCGGCTATGCCGACATGGGCACCGACCAGTTGAAGAGCTTCCGCCAGCTCGGTGCCGTCACCGCCGGCCATCCCGAGCACGGTCACACGCTCGGGGTCGAGACGACGACCGGCCCGCTGGGGCAGGGGCTGACCACGGCGGTCGGCATGGCACTGGCCGAGCGCATGCTCAACGCCCGCTTCGGCGACGAACTGGTCGATCACCACACCTATGTCATCGCTGGCGATGGCTGCCTGATGGAAGGCATCAGCCACGAGGCCATCGACCTCGCCGGGCACCTGAAGCTCTCCAAGCTGGTGGTGCTGTGGGACGATAACGGCATCTCGATCGACGGGCGCACCTCGCTTTCCACGTCGACCGACCAGCTCGCCCGCTTCGCGGCTTCGGGCTGGAAGGTGATGCGGGTCGACGGCCACGCCCATCACGCCCTGACCGATGCCCTCGCTGAAGCCCGCGCCAGCGACCGGCCGGTGCTGATCGCCTGCCGCACCACCATCGGCTTCGGCGCCCCGACCAAGGCCGGCACGGAAGCCGTGCACGGCGCCCCGCTCGGCGCCACCGAGATCGAGGGCGCGCGGGCGGCGCTCGGCTGGAGCCATCCGCCCTTCGAGGTGCCGGAAAGCGTGCGCGCGGCCTTCGCGGCTGTTGCCCAGCGCGGCCGCGAGGCCCGCGAGGCCTGGGAAAAGCGGCTTTCCGCCTCCGGCCGCCGCGCCGATTTCGAAGCGGCGATGGAGGGCGACCTGCCGGCCGATTTCGACGAGAAGCTAGCCGCCTACAAGCGCGAACTCTCGCAGACCGCGCCGAAAGTGGCGACGCGCAAGGCCTCGGAGATGGCGCTGGGGGTCATCAACCGCGCGACCGACCTCACCGTCGGCGGCTCGGCCGACCTCACCCATTCCAACCTTACCCTTACCAAGGGCATGGTTTCGGTGACCCCCGGCAACTATGCCGGCCGTTATCTGCATTACGGCATCCGCGAGCACGCCATGGCGGCGGTCATGAACGGTCTCGCTTTGCACCGCGGCTCGATCCCCTATGGCGGCACCTTCATGGTGTTCTCCGACTATGCGAGGGGCGCCATGCGGCTCTCGGCGCTGATGGGCCAGCGTGTCGTCTATGTGCTGACCCATGACTCCATCGGCCTCGGCGAGGACGGGCCGACGCACCAGCCGGTCGAGCATCTCGCCATGCTGCGGGCGACGCCGAACCTCTATGTGTTCCGGCCCGCCGACGCGGTGGAGACGCTGGAAGCCTGGCAGCTCGCCTTGCACGCGGAGGGCACGCCCTCGGTGCTCGCACTGTCGCGACAGAACCTGCCGACCTTCCGCATCGAGCATTCGGAAGAAAACCTCGTCGGCTATGGCGCCTATGTCGCCCGCAAGCCGAAGCGCCGGCGCGACGTCACGCTGCTGGCCACCGGCTCGGAGGTCGAGATCGCCTTCAAGGGCGCGGACCTGCTGGCCGAGCGCGGGGTCGATGCCGCCGTCGTCTCCATGCCGTGCTGGGAACTTTTCGAGCGCCAGAGCCACGAATATCGCCGTGCCGTGCTGGGCACCGCCCCGCGCGTCGCCGTCGAGGCCGCCGCCCGGCTCGGCTGGGACCGCTGGATCGGCGACCGCGGACGCTTCGTCGGCATGGAGGGCTTCGGCGCCTCCGGCCCGGCGGGCGATCTCTACCGGCATTTCAACATCACGCCGGAGGCGGTGGTCGACGCGACCTGCGACCTCCTGACCTGCGCCTGAGCCAGAGGAAGAGCCAATGGCCCGCATCACCCTTCGACAGCTTCTCGACCACGCCGCCGAGCATGGCTACGGCGTGCCGGCCTTCAACATCAACAATATGGAGCAGGGCATCGCGATCATGGAGGCGGCGCAGGCCGTCGACGCGCCGGTCATCATGCAGGCCAGCCGCGGCGCCCGCTCCTATGCCGGCGACATCATGCTCTCGCGCATGATCGACGCGCTGACCGAGATGTACCCCGCCATTCCGATCTGCATGCACCAGGACCATGGGAACAACGAGGCGACCTGCCTCTCGGCGATCCAGCACGGCTTCACCTCGGTGATGATGGACGGCTCGCTGCGCGAGGACGCCAAGACCCCGGCGGACTACGAGTACAATGTCGCCATCACCCGCCGGGTGGTCGATGCCGCCCACTGGGTCGGCGCCTCGGTGGAGGGCGAACTGGGCGTGCTCGGCTCGCTGGAGAGCGGCGCCGGCGAACAGGAGGACGGGCACGGCGCCGAGGGCGTGCTGAGCCACGACCAGTTGCTCACCGACCCCGACCAGGCGGAGGACTTCGTCGCCCGCACCAAGGTCGACGCGCTCGCCATCGCCATGGGCACCTCGCACGGCGCCTACAAGTTCTCGCGCCAGCCCGATGGCGACATCCTCGCCATGCACGTGATCGAGGAAATCCACCGCCGGCTGCCCAACGTGCATCTGGTGATGCACGGCTCCTCCTCGGTGCCGCAGGCGCTGCAGGATCTGTTCAACGCTTCGGGCGGGCAGATGCCGCAGACCTGGGGCGTGCCGGTGGAGGAGATCGTGCGCGGCATCCGCCACGGCGTGCGCAAGGTCAACATCGACACCGATTGCCGCCTCGCCATGACCGCGCAGTTCCGCAAGGTCGGGGAGGGCAACAAGGCCGAGTTCGACCCGCGCAAATTCCTGAAACCCGCGATGGACGCGATGCGCGACCTCTGCCGCGAGCGGTTCGAGCAGTTCGGCACGGCGGGGCACGCGGCGCAGATCAAGGTTCTGCCGCTGGCCGCCATGGCCAAGCGCTACGCCTCCGGCAGCCTCGATCCGGTGATCGGCGGCGCCCGGGTGGCGGCGGAATAGCCAAAGCTCTCCACGGGGAGCCTGCCAACGAGATTTTCAGGCGCGCGCTGCAACGCCGCGTCGACGGAACGCACAGGGAGAAGATCGATGAACGCGATCGACAAGACCAAGCCCACCGAGGAGAAGCGCAGCCGCTACAGCGCCGGCGTGATGGAATACCGCAAGATGGGCTACTGGCAGCCCGACTACGAGCCGAAGGACACCGACGTCATCGCCGTGTTCCGCATCACCCCGCAGGACGGCGTCGACGAGATCGAGGCCTCGGCGGCGGTGGCCGGCGAAAGCTCCACCGCCACCTGGACCGTGGTGTGGACCGACCGCCTGACCGCCTGCGACAAGTACCGTGCCAAGTGCTACCGGGTCGACCCGGTGCCGAACGCGCCGGGCTCGTGGTTCGCCTATATCGCCTACGACCTCGACCTGTTCGAGCCCGGCTCGATCGCCAACCTCTCGGCCTCGATCATCGGCAACGTGTTCGGCTTCAAGCCGCTGAAGGCGCTGCGCCTTGAGGACATGCGCCTGCCGGTCGCCTATGTGAAGACCTTCGACGGCCCGGCCACCGGCATCGTGGTGGAGCGCGAGCGGCTCGACAAGTTCGGCCGCCCGCTGCTCGGCGCCACGGTGAAGCCCAAGCTCGGCCTGTCCGGCCGCAATTACGGCCGCGTGGTCTATGAGGCGCTGAAGGGCGGACTCGACTTCACCAAGGACGACGAGAACATCAACTCGCAGCCCTTCATGCACTGGCGCGACCGCTTCCTCTACTGCATGGAGGCGGTGAACAAGGCGCAGGCCGGCACCGGCGAGATCAAGGGCACGTATCTCAACGTCACCGCCGCCACCATGGAAGACATGTATGAGCGCGCCGAGTTCGCCAAGCAGCTCGGCTCCTCGATCGTCATGATCGACCTGATCATCGGCTACACCGCGATCCAGTCCATGGCCAAATGGGCGCGGCGCAACGACATGATCCTGCACCTGCACCGCGCCGGCCACTCCACCTATACCCGGCAGAAGTCGCATGGCGTGTCGTTCCGCGTCATCACCAAGTGGATGCGCCTTGCCGGCGTCGACCACATCCATGCCGGCACGGTGGTGGGCAAGCTGGAGGGCGACCCCCACACCACCAAGGGCTATTACGACCTCTGCCGCGAGGATTTCGTGCCGCAGAACCTTGCCCACGGCATCTTCTTCGACCAGGACTGGGCCTCGACCCGCAAGCTGATGCCGGTCGCCTCGGGCGGCATCCATGCCGGCCAGATGCACCAGCTCATCGACCTGCTCGGCGAGGATGTGGTGCTGCAGTTCGGCGGCGGCACCATCGGCCACCCGATGGGCATCCAGGCCGGCGCGACCGCCAACCGGGTGGCGCTGGAGGCGATGATCCTCGCCCGCAACGAGGGCCGCGACATCGTCAATGAGGGGCCGGACATCCTGAAGGAAGCTGCCCGCCACTGCACGCCGCTGAAGCAGGCGCTGGAGACGTGGAAGGACGTGACCTTCAACTACAGCTCCACCGACACGCCCGATTTCGTGCCGCAGGCCACCGCGGCGGAGTGAACGATCCGTGTCCCGGACGCCGGAAGCGCGCGCGGAAGGCGCGCCGGGACCCCGCAAAAGAACGGGCCGAAGGCACAACAGCTTTCTGCCGTCAGCCTTCGCCGCAAGCCCTTGCCGCTTCGCGAATTTTCTCCTGGACCCCGGATCGGCACGGCGCTGCGCGCCGCTTGTCCGGGGAACGAGACAGAGATGAGGACACCATCATGCGCCTGACCCAGGGAGCCTTCTCCTTCCTGCCCGACCTCACGGACGAGCAGATCGCCAAGCAGGTCCAGTACTGCATCGACAAGGGCTGGGCGGTGAACATCGAGTTCACCGACGACCCGCACCCGCGCAACACCTATTGGGAGTTGTGGGGCCATCCGATGTTCGACGTGCCGGACGCCGCCGGCGTGATGTTCGAATTGAACGAGTGCCGCAAGGCCTATAAGGGCCGGCACTACATCCGCCTCAGCGCCTTCGACGCCACCCATACGTGGGAATCGCTGCGCCTCTCCTTCATCACCGACCGCCCCACTGACGAGCCCGGCTTCGTGCTGGAGCGCCAGGAGATCGACGGCCGGTCGATCCGCTACACGACGCGCGCCTATGCGGCCAACCGCCCGGAGGGCGCGCGCTACTGATCCGTCGGCTCCCTCTACTCCCCCGACGGAAATCGCGGCCGACCGGTTTCCTCCCCGGCCGCGAGGGACCGGTTCCGGAATGCCGCGCCCGGAACCGGTCCCCCTTTTTCTTGCTCGACGAGCATCCTTCGAGGCCCGGCTGCGCCGGGCATCTCAGGATGACGTCGTTCCGAATTCTCACTGAGCCACGTCATCCCGGGGTGCGAGCGACGCGAGCCTCGAAGGATGCCGCCAGGAGCGATGCACCATGGACGCCGTGATCGACGACCCCACGCTCACCACCGAGGGCACGCCGAAAGTGCCGGACTCCATCGACCTCCGGGCCGAGTTCGCCACCAGCGGGCTGGCCGAGGTGTTCGACCAGCTCGACCGCGAGCTGGTGGGGCTGGGGCCGGTGAAGCGGCGGCTGCGCGAGATCGGCGCGCTGCTGCTGGTCGATACCGCCCGCCGGCGCTTCGGCCTGGAGGCCACCAGCCCGACGCTGCATATGAGCTTCACCGGCAATCCCGGCACCGGCAAGACCACGGTGGCGCTGCGGATGGCGGAAATCCTCCACAAGCTCGGCTATGTCCGCAAGGGCCACCTCGTCACCGTGACGCGCGACGACCTGGTCGGCCAGTACATCGGCCACACCGCGCCGAAGACGAAGGAGATCCTCAAGAAGGCGATGGGCGGCGTCCTGTTCATCGACGAGGCCTACTACCTCTACCGCCCGGAGAACGAGCGCGACTACGGTCAGGAGGCGATCGAGATCCTGCTGCAGGTGATGGAGAACCAGCGCGACGACCTCGTCGTCATCCTCGCCGGCTATGCCGACCGGATGGAGCGGTTCTTCACCGCCAATCCTGGCTTCCGCTCCCGCGTCGCCCATCATGTCGACTTCCCCGATTACTCGGCGGTGGAACTCGACGCCATCGGCGCGCGCATCCTCGACACCATGAACTACCGCATGAGCCGCGAGGCCGAGGCGGCGTTCCGGCGCTATATCGACCTGCGCATGCTGCAGCCGCACTTCTCCAATGGCCGCTCGATCCGCAACGCGCTCGACCGCGCCCGCCTGCGCCAGGCCAACCGGCTGTTCCATGCCGAGCGGCCGGTGACGGCGGACGACCTGGTGACGCTGGAGGCGGCGGACATCCTCGCCAGCCGCGTCTTCTCCGGCGGCATCGACAGCTACCCGCCGCTGCGCCCCGCCAGTTGAACGCTCCGCATGCGTTCGCCTTCCCTCTCCCCCTCGGGGAGAGGTGGCCCGCGTAGCGGGTCGGTGAGGGGCGACGCGATTGCCGGATGTAAAAGTGACGCGCCAGCCGCATGGCGGCAGACACATGCCAGGAGACAAACCCATGGTTCTCATCGCCCCCTCCATGCTCGCCTCCGACTTCTCGCGCTTCGGCGAGGAGGTGCGCGATGTCGCGAGCGCCGGCGCCGACTGGATCCATCTCGACGTGATGGACGGGCATTTCGTGCCCAACATCACCTTCGGGCCGGATGTCATCAAGGCGATGCGCCCGCACACCGACAAGCTGTTCGACGTGCATCTGATGATCGAGCCGGTGGAGCCGTTCATCGAAGCCTTCGCCAGGGCCGGGGCGGACATCATCACCGTGCAGGCCGAGGCGACCCACCATCTCGACCGCTGCCTCCAGCTCATCCGCTCGCTCGGCAAGAAGGCCGGCGTGGCGCTGAACCCGGCGACCCATGAGAGCGCGCTGGCCTATGTGCTGGACAAGGTCGACCTGATCCTGCCGATGACGGTCAATCCCGGCTTCGGCGGCCAGGCCTTCATCGCCGACGTACTGCCGAAGATCTATCGCCTCAGGGCGATGATCGGCGAGCGGCCGATCCATCTGGAGGTCGATGGCGGGGTGACGCCGGAGACCGCCGCGCTGTGCGCCGCCGCCGGGGCCAATGTGCTGGTGGCGGGCTCGGCGGTATTCAGGGGCGGGCGCGAGGCCTACGCCGCCAACATCTCCGCCATTCGCGAGGCGGGGCGTGGCGCCCGGCGCGGGCGCGCCGCCGCCTGAGCGTGGCCGGTCGACCGGCCACAGGTCAGTTGAAGGCGTCCTCGGTCAGGTTGAGGATCAGCACCTGGCGGGCATTGTCGGGGATCGAGGGCGAGGCGCGCAGCTCGATGCCGAGCGACGGATGCCGCTTCTGGATGATCTCGGCGACCTCGTTGGCCATGTCCGCGCTGGCACCGTGGAAGGACAGCGTGTTGCTGGTGGTCTGCACGACGCCGGTGTCGGAGACCACGACGTCGAATCCGTCCTTCTTCAGCGTATTGGTGAAGCTGTCGACCTTCGCCTTCGCCACGGTGTTGATCGGCGCGAAGATGCGCACCGTATAGCCGGCGCCGGGCAGCGCCGGCGCGGCGGGTTCCGGGGCGGCGGGTTCGGATTCGGCGGCCGGCGCGGTGCCGGCCAGCGGAACCAGCGGGTCGTTGGCGGAGGGGGCGGGAGCCGGCGCGGCCGACGCCGGCGCGGCGGCGGCCGGCGGCTGGGCCTGCGCCAGCACCTGAGCGTTGCCGGGCGCGGCGGCCTGCGGCGCGGGAGCGGGCGTTTCGACCGCGTCGAGGCGCTCGACGATCCGGCTCTGCGCCTCGCGCAGCGCGGCGAGGTCCCCGCGCAGGCTCAGCATCTGCGCGGCGAGGAAGGCGGCCAGCGCCAGAAGCGCGACCAGCACGACGCCGTACAGCACGGTGAGGGCGGGGTGACCGGTGCGGGCGGGCGCCGCCTCGGCGCGCTTGCCCTCAAGCTCCAGCCGCCGCATGTCGACCTTGAGCTGTTCGATCCCGAGCCAGCGCTGGAACGCCACCGGGTCCTGCGGCGGGCCCTTGGCGCGGGCGGCAGCGGGCGCCGGCGAGGCGGAGACCGGCGGGCGGGGGGCGGCCGCCGCCCCGCCGCCCTCTTCGCCCGGCCGCGCCTTCGGTGGCTGCATGGAAGGCTCAAGCTTGTCGATCATGTCTTCTTCCCGTCCGCCATTCGCCGGGCACGCCGCGCTGTCCGCCGACAGCCTTTTTCGAAAGGCCATCTTAACGGAATGCAGCCGGGCGGCGCGGTATTCCTTACGAAATGGTTAAGACGGGACCGGATGCCGGCCCGGCGGCACCCGGGGGGCGGGGCGGCTCAGGCGGTCGGCGCGCCGGCCGGGCGGCGGCGCGTGCGCGGCCGCTTGGCGATGCGGGCCTTGATCATCCTCAGCGCCACCACGGTCAGGATCAGCATGACCAGGGTGATGCCGACCATCAGCACCAGCCATGCGCCCTGGCCGTGGGCGCCCAGCTCGTCGGCGCCCTTGCCGGCCAGCCAGCCCGGGGCCAGCATCACCGGCGCCCAGACGATGGCCGAGGAGACATTGGCGAACTGGAAGCGGCGCTGGTCCATGCGCATCATGCCGGCGACCAGCGGCATGGTGGCGCGCACCGGCCCGAAGAACCGGCCGACGAAGATCGAGGCGAAGCCGAAGCGGCGGAAGAACAGGCGCGCCTGCGCCACCTGCTCGCGATAGCGCAGCAGCGGCGGGCGGTGCACCACGCGCGGGCCGAGCCAGCGGCCGAGCCAGTAGGAGACGATGTCGCCGAGAACGGCGCCGACAATGGCGCCGCCGATCACCGGCACCGGCGACACGATGCCGGTGCCGACCAGCCCGCCAATGGCGAGCATCAGCGCGGTGGCCGGGATGATGAGGCCGACAATCACCAGCGATTCGCCAAAAGCGATGAGGCCGATGAACAGGGGGATGAGGTATTCATGGCTGTGCAGAAACGCGACCACATCGGCGGATAAAGCTTCCATGTCCTCTCCCGGTCGGAAAAACCGCGCCCAGATGCGGCGACGAACGTGACAGGAGCAAGGCGCGCCGACACGGCGACGTCGGGTCGGCGGGACCATCGTCGTCGCGAAAGATGAAAAAATGTTCACTGGGCGGGGAACCTTTCGCGGAGCCGCGCGTTAGAATAGCCGCACCCGCCATTCCGGCTCCCCCAATCTGCGCGCCCGTGGTTCCACGGCCGAGGGCCCGCGAACGACGGAATGCTTCATGCCGCTGCGCGCGCTGTCGAGCCTGCTTCTCCTCGCTTTCTGTCTTCTCACCACGCCGATCCTCGGCAATGCCGCCTTCGCCCAGATGCCGCACCTGCCGGTGGCGCCCGCCCAGGCGGCGACCGCGCCCGCCGCGCCGCCGCAGGAGGCCGGCCAGGGCGACCTGCGCGCGCTGCTGGAGACGCTCAGCGACGACGCCTCCCGCGCGCGGTTCCTGTCGCGCTTGCGGGCGCTGGTCGAGAGCGAGGCGGGCGCGCCCGCCGCCGTGGCCGCCAGCCCGGCGGAAGGACGCGAGGACTGGCTGGCCGGCGCCACCCAGTCGCTTGGCGCGTTCTCCGGTTCGGTGCTGGCGCTGGTCGGCGAGATCGAGCAATTGCCCGCGCAGGTCGAGCAACTCTTCGCCGACCTTTCCGATCCGCTGGTGCTGGAGCGTGTGGGCTGGGCGGTGACGATGGTCATCGCCGTGCTGGCCGCCGCCCTGCTGGCCGAATACATCGCCAAGCGGCTGCTGGCGCGGCTGCGGCGGGCGATCGAGGCGCGGCCGGCGCGCGGCGTCTTCGTGCGGGCGCTGTTGCTGGCGCTGCGCACCCTGGTCGACATCGTGCCGATCGCCGCCTTCGCCGCCGCCGCCTTCGGGGTGCTGGCGCTGGTCGAGCTGAATTTCGTCGTTCGGCTCGCCGTCGTCACCGTCATCAACGCCAATGTGCTGGCGCGGCTGATCCTCGCCGGCGCCCGCGCGGTGCTGACGCCCGACGCGCCGCAGATGCGGCTGTTTCCGTTCGACCATGAAAGCGCGGCCTATGGCTATCTCTGGGTCCGGCGCTTCACCTACACCATCGTCTACGGCCATTTCCTGCTGCGGGCGGCCTGGGTGCTGGGGCTCGCTCTGACGAGCTATCGCTCCCTCAGCAATGCGCTCGCGCTGTTTGTCACCGGCATGTGCATCGTCTTCATCCTGCAGATTCGCGGCGGGGTGGCCCGGCGACTGCGGCGCATCGGCGCGCGCGAGGGGCGGACGGCGCGAATGCGCGACGCGGTGGCCGACTTCTGGCACATCCTCGTCATCGCCTATGTCGTCGCGGGGTTTCTTGTCTGGAGCCTCGATGTCGATGGCGGCTTCGCGTTCCTCGCCCGCGCCACCCTGCTGTCCGTGCTCACGCTCGGCCTCGCGGCTCTGGTGATCATGGTGATGCTGCGGCTCTTCGAAAGGGTCTTCAAGCTCAACGGCGAAATGCGTGAACGCTACCCGCTGCTGGAGGCACGGGCCAACCGCTATCTGCCGGCGCTGCGCAGTTCCGTGCAGGGGCTGGTGCTGCTCCTGGCCGCTCTCGTGCTGCTGGAAATCTGGGGCGCGCAGCCGTTCGAGCGGCTCGCCTCCGATGGCGGGCAGGTGGCGGTGGGCCGGCTCATCTCCATCGGCGTGGTGGTGCTGATCGGCCTCGTCGCCTGGGAGATTTCGACCGCCTTCGCCGACCGTCTGCGGGCCGGCAATCCCAACTCGACCCGGCTGAAGACGCTGCTGCCCTTCCTGCAGAACGCCTTCCGCGTGGTGCTGCTCACCATTGGCAGCCTCATCCTGCTCTCCGAGATCGGCATCAACATCGCGCCGCTTCTCGCCGGTGCCGGCGTGCTCGGCCTCGCCATCGGCTTCGGCGCGCAGACACTGGTCAAGGATGTCATCACCGGCGTGTTCATCCTGATGGAGGACACGATCTCGGTCGGCGACGTGGTGGAGGTCGGCGCCCATGCCGGGCTGGTGGAGAAGATCACCATCCGCACCGTGCACATGCGCGATTTCGACGGCAATGTGCATTCCATCCCGTTCGGCGAGGTGCAGACGGTCAAGAACATGTCGAAGGACTTCGCTTATGCGGTGGTCGATGTGCGCATCGCCTATCGCGAGAGCATCGACGAGGCGCTGGCGCTGATGGCCGAGGTGGCCGCCGACATGGTGGCGAAGGGGCCGCTGGCGGAAACCATCACCGCCCCGTTCGAGGTGGTCGGGGTCGAGGCGCTCGACCCGTCGCACATCCAGCTGCGCGGCCGCTTCAAGACCCGGCCGCTCGGCCAGTGGAACGTGCGGCGCGAATTCTACCGCCGCATCAAGGCGGCGTTCGAGGCGCGCGGCATCGAGATGCCGTACCCGCACCAGACGGTCTATCTCGGCACCGACAAGAAGGGCATGGCCCCGCCGCTGCGGGTGGTGAACCAGAGCGCCGAGGAACTGTCGGTGCCGACCCGCACGCGCCGCACCGAGGCGGCGCGTGCCGCCCGCACCCCGGGCCCGATGATCGAGGAGCATCCCGGCGCGCGCGAGCGCAGCGAGGACGACGAGGAGCCGATGCTGCCCAGCATCGAGGAGCAGCGGCACTGAGAGGCCGGTCTGAAAGGGAAGAGCGTCATCCCGGCCGCCGCCTGAGGCTTCGAGCCGGGATCGCGCCTGGGGCCATCGCGATCCCGGACGTGGCCTTGGTGCGTCCGGGATGACGCGGCACGCCGCGTCTGCCGACAGCCGCCGCGCGCGGGAGCCCCTCGCCGCGCGTCCGCGATGGTATCATGGGGGGATTGAGCGGGGCCGGCAAAGTCACGATGATGGCGTGTGCGCCGGCTCCCTGCCGGGTCGATGCCGGTCTCCTGGAGTTGCGTTGTTTCATGCTCAGCCGCCTGCTTCGCCATCCGGTGACATTGATCATTGGCGTGATCCTGGGGCTGTTCCTGCTCTATGAGACCTGCGTGCGCTTCTTCGCCTATACCGGCGACGCCTATGTGATGAGCGACATCGTGGTGGTGTCGTCGGAGATTGAGGGACCGGTCTCGAAGCTGGCGGTGCAGAACAACGAGGCGGTCGCCGCCGGCCAGCTGCTGTTCGAGATCGAGCGCACGCCCTATGCGCTGAAGGTGCAGGAGACGCAGGCCGCGCTCGCCACCGCCCGCGCCGACCTTGAACTGGCGCGGGACGAGGTGAACGCCGCCAAGGCCAGCGTCACCGCCGCGCAGGCGGTGCAGACCAATGCGCAGGACCAGCTCGGCCGCGTGAAGGCGCTGGAGACGGAGGGCTATTCGCCCGAGGCGACGCTCGATGTCGCCACCCGCGACGTCGCCACCGCAGGAGCCAACGTAACGTCCTCCGAGGCACAGCTCGCGGTGACGGCGCGCCGGGTGGCGGTGGCACAGGCCGCCATCGCGTCGGCTGAAGCCGCCGTGGCGAAGGCGCAGTACGACCTCTCCAAGACCGTGATGACGGCGCCCGAGGCCGGACGGGTGGTGCCGTTCGTCACCCGGGTGGGGGATTATCTGCGCCCCGGCTCCGAGGTGCTCGCCCTCGTCACCGAGCGGCGGCGGCGGGTGGTGGCGAATGTGAGCGAGCGCCATCTCGCCCGTATCCGCGTCGGCCAGCGTGTGCTGCTGACGCTGGGTTCGGAACCGTGGGTGCTGCACTACGGCCATGTGAGCGGCATTGCCGCCGGCGTCGCCCGCTCACCCGACAACCCGCGGGTCATGCCCTATGTCGAGCCGACCACCGACTGGGTGCGGCTGCCCCGGCGCTTTCCGGTCGAGGTGACGCTGGACAACTGGCCGGAGGGGCTCGGCCTGTTCAACGGCGCCGACGCCCGCGTCCTGATCTGGTTCTGAGCGATGGCGGAGGCCGCTCGCCCCGATGGCTGGATCAGCGACGTCGACCGGCAGGCCTTCGCCACCGCAACCGGGGTGCTGGCCGCGGTCTATATCGCGCTGTCGATGGGGCTGGACGAGCCCTACTGGGCGGCGCTCAGCGTGATGATGATCGCCAATACGGACCGCGACGCGCTGGTGACGAAGGGCATATTGCGCGTCCTGAGCACGCTGGTCGGGGTCAGCATCGGCTTTGTCGTCGCGCAATGGATGGAGGGACTGCCGATCCAGCAGGCTTTCCTGGTGGGGGCCTCCGCGGCGGTCGGAACCTATGGCAAGCAGCGCAGCGCCTACAGCTATGCCTGGTTCTATGGCGGCCTGACCTTCATGCTGGTCATGCTGTTCTCGATGGTCCAGCCGCAGGACCTCTACAGCTTCGCCCATTATCGCTGCTACGAGATCGTCATCGGCGTGGTGTGCGGCACGCTGGCGAGCTGGGCGCTGGGGCCGAATGCCGGCGAACTGCATGCGCGGCTCAAGGCACAGGTCGTCGCGGTGACGCCGGAGAACGCCCTGCGCCAGGCGCTGATCGCCGGCTTCGGGGCGATCGTCATCGTCATCATCTGGTCCCGGTTCGACCTGCCGCAATTGCCGCAGGTGCTGATCTCCAGCCTCATCGTCGTCGACACGGACCCCAACGCCACGCGCCACAAGGGCTGGCAGCGCATTGTCGGCTGCGGTGCCGGAGGCGCGGCGGGGCTGGTGGTGATCGGTCTCGACGCTACCGACCAGATCTGGTGGGCGACGATGCTCTTTCTCGGCATCTTCTCCTTCGCGCGGGTGCATCTGGCCAAGACGCCCAATGCCTATATCGGCACCCAGTCGGCGATCGCCTACATCATCACGCTTGTCGATCCGGGGCCGCCGAGTTCGCTCTTCCCGCCGCTGGACCGGCTCATCGGTATCGTCATCGGGGTGAGCATCATGACGGTGCTGGTCTGGGCGCTGAACCCGCCCCGGACGACGGAAAAGCCGGCCTGATCAGTCCTCGTCGCGGGGCGGGGAGGGGGTGACGCCCGCCGCGCCGGGGGCGAGTGCGCCGAGCAGGGCGTCGAGATCGGCCCCGCGCGGCACGCTGCGCCAGCGCCCCGGCTCCCCGGCCGGGATGACGACCACGGCGTTCTTCGGGCAGATGTCGAGGCAGGGCACCTCGATGACCGCGACATGGGCGCCCTTGCGGCGCGGCTTCTTCATCGGCTTGCCGCCCTCGTGCCGGGCAATGGCGGCGCGCAGTGCCTTGGGCAAGGGCTGATCCCCGCCGGGGCCGAAGCCGCCCTCCAGCTTCTTCGCGCATTTGCGGCACACCAGCACCACGTCCGTCCAGTCGGATCTGATCGGCTTCATGTGCTGGCGACCCCTGACACCGTTGCCGGCGTCGCGCGCCGGCCGGGCTGCATGTGGCATCGCCGCGGGGACTTGTCGAACTATACCGGCCGGGAGGCTGGGCTCAGGCGCGTCGAGGGGGCAACCGACGCACAGGAAATTGGCCTCCCGGCCGGGCAGCGGGGCTCACTCGGCCGCAAGCGGCGCGACATGGGCCTCGCCGTGCTGCCGCAGCGGACGGTTGCCCGCCAGGCGCCGCAGCAGCACGTAGAAGACGGGCGTGAGGAACAGCCCGAAGAAGGTGACGCCGATCATGCCGGCGAACACGGCGATGCCCATCGCATGGCGCATCTCGGCGCCGGCGCCGGTGGAGAGCACCAGCGGCAGCACGCCCATGATGAAGGCGAAGGACGTCATCAGGATCGGCCGCAGGCGCAGCCGGCTGGCCTCGATCGCCGCCTCGACCGGGTTCCGGCCGAGGAATTCCAGCTCGCGGGCGAACTCGACGATGAGGATCGCGTTCTTCGCCGACAGGCCGACCAGCACGACAAGGCCGATCTGGGTGAAGATGTTGTTGTCACCTCCGCCCAGCCAGACGCCATACAGCGCCGCCCCCAGGCCCATGGGCACGATCAGGATGATCGCGATCGGCAGCGTCAGGCTTTCATACTGGGCGGCCAGCACCAGGAAGACGAGCAGCAGGGCGAGCGGGAAGACGAGATAGGAGGAATCGCCGGCCAGGATCTCCTGATAGGTGAGGTCGGTCCATTCATAGTCGAAGCCCGGCGGCAGCACTTCGGCCGCGATGCGCGCCGCCGCGTCCTGCGCCTGCCCCGAGGAATAGCCCGGCGCCGGCGAGGCGTTGAAGTCGGCGGTGAGGAAGCCGTTATAGCGCTGCGCGCGCTCCGGCCCCGCCGTGGTCTCAACCCTGAGCAGCGCCGAGAGCGGGATCATCTCGCCGCTATTGGAGCGCACCTTGAGCTTGCCGATATCCTCCGGCCGGGCGCGGAACGGCGCGTCGGCCTGCGCCCGCACCGAGTAGGTGCGGCCGAACTTGTTGAAGTCGTTGACATAGAGCGAACCGAGATAGACCTGCAGCGTCTCGAACACCGACTGCACCGGCACGCCGAGCTGGCGGGCCTTGGTACGGTCCAGATCGGTGAAGAGCTGCGGCACGTTGATCTGGTAGGTGGTGAACTGGCCGGTGAGCTCGGGCGCTGCCATGGCCTTGGCCATGAAAGCGTTGGTCACCTCGTTCAGCGCCTCGTAGCCGCGTCCGGCGCGGTCTTCCAGCTGCATCTTGAAGCCGCCGACGACGCCGAGCCCCTGCACCGGCGGGGGCGGGAACATGGCGATGAAGGCGTCCTTGATCGCCCCGTATTTCTGGTTCAGGGCGCCGGCGATGGCCGTCGCGGAAAGCTCCGGGCTCTGGCGCTCCTCGAACGGATCGAGCACCGAGAACACGATGCCGGCGTTCGAGGAGTTGGAGAAGCCGGCGATCGACAGGCCGGGGAAGGCCACCGCGCTGGCGACGCCGGGCTGGGCCAGCGTGATCTCGGTCATGCGGCGGATCACTTCCTCGGTGCGGTCGAGGGTGGCGCCGTCCGGCAGCTGGGCGAAGCCGACCAGATACTGCTTGTCCTGCGCCGGCACGAAGCCCGGCGGCACCGCCTGGAACAGCCACCAGGTGGCCCCCAGCATCACGGCGTAGAACACCATGACCAGGCTCTTCACCTTCAGCGTGCCGCGCACGCCGCCGCCATAGCCGCGCGAGCCGCGCGTGAACACCCAGTTGAAGCCGCGGAAGAACCAGCCGAACAGGAAGTTGATGACCCGCTGGAGCGCGTCCGGCGGGGTGTCGTGCCCGCGCAGCAGCAGCGCCGCCAGTGCCGGCGACAGGGTGAGCGAGTTGATCGCCGAGATGACGGTGGAGATGGCGATGGTGAGGGCGAACTGGCGGTAGAACTGGCCCGACAGGCCGGTGATGAAGGCCAGCGGCACGAACACCGCCACCAGCACCAGGGCGATGGCGATGATCGGCCCGGACACCTCGCTCATCGCCTGATAGGCGGCGGCGCGCGGGGTCAGGCCGTTCTCGATGTTGCGCTCGACATTCTCCACCACGACGATGGCGTCGTCGACCACGATGCCGATGGCGAGCACCAGCCCGAACAGGCTCAGCGCGTTGATCGAGAAGCCGAACAGATACATCACCGCGAAGGTGCCGACGATCGACACCGGGACCGCGAGCAGCGGGATGATCGAGGCGCGCCAGGTCTGCAGGAACACCACGACGACGATGACGACCAGCAGCACAGCCTCGAACAGCGTGTGCACCACGGCGTCGATGGAGGCGTCGACGAAGCGCGTGGTGTCGTAGACGATGGCGTAGTCGACGCCTTCCGGCATCGTCTTCTTCACTTCCTCCATCGTCGCGCGGACGTTCTCGGCGATCTCCAGCGCGTTGGAGCCGGGCGCCTGGAACACGCCGAGACCGACCGCCGACTTGTTGTCGAGCAGCGAGCGCAGCGCGTAGTCGGCGGCGCCGAGTTCGATGCGGGCGACGTCGCGCAGGCGCACGACCTGACCGTTGGCGCCGGTCTTCACGACGATGTCGCCGAACTCCTCCTCGGTCTCCAGCCGGCCGCGGGCGTTGATGGTGAGCTGCAGGTCGACATCGCCCTGCGCCGGCGAGGCACCGACGATGCCGGCGGCGGCCTGCACGTTCTGGGCGCGGATCTCGTTGACCACGTCGCCGGCGGAAAGCCCGTGCTCGGCGATCTTCTGCGGGTCCAGCCAGACGCGCATCGAGTAGTCGCCGCCGCCGAAGATGTCGATCTGGCCGACGCCGCCGATGCGGGCGAGCCGGTCCTTCACGTTCAGCACCGCGTAGTTGCGCAGATAGGTGATGTCGTAGCGGTCATTGGGCGAAAGCAGATGCACGACCATGAGGAAGGTCGGCGAACTCTTCGCCGTGGTGATGCCGAGCGCGCGCACCTCTTCCGGCAGGCGCGGTTCCGCCTGGCCGACGCGATTCTGCACCAGCTGCGTCGCCTTGTCGGGGTCGGTGCCGAGCTTGAAGGTGACGGTCAGCGTCATCACGCCGTCGGTCGTCGCCTGGCTGGACATGTAGAGCATGTCCTCGACGCCATTGATCGATTCCTCGATCGGCGTGGCGACGGTGGCGGCGATCACCTTCGGGCTGGCGCCCGGATAGGTGGCGCGCACGATCACCTGCGGCGGCACGACTTCCGGATATTCCGAGATCGGCATCACCCGCAGGGCGAGCAGCCCCGCGAGGAAGATCAGCACGGAGAGGACGCCGGCGAAAATCGGCCGGTCGATGAAGAATTTGGACAGATTCATTGCGTCCTCCCCCAAGGAGGCAGAGCGTCGGGGCTACGATCAGCGCGCGGCGACGGAGGTGGTCGGGTCCGTCGCGGTCGCGGCGGATGCGGTTTCCATGGGCACGATCTCGGGCGCCACCACGGCGCCGGGGCGCACGCGCTGCAGGCCGTTGACGACGATGCGCTCGCCTTCCTTCAGCCCGTCGGTGATGACGCGCAGCCCGTCGGCCGGCGGGCCGAGCGTGACCTGCCGCCAGACGGCCTTGTTGGCGTCATCGATGACGAACACGAACTTCTTGTCCTGGTCGGTGCCGATGGCGCGCTCGTTCACCGCCAGCGCCGGCTCGGACTTGGCGCGGCCCATCTTCACCCGGGCGAACTGGCCCGGAACGAGGCGCCGGTCCTTGTTGTCGAACACGGCGCGCAGCCGGAAGGTGCCGGTGGCGGTGTCGACCTGGTTGTCGACCAGCTGGAGATGGCCGCGCACCGTGCGCCCGCCGGTCGTGGCGGTGGTGATCTCCACCGGGATCTGGTCGATCTCGGTCAGCGCGAGGTCGTGCTCGCCCACCGAGGCCAGCGCCTCGGCGACGGCGTTCTCGTCGGCGTCGAAGCTGACATAGATCGGGTCGACCGAGACCAGGCTGGTGAGCACCGGCGAGGAGGCACCGGCGGCGACCAGATTGCCGACCGTCACCTCGATGCGCCCGACGCGCCCGTCGACCGGGGCGCGCACCTCGGTATAGCCGAGGTCGAGCTTGGCGGTCTGCACGGCGGCGTCCGCCGCGCGCAGATTGGCTTCCGCCTCGCGGAAATTATTGGTGCGCTGGTCGAGGTCGCGCACCGAGACGACGCGGTTGTCGACCAGTTGCTTGCCGCGCTCCAGCTCGCTGCGGGTCAGTTCGACCCGGGCGGCGGCCGCTTCCTGCAGCGAGACGGCACGGCTCAGCGCCGCCTCGAACGGGGCAGGGTCGATGGTCACCAGCAGGTCGCCCTGCTTGACCAGCGCGCCCTCGCGGAAGTGGATCTTCTCCACCGCGCCGGCGACGCGCGAGCGCAGCTCCACCACTTCGACCGCGCGCAGCCGGCCGGAGAACTCATCCCAGGTCATGGTGTCGCGGGCCTTCAGCACCGCCACCTCGACCGGCATGGCCGGCGGTGCGGCGGCTTCCGCCGTCGCCGGATCAGTGGCCAGCGCCGTGCTGCTGGGCCAGGCGAGGAACACCGCCGTGCCGGTGGCCAGCGCCGCCAGGGTGAGCACCAGCCCGACCTCGCGCCAACGGCGCGCCGGCTTCGTGCCGGGCGCCGCGGGCCCTGCTGTGTCGCGGGCGACGATGGCGTGCCCGATGTTTGCTGAGCCGGCTTCGTTGCCGAATGTCTTGTCACTCATGACGGATCTCCCGGCCCTCAGGCCCGAACGGTGCGAACAGGTGTGGCGGAATTCTCCACCAGGAATTTTCGGAACAGGTCCCGCAGGACCGCTTCCCAGGCCGGGGCCGTCTCGATGGCGGCGTCCATGCTCGCGGCCGAGCATTCGGTGCCTTCGAGCAGATGGCTTTCCACCGCGACACCGCATTCGGCGAGGCGGCGGGCATAGGCGAAGCTCTCGTCCCGCATCGGGCAGTCGTCCGCGGTGACGATGAGGGCGGGGGGGATGCCACCGAGCCGGCGCGAGCCGAGCGGTGCCGCATAGGGATGGGCGGCGCGGTCGGCGCTGCCGAGATAGAGGTGCCAGCCATCGGCCCATTTGCAGCCCGCCGCGCCGGCATAGGCGGCATGGATCGAACCCGTGCTCAGGCAGGGATCGACCATCGGCGAGATCAGGATCTGGCCGGCGACGGGGGGGGTCTGCTGGTCGCGGGCCATCAGCGTCAGCGCCGTGGCGAGGTTGGCCCCGGCCTCCTCGCCGGCGACGAACAGCCGGGCGCCGCGCCCCGCCCAGCGCGCACGCTCGGCATGGAGCCGGCCAAGCACGGCGAAGGCGAGGTTGAGCGCAGCGGGAAACGGATGCTCGGGCGCCAGCGGATAGTCGATCGACACCACCACCGCGCCGGCCTCGCCCAGGATCTGGCAGAGCTTGGCGCTGCAGTCGAGGTCGCCATCGGTGAAGCAGCCGCCATGCAGGTGCAGCACCAGCGGGGTGGGCCGCCGCGGCACGCCGGCACGATAGACGCGCGCCGGCAGCGCCGCCCCGTCCACCTCCAGCCTGTCCTCGGTCCACAATGCCGCCATAGCGCCCACCATCGCGATGTCGGCCTTGACCGCCACCCGATTTCACCCTGTTCTGTTGCAGTGCGGCGAAACCTAATACCGACGATCCATCCAACAAATAGCCATTTTGTGATAACATTATTCACATATGGAAATAATGACGCGGTAACTATGGATCAGATTGCGGCGATGCGGGCCTTTGCCCGTGTGGTCGAGGCCGGCACGTTCAGCCGCGCCGCCGACCTTCTCGACATGCCCAAGCCCACCGTCACCAAGCTCATACAGCAGTTGGAGGCGCATCTGCGCACCAAGCTGCTCAACCGCTCCACCCGCCGCGTGGCGGTGACGCCGGACGGCGCCGCCTATTACGAGCGGGCGCTGGCGCTGTTGTCCGATCTCGACGAGTTGGACGGCTCGATGGCCCGCTCGCAGGCCAGCCCGTCCGGTCGGCTGCGGGTCGACGTGCCCTCGTCGCTGGCGCTCTACGCGCTGATTCCGGCGCTGCCGGACTTCTTCGCCCGCTACCCCGAGATCCGGCTCGACCTCGGCGTCACCGACCGGCCGGTCGATCTGCTGGCGGAAAATGTCGACTGCGCCATTCGCGGCGGCGACCTGATCGACCCGACGCTGATCGCCCGCCGCATCGGCGAGGTGCGGCTGATGCTCTGCGCCGCTCCCGGCTATCTCCAGCGCCACGGCGTGCCCGGTCACCCGCGCGATCTTCAGCAGGGGCACCGGGTCATCGGCTATTTCAGCGCTCGCACCGGGCGGCGCGTCGCCTTCGACATGGAGCGGGGCGAGGAAAGCTATGAACTCGACCTGCCTTATGACGTGGCGGTGAACGATTCGACCGCCTATCTCGCCGCCGGTCTCGCCGGGCTCGGCGTCACCCAGTCGCTGGAGCCGATCGTGCGCCCGCTCCTCGCGGCGGGCCTGCTGGTGCGGGTACTGCCCGAGTGGAACAGCGCGCCGATCGTGCTGCACATCGTCTACGCGCCGAACCGGCATCTGAGCAGCCGGCTGCGGGTCTTCGTCGACTGGATCGCCGAACTGTTCGGCTCCGGCGGCGCCTACCGCCACGCCGCCCCCTCGCTGCTGCTGCCGGCGCGGCCGGCCGGCTGAGGCGCGCGGCTCAGTGGGTGACGCCGAGGAACTGCTGCAGCTCCGGCGTCTTCGGGTTGGCGAACACCTCTTCCGGCGGGCCGATCTCGTGCACCCGGCCCTGATGCATGAACACCACGCGCGAGCACACGTCGCGGGCGAAGCGCATCTCGTGCGTCACCATCATGAGCGTCATGCCCTCGCCGGCGAGTTCCTTCACCACCGCCAGCACTTCGCTCACCAGCTCCGGGTCGAGCGCCGAGGTGATCTCGTCGCAGAGCAGCGCGATCGGCTGCATGGCGAGCGCGCGGGCGATGGCGACGCGCTGCTGCTGGCCGCCCGAGAGCTGGTCCGGATAGGCGTCGAACTTGTGGCCCAGCCCGACCCGCTCCAGCATCGTCTTCGCCATCGCCTCGGCCTGCGCCTTCGGCGTCTTCTTCACCACCATCTGCGAGAGCATGACATTGCGTCCTGCGGTGAGGTGGGGAAACAGGTTGAACTGCTGGAAGATCATGCCGACCTTCAGCCGCAGCGCCTTGAGGTGCAGTTCGTCCGGCAGCAACTGGGCGCCGGCGACCGAGATCGAGCCCTCGTCGATGGCCTCCAGCCCGTTGATGCAGCGCAGCAGGGTGGACTTGCCCGAGCCCGAGCGGCCGATGATGGCGACCACCTCGCCGGGCGCGACGTCGATATTTATGCCCTTCAGCACTTCGTTGTCGCCGAAGCGCTTCTTCACCTCAGTGATTTCGATGAGCGACATTGAGCTTCCTCTCGAGGATCTGGGAGGACCTGGACAGCGGCCAGCACAGGCAGAAATAGATCAGGGCGACGAGGCCGTAGACCGTGAACGGCTCGAAGGTGGCGTTGGTGACGATGGTGCCGGCCTTGGAAAGCTCGACGAAGCCGATGATCGAGGTCAGCGCCGTGCCCTTCACCACCTGCACCGAGAAGCCGACCGTGGGCGGCACGGCGATGCGCAGCGCCTGCGGCAGGATGACGTGGCGCATCTGCTGGAGATAGCCCATGCCGAGGCTGGAGGAGGCCTCCCACTGCCCGCGGGCGATGGATTCGACGCAGCCGCGCCAGATTTCGGTGAGGAACGCCGCCGACCACAGGATCAGCGCCACCCCCGCCGCCAGCCAGGCCGGCACGTCGACGCCGAACAGGCCGAGGCCGAAAAAGGCGAGGAACAGCTGCATCAGCAGCGGGGTGCCCTGAAACAGCTCGACATAGGCTTTCACGAAGGTCGGCCCGATCCGGCCCTTGCCGATGCGGGCGAACAGCAGCGCCGCGCCGACCAGACCGCCGCCGATGAAGGAGACGAGCGAGAGCAGCACGGTCCAGCGCGCCGCCAGCAGCAGGTTGCGCAATATGTCCCAGGTGGTGAATTCGTTCATGGTCGCCTCCTTCACCGCGCCGTGCGTTTTGGAAACAGCGTCCAGCCGAGGCCGCGCAGCGCCTGCCGCAGGGCGATGGCGAGGACGAGATAGATCAGCGTCGCGACGAAATAGCTCTCGAAGGCGCGGAAGGTGCGCGACTGGATGAAGTTGGCCGCGAAGGTCAGGTCCTCCGCCGCGATCTGCGACACCGCCGCCGAACCCAGCATGACGATGACGATCTGCGACGACAGCGCCGGCCAGATGCGCTGCAGCGCCGGGATCAGCACCACGTGCCAGAAGGTCTGCAGCCGGCTCATGCCGAGCGAGGCGCCGGCCTCGAACTGCCCGTTGG
Organism: Ancylobacter dichloromethanicus; assembly: GCF_018390645.1. Lineage (GTDB taxonomy): Bacteria > Pseudomonadota > Alphaproteobacteria > Rhizobiales > Xanthobacteraceae > Ancylobacter > Ancylobacter dichloromethanicus. Next base: position 208,032 of record NZ_JAHBGC010000004.1, read on the forward strand.
GCGTCGCCTGTATGCCGGCGCGGATGATCTCGCAGCCATAGGCGCCGAGATTGATCACCATGGCGAGGTTGGCCGCCTCCAGTTCGCCCATCCGCACGCCCAGTGCCGGCAGGCCGAAGAAGATGAAGAACAGCTGGATCAGGAACGGCGTGTTGCGGATCAATTCGACATAGGCGGCCACGAACGGCCGCAGCCAGCCCGGCCCCAGCGCCCGCGCCCAGGCGCAGGCAATGCCCAGCGCGACGCCGAGCGCCCCGCCGACCAGCGTGAGTTCGAGCGTGATGGCGATGCCTTTCACGAGGACCGGCCAGTAGACCAGCAGCCAGCCATAATCGAACGCGTAGTTCATGCCGGTGAACTCCCGCCGGTGAGGGGAAGGGGGAAGAAGGCTTCAGAGGCAAGGCGGGATGCGGGGGCCTGCGTGCTTCGAGACGCGGGGCGAGCCCCGCTCCTCAGCATGACGGCCGTCCGAACCGTGTCCGTGCATCGTCATCCTGAGATGCCCGGCGTCAGCCGGACCTCGAAGGACGCAGACCGTTTCCGCCCGCGCCACCCGGGCCCCACTCCTCAGCATGACGGCCGTCCGAACCGTGTCCGTACATCGTCATCCTGAGGTGCCCGGCGTCAGCCGGGCCTCGAAGGACGCAGACCGTTTCCGCCTGCGCCACCCGGGCCCCGCTCCTCAGATATCGGCCGGCAGCTTGGCGCCGAGCCATTTCTGCGCGATGGCGTCGAGTGCGCCGTCCTTCTTCGCCCCGGCGATGATCTCGTCCACCTTGGCGCGCAGCGCCGGCTCGTTCTTGTTGAGGCCGATGTAGCAGGGCGAGTTCTTGATCAGGAACTTGATCTCCGGCTTCTTCGGCGGGTTCCGTTCGAGGATGGCGGCGGCGACCACATTGCCGGTGGCGATCAGTTCGACCTGGCCGGAGAGGAAGGCGGAGATGGTGCCGTTATTGTCCTCGTAGCGCTTGATGGTGGTGTCGGCCGGGGCGATCTTGGTCAGTTCCAGGTCCTCCACCGCGCCGCGGGTGACGCCTACCGTCTTGCCGGCGAGGCCGGCGGCATCGGTCACCGCCACGTCGGCCGGGCCGAACACGCCGTTGAAGAAGGGCGCATAGGCGGTGGTGAAGTCGATCACCTTCTCGCGCTCGGCATTCTTGCCCAGCGAGGAGATGACGAGGTCGACCTTGTTGGTCTGGAGATAGGGAATGCGGTTGGCGCTGGTGACCGGCACCAGCTCCAGCTTCACGCCGAGCTTGTCGGCGATCAGCCTCGCCATGTCGACATCGTAGCCCTTGGGCTCCATGTCGGCGCCCACCGTGCCGAAGGGCGGAAAGTCCTGCGGCACGGCGATGCGGATCACCTTGTTCGCCTCGACGGTGGCGAGCGCATCGGCGGACGCCGGCAGCGGCATCTGGGTGGCGGCCAGCAGGGCGCCGGCGGCGAAAACGATAAGGCTGCGGCGGTTCATGCGGTCAATCCTCCTTTGTGGCCGGATGGCCGTGGATGTGGGGTTGGTCGTGAGGCGGTTGGGCGTGGATAGGCGGGACGGAAGGGGCGTTGCCGGCGAACGCCGCCGGTGAGAGCAGCGCCCGCAGCCCGGCCAGCGGGTCGGGCTTGGCGGTGAGGTCGAGCCCGGCCTCGACCTTGCCGATATGCTCGTCCATCAGCCGGGCGGCACGCGCGAGGTCGCCATCCTCCATGGCGGCGACGATGTCCTCATGGTCGTGGCTCGATTCCTCCGCCTTCTCGGTCGGCTGGTAGAGCATCGAGATCAGCGTGGTGCGGGCGGTGAGGTCGCGGATGATCTCGGTCAGCAGCCGGTTGCCGAGCGCGTCGGCGAGGTGGATGTGGAAGTCGCCGAGCAGGCAGGCCCGCGAGTGCACGTCGCCGGCGCCGATGGCGTCGCGCTCCATCGCGACGTGCTCCTTCAGGCTTTTGAGCACTTCGGCCGGCACCTCGCGCAGCGAATGCAGCAACCCGGTCTCGATCACGCGGCGGGTCTGGAACGCCTCGCGCGCCTCCTCCGCCGAGGGCTCGACCACATACCAGCCGCGCCGGGCGCTCACCTGCACCACGCCGCGCGTCTCCAGCCGCATCATCGCCTCGCGCACCCGGGTGCGGGAGACGCCGAACAGGTCGGCGAGCTTCTGCTCGCCGAGCCGGGTGCCCGGATCGATGCGGCCGGCGAGGATGGCGGAAAGGATCGCTTCCTCGATATTGGCGGTGGCTGGGTTCATCAGGCTGGGCCCGCACGCTTGCTCACAAACTTGTATACAAGGCTGTAAGCAATCGGCGTGCCACAGGGCGCGCGGTGCCTCCGGGCGCGTGGCCCCGCCCTCCGCTTCCTTGCCGGAGCGGAGGATTACCCGCGCCGGCGTGCGACGGGCAAAGCCCGAGGGCGTGCCGGCTTCGGTCGCGCCGGCGGGGGCCCCGGCGCTCGCGGGAACGGGTGGACCGGCGCGACTAACCGGAGCCCATCACCGCCGCCTCGTTGCACACGCAATCAGCAGGGGTGGCGCCGTCGCGTGCAATCCGGCCCTCGCATGGCGCCGGCATCGGGGCATCGGGGCGGCGGGCGGGAGCTTCCCGGGCGCGCACGGCAACGGGCGGCCCGGTTTCACGTGCCGCGGCGCTGCCGCCTCTGCCGGGCGGGGGGCGCCGCGGGGCCTTCATGGCTGGCGCCCATGGCATGCCTTCAGGCGATCGGGGCCTTGTGCTCATCGTCGATGGAGCGGGTGTCGCCGGTCGCGATGATCGTGCGCGTCGCTTCCACCGAGCCATAGATCCACAGGATCTTCATGCCCTCGACCGAGGAGCGGTTGATGAAGCGGTGCGGCAGGTTGGCCGGGATGTAGGACATGTCGCCAGCCTCAAGCTCATACTGCACCCCGTCGATCTCGGCGAAGGCGCGGCCCTCCAGCAGCATGACGCTTTCCTCGCAATTATGGCTGTGCAGCGGGATCGCGGCGCCGGGCTCGAACAGGGTGATGCCGTTGATGAAGCCGGTCGCGCCGACCTTGCGGGTCACCAGCGGAATGGTCCTGGCCCCGCCGCCGCGCTCGCGCGCGGGAATAGCGGCGGGGCGGAGAATGGTGGGCTGCGGCGTCGTCATTCGGCGGCCTGCGATTCGGCGGGGCCGAGGGCGGCATTGATGGCCGGCATCACCTGTTCGGCCATCAGCCGCATCGAGCGCCTGGCGAGTGCGGGATCGCGCCAGTCATGGCCGGCATAGAGCAGCGTGCCGAAGGGCCCCACCTCGGCACGGAACGCCAGCAGCTTGTCCGCCACCTCGTCCGGCGTGCCGGCGATGATCAGCCGGTCGAGCACGTGCTCGAGCGTCAGATCGGCATCGGCCATGTCGGGGTCCTCCTTGAACAGGTTGGAACGGCCGTTTTTTACCAGCTTGGTGAACAGCGAGCGGAAGTAATGCACATAGGGGCTGCCTTCGCCCCGGGCATAGTCGCGGGCGGTACGGGCATCGTCCGCCACGAACACGCTCTTGGCGACCCGCCAATTGGCGAAATCCACCGCGCGGCCGCCCTGCCGGCACCCCTCCTCATAGGCGGCCTTGTGGGTGCCGACCCATTTCGGCATCAGGAAATTGGCCGAGATCGGCTCCCAGCCGCGCGCGGCGGCGGCCGAGACGCCCTTGGAATAGGGCGCGACGGCGGTGATGACGACCGGAGGGTGCGGGCGCTGCAGCGGGCGGCCGATGATGCCCTGGCCGATATCGGCCAGCAGCGTGCGCGCGGTGGAGATCGTCCAGTACTTGCCCTCGATATTGTAGGGCGCCTCGGTGGTCCAGATCTTCAGCACCGCGTCGATGCCCTCAAGGAACATCGCGTTGCGGTCGGCGTCGAGATTGCCGAACACTTCGGCGTCGGAGAGCAGGCCGCCGGGGCTGATGCCGAAATTGAGCTTGCCGTCCAAAAGATGGTCGAGCATCGAAATCTGCGCCGCCACCGCCGCCGGATGGGTGTTGGGCAGGTTTACCGTGCCGGTGCCGAGCCGCATCTGCCTGATGCGCCCGGCGAGGCTGGCGAGGAACACCATGCAACTGGTGATGTTCTCGGCGAGATCGGTGACATGTTCGCCGACATAGCCCTCGGAGAAGCCGAGTTCGTCGGCGAGCAGAAACGCCTCCTGATCCTCGCGCAGGGTCTCGCGCCAATCGCGTCCCAGAGGATGGATGGGCATGGTGAAGAAGCCGAGTTGCATAGCGTTGTCTCCGCGAGTTTTCGCACTCACGACGGGACGCTAGCGACGCACCGGCATCAAAAGAAACGATAAGAACTGATCGGGCCGATCAGGATACTTAATGGCCGGTGCGCCTCGGGCGCTGCTCTCGGCTGGCGCACTCGGCCAGCCGCCTCGTATTTGCACCGACGATCCCCCTCCTTGAAGGCGAGGTGTAAAATCAAACAGGCAACATATCGTCAGCGTCGGTACGTTATATTTTGTTTGTTCGGTTGATATGCCGACATGTACTAGATACATGCTTTTTCGGCATGGGAGAAAATCTAGTCGATTGAGATCGTTAACTTGACAGTCATCGAGCTGCGTCCTTAGCTTTGCGTCAAGACGTCAAAAGACGCCGCGCCGCAAGGCTCCAAGGAGGAACGCCAATGACTGCCACCCGTGCAGAGACATATTCGTGCCTGAGGCGCACGGCGCTGTTCGCGCTCGGCGCCACCCTTGCCCTCGCCGCCGTCCCCGGCGCCCTGCGCGCACAGACCGCGCCGACCGGGCCGATCGAGATCACCACCGGCACCAGCCCCGGCGGCACGCCCGACGTGCTGATGCGCCGGGCCGCCAAGATCCTCAACGAACAGAAGATCATCACCAACCCGCTGCTGGTGCAGAACCGCACCGGCGGCTCGTGGATGGTCGCGGCCAATTTCGTGCTGTCGAAGAAGGGCGACAAGAACGTCGTGCTGTGCATCGCCCAGCCGATCCTGACCACGCCGATCACCCAGGGACTGCCCACGGTCTATGACCAGCTGACCCCGATCAGCATGTTCATCCAGGGCGACCTGGTGCTCGTGGTGCAGCCGTCGTCGCCGGTGAAGAACCTGAAGGAGCTGGTCGCGCTGGCCGCCCAGCGCGAGCGCGGCGTCAAGGTGGCGGGGGCGCAGAGCGGCTCGACCGACCACATGGTCGCCGGCCTGCTGGAGAAGGCCGGCAATATCAAGCTCAACTACGTGCCGTTCGACGGCGGCGGCGCGGCGCAGGCGGCGTTCCTCGGCGGCAATGTCGAACTGATGACGCTGACGCCCAGCGAGGCGCTGCCGCTGGTCGAAAGCGACAAGGCCAGGATCATCGCCATCCTGTCCGACACCCGCCGCACCGAGCCCGCGCTCAAGGACATCCCGACCGCCCGCGAGCAGGGCTACGACGTGGTGTGGGGCCAGTCCTGGGGCCTCGCCGGGCCGCCGGACCTCGATGCCGGCACGGTGGCGTTCTGGGACGACGCCATCGCCAAGCTGGTCGCCACGCCGGAATGGCAGGCGAGCATCAAGGACAACTTCCTGCGCAGCGAGGTGGTGCCGGCCGCCGAGGCCAAGGCTCATCTCGCCAAGCTGCATCAGGAGCACCTCGCCGTGCTGCGCGACCTCGGCCTCGCCAAGGCGACGCCGGTCCAGTGACGCGCACCGGCCGTTCGGCCGGCGGATTCGGAAGGCGGGAGCCCAGCATGAAGACGGTCGATATCGTCACGGCGCTGATCGTGATCGCGCTGTCCTCTTTCGTCATGCTGGGCACGCGGCATCTCGCATACTGGAGCGAGTTCGCCCCCGGATCGGCGTTCGCGCCGTTCTGGGTGGGCGCCGCGGGGGTGGTGCTTGGGCTGCTGCTGCTCGTCGCCACGCTGCGGCGCGAGGCGCACGAACCGAACGGCTTCCCCGACCGGCTTGGCTTCTGCCGTGTCCTCGGCGTCGCCGCCGGGCTGTGGCTGATGGTGGTGGCGGTGCCGTTCGTCGGCTTCATCGCGGCCGGCACCGCCTTCTGCCTCGTCCTGCTGCTGCTGATCGAAAGGCGGCCCCTCGTCCCGAGCCTCGCCACCACGGCGGTCGCCGTCGGCATCGTCTATGGCGTGTTCGTCGCCTGGCTCGGCATCTCACTTCCGCAAGGTCTGCTCGGCATCTGACTGCCGTGCCCGCATCAGGAACCGCGTATGGACGCTCTCGCTTCACTGGCACAGGGCTTCGAGGTCGCGCTGACGCCGACAAATCTGCTGTTCGTGTTCATCGGCGTCACGCTGGGCCAGATCATCGGCGCCTTGCCGGGCATCGGCCCCTCGGCCGGCATGGCGCTGCTGCTGCCGGTCACCTTCGGCCTCGAGCCGGTCACCGCGCTCGTCATGCTGTCGGGCATCATGTATGGCGGCATGTATGGCGGCACGCTCACCTCGGTGCTGGTGAACGTGCCGGGCGAGGCGGCCAGCGTGATGACCGCCGTCGACGGACACCAGCTCGCCAAACAGGGCCGGGCCGGCGCCGCGCTGTCGGTGTCCGCCATCGGCTCGTTCCTGGCGGGCATCGCGGCGGTGACCGCGCTGGTGTTCCTCACCCCGGCGCTCAGCGCGTTCGCCCTCAGCTTCTCGGCGCCGGAATATTTCCTGCTGGCGCTGCTCGGCATCACCGCCACGGCCAGCCTGGGCACCGGCTCGCCGGTCAAGGCGATGATCGCCGCCATGCTCGGCCTGATGGTGGCGCTGGTCGGCACCGATCCGATCCAGGGCACCTCGCGCCTCACCTTCGGTTCGCTCGAACTCCTGGAGGGGATCGACTTTCTGCCGGTCGCCATCGGTATTTTCGGCATCGCCGAAATACTGGTCTCGATGGAACAGTCGCAGCATGTCGAGCCGATCAGGACAAGGCTGCGCGAAATGTGGCTCACCGCCAAGGACTGGAAGGACTGCCGCATGGCGATCCTGCGCGGCGGCAGCATCGGCTTCGTCATCGGGCTGATGCCGGGCGCGGGCCCCACCGTCGCCTCGCTGCTGAGCTATGTGGTCGAGAAGAAAGCCAGCAAACACCCGGAAAAATTCGGGCGCGGCGCGCTGGACGGCGTGGCGGCGGCGGAAGCGGCCAACAACTCCGCCGCCCATGGCGCGCTGGTGCCGATGCTGGCGCTCGGCATTCCCGGCTCCGCCAGCACCGCGGTGCTGCTGGCCGCCCTGGTGCTGCTCGGCATCCGCCCCGGCCCGCAATTGCTGACCGACCAGTCGGACCTGGTCTGGGGGCTGATCGCCAGCATGTTCGTCGGCAATTTCATGCTGCTGATCATGAACCTGCCGCTGGCGCCGCTGTTCGCCTCGATCCTGCGCATTCCCTACGATTATCTGGTGCCCGGCATCCTGCTGATCTCGCTGGTCGGCGCCTACGCCACCAGCCTCTCCATGTTCAATGTCGGTCTCACCCTGCTGTTCGGCATGGTCGGCTACCTGATGATCCGCGCCGACATTCCACGTGCGCCGCTCGTGCTTGCCGTGGTGCTGGCGCAGCTGATGGAAACCTCGCTGCGGCAGTCGCTGATGCTGTCGGAGGGGAGCCTGTCCATCTTCGTGCAGCGCCCGCTCTCCGCCCTGCTGGCGCTGCTGATCGTCGCCTCGCTGGCGCTGCCCGCCTTCACCGTGGTGATGAGCCGGCGGGCGGCACGCCGCGCCCGGCTCGCCTCCGGCATTACCGACTAAGCCCGTACCTTTCAGGAGCGACGATGAGTGCCCCTCTCGTGATCGACGTCCATGCGCATGTTCTCACCGAAGAGATGATGCGGCTGATGCGCAACGAAGCCCCGGATATCGGGCCGACCCTCAGCGAGGTCGATGCCGAGGGCGGCGTGCTCAAGGTCGGCGAGATCGTGCAGCGCCCGTTCCCGCGCGGCGGCTGGGATCTTGACCGGCGCATCGCCGACCTCGACTTCGCCGGCATCGACATGCAGGTGCTCTCGGTCTGCCCGCAGACCTTCCTGTATGACCGCGACGCCGCGCTCACGGGGGCGCTGGCGGCGATCCAGAACGAGGCGATCGCCGGCCTTGTGCGGCACAGGCCGAAGCGTTTCCTCGGCATCGGCACCGTCGCCCTGCAGGACCCCCGGCGGGCCGCCGACGAACTGCGCCGGGCGGTGCTGGAACTCGGCCTCGGCGGCATCCAGATCGGCTCGCATGTCGAGGGCAAGAACCTCGACGATCCGGCGCTGGAGCCGCTCTGGGCCACGGCGGCCGAACTCGACGCCTTCATCCTGGTGCACCCGCAAAAGGCGGCGGCGGGCAACCGCACCGGGGCGTTCTATCTCAAGAACCTGATCGGCAACCCGCTGGAGACCACCATCGCGGCGACCTCGCTGGTGTTCGCCGGCGTGCTGGAGCGCTACCCGGACCTGCGCATCTGCTTCGTCCACGGCGGCGGCTTCCTGCCGTACCAGACCGGGCGCATGATCCATGGCTGGAAGGAGCGGCCGGAATGCCGGCTGCATCTGAAGGAGAGCCCGGAGGTCTCGATCCGCCGGCTGTATTTCGACACGCTGACCCATTACGGCCCGGCGCTGCGCTACCTCACCGACACGTTCGGCCATGACCGCGTCCTGCTCGGCAGCGACTACCCGTTCGACATGGGCACGCTCGAATGCGTGCGGCAGGTGCGCGCGGCCGGCCTGCCGGATGTGGAGCGCGACGCCATTCTCGGCGGCACGGCGGCCGGCTTCTTCGGCGTCGGCGGGCGCGCTCCCTCGGCCAGGCACGCGCACGCATGAGCGCGCCCGTCACGAACGAGGCGGCGGTGCCCGGCCTCCCGCCCGGCCGCTTCGCCGCGCCCGCCCTGCACGGCCTGATCGCGGACGCCATGCGCCGTTGCGGCCTGCCGGCCGAGGGTGCCGCCAAGGTCGCCGAACTGATGACCGAGGCCGACCTGACCGGGGCCGACGCGCACGGCATCTTCCGGCTGCCGCAATATGTCCGCCGGTTGAAGGCCGGCGGCGTCAACCCGACGCCCGCCCTCGTCGTCGAGCGGCGTGCGCCGGCGGTGGCGATGATCGATGGTGACAACGGCATGGGGCATGTCGTGATGGCCAGGGCCGCCGAGACCGCCATCGAGATGGCGCGCGACACCGGCGTCGCCTGGGTCGGTGTGCGCCGCTCCAACCATGCCGGCCCCGCCGCGCTCTATGCCGAGATGCCGGTGTGCCACGGCATGGTCGGCCTCTATTCGGTGGTGGCGAGTTCCAACCACATGGCGGTGTGGGGCGGCACCTCCTCCCTGCTCGGCACCAACCCGCTGGCGGTCGGCATTCCCTGCGGCGACGCCCCGCCGGTGGTGCTGGATATCGCCACCACGGTGGTCTCCTACGGCACGGTGAAGAAATACGTCATGCAGGACAAGGCACTGCCGGAAGGCTGGCTGGTCAGCAGGGCCGATGGCGCGCCGGTGACCGACCCGCGGCGCACTGGCGAGGGGCTGCTGCTCCCCATAGGCGGCCACAAGGGCAGCGGGCTGGCGCTGATCCTGGGCATACTCGCCGGCACGCTGAACGGCGCCGCCTTCGGGCGCGACGTGGTCGACTTCAACGCGGATTCCTCGACCGAGACCAATACCGGCCACTTCATCCTCGCCCTCGACGTCGAGCGCTTCATGCCGGCGGCGACCTTCGGCGCCCTGCTGAAGGCGCAGCTCGACGATCTGCGCAGCGACACCCCGCTGCCCGGTACGGGAGACATCCGCCTGCCGGGCGACCAGCGCGCGGTGCGCCGGGCCGAGCGGGGGGAGAATGGCGTGCCGATTCCCGCGCCGCTGGAGCGCCAGCTGGACGAACTCGCCGCCGGGCTCGGCATCGCCCCGCTGGGCGCGCGCTGAACCGCCTGAACCGCCTCCGCGCGCTCAGGCCCCGGCGGGGCCGCCGGCATACAGCCCGGCCTCGTCGCCCCAGACGGCGCTGAGCTTGCGGGTCTCCTCCGCCAGCATGTCGAGGAAGGCGGTGGCGGCCGAGGAGAGCGGGCGCCTGGCCGGCTCGATCAGCACCAGGTCGATGCCGATCGGCGGATGGGCGAGGGGGTTGACGGTGAGGCGGCGGGGGCTGGCGCTGGCCGCGTCGTCCGCCATCATCAGCCCCGGCAGGATCGCCACCCAATCGGTGCTGGCGACGAAATCCAGCGTCCCCATCATCGCGTCGAGCTCCAGCAGGCGCTCGATCTGCACGCCGGTCGAGGTGAAATAGGTCTCGAGATTGACCCGCCTGATGTTCTGCCCGCTCGGCACCACGATCTTCAGCGGGCCGAGATCGGCCAGGCGCACCGGCGCCATGTGCGCGCGGCCCGCCGCCAGGCCCGACACCAGCACTTCCGGCGTATAGGCGAAGCGCGAGCTCTTGACCCCGACGATGCCTGAGGAGGCCGGCACGATGGCGAAGGCCAACTCGCCGCTGCGCACCCGCTGGGTGAGATTGGCCGAAAAAGCCTCAAGGATGCGCACCACCACGTTCGGGTGCACCTCCATGAAGCGCGCCAGCGCCGGCGCCAGCACGCTGCGCGTCATGGTCGGCATCAGCCCGACCACCATCTCGCCATCCAGCCCCGCGCCATAGCTGACCACCGAGCGGTTGGCGATCTCGTTCAGTCGCAGCAGTTCGATGCAGTGGCGGTAATAGCTGTCGCCGGCCGGGGTCGGCTGCACCATGCCGCTGCCGCGCGCGAACAGCCGCACCCCGAACCGGTCCTCGATCTTGCGGATATGCTGCGACACGCCGGACTGGGTGGCGTTCTCGCGTTCCGCCGCGGCGGTGAAGGAGCGTTCTTCATAGGCGGCGACGAAGAGCCGGATGTCACGCAGGGTATCGCTCATGGCGGCATCATGTTTCCTGATGAGGCTGAGCAGATCATATCATTTCTACAGCGAGGAAACCGGCTCTAACCTCACCTTCATGAACGATCATGTCATCGAATTCAGGAGTGCCGAGGATCACGGCCATTTTCGCCGGGCGCTTGGCCGCTTCGCCACCGGGGTTACCGTGGTCACCACCCGCACACCCGCTGGCAAGCTCGAAGGCCTGACGGTCAACTCCTTCTCGTCGGTCTCGCTGGACCCGCCCCTGGTGCTGTGGAGCATCCAGCGCCGCGCGCCCTCGCTCGCCAGCTTCGTCGAGGCCGGACGGTTCGCGGTGAACGTGCTCGGCACCCATCAGAAGAAGCTCTGCCGGCAGTTCGCGACACCGCGCGACGACAAGTTCGCCGATGTGGCGCACCAACTCGGCGCCAATGGCTGTCCGCTGCTGGACGACAGCCTGGCGCGGTTCGAGTGCCGCACCGAGAGCGTGATCGAGGGCGGCGACCATCTGATCTTCCTCGGTCGCGTCGAGCGCGCCATGCACCGCGACGGCGAGCCGCTGATCTTCAGCACAGGCGCGTTCTGGGTGCCGGCCCTGCTGCCCGAGGCCGATCCTTCGCCCGTCGCCGCGAAAGGCTGAACCCATGCTTCACAAGAACATGCCTCACGACAAGAAAAGGACCTCGGCATGATCCGCGCCGCAATCGCCGGCCTCGGCTGGTGGGGCAAGCACATGGTCCGCCGCATGGCGGATTCCGACCAGCTTCGCATCGTCGCCGCCATCGACACCTCCGAGGCGCAGGCGGCCTTTGCCGCCGAGCACGGGCTCGCGCTGACCACGCGCTGGGACGACGTGCTGGGCGATCCCGCCATCGACGCCGTGATCCTGTGCACGCCGCACTCGCTGCACACCGCGCAGGTGCTGGCCATCGCCAAGGCCGGCAAGCATGTGTTCTGCGAGAAGCCGCTGGCGCTGAACCGCGCCGACGCCGAACGCTCCGTGCTCGCCTGCCGCGCGGCGGGGGTCAAGCTCGGCATCGGCCATGAGCGGCGCTACGAGCTCGCCATGCTGGAGATCAAGCGGCTGCTGGCGGAAGGCGCGCTCGGCACGATCATGCATGTCGAGGCCAATTTCAGCCATGACAAGCTGGCCGAGGTGCCCACCACCGACTGGCGTGCCTCGCCGGTCGACGCGCCTGCCGCCGGCATGACGGCGATGGGCATCCACCTCACCGACGGCTTCCTCGAAATGTTCGGGCCGATTACCGAGGTCTACGCCACCACGGCGCAGCGCGCGTCGAACCGGGCCAATGGCGACGTGGTCTCGGTGCAGACGCGCTTCGCCTCCGGCGCCACCGGCTATCTCAACGCCATTCTGGTGACACCGCTCTATATCGGCATCACCGTGTTCGGCTCGCAGGCCTGGGTCGAGGCGCGCAACCACACCCATCCCGACACGCCCGGCCCCACCACGTTGACGGTCCAGTACAAGGACGGCCGCCGTACCGTGCACGACTATGAGTGGACCGACACGGTGCGCGCCAATCTGGAGGCTTTCGCCCGCTCGATAGAGCAGGATGCGCCCTACATTTTCACCGACGGGCAGAAGATCGGCAACATCGCGGTGCTTGAGGCGATCTGCCGCTCGGTGGCAACCAACATGCCGGTGGCGGTCGAGGGCTCCGCGGCGGCCGAGCGCGCGAGCGCCTGATGGACACGAAGCACGACATGACGACGACCCATCCACGTTACCGCGAGCGGGTGCGCGAGGAACTCGGCGCCGACCAGCGCCGCATCTTCGACGAGATCGGCCGCCCGCGCGCCGGCGCGGTGCCGGCACCGTTCCACATCTATGTGGAGAGCCCGGAACTGGCTGCGCTGACGCAGGATGTCGGGGCGTTCTGCCGCTACCGCACCGGCCTGCCGCCGCGCCTCTCCGAGATCGCCATCCTGACCACTGCCGCCTATTGGGGCGCGGAATATGAATTCGGTGTCCATGCGCGCGAGGCCCGCAAGGCCGGCGTGCCGGAGAGCGAGATCGCCGCGCTGAAAAGAGGCGAGCGGCCGGACTTCGCCGATGCCGACGCCGCGCTCGTGCATGACTTTTCAGCCGCCTTCTACAGCGACCGCGACGTCCCCGACGCCTTGTTCGAGGCCGCCAATGCCCGTTTTGGCAAGCGCACGGTGGTCGAACTGGTCGGGCTGCTTGGCTACTACTCGATGCTGGCCATCGCGCTGCGCATCTACCGCGTTCCCGCGCCGGCGTGAGAGGACCCGCTTAAAACAACGGGTGCGCACACGATCCAGAAGCGCTCCCGGCCGGAGGAAGCCGCCATGGAACTACGCAGCATCGAAGCCTTCGTGCGCGTTGCCGAACTCGGCAGCATAACCAGGGCCTCGCGGGACCTCGGTATCGTCCAGCCGGCGCTCAGCCGGCATATACAGCGCATCGAGAGCGAGATCGGAACCCCGCTGCTGGTGCGCCTGCCGCGCGGCGTGCAGCTCACCTTCGCCGGACGGCGCTTCCTCCAGCACAGCCGGCGCATCCTGCAGGAAGTCGCCCGCGCCACCGAAGAGCTGCATCTGGGCGGCGACGGCCCCGCCGGCAAGGTGGTGGTCGGCATTTCGCCGACGCTCAGCCCGCTGCTGGCGCCCGGCCTGATGGAGCGCAGCGCGGCGAGCTTCCCCGGCATCAAGCTCACCATCGTCGACGAGTTCACCCGGCGGCTGCAGGTCGACGTGCTCAACGGCCAGGTCGACCTCGCTTTGCTCACCAACCCGCCGCCGAACCGCGCCCTGCGCTTCACCGCCGTGCTGGCCGAGCCGATCGTGGTGGTGATGCCGCGCCAGTCGCGCGGGGTGTCGCCGGTGGTCACACTGGACGAACTGGCCTCCACGCCGATGCTGGTGACGCGCGGCATCCGCGCGCTGGTCGACGAACAGCTCGCCTCTCACGGCGTCTGTCTGGAGGTCGATGTCGAGATCGACGCGGTGGAGGCGATCCGGCGCATGCTGCTGCGCGGGCGTGGCGTGTCGATCATGCCGATTTCCGCCTTCCGCAAGGAGATCAATGACGGGCTGCTCACCGGCCTCGCGGTCGGCGGGGTCAATCTCAGCCGCACCATCATGCTCGCCCATATCGGCGACCAGCTCAGCGCCGCCGGGCAGGCGGTGATGGGGCTGCTGCGGGCCGAGATCGACGCGCTGGCGCAGCGCGGCATCTTCAGCGCGCTGTCGGACAACGCCGCCCACTGGCCGCAGCCGCAGGAGCGCACCCTGGGCGCGGCCTGAGACCGTTCGCGTCCCGGGCATGACAAGGCCGGGCACCCGCCCGGCCTCTTTGGTCCGCACGCGGCGGGAACCTCACTCGGCGCCTTCCTCGAATGCCTTCTGCCGGGTCACCCGGATCATCGGTGCCACCAGCACGACGAGCAGGCAGAAGGCGAGGATGAGGAAAGACAGGCTGATCGGCCGCTGCACGAACACCATCGGGTCGCCATGCGAGATCAGCAGCGCGCGGCGCAGCGTCTCCTCGATCATCGGGCCGAGGATGAAGCCGAGCAGCAGCGGCGCCGGCTCGCAGCGCAGCCGGTGGCAGATGAAGCCGAATCCGCCGAACAGCGCCGCCATGGTCACGTCCAGCGCGTTGTTGTGGATGGAGTACACGCCGATGCAGCAGAACAGCATGATGGCGGGATAGAGCATCCGGTACGGCACCGAGAGCAGCTTCACCCAGATGCCGATCAGCGGCAGGTTCAGCACCACCAGCATCAGGTTGCCCAGCCACATGCTGGCGATCAGTCCCCAGAACAGGTCCGGGCGCTGGGTCATCAGTTGCGGGCCCGGCGACAGCCCCTGCATCATCAGCGCGCCGATCATCAGCGCCATCACCGCGCTCGACGGCAGGCCGAGCGTCAGCATCGGGATGAAGGCGGTCTGCGCGGCGGCATTGTTGGCGGCTTCCGGCCCGGCGACGCCCTCGATGGCGCCCTTGCCGAAGCGGGTCGGGTCCTTGGCCAGCTTCTTCTCCAGCGCGTAGGTCGAGAACGAGGCCAGCACCGGCCCGCCGCCCGGCAGCAGGCCGAGGCACGAGCCCAGCGCCGTGCCGCGGATCGCCGGCCGGATGATCGACTTGATGTCCGTCCAGGACGGCCACAGCCCGCGCACGCCCCGCAGGAAGGTACGGCTCTCCCCGCCGCGTTCGAGATTGGAGATGGTCTCGCCAATGCCGAACATCCCCATGGCGATGACCGCGAAGTCGATGCCGTCGCCAAAGGCGGGAATGCCGAAGGTGAAGCGTTCCAGTCCGGTATTGGCGTCGATGCCCATGGTGCCGAGCAGGATGCCGACCAGGATCATGCCGACCGCCTTGACCACCGAGCCATGGGCGAGGATCACCGCCGCGATCAGGCCGAATAGCATCAGCGAGAAATAGTCCGCCGGCCCGAAATCCAGCGCCACCTCCGCCAGCGCAGGCGCGGCGACCGCGATGATCACGGTGGCGATGGTGCCGGCGAAGAAGGAGGACAGCGCCGCGGTGGCCAGCGCCAGCCCCGCCCGGCCCTTGCGGGCCATCTGGTAGCCGTCGATGGCAGTGACGACCGACGAGCTTTCGCCCGGCAGGTTGACCAGAATGGCGGTGGTCGAGCCGCCATATTGCGCGCCGTAATAGATGCCGGCGAGCATGATGAGGGCGGCGGAAGCCGGCAGCGCGAAGGTCACCGGCAGCAGGATCGAGATGGTCGCGACCGGCCCCAGCCCCGGCAGCACGCCGATGATGGTACCGAGCAGCACGCCGAGGAAGCCATAGGCGAGGTTCGCCGGCGTCAGCGCGATGGAGAAGCCGAGCAGAAGGTCATTGAAGAGCTCCATGGTCGGCGCCTCACCAGAACCGTGTGTGGGGCAGGTTCAGCCCCAGCCCGTAGGAAAACAGCAGGGTGCAGAACACCACCAGCCCGACGGCGAGAAGGCCGGTCTCGATCGGCTTGAAGGCGCGCCCGGCCAGGCTGGCGCCGACCACCACCACCGCGCCGGCGAGCGGGAAGCCCCAATCCTCGATCAGCAATCCGAACAGAAGCACGCTGACCAGCATGACGAGAAGCGGCCTCGGGTCGACCTCGCCGACCTCTTCGGTCTCGCCGAGAAACGAGCGGGCCAGCAGCACCACGCCGAGGATGATGAGGCCGACGCTGACCAGCAGCGGGAAATAGCCGGCCCCCATGCGGGCCGCAGTGCCGATCGGGTATTTCGAGCCGATGATGATGGCGGTGGCCCCGAGCCCGCAGAATATCAGGCCGGTGAGAAAATCGGTGGAGAGGCTGATCTTCATGGCAGCTCCTTGCATCGTCATCCCGGACCGCCGACAGGCCGGTCCGGGATCGCGTAGATGGGGAGAGCGGTTCCGGCGCTACGCCCTTCGGGCCGCGGCCGGGATGTCGGGTCGTCCCAGCCCTCAGTCGGCCTTGACGCCGATCTCGGTGATCACGCCGCTCCACTTGGCGGCGTCGGCCTCGATATAGGCCTTGAATTCCGCCGGCGAGGCGCTCGACACCGCGATGACGCCGGACTCCGCCATGCGGGCGCGGATCTTCTCGTCCTTCATGGTCTCGACGATCGCCTTGTGCAGCTTGTCGATGATCGGCTGCGGCGTGCCGGCGGGCACGAGGATGCCCTGCCACGACGAGGAGACGCTCTTGGGGTAGCCCTGCTCGGTCATGGTCGGCACGTCGGGCAGTTGCGCGACGCGCTCCTTGGTGGAGACGCCGAGCGCCTTCAGCCGGCCGCCCTTCACATGGTTGATGCCGGACGAGATGGTGACGAACATCAGGCTGACATGGCCGCCCATCACGTCGGCGGTGGCCGGGCCGGCGCCGCCCTTGTAGGGTACATGCACCATGTCGAGGCCGGCCTCGCGGCGGAAGGATTCCATCTCCAGCCGGTTGACGCTGCCGGTGCCGGGCGAGGCGAAGTTCACTTCGCCGGGCCGCGCCTTCACATACTCGACCAGCTCTTTCACATTGTTCGGCGGGAAGGCCGGGTTGGCGATCAGCAGGCCGGGGGTGTCGGCGACGATGGACACCGGGACGAAGTCCTGCAGCGGCTTCACCCGCAGGCTGGCGAAGATGTACGGGTTGATCGAGACCGTGCCGACATTGCCGAGGAACAGCGTGTAGCCATCCGGCTTGGCACGGGCGGCGAGGTCCATGCCGACATTGCCGGCCGCGCCGTCGCGGTTCTCGATGACGATCTGCTGGCCCAGCAGTTCCGAGAGTCTGGGCTGCAGCAGCCGGGCGGCGAAGTCGGAGGCACCGCCGGGCGCGAACGGCACGATGATGGTGATCGGCTGGTTCGGGTAGTCGGACTGTGCTCGCGCGGACGATGCGGCCAGGATTCCGGCGGCAAGCAAGGCGACGGCTCCGGCGAAGCGGCGGGCCGCAAGTCGAGTGGCGATCATCGTTCCCTCCCAGGAAGCCGGCGCCGCCTCGTTTTTGGTGCTGGCGCCGTTCTTTTGCGTTGGCATGCACTCAGGCCATGGCCGCCTCGCGCATCATGTCCCGCTCCTCTTCCACGTCGAGCGGCAGGGAGACGGGACGTTTGAGCTTGGCGGAAAGATCGAGCGCCTTGGTCAGCATCAGCCGGTTATGCGCCTCGGCGGCGGTGGCATGCTGGGTCGGCACGCCCATTGCGAGACGGTTGAGCCAGGATTCGGTCTCGGTGCGCATCGGCCCGCGCAATTCGCCCAGCGCCATGTCGCCGGGCGGGTAGGAGCCGAGAAAATCCACCAGCCGGCTCTGGTCCGGCAGATAGCCCTCGCCCTGCGGGGCGGAGACGGCGAGCACCATGTCGCGGTGGGTGTCGTCGATGGTGAGCACGCCGGTGGTGCCGACAATGCCGACCTCCAGGCTGTAGACCGCGCCCGGCCAGGTGACCGGCAGCGCCCACGAGATGTTGAGGTGGTAGATCGAGCTGTCGCTCATCATGATCATGCCGGCGGTGCCGTCGATGCCGCCATAATCCGGGCCGAGCACCTTGTCGACCGAGCGGGCATAGACCTCGACCGGGGTCTTGGCCTCCAGGTACCACATGACGATATCGAGCGCGTGGGTACCGGAGATCACCATCGGCGAGATGGTCTCCGGGGCGTCTGAGCGGCGATAATTGTCGATCGCCACCAGCCGGTTCATGAACGCGCGGGAGGTGACCATGGTCACGTCGCCGAGCGCGCCGGTGCGCACCTTTTCCTTGGCGGCGAGCCAGCGGCGGCGGAAACGCTGGGTGTAGCCGACCACGGCGTCGACGCCGGCCGTTTCGATTTCACGCAGCACACGCGCGGAATCGCCGAGATGGGTCGCCAGCGGCTTCTCGATCATCAGCGGCACCTGCCGCTCCAGCGCCGCCAGGATCGGGCCGACATGCAGATGCTCGTCGGTGGCGACGATCACTGCGGTGACCTCCGGCCGCTTGAGCAGTTCGCGGTAGTCGGCGGTGATGAAGTCGGCCCCGATCTCGGCGCCGATGCGCTGGCCACGCTCGGGATTGATTTCGGCGAGACCGATCCATTCGACCGCCGGATGGCGGGCGGCTACCGCGCCACGGAACAGGCCGACCCGGCCGGCGCCGATGATGGCAAGGCCGATGCCTTTGGGAGACCGGCGCATCACCGTTTTCCCCTCTCGCCGGCACCCGCGCCGACCCCTGCGATAGCGATGCGCCTCATCTGAGCTTCTTCCCGCTTTTGCCTGATTGTTGGAACCGAGCGGACCATGCGGGATAAGGGCGCGCAAATGCTGTTTCACCATCGGGGCATACTGTGCCGGTATGGCTTGCGGCCGGACGCGGCGCGGCGATCCGCGGGCTTTCAGCCATCCGCCGGCGCCCCCACCTGCGCGCCGATCTCACGCGAAGACCCGCGTGCCGGCGGCCTCCCAGGTCGATCGGGCAGGGACCCTGCCTGGCGCGGAGCCAACGCGGGACTGCATGTCCGTCTCGCCTGGCATCATATGGACAATTAAGTTGACCATTCGTCAGCCAAGGCTTGACAGAAAAAGACGGTGCAAATCTAATCGCCTTAATGTCCGGACATTTGGCGCAAATCGGACGCTGTATCTGAAGGGTGAGGCAATGCGGCAGGTCGAAGTGGCGGTGATCGGAACCGGCTGGTGTGGCGGCATCCGCGCCGAGACCCTTTCGCGCTCGGCGCTGGTCGACAAGCTGCACATCTGCGACATCCGGCCGGAGCGGCTGGAGGAGGTCCGCGCGCTCACCAGCCCCGCCAGCGCCACGCTCGACTACCGGGACATCGTCGCCAACGAGGCGATCGAGGTGGTCTACATCTCGACCACGCCCGAACAGACCCATTTCCCCATCGCCCGCGATTGCCTTGCCGCCGGCAAGCATGTGCTGCTGGAGAAGCCGATCGCGCTGGAACTGTGGGAGGCCGACGAACTCATCGAGCTTGCGCGGCGCAACGAGGTGAAGTTCACCATCGGCTATTCCCAGCGCTTCAACCCGAAGATCGCCTTCGCCAAGAAGAAGATCGCCGACGGCACGCTCGGCCGCGTGGTCAGCGTCATGGTCAGCCGGCATCTGTCGCGCAGCCTCGGGAAGAAGATCGCCTCCCGGGTCAAGCTCTCGCCGGCGGTGATGGAATCCACCCACGACCTCGATTTCGTGTTCTGGCTGCTGGAGCCGGCCCGGCCGGCACGGGTCTATTCGCAGGGCGCCTATGGCTACATGCAGGAGGTCAACGGCTCCTATGACTGCATGTGGACCACCGTGACCATGGACAATGGCATGCTGGTGGTGATCGGCGGCAGTTGGAACCTGCCGCCCGCCTACCCCAATTATTGCGGCACCTGGATCGAGATCACCGGCACCGAGGGCGCGCTGATCCTCGACGACACCCACCGCGACAACTGGCTCAGCACGGTGCGCGAAGGCACCCATTTCCCGATGTCCACCATGCCGGGCGAGCAGGTCGATCATGTCTTCGCCGGCCAGATGGGCCCCGAGACCCTCCACTTCCTCGAAGCCGTGCTGCGCCGGGGGGCGGTGATGGTGGCGCCCGAGCATGCCCGGATGGTGATGCAGGCCTATACCGCGGCCGACCTTTCGGCGGAAATCAACGAGCCGGTGGAACTGCCGCTCTCCAACCGCTCGATTGCGACCATCAACGATCTCAAGGGCGCCGCGGCGCTGGCGGGCTGAAGCGGCGCCGAACGGCTGCCGGGCGCGATTGACGCGCTGGAACCGGCCGCCTAGGCACGATGGGCCGCATAGGGATTGTCCGCCTAGCGAGGGGCCGATGACGCAAGCAAAGCCGGGCGAGGGGAGATCGGCGCGCGCATACGCCGGTCAGGGCGCGCGCTATCTGGAGATCGAGGCGGAACTGCAACGGGAGATCGAGAGCGGCGTCTACACGCTCGGCTCCCATCTGCCGACCGAGCACGCATTGTGTGCGCGCTTCGCCGTCTCGCGCTTCACCGTCCGCCAGGCGCTGACGGGCCTGCGCGAAAAGGGCCTGATCCATGCCCGGCCCGGCGTCGGGACCATCGTGATCGCCAGCAACCGGCGCGACGCCTTCGTCCAGACGCTCAGTTCGATGGAGGAACTGCTTCAATATCCCGCCGAGACCTATCGCCAGCAGGTCGCGGTCGAGCCGATCCGCGCCTCGCCGGAACTGGCGGTGATGCTCAAATGCAAGGCCGGCCAGGAATGGGTCCGGCTGAAGGCGCTGCGGCTGACCCGCACGTCAAGCGCACCGATCGCCTGGCTCGACATCTATATTGCGCCGGCTTTCGCCCGCGTGCTGGACCTGCCGAACCCGGGGGCGGCTCCCGTGGTGCGGCAGATCGAGGAGAGCCTGGGCTTCCGTGCCGCCCACGCGCAGATCGAGATCTTCGTCGGCCATGTCAGCGCCGAGCTCGCCGGCCCGCTGGTGGCGCAGGAGAACGACCCGGCGCTGATCATCATCCGGCGCTACCGGGGGCCGGACGGGGCGATCTTCCTGGTGACCTATTCGGTGCATCCCGAGAACCGCTTCACGCTCAACATCGAGTTCGAGCGCCGCTGAAGCATGGTCGAGCCGTCGCCGGCGCGGCCACGGTCACCGGCTGGCCAGCGAGCGCCGGAACCCGAGAATGATCGTCGCGGCGGCAAGCACGAGCAGGCCGATCGTGATTGGCCGGGTGAGGATGAAGCTGAGATCGCCGCCATGGATGACCATGGCGCGGTTGAGGTTGGCCTCGATGATCGGCTCCATCACGAAGGCGAGCACGATCGGTATGACCGGGATGCGGATCTTCTCGAACCAGTAGGCCAGCGCGCCGAGCAGCAGGGCCATGACCACATGGGCCGAGTAGTTCTGGTAGGAATAGGTGCCGATGATCAGCAGCATCAGCACGAAGGGCGCCAGGATATAACGGGGAATGCGGGCGATCTGCGCGAAGACCCGGACGCCGGCGGCACCCACCACCAGCATCAGCAGCGCCGAAGCGATGAGCCCGAGAAACACCGCCATCACCAGCGGGCTGTCCTGGGTGAACAGCAGCGGGCCGGGCACCACGCCCTTGCTGATCAGCAGCCCGAGCAGGATGGCGATGGCACCGGACCCCGGGACGCCGAGCGCGAGCGAGGGGATGAGCGAGCCGGCGACCACGGCGTTGTTGGCGGTTTCCGGCGCGGCGACGCCCTCGTCGATGCCGGTGCCGAACTTTTCCGGGTGCTTCGAGTGGCGCTTCTCCTCGCTATAGGCGAGCAGCGACGACACCGTGGCGCCGGGGCCGGGAATGGCGCCGACCGCGGTGCCGATCAGCGTGCTGCGGATCATCGTCGGGGTCAGTCGCCGCATGACCTTCCAGCCGACATGATTGGCTTCCTTCTCGCCGCCGCTGAGCTTCGCCAGTTCGGGGTCCGCCCCCTTGCGGGCCAGCATCAGGTCGAACGCCTCGGGCATCGCCATCACGCCGATGATCACCACCAGCAGCGGCACGCCATCGAGCAGGGCCGCCTGGCCGAAGGTGAAGCGCAGCCCGCTGAAGCCGGAACTGCCGACGGTGGCCAGGAACAGGCCGACGCCGGTGGCGATGAAGCCTTTCACCGGGTTCTCGCCGAAGAAGCTGCCGATGATGGACAGGCCGAACACACCGACGGCGAACATCTCGCTGGGGCCGAACTGAAGCCCGATCCAGGCCAGGCTCGACGCCGCGAACAGGAAGATGAAGCTGCTGGCGATGCTGCCGACGACACCGGTATAGAGCGAGATCTTGAGCGCCCGGCCGGCCTTGCCCTGCTGCGCCATGGGATAGCCGTCGAGCACGGTGATCGCCGCCGCCGTGGTGCCGGGCGTCCGGATCAGTATCGCCGGTATCGAGCCGCCATATTCCGCCGCCGCGTAGATGGCGATGAAGAACAGCGTGCCCGCCTCGGGCGTCATGGAGAAGGTAAAGGGAAACATGAGCGCCAGCGCCTGCGCGGCACCGAAGCCGGGCAGGGCGCCCAGTATGGTGCCGACCACAATGCCAACCAGCATGATCAGCAGGTTCTCCGGTGTCAGGATCAGATGCAGCGCCGGAATAAAGTTATCGAACAGAACACCCATTACCGTTCTCTCAGAAATTAAGGTAAGCAGGAAGAAAAGCGAGCGGCAGGGAGACGTTCAAAAGCAGAACGAAGACAACATAGCAGAAAATGGTGGTAAGGGCGGCCACGCCGAACACCCATGGGAGGTTCGGCAGCCGGGGATACAACAAGACCACAAAAATAAGAAAGCAGGTCAGCTCGAAGCCGACCAGGTCGATGCCGTAGACGAGGGCCAGGATCGCGGCGGCGGTCACGAGGCAATCGCGGTACTCGAACTCGAAACGCCCGGGGTCGGCGGCCAGCGGGTCGAGATCGTGGTTCGGCGCCGGGTTCCGGAACAGCAGCCCGCCCAGCCAGATCGCGGTGAAGACGCCGGAATAGATCAGGATCAGCCGCGGCATGAAAGCGGCGCCGGGATAGCCGCGCATCGGCGAGGGGGCGAAAGTGTAGGTGTGGACGTAAAGGAAGACGATGGCGGCGAGCAGCGCCAGCGCCGTGACGATTTCTGCCGTGCGTCTGCGAATCTCGATCATGCCAAATGCCCTTCCTCCGGCACCCGTCTTCAGCGGCCTGCGGCCCCCGCGGGACATGCGTGTCCGGCGCGGGCCGCAGGGGAATGGGGAGAGATCAGAGGATGCCGTTCGCCTGCATGAAGGCGCGATAGTCCTTCAACTCCGCGTCGAACGACTTCTTCAGCTTGGCCTCGTCCGCCTCGAAGGCCTTTTCGACATGCGGGCTGTTCTTCAGATACTCGGCATATTCGGGACCGTTGACGACCTTGGCGAACGCCTCGCGCAGCTTGGCCTTCACCTCCGGCGGCGTGCCCTTCTTGACGAAGATCCCCTGCCACTGGTGGGAGATCGGGTAGACGTAGCCCAGTTCGGTGATCGTGGGCACGTCGGGGAAGGCGGGCGAGCGGTCCTCGCTGAGGATCACCAGCGCCCGCAGCTTGCCGGACTGCACATGCGGCTGGATCTGGCCGATCGAACCGAGGGCGACCGGCACGTGGTGGCCCAGCAGGTCGCGAATGGCGTCGCCGGAGCCTTCATAGGGAATGTGGACGACCTCCGCCCCGGCCGCCTTGAACGCCGAGATGACGTGCTTGTGGTGGATCGAGCCGATCTTGTTGCCGGCCACCGCGATGGTGCCGGGCTTCAGCTTGGCGGCGGTGACGACATCCTGGAAGGTCTTGAACGGGCTGTCCGACTGGGTGGCCAGCGCGTAGACGAATTTCTCCACCTTCACCAGGAACTCGAAATCGTCCGGCTTGGCGGTGAAGGTCGGCAGGTTCATGTAGCCGCTCCAGCTCGCATTGGCATGGAGCAGCGTGTAGCCATCGGCGGGCCGTTGCTGGACATAGACGGCGGCCTCGTTGCCCGAGCCGCCGCCCTTGTAGTTCACGTTCACCGGCTTGCCCAATATGTCGGGCTTCGCCAGCACCTGCGCCATGAGCTGGCACCACTGCGCCGCCGTGGAACCGGGCGAGGTGGAACAGACGAGTTCGATCGGCTTGGTCGGGTAGGCGGTCTCCGCCTGCGCGGAAGGCAGCATCCCGAGCGATACGGCGGCGGCAAAAAGGCCGGCGGCAAGTTTCATCATCTGGCGTTCCTCCTAAGCGTTGTCGGCGGCGCCGTTTCTTGGGGCGCTCACCGATCCGTTCCGCGCTTGTGCGCGTGAACGTCGGCGGGTTCGATGAAGCTCAGTCCTCGTTCTTCGGGGCGAAACCCTCGTCGTAATGCGGGCCGGACATGGTGCCGTCCGCCGCCTTGCCGACGATGCCGTGCGACAGGTCCTTGGCGACGAAGAACACCACGTCCTCGTCCGGCAGCGCCACCGTGGCGTGGATCTTGTTGGCGGGAAAATAGAGAAGGGTGCCGGGACCGACGATGCGCTCCTCCTGTCCCTCGATATAGACGCGCAGCTTGCCCTTGATCACATAGTTCCACTGCTCGTTGGGGTGCGAGTGCGGCCGCGCGCCGGTGCCCCGCGCCTTGTTCATCAGGCCGATCTGCATGCGCTCGCCTTCCACCACCGGCCCGAAGGCGGTGGAGTAGCCGGTGCCGGCGTCCAGACCGGCGAGTTCGGCCAGCTGGAAAATGTATTCCCCGTCGCCGGCCTTGACGGCGCCGGCATTCCTGGTGGCGGCCGGCTTGTTCTCGGTCTGCGTCGACATCGGCTTTTCTCCCTGGCAGGCATTTGTTGAATTTCCGGACATCTGGCCCGTGGCCGGCGGGCATTCGCTTTTGTCCAGCACGCGGAATCGGCGCCCCTGCGGAGGACCGCACGCCCGGTGAACGGGCGCGTCGCCATTCTCGGACCCGATGTATCTCAATTCCAAGAATGTTCGAACATTCGTGGCGATGTCAATGCGGATAGCCGGATGTCGGACATATTTGTCTGGACAATATGGTTGTCCCACGGCTCCCTTAGCGGCAGCCGGCCCCCACGCCGCGTGCCCGCCCGATACCCCCCGGCCTGCCGCTGCACGCAAACACCGGTCCCTGCCCACCCCCCGCTCCTACTGGGCCGTCCAGCCGCCATCGACGCGCAGGCTGTCGCCGGTGATGAAACGGGCAGCCGGCGACGCCAGGAAGACGATGGCGTGGGCGATATCGCAGGGCTCCGGCAGGGCCTTCATCGGCACCATGCCGTAGACGAAGTCCCTGAACGCGGGATCGGCGAACATGCCCTCCGTCATGGGCGTGACGACGAAGGTCGGCGCGACCGAGACCACCCTTATGCCGGAAGGTGCAAGCTCCACCGCCATGGCCCGGGTCAGCCCCTCCACCGCGTGCTTGGTCATGCAGTAGACCGTCCGCCGGGGCGAGCCGACATGACCCATCTGCGACGACATGTTGATGATGACGCCGCCCGCGCGCATGGCGCGGGTCGCCGCGCGGGCCACCTGGTAGACCGAGCGGATATTCAGGTCGATCATCCAGTCGAGGGTGTCGTCGTCGACATCGACCATCATCTTCGGGCGATTGCCGCCGGCATTGTTGACCAGAATGTCGAGCCGGGGCATCGCCTCGATCTGCCGGTGAAACGCCGGGTCGCGCACATCGGCGACCAGCGGCGTCACCCGGCCCTGCGCCTCGGCGGCAAGGCTTTCCAGATCGTCCCGCGTCCGTGCCACGGCGACGACCTCGGCGCCCGCCTCGCCCAGCGCGCGGGCCGCGGCGCGGCCGATGCCGCGCCCGGCGCCGGTCACCAGTGCGATCTGGCCGTCAAGCGGAAGGGCCATCAGCGCTCCTCGACATCGGCGGCGAGCCCGGCGGCCGCCACGCCGGCGACGGCGCAGGTCTCGTCGACATCCGAGGTGTCGCCGCTGACCCCGACCGCGCCGATGATGCGCCCATGATCGTCCTTGACCAGCACGCCGCCCGGCACCGGTACCATCCGCCCGTCCGTGGCGGCGGCGAGGGCGGTGAAGAACCCGCCGAACTTGGCCGCCCGCGCCGCCAGCCCGCGGCTGGAGATGCCCATGCCGAGCGCGCCCCAGGCCTTGCCGAAGGCGATCTCGAAGCGGGCGATGCCGCTGCCGTCCTCGCGCAGCGCCGCCTTGATGTGGCCGCCGGCATCGAGCACGACGACGGTCAGCGGCTGGGCGCCGGAGCCGCGTGCCGTCTCGAGCGTGACGGTCGCGATGGTGCTGGCCTGCGCCAGTGTCAGGTCGGTCATTGGCTCACACCTCCTTCGGCGTCGTCATGCCCCGCAGCACGGCGAACAGCGAGGCCGTGTCCTGCTTGCCCCGCCCTTCCGCCAGCGCGGCGAAATAGAACGGCAGCGAGGCCGCCATCAGCGGCGTCGGGCTGCGCATGTCGCGGGCGAAGTCGATGATGAGTTCGAGATCCTTGACATAGATATCGTGCTTCATCGTCGCCGGCTCGTAACGGCCTTCGATCATCAGCGGGGCGCGCACCTCGAACATGCGCGAATTGCCGGCGCCCGAGCGGATGGCGTCGAACACCATGTCGAGGTCCAGCCCCGCGCGCTCGGCCAGCAGCAGCGCCTCGGCGGTGGACAGGTTGTGGATCGTGACCAGCAGGTTGGCGATGTATTTGAGCTTCATGCCGGTGCCGAACGCGCCGACATAGCGGGTGTCGCGGGCAAAGCCGGCGAAGGCCCGTTCGACCTTGCGGAAGGCCGCCTCGTCGCCGCTGGCATAGACGGCGAGATCGCGCGCGGCGGCCTGCGCGCCGGTGCCGCTGACCGGGCAGTCCAGCACCTTGACGTCGACGGCGGCGAGCGCAGTGCGGCAGGCTTCCTTCGCCTCCAGCGGCAGGGTGCCCATTTCGCACACCACCGAGCCGGGCCGGGCGCTCTCGACCAGCGCGCCGGTCACAGCCTGCAGCGCCTTCACCGAAGGCAGCGCCAGCAGAACGATGTCGGCTGCCCGCGCCACCTCTTCCGGCGTCGCGGCGACGGTGCCGCCCGCCGCCGCGAGGTCGTCGAGCGCGCCCTGGGCGACATCGGTGCCCACGACCGTGAAGCCGGCGTCGATCAGGTTTTGCGCGTAGGCCGAACCCATAATGCCGAGCCCGATGATGCCGACGGCCGACCCCGCGCTCGCATCCTTGTCCGTCATCGTGCTCGCTCCTGATTGGGTGTGTGGGTGAGGAAACCGGCGATCGCGGCGTTGAAGCCGGCAGCATCCTCCATATTGGCGATGTGCGCGACGCCCGGCAGCATTTCGAGCCGCGCGCCGGGAGTCGCGGCGGCCATGGCGCGCATCGCGTCGGGCGGCGCGCCCGTGTCCTCCGCCCCGACGATGTAGAGCGTGTCGATCTTCATCGCCGGCAGGCGGCGCAGATAATCGAGGCCCTTGAGCGCGTGCGCGCAGCCGACATAGCCCGCCGCCGAGGTGCCGAGCACCATGCGCGCGGCGCGCTCGGCCAGGTCGGGCCGGCGCGCGCGGCTGGCGGCGGTGAACCAGCGCTCCATGGTGCCGCCGAGCACGGCCTGCATGCCGTCGGCGGTGACGGCGGCGATGCGCTGGTTCCAGCCCTCGACGAAGGGCGGCGGCGCATCGGCGCGGGCATCGGCGCAGATCAGCCGGCCGACGCGCGCCGGATGCTCCAGCCCGAGGCCGAGCGCGGTCATGCCGCCGAGCGACAGGCCGAGAATGTCGGCCCGCTCGACGCCGAGATGGTCCATCACCGCCACCATGTCGCCGACCAGCATGTCGAAGCTGTAGGCGCCGGGCGGCGCGCTGCTTCCGCCATGGCCACGCGTGTCGTAGCGCAGCACGCGGTGGGTGCGGGTGAGCGTCGCCATCTGGTCGTCCCACATGGTGAGATCGGCGGCGAGCGAATTGGACAGGACGATCCAGGGGAGGGTCTCCGCCCCGTCGACATGCACATTGAGTTCGGCGTCGCCGGAAGTGACCGTGATCTGCATGTCTCCCGCCTGGCTGCTGTTGCGGCGATGAAGAGCGCGCCCTCGCGTGTCGCCCGGGACATCGGAGGGGCGGATCTTCGTCGCCGGCACGTCGCGAACGGAACCATTCGCGGCGAAACGCTAGCCACGCGCCAAAATCAAACGAAACGATAAAAACTAATCTTTGCCATCATGAAAGATGATGGCGCCCGCTGAGCGTCGGCTGTAGCGCGGCAATGCCCGACCCGGTCGCAGGCGCGCGAGGCGTCGCTGTAATGGTTTGATTTAACGTCATTTTATCAGCGAAGGGCCGGCCCTGACCGGTCCGATGGCGCTGATTTGGTCGGTCCGCCGGTGATCCGATTGACAAGCCGCAAAACCTCGTAAATATTTATCAACTGATAAACAACTCGTCGTTCAAGACGGGGCGGCGGCCGGAAAAGGCTGCCATGGGAGAGACGCCAGTGAACACCGCTCCGTTCGCCCTTGCGCGATCCGGATCGGCCGTGCCGGACGCGAAAGCGGCCCCGCCGGCGGATCGGGCCGTCCAACGATCGGCCCGATCCGGCACCGGCCGCGCGGCTCTTCCCACCGTTCCTCACCGCATCCCGCCCCGGCATCGGCGCCGGCGATGTGGCGCGGCTGTCAATCGAAAACGCGGAAAGAGCCCATGGATATCAAGGTCGGAAAAGCTGCCATCGCCGAAGCCTCCAAGGCGCTGTCCAATTGGGGACGCTGGGGCAAGGACGACCATAGCGGCACCCTCAATCACGTCACGCCGCAGCACATCGTCGAGGCGGCCGCGCTCATCAAGACCGGCAGGGTGTTCGCGCTCGGCATCCCGCTCGACCGCGACGGCCCGCAGAACGGCCTGTTCGGCGGCCGCTTCAACCCGATCCACCAGATGCTCGCCACCGGCACCGACGCCGTCGCCGGCCAGCAGGACTGGAACAATATCCGCTACGCCGACGACACGCTCAATCTCTGCGTCCAGGGCGCCACGCACTGGGACGCGCTCGGCCACATCTTCTACGAGGACTCGGCCTATAATGGCCACGACGCCAAGCTGATCGACTCGCGCGGGCTCAGCGTGCTCGGCATCGAGCATTCCAAGTCGAAGATGAACGGGCGCGGCGTGCTGCTCGACATCGCCCGGCATCGCGGCGTCGACTGGCTGCAGGACGGCGAGGCCATCTCCAATGACGAGCTCGACGCCTGCGCCAGGGCGCAGGGCGTGGAGATCCGCCGCGCCGATTTCGTCATCATCCGCACCGGCCAGATGGAACGCTGCCTGAAGGAAGGCGCCTGGGGCGGCTATGCCGGCGGCGACGCGCCGGGCGTGAAGTTCGAGAACTGCTACTGGTGCCAGGAGAAGGAGATCGCCGCGATCTGCTCCGACACCTGGGGCGTCGAGGTGCGGCCGAACGAGACCACCGAGGCCAACCAGCCCTGGCACTGGGTCGTCATCCCCGCCATGGGCCTGTGCATGGGCGAGATCTTCTACGTCAAGGAACTCGCCGAGGACTGCGCGCGGGACGGCGTCTACGAGTTCTTCTTCTGCGGCCCGCCGCTGATCATCACCGGCGGCACCGGCTCGCCGATCAATCCGCAGGCGATCAAGTAACTCCGAAGCTCGATATGGCGGCCTCGCGCCGCCATCCTTCCTGTCCATCGCCGCGGAGAAAAACCATGGCTGCCGCACGCAAGGTCATCGTCACCTGCGCCTGCACGGGCGCGATCCACACCCCGTCCATGTCGCCGCATCTGCCGGTGACGCCGGACGAGATCATCGCCGATGCGCTCGGCGCCGCCGAGGCGGGCGCCGCCATCCTGCACCTGCACGCCCGCAACCCGGACACCGGCAAGCCGGACCAGACGCCGGAAGCGTTCGGGCGGTTCCTGCCGCAGCTCAAGCAACAGACCGATGCCGCCATCAACATCACCACCGGCGGCAGCCCCTATATGAAGGTGGAGGAGCGCGTGCTGCCGGCCGCCCACTTCAAGCCGGAAGTCGCCTCGCTCAATATGGGCTCGATCAATTTCGGCCTCTACCACCTGCTCGACCGCTACAAGGAGTTCAGGTTCGACTGGGAGCGCCAGCATCTGGAAGCCACCCGCGACCTGGTGTTCCGCAACTCGTTCAAGGACATCGAGTACATACTCGAGACTTGCTACGACAATGGCACGCGCTTCGAGTTCGAGTGCTACGACATCGCCCATCTCTACAATCTCAAGCACTTCCTCGACCGTGGCCTGGTGAAGCCGCCGCTGTTCGTGCAGTCGGTGTTCGGCATTCTCGGCGGCATCGGCACCCACCCGGAAGACATCATCCACATGAAGCGCACGGCCGACCGGCTGTTCGGCGACCAGTATCGCTGGTCGGTGCTCGGCGCCGGCGCCTCGCAGATGCGGATCGCTGCCATGGCGGCCTCGATGGGCGCCAATGTGCGCGTGGGACTGGAGGATTCGCTCTGGCTCGGCCCCGGCCAGCTCGCCACGTCGAGCGCCGACCAGGTGCGCAAGGCGCGCCAGATACTGGAAGGCATGGGGCTGGAACTGGCGACCCCGGACGAAGCGCGCGAGATCCTGCACCTCAAAGGTGCCGACAAGGTCGCTTTCTGAAGGCCGCGATTTCAAGGACAAACGCGATGATCAGGGCCGCAATCATAGGCATGGGCCGTTGGGGCAGGACCCTGGTCGGCTCGGTGCAGGGCAAGAGCGACACCATCACCTTCACCGCCGGCGCCACCCGCACCCGCGCGGCGGCGGCCGACTATGCGTCCGGGCTCGGCATCGACCTCAGGGACAGCTATGAGGCGGTGCTGGCCGACCGCTCGATCGACGCCGTGGTGCTGGCGACGCCCCATCTCGACCATGCAAGGCAGGTCGCGATGGCGGCGCAGGCCGGCAAGCATGTCTTCGTCGAGAAGCCGTTCACCATGAGCCGGGCCAGCGCGGTCGCGGCGGTCGCGGCGGCGCGCGACGCCGGCATCACGCTCGGCCTCGGCCACAACCGGCGCTTCCACCCCAACATGGCGCGGCTGCGCGACATGGTGCGGCGGGGCGAACTCGGCACCGTGCTGCATTGCGATGGCCTGATGAGCGCGCCCAGCGGGCTGTTCCTTCCCAAGGGCGTCTGGCGCACCGATCCCGAGCAGTCGCCGGCCGGCGGCATGACCGGGCTGGGCGTCCACATCGTCGATAGCATGATCGACCTGTTCGGCGAGATCGAGGCGGTGGCCTGCCAGAGCGTCCACCGCGCCGCGCCCTCCCGCCTGTCCGACACCACCTCCGTGCTACTGCGCTTCGCGCAAGGCGGGACCGGCTCGCTGCTCGCCATGACCGCCACGGCGCCGGCCTATCGCTTCGCCGTCCATGGTTCCAAAGGGTGGGCCGAGATCACCTCGCCCTCGCTGGCGCATTTCGCCTTCCATCCCGCGCCCGATGCGCCCAACGCGGCAGCGCGGCCGCCCGTGACGCAGGAGGTCGAGAACGCCGACACCGTCCGTGCCGAGCTCGAATCGTTCGCGCAGGCGGCGGAAGGCGGCATGCCCTTTCCCATCCCCCACGACCAGATGATCCATGGCGTCGCCGTGCTGGAAGCCATCGTCGAAGCGGCGGGGCTGGATCGTTTCGTCACGGTGAACCGAGGTTGAACCCATGAGCGAAACCACGCGAAACCCCGTCATGATCGTCACCGGCGGCTCCAAGGGCATCGGCGCCGCCATCTCCCGGGCAGCCGGCGCGGCCGGCTACCGGGTCGCCCTCACTTACAAACATGACGCGGAGGGCGCCGAGGCGGTCGGGCGGGACATCGAGCGCGCCGGCGGAAAGGCGCTGGTGGTCAAGGCCGATGTCGCCGTCGAGGCCGATATCGTGGCGCTGTTCCAGGCCGTGGATTCCGCCTTCGGCGCTCCCGATGTGCTGGTGAACAATGCCGGCGGCGTCGGCCGTCTCGGCCGGGTCGAGGCGATCGAGGCCGCCATGCTGGCCGAATTGCTGGCGATCAACGTCACCGGCACTTTCCTGTGCTGCCGCGAAGCGGTGCGGCGCATGTCGACCCGATCGGGCGGGCGCGGCGGGGTGATCGTCAACCTGTCGTCCCTCGCCGCCACCCTCGGCGGTGCCGGCGAATGGGTGCACTACGCCGCTACCAAGGGCGCTATCGACAGCCTTACCATCGGGCTGGCCCGCGAGGTCGGGGCCGAGGGCATCCGCGTCGTCGCGGTCGCGCCCGGGCTGATCGAGACCGGGCTGCACGCCGCCGCCGGCGCCCCGGATCGGCTTTCCCGGCTGGGGCCGGGCGTGCCGCTGGGCCGGGCCGGAAAAGCCTCTGAAGTGGCGGCGGCGGTGATGTGGCTGGCCTCGCC
Source organism: Ancylobacter dichloromethanicus (assembly GCF_018390645.1). Taxonomy (GTDB): domain Bacteria; phylum Pseudomonadota; class Alphaproteobacteria; order Rhizobiales; family Xanthobacteraceae; genus Ancylobacter; species Ancylobacter dichloromethanicus. Next base: position 240,178 of record NZ_JAHBGC010000004.1, read on the forward strand.
GGCCGCCGCCTATATCACCGCCGCCATCGTCCCGGTTGGCGGCGGGCGCTGACGCGGAAGTGATCCGGCGGGTCCTGGCGCAAATACACTGGCAGACCACCGGATCCGCGACCCGCAACAACGCGAAAGCCTATCCGATCATCCAACTTCGTTGACATGATCGAAAATCTAGAGAATTATCTACCGATAAATAAGGGACCGGAACCGCAGCTCCAAAGAGCGCAAAACCGGAACGCCAGACGACCGACAGACCCTCCTGAGCGTCTGTGACAGGCGACCAGGGCGAGATATCGGACGTACCCAACAAAAGCATCGTGGCATCGACCGCGAGCAAGGGAGAATACGACCATGGCTATCAGAAAGGGCGCCCTGGCGCTCGCGACCGCGCTTGCCGCCGCGCTTCTCACCGTCGCCTCGCCGCACACCGCCAGCGCCGACCCGGTCAATATCCGCATCGGCTGGTCGACCATGCCGGGCCACCTCATCCCGGTGCTCTACAGCAAGCCCGACATCCTCAAGCATTACGGCAAGAGCTACACCGTCGAGCCGATCCGCTTCCGCGGCAGCTCCCCGCAGATCACCGCCATGGCGGCCAACGAGATCGACATGGCGGCGTTCGGGCCGCTGGTTCTGGCGCTGGCGGTCAACAATGCCCGCCTCGACGTCAAGGTGGTGGCCGACATCATCCAGGACGGCGTCGACGGCTACCACTCCGAGACCTTTCTGGTCCGCGCCGATTCCGGCATCGACAAGATCGAGGACATGAAGGGCAAGCGGATCGGCACCAACGCCATCGGCTCCGCCTCCGACACCGCCATCCGCGCCATGTTCCGCGCCAAGGGCATGAGGGACAAGCGCGACTTCACCATGGTGGAAGTCGCCTTCCCGAACATCCCGCCGATGATCGACGAGGGCAAGCTCGACCTCGGCACCGTGCTCCAGCCGATGTCGAAACAGTTGATCGCCAGCGGCAAGTACAAGGTGCTGTTCACCTCCAAGGACGCGATGGGCCCCTCGCAACTGGTCTTCCTCACCGCCAATGGCAAGTTCCTCGAGGCCAACCGCACCGCGCTGATGGACTTCTTCGAGGATCATGTGCGGGCGGTGCGCTGGTTCACCGACCCGAAGAACCGCACCGAGGCGGTGAAGATCATCGCCGACTTCATGCAGCAATCGCCCGACACGCTGACCCACCTCTTCACCAAGGAAGACTATTTCCGCGACCCGTTCATGATCCCCAACGTCAAGGCGATCCAGGAAAGCATCGACATCGCGGTGGAACTGGGCCTGTCGCCCACCGGCATCACCGTCGATCCCAACTACGTCGATCTGAGCTTCGTCGAGGAGGCCAAGCGCCGCATCGAGGCCGGCGCGCAATGAGGGCCGCGAGCGCGCAGAGGATGGAGGATGCCGCGACCGGCATCGCCATCCGGAATGTCTCGCACAGCTACGGCCCGGCGGGGCATGGGGTCCTGGCGCTGGACCGCATCAGCCTCGACATCGGCGATTGCGAGTTCCACTGCCTGCTCGGGCCATCCGGCTGCGGCAAGAGCACGCTGCTCTATCTGCTCGGCGGCTTCATCCCGGTGCAAAGCGGGCAGATCGTCACCCCCAAGGGGGTGGTGACCGGGCCGGGGCCGGACCGCAGCATCGTGTTCCAGAACTTCGCCCTGTTCCCGTGGAAGACGGTGCGCGACAACGTGCTGTACGGGCTCAAGAAGGCGGGTTTCGCCGCCGACGAGCGGGCCCGCCGGGCGCAGGAATACATCGATCTGGTGCATCTCACCGGCTTCGAGGATTCCTATCCCTCGCAGCTTTCCGGCGGCATGCAGCAGCGCGCCGCCATCGCCCGCACGCTGGCGGTCGATCCGCGCATCCTGCTGATGGACGAGCCGTTCGGCGCGCTCGACGCGCAGACGCGGCGGGTGATGCAGGAAGAGTTGCGGGCGATCTGGCGGCGCAGCCGCAAGACCGTGGTGTTCGTCACCCATGACGTGCAGGAGGCGGTGTTCCTCGCCGACCGGATCTCGATCATGAGCGCCCGTCCCGGCCGCATCGAGCACATCATCGACGTTGACCTGCCCAAGGATCGCGGCGAGGAAATCCTGGAGGACAGCCAGTTCATCCAGCTCAGCGAGCAGATATGGCGGCTGGTGCGCGAACAGGCCATCGCCGCGACGCGGGGGGCGCACTGATGGCGGCAACCGCTCCCGCGCCGATGCCGTCCGCCGGCTCCCCGCGCCTCTACCATCTCGCCGGCACGCTGCTGCGCTATGCGCCGGTAGCGGTGCTGTTCATCGTCTGGGACCTGCTCGGGCGCACCGGGCTGATCTCGCGGCAGATGCTGCCCGACCTGGCCGACATCTTCAGCGCCTTCACCACCATGCTGCTCAGTGGCGACCTGCTCTACAACTCCGCCCGCTCGATCAGCCGCGCGGCGACCGGGCTGGGCCTTGCCGTGGTGATCGGCATCGGCGCCGGCCTGCTGATGGCCTCGTTCCGTCCCGTGCGCCTGATCGTCAACCCGATCGTGCAACTGTTCTACCCGATGCCGAAATCGGCGCTGATCCCGGTGGTGATGATCTGGCTCGGCCTCGGCGACAGTTCCAAGATCCTGCTGATCTTCCTCGGCTGCCTGCTCCCCGTCGTCGTCGGTACCTATAATGGCGCCAAGGGCGTGAACCCCTTCCTGCTGTGGTCGGCCGCGAGCCTGGGCGCTTCGCGGGCGCAGGTGATGCGCGAGGTGGTGCTGCCGGCGGCGATGCCGGACATCCTCAATGGCTGCCGCACCGCGCTGGCCTTCTCGTTCATCCTGATGGTCTCGTCGGAATTCGTCATCGCCACCGACGGCGTCGGCTACATGATCTCCTCGCTCGGCGATGGCGGGCTGTATCCCGCCATGTTCGCCGCCATCTTCTTCGTTGCCGCCATCGGCTTCGCCGCCGACCGCCTCTATGCGGCGCTGGTGCGTCGGCTGCTGCGCTGGAGGGAGGCGTGATGACCATGTCCCATGTCGGACCCGCCACCAAGGGCGCTGCTCCCGCGCCGGCACCGCGCCGTCACATCGCCCCCCGCACGGTGGACACGCTGGTGCAGGTGTCGGTGATCGTCGCGCTGGCGGCGTTCTGGGAGTTCGGGGCCCGCTTCGGCGCGCTCAACCCGTTCCTTCTGCCGCCGCTCAGCACCGTTCTGGTGCGGTTGTGGACCGACCTCCTGTCGGGCGTCGTGCTGGTCGATCTGGGGCTGACGCTCTATCGCGCCCTCAGCGGCTTCCTCATCGCCGCGCTCATCGGCATCCCGCTCGGCATTGTGATGTCGCGCTCGAAGGCGGTGCGCTGGTTCTTCGACCCGCTGATTTCGGTCGGCTTCCCGATGCCGAAGATCGCCTTCCTGCCGATCTTCATCCTGTGGTTCGATATCTACGACACCTCGAAGATCATCATGGTGGCGTTCTCCTGCTTCTTCCCCATCGTGGCGGCGACCTATGCCGGCACCACGGCGCTGGACAAATGGCCGATCTGGTCGGCACGCTCGTTCGGCGCCAGGGAACACGAGATCCTGTGGGAGGTGCACCTGCCGATGGCGCTGCCGCAGATTCTCACCGGGCTGCAGGTGGCGCTGCCCGTCGGCATGATCACCACCGTGGTCACCGAGATGCTGATGGGCGGGCGCGGCATCGGCGGCGCGATGATCACCGCCGGACGCTTCGCCGATTCGGTCGGGGTGTTCGCCGGCATCGTCGAGGTGATCATTCTCGGCTTCGTCGTCGTCAAAAGCCTTGAATATCTGCGCGCCCGCCTGCTCATCTGGCATCCCGAGACCCGCCGCTGAGAGTGAGGACATGCGCAGAAACGTGCCTGCGACGCTGATCCCCTATGGCGTCGACAACTGGTCGCCGGACCGCATCACGCTTTCCCGCTGGAACGAGGACGGCGTCGAGATCGCGGCGGACTTTCCGTTCGCCCTCGTCGATCGGTCGGGCGGCCCGCTGCGGCTGAACAATTGCGGGCTCGATCTGCCCGCCGCCGGCGCCTTCGAGGCCGAGGCCCCGCTGGCCGGGCGGCTGGCCGCGCATCTTGCCCGGCTGAGCGGCCAGTGGAACCTGATGGGCGCGCGTTTCGTCCAGCGCTATTTCGACTTCCTGGCCCACCGGATCGCGACCCATCGCGGCCAGCTGGAGGCGCGGCTGGCGCCGTTCGACGGGTTGTTTCGGGCCGAGGACTTCCTCTATTCCGCCCCGGTGCCGCTGCCGCGCGCCTTCCTGTACGCCCCGGAGCCGACGCCGGGGGCGCGGGGCGGGGCGGCGGACGATCTGGTCCAGGTCGATTTCGCGTTCTGGCTGGGCGACGCGATGCGCGCGGTGCTGCCGGCGCAGTCGACACTGCCGCCGGCCGCCACCCGGCGGCGCAAGGAGCGCCTTGCAGCCGCCGCCATCGCGGTTGTGACCTACGGCCCGGCGGACCTCGCGGACCCGCAGTTCGGCCTGTTCCACCGGCTTCTCGGGCCCGAGCTGAGCGCCTTCTGGGAAGGCGAGACGCTGCCCTGCGCGCCCGGCACCTCCGGCGGAGCGCTCTGAACCGTCGCCCGGATGTCAGGCGGCGGTGCGGTACCAGGCGGCGATCTCCTCGCCGGTCATGATCGCGGTCTGCGCGCGCGCCAGCACATGGTCGAGCAGTTGCTCGAAATAGCCGATGCGGTGTGGCACGCCGGTGAGGTAGGGGTGGGTGCTGATCGCCATCACCCGGGCGTTCTGTTCGCCCTCCAGCCACAGGCGGTCGAACTGGTCGATGCAGCGGCGCATGAAGGCATCGGACGGCAGATGCTGCACCGCGTGGACCACGATGTCGTTGGTCTCCACCGAGTAGGGCACCGAGAGGATGGGGCCGTGCCGGGTGGAAAGCTCCAGCGGCAGGTCGTCGATCACCCAGTTCGCGACATAGCCGATGCCGGCCTGCGCCAGCAGGTCGAGCGTGTCCTCGTTCTCGGTCAGGCCCGGGCTTTCCCAGCCCGCCGGCGGCTTGCCGGTATAGGCGCGGATCGCCTCCACCGTGTCGGCGATCGCCTTCCGCTGGTCTTCCAGATGATGCATCGGCCGCTGGGTGAAGCCATGGCCCATGAACTCCCAGCCGGCGTCGCGGGCGCCGCGCGCCACCCGCTCATAGGAATGGCAGACATTGCCGTTGACCGCGAAGGTCGCACGGATTCCACGCTTTTCCAGCGCCGCCAGCAGGCGCCAGAAGCCCACCCGCATGCCATATTCGTGCCACGCCCAGTTCGGCAGGTCGGGCATCAGCGGCTGGCCCATCGGCGCCGGCAGCACCGTGCGCGGCAGGGTGCGCTCGATCGACCATTCCTCGACATTGACGATGACCCACACCGCAACCCGCGCCTCGTTCGGCAGATGCAGCCGGGGTCGATCCACGAACGCCTGATAGGGCGCGCGGTCGCTCAGTACAGCCATTTCCGGTTTCCACTCAACGAAAGGGGAGATACGACGAAGCAGACGGCTTCGCCGATCCTCATGCAGGCCCGTGTCGCGCGCGAGGCGCGCTGGTCATTTCTGCGGATCGCATTCGGTATTATGTATAATGTACCCAGATCCAAGGATAATGGCGCATTTCCTCAGGTAGCATTTGAACGTAGCGACGACTTTCTCCGCAGACATTGGCGTTCTCCCTGCGTTTTATTTTCGTCATCCTATCATCGGGACTGTCTTCCACTCAATCAAAGCGGCCTCACATCCGGCGGAAGCACGCTCCCACCGGAGGCGGGCCGAAGGCACGCGCGAGGCCACCGCGGACGACGCCGGCCTAGCGTCCGCCGAGTTTGGCGTCAGCCGACCTTGGCGGCCGCGGTGGCGTAGGCGACATTGCGCCCGCCATAGCGGCGCACCCGCACATTGGCCTGCTCGGCATGGCCGAGAAAACCTTCCAGCACGCAGAGCCGCGAGCAGTATTCGCCCATCATCGCGCTCGCCGCGTCGCTGGTGACCTTCTGGTAGGTGCAGGTCTTGATGAACTTGCCGACCCACAGCCCGCCCGTATAGCGCGCCGCTTTCCGGGTCGGCAGCGTGTGGTTGGTGCCGATCACCTTGTCGCCATAGGCCACATTGGTGCGCGGCCCCAGGAACAGCGCGCCGTAATTGCGCATATTGGCGAGGAAATAGTCCGGGTCCGCGGTCATCACCTGCACATGCTCGGAGGCGATGCGGTCGGCCTCGCGCACCATCTCCTCCAGGCCGTCGCAGACGATCACCTCGCCGAAATCACGCCACGCGGCGCGGGCGATCTCGGCAGTCGGCAGGATCGTCAGCAGGCGGTCGATCTCCGCCAGGGTGGCGCGGGCCAGCTTCTCCGAGGTCGTCAGCAGCACGGCCGGCGAGGTCGGGCCGTGCTCGGCCTGACCCAGCAGGTCGGTCGCGCAGATCTCGGCGTCGACGCTGTCATCGGCGATCACCAGCGTCTCGGTGGGGCCGGCGAACAGGTCGATGCCGACCCGGCCGTAGAGCTGGCGCTTGGCTTCCGCCACGAAGGCGTTGCCCGGCCCGACCAGCATGTCGACAGGGGCGATGGTCTCGGTCCCCAGCGCCATCGCCGCCACCGCCTGCACGCCGCCCAGCACCAGTATCTCGTCGGCGCCGGCCAGATGCATCGCGGCCACGATGGCCGGGTGCGGGCCGTTCCGGAAGGGAGGTGCCGCCGCCACCACGCTGCGCACGCCGGCGACCTTGGCGGTCACCACGCTCATATGCGCGGAGGCGACCATGGGATATTTGCCGCCGGGCACATAGCAGCCGACGCGGTCGACCGGCACGTTCCTGTGGCCCAGAACCACGCCCGGAAGCGTCTCGACCTCGAGGTCGACCAGGCAGGCGCGCTGCTTTTCCGCGAAATTGCGCACCTGCGCCTGGGCGAACCGGATGTCGTCGAGATCGGCCTTCGACACCTTGGAGAGCGCCGCCTCGATGTCCTGTTCGGAGAGCCGGAAGCACTCCGGCGACCAGGTATCGAAGCGCTCGGAATAGCGGCGGACGGCGGCATCGCCATCGGCCTCGATCTCCTGCAGGATCTGCTCGACAGTGGCGCGAACCTTCGCGTCGTCGCTGGCGCGCTCGCTGGCCGAGCGTGCCGTCTTCAAGTGACGGGCCATCACATCTCCTCCCGGCGCGACCGCTGCGAGGATCGGGCGCCCTCGCTTCCGGATCGGCCTTGTCGAGCGCTGTTGAATGTGGCGCAGCGCTCTATTATTTATCGAGTGAAAACTTAAGCGGTCATCCTGTCAAGAGCGGCGCGGCCGCCGCCGCCGGCTTGCCAGGTGCCGTCAACAAGAATAATTATCGTTCGATAATTAAAAAGGAGCGACGCCAATGAAAGCCACCGGCCTCAACCATCTGTCGATCGGCGCCAGCGATGTCGACGCATCGGTTCGCTTCTATGTCGAGATGTTCGGCATGGAGATCATCCCGACCTACAATTTCGGCTTCCGCACCCAGTATCTGCGCTGCGGCGACCAGCAGGTGCACATCTTCGCGCTGCCGGACGCGATACCGGCCTACCAGCACTTCGCCCTCGACGTCGACGACTTCATGGCGGTGTATGAGCGCGCGAAGGAGCGCGACCTCATCGACCACAAGACTTTCGGCAACGGCGTCAACGAGATGCCCGACGGCACCGTGCAGCTCTATCTGCGCGACCCCGGCGGCAACCTCGTCGAGGTCGACTGGCCGGAAGTGGCGACGCTCGACACCGCGCGCCTGCCCGAGCTGAAGCGCCTTGCCGACCGTTTCGAGCAGGTCGGCGAGAACCTCGACGCCACGCTCTATCTCGGCCGCAAACGCGGCCGGGCGTGAACCACCAAGGGAGCACGCCATGCCCGACCTCCTCGCCGCCGACCTCCTCGCCGCCAACATCACCCGGTCCTGTTCCGACAAGGCCCGCCGGCACGACGAATTGCTGGCCGCCGCCGTCGATCTCGCCGCCACCTTCGCCGAACGCGCGCCGCGCACGGAAGAGCTTCGCCGGCTGGCGCCGGAGAACGAGCGCGACCTCCACGCGGCCGGGCTCTACCGCATGCTGCAACCGCGCGCGGTCGGCGGCTCGGAGCTGGATTACGGCTGCCTGATCACCATCGGCGCGGCGGTCGCCGCCGGCTGCGCCTCCACCGGCTGGAACCTCACCAACCTCGCCAGCCATCACTGGATGCTGGCGATGTTTCCCCCGCAGGCGCAGGACCGCGTCTGGGGCGAGAACCCGGACGCGCTGATCGCCTCGTCCTTCGTGTTTCCGGCCGCCAAGGTCGGCAAGGTGCCGGGCGGCTATGTCATCTCCGGCAGATGGCCGTTCTCCTCCGGCGTCGATGTGTGCGACTGGAACATGCTGGCCGGTGTGGTGCGCGAGGACGGCGAGGCCCCGGATCACCGCATCTTCCTGGTCCATCGCCGCGACTATGAGATTCTCGACACCTGGCACGTCACCGGGCTCAAGGGCACCGGCTCGAAGGACGTGGTCTGCAACGAACTGTTCGTGCCGGAGGAGATGACGGTCTCCGCCGCCGACCTCAAGGGCACGGCGACACCGGGCAGCGAGCGCCATCCCGCGCCGCTCTACCGCATTCCGGTGTTCGCGCTGTTTCCCGCCATCCTCTCGGGCATCGGCCTCGGCAATGGCGAGGGCGCGCTGAACGCCTATGTCGAAAGCGCCGGGACCCGGGCCGCCAGCTACACCGGCGCCCGGCTGGCGGATTTGCAGAGCACGCAGATACGCATCGGCCTGGCGGCGTCCAGGCTTTCCCATGCGCGGCGGGTGATGATCGGCATCTGCGAAGAGGCAAGCCGGGACGCCGAACGCGGCATCGTGCCCGATATCGTCACCAAACAGGCCTATCGCCGCGATCTCGCCTATTCCACCGGGCTCACCACCGCGGCGGTCGACGACATCAACGCCGCCAGCGGCGCGCAGGCGCTGTATCTCGCCAGTTCCCAGCAGCGTCGTTTTCGCGACGCCCATGCTATAAATGCCCATATCGCCTTCAGTGCCGACATGGCCAACGCCGCCTTCGGGCGCGTGGCCCTGGGGCTGGAGAGCGACAATCCGATCGTCTGAACAGAAAGCCCGATGGCCCTCACGCACGACATCGACACCACCGAAGCCCCTCCGAAGCAGCGCCGGTCCCGGATCAAGCCGGAGGAACGTCACCGTGAATTCGTTCGCAAGGCGGTCAGCCTGTTCTCCGAGGTCGGCTTTGGGGCCGGCACCCGCGAGCTGGCGCAACGCCTCGGCGTCACCCAGCCGCTGCTCTACCGCTATTTCCCCAGCAAGGACGATCTGATCGCGGCCGTGTATCGCGAGATCTACGTCAATCGCTGGAAGCCGGAATGGCGCGAGGGGCTGCTCGACGAGGCGGTGCCGATCCGCCAGCGCATCCTGTCCTTCTATGACGACTACACCCGCACGATCTTCACCCCGGAATGGCTGCGCATCTATCTGTTCTCCGGCCTGCGCGGCGTCGACATCACCCGGCTCTACACCACGACCGTCGAGACCGAGATCCTGAAGCCGATCGCGCGGGCGACCCGCAAGGCTTTCGGGCGTCCCGACAGCGACCCGCTCCGACCGGAAGAGGTGGAACTGTTCTGGACCCTCCAGGGCGGTATCTTCTACTACGGCGTGCGCCAGATCGTGTACGGGCTGGAGATGCAGGTCGACCGCGAGACCATGCTGCGCAATGCCATCGACACCTTCCTCGATGGCGTCTCCAGCGTGATGGAGCGCATCGCCAGCGAACAGCCGGCGGGAGGCGCGAGCGCCGGCGGCGAGTTTCGAATATCGGACAATTGATCGAACACGCGCCACGGGGCATGATGCCGGCGAATAAAGCCATGTCGGGAGCATTCAGTGTCGATCCAGCTTCGTCCGGCCGCTCCGGCACGAGAGGACGCCAACACGCTTGGCGTCGAGGTATATTCCCATCTGCGCCGCGACCTGATCGCCGGCCATCTCCAGCCCGGCGAGCGGCTGCGCTTTCGTCAGCTCAGCGCCCATTACGGGGTCGGCATCGGCCCGCTGCGCGAGGCGCTGTCGCGGCTGGTCTCCGAGCATCTGGTGCATTTCGAAGGCCATCGCGGCTACACCGTCGCGCCGCTCTCGCTGGAGGATCTGCACGATCTGTGCGCGCTGCGCACCGAACTCAGCTGCAAGGCGCTGCGCCAGTCGATCGCGCTCGGCGACGATGAGTGGGAGGGCGAGATCCTCGCAGCCCTGCACCGGCTCGAACGTGGCCCGGTGCCGAATTCCGCTTCCGACCGCGACTCCATCGACGAGTGGGAGCGCCGCCACGACCGCTTTCATTTCAGCCTGATATCGAGCTGCAATTCGCCGTGGCTGCTGCATTTCTGCGGTGCGCTGTCCGACCATTTCCAGCGCTACCGCCGGGCCGTCATCGTCGAGGTCGGCGGGTCGGCGGATCTGTTGAAGCGGGTGCGCGAGCAGCACCGCAAGGTGGCGGAAGCCGCCATCGCGCGCGACGCCGACCTCGCCACCGACATCCTGGCCCGCCACTTCCAGGGCAGCGTCGAGGTGGTGGCGAAGAACTACCAGGCCATTGCCCGCCGCATCGCCACCGGCGCGCAGGCCGCCGGCGCGTAGCCTGCCGCTGCCAAGCCTGTTTCGGTTCCCTGTTTCGGTTCCCTGTTTCGGTTCCCTGTTTCGGCTCCCTGTTTCGGTTCCCCCGTTTCAGCCGGCCTGTTCCAGCCAGTCGCAATTGACTTGGCGGCGATGTTCGAACATTCTCCAGATTAACGACAATAATCCGCTTGAGGGACCGGTCGGTTCCTGTCGAACAGGCGGGCACGCTGCGTGCGCAGCGGCCGACGAACAATCAAAAAGTGTGGGAGAGCCGACGTGACGCCTGATCTGATTCGCGGAATGCGCCTCATCGGCCATGACCTTCTCGCCGGCTATGGCGCCATCGGCGAAGGCAATTCGCTACAGGCCGCCCCCGATGGCCGCCGCATTCTGTGGCTGGCGCATGAGGGGCCGCCGAAGAACTTCACCGGCGTCGACGTCACCGATCCGCGCAAGCCGCGCGTCGTCGTGCAGACCGACCTGCCGCACAATCGCGTGCGCTCCAACTCGCTGGAGGTTCACGGCAACCTCATGGCCGTCGCCTACCAGACCGTCGAGCCGGGCATGACCCCCGCCGGCATCGAGCTGTTCGACGTCTCCGTGCCGGAGAGCCCGCGCCCGGTCAGCTTTTTCGACTGTTCCGGCCCGCACTCGCGCGGTGTCCATCAGGTCTGGTTCGTGGATGGCGAATATATCCATTGTGCCGCCGGCGCCGCCGATTTCACCCCGCGCAACCAGCTCGACGACCAAGCCTACCGCATCATCGACGTGCGCGACCCGACCCGGCCGGTCGAGGTCGGTCGCTGGTGGATGCCCGGCACCGCCGAGGGTGACGAGGCCCCGCCGCCCGAGCGGCTGAAGCTGGACACCGGCTTTCGCTGCCACAACACCAATGCCTACCCGCAGCGTCCCGACCGCTGCTATGTCGGCTACATCGACGGCGGCGGCTACATCCTCGACATCGCCGACAAGGCGCGCCCCAAGGTGATCTCGCGGTTCAACCCGAACCCGCCCTTTCCCGGCTTCACCCACACCATGATGCCGCTGTTCAGCCGCGAGCTGATCATCGCGACCCATGAGTGCGTTTACGATGACGGGCTCGACTGGCCCAAGCTCAACTGGATCATCGACGCCCGCAAGGAGGACAATCTGGTCCCGCTGAGCGTGCTGCCGATGCCTCCGGTGGAGGAATATGGCCGCAAGGGCGGGCGCTACGGCGCCCACAACGTCCATGAAAACCCGCCGCGCGACACCGCCTTCCAGTCCGACACGCTGATCTTCGCCACCCTGTTCAATGGCGGGCTGCGGGTCTACGACACCTCCGACCCGCTCCGGCCCAACGAGGTCGCCGCCTTCGTGCCGCCGGCGCCGGCCCATTCCCGGGTGCCGGCGGCACAGATCAACGACGTCTATGTCGACGAGAACGCCATCGTCTACACCGTCGACCGGCATTCCGGCGGGCTCTACATCCTGGAACTCGACATCTGAGCGAGGCGGTCATGTCGGCACTTCCGGTCACGCTCATCACCGGCTTCCTCGGCAGCGGCAAGACCACGCTGCTCAATCATCTGCTGCGCGATCCCGGCATGGCCGATACCGCGGTGATCATCAACGAGTTCGGCGATGTCGCGATCGACCACCTGCTGGTCGAAAGCGCCATCGAGAACGCGGTGGTGCTGCAGAGCGGCTGCATCTGCTGCACGGTGCGCGGCGATCTGGTGGACACGCTGGCCGACCTCAAGGCCAAGCAGACGCGCGGCGAGATCCCGCCCTTCTCGCGCATCGCCATCGAGACCACCGGCCTCGCCGACCCCACCTCCATCGTGGGGATGTTCACCACCGAGGAACTCGTCTCCTCGCAGTTCCGGCTGCGCGCGGTGGTGACCACGGTCGACGCGGTGAACGCCGCCGGCCAGCTCGACCAGTTCGAGGAGGCGGCGCGGCAGGTGGCCATGGCCGACGTCGTCATCCTCACCAAGACCGATCTTGCCGACAACGACACCGTCGCGGCACTGCGCGCGCGGCTCGCCCGCATCAACCCCGGCGCCGAGGTCGTTCCTGCCGTAGACGGCCGGCTTTCGCCGGAGCAACTGTTCGAGCGCGCGCCGCAAACCCCGACGGCGAGCGGCGAGGGGCTGGCGCAATGGCTGAAGCCGGAGGCCTTCGACCATCCCCACGGCCACGATCACGACCATCACCATCACCATCACCATCACCATCATGATGGTGATGGTCACAGCCACCATGACGAGGCGATCAAATCCTTCGCGGTGACGCTGGACCAGCCCATCGAGCGCGAGGCGCTCAACCGCTGGCTGAACGCGGTGCTGTCGCTGCGCGGCAAGGACCTGCTGCGCATGAAGGGCATCGTCAATGTGCGCGGCGTGCCCGGCCCGATGGTGGTGCACGCGGTGCAGAACATCGTGCACCCGGCGGTACGGCTTCAGGCCTGGCCGAGCGCGGACCACACCACGCGCATCGTCTTCATCACCCGCAACATCTCCCGCGCGGCGCTGCAGAACAGCCTTCAGGCCCTGGCCTGACCGCCCGACGGGTGTGAGGGACCGGACGGCGACGAGGCGCCGGCCGCCTACTCCGCCGCGTGCCTGGCATGGCCGAGCCGTTCGGCGAGGGTGTCGACCAGCGCCCCGGCGGCTTCGGCGATCACCGTGCCGGGGGGGTAGATGGCGTCGGCGCCTGCCGCGCGCACCGCGTCGTAATCCTGCGGCGGCACCACGCCGCCGACCACCACCATGATGTCGGGCCGGCCCTGCGCCGCCAGCGCCATCTTCACCTGCGGCACCAGCGTCAGGTGCCCGGCGGCGAGCGAGGAGATGCCGATGACGTGCACGTCGTTCTCCACCGCCTGCCGGGCGGCTTCCTCCGGCGTCGCGAAGAGCGGGCCGATATCGACGTCGAAGCCGAGATCGGCGAAGGCGGAGGCGATCACTTTCTGCCCCCGGTCGTGCCCGTCCTGCCCGACCTTGGCGACCAAGAGGCGCGGGCGCCGGCCCTCTTCCTGCTCGAACGCCTCGACCCGCGTCCGCACCTGCGCCACCTTGTCGGCCATCGCTCCCGCCTCCCGCCGGTAGACCCCCGACACCGCGCGGATTTCCGCCCGGTGCCGACCGAAGACGCGCTCCAGCGCGTCGGAAATCTCGCCCACCGTGGCCTTGGCGCGGGCCGCGTCGATGGCCAGCGCCAGCAGGTTGCCATTGCCGCGCGCCCCATTCTCCAGCGCCGCCAGCGCGCCGGCCACCGCCGGCGTGTCGCGCTCGGCCTTCAGCCGCGCCAGCTTGGCGAGTTGGGCGGCGCGCACGGCCGAATTGTCGACCCGCAGTACGTCGATCGGCGTCTCGCGCTCGGGCCGGTACTTGTTGACGCCGACCACGGTCTGCGCCCCGGAATCGATCCGCGCCTGCGTGGTGGCGGCGGCTTCCTCGATGCGCAGCTTGGGAATGCCGGCCTCGATCGCCTTGGCCATGCCGCCCAGTTCCTCCACCTCGGCGATATGGGAGAGCGCCTTGGCGGCGAGGTCGGCGGTCAGCCGCTCGACGTAGAACGAGCCACCCCACGGGTCGATGGCGCGGGTGGTGCCGCTCTCCTGCTGCAGCAGGAGCTGGGTGTTGCGGGCGATGCGGGCGGAGAAGTCGGTCGGCAGCGCCAGCGCCTCGTCCAGCGCGTTGGTGTGCAGCGACTGGGTGTGGCCCTGCGTCGCCGCCATCGCCTCCACCATGGTGCGCATCACATTGTTGAACACGTCCTGCGCCGTCAGGCTCCAGCCCGAGGTCTGGCAATGGGTGCGCAGCGGCAGCGACTTCGGGTTCCGCGCGCCCAGGTCCTGCATCAGCTTCGCCCAGATCACCCGTGCGGCGCGCAGCTTGGCGACTTCCATGAAGAAGTTCATGCCGATCGCCCAGAAGAACGACAGCCGCGGCGCGAAGGTGTCGACCGGCAGCCCCGCCGCCACGCCGGCGCGCACATAGTCGACACCGTCGGCCAGCGTGTAGGCCAGCTCCAGGTCCTGCGTCGCCCCGGCTTCCTGCATATGGTAGCCGGAGATCGAGATCGAGTTGAAGCGCGGCATCTCCCTGGCGGTAAAGGCGAAGATGTCGGAGATGATCCGCATCGAGGGCGTGGGCGGGTAGATATAGGTGTTGCGGACCATGAACTCCTTGAGGATGTCGTTCTGGATGGTGCCGGAAAGCTGGGCCGGGCCCACCCCCTGCTCCTCCGCCGCGACGACGAACAGCGCGAGGATCGGCAGCACCGCCCCGTTCATGGTCATCGACACGCTCATCTGGTCGAGCGGGATCCCTGAGAACAGGGTACGCATGTCGTAGATCGAATCGATCGCCACCCCGGCCATGCCGACATCGCCGGCGACGCGCGGATGGTCGCTGTCATAGCCGCGATGGGTGGCGAGATCGAAGGCGACGGACAGCCCCTTCTGCCCGCCCGCGAGGTTGCGGCGGTAGAAGGCGTTGGAATCCTCCGCCGTGGAGAAGCCGGCATATTGCCGGATGGTCCAGGGCTGGGTGGCATACATGGTGGGGTAGGGCCCGCGCAGGAACGGCGCGATGCCGGGATAGCTGTCGACGACCGACAGCCCGGCGAGGTCGGCCGGGCCGTAGAGCGGCTTCACCGCGATGCCTTCCGGCGTCGTCCAATCGCCGGCACCGGCGCGCGGCGCGGCAGGCTGCGGCGCCCGCCAGTCCCTCGCCGCGAAGTCGGGGATGCGGCTCATCGCGCACCCTCCCACGTGCGGGCCTGGGCTAGGCCTTGCGCGCCACGAACGAGCCCGAACAGTTCTTCACCGGCGATTCCCATTTGCCGATCGCCACATCGCCGCGCACCACGCCCCGGGCGGAAACCGTCTCGTCGCCGCGCACCACGCGAATGTCGATCCGCCCGAGCGGGCTCACCGAGCCGCTCGCTTCGACCGACCACATGCCGGCATAGCTGATCCGGCCTTCCTCGACCGACAGCTTGAACTCCAGCCGCTTGTCGCACGGTCCCGAGAGCGGTTCGGTCGCCACTTCCCAGATGCCGTCGTGCAGGCTCAGTTCGGTCAGTTCCTGTGCCGTTGCCGGCGGTATCAGCAGCGCCCCCCAAAGCGCCGCGCCGCAGGTGGCAAACGTCCACCCGTGAGTCAGCGTCTTCATGGCCTGTCCCTAAGTTTCCGGCGGCATGAAAGCCGCCCTTGGGGAAACGGATGGCGACCCTCATGGTTCCACTCTCCGGGCAATGCCGAGGCGGGCCTGCGCGTCGTCGAGAAAGGCGACCAGATCCATGCCGGCGGTGAGATAGCCGTCGATTCCCGCCGCGCGATGGGCCGGCGCGTCCTCGCCCGGCGTGCCGGCGAGATACACGCCCACCGCCCCCGCCGCCTTCAGCGCGCTCGCCGTCTCCACGGCGGCGGCGGCATAGGCCGCGTCGGACCCGCACAGGCAGGCGATCCGCGCGCCCGAGGCCCGGAAGGCGTCGGCCAGCGCCGCCATGTCGGTGAAGCCGTCATTTCCCGGCGCGGTGATGCCGCCGGCCTCGAAGGCGGCGCGGGTGAAGCTGGCACGGGGGGTGAAGTCGGCCGGCGTGCCGAGATTGGCCAGAAACACGCAAGGCCGCGCGGCCGCCGCCGCCTCGCGCAACCGCTCGAACGGTTCGGCGAGGCGTTCGCCGACCAGCGGCTCGCACAGCAGCGCGCCCTCGGCAGGGGTGGGCGCGGCGCGGCGGCGGGCGGGGGCGAGCACGGATGGCGCCGTCTCGCCCAGCAGCGGGAATTCCGAGGTGCCCGTCAGCGGTTGCCGGCGGGTGGCGACGTCCTTCGCCCGCGTCATGCGCGCCGCCTTCAACCGCGCCTGCCAGGCGCCGGAGGCCAGCGCCTCCACCATGCCGCCCTCGCGCTCGATCTGGCGGAACAGCTCCCAGGCGGTGGCCGCCAGCTTCTCGGTGCGCTCCTCGATGGCGCCGGCCCCCGCGCCGGGGTCGGCGACGCGGTGGAGGTTGGATTCCTCGATCAGAATGATCTGGGTGTTGCGGGCGAGCCGCCGCGCCTCCGCGTCGGCCAGGCCGAGCGCCTGGGTGAACGGCAGCACGCTCACGCTGTCCGCCCCGCCGACCCCGGCGGCGAAGGCGGCGAGGGTGCCGCGCAGCAGGTTCACATGGGCGTCGTGCCGGGTCAGGGAGCGCCACGCGGTTTCCATGTGAAGCGCGACCGGCGAGGACGCGAGGCCGCAGCCCTCCAGTACCGTCTGCCACAGCAGGCGGAAGGCGCGCGGCTTGGCCTGGGTGCCGAACTGGTCGACATCGGCGGTCAGCGTCACCTCGATCAGCCGTGCCGCCTCGTCCAGCGGCAGGCCGGCCGCCTCCAGCGCCTTGAGATAGGCGAGGGCGGTGGCCAGCACGGCGGCGAGTTCCTGCGCGTCAGTGGCGCCGGCGCCATGGTGCAGCCGCCCGTCCGCCCGCACCATCGGCGCGTTCAGCCCGCGCCTGTAAAGCGCCGTCACCGTCTGGCCGAGCCGGGCGGAAAGCGCCTCCCATTCGATCGGCGCGGCGCCCAGCGCGGCGAAATCGCCGATGGGATCGAGCCCGAAACGCAGGTCGAGCTCGGCGGGGTCGGCCTTCTCGAACAACCGGGCGAGGGCGAGAGCGATGTCGCGGCCCTGGAAGCCGCCGACCTCGACCCGCAGCGTCGCCATGTCGGCCATCAGCCCGTCCAGCGTCGCCACCAGTTCCTCATGCCGCGCCGGCAGGCCGAAGCCGCCGGCCGAGGGCGCGGAGGCGAACACCAGCGAGACGCCGTCGGCCCCGCCGGTGAGGTCTTCCAGCATCTGCGCATTGGCGGTGGCGGGGGCGTCATGGTCGATGCGGGCGATCACCTTCCACGGCGCCCCGGCCGGCCGCCCGGCGATCGGCGCCGCATTGGGACGGCGTTCCGGCAGCGCGTCGAGGCCATAGCCGTCGGCCGTGCGCGTCACCATGCGCCGGTCATAGGGCGCGCCCTTCAGCACGCCCTCGACCAGCGCCAGCCAGTCCGCGCGGGTGGCGGGCGGGAAGCCGGCGAGGTCGAGATCGAGCGGCGGGTGCATGGTGCGCTCCTCAGGCGAAGTCGAGGATCACGGCGTCGACGGCGAGGCTGTCGCCGGCCCTGGCGTGCACCCGCGCGATGGTGGCGTCGCGCTCGGCGCGCAGCACGTTCTCCATCTTCATCGCCTCGACCACGGCAAGCGTCTCGCCGGCCTTCACCTCCTGCCCCTCGCTGACCGCGATGGAGACGACGAGGCCCGGCATCGGGCAGAGCAGGTGCTTGAAGCTGCCGGCCTGTTGCTTCACCGGCATCAGCGCGGCAAGCTCGGCCTCGCGCCTGGTGTAGACCAGCGCCTCGACCGCGATGCCGCGATGCGCCAGCGCCACGCCATTGAGGCGCGGGCGCACCTGCACGGCAAGCGCCTCCTCGTCGAACACGCCGCTCCATACCGGTTCGCCCGGGTGCCAGCCCGAGCGCAGTTCGTGGGTGGAGAGCGGACGGCCCTCGGCGTCGAGGAAGCTGACGATGAAGCCGCCCGCCGCGCGGTCGACCTCGCAGGCGAGCGTGAGATCGCCGAGCCGCACCACTCGCTGATGCTCGAACACCACCGGGCGGCCGGCGAGCTGGCCGGAAATCCGGCGCTTCCTCGCATTGCCGACATTGTCGATCACCGCCGCCACGCCCGCCAGCGTGCGCGCCAGCGCCGCGCTCGGCGCGGTGGCATGGAAGCCGTCGGGATATTCCTCGGCGATGAAGCCGGTGGAAAGCCTGCCCGCCCGCCAGCGCTCATGCGTCATCAGCGCCGAGAGGAACGGGATGTTGTGCTGGATGCCGTCAATGGCGAAGGCGTCGAGCGCGTCCGCCTGCGCCTCGATCGCCGCTTCCCGCGTCGGCGCGTGGGTGATCAGCTTGGCGATCATCGGGTCGTAGAACAGCGAGATTTCCCCGCCCTCCTGCACGCCGGTGTCGTTGCGCACGGTGACGCCCTCGCTCACCCCTTCCGCCGGGGGCTTGTAGCGGGTGAGCCGGCCGATGGAGGGCAGGAAGCCGCGATAAGGGTCCTCGGCATAGACGCGGCTCTCCACCGCCCAGCCGTTCAGCGTCACATCCGCCTGCGTGAGGGCGAGGGGCTCGCCCGCCGCGACGCGGATCATCTGCTCGACCAGGTCGATGCCGGTGACGAGTTCGGTGACCGGATGCTCCACCTGCAGCCGGGTGTTCATCTCCAGGAAATAGAACGACTTGTCCTGCCCGGCGACGAATTCCACCGTGCCGGCGCTGTCGTAGTTCACGGCCCTGGCCAGCGCCACGGCCTGCGCGCCCATAAGGGCCCGCGTCTCTTCGTCCAGCAGCGGCGAGGGGGCTTCCTCCACCACCTTCTGGTTGCGGCGCTGGATCGAGCATTCGCGCTCGCCGAGATGGATGACGTTGCCGTGCTTGTCGCCCAGCACCTGGATCTCGATATGGCGCGGCTCGACGATGAACTTCTCGACGAACACACGGTCGTCGCCGAAGGAGGACTTGGCTTCCGAGCGGGCGCGGTCGAACCCTTCCTGCACTTCGTCGCGGGAATGGGCGATGCGCATGCCCTTGCCGCCGCCGCCGGCACTGGCCTTGATCATCACGGGATAGCCGATCTCGTCGGCGATGCGGGCGGCGTGGCCGGCATCCTCGATCACGCCGAGGTGGCCCGGCACGGTGGAGACATTCGCCGCCGCCGCCGCCTTCTTGGATTCGATCTTGTCGCCCATCGCCTCGATCGCCCCCGGATTGGGGCCGATGAAGACGAGGCCGGCCGCCTTCAGCGCGGTGGCGAAGCTCGCCCGCTCGGAGAGGAAGCCATAGCCGGGATGCACCGCCTGCGCGCCGGTCTGCTTGGCCGCCGCGATGATCTTCTCCGCATCGAGATAGGACTGCGCGGCGGGGGCGGGGCCGATATGCACGGCTTCATCCGCCATCTCCACATGCAGCGCGTCCCTGTCGGCGTCGGAATAGACCGCGACGGTGGCAATGCCCATGCGCCGGGCGGTCCTGATGACCCGGCAGGCGATCTCGCCACGGTTGGCGATGAGGATCTTGGAGAACATGGGCGTTCCTGACCGTTCGATTCTCTGCTGTCGTCATCCTGAGGTGCCCGGCGCAGCCGGGCCTCGAAGGATGGTCGTCTCGTGCTCCGTTCGGCATCCTTCGAGGCTCGCTTGCGCTCGCACCTCGGGATGACGGCGCTCCGGCGGGAAGCGCCTACAACGGCAAATTATCGTGCTTCTTCGCCGGCGCCTCGACCTTCTTCGAGGCCAGCATCGCCAGCGCCCGCGCGATGCGCTTGCGGGTCGCGCGCGGGGCGATCACCTCGTCGATATAGCCGCGCTCGGCCGCGACGAAGGGCGAGAGGAACCGCTCTTCATATTCCTTGGTCCGCGCCGCGATCTTCTCGGGGTCGTCGATATCGGCGCGGAAGATGATCTCCACCGCCCCCTTGGCACCCATCACGGCGATCTGCGCCGTCGGCCAGGCATAGTTCACGTCGCCGCCGATGTGCTTGGAGGCCATCACGTCATAGGCGCCGCCAAAGGCCTTGCGGGTGATCAGCGTCACCAGCGGCACGGTCGCCTGCGAATAGGCGAACAGCAGCTTGGCGCCGTGCTTGATCAGCCCGCCATATTCCTGCGCCGTGCCCGGCAAAAATCCCGGCACGTCGACGAAGGTGACGATCGGAATCTCGAAGGCGTCGCAGAAGCGCACGAAACGCGCCGCCTTGCGCGAGGCGTCGGCATCCAGCACCCCGGCCAGCACCATCGGCTGGTTGGCGACAAAGCCCACCGTGCGCCCCTCGATCCGGCCGAAGCCGGTGAGGATGTTCTTGGCGAAGCCTTGCTGGATCTCGAAGAAGTCGCCCTCGTCGGCGACCTTCGCGATCAGTTCCTTCATGTCGTAGGGCTTGTTCGGGTTGTCCGGCACCAGCGTGTCGAGCGAGGGGTCGAGCCGCTCGCCATCGTCGAAGCTCGGCCACACCGGCACGCCGGAAGTGTTGCAGGCGGGCAGGAAGTCGATCAGCCGGCGCATCTGCAACAGGCACTCGACATCGTTCTCATACGACCCGTCGGCCACCGAGGACTTCGTCGTGTGCACCTTGGCGCCGCCCAGTTCCTCGGCGGTCACGCTCTCATTGGTGACGGTCTTCACCACTTCCGGCCCGGTGACGAACATGTAGGAACTGTCGCGCACCATGAAGATGAAGTCGGTCATGGCGGGGGAATAGACGTCGCCGCCGGCGCAGGGGCCCATGATGACCGAGATCTGCGGGATCACGCCGGAGGCCAGCACGTTGCGGCGGAACACCTCGCCATAGCCGCCCAGCGCCGCCACCCCTTCCTGGATGCGCGCCCCGCCGGCGTCGAACAGGCCGATGATCGGCGCCCGCGTCTTCAGCGCCATGTCCTGGATCTTGGTGATCTTGGCGGCGTGCGCTTCCGAGAGCGAGCCGCCGAACACGGTGAAGTCCTTGGCGAACACGAACACCTTGCGCCCGTTCACCGTGCCCCAGCCGGTGACGACGCCGTCGCCGGGGATCTTCTCGGCCTTGTCCATGCCGAAATCGGCGCAGCGGTGCTGCACGAAGGTGTCGAACTCCTCGAACGAGCCGATGTCGAGCAGCAGGTCGAGCCGCTCGCGCGCGGTCAGCTTGCCGCGCCTGTGCTGGGCCGCGACGCGCGCCCCGCCGCCGCCGGCGCGTGCCCCGGCGCGGCGCTGTTCGAGTTCGTCGAGAATGGGCTTCATGGCGCTCCCTCCGGACGTCGGCACGCGGGCCGTTCAGACCCTTCTAGGCGCTTGCCGGACAAAACATAAGCTGTGAAAATGCGGATCGTGAAGTTGTAAAATTTTCACAAGATCGACTTGGCAGGCGCTGCCCCCTCTCCCCGGCGGGGAGAGGGTTGGGGTGAGGGGGCGTCCAGCGTCGCCGCCCCTCACCGATCCGCTTCGCGGGCCATCTCTCCCAGACGGGAGAGGAAAGGCGCCGAGTCTGCTGCTTCTGGAGACCGCACCATGTCCAAGAAAGTCTTCGCCGGCCACGCGGTGCGCCATGTGCGCGAGCGGCTGGGGCTGACGCAGATGGACTTCGCCCGGCGGCTGTCGCTGTCGCCGAGCTACATCAACCAGATCGAGAGCAACCAGCGCCCGGTCACCGCCGCCGTGCTGCTCGCCATCAGCCGCGTCTTCGACCTCGACATCACCCGCTTCGGCGCCGACGACCTCGATCGCATCGTCGCCGATCTGCGCGAGGCGCTGGCCGATCCGGTGTTTCGCGGCATCGAGCCGAGCCTGCAGGACCTGAAGAACGCCACCACCCACGCCCCCGCCTTCGCCCACGCCTTCCTGCGTCTGCACGGCGCCCTGCGCCGGCTGGAGGAGCGCCGTGCCGCGCAGGACGACGCGGTGGTCTCGGTGGCGCGCGAGGTGGATGGCGCCGCCCCCGACGAGGCGCGCCACCTCGCGCCCTATGAGGAGGTGCGCGACCATTTCCACTACATCGACAATTATGTCGACGGGCTCGACCGCGCCGGCGAGGAGCGCAACGCCGCGCTCGACCTGTTCGGCCGCGACGATGGCGTGGCGGTGCTGGTGGGCCATCTGCGCCAGCGCCACGACATCGCGGTGGAGATGGCGCCGGCGGATATGGCAGCTTCCTCCGGCCTCGACGCGCCGCTGCTGGCCTATGACCGCCACCGCCGGGTGGCGGCGCTGGCGCGCACGCTCGATCCCGCCAGCCGCGCCTTCCGCCTCGCCGCGCTCATCGCCCGCTTCGAGCAGAGCGAGCTGATCGACCGCCACGTCGCCGAGGCCGGCTTCCGCAGCACCGTCGCCCGCGAGGTGTGCCGGCTGTCGCTGCAGAACTATTATGCCGGCGCGCTGGTCCTGCCCTATCGCCGCTTCGCCGGGCTGGCGCGCGAGACAAGGCACGACCTCGACCGGCTGGCGGCGATGACCGGGGCGAGCCTGGAGCAGGTGTGCCACCGGCTCTCCACCCTGCAGCGGCCCGGCGAGAAGGGGGTGCCGTTCTATTTCCTGAAAGTCGACCGCGCCGGCAACGTCATCAAGCGCCACAGCGCCACCCGCTTCCAGTTCGCCCGCTATGGCGGCGCCTGCCCGGTGTGGAACGTGCACGAGGCGTTCGAGCAGCCCGCCCGCCTGCTGGTGCAGGTCGGCGAGATGCCGGACGGGGCGCGCTATCTGTGCCTGGCGCGCGGCACCTCGAAGCCCGCCCACCGCCACGGCCAGCGCGAGCGGCGTTTCGCGCTCGGCATTGGCTGCGAGATTTCTTATGCCGGCGAACTGGTCCATGCCGACGGGCTGGACCTGAAGGCGGCCGCCGTGGCGCCGCTCGGCGTCAATTGCCGCATCTGCCCGCGCGCCGCCTGCCCCGAGCGCGCCTTCCCCCCGCTCGACCGCGCCATCGTCGTCGACCCCGA
Organism: Ancylobacter dichloromethanicus; assembly: GCF_018390645.1. Classification (GTDB taxonomy): domain Bacteria; phylum Pseudomonadota; class Alphaproteobacteria; order Rhizobiales; family Xanthobacteraceae; genus Ancylobacter; species Ancylobacter dichloromethanicus. The sequence goes on from NZ_JAHBGC010000004.1 coordinate 263,295, forward strand.
CCGCCGCGACGTGGTGCCGTTTTCGGTGCGCGAGTGAGGGAACGGCAGGACGAGGACGTGGCAGGACGAGGACGTGGCAGGTCTTGCCCGCCTGCGTCGTTCGAGGCCCGACTTCGCCGGGCGCCTCGGTATGACGGACGCAGGCCTGCCGGCGCAACGTCCGTCATGCTGAGGTGCCGCCCGGCGGGCGGCCTCGAAGCACCCAGCTCGCCTCAGATATCCAGCGTGTTGTCGCGCTCCCATTGGGTGAGGTGGCGCGAATAGGCGTTCCATTCCTCGGTCTTCAGCCTGGTGTAGCCCTCCACCAGCGGCGCGCCGAGCGCGTTGCGCAGCACGCTGTTCTTCTCCAGCGCGCGGATGGCGTCGAGCAGGTTCAGCGGCAGCTTCTTGGCGCCGCGCACCTTGTGGCCGTCGGTGTACATGTTGATGTCGAGCCGCTTGCCCGGGTCGCGCTGGTTCTGGATGCCGTCGAGGCCGGCGGCGAGCATGGCGGCGGGGGCGAGATAGGGGTTGGCGGCGCCGTCCGGCAGGCGCAGCTCCAGCCGCCCCGCATCGGGGATGCGGATCATGTGGGTGCGGTTATTGCCGGTATAGGTCACGGTGTTGGGCGCCCAGGTGGCGCCGGAGACGGTGCGCGGGGCGTTGATGCGCTTGTAGGAGTTCACCGTCGGGTTGGTGAAGGCGCACAGCGCGTCGGCCGAATGGATCAGCCCGCCGATGAAGTGGTAGCCGAGATCGGACAGACCCAGCTCGCCATCCTCGTCCTCGAACAGGTTGGCGCCGTCCGGCCCCCACAGCGAGGTGTGCATGTGGCAGCCCGAGCCGGTGAGGTCGATGAACGGCTTGGGCATGAAGGTGGCGCGCAGCCCGTGCTTCTCGGCGATGGAACGGGCCATGAACTTGAAGAACACATGCCGGTCGGCGGTGATCAGCGCGTCGGCGAAGTCCCAGTTCATCTCGAACTGGCCGTTGGCGTCCTCATGGTCGTTCTGGTAGGGGCCCCAGCCCAGCGTGAGCATGCAATCGCAGATTTCCCGGATCACGTCGTAGCGGCGCATCAGGGCGGACTGGTCGTAGCAGGGCTTGGTGGCGTTGTCGGCGCCGTCGGAGATCTTCGAGCCGTCGGGGGTGGTGAGGAAGAACTCGCACTCGACGCCGGTCTTCATGAGGTAGCCGATGCTGTCGGCGCCCAGCATGGTGGATTTCAGCACGTTGCGCGGCGCCTGCGCCACCAGTTCGTCGTTCATCACCAGGTCGGAGGCGAGCCAGCCGACTTCCGGCTTCCAGGGAAGCTGGATCAGGCTGTCGGCGTCCGGCACCGCGAACAGGTCGGCATCGGCCGGGCTCATGTCGAGCCAGGTGGCGAAGCCGGCGAAGCCCGCGCCGGCCTTCTGCATGCCGCGTATGGCGGTGGCCGGCACCAGCTTCGCCCGCAGCGCCCCGAACAGGTCCACATACGAGATCAGGAAATACTTGATGCCGAGTTCGTTCGCCGCGTGTTGAAGGTCGGCGTGGGCGAGATCATTGGCCATGGTGCAATCCGGTTCCGTGCTGTTCCCCGGCCCGTTGGGGCTCGTTGTCGTCTGCAAATGTCGCGCCGGGCCTGCCGGCGATCATCCTTCGAGGCCGCCTTCGGCGGCACTTCAGGATGATGTCGCGTCGAAGAACCACGTCATCCTGAGGTGCGAGCGCAGCGAGCCTCGAAGGATGTCGGCAAGGCCGTTCAGAATCCCCCGTTCCGCCCGGGTATCCAGTCCGTTCCCGCCAGCGGCACATTGGCCATGGCGGCGGCCTCGATGGTCAGCGCGACGAGATCTTCCGGCTCCAGATTGTGCACATGGCTCTTGCCGCAGGCCCGCGCGATGGTCTGGCACTCCAGCGTCAGCACGGCGAGGTAGTTGGCAAGCCGCCTCCCGGCGGCGATGGGGTCGAGCCGGGCCATCAGCGCCGGGTCCTGGGTGGTGATGCCGGCGGGGTCGCGGCCCTCGTGCCAGTCGTCATAGGCACCGGCGCGGGAGCCGAGCGCCTCGTATTCGGCGGCATAATGGGGGTCGTTGTCGCCCAGCGCCACCAGCGCCGCCGTGCCGATCGCCACCGCGTCGGCGCCGAGCGCCAGCGCCTTGGCCACGTCGGCGCCGTTGCGGATGCCGCCGGAGACCACGAGCTGCACCTTGCGGTGCATGCCGAGGTCCTGCAGCGCCTTCACCGCCTGCCGCACGGCGGCGAGCGTGGGGATGCCGACATGCTCGATGAAGATTTCCTGCGTCGCGGCGGTGCCGCCCTGCATGCCGTCGACCACCACCACATCGGCGCCCGACTTCACGGCGAGGGCCGTGTCGTAATAGGGGCGGGCGGCGCCGACCTTCACATAGATCGGCTTCTCCCAGTCGGTGATCTCGCGCAGTTCCTCGATCTTGATCTCGAGGTCGTCCGGCCCGGTCCAGTCCGGATGGCGGCAGGCCGAGCGCTGGTCGATGCCGACGGGCAGGGTGCGCATGCCCGCCACCCGCTCGGTGATCTTCTGGCCGAGCAGCATGCCGCCGCCGCCCGGCTTGGCGCCCTGTCCGACCACCACCTCGATGGCGTCGGCGCGCTTGAGGTCGTCCGGGTTCATGCCGTAGCGCGAGGGCAGGTACTGGTAGACGAGCTGGGTCGAGTGCCCGCGCTCCTCATTGGTCATGCCGCCATCGCCTGTCGTGGTCGAGGTGCCCATGGCCGAGGCGCCGCGCCCCAGCGCTTCCTTGGCATTGGCCGAGAGCGAGCCGAAGCTCATGCCGGCGATGGTGATCGGGATTTTCAGCTCGATCGGCTTCTTCGCGAAGCGGGTGCCGAGCACGACCTCGGTCGAGCACTTCTCGCGATAGCCCTCCAGCGGGTAGCGCGACATCGAGGCGCCGAGGAACAGCAAATCGTCGAAATGCGGCACCCGCCGCTTGGCGCCGCCGCCGCGGATGTCGTAGATGCCGGTCGCCGCCGCGCGGCGGATTTCCGAGAGCGTGTAGTCGTCAAAGGTGGCGGAGGCGCGGGGCAGGGTCTGCGGCGTCGCGCGCGGGGTGTTGCTGTGGTCGGTCATCGCGCCCTCAATAGCTCGACACGTTGTCGACGTGGAAATGGTAGAGCGTGCGGGCCGAACCGTAGCGGCGGAACTCGGAGATATCGACCTCGCCGAGCAGGCCGGCGGCCTCCAGCTTCGCGGCCAGAAGCGCCTTGTGTTCCTCGCGCATCTCCTTCTCGACGCAGTCGGCGCCGAGCGAGGCGACCGAGCCGCGCACGAACAGCTTCGCCTCGTACAGGCTGTCGCCCAGCGCCTCGCCGGCATCGCCCAGCACGGTGAGGGTGCCGGCCTGCGCCATGAACGCGCTCATATGGCCGACCCCGCCCTTCACCACGATGTCGATGCCCTTCATCGAGATGCCGCAGCGGGCCGAGGCGTTGCCGTCGATGACCAGCAGCCCGCCATGGGCGGTGGCGCCGGCGGCCTGGCTGGCATCGCCCTTCACTTCAACAAGGCCGCTCATCATGTTCTCGGCGACGCCGACCCCGGCATTGCCGTGGACGATGATTCGCGCCTGCTTGTTCATGCCGGCGCAGTAATAGCCGACCGGCCCGTCAATCTCGATGGTGACCGGCACGTCGAGCCCCGCCGCGATGGCGTGGCGGCCGGCCGGGTTGGCGATCTTCCACAGCGTCCGGTTGGTGTCGGCCGCGAGCTTGTGCAGCGCGCCGTTCAGCTCGCGCAGCGGGGTGTGCGCGAGATCGACGAAGGTTTCCTCGCCGGTCGAGCCGGCGGATTTCAGCGACAGGTTCATGCGGCGCGATCCCAGAAGTAAACCTTGGCCGGCTCCGGCTCGAACACCCGCGCGGTCTCGATGCCCGGCAGCCCGGCCAGCGCCCGGTATTCGGAGGCGAAGGCGACATAGTCGTCGGTCTCGGCCATGACGGCGGGCTTGCAGGCGATCGGGTCGCGCAGCACGCCGAAGCCGCTCTCGGTGCCGACGACGAAGGTGTAGAAGCCGTCGAGGTCGCCCAGCGAATGCTCCAGCGCCTGGCCCAGCGTGTCGCCGCCGCGCATGCGGTAGGTGAGGTAGGCGGCGGCCACCTCGCTGTCGTTCTCGCTCGTCACCTCCAGCCCCTCGCGGGCGAGCAGGCGGCGCACGCCGGCATGGTTGGAGAGCGAGCCGTTATGCACCAGGCACTGGTCCGGCCCGGTGGAGAAGGGATGGGCGCCGTCCGTGGTCACGGCGCTCTCGGTCGCCATGCGGGTGTGGCCGATGGCGTGGGTGCCGCTCATCGCCTCCAGATGGAAGCGCCGGGCGACATCGGCGGGCAGGCCGACCTCCTTGTAGAGTTCCATGCGGGCGCCGGCGCCGACGACCCGCACCTCGGGCGCCAGCCGGGCCAGCGCCGCGCGCACCGCCGCTTCCTCGGCGGCCGGCACGCTCAGCACGCCATGGGTGTCGCGCGCAGTGACGGGGTGGCCGATCGCGGCGCCCAGCGCGGCGAAATCGGTGCCGGCCGGGCCGCGCAAAGTGAGCTTCACGAAGCCCGGCGACCCGGCGCCATAGACGGCGAAGCCGGCCGAATCCGGCCCGCGATCGCACATGATGTCGAGCATCTGCGAAAGCAGGGCGCCGAGTTCCGGCTCCAGCTTCGGCTGCTTCAGGAACAGGCCGACAATGCCGCACATGGCGGAAACACTCCTGCAGGCGAGGGGTAGGACAGACGATGGACCTTGCCCAACCTTTTAGGAGCCGCCCGCGCGGGCGTCAATATGAGGGAATATAATTTTCCTGATAGGAAACTAGCCCGTCACCCCGGCTCGCGCGGATAGATGATGATCGAGAGATAGCGCATCGGCCGCACCAGCAATTCCTCCGGCCCGTGGGTGGCGGCGCTGTCGAACAGCAGCGAATCGCCCGGCCGCAGGTGATAGGTGCGCTCGCCATGGCGGTACACCACCTCGCCGGCGAGCATGTGGATGAACTCCACCCCGGCATGGCGGAAGCCGGTATAGGGCACGGCCTCCTCGCTGAGCGTGATCAGATAGGGCTCGACCGCCACCTCGCCGCCCACCGCATGGCCGAGCAGCTCGTAGAGGTGCCCCACCTTGGTGCCGCGCCGCTCGATCCGCACCCCGCCGCCGGCCGGCACATAGGAGCAGTCGCGCTTCTCCTCGAAGGTGGTGAACAGGGTGGAGATCGGCACGTTGAGCACGCCGGCGATCGCCTGCAGCGTGCTCAGCGAGGGCGAGATCAGCCCGTTCTCGATCTTCGACAGCATGCCGACCGAAATGCCGGCGGCGCTGGCGAGATCGGAGACGGTGAGGTCGAGATCGTGGCGGATGGCGCGCACATGGTGGCCGAGCGCCTGTTCCAGCGTGCGCTCGCGCACCAGCGGCGCGCCCGAGCCGGTGGTCAGATCGTCGGCCGGCTCTTCCGCCGCCCCGCCCGCCTTGCGCCGTCCACCGTTCACCAATCCATGTCCCCTTCGTTTCCTTCCCGACCGGCCGTTCCGCGCCGGCGCCTCTGTCATGGAAGCTTGGCATTCATCGTGCATCGATGAACGCCAGTCTCATGCTGCCAGCAAAGCGGTCCCGCGTCTCAATGTATGATTTCGACATGATTGTCATCGGCAGCGGCCCCTCCGGCCGCCGCGCCGCCGTGCAGTCCGCCAAGATCGGCAAGTCGGTGCTGGTGGTGGAAAAGGGGCGCCGGGTCGGCGGCGTCTCGGTGCATACCGGCACCATCCCCTCGAAAACCCTGCGCGAGACCGTGCTCAACCTCTCCGGCTGGCGCGAGCGCGGCTTCTACGGCCGCTCCTACCGGGTCAAGCAGGATATCGACGCCGGCGATCTGATGGCGCGCCTGCACAAGACGCTCGACCACGAGGTCGATGTGCTGGAGCACCAGTTCGCCCGCAACGGCGTGAAGACGGCGCGCGGCGAGGCCCGCTTTCTCGACCCGCACACCATCGAGATCACCGGCGAGGGCGGCGAGGTCGACACCGTCACCGGCGCCCATATGCTGATCGCCGTCGGCACCCGCCCGTTCCGACCCGACTACGTGCCATTCAACGGCATGAGCGTGTTCGACAGCGACGAGATCGTCGACCTGCCGAAGCTGCCGCGCAGCCTCGCGGTCATCGGCGCCGGCGTCATCGGCGTCGAATATGCCTCGATCTTCAGCGCGCTGGACGTCGCGGTGACGCTGATCGAGCCGCGCTCCACCTTTCTCGACTTCATCGACAAGGAACTGATCGAGGAATTCACCCACGAACTGCGCGACCGCAATGTCGGCCTGCGGCTGGGCGCCGCCGTCACCTCGATCGCCCTCGACGAGCGCGAGCGCCCGGTGTGCAAGCTGGCGGACGGGCGCACCGTGCAGGCGGACATGCTGCTGTTCGCCGCCGGGCGGGTGGGCGCGACCGACCGGCTGAACCTCGACGCCGCCGGGCTCAAGGTCGATCATCGCGGCCGCATCGCCGTGGAGCCGAAGACGCTGCAGACCGCCGTGCCGCATATCTACGCCGCGGGCGACGTCATCGGCTTCCCCAGCCTCGCCTCCACCTCGATGGAACAGGGCCGCGTCGCCGCCTGCCACGCCTTCGGGCTGGAGCCGCCGCCGCCGCCCGAATTCTTCCCCTACGGCATCTATTCGGTGCCGGAAATGTCCACCGTGGGCATGAGCGAGGAGGAGGTGCGCAAGCGCGAGATTCCCTATGAATGCGGCATCGCCCGCTTCCGCGAGACATCGCGCGGCCACATCATGGGGCTGAACAACGGGATGATGAAGATGATCTTCTCGGTGAAGACCCGCCGGCTGCTGGGTGTCCACATCGTCGGCGAGGGCGCCACCGAGCTGATCCATATCGGCCAGGCGGTGCTGAACCTGAAGGGCACGATCGACTATTTCATCGAGAACACGTTCAACTACCCCACCCTGGCCGAAGCCTACAAGATCGCCGGCCTCGACGCCTGGAACCGCATGACGCGGGTGTGAGGATTACTCTTCCCGGATGGTCATTGCGGCGAGTAAGTTCTCGGCGGGCAGTTCGCCTGTGACGACGGCAATGAACATGTCGGCATGGGCGACGGCGTCCTCATCAAGCAGCGCAAGGCGGTTGACGGCAAAAAAGGCAAGCATCGCCGCCCATGCCGTTCGCTTGTTGCCCTGCCCGAACGGATGGTTTTTGCCAATGGCGATGGCAAGCCCAAGACCCAGCAGAGGCAAGTCCTGCACCTGATCATAGTGCCATCTGTTCTGTGGTACCGCGAGCGCGGATTCCAAAAGGCCCTCGTCGCGCAACAGAAAGGGCTCGCCGGATATCTCTACCAATCGGCGATTAAGCTCGATAACGAAATCCGCCGAAATCCAGCGCGGCTCGCTCACTCGCCCAGCTTCTGCATCACCTTGGGCCACCGCGACATGACAGCTTCGGCAAAGGCGCGGGCATCGAATGCACCCGTCTCGTCCGCCGTCACCTTAAGTCCACCCGCATCAAGCGCCGCCTGAACGCGCGCAGCCTGACTGCCGCTCTCACGCGGAGCGGTGAACGTCGTTTCAGTCTCAGATCGGAGGCGACGGTTCGTGCTCATGGGGCAAATATAGTGCTGACCTGCGCCTTTCCCAAACGGATTCGCTCACCGTCACCCCACCCGCCACCGCGCCGCCGTCAGCGTGTTCGCCAGCAGGCAGGCGATGGTCATCGGGCCGACGCCGCCCGGCACCGGGGTGATGGCGCCGGCGATGCCCTGCGCCTCCTCGAACGCCACGTCGCCGACCAGCCGGTTCTTCCCGTCCGCGCCGGTCACCCGGTTGATGCCGACATCGATCACCGTGGCGCCGGGCTTGATCCAGTCGCCGCGGATCATCTCCGGCCGGCCCACCGCGCCGATCAGGATATCGGCGCGCCGGCACACGCCGGGCAGGTCGCGGGTGCGCGAATGGGCGATGGTGACGGTGCAGTCCTCGCGCAGCAGCAGCTGCGCCAGCGGCTTGCCGACGATGTTGGAGCGCCCGACCACCACCGCCTCCAGCCCGGCCAGCGAGCCCAGCGTGTCTTTGAGCAGCATCACGCAGCCGAGCGGGGTGCAGGGCACCAGCGCGTCCAGCCCCACCGCGAGCCGGCCGGCGTTCACCACATGGAAGCCGTCGACATCCTTGGCCGGGTCGATGGTGGCGAGCACGGCCTGGGTGTCGATGTGCGAGGGCAGGGGAAGCTGCACGAGGATGCCGTGCACGTCGTCATCGGCGTTCAGCGCCTTCACCAGCGCCAGCACGTCTTCCTGCGCGGTGTTCGCCGGCAGCCTGTGCTCGAACGAGGCCATGCCGGCCTCCACCGTCTGGCGGCCCTTGTTGCGCACATAGACCGCGCTGGCGGGGTCCTCGCCCACCAGCACCACAGCGAGGCCCGGTGTCACCCCGGTCTCGGCGGTGAACACGGCCACCTCGCCCTTCAGGCGGGCGCGCATCGTCTGCGCAAAGGCCTTGCCGTCGATCAGGCGGGTTTCGACCATGGGAGTCTCCTGCGCGATTGAATGGCTCTGTCCTGCGTCCTTCGAGGCTCGCTTCGCTCGCGCCTCAGGATGATGGCGACGCCGTCACCCGCGATCGTCATGCTGAGGAGCGGGGCAGTGCCCCGCGTCTTGAAGCACGCACGCCGCTCTCAGTCGCGGAACACGACGGTCTTGTGCCCGTTCACCAGCACGCGGTCGTCGAGGTGCCAGGCCAGCGCGCGGGCGAGCACGCGGCGCTCGATGTCGCGGCCCTTGCGCACCAGGTCCTCGGCCGAATCCTGATGGCTGATGCGCTCCACGTCCTGCTCGATGATCGGGCCCTCGTCGAGGTCGGAGGTGACGTAATGGGCGGTGGCGCCGATCAGCTTCACCCCGCGCGCATGCGCCTGGTGATAGGGCCTGGCGCCCTTGAAGCCGGGCAGGAAGGAGTGGTGGATGTTGATGCAGCGGCCGGACAGCTTGGCCGAGAGCCCGTCGGAGAGCACCTGCATGTAGCGCGCCAGCACCGCCACCTCCGCGCCGCTCGACTGGAACAGCTCCCACAGCTGGGCCTCCTGCTCCATCTTTGTCGCCTTGGTGACGGGCAGATAGTGGAACGGGATGTCCGCGAAATCGAGATGGGCATAGGTCTCGCGCGGGTAGTTGGCGGCGATGGCGACGATCTCCATCGGAATCTCGTCGATCCGCCAGCGATAGAGCAGATCGGCGAGGCAATGGTCGAATTTGGAGACCAGCAGCATCACCCTGGGCTTGCGGTTGCGCGGGCGGATGCGCCAGTCGAGCGCGAACTGCGCCGCCACGTCCTCGAAGTCGGCCTTCAGCGCCTCCAGCGCGCCCGCGCCGGCGGCGCGGTCGAACATCACCCGCATGAAGAAGCGCCCGCTTTCGGTGTCGTCGAACTGCTGCGCTTCCAGAATGTTGCCGCCCTGTTCGAACAGGAAGGTCGCCACCGCGGCGACGATGCCCGGCCGGTCGGGGCAGGAGAGGGTGAGGACGCAGGCATCGGGTCGGTCGGTCATGGTCTGTCTCGTCGCGGGTCCGGATCGCCGCACAGGGGCGCCGGGCGGGTTTTACGGGAGATGAGGGGAGGGGGGAAGCGCGCGGCGCGCCGCCGTCAACCTCGTCCCGGCGCCCGGCCGTCCAGCCGCAGGCCGAATTCGGCGCCGCTGGCGATGAGAAAGCGCGTGAAGCTGGCCTCCAGGCTGCGCGCCACCAGCACGCGCCACGAGGTCTCGCTCGCCCGCCACAGCGTCACGCCGACATGGGCGAGCACGGTGGTGGCGGCATCGCCGGGCCGGAACACGCGCGGGTCGAGGTCGATCAGCGCGCCCTTGGCGAGCAGTTCCGGCACCTTGTCGCCCGCGAGATCGAAGGCGACATAGGCGTCGCCCTGCTCGGTGATCGCCGCCTCGGCCCCCAGCAGCGCGCGCAGCGTGCCGGGAAGGTCGGTCTCGGTCTTCGACAGCACCAGGAAGCGGCCCGGCGCCGTGCCGATCACCGTGCTGGCGGCCGTGATCGCCGCGCGTGGCCGGTCGGCGACCTCGCTGCCGAAGGCGCGCGACAGCCGCCCGGCGACGCTTGCCGCATGGCCATTGCGGGCGATCACCAGCGCGATGAACGGCTCGTCGGCGGTGGAGGCGACGATGCCGGGTTCGCCGGTGACGCCATAGGCCCCGGCCGGCGGCACGCGGTCGAAGGGGACGCCGGCAAGCGGGTCGTGAGAGGGATGGTCAGCCACGCAGACGCACTCCTTCCGGGTCGATGAAGCCGGGCGCGCAGATTTCTACCTCGATTTCCTCGCCGCGCACCGGGTCATAGGCGCGCACATGCTCGCCGAGCCGCTCCGGGCCGCGTTTGATGAGGCCGAGGCCGATCCAGTGGCCCAGATGCGGGGAATAGGCGACCGAGGTCATGTAGCCCTGGTCATTGGCCATGTCGGGCGGCGCGCCGAGCTTGAGGAAATGCGCCCCCGCCCGCAGCCGCCGCGCGCGGTCCACCGGCTTGAAGCCGACGAAGCTCGGCCGGTCGGGATCGGTCAGGCCCGGCCGGGCGGCCAGGGTGCGGCCGATATAGTCCTTCTTGGTCGAGGCCATGCGGCCGAAGCCGAGATCGCCCGCCGTGGTCTGGCCGGACAATTCGTTGCCCGAGACGTGCCCCTTCTCGATCCGCATCACCCCCAGCGCCTCGGTGCCGTAGGGGGTGATGCCGAATTCCGCGCCCGCCTGCATCAGCGCCTGCGCCAGCGCCGCGCCATGGCGGGCCGGCACCGCGATCTCGAAGCCGAGTTCGCCGGAGAAGGAGAGCCGGAACAGCCGCGCCTTCACCCCGCCCATGACGCTGCCCTCGATCGCGCCCATGAAGGGCAGCGCCGCGTTGGAGACGTCGCCATCGGCCACACGCGCCAGCACGTCGCGGGCGCGCGGGCCGGCAAGGGCGATCTGGGCCCATTGCTCGGAGACCGAGGCGAGCGACACGTCCAGCTCCGGCCACAGCGCCTGCAGGCAGAATTCGAGGTGCTGGTAGACCTTGGCGGCATTCGCCGTGGTGGTGGTCATCACATAGTGCTCGGGGGCGAGGCGCGCCGTGGTGCCGTCATCCATCACCAGCCCGTCTTCGCGCAGCATCACGCCGTAGCGCGCCTTGCCGACGGCGAGGGCGGCGAAGCCGTTGATGTAGACGCGGTCGAGGAAGGCGCCGACATCGCTTCCCTGCAGGTCGATCTTGCCGAAGGTCGAGACGTCGATCAGCCCGACCGAGGAGCGCACCGCGGTGACCTCGCGCGACACCGTCTCCAGCCAGTCCTTTTCGCCCGGGCGGGGGAAATACTGCGCCCGCAGCCAGGCCCCGGTCTCGACGAACACCGCGCCCTGCGCGCGCGCCCATTCATGGGTCGGGGTCAGGCGCACCGGGCGGAAATCCTTGCCTCGATGGTGGCCGGCCAGCGCGCCGAGCGAGACCGGCGTGTAGGGCGGGCGGAAGATGGTGGTGCCCGTCTCCGGGATCGAGGCGCCGGTCAGGCTCGCCATGATGGCGAGGCCGGTGACGTTGGAGGTGCGGCCCTGGTCGGTCGCCATGCCGAGCGTGGTGTAGCGCTTGAGCAGCTCCACCGAGCGGAAGCCCTCCTTATGGGCGATGCCGACATCCTTGGCGGTGACGTCGTTCTGCAGATCGACGAAGGAGGCGCCTTTCGAGCCCGCCACATGCCAGAACGGCGTGAGCGCGAACGCCTCGTCGGCCATGTCGGGCAGGTCGGGCGCGGGCACGGCGAAGCCGAGCGCCTGCGCCGCCTCGGCCCCGATCGCCGCGCCGTCGCGCAGGCAGGCGCCGAGGCCGAAGAGCCCCTTGGCGGCGCCCGCCACGGTCAGCCCCGGCGGGCAGGTGCCCGGCACGAAGGCGGCCAGGGTCTCGTTCCACGCCGGCTTGCCGCCATGGTGACAGGTGAGATGCACCGAGGGCGACCAGCCGCCGGAAACCGCCAGCGTGTCGGCGGCGATCCGCTCGCGCCCCGTTGCGGTGGCCACTTCGATGCGGCGCAGCGTCTTGCCATGGGTAGCGATCACCTGCGCGCCGGTGAGCACGCGGATGCCCCTTGCCTGCGCCGCCGCGACCAGCGCTGGCGCCACGTCGGTGCGCACATCGACGATGGTCTCGACATGGGCGCCCGCCACGCTTGCCGCCAGCATGCCGCGCCAGGCGCCGTCATTATTGGCGAACAGCGCCATGGCCTGCCCCGGCAGCGCGGCGTGGCGCTGCACATAGGTGCCGACCGCGCCGGCCAGCATCACCCCCGGCCGGTCGTTGCCGCCGAACACGATCGGCCGCTCGGTGGCGCCCGCCGCCAGCACGGCGCGCCGCGCGACGATGCGCCAGAGCCGCTGGCGCGGCTGGAATGGGGCGGGCACGGCGAGGTGGTCGCTCACCCGCTCCAGCGCGCCATAGGTGCCGCTGTCATAGGCGCCGAACACGCTGGTGCGGCTCATCACCCGTACATTGGGCAGGCTGGCGAGTTCCGCCGTCACCTGCGCGGCATAGGCGGGCGCGGGCTGGCGGTCCACGTCGCCGGCCTCGGCATTGAGCCCGCCACCGGGCAAAAAGTCCTCGTCGGCGAGGATCACTCGCGCGCCGCTGCGCCCGGCTGCCAGCGCCGCCATCAGCCCGGCCGGGCCGGCGCCGATCACCAGCACGTCGCAGAAGGTGGTGGCCTTCTCGTAATGGTCGGGGTCTTCCTCCACGGCGGCGCGGCCGAGGCCGGCGGCGCGGCGGATCACCGGCTCGTACAGCTTCTCCCAGAAGCTCGCCGGCCACATGAAGGTCTTGTAGTAGAAGCCGGCGCCCAGAAACGGCGACAGGAAGCGGTTCACGCTCAGCGCGTCGAGGGCGAGCGAGGGCCAGCGGTTCTGGCTGGTCGCTTCCAGCCCGTCAAACAGCTCAGTGACGGTGGCGCGGGTGTTGGGCTCGCGCCGCGCGCCGGCGCGCAGCTCGACCAGCGCGTTCGGCTCCTCCGCGCCGGCCGAGAAGATGCCGCGCGGGCGGTGATATTTGAACGAGCGGCCGACCAGCCGCACACCATTGGCCAGCAGCGCCGAGGCCAGCGTGTCGCCTTGATAGCCGTGATAATCGGTGCCGTCGAAGGAGAAGGCGAGCGGCTTCGAGCGGTCGATCAGGCCGCCGCTCGCCAGCCGGTTGCGGTTGGGCGCGCTCATGCCGCGTCTCGCGGGGAAGTGGCGTCCGCGCGGGCGGCGACGGCGCCGGAGATCGCATGGGTGCGGGTGTCGCGCTTGACGCGCAGCCACTGCCGGCAGCCATTGGCGTGGTACCACCACTCCTCATGCGCCCCGGCCGGGTTGTCGCGCAGATAGACATAGTCGTGGAAGCGCGTCTCGGCGTCCGGCGCCGCCGGGTCCGGCCGGGTCAGCGTCGCGTCGCCGAGAATGGCGAATTCATGGGCGTCGCGTTCGCCGCAATAGGGGCAGGGAATACGCATCAGTGCAGGTTCGGCTGGGCGCCGACTCCCTTTTCGTCGATGAGATGGCCGGTGCGGAAGCGGTCGAGCCGGAACGCCCCGGCGACCTCGTGCGGGGCGTCGCGGGCGATCAGATGGGCGAAGCACCAGCCCGAGGCCGGGGTCGCCTTGAAGCCGCCATAGCACCAGCCGGCATTGAGATAGAACCCCGGCACCGGCGTGCGGTCGATGATCGGCGAGCCGTCCATCGACATGTCCATGATGCCGCCCCAGTGGCGCAGCAGCCGCAGCCGGCCGATGCGCGGCATCAGCGCCATGCCGCTCTCGCACACATCCTCGATGATCGGCAGGTTGCCGCGCTGGGCGTAGGAATTATAGCCGTCGACATCGCCGCCGAAGACCAGCCCGCCCTTGTCGGACTGGCTGATGTAGAAATGCCCGGCGCCGAAGGTGATGACGCCGTCGACCAGCGGCTTCAGCCCTTCGGAGACGAAGGCCTGCAGCACATGGCTCTCGATCGGCAGCCGCAGCCCGGCCATGCCGGCGACGCGCGAGGAACTGCCCGCCACCGCCACCGCGACTTTCCCGGCACGGATCGCCCCGCGCGTGGTCTCGACCCCGACGATGGCGTCGCCCTCGCGCAAAAACCCCGTCACCTCGCAGTTCTGCACGATGTCGACGCCGAGCCTGTCCGCGCCCCGCGCATAACCCCACACCACGGCGTCATGCCGGGCGGTGCCGCCGCGGGCCTGCAGCAGCCCGCCCTGGATGGGGAAGCGCGCATTGTCGAAGTCGAGGAACGGGTACATCGCCCGCACCTGCTTCCTGTCCAGCAGCTGCGAATCCGCGCCGGCCAGCCGCATGGCGTTGCCGCGCCTTGCATAGGCGTCGCGCTGGGCGTCAGAGTGGAACAGGTTGAGAATGCCGCGCTGGCTCACCATCGCGTTGTAGTTCAGCTCCTGCTCCAGCCCTTCCCACAGCTTCATCGACCATTCGTAGAACGGCTCGTTGCCGGGCAGCACGTAGTTGGAGCGGATGATGGTGGTGTTGCGCCCGGCATTGCCGGAGCCGATGACGCCCTTCTCCAGCACCGCGACATTGCGGATGCCGTGCACCTTGGCGAGGTAATAGGCGGTCGCCAGCCCATGCCCGCCACCGCCGACGACGATCACGTCATAGGCGGGCTTGGGCGCCGCGTCGCGCCAGGCCGGGGTCCAGCGCGACTGGCCGGAGAGGCCGTTGGCGAGAAGGCTGAGGAAGGAATAACGCATGGGGCTCGCTCGGGAGGCTCGCTGCCGGACACGGCAAAAAGCTATAGATCAACCTCGTTGCCGTGATAATATAAGTTTTGATTATAGGCGGGACCGCGAGGACGCCGTCATCCTGAGGTGCGAGTGAAACGAGCCTCGAAGGATGGGCTTGCGGGCGCACCCCGAACATCCCTTGAGGCCCGGCTACCGCCGGGCACCTCGGGATGACGAGCGCAGGGCAGCATCCCGTACCGCCTCCCATCGTTATCCCGGACGGCCGCAGGTCGATCCGGGAGCGTCCACCTTGTCGGAGCGATCCCGGCTCCGCGCTACGCTCCGGCCGGGATGACGGCGGGCGGGATGAAAAGAGACAGCAACCATGTCCCCACCCGACACGCTCCCCTTCGACCTGCGCGCGCTGGAAATCTTCCTCGCCGTCTGCGACGCCGGCACCATGGCGCAGGCGGCGCGGCGGCTCGGGCTGACCCAGCCGGCGATCTCGCAGGCGGTGGCCGATCTGGAGCGCCGCATCGGCATCACCCTGTTCGACCGCGGCGCCCGCCCGCTCGGCCTCACCGCCGCCGGCGGGGCGCTGCGCCAGCGGGCCAGCGCGCTGCTCTCCGAAGCCCGGCAGATCGCGCCGCTGCTGCGCGAGGCCGAGCATGCGAGGCTGCCGCTGCTGCGCGCCGGACTGGTGGATTCGCTCTCGCGCGTGCTGATGGCGCCGCTGGCGCGGGCGCTGGGGGAGAAGGCCGAGCAGGTCTCGCTGCAGTCGGGCCTCACCGCCTCGCATGCCGGGGCGCTGCTCACCCGCCAGCTCGATCTGCTGGTCGGCGCCGACGATCTCGACGAGATCGAGGGGCTGGAGCGCTGGCCGCTGCTCTCCGAGCCCTATGTATTGCTGCTGCCTTCGGCGCTGGAGCCGCCCGCCAGCACGGGCGCGCTGGAGGCGCTGGCCGGCGCGGCGCCGCTGGTGCGCTTCTCCGCCCGCTCCAAGACCGGCATCGAGGTGGAGCGGCATCTGCGGCGGCTGCGGCTCGATTTGCCGCGCCCGCTGGAGTTCGACACGCCCTATGGCGTCACCGCCGCGGTGGCGGAAGGGGCGGGCTTCGCCGTCACCACGCCGCTCTGCCTGCTGGAGGCCGGCGTGTCGCTCCACGGCCTCGCCTGCCACCCGCTGCCCGGGCCGGGGCTGACCCGTCACCTCACCCTGATCGCCCGCCGGCAGGAGCTCGGCCGCCTGCCGCGCGAGGTCGCCGCCTTCTGCCGGCAGCGGCTGGCGGCCCAGCGGGGCACGCTCGCCGCGCTGGTGGGGGAGACGCTGGCGGGGGAATTCACCGTGGAGGGGTGAGGCTGTGCGTGCTTCGAGGCCCGAGCGTTGCCCGGGCACCTCGGCATGACGATGGGAGGTCGGCATGCGCCGTCATCCTGAGGTGCCCGGCGTCAGCCGGGCCTCGAAGGATGCCGCCCGCTCAGCCGTAGCGCTTGACCGCCAGCACCGCGTTCAGCCCGCCAAAAGCGAAGCTTGATGAGATCGCCGCCTCGATCGCCGCGTCCCGCGCGCCGTTGGGCACGCAGTCGAGGTCGCAATCGGGGTCGAACTCGCGAAAGCCCATGGTCGGCGGCAGGAAACCCTCGCGCAGGGCGAGCACCGTGGTCACGAAATCCAGCGCGCCGGAGGCGTTCATGGTGTGGCCATATTGCGATTTCGACGAGGACACCGGCAGCCGGGCGAGGTGATCGCCGAACACCAGCCGCAGCGCGCCGGCCTCGGTCCGGTCGTTCAGCGTGGTGGCGGTGCCATGGGCGCTCACATAGTCGACCTGCTCGGGCGCCAGCCCCGCATCCTCCAGCGCGAAACGCATCGCCGCCGCCGCGCTCGCCATGTCGGGGGCGGTGATGTCCATGCCGTCGGCGCTCATGCCGAAGCCGACCAGCTCGGCATGGATGGTGGCGCCGCGGGCCAGCGCCCGGTCCATGTTCTCCAGCACCACGGCGCCGGCGCCCTCGCCGATGACGAGGCCGGCGCGGTCCCTGGAGAACGGGCGGCAGCCATCCGGGGAGAGCACCCGCAGCGCCTCCCAGCTCTTCAGCATGCCATAGGTGAGCTGCGATTCCGCCCCGCCCGAGATGGCGACGTCCAGCATGCCGGAACGCACCATGTGGAAGGCGGTGCCGATGGCGTGCGCCGCCGAGGAGCAGGCCGAGGCGATGGCAAAGGCGGGGCCGTGAATGCCGAGATCCATGGTGATGTGGCTCACCTGCCCGCTCGGCATGGCGCGCGGCACGGTGAAGGGGTGCGGGCGCGGCGCCCCCTCGGCATAGAGCTTGCGGTAGCTGTCGTCGACCGCGTGCGAGCCGACCGAGGCGGCGAAGATGGCGCCGACGCGGTGGCGCGCCGCGCCTTCCAGCACCGGGCCGGCATCGGCCAACGCCTGCCGGGCGGCGACCACGGCGAATTGCGCGGTGCGGTCGAGCAGGCCGAGCTGGCGCGGTTCGAAATGCGCTTCCGGCACGAAATCCCGCACCTCGGCGGAGATCTTGGTCTTCATCGAGGAGACGTCGACGCCGCGCGTCTCGCCGATGCCCACCGTGCCGGCGCGCAGGCCTTTGAGATGGGCGGCCACGTCGTTGCCCAGCGCCGAGAGCGAGCCAAGCCCGGTGACGGCGACGCGCGGGCGGGCTTGCGTCGGTCTGTCCGGCATCAGGCGGTCTTGGCCTTCTGCGCCGCCAGCAGCTCGGCGACATGGTCCACCAGCGTGCCGACGGTGACGTCGGTGCCGCTCAGCGGGCCGTCATTGGGAATCTCGATGCCGAAGCGGCTCTCCAGCTTGAAGATCGTCTCGATCAGGTCGAGCGAGGAGATGCCGAGTTCCGACACCGGGGTCTCGGGGGTGAGCAGGCTCGAATCGACCCCGACTTCGCCGGAGATGAAGTCGACGATTTCGGCGACGGCGGGATCGTCTGTCTGCATGCGTCTCTGCTCTGTCTCGTGCGCCGGCCGTCAGGCCGCGAATGACGTTAGGTATCACATAGAAAGGCGCCTTGGGCACCTGCCGTCAAATGACCGACATATGTGTCCGGCGCATGTCACCCCTTGAAGCGCTACCTCAGGGCGCCGCGCCGGCGCGGTGCGCCTCGATCAGCCGCGCGAGGTAGAGCCCGGATTGCTTGGGCGTGCGCCGCTGGGTTTCGAAATCGACCCGCACCACGCCGAAGCGGCGGCGCTCGCCCTCCGCCCATTCGAAATTGTCCAGCAGCGACCAGACGAAATAGCCCTTCAGCGCGCAGCCCTGGGCGATCGCCTCGCCCGCCGCCACCAGATGGGCGCGGAGATATTCGGTGCGCGCGGGGTCCTTGACCACGCCGTCCACCGGGGCGGGGTCCTCGTAGCAGGCGCCGTTCTCGGTGATGAACACCGGCGGGTTGCCGTAGTCGTCGCGCAGCCGCGCCAGCACATCCACCATGCCCTGCGCGCTGATCGGCCAGCCGAGCAGCGTCTGCGGCGTATCCGCCGGCAGCGCGCCCCAGCCCGCCTGCCCGAGAAAGGCGTTGGCGTCGTGCCTGATATAGGACGGCCCGTAATAGTTCACGCCGAGGAAGTCGAGCGGGGCGCGGATCGTCTCCAGGTCGCCCGGCCGCACCAGCGGCGCGAAGTCGTCGGCGAACAGAGCGGGGTAGCGGCCATGGAACAGCGGGTCGAGATTGATCGTGTTCCAGCAGGCGTCGAAGCGCGCGGCCGCCGCGATGTCCGCCGGGTCTTGCGAGGCCGGGTGGATCGGCTGCAGCGACAGCACGGTGCCGAGCTTGAGGTCCGGGTGCAGCCCCCGCACCGCCGCCATGCCGGTGCCCTGCGC
Organism: Ancylobacter dichloromethanicus; assembly: GCF_018390645.1. GTDB lineage: Bacteria > Pseudomonadota > Alphaproteobacteria > Rhizobiales > Xanthobacteraceae > Ancylobacter > Ancylobacter dichloromethanicus. Next base: position 281,880 of record NZ_JAHBGC010000004.1, read on the forward strand.
CAGGTTCTGGTGGTGCTGCGCCTTCACATAGCTGTCCCAGCCGGTCTGCCCCGGCGCGTGATTGCCGAAACCGTGGCCGAAAATGGCATGCACCGACGGCTCGTTGAGCATCGCCCACGGCTTCACCCGGTCGCCGAGCCGGCCCACCGTGGCGCTCGCATAGTCGGCGAACCATTGGGCCATGTCGCGGTTGTGCCAGCCGCCGCGTGCCTGCAGCGCCTGCGGCAGGTCCCAGTGGTAGAGGCAGGCCATGGGCTGGATGCCGCGCGCCAGCAGGCTGTCGACCAGCCGGTCGTAGAAATCGAGCCCCGCCGCGTTCACCGGCCCGGTGCCCTCCGGCATCACCCGCGGCCAGGCGATGGAGAAGCGGTAGGCCTGCAGGCCGAGCCCGGCCATCAGCGCCACGTCGTCGGCGTAGCGGTTGTAGTGGTCGCAGGCGATGTCGCCATTGGTGCCGTCGGCGATGCGGCCGGGCGTGTGGGAGAACACGTCCCAGATCGAGGGTTTGCGCCCGCCCTCCTTCACCGCGCCCTCTATCTGGTAGGCCGAGGTGGAGGCGCCCCACAGGAAATCCGGCGGCAGGCGCGGCGTGCCGGCGGGCGGCAGCGGCGTGGCGGGCGTCTGCGCGCGGGCGGCAGGCGGCAGCGCCGGCAGGCTGGCGGCGGCGAGGGCGGAGAGCAGCAGGTCACGGCGTCGCAGCATCGGCGCGGATTCCTCGAACGGGCGGTTCCTCGAACAGACGAATCCTCAGGCGGTGACGAGGCGGATGCCCACCAGGCCGGCGAGGATCACCCCTCCCTGCAACAGCGCGCCGCCCGAGAATCGCGCCAGCGCCGCCGGCGGGGTGAAGCGCCCGGCCCGCGCCACCAGCCAGAACAGTCCGTCATTGATCTGCGGCACGGTCATGGCGCCTGCGCTCACCGCCAGCGCGGCAAGAACGCGCCCCATCGGGTCGCCAAGGCCGAGCGGCGCGGCGAGCTCCATCATCATGCCGGCGCTGGTGATGGCGGCGACCAGCGAGGAGCCTTGCAGCGTCTTGATCACGGCGGCCAGCGCGAAGGGCAGCACCAGCACCAGCGCGCCCGACGCCGGGGCGAGGGGGATGAGATATTCCGCCGTCATCTCCGCCATGCCGACATCCTGCGCCACCTTGGCGAGGCCGCCGGCGGCGCCGAGGATGAGCAGCAGCGGCGCCACCTTCGCCACCGCCCGCCCGGCCCAGCCGGCCTCGGAGAGCCCGCCCTTCTCCCAGCTCCAGCTCAGCAGCAGCAGCAGGCCGACGCCCGTCACCAGCAGCAGCGCCGGGCTGCCGATGGCGAGGATGAAATGCCGGTCATTGCCGCCGCCGAACGGCTCGGAGGCGATGTCGCCCAGCGCCTGCACGATCAGCATCGCCACCAGAACGAGGCTGACGGCGAGCAGCGCCAGCGCCCCGCGCCGGGGCGCGTGCATCGTGGTGCCGCCGATACCGGCGGCGGTGTCGAGCGGGTTCGGCGCCCCGCTGGCACCGCCCTTCGCCCACAGCGCGCCGAAAGCGGCGGCGATGAGCGCCAGCGGCAGGCCGACCGCCACCGCCAGCCCCCAGTCGGCGCGCAAGATCGTCAGGCTCGCCAGCACGGTGGGGGCGGGGATCAGCAGGCCATGGCCGGCCGAGAGGGCGAGGCCCAGCGTCAGCGCCGAGCGCGGGCTGTCGCCGCCGATGCCGCGCCGCAGCGGGTCCAGCACCGCGAACGCCGCCGCCGGGGTGGAGGCCATGCCGCCGATCAGCCCGGCGAGCGCCAGCGGGCCCGAGCGGGTGCGCCAGCCGCGCGCCCATTGCTGCAGCCGCGCGGTGGCGCCGGTGCCGTCGGCGATCTCCGCCAGCAGCGCCCCCGCCACCATGATGACGCCCAGCGCCGCCAGCGTCTGGCCGAAGCCGACCGAGAACGACTTGACCACGAAGCTCAGCGACCAGCCGACGCCCTGGTTGAAGGCGAAGGCGGCCAGCACCAGCGCGAGGAACGGGTGCACCCTCCCGCGCGCCGTCACCAGCGCGAACAGGGCCACGACGACGAGGAGGATGGCGGCGTAGACGAGATAGGACATGGGGGAAGGGTCTGCCGGGGCGGGAGGCGGGAGCCTCACGCTTAGCCTGCCGCGCGCGCGCTGTCACCGTGGCGGAGAACCAACCGGCGCGGTTGATCCGGTCGCGCCGGGCGGGCAGAGCCTGCGACGCGCCGGCGCCCTTCCGCATTGCCGCCACGCGCCGGCTTGACTAGGTTGCCGGTTCACTAGGTTGCCGCCCATGATCCGCTTCATTCCCCTCGCCGCCGCGCTGTGCTTCACCGCCGCCCCCGCCGTCGCGCTGACCGAGCCGCCCGCCGCGCCGGCCGTGGCCGCGACGGCCGCCGCCGCGTCCGGCTTCATCCGGGCGGAAGGCACGCGCTTCGTCAATCCTGATGGCTCGACCTTCCACATCAAGGGCATGAGCTTCGGCAACTGGCTGCTGCCGGAAGGCTATATGTTCAAGTTCACGGTCCAGCGCTCGCCGCAGGATATCGAGGACGTGATCGAATATCTCGCCGGCCCGGAGGAGGCGGCCCGCTTCTGGCGCGATTTTCGCGAGGCCTATATCCAGGAAGAGGACGTCGCCTTCCTCGCCGCCTCCGGCTTCACCACCGTGCGGGTGCCGCTGCACTGGAAGTTCTTCCTCGACCCGGCGAACCCGGACCGCGTCGACCCCGACGGCGAGGGCTGGGCGCGGATCGACCGGCTGGTGGGCTGGGCGAGGGCGCACGACATCAAGCTGATCCTCGACATCCACGCCGCCCCCGGCGGGCAGACCGGGGTGAACCATGATGACGGGGTGGGCTACCCGCTCACCTTCTACGTCCCGGAATACAGGCGCCGCACCATCACGATGTGGCGCGCCATCGCCGCGCGCTACAGGAACGAGACGGCGGTGCTGGGCTATGACCTGCTCAACGAGCCGATCACCCCCTATCACGACACGGATTTCCTCAATTCGCGGCTGGAGCCGTTCTATCGCGAGCTGGTGGAGGCGATCCGCGAAGTCGATCCCAACCACCCGATCATGCTGGCGGGCGCGCAGTGGAGCACCAATTTCGACGTGTTCGGCCCGCCCTTCGCCGACAATCTCGGCTACACCTACCATATGTTCTGGGCCGGCCCGCAGCGCAGCTCGATCCAGAAATACGTCAATTTCGGCAATCGCTGGCAGGTGCCGATCTTCATCGGTGAGACCGGCGAGCTGAACGACGACTGGAACGAGAAGTTCCGCACGCTGAACGAGCGCTTCGGCCTCGGCTGGAGCTTCTGGACCTACAAGAACCTCGACACGCCCTCCACCGTCGCCTCCATCACCAGGCCGGAAGGCTGGGACGCCATCGCCCTGTTCGGCAGCGTGCCGAAGAGCCAGTGGGACACGATGGAAAAGCCTTCGCGCGAAGCCGTGGCGGCGACGCTGCGCCGGTACATCGACAATGCCCGCTTCGCCCGCACCACCATCCGCGACAGCTATGTCGCCTCGCTCGGCCTCACCGCGACCTGCCCGCGCCTCGCCGCCGCCGGCCCTGAGGTCGCCCCGGCTGCGCCCGGCGCCGCCGCTCCCGTATCCACCCTCGCCATGGCTGGCGAGGCTCCCGTGGCGGCGGGCGTAACCTCCTGTCCGTGATGTCCCGCGCAAGCCCAATAACCTGATCGACGCGCGGCGCGGGTCAGACGACCTCTCGGCGCTCCGTGTCCCGGACGCCCGCAGCGTCGGCGGAAGGCGATCCGGGATCCAGCGCAAGACCCCTGGCGAAGTCCCCGCGACGGCCATCCCTCACCTCAGCTTGCCCAGCACCTCGATCAGCTCCGACACCTTGGCGCGTTGGTCGTCGGCGTCGCCGGACGCCATGGCATGGGCGACGCAATGGGCGAGGTGGTCGCGCAGCACTTCCTCCTCCACCTTCTTCAGCGCCGCCCGCACCGCCGCCACCTGGGTGACGATGTCGATGCAGTAGCGGTCGTCCTCGACCATTCGTGAAAGCCCGCGCACCTGACCCTCGATGCGGCTCAGGCGTTTCAGGCAGGAGGTGCGTGTGGGGTTCTGCATGCTTGCCATATACCCACACGGGGTATATATCGCAAGTGTCTGATACCTCATGGGGGTATAAGGAGGACGTCATGGCGAATGAGGATCACCACCACGCGGGGCAGGGGCATCCGGCCCACGCGCCCGGCAAGGGCGCCTCCTGCTGCGGCGGTCATCATCATGACGCCGCCCCCGCGCCCGCCCATCCGCACGATCCCGGACATCCGCACGCGCACGCGCACGCCGCCCACATGGCGAAGGACCCGGTCTGCGGCATGGATGTCGACCCGCACACCGCGACGCTGAAGGCCGACCACGGCGGCATCACCTATTATTTCTGCTCGGCGGGCTGCCGTGCCAAATTCGTCGCCGACCCGCCGAAATATCTCGGCGATACCGCCCCCGCCGAGCCGGTGCCGGAGGGCACGGAATATACCTGCCCGATGCATCCCGAGATCGTGCAGGTCGGCCCCGGCACCTGCCCGATCTGCGGCATGGCGCTGGAGCCGATGCTGGTCAGCCTCGACGACGGGCCGAACCACGAACTCATCGACATGACCCGCCGGTTCTGGATCGGCCTCGCGCTCACCGTGCCGGTGTTCGCGCTGGAGATGGGCGCGCATCTGGTGCCGGCGCTGCACCATCTGGTGCCGCCGCACGTGTCGAACTGGGTGCAGCTCGCGCTCGCCACCCCGGTGGTGCTGTGGGCGGGATGGCCGTTCTTCGTGCGCGGCGGACAGTCGCTGGTGACGCGCAACCTCAACATGTTCACGCTGATCGCCATCGGCACCGGCGTCGCCTTTCTCTACAGCCTCGTCGCCGTGCTGGCGCCCGGCCTGTTCCCGCCGGCCTTCCGCGGGGCGGATGGGGCGGTGCCGGTCTATTTCGAATCCGCCGCCGTCATCACCGTGCTGGTGCTGCTCGGCCAGGTGCTGGAACTGCGCGCCCGCGAACGGACCTCGGGCGCCATCCGCGCGCTGCTCGACCTTGCGCCGAAGACCGCGCGCCGCCTCGACGAGGACGGCAGCGAGGCGGAGGTGCCGCTCGACCAGGTGGTGGTCGGCGACAGGCTGCGGGTGCGCCCGGGCGAGAAGGTGCCGGTCGACGGCACGGTGGTGGAGGGCCGCTCGGCGCTCGACGAATCGCTGGTCACCGGCGAGTCCATGCCCGTGACCAAGAGCGAGGGCGATACGGTGATCGGCGGCACGCTCAACCGTTCCGGCGGCCTCGTCATCTCGGCCGCCAGGGTCGGGCGTGACACCATGCTGGCGCGCATCGTGCAGATGGTGGCGCAGGCGCAGCGCTCGCGCGCACCGATCCAGCGCCTGGCCGACCAGGTGGCCGGCTGGTTCGTGCCGCTCGTGGTGGCCTGCGCGGGGCTCGCCTTCGCCGCCTGGGCGCTGTTCGGGCCGGAGCCGCGGCTCTCCCACGCGCTGATCGCGGCGGTGGCGGTGCTCATCATCGCCTGCCCCTGCGCGCTCGGCCTCGCCACGCCGATGTCGATCATGGTCGGCGTCGGGCGCGGGGCGCAGATGGGCGTGCTGGTGAAGAACGCCGAGGCGCTGGAGCGGATGGAGCGGGTCGATACAATCGTCCTCGACAAGACCGGCACGCTCACCGAAGGCAAGCCCGGCGTCACCGCCATCGTCACCATGGAGGGGGTCGAGGAGGCGCAGGCGCTGCGTCTGGCCGCCGCCGTCGAGCGCCCGTCCGAGCACCCGCTGGCGCACGCCATCGTCACGGCGGCGGAAGCGCGCGGGCTCGACATTCCCAAGGTGCGCGGCTTCGATTCCCCGGCCGGCAAGGGCGCCTACGGGCTGGTCGAGGGCAAGCGCGTCGCCATCGGCAGCGCCGCGTTCCTTAAGGAACTGGGCGTCGATACCGCCTCGCTCCAGCCCCGCGCGGACGATTTGCGCCGCGAGGGCGCCAGCGCCGTTCTGCTCGCGGTCAACGGCAAGGCGGTCGCCGCCCTCGCCATCTCAGATCCGGTGAAGGAGACCACGCCGCAGGCGCTCAAGGACCTTGCCCGGGAAGGCATCCGCGTCGTCATGCTCACCGGCGACAACCGGGTGACGGCGGAGGCGGTCGCCCGCCGGCTCGGCATCACCGAAATCGAGGCGGAAGTCGCGCCGCAGGACAAGGCGGCGGTGGTCGAGAAGCTGAAGGCGGAAGGCCGCATCGTCGCCATGGCCGGCGACGGGGTGAACGACGCGCCCGCGCTCGCCGTCGCCGATGTCGGCATCGCCATGGGCTCGGGCACCGATGTCGCCATCGAGAGCGCCGGGCTGACGCTGCTGCGCGGCGATCTCTCCGGCATCGTCCACGCCCGCCATCTGTCGCAGGCGACCATGCGCAACATCCGCCAGAACCTGTTCTTCGCCTTCCTGTACAACGGCGCCGGGGTGCCGATCGCGGCCGGCGTGCTCTACCCCGTGTTCGGCCTGCTGCTCTCGCCCATGGTGGCGGCGCTGGCCATGGCGCTGTCCTCGGTCAGCGTCATTAGCAACGCGCTGCGGCTCAGGGCGGTGAAGCTGTAGCGGCGCCCTCACCCCGGGCTTGACCCCGGGGACCCGGCCACTGCCCAGCCGCACCGCCACCCCGTTCCCCGGACCAGCCGCGCCCGTGCGGCGCCGATCCGGGGCCCAGGGGGACGGGTCCGCGCCATCCCCGCAGCGTCGCGGCCTTGCCGTTGCACTCAATTCGTAATAAATGAAGTTACATGAAGCGCGACAGCCGTCTCTCCTCCGTCCTCCACGCCCTGCTGCACATGGCGGAGCGCGAGGGGCCGATGACCTCCGGGGAACTCGCCGCCTGCATGCGCACCCATCCGGTGGTGATGCGGCGCACCATGGGCATGCTGCGCGCGGCCGGGCTGGTGCGCTCGGCCAGCGGCCCGCAGGGCGGATGGCGGATCAGCGCCGATCTCGCGAAAGTCACCCTGCGCCAGTTGCATGAGACGCTGGGCGAACCGGCGATCTTCGCTGTCGGCAACCGGCACGAGACCCCGGCCTGCCTCGTCGAGCAATCGGTCAATGCCGCGCTCGACGGCGCCTTCGCCGAGGCCGAGGCGCTGCTTCTCGCACGTTTCGGCCAGATCACCCTGGCGGACCTCGCCGCCGATTTCAGCCGCCGGCACGCCGCCTGGCGGGAAAGGAATGCCTGACATGCACGATGTCATCGTCGTCGGCGGCAGCTATGCCGGCATGGCCGCCGCGCTCCAGCTTCTGCGCGCCCGGCGCCGGGTGCTGGTCATCGATGCCGGGCAGCGCCGCAACCGCTTTTCCCATGCGGCGCACGGCTTTCTGGGGCAGGACGGGGTCGACCCGGGCGAGATCGCCCGCACCGCCCGCCGCCAGCTTGAGGCCTATCCGACGCTGCAATGGGTCGAGGGCACGGCGCAGGGCGCGGCCGGCGCGAAGGACGCGTTCTCCGTCGCCACGGCGTCCGGTGTCCATCACGGCCGTCGGCTGCTGTTCGCGCTCGGCGTCAGCGACGAACTCCCCGCCATCGCCGGGCTGGCCGAGCGCTGGGGGCGCAGCGTGTTCCACTGCCCCTATTGCGATGGCTACGAACTGGAGCGCGGGCGCATCGGCGTGCTCGCCACCGGGCCGATGTCGGTGCATCAGGCGCGGATGGCGCATGAGTGGGGCGCCGTCACCCTGTTCGCCAACGGCGCCTTCGTGCCGGACGGTGCGACCCGGGCCGAACTCGCGGCCCACGCCATCGCGCTGGAGGAAACGCCGGTGGCGCGGCTGGAGGGGCGGGCGCGGGTGGTGCTGGCCGATGGCCGCCGGCTCGACTTCGCCGGCCTGTTCACGGCCCCGCGCAACCGGCCGGCGTCGCCGGTCGCGCAGGACCTTGGCTGCGCGCTGGCCGAATCCCCCTTCGGCACGCAGGTCCACACCGACGAGATGAAGGAAACCAGCGTTCCCGGCGCCTATGCCTGCGGCGACGCCGCCCGCGCGCCGCATTCGGTCACCCTCGCCGTCGCCGATGGCGCCTGGGCCGGCATGCAGCTTCACCGCTCGCTGGTGTTCTGAACGGTCGCACTAAAAAAACCCCGCCTCCGGCGTTCGTCCGGAGGCGGGGCGGGGGCCGGAAGCGGCCGGCTCCCGAAAGACCCGGATCGGCACGCCGGCCCGGGGCGGGGTTCAAGGGCCCGGCGCGGGCCTCACTCCGCCGCCATGCGCAGCAGCGGGGCGGGGGCCTCCACCGGCATCGCGTCCGCCACCTTGGCGGCGATGATCTCGGCGGTGGCGCAGGAAAGCGTCCAGCCCAGATGCCCGTGGCCGGTGTTGTAGAACACGCCCGGCCGCCTGCCGGCGGCGACGCGCGGCATCATGTCGGGCATCATCGGCCGCAGGCCCGCCCACGGCACCACCCGCGCGGTGTTCACGCCGGGGAACAGCTTGCGGGTCCAGTCAACCAGCGGGCGGATGCGGTCGGCGCGGATGTCGCGGTTCTCACCGTTGAACTCGGCGGTGCCGGCGACGCGGAAGCGGTCCTTGCCGAGGCGCGAGGTGACGATCTTGGTCTTGTCGTCGAGCAGGCTCACCCACGGCGCCGCGTTCTGGCTTTCCTCGTCGTCGAGCATCACCGTGATCGAGTAGCCCTTGACGGGGTAGATGTTCACCCGGTCGCCGAGGCCGGCGGCAATGGCGCGCGAGCCGATGCCGGCGCAGATCACCGCGCCATCGAAGGAAAGCGTCTCGGCGCGCGGGCGCGCGTCCTCGGCGTCGGGGGCGACGGTGAAGCTCACCTCGACCCCGGTGCCGCCTTCGCCGGTGCCGGTATGGGTCACCCGCTCCACGCTCGCCTCGTTGACGAAGCGCACGCAGTGGCGGCGGCACACTTCCGCCAGCCCATAAGTGAACTTGTGGATGTCGCCGGTGGAATCGGAGGGGGTGAAGAAGCCGCCATAGAACGACCCGCGTAGGGCCGGCTCGATGGCCCGGATTTCCTCCGGGGTCACCTCGCGGCGCTCCAGCCCGCCGCGCGCATAAAGGCCGGAGACCTTGCGCGCGTCGTCCTGGGCCTTCTTGTCGCGGTAGACGTGCAGGATGCCGCGGGTCTCGTGGTTGAAGTCGATGCCCTCGCGCCGGGCGATCTCGAACATGTGGTTGCGGGCCTGGATGGCGAGACGGGTGGTCTCGACCGTGTTGGCCTCGTAGTTCGGGATGTTGGCGAGGAACTCGGCCATCCACGAATATTTGTGCCAGGACGGCTTGGGGTTCATCAGCAGCGGGGCGTCCGGCGTGAACATCCACTTGATGCCCTTGAGCACGGTCGCCCAGGAGTTCCACACCTCGGCATTGGAGGCGGAAAGCTGCCCGCCATTGGCGAAGGAGGTTTCCATCGCGGCGTAGCGCTGGCGGTCGATGACGGTGACGTCATAGCCCTTCTGGCTGAGGGCATAGGCGGTGGTAACACCGGTGATACCGGCGCCGATGACGGCGATGTGGCGCATGGGAGGCTCCCGCGCTTGAGGACGACATGGCCCTGACGCGCGGTGCCCCGCTTGGCGTCCGGCCGACTGTCCCCAATCTGTCGCGGTACCTGAGAGCTCGCCCCGAGACAGACGGCGGCGCCGTCAAACCATCCCGGGCTTCCCCTTCGGTGGACGTCCTACCCCGGAAACGACCGGCGCGACGCCTCTCTCCAGATTGTCCTGATCATGCGGTCCGTGGTGCCTGAGAGTTTCCTGGGGGGTTGCTCCGTCGGCGCCGACACCTGTCCGGGAGGACTGTCGATCTCTCCCGCATGACCATTAGCAGACGGCTATATGCATCGCACAAAAGCATGCCTCATTCAAGGGCAGCCAGGCCCGCTCGCGCGGTGTTGAGCCTGCGACCTTGGGAGGGGGAGGGGGCGGCGGCCCGCCGCCGGTCGCTGCGCCGTGCAGTTGGCATCAGCAGCTTGATGAGGCAGCAGCGCCGGCAGTTGGCGGCGTGGCGGTCTACGCCCCCGCCGCGTCGAGCCCGAGGTCGAGGATCGGCGCGGAATGGGTGATCCAGCCGACCGAGATCAGGTCCACCCCGCTGGCGGCGATCGGGCCCACCGTCTCGCGCGAGACCCGGCCGGAGGCTTCCGTGAGCGCCCGCCCGCCGACCAGCGCCACCGCTTCCGCCAGCATCGCCGGCGTCATGTTGTCCAGCAGCACGGCGTCGACCCCTTCCGCCATCGCGGCGTCGAGCTGGGCCAGCGTGTCGACCTCGACCTCGATCTTGACCATATGGCCGGCATGGGTTTTCGCGGCACGGATCGCCGCCACCACGCCCCCCGCCACCGCGATGTGGTTGTCCTTGATCAGCACCGCGTCGTCGAGCCCGAAGCGGTGGTTGGAGCCGCCGCCGGCGCGCACCGCGTGCTTCTCCAGTGCCCGCAGGCCCGGCGTGGTCTTGCGGGTACACACGATCCGCGCCTTGCCGTGCTCGCGGGCGATGGCGACCAGCCCGGACGTGGCAGTGGCGATGCCGGACATGCGGCAGGCGACGTTCAGCGCCACCCGCTCGGCGGTGAGGATGGCGCGGGCCGAGCCGGAAAGCCGCAGCGCCACGTCGCCGGGCGCCACCGCGCTCCCATCGCCGCGCTCGATGCTGACCTCAAGACCTTGATCTATAAGCTCAAAGGCGATCACCGCCGCGTCGATGCCGGCGATCACGCCGTGCTGGCGCGAGGCGATCACCGCCTCGAAGCGGGCCTCGGCGGGGATGCAGGAATCGGTCGTCACGTCGCCGGCGCGGCCGAGATCCTCCAGCAGCGCGGCGCGGATCACCGGCTCGACCAGCAGGCGGGGGAGGGGGGGGAGGGTCATGGTCAACTCATTCGGTTGGGGGCGGCGTCATCCTGAGGTGCGAGCGGAGCGAGCCTCGAAGGATGGTGATCCACAGGATGGTGGTTCCTGCGTGCCATCCTTCGAGGCCCGGCGCTGCCGGGCGCCTCAGGATGACGTGGCTCGGGCGATGAGGGGAAGTGTGTCGTCTTCACGCCACCTGCCGGGTCTCGACCGCCTGGGCGGCCTGCGGGTCGGCGAGCCTTGTCTCGGAATGGCGGGCGATTGCCGCCGGCACGGGATGGTCGGCACGGAAATGCCCGCCCCGGCTCTCACCGCGCCGCAGCGCCGCTTCCGTGATCGCAAGCGCCACCAGCGAGAGATCGTCGCCGTCGCGGTCGGCGAGCGCGCCGAGGCGTTTCGCGGCGGCCTCCAGCCCTTCCGCCTCGCGCACCACGCCGACCTGCCGGTCCATCAGCGCGCGGATTTCCGCGCGGGCGGGCGAACGCGGGCGTGGGGGTGAGGGTGCGCGCGCCACGCCCGGCGATGCCTCCTCGCCGGCAATGTCGGCCGCAATCCATTCGGCATAGGCCAGCGCTTCCAGCAGCGAATTGCTGGCGAGCCGGTTGGCGCCGTGCAGCCCGGTGGAGGCGACCTCGCCGCAGGCCCACAGCCCCGGCACGCTGGAGCGCCCGGCGCCATCCACTTTGATGCCACCCATATGGTAATGCGCCGCCGGCCGCACCGGGATCGGCGCGCGCGCCGGGTCCAGCCCGTTGGCGCGGCACAGCGCGACGACGCCGGGAAAGCGCGTCTCGATATCCTTCATCCGCGCGTCCAGCACCACATCCTGGCCGGCGGCGATCTCGGCGAAGATGGCGCGGGCGACCACGTCGCGCGGCGCCAGTTCGCGGCCCGGCACGTCCTCCATGAAGCGCTCGCCGCGGGCATTGAACAGCCGGGCGCCTTCCCCGCGCAGCGCCTCGGTGGCAAGCGGCATTGGCGCAGGGCCGCCAGAGGCGGCCCGTTCGGGGTCTCCGCCCACCGCCATGGCGGTGGGGTGGAACTGCACGAACTCCAGGTCGCGCAGCACCGCCCCCGCCCGCGCGGCGAGGGCAAGGCCGGAGCCGACGGCGCCGAGCGGGTTGGTGGTGGCGCCATAGAGCCCGCCGAGCCCGCCGGTGGCGACCACCACGGCGCGGGCGGCCAGTGTTACCGCCCGTCCCTCACGGTCGCGCACGGCGACGCCGGCGGTGCGGCCGTGCGCATCGGCCAGCAATTCGCCCGCCCGCCAGCCTTCCATTACATGGATCGCGGGGCAGGCACGCACCGCCTGCGTCAGCGTCTCCAGCACCACCCGGCCGGTGCCGTCGCCGGCGGCATGGACGATGCGCCGGCGCGCATGCGCCGCCTCCAGCCCCAAAGCGAGGCTGCCATTGGGGTTGCGATCGAAAGGGGTGCCGAGCCCGACCAGCCAGTCGATCGCGGCCGGCGCCGCCCCCGCCACCCGTCGCGCCACCAAGGGCTGCGAGAGCCCGGCGCCGGCGGTCAGCGTGTCGATGGCGTGCAGGTCCGGCCGGTCGTCGGCACCGAGCGCGGCGGCGATGCCGCCCTGCGCCCAGCCGGTGGCGGCTTCGACGCCCAGCGGCGCGGCGACCACCAGCGTCACCGGGAGCGGGGCCAGCCGCAGCGCGGTGGCGAGGCCGGCGACCCCGCCGCCGACCACGACGACGGTCTCAGGCGAATGGTTCACGAGGGTGACCCTTGCAGTGCGCGTTCAGCGGATCGCGAGCATGCGCTCGACGGCGAGGCGCGCCCGGCCGGCGGTGGCGGGGTCGATCTCCACCTGCGTGGTCATCGTCTCCAGCGCCCGGCGGATGTTCGGCAGGGTGATGCGGCGCATATGCGGGCAGAGGTTGCACGGGCGCACGAACTCGATGTCAGGGTGGTTCACCGCCACATTGTCGGCCATCGAGCATTCGGTGATCAGCACCACCCGCGCCGGCTTCTCGTCGCGCACATAGTCGGCCATGCCGGCGGTGGAGCCGGCGTAATCGGCCTCCGCCACCACCTCGGGCGGGCATTCGGGATGCGCCAGCACCACCACGCCGGGATGGTTCTCGCGCAGGTCGCGAATATCCTGCGGGGTGAAGCGCTCATGCACCTCGCAATGGCCCTTCCAGGCGATCAGCTCCAGCTCGGGCACCTGCTTCTGCACATTCTGCGCGAGAAACTCGTCGGGCAGCATGAGGATGCGGGTCACCCCCCATTCCTTCGCCACCGCCCGCACCACCTTCACCGCATTGCCGGAGGTGCAGCAATAATCGCTCTCGGCCTTCACCTCGGCCGAGGTGTTGACATAGGTGACCACGGGCACGCCGGGGTAGCGCTGCTTGAGTAGGCGGATATCGGCGGCGGTGATGCTGTCGGCGAGCGAGCAGCCCGCGCCCATGTCCGGCATCAGCACGGTCTTGGAAGGGTTCAGCAGCTTGGCGGTCTCGGCCATGAAATGGACGCCGGCCATGACGATGACATCGGCATCCACCGTCACCGCCTCGCGGGCGAGGGCGAGCGAATCCCCGACGATGTCGGCCACCGTGTTGAAGATTTCCGGCGCCTGGTAGTTGTGGCCGAGCACCACGGCGTTGCGTTCGCGCTTCAGCGTCTCGATCGCCTCGACCTCGCGGGCGATCAGCGGCCATTCCGCCGGGGTGATGTGCTTGGCCACGCGGGCATACAGATGCGGCAGCGCGGGGGCGATGGCCGGCGCGGCGGGCGGCGCGAGCGGCGCGAAGGCGTCGTTGCTGCGTTCGGCGCGGGCGGCGAAGCGGTCGGCTAGATGGGCGTCCAGCATCGCATCCTCCATTATGCTCGTTATGAGTATAACTCAGGCCAAAGAATACCGGGCATCTCGGCCCGGCGATTGGTCGTTATGCTAGGACTGAGTATAAGTCGGTGTCAACAGTTCGTCACAAATCGGGCGATAAGGCTTTCGCATCGGTGAGGTGATGCATGACGCTCGATATCGGACCCGCCCGCGCGTCGGATGAGCGCGCGGTGGTCGCTCTCTGGCAGGCGTGCGGGCTCACGGTTCCCTATAACGACCCGGCGACGGATTTCCGCTTCGCGTGCGGTGGCGCGAATTCGGACGTGCTGGTGGCCCGCGTTGAGGGCGGCCGCGTCTGCGCCTCCGCGATGGTCGGCCATGATGGGCACCGGGGCTGGATCTACTATGTCGCCGTCGACCCGACGCTCCAGCGCCAGGGCGTCGGCGTGGAGATCGTAAGCGCGGCGGAGACCTGGCTCAAGGCGCGCGACGTGCCGAAGGTGCAGCTATTGGTGCGCGAAACCAACACCGCCGTCGTCGCCTTCTATGAGAGGCTCGGCTTCGAGGTCGCCCCGCGCGTGGTCATGTCGAAATGGATCGACGGGCGGGAATAGCCCTCACCGCCGCCCGAAGCCGCCGGTCAGCCGCACGCCGGGGGCGGGGCGCTCCAGCAGCACCTCGCGGCGGAAGCGCACCAGCCGGGCGGGCCGGCCGCCGGTCTCGCTGGTGGTCTCGCCGGTTTCCTCGACCAGGCGCTGCTGCTCCACCAGCCGGCGGAAATTCTGCTTGTGCAGCCGCGAGCCGGAGAGCGCCTCCACTGCCTGCTGCAACTGGCCGAGCGAGAAGGAGGGCGGCATCAGCTCGAACACCACGGGGCGGTATTTGATCTTGCCGCGCAGCCGGGCGATGGCGAGCGCCAGCATGCGGCGATGGTCCTCGCGCATCTCGGTGCCCGAGGGCACGAGCGCGACGCGGTCCGAGCCGCGCTCGCGCAGCGCCTCGCCCACCAGCCCGGCCTCATAGAGCAGTTCGTAGCGCTCCAGCACCCGCTCTTCGTTCCATCCCGCCTCGTTCCAGCCGGACTCGCCGCCGCCGCCGGCGCCGCCGAAGCACAGGGCGATGCGCTCGGCCCGCATGTCGCTGATGCGCCCATGGGCGGCGCCCGCCGCCCAGGCGCGCAGCCCGGGTTCCAGGCTGTCGAGCACGCAGGGGCGCCCCTCGCGCCAGTCCTCCCAGGGGAAGTAGCGGTACCAGCTCTGCCAGGCGGCATCGGCGTCGCCGGCCGGCCGGGCCTCGCGCACCAGGGCGAGATAGGCCAGAGAGAGGGCGCGGGTGCCGTCCTCGCCGCGGTCGCGGTCGCCGAAGGTGTAGAGCTGCTCGACATAGCCGAGTTCCTGCAGCGTCTGCCGCTCCACCCAGCTCCGCAGGCCCACTTCCAGCGTGCGGTGGCCGCGCTCCAGCGGGCCGGAGGGCAGCGAATCGCGGCCATCGCCATGGCGCAGCGTCAGCACCTTGGGATCGTCGCCGGTGACCGCGACGATGACCGCCGACAGGCCGATGGCCAGCGCCGGCTCCGGCATGTGGGAACCCGGGGCGGTCACGGTCTGTTGGGGCGGCGTGGGCGGCATCGGGTTCCGGGCGGTGGCGGCGCGTTCTGGCGCGAAGAATAGCATGGACGCCGCGTCGCCGCTTGCGTCGGCCACGCGGGAGTGGCACTCCGGCGAAGGATCAATGGAGGCGCGCGATGAGCGGCAAGGTGGTTATACCCGGCGGTCACAAGGTTCCCGCCCTCGGCATCGGCACCTGGATGATGGGCGAGCGCCCGGAGGCGCGGCAGGCCGAGACCGAATCGGTGCGCCTCGGCGTCGAACTCGGCCTCAGGCTGGTCGACACGGCGGAAATGTATGGCGAGGGCGCCTGCGAGCGCTTCCTCGGCGAGGCGCTGGCCGGGCTGCGCGACAAGGTGTTCCTGGTCTCCAAGGTCTACCCGCACAATGCCAGCCGCGCCGGCGTGGTCTCGGCCTGCGAGCGCAGCCTCAGGCGGCTGAAGACCGACCATCTCGACCTCTATCTGCTGCACTGGCGCGGCAGCGTGCCGCTGGCGGAAACCATCATCGGCTTCGAGCACCTGAAGACCCAGGGCAAGATCCGCGACTGGGGCGTGTCGAATTTCGACACCGACGACATGAACGAGCTGTACGAGACCCCCGGCGGCGACGGCTGTGCCACCAATCAGGTGCTCTACAACCTCACGCGGCGCGGGCCGGAATGGGACCTGCTGCCGTGGCTGCAGGAACATGAGATCCCGCTCATGGCCTACAGCCCGATCGAGCGCGGCCGGCTGAAGAGCACCGGCGTTCTCGCCGACATCGCCGCCAAGCACGCGGCGCGGCCCTATCAGATCGCGCTGGCCTGGGCGCTGCGCATGCCCGGCAACATCGTCATCCCCAAGGCCTCGCGCCCCGAGCACATGCGCGAGAACGCCGGCGCGCGCGACATCGTCCTCGATGCCGACGACTTCGCCGCGCTCGACGCCGCCTTCCCGCCGCCCGCGCGCAAGCGCGCGCTGGAAATGCTGTGAACAATCTGCCCGGCGTTCACGGCGCCGGGCAGCGCACCGCCCGGCGCGGCGTGATGTCGGCGAAGAGATAGCCGGCGACGGCGATGACCACCAGCGCGCCGCCGAACAGGGTGGCGGGGCCGACCCGCTCGTCGAAGGCCACCCACACCCAGAGCGGCGACAGCACCACGTCGAGCAACATCAGCAGGCCGGTCTCGCCCGAGCGGATGTGGCGCCCGCCCATCAGGGTGAGCACATCGGCGAGGCCGGAGGTCAGCACCCCCAGCAGGGCGCAGACCCACAGCGCGTTCAGCGCGGGCAGGCCGGCGGGCTGCAGCGGCAGGGTGATGAACGCCGCGCCAAGCGCCGACAGCAGGCTGATCAGCGTCAGGTCGAGCGCGGGATGCTTCTTCGCCTGCACCAGCAGCCCGGCCCAGCTCAGCGTCATCACCAGCGAGACGGCGATGCCGGCGGCGTCGCTCATCGACATCGCGGCGCCGGAGGTGATGAGGATGCCGAGCATCGCCAGCGCGGCCGCCGCGCCGAAGCGCCGGCTCAGCGGCTCCGCCAGCAGCAGGAAGCCCAAGGCGGCGGTGATGAAGGGCAGCGTCGCATAGACGGTCATCACGGTGGCGACCGAGGTGAGCTGCACGGCGGCGATATAGGCGATGTTGCCCGACACGGCGAAGCCGACGGTGACCATGCCGGGCTTCGAGAAGGTCGCGCGCAGCGCCCCGGCCTTGTTCCCGGTGGCAAACAGCCAGAACGGGCCGAGCGCCAGCGCGGCGAAGACCGAGCGCCAGAGAATGATCGACCACAGATCCGTCTCCGCCATGCGGACGAAAAGGCCGACCAGGCTCCACAGCAGGGTGGAGACGAGAACCACGGCCAGGCCGGTCGAACGCGGTGTCACAATGGAGTTGGGCACGATGGACATGGCGGCCTCTCTGTGTTCCGATCCGGCACAGGATGGATCAAAGTAGACCGGTCGTCTAGTCATGACAGGAAAGATATCCACGCGCGACAAAATCGTCGCGGCGGGCAGAACGGCGATGTTGGAACAGGGCTATGCGGGTACCGGCATCGGCCCGCTTCTGGCGTCGGTGGCGGTACCCAAGGGCTCGTTCTACCACTTCTTCGCCAGCAAGGAGGATTTCGCCGCCGCGGTCCTCGATTCCTATAGCGCCCAGTATCGCCAGCAGCGGCAGGAACTGTTTGCCGATGAGGGCCTGAGCCCGCTGGCGCGGATCGAGCGTCACCTGGTGCAGGTCGAGCGCGACGCGGCGGCGGATGCGAGCGTGACGTCGTGTCTCCTCGGTGCTCTCGCCCAGGCCTCGCCGGGGTTGGGCGCCGAATTGCGCGAGCGGCTGAACGCCGCCTTCGCCGCCTGGGAGCAGGATCTCGCCGCCCTGATCGCCGAGGCGCAACGTGCCGGCGAGGTCGACCCGGCGCTCGATCCGGTGGAGGCCGCCGCCCATGTGATCGACACGTTCGAGGGCGCGGTGATCCGCGCCCGGGCCGGGGACGGGCCGGCGGCCTTTGCCCGTTTCCGCACCTTCATGCAGGCGACCCTCACGCGCGGGGTGGGCGCGGCAGGGGGCTGAGGCGCGCGCGGGCCGACGAAACGCCCCCTCGACAGGAGGGCGGTCCCGGCCCGATAAGCGGCGACGGTTCGCCGCCTTCTCCCGCCTTCTGCCGCCGGACGTCTCCCGTGCCCGATGCCCCGTCGATCCACCTCGAAAATGTCACCCTGCGCCGTGGCGGGCGGCGGGTGCTGGACGCGGTGTCGCTCGCGATCACCGAGCGTCGCGTCGGGCTGATCGGCACCAATGGCTCGGGCAAGAGTTCGCTGGTGCGCCTGCTCAACGGCCTGCTCGCCGCCGATGAAGGCCGCGTCACCGTGCATGGCCTCGACGCGAAGGCGCAGGCGGGCGAACTGCCGGGCAAGGTCGGCTTCATCTTCCAGAATCCCGACCACCAGATCATCTTCCCCACCGTCGCCGAGGAGGTCGCCTTCAGCCTCGAACAGGCGGGCCTGCCGCGCCGGGAGGCGGCGAGGCAGGCGGTGCCCGCGCTCGCCCGGTTCGACCGCGCCCACTGGGCGGAGCGGCCGGTGCACGCGCTCTCCGAGGGCGAGAAGCAGTTCCTCTGCATCATCGCCGTGCTGGTGATGGAGCCGGCGGTGCTGATCCTCGACGAGCCGTTCTCCAGCCTCGACCTGCCGACCCGGCGCCGGCTGGAGACGCTGGTCGCCGGCCTGCCGCAGCAGGTGATCCTGGTGGCGCACGAACTCGACGCCTTCGCCCTCTATGAGCGGGTGATCTGGCTGCATGAGGGCCGGGTGGCGATGGACGGCCCGCCCGCCGCGGTGATCGCCGCCTACCGCGCCTTCGCCGAGGGGCTGGCGTGAGCGCGCGGCGACCCCTCCGTGTCCCGGACCAGCGGCACAGCGTGCCGCGCCGCTCCGGGACCCAGGAGAGCCTCTTCGCGGCTGCCGCTTTCGCTGAAGCAAAGTGGTTCGCGCCGCCTGCGGCGCCTTTTCCGCTGGGGCCCGGCGCGGCGCTCCGCCTGCGGCCGCGCTGGGCCGGGACACGATGGGGCGCCCGGATGCGGGAGGCGCCGCGGTGATCTCGCTCTATCTTCCCCAGCGCACCTGGCTGCACGCCGTCCCCGCCGGCTGGAAGCTGCTGGCGCTGGCTCTGATCAGCCTCATTGCCGCGCCGCTGGACAGCCTGCCGTTCATGGCCGCGCTGATGGTCGCCGTGCTGGCGCTCTACGTCTCGCTCGGCAAGGCGGCGCTGGCGCAGATCGCGCTGCTGCGCCCGCTCTGGCCGCTGTTTCTCATTCTGCTGGCCCTGCATGGGTGGAATGGCGACATTCTGCTTGGAATCGTCGTGCTGGCACGCATCCTCGCCATGGTGCTGCTGGCCAATGCGGTGACCATGACCACCCGGATGGACGCGATGATGGACGCGGTGGAACCGCTGCTGGGCCCGCTGGCCTGGGTCGGCGTGGCGCCGCGCGCGGTGGCCCTCGCCGTGGCGCTGATGATCCGCCTCATTCCGCTGCTGTTCGCGCTGTGGGAGGCGCTGAACGATTCCTGGCGCGCCCGCACGGGCAAGCGCGGCGGCTGGCGCCTGCTCGCGCCTTTCTGTATCCAGACGCTCAGACTGTCCCACCACACCGCCGAGGCGCTGGCCGCGCGTGGCGGCGCACCGCGGAGAGGCCGCCGATGAAAGACCGCACGCTCGTCCAGGTCGCGCTCTACGCCGCCATTTTCGCGGTGCTCGGGCTGTTGCCGCGCTTCGACCTGCCGTTCGCCGCCGGCGTGCCGATCACCGCCCAGAGCATGGGCGCGATGCTGGCGGGGGTGATGCTCGGCGCCTGGCGCGGGGCGCTGGCGATGGTGCTGCTGCTGTTCGTGGTCGCGCTCGGCGCGCCGCTGCTGGCCGGCGGGCGCGGCGGGCTCGGCGTGTTCTTCACCCCCTCGGTCGGCTTCATCTTCGGCTGGATCGCGGTGGCCTTCGTCGCCGGCTGGATCATGCAGGCCCTTCGCCGCGCCCCGGTCTTCCCCGCCGCGCTGATCGCCGCCGTTATCGGCGGCATCGTGGTGATGTACGCCTTCGGCATTGCCGGCATGGCGCTGGTCGGCGGGCTCACGGTGATGGATGCCACCAAGGCCTGCCTCATCTTCATTCCCGGCGACGCCATCAAGGCGGTGCTGGTGGCGCTGATCGCCCAGACCGTGGCGCGCGGCCTGCCCGAGGCCCTGCTCTCGCGCAACGCCTGAGGCGATGACCCCGACCGTCGGCTCGGCCATCCCGGCGCTCGCCGCCGCTGCTCCCGGCCGTGCGGCGCTGGTCTGCGACGAGCAGGTGCTCACCCGCGCGCGCCTTGCCGAGGGCGTCGGCGGGCTGGCGGCGTGGCTGGCGGCGCGCACCGCGCCGGGCGCGGGCATCGCGCTGGCCATGGGCAATGCGCCGGGTCTGGTCGAAGCGTTCCTCGCCTGTGCGGTCAGCGGCCGGCAGGCCCTCGTCTATGATCCCGGCTGGCCCGCGCCCTACCGCGCCGCCATCGACGCCGCGCTCGCCCCGGCGCTGACGCTGGAGGCGCTGCCCGAGGTCGCCCCCGCGCCGTTTCCGCCGTCCCCAATGCCGGGCGCGGCGTTCTATGTCGGCTTCACCTCCGGTTCCACCGGCCTGCCCAAGGGCTACCGGCGTTCGCACCGCTCCTGGGTCGACAGCTTCATGGCGAGCGAGGTGGAGTTCGGCCTCGGTGAGGACGACGTGATCCTGGCGCCGGGCGGGCTGGCCGCCTCGCTGCATCTTTACGGCGTGGTCCATGCGCTGCACATCGGTGCGCGGGCGGTGATGCTGCGCCAGTTCCACCCGCGCCGCGTGCTGCGGCTCATCGCCCGGCACGGCGTCACCGCGCTCTATGCCACCCCCACCCAGCTGCAGATGCTGGTCGAGGCCGGCGCGGGCGAGCGTTTCCCGACGCTGCGCCGGCTGATGATCTCGGGCGCCAAATGGCGGCCGGAGACCCGTGCCGCGACGCGGGCGCTGTTTCCCAATGCCGGCATCGCCGAATTCTACGGCGCCTCGGAAACCAGCTTCATCACCATCGCCCACCCTGAAGAGGCGGTGCCGCCGGGCTCGGTCGGCCGCGCTGCCCACGGCGTCGCCCTGCGCATCCGCGACGCGCAGGGCCGCGACCTCAAGGTCGGCGAGGCGGGGGCGATCTGGGTCGGCAGTTCCATGCTGTTCGACGACTACGCCTGCGGCCACGCCCCGGAGACCCGCCGGGAGGGCGGCTTCCTCACCATTGGCGACCATGGGAGGCTGGACGCGGCGGGGTTCCTTTATCTGCACGGGCGCGAGAAGCGCATGCTCGTCACCTCCGGCCTCAATGTCTATCCCGAGGAGGTGGAGGCGGTGCTGGCCAGCCTGCCCGGCATCGAAGAGGCCGCGGTGTTCGGTCTGCCGGATGATTTGCGCGGGGTCGAGCTGGTGGCGGTGCTGCGCGGCGTGCTCGATGAGCCGGCCCTGCGCGCCGCCTGCCGGGCGCTGTTGCCGGCGGCGAAGATTCCCCGCCGTTTCCTCAGCCTGGAGGATTGGCCGCGCACCTCCGGCGGCAAGGCCGATCTGCGGGCGCTGGAGGCGATCGCCCGCGAGAGGCTGGCACGATGAGCGGCGCCTTTATCCTCGCCGCCCGCCGCACGGCGGTCGCCCCGCGCGGCGGCGCCTTTCGGGCCGTGGAAGCGCACGACCTCGCCGCCCCGGTGCTGCGCGCCTGCCTCAGTGACGCTGGCCGCGCGCCGCACGAGGTCGAACACGTCATTCTCGGCAATGCCCTGTCGGGCGGGGGCAATGTCGCCCGCCTCGCCGCGCTGGCGGCGGGATTGCCGGCAAGCGTGCCGGCGCTGACGCTGGACACGCAATGCTGTTCCGGGCTCGATGCCATCCAACTGGCGGCGCGCATGGTCGAAGCGGGCGCGGCCGAACTCGTGCTCGCCGGCGGGGTGGAGAGCTTCAGCCGCTCGCCTTTGCGCGCCGTGCGGCCGAAGGCGAAAGGCGAGGCGCCGGTTTTCTACGACCGGCCGCCCTTCACCCCCTGGCCGGCGCGCGACCCCGACATGATCGAGGTTCTGGCAAAGGCGGCGCGCGGCCTCAGCCGGGCCGAGCAGGCGGCCTTCGCCATCGAGAGCCACGCCAAGGCGCTGGCGGCGCGCGCCCGGCTGGAAGCGGAGATCGTGCCGGTGGCGGGCCTTTCCTTCGACAGCTTCACCCGCGCGCTCACCCCGGCTTTGTGCGCCCGCGCGCCGGTGCTCTACCGCGAGGGCGAGACGGAATTGGACGCGGCCGGCGTGGCGGTGGAGGCGGACGCCGCCGCTGTGGTGCTGGTGGCCTCACAGGAATGGGCGGAGCGGCGCCTGCATGTCGGCCGCCCGGTGTGCGAGGTGTTCTATGCCCGCTCCTTCGCCGCCGCGCCGGAAGACCCGCCGGCGGCGATCGACCGGGCGCTGGCGGAGACCGCTCGTGACACCGCTTTCGTGGACATCGACAATACGAGCCTTGGTTTCATGCTGGAGTGGAGCCAGATCTCCGTCGTCGAACTGATGGAAGCCTCGGCCGGGCAGGCGCTGAAGAACTGCCGATGGAACAGCCTCGATCCCGCCACCCTCAATCGCGGCGGCGGGGCGCTGGCGCGCGGCCACCCCATCGGCGCCTCCGGGGCGATCCTCGCCGTGCGCCTGTTCCATGAGCTGGCGGGCGAGGCACCCGGCGCGCTCGGCCTCGCCGCCATCGCCGCGGCCGGCGGGCTGGGCAGCGCGCTCATGTTGCAACGCGTCTAAACAGCCGTTTGCGGCGCCCCCCTTCCTTGTGCAGGATGCGGGACGAATCGTCCGCAGAAGACGCTCATTTGTTCCCGGGAGAGGGTCGCCGGCCGCATGAACGCGATTTCCTCACGCCAGCAGGACATTCTCGTGCTGGCGCGCGCGCAGGGACGGGTGAGCGTCGAGGACCTCTCCGGCCGCTTCGACGTGTCGCCCCAGACCATCCGCAAGGACCTCAACGATCTGTGCGTGCGGCGGCTGATGTCGCGCGTGCATGGCGGCGCCGTGGTCGCTTCCGGCGTCGAGAACCTCGCCTATGAGGCGCGCCGCGCGATGGCGCAGGGCGCCAAGCGCGCCATCGCCGAGGCGGCCGCCAGCATGGTGCCCAACCGCGCCTCGCTGTTCATCAATATCGGCACCACCACCGAGGAGGTCGCCCGGGCGCTGGCCGACCACGAGGATTTGCTGGTCATCACCAATAACCTCAACGTCGCCACGCTGCTCTACCGCCATCCCAGGATCGAGCTGATCATGGCCGGCGGCCCGGTGCGCCATGCCGACGGGGCGGTGATCGGCTCGGCGGCGGTGGATTTCGTGCGCCAGTTCCGCGTCGACTACGCCGTCATCGGCGCCTCGGCGATCGAGGAGGACGGCACGCTGCTCGATTTCGACTACCGCGAGGTGCAGGTCGCCCGCGCCATCATCGACAATGCCCGCCAGATCATCCTGGTCGCCGACCGCTCCAAGCTGGAGCGCACCGCGCCGGTGCGCATCGGCTCGATGTCCGAGGTCGACACCTTCGTCACCGACACCGTATCGTCGCCGGAGCTGCGTCATGTCTGCCAGCGCGAGCAGGTGGAACTGATCGAGGTCGGGTCGCTTGACGAGGACGGGTTCTGATAACCCCGCATTGCAACATCAGGGTGGTTAGCCTCCGGGCCTGCCTGCCCTAAACTCGCCGTCCGCCGGCGCCTGATCCGCGAACGCCGTTCGTTTTCGCGGGCGGAACAGGTGCCTGGGACCCGCGCTCTGCCGCCGGAGGAGAGACGAATGGAACTGCGCCGCCTCGGACGCTCCGATATTCTGGTCCCGCCGCTGTGCATCGGCGGCAACGTGTTCGGCTGGACCGCCGACGAGACCGCCTCCTTCCGCCTGCTCGACGCGCTGTTCGAGGCCGGATTCGGCTTCATCGACACCGCCGACGTCTATTCGCGCTGGGTCGACGGGCACCGGGGCGGCGAATCCGAGACCATCATCGGAAAGTGGATGAAGGCGCGCGGCAACCGCGACCGGCTGGTCATCGCCACCAAGGTCGGCGCCGATATGGGGCAGGGCAGGGTCAATCTCGGCCCCGGCTACATCAGGACTGCCATCGAGGCCTCGCTGGCCCGGCTGCAGACCGATTATATCGACCTCTACCAGTCGCATTACGACGATCCCGACACCCCCTTCGAGGAGGTGCTCGGCGCCTATGACGAACTGGTCCGGGCCGGCAAGGTGCGGCTCATCGGCGCCTCCAACCTCTCCGCCCCCCGGCTGTTCGAGGCGCTGGCCGTCTCCACCCGGGAGAAGCTGCCGCGCTACGAGACGCTGCAGCCCGAGTACAATCTCTACGCGCGCGCCGGCTATGAGGCCGATATCGAGCCGGTCTGCGCCGCCAACGGGCTCGGCGTCATCCCCTATTTCTCGCTCGCCGCCGGCTTCCTCACCGGCAAGTATCGCAGCCGGGCCGATGCGCAGAAGAGCGTGCGCGGGCGCTCGCTGGTCGACAAATACCTCAACCCCCGGGGCGAGGGCATCCTCGCCGCGCTGGACGAGGTGGCCGCGACCCATGGCGCCACCCCCACCCGGGTGGCACTGGCCTGGGTGATGGCGCGCCCCAGCATCACGGCGGCCATCGCCAGCGCCTCGCGCATCGAGCAGCTCGCCGACCTGATCGCCAGTGCCGACCTCACGCTCACCGGTGCCGACATGGCGCGCCTCGACAAGGCCAGCGCCTGGAAGGAATAGGACCATGGCGACCCAGTCCCCGGCCGCAATCGCGCGCTTCATCGAGGCCGGGCGGGGCACCGCCCCGGCCGATCTGGTGATCAGGGGCGTCCGCCTGCTGGACGTCATCACCGGCACGATCACCCAGACCGACATCGCCATGGTCGGCGAGCGCATCGTCGGCACCTATGGCAGCTATCAGGGCGCGCGGGAGATCGACGGGGCCGGCCTGTTCGCCGTTCCCGGCTTCATCGACACCCATCTGCATGTCGAATCCTCGCTGGTCACCCCGCTGGAATTCGACCGCTGCGTGCTGCCGCACGGCATCACCACGGCGATCTGCG
Source organism: Ancylobacter dichloromethanicus (assembly GCF_018390645.1). GTDB lineage: Bacteria > Pseudomonadota > Alphaproteobacteria > Rhizobiales > Xanthobacteraceae > Ancylobacter > Ancylobacter dichloromethanicus. The sequence continues at coordinate 306,784 of NZ_JAHBGC010000004.1, forward strand.
ACCCGCACGAGATCGCCAATGTGCTCGGCATGGAAGGTATCGCCTATTTCCAGCGCTGCGCCGAGCACACCATCATGGACCTGCGGGTGCAGCTCTCCTCCTGCGTGCCGGCCACCTCCTTCGAAACTGCCGGCGCCGAGCTGGCGGCGCCCGACCTCGCTCTGCTGCGCGGCCATCAATCCGGCATCGGGCTGGCCGAATTCATGAACTTCCCCGGCGTGCTGTTCGCCGACGAGGGGTGCCTGGCCAAGCTCTCGTTGTTCTCGGACGGCCATATAGACGGCCACGCGCCTCTGTTGCGCGGCCTCGATCTCAACGGCTACATCGCCGCCGGCATCCGCACCGAGCACGAGGCGACCTCGCTGGAGGAAGCGCGCGAGAAGCTGATGAAGGGCATGTCGGTGCTCATCCGCGAGGGTTCGGTCTCAAAGGACCTGCACGCGCTGATCCCGCTGATCACGCCCGATACGTCCGCCTTTCTCGGCTTCTGCACCGACGACCGCAACCCGCTCGACATCGCCGAGGAGGGGCATCTCGACTACATGATCCGCGAGGCGATCCGCCACGGCGCGCCGCTGCACCATGTCTACCGGGTGGCGAGCTGGTCGGCGGCCAACGCCTTCGGGCTGAGGGATCGCGGCCTTATCGCCCCCGGGCGGCGGGCGGACATCGTGCTGGTCGACGATCTGCAGGCCTGTTCGGTCCGCCACGTCATCTCCGCCGGGCGGCTGGTGACGCCGGAACTGTTCGCGGCGCGCGGCAGCGTGGCCCCGGTGGGCCTCGATTCGGTGAAGGCTCGCACGGTGACGGCGGCGGATTTCGCCATTCCCGCCCATGAGCGCGCCACAAGGGTCATCGGCGTGGTGCCGGGGCGCATCATCACCGAGGACCTGCATTTCGACCTGGAACTGGTCGGCGGCGAGAAACAGGTCGATCTGGAGAAGGATGCGGTGAAGGTCTGCGTCGTCGAGCGGCACGGGCGCAATGGCAATGTCGGCCGCGGCTTCGTGCACGGTTTCGGCATGAAGCGCGGCGCCATCGCCTCCTCGGTCGGCCATGACAGCCACAACATCACCGTGGTCGGCGTCGACGAGGCCGACATGGCGCTGGCGGTGAACCGGCTGATCGCGCTGCGCGGCGGCTTCGCGGTGGCGCAGGGCGGCGTGGTGACCGCCGAACTCGCTTTGCCGGTGGCGGGGCTGATGGCGGACACCTCGTTCGAAGAGGTGCACGACGCGCTCATCCCGCTGCGCGCGGCGGCGAAGGCGCTGGGCGTGGTGCTGGCCGAGCCGTTCCTGCAGGTCGCCTTCCTGCCGCTGCCGGTGATTCCGCATCTCAAGATCACCGATTTCGGCATGTTCGACGTCGACGCCTTCGCCCTGCTTGAGTCGCAGCGGCCCCCGGCCGGCAACGGCTGACGCGGCCCGCGCGGCGGCCCGGCCCGGCCCGGCAGGCGCTGCCCCCCAAGCCGCCGGCGCAGCGGCGAATAAGGCGTGAATAGGCCGACCCGTCCGTCTCCCCGGGAGGCGGGCGCTGGGCCGCCGGTGGCGCCGGCCATCGCGTCATTTATGACATTTCAATGTGTTAAGGCGCTTTTTCGCGCCTAAAGGGCGGTATCGGTTAGGGTCCGCGCCCGACCCTGTGATAGGCAGGGTTGCCCTGTGACCGCCGTCCCGGCGCCGTCAAGTTTCCACAATGTGTTGCGCGGACCACGATGAAATTCATTCCAATTCGTGTTCTCCTGCGGCAGGGGTTCGGGCTGATGCCTTCGGATGAGAGGCTCCGCGCGGCAGGGCGAGGATCGGTCGTGAGGGGGGCAGCGTGAGGTCGAGGGGATTAGTCGGGCTGCGCGCAGCCGCCGCTCCGTGTGTCGTTTGGCCAACGGTCGTTTGGACCGGGCTCGCCTGGCCTGGGGCCGCGTGGGCCGAAGGCTTCCTGGAGCCAGCGGGGCCGATCGCTTCGGCGCAGCTCTCGCATTTCGGTACGATCAGCGCGCTGATGCTCATCGTCATCGTGCCGATGTTCGTGGCCTTGCCGCTCGTGCTGTGGCGCTACCGCCGCGGCGGCAAGGGCACCTACCGGCCGGACTGGGAGTTCAACTGGGGCCTTGAGCTGTTGATCTGGGGCGTCCCGGTCGCCCTTGTCGTCGCCCTCGGCACGGCGCTGTGGCGGCAGACGATCCTGGGCGATCCCTACCGGGCGCTCGGCCCCGACCCGCTGGTGGTGGAAGTCGTCTCTCTCGACTGGAAGTTCCTGTTCCTCTACCCCGAACAGGGCGTGGCGACGCTCGACCTGCTCGCTTTGCCGGAAGACCGCCCGGTCACGCTCAAGCTGACCAGCGGCACGGTGATGCAGTCCTTCATCATTCCCCGCCTCGCCGGCCAGATCTACGCCATGGCGGGCATGCAGACGCAGCTCAACCTGATCGCCGACGAGGCCGGCGACTTCGTCGGGCGCAACACCCAGTATAACGGCCTCGGCTTCGCCACCCAGTCCTTCACCACAAGGGTGTTGAGCCCGGACGACTTCGAGCGCTGGGTCGAGACGACGAAGGCGCAGGGAACCGCGCTCGACGCCGCCGGCTATGCCGGGCTGCTGCCGCCCTCGGTGGTGAGCGAGCCGGTGCTCTACGGCCAGTTCACCCCGGGCCTGTTCGACCAGGTGATGGCGGGTTTCGCGCCCGGCATGTTCCATCGCGGCACGAACCATACTGATATGTCCGAGCGCCACGGCGCGGCGGGAATGGCCGCCGCGCCGGCCCCGCATCAGGGCCATGACCACACGCCGGAGGCCGCGCAATGAACTGGGAGCTCATATTCGGCCAGATCAAGTGGACCTCCTTCGTCTTCGCCGGGATGATCGAGAATCCCTCGCTCAGCGAGGCCATCGCCTCGGGCGCCGGGTCCATCGCGGTGCTGGGCGCACTCGCCACCGTGGTCCTGCTGACGGTCAAGGGCTGGTGGGTGCCGCTGTGGCGCGACTGGCTCACCAGTATCGACCACAAGAAGGTCGGCATCATGTACATCGCCATCGCGCTGGTGATGTTCGCCCGCGCGGTGATCGAGGCGGCGCTGATGCGCGCCCAGCAGCTTTCCGCCACCGATAGCGGCGGCTTCCTGTCCGCAGACCATTTCGGGCAGCTGTTCAGCACCCACGGCACCATCATGATCTTCTTCGTGGCGATGCCGTTCATCACCGGGCTGATGAACTATGTCATGCCGCTGCAGATCGGCGCCCGCGACGTGTCGTTCCCGCTGCTCAACGCCATCTCGCTGATGCTGACCATGGCCGGGGCCATCCTCATCATGGTGTCGCTGGTGGTCGGCCAGTTCTCCACCGGCGGCTGGAGCGCCTATCCGCCCTTCACCGGCATCGAGTTCAGCCCGGGCGAGGGGGTCGACTACTGGATCTGGGCGGTGTCGCTGGGCTCCATCGGCTCGACGCTGACCGGGCTCAACTTCGCGGTGACGATCTACAAGAAGCGCTGCCCCGGCATGACGCTGTTCCGCATGCCGCTGTTCACCTGGACGACGCTGTGCACGTCGATCCTGATGATCTTCGCCATGGCGCCGCTGACCGCCGCCACCGCCATGCTCGCGCTCGACCGCTATGCCGGCTTCCATTTCTTCACGAATGGCGACGGCGGCAACATGATGAACTACGCCAACCTGTTCTGGCTGTTCGGCCATCCGGAGGTGTACATCCTCATCCTGCCGGCCTTCGGCGTCTGGTCCGAGGTGGTCGCCACCTTCTCCAGCAAGCGCATCTATGGCTACACCTCGCTGGTCTACGCCACCATGTGCATCGCCGTGCTCTCCTTCGCGGTGTGGCTGCACCACTTCTTCACCATGGGCCAGAGCGCCAATGTGAACGCCATGTTCGGCATCGCCACGATGGTGATCGGCGTGCCGACGGGGGTGAAGGTCTATGACTGGCTGCTGACCATGGTCGGCGGGCGCATCCGCTTCACCACGCCGATGCTGTTCCACATCAATTTCCTGCTCACCTTCATCCTCGGCGGCATGACCGGGGTGCTGCTGGCCAATCCCGGCATCGACTTCCAGGTCCACAACACGCTGTTCCTGGTGGCGCATTTCCACAACATGATCATTCCCGGCGTGCTGTTCGGCATGTTCGCGGCGGTGCAGTTCTGGTTCCCGAAGATGTTCGGCTTCCGGCTGCATGAGGGGCTGGGCCGGGCCTCGTTCTGGTGCTTCGCCCCGGGCTTCCTGCTGGCCTTCTTTCCGCTCTACTGGCTGGGGCTGATGGGCGCGACCCGGCGCACCTATATGTGGACGGACCCCGACTACCTGCCCTGGCTCGCCCTCGCCATGGCCGGCGCCGCGCTCATCCTCGCCGGCTTCGCGCTGATGGTGGCGCAGATCGTGGTCTCGGTGCGCCAGCGCGCGCAGCTCGCCGCCCCGCTGGGCGACCCGTGGGACGGGCGAGCGCTGGAATGGTCGATTCCCTCGCCGCCGCCGGAATGGAACTTCGCCGTGCTGCCGCAGGTCACGGCGCGCGATGCCTTCTACGAGGCCAAGAAGGCCGGCACCGCCTATCGCTCGCCGGCCGCCTATGCGGACATCGAGGTGCCGCGCAACACCGCGACGGCGCCGCTGATCGGGCTGTTCGCCTGCGCCTGGGCGTTCGGTCTGGTCTGGCACATCTGGTGGCTGGTGGTGGTGTCCTTCGTGCTCATCTGGGCCGTGGTCATCGCCCGCTCGTTCCAGACCGACACCGAGGAGACCGTGCCCGCCGCGACGGTGAAGGCGGCGAACGAGGCGTTCCTCGCCGCCGCACGTGCCACCCCGGGCGTGAGCCGCGAGCGGGAGATGACATCCGACAATCGGGGCCGGGCGCTGCCGGAAGGGCTGGAGGGCCGTGCCGGCCCGGCCTCCCCCGGCGCCGCGGTGGAGGTGCTGCCATGAGCCTTTCCGAACGCCTTCACCCCGGGCTGAACCTCGCCGGCACCGATCCCGAAAGCCATGTGGCCGCCGAAGAGGTGCTGTTCGGCTTCTGGATCTTCCTGATGAGCGATCTGGTGCTGTTCGCAGTGCTGTTCGCGACCTATGCGGCGATGAGCGTGCAGGGCATCGCCGAAGGCCCCGGGCCCGCCCAGGTGTTCGACCTTACCGCCGCTTTCCTGGAAACGCTGCTGCTGCTGCTCTCCAGCTTCGCCTTCGGCTTCGCCATGCTGGAGATGAAGTACCGCGAGAGCCGGCGCGGCGTGCTGGCCTGGCTGCTCGTCACCGGCGTGCTCGGCGCCGCCTTCGTCGGCATGGAACTGCACGACTACTATGTGATGATCACCCAGCACGCGGCGCCGCCGCAGGCCAGCGGCTTCCTCTCCGCCTATTACCTGCTCACCGGCACCCACGCGCTGCATGTGTCGTCCGGGCTGGTGTGGATGGCGATCATGGCGATCCAGGTCACGGTCATCGGGCTGAACACGCCGGTGAAACTGCGCCTGATGCGCCTCGCGCTGTTCTGGCACATGCTCGACGTGGTCTGGATCGGCATCTTCACCTTCGTCTACCTGTTCGGGGTCGCCTCATGAGCAACCGGATTCCCGCCGACATGCCCCCGGGCGAATACGAGGATGAGGGGCGCGAGCGGCTGAGCTACATGATCGGCCTCGCCCTGGCGCTGGCGCTGACCACGGCCGCGTTCGCGGTGGTGTGGCTGGATCTCCTGAGCGGGGGCGCCGCGCTCGCCGCGCTGGGGGGGCTCGCGTTGATCCAGGCGGTGGTGCACCTGCGCTATTTCCTGCATATCGACCTTCAGCGCTCGCACCGCGACGACCTGCTACTGATCCTGTTCACCGTGCTGATCCTCATCATCATGGTCTCCGGCACCATCTGGATCCTCTACGACCAGCACATCCGCATGATGCCCTGACACACGGACCGGCCGGTGGCCGCGTGGCGCCGGCGGCCGGTCCCGCGCCGTCGCCGCTCGGCCCGTTTCCACGCGGGCGGCGTGTCGGCGCTCGGCTGCCGCCGGGGGCTGGGGTCGGGCGACCGGCCGGGGCTCCCGCCGGGCGACGCGATCTGCTAGACCCGGCCCTCATTTCGGGGATTCCGTGCCGATGGCCCGCCTGCGCTCGACCGTTTTCCTGCTGCTGCTTGTCGTGTGGACGGCTCTGCTGGCCGTGACCATTCCCTATTACGCGCTGCGGAATGCGCCGCCGGCGACGCGCCGTTTCTCGCGCCTCTGGGCCGGGGGGGTGATGGCGATATTGCGCCTCGTCGGGCTTTCCTACCGCACCGTCGGCGGGGCCAACCGGCCGGCCGAGCCGGCGCTCTATGTCGGCAACCACCAGTCCGCCTTCGAGACCATCGCCGCCGCCGTGCTGATCCCTGACGTCGCCATCGTGCTGAAGGAAGAGCTGTACCGCATCCCGGTGTTCGGCTGGTTCCTCAAGCGCTCGCCGATGATCGCCATCGACCGCGCCGGCGGCGCCTCCTCGGTGAAGAAGATGTTCCGCGAGGGCCGCGAGGCCAGCGAACATGGCCGCAACCTGCTGATCTTCCCCGAAGGCACCCGCCGGGCAGTGGACGAGCGGGCCGATTTCCACCGCGGCGTGCTGCTGCTCTACAAGGCGCTGGACCTGCCGGTGGTGCCGATGGTGCACAATGCCGGCCTGTTCTGGCCGGCGCGCAGCTTCGCCATCCGGCCAGGCACCATCACCGTCTCCTATCTGCCGTCCATCCCGCCCGGCCTGCCGGACCGGGAGTTCATGGCCCGGCTGAGCGAGGCGATCTATCACGAGCGCGACCGGCTGGTCGCCGAGGCGGGAGCGATGTCATGAGCGAGGCCGGCATTGTCATCGTCGGCGCCGGGCAGGGCGGTTTCCAGGCCGCCGCCTCGCTGCGCGACTCCGGCTATCAGGGGCGCCTCGTGCTGGTCGGCGACGAGCCGGGCCTGCCCTATCAGCGCCCGCCGCTGTCCAAGGCCTATATGAAGGGCGAGGCCGGCATCGAGCAGATCGAACTGCGCGCGGGCGCCTTCTACGCCGATCACCGCATCGAGCTGGTCAACGCCCGCGCCGCCGCCATCGACCGCGCCGGCCAGCGCCTGCTTCTGGGGCGCGGCGAGGCGCTGCCCTATGCCCATCTCATCCTCGCCACCGGCGCCCGCAACCGACCGCTGCCGGTGCCGGGCCACGACCTCGCCGGGGTGTTCTATCTGCGCACCCGCGCCGATGCCGACGCGCTGCGGGGCCGGCTCGACGAGGCCCGCCGGGTGGTGGTGATCGGCGCCGGCTTCATCGGGCTGGAATTCGCCGCCGTCGCCCGCGCCCTCGGCCATGAGGTGACCGTGCTGGAAGGGGCCAGCCGCGTGCTCGCCCGCGCCGTCTCGCCCGAAATGTCCGCCTTCTTCGCCGACGCCCACGCCGCTATGGGCACGAGGCTGCGGCTCGGCGCCGGCGTCATCGGGCTTCAGGGCAGGGATGGCCACGTCACCGGCGTCGAGACCACCGATGGCGCGGTGCACCCGGCCGATTTCGTGCTGGTCGGCATCGGCGTGGTGCCGAATGTCGAGCTCGCCGCCAAGGCCGGGCTGGAGGTGGCCAACGGCATCGTGGTCGACGCCCATCTCGCCACCGCCGACCCCGCGATTTCGGCGCTGGGCGACGCCGTCGCCTATCCCAGCCGCTTCGCCGCGAAGGACGGCCCTGTCATGGTGCGGCTCGAATCGGTGCAGAACGCCGCCGACCAGGCGCGCAGCCTCGCCCATCGCCTGACCGGCAAGCTGTCGCCGACCGGCGAGCCGGCGCCGTTCGACGCGGTGCCGTGGTTCTGGAGCGACCAGGCCGACCTCAAGCTGCAGATGGTCGGGCTTGCGGGCGCGACCGACGCCGCCGTGCTGCGCGGCGACCCCGCCTCGCGCCGCTTCTCGGTGTTCCGTTTCCGCGACGGCGTGCTCACCGCCATCGAGAGCGTCAACCGTGGCGCCGACCACATGCTCGGCCGCCGCCTGCTCGCCGGCACCCCCGCCCTCACCCCCGCGCAGGCGGGCGACGAGGGCTTCGAGCTGAAGAGCCTGCTGGCGAGGTAGCCCTCCGGCGCCGCGCCGCGCCGGTTCGTTCCCATCGGCCTCATCGGTCCCATCGTCCACCCCTTCGGTCTCATCGTCCACTCCGTCGGTCTCACCCTCCACGGCGGAAACCGGTGCTAGGCGGGCACCGGCCGGGCGTTTAGGATCGGCGGGCACCTGTCCCCTCGGAACTTCCGATGGCTTTCTCGCTGCGCCAGCTCCAGTATTTCGTCGCCGTGGCGGAGAACGGTTCCGTCTCCTCGGCGGCGCACACGCTGTCGATCTCGCAGTCGACGGTGACGGAATCCCTGCGCGAACTGGAGCTTGACCTCGGTTTCAAGCTGCTCGAGCGCCACGCCCGCGGCGCCGATCTCACGCTCAAGGGCCATCACTTCCTGCGCCACGCCCGCAAGATCCTCGGCGACGTGGCGGATGCGCGGCGGGCGCTGGCGGGGGTGGAGGCGGCGGCGCTGACCGGCCGGCTGGCGGTCGGGGTGACACCGCTGGTCGCCGGCTACATCTATTCCGACCTCATCGCCCGCTTCCGCCGCGCCTTTCCCGGCGTCGCCGTGGAGGCGGTGGAGGACGCCGCCGATTATCTGGAGCACCTGCTGGTCGGCGGCGAGCTCGATGTCGCGGTGATGGTGCTGCCGCCGGGCCGCCAGTCGGCGGCGTTGCAGACGCAAGCTGTTGAAATATCACCTTATCGGGTGTGGATGCCGCTCGGCCATCCGGCGCTGGCGGAGGAGCGCGTCTCACTGCGCGACCTCAGCGAGGAGCCGCATGTACTGCTCACCATCGACGAGATTGCCGAGGCCTCGGAAATCGTCTGGCGCCGGCTCGGCATCCGCCCGCCGGTGGCGTTCCGCACCCGCTCGGTCGAGGCGGTGCGCTCGCTGGTGGCGACCGGGGCCGGGGTGGCGGTGCTGCCGGACCTCACCTATCGGCCGTGGTCGCTGGAAGGCGACAAGATCGAGGCCCGCACGCTGATCGACGACGTGCCGGCGGTGGAGGTGGCGACCGCCTGGCGGCGCGGTTCGCCGCTCTCGCCCGCCGCCGCCGGCTTCCTCTCCATCGCCGCGACGCGGCATGGCGGGCGGGGGCGGTAGAGTGCGGGTCTTCTTCGCCGCGCCTGTTTCTCGTTCCCCGACGCGCCCGTCCCAGGCGCCCTCATCCCCGGGCGTGACCCGGGGACCCAGCCTCGCCGCTCTTGCCCGGGAAGAGTCTGGGTGGCCGGGTCGAGCCCGGCCATGAGGGGGCATGGATGCCCATTCCCTACTCATCGATTTTCCCGATATCTGCCTTCTGATCTTTGGTGTGGCGTGAGGTTCGACGCAGCGGCACACTCCCCGCAAAGGGCCGTCAGCGCCCGCAGAACAGAGGGAATCAGACCATGCCGCGCCTCTCCCGTTATCTGCGTCTGCCGGCGCTCGCCGCCAGCGCCTCGCTCGCGTTAAACCCTGTTTTCGCTGCTGAAATGACCTCGGTCGGCAAGGGCGAGGGGCAGGTCGATATCGTCGCCTGGGCCGGCTATATCGAGCGCGGCGATACCGACAAGGCCTATGACTGGGTCACCGATTTCGAGACCAAAACCGGCTGCAAGGTCAATGTGAAGACCGCCGGCACCTCGGACGAGATGGTGGCGCTGATGAACGAGGGCGGTTTCGACCTCGTCACCGCCTCGGGCGATGCCTCGCTGCGCCTCATCGCCGGCAAGAAGGTCGCTCCCGTCAACACCAAGCTGATCCCGAACTGGGGCACGGTGGACGAGCGGTTGCAGGACGCGCCTTGGCACACGGTGAACGGCGTGCACTACGGGGTGCCCTATCAGTGGGGCTCCAACGTGTTGATGTACAACACGGAAGCGTTCAAGGGCGAGGCGCCCAAGAGCTGGAACGTGGTGTTCGAGGAGCAGACGCTGCCGGACGGCAAGTCCAACAAGGGCCGCATCCAGGCCTTTGACGGACCGATCTACATCGCCGACGCCGCGCTCTACCTGATGGCGCACCAGCCCGAGCTGGGGATCAAGGACCCGTACGAGCTGACCGAGGCGCAGTACAAGGCGGCGCTCGACCTGCTGCGCCAGCAACGCAAGATCGTGCAGCGCTACTGGCACGACGCGATGATCCAGATCGACGACTTCACCAATGAGGGCGTCGTCGCCTCGTCCTCCTGGCCGTTCCAGGTCAACCTGCTGCAGAGCGAGAAGAAGCCGATCGCTTCCACCATCCCCTCGGAAGGAGCCACCGGCTGGGCCGATAGCACCATGATGCATGTCGACGCCGCCCATCCCAACTGCGCCTATATGTGGATGGAGCACTCGCTTTCGCCGAAGGTGCAGGGCGACCTCGCCGCCTGGTTCGGCTCGGTGCCCGCCGTCCCCGCCGCCTGCAAGGGCAATGAGCTGCTCGGTGCCGAGGGCTGCAAGACCAACGGCATGGAAGAGTTCGAGCGCATCCATTTCTGGCGCACGCCGGTCGCCAAATGCGCCACCCAGGCGGAAGGCTGCGTGCCCCACTACCGCTGGGTGTCGGACTATATCGCCGTGCTCGGCGGGCGGTAGGAATCGATACAAGCGACGTCATCCTGAGGTGCCCGGGCGAAAGCCCGGGCCTCGAAGGATGTTCACTGAGATCGCCGGCTCGGCATCCTTCGAGGCTCGCTTCGCTCGCACCTCAGGATGACGTGGCGTGCGCCATACGGAATCCCTTCATGCACGCTCACGCCGCTCCCCTCGCCACGCCCGCCGTCCGTCTTGCCGGTGTCGTCAGGCATTTCGGCGCGGTGCGGGCGGTGGATGGCGTCGATCTCGCCATCGCGCCGGGTGAGTTCTTCGCCATGCTCGGCCCGTCCGGCTCGGGCAAGACCACCTGCCTGCGCCTGATCGCCGGGTTCGAGCAGCCGGATGCCGGCCATATCGAGATTTTCGGCGACACGGTGGAGGGCCTGCCGCCCTATCGGCGGGCGGTGAACACGGTGTTCCAGGACTACGCGCTGTTCCCGCACCTCTCGGTCGGTGACAACGTTGCCTATGGCCTGCGGGTTCGGGGCATCGGCCGATCCGAGCGCGATCGGCTGGCCGGCGAGGCGCTGGCCATGGTCAAGCTCGGCGGCATGGAGGCGCGTCGTCCGGCCCAGCTCTCCGGCGGCCAGCGCCAGCGCGTGGCGCTCGCCCGCGCCCTTGTCGTCCGCCCCAAGGTGCTGCTGCTCGACGAGCCGCTCGGCGCGCTCGATCTCAAGCTGCGCGAGGAAATGCAGAGTGAACTGAAGGGGTTGCAGCGCGCGCTCGGTCTCACCTTCGTCTTCGTCACCCACGACCAGGGCGAGGCGCTGTCCATGGCCGACCGCGTCGCCGTGTTCAATGAGGGGCGGATCGTGCAGGTCGGCCCGCCCGAGGCGGTGTATGAGCGGCCGGCGACGCGCTTCGTCGCCGGCTTCGTCGGCTCGGCCAATGTGCTGGACGCCCGGCAGTCGCAGGCGCTCGGCGGGCCGGCGCGTCCCTGCAGCCTGCGGCCGGAGAAAATCCTGCTTCTCGCCCCCGGCGCGCCGGGTCCCGACGGCGCGGTGCTCGTCGCGGCCGAGGTCACCGAGGTGTCCTATCAGGGCCCGGTGCGCCGGGTCAGCGCACGCACCAGCGAGGGGCTGGCGCTCACCGCCGCCGTGCCGGCCGGAACCACCGGCATCATGGCGGGCGCGACCGTTCGGCTCGCTGTGCCGAAGGACGCGGTGCGCCCGATGGAGGGCGAGGAATGAGCCTTGCCACGCGCGATCTTCCCGCGCCGCGCGAGGGCGTGATGCGCCGGCTCTCCGACCCGCTGGTGCGCCATGGCCGGCTGCTGACGCTGCTGCTGCTGGTGCCGCCGCTGCTGTGGCTGGGGCTGGTCTATCTCGGCAGCCTGTTCGTCTTCCTCGCGCAATCGGTTTTTTCGATAGATGAGTTTTCCGGCACCATCGTGCGCGAGCCGACCACGGCGACGCTGCTCGAACTGTTCCGCCCGGCGAATTACGACATCGTGCTGCGCACCATCGGCATTTCATCAGCGGTGACAATGCTTTGCGCGGTCATTGCTTTCCCCATCGCCTATTACGCCGCCCGCTATGCCGGGCCGAAGGTGAAGGCGGCCTTCTACCTCGCGGTGATGATGCCGCTGTGGTCGAGCTATCTGGTCAAGGTCTATGGCTGGAAACTGCTGCTCGCCAAGGAAGGCGCCATCGGCTGGTTCGCCGGCAAGCTCGGCCTCGGCGGCGCGCTGGAGGCGTGGCTGGCGCTACCGCTGGTCGGCGGGCCCTCGCTCTCTGTCAGCTACACCGGCATGGTGCTGACCTTCACCTATCTCTGGCTGCCCTTCATGATCCTGCCGGTGCAAGCGGCGCTGGAGCGGGTGCCTCCGCATCTCATTGAAGCCGCAGGCGATCTTGGCGCCTCGCCTGGCCTCGTCTTCCGTACGGTGATCCTGCCGCTTGCCATGCCCGGCGTGGTGGCGGGAGCGATCTTCACCTTCTCGCTGACTCTGGGCGACTATATCGTGCCGCAGATCATCGGCACCTCGGCGCTGGTGCTGGGGCAGGCGGTGTACACGCTGCAGGGCACGGCCGGGAACATCCCGCTGGCCGCCGCCTTCTCGCTGGTGCCGATCCTCGTCATGGCGCTGTTCCTCACCGTCGCCAAGCGGACGGGAGCGTTCGATGCGCTGTGACGGAAGGGAATTTGGCGGACGGGCATTCCCCGGGTCCCGGATCGGCGTCGCGCTGCGCGCCGCTGGTCCGCGAAACGGAAAGTCGCTCGTGTCCGGGACAAGCGACACCGTAGGTGGAGCGCCGATCCGGGACTCGGGGAATACCCTTCCAGCCTCATCACTTCTGTTCAGCAGGAGCGCCAATCCATGACCCGCGCGCCGCTCTCGCTCAAGATCGCCGCCATTGGCGGGCTCGCCTTCCTGCACGTGCCGCTGCTGTTCATCCTGCTCTACTGCTTCACCACGGAAGAGAAGAGCTACGCCTTCCCCCCGCCGGGCTTCACCTTGAAATGGTTCGGCGTGGTGTGGGGGCGAGCCGACATCTGGGCTGCGGTGGGGCTGTCGCTGAAGGTGGCGACCATCGCCACCGTGTTGGCGCTGGTCCTCGGCACGCTGGCGGCCGGGGCGCTGGCGCGGGCGCGGTTCTTCGGCCGCGAGCCGGTCTCGCTGCTTTTCGTGCTGCCGATCGCGCTGCCCGGCATCGTCACCGGCATCGCGCTGCGCCAGGCCTTTGGGCTGATGGAGATACCCTTCTCGGTGTGGACCATCGTGCTCGGCCACGCCACCTTCTGCATCGTCGTCGTCTACAACAACGCCGTGGCCCGGCTGAGGAGGCTCTCGCCCTCGCTGATCGAGGCGTCGATGGACCTCGGCGCCGACGCCTTCCAGACCTTCCGCCTCGTGGTGCTGCCGAATATCGGCACGGCTTTGCTGGCCGGCGGCATGCTCGCCTTCGCGCTCAGCTTCGACGAGGTCATCGTCACCACCTTCACCGCCGGCCAGCAATCGACTTTGCCGATATGGATGCTGTCCGAACTCATCCGCCCGCGGCAGCGGCCCGTCACCAACGTGGTCGCCGTGCTCGTGATCCTCGTGACTTTCCTGCCCATCCTCGCCGCCTATTACCTCACCCGCCATGGCGAGGCGGTGGCCGGTTCGGGAAAATAGGAGACGCCCCATGACTGCCCTTTCCGATACCGAAATGCTGATCGGCTCCACCTTCGTCGCCGGCACCGAAACGCCGGAAACGGTGCTGAACCCGAAGACCGAGGAAACGCTGATCGAGCTGCCGGAGGCCTCACCGGACCAGATCGACGCGGCGGTGAACGCGGCCGACAAGGCCTTCCGTACCTGGTCGCGCACCACGCCGGCCGAGCGCTCCACCCTGCTGCTCAAGCTGGCGGACCGCATCGAGGCCGAAGCGGAATCCTTCGCCACGCTGGAGGCGCTGAACTGCGGCAAGCCGCGCCACGCGGTGCTGAATGACGAGCTTCCCGGCGTGGTCGACTGCTTCCGCTTCTTCGCCGGCGCGGCGCGCACCCAGCACGGCATGGTGGCCGGCGAGTACCTGGCCGGGCACACCTCGATGATCCGGCGCGACCCGATCGGTGTCGTCGCTTCGATCGCGCCTTGGAACTACCCGCTGATGATGGCGGCATGGAAGCTGGCGCCGGCTCTGGCGGGCGGCAACACGGTGGTGATCAAGCCTTCGGAGCAGACCCCGCTGACCCTGCTGAAGCTGGCCAGGATCATCGCCGACCTCTTCCCCGAGGGCGTGGTCAATGTCGTCGTCGGGCGCGGCGAGAGCGTCGGCAATGCGTTGATCAACCATCCCAAGGTGGCGATGGTCTCGCTCACCGGCGATATCGCCACCGGCAAGAAGGTGCTGACGGCTGCCGCCAAGACGGTGAAGCGCACCCATCTCGAACTCGGTGGCAAGGCGCCGGTCATCGTGTTCGACGATGCCGACATCGACGCGGTGGTCGAGGGGGTGAAGGTGTTCGGCTATTACAATGCCGGGCAGGACTGCACGGCCGCCTGCCGTATCTATGCCGGCGCGAAGGTCTATGAGAAGCTGGTCGCCGACCTCGCATCCGCCGTCTCTGGGCTGAAATTCGGCCAGGCGGATGATGGCGAGAACGACATCGGTCCGCTGATTTCGGCCCGCCAGCGCGCCCGCGTCGCCTCCTTCGTCGAGCGGGCATCCGAACTCAGCCACATCGAGATCGCCACCGGCGGCAAGGTCGCCGGCGGCGCGGGCTCGGGCAAGGGGTTCTTCTATCAGCCGACCGTGGTGGCCGGTGCGCTGCAATCCGACGAGATCGTCCGTCGCGAGGTGTTCGGTCCCGTGGTGTCGGTCACCCGGTTCACCGATGTCGACGAGGCGGTGGGCTGGGCCAATGACAGCGATTACGGCCTCGCCTCCTCGGTGTGGACCCGCGATGTCGGCCGCGGCATGGCCACCGCTTCGCACCTGCAATATGGCTGCACCTGGGTGAACTGCCATTTCATGCTGGTCAGCGAAATGCCCCATGGCGGCCTGAAGCAGTCCGGCTACGGCAAGGATCTCAGCGCCTATGCGCTGGAGGATTATACCGTGGTGCGTCATGTAATGGTTAGGAACGGCTGATTTCGGCCATTTCACCGCCGGCAGCCTGATGCCCTCCGACGCTTCGGCAATGGATGAGGGAATGGAGTATGATGATCTGGTGGCCGCGCGAATGTGATCCGCGCGGTCGGATTATGACACATAATTAAGTTGGAACTTTTCCTCATATCTGTTGTGTCGCAACATGGAAATTTCTGCTTCCGACGCAGCACAATGGGGGCTCGATGCGACGTGGAACCGGCTTGTTGCTGACCATCGCCGTTCTTGTGGGGGCTGGCTGGCTCGCGCATGAGAAGGGCTGGGTCGATGTTGCCGGCATTTTCGGTGTCCAGGGCGAGGCCAATGCCGCGGCCGAGCCGACGGCGACGCCACGGATTCCTGTCGAAGTAGCGCCGGCTCGCGCGGCATCGGTGACGACCGATATCTCCTCCATCGGCTCGCTGCAGTCCGACGAATCGATAAAGGTGGCGTCCGAGGTTGCCGGGCGCATTCAGGAAATCCGCTTCCAGGAAGGCCAGCATGTGAAAGCCGGCGAGGTGCTGGTGCAGCTCGACGCGGCGCTGGTGAAGGCCTCGCTCGACGAAACGGAGGCCCGGCTCGATCTCGCCGAAGCCAATTTCGACCGCGCCCAGCGGCTGCAGAAGACGGGGTCCGGCACCGCCCGGGCGCTCGACGAGGCGCAGGCGGAGTTGAATACCTCGCGCGCGCTGCTCAATTCCCAGCGCGTGCAGATTGCCAAGCATACCATCACCGCGCCCTTCGACGGGGTGGTCGGCCTGCGCTCAGTATCGAACGGCGCTTACATTGCGGTCGGCACCGAACTGGTCAATCTCGAAAAGATCGACACGCTGAAGCTGGACTTCAAGGTTCCCGAGACCCAGCTCTCCAGCATCGCCGAGGGCCAGACGGTCATCATCACGCTTGACGCGCTGCCTGGGCGCTCCTTTTCCGGCACGATCTACGCCATCGACCCGATGGTCGACATAAACGGCCGTTCGCTCAGCGTGCGGGCGCGGCTCGCCAACAAGGATCTCGTGCTGCGCCCGGGCCTGTTCGCCCGCGTGGTGGTGAAGGGAAGCGAGGCCCGGGACGCCGTCTTCGTGCCGGAAAGCGCCATCGTGCCACGCGGCCAGGAGCGTCTCGTCTGGCAGATCGTCGATGGCAAGGCTCAGCAGCTCAAGGTGCAGCTCGGCCAGCGCAGCAAGGGCGAGGTGGAGGTCGAAGGCGTGGCGGCCGGTGCCTCCATTGTGGTGGCGGGGCAGGGGCGCCTGCAAGCCGGCGCCGCCGTGGAAGTGGTGGCGCCGCCACCACCGGCGCCGCAGGGCTGAGGCCGCATCATGGGCATCTCCGAACTGTGCATCCGGCGCCCGGTCTTCGCGACCGTGCTGAGCCTGTTGCTGGTGCTCATCGGCATCGTTTCCTACAGCCGGCTGACGGTGCGGGAATATCCCAATATCGACGAGCCGGTCGTCTCGGTGGTGACGACCTATCCCGGCGCTTCGGCGAGCATCGTCGAGAGCCAGGTGACGCAGGTGCTGGAAGGCTCCATTGCCGGCATCGAGGGCATCGACGTGCTGGAATCCACCAGCCGTTCGGAATCGAGCCGCATCACCGTACGGTTCCGGCTGGAGATCGACCCGGACGTGGCCGCCAGCGACGTGCGCGACCGGGTCAGCCGGGTACGCCAGCGCCTGCCCGACGAGATCGACGAGCCGGTGATTTCCAAGGTCGAGGCCGACGCGCAGCCGGTGCTGTTCATTGTCTTCCGCTCGGAGAAGATGTCGCCGCTGGAACTGTCCGACTATATCGACCGCTATGTCGTCGACCGGTTCAAGAACATCAGTGGCGTCTCCGATGTGCAGATCTATGGCGAGCGACGCTATGCCATGCGCATCTGGATAGATCGCGAGCGGCTCGCCGCCTACAGCCTCACCGTCCAGGACGTCGAGGACGCGCTCAGCGCGCAGAACGTGGAGATCCCGTCCGGGCGGATCGAAAGCGTCGACCGCGAGTTCACGGTGCTGTCGCGTACCGGCCTGACCACGGTCGACCAGTTCAGCAACATCGTCGTCAAGCGGGCGGATGGCGCGCAGGTTCACATGAGCGACGTTGCCCGTGTCGAACTCGGTGCCGCCGACGAACGCCGGGCGAGCCGCTTCGACGGCGGCGCGGCGATCATTGTCGGCCTGATCAAGCAGTCGGTCGCCAATCCGCTCGATGTTTCCGCCGGTGCCCGCGCCGTGCTGCCGGCGGTGAATGAGAGCCTGCCGGAAGGCATGAGCGCCACCATCGGCAACGACAATGCGGTGTTCATCGACCGCTCGATCGAGGCGGTGTTCCACACCATCTTCGAGGCCGTGCTGCTGGTGGTTCTGGTGATTGTGGTGTTCCTGCGCTCGTTCAGGGCCTCGATCATCCCGATCGTCACCATCCCGATCTCGCTCATCACCACACTTGCCATCATGTACGCGCTCGGCTTCAGCGTGAACACGCTGACGCTGCTCGCCTTCGTGCTCGCCATCGGCCTTGTGGTGGACGACGCCATCGTGGTGCTGGAGAACATCTTCCGCCACATCGAGCATGGCATGAAGCCGATCCCCGCCGCGATCAAGGGCGCGCGCGAGATCGGCTTCGCGGTCGTCGCCATGACGATGACGCTGGCCGCCGTCTACGCGCCCGTCGCCTTTGCGCCGGGACGGACCGGACGGCTCTTCCTCGAATTCGCGCTGACACTTGCCGGCGCCGTCGTCATCTCGGGATTTGTGGCGCTGACACTCACGCCGATGATGTGCTCACGCCTGCTCAAGCACGAGGCGAAGCCGGGCCGGGTCTCAGCCTTCATCGAACGACGCCTCCGCGCATTGGAGACGGGCTACCGGCGCCTTCTCGGCGGGGCTTTGCGCGTGCGTCCGGTTGTGCTCGTCATGGCGCTCGCCGTCGCCGCCAGCAGCGTTTACTTCGTCATGGCCCTTCCGTCGGAACTGTCGCCGGTGGAGGATCGGGGCGTTGTGCGCGTGCGTGGCAGCGGGCCGGAAGGGTCGACGCTGGCGTATACCTCGCGCTACACCAACCAGATCGAAACCGTGCTCGAGAAGGCGCCGGAGATGGGGAGCGTGCTCATCATCAACGGCTTCCCCGAAGTGCACCGTTTCCTCGTCATCGGGCGTCTGAAGGACTGGAACGAGCGCGACCGCCGCCAGCAGGAAATCGTCCAGGAAGTGTCGCCGGAACTGCGGCGCATTGCCGGTATCAACGCCTATGCGAGCAATCCCGCTTCGCTCGGCGCCTCGAATAATTCACGGCCGATCGAGTTCGTCATTCAGACGTCGGCCACCTATGAGCAACTCGACCAATATGTCGACGGCTTCCTCGAACGCATCCGTGACTATCCAGGCCTCACCAGCATCGACAGCGACCTGAAGCTGAACAAGCCCGAGATTTCGGTCGCGGTGGACCGGGCCAAGGCGGCGGATCTGGGCATCGACATTGCGGTGCTCGGCCGCACGCTGGAAAGCCTGCTCGGTGGGCGCCAGGTGACGCGCTTCGAGGCGGGGGGCGAGCAATACGACGTCTATGTCCAGCTCGACGCCAGCGACCGTTCCTCGCCGACCACCCTCGACACCATCTATCTGCGTTCGACAAGCGGGGAGATGGTGCAGCTCTCCAACCTCGTCACGGTGC
Source organism: Ancylobacter dichloromethanicus (assembly GCF_018390645.1). GTDB lineage: Bacteria > Pseudomonadota > Alphaproteobacteria > Rhizobiales > Xanthobacteraceae > Ancylobacter > Ancylobacter dichloromethanicus. Next base: position 325,630 of record NZ_JAHBGC010000004.1, read on the forward strand.
GCGAAAGTGTGGCGCCGCAGGAGCTGAAGCGCTTCAACCAGCTGCGCTCAGCCACCATTTCCGCCAATTTGGCGCCCGGTTTCTCGCAGGGTGAGGCACTTGCCTTCCTTGAGCGGACCGCACGCGAGGTGCTGCCGCAGACCGTGCAGACCGACGTTGCCGGCCAGAGTCGCGAGTTCCGCGCCGCCGGGCAGAGTCTGGCCGTGGTGTTCCTGCTGGCGCTGGGGTTCATCTATCTTGTGCTGGCGGCCCAGTTCGAGAGCTTCCGCGATCCGTTAATCATCATGATCACCGTGCCGCTGTCGATGACCGGGGCGCTGGCGGCGCTGTATTTCACCGGCGGCTCGCTCAACGTCTACTCGCAGATCGGGCTGGTGACGCTGGTGGGTCTCATTACCAAGCACGGCATTCTGATCGTCGAGTTCGCCAACCAGCAGCAGGAGGCCGGGCTTGACCGCCGGACCTCGGTGATCGAGGCGGCGGTGCTGCGCCTGCGGCCGATCCTGATGACCACCGGCGCCATGGTGCTGGGCGCGGTGCCGCTGGCATTGGCGAGCGGCGCCGGCGCGGAGAGTCGGTCGCAGATCGGCTGGGTCATCGTCGGCGGCATGACGCTGGGCACGCTGCTGACCCTGTTCGTCGTGCCGGTGGTCTATTCGCTGATCGGGCGTGTCCACCACACCGCCCATGCCGAGGTCGCGCCGGGCGTCGTCCACACCCCCGCCGAGTAGGAATCTCATTTCGCGTCCGTTTGCTGGGCCCCTTCACGGCGGGCGAGTTCTCTTGCCGTCTCTATTTGATCGACCAAAAATACAGGCATTCCTCGCACAGCTCGCCGTCCTCACAATAGGGGCAAGTGTTTTCGTATGGGTCGGCCACCCAATGCCATAGTCGCAGGATAAAATTCAGCATGTATGCTTTTCACCGCGATAACAAATTGTTGTGTGTACATTCGCGGTGCATTTGGTTGAGAGTATGGTGCGAATATTTCTGCGTTATGCGATAATGTTTCCGAGTATTACTGGCGAGAGTTCGTCAAAGCTGCAACGGGGTCGAGGCGGGACGCGTTTCGTGCCGGCAGGTAGCCAAAGGCGATGCCGATGAGGCTGGAGCACGCGAAAGAGCCGACGATCGAGGTGGTCGAATAGACGAGGGTGAAATTCGAGCCGGCGAGCGTGAAGGCGGCGCCGAAGGCCAGCGCCAGAGCGATGCCGGTCGCGCCGCCGAGCAGGCACACCATCACCGCCTCGGTGAGGAATTGCTGCAGGATGTTGCTCCGCCGCGCCCCGACCGCCATCCGCACCCCGATCTCGCCCACGCGCTCCGACACCGAGACCAGCATGATGTTCATCACTCCGATGCCACCGACCACCAGCGAAATGACGGCGATGGCGGCGATCAGCACGGTCATCGTCTGGGTGGTGCTGGTGATGGTGCGGCGGATGTCGTCGGTGTTGATGATGAAGAAGTCCTTGTTGCCGTGGCGCTGGGTGAGAAAGCGCGTCACCGCCTGCTCGGCATAGGCGCTATCGACCTCGTCCTGGATCTTCAGGGTGATCGAGCGCAGCGAGTTGGAGCCGAGGATACGGGTCTGCACGGCCGTATAGGGCAGATAGAGAGAAAGGTTCTGGCTCGATCCGAACCCGCCTTGCTGCGCCTGGATAACGCCGATCACGCGCGCGGGTACGCTGCCGACGAGCACCACAGCGCCGATCGGCTCGACACCCACCTCGTCGAACAGGGCCTTCCTGGTGTTCTCGTCGATGACGACATCCAGCGCACGGGCGGCGACGCTCGATGCGTCGAAGAAGCGGCCGCGGGCGAGCCTGGTCCCCTTGGCAGCGAAGTACTGCTCGCTGACGCCGTTCACCAGCGCGTTCGCCTCCTTGGCACCGAAGCGCACCGTGCTCTGGGTCGAGACGGTGGGGGTTGCGGCGGCAACATAGGGCTGCCGCGAGAGCTGGTCGGCATCGGCCACCACGAGGCTGGTGATGCGGCCCGAGCGGGTGTCGCCAAAATCCTTGCCCGCGAAAATCTCGATCGTGTTGGTGCCGAGCCCGCTGATATTGGCGAGTACCTTCTGCCGCGAGCCTTCGCCCAATGCCACCACGCACACCACCGAGGCGATGCCGATGACGATGCCGAGCATGGTGAGCCCGGTGCGCAGCCGATGTGCGTTCATCGAGCGCAGCGCCATGCGGAATGCCTCGCCGAACTGGCCGAGCGCATGGCGCCAGCCCGGCGGCGAGGCTGTCCGTGCTTTGGCTGCCGGTGCTGTCCTCGCGGTCGGCGCGGGGGCGGGGCCGGTGCGGCGGTCATCGACGATCCGGCCGTCGTCGATCTCGATGATGCGGCGGGCTCGCGCCGCCACGTTCATGTCGTGGGTGACGATGATCACCGTGCGGCCCTCGGCGTTGAGTTCGCCGAGGATCTTCAGCACCTCCTCGCCGCTCTGGCGGTCGAGCGCGCCGGTCGGCTCGTCGGCGAGGATCACGTCGGCATCGTTCATCAGCGCCCGGGCGATCGAGACGCGCTGCTGCTGGCCTCCGGAAAGCTGGCCCGGCCGGTGGCCGAGCCGCGTCCCCATGCCGAGCCGCCCGAGCAGCGCGGCCGCGCGGGTCCGGCGCGCACCCGCCGCGAGCCCGGCATAGATGGCCGGCATCTCGACATTGCCCAGCGCGGTCAGCTCGGCGAGCAGGTTGTAGCGCTGGAACACGAAGCCGAAATGCTCGCGCCGCAGCGCCGCCAGTTCGTCCGCCGAGAGCCGCGCGACGTCGCGGCCGGCGATGCGGTAGTGCCCCCCGCTCGGCCGATCGAGGCAGCCGAGGATGTTCATCAGCGTCGACTTGCCCGAGCCCGAGGCGCCGACGATGGCCACCATCTCGCCGGCATGTATGGTGAGGTCGAGGCCCTGGAGGACCTTCACCGTCTCCTCGCCCGAGACATAGACGCGGGTCACGTCGTCGAGCGCGATAAGCGGGGTTCCGGCGGGCGCCCCGCTGGCCGCTTTGTGGTCCATGCTCATAACCCCATCGGCGGCGGACCGGGCATGCTCGAGGCGGAGGGCGCCACGCTGGCGGTATCCCCCGTCACCACGCGCTCGCCTTCCGACAGGCCGGCACGGACCTCGGCGACGGTCTTGTCGTTGAGCCCGATCTCGACCGAGCGGGTCTCGACGTGTCCGTCGGAGCCGAGCACCCGCACCTCGTAGCGCCCGTCGGCGCCGCGCGCGCCGAGCGCCATGGCGGGGACGGTGAGCGCATCCCGCGCGGTGCCCACGACGATATGCACCTCGGCGGTCATGTAGGTCCGCAGCCGCCCCTCCGGGTTCGGCACGTTGAGGATGCCGTTGTAGTAGACGGCCGAACTGCTGCTGGAGCTGCTCGACGACGTCGAGGTACTTGTGCCGGAGGAAAAGCTGTCGTCACTCTTGATCGATTCCGGTGCCGGCTCGATGAAGGCGAGCTCGGTCTTGTAGCGTCGGTTGCCTTCGCCGATGATGGTGAAATAGGCGGGCTGCCCGGGCGCCGTGCGCACCACGTCGGCCTCGGATATTTCGGCCCGCACCGTCATGGTGTCGAGCTGGCCGAGCACCATGATGGTCGGCGCCGACTGGGTGGCGTTGACCGTCTGGCCCTGCTGGCTGACGATGGCGAGAACGGTGCCGTCGATGGGCGCGGTGATGCGCGTATAGCCGAGATTGGATTGCGCGTTCTCGACTGCGACCTGCGCCTCGATGATCTGCGCCTTGAGCTGCTCGATCTGTGCCTGCGTCGCCTTCACGTCGGCTTCGGCCGCTTCGAAATCGGCCTGCGAGACGATCTTGCTCGTCACCATGGAGGCGCGACGCTGAAGGATCAGCTCGTCGCGATGCAGCAGGGCCTCTTTCTCGGCGAGCTGCGCGCGCACATTGTCGAGCGCCGCTCGCGCGGTGCGCAGGGCGTTGTCCTGCAAGACGGAATCGATCTCCGCCAGCAGGTCGCCGGCCTTCACTTTCTGGCCGAGCGCGACCGCGACGCGGGTGATGCGCCCGGACGCCTGCGCGCCGACGGCGACCAGCCGGGCCGGTTTGAGCGTGCCGCTGGCGAGCACCGCCTCTTCCACGTCGCCGCGCGCCACCGACGCCGTCACCAGCGTGGAGGCAGGGTTCCCGGTCCATTGGCCGCGCGCGCCGTAGATGCCGGCGAGCAATGCCAGGACGGCCGCGAATAGGACCGGCGTCAAAAGTCTGCCCTTCACCATTCCTCACTCGGTTCGTGTCATCGGCGCTGGCGCCGACGAACCGCGCTGGAGTAGCGCGGTCGGATTGCCGGCCTGTTGCCGGTGCTCCCGGTGAGGCACGAGATTTGTTGCCCAGCGTTGCCTCCATCCGAGCAGCAACGCTGGTTTGCAAAAGTCGCGGCGTCGGAATGGGCGGGGCAGCGCGTTGCCGGCACCCGGCAGGGAGACGCCGGCGAAGCCGGAATACGCGCTGATAAGACCGCAACGTACGCCGATCGGAAACGCACGTGCCGTCTTGCGCTCGGACGGAATGGACCCGGCCTCCCGACGGCGCCGGCCATTCTGTCCGCATCGGCCGCTGTTTCGGCAGCGGAGCGTCGCGCGAAGTTAACGCCGCGTTAACCATGAGGCGGCGATTCTGCCGGACGGCGCGGTTCGTGGCGCCTCCCGGCGGAACCGAGAATTTTCGATGCGACGGCGCCTTTCGACCATACGCGGATCCGCCGCCATCGCCCTGTTCGCGGGTCTCGCCATCCTGCCGGCCGCCGCCGAGGACATCAGCTGCCAACTCACCGCCACCGCGCTGCAGTGCGGCGGCACGGCGAGCGGCGATGATTCAACCGCGATCGGCGACGACGCCCAGGCGACACAGGCCGGCACCACCGCCGTCGGGCAGGGCTCGCGTGCCTTCTCCGACAATGCCAGCGCCTTCGGCCAGCTTGCTGTGGCGAACGGCGTGTCCTCAACGGCCGTGGGCTGGAGCGCGACCGCCAATGGCGAGGCGTCCACCGCGACGGGGCAGGGCGCCGTCGCCAATGGCGAGTTCTCGTCAGCCTTCGGCAGTGCCGCGAACGCCAACGGTACGCAATCGACCGCGCTCGGCCAGAACGCACTCGCCAATGGCGCCGACGCCACTGCCGTGGGGCAGGGCGCGCGCGCCAACGCCGCGGCGTCGACCGCCATCGGCCAGGGGGCGGTCGCCAACGCGCAGGATGCGACCGCGCTGGGCGCCGGTGCCACCGCCAATGGCGTCGGTGCCACGGCCCTCGGGCGGGGGGCTGTGGCCAATGCGGACAACGCGACCGCTCTCGGCTTCGGGGCCACCGCAAACGGCGCCGGCGCCACCGCGCTCGGCCAGAATGCGGTCGCGGCCGGGGCCAGCTCCACCGCCCTGGGTCAGAACGCCAATGCGTCGGCCTCCCAGTCCAGCGCTATCGGTTACGGGGCCATCGCCTCCTATGAAGGCTCGACCGCGATCGGTACCGGTGCGACCACCAGCCGGGCCAACCAGATCGCACTGGGAACCGGCGGATCGACCTACACCATGGCCGGCCTGACATCCGGTGCCAGCCGTGCCGCGCAGAGCGGGGCGGTGCAGGTCGTCACCACCGACGCCGCCGGCAATCTCGCCAGCGCCAATGCCTCGGAGCTTTTCGACCTACGCCCGGTAATGGCCGAGATCGACCGGGTGAGCGAGGGCGTCGCCATGGCGATGGCGATGGACACGCCGCCGCTGCCGACCGGCAAGAACATGGCGCTGAGCGCGCAATGGGGCACGTTCGGCGGACAGAACGCACTGGCCCTCTCCAGCATCGCGCGCATCCACGAGGATTCCTTCTTCATTACCGGAAGCATCGGTCTCGGTCTCAACGAAGGCACGGTCGGCGGCAAGGCCGGCGTGCTGTTCGCGTGGTGATGCCGATGCGACGCGCCGCCCGCCTCCTGAGCATCGGCCTCCTTTTGGCGACGCTTTCGCCGCCTGTCGCGCACACGCAGGGACGGCCCGCCGACGCGATGCCACCGCCGGCCGTGCTGCTCGCGCTGCTGCGTGGCACGTTGACGGCGCTCAATCAGGCCAATGTGACCGGCAATTATTCCGTGCTGCGCGATCTTGCGGCGCCGTCCTTCCGCGATGCCAATTCGAGCGCGGCCCTGGCCGACCGCTTTCGCATCTGGCGTGAAAACCGGCTCGACTTCGCCGCTGTGCTCCTGCTGGACGCGAAGCTTTCCGGGGTGCCGGCCATCGGGCCGGACGGCGTGCTGCGCCTCAGCGGCTATTTTCCCACCGCGCCGGTGCGGATCGGCTTCGATGTCGCGTTCGAGCCGGTAGATGGCCATTGGCGGCTGGGTGCCATCAAGGCCGAACCGCTTGAGCCGCAGCCCACCGGCACGGTGGTCGGCGCCCCGCCGGCGAAACCCATCGCGGTGGCGGCGAAGCCCAGCCCACCGGAAGCCGCGCCGACCAGTCCGGCGCTGTTTGAACTGCCCGCGGCCGCGACGCTCGGCATTCCGCTCCCCCCTGGCGATCGTCCGCGCGGCTAGCGCGCCCAGATTCCACAAGACAGGTCGCATCGCGGCAGCGTGACGGCCGTCACTGCGGCGCGGGCACCGTCGGGTAGCCTTCCAACGGCCCGGCCGGCACGGTCGGCGCGTCCTTGCGTGCAACCGGCGCCGTGGGCGATGCCGCCCTTGGCGTGCGTGCGGGTTCGGGCGGTGGCGCTGCAGCGCCACCGGGTCCGAAGGCCTCCGCCGGGTAGATGAGCGGGCCGCCGACCCGGCCGATGTCCGTCGGCACGGGGAGGGGGCGCCCATAGGGCTGCCAGCTGCGCGGCAGGAAATATCCATTGATGGTGTAGCGATACATGACCCGCAACAGCGAGGCTTCCGTCGCCCCGGTCTGGCACAGGCGCAGGCGCACCGAGAGCACGCCGCGATCTCCGGTCACGACATTGACCCGCTCCTGCGACTGAATGCGTTGCCAGGCATACATGCACAGGTCCCGGCCGCTCCCGCGCCCCAGCGCGTAGCCGAACGGGCCATAGCGGTTCTGGACGAAATACGTCGATGGCCGCATGTCGACGCCCGGCAGCGCGCGCTCCATCTCCTCCGCCAGCGCGTCATCGCCGAGGAAGCTGTCGGTCTTGATGTTCTCGTCACCTGTGCGGCCCTCGACCGGCCCGAAAAAGGTGACGTCAAATGCGTTCTGGCCGGGGGTCAGCGCGTCGGTGCCGAGCATCACCTTCTGCTGGAGCGCATTGGCAAAGCGCGTCTCGATGACGCCGACGACGCGCGGTCCGCCGGGCTGTGGCAGGATCAGCGCTTCCGCGGCGGGAACTTCGATCGTCATGGTCGCGACGACCGGAGCGCCGCCGCGTGTCGTCACGCAGCCTCCCAGCAGCAGAAGGCAGCCGGCGCCGACAAGCGCCCGGCGAAAATCAGGCGTGCGCGAGGCGGCGTCACGCCCCCTCTCGCGCAGCACGTGGTTGCCAGCCATGTCGACGTTTGGACGAGTCATCGGGAGCGGGTCGGATCGAGGAACGAATCAGCCATTCCCGCAATCTAGCGCCCCTGCGCCGCAGCAGAAACGGTCAAACATCGGACAAGATGTTCTACGATGTCGAGCGCCAAGTTCGTCTCGTGGCTTGCGGCCGCCGAGTTCACAACGTAAGAGCCATCGCTTCTGGACGATCGGGAGAGCCGTCAAGACAATGAACAAGAAATGGCTTGTCGGTATTTGGGTAGCCTTGGGCGTTACGGCAGCGTTCATCATAACCTTGCCGGTTAACCTCCAGGCGCAGCTTGTTACAGGCTGCATTGTGATTCTACTAATTGTTTTTTTGAAAATATTTGCTCCCGAGGGGGTGCCGCGCATGGTTGCGCTCACTCTCGGCGTCGCGATGGTGTCACGCTATGTCTATTGGCGCACGACCTCGACCTTGCCTCCGGTCGAGGATCTGAGCAATTTCATCCCCGCTTTGCTCCTTTACGTCGCCGAGATGTACAGCGTGACCCTGCTGGCGCTCAGTCTCTTTGTCGTCTCGGCGCCCCACCCGCCGCGCACGGCACCCGCGATTGCTCCCGGGGCCGAGCCGACGGTGGATATTTTCGTGCCGAGCTACAATGAAGACGTGGGCTTGCTCGCCACCACGCTGGCCGCTGCGGTCGCCATCGACTATCCGAGGGACCGCTTCAAGGTCTGGCTGCTCGACGACGGCGGCACCGACCAGAAATGCGAGCAGCACGACCTTGCCGCCGCACGCGAGGCGCAGACGCGGCGGCAGACATTGAGCGAGTTATGCAGCCAACTCGGCGTGAACTACCTCACCCGGCCGCGCAATGAACACGCGAAGGCGGGAAATCTCAATCACGCTCTTGGCCATTCGAGCGGCGAACTCATCGTGGTGTTCGACGCGGACCACGCGCCCGCGCGTTCGTTCCTGCGCGAGACCCTCGGTTATTTCAACGAGAATCCCCGGATATTCCTCGTCCAGACGCCGCACTTCTTCATCAATCCCGATCCGGTCGAACGCAGCCTCGACACCTGGCGCCGCATGCCGTCGGAAAACGAGATGTTCTACGGCGTCATCCAGCGCGGCCTCGACCGCTGGGGCGGTGCGTTCTTCTGCGGTTCGGCCGCTGTCTTGCGGCGCGAGGCCCTGCGGGAAACAGGTGGATTCGCCCATTCCTCCATCACCGAGGACTGCGAAACCGCCCTCACCCTGCATGCGCGCGGCTGGCACAGCGTCTATGTCGACACGCCGTTGATCGCCGGGCTGCAGCCGGAGACGTTCGCCAGCTTCATCGGCCAACGCTCACGGTGGGCGCAGGGTATGTATCAGATCCTGCGCTTTCATTTTCCGCTTTTCCGGTCCGGTCTGACGTTCGCGCAGCGCGTCTGCTACATGTCCAGCATACTTTTCTGGTTCTTTCCATTTTCGCGGGCGATATTTCTGATATCTCCATTTTTTTACCTGTTTTTTTCCTTGGAAATATTCAACGGATCCGGTGCCGAATTCGTTGCCTATACGTCCGTATACATCCTGATAAATTTGTTCATGCAGAATTATCTTTACGGAAGATACCGGTGGCCCTGGTTCTCCGAACTGTATGAATACATACAGTCGGTTTATCTTCTGCCCGCCCTTCTGTCGGTGATGATCAATCCGAAGAAACCGACCTTCCGGGTGACGGCCAAGGGCGAGACGATCGACGAGAACCGCATCTCCGAGATCGGCATTCCGATCTTCGTTATCTTTGTGGTGCAGATCGTCGCCGTGTTCGTCACCTTCTGGCGGATTGCAGCCGAGCCATACGCGGCCGATATCACCATTGTCGTCGGCGCGTGGAACCTGCTCAACCTGATCATTTCGGGCTGCGCGCTCGGCGTCGTCTCCGAGCGGGCGGCAAAACGGCACAGCCAGCGCATAGCCGTCTCGCGGCGGTGCAGCCTGTTGATCGACGGGGTCGAGGTCCCTGCCGTCATCGAGGACGTGTCGATGGGTGGGATACGGATACGCACGGAGTTGCCGCCGGAGGCCAATGCGGCCATCGGCATGCATGGCGTGGTCCGTGTGACCCCCCCTGACAAATGCCTCAGCGACACGTTGCCGGTCCTTGTGCGCAATGTCGCTCACGACGGGGACGCGGTCGTGCTTGGCACGCAGTTCAACGCGAGGAGCGCCGCACACTATCAGCTGATCGCAGACCTCATCTTCGCCAATGCGGACGAGTGGAAAAAATTCCAGGCTTCGCGGCGGAACAATCCGGGCGTGTTCAGGGGGACGCTGATGTTCCTCATGATCGCGAGCTATCAGACCCTGCGCGGGCTCGCCTATGTGACGCAGATCGAAAAGCTCTCACGTCGCTTCGGGCACAAGGCCGCCGTGGCGGCGAGGCGCACATGAGGACCGCTCGGCACCACGGGCTCGGCGGCATCCGCCTTGCCGCGCTGATGTTCTTGGCCTCAGGGCTGATAGCGCAGGCGGCTGCCGCGCAGACGGTGTTCGACATGCGGGCAGAAGGCCCCGCGCCCATGGGCGCGGCGGTGCAACCCGCATTCGAAGCCGACGGCATCGGCGCCGGCGAGACCCGCACCCCTGCCTTCCAGATGCCGGACGGGACCGGCCAGCCCGCCGACGCCATGGTGGCGCCGGCAACAGCGGCACCGACGGGCGCGCCCTTCAACATGCAGTCGACCGGTGCCGCCAAGGGGCCGGCCGGCGCTCCCGCCGCGCGCTCGCCCGAGGTTGCGGCTCCCTTCCAGATGGTCCCGGGGCAGCCCGCTCCCGTACCGGCGCGGCCGCCGCGCACGGAGGCGGCCGCGCCGCGCACGCCGGATCGCTTCATTGTGCCGATCCAGCGTCTGCGTCTTGAGGGGGAAGCGGAATCGTACGGCTGGGTGACCTATTTCACCCAGCAGGAGGCCGAGCGCCCCGCCACTCTGCTGATCGGCTATAGCACCTCGATCTACGTCATGCCGGAACTCTCGCGGCTTCGCGTCACGATCAACGGCCAGTTCGTCGCGGACCTGCGTATCGCCTCGCAGGGAACGACACAGGTGGCGCAGGCCATCCCCCCGGCGTGCTGCACGCCGGGGGCAATCTCATCCGCTTCGAGATGCATGCGGTGCATCGCACCGACTGCTCGGTCGATTCGACCTATGATCTCTGGACCGATTTCGACAACAGCCTGACCGGGGTGGCGTTTCAGGGCGGTCCCGGCGCACCTCCCGCCATGATCGACGACCTTCCCGCGATAGGTGTCGACGCGCAGGGCACCACCCGTATCCGCTTCATCCACGACGGACCGATCGAGCCGAGCTTCAGCAAACAGATGCTGTTCGCCGTCCAGGCTCTCACCTTGCGCGGGCGCTATCCCCACCCCGTCGTGTCGATCGTCGCGCCGGACGCCGGCCCGGCGCCGACCGGGACGCTGAACGTGGTGCTAGGCTCGCCCGAAGATCTGCGCGCGGCGCTGGCCGCCCCCCCGTCGATCGCGTCCGGACAGCCGGTTCTGCGGTTGGTCAACGACATCCGGGCGGGCGGCCCCGCTCTCGTGCTCGGCGGTGAAACGGAGCAAGCCGTCATGGCGGCCATCGAGCGGCTCGTGGCGGGTGTCGAGCGGTCCGACGACGAAAAAATGTCGATCTCCAGCGCCTACGCGCCCGACGCGCCCTTCTTCACCGGGGCGCGGTCCGTCCGCTTTTCGGAGTTGGGCGTGCCGACGCAGGAGTTCGCCGGTCGCCGGCTCCGAATCCGCTTTCCCGTCGCCCTGCCGGCGGATTTCTATGGGGCGGCCAACGGTCAGGCGCGCATATTGCTCAATGCCGCCTACGCCCCGAGCGTGCGTCCGGGCAGCCAGCTCTCGGTCTATGTGAACGGTTCGCTCGCCTCTTCCTACGTTCTTACCGGGCAGCATGGCGGGTTGATAGAGTACAAGGAAATCAACATCCCGCTGACCCATTTCCACGCCGGCATCAACCGGGTCTGGATGGAGATTCTGCTCAACGTCGATTCCGACGAGACTTGCGAACCCGGCGCTACCCTTGTCAACCAGCAGCGCTTTGTCCTGTTCGATTCCAGCGAATTTGTCATGGACGACTTCGCGAGGATCGGCACGGAACCCAATCTGGCGGCGTTCTTCGGCCGGGGCTATCCCTATTTCCGCCAGGCCGAGCCGATCGCGGTGGTGATGCGTCACGACGCTCCGACGGTCGCGACCGCCGCGACGCTCATGGCCCGCCTCGCTCTGTTTCATGAGGGCACGACACGGGTCGATACCGCGCCGCCTCCTGCATCGCTGAAGAGCCGTCCCGTTCTCTTCATCGGCGAGATCAACCGCATTCCCTCCGAGGTCCTGAACCAGGTGGGAATCGTGAATGCCAGCAAGATACGCTGGATTTCCGAGCGCGATGGCGGTGGCGCGGAGCCGGGAGGCACGCCGACCGCTGCCGGAATGGGGGCGAACGGCCCCGTCGCGCGCTCGCCGATAGCTTTGCCGATGCTGGACACGGCCGTACGCGTGCGTCCGGCATCGGGCGACGAGGACATCTATGACCGCTGGCGCGACGAGGTCACCGGAGAGACCGGATTAAGCGCGGCGCTCCTTCGTTTCGAGAAATGGGTCAAGGATACCTTCGATATTTCGCTCGGTTTCCCGGGAGCCGACAGCGAATCGGCACCGTTCAACCCGCCGCCAGGCACCTCGGTGCTGGTGGCTCAGGGCTTCGCGCCGAACAGCAATGCGCTGTGGACGCTCGTCACCGGTCATACGGCGGAAAGCCTTCTTGCCGGCTTTCAAGATTTCACCGTGGGAGAATACTGGCTGAAGCCGTTCGGCCGGGCGGTGGCTTTTGATGCGGCAACCGGGCAGATGGAGATTCGCACGCCCAGCAGCAGGCGATTTGTCGTGACCCAGCCTCTCGGGCCGTCCAATCTTCGGCTCATCGCGGCGAACTGGTTGTCGCTGAACATTGTCACTTATGCGCTGGTTCTGGTCCTATGCTGTATCGCGTTTGCCGTCATCACCAGCCTGCTGCTTCGGCGCTCTCCGCGTGGCGGCGGGTGAGGCGGTGGGTCAATCGCGCCCTTATCCTTGCAGGCCTGCTGCTCCCGGCCGTTTTCGCCCAACCGTCCGCCGTGCACGCGCTGCCTCGGTCGGCCTCGCTCGCAGCGGACGACTGGGCGGCCTATCGCGCGCGCTTTGTCGACCCGAGTGGCAGGGTGGTCGACGATGCGAATGGCGGCATCAGCCATTCCGAGGGGCAGGGCTACGGCATGCTCCTGGCCTATCTCGCCGGTGACCGCGGCAGCTTCGAGCGCATCTGGAGCTTCACCCGCACCGAATTGCTCATTCGCGACGACGGGCTTGCCGCCTGGCGCTGGGACCCGGCCGCGGACCCGCACGTCACGGACATCAATGTCGCAAGCGATGGCGATATCCTGATCGCCTATTCGCTCGCGCTCGCCAACCAAGCCTGGAACGAGCCCCGCTACAAGCGGGCCGCTACCCGCATCGCCCAAGCGCTGGGCCAGCAGGCGGTACGCCGCGAGGGCGGGCGGCTGGTGCTACTGCCGGGCGTGACGGGCTTCTCTGCTTCCGAACGCCAGGACGGGCCGGTGCTCAACCTGTCCTACTGGATTTTCGAGGCCTTCCCCGTCCTGGCCGTCCTGGCCCCGGATGTCGACTGGACCGGCCTTGCCGCGTCGGGCCGGGAACTGCTGACTCTGGCGCGGCTCGGCCCCGCGCAGCTCCCGCCGGACTGGCTGTCCGCGCCGGCCAACGGCCCGCTGGTGCCTGCTTCGGGCTTCGAGCCGGTCTTTGGTTACAATTCGTTAAGGATAGATCTTTACCTTCTGCGCGCAGGCATCACCGGCACCGACGTTCAGAAGGCTATCAGAAACAACTGGTTCGTCGCCAATGGGGGGGTGCCCGCGATTGTGAACATCCCGACCGGCAAGGCCCTGGCAAGGCTGTCGGAGCCCGGCTACCGGATGCTGGCGGCCACGCTCGCATGCGCTGTCGACGGAACGGTCATTCCTGCGGATCTGCGCCGGTTGCAGCCGACGCACTACTACCCGTCGACCCTGTACCTGCTCAGTCTTTCGCTGGTGAGCGAGAAATATCCGAAATGTCTTTCCTGAGGTCTATTTTGCTGGTTTTGGTCGGAGCGGTCACCGTTCCGGCGATCGGTCAGCAATTTACCTCGCCGCCCACCCCTGCCGCCACGGCGACCGCGCCGGACTCTGCTGCGGCGCCGAAGGTCGACGAATCGGCGCTTCGCTTCTTCGCCTCGCAGGGCGACAGCCGGCGGCTCGACGCCGAAATAGCGCGGTTGCGCGCGCTTTACCCCAATTGGCAGCCACCCAAGGATCTGTTCAGCCCGACGCCCGACCAGGACCCGGACTTGGCCCGGTTGTGGCAACTGTTCTCGGAGGGGAAGTTCTCCGACATGCGCGCCGCGATCGCGCAGCGGCAGGCCACGGAGCCGGACTGGACGCCGCCGGCCGAACTGATGACCCGGCTCGATGAGGGCGAGGCCGCCCGTCGGCTGGTCAATGCCTCGGAAGCCCGGCAATGGGCGTCGGTTCTGCGCATCGCCACCGACGCGCCGGGCATGCTCGTGTGCGGCAATATGGAAGTGCTGTGGCGGGTGGCGGAAGCCTTTGTCAGGACCGACGCGCCCAAACGTGCGCTCGACGTCTACACCTATATCCTCAACACCTGCACCAATCCCGAGGAGCGTCTCGCCACCGCGCAGAAGGCGATGCAACTGCTCGACGGGCCCGACCTGGACACGCTGCTCGCGCTGGAGCGCACCAATCCCGACGGCACCAGGGAATTTGCCGGCCTGCGCGACGATCTTCTGCGTACCCGCGTCGGCCGCGCGGCGCAGGATGCGTCCGCCACCGTCACGGCCGAGGATCTTGCCGGGCTGGAGACGCTCGCCCGCGGTGGAACGGCAGCCGACGATGCGCTGGTTCTCGGCTGGTACGCCTTCCGGCACGGCGACGCCGCGCGGGCGGTCGACTGGTTCAAGCTTGCGCTGGATCGCGATGGCGGGGCCAAGGCGGCCGAGGGCTATGTGCTCGCGCTGGCGGCGACCCGCCGCGCGCTACAGGCGGAGCCCATCGCCTATCAGTGGCGCGAGTCCGGCGCCGACAACCGCAAGGCCTATATCGACATCATGGCCGGGCTTCTTTCCACTTCGCCGCCGCCGCGCCTCGACCAATCGGTCGTGGCGCGATTTGCCCCGGTCGTCTCCGAGGACAAATCCGCCGCCGGCGCGCAGGCACTCGGCTGGTACGCCTATAATACCGGGCAGATAGGTACCGCCGCCTCCTGGTTTGGTACCGCTGCGCAATGGGCGCCGGACGACGAACCGGCCGCCTATGGTCTTGCTCTCGCGGCGGCCCGGCTGAAGGACAAGGCGACACTTGACGCCGTCGTCGGTCGCTGGGGAACGCGTTCCGATCGCATTCTCGCACTGGTCTCGCCGGAAGCCCGCCGCCGGCTTGCGAGCCGGCCGGCAAGCGTCGCCGTGCCGCCATCGGCACCCGCGACGCCGCCTTCGCGCCCGCAATTGCCGGTTCAGTTGAATACGCCGGTTTCGGAGCCCGGCTATCCCGCGCCACTCGCTGCCGCTACGAGCCCTGAGCCCGGCGCGGGCCGGGCGTCGCCATCGTCCGGCGGGCGCGGCCCCGGCCAATGTGCCGGCTCGACCGAGGCCGCGTTCCGCTCCGGTCGCATTTCGGGCGAGGACGCGGTCGCCCGCGGCTGGTGCCTGCTTGACCTCGACCGCCCGATGGAAGCCGTCGATGCGTTCGATCTCGCCTTCCGTATCAGTACCGGCCGGGTCGCCGAAGATGCGGCCTATGGCAAGTCGCTGGCCTACCTCAGGCTGGGCCTTACCAACCAGGCACAGGTTGCGGCGGTCGAGACATCGCAGCCGTCCGCCCGCGCGGTGGAACTCAGTGCCGATCTTCTCTCCCAGCAAGCGGTCGCGGCCTATCGCGACGCGCGCTATGTCGAGGCCATTCTTGCTTTGGACGAACGCAGCCGCATCGCACCGGAGCAGCAGGACCTGATGATGATCAGGGCCTGGTCCTATTTCAACCTCCGGGATTTTCCTTCGGCCAGACGCCTCTTCGAGGCGCTTCAGGCGGCTGGGTATACGGAGGCCGGTGCGGGCATCGACGCCATCATGGCCACAACCCGCAAATGGCGCAGCTAGAGCATTTTCGAGCGAAGTGGGTTCCGGCTCGCGTGAAGAAAATGCGTAAAAACAAGCGCCTAGAGCCCGTCCGGCAACCCGGCTTTCGCCGGACGGGCCTAGGGCGGGCGTTCCCCTATGCGGCGGCGAGCCGGTGCCCGTGTCGATCTAACCTGCCGCTCACCATGTCTGCTGCGGCGCGGTCCACGCAAAGACGTGTGCCATAAGACATTTCTATCCAATGGATTTGATAATATTAAATCGCCTTTATATTTCGAGACGTGTTTGTTATTCCAAATAAAAATGGCTTGAGCTAACAATATCCGAGTGATTTTTCGCCTTTTATGACGGACGGATGAGTCTCGCATGACAACACTTGCTGGAGCCGAGGCGAGTGCGACCTTCGCATATGACGGCTTCGGCACGCTTGGGCGCATAGGCCTCATCTACATCGCTTCCAGCGTGGTGATGGATGCCGAAATGGCCGCAATGGCGGCGCCCGGTCTTTCGGTGCACACCACGCGTATCCGCCTGCCCAAGGTCACGCTCGAAGGCATCGACGCGATGATGACGGCGCCCGAACTGGAACAGTCGGCGCGCCTGGTCGGGTCCGCCCCGATCGACGTGCTGTGCTTCGGCGGCACCAGTGCCTCGTTCGTCTACGGCACCGCTTATGACAAGGCGCTCATCGCCCGTATGGAAGGCTGGGTGCCCGGTCCCAAGGTGACGACGGCCTCTACCGCTTCGCTGGCCGCGCTGGCCGCGGTGAAGGCCGGCCCGGTGGCGCTGGCGACGCCCTATGTCGACGCCATTCACCAGCGGGCCATCAATTTCCTCCAGTCCAACGGTCACCCGGTGCTGCGGCACGGCAATCTCGGCATTGACGAGGACCATGCCCTGGCCGAGGTGCCGCTGGAGAAAGTCTATGACCTCGTCTGTTCGGTCGATCATCCCGATGCCACCGCCATTTTCATCAGCTGCACCAATTTCCGATCGGTTGGGGTGATTGCGGCGCTGGAGTCGGCACTGGGCAAGCCGGTCATTTCGGCGGTTCAGGCGTCCTTCTGGCACTGCCTGGAGATAACCGGCATCCATGGCGCGCGGCCAGGCTATGGCCGGCTTTTCGACGCGCGCCTTTCCCGTTGAATGACGCACGGGATATCGGGAAGTTCTATGCAAGGCAGCGAATAAATATATTTTATTGATGGGCGGCCAAGCGGCACGCTCCGATGCTGTCGCCATCGGGAGCCGCGAATGGTCCATTCCGCCACTACCTGTTGAGACCGATCCAGCGCTCTTCCGGAGAGGAAGGCGAAGGGGCTGTCGGTGCTTCGCCATGGCGGGCGGGGAGAAGTTCATTCCGCGGCTGCCCGGGGCAACGCGCGTCGTTCTGAGTCACGAGTAGCTCGACGAAGTATTTATTGATATAATAGTTCAAGCCTGAGCGGATATTGCTCGGGCTTTAAGTCGTTATAGAATAATAAAATCAAATAATTTGCCTCACGAGGCAACATTTTTTTGTCTACAAAATAGTCATTTGCTCAAATTTTTCATTATCGAGCGATTCGCATTCAGAGATGCTTGACGATACGGCAATTTCTCGAAAAGTTCAGGCGCATGAGAGTTTTCGATCATGCTTGATCTACCCATCCATGAGGTGAGAGCGCTTCTCGGCCACTGGAAGGTTTCGCCGGGCGCCGCTACTGCCGCCTGTCAGGCGCGGGCCGAGGCGGCGATCCTTTGCGTAAGTACAGCGGCACGCCCGAACGTCCGGCGGCCGCGCAAGGGTGCATGGCAAATGCACAAAGCAGCGGCGCGCCGCGAAGCCGCGCGGCCGGCAGGTCATGCGGGCCCTTGCCCGCGAGGCATGGGCGTGCCGTTTTCCGCGATGACACCGTGCTGATCACTGGAGGGCAGGTTTTGCAGATCAAGGACGTCCGCGTCAGCGTGCACCGCTTCAAGAACATGGTGCCGCTGATCAACAAGCCGATCGAGGATGATTACCGCATCATCTGCGAGATCGAGACCGATGAGGGGCATGTCGGCATCGGCATGGCGTCGCGCTTTCTTTGGCACGGCGTGGCGGCAATCGTTGAAAAGCATCTCGGTCCGGCGATCCTCGGCATGGACCCACGTGATCTGGAGAAGATCCATGCCCGACTGCAGCCGCTGATTTCCGAACGCGGCGCGATGACCGGCATCAACCTGTCCGCGCTCTCCTGCGTCGATCTGGCGCTCTGGGACGTGATCGGCAAGGCGAGCAACCGTACCGTGGCCCAGATGCTCGGCGGGGCCAAGGATTACGCCGATGCCTATGTCACCTATGGCTTCGGCGCGTTCGAGACCGAACACCTCGTCGAAATGGCCAACATATTGATCGGCAAGGGGCATACGCGCCTCAAGATGCTGGTCGGCACCGGCCGTGGGCTGGTGGAGGACGCGCGCCGCGTCGCCGCCGTGCGCGAGGCGGTCGGCGAGGACATCCTGCTCGCGGTGGACGCCAATGAGAGTCTGCGGGCGGAAGAGGCGCTGCGCATCGCCCGGATGATCGAGCCCTACAATATCGCCTGGTTCGAGGACCCGCTGCAGCGTGTCGACGCCCGCGACATGGGCAATATGCGCAAGCGTACCAGCATCCCGCTCTCCGCCGGCCAGATGGACGGGCATTCGCTGCGCTTCCGTGAGTGGATCGAGCACGATGCGATCGACATCTTCATGCCGAACAGCATGTATAATGGCGGAATGACCGAGACGAGGCGGGTCGCTCATCTCTCCCAGATCTATAATAAGCCTTTGTCAGATGCGGGTGGCGGCGGCGTCTGGTGCCTTCATCACGTCGCCGGGTTCAGAAACGGCACGCTCGCCGAAATCCACCTCGGAACCGAACAGGTCGAAGAGCAGATGTTCGTCGAACCGCCGAGGCCGGTGAACGGGCGGATCGCCATCCCGGCCGCGCCGGGCTTCGGCGTCATTCTCGACAAGGATGTCCTCAAGGAAACGCTCGTCACGGCGTGACGGGCCAACGCAGGAGACGGAGATATGACACGTCGTTTTACGTCCAGTGCCGTCCTCGGCGCGCTCGTTCTTGGCGCGGCCCTTTTCGCCGTCCCCGCCAATGCCCAGCCGCTGCACCTCAAGATCGCCAGCCCGTCGCCGGCCGGCGGCTTTGACACCGTCATGGCGCAGAAGGTCGCGGACAAAATGAAGGCCAAGATGGGCGATCAGTTCACCTATGAGCTGTTCGACAACGCCACGATCGGCGACGAGGTCGTGCACATGCAGCAGGTGCGCACCGGCCAGATCGACATGACGCCGCTCGGTTCGGATGCCGTGACGCTCGATCCGGCATGGGCGGTGTTCGACATGCCGTTCATCTTCGCTGATCGCGCGGCGGTGGCCAAGGCGCTGGATGGCCCGTTCGGCGAGAAAATGGCGGCTTCCATGCGGGAGCAGGCCGGTCTCGAAGTGTTGGCCTTCGGCGAGATCGGCTTCCGCCAGATCACCAACAGCGTGCGCCCGATCAAGACCCCGGCGGATTTCCAGGGCATGAAGATCCGCGTTCCGGGCAGCGAGACCCGCATGTTGACCTTCAAGACGCTCGGTGCGACGCCGGTCAACATGAATTTCGGCGAGGTCTTCCTGGCGCTGCAGAACAAGACCATTGACGGCCAGGAGAACCCGCTGAACGACATCGTCGAGCGCTCGCTCAACGAGGTCCAGCCCAACATCTCGATCTCCAACCACGTCTACACGCCGGTCACCTTCGTGATGAACGCACGGAAGTACGCGGCTCTGCCCGACGACCAGAAGGCAATGCTGAAGGAGGCCGCGCTCGAAGCCGCCAAGGAAGTGCGCGAGCTTGGCGCGGTCAAGGACGTCGAACTCCTCGCCGAGCTCAAGCAAGCCGGCAAGAACGAGATCATCGAGATCGACCGCGACTCGTTCGTCGCCGCGTCGCAGCCGCTCTACGAACAGATCGGCGCGATCGCCGGCGGCACCTACGCCGCCGACCTGCTGGAGGCCGTGAAGTAGCGCCAGCCAGTCCCCGCATCTGTGGCGACCGGCGGCCTGTGGTTCGCCGGTCGCCACTTTCAGGAACGGACGCGATGTCTTTGCCCGCCCCACCCGCCCCGAACGACGAGGACCTCCGCCGGCAATTGGAGGAGGCCGAATTCGAGGTCGAGCTCGGACAGAACGAACGCGGCGTCGACGCCTGGATCAATGGCATCGCCGGCGCCCTCGGGGCGGCGACGCTCGCCGTCATCACCATCCTGGTCTTCACCAATGGCGCGCTGCGCTATCTCTTCAATTTCGGCATCATCTGGGCGGACGAGATCGTGATCGCGCTCGTTCCCTGGCTCACCATGATCGGCATGTTCCTGTCGGTGCGCCGGCGGGAGATCATCCGCATCACCCATTTCGCCAATCGCCTGCCGGAGCGCTTTCGGCGCGTCGCCAATGCCTTCGCCGATCTGCTCTCGGCGGCCTCCTTCGCCTATCTCGCCTTCTTCTCGCTGGACTATTTCGCCCTGTTCGGCGGTGACAGGACCATTTACCTGAAGATTCCGAAGGGCTGGTTCGTCTCGGCGATGGTCATCGGTTCGGTGCTGCTCGCGCTCGCCTTCCTGGTGGATTTGCTGCGCAGTCTGCGCGCCCCGCGCGCCGCGCCGATCTCCGAGGAGGGGGCGGCACGATGACCGGCGCCCTCATTGCCATCGGCATTCTGCTCTGCCTCCTCGTGCTCGGCGTGCCGATGATCGCGGCGCTGCTGACGGCGGTCGCGCTGCTGCTTTATCTCAGCGGCCAGTGGGGCCTGTCACTGCCGCAGACCATGGTGGTGGGAATGTCCAGCTACACGCTGCTGGCGCTGCCGCTGTTCGTCTATGCCGGCAGCCTGATGAATTCCGGCGGCATCGCCGTGCGGCTGTTCGACTTCGCCCGCTCGCTGATCGGCTGGACCAAGGGCGGGTTGGCGCAGGTGGACGTGCTGACCAGCATCTTCTTCGGCGGCATGGTGGGCTCGTCAGCGGCCGATCTTGCCGGCACCGGATCGGTGATGATCCCGGCGATGAAGCGTCACGGCTATTCCGGCTCTCTGGCCTCTGCCGTTACCGCCTCGTCCTCCGGCGTCGGCCCGCTGATCCCGCCATCCTCGCCGGCCATTCTCTACAGCGCGGTCACCGGCACCTCGCTCAGCGCGCTGTTCCTCGCTGGCCTCATCCCCGGCCTGCTGCTGGGCCTTGTCTTCATGCTCACCATTGCGTGGCTGGCGCGGCGGCACGGCTATCCCACCTATGGCCGCTTCTCGCTGCGCGAGGTGTGGAAAACCGGCCTTGCCGCCGCCTTCGCGCTCGGCATGCCCGGGCTGATCATCGGCGGGCTGGTGGTCGGCGCCTTCACCCCGTCGGAGGCCGGCGCGTTCGGTGCGTTCTACGCGGCCTTCGTTTCCTGCGCGATCTATCGCACGCTCGATTTCAGGGGGCTCTATCGCGCCACCGTCGCGGCGGTGCAGATGACTGGGGAACTGCTCGGCATCGTTGCCCTGTCGGTGGCGCTCGGCAGCGCCCTGTCCGCCGCCCATGTGCCGCAGGCCTTCACCGGCCTCATTGATCTGATCACCATCGGCGACAGCATGTTCATGCGCCTGCTGGCGATGATGGTCATTGCTGTCATTGCCGGCATGTTCATCGATCCGCTCATCCCGGTGCTGGTGCCGGTGCTGATGCCGGCGCTGCTGGCCTACGGAATCGACCTCACCCAATTCGGCGTGCTGATGATCATGGCGGTGGTGATCGGCCAGATCACGCCTCCGGTGGCGATGTCGCTCATCATCACCGCCCGCATCGCCAAGGTCGACCAGTGGCAGGTGTTCCGGGCCAACATGCCGTTCTTCGTCGTTACGCTCGGGTTCACCCTGCTGCTGATCGGGGTGCCAGGTCTCTCGACATGGCTGCCCGCCTATATGAATGACTGACCGGCGCGGGGACGATGTGAGGGAGTTCGGCTGGTGAAGGACGAGTGGGCGATCATGAACTGGGTCAAGCGCGGCAATGTCCGCTCCAAGATCTGGGCGATTCTTCCGGTGGACAGCGCCGCGGTCCTGCCTCGCATCGACGACAGCGGACATTGGGAGGATTTCCGCCGGCTTGCCGCCCAGCGCTTCGCCGGCCACGCCGCCGCCGCCGAGGCGATCGAGGCGGATGGCTTCTGTTTCATCACCGAGGCACTGGCGATCGGGCCGCTGGTCAACTGAGCCCGCCTGCCGGATTGCCGTTCTGTTTCCCGTAGCACCGGAAATGCGCCAGAATTGTTTCCTGGCGTTGCGCACGCCGGGATAGCAATGCTGGTTCGTAAAATTCTCCGGCGCGGGCCCGGCCGGGCGGCTATAGGGACGGCATGAACGACATGCGCGGTTCGGATGCGGGCAGCGGCCCGCACATACTTGTGGTCGACGACGACCAGCAGATACGCAAACTGCTCGGGCGCTATCTCGCCGAGCAGAATTTTCGCGTGTCGCTTGCGGCTGACGGCCGGGAGGCGGAGCGCCGCCTCACCGAGGGCCGCATCGACCTGGTGGTGCTCGACCTGATGCTGCCGGACGTGTCCGGCCTCGACCTGTGCCGGGCGATCCGCGCGCGCTCCCCGGTCCCGATCATCCTGCTCACCGCGCTGAAGGAGGATGTGGACCGGATCATCGGGCTTGAGATCGGCGCCGACGACTATCTCGGCAAGCCGTTCAACCCGCGTGAACTGGTGGCCCGTATCCGCGCCGTGCTCCGCCGCCTGTCGCCGCGCGACACGGCGCCCATGGCGCCGGTCCTGCGCATGCGCTTCGGCGGCTTCATGGCCGATCCGACCAGCCGCCAGTTATGGGACCCCGACGGCCGGGAGATCGTCCTCACCGGGGCCGAGTTCGATCTCCTCCTCGCCCTGCTGGAGCGGCCCGGACGGATGCTCTCGCGCGAGCAGCTCCTCGACATCACCCATGGTCGGGCCTCGGGAGGGTTCGACCGCTCGATCGACGTGCTGATCAGCCGTCTGCGGCGCAAGCTGGGCGACGCGGGGAGTTTCCAGATCATCAAGACCCTGCGCAATGGGGGCTATCAGCTGGCCGCGCGTGTCGACCTTGCGCCGGGGCCCGAGGTACCTCCCGCGTGAACACGATCCGCACCAAGCTCACGGCGCTTCTGGTCGGCTCGGTGCTCGGCGTGCTCGTGGTGGCGACCGGGCTGTCCCTCCTCATTCTGACGCCCCCTGACTTCGGGCGGATGGACGATGCGGCGGCGGTACAGCTCGGCATGCTGATCGATCTCGCCGAACGCACTCAGGAAGCGGTGAACGAGGGCCCCTATGGCCGAATCTCGTCCGCGCCGGCAGGCGGGCCGCGTGTCGAGCCGGCCACCGAGGGCATCAACGCGGCCCTCGGCCGGCGCGGGCGCGCCCTGCAGATCGTCGTCACCGAGCCGCCCGATGTGGGGTGGCCGACCATTTCCGCCCGGCTTTCCGATGGGCGCTGGCTGATCGTGCCGCTGGCGGTGCCGAAGCCCAGACCCGAGGATTCGTGGGGGTTAATCGGCTGGATTCTACTGGTGGCGCTCGGCGTCACGCTGGTCATGATCTTCGCCGTCCGTCGGCTTACCGAACCGCTGGCGTTGCTGCAACGGACCGCCGATGCCATTACGCCCTGCAGCGACGTCGATCCGGTTCCCGAGAAGGGGCCTGCCGAGGTGCGGGCGGCGGCGCGCGCCATCAACCAGCTGGCGACGCGGCTGAGGCAGGTGATGGAAAGCCGCATGCGGCTCGTTGCGGCGGCCGGGCACGATCTGCGCACGCCGATGACGCGCATGCGGCTTCGCGCCGAATTTTTACCCAGGGAAGATCGAACGGCCTTCATTGATGACCTCGACGAACTGGACCGGATCGCCGACAGCGCCATCCGCCTCGTGCGCGAGGAGGTGGAGAGCAATAGCGGCGAATTCCTGCGTCTCGACGCCATGGTGGCCGACACGACGGCGGAGCTTCGCGAGATCGGCTACGGGGTGAACCTGACGCAGACCTGCTCGGCGACCATAGCTGCGCGGCCGGAGGCGCTGCGGCGGGCCCTGCGCAATCTCTTTATCAACGCCGCCACCCACGGGCGGCAGGCGACCGTGCGGATGGCGGCGGCCGGCGGCAAGGTTCAGGTGCTGGTGGAGGATGTCGGTCCGGGCATTCCCGAGGAACTGCTGCCGCGTGTGTTCGAACCGTTCTTCCGGGTCGACCCGGCGCGCGGCGCGTCGACCCCGGGTGCCGGGCTGGGCCTCGCCATCGCCGAGCAGATCGTTACCCGCAATGGCGGGACGCTAAGGCTGGAGAACATGCCGGTCGGGCTGCGCCAGATGCTTGAATTCCCGGTGGTGACGCAGGGGGAGGGAGGTGACTGAAGGCGTATAACCCAAGGAAGGTGTTGCGTGGCCGCGCCTTTCCGGGCTGTGATGGCGCCGTCCCCCCTTTTGCCGGAGCCGGTCATGGCCAACTACGTGAAGATCAGCGGTTTCCTTGGTGCCTGCATTACGGGCGCGGTGCATTTCCTCACGGACCTGCGCAAGGCTCCCGCCCTCGCGGAGGAGGCCGGCTATGGCGACCTCCCCAAGCTGCCCAGACCCAAGCCGACGCTCATCCCCATCATGAAGATCGCCCCGGCGATCGGCTGGGCACCGGGCCAGAAGCCGAAGCCGGCGCCGGGCTTCAAGGTCAGCTTCTTCGCCGAGAATCTCGATCATCCGCGCTGGGTCTATGAGCTGCCCAATGGCGACATTCTCGTCGCCGAGACCGCCGGCCCGCCCTGGCCGGCGGGGATCTTCAGCCTGCGCTGGTGGGCGATGGGCTTCGTCATGGCGCGCGCCGGTGCCGGCGTGAAGAGCGCCAACCGCATCACCCTGCTGCGCGACGCCGATGGCGACGGCGTGGCCGAGATCAAGCTGCCCTTCCTGGAGAACCTCTATTCGCCCTTCGGCATGGCGCTGGTCGGCGACCAGCTCTACGTCGCCAACGCCGATGCGCTGGTGCGCTTTCCCTATGTGCCCGGCGCCACCCGCATCGACGCGCCGCCGGTGAAGGTGTGCGACCTGCCTTCGGGCCGAAACCATCACTGGACCAAGAGCCTGGTCGCCAACAAGGAGGGCACCAAGCTCTATGTCGGCGTCGGCTCCAACTCCAACGTTGCCGAGTATGGCATGGGGGAGGAGGTCGACCGCGCCGCCATCCTCGAAGTGGACATCGCCACCGGCACGCGGCGCGTCTTCGCCGGCGGCCTGCGCAACCCGGTCGGCATGGACTGGAACCCGGTCACCGGCGAATTATGGACCAGCGTCAACGAGCGCGATGAGATCGGCGACGACCTCGTGCCGGACTACATGACCTCGGTGAAGGACGGCGCCTTCTATGGCTGGCCCTATTGCTACTACGACAAGATCGTCGACGAGCGGGTGAAGCCGCAGCGGCCGGATCTGGTCGCCGCCTCGCTCAAGCCGGATTACGCGCTGGGCTCGCATACCGCCTCGCTTGGCCTGACCTTCGTCGATGACGACCGCTTCGGCGCCCGCTTCACCCATGGTGCCTTCATCGGCCAGCACGGCTCCTGGAATCGCAACCCGCCGTCCGGCTACCGGGTGATCTTCGTGCCCTTCACCGAGGGCAAGCCGGCCGGCCCGCCGGAGGAAATCCTCGGCGGCTTCCGGGTCGACGGCAAGGCGCTGGGCCGTCCGGTCGGGGTGATCGTCGACCGGCGCGGCGGGCTGCTGGTAGTCGACGATGTCGGCGACTGCATCTGGCGCGTAACGCCGGCCTGATACGGGCAGGCAGTTTCCGCTCCAGCACATAGGTTTGGAAGGCATTGAGCCGTATGCCGCGCTCCTAGTCCGGCCTGTGGGCGTCGATCATGGCCCACCAGGAGACAAGGCGATCCCACGGGTCCCGGACGACGGCGAATTTGAAGTAGCTGTTCCAATAGTGATGACCATAGCGCTCGCGTAAATCGCGCGCATATAATGCTCGTCAGTAAGATAAACGCATTGTCCGAACAGTTAAATTATTGAATTTCCGCCCATTTTTTGAATGTGTATGAGTATTTCCTTGTGGGTATGGCATATGACATTGGCCTTCATGGAGGTATTTTTGTGTTGTTAATTGAAGTTCATGGATAATAGAGAAATCATAGGCGATCATGACCGGAATATGAAGATCATTGGACTGGTTCCAAGTATCTTTGTCGGGAGGCATTCAACGACCTGCGGCTCAGCGGACCCTTCCGCCGGCGCTGCGAATGGCTTAAGTGCGCGGGAGATTTTCTCGGGAACCTTCGCGCGCATGATCCGGCTCGACTCCATCGGCAAGCAGAACGGCAAGCAGCTCGTCTTCATCGAGGCATCGGCGACGCTGCTGAAGGGTGAAAAGGTGGGGCTCGTCGGCCCCAATGGCGCGGGCAAGACCACGCTGTTCCGCCTCATCACCGGCGAGGAGGCCCCGGACGAGGGGCAGGTCGCTGTCGATCGCGGCATCACCATCGGCTATTTCAGCCAGGATGTCGGCGACATGGCCGGCAAGTCGGTGCTCGCCGAGGTGATGGACGGTGCCGGGCCGATCAGCGTCATTTCCGCCGAATTGCGCGCGCTGGAGGCCGCCATGGTCGACCCCGGCCGCGCCGACGAGATGGACGCCATCATCGAACGCTATGGCGAGGTACAGGCGCGTTTCGAGGAACTTGACGGCTATTCGCTGGAGGGCCGCGCCAGCGAGGTTCTGGCCGGTCTCGGCTTCTCCCAGGAGATGATGGACGGCGATGTCGGTCGGCTGTCGGGCGGCTGGAAGATGCGCGTGGCGCTCGGCCGCATCCTGCTGATGCGCCCCGACGTGATGCTGCTCGACGAACCCTCGAACCATCTCGACATCGAGAGCCTGATCTGGCTGGAGGCTTTCCTGAAGAACTTCGACGGCGCGTTGATGATGACCTCGCACGACCGCGCCTTCATGAACCGGATCGTCAACAAGGTGGTCGAGATCGACGCTGGTTCACTCACCTCATTCTCCGGCGACTACGAATTCTACGCCCAGCAGCGTGCGCTGTCGGAGAAGCAGCAGCAGGCGCAGTTCGAGCGCCAGCAGGCGATGCTGGCCAAGGAGATCGCCTTCATCGAGCGGTTCAAGGCGCGCGCCTCCCATGCCGCGCAGGTGCAGAGCCGGGTGAAGAAGCTCGACAAGATCGAGCGGGTCGAGCCGCCGCGCCGGCGCCAGACGGTGGCGTTCGAATTCCAGCCGCCGCCGCGCTCCGGCGAGGACGTGGTCAGCCTGAAGAATGTGTACAAGGGTTATGGCGCCCGCCGGATCTATGACGGGCTCGACTTCCATGTCCGCCGGCGCGAGCGCTGGTGTGTCATGGGCGTCAACGGCGCCGGAAAGTCGACGCTGCTGAAGCTGGTGGCGGGAGAGACCACGCCGGACGACGGCAGTGTGTCCGTCGGCGGCAGCGTGAAGATGGCCTATTTCGCCCAGCATGCCATGGAGGTGCTGGAAGGCGAGCGCACCGTGTTCGAGACGCTGGAAGATGCCTTTCCGCAGGCCGGGCAGGGCTCCCTGCGCTCGTTGCTCGGCTGCTTCGGCTTTTCCGGCGACGACGTGGACAAGAAGTGCCGCGTGCTCTCCGGCGGCGAGAAGGCGCGTCTCGCCATGGCCCGCATGCTCTACGACCCGCCGAACTTCCTCGTGCTCGACGAGCCGACCAACCATCTCGACATCGCCACCAAGGAAATGCTGATCGCCGCGCTGGCCGACTATGAGGGGACGATGCTATTCGTCAGCCATGACCGGCACTTCCTCGCCGCGCTGTCGAACCGCGTGCTGGAACTGACGCCGGACGGCATCCACCAATATGGCGGCGGCTATACCGAATATGTCGCCCGCACCGGGCAGGAAGCGCCCGGGCTGCGCAACTGAGGGGGCAGGGCGTCAGCCCATGCAGGCATCCTCGGTCGCGCTGTAGCCGGCCGGCTTCGGCGCGTTCTTCGCCGGCTGGCCCCGGCCGAGCGCGCCGTCGGACCGCGCCCTGAGATAGATGAAGATGGCGTCGATGTAGCACATCACGTTGGGGTTTACCCCGAAGGCCGGCATGACGAGGTCCTGGCTGGCGCTCACGTTCTTCTTGCCGTTGGTGACGGTGTCGAGAAACTGGCTGTAGCTCAGGTTCTGCAGGGCATCGACGAGCGAGGGCGCGAAGGTCGAGCCGAGCCCATCCGGGCCATGGCACTGCATGCAATTGGCGGTGTAGCGGATGTAGCCGACCGAGGTGTACCAGTCGACCGTGCCGTCCTTGTCGATGTGAAAGGTCGGGTTGCCCTGCTTGTCGCTGTACTCGCCGTCAGTTGAGCTGACGGCGGCAGGGTCGCCGGAGGGGTCGGCGAGCGTCGGGGACAACAGCAGGAGAAGGCTGGCGGCAATGGCCGCGCCAAGGCGTGCAGGCATGCGATCCTCCCGCTCCGCCGTCTTGTTGTGGAATGGCGCGCGGTCGGAGCGCGCAATGCTCCGCCGCCCGGCGCGCGCGGTCAAGCAGGAGATCGGGCCTTGGGGTGGGTGGCGCCTGACGCCCGCGGCGAACGGTCTCGTCGGGAGAGAGGCGCGCGCGGGGAGGGCGCATCAAAGGCGGCGGCCGCCCGCAACGGATAATCGCGGGCCCGATGCCGTCAGAGCCGGTCGCGATGCCTCGGAGGCGGGGCGGGAAGGTCGCCGCCGCCCGGCCTGCCGGCAGACGCCGAAGGATCAGGTCAGGGGCTGACCGGGAAGAAGACGGTGCCGCTCTTGCCTTCGGTGGTCGAAATCGCCGCAGCGACACCGACGCCGGTGCCGATCGTGGCGGCGATGCCGAGAGTGGGGTCGACGGTCGGCGTGACCGCACTGGTCGATTCCGTCGCGCAAATCGTCTTGGTTGACGAACTGGCAACCGTCAGCGGTTTGCGGGAAATGTATCCGAATACCGCGCTGCCATCGCCGATCACTGAAATCTTGTCGCCGGCCCTGAGCTTCATGCCGACCGTCGCCGGCTCGAAACCATTGCCGCGATCCACCATCACCGAGCCTGTGATCGACGTGATTTGGCCGACGGGGCGTTTCAGGGGGGAATAGCAGACATCATTGGCTGCCGACGCACTGCTGATCGCCGCCAGCGACAAGACGCCAGCCGCCAGCAGGGAAGAAACAATTCGCATTACCAGTCCCTTGGCCTTCGACGGAAACAGACGGCCGCACAGCACCGCTGGCACCTGATACCACTATTATGCTTGTGGGAAGCTAACCATTCGGGGTGACACGGACAAGACGAGATCCATCAGATCCGCGCCCGTTACATGGCGGCGGTTCAAAAAGCCCATTTCCTGGGGCACAGGCGGGCGCTATCCAAACCGGAGCACGTACAGTCACGACTCCGCCTGCCGCCCTCTGCGGGCGGCAAGACGGCGACCCGTCGAATCAGGGGCTGACCGGGAAGAAGACGGTGCCACTCTTGCTGTCGGTCGTCGAAATCGCCGCCGCCGTAGCACCCGCGATAGCGAGCATTCCGAACGTGCCGACTGTCGGGCTGATGCCGCTGGCATTGGTCTGCAGCATGCCGCAGCCCGGCACCCGGATCGTCTCGGTCGTAGAAGCCGGAACCATCAGGGTCCGATCATCGCCGAAGTCGACCACAGCCCTGCCCTGGCCGCGCACGGCGATCTTGTCGCCACCCCTCAGCGAGGTGCCGATCACGCCGGGTACGAAGCCATTGCCCCTGTCGACCATGACGGAGCCGACCGCTTGAGTCAGCCTGCCCGCAGCCAGACAGGCATCGTCGGCTTTTGCGCTGCCCATGGCGCCGACCGACAGACAGCCAGCCATCACCACCGCGAAAATGGAATACTTCATCGTCCCTCTGACCTCCGACAGGCTAAGTTCCGCAGGGTTGCTCTTAGCACATGAAGGCAAACCGGTTGCAGAAATAATTGGCAATATGGTGAAAGGTTGCCGCATGGCGGCGTTTGCGCCACACCTTTTCCGGATCGGCGGGCAGGATACAACCTGCGGGTCGGGGCGCAAAATGGGCGCCAAGGCTGGATTTCGGCCTGCCCCGCAGCTTATAGCGTGCCCGCATGGCTTTGCGAGGGAGAGCGCGATGGATGGCGACGAACTGCGGAAGATTTTGTGCCGGCTGGAATCAGGAATGGTGCTTACCGTGCCGGATGCGTGGGTCGACAAGACAATCGCCGGTTCCCATGTGACCCGCGCCCGCCTTGTCGCCGAGATCGCGCGGCAGTTTTTTTGCAACCATTATCAGGATTACGGCTCGCAGCGGTTCGAGAAGCAGGAAGTCGGGGCGACCGGCTGAAGGGCGACGTAACGGGCCTCCAGACGAATTTTCAGGCGAATTTTTCGCGGCGGCGGCCGGCCTGAAGGCGTGCCTGCCCAGCATTCTGACGCCTGGGCGCCTCAGGCGCGACGGTCGCGCCGTCTCATCAATAGGTTGGCCGGGCTTCCCGCGGCAGGTCGGACGAGTGTGGTGCCGGCCCCGTGTAGAGCACGCGCTCAAGCACATCGTTGAAGGCGTCGGGCGTCTCGATCATGGGGCAATGGCCGGCATCGGCGATTGAATGCAGGTGCAGGAACGGACTGGCTGCGGCCATGTCGCACCAGGGCTGGATCGGCGTCACCCGGTCATGTGCACCCCAGATGAGATGGGTGTCGACGGCGACCTTGTCGATGAATTCCCGGACGTCGATCTTCTGCAGCGAGCGCAGGATGGAAAGCCCCATCATGAAGCACTGGCGATTCGCGATCTCGCGGAATGTTGACTCGATCATTTCCGTGTCGAGCCGGGAGGGGTCGTGGAAAAGCTCGCGTGAAATCTTGTGTGCATAATCGAGCGACAGAATCCGGCTGACCCCGAGGCCGAGCGTTACATTCTCCCCTGCGCCCGGGCAGCCGCTGACAATGGCCTGTTTTATGTTGAAGTCCGGGTCACTGGCCAGAGCAAGCGCAATATAGCCGCCCATCGAGTTCCCGAACACAACAGCGTCGGCTTGTTGTCTCGGGCGTAGAGCGTCCTTTACGAAGTTTATCAGGCTTGGAACTGTACCATAACCCTTCCCGAATTTTACGAAAGGGTCGTTGAAGACGATAGGCTCGTAGCCTTTCGCCTTCATGATCTCTATTTGCGAGGACCATATCCAGGAGCCCGCAAAAAGTCCCGGCAAGAAAATAGCGACTGATGGCATCTTTTGCCCCCCGGCGATGCGTGGAGCTTTGGTATAAGCATTTTGCGGGCCAAACGACAGGGACAAATCTTCCCCCATATGGCAACAAATGTCGCAGATAGCCGACTATTTTTGATTGGATTTTTGGCATTGAAGCATCAGGGCGCCTAACGCGCTGGAAGTCTGGCGAAAAATCTGATCGTATGTAAAAGCATCCTCCCTCGGCGTCTGCGCGCAAGACATGCCGGCAAGAAATACTTGCCGTGCCCACGCGGCTGAGGAAGAGGGTGCCGGCCTGACAGCGAGGGGGGCTCTCGCGGGCCTTGCTGCTGGGGGTACGATGACGCCGCGTTTTCGATTGCCGACCAATATAGTGGTCGTCATCCTCACCCTCGTTCTCTTCGCTCTTGCCGCCATCTTCGTCGTCTCGGCCCCCGGCGGGTATCAGGGCTACGCGGAGGCCGAGTTCATCTTCGTGGGACCGGACGAGGCCGGGCGGATCGTCGATCTCAAGGTCGATGAGGGTGACCGGGTGACGAAAGGAATGCCACTCTTCACCATCGACGAGGACCTGCAGGTGGCCGACGTCAAATCGGCCGAAGCCAGCCTCGGGCAGGCGCTTTCCCAGCTCGCCAATGTCAAGGCCTCGGCCCAGCGTCCGGAGCAGGTGGCGGTGCTGGAGGCCGGCGAGCGTCGGGCGGCGGCGGCGCTGGAACTCTCCCGTCTCGAACTCGAGCGCCAGAAGGACCTCCAGTCCAAGCAGGTAGCGTCGCAGGCGGCGCTGGATGTGGCGCAGCAGACCTATAATCAGAACGAGGCGTCGCTCGACCAGGCGCGCCGGGAAATCGAGGCCGCCAGGCTTGCCGGGCGCGACGACGAGATCGCCGCCGCCGAGAAGGCGGTGGACGCGGCCCGCGCCGCCCTCGCGGCCGCGCAGGTGCGGCTGGATCGGCGGCGCATGTCCGCGCCCGTCAGCGGCACGGTGGAGACGATCTATTTCCGTACCGGCGAACTCGTGCCGGCCGGCCGGCCGGTGGTCTCGATCCTGCCGCCGGAACTGATCAAGGTGCGCTTCTTCGTGCCGGAGCCGTCCTTGCCGAAGTTCCAGCTCGGCACCGCCGTGGTGGTGAGCTGCGACGGCTGCGAGGAGGATATCGAGGCGTCGGTCAGCTTTATCGCCGCGAGTGCCGAATACACGCCGCCGGTGATCTATAGCCTGGAGGAGCGCTCCAAGCTGGTGTTCATGCTGGAGGCCCGGCCGCGCGACCCTTCGAGGCTGCGTCCCGGACAGCCGGTGACCGTCGAGATCGCGCCGTGAACGCGCCGGCAGGGGCGGCGGGCGGCGTTCCGTCCGCGCGGCATCGTGCGCCGGACTACGCCATCGATGTGCGTGGGCTGAGCAAAAGCTTCGGGACGAACCAGGTCGTCCGCAATCTCTCCATGCAGGTGAAGCGCGGTCAGATCTACGGCTTTCTGGGCCCCAACGGCTCGGGCAAGACCACCACCATCCGGATGCTGTGCGGGCTGCTGACGCCCGACCAGGGAACCGGAACCTGCCTCGGCTTGGACATTCTGACCCAGGGGCGCGCCATCCGCCGGCATGTCGGCTACATGACGCAGAAGTTCAGCCTCTATGCCGATCTGTCGGTGCGGGAGAATCTCGAATTTGTCGCCCGGATCTACGGCGTGCCCCATGCCGATGAGGCGGCGCGGGAGGCGATCGTCGCGCTGGGGCTCGAAGGGCGCGAACGGCAGCTCGCCGGCGATCTGTCCGGCGGCTGGAAGCAGCGGCTCGCGCTCGGCGCCTGCATCCTGCCGCAGCCCAAGCTGCTGCTGCTCGACGAACCGACTGCCGGCGTCGACCCCAAGGCGCGGCGCGAGTTCTGGGCCCAGATCCACGACCTCGCGGCCGGCGGCGTGACCGTCCTCGTCTCGACCCATTACATGGACGAGGCGGAACGCTGTCACGAGATCGCCTATATCGCCTATGGCGAATTGCTGGCGCAGGGCACGGTGGAGAGCGTCGTCACCGCTTCGGCGCTCCACATGTGGCGGGTGACGGGGCCGGATCCGGCGGCGCTGACCCGGGAGTTGATGGAGACGCCCGGCATCGAGCTCGTCGCGCCGTTCGGCACCAGCGTGCATGTGGGCGGGCGGGACCGGGCGGCGCTGGACATCGCCATCGCTCGCTTCGCCGGTCGGGAGGAACTCGTCTGGCGCCCGGACCGCGCCAGCCTCGAAGACGTGTTCATCGACCTGATCAACCGCTCAAGGGATAATTTCCGGTGAAGGGCGTGGCAGGATTTCTGCGCCGCATCGGCGCGATGATACGCAAGGAATTCATCCAGCTGATGCGGGATCGGGTTTCCTTTGCGGCGATGGTCTCGATCCCGCTGCTGCAACTGATCCTCTTCGGCTATGCCATCAACACGACGCCGCGGCACCTGCCGACCGCCGTGCTGGCCTATGACAATTCCGCGCTGACCCGTTCGATTCTCGCCGCCATCGAGAACACCAAGTACTTCTCCATCACCCGCCACCCGGTGAACGAGGCGGAGGCGGAGCACCTGCTGCGCTCCGGACAGGTTCTGTTCGTGGTGGAAATCCCTGCCGGATTCGAGCGCGCGGTGCGGCGTGGCGAGAGCCCGGCGCTGCTGGTCTCGGCCGACGCGACCGATCCGGTCGCCTCCACCAGCGCGCTGGCCGCGCTGGGCCGGCTGGTCGAGACTTCGGTGCGGCGCGAGCGCTTCAACCTCGACGACGCGCCGGAAGGCAGCGGGCTCGAAAAGGCGCCGCCGCCCTTCGAGTTCCGCACCCACCCGCGCTACAACCCGGCGGCCGTCACCCAGCTCAACATCGTGCCGGGGCTGCTCGGCACCATCCTGACCATGACCATGCTGATCTTCACCGCCCTGTCGGTGACGCGCGAGATCGAGCGCGGCACGATGGAGACGCTGCTGGCCATGCCGATCCGGCCGGTCGAGATCATGGTCGGCAAGATCGCCCCCTATGTGATGGTGGGCGCGATGCAGGCGGCGATGATCCTCGGCGCGGCGGTGCTGCTATTCAACGTGCCTGTGGTGGGCAATCTGGCGCTCCTGACCGTTCTGACCGGTCTGTTCATCCTCACCAACCTGTCGATCGGCTACACCTTCTCCACGCTTGCGCAGAACCAGCTGCAAGCGGTGCAGATGACGTTCATGTACTTTCTGCCGAACATTCTGCTGTCGGGCTTCATGTTTCCCTTCGCCGGCATGCCGGTCTGGGCGCAGTGGGTGGCCGAAACGCTGCCACTCACCCACTATCTGAGGATGGTGCGCGGCATCCTGCTGAAGGGAGCGACTTCGGCCGACCTGGTGCAGGACATTCTCGGCCTCGCCATCATCATGCTGGTCGCCATGGTGATCGCGGTCAAACGCTTCCGCCAGACGCTGGACTGATCGACGGCCCGCCCGCCGTGGCTCGCCGGATCAGCGGGCGCCGCCGGCGCCGAGAGCGGCGTCCGCCTTGTCGACCGGGGGAAAGGTGGCGAGCAGTGTGAAGCGTTCCAGCGCCTCGGTGCCGATCACGTCGGTGCTGCCCCAGCGCGCCCAGAGGTGGGCGATCAGGTGCCCATCCTCGTCCTTGGCCACCCCATAGTAAAGCGTTGTCGGTACGCCGCGTCGATGCAGCATGACGCGCGCCGTCAGCCCCTGCTCCAGGCACATGGCCCGGAACGGCACCCGGCGCGCTACGGCGCGGATCGCCCAGCGCACGCGCCGAATCTGTACCTGCGCGTCGTCCGGCAGTTCGCGGCTCGGCCGGGTCGACGCGAAGCGGGTCACCTTTCGGAATGGCAGCAGCACGATGGCGAGGCGTGCGCAACTCAGCAGCAACAGCGCCTCGGCCAGCAATGCCCGGTCGCGCCAGCCGAGCCTGCGCCAACGGGCGGGGAGCGAGGGCCTGCGCTGCGCGCTCGTCATGGCTGGGGTGCCGCGTCGCCAAGGGGCGGCATTTCCGGGGCGCGCGGGTTCACCTGAATCGGCTCCTCAATGGCCCGGCGCGGGGATGCGCGATGCGTGATGGCCGGGCAAGCCTCCATCCAGACCTAACATGCCGGTTTGTTCAAGCCCGGCGGCGCGGCAAATGAACCCTCGCGGACACCCGCCTTACTGGCGGTCCAGCAACTTGCGCTCCACCGTCTGCAGATGTGCGCGCATGCCCGCCGCAGCGGCGGCGATGTCGCGATGCTCGATGGCGTCGACAATGGACTCATGCTCGGCAAAGCTGTGATGGTCCGGGAGCGGCTTGACCGGTTCGGTACGCAGCCGGCCCCAGGTCACGGCGCGGCGCACCGCGTTCAACGTGTCGAACAGGCCGAGGAGAAGCGTGTTCTGCGAGGCTTCGGCGATGGTGCGGTGGAGGCGCGTGTCCCACGCCTCATATTGCCGCCAGGTCTCGGCCTGCCGCGACCGCGCGAGGCACATGCGCATCTCGGCGATGTCGGCCGGCGTGGCGGTGAACGCGGCAGCGCGGGCGATCTCCGGCTCCATCACGATGCGCGCGCGCATCACTTCCGCCGGGTTGCTGCGGCGGGCTAGCGCCGCAATGTCGGCGAAGGTGTCCAGCGGCCGGCTGCCCATGAAGGTGCCCTTGCCGACATGGCGCCAGAGCTGGCCCTCGGCCTCCAGCACGTCGAGCGCCTTGCGAAGCTCGGTACGCGACACGCCGAGCACCGCCGACAACTCCCTCTCGGGCGGCAGCCGGCCGTCGTCGGGAAGGTCGATCTGGCCGAGATAGCCCCGTAGCTGGGTGACGATCGTCTTTTCCGGATGCGCGTCGGCGGGAGGCGTAAGCATGGGTGTTCGGCTCAACCAAAGTTCCAATTGGTTCCGTCTATGGAACCTTCAAATGCCGCAGTCAAGCCAATCCGGCCTTGACCGCTCAACGGTGCCAATATAAACCAAAACTCAATTGGTATCCAACCTCGCGGGTTGGTGAAGTGGCGGGTTGAACCGCCCGGCTCTCATGGGAGACTGGAAATGCTCAAGGACTTTACGAGAAAACTGTGCGGTCTTTCCGGTGCAGCGGTTGCCGTCGGCATCGGGCTTGCTCTGGCGGCGATGCCCGCTGAAGCGAAGGTTCGCGTCGCCTATGGCGACATTGCGAGCGTCGAGAACCTGCATCTGCTGGCCGCCTTCGAGCTGGCCAAGCAGAAGGGCGTCGAGATCGAGATGACCTATCTGAAGTCCGAGGACATCGCCGCCCAGGCGGTGGTGAGCGGGCAGGCGGATGTCGGCGTCGGCGGACCCTACGCCCTGATGCAGAAGGTGAAGGTGCCGGTGCGCATCTTCCTCCAGCTCTCCACGCTGCGCTTCTATCCGGCGGTCAATGCCGAGTTCTACAAGACCTGGAAGGACCTCGACGGCCAGGAGATCGCGGTGCATTCGCGCGGTTCCGGCACCGAGGCCATCATGAAGCTGATGGAGGAAAAGCAGGGCATCAAGTTCTCCAAGATCAGCTACATCCCGGGCTCCGAAGTGCGCACCGGCGCGCTGCTGCAGGGCAACGTGAAGGCGACGATCGTGGATTCGGCCGGCCGCCGCCTGCTGCAGGAAAAGGCACCGGGCAAGTTCATCATCCTGCCGCTCGATGGCATCAACGCCACCGACGAGGCGCTGTTCGCCCGCCAGGACTTCCTCGACAAGAATCCGAAGGACGTCGACATCATCGTCGAGTCGGTGCTCACCACCTGGCGCGAGGTGACCAAGAACCCGGCCATCGTCGCCGAGTGGCGCAAGAAGTATAATCTTCTGCCCGACCTGCCGGCCGATCAGGTGGCCGAAATCACCCCGTATTTCACCGAGCTCGCCGAGGGCAAGGCGTTCCCGCCCAACGGTGGCGGCGAGGCGGCGGCTAAGGATGACTTCGCCTTCTACACCCTCTCCGGCCAGCTGCAGGGCGAGCCTGCGAGCCTCAAGGTCGAGGATTTCTGGGCGCTCGAGCCGCTGAACCGCGCGCTCGGCAAGGTCGGCACGAACTGAAGGCCGGTTGAATGAGTTTTCCGGTACAGGCGAACGGCTCCTCGCGAGCCGTTCCCCCCTCCGAGGCTTCCTTCGTCTGGAGGAAGCTCTCGGAGCACCGCACGGCCCTTTGGCGCACCGCGTCGATCGGCCTCTTCTTCCTCGTCTGGGAAATCGCCGGCCGGATTCCGATCAGCTTCGCCTTCCCGACCTTTCTGGAAACGCTGCGCGCCTTTGTGACGATGACGCTCGACGGGTCCTTCGTCGCCGCCTATGCGGAAACGCTGCAGCCGCTGGTGATCGGCATCGCCATCTCGGCCGTCATCGGCATCGGCCTCGGCATCGTCATGGGTCTGTCGCGCTTCGCCGAATGGCTGGCGGCGCCGGTGTTCATCGTGCTGCAGGCGGCCCCGATGGCGGCGCTGATCCCGCTCATCACCTTCGTCTATGGCATCGGGCTGGTGTCGAAGACGCTGGCGGTGATCATGCTCGCTTTGCCGGTGATCGTGCTCAACGGCTACAAGGCGGTGCGCAACGCCAATCCCTCGCTGGTGGCCATGTGCTATTCGTTCCAGGGCAACTGGTGGCAGCGCATCACCAAGATCATCATCCCGGATGCCAGCCCGGTCATCTTCGCCGGCCTGCGCCTCGGTCTTGCCGCCGGATTCATCGGCGTGATCCTCGCCGAACTGCTGATCACCCCGACCGGCATTGGCGATCTGATCACCTATCACCGCTCGGTGGCGGACTATCCGGAAATGTACGCCGCCGTCGTCTCCATCATCCTGGTGTCCACCCTCACGCTGGCCGCGCTTGAGGCCTTCGAGCTTCGCGTGCTGCGTCCCGAGAAGAGGAAGTCCTGACCATGCGCAACATCACCGCCCAGGCGGCAACCGCTGCCGCCCGCCCTGCCGGCGCCGACGTCGCGGTGGAAGTGCGCGGCATCTGCAAGATGTACAATGAGATCGAGGCGCTGCGCGGCATCGATCTCGACTTCCCGGCCGGCAAGCTCACCACGCTGCTCGGCCCGTCCGGCTGCGGCAAGACCACGCTCCTGAAAATCGTAGCCGGCCTGATCCCCGCCACTTCGGGCGAGGTTCGGGTCAATGGCAACACGGTCACCGGCCCCGGCCCCGAGCGCGCCTTCGTGTTCCAGGACTTCGCGCTGATGCCGTGGGCAACGGTGATGCGCAATGTGGGCTTCGGCCTCGAACTGAAGGGCATGGGCAAGAACGAGCGCCAGGCGATCGCGCAGAAATACATTGCCGAGGTCGGCCTGTCCGGCTTCGAGAACAAATACCCGCACGAGCTCTCCGGCGGCATGCGCCAGCGCGTCGGCCTCGCCCGCGCCTTCGCCGTGAATGCCGACGTGCTGCTGCTCGACGAGCCGTTCTCGGCGGTGGACGAGCAGAACCGGCGCAAGTTCCAGGAAGACCTCCTGGAACTGGTGGAGAAGGAGAAGAAGACCTTCATCTTCGTCACCCACTCGATCGAGGAGGCGGTCTACTGCTCCGACCGCATCGTCATCCTCTCGCGCCGTCCGGGGCGGATCGCGCAGATCATCGAGCCGGAGATCGACCGTTCGGCCTCGCCGGACGCCATCCGCCGTGACCAGGGCTATCTCGATACGGTCGAGGAGATCTGGCAGGGCCTCAAGCACTACGTCGATTGAGGGAGGCCGCGATGACGATGTTTGGCTATCGCGTGCCCATGATGGCGTCGCTCCTCGTCTGGTGCGTCATCTGGGAAATCGTCGGGCGCTCCGGCGCGATGTTCCTCATTCCCCCGCTTTCCGACGTGCTTGTCGCGGTGGTGGCGCTGGTGCAGACCGGCACCTGGCAGGCGGCGGCAATCACCACGCTGAACAGCTTCCTGCTCGGCATGTTCTTCGCCATCGTGGTCGGCGTGATCCTGGGCGTGCTGATGGGCCGCTCCACCACTGCCGACAGCCTGCTTGGCATCTGGGTCAACATCTTCGTGTCGGCGCCGCTTTCCGCGCTGGTGCCGGTGCTGATGATCCTGTTCGGCATGGGCGAGACCACGGTGGTGGTCACCGTCTTCCTGTTCGCGGTCTGGATCATCGTGCTCGACACCCGCGCCGGCATACAGGGCGTGCCCAAGTCGCTGGTCGAGATGGGCCGCAGCTACGGCGCCTCGCGCTTCACCCTCTACGGCAAGATCATCTTCCTCGCGGCGCTGCCGGAAATCCTCGCCGGTATCCGGCTCGGCGTGGTGCGCGGCGTGAAGGGCGTGGTGATCGGCCAGTTGCTGGTGGCCATCATCGGCTATGGCGAGTTGTTCGAGCTCTACTCGCGCAATTTCGACATGGTGAACTTCTGGGCCCTGACCATCATTCTGTTCGCCGCGGCGATGGGACTGTCGGCCCTGATCGAGAACATTGAAAAACGCGTCGACTATTACGCAGGAGTACGCTGATGAACGCGCCTATCGAGAACGCCGCCTACGTGATCACGCCTCCTGGCATTCCGACGCTGCCCGTCGAAGGCTCGGACCAGCTATTCCCGATCCACCGCATCTACTGCGTTGGCCGCAACTATGCCGAGCACGCCATCGAGATGGGGCATGATCCTGACAAGGAGCCACCCTTCTTCTTCCAGAAGAACCCCGACAATGTCATCACCGATGGCACTTTCCCCTATCCCGACAAGTCCAGCGACGTGCATTACGAGCTGGAAATGCTGGTCGCGATCGGCAAGGGCGGGGTGAACATCCCGGTCGAATCCGCGCTCGACCATGTGTGGGGCTATGGCGTGGGCCTCGACATGACCCGCCGCGACCTGCAGGGCGAGGCCAAGAAGCTTGGCCGCCCGTGGGAAGTGGGCAAGGCGTTCGAGGCCTCGGCGCCCTGCTCGGCGCTGGTGCCGGCCTCCGTGGTCGGTCATCCGGCCGCGGGCAAGGTGTGGCTGAATGTCAACGGCACGCCGCGCCAGGTCGGCGACCTCAACCAGATGATCTGGAAGGTGCCGGAGATGATCTCCTACCTCTCCGGCCTGTTCGAGCTTCAGCCCGGCGATGTCATCATGTCGGGCACCCCGGCCGGCGTCGGCGCCATCGTGCGCGGCGACCTGCTCGAGGGCGGCGTTGACGGCGTCGGCACGCTCACCGTCAAGGTCGTCTGAACGGTCTTCATGCGCGCGCACCCGGAGGGAAACCACCGGGTGCGCGCTCTGCTTTGCGCGCCGTTGGGCGAGAAGCGGGCGGCGGAAGTCGTCGCCAATGGCGTCGGCCCGCGTGCATCACCGTGCCGATCGGGTGCCGCAATCCGCCCTCTCATGCATGTCCCGCCATTGTTCGCCTGCTCCTCGTTCGATCTTCGAGCGCCTCGTGGTCTTCATGACGGGCGTGGCGATGTCGCTGATCGCCAACGAGTTCGGCCTCGGTGCCGTCGAGCATGGCGTTGTCGGCGCCGCTTCCCTCGCCGGCATGAACCGCCGCGCCACCATCCTCGCCTCGGTGCCGTGGTTCCTGCAGGACCTGTCGACCTATGGCATCGGCATCTTCACGCCGACCATCATTGCCGTGGCGCTCGCCGATCGGGTCGGCCGCATCCCGCTGCAGATACTCGGCTTCATCGGCTGCGCCGCGGGGCTGCTGATCGCCTCGTTCGCCGCCTATTACGACGGCGCGATGGGCACGGCGCTCATTTTCATCGGCTTCATGATGTTCAACTTCATGACCAATCTCGGCCCCAATGCGCAGACCTACCTGCTTGCCGGCGAGATTTTCCCGCCCACATTCGCGGCAAGGCGGCCGGCTGCGTGGCAGCCTTCGCCAAGATCGGCGCCGTGCTTACCGCCTTCGGCTCCCCATCCTGCTCGCCTCCATCGGCCAGCAATCGCTGCTTTACGGCCTCGTCGCGATGTCGCTGCTCGGCGCCGCCATCACCTGGTGGTTCCGCATTGAGACGACCGGCGTCAGCCTCGACGACATCGGCAAGCACGGGCATCAATCCGCCAAGGCGCGGATACCGAACGGCGCCATCGCTGAACTTTGAAGCCTGTCGACGTTTTCCGTCTTAAGTGCGGGACCGGCGTTGCCGCAGGGCCGGTCGGGCCCCCACCCGCCGCGGCTGGGTGGAGCCTCGTCTCGGACCGAGACCGGGGAGGGGCCCCGGAAGCATCATGGCCGGGCCTGTCCGGTTTCTGCTGTGAACCCCACGGCAAGGGACTTGAAGCGACCCGGCGCCGCCCTTATGGTGCCGCCTGCCCGAGCGGGCGTAGTTCAATGGTAGAACGGCAGCTTCCCAAGCTGCATACGAGGGTTCGATTCCCTTCGCCCGCTCCAGCGCCCGCTAGATCGGCCGTGCCACCTCGCGCACGCGATTCCTGTCTTCCTCCAGTGCCATCGCGGTCTCGGCGCGGTCGAGAGCCAGCTTCGCCTGGTGGCGCGCCGCCAGGCGGAAATCGGCGTCGCCCATGCCGGCGAGCGCGCGCAGCGCCTTCTGCAGGCGCAGTTGCACCTCGACCAGCGCCGCGCCGTCGCGCGCGATCAGGCGGAAGGCGTCGTCGAACAGGTCCGCCGCCTTCAAGGGTGGCACCTCGACCCGTTCGTGGCAGGTGTCGATCGCCTCGTCCGGACCGTTCGTCCACTGCGTCAAAAGCCGCGCACAGCGGCCGATCACGTCGATCGCCGTACCGGGGTCGTTGATCGCCGGCGAGAGGGCGCGCTGGGCGATCTCGCTGAGCACGGCGAGCCCGAAGCGGGGGTCCTGGTCGAAGCTGCGCTGGTGTCCGATGGTGAAGGCCGCCCGCACCCTGTCGTGGGCGTCCCCGGGCTGCTCGGCATCCGGGGCCGCGCTCGCCTCCTTCGAGGGCTCGCCCAGGCGAGCCAATGCGCTGCCCTCATAGACGAAGGCGCCGGGAACCACGCACACACGCGCCTGCGTCTGCAGCGCCTCGGCGCATGAGGCGATGGCCGCCACGTCGACGTGCTGCACATAGCCGGTCGCGCGCGAGGCGATCAGGTGGGGCAACTCGGGGGCATCTGGGGCGGGCGGCCGGCCGCCGAGGCAGGGCGATCGCAGCCGGGCCGCGATCGCGTTGCGGGTCGCCGCCTCCACCCGGTCGGTGGTTTCCCCCACCCGGCCGAGCTTGGTGAGGTGGTCGATCCAGCGCATCAACGTGCCGACGACGAGCGCCACGATGCCGACGGTGACGATGAACAGCACCACGC
The DNA here is from genome assembly GCF_018390645.1 of Ancylobacter dichloromethanicus. Taxonomy (GTDB): domain Bacteria; phylum Pseudomonadota; class Alphaproteobacteria; order Rhizobiales; family Xanthobacteraceae; genus Ancylobacter; species Ancylobacter dichloromethanicus. The sequence goes on from NZ_JAHBGC010000004.1 coordinate 367,788, forward strand.
GGCCCTGCGGCCCATAGGCGCCGGTCTTCAGCACGATGATGCCGACAATGCCGAACAGGAACGCCCCGATGAAGGTCGAGAGCACGTTCTGCGTCACCCGGTCCTGCACCAGCAGGCGGGTGGCACGGGGCGTGACGTTGCTGGTCGCGGCCCCGAAGGCGGAGGTCATCACGCTGAGCGAGAAGGTGGTGACGGTCAGCATGCTGGAGGCGATGATCGTCAGGATGCTGTCGACCGCGTCGGCGCCGATGTCATAGGTCAGTTGCCAGGGCAGGAAGCGTTCGGCGATCGCCGCCAGCATCGCCGCCGCCACGCCGAGCGCGCCGATCAGGCTTGCCCGCACCCAAAGCCTGCGACCAAGCTGGCGCAGGATCCATTGCCATTTCGACATCACGCCATCCCGCCCGTGCGCTCCCCATGCGCAGGCACTATGCGGCAGTGCGGGGATTGGTTCCAATGCATCCAGTGGCGACGAACGCCGGACCGCGCGGGGCATCTCGTGACAGGTCGGCTTTCGTGACGTGGAGTCCGGCCATTAGGATAGGCACCGCCGCCGAGTCGGCGGTCGACAGCCGGGAGACGCCGCGTGAGCCAGGATGCCCTCGTCTTCTACAGCCGCGTGGACAATGCCCAGGCGTGGCAGGCGGCGCTCGCCGCCGAACTGCCCGATCTCGATGTGCGGATCGACCCCGCGGTCGGTGACCCCGCCGACATCCGCTATGCGCTGGCCTGGGCGCCGCCGGCGGGGTTCTTCGCCCGCTTTCCCAATCTGGAGCTTGTCATCAATCTCGGTGCCGGCGTCGACGCGTTGATGAAGCGTGACGACCTCGTGCCGGTGAGGTTCGCGCGTCTCAACGATCCCGGCATGGAGGCGATGATGGCGAGCTATGTCGTCTTCGCCGTCACCCGCTACGCCCGTGACATTCACATCTTCGAGCGCGCCAAGCGGCGCGGGGAATGGGAATATGTCCATCCCCGTCCCCTGTTCGAGATCAAGGTTGGCGTGCTGGGCCTTGGCGAACTGGGCGCGGCTGCCGCGAAGGCGCTGGCGAATATGGGCTTTTCCGTCACCGGCTGGTCGCGCAGTCCCAAGGACATTCCCGGCGTCACCGCGCGGACCGGGCGTGAGGGACTGGAGCGCCTGCTCGGCGAGAGCGAGATCGTGGTGTGCCTGGTCCCGCTCACGCCGCAGACGCATCACCTGCTCGGGGAGCGCGAACTGGCGCTGATGCCGCCCGGCGCGAAGCTGGTCAATGTCTCCCGCGGCGCCTTGGTCGACGAGGCGGCGCTGGTCGAGGCATTGCGTTCCGGGCAGCTTGCCGAGGCGACGCTCGACGTGTTCGAGACCGAACCGCTGCCGGAGGGACACCCGCTGTGGGCGCTGGACAATGTGCTGATCACGCCGCATGTGGCGAGCATCACCGTACCGGCCCTGGCCGCCCGTGATGTGGCCGAGAGCATTCGCCGCGTGCGCCGCGGCCTCGCGCCGCTGCACGAGGTCGACCCGCGTCGGGGCTATTGAGGCGCGGCGGCGCCCGGCCGCCGCCGCCTCGTCGGACGAACCTCAACAGCATTGTCCGTGCTAGAATGGCGGCGCCGGCATGGGGACAGATGGCGCGGGAAGAGACATGGCGCAGGTGGCGAGCGGGTTCGGGGGTGTCTGGCGTTGGGTGGCGGCGGTCGCCGCCCTTGTGCTGACCGCTGCGGCGATCGGTCTGTGGGCGCGCCACGGTGCGGCCGTTTTCTTCGACATGCTGGCGACCGGGATCGCCTATTGTTTCTAGCCACAAGAGCCAAACCCTGGCGCCGGCCGTGGCGGCCGCGCCGACCTTCATCGTGGTGCCATGTCCAATCGTCGTGTTCTGCTGCTGCTCGCCGCCTTCGTCGTCGGCGCCGTCGTCATCGTCGCCAGCGCGCTGGCCCTGCTGCCGCAGGGGGCGGGCACGGTGTCGAACCAGGTGGCCATAGGCGGGCCTTTCGAACTGGTCGACCAGGACGGGCAGAAGGTGACGCAGGAGACCTTCGCCGGCGCGCCGGCTTTGGTGTTCTTCGGCTTCACCCACTGCCCGGACATCTGCCCGACCTCGCTGTTCGAGATGTCGCAGCTGTTCGAGGCGCTTGGGCCGGATGCGCGCAAGGTGACGGGGCTATTCATCACGGTCGATCCCGAGCGCGACACGCCGGAAGTGATGAAGTCCTATCTCGGCAGCTTCCATCCGAGCATTCAGGGGCTCTCGGGCACGCCGGAGCAGATCGCTGCCGTCATCAAGGCCTACCGCGTCTACGCCAAGAAGGTGCCGACGCAAGACGGGGATTACACGATGGACCACACCGCCATTGTGTATCTGATGGGCAAGGATGGTCAGTTCGTCGCGCCGTTCAATCTGAAGCGGCCGCCGGATGAGGCCGCTGCCGAGCTGCGCCGCTACCTCTGAGCCTCACGACGGGGCGAAGCCTCGGGTGTCTGCGCGATGTGCGCGCCAGCCCGTGATCGGTTTTCTCCCAGCGATAGGGCGCGCGCACCAGCTGGAACAGCGCGCGCCACGCCGCTGCCGCGGTCATGAGCCAATAGAACGGCATGAGCGCGAGGACGCGCGCGATCCCCGGCGCCCGCCGGCGGCGCATGCCGAGCACGGTCGAGAGCACCGCGCCCGAGAGCCCGGTAAGCAGGACGCAGGCCCACACCGCATCAAGCAGGCTTGCGGTCAGCGAGGGGGAGGCGGGCGGCTCCATCACCGGAACGAGCAGCAGCGAGGCGACCATCACCGGATGGAGCAGCGCCGCCGCAGTCCCGCTGCCGAGCAGGAACAGGAGGGTCAGCGTTCCCGGCCATCCGGCGCCGCGAGCCAGCAGCAGCGGGTGCCGCGCGTGCACCAGCAGCGTCTGCATCCATCCCTTGTACCAGCGCGTGCGCTGGCGCATCCAGGTCCCGGACCGGCTGGGGGCCTCCTCGTCGGTCGCCGAGGCGATGACCGCCGTATCCCAGCCCGCCCGGGCGAGGCGAACGCCGAGATCGGCGTCCTCGGTGACGTTGAACGGGTCCCAGCCGCCGACGGCATCAAGCGCCGCGCGGCGGAAATGGTTGGACGTGCCGCCGAGCGGCAGCGGCAGCCGGCAGCGGCCAAGCATCGGCAGGACGACATCGAAATAGGCCGCATATTCCGCAGCGAACTGGCGGGTGATCCAGCCATCGGCGAGGTTGTCGATGACGAGGCGCGCCTGCACGCAGCCGATCCGCTGGTTGCCGCGCGCCATGAGGATGGTGCAGACCTGCCGCAATTGCAGCGGGTCGGGCACGTCCTCGGCGTCGTAGATGCCCACCACGGTGCCGCGCGCGAAGGGCAGGGCGGCGTTCATCGCCTTCGGCTTCGTCTGCGGCCCGACATCGGGCGCAACGATGATCTCGAAGCCGGGTCGCGAGGCGTGGAGGGCCAGTGCGGCAGCGGTGGACGCATCGTCGGGTTCGACCACGAACAGCACCTGCAGCTTCTCGCCGGGATAGTCGAGGGCGTCCAGCGCGTCGATAAGCTGCGGCACCACCCGTGCCTCGCGATAGAGCGGAACGATCAGGCTGTAATCGGGCAGCGACCGGTCGTCGCGGGCCGGGCGTGGCGGCGGCTGAGGCGGCATCGTGCAGGCCGCAAGCTTGAGCGTCGCGCTGCCGACCAGCATGATGGCGACGAGGCCGGGCAGCACCCATGAGCCGATGAAGCTGGCGGTATTCACCACTAGGAACAGCGCGGCGACCGCGAGCACGGCGATGGCGAAAGCCCAGCGCGACAGGGTGAGCGTTCCGGCCGACAGGCGGGGGTGTCGGTCGCGCAGTTGGTAGGCGGCCCGCCAGCCGAGCTCGGCCGCGAAGCGTTGCCGGATAAACGCTGCCAGCCGCTCGGGCGTCGTCAGGCTGACACGGCGGCGCAGCGCCGGACGCCCGTCCAGCGTCGCCGCCAGCCGGCGCAGCGCCAGACCGCGAGCGGCAATGACGAGGTGGCCTTCGGGCATGCGCATCACGCCGCTGCGCAGCACCGCGACAGCGTCCTGGCCGTCACGTCGCGCCGGTGTCGGAAACTGCGGGTCGTCGAGTGGCTGGAAGGCGATGCCCAGTTCGCGCGCGGCCTCCCGGGCCAGCGCGTCGGCCGCGACATGGCCACCGGCGATCAGGACCTCGTCGAGGCCGACGCCGAGCCGGTTCGCCCGCCGCAGCGCGTATTGGACAAGGGCGGGTGGCAGTGATCGGGCCGCGCCGGAAGCTTCGACCGGGACCCCGGTCGCGCGCGGCTTGTCGGTCGGGCTCGGCGAGCGCCAGCGCACCACCTGTGTCATGCGCGGCCCCTCGCCTAGTCGTCCCCGAAACGGTAGAAGATCGCGATGGCGTGGCAGCCGCCGAACCCAGCGCGAGGCCAGTGTGCGGTATATTCGTCCGGTAAGTAAATACTCTAGGACCCTCGCTGGCGCGATTTGCGCGATTGGCATCGCCTTCGCTCTCGCAACGCCCTTCGGGGCTGCTCTCGCGCAGCCTGCCGCCGCGCCGACGGTGTCCGGTGCCGAGGCGCCGGTGATGGTGCCTGGCTTCTGGGACCCCAAGCGACGGCCGGAGCGGCCGGACGTGACCCGCCTGCCGGTCCAGATCCGCTTTGTCACCACCGAGGACTACCCGCCCTTCAGTTTCCGCGGCAGCGACGGCCGGCCGACCGGATTCAATGTCGACATCGCCCGCGCCATCTGCACCGAATTGGCCATTCGCTGCACGCTGGAAATCCTTCCCTTCGAGGAGCTGGTCGAGGCGCTGGAGAGCGGCAAGGCGGATGCCGCCATAGCCGGAATTGCCATCTCCGCCGCGACCCGCGAACGCATCGACTTCTCCGACCGCTATTTCCGCTCGCCGGCCCGTTTCGTTGCCCGCCGCGCCGACGCGGCGCTCAAGGTCACGCCGGGCGCGCTGGGCTCGAAATCCGTCGGCGTCGTCGGCGATACCGCGCATGAGGCCTATCTGCGCGATTTCTTCAACGAGATCGCCATCCGCGCCTTTCCCGACGCCGAGGCGGCGCGCGCGGCGCTGCAGAAGGGTGATGTCGACCTCGTATTCGGGGATGGCGTTCAGCTGGCGCTGTGGCTCAACGGCACGGCTTCCGCGAATTGCTGCGCCTTTGTCGGCGGGCCGTTCACCGAGAGCCTCTATTTCGGCGAGGGCATGGGCATCGCGGTCAAGCGCGGCAATGATGCGCTGCGCCAGTCGCTCAATTACGCCCTCGCCCAGCTCTGGGAGGAGGGGGTCTATACCGACCTCTATCTGCGCTGGTTCCCGATCAGCGTTTATTGACGCGGGCCCGCACACTACCTAGAGCATTCCCCCGGAGGTGGCGGGGCCGAGGTGGCGCGGCCGCCTTCGACGTTTCAGTGCAGCCAAGCCCAGGAGGGCAGATCATGACGGCGACCGCTCCGGTCGGGGATTTTGCAGCCGAACTGCGCACGCTGGCGGAGACCGCCGGCGCATGGCCGTTCGAGGAAGCCCGCAAGATCGTCGAGCGCCTGAAGCGGAAACCGAAGGCGGAGGTTCTGTTCGAGACCGGCTACGGTCCCTCGGGCCTGCCCCATATCGGCACCTTCGGCGAGGTGGCGCGCACCACCATGGTGCGCCACGCCTTCCATGTGCTGACCGAGGACAAGGTCCCGACGCGCCTGCTGTGCTTCTCCGACGACATGGACGGCATGCGCAAGATCCCGGAGAACGTGCCGGATACGGCGGCGCTGAGGCCCTATCTGCAGATGCCGCTGACCAGGGTGCCGAATCCGTTCGGCGGCGACTATGCGAGCTTCGGCGACCACAACAACGCGATGCTGCGACGCTTCCTCGATACGTTCGGCTTCGACTACGAGTTCGCCAGCGCCACCGAGTACTACTTCTCCGGCAAGCTCGACGCGGTGCTGCTGAAGGCGGCAGAGCAGTACGATTCCATTATGGAAGTGATGCTGCCGACGCTCGGCGAGGAGCGGCAGGCGACCTATTCGCCCTTCCTGCCGATCTCGCCGGTCTCGGGCCGGGTGCTCTATGTGCCGCTGAAGGCCGTCGACGCCGGGGCCGGCACCATCACCTTCACCGACGAGGACGGGGTGGACAAGACCGTTCCCGTGACCGGCGGCCATGTGAAGCTGCAGTGGAAGCCGGATTTCGGCGCCCGCTGGGCGGCGCTCGATGTCGATTTCGAAATGTTCGGCAAGGACCATCAGACCAACGCGCCGATCTATGACCGTATCTGCGAGGTTCTCGGCGGCACCGCGCCGGAGCACTTCGTCTATGAGCTGTTCCTCGACGAGAACGGCCAGAAGATATCGAAGTCCAAGGGCAACGGCCTCACCATCGACGAATGGCTGACCTATGCCAGCCCGGAGAGCCTGGCGCTCTACATGTTCCAGTCGCCGCGCTCGGCCAAGAAATTGCATTTCGACGTCATCCCCAAGGCGGTGGATGAGTATTTCGGCTTTCTCGCCCGCTACCCCACGCAGGACTGGAAGAACCGGCTCGGCAACCCGGTGTGGCACATCCACGCCGGCAACCCGCCGGTGGAGGAACTGCCGCTCAGCTTCGGCCTGCTGCTCAAGCTCGCCTCGGCCTCAAACGCCGAGGACAAGGGCGTGCTGTGGCGCTTCATCGAGCGCTACGCACCGGGCACGTCGCCGCGGACCCATCCGATCGTCGACCAACTCGCCGGCTATGCGGTGCGTTACTTCATCGACCGGGTGAAGCCGCGCCGCACCTTCCGCCTGCCGGACGAGGTGGAGGCGCAGGCGCTCGCCCGCCTCGATGCCGCGCTGGCGCCGCTCGACGGCTCGGACCGCGACGCGATCCAGAACGCGGTGCTCGATGTCGGCCGCGCCGAGCCGCGTTATCAGGACCACAAGCGCAAGAGCCCGACGGGTGGGCCGGGCGTGACCTTCGCCTGGTTCAGCGCGCTCTACGAGCTGCTGCTCGGCGAAAAGGAAGGTCCGCGCTTCGGCGGCTTCGTCGCCGCCTACGGCATAGCGGAGACGCGGGCGCTGATCGCCCGCGCGCTCTCCGGGGAACTGGCGGGCGGCACCGAATAGAGCCTGCGCCGGCCGGGCGCTCGGGGGCGGAGGGGAAGGGCGGCATGCCGAAGCGGCGCAAGGGACAGATCGACCTGCGGGTGGACGACCCGCAGCAGCTTCTCGACATGCTCGACCCGTTTCCCTTCCGCGAGCGCGGCCTTGACGGCGAGGTGGACGAGTACATTTGCGAGCACGCTGGCGAGGTGCCGCCGGACACGCCGCTCGCCATCGCCATTCACCTTCCGGCGGCGCAGACGGATGGTCTGCTGGCGCAGAACCTGCCGGGCATTGTCCGGCAGCATTTCCAGCAACAGGCGGAACGGCGCGGCAATGAACTCTCCCGCCTGTTCGCCCAGGGGCGCAAGGCGCTGGTGATCGGGTTGATCGTGCTCGGCCTGTGCCTTCTGGTCGGCCAGTCGCTGGTCAATCTCTTCCCCGATTCACGCCTCGCCGGCGTGATTATGGAAGGCCTCGTCATCCTCGGCTGGGTGGCGAACTGGCGGCCGATGGAGATTTTCCTGTTCGACTGGTGGCCGCTGGTGCAGGAGCGTCGGCTGTACCGGCGCCTCGCGAAGGCCCCGGTGAGGGTTGCCGCGCAGCCCCCGGCGCACTGAACGCGCCGGTCTATCCGGGCGGGTGCGCGGCCAGCGCCTTCGCGCGTAGCGCGCTCAGCGAGGTGGCGGGCGTGATCGCCTCGGGGTCGAGCTTCACATGCACGATCGACGGCAGGCCGGAGGCGAAGGCCGCGTCGAGCGCGGGGACGAATGCCTCATCCGTCTCCACCGTCACCCCGAAGCCGCCAAAGGCGCGGGCATAGGCGGCGAAATCGGGGTTGCGCAGCGTCGTGCCGAAGACCCGCGTGGGGTATTCGCGTTCCTGATGCATGCGGATGGTGCCATACATGCCGTTGTCGATCACCACCGCGACGATGGGCGCCCCATGCTGCACCGCCGTGGCGAATTCCTGCCCGGTCATCAGGAAGTCGCCATCGCCGCACACCGCGACCACCGGCGTTGCCGGATGGGCGATCTTCGCCGCCACTGCTGCCGGCAGGCCGTAGCCCATCGAGCCCGACGTCGGGGCCAACTGCGTGCCAAAGCCGCGGAAGCGATGGAAGCGATGCACCCAGATGGCGAAATTGCCGGCGCCGTTGCAGATGATGGTCTCTTTCGGCAAGGCCCGCAGATAGCGCACCAGCGTGGCCATCTGCACCGCGCCGGCATTGGCGGGCGGCTCCTGCGTCCAGTCGAGATAGTCGGCCCGCGCCTGCGCCCGCCAGTCTCCCCACGGCAATTCATTGGGTGGCTGCACGCCTTCCAGCGCGGCGGCGAAGGCGCTGGCGGAAGCGTTTATGGCCAGGGAGGGCTGATAGACCCGGCCCAGTTCCTCCGGGTCGGCATGCACATGCACCAGGGGCACGCCGGGGTCGGGAATGCCGAACAGGCTGTAGCCCTGCGAGGGTACCTCGCCGAGCCTGCCGCCGGCGAGAATGACGAGGTCGGCCTGTTTCAGCCGGGCGATCAGCTTCGGGTTGACCGAGAAGCCGACATCGCCGGCGAAGCACTCATGGTCGGCCGGGAACAGCATCTGCCGACGAAAACTCACCGCCACCGGCAGGTCGAAGCGCTCGGCGAAACGCTCGACCGCGGCCACGGCCCGGGCGTTCCAGCGGGCGCCGCCGAGGATCATCACCGGCCGCTTTGCCGCCCATAGCAGCCGCTGCAGCCGCATCATGTCGGTGAGCCCCGGCCAGGTCTCGGCCGGCTCCACCGCCGGCGCGTCCGGCACCTGCGCGATCTCGCTGAGCACGTCCTCCGGCAGGGCGATCACCACCGGGCCCGGTCGGCCCTGCATCGCGACGCGGAAGGCGCGCGCGACGATTTCGGGGATGCGTGCCGCCTCGTCGATCTCCACCGCCCATTTGGCCAGGGGGCCGAACACGGCGCGGTAATCGACTTCCTGGAACGCCTCGCGCCCGCGCATCGCGCGCGAGATCTGCCCGACGAACAGGATCATCGGCGTCGAATCCTGCTGCGCGATATGGATGCCCGCGCTCGCATTGGTGGCGCCCGGCCCGCGCGTGACGAAGCAGATCCCCGGTCGCCCGGAGAGCTTGCCGCAGGCTTCCGCCATCATCGCCGCACCGCTCTCCTGCCGGCAGACGACGAAGTCGACCTCGCTGTCGGAAAGTGCGTCGAGCACGTCGAGGTAACTCTCACCGGGCACGCCGAAGGCACGGGAGACGCCATTGGTGCGAAGGGCGTCGACAAGGAGGCGGGCACCGGTGCGCGGCGCGGGAGAGGGAAGGGGGGGCATGATAATGGACTCGGGCGCGGACAAGAGGCGGCACTCTAGAGCCGGCGGCGAGGGAACGCGAGGGGCCTTCCGCGAAGGTCGCCCGATGCTTCACGCGAAGCCGATCCAGCGCCCCGCGACGAGTGCGGCCAGCCAAAGCAGCGCCGACGCCGTGGCGGAAGCGCGCACGCCGACCGTAAGCGCCCCGCCGCGCAGCGCCTGTCGATAGGCCGGGTTGGCATGCTGAACCGCGACATTGGTCAGCGCCGCCGCCAGCAGGGCGAGCTTGATCTGGAAGGCGGGATTCTCCGCATATTCGGCCGGCCGCACGGTGAACAGCCACAGTCCGGTCAGGATGGCGAGGCCGGCTCCCCCCGCCGCGACGCGGGCATGGAGCGGGCCGATCACCGCCAGCGGCACCTGCCGCAACCCGCCAAGCAGCCGCAGATCGAGCACGAGGATGGAACCGAGAAGCACCGCCACACCGAGGATATGGGCGGCGTTCACGAGCAGATAGGCGATCCACGACGCCCGCAGCCAGCGGGCGCCCGGCCAGCCCGCGAGCGCGGCGAGAAAGCTCGACAGCTCCTCCACGGCGGCCTCAGTTGCTGCCGATCCGCTCCGGGTACATGTCGTAATTCGTGCCGGCGAGGGTGATGCGGACCGCCTTCATGTGCGGCTTGGTCTGGTCGCGGTTGCGATTGCCGAGCACGGTGATGGCGTCGCCCGGCTTGGCCGTATCCCCGGTGAAGCCGGAATTGGCGGTCTGGCGTGGATTGCCGAGATCCACCTGCCAGAGCGTGCCATCGCGCGCCGTCACCTGCAGCGAGGGATGCGGCGGGGCCATGGAGATGGTCTTGATCGTGCCCTCCAGCGTCATCTGCTCGCTCTCCGCCCAGCTCCAGCCGTGATGGGCGAGGGCGGGCGCGGAAAGCGCGAAGAGGCTGGCTAAGCCGGCACCGAGAAGGGCGCGGCGGGTGCTCGGGCGCGTGATGGCGGGCATGAAGCGGCTCCTGTCGTTACGGAAGTCGCTCCAGACTATGGGGTGGGGCGGCCCCGCGACGAGCCGTCCGCCGCTCACATCTGCGCCAGCGGCGCTGCTTACACGTCCACGCTGGCGCGCAGGGCGTTGTCCTGGATGAACTCGCGGCGCGGCTCGACCACATCGCCCATCAGGCGGTTGAACAAGTCGTCCGCGTCGGCCACTTCCTTCACCTTCACCTGCAGCAGCGAGCGGGCATCGACATCGAGGGTCGTCTCCCAAAGCTGCTCGGCGTTCATCTCGCCGAGGCCCTTGTAGCGCTGGAGCGCAAGGCCTTTGCGGCCGGCATCGGTGACGGCGTCGAACAGGTCCATCGGGCCGAACACCAGCGTTTCCGCCCCCTTGCGGCGCAGGGTGGAAGGCTCGGCATGCACTTCCTGCAGGTCGGCGGCGAGGCTGTCGAGCCGTCGCGCTTCGGCCGAGCCGACGAAGGTGGCGTCGAGCGCCGCGACTTCCTTCACGCCGCGCACGGTACGGGTGAAGCGGAAGCCGGCACCGTCGGCCTCACCGGTCCATCCACGCTCCGTGTCCTCGGCAATGAGATCCAGCCGCCGGGCGACGACTTTGGCGATGTCGGCGGCGCGCTCTTCCTCGATGAGCAGGCCCGGCGTAAGGGCGCCGGCGATGGCTGCCTGTTCCACCACGGCGCGGTTGTAGCGCGGGTGCAGCCCGTTCATCACATGGCGGAAGGAGCGGGCGCTCACCAGCACGTGGTGAAGGTCGGCGCCGCCGCGCACTTCCCCGGACGTGAGAAGAAGCGACGCCTCTTCGAGGCCCTGATTGATCAGGTAGTCCTCAAGTGAGCGCTCGTCCTTAAGATATTGCTCCGACTTGCCGCGCGTCACCTTATAAAGCGGCGGCTGGGCGATGTAGATATGCCCGTGCTCCAACAGTTCCGGCATCTGGCGGAAGAAGAAGGTCAGCAGAAGGGTTCGGATGTGGGAGCCATCCACGTCCGCGTCCGTCATGATGATGATCTTGTGGTAGCGCAGCTTGGCGACATTGAAGTCGTCGCGGCCGATGCCGGTGCCGAGCGCGGTGATCAGCGTGCCGATCTGCTCGGAGGAGAGCATCTTGTCGAAGCGCGCGCGCTCGACGTTCAGGATCTTGCCGCGCAGCGGCAGGATGGCCTGGAAGGCGCGGTTGCGGCCCATCTTGGCCGAGCCGCCGGCCGAATCGCCCTCGACGATGAAGAGTTCGGACTTGGCCGGGTCACGCTCCTGACAGTCGGCGAGCTTGCCGGGGAGCGAGGCGACGTCGAGCGGGTTCTTGCGGCGGGTGAGTTCGCGTGCCCTGCGCGCGGCCTCGCGCGCCGCAGCGGCCTCGACCACCTTGGTCACCAGCGCCTTGCTCTCGCCGGGGTGTTCTTCCAGCCATGTGCCGAGCGCGTCGTTCACCAGCGACTCGACGACCGGGCGAACCTCGGAGGAGACCAGCTTGTCCTTGGTCTGCGAGGAGAATTTCGGGTCCGGTACCTTCACCGAGAGCACGGCGGTCAGACCTTCGCGGCAATCCTCGCCGGTGGGGTCGACCTTTTCCTTCTTGGCGATGCCCGAACGTTCGGAGTAGCCGATGATCTGGCGCGTCAGCGCGGCGGCGAAGCCCGTGAAATGCGTACCGCGGTCGCGCTGGGGGATGTTGTTGGTGAAGCACAGCACGTTCTCGTGGTAGCTGTCATTCCAGGAGAGCGCGCATTCCACCACGATGCCGTCGCGCTCGGCGCGGATCACGATCGGCTTCGGCAGCAGCGCCTGCTTCGAGCGGTCGAGATACTGCACGAAGGCTTCCACGCCGCCTTCGTACATCATCTCCTCGCGCTTGATCTCGGGATGCCGCGCGTCGGTCAGCACGATGCGCACGCCGGAATTGAGGAAGGCGAGCTCGCGCAGCCGGTGCTCCAGCGTCGCATAGTCGAATTCGATGTGGGTGAACGTGTTCGGGCTCGGCACGAAGGTGACCATGGTGCCGCGCCGGCCCGCTGGAGCCGGGCCCTTCACCGCCAGCGGCGCTTCCGCGTCACCGTGGCGGAACCGCATGTGGTGCTCCAGCCCGTTGCGCCAGATGGTCAGGTCGAGCGTGGTCGAGAGGGCGTTCACCACCGAGACGCCGACGCCGTGCAGGCCGCCGGAGACCTTGTAGGAGTTCTGGTTGAACTTACCGCCGGCGTGCAACTGGGTCATGATGACCTCGGCCGCCGACACGCCCTCCTCGTCATGGATATCAGTGGGGATGCCGCGGCCATTGTCGGTCACCGTCACCGAGCCATCGGCGTTCAGCGTCACGGTCACCTCGTCGGCATAGCCGGCAAGCGCCTCGTCGATGGCGTTGTCCACCACCTCATAGACCATGTGATGCAGGCCCGAGCCGTCATCCGTGTCGCCGATATACATGCCGGGGCGCTTGCGCACCGCGTCGAGGCCGCGAAGCACCTGGATCGACTGCGCGCCATAATCTTCCCCGTTCGCGTTGGGGGTCGGTGCGTTGTCGGGCTCGGCCATCGGTGAAGCTCTTCGAATCGTTTGAATTGATTGAGATTTATAGCGCAATCGCGCGGTTATTTCGTGGCGGTCGAACCGGCGGGAAAGGCCAGACAGCCTGGCGCGCGCGCACGCCGCCTAGATAGTGATTTTCTCCTTTTTATTCAAGGAGTCGCGCTAGGTGACGAGGGGAGACACATGGCCGGGCGTCACCGCGAAGCGCTGGGCCCTTCCGGCGAGCGCGGCGAAGGCTGAGGGGTCGGCGCCGGTCATCCACACCTGCCCGCCGAGCACGTCCAGTGCGGCGAACAGCGCGGCGCGGCGCTCGGGGTCGAGATAGGCGACGACATCGTCGAGCAGCATCACCGGCGCCATGCCGGCCATCTCGCCCACCAGCCGCGCATGGGCGAGCGCGAGGCCGATCAGGAGCGCCTTCTGCTCGCCAGTGGAGCCCTGCGCGGCGGCGATCGCCTTTGGGCCGTGCCCGACGAGGAGGTCGGTGAGGTGAGGTCCCTCCAGCGTGCGCCCCGCAGCCCGGTCGCGTAGTCGCGCCGCGCGCAATGCGAGCCGGTACTGGTCTTCGACCAGGGTCGCCGGCTCGCGCGCCAGCGCGCGCTCGACTTCCCCCTCCAGCGCCACCGTCGCCCAGGGAAACGGCGAGTTGTTGTCACGCCCCAGCGCGATCCCGGCGGCGAGGCGGCGCACGGTCTCCATCCGCGCGGCGGCGACAGCTATCGCGAGCGCGGCGAGTTCCTGCTCCACGGCATCGAGATAGCGCGGATCGGTGGCCGGTTCCTCCAGCAGGCGGTTGCGCGCCCGCAAGGCCCGCTCCAGCGCGTTCACCCGCGCGCCGTGCTCGGCGTCGACCGCCAGCACAAGACGATCCAGAAAGCGCCGCCGTTCTGAAGGCGGGCCGAGGAACAGGCCGTCCATCTCCGGCGTCAGCCAGACCACACGGACATGCGCGGCGAAGGCGGCGGCCGAGCCCACCGGCTCGCCATCGATACGGCAGCGCCGCGCCCGGACCTCGCTGTCGGCCTCGACGCCGGTGCCGAGCGTCACCTCGCCATAGGCGCCCTCGACCACGGCGGACACCGCCCAGCCCGGTGCCTGCGTGCCGTCCGTATGGCGGGCGGCGAACTGGTCGAGATGAGCCCGCCGCAGCCCGCGCCCGGGGGCGAGCAGCGAGATGGCCTCCAGCAGATTGGTCTTGCCGGCCCCGTTCGGCCCGATCAGCACCACCGGACCGTTGCCGGCCCTTACTTCGGCGATGTGGTAGCTGCGGAAGTCGGTCAGCCGCAGGCGGGAGATGCGTGCCGGTGCCGTGGTGCGCAGGGTCACACGCGCATCGGCATCAGCACATAGAGCGCGCCGCGCTTCTCCGGGTCCTGCACCAGGGTGGGGGAGCCGGGATCGGCGAGCTTGAGCTCGGCCGTGCTGCCTTCGATCTGCGAGGTGATGTCGAGCAGGTAGCGGCTGTTGAAGCCGATATCGATCGGCTCGGCCGCATATTCGACCTCGATCTCTTCGGTGGCGCTGCCCGAATCCGGATTGGTGACGGAGAGGGTGAGTTTGCCGTCACCGATGGAGAGCTTCACCGCCCGCCCACGCTCGCTGGCCACGGTCGAGACGCGGTCGACGGCGGAGGCGAAGTCCGCCTTGTCGACGATCAGCGTCTTGTCGTTGCCGGAGGGGATGACGCGGCCATAATCGGGGAAGGTGCCGTCGATCAGCTTGGAGGTCAGTACCACGCGATCGAGCGACACACGGATCTTGGCGGTGGAAAGCTCGACCGTCACCTCGGCGTCGGCATTCTCGGCGAGCCGCTGGATTTCGGCGACCGCCTTCCGCGGCACGATGACGCCCGGCATGCCGATGGCGCCGGACGGCGCGGCGGTCTGTGCCTGGGCGAGGCGGTGGCCATCGGTGGCGACGGCGCGCAACACCGGCCCGCCGGCATCGGCCACATGCAGGTAGATACCGTTGAGGTAATAGCGGGTTTCCTCGGTCGAGATCGCGAACTGCGTCTTGTCGACCAGTCGCTTCAACTCGCCTGCCGGAAGGGTGAAGCTGTGCGACATCTCGCCCGCGGCGAGGTCGGGGAATTCGTTCTCGGGCAGTGTCTGCAGGGCGAAGCGCGAGCGGCCGGCGCGCACGGTGAGCGTGCCGCGGTCGCCGGAGGTCTCGATCTGCACCTGCGCGCCTTCGGGCAGCTTGCGCACGATGTCGTAGATGGTGTGCGCCGGCACCGTGGTGGCGCCTTCCTGCTGCACTTCGGCGGCGATCGTCTCGACGATCTCGATGTCGAGATCGGTAGCGCGCAGGGCGAGCCCGCGCGGATCGCTTCGCATCAGCACGTTGGCGAGGATCGGAATGGTGTTGCGCCGCTCGACGACACGATGGACGTGGGCCAGAGACTTGAGCAACTCGGCCCGCTCGACAGTGACCTTCATGGCCGCGACACCCGTGGCTTTACGAGAAAGGGAACGCTCACGAGGCACGGGCGGCCGGGCGATGCCGGCCACGCGCCCCGGGCAGCGGCGCGGGTGCACCGCCGGGGGCGACGACATTGCCGTCACTGGCCTACCAAGGCAAGCGGCGCACCCTGTGGATGCGCCGATTTAGTGGGGAAATCTGCGGGGATAACGGGAATGGCGCCGCCGGGCGGCCTCAGGGGCTACTCGTCGTTGACCAGCCGCTTCAGCGTTTCCACCTCGTCGGCCAGCGCGCGGTCGGTACCGACAAGGCCGTCGATCTTGCGCACGGCGTGCAGCACGGTGGTATGATCCCGCCCGCCGAAGCGCCGGCCGATCTCGGGCAGCGAGCGCAGCGTGAGCATCTTGGCGAGATACATCGCGATCTGGCGCGGCTTCACCACATTGGCGGTGCGGCGCTGCGAGAGGATGTCGGCGCGGCTGACATTGTAGTGCTTGGCGACCACGCGCAGGATGTCGTCCACCCGCACGCGCTTGGGCTCACTGGAGCGCACGAGGTCGCGCACGGCGGTCTCGGCCATTTCCAGCGTGATGGCGCGCGAGGTGAGCTGGTTATGCGCCAGCAGCCGGTTCAGTGCCCCGTCGAGGTCGCGACCGTTCTGGCCGCAATTGCGGGCGATGAAGTTCAGCACGTCCGCCGGCACGCCGAAGCCGGGATGCTGGTGCGACAATGTGGCGATGCGCGCGGCGAGGATTTCGAGCTTCAGCTCGTCGTCCAGCGGCGCGATCTCGACCACGAGGCCGCCGGCGAGGCGCGAGCGGACCCGTTCTTCCAGCGCGTCGAGCTCTGCCGGCGGGCGGTCGGCGGCGATCACCACCTGGCGGCCGGAATCCATCAGCGCATTGAGCGTGTGACAGAACTCCTGCTGGACGCTCTTGCCCTGCAGGAATTGCAGATCGTCGATCACCAGCGTGTCGATGCCGCGCAACTGCTCCTTGAAGGCGAGCGAGGACTGGCTCTTCAGCGCGGCGACGAAGCCGTACATGAAGCGCTCGGCGGTGAGATAGACCACCCGGCGGCCGTGATCGGAGCCATCGGCGGCGATCGCCTGCAGCAGATGCGTCTTGCCGAGGCCGACGGCGGCGTGGAGATAGAGCGGGTTGAACACCGGCCCGCTGCCGGCCGGGGCATGCGCCACCTTCAGCGCCGCGGCATGGGCGAGGCGGTTGGAATCGCCGAGGCGATAGGTCGAGAAGGTCAGGCGCGGGTCGAGCGGCGAGCCGTTCGCCACCTCGGCCGGATTGGACATGGACGACACGACGACGGTGCCAGCCTCCACATCCGCGGGAGCGGCGGCGCGCGTCACCACGGTGCGAACAGGCGCCGGCGCGGCACCGGGAGCCCGCATCACTGCGGTGCGGACGATCAGCTCGACGCGGTCGGCGGAGCCCTCTTCCTGCCAGAGCGACACGAGGCGCTCGATATAGTGCTGCTGAATCCAGGTCTTGAGGAATCGCGTGGGGACGGACAGGCGAACGAACCCGTCATGAATGCCGTCCAGCTCAATGCGCGGGAACCAGCTCGAATAGACTTCTTCCCCAACCTCGGCGCGCAGGCGACGGCGAACCCGATCCCATGCCTCGCGAGCGTCCGCGTCCAACCCGGCCCGCGCTCCGGCTCGTGCCGCCACCCCGGAGAACTGGCCTTGGCCAGCGGGTTCTATGCCATCTTTGAACATGTCTGCTCCGCGCTTTTTATGCGGTTGTTGGGACGCACGAGAGACGCCTCGGCACTCATGGTCGCGAGAGCGGCCAAGGCGACGAAGGGCTCGTCAGTGCGAATGGAATGGGTCGGGCCGCCGGGCGGCCCGTCAGATGCCGGGCGATGTCTTTAGACGGCCCGGGTCAGTATCTCAACCCGGCACATCTGCCAAGATGGGAGGCTCACACGCAAGGCGCCGTAACTGAGGGTCCAAAGTCTCGTCGACGCTGATGCCATCCGCCTTCAGGGCATGGCAATCCGGACACGCACCCTCTCGTGCGCTCTTTCGCGTGGTCATAGCAGCCCCTTCACGGCAAGGACATTGCCGTCCTTAATCATTCTGATTGTTATGATGGAACTAAAATTCGCAACACTACGCATTACGCAAACAAGAGCTTCTCAGGAGAAGCCGTGTCGTTTTACGACGGGCACCAGTAACCTCGAAGGGATGCGGTGATGAATACAACACACTATGCCCCCTCACGTTGCAATGAGCAGTTCCAAAACTCAACTTTTCGCTGAGGTGCCCGGCGGAACCGGATGAAGACAACATACACAGACCCCCCCTCCGGTGCAACGCCGTCGACGCCGCCGAAGCGGCCCCGCGGCGCTGCGGAGGGGCGAATCAGCCGCCCAAAAAACAGCCATCAGTCGGCAAATCTCTGAGTCGCTTGCAAGATTCACGGAGCGGAACTGGTGGGTCTTTCCGCAGCTAAATTTATGTCGCGCACGGGAGGGTGGGCGTGCGGGTACCCTATTTGCGAGGCACCCGTCGGCATGGGTCATAAGTTATTGATAAATTAAAGGAAATTCTGCGCGACCATTCTGCAATTCGAGGACAGAATCACGACTTTTGTGCTGCTCCGGGAGCCGCAGGAGAGTCAAGGTCGATCCTGCTCATTGACCGATCGGTTCGGTCCTGCCGGCCCCTCTGTGACACTTCGGCAACGTGCTCCGGGGCGTCGCTGCCGGGCGTCAAGCTGGCGCGGGTCTAGCGAGGAGGGCTGCCGGAACGAGTCTCCCGCCGCGAACGCGAAAAGCCCGGCGCGAGGCCGGGCTTGACGTAACTTTCGGTTGTATGGGGCTGGCTTGCGAACAAGCCGTCCGGTCAGGCGCTCAGCTTGGCCAGACGCTGCGCCAGACGCGACACCTTGCGCGAGGCGGTGTTCTTGGGCAGCACGCCCTTCTGGGCGGCGCGCATGATCTCCGGCTCGGCAGACTTGAACGCCGCGCCCGCCGCGTCCTTGTCGCCGGAGGCCAGAGCCTCCTCGACCTTGCGCACAAAGGTGCGCATCCGCGAACGGCGGTTCTTGTTGACTTCAGTCCGGCGCTCAATCTTGCGAGCCGCCTTTTTGGCGGAGGGCGTATTGGCCATCGGCCATCCTCTTCATCTTCGCAAGGACGCCGCGTACCGCGCCTTGCCGAAATGTCGGTTGCAAATGATTGGCAGAGCTGACCCCGGAGGCGCCCTGCGTGAGTGGCGGGCTTATAGTCGCGGGGCAGCGCCGCGTCAATATGCAAGGCGCGGGCGGGCACGTCGCCAATCGTTAATTGTTGGTGAAGGAGGCGCTGCGCTTGGCGGCGAAGGCGGCCATGCCTTCCTTCTGGTCAGCCGTGGCAAACAGCGCCTGGAACAGGCGGCGCTCGAACCGGATGCCTTCGGCCAGTGAGGACTCGAAGGCGCGGTTGACGCTCTCCTTGGTCATCATCGCCGAGGCCAGCGACAGGCCGGCGATGGTGCCAGCGATCTTCATCGCCTCGTCCTTCAGCTCGGCCAGCGGCACCACCCGCGAAACGAGGCCGTAGCGGTCGGCTTCCTCCGCGGTGAGGGTGCGGCCGGTGAGGGTCATCTCCATCGCCTTGGCCTTGCCGATGGCGCGGGTGAGGCGCTGCGAACCGCCGGCGCCCGGCATGATGCCGAGCTGGATCTCCGGCTGGCCGAAGCGGGCATTGTCGGCGGCGAGGATGATGTCGCACATCATGGCGATCTCGCACCCCCCGCCCAGCGCGTAACCGGCCACGGCCGCGATCACCGGCTTGCGGCAGCGCGAGAGGCGCTCCCACGAGGTGATGAAGTCGTCGACATAGGTGGCGGGAAAGCTAAGCGCCTGCATTTCCTTGATATCTGCGCCGGCGGCGAAGGCGCGGTCGGAGCCGGTGAGGACGATGCAGCCGATTCCCGCGTCCTGTTCGAACCCGTCGAGCGCCGCACCCAGTTCGGTGATCAGCGCTGCGTTGAGGGCGTTCAGGGCCTTGGGGCGGTTGAGGGTTATGACGCCCACGCGTCCGTTGGTTTCGACCAGGATGTTGTCGTAGGCCATGGCGGGCGTCTCCTATCGCTGGCAGGCGGCACAGTAAAAGGTGGAGCGCCCGCTCTGCACAAGCCGGGCGATGGTTCCCCGGCAGCCGGGAGTGGAGCAGGCGCCGCCCTCGCGGTTATAGGCGCGGAAGGTGTGCTGGAAATAGCCGAGCGTGCCGTCGACCTGGGCATGGTCGCGCAAGGTCGAGCCGCCGGCGGCGATCGCCTCCTCCAGCACCGATCGGATGGTCTCGACCAGGTGGACGATGAGTCGCGTTGGGCGACCGGTCGGGCTCGTGAGGCTCGTGGCGCTGCGTTCCGGCGACAGGCCGGCGCGGTGCAGCGCCTCGCACACATAGATATTGCCGAGCCCGGCGACGACCTTCTGGTCGAGCAGCGCCGCCTTCAGCGAGGTCCGCCGCCCGGCCAGGGCGCGGGCGAGGTGGACGGCGTCGAAATCCGCCTGCAGCGGCTCGGGCCCGATGTCGCGGAACAGGGGATGCGCCCCCAGCCCGTCGCGCGGTACCAGCAGCATGGCGCCGAAGCGGCGGGGGTCGTTGTAGACCACCTCCACGCCGCCCTCCATGCGGAACACCACATGGTCATGCGCGGCGAGGCGCGAGCGCGGCATCACGAAGTCGCCCGGCGTCTCGGGCACACCTGCATCGGGCTCGATGCGGAACGAGCCGGACATGCCGAGATGCATGACCAGCACCTCGTCGGCGCCCGTCTCGTCCGGCCCGATGTCGGCCATCAGGTATTTGGCCCGCCGGTCGAGCCTCTGCACCGTCCTGCCGGTCAGGCGCGCGGCGAACCGCTCGGGCAGCGGCCAGCGCAAATCCGGCCGCCGGGCGAGCGCGACGAGAATGCGGCGGCCCTCCATGACCGGCGCCAGGCCGCGCCGGACGGTTTCGACTTCGGGCAGTTCGGGCATGGCCGCAAGGGTCTCGCTGCGGGAGGTTCAGGCCAGTATATGGTGCGCCTTCAGGAAGGCCGCGAGTTCGGCGGCAGCGGTGAACCGGTGCGCGCGCAGACCGGCCTCGAGGGCGCCGGCGACATTGGCGGGCTTGTCGTCGATCATCACCGCGTCCCGCGGCGCGACGCCGTAGAGCGCGGCGACACCTTTATATACGCGCGGCGCCGGCTTCTTCGCCCCGAACTCGCAGGCGACATGCATGGCGGCGCCGAACAGGGTGCGCAATTCCGGCACCAGCGCGTCGAAATGCTCGCGCATGATATGGCCGTTATTGGTGAGCAGCGCGACCGGCACATGCGCGCTCACCCGCGGCACCAGGGCGAGGACCTCCGGGTCCAGCGTCATGGCGAGAGCGCGGGTGCGCTGCCACTCGGCCCGACCGAAGGCCACGCCGAGCGCGCCGGCGACGGCGGCGAGATAGGCGTCCGGAGAGAGCTGGCCGAGGTCGGAGGCATCCTCGATGCCGCTGTGCCAGACGAGCCGCTCGACATCGGCGGCGGAGAGGCCGGCGAGGGCGCCCATGGCCGTGCGCCGCGCCTCGACATCGTAGCGCAGCAGCACGTCGTCCATGTCGAAGATGACGAGGCGGGGCGGGGTCGTGTGTTCCGTCGCGCCTTCGGCCGGGCCGGTCACCGTCACCTCCTCACGGAAGTGCGTCGTAGCCGGGGCCGAATCCATTGAGATTGAGCGGGATGCCGATGCCCTCGTCCGGCTCGGGCGTCTCGCGGATGACGAAGATGGCCTTCTTGCCGTTGCGCAGGCGTTCCATCAGCTTGTCGTCCATCTCCACCTCGGCGACGCAGCCATTGGGCACGCAGCGCACGAAGCCGACGCTGCCGATGGGGGCGTCGTCGATGATGAGGCCGAGGCCGGAAGGCAGCAGCACACCGAGCGGGGCCAGCACGCGCAGCAGCGACTTGCCGGTGTCGCGCATCTTCAGCACGATCGCGGTGAGCCCGACATTGGGCCGGTCGTCGGCCTGCACGCTCTGGAGCAGCACGCATTGCTCGGACTGGGCGCCGGGCGGGGTGTCGCACCGGATCTGCCATTCGCCGTGGACCGAGCGCACGACGCCCTGCGCCGCCGCCCCGTCTATGGAGGCGAACAGCGCCGCGACGGCGATCGCCGCGACTATGGCTGAACGGAGGGCCGCGAAGCCGGGCATTGCTGTCTCCCGAAAAGTGTCGTCCGCTATGTCTTCTAAAGAATCGCCGGCGGGGGACAAGGCGAATCGTGCCGCTCCCCCGTTTCGGCCGCTCTCAGGCAGGAAGCCGTAGAACGCCCGAGCGCCATGTCAAGAATGCGGCAATGCACCGCCCCTTGCAGATAGAACGGTTCCAGGCACCCGACGTCATGTCGCAGGAGAGGAACCCGCTGGCGCGTTGCTCAGGTGTTCTTTTTGTGTTTGATGAAGGTCAAATGCCGCTGGCCCGGCACGCGATCGCCATCGCTTTGTCCGGGTCGCGGGGAAGCTGATGGGAGTGACGTTCGCGATGAATTCGTGGATCCGCAATGCTGCGCGCACGGCCGCCGGCCTTGCCGGTGGGGTGTTCGGCATGCTGGCGCTGGCTGGTAACGGGGCCGCGCTGGCGGGAACCGGGCAGCCCTCGCCCTGGCAGATCAATCTTCAGGGGGCGGCCTCTCCGGTGATGGAGAGCATGCACTCCTTTCATACCTTCCTTCTGGTGATCATCGTCGCGGTCGTGCTGCTGGTGCTGGTGCTGCTGGTCGTCGTGATGATGCGCTTCAACGAGAAGGCAAACCCGGTGCCTTCGCGCACGACCCACCACACGCTGATCGAGGTGGCGTGGACCGTGGTGCCGGTGCTGATCTTGGTGGCGATCGCCATTCCCTCGTTCCGGCTGCTGTTCCACCAGCTTGACCTGCCGCAGGCGGACATGACGGTGAAGGTGACCGGGCACCAGTGGTACTGGTCCTACGAGTACCCCGACAATGGCGGCTTCAGTTTCGACAGCCTGATGGTCGCGACCGAGGACCTGAAGCCGGGCCAGCCGCGCCTGCTGGCGGTGGACAACGAAGTCGTGGTGCCGGTCAACAAGATCGTGCGCATCCAGGTCACCGCCGCCGACGTCATCCATTCCTTCGCCCTGCCGTCCTTCGGCGTGAAGATCGACGCCCTGCCGGGCCGCCTGAACGAGAGCTGGTTCCAGGCGACCAAGGAGGGCGTATATTACGGCCAGTGCTCCGAGCTTTGCGGCAAGGACCACGCCTTCATGCCGATCGCCATCCGGGTGGTGAGCGAGGAAGAGTTCGCCGGCTGGGTCGAGAAGGCCAAGCAGGAATTCGCGGCGGCGGATGCGCCGGCGCGCGTGGCGCAGGGCGAGCCCGTTGGCGAATCGCTGGGCGTTACCGCTCGCTGAGTGCCGGTTCGGCGAATTGAAGTTGCGAAGCGCCTGAAAGGGCGCGAATGAGGGACGGTTCCATGGCATACGCAGCCGGTCACGCGGGCGACCCGACGGGTTGGAAGCGCTGGGTCTATTCGACCAACAACAAGGACATCGGTGTGATGTACCTGATCTTCGCGATCGTCGCGGGGGTCGTGGGCGGTGCCTTGTCCATCGGCATCCGCATGGAGTTGCAGGAACCGGGGATGCAGATATTCTCCGATCCGCAGACCTTCAACGTGTTCACCACCGGCCATGGCCTCATCATGATCTTCTTCATGGTGATGCCGGCGATGATCGGCGGCTACGGCAACTATTTCGTGCCGCTGATGATCGGCGCCCCGGACACCGCCTTCCCGCGCATCAACAACGTCGCCTTCTGGCTGCTGCCGCCGGCCTTCGCGCTGGCGCTGCTGTCGCTGTTCGTCGAAGGCGCGCCCGGCTCCAACGGCTTCGGCGGCGGCTGGACCATCTACCCGCCGTTGTCCTCGAAGATCGGCCATCCCGGCCCGGCGATGGACCTGCTGATCCTGTCGCTGCACATCGCCGGCGCCTCCTCGATCCTCGGCGCGATCAACCTGATCACCACCATCCTCAACATGCGCGCCCCGGGCATGACGCTGCACAAGATGCCGCTGTTCGCCTGGTCGCAGCTGGTGACCGCCTTCCTGCTGCTGCTGTCGCTGCCAGTTCTGGCGGGCGCCATCACCATGCTGCTGACGGACCGCAATTTCGGCACCACCTTCTTCGACCCCGCCGGCGGCGGTGACCCGATCCTGTTCCAGCACCTGTTCTGGTTCTTCGGCCACCCCGAAGTGTACATCCTCATCCTGCCCGGCTTCGGCATCGTCTCGCACATCGTCTCGACCTTCTCGAAGAAGCCGGTGTTCGGCTATCTCGGCATGGCCTATGCGATGGTGGCGATCGGCGTGGTCGGCTTCGTGGTGTGGGCCCACCACATGTACACGGTCGGCCTGTCCTCCTCGACGCAGGCCTATTTCGTCGCCGCGACGATGATCATCGCGGTGCCGACAGGGGTGAAGATCTTCTCCTGGATCGCCACCATGTGGGGCGGCTCGATCTCGATGCGGGTGCCGATGCTGTGGGCGATCGGCTTCATCTTCCTGTTCACGGTCGGCGGCGTCACCGGCGTGGTGCTGTCCAACGCCGGCATCGACCGCGCGCTGCACGACACCTATTACGTGGTGGCGCACTTCCACTACGTGCTGTCGCTGGGCGCCGTGTTCGCCATCTTCGCCGGCTGGTACTACTGGGCGCCGAAGATGTTCGGCTACATGTACAGCGAGAGCATCGGCAAGGTACACTTCTGGCTGACCTTTATCGGCGTGAACCTGGTGTTCTTCCCGCAGCACTTCCTCGGCCTCGCCGGCATGCCGCGCCGCTATGCGGACTATCCGGACGCCTTCGCCGGCTGGAACTTCGTGTCCTCGATCGGTTCGTACATTTCGGGCTTCGCGGTGCTGGTGTTCCTGTACGGCGTCTGGCGCATGTTCGCCGCCAAGGTGCCGGCTGGCGCCAATCCGTGGGGCGAGGGGGCGACCACGCTGGAGTGGACGCTGAGTTCGCCGCCGCCCTACCACCATTTCGAGGTGCTGCCGAAGATCAAGTGATCGGCGGGCCTTGTCGAAGACGTCCCGGCGCGGGCTTGCGCGCCGGTCGCGCAACAGGGGCGGCAGGGCCGGGACGGTCCGCCGCCCGGTTTCCCGGCGTACACGGCCACGCCGTGCGGGTCCGCCGGAATGGAAAGCGTTGCCACGCGGCGACGCCGGAGTGAGTTGATGAGCGACGTCGCTTCGCGCGAATATGACAGCCCCCCGAACGCGCCGCGCGCGCTCGACATGCCGTCTCATGCCTCGGTGGCGGACTATGTCGCGCTGCTGAAGCCGCGCGTCATGTCGCTGGTGATCTTCACCGCGCTGGTCGGCATCGTGCGGGCGCCCGGCGAGGTGCATCCGGTGATCGCCTTCACCGCGCTGCTGTGCATCGCCATCGGCGCCGGCGCCTCCGGCGCGCTCAACATGTGGTGGGACGCCGACATCGACGCGGTGATGACCCGCACCCGCCGCCGCCCGATTCCGGCCGGCAATGTGACCCCTGGCGAAGCGCTGGCCTTCGGCATGACGCTGGCGGTGGGCTCGGTGCTGGTGCTCGGCCTGCTGGTCAACGCGCTGTCCGCCGCGCTGCTCGCCTTCACCATCTTCTTCTACATCGTCATCTACACGATGTGGCTGAAGCGCTGGACGCCGCAGAACATCGTCATCGGCGGCGCCGCCGGTGCGTTCCCGCCCATGGTCGGCTGGGCCGCAGCCTCGGGCGGCCTCGGGCTGGAGAGCCTGCTGCTGTTCCTCATCATCTTCTTCTGGACGCCGCCGCATTTCTGGGCGCTGGCGCTCTACAAGTCCGGCGACTATGCCCGCGCCGGCGTGCCGATGCTGCCGGTGGTCTCCGGCACCGCCGAGACCCGCCGCCAGATCCTGATCTACACGCTGCTGCTGGTGCCGCTGGCGATGTCGCCGTTCTTCCTGGGCATGGCCGGCCTCGCCTATGGAACCGTCTCGGGGGTGTCGGGCGCGCTGATGCTGCTGCTGGCGGTGCAGGTGTATCGCCGCCGCGAGGGCGCGGCGGCCGAGATCGCGGCGCGGCGCCTGTTCGGCTTCTCGATTCTTTATCTTTTCCTGCTCTTCGCGGTCCTCCTCGTGGAGGCGGTCGCGCCGGCCTGGTTCGGGCTGTGAGCGCATGCTGGCGAGGGCTGGAATGAGCGACGACGACAAGATGCCGGGGCACCCATCCGGGGGGCAGGAGCCCGAAGGGGTGGTGCTGACGGAGGAGCAGAAGCGCCGCCGGCGCGCGCGTTCCATCGCCATCGCGCTGGTTCTCGCGGCGCTGTGCCTGCTGTTCTACGCCGTCACCATCGTCAAGCTCGGCCCCGCCGTGCTGATCCGGCCGCTGTGAGGGAACGATGGCAGCAGGACGCGAAGATCCGGTAGAGACCGATGCCCGCGCGACGGAGCGCCGCCGCTCCGGCAGCCATCGCGTGGTGGCGGTGTGCTGTGCCGCCTTCGTCATGGCCATGGTCGGGGCGGCCTATGCCGCCGTGCCGCTCTACCAGATGTTCTGTCAGGTGACCGGCTTCGGCGGCGCCACCCGGGTGGCGGGCGCGGCGCCCGCCGTGCCGCTGGAGCGCACCGTGGAGGTCCGTTTCGACGCCAATACCGCGCCCGGGCTCGACTGGAGCTTCGAGCCCGAGGTCCGTTCCGTCACCGTGCGGGTCGGCGAGACCAAGCTGGCCTATTACCGCGCCCATAATCGCGGTGCCGAGCCTGTCACCGCCGCGGCTACCTACAACGTCACGCCGGCCCAGTCCGGCTACCATTTCGCGAAGATGCAGTGCTTCTGCTTTACCGACCAGACACTGCAGCCGGGCGAGACGCTCGAAATGCCCGTCGTCTTCTTCGTCGACCCGGCCTTCGCCGAGGATCCGGAGATGAACGGCGTGAAGACCATCACCCTTTCCTATACCTTCTTCCCCAAGGCGGCGCCGCTCGCCGCCGGCAAGGCGAAGGACGGAAAGGCGCCCCTTTAAGCGGGCGGAACGCCACATTGCGGCCGCGCCAACGGCCCGCTAGAGAAGCAGACGGAACGGAGAGCGCGACCCATGGCTGAGGCCCACGCGAAACAGCACGACTACCACCTCGTCGACCCGAGCCCGTGGCCGTTCGTCATCTCGATTTCGGCCTTCGTCATGGCGGTGGGCGCGGTGTTCTGGATGCATGGCCAGCTCACCTCGCTGGTCATGATCGTCGGCCTCCTCGGCGTGCTCTACACCATGATCGTGTGGTGGCGGGACATCATCCGGGAGGCGGAGCACGAGCACCTGCACACGCCGGTGGTGCAGCTGCATCTGCGCTACGGCATGATCCTGTTCATCGCCTCGGAGGTGATGTTCTTCGTCGCGTGGTTCTGGGCCTTCTTCGACGCCGCGCTGTTCGTCGGCGAGGAGATCAACTATGCCCGCGCCGACGTGACCGGCGGGCACTGGCCGCCGGCCGGGATCGAGACCTTCGATCCGTGGCACCTGCCGCTGCTCAACACGCTGATCCTGCTGACTTCCGGCACCACGCTCACCTGGGCGCACCACGCGCTGGTGCATGGCGATCGGCAGAGCGCCAAATGGGGCCTGTGGCTCACCGTCGGCCTCGGCGTCATCTTCTCGATGCTGCAGGGCTTCGAATACAGCCACGCCGAGTTCGCCTTCTCGGGCAATATCTACGGCGCCACCTTCTTCATGGCGACCGGCTTCCACGGCTTCCACGTCATCGTCGGCACCATCTTCCTCGCCGTCTGCCTCGGGCGCCTCTATGCCGGCCACTTCACCCCGACGCACCATTTCGGCTTCGAGGCGGCGGCGTGGTACTGGCACTTCGTCGACGTGGTCTGGCTGTTCCTGTTCACCTTCATCTATGTGTGGGGCAGCGCCGGCGCGGTGCACTGAGCCTGCTCGAAAATGCTATGAGGGGCGGCTTCCGGCCGCCCCTTGTCGTTTGCGCGACCGATTGCGGCCGGCGTGGCGTCACCGAACGGAGTAGAAGCCGCCATGGACCTCAAGCCTTTCAATAGCGGCGTCTCGCCCTATGCGGCGGGCCTGTCCTGCAGGTGCCCGCGCTGCGGCCGGGGGCGCCTGTTCAACGGCTTCCTCACCGTGGCCCCCGCCTGCACCGAATGCGGGCTGGACTACAGCTTCGACGATTCCGGCGACGGCCCGGTGGTGTTCATCATCCTCGCCGCCGGGGCGCTGGTGGTCGGCCTCGCGCTGTGGGTCGAACTGACCTGGCAGCCCCCCTTCTGGGTGCACGCCCTGCTGTGGACCCCGCTGGTTCTCATCGCGACGCTCGGCCTGCTGCGGCCGCTTAAGGCAACCCTGATCGCCCAGCAATATGCCAAGCGCGCGCAGGAAGGTCGTCTCGACAAGGGGGAGTCGTGAGCCCCCGCGCGGCATCCTGGCGCCGGCTGCTGCCTGTCGCCCTTACCACACTGGTGGCGTTCGGCCTGCTGGTGGGCCTCGGTGTCTGGCAGCTGGAACGGCTCGCCTGGAAGGAACAGCTCATCGCGCAGGTGGAGGCCCGTGTCCACCAGGCGCCGGTCGAGCTGCCGCCGGAGGCCAATTGGGGGCAGATCGACTTCGCCAAGGACGAATATCGCCGCGTCACCGCGCAGGGCCGCTTCCGCCACGACCTCGAAGTGCAGGTCTATGCTCTGGTCGACCAGGAACCGGACGGCTTCGGCGGGCCGGGCTACTGGGTGGTGACGCCGCTCGGCCTTGGCGACGGTTCGTTCGTCCTTGTCAATCGCGGCTTCGTGCCGCTCGACCGCAAGGCGCCGGCGACGCGGGAGGAGGGGCAGGTCGAGGGCCTCGTCACTGTCACCGGCCTGCTGCGGCTGCCCGAGGAGGCGGCCCTGTTCACCCCGGCCAACGATGCCGCCACCGACAGCTGGTATGTGCGCGACCCGGAGGCGATCGGCAGCGCCAAGGAACTGGTGCGCGTGGCGCCGTTCCTGATCGACGCCGACGCCGCGCCCAATCCCGGCGGGCTGCCGCGCGGCGGGCTCACGCGGATCGCCTTTCCCAACCGGCATCTCGAATACGCCCTGACCTGGTTCGGCCTCGCGGCCTCGCTGCTCGGCGTATTCGCCGCCTATGCCTGGGGCCGGCTGCGGCGCTGAGCGGGCGCTTTGCGGAAGCGTCTTCGCTGGGTCCCGGCGCCGCGTTCCGCCTGCGGCGTCACTTGTCCGGGACACAAGGCAATGCCCGCCGCGTTGCGCTTTCTCGTTTCCCGGACAAGCGGCGCGCCGCGCCGATCCGGGACCCAGCGCATGAGTCTCTCGCCTTGGCCCGCGCCGGTGCCGTATTCGCCCGTGCTTGCCTCAGGCCGCCCCCGCCACTAGGTTGCCGCCACTTTCTCCAGCGGAGGCGTGCGTGCGCTACATCTCGACCCGCGGCGAGGCCCCCGTGCTCGCCTTCTCCGATGCCCTTCTCGCCGGCCTCGCGCGCGACGGCGGTCTCTATGTGCCGGAGGCCTTTCCGGTGCTTGCCCCGCAGCAGATCGCGGCGCTGGCGGGCCATTCCTATGCCGAGGTCGCCGGGCGGGTGATCGCGCCCTTCCTCGACGGGGTGTTCGCGCCGGCCGTGCTGGCGCCGATGCTGGAAGGAGCCTATGCCAGCTTCCGCCATCCCGCGACCACGCCGCTGGTGCAGATCGCCCCCAACCGCTTCGTGCTGGAGCTGTTCCACGGCCCGACGCTCGCCTTCAAGGACGTGGCGATGCAGTTGCTCGGCCCGATGATGGACCATGTGCTGACGCAGCGCGACCAGCGCGCCACTATCGTCGGCGCCACCTCCGGCGACACGGGGAGCGCGGCCATCGAGGCGTTTCGCGGCAGCGACCGCACCGATGTGTTCATCCTCTACCCCGCCGGCCGCGTCTCCGAGGTGCAGCGCCGGCAGATGACCGGGGTGCCGGACGCCAATGTCCACGCCATCGCCATCGAGGGCACGTTCGACGACTGCCAGGCGCATGTGAAGGCGCTGTTCAACAATCACGGCTTCCGCGACCGGCTGCAGCTCGCCGGCGTCAACTCGATCAACTGGGCCCGCATCGTGGCGCAGGTGGTCTACTACTTCGTCGCCGGCGTGGCGCTGGGAGCGCCGCACCGCAAGGTGTCGTTCGTCGTGCCCACCGGCAATTTCGGCGACGTGCTCGCCGGCTATGTCGCCAAGCGCATGGGCCTGCCGGTCGACCGGCTGGTGGTGGCGACCAATGTGAACGACATCCTCGCCCGCACCATCGCCACGGGGCGCTATGAGGTGACCGGCGTGGTGCCGTCCTCCTCTCCCTCGATGGACATCCAGGTGTCGTCGAATTTCGAACGCGTGCTGTTCGAGGCGCTGGACCGCGACGCCGGCGCGCTGCGCGGGCTGATGGCCTCTCTGGCGCAATCGGGCGCGTTCTCGCCGCCGAACGCGGCGATGGCGGCGATCCGCGCCGATTTCGACGCCGGCCGCGCCGACGAGGTGCAGACTGCCGCGACCATCGCCCGGGTGCGGGCGGAGACCGGCTATCTGCTCGACCCGCACACGGCGGTCGCGGTCTCGGTGGCCGAACGCCTGCCGCAGGACCGCCACGTGCCGCAGGTGGTGCTCGCCACCGCGCATCCCGCGAAGTTCCCCGACGCTGTGGCGCGCGCCTGCGGCGAGCGGCCGGCGCTGCCGCCGCACCTCGCGGACCTGATGGAGCGGCCGGAGCGCACGCCGACGCTGCCCAGCGACATCGGCGCGATCGAGGCCTATATCGCCCGCCACGCCCGGGCCGCGGAGGGCGTCGCGTGAGCAAGGACACCCCCGTCGGCCCGCGCATCACCACGCTCGACAATGGCGTGACCGTGGTCAGCGATTCCATGCCGCATCTCGCCACCACCTCGCTCGGCATATGGGTGGGGGCGGGGGCGCGCGACGAGGAGCCGGACGAGCACGGCATCTCCCACCTCCTGGAGCACATGGCGTTCAAGGGCACGCGCCGGCGCTCGGCGCGGGGCATCGCCGAGGAGATCGAGGCGGTCGGCGGCGACATCAACGCGGCCACCAGCGTCGAGCACACCTCCTACAATGCCCGCGTGCTGGGCGAGGACATGCCGCTGGCGCTCGACGTGCTGTCGGACATCCTCGCCGCCCCGGCCTTCGATCCCGAAGAACTGGCGCGCGAGCACAATGTGATCGAGCAGGAGATCGGCGCCGCGCTCGACACGCCGGACGACCTGATCTTCGACCTGTTCCAGGAACGGGCCTTCCCCGGCCAGGCGATCGGCCGCTCGATCCTCGGCACGCCGGCGAGCGTGCGCTCCTTCGGGCCGGACCGGCTGCGCACCTATCTCGCCCGCAACTACCGGGCGCCGAAGATGATCGTGGCGGCGGCCGGCGCGGTCGAGCACGAGGCGCTGGTGGCGGAGGCGGCGCGGCGCGTGTCGGGCTTCGCCCGCGAGGACAAGCCGGCCTCGCTGCCGAGCCGCTATGAGGGCGGCGTCGAGATCGGCGGCGGGCGCGACCTTGAGCAGGCGCATCTCATGATCGGCCTGCCGGGGCTCTCCTATCGCGACCCCGGCATTCACGCGCTGCAGGTGTTCACTAATATTCTCGGCGGGGGCATGTCGTCGCGGCTGTTTCAGGAGGTCCGCGAGGCGCGGGGCCTGTGCTACGCGGTCTATTCGTTCCACTGGGGCTATGCCGACACCGGGCTGTTCGGCGTCTATGCCGGCACCGATGGCGGGGATGTCGACGAACTGGTCGATGTCGCGGTGGATCAGATCCTCGCGACCATCGACACCATGACCGAGGCGGAGCTGGCTCGTTCCAAGGCGCAGGCCAAGGTGGGGCTGCTGGCGGCGCTGGAGAGTTCCGGCGCGCGGGCGGACCAGCTTGCCCGCCAGATGCTGGCCTTCGGGCGGCCGATTCCGCTGGAGGAGATCGTCGGCAAGGTCGAAGCGGTGACGCTGGACGACGCCCGCGCGGCCGGCAAGGCGTTGATCGGGCGCGGTCGTCCGACATTCGCGGCGCTCGGACCCGGAAAATCGCTTGAATCGGCGGCGCGCATCGCGGAACGTCTCTCAGCAGCATAATCCGCGGCCCGGCAGCGCACATGGCCCTGTTTCGCACCGTTTCCTGGCATGAGCCCCCCATGCTCGTCGAGGGTGAGACCGTGCTGCTGCGCATGCCGCAAATGTCGGACTTCGTGGCATGGTCGACGCTGCGCGAACAGAGCCGGGCCTTCCTGGCGCCGTGGGAGCCGGTCTGGCCGGCCTATGATCTCACCCGCGGCTCGTTCCGGCGCCGGATGCGCCGCTATCTGCGCGACGTGCGCGAGGATGCGGCCTATCCATTCCTCATATTCCGGCGCGCCGACAGGGCGCTGCTCGGCGGCGTGTCGCTGTCCAATGTCCGCCGCGGCGTGACCCAGACGGCCAATCTCGGCTACTGGATGGGCGAGCCCCATGCCGGCCGCGGCTATATGGGCGCGGCGGTGCGGACCCTGCTGCCCTTCGCGCATGGCACGCTCGGCCTGCGCCGCATCGAGGCGGCCTGCCTGCCCACCAACGCACCCTCGATGCGGCTGCTGGAGGGGGCCGGGTTCCGGCGCGAAGGTTACGGCCGTGAATATCTGTGCATCAACGGCGCCTGGCAGGACCACGTGCTCTATGCCCGATTGGCGGGCGATCCGGTTGCCCGCGCGCCGCATTTCGAGACGGCCAGTTTGGTGCCGTTCGAAAGTGGACCGGAGATGAGCGGCGGCGGCTAGTCTGGAATGTCTCAAATCTCTGATCACGAAGACTATACCGATCGCCTCACCTGATCGGTAGATCGGCTTTTGCCAATTGACGGCTCCGAGGAATAGCGCGAGAAAAGAAGACAAACGCCATTTTTAGAATAATTCTAAATGGTCGAAAGCTTCGGTGCCGCGTCCCGATGATCGTGTGTTCGTGTAATGTGCTTTCCGATCGCCAGATCCGCAGCGCGGTGACGGAGACGCAGGCGTCCGTCCGCACCGTGGGCCAGGTGTATCGCTGCCTCGGCTGCAGCGCGCAGTGCGGGCGTTGCGCGCGCACCATCCGCAAATTGCTGGACGACGTGAACGCGGGCGGCTGCGGCACGTGTCCGCTGGAGTGTCCGGTCGCGGCGCAGGTGCCGGGCCAGGCCGGCCATGGCGAGGCCGCGCCTTCGGGCCTCGCGCAGCGTGAACAGGGGCCGCGCCGGCACGGGCGCCGCGACCACGCCCACCCGCATTCCTCGCTGGCGGCGGCGCTGGCGCTGGCGGCCGAATGAGCCGGCGGCCTTCGCCGGCCCGTTGAGCGCGGGCAAACCGGGCGGGAGAACGCCATTGCGTATTTCTTAGAAGTTTTCTAAACAGGTGGCGCAAGCTCGGAAAAGGAGAGGCGCTGCCATGAAGGGCGATTCAAAGGTCATCGAATATCTCAACCGCGGCGTCCGGTCGGAGCTCACCGCGATCAACCAGTACTGGCTGCATTACCGCATGCTGGACAACTGGGGCTACAAGAAGCTGGCCGCCAAGTGGCGCGCTGAATCGATCGAGGAGATGCAGCACGCCGATCGCTTCATTGACCGCATCCTATTCCTTGAGGGCCTGCCGAACCTGCAGGTGCTCGATCCGCTGCGCATCGGCCAGGACATCAAGGAAGTGATCGAGTGCGATCTCGCCGCCGAGATCGAGGCGCGCGCGCTCTACCAGGAAGCCGCGACCTATTGCGAGAGCGTGCAGGACTATCCCAGCCGCGACCTCTTCAAGGCGCTGATGGCGGACGAGGAAGGCCATATCGACTTCCTCGAGACCCAGCTCGACCTGATCGCCAATCTCGGCGTGCAGCTCTACGCCCAGCACCATATTGGCGAGCTCGACTGAGCCACCGCGCCCTGCACGAACCCGATTGCCGGAGGCCGGTCGCGAGACCGGCCTTTTCCTTTTTGGCCGCGCTGCCGGCGGTATCGAAGGCGAATGCTGCGATGCCAGATACTGTTTTGCATTAGACTTATTCTAAGATATTGAGATCACTTACCTTTTCGTTGACCGGCGCGCCTGCGTCCGTTACCGCCTGCATCGGACCTTACGTCAACCATGCGATCGCCCTGTCATGGGCGGTCTGCACGCAGGAGACGCCGATGAACGCCCGCACCCCGTCCCCCCTCGCTCGCCGCCTCGCGCTGGGGGGCTTCGTCGCCGCCAGCCTGGCATTCGCGCCCGTCGCCGCCTCGGCCGAAGAGGTCGTCAACATCTACACCACCCGCGAGCCGGGCCTCGCCAAGCCGCTGTTCGACGCCTTCACCGAGAAGACCGGCGTCAAGGTCAACAGCGTCTTCGTCAAGGACGGCCTCGCCGAGCGCGTGAAGGCCGAGGGCGAGGGCTCGCCTGCCGACGTGCTGATGACGGTGGATATCGGCGCGCTGCTCGATCTCGTCGACCAGGGCGTGACCCAGAAGGTGACGTCCGACGTTCTGGACAAGGCCGTTCCGGCCAATCTGCGCGGCGCCGATGGCGACTGGTTCGCTCTCTCCGCCCGCGCCCGCGTCGCCTACACCTCGAAGGATCGGGTGAAGGAAACGGCGATCACCTATGAGGACTTCGCCGACCCGAAGTGGAAGGGCGAGGTCTGCATCCGCTCCGGCAAGCACCCCTATAACACCGCGCTGATCGCCGCCTATATCGTCCATCACGGCGAGGCCAAGGCCGAGGAATGGCTGAAGGGCGTGAAGGCGAATCTGGCCCGCAAGGCCGCCGGCGGCGACCGCGACGTGGCGCGCGACATTCTCGGCGATATCTGCGATCTCGGCCTCGCCAATTCCTACTATGTGGGCCTGATGCGCTCCGGCAAGGGCGGTCCCGAGCAGGAGGAATGGGCGAAGGCGATCAATGTCGTGCTGCCCACCTTCGAGGGCGGCGGCACCCATGTGAACATCTCCGGCGCTACCGTCGCGAAGAACGCGCCGAACAAGGACAACGCCGTCAAGCTGCTGGAATATCTCGTCTCCCCCGAGGCCCAGGCGCTCTACGCCAAGGGCAATTTCGAATATCCGGTGGTGCCCGGCGCGCCGGTCGACCCGATCATCGCCGCCTTCGGCCCGCTCAAGGTCGACACGGTCGATCTGGTCGCGGTGGCCAAGGCGCGCAAGG
The DNA here is from genome assembly GCF_018390645.1 of Ancylobacter dichloromethanicus. Taxonomy (GTDB): domain Bacteria; phylum Pseudomonadota; class Alphaproteobacteria; order Rhizobiales; family Xanthobacteraceae; genus Ancylobacter; species Ancylobacter dichloromethanicus. Next base: position 402,294 of record NZ_JAHBGC010000004.1, read on the forward strand.
CGGCAACCGACCTCGCCGACAAGGTCGGCTTCGACAACTAGCCCGCGTCGGGCGGCGCCGCGTTCGCGCGCGCCGCCCGGATATTCCGATGCCCTTTCAGGTCCCGGGGTGGCTTCCGCCCCGGGACGTTTCGCGACATGACCTTGGCACTCAGTGGCACTCCCCGCGCGGCCTCCGCTTCCGGCTCCCTGCTTTTGAGGGCGGCGGCGGGGGCGGTCGTGCTTCTGGTGCTGCTGCCGCTGCTGGCGCTGGGCTGGACCGCGCTCAAGGGCTCGGGCGACCTCTGGCCGCACCTCCTCGCCAATGTCATTCCGCACGCGCTGCTGGAGACCACGCTGCTGGTCGCCGGCGTCGGTGCGGTCGTCGGGGTCATCGGCACCGGCACGGCGTGGCTGGTGGCGGTGTGCCGGTTTCCCGGGCGTGGCGTGTTCGAATGGGCGCTGCTGCTGCCGCTCGCCATCCCGACCTATATCCAGGCCTTCGTCTATGTCGACGCGGTGCACCCGCTCGGGCCGATCCCGACGCTGATCCGCACCAGCTTCGGCCTGCGCCCGCGCGATCTCTGGCTGCCCGAGGTGCGCTCGCTGCCGGGCTGCATCATCCTGCTCGGGCTGGTGCTCTACCCCTATGTCTACCTCTCCGCCCGCGCCGCCTTCCTGGTGCAGACCGCCTCGGTTCTGGACGCCGCCCGCACGCTGGGGGCGGGGGCGGGGGAGGCGTTCTTCCGCATCGCCCTGCCGCTTGCCCGCCCGGCCATCGCGGTGGGGGTGACGCTGGCGCTGATGGAGACGGTGAACGACATCGGCGCCTCCGAATTCCTCGGCGTGCAGACGCTGACGCTGTCGATCTATTCGACCTGGCTCAACCGCTCCAGCCTGCCCGGCGCGGCGCAGATCGCGCTGTGCATGCTGGTGATCATGTTCGCGCTGGTGCTGCTGGAGCGCTGGGGCCGCCGCAAGCTGAAGACCGGCAATATCGGCGATCGCGCCCGCCCGCCGGCGCGGCGTGCGCTCTCGCCCGGCGCGGCAGGGCTCGCTTTCCTCGCCTGCCTGCTCCCCGTTCTGCTCGGCTTCGTGCTTCCGGCCGGCCATCTCGCCCTCACGGCGTGGAAACGGGTCTCGTTTCATGGCGTGTCGGAAACCATCCTCGTCGAGACGGTGAACACCGCGCTGTTCGCCGCGCTCGGCACCGGGCTCGCTTTGCTGCTGGGCTTCGCCGTGGTGGTGGCACTGCGCACCGGGGCGCTGCGCTCCTCGCTGGCGCTGCGGCTCGCCGGGCTCGGCTATGCGGTGCCCGGCACGGTGCTGGCGGTCGGGCTGCTGGTGCCGCTGGCCGGATTCGACAATCTGGTCTCGCACCTCAGCCAGCAGGTCACCGGCGTGTCGACCGGGCTGCTGCTCTCGGGCTCCGGCGCGGCGCTGATCATCGCCTATGTGATCCGCTTCCTCGCCATCCCGGTCGGCGGGCTGGAGGCCGGCTACGGCAAGATCGGCTCGACGCTCGACATGGCGGCGCGCAGCCTCGGGGAAAGGCCGGGCGGGGTGGTGCGGCTGATCCACCTGCCGATGCTGCGCCCCGCGCTCGGCGCCGCCGCGCTGCTGGTGTTCGTCGACTGCATGAAGGAACTACCGGCCACGCTGATGCTGCGTCCGCTCAATTTCGAGACGCTGGCCAGCCATGTCTATGCCGAAGCGGCGCGCGGCACCTATGAGGACGGCGCGCTGGCGGCGCTGCTCATCGTGCTGGTCGGCCTGGTGCCGGTGATCCTTCTGGCGCGCCTCTCGCGGCCGCGGCAGGGGTGAGCGGCAACACGTGGCGGCGGTGAGGGCCTGCGTCCTTCGAGGCTCGGCGGTGCCGAGCGCCTTATGATGACGTTGGCCTTGATAGATCCCGGGATGCGGTTGGACCCCCAGAGGGCTCGTCATGCTGAGGTGCCGGGCGCAGCCCGGCCTCGAAGCACGCGGGGCGTCGGCCCGGCCAAGGCGTGGAGCCCGGGGCTGGCGCGTGAGATGACAGGGCGCAAGCGGGTGAGGTGCGCCAGCCGCGCCCTCACTCCGCCAGTTCGGGCCGGTTGCGGAACAGCTCCAGCGATTCCGGGTTGGCCAGCGCTTCGGTGTTCTTCACCGGGCGGCCATGCACCACGTCGCGCACCGCAAGCTCGGTGATCTTACCGGAGCGGGTGCGCGGAATGTCGGCTACCGCGAGAATCCGGGCCGGCACATGGCGCGGGCTGGCGCCCTGGCGGATCTGGGTGCGGATGCGCCTGTCCAGCTCCGCGTCGAGCACCGCCCCCTCGCGCAGCCGGACGAACAGCACCACGCGCACATCATTGTCCCATTCCTGGCCGATGGCGATGGCCTCGACGATCTCCGGGATCTGCTCGGCCTGGGCGTAGATCTCGGCGGTGCCGATGCGCACCCCCTGCGGGTTCAGCGTCGCGTCGGACCGGCCATGGATGATGAGGCCGCCATGCGCGGTCCATTCGGCGAAATCGCCATGGCACCACACATTGGGGAAGCGCTCGAAATAGGCGGCGTGGTATTTCGCGCCATCCGGGTCGTTCCAGAACATCACCGGCATGCAGGGGAAGGGCCGGGTGCAGACCAGCTCGCCGCGCTCGCCCGTGACCGGGGTACCCTCGTCGGACCACACCTCGATCGCCATGCCGAGGCCCGGCGCCTGGATCTCGCCCTTGTAGACCGGCGCGGTCGGGTCGCCGAGCACGAAACAGGAGACGATATCGGTGCCGCCCGAGATGGAGGCGAGGTGCAGGTCCGGCTTGATCGCCTCATAGACGAAGCTGAAGCTCTCCGGCGCCAGCGGCGAGCCGGTCGAGGTCAACGCCTTGAGCGCCGAGAGGTTGTGCGTCTCGCCGGGCCGGACGCCTTCCTTGCGCAGCGAGTCGATGTATTTGGCCGAGGTGCCGAACAGTGCGAAGCGTTCCTTCTCGGCATAGTCGAACAGCACCTGCGGCGTCGGCGCGAAGGGGGAACCGTCGAACAGGCAGAGGGTGAGGTGGCTGGCGAGCCCCGTCACCAGCCAGTTCCACATCATCCAGCCGCAGGTGGTGAAATAGAACAGCCGGTCGCCGGGGACGAGGTCGCAATGCAGCCGGTGCTCCTTGATGTGCTGGAGCAGCGTGCCGCCGGCACCGTGCACGATACATTTCGGCACGCCGGTGGTGCCGGACGAGAACAGGATGAACAGCGGGTGGTTGAAGGCCAGCCGCTCGAAGGTCAGCGGCGCCGGGGCGAAGGGGGCGAGGAAGGCCTCCAGCGCTACGCCGTTGGGCAGGCCGGCGGCGACCTCTTCCGCCTGGCCGAGATAGGGGATGACGACGGTGGTCGTCACGCTCGGCAAGTGGGGAACGGCGGCACGCAGCTTCTCGGCGATGGAGACCGCCTTGCCATTGTACCAGTAGCCGTCGCAGGCGACATAGACCTTGGGCTCGATCTGGCCGAAGCGGTCGAGAATGCCGCGCTCGCCGAAATCCGGCGAGCAGGAGGAGAACACCGCACCCAGCGACGAGGCGGCGAGCATGACGGCGATGGTTTCCGGCAGGTTCGGCAGGGTGGCGGCAACGCGATCACCGACGCCGACACCGGCGGCGCGCAGCGCCTGCTGGATGCGGGACACCAGGTCGGTCAGCTCGCCGAAGCTGACATGGCGCTCGACCTTGTCCTCGCCGCGAAACACCAGCGCGACGCTCTCGCGCTCGCGCTCGCGCAGCAGGTTCTCGGCATAGTTCAGCTTTGCATCAGGGAAGAAGCGGGCGCCGGGCATCAGGTCGCCATCGACCAGCGCCGGGCCGCTGCGCGTGCCGATGACTTCGCCGAGGTCCCACACCTCTTCCCAGAATGCGGCGGGATGGGCGATGGACCAGCCGTGGAGCGCCCGATAATCGGCGAGGGAGGTGCCGTGGCGGGCATTCACACGCGCGATGAAGGCGGCGATCTGCGTGCGGGCGATCCGTTCGGGGCTCGGTGTCCAGAGCGCTTCGTGGCCGGCCTGATTCTGGCCTGCACCGCTGGAAGCCCCTTCATTCGTGGCTGTTCCGCCTACCGCTTCACCCATGCCTTCCTCCCCCTGCGTTATCGCGCCGTCATCGCGCCGCTTCGCACTGCAGCAGTCATAACGCCGGGCAGAACGTCTGTCAGGCCATCAAACAGACACAGAAGGCCAACATGTTGCGGCAACTGTGATACGGCACCGCGCTCGATCGTGCCTGTTGGGCGCTTCCTCTGCTTGCGCGGCTTCGCCCCGATGCGGTAGCGAGTGCCGGGAGCATGACGACGCGATGAAGAAGTTCATTCCATTCCTTCTCCTGCCGGTCGCGCTGGCGATCGCGGCTGCCGTGTTGGCGCCCAAGCTCGCCTCCGATGAGCGGCTGCGGGACGAGGCGCGGACGATGATCCTGGCGGCGACCGGGCGGGAGCCGGTGCTCGGCGGCGTGTCGTTCTCGGTGCTGCCCTGGCCGGCGCTCGACATTGGCGGGCTGAGCATCGACGATCCGCATGCGCGCCTCGACGTGCCGGTGGCGCGGGTGGTGCTCGACGTGCTGCCGTTGCTGACCGGCCGCGTGCGTGCCGACCACATCAGTCTCACCGATCCTACCCTGACGCTGGTCGACCCCGGCGACCCGCTCACCGCCCTCGGCAGCTTCATCGCCGCCCTCGGCGTGGCCGATTCGAACGGCGAAGTCGTGGTGACCAATGGCAGCCTCAGGGTCACGCGCGGCGGCGAGCGGGACATCGCGATTCCGCAGGCGGACCTGACGATCGCATGGCGCGGCGGGCACAGCGTGAGCGCGGTCGGCAAGGTGATGTGGCGTGGCGAGCCGGTCGACATCGACACCAGCCTCACCGGCCTTTCCGGGCTGGCCGCCGGCGAGGCGGGCAAGCTGAACGTCTCGCTGGCGAGCGGGCCGGCGACGCTTTCATTCAAGGGCGGGGCACGGCTTGCCGGCGGGCCGGTGGTTGCCGGCAGCCTGACCGCCGACTCGCCGCAGCTTCGCGGCGCGTTGCAGTGGCTGGGCATGGAAGCGCCGACGGAGCGCGGTTTTGGCGCCTTTGAACTGCGAGCGCAGGCACTGCTCTCGGCGCAGGGCGCGATGCTCAACGAGGCGCGGATCGATCTGGACGGCAATTCGGGGGTCGGCGCCTTCAATCTGCGGATCGACGGCGATCGGACGATGCTGCAGGGCTCGCTGGCGAGCGAGGCGGTCGATCTGTCGCCCTATGGCGAACTGACCTTCTCCAACCCCCGCGACGGGCGCTGGAGTCACGACGATATCGACCTCAGCCGCACCCATGCGCTCGATGTCGACCTGCGGCTCTCCGCCCGGCAGGTGCGCATCGGCGGGGCCGAACTTCAGCGCATGGCCGCCAGCGCCACCGCCAAGGGCGGCCGCCTGTCGCTCACCATCGGCGAGGCCGAGGCGTGGGGCGGCATCTTCCGGGCGTCAGCCCAGCTCGCGCCGCGTGACGCCGGGCCGGGGGTGAATATGCGGATGGACCTCGCCGGCGACGACGTGGCGCTGGCGCGGGCGCTGGGCGAACTGTTCCGCTTCCCACGCCTCGAAGGCACCGGATCGTTCCGGCTTTCTGCGGCGGGCGGGGGCACCAGCATCATGGAGATCGCGCAGAGCCTGAACGGCGCCTTCACCCTGAACGGCGAGAACGGCGCGCTGGTCGGCATTGACGTCGGGCGCATTCTCGCGCGGCTGGAAAAGCGGCCATTGTCGGGTGGCGGCGATCTGCGCGGCGGACGCACGCCGTTCGGCGACATCGTCGTGGATGCCAGCATCGCCGGCGGCGTCGTCACGCTCGATCGTCTCGATTTCTCCAGCGACAGGCTGCATGTGGCGCTGGCCGGCGAAAGCATGATCGCGCTGCGGACCCTTGATCTCACGGGTCTGGCGCAACTGGTGCGGGCGGCACCGGCCAAGGCAGGCCAGGCCGGCGACGCTCAGGCGGGCACCGCGCGGCCCGGGCTGGTGGCGAGCCTCAGCGGCGATACCGGCACACCCGCCGCCGAGGTGGAAGCCGCGGACACCGCTTCGGCGAAGCCGACGGAGGTCACTTTCGAGTTGCCCTTCATCGTCCGCGGCGATTGGCAGCGCCCGATTGTACTGCCCGACCCACAGGCGCTGATCCGCCGTTCCGGCGCGGCGCGCGCGCTTCTTGGCGGTTCGGAAAAGCTCGACGTTTCCGCGCCGGCGCCCTGACGGCGCCTCCGCGTCGGGCCGGCGGGTGCGGCAGGCCGGCGATGGCTGACATCCTGTTTGAAACCTCCTGGAAGATCGTCAAGCCGAACGGCTCCTGGAGTCCCTCGGGGCAACGCGGGCGGAGCCGTCTTCCAGCGGGCCTTCGGGAGCGCAGTCGAATCCTGTTGAGCGGCGGGCCTGATCGTGCCCCTCTAGACGCAGCACCCGCTATGTGTCGGAGATATCCCCGACACTCCCCGCCTTATTCGCTGATATAAATAATGTTTATTCTGGATACGAAATCTGAGGGACATTACAGTCGTTTATTGTCTCGCCGGCGTGGGCGTCCGGCTCTGGCCCTGCCTGATGCGGACACCAGCCCCTGCCATGCCCGGCAGGGCCATTTCACCGACATCTGTTAAACGCAATTTGGAATGTGGATAGCTTGCCGTGATCGATGTCGTCTTCAATGGAAAGTTTCTGCGTGCTCCGGCAACGGGCGTGCACCGCGTTGCCAAGGAACTGATTGTCGCCTGCGCGCGCATTGCTTCCGATGACGTCGAAGGTGGAAATGGATGGCGATTGACCGTCGTTGCGCCGACGTCGCCGCAGAAAACGTTCCTGCCGCCCGATGTCGACGTTGTCAGATCGGGCGGACTGAGCGGAATATTGAAAGATATTCCATGGGAGCATCTGAACCTGCCGGCTTTGGCCAGAGATAATGTTCTTGTAAATCTGTGTAATCTTGGTCCAGTCGGGCATAAAAATTCGATTACCATGATTCATGATGCACAGGTTTACCTGGTTCCGACCTCCTATGGGACGTTATTCAGGATATGGTATCGATTTTTACTGCCAATCATTGGGCGTACATCCAAGAAGATAGTTACCATTTCTGAATTTTCGAAACTTGAGCTGTCCCGTTTCGGCGTCGCCCGTAAAGAAAATATTGTCGTTATTCACAATGGCTGCGACCATGTTCTTGGGATCGAGCCGAGCGACGATGTTCTGAGTCAGTTCGGTCTTGAGAATCGACACTTCGTTCTTGCCTTGTCGAATACTCAACCGCACAAGAATATTTCCATTTTGCTGAAGGCATTTTCGGCAGACGAGCTTCAGGATGTTTCCCTGGTCCTGTTCGGTCCGGCAAGTGCCGCGGATTTCGAGCGGGCGGGGTGTTCAGTGCCGCCGAATGTCAAATTCGTCGGGCGTGTCACAGATGAGCAACTGGTCGGCCTGATGCGAGGGGCCTCGGCCTTTGCGTGTCCATCCCTGACCGAAGGCTTCGGACTGCCGCCGCTGGAAGCCATGGCCCTCGGGTGCCCGGCCATCATTTCGCCGTGCGGCGCCCTTCCGGAAATCTGCGGCGATGCCGCGATTGAAGCCGATCCTTACCTTCCCGAAGCGTGGATTCAGGCCGTGCGCCGGCTGGTCGATGATCCTGACCTTGCGTCGGACTATCGCGCACGCGGACTGGAGAGATCGAAATTGTTCACATGGCAGAAGGCGGCCGAGAAACTGCTGAGAACTATACGTTCGGAGCGGGACTCCGGTTCGTTCTCTGTGTAGGAATTTGAATTGAAGTTCAGGTAAAATGCGGTAGTGTCAGTATGCGGCCTCGAAGAAGTTTGATCTGAAAGAAGTCGATCCGACTGAGTTTCATAATGGTAGATATTGTTATAAATGGTCGATTTCTTACACAAAAAACAACAGGTGTTCAACGTGTGGCTCGAGAAATCACCCGCGCGCTGGATAGACTTATAGCCGAGGAAGTGCCTCATCTGTCGGTCCGCTTGATTTGCCAACCATCCGCCGATCTGGGCGATCTGGAACTGGCGGCGATTACGGTCCAACGCGTCGGTGGTTTCTCTGGCCAGTTGTGGGAACAATTGAGCTTGCCCAGGGCGGCTCGCGGAGCCAAGCTGCTTTGCTTGGCAAATTCGGCACCGATTTTGTCGCTGCTCTCCGCCATGCCCCCGGCTGTCGTCATACATGATCTTTCCTATCGGCATTATCCGCATGCGTACCGTATGGGCTATCGGATCGCTCATTCGGCACTCATGCCAGCGCTTCTGAGGCGGGCTGATCCGCTCGTCACAGTGTCGGTGGCTGAGCGCGACGAACTGCTCAAGCTGACGGACCGGGGCGACGATCCGATCGTCGTGGCGCAGAATGGAAGCTGGCGCTCGATTCCTGCGGCGGCAAACGGCTCGCCGAGCCTCGGTAAATTACCCGATCGAGGGTATCTGCTATATATTGGTGCTCTTTCCCAGCGTAAGAACATCATGGGCGTGCTGAGTGCCGCTATTCAACTGGCGCGTGAGGACGGCACCCCCTTCGTCTTTGTTGGAAGTTCGACATCAGTCCACACGTCGATGGCGTTTGAAATCCCTGACGATGTCTCGGACCGGATAGTTCTTCTTGGGCATATCGAAGACGCGGCTGTTTTGGCCGAGCTGTACGCCGGCGCGGCGGCGCTTGTGTTTCCCTCGTTCTATGAGGCGTCCCCTCTGCCGCCACTGGAGGCGATGCATTTCGGTTGCCCGGTCGTCGTATCGGACATTCCCGCATTCAGAGAGAGATGCGGCGACGCGGCGGAATATTGTGATCCCTTCGATGTAAGCTCGATCGTCGGCGCCGTTCGCAACGTACTCTACAACCAGCCCGCGCGGGATGCGCTGATCAGAAAAGGGGGGGAGCGTGCCCGGTCCTTTACGTGGGAGCGGCAGGCGCGGATAGTGCTAGATGCGGTTCTCCAAAGTTTGGAGCATGACCGATCAGATGTGATGGATACTGTTTGATTGTATAGACAATCGTCGGGCGCTGATACGGTATGATCTATGTTCCGGTGGCTATTTACTGGGCATTCGCTCTCTGGGGGCTTCTTTCGAAGCGTCAGATCCTGATCGGATTGTTTTTTCTGACGCTTCCGCTCGGCAGCTTCGCGGTGCTTCCACCTGGCCTGACGGGGGGGCTGTCATTCGTTGCCAGTACAATGACCGTGCTGTTGATCCTGGTTCGACAGTTCCTGCTCTCGCGCTCCGGCCTTGACGCCCTGCTGGCAAATGCCCTGTCGCTCAGACGCGGAGGGCTGCTCACCCTGTTCTGGATCGTCGCGGTTGGTGTCACGCTGCTGAGCCCGCGGTTCCTGGCCGGGCAGATCGACGTGATTCCGATGGCGGTCAGGCCTGGCATTGGCATTGAGGGCTTGCGGCCGACGATCCAGAACCTGTCGCAATTGGCCTATTTGACCATTTCGACATTCGCGGTGTTCGCTTTCGCAAAAATGTTCGAGCCGCCGGCGCTTCGCATGGTTCTTATCCGGGGTCTTATGCTGGCGGCCACGGTCACGATTATTACCGGAGCGCTGGACTACGCATCGACCTATCTTCCCCTTGCGCCGGTTCTGGCGCCGTTTCGCACCGCCGAATACGCTTTGCTGGTGAACGTGACGATCGGCGATGGCGTCAAGCGCGTGACCGGCTTGATGCCTGAGGCGTCCGCCTATGGGGGTACGGTACTTTTCCTTCTGTCCTACCTCTATTTCCTTCGGCGCAGCGTTACCGACCGGCGACTGACCTTCCAGATCAATATTCTCCTGGCCGGTTTGACACTGTTCCTGATTCTCTCGACCTCTTCCGCCGGCTATGTCGGCATTGGCGTGTTCCTCATGGTTGCCGTGCTGGAATGGCAGTCCCGGGCGTCCCGGATTGCGCGCTCCATTCTGAGTCGGCGGGGGGTGCTGCAAGACGTCGCGATGGTGTTTGTCGGCCTGGCTGTGTTCTCGCTGGTGGTGATGTGGGCGCCCTCGGCGTTCGATCCGGTCATCCAGCGACTGGACAGTCTGGTCTTCAACAAGACATCGAGCGATTCCTATATCGAGCGCACGATGTGGACCCGGGTGGCGTTCGAGGCGGGAATCTCGAGTTACATGGTCGGCGTCGGCATAGGTTCCGTGCGCGGGTCGAATTTCGCCGCGACGCTTTTCGGCAGCGTCGGCCTCCTGGGCGTGCTGCTCTATTTCGGATTTGTCCTGCAATCGCTTCTGCGCCGCGCCGACAGCCGCGACCCCGAGGCGCAGGCGATGAGCGCGGCGTTGAAATGGGCGTTCTGGCCAAATTTCGCGGTCTCGCTCTTGATCGGCACGACGCCGGATTTCGGCGCGGTCATGGCCTTGACCTGGGGGGTGCTGCTGGCATTGACCGTCCGGCCCAGGCGCCAGGAATTCCTGACCCAGCCCGACTGGGCTGCGCGCGGCGGTGACGGAGCGGGCGCGGAGCCGGCCGTCGGCGGTGGCCGGTAAAAGCGGCGCGAACGACGCGGCAATTGCCCAGCGCTGCGGCCGTGGCCGCTCCACGCCGCGAATGAGACCAGTCCGCCGAATTGCCTTGGCGGATGGCATTGAGAAGGCGCGGCTTCAGGGTGTGGCCACCTGCGCGGCGGAACGCGGAAGCGTGTATCCAACCCTGTAGAAGAAATGGCCTTCCACCCGGCCGTTCTTCACCACATCCTGCCGCCTCACCTCGCCTGAATCGCTGAAGAAGCCGGCCAGAAGAGGGTTCTCGATCTGGTGGCGCGTGAAGGCGAACAGCACGGCAGGGCGTCCCGCCAGAGTGTCGGGGCGATACCAGAAGCCGTACATGAGACTGGGCTGGCCGACGACGCTGCGTCCCACGGAGTTTCCGCGCGGCGCAGCGTCGTCATGACCGTAGAAAGCCAACTCGCTTGCGATGTTGTAGGCATCGAGGCCGATCAGCAGCGGCTCCTGCCCGGTGGTTTCGCGGACGTCGCGGGCAATGTCGGCGGCCTGCCGGCCGAATTCATCCCAGGCGACCGGCACCTTGGGAAGGCTGGCGACGGCGCCGAGGCCGGGCAGGCCGGCAACCAGCACGTTCAGGCCCAGGCCGTAGAGCACCAGGCAGATGGAAAGGGTAGGAGCCCAGGCGCGTTGGATGCGCCGCTGCCACGCCGATGCGTGCTCGTCCGTCGACACGATGCCGGCCGCGACCGCTGGAAGCACTGCCAGCCAGAGCGGCCCGGTCCAGTTCAGCCGCGTCATGTGGAACAGGCTGAACGCTGCAAAGACGGAGAGGGGGACCAGGGTGAAAATGATGATGAAACGCCTTGGCTCCCCGGGGCGCGCCGGGCCTTTGTCGCGGCCGCTCCCCTGATCGGGGCCTGCGGGTCGAACTCCCCGCGCGTGCAGCCAGGGCGCGGTCAGGGCGGCGACCAGTCCGGTCGGGGTGAGCAGACCGACGATACCGAGCAGCAGTTCCGGTAGCGAGAAGCGGACGGCGCCCTCGATCCGGCGCGTGCTCTGGAAGGCGAAGGAGGCGAGGCCGTGCTCCATGTTCCACAGGATGACCGGCGAGAACAGGACAAGCGCGAGGGCGGCGGCGAGATAGGGCTCAGGGCGGCGGAACCAGACCCGCGCCCGGGGCTCCAGCAGCATGAACAGCAGCGCCGCCGGCGCGAGCAGGGCGATGGTGTATTTCGACAGCAGGCCCAGGCCGATGCACAGGCCGACACCCCACCAGGCCCGCCGCTCCCCGCCGAGCAGGGCGCGTTCCAGAAAGTACAGCGTCCCGGCCCAGCACGCGGTCAGCGGCGCGTCGGGGGTCATCACCAGACCGGTGGCGAAGTAGAAGGGCAGGGCCGCCACCAGCAGCAGGCTCACGAAGGCGGCCGGCCCGCCGCACAGGTTGCGGGTGAGGCGGAAGCTGAAGAAGGCGGTTGCGCCCCAGCAGAGCCAGGCGGCGATGCGCACCCCGAACTCGTTATTGCCGAACAGGGAGGTGCCGATCCAGATCAGCCACGCCACCATCGGCGGGTGGTCGAGATAGCCGATGTCGAGATGCCGGGCGTAGTCCCAGTAATAGGCCTCCTGCGGCATGAGTTCCACCCGACCGAGGAACAGCAGGCGCAGCACCACGCTGAAGCCGACGGCGCCGATGGCCGCGAGGCGCCATCGGGCGGCGCTGCTGCCCGGCGGATTTGCCGGGGGAATGACGAAACAGGCCGAGCCGAGAAAAGTCGCGATCGCCGTCGCCCCGATGGCGGACATGATGACCCGCTGCGCGGGAAGGCCGGCGAGGCCCGCCAGCACGCCGCCGCGCAGCGCCAGCGACAGCAGGCAGACGAGGAGAAAGAGCGTTTCGCGTTCAATCCGATGTGGACGCGGCCGCTCGGCCGTTTCAGGGAAGGCCCAGCGCGTGATGAGCGCATGGTTGCAGAGGCTGGCGAGACAGAAGCCCGACAATTGTGCGCCGTCCAGCCCGGCGCCGAGGAAGAAGAGCGCCTGGAAGGCGACAAAGTCGACGAGCATGCCGACAAGGCCGGCCAGTGCGAGGCGCACGGCGCCGTCGGCAGGCACCGCCTCGCCAATCAGTTCCCGAAGTCGGCGCAGAGGCGCCGTCCACCATGGCCGCCCCATCCCGGAGGAGCCGTTCACCCGATCTGAAAACATGGCCGGCATGTCAGGCGGCGTTTACGCAATGCCGGCCCGGGCGATGGTCGGGATACCTGCCGCCGATCCATGGCAGCCGCCGCCCGCACCTCGTCGCACGCTGCCTTCTGCCGTCCATTTTTTCACCCGCTCGACCGTGCCGCCGGAGGAACTGGAATCGGCGTTCGCGAGCTCCTGTCCGTTTTCGCCGCGAATGTCGGCCAGCGTTGCTGACAGCCGCCTGTCGATGTCGTCGACCGCATGGCGAGGCAAGCCGCAAATCGTCATGCCCCGATCCTGCGGGGGGCGCCCCGTGCTCGGCGGGGCATGCTCCGGAGGCACGCCCGCGCGGCGCGGCTCGCGAACTGGCTCCGGGGCCATCGCGCCCGCGCCGTCTCGCTGTTCCTCGGATGGACGGCGGGCGGACGGCCGGCAGGCTCCCGCCGCGTGGCAGGCGCGCCGCCAGCCTTCCACCGCGCCTGACGTCAGGAACGGTGCGGTGGCTTGCTCTTGGGTGGCTTGCCTTTAGGCGGCTTGGCCTTGGGCAATTTGCCCGACGAAGGCTTGCCCGCCGCCGGCTTTCCTGCCGAGGGCTTGGCCGTGAAGGGCCTGTCCGCCATGGGCGTGCCCTTGGGCTTCCTGCCCGCCGTCTTGCCCTCGAATGCGTTGGGGCGAGCATCGGTCGCCGGGCGCCCGGCATCGTCCCTGGCCAACGGGTTCCATTCGCGGGGCTTGCTGCGTTCGGGCGTGCCGCGCTCGGGCGTGCCGTCCGTCGGCCTTCCTGAGGCGGGCTCGTCGCGGAATCGCGGCGTCCGGAACGGCTTCTCATAGGCCGGCCTGTCCTGGGGCAGGGTCCCTTGGGCCGGCTTCTCATAGGTCGGCCGCTCCCGCTGCGGCCTCTCATGGTTCGGCCTGTCGCGCATCGGCCTGTCGCGGGTCGGGCGCATCGAGCGCCCTTCCGGCGGGCCGCCGGGCAGGGGCTCGATGACGACGTCGCCGCCCTCGAGCCTGCGCACGGCCTTGGCGAAGCGGTCGGCGGCGGCGAGGCTGACCTCGAAGGCGGTCTCCTCGTCGAGGATGCGGATGACGCCGATCTCCTTGCGCGTCACGTTTCCGCGCCGGCAGATCAGCGGCAGCAGCCATTTGGGGTCGGCATTGCTGCGGCGCCCGACATTGAGCCGGAACCAGGCGCTGCCGGCACCCGCCCCGCCGCCGAATTCGCGGTCGGCGGCACGGTCGCGCACGGCGCCGCCGCGCGGCTCGCCGGGATCGGCGACCTCCTCCGGAGCGGGCAGGCCGGCGCGATACAGCCGCACCAGCGCGGCGGCGAGGTGCTCGGGCGTGTGGGCGGCGAGCAGGGTGAGACCGGCGGCGAGGTCTTCCTCGTTCGGCGCGTCGATGAGCAGCGCGTCGCGCAGCATCCGCTCATGGTCGAGCTTGCGGATGTCCTCGGCGGTCGGCGGGGCCGACCAGGCCGGCGCGATGCCGAGCCCGCGCATCAGGTCCTCGGTGCGGCGGCGGCGGAAGGGGGGCACCAGCAGTACGCTCACGCCCTTGCGCCCGGCTCGCCCGGTGCGGCCGCTGCGGTGCTGCAGGCTCTCGGCATCGTTCGGCAGGTCGGCATGGATGACCAGGCCGAGATTGGGCAGGTCGATGCCGCGTGCGGCGACATCGGTGGCCACGCACACCCGCGCCCGCCCGTCCCGCAATGCCTGCAGGGCGTGGTTGCGGTCGTTCTGGCTCAATTCGCCGGACAGCGCGACGGCGGAGAACTGGCGTTCCTGCAGCATGGCGTGCAGCCGGCGCACTGCCTCGCGGGTGTTGCAGAACACGATGGCGCTCGGTGTGTCGTAGAAGCGCAGCACGTTGACCACCGCGTGGTCGATTTCGGTCGGGGCGACGCGGATGGTGCGGTATTCGATATCGGCGTGGCCGCCCTCGGCGCTCGCCACCTCGATGCGCAGCGCGTCGCGCTGGTAGCGCCGGGCCAGCGTGGTGATGCCGCGCGGCATGGTGGCGGAGAACAGCAGGCTGCGCCGCTCCGGCGGGGTGGCGTCGAGAATGAATTCGAGGTCCTCGCGGAAGCCGAGGTCGAGCATCTCGTCGGCCTCGTCGAGTACTGCGACCTTCAGCGCCGACAGGTCGAGCCGGCCGCGCTCCAGATGGTCGCGCAGCCGTCCCGGCGTGCCGACCACGATATGGGCGCCCTGGTTGAGCAGGCGCTGCTCCTGGCGCGGGTCCATGCCGCCGACGCAGGAGACGATGCGCGCGCCGGTGGCGGCGTAGAGCCACACGAATTCCCGCTGCACCTGCAGCGCCAGTTCGCGCGTCGGCGCCACCACCAGCGCCAGCGGCGCGCCGGCGAGGGCGAGGCGCTCCTCGGTGCCCAGCAGCGTCTCGGCCATGGCGAGGCCATAGGCCACCGTCTTGCCGGAGCCGGTCTGGGCCGAGACCAGCAGGTCGCGCGCCGCCGCCTCGGGCGCCAGCACGGCAAGCTGCACCGGCGTCGGGCTGGTGTAGTCCCGTTCGGCCAAAGCGCGGGCAAGCGCCGGGTTCGTCGTCATGAAGGGCACGGCTGGGTCCACCTGTTTCGCAGCATCGTCAGGCGTCGAAGGGGAGCCGTCGGAACGTGTCTGGAGGCCCCTTCCTAATCCGGCCGCCGCCGCAACGCCACCGTCCCTGCGGCACAGATGCCGCAGAGAGCGCAAATTCTCACTCCGCCAGCACCCGTGTCGAGGGGAAGATGATCTCGACGATGGTGCCGACATCCACCGCGCTGCGGATGTTGAAGGCGGCGCGGTTGGCTTCCGCCAGCGCCTTGGTCAGCGGCAGGCCGAGGCCGGTGCCGCCCGAGCCGGCGCGGGCCGAGGTGGTGATCTGCCGGAACGGCTCCATGGCGATGGCGACGTCGGATTCCGACATGCCGACCCCGGTGTCGCGCACCCGCAGCACCACCTCGCCCTCCTCGGTGAGCGTGGTCGACAGGATGACCTGGCCGCCGGGCTGGGTGAACTTAATCGAGTTGGAGACGAGGTTCAGCACGATCTGCCGGATCGAGCGCGTGTCGGCCACCACCGGGGGCAGGTCGGTGGCGAGCGAGGAGCGGATGATGATGCGTTCGCGATTGGCCTGCGGCTGCATGATGCCCATGCACTGCTGCACGATCTCGTTCAGCGACACGCTGGTGAAGGCGAGGTCGAGCTTGCCGGCCTCGATCTTGGAGAGGTCCAGCAGATCGTTGATCAGCGAGACGAGATGCTCGCCGGAGGCGTGGATGTCGCGCAGATAATCGCGGTAGCGCTGGTTCTCGATGCCGCCGAAGCGCTCCTCCATCATCACTTCCGAGAAGCCGATGATGGCGTTGAGCGGCGTGCGGATCTCGTGGCTGATCTTGGCCAGGAAGTCCGACTTGGCGTGGTTGGCGCGCTCGGCGAGGCGCTTGGCCTCGATCAGTTCCTCCTCGGCGCGCTTCCACTGGGTGATGTCGCGCAGCACGGCGCAGAACTTGGTCGGGTCGTCGCCGACGCGGCCGACCGTCATGAACAGCGGGATCAGCCCGCCCTCGCGCACGCGGCCGATCACCTCGCGCCCGTCATTGAGCACGCTGGCGACGCCGTTGGAGGCGAGGCCGTCGAGATAGTCGACGGCGGCGCGGTGGCTTTCCGGGGCGAGCAGCAGGGTGAAGGATTCGCCCTTCACCTCGCCGGCATTGAAGCCGAACAGTGCCTCGGCCGGATGGTTCATCGACAGCACGGTGCCGGCGGCGTCGATCAGCACCACGCCATCGGTGGCGGTGTCGAGAATGGCGCGCAGTTCGCGCCCCGAGCTTTCCGCCTCACGCAGGGCGAGTTCCGCCTGAAGCAGGCGCTCATCCACCAGCGGGTCGGCCGGCACCGGCTCCGGCGCGGCGGCGCGATGCAGGACATAAAGCATCGCCGGGCCGCCCTCCCATGGCGAGGACAGCAGCCGCGCATCGACACGGATCGGCTCGCCGCCGGCGCCGAGAACCGTCAGCGGGCGGTCCTCGTCGGGGTCGGCCGCAGCGGAGGCGTCGAACAGGGTCGAAAGGCCGCCGGCCGCTTCGAGCGCGGCGAGGTCGGCATGGCCGGTCCAGTCCAGCAGGGCGCGGTTGGCATAGAGCAGCCGGTCGCCTCGGAAGGCGAGGAGGCCGAGCGGCAGCCGGTCCAGCACCGGGCGCTCGTCCTCGTGGCGCTCGCCCTCTTGGGCCAGCACGCGGCGCAGGCCCGCACCTTCGGCGCCTTCCCCGCGCAGGGGAGGCGCGTCAGCGAGGGCCGGGGGGACGGGGACGCTGTCATTTGCCGCCGGCTCCGGCAGGAGCGGCGGCGGCTCGGTGGCGACGGGCTCGACCGCCCCGGGCGTGGTCGAAGCCTCGGGCATGGAGATTTCCGGCTCGGACGAGGGAGGCGCGGACGGGTCGGCGGGATCGTCGACGCCTTCCAGCCGGGCGCCGAGCGCACGGGCGATCTCGCGGAAGGCGTTGCGCTCGCCGTTCGACAGCCCTTCCCAGGAGGAGCGGACATTGTCGCGCCCGGCCTCGCCATTGCCGGCGCGCAGCGGCACGACATTGGCCGGCGAGGGGACGAGGCTCAGCGTGACCCTTACCGGAGGGGCGGGTTCGGCCGGGTCGGCATCAGGCGTCGCCGTGTCGGGAGAGGCGTGGGGCGGCGGGGCAGGGGGCGGCGTGGCCGGAGCGGGCGTCACATTGGCGGGGGGAGCCGACATCGCCGGGGGCGGCGCGACGAACGTCTCGGGCCGGGCCTCCAGCGGCCGGCGCCCCTTCACCACGCCGAAGCCGCGCATGCCGGCGCCGCGAATGGGCGCGCCGCCCAATTCGACGTCGAGCGCATCGCCCTGGCCGGTCGGCAGATGCACGGGCAGATGGTTGAAGCTCAGCCCGTCCAGCACCGCCCGGTGGGCGTCCGGCGCGCCCAGCGCGCGCCAGTCGAGCCCGAAGATCTGTTCCGGCGGGCGGTCGAGCGCGGCGGCGAGGCGCGGGTCGACGCGGTTCAGTCGTGCGTCGACGCCGGTGCTCCAGGTGAAACGGGCCGGGACCGGCAGCGGCTCCTGCGCCGCGATGGCCGGGGCTGGCTCGGCCGGCGCGGCGGCGGGCACCGGGTCGAGGCCGACGAGGAGCAGCGCGCGGGCATTGCCAGCGACGAGCAGCGAGCAGGCGAAGGTCGCCGGGGTCAGCCGGCCCGGCAGCCGCAGCCGTTCCAGCCGCGCCGGCCGCGCGGCGCGCAGCGTCGCCGCCAGGGGCGGGGCGATGTTCTTGAGCGTGGCGGCGTCGAGCAGCGCCCGGCCGGCCGCATTCGCGGCAATCAGCGTTCCATCGACATGGGCGAGCACGGCCGGCGCCGCCGCCGCCAGGGCGGTGGCTGCCCGCGCGCGCAGCGCCTGCGTCGCCGCGCTGCCGAAACCGTCGCTCGGTGTGTTCATGATCGCCCTGAATGACCCCGCCGGTGCGAACCGGATGCCGGCGCCGGACCCGGGAAAGGGCCGCCACCGCACCTTGACAATAATGCGGGCGGGCGCGCCATGCCATGCACTCGCCCGCCTGTCGCTTCAGCTTCACCTTTTCCGGTTAATTGGTTGCCACTGATCCCGGTTAATCAGTTGCAACCAGCCGCCTCTCGGGAAGGTTGAATCGGGTTGCCTTTTGCGGTGCATCTACTACTTTGGTTGTAGGGAGCAGGCCGGATGGCCGGCCGCCTGCGAACGCCTAGAATGCCGCATCGTCGCAAGGAGCGCTTTCGCCATGGCCGACACGCCGAAACTGGACGTGCCTCCCGAACTGCGCACCATTGCCGAGCATGGAGTGGACCAGGCCCGCACCGCCATCGACGGTTTTCTCACCGCAGCGCACAAGGCGCTTGACGATGCCGGGCGGCAGGTCGACGCAGCGCATGGCAATGCCCGCGATCTCGGCCGCACCACGCTCGATTTCGCGGAGGCCAACATCGCGGCCGGCTTCGACTTCGCGTCCCGCATTGCCAAGGCGTCGACGGTGGACGAGTGGGCGCGCCTTCACGCCGATTACGTGAAGGAGCAGGCCGCCCGCCTCGCCGAGCAGGCCAAGGCGATCGGCGAGCGGGCGAGCGCTGCCTCGCCCTTCCCCAAGACCGGGAAGTGAGGGGCGATTTCGCCCACATTTCTGCCTCCAAAAGCCCAAAAATCTGCATTTCCGGGTTGATTGTGCATTGCAATATGATATTGCAATGCACAATTATAGTGGACGAGACGAGGCAAGGGGTCGGGTTTCAATCCTGACGACGCCTTTGCCGGTCAGGGCACGGCCGCAAGCGCGGAGCGGCCGTCGCCATCCTGAATCCGCCGCGAATGCGTGGAGAAAACCCATGGTTGAGGCTACCGCCGTCCCGCCGACCCCGAAGAAGGCCGCCAAGGCCGCCACCTCTGCTTTCGAGGCGGCGATGCCCAAATTCGACATGCCGAAATTCGACATGCCGGCCCATCTGGAAGTGCCCGCCGTGGTGCGGGAGATGGCCGAGAAGAACGTGCAGAGCGCGCGCGACGCCTATGAGAAGATCAAGGCGAGCGCCGAAGAGACCACCGACCTGCTCGAAGATACCTATTCCACCGCTTCGAAGGGCATGGCCGAGTACAACGCCGTGGCGCTCGAGTCGCTGCGCACCAATGTGAACGCCGCCTTCGACTATATGGGCGCGCTGTTCGGCGCCAAGAGCGTCTCGGAAGCGGTCGAGCTTTCGACCGGCCATATGCGCAAGCAGTTCGACGTGCTCTCGTCGCAGGCCAAGGAACTGTCGACGCTGGCGCAGAAGGTGGCCACCGATACCGCCGAGCCGATCAAGGCGTCGGTCGAGAAGAACATCAAGAAGTCGGCCTGATCGCCGCTTCCGTTGCGATCCGACACCCGGTCCGCGTCCTGCGCGGGCCGGGTTTTTTCATGTCCGTCGGGCATCGCCGGCAGCATGACACAATGTGACGGTCCTATCGCGCGCCGCCCGCTTGACTCGCCCGGGAGCCGTTCTTATTTCGGCGGCGGTTTGGCACTCATCCCTGAAGAGTGCTAGTAGCTTCTCACCAGCGCCACGACGGCGCGCGACATGAAGACCGAGGATCGACCCATGGCCAAGCTGAAGTTCCGCCCCCTGCACGACCGCATCGTGGTGAAGCGCCTCGACGCCGAAGAGAAGTCGGCCGGCGGCATCATCATCCCCGACAGCGCCAAGGAAAAGCCCTCCCAGGGCGAAGTTCTCTCCGTCGGCCCGGGCGCCCGCGACGAGGCCGGCAAGCTCGTCCCGCTCGACGTCAAGGCCGGCGACAAGGTGCTGTTCGGCAAGTGGTCGGGCACCGAGGTCAAGATCGACGGTCAGGACCTCCTGATCATGAAGGAATCCGACGTCATGGGCATCGTCGGCTGAGCCGACTGTTCCTTCCCGGACTTAGCTGAATTTCAGGAGTAGGCCAGATGGCTGCCAAGGACGTTAAATTTGCCGGCGATGCCCGCGAGCGGATGCTGCGCGGCGTCGATATCCTCGCCAATGCGGTGAAGGTCACGCTCGGCCCCAAGGGCCGCAACGTCGTCATCGAGAAGAGCTTCGGCGCTCCGCGCATCACCAAGGACGGCGTTACCGTCGCCAAGGAGATCGAGCTCGAGGACAAGTTCGAGAATCTCGGCGCCCAGCTCGTGCGTGAGGTCGCCTCCAAGACCAACGACCTCGCCGGCGACGGCACCACCACCGCCACCGTGCTCGCCCAGTCGATCGTGCGTGAAGGCGCCAAGTTCGTCGCCGCCGGCATGAACCCGATGGACCTGAAGCGCGGCGTCGATATCGCGGTCGCCGAGGCGATCAAGGATATCGAGAAGCGCGCCAAGAAGGTGAAGAACACCGACGAGGTCGCCCAGGTCGGCACCATCTCCGCCAATGGCGATGCCTCGATCGGCGAGATGATCGCCGGCGCGATGCAGCGCGTGGGCAATGAGGGCGTGATCACCGTCGAGGAAGCCAAGACCGCCGAGACCGAGCTCGACGTGGTCGAGGGCATGCAGTTCGATCGCGGCTACCTCTCCCCCTACTTCATCACCAATGCCGAGAAGATGACGGTGGATCTCGAAGATCCCTACATGCTCATCTTCGACAAGAAGCTCTCCGGCCTGCAGGCGATCCTGCCGGTGCTCGAAGCCGTTGTGCAGTCGGGCAAGCCGCTGCTGATCATCGCCGAGGACGTCGAGGGCGAAGCTCTTGCCACGCTCGTCGTCAACAAGCTGCGCGGCGGCCTCAAGGTCGCGGCCGTCAAGGCGCCCGGTTTCGGCGACCGCCGCAAGGCCATGCTGGAAGACATCGCCGTCCTCACCGGTGGCCAGGTGATCTCCGAAGAGCTCGGCATCAAGCTGGAGAGCGTCGATCTCACCATGCTCGGCCGCGCCAAGAAGGTGATCATCGAGAAGGAAAAGACCACGATTGTCGACGGCGTCGGCAAGAAGAAGGACATCGAGGGCCGGGTCGCGCAGATCAAGGCGCAGATCGAGGAGACCACCTCGGACTACGACCGCGAGAAGCTGCAGGAGCGCCTCGCCAAGCTGGCCGGCGGCGTCGCGGTGATCCGCGTCGGCGGCGCCACCGAGGTCGAGGTCAAGGAGAAGAAGGATCGCGTCGACGACGCGCTCAACGCCACCCGCGCCGCGGTGCAGGAAGGCATCGTCCCCGGCGGCGGCATCGCCCTGCTGCGCGCCAAGAAGGCGGTGGAGAAGCTCACCTCCGACAACCCGGACATCCAGGCCGGCATCAAGATCGTGCTGCGCGCGCTTGAGGCCCCGATCCGCCAGATCGCCGAGAATTCCGGCGTCGAGGGCTCGATCGTGGTCGGCAAGGTGCTGGAATCGAAGGACCAGAACTTCGGCTTCAACGCCCAGACCGAGCAGTTCGTGGACATGATCGCCGCTGGCATCGTCGATCCGGCCAAGGTTGTGCGCACCGCGCTGCAGGACGCCGGCTCGGTCGCCGGCCTGCTCATCACCACCGAAGCGATGATCGCCGATGCGCCCAAGCGCGACGGCGGCGCCCCCTCCATGCCGGGCGGCGGCATGGGTGGCATGGGCGGCATGGACTTCTGAGGACGTCCATCCCGAAGCATCAACGAAAGGGCGCGGCGCGAGCCGCGCCCTTTCTGTTTGGCAGGCTGCCCGTGCAAGCCCGGCCGGAACGTCAGGGGCGCGGCGCGGGCCTCAGATCGGCGGCAGGTGCAGCCACTGCGCGGCAGCGCTCAGCACGAGGTCGACCGCCAGCGCGGCGAGGATCATGCCCATCACCCGGCTGATGATCGAGGCGCCGCCGCGGCCGATGAGATGCACCAGCCGTCCCGCCGCCAGCATAACGGCCAGCGTGAACAGCAGCACCAGGCTGAAGGTGAGGATGGTCATCGCCCGCTCGGAAAAATCATGGCGGGCATTGTCGGTCAGGACCACCGCCGCGAGCATCGCGCCCGGGCTGGCGATGGAGGGGATGGCGAGCGGATAGATTGCGATCTCGACCGGGTTGAGCTCGGCCGGGGAGTGCGAGTCGCTGTGGCTCCTGCCATGGATCATGGTGAGCGCGAACAGGAACAGCACGATGCCGCCGGCGATCTGGAACGACTCGATCGACACGTCCATCGAGCGCAGCAGCCAGTGGCCGGCCATGGCGAAGAACACCAGCACGCCGAACGAGACCAGGACCGAGAGCAGGGCCGCCTTCTTGCGATCGGCGACACTGAGGCCGGCGGTGACGGTGAGGAAGACGGGAAGCGTCCCCAGCGGGTCGATCACCACCCACAGGGTGACGAATTCCTGAATGCGTTCCGCCCAGTTCATGATCCACTCGAATAGTTGCCGGATGCCCTGAAGCCAGCGCTGGCGGCGCTGGAAGACCCGGCGCCAGAGAGCCCGGCGCCGCACGGCTTATACCGTGCCTGCGCCGCAGCGGGGACTGTTGCATCATCGCCGCCCGATCGGCATGTTGCGCGGCGGCGCGCGGGCGTCTCCCCGAATCGTATGAAAGACCTTCGAACATGGCCGAGGCGCGACTGAAACCGGACTTTTCGCGGGAGCGGGCCGCCCACCGCGCCGGCGAGGTGCCGGTGGCCGGGGTCGACGAGGTGGGGCGCGGCCCGTGGGCGGGGCCGGTGGTCGCCTGCGCGGTGGTGCTGGATCCCGCGCGGGTGCCCGAAGGGCTGGACGATTCCAAACGGCTCTCGGCCGTCCAGCGCGAAAAGCTGTTCGAGGCGATCTGCGCCACCGCCGAGGTCTCGCTCGCCTTCGCGCCACCCACCCGCATCGACGGTCACAACATTCGCCAGGCGACGCTGTGGGCGCTGGCCCGGGCGGTCGCGGGCCTGCCCTGCGCACCGCGTCTGGTGCTGGTGGACGGCAATGACCTGCCGCCCCTTGCCTGCACCGCCCGCACCATCATCGGCGGCGATGGGCTGGTCGCCTCCATCGCCGCCGCGTCGATCGTGGCCAAGGTCACGCGCGACCGGCTGATGGCCTCGCTCGGCGCGGCGCATCCCGGCTACGGCTTCGAGCGCCATATGGGCTATGGCACGCCCGAACATGCGCAGGCGCTGGCCGCGCTGGGGGCGTGCCGCCACCACCGCGCCAGCTTTGCCCCGGTGCGGGCGCGGCTGGCGATGCCGGCGCCGGAGGCGGCGGAATAGCGGCGCGCCTACTGGCGGATGTCCGGCTCGACCAGCCGGGCGAGGCCGCGAAGCGATTCCTGCCAGCCGAGATAGCAGGCCTCGGGCGGGATGAGGTCGGGGATGCCGGCCTGGACGATGTCGATCTCGGTGCCGACCGAGACGGACTTCAACGTCACCGTCACTTCCATCTCGCCGGGCAGGTTGGGGTCGTCGAAACGGTCCGTGTAGCGCAGTCGCTCACCCGGCACGAGTTCGACATAGTCGCCGCCGAAGGCATGGCTGTCGCCAGTGGTGAAGTTGCGGAACGACATTCTGAACGTGCCGCCCACCCTCGGCTCGAAATGGTGCACGGTGCAGGTGAAGCCGTTGGGTGGCAGCCATTTGGCGAGCGCGTCGGCCTCCAGGAAGGCGCGATAGACCTTCTCGGCCGGGGCGGTGAGAACGCGATGCAGGCGGATGGTGCTGGGCATGGCTACCTCGTGAGTGGCGTGGGCGACCGGGACCCGGGGTTCCGCGCGCGCTCGCGCCGTGCGGGCCGGTTCTGCCACGAGGACGAACGGGGCGCCGTCGATCCGACAGCGCGCCGCGAAATTTACTCTGTCAGTGGTAGCCCTCGCCCTCGCGCACCTTGCCGCGGAACAGCCAGTAGACGAAGGCGATGTAGCCGAGGATCACCGGCAGCAGGAACACCGTGCCGATGAGCATGAAGACCTGGCTGGCCGGCGCCGCGGCGGTTTCCCACACGGTGAGCACGGGCGGCACGAGATAGGGGAAGATCGAGACGCCGATGCCGAAATAACCGAGCAGGAAAAGCCCGATCACGCCGAAGAAAGGCAGATTCTCATAGCCTCGTTCCAGCCAGCGCCACACCGCATAGGCCAGTGCCAGCGTGAGCAGGGGCACCGGCGCGAGATAGAACAGGTTCGGCGTGGTGAACCAGCGCTCGGCGATGCGCGGAAAGGCGAGCGGCGTCCACAGGCTGATGATGCCCATGAAGACCAGCACCACCGGCAGCAGCATCTTCGCCCGGGCGCGCGAGCGGGTGGCGGCGGCGCCCTCGGTCTTCATCACCAGCCAGACGCTGCCGATCAGCGCGTAGCCCGCCACCACGCCGAAGCCGCACAGCAGCGCGAACGGCGTCGCCCAGTCCAGCGGGCCGCCGGCGAAGGCGTTGTTCTCCACCTTGATGCCCTGCACGAAGCCGCCGAGCAGCACGCCCTGGAAGAAGGCGGCGAGCGTCGAGCCGCCAGCGAAGGCGATGTTCCACAGGAAGCGGCTGGTGTCGGCCACATGCCGGAACTCGAAGGCGACGCCGCGAAACACCAGCGCCAGCAGCATGAAGATGACCGGCAGGTAGAGCGCCGGCATGACGATCGAATAGGCGAGGGGGAAGGCGACCAGCAGCCCGCCGCCGCCGAGCACCAGCCAGGTCTCGTTGCCGTCCCAGAACGGGGCGACCGAACTCATCATCTGGTCCTTCTCCCGCTCGCTGGCGGCGAACGGGAAGAGGATGCCCATGCCGAGGTCGAAGCCGTCCAGCACCACATACATGGCGATGGCGATGGCGAGCAGCAGCGACCAGATGACGGGCAGGTACCATTCCATGCCGGAGCCGACGAACATGCTCATTCCCCCGGGTTGTCGATGGCGGCGCGGGTCGCCTTGTGGGCGGAGGCCAGCGGGCGGTTCGGCAGCCCCACCGGCGGCTCGACGGCGGAGCCCTGCGGCCCCTTCGCGATCAGCCGGTTGATGTAGTAGATGCCCCCGGAGAACACGATGCCGTAGACCACGACGAACAGCGCCAGCGTGGTGGCCACAGCCCAGCCCTCGACCGGCGAGACCGCGTCCGCGGTGCGCAGGATGCCGTAGGCGACCCAGGGCTGGCGCCCCACCTCGGTGACGAACCAGCCCGACAGGATGGTGATGAAGCCGATCGGCCAGATGTGCCGCAGCGGCGCCAGGAACCAGTCGGTCTCGAACAGGCGCCGCCGCCACAGCAGCCAGACGCCGAGCCAGCCGATGGCGATCATCAGCAGGCCCATGCCGACCATGACGCGGAAGGCGAAGAACGGGATGGCGACCGGCGGGCGTTCGTCGCGCGCGAAATCCTTCAGCCCCTGGATGGTGTCGGTCCAGCTATGGGTGAGGATGAGGCTGCCCAGATGCGGGATGGCGATCTGGTAGTCGTTGCGCTCGGCTTCCTCGTTGGGAATGGCGAACAGCACCAGCGGCACGCCGCTCTCTCCCGGCTCGTTCTCCCAGTGCCCCTCGACGGCGGCGATCTTGGCCGGCTGGTGCTTCAGCGTGTTCAGCCCGTGAGCGTCGCCGATGAAGGCCTGGAGCGGGGCGAGGATGGCGATGAGGCCGAGCGCCATGCGCATCATGGTGCGCCCGTCCTCGGGGTAGCGGCCCGCATAGACATAGCGCGCGCCCACCGCCAGCACGACGAAAGCGGTGGTGAGGTAGCAGGCCGTCACCATATGGGCGAGCCGGTAGGGGAAGCTGGGGTTGAAGATGACGGCCAGCCAGTCCACCGGATGGGCGATGCCGTCGATGATCTCGTGCCCGGCGGGGGTCTGCATCCAGCTGTTGGCCGAAAGGATCCAGAACGCGGAAAGCGTGGTGCCGAGCGCCACCATGACGCAGGCGAAGACGTGCAGCCCGCGCGGCACCCGGTAGCCGAATAGCATGATGCCGAGGAAGGTCGCCTCCAGGAAGAAGGCGGTCAGTACCTCATAGCCGATGAGCGGGCCGACGACGTTGCCGACGACGTGGGAGAAGCGGCTCCAATTGGTGCCGAACTGGTAGGACAGCACGATGCCGGACACCACGCCCATGGCGAAGGACACGGCGAAGATCTTGGTGAAGAAGCGGGCGATGCGGTGGTAGCGCTCATGCCCGGTGGCCACCCACAGCACTTCCAGCGTCGCGATATAGGCCGCAAGGCCGATGGTGAAGCTCGGGAAGATGATGTGGAAGGAAACGGTGAAGGCGAACTGGATGCGCGCCAGGATGGTGGGATCGAAATCCATCGCTTTGCCCCTGCCGTCACCGCTTGCGGAGGGTGACGTTACGTAGGTTAAGCCGGTCCGCCCTACAATGGAATGCCTCAAATCGACGGCGGCCCGGTCGAATTGCCCCGGTCGGGGGCGGGGGCACGAGCCTTTCCGCCGGCCGCTTCGACCGAAGGGCGACGTGAACGCCAATGAAGGCGCCAACGGAGTCCCCGATTGCATTGCAGGCATGCGCGGGGTATCGCATTATCATCGCGTCTGCGCCGCAGATTGAAGGGGGCTTGTCCCTTCTCGAACGTCCCAGGGATAATCAGGTAATGGCGCCGACGCCCGCGTTCACAATCGCTACTCTCGTCACCGATCCAAGCCTTTATGAGCAGATGAAGGCCTCCTTCCGGGAGAAGGGCTTTGCGGACGATTGCGAATTCCTCACGGTGGACAATACGGGTTCCCGGCAGACCGACGCCTATGCCGGATTGAACCGTCTGCTGAACCAGGCCAGCGCCCCGCTGGTCATTCTCTGCCATCAGGACGTGGTGCTGTTCGGCGACGGGCGGACAGAGTTGGAAGCGCGGTTGCGCGAACTCTCTGAACTGGATCCCTGCTGGGCTCTGGCCGGCAATGGTGGAGGAAGCGGTTTCGACCGCCTGCATATCCGCATTACCGACAAATTCGGCGATAATCAGCGACGCAACGGGCCGTTCCCGGTCCGCGTTCACAGCCTCGACGAGAATTTCATCGTCGTTCGCGCCGAGGCCCGTATCGGGCTGTCACGGAACCTCACCGGCTTCCACATGTACGGAACCGACATCTGCCTGGTGGCCGACATTCTCGGCTGGAACGCCTATGTCATCGACTACCACCTGCAGCATCTCGGCGAGGCCCGCATGGGACCGGCCTTCGCGGCTTCGCTCGACCAGTTCCGGCGCAAATGGAACCACGCATTGCGCGAGAGATACCTTCAATCGACCTGTACCCGCGTTCTGGTGACTGGCGCGGGGCAGCCCGACTTGGTGAAGAAGCTCCGCCTCAGGACGAGGTCGGCTTTCTTCGGCCTTCGCCGCAGGATCGGGACTCTCATCGCGAAATGAGATGGCGGCGGCAACAGGCGGCCGTCAGTGCTCCGACCCGCCGAGCCTCGCCTCGATCGCCAGCAGGTCGCGCCAGGCCATGCGCTTGCCGAGGGGCGAGCGCAGCAGGTAGGCCGGGTGGAAGGTGGCCAGCGCCGGAATCACCCGGCTTCCGGTGTCGTAGTCCAGCCAGCGCCCGCGCGCCTTGGTGATACCCTCGCGGATGCCGAGCAGCGTCTGCGCCGAGGGTCCGCCGAGGCACACCAGCACATCGGGATTGGCCAGCGCGATCTGCCGGCGGATGAAGGGCAGGCAGATCGCGGCTTCCTGCGGCGTCGGGGTGCGGTTGCCCGGCGGACGCCAGGGCACGACATTGGCGATATAGGCGCTTGAGCGGTCGATGCCGATAGCCGCCAGCATGCGGTCGAGCAGCTTGCCCGAGCGCCCGACGAAGGGCTTGCCCTCGATATCCTCGTCGCGCCCCGGCGCCTCGCCGACCAGCATCAGCCGGGCCTGGGGGTTGCCGTCGGCGAAGACCAGGCGGGTGGCGGTGTGCTTGAGCGGGCAGCCCTCGAAGCTCTCCAGCAGCGCCCGCAGCGCGTCGAGATCGGGTGCCGAGGCGGCGGCCTCGCGCGCTTCCGACGCGGCCACATCGGGGGGCGGCGGCGCCAGCGCCGGGGAAGCCTCGGCAGCCGGCGCGCGCGGTGCCGCCGGCGCCGGGCGAGAGGGGGCGGGGCGGGATGGCGAAGGCGCAGCGCGGGAGGCGTCGCTTCCGGCGGGCGGGGGCAGGGCGGTGCCGGCCGGCGCGGCGCGGCGCGCGGCCTCGCTCTCGGCGAAGCGGTCGACCGGCTCCTCGCCCAGCGCGACATCGGCCCCCGCCTCCAGATGGAAGGCGAGGATGTCGGCGATCGCGTCGCGGTCGCCGTTCCGGTCGTCGCCGTTCCGGTCGTCGCTAAGTGTCGAACTCATAAGGCGCATTCTTCCCGTCGGATGGCTGATCCTATCCCTCGCGGGGAGAGTTGTCAGGCCGGGGCAAGCGTGGAAGAAGTCCAATCAGCACCCTGCGGCAGCGGAGAGACGGAATGGACGCGGCGGAACGGCCGGCGGAACTGCCTGAACGCGAGGCGATGGAATTCGACGTCGTTGTCGTCGGCGCCGGGCCTGCCGGGCTGGCGGCGGCGATCCGGCTCAAGCAGCTCGACGCGGACCTCGCCGTCGTGGTGGTCGAGAAGGGCTCGGAGGTCGGCGCGCACATCCTCTCCGGCGCGGTGATCGACCCGGCCGGGCTCGACCGCCTGTTCCCGGACTGGCGCCAGGAGGCCGATGCGCCGCTGAAGACGCCGGTGACCGACGACCGCTTCTATTTTCTCGGCCCCGCCGGCGCGCTGCGGCTGCCCAACATGCTGATGCCCCCGCTGATGAGCAATCACGGCGCCTATATCGGCTCGCTCGGCAATGTCTGCCGCTGGCTGGCGGGCAAGGCGGAGGCGCTCGGCGTCGAGATCTATCCCGGCTTCGCCGCCGCCGAGGTGCTCTACGAGAACGGCGCGGTGGCGGGCGTCGCCACCGGCGATATGGGGATCGGCCGCGACGGTGCGATCACCGACCGCTTCACCCGCGGCATGGAACTGCGGGCGAAATACACGCTGTTCGCGGAAGGCGCGCGCGGCCAGCTCTCCAAGCAGTTGATCGCCCATTACGGGCTCGACGCCGGATGCGAGCCGCAGAAATACGGCATCGGCCTCAAGGAACTGTGGACCGTGCCGACGGAAAAGCACCGGCCGGGGCTGGTGCAGCACTCCTTTGGCTGGCCGCTCGACAACGCCACCGGCGGTGGCTCGTTCCTCTACCATATGGAGGACAACCAGGTGATGGTGGGCTTCGTGGTTCACCTCAACTACGCCAATCCGTGGCTCTCCCCGTTCGAGGAATTCCAGCGCTTCAAGACTCACCCGCTGGTGCGCGCCACGCTGGAGGGCGGCAAACGGGTTTCCTATGGCGCCCGCGCCATCACCGAGGGCGGCTACCAGTCGGTGCCGAAGCTGGTGTTTCCCGGCGGGGCGCTCATCGGCTGCGCCGCCGGCTTCGTCAATGTGCCGCGCATCAAGGGCAGCCACAACGCCGTGCTGTCCGGCATTCAGGCCGCCGACGAGGTGGCGAGGGCGCTGGGCGAGGGGCGCCGGCACGACGCACTTGCCGGATACGAGGCCGGCTGGCGCGACTCGGCCATCGGCCGCGACCTGTGGAAGGTGCGCAACGCCAAGCCGCTGTGGTCGAAGCTCGGCACCTATGCCGGCATCGCGCTGGGCGGGCTCGACATGTGGCTGAACACGCTTTTCGGCGTCTCGCCCTTCGGCACGCTGGGGCACGGCAAGCCGGATTCGGCGACGCTGGTTCCGGCGGCACAGGCCAGGCGCATCGACTACCCCAAGCCCGACGGCATCGTCTCGTTCGACCGGCTGTCCTCGGTGTTCCTGTCGAGCACCAACCATGAGGAGGATCAGCCGGTCCACCTGAAGGTGGCGGACATGGCGCTGCAGAAGGCTTCCGAGCACGACGTCTATGCCGGGCCCTCGGCCCGCTATTGCCCGGCGGGCGTGTATGAATGGGTGGAGGAGGGCGGCACGCCGCGCTTCGTCATCAACGCGCAGAACTGCGTCCACTGCAAGACCTGCGATATCAAGGACCCGAACCGCAACATCACCTGGGTGGCGCCGGAGGGCGGCGGCGGCCCGAACTACCCCAATATGTGAGGATGAGGATGCGGCAGCTTCTCGCGGTCGTGATTATGGGTGCCGGCCTATGGGTGGGCGCCGGCCTGCCGGCCCGGGCGCAGGACGCGCCCGATTACGCGCCCTACCGCGAGGGGCTGTTCCTGAGCTACCTCAACGCCGCGCCGGGCGAGATCGGCGCCGTGCCCCGGCTCGGCCTGTCCTTCGGCGGCGAGCCCTTGCGGGCCGAACTGGATTCCGGCTCGACCGGCATCGTGGTCGCCGCCGAATTCGTGCCCGGCTTCGAGGCGATGCCCTCTCAGGGGCCGGCGAGGCTGACCTATACAAGTTCCGGGCGGGTGATGCTCGGGCAGTGGGTTGTCACCCCGGTCACGCTCTCGGGCCGCGAGGGCGCGAGCGTGACGACCGAACCTCTGCCGGTTCTGGTGGTGACCGAGGTGCAGTGCCTCGGTCATGCGCGCGACTGCCGCCCGACGACCCAGCCGCGCAACATCGCCATGATCGGCGTCGGCTTCGCCCGCGAGGGTGACAGCCAGAGCCAGAGCACGCCGGACAAGAACCCGCTGCTGCATGTGACCGGCGGCGACGGGCGGCGCCGGCAGGGCTATATCCTCTCGCCGGAGGGCGTGCATGTCGGCCTGACCGCCGCCAATACGCGCGGCGCCTTCCGCTATCTCAAACTCGTCCGCCGGCCCGATGGCGCCGACTGGGCGCCGCTGCCGGGCTGCATCGCGCTGGGCGGCTCGACCCTGCCGGCCTGTGGCACGGTGCTGATCGATACCGGCGTGTCGGTGATGTACATGACGGTGCCGGCGGCGCAGGCGCCATCGGTTCAGGGAACGGCCGCCGAAGGAACGCTGCCGCCCGGCACGCAGGTGGCGATCAGCGTCGGCGAGGAGGGCAGCGCGTTCCCGCTCTACAGCTTCGCCGCCGGCGATGGTTCGCCGCTGGCGCCGGACGCCATCCATCTGCGGGTGGCGGATGACCGGGTTTTCGTCAACACCAGCTACCACCTCCTGAACGGCTTCGACATGCTGTTCGATGGCGAGGGCGGCTATGTAGGGTTTCGGCCGAGATAGCGGTGTCGGTCGGCAGCATTGGCGCATGAGGGGCAGATGACCAGCGAGATCGATGAACTGAGGAAGCTCTTCGCCGCCCAGCCGCGCCCGACCAATTGGACGGAACGCCGCGCCCGAATGGACGAGATTTGCGCCATCGACCCGCCGCCCGACGATGTCGCGTTCTCGCCCGTCGACATCGGCAGCCTGCCGGCCGAGTGGTCGCAGGCGCCCGGAAGCGACGCGGCGCGCGTGCTGCTGTATTTCCATGGTGGCGGCTATTGCTCCGGCTCGATCCGCAGCCATCGCGCCATGGTCGGCGCCGTCGGCAAGCTCGCGGGCATCCGCACCCTTGCGGTCGGCTATCGGCTGGCGCCTGAGCACCCCTATCCCGCCGCGCGCGACGACGCGCTCGCCGCCTGGCGCTTCCTGCGGTCGCAGGGCTACGCGCCGCAGTCCATTGCCATTGGCGGCGACAGCGCCGGCGGCAACCTGACGCTCGCCACGCTGGTCGCCCTGCGCGAAACCGGCGAGGCGATGCCGGCCGCGGCCTGGCTGGTGTCGCCCTGGAGCGACCTGACGATGAGCGGCGCCACGCTCGACAGCAAGGCCGCGGTCGATCCTCTGATCAGCCGCGACTACCTTGCGGGGCTGGCGGAGGCTTTTCTGGCGGGGCACGATGCGCGCGATGCGGCAGTCTCCCCGCTCTTTGCCGACCTCGCCGGCCTGCCGCCGACGCTGGTCCAGGTCGGCTCCAGCGAGGTGATGCTGGACGATGCGGTGGGCATTGCCCGCGCGCTCGGCGCCGCCGAGGTGCCGGTGGCGCTGGAGATATGGCCGCGCATGATCCACGCCTGGATGGTGTGGTCCGCGCGGCTTGCCGATGGACGCGCCGGCCTCGACCGCGCGGCCACCTGGCTGCGCGGGCAGCTTGCGCGCGGGATCAGAACAGACTGAACACGAACACCGCCAGCAGGATGGCGGCGGCCCACAGGTCCGTCACCATGGCGACGTTCTCGTGCATGTTGCGGTGCGGGCGCCTCAGGTGATTGATGCCGGCGAGGCCGAGGAACAGGCCGCCGATGAAGGCCACCGGCAGCGCCCAGATCGAGAACAGGATCGACAACAGGCCGGCGAGGCCGATGGAGACATTGGCGAAGCCGAGTTCCTGCACCACCACATGCGCGCCCGGCGCGTCGGCGCCGAGAATGCCCTTGAGCGTGAAGCCGGGCTTCACGATCTGCGAGATGCCCGCCAGCAGCAGCCGCACGCCCACCGCCCAGAAGGCGAACCATTTGGTGGCGACGACAATCAGGCTGCCGAGGCCGGTGATGTTGGGATACTCCGCCGCGATGCTCAGCAGCGGCGCCACCACCATCGTCAATGCGACAATTGCATAATACATGTGGCCCCCGCTTCCGTTCAGCCTGCCCGATCCCGGCGCGAGTGTGGCGGCCAAGCGCCCCCGAAGTCAATGAAGCCGATGTGCCGGCAGGTTTTTTTGCCCGCGCCGGACTGGACTGCGCGGCGTGGAAAGCGGTGACGGCGCCGGGCGCGAAGCCATGCGGAGGCACCTGCGCACCTTGTGAAAGGGAGCCGCGGTGCAGGGCGCTCCGATGTCACAAAACGGCAATCTACAT
Source organism: Ancylobacter dichloromethanicus (assembly GCF_018390645.1). Taxonomy (GTDB): domain Bacteria; phylum Pseudomonadota; class Alphaproteobacteria; order Rhizobiales; family Xanthobacteraceae; genus Ancylobacter; species Ancylobacter dichloromethanicus. The sequence continues at coordinate 435,132 of NZ_JAHBGC010000004.1, forward strand.
TTCATCCACCCGTCACCGGGCAGGGCTACCCCAAGCCGGTCTTCAACAGGCCGGCGGAGCACCGATGGCGGCAGCCCTTCAACTTGACCGAGTCAGCAAGACCTTCGGGCAGATGCGCGCGGTGGAGAACGTTTCGCTCACCATCCAGCCCGGCGAGCGCGTCGCCCTCATCGGTGCCTCCGGCTCGGGCAAGTCCACGCTGATCCGCCTCGCCTCCGGCCTCGTCCTTGCTGATGGCAACGGGGCGGGCTCCGGTGCCATCCATTCCTTCGGCGTGAAGGTACAGGAAGGCGGCAAGCTGGCCCGCGACGTGCGCGCGGCGCGCCGCCATATCGGCCTGGTCTTCCAGCAATTCGCGCTGTCCGGCAGGCTCTCGGTGATGACCAACGTGCTGGTCGGGGCGCTGGGGCGGATGAACGCGCTGCGCGGCGCGCTCGGCCTGTTCAACAGCGATGAGCGGCGCACCGCGTACGCCGCCCTCGCCGAGGTCGGCATCGCCCAGCACGCCGCCAAGCGCGCCCGCGAGCTTTCCGGCGGCCAGCAGCAACGCGTCGCCATCGCCCGTGCGCTGGTGCAGGGTGCCAAGCTGGTGCTGGCCGACGAGCCGATTGCCTCGCTCGACCCCAAGAGCGCCAAGCGGGTGATGGACACGCTGGTGACGATGAGCCGCGACCACGGCATCGCGCTGGTCGTCTCTCTGCACCAGGTCGACTACGCCACCGCCTATTTCGACCGCATCGTCGCGATGAACGCCGGCAAGGTCGTGTTCGACGGCCCGGCCGCGCAGATCAACGCCGCCTTCCTGACCGAGCTCTACGGCGCCAGCGCCGAGGAGCTGATCCTGCCCAGCCAATTCGTGGTGCCGGCCCCCGCCGATGCCACGGCCCCCTCCCAGACCGTTTCCTGACAGGAGCACACCCATGAAACGCCTGATCGCCGCCGGCCTCGCGCTGGCCGCCCTTGCGAGCGTCCCCGCCCGCGCCGAAGAGATCAAGGAGCTGAACTTCGGCTTCATCTCCACCGAGTCCTCGGCCAATCTCGCCAAGAGCTTCGAGCCGCTGATCAAGGACATGGAGAAGGCCATCGGCATTCCGGTGAAGCCGTTCTTCGTCGGTGATTATGCCGGCGTCATCGAAGGCATGCGCTTCAAGAAGGTCGATGTCGCGTGGTTCGGCAACAAGTCGGCGATGGAAGCGGTGGACCGCGCCAATGGCGAAGTGTTCGTCAAGACCGCCAAGCCGGACGGCTCCTCGGGCTATTATGCGCTGATCGTCACCAATGCCGACCGCAGCGACATCAACAACCTCAAGGACGTTCTGGATTGCTCGAAGGGCTATAACTTCGGCAATGGCGATCCGAACTCGACCTCGGGCTTCCTGGTCCCCAGCTACTACGTGTTCGCGCTGAACAATGTCGACCCGAACAAGTGCTACAAGCGCGTCGTGACCGGCAATCACGAAGCCAACCTGCTGTCGGTCGCCAACAAGCAGGTCGACTTCGCCACCAACAACACCGAGAACGTGTCGCGCCTGCAGGCGACCCGTCCGGAAGAAGCCGCCAAGATCAAGGAAGTGTGGCGCTCGCCGCTGATCGCCGGCGACCCGATCGTGTGGCGCAAGGACCTGCCGGCCGACCTGAAGGCGAAGATCTACACCTTCTTCATGACCTATGGCCGCCTGGGCACCCCGGAAGAGATCACCCATGCGCGTGAAGTGCTGGCCAAGACCTCTGATGGCTGGGGTGTGTTCCTCGCTTCGTCCGACGCCCAGCTGATCCCGGTCCGTCAGCTCGAGCTGTTCAAGTCGAAGGTCAAGGTGCAGAACGACGACAAGCTCTCCGCCGACGAGAAGGCCGCGAAGATCAAGGAGATCGACGCCAAGCTCGCCGCGCTCGAAGAGCAGCAGAAGAAGCTTCCCAGCATGTGAGTGCGGCCTGTTTTCCCTCGTGGCCGGGCTTGACCCGGCCACCCAGCCTCGGGGCCGTCACGCGGTCCCTGGGTGCCCGGGGAAAGCCCGGGCATGAGGGGAAAAGGTTGTGTGAGACAGTTCATCCCCGGCATGTCGCCGGGGATTTTCATACCGGGAACTCCCCACATGTTTGCTGCCGACGCCGCCCACCGCACCGCCACGCGCACCATGCCCGCGCCGCCGGTCACGCCGCTGACGACCCGGCTGATCCGCCTCGCCATCGCGGCGCTCACCATCGTGATCCTGGTCGGCGCCTGGTACGAGGCGGAGATGAACCCGGTGCAGCTGTGGCGGGACTCCGGCAACATGGCGACCCTCGGCGCCGATTTCCTGCGCCCGAATTTCGCGGATTGGGACGTCTATACGAACGCCATGCTGGAAACGCTGGCGATCGCCATCTGGGGCACGCTGCTGGCCGTGATCGCCGGCATCCCGCTCGGCATCCTCTCGGCTGACAACGTCTCGCCGCGCTGGCTCGCCTTCGGCGTGCGCCGGCTGATGGACGCCTGCCGCGCCATCAACGAACTCGTCTTCGCGCTGATCTTCATCGCCGCGGTCGGCCTCGGCCCGTTCGCCGGCGTGCTGGCGCTGTTCGTCCACACCACCGGTGTGGTCGCCAAGCTGTTCTCCGAGGCGGTCGAGGCCATCGATCCCGCGCCGGTGGAGGGCATTCGCGGCACCGGCGGCACCTGGCTGCAGGAAATCATCTACGGCGTGCTGCCGCAGGTGCTGCCGCTGTGGATCTCCTATGCGCTCTATCGCTTCGAATCCAATGTCCGCTCGGCCACGGTGCTGGGCATCGTCGGTGGCGGCGGCATCGGCATGACCTTCAACGAGACCATGCGCGGCTTCCTCTATTCGCAGGCATCGGCGATCCTGATCATCGTCATCGTGACGGTCACCGCGCTCGACCTGATCAGCCAGCGCATCCGCAAGAAGTTCATCTGACGCCGCGCCTCCGGGCCTTCGTATCGACAGGGTAAGCGCGGACGCCCGGCGTCCGCGCTTTTATGCCGACGGAAGGCGCGGCAGCGGCGAACGACGTCCAAGCTCTCCAATCGGTAATGTTGCGGCCACCATCCCGCCAGCATTGCTCGGCGTAGATGTGGTCATCGCGACATCTGCCGGAGTAGCCCCCTTGCGTGTGATTGCCTCCCTGCTCGCCGATGTCTGGCGGCTGTCGATCCCCTATTTCCGTGGCGAGGACAAATGGCGCGGCGGCGCGCTGCTCGCGGCGGTGATCGCACTGGAGGTCGGCTGGGTCTACGTGACCGTGCTGATCAACCAGTGGAACGCGGTCTTCTATGACGCGATCCAGCAGAAGGACTACGCCGCCTTCGTCCACCAGCTCTGGATCTTCGCGTTCTATGCCGCGGGCGCCATCGCGGTCGCGGTCTACCAGATCTATCTGCGCCAGTGGCTGGAGATACGCTGGCGCACCTGGATGACCGACAAGTACCTCAGCGCCTGGCTGGCCGACGAGACCCATTACCGCATGCGGCTGAAGGGCGACGAGGCCGACAATCCCGACCAGCGCATCGCCGAGGATATCCGCTCCTATATCGGCCAGACCATCGGCCTGTTCCTCGGCCTGCTCAGCGCGATGATGACGCTGGCCTCCTTCGCGGTCATCCTGTGGGGCCTCTCGGGAGATTTCGCCTTCAACCTGTTCGGCGCCAGCTGGGACATCCCCGGCTATCTGGTCTGGGCCGCGTTCGCCTATGCGGCGGTCGGCACGCTGATCGCCCATCTCATCGGCCGCGTGCTGGTGAAGCTCAACTTCGACCAGCAGCGCTTCGAGGCCAATTACCGCGTCGACCTGGTGCGGGTGCGCGAAAATGGCGAGCAGATCGCGCTGATGCAGGGCGGCCCGGTGGAACGCACGCGGCTGCTCTCCCGCTTCAGCCATGTGGTGCATAATTACTGGGGCATCATGATCGCCCAGAAGCGGCTGACCTGGTTCACGTCCGGCTACAGCCAGCTGTCGGTCATCTTCCCCTTCATCGTTGTCGCGCCGGCCTATTTCACCGGGGCGATCCAGCTTGGCCAGTTGATGCAGACCTCCTCCGCCTTTGGCCAGGTGCAGGGCTCGTTCTCCTTCTTCATCAACGCCTACGCGACGCTGGCGGAGTGGAAGTCGGTGGTCGACCGGCTGGTCGGCTTCGAGAAATCGGTGATGGCGACCCAGGCCGAGGCGCTGCGCAGCGATTTCCACCGCGTGCCGGCCGAGGGTCCGGCGCCGCTGGCGGTGAGCGCGATGGAGGTGCGGCTGCCGGACGGGCGGGCGCTGCTGGAAGTCGAGGCGCTGGACCTCGCGCGCGGCGAGCGGGTGCTGCTCACCGGTCCCTCGGGCAGCGGCAAGAGCACGCTGCTGCGCGCCATCGCCGGCATCTGGCCGCACGGCCATGGCGAGGTTGAGCTGGCGCCGGGCGCGCGGGTGCTCACCCTGCCGCAGCGGCCCTATCTCCCCGTCGGCACGCTGCGCGGCGCGCTCGCCTATCCCGACCCGCTGGAGAATTATGACGACGAGAGGCTGCGCGAGGCGCTGGAGGCGGTCGGCCTGCCAGCCCTCGCCGGGCGGCTCGACGAGAGCGCGCCATGGGCCGCCATCCTGTCGGGCGGCGAACAGCAGCGCCTCGCCGTGGCCCGCGCCCTGCTGGTGAAGCCGGACGTGCTGCTGCTGGACGAGGCCACCTCGGCGCTCGACGAGGCGAGCGAAGCCGCCCTCTACCGCATACTGCGCGAGCGGTTGGCGCAGACCGCCATGCTCTCCATCGGCCACCGCTCGACGCTGGTCGAGCAGCACGAGCGGCAGATCGCGCTGCGCCGCGACGCTGTAGGGCCGGCGCGGCTCATCTCCCCCGTGCCGGCGCCTGCGGCGGCGTGAGGGGCGCTCAGCGCGAGCCGGCGGCGCGGGCTTCCGCCTCGATCGCCAGCGTGCGCTCCAGCAGGATCTCGTAGATCGGCCGTCCGCCGAGCGCCAGAAACGCCATATGGGCGAAGATGGCGCAGATCATCACCGGCACCAGCACCGCATAGGCGCTGGTGAGTTCCAGCACCAGCACCATGCCGACCAGCGGCGCGCCGATGGTGGCGGCGAACAGCCCGCCCATGGCGGCAATGGCGAAGGTGGTGTGGGCCTGGTAGGGCAGGTCGAAGAACAGGTCCAGCGTGGTGCCGTAGCAGAGCCCGATCGTGGTCGCGAGCGCCAGGATCGGCGCGAAGATGCCGCCAGCGACGCCGGTGGAATAGCTCGCCATGGTCATGACGAAGCGCAGCAGCACCACGAAGGCCAGCATGCCGAGCGGCAGTGATTCCTTGGTGAGTTGCACCGCCAGCAATTCGCCGCCCTGCGTCGCCTCCGGCCGCACGAACATCAGCACGCCGACAGTGAGGCCGACAAAGGTCGGGAAGATGTAGAAGGAGCTGCGCATGCCGAAGCGGCGGACATGGTCGAGCGACCAGACCAGCGTGCGGTTGAAGACGAAGCCGGCCCCGCCGAGGATGAGGCCGAGCAGGGCGAAGGCGGGCAGCCAGCCATAGGGAATGGCGGTGGCTTCCAGCAGCATATAGGGTCGGTTGCCGGTTAGGTATTCGGTGACGATGGCGCTGGCGATGGAGGCGAGCACCACGGCGATATAGGTCCGCGAGGAATAGGGAAACTGCCGGCGCGTTTCCTCGATCACGAACAGCACCGCCGCGAGCGGCGCGTTGAAGGCGGCGGCAAGGCCGGCGGCGCCGCCGGCGGCGAGCAGGCCACGCATGTCCTCGCCCGACCATTTCATCAGGTCGGAGGCGGCCTTGGCGACCGAGGCGCCGATATGGATGGTCGGCCCCTCGCGGCCCAGCACCATGCCGGAGGAGAGCGAGAGCAGGCCGGCGACGAACTTGACCGGCAGCACCCGATGCCAGTGCACCTCGCGCAGCCCCTCCATCGCGCCCTCGATCTCCGGCACGCCGGAGCCGCTCGCCTCGGGGGCGAAGCGGCGCACCAGCCAGAGCGAGACGACCGTCATGGCGGCGGCGACCAGCGCGGCGGCGGCGTAGAGGGGAAAGCCGTCGAGGCCGAGGCCGGTGTCGAGAAAGGCCGGCCAGGCCGCGGTCAGCTTCTCGACGCCGACATGGAAACCGGAGCCGAGAACGCCGACAACGGCACCCACCAGTATCGCCACCACGTGATACGCCACGTTCCCCATGCCTCGTCCTCACCGTCCCGGATGCGTCCCGCATCGGTTAGCATCGCTGGCCGGGTATCGGAAGAAGCCTGGCCCAACTTGGCGGGCGCCGCGCCGTGTTTGACCGCGACGCGCCACCCGGGAGGCTCACGACAGGGCGAGGCTTACGGCAGCGCGGGCGCGTAGACCGAGACCGGCTCGACCTTGTCGATCAGGCCGTGGCTCTTCATGAAGTCGCCGAATCGGGCGTAGCGGCCTTCGTCGAGTGCCGCCGGCGCATGGGTGAAGCGGCGCAGCGTGTCGGTCCAGGCGGTGCGGTTCAGCTCGTCGTCCAGCTTCGGGTTGGCCTTGACGAACAGCGCCCAGGCGTCGTCCGGGTGGTTGAGGATATAGATGGTGGCTTCTTCCACGGCCGCGAGGAAGCGCTTGAGCCGGGGGTCGGCAATCATGTCCTTGCGGGTGACGTAGATCAACTCGTCGAACACCGGCACGCCGTGCTCCTCGGGGAAGAAGGCGCGGCCTTCCTTGCCCTCAAGCCTGATCTGGGTGAGTTCGAAATTGCGGTAAGCGCCGATCACCGCGTCGACCTTGCCGGCGACGAGGGCGGGCGAGAGGGCGAAATTGACGTTGATCATGGTCACGTCGGACGGCTTCAGCCCGGCGCTTGCCAGCATGGTGCCGAGCAGCGCGTCCTCAAGCCCGGCCACCGAATAGCCCACCGTCTTGCCCTTGAGATCGGCGATCGAGGTGATCGGGCCGTCCTTCAGCACCACCAGCGCGGTGAGCGGGGTGGAGATGAGCGTGCCGAAGCGCACCAGCGGCAGCCCTTCCTTCACCGAGAGATAAAGGTTCGGCTGGTAGCTGACCGCGATGTCGGCCTGCCCGGCGGCGACCAGGCGCGGCGGGGCGGAGGGATCGGCTGGGGCGACCAGCTCCACATCGAGGTCGTGCGCTTTGAAGAAGCCCTTCTCCTGCGCGATGATCAGCGGCGCGTGGTCGGGGTTGACGTACCAGTCGAGCAGTACGGTGAGCTTGTCGTCGGCGGCCGCGGGGGCCAGGCCAAAGGCGAGGCCGAGCGTGAGTGCGACGAGCAGGGTGCCGGCGCGTGCGGCAATGGTCTTGAACATGGATCTCCTCCCAGTTGGAGACCCGGCGCGAGCTATCGGGGGAAATCCGGCAGGGGCGTCACGCACCGCGTGCGGCCCCGCCGTCGCTCCGTCCCTTCGCCGGCATGACCCGGATCAGGTTCAAAGGGTCTGGCGGCTGCCATCTCAGCCCCTTGATCGGAAACGATCGCGGGACACCCCTCGGACGCGCGCAAACTAGCATCGCCGGCAGGGCGGGGCAAATGGACGGGAGAGCGGGTGCAGGGCTGCCACCACGCCCTTGTGCCCGGGCCCGACCCGGGCACCCAGCCGCCCCGGCACCGAGCGACGTTGGCGCTCTGGAAAGTCTGGGTCCCCGGGTCGGGCCCGGGCATGATGGAAGGGGGCTCGCTATCCCCCCCGCCAGCCGTCGAGATAAACGGTGCGCTCGACCCCGGCGAAGCGGCCGAGACGGGCGAGTTCGGCGTCGAGCGCATCGAGCCGTCCGGCCGAGGCGCGTACCGCCGGCTCCAGCCAGAGCCGGCGCACATCGAGCGTGCCGGCCTTGCGGTCGGCCTTCATGTCGATGCGTCCGACCATTCGGTCGCCCTCCAGAATCGGGAAGACATAATAGCCATAGACCCGCTTGGGGGCCGGCACGAACACCTCGATGCGGTAGCTGAAGCCGAACAGCCGTTCCGCCCGGGCGCGGTCGCGCAGCAGCGGGTCGAACGGGCTCAGCACCCGCAGCCGCGCCGGCGCGGCGGGCAGGGCGTCGAAGATGGCGGCACTGCCGGCGAAGGCGTGAGAGGCGCGCGGCCTGCCGCCATCGGCCGGCGCGACCAGAACCGGCTCCAGCCGCTCGCGATTGGCCTCGATCCAGCCTTTCGCCTCCTCCGGCGAGACGAGGTCCCAGAAGGCGGCGATTTCCCCATGGGTCGCGAAGCCGAGACGTTCCAGCGCCGAGGTGCAGGCCCAGTCGGTGAAAGCGCCCTCGCTGACCTCGCTCGCGCGGTAATGGGCGGGAATGACGCGCTCGGTGAGGTCGTAGACCTTCTGGAAGCCCTCGCGCCCGGCGATGGCGAGCGCGCCGGTGCGCCAGTGATATTCCAGCGCGGTCTTCTCCGGGTGCCAGTTCCACCAGCCGCCGGCCGGGCGCTTGCCGGCGCTCCTGTCCTGCTCGAAGTCGCGGGCCATCAGTCGGCCCTCATGGCGCACCCGTTGCAGCACGTGGTCGACATAGGTCTCGAAGCCGTTCTCGTGCCAGGAGCGCCAGCGCTCCGCCAGCGTCGCCTGCGCCCGGGCGAAGCGGTGCTTCCAATAGGGGAAGAAGGCCGAGGGGATGATGGCGGCGTCGTGCGTCCAGTGCTCGAACAGCGCGCCGTCCTTCTCCAGCAGGGCGGTGAGGTGGGCGCGCTTGTAGCTCGGGTTGCGGGCGAACAGGATGTGATGGTGCGCCCGCTCGACAGTTGAGATGCTGTCGACCTGCACGAAGCCGACGGTCTCGATCAGTTCGAGGAGCCCGGCCCTGGTCAGCGCGCCGCGCGGCCGGCTGAGCCCCTGCTTGGCCAGGAAGACGCGCCGGGCATCGGCATTGGAGAGATGCAGGGTCATGCCGGCGCGGTCTCCGGCGCCCACGGCACGAGCCGCGTCAGCCCGCGGTCGACCAGCGTGAACAGGATCAGCGCCATGGCCAGCAGCACGGCGAGCGCGGCGAACACCATGTCGGTCTGCATCCGGGCGTTGGAATAGATCATGAGATAGCCGAGCCCGGCCGAGGCGCCGACCCATTCGCCCACCACGGCGCCGATCGGCGCGACGGCAGTGGCGACCCGCAGCCCCGAGGTGAGAGCCGGCAGCGCGGCGGGGATGCGGATGAAGCGCAGCGTTTTCGCCGTTCCCGCGCCGCCGAGCCGGGCGAGGTCGACAAGGCCCTGCTCGGTGCGCGCCAGCCCGTCATGGAAGGCGGAGGCGACGGGAAAGAAGATGATCAGGCTCGCCATCACGATCTTCGAGGCGAGGCCGAAGCCGAACCAGATCACCAGCAGCGGGGCGATAGCGAACACCGGCAGCGCCTGCGCCACCAGCAGCACCGGGCGCATGGCGCGCCGCGCCAGCGGCGAGGCGGCCATGGCGAGCGCGCAGGCGATGCCGAGTACCGAGCCGCAAGCGAGCCCGAGCAGCATCTCACCCAACGTAATCGCGGCATTGTGTGCGAGGATGCCGGCATTGTCCCACGCTGTCACAGCTATGCGCAGCGGACCGGGCAGTATGTAGGCCGGCACGCCAAGAAGGCGCACCGCGCCTTCCCAGAGTCCCAGCAGCACGAGAGTGACGGCAAGCGCGCGCCCGATGGCGGCCATGGGGGAGATTCCTGCATTCGTTGCAGCACTTATAGCCGCAGCCCGGCAAATGCGCGACGGTCGCGGCTGCCCGGGATGGAAGACGCGGAAACACTTGACGGCCATCAACGCGGCGACACTTCATGGCGTGCAAAAAAGTTTTGACCGGAACAGGGGAGGAACCCAGATGATCAAGGACATTCTCGTCAGCCTTCGCGTGGGGGACAATTCGGAAGACGTGGCGGTGGACTACGCGGTCTCCGCCGCCGCTGCGCTCGGCGCGCATCTGACGGGCGTCGCGGTGAGCTACGAGATCGACGTTCCGCCGGTCTATACCGAGGCCTTCTCCACCGATTTCATCGAGGCGCAGCGCGAGGAGAGCCAGCGCCAGGCGCGCACCTCGGTCGAGCGCTTCGGCGAGGCGGCGCGCTCGCTCGGTCTTTCCGGCGAGGTGCGGCTGATCGACGGGACCCCGGGCGGCGCCGCCGAACAGATCGGGGTAATGGCCCGGCTGTACGATCTCACCATCGTCAACCAGGCCGACCCGGACCGGATGGGTCCCGAGGAGGTGATCACCGAGGCGGTGCTGTTCGATTCCGGCCGCCCGGTGCTGGTGGTGCCGCGCAAGCAGCAGAAACCGTTCTCGGCCAAGCGGATCATGGTCGCCTGGGATGGCGGGCGCACCTCCGCGCGCGCGGTGGCGGAAGCGCGGGCGCTGCTCGGCCATGCCCATCTGGTCGAGGCGGTGGTGGTGGAAAGCGGCAAGCCGCTGCGCAAGAAGGGCGTCGACCTGCCCGGCGCCGACCTCGCCCGCCATCTGGCGCGGCACGACAAGACGGTGGAACTGCGCAAGCTGGTGCCGACCGACGGCGAGGGCATTGCCGACGTGCTGCTGAAGGAAGTGGCGGCGCGCGACATCGACCTCGTGGTGATGGGTGGCTACGGCCATTCGCGGCTGCGCGAATTCGTGCTCGGCGGTGTCACCCGCGACATGCTCGAGCGCATGACCGTGCCGCTGTTCCTGGCCCATTAAGGCCCGCGGTCCGTGCCGGAAATCAAAGCCCGGCGCCGCGCGCCGGGCTTTCGTGTTTCTGTGCCCGTTTTATGGTTTCTGTTCGATGCTGCCGGCCGCGCGCCGGGCAAACGCAAGACGATCTTAACCTGTAAAGGGTCAGTTCTGCCGGTGGCTCCAGTATTCCGGTAGGGGTCAACGGTTCAGAAATCCGAAAGGAAGACGATGAAGAGACTCCTCGCAACCACGCTGGCCCTGCTGGCCACCGTCAACATGTCTCTCGCCTGCACCGCGGTCGATCTCGTCGCCAAGGATGGCAGCGTTGTCGCCGGACGCACCATGGAATGGGCGTTCGACATGAAATGGCAGCTGGTCAGCCAGCCCAAGGGCACCGAACTGACTCTGGTCGCGCCGGCCGCCCTCGACCTGCCGGCCCACAAGGTGACGACCAAATACCCGGTCGTCGGTGTGAATGCCGGCATCATCCCCGGCGGGGCGTTGCTCGACGGCCAGAATTCCGAAGGCCTGTCGATGAGCGGCAATTTCCTGCCCGGCTTCACGCAGTACCAGACGGTGACGAAGGACGATAAGGAATACCAGACGGTCCTCACCTTCGGCTCGTGGGCGCTGGGCAGCTTCGCCACGGTGGCGGAACTGCGCGCGGCGCTGAAGACGATGAAGGTGTGGGCGGACGACACGCTCGCCACCGGCCCGACGCCGGCGACCATTCACTTCGTCTTCGTCGACCGCAGCGGCGCGGGCATCGTGGTCGAATATGTCGGCGGCGAGGTGCAGATCCACGACAATGTCGCGCATGTGCTCACCAACGCGCCGACCTATGACTGGCATCTGAACAATGTCCGCAACTATCTGAGCCTCTCGACGGTCGGCGTGTCGAGCCGCGAGGTTGCCGATGTGAATGTGACCGAACTCGGCCAGGGCGGCGGCATGCTCGGCATGCCGGGCGACTACACCCCGCCCTCGCGCTTTGTCCGCGCGACCGTGCTGCGGCACAATGCGACGCAGCCGGAGGATGTCGGCGCGGCGGCGCAGACGGTGGCCCACATCCTCAACAATGTCGACATCCCGATCGGCATCGCCCAGTTCCACCAGAAGGACGGCACGCTGGGCTCCGACTACACGCAGTGGATCGTGGTCAAGGATCTGACCAACAACAAGCTGATGATCGCCGATTATGACAACCGGCTGAACTACCTCACCATCGACCTCGCCCCGCTGTTCGCGCAGACCAAGCCGGCGGCGCGGCTGGTCACCGAGCTGCCCTACCCGAAGACGAGCGCCGGCGCCGAGGTGCTGGCGCCCTGATCGCCATCGCCGGCCGGCCCCACCGGGCTGGCCGGCGACTTGCATGGGGCCTCTTCGCTCGAAGCGAGGAGGTCCCGCGCCATGTCGTCGAAGACCAAGCCACCCCGTTCGGTGTCGCCGCCGCCGGCGTCGCCCGTCCCATTTTCGCCGGAACGGGTCCGCGCCTCCGATGCGTTCGCGGTGGCCTATGCGCGCAAGCGCGGCGGGAGGGTGCGGGTGCGGCCGGATGTGTGGCTGGAACTGCGGGCGGCCGGGGCGGACATGGCGCTCTACATCTGCGACACGCGCTGAGGCGCCGCCGGGCTTCGAGCACGGCACCGGACGTGTCCGGCCGTGCTTCCCGGCGTCTGGCCTCAGGCGAGCGCCCGGATTGTTGGGGAGCGCCAGGTGGCGCCTCTCTTCGCCCGGCCCGCATCGTCACGTGCTGCGGGAGGGGAAACCGCGCGGATCGGTTCTGGTACAGCTGGGTGGGCTCGAACCACCGACCTCCGGTTCCACAGACCGGCGCTCTAACCAACTGAGCTACAGCTGCGTGCCAGAACGGCGCGGAACCTACTTTGGCGGCCCGCGCTTTGCAAGACCACCGCGCACGCTTCCGCAACCGGGGTGGACAACCTCGGTCGTGCCCCCCATCGGCCGTCGCCCGCGCGTGGCACGCTTCCTGTATGATCTCCGCTCTGGAATGGGCGAGGGCAGGGGGCATCGTCATGCAGACGTCGGAAACGACCGGGCGCGCGGCGGCGAATCGCGCGGATATCGAAGCATTTCTGGACGCGGGCCTGAGGGTGGCCGGCCTGCCGCTGGAACCCGAACTGCGCCCGCGCGTGCTGATGCATCTGGAGACCGCGGTGGCGATGGCCGCGCTGGTCGCCGACTTCCCGCTTCCCGACGAGGCCGAGCCGGCCCCGGTCTACCGGCCGTGAGCGCCGCCATGGCTGACGCTCCGGAGGCCGCCGCCCTGCTCGCCGGTCCCGCCTGCGACCTCGCCGCGGCGGTGCGGGAGGGTAAGGTGAGCGCGCGCGCCGTCACCGAGGCGGCGCTGGCACGGATCGAGGCCGTCGATCCGGTGCTGAACGCGTTTACCGATGTCACCCGCGAAAGAGCGCTGGGCGAGGCGGACGCGCTCGACGCCGCGCGGGCGGCGGGAATGACGCTCGGGCCGCTGGCCGGCGTGCCCTTCGCGGTGAAGAACCTGTTCGACCTCAAGGGCCTGCCGACGCGGGCGGGCGCGAAGATCAACCGCGACCGCGCGCCGGCGCTGCGCGACGCGACGCTGGTGGAGCGGATGACTGCGGCCGGGGCGGTGTGCCTCGGCGGGCTGAACATGGGCGAATATGCCTATGATTTCACCGGCGAGAACCTGCATGATGGGCGCTCGGCCAACCCGCATGATCCCGCGCACATGTCGGGCGGCTCCTCGGGCGGCTCGGGCTCGGCGGTGGGCGGCAAGCTGGTGCCGCTGGCGCTCGGCTCGGATACCAATGGCTCGATCCGCGTGCCGTCTTCCTTCTGCGGTATTTTCGGGCTGAAGCCGACCTATGGACGGCTGTCGCGGGCGCGCAGCTTTCCCTTCGTCGCCAGCCTCGACCATCTCGGGCCGTTCGCCCGCCATGTCGGCGATCTCGCCGCCTGCTACGACACGCTGCTCGGGCCAGACGCGGACGATCCCGCGCTTGCCGACCAGCCCTTCGCGCCGACCCTGCCGGCGCTCGACGCGCCGGGCGATCTCAAGGTCGCCGTGCTGGGCGGCTGGTTCGCCCGGCAGGGCACGCCGCAGGCCTATTCGGCGGTGGCGCGGGCGGCGAAGGCGCTGGGGGCCACGGCCAGCGTGGAGCTTCCCGAGGTCGAGCGGGCGCGGGCGGCGGCGTATCTCATCTCGATGGCGGAAGGCGCGGCGCTGCATGAAGGGCGGCTGCGCGCGCGGCCTTTGGATTTCGACCCGGCGGTGCGCGAGCGTCTGCTGGCGGGTTCGGTGCTGCCGGCGGCGTGGATCGCGAAGGCGCAGATCTTCCGCCGCTGGTTCCGCGAGCGGGCTCTGGCGCTATTGGCCGACTGGGACGTGCTGATCGCGCCGGCGACGCCGGTGCCGGCGCCGCGCGGCGGGCAGACGACGTTCGTGCTCGACGGGCGCGAAATGCTGGTGCGGCCGAACATCGGCATCTACACCCAGCCGATCTCCTTCATCGGCCTGCCGGTGGCCGCCGTGCCGGTCCCGACCGGGGAGCGGCTGCCCATCGGCGTGCAGCTCATCGCCGCGCCGTGGCGCGAGGACGTGGCGCTACAGGCCGCGCGGGCGCTGGAGCGGGCGGGAATCGCCTTCGCGCCGGAGCCGGTGGTGTAAGGTTCAGTCGCGCCGGAAGACGATATTGGCGATGAAGCCGACGCACAGGGCGGCCAGGGCGGTGACGATCCCGTAGAGCCAGGGATGGTTCTGCGCGGCGGTGGCCACGGTCTGCTCGAAATCGACCTTCGCCACCTCGAAGCCGAGCGTCCCACGCGCGACGAGCGCGCCGTCGGCGAAGGTCTTCACCACCACCTCATAGGTGCCGATGGGCGCCGAGCCGGGAATCGGGATGGAGGCGCGGAACACGTTCGGGGCGATGAACTCCACCCCGGCCGGGCGCTCGAAATACAGTCCCTGCGCCTGCTTCACCCTGAGGAAGGCCTGCCGGAACGGATCTTCCGGCACCACGTCGGCATAGTCCGAGCCGATGCGCTGCAGCAGGCGGTTATTGTCCAGCCCGGCCTGTTCCCGGCGCAGAATGTCGGGGGTCGCCATCAGCGCCGGCGCGCGGCTGGCAAGCACGGCGAGATAGGCCGGCGCGGCGAGAAAGCTGCGGCTGTCGACATTGACCCACAGGCCGAGAAATCGCTCCTTGCGCCAGGTGGTGAAGCTCTCGCTCGGCCCGCGCACGGTGACGATGACGTCCGGCGTCCCGGTGCCGGCCGACGCCGCGCCGGGTGCGATGACGCCGAACAGGACCAGCGTGTCGCCGGTGAAGTTCGAGGTGATGGTGACGCGGGCCTTGGACAGCGACAGCACGAGCTCCGCGCCCCGCGCCTCGGCGCCGGACAGGGCCAGCAGAAGCAGCAGGAGAGGCGCGCCGAGCCGTCTCATCGCGCCGCCTCGTCGATCGAGACGGCGTAGAGGTCGGCCGGGGTGACGATCTGGTCGATGGCGACGCGGATGCCGACGGCGAGCACCAGCAGGCCGAGCAGCAGGCGCAGCCTCTCCGCCCGCATCGCCTGCCCGGCGCGCGCGCCGAACTGCGCCCCGATCGTGCCCCCGACCATGAGCACCAGGCCGAGCACCGCGTCCACCGTCTGGTTGAGCACCGCATGCATCACGATGGCGGCGGTCATCGTCACCAGCGTCAGCATCAGCGCGGTGGCGATGGAGGTGAGGGTGGGCACGCGCAACAGGTAGATCAGCGCCGGCACCAGGATGAAGCCGCCGCCAATGCCCATCAGCGCGCCGAGAAAGCCGATGGCGAAGCCGATCGTCACCACCGGGATGATTGACACATAGATGCGCGACTGGCGGAAGCGCATCTTGAACGGCATGCGCAGGAACCAGGGATGCGCCCCGGGCCGCTTCACGCTTGCCTTCTCGCCGCGCCATTCGCGCAGCAGGACGCGCAGGCTCTCCGCCACCATCAGCGAGCCGATGGTGCCCAGCAAGACGATGTAGGTCACGGCGATGACCAGATCGAGCTGGCCATGGCGCCGCAGCAGCATGAAGGTGACGACGCCGGCCAGCGTGCCGGTAAGGCCGCCCGCCAGCAGAACCAGCCCCAGCCGCACATCCACCAGCTTGCGCCGGAGATAGGTGAGCGTTCCAGAGAAGGAGGAGGCGGCCATGTGGGTGGAAACGCTGGCCACCGCGACGGCGGGGGGGACGCCGAGGAAGATCAGCAGCGGCGTCATTAGGAATCCGCCACCGACGCCGAACATGCCGGAGATGAACCCGACCGCGATCCCCAGCGCGAGGAGCGTGAACACGTTTACCGGCAGTTCCGCTATCGGCAGATAGATCGTCACGGGCAGGTCCGGCGTGGCAGGGCTTATGCCTTGAAGCCCTTAGCAGGATTCGCGCAACAAGGATTTAACAGGCACCGGCGGCCGGCTGCACGTGCCGCGCATCAATGCGTGATTTTATAATACATTATAAAAGATGAAACATCCAATATAGTTATGCATAATGTAGTATTTGAGTGCTACATTTTCAGAAGTGGTAATAATTTTTGGCCGCTACGTTGATTTAGGCGAGGAAACGCCAGCTTTGCTGACTTAACGTTTCGGAGCGTCATGCTAGCGTGCCGCCGTCAACGGGCCCGAGCGAGGCCCGGCATGTCTAGGAGGAACCCCATGTCTATTTTCCGACGCGGCCAGCGTTCCGCTGCGCTGCTCGCATCCACCATGTTCGCGGGCGCAGTGATGGTGTCGGCTTCGGCTTATGCCCAGTCGACCGACAATATGCAGAAGCTCTCCAACTTCCAGACCACCGGCGCCTCCATGGAAATGGAGACCGTGCCGCAGACCGGCCCGCGCGTCGATGCGTTCAACAAGACGCTTGCCGGGATCAAGCTTCCCGACGGCTTCAAGATCGCGCTCTACGCGATCGTGCCGGACGCGCGCGAGATGGCGGTCGGCCCGACCACCGGCGTTGTGTTCGTGGGCACCCGCAAGTCGAAGGTATGGGCCGTCACCGACCGCGACAAGGACCGCGTCGCCGACGAGGTGAAGGTGTTCGCGCCGTCGATCCAGTTCAAGCTGCCGCACGGCGTGTGCTTCTCCAAGGACGGCTTCCTGTTCATCGCCGAGCAGAACCGGGTGCTGCTGTTCCCGGCGGCCGAGTTCTTCTACGAGGGGCCGGATGTCGCCGCCTTCGAGGTGGTCAAGCAGGGCGAGCTTATCCCGCCCAGTGAGGAATCCTACAATCACACCGCCCGCGTCTGCCGCATCGGGCCGGACGACAAGCTCTACATAACGCTCGGCAATCCCTTCAACGTGTTCGCGCCGGAGAAGTACGACCTCTACAAGAAGAACGGCATCGGCGGCATTGTGCGCATGGATCGCGACGGCAAGAATCGCGATGTCTTTGCGTGGGGTATCCGCAATTCGGTGGGCATGGACTTCAACCCGAAGGACAAGACCCTGTGGTTCACCGATAATCAGGTCGACGGCATGGGCGACGATATCCCGCCCGGCGAGCTGAACCGCGCCACCAAGGCCAGCCAGAACTTCGGCTTTCCCTATTTCGGCGGCGGTTCGGTCCGCACGGCCGAATACAAGGACCAGACGCCGCCGGCCGACGCGGTGAAGCCGGAGGTCGAGATGGCGGCCCATGCCGCCGATCTCGGCATGACCTTCTACACCGGCAAGCAGTTCCCGGCGAAGTATCGCGGCGGCATCTTCTCGGTGCAGCACGGTTCGTGGAACCGCACCACGCCGGTCGGCGCGCGGGTGATGTTCACCTCGCTGAACGAGGATGGCACCGCCGCCAAGTCCGAGCCCTTCGCCGAGGGCTGGCTGTCGAACGGAGAGTATCTCGGCCGTCCGGCCTCGGTGGCGCAGCTCAATGACGGCTCGCTGCTGGTGGCGGACGACACCTCCGGCGCGATCTATCGCATCTCCTACGAGAAGTGAGCGCCTGCCGCCCCCGCGCCACGTGGTGCGGGGGCGGTTCTCCCCTTTCTGCCGGGAACACCTGATGAAACGAACCATCTGTCTGTCGCTGTCCGCCGCAGTATCGCTGCTCGCGGCGGCGACGCTGGCCTGCGCCCCGGCCATGGCGCAGGACGTCAAGGCCGGCCGCGCCAAGGCTTCCGTCCAATGCGCCGTCTGTCATGGCCAGGCAGGCATCGCCGAGCTGCCGACGGCCGCCAATCTCGCCGGTCAGCAGGAAATCTATCTGGCCAAGGCGCTGGAGGATTTCCGCTCCGGCAAGCGCGTCAACGAGATGATGACGGTGGTCTCCAAGGGCCTGTCCGACGCCGACATCGCCGATCTCGCGGCGTGGTATGCTTCGATCAAGATCACGGTCGAGACGCCCTAGCCTGGCGTCCGCGCTGTCTTGGCGGGTGCCACGGTCCACCGTGGCGTCCGCCTTTTCGTTCAGAGGCTTCTGCCGCTCTGCCGGTATTGCGCCAGCAGTGCGCGCAACAGCGCTTCCGTCGCCCGGGTGAGGCGTGCCTGCGAGAGGGCGCCGGGGCGCGGCAGGGGGATGTGGACGAACACGACGAGGCGCGGGCCGCCATCGGTCCGGGAGCCCGAGCGCGCCCAGCCATAGCCGCTCCAGGCCAGTGCGTTGCAGACATAGCGACCCGCCTCGCGCGACAGCCGCGCCGGCACGCCGGCCCCGCGCAGCGCCGCGAGCAGCGTCGCCGGGGTGGCACTCGGCGCCCGTTGCGCCGGGGCGCCGGGTTCCAGCGGGCGGGAGGCCGGCCGGCGGCCCGCCACGTCGGGAAAGACGCCGGTGGCGTTGCGCGCCACGCATTCAATTGAAACGTGGTGGCGCCGCGCGGCGACGCCGAGCATCAGCACGATGTCGGGCGCCAGCCGGTCGAGTGTGGCGGCAAAAGCCGCCGCCTCGTCCCAGCGGGTGGGCAGCACGCGCGCCTCGATGCGGGCGCCGAGGATCCGGTGGCTGCGGGCCAGCCGCCGCGCGAGCACGGCGGAAGGGTTGGCCGGCATGCCGGGAAAGCGGCCGAAGCCGGTGACGAGAAGGCGCGGTGTCCGCCCGAGCGGCATCAGGCCGCGCGAGCATCCAGCGCGCGCGCGAGCGCGCCGTGCAGGTCGGCGAGTTGGAACGGCTTGTTCAGCACTGGCCAGGAGCGCCAGGCGGCATCGATGGCGCCGTCCGTATAGCCGGTGGAGAACACGATCGGGATGCCGTGGCCGGCAATCGCCTCGGCGATGGCGTAACTGTGCCCGGTACCCAGATTGAGGTCGAGCATGGCGACGTCGATCTCGCCATGGCGCGAAGCGACGAAATTCAGCGCGTCGTCCGAACGCGATTCATTGCCGACGACGGTGGCGCCCAGTTCCTCGAGCATGCCCTCGATCATCATGGCTACCAACGTTTCGTCCTCGACGATGAAGACGCGCCGGCCTGACAGCGTGGGCTGATCCCCCATGGTAATAACGTAGCCCCCTTCGGTCGAACCTGCCTGTGCGGCGCCGACCGCCGTCCCGTTGCCCAACTTTGCAATATTGTTCCATCATTTCGGCTTTTTTGGGAGTTCACCGGCTCAAAGTTCCGGCCAGCCCAAAAGCGCCGCGATGCGGGAGGCGCCGAGCGTCGGCGAGAGGGTGCCGGCGGCGACGGCGCGCTCGATGGCGGGCCATTGGGCCCGAAGTGCCGGCTCGGCGCGCATCCGCTCGCGCAGCCGGTCGTCGAACAGGGTCCACATCCATTTGACCTGCTGGGCGCTGCGCCGCGCCTCCAGCGCGCCGGCGGCCTCGCTGCGCGCGCGATGCAGGAGCACCTGCGCCCACAGCGCCTCGATACCCTCGCCGGTGAGCCCGGAATAGGTGAGCACCGGCGTGCTCCAGAACGGCTCGCGCCCGCCCAGAACATGCAGCGCCGCCCGGTATTCGCTCGCCGCCGCCCGCGCGCGGGCGAGGTTGGCGCCGTCGGCCTTGTTCACCGCGACGATGTCGGCCAGTTCGATGATGCCCTTCTTGATGCCCTGCAATTCGTCGCCGGCGCCGGGCAGCATGAGCACGAGAAAAGTGTCGGTCATGTCGGACACGGCGGTTTCCGACTGGCCGACGCCCACCGTCTCCACCAGCACCACGTCATAGCCAGCTGCCTCGCACAGCAGCAGGGTCTCGCGTGTGCGCGCCGCGACCCCGCCCAGCGTGCCGGCGGCCGGCGAGGGGCGGATGAAGGCGCGCTCATCCATCGACAGGCGGGCCATGCGGGTCTTGTCGCCGAGGATCGAGCCGCCGGTCCGCGTCGAGGACGGGTCGACCGCCAGCACCGCGACGCGGTGGCCCTGCGCGAGGAGATGGCAGCCGAGCGAATCGATGGTGGTCGACTTGCCCACCCCCGGCACGCCGGTGATGCCGACGCGGATTCCTGCAGCTTGACGTGCAGCTTGATGTGGCAGCAGCGCCTGCAGCAGTTCGCCAGCCAATGCGCGATGCTGCGCCTTGCGCGATTCGACCAGCGTGATGGCACGGGCCAGCGTGGCGCGGTGCCCTTGGCGGACACCGTCGACCAGTTCGTCGAGCGCGGGAAGCGGGGCGGCGTGGATCAAAACGGGGGCCTGCGCGTTGTCGGAATGATGCTAGCAGCCGAGCCTTTGCCTGACGAGGCAGGGACGTTGTTTCAACAGGAGACCCCCATGAACTGGGATCGGATTGAAGGCAACTGGAAGCAGGTCAAGGGTCAGGTGCGCCAGCAATGGGGCAAGCTGACCGACGACGACCTGGATCGCCTGCATGGCAAGCGCGAGGAACTCGAAGGGGTTCTGCAGGAACGCTATGGCCTCGCCAAGGACGAAGCCAACCGCCAGGTCGACGAGTGGTCCCGCCGCTTCAAGATGTGACCGCTGCGCCGCATGACGAGGCGGGATAGCCTCGTTCGGGCAAAGAAATCGCCCCCGCCATCCGGTGGGGGCCTTTTTGAGTCAGGAATGGGCGAACTCCCAGTAGAGTTCGCGCGCGCGCCGAAAGACCGGCCCCGGCTGGAGGTCGCGGTCTTCGATCCGCGTCACCGGCGTGACCTTGGAATAGTTGCCGGTGGAGAATATCTCGTCCGCCTCCAGGAAATCGCGCCAGGTCAGCGCTCCCTCGACCACCTCGACTCCCGCCTCGCGCAGCAGGTTCAGCGTGCGGGTACGGGTGATGCCGGCCAGAAACGTGCCATTCGGTGCCGGAGTGAAGGCGACGCCGTCCCTCGCCAGAAACACGTTGGCGGTCGCGAGTTCGGCGACATTGCCCAGCATGTCGCAGAGCACGGCATTGTCGAAGCCGCGCCGATGCGCTTCCACCAGCGCCCGGCTGTTGTTGGGATAGAGGCAGCCGGCCTTGGCGTCGGTAACGGCGCATTCGAGGGTCGGGCGGCGGTAGTGCGACAGGGTGATCGCGGTGCCGTGGTCCGGGCTCGGCATGCCGGCCTCATAAAGGCTGAGGCACCAGCGGGTGGATTCGGGGTCGGCATCGACCGTGCGGGCGCCGGGATATTCCGCCCAGTACATCGGGCGGATGTAGAGCGCGGCGCCGGGGGCGAAACGCTTGATCCCCTCATGGGTCAGTTCGACCCATTTCTCCACCGAGACCAGAGGCTTGAGCCCCATCGCCAATGCCGAGCGATTCACCCGCTCGCAGTGCAGGGCGAGGTCCGGCGCCACCCCCTCGAAGGCGCGGGCACCGTCGAACACCGAGGTTCCGAGCCAGGCGGCATGGGTGCGCACACCCATGATCGGGATGTTGCCCTCCTGCCACTCGCCGTTGAAGAAGCTCCAGGTCCGGGTCCAGTGATGCGACATGCGTCCGCTACTCCGCCAGCGCGGCCAGGATGCGAACCCAGCTGCGGATGCCCTTGTGGAACGAGGTGAGGTCGTATTTCTCGTTCGGCGAATGGATGCGGTCGTCGTCCAGCGAGAAGCCGACCAGCAGCGTGTCCTGCCCGAGCACCTTCTTGAACTGGCCGACCACCGGAATCGAGCCGCCTTCGCCGACCGTGACCGGCGGCGTGCCCCATTCGGCTTCCAGCGCCCTGGCGGCCTTGGCAAGGTCGGGATTGTCATGGCGCACCGCCACCGCCGCGCTGCCTTCGCCGCCGAGGAACTCGACCGTGCAGTCATCCGGCAGTTGCGCGCGGACGAACGCCCGCACCGCGTCGCGAACCTGCACCGGGTCCTGGTTGGCGACCAGCCGGCAGGAGATCTTGGCGGTGGCGATGGAGGGGATGACGGTCTTCGAGCCTTCGCCGGTGTAGCCGCCCCACAGGCCGTTGACCTCGAAGGTCGGGCGCGAGGAGATCATCTCGATGAGCAGGCGGTCCTTTTCGCCGATCGGGTTGGCGAGGCCGATGGGGCCGAGGAAGTTCGCCGGCGTCAGGTCAAGCTTCGACCACGCCTCGCGGGCGTAGTCGGGCGGCTCGACGACGCCGTCATAGAAGCCGGGAATGGCGATGCGCCCGTCCGGTCCGTGCACGGCGGCGATGATCTTCGCGATAATGTGCAGCGGGTTGGCGGCGGCCCCGCCATAATAGCCCGAATGCAGGTCGCGGTCGGCGCAGCGGATGACAAATTCGTCATGCATCAGCCCGCGCAGCGACAGGATGATGGAGGGCGTCTGCGGGTCCCACATGCCGGTGTCGCAGACGAGGGCGAGGTCGGCCTTCAGCGCGTCCTTGTGAGCATGGAGGAACGGGCCGATATTGGCCGAGCCGCTCTCCTCCTCGCCCTCGACCACCAGCGTGACCTCGACCGGCAAGCGGCCGGTGGCGCGCAGGAAGGCGCGGCACGCCTCGACGAAGGTCATCACCTGGCCCTTGTCGTCGGCCGATCCGCGCGCGACGATACGCTTCACACCGTCCGCGTTCTCGACGATGCGGGGCTCGAAGGGCGGGCTCTCCCACAGGTCGAGCGGGTCGACCGGCTGCACGTCGTAATGGCCGTAGAACATCACCCGCCGCGCCGCGCTGCCGGTGGAGGTGCCGGTGACGACGGGGTGTCCTTGTGTGTCGTTGAGCTTTGCCGACAGGCCGAGCGAGGCGAGGTCGTCCACCAGCCACTGGCCGGCGCGCCGGCACTCGGCGGCATAGGCGCGGTCGGTCGAGATGGAGGGGATGCGCAGGAAGGCGAACAGGCGCTCGATGCTGGCATTGAGGTCGGCGTCGACAGTGGCGAGGACACGGTCGAGGTCTGTCTTGGTAAGAGCGGCCATGGCCGGAATCCTTGTCGTTTTCTGGAAGGCCTTTTCCGCCTCATCGCCGGGCTTGACCCGGGGACCCAGATACCTTGCGCCTTAGTCAAGGGCCGGGTGGCCGGGTCAGGCCCGGCCATGAGGGTGTGCCGGGAGCTTACCGCCGCCGGGCACCGCCGAGAACGTTACGCAATATGGCCCTGGTGACCTCGTTGGTGACCTGCCGCGTCACCTGGTTGACCATTCTCTCGCCGACGCTCATACCGCCGCGCGGACCGCGGCGGAAGAGTCCGCCTAGGGTGTCGGACAACCATCCCCCGCCCCCGGCGGCATCGGCCTGCGTGGGCGCCGGCGCTGGCGCGCCCTCGGCGGGGGAACTTTGCTCGGCGCGCTTGGCGAGCATCTCATAGGCCGACTCGCGGTCCAGCGTCTCGTCATAGAGCCCGCGTACCGGGCTCTGGGCGATGGCGACCTTGCGCAGTTCCGGCGTGATCGGTCCGACCCGGGCGGCGGGCGGGGCGATCAGCGTGCGCTCGACGATGGAGGGCGTGCCGTTGCCCTCAAGTGTCGAGACCAGCGCCTCACCCTTTCCGAGCTCGGTGATGACCTGGGCGGTGTCCAGCTTCGGGTTGGGGCGGAAGGTGTCGGCCGCCGCCTTCACCGCCTTCTGGTCGCGCGGGGTGAAGGCGCGCAGCGCGTGCTGCACGCGGTTGCCGAGCTGGGCGAGCACGCTTTCCGGCACATCGAGCGGGTTCTGGGTGACGAAATAGACGCCCACCCCCTTGGAGCGGATGAGCCGCACTACCTGCTCGACCTTCTGCAGCAGCGCCTTGGGCGCCTCGTCGAACAGCAGATGCGCCTCGTCGAAGAAGAACACCACTCTGGGCTTGTCCGGGTCGCCGACCTCGGGCAGTTCCTCGAACAGTTCGGACAGCAGCCACAGCAGGAAGGAGGCGTAGAGCTGGGGCGAGCCCATCAGCCGATCGGCCGCGAGCAGCGAGATGGTGCCGTAGCCCGAGCGCCGATCGACCCGCATGATGTCGCTGATCTTCAGCGCCGGCTCACCGAAGAACTTGTCCGCGCCCTGATTTTCCAGCACCAGCAGGGAGCGCTGGATGGCGCCGACGGTAGCGGGAGAGACATTGCCATAGGTGGTGGTGAGCTTGGCCGCGTTCTCCGCCACGAAGGCGAGCATGGCGCGCAGGTCCTTGAGGTCGAGCAGCAGCAGGCCCTGCTCGTCGGCGATGCGGAAGACGACGTTGAGCACGCCTTCCTGCACGTCGTTGAGGTTCATCAGCCGCGCCAGCAGCAGCGGCCCCATCTCCGAAACGGTGGCGCGCACCGGGTGACCCTGCTCGCCGAACAGGTCCCAGAAGATCACCGGGAACTCGTCCGGCACATAGTCGACGCCGATTTCCTCGCAGCGCTTGACGATCCAGTCCTGCCCCTCGCCGGGCATGGCGACACCGGAGAGGTCGCCCTTGATGTCGGCGGCGAAGACCGGCACCCCGGCGCGGGAGAAGCCTTCCGCCAGCGTCTGCAGCGTCACCGTCTTGCCGGTGCCGGTGGCGCCGGTGGCGAGGCCGTGCCGGTTGGCGAGCTTGAGCGTGAGGTATTCGGGCTTGCCTTCGGATCGGCCGCCATCGCCCGATGTGCTTCGGCCGACAAAAATCCTGCCGTCAACGTCCCCGGACATGGCCGTCTCCCCCGCACGCTCGCAATGCCTCCTTTAGAGCGCAGGCGAGGGCGGTTCGGCAAGCGGGGGCGATGGAGATGGCGGCCACTGCCGGGCTCGTCCCGGCCGTGACGGGCTGCATGGTTTTGACGGCAGGCGCTTGCGTTCCGCGTAGCGGCGGGCGATTTGGAGGCGAGACAGCAACGCCGGGAACAAGATGGCTCCTCTCACTCCGCCCACCCAGCGCATCTTCGAGGCGCGCGGCCGCCGGCTGAACTATGCCGGCCGCACACTGGTGATGGGCATCCTCAACGTGACGCCGGATTCTTTCTCCGATGGCGGGCGAAGCGCTGTGCTCGACGACGCCCTCGCCAACGCGCATCGCCTCGTGGCGGAAGGAGCGGACATTCTCGACATTGGCGGCGAATCGACCCGGCCCGGCCACACGCCGGTGCCGGCCGAGGAGGAGATGGCGCGCGTGCTGCCGGCGGTGAAGGCGCTTGCCGCACTGCCGGTGCCGATTTCCGTCGATACCCAGAAGGCTGTGGTCGCCGCCGCCGCGCTCAAGGCCGGGGCGAGCATCGTCAACGACATATGGGGGCTGATGGGCGACCCGGAGATGGCGCGAGTGGCGGCCGCCCATGACGCCGGCGTGGTGGCGATGCACAACCGCGCCAGCGTCGACCCGAATGTGGATATCGTCGCCGACATTCTCGGCTTCTTCGACCAGTCACTGGAGCGGGCGGCACGCGCCGGCATCCGCCCCGAGCGCATCAGCCTCGACCCCGGCATCGGCTTCGGCAAGACCTTCGAGCAGAATCTCAAGGCGCTGGCCTCGCTCGAGGTCTTCAGCCGGCTCGGCTTCCCGCTGCTGCTCGGCACTTCCCGCAAATCGCTGATCGGCAAGGTGATCGAGGCTACGCCGGCCGAGCGGCTGCCGGGCACCATCGCCTCGAATGTGATCGGGATTCTGGCCGGCTGCGCCATCATCCGCGTGCATGACGTGGCGGCGCATGTGCAGGCGGTGCGGGTGACGGAGGCGATCCGGAATGCCTCCTAGGCTGCCTCCCGAATTCTTCATCCGCCGGCCGCGCAAGGTCGAGAAGCGCGTCGCCTATCTGTGCCTCGGCTCCAATCTCGGTGATCGGGCGGGGACCATGGCGAAGGCTGTGGGACTGATCGCCCGCGCGGGGCTCAAGATCATCGCCCGCTCTTCGCTCTACGAGACCCCGCCCTGGGGCCCGGTGCCGCAGGGGCCGTATCTCAACATGGTGGTGGCGGTGGAGACCGAGCTTTCGGCGCGGGAATTGCTCAACATGCTGCTGGGCGTCGAGCACGCCTTCGGCCGCGACCGCAGCCGCGAGGTGCGCTTCGGGCCGCGCACCATCGACATCGACATTCTGCTCTATGGCGACGAGACGATCGCCGAACCGGACCTCGAAATCCCGCATCCGCGCATGATGCAGCGCGCCTTTGCGCTGATTCCGCTGAGCGAACTGGCGCCCGACTTCGTCGTCGGCGGCGTGGCGGTAAAAGAGGCGTTGCAGGGGCTCGACCGTAGCGGCATCGTCAAGGTCGTGCCCCAGCCGGCAACCTATTGAATCGGCGAGGGACGGCGGATGGCTCCGCCGCCCCCGGCCGTTCGTCGCCCCCTGGGAGGAAAGGGCGCGCCGAACCCCGCGGCACAATCGTCAGCGGCACACCCGGACGTCGCGGTAGTAGGGCTGGCCCCAGCTGTTGTAGAGCGTGCGCGTCTCCATCCAGCAACTCGGGCGGTAATAGTTGTTGGCGGCGCCGGCGGCGATGGCGCCGACGGCGAGGCCGCCGATGATGCCGGCGGCGACCGCGGCGCCGTTATTGTGGCGGCGCGGGCCGTAATAGTAGCCGGGACCGCCCCAGCCGGGGCCACGCCAGCCCGGGCCACGCCAGCCATCGGCGGCGGCGGGAACGGCGGTGAGGAGGGTAGCGCCTGCGAGAGCGAGCGCGGCGAGCTTGCTGGTCTTGGTGAAGCGGATCATGGCGAAATCCTCGGATGAACTCTGCGGGGTCGCTCGCGGGCCGGAAGGCCTTCGACGACGCCACATTAGTCGCCCCTTGCCGAACCCAAACTGAACCGGCTGTTGCAAAAGGTTCATCAAACTGAACGCATTCCAATCCGTGCGTTCATCCGGCATTCATTCCGGAAACGAGGAGCGAGAACGTTGCCCGATTACGATAAGGAAGGTCTCGTTTCCGCCTGGAGCTTCGATGGGGCCGGCGGAGCGCGGCGGATCGGCTGGGAGGACATCCTGAGCGGGCCGCCTTCCGGGGGAGGGTTCGACTGGATCAACCTGCAGCAGCTGGAGCACCGCCATGGGCACAACTGGCTGGCGGATGGCAGCGGCATCGACCCGTCGATCCTCGAGTCGCTGGCCGCCGCCGAGACGCGCCCGCGCTGCGCGCTGTTCGACAATGGTGCCTTTCTCAATCTGCGCGGCATCAATCTGATGCCCTATTCGCTGCCGGACGAGATGCACTCGATCCGCTTCTGGGTGGAGCCGCACCGCATCGTCTCGGTGCGGCGGCGGGCGCTGTCGGCGGTGGGCGATTTCGAGGACGCCATTCATCGCGGGCGGGCGCCGCGCACCCCGGGTGAGTTTGTCGCCGACCTTTCCATGCGCCTGGTCGACCGCATGGACACGGTGATCACCGCGCTGGCGGAGCAGGCGGACGAACTGGAGGAGCAGGTGCTGAGCGCCACGCTTTCCAATCTGAGCCCGAAGGTCTCCGAGGTCCGGCGCGTCGCCATCATCCTGCGCCGCTATATTGCTCCGCAGCGCGAGGCGCTGAACCATTTCTCGCTGGAGGATGCCGAATGGCTCTCCCCGCGCGACCGCAACCGGCTGCGCGAGGCGGCCGACCGGGTGACGCGTTTCGCCGAGGAACTGGATTCGGTGCGCGACCGGGCGGCCGTGATTTACGACCAGATGGTGGAACGGCGCGCCGAGCAGATGAACCGCTCCATGCTGGTGCTGGCGGCGGTGACGGTGATCTTCGCACCGCTGACGCTGATCACCGGGTTCATGGGCATGAACGTCGAAGGCATTCCCGGGGCGCAGGACCCTAACGGCTTCTGGGCGGTGACTTTTTTCGCCGGCATGCTCGGTGTCGGGCTGGTGGCGTGGCTGCGGATGGTCCGCTGGCTCTAAGCCGCCCCTTTTCCTTGCCCGGCAGGCGCATAGATTGATGGCGTGCCGGCGGCGACCTTCCGCCGGCCGTGGAGGGAAGTACCATGCGCGGGAAAGCGATTGCATCGGCGGCAGTCCTGGCCGGCCTCATGCTGGCAGCGGCCGGCAGCACGGCCGGGGCCTATGAATTCACCGGGACCTTTCCCGGCGGTGATTGCCGGAAGATGGCGGCTTCGACCCCACCGGCGCAGCTCTGGTACGGCCATTTCACCGGCCGCCGGCAGGCACCGTGGAATTATGATTTCATCGAGGGGCGCACCGCCGAAGGGTGCTTCCGCAGCAAGGCGGAATGCGAGAACTGGCTCTACCAGTGGCGCTCGGCCTGGCAGCTCAATTTCTGGAACGACTATTGCGTGAAGGGCTGGCCGCCCAAGGCCCGCCCGGCGGGCCCGCGCACGCAGGTGCCGTTCGGCCAGTAGTGCGGGCCGGTCGACGAAAGAGGGCGCCGTCGACAAGCGACGGCGCCCGGTTTTCGCGCGAGGACCGCTCAGGCGGACCTGGATCAGACGGCCTTGGAATAGAGCTCGGCGACGTGTTCCCAGTTCACCAGGTTCTCGACGAACGCCTTGAGATAGTCGGGGCGGCGGTTGCGGTAGTCGATGTAGTAGGAGTGCTCCCACACGTCGCAGCCGAGGATCGGGGTGGCGCCGTGGACCAGCGGGCTCTCGCCATTGGCGGTCTTCATCACGACGATCTTGCCGTCCTTGACCGCGAGCCAGTTCCAGCCCGAGCCGAACTGGGTCACGCCGGCCTGGATGAAGTCTTCCTTCATCTTGTCAACCGAACCGAGGTCCTCGACGATCTTCTTCTCAAGCTCGCCGGGGATGGCGCCGCCACCATTCGGCTTCATCCACTGCCAGAAATGGATGTGGTTGAAATGCTGGCCGGCATTGTTGAACAGGCCGGCATTCTTGCCGAAGGAGCCCTTGACGATCTCTTCCAGCGACTGGCCTTCCCACTCGGTGCCCTTCAGCAGATTGTTGCCGTTGTTCACATAGGCGAGGTGGTGCTTGTCGTGGTGATATTCGAGCGTCTCGCGCGACATATAGGGGGCGAGCGCGTCGTAGGAGTAGGGAAGCTCGGGAAGCGTGAAGGACATGGAATCTGTCTCCGCAAATTGAAATCCGGCCGCGCCGCTTCGGCGCCCCTCGCGGGTGCGCGGGCACCGCGAAAGATCGGCTCCGACTAGATAGGGCGCTCCGCGGGCGCGGACAACCAAAAGCGTCGCGCGCGGCAGATTTCTTCGCCGTAGCGCGCCGGCGGCGGCGATGCGCAGACATTCGGCCTCCGTGCTTTCGCTAAGGCTGTACTGGACGTAAAGTCTCGTAGAAGAAGGACCGGCGGCGAATCGGTCCGGCGGAGTTTCTTTATGGGTGCAATAGTCATCGGGATCGGTGCGGCGCTGGCTGCGATCGGCATCGTCCTCGGAGCAATCGGGTTCGGATCCGTGGAGACGACTTCCGGGGCGGGCCTGATGACGGTCGGCAGTACCGGTTTTGTCGGCGGTCTTCTCGTCGTGGCCCTCGGTTTCATTCTGAGGGTCTTGAGCGACATCGCCGAGAAGCTCGACGGTGCGGTTCATTTCGAGTCGTTCGAGGATGAGGCTCACGCTGGACGGGTGGAGGCCGCCGGCAACCCCATCTTGGAGGAGCCTTTTGTGCCGGCCGCTCCGCCCCACGCGGAAGCGCCGAGGCCAGCGTCCGCGCATGCATCGCCCGCCGCGCGCGAACCGCTTGAACTGGCCGCCGAGGACGACGAGCGGGAACTGCCGACCTGGTTTTCCCGCAAGCGGGCGGGCGAGCCGCCGGCCGGTGTCGAGCCGGCCTTCGCGCCTGAGCCGGAGTTCGAGCCGGAGCCCGACTTCGAACTGCCGCCCTTCCGTTCGCCGCTGCCGGAGCCGGTTCGCCAGGACACGGTGCGGTCCGAACCGGCGCGGACTGAGCCTGTGCGGACGGAGCCTCTGCGCGCAGATCCCCTGCGCTCCGAGCCTTTGCGTCCCGAGCCAGCGCGCCGGGAACCGCCGCCTTCCTTTCTGCGGCCGGGGGGCGCCGGTGGCGGGGCGCCGACAGAACGTCCCGCGCCCGCTGTCTCCGATGAGGAGATCCGTGCACCCCGCCTGCGCGAGGAATTCACGCCCGAGCCGGATGACGCACCTCCCGCCTTCCTGCGGGAGGCAGACCTGCTCTCGGACGAGCCGGAGCCCGCGCCCGCTGCGCCAGGGGTTACCGTGCTGAAGTCGGGCACCATCGGCGGCATGAGCTACAAGCTCTATTCCGACGGCTCGATCGAGGCCGACCTGCCCGACGGCATGCTGCGGTTCGCCTCGCTGCAGGAACTGCGCGACCATGTCGCCGGCGGTGCCAGCCGCGAGTGAACGGCCTGCTTGCTCCTCACCAAAGCAAAGGGCGCCATGCGGCGCCCTTTTTCGTTTCCCATGTGGACGCCTTCGCTCAGTGTCCTGCCATGGCGAGGGCGAAGGCATAGACCATGGCAGTTTCCTCCAGCCGGTCGAACCGGCCCGAGGCGCCGCCATGTCCGGCCTCCATATTGGTGCGCAGCAGGAGCGGGCGACTGCCGGTCTTCATCTCGCGCAGCTTCGCCACCCATTTTGCCGGTTCCCAATAGGTTACCCGCGGGTCGGTGAGGCCGGCGAGGGCGAAGATGGCGGGATAGTCCTTCGCTTCCACATTGTCATAGGGCGAATAGCTCTGGATGGTAGCGAAGGCTTCCGGATCGGTGATCGGATTCCCCCATTCCGGCCATTCCGGCGGGGTCAGGGGCAGCGTATCATCGAGCATGGTGTTCAGCACGTCGACGAACGGCACCTCGGCGACGATTCCGGCGAACAGGTCGGGGCGCATGTTCGCCACGGCACCCATCAGCATGCCGCCGGCCGAGCCGCCATGGGCAACGATGCGATCCGGGGCGACGATCCGTTCGGCGACAAGGTGCTCGCCGGCGGCGATGAAGTCGCGGAACGTGTTGGTCTTGCTGGCCAGCTTGCCCTCGCGGTACCAGCGCCAGCCCTTTTCCGTGCCGCCGCGTATGTGAGCGATGGCGAAGACGAAGCCGCGATCGACAAGCGACAGGCGCGTGGTTGAGAAGCCGGCGGGAATGGCGATGCCATAGGCGCCATAGCCATAGAGCAGGCAGGGAGCGGTGCCATCGAGCGGGGTGTCGCGGGCGAACAGCAGCGAGACCGGGACCAGTTCGCCATCTGCTGTCGGCGCCATCAGGCGACGGGTGACATAGCGCCTGGGATCGTGGCCCGAGGGCACCTCCTGCCGCTTGCGCAGCGTGCGGGCGCGGCTCGCCACATCGTAGTCCCATACCTCGGACGGGGTGGTCATCGAGGAATAGGTGAAGCGGATCTCGGTCTTGTCGAAGCCGTAGCCGGGATCGAAGCCAAGCGAATAAGCCTCCTCCGCGAAGGCGACGACGTGTTCCGCGCCGTCCGCCAGTGCGCGCACGACCAGGCGCGGCAGGCCGTCCTCGCGCTCGAGTCGCAGCAGATGGCCGCGCAGCACGCTCATGGACAGGAGCAGCCGGCCCGGTTTGTGCGGCACCAGGTCGCGCCAGTGGGCGCGGCGCGGCGTTGCCAGCGGTGCGGCGACGATCTTGAAGTCCTCCGCCCCCTCCGCATTGGTCTCGATGATCAGGCTTTCCATGCCGCCGAGCGACGGGTGATGCTCGACGCCGTAACGCAGGCCCGCCTCGCGCGGCTCGACGAGACGGGGGGGCTCCAGCGGCGCTTCGAGGTCGAGCAGCCAGACCTCGCTGGTATCGTGGTCGCCACAGGAAATCAGGCCGAAACGCCGCGACTGGGTGTGGCCGAGCGAGACGAAGAAACCCTTGTCCGGCTCCTCGTAAACCAGCGTGTCCTCGGCCGGATCGGCGCCCAGACGGTGGCGGTAGACGAAGCTGGGGCGGTGCTCGGCATCGCGGCGGATGTAGAAGAGAAAGGCGCCGTCCGCGCTCCAGAGCACATCGCCCGTCGTCTCGGTGACGAGGTCCGGCAGATCGGTGCCGGCCTCGATGTCACGGATGCGAAGCGTGTAATATTCGGAACCGGCCTCGTCCGCCGTCCAGGCGTAGAGCCGGTGGTCGGGCGATTGCCGGGCGTCGCCGAACTGGAAATAGGCCTTTCCCCGCGCCAGAGCGTCGCCGTCGAGGAGGAGAGTCTCGCCGGCGACGGCGCCGGCCGGGCGGCGGCAGATCAGCGGGTGCTGCCCGCCCTCGCGGAACCGGGTGAAATAGGCGAACGGACCATCGGTCGCCGGAACGGACGTGTCGTCTTCCTTGATGCGGCCGCGCATTTCCCCGACCAGTTGCTGGCGCCGCTCAGCGTGCGGTGCCAGCCACGCCTCGGCCTCGGCGTTCTCCCTCTCCAGCCAGGCGCGGATGTCGGCGCCGAGCACGGAGGGGTCGCGCATGACTTCGCGCCAATTGTCGGCGCGGAGCCAGGCGTGTTCGTCGACCAGCGTCCGGCCGTGGAAATGGCGCACCAGCGGCGGGTGCACGGCAGTCGGGCGGGCGCCGTTGGCGATGTCGTTGACGGCGGATTTGTCCGTTGTCACGCGGGTTTTTCCTCGCCGGCGAGAGCTTCCGCCTCGAAGGCGAGGGCGACGCCGTTGATGCAGAAGCGCTGGCGCGTGGGCGGCGGCCCGTCCGGGAAGACGTGGCCGAGATGGGCGTCGCAACTGGCGCAGCGCACCTCGACCCGGTGCATGCCGTAGGAGTGGTCGTGATATTCGCTGACGGCCTCGGCATCGACCGGCTGGAAGAAGCTTGGCCAGCCGGTGCCCGATTCGAACTTCGCATTGGAGCGGAACAGCGGCGCCTCGCAGCACACGCAGCGGTAGAGGCCCGGCTCCTTCTGGGCGAGGTGCGGACCGCTGAACGCGCATTCGGTTCCGTGGCCACGCGTGACGCGATACTGCTCGGGGGTGAGCCGGGCGCGCCACTCGGCGTCCGTCTTCACCACGCGGGGGCGGCGGGAGGTCTGGTCCATGGGCAAATCCTTGAGGTTTTCCGCAGAGATAATCGCCACCACGGGCAGCGGCAAGTGTTAGCGTCGTTCACGAAGTTTTGCCTGCGCGCTGGCCGCCAGGTCGTCGGCGGTGAAGCAGCCTCTAGACCTCGTAGAGCTTGCACAGTGGGGCGACAGTCTGGCGGCTGTACGGCGTTGCACACATGATTGCGACGAATCCCGCCGAAAAACCTTGTTATCCCTGCTATTCAAGTCTATCTGTGTTCTTGAGGTCAATGGCGGCGCGAATACGTGGGAGAGAGACGTATTTGCACGTACAAGGGCGGGCGTGAGAGCGCGCTTCGGCGCCGCGTCAAACTTTAGCTACATCATTTGAAGAATGAGCCATGAGCGACACCAACGACGCCGACAGCTATATCGAACTGGCCGCCGATATCGTCTCGGCGTATGTGAGCAATAATGCGGTCTCGGCCAATGAACTAGTCACCCTCATTGCAGAAGTGCACGGCGCGTTGCAGCGGGTGGACAAGGGTGAGGTCGAGACGGTTGCGGAGCCGCTGAAGCCCGCCGTGCCGCTCAAGAAGTCGGTTATGCCTGATTACATCGTCTGCCTCGAGGACGGCAAGAAGTTCAAATCGCTGAAGCGGCACCTGCGAACGCAATATGACCTTACCCCCGAGGCGTATCGCGAGAAATGGGGCCTGCCGGCGGATTATCCCATGGTGGCGCCCAACTACGCTGCCGCGCGTTCAGCGCTGGCGAAGGAGATGGGCCTCGGCCAGCAGCGCCGACGGGCGGCCGCGGGCGGCTGAGTAAGCAGATCGGGCGCCGCGCCTTTGCGGCGACACGCTACCGGGAAGGTCGTCACCATGTGTGGCGGCCTTTTTCGTTGTTTGGCTTCCCGGCGGGGGCCCGCGCCTCGACTTCGGCGAGCAGGCGGCGCAGCGCGGCGTGGCGCGCCGCGTCATAGCCGATGCCGCTGCGCGCGGCGCGTCGCTCGGCGCGCAGCAGACGCTGCAGCGCCGCGCCGCGATCCGCTCCCGGCGAGCCTAGAAACGGCCGCAGGGCGGCCACCCTTCCGGCGATAATGTCCTCGGGCTCCTCGCTGCGTGCCGCGCGGATGCGGCGATGGTGCCGGTGGAATGTCATGAATGTCTCCGCTGAACCGGCTTCAGTATCGGGCCAGTGACGCCAGTGCGGATATAATTCCTAGAACGAGAGCCTGTTTCCGCAATGCCCTTCGTTGCGGAAATGCATACTGACGTATGTTCTAGTTATGTTCTTGTCAGTCGACGCCTCCGCATGTAGGCTTAAATTCCTTCAATGGAGATTTCGTCCATGGCCGTAGACAACAATCCGGCGCCTTCGACGGCGTCGGGGCCCGAGCCGTGCCTCATCGCCGCGTCGTTGGCTGCCGAGGCGACCGCCATTCCCCTCGGCCTCGTGCTGCATGAGCACCGGCTCGACCGCCGCTGCGCCTCGGCCCGAGCCCTGGCGATGTATCTCGCCCATGTCGGGCTGGGCCTGCCCATGACCCGGGTCGCCACCGGTTTCGGCCGTCATCGCTCCACCGTCGCCCATGCCTGCCGCCGGATCGAGGAGCGGCGCGAGATCGCCGGCTGGGACCGCTGGGTCGCCGCGCTGGAGGAGGACGTACGACGCCTCGCTCTCCCTGGAGACCGGGGAGGTGCCCATGGTTGAACGCCGCATCGACCATGTCGAGGTGGAGATCGACGGCGTGCGCTGCGCCGTCGCGGTCGACCTCGAGGAAAGCCCGCTCGGCTGGCTGGCGCGGCGGCGCGGTCGCGACGGTAGTCGATTCATCGCGCCGGTGCAGCTTATCGCCGGCGAGCGGCTGCGGGCGGATTTCACCCGCGCCGGCATGGCCCCGCGCCTGACCGCCAATTGGGACGCGGTGACGCGGACGGACCAGCGCGGCGCGGCGCCCGGGCTCAACGCTTCGGAGGCCTCCTTCGCGGCCCGCCAGCGCGTGTCGCGCGCCATGGAGGCCGCGGGGCCGGAATTTTCCGGCCTGCTGATGGATGTCTGCTGCTTCCTCAAGGGGCTGGAGCAGGTCGAGCAGGAGCGTGGCTGGCCGGCGCGCACCGCCAAGGTGGTGCTGGCGCTGGGGCTCGACCGGCTTGCGCGGCACTACGGGCTGAGCGAGGCGGCGCAGGGCCCGAGCCGCGCTCGCACCCGTGCCTGGAGGGCGGCGGTCACGGGTGGCGCCGGCGAAGGGCTTTAGGCGGCGGTGTCCGCGAGTGCCTTGCGCGCTTCCCCACGGATCCGCTCCACCATGGAGCGCAGGCCGTTTGAGCGCTGTGGCGTCAGGTGGTCCTTGAGGCCGATGCGCGCAAACACCGCTCCCGGGTCGGTCGCCAAGATATCGCGGGCCGGACGGTCCGAATAGAGCGCAAGCAGGATGGCGACCAGGCCGCGCACGATATGCGCGTCCGAATCGCCAAGCAGGGCGAGGCGCGGGCCGTTCTCGCCCTGCTTGGTCTCGCTCACCAGCCAGACCTGGCTGGCGCAGCCCTGGACCTTGGCTTGCTCGGTGCGCCGCTCCTCCGGGAAGGGCGGCAGGGCGCGGCCCAACTCGATGAGGTAGCGGTACCGGTCGTCCCAATTGTCGAGGAGTTCGAAGTCCTCGATGATGCTGTCGATCTTTGATGTCATCGGCGCCTCTCCGCCCGCATATAGGGGGGCGGGGCGCGCGAGCGCAATGGTTGGGGCCAGCCCGACCTTCTCAGGCCGGCCGCCTGGGCGGCAGCGGGACGACGCCGGGCGCGGCCGGCAGGGCCGGGATGGCTTTGGCAGGCATCGCCCCGGGGGCCGGCGCCGCCGGGGTGGCGGAACCGGTGATGTCGGAAGGGGCAAACCCGGCCGGCGGCTTCGGCCCCTGCCAGACGGGGCTGAGATCATGGGTGGTCAGCGTGTCGCCGGCGCGCGAGCCGCCGGCACGGGCCGCCGCCTTGCGCTTTTCCTCGACGATCTGCTCGGAGAGATAGCCGAGTGCAAAGCGCGCGCCGGCCTCGGCCCGCTCGCCGATGAGTTCGATCACGCTGGCGCCGATGGCGCAGGCCTGCGGCTGGCGGGCGCAGAAGCCCCCAGCGTCCGCCACCGCCGAGGTCGCCGCCGAGAGCGCCTGCATGGCGCTGACCTTGGGCTCGCCGCTCTCCGGCGTGCCGCTGTCCGGGGCGCGCGAGGCCGGTCCGCCGATCACCGCCGGCAGCAGCAGGAAAACGACGGTGAGCCAGAACCCAATGCGCAGCAGAAAGAACATGATCCTTCTCGCGGATGCCGTCCCGAGCGTGCGCCGGATGGCACGCCTCGCCCGGAATGTAGACTTCGATGGCCGGACCATAGCGGTTGCGGGTTGCTCAACCGGTGTCGGAAACGTGCAAAATCAGTCGATCGCGGAAAGCCGATGTTAAGCACGCCCGTGGCTTTTAGGGTTCGCTTAAACCGCGCATGGCATGGTCGCTGCGTCCGCGCCGATTGCGCTTCCCGATTCGGTTGCCAGAATACGGTTCCATGCCCCGTTCCTACGCCAGCGACCTTCTGGTGGACGATATCGACCTCGTCGGCGAGCGCGCCGCGGGGCGCCCATACCGCAGCGGCCGGCGGCGGTCGGACCTGTTCATGCTCTTCCTCGCCGGTGCTGCCAGCGCCGCCGTGCTGTTCAACGCGCTGGCCCTGCAACAGGGGCGGCCGGGAACGGCGGGCCGGGCTCCGGTGCCGGTCTCCGCGCCGGGCGACATCCGTCAGGTGGAGAACCCGCGCGCCGCTGCCAGCCCGCCGGCGCCCATAGCCCCGACACCCGCCGCCGCGACTCCTGCCGCCCCTACACCTGCCGCGACGGCGGCGTCGCTGCCGATGGACGCGGCGCAGGCAGTGGCGTCCACACCCCTGCCGCCTTCCAAGCCCGCAGTGCCGCGCGTTGCCCCACCGGCCGCCGCTGCCCCCGCCGCGCCGACGCCGATGGCGGAGGCCGCGGGTGCGTCGGCCTCCGGCCTTCTGCCGCCCGGCGAGGTGCCCGTGTCGCCGCGGATCATGGATATCCAGAAGGCGCTGGCCCGCCTCGGCTATGGCCCGATCCGCATCGACGGCGTCTATGGCGCGGCGACGCAGGAGGCCATCGAGCGCTTCGAGCGCGACCGCCGCCTGCCGGTGACGGGGCAAATGTCGGAGCGTGTGATTCGCGAGTTGAACGCCGTCTCCGGCTTCACGATCCGGTAGGGCTCGATGCGGCTGAAAAGCGCGATCTTCGTGTCCGCCCTGCTGCGTCGGGCCAATGGCGCCGGCGCTTTCGCCGCCGTGCGACGCCGCGGTGCCGAGGAGGCGGGCGCCGTGTTCGTCAAGGTGGCGACACAGGACGGCAGGGCCGCGCTCTACGGTCCGGCATTGCCGTCACTCGAAGGGCTTCCGGAGGAGGGGGTACGCCTTTTCACCCCGCTGGTGCCGGCGGGCGCGCCGGAGAGCGAGGCAGAAGCGCGGATGGTGCGCGAGATGCGCTATGATTCCGACCTCTGGCTGGTCGAGATCGAAGACCGCGCCGGGCGCTGCTTCCTCGATCTTTCGCGCGGCTAGCCGGCTTTTCCCGTCGTTTTTCTCGGGTCAATGCTTGCGTTGGCGATTGTCGGCGGTGGCCGGCGCCGCAGCCGCCGTCGCGTGCGGTCCACCGAAGCTGCGCATGGACGGCGGGTCTTCCGTCCGCTCGCGTGGCGGGCGCCGTCCGGGCCGCCAGGAGGCCACCAGATGCTGGGCGCTGGCGAGCGGCAGTTCATCGAACATTTCGGCCAGCCGCGCCATCTCCCCGGCGGAACGTCCCGCCGGATGAAGCCGGAACAGCACCCGCGAGAGGATGGCGAAGGACAGGCCGAGCGCGCGGGCGACCACGGCCAGCGACTGACCGGTGTCGTCGGCGACGATGCGAGCGGCGTTCTCCGGGGTGACGCCCAGTGCCCGCTCCATCAGCGTGGCGAGCGCGTCTGCACTTTTCGCCTTGGCAGCGTCGAGCAAGGCGTCGACGAAGCTCGCCGGGGCCGCCGCCGGACGCTCGGCTAGAGGCAGCGGCGGCAGGGTTACGAGGCGGGCGACGAGGCCGGCACGTTCCTCTGGCCCGGCGTTGAAAAAACCGGGGCCGGCGGAAAGCGGGGGCTCTGGCGCCGTCGGGGCGGCTGCGGCCGGAGTGGCTGGCGACAGGCCGACGCCCTGCGTTGGCGCGGTGCGGCCGGCTTGTGCTCGCGGCGTGGCAGCATCATCCGCCGGTGCTTGCGCGCGGCCGCGGTGAATGAGTTCGGCGATGCGTTTGGCGAGCGCCGGTGAGACTTCGCGCCGGGCGGCCATGGCAGCGAGATGCGCGGGCGCGGCGTTTTCGGCCAGTTCGGCCAGATCCTTCTCGTCGAGAACCGGCGACAGGCGCAGGATCGGTCCGGCCAGCGAGATGTTCGCCGTCGCCAGATAACGCGCCAGCGCGCGTGGCAGCGCCGGGTGCGGGGCGAGTTCGCGCACATAACGGGCCGCCACCGGCACCTCCACGCCTTCGATCAGCCGAACCGCGAGGGTAATGAACCGCGCTTCCGCCGCCTCGCCGAGATCCGGCTGCTTCAGGAATTCGCGCACCAGCAACCGCAGCATCGCCGGACGGGTATCTCGGTAGGGGAGATGCATGGGGTCGACCGGATCGATGGGGCCGGAGCCTGACATGGAAGGCATGGACGGCGGGCTGCTCGTGAATGACTCCTCGCGCCCCGGGCGGAGGCACGAAACAAAACTACGCACCGAACGTTAGAAAGCCGTTAACCATGGTTGCGCCGTACTGGTCGCATCCGGTTGGCTGGAGAAAGGGAGGGCGCGATGGGAGCATTGGTGCCGTTTCCGAAGCGTTGGGCGCAAGGGCAGGCCCCGAGCGTCCGCGTGCCGTCCGAAGGCTCGGCGAAGGTGATCATCCTTCCCGTGGTGCAGATGGTGCGGCCCGGCGTCGACGGGCTGGCCCCGGCGACCCAGGAACCGTGCTGACGCGGCATTGAACGCCGCGGTCACCCGCCATCGGATCAGGAGGCGGGGGCGCAGTTGGCCATCTGCATGCGCGCGCGCGCATCCTCGCGGGCGCTGCGTTCGCGCACCAGCGCCCGGATCAGCACCACGCCCTCGTCGCCCGGCGATTCGACGATCAGCCGGTCGGCCGCGGTGACGTCGTCGTCCTCCGGCAAAGCGGCGCGCTGCTTGGTGTTCATCAGGTCGAGCTCGATGATGGAACGCCCGGCCGATCGGTCGTTGATGGCGTAGAAGGGCAGGCCGTAGCGGGTGTAGAACGACACCGAGGTGTAGTCCTCGGTGGTCGGCACCCGCACCTTGAGCGGCCCCGCGGCGAGATCGTACAGGCATACGGCGGAGATGAAGGCGGGGTCGGTGGCCGGCAGCACGGCGCCGAGCGCCGACGGATCGTCGATCGGCGTCATCTCGTTCGGCGTGGCCACGGCGGCAAGGCGCGCATAGGCGTCCTGCTCGGCCAGATAGGGCAGCACCAGCACCGCCGCGAGGTGGACGATGAGGCCGAGCACGAGGCCGACGAGGACGGTGAGGACGATGCGGCTCATCGCGGTGCGCTCCGGCGCGGACGGCGCGGCACCTGCCGGGCGGGCGCGCTCACGAGGTGCGCTCCCACGGGCAGCGCTCGGTGACGACCTTCGGCATCTGTGGCGCGTCGCTGGTGCGGTTGGCGAGGCCGACGGAGGTGTCGTAGAGGCGGAAGGTCAGCACGATGCGGTCGCGCGCGCCGGTGGGCAGCCAGTTGCCGGCCCGCGCGCGCGGGCCGAGCGCCACATCGAGCGTGCTGTCGCGGTTCCACACCACTTCGGTGCTGGTGAAGCCGGTCCGGTCGGCGGCGTTTTCGATCAGCCTGCCGTCCCGGTCGGTGACGGTCAGCGTCCAGAAGCGGGCCTGCGGCAGGCCGCCGGAGACGCGGATATCGCAGCGCCCGTCGAGCGGCTTGCCGCTCGAATCGGTGTCGGCGACGAAGGCGATGCCGTCCGCCAGTTCCAGCGGCAGCTCGCCGGCGCGGGCGAAGGCGGCGCGCGCATAGGGGTCCGCCGTCTCCGTGCCGGCGCGCGGCCAGGTCTCCCAGGGGCCGGAACGCACCAGCCCCGGCCCATACCCGTTCACCGTGGTGATCCAGGTAAGGCCCAGCCCGAGGGCGGCGCCGATGGCCAGGGTCAGGAGGAACAGCAGGGAGCGCACGGGCAGGAGCTATCCGGTGGAGCGGGCGCCACATGGATGGGCGCTTGCGATGGCGAGGTCAATTGCGGCGACGGGGTCAATTGCGGCGGTCAGTTGCTCCCCACCAGGCTGGCGCCGGGGGGCGGGGCGGGGGCGATGGCGGCGGTCGGCCGGCGGGCCGGCTCGCTCGCCGCCTCGCGCAGCCGCGCCGAGAGCCCCATCAGCCGCTCCGCCGAGGCCGGCGAAAGCGTGACCGGGCGCTGCACGCCCTCGATCTCCAGCGCGGAGGCCTGCGCCGCCGCGCCGTCGAGCTTCGGCGCCGGCTGGTTGCCGAGCCCCGGCGTCGGCTTGATCTCGATGCCCTGGTGGGCAAAGGCCATGACCTTCTGCCAGGTCATCGCCGGCAGCGAGCCGCCGGTCATCCGGCGGGTCGAGGTGTAGTCGTCATTGCCGAACCAGATGGCGCCGACATAATTGCCGGTGAAGCCGACGAACCAGGCGTCGCGATAGGCATTGGTGGTGCCGGTCTTGCCCGAGACCTTGGTGCCGGGGATCATGGCGCGCCTTCCGGTGCCGCGCTCCACCACGCTGTTGAGCATCGGGTTGATCATGTCGATGATCTCCGGCGGGATGACCTCTTTCGGCTTTGCGCCGTTCTGGGCGAAGCTCCAGACCGGCTCGCCATTGGGCGTGCGCATTTCCACCACGGCGTGCGGATCGACCGCGTAGCCGCCATTGGCGAACGCCGAATAGGCGGTGGCCATGTCGATCACCGTCACTTCGGCGGCGCCGAGCGGCAGGGCGCGGGTGATCTTCAGTTCCGTCTTCAGCCCCATGGCGTGGGCGAGATCGACGATGCGCCCGCGCCCGATCGATTCCGCCAGCTTCACCGCCACCGTGTTGAGCGAGCGGGTGAGGGCGTTGATCAGCGGGATCGAGCCGGCATAGGAGCGGCCGTAATTCTGCGGGCACCAGTTGCCGATGCAGATCGGGCCGTCGACCACGATGGTGTTGGGCTTGTATTTCCCGGTCATCAGCGCCGCCGTGTAGACGAAGGGTTTGAACGAGGAGCCGGGCTGGCGCAGCGCGTCGGTGGCGCGGTTGAACTGGCTCTCGCCATAGTCGCGCCCGCCGACCATGGCGCGCACCGCCCCGTTCGGCTCCATCACCACCATGGCCGACTGCTTGGTGCCATAGTCCTTGCCGAACTGGCGCAGGCTGTCGCGGATGGCGGTGTCGGCGGCCTTCTGGATGTTGGGGTCGAGCGCGGTGCGCACGATGAAGGAGCGCTCGGCATAGCTTCTCGGCAGCGTCTCGACGATGCGCTTCACCTGGTCGAAGGCGTAGTCGAGGTAATATTCGGGCAGGTCGTCCTGCTTGCGGTCCACCGGCGTGGCCGGGTTGCGGCGGGCGCCGAACACCTGGCCCTCGGTCATGAAGCCGGCTTCGACCAGATTGTCGAGCACCACGCTGGCACGCCCGCGCGCCGCCGGCAGGTTGACATGCGGGGCGAATTTCGATGGCGCCTTGAACAGGCCGGCCAGCATCGCCGCCTCGGCCAGGTTCACGTCGCGCGCCGACTTGCCGAAATAGTACTGCGCCGCCGCGTCGACGCCGAAGGCGCCGCCGCCCATATAGGCGCGGTCGAGATAGAGCTTGAGAATCTGGTTCTTGGTGAGGTGGAACTCCAGCCACAGCGCCAGGAAGGCTTCCTTGATCTTGCGCTCCAGCGTGCGCTCATTGGAAAGGAACAGGTTCTTGGCGAGCTGCTGGGTGAGCGAGGAGCCGCCCTGCACCACGCCGCCGGCCCGCGCATTGGAGAGAACGGCGCGGAAGGTGCCGGGAATGTCGATGCCGAAATGCTCGTAGAAGCGCCGGTCCTCGGTGGCGAGCACGGCCTTAATCAGGTGATCGGGAAACTCCTCCAGCGGCACCGTGTCGTTGTGGCGGATGCCGCGCTCGCCGATGGTGTTGCCATAGCGATCGAGGAAGGTGACCGACAGCTCGGCGCGCTTGAGCCAGTCATCCGACGTTTCCTGAAACGCCGGGACGGCGAGCGCCAGCATGAGCACTGCGCCCACCGCGCCCCAGGTCATAGCTTCGGAGGCGAGGGAGAGGGCGTG
Organism: Ancylobacter dichloromethanicus; assembly: GCF_018390645.1. Classification (GTDB taxonomy): domain Bacteria; phylum Pseudomonadota; class Alphaproteobacteria; order Rhizobiales; family Xanthobacteraceae; genus Ancylobacter; species Ancylobacter dichloromethanicus. The sequence continues at coordinate 477,159 of NZ_JAHBGC010000004.1, forward strand.
GCGGGGGGGGCCCTGCACGTTGAAGCGTTCGGTGAAGGCGACGAAGCCGTCCCAGGTCGAGCGCAGCCCGACGCCGCCGGAATAGATCGACGAGTCGATCCAGGAATCGATGCCGAGCAGGAGATGGCGCAGCCGCCGGCGCAGGCGCGAGGGCGTGCGCCCGCCCGCGGGCGGTTCCCGTGGCGGCTGGTCCGGCAGATCGGCGTTCGTGTCGTTCAAGCCCGTGCTCCAGCGGCGCCCGGAAGTCCCGTTTGCTCTTATAACAAAGCACTTGCCGCGCGACGAGGGCGGCAACAAGGCTCGCCAGAGCGGGGATGCGACGCTATCTAATGCGTGATGGCCGGTTCGTGAAGCATGAACCGGCGCCCGAGACCGAGCCGGAAAACCCAGACCGATGCACGATACTTCGACCGCCGCCGCGGCGGCGCCGTTCTGGCGTACCAAGAGCCTCGACGAGATGGACCCCGCCGAGTGGGAAAGCCTGTGCGACGGCTGCGGGCGCTGCTGCCTCGTCAAGCTGCAGGACGAGGATACGGACGCGATCGCCTATACCGACATCGGCTGCAAGCTGCTGGACGATTTCGGCTGCCGCTGCCGCAACTATCCCGACCGGCAGGCGCAGGTGCCCGATTGCGTGCGGCTGACGCCGCAGACGGTGCGCGCGCTCGACTGGCTGCCGCCCTCCTGCGGCTACCGGCTGGTGGAGGAGGGGCGCGACCTCTACTGGTGGCACCCGCTGGTCTCGGGTGACCCCGAGAGCGTCCACGCCGCCGGCGTCTCGGTGCGCGGCAAGGTGGCGGCGCTGGAGGACGAGCTGCCGCTGGAGGACTTCATCGACCACATGGTGCGCTGGCCGCTGCGCCTGCCGCGCGGGGCGGTGCGGCGCAAGGCGAGGGGGTAGGCCGAGGCCGCGATAGGTCGACGCCGCGACAGGCTTTTGCGCCTGCCCCTCACAACTCCAGCACGCTCCTGTCGACCTGCTCGATGTCGCGGGTGCCGGTGAGGGCCATGGAGACGTCGAGTTCCTTGCGGATGATCTCGATCGCCTGCGCGACGCCGGCCTGGCCGCCGGCGGCGAGCGACCACAGGAACGCCTTGCCCATCATGCAGCCCTTCGCCCCGAGCGCGCGCGCTTTCAGGATGTCCTGACCCGACTGCACGCCGCCGTCGAACCAGATCTCGCTCTTTCCCCCGCCGATGGCGTCGACGATGCGCGGCAGCGCCTTGATGGTGGACACCGCGCCGTCGAGCTGGCGGCCGCCATGGTTGGAGACCACGATGGCGTCGGCGCCGGTCTGCGCCGCGATCTTCGCGTCCTCGACATCGAGAATGCCCTTGAGGATGAGCTTGCCGGGCCAGATCGAGCGCACCCATTCCACGTCCTTCCACGACAGGGACGGGTCGAATTGGCCGGCGATCCACTGCGAGAGGGTCGAGAGGCTGTCGCTCTCCTGGCGCACCGCGAGGTTGCCGAAGGAATGGCGCCTGCCCATCAGCACGCTGGCGATCCAGCGCGGCTTGGTGGCGATGTCGAGTGCATTGGCGAGGGTGAGCTTGGGCGGCACGGCGAGGCCGTTCTTGATGTCGTTGTGGCGCTGGCCCTGGATCTGCAAATCGAGCGTCAGCACCAGCGCCGAGCATTTCGCCGCCTTGGCGCGCTCGACCAGCGATTCCGAGAATTTGCGGTCGCGCATCACATAGAGCTGGAACCAGAACGGCTTGTCCACCGCGCCGGCGACGTCCTCGATCGAGCAGATCGACATGGTGGAGAGGGTGAACGGGATGCCCGCCGCCTGCGCCGCGCGGCAGCCGTGGATTTCGCCGTCGCCATGGAAGAGCCCCGTCAGCCCCGTGGGGGCGATGGCCAGCGGCAGCGCGACCTTCTCGCCGATCAGGGTGGTGGCGGTGGAGCGGTCGGAGACGTCGATCATCACCCGCTGGCGCAGCCCGATGGCGGCGAGGTCCGCCCGGTTGGCGGCGAGCGTGGTCTCGTCATAGGAGCCGCGGTCGGCATAGTGGAAGATGGCGCGCGGCACCTTGCGCATGGCGATGGCGCGCAGGTCCTGGATATTGGTCACGACGGCCATTGGCGTTTTTCTCCCCCGGCTTCTGTTTCCGGGCAGGCTGATACGCCTCCTCCGGCCGACGTCAATGGTATGGCAGGGCGGGCCCGATCGACATGGCCGGCCGCATGGCCGCCCGCCCGCCCCAGCCTCCGGCGGGAGGACGAGGCGCGCTTTGGTAAAATTTCCTTACCACCGAAGTCAAGCAGGATGGATGCGCGGCCTCGCGCGCCGATGTAGTGTCCGCCGCCGAAGGGCACGAAAGGGGGAGACCGTGGAACGCTTGCGCACACCCAAGCTGGCGGAGGCGATCGCCGAGCATATCGAGCGGCTGATCCTCGAAGGCGTGCTGCGCCCGGGCGAAAGGCTGGCCAGCGAGCGCGACCTCGCCGAGCGGCTCGACGTGTCGCGCCCCTCGCTGCGCGACGCGCTGGCGCTGCTGGAGCAGCGCGGCCTGCTGGCGACCAGCCGCGACGGCACCCGCGTGACCGAGTTCCTGTCCGGCCTCACCGACCCGCTCGCCGGGCTGTTGCAGTCCAACGAGCAGGTGACGGCGGATTATTTCGAATACCGCGCGGCGGTGGAGCGCACGGCGGCCGGGCTGGCGGCGGTGCGCGCGACGGCACCGGAGCGGCAGGCGATCCGCGAATGCCTCGCCGAGATGCAGGCGGCCCACGAGGCCTGCGACCCCGACCGCGAGGCCGAGGCCGACATCGTGCTGCACCGGCTGATCTATGCCGCCTCGCACAATCTGGTCATCCTGCACGTCATGCGGGCCTTCTCCGAGATGCTGCGGCGCGACATCTTCTTCAACCGCACCAGCCTGTTCACCCAGGCCGAATCCCGCGACGCGCTGCTGATCCAGCACAAGGCCATCGGCGAGGCGGTGGTGGCGGCCGACCCGGAGGCGGCGGAGAAGGCGATCTACCAGCACCTGAAATTCACCGGCGAGACGGTGGAGCGGACCCGGCGCGATTCCGCCCGGGTCGACCTCGCCGTGCGCCGCCTCAGCCGCTCCACGCTGCTGGCGGGGTGAAGTCGATTTCGCCCCTGCGCGGGTTTTCCGCCGGGTGACGGCCGGGGCGGGGGTTGTCCGCTGCGCGGGGGGGTGCCGCTGGGTCCCGGATCGGCGCCGCGCGGGGCGCGACCGCCCTCAGGCGCCCGGGTGCTCCATCGCCGCCTCGGTGCGGCCGAGGCGGATGAGGCCGAGCACCAGCGCACAGCCAATGCCGATGACCGCGCCGCCGGCGAGCTGGGGCAGCGATAGCGGCTCGTTCAGCAGCACCGTGCCGATGGTGATGGCGACGCCGGTGACGCCGAACTCGACGCTGAGCGCCCGGGTCGGGCCGATGGAGGCGATCAGCCGGTAGAAGATCACATAGGTGATGGCGCTCATGCCCACCCCGGCGATGACCAGCGTGCCGAAATCCTTCAGTTCCGGCATCCCCGGCACCGGCACGAAGGCGAGCAGCGGCAGGGTGAGCAGCCCGCCGAACAGGAAGGCGCCGATGGTGATCTCCCACGAGCCGGCGGCCGACAGGCGGCGCCCGGCATAGACGCTGCCGAAGGCCGAGGACAGGGTCGAGCCCAGCGTCGCGGCGCAGCCGACGAGGAAATCGGCCGTCACCGGCTGGGCCGGAAAGCCGACCAGCAGCACGATGCCGGCGGCGCCGAGCGCGATGCCGACGGCGCCGCCGAGCCGGATCGGCTCGACCCGCCACAGCGCCGCGATCAGCATCGAGAACAGCGGGATGGTGGCGACCAGGATCGCCGACATGGCGGTGCCGATGCGCGGCAGCCCATAGGCCAGCAGGGCCAGCTGGGCGGCGACCGTGGTGGCGCCGACCACGAACAGCGGAAAGAGGCCGAACGAGAAATCCAGCCGGCGGCCGATGGCGCGGGCGGCGAGGAACAGCGTCGCCGCCGCCAGCAGGGCGCGGAAGGAGACCGAGCCGACCCAGCCGAAGGCGTGGATGTTGTGATCCATCACCACGAAGGACGCACCCCAGACGAACGCCAGGAAGACGTAGGAGGCCAGATCTCTGGGAGTCATGAACCGCACCGCGAGCAGCGAGACGCGGCTGCATGCGGCCGGATCGCGCGCGGAAACTAGTTGGTCGCAAGCGGCTGTCAATCTCGTTCAAAAAGAGATAAGGGAGGCGCATGAAAATGAGCGATACCTTTCAAGACCGCCAGAAGACCGCCGCCGAAGCCAAGGCCCGCCTGCTTGAGAAGCTCGCGGCCCGGCCGGGGCCGGACGACCCGGTGATGATTGCCAAGGCGGCCGAGCGCAAGGCTGCCGCCGAGGCCCGCCAGGCCGCCGCCGAAGCGCGCAAGGCCGCCAAGATCGCGCGCCAGGAGGCCGAGGCCGCCGCCGCGCAGGCCGCCGCC
>NZ_JAHBGC010000040.1 GCF_018390645.1 Ancylobacter dichloromethanicus
GTTTCTCCCCCGTGCTCTACCGGAACCGAAACGCCATCGAGCGCATGTTCTGCCGCCTCAAAGACTTCCGACGCGTCGCCACGCGGTACGACCGCAACGCCGTCAACTTCCTCGCAGCCGTCTGCATCGCGGCCACCGTCAGCTACTGGTTATGAGTCCCGACCCTAGGTTGCTCGTGGGGAATGGATCCACGGGAATTTGCAGTTTTGGCGAGGTGGCAACAATCGCGGAACAACGAATTTGGGAGCGAGAAGCGGCCGTTCGCACCAGGGAGCCGCTCGGGCCATTCTCCTTCCTTACCCCACCCAGCTTGACCGCACCACGGCGGGCGCCCGGCGCGGCGCCTCGCCGGCAACCTCCGCCCCCGTAGCCCCAGCCCGAACCTCCGCACCCTCCACCTTGCCCACCATCTCCGCCAGGCTCATGCCGGCGGCGTAGAGCCCATGCAGGGCCGCCGTGGCGTAGACGCGGCAGTCGAGGGGCTCGTTGCGCACGCCGGGGTCGGGCACCCATTCGATGCGGGCGATGCCGCGCGTGTAGCGGCGCACCGGGCGCTCGGCGACGAGGCCGGTGAACCAGAGATAGTCGCGCTCGGCCGGCCAGTGGCAGGCGCCGGGGCCGCCATCGTCGATCCGCAGCCGCGAGAGCAGCCCGTGCTTGAGCGTGTCGACGCCGACGATATGGACGGGGGCGAGGCTGGCGCTGCGCAGCTTGGGCGGGCGCTTGGGCCAGGGCGGCACGCCCGGCCCGCCTCGGCCCTTGATCGCCCATATCCGGCGGTTAAGCCGCTCGGCCGAGAACCGCATCACCTGGTCGGTGCGATGCCCGCCGGAATCGATGGCAACGGCGAGGATGGGAAGGTCGGGGATCGCCCTGGGGTGGCGGAAGCGGCGGGCGAGCAGGCGGTCGAGTGCCGCCCACACCTCGGGGCGCGAGGTGTCGCCGTGGACGATGTCATAGTCGAGCGACCAGCTGGCTTCGCCCCGGCCCCAGCCGACGAACTCCACTTCAATGCGATCGTCCTGGGTGTCAACGCCGGCGGTGATGACCGCGACGCCCTCGGGAAGCAGCTCGGTCCAGGCCGGGTCGCAGGCGATGCCGCGTGAGGCGAGGCTGTCCGGCGCCAGCGGCGCCATGTCCCGGTCTTCATAGGCCTCGCCGAGCTTGAGGTTGGTCCATGTCTTCAGCCGGGCCGGGTCGCGCTTCGAGGTGAGGAAGTCGGCGGCGATCTCTCCCCAGCTCTCGAAGGGCGAGTACAGCGCCGAGAGGTGGAAGCCGGCGGTGAGGCCGTCGCCCTGCGCCGTGGCGCGCCATTCGCCCCTGGCCAGCATCGCCGGCTTGTCCGCCTCCTCGATCACCCCGCCGCAGGCCTCGCAGGTGTAGAACGCCTTGCGCGGTTCGCCCTCCGGCCAGGTCACGCCGCGCCAGCTCAAAGCCTGGTGCGTGCCGCAGTGGGGACAGGGCACGAAGTAGCGGCGCTGGTCGCTCTCGGCATAGGCCTTCTCGATGCGCGACACCCCGGCCTCGGTCGGGGTGGAGATGAGGAAGATCTTGCGTCGGCCCCGGAAGGTCACGGTGCGCTGCACCGCCAGCGCCACCGGGTCACCCTCGCCATCAGCATCGGCGGGGAAGGCGTCCACCTCGTCGAGCACGAGATAGCGCGCCGGGGTGGAGCGCAGGCCGGTGGCGGAGTTGGCGCCGGTCATGATGAGGGCGCCGCCGGGGAACTCCTTCAGCCCCACCGTATTGCCGGGGTCCTTGGAGCGGGCGGGGGCGATACGCGAGCGCAGGGCAGGCGTGCCCTCGATCAGCGGCTCGATGCGGGTGCGCGAGTTACGGCGCACCATGTCGATGGAAGGCCACACGGCGAGGATCAGCCCCGGCGCGTGCGCCACCCAATAGCCGATGGCGTTGAGCCCGGCCTCGGTGCCGCCGGTCTGCGCGCCCTTCATCAGCACCACCCGCTCGACGGGGGAGGCCGTGGAGAGGCAATCCATGATCTCGGCGAGATAGGGCACGCGGGCGGTGCGCCACGGCCCCGGCTCGGCATTCGTGCCCGGCAGGGTGCGGTTGGCGTCCGCCCATTCGGTCACGGTCAGCTGCAGCTCCGGCCGCAGCCCGCGCCGCCAGGCCGCGTCGACCAGCTCGGCGGTAAGGTCGGCGAGGTCGAGGGCGTCAGTCATCGGGGAAGTCCTCCAGCGGCATGTCGGCCAGGGTGACCAGCTGGGCGCGCACCAGCCGGTCCAGCACCGCCACCACGGCGGCGAGGTCGGCGCCGGTGGTGGAGGCGATCTCCGGTGCCGCCCGGTTCACCCAGCCGAGCCAGGCGTCGCGCTCGAAGCGGGCGCGGCTCTCGATGGTGCGCAGCGTCGCCGCCCGGTCGATCAGCGCCCGCCCCATGCGCTCGGCCTTCAGCCGGGCGATCTCCGCCTCCGCCGCGTCGCGCACCGCACGGGAGGAGGCTGGAAGCGGCGAGGCGGAAGCCAAAGGAAGGGCAGGGCCATCGAGCGAGGCGCGCCGGCGGTTCGGGTCGACATTCTCGGCCACCCACGCCTTGCCCCGCGCCACATGGATGCGCCCGTTCGGCTCGACAGGAAGCCCGCCGGCGATCATCTGCGACACGCGCCCGGCCGAGACGCCGATCGCCTCGGCAAAACCCTTCTTGGACAGGGTTTCCGCCGGCCTTTCGACCACGTCGGCGAAGAGGGAGGAGCTATGCAAATCCTGCATTCTCAACCCTTTCTCAAGCCGGAGACTTTAGGGCTCAAACGCGCCCCGTCTAGCGAACTCAAGCGCTCTCGCCGCCCGCATACAGGGACCGGGGGGAGGACCCGCGACAGAAGCCGCAGCTCCGCCTCGATCTCCGACTTGGCCTCGTGGAACGCCTCGGGGTCACGGTGCGAGGGGACAAGACGGCGAACCCGGCTCGCCAACTCGATCAGCTTCTGGCCTATCCCCTCGTCAGCCTGTCCTGACGGACTCTGACGCACTGACGCACTCTGACGCAGTTCTCTATATAAGGGGCATGCGTGCGCGCGCGTACACACAGGGGTTATGGAAACTGCGTCGGAGTGCGTCAGTGCGTCAGGGTGCGTCAGCTTCTTCGGGTCGATGAGCGTCACCGCACACCTCCCTCGATCGGCCCGAACCAACGTTCGCCTCTTGGCCCGCGCGGCACCCGACCCCAGCCGACACGCTCAAGGCAGGTGGCGATGCGCCGCTGATCCACCGTGCCAATACGCGACATGTCCATGCCGAGGGCAAACAGCGCGACGTCCTTGACCGTGACGCGCGTCTTACCGATCAGCCACGGCGCGACGATTTCCTCCCAGGCATCCGCCTCGAATCGCGCCTCCTGCTGCGGCTTGATATGGGTACGCTCGAACTCGGCCGATGGCCACCATGAACGGCCCGCCCGATAGAGGTGGACTGCCTCGGCGAAGAGCTGGTCGCGGTCGCGCTCCAGCGCGTTCGGGTCGATGGTGCCGACCTTCACCGGCCAGTAGCGACGCCCGCCCGTCTCATCGCGCAGATAGGTGCCCTTGTTCGTGGTGCCGATGAAGACGCACTGGCGGGGCATCTCCACCTCGATGCGGCCGTAAGGCGGGCGGTAGCGCTCGACCGAGCGGGTAAGGAAGGCCTTCAGGGCCGCATCCTCCGCCTTGCTGATCGCCGACAGCTCGGCAATCTCGATCAGCCATTTGCCGCGCAGATGCAGGCTTACGTCCTTGCCGCTGGTCACGTCCGGCATGTTGTCGGAGAACCACTCGCCGCCGAGGATGCGGCAGGCCGTGGACTTCATGGCGCCCTGCGGCCCTTCGAGCACCAGCATGTAGTCAGCCTTGCAGCCGGGCTCGAAGATGCGCGCCACCATGGCGATGAGGAACATGGCGCCGATCTGCGAGGTGTAGAGCGTCTTCTCGCAGCCGAGATAGGTCTGCAGCCACGTCACGACGCGCGGGGTGCCATCCCAGGGCAAGCCGTCGAGATACTCGCGCACGGGGTGATAGCCGCGCTCATGCGCCCGGATATCGACGGCCTGAAAGGTCGTGTCCTTGCCGAGGCGCGGCAGGCCGGCGCCCTGCAGGTACTCCTGCAGCCGGTTCACGTCGTTGTCGCACACCTGCCGGGGCACGAAGTCGTCATCGGGGAGGAGGTCGCCCTCGCCGACCTTCGGCACCGGATTCTCCAGCATCATGGTCGAGCGGAACTCGTCGAAGCTGAACAGCTGGGCGATACCGGGATCGCAGCGCAGGGCGTGCGCCGCGTTCGCCAGGTTGCCGAGCGGCTGGCCCTTGTCGTCCCGCGCGCAGTCCGCCAGCCAGCCCGAATAGGGCTCCTTGGCCGCCGGGCGAGGACGGCGCCGGCCGCCATGGCTGGGGCGGGGAGCACCCGTCGGCGGGTCGACGATCGCGGCGATCGCGAACGCCTGTTCGTGGGTCATCCCGTTCATGGCGCACCCTCCAAACGGGGCGCCGCGCGGTTCGCCAAAGCGGCGAAAAGCCCAATGAATACAGTGGGAGAAAGCGGGCTGTTAGCCAGCTCAATCCCTTGAAGCACATGCGGCGCTAGCGCCCCTTCCGGGAGGCCACCACCTCCGCCGAGGCTGTCCGGGAAAGTCCAGAAAACGTTTGATTTGCAAAGGCTTGGGGCGCGTCGACAGTTCGACGCAGTCCAGCGCAATCCGGTGGCATCCAGCGATTTTGTTGACATAGTTGTTGGCATCGACCAACTCGCTGGAATCAAATGCCAACAAAATGACGCTGACAGACACGATCTGCCGAAGCGCCAGGGCTGCCGACAAACCCCGGAAGCTATCGACAGCGGCGGCCTTCATCTGTTCGTCAGCCCCACCGGCGGGCGCCTGTGGCGAATGGCTTACCGATTCGACGGAAAGCAGAAGCAACTTTCGTTTGGCGCCTACCCTGCCGTTTCCCTCAAGGACGCACGTGCTCGCCGGGATGAAGCGAAGGCGCTTCTGGCGGCGGGCTGCGATCCAGCCGCCCGGCGAAAGCAGGACCGGGTCGAGTCTGACGCCCTTACGAAACACACTTTCCGGGCGTTGGGCACCGAGTACCTCGCCAAGCTGGTGGCTGAGGGCCGCGCCGATTCGACGGTGGGCAGTGCCAAGTGGCTGCTCGAAGACTTCGCCTACCCTGCTCTCGGCGACCGACCCGTTGCCCAGATCAAGCCCGCCGAGGTGCTCGAACTTCTCAAGAAGGTGGAGGGTCGCGGCACCTTCGAGACGGCGCGGCGCCTGCGGGGGATTTGCAGCCGCGTATTCCGCTATGCGGTCAGCACGCAAAAGGCAGAGATCGACCCGACGCATCCTCTTCGTGGCGCCCTTATCGCGCCGAAGACCCGACACCACTCCGCGATCGTAGAGCCGACCGCGATCGGCGCGCTGCTGACGGCGCCCTGGCCTGCTGCCGGTTTCGTGGACGCGCAGTTAAGCTAATCCCACCTGCCGCT
>NZ_JAHBGC010000041.1 GCF_018390645.1 Ancylobacter dichloromethanicus
GTTGTTCGATCCGCAGGGATCTCCGGGCCTCGGCCCTGGGGTTCCGGCAGGACGCGACACGGGAAGCCGTGGACGTGCCCGTCGGGAGCGTGACCGCACCGTCCTCGAACAACTGCGAAGCAAGCTGGTCTTTAGAAATAGCTTTGATGCCGTGCGGCGGGTCTCTCAAAACCGCCGCGCTTCCGCGAAATTCCGCACGGAATTTCGCTAGGGGTGGGCATCGAAGATGAGAACGATCAAGTGTCTTAAGGGCATTCGGTGGATGCCTTGGTGCTGAGAGGCGATGAAGGACGTGGTACGCTGCGATAAGTCACGGGGAGCTGCGAACAAGCTTTGATCCGTGAATTTCCGAATGGGGAAACCCACCTTCGACGACTGGGACTCTGAAGTCTTGGGCCTTGGGAGCGATCCCGAGGGTTGAGGCTTTGGAATTCCAGTTGTCAGATGAAGGTATCAAGCCCTGAATACATAGGGGTTTGAAGCGAACCCGGGGAACTGAAACATCTAAGTACCCGGAGGAAAGGACATCAACAGAGACTCCGTTAGTAGTGGCGAGCGAACGCGGACCAGGCCAGTGGTGAATGTGCGACAAGTGGAATCGGTCAGGAAAGCCGAGCCTTAGTGGGTGATAGCCCCGTACACGTAATGCAAGCATTCATCCTCGAGTAAGGCGGGACACGTGAAATCCTGTCTGAACATGGGGGGACCACCCTCCAAGCCTAAGTACTCCTCAGCGACCGATAGCGAACAAGTACCGTGAGGGAAAGGTGAAAAGCACCCCGACAAGGGGAGTGAAACAGTTCCTGAAACCGGATGCCTACAAACAGTAGGAGCCCAAGGTTCGTCCTGGGTGACTGCGTACCTTTTGTATAATGGGTCAGCGACTTAGTCTGGCGAGCAAGCTTAAACCGATAGGTGTAGGCGCAGCGAAAGCGAGTCTGAACAGGGCGTTCAGTTCGTCGGATTAGACCCGAAGCCGAGTGATCTAGCCATGAGCAGGTTGAAGGTGCGGTAACACGCACTGGAGGACCGAACCGGTGCCCGTTGAAAAGGTCTCGGATGACTTGTGGCTAGGGGTGAAAGGCCAATCAAACTCGGAAATAGCTGGTTCTCCGCGAAAACTATTTAGGTAGTGCCTCGCGTGAATACTCCAGGGGGTAGAGCACTGGATGGGCTAGGGGGGTTTACCGCCTTACCAAACCTAACCAAACTCCGAATACCTGGAAGTACTGCGCGGGAGACAGACGGCGGGTGCTAACGTCCGTCGTCGAGAGGGAAACAACCCTGACCTACAGCTAAGGCCCCCAAGTCGTGGCTAAGTGTGAAAGGATGTGAGAGTCCGAAAACAACCAGGAGGTTGGCTTAGAAGCAGCCATCCTTTAAAGAAAGCGTAACAGCTCACTGGTCTAGGATTCTTGCGCCGAAAATGTAACGGGGCTCAAGCCACGCGCCGAAGCTTAGGGTTTGCCTTCGGGCAAGCGGTAGCGGAGCGTTCCGTAAGCCTGCGAAGGAGGACCCGTGAGGGCCTCTGGAGGTATCGGAAGTGCGAATGCTGACATGAGTAACGACAAACAGTGTGAGAGACACTGTCGCCGAAAGTCCAAGGGTTCCTGCGTAAAGCTAATCTGCGCAGGGTTAGCCGGCCCCTAAGGCGAGGCCGAAAGGCGTAGTCGATGGGAATCAGGTGAATATTCCTGAGCCTGTGGGTAGTGACGAATCCCGTGTGTTGTCAGACGAATTGGTTCTGTTCTGGCTTCGAAGGGGTTCCAGGAAATAGCTCCCACATTATAGACCGTACCCGAAACCGACACAGGTGGACTGGTAGAGTATACCAAGGCGCTTGAGAGAACTATGCTGAAGGAACTCGGCAATTTACCTCCGTAACTTCGGGATAAGGAGGCCTTCCGTTTGGGCAACCAGGCGGGAGGGGCACAGACCAGGGGGTGGCAACTGTTTAGCAAAAACACAGGGCTCTGCGAAATCGCAAGATGACGTATAGGGTCTGACGCCTGCCCGGTGCCGGAAGGTTAAGAGGAGAGGTGCAAGCTTTGAATCGAAGCCCCGGTAAACGGCGGCCGTAACTATAACGGTCCTAAGGTAGCGAAATTCCTTGTCGGGTAAGTTCCGACCTGCACGAATGGCGTAATGACTTCCCCGCTGTCTCCAGCATAGACTCAGTGAAATTGAATTCCCCGTGAAGATGCGGGGTTCCTGCGGTCAGACGGAAAGACCCCGTGCACCTTTACTGCAACTTTGCACTGGCATTCGTGTCGGTATGTGTAGGATAGGTGGTAGGCTTTGAAGCGAGGGCGCCAGCTCTCGTG
>NZ_JAHBGC010000042.1 GCF_018390645.1 Ancylobacter dichloromethanicus
CGTCGCGGACGCTGTGGCACAGAACGCGGCGGAGGGCGCGCGCATGGCGGCGGAAGTGGCGCGGCAGGCGGCGCAGGCGGCGCAGGCCTATGCCGACGCGGCGGCGCAGAGCTATGGGGAGATCGCCGGCACGGCGGCGCACGCGCTGACCGGCGGGGCGATCGACCCGTTCGTGTTCCGGCTCGCCATCTTCGTGCTGGCGGTGTTCGTCGGCTACTACGTGGTGTGGTCGGTGACGCCGGCGCTGCACACGCCCTTGATGAGCGTGACCAACGCGATCTCGTCGGTGATCGTGGTCGGGGCGCTGCTGGCGGTGGGCGTCGACACGGTTGCGGACGGCACGGAATGGGCGCGGGGCTTCGGCTTTGTCGGGCTGGTCCTGGCCAGCGTGAACATCTTCGGCGGGTTCCTGGTGACCAGCCGGATGCTCGCCATGTACTCGAAGAAGAAGTGAGCGCCGCCATGAACGCCAATCTGGTCGCGCTTCTGTACCTCGTCTCCGGGGTGCTGTTCATCCTGGCGCTGCGCGGGCTGTCCAGCCCGGTGACGTCGCGCCAGGGCAATCTGTTCGGCATGGTCGGCATGGCCATCGCCATCCTGACCACGCTGGGTTCCTCGCCGCCGGCGGGGCTGGGGGGCTGGGCGCTGCTGGTGGGCGGGCTCGCCATTGGCGGCGGCGCCGGCGCCTATATCGCGCGCAAGATCGCGATGACGCAGATGCCGCAGCTGGTGGCGGCGTTCCACTCGCTCGTCGGGCTGTCGGCAGTGATGGTGGCGGCGGCGGCGCTGTACGCGCCGGCGGCGTTCGGCATCGGCGAGCCGGGGCTGATCCATGCCCAGGCGCTGGTCGAGATGAGTCTCGGCGTCGCCATCGGCGCCATCACCTTCACCGGCTCGGTGATCGCCTTCGCCAAGCTGAACGGCAACATGTCGGGCAAGCCGATCCTGCTGCCGGGCCGGCACCTGATCAATGCCGGGCTGGCGCTGCTGATCGTGGCGCTGATCGTGGTGCTGACCGTGACCGAGAGCCACACCGTGTTCTGGCTGATCGTGATCGCGGCGCTGGTGTTCGGCGGGCTGATCATCATCCCGATCGGCGGCGCCGACATGCCGGTGGTGGTGTCGATGCTCAACTCCTATTCGGGCTGGGCGGCGGCGGGGATCGGCTTCACGCTGGGCAACACGGCGCTGATCATCACCGGGGCGCTGGTGGGCTCAAGCGGCGCGATCCTGAGCTACATCATGTGCAAGGGCATGAACCGCAGCTTCGTCTCGGTGATCCTGGGCGGGTTCGGCGGCGACGCGGCGGGCGGCCCGGCGGGGGCGGTGGAGACGCGTCCGGTGAAGCAGGGCTCGGCCGAGGACGCGGCGTTCATCATGAAGAACGCGTCGAAGGTGATCATCGTGCCGGGCTACGGCATGGCGGTGGCGCAGGCGCAGCACGCGCTGCGCGAGATGGCGGACAAGCTGAAGGAGGAGGGCGTCGAGGTGAAATACGCCATCCATCCGGTGGCGGGGCGCATGCCCGGGCACATGAACGTGCTGCTGGCGGAGGCCAACGTGCCCTATGACGAGGTGTTCGAGCTGGAGGACATCAACTCGGAGTTCGCGCAGGCCGACGTCGCCTTCGTCATCGGCGCCAACGACGTGACCAACCCGGCGGCCAAGACCGACCCGAGCTCGGCGATCTACGGCATGCCGATCCTCGACGTGGAGAAGGCCAAGACGGTGCTGTTCATCAAGCGCGGCATGGCGGCGGGCTATGCCGGCGTCGAGAACGAGCTGTTCTTCCGCGACAACACCATGATGCTGTTCGCCGACGCCAAGAAGATGGTCGAGGACGTGGTGAAGAATCTGAACCACTGAGCGGGCAGGGAGAGGCCGGCGGGAGGGGCGAGGCCGGCCGGTCCGGCCTCGCCGGTCTCACCGGTCGCATCGGTCTCGCCGGTCGCATCGGCCGGCCCCATCGAACCCA
>NZ_JAHBGC010000043.1 GCF_018390645.1 Ancylobacter dichloromethanicus
ATCGTTGCGGCCGGCGCTGTCGCCGTGACGGCAGCATTTACTGGAGCCGCGAAGGCCGCCATGTCGTTTGAGGACGCCATGGCGGAGGTCCGCAAGGCCGTCGAGATGCCCGAGGCGGAGTTCAATGCCCTGGAGCAGACGATCCTTCGGCTAAGCCGCGAGACGCCGCTGGCGAAGGAGGAGATCGCGAAGCTGGTGGCTCAGGCCGGCTTCGCCGGCCGACCGATGCAGGATCTGGCGCGGTTCGGCACCTTCGCCGCCAAGGCCGCCGTTGCCTTCGGGCTGTCGGCCGAGGAAAGCGGGGACCGGCTGGCCAAGCTCGGCAATGTGTTCCAGCTCAACCAGGAGCAGATCGAAGCACTTGCCGACGCGGTCAACTACCTCGGCGACAACATGGCGGCGAAGGAAGCCGACATCATGGAGTTCCTGTCGCGCACCGGAGGGCAGGCCCGCATATTCGGGCTTGCCGAGGCCGAGGCCGCAGCCTTCGGGTCGGCCATTCTGTCGCTCGGTGTCTCGTCCGAGGTGGCGAGCACCGGCTTCAATTCGCTGCTCACCAAGCTCCAGACGTCGTCGAAGCAGAGCAAGTCCTTCCAGGGCGGACTGAAGGCGCTGGGCCTATCGAGCAAACAGCTTTCCAAGATGATCGCCGAAGGCCCAGCCGAGGCGATCGTGGAAGTGTTCCGCCGCATCAAGGATCTGAACCCCGAGAAGCAGATGGGGGTCCTCACCGATCTGATGGGTCTGGAATATGCCGATGACGCGGCCCGCATGGCGCAGTCGCTGGACCTGATCATCAAATCGCTCGACATGATCGACGATCCGGCGCGCAGCAAGGGCTCGGTCGACCGCGCTTTCAGCATCTTCGATGATCTGACCTCTTCAAAAATCCAGAAGATGAACAACCAGTTCTCCGCTCTTGGAGCGAACATCGGTAAGTCATTGACGCCTGCGATCGGCGGCGCTGCGGACGCCGTTTCGTCCTTGCTGGAGAACATTAACGCGGTGTTCGACCGCGCCGTGAAGATCGACGAGATGATCGCCAAGCGCGCCAAGGGCGAGGCGCTTCCGCCGCAGCAGCAGGCGGAACTGGATAAGAATCCGGGGATGCGGCGGGAGGTTGAGGAAGGGCAGCGGCGCGAGCACCATGACCTCTTCCAGGCCAAAAAGCGCGTGGAGGCCCTTGAGCAGAAACGCGCGACCGCCATGAGCCAGATGAAGCTGGGCGTTGAGGGATCTCGCGAGTGGCTAGAAGACATCGAGGCTCGGCTCAGTGAGGCGAGGGCGGAGATGGAGAAATTGCTTGCCGTTCCCGGCGCAAAGGACGCCATGGCGACAAGTATGCAGGGGGTAACGGATGCCATCGGCACGGAGGGTGCGAAGGCCGTCGAAAAGGCGAAGTCCATCGCGGACTGGATTCGCGGGCTCTTCGATTTCACCGCTACCCCGACGATATCGCCACAGTTCGTCCCTGGCGGAGCGAGCCTGCCGGATGGGCCTCCCGTTCCGCTCCCGCCTGCCAAGCCCAAGCGGACGAGTTCGATCAGCAATTCGCGTTCCGTCGCCCAGGCCAACACCTTCAACATCTACGGCGCCTCCGACCCGCAGCGCTCGGCGCGGGCGGTGGACCGGCGGCTGGCGCGGCTGGGCTCTGGCGCCAGCGCGCTGAACGACACGGTGGGCTGAGATGGCGCTGATGTGCATCGGCCCGCATGTGTTCCAGCCGGTGGGGCTGAACGGCCGGGAAATGGAGTTCACCACCGAGGCGGTGTTGGCCGAGTTTCCCCGCTGGGGCGGTGCGGACGGCGCGCAGTTCCATGGCATGCGCCGCGACACCTTCGTCATCTCCGGCGTGCTGTTTCCCTCCGCCATTGGCGGCCTGCCGGACTACCAGGCGATCCGCGCCAGCCAGAACACGGGGCGAGCCCTGCCGGTGATCCAAATGGCGGTGGGCTTCGTCGGCACCGTGCTCGGCACCTTCGCCGTCGAGCGCGTGTCGGACCTTGCCGAGTATGGCGGGCTCAAGCTCGGCTTTGAGGTGGAGCTGCGCACGGTATGACGACGGTCGATCGCATCTACCGCACCTCCCGCGACGGCGAGCGCCTGGACCGTATCGCCCGCGCCGAGCTCGGCACCGAGACCGGCGGCACGGTCGAGGCCATCCTCGATCTCAACCCCGGCCTCGCCCGCAAGGGGCCGCTCTTTCCGGTCGGCACCGAGATAAGGCTTCCGCCGCGCGACGCGGCGAAGGCGGCCGTCAAGGTGCCGCGGATCTGGGGCGACTGATGAAGACCCCGGTCTTTCAGCTCTTCAAGGGCGACACGAATCTGATGGGCTCGATGGCGCCCTATTTCCTCGGCGCCGGCCTGACCGACGAGGTCGGCATCCAGAACGACCAGCTGCAGGTGTTCCTCAATGACGAAGGCCGGCGGCTGCCGCTGCCCAAGGAGGGCGACCTCCTCAAGCCCTGGGCGGGCTATGCGGAAACGCAGGTGCTGCCGCTCGGCGCCTTCAAGGTGGAGCGTTACGGCCTCGGCTGGGAGCCGGGCGGCGCCGAGGCCATGGTGATGACGGCGCGGGCGGTGACCTATGCCGGCGAGGTGAAGGCCGGCGGCACCATGCATTTCGACGACAGGAGCCTCGCCGACATTCTCGGCGAAGTGGCGCGCTCGGCCGGGCTCTCGCTGGCGATCGACCCGCAACTGGCCGAGGTGCGCATTCCCTACGTGCTGCGCTGGGAGGCCTCGCCGATCGACTTCGCCTCGCGGCTGGCGGCCGAGCATGGCGGCATCGTGAAGCCGGGCGGCGAGAAGCTCGCCGTGGTGCGGCGCGGCGCCGGCACGGATGCCGCCGGCACTGAGCTTCCACGCATCCGCGTCCAACGGCTCGGAAGCTCTGGATGGAATGTCGAGGGCGAGCCTCGCCCGCGCTTTGGCAAGGTGGCGGCAGCCTGGCAGGACCCGACGAGCGGGCGGCGCAAGCTCGCCGAAAAGAGCGCCGGGAGCGAGGGGCCGACGAACAATCTCATCCATCCGCGCGCCACGAAGGCCGAGGCCGAGGCGGCGGCCGAGGCGCGCGCCCGCGAGCTCAACACGCTCACCGGCTCGGGCTTCTTCGTCACCGAGTTCGACCCGGCCTATTCGGCCGGTGCCCTGGTCGAGGCGTCGGGCTTTGGCGAGGGCATCGACGGCACCTGGCCGAGCGAGCGCATCTCGACCAGCTGGGAGAAGGGCGCGCCGGTGCTCTCGACCATCGACGTGACGGCGAAGCCGGAGGGAGGGCAAGGTGATGGATGACGGGGTCCGGGTGGACCCCGGCGCGGGGCTGTTTGGCGACGAAACCCGCGTGCGGCGCACAAACATGACCGCAACCCCGCCCCATGCTCGGCCGAGCCTGGGCGGAATGCCTCATGTGGACTTAAGATCGCGTGAAGGACATAAGATGCAGCTGCGGCGCGCTGCTTTTCCGCGCCGCCGGCGGTGCCCTTCGAGGGGCCGTCGAGATCAAGTGCCGCCGCTGCGGCACGCTCAATTTCCTGAGGCCGATCGAGCCCGAATCCGAACGCCGCGAGCGTCACTCCAACGGAGACGACGCATGCGGCCTCGCGCCGAAACGATAGACCAGGCGACCCTGTATCTGGGCGACGCGCTGGAGATCATGCCAACCCTCGATCCTTGCTTCGCCATGGTGCTGGCCGACCCGCCCTATTGTTCGGGCGGGGCGACGGCCGGCGAGCGGATCAAGGTCACCAGCGCCAAGTATCTGGGCCAGGAGAGTCGCCGGCTCTACCCCGAGTTCGCCGGCGATACGCGCGACCAGCGCTCCTTCCTCGCCTGGTCCACCCTATGGCTCGGCCGGGCACGGGCTGTGGCCATGCCCGGTGCCATCTGCGCCGTCTTCTCCGACTGGCGGCAACTGCCGGTGACCACCGATGCCCTGCAATGCGCGGGCTGGATCTGGCGGGGCATTGTTCCCTGGGACAAGACCGAGGGAAGCCGCCCCCAGCAGGGCCGCTACCGTATCCAGGCGGAGTACGTGGTGTGGGGCACCAACGGGCCTCGGCCACTTGCCGGCGGCACGGCGCCGGGTGTCTTCCGCATGCCCAAGCCGCACAAGAAGCACCACATCGCCGGAAAGCCGGTGGAGCTGATGGAGGGGCTTATGAAGCCGATCGAGGGGCCTGTCCTCGACCCCTTCATGGGCAGCGGCACAGTGGGCCTCGCCTGCGCCCGCCGAGGCCTGCCCTATGTCGGTATCGAGGTGGAGGAGGCATATTTCGATATCGCGACGACGCGACTGCGCGCGGGCGCGTCATAGCCAGCCATTGAGTGCGCGGATTGCGAGCCAATCTGTCTCCGCCGCCCGTCGTTTGGGGATCAGGGCTTCGCCGTCTTGGTCACCTTCGGCGGCACCTGGCGCGCGCCCTTCGTGCCGGCCTCAACCTGCCTTCAAGGGCCGTTGATTGCCAGT
>NZ_JAHBGC010000044.1 GCF_018390645.1 Ancylobacter dichloromethanicus
CTCCGGCTTCATGAAACACCCAATCGCGGTGTCCACGAAACCGGCAGCAGGCCAGGGCGCCGTCAGCGCGCCATGCTATCCAGCGACTTTCCTGCAGATGCTTCCGTTCTGCTTCCAACGCGCGCAGCGTGGAGCTTTGGAAGCAGAAAACGCCCCGAAGGGCGTTTGCTAACTATCAGATTTTATTTGGAAAATTTGGAGCGGGCGATGGGATTCGAACCCACGACCCCAACCTTGGCAAGGTTGTGCTCTACCCCTGAGCTACACCCGCCCGCTCCGTCGTCCGGTGCCGGTCTTGATCGGCGCCCCGAACGGGCCGTCTCTATGCCCCAGCCTCGCGGAGAATGCAACGGGCTTCCGCAGGTTTTCTCACAGCTTGATGACGGCCGCTCTCCGGAGCTTGCCGCGCAACGCTTCGCGGGCTCACAGATGCCGAAACGTGAAGGCGTCGGCGAGAGGCGCGCCATCGCTCTCACGCTCCAGCCGGCAGTGATGGGCGAGCCCATCGGCGTCGCGCCGGGCGGCGAGCTTGCGCACCACGACGCGCTCGCCGGGGTCGATATTGCCGTGGAAGAACACCTCGCGCGACCGGGTGGTCGCCCGCGGCGCGCGCCGGCCGTCGAACCGCCATTCGGCGCGGTCGATGAAGGCGATGAAGCTGGAGAAATAGAGGAAGCCGGCGCCGTTGAAATCCTGCGCCGGGCACGGGTCGATCTCCAGCACGACCTCTCCCGCCACCGCCGGCCCCGGCCGGCCGGCGCGGAACGCCGCCGCACGGGCGGCGAGACCCACGTCCGGCCGGCTCGTCATGTCGGGCGGGGGAAAGCCGTCAAGCGCGACGCGCGCCACCGTGTGGTTGCCCCCGCCCGCCGCCCGGCGCACGAACACCGAGACCAGGTCGACCGCTCCCACCGTCCGCCCCGCGCAGGTGAGGACATGCCGGCTGGCGCACTGGGTGCGCGTGAGGCGGGCGATGGTCGAGGAAATGGCGAGCACGTCGTTCTCGCCCAGGCTGGCGAAGTCGGCGTCGGTCACCGACAGCGCGCTGAAGGCGGCATAGACCGGCGCGCCGTCGGCGGCGCGGAAATCGGGCACGGCGCGCCCAGCCATCCGCGCCAGCGCCATCCAGTGGCGGTGGCCGAGCTCCTTCAGCAGCCAGGTCTCCGACAGGCCGCCGAGGCAGAGCTGCGGCATGCCGAGCCGCACCGTGTCCTGCGCCACCGGCGCGGGCGTGGCGGCGAATGCGGCGGCGGGGAGCGCGACATTCATGCGGCGCTGTCCTGTCCGGCGCGGTCCCGTGTGGCGCCATCCTGCCCGGCGCGGGCGGCGATGTGGGTGACGATGTGCGCGGCGTCGCGCCCGACACTGCCGAAGCGACCCGATCCCCAGCTGTGCAGCCAGGGCAGGCCGATGAAATACACGCCCTCCTGCGCGGTGACCCCGCGCCGGTGCCGGGGATGGCCGGCGCCGTTGAACACCGGCGCGTCGAGCCAGCGGAAATCCGGCCGGAAGCCGATGCACCAGACGATGGCGGCGATGCCGGAGGCGGCGAGGTCGAGCCGCGGGCGCTCCTGCGCCGGCCGCCAGACGGCCTCGTAGGTCGAGGGCGGCGGCGCCGCGATCCCGTTCTCGGCGATATGCCTGTCGATGGCGGCGTTGATGCCGTTATAGGTCTTGTCGGCCTCGTCCAGCGCCTGCGCGAGGTTGGTGTCGAAGACGAGATGGGTGCCGTCGAACTCGCGCAGCACGCCGTGGAGCTCCATGCCCTCCAGGGCGAACTTCCGGAGGTCGATGTCGCGCCCGCCATCGCGGCCGGTGACGTAGTGGTTGGTATTGTCGCGCACCCCCTCGCGCAGCGGGTGCTGCTCCACCGGCATGTCGTAATAGCCCATGTCGGCGAGCCAGGTGACGACGTCGCGGCCGCGATAGAAGCGGGCGCAGCGCGGCGCGTTGCCCACCGCCAGATGCACCTTGCGGCCGGCGAGGTGCAAATCTTCGGCGATCTGCGCGCCGGACTGGCCGGAGCCGACGACCAGCACCGGCCCCTCGGGAAGCTGGCCGGCATTGCGGTACTGCGCCGAATGCACCTGCGCGATGGCCGGCGGCAGGCGCTCGGCCATGCGCGGCACGATCGGTTCGTGATAGCCGCCCGAGGCCACCACCACGTTGTCGGCGCTGAACTCGCCGGAGCTGGTGGCGACGAGGAAGCCGCCCCCGGCGCGCGGGGTGACCCGCCGCACGCTCACCCCCTCGCGGATCGGCGGGTCGACCTTGGCGCGGAACGCCGTGAGGTAGGCCAGAATCTCGTCCTTCCTCATGAAGCCGTCAGGGTCCGGCCCGGCATAGGGATGGCCCGGCAGGTCGCACTGCCAGTTCGGCGTGACGAGGCAGAAATTGTCCCAGCGCTGGGTGTCCCAGGCATGCATCGCCCTGTGCTTCTCGATCACCAGATGGTCGAGGCCGTGCCGGGCAAGATGATAGCTGGTGGACAGCCCGGCCTGCCCGCCACCGACGACGATCACCGGGTAATGGGGAACGCGATTCTCGTTCATGGCTGTTCTCCGGGGCTCAGGCGTCGAAGCTCTCGACGGCGACGCGGGCGTCGGGATGGGTGGAATAGGTGCGGCCGGCGGCCTCCAGCCGGGCGAGCTGGCCCAGGGCGCGCGAGCAGGCAAAGCCGTAGCGGGCCTCGACGCGGGCGCTGGCGATGGTGAGCGCCTCGCGGCTTTTCGCCAGGAAATCCGCCAGCGGGTAGCTCGCGCCGGGGGTGAGATAGTCCTTGATCACCAGCGAAGGCGAGTAGCAGCCCTCACGCGTGCCATCCGGCCAGCGAATGGTGAAGCGCATTTCAGGCATGGACAGCCTCCGCGAGAGTCTCATAGGTGGGCAGGTGCGCCCGCGCGGTCGATGCCCAGTCGTGCCGGGCGGCGACCGAGGGGCCGAGGGCGTTGAGGCGGGCGCGGGTGTCGGGCTGGAGCGCCAGCACCAGCGCGTCGGCGATCGAGCCGGGGTGGAGCGGGTCGCACCACACGGTCTCACCCTCGCCGATATGTTCGGTGAAGGGCGCGATCGCCGAGACCACGGTGGGCACGCCGCAGGCCATCGCCTCCAGCGCCACGAGGCCGAAGCCCTCCTTCACCGAGGCGAAGGCAAGCACGTCGGCCAGCCGGTAGAGCGCCGGCATGTCTTCCTGAGGCAGTGGGCCGGTGCGCAGCACGGCCTCGGCCGGCAGGCCGGAGGCGGCCCGCATCGCCTCGAATTCCTCAACATAATCATGATGATCGAGCACGCTGGCGCCGCCGGCGATGACGAGCTGGGCGCGCGGGTGCAGCGCCCGTAGCTGGACGAACGCCTCCAGAATGCGCTGCGTGTTCTTGCGCGCCTCCACCCCGCCGACGCTGAGCACGATGGGTCCGATGTCGAGCCCGAGGCGGGCAGCGAGTGGTGCCTCGCGTCCGTCGGGCACGGGGGAAAAGCGTTGGATATCGATGCCGTTGCCGACAATGGTGGCCGGCAGCCCGTAGGTCTCCGCCAGCAGCCCCTGCCATAGGGCGCTGACCACGAAATGCCGGTCGGCTTCCACGATGGCGCGGTGCTGGAGCGCCTGCAACGCCGGGTCGGCGAAGGCGTCGACATGGTGGACGGTGCGGGCGAAGCCGGGGATGAGGCCGGCCTCCTTCAATGTAGCCAAGGCATTGCCGGATATGCCATCCTGGGCGTGGAAGGCATCGAAGCGTCGCGCCCCCGGGGCCTCGAAATGGCGGAGATAATCGGCCGCGCGGACACGCACCATCTCCGTCACGTCGGGTCCGACCGGCGAGGCCGGCACGCTCACGGTGGCGCACAGGCTGGGCCGGAAGAAGCCGGTGCCGCGCGGATCGGGCGCATGGACCACCGCCTCATGGCCGAGCCGGGTGAGCGCGTCGCCGAGCTCCAGCGCATGGACGACGCCGCCGCGCGGATTGGTGGAATGGGCGAGGATGGCGATACGCAGGGCGCGGGTCATAGGGCCTCCTCCGCAACTGCAAGCGCTGCTGCTTCATCAAGCTGCGGAAATGCCGGTCCGCAGCCGAGCAGGCTGCGCCTTCCGAAGTCCCAGATCGTCGCGCGCGCGGCACCGCTCACCGCCACGACGCGGCGCCCGGCGGTCACCGTGCCGATGGACGCGGCGGCGATGCCGCGCCCGTGGAAGGCGGCGAGAATCGCCGGCACGTCCGTCGCGGTGGCGGTGAGCAGATAGCCGTAGCTGGGGAAGCTCGTCAGCCAGCGCGCCGGATCGACACCGTCGGGCGCCGGCACGCTGGCGAGGTCGATCTCGACCCCGACGCCGGAGCATTCGGCCAGCATGGCGGCGGTGCCCACCAGCCCGCCCTGGCTGATGTCCTTGGCGGCGCGGGAGAGGCCGGCCTCCGCGATCATGGGCAGGATTTCGAGATCGCCGCGCAGCCGCGCCGCCGGGGCGTCGGTGGCCGCTTCCCAGTTGGAGAAGGGCTCGCGGTAGCGCCCGCGCAGATCGATGGCGGCGATCAGCGTCTCGCCGGGGCGGGCGTCGAACGAGGTGAGGAGCTTTTTCGCCCGGCCGAGCACGGCGACGGAGAGCTGGCCGCGATCGGTCGCCAGATTCGTATGCCCGCCGACGATGGGCACGCCGAAGCGGGCGGAGGCGGCGCGCAGCCCCTCCAGCACCGGGGCGGCGCCGTCCTCTCCTTTAGCCCACACCGCGTCGACCACGGCGAGCGGGCGCCCGCCCATGGCGGCGATGTCGGACAGGTTGACCATCACCCCGCACCAGCCGGCAAACCACGGGTCGCCGACGACGAATTCGTTCATGAAGCCTTCGATGGCGAGCAGCAGGTAACCGTCGCCATCGGGGATCGCCGCGCAGTCGTCGCCCACCGGCACCACGCCCTGCGCCCCCGACCCTTGCCCGCCCAGCCCGAGCCGCGCCGCCGCCACGGCGATATCGGCCTTCGCGGTGAGGCCGGAGGAGGAACGTAGCCGGCTTATGATATGTGCGAAGGCGGCATCGGACAGCGCGGGGCGAGCCATGTCACATCTCCCTCTCACGCCGCTTTCCGCAGCGGCGCGGTGCGGGAAGCGGAGCGGAAGCCGGTCTCGGCATCGAGGATCGGCGGGTAGAAGGCGAGGTCGGCCTGCATGAGGAAATGGGGCCTTCCGTGCAGTTCCTTCTCCTCCACCACGTTCCAGTGCAGGCGGCGGAACAGCAGCGCGTTCTGGGCCTGCACATGGGCGAGGAACCGCGTGCAGCCGCGCGCATGGGCGGAGGAGACGGCGAGGCGGATCAGCGCCGCGCCCAGCGCGCCGACCTTGCGATAGTCCGGCGCCACGGCGAGGCGCGAGCCCCACCACAGGCCGGGCTCGGCCTCATGGATGCGTACCGTCCCCACCACGTCGTCGGCCAGCAGCCCCAGCAGCGAGACGGCGACGAGGGGAATGGCGGTGTCGTCGACGGCGTCGCGGTCGTCGCCCGCGAACAGGCCCTGCTCGTGGCAGAACACCTCGTGGCGCAGCCGCGCGGCGCCGCGCTTCTCCCAGGTCTGGGTGGCGAACTTCACCTGGAAATCGGCGGCGAGGAAGGGGCGGAAGGTGCCGTACATCATGCGCAGCCTCCTTGCCGCACGAGGCCTTGCGCCGCACTGCGCCGCTCATAGGTGGAGAGCGCCGAGCAGGCGCCGCATCGGGCGCAGCCGGCCTTCACCTCGATGGACTTCAGCCCGGTGGCCAGCAGCATTCCCGAGAGCGGGCCGAGGATGGAATTCATGAAGGCGGGGGACGGGGTCGGGTGGCTCTCCAGCGGCGTGCCGGAGATCGGCACGAAGGGCACCACGAAGGGATAGACGCCCATCCGGGTCAGCCGATCGCAGACCGCGAGAATGTCCTCGCGGGCATCGCCGAGCCCGGCCAGGATGTAGGTGGAGACCTGCCCGCGCCCGAACACCGGCACCGCCGCCTCGAACGCCTCGAAATAACGCTCCACCGAGACCTGCGCCTTGCCGGGCATGATCTTCTGACGCACCTCTTCGGTGCAGGCTTCCAGATGCATGCCGAGCGCGTCGGCGCCGGCCTCGAACATACGGGCGAACCACGCATCGTCGTCGGGCGGTTCGCACTGCACCTGGATCGGCAGGTCGACCGCGCCCTTCACCGCCGCCGCGCTCTCGGTGAGGATGGCGGCGCCGCGATCCTTGCCCGGCGGCGTGCCTGTCGTCATCACCATGTGCTTGACGCCATCAAGCTCGACGGCGGCCTTGGCCACCTCGGCGAGCTGGGAGGGCGTCTTGCGCGCGATGGTGCGGCCGGCGGCCAGCGACTGGCCGATGGCGCAGAACTGGCAGGTCTTGGCCCGGCTCTGGTAGCGGATGCAGGTCTGAAGGACGGTGGTCGCCAGCACGTCGCGCCCGTGCAGCACGGCGATCTTGGAATAGGGAACGCCCTCAGTGGTGGTCAGCCCGTAGAATTTCGGCTGCAGCGGAAACGACACCTCGCCGAGCGCCAGCCCGTCGCGGCTGATGCGGCTGCGCCCGAAGGCGTCCGGCTTCTCGACCAGATAGGGGCTCTCGAAGGCCGGGGCGGTGTGGACGGGGACCATCACCGTCATGCCGTCCAGCGTCAGCGCCTTGTGATCGGACGGCCCGGCCCCGCCGCGGCGCGAATCGGCGCCGGCACGGGGATCAACCAGCCGCACCCCGTAGGACTGCAACTCGTTGATCAATTGTTCCGTCGGTAGCGGCCGGAGCTCGGTGGCCGGGTCCATCGGTTTCATCGGAAACGCTCCCTGTCTGGAGGGGGATGGGGGCGGCGTGCGAGGTGTGGAGGGGCACCGCCGGGCGGTCGTCGAGGTTCAGGCTCAGCAGTTCCGGCCGGGCGTAATGGCCGACCGAATCCATCATCCGCTTGCGCTTGGTGATGAGGCCCATGTCGAGATCGGCGATCAGGATGCCCTCGCCGGAGGTGAGCGGGGGCACGACATGGCTGCCCTCGGGCGAGACGATGGCGGTCATGCAGCCGCCGGTGAGGGCCTTGCGCAGCTTCTCCTCCGGGGAGATGCGGGCGATCTGTTCTTCCGTCAGCCAGCCGGTGGCGTTGACCACGAAGCAGCCCGATTCCAGCGCGTGGTGGCGGATCGTCACCTCGATCTGCTCGGCGAAGATCGGCCCGACCAGCGAGCCGGGGAACTGGGCGACGTGGATCTCCTCGTGCTGGGCCATCAGCGCGTAGCGCGCCAGCGGGTTGTAGTGCTCCCAGCAGGCGAGCGCGCCGACCCGCCCGACGGCGGTGTCGACCACCTTCAGCCCGGCGCCATCGCCCTGGCCCCAGATCATCCGCTCATGGAAGGTGGGGGTGATCTTGCGGCGCTTGAGCTTGAGCGAGCCATCGGCGTCGAACACCAGCTGGGTGTTGTAGAGCGAGCCGTGGTCGCGCTCGTTCACCCCCAGCACCACCACCACGCCGAGCCGGCGGGCGCTGGCGCTGACCGCCTCGGTCACCGGGCCGGGAACGAGAACGGCGTTGTCATAAAGCCGCAGATGTTCCGCCCCGGTGAGCACGGGGGGCAGCACGAAGGAGAAATACGGGTACCAGGGCAGGAAGGTCTCGGGGAACACCACGAGCCGCGCGCGCTTGCCCGCCGCCTCTTCCAGCGCGGCGAGCACGCGGGTAAGCGTGCCCTCCAGGCTGTCGAGCGAGGGCGCGATCTGCACCGCGCCGACGCGGACCACGCGCTTCTCGGCGCTGCGCTTTTCCGCGATTGTCATGTCTGCCATTTGCGGCCTCCTTCGGCCTCGACCGTCATCCCGGATCGGCGACACCGCCGCCGATCCGGGGCCACGCGTCACAGCGTCCAGGTGTCGAGGATGAAGGCGTTGTCGCGGCGGTGCAGCAGCACGATGTCGAGCACGTCCAGCGGGCTGACCGGGACGATGCCGGGGATCAGCGCGCCCTCGCCATGGCCGTAGAGCGCCTGCAGGGCAAAGCGGCAGGCATAGACCTTGCCGCCATCGTTGAGGATCTTCTCGATCCGGCCATTGAAGTTGAGATGGCCGGGAAAGGCCTCGTCGCCGAGCTTGGGGAAGCCGCGCTGCACGCCGAGCGTGACGCCCGGCCCATAGAGCAGCACCGAAGTCTCGAACCCCTTCTGGATCAGGCGCGAGGCCTGCAGCAGGTTCACCAGGCCGATCGAGCCCTCGAAGGCGACGGTGTGGAAGGTGACCAGCGCCTTTTCGCCGGGGGCGGCTTTGACGTCCTCGAACTTCTTTTCTTCATAGTCGACGAGCACGTCGCCCTTGCTGTGGGCCGGCACGGTGATAGTGGCCATGTCGCTCTCCTTGGCTGCAATGGAGCCGGCGGACGCCGGCCGTGGGCTGCAATGGGGCCGGCGCGGTGCCGGGTACGCCGGAGAGAATTGCAATCAATGTGCCAATTGACAGAATGCAAAAAGAATCATCAAAACAATCAAATTACATACAATTATGCATTCAATAAGTGTCGAAACGGCAAAACGGCTTTGGTGACAAAGCGGGCGGACGCTTAGAGATGTGGCGGGGAATTGCCCGCTTCCTGCGCATGCGACGGCAGATGGTCCGGAACATCCCTTACGCAGCAAGTTGTGGACCAGTGGTGACACGCCACCTCTGCAACATTATACAGTCAATTATGCTAGGTGCCGACTCGGGCCGTTACCCGGGGGCTGAGACGATCCCGGACCAGCCGGCGGCACGTCCGGGACGACGAAGGTGAGACGACATGGCCGACTGGATTCCCGACCTCGCCCGCTCCGACAAGCCGCGCTACCTCGCCATTGCCGATTTGATCGGCGAGGACATTCGCGCCGGCCGGCTGGCGGTGGGCGACCGGCTGCCGCCGCAGAGGAAGCTCGCGGCCCGGCTCGACATCGACTTCACCACCGTGGCGCGCGGCTATGTCGAGGCGCAGAAGCGCGGGCTGGTCGAATCCCGCGTCGGCCAGGGCACCTTCGTCACCGGCACGCCGCGCCCGAAGACCCGCGCGGCGAGCGCGCCCAAGCCCGGCACGGTCGATCTCTCGATGAACCTGCCGCCCGAGCCGGACGACCCGGCGCTGATCGAGCGGATGCAGGACGGGCTGGCCGAAGTGGCGCGCGATCTGGTCGCGCTGCTGCGCTATCAGGGCTTCGGCGGCACGGCGGCGGACAAGGACGCGGCCTCCGCCTGGCTCGGCCGGCGGGCGCTGGTGCCGGCGCAGGAGCGCATCTTCGTCACGCCGGGCGCGCACCCGGCGCTGCTCGGCATTTTCGGCCTGCTGGCGCGGCCGGGCGATGTGATCCTGTGCGAGGCGATCACCTATCCCGGCGTGCGCGCCATCGCCGCCCAGCTCGGGGTGAAGCTGTTCGGCCTGCCGATGGACCTTGACGGCATCGACCCCGACGCCTTCGCCACCGCCTGCCGGGAGATGGCGCCCAAGGCGCTCTATCTCAACCCGACGCTGCAGAACCCCACGACGCTGACCATTCCCGAGGAGCGGCGCGAGGCGATCGCCAAGGTGGCGCGGCGCTTCGGCGTGCCGATCGTCGAGGATGACGCCTATGGCTTCGTGCCGCCGCACGGCCCCGCGCCGCTGGCCGCCATCGCCCCGGACCTGACCTGGCACATCGCCGGCCTCGCCAAGTGCATCGGCGCCGGGCTGCGCGCCGCCTATGTGGTGGCGCCGGAGGCGCGCGCGGGCTACCCCTTCGCCAGCGCCCTGCGCACCGCCAATGTGATGGCCTCCCCGCTCACCACGGCGCTGGCGACGCGCTGGATCGAGGACGGCACCGCCGACACGCTGCTGCGTTTCATCCGTTCCGAGACCGCCGCGAGGCAGGCGCTGGCGAGCGCGATTCTGCCCAAGGGCAGCTTCCGCGCCGACCCGCTCAGCTTCAATCTCTGGATCGAGCTGCCCGCGCCGTGGACCCGCTCGGCCTTTGTCGGCCACATGCGTTCCACCGGCATCGGCGTGGTGGCGAGCGACGCCTTCACCGCCACCGGCCCGGCGATCGAGGCGGTGCGGGTGTGCCTGGGCGGCCCGGCGACCCGCGCGCAGATCCGCTCGGCGCTGGACTTCATGGCCCACGCGCTGGAGGAATCGCCCGAAGTGGTGTCCTCGGTGATGTGAGGTAGCGGCCGGTCGGAGACCGGGGCGAACGACGCGACGCCATTGTCGCGCGGTCGCGCCGGGCGACGCCCGCGCACCGGCGGCACCGCGCCGACGCCCGCCCCGCCGTGCCACTTCACGCCGATCCACGCCCGTCCGGTCGACGCCTGCGGGATGGCGGCCGCGCCTCCACGGCCACGCCTCCCCCAGCCGCGCTGAACAATCCGAAGGCAAGCGCTGGCGATCATTTGGACTTGCAACTGGTATACCGGTCAACCAGAATACCGGCATGAGGATGCCCTTCGAGTTCGAGCGCGAGCGCGCCTATCACCGCCTTGTCGATCTGATTTTCGGCCAGGCGCTGGAAGCCGGCACGCCGCTTTCCGAGCGCAAGCTCGCCGAGCAGCTCGGCATGGGCCGCATGCCGGTGCGCGAGGCCCTGCACCAGCTTGAGCAGGAGGGCGTGGTCGAGGTGAAGCCGGCGCGCGGCACCTTCGTGCGGCGCATCTCGCCCGGCGATCTCGCGGAAATCTACCGGGTGCGCGAGGCGCTGGAATGCCTCGCCGCGGAACTCGCCGCGACCCAGGGCCCGACCGAGGCGCTCGCCGCCTGCGGCGCCCGCATGCGCACCATGGCGAAGGACCCCTCCGCTTTCACCGCGGTCGAAATCGACGATTCCGGCACCGAATTCCACGAATTGCTGATGCTCGCGACCGGCAATGCGGCGCTGATGGAAACCGTGCGCCTGCTCCGGCTGCGCTTCCGGCTGGCCTTTCACCTGCCGCGCTATTTCTCGCACGAGAACCTGTATTCGACCCTCGCCGACCACATCGACATTCTCGGCGCCATCGAGCAGCGCGCGCCACGGGCCGCCGGCAAACTGATGCGCGCGCATCTGCGGCGCGGCCTCGACATGCGCCTCGCGCTCGAAGCGGCCGCCGCCGATCGACCTTCCACGCAGAAAAACGATGCCGCCAAAGGCATCACCAGAGGTTTGGAGAGCACGAAATGAGAAGGCATCTTGCGACCGGGCTCGTTGCGCTCGGCACCCTTGCGGCGATGTACGGCGCCGCCGGCGCCACCACGCTCGAGACGGTGAAGAAGAACGGCGTCGTCACCTGCGCCGTCAATGGCAGCCGCCCCGGCTTCTCCTCGGTGGACAGCAAGGGCGAATGGAACGGCGTCGACGTCGACACCTGCCGCGCGCTGGCCGCCGCCATCTTCGGCGACGCCACCAAGGTCAAGTTTCTCAAGACCAACAACCAGACCCGCCTGACCGCGCTGCAGACCGGCGAGGTCGACGTCACCGTCGCCAACACCACCTGGACCCGCGCCCGCGACACCGATCTCGGCGTCGATTTCGTCGCGCCGACCTTCTATGACGGCCAGGGCCTGATGGTGCCGAAGGCGCTGGGGGTGAAGAGCGCCAAGGACCTCGACGGCGCCAGCGTGTGCGTGCGCCCCGGCTCCACCTCCGAGCGCGTGGTCGCCGACATCCAGACCAAGTTCAACATCACGCTGAAGCTGGTCGTCATCGACGACCAGAAGGAAATCAACACCGCCTTCTTCGGCGGGCGTTGCGACGTCGCGGTGCAGTCCTCCTCCGGCCTGTCCTCCACCCGCGCGGCGGTGGCCCCGAACCCGGACGACTACGTCATCCTGCCGGAACTGTTCGGCAAGGACCCGATGGGCCCGGTGGTGCGCCAGGACGACGCGCAGTGGCGCGACATCGTCCAGTGGACGGTGTTCACCCTGTTCCAGGCGGAAGAGAGCGGCATCACCTCGACCAATGTCGATGAGATGAAGGCCATCAGCACCGATCCGACCGTGCGTCGCCTGCTCGGCGTCGAGGAGGCCGGCAGCAAGGGGCTCGGGCTCGACCCGGCCTGGGCCTACAACGTCGTCAAGCAGGTCGGCAATTACGGCGAAGTGTTCGAGCGCAATGTCGGCAAGGGCTCGCCCCTGAAGCTGGAGCGCGGCCTGAACGCCCAGTATACCGAGGGCGGCCTCATCTACGCCCCGCCGCTGTGAGCCCGGCGAAGGCAGCGAGCCATCGTCGATGAGCCGTATATCCCCGACAAGGGTGGCGCCCGCCGTGCCACCCTGGCGAAACCCGCGTGTGCAGGCCATCGTCTGGCAGGCCCTGCTCGTCCTCGCCTTGCTGGCGCTGGCCGTCTGGCTGGTGACCAATGCCCGCCAGGCGCTGGACGAGCGCGGCATGACATCCGGCCTCGGCTTCCTGTTCGATCCCGCGCAGTTCGCCGTCGGCGAGGCCTTCTTCGTCTTCAAGCCGGGCTCGACCTATCTCGCGGCGCTGGCGGTAGGGCTCGGCAACACAGTGATGCTGTCGCTGGTCAGCATCCTCACCGCCACCGTTCTCGGCGCCGCGCTGGGCTTTGCCCGGCTGTCGCGCAACGCGCTGATCGCGGGTCTGGCGAAGGCCTATGTCGAAGCCTTCCGCAACACCCCGCAGCTGGTGCAGATCGTGTTCTGGTACAGCTTCTTCACCCTGCTGCCGGGCCCGCGCCAGTCCTGGTCGATCCTCGACCTGGCCTTCGCCTCCAACCGGGGGCTGACGGTTCCCGCGCCCGAGAATGGCGACGTGTTCCTGCTCATGCTCGGCATGCTCGCGCTCGGCGCCCTGCTGGCGCTGGTCTTCGCCCATCTTGCCGACCGGCACCGGCGCCGCACCGGGCGGCCCTGGCGGCTGGTGCGGCTGACCGAACTCGCCGTGCTGCTGCTGCCGGCGCTGGGGGCGTGGCTGGCCTGCGGCGCCCCGCTCGGCTGGAGCGTGCCGGAGCTGCGCGGATTCAACTATGTGGGCGGCGCGACGCTGGCTCCGGAATTTCTCGCCATCTATTTCGGCCTGTCCTTCTACATCGCCGCCTTCATCGCCGAGATCGTGCGCGGCGGGCTGGTCAGCGTCGATGCCGGACAGATCGAGGCGGCCAACGCCATCGGGCTGAGCCGCGGCGACCTCTATCGCAAGGTGATGGTGCCGCAGGCGCTGCGGGTCATCATCCCGCCGCTGGCGGCGCAATATGTCAGCCTGCTGAAGAACTCCTCGCTCGGCGTCGCCGTCGGCTATCCCGACCTGTTCAGCATCTCCAACACCGCGCTCACCTATAGCGGCCGCACCATCGAGGTGCTGTGCATCATGGCGGCGGTCTATCTGCTGCTGTCGCTCGCCATCGGCGCGGCGGCGAACGTCGTCAACCGCTTCGTGCAGATACCGGAGCGCTGAGATGGGCACTCTTCCACGCTCCTTCGCCCGTCCCGCTTCCTCGCCGCCGCGCCGGCCGCCGGCCGATGCGCGGGGCGTGCGCGCCTTCGCGCAGGCGCATCTGTTCCAGTCGCCGCTGGCCGGCCTGTTCACCTTCCTGCTCGGGGCGGTGGTGATCGTCGCGCTCTGGCACATCCTGCGCTGGAGCGTGGTGGACGCGGTCTGGTACGCGCCGGACAACGGCGCCGCCTGCCGGACCGCGACGGGCGCCTGCTGGGCGGTGATCGTCGAGAAATACCGCGTCATATTGTTCGGCGCCTATCCCTACGACCAGCAATGGCGCGGCGGCCTCATCGTCGCCATCTGGCTGGCCTGGGGCGCGGTGTCGGCCACCCGCCTGCTCGGCGTCGGCACCCGGCTGACCGGATGGGCGCTGGTGTTCGCCGCCTCGATCCTGCTGCTCGGGGGCGGCGTGGCCGGCCTTGAGCGGGTGGGCACGGATCTGTGGGGCGGCCTGCCGCTGACCTTCATCATCTTCGGCGGCACCATCGCCGGCGGCCTGCCGCTGGCCATCCTGCTCGCCATCGGCCGGCGCTCGGAACTGCCGGTGGTGCGCCTGCTGTGCGTCGCCACCATCGAGGGCGTGCGCGGCATCCCGCTGCTGGCGCTCTTGTTCTTCGCCGCGCTGATCCTGCCGCTGTTCCTGCCGCCGCAACTGACCGTCGACAAGCTGATCCGCGCCGAGATCGGCATGATCATCTTCTTCGCCGCCTATGCGGCCGAAGTGGTGCGCGGCGGCCTGCAGGCGATGCCGGAGGGCCAGGACGAGGCGGCCAAGGCGCTGGGCCTCGGCTACTGGCTGCGCATGCGCAAGATCATCCTGCCGCAGGCGCTCGCCATCGTGGTGCCGGCGCTGTTCAACGACATCATCCGCGCCTTCAAGAACACCACCTTCTTCAGCATTCTCGGCCTGTTCGACGTGCTCGGCGCCACCAAGGCGGCGCTGCAGGACCCGAACTGGGTGCGCTACGGCACCGAGGGCTACCTGTTCGTGTTCCTGCTCTATTTCATCATCTGCTCCGCCATGTCGCTCTATGGCGGCTCCATCGAGCGCGACAACCAGCGCCGCGTGCGGAGGGCGACATGAGCGCGCCCCGCGACCTCGTGGTCGAGCTGTCCGGCGTCAACAAATGGTACGGCCAGCACCATGCGCTGCGCGACGTGTCGCTCGGCCTGGCCGCCGGCGAGAAGATGGTGCTGTGCGGCCCCTCGGGCTCCGGCAAATCGACGCTGATCCGCTGCATCAACGGGCTGGAGGCGTTCCAGCAGGGCGACCTCGTGGTCTGCGGCACGCGCCTCGACGGCACTCAGGAGAGCCTCGGCGCGGTGCGCCGCAAGGCCGGCATGGTGTTCCAGAACTTCAACCTGTTCCCGCACCTGACGGTTCTCGAAAACCTGACGCTCGGCGCGGTCTATGCCCGCTTTGAGCCGGAGCACCGCGCGGTCGAGCGCGCCCATGGCCTGCTCGCGCGGGTGCAACTGACCTCGCAGACCTTCAAGTTTCCCGGCCAGCTCTCCGGCGGCCAGCGCCAGCGCGTGGCGATCGCCCGGGCCCTGATGCTGGAGCCCGAGGTGATGCTGTTCGACGAGCCGACCTCCGCGCTCGATCCGGAAATGGTCCATGAGGTGCTCGACGTCATGGAGGAACTGGCGCGCGGCGGCCAGTCCATGATCGTGGTGACCCACGAGATGGGGTTTGCCCGCACCGTCGCCGACCTCGTGGTGTTCATGGACCAGGGCGAGATCGTCGAGGCGGCACCGCCCCAGAGCTTCTTCGAGAACCCGACCACCGCCCGCGCCAAAGCCTTCATCGGGCAGATCTCCCACGCCACGTAGGACACGATGAACAAGAACACGACACCTCCGCACGATGAAGCCGTCCCGATCCCGCGCCGCGCCGACGGCACGCCGGACTGGGCGCTGCTGCGCCGGGAATTCCCCGCGACGCAGTTCACCACCTATCTCGACATCGCCCGCAAGGCGCTGCTGCCGCGCTGCGCCGCCCAGGCCGCCGCCGACTGGTTCGCCGACATCGACTCCCGCGCCACCGGCCGCCGCGCCTTCTCGATGGGCGAGGTCGAGATCACCCGCGCCGTCGTCGGCGCGACCTTCGGCGCCCGGCCGGAGACGCTGGCGCTGGTGAAGAACACCTCGGAAGCCATCAACATCGTCGCCCAGGGGTTCGACTGGCGCGAGGGCGACAACGTCGTCATCTCCGAGGCCGAGCACGAGAACAACACCTTCCCGTGGCGCCCGCTCACCCGGCGCGGCGTGGAGGTGCGCGTCGTCGCCGGCGGGCCGGACGGCCGGGTGACCACCGACGCGCTGCGCGCCGCCATCGACGCCCGCACCCGCATCCTGTCCGTCGCCTGGGTCAGCTACGGCCTCGGCGAGCGCGCCGATGTCGACGCGCTGGCGCAGCTCTGCCGCGACAAGGGCGTGCTGTTGGTGATCGACGGCATCCAGGCGATCGGCGTGCTCGACCGCCGCATCGACGATCTCGGCGCCCATGTCGTCGCCTCCGGCGGCCACAAGGCGCAGATGAGCGTCGCCGGCGCCGGGCTGATGCATGTCGCGACCGACGCGCTGGAGCGCTTCCGCCCGCCCTTCGCGGCGAAATACTCCTTCGCCACCTTCGACCGCACCGAGGAACAGCCCGAACTGGCGCCGGACGCGCACCGCTTCGAATATGGCAACCCGAACTTCATCGGCCTCGCCGTGCAGCGCCGCTCGGCGCAGTTCATCGGCGCCATCGGGCTGGGCGCCATCGAGGCCCGCATCCGACATCTCACCGACCTGCTGATCGAGGGCGCCGACCGGGCCAAGCTCAAGCTGCGCACGCCGCGCCCCTGGCTCGAGCGCGCCGGCATCGTCAGCTTCGACCTGGAAGGCGCCAGCGCCGACAGGGTGGAGGCCGTGCTGGAACAGGAGGACATCCGCGTCGCCAGCAAGGACGGCCACCTGCGAGCCGCCGCGCATTTCTACAACGATGAGGACGACGTGCACCGCTTCATGGACCGGCTCCAGCATCACCTGCGGAGTGCCCGCGCGTGACCCCTCCCATCGAGATCGACCTGATTTCCGACACCTCGACCAGGCCTTCGCCCGCCATGCTGGCGGCAATGGTGAAGGCGAGGGTCGGCGACGAGCAGCGCGACGAAGACCCCACCGTGCTGGAACTCAACGCGCGGGTCGCCGACCTGCTCGGCATGGAATCGGCGCTTTTCCTGCCCTCCGGCACGATGTGCAACCAGATCGCCTTCCTGGTGCATTGCCGGCCCGGCGACGAGATCATCGCGGCGGCCAATGCGCATGTGTTCGGCTCGGAGGGCGCGGGCGCCTCGGCGCTCGCCGGCGCGCAGTTCCGCACGCTGCCGACCGCGAACGGCGTGTTCCAGGCGGCCGAGGTCGAGGCCGCGATCCGCGCCCCGCGCCACCGCTCGCCGCGCAGCCGGGTGGTCAGCGTCGAGCAGACCGCCAATCGCGGCGGCGGCAGCGTCTGGCCGACCGCCACTCTCGGCGAGGTCGCGGCCCTCGCCCGTGCCCATGGCCTCGCCGCGCACATGGACGGCGCCCGGCTGCCCAATGCAGCGGTCGCCTCGGGGGAGCCGATGTCGGCGCATACGCGCGGCTTCGACAGCGCCTGGATCGACCTCTCCAAGGGACTCGGCTGCCCGGTCGGCGCCGTGCTGGCGGGCTCCAGCGGCTTCATGGAAGAGGCGCTGTTCTGGAAGCACCGGCTCGGCGGCGCCATGCGGCAGGCCGGCTTCATCGCCGCCGCTGGGCTTTACGCGCTGGAGCACAACCTTCAGCGCCTGGCCGAAGACCACGACAATGCCCGGCTGTTCGCCGGGCTGGTCGATGGCGCGGGCGGTGTCGCGGTGTTCCCCGCCGAGGTGGCGACCAACATCCTGTTCCTCGACCTGACCCATTGCCAGCTCGATGCCGGCACCGTGGCCAGCCGGTTGCGCGAGCACGGAATCCGGTTCGGCGTCGAGGGCGCCCGGCGGATGCGGGTGGTCACCCATCTCGACGTCAGCGCGGAGCAGGTGCGCCGGGCCGCGCAGGCATTCACCCGCATCGTCGGCGGGGGCTGAGCCCGGTCCGGGGGACGCGTCAGGCGAGCGCCCGCGCCGCGCCCACGAGCCGGTCGACATCGGCCTCGCTCGTGGCGAAGGAGGTGACGAGGCGTACCACGCCCACGCCCCAGCGCTCGGTGTAGAAGCGGAAGCCCTGCGCCAGCAGCCCGTCGGTCATCGGCTGAGGCAGCCGCACGAACAGCATGTTGGCCTCCACCGCGCCCTGGATCTCGGCGCCGCCCACGCCGCCGAGCCCGGAGGCGAGCCGCGCCGCCATGGCGTTGGCGTGGCGGGCATTGGCGAGCCAGAGGTCACCTTCGAGATAGGCCTCCATCTGCGCGGCGAGAAAGCGCATCTTGGAGGCGAGGTGCCCGCCGCGCTTGCGGCGGAACGCCAGCTCGCCGGCCCGCGCCGGGTCGAACAGCACGAGAGCCTCCACCCCCATGGCGCCGTTCTTGGTGGCGCCGAAGGAGAGGATGTCGACGCCGGCCTTCCAGGTCATCTCCGCCGGGCGGACGCCGAGCGCCGCCGCCGCATTGGCGAAGCGCGAGCCGTCCATGTGCAGAGGCAGGCCGGCCTGCCGGCACACGGCGCCGATGGCGGCGGTCTCGCTGAGCGAATAGAGCGTGCCCAGTTCGCTCGCCTGGGTGATGGAGACGCAGGAGGGCTGCACGCAATGCACGTCGCCGCGGTTGCGCTGCGCCGCTTCCCGCAGCGCGTCCGGGTCGATCTTGGCGCCCACGCCTGGCACGTGAACCAACTTGGCGCCGCCGGTGAAGAATTCCGGGGCGCCGCATTCGTCGTTCTCGATATGGCTGTCGGCATGGCACAGCACCGCGCCCCAGGGCGGGGTGAGCACGCTCAGCGCCAGCGCGTTGGCGGCGGTGCCGGTGGAGACCAGCAGCACCTTCACCTCGTGCTCGAACAGGGCGGCGAACCGCGCCTCGACACGGGCGGAAATCGCGTCGGCGCCGTAGGAAGGCATCGCACCCTCGTTGGCGGCGGCGAGCGCCTTGAGGATGGCGGGGGAGATTCCGGCGACATTGTCGCTGCCAAAGCCGGGCAGGCGCGGGGAGGAAGCGGGATCGGTCACGGCGGGTTCCTGGCGGCGGGAGGGAGTGCCATAGGGGGAAACCGGCGCGGGGCCACTTGTCAATCGCCCGGGGAGGACGTTGCCTGCGTCAGTTGCCGGATGGCGCGGGCCGGCGGAGCGGGGTTAGATGCGGCCATGAGTGCCAACAACCATGTCGTCGCCGACCAGGAAGCGGTTTTCGCCCTGCTCGCCAACCCCGCCACCCATGGGCGCACGGACCCGGTCATTCGCATCGACACCCATGGCGCGGCGGTCTTTCTCGCCGGGCCCGACGTCTACAAGGTCAAGCGCGCGGTGCGCTACTCCTTCATGGACTTCTCGACGCTGGACAGGCGCCGGCGGGCCTGCGCCCGCGAGCTGGAGCTGAACCGCGCCACCGCGCCCGGCCTCTATCTCGGCCTCGTTCCCATCGTCGCAAAGGCCGGCACGCTGCATCTCGGCGCCGAGGGCGAGGGGAACGGCGACGTGGTGGAATGGGCGGTGCACATGGCCCGCTTCGACGAGAACGCGACGCTGGACCGGGTGGCCGCGCGCGAGGGCCTGTCGCGTCCGCTGATCGCCGCGCTGGCGGTGGCGGTGGAGGCCGCGCACCGGCGCGCGCCCGTGGTCGCCGGCACTTCGGGGGGCGCGCTGCGGGCGGTGGCGCGCAATGTCGTGGCGGGGCTGAGGGAGGCGCCGGGCCTGCTGCCGCCCGCGCGGGTCTCGGCGCTGGAGGCCGGCCTGATCGACGCCTTCGACCGGCTGGAGCCGCTGCTGGCGCGCCGGGCGGCGGCGGGCGAGGTGCGCCGCTGCCATGGCGACCTGCACCTGCGCAACATCGTGCGCGTCGACGGCGCGCCGGTGCTGTTCGACGCGCTGGAGTTCGACGAGGCACTGGCCACCACCGACCGGCTCTACGACCTCGCCTTCCTCATCATGGACATCGCCATGCGCGGGCACGGCTTCGAGGCCAATCTCCTGCTCAACCGCTACCTCGCCGCCTGCGGCGAGGCGCCGCCCTATGACGGGCTGGCGGCGCTGCCGCTGTTCCTGGCCCTGCGCGCGGCGATCAGGGCGCAGGTAACGGCGGCGGCGGCCGGGTTCCGCGACGCTTCCGGCCGCGCCGCGGCAGGCGAGGAGGCGCGCGCCTATCTCGCCTTCGCCGAGAGCGCGCTCGCCCCCCGTCCGGTGCGGCTGGTGGCGGTGGGCGGGCTTTCCGGCACCGGCAAGAGCACGCTGGCGGCCGCGCTGGCGCCGCGGCTCGGCCCAATGCCCGGCGCGGTGCATCTGCGCTCGGATGTCGAGCGCAAGCGCCTCAACGGCACGCCGGAACTGGAGCGGCTGCCGCAGGAAGCCTATTCGATCGAGGCGACGCAGGCGGTCTACGAGACGCTGCACGCGCGGGCGGAGGCGATCCTCGCCGCCGGCCACGCCGTGATCGTCGACGCCGTGCACCAGCGTCCGGAGGAGCGGGCGCAGATCGCCGCGCTCGCCCATGAATGCGGCGTCGATTTCCTCGGCCTGTGGCTGGAGGCCCCGCTCGACGCGCTCACCGGGCGGGTGGCGGCGCGGCGCGGCGACGCGTCCGACGCCACCGCCGAGGTGGTGCGCTGGCAGGCAGGGCGCGACCCCGGGCCGCTCGACTGGGTGCGGCTCGACACCTCGCGCCCGCCCGAGGCGGTGCTGGCGCAGGTGGCGGGGCTGCTGGAGGGCTGACGCGCGCTATTTCTCCGCCGCGCGCTGGCGGGCGTCCTCGACCACGTCCTTGAAGCCCTGATAGTCGAGCGCCGCCGCCACCTTGTAGGGGCCGACCAGATAGACCGGCGTGCCGGGCAGGCCCAGCGCCTCGGCCTGTTCGTTGTTGCGCTTGAGCAGCGCGCCGATCTCGCCGGCATGGGTCTTGAGGTCCTTGGCCAGCATGGCCCGGTCGATCCCGGCGCCGGCCAGCGCTTCGCTCATGCCCTCGGTCGAGGATTTGGCCGGCAGTTTCATCAGCGTCTTGTGCGCGGCGAGATACTTGCCCTGGTAGTTCGCCGCCAGGGCGAGCTGGGCGGCGACCACGGAGGATTCGGCCAGGATCGGCCAGTCCTTGTAGACCATGCGGATCCCGCCATCCTCGGCGACCAGCCGCTCCAGTTCCGGCAGCGATTTGCGGCAGTAGCCGCAATTATAGTCGAAGAAGGCGACGATGGTGACGTCGCCCGAGAGATTACCGAAGGTGGGCGTGTGCGGGTCGTGGAGCAGGGCGTCGACGTCGAGCGGCCTGGACGTGGCGACCGGAGGCCGCACGTCCGGCGCGGCGGCGAGCAGCGGAAGCGAGGCGAGCAAAGCGCCGGCGGCGGTCAGGAGCAGCGCGCGGCGCTTCATCGGATAATCCTCATTACCGGTAACGGAGTAGCGAAGGCGGCCGCACGGGAAGCAGCGTCGCCGGCGACCGCGCTTCCGGAGGCATCATCTGGCGCGCAGTCCATCAAGTATAATCCGCTGAACGTTGCGCGTAGCTTCCTCCGCAAAGGCCTCGTCGTCCAGCCCCTTGCCAAGCAGGGCGTCGATCTGGGGTGCGAAGTCGGCATAGTGCTGGGTCGTCGCCCAGATGGCGAAGATCAGGTGGTGAGGGTCGATCGGCGCCAGCTTGCCGGCGGCGGTCCAGCCCCGGATGACCTCGGTCTTGGCGTCGACCAGCTCCTTCAGCGCGGTCTCCAGCTCGCGGCGCAGCAGCGGGGCGCCCTGCACCACCTCCAGGCAGAACAGGCGCGAGGCTTCCGGGTGGGTGCGCGAGAAGCGGATCTTGCGCCTTATATAGGCGCTGATGCCCTCGATCGGGTCGGTCTCCAGCTGCAATTCGCGCAGCGGGTCCAGCCACTCGTTGAGAAGCCGGCTCAACACCCCGACATAGACCTCTTCCTTGGAGGCGAAATAGTAGAACAGATTGGTCTTGGAGACGGCCGCGCTGCGGGCGATCTGCTCCACCGTGGTGCCGTGCAGGCCGTAGCGCGAGAACAGCGACAGCGCGGCATCGAGGATGGCGTTGCGCTTGGCGGCGATGCGCTTGATGCGGGTGGGGGTCTTCGGCCGCCCGCCTCCCCCGGTTCCGTCATCGGCGGCGGCGCTTAGCCGCGCGGCACGCGCGGGCGCGGCCGCCGGGCGCGCCTTCCGGCTGGACGGGCGATCCGTGGGATGCGCAGATGGCAATGTTCGCTCCCCCCTTGGCATGTCACATGAAATGGCACGGAAAGGAATCGCACCGCAATATGCGGTTCCGCGCCGTCGCGATTCGCCGGCGGAACCCACCCGTGACGAGGCCCCCGGAGAGACCGTGCGCATGGCAGGCCGTTACGACCGCGTCGCCCGAACCCTGCACTGGCTGATCGCCGCGCTGGTGCTTCTGCAGTTCGCCACCGGCTGGAGCTGGGGCTATTTCGAGCGGGGCTCGGAGCCGCGCTTCTACCTGTTCCGGCTCCATCTCTATTCCGGCTATGCGGTGCTGGCGCTGGCGGGGCTGCGCATCTTCTGGCGGCTCACCCACAGCGCCCCGCCCTTGCCGGCGGGAATGAGCCGGCTGACGCAGGTCGCCGCCCATGCCACCCATGGCCTGCTCTATCTGCTGATCCTGATCCAGCCGATCCTCGGCGCGGTCACCGTCACCGCCCTCGGCAAGAGCCTTGGCTGGACCGGTGCGGTCCATGTCGTGCTGGCCTATGTGATCGCGGCAATCGTCGTGCTGCACGTGGCGGCGGCGCTGTGGCACCATTTCCTGCGGCGGGACGGCCTGCTCCTGCGCATGCTGCCGACCCGGCACTGAAGGACTGTCGATGCGCATCACCTCCCCCCCGCTCCTGACCCGTTTCGCGCTTGCCCTGCTGGCCGCCATGCTGGTGCCGGCCGCGCCCGGAACGGTTCTCGCCCAGACCGCGCCGGTCACCGTCCAGGCGTCGCCGATCGAGCGTTTCGACGCCGGCGGCGCGCGCCGCTTCGGCCGGCTCGAATTCCGCGGCGGGCTGGTCCTGACCTCGCCGACCGCCACT
The DNA here is from genome assembly GCF_018390645.1 of Ancylobacter dichloromethanicus. Taxonomy (GTDB): domain Bacteria; phylum Pseudomonadota; class Alphaproteobacteria; order Rhizobiales; family Xanthobacteraceae; genus Ancylobacter; species Ancylobacter dichloromethanicus. The sequence goes on from NZ_JAHBGC010000044.1 coordinate 22,588, forward strand.
TTCGGCGGCCTGTCCGGCCTGGTGGTCGATCCGGACGGGGCGGAGTTCCTCGCCATCACCGACAAGGGATGGTGGCTCACCGGGCGCATCGCCAGCGAAGGCGACCGCCCGGTCGGCATCACCGATGCCCGGATGGCGCCGATGATGGCGAGCGGCGGCAGGACGCTGGCGTCGCAGGGGCGCGGCGATGTGGAATCGCTGGTCCGCGTACCCTCGGGCACGCTGGTCGGCATAGAGGGCAAGCAGGAGGTCTGGCTGTTTCCCGGCGCCAACCCGCTCGAGGCCGCCGGCCGCCGGCTCGTTTCCGACCCGGCGCTGATGCGGCTCGGCGGCAATCAGGGCCCCGAGGCCCTGCTGGCGCCGCCCGGCGGGGTGCCGGCGGCCATCATCGTCATCGCCGAGGAAAGCCCGGACGACCCGGCGGTGCTGCCCGGCTTCCTGTTCGGCCCGTTCGACGCGCCGGTGCCGATGGGGCGCTTCACGCTGAAGCGGATCGACGAATTCTCGGCCACCGATGCGGCGCTGGCCGATGACGGCATGGTCTATCTGCTGGAGCGGCGCTTCGATTTCCTGCGCGGCGTCGCCCTGCGCATCCGCCGCTTCCCGCTGAGCGACATCAGGCCGGGCGCGGCGATCGAGGGCGAGCTGGTGATGAGCGCCAACCGGCTGGCCGCCATCGACAACATGGAAGGCCTCGCCCTGCACCGCAACGCGGCGGGCGAGCTGATCCTGACCCTGATCTCGGACGACAATTTCTCCGCGCTCCAGCGCACGCTGCTGCTGCGCTTCGCGGTGGTCGAGTAAGGCGGTGGAGGAGAGCGGTCAGCGCGCGGCGCGGGAGGTGCCGGGCGCGACGCCCCAGGGCTTCAGCCAGCCCATCAGCGCGCCATAGGGCAGCAGCGCCAGCAGGGCGCAGCCCAGCTTCACCAGGAAATCGAAATAGGCCAGCCCCACCCACAGCGGCACGGTGATGCCGGTGGAAGCGTAGGTGACGGGGAACGACATGTCCGCGTCGCCGGCGAAGGCGAGCGAGAAGAACAGCGCGGTGTCCACCGCCGAGCCGAACAGGCTGCCGGCCAGCGGCGCCTGCCACCAGCTCAGCCGGCGCAGGCGGTTGAACACGCCGATGTCGAGCAGCTGGCCGAACAGAAAAGCCGTGCCCGAGGCCAGCGCGATGCGCGGCGTCGCCAGCCCGATCGACAGCAGCACCGCGAGGGCGAAGCCGACATAGACCACCTGCCGCGCCACGGCGGGGCCGAAGCGGCGATTGGTCAGGTCATTGACCAGGAAGGCGAGCGGATAGGTGAAGGCGCCCCAGGTGAGGATTTCCTGGAGGCCGAACTGCTCGACGGGATGCTGGACGAGCACGTTCGAGGCCGCCACCACCGCCATCATGGCGATGACGGGAATGACGAGCCTCGTGGCCGTGATCTCGGTGCCGGCGAGCTTCATCGGCTCAGGCGGCGGCAGCGGCGCTCGCGACGGCGACGTTCGCCTTGGCGACGGCGCGCTTCAACTCGGCCGCCTTCGGCGACAGCTCTTCGGTGCGGGCCTTCATGAGGAACGCATCGAGGCCGCCGCGATGATCGACGGTCTTCAGGGCATTGGCGCTCACGCGCAGCTTCACCGACCGCTTCAGCACGTCGCTGGTGAGCGTGACGTTCACCAGATTCGGCAGAAAGCGCCGACGGGTCTTGCGGTTGGAGTGGCTCACGAGATTGCCGGTCAGAACCGCCTTCCCGGTAAGTTCGCACCGACGCGACATCGTGGACTTCCTTGTATCAAAACCGATGCGTCGCAGGCATTTTGAAGCGCCCGTCGATCCCGCATGCGGCATCCGTGGAAATTAGAGTGCGCTCCTATAAGGGCCGACCCCGGCGCCGTCAAGGCCGCCGGCCATGGTCGACGCGCAGGGCCCGCGGCAATGGCGCGTTCGTGACGGGCCGAGTCACAGTTCCGCCGCCTTCCCCGCACATCCGAAACAGGGATAAATTGACGGCTTGCCCGGCAGGCCGGGGCGATTCGGGAATGTGCCTTCATGTTGCGGGTGTACCTCACGGCGTTCATGGCGCTCGCCGGCGCCGGCTCGATGGTCACGGAAGCCCTCGCCGACGGGCGTCTTGAGGCGCGCTACCGCCTGTCGCTGGGCGGGCTGGAACTCGGCCGCGCGGCGCTGCTGATCGAGGTCGACGACAGCTCCTACATCGCCTCCGGCAGCGCCCGGCTCACCGGCGTGGTGCGGGCGATTTCCACCGGCAAGGGCACGGCCGGCGCCCGCGGCGCCATCAGCCGCGGCACGCTGGCGCCGCGCAGCTTCGCCATGGAAGCCGAGACCGACAAGAAGAGCGAGGCCATCCGGCTGGTGATGAACGCCTCCGGCGTCACCGACATGCGCGTCGAGCCGCCGGTCTTCCCCTCCGCCGACCGGGTGCCGGTGGCCGACAAGGACAAGAAGGGCATCTTCGACCCGATGACGGCGGCGCTGTTCCTGGTGCCCGGCAGCGACGAGCCGGTCTCGGCCAGGGCCTGCGAGCGCACGCTTGCCATTTTCGACGGCCGCCAGCGCTACGACCTCGTGCTCAGTTTCGAGCGCATCGACCACGTGAAGGCGCCGAAGGGCTATGCCGGCCCGGCCGTCGTGTGCCGCATCGCCTACCGCCCCGTCTCCGGCCACAAGCCGAACCGCAGCGGGGTGAAGTACATGATGAAGAACAAGGAAATGTATGTCTGGCTGGCGCCGGTGGCGGGCACGCGCATGCTGGTGCCGTTCCGCGCCTCGGTGACCACCGCGATCGGCATCGCCCAGCTCGAGGCGGAAGCGTTCGAGACGCAGGAACTGGCCGGCGCCCGCTCCAGGCCCACCAAGGCCGGCATGCCCTGAGCCGTCGACGCGGCCCGCGCCGCGCGGGCGGGCAATTTGCCGGGGGCGTCCCCATATCCCGCTTCCCGTGCTAAAAGGCGCCCGCCGCTGCGGCCACGCGACGGCGCCACCTGACTGGCTTTACCTGAACGGCTTCAGCTGAACGGCTTCATGAACATCGCCGCCCCGCAGGCCCATCTGCGCCCCGACACCAGGCCCCTGCTGCCCGCGCAGCGCGCGCGCGGCGTCACCGCGGTTCTGGGGCCCACCAATACCGGCAAGACCAGCCTGGCCATCGAGCGCATGCTCGGCCATTCCTCGGGGCTGATCGGCCTGCCGCTGCGCCTGCTCGCCCGCGAGGTCTATGGCAAGCTGGTGGAGCGCGCCGGCGAGCACAATGTCGCGCTGATCACCGGCGAGGAACGCATCAAGCCGGCCAATCCGCGCTACTGGGTCGCCACGGTGGAGGCGATGCCGCGCGACCTCGACGTCGCCTTCGTGGCGCTGGACGAGATCCAGATCTCCGCCGATCTCGACCGCGGCCATGTGTTCACCGAGCGGCTGCTGAACCGGCGCGGCCGCGAGGAAACGCTGCTGCTCGGCGCCGCCACCATGCGCCCGCTGGTGGAGAAGCTGCTGCCGGGGGTGAACATCCTGGTGCGCCCGCGCCTGTCCAACCTCACCTTCGCCGGCGAGAAGAAGATCACCCGCCTGCCGCGCCGCTCGGCCATCGTCGCCTTCTCCGCCGACGAGGTCTACGCCATCGCCGAGCTGATCCGCCGCCAGCAGGGCGGGGCGGCGGTGGTGCTGGGCGCGCTCTCGCCGCGCACCCGCAACGCCCAGGTGGCGATGTACCAGAATGGCGATGTCGACTATCTCGTCGCCACCGACGCCATCGGCATGGGGCTCAATCTCGATGTCGACCATGTCGCCTTCGCCGGCGACACCAAGTTCGACGGCTGGCAGTTCCGCCGGCTCAACCCGGGCGAGATGGCGCAGATCGCCGGCCGCGCCGGCCGCGCCCAGCGCGACGGCACCTTCGGCACGACGGGGCGCTGCACGCCGTTCGACGCCGAGATGGTGGAGCGGCTGGAGGCGCACGCCTTCGAGCCGCACCGCATGGCGCAATGGCGCAACAGCCAGCTCGATTTCTCCTCCATCGAGGGCCTGCACCGCTCGCTGGCCATTCCCCCGCGCGAGGAGGGGCTGACCCGCGCGCCCACCGCCGACGACGTGCTGGTGCTGGAGCGGGTCGGCGCCGATGCGGCGATCCGCCGGCTGGCGGCCAGCCCGCAGGCGATCGAAAGATTATGGGAAGCCTGCCAGTTGCCGGACTACCGCAAGGTCTCCCCGGCCTCCCATTCCGACCTGGTGGCAACGGTCTATGACGACCTGATGCGGCGAGGAAGGCTGTCGACCGAGTGGTTTGCCAAACAAGTGGCCTTGGCGGACCGAGCGGAAGGTGACATAGACACCCTGTCGGGGCGCATTGCGCAGGTCCGTACCTTGACCTTCGCGGCGAACCGGCCGGATTGGCTTGACGACCCGGAACACTGGCAGGGTGTCACGCGGCGTGTGGAGGACCGGCTGTCCGACGCGCTTCACGAGCGGCTCGCCCACCGCTTCGTCGACCGCCGGACCAGCGTGCTGATGAGACGCCTGCGAGAGAACGCGATGCTCGAAACAGAAATCACCAAGACCGGCGACGTGGTCGTTGAAGGCCATGTGATCGGCCATCTGCTCGGCTTCCAGTTCGCCGCGGACGCTTCCGCCGGCGGACCGGAGGCGAAGGCGCTGCGCGCCGCCGCGCAGAAGGCCCTCGCCGGCGAGATCGAGGCCCGAGCCACGCGTCTCTCCGAGGCGCCGGACGACGCCTTCGTGCTGTCGACCGACGGCACGCTGCGCTGGATCGGCGATCCCGTGGCCAAGCTCATTCCCGGCGAGGAGGTTCTCGCCCCCCGCCTCAAGGCGATCGCCGACGAGCACCTGACGGGGCCGGCCCGCGACGCCGTGCAGGCCCGCATCGAGCTGTGGCTGAAGGCGCATATCGAGAAGCTGCTCGGCGCGCTCCTCGCCCTCGGCAAGGCCGAGGACGTCACCGGAATCGCCCGCGGCATCGCCTTCCAGCTGGTCGAATCGCTCGGCGTGCTGGAGCGCCACCGGGTGGCCGAGGAGATGAAGGCGCTGGCCCAGGACGCGCGCGCGGTGCTGCGCGGCCATGGCGTGCGCTTCGGCGCCCACCACATCTATATTCCCGCGCTGCTGAAGCCGGCGCCGCGCGCCCTCGCCGCCCAGCTCTGGGCGCTCAAGCATGGCGGGCTGCAGCAGAAGGGGCTGGATGAACTTCCGCACCTCGCCGCCTCCGGCCGCACCTCGATCCCGGTCGACCCGGAAATCCAGAAGGGCCTCTACCGCGCCGTCGGTTTCCGCGTGGCGGGCGAGCGCGCGGTGCGGGTCGACATTCTGGAGCGCCTCGCCGACCTCATCCGCCCGGCCCTGGCCTGGCGGCCCAGCTCGCCCGGCGAGAAGCCGGCGGGGGCGTATGACGGCAACGGCTTCATCGCCACCGTCGCCATGACCTCGCTGGCGGGCTGCGCCGGCGAGGACTTCGCCTCGATCCTGCGCTCGCTCGGCTACCGCATGGAGCGCCGCCCGGCGCCGGTGGTGGAAGCGCCGGCGGTGCCGGAGCCGGCCGCGTCGGAAGTGGCGGAGGCTCAGGCTTCCGCGACCGACGTTGCCGAGACCGAGGTTGCCGGGACCGAACAGGTGGCGCCTGAAGCGGCGGCTGCCGCACCTGAGACCGTCGCGCCCGACGCCGTCGTGGCCGAAGCTGCGGTGGCTGAAGCCGCCGCGCCGGAGGTGCCGGTCGGCACCGATGTCGCCTTCGACCAGACGATCGAGCCGGCGCTGGAGGAGGTGCCCGCCGCCGAGCCGGCCGCCGCCGTCGAAGCAGTCGTGGCCGAAGGCACCGCGGTGAGCGGCGAGGTGTTCACCGACCCGGTGTTCGACCAGACGGTCGAGCCGGCGCTGGAGGCCGTGGCCGAATCGCCCGCCGTCGAAACCTCGGCCACCGAAACCTCCGCAGCCGGCTCATCCATGGGTGAGACCGCCCCTGTCGCGGGCGATCCGGCCACCACGGAAGAGGCCACCACGGAGGCGACCGCCGCGAGCGACGGCGCGACCGAGGAGGCTGTCGCCGCGGCACCGGCCGAGCCGGCGATGATCGAGATCTGGCGCCCGGGCCGGCCGCCGGGGCAGAACCGCCCGGCACACCAGCCGCGCAAGGGCGGGCAGCCTCGTGATGGCGCGCGCGACGCCGCGCAGGGCCGCGGCGCGCCGCGCACGGAGACCCCGGCCGAGGGTGCGCGCCCCGAGGCCCGCGCCGAGCGGCCGGAAAATGCCGAGCGCGGCCGCCGCCCGCCCCGCGAGGACCGGCGCGAGCGCCGCCCCGAGCGCACCGAGGGCGAGCGCGAGCCGNGTCGCCCGGAAAACCGTGGCGACGAAAACCGCCGCGAGCACGGCAATCGCCCGCCGCGTTCCGACCATCGGGGCGAGCGGCCGGACCGTGCCGCGCGCCCGGACAACCGCAACGATGCCCGCCGCGACAAGCCGGTCGATCCGGATTCGCCCTTCGCCGCCCTGCTCGCGCTGAAGGCGCGGATGGAGGCGGAGAAGAACGGCGGCTGAGCCGGCGCGCGGGCCGGGGATGGCGAGGCGGGTGTGAGCGGGGGCGTGCGCGATCACGGGCCGCGTCCGCCGGAGGCGGAAACTGGCCGCCACCGCCTCGATGTCTGGCTCTGGCACGCCCGCTGCGTGCGCACCCGCAGCGCCGCCGCCCAGTTGGTGAGGGCGGGGCGGGTGCGGCTGAACGGCGCGCGCGTCACCGCGCCCGGTCATCCGGTCCGGATCGGCGACGTGCTGACGCTGGCGCTCGATGCCCGGGTGCGGCTCTGGCGGGTGACCGGATTTATCGAACGGCGGGGGGATGCGCAGGCCGCCACCACCACCTATGTGGAGTTGGCGCCGGGCGACGCGCCGGGCAGCCATGCGTAACCCGCTCGGGATGCTTGTTGCGCCGTGCCGGCAGGTGCGCTAGGGGGAGCCTCGCGGGGCCGTTTTGCGCGCCTAATCCACATGCCCCGCACGGAGATCGAGTAAATGACCTACGTAGTCACGGATAATTGCATCAAGTGCAAATACACCGACTGCGTCTCCGTGTGCCCGGTGGACTGCTTCTATGAGGGCGAGAACTTCCTCGTCATCCACCCGGACGAGTGCATCGACTGCGGCGTGTGCGAGCCGGAATGCCCGGCCGAGGCGATCAAGCCGGACACCGAGCCGGGTCTCGACAAATGGCTCACGCTCAACGCCGACTACGCCAAGGTCTGGCCGAACATCACCGACCGCAAGGAGCCGCTGCCGGAAGCGAAGGAATGGGACGGTGTGCCCGACAAGCTACAGTATCTCTCACCCGAACCGGGTAAGCAGGACTGAGCGACGTCCCTAACGGCACGTCCGCGCCCCGTGGCGCCTCCCGGCCGCTGCCCATGCCAGCGGCGGCGCGGATGCGTGCGCTGCAATGCGGCAGTATTTTGATTCTCCCCAGATTTGTGCTATACAGGCCTTCGTGCAGTCGATTGGGTTTGCCATGGCGCAACGCTCCCGTACCGGAGCGCCCCTCCCGGAACTGATGTCGGGCCTTCGCTCCTCGTGCGGCCTTCGCCGCAGGAAGGGCTTCCCTGAATTTTCCGTCGACGGCTGAAGTACGGCTCCCGCATCCGCGGGACGTCGGGGTGTTTCTTTTCCCTGCGGCCGAGCCGCAGGCGGCAGCGCGCCGAGGGCGACGCGGCGCCGGATGAACCGAGACCCAGGAGCAGGCACAGAATGACGTCGACCAAGAAGCCGTCCAGCAACATCCGCCAGGGTTTCAAGACGGGCGAGCACATCGTCTACCCCTCCCATGGCGTCGGACGCATTGTGGCGATCGAGGACCAGGAAGTTGCGGGCTTCAAGCTCGAACTGTTCGTCATTCAGTTCGACAAGGACAAGATGACGCTGCGCGTTCCCGTGCCGAAGATCGCCTCGGTCGGCATGCGCAAGCTCTCCGAGCCGGCCGTGCTGAAGAAGGCGCTGGAGACCCTCAAGGGCCGCGCCCGCGTGAAGCGCACCATGTGGAGCCGCCGCGCGCAGGAATATGAGGCCAAGATCAATTCCGGCGATCTCGTCGCCATCTCCGAGGTGGTGCGCGACCTCTACCGCTCCGAGGCCCAGCCCGAGCAGTCCTATTCCGAGCGCCAGCTCTACGAGGCCGCGCTCGACCGCATGGCGCGCGAACTCGCCGCCGTCGACAACCTGACCGAGACCGAGGCGATCAAGCTGATCGAGCAGAACCTGCTCAAGGGCCCGCGCCGGCTGGGCAAGGGCGAGGTGGAAGCGGAAGCCGAAGCCGAGACCGGCGAAGCCGACGACGAGACGGATACCGAGGAAGCCGCCGCCTGAGGCGCCGGCCCGGCCACCGCCCGGACACGATCAAGGCCCGGCCCGCGCCGGGCCTTTTTCATGGCCGCTTTCATGGCCGCATGACGCCTTCCGCCCGGCGGTTCGGGAACTTCCGCCGCGGCCGCGCGTTGATGCCCCGTTCGGGCATGGGAGCCGTGCGTCCGGCGGCAGGAAGACCGCCTGCGCGCGCCGCCCGGTGCGGGCCCGAGAGCTTCGGGGAGACGCGCATGAGCGAGCAGGCCGGCCGCCACACCCAATTGGCACGCGCCGCTATGGCGACGCCGCTGCTCGAACGCGACCAGGAATACGACCTCGCCCGCCGCTGGAGCGAGCAGCGCGACGAGAAGGCGCTGCACGCGCTGATCCACGCCCATATGCGCCTCGCCCTTTCCATCGCCCGGCGCTTCCGCAATTACGGGCTGCCGATGTCGGACCTGGTGCAGGAGGGCCATATCGGCCTGATGGAGGCCGCCGCCCGGTTCGAGACCGCCCGCGACGTGCGCTTCTCCACCTATGCCACCTGGTGGATCCGCGCCGCCATACAGGACTATGTGCTGCGCAACTGGTCGATCGTGCGCGGCGGCACCTCCTCCGGCCAGAAGGCGCTGTTCTTCAACCTGCGGCGGGTGCGGGGGCGGCTGGAGCGTGCCAATGAAGGCGCGGCGCCGCCCACGCGGGAGGAACTGCATCGCTCCATCGCCGAAAAGCTCGGCGTCAGCTCCACCGAGGTGGCGCGCATGGACGCGCGGCTCAACATTCCCGACCTTTCGCTCAACGCCCCGCTGGCCGCCGGCGAGGAGGAAGGCACCGAGCGGCTCGACCAATTGGTGGCGCAGGACCCCCTCCCCGACGAGCAGGCGACGCACGAGATCGACGGTGAGCGCCGCCGGCGCTGGCTGATCGGCGCGCTGCGCGGGCTGAACGAGCGCGAGTTCCGCATCATCAAGGCACGACGGCTGAACGAGGAAAGCGAGACGCTGGAGGTGCTCGGCGCCCGGCTCGGCATCTCCAAGGAGCGGGTGCGGCAGATCGAGAGCCGGGCCATCGAGAAGCTGCGCTTCGCCCTCACCAACGGGCCCGACGTGCCGCGCGGGGCGTTCTCGGCCTGAGCGCCCGGTTATTCCGCGATGATCTTGTACTGCTCGCCATAGCCGAGCTTGTCGCCGCGGTTGAGGCCGTTGAGGATCAGGAAGCGCTCCAGCGCCTTGTCCTGCACCTCCATCTTGCTGGCCAGACGCTCGGGCGTGTCGGTAAGGCCGGCCGTCACCACGCGCAGCCGCAGCGGCTTGACGTTGTCCGCCTCCTCGATGGAGACCCGGCGGAAGGTCTCCGCCGCCTCGCGGAAGCCACGGTCGAGTTCCGGGGTCAGCACGCGGGCGGCGAAGATCAGCCGGTAGACATCGCTGCCGAACCGGATGGCGAACATGCGGAACGACCACTGGTCGCCGCGCGCCACCGCGGTGGCGGCCGGAAAACCGTTGAGCACCAGGCTTTCCACGGTGGATATTTCCACGCCCTCGATCCAGCCCGAGGAGAGATACTTCGCCAGGCTCTGGTCGCCGGCGACGCGCACCGCGTCCAGCCGCAGCGCCTCGCGCCCCGACGAACTGGCGCCGAGCACCGCCTGCGAGGTGTTTTCCAGCGTGAAGCCCTGCGGCGCGGTGAAGGTGAAGCCCAGCTTGGGATGGAAGAAGCGGCGGCCGCGCACGAAGCCTTCCTTCGGGTCGTCGCCATAGACCAGCCCGTCGATCGCCGCCAGATACTGCTTGCGGTCGCGCTCGCCCGGCTTGTCCGGGGAGGCGTATTCGCGCGCATTGGCCATGACGATGGAGATCCGCTCCGGCGTCGCCGGGTGGCTCGACAGGAAATCGGGCGAATCCGGGCTGGCGCTCTGGCTCATCGAGGTCGAGCGCATGCCGGCCTGCCGGCTCATCGTGGTGAGGAAGCGCTCCGCCCCATAGGGATCGAAGCCGGCGCGCGAGCTGATGCCGACGCCGATGGCATCCGCCTCCAGCTCCTGTCCGCGCGAGAAGCTGGCCAGCGACACCCGGCTGCGCGCCAGGGCGAGGGCGCCGAGATCGGAATCGTTGACCACGTCGGAAATGACCCGGCTGACCAGCACCGCCTGCTTCATCTGGTCCTCGCGGGTCGCCGCGTGATTGGCGATCACATGCGCCATCTCATGCGCCAGCACCGAGGCCAGCTCGGAATTGTCGGAGGCGAGCGACAGCAGCCCGCGCGTCACATAGAGCGAGCCGTTGGGCAGGGCGAAGGCGTTGACCGCCGGCGAGTTGAGGATGGTGACGCGGTAATGCAGGTCCGGCCGCTCCGAGGCGGCGACCAGCCGGGTCACCACGCCCTCGATCTGCTTCTGCAGCCGGGGGTCGTTATAGGCGCCGCCATAGGAGGCGACCAGCCGTTCATGCTCCTTGCGCTGCGCCGGGGTGAGGCTTTCCTCCATCCGGGTCGGCGGCGAGGGAGCGGAAGCCTGCTTGTCGACCAGGCCGGCGCAGGCGCCGAGCAGCAGCACGCCGCCGAGCAGCACGGAGCGCGCGACGCAGCGCGCGAGCGCACGCGCCAGGAACCCGGGCACGCCGACGCGCGTCCGCGCGCACCACTCTGGCGCCGCGAACTCCGGCCTCGATGTCGCCGCTCCTGCGCTCACTCGTCCCCCGTCGGCCGTGCCCGGCCCCTGCCTTCGCCCATGTAGCCGCCCATGTAGCCGCCCACGTCGTCGCCGACGTCGTCGTCCAAGTCCAGTTGCCCGGCACGGCGGATGGCCACCGCCGGCCCGCCGGATTCGAACACCGTGCCGCGCAAGGTGACGCGGCGACCGGCGAGATCTCCCGGCGCGAAGCCGCGCGCTTCGAGCGCGATTCGGCCCGGAGCCTCGATCCGACCGGTCATATCCTGACGCCAAACCCGGCCGAAATTGAGGTAATCCACTCGGCTCGTCTTTCCAACGTCGAGAATCCGGCCTGTTATGATTGTGAAGCGGCCCTGCTCGGCCCGAATGGCCGCGACATTGCGGGCGTCCAGCGGCAGCCGGCGCCACAGGCCGCGCCTGGCGCGACGGGCGGACGCCTCCGCCTCCAGCAGGGCCGGCAGGCAGCCGAGCACGCTCGCCTCCGGCCGCGCCAGCGCCAGTCCCTCGCCGAGCAGCGCCTGCTGCAGCGAGGCCACCGGCGCCGCTGCCCCGCCGGGCACGGCGATGTCGCGGGCGAAGACCGGGCGGCGGCCATAACGGTCGGGCGGCCCACTGGCAGCGAAAACGATGTCCCGTCCGGCGACCCGGCGGATGAGCCACGCGCGCCAGACGACCTCCGCCCCGGCGCCGCCGCCGGCCAGCCCGGCCAGCCGCAGCACCGTGCCGTCGGCCAGCACCAGGTCGCCCGCCGGGCTCACCGTCGTGACCAGCGCCTGTTCCAACGGCCCATGCCCGCCCGTCTCACGCTCGTCCATCCCATGCTCGCCTGTCCCTTGGGGGCTTGCGAGGTCCGGGCAGGAGACGGATTTCGGGACGGCATCCGAGTCGGCTTTCGGGGCCGTATCCGCGCTCGCGCCGGCCGCGAACAATAGGCAGAGCGCGGCGCCGCAGCGCATGGCGAAGGCCCGTCCCGCGGCAGGGGAAAGCCGGACATGCAGACGCCGGACATGCAGACGCCACCGGGCGCGCCAGCGGACCCGGATCGGCTGCGCCGCCATCAGGCGTCCCGGCATGACACCCCCGATCTTGCGCGCCCCCACCCGCGGCGGCCGACGGTCGACCGGCACGAGGCGGCAGCCGGGCGACGAGCGATCCGCGCCCGGCCTCATCCTAGCCGAACGGCCCGTCTTCGCCCACCCCGCAGGGCCCCCCGGCCCATCCCCCTTGCCAATCCCCCTTGCCGAGCCCGCGCCGGCGCGCCGCCACCCTTCCCCACGCCACGACGGCAGGCTCTTGATCGGAGCGCCCAATTGGGTTCATGTACGCGCGGTCACTCCCGGTAGCTCAGCAGGATAGAGCACAGGTTTCCTAAACCTGGGGTCAGGGGTTCGATTCCCTTCCGGGAGGCCACCACCGCCCTTCGGCGGCTGAAACATCGCGGTTTATTCCTCTGTTTGGCTAACTTCGGCGGCCGGGTTAGCCATTTCTGTTCCCGTTTTGCGCCGGCCGAGGCGCGGCATGGCCTGCTCGGCCAGCACGCGCTGCTCCGCCGCTTTCGTGTAGCGAGACACCTCCGCTTCGGTCTTGTGGCCCGTGATCGACTTGATCTGCTGGTTGCTCGAACCGGCCTCCGCCATGCGCCGCGCCGCTGCCTTGCGCAGGCCATGGGCGGAGCACTGCGGCAAACCGGCATCGTCGCAGCGATCGCGAAACCAGTTGCCGAAGCCCGCCGCCGAGAAGGGGCGGCCCTGCTCGGTCATGAGGAAGGTCAGATTGTCGCGCGATGTGCAGGCCAGCACCTTGGCGAGCTCCTCGTGGATCGGGATCTCCAGAGTGCTGCCGGTCTTCTGCTGGCGAATCTTGATGCGCCCATCCGAAACATGCTGCCAGCCCATCCGAATGACGTCCGAGCGCCGCTGGCCGGTGTAGAGCATCAGGGACATGGCGAGCCTCGCCCGGCTGCCGACGGGATGCTTGGCCTCGAAGGCTGCGATCTCTTCCTCGGTCCAGGTATGCAGCCCATCTGTCTTCACCTTGAAGCCGCGCAGGCCGATGGTCGGATTGTCTTTGCGCATGTCCTCGTCGACGGCGAAGGCCATAAGGGTCTTCAGCCGATCGAGAAGGCCGTTGGCGGCCTCCGGCGTGTGGCTCATCTTGCCGAGAATCGCCTTGATATGGCGGCGTTCGATGAGCCGCACGCGCTTATCGCCATATTCAAGCCGGAAGCCATCGATCTGCCGGCGGTAGTTGCGCTTCGTGCTGTCGGCAAGGCCGAGAAACTCGGGCGAGCGGTAGTAGCGAGGAATCAGGTCCGAGAACGTGCCCGGCTTTGCACGCCGGGCGCCGGGCTCAATGCGCGGCGCTGCCTTCTTTTCGAGGCACGCCTGATATTCCTTCATGAAGCCGTCCGACCACGGCGTGTGCTTGAAGTAATAGGTCTCCTGCCCCTTGCGCCGGAAGCGCACGTGCATCTTGCCGTGCCGGTCCTTGAACTCGGAGCACCATTTGGGCAGGCGGCGGGGGCTCATTTCGTCAGCACCTCATCCCATTCGTTCTTCTCGACGTCGGTGGACTGGGGCTCGCCCAGCATGACGACGAATCCCTCGTCGGTGACGCGTACGCCAACGATGCGCTCCTCGGCGATGCCGGCGGCGAGAAGACCTTTGACCGTCCGCTCGACGCCGGATTTGGTCGAGAACCGCCGGGCGCTCGGCCGCTCGGCGGGCAGAAATGCGCCCGGCGGCGAGGCATGCTTCTTTTCGAGCCGCGCCATCGTCAGAGCCCTTTGCTGGTTGCGAGATAGACGACCTTCGCCGGGGCATTTGCCCCGGCGATCTGGCGCTCGACGTCGGCGATGGCGGCGGCCAGTTCGCTGTCGGTGCGATACTCGACCTCCTTGCCGTCGGTGTAGCGCAGGCGGCGGACGCCGTCGGCGCGCATCTTGCGCAGCTTGGCAAGGCGGTCTTCGAGGCTGTCCTTGACCGCCATCACGCGCCCTCGTTCTTGTAGAGGCCACGGAAGTCGATGACGCCGCAGCCGAAGTCGAGCCCGGCGGCGACCTTGACGGCGCGGGTGTCGAAGTCGATCTCGGTGCGGATCTGCGGCCCCTCAGCGCCGGAGACATAGCCATAGACGAGGCAGGGCGCCGCAGCGGGGTCCGCCATGACGTACCAGACAGTGCCGATGATGTTGGCGTCGACCACCAGCTCCATCGTGCCCGCCCACGGGTTCACATCGCCCGCCTTGGCGGCGGTGATGGCGGCGAGCACCTGGCGGGCGGCAAGCTCGGTGTCCGGCCCGACCACGAGGAAGCGGGGGGCGAGGTTGAGCGGCACCCCGTCGAGGCTCTTCTGCTTGCGCAGGGAGGCGACGGCGAGGGCCACCGAGGCGACCGAGAGGGCGGCGCCGGTGGTGGCCTTGTTGCCATGGTCGGCATGGAACAGCGCCTTGCCGTCGGAGAGGGCGGCATTGGCGGCGAGCAGGCCATAGACGCGGGCATTCTCGTCGCTGGCGGCGCGGATGGCGATCATGGAGGAGAAGTCCGCCAGCGCCGAGAGGTCGTCATTGATGAGGGCGCGGCGGCCGATGGCGATGCCGGCATTCAGCTCCTTCGCCCGCACCTTCTCGCGGTTCTCCGAGAGCGTGCCGTATTTGAGCTCGCCGGCCTCGTTGGTCTCCTGGAAGGTCGGGAAGTCGCCGATGCGCAGGAAAGAGTGGTCGCGGAAGTCGGTGAAGGAACGGCGGGCGGCGATGAGGCGATAGGTCGGCTCGGCGGCGGCATAGTTGGCGAGCAGGGCCTTGTTGGCCGCGTCCGCCAGCAGCAGGGGGAAGTCGCTGGTGGAATGGGCGCCGACGGCGCGCTCCATCAGCGCGTTCTGGTCGCGCAGGTTGAGACGTTCGCCGCGCGCCTGGGCGAGGTCGCCGATCATGTCCAGCATGCGGAAGCCGGCATAGGCGCGCGAGCGCCCCTCCAGCTTCACCCGGCCGGGGGCGAGGCGATGGGCGAGAGCCTCGCCCATGGCGGAGCGGATCGCCGCCGGGTCGGCATGATCGTGGGCGACGGTCGCCACCGTGGGGTGGAAGGTCTGCAGCGGGGCGCTGCGGGCCTGCATGGCGGCGAAGGCGGCGCTACGGGCGGCGTCGGTGGTGGCGTTGGCGTCGATCTGGCTGTCGATCCAGCCCTGGTCGAGGCCGGCGACATTGGCGATGGAACGAATCTCCATGTTGATCGCCGAGCGCTCCATGGCGGCCGGCGGGTTGAGGGACGGCGCGGGGGCCGGGGTGGAGGGAGCGGGCGCGGGCGCCGGCTCGGTGCTGACCGTCATGTCGTGGCTCCTGATGCCTGCATGCGGGTCGGCGGGGACAACGACGAGGCTGGCCTCGATCAGGGTGAAGCGCTCGGCCACCTTCTCGCGGCGGCCGGTCTTGGCATTGGTGCGCTCGGACCAGCGCTCGACGCCATAGCCGATGGAGATGCCGAAGGTGGCACCGTCCGTCAGCTCGGCGGCGATGCGCCGGGAGCGGGGATTGTGGCGGGAGAGCGTGGCGCGGCCGAGGAGGTCCCCGCCGACCACGCGCAGCGTGTCGACGCTCCCGAGTTGGCGGTCCACGCTCTCCCTTCCGTGGCTGTCGAGCAGGGGCACGCGGGCGGGCCAGGCCGGCTGCGACAGGAGGAGAATCTCGTCATAGGGGCCGTGCACGTCCCAGCGCTCGACAGCGGCGCCGGTGGAGAGCACGGCCTCGAAGGTCTGGCTGTCGGCATCCCAGCTGGAGGCGGGAAGCGGCGCGCGGCGGGTGAGGATGTCAGCGGGGGCGTTCATGCTCCTTCCTCCGTGACAGGGATGGCCGGGGCGGCGGCGGGGGGCACCTTGGCGGGCGCGGTGAAGGCGAGGCCGAGGCGCGTCTCGCGGGCCTTGTCGGCGGCGATCTCGGCATCGAGCGCGCCGACATCCATGCCGCGCGCGGCAACCGCCTCGCGGCGGCTCATCAGCCCGGCATTGATCGCCTCGATCTCCGCCTGCACGTCCTTGGCCGGGTCGACCCATTGCTGCTTCGGGGTGATCCAGCGCACAGGGAGAAGCTCCTGCGGGCGGGCGGCAAGGCGGCCCTGCAGGCTCTCGATCATCGCCCAGCGGCGCCAGATCGGGCGCAGCGCCTGGAACACGATCACGTTGTGCTGGGTCATCTCCACCCGGCGGCGCCACTCGACGAGGCCGGCGCGGATCGAGGAGTAGTTGACGCTGGCGAGGTCGCCGGTCAGCACCTCATAGGGCAGGCCGAGCGCGGCGGCGATCTCGTGCAGGGTGATGCGGCCGAAGTCGTTCGCCTCCTGCGCGATGGCGGGCGGCGTGGTGGTGCGAACGTCCTGACCCGGCAGGAGGGGCAACAGCGTGCCGGGCTCCATGCCGGCGATGAGAGCGCCCTGCGACACCTCGCCACCGAAGGGCATCGATCCATCAGGGGTGACAATGAAGCCGGTCAGCAGCGCGCCGACCTTCTGCCGCACCAGCTGGGCGCCGTGCCACTCGTCATGCTCGGCCAGCCGCAGGATCGCCGGGGCGAACCACGAGACGCCGCGCACCTGGCCGGGGAAGTCGG
>NZ_JAHBGC010000045.1 GCF_018390645.1 Ancylobacter dichloromethanicus
CTCCGGCTTCATGAAACACCCAATCGCGGTGTCCACGAAACCGGCAGCAGGCCAGATGAGCCGCGCCATGAAGTGGTTCAGATCATGCTGCCGCGCCTGCGTGCCCCATTCCGGATTGTCCTTCAGTAGCTCCAGATAGAGCTTGTTGAGGTGGCTAGTGGCGCGGATATCGAACGCGTTCTCGCTGATCTGCCGGACGGTGGTGATGCCCGCCAGCGGCAGGAAGAAGCCGAAATAGTTCGGGAAGTCCGCATAGGCGCAGGCGATGGGGGCCGCATCAGAGACGAGATCCTCCGCCTCCAGCCATTCGCCATCGGTGGCCAGCACGAACTTCGCCTTGGCGCGGGCCGTGGCGGGGCTGGCCTTGAGGGCGGCTAGCGTCTGCGTCACCTCGCCGGGCGGGGCGACGGCGATGTGGATGTTGTTGGTCTGCAGCACCGCGCCGGGCAGATCGGACCGGTTCGTCTCGCCCTTGCGCAGCCGCTTGAGGGTCGTTTCCTTGTTTCCGAACGCCTCGAGGAAAGCGAAGGGAAATTCCGCCGCATCGAAGGGCTTCGCGGCGAGGGTTGAGACGGCTTCTTCAATCTCGACGGCATTCATTGCGGAGCTTCACTCACCCGGTCCCGACACGCGCGGAGGTTGGCGCGGCTGCCAGCACCTCCCGGTCCCTTTCCTTACATCATCGCCGGAGCGCCTCGCTACGCCTTCCGGGTAACGGGGCTCACGCTGGCGGAGCGAAGCGTGCCGGCGTCGACATCCGGGGAGACCCCGCCTGCCGCAAAACACCTGTTTTTGGGCAATGCGCTTGGTGAAAGCGGGTCCTGAAGCTACTGCATGACGAAAGCCTGATCGTCCGGCTCAATGCCTCCCGGTGGCTGGAGGGGGGTGGCATCTCCTGGTCGAAGGATAATCGTAGGTCGGATTTCTACGCCTTGCCGTGGTGGGATATTCACAGAGGGATTCTGAAGTTTCTGTACTCGCTCTCTGGCCAAAGTGTCGTAGACGCGGAATGTCGGTTGCGGTCCGTAGCAGCCAAAGCACAGCCTGATCCATTTGAAGTCTGAAAGCACAGTTCATTGATTCGGTTACAACAACGCCCATTGCTCAGATTTCTGGCGGATCCCCTCGGCAGGTTCGCCCGCGCCATGGAGCTGGACGGGGACTGCGTTCGGATCATACGCCGCAGCCAAGTCGCATCTATCTCGTTGCTGTCGTTGGCGAGCGCGCCTTCTCTCAGAAAGGGAATGTTCGGAACCGCGGTGACTCTCAGCTCAGGCGAGTTCCCCGATGTCACGCTGAAGGGCGCGGGCCACCAAGACGCCCATGAGTTTTCGGAGCGGATCACGCAAGCGTGGACCCGCGTCAATCTCGCCGCCCTTGAGAGCGAAGCGGCGCGCCTGGACAAGATCCTCACTGAGGTGATGTCGCTGGCAGCGCCGTCCCGATACCCCGCCGCGTGTCAGATCGCGCCCCTGCTCGAACAAGCCCGTGCTCTAGATGCTTCGCTTCTGTCGAAGCTGAACGCCGAGGCCATCGGGCCAGAGACAGTTGCGCGCATTGCGCCTATCCGGAAGTTTGCAAGCGATCCGCGCACATGGCGGGCAAACGGCGTCGCCGCCTTTGTCACCGCCGAACTGGATCGCTGGAAGGATTTCTTCGACACGATCGAGCGCAATCCGCTGACACCGGAGCAGCGCCTTTCGGTCGTCGTCGATGAGGATGCGACGCTCGTCCTCGCCGGGGCGGGATCGGGCAAGACCAGCGTCATTACCGCGAAGGCGGCATACCTGGTCAAGGCGGGCATCCGTCGGTCGGACGAAATTCTGCTCCTCGCCTTCGCGAAGAATGCGGCGAAGGAAATGTCGGAACGGGTCGAAGCCCGATCCGGCGTGCCCATCGTCGCGCGGACCTTCCACGCGCTCGCCTATGACATCATCGGCATCGTCGAAGGATCAAAGCCCGCTCTGGCCGACCATGCGACAGACGATTTGGCCTTCACCAATCTGATCAAGCAGATCTTGATCGATTTGGTCCGCCGGCTATCGGACGTATCGCATGCTATCATCCAGTGGTTCGCGCATTTTTTGGTCGAGCCGAAGACCGAATGGGATTTCAAGACTAAACACGCCTTCTACACCCACATAGAGAGCCAAGACCTGCGCACACTGCAGGGCGAGAAGGTCAAAAGTTACGAAGAACTACAGATAGCTAACTGGCTTTACGAGAACGGCATCGACTACGAGTACGAGCCTGTCTACGAACACAAGATTGCCGAAACCGGCATGCGCGATTACCAGCCGGACTTCCGCCTGGTTGAGAGCGGCATCTACATCGAGCACTTCGGGGTGCGTCGCCAGAAACTGGCCGACGGCAACGAAAAGCTGTTCACCGCGCCCTTCATCGACTGTGATGAATATCTTGCTGGCATGAAGTGGAAGCAGTGGGCCCATGCCGAACATGGAACCACTCTCATCGAGACCTACAGCTATGAGCGGCAGGAAGGACGCCTGCTGAGCGGCCTTGCCGAAAAACTGGCACCCTATGTCACCCTGAGACCCCGCCCGGTCGACACGATCTATAACCGGGTCGTCGAGTTGAGGCAGGTCGATGATTTCTCGAAGCTGCTCGGGACCTTCCTGCGCAAGTTCAAAAGTGGCGGCTATAGTCTGCAGGACTGCGAGGCCAAGTCCGACCGGATGAAGCTGGGCAAGCGCGCCGGGGCGTTCCTCGACGTCTTCGCGCCGGTTTTCGAGGAATACCAGAAGCGTCTCATGGGCCGGATCGACTTCGAGGACATGATCCTGCGCGCCGCGCGCTACGCCGAGACCGGCCGCTACGTCAGCCCGTTCCGCCATATCCTGGTCGATGAGTTCCAGGACATCTCGCAAAGCCGGGCCCGGCTGGTGAAGGCACTGAAGGCCCAGCATCCGGACGTGCGCGTCTTTGCCGTTGGTGACGACTGGCAGTCGATCTTCCGCTTCGCGGGGTCCGACATCCATCTGATGCGCTATTTCGGTTCCGAGTTTGGCGGCAGCTTTGACGGCGAGACGGGCGTGCACAGGGCCGTCGACCTTGGCCGCACCTTCCGATCGGTCGACCAGATCGCCTTTGCAGCCAGAACCTTCGTGCTGCGGAACCCGGCCCAGATCGAGAAGCTGATCGTTCCGGCGGGAATCGCGACCGAACCCGCCATCAGGGTCGTGACTGTCTCCAAGGGCGAAGACGCGGCGAAACTGTCCGAGGTTCTTGCCACCTTGTCAGCTGCCGCGGCGCCCAACGCAAAATCCGCGACAGTGCTGCTTCTCGGCCGTTACCGCTTCGTCGAGCCAGATGTGCGGGATTTGGGGCAACGCTTTCCGCAGCTGCAGATCAGCTTCAAGACCATCCACGCTTCCAAGGGTCTGGAGGCCGACCACGTCATTCTGCTCAACGCCGACAGCGGTCGCACGGGTTTCCCGGCAGAGATCGTCGACGACCCCCTGCTGTCTCTGGTGTCGCCGGAGGAGGAGGCGTTCCCGAACGCCGAAGAGCGACGCGTCATGTATGTCGCGATGACCCGGGCGCGGCACACGCTGACGATCCTTGCCTCGAACGTCCGGCCATCGTCCTTTGTCACGGAGCTGAAGCAGGATCCCGCCTACGGCGTCGCCGCTCCTCTTGGCCTGGAGCTAGAGAATCATGTCTGCGGCGAATGCGCTGGGCGGATGTTGGGCGTCGCTGGGAGAAATGGCCGCATCTATCGCTGCGAGCATGTTCAGCACTGTGGAAACCAGCTGCCCGCCTGCCAATGGTGCGGGACCGCTTTGCCCCGCCTCATAGATGGAACGGCCGAGGCTCGATGTGGCTGCGGGGCAACCTATCCGGCGTGCCCCGCATGCAAGGATGGCTGGCTGGTCGAACGTAGCGGCAGCTATGGAAAATTCCTTGGCTGCGTCCGCTATCCGACCTGCGTCGGGAAGGCAAGAATAGCGAGCGGTGCCCGGTCCGCAGTCACGCAGCCGCGCCGCCGAAGCAGTGTCTGACATGAGGCGCGTATATGTGCCCATCGCTAGGCTCAGGACCTATTAATCTGTCTTGATTTGTGATTCACAGTCTCCATTGAGGAGGCTGGCATGGGTGATTTGTTCCTGCTGAGCGAGCGTCAGATGGCTCGGATCTCGCCGTTCTTTCCCCTGGCCCATGGGGTGCCGCGCGTCGATGACCGCCGGGTGGTGAGCGGCATCGTCTATGTGATCCGCAACGGCCTGCAATGGAAGGATGCGCCGAAGGACTACGGCCCGCACAAGACGCTGTACAACCGCTTCATCCGCTGGAGCCGGCTCGGGGTCTTCGACCGTATCTTCGCCAACCTTGCCGGCGAAGGGCCGAGACCGGAACGCATCATGATCGACGCCACCCACCTCAAGGCCCACCGCACGGCGGCAAGCCTGCTTAAAAAGGGGATGTTCCCCGTCGTATCGGGCGCACCAAAGGCGGCCTGAACTCCAAGCTCCACACCGTCTGCGACGGCGAGGGCCGGCCGATCATCATGGTGCTATCGGAGGGCCAGATGAGCGACCACAAGGGGGCCCGCCTCGTCCTCGATGCCTTGCCGCCGGCGAGATGCCTGATCGCTGACAGGGGCTACGACAGTGCCTGGTTTCGCGATGCACTGGCCGCCAGGGGCATCACACCCTGCATTCCTTCATCGCGGAGCCGCAAGCGGCCTTATCCCTACGACAAAACCCTCTACCGCCAGCGGCACAAGGTCGAGAACCTGTTCGCCAAGCTCAAGGACTGGCGCCGCATCGCCACACGCTACGACCGATGCGCCCACACCTTCTTCTCTGCCATCTGCATCGCAGCAGCCGTCATCTTCTGGCTCTGATCAATGAGTCCTGAGCCTAGGCGGGGCAGACTACACCGTCATGAGGGATGCAGGTGCCCGCCCGAAAACAGGTGTTTTGCGGCAGTTGCCCCGTCTGATCGGAAGGGCGGTTCGGACGCCCTACGGAAGTGACCGATAACCCCTGCCGAATTGGCCAACTGGCCAGCAACGGCAAGCTAGGGTTTGTCGGCGGCTTGGCTGCGGGATGGTGGCTGATCCGGGCTAGCGCCTCGGCAAAGACGCACAGCGAGCAATCGGCCAAGTGCCCTGCGGGCGAACGGCTCAACGGCTCAGCTGCTGTGAACGCCGAAATGGTCCCCTCTGAACTGCACCTCAACCATGCCACTGGCAGCGGCCGTGCAGGCGCCGCAGCGCGTGAGCCGTGAGCCGCCGCCCCATGATTCTTTGCTGCCCTCGAGCGGCCTCTCGGACGTCCGCTTTGCGCCGCCATTTCGGTCATTGATCTTGCAACGGCCACGGCCCAAGTGCGGACATTCGCGAGGTGGGGGAAGTCGGCACCTATGCGCCAGCTCTAGACGTTCGACGCGTGCCCGAAACCCGACCTTCGCACCGCCCTAGTTTACGCCGCCCCGGCGTCCAGCGCGATCTCCCGTACGAAGTCCAGAAAGGCCCTAACCTTTGCCGGCGGGAGGTGGCGGGAGGGATGATAGGCGTAGAGCGGATAAAGCTCCTCCGACCACGCCGGCAAAATCTGGACGAGCTCGCCCCCTGACAGAAGGGGTGCAAGACCCACGGCGAGGCTCTGGAAGATCCCCTGGCCCGCCACGCAGGCCGATATCGCGACCGACGGATCATCCAGCACCAGCCGGCTGGAGACCTTGACCTCGACGAACTCGCCGTCGCGGTTGAACTCCCAGGGGAACGGCAGACCGGTCTGCGGATCGCGGAACAGCAGCGCCTCGTGGTGGACGAGGTCGTGCGGCGAGTGCGGCTCACCGTACCGCCCCAGGTAGGCGGGTGCGGCCACCGTCACCACGCGGGTATCCAGCAGCTTACGAGCGATCAGGGAGGATGCGTCCGGCGGGCCGAAGCGCACCGCCACGTCGACTCCAGTCATCATCTCCTCGCGGTAATTGCTGGTGGAGACATCCACTGACAGCAGGGGATAGCGCTGCAGGAACGTCTGCAGCTTTGATGCCAGCACCATGCGCGCGAACCACGGGTCCACCGAGACGCGCAGCCGTCCGCGCACCACCGCTGCGGCACCGGCGGCCTCGGACGCGGCCTCCTCCAACCCGGCAAGCAGCGGCACCACCTGCGCGTGGAAGCGTCGCCCCTCTTCTGTCAGGCTGACCTCGCGCGAGTTGCGGTCGAACAGCCGTACGCCGACCCGGGCCTCCAGCCGCGCGACGGCCCGGCTCACCCCGGAAGGCGTCAGGCCCAGCATCTCGGCGGCGCGCGCAAAATTGCCCGCCTCAGTGACCGCGGCCATGACGCCCACTCCGGTCAGAAGCCGCGTGTCGAACACCATGCCTCGCGCTCCGCTTTCAGATCAGAAGTGAATCTCAGTCAACATAGCATTGATACTAATGCGCGTGAATCACGTGGTGCACGGCGTAGAACCGCTTCATCGCAACACCATCGCGGGCGAGCAGCCAAAGGCCGCCTTTCTTGCGATCCCCGAAAGGAGCCGGTGATGAACCCGATGACTCGCAGAACCATTCTCCAGCGCGGCGGCTTGCTGGGCGGACTTCTGGCGCTCGACGCCGTCCGCCCGGCTTTTGCCGCGACGCGGCCTGCCGCCTCCCTGCGGAGTGCCGGCGCGATCGATGCCGCCCTGCGGGGCGGTGTCTCCCGCAACGATGTTGCCGGCGTTGTCGCCATGGCAGCGACGCGCAAGGGCCTCGTCTACGAGGGCAGCTTTGGCACATCGAACGTTGCAACCGGTGCGCCGATGACGGTCGACACCGTGTTCTGGCTGTTGTCGATGACAAAGGCTTTCACCGCGACCGCCTGCATGCAACTGGTCGAGCAGGGTCGTATCAACCTTGATGACGAAGCGGCCAAGTATCTGCCCGAACTCGCTGCACCCAAGGTCATGGAGGGCTTCGCTGCCGACGGCACCCCGCGCCTTCGCCCCGCCAGGCGGGCGATCACCGTGCGCCATCTGCTGACCCACACCTCCGGCTTCACCTATTCGATCTGGAGCGAGGCTCTGACCCGCTACCAGCAGGTCACCGGCATGCCTGACATCGCCACCTGCAAGAACGCCGCCTTCACCGCTCCGCTGGAATTCGATCCGGGCGAGCGGTGGGAATACGGAATCAGCATGGACTGGGTCGGCAAGCTGGTCGAGGCGGTCTCCGACCAGTCGCTGGAGGTGTATTTCCGCGAGAACATCTTCGGCCCGCTCGGCATGAAGGATTCCGGCTTTCTGATCGGCAGTGTGCAGAAGAAGCGCGTCGCCACCTTCCACAGTCGCCGCGCCGATGGCGGGCTGGAGCCCGGCCCGTTCGAGATGCCGCAGCGGCCGGAATTCTTCATGGGCGGCGGCGGCGCCTTCTCGACCCCGCGCGACTACATGGCCTTTCTGCAGGCGCTGCTAGACGGCGGCGCGTTGACCGGCACGCGTATCCTGCGGCCCGAGACGGTGGCGCTGATGATGCAGAACCAGATCGGCGAGCTGAACGTTCACGAGATGCGCTCGGCCCAACCGGGCTATTCCCGCAGCTTCGACCAGTTTCCCGGCCAGCCGCACAAATGGGGCCTGTCCTTCGACATCAACGCTGAGCCGGGCCCGAACGGGCGTTCGGCCGGCAGCGTCTCCTGGGCCGGCCTGCTCAATTGCTATTTCTGGATAGACCCGGTGAAGCACGTCACCGGCGCGCTCTTCACCCAGATCCTGCCGTTCTACGACGAGCGGGTGGTCGCGCTCTACGGCGCGTTCGAGCGCGAACTCTATGCCGGCCTCGCCTGAGGCGCGCTCTCCCCAATCCCACTGGAGGACCACCATGTATGCCATCACCGGAATCTCCGGCAAGGTCGGCGGCGCACTGGCGCGCAGCCTGCTCGCCGAGAACCTGCCCGTACGGGCCGTGCTGCGCGACGAGGCCAAGGCGGTCGAGTGGCGCGCCAGAGGTTGCGCCGTCGCCATCGCCGAGATGAATGACGCGGTAAGCCTTACCGCCGCCTTTAGGGATGCGGAGGGCGTCTTCATCCTGCCGCCGTCCGAGTTCGACCCGGAGCCCGGCTTTCCTGAAGCCCATCGCGTCATTGACGCCATGACGAAGGCGCTCAGCGAGGCTCGTCCGGCAAGGATCGTGTGCCTGTCGACCATCGGCGCCGACGCGCCGCATGTGAACCTGCTGACCCAGCGCACGCTGCTGGAGGTGGCCGTTGGTGGGCTCGGCCTGCCGGTCACCTTCCTGCGGCCCGGCTGGTTCATGGAGAATGCGCAGTGGGACATCCCCGCCGCGCGCGACGAGGGCGTGCTGCGCAGCTTCCTGCAGCCCGCCGACAAGCCGTTCCCGATGGTCGCGACGCAGGATGTCGGCCACACCGCCGCCGTGCTTCTGCGTGAGGACTGGAGCGGAACGCGGATCGTTGAGCTGGAGGGTCCCGCCCGCGTGTCGCCGAACGACATCGCGAGCGCCCTTGCCATCGCGTTGGAGCGCCCGGTTTCGGTCGAGATCGTGCCGCGCGAGACATGGGAGGGTCTCTTCCGCGCGCAGGGCGCCCTCAACCCGCAGCCCAGAATCCGCATGATCGACGGCTTCAATGAAGGCTGGATCGACTTTGCCGATCAGGGCCGCGCGGCGCGGAAGGGGTCGGTCACAATTGAGACCGCCATCGCCGAACTGGTGCAGGCCAGTCGCGGCGAGGCTGATGCGTGAACTCCAGCTCCGCAGGCATCAATAGGAGAAGATCTTGGAGACCATCACCACGCGGGGCGTCGCCATCCCCCGTCTCGGCTTTGGCACCTTCCGCATGCCCGGTGCCGACGCTCAGCCTGTGGTCGAAAGCGCGCTCGCGCTGGGCTACCGGCACATCGACACGGCGGCGATGTATGAGAACGAGGCTGCCGTCGGCGCCGCCATCGCGACTTCCGGCGTTGCTCGGAACGAACTCTTCGTCACCACCAAGGTCTGGCACGACCAGCTCGCACCGGAAGCGCTGCATCGCGCCTTGGACGCCAGCCTGCGCAAGCTCGGTCTCGATCATGTGGACCTCTACATGATCCACTGGCCCTCGCGGGACATGGACATGGCGGCGACGCTGGAAGCACTGATGTCGCTGCGCGAGCGTGGACTGACGCGGGCGATCGGCGTGTGCAACTTCAACCTGCCGATGCTTCGTCGTACTGTCGAAGAGATCGGTGCGCCGATCGCGAGCGTGCAGATCGAGTATCACCCCTTCCTGTCGCAGGCGCCGATGCTGACCTATCTGCGCGGCCAGGGCATTCCGCTGACGGCCTATGCGCCACTCGCGCAGGGGCGGGCAGCGAACGATCCGACGCTGGCCGCGCTTGGCACTAAGCATGACTGTAGCGCCGCGCAGATGGCCATCGCCTGGCTGCTGGACCAGCCCGGTGTCGCGGTTATCCCCAAGGCCACCCGTCCCGAGAGCCAGAGGGCCAATCTCGATGCCTTCGCCATTCGGCTCGACGACGAGGACCGCGCCACTATTGCCGCGCTCCCTAAGGACCAGCGCTTCGTGCGCCCGCCGTTCGCGCCGGATTGGGACGCGACGGCGTAGGCCATCGGTGGACAGGGGCGCCAAGTGCGGACATTGACCAACGGCACTATAGAAGACATTCGGCTTAGCGCCGCCATTCCGGTCGTGTCGACTTCGAGTCGAAATATCCAAAAGCTGACGTCCGTATCGAGCGGTGGGCCTTTTTTAATCGGGTGGGTAGCGGGATTGGCAAATATGTGCTTGCTAAGTGAAATGCTCGATCCGAGGCGCAAATTTCGTTACTGCTCGCACCGAGCATGGGTGAAGGCACAGACTTCCTCCATCTAATCGCTACGATTGCTGATGGCGTCGTTTACCCCGATCCGGCCAAAAGGCTGAACGCGGCCTCAACGGAAAGCCGCATCCTGATCGACGAGGCCAGCTGCGGATCAATTAAGGCGCACTTCCAGCGCCGGCATGAGCGACATCGACGTCCGCGCCTAGTCCGCCGGCTTCTGGGCCCGACCCCTCACGTACTCTTTATAACCTTCAATAGCGACTGCCTTGGTCAAAGGGTCTGCCTGGGGATCCATCATGACGCCGATCAGCCCGTCGACCAAAGCGTTGGGCGGAGCCACTTCGACGCCAGCCTTGGCGACCCCAAAGCGCCACAGTTTGCACATGCCAACGAGCTCGCCGCCCTTGGGGGTCAGCGGCTTTACGGCATCTCCGTACCACCGAATATGATCGTAGTATTCGTCAAAATGCGGATGGACGATGATGTAGTGCTTTGACTGATCAGGAAATGATTTCCGGTTAGGATCGACGCGGACTTCATCTTCGCCCTTCGCGATGTTGCAGTCCTTGCATGACGCCGCCATGTTGCACGGCTCAAACATGAAGCGCGGCGCGAGTTTCTTGGCGATGATGTGCTCGCCATCCCAGACCGCCTTGTTGTTGGTTGGATACTCACGGTTGCAATAGCAGCACCGACGGTTCTGTTCCGCAATGTAGTGGTCTTTGATCTCCGCACGAACCGGGCCGATGGCGGGGTCGTCCCAGTAGTTGTGGTTCTTCTGCGCGGGCTCGCGTGCGTTGAAAGCGTCAATCAGAGCCTGGCACGCGGCGCCATACTTAACGGGATTCATGACTGCGCCTCAGTCCCTGCGTCACGCGCAGCATCTTCAACGTTTTTGATCAGTTCGGCTGCCGGATCACTCGGCTCCAGCTCGGCCGCGAATTTGCGCAGGTCTGAAAGCGCTTCCCCAAATGCCTTCGAATTCACATCCCCATTCGCGATCATGCGCAGCGCAGCGACGATGCGGTCCCGGACGTGGAGATTGTTTGGCGTCGGCGCACCGAACACTTCGGCGAGGAGATAGTCTGCCGACTGTCCCTGCAGTTCCTTGGTAGATGGCAGCTTTTCCTGATCGAGCGAGATGACTTCGGCGTGCACAGGCAGTTCGGAGATCACCATGGGCGAGTGCGTGGCCACCACGAAATGACAGCCATGGTATCGGGCGAAAGTGCGCAGCAGCAGATCGATGTACTTCAGCTGCCACTCAGGATGCAGGCTGAGTTCTGGCTCGTCGATGAGCACCAGACTGCCGTTCTCGATGACCGAGGCAAGCGCGATCAGCGCAGACACCATGCTCAGTTGACCGGAGCTTGCCTGAAGCAGGTCTGTCGGACTACCATCCTTGAGCTCGACGCCGACCCCGGACACACTCAGGAAACCTGCGCGGCGCAACGGCTGCAGGTCAAGAAACAGCGGATCCTGAAATCCGGTTTCTAGGTCTGCGCGCGTTTCAATCCGGTTGCGGACAGCCTTGTGGAGGGCAAGGTTCGCCAGGCCTCGAAGGGTGGATGGGGCAATTTCGCTTCGAACGACGTCTTCGAGCAGACGCCTCTGCGTATACGACGCCATGTCGGGGGTGTAAGGATCGAGCCCGTCCGAGATCTCGCGGAGTAACGATTTCTCCCTGACGCGGTAGATGACGTTGATCATCGGTCGCATGCCGAGGAATTCGAACACAGCGCCGATGTTGCTCCGCCGGAGGGCACTGTTGTCTGTTGTGTCGAACAGACTGCTTAAAGAGCGGAACAGGAGCGTCCGGATCGATGCCTTCCCGAAATTGTCCCGCAGTCCGAGGTAGTGATACATTGATGAAGCGGCATCGACCTGCACCACCGATCGAGGGATGGTTCGGGGCAGCGGGAACTTGTCGAACGGGCTGATGGTCAGCGCCACGATGCGTTTCGGCAGAGGAAGGTCTTCAGGCGCAACTTCGCTATCGTTGACCTGGATGCTGATCGAACGATGCCCCCTCTGCATGATCGTGCAGTGATAGCCATCCACGCGATAGACCAGCAGGTTCAGTGGCAGGCCGCCCTTGATCTCTTTTCGCGTGCCCCGCTGTAGCTCTTCAAGGCGCAGGAACGTCTGAACGATCGCGCTCAGGAGATGGGATTTGCCGGTACCGTTTTTGCCGATGACGGCCGTCAGATGTTCGTGCTGTTCGCCATCGGCGTGAGGTATGCGGCTGAACACGGCGTGGGGATTTATATAGGGCCGGTCCTTTAGTCGCCATGGAATCTCAACGCGCACATCGGCAGTGCGCGCTTCCAGTAACTGAAAGTCCTTTTCGGCGTACATAGACCCGTCCCCAGTATCTTTTCTAGCATTTCTTCAGCGTTTTGTATGCCGTGTCGAGGGTAAGCATGGGCAGGCAATTTTAATCTGCTTAGCGCCGCCATCCCACCCGTTGCGCTGTACGGTCGCCGATCCCGAAAGTCGCCGTACGTTAGCGTCGCTCGGATTTCGAAGATGGTGCATCACGGCCTGGCGGCTTTCGGGAAGCGGATGCGGTAAGCCGCTCTTCATTATGATCGAGCATCCTATCCCACCAGCACGTCAACGAACTCCACTTCTCAGGAAGCAGACCATAGGTCGGCTTGCCAGTGCGGTGCACCAAGCAGCATTATGCAAGAGCGCCCGTAACCCATTCGCGTTCAAAGACGTCCATCTCCTTTGACGGCGAGGAGGCGTACATGAGCAGCCTTTCCGCAAGCTTCTTACGAGTATCCCCTACGCGGTAAAACCGCTCCGATATTTGAATGGGGATTCCTTCCTCGTCTAACTCTCGTAAAACTGGAGGGCGGAACCAATGGCTCAGTTCATTGATAAAATGCCTATAGTTAGTCGATGGATGTCGCTTCCTAACGAAAATCTCAATCACCGAAAGGATTTGCGGTAGGCCATATTCGCAGGCACGAAGAAACCGAAAAATCGTGTCATAGTTTTCTGGATCGCCCTTGTACTTTTGATCGTACTCGATAAAAAAAACCCGCATCGTCTCAGAGTGCGACAAGCGCGAGATGTAGTACGCAAGCTGTTTCGCAGTGTTAGAACCAAGCTCGGACGCGCGTCTGACAGTAAATACGATTTCAGCGATCATACTGAGCTCTTCAGAGTTCGGAAACCGCTCCCAGGCCAGTGTTGGATCAACGGCCAATCGTCGAGCCACTTCTTGTCGTATGCGATCGGCCGTCTCGAGCCCGATGCTCACTGCAACTTTCAGTTCGGCTCTCGTGAGTCCGAGCGTAAATTCGAGTTGAGTGATGCGCGGGTCAACCTGAACCTCAATGTCCTCATCACTGATCTGGACGACATAATCATCCGGTGCCCCCTCTTCGTCGCCGAAGATGGTAGGAGAGACGTCCGTATCCGTTTGAGCGGGCGGCTCATTAAAAAGCAGCACCCTTCCAACATGATGCTGGCCGAGGCGCCCCGCACGACCCCGGATATTTGAGAATGTGAAAAAGTCAAAATCTTCCCGGTCGATCGCTTTATCGTAGATCATGACCGTCTTCGCTGCCGTGTTCACGCCCTCGATTAATGTTGAGGTACAAAACAACACCGGCAGGTCCAGATCATTGAACATGCGCACCATGCGAGATGACAGGGCCCGCGGCATTCTGGCATGATGAACACCGAACCCATGTTCAACGGCTCCGATCAGAGGCCATGTGGGCCCAAAATTCTCTTTCATCCAGTGAGCCAGCTCAGCACTTCCATCGGAGACGGACATCTCTTTTGACGAAGCAATTGCAAGCCTGTTCACGCGACCGGGAGATGAGACGAATACCAAAGCGGGCCAATGCGTGTCGTCGCCCAGCTCCTCCAACAGTCGCTCCTGCTTGTTCTCCACTCCTTTAAGATCGTACGTTTCGACCGCTACCGTCGCGAATTTTGTACGTAAAAATTGGAATTTCCACCTGCCATCACCGACAAAGTGGACATTATCTATGTTGGGACCGAGAAAGAAAAATTGCCTCGATTTAGTTAGAAGTTTATATACTGCAGCGTTAAGCGTAACACTTCGCTCATCAGATCGACGCGCATCGAGCTTGTAAAATTCATCGACAATTACGATGTCAAGAGTTCCTAAGTCGGACCTGTTTATTATGCGCTCCTGAGTGCCGAGAAATACAGTGGGTCGATCTGACGCCACGTCTGTTCCGTGAGCAATGATGTCAAACTGCTCCGGAAAGCGCCGCCGAATGCGCCGCCGGGTTTCGTCCAGGAGAGCGATTGTTGGTACGACGATCGCGACACGCTTGTACTTGCCCGAGGCTAGAATCGCGTCGATTAGAAGGCTTTTACCGAAGCTTGTAGGCGCGCTTAAAACGAGGTTCCTCCCGGCAAAAATCTCATTGAGGGCACCTATCTGTTCGCGATGTAGGGTAATTCCACCGAGTTCTGGCACTGTGACCGCCTCAGCGACCAACCGGTCTGACGTATCGGCAAATTCTTTGTCGATATAATTCCACAGGCCAGCAGCTCTTGCCAGCGCACTGAATGGCTCGCGATAGTTTTTCAATTCATAATTATTGGCGATGATATCCGCAAGTCGCGGAATAATTGGCAATAAAATCGCATCGCTCCGCTCGGGATTATTGACCTCAAGCGAGGCGCTGCGCAGTATCGAGAATACTGCACCC
The DNA here is from genome assembly GCF_018390645.1 of Ancylobacter dichloromethanicus. Taxonomy (GTDB): domain Bacteria; phylum Pseudomonadota; class Alphaproteobacteria; order Rhizobiales; family Xanthobacteraceae; genus Ancylobacter; species Ancylobacter dichloromethanicus. The sequence continues at coordinate 14,507 of NZ_JAHBGC010000045.1, forward strand.
TTCAGAGCGTCTCCTTTAAGAGCTGTAATCCGCGCCCAATCGAATGCGTCAATCATCCTGCAGCGCCTTTAGCTTTCTATCGAATGCGGCAAGGAGATTTTTCTTTGATCCAAGCGGTACGTATATCAAAATGAGACGTATCATCGATGAAAGCTTCGACCGCTTAAGTGCGGCTGTAAGCAGGGAAATCTCTTTTGTTACGCCCTCGATGTATTCTGCGGATGCCGACTTGCTACCGGCGGCGGCGGCACTGTCACAGGCGATACAAATAGGAAAAACGGCGGCCGCGAACAACGCATCAAGCGAAGACTGACGCGACAATATACGACGAACCTCATCATATCGTGGAATAGACGGGTATATTTGCCCGCCTAATAACAGCTTCTCCCGATTCAAAAATCCTTGATCTATATGCGCGCGGATCGAGCTTATCGCGGCGCTTACGGCATCCAAGCCGTCCTCATAGATCTTGGCCTCGCCAAGCCAAATCTCAAAAGAGTCCTCCGTATTGTATTTTATATGCACCATATCGAAGGATTTAACGACGTCATTGGAGGCCGTTTTGTAGAAGATGCGCGGGGCCAATGGAATGGTATCGAAAAAATCGCGACATATTGCGTGCAAGCATATTTCACCCACTTCGCCGCGCTTCTCATAATGTTCACTGCGATAGACGCGGGCGACGGCTTCATTCATGCGCACAAACATATTGCCATGACTCACCCGGAGTTCATCTTCCTTCAACGCATAGTCCGGAACCCATTCCAGCAGATGATTTGCGAAATGAGTACAGCGCCATTTTTCAAGCTCAAATCCGGCGCAGAAACTACGAATCAGCGCATCCTCGTTATCCGAAGTCACAAGATCTACAAGCATGCGGGAAGGCTTATTTCTATACGCGTCCAATCAGAGGCTCGTAAGTTTGTGCGAATGCCGCATCGTAAGGGACGTGAGTCGCCTGAGATTACACTGAGCGTGACGAGTAGCAAGACGTGTCGACAGCTGGATGGCCCCGGTGCAACGTAGCTCATCGCGCTGGTTCGACGATTTGTGGCTTGATCCGTTTAGTTGCCGTCTCGGCCACATCCCCTTGCAGGGCACCACCGTGCCTGGATCGGCAGGTTGGTGATGGGCGTCGCCCCAACTCTTGATGCTGATACCACCCTACTGGTTGCCACTCGGCGCCACAATCGCTCCTTCACGCCGTTCGGACTGGGACCCCCTTACGGGACGGTCCAGGCCGCTCCTAGAGCCCGATGTGTCCGGTGAGGCCGCTTTCGCGAAATCTGTGCCCGAGTGGATTTTCCCGAACCTGCCCGCAGTCTTCTCGAACGGCGAGTTTCGGAATCACTCCAACGACCGGTTGAATGACAATCTAAGGTGTCGGCTGAGAACGGCCGCTATTTGCATGGCGGCAGCCAAAACCGGCCAGTCTGCCACCGTGAAGAGTTTCGGGCGCCGGCAGGCGTCCGAAAGTCCCCGAGGAAGGAACCCGCGGGGTACAGTCGACGGCTATGGGGATTTCGATCTGCGGTCGATGTCGGCGATGGTGCCACCGCCGCTGGGAAGCGTGGGGATGGATGCGGAGAGGCCGCTTCGTTGTGCCTGCGCGCGGTCCAGCCGATCCCGGACGAGGCTCTTTGTGACCCTGTCGGCGGCAATATTGACGATGGACGCGCGCGGGTCCGTTGCCGGCGACTGGGCGCCTGCTACTGAAGGTTCGACCATGCCAATCCGGGTCATGGGTCGGTCTCCCGGTTCGTCGTCGACGCGTGCGGCGGCCCGCGTGGCTGTCTCCAGCGTTCGAACGTCTCGATGATGATCATGCGTCCGCCGCAGCAGCGGCATGGCGGGCGGAAGTCCTCCGGCTCGTCGGAGACGCGGGGGTCGGGCGGCGCGGCGACATCCAGGAGTTCGCGTGCAAGCGCGAGACTGGCCTTGCGGGCGGTGCCGGCGAGTAGGCCATAGTGCCGGATGCGATGGAAGCCGCGTGGCAGGACATGGAGCAGGAAGCGGCGGATGAACTCATCGACCGCGAGCGTCATGATCTGCTGGCGGTCCGCGCCGTCGCGGCGGTAGTCCTTGTAGCGGAGGGTGACGCCGGTCGCGTCGAAGGCGATCAGGCGACCGTTCGAGATCGCCACCCGGTGGGTGTAGCGCGACAGATAGGCGAGCACCGCCTCCGGCCCGGCGAATGGCGCCTTGGCATAGACGACCCAGCGCTTTGTCCGGACGGGAGCAAGGTGGCGCAGGAAGGCCCGCCGCTCGGCGAGGTGTGCCATGGTCCCGAAGAAGCCGAGCCGCCCGGCGTCGCGCAGTGCGAGCAGCCGCGTGAGGAACAGCCGCCGGAACAGCTTGCCGAGCACGCGCACCGGAAGCAGGAAGGCAGGACGCGACGAGATCCAGCGGCTCGCGTCAGGCGCGATGCCGCCGCCCGGCACGATCATGTGTACGTGCGGATGGTGGGTCATCGCCGATCCCCAGGTGTGGAGCACGGCGGTGATGCCGATGCGTGCGCCGAGATGCCTGGGATCGGCGGCAACCGTCAGCATCGTCTCCGACGCCGCCTTGAACAGCAGGTCGTAGACCAGCGCCTTGTTCTGGAACGCGATGTCGGCGACCTCGGCGGGCAGCGTGAACACGACATGGAAATAGCCAACCGGCAGCAGGTCGGCCTCGCGCTCGGCAAGCCACGTCCGCGCAGCCGCCCCCTGGCACTTCGGGCAGTGCCGGTTGCGGCAGGAGTTGTAGGCAATCCGCCACTGGCCGCAGTCCTCACAGGCCTCGACGTGACCGCCGAGGGCAGCGGTGCGGCAATGCTCGATCGCCGACATGACCTTGAGCTGGAGAATGCTCAGGTGCCCTGAATGGGCGGCCCTGTAGGCAGGCCCTGCTGCGCGGAAGATGTCGGCGACCTCGACCGAGGCGCGCATGGCTTAGCCGCTGGGCAGATTCTCACCTGGCCTGAACAGCCCAAGTTTGTCGAGCGGGCTCGTGACCGTGCGAACCGTCTTGGTCGCGACCTTCGCATAGAGCGCGGTGTTGTTGAGCTTGGCATGCCCAAGCAGGACCTGGATGATCCGGATGTCGGTGCCGTCCTCCAGCAGGTGGGTCGCGAAGCTGTGGCGCAGCGTGTGGGGCCCGACCCGCTTGGTGATGTCAGCGGCCCGGGCCGCCTCGACGACGATGCGATGGAGCTGCCGCGTGCTGATCGGCTTCATCGCGTGCTGTCCTGGGAACAACCAGCCATTGCGGTGCATCACGCCCTGCTGGCGCCCGACCTTCCACCACTCACGCAGCTGCGTGAGCAGGTCCTCGGAGAGCATGGCATTGCGATAGCGCCCGCCCTTGCCGCGCTCGACGCGCAGCAGCATGCGCTCGCTGTCGACGTCGGCGACCTTCAGCATCGACACCTCGGCGACCCGCAGGCCCGCGCCATAGGCGACCGACAATGCGGCCTGATGCTTGAGGCACGTGGTGGCGTTGAGCAGGCGGGCCACCTCGTCGCGGCTCAGCACCACGGGCAGGTTGCGACGATGCGCCAGCCGGACGAGCCTGCGCGCCAGGTCCGGGCGGTCGAGCGTGTGGATGAAGAGAAAGCGCAGCGCCGACACGATGCTGTTCATCGTCGGCACGGGGACGCCGTCCTCCTGCTGCTCGATCTGGAACCGGCGCAGGTCGTCGGCGGTAGCGGTATCAGGTGAACGCCCGAGGAATGACGCCAGGCGTCCGATGTCGCGGAGATAGTTGCGCTGCGTCTCGCGGGAAAAACGCCGCATGTTCATGTCGTCGATCAATCGCTGGCGCAGCGGGCTGACGGGTGCATCAAGAACGGGATGGGGCATTGGTCAGGCTCCTTGTTGAAGAAGCCCGTCATGCTCTGCCGCTGCCGCGCGACGCTCAATGGAGGCCCGACCTCCGGCCTGTGCTCTCTACAGCAACCCCAGGCACCTCCCGCGCAGCGGGTTCGTTCGCCGGCCCCATGCCGGCCATTCGTCCTCATCGCAGCGAACTCCTGCCTCTGCCGCCAAGGAGCTGTCCCGACGCCCTGCCTCACGCCCTCTTCGCCGGCGCCGTCCTCAGCGCGTCGAGATAGTCCGCCCACACTTGCATGATGCGTACGCGCTCGTCCCAGTACTCAGCGACGTGGGTGTAGGCGCAGTGGGTGGCGTTGGCTTCCTGATACGCTAATTGAGCATCAACGCAGTCGAACGAGGTGATGGGAGCGGCGAAGTAGGCACCTCGGCAAAGACGCACAGCGAGCAAGCGGCCAGTGCCCTGCGGGCGAACGGCTCAACCGCTCAGCTGCGGTGCACGCCGAAATGCTCCCCACCGAACTGCACCTCACCCATGCCACGGGCATCGGCTGCGCGGTCGCCCCAACGGGAGAGCCGTGAGCCGAGAGGCTGCCTCCGCGAGCTTACCTTCGGCGTGCTGGTCTGCGCTTGAAGGTCACCACGCATGTCCGCTCTGGCTATTTGTCCATTCGGATGGCTTGGCGGGGAAAGGGCCGATCGTTGCGGCCGGTCTGCTGGGTGCTTAACGTGCCGAAGCTGCCACTTCTTGCCGCAAAGCAAAGGGGTCTCATAGAGTCTTATGGATGACCCATGGCGCTGGCGACTTCAGAAACCTCGCATTTAGGTCGTAAGGGAGGGGCACCCCATGCGTGTTGGACGGTTCACAGCCCTGCTGTTCA
>NZ_JAHBGC010000046.1 GCF_018390645.1 Ancylobacter dichloromethanicus
AGGAAATATAATGGTCAGGACAGCGAAATCAGCGCCTTACTTGGGAAATGTGGGTTGAAGCCGCTTATGGTTTACACATCCCGATGAGCGCCCGCGCCCACCGGCGGCCGGGCCGTGCGACTACCGGGCGGATGGCGCAAGGATTGGAAACGATCTAGCGTGCGCGCCATCACTCCGGGAGTACGATCATGATCCTGATGCTGGCGGGGCTTGCCCTGTTCGTCGCCATTCACATCGTTGCCGCTCGGCGCAAGATGGCCGCGGCGGTGTCCGCCCAGTTCGGCGTGACAACCTATCGGATCGTGCACGGTATCCTCGCCGTCGCCGGCGTGCTGATGATCGCCTATGGCTTCGGCCAGTGGCGGGCCGAGGGCCCCGCGCAGCTCTACAACCCGCCGGTCGCGCTGCGCCATATCGCGCTGCTGCTGATGCTGTTCGCCTCCATCTTCGCCGTGGCGGCGCTGGTGCCGAGCCACATCAAGGCGCGGCTGAAGTTTCCCTTCCTCGTGGCCATCAAGACCTGGGCGCTGGCGCATCTCATCGCCAATGGCGACGCCGCGACGGTGACGCTCGCCGTTGTCATTCTCGCCTGGGCGGTGGTGATGCGGATCATGGCCAAGCGCCGTGGGGCGCCGCTGCCGGTGGCCCCGGCGAACTGGTGGGGCGACCTCGTTGCGGTCGGCCTGGGTGTCGTGCTTTATGCGGTTCTCTCTTTCTGGTTTCACCCCTACATCGTCGGGGTGCCGGTCATGGGCTGATCAAGCCCTTGCAAGAAAACGAGGAAACCGCCTGACATGTCCGTCCAGTCCGTCGCCCGCCGTCTCACCGCACCCGACATCCGTGCGAGGAAGGGCGGGGACCCCATCGTCTCGCTGACCGCGTACCACGCCCACACCGCGCGGCTCATCGACCCCCATGTCGACTTCATGCTGGTCGGCGATTCGCTGGGCATGGTCATGCACGGCATGGAGACCACCGTGCCGGTGACGGTCGACATGATGATCCTGCAGGGGCAGGCGGTGATGCGTGGTTCGGCGCGGGCGCTGGTGGTGGTGGACCTGCCTTTCGGCTCCTATGAGGGCTCGCCGCAGCAGGCCTTCGCCACCGCCTCGCGGGTGCTGAAGGAGACGGGCGCGGGCGCCATCAAGCTGGAGGGCGGGCGCCGCATGGCCGAGACGGTGCGCTTTCTCGCCGACCGCGGCGTGCCTGTCATGGGCCATGTCGGCCTCACCCCGCAGGCGATCAACACGCTCGGTTCGTTCAAGGCGCTCGGCCGCGACGAGGTGAGTGCGGCACTGATCCTCGACGACGCCCGCTCCATCGCCGATGCCGGTGCCTTCTCCATCGTGCTGGAGGCAATCTCCGAGCCGCTGGCCCGGCAGATCACGCAGGAGGTGGCGCCGCCCACCGTCGGCATTGGCGGCTCGCCCGCCTGCGACGGGCAGATACTCGTGCTTGAGGACATGCTCGGCCTGTCCGACCGGGTGCCGCGCTTCGTCAAGAAATTCGCCGAGATCGGCCCGGCCATCGGCGCGGCGGTGGAGGCCTATGCGAGCGAGGTGCGCGCCCGCAGCTTTCCCGGCCCGGAGCATGTCTACGCCCCGAAGAAAGGCTAGGAACCCCGTTCGGGAGGGCCGAACCGGCGGTGCAATGCCCGGCCCCTGCGCGATTTGCCTTGTTCAAGCCGCATCGGTAGTTTACGCGGCCCTTTCCAGTACCTGCCCCGTCTCGCGGCGGCGGCCTCCGACGAGTGGCTCACGGACGCTTCATGGCTGACATCTTCAACGAAATCGACGAGGACCTGCGCCGCGAGCGTTTCGGGCGTCTGTGGACCCGCTACGGCGCCTATCTGATCGGGCTTGCCGTGCTCATCGTGCTCGCCGTCGCCGGCTGGCGCGGTTATGAATGGTGGAAGCTGCAGCAGGACCGCGCAGCGGGCGCGCAGTTCGAGGCAGCCCAGAAACTGGCCACCGAGGGCAAGACCGCCGAGGCCGAAGCGGCGTTCGCCGCGCTGGAGAAGGACGGTACTGGCGGCTACCGCATTCTCGCGCGTTTCCGTGCCGCCGACGAGCTTGCCAAGACCGATCGCGCCGCTGCCGTCGCCGATTACGACGCGCTGGCCAAGGACCCCTCGATCAATCCGCTGATGCAGGATGTCGCCCAGGTGCGGGCGGCGCTGCTGCTCGTCGACAGCGCCTCGCTGGCCGATATCGAAAGCCGGATGAAGCCGCTCACTGAGCCGGAAGGCTCCTTCCGCAATTCGGCGCGCGAGATCATCGGCCTCGCGCAGTACAAGGCTGGCGACTACAAGGCGGCGACAGAGACCTTCACGACGATCCTCAGTGACGGCCAGACGCCGCCGGGCCTGCGTCGCCGCGCGGACCTGATGCGCACGCTGGCAGCCGCGTCCATGCCGCTGCCTGCGGCAGCCGCGGCCCCTGCAACTGCGCCGGCGCCGGCGCCGTCGGCCGCCGAGCCGGCCGCGGTGGCACCCGCCGCCGCTCCGGCTCCCGAGGCCTCTGCCCCGGCCGCACCGGCGACCGGGTCATCGTCCCCCGGTGCCGCCTCGGTTGCCGAGCCGGCAGCCCCAACTCCCGACGCGCCGTGAGGAGGTGCTGATGCGCCCTGACACGTCCTCTTTACCGTCCCGCCTGCGCCGCGCCCTGCTGCTCGTGCCGGTGCTCGGCCTGACGCTCGCTGCTGCCGGCTGCGAGACCCTCGACTCGCTGAATCCGTTCAACGAGCGCGAGAAGCCTTTGCCAGGCCCCCGCACGCCGGTATTTCCCGAAGGCGTGCCGGGCGTTGACTACAATCAGCCGCCGCCGCAGCCGGCCAATTCCAGCTATAATCCCTACCAGACGGAGCCACCCGCCGAGGGCACGGCGACGGCCGCCGATGCGGGCGCGGCTTCGCCGCAATAGAGTTGCCGGGCGCGGAGGCCCGCTTTTCCCATGACGATGACCGTCGCCATTGTCGGCCGGCCGAATGTCGGCAAGTCGACGCTGTTCAACCGTCTGGTCGGCAAGCGCCTGGCGCTGGTCGACGACCGCCCCGGCGTGACCCGCGACCGGCGCGAGGGTGACGCGCGGCTCGGTCATCTCTCCTTCCGTATCATCGACACGGCGGGCCTTGAGGAGGCGAAGGCGGAATCGCTCGAGGGCCGCATGCGCGCGCAGACCGAAGCCGCCATCGCCGATGCCGACGTGCTGCTGTTCATGATCGACGCCAAGGCCGGCCTCACGCCGAGCGACCGCGCCTTCGGAGAACTCGCCCGCCGCTCGGGCAAGCACACCATCCTCGTCGCCAACAAGGCCGAGGCGAAGGGATCGGAGAGCGGCACGCTCGATGCCTATTCGCTGGGGCTCGGCGAGCCGGTGGAACTCTCCGCCGAGCACGGCGACGGCATGGGCGATCTTCTCCGCGCGCTCGCCCTGTGCGTGCCGGACGAGGGAGACGAGGAGGACGATCCCGAGGCGGGAAGGCGCATCCGCGTCGCCGTGCTCGGCCGCCCCAATGCCGGCAAGTCCACCCTGATCAACGCATTGCTCGGCGAGGACCGGCTGCTGACCGGCCCCGAGGCCGGCATCACCCGCGATTCCATCGCGGTCGACGTGGAGCGGCACGGCGTCGAGTTGCGCGTCTTCGATACCGCCGGCATGCGCAAGCGCGCCCGCATCGACGACAAGCTGGAGAAGCTCTCGGTCGCCGATGGCCTGCGCGCCGCGCGCTTCGCCGAAGTCGTCATCGTGCTGATGGATGCGACCCATCCCTTCGAGGAGCAGGATCTGCGCATCGCCGACCTCGTCGAGCGCGAAGGACGGGCGGTGGTTCTGGCGATCTCCAAGTCGGATCTCGTGAAGGACCAGCAGGGCTTCGTCACCCGCATGCGCGAGGAGGCCGACGACCGGCTCTCGCAGGTCAAGGGGGCGCCGGTGGTGCTGGTGTCGGGCCTCACGGGCGAGGGACTCGACCGTCTCGTGCGCGCGGTCCAGCAGGCGCATGACGTGTGGAACCGGCGCGTGGCGACCAATCCGCTCAATCGCTGGCTGATCGAGACCACCGACCAGCATCCGCCGCCGGCCGTCTCGGGCCGCCGCATCAAGCTGCGCTACATCACCCAGCCCAAGGCCCGCCCGCCGAGCTTCGTGCTGTTCTGCTCGCGCGCCGATGCCCTGCCCGAGAGCTATGTACGCTATCTCGTGAACAATCTGCGCAGCAGCTTCGACTTGCCGGGCGTGCCGATCCGGCTCACGTTGCGCGAGAAGGACAATCCCTACGCGGAGAAGGAATAGGTCTGTCCGGTGGCGTCCACGCCTCGGATGGTTCCTGCGTTCGGTCGCGTGGCGTCCCGCCGGTGACTCGTTTTCCGGGTGACTTTCTTGCGGCGAAACAGATTTTATCTCGCCTCGGCTCACCCTCGCCGCTACAGTAGCGATCTCTTCCGCGCCGCGCCTTCGCCGACGCTTCTCCCTTCATTCGGCATTTGGCGGCGCGCTCCTTTGGCGCGGGCGCCCTCGATGGACGTCGCCCATGCTGATCGGCATTCTCGCTGGCCTCGTGACCGGGGCGTTGTGGGGGTTGGCCTTCGTGGCGCCGCGCGTGGTGGCGCCGTTCTCCGCCCTCGATATCTCGGTGGTGCGCTATCTGATTTTCGGGGCGGTGAGCCTGGCGCTGATGGCCATCCCACAATTTCGCCCGACCGGCCTGTCGTGGCGCATGCTGGCGATGGGCCTGTTGCTCGGCGCTATTGGCACGTTCGGCTATTTTCTCGCCATTTCCTATGCCGTGCTGCTGGCGGGCGCGGTGCTGCCGCCGCTGATCACCGGCACGGCGCCGGTGTTGCTGGCGATCGTCGCCAATGTTCGCGAGCGGTCGCTGCCCTGGCGGCGCCTCTGCCTTCCGCTTCTGCTCATCGCCGCCGGTCTCGGCGTGGTCAACCTGGCCAGCCTGCAGGAGGCGTCTTCCGGCGAGGTGGGGGGCCTGCTCGGAGGCGTCGCCCTGTCGGTCTTCGCCCTGTTGATGTGGATCGCCTATGGCATGGCCAATGCCGTGGTGATGCGCGCGCCGGACGCGCCGGACGCGCTGCGCTGGACTGGCTTGCAGGGATTGGGCTGTGGCGCGCTGGCGCTTCTGCTGCTGCCACTGGTCGCCGGCGGCTCGCCGATGCTCGATCCCGACAGCGCGGCGACGCAGCGTTTCCTGCTCTGGGCGCTGGGGCTCGGCGTCGTCAGGTCCTGGGTCGGCACCTATGGCTGGGTGGTGGCCTCGGAGCGGCTGCCCATGGTGCTCTCCGCCCAGCTCATCGTGGCGGAAACCGTGTTCGGCCTCGGCTATGGCCTGTGCTTCGAGCAGCGCTGGCCGACCGTTGCCGAAGCAGGGGGCGGGCTGCTGCAATTGGTGGGAGTCGTCGTCGCGGTGGCGATCTTCTCCCACCGCCGCATCATGCCGGAACCACAAATCCCTTGAGACCGCGCGTGGGGAAGTCATAGAGCCGGCCGGTTTCCGCGAAACCGGGCAGGCAGAGCGCGAGAATGGCCTGCGCTACTTCCTCGGGCGTCGGGAGCGTGTTCGGGTCTTCACTCGGGAACGCCTTGGCGCGCATGCGGGTGCGGACGGGGCCGGGGTTGATCAGGTTCACCTTGAGGCTGGAGATGTTCTCCACCTCGGCGGCCCAGGTGCGCGCCAGCACCTCCACCGCCGCCTTGGTGACGGCATAGGGCCCCCAGAAGGCGCGTGCCTTGTGGGCGGCGCCGGAGGAAACCAGGACGGCGCGTCCGGCCGATGAGAGCCGCAAAAGGGGATCAAGAGACCGAATGAGCCGCCAATTGGCGGTGAGGTTTACCGCCAGCGTGTCGTTCCATTCCTTGGGGTCGATCTGCGCCAGCGGCGTCATCGGGCCGAGCACGCCGGCATTGCCGACGAAGATGTCGAGCTTGCCGAAGCGCTCATAGAGCGCGCCGCCGAGCCGGTCGATGCCCTCGACATCCTTGATGTCGAGCGGCACCAGCGTGGCGGTCGAGCCGGCCCTGACGATCAGGTCGTCGAGTTCCTCCAGCGCGCCGCTGGTGCGGCCCACCGCCACGACATGGGCGCCGGCCGAGGCGAGGGCGAGGGCGGTCGCTCGGCCGATGCCGCGGGTGGCGCCGGTAACGAGGGCATGGCGGCCGGCAAGCGGACGCGCGGCAGGATCGGCCGCGGGAAGGTCGGACATGGCGATTTCCTCGGAGGTTCAGCTCTCGTCGGTCATGACCACGGAGGGCGCGGAGCGTCGCGCCGGACCGTGAAAAACCGCTTCGATGTTGTTGCCCTCGGGATCGAGCACGAAGGCGGCGTAATAGCCGGGATGATAGCCGCGCAGACCCGGCGCTCCATTGTCGCGCCCGCCGGCGGCGAGGGCGGCGGCGTGGAAGCGGCGCACCGTTTCCTCGTCGCCCGCCTGGAAGGCGAGATGCGCCCGGCCGGTGGCGGGCTCGCCGGGCGAGACGAAGAGCTCGTCGGCGAAGAAATAGCCGTCGCCCTCCACCAGCGGCACGCCCAGAATCGCGAGCACCGCCGCATAGAATCGGCGGCAGGCCTCATAGTCGGTGACGACCAGGGAAACATGGTCGATCAAGCGGCCCCGATGCCATTCCCGCAGTTCGACCATGCCGGTCAGCTCGCCTCGGCCAGCAGCGAGAGCTGGCGCGGCGAGACTTCGCCCTCGCGATCGGTGAGCGCGGTCGGGTATTCGCCGGTGAAGCAATGGTCGGTGTATTGCGGGCGCAGCGGGTCGCGCCCCTCATGGCCCATCGCCTTGTAGATGCCGTCGATGGACAGGAAGGCAAGGCTGTCGGCGCCGATATAGCGACGCATGCCTTCGAGGTCGTGGGTGGCGGCGAGCAGCTTGTCGCGATCCGGCGTGTCGATGCCGTAATAGTCGGGATGGGTGATGGGCGGCGAGGAGATGCGGAAATGCACCTCGCGCGCGCCGGCCTCGCGCATCATGCGGACGATCTTGACCGAGGTGGTGCCGCGCACGAGGCTGTCGTCGATCAGCACGATGCGCTTGCCCTCGACCACGGCGCGGTTGGCCGAATGCTTCATGCGCACGCCCTGGTCGCGCACCGACTGGGTCGGCTGGATGAAGGTGCGGCCGACATAGTGGTTGCGGATGATGCCGAGCTCATAGGGCAGGCCGGAAGCCTGGGAATAGCCGATGGCGGCCGGCACGCCGGAATCGGGCACCGGCACCACGAGGTCGGCGTCGGCCGGGGCCTCGGCGGCGAGCTGCATGCCCATGGTCTTGCGGACCTGGTAGACCGAGTGGCCGCCAATGACCGAGTCCGGACGGGCGAAATAGATGTACTCGAAGATGCAGGGGCGCGGCGGCACGCTGCCGAAGGGGCGCAGCGTCTCCACCTTGTCGGAGGAGAACACGATGACCTCGCCGGGCTCGATGTCCCGCACATGGCGCGCACCAATTATGTCGAGCGCGCAGGTCTCCGAGGTCAGGATCGGGTGGCCGTCGAGTTCGCCGAGCACCAGCGGGCGGATGCCGAGCGGGTCGCGGGCGCCGACCAGCTTCTTGTTGGTGAGGCCTACGAAGGCGTAGGCGCCCTCCAGCATCCGCAGCGCGTCGATGAATCGCTCGGTGAAGCGCGGGCGCTTGGAGCGGGCGACGAGGTGGAGGATGACCTCGGTGTCCGAGGTCGACTGGCAGATGGCGCCGTCGCGGATCAATTGCCGGCGCAGCGTGAGGCCATTGGTCAGGTTGCCATTGTGGGCGATGGCGAAGCCGCCGCCGTCGAGTTCGGCGAAGAGCGGCTGCACGTTACGCAGGACGGTCTCGCCCGTCGTCGAATAGCGGACATGGCCGACCGCGATATGCCCCGGCAGGCGCTTGATGGCTTCGCCGTCGGAGAACGCGTCGCTGACCAGGCCAAGACGTCGCTCGGAGTGAAAACGCCTGCCGTCATAGGTGGTTATGCCCGCCGCTTCCTGCCCGCGATGCTGCAGGGCATGCAGGCCGAGAGCGGTAATGGCCGCCGCGTCAGGGTGTCCGTAAATGCCGAACACGCCGCACTCCTCGCGCAGAGTGTCCCCGTATTCGTCGAAGAAGTCGTCCGCTTCCGCCGATTTCGGCGCCGCGTGATCACCCATCAGATCGGCCATAGGACCTTCGCTCCTCGGCGCAGTTCAAGGCTGCGCCCGCTCCACTGTGCTCGAATGCAACTCTGCCCGGGACGCCTTTGTCCCATGGGCGCGGTCGAATTAAGGCGCCGACGGCGCTGCCGGAGCCGGAGTAGCCGGCACCGCGCCCGGCGTGAGGGGCTCGGGTGGCGGCTCCGTCGGCTCGGCATCCTTCGAGCTGCGCATTTCGCGGATCAGGCTCTCAGGGTCTTCCGGCAGTACGGAGATGAGCCAGTCACCCGCGCTTTGCAAGACCAGCTTGGTGCGGGCATCGCGAATCCATTCCGGCTGCCCCTGCTCGTTCTGGACCAGCCAGTTGAAGAACAGGAAGGCCACAACCATGATCAGGAACCCGCGGGCGAGGCCGAACAGGAAGCCGAGGGTGCGGTCGAGCGCGCCAATGCGGCTGTCGAGCACGAGGTCGGAGATGCGCACCGTGATGATCGAGACGATCAGCAGGGTGACGATGAACACCGTGCCGACCGTGGCCGCCATCGCGAAGGTGTCATTGGCGATGTACTGCTTCGCGAAGGGCAGGGCGTGCGGATACGCATAAAGCGTGACCAGCGCCGCCGTCAGCCAGGAGGCGATGGCGAACACCTCGCGGACGAAGCCGCGCACCATGGCAAGGAGGCCGGAGACGACCATCACGGCGAGCAGGATGATGTCGAGCAGCGTCAAGACGATCTCACCGTGGTCGAGCCCGCCTTCGTGGGAAAGCGCGGCGAATCTATCGTTTCCAGCCTCCGCAGGGGGCCGGGCGAGGTATAGCGCGGCGCCGCGCGCGCGTCATCCCTCTTGGGGCCCGCGCGTGCCCCGGCGCGGGCCCTTGGCGGCGATGGCGGCGACGATATCCCCAAGAGAGGCGACGGCGTCGATGGCGAGGGGCGCCTCCGCCGGCTCGCGCGGGCCGGAGCCCGGCCCTTTGCCCGTATTCTTGGCCGGGCTCTTGGCCTCCGGCGCGACGGCTCGGGTGAAGCCGAGCTTGGCCGCCTCCTTCAGCCGTGCCATTGCGTGCGGCACGGCGCGCACCGCGCCGGTGAGGCTGATCTCGCCGAAATAGACGCTGTCGGGCGGCAGCACCGAGCCCGCGAGCGAGGAGATGAGCGCCGCCGCCACCGCGAGGTCGGCGGCCGGTTCGCTGATGCGGAAACCACCGGCGACGTTGAGATGCACGTCATGCGCCCCCAGCTTGATGCCGCAGCGCGCCTCCAGCACCGCCAGCACCATGGACAGGCGGCTCGGGTCCCAGCCGACCACCGCCCGGCGCGGCGTGCCCAGGCTGGTGGGCACGACCAGCGCCTGGATTTCCACCAGCACCGGGCGCGTGCCCTCCATGCCGGCATAGACCGCCGTGCCCGGGGCGCCGCTGTCGCGGTTGGACAGGAACAGCTCGGAGGGATTGGCGACCTCGGCGAGGCCGAGATTGGTCATCTCGAACACGCCGATCTCGTCGGTGGGCCCGAAGCGGTTCTTCTGCGCCCGCAGGATACGGAAATCATGCGCGCCGTCTCCCTCGAAGGAGAGCACGGCGTCGACCATGTGCTCCACCACGCGCGGGCCGGCGATCTGGCCGTCCTTGGTCACGTGGCCGACCAGGATCACCGCAGCGCCGGCGCGCTTGGCGTAGCGGATGAGTATCTGCGCCGAGGAGCGCACCTGCGTCACCGTTCCGGGTGCGGACTCCACGGTGTCGGTCCACATGGTCTGGATCGAATCGATCACAACCAGCACCGGCCGCCGCCCCTCGGAGAGGGTGGCGACGATGTCCTCGACATTGGTTTCGGCGGCGAGTTCTACCGGCGCGCCGGCAAGGCCCAGCCGCTCGGCGCGCAGGCGCACCTGGGCGACGGCTTCCTCGCCCGAGACATAGATGATGCGATGCCCCGCGCCCGCCAGCGCGGCGGAGGCCTGGATCAGCAGCGTCGACTTGCCGATGCCGGGATCGCCGCCGATCAGCAGCACCGAGCCCGGCACGATGCCGCCGCCGGCCACGCGGTCGAGTTCGGAGATGCCGACCCGTACCCGCGGGGCGTCTTCCGAGGCGCCGGCGAGGCTCTCCAGCGCGATCAGCCGTCCCCGGCGCCCGCCGCGCAGATTGGCCGGCAGCGTGTCGGTGGCGTTCGCTTCCTCGGCAATCGAGTTCCACGCCCCGCACGAATCGCAGCGGCCCTGCCAGCGCGAATGAACGGCGCCGCAGATCTGGCAGATATAGGTTGCGGAGCGCTTGGCCATGGGGTGAACCGATACGTTTCGCCGTGTGAGCCGCCTTCTAGCTTCACGCGGCCCTGGACAGGAAGGGATCGCGGCGAGGGTATCGGCGGAAAGGGCGGGTGGCGCAACTCTTGCCTGTGTCTGAATACAGTCGCAGTCCTGTGCGATGGTATTCCGGTCTCAACATTTGAATGTTGGAAATGCCGATCATTGCCCGTTTGAATGGAAGGTTTCTACTGTGGTTCATTGCCCTGCTGCCGCTCACCTTCGGCATCGGCAGTTTTTTATTATGGCTGCGGCGCCGCTTTCTCGTCTACCGGGTCGATGACGCGGGCATCACGCTCTGGTCGGGGCAGAGCCAGCCCTGGAACAAGGTACGCAATTTCCATTTCCGCAAGCGGTTGGAAGGGGCGGGCCCCCGCATTACCCGGGTGGAAATCCAGTTCGAGATCGGCAGCGCCTTCATCGCACCCGACTGGCTGCAAAATGGCGACGAGGTCGTCGAGGCGTTCCGCGCCGGGGTCCGTGTCCGGGTGCCAGCGAGGCGCAAGCGCTCCATCTATGCCGAGCGGCGGTGATAGCGGCGGCCGAGCGAGGTGAGTATCTCGTAGTCGATGGTGCGGGAGTGGCGAGCCAGATTGTCGAGCGTCAGCCCGTCGCCCAGCAGCGTGGCGAAATCGCCGGGCCGCACCGCGTCCTCGGCAATGTCGGTGATGTCGACGGCGAGCAGGTCCATCGAGATGCGGCCGATCAGCGGGCAGCGATGGCCGGCCACAACCGCCTCCGCTCCCGGGCACAGGTCCGAGGCGCCGGCGAGGCGCGGGATGCCGTCGGCGTAACCGGCGGAGAGGATGGCGACGCGCGAGGGGCGGATGGCGGTGTGGGCGCCGCCATAGCCGACGGTTTCGCCCTCGTGCACATGGCGAATCCGGGCGATGCGCAGTTCCAGCCGCACCACCGGCCGAAGCGGCGCGACATCCGCCCGCGGGCGCCCGCCATAGACCGCGATGCCCGGCCGGACGAGGTCGAAATGATAGGCCGGGTCGCCCAGCGCACCGGCCGAATTGGACAGCGAGGCCCGCACGCCGGGGAACAGGGCGGCTATGGCACGGAAATCTTCCAACTGGCGCGCATTGAGCGGGTGGTCGGGCTCGTCGGCGCAGGCGAGATGGCTCATCAGCAGCGACAGCGGAAAGCCGAGTTCGTCGCGGCCCTCGGCGACATGTACCGCCTCGGCCGGGGTCAGCCCCAGCCGGTTCATGCCGGTGTCGACATGGAGCGCGGCGGGCCGCGCCTCGCCGATGCGCTCGCAGAAATGCTGCCAGCGCTCGATTTCCGGCGCGCTGCCCAGCACCGGCCGCAGGTCGTGGTCCTGATAGGCGGTCTCGGTTCCGGGGAACAGGCCGTTGAGCACGAAGATCTCGGCATCCGGCAGCAGGTCGCGCAGCGCGCGGCCCTCGCTGAGCAGCGCGACGAAGAAGCTGCGCGCGCCGGCCTGCCACAGCGTGGTGGCGGCCGTCGCGAGGCCGATGCCATAGGCGTCGCCCTTCACCACGGCGGCGCAGGCGGCCGGGGCCACGCGGCGCGCCAGCTCTTGATAATTCGCGGCGAGTGCCGAGAGGTCGATGGTCAGGAGACCGCCGGCCTCGGCGAGCGGAATGTCGCGGGAGGTCACAGCGGCGTCCTCACGATGCCGGAAGCCGGTCGCCCTGCGCCAGCGAGGAGAACCGGGTGTACTGCGCCTCGAACGCCACCCTCACCGTGCCGGTCGGGCCGTGCCGCTGCTTGCCGATGATCACCTCGGCGATGCCCTGCGCCGCCTTCATGTCCTGGTCCCACTTGAACCATTCCTCGGTGCCTTCCTTCGGCTCGCGGCCCTTGAGGTAGTACTCCTCCCGGAACACGAACATCACCACGTCGGCATCCTGCTCGATCGAGCCGGATTCGCGAAGGTCGGACAATTGCGGACGCTTGTCGTCGCGGCTTTCCACCTGACGCGAGAGCTGGGAGAGCGCCATGATCGGCACGCCCAGTTCCTTCGCCAGCGCCTTGAGGCCGGTGGTGATCTCGGTGATCTCCTGCACGCGCCCCTGCGAGGAACTCTTGGACGAGCCGGTGAGCAACTGGAGATAGTCCACCACCATGAAGTCAAGGCCGCGCTGGCGCTTGAGGCGGCGGGCGCGGGCCCGCAACTGGGCGATGGAGATGCCGCCGGTATCGTCGATATAGAGCGGGATCGTCTGCATCATCTGGGCGCAACTGGCGAGCTTGTCGAACTCGTGCTCGGAGATGTCGCCGCGCCGGATCTTGTAGGAGGCGATCTCGGCCTGCTCTGCGAGGATACGGGTGGCGAGCTGTTCGGCCGACATTTCCAGCGAGAAGAAGCCGACCACGCCGCCGTCGACGGCGCGGATGGAGCCGTCCGGCAGCGTCTCCGAGCTGTAGGCCGCCGCGACGTTGAAGGCGATGTTGGTGGCGAGCGAGGTCTTTCCCATCGCCGGGCGGCCGGCGAGGATGATGAGGTCGGACGGCTGCAGCCCACCCATCATCTGGTCGAGATCGCTGAGGCCGGAGGCGGTGCCGGACAGGTGGCCCTCGCGCTGGAAGGCGCGGCTGGCCATGTCGACGGCTTCCTTCAGCGCGTCGTTGAAGCGCATGAAGCCGCCATCATAGCGGCCGGTCTCGGCGAGCTCGTAGAGGCGCTTTTCCGCTTCCTCGATCTGCTCCTGCGGCGTGGCGTCGATCGGGGCCTCATAAGCCTCGTTGACGATCTCCTCGCCGATGTGGATCAGGTCGCGGCGCACCGAGAGGTCGTAGATGGTGCGGCCATAGTCCTCGGCATTGATGATCGTGGTCGCCTCGGCGGCGAGGCGCGCGAGATATTGCGGTGCCGTCAGCCCGGCGGCGTCGAAGTCGGTCGGCAGGAAGGTCTTCAGCGTCACCGGCGTCGCCACCTTGCCGGCACGGATCAGTGCCGATGTGGTCTCGTAGATGGCGACGTGGATCGGCTCGAAGAAATGGCGTGGTTCGAGAAAGTCCGAGACCCGGTAGAATGCCTCGTTATTGACCAGGATCGCGCCCAGCAGGGCTTGTTCCGCCTCGATGTTGTGGGGGGCGGTGCGATAGGTCGCGTCGGTCTCCGCCGGGGGGCGGTTCGGAGAATCGAGCATGTCTGTTCCGGGTGCGGGTGGGTCGACGCCACAGCTAACGCCGCCCCGGGGATAAGTCCGGGGCGAATCGCGCACGCCCTATTTTGTCCTGTGGAGGGCCTGTGGAAAGCCGAATCTTGCTTGACGCGTTTCCCCCGCCGCCCCGCAGGGCCCGGGCCGTGTCCCGCCGGTAGCGAGTTACTCGCCCGCCAGCCGCAGGCCGGGGCGGCTCTCGTTCTCCATGTTGCGCAGCGCCGCCTCGCCCTGCGCGATGTAGCCGCGGGTCAGCGGCACCACACCCTCGCGCTTGGCGAGCTGGATCTGGAAAATCATCATCCCCTGGTGGCGGAAGGCCATCTCGGAGGAGGCGAGATAGAACTCGAACATCCGCACGAAACGCGGGTCGTACAGGCGCTCGACCTCCTCGCGATGGGCGAGGAAGCGCTCGCGCCAGGCCTTGAGCGTCTCGGCATAATGCAGGCGCAGAATCTCGATGTCAGTGACAAGCAGGCCCGCCTTCTCGATGGAAGGCAACACCTCGGAGAGGGCCGGGATGTAGCCGCCGGGGAAGATGTATTTCGCGATCCACGGATTGGTGATGCCCGGGCCTTCCGAGCGGCCGATGGAGTGGATCAGCGCGACGCCGTCGTCCTTGAGCAGTTCCGCCACCTTGCCGAAATACTCGTCGTAATGGCCGACGCCGACATGCTCGAACATGCCGACCGAGACGATGCGGTCGAACGGGCCGGGCACGTCGCGATAGTCCTGAAGCCGGAAGTCGGCACGACCGGCAAGGCCACGCTCCTCGGCGCGGCAGCGGGCGACGCCGAGCTGCTCCTGCGAAAGGGTGACCCCGGTTACGCGCGCACCGGCATGGCCGGCGAGGTAAAGTCCCATTCCGCCCCAGCCGCAGCCGATGTCGAGCGCGCTGAGGCCCGGCCGGTCGAACAGCAGCTTGGCCGCGATGTGCCGCTTCTTGGCCAGTTGCGCGTCGTCCAGCGTCTGGTCGGGCGCCTCGAAATAGGCGCAGGAATATTGCCGGTCGGCGTCGAGGAACAGGGAATAGAGCCGTCCATCGAGGTCGTAATGATGCGCGACGTTCTTCTGCGAGCGGGAGCGGGGGTTGAACTGCGCCAGCCGGCGGAACAGGAAGCGCAGCCGCAGGAAGAGCTTGGCGCTGGCGCTCGGCACTTCCAGGCCGACCTGCGACATCAGCAGGGCGAGCAATTGGGCGATGTCGCCCTGCTCGACCACCATGCCGCCTTCCATATAGGCCTCGCCGAACTTCAGCTCGGGGTCGAACACGATCTGGCGCTGCCAGGAATCGGAGGTGAAACGTACGGTGAGCGGATCGCCGCTGCCGTCGCCAAACACGGTGCGGGCCCCGGACGCAAAGATGACGGTAAGTGAACCGCAGCGCGTAATACGCGCGAGGATTCTGGCGAGCAACCGTTCCATCGGCAAACTCCAATGGTATCGGCAGTCGGCGACGACAAACCGCGAAGGCTCGTCTCCGCTGGAAGACTGCCTGCCCATGCACCGGGCATGTCTGTTATCTGCAAATCATTGCATCACAACCTTTCAGGCCTCGCAACATGCCCATTGCTGCTTCGCATGCAAAAAAGCCCGGCCGTGACCGGCCGGGCTGCGCCTTTGGACGTATTCCCTAGCGTAAAAACTTCAGGCCTGCTCTTCCTCCGGCGCCTCGTCGGCCTCGGCGGGGGCTTCCTCCAAGTATTCGCTCTCGTCCTCGTCCTCGTCGTCGCGGCGGACGGAGAGGTCCTCACCGCGCGACTGGCGCTGAGCTTCCTCGGCGCTGCGGGCGACGTTGGCGCGGATCGCCACCTCGACCTCGGGGTGCAGGGTGACCGGCACCTCGTGCACGCCGATCGTCTTGATCGGGTGATTGAGGATGATCTGCCGGCGCTCCACCGAGAAGCCGGCGGCGGTCAGCGCCTCGGCGATGTCGCGGGTCGACACCGAGCCGTAGAGATGACCGGTCTCGCCGGCCTGGCGGACCAGGACGATCTCCGTACCCTTCATCGTCTCGCCGACCTTGGCGGCTTCGGTCTTGAGCTCGAGGTTGCGTGTCTCGAGCTGGGCCTTCATCGAGTCGAAGCGGCCCTTGTTCTCCTTGGTGGCGCGCAACGCCTTGCCCGAGGGCAGCAGGAAATTGCGGGCATAGCCGTCGCGCACGCGCACGACTTCGCCCATCTGGCCAAGCTTGGCGACGCGCTCAAGCAGGATGACTTCCATTTCGTTTCTCCATTCAATGCGTCAAAGCGGAAAGGTTGAGTGAGGTCAGAGGTCGTTGGCCGCCGGCGGCCGCCCGGGCGGCCCGCCCTTTCGGAAGCGCCGGCGTACCCCGAACAGCGTTTCGGCAAGGCCGAGCAGGGCGAGAATGGCGAATGGCCAGCCGAGCGCGAGGGCGGCGATCCAGACGGTGGCGATCACCAGCGAACGGCCGGCGGCGCCGCGCGTGATCCAGTGGATGACGGCGAGCCCGATGAAGGCGAAGGCCATGACGAGGGTGGCGGTCAGCAGTTCCGCCATCAGCCCGACGAAGCCGCCGGCCAGATTGGTGGCGATGAAGGCGCCCACCAGCAGCACCGCGACCGGGCGCGGCACCGAAATCGTCGCGAGATCCGGCCAGGGCCGCATCAGCCGGCCGGATATGCGGGAAATATGGGCCGCCAGCCACAGATTGCCGATCTGCGTCACCATGGTGACGACGGCCGCCGCCGGTGGCATGACCAGCACCAGCAGGTCCACCAGCCGCGCGACATCCGGCCCGCCGGCCCCGGGGCGCTCCTCGAACATCGCCTGGAACAGCGTGCGCAGCGCCGCCTGGTAGCCCTCGACGCTGCCGGCCACCAGCGGGATAAGCGCCGCCACCGCCAGGCAGCCGAGAATGGCGGCGGCCAGCACGACGCGGCCGACGGGGAACCATTCAAGCGACGCACCGGGCTGCGGCTCGCGCGCCATCAGCGCGAGATAGGCCAGCACATAGGCGGGAAGGCCGACGCCGGCGACATAGGCGAGCAGCAGTTCGACGCCGAAAAACACGCCGATGGCGACGGCGGCGGCCGAGGCGGCGATCAGCGCGGCACGGTGCGTCCAGCCAAGGCCGACGATCAGCACCGGAAGCGGAGCGAGGTAGAAGAGCGGGAGCGCGAGCGGGCTGCCGGTTGCGACGGTCGCAACCAGGAGGGCGGACGCCGCACCGGCGCCAAGCGCTATAAGCCAGTTCTGAACCATCGACACGCTGTCCCGCCCTTAGCGGTTAGGGGTGGATCACCGCCCACCCCAGCCAAGGCCCCGGAAGATCCGCGGCCCGTCGGAATATTCTGTCAGGAGCGTCCCCGGCCGTAGCCGGGGACGAAAGCGTCACGCGATCAGCGGATCACGAAGGGCAGCAGGCCGAGAAAGCGCGCACGCTTGATCGCCTGGGCCAGTTCACGCTGCTTCTTGGCCGAGACGGCCGTGATGCGCGAGGGAACGATCTTGCCGCGCTCGGAAATGTAGCGCTGCAGCAGCCGCACGTCCTTGTAGTCGATCTTCGGCGCGTTGGCGCCGGAGAACGGGCAGGTCTTGCGACGGCGGAAGAAGGGGCGACGCGCGCCCGACGTGTTCGCGGCTGCGCCGCCGGTGCCACCGAAAGCCATCACTCAGTCTCCACGTTGGCCGGAGCCTCTTCACGGTCGCGGCGCGGGCCACGATCGCCACGATCACCGCCGCGGTCGCCGCCGAAGCTGCGCCCGCCGCCACCGAAGCCGCGGTCGCCGCCGAAGCCGCGATCACCGAAGCCACGGTCGCCGCGATCGTCACGGTCGCGCTTCTGCAGCATGACCGACTGGCCTTCCTCAAGCTCCTCGACGCGGATGGTGAGGTAGCGCAGGATGTCCTCGTCGATGCGCATCTGGCGTTCCATCTCGGCCACGGCGGCCGCCGGGGCGTCGATGTTCATCAGCGAGAAATGGGCCTTGCGGTTCTTGCGAACGCGATAGGTAAGCGTCTTCACGCCCCAGTACTCGGTCTTGGCAACCGAACCGCCATTCGCCTCGATCACGCCCTTGAAGCGTGTCGTGAGTTCCTCGACCTGCTGCGCCGTCACATCCTGGCGCGCGAGGAACACGTGCTCGTAAAGAGCCATGTTTCGTGCCTTTCCTTGTGTTCCGCACTATTGCGGCCGCCGTCCCGACGCCGAGCCCTTCGAGCCCGGAAAGGCTCGAATATTCTCGAAGGCGGGGACACGGGGCGACGCGAACCCTCGGATTCGCTGCCGCGTCCGGCGAAAAGCCGAGCGCAACCGCCCGTTCAGCCCCCGGCCGGGACTGACAGTGCGCGCGCTTATACGCGAAAGGAGCGGGAAATCAAGGTTCGACAGAGCCGATGGACGGCGCGCCGGCGGGACCTTCCGCACCCGTCTTCCCCTCGCGTGCGAATCTATAGGAGCACCGTGCCCACGCCTGTCTTCGCTGGGGAGCCGTTGTTCCCGCCCGGCATCCTCCGGCGAGGGGCGATCAGGCGTTGAGAACCCACGAGGTGGCCGGCCTGCGATGCCCTTGCAACTTGACACGGGACGCAGGGCGTTGTTCCTGCGCCCGCCAATTCTCAGCGTATAGGTCATCGCAACGTCATGAGCATCGCCTTCGTTTTCCCCGGTCAGGGCAGCCAGGTCGTCGGCATGGGCAAGGCCCTCGCCGACCAGTTCCCGGTAGCCCGTGCCGTGTTCGACGAGGTCGATGCGGCGCTCGGCGAGAAGCTCTCGGCGGTCATGTGGGACGGGCCGCTCGAGACCCTGACACTGACCGCCAACACCCAGCCGGCGCTTATGGCCTCGTCGCTGGCCGCGCTTCGCGTGCTGGAAGCCGAGGCGGGGTTGGACCTCGCCCGCGATGCGGCGTTCGTGGCCGGCCATTCGCTCGGCGAATATTCGGCGCTCGCCGCCGCCGGCTCGCTTTCGATCGCCGATACCGCCCGCTTGCTGCGCCTGCGCGGCATCGCCATGCAGGCGGCGACGCCGGTGGGCACCGGCGCCATGGCGGCGATTCTCGGGCTCGACTTCGACCAGGTCGCAGCGGTCGCGGCCGAGGCGGCCCAGGGCGAAATCTGCGACGTCGCCAATGACAATGCCCCCGGGCAGGTTGTCGTTTCCGGCCACGCTGCCGCGGTGGACCGTGCCTGCGTGATCGCCAAGCGCGAGGGGGCTTCGCGCGCCATTCTGCTGGCGGTGTCGGCGCCGTTCCACTGCCGTCTTATCGCCTCTGCTGCCAAGGCCATGCGCGAGGCGCTGGCCGGCGTGGAGGTGTGTGCGCCGAAGGTGCCGCTGGTCGCCAACGTCACGGCGGCGCCGGTGACCGATCCGGACCATATCCGCGACCTTCTGGTCCGGCAGGTGACCAGCACGGTGCGCTGGCGCGAATCCGTGTCGTTCATGGCCGAGCAGGGTGTGACCCGGCTGGTCGAGGTCGGCACCGGCAAGGTACTCGCCGGCCTCACCAAGCGCATCGCCCGTCAGGTGGCCGCGTCCAGTGTGGGCACGCCCGAGGACGTCGCCGCCTTTGCCGCCGCGCTGGCGCAGGCTTGAGACAGAAATTTCAGGAGGTTCCCATGTTCGATCTGACGGGGAAGACCGCACTTGTCACCGGCGCCACCGGCGGGATAGGCGGCGCCATCGCCAAGGCGCTGCACGCGCGCGGCGCCACGGTGGCAGTCTCCGGCACGCGCCGCGAGGTGCTTGAGGCGCTGGCCTCGGAGATGGGCGAGCGCACCCATGTGCTGCCCTGCGACCTGTCGAACATCGAGCAGGTGGAGCAGCTTGTGCCCCAGGCCGAGGAGGCCATGGGGGAGGTCGACATCCTCGTCAACAATGCCGGCATCACCCGCGACGGGCTGTTCGTGCGGCTGACCGACGAAATGTGGGACACGGTGATCGCGGTGAACCTCACCGCCGGCTTCCGGCTCACCCGCGCCGCCGCGCGCTCGATGATGCGCCGGCGCACCGGCCGCATCATCGGCATCACCTCCGTCGTGGGCGTGACCGGCAATGCCGGGCAGGGCAACTATGCCGCCGCCAAGGCCGGCATGATCGGCATGTCCAAGGCGCTCGCCAAGGAAGTGGCGGCGCGCGGGGTCACGGTGAACTGCATCGCGCCGGGTTTCATCGCCACGCCGATGACCGACGTGCTGAACGACAAGCAGAAGCAGGCGATTCTTTCCGCTGTCCCGGCCGCGCGGCTGGGGGCGCCGGAGGACATCGCGGCGGCTGCGGTCTATCTTGCATCGGACGAGGCCGGCTATGTCACGGGGCAGACGCTGCACGTGAACGGCGGGATGGCCATGATCTGACGCCGATCTTACGATGCCCGCCGAGACCGCCGTTAACCCGCTCTTTACCGTGCTGGTTTTGGCGTTTGAAGTGTGCTAACGACCGCCACGGCTCACAGGGGTGAACACCGCAACTCCATTGCGGAAACGTTCGGGGACCTCCTGTAATCGGGGCAGAAAACAGGCCGCCAACACCGCGTTCGCGCGGGGGCCAAATGGTACAACGTAGCAACCTCCGGATACGGACGAGGGTGAACCGATGAGCGATATTGCCGAGCGCGTGAAGAAGATTGTAGCCGAGCATCTGGGCGTCGAGCCCGAGAAGGTTACCGAGAATGCGAGCTTCATCGACGACCTCGGCGCCGACAGCCTCGATACGGTCGAGCTGGTCATGGCCTTTGAAGAAGCCTTCAACTGTGAGATTCCGGACGATGCCGCCGAAACGATCCTGACGGTCGGCGACGCCATCAAGTTCCTGGAAAAGAACGCGGCCTGATCGCCGCTCTCGCGCGCTGCGACGGTTCGCCGTCGCGGCGCCACCTGGTCAGAAGTTCTCCGGAGACATCGGATGAGGCGTGTCGTCGTTACCGGCCTCGGCATGGTGACGCCGCTCGGGTGCGGCGTTGACATTACCTGGCAGCGTCTGCTTGCCGGACAGAGCGGTGCCCGCCGCGTCGAGTCCTTCGACGTCTCGGACCTGTCGGCCAAGATCGCCTGCCAGTTGCCGCGTGGCGACGGCGCCGACGGCACCTTCAATCCCGATCAGTGGATGGAGCCCAAGGAGCAGCGCAAGGTCGACGACTTCATCATCTATGCGATGGCGGCGGCGACCCAGGCGCTCGACGATGCCGACTGGCACCCCGCTTCCTATGAGGACCAGTGCGCCAGCGGCGTGCTGATCGGTTCCGGCATTGGCGGCCTTCAGGGCATCGCCGAGACCGCCCTGCTGCTGCAGGAGCGTGGCCCGCGCCGCGTGTCGCCGTTCTTCATTCCCGGCCGTCTGATCAACCTTGCCGGCGGCTATGTGTCGATCGAGCACGGTCTCAAGGGGCCGAACCATGCGGTCGTGACCGCCTGCTCCACCGGCGCGCATGCCATTGGCGACGCGGCCCGTCTTGTGGCCTTCGGCGACGCCGACGTGATGGTGGCGGGTGGCACCGAATCGCCGATCAACCGTCTCGCGCTTGCTGGTTTCGCCGCCTGCCGGGCTCTGTCGACCAGCTACAACGACACGCCGGAAAAGGCCTCGCGCCCCTACGACAAGGATCGCGACGGCTTTGTCATGGGCGAGGGCGCCGGCGTCGTGGTGGTCGAGGCGCTCGATCACGCGCTGGCGCGCGGCGCCAAGATCTATGGCGAGATCGTCGGCTATGGCCTGTCCGGCGATGCCTACCATATCACCGCCCCTTCCGAGGATGGCGACGGCGCTTTCCGCTGCATGACGGCGGCGCTGAAGCGGGCGGGCATCACCCCGGCCGATATCGACTACATCAACGCCCATGGCACTTCGACCATGGCGGACGATATCGAGCTCGGCGCCGTGCAGCGGCTGCTCGGCAACAATGCCGCGAAGGTCTCGATGTCGTCGACCAAGTCGGCCATCGGCCATCTGCTCGGCGCCGCCGGCGCGGTGGAGGCGATCTTCTCGCTGCTGGCGATCCGCGACCAGGTCGCTCCGGCCACGCTCAATCTCGACAACCCCTCGACCGAGACCGCGATCGACCTCGTGCCGCACACGCCGCGCAAGCGCGAGATCGACTACGCGCTGTCGAACTCCTTCGGTTTCGGCGGCACCAACGCATCCGTTGTGTTCAAGCGCTACGCGAACTGAGCGCGCGGCGAACTGGACTCAAGGGGCGAATGCCGGGGAAGCTGCGGCTTTTCCGGCGGCGGTTTTCCCGCTTTCGCCATTTTTCCGGGTAGTCTGCCAGTGCGTTGCGCTGCCCGCCAACGCGAGGCGAGGCCCCCGATGACCGATCCGACTTCCCCGACGCCGCCGGGAAAGGCGCCTGACCTGCACAAGGCGTCCCGCCGCGCGAATCATCCGCTGGTCGTCGCTGGCAGCATGGTGTTCACCCTGCTGGTGGTTTTCATTGTGCTGGGTGGCGGCGCGCTGTGGATCGGCAAGGAGCGCTATTATGCGCCCGGCCCGCTGGCCGAGGACAAGGCGGTGATCGTGCCGAACGATTACGGCGTGATGGACATTGCCGAACTGCTGCTGAAGCAGGGCGTCATCGACGACAAATGGGTCTTTGTCGGCGCCGCGCTCGGCACCCGCGCCTCCGGCAAGCTGAAGGCGGGCGAATACGCCTTCGCCGGCGGTGCCTCGATCCAGCAGGTGCTGAGCACCATCGTTTCCGGCAAGGTGATCGAATACACCGTCACCATTCCCGAGGGGCTGACCAGCGACCAGATCGTCGAGCGTGTGCTGGAAGTGGCGGAGCTGTCCGGCGGCGTGCGGCAGGTGCCACGCGAAGGCAGCCTGATGCCGGACACCTACAGGATCACCCGCGGCACCTCCCGCGAGGATCTGCTGCGCCGGATGGCCCGTACCCAGGACGCCACGCTGAAGGAAATCTGGGAGAAACGCGATCCCGAGCTGCCGCTCAAATCGCCCGACGAACTGGTTATCCTTGCCTCCATCGTCGAGAAGGAGACCGGCGTGCCCGAGGAACGGACCGAGGTGGCGGCGGTGTTCGTCAACCGGCTTAACCGGAAGATGCGCCTGCAGTCCGACCCGACCATCATCTACGGGCTGGTGCGCGGCAAGGGCCGGCTGGAGCGTCCGCTAACCCGCACCGACATCTCCACGCCGACGCCCTTCAACACTTATACGATCCCCGCCTTGCCGCCGGGGCCGATCGGCAATCCGGGCCGCGCCTCGCTCGAGGCCACCGCCCGGCCGGCGAAGACCAAGAACCTCTATTTCGTCGCCGACGGTTCCGGCGGGCACGCCTTCGCCGAGACCCTCGACCAGCACAACAAGAACGTCGCGCGCTGGCGCCAGGTCGAGCGCGAGCGCAAGGTGGACCCGTCTTCGCTGCCGGCGGGTACGTCCGGCACCACCGGCGCCACAGCCGTCGACTGACCCCTCAGCCCACGACCGGCT
Source organism: Ancylobacter dichloromethanicus (assembly GCF_018390645.1). Taxonomy (GTDB): domain Bacteria; phylum Pseudomonadota; class Alphaproteobacteria; order Rhizobiales; family Xanthobacteraceae; genus Ancylobacter; species Ancylobacter dichloromethanicus. Next base: position 22,972 of record NZ_JAHBGC010000046.1, read on the forward strand.
TGAGGCGGGGGGCGCCCGCCGTTATGGTCCGCCCGCCGCCCAGAGGGCGGGGCAGGGGGACGACATGACGCTGGCCAGCATGACGGGTTTCGCACGCACCCAGGGCACGAGCGGCGCGTGGAGCTGGGCGTGGGAGCTTAAATCGGTCAATGGCAAGGGCCTCGATGTCCGCCTGCGGCTTCCCGGCGGCTGGGAGGGGCTGGAGAACGGCCTTCGCCAGACCGCCGCGCGCGTGCTGTCGCGCGGCAATGTAAACGCCAACCTTTCGCTCACCCGCACCGACCCCGAGGTCAGCGTGCGCGTCAATGAGGACGTGCTGCGCAGCATCGCGACGTCGGTACGGCGCGTCGCCGATGAACTTGGCGCGCCGCCGGTGCAACTCGAAAGCCTTCTCGGGCTCAAGGGCGTAATGGAGATCAGCGAGGCGCAGGACAGCGAGGCGGCGCGGGCCGCGCTTGAGGCGGAGATCATCGCCGGCTTCGAACGGGCGCTGGTCGAGCTTGCCGCCATGCGGGCGCAGGAGGGCGCGGCGCTCGGCATCGTGCTGGGCGAGCGGCTCGACGGCATCGCCGCGCTCACCGCCGCCGCCGAGGCCAATCCGTCGCGCCGCCCGGAGGCGATCCGCGCCAAGCTGGCCGACCAGATTCGGGTGTTGATGGACACGGGCGCCAGCTTCGATCTCGACCGGCTTCACCAGGAGGCGCTGATGATCGCTTCCAAGGTGGATGTGCGCGAGGAACTCGACCGGCTGGTGGCCCATGTCGCCGCCGCACGCGCCATGCTGAAGGAGGGTGGCGCGATGGGGCGTCGCCTCGACTTCCTGGCGCAGGAATTCAACCGCGAGACCAACACGCTGTGCTCCAAGGCCAATGACGTGTCGCTGACCGCCATCGGGCTTGAACTCAAGGGCATGGTCGAACAGTTCCGCGAGCAGGTCCAGAACATCGAGTGAGCGCCATGACCAGCCCTTCCCAGATTTCCGTCGTCCGCCGCGGGCTGATGCTGGTTCTGTCCTCGCCCTCCGGGGCAGGCAAGTCGACACTGGCGCAGATGCTGCTGAGAGAGCACCCGGAGATACACCTCTCCGTCTCAGTGACGACGCGCGAGCGACGCCCGAGCGAGGTGGAGGGCATCCATTATCACTTCATCAGGCGCGAGCGCTTCGAGAAACTGCGCGACGTCGGCGACCTGCTGGAATCGGCGGAAGTGCACGGCAATTTCTACGGCACGCCGCGCGAGCCGGTTGAGAATGCGCTGGCCGCCGGCAAGGACGTGCTGTTCGACATCGACTATCAGGGAACGCTTCAGCTTTACGAGAACATGCGGTCCGATATCGTCGGCGTGTTCATTCTGCCACCCTCCGCCGGCGAGCTGAAGACGCGGCTTGAGCGGCGGGCGGAGGACGCCTCCGGGGTGATCGAGAAGCGGTTGAAGAACGCCCGCACCGAAATCGCCCACTGGCGCGAATATGACTATGTGCTGGTGAACGAAGACCTGAACGCGACCTTCATCAATCTTCAGGCGATCCTCACCGCCGAGCGCCTGCGCCGCGAACGCCAGCTCGGCCTCGCTCCCGTCGTCGAGCGGCTCGATCAGGAACTGGCGACGCTGACGTCCTGAGCGCCGGTCCGGCGCATCGCCATCCAGGCATTGGCAAGCGCGACGAAGCCCTCCACCGGCACGCGCTCGGCACGTTCGGTCGGGGCGATTCCCGCTGCCTCCAGCAGCGCGCCGACGTCGATGCCGAGGCTTTTCAGGCTCTGGCGCAGCATCTTGCGGCGCTGGCCGAAGGCGGCCTCGGTGACGCGCTCAAGCGCCTTGCGTTCGCAGGGCGAGGGTAGGGCGCGCGGCACCAGATGCACCACCGATGAGGTGACCTTGGGTGGCGGCACGAAAGCCGAGGGCGGCACGTCGAAGGCGATGCTCGCCTGCGCCCGCCAGCCGGTGAGCACGGCGAGGCGGCCATAATGGTCCTCGCCGGGGGCGGCGACGATGCGCTCGGCCACCTCGCGCTGGAACATCAGCGTCAGGCTCTCGTACCAGGGGGGCCAGGGGTCGGCGGACAGCCAGCCGACCAGCAATGGCGTGCCGATATTATAGGGCAGGTTGGCGATGATGACGGCGCGTTCGCCCGGCGTGAGGAGGGCACGATAATCGGTCTCCAGCGCGTCGCCTTCGATGATTTCGAGCCGCCCGGGATAATGCGCGGCAACCTCGGCCAGCGCCGCCACGCAGCGCGAATCGCGCTCGATGGCGATGACACGTCCGGGCCCGAGCGCGAGCACCGCGCGGGTCAACCCGCCCGGGCCGGGGCCGACCTCGATCACCGTCAGCCCGTCGAGCCGCCCTGCCGTGCGGGCGATCTTCGAGGTGAGGTTGAGGTCGAGCAGGAAGTTCTGGCCGAGCGATTTCAACGCGGAGAGGCCATGCTCGCGGATCACGTCGCGCAGCGGCGGCAGGCTGTCGATGCTCATACGTCGGGGCTCATGGATCAGCCCGGCTGGCCATCGAGCGCCAGGTGATCGCGCACCGAAGGCTCTCGCGCATTGGCCGCGTCACGCTCGGCCAGCCGGCGCGCCAGAAGCAGCGCCTCGATCAGGCTGGACGGGTCGGCCCGCCCGGTTCCCGCGAGGCCGAAGGCGGTGCCATGGTCCGGCGAGGTGCGTACGAAGGGCAGGCCGAGCGTGACGTTCACCGCACGGTCGAAGGCCAGCGCCTTGGCCGGCGCCAGCACCTGGTCGTGATAGGCGCCGATGGCGGCGTCATAGGTGGCGCGCGCGGCGGCATGAAACAGCGTGTCGGCGGGCAGCGGCCCGCGGGCGTCGATGCCCTGTTGGCGCAGCGTCTCGACGGCGGGTCGGGTGACGTCCTCGTCCTCGCAGCCCAGCATGCCGTCTTCGCCCGCATGCGGGTTGAGCCCGCAAATGGCAAGGCGCGGGGCGGCAATGCCGAAGCGCAGGCGCAGGTCGCGGGCGGTGATCTGCGCGGTCTCGACGAGAAGCGCATGTGTGAACAGGCGCGGCACCTCGGCCAGAGGCACGTGGATGGTGGTGGGCACGACGGCGAGCTCCGGCGACCAGATCATCATGACCGGGCGCGGCGCCGGCAGGCCGGCGAGATGCGCGAGATATTCGGTATGGCCGGGAAAGCCGAAGCCGTCGGCGTAGAGCACCGCCTTGGAGATCGGGTTCGTCACCACGGCGCTTGCGCGTCCGGCCTTTACCAGCGCGACGGCGCTGTCGATTGCCGCACAGGCCGCGGCTGCGCTGCTGGCGTCTGGTTTGCCGGGATCGGCTGTGGCCGTGGGGCCCGCGTTGACGACAGGCAGTGCGTCGGGAAAGAGCGCGCGCGCCTGTTCCGGCGTGCACTCCCGCACCGGCACGGCGAGGCCGAGCTGTGCGGCGCGGCGGCGCAGCAGACCGGCATCGCCGGTCACAAAGAAGGGCGGAAGGGCGCGCGCATCGCGCAGCAGCCAGGCCGCGAGGGTGATGTCGGGGCCGACGCCCGCCGGCTCGCCCGAGGTCAGTGCCAGGACCGGCGAGGGGCGTGCCATGATCCGCTCAGCGATACTGGATCATGGCGGATCTGCGCGCGTCTTCGAGCAGCTTTTTCGAGACCGAGTCGAACTGCTTGTTCTCCAGCTCGCTGCGCACGTCACGCTTTTGGGCGCTCTCGCCGACCACCTCGCGGCGATTGCAGATCGCGATCATCTCGATGCCGGCGCGGGTGACTTCGGGCGCGGTGAGGTGGCCGATCGGCGTGTCGTCCATGACCTTGCGCGCTGCCGCACTCACATCGCCGGAGGTGCGGATCACCGGGTCGCGCACCACGGTCTCGCGCATGCCGCGCGCGGTTTCCACGCCGCTGTCGCAATCGGCGAACTGCTTGCGCAGGCCGTTCGCCTCCGCCATCCGCTGCGAGCGCTCTCCCTGGCTCGCGGTACGTCCCACGACAAGGACAATCTGGCGCACCGTGTACTCGGTGGTGCGCTGGGCGCGGGTGAGATCCTCGCCCTTTGACTGAAGGGCGGCGAAGACATCGGAATCGCGGATCGTCGCTACCGACGAGAAACGGCCTCGGACATAGTTGTTCCACACATAATCGGCACGCATCTTGGCCTTGAGCATGCCGGCATCGAGGCCTGACTGCGCCAGGGCCTGGGTCAGTTGTTCCGGCGAGCGGCCGCTGCGGCTGCCCATGCGGGCGAACATCTTCTCGATTTCGTCCTTGTCGGCGGTGATGCCGAAACGCTCGGCCGTGACGACCTTGAGGCGCTGGTCGATCAGCTCGTCGAGCGCCTGCTTTTGCGAAAGGTTGCGGCGCTCGGTGAGCTGGGCGAGCTTTATGCGCTGGGCGACGTCGAAGCTGGTGATGGGCTGGCCCTGCACCAGGACGAGTATCTGTTGCGCGCGGGCCGGCGGCGAGATAAGTGCCGTGGCGGCGAAGGCCGCGCAGCCGAGGAGCAGCGCGCAAACGATCTGCCCCGCGGCCCGATGACGGCCGGCACGCCAGCCATCCCGTATCCAAGACCGTCCGAGCATTTTCTCTCCACTCTCCCCTTCGGCGAGCCGCATCGCGTCTCTTCCGTAACGTCGCCGCCTTGTCCGCGCTGTTCTGGTCGGCGGATGTGGCGTCAATGCGACGTCACTGATCAATCGTTACTGCTGCTAGACCCGACCTGGGTCGAGAATCCGGCCTCGCCGAGGGTCTTCAGCGTGAAGGTGACGAGCACCGTGTCGACGCGCTCGCGATTGCCGCTCTCTGTATAATCCGAACGGTAGTTCAGCGCGATGCCGAAGCACTCGTCGACATAGGAAATGCCGAACAGCGTGTAGTCGATCTCGTCGAGGCTGAGATTGTAGCGCGCGGCCGCCCGCAGGTTCCAGTTCTCGTTCAGCTTCAGCGTGCCGGTGCCGAGGATGCCTTCGCGCTCCTCGTAGTAACCCAGCAGGGGCTGTGCCGTGTACAGGCCGTAGAGGGCGGAAACCGTCAGCTGCTTGTTGATTCTCGCGCGACCTTCGATTTCGTAACGCTCGACCGACCAGTCGTCATTGTCGAAGCGGAAGCGATTGATGAGCGAGAAATTCTCCGTCGGCTGGTAATAAAGGCGGGCGACATAATCCGAAGCGTCGTCTTCGAGGCCGGATTCGGCACCCGTATTGGCCATGTCGTAATTGGCGTACGAGTTCTTGCCGAAGATCTGGTAGGACTGGCCGAACAGGGCATTGATCTGGCCGCCTTCATTGAAATTGGCGGTGTACTGGATGCCCACATTGGCCCGCCCGCCGCCTTCCACGCGGTCATAGCCCGAATATTTGCTGATCTCGAACAGGTTGGTGTCGTCGAAGATCAGGCTCTGCGCGTCCTCGTTCGGGAACTTGCCGATGTCGGTCTCGTCCGGGCGGATGATGACCTGCGCGATCGGCTCGATGGTCTGGGTGCCCCAGCTCTGAACGGCGATGAAGGGGTAACGGTATTCGAGGCCGACCGCCGGCATGGCACGGATGAGCTGATTGTCGCCGCCCGGCAGCCACGGGGAGTCCTCAGTCTGCGCCTGCACCGAGGCGACATCAAGCTGCATGTTGAAGAACGGCGTCCAGGTTTGACCGGCGGCGTCGATGAAGGTCCGGCGCCAGTCGACCACGCCCGACAAGCGCGAATAGCTCCCGACCATGCCGCGCATGAGGCAGGCGTCGCGCAGGTTTGCCCCGGCCGCGGAGACCTCGGCGAGGTCGCACTGGTTGGTCGGGCCGTCGATATAGTCGGCCACAAGCGGGGGCGGTGCGAAGGCCGCCGAGGTGGCGCGCAGATCGATCTCGTCGCGGGTCAGGCTGGTGAAGTTGACGTCGTAGCTGAGCTGGCCGCCGAAAATCGATTCGCCCAGCGTCTTGCTGTAGTCGAGCACGGGGTGGATGACCGGCTGCTGGCCCTGGATGTCGTAGGAGGTCAGGCCGGTGAAATACATCGCCCGCAGGTCGAAATAGGAGCGGTCGCCCTGGCCCACGAGGTAGAGCTGCGAGGTGACCTCGCGTGTGGCGGCGTTGATCAGGTTGTAGTCCTGCAGGAAGGTCTCGTCCGACAGCAGCCAGCCGTCCCAGCCCCAGTACCAGTTCTTGTTGATGTTGAACCGGCCATGCGTCTCGATCATGCCGCGCTGGTCGCGATAGCCGGGCTCCGGATCGGGCATCCCGAAGGCGTCCGTCCCCATGAACGCGCCTTTGTCCTGCTGGTCGATGCCGGCGGCGCGGATGCTGTAGGTGCCCGTTTCCAGCCGGTGCCGGAACTCGGCATCGAGCATCACGCCCTGCTTGGAGACGATGAGCGGGGAGAACGTCACGTCCATGTTGGGCGCGATGTTCCAGAAATAGGGAATGGTTGCGCCGTAGCCGATCTCGGAGGTGTTGACGAAGGACGGGATGAGGAAGCCGGACTTGCGCTTCACCGTCGGATCGGGAGCCTCGAGGTAGGGAACCCACGCGAACGGGATGCCAAGGAATTCGAGCCTGGCGTCCTCGAAATAGATCATCTGTTCCTTTTCTTTATGGATGATCTTGGCGGCCTTCACCTGCCACATCGGCGGCTTCTGCGGGTTCTCCTTACAGGGTTCGCACGGCGTATAGGCGCCGCTGGTCAGCACCGTGGTGTCGCCATTCTCGCGATCGGCGCGCGCGGCGACGAAATGCATGCTCTCGGGCGTGTCGATGCGCAGCGAGTTCACGAATCCGTTGCTGAAGTCCTGGGACAGGTCGAGGTTGTCGGCGGCGATGATCGTGCCGTCCTTGTCCTTCAGGCGCACACCGCCTTCGGCCCGCAGCCGGTTGGCGGCGCGATCATAGACGACGCGCCGTGCCTCGAGCACCGCCCCGTCATAATAAATCTGGACGTTGCCTTCCGCGATCACCTCGTTGCGGGTGTTGTCGTAGACCAGCTCGTCGGCGGTCACCAGCATCTTGGCGTTGGGGTCGGTCTGGCGGTTGACCAGCCCAGCAGCGAGGGGGGACGGCTGTTCGGCACTCGTCTGGGCATGCGCCAGCGACGCCGGGCCCAACGCGACCAACGCAACGGAACCTGCTCCGATAATCAACGCGCAGGCGGACTGACTAAGACGGCGCTTCAGTCGCCGGATCGTCGAATCTGCCTGGCCGGCTATCACGTTGCCGACCTTCATCCGTCCTCCCGGTGAAGCAGGATGAGAATGCCCATCAATGCTCCGACGACCGCTGGAAACCACGCTGCGATAATGGGATGCACAATCCCGGCCTCACCGAGGTCCTCGGCGAGCTTGGTGAAAACATAAAGCAGAAAGCCGGCCGCGACGCCACCGAGAATCGTCTGGCCGATGCCGCCGAAGCGGAAGACGCGCAGGCTCACCGAGGCCGCAATCAGCACCATCGCCAGCAGCAGCATGGGGCGCGCCAGCAGGCTCTGATACTGCAGCCGATAGCGTTCCGCGCCAAAGCCGACGCGGGTCGCCGCGTCGATGGCGGCGGGCAGATCCCAAAACGGAACGGTCTCGCTTTGCAGCGATTCCTGAACCTGATTGGGGGTGAGATTGGTGGCGAGCATGTACACGTCGTACTCCTGCAACCCTATTGCAGGAGTTAAAACGCGCGCTTTTTCCAGCCGCCACGCGCCGGCATCCAGCTCGGCGCGACGTGCCTCGATGCGTTCGAGCAGCTTGTCGTGCTCGTCGAACAGGAAAACGTTGACCCCGGTGAGTTCGCGCCCGCCATTGCTCGTGGCCGCCGCCTGGATGATGGCCTGCCCGTCGACGCTTTGCTGGCGCAGCCAGAAGCCGCTCCTGCCGGCAGCGAACAGGCCGGTCTGGCGATTGAATATCTCCGCCTCCAGCCGGCTGGCGCGCTCCTTGAACTCGGCGGAAACCGGATTGTAGATGGCTGTGGAAAACACCCCGAGGGCGACGGCGATCAGCGCCGCCGGAGCGATGAACTGCCATGCCGAGATGCCGGCGGCGCGCGCCACCACCAGTTCCAGCCGCCGCGACAGGGTGAGAAACGTGCCGATGGCGCCGAACAGCACGGCGAACGGCAGAAGTTGCTCGGTGAAGAACGGCATGCGGTAGAACACCAGCAGCATCAGCGTGGTGAAGTCGACATCGCGTTCGCCGACCCGACGGGAGAGTTCGAGCAGGTCGATGAGCATGATCAGCCCGGCGCAGCCGAGGAAGATGCCGAGCACCGAACTGATGAACCGGCGGCCGAAATAGAAGCCGAGCGTGCGTCCGATCACGTCGCCGCTCCGCTGCCGGTGATATTTTCGTGAGGGCGCATCGCGAGGCTCAGTTTACCGTCGCGCGCACGACGCGCTGGGCGAGGCGGTCGATCCTCTCCCGAATCGCTGCCGGCATGCGCGGCTTGAAGCGCCCGCTCAGCGAAAGGGCAGAACCGAGAATGAACACGATGGGAACAAGGTACACGACGGGGACGAGGTCCGGTTCGTTGCGGACCTGGTTGATCAACCCGAAACTGGTGACCTGAAGAAAGATGACGAAGGGAGCGGTGCCGGCCAGAGCCAGTCCACGCCCTTCGCGGGTGGTGCGCGGCTCGGCCAGCGCGGCGCAGGCGATGCTGAAGAAGGCCAGTACATAAAGCGGCAGCGACAGCCGTCGGTGCAGTTCCTCGGTGAACCGGCCGCTGCCTTCGATCAAGATCACGAAGTCCTTCGGATCGGGACTCCACAGGTCGCGGAAGGAGCGCTCCGGCGCGCGATAGACTGTGGGTTCGCCGCTATTGGTGAAGGGCGAAAGATCGAAGGCATAGCGCTGGAACTCGACGACGTTGCTGTCCGCCTTGCCGGGGGTGCGCCGGTGGATGGCACCGTCCTCGAGAACGAGGAAGGTGCCTTCCTCGGAATCGATCACCTGTCCGCGCTCGGCGAGATAGGTGTTCACCTCCTTGGGGTCGCGGGCATCATTGATGAAAATTCCGCCGAGCACGCCGTTCGCATTGCGCTCGCGCACGTGGAACACCATGCCCTGGGAGAGCGTGGTGAACCGGCCCGGCTGGGCGATGAAGGCGACCACGTCGGCCCGCACCCGGGTGATCTCGTAGCGGAACTGGCGCATCGCCGCCGGCACCAGCTCCATCGACAGGGCGGCGCAGCACGCGGCCACCAGTACCGCGAGAATCACCAGGGGGCGCAGGAAACGCCAGGTCGAGATGCCGGCCGCGCTCGCCACGACGATCTCGGAATCGCTGTTCATGCGGAACAGCGTATACGTCACCGCCATGAACAGCGCCGCCGGCGCGAGGCCGAGAATGAGAGCGGGCAGGGCGAGGGCGGTGATGACGACAAAGGCAATGATCGTCTGTCCCTGAGTCGTCATGATGTCGAGTTCACGCAGTGCCTGCGTCACCCAGATCATGGCGGTCAGTACCAGCAGTGTCCCCACAAACGCCGTTGCGGCTGAGCGGAACACGTAACGGTCCAGGCGGTTCATCGAGCGGCGTATCCTGATCCCTGTCGGTGGTGCCCGCCGCCCCGGCGTGGCCTTCCCTGCGCACGATGCATAATTGGCTGCGCGTTCCGGCGCAAATCGGGCGGCGCCGCGTTAACGCCGTGACCCTTTCAGGCTCGTCGCCCGTCACGCATTCGGCTAAACAGAACAAAGACAGCCGAGACCAATCAAGGTGCCCCGATGCCCGACCATGTGAAGATCAGTTTCGCCAAGCTTCCCGCCGCTCTGGAAGGGATCGTCGTCCTGCTTGCCGCCGAGCCGGCGGAAGGCGAGACGCCAGTGTTCGCGCCGGCGGTCGAGGCGCTGCTGGCACCTTCCGGCACATTGGTGGCGAGCGCGGCCCAGGCGGACCGCTTCACCGGCAAGTCGGGCAAGGCGCTCGACATCCTGTCGCCGTCCGGGCTCGACGCGTCGCGCCTCGTCGTGATCGGGGTCGGCAAGGTTCCGGCGCTGAAGTCCTTCGACTGGCTCAAGCTCGGCGGGGCCATCATGGGGCGCCTGCCGGCCTCGGCCAAGGAAGTGAGCGTGGTCCTGGCGCTACCCGGTGGCGAGGTGCCGGCCGACGCAGCGGCGGAACTGGCGCTCGGCCTGCGCCTGCGCGCCTATTCCTTCGACCGCTACAAGACCAGGAAGAAGGCGGACGAGGCGACGGCCAAGCCGAAGGTGACCCTCTATATAGAGAACGACGCAGCGGCGAAGCGCGCATGGAAGAAGCGCGAAGGCATCGGCGAGGGCGTAGCGATGGCCCGTGACCTGGTCAACGAGCCCGCCAACGTGCTCACCCCCACGGAATTCGCCCGGCGCGCGGGCGACCTCTCCAAGGTCGGCGTGGATGTCGAGGTGCTCGGCGAGAAGGACCTGAAGAAGCTCGGCATGGGCGCGCTGCTCGGTGTCGGCCAGGGCTCCGACCAGGAAAGCCGTGTCGTGGTGATGCGGTGGAACGGCGGCAAGTCCGAGGAGGCGCCCGTGGCCTTCGTCGGCAAGGGCGTGGTGTTCGACACCGGCGGCATTTCAATCAAGCAGGCCGCCGGCATGGAGGACATGAAGGGTGACATGGCGGGCGCCGCCTGCGTGGTCGGCCTCATGCACGCGCTGGCCAGCCGCAAGGCGAAGGTCAACGCGGTCGGCCTCATCGGCCTCGTCGAGAACATGCCCGACGGCAAGGCGCAGCGCCCCGGCGACATCGTCACCTCCATGTCCGGCCAGACCATCGAGATCATCAACACCGACGCCGAGGGCCGCCTCGTGCTGGGCGACGTGCTCTGGTACGCCAAGGAGCGCTTCAAGCCGCAGTTCATGGTCGACCTCGCGACGCTCACCGGCGCCATCATCGTGGCGCTCGGCACCGAGCATGCCGGCCTGTTCTCCAACAACGACACGCTCGCCGAGCGGCTGGCCGACTCCGGGCTGACGACGGGCGAGAAGGTGTGGCGCCTGCCGCTCTCGGCGGAATACGACAAACTCATCGATTCGAAATTCGCCGACATGAAGAACACCGGCGGGCGCTTCGGCGGCTCGATCACCGCCGCGCAGTTCATCCAGCGCTTCGTCGGCGACGTGCCATGGGCGCATCTCGACATTGCCGGCACCGGCATGTCCTCTCCCGCCAGCGAGTTCAACCGGAGCTGGGGTTCGGGCTGGGGCGTGCGCCTGCTCGACGACCTGGTGGCCCGCCACTACGAATCGTGACGCCGGCGTCGGGCGACCGCTGCTGAATCAGGGAACGAAGGCGTTTCATGACGGAAGTGCTCTTCTATCACCTGCAGAACCGGCCGCTCGACGCCGCCTTGCCCCAGCTCCTGGAGAAATGCCTGGAGCGGGGCTGGCGTTGCACCGTTCAGGCGACGTCACCCGAACGGGTCGAGGCGCTGGAGCAGATTCTGTGGACCTATGACGACGCGTCGTTCCTGCCGCACGGCACAGACCGCCAGCCGGAGCCGGCGCGCCAGCCGATTCTCCTCACCGCCGACGAATCGAATCCCAACGGCGCCGTGACACGTTTCCTGATCGACGGCGCGGCGATCGCCGATGTCGGTGCCTATCAACGGGTGATCCATCTGTTTGACGGCAACGATTCCGAAGCCGTCGAGCCGGTCCGCGAGGCCTGGCGTCGCGCCCGCGCCGAGGGGCATGAGGTCACCTACTGGCAGCAGGACCCGAACGGCCGCTGGCAGCGCCGCTGATTGGGGCGGCCCGGTGGCGCCGGGCGCCACAATTTCACGGGCCGCAGCCTCGCCTTTACCGCGGCCGGCCTCATTAACCACTGATTTACAAATGGTTTTCGTGGCCGAGAGGCCGGATTTGGCGCGCCGTCGGGGCGGCGTGAAAATTGTGTCTCGATGGCAACACTTCGTTGCGGAATAGGCGGCGGGGGGCTTTGGGGGCCACTTTGGCTTTGCACCGCCGGGGTGTTTCGAACAGTATCGCTGTGGGTGCCGCGCCGTGCGGCGGGTCCTGACAATCGAAAACCCAACATTGGTCCAATTTGGGGGAGAATGAAATTGAAGACGGTCATTAAGAATGTGCTGCTCGGCTCGGTTGCCGGGCTTGCGATGGTCGGGACTGCTGCGGCGGCCGATCTGCCTGTGAAGGCGAAGGCTGCGGAATATGTGAAGATCTGCTCCACCTACGGCGCCGGCTTCTACTACATTCCCGGCACCGATACCTGCCTGAAGGTCGGCGGCTATGTGACGGCCGACACCTACTTCACGGACATCGAGGGCAAGACCCGCGTCACTGTCCCCGGGGTTTCTTATCGTCTTGATAACGATCCGGACGGGCAGAGCTACTTCCTCACCCGCGTCGGCGTTCAGCTCGATGCCCGTACGCAGACCGAATACGGCACCCTGCGTTCGTACTTCGAAGGTCGTTTCAATGCTGGTGAGAGCTACGGCTTCGGCCAGGAAATCGACACCGGCGAGTTCAGCTTCAGCGACGGCATCCGCAACTCGGCCGAAATGAAGTATGGCTACATCCAGTTCGCTGGCTTCACCTTCGGTCGCGCCACTTCGGCGTTCGACTTCTGGGCCGGCGACGGCTGGCAGGGCATTCAGCCGGGCTCGTTCTATTCGGACGTGACGCTGAACGTGATCCAGTACACCGCCGACTTCGGCAACGGCTTCTCGGCGACCATCGCCCTCGAAGACTCCTACGGTCGTGAGGACGAGTTCGCGAACTTCGAAGAGCTGAGCGGTCAGCAGGTTCCGGACATCGTCGGTAACATCGCTTATGAAGGCACCTGGGGTGCGTTCAAGGTGTCGGGCGCCTGGCACCAGATCGGTGACTGGAACCCGCTCGTGGGTCCGGATTTCGGTAATGGCCCCACCTCCCTGTTCACCAGCAACGACGACTCCGGCTGGGCCGTCCTCGCCGGCGTGCGCTTCGACTTCGCTGAGACCACCACCCTGTACGTCGAAGGCGCTTACGCCTCGGGCGCTCCGGGCTATCTCGGCCTCGACGGCACGATCCCGGTCGTCGATGCTTTCGGCAGGGCTGTCGAAGGCTGGTATGTCGGCGGTTCGCTGATCCACTACTGGACCCCCTCGGTGTTCACCACCGTGGTCGGTAGCTACACCCAGTCCGATAACTTCGCTGTCGGCTACGACATCGACGTCAACAACAACACGAACTTCACCGGCGTCTCCTCGACCGATTTCACCGGCTACAATGTCGGCGTCAACATCGGCTGGGTCCCGGTCAAGGGTCTGACCCTGGTCCTCCAGTACGACTACCTGAACGCCGAGTACTCGGGTTCGGATTTCCTCTACGGCAACGTCACCCCGATCTCCTACTCGCAGGAAGCTGCTCAGAACCGCGTGACCTTCTCGGCCAAGCGTTCTTTCTGATCTCTTCCGAGATTGGTTCTACGGAAAGCCCCGGCCTTGCGCCGGGGCTTTTTGCTGTTGCGGTGCGCTCGCCGTCGTGCCGACGAAACGCATTCCGTCCCGTCCGGACGAAGCTCATCCGCCCGCGCCAAGCGGGCAAGCGGGTATGGGCGCGTTCCGCCACGCAGGCTTCGCGCGTCCGGGGTGTTTGGGCTGCTGAGGTCGGGACCGTTGCGGTGGAGGCGGCGCCGACTTACGACGCCATCGCCTCGTCGAGGCTGGCGGAGGCGTGCAGCCAGTCCTCTTCCGCCCTGGCGAGGGACTCAGCCGCCGAGGCGCGCTCCCGGGCGAAACGCTGGGCCTCGAGCGGGGCGCGCGTATAGAGCGTCTCGTCCGCGAGCTTGGCATCGAGCGCAGCGATGCTGCGCTCCAGCTTCGCCATGGCCGCTTCCAGTTCCTTGACGCGTTTGCGCAGCGGCGCCGCCTCGGCCCGCCGGTCGGCGGCCTGGCGGCGCTCGTCGGCACGGGTGCCGGTCGTCTCCTTGCGCTGCGCGGAGGCGCTGCGGCCGATGACCAGCTTCTGATATTCGTCGAGATCGCCGTCATAGGGCCGCACCGTCCCCTCCGCCACCAGCCACAGCCGCTCGGCGCTGGCGTCGAGCAGGGTACGGTCATGGCTGATCAGGATCACCGCGCCGGGAAAATCGTTGATCGCCTCGGTCAGGGCCTGCCGGGCGGCGATGTCGAGATGGTTGGTCGGCTCGTCCAGAATAAGCAGATGTGGGCCGTGAAAGGCGGCGAGGCCGAGCAACAGCCGCGCCTTCTCGCCGCCGGACAGCGCCGCGATCGTGGTGTTGGCGGTAGCGCCGGAAAAGCCCATCTCGGCGGCGCGCGAACGCACCTTTGCCTCCGGCGCCTCCGGCATCAGCCGCCGCACATGGTCGTACACCGTCTCGTCGGCGACCAGTTCATCGAGCTGGTGCTGGGCGAGATAGGCGATCTCCAGCCCGGCGGCGCGCACCATCGTGCCGCCGAGCGGCGCCAGCCGGCCGGATATCAGTTTTGCGAAGGTGGACTTGCCATTGCCGTTCGGGCCGAGGAGGGCGATGCGGTCGTCATGGTCGATGCGGAGCGTGAGGTTCCTCAGGATCGGCCGGCCCGGCTCGTAGCCGGCCGAGACGCCGTCGAGGGTGAGGATCGGGGGCGAGGGAATCCGCTCGGGGTGCCGGATGGAGATGGCGGCGGCGGCCTCGCTGGCGAGTTCGGCGAGCGGCGCCATCCGTGCCAGCGCCTTCAGGCGCGACTGCGCCTGCTTGGCCTTGGTCGCCTTGGCCCGGAAACGCTCGACGAAGGCTTCCATATGCTTGCGCTTGGCGTCCTGCCGGGCGCGTGCCTTCTGGTCGACGGCGCGCTTTTCGGCGCGCTGGCGTTCGAAGGAATCATAGCCGCCGCGCCACAGGGTGAGCTTGCCCTGGTCGAGATGCAGGATGAACCCCACCGATTCATTCAGCAGTTCGCGATCATGGCTGACGATGAGCACGGTGCGCGGATAGCGGGCGAGGAAATCCTGCAGCCACAGCGTACCTTCGAGGTCGAGGTAATTGGTCGGCTCGTCGAGCAGCAGCAGGTCCGGCTCGGCGAACAGCAGGGCGGCGAGGGCGACGCGCATGCGCCAGCCGCCGGAGAATTCCGAGCACGGCCGCTGCTGTGCGGCGTCGTCGAAGCCAAGGCCGGCGAGGATGCGCGCGGCGCGGGCGGGAGCGGCATGGGCCTCGATGTCGACGAGGCGCAGTTCGATCTCGGCGATCCGTTCCGGATCGAGGGTTTCCTCGCGCTCCTTCAGAAGCGAGGCCCGCTCGGTGTCGGCGGCCAGCACCACGTCGATCAGCTTCTCCGGCCCGGCCGGGGCCTCTTGCGCCACCTGGCCGATGCGCGCGGCGGACGGAATGCGGATATCGCCGCTCTCCAGCGCGATATCGCCGGTGATGGCGCGGAACAGCGTGGTCTTGCCGGTGCCGTTGCGGCCGACCAGGCCGATCCGGGCGCCTTCCGGCAGCGCCACCGAGGCATGGTCGATGAGCAGCCGGCCGGCAACGCGCAGGGAAATGTCGTCGAGATTGATCATGCGGGTGTTGTGCCGCGCCGCGGCCCGGCGGGCAAGAGAGGGCGCGCTCTAGCGTGCGGGCGCGCGCTCACTCGGCGCGGGCAAGTCCGTTCTCGCGCTGGAACGCGATGAGGTCGAGCGAGGGCGCCGCCGCGTTGCCGAGATGACCGCTGATCAGGCAATGCACCTGCCCGCGATGATGGGTCTGGTGGTTGAAGACATGGTCCAGCACCGTCGCCAGCGGCTGGACGAAGCGCGCGCCGGCGATATTGGCGTAGTGCAGGTCGGTTGCCAGCGCCTGCGCGTCCAGACCCTCAATATAGGTAAGGATGCGCTCGTCCTCGGCAACCCGGGCCAGGGTGAGTTCCGGCAGAGTGTCGAACAGGATGGCGTCGAGCCGCGCGGGCGCGTCCCCGGCGCCGGTGATCCGCCGCATCCACATGCGGTCGCCGACGAGGATATGATTGAGCGTCCCATGCACGGAGCCGAAGAAGGCGCCGCGATCGGCGCGGTACTGCGCCTCGCTCAGCTCGGCCGCGGCGGCGTAGAGGCGTCGGTTGCCCCAGGAATTATAGGCCGCGAAATCGCGATAGCGGCGGCTGATGAGACGGGCGAGCGATGCGTCGGGTGAGGCGGCGGTCATCATGGCGGTGCGTTCTCCAACGGTCGGCCGGGAAGGTGAAGCCCGGGAAGACATGGGTGCCATGGTGCGCCGCCCGGCGCGGGGTTTCAAATTCGCAGTGATGATCAGTGCCATGAACCGCGCAAGGGGGTGGTCATCTCGCTGCCCGGAACCGCAGGGCTTTCGCCGGTCGGGACGACATGCACGTGCATGCGCCCCGGCCTTGCGGGCGCAGGGCCGGGGCGTTGCGTCGGACCTCCGCCGGGTCGGCGGGAACGGAAGAGGTCGTCCGATTCCGTTGCCGGAATACGTGCATTCTGCAGTCGCGCCCCCAACAGCCCCTGAACGGCCCGTTGGCCATTGTTCATACGCGCGGATCCGCCGGCAAATAGCAGCCGCCGGCAAAAAAATAGCCCCGGCTCCTTGGGGGAGAAGCCGGGGCCGATGGGCTCGCGTCGGGGCTTGGGGGAGTGGGGTGCCGCGAGCCTAACCTTTCGAAACGAATGAAGCGCGAGGAGGCATCAGGAAGAGCGCCAGACCGGTCTGACCTGTCAGTAGCAGACGGGACGTTCAACCTCGACCATGCGGCCGGCATCGCTCACCCAGCGCGACTGCATCACGCAATCACCGGCGACCTGCTCGACCGGGATCTCCACGGTCGCGGCCGGAAGCTGGCGCTTGAAGTAACCGGTGGCATCGGCCGCGCCCACGAACAGCGCGGTGAACCCCATCGCCGCGGCGACGGCACTGATGGCAATGGCCTTGTACATTTCGGCACCTCATCCACCCGCCGGTGGATGAACCACCGGATATCAACCCGTCATTACGTCACTCACACCTGCGGAAGAGAACTGGAGGCAAACCAAACGCATCGCTGCGCTGCCATATTTCATGGCAGACCCAGCGGAACGAAACGTTATGCGTTCGTTCATCCGCGCTTGCCCCGTCTCGACCGTTAACACTCCCTTAACGTGCGAACTGTTCGTGAAGTTCCAAGGGGCAATCATGAAGTCGTGATCCATCGATTATTCGGCGAATACGCAGCGCGGCGCCTTCACCCAGCGCGGCGCCCCGTCCGTGTAGACCGCGTGCCGCTCCATGAAGCAGGTCTTGTAGCCCTTGGGCATGTGCGAAGGGTCGGTCGTCGCGTCGGCCACCGGCAGGAAAGGGAAGGCAAGAAAGCTGACAAGAACAGCCACCAGCCCCAACAGGGCGACGATACATTTCTTCATGGGCGACATCCCTGCGCTGCGGTCACGAGCGGCATCCTTCGGGTAATCAGGTGAGCGCCCACGGGTTCCACCGCAAGGCCGGCCTTTCGACACCGAACGGTCGACCCATCGGGGTATCGAAGCCTTGTCGAAAACGCCGCGCGCGGTTCTCTTGTCCGGAGACGGAGGCGCCGCTATAAGCCGCTGCGAACCTTTCGCCCCCCACATTTCCAGGGAAACACGTCATGGCGCTCGAGCGCACTTTTTCGATCATCAAGCCGGACGCCACCCGTCGCAATCTCACGGGGGCGATCAACGCCACCATCGAGAAGGCGGGCCTGCGCATCGTCGCGCAGAAGCGCATTCTGCTCACCCGCGCCCAGGCCGAAACCTTCTACGGTGTGCACAAGGAGCGCCCCTTCTTCGGCGAGCTTGTGGATTTTATGATCTCCGAGCCGATCGTCGTGCAGGTGCTGGAGGGCGAGAACGCCGTCGCCGCCTATCGCGAGGTGATGGGCGCCACCAACCCGGCCAATGCGGCCGAGGGCACCATCCGCAAGGAATTCGCCCTCTCCGTCGGCGAGAACTCGGCGCATGGCTCCGACAGCCTGGAGAATGCGCAGATCGAGATCGCGCAGTTCTTCGCCGGTAACGAGATCGTCGGCTGACAGCCAAAGCGCTCCCGTAGCGGGCCTGAGCCGAGCAACGGGCCTTGTCATCAGCACCCCGTCCGGTTCTCCGGACGGGGTGTTTCTTTTGCGCAGCAGCGTAGACTAAGCGTTCGCAGCATCGATGAATCGACAAAATGCGGTATTCGGGCTTGGCCACCGCATGGATTATTATGTATGTTCCTCAAATGGGCGCTGCGGGGGTCCGGCCATGGAGAAGTGGCCCGCAGCGGGGATGCCGTTAATGGCGCGCCAAGAGCGCCCGGGAGTGGGCCCGCCGGAGCCACCTCCTCTTGCCTCACCTTAAAAAATGGCGCGCCAACGCCGAAACAACAACTTGGAGTCCCATCCGCATCCGGGTGGGAAGGTGAGGGAACGAATATCATGAGCTACCTTGAGCCGCTATTCTGGCTGGCACTTCTCAAGATCATCTGGATCAACGTCCTGCTTTCCGGCGACAATGCCGTCGTCATCGCCATGGCATGCCGCTCGCTGCCTGACAGCATGCGCCGCACCGGCATGGTGCTCGGCGCGGGTGTCGCGGTCGCCATGCGCATCGTGTTCACCGCCATCATCGCGGTGCTGCTCGGCCTGCCCTGGCTGCGCATCGTCGGCTCGCTGGCGCTGCTCTACATCGCGGTTGATCTTGTGCTGCCGGAAGACGCCGAGGATGGCGGCGTCGCCGCTCATGACAATCTGTGGCGCGCGGTCGGCACCATTGCCGTCGCCGACCTGGTCATGAGCCTCGACAACGTGGTCGCCATCGCTGCCGTCGCCGACGGCAACTGGACGCTGATCATCATCGGCCTGGTCATCTCGATTCCGATGATCATCGCCGGCGCGGCGCTGATCATGAGCCTGCTCTCGCGCTTCCCCTTCCTGGTGTGGGCCGGCGCGGCGCTGCTCGGCTGGGTCGCCGGCGAGATGTTCGTCTCGGACATCAAGGTGCTGGACTATTTCGGCGAGGCCGCCGTGCACCACTATGAATACGCGGCCGCGGCTGCCGGCGCCGTGATCGTGCTGGCCACTGGCTGGGCCATTTCCCGGCTCAAGGGCTCGGCGCACACGGTGGGCCCGCACGGTTCGTGATGTGATCGGGAATTCCCTCCCCGTCGGCGCCCGCGATGTCATCGTCGCGGGCGCTCGGCGTTCAGGGGGTGGGTTCTGGCGTAAATAATAAGGTATGCCAGAACGTGCCCGGTGGGGAGTTCTTCCCTGACGCCTTGGATTTCGACGATCAGAGAGGACACGATGGATTTTTCAAGCCCGATCTTCTGGGTGGCGTTGCTCCAGATCATCTGGATCGACCTGCTGCTTTCCGGCGACAATGCGGTCGTCATCGCGCTCGCCTGCCGTTCGCTGCCCGAGAAGCAACGCAAATGGGGCATCCTGCTCGGCGCCGGCGCCGCGGTGGGCCTGCGCATCATCTTCGCCCTTGTGGTGTCGTACATGCTCGGCGTGCCGTTCCTGAAGGTGGTCGGCGGCGTGTTGCTGTTCTGGATCGCCATCAAGCTGGTGCTCGACGAGGGCGGCGAGGGGCATCATGTCGAGGGCGCCGACAGCCTGTGGAAGGCGGTGCGCACCATCGCCATCGCCGACGCTGTGATGAGCCTGGACAATGTCGTGGCCATCGCCGCCGCGGCGCGCGGCCATGCCGAACTGTTCATCTTCGGCCTGCTGCTCACCATCCCGCTGATCGTCTTCGGCTCGCAGCTCATCCTGAAGCTGATCTCGCGCTTCCCGATCCTCATCTGGTTCGGCGCGGCCCTGCTCGGCTGGATCGCCGGCGAGATGCTGGTCAGCGACAAGGTGGTGCTGGAGACCATGCAGGGCATGGCCCCGTGGCTGGTCGATGTCATTGCCGACCCCGAGGACCCCGTCGGTCTGAAGCCCTCGGCCCTGCCGCACTATCTCGCGGCCGTGGTCGGCGCGATCTTCGTCATCAGCTTCGGCTGGATCGTGAAGAACCGCCGCCGCGAGGCGACCGCGCACTGAGCCTGACGGTGCAGGTGTAAAAAGCGAGGCGCTCCGCTAGGATACTGGCGGAGCGCCTTTTTCATGAATCAGCACATCCCGCCGACCCGTACCGGCTATTCCGCCTGCCCGCACGATTGCCCCTCCACCTGCGCGCTGGAGGTCGAGGTCACCGATGGCCGGATCGGCCGGGTGCGCGGCTCGCGCGACAACAGCTTCACCGCGGGCGTCATCTGCGCCAAGGTTGCGCGCTACGCCGAGCGGGCGAACCATCCCGACCGGCTGACCCGTCCGCTACGCCGCATCGGACCGAAAGGCGAGGGCGCCTTCGCCCCGATCTCCTGGGACGAGGCGCTGGACGAGATCGCCCACCGGTTCCGCGAGGCGGAGAGCCGGCATGGCACTGAGGCCGTCTGGCCCTATTACTATGCCGGCACGATGGGGCTGGTGATGCGCGACGGCATCAACCGGCTGACCCGCGCCAAGGGCTATTCGCGCTTCTTCTCCTCGATCTGCGTCAACCCGGCCTGGAGCGGATTCATGGCCGGCACCGGCAAGCTCGCCGGGCCGGACCCGCGCGAGATGGCCAAGAGCGACCTCGTCGTCATCTGGGGCACCAACCCGGTCTCGACCCAGATCAATGTGATGACCCATGCGATACGGGCCCGCAAGGAACGCGGGGCAAAGATCGCCGTGGTCGATGTCTATCGCTCGCCGACCATGGAGCAGGCCGACATTCCGATCCTGATCCGTCCCGGCACGGATGGGGCGCTGGCCTGCGCGGTGATGCATGTGCTGTTCAGGGACGGCTTTGCCGACCGCGCCTATCTCGCTGAATTCGCGGATGATTCCGCCGGCCTTGAATCACATCTTGAAGGACGCACGCCTGCATGGGCTGCTGCCATCACCGGACTGCCAGCTGCAGAGATCGAGGCGTTCGCGCAGTCCATCGGCCGCACCGCGCGCACCTTCATCCGCGCCGGCTACGGCTTCACCCGCTCGCGCAACGGCGCGGTGGCGATGCACGCGGTGAGCTGCATCCCCACCATTACCGGCGCCTGGAAGCATGAGGGCGGCGGCGTGTTCCATTCCAACAGCGCGATCTATCGCTGGAACAAGACCATGGTCGAGGGGCTGGACATTCCGACCGGCGCTCGCGAACTCGACCAGTCGCGCATCGGCGACATCCTCGCCGGAGACCCCGAGGCGCTGCGCGGCGGCCCGCCGGTCGCCGCCATGCTGATCCAGAACACCAACCCGGTCTCCATTGCCCCGGACCAGGAGACGGTGCGGCGCGGCTTCGCCCGCGAGGACCTGTTCGTCGCCGTGCACGAGCAGTTCATGACCGAGACCGCGCGCATGGCCGACATCGTGCTGCCGGCCACCATGTTCACCGAGCATGACGACCTCTACCAGGGCGGCGGTAATCAATATGTGATCCTCGGCCCCAAGCTGGTCGAGCCGCTGGGCGAATGCCGCAGCAATCACGCAGTGATCGGCGCGCTGGCCGACCGGCTCGGCGCCGCGCATGAGGGGTTCCAGATGACCCCGCGCGACCACATCGACTGGATGCTGCGTTCCGCCGGGCGCGGCACGGTGGAGGAGCTGGAGGAGAAGCGCTTCCTCGACGTGCAGCCGGATTTCGAGAGCGCGCATTACCTCAAGGGCTTCGACTGGCCGGATGGAAAGTTCCGCCTGAAGCCGGACTGGGCGCGCTCGCGCTTCTCCGCTCCGGACAAGTTCGGGCCGTACCGGGACATGCCGGAATGGCCGGACCACTGGGCGGTGATCGAGGAAGCGACCGAGGACTATCCGTTCCGTCTCGTCACCGCGCCGGCGCGCTCCTTCCTCAATTCCAGCTTCACCGAGACGGAAGGCTCGCGCGCCCGCGAGAAGCGGCCGGAACTGCTGATCCACCCGGAGGACGCGGCATCGCTCGGTGTCGCCGAGGGCGACCTCGTGCGCGTCGCCAGCGCGCGGGGCGAGGTGCGCCTCCACGCCCGGCTGTTCGAGGGGCTGCGGCGCGGCGTGGTGGTGGCGGAATCGATCTGGCCGAACCGCGCCCATGAAGGCGGGCGCGGCATCAACAGCCTCACCGGCGCCGACCCCGTCGCCCCCGCCGGCGGCGCGGCGCTGCACGACAACCGGGTGCGCATCGCGCGGGGGTGACGGCGCCGCGATCCGGCCCTGCAGACACCGCGATTGATCATGTCGTGCTGGGAATCGGCAAGACATGACGCGGCAGCGCGTGTGATCAAGGTCGCCCTTGGTTGCTTTGCTTGGCGACCGGTCTGTTGGTGTCGATGAGGTATCGCCAATGAAAGGGCTTCGCCCCTCGCGGATCGTCGATCTCTCCAAGGAGATCGCCGAAAATCCCCAAGACCCGTTTTTCATGCGCGTGAAGGTGAAACACCACCCGCATGGTCGGGCCCGCTGGCTGGTGCGGCTGCTCGGACTGCCATTCCGCCTGTTCCCGCTGGATTTTGACGGCTGGGCCGACGACACCATCACCCGAATGGGCGTGCATGCGACGACCCATATCGACGCCCCCTGGCATTACGGGCCGACCGACGCAGAAGGGGGGCGGCTGCCAACGATCGAGCAGATGCCGCTGGAGCTTGGCTTCGGACCGGGCGTGGTGTTCGACATGAGCCACAAGGGCGATGGCGAGGAGATCGCCATCGCCGACCTGGAGGCCAGCCTTGCCGCGAGCGGGGCGTCGATTGGGCCGGGCACCATCGCCTTGATCCGCACCGGGCGCGACCGGTTTCAAGGCCAGCGGGACTACTGGAAGCTGGGCACCGGCATGAGTGTCGCCGCCACGGAATGGCTGATCGATCACGGCGTGAAGGTGATGGGCATCGACCAGTGGGGATGGGACGTGCCGTTCCACCACCAGATCCGTCGCAGCCGCGAGCAGGGCAATTCCCGGCTGTTCTGGGCCGGCCATCTGGTGGGCCGGCGCAAGCCGTTCTGGCATATGGAGCAACTGCGTGGGCTCGACCTGCTTCCCACGCATGGATTCGACCTCGCCGTCTTCCCGCTGCGCCTCAAAGGCGCTTCGGCGGCACCGGCGCGCGTGGTGGCGTTCCTTTACGACTAGCCTCCGGCCGCGGCACCGGCCCCGAATCGGCTAACGCGCCGGCGGCACCACCAGCGCCGGCGGGGCGAGGATGAATTCGTCCACGCTGACGCGGCCATCCACCAGCCGGGCGCGGCCATCGGCGACGAGGCGCAGCGCGGCGGGATAGATCACATGCTCCTGCGCCAGCACGCGGGCACTGAGCGTGTCCGGCGTGTCGCCGTCCAGCACCGGCACCGCGGCCTGCATGATGATCGGCCCGACATCCATCTCCGGCGTCACGAAATGCACGGTGCAGCCATGGATGCGCACCCCCTCGGCCAGCGCCCGCTCATGGGTGTGCAGGCCCTTGAAGCTGGGCAGCAGCGCCGGGTGGATGTTGATCATCCGCCCGGCCCATTTCTGCGTGAAGCCGGGGGTGAGCAGCCGCATGAAGCCGGCGAGGCAGACGAGGTCGGCCTGTTCTTCCTCCAGCACCGCGTCGAGCGCGGCGTCGAAGTGGGCGCGGTCGGCATAGGCCTTGTGGTCGACGGTGCGGGTGGCGATGTTGCTGGCCTGCGCGCGGGCGAGGCCGTGGGCGTCCGGCCGGTTGGAGATCACCACCGCGATCTCGGCCGGGAAATCCGGGGCGCTCGCCGCCTCGATCAGCGACATCATGTTGGAGCCGCGCCCGGAGATGAGGACGGCCACGCGGGGTTTCTTGGACACGGGCATGCTCTGCTTCAACATCCTTCGAGGCTCGCTGTGCTCGCACCTCAGGATGACGGGGATCTCTCAAGCAAGGTCATCCTGAGGTGCCCGGCGGTGCCGGGCCTCGACGGATGGTCGTCAAAGCGGCGCGTCGAGCGCGAGCGTGCCGTCATAGACGGTGTGCGCCGCGCCTTCGCCGGGCTCGATGACACCGAGATGGATCACTTCCTCGCCGCCATCGGCGAGGGCATCGGCCACGGTCTCGGCATCCTCCGGCGCGCAGACCACAACCATGCCGATGCCGCAGTTGAAGGCGCGCAGCATTTCCTCCGGCGCGACCTTGCCCACTTGCGCCAGCCAGCGGAACACGGGCGGAACGGTCAGCCCGTCGAGATCGACGCGGCCGATCGTGTGCTTCGGCAGCACGCGCGGCAGGTTCTCGGTCAGCCCGCCGCCGGTGATGTGGGCCAGCGCCTTCACCCTGGCCGTCGAGCGGATGGCGGCGAGCGCCGACTTCACATAGAGCCGGGTGGGGGTGAGCAGCGCCTCGCCCAGCGCCTTCTCGGGTGCGAAGGGGGCCGGGGCGTCCCAGCCGAGGCCGGACAGCTCGACGATGCGGCGCACCAGCGAATAGCCGTTGGAATGCACGCCCGAGGAGGCGAGGCCGAGCAGCACGTCGCCGGGGCGCACATTGGGCGAGGGCAGGAGTTCGCCGCGCTCCACCGCGCCGACCGAGAAGCCGGCGAGGTCGTAGTCGCCCTCGGCATACATGCCGGGCATTTCCGCCGTCTCGCCGCCGATCAGCGCGCAGCCGGCCTCGGCGCAGCCGCGCGCGATGCCGGCGACGATGGTGGCGCCGACCTCCGGGGCCAGCTTGCCGGTGGCGAAATAGTCGAGGAAGAACAGCGGCTCGGCGCCCTGCACCACAAGGTCGTTGACGCACATGGCGACGAGGTCGATGCCGATGGTCTCGTGCCGGCCGGTCTCGATGGCGATCTTCAGCTTGGTGCCGACGCCGTCGGTGGTGGCGACGATCAGCGGATCCTTGAAGCCGGCGGCCCTGGGGTCGAACACCCCGCCGAAACCGCCGATGTCGGCGTCGGCGCCCGGACGGCGGGTCGCCTTGACCAGCGGCTTGATGAGATCGACCAGCCGGTTGCCGGCGTCGATGTCGACGCCCGCATCGCGGTAGCTGAGGCCTTTATCGGTACCGGTCATCTCATGCCCTCCGGGAGTGCTGGCGGATTAGCCGCTTATCGGGCGGCGGGCAAGGTCGCGGGCGGTTTTCCTCACGCCCGCCGTCCCGCATGGTCGATGCCGAGCGCGATCAGGCCGGCGGCGAGGCCCCAGAAGGCGGAGCCGAGCCCGAACAGCGACAGGCCGGACGCGGTGACCGCTAGGGTCAGCACGGCGGGAAAGCGCCTGGCCCCATCGCCCATGGCGGAGGCAAGCGCGTTGACCAGCGGGCCGAGCAAGGCGAGCCCGGCGAAGGTCGCCACCAGCTCGGGCGGCAGGGCGGCGATCAGCGCCACCGCGCCGGCGCCGAAGCCGGCGAGCACGACGTAGCTCAGCGCATAGAACGGCGTCGCCAGCCAGCGCTTTTCCGGGTCGGGATGGGTGTCCGGCCCGGTGCAGATGGAGGCGGTGATGGCGGCGAGGTTGCTGGTCAGCGAGCCGAACGGGGCGGTGATGAGCGAGGCGAGGGCGGTCGAGGCCAGGATCGAGGGCGCCGGCGGCTTGTAGCCGGCCGCTTGCAGCACCGCGAAGCCCGGCAGGTTCTGCGAGGCCATGGTGACGATGTAGAGCGGAATCCCGACACCGATCATCGTCTGCAGGTCGAACTGCGGCACGATGAGTTCCAGCGTCGGCCAGGGCACACCTGCGGGAAGCGGGCCGACGCGGCCGAGCATGAAGGCCATCGCGATGCCGATGGCGAGCACCGCCAGCACCGCACCGAACGGGCTGATACGCCGCGCCACCAGGAAGATCAGCACCAGCGGCAGCACCAGCAGCGGGTCGGCCTGACCGGCGGTGAACACCGCGGTGCAGAAGCGGAACAGCACGCCCGCCAGCATGGCGGCGGCGATCGCCACCGGCAGGCGCTGCACCAGCGCGCCGAGCGGCTTCACCGCGGCGGTGACGAGGATCAGCACGCCGGCGATGATGAAGGCCCCGACCGCCGGTTCGATGGCGAGGCCGTGCGAGGCGGCGATCAGCGCCGCGCCGGGCGTCGTCCAGGCGGTGATGATCGGCATGCGGTGGCGCCAGCCCAGCCAGGCCGAGGTCGCCGCCATGGACAGGCACAGGCCGATGACGCCCGACGTGATCTGCCCCGGCGACGCGCCCACCGCCTGCGCGGCGGCCACGATGAGGGTGAGGGTGCCGCCGAAACCGACGAGGGCGGCGACGATGCCGGACGTGACGAGGGAGGAGCGCATGCGGACGGCCATCTGGGCATCGGGAGAAGGGATGCCGGGCGCCTTGTGCCACGGCGGAACGCCGAAGGCCACGGCTGCGTTCGTAGGATGCGCTGTGAATGGCGGGGGCGACGTGGCGTGCGCGCCCGCTTGTGCATCGCACACGCTGAATTTTGATGTATCTATGAGCCCATGATGGTGGCCCGGTCGAGAGGCGGTTCTGGAATGGCGTGGCACAAGCAGGTGACGTTCTGGCTGACCGTGCTCGGGCTGTTCATCGCGGCCGCATGGCTGCTGTCGAGCGTGTTGCTGCCTTTCGTCGCCGGCCTCGCGCTCGCCTATTTCCTCAATCCGGTGACGACGCGGCTGGAGCGCTGGGGCGTCAACCGGCTGATAGCCTCGCTGGTGACCATCAGCCTCACGCTTCTGCTCGCCATACTGCTGATGCTGCTGGTGGTGCCGATCTTCGGCTCTCAGCTCGCCGCCTTCATCCAGCGCCTGCCCGAATATATCAGCAAGCTGCAGAACATGCTGACGGGCGAAGGCGCCAACGCGGCGTGGCTGCGCGATTTCGTCGGCGACCGTATGCCGAGCGTCCAGAGCGGGCTCAACGAACTGGTCTCGCAGGGCGCCACCTACATGCTGACCCTGATCCAGGGGCTGTGGACCGGCGGACAGGCGCTGCTCTCGGTGTTCTCGCTGCTGGTCATCACGCCCGTGGTCGCCTTCTACATTCTCAACGACTGGGAGCACATGGTCGACAAGGTGGATTCCTGGCTGCCGGTGCGGCACCGCGGCACCATTCGCGACCTTGCCGGGCAGATGGACCGCGCCATCGCCGGCTTCGTGCGCGGCCAGTCGCTGGTCTGCCTGATTCTGGGCAGCTTCTATGCGATCAGCCTCACCATGTCCGGGCTGAATTTCGGTTTCGTCATCGGTTTCGTGTCGGGGATCATCACCTTCATCCCCTATGTCGGCTCGTTGACCGGGCTGGTGCTCGCCGGCGGCGTCGCCATCGTCCAGTTCTTCCCGGACTATTCGATGATCGCCATCGTCATCGGCATCTTCGTGTTCGGCCAGTTCATCGAAGGCTACATCCTCTCGCCCAAGCTGGTGGGCGACAGCGTCGGCCTGCACCCGGTGTGGCTGATGTTCGCCCTGCTCGCCTTCGGCTATCTGCTCGGTTTCCTCGGCCTGCTGCTCGCCGTGCCGCTGGCGGCGGCGGTGGGCGTGCTGGTGCGCTTCGCCATCAACCAGTATCTGGAGAGCCCGCTTTATACGGGGGAGGACGAGGCCGAGCTGCACAGCGCCCCCGCGCCGGTTCCCTATCTGCCCGAGAGCCGGGTCCGCTGACCATGGCGACGCGGCAGCTTGCCCTCGATCTTCCCCACGCCGACAGCCGGTCGCGGGACGACTTCCTGCCCGGCCTCGCCAATGAGGCGGCTCTGTCCCTGATCGATTCCTGGCCGGACTGGCCGGCGCGGGCGGTGGTGCTGGTGGGGCCGAGGGGGTCGGGCAAGTCGCATCTCGCCGCCATTTTCGCCGAGACTTCCGGCGCGCGGGTGGTGCCGGCGGCGGCGCTCGACATCGCGGCGGTGCCCGCCCTGCTGGCCGACGGGGCGCTGGTGGTGGAGGACCTCGGCGGCGGCCCGATTCCGGAGGCGGCGCTGTTCCATCTGCTCAATCTC
This sequence comes from Ancylobacter dichloromethanicus, assembly GCF_018390645.1. GTDB lineage: Bacteria > Pseudomonadota > Alphaproteobacteria > Rhizobiales > Xanthobacteraceae > Ancylobacter > Ancylobacter dichloromethanicus. Next base: position 50,730 of record NZ_JAHBGC010000046.1, read on the forward strand.
GCCACCGAGCAGAAGGTGGGCCTTTTGATAACCTCCACCCGGCTGCCCTCCGGCCTGTCCGAGACCGTGGCCACGCGCGATCTGGCCTCGCGGTTGCGGGTGTTGCCGGTGGTCACGCTCGGCGCGCCGGACGAGGAATTGCTGGCGGCGGTGGCGCTGAAGCTTTTCGCCGACCGGCAGGTATTGCCTGACGAGGGCCTGCTGCACTACCTACTGCCCCGCGTCGAGCGGTCCATTGCGGGGTTGCGCGATGTCGTTGCCGAACTGGATCGCGAGGCGCTGGCGCGCAAGCGGCCGCTGACCCGGGCGCTGGCTTCCGAGCTGCTGCGCGGGCGGGCCGAGCGTTCCGACGAGCCGGCCCTGCCGCCGGACCGGACTGCCCTTAACGACTTGACGATAGGTTAATCCCAGCATGTCATCCAGCCGTCACGATGCCCGGCGACCTTCGCGCCGGACCAAGCGGGTACCCCCCAAGAAGGACGGAGTGGCGACGGTGAGCGAGACGGAAACGCAGGTCGAGCAAGAAGTCGTGCTGACGGAAATGCCCATTCAGGCGGTGGTGCCGCCTCGTCCGCTCGAGGACGAGCTGATGAATTCGCCGGAGCGTTTCATCAACCGCGAGCTGTCCTGGCTGCAGTTCAATCGCCGCGTGCTGGAGGAGGCCTCCAACACCGAGCACCCGATGCTGGAGCAGCTGCGCTTTCTCTCGATCTCGGCCAACAATCTCGACGAGTTCTTCATGGTCCGCGTCGCCGGCCTGAAGGAACAGGTGCGCGAGGGCTACAGCGCCCGCAGCCCGGACGGGCTGAGCCCGGTGGAGCAACTCGCCCGCATCGGCGTGGCGGCGGCCGAACTCGCCGAGGACCAGCAGGCGCGCTGGCGCGGGCTGCGGCAGTCGCTGGTGGGCTGCGGCATCGTGCTGGTGGACGGCGCCGATGTCGTGAAGGGCGACCGGGCGGTGCTCGACGACTTCTTCCTCTCCCATGTCTTTCCGGTGCTGACGCCGCTCGCCATCGACCCGGCGCATCCCTTCCCGTTCATTCCCAATCTCGGCTTCTCGCTGGCACTGCAGCTGGCGCGCATCCATGACGGGCGGGCGATGAACGCGCTCATCCGCGTGCCGGCCAAGATCGACCGCTTCATCCGCCTGCCCGACGGCGAGAACGACGTGCAGCGCTTCATCACCCTCGAACAGATGATCGGCCTGTTCATCGGCCGCCTGTTCCCGGGCTATCAGGTGAAGGGACAGGGCGGCTTCCGCGTCATCCGCGACAGCGACCTCGAAGTGGAGGAAGAGGCCGAGGACCTGATGCGCCAGTTCGAGACGGCGCTGAAGCGCCGGCGGCTGGGGCAGGTCATCCGCCTCGAGATCGACGCCTCCATGCCGGAGGAGCTGCGCAATTTCGTCCGGCGCGAACTGGGCGTGATGGAGGACGAGATCTTCCTCGTCGACGGCGTGCTGGCGCTGAACGAGTTCAGCCAGCTTGTCGGCATCGACCGGCCGGACCTCAAGTTCAAGCCGTACAATCCGCGCTTCCCCGAGCGCATCCGTGACCATGCCGGCGACTGCTTCGCGGCGATCCGCGAGAAGGACCTGGTGGTCCACCATCCCTACGAGTCCTTCGACGTGGTGGTGCAGTTCCTGCGCCAGGCGGCGCGCGACCCCAATGTCGTCGCCATCAAGCAGACGCTCTACCGCACCTCCTCCGACAGCCCGATCATCAAGGCGCTGGCGGAAGCGGCGGAGGCGGGCAAGTCGGTGACCGCGCTGGTCGAATTGAAGGCGCGCTTCGACGAGGAGGCCAATATCCGCTGGGCGCGCGACCTGGAGCGTGCCGGCGTGCAGGTGGTGTTCGGCTTCCTGGAGCTGAAGACCCACGCCAAGCTGTCGCTGGTGGTGCGTCGCGAGGGCGGCGCGCTGGCAAGCTACTGCCATGTCGGCACGGGCAATTACCACCCGATCACCGCCCGCATCTACACCGACCTCTCGTTCTTCACCGCCGACCCGGCGATCGGCCGCGACGTGGCGCGCATCTTCAACTTCATCACCGGCTATGCCGAGCCGGCGGGGCTGGAGAAGCTGGCCATCGCGCCGCTGTCGCTGAAGACGCGCATTCTCGACCATATCGACGCCGAGATGGAGTACGCCAAGGCCGGCAAGCCGGCGGCGATCTGGCTCAAGATGAACTCGCTGGTCGACCCCATGATCATCGACGCGCTCTACCGGGCCAGCCAGGCCGGCGTGCCGGTGGAGGTCATCGTGCGCGGCATATGCTGCCTGCGCCCGGGCGTGCAGGGGCTGTCGGAGAACATCCGCGTCAAGTCGATCGTCGGCCGCTTCCTGGAACATGAGCGCATTTACGCCTTCGGCAACGGCCATGGCCTGCCCCATGCCGAGGCGGCCATCTACATCTCCTCCGCCGACCTGATGCCGCGTAATCTCGACCGCCGCGTCGAATCCTTGTGCCCGATCACCAACCCGACGGTGCACATGCAGATTCTCGACCAGATCATGGTCGCCAACCTGCAGGACAACCAGCAGAGCTGGCGCGTGTTGCCGGATGGCTCCGCCGAGCGCATGGTCCCCGGCGAGGGCGAGGAAAAGTTCAACGCCCAGCAGTATTTCATGACCAATCCGAGTCTCTCCGGCCGTGGCAAATCGCTCAAGGATTCCTCGCCGCGCAACCTCCTCCGCCGTCGCGATCGCGCGTGACCGCATGAGCGAAGCCTTGCGTGATGCCGGACACGGCCTGGTGTCCGGCGGTCCTGTCGCGGTCATCGACATCGGCTCGAACTCGGTCCGCCTCGTCGTCTATGAGCGGCTGTCGCGCAGCCCGACGCCGATCTTCAACGAGAAGGCCTCCTGCGGCCTTGGCCGGGAAGTGCTGACCACCGGCCGCCTCAACCCGGACGCGGTGGAGAAGGCGCTCGCGGCGCTGCGGCGCTTCCGCGTGCTGTGCGACCGCATGGGGGTGGGCAAGGTCCATGTGCTCGCCACGGCGGCGGCGCGCGACGCCGCCAACGGACCCGACTTTGTCGCCGCCTGCACGGAAATCTGCCGCACCGAGGTCGAGGTGCTCTCGGGCAAGCGCGAGGCGCAGCTGTCCGCCCTCGGCATCCTCTCCGGCGTGCACCATGCCAATGGCGTGGTGGGCGACCTCGGTGGCGGCTCGCTCGAACTCGCCGACCTGCACGGCCAGCGCATCGGCTCCGGCGTGACCTTCCCGCTCGGCGGCCTCGCTTTGCAGGACACATCCGGCCGCTCGCTCAAGAAGGCCGACAAGATCGTCAAGGACCTGCTGGCGAACGAGCCGCACCTCGAACACCTCAAGGGACGGACCTTCTACGCCGTCGGCGGCACCTGGCGCGCGCTGGCGCGGCTGCACATGTTCCAGCGCGGCTACCCGCTGCATGTCATGCATGGCTACATCATCCCCGCCAAGGAGGCGCTGGAGTTCTGCCGGCTGGTGCGGCGGGTGCCGATCGACACGCTCTCGCGCATCGACACGGTGTCGGATGTGCGCCGCCCGCTGCTGCCCTATGGCGCGCTGGTGCTGGAGCACATTCTCCGCATCGGCAAGCCGGCCAGCGTCTTCGTCTCGGCGCAGGGCGTGCGCGAGGGGTTGCTCTACGAACTGCTGGAGCCCGACGAGCGCCAGCACGATCCGCTGACCACGGCGGCGGCCGAACTGAACGAGGTCCGTTCGCGCTCCCCGGCCCATGGCTGGGAACTGATCGACTGGACCGACGCGTTCATGAAAAGCTCCGGCATCGACGAGAGCGTCGAGGAGAAGCGGCTGCGCCACGCCGCCTGCCTGCTCTCGGACATCAGCTGGCGTGCGCATCCCGACTATCGCGGCGAGCAGAGCCTGAACCTCATCGCCCATGCCGCCTTCATCGGCGTCGACCATCCCGGCCGCGCCTTCCTCGCCCTGGCGATCTATTACCGGCACATGGGGCTGATCGACGAGGACCTGTCCCCGCGCATCCGCGAACTGGTGTCGGCGCGGCTGCTCGACCGGGCGCGCATTCTCGGCGCGGCGATGCGGGTGGGCTACATCCTCTCGGCGGCGATGCCGGGCACGCTGCCGCTGACGCCGCTCACCGTCGAACGCGGCAAGCTGGCCCTGCAGCTCAGCGGTGAACTCGCCCCGCTCAGCGGCGACCGCATCGCCAACCGGCTGCGCTCGCTGGCCCGGCTGATCGGCCGTGAATCGGTGGTGCTGGCCGGCTGAACGCCGGCGCGGAATGGCGGCTTCGCGCCGTCACTCTTCCAGAGCGGTACGTTCCAGCGCGATGACGCGCCCGCGCTGCATGGCCAGCGCCAGCCGGCCGGACTTCAGCGCCAGCGCCCGCTCGCCGAACAGCTCCCGTCGCCAGCCGTGAAGGGCGCCGACCTCCGGCTCGTCCTCGGAGGCGATGCGCTCCAGATCGTCGACCGTGGCGATGACCTTGGCGGCGACGCCGTGCTGCTCGGAGGTCATGCGCAGCAGCACCTTCAGCAGTTCCACCGTCGCCGAGGCGCCGTTGGACAGCGGCTTGTCGCGGTCGATGCGCGGCAGCGTCCTGGGGTCGCGGGCGAGGCCGGCCTTCACCGCCTCGACGATCATCTCGCCGGCACGGGAGCGCTCGAACCCCTTGGGGATGGCGCGCAACTGCCCCAGCTTCTCGATCGAGGTAGGGTGCTGCGAGGCGATCTCGCCGATCACGTCGTCCTTGAGGATGCGCGAGCGCGGCGTGTCGCGGGCCTGCGCCTCGCGCTCGCGCCAGGCGGCGACCTCCATCAGCACGGCGAGGTCCTTGGGCTTGCGGGCGCGCGAGCGCAGCCGCTCCCAGGCCCGCTCGGGCTCCTGCCGGTAGGTTTCGGGCGAGGTGAGCACCGCCATCTCCTCGCCAACCCATTCGGCGCGCCCGCGCTTCTTCAGATCGGCGTCGAGCTTGAGGAACACGTCGCGCAGATGCGTGACGTCGGCCTCGGCATAGGCGACCTGCGCGGTGGAGAGCGGGCGGCGCGACCAGTCGGTGAAGCGCAGCGACTTGTCGAGCACTTCGCCGGTGATCCGCTGCACCAGCTGGTCATAGGAAATGGAATCGCCATGGCCGAGCACCATGGCCGCGACCTGGGTGTCGAATACCGGGTGCGGGATTATGCCGGCGAGGTGCCAGATGATCTCGATGTCCTGCCGGCCGGCGTGGAACACCTTCAGCACGTTGGTGTCCGACATCAGCGCGAACAGCGGCGCGAGGTCGATGCCCTCCGCCAGCGCGTCGACCACCAGCGCCTCGTCGAGACTGGCGAGCTGCACCACGCAGAGCTTCGGCCAGAAGGTGGTCTCGCGCAGGAACTCGGTGTCGATCGTGATGAACGGATGGCGGGCCAGTCTTTCGCAGGCCGCGGCGAGGGCGTCGGTGGTGGTGATCATGTTCATGTCGATTTTTACATATCGGAGTCTCGGCGCCGTTTCGACCCCGAAACATGCCGCAATTGCGCGAAAGGATTAACCGTTCGCGGCTACGAGTCGCAAAGCCATTCCGGCGGCGCGCCGCCATCTCTGGGGGAAATACATGAAACAGGCCGTCTTCGCTCTCGCCACCACCGCTCTGGCTCTGTCCTTCGTGCCGGCTTCGGCCGCGGATCGCGTGAAGGCCGGCGTGCTGGTGTGCAATGCCGGCGCCAGCATCGGCATGCTGATCGAGTCGAAGCAGGAGCTGACCTGCACCTACACCCCGGCCGACAACGGCCCGGAACAGCGCTATGCCGGCACCATCAAGAATATCGGCGTCGAGCTGGGCGTGACCGGCGGCGGCGTGCTGACCTGGGGCGTGCTGGCACTGACCAAGTCGGTGGCGCCGGGCGCGCTGGCCGGGCCTTATGGCGGCGTGACCGGCGACGTCGCGCTTGGCGTCGGCGTCGGTGCCAATGTGCTGGTCGGTTCCGACAAGTCGTTCGCGCTCAACCCGATCTCGGTCGAAGGCAATGTCGGCGCCTCACTGGCGCTGGGTGTCGGCGGCCTCAACCTGCGCTACGTGCCCTGAAGACGCGCGACGCCCGCCCGCGACCTGCCGACAGGCTCCGGGCGGGCGTCTCTTCTTGACAAAGCCGAGCCTCGCATGCACCCCTCCGCGCGCCCCGCGTGAGGGGTGTTTTGCTATGTTCCGCCACGTCTCGGCGGCACCAACTCCGGGAAGACGCCATGCACCGCTATCGCTCGCACACCTGTGGCGCCCTTCGTGCCAGCGATGTCGGCACCACCGCGCGCCTGTCCGGCTGGTGCCACCGCATCCGCGACCATGGCGGCGTGCTGTTCGTCGACCTGCGCGACCATTACGGGTTGACGCAGGTGGTGGTCGATCCGGACAGCCCGGCCTTCAAGCTGGCCGAGAGCGTGCGGGCGGAATGGGTGATCCGCGTCGACGGACGGGTGCGCCTGCGCCCCGCCGGCACCGAGAACCCCGAGCTGCCGACCGGGCAGGTGGAGATGTACGCCACCGAGATCGAGGTGCTGGGCCCCGCCGCCGAGCTGCCGATGCCGGTATTCGGCGATGTCGAGTACCCGGAAGAGACGCGGCTGCGCTACCGCTTCCTCGACCTGCGCCGCGAGAAGCTGCACAAGAACATCATGACGCGCGGGGCGATCATCGACTCCATGCGGGCGAAGATGAAGGGGCAGGGCTTCTTCGAGTTCCAGACGCCGATCCTCACCGCCTCCTCGCCGGAAGGCGCGCGCGACTTCCTGGTGCCCTCGCGCCTGCATCCCGGCAAGTTCTACGCGCTGCCGCAGGCGCCGCAGCAGTACAAGCAGCTCATCATGATGAGCGGCTTCGACCGCTATTTCCAGATCGCCCCCTGCTTCCGCGACGAGGACCCGCGCGCCGACCGGCTGCCGGGCGAGTTCTACCAGCTCGACCTGGAGATGAGCTTCGTCGAGCAGGAGGACATCTTCGCCGCCGTCGAGCCGGTCATCACCGGCGTGTTCGAGCAGTTCGCCGACGGCAAGCCGGTGACGAAGAACTGGCCGCGCATTCCCTACGCCACGGCGATGCAGAAATACGGCACCGACAAGCCGGACCTGCGCAACCCGATCGAGATGCAGGACGTGTCCGAGCATTTTCGCGGTTCCGGCTTCAAGGTGTTCGCGCGCATGCTGGAAGACCCGAAGAACCGGGTCTGGGCGATCCCGGGAAAACACAAGAGCGCCAACGAAGTGGGTGGTACAGGCCCGATAGCGCGCGCTTTCTGCGACCGCATGAACTCCTGGGCGCAGGGCGAGGGCCAGCCGGGACTCGGGTACATCTATTGGGCTGTTCCTGAAACTATTGACATCGTGCGTGCGCGTGGCGGTGACATGGATAGAAGGGATTTCGCCAAAGGACCTCTCGCCAACAATGTTGGCCCCGACCGAACCGAAGCGATCCGGTTGCAGCTTGGTCTCGACTTCGGCGATGCCGCGTTCTTCGTTGCCGGCAACCCGGAAAAGTTCGTCCGTTTCGCCGGCCTCGCCCGCACCCGCGTCGGCGAGGAGCTGAAGCTGGTCGACCATGACCGCTTCGAGCTGGCCTGGATCGTCGACTTTCCGTTCTACGAGTGGAGCGAGGACGACAAGAAGGTCGACTTCTCGCACAACCCGTTCTCCATGCCGCAGGGCGGGCTGGAGGCGCTGAACACGCAGGACCCGCTCACCATCAAGGCGTTCCAGTACGACATCGCCTGCAATGGTTTCGAGATCGCGTCCGGCGGCATCCGCAACCACCGTCCCGAGGCGATGGTGAAGGCGTTCGAGATCGCCGGCTATGACGAGGCGACGGTGCAGGAGCGCTTCGGCGGGCTCTACCGCGCCTTCCAGTATGGCGCGCCGCCGCATGGCGGCATGGCGGCCGGCGTCGACCGCATCGTCATGCTGCTGTGCGGCACCACCAACCTGCGCGAAATCTCCATCTTCCCGATGAACCAGCAGGCGCAGGACATTCTGATGGGGGCGCCGAACGAGGCGAGCCCGAAGCAGTTGCGCGAACTGCACATCCGCACCAACCTGCCGGAGAAGTAAGGCTTCCGGGGGACCGTTCCCACGTGCGCCCTCATGGCCGGGCTCGACCCGGCCACTTGGGAGAAGCGCGCCGGCGGGGCCGCGGCTGGGTCCCCGGGCCGCGCCCGGCGATGAGCGAAGGTCGAGGTTGTTTCCTCGTGCTCAGGGCGTGGCCGCCGGCGTCTCGACATTGAGGTCGTCGACCACGGCGAGCGGGTCCTCGCCTTTCAGCGTCTCCAGGATCATCATCACCGGCAGCGGCTCCTCGCGCGGCGTGACGCGCAGGGCGAGGGTGCTCATCGGCTTCTGGATGAAGCGGACGAAGGCTTCGACCGCCGGGCCGAGTTCGGGCCGGTCGGCCACCGTCTGCGCCAGCAGCAGGTCGGCGAAGCCGGCGAAGAGCTGGCGGATCTCCTCCGGCTTCAGTCCCTGCTCCTTGGCCGCCGCGTCCAGCTTCTGCTCATAAAGGCCGGCATCGGTGACGGAGAGATCGAGCGCGCTCAGATTCACTTCCGCCGCCCCCGCCAGCGCCTCGTCCGGCTGGGTGGAGAAAACGGAATCGTCCACCTCGCTCAGCGTGAGCCTGGCGTTGAACGAGAACGCATCCGACACTTCGAAATAAGCGGGGTCGACCACGACGGTGTTGTCGGCTTCGTTCCAGCTGGCGCGGAAGTCCACGGCGACGCTCGCCCGGTCCATCTGACCCGGCACCAGCGCGAAGGCGGAATTGCCGGCGTTGACCAGCGCGGTCGGGCCGCTCATGCGCAGGGTGGCGGAGATGCGGGTGGGTAGCGCGTCGGGCTCGCCGGTCCAGGAGAGGGCGAATTTGTCGATGTCGAGCGGCGAGCCCTCATCGGTCGGCGCGACGACATCGTCGATCTCGATCGACTCGATGGTGCTGAACACGGGTACGGGCCAGCGGGCGAATTCCTTGGGATTGTCGGCCGCGTCCGCAAACAGTGTCATCAGCGTGCCGGCCCTCAGCCCCGAGAGCTGCAGGTGCCCCATCCGGAAGGCGCCGCCATCGGGGCCCTTGCCGGTCACCTTCTCCAGCGTGATGTTCTCCATCCGTCCGTCTTCGATCGCGCCGACGGTGAAAGAACCAAAGCCGAAGGCGATGCCGCCCGGTGCCGTGCCTTCCATGCCTTCGATGGTCAAGCCGCCGACGCGCACGCCCTCGTCGTAGACGGAGGCTGCCATTCGAAAGAGCTGCGCTGTTTGCCTGATCTGCGCCGGATTCCCGACCATGTCGGCCTTTTCGAGCATCTGCCCCGCGGCGCGCAGTTCTTCAACCGGAATGGCGGAGGGGCGAATAGCCACATCCTTCATGGTCATGCGTGCCATGCGCTGCGACACGCCGGCCATGGTGAGTTCGTAATCGTCGATCGAAACGAAATCGTGGATGGTGATGAACTGGTCGCTGGCCAGACGCTGCTCGGGATCGAGCAGGATCAGCATTCCGGCAATGTCGAACCCCTTGATGTCGATCCGCCCCACCGAACCTTCGCCGGAGAGTTCGGGCGGGCCATTCATGCGGAAGCGCGACGGTTCGGCCGTGAGGGCGGCGAAGCGTCCATTGGCCAGCCCATCGAGGCGAATGGCGCCATTGGTCTCCTCGTTCCTGACCCGCGTCTCGCCGTCGCCGCTGCTGCCCGTGCCGGTGGAAGCCGGAATGTCGATGCGTTCGGCGGTGATCATCCTCAAGAAGTCGAGGGCGATCTGCGACGGGCCGCCGTTCACCGGTGCCTGTGCGGGAAAGGCGAGGGCCGCGACTTCGACACGGGGGGCATGGTAGCGGGTGATGCCCGGCGTGCTGACCAGCATCGGCACGTCCATGGTGAGATCGGCAATCTCCACCGTCCGGGCGAACAGCCGGCCCGAGTCGCGCTGCTCGACCCCGTTCGCCACCAGCGAGCCGATCTTGAGGATGCCCTGGCCCGGACCGACCAGCGACAGGTCGTGCAGTTCGAACCGGCCGGCGAAGAGGTCGTAATTCACCTCGCCGACGCTTGCCTCGGCACCGCCACCCCGCAGCGTGGCGAGCGCCGAGGCGACTTCACTGCGCGCCAGATGGTTGACGTAGAGCCTGGAGCCGAAATAGCCGCCCACGCCAAGGACGACGAGGGCGACGAGAGCGACGAGGAACGGCTTGCGCATGCGGGGCTTACCTGGGCACGACCGGGGGCGGGCGGGGCTGGCAGGGTCACGCCGGCCAATGCCGCACCTTAAACCAACCGCCCCGGGACGAGCACCAGAAAATGGGAAAGGCGTTGTGCGCCGTACCAGAATCCCTATGCTCCCGCGCCAAGCTCCGGGGAAGGAAACACAATGGCCTCTTACATCTCAGACGATCTGCGCTCCGGCGCGCTCTTCTATCACCGCATGCCCCGCCCGGGTAAGCTTGAGATCCAGCCGACCAAGCCGCTTGCCAACCAGCGTGACCTCGCTCTGGCCTACACGCCCGGCGTTGCCGCGGTGTGCGAGGCGATCGCCGCCGACAAGTCGCTGGTGGCGGAGCTTACCGCCCGGCAGAACCTGGTCGCCGTGGTGTCCAACGGCACCGCTGTGCTTGGCCTCGGCAATATCGGCCCGGAAGCCTCCAAGCCGGTGATGGAGGGCAAGGCGGTCCTGTTCAAGAAGTTCGCCGGCATCGACGTGTTCGACATCGAGATCAACGCGCTGGAGCCCGACCATGTCGTGACCGTGGTCGCCGCGCTGGAGCCGACCTTCGGCGGCATCAATCTCGAAGACATCAAGGCGCCCGAGTGCTTCGAGATCGAGACCCGGCTGCGCGAGATGATGAACATCCCGGTGTTCCATGACGACCAGCACGGCACCGCGATCATCGTGGTGGCGGCGATCGTCAACGCGCTGTTCCTCGGCGGCAAGAAGCTGGAGGATGTGAAGATCGTCACCTCCGGTGCCGGTGCGGCGGCCATCGCCACGCTGAACCTGCTGCGCTCCATGGGCGCGAAACTGGAGAACATCTGGGTCACCGACATCGAGGGCGTGGTCTATGAGGGCCGCGAGAAGCTGATGGACCCCTATAAGGGGGTGTTCGCGCAGAAGACCGAGCAGCGCACCCTTGCCGAGGTGATCGCCGGCGCCGACATCTTCATCGGCCTGTCCGCCGGCGGCGTGCTGAAGCCCGAGATGCTGGCGGCGATGGCCGAGCGGCCGCTGATCATGGCGCTGGCCAACCCGACGCCCGAGATCATGCCCGACCTCGCCCGCGACGCCCGCCCCGACGCGATGATCTGCACCGGACGCTCCGACTTTCCCAACCAGGTCAACAACGTCCTGTGCTTCCCCTTCATCTTCCGTGGCGCGCTCGATGCCGGCGCAACCACGATCAACGAGGAGATGAAGGTGGCGGCGGTCAACGCCATCGCCGAACTGGCGCGCGAGACGCCCTCCGACGTCGTCGCCCGTGCCTATGGCGGCGAGACGCCGGTGTTCGGCCCGGCCTCGCTCATTCCCTCGCCCTTCGACCCGCGGCTGATCCTGCGCATCGCCCCGGCGGTGGCCAAGGCGGCGATGGATTCGGGTGTCGCGCAGCGGCCGATCGCCGATTTCGACGCCTATCAGGAGCAGCTTGACCGCTTCGTCTTCCGCTCCGGCCTGGTGATGAAGCCGATCTTCGCCCTCGCCAAGCAGGCGCCCAAGCGGGTGATCTACGCCGAGGGCGAGGATGAGCGCATCCTGCGCGCGGCGCAGGTGGTGGTGGAGGAGGGGCTTGCCCGCCCGATCCTGATCGGCCGCCCCTCGGTGATCGAGACCCGGCTGCAGCGCTTCGGCCTTTCCATCCGCCCCGGCCGCGAGTTCGACCTTATCAATCCCGAGGACGACCCGCGCTATCGCGACTATGTGACGACCTATGTCGAGCGCACCGGCCGGCGCGGCGTGACGCCGGAGCTGGCCCGCACGCTGGTGCGCACCACGCCGACGGTGATCGCCGCGCTGGCGGTGGTGCGCGGCGATGCCGACACCATGCTGTGCGGCGTCGAGGGACGCTTCATCCGCCATCTGCGCCATATCCGCACCATTATCGGCCTGGCGCCGGGCGTGCGCGACGTGGCGGCGCTGTCGATGCTGCTGACCCAGAAGGGCGCGTTCTTCCTCTGCGACACCCAGATCCAGCCCGATCCGTCCGCCGAGGATCTCGCCGAGATGGCGCAGCTCGCCGCCGCCCATGTGCGCCGCTTCGGCATCGAGCCGAAGGTGGCGCTGCTGTCGCACTCCGATTTCGGCAGCCGCGACGACGACAGCGCGCAGAAGATGCGCCGCACGCTCGACCTGATCCTGCAGCGTGCGCCTGATCTGATGGTCGACGGCGAGATGGAGGGCGACAGCGCGCTGGTGCCGGAAATGCGCGAGCGCGTGCTGCCGGGCTCGCGCCTGCAGGGTGTGGCCAACATCCTCGTCATGCCGAACCTCGACGCCGCCAATATCGGCTACCAGATGGTCAAGGTGTTCGGCGACGCGCTTCCCGTCGGCCCGATCCTGCTCGGCCCGGCGCGGCCGGCGCATGTGCTCACCCCCTCGGTGACGGCGCGCGGCATCGTCAACATGACCGCCATCGCCGTGGTGGAGGCGCAGGACGCCTGAGGCTTCCGCGCCACCGGCCGGCCAGGACGACAAAGCGCGCGCTTCTGTTCTAGACTGGCCTCATGGTACCTGCGACATGGCGGGAAGGCGTGCCGGACATCCGGCCGCGCTCCGCGCCACATCGATGAACCGTGGCCTTGTGCGGGCGCCACTCGGCGCTTCCGCCTCAGTGGAGAGCTCCGATCATGCGTGCCCACTCCTCGCTTGCGACGCTGGCGGCGGCCGGCGTCCTCCTCGCCCTTGCCGCCGTTCCGGCGCGGGCCAATGACACCGCGGCCGGCGCGATCATCGGTGGCGCGGCCGGCGCCATCATCGGCGGCGCCGCGTCCGGCACCGCCGGCGGGGCCGTGGCGGGCGCCGTGGTCGGCGGCACGGCCGGCGCGATCATCGGCAACCAGAGCGACAAGAAAAAGAAGAGGTCGTACTATTACTGGTCGGGCGGCAGGTGCCTCTACCGCTACCCGAACGGCCAGGTGGTCAAGGTCAGCAAGAGCTATTGCTACTAGCCGTTGTGGCCGGGCCGGCGCCGGCCCGGCGGGCCTTGCGGGCTGACGTTGGGTTATTTTTTCGCTGACGCGGGGCTTTACGCCGAAAATACGGCGGGTCCTGCCGTGGAAATGACACATTTCTGACCAAGCTGTCCGCAGCGCGAATGTGGCCGGGCGGGCTTCCTGCGGGAGGCACGGGCGGGCATAATTCGGCGCAATTCGGCGGGTCCCGCAGGGATGCGCCGGTGTCTCACTGGTCTCGAAGGTTATCTCTGATGGCGGATACCGGCACGGTTAAGTGGTTCAATGAGCAGAAGGGCTATGGTTTCATCCAGCCCGACAATGGCGGCAAGGACGTGTTCGTCCACATCAGCGCAGTGCAGCGCTCGGGCCTGCAAAGCCTGCGCGACGGTGACAAGGTCTCCTTCGATCTGCAGACCGACCAGCGGTCGGGCAAGACCTCGGCTGTCGATCTTCGTCCGCTCTGACGCGGGCGTTTGACTTCGGATCGGACGGTCTCGTCCGATTAGATTCAATACAATGTCGTCGTTCCTATGGGGCGGCGACATTTCTGCTGTGGCGTCGCCGCTTCTACCGCCCGCGCCTCTTGCAAACACGGCCATTCGCGCTAGTCTCTCGGCCAGACTTTGGCTGGACTCTGGGCCGTTTCACCTCGTTGCGGGGTGCACGTTCAGCTCCTCTTCCAAATTCGACCCAGCGGCGGGGCGGCGTCCCTGCCGAATGTGCAACCTCGATACGTGAGACTATCCGAATGTCTACCCAGACCGGCACCGTGAAGTGGTTCAACGATCAGAAGGGCTACGGCTTCATTCAGCCCGATGGCGCTGGCAAGGACGTGTTCGTCCACATCAGCGCGGTTCAGCGTTCGGGCCTGCAGGGCCTGCGTGACGGCGAGAAGGTGTCCTTCGAGCTGCAGACCGACCAGCGCTCCGGTAAGACCTCCGCGGTCAACCTGCGCGTCGGCTGATCGAGCCCTCCGGAGCCGGCGCCCGCCGCCGGCTTCTGCGTGAAGAATGGAAAGCCGCTGGCCCCGCCGGGCCGGCGGCTTTCTTTTTGGGCGGGTGGGAAGGCTTTTCGCACCGCGAAGCTGCCGAAGCCGAGAAAGGTCCAGAGGCCGGGATGGCGCAGGAGCCGGCTCCACGCCGCCTCGCGCGTGAACGGCACGCCGCCGATGAACCGCACCACCGCCGGCTCCGCCCACATGGCGGCGTAGGCCTCGAAATCCTCGGCCCGGTGTGGGCGCAGGAGGAGGCGGGGCGTGGTGAGGGTGGGGGGCGGCGGCGCGGACCTGGCGAGGGTTCAGCTCGCGCGCCCGTCATGGGCGATGGGCGCGAGGGCGGCGGGATCGACACCCGCCAGCGTGCGGACATTCACGGCCACGGTCGGTGTGCCGTTGGGGGCTGTGGCCCTGGCAAAGGTCTCCACACCGCAATCCGCGCAGAACATGTGGCTGATGAGGTGGCGGTTGAAGCGATACTCCCGCAACTTCGCCTCGCCCGCCTCCAGGACGAAATCGGTCTCAGGTGCGAAGGCGAGAATCAGTCCCTTGCTCGAGCAGATTGAGCAGTTGCAGGCGATAGTCCGCGTGAGGTCGAGACGGACCGAATAGTGCACGGCACCGCAATGACAGGCCCCGGAAAGACGCTGCGCGCCCATCCCGTTCGCGGCATTCTCGTCGTCGGACATGGATTGCTCCCGCTCTCTCTCTCTCTTTGATGCTGGATCTGGCGCCTGGCTGGGCACCGACACGAAAACGGCCGGGCGAGCCCGGCCGTTCCACTGCTTCTGTCCGATTACCCGATCACGAGCACCCCGTCGTCGAGCCGCAGGTCTCGCATTTCAGGCAGGTGCCGTTCCTCACCATGGTGAAGTTCTGGCACTCGGGGCAGGCTTCGCCCTCATAGCCCTTGGCGCGGGCGATGGCGCGGGCTTCGGCCTTGGTGGGGCCGCTCGCCGCCGGGGCGGGGGCGGACCAGGGGAGCGCCTCGGTGCTGCCCAGCGCCTGTTCTTCCTCGTCCATCGGCTCGGCCTTGAGCGCGGTGGCGCCCTGGATGCCGCCGCGCAGCGCGGTGACATTGGAGGCCGCCGCGCCGGTGGGCGCGGTGGGGGTGCCGGCGGGCACCACCATCAGGCTCACATTCTTCCCGCGCATCAGCCCCTTGGAGACCATGCGCGAGGCGGCGGAGGTCGGCGAGGCCTTGCCCTCGTCCACGCCCTTGCCCAGCGCGTCGAAATGCGACTCGCCCGGCTCGACATGGCCAAGCTCGTGGCGGCCGAGATAGGACACGGCGAGCTCGCGGAAGATGTAGTCGAGGATCGAGGTGGCGTATTTGATCACCTCATTGCCCTGCACCGGGCCCGCCGGCTCGAAGCGGGTGAAGGTGAAGGCGTCGACATATTCCTCCAGCGGCACGCCATATTGCAGGCCCAGCGACACCGAGATGGCGAAGTTGTTGATGAAGGAGCGCAACGCCGCGCCTTCCTTGTGCATGTCGATGAAGATCTCGCCGAGCCGGCCATCATCATATTCGCCGGTGCGCAGATACACCTTGTGGCCGCCGACCACCGCCTTCTGGGTGTAGCCCTTGCGGCGGTCCGGCATCTTCTCGCGGTCGCGCATGGCGACCACGCGCTCGACGATCTTCTCCACCACCTTCTCGGTGATCTGGGTGGCGCGGGCGGCGGCGGGCTTCTCCAGCAGCGCCTCGACCGCGTCCTCCTCGTCGTCCTCGTCGGCGATCAGCTGCGAGTTGAGCGGCTGCGACAGCTTGGAGCCGTCGCGGTAGAGCGCGTTGGCCTTCAGCGCCAGACGCCAGGAGAGCAGATAGGCCTCCTTGCAGTCCTCGACCGTCGCCTCGTTCGGCATGTTGATGGTCTTGGAGATCGCGCCCGAGAGGAAGGGCTGCGCCGCCGCCATCATCAGGATGTGGCTGGTGACCGAGAGGTAGCGCTTGCCGATGCGCCCGCACGGATTGGCGCAGTCGAACACCGGATAGTGCTCGGGCTTGAGGAAGGGGGCGCCTTCCAGCGTCATGGCGCCGCAGACATGAATGTTGGCGGCCTCGATGTCCTTCCGGGAGAAGCCGAGGAAGGGCAGCAGCTCGAAGGCCGGATCGGCCAGCTTGTCGGCGGGAACGCCGAGCCTGGCCAGCGCGTCGTCGCCCAGCGTCCAGCGATTGAACACGAACTTGATGTCGAACGCCGCCTTCACGCTGCCGTCGATCTTCGCCAGCATGGCGTCGTCGAAGCCCTTGGCGCGCAGGGTCGAATGGTTGATCGCCGGCGCCTGGGTGATCGAGCCGTGGCCGACCGCATAGGCCTCGATCTCGGCGAGCTGGCTCTCGGAATAGCCGAGCGTGCGCAGCGCCTCCGGCACGGCGCGGTTGATGATCTTGAAATAGCCGCCGCCGGCCAGCTTCTTGAACTTCACCAGCGCGAAATCGGGCTCGATGCCGGTGGTGTCGCAGTCCATCACCAGGCCGATCGTGCCGGTGGGCGCGAGCAGCGTGGTCTGGGCGTTGCGGTAGCCGTGCTCTTCGCCCAGCGTCAGGGCGAGATCCCAGGTCGCCCGGGCGCGCTCGACGAGAAGCGGCTCGGGCACCTTGGCGTGGTCGAGCGGAACCGGGTTGGTATTCAGCCCCTCATAGCCGCCGCGCTCGCCATAGGCGGCACGCCGGTGGTTGCGCATCACCCGCAGCATGTGGGCGGCGTTGGGCTTGTATTCCGGGAACGGGCCCAGCTCCTTGGCCATCTCGGCCGAGGTGGCGTAGGCGACGCCGGTCATGATGGCGGTGAGGGCGCCGCAATAGGCGCGGCCTTCCTCGGAATCATAGGGAATGCCGGAGGTCATCAGCAGGCCGCCGATATTGGCGTAGCCGAGGCCGAGCGTGCGGTAGTCATAGGAGAGCTTGGCGATCTCCTTGGACGGGAACTGCGCCATCAGGATCGAGATTTCGAGCACGACGGTCCACAGCCGGCAGGCATGCTCGTAGCTCTCGACGTCGAACGTGCCGTCGCCGTTGCGGAACTGCAGCAGGTTCAGCGAGGCGAGGTTGCACGCCGTGTCGTCGAGGAACATGTATTCGGAGCACGGGTTGGAGGCGCGGATCGGGCCGCCGGCCGGGCTCGTGTGCCAGTCATTGATGGTGGTGTGGAACTGGATGCCGGGATCGGCGCAGGCCCAGGCGGCGTGGCCGATCTTCTCCCACAGGTCGCGCGCCTTGAGGCTCTTGGTCACCTTGCCTGTGATGCGCGAGGTCAGGTTCCAGTCGGCGTCGGCCTCGACCGCGGTGAGGAAGGCGTCGTCGACGCGCACCGAATTGTTCGAGTTCTGGCCGGAGACGGTCAGATACGCTTCCGAATCCCAATCGGTGTCGTAGATCGGGAAGTCGATGTCGGTGTAGCCCTGCTTGGCGAACTGGATGACGCGGCGGATGTAGTTCTCCGGCACCTGCGCCTTCTTGGCGGCGCGGATCTCGCGCTTGAGCGCCGGATTCAGCGCCGGATCGTAGCAGTCGTCACCCTCGCCCTCGCAGTTCACGCAGGCCTTCATCACGGCCTTCATGTGCCTGGCGACGGTCTTGGAGCCGGTGACCAGGGCGGCGACCTTCTGCTCCTCCTTCACCTTCCAGTCGACATAGGTCTCGATGTCGGGATGGTCGACATCGACCACCACCATCTTGGCGGCGCGCCGCGTGGTGCCGCCCGACTTGATGGCGCCCGCGGCGCGGTCGCCGATCTTCAGGAAGGACATGAGGCCGGAGGAACGGCCGCCGCCGGAGAGCTTCTCGCCTTCGCCGCGCAGCGCCGAGAAGTTGGAGCCGGTGCCCGAGCCGTATTTGAACAGGCGCGCCTCGCGCACCCACAGATCCATGATGCCGCCCTCGTTCACCAGGTCGTCGCCCACCGACTGGATGAAGCAGGCATGCGGCTGCGGGTGCTCATAGGACGACTTGGAGCGGGTCAGCTTGCCGGTGACGTAGTCGACATAGAAATGGCCCTGGCTGGGGCCATCGATACCATAGGCCCAGTGCAGGCCGGTGTTGAACCATTGCGGCGAGTTCGGTGCCGCCATCTGCATCGCCAGCATGTAGCGGTGCTCGTCGAAGAAGGCCTGCGCGTCCTCCTCGGAATCGAAATAGCCGCCTTTCCAGCCCCAATAGGTCCAGGTGCCGGCCAGCCGGTCGAAGACCTGACGGGAATCGGTCTCGCCGATGAAGCGTTCCTTCTCGGGAAGCGCGCCAAGCGCCCTCTCGTCGGCCGCGCCGCGCCAGAGGAAGGAGGGGACGGTCTCCTCCTCGACCTTCTTCAGCCGCGCGGGCACGCCCGCCTTGCGGAAGTACTTCTGGGCGATGATGTCGGTGGCGACCTGCGAGAAATGGTCGGGCACGTCGATGGCTTCGAGGCGGAAAACCACCGACCCGTCGGGATTGCGAATCTCGCTCGTCGCCTTGCGGAACGCGATGTCCGCATAGGGTGAACGGCCGGCCTGCGTGTAACGGCGCTGGATGCGCATTCTCTTCGTCCCCGGTTCGTGGCAGGCCCGTCCTCCGGCCCGCGCAGCGATAGTCAAAGCCTCGGACCTGCGTCCGCATACCTGTCGTCCCGAAATCCGAACGACCGCGCGGCCGTCCCGTTCCGGTGTGTTCTTGGCACACACGTGGCACGCACAAACGCCTCGCCGGAACCAACTACCGGCGACGGAGTCCGCTTCAATCTGGATGGTGCCGGCCGGCAAAACCTACGCTGCGACCGACGGCGCCAAACTGGCCGACTCCCTCTTACGCGTCAACCTTACGTCACAAACTCTAGTGTGGAGTATGTGAAAAATCTCTAAATGTAGATGGTGCCGCAACGGGTCGGCTGCCAGAGCCCAAGCCCCAATCGAGCCGGGATTCGGGCCCTGAGTCCAGCACGAATGCGTGCCCTGCGCCGGCGCGGTGAACAGTGGGGATGACGGGCACGGCCGCTGCTTGCCGTTTCGCAATCCCACGGTGGCAGAGGAGGCCGTGCTATCTGACGCACCGGCATCTGGACAGGGAAGGTCGCTGCCTTCAAATGGCGTGCTTCCGCAGATCCAGCCCCGGCAACGACATGACACCCCCGACCGAGGCGGCACCCGCCGCCGGCGCCCCGACCTTTTTTCTCCTCGCCCTCGCGGCGGGGCTGGGGGCAGCGAACCTTTATTACGCCCAGCCGCTGATCGCGCTCATCGCCGACGATATCGGGCTCGACGAGACGCTCGCCAGCCTCGTGGTGACGGTGGGGCAGGTCGGCTACATATTGGGGTTGCTGCTGCTGGTGCCGCTGGGCGATATCGTCGAGAACCGGCGTCTTATCGGGGCGATCCTCCTTTGTGCCACGGCGGGGCTGGGCCTCGCCTTCGTCTCCACCTCCCCGGCGCTGTTCCTGCTCGCCGCGCTGGTTTTCGGCGTCGGTTCGGTGGTGGCGCAGGTCGCGGTGCCCTTCGCCGCCCATCTCGCCCGGCCCGAGGAGCGCGGGCGCAAGGTCGGCAGCGTGGTGAGCGGGCTGATGACCGGCATCCTGCTGGCCCGGCCGGCGTCGTCCATGCTGGCGCACTGGTTCGGCTGGCGCGCGGTGTTCCTCATCGCCGCGCTGGCGATGCTGGCGCTGGCGGTGGGGCTGCGGCTCGCGCTGCCGCAACGCCAGCCCGGCGGGCGCACCAGCTACCGCCAGCTGGTGGGCTCGCTGGGGCCGCTGATGCGTTCCCAGCCGGTGCTGCGCCGGCGTGCGGCGTATCAGGCAGGGATGTTCGGCGCCTTCACCCTGTTCTGGACCGCGGTGCCGCTGCAACTCGCGGCGCCGGAGTTCGGCTTCGGCCAGCAGGGGATCGCGATTTTCGCGCTGGCCGGCGCGGCCAGCGTCGTCATCTCGCCGCTCGCCGGCCGGCTGGCCGACCGCGGCTTCTCCCGCGCGGCGACGGGGGCGGCGCTGCTGCTGGCGGTCGCCGGCTTTCTGTTGACCGAACTCGGCGCGGCGACCTCCTCCGTGGTCGTGCTGGCGATCGGCGCCATCGTGCTCGACTGCGCGGTTACGGCCAATCTGGTCTTCGGCCAGCGCTCCATCTTCATGCTCGCGCCGGAGATCCGCTCGCGGCTCAACGCGCTCTACATCGCCACCTTCTTCTTCGGCGGCGCGCTGGGCTCGGCTCTGGCCAGCCCGCTCTATGCGTCCGGCGGCTGGAGCGCGGTGACAATCGCCGGCAGCGCCATCATCGTGCTGGCGCTGGCCTATTACGCGACGGAGTTTCGCGAGCGTGCCTAAGCGCCGCGCGGGCGCTCGCGCGGCTGGACACCGGGCGGTGCGGATGGCATGTTCCGCCCGAGCCTCAAAGCCGGCGCAGGGACCTATTCCGTGAAATTTTCCGACGTCATCACCGAGACTTTCACCTGGTGGAACGGCCAGACCATGGGCACGCGCTTCCATACATGGCGCCACGGTGAGTTCGTCGGCGATGACGAGTTCGGCAACCGCTACTACCGCACCAAGGGCGGCAAGATCGACCCGTCGCTGGGCTTCGAGCGGCGCTGGGTGATCTTCAACGGCTATGCCGAGGCGACCGCCATCCCGCCGGGCTGGCACGCCTGGATGCACCAGCGCTCCGACGTGCCGCCGAGCCAGGAGACCTATGTTCCGCATGAGTGGCAGAAGCCGCACCGGCCGAACCCGACCGGCACGGTCAATGCCTATCACCCGCCCGGTTCGGCGACCGGCTTCGGCCATCGCCCGCAGGTGACCGGCGACTACAAGGCCTGGACCCCGGAGTGAGCCTGCAGCGCCCGGCCGGCCGGGCCCGGCCGCTCCCGGCATTTTCGCGGCCGCCCCGACATCGCCGCATTGCCCGGCATCTTGGCCTCCAGCGCGTGCCGGAGGGCGGGCACGCTTCGCGAGGCTTCCCGGTGCACGGCATTTTCGGTTCCCGTACCTTCTTCCATCCCGCGCGTTCCACGCTGCTCGCCGCCGTCGCGCTGGTGGCGCTGGCGTCGCCGCTGGCCGCCCAGCAGGGCTGGCAGGGCGGTGTCGAATCGCAGCCCCTGGCACCGCCGCCGCTGATGGAAGGCCCGGTGGAGGAGCCCGATTCGCTCCCCGGAGGCCCCGGCGTTCCCTCCATCATGGAAGACCCCGACGGAGGCGTACCGCGCGCGCCCGCGCCGGCCCAGCCGGAAGTGCCCGGCCAGGCGACGGTTGGCCCCAGCGGCGACATCGAGGTGATTCAGCCGCCGGAGCAGAAGGTCGAAAACAGGACGGCGGTGTTCTCCGGGCTCGACAAGATCACCGGGCGCATCACCAGCTTCGACGTGTCGATCAACGAGACGGTGCAGTTCGGCGCGCTGCGCATCACCCCGCGCGCCTGCTACACCCGGCCCGAGACCGAGCAGCAGAACACGACCGGTTTCGTCGAGATCCAGGAGATCACGCTGGACGGCAAGGTGCAGCCGCTGTTCGGCGGCTGGATGTTCGCGTCCAGCCCCGGCCTGCACGGCGTCGAGCACCCGATCTACGACGTGTGGCTGACCGACTGCAAGCAGACCGACCCGGTGATCGCCTCGCCCGGCGGCCAGCAGTAGAAATCGGCCTCGCCCGCTTCCAGCGCCTGCGACAGCAGGCGGTGATACTGGCGCCGCGGCACCTCGATGGCGCCGAAGCTCTTCAGATGATCGGTGACGAACTGGGTGTCGAGCAGCACGAAGCCACCCTTCTTCAGCCGCGCCACCAGATGCACCAGTGCCACCTTCGACGCGTCGCGGGCGGTGTGGAACATGCTCTCGCCGAAGAAGGCGCGCCCGAGCCGCACGCCATAGAGCCCGCCGACCAGCGCCCCGTCGTGCCAGGCTTCCACCGAATGGCAGTGGCCGCGGGCGTAGAGGTCGCAATAGAGCTTGCGGATGCGCCGGTTGATCCAGGTCGAGCCGCGCCCGTCGGCCGGGGCGGCGCAACCGTCGATCACCGCCTCGAAATCATGGTCGACGCGGACCTCGAACCGGTCCGAGCGGATGGTGCGGGCGAGGCGGCTGGAGATGGCGAAATCGTCGAGCGGGATGACGCCGCGCCGTTCCGGCTCGATCCAGTAGAGGCCGGGGTCGTCGGCGCTCTCCGCCATCGGGAAGATGCCACAGGCATAGGCCTTGAGCAGGACTTCCGGGGTGATCTCTACCTGGTGTTCGCGCGGGCGTGACATCGTGTCAGCATGACGGAGATGCGCGGCGCTGTGAAGGCGGGACAGGGCCCGCGGCAGACATGAAAATGGCCGGGACAGGCCCGGCCATGACGCTGGTGGAGGATGAAAGCCGGATGCCGGTCAGGCGCCCGGTTCGCCCTCGGCGAGGAAGTGCTCGAGCCAGTGGATGTCGTAGGCGCCGCGCTTGATGTCCTCGTTCTCGATGAGTTCGCGGAACAGCGGCAGCGTCGTCTCGATGCCTTCCACCACGAATTCGTCGAGCGCCCGCTTGAGCCGCGCCAGGCACTCCTCGCGGGTGGCGGCGTGGACGATCAGCTTGCCGATCATGCTGTCGTAATAGGGCGGGATCGAATAGCCCTGATAGACCGCCGAATCGATCCGCACGCCCAGGCCGCCCGGCACATGCCAGTAGCCGATCCTGCCCGGCGAGGGCCGGAAGGTGCGCGCATGCTCGGCGTTTACCCGGCACTCGATGGCATGGCCGCTCAGGACCACATCGTCCTGGGTGAAGCTCAGCGTTTCGCCGGCGGCGACGCGGATCTGCTCGCGGATCAGGTCGATGCCGGTGATGGCTTCCGTGACCGGATGCTCCACCTGGATGCGGGTATTCATCTCGATGAAATAGAACTCGCCATTCTCGTAGAGGAACTCGATGGTCCCGGCGCCGAGATACTTCATGTCGCGCATCGCCTTGGCGCAGGTCTCGCCAATGCGGGCGCGCTGTTCGGCGGTGATGGTCGGGGAGGGGGCCTCCTCCAGCACCTTCTGGTGGCGGCGCTGCAGCGAGCAGTCGCGCTCGCCCAGATGCGCCGCATTGCCCTTGCCGTCGCCGAAAACCTGAATTTCGATGTGGCGGGGCGTGCCGAGATATTTCTCGATATAGACCGCATCGTCGCCGAAATTGGCCCGCGCTTCCGAACGCGCGGTGGACAGGGCGGAGGACAGCTCCTCTTCCGAGCGCGCCACCTTCATGCCGCGCCCGCCACCGCCGGCTGCGGCCTTGATCAACACGGGATAGCTGATCTCGCGGGCGACCCTGATCGCCTCTTCATCCGAGGTGATGCCGCCCTCGGAACCTGGCACGCACGGAATGCCGAGCTTCTTCGCGGTGCGCTTGGCCTCGATCTTGTCGCCCATGACGCGGATGTGCTCGGGCTTGGGCCCGATGAAGGCGACGCCGTGGTCGATGAGGATCTCGGCGAAGCGCGCGTTCTCGGAGAGGAAGCCGTAGCCCGGATGCACCGCCTCGGCCCCGGTGATCTCGCAGGCGGCGAGCAGGGCGGGAATGTTGAGGTAGCTGTCCTTGGCGGAAGGGGGCCCGATGCACACGCTCTCGTCGGCCAGCTTCACATGCATGGCGTTGGCGTCGGCGGTGGAGTGCACCGCGACGGTGGCGATGCCCATTTCCTTGCAGGCGCGCAGCACCCGCAGCGCGATCTCGCCGCGATTGGCGATCAGGATCTTGCCGAACATCAGGCGCGCCTCACTCGATGATCAGGAGTGGCTCGCCATATTCGACCGGCTGCGCATTCTCCACGATGATACGGGTCACGGTGCCGGCGCGGGGCGCGGGAATCGCGTTCATGGTCTTCATCGCCTCGACGATGAGCAGCGTCTGGCCTTCCTTCACTACCGAGCCGACATCGACGAAATACTTCGCGCCCGGCTCCGGGCCGAGATAGGCGGTGCCCACCATCGGCGAGGTCACGAGGCCGGGATGCTTGGAGACATCGTCCGGCGCCGCTGCCGCCAATGGCGCGGACACGGGCGCGGCGGCGGGAGCCGGCGCTGCAACGGCCACCGGTGCGGGCGCCGTGGCATAGACGGTCGGCGCGGCGCGCACGACCCGGATGCGCAGATCCTCGTGCTGCACCTCGATCTCGGTGAGGTCGCTCTCGGAGAGCAGGTTGGCGATCTCGCGCACCAGCGCGGGGTCAATGTTCGGCTTGTTGGTTTTCATCATGATCCCGTGACGGTCGCTAGCCCGTCTCCCTCAGCTGACCCGGTCACCGGCGGTGGCGAGCGCGTCGATGGCGAGCCGGTAGCCGTCGACCCCGAGCCCGCAGATCACCCCGCGGGCAACCGGCGAAACATAGGAGTGATGGCGGAAGGCTTCGCGCGCGAAGACGTTGGACAGGTGGACTTCGACGACATTGAGGCCGACCGCCTTGATGGCGTCGGCGATGGCGACGGATGTGTGGGTATAGGCCGCCGCGTTCAGTACCACGCCGCGCGAGCCGCGCGCCTCCTGCAGGAAGGTGACGAGTTCGCCCTCATGGTTGGTCTGGCGGAACACCAGGTCGAGGCCGTGGCGTTCGCAGGCGGCCCGGCAGGCCGCTTCCACATCGGCGATGGTCGCACGGCCATAGACCTCCGGCTCGCGCGTGCCGAGCAGGTTGAGGTTCGGTCCGTTGAGAACATGCACGGTGTCGGGCATCGCGCCTCAGTCAGCCAGCCGCCGGTGGCCCCATGCCGGGACGGCCGCGGGTTTATAGGCAATGGCCGGGCCCGCGCCAAGCCCTGCCGTACTTTCCGCAGGATTATCCCCCAGCCGGTTGCGTCGCCGGGCGGCGCCACGCATTGGTCGCCCAGCGCCGCCGCTCCCGCAGCGGGCGCATCAGCGCCGGGGCGCTCAGCACTGCGTCTTGCCGCAGCTGCGCACGGAGGCGATGGCCCCCTTGAGCTGGTCGTGGCCGACCGCGCCGACAACCACCTGGTCGCCCAGCACGTAGCTCGGCGTGCCGTCGATGCCGAGCGCCTCGGCCAGTTGCAGGTCGTCCTGCAAGGTGGCGTTGACCTCGGGATCGTTCATCGCCTTCTCCAGCTTGGCCTTGTCGATGCCGACCGCCACCGCGGCCTCGATCGCCTTGTCCTTGTTGGCCTGCCCGCGCTCGCCGAGCAGCTTCTTGTGGAAGTCGAAATACTTGTCCGGCGCGGTCAGGCGCACGGCGACGGCGACCCGCGCCGCTTCCACCGACCCCGGGCCGAGCACCGGGAATTCCTTGAGGATCACCTTGAGCTTGGGGTCGCCCTCGACGAGGTCGACGAGGTCGCCGAGCGCCCGCTTGCAGTAGCCGCAATTGTAATCGAAGAACTCGACCAGGGTGACGTCGCCCTGCGGATTGCCGACGACGACGCCGCGCGTGGTGTCGTAGATGCGCGGCTTGAGCTCGGCCACCGCCGCCTCGCGCTGCTTCGCCTCGGCGGCGGCCTGGCGCTGCTGCAGCACCATGATCGCTTCCTGGATCACCTCGGGATTGTTCACGAGGTAGTCGCGGATCACGCCCTCGAACTCCTTGCGCTGGGCGTCGTCGAGCGCCTCGGCGGGCGTGTGCGCCGCACCGAGCAGCAGGCCGGCGGCGAGGCCGAGCGCGAGGGTGGCGCGGCCGGCGCGGCGGATGAGGTTGAGGGGCGACATGGGCTTCTCCAGGGGGAAGGGGTACCGCGCGGCCATCTTACTGGCCCGCTCTCTTGCTGCGGGCGTTGCGATCCACCGGCGGCTTGTATTTGACGATGTCGTCGGACTTCAGCCAGCCCGGAGAGCCGAGCTTGAATCCGTTGCGTGCCCGGGTGGCCAATTCGCGCGACAAGCGGAAATCGCCGCTCATGAACGCGGCCTGCGCCGAGGCGAGATCGGCGTTGGGAATATCGCCCTTGCGGCCATAGGCCATGGCGAGATAACGCCAGCCGGCCGGCGAGGAGGGTTCGCGCTGCAGGCTGAAGGTCAGCTCGCGCACCGCCTCGTCCATCGACGATTTGTCGTCATTGGCGACCAGCGCCTGGCCGAGCAGCATGCGGATGAGCGGATTGCCGTTCGACAGCGCCACCGCGCGGCGCAGCGGCGGCACCGCCTCGCGCGCCCGGCCGGCCTCCAGCAGGGCCTGGCCCTTTAGCTCATGGAAATAGGGATTGTTCGGCTGTTCGGCGATGAGCGCGTCGATCTGGCGCAGGGCATCGGGAATGCTGCCGAAGCGATAGGAGGAGATCGCCCTGGCGTAGCGCGCCGGCAGCGACGCGTCGGAACGCGCATAGGCCCGGCTCACCGAATCCGGCGGCTGGGTGAAGCCGATCAGCTTCGCCCGCATCATGTCGTGGCGGGCCTGCAGCGCCGGCGAATCCTTGGCATTGTAATAGGGGCTCTTCTTCGCCAGATTCGAGAGCAGCGCGATGCGCTCGGTCGCCATGGGATGGCTCAGCACATAGGGGTCGACCCGCTGGCTGAGGAACATCTGGTCGCTCTGGAAGCGCTCGAACGTCGTCAGCATGCCCTTGGCCGACTGCTTGGTGGCGTTGAGGTAGTTCACCGCCGCCCGGTCGGCGGAGGCTTCCTGCCCGCGCTGGTAGGAGAGCAGCGTGCGGCGGATGACCTCCTGCGGGGCCATGATCGCGCCGGCCGCCGCCCCGCCCATATTGGCGCCGCCGGCCGCGCCCGCCGCGACGCCGCCGGCGGCGAGCAGCATGGCGACGATGGCGGCGGTCTGTGCCGATTCGAGCTGCTGGCGCATATTGGCCAGATGCCCGCCGGCAATGTGGCCGGTCTCGTGCGCCAGCACGCCGATGATCTCGTTCGGTACCTTGGACTGCTTCAGCGCGCCGGTGTTGATGAAGATGCGCCGTCCGTCGGCGACGAAGGCGTTGAAGCTGTCGCTGCCGACCAGCACCACCTGGATGTTCTGCTGCTGCAGGCCCGCCGCCTTGAAGATGGGACGGGTGTAGTCGCGCATCAGCGCCTCGATCTCCGCGTCGCGGATGATGCTGGGCTGGCGGCTCTGCGCCTCAGCCGGCCCGGCGGGAACGACCAGCGCGGCGGCGGCAAGAAGCGCGGCGCCACGCGCCGTGCGCGCACCGAGGCAGGCGAGGCGGCGCGGCAGGGCGCCCGGGCTTCGCCGAAGCGGGGGGTTGTCAATCAACAGAGAAGGCATCATCCATCGTCACGAAATGTTTCCGGGGGAACTGACGCTGTCGTGACGGCAGGGTCAAGCCAGCGCATCATCATCTTCTATTGAACGTCAGCCGAAACGAGCCGGACAATGCGGCCTGGATACGGCGGTTCGGCAAGGTTCGGCAATATGAGTGGATCATCTGCGTCAACCCGTGTCGAGGCCGCCGCCAATCTTGTCGCCGCCGGTCTTGCCAGAGCCGATCTTGCCGGCGCTTCCCGCCGCAGCGAGATCGCCCCCTTCATCGTCATGGACGTGATGGAGCGGGCGGCGCGCATCGAGGCGGCGGGCGGCCATGTCATCCACATGGAAGTCGGCCAGCCGGCCGCCCCGGCCCCGACCACTGCCCGCGAGGCGGCGCGCAGGGCGCTCGACCATGGCCGCATCGGCTATACCACCGCGCTCGGCATTCCCTCGCTGCGCGCCCGCATCGCCCGGCACTATGGCGACACCTATGGCGTCGACCTCGACCCGGGCCGGGTGGTGGTGACGACCGGCTCTTCCTCCGGCTTCCTGCTCACTTTCCTCGCCCAGTTCGAGCCCGGCGACCGGGTGGCGATCGCCAATCCCGGCTATCCACCCTACCGCCACATCCTCACCGCGCTCGGCTGCGAGCCGGTGCTGATCGAGACCGATGCCGCCTCGCGCTGGGTGATCACCCCCGAGGCGCTCATCGAGGCGCACCGGCGCACGCCGCTCAAGGGCGTGCTGGTGGCGAGCCCGGCCAACCCGACCGGCACCATGATGCGGCCCGAGGCGCTGGCCGAACTGGTCCATACCGCCGAAGAGCATGGCATCCGCTTCATCTCCGACGAGATCTATCACGGGCTGGACTACGCCTTCCCCGCGAGCACGGCGGCGGCGATCAGCCCGCACGCCACCATCATCCATTCCTTCTCCAAATATTTCTGCATGACCGGCTGGCGGGTCGGCTGGATGGTGATGCCGCAACCGCTGGTGCGGGCGGTGGAGCGGCTGCAGCAGAACCTGATGATCTCGGTGCCGACGCTCTCGCAGATCGCCGCCGAGGCGGCGTTCGACGGCGCGAGCGAGATGGAGGGGGTGAAGCACGGCTATGAGGAAAACCGGCTGATCCTCACCCAGGGGCTGCCGCTCGCCGGGCTGCCGGAATTCCTGCCGGTGGACGGGGCGTTCTATCTCTATGCCGACGTGTCGCGCTTCACCGACGATTCCGCCGCCTTCGCCCGGCGGCTGCTCGACGAGGCGCATGTGGCGGCGACGCCGGGGGTCGATTTCGACCCGCATCGCGGCCACCACTACCTGCGCCTCTCCTATGCCGGCGCTCCCGCCGAGATGCGCGTGGCGGTGGAGCGTATCGGCGCGTTCCTGCGCAAGGGGTAATGCCCGCTTTTACCGTTCCGCCATGACGGCATCATAGGCCGCCTGAGCGGCGAGGATGGCGTCCATGTTGTGCTCGGCCCAATGGGTGAGAGCGGCCGCCGTCTGCGCCAGCGCACGGCCGAGCGGGGTGAGGGCGTATTCCACCGTCACCGGCACGGTGGGGTAGACGGTGCGGGTCACCAGCCCGTCGCGCTCCAGTTTCTTCAGCGTCTGCGACAGCACCTTCTGCGAGATGCCCTTGATGTCGCGGCGCAGATGATTGAACCGCACCGGCCCGTCCTCCAGCCGGTCGAGGATCAGCAGTGCCCATTTGTCGGCCAGCCGGTCGAGCACCAACCGCGTCGGGCAGCGGTCATCATAGACGTCGTAGCAATGTCGCATCATGGTCCTCGGTTCGGCCGGCCAGGCCGGCGGGCGGGTTTCCTCCACGACACCAGGTGAGGTGAAGGTGCTCTCTTACGAGCCATCTTCAAGGAGAGTATGTATTCTGCCGCTACATGGTTTCAATCGGAAACTCGACGAAGGAGCATGGACATGACAGGCAGGATTCTGGTGCTGGGCGCGAGCGGGCATGTCGGCCGCCCGTTGGTGAGGGACCTGCTCGCGCGGGGCGCGGCGGTGAAGGCGGCCTCGCGTAGCGGGCAGTCGGTGGAGGGCGCCGAGGGGGTCCCCTTCGACTTCGCCAGGCCGGATTTCGCGGCAGCGTTCGAGGGGGTCGACCGGGCCTATGTGCTGCTGCCGGGCGGCTATGTGAATTCCCGGGAACTGCTGACCCCGGTCATCGAGGCGGCGGCGGCGCGCGAGGTGAAGGTGGTGCTGCAGACCGCGCTTGGCGTCGACGCGGACGATTCCATCCCCTACCGCCAGGTCGAGCTGGCGCTGATCGCGTCCGGCGCGCCCTATGTGATCCTGCGGCCGAACTGGTTCACCGACAATTTCCTGAATTTCTGGAAGCCGGGCATCGACCATGCCGGCGCCATCGCCGTGCCGGCGGGCGAGGGCAAGACCAGCTTCGTCGACGCACGTGACGTTGCCGCCGGCGCCGCCAGCGCGCTTACCACCGACAGGTTCGACGGGCAGGCCATCAACCTCACCGGCCCGCAGGCGCTGGGCTATGCCGAGGCTGCGGAGATCCTCTCGGCGGTGATCGGCAAGCCGGTCAGCTATGCCCCAGTCGATGACGACACCTTTGTCGGCATCCTGACCGGCGCCGGTGTCGGGGCGGACTATGCCCGTTTCCTCGCCACGATCTTCCATCCGGTGCGCGAAGGCTGGACGGCGGGCGTGACCGATGCCGTCAACACGCTGACCGGCCAGGAGCCGCGCTCGGTGGCGCAGTGGGCGCAGGACAATGCCGACGCGCTGAGGGCCTGACACCGCCCGCTCTTTTTTCCTGGCGCCGCGCGGGTCCGGGCAGGACAAAAAAGAAAACGGCGCCGAGAGGCGCCGTTTCCGTTTGTGACGGGCGGTGAGCGAACCTCACGCGCCGAACATCAGTCGCCGAAAATCTTGCGCTGCCACCAGCCGGTGCGGCGCGGACGATCGGGCTCCGGTTCGCTGGCTTCGGTCGGCGCCGCTTCGGCGGGCGCAGACTCGGCCGACCCCGACTCCGGCTCCGGCCGGGCCGTCTCGGTCGACGTTTCCGCGACGGGGGCTTCCGCGACGGGCGCCGGCTCGGCTTCCGGCGCTTCCGGCGTGGCAGCGACGCCCGACGGCGCCTCCGTCACGTTCTCGGCCGGAGCCTCGACCGCGGCTTCGGCTGCGACGACCGGCGCGCGCTCGCGCACCGTCGAGCGACGGCGGCGCGGTTTCGGGGCCTCAGGCGCCGGCGTTTCGGCGGCGGGCGCCTCGGCAGCCGGCTCCTCGGCGGCGGATCCTGAGGAGGCGGCCTCGGCCTTGGCTTCCTCGGCCGCCTTTTCGGCCTTGGTACGGCGACCACCGCGGCGCCCACGTCGCGGGCGCTCCTCCTCGGCAGGCACTTCGTCCGCCGCCGGAGCCGACGTTTCCGAAGCCGACGTTTCCGAAGCCGAAATCTCCGGCGCTGACGTCTCCGCAGCCGGGACCTCGGTCGTCGGGGCGTCGGCCTCGGGGGCGGGAGCCTGCGACGTGCCGGTGGCGTCCGCGGCCAGCGCCGCCGCCTGTTCGGCGGTCTCGCCGGTGAGCGGCACCTCGGCCGTCACCTCAGCCACGGCCTCAGCCGGCGCGTCGATGTAGCCGGCGTCCTCGGCGGTCTGGCCATCCGTCTCGCCGTCATCCTCGAACTCGGCCCCGGCCATGTCCGATCCGGACTCGCCATCGGCGCCGCGTTCGCCATTTTCACCGTTTTCGCCGTTCGGGCTGCCGCCCCGACGCCGCCGCCGGCGGCGGCGGCGACGGCGGCCACCGCTGTCGCCGGCCGGATCGCCGGTGCCGGGCGCGGACGGGGCGCGGTTCTCGCCGGCCTCACCCTCGGTCTCGCCCTCGTCCTCGACATTGGTCGCGACCTCGGTCTCGTCCTCGTCCTCGGCTTCCTCGGCGATGAGGACCTCGTCCTCCGGCTCGATCACCAGCTCGGGCGGACGCGGCAGCGGGATCGGGTTCAGCACCGCCTCGCCCTTGTCGATGGCGAAGGGGGTGAGGCCGGTCAGGGTCGCGTCGGCGGAGATGGTGATGAGCACGCCGAAGCGCTCTTCCAGCTCGTGCAGATGCGCGCGCTTGTGGTTGAGCACATAGAGCGCGTTCTCGGCGCGGGTGCGGATAACGAGATTATGCGTGTTCGAGCGCTGGAGAATGTCCTCGGCGCCGCGCAGCATCTGCAGCGCCACCGACGGCGAGGAGCGCACATGGCCGGTGCCGCCGCAATGCGGGCAGACCTCGGTGGAGGATTCCAGCACGCCGGTGCGGATGCGCTGGCGGCTCATCTCCATCAGGCCGAAATGCGAGATGCGGCCGAGCTGGATTCGGGCGCGGTCGTTCTTCAAGCAGTCCTTGAGCTTGCGCTCGACCGCCCGGTTGTTGCGCTTCTCGTCCATGTCGATGAAGTCGATCACGACAAGGCCGGCAAGATCGCGCAGACGCAGCTGGCGCGCCACCTCCTCGGCGGCCTCCAGATTGGTCTTCAGCGCCGTGTCCTCGATATTGTGCTCGCGGGTCGAGCGCCCGGAGTTCACGTCGATGGAGACCAGCGCCTCGGTCGGGTTGATGACGAGATAGCCGCCCGAACGCAGCTGCACCTGCGGCAGGAACATCGCGTCGAGCTGGCTCTCCACCCCGAAGCGGGTGAACACCGGCTGCAGGTCCTTGTAGGGCTTCACATTCTTCGCATGGCTCGGCATGAGCATGCGCATGAAGTCCTTGGCCTCGCGATAGCCGTCGTCGCCGGCGACGAGAACCTCGTCGATGTCCTTGTTGTAGAGGTCGCGGATCGAACGCTTGATCAGCGAGCCTTCCTCATAGACCAGCGAGGGCGCGCTCGAACCCAGCGTGAGTTCGCGCACATTCTCCCACAGCCGCAGCAGGTATTCGAAGTCGCGCTTGATTTCCGGCTTGGTACGGTTGGCGCCGGCGGTGCGCAGGATGACGCCCATGCCCTCCGGCACTTCGAGGTCGGAGGCGACCTCCTTCAGCCGCTTGCGGTCCTCGGCCGAGGTGATCTTGCGGGAGATGCCGCCACCGCGCGCGGTGTTGGGCATCAGCACCGAATAGCGGCCGGCAAGCGAGAGATAGGTGGTGAGCGCCGCGCCCTTGTTGCCGCGCTCTTCCTTGACGACCTGCACCAGCATGACCTGCCGGCGCTTGATCACTTCCTGGATCTTGTAGGTGCGGGCCCGGCCCCGCGGCGCGGCGCGCTCGGGCATTTCTTCCATGGCATCGTCGGAGCCGACCTCGTCGACGATCTCTTCCTCGTCGGCGATCTCCTCGATCTCGCCGCCGCCTTCGCCGCCCGCCTCGTCATCGGAGGAGGAGCGGCGGCGGCGCGCGCGGCGGGCGGGAGTGGCCTCGCCTTCGGCGGGCTCGGCGACGTCTTCGGAAACGCTCTCGTCGCTCTCGGCGTCTTTCGGCGCGCCGCGCGGGCGGCGGGTGCGGCTCCTGGGCTTGTCCTCGTTCTCCGCCTCGGCGTCGCGCCGCTGCTGGCGTTCTTCCTCGGCGAGCAGCGCCTGCCGGTCGGCGACCGGGATCTGGTAATAGTCGGGGTGGATCTCGCTGAAGGCGAGGAAGCCATGCCGGTTGCCGCCATATTCGATGAAGGCGGCCTGGAGCGAAGGCTCTACCCGCGTGACCTTGGCGAGGTAGATGTTGCCGCGGAGCGGCTTGCGGTTGGCGGCCTCGAAGTCGAATTCCTCGACTCGGTTGCCGCGCACCACCACCACCCGAGTCTCCTCGGGATGGGTGGCGTCGATGAGCATCTTGTTGGCCATTGAACTCTCATATGGGGCCACGGACGCGTCGACGTCGCCAACGACGCCGGACGGCGCAGACCGTGCCAGTAAGCGGAAACTGAAAGCGTGAAGCGGAGGCGGCGGGCAGGACGGGGAGCCTCGCAGGCGGGGCGCCGACGCGGTGCGCTGGTCGCGGGCCTGCGGGCAAGTGCGCGGCGGAAAGCCGCCCTGCGCACGAGACCCACACTTGCCGGCTGACGCATCATCGTTGGTTGCCGTCCTTACACGACCGAACAGGGCGAGCCGCGACCGCGCGCGATCCGGCTCAAGGCAGATGGTCGCGAAGGCGCGGGATCACGGCACGACGAAATAAGCCGTGCGAGAACCCCACGTCCGATCGTCCATGACTAACGAGGCCGGGCCGCGTTCCCCCTGGCGCGCGGTCGTCAGGACCGCCAAAGGCACGGCTACGGGTCCTGGTTAAGGAAATCGCGCCTTGTGCCGGGCCCCTCCATTGCTGGATCGCCCTTCGCCGCAGGGGCCGCGGAAGCCGGACGTCGACGAGCGACCGGAATGCGAACCATATGCGTGCTCTTAATAGCGGCATGCGTGCCGATTTGGCAAGGATCGCGTCCGATAGGTCGGTGCGGGTGGTCGTGCCCGGCCGTTGCGCGCCGGCCACGGCGGCCGGCCGAAGCGGCCGGGAACGCACGCGCTGGTTAACGCTTCCTTCGTATTTCGCTAGAAAGGTCGGCAGCGCGGCCCGGGCTTCTCATCGTCAGGCCGCCGAAGGAGAGTGCAGGCGGCCATGGTGGTGCGAACGGGCATGCGGAAGATCTGGCTGGCGGCGGCGCTTGCGCTGTTGCCGGCGTGGCTCTCCGTGACGTCGCCGGCCGGCGCCAGCGAGCCGGTGGTGGCCTCCGATGCACGCCTCGCCGGCGATGGCGAACGTACGCGGCTGGTGATCGACCTGTCGCGCTCGGTGCCGCTCGGCGCCTTCACCCTCGCCGATCCCT
Source organism: Ancylobacter dichloromethanicus (assembly GCF_018390645.1). Lineage (GTDB taxonomy): Bacteria > Pseudomonadota > Alphaproteobacteria > Rhizobiales > Xanthobacteraceae > Ancylobacter > Ancylobacter dichloromethanicus. The sequence goes on from NZ_JAHBGC010000046.1 coordinate 84,746, forward strand.
ACCGCGTCGTCGTCGACATTCCCGACGTCATCTTCGCCCTCCCGACCTCGGCGGGGCAGGAGGGGCGCGGCCTCGTCTCGGCCTATCGCTTCGGTCTGTTCGCGCCGGGCAAGGCACGCATCGTGATGGACGTGACCGGCCCGGTGACGGTCGACAAGGCGTTCGTGCTGGAGCCGATGGACGACCAGCCGGCCCGCCTCGTCATCGACCTCGTCAAGACCGACCGGGCCAGCTTCCTGAAGGCGGTGGCGACCCCACAGCGGGCCACCGAGCAGCCGGAAATGCCGCAGGCGGAGGTCGCCGCCGCGGGCGACCTGCGGCCGGTGATCGTGCTCGATCCCGGCCATGGCGGCGTCGATTCGGGGGCGGTGAACAGCAAGTTCGGCGTTGCCGAGAAGGACATTGTGCTGGCCATCGCGCGCCAGCTCCAGCGGCGGCTGGAAGAGACCGGCCGCTACCGCGTGCTGATGACGCGGACCAAGGACACCTATGTCTCGCTCGGCCAGCGCGTGCGCTTCGCCCGCGAGAACGAGGCCAGGCTGTTCATCTCGCTGCACGCCGATTCGCTCGGCTCGCGCGACGGCAACGTGCGGGGCGCGACAATCTACACCATCTCCGACCGCGCCTCCGACGCCGAGGCGCAGCGGCTGGCCGATTCGGAGAACAAGGCCGACATGATCGCCGGCCTCGACCTTTCCGAGGAGCCGGCGGATGTGGCGGGCATCCTGTTCGATCTCGCCCAGCGCGAGACGCGCAATTTCTCCGCCCATTTCGCCCGCAGCCTCGCCGGCAGCGTCAGCGGCGTGGCGCGCATGCACAAATCGCCGCTCAAATCGGCGGGGTTCAAGGTGCTGAAGGCGCCGGACGTGCCTTCCGTGCTGTTCGAGCTGGGCTATCTTTCCAGCGCCAAGGACCTCGAACTCATGACATCGGCGCCGTGGCAGGATAGTGTGACGGAAGCCATGGCGGTGGCGATCGATGCCTATTTCGCGGCGCTGACGCCCTCGGAGGGCACGGCAGCGGCGCTTCCCGCAGGCGTCGGCGGCGCCCCGGTGGCGGCCACCGGACCCTGACCGGTCGCGATTAGGCCATAGTTGCCGCGCACACGCTGCCCTTTGGGCGACGACCACATCGGACTCGCATCGCGCCGGAGCGCGGTGGCGTCCTCAGCTTTTGGGGGCCTGGCCGAATGCGGCTGCTTCTGCGGTTCTTGGGTTTTATGTTCGCGCTCGGCACGATCCTCTTCGTGGTCGGCGGGGCGGCGGCTGGCTATTTCGCGTGGAAGTTCTCGCAGGAGTTGCCGGACTACAGCCAGTTGCAGAACTACGAGCCGCCGGTGATGACCCGCGTGCATGCCGCCGACGGCTCGCTGCTGGCTGAATATGCCCGTGAGCGCCGGCTCTATCTGCCGATCCAGAACATCCCGGACCTGGTGAAGGAAGCCTTCATCTCCGCCGAGGACAAGAATTTCTACACCCATGGCGGCATCGACATCACCGGCATCGGCCGTGCCGCCTATGCCTTCCTGCAGAATTACGGCTCCGGCCGCCGCCCGCAGGGCGCCTCCACCATCACCCAGCAGGTGGCGAAGAACTTCCTCCTGACCAATGAGGTCTCGATCGACCGCAAGGTGAAGGAGGCGCTGCTGGCGCTGCGCATGGAGCGCGCCTATTCCAAGGACAAGATCCTGGAGCTCTATCTCAACGAGATCTATCTCGGCATCGGCTCCTATGGCGTGGCCGCCGCCTCGCTGCTCTATTTCGACAAGTCGGTTTCCGAGCTGACCATCGCCGAGGCCGCCTATCTCGCCGCCCTGCCCAAGGGGCCGAACAATTATCACCCGTTCCGCCGCCACGACGCCGCCGTTGAACGCCGTAACTGGGTGATCGATCGCATGGCCGAGAACGGCTACATCACCCAGCAGCAGGCCGACGAGGCCAAGCGCACCGACCTCGCCGTCACCGTGCGTCCGACCGGCGCGCACATCTTCTCGGCTGAGTATTTCGCCGAGGAGGTGCGCCGCGAGATCTTCGAACGCTATGGCGAGGACAAGCTCTATGGCGGCGGCCTGTCGGTGCGCACCACGCTCAATCCCAAGCTCCAGGCCTATGCCAAGCAGGCCCTGCTCGACGGCCTGACCCGCTATGACGAGCGGCGCGGCTTCCGGGGACCGGTGACGCGCATCGAGACATCGGGCAATTGGGGCGCGCGCCTCGCCGATGTCCGCACCTTCACGGATATTCCATGGCGGCTCGCGGTCGTGCTCGATTCGGACGCCAAGGGCGCGCGGATCGGCCTGCAGCCGCAGCGCGACCGTTCGGGCGCGCTCAGCACCCAGCAGGAAATCGGCACGATCACCGCCGACGGCGCCAAATGGGCGATGCGCAACGCCAAGGCAGGTGTGGCCGGCGTGCTCAAGCCCGGCGACGTGGTCTATGTCGAGCCGATGCCGGACAAGCCGGACCAGTGGCGTCTGCGCCAGCAGCCGCAGATCGAGGGCGCGCTGGTGGCGATGGACCCGTCCACCGGCCGCGTGCTGGCGATGGCGGGCGGCTTCTCCTTCGACGAGAGCCAGTTCAACCGCGCCACCCAGGCCGAGCGCCAGCCGGGCTCGTCCTTCAAGCCCTATGTCTATGCGGCGGCGATCGACAACGGCTATACGCCGTCCAGTGTCGTCCTGGACGCGCCGTTCGAACTGGCCCAGCAGGGGCAGGCGACGTGGCGGCCGGAGAACTATTCCGGCAAGTTCTACGGCCCGCAGACCCTGCGCTTCGGCATCGAGCAGTCGCGCAACGTGATGACGGTGCGGCTCGCCAACGATCTCGGCATGCCGCTGATCGTCGAATACGCCAAGCGCTTCGGCGTCTCCGACAACCTGCTGCCGGTGCTCTCCATGTCGCTGGGCGCCGGCGAGACCACGGTGCTGCGGATGGCCGGCGGCTATTCCATGTTCGCCAATGGCGGCAAGCGCATCAAGCCGACGCTGATCGACCGCATTCAGGACCGCTACGGCAAGACCATCTATCGGCATGACGAGCGCGAGTGCCGCGGCTGCGACGCCGCCGCGTGGAGCGGCCAGAACGAGCCGGTTCTCATCGACCGGCGCGAGCAGGTGCTCGACCCGATGACCGCCTACCAGATCACCTCGATGCTGGAAGGCGTCGTGCAGCGGGGCACCGGCACCGCGCTGAAGGCGCTGGGCAAGCCGATCGCCGGCAAGACCGGCACCACCAACGAGGAAAAGGACGCCTGGTTCGTCGGCTACACACCGGAACTGGTGGTGGCGGTCTATCTCGGCTTCGACACGCCCAAGCCGATGGGCCGGGGCTCGACCGGCGGCCTGCTGGCGGCGCCGGTGGTGCGCGACTTCATGAAGTTGGCGCTCGCCGATCGCCCGGCCGTTCCCTTCCGCGTCCCGCCGGGGATCAAGCTCATCCGCATCAACCCGAAGTCCGGCCTGCGCGCCGGGCCGGGCGAGGCGTCGATCCTCGAAGCGTTCAAGCCCGGCACGGCGCCGCCGGACAGCTATTCGATCATCGGTGCCACCGATGCGGCGGGTAATCCGATTGGCATCAACCCCGACGCCGACCGCGCGGTGGGCGCCACCGGCACCGGCGGGTTGTACTGAGGCGCATTCGCACCAACCGGTCTGAATTTCAGTAGTGCGACCACATTTCTGCTGCCTTGTGCCTTGATGTGCCCGGCGGTAGCCCTTAACCTTGCCGCGTCTTGGGAAATTTTGGTCTCGGTCGTGGCCTCTGCCCGCTGCCTTGCAGTTGCGCAGTGCCGCAGTCGCATGCATGGGGGCAGGGCATGATGAACCGTTATCGGGGCGACGGGCGCTTCCATTTTCCAACGCGGCCTGCCGGACTGGCGTTGGCGCTCGCCCTGTTGCTGGCGACCCCAATCAGGGCGTCGGCCGACAGCGAGTGCGACAGCATCGACGCCTGCAATGCGAAGCTTCTCGAAAATTTCGGCAAGTTCCAGCACGACCAGGCGGGGCTCGACATCCTCGAGGAGAACCTAGCCACGGAAGAGCAAATCTATGCCTCTTCCAGCTATGCCGACAAGCAGCTGGCGGCCATTAACAGCCAGCTGCAGGGAAATGTCATTTACTACAACATCTGGAACATGGCGCGCCCCGACCTGAGCGTGCTGTTCAATGACGGCTCGCTTCTTTCGCCGGGAAACAATTTTCCCACCGGCTCCGCCTATCAGACCATTACCGAGCAGGCACTCGACCTGACGGGCGAGGTAGCCGGGAAGATGAAGAGCTACTTCGCCGATGATTCGGACCGCGCCAGCTACAGCGTCTACGGCGTTCTGCCGCAATATGCCGGCGAGACGGCGGGCGATCCGCGCCCCTTCGTGGTGTCGGAGGCGATCAACGGCAATCCCTGGACGGTGGAGCAGACCTCATCCCTCGCGGTGACCATCCAGCAGTCGGCCGAGGTGCCGGCCGGGTTCCAGTCGCAATATTGGGGCGAGTACGTCTCCAGCCCGGCCTTTCCGAGCGGCCATTCCACAGCCGGCAATACACTTGCCATCCTTACCGGAATCCTGGCGCCTGAGTACTACAAGGACTTCCTCATGGCCGGCATCGAGTTCGGCGTGAGTCGCAATGTCTTCGGCGTGCATTATCCGCTGGACGTTATCGGCGGACGGCTGATCGCGACCTATAATCTCGCCATGTGGCTCAACGGCACGGATTACGGCGTCGGTCCGGCCGACGTCGACGCCGCGAGCGCGTCGCTGCAGGCCTATATCGGCTCGGGCGGCGGGTCGCCTTATGCCGACGCCTGCCGGAACGACATTGTCGGCTGCATTCGCGCCGGTGCCATTCCCTCGTCCGAACAGTTCCGGGAGGCCCGCGACCTCTACACCTACTACATGACGTATGGTCTGCCGGACTTCTCCGACACCGGAGAGGCGCCGGTCGTACCCGAGGGCGCCGAGGTGCTCATCGCGACGCGCTTTCCCTATTTGAGCGACGCGCAGCGCCGCGAAGTGCTCGCAACCACCGAGATCGCCTCCGGCAGCGCCCTCGACAATGGGAGCGGCTGGGCCAGGCTGAACCTTTTCGCGGCGGCGGACGGCTTCGGCGCGCTCAATTGCGGCGGCGAGGGGGCGGATGGCTGCATCCAGGTGATCGAACTGGAGAGTTCGGCCGAAGGCTATGGCGCGTTCGACGTCTGGGCCAACGACATGACCGGCGATGGCGGGCTGGAACTGACGGGCGACGGCATCCTCGTTCTTGCCGGCGAGAGCAGCTATTCGGGGGGAACCAGTGTTCAGGGCGGTGCGCTGGCGGTCACCGGCAGCATCGTCGGCTCGGTCGAGGTCGCGCACGGCGCGCTTCTTTACAATGCGGGAACGATCGGCGCGGCGGAACTGGCCAATGAGGGGACGACGCTGAACGACGGGCTGATCGATGGCAGCGTCCTCAATGCCGGGTTCTTCGGCAACACAGGGCGGGTGACGGGCAGCGTCGAGAGCTCCGGCCTGCTGTTCGGGTCCGGCTCCATCGGCGGCGATCTCGTGGCGACGGCCGGCAGCGTGACCGCGCCGGGCGACTCGGTCGGCACCGTCGAGGTGGACGGTCATGTCGACTTCGCCGCTGGCGCGACCTATGAGGCGGAACTCGGGCAATACGCCGCTGACCTGATCGCGGCGGGCGGGTCGGCGCAGGTCGAGGGCGCGCGGCTCGACCTCGACGTCGCCGCCGGCACCATCCTCGGCCTGCGCCAATACGCGGTGCTGACGGCGGAAGGTGGCGTGAACGGCACCTTCGTGCTCGTGGACGATCCGCTCACGGCCTATCCCTTTCTCGACGTCAAGGTGGATTACGAGGACGACCGTGTCGTGGTCGAGACCACCCGCAGCGGCCTCGCCTTCGCCGCGCTGGCGAGCACGCCCAACCAGATCGCGGCGGCACGCAGCCTGGATACCGCGCCGCTGGAGAGCCCGCTGGGCGATGCGGTGCTGTCGCTCAATGCCGCGACGGCGCCGGCCGCCTTCGAGTCGCTGTCCGGGGCCACCGGTGCCTCGGCCAAGAGCGTCCTGCTCAATGACAGCGTCTTCCTGAGGTCGGCGGTGATCGACCGCCTCAGGGCCGCCGATTCATCGACCGCCGCGCCCGCCGGCATGGCCGTGGCCCCGTTGGCCTATGCCGCGCCGTCCGCGCCCCTGGCCGGCCTTCCGCTCAAGGCCGAGCCCGCCCCGCCGGTTGCCGCCGCGGCCTTGTGGGCGCAGGGCTTCGGCGCCTGGAGTTCTTACGACGGCAACGGCAATGCCCGCGCGCTCGACAGCAATACCGGCGGTTTCCTCATCGGCGGCGATACGCTGGTCGAGAACTGGCGTGTTGGCCTGCTCGGCGGCTACAGCTACACCAGCCTCGACAGCGACGCGGCGAGCGCCTCGGGAGACAGCGAAAACTGGCATGTCGGCGTCTACGCCGGCCGCTCCTGGGAGGCGCTCGCGCTGCGCACCGGCCTTGCCTATAGCTGGCACGCAATGGACCTTTCCCGTGCGGTCATCCTGCCGGGCTTCGCCAGTTCCGAAAGCGCCGACTACGACGCCGGCACCTTCCAGGCCTTCGGCGAACTGGCCTATGGCTTCGACATGGCCGCGGCCCGGCTGGAGCCCTTCGCCAATCTCGCCTATGTGCAGCTCCATACCGACGGCTATGGGGAAAGCGGCGGCGCGGCCGCGCTGCGGGTCGACGGTTCGACCACGCAGACAAGCTTCACCACGCTCGGCCTGCGCGTCGCCCTACCCCTCAGTGACGGCGCGACACGGGCGAGCCTCAACGGCACGCTCGGCTGGCGGCACGCCTTCGGCGATATCGTCCCGACACAGACCCAGTCGTTCCTGATCGGCGGGCTGCCTTTCACGGTGAGCGGGGTGCCGCTGGCGGAAGATGCGGCCGTGGTCGAGGCCGGCATCTCAGTGGCGCTGGCTCCCACGGCGCAGCTCAACGTCACCTATGGTGGCCAGTTCGGCGACGGCGTCATGCAGAATGGCGCGAACGCCGTGCTGAGCGTGCATTTCTGAGCGCGTTCACCGGCAATCCGCGCGCTCAGCCGTCATAGGGCGAGGCGCGGAACGCCTCCTGCGCCTCGGCTCGGGCGGTGAAGCGCGCCACGGACGGGAAGGCATCGGCCGGCATCACCTCGGGAATCATCCGGGTGGTGAAGGTCCAGGCGATGGCGGCGGTGATGTCCGCCTGCAGGATATCCCCGCCCAGCAGCCAGCCGTCCCGCTCGCCGATTTCTGCGTCGAGCAGGCGATAGGCGGCGAACAGTTGCTCGTGCACGCGGTCCAGCCAGGGCTGGTGACGCTTTTCCGGCGGCCGAAGCTGGTGTTCATAGACGATCTGCACCGACTTCTCGCAGGCTACGAGCGCCAGCCCGATGATGCGCTGCGCCCGCGCATGGTCCGCCGTCCCTGCCGGGTCGAGCGAGCGGCCGGCGCCGGCGAGCTTCGCCACATGCTGGAGGATGAGCGTCGAGTCCATCAGCACGAAGCCCTCATCGGTCACCAGCGTCGGCGCCTTCACCACCGGATTGATGCCGGCGAAGGTGTCGTAGTGGCGGAAGACGGAGACGGATTCGTGCGTGAACGGCAGGCCAAGTTGGTTCAGCGACACCGCGACGCGGCGAACATAGGGCGAATCGAGCATGCCGATGAGGCGCATCACCGTTTCTCCGTTGAAGGCGAGGGCATGGTAGGGCCCGATCCGCGCGCTGCATACCGCCCGCCGGGAACCGTCACCGGGTCTCTGCAAGGCAGGGCGTTTACACTGCCGGGCAACGCCTCTATTTTCCGCGGCCTTTAACGTCCCACCGAGAGTAGCCATCATGCGCGCCGAGCTCGCCGCGAGCGTCGACGAAATCCGCGAAGCCGCCCAGTTGCTGCGGCAGCACATCGATTTCGACCGTTCCAAGGCTCGCCTTGCCGAGCTGAACGCGCTCGCCGAGGACCCCAATCTGTGGAACGACCCCGAGCGCGCGCAGAAGCTGATGCAGGAGCGCGGCACGCTGGAGGATGGTCTCAGCGCGCTGGAACGCATCACCCGCGAACTGTCGGACAATGTCGAGCTGATCGAACTCGGGGAGGCCGAGGGCGACGCCTCCATCGTCGACGAGGCCGCCGCCGCGCTGGACCGGCTCAAGGCCGAGGTCGCCCGCCGCCAGCTGGAGGCGCTGCTTTCGGGCGAGGCGGATGCCAATGACAGCTATCTCGAAGTCCATGCCGGCGCCGGCGGCACCGACAGCCAGGACTGGGCCTTGATGCTGCTGCGCATGTATACGCGCTGGGCCGAGCGGCGCGGCTTCAAGGTCGAATTGGTGGACGAGCAGGCCGGCGAGACGGCGGGCCTGAAGTCAGCGACCATTCTGGTCAAGGGCCACAACGCCTATGGCTGGATGAAGACCGAGGCCGGCGTCCACCGCCTGGTCCGCATCTCTCCCTTCGATTCCAATGCCCGCCGCCAGACCTCCTTCGCCTCGGTGGACGTCTATCCTGTCATCGACGACCGCATCGTCGTCGACATCAAGGAAAGCGACCTTCGCATCGACACGATGCGCTCCGGCGGCGCCGGCGGCCAGCACGTCAACAAGACCGAATCGGCGGTGCGCTTCACCCATATTCCCACCGGCATCGCCGTGGTGGCGCAGGGCGACCGCTCCCAGCACAAGAACCGCGCCACGGCGTGGGAGATGCTGCGCGCCAAGCTCTATGAGATGGAGCTTAAGAAGCGCGAGGCGCAGGCCGCCGCCGACCAGGCCGCCAAGACCGATATCGGCTGGGGCCACCAGATCCGCTCCTATGTGCTCCAGCCCTACCAGCTGGTGAAGGACCTGCGCACCGGCGTCACCTCCGGCACGCCGCAGGAGGTGCTGGACGGCGATCTCGATCCCTTCATGGAAGCGGCGCTGGCACAGCGTGCCTATGGCGGCGGGCCGGCCAGCGTCGAGGATGTCGACTGACGCCCGGCCGTACGGGCCGGCCGGGCAACGACGATCACAGCGCCCGCGCGGCGGCGAGCACCTCGTCGGCATGGCCGGCGACCTTCACCTTCGGCCAGATGCGGGCGATCCGTCCGTCGCGGTCGATCAGGACGGTGGTGCGCTCGACGCCCATATATTTTCGGCCATACATGCTTTTCTCGACCCAGACGCCATAGGCTTCGAGCATGGCATGCGCCTCGTCGCCGGCGAGGTCGAAGGTCAGGCCCTGTTTCGAGCGGAACGCCGCCAGCGCCTTGTCCGGATCGGGGGAAATGCCGACGATCCGCGTGTCGGCGGCATCGAAATCGGCTTTCAACCGGTTGAAATCATGCGCCTCCAGCGTGCACCCTGAGGTGCCGGCCTTGGGGTAGAAAAAGAGTGCCAGCTTTCGACTCCGGCAGGCGGCGAGCGACAGGACATCGCCCGAATCGGTCGTCAAGGTGAAGTCGGGCGCGGGCGCTCCGGCGGCGATCTCGGTCATGTGCCTTCCTTTCGGCGTGTTTGGGGGTGATCGGCTGAACGGGAGGCCTTACCCGGGGGCGCGCCACGCTGGCCGTCCGCCGCGTGAAAGCAGGGTGTCAGCAAGCGCCGGGATAAGGTGTCGCCGCCTGTCTTTCACACAGGCATTATGGCTGAGCATGCAAGGATTCGTGCCGTAGATGAAAGAGCCGACGACGCCCGGGCCGGAGAAAGGCGGCAAGCGCCATGTGGGGCGCCACGTGAAGCGGCTTCGTGTCAGGCGGGCACGCCGGCTCTGCGCCGTGCCGGCCCGCCGGCGGCGCTGGCTGCGGTTCTGCGTCTGGTCGGGAAGTTCGGTCTTCGGGCTGGTCGCGGCGGCGGCGGCGATGGTCTATCTGCTGTTCAGCGCCGGCATCCTCACCGTGGACATGGCCCGCCCCTATGTCGAGAGCGCGCTGGAAGCGCGGCTGGGCGCCGGGCGCACGGTGCAGATCGGCGGCATCGTCGCTGACCGGGCGCCAAGCGGGGGCATCGTGCTGCACGCCGCCGATATCACGGTGCGCGATGCGGACGGGGACGTCATCGCCACGGCGCCACAGGCCGAGGTGGCGCTTCAGGACCGCTGGCTGCCCTGGCTGATGCAGCCCGAGCGGGTCGATCTCGTCGGCGTCCGCCTGAACGTGTTCATCGACGCGCAGGGGCAACTCGCCATCTCGGCCGACAGCGCCGCCGCGGACGGCACCGACCCGCATCCCAAGGCGCTCGCTACGGTGCCTGCGGCCGAGCTGGCGACGGATGCCGCGACGGTGCCCGAAGGGTCTGCGTCGCCGGACGGGGGGAGCGCGCCGGACGGGTCGCAGCCTTCCGACGCCGGCCAGCCGGCCGCGCCCTTCGGTCCGCTGCGACTGGCCAGCGTTGCCGCGCTGGCGCGCCAGCTCGACGAAGGCGGGCTCGACGGCGGCGTCCTGACCGAAATCGGCCTCAAGGAAGGCAAGGTCGTGATCCGCAACGAGGCCAGCGGCCGGCAGTGGACCTTCGACAATATCGACCTGTCGCTGTCGCGGCCGGTCGAAGGCGGCGTCACCTTCAACATCGCGGCGGGCGGCATGGACGGGCCGTGGTCGGCGCGTGCGACGGTCGGTGCGCTGGCGGAGGGGCGGCGCGACCTGGAACTGGAGGTGCGCGATCTCGCGCCCCGTGATCTGCTGATCGCGGCCGGCAAGGCCGGCGCCGACATCCTCGCCACTTCGCCGCTGTCGATCGATCTCGCGGCGACCATCGACGCGCGGGGAACCCTGCTCGCCACCACGGGGCGGCTGGCCGCCGGTGCCGGTGAGCTTCAGCTCGGCTCCGATGCCGACGGGCGGATGCTGGTCGACGAGGCGGCGCTCGCCTTTTCGCTCGATCCGGCGGGTCGGCTGATCAATCTCACTTCAGTCAGCGCCCAGGCCGGCCCGTTTGCCATGGATCTGGCCGGCGTGGTCCGCATGCCGGCGGACAGTGCCGGAAAATGGAGCCTGCACACGACGTCGGCGCGGGCGAGCTTCGCGGGCGGCGGCCCGTACCAGAACGAAGTTCCCCCCTTCGTCCTCGACGACATCGACCTTGCGCTCTCCTTCGATCCGGTGGCGCAGCGCGCCACTCTCGACCGCGGCGAACTGAAGGGGCCGCAGGGCGGCATCACGTTGGGCGGCGCCTTGCAACTCGCCGGGCCGGCGCCCGCTCTGTCGATGCAGGTATCGGCGACGCCGATGACCGCGACGTCGCTGATCCGGCTCTGGCCCGCCCTGGCGGCGCCGGCGCCGCGCAAATGGGTCTACGACCATCTGATCGCCGGCGACGTCAGCCATGCGGAAATCGCCTTCGACGCGCCGCTGGATTCCATCGGCAAGAAGAACCATCCGCTCGACGACGAGGCGCTGAGGATCAACATCACCGGCACGGGTGGACGCTTCGTTCCAGTTCCCGGCCTGCCACCGGTCATCGATGCCGATGTGGAGGTGAAGATCACCGGCCGGACCGCCCATGTCAGGGTGGCGAAGGCGGCGATGGAGACGCCCGGCAAGCGTCGCCTGGAGATCGGCGAGAGCATCTTCGACATTTCCGATACGGCGCCGCCCAAGCCGGAGGCGAAGGTGCGGGTGAAGGTAAATGGGGCGGCGGCGGCGGCCATCGAACTGGCCGCGATACCGCCGCTGCGCGGCCCGACCTTCGTGCCGGTCGAGCCGCAATCGGTGTCGGGCACCATCGCGGGCACCGCGCAGATCAGCGTCAAGCTGTCCGATAACATCCTGCCCTCCGATGTCGACTACGCCTTCGACGCCACGCTGGACGATTTCGGTGCCTCGAAGCTGGTCTTGAATCAGAATCTCGACGACGCCTCGGTGCGCGCCTTCGTCACCCAGGCGGCGACGGTGGCACGCGGCGAGGGCAAGTTCGGCGGCGCCCCGGCCAGCTTCGACTACAGCCGCCCGATCTCCGGCGACATGACCTTTGCGCTGGCGGCGTCGCTGGACGATACGGCGCGGCAGAAGCTCGGCTTCGAGTTGCCGGGCATGTCGGGCACGCTGGGGGTCAAGCTCAACGGCGTGGTTGGGGCCAAGGGCAAGACGGCCGATCTCGAACTCGACCTTGCCGGCGTGGAACTGTCGGACATGGTGCCGGGATGGAACAAGCCCATCGGCAAGCCGGCCCGGATGACCGCCAAGGCCAATCTGTCCGCCAACGGCACGCGGCTGGACAATCTGGTGGTGACCGGTCAGGGCGTGGACATCCGCGGCACGGTCGAGCTCGATTCCAAGGCCGCGCTGGTCAGCGCCAACCTGCCGACCTTCCAGCTTTCCGACGGCGACAAGGCCAGCGTGAAGCTCGACCATTCCGACGGCACCTACAATGTGACGGTGCGCGGCGAGGTCATCGAGGCGCGTGCCTTCCTCAAGCAGTTGAAGGACACGCCGCCGCCGGGCACCCAAACGCCGAAGCCGGCCGACCTCGATCTCGACGTCAAGCTGGGCGTCGTGGTCGGCAATAATGGCGAGACCGTACGCGAGGCGGCGCTTACGCTCTCGCGCCGCAATGGCGATATCCGGGCGTTTTCGCTCGCCGCGCTGGTCGGCCGCGACGGCGGAGTCACCGGCGATCTCAGGGCGCAGGGAAACGGCCGTCCGCAGCTGCGGGTGGCGACCAGCGACGCCGGCGCGCTGCTGCGCTTCATCGATCTCTACCCGAAGATCTATGGCGGCGACCTCTGGATCGATGTCGACGCCCCCTCGGGCGACGGCAGGCCGCAGAACGGCGTGGTCAACATGCGTGACTTCGTGATTCGCGGCGAGGCGGGGCTCGACCGGCTCATCGCCGCCGCGCCGCAGACCATGCGCGACGGGCGTCCGCAGCCGGGTTCCGCCATCTCCTTCCGCAAGCTGCAGGTCGGTTTCCAGCGCACCGCCCAGCAGCTCACATTGCGCGACGGCGCCATCTGGGGCCCGACGATCGGCTCCACCTTCGACGGAACGCTCGATCTCGCCAACGACCGCGTGTCGGTGCGCGGTACCTATGTGCCGGCCTATGGGCTGAACAATCTGTTCAGCCGCCTGCCGGTGCTCGGCTTCTTCCTCGGCGGCGGACCCAATGAGGGGCTGGTCGGGGTGACCTACGAGATTGTCGGCCCGGTGTCCGGCCCGACGCTGCGGGTCAATCCCATCTCGGCGGTGGCGCCGGGCTTCCTGCGCAAGATCTTCGAGTTCCGGCAGGCCCCCGACCCGACCCCGCCGGCGGTGGTGCCGACGCGGTAGGCGCGGCTATGGCCGGCAAAAGGTCGTCATGCTCCGGGCATCCACGACTTTGGCGGGCGGGAATGACGATGTGGATGGCCGGGACACGCCCGGCCATGACGTTGCCAAGGTAGTGATGTGGTCAAGGTAGCGGTCGCGTGGCCGCGACGCTCACACCGGCTTCAGCAGCACGTGCTTCTTCTTGCCGAGCGAGAGCTTGATGACGCCTTCGGGCGTGAGGTCGCGCTCGGTCAGCACCGCCTTCTCGTCGGTCACGGCGGCGTCGTTCACCTTCAGCCCGCCGCCCTTGACCTGGCGCCGCGCCTCGCCATTGGAGGCGACGAGGCCGCTCTTCTCGGCGAAGGCGGCGAGCACGCCGATGCCGGTCGCCAGCTCGCCCGCCGGCACCTCGACAGTCGGCAGGTCGGCGGCGATGCCACCTTCCTCGAACGTCTTGCGCGCCGTCTCGGCCGCCGCTTCCGCCGCGACGCGCCCGTGCAGAAGCGCGGTGATCTCGGTGGCTAGGAGCTTCTTCACCTCGTTGATCGCCGGCCCTTTCGCCTCCTGCGCGAGGCGGGCGATCTCGTCCATCGGCAGCGTGGTGTAGAGCTTGAGGAAGCGCTCGACATCGGCGTCCTCGGTGTTGCGCCAGTACTGCCAGAATTCATAGGGGCCGAGCATGTCGGCGTTCAGCCACACCGCGCCATTGACCGACTTGCCCATCTTGGCGCCGGAGGCGGTGGTGAGCAGCGGCGAGGTGAGCGCGTAAAGCTGCGGCGTGCCCATGCGGTGGCCGAGGTCGATGCCGTTGATGATGTTGCCCCACTGATCGGAGCCGCCCATCTGCAGCCGCACATCGTAGCGCCTGGACAGCTCGACGAAGTCGTAGGCCTGCAGGATCATGTAGTTGAATTCGAGGAAGGACAGCGACTGTTCGCGTTCCAGCCGGGTCTTCACGCTGTCGAAGGACAGCATGCGGTTGACCGAGAAGTGCCGGCCGACATCGCGCAGGAATTCCAGATAGTTGAGATCGCGCAGCCATTCGGCGTTGTTGATCATCAGCGCGCCGGCCGGGCCCTCGCCATAGCTGAGATAGTTGGCGAACACCCGCTTGATCGAGGTGATGTTGGCCTCGATCGTGTCCACCGTCATCAACTGACGCGCCTCATCCTTGAACGAGGGGTCGCCCACCATGCCGGTGCCGCCGCCCATCAGCGAGACCGCGCGGTGGCCGGTTTTTTGCAGCCAGTGCAGCATCATGATCTGGATGAGTCCGCCGGCATGCAGGCTCGGCGCGGTCGGGTCGAAGCCGATATAGGCGGTGACCGTTTCCTTCGCGAACAGATCGTCCAGGCCCTTTTCATCGGAGACCTGATGAATGAAGCCGCGCTCGCTGAGGGTGCGGAGGAAATCGGATTTGAACGTGCTCATCTCGGGCCTGCGGGCATCAACGCCATGTTAGGAACGGGCATATCAGTTTGGGTGTCGCGCACGCCCCGCCCGATAGGCGAAGGCGCGCGCGGCGGATGTACCAGTTTCGCGCGGCGAGCGCACCCCGGCCCGGCGCCGGCGAGGAGGAAGGATGCCCCGGCCCCTGAAGGCGATCGGCCTGATGAGCGGCACCTCGCTCGACGGGGTGGACGTGGCGCTGATCGAGACCGACGGCGAGAGCGTCGCCGCCTTCGGCCCGGCGCTCACCTTTGCCTATGGCGAGGACGACCGCGCGCTGTTCGTCGCGGCGCTGGAGGCGGCGCGCACGCTGACGGATCGCGACGCCCGCCCCGGCGCACTGGCCGCCGCCGAGGGCCGGCTGACGGAGCGCCATGCGCAGGCGCTGGCCGCGTTTTTCGAGCAGCATCCGGTACATAGAGACGTTTCCGTGATCGGCTTCCACGGCCAGACGGTGCTGCACCGGCCGGAGATTCGCCTGACCATTCAAATCGGCGACGGGCCGGGGCTGGCGCGGGCGGTGCGGGCGATGGTGCCGCCGCCGGGGCCGAACCTCGTCTACGACCTGCGTGCCGCCGATGTCGCGGCCGGCGGGCAGGGGGCGCCGCTGGTGCCGGTCTATCACCGGGCGCTGGCGCATGGGCTGTCGCTGGCGGGGCCCTTGCTGGTGCTCAATCTCGGCGGCGTCGCGAACATCACCTATATCGACGGCGAGGCCGACCCGATCGCCTGCGACACCGGCCCGGCCAATGCGCTGATCGACGACTTCATGCAGGCGCGAACCGGCATCCCACTGGACCGCGACGGCGCGGCGGCGGCGGCAGGGAGGGTCGACGAAGCGGCGCTGGCGCGGCTGCTGACGCACCCCTTCTTCGCCAGGCGCCCGCCCAAGTCGCTCGACCGCAACGATTTTCGCGAATGGGTCACGGAGCATGCAGGTCTCGACGGCATGAGCGTCGCCGACGGTGCGGCGACATTGACGGCGCTGACCGCCGCCTGTGTCGGGGCGGTGCTGCCGCATCTGCCGAAGCCGCCGCGCACGCTGATCGCGGCCGGCGGCGGGGCGCATAATCCGACGCTTCTGCGCTTCCTGCGCGCGCGGCTCGGTGTCGAGGTGATGACCGCCGATGCCGTCGGCTGGTCCACTGACGCGTTGGAAGCGCAGGCTTTCGGGTTCCTGGCGGTGCGCGCGCTGCGGGGATTGCCACTGAGCTTTCCAACCACCACCGGCGTGCCCCGCCCGATTACCGGCGGGGTCATCGAGCTGCCGCTCCCGGCTGCATGAGCGGCTGCATCGTCAAGCTGCAGAACCGCCGATGCTTGCAGCAAAGCTGAACATCAATTTCAGAAAAATTGAATTTAACGAAAGATTGTCGCAGTATTCCTGAAATGCATTGGTGCGATGCGAAATCGTATGATGCGGTGCACAATATTCCATGTAATTTGTGGGCTCCCGGAAGTCCGGCTCGCCAGGCAGGCAGCTTCCTCTTCAACACGCCTGGACAGAAACTTGGAGCCTTCGAGATGCGCAGCCTCAGCCGCGATATTCTGCCGCTTGCCGTCGCTGGCGGCCTCATTGCCGTCGCCGTCATCGCCCCCGTCCGCGCCGCCGACAAGGCCGCGGGCCTCAAGCCGGCCACTGCCCAGACCATCAATATCGGCTATGTGAATGGCGTTGCGTTCTATACCGCCCAGGAAGACGGCTATCATGTCGTCGCGACGCTGAGCGTCGCCGGCGGGGCGCCGATCCGTGTTGCCGCGACCCTCCAGCCCGAGCAGGCGGTCAGCTTCTCGGTGCCCGGCGCGGCCGACACGGCGCCGAGCGTGGTGCAGATCGCCCGCCGTGGCGACAGCCTCACGGTGACCAACCCGCCGCCGCGCCTTGTGCTCAACTGAGCCTCGACTCTTTCAGCACGCTAAAAGCCCGCACCACGTAAAAAAGCCCGGCGTTGCAGCGCCGGGCTTTTCGTTTGCGGCGGGTGAAAGGCCGCGGGTTCAGGCGGCGCTGGTGTTCTTGGCGGTCTCCGGCAGGCGCTTGTCGAGATAGGCGCCGACGACCTCCATCAGATCCTCGGTCTTGCCGTCGAAGAAATGGTTGGCGCCCGGCACGGTCTGCTGGTCGATGACGATGCCCTTCTGCGTCTTCAGCTTCTCCACCAGGCCGGTGACGGCGGAGAACGGCACCACCGCGTCCTTGTCGCCATGCACGAACAGGCCGGAGGACGGGCAGGGGGCGAGGAAGGAGAAGTCGTACAGATTGGCCGGCGCGGCGATGGAGATGAAGCCTTCCACCTCGGGGCGGCGCATCAGCAGCTGCATGCCGATCCAGGCGCCGAAGGAGAAGCCGGCGATCCAGCAGGCGCGCGCGTCCGGGTTGATCGACTGCGCCCAGTCGAGCGCGGCGGCGGCATCGGCGAGTTCGCCCTGGCCGTGGTCGAACGAGCCCTGCGAGCGGCCGACGCCGCGGAAATTGAAGCGCAGGGTCGAAAAGCCCCGGTTCACGAACTGGTAATAGAGGTTGTAGACCACCGGGTTGTTCATCGTGCCGCCGAACTGCGGGTGCGGGTGCAGGATGATGGCGATGGGCGCATGGCGCGTCTTGGCGGGCTGGTAGCGGCCTTCGAGCCGCCCCTTCTCGCCGGTGAAGATGACCTCGGGCATGAAGTGCGTGACCTTGAATGCGGCGGCGGGGAAGGCAACGCCTGTCCGGAGGGGCCGGAACCCGCGTCCAGCCTGCGTCCCGGGAGACGGCCTTACCGCATGCGCCTTGACGACCTAGGGTGGGAGCCCTAATTTATTAGAATAATTCTAATATTCGACGTCGGGTTGCAGTTTCGTCGCGTTCAATCTGCGCGGCAGGCAGCCCTTCGAAGAAGACGGGACGCCAAGCTATGCCGGACGCGACCTGAATTTGCAAGCTTTGAGCGCAAAAGGGCGGCAGACGGCGCGACGCATTCCTATATAGGAGACGGCTGCGTAACTTCGAGCCCCGAGACCATGAACCAACGCACCTATCTCGACCATAACGCCACCTCGCCGGTTCGCCCGGAGGCACGCGAAGCCCTGCTGGAGGCGCTGGACGCCACCGGCAACGGCTCGTCCGTGCATGGCGAGGGCCGCGCCTCGCGCGCCACCATCGACAAGGCGCGCGGGCGGGTGGCGGCGCTGGTCGGGGCGCCGGCCGGGGGGGTGATGTTCACCTCCTGCGGCACCGAGGCGGACACGCTGGCGCTGACCCCCGATTTCCACCGTGGCGAGACGCCGGTGACCTGCGACGTGCTGCTGGTGAGCGCGGTCGAACACGCCGCCGTGCTGCGCGGCCACCGCTTTCCGGCCGAACGGGTGGAAATCCTCCCCGTCGACGCCCGCGGGCGGGTGCGGCCGGACGGGCTCGACGCGGCGCTCGATCGTCACACCGCCGCCGGCCGCCGGGCGCTGGTCTCGGTGATGGTGGCCAATAACGAGACCGGCGTGCTCCAGCCGGTGGCGGAGGTGGCGCGCCGCGCCCATGCCCATGGCGCGCTGGTGCACAGCGATGCCGTGCAGGCGGCCGGGCGCATGGCGGTGTCGATGCCGGCGCTGGGCGTCGACCTGATGTCGATCTCCGCCCACAAGCTGGGCGGGGCGCCGGGGGCGGGGGCGCTGATCGTCGCCGACCCGGATCTGCGGCCCGCGCCGGTGTTCGCCGGCGGGGCGCAGGAGCGCGGCCGGCGCGCCGGCAGCGAGAACGTTCCCGCCATCGCCGCCTTCGGTGCGGCGGCGCTCGCCGCGGCCGCCGCTGTGGAAGTGGACGCCGCGCGCATCAATGGCTTGCGCGCGCGGCTTGAAGACGCTCTAAGGTGCGAGTTTCCCGAGCTTGTCCTGCTCGTGGGCGATGTCGACCGGCTGCCGAACACGTCGTGCCTCGCGCTGCCGGGCGTGCCGGCGGAAACCATCGTGATCGCCCTCGATCTCGCGGGCGTGGCGGTGAGCGCCGGGGCCGCCTGCTCGTCGGGCAAGGTCGCGGCCTCGCACGTGCTGGGCGCGATGGGCGTGCCCGAGCGCATCGCGCGCTCGGCGATCCGCCTGTCGTTCGGCTGGTCGAGCGGGGAAGAGGATGTCGACCGGGCGCTCGGCGTGTTCCGCCGGGTGTTGCCCGGTCTTGTGCGCCGCCGCGCGGCGGCGTGAGGAAGAAGGCCGCCTTCGGGCGGCCGAGACGACGCCGGCGGTCCGCCCCTCGCGGCCGCCGGTGGGAATGGTTGACCTGACCCGTGGGCCTTGACCCCGCGTGGGAGAGGAGATGAGACGATGCCGGCCGTACAGGAGACAGTGGACCAGGTCCGCTCGCTTGATGTCGATCAGTACAAGTACGGGTTCTTCACCGAGATCGAGACCGACAAGGCCCCCAAGGGGCTGACCGAGGACACGGTCCGGTTCATTTCGGCGAAGAAGAACGAGCCCGAATGGATGCTCGAATGGCGGCTGGAAGCCTTCCGCCGCTGGCAGACCATGCGTGAGCCGGACTGGGCGCGGGTGAGCTACCCGCCGATCGACTATCAGGACCTCTATTACTATTCCGCGCCGAAGCGGCCGAGCCAGCTCTCGATCGACGACATCGACCCGGAGATTCTCGCTACCTACGAGAAGCTCGGCATCCCGCTGCGCGAGCGCGACGCGCTGCTCGGCATCGAGAGCGGGGCCACCAAGGTGGCGGTCGACGCCGTGTTCGATTCGGTCTCGGTGGCGACCACCTTCAAGGAGGAACTGGCCCGGGCCGGCGTGATCTTCATGCCGATCTCGGAAGCGGTGCGCGAGCACCCCGAACTGGTGAGGAAGTATCTCGGCTCGGTGGTGCCGGTGACCGACAACTACTTCGCCACGCTCAACTCGGCGGTGTTCTCCGACGGGTCGTTCGTCTACGTGCCCAAGGGCGTGCGCTGCCCGATGGAGCTGTCGACCTATTTCCGCATCAACGAGCGCAACACCGGGCAGTTCGAGCGCACGCTGATCATCGCCGACGAAGGCGCCTATGTGAGCTATCTCGAAGGCTGCACCGCGCCGATGCGCGACGAGAACCAGCTGCACGCCGCCGTGGTCGAGCTGGTGGCGCTGGACGACGCCGAGATCAAGTACTCGACGGTGCAGAACTGGTACCCCGGCGACAAGGACGGCAAGGGCGGCATCTACAACTTCGTCACCAAGCGTGGCGATTGCCGCGGCGACCGCTCCAAAATCTCGTGGACGCAGGTCGAGACCGGCTCGGCGATCACCTGGAAATACCCGAGCTGCATCCTGCGCGGCGACGATTCGCAGGGCGAGTTCTACTCCATCGCCATCTCCAACGGGCGCCAGCAGGTCGATTCGGGCACCAAGATGATCCATCTCGGCAAGAACACGTCGAGCCGCATCATCTCCAAGGGCATCGCGGCGGGCTATTCCGACAACACCTATCGCGGCCTCGTCTCGGCGCACCGCAAGGCGACCGGCGCGCGCAACTTCACCAACTGCGACAGCCTGCTGATCGGCGACAAGTGCGGCGCGCACACCGTGCCCTACATCGAGTCGAAGAACTCTTCCGCCCAGTTCGAGCACGAGGCCACCACCTCGAAGATCTCCGACGACCAGCTTTTCTACTGCCGCCAGCGCGGGCTCGACCCCGAAGAGGCGACGGCGCTGATCGTCAACGGCTTCGTCAAGGACGTGCTGCAGCAACTCCCCATGGAGTTCGCGGTGGAAGCGCAAAAGCTGATCGCGGTGAGCCTCGAGGGCTCGGTGGGCTGACGGCCCCGCAACGATGTGGATGCCCGGGTCAGGCCCGGGCATGACGCCGATTGGATTGATACGCGTCCCTTGAATTCGTCATGGCCAGGCTCGACCCCGCCATCCACGGATCGGGTTTCACAGCAACCGGAAGACACAAATGGCTCTGCTCGATATCGAAAACCTCCACGCCAAGATCGACGGCGAACACGGCAAGGAAATCCTCAAGGGCCTCTCGCTGAAGGTGAATCCCGGCGAGGTGCACGCCATCATGGGGCCGAACGGCTCCGGCAAGTCGACGCTCTCCTACATCCTCGCCGGCAAGGAGGATTATGAGGTCACCGACGGCACCGTCACGCTGGAAGGCGAGGACCTGCTGGAGATGGAAATCGACGAGCGCGCCGCCAAGGGCGTGTTCCTCGCCTTCCAGTATCCGGTGGAAGTGCCCGGCGTCGCCACCATGACCTTCCTGCGCGCGGCGCTGAACGCCCAGCGCAAGAAGCGCGGCGAGGCGGAAATCTCCACCCCGGACTTCCTGCGGCTGGTGCGGGAGAAGGCCGGCCATCTCGGCATCAACCAGGACATGCTGAAGCGCGGCGTCAATGTCGGCTTCTCCGGCGGCGAGAAGAAGCGCGCCGAGATCCTGCAGATGGCGGTGCTGGAGCCCAAGCTCTGCGTGCTCGACGAGACCGATTCCGGCCTCGACATCGACGCGCTGAAAGTGGTCTCGGAAGGCGTCAACGCGCTGCGCTCGCCCGACCGGGCGATGATCGTCATCACCCATTACCAGCGCCTTTTGAACCACATTGTCCCCGATTTCGTGCACGTCATGAACCAGGGCCGCATCGTCCGCTCCGGCGGCAAGGAACTGGCGCTGGAGCTGGAAGCCAATGGCTATGCCGAGTACCAGCAGGACGCGGCGTGAGGTGGCAGAGATGAACGCTGACATCCGTCCGATCCGTACGCCGGCCGAACAGGCGATCCTCGCCTCGCTCGGCACCGTGCCGGAAGGCGGCGACCGGCTGGCCGATCTGCGCCGCGCCGCCGCCCGCTCCTTCGAGGAAAACGGCCTGCCGCACCGGCGGGTCGAGGAATGGAAATACACCGACCTGCGCGCGCTGATGCGCGAGGCCGTGCCGGTCGCCGGCACCGCTGCCGTCGCCGAGGCGGAGGCCCGTGCCCGCCTGCTGCGCGGTGTCGAGGCCCGCCGCATCGTCATTGCCAACGGCGCGGTGGTGCCGGAACTGTCCGACCTCGCCGACCTTGAGCAAGGGCTCGTCGTCACCACGTTTTCCGCCGCCGTCGCGGCGGGGGACGAGGCGCTCAGCCGCCTCGGCGGCATCGTGCCCAGCCGCTACGACGCCTCGCTGGCGCTGAACACGGCGCTGGCAAAGGACGGCGTGGTCATCACCGTGGCCCCGGGCGCCAGGATCGAGCGGCCGGTGCATGTGGCCCATGTCTTCGCCGGCGCGAGCGCGGCGGCGATGTACACCCGCTCGCTGGTCGTCGTCGGGGCGGGCGCGGCTCTCACCTATGCCGAGAGCTTCGAGGGGCCGGACGGCCTCGCCTATCAGGCCAATGCCGCCACCGAATTCGTGGTCGGCGACGAGGCGCATCTCGATGTGGTGCGGCTGCAGGAGGACGGCGCTTCGGCCTTCCACCTCGCCACCCTGCTGTTCGATGTGGGGCGCGATTCGCAGGTCCACACCTTCACCTTCTCGCTCGGGGCTTCCGTGGCGCGCACCTCGCTCTACGCCACGCTGTCGGGCGCGGACAGCCATGTCGGCTTCAACGGCGCCTCGCTGCTGAAGGGGCGTCAGCACGCCGACACGACGCTCTATGTCGACCATCAGGTGCCGGGCTGCGAAAGCCGCGAACTGTTCAAGCACGTGCTGGACGATGCCTCGCGCGGCGTGTTCCAGGGCAAGATCGTCGTCCGCCAGGCGGCGCAGAAGACCGACGGGCGGATGATGAGCCGCGCGCTGGTGCTTGGCGACGAGGCGGAGATGGACAACAAGCCGGAGCTGGAGATCTTCGCCGACGACGTGCAGTGCGGCCATGGTGCCACTTGCGGGGCGATCGACGACGAGCTTCTGTTTTACCTGCGCGCCCGCGGCATTCCGATGAAGGAGGCGCAGAGCCTTCTGGTGCAGGCCTTTGTCGGCGAGGCGATCGAGACCGTCGAGCATGAGGGGCTGCGCGAGGCGCTGATCGAGCGGGCGGAGAGCTGGCTCGCGGCGCGGGCGTGAGGCGCGGCTGCGACCCGAGATCCTTCGAGGCCCGGGCCGTGGCCCGGGCACCTCAGGATGACGGTGTTCTCCAAGATGGGTCGATGACGCTGCCTCGATGTGCGACGTCATCCTGAGGTGAGAGCGCAGCGAGCCTCGAAGGATGCTCGTCTCCCGCACCGAGAAAATGAAGGTCGAGCCATGACCACCAGCCTTCCCACCCTCCACCCCGCCGTCGCCAATGGCGGCTACGACGTCGCTCGCGTGCGGCAGGATTTTCCGATCCTGTCGAAGACCGTTTACGGCAAGCCGCTGGTCTATCTCGACAACGCCGCCTCGGCGCAGAAGCCGGTGCAGGTGCTGGACCGCATGCGCTTCGCCTATGAGAACGAATATTCCAACGTCCATCGCGGCCTGCACTTCCTCGCCAATGCGATGACCGATGCCTATGAGCAGGCCCGCGAGCGCTGCCGCGCCTTCCTCAACGCCCCGACGCTGGAAGAGGTGATCTTCACCCGCTCGGTGACCGGGGCGATCAACCTCGTCGCCTCCTCGCTCGGCCAGTCGATCAACGAGGGCGACGAGATCGTGCTCTCGATCATGGAGCACCACTCCAACATCGTGCCGTGGAACTATCTGCGCGAGCGCAAGGGCGCGGTGATCAAGTGGGCGCCGGTGACCGAGGACGGGGCGTTCGACCTCGACGCCTTCAAGGCGCTGCTGACCGAGCGCACGAAGATCGTCGCCATCACCCACATGTCCAACGTGCTGGGCACGGTGACGCCGATCAAGGAGATCGCCCGCCTCGCCCATGAGGTCGGCGCGCTGGTGGTGGTGGACGGCGCGCAGGCCGCCGTGCACATGCCGGTGGACGTGGTCGACCTCGACGTCGACTTCTACGCCGTCACCGGCCACAAGCTCTACGGCCCGACCGGCATCGGCGTGCTCTATGGCAGGCGGGCGCTTTTGGAGACGATGCCGCCCTATGAGGGCGGCGGCGAGATGATCCGCACCGTCACGCAGGACGGCGTCACCTATGGCGAGCCGCCGCACCGCTTCGAGGCCGGCACCCCGCCGATCGTGCAGGCGGTCGGGCTCGGCGAGGCGCTGGTCTACATGGAGAGCCTCGGCCGCGCGCGCATCGCGGCGCATGAGGCCGCGCTCGGCGCCTATGCGCGCGAGCGGCTGTCGCAGATCAACTCGATCCAGATCTATGGCGACGCGCCGGGCAAGGGCGCCATCTTCGCCTTCGACGTGAAGGGCGCCCATCCCCACGACATCGCTACCGTCATCGACCGCGCCGGCATCGCCGTGCGCGCCGGCACCCATTGCGCGATGCCGCTTCTGGGGCGATATGGTGTGAATGCGACGTGCCGGGCGTCGTTCGCGCTCTACAACACGCATGAGGAAGTCGACGCCCTCGCCGACGCCCTCATCAAGGCTCAGGATCTGTTCGCATGAGCGAAACCCAGACATCTGCCAACCCGAACGCCCCGGCGATCCAGTCCGGCATTCCGGAGGAAGAACTGGAGCGCCTGACCGACGACATCGTCGCGGCGTTGAAGTCGGTCTACGACCCGGAGATCCCGGTCGACATCTACGAGCTCGGACTGATCTACAAGGTCGACATCGCCGACGACCGGCAGGTGGCGGTCGAGATGACGCTGACCACGCCGAACTGCCCTTCCGCCGCCGAGCTTCCCGGCATGGTGGAAGGCGCGGTGGCCGGCGTCGGCGGCGTGTCGGGCGTGACCGTCAACCTCACCTTCGATCCGCCCTGGGATCAGGGCCGCATGTCCGAGGAAGCGCGGCTGTCGCTCAATCTGTGGTGAGTGAAACGCCTGCCGCGCCGCCGCTCTCCGGCGTTCTGGAGACGGGGCTCTATGTCGACG
This sequence comes from Ancylobacter dichloromethanicus, assembly GCF_018390645.1. GTDB lineage: Bacteria > Pseudomonadota > Alphaproteobacteria > Rhizobiales > Xanthobacteraceae > Ancylobacter > Ancylobacter dichloromethanicus. Next base: position 109,294 of record NZ_JAHBGC010000046.1, read on the forward strand.
ACCTCGCCCGCGCACGCGATTTCTATGAGCGCGTGCTGGGCCTGGCGCCCTTGATCGCGGATGAGCGCTTCTGCGCCTACAATGCGGGTCCGGGCAGCGTGCTGCTGCTGTTTCTTCGCGGTGCGACGCTGGAGCCGGTGGCGATGGCGGGGGGCACCATTCCTCCGCATGATGGCCATGGCCCGCTGCACTACGCGCTGGCGATCCCCGCGAACGCGCTGGCCCGTTGGGAGCAGCATCTGGCGGCGCATGGGGTGAAGCTGGAGAGCCGGGTCGACTGGGCCGGCGGCGGCGTCAGCCTGTATTTCCGCGACCCCGACGCCCATCTGGTGGAACTGGCGACGCCCGGGCTGTGGCCGAATTATTGAGGCCGGTGGCGGGACCGTGAGCGATCCCGGCTCACGCTTCACCCTTGCCTGCGCGCCGTGCATCCCCCATCTTAAGGCTACCGATCCGCCGGCCTTGAACCGGCGCCGATTAGGAGACAGCGAGAAATGACCCAGTCCCGCCCCCGCCCCCAGGTGATGACCCTGACCGACGCCGCCGCCGAGCGCGTGCGACAGGTGATCGCGCGTTCGGAAAAGCCGGTGGCCGGCCTGCGTATCGGCGTGAAGAACGGCGGCTGCGCGGGCATGGAATACACGATGGAGTTCGCCGAAGAGGCGGGCAAGTTCGACGAGGTGGTCGAGGACAAGGGCGTGAAGGTGCTGATCGACCCCAAGGCGATCCTGTACCTGCTCGGCACGCAGATGGATTTCAAGGCCGACAAGTTCGCCGCCCAGTTCGTGTTCAACAACCCGAACCAGACCTCGGCCTGCGGCTGCGGCGAATCCGTCGCCATCACCCCGGTGCGGCCGGAGACCGCCGACGCCGGCGCCTGACGCCCGGCGATGGGTGAGGCGGCGCTCGCTGACATCTTCGCCGCCTTCGGGCCGCTCCGCTGCCGGCGGCTGTTCGGCGGGCTGGGCCTGTATGCCGACGGCGTGATGTTCGGCCTCTTCATCGACGGGCGCATCTTCCTGAAGACCGATGCCGATTTCGCCAGTGACCTCGCGGCCGCCGGGGCGGAGCCGTTCGTCTATGAGCGCAAGGACGGCAGGCGGATCACCATCGCCTATTGGTCGCTGCCGGAGCCGGCGCTCGATGACACCGAGGTGGCGGCGGGGCTTGCCCGGCGGGCGCTCGCCATTGCCCGCGCCGCATCCGCCGGAAGGCCACGCCGGCAGCGTCCGCCACGCTCGCGCTGACACAAGGTCAGCTTCGGAGCCGGACGCCGGATGTGCCGGACAGGCTTCGGCGAACCGCACCGATCGCGACAGGCCCGGCGACCCGGACGGGCCGACCGCGGCCTCTCGGGGCGCGCCGTTCAGCCGGCCTTGATCTTCACCGGGCGCAGCAGGAAGGCCGGCAGGTGCGAGGTGTCCGCCGGCTCGTCCATCGGGGCGCGATCAGGGCGGCGATGGGTGAGCGGGGTAACCGGGGCGCGGGCGGGAGCCGGCGCGGTCTTCTCGCGGCTGCGCTCGCGCGGGGCGGCAGGGATAGCCGGAGCGGCGGCGGCCGGAGCGGCCTCCGTGTCCTTTGCCCGTCCACGACGACGCGCCGGCTTGGCGGCCGCCGTCCGGTTTTCCGTGGCGGTTTCCGAGCCGACATCGACCGGGGCGGCGGCAACGAGTTCCTCGCCAGTCGAGACGGGCTTGTCCTCGCCACTGCGACGGCGCGCCGGACGGGCGCCACGGCTCTCGCCGGCATCTTCTCGGGCGGGGCTGCGGCTGCCGCGGCCCTTTTCGCGCGGGGGCTTCTCGCCGCGCGAGGGCTTCTCGCGGGTGGGCCGCGTGCGCGGGTCGGCAGCCGGCACGCTGTCGAGGCCCGAGCCGTCCTTCCAGTCGATCGGGCGGCCGATCAGCTTCTCGATCGCCGCCAGCGACTTGACCTCGCCCGCCGTCACGATGGTGAAGGCGGCGCCGGCCCGGCCGGCCCGGCCGGTGCGGCCGATGCGGTGGACATAGTCCTCCGCATGGTGCGGGGTGTCGTAGTTGAAGACGTGGCTCACGGCGGGAATGTCGAGGCCGCGGGCGGCGACGTCGGACGCCACCAGCAGGGTGGCCTCGCCGGTGCGGAACTGGTCGAGCGCCTGCATGCGCGAGCGCTGGTCCATGTCGCCATGCAGGCACACCGCCTTGTAGCCGTGGCGCAGCAGCGACTTGTGCACCACCGCGACTTCGCTCTTGCGGTTGCAGAAGATGATGCCGTTCTGCAGCGCCTCGGCATTGTCGATCAGGCCGCGCAGCGTCTCGCGCTTGGCGAAGTCTTCCTTGGCGGAGGGGACCAGCAACTGGGTGATGGTCGAGGCGGTGGAGGAGGGCCGCGAGGCCTCGATCTGCACCGGGTTCGACAGGAACTGCGAGACGAGGCGCTGGATTTCCGGCGGCATGGTCGCGGAGAAGAACAGCGTCTGGCGGGTGAAAGGCACCAGCTTGCAGACCCGCTCGATGTCCGGGATGAAGCCCATGTCCAGCATCCGGTCGGCCTCGTCGATGACGAGGATCTCGATGCCGGAGAGCAGCAGGCGGCCACGCTCGACATGGTCGAGCAGCCGGCCCGGCGTGGCGATGAGGATGTCCACGCCGCGCAGCAGCTTGGCGTCCTGGTCGCCGAAGGAGACGCCGCCGATCAGCAGGGCGACGTTGAGCTTGTGGTTCTTGCCGTAGCGCGTGAAGTTCTCCTCGACCTGCGCGGCGAGTTCGCGCGTGGGTTCGAGGATGAGGGTGCGCGGCATGCGGGCACGGGCGCGGCCCTGCTCCAGCAGCGTCAGCATCGGCAGGGTGAAGGCGGCGGTCTTGCCGGTGCCCGTCTGGGCGAGCCCCAGCACATCGCGGCGCGCGAGAATGTGCGGGATGGCCTGCGCCTGGATCGGCGTCGGCTCGGTGTAGCCCGTATCGGCAACGGCCGCGAGCACCTTGTCGCTCAGGCCCAGTTCGTTAAAAGGCATCTGGATCAATTCTGCGGCTGCGCACCGCACACCGGCTCCCCGAGCCGTAACCGGGGATGGTTGCATCGTCGTCGCGCGGAGCGCATCAGTCGGATATGGTATGACGACGCGTTGCACCATAGGCATAACGCTCGGAAAGTCAACGGATTTGGCCGCTGTCAAGGGCCTTTCGGCACGTTCCGGCCCGATGTCGCGCGATCGGGGAGGGTGAATCCGACAATGAGCCGTGCATTTGTGAAGGAAGACAGCGGCGCGGACACGCTGCCCGAGCGCCCGGTCAGTGCCAGCCGGAACCTCGTGACCCGCCGCGGCCTTGCCCTGATCGATGCCGAACTGGCGCGCCAGCGCGAGGCGCTGGCGGCGGCCGGGGCTGGCGGCGACCGGGACGCCGTGGCGGCGGCGTCGCGCGAACTGCGCTACTGGTCGGCCCGCCGCTCCAATGCCGAGCCGGTCGACCCGCCGCCGGCCGGGGAGGCCATCACCTTCGGCATGGCGGTGACGCTGGAAGACCCGAAGGGTGGGCGGCGCACCTTCCGCATCGTCGGCGAGGACGAGGCCGACCCGGCACAGGGGCGCATCGGCTGGGTCTCGCCCGTCGCCCGCGGGCTGACCGGCAAATGGATCGGCGACGAGGTCGTCCTGCCGGCGGGGGCGATGGAGATCGTTGCCGTCGATCCGCGCCCCGAAGAGGCGTGAGCCGTGCTGATTTCCGCGGAAACCCTGCTCATTTTCGTGCCGGCCGCGCTGGCGCTGAATCTCACCCCCGGCAATGACATGCTGTTCTGCCTCGGCCAGGGGATGCGCTCGGGTCCGCGCGCCGGCATTGCGGCGAGCCTCGGCATCGCCTCCGGGGTGTTGCTGCACAGCTGCGCCGCGGCCGTGGGGCTGGCGGCGCTGCTGGCCGCCCATCCGGCCGCCTTCGAGGTGCTGCGCTGGGCTGGCGTCGCCTATCTCGTCACTCTCGCGGTGCAGGCGCTGCGCGGCTCCGGCGGTCTGGCGGCGGCGCAGGCCGCGCCGATGCGGGCCTCGGCGGGAAAGGCGTGGCGGGCGGCGGTGCTGGTGAGCCTGCTCAACCCGAAAGTGGCCGTGTTCGTGCTGGCCTTCCTGCCGCAATTCGTCGACCCATCGCGCGGCAGCGCGTTCGCCCAGTTCATGGTGCTGGGCCTTATCCTCAACTTCGGCGGTACGCTGGTGAACGCTTTGGTGGGCGCCTTTGCCGGCGGGATCGGCCGCTGGCTGGGCCGCCGGCCCAGCCTTTCCCGGCTGGCGGAGAAACTCACCGGCCTGCTCTTGCTCGGGATCGCGGCCCGTATCGCCTTGGAGCGGCGGGGTTGACCGGGCGAGCGGGCGGCGTCGGGCTCAAATGTCCAGCAGTTCCTCGCGGGCGAAGGCGGCGCGCTCGGAGATGAAGGCGAAGCGGCTCTCCGGCTTGTTGCCCATCAGCCGCTCGACGATGTCGGCGGTCATGGCGCGCTCGGCCTCCTCGACGGTGACCCGCAGCAGGGTGCGCGACTTCCGGCTCATCGTGGTTTCCTTGAGCTGCGCCGGCATCATCTCGCCGAGGCCCTTGAAGCGGCCGATCTCCACCTTGCCGCGCGCGGAGAATTCCGTGCGCAGCAACTCGTCGCGATGCGCCTCGTCGCGGGCATAGAGCGTCCTGGCGCCCTGGCTGATCCGGTAGAGCGGCGGCACGGCGAGGAACAGGTGGCCGTTCTCGATCAGCCTAGGCATCTGCCGGTAGAAGAAGGTGACGAGCAGCGAGGCGATGTGGGCGCCGTCGACATCGGCGTCGGTCATGATGATCACCCGCTCATAGCGCAGGTCCTCGTCGCGGTACTGCGCCCCGGTGCCGGCGCCGAGCGCCTGCACGAGATCGCCGAGCTGCTGGTTCGCCGCCAGCTTGTCGCGGCCGGCGCTGGCGACGTTGAGGATTTTTCCGCGCAGCGGCAGCACCGCCTGGGTCTGGCGCTCGCGCGCCTGCTTGGCCGAGCCGCCGGCCGAATCGCCCTCGACGATGAAAAGTTCGGAGCCGGCCGCCGAATTGTTGGAGCAGTCGGCCAGCTTGCCGGGAAGACGCAGCTTGCGCACCGCGGTCTTGCGGGAGATTTCCTTCTCCTGCCGCCGCCGAAGCCTTTCCTCGGCCCGCTCCACCACCCAGTCCAGCAGGCGGTTGGCCTGCGTCGGGTTGCCGCCGAGCCAGTGGTCGAACGGGTCGCGCAGCGCCGCCTCGACGATGCGGGCGGCCTCGGCGGTGGCGAGCTTTTCCTTGGTCTGGCCCTGAAATTCCGGCTCGCGCACAAAAACCGAGAGCATGGCGACGCAGCCGGCCATGATATCGTCGGCGGTGACGATGGCGGCGCGCTTGGCGCCGCCGGTGCGCTCGGCATGGTCGCGCAGGCCCTTCAGCAGCACCGCGCGCAGGCCGGTCTCGTGGGTGCCGCCCTCGGCGGTGGGGATGGTGTTGCAGTAGGAGGAGATGGCGCCGTCGGCATCGCCGAGCCACGCCACCGCCCATTCCGCCGAGCCATGGCCGCCGGGCCGGGTGGTCTTTCCGGAGAAGATGTCGGGATGGACCAGCGTGTGGCCCTCGATATCGGCGCCGAGATAGTCGCGCAGGCCGCCGGGAAAGCGGAACACCGCCTTTTCCGGGATGTCGGTGCCGGCCACCAGCGTGGCGTCGCAGCTCCAGCGGATTTCGACGCCGCCGAACAGATAGGCCTTGGAGCGGGCCATCTTGAACACGCGGGCCGGCTTGAAGCGGGCGCTCTCGCCGAAGATCTGCGGGTCGGGGTGGAAGCTCACCCGCGTGCCGCGCCGGTTGAGGATGCGCCCGACCTCCTGGATCGGGCCCTGCGGTTGCCCGCGCGAATAGGTCTGGCGGTAGAGCGTCTGCCCGCGCGCCACCTCGATCTCCAGCACGTCGGACAGCGCGTTGACCACCGAGACGCCGACACCGTGCAGGCCGCCCGACGTCTCGTAGACCTTCGAATCGAACTTGCCGCCGGCATGCAGCGTGGTGAGGATGACCTCCAGCGCCGACTTGCCGGGATATTTCGGATGCTCCTCGATCGGGATGCCGCGCCCGTTGTCGGTGACGGTGAGGAAGCCGTCCTCGGTCAGCTCCACCTCGATGAAGCTGGCATGGCCGGCCACCGCCTCGTCCATCGCATTGTCCACCACTTCGGCGAACAGGTGGTGCAGCGCCTTCTCGTCGGTGCCGCCAATATACATGCCCGGCCGCCGTCGTACCGGCTCCAGCCCTTCCAGCACCTCGATGTCGGCGGCGGTATAGCCTGCCTCGCCGGGTGTGCCCTCGCGCAAGGCGGTGGGCCGCGCGGCGGCGCGCGGGCGCGGGGCGGGGACGGCGGCGAAGAGGTCGTCGGAATTCGACATGGGCGCGGGCAGTCTCGTCTTAGGGCAACCGATTCGGTCTCCATAGCACTATGGCAGGCATGGCGCGAAACCGGAACGCTCCGTGAACATGGCAGGCCGCGCGGGCGGGGACAGCTACAGGGTCAGCGCTTCAGCCGTCGCCGATTGGCCCGCACCTTGCGGCTGTAGAGGGCGACGATCTCGGGTCCGGCACGCTCGATATGGCCGGCCGCGGCCGCCGCGACGAGGTGCGCGTTGGCCTCGCCGAGCGCCAGCGCCTTCTCCGTCACCATGCGCACCGCCTCCACCCCGGCGGCGGCATCGCCCCGGGCGAGGCGGCTCATGCGTTCGGCCATCACGATCTGCATGTCCATGCCGAGGCGCGCCAGCTGCATGCCGGTCTCGAACCAGGAAAGGGGATCGGTCATCGGGAGGACTCCGTGCGCCGTGAAGATGGGCCGGACGAGAAGCGGCGGCCGGCGCTTTCGGTTCCGCCAGCCCGCGCGCAGCCGCCATGCGCGGGACGAGGACCCTCCCGTCTTTCGCCGGACATGCGAAAGGTGTAATGGCGCAAATCCACGCGCGCCTTTCCCAAGCAAGGCGGCGCGCCAGCAGGAGAGGTCGCCACCATGACGGACAGCAAGGCGCGGATCGCCATCCTCGGGGCTTCGGGCTATACCGGCTCGGAACTGCTGCGCCTGCTGCTGCGCCATCCGCGGGTCGAGATCGTCGCCCTCACCGCCGACCGCAAGGCGGGGCAGGCGGTGGCCGATGTTTTCCCGCAATTCGCGCCGTTCAAATTGCCGAACCTCATCACCATCGAGCAGGTGGCATGGAAGGACGTGGACCTCGTCTTCTGTGCCCTGCCGCACGGCACCACGCAACTCGTCATCAAGAACGTGTTCGAGACCGCGCCGCATGTGAAGGTGGTCGACCTCTCCGCCGACTTCCGGCTGCGCGACGATGGCGCCTATGAGCGCTGGTACGGCCATCCGCACCAGGCGCTGGAGCTGCAGCAGGAAGCCGTCTACGGCGTTGTCGAGCTGTATCGCGACGACATCCGCAAGGCGCGGCTGGTCGCCAATCCCGGCTGCTACACCACCACCGCCATCCTGCCGGTGGTGCCGCTGATCGAGGCCGGCGCCATCGAGCCCGAGCACATCGTCATCGACGCCAAGAGCGGCGTCACCGGGGCGGGACGTTCGGCGAAGGAGAACCTGCTGTTCACCGAGGTGACCGACGGCATGCACGCCTATGGCGTCGGCGGCCACCGCCACATGGCCGAATTGGACCAGGAATTCTCCAAGGCCGCCGGGCGCATGATCGCGCCCAGCTTCACCCCGCATCTGGTACCGATGAGCCGCGGCATCTACGCCACCATCTACCTGAAGACCGGCGCCGGCGTCGGGGCGGAAGGGGTGCACCGCGTGCTCGCGGACTTCTATCATGGCGAGCCCTTCGTGCACGTGCTGCCGCTCGGCCAGGTGCCGCAGTCGCGCTTCGTCAAGGGCTCCAACATGGCCTTCATCGGCGTGATCAAGGACCGCGCGCCGGACCGGGTGATCGTGATCTCGACCACCGACAATTTGGTGAAGGGCGCTTCCGGCCAGGCGGTGCAGAACATGAACCTCGTGCTCGGCTATCCCGAGACGACGGGGCTGGAGCAGATCGCGCTGTTCCCGTGAGGGGAGCGCGCGCTACCGGGGCGGCATCGACTTGAGGAAGTCGGCGATCTGCCCTTTCAGCGTCGCGATGCGCTGGCGGTAGAGCGCCGTCAGGCAAGCGGTATCCCCGCCGCATTTGCCGCGCGCCTCGAGGAAGGCGCGGGCATCGTCCTGCCGGACCCCGTTCGCGCCCATGAGCAGCGGGATGCGGCTATAGGCGTACCACAGCCCGCCCATCTCGCTGTCGAGCGCGGAAAGCTCCGGATCGGCGCACACCGCCCGCTCGTCCGGGGACTGCGCCCGGGCGCAGTCGAAGCTCGCGGCCTGCAAGGGCGCCGCCGCGGCGGACGCCAGCAGCAGGGCGAGAGGGATGGCGTGGCGCGCCCTCACGACTTCACCTTCACATAGCTGCCCGGGGCGTCCTCGATCGGCTTGTACAGGCCGGCGCCGGGGATGCGGCGGGCGGCGGGCACGTGCCTGCCGTCCTGCGCCTCGATCCAGCCGCGCCAGTCCGGCCACCATGAGCCGGGGTGCATCTCGGCTTTGGCGATCCAGTCTTCCAGCTTCCCCGCCGGCGGGCCGCCGGTCCAGTACTGGTACTTGCCGCGCGCGGGCGGGTTGATGACGCCGGCGATGTGGCCGGAGCCGGCCAGCACGAAGCGGCCCGGATTGCCGAACATCTGCAGGCCGAGGAAGACGGATGCCGCCGGGGCGATGTGGTCCTCGCGCGTCGCCACGCTGTACATCGGCAGGTCGATGGTCTTGAGGTCGAGCGTCTCGCCGGCCAGCATCAGGCTGCCCTGCGCCAGCTTGTTGTCGAGGTAGCAATTGCGCAGGTAGAACGAGTGGTTCGCCGCCGGCAGCCGGGTCGAATCCGAGTTCCAGTAGAGAATGTCGAACGGGAAGGGCGCCTGTCCCTTCAGGTAGTTGTTCACCACATAGGGCCAGATCAGGTCGTTGGCGCGCAGCATATTGAAGGCGTTGGCCATCTGCCGGCCTTCCATGAAGCCGGATTCCAGCATCTTGCGCTCAAGGCTGGCGACCTGCTCCTCGTCGATGAACACCTTGAGGTCGCCGGCGAAGGTGAAGTCGACCTGGGTGGTGAGGAAGGTGGCGCTGGCGAGGCCCGGCTTGCGCCCCCTGGCGGCCAGCCAGGCCAGCGTCATCGCCAGCATGGTGCCGCCGACGCAATAGCCGACCGCGTGGAAATCCCTGGTGCCGGCCGCCTTCTTCGCCACCTCGAAGGCGGTGAGCACGCCGTCCTTCATGTAGTCTTCGAAGCCCTTGCCGGCGAGTTCCGGGCCGGGATTGACCCAGGACACCATGAACACGGTGAGCCCGTTGGCGACCGCCCAGCGCACGAAGGATTTCTCCGCCGTGAGGTCGAGCACGTAGAACTTGTTGATCCAGGGCGGGATGATCACCACCGGCGTCGCCAGCACGGTCTCGGTCTGCGGCGCGTACTGGATGAGCTGCATCAGCTCGTTCTGGAAGATCACCTTGCCCGGAGTCGTCGCCAGGTTTTCGCCGACGCGGAACTTCGAATCGTCGGTCTGGCGGATCTTCAGGTCGCCGCCGCCGGCCTCGATGTCCTCGGCCAGCATCTTCATGCCGCGCACGAGATTTTCGCCATTGGAGGCCAGCGTGGTGCGCAGCAGTTCCGGATTGGTCAGCACGAAGTTGGAGGGCGAGACCGCGCTGGCGATCTGGCGCACATAGAACTCGGCCTTGTGCTTGGTGCGGGGGTCGATCTCGGCCTCGCCGACCATGTCCTCGGCCCAGTTGGCGGTGAGCAGATAGGCCTGCTTGAGCGCGTCGAAGAACGGGTTGGTGTTCCATTCCGCGTCGGCGAAACGGGCGTCGCGCGCGGTCGGCTCCACCACCGGCCGGGTCTTCTCGCCTCCGAGCTTCTTCAGCGCCGAGGACCACAGGTCGAGATAGCCACCGATCAGGCGCGACTGCGCCTCCAATGTGCGCTGCGGGTCGGAGAGCCAGTATTCGGCGACATTGCCGATGGTCTTGGCGACGTCGGCGAGGTCCTCGGCCACCTCGTTCTTGATGCGGCCATCCTCGCGCGGGCGCAGATAGGCGGCCATGGCGCGCCCGCCTTCCTCCATCATCCGGGCGAGATTGGCCGCGAAAACTTCGAGGTCGATCGGGCTCGCGGCGGCGCGCGCGGCCTCGGCCGGCGTCGTCTCGTGGGCGGAGGCCGCCGCGGGGGCAGGTGCCGCCGTCGGCGCGGGCCGGGCGTCGATTCGCGCCTCGGCGGTGCGGGCCGGCGTGGCGGCGGGCGCCGCCGCACGCGCGGGTTTGGCCGGAGCGGGCTTGGTTGCGGCCACAGGCTTCGGCGCAGGAAGAGGCCCGGCGGCGGCCACGGGGATCGTGGCCGTCGGCCGCCTGCGGGGCGTCGTCCCGCCCGGCGCGGCCGGTGCCGCCATCGTTTTCGTCGGCTCTGCCGCCGCCACAGCGGGCGGGGAGACCCTGGCCGAGGCGGCCTTGGTGCCGGCCGCCTTTGCGGCGGGGCGGGCCGGCGCAGGCTTTGCCGCTGGCTTGCTCCTTGCGGGCTTGGCCGCCGCTGGCTTAACCGAGACCGGCTTCCCGGCTGGCTTGGCCCCGGCGGCTCTCGCCACCGCTGGCTTTTCTACCGCTGGCTTGGCCGCCCGGCTCGCTGACGTGACCTTCTTCGCCGTGGCAGGCTTGGCCGGATCGGCGGAGGGAGGCGAATCCGTCCCCGACCGTGGCCTGGAGGAGGGTGCCGGTATCGTGCTGCTGCGTCGGTTGCTCAACGCTTGTCCCCGCGGGTAGGTGCGTTCATAGGTGGCCATAATAGACGCGCCATGCGGTGCTAGCGAGTGCGGAACGGGACGGAGACGTGCGACCTATGCACGGGGGGAGGCCGGTACTTTGAATCAGGGGGAAACCAGGCAATGCGGCGCGGCCGACCGGCGCCTGCGGGTACTTGCCTGCGTCGGCATGGCCGGCATGCTGCTGGCCGGCTGCGCCTCGGCGGGTGGAACGTCGGATCTGATCAGCGGCGCGGCGGTGGAGTCGTCTGCTCCGGAGGCGGGCGCGGTCGAATCGGCCGCGCTCCCGGTCGCCGCCGAAACGCCGGCCTCGGCCACCGCGGGCAATGGCCTGTCGCGCGCCGCGCCGGCGCCGAAGGGCCGCGAGAAGACGCCGGAACCGGAGTATCCCACCTTCGGTGCCCCGGCGCAGATCGGTGACCGCCCGGTCATGACCAAGGAGCAGACCGAGGCGATGCAGAAGAACCTCGAAGGTCTGGCGCAGCAGCGCGAAAACCAAATGCTGCGCGCCATCGAGGCGGACCAGTAGCCACCGACCATTCTTCCGCCCCTTTGCGCTGACATCGGTCGCTGTGCGGGCGCGCGAACGGTGATATGAAGCGCGTGTGACGCCGCCGCCGGGGAACGGGGTGGCCTGGAGCTTGAGACCCATGACCGATTTTCATCGTATCCGCCGGCTGCCGCCCTATGTGTTCGAACAGGTCAACCGCGTGAAGGCTACCGCCCGCAATGGCGGCGCCGACATCGTCGACCTCGGCATGGGCAACCCGGATCTCGATGCCCCGGCCCATGTGGTCGAGAAACTCAAGGACACTATCGGCCGCCCGCGCACCAACCGCTATTCGGCCTCCAAGGGCATTCCCGGCCTGCGCCGCGCGCAGGCGGCCTATTATGAGCGCCGCTTCGGCGTGAAGCTGAACCCCGACACCCAGGTGGTGGCGACGCTGGGTTCGAAGGAAGGCTTCGCCAACATGGCGCAGGCGATCACCGCCCCGGGCGACGTGATCCTGGTGCCCAATCCCAGCTACCCGATCCATGCCTTCGGCTTTCTGATGGCCGGGGCGGCGATCCGCTCGGTGCCCTGCGAACCGGGGCCGGAGTTCTTCCACGCGCTGGAGCGGGCGGTGGCGCATTCGATTCCCTCGCCGCTGGCGCTGGTGCTTTGCTACCCGTCCAACCCGACGGCGCAGGTCGCCGACCTCGATTTCTACCGCGACGTGGTCGCCTTCGCGAAGAAGCACGACCTCATCGTGCTGTCCGACCTCGCCTATTCCGAGGTCTATTTCGACGACAACCCGCCGCCCTCGGTGCTGCAGGTGCCGGGCGCGATGGACGTGACGGTGGAGTTCACCTCCATGTCGAAGACCTTCTCCATGGCCGGCTGGCGCATGGGCTTCGCGGTCGGCAATGACCGCCTCATCGCCGCGCTGGCGCGGGTGAAGTCCTATCTCGACTATGGCGCCTACACGCCGATCCAGGTGGCGGCCACCGCGGCTCTGAACGGCCCGCAGGACTGCATCGCCGAGATGCGCAGCGTCTACAGGAAACGCCGCGACGTGCTGGTGGACAGCTTCGGCAAGGCCGGCTGGGAGATTCCCGTCCCCACCGCCTCGATGTTCGCCTGGGCGCCGATCCCGGAAAAATTCCGCCATCTGGGCAGCCTCGAATTCTCCAAGCTGCTGATCGAGAAGGCGGATGTCGCGGTCGCCCCCGGCGTCGGCTTCGGCGAGCATGGCGACGATTATGTGCGTATCGCCCTTGTGGAGAACGAGCAGCGCATCCGCCAGGCGGCGCGCGGCGTCCGCCGCTTCCTTGAAACCGGCGCGGAAACATTGCACAACGTCGTCCCTCTCGCCGCGGCGCGCTGACACCCGGTCCTTTCGGGTGGCGCCGCATTCGGAACGATTGTTGAGTTCGGACACATAATGGCGCCGCCGCTGAAAATTGGCATCGCCGGCCTCGGTACGGTCGGCGCGGGTGTGGTGCGCATGCTGGCCCGCCGCGCGGACGCGATTTCCGCGCGGGTCGGGCGGCCGGTCGAGGTGGTCGCCGTCAGCGCCCGCAACCGTGCGCGCGATCGCGAGTGCGATCTTTCCGGCATGCGCTGGTACGACGACGCGGTCGAACTGGCCCGCGATCCCGACATCGACGTGTTCGTCGAATTGATCGGCGGCCCCGACGGCATTGCCAAGGCGGCGGTCGAGGCCGCCATCGCGGCCGGCCATTCCGTCGCCACCGCCAACAAGGCGCTGCTCGCCCATCACGGCGTTGAGCTGGCCGCCGCTGCCGAGGCCGCGGGTGTCGCCCTCCATTTCGAGGCGGCGGTCGCTGGCGGCATTCCGGTGATCAAGACCCTGCGCGAGGCGCTGCTCGGCAACGAGATCGCCCGCGTTTCCGGCATTCTCAACGGCACTTGCAACTACATCCTCACCCGGATGCAGGAGGAGGGGCTGTCCTTCGACACCTGCCTCGACCAGGCGCAGAAGCTCGGCTACGCCGAGGCCGACCCGACCTTCGACGTCGACGGCTTCGACACCGCCCACAAGCTGGCGCTGCTCGCCGCGCTGGCCTTCGGCGTCAAGCCGGACCCGGAGGCGATCCATGTCGAGGGCATCCGCTCGATCACGCTGGCCGACATCGAGGCGGCGGACGAGCTCGGCTACCGCATCAAGCTGCTCGGCGTCGCCGCCCGTATCGGCGGTCAGGTCGAGCTGCGGGTGCACCCGACCATGGTGCCGAAACATTGGCCGATCGCGCAGGTCTCCGGCGTTACCAACGCGGTGGCGATCGACGGCGACGCGGTGGCGCTGACCCTTGTCGGCCCGGGCGCCGGTGGCGACGCCACCGCGTCCGCCGTGGTCGCGGATCTCTGCGATGTCGCTGCCGGCAGGGGTGGCGCGCCATTAGGCTGGCGGGCCGCGAGCCTGCAGCCGGCCGAGAAGGCCGCCATCCGCCGTCACGAGGGCGGGTACTATATCCGCCTCGCGGCGGTCGACCGGCCCGGAACGGCGGCAGCTATTGCCCGCCATATGGCCGAGCAGAACATCTCGCTCGAGTCCATCATGCAGCACCGTCGCGGCCGGCCTCATGGCGGCGAGCGCGCGGAAAGCGCGGAGGACCCGGCACCGGTGGTGCTGGTCACCTACGCCACCAATGAGGACGCGGTGCGCCGCGCGATCGACGCCATTGAGATCGACGGTGTCATCGCCCTGCCGCCGCAGGTGATACGGATCGAGAAGGACTGAGGGGCTGGGGACGATGGCGGAGATCACGGTCAAGGCGGACCAGGCGCTCGAGCGCATCCTGACGCTCGAACTGGTGCGCGTCACCGAGCGCGCGGCGGTGGCGTCGGCCAGTCTGCGCGGGCGCGGCGACGAGAAGGCGGCGGACAAGGCGGCGGTGGACGCCATGCGCCGCGAACTGAACCGCCTGCCCATCGCCGGCCGCATCGTCATCGGCGAGGGCGAGCGCGACGAGGCGCCGATGCTGTTCATCGGCGAGGAAGTCGGCACCGGCAAGGGGCCGGATGTGGACATCGCCGTCGATCCGCTGGAAGGCACCACCCTGTGCGCCAAGGACATGCCCGGCTCCATCGCCGTGATGGCGATGGCCGAGGGCGGCACGATGCTCTACGCGCCCGACGTCTACATGGAGAAGATCGCCATCGGGCCCGGCTACCCCCGGGGCACGATCGACATCGACGCCTCGCCCGAGGACAACATCCAGTCGCTCGCCCGTGCCAAGGGCGTGAAGCCCTCCGAGATCACCGCGCTGATCCTCGACCGGCCGCGCCATGCCGCGATCATCGAGGCGGTGCGGCGCACCGGCGCGGCGGTGCAGCTCATCGCCGATGGCGACGTCGCCGGCGTGATCCACACCACCAATCCGGACGAGACCGGCGTCGACCTCTATCTCGGCACCGGCGGCGCGCCGGAAGGCGTGCTGGCGGCGGCGGCGCTGCGCTGCATCGGCGGCGAGATGTACACCCGCCTGATCCTCGACAGCGAGACCAAGCGCGAGCGTGCCAAGAAGATGGGTGTCGCCGACCCGAAGAAGATCTACACCATCACCGACATGGTGCGCGGCGACTGCCTGATCGCGGCCACGGGCGTCACCACCGGCAACCTGCTCAAGGGCGTGAAATACGAGAAGGGCGTGGTGAAGACCCACACCGTCGTCATGCGCTCGGCCACCGGTACGGTGCGCTGGATCGAGGCCGAGCACCGCGACCTCTCCAAGTTCCACCTCGGCTGAGGCTCCCCCTCGATCCCGACGCACCGCTTCGCGGTGGCCGCGATGAGGGAATTTCCCGCGGGACGCGCGAGTGCCCCGTTTTCGCTTCACCAGCCCGTGCCCGGCAAAAGGCGGCGCCGGTTCATCTCGCGCTTTGGCCGCGCGCCGGTGTGCTGTATACCAGAGCGGTGCCGAGGCGCGGCCCGCGAGGGACGCCCGGCACCCGAACGCCAAGCCAATTGCCAAGGGAACGCCCCATCATGACCGCTCCTCATTCGCTGCTTCCGCCCCTGCTGTCCAAGATCGACGCGCTGATCGGCGCCGAGAAGTACCAGGAGGTCGCCGAGGCCTACACGGCTTTCGTGAAGGAGCACCCGACCACCAACTACCTCGCCTCCGAGCCGATTCCGTTCAAGCTGAACACGGCCTTCTCGACCAAGTACGGCTCCTCGGCCACCAACACCTTCACGCTGCGCAACACCACCTGGGCGTCGGACGTGAAGGGCGCGCTGAAGGCCGGCCCGAGCGATTTCGCCGCGCTGATCGCCAAGTACGAGGCGGAAATCGCCGAGATCGCCAAGTCGGCGAAGAAGGCCGCGTGAGCCTCTGACGGCTGCGCACTGTCTGCGGAAAGGCCGGCGGCGCGCCGGCCTTTTTCGTTTTGTGTCCCGGACCGGCGCCGCGCCGGGCGCGGTTTGTCCGGGTGGCGGGGCTCAGCCGGCCGGCGCGACGTCCTTGAGAAAAAACTCCACCCCGAGCTGCACCATGTCCGGCTGCGAGGCGTGCGGGCCCGGGTGCTCGACATAGGTCAGTTCATAGCCGGCGGGGCGCAGCTTGGCGGCATGGGCGCGGCCGGCGGTGGCGATCGGGGTCTGGGTGTCGTTCTGGCCGTGGGCGATGAACACCCTGGGTGCGCCTTCCTGCGCCAGCACCGTCATGAAGCCGGCGGAGAAGGCGAGGATATGGGTGACGATCCGCCCGTTGCTGAGCCCGGTGGAGAGCGAATAGCTGCCCCCGTCGGAATGGCCGGCGAAGGCGAAATGGGTGGGGTCGAGCGCAAAGCGTGCGGCGACCTCGGCGAGGCCGAGATCGAGCCGCTCCAGGTCCGGTCCGTTGCCGGCGATGACGATGTCCCAGGTCGGCAGCAGCGATTGCGGCACCATGAGCAGGAAGCCGCGCGCCTCGGCATGCGCGCGCATGATCGGCAGGATCTTCTCCGCGCTGCCGCCGCCGCCATGGAACAGCACCATCAGCGGCGCCGGGCGGGCCTGTTCGAGGCCCTCCGGCACGATCAGCACGGTGTCGCGGGTCTCGAACAGGCCGAGATCGTGACGGCCGGGCGGGAGCGCCGGCCTGGTCGGCGCGGCATGGGCGAAGGTGAGGCGACCGAGCAGGGACAGGTTCAGCATGGCGCGCACCATAATCTGCCCAGCCGCCCGCGCAACCCGCCCGCGCAACCCTGGCTGCACGGGCCGGGCGAACCGCGCCATGAGGGCGGCGCAGGGCAGGCATGGGAGCGTGGAGCTTTGCAGATGCGGGGCTGTGGACTATCAGCGGAAGGTCGATGCGCGACTCGTCGCGCCGTCGGCCGCGGCTCATGTGGGGCCGCCCCACCGCCGTCTTGTCGCCTCCCGCCGCCGCCGGTCTCATGCCGCTCACGCACAAGCTGCTCGCCCTCACCGTGATCTGCGTGTGGGCGCTCAACCTGATCGTCATCAAGCTGGGCATCGCGGAAATTCCGCCGATGCTGATGAGCGCGCTGCGCTTCACGCTGGTGGCGGCGCTGCTGTGCCCGGCGCTGCGCATCACCCGCGACCAGATCAAGGGCGTGCTGCTGGTCTCGCTCACCTTCGGCACGCTGCATTTCGGGCTGCTTTTCGCGGCGCTGGCCGATTCCGAGGCGGGCACCAGCGCGGTGATCATCCAGCTCGGCGCGCCGATCGCCACGCTGCTCGCCTGCCTGGTGCTGCGCGAGCCGCTGGGCAAGGTGCGCCTCGCCGGCCTGCTGGTCTCGGTCGCCGGCATAGGCGTGCTCGCCATCGGGCCGACCCTGCCGCCGCCGCTCTCGCTTTTCCTGCTGCTGGTCAGCGCCACCGGATGGGCGGTGACCAACCTCATCGTCAAGGAACTCAGGGGCGTCCGGCCAATGACGATGATGGGGTGGTCGTCGCTGTTCGCCATCCCGCAGATTCTGCTGATGTCGTGGATCTTCGAATCCGACCGCTGGTGGATGGTGGGCACGGCAGGTTGGCACGGCTGGTTCTGCGTCGCCTACAGCGCCATCGGCTCGTCGATCGTCGGCTACGGCATCTGGTACTGGCTGCTGCAGCGCCATTCGATCAATGCCGTCGTGCCCTATTCGATGCTCAACCCGCTGCTCACCGTGCTGTTCGGCATCGTGCTGATCGGCGACGATCCCTCGCCGATGAAGATCGTCGGGGCGCTGATCATGGTGGCGGGCGTCGCGCTCATTCTGCGCCGGCCGCGCAACCTTCCCGACCCGACCCTGCCCGATACCGCGTGAGGCGCGAAGGGCCGGAGCGTCGCCGCCCCGGCCCCCGATGCAACGTGGATACGGCTCACTTCGCCTTCAGGAACTCGCCCACTTCCAGCAGGATCAGTTCGTTGTCGTCCGCCTTCGCCGGGTCGCGCGAGGAGGAGAAGGGCAGGTTGTTGTCGTTGCCGACCACGATGTGGGTGGCGTCGACCACGTCGACATTCTCGATGGTGAAGAAGGGGAAGGTCAGCACACCGTCGTTGAGCGGCTTGCGGGCCTTCTTGTCGGGGTCGGCGATTTTCATCAGGTCGATATGGCCGATCTTGCGCACCGGCTGGCCTTCATTGGCGTCGGTCAGCTCGATCTTGTAGATGCGCTTGAACTTGGCGAGGTCGTGGAAGCAGTCCGGGCCCTTGGTGCCTTCGGCGCAGGCCTTGTCGGGCGTGCCCTCGCCATTGTCGCGCTCGATGATCAGGCCGGTGGTGGCGTCGATCATGTTGAAGTCGCCGATGGCATTGCCGTTCTGCTCCAGAACGTACTGCCACATGCGGCCAGTCCACTTCTCGCTGGCGACGTCGAATTCGAGGATCGGCAGGAACTCCCGGCCGTCGGCGGTCTTCTGCCAGTCCTTCTTGTCCGCGTCCCACAGCGGGCCTTCGAGCAGGGCGTAGAGGAACTTGCCGTCCTTGGAGGCGGCCATGCCCTCATAGCCCTTGGAGCGGCGGAGATTGAAGGCGGCGGGGGCGTTCGGCGCGGCAGGGGAGGCAACGGCATAATGGTCGGGCGAGCGCACCGGCGTCTCGCCGGCCATCGTCTCGAACAGGCCGAGCACCTTGCCGGTCCTGTCGGCCTTGATCAGGTAGGGACCGAACTCCTCGCCGATCCAGATATGCTCGCCGATCGGCTGGAAGCTCTCGATGTCGAAATCGGCGCCGGTCAGATAGCGCTTCTCGGTTCCTTCATGAACGATGCGGAACGGCACCTTCTTGTCGGGATCGGTGAGGAACACCGTCTCCACCGGCTCGAACGTGCCGGTCGCCCAGTCGATCTTGTAGTGGCGCAGGAACAGCGCCGCGTCCGGGCTGTTGGCCTTGGAGCCGAAGCCGTTGTCGGTGATGATCCAGAAGCTGCCGTCCGGCATCATCTTGATGCCGGAATGGCCCTGCACCGGCTGGCCGTCGAACGGCAGCGAGACGCCGGTCGGGCGGCCGGCGGACTTGCCTTCCACTGACCCGACCGCGTCGACGCGCGTGCCGGTGGTGAACTTGCCGGAGATCTTGAGGTCCTGCGGCGCGTCGGCCGGCATGGCGATGAAGGTCTGCGCCGGCAGCACGGCATGGCCGGCGAGCGTCGCCGGATAGGTCTCGTCGGCGCGGGCGCCGGCGGTGGCGAGCACCGCGAGGGCGGCACCGGCGAGCAGGGACAGGCGGGTGAAGGGGGGCATGGGGGCTCCTTTCGGGCGGCCGGCATGGGGCCGGAAAGGCCTTCTGCCTGCCGCCCATGTCCCTCGCGTTACGGAACCGCGACGCGGCGATGACGCCGCCGGGCCGGCGGACGAACCTGCCTCGGGTGGACGTGATGCTGGCCCCCTCGACGCGGGGCGGCTTATAGGGCTTATCCTGCCGGACATGAGTCTGAACCTTCCCACCGCCGCTCCCGCTTCCCGCGCGTTTCTCGGCGTGTCCCGCTCGGCCAGCGGGCGCTTCTGGCGCGAGCGGCTCGACGCGCGCGGCGCCCAGGCCACGCTCGCCATCGTGCAGCGCCATGGCGTGCCGGAAATCCTCGCCCGCGTGCTCGCCGGGCGCGGCGTCGGCATTGCGGAGGTGGAAGCCTGGCTCGACCCGACGGTGAAGCGGTTGCTGCCGGACCCCGACACCCTCACCGACATGCCGCCCTGCGTCGCCCGCCTCGCCGACGCGGTGACGCGCGGCGAGCAGGTCGCGGTGTTCGGCGACTATGACGTCGACGGTGCCACCTCCACCGCGCTGCTGGTGGAGGTGCTGCGCGCCGGCGGGCTCGACCCGGCCTTCCACATTCCCGACCGCATCTTCGAGGGCTACGGCCCCAACATTCCCGCGATCGAGGTGCTGGCGGCGCGCGGGGCGACGCTGCTGGTTACCGTCGATTGCGGCACGATGAGCTTTGAACCCTTCGCGCGCGCCCGCGAACTCGGCCTCGACGTCGTGGTGATCGACCATCACCAGGCGGGCGAGACGCTGCCGGAGGTGAGCGCGCTGGTGAACCCCAACCGCGCCGACGACCTGTCCGGCCTCGGCCATCTGTGCGCGGTGGGCCTGGTCTTCGTGGTCGCCGTCGGGCTGCTGCGCGAGCTGCGCCAGCGCGGCTGGTGGAACGCGGAGCGCCCGGCGCCGGACCTGCTGGCCAGTCTCGACCTCGTGGCGCTCGGCACGGTGGCGGATGTGGTGCCCCTCCTCGGGCTCAACCGCGCCTATGTCACCAAGGGGCTGCTGCAACTGCGCAAGCGCGAGCGGCCGGGGCTGACCGCGCTGATGGACGCGGCGCGGCTCACCGGCCCGCCCAAGGCGTGGCATCTCGGCTTCCTGCTCGGGCCGCGCATCAATGCGGGGGGGCGCATCGGCAATGCCACGCTCGGAACCCGGCTGCTGCTCGCCCGCGACCCGATCGAGGCGCAGGCGATCGCCGCCGAGCTGGACCGGCTGAACACCGAGCGCCAGCAGGTGGAGCGCGCCATCGTCGCGGAAGCCGAGGCGGAAGCCGAGGCCGCGCTCGGCCTTGCCGGCGTCGGCGCGGTGGTGCTCTCCAGCGGGCAGGGCTGGCATCCCGGCGTGGTCGGGTTGGTGGCGGCGCGGCTGAAGGAGAAGTTCGGCCGCCCCGCCTTCGCCATCGCCTTCACCGGCGAGACCGGTGCCGGCTCGGCGCGCTCCATCCCCGGCGTCGATGTCGGCCGGGCGGTGCGCGGCGCGGTGGAACGCGGCATTCTGGCCAAGGGCGGCGGCCACGCCATGGCCGCCGGGCTCACCGTGGCGCGCGGCCGGCTCGGCGAACTGCGCAGCTATCTGGAGGAGGTGCTGGCGCAAACCGTCGAGACCGCGCGGGCGGTCGACGAGACGATGATCGACGGCGCCCTTTCGGCGGCCGGGGCGACGCCGGAACTGGTCGAGCTGATCGAGCGGGCCGGGCCGTTCGGTGCCGGCAACCCGCAGCCGGTCTTCGCCTTTCCCGCCCATCGCGTCGTCTATGCCGAACCCGGCAGCGCCGGCCAGATAAGGGTGCGGCTGCGCAGCAGCGACGGGGCGACGATCTCAGGCGTGGTGTTCCGCGCCGTCGACACCCCACTGGGGGCGGCGCTGCTCGATGCGCGCGGGCAGTTGATGCATGTCGCCGGCACGCTCGATCTCGATTCGTGGCAGGGCCGCACGCAGGTGAGCCTGCGCATCGTCGATGCCTGCTCCCCCGAAATCGCGTGACCGAACATGGAGTTATGCAGGGTTTCGGAATCAGGTCGCGAGCGGCCTCGCCGGCCATCCCCCGGTTTGATCCGGGGAACCGCGCCGGTGCGCCCCCCGGGCGGTGGGGGATGGCAGGGCCACGCCCGGACACCGCGGCGAGGGCGATATCGGGCGCCTGAATCGGGTTTTCAGCCGGCGGCCGCAAGCGTCGGGGGCGACTCCCCGATTTCCTCCTTCCTCACCCTGAATCGGAAGCTGAGCCGGTGACGCTATCGCCCCGCGACGATTCACGAATCCGCCACGTCGTCATCATCGGCGCCGGCCCGGCCGGGCTGATGGCGGCGCAGACGCTGGCGGGCGGCGGCTGCCGGGTGAGCGTGTATGACCGCATGCCGTCGCCGGCGCGCAAATTCCTCATTGCCGGACGCGGGGGGCTCAACCTCACCCATTCCGAGCCGCGTGCGCCTTTCCTCGCCCGCTACGGCGCGGCGGCGGACTGGCTGGCGCCGCTGCTCGACGCCTTTCCCCCGGCAAGGCTGCGCGCCTTGGCGGAAGAACTTGGCGAGCCGACTTTTGTCGGGTCGAGCGGGCGGGTGTTTCCGAAGAGCTTCAAGGCCTCGCCCCTGCTGCGGGCGTGGCTGGCCCGGCTCGATGGGCTCGGCGTGGTGCTGGAGAGCCGTCATCGCTGGCTCGGCTGGAGCGGCGGTGCGCTGCGCTTCGCCGCACCCGAGGGCGAGGTCGAGGTGGTGGTCGACGCGGTGCTGCTCGCACTCGGCGGCGCCAGTTGGCCCCGCCTCGGCAGCGATGGCGCGTGGACCGACATTCTGCGCGGGCAGGGGATCGAGATCGCCGCGCTGCGCCCGGCCAATAGCGGCGTGCGGGTCGGCTGGTCGGAGACGTTCCGCGCCCGCTTCGCCGGGGCGCCGCTCAAGCGCATCGCGCTGAACCTCGGCGGAATGCGCGTGCGCGGCGAGGCGATGGTCGACGGCGCCGGGCTGGAGGGCGGCGCGGTCTACGCGCTCTCCGCCGCGCTGCGCGAGGCGATCGCGCGTGACGGCTCGGCGCGGCTCCATGTCGACCTGCGGCCGGACGTGACGGAAGAAGCACTCGCCGCCCGGCTCACCGCCAGCCGCAAGGGCGAATCCATGGCCAATCGGCTGCGCAAGGCGGCCGGTCTCCTCCCCGTCGCCGCCGGCCTGCTGCGGGAAGCCGGGCCGCTGCCGGCCGAGCCCGCCGCGCTGGCGGCCCGGATCAAGGCGCTGCCGCTCGCTGTCACCGGCATGGCCGGGCTGGAGCGGGCGATCTCCTCCGCCGGCGGCGTGACCCGGGCCATGCTGGATGATCACCTGATGTTGAAGCCGCGGCCGGGCGTGTTCGTCGCCGGCGAGATGCTGGACTGGGAGGCGCCGACCGGGGGCTATCTGCTGCAAGCCTGTTTCGCCACCGGCCATGCGGCGGCGTGCGGCACGCTGGCGTGGCTCGGCCTCACCGTGCCGGAAGCGTGGCGCGGTGCCTGGGCGTGTGGCGAGGGGGCCTGCGGGGAAAGGGCGGAAACCGCCGGGAAATGGTCGCGGGACGACGGCTGAGGGAGCGCGTGCCGTCGTCCCGCGTGGTTCACGAGACCTGCCGGGAAGTGGCCTCGCGAAGTCGTTGCCTGTCAGTCGCGCCCCGCTTGGTGTATTCGCGGCTCGTCTGCGGCGTTGGTGAGTTAAATACGCGGGTTTTTTGTCGTGAACAACGATTATCTTCCGGTATTGTTATAGTTCTAAACTATTGCGCCAAACATTTACTTGATATCAGCAATTGGGTGTCCCGCCACCCGCCCGCTTGCGCCGGGCGGGTGGCGGGCTTACCTGCTGACGGGACGGGGTACCGCGCGGGGGCGCAGACGATGCGGGGATGCAGGAGAGACGATGGCACGTCTGTTTTTTCGCCGGGGCGCCAGCGCCGAGGCCGCGCCTGACGCCGCCCGCGAACTTGCCGCCAGGGCGCGGGCATTCCTCGGCGTGGATGAGGAAACCACCATTTCCATCAGCGAGATCGCGTGCGGCGACCCCGCCTGCGGCGGCGCCGAGACGGTGGTGCTGGTGATGCGGCCGGGGCGACGGACCGAAGCGGCCAAGCTGATGAAGCCGCTGTCCACGGTCACCGACGCCGAACTGGCCGAGGCGCTGCGGCCATTATTTGACCCAGCGTCCTGACGCGCGGCCTGACATAAAGTATTTTTGCGAATGGACCGGGGTTACATCCTGAAATCCGGCCGGTTTCATACTGTAAAAACATTCTAATGTGCGGTCGAACACTTGCGACTGCTTCCGACCGTGGCGTAGGAGTCTCCCGCTATGGCGCCTCGGGGGCGCGGGAGGAGAAATTCGATGCGAGCCAGATCACTGTTCGCCACGCCGCTTGTCGCGGCCATCGCGCTGGGAGCGGCCTTCGCGGTCGGTCCCGCCGCCGCCGACACGCCGGCGCCGAAGGTGCGCGACATCGTCACCACCTATGCCGATATCGCCGAGGCGATGTACACCGACAGCCTGACCACCGCCAAGGCGCTGCAGTCGGCGGTCGACACCTTCATCGCGGCGCCGACCGAGGCCAATCTCGACGCCGCGAAGACGGCGTGGAAGGCCGCCCGGGTGCCTTACCAGCAGACCGAGGGCTTCCGCTTCGCCAACCCCATCGTTGACGAGTGGGAGGGTCGCGTGAACGCCTGGCCGCTCGACGAGGGGCTGATCGACTATGTCGACAAGGGCTATGGCGAGACCTCCGACGAGAACCCGCTCTACACCGCCAACGTGATCGCCAACACCAAGATCCGCGTCGGCAAGAAGACCATCGACGCCACCAAGATCACGCCGGAGCTGCTCGACAGCCTGCAGGAGGCGGGCGGCGTCGAGTCGAACGTCGCCATCGGCTACCACGCGGTCGAGTTCCTGCTGTGGGGCCAGGACCTCAACGGCACCGGTCCGGGCGCCGGCAAGCGTCCCGCCACCGACTACGACACCGCCAACTGCACCAACGGCCATTGCGAGCGCCGCGCCGCTTATCTCAAGGCCGCCACCGACCTGCTGGTGACCGACCTCGGCGACATGGCGAAGTGGTGGGGCAAGAAGGGCAAGGCCCGCGCCGCCGTGGTGAAGCAGAAGGACAAGGCCGCGCTCGGCACCATCCTCACCGGCCTCGGCTCGCTCTCCTATGGCGAACTGGCCGGCGAGCGCATGAAGCTCGGCCTCATCCTTCACGACCCGGAGGAGGAGCATGACTGCTTCTCCGACAACACCCACAACTCGCACTATTATGACGAGGTCGGCATCGCCTCGATCTATCGCGGCAAGTACACCCGGGTCGATGGCTCGGTGGTCGAGGGCGCATCCCTCGCCGCCTATGCGGGCGCCAAGGCACCCAAGGCCGCCGCGGAAGCCGACGCCAAGGTCGACGCTGCGCTCGCCGCGCTCAAGGCGATCAAGGACGAGGCCGACAGCGGCAAGCAGGCCTATGACCAGATGATCGGCGAGGGCAATGCCGAGGGCAACGCGCTGGTGCAGAAGGGCGTGGATTCGCTCGTCGCCCAGACCCGCGCGTTCGAGGGCGTGGTCGCCGCGCTGAAGCTCAAGATCAAGGTCGAGGGTTCGGACAGCCTGGACGAACCCTCCAAGGTTAGCGAATGAGGCTGACATGAACACCGGCGGCGCGGGTCTCTCGCGCCGCGCCTTTCTCGGCGCGGGCGCGGCGATCGGTGGGCTGGCGCTGTTGGCGCCGACGCGCACCGGCATGGCGCGCGCCCCCGCTCCCTTCGCGCCGACGCACACGCTCACCCTCACCGCCGGTGAGATGGAACTGAAGCTGCTCGGGCCGGACCGGCCGCTGAGCCGCATCTACGCCTATGACGGCGTTCCCTTCCAGACGCTGCGCCTGCCGCGCGGCGCGCGGCTCAAGGCCACCTTCGTCAACGGCATTGACGAGGGCTCGACGCTGCACTGCCACGGCATCCGCATGCCGAACGAATTCGACGGCGTGCCGACCCTGACCCAGCCGCTGGTGCAGCCGGGCGGGCGCTTCGTGCACCTGCTGCCGCTCGACGACCCCGGCACCTTCTTTTTCCATCCCCATTGCGACGAGACGGGCCAGACCGGCCGGGGGCTGGCCGGGGTGCTGATCGTCGAGGACCCGCGCGACCCGGCCTTCGACGCCGAGCACGTGCTGTGCCTGAAGGACTGGCGGCTGGCGGAAGATGGCAGCTTCCTCGCCTTCTCCGAGCCGGGCGGTGCTTCCAAGGCCGGCACCTTCGGCGCCACCCGCACGGTCAACGGCGCTCCCTCGCTCGAACTGAAGGCGCCCGCCGGCGGGCATGCGCGGCTGCGCATCCTCAACCTCGATTCCACCCGCATCATGGATATCGGCGCCGAGGGCGGCGAGGGTTTCGACGCGTGGCTCATCGCGGTGGACGGGCACGCGCTGGAGCCGGTGCGGCTCGACGACCTGCCGGACGGCATCTGGCGCATGGGGCCGGCGCAGCGCA
The DNA here is from genome assembly GCF_018390645.1 of Ancylobacter dichloromethanicus. Lineage (GTDB taxonomy): Bacteria > Pseudomonadota > Alphaproteobacteria > Rhizobiales > Xanthobacteraceae > Ancylobacter > Ancylobacter dichloromethanicus. The sequence goes on from NZ_JAHBGC010000046.1 coordinate 134,803, forward strand.
TCGACGTCGACATCCGCATGCCGGCCGACGGCTCGCCGGTGACGCTGGGCGACTACCGCGCCGCCGACATCTACCGGTTCGCCACGCTGACCGCCGAGGGCCGGGTGGCGAAGCCGCGCAAGGGGCCGCTGGCCCTGCCGGCGCCCGAACTGCCGAAGCCGGACATGAAGGAGGCGACGCGGCTCTCCTTCACCCTCCAGCAGGCGACCAACCAGGCGGTGAAGGACCTTGCCCTGCCGGCCGACGATCCGCTCGCCAAGGCGTTGATCGACAGCCTGTGCGTGGGCTCGACCACCTATTGGGGCATCCAGTCCGAATCCTGGCCCACCGGCACGCGCCGCAACCTGCCGCCGCCGCTCGCCCGCATGGAGACGGGGGCCTCCTATGTGGTGGAGATCAAGAACGAGACCCGCTATCCCCACCCCGTCCATCTACACGGCCACGCCTTCGAGGTGCTGAGTTCCAGCCTCGGCCGGCTGCCCCATCACTGGGCCGACACGGTGCTGGTGCAGCCGGGCGAGGCGGTCGAGGTCGCCTTCGTCGCCGCGCCCGGCGACTGGGTGTTCCACTGCCACATTCTGGAGCATATGGAGACCGGGATGATGGGCTGGTTCCGGATCGTGTGATGGAACGCCCGCACCATGCCGCGCGCCGGCTTCCTTCCCCGGCGCAGGCTGCGCGCGGCGGCATCGCCGCCATGGTGCTCTTTTATGCCGTGCTGCTGGTCGCCCCCGCAGCCGCCGAAGACAGCCGCCTCGACGCCGCCATCGGCAAGGCGCTGTTCGAGCGGCCCTGGGTGCCGGCGCCCAGTTCCACCCGCGCCAATGACGGGCTCGGCCCGCTGTTCGACGCACGCTCCTGTTCCGCCTGCCACCCCGGCGGCGCCGGGCGCGGGGCGACGGCACTGGACGCGGAGGGACGGCCCGAAGGGCTTGGCCTCGTGCTTTCCCTGTTCCGCAGTGATGGCGCCGGCGATCCCGTCTACGGCCACCGGCTGGAGACGATGACGCTGCCGGGCGTGCCGGCGGAGGGCGCCATCGCGGTCGCGGTCGAGGATGGCCGCCGTACCCCCCGGCTTGCCGCTCCCGGCTACGGCCCGCTCGACCCCGCGACGCATATGTCGCTTCGCGCCGCCCCCGATCTGCGCGGGCGCGGCAAGCTGGAACAGGTGGACGACGCGGCGATCCTCGCGCTGGAGGACCCCGACGACCGCGACGGCGACGGGGTGCGCGGCCGCGCCCACCGGTTAGAGACCGCCGAGGGCGGCTCGTCCATCGGCCGCTTCGGCTGGAAGGCGAGCCACCCGACGCTGGCCGGCCAGGCCTCGGAAGCGTTCGCGCTCGATCTCGGCCTGTCGACGCCGCTGCGGCCCGAGCCGTGGGGTGACTGCACCGAGGCGCAGGCGGCCTGCCGCAACGCCCCGCACGGGCGCGACGCGGAAGGCGAGCCGGAGATTTCCGACGCCATCGTGCAGCGCATCGTCGCCTATCTGCGCGCGCTCAAGCTGCCGGAGGGCGGCGGGGATGCGGGCGGCGCCCAGCTCTTCGCCACCACCGGCTGCGCCGCCTGCCATCGACCATCGCTGCCCACCCGCGCGGGCGGAGCCGTGGCGCTGCACACCGACGTGCTGCTGCACGAGATGGGCGAGGGGCTTTCCGACCCGGCCGGCGTGCCGGGCGTGGCGGCTTCCGAATGGCGCACCGCGCCGCTCGCCGGTCTTTCCGGCGCGCTGGCGCGCGGTGTCGGCCTGCTGCACGATGGCCGCGCCACCGGTGTGGCGGAGGCCGTTCGCTGGCATGGCGGCGAGGCGGCGGGCGCCCGCGCGCGGTTCGACGCCCTCGACGCGGGCGACCGCGCACGACTGATCGACTATGTATCATCCCTTTAGAGCGAGGCCTCCCATGAACCGATCCCCCTTCGCGGTGGCACTGGCGCTGGTGAGCCAGATCGGACAGGCGGCGCAGGGCGTGCCGGTGCTCGCCGCCGCCACCACCCTGCTCACCACGCTTTTCATCGGCCGCGCCCATGCCGCGCCGGTGTCGGCGCCCGATGTGGTCGAGAGCTGGCTGCTGCCGCGCTACGACACGCTGCTCGCCTCCGCCAAGGCGCAGCAGGAGGCGTGGGAGGCGTTCTGCAAGGCGCCCTCGGCGGAGGGGGCGGCGACGCTTAAGACCCGCTTCGCCGCCGTGTCCGACGCCTGGGCGGCGGTGGAGTTCATCACCTTCGGCCCGGTCATGCTGTCGCTGCGGCCGGACCGCTTCAACCTGTTTCCGGAGCGCCGCAACGCGGTCGGCCGCTCGGTGGCCGAACTCATTGCCGACCCCACCGACGAGCGGCTCCAGCCGAAGCGCTTCTTCCGCCTCAGCGCGGCGGCGCAGGGCCTGCCGGCGCTGGAGCGCCTGCTCTATGACGAGGGCGCGCAAGCCGCGTTGCTGTCCGGCCCGGAGGCGGCGCGGCGCTGCGCGATCGGCGAGGCGGTCGCGCTCAATCTCGCCACCATCGCCCAGGAAATCCGCACCGGCTGGGGCGACCGCAGCGAGGGGCTGCTGGCGCAGCTTCTCGCCGGCAAGGCCGACCCGGTCTATTTCCCCGATCCGAACGCCCTGCTCAGCCAGATGGTGACCGATCTGGCCGGGGCCTATCAGCGCGTGGTCGACCAGCGCCTGCTGGTGGTGCTCGGCAAGAACAGCGACGAGGCCCGGCCGCTCATCGCCGACCGCCGCCGCAGCGGGCTGTCGAAGCAGACGATTGTCACCATCATCGAGAGCGCCGGCACGCTGGCCGGGGCGCTCGCCGCCGGGCTCGACCCGAAGGACCGGGCGGGCCTCGCCACGACGATGCAGGCGGCGGGCACGGCGGCGGAGGGGCTGCCCGACGACATCGGCGCGGCCGCCACCACCGACGAGGGCCGCAAGACGCTGCAGGCGGCGATCGTCGCCTTCAAGGCGGCGCAGGCGAGCGTCGCCAAGCCGCTGGCCTCCGGGCTCGGCGTGCCGCTCGGCTTCAACGCGCTCGACGGCGACTGAGGGAGGCGCATATGGGTATTATCGATGTCACCCGCCGCTCGCTGATCGGCACCTTCGGCGCGCTTGCGGCCGCGCCGCGGGTGCTGTTCGCCAGCGGTGCCGCGCATGCGCGCGATCATCTGCTGGACGCGGAATGGCTGGCCACCGCCGGCGTCGGCGACGGCTTCGCCCCCGTGGTGCTCTCCCCCGAATTCGGCGCCACCGCTGTCGGCGCAGGGACGCAGCGCCTGCACTGGGTGGAGCCGAGCCCGGACGGGCGCACGGCGGTCGCGGTGGCGCGCCGGCCCGGCACCACCGCCGTGCTGTTCGACCGCCGCGAAGGCACGGTGCGCGCCACCTTCGAGCCGGGCGGGGGGCGGGTGTTCTCCGGCCATGGGCGCTTCATCGACGGCGGAAGGCGCTTCCTCGCGGTCGAGATCGCGCGGGCGGACGGGCAGGGCGTGGTCACCCGCCGCGTGGTCGAGGCCGGCTTCGCGGTGGAGGCGGAATGGGCCTCCGCCGGCATCGGGCCGCACGACATGCTTCCGGTTCAGGATTCTCGGGGCGGCGCGCTCATCGTCGCCAATGGCGGCGTCGAGCCGCACACGCCGGAGGCGCTGGGCGCCGAGGTCGCCGGTTCCGGCATCGCGCAGCTCGACCCGGTGAGCGGCGCCGTGCGTGCCACGGCGGCGCTGGGCGAGGATCTCGCCTCGCTCTCGCTGCGCCACCTCACCGCGGGCGCCGACGGCTTCACCGTGGTTGCGGCGCAGGACCTGCTGGCCGACGGCGTCGCCCGGCCGCTGCTCTACGCGGTGGAGGGCGAGGGGCTGCGCGCCTTCGACGCGCCGGACGAGGCGTGGCGCGGGCTGCGCACCTATGTCGGCTCGGTGGCGCTCGACGCGTCGGGCGCCTATGTCGCCGCCGCCAGCCCGCGCGGCAACCGGGTGGCGCTGTGGCGGCGCGACGGGCGTTACATCGGCTCGCTGCCGCTGGTCGATGGCTGCGGCCTGGCCCCGACCCGCGCGGCCGGCCAGTTCCTCGCCACCAGCGGCCTCGGCGAGACCGTGTTGATCGGCACCGATGGCGACGAGGTGGGCGTGATCGCCCGCCGCTCCGGCGGGCCACGCTACGACAACCACGCCGTGCTGGTGGCGTGACGGGCGGGGATGGGCGCCTCGCTTTTGCTGATGCCTAAATGAGCCGGGCGGGGTAAAACGCAGCGGTTGCGTTCGATCGCTCCATATCCCGCTCCGAGCCCGTGAAATGAATTCCCTGTTCGCCGCCCTGCCGACCACCGTGTTCGAGACCATGTCGCGCCTCGCCCGCGAACATGACGCGGTCAATCTCGGCCAGGGCTTCCCGGACGATCCCGGCCCGCGCGACCTGCGCGAGAAGGCGGCCGAGGCGGTGCTGAACGGCTGGAACCAGTACCCGCCGATGATGGGGACGCCCGAACTGCGCCGCGCCGTCGCCGATCACTATAGAGAATGGCAGGGGCTCGACCTCGACCCGGACACCGAGGTGATGGTCACCTCGGGCGCCACCGAGGCGATCGCCGGCGCTCTGCTGGCGCTGATCGAGCCCGGCGACGAGGTGGTGCTGTTCCAGCCGCTCTACGATGCCTACCTGCCGCTGGTGCGCCGCGCCGGCGGGGTGCCGCGTCTGGTGCGGCTGGTGCCGCCGCTGTGGCGGCTGACGGAAGAGGCGCTGGCGCAGGCGTTCACCCCGCGCACCCGGCTGGTGCTGTTCAACAACCCGCACAACCCGACCGGCCGGGTGTTCGACGAAGGCGAACTCGCGCTGCTCGCCGGCTTCTGCGCCCGCACCGGTGCCGTGCTGGTGAGCGACGAGGTGTGGGAGCACGTGATCTTCGACGGGCGGGAGCATTGCTCCGTGCTGTCGCTGCCAGAGATGCGCGGGCGGGCGGTGAAGATCGGCTCGGCCGGCAAGATTTTCGGCATGACCGGCTGGAAGGTCGGTTTCGTCTGCGCCGCGCCGGAACTGATGCGGGTGCTCTCCAGGGCGCACCAGTTCCTCACCTTCACCACGCCGCCCGCGCTCCAGCAGGCGGTCGCCTATGGGCTGGGCAAGGAGCGCGATTGGTTCCTCGCCACCCGCGCCGGGCTGCAACGCTCGCGCGACCGGCTGGCGGAGGGGTTGTCGCGGCTCGGCTTCGCGGTATTGCCCTCGGCCGGCACCTATTTCCTCAATGTCGACCTCGCCCCGCTCGATCTTTCCCCGCTCGATGCTGCCCCGGTCGATGCCGGCCCGCGCGACGAGGCGTTCTGCCGCCGTCTGGTGGCGCGCGAGGGCGTGGCGGCGATCCCCGTCTCCGCCTTCTATGCCGGGCAGCCGGTGGACAGCGTGGTGCGCTTCTGTTTCGCCAAGACCGACGCCACCATCGACCGCGCGCTGGAGCGCATGGGCGGCGTGAGTGCCCGCAAACGGGCAGCGGGTGCCGCGCAATAAATAGGCAGGCGCAACCCGTCCGCCGATAATTGGGCAGTTGAGCGCGACATTGCACAATGGGTGGGCAGATTTCCGTTTCGTGAGGGGGCGCGCGGCGATGTGTGCATCGGCGGGTCCCGCCATCGCCCTATTCCCGGCCTTGGCACGCGGGTTGCAAACCATTCCCCTGGCACGCGGACGGGGGTCCTGCGTGTGAACTCCAGAAGGGAATAAAGATGCTGAACATGTTCACGCATGCCCGGCGCATGGCCGGTCGCGCGCTTGTGGGTGCGGCTGCGCTGGCGCTGGCCGGAGGCGGTGTCGCGGGCGCTCAGGAGACGATCAAGGTCGGCGTGCTGCATTCTCTGTCCGGCACCATGGCGATCAGCGAGACGACGCTGAAGGACACCGTGCTGTTCATGGTGCAGGAGCAGAACGCGGCCGGCGGGGTGCTCGGCAAGAAGCTGGAAGCCGTGGTGGTCGATCCGGCCTCCAACTGGCCGCTCTTCGCCGAGAAGGCCCGCGAGCTTATCGAGAAGGAGAAGGTCGCGGTCGTGTTCGGCTGCTGGACCTCGGTCTCGCGCAAGTCGGTGCTGCCGGTGTTCAAGGAGCTGAACAGCATCCTGTTCTACCCGGTCCAGTATGAGGGCGAGGAGAGCGAGCGCAACGTGTTCTACACCGGCGCGGCGCCGAACCAGCAGGCGATCCCGGCCGTCGACTATCTGATGGAAAACGAGGACGTCGAGCGCTGGGTCCTCGCCGGCACCGATTACGTCTACCCGCGCACGACCAACAAGATTCTTGAGGCCTATCTGAAGTCGAAGGGCGTCAAGGAAGAAGACATCATGATCAACTACACGCCGTTCGGTCATTCCGACTGGCAGACCATCGTCGCCGACATCAAGAAGTTCGGCTCGGCCGGCAAGAAGACGGCCGTCGTTTCCACCATCAACGGCGACGCCAACGTGCCGTTCTACAAGGAGCTCGGCAATCAGGGCATCAAGGCGACCGACATCCCGGTCGTCGCCTTCTCGGTCGGCGAGGAAGAACTGGCCGGCATCGACACCAAGCCGCTGCTCGGTCATCTCGCCGCGTGGAACTACTTCCAGTCGGTGGACGTGCCGGAGAACGCCGCCTTCATCAAGAAGTGGCAGGCCTACACCAAGAACGACAAGCGGGTGACCAACGACCCGATGGAAGCCACTGTCATCGGCTTCAACATGTGGGTCAAGGCGGTCGAGAAGGCCGGCACCACCGATGCTGACGCCGTCATCGACGCGCTGATCGGCGTCACCGTGCCGAACCTGTCGGGCGGCTTCTCGGCGATGATGCCGAACCACCACATCACCAAGCCGGTGCTGATCGGCGAGATCAAGGAGGACGGCCAGTTCGACATCGTCGAGCAGACGCCCGGCCTGATCGTCGCCGAGGAATGGTCCCCCTATCTCGAAGGCTCCAAGGACCTGATCGCCGATTGGCGCAAGCCGCTCAACTGCGGCAACTTCAACGTCAAGACCGGCAAGTGCGGCGGCGCCGGCCAGTGAGGCCGACGCCCGGGCGGCTTCGCTCCGGCGCTGCCTGAACCGCTCCACGACCTCCGGCCGCCCGCGCGGCGGCCGGACCCGGCCGAGGCGTCGCGCCGGCGGGCAGTGCTGCCTTGCCCAAGCCCCTCGCCGGAACGCGTACCGCCGTCGCCGCCGGAGACCTGTCTCCGGCCATCCGCAGCGCCCCATCGACGGACGATGATGACCTCACGCGCTCGCCTTTTCCCCTCCCTTCGCGTGCTCTGCGCCGCGCTCGCCCTCCTGTTCGCTGCCGCGCTTGTCGGGACCTTCCCGGGGCGTGCCGAGGCGCAGGACATCAGCGGCGCGCTGGGGCAGTTCACCAGCAACAAATATGACGACACCGAAGCCGCGCTTGGCGCGCTGGCGCTGAGCGGCAGTCCCGCCGCCGCCGGTATCGTCTCCGCCCTTGCCGACGGCAGGCTGGTGTTCGGCGGCTTGCCGCCGCGCGTCTTCATCGAAGGCGAGGGCGGCGCGCTGCTCGACCCGCTCACGATGCAGCCGGTCGCGGACGCGCCCCCCGTCAAGCCGGTGCGGGTCAACAACCGCGTTCGTCGCGCTATCGAGGCCGCCAACGGCGCGCTGTCGCTCGTCAGCCCGGATGCGGGCAAGCGCCGGGAAGCGGCGCTGGCGGTCGGCCGCTCGCGCGACGAGGCGGCGCTGCCGGCGCTGGACGCCGCGCTCGCCAAGGAGAGCGACCCGCAGGTCAAGTCGGCGATGAACCTGGCGCGGGCCTCGATCCTGATCGGCAAGGAGGGCATCTCCCCCGCCGAGCGCATCGCCGCCGTCGAGCTGGTGGGAGCCGAAGGCAACCAGGACGCGCTCGCCATCCTGCGCGGCGTGCCCGACAGCGCGGCGCCCGAGGTGAAGCAGGCGGCAGCGCAGGCGATCGAGGGCATCGAGCGCAACCTCGCCATGTGGGGCATGGCGCAGAATGTCTGGTACGGCCTCTCGCTCGGCTCGGTGCTGCTGCTCGCCGCCATCGGCCTCGCCATCACCTTCGGCGTGATGGGGGTCATCAACATGGCGCATGGCGAGATGGTGATGCTCGGCGCCTACACCACCTTCGTGGTGCAGGAGGTGATCCGCACCTCCTATCCCGGCCTGTTCGACGCCTCGCTGCTGATCGCCATCCCGCTGGCCTTCCTGTTCACCGGGCTGATCGGCGTCATCATCGAGCGCACCGTGATCCGCTTCCTGTACGGCCGGGCGCTGGAGACACTGCTCGCCACCTGGGGCATCTCGTTGATCCTGCAGCAGGCGATCCGCACCATTTTCGGGCCTACCAACCGCGAGGTCGGCGCCCCGAGCTGGATGTCCGGCAGCTTCGAGATCGGCCATCTCTCCATCACCTCGGGGCGACTCTGGATCATCGTGTTCGCGCTGCTGGTCTTCTTTGCGCTCCTCGCGACCCTGCGATTGACCCGCATCGGTCTCGAAATGCGCGCCGTGACCCAGAACCGCCGCATGGCGGCCTCCATGGGCATCCGCACCAACTGGGTCGACGCGATGACCTTCGGCCTCGGCTCCGGCATTGCCGGTATGGCCGGCGTGGCCCTCAGCCAGATCGACAACGTGTCGCCAAACCTCGGGCAGAGCTACATTATCGACAGCTTCCTGGTCGTCGTGTTCGGCGGGGTGGGCAATCTGTGGGGCACCCTTGTCGGCGCCATGACGCTCGGCGTCGCCAACAAGCTGCTGGAGCCCTATGCCGGCGCCGTGCTCGGCAAGATCGCGCTGCTGGTCATCGTCATCCTCTTCATCCAGAAGCGCCCCCGCGGCCTGTTCGCCCTCAAGGGGAGGTCGATCGAGGCATGAGCACGCCCCCTGCAAGCACGAGCACGACCGGCATGAGCATCACCCGCCAGCCCGCCCTGCTGGGCACCAGTGGCATCATCTTCCTCGCCGTGCTCTTTGCCGCGTCGGTGCTGGTGCCGGTGCTGAACCTCGCCGTGGCGCCGGATTCGGCCGTGCATGTGCCGACCTATGTCGTCTCGCTGCTCGGCAAGTACCTGACCTATGCGCTGCTGGCGCTCTCGGTCGACCTGATCTGGGGCTATGTCGGCATCCTCTCGCTCGGCCAGGGCGCCTTCTTCGCGCTCGGCGGCTACGCGATGGGCATGTATCTGATGCGCCAGATCGGCACGCGCGGCGTCTATGGCGATCCCGTGCTGCCGGACTTCATGGTGTTCCTGAACTGGAAGGAACTGCCCTGGTTCTGGTACGGCTTCGACTGGTTCCCCTTCGCCGCGCTGATGGTGCTGCTGGCGCCGGGTATTCTCGCGCTGGTGTTCGGCTGGTTCGCCTTCCGCTCGCGCGTCACCGGCGTGTACCTCTCCATCATCACCCAGGCGATGACCTTCGCCCTGCTGCTGGCCTTCTTCCGCAACGACATGGGTTTCGGCGGCAATAACGGCCTGACCGACTTCAAGGACATTCTCGGCTTCAACATCCAGGCGGACGGGACGCGGCTGACCTTGTTCGTGCTCTCGGCGCTGGCGCTGGGGCTGGGCTATGTGCTGTGCCGGTTCCTCGTGCGCTCGCATTTCGGCAAAGTGCTGGTCGCCATCCGCGATGCCGAGACGCGGGTGCGGTTCACCGGCTACCGGGCGGAGAACTACAAGCTGGTCGCCTTCGTGGTCTCGGCCATGCTGGCGGGCATCGCCGGCGCGCTCTACGTGCCGCAGGTCGGCATCATCAACCCCTCCGAATTCTCGCCCGCCAACTCGATCGAGATCATCGTCTGGGTGGCGGTGGGCGGGCGCGGCACGCTGGTGGGCGCGGCGCTGGGGGCGGTGCTGGTGAACTACGCCAAGACCTACTTCACGTCAGGCATGCTCGCCCCGTACTGGCTGTTCATGCTCGGCGGCCTGTTCGTCGCCGTCACCCTGTTCCTGCCCAAGGGCATCGTCGGCACCTATTACGACTGGCGCGAGAAGCGCCGGCGGCATGACGACATACCGGCCGCGCCGCTCGCCGCGCCCGGCCCGGCCGAATGAGGGGACGCGACATGACCGACACCGCCATGCTGGCCCCCTCGACCCCTTCCGAGCCGGCTCCCGCCGAGAAGAAGGAATTGACTGAGGCGCTGCTCTATCTCGACGCCGTCACCGTCACCTTCGATGGATTCCGGGCGCTGAACGCGCTGTCCTTCACCGTCGATCCCGGCGAGATGCGGGCCGTCATCGGTCCCAACGGCGCCGGCAAGACGACGATGATGGACGTCATCACCGGCAAGACCCGCCCCGATCGCGGGGACGTGTTCTTCAATGGCGGCACCACCGACCTGACCAAGCTGGACGAGACGCAGATCGCCACGCTTGGCATCGGCCGCAAGTTCCAGAAGCCGACCGTGTTCGAGAACCACACGGTGCTCGACAATCTGCGCCTGGCGCTGAAGGGCCAGCGCCGGGCGCTGCCCAACATCTTCCACCGCGAGAGCGCGGCGGCGCGCGAGCGCATCGACGAGATCTTCGAGACCATACGGCTGACCGAACATCGCGAGCGGCTCGGTGGCGCGCTGTCGCACGGCCAGAAGCAGTGGCTGGAGATCGGCATGCTCCTGGCGCAGGACCCCAAGCTCCTGCTGGTCGACGAGCCGGTGGCGGGGATGACCGACGCGGAGACGGCCCAGACTGCGGAACTGCTGCGCGAGATCAACGCCAACGGCCATTCGGTGGTGGTGGTCGAGCACGACATGACCTTTGTGCGCGACCTCGGCGTGCGCGTCATGTGCCTGCATGAGGGCTCGGTGCTGGCCGAAGGAACGCTCGATCAGGTCAGCGCCAATGAGCGCGTGATCGAAGTCTATCTGGGACGCTAGGCGCATGCTGGAAGTTCAGGACGTCAACCTCTTCTACGGCGCGGCGCAGGCGCTGCGCGGCGTCTCGCTCGCCGCCGAACCGGGCAAGGTGACCTGCGTGCTCGGGCGCAACGGTGTGGGCAAGACCAGCCTGATGCGGGCCATCGTCGGGCAGGCGCCTGTCGCGACCGGCGCGATCCACTTCAATGGCGAGGACATCACCACGATGGCACCCTCCGAGCGGGCGCGCCGGGGCATCGCCTTCGTGCCGCAGGGGCGCGAGATCTTCCCGCTGCTCACCGTGGCGGAAAATCTGGAGACCGGTTTCGCGCCCCTGAAGCGCGCGGAGCGGTTCATTCCCGACGATGTATTCTCGCTGTTCCCGGTGCTCGATTCGATGATGCGCCGGCGCGGCGGCGACCTTTCCGGCGGCCAGCAGCAACAGCTTGCCATTGGCCGCGCGCTCACCATGCGGCCCAAAGTGCTGGTGCTGGACGAGCCGACCGAGGGCATCCAGCCCTCGATCATCAAGGATATCGGCAACGCCATCCGCTATCTGCGCTCCAAGGGCGACATCGCCATCGTGCTGGTCGAGCAGTATTTCGACTTCGCCAAGGAACTCGCCGACCATTTCATCGTGATGGAGCGCGGCGCGGTGGTGATGTCGGGTGATGGCGCAGCCCTTGAGGACCCTGATGTTCGCAACCGCATTGCCGTCTGACGCCGCCGCCACGATCCCGCTCGAGCGACGCGGGCGGGGGCGGCTCGTGGTCGAGGCGCGGGCGCTGGACGGGCGCACGGTGCGCGGGCGCATTGAGGAAGAAGGCTTTGCCCGGGTGCGCTTTCCGCGTTCGGGCCGGCGCGGGCGCGCGCTGGAGGCGGTGATGATCAACACCGGTGGCGGATTGGCGGGGGGCGATGCCTCGCAGAGCTGCCTTCATGCCGGGCGCGATGCCCATTTGGTGGTCACGACGCAGGCCGCCGAGAAAATCTATCGCTCGGACGGTGCCACCTCGCGCATTGCCGTCGAACTGACGGTGGAGGGCGGTGCCGGCCTCCACTGGATGCCGCAGGCGACCATCGTGTTCGATGGCGCACGGGTCGAGCGATCCATCGGTGCCGAGGTCGCGCCCGATGCCCGCCTGCTGCTGGTCGAGCCGGTCATTCTCGGCCGCACGGCGCGCGGTGAACGCCTGTCTTATGGCCGGCTGCACGATCGCTGGCGCATCCGTCGCGGCGGGCGCCTGATCTACGCCGACGGGCTGCAACTCGATGGCGACATCGCCGCCACGCTGGACCGCCGCGCCACCGCCGGCGGCTGGGCCGCCTTCGCGACGCTGCTGCTGGTCGCGCCCGATGCCGAGAGCCGGCTGGACGATGTGCGCGTCGCCCTCGGTCTTGGCGGCGCGGCGGAAGATGTCGAGCCCGCCGAACTTCCCGATGGCCTCGATGCCGGGGCGAGCGCGTGGGACGGCATGCTGTCGGTGCGCCTGCTGGCCCGTGACGGCGCGCCGCTGGAGAGCGCGATCCGCCGGGCGATCGCCGCGCTGGGCGTCGGCGAGGTGCCGCGCATCTGGCACTCCTGATGCAGGTCACCCGACGCAAGCCGCCCACCCGATGCTAATCACCTTCGCTTCCTACCCGACATTCGCCTTTGCAGAGCCGGAGACGCATCCATGAACCTCAGCCCGCGCGAGAAGGACAAGCTGCTCGTCGCCATGGCGGCCCTGGTGGCCCGCCGCCGTCTTGAGCGCGGCGTGAAGCTCAACTATCCCGAGGCGGTGGCGTTGATCACCGATGTGGTGGTGGAGGGCGCGCGCGACGGCAAGACCGTCGCGGAACTGATGACGCTGGGCACCACGGTGCTGTCCGGCGACCAGGTGATGCCGGGCGTCGCCGAGATGATCGTCGAGATCCAGGTCGAGGCGACGTTTCCGGACGGTACCAAGCTGGTCACCGTGCATGAGCCGATCGCCTCCAGCCATGGTGCCGGGGCGCCGGGCGAAATGCTGCTGGAGGAGGGCGAGATCGAGCTTCTGGCCGGGCGCGAGTTCGTTTCCGTCACCGTCGCCAACACCGGCGACCGGCCGATCCAGGTCGGCAGCCACTACCATTTCTTCGAGACCAATCCGGCGCTCGCCTTCGACCGCGACAAGGCGCGTGGCATGCGCCTCGCCATCGCGTCGGGCACGGCGGTGCGCTTCGAGCCGGGACAGAGCCGCGAGGTGACGCTGGTGTCGCTTGCCGGCAAGCGCGAGGTCTACGGCTTCCGCCAGGGTGTGATGGGCAAGCTGTGACGCCCGCCGCCTGAGAGCACCCGCCGCCCCACAGCCTCTTTGCCGAAACGGAATGCCGCATGTCCATCAAGATTTCCCGCGCCTCCTATGCCGAGATGTTCGGGCCGACCACCGGGGACCGTGTGCGTCTCGCCGATACCTGCCTCGTCATCGAGGTGGAGAAGGATTTCACTGTCTATGGCGAGGAGGTGAAATTCGGCGGCGGCAAGACGATACGCGACGGCATGGGCCAGTCGCAGGTGATGCGGGCGGAAGGGGCGGTCGACACCGTCATCACCAACGCGCTGATCCTCGACCACTGGGGCATCGTGAAGGCCGATATCGGCATACGCGACGGGCGCATTCACGGCATCGGCAAGGCCGGGAACCCGGACATCCAGCCCGGCGTCGACATCGTCATCGGCGCCTCGACCGAGGTGATCGCGGGCGAGGGCAAGATCATCACCGCCGGCGGCTTCGACAGCCACATCCACTTCATCTGCCCGCAGCAGATCGAGCACGCGCTGATGAGCGGCGTCACCACCATGCTGGGCGGCGGCACCGGCCCGGCGGCGGGCACCAATGCCACCACCTGCACCCCGGGGCCGTGGCATATCGAGATGATGCTGCGCGCCTTCGACAGCTTCCCGGTCAACCTCGCGCTCTCCGGCAAGGGCAATGCCTCGCTGCCCGGCCCGCTAGTCGAGCAGATCGAGGCCGGCGCCTGTTCGCTCAAGCTGCACGAGGACTGGGGCACGACCCCGGCGGCGATCGACAATTGCCTCTCGGTGGCGGACGAGTACGACATCCAGGTGATGATCCACACCGACACGCTCAACGAGAGCGGCTTCGTCGAGGACACCATCGCCGCGTTCAAGGGTCGCACCATCCATGCCTTCCACACCGAAGGCGCGGGCGGCGGCCATGCGCCGGACATCATGAAGGTCGCAGGCCTGCCCAACGTGCTGCCGTCCTCCACCAACCCGACGCGGCCCTTCACCATCAACACGCTCGACGAGCATCTCGATATGCTCATGGTGTGCCACCACCTCGACCCGCTGATCGCCGAGGACCTCGCCTTCGCCGAGAGCCGCATCCGCAAGGAGACCATCGCCGCCGAGGATATCCTGCACGATCTCGGCGCCATCTCGATGATGGCTTCCGACAGCCAGGCCATGGGCCGGCTGGGCGAGGTCGTCACCCGCACCTGGCAGACCGCGCACAAGATGAAGCTGCAGCGCGGCGTGCTACCGGGCGATTCTGAGCGCAACGACAATGCCCGGGCCAAGCGCTACATCGCCAAATACACCATCAACCCCGCCATCGCGCACGGCATCTCGCGCCATATCGGCTCGGTGGAGAACGGCAAGCTGGCTGACCTCGTGGTCTGGTCGCCGGCCTTCTTCGGCACCAAGCCGGACATGGTGATCAAGGGCGGCACCATCGTCGCGGCGGTGATGGGCGACCCGAACGCGTCGATCCCGACCCCGCAGCCGGTGCATTACCGGCCGATGTGGGGTGCCTATGGCAAGGCCCGCACCGCGACCTGCCTCACCTTCGTCTCGCAGGCGGCGATGGAACTGAACGTCGCGCACAAGCTGGGGCTGGAGAAGCGTGCCGTCGCGGTGGAAAATGTGCGCGGCGGCATCTCCAAGGCATCGATGATTCACAACAGCGCGACCCCGCATCTGGAGATCGACCCGGAAACCTATGAGGTGCGGGCGGATGGCGAGTTGCTGACCTGCGCGCCGGCCACCGAACTGCCCATGGCGCAGCGCTACTTCCTGTTCTAAGGATCGGAGCCTCAGGCTGCCGCACAGCCGAATGCGAGCTCCGAAGGAGACGACCATGATCCGTGCCCGCCAGATTCTTCCCGCTGGTAGCTGGGACGCCACAACCGCCGCCGACCGTGTCGTGCTGCCCCATGACGGGCGCTACCGCCGGCGCATCGCCATGCGCGGCGATGGCGACGTCGCGTTTCTGCTCGACCTCGACGAGGCAACCCGGCTCAAGGATGGTGACGGGCTGAAGCTGGAAGACGACCGTGTCGTCGCGGTGGTCGCGGCCGAAGAACCCGTGGCGGAGATCGTGGCGCAGGACGCGCACCATCTCGCCCGCCTTGCCTGGCACCTCGGCAACCGGCATGTGCCAGCCCAATTGCTCGCCGACCGCATCCGCATCGCCCGCGACAGCGTGCTGGAAGACATGGCGCGCGGTCTCGGCGCCGGCGTCGAAACCGTCGAGGCGGCCTTCGAGCCGGAAGGCGGCGCCTATGAGGCCGCCGAGGCGCACGGCCATGCCGGGCACGCACACGCGCACCATCACCACGATCACGCGCATGGCGACGCCTGCGGTTGCGGGCACGATCATCACGGCCATGAGCATGGGCACGATGACCGCGAACATGCGCATGAGCATCACGGGCACGGCAAGGAGCGCGACGTGCTGCATGTTCAGGCCGCCGCGGCGGTGGCCCACGAGCACGGCCCCGACTGCGGTTGCGGCCATGACCATGACCATGGCCACGATCATGCCCATCATCACGACCACAAGCACGGCCACTAGGCTCCTTTCATGAGCAAGGCCGCTGCGGCGCCGGCCGGCGCCTCGCCCGACCTGCTGGCTCTGTTCGTCTGGCTCTCGCCCGCTTATCCGGTGGGTGCCTTCGCCTATTCGCACGGTCTCGAATGGGCGGTCGAGACGCGGGAGATTTCCGACCTCGCCTCGCTTACGGGTTGGGTCGAGGCACTTCTGCGCCATGGCGGCCCCTTCGCTGACGCAGTGCTGCTGGCGCATGCCTTCGAGGCGGTGCGCGCGGCCGACGATGGCGGGCTGCGCGACGTGCTGGAACTCGCGGCCGCCTTCGCCCCCTCGCGCGAGCGCCAGATGGAAACGCTGAACCAGGGTGACGCCTTTCTGGCGGCCACCCGCGCCGCCTGGCCGGCGCCGGCGCTTGAGCGGCTGGGAGAGGTGTGGGACGGGCGTGTCGCCTATCCGGCAGCGGTCGGCATCGCGGCGGCGGCGCATGGCCTGCCATTGCCGGCGACGGCCTCGCTTTATCTCAATGCGGTGGCGGCCAATCTGGTCTCCGCCGCCGTGCGCCTCGTGCCGCTGGGCCAGAGCGACGGCAACAAGGCGCTGGCTGCGGCGACGCGGACCGTCCGGAAGGTCGCGCCGCAGGCGATCGGCGTGCCGCTCGACCAGCTCGGTGGCGCGGCGCTGAAATCCGATATCGCGTCGATGCGCCACGAGACGCAGTACACGCGACTGTTCCGAAGCTGAAGCGAAGGGGAATTCCATGGCGAGCGACAGCAGCGGCCCGCTCCGGGTCGGCATTGGCGGGCCGGTCGGTTCGGGCAAGACGGCGCTGATGGAGGCGCTGTGCCGGGTCTTCCGCGAGCGCTACGATCTGGCCGCCATCACCAACGACATCTATACCAAGGAGGATGCGGAAATCCTCACCCGCGCCGGGGCGCTTCCGGCCGAGCGCATCATGGGGGTGGAGACGGGGGGCTGCCCGCACACCGCCATCCGCGAGGACGCTTCCGCCAACCTCGCCGCCATCGCCGAGATGCGCGGGCGATTTCCCCGGCTCGACCTGATCCTCATCGAGTCCGGCGGCGACAACCTCGCCGCGACCTTCTCGCCGGAACTGGCGGACCTCACCATCTATGTGATCGACGTCTCGGCGGGCGAGAAGATCCCACGCAAGGGTGGGCCGGGGATCACCCGTTCCGACCTGCTGGTGATCAACAAGGTGGACCTCGCGCCGATGGTTGGCGCCTCGCTGGAGGTGATGGACCGCGATTCGCGCCGCATGCGCGGGCGGCGCCCCTTCGTGTTCGCCAATGTGCGCGCCGGCGACGGCGTGGCCGAGGTGGCGCGGTTCATCGAGGCGGCGGGCGGTCTCGCCGTCGCGGTGCCCGGCCCGCGCGACGAGGCGGTGCCGGCGGCTTGAGCCAAGCGCGGCTGGCGAGAGCGGACATTGTCGACCCGCCGGCCACACCTTCGGATATCGTGTCCCGGGTGAGCGCCGGCCGATGCGGCGTGGCCCTTCCGTCTGGTATGAGTTCATCGGGGCGGAGGGATTCCATCAGATGAAGTCACCGATTGCGGGCGGCAACGGACGTGCCGCCCCGCTCTACACCCAGCGCGGCCTGCGCCTTCCCGACCGGATCGTCGAACTGTTCGATCTCGGCTGCGGTTCCCACCGGCGGGCCTGCCTGTTTCTTGTCGTGCTCTGTCTGGTGGCGCTGCTGCCGGGATTCTTCTCCATTCCCCCGGTGGACCGGGATGGGGCCCGCTTCGCCCTGATCAGCCGTCACATGGTCGAGACCGGCGATCTGACCGAGACGAGGCTGGGCTGGGAGGCGAAGCGCACGCGGGCGCTGGGCCTGCACTGGTTCCAGGCCGCCGTGGTGAAGGCCGCCGATCTGGTCGGCGTGCCGGATGCGCACACCCGGATCTGGCTCTACCGGCTGCCTTCGCTCGCTGCCGCAATCGGCGCCGTTCTGCTGACCTACTGGGCAGCGCTGGCCTTCATCCACAGGCGCGCCGCCGTGCTCGCCGCCAGCCTGCTGGCGAGCAGCGTCGCCCTCGGGGTGGGGGGACGTCTCGCCGTGCCGGAAGTGTTTCTGCTCGGCTCGGTCGCGGCGATGATGGGTGCGCTGGGTCGTCTCTATCTCGCCGAGCGCCGGAGCGGGCCCGCCGGCAACTGGGACCAGTCGCCCCATGAGGCCCGCCTCGCCCTGGCGTTCTGGGCGGCGCTGGCCTTCGGCCTGTTCACCAAGGGACTGATGACGCCGCTTTATCTGCTGCTGCCGCTGGCGGCGCTGCTAGCGATGGACCGCTCGGCGCTGTTCCTGCGGCGCGCGCGCTCCTATCCAGGGCTCGGTCTTCTGGTCCTCGTCGCCGGCGGCTGGTTCCTGCTGCGCCGCTACGCGCCGCCGGAGACACAGGACGAGTTCGTCATGCGCACATTGCTCGGGCAGGTGGCGGGCGCGTATCGGGGCTTTACCGGCCTGCCCGGGATCTACACGCTGCTGTTCTTCGCGCTGTTCTGGCCGGCGGCGCCTCTGGCAGCACTGGCCGCTCCCATCGTCTGGAAAGCCCGCCGCATCGGCTCCGTGCGCTTCCTGCTGGCGTGGGTGGTGCCGGCCTGGTTGCTGTTCGAACTGCTCCCCACCAAGGTGCCCGCCTATGTGGCGCCGACCCTGCCGGCGATTGCCATACTGATCGGCGTCGCGGTGGAACGCGGGGCGCTGGCCCTCGGCAATATGCGCCTGACGCGGGTGTTGTGGCTGTGGCCGCTGATCGGCGCGGTGATAGCGGTGGCGGCACTGCTGGGCATGGCGGTGTTCGACCGCACGACAAGCGTGCTGGCCTGGCCGCTGCTGCTGGTCGGATTCTTCGCGCTGGTGGTCGCGGCGGGCTCGGTGCGCGACTATGGCATCGAGAAATCGGCGCTGGTCGCCATTGCCGGCATGCTGGTCTCCGGCTTCGGCGTGATGCAACTGGTGCTGCCGAACATAGAGAGCTTCTGGATGGCGCCGCGCGTGGTGGCCGCGGCAGCGCGCGAACCCTGTGGCGCGGAGGCCGGCGACATCGAGGTCGGCATTGCCGGTTTCAATGAGCCGAGCCTCGCCCTGCTTCTGCCGGACGCGCCGCGCTTTCTGGATGGTGCCGGCGCCGCCGATTTCCTCAAGGCCGGGGGAGGCTGCCGCGTCGTCTTCGTCGAACGGCGGCAGGAGCCGCGGTTCGCCCGGCGGGCTGAGGCGATCGGCCTGCGCATCCAGCGCGGCGCCGATTTGCGTGGCTTCGACTACAACAGCCTGCGCGAGGTGCGGCTGGCGCCCTACCGTCGCGGCTGACGGCGCTCAACCCGCCGCTGCCATCGCCGCAAAGCCGCTGTCGAGATCGGCGACGAGGTCGGCCGGGTCCTCAAGGCCGATCTGCAGCCGGATGGCCGGGCCTCCGGGCGCCCAGTGCGTTGCCGAGCGGTAGGGGCTGCAATCGAACGGGATGGCGAGGCTCTCGAAGCCGCCCCAGCTATAGCCCAGCCCGAACAGCGAGAGCGCGTCGAGGAAGGCGTCGACGGTTGGCTTCGGCACTGGCTGGAGAATGATGCTGAACAGCCCGGAGGCGCCCTTGAAATCGCGCTTCCACAGCGCGTGGCCGGGATGTTGCGGCAAGGCGGGATGCAGCACAAGCCGCACTTCCGGCCGCGTCGACAGCCAGTGGGCGAGGGTGAGCGCCGATTGCTGGTGGCGCTCCAGCCGCACCGCCATGGTGCGCAATCCCCGCGAGGCGAGGAAAGCGTCTTCCGGCGCGACGGTGATGCCGAGGTCGCCATGGGCCAGGTGGACCCGCCGGTAGGTGCGCGCATTGGCGGATATGGTGCCGATGTTGAGATCGGAATGCCCACCGAGATATTTCGTGCCGGCCTGGATCGAGATGTCGACGCCGAAATCGTGCGGGCGGAAGAACAGCGGCGTCGCCCAGGTGTTGTCCATCAGGGTGACGATGTCGTGCTGGGACGCGACATCGACGATGGCCGGCACGTCCTGAATCTCGAAGGACTGCGAGCCGGGCGATTCCAGGAAGATTGCCCGCGTGTTCGGTCGGACGAGGCTGGCGATGCCGCTGCCGAGCAGGGGGTCGTAATAGGTGGTCTCGATGCCATAGCGAGTCAGCACCTCATCGCAGACGCGGCGGGTCGGCTGGTAGGCGCTGTCGACCATGAGCAGATGGTCGCCGGCCTTGAGCACCGCGAGCAGCGCGAGGCTGACGGCGGACAGCCCGGACGGCGTGAGCACCACGCCGGCGCCGCCCTCGATGCGGGTAAGGGCGATCTCCAGGCTCTCCACGGTGGGATTGCCGCGCCGGCCATAGCTGTAGCGTCCTGTATGGCCTTCGAGATCGGCGACGGTCGGCGAGAGCACGGTGGAGCCGCGCACGATCGGCGTATTCACGAAGCCGTCATGGCGAAACGGCTCGCGGCCGGCGACGACCAGTTCGGTGTCGACCGAGAGGTTGCCGGGGATCGTGCTTTTCGTCTTGTTCGCCATGGTTATAGCCTGTCTGGTCCGCTTCATCGAAGGTCGCATAGGGAACGGGCCTGCATCGCCCCGTCAAGCGCTTGACCGGACCGAATTGCGGCGCTCTGATGACGGTACGTCTGCTGCGGTGGTGCCCGAGGGGGTCTTCTGGGGCGCCGTCAGACGAAGGAAGTAGGCATGTTACGTTTCCGGATGCCCTCGGCGGCATGCGAATTGCCTTTTCTGTCACTCGTGCCGCTCGCCCTCGCGGCGGACACGTCAGCTCCAATCCGAATGAAGAAGGCTGCCATAATGAAACGCCTCCTCTCAACGTTCGCCCTTGCGGGTGCCATGGGCCTGTGCGCGTTCGGCGCGCAGGCTGCCACGAAACTCGAGCAGGTGAAGTCAAAGGGCTTCGTCCAGTGCGGCGTCAGCCAGGGGCTGCCCGGCTTCTCCAACCCCAACGACAAGGGTGAGTGGAGCGGCCTCGACGTGGAATTCTGCCGCGCTGTCGCCGCCGCGATTTTCGGCGATCCCACCAAGGTGAAGTTCACGCCGCTTTCCGCCAAGGACCGCTTCACCGCGCTTCAGTCGGGCGATATCGACGTCTTGTCGCGCAACACCACCTGGACCATCACCCGCGACACCTCGCTGGGCCTCAACTTCACCGGCGTCACCTATTATGACGGCCAGGGCTTCATGATCCGCAAGGACAAGAAGGTGAATTCGGCGCTCGAACTGTCTGGCGCCTCGGTCTGCACCCAGACCGGAACCACGACCGAGCAGAACCTCGCCGACTTCTTCCGCGCCAACAACATGACCTACGAAGTCATCGCCTTCGCCACCAATGACGAAGTGGTCAAGGCCTATGACGCCGGCCGCTGCGACGTGCTCACTACCGACCGTTCAGGCCTTGCCGGCGAACGCCTCAAGCTGACCAATCCCGACGACCACATCGTGCTGCCCGAGATCATCTCCAAGGAGCCGCTCGGCCCCGTGGTGGCCCATGGCGACGACCAGTGGTTCGACATCGTGAAGTGGGTGCTGAATGCTCAGCTTATCGCCGAGGAACTCGGCGTCACTTCCCAGAATGTCGACGAGCAGGTGAAGAGCGCCACCAACCCGGAGATCAAGCGCCTCGTGGGTACCGAGGGCAAGTATGGCGAGGGCCTGGGTCTCGGCAATGACTGGGGCTACCTGATCATCAAGAATGTCGGCAATTACGGTGAGATGTACGACCGTACCGTCGGCCCCGACACCCCCCTGAAGCTCTCGCGCGGCCTCAACGCGCTGTGGAACAAGGGCGGCATCCAGTACGGCATGCCGATCCGCTGAGGCTGTGAAATCTGGAGGCTTCCGGCGTTTCGGGAGCCTCCACTCTCCGGCAGAACCGACTTCAAGTTCGGCGTCGGAGACATGCGTGGCCTCGATCCGAGGCGAGGGGGACTATGACGGATTTGGCTGGGCCCGTCGGCGGGCGTGCGAAGACTTCATTCATCAACGATCCGAAGGTACGGAGCATCGGCCTTCAGCTTATCGCGCTGGTCGTGGTCGTGTTTCTGGGCTGGAGCTTCGCGGAAAATGCCCGCGACAACCTCGCCGCGCAGAAGATCGCCACCGGCTTCGGCTTTCTCGACAACACGTCCGGCTTCGGCATCAACCAGACGCTGATTCCCTATAGCGAAACCTCGACCTATGGCCGGGCCTTCTTCGTCGGTCTGCTCAACACCATCCTCGTGGCAGTGGTGGGCATCATCCTCGCCACCATCATCGGCTTCCTGGTCGGCATCGGCCGGCTGTCGAAGAACTTCGTCGTGCGAACGATCTCGACCGTCTATGTCGAGGTGCTGCGCAATCTGCCGCCGCTGTTCCAGATCCTGTTCTGGTATCTCGCGGTGCTCAGCGCGATGCCAAGTCCACGCCAGAGCATCAGCCTTTTTGGCGAGGTGTTCATTTCCAACCGCGGCATCATCCTGCCGCGCCCGCTGTTCGGCGAAGGGGCCGGCATCGTGGTCTGGGCGATCGGCCTCGCGGTTCTCCTGGTCATTTTGTTCCGCCACTGGTCGGCGAGCCGTCAGGAGGAGACCGGCCGGCGGCTGCCGGTGCTGTGGATCAATCTCGGCCTGCTGATCGGCCTTCCGCTCGTGGCGATGATCGTCACCGGCTTTCCGATCAGCTTCGAGACGCCCGAACTCAAGGGTTTCAATTTCGTCGGCGGCGTGCAGGTCATCCCGGAATTCGTCGCGCTGACGGTGGCGCTGGCGACCTATACCGCCGCCTTCATCGCCGAGAATGTGCGCTCCGGCATCCAGTCGGTGAGCCACGGCCAGTCCGAGGCGGCGCATTCGCTCGGCCTGCGCAACGGGCAGACGCTGCGGCTGGTGATCATTCCGCAGGCCATGCGGGTGATCATTCCGCCACTGACCAGCCAGTATCTCAACCTCACCAAGAACTCCTCGCTGGCGGTCGGCATCGGCTATCCCGATCTCGTGGCGGTGTTCGCCGGCACGGCGCTGAACCAGACCGGGCAGGCGATCGAGATCATCGCCATCACCATGGGTGTCTACCTGCTGCTGTCGATCATCACCGCGACGATCATGAACGCCTACAACAGGCGCGTCGCGCTGGTTGAACGGTAGAGGGCCCGGCCATGAGCATGACCTTCGACGACGGGACCTTCATCCGCAACGAGATGGCGCCGGCGCTGCCGCCGCCCACGCAGCGCATCGGCGCGGTGGCCTGGATGCGGGAGAACCTGTTCTCCGGCGTCCTGAACACCACGCTGACCGTTCTTGGCATCCTGCTGGTGGCGTGGGTAGTGCCACCTTTCATCCGCTTCATGTTCCTCGATGCGGTGTGGACCGGTGAAAACCGCGAGGCCTGCCTCGGCCCGCAGGTTGGCGCCTGCTGGCCGTTCATCCATGCCAAGTTCGGCCAGCTCATCTATGGCTTCTACCCGATCGCCGAGCGCTGGCGGGTGGATATCGTCTTCGCGGCCGGTGTGCTCCTGCTGGTGCCGCTGCTGGTGCCGAGCCTGCCATTCAAGCGGCTGACCTCGTTCCTGTTCTTCGTCGTCTATCCGGTGGTCGCCTTCGTGCTGCTGACCGGAGGCAACATCGACGCCTCGGCCTTCCTGCTGGAACGCTTCGGGCTGATCGGCAGCTTCGTCGGCGATGCAGCCATCGGCGGTATCAACCTTGTGTTCTGGGTCGACTATGTACTGACCGCGTTGCTCGCAATCGTGGCGATGGGCGGCCTAATCGCCCTGCTCGGCGGTAGCGGCCGATCCGCAGCGCTGAGCACGTTCTGGGTGTTCCTCGCGCTCGGTCTGGTCATCTTTGCCTGGGACGTCGATGTCGGGCTCGAATATGTCGAGACCCGCCAATGGGGTGGCCTGCTGGTCACGTTGGTCATCGCGGTGACCGGCATCGTCGCCTCGCTGCCGCTCGGCATCGTTCTGGCGCTCGGGCGCCGCTCGCAGATGCCGATCGTGCGGTTGCTCTCGGTGATCTTCATCGAGTTCTGGCGCGGCGTGCCGCTGATCACCGTGCTGTTCTTCGCCACCTACATGCTGCCGCTGTTCCTGCCGCAGGGGGCCAATCCGGACGCGCTGCTGCGGGCCCTTGTCGGGGTGGCTCTGTTCTCGGCCGCCTATATGGCGGAGGTGGTGCGCGGCGGCCTGCAGGCGATCCCGAAGGGGCAGTATGAGGGCGCGATGGCGATGGGGCTGACCTGGAGCCAGATGATGCGCCTTATCATCCTGCCGCAGGCGCTGACGCTCGTCATTCCCGGCATCGTGAACAGCTTCATCAGCCTGTTCAAGGACACGACGCTGGTGCTGATCGTCTCGATCTTCGACTTTCTCGGCCAGCTCCGCGCCTCGTTCACCGACCCGAACTGGGCGACGCCGGTGACGCTCTATACCGGCTTCGCCTTTGCCGGCGTGGTCTATTTCCTCTTCTGCTTCGGCATGTCACGCTACTCGCTCTTCGTGGAGCGGCGGCTGAACACCTCTCACCGGCATTGACGGAGATCTGTGCTTATGTCCGACACTCATTCGATCGTTCCGAGCGACGTATTGCACGCCGTCCATACGCCCCCGGGGCGGGAGGTCGCCGTCGATCTCGTCGGCGTGCATAAATGGTATGGCGAATTCCATGTCCTGAAGG
>NZ_JAHBGC010000047.1 GCF_018390645.1 Ancylobacter dichloromethanicus
AAACTTCCGTCGCTGCATCTGCCACCTCCGGCTTCATGAAACACCCAATCGCGGTGTCCTCGAAACCGGCAGCAGGCCAGTCGGCTCCACCCCGACTTCGGCGGCACGCCGCGCCTGCCGTCGTCGATGCGGTTTCGCGCCCGTGCCGTTCGTTTCGTTCATCATCTCGGCTATTTTCTGCCAATCGGCTGAAACGACGGACGTTTTGCTATCTATCCCACTCGGTCAGTCCGTGGCCGGCGTCTCAGCACTGGGCGCAACGAACGGCGTGTCGAGCATCAGTACCGCTCCACCGTCCCCGCACACATCCGCCCGTCTTCGAAGTGAACGATGCGGTCGAAAAGGTCGGTCGAGCGCGGATCATGGGTGATCACCACCACGGCCGCCCCATGGGCAGCGGCGATACGGCGGAAGATGTCCATCACCTGACGGCCGCGTACGCGGTCCAGCGCCGCCGTGGGCTCGTCGGCGAGGATGAGCGGTGGTGCATTGGCGAGGGCGCGCGCCACCGCCACGCGCTGCTGCTCGCCGCCGGAGAGCTTCGCCGGCAGGCTGTCGGCGCGGTGCGCGAGATCAAGTGCGGCGAGCAGCCGGCGGGCATGGGCGCGGGCGTCGGGCGGGCTCACATCGGCGATCTCGAGGCCGAGCGCGACATTCTCCACCGCGGACAGGAAGGGGATCAGATTCGCCTTCTGGAACACGAAGCCGATGCGTTTGCGGCGTATCTCGCGCAGCGCGTCGAGGTCGGCGCCGGCATGGGAGACCCTCTCGCCCGCCAGCCAGACCTCGCCGGAGGTCGGATTCTCCAGAAGCCCGGCCAGCATAAGGAAGGTGCTCTTGCCCGAGCCGCTTGGCCCGAAGATGCCGATCAGCTCGCCGGCGGCAACCTCGAGCGACACGCCGTCGAGCGCGCGTACCAGCCCGGCACCGGTGGCGTAGTGGCGCGTGAGCGCGCGCACCGAGAGCACGGGCGCGCCGCTCACGACAGCACCTCCCGCGCGCTGACCCGTGACGCGCGCGCGATCCCCACCCACGCCGCCGCGGCGCAGACCAGGGCGAGGGCAAGCGCGATCTGCGCGAGATCGGACGGGATCGTCACCACCCGGCGCGGGAAGAGCGGAAAGATCAGCCAGGATAGCGCTATGGCGAGGACATAGCCGGCGGCGCCGATGTACGCGGCCTGCTGGCCGATGAGGCCGACCACCACGCGTTCGCGGGCACCCATCAGCTTGAGTAGCGCGATCTCGTGCAGCTTCTCGAGGGTCATGGTATAGACGATCAGCGACACCACGATGGCAGTGATCACGAGGATCATCCCGGTGAATGCAAGGATCTGCAGGCGCAGCTTCCAGAGCCTTGCATTCAGCATCAGATCACGCTGTTCGCCCGTCGTCATGACCCGCACGTCGCCCCAGCGCTGCATGGCGGCAATCACCTGCGCGGCCTCGGCGGTGGGGTCGAGCCGGACCAGCACTGCGGCGATCTTGCTTTCCTGCGCTACCGAACTCGCATCGGCGGAGACGGCGGGGGTGCCACTCCTCGCAGCTCGCGCCAGATGGATTTCTTCCGAGGTGCGGCGCCGCGCTATGACGCTCGCATCGTTGATGCCGACGAAGATCAGCCCGTCGCCAGCCGAATCCACCATCTGCCGGGTGAGGCCGACAATGCTGTAGGTGTCGCGCGCGAGTTCTATCCGATCGCCGACCCTGAGGCCGGTGCTGGCGTCCGCCACGGCCTCATAGCGGCTGCCGCCGAGCCAACGGCCTTCGGCGAGCGGCAGCCAGCGCCCGTCGTCGCGCGGCACGTCGACGCCGGTCACGGTGGCGCGGCGCCAGCTGCCGCCAAAGTTGAACTGCTGGCTGAACTGGGCGAAGCGCCGCACGTCTGCGACGCCCGGCACCCCCTCCACCCGCCGATCCATGTCGGCCGCCACCGCCGACCCCTCGGCGAAGGGGCCGGCGCGCTCACCCTGCACGACCCAGAGATCGGCATCGATCCGCTCGATGATCAGCAGCGCATCCTCGACTATGCCACGATAGAGGCCGGTCATGCCGATCACCGCCATGACGAGGAAAGCCACGCCAAACGCGGTGAGCACGAAGCGGGTCGGGGCGTGCAGTGTGTCCTTCAGCGCCAGGTTCATGTGGCTGGACCGACAAGGCGCACCCGCATGAACGGATAGAGATCGCCGGGCTTGAGGATGGTCTGGCCGGCGGCAAGGCCGTGGCGGATCTCGACGCGCTCCATACCGGCCTGGCCCAGCGTCACTTCCTGCCACCGTGCGCGGGCATGCATCGCCACCCATACGCCCGGGCGCCCGTCGCGCCAGACGAGGAATGAGGATGGAACCGTCAGCACGGAGCCGCGCCGCTCGATCAGGATGCGCGCCATGGCCCGCTGGCCGAGCGCCCAATTGGCGGGAAGCGCATCGAGCGAGATGTCGATCTCGAACTCCCTCGTCTCCGCGTCGACCTCGCGCCCGAGCCGTAGGACATGGCCGGAAATCGGTTCCTTGGCACGGGTGAAGGTGACGCGCGCCGCCTGCCCCGGCAGGACGGCGGAGATGGCGCTCTCGTCCAGCCGGGCGGTCAGCACGAGGCTGGCGGGATCGACGAGATGCAGCACTTCGCTGCCGGGGGTCAGCACATCCCCGACATGGTGGGCGCGCGACACCACGACGCCGGCAATCGGCGCGCGCAACACGCTGTCGTCGAGCTGGGCGCGAGCGACGGCGACGCGTGCCATCGCGGCCTCGTGCTCGGCCTCGGCCTGCTCCACGCCGCGGCCGGCATGCGCGAGGTCGGCCTCGGCCTGGCGGCGGGCGGCGAGCGCGTCTTCCAGCCCGGCCTCGCTGGCGACACCTTTGGCGAGCAGCGCGACCTGCCTTTCATGGGTCGCGCGCGCCTTGTCCAGCGTCGCGACGGCGCGGTCGCGTTCGGCCTGCGCGGCGCTCACCGCGTGCTGGGCGGCGCGGGCGCTCGCCTCGGCCGTGTGGAGTTCGCCGCCGAGATCGTCGAAAGCGAGGCGGGCGAGCGTCTGGCCCTTGTCGACCACGTCATTGCGGTCGACAGCGAGTTCCTCGACGCGCGCCTGGATGCGGCTGCCGACACTCGCCTCGGTCAGGGCCGACAGCGTGCCGGGCCCCTGAATCTCCACGTCCAGCATGCCCGGCCGGAGGACCTCACCCTCCACCGCACGGGGAAGCGCGTAACGCAGGCCGATGAACCCGATCGCCAGAATCGCTGCCGCACCGGCAGCGATTCTGAGCCCGCGGCGGCGCGGCGGGCGCGGAGCCGGGGCCTCAAGCGACAGGAACGAGTTGAGGCCGGGCTGGACGTTCATGAGAGGGACATCCGGGGGGAGGGCGGCCGGGCAAGCCCGGTCACTGGGCGGGCGCAGCCTGAGCGGGCGTGACCTTGGCAGCGACCAGCGCATCCTTGCAGGGTTGGGAGATCTTGTCGGGATTGGCCTTGATGCATTGGAGGATGCGCCCGCCGCCCGGCTGCACGCCGGGGCAGGTGGAACGGATATCGGCCTCGCAGGCGGCCCGGATGGCCTGCATCTGCGCGCGCGAGAGGTTCTGCGCCGAGGCGCCTCCGGCGAAGGCGCCGCCGAGCAGGGTGGCAAGAGCCAGCACAAGGCCGGCGCGGAAGAGCAAGGCACGATCCATGATAGCGTCTCCTTTACGGGGAACGGGCAGGCCCATGGAGCCCGCCCGGCCAGGGGGCGGTCGGACGCGGCGGGCTCCATGGTGGCAGGCTCGCGCCTGCCGCGCCGCCGGGAACGGGTGGAGGTGTGCCCGACGAGGCATGGGTAGGATCGCCGTCATGTTTTGCGGCGGTGTCTCGGCGCAGGGGCTTTTTATTGCAGTTTGTATCGGCACCGACGGTGCGGCTTGCGCGGCTCCGTCACGCCTGTCATGCCATCGCCATGACAGCCGCGAGAGTGCTTCTGGTCGAGGACGACCGCGACATCCGCAGCCTGCTCGTCGATTTTCTCGGCGGCGAGGGCTACGACGTCGAGGCGGTCGCCAGCGGTGCCCTGATGGACCGCACTTTGATGCGCGGCATGCCGGATCTCGTCATCCTCGACATCATGCTGCCCGGCGAGGACGGACTGTCGATCTGCCGGCGTCTCAGGACCAGAAGCCGGGTGCCGATCCTCATGCTCACCGCCAAGCGTGACGACATCGACCGCATTGTCGGGCTGGAGATCGGCGCCGACGATTATCTCGGCAAGCCGTTCAACCCGCGCGAATTGCTCGCGCGCATCCGCGCCCTGCTGCGCCGTGCGTCGGGTCCCCTGTCCGCCGGCATGCCGGAGCGACGGCGCCGGCGTTTCGCGGGGCTCATCGCCGATCTCGACGCACGCACGGTGGCGGACGAGAGCGGGCAGCGTGTGCTTCTCACCACGGCCGAGTTCGACCTGCTGACCTGTTTCCTCGAACGGCCCGGTCGCGTGCTGTCGCGCGACCAGCTGCTCGACTGGACACGCGGGCGCGCCGGCGGCGATCCGTTCGACCGCACCATCGACGTCACCGTGTCGCGGCTGCGCAGCAAGCTGGCCCGCGGCCTCGGCGAGGCCGAGCAACCGATCACCACCGTGCGCAATGTCGGCTACCTGTTCTCGGCCGACGTGCACGAGGTCTGAGGTGGATTGCCATGCGTCTCGGCCTGCTCGCCCGCATCATCCTCATCGTCGCGGTGGCGCTTTTCGCCATCCAGTTGCTGGCGTTGTTCGTGTATTTCGGCGCCGGCGAGGGGCGCCGGGCGCTTGGTGAGGCCTCGCTTTCTCTGTCGCGGCAGGTTGCGTCCCTGGTCATGCTGGTCGACGAGGTGCCCGCCGGACTTCGGCCGACCGTGCTCGAAGCCTTCAGCGAGAACGGCCGCACCGCCGCTATTATTCCTGGCCTGCCCGCCGGTCTGAGCGGCACCAACGGGCTGATCCGAATCGAGCGGTCGATCGGGGCGGCGCTGGCGCTGCGTGGCGTGCACGGGCGTCAGGTTTTGGCGCGGCTCGACGGACGCAGCGAGAGCGGCGATACGCTCAGCGTCTATGTCGAACTCGCCGCAGGCGGCTATCTCTGGCTCGACGTCAAAGACCACGTCACCGTCCGGCTGCTCGGGGTGCCCATCGGCTTCTTCGCCGGCCTGTTCGGCGTCGTCGTCGCCTTTGTCGCTCTGATGGCGGTCGCGCGCGAGATGCGGCCCATCACCCGTCTCGCCCAAGAGGTCGATCGGGTGGGCGGAGGCATCGGTCCCGTCGCGATACCCGAACACGGCGCGCCGGAGCTGCGCACGCTTATCCGCGCCGTGAACGCCATGCAGAAACGCATCGCCGCGCTGGTGCGCAACCGCACCCTGACGCTCGGCGCGATCTCGCATGACCTGCGCACCTATCTCACCCGCCTGCGCCTGCGCGTCGAGATGATGCCCGAGAGCCGCCATCGGGCCGGCGCCATCGCCGATGTCGAGGCCATGCAGGCGCTGGTCGAGGACACGCTGGACTTCGCGCAGGATTCCTTCATCCCGGTGGAGCCCGCCGGAACCGACCTTGCCGCCGCGCTGCGCCGCTGCGCGGCCGAGCAGGGCGATGCGGACATCTCGCTGGACCTGCCGGACGGCCCGGTTCGGGTCGCCATGGGCGACAAGGCACTCGGGCGCGTCATCGCCAACCTCGTCGGCAATGCTCTGCACTATGGAAAGCATGTCTTCGCCACCATTGAGACGGACGGGACGCAGGCGGTTCTGGTGATCGAGGACGAAGGCCCCGGCATCCCCGTTGAGGAGCGCGAGCGCGTCTTCGAGCCGTTCCACCGGCTGGAGGCGTCACGCAACCGCGACAGTGGCGGGACCGGTCTCGGGCTGACCATCGTCCGTCGGCTGGTCGAGCGGCACGGCGGGAGTATCAAGCTGGACACCAGCCCGCGCGGGGGGCTTGCCGTCAGGGTCCGGCTGCCGCGGGCGGAACGCGCGGGCTGATACAAATCGACATGCCGCGGTTCGAGCGGCGATACCTTGGCCGCTCACCCTTGCCGCCTCATCACCGGCAAAGGACTCGACGCCATGAGAATGACCTTCCCCTTCACCCTGTCCGCGCGGCTCGCCGGCGGAGCCGCCGTCCTCGCCCTCGTCACGGCGGGCGTCGTTGCGACGCGCGCGTTGGCTCAGGACCCTGCCAGATTACTGGCGGCTCCCGCCGAGGCGGCCGGGTCCTGGGCATGCGAGGAGCCCTTCGCAGCCGAGCCGGGGCCGGCCTTCGATCCGGCGGCAGCGCGGCTCATCGCCAGCTTGCTCCTCTCGGCACAGGAGACCGCGCTCGGCATCCGGACCGACCAGATGGATGCCTGGCGCGGCTACACCACGGCGCTGATCGCCCTCCTGCCCTCGGGCGACCGGCTCGCCCGCTGGACGGACGAGACGAAGCGGGCCGAGGCGCAGGCCTTCGATCTCGCGCAGGACATTGCCGGCGCCGCCATAGAACGGGGAGAGAAGGCCCGTGCGCTGCAGGACGCGGTCTCCAACCTCAAGGCGGTACTGACGCCTGAGCAGATGGGCATGGCCCGGCAGATGCAGAAGAGGCTGGTCGAGCGGATCGTCCGCTACGTGGACTGGCGGGCCGGCGAGGGGGCTGGCATGCCGCTGTGACGATCTCGAGCCGGAAAGAAAGGGGCCGGGAGCGCAGCAGGCTCCCGGCCTTCTTTATCGAGTGACGCCCGATCACCAGCGTTGGAAGCTGCGCGAACCGGTGTGCACACCGCCCCCGGGGCCGGCGACCGCGCGATTGGTCGTGCAGCCCTGCCCGGCGGCGCAGTTGCGCGTGCGCGCCGCCACGCCGCCATTCGGACCGGCGGTGACCCGGGTCGAGGTGCACGCCCCGCCGGTGCAGACGCGCGTCTGTTCCGTCGCGCCGCCGTAAACGCCGGTGGCGCCGCGGGCGCCGACGCAGGCGCCACCCGCACAGGTGACCGAGCGACTGGCCGACGTCACCCGCGGCGCGACATAGGGCGGATAGCCCGCCCAGCGCCCATACCAGGGATAGGCGACATAGTAGCGGTCCCAATAGGCGCGGTTGAACGACACGACGGTGATGCCAACCGCTGGCGCCAGAGGCGCGGTCAGCACGACCGGCGCTCCGCGATAGACGACCTGGATGTAATTTGCCGCCACCCAGCCGCGATAAGGCCCGAAACCGATGTCGCACCAGCTATAGCCGGCAACGCAGCCGAAGGTGGTGATGGCGGCGCCCGCCGGCACCACGGTGACGGCGGGATAGACCGTCGACGGGCCGGCGCGCAGATTGACATTGGTGACGGCGACAGAAGTGGTCGCGGCGCTGGCCGCCGATACGGTAGCGACGGTGAGCGCGGCAGCGAAGAGAAGCGTTCTGAGCATGGCGGAACCCCGATGCGCGCCGCCCGGAGGCGGGCGTCTGTTTGTCCGCCGACCTTGATAGGCGCCTGACCTCGCCCGCGTGTCTCGCCTCTGTTTCAGTTTGTGACAGCGAAAGTGGCGCGAGCGGTGTGGCCGTACCCCTAGGTAGGCTCTGAAGTCCAGCATTTGCAGATGAACTCGTAGGGCGTGAGGCCCCTGAGGGTCTTCAGGCGCCGGCCGAAATTGTAGGCGGCGACGAAGTCGGCAAGATGTGTCTCGAACTGGCGATGGTCGTCATAGTGGAAGCGCTTGACGGTCGCCTCCTTGATCGTTCGGTTCATTTGCTCGACCTGGCCATTGGTCCAGGGGTGCTTCACCTTGGTCAGGCGGTGCTCGATGCCGTTCTCGCGGCAACGCATGTCGAACATGTGGGTCATGTAGCGAGCCGTTGGTCCGTCGACATAGCGCGGCGGGAAGGTGAACTGGATGCCGTTGTCCGTCAGAACGGTGTGGATCCGGTACGGCACCGCCTCGATCAGGGCCATGAGGAAGGCCGAGGCCGAGGTCCGGCCTGTCTTCCTGACGACCTGCACGAAGGCGAATTTGCTCGTGCGATCAATGGCGACATAGAGGTACAGCTTGCCCTCGGCCGTCTGCACCTCGGCGATATCGATATGGAAGAAGCCAATCGGATAGGACTTGAACCGCCTCTTCGGCTCCTTGTCGCCCTCCACCTCCGGCAGCCGGCTGATACCATGGCGCTGAAGGCAACGATGCAGGGATGACCGTGTCAGGCGCGGGATCGTCGCCTGCAAGGCATAGAGGCAGTCATCGAGCGGCAGCAGCGTATGCCGGCGGAAGGCGATGATGACGGCCTCTTCCTCAACCGACAGAACCGTCGATGTGGGCTCCCTCGGGCCAGTCGGCAGATCGGCAACCGAGGTCCGCCTCTTCCACTTGGCGACGGTCTTCTGATTGATGCCGTAACGCTTGGCCAGAGCCCTCAGGCTCTCTTGACTATGCTGTATCGCTCGACGGACCGCCTCTGTCGTCGTGGCGCTCCCGTGAAGAACCTGGCCCATAGTGCCTCCTTTCACTCCTGCGAAAAGACCGCACCATCAAAGCCCGGGATCAAACACACGCTGCGCAACCGGCGGCGCACCATCGCCCAGACCGCGCGTGACGTGGCGCTGACGATGGATTTCGCTTTCCTGCTCGATCCCGAGCGCAAGCTGCTTTCCATCGGCTAAAGCGTTCCCGACAATTGTTTCGACCCGAGCTGCTACGATCTGCTGGCCTCTGAGGCCCGGCTCGCCAGCCTGTTCGCCATCGCCAAGGGCGATGCGCCGACACGGCACTGGTTCCGGCTCGGGCGCACCGCGACGCCGCCCGGCAGCGGTTCCGCGCTGGTGTCCTGGACAGGCTCGACGTTCGAGTATCTGATGCCCTCGCTGGTGATGCGCGCGCCGACCGGCAGCCTGCTGGAACAGACCAACCGATTGGTGGTGGCGCGCCAGCGGAGCTATGCGCGTGGGCTCGGCGTGCCCAGGCGCGGGCGAATTTCGACCGGCTCGCCGACATGGGGGCCAACGGACGCTACGGCTTCTACGAGGCACTGGACTTCACGCCAGCCCGCCGGCCGGACGATGCCAGCGTCGCCATCGTCCGTAACTTCATGGCCCATCGCCAGGGCATGACGATCGTCGCCCTCGCCAATGTGCTGCACGGTGGAAAGATGCCCGCGCTTCCACCGCGAGCCGATCATCCAGGCCAGTGAATTGCTGTTGCAGGAGCGCATGCTGATGCGACGCGCGACGTGCGAGGCGCGCACATCTTTCTGCGCGACAGCCAGAGCGGCGATTTATGGTCAGGCGGCGCCCAGCCCTTCGGCGTTGCCGCCGAGCATGATGAGGTGGTGCTCTCCGAGGACCGCGCCGAGTTCATCTACCGCAGCCCTTCGCTCATCACCACCATGATCTGCTGGTCTCCGGCGAGGATGATGGCGAGGTGCGGCGCGTCTCTCTGACCAATAGCGGGCGGAAGGCGCGCGAGATCGAACTCACCTCCTATGCCGAGCTGGTTCCGGCGACGGCCGCGACCGACAATGCGCATCCGGCCTTTGCCAAGATGTTCGTCGAGACGGAGCACCGCCCGGAATTCGGCGCGCTGATCGCCACCCGTCGGCTGCACTCGCCGCACGAGGCCGAAATCTGGGCCGCGCATTTCGCCGTCATCGAGGGTGAGATGCTCGATCCGCCGCAGTATGAGACCGAGCGTGCCTGCTTTCTCCGCCGCAACCGCGAGCCGGGCGAGGCGGCGGTCATCCGCGAGGGGGCGCCGCTGTCCAACACGGTCGGCACCGTGCTCGACCCGGTCTTCGCGCTGCGCCACCGCGTGAAGGCGCCCGCCGGCCGCACCGCGCGCGTAGCGTTCTGGACGCTGGTCGCCTCCTCGCGCGAGGAACTGCCCAACCTCGTCGACAAGCCTTATGACCGCAACGCGTTCGAGCGGGCGGAGACGCTGGCGTGGACACAGGCGCAGGTGCAACGCCGCCATCTCGACGTAACGGCCGAGGAGGCCGCCGACTTCCAGCGACTGGCCGCGGCGGGCGATGAGCCGGTTCTGGACGAGCAAGTGGCGTTCCTCGAGGGACCGCCACTTGCAGGTCGGGGAGCACGACGCCTTCTTCCAGCCGATGCAAGCGCATGAGAGCGCCTCGCTGTTCGAGCACTGCGCGCGCGGGTTCGATCAATGCGTGGCACTCACCGGTGCCAACGGCCTGCCGCTGATGGGCACCGGCGACCGGAACGACGGCATGAACCGGGTCGGGGAGGGCGGCAAGGGGGAGAGCGTCTGGCTCGGCTGGCTGTTCATCCGCACGGTCGCGATGTTCGCCCCGCTCGCCGAGGCCCGCGATCCCGTCCGCATCGCGCGCTGGCGCGCGCACGCAACCTCCGTGCGCGCGGCGATCGAGCGCGCGGCGTGGGACGGCGAATGGTACCGCCGCGCCACCTATGATGACGGCTCGTGGCTCGGCACCAGCGGCAGTGACGAGTGCCGCATCGATTCCGTCGCCCAATCATGGGCGGTGCTGTCGGGCGCGGCCGAGGCGAGCCGCGCCACGCAGGCCATGGCCTCGCTGGAGCGGCATCTGGTGCGCCGCGAGGAGGGCATCGCGCTGCTGTTCACGCCGCCCTTCAGGAACACATCGCGCGACCCCGGCTACATCAAGGGTTACCCACCGGGCTTGCGTGAGAATGGCGGGCAGTACAGCCATGCCGCCATGTGGGCGATCCTCGCCTTCGCCAGGCTCGGCGACCGCGCGAAGGCGCACGACCTGTTCGCGCTCCTCAACCCCGTAAACCACGGCACCTCACCGTGTCAGGTCGCCACCTACAAGGTCGAGCCCTATGTGCTGGCAGCGGACGTCACCTCCGTCGCACCCCATGCCGGGCGCGGCGGCTGGAGCTGGTACACCGGCTCGGCCGCCTGGATGTACCGCGCCGGCATCGAGGGCATTCTCGGCATCAGGAAGAAAGGCGCGTACCTCATCGTATCGCCGTGCATTCCCGAGGATCGGCCGGGATTCGAGGCGCGGGTGACGATTGCAGGCACGCCCTACGACATTGTGGTCGGGCCAGAGGAGGACGACCATACGGACGTTGCCGCGCGGCTGGACGGCACGGCGCATCGCTTGGTCGTCGGCGGTCCCGGGACCTGATGTTGGTGACAGAACCGAAGCCGCCGGCCCGGGCACGTCATCGGTGCGTGCGGCCCCTCCCAGCGGCGGAGGAAGATCACCACGCGTCATAGCGCTGTGCCTGCCCTTACGCTCGGTCCACGTCGATAATCGCCTTGGCGAACGCCTCCGGCGCCTCCTGCGGCAGATTGTGCCCGATGCCTCCGGTGATGAGCCGGAACGCGTATTTGCCGGTGAATTTCTTCGCGTAGACGGCCGGATCGGGATGCGGCGCGCCATTGGCGTCGCCTTCCATCGTGATGGTGGGAACGCCGATGGTCGGCAGCGTCGCCAGCTTCCGTTCCAGCGCGTCATACTTCGCCTCACCGCGCACGAGACCGAGCCGCCAGCGGTAATTGTCGATGCTGATGGCGACATGATCGGGATTGTCGAAGGCGGCGGCGGAACGCTGGAAGGTGGCGTCGTCGAAGGCCCATTTCGGCGAGGCCAGTTCCCAGATCAGCCGCGCGAAGTCATGGGTGTACTGGCGATAGCCCTTCAGGCCCCGCTCGGTGGCGAAATAATACTGATACCACCAGGCGAGTTCCGCCTTGGGCGGCAGCGGGTTTCGGTTCGCTTCCTGGCTGCCGATCAGATAGCCGCTGACCGACACCATGCCCTTGCAGCGCTCGGGCCACAGCGCCGCCAGGATGTTGACGGTGCGCGCGCCCCAGTCGAAACCGCCGAGTAGGGCCTTGTCGATCTTGAGCGCGTCCAGGAAGGCGATGGCGTCGACGGCGAGCGCGGCCTGCTGGCCATTGCGCGGCGTGCTCTCCGCGAGAAAGTGCGTGCCGCCATAGCCGCGAAGATAGGGAATGAGCACGCGATAGCCGGCTGCCGCAAGAATAGGGGCGACATCGACATAGGCGTGAATGTCATAGGGCCAGCCATGCAGCAGAAGTACCGGAGGCCCGTCGGCCGGCCCCTCTTCGGCGTAGGCGACCTTCAGTTCGCCGGCATCGATATGCTTGAGGGCGGAGAAGGTGGTGTGAGCGCCGCGTGCGGAGGCGGCCCGTGGCGGCGAGCTTGGCTCGCCCGCGCTCGATTGGGCCGCCGCCACGGGGATGGCACCGAAGGGGAGAGCCGCCAATCCCAGCGCGGTGATGCCGAGGAGGCCGCGCCGCTGCCGGTCGATGTCGTTGGTCATATCGGAGTCTCCAGCGTGTTGAGGTGCGGCGATAAATGAGGCCACGGCGTATCCGGCCTGTGTGGGACGGGGCCGGATTTGAAAGCTCATGTAGACTTTCGTCGGAGACACACATTCCGATACAAATCGCAGGGTGAATGTCTCGAATGCACGGGCGCGCCGTCGGACCGGTCGATCCGGTATGCCTTCTCCACCACGATGCAACGCGAGGAACACCGCCGTGACTATCGATCCGGCGTGACAAGACCGGGGGTCGGCCAAGCGACCCTCCGCCTGCCCCTGAACTCTGCCCCTGAACTCTGTCAGTCGTGATGGATGAGGATCGCCGCGAACGGCGACAGGTCGCGTGGGTTGGAATCCCAGGCGCAGGGCAGGATGGCAAGCGCGACGATCGCGGCCGTGATGACGAAGACGCGCATAAGATTCTCCTTGGCCTGTCGGTGTATTCAGGCCCGGCGTTGCGCTCATGCCGGCATGAAGACCGATCTGTCTGCGACGGTAGCGACGCGCCCTCAGCCGAAAGTGAAGGCATAGGCGTTCGCGCCGGGCGCCAGGAATCGGATCTCGAAGCGGCGCCCGCGCACGGCGCCGGACTGGCGCACGAGCTGATAGAGCCGCGTGTCCGATATCACCCCATAGCCGTCGGCATCGGTGTCCGCCCCGTGGTCGGCGCCCGGCGGGTCCCCATCCAGGGTCACTCTGAATCGGACCGGCCGACCGTCGTCGGGAGCGGGTCCAAGGACCAGATGCAGGTCGCGCGCCTCGAAGCGATACGCGAGGGCCGCATCGGGGGCCTCGGCTCGCGCGTGGTCGGAGGCGGTGGTCCAGGTGCCGGACAGCCCCCATGTGTTCAGCGCCAGATCGCCGATCGTGTAGTCGCGCCGCTGGTCTGTGCCGAGACCTTGCGGGGATGTGAAGCCGGTCGCCTGCGCGTAGCCGAGATAGGTTTCGCCCGATCGAAGGGCGGCGAGATCCGGCGCGGCCTCGGCAGCGGAGGCGTGCGGCGTCACGTCTTCCTCATGTGCCGGGCGGCCGCCCGCCGCCTCGGCCAGCAGTTCGCGGATCGCCTGCTCGGAGCGCTCATAGCTGCCCTCGCCGAACTGGTGGTGGCGAATGCGGCCTTCCGCGTCGACGAAATAGAGGGCGGGCCAGTAATTGTTGCGGAAGGCACGCCAGATGCGAAAATCATTGTCGACCGCCACCGGATAGGTGATGCCGAAACGGTCCACCGCTGCCTTCACATTGTCCAGCTTCTTCTCGAAGGCGAACTCCGGGGAATGCACACCGATGATGACGAGGCCCTGCTCCCTGTACTTTTCGGCCCAGGCGCGCAGATAAGGCAGGGTTCGGATGCAGTTGATGCAGGAATAGGTCCAGAAGTCCACCAGTACGACCTTGCCGCGTAGCGACGACGCGGAAAGCGGCGCGGAGTTTAGCCACGTCGTTGCACCGTCGAGCGCGGGCAGCGTGCCTTCAACCGGCAGAATGCTGCGATAGCCTGGCGCCGTCGCGTCCTCGCTTGCCAGGCGCCCTTCCTGGCCACCGGGAGGGGAGGCACCCAAACGCTGCAACAGCGACTGCTCGATGCCGGCGGTGCTGGCGTAGGAGAGCCGTGCCAGAGCCCCGGTATCGAATCCGAATGCGATCGCAACCACGCCGGCGAGCACGGCGACGCCGAGCGCTTGTCTTACCCGCTCGCCAATGCCGAGCGAGCGCTTCATGAGGGCGAGCACGCGCCCGCCCGCCAGAACGGCAAGCGCCAGCGACGTGGCGGCACCGGTGGCATAGGCGGCGAGCAGAAGGGTGGTCTGGCCGTTGGCGCCGTTCAACGCGGCCCCGGTCAGCACCAGGCCCAACACCGGGCCGGCGCACGGCGCCCACAGCAGGCCGGTCGCGACGCCGAGGAGCAGAGAACCGCCGATATTCACCTCGCCGGTCTCGCGGTCAGGCGAAAGGCGCATGCCAAGCGCCACGAAAGGCGCGGCCACCGTGGTCGCCACCACGGGGGAAAGCAGCGACAGACCGAGCACCGCCAGCACCACGACGGCAAGGGCGCGGCCGATCTCATTGGCCGTCACGACCCAGCTTCCGCCCACAGCGGCCAGCGTGGCAACCAGCGCGAAGGTGAGCGCCATGCCCGCCAGCATCGGCAGGATTCCGCGCAGGAAGGAGGTCCCGGCGCGGGAGAAGACGAAGGGCAGAACGGGGAGAATGCAGGGGCTGAGGATGGTCAGCACCCCGGCGAGATAGGAGATGGCGAACAGCAGCATGTCGGGCCTCGTCGGGTTCAGCGGGCTGGGGGGCGCGCGGCTGAACCTGCCGCGCAGCACGCGGCAGGTGAGGTTCGGGATATTCGCGGGGCAGCGGGAAGGCGCCGGGCTATTTCGCGGGTGCCGTCGCGGCCTCGGCGATCACCTCAGCGACGGCTTCGGGGCGCGAGAGATAGACGGCGTGGCTCGATTCCACCTCGCGGACCCGGCTTCCCGCCCGCTTCGCCATTTCCCGCTCGAGATCGGGATTGATCGAGCGGTCCTGCGTGGCGACGATGGCCCAGCTCGGCTTTGCCTTCCACGCCGGCTCGCCGACAGCGGTGGTGAACGCGCCCTTGGCGGTGAAGACCTGCGAGCGGGCGAGGAAATCCGCCTCCGCCTTCGGAAGGTCGGCGGCGAAGGCGGCCGGAAAGACCTTGGGATCGAGATAGAGGTAGCCGTCCGGCGTCGCCTTGATCGCCTGCGGGTCGGCACCCGGCACCGGCTTGCTGGCACCGAGCGCGGCGAGGGTCTCGCCCCGGTCCGGCTGAAACGCCGCGACATAGACCAGCGCGGCGACCTTGTCGTCCCGGCCGGCCTCGGTAATCACCATGCCGCCATAGCTGTGGCCGACCAGCACGGCCGGGCCATCCTGCAATGCCAGCACGCGACGGGTGGCCGCGACATCGTCGGCGAGCGAGGTCTCCGGCTCCTGCACGATGGACACGCGGTAGCCTTTGGCGGACAGGATGTCCGACACCTTTCGCCATCCCGAGCCATCGGCGAAGGCGCCGTGGACGATCACGATGTTCTTGATACCTTCGGCGGACGCCGGGAACGGCGCGACGGCCAGCATCAGGCCCAGGCCGATGGCGGCGGAGATCGTGCGGATAAGCATGCTCGAGTTCCTTCATTAGGTTAGCACTCAATGAAGGGGTTCGTATTGCGCTCGTGTACCCGGGAGTTGTCCCGGTCCGCACGATGTTGTTGGCGCATGTATCGTCTTCGTGAGCCGATACATGCCGGTACAAATCTCTCCTGCACCCCGCGCGCACCATGGCTAGAAGGGTGAAAAGATCGAAGCGAGCCGCGATGGACCATATCGACCACATCCTCATCGTCGACGATGATCGGGAGATTCGCGATCTCGTCTCAAGCTATCTCCGGAAGAACGGCCTTCGCGTCACCGTCGCCGCCGACGGCCGGCAGATGCGCGCCTTTCTCGATGCCGACCGGGTCGACCTTATCGTGCTCGACATCATGATGCCGGGGGACGACGGGCTGGTGTTGTGCCGCGAACTGCGCGCGGGCAAGCACAAGGCGGCGCCGGTGCTGATGCTCACCGCCCGCAACGACGAGACCGATCGCATCGTCGGCCTGGAGATGGGCGCCGACGACTATCTCGCCAAGCCATTCGCGGCGCGCGAACTGCTCGCCCGCATCAAGGCGGTGCTGCGCCGCGCCCGCATGCTGCCGCCGAACCTGCAGGTCACCGAGGCCGGGCAGTTGCTGACCTTCGGCGAGTGGCGGCTCGACACCGTGGCGCGTCATCTGCTGGATGGCGAGGACACGGCGGTGGCCTTGAGCGGTGCCGAGTACCGGCTCCTGCGTGTGTTTCTCGACCATCCCCAACGCGTGCTGTCGCGTGACCAGTTGCTGAACCTCACGCAGGGCCGGGAGGCGGAGCTGTTCGAGCGCTCGATCGACCTGCTGGTGAGCCGCGTGCGCCAGCGCCTGCGCGACGATGCGCGCGAGCCGGCCTATATCAAGACCGTGCGCAGCGAGGGCTATGTGCTGGCGATGCCGGTCGAGATCACTCAGGCGCGACAATGAAGGGCGCCGCCCGCCTGCGCGCGCTGCTGCATCTGCCGCGGACACTGCGCTGGCGGCTGTTCCTCATCCTGTTCGCTGGCCTCGCGGCGGCGCATGCGCTCTCTTTCGCCGTGCTGTTCTATGAGCGCACGGCCAGCGCCACGGCGGCGATGCTGACTTCGCTCGAATATGACGTCGCCACCTCCATCGCCCTTCTCGACCGATTGCCCGCCGGTGAACGCGAGGCATGGCTGCCCGTTCTGGCCCGAAAGAACTATCGCTACGAACTCGGTCCCGGTTTGCGCGGTGTGCCGGAACTGAGCCCGCGCGCCACCGAGATAGCCCGGACCATCAATGCGGCGGCCGGCAGCCGTTTCCCGGTGCGCGTCGACAGCCTTCCGGGCGAGGGGCGGGAGCATCTGCAGGCCCATGTGACGCTGGGCGACGGCTCAGTGGTGACGATCGACATATTGCCGCGTCTCATGCCGTTGGCGAACTGGCTGCCCCATGTACTCGCCCTTCAGCTTGTTCTGCTCATCCTCTGCACATGGTTCGCCGTGCGCCTCGCGATCCGGCCGCTGCGGCGTCTCGCCAACGCCGCCGAGACCCTGGATCCGGGTCGCGACGCCGGGCGGCTGGAAGAAGGCGGACCGCATGAAGTGGCCCATGCCGCCCGCGCCTTCAACGCGATGCATGACCGGATCGCGCACTATCTTCAGGAGCGCGTGCAGATCCTCGCCGCCATCTCGCACGATCTCCAGACACCGATCACCCGCATGAAGCTGCGCGCGGAGATGACTGACGAAAGTCCGGAGAAGGACAAGCTCGTCGCCGATCTTTCGGAGATCGAAAGGCTGGTACGTGAAGGCGTCGCCTATGCCCGCAGCGCTCACGGCCATCAGGAAAGGCCGGCCCGCATCGACCTCCGCTCCTTCATCGAGAGCCTCGCCTTCGACTATCAGGACACCGGCAAACCGGTGCACCTCGCCGGCCCGGTCAATTGTGTGGTGACAACCCGGCCGCACGCCCTGCGCCGCATTCTGACCAATCTGGTCGACAATGCGCTGAAATTCGGCGGCGAGGCGCGGATCGAGGTGCGCCGCACCAGCGACGGGATCGCCTCCATCGCCGTGCTTGACGACGGCCCCGGAATCCCCCCGGACAAGATCGACGCGGTGATGCAGCCCTTCTTCCGGCTCGAACATTCGCGCAACCGCGATACCGGCGGCACCGGCCTCGGCCTCGCCATAGCGCAACAGTTGGCGCAGGCGATCGGCGGCACGCTGACCCTCGCCAATCGCCCGGAAGGTGGGCTCGCGGCGACGGTTCGGCTGACGTGAGAGCACGCATTTGCTGCGGACGCCAGCGTCACGCCGCCACCTCGGTTTTCGGCTCAAGGAAGGATTCAAGGCCGAAAATGCCTAACTCGCGACCGATGCCGGACTGCTTGACGCCGCCGAAGGGGGCGAGCAACTCGGGCCGCAGGGTGTTGATGAGCACGGTGCCGGCGTGCAGCCGGTCCGCCACCCTCAGCGCACGCTGGCGCTGGCCGGAAAAGACGTAGGCATAGAGGCCGTAGGCGGAGTCATTGGCAATCTCGATGGCCTCCTCCTCGGTGTCATAGGCGAGGATCGACAGCACCGGGCCGAAGATTTCCTCCCGCGCGATGTCCATGTCGTTGCTCACATCGGCGAAGACGGTGGGCCTGACGAAATAGCCTTTCTCCAGCCCCTCCGGCCGGCCCTCGCCGCCGGCGACGAGCCGGGCGCCTTGTTCCAGCCCCCGGGCG
This sequence comes from Ancylobacter dichloromethanicus, assembly GCF_018390645.1. Taxonomy (GTDB): domain Bacteria; phylum Pseudomonadota; class Alphaproteobacteria; order Rhizobiales; family Xanthobacteraceae; genus Ancylobacter; species Ancylobacter dichloromethanicus. The sequence goes on from NZ_JAHBGC010000047.1 coordinate 18,110, forward strand.
ATGTAGCGCTGGATGCGATCATATTGTGCCGGACTGGCGACGGGACCGATGATCGTGGAGGGAGCGCGTGGGTCCCCAACATGCAGGCCGGCGAGCGTCGACCGCACCAGCTCAACCACCTCGCCGAGGCGGTTGCGCGGAACGAGGATGCGGGTTCCCGCGATGCAGGCCTGGCCATTGTTGTTAAAGCCGCCATTCAGCGCCAGCGGCACGGCGGTAGCGAGATCGGCATCGTCGAGGATGATCGACGCCGATTTGCCGGATAGCGACAGGCTTACCCGCTTCATGCCGTCGACGGCCGCGCGGGCGATGATCTTGCCGGTCGCGGTCGACCCGGTGAAGGAAATCCGTGCGATGCGCGGGTTGACGGCCAGTTCATCGCCGACATCCGTACCGCGTCCCGTGACGACATTGACCACGCCGGCCGGCAGGCCGGCAGCGTGCAGTGCCTCCGTGACGGCCTGCGTCTGCAGAGGGCTGAACTCGCTCGGCTTGATGACCGAGGCACAGCCTGCGGCGAGGGCAGAGGCCAGCTTGCTGCAGATCGTTCCGGCGACGCTGTTCCACGGCGCGATGAGCGCGGATACGCCGACGGGCTCCAGGCGCACGCGGGCATCGCCGATGCTCCGGGTAAAGGTGTAGTCCGCCAGGGTCCGGGCCATCGACCCGAAGACCTGCGAGGCATACTGGGTGACGAAGCCGACGCGCGCGGCGGGTGCGCCATATTCGGCGATGGTGGCCTCGGCGATGTCGCCGGCACGGGCGGCCAGCTCAGCCTCAAGGCGGCGCAACATCCCGATGCGCTCGGCCTTGCTGCTGCGCCCGATTTCTGGCTGGGCCCGCCAGGCCGCGTCGATCGCGCGCTGCGCATCCTCCCGGTTGGCCAGGCGGACCTTGGCGATAACGGCCTCGGTCGCCGGATCCACGACGTCGAGCCTTTCGCCCCCCTGGATCGGCACGAAGTCGCCAGCGATATAGGCCGTGTCGATGATACGCATGGGTGCGTCCCTTCATTGGATGGCGAGCTGGCCGGGCACCGTGACCATGGGTAGGTTCTTCAGCCGTGTCGCCGGCTCTCATGAGTCTAGGCCCGCCGTGCCCGCCGCGATGGCTGGAAAGCCCGACGAAATGCACCTGGAGACGATGCGAGCGCCCCTAGGTGCTGCGGTCCTGTTCGCCGAGTTCCAGCCGGCGCTCGATGGCGATATTGGCCAGGAAGTGCTCGTCATGGCTGACGACGAGCAGCGCGCCGTCATAGGCCCGCAGGCCGGCTTCAATGGCTTCGATCGAATCGAGATCGAGGTGGTTGGTCGGCTCGTCGAGGATCAGCAGTTCGGGTGGATGAGGCCCCCCGAGCACGCAGGCAAGCCCGGCGCGCAGCGCCTGCCCGCCGCTCAACGTGCCCACCTGCTGCAGCGCGCTCTCCGCGCGGAACTGGAAGGTGGCAAGGGCGGCGCGACAGGCGTTCTCGCTGGCCCCGGCATTGAGGCGCACGAAATTGTCGCGGATGGTGAGGTCGGGATCGAGCAGGGCGACGTTCTGGTCGAGCATGGCCATGGAGACGCTCAGCTCCACGCTTCCCTTCAGTGAAGAGAGCGTACCGGCTATCAGCTTCAGCAGGGAGGTCTTGCCCGCGCCGTTCGGCCCGACGAGGGCAACCCGCTCCGGGCCGACCATGGAGAAGGAGAGGGACCTGATCAGGGGGCGACCCACCTCGTGGCCTATGGTGACGGAATCGAGCCGCAAGACCTGCCGGCTCGCCGGCAAAAGCGTCGAGGGCAGAACAACACGGAGCGTGTCGCAGATTTCGACCTTGGAGCGCGCCTCGGCGAGTGCGTCGGATGCTTCTGCCAGCCGGCGGTCGGCAAGGCGCGATCCGTCGCCGCGGCTGGCTTCGGCCCGTTCGCGGCGCCCGCCCAGCAGCAGGCGTGGAAGGTCGCCTCGCGCGCCCTTGCGGGCGCCGGCGGCATCGCGGCGGTCCTGGCGTTCCAGGGCCGTCTGCGCCTTGCGGCGCCCCTGCGCAACCAGCTTGTCAGCTTCGGCCAACGCGTGCTGGGCGGCGTCAGCCTCGCTTTGCTTGCGCGCCCGGTAGATGGCCCAGTTGCCGCCATAGCGCGTCGCCCCGAGCGATGAGAGTTCGACGATTGCATCGACATGCGCGAGCAGTTCGCGATCATGGCTCACGACGAGCGCCCCGGACCGCCAGGAGCGGAGAAGCTCCACGACGGCCTGCCTGCCGGCCCGGTCGAGATTATTGGTCGGCTCGTCCAGCAGCAGGAAATCCGGGGCGGCGAAGAGGGCGGCAGCGAGCGCCGCGCGGGTTCGCTCGCCATCCGACAATCGATCCAATCTTGTGTCGGCGGACACCTGAAGTCCCATCCGGGCCAGCGCCTCCCGCACACGCGTCTCGATGAGCCAATCGACCTCGGCGAGTTCGTCCGCTCCCGCCCGGCCGGCTTCCGCCCGCCGCAGCGCAGCCAGCGCGTCGGAGACCCCGAATTGATCGGCGATTGTCTGCCCGACTGGCGGCCGGACCGTCTGCCTGAGAAGGTACACGGTGCCGTCTACGTGCACCGACCCCGCCGCCGGCGTCCGTTCACCCGTGATAAGCTTCAGCAGCGTGGACTTGCCGACCCCGTTGCGGCCGATGAGCCCCGTGCGCTCCTTGCCGAAGACGAGATCGAGACCGGCGAAGAGGGGCTGCCCGCCGGGAGTAAGCCCCGTGAGCCCGGCGAGGCGGATCGATGACACGTTCCGATACCTCTAGATAACGACACGATATCGTGCTGTTATCAGTCCGACACAGAAAACGCAACGGCTCCGTGCCGTTTCAGCCGCGAGGGCAGGATGAAGCAGGATGCAAGGCCAGGGGGGCGACCGAGCCGGCAGGAGGCCGCCGCACTGGATGCGCGGCTGCTCGACGGCGCACGGGCGGCGTTCGGGCGGAAGGGTATCGCGAACACCTCGCTGGAGGAAATCGCGACGAGCCTCGGCATCTCCAAGCACACCCTCTACCGCCGCCATGCGAGCAAGCAGGCTCTGCTGGATGCCGTGGTCGAGCGCGACATGCGGACCTTTCGCGAGGCACTCCTGGCGGCGTCGGTCGACGGCGAGGCCGCGGGTCCGCTGGAGACGCTCCGCCGCGTGGCCTTCCGCTATGTCGAGATCGGCAGCCGTCGGGAATACGCGGCGTTCTATCTGTCCGTCTGTGCGGAGGCCGCCCTGTCCGCCGCGCTGCGGCACCGCCTCGCCCTTTGGTCGGAACGGGCTCTGGAGCCGCTGAGCGAGGCGATCGGCGCGGCGCTGGAGGCTGGGGTGCTGCGTGCAGGCAACCCAGCCGAGATCACCGCCCTGCTCGTCGATTTGCTCGAAGGCGTGAACAACCGTCTCCGCCTGGCACCCGCGGAGGATGACAACGGGGAGACGCTGATGTCGCTGTTCGATCGACGGTGGACCGCCTTCCTCGCCGCGACAGCCAAGGACGACGAGCGCGCGTGATCCAGTCGAGAACCCGCAAGCGCGGACGTCATCATAGCGCTATGGCGTACACATAGTTCTCTTCTTGGTCGCTCGAGGCCCGCCATTGCTCGCGGACCGCTTGCAGTCTGTTGTTGTTCAACAGCTTAGACCGCTTATTCGCTCGCGCCGGCCCGGGTTTGCCGGCGGTCCCAAATGTCTGTGAGGATGGGGCTATGGCAAGCGCGACGACGGACGCGTCCGCGCCCATCGCGTGATCGCACCGCCCATGGCCCCGATGGCGGCTGCGCCGCCGCTGCGCGTTCCACTCCCGCACCGGGACCCGAAGCGCGATCGAAGAGGCCGTCCGTCCGTGTCGTGGCCAAGAATCGGAACGACCGCACGGTTTTCGCTGTCCTCTGGGTTGTGCCATCGTCTAGTCTCATCCGCTGGGAACGGTTTGGGCACAGCGTTGTCGGTGAATTTCGACCATCTGCAGGAGATCAGCCCGGAGCTGCATCGCCTCGGCACTCTGGCCGAGCGTTTCTTCGCCGCCGACGCGAACACGTCGCTGATCAAGAGCCGTCAGTTCGGCGAGTACATGGTCAAGGAGATCGCCGCGCTGTCCGGCCTCTATGATCCGGCAGCGCGCGAGACGACGAATGATCTTGTGCGGCGACTGTCGACGCAGCAGGTCCTGCCGCGAGAAGTGACCGACATCTTTCATGCCGTGCGCAGGAGCGGCAATGCGGCAACCCATAGTCTGGCGGGTTCGCCGGCGGAGGCGCTTGCCGCGCTGAAGTTCTGCCACGCGCTTGGCGTCTGGTATCGCCGAACCTATGGGCGCGATCCGAACTTCAGGCCCGGCCCGTTCGTGCCGCCCAGAGCTTCCGCCGCGGTTGACCCGGCGACACAGGCCGAGCTTGCGGCGCTGCGCGCCCAGGTCCGTGACGCGGAGGAGAAGCTCGCGGCCGCCCATGCCTCGGCCGACGACCTCGCCAAGGCACGGGAAGCCGCCGAAGAGCTGGCCCGGCAGGCCACCGCCGACAGCGCGGTCTGGGAACAGGCCGCCGTCGAACTGGAGGCCAATCAGGCCGCGCTTTCCCGTACGCTCGCCGAACTGCAGCAGGCGGCCGAGGCCCAGCCCGCGCAGTTGCAGGCTCAGTTCCGGCAGGCCGGCCTGCAAGCCGCCGGCCGCCTTGAACTCGACGAGCGCCAGACCCGCCGCCTGATCGATGTCCAACTTGCCGACGCCGGCTGGGAGGCCGACAGCGCCCTCCTGACCTATCAGAAGGGCGCGCGGCCGGAAGAAGGCCGCAACCTCGCCATCGCCGAATGGCCCTGCGAAGGCGGCCGCGCCGACTATGCCCTGTTCGTCGGCCTCGCCTGTCTCGGCGTTATAGAGGCCAAGCGCGAAAGCCTCGATGTGCCGTCCACGCTCGCGCAGGCCGAACGCTACGCCCGGACCCTTCTGCTGGCCTCGGAGCACGTCCACCCGCATGGCCCCTGGAAACAGCGCCTCGACGAGCCCTTCCTTGTGCCCTTCGTCTTCGCCACCAATGGCCGGCCCTATGTGCGCCAGTGGCTGACCAAATCCGGAATCTGGTATCGCGACCTGCGTCGGGAGACCAACCACGCGATCGCCATGACGAACTGGTTCTCGCCGAAGGACCTGCTGGACAAGCTCGCCACCGATGTCGACACTGCCGCGCAGGGGCTCGCCGAGGAGAGCTTCGGCAAGGGCAGGATGCGCCCCTATCAGGAAGAGGCGATCGCGGCGATCGAAGAGGCCGTGGTCGCCGGGCAACGGGCCATTCTCGTGTCCATGGCGACCGGCAGCGGCAAGACCCGCACGGCGATCGCGCTGATGTATCGCCTGCTGAAGCACAGGCGCTTCCGCCGCATCCTCTTCCTCGTCGACCGCAAGGCGCTCGGCAAACAGACCACCGACGCGCTGGAGACTACCGAGATCGAGGGCATGCTGAACTTCGCCCAGATCTACAAGGTGGCGGGGCTTGAGCAGCGATTGCCGGAGGACGAGGACCAGGTGCAGGTCGCGACCGTCCAGTCGCTGATCGCCCGCATCCTCAACGAGCCGGACCCGGTCCGGCGCCCGACGCCGGGCACCTTCGACTGCATCATCGTCGACGAGGCCCATCGCGGCTACACGCTGGATGCGGAGCTGCGCGAGAGCGATATCGGCTTCCGCGACATCGACGACTACCAGTCGGCCTATCGCCAGATCCTCGATTATTTCGATGCGGTGAAGGTGGCGCTGACGGCGACGCCCGCGCTGCACACGCGCGAGATCTTCGGCCATCCGGTCTTCCACTATGGCTACCGCCAGGCCGTCGTCGAAGGCTATCTCAACGATCACCCCCCGCCCAAGCGCATCACCACGGCGCTCTCGGAAGCCGGCATTCATTTCGACGGCGGCGAGGAGGTCGAGATCATCGACCGCAAGACCGGCCAGATCGATCTGTTCGAGCTGCCCGACGATGTCGCGCTGGATTACGACCTCGCCGATTTCAACCGGCGGGTCTATTCGGAGGCCTTCAACCGCATCGTCTGCCGGGCCATCGCCACCGAGATCCCGCCGTCGAAACCGGGCAAGACGCTGATCTTCGCCGCCCGCGACGCCCACGCCGATGACATCGTGCGCCTGCTGAACGAGCAACTGCGGGAGGAATACGGCACCAATGCCGTGCCCCATGGCATGGTGGCGAAGATCACCGGCACGGTGGAGAAGGCCGACGACCTGATCCTGAAGTTCAAGAACGACCCCTACCCGAAATATGTCGTCACCGTGGATCTGCTCACCACCGGGGTCGATATCCCCTCGATCTGCAACCTCGTCTTCGTCCGCCGGGTCAAGAGCCGCATCCTCTATATCCAGATGATCGGCCGCGCCACGCGGCTGTGCCCGGAGATCGGCAAGGAGCATTTCCGCATCTTCGATGCCGTCGATCTCTATGCCGAATTGCAGGAGATGACGGATATGCGCCCCGTGGTCGTCAGGCCGGACATCTCGCTCGGCCAGCTCGTCGCCGACCTTCAGAAGGCGGAGACGGAGGAGGACAGGAGCTGGGTCGCCGGCCAGGTGATCGTGCGCATGCGCGCCATGGTGAAGCGTATGGACGCCGAGACCCGCGAGAGCTTCGAGCGCCACACCGGCGAGGGCGCCGAGGCCACGCTGCAGCGGCTTTCCACCCGTTCCGGCGCCGAGCTGGAGGGCTGGCTCGCCGCCCATCCCCGCGCCGTGGAACTGCTGGAGCGCCGCCCGCTGCGCACCGGCAGCAATGACGGCGTCGTCCTCTCCGACCATGAGGACGAGCTGCTGCGGATCGAGGAGATTTTTGGCCGGAACACCACGCCGGAGGACTACATCACCGGTTTCGAACGCTTCGTGCGCGAGAACATGAACCAGGTGCCGGCGCTGATCGCCGTCACCCAGCGCCCGCGCGATCTCACCCGCAAGGAACTGTCCGAACTGGCGGGGCTGCTGGACGAGCGAAACTACTCCGAATCCATGCTACGCGCCGCCTATGGCCGCGCCCGCAATGCCGATATCGCCGCCCATATCATCGGCTTCGTGCGGCAGGCGGCCTTGGGCGATCCGCTCATCCCCTATGCCACCCGCGTCGACGGCGCGATCGTCAGGATCGAGGCCTCGCGCCCCTGGACGGGCAGGCAGAAGGAGTGGCTGCGCCGCATCGGCCGGGCACTCAAGGACAAGCCGGTGGCCGATCCGACCCTGCTGGATCAGGGCGCCTTTGCCGACAAGGGCGGCTTCAAGCGCATCTCGCAGGAGTTCGACGGCGCGCTGGACGAAGTGCTGCACGCCTTCAACGAGGCGATCTGGACCTCGCCCGCCGCCTGAAGGGCCTGAAACATTGACCCGCCCGCCGCGCGGACTACAAGCGCAGGACCCTTCTCCGATCCGACCGGGCTGCCGCCATGAACGCCAATTCCATCGTCCAGAAACTCTGGCGCCTGTGCACGGTCCTGCGCAAGGACGGCATCACCTACCAGCAATATGTCACCGAGCTGACCTATCTGTTGTTCCTGAAGATGATGGCCGAGCGCAACCGCGAGACCGGCAGCCTGCCGAAGGGCCTGCGCTGGGCGGATCTGGTGGCGGCCAGCGGGCTCGCCAAGCTGGAGCATTACCGCAACGTCCTCGTCACGCTCGGCGCCAGCAGCACCCGCCTCGGCAGGGACGACGCGCTGGTGCGCCCGCCCGGCGAGAGCGCGACGCAGGAGGAACGCCAGCGCCATGCCGATTCACGACCGCTGCCGGAGATGGTGCAGGAGATTTTCGACAACGCCTCCACCTTCATCCGCGAACCGCAGAACCTCACCACGCTGGTCACCGCCATTGACGAGCTGGACTGGTTCTCCGAGGAGCGCGACCAGTTCGGCGATCTCTATGAAGGCCTGCTGCAGAAGAACGCCGAGGAAACCAAGCGCGGCGCCGGGCAGTATTTCACCCCGCGCGTGCTGATCGAGGTGATGGTGCGCCTCATGCAGCCGCGGCCCGGCGAGGTGATCCAGGACCCCGCCGCCGGTACGGGCGGCTTTCTCATCGCCGCCGACCGCTACATGAAGGCCGGCACGGACAGCTATTTCGGCCTCGCCGACAGCGGCGCCTGGCAGAAGCGCCACGCTTTCCACGGCATGGAGAACGTGCCGGGCACGCTGCGCCTTTTGCTGATGAACCTCTATCTCCACGATATCGACAGCGACCATGTCGCTCTCGGCGACACGCTGTCCGACAAGGGCAAGGGGCTGGGCCGCGCCGACCTCATTCTCACCAACCCGCCCTTCGGCCCGGCGGGCGGGGCGCCGACGCGCGACGACCTCTCCGTCACCGCCACCGTGTCCTCCTACCAGCTCCCCTTTGTCGAACACTGCCTGCGCGCGCTGCGGCCGGGCGGGCGCGCCGCCATCGTGGTGCCGGACAATGTGCTGTTCGAGGACGGGCGCGGCAAGGAGCTGCGCCGGATGATGATGGACTGGTGCGAGCTGCACACCATTCTGCGCCTGCCGACCGGCATCTTCTACGCGCAGGGGGTCAAGACCAATGTCGTCTTCCTGACGCGGGGCAAGACCGAGACCGGCAATACGAAAGCCGTCTGGATTTACGATCTGCGCGCCCAGATGCCGAAATTCGGCAAGACCACGCCGCTGACGCAGGATCATTTTGCCGGCTTTGAAAAGGCCTTCGGCACCGACCCCCATGGCGGGGAACGCGGCCCGGACGAGGGCGAGGCCGGCCGCTGGCGCCGCTTCACCCGCGAGGCCATCGCCGCGCGCGGCGACAATCTCGACATCTCCTGGCTGCGCGAGGCGGAGGAGGAGGCGGAAGAAGGCCTCATCGAGCCCGACGACATCGCCGCCGCCATTCTCGGCCATCTGCAGGCGGCGACGCTGGAGATCGAGGCGCTGATGGCGGAACTCGGCGACGAGCTGCCGGAGGCGGCGGAATGAGCGAGTTGCCGAGGGGGTGGGTCAGCCTCCGATTAAAAGAGATTGTCAAAGAAGCCGTTGGGACTGTTGATCCTCGCAGCTGTCCCGACGAGGAATTTGACCTATTTAGCATTCCGTCTTTTTCCGACGGCAAACCAGAAATACTTCCGGGTATGAATATCGGCTCAACGAAACAGTTGGTTCAGCCGAATGATGTATTGCTGTCAAAAATAGTTCCTCATATAAGGCGTGTTTGGGTGATTCCAGAAGCAAATGGTCGCCGGCAAATCGCATCAGGGGAGTGGATTGTCTATCGCAATCCAAATATAGATCCACATTTTATTAAAATGGCGCTGTCTGAACGTAGTTTTCGAACTAAATTTCTCGGAACTGTTTCCGGCGTTGGTGGCTCGCTTATGCGCGCAAGCCCTAAGCAGGTTGCCGAATTCTCGGTTCCCCTCCCGCCACTGGCCGAGCAAAAGCGCATCGTGGCCAAGCTGGAGGCGCTGAACGCGAAATCCGCCCGCGCCCGCACCGAACTCGCCCGCATCGAAACCCTGGTCTCCCGCTACAAGCAGGCCGTGCTCAGCAAGGCGTTCAGCGGAGAGTTGACGCGAGAGTGGAGGAGCCCCCGGGCGACACTGGGGTCTTGGGAGAATCTGCCTCTCAGCCGGCTCGTCTCCGATGGCCCATCAAATGGATGGTCCCCGAGAGCTGACGGTAAGATAGGCGGGCTGAAGTCGCTAAAGTTGTCGGCAACTTCGAGTGGTAATCTCCGCCTAGATGAAAACACGATTAAGTATCTCGATCAGACGTTGCCGCTGAATTCAAAATTCTGGCTGCTAGAGAATGACATACTCATTCAGCGGGCAAACTCGCTTGAACTTCTTGGCACTACTGTCCTTTTCGACGGCCCTCCATGCGAATTTATTTTCCCAGATCTCATGATGCGGATCAGGGCGAACGAAACAAAAGTCAGCCCCAAGTATCTAGCGGCATTTCTGAACAGTGATTCCGCTAGGGCTTACTTTCGAGCGAACGCTACCGGAACCGCTGGGAATATGCCGAAGATCAACGGCACGACCGTCCGGGCAACGCGGGTGCCAACCCCATCCCTCGAAGAACAACACGAAATCGTCCGCCGCATCGGCTCCGCCTTCGCCCGCATCGACCGGCTGGCGGGAGAGGCGAAACGCGCATTGAAACTGGTGGGCCGGCTGGACGAGGCGATCCTCGCCAAGGCGTTTCGCGGCGAACTGGTCCCCCAGGACGAGAACGACGAGCCCGCCGACCGGCTGCTGGCCCGCCTCCGCGCCGAGCGCGCGGCGGCGCCGAAGGCGAAGCGCGGGCGGAAGGCCCGGGCCTGAACCTCACCCCCGCTTCGACACCGGACAGGGCGCGCATGCGCCATCCTCGCGCGCGAGGGGTGGCACCGGGCGGGTCCGGTCCGGCCACCCCGCCGCCGACCGCCAACAGCCGCGCCGCGCCGGGGTGCGCGCCCCGGCCGGGTCGTCCCCGACGCCCCCTCAAAAGCCCGTTGGAGAACGTTTTTCCGGTCGGGTGATTCCACCGGATCGGAAAGGGCTCTAATGGGCGAGCAGCAGCGGCAGATCGGCGACCTTCAGCAAGTCGCGCGTCACGCCGCCGAACAGCCATTCGATGAACTCCAGGTGCCCGTAGGCGCCGACGACCAGAAGATCGGCGTTCAGGCGATCGGCCTCCTGCACCAGCCGGGCCGCGATCGTCTCATGCGAGGACGGGACGGTGACGAAGTCCGGGGTGATGGCCGGGAGCGGCCACATCGAGGCCGGGTCCGCACCGTCATCGCCGCGGTCCTGGATGCTGATGGCCGAAATGCGCGCGGCGGCGCGCAGCCACGGCTCCGCGGCGATGATCGCGCGGCGCATCGTGTCGTCGTCGGTCAAACCCACCGCGATGTGGGAAAAAAGCGGTCGCGCCCCCGGCCGCCAGCCGGTGGGGATCAGCAGCACCGGCCGGCGGGTCGAGAAGATCGCCGCGTGCAGCGCATCGGTGGCGTCCATATTGGCGTCGTGCGCCATGACGATGAGGGCGATATCCGCCCCCGCTTCCTTGATCACGCTGTCGGTCTCGGCGCCGGTGACGGCGCGCCACGCCACCGGCGCGGCCTTTGTGCCACGCTGCGCATTCCAGCTGTCGAATGCCTCGCGCGTCGCGCGGGCGCGCTGTTCGGCGTTGCCTTCCCTCAGCTCCCGCAATTGCTGGATGCTGATCTCCTCGGATGAGGCCATCATATGGGCGGGATCGACCACCACCTCCAGCGCCTCGACGCACGCGCCGGGCAGGGCCGCCGCCGCCAGCTCCGCGCCATCGAGCGCGGCGGGAACGCTGGTGGAACTCGTCAGGACCGATAGAATTTTCAAGGGGCCATACTCCTCGTCACCGCGCCCACGGCGTTGGGCAACATATAGCCCAGGCTGACCGCGATGAGGCAGAGCATCACCGACAGCGCGACATTGAGCATCGCCCGGCCCGCCTCGCCAGCATTGAGCAGCACCAATGTCTGCAGGCTGAACGACGAAAATGTGGTGAAGCCGCCGCACAGGCCGACCAGCAGGAACTGGCGGACCTCAAGCGGAATGATCGAGCGGGCATTGCCCTCGAAAGAGGCCGCGAACAGCCCGATCACGAACGCCCCGCCGATGTTGACGAGGATCGTCCCCCAGGGCAGCGCATCGCCCAGCAGCAGCGTCAGCCAGCGGTTGATGCCGAAGCGCAGGACGGAGCCGATGGCGCCCCCGAGCGCGACATATCCATAGGAAAGCATGACCCACCCTTCCCAGTGGTTCCGCGCCGGATGTCGGCCGGCGATCCTGAGCCAAGAGTTTCACGGCGGGGCGGGCGGTGACAGTCTACGTTGATCTCGGCGCCCTGAACCATCGTATGGCGCCCGTTCCCAATGGTACGGCGCGCGGCCGGGCATGGCGCCGTTGCGGGCACGAATCCCCTGCCGCGCGCGAAGGTATTATTGACAATCCCCCGCCGGTTTGGCTACGAGCCCATCACGGCAATGGATTCTGCCGGGCCGTGATGGCCGAACCGCTTCGTTCGAGAAGCTGATGACTCCTACTCACATCGCCTGCGGGCGAAGGAGTAGGCGTGTGTCTGGCATTATATTTGCCGCCAGGGTTTTCAGACAGACTGTCTGCCGCTCCACCGCCGCGTGGAGGGCGGCCCCATGATGTTTTCTCCCGGCTTTCTCGGCCTCAGCCTGCAGCAGATCCGCAGCATCGCCAAATGGACCCTCGTGGTGGTGCCGATGTCCGCCGTGGTCGGCTCGCTGTGCGCGCTGTTCCTGTGGGCACTCGACCAGGCCACCCAGGCCCGATTCGACTACCCCCTGCTGATCTATGTGATGCCCATCGCCGGCTTCGTCATGGTGCTGGCCTATCAAGTGTTCGGCCGGTCGGCGGAGGGCGGCAACAACCTCATCGTCGAGCAGATTCATGAGCCCGGCGGCGGCGTTCCGCTGCGGATGGCGCCGCTGATCCTGGCATCGACCGTTCTCACCCACCTCGTCGGCGGGTCGGCCGGGCGCGAGGGCACGGCGGTTCAGCTCGGCGGCAGCATCGCCAGCGCCTTCGCCAAGCTGTTCCGCTTCGACCGGGCCGATATCCGCATCCTGCTGATGGCCGGCATCGCCGCCGGCTTCGGCGCGGTGTTCGGCACGCCCATCGCCGGCGCCGTCTTCGCGCTGGAAGTCCTCACCATCGGGCGCATGCAGTATGAGGCGCTGCTGCCCTGCCTGATGGCGGCGATCGGCGGCGACTGGGCCTGCCATGCCTGGGGCATCGAACATACCAGCTACGTCGTCACCTTCCTGGCGGGTGCCGGCACCGGCTTCCACCTCGATGCGCTGCTGATGGCCAAGGTCGCGCTGGCCAGCGTCGCCTTCGGCCTCATGGCGCGCTTCTTCGCCGAGATCTCGCATCTGGCGTCGAGCGCGTTCAAGGCCGTGTGTCCCTATGCGCCGCTGCGCCCGGTCATCGCCGGCCTGATCCTCATCGGCCTGGTCCATGCGCTCGGCACCCGCGAATATCTCGGGCTCGGCGTATGGTCGCCCAATCCGGCGGACGCCACCATCCCCGGCTTCTTCGACGCCGGGCGCGCCGATGACTGGAGCTGGCTGTGGAAGACGGTCTTCACCGTCATCACGCTGAGCTCGGGCTTCAAGGGCGGCGAGGTCACGCCGCTGTTCTTCATCGGCGCCGGTCTCGGCCACGCGCTGGCCGGCGTCCTCGGCGCGCCGGTCGATCTGTTCGCGGCGCTTGGCTTCGTCGCCATCTTCGCCGGCGCCACCAATACGCCGCTCGCCTGCATGATCATGGGCATCGAGCTGTTCGGCGCGACCCACGCGGTCTATATCGCCGTCGCCTGCTTCCTCGCCTATCTGTGCAGCGGCCATTCCAGCATCTATCTCGCCCAGCGCCTCGGCGTGCCCAAGACGGCGGCGGGTCACAACATCCCGCCCGAGGCGTCGCTGCGGCACATTCACGAACTCAATACCCAGGCCATGGGCGATCTCATCGGCCGCGCCCGGCTGCGCCGCTCCACCGCCTCACCGCTCCTCCAGATCGACCAAGGAAATCCCATGTCGCGCCACACGCTGACGCTCAACGAAATCGGCATGATCCGCATCTATCTGCGCCCGCGCGACAAGGCGCCCGGCGCCCGCAGCCGCCTGTTCGGGGCGCGCCCGCTCTACCGCGAGCTGGTGATCCAGGCCAAGGATGCCGGCATCATGAACGCCGTCGCCCACCACACCCATTTCGGCTACAGCAATGGCGGCAAGCTCCAGGATGAGGGCGTCGAGATCGCCAATCCGGACCTCACCATGTGCGTGGAACTCATCGCCCCGCGGGACCAGCTCGAAACCTTCTGCCGCACCCATGGCAAGCTGCTGGAGCGCAAGGTCATCGTCTACAAGCATCTGGAACATTGGGACGTGGTCGGCGGCGAACTGGTCGCCGACGAGGCCCTGCCGGTCGCCGATGCCAAGGCGGCGGCGGCCGAGTAGATCGAAGGCGGCGTGAGGCCGGCGCGGATGCGCCCGGATGCCGGCCGGGGTGCGGGCGCGTCGCCATGAAGTGTCGTCCATGGGGTGTCGGCTGTGAAGAACCCGTTCCTTTCCTGGCCGATCTGGGCCGTCCTGTCGGCGGCCTTCGCCGCGCTGACCGCCATCTTCGCCAAGGTCGGCGTCGAGAACGTCAACTCCGATTTCGCCACCTTCGTGCGGACCATCGTCATCCTGTGCGCCATCGCGGCCATTCTCGCCGTCAACGGGCAATGGCAGCCGCCGGGATCGGTTTCGGCGCGCAGCTATGGCTTCCTTGTCCTGTCGGGGCTGGCCACGGGCGCGTCGTGGCTGTGCTATTTCCGCGCGCTGAAGCTGGGGGATGCCGCGCGCGTGGCGCCGATCGACAAGCTCAGCGTGGTCATGGTGGCGGTGTTCGCGGTGCTGTTCCTCGGCGAGCGTCTGACCCTTCCCAACTGGTGCGGGGTCGCCCTCATCGCCGCCGGCGCGATCCTCGTCGCCTACAAGGGCTAGCGCTGCACTTCCCGGCCATTCGCGCGCGGCCGGGCTCGGTAGGGTCGGCCTGTTCACGAGGGCCGGTCGCGGGAATTTCCGTCGTCGATCTCCTGACCGCCCGCAGGCTCGGGCCCGCGCGGCGGCGTCGGGAAGGATATCCCGCTCTGCCGATACGGGTCGATCCGGGGCAGCCGATCCCGCGGCCCCCGCGCGGAGGGTCGACTGTCGGGCTTGAGCATTTTCGAGCGACGTGGGTTCCGGTTCGCGGCGGGAAAACGCGTGAACTCAACAAGCCGGAGCATTTCCCCGCTTCAGTGAATCAGGGAAATGCTCCAGGCGAAGCGAGCCGTGAAGCTGGCTAAGTTTGCACGCGTGGCCGCTGGCCGACGCGTCGATCGGCCGCCCGGCAAGGCTGTCGCCCGGCGCGGCCGTGGCGATGGCCCCTCGCTTGCATGCGGTGGCCTGATGAACCGCATGCCCCCCGTCTGGCCGGCGCCGTGAGATCATGACGCCCGACCCTTCCCTCAAGATCGTCATCGTCGACGAGAGTCCGCTGCGCGCCGCCATCCTCGAGGACGGGCTGCGCGAGGCGGGGTATGTCAATGTGCTGCGCCTGTCGGAGCGGCACAACCTGCTGGCGCGGCTGCACGCCATCGACCCCGACGTGATCGTCATCGACCTTGAGGCGCCCTCGCGCGACGTGGTCGAGCAGATGTTCCAGGTCAGCCGCGAGGTAAAGCGCCCGGTGGCCATGTTCGTCGACCAGTCGGACAGTTCGACCATCGAGGCGGCGATCGAGGCCGGCGTGTCGGCCTATATCGTCGACGGGCTGAAGAAGGAACGCGTCAAGCCGATCATCGACATGACGATCAGCCGCTTCCGCGCCTTTGCCCGCCTCAAGGAGGAACTGGAGCACACCCGCACCCAGCTCGAGGAGCGCAAGACCGTCGATCGCGCCAAGGGCATCCTGATGAAGCTGAAGGGGCTGGACGAAGCGGAGGCCTACGCGCTGCTGCGTCGGACCGCCATGAACGAGAAGCGGCGGCTGGTGGACATCGCGCAATCGGTCATCACCGCCGCGGAGCTGCTGAAATGAGGAGGCCATCGGCATGAGGCGGCTCGCGATCGGGTTTATTCCGCTTACCGACGCGGCGGTGCTGATCGCCTGCGCCGAGCGCGGTTTCGCCGCCGCCGAGGGGCTGCACCTCGAACTTCACCGCGAGGTTTCCTGGGCGAACATCCGCGACAAGGTGAATGTCGGGTTGCTCGACGGCGCCCATATGCTGGCCCCGCTGGCCATCGCCTCTTCCCTCGGCCTTGGCCATGTGCGGGTGCCGCTGGTGGCGCCGTTCGCGCTGAACCTCAATGGCAACGCGATCACCGTTTCCAATCCGCTTTACGAGGACATGGAGCAGACCGGCGAGGATCTCGGCAGCGGTCCCGGCACGGCGCGCGCGCTCGGGCAGGTGGTCCGGCGCCGGCAGCGGGCCGGCCGCGAGCCGCTGACCTTCTCCAGCGTCTATCCCTTCTCGACCCACAGCTACATGCTCCGCCACGTTCTGGCCGCCGCGGGCCTCGACCCGGACCGCGACGTCCGGCTGGTGGTGGTCCCCCCGCCCTACACGGTCGAGAGCCTGCGCAGCGGCCTGATCCATGGCTTCTGCGTCGGCTCGCCGTGGAACAGCGTGGCGGTGGAGGCCGGGGTCGGGCGCATCGCGCTGCTGGGATCGGAGCTGTTTTCCCGCGCGCCGGAGAAGGTCCTGGGCGTTCATGCGCGCTTTGCCCGGTCCGAGCCGGGCGTGCTGGCCCAATTGGTGCGCGCGCTCGACGCGTCGGCGCGCTGGTGCGAGCGGCCGCAGGCCCGCGACGAACTCGCCCTCCTCCTGTCCGAGCCGCGCCATCTCGGCCTGCCGTCGGACATGCTGGCGCGGGCGCTGGAAGGGCGGCTGAACGCGGCCGGGGACGGGGCCGCGCGCTCCGACGCCGATTTTCTCGTCATGCACCGCGACGGCGCCAACCGCCCGGCGCCGGCGCACGCGCTCTGGATCTACGCGCAGATGGTTCGGGCGGGGCAGACGCCGTTTTCGGCCGATGCCGCCGCGCAGGCCGTGCGGGTCTACGCGACCGGCCTCTACGATGCCGCCCTGGCGGCGGCCGGCGGCGCGGCGTCGGTGGCGGCGGCCGGGCCTGCCCCGGCGGACCCGGTCGGCACGCGTTTCGGAACCCCGTTCACCCCGGACGATCTGGAAGGCTATCTCGCCCGCCTCGGCACCGCCTGATGGTCCCGCCGGCCTACAAGGCATTGATCCACAAGGGCAGCGGCCGGCGGGGCGCCCCATCCACCGGCACAATGCACAGAAGGGCACCACATGCGCGTTTATTAAGCGCAGCCGGCCGGCCCGATCGCCGTGCGTCCTCCGCACCCGACATTCGTCCAAGTCACTGATTTTTCTTTAGATCAGTTCGCGACAGTGCCGTTCGCCAAAACTGGCACGGTGCCTGCATGTAAACAGACGCCGCTGGCCAATGATGACCGCGGGTTCCCGATTCCAAGCCCATTGAAGGGCCCCAGCAAAGCCGCTGACTCCGTGACAGGTTCGCCTGTGCGGGGCCGTGGCTTTTTGCGTTTCATTGCCGCGTCCGGGCCTGGCCCGCGCGGTTGCTCGAAACATGATTCGAGGACCAGCCCATGATCGATACGCCGACCCGCCATCCGCTCGACCGCCTTTCCCGCCGCTCCTTTCTCAAGGCTTCCGCCGCCACCCTCGGCGTCGCCGCCGCCCTCCCGGGTGTCGGCCTTGTCCTGCCCGGCGGCGTGCCCCATGCCGCCGCCGCCGGGCCCGAGACCACACGCGTCGTCCTCGGCTACATCGCCCTGACCGATGCGGCACCGCTTATCATCGCCCAGGAAAAGGGTCTTTTCGCCAAGCATGGGCTGCCTGATGCCGAGGTGCTCAAACAGGCCTCCTGGGGCGCGACGCGCGACAACCTCGTGCTCGGCAGCGAGAGCAATGGCATCGACGGTGCGCATATCCTCACGCCGATGCCGTATCTCATGTCGACCGGCAAGGTGACGCAGAACAACGTGCCGACGCCGATGTATGTCCTGGCCCGGCTAAATTACAACAGCCAGGGCATTTCGGTCGCCGCCGACTATGCCGAGCTGAAGGCAACCACGGACGCCTCACCCCTCAAGGCCGCCTTCGCGGCGAAGCGGGCCGCCGGCAAGGACATCAAGGTGGCGATGACCTTTCCGGGCGGCACCCATGATCTGTGGCTGCGCTACTGGCTGGCGAGCGCCGGCATCGACCCGGACAAGGACGTCTCGACCATCGTCGTGCCGCCGCCGCAGATGGTGGCGAACATGAAGGTCGGCAACATGGACGCCTTCTGCGTCGGCGAGCCGTGGAACGAGCAGCTCGTCAATCAGGGCATCGGCTACACCGCCTGCACGACGGGCGAATTGTGGATGAACCACCCGGAAAAGGCACTCGGCATGCGCGCCGCCTGGGTCGACAGGAACCCGAACGCGGCGCGCGCCCTGCTGATGGCGGTCATGGAAGCCCAGCAATGGTGCGACGAGATGGCCAACAAGGACGAGATGGCCCAGATCCTCGGCCGCCGCCAGTGGTTCAACGTGCCGGCCAAGGATGTCGTCGGCCGTCTCAAGGGCGACATCAACTATGGCAACGGGCGCGTCGTCACCGGCAGCGACCTCTACATGAAGTTCTGGAAGGACAACGTCTCCTACCCCTTCAAGAGCCATGACGCCTGGTTCGTCACCGAGGACATACGCTGGGGCAAGTTCGAGCCGGAAACCGACGTCAGGGCCTTGGTGAACGCGGTCAACCGCGAGGATCTCTGGCGCGAGGCGGCGTCCGCGCTGGGCATCGCGGCGGCGGACATGCCGGCCTCGACCTCGCGCGGCAAGGAAATATTCTTCGACGGCAAAGTATTCGATCCCGACGACCCGTCGGCCTATCTGGCCAGCCTCGGTATCAAGCGCATCGCGTGACGCCGCCGCCGCGCGCAGGGCGCGCGGATGCCCGACCTCCCGCCACCGGAGCCTGCCATGTCCATGACGGCACTCAGTCCGACCCTCGATCCCGCTCGCCACGATGAGGGCGCCCCCGTTCCCGCCACGAAGAGCGCCCGCATCGTGCGGCTGAAGCCCGTGCCCGGGCGGGGCGTCCGCGCCCGCCTGCTCACTCGGGCCCGCGGGCTCGCGGCCGCGGTGGTGCCGCCCGCCGTGGTCATCGCGCTGCTGCTCGGCATCTGGCAGCTTCTCTGCTCCGGACCGGGCGCGACACTGCCGCCGCCCTCCACCATCTGGCTCGATTCCTACGACCTGATCGTCGACCCGTTCTTCGTCTACGGGCCGCAGGACATCGGGCTGGGCTGGCGGGTGCTGGTCTCGCTGCAGCGCGTCGCCATCGGCTTCGGCCTGGCGGCGGTGGCCGGCATCCTGATCGGCGTGCTCATCGGCCAGTCGGTGTGGGCGACGCGCGGGCTCGACCCGCTGTTCCAGGTGCTGCGCACCGTGCCGCCGCTCGCCTGGCTGCCGATCGCGCTCGCCGCGTTCCGCGACAGCAACCCCTCGGCGATCTTCGTGATCTTCATCACCGCGATCTGGCCGGTGATCATCAACACCTCGGTCGGCGTGCGCAACATCCCGCAGGACTATCGCAACGTTGCGGCGGTGCTGCGGCTCAACCCGCTGGAATTCCTGGTGAAGATCATGCTGCCGGCGGCGGCGCCCTACATCTTCACCGGGCTGCGCATCGGCATCGGCCTGTCCTGGCTCGCCATCGTGGCGGCGGAGATGCTGACCGGGGGCGTGGGCATCGGCTTCTTCATCTGGGACGCGTGGAACTCCTCGCGCCTGTCCGACATCATCGTGGCGCTGGTCTATATCGGCGTGGTCGGCTTCGTGCTCGACCGCCTCGTCGCCGGCATCGGCGCCTTCGTCACCCGCGGCACGGCCGCCTGAGGAGGGTTCGATGAGCGCCTATCTCAAGCTCGATCACATCGACAAGTCCTTCACCCGCGGCGGCACCGTCACCGCGGTGCTCAAGGATGTCAGTCTCGACGTCGCCAAGGGCGAGTACATTTCCATCATCGGCCATTCGGGCTGCGGCAAGTCGACCTTGCTGAACATCGTCGCCGGACTGACCACCGTCACCGCCGGCGGGGTCATCCTCGACGGGCGCGAGGTGAACAGCCCCGGCCCGGACCGTGCCGTGGTGTTCCAGAACCATTCGCTGCTGCCCTGGCTGTCGGTCTACGACAATGTGCGGCTGGCCGTGGACAAGGTCTTCTCCGGCGCGCGCAGCCGCGCCGAGCGGCACGACTGGACCCTGCACAATCTCGACCTGGTGCAGATGGGGCATGCCCGCGAGCAGCGTCCGTCGGAGATTTCCGGCGGCATGAAGCAGCGCGTCGGCATTGCCCGCGCCTTGGCGATGGAGCCCAAGGTTCTCCTGCTCGACGAGCCGTTCGGCGCGCTGGACGCGCTCACCCGCGCGCATCTGCAGGATTCGGTCATGCAGATCCACGCCACCCTCGGCAATACGGTGCTGATGATCACCCACGACGTGGACGAGGCCGTGCTGCTGTCCGACCGCATCGTGATGATGACCAACGGCCCGTCCGCCTGCATCGGCGACGTTCTCGACGTGCCGCTGAAACGCCCGCGCCGCCGGCTCGATCTGGTCGCCGACCCGGCCTATCTGGCCTGCCGCGAGGCGGTGCTGAAGTTCCTCTACGAGCGCCACCGCTTCGTCGACGCGGCGTGAGGGCATCCCATGCAACGCGAAGCCCTTCTCATCATCGGCAACGGCATGGCCGCCACGCGCCTCTGCGCGGAGTTGAGCACCCTCGCGCCGGGCCGGTTCGACATCACCATCGTCGGGGCGGAACCGCACCCGGCCTATAACCGGGTGCTGCTGTCCTCGCTGCTGGCCGGCGAGATCGGCGCGGCGGACATCGAGCTGCACCCGGCCGAATGGTGGCAGGCGCGCGGCGTGAGCGTGCGCACCGGATGTGCGGTGGACGCCATCGACACCGCCACGCGGCGGGTCCGCCTGGCGGATGGCGCGGTGCTGCCCTACACGTCGCTGGTCCTCGCCACCGGCTCGCAGGCCATCCGCCTGCCGGTACCGGGGATGGAGCTCGACGGCGTGACGACCTTTCGCGACCGCGCCGATGTCGACAGCCTGCTCGCCGCCGCCCGCCCGGGCCGCCGGGCGGTCGTCATCGGCGGCGGGCTGCTCGGGCTGGAGGCCGCCACCGGGCTCGCCGCCGCCGGGGTCGAGACCGCCGTCGTCCATCTCGCCGACCGCCTGATGGAGCGCCAGCTGGACGCGCCGGCCGCAAGCTTGCTCCGGCGCGCGGTCGAGGCGCGCGGCATCGCCGTGCATCTGGGCGCCTCGACCGCGCGGATCGAGGGTACCACCCGGGCCGAGGCGCTGCACCTCGCCGATGGCCGGTGCCTGCCGGCCGATCTCGTCGTCGTCGCCTGCGGCGTGCGCCCGCAGGCCGAATTGGCCCGCGCCGCCGGCATCGCCTGTGGGCGCGGTGTGCTGGTCGATGACGGGCTCGCCACCGACGCGCCGGGCATCTACGCCATCGGCGAATGCGCCGAGCATCGCGGCGAGGTCTACGGGCTGGTCGAGCCGGCCTATGAGCAGGCGCGGGTGCTGGCCGCCCGGCTGGCCGGCGGTGCGGAGAGCGCGGCCACCTATGCCGGCAGCGTCATCGCGACCAACCTCAAGGTCTCCGGCGTGCGGGTGTTTTCCGCCGGCGATTTCACCGGCGACGCCGCCACCCAGGACATCGTGCTCGCCGATAGCGGTGCCGCGCACTACCGCCGGCTGGTGCTGCGCGAGGACGCCCACGCCACCCGCCTGGTCGGCGCCGTGCTGTTCGGCGATACGGCCGACGGCCCGTACTACCTCGAGCTGATCCGCTCGGGACGCGACATAGGCGGCGAGCGGGCCGACATCGCCTTCGGCCCTCCCGGCGCTTTCCCAACCCCGATCCTCGACAGGGAGGCCGCGTGATGGGCGCCGAATTCTCTCCGGAACAGAAGCGCTATCTCGAAGGCTTCGTCGCCGGCATCGCCGCCACCCGCGCGTCCGGCGGGCTGGGCGCGGCCGCACCGTCGCCAGCTGCGGCGACGCCCGAGCCCGTCGGCCCCGATGCCGCCGCCCATCGGGCCATGGCGCGCACCGAGGCGCAGGGCCGCAAGCTGGTCAATGAAGAGAAGATCAAGCGCGAGGAACTCGGCCTCGATTCCTATGCCCGCATGAAGCAGCACGCGCGCGAGGGTGTGTTCCCGAAGGGCGGCGACGTGTTCCGGTGGAAGTTCCACGGCCTGTTCTACGTCGCGCCGACGCAGGACAGCTACATGTGCCGCCTGCGCATTCCCAACGGCATTCTCAGCCACTGGCAGTTCGCCGGCATCGCCGACATCGCCGCGCGGCATGCCGGCGGCTACAGCGACGTGACCACGCGGGCCAATCTCCAGCTCCGCGAGATTCCGGCCGGCGATGGCCCCATCGTGCTGGAGAAGCTGGTCGGCCTGGGGCTCACCTCGCGCGGCTCGGGGGCGGACAATATCCGCAACGTCACCGGTTCGCCCACCGCCGGCATCGACCCCCAGGAGTTGCTCGACACCCGCCCCTATGCGCTGGAGTGGCACCATCACATCCTGGCCGACCGCTCGCTCTACGGCCTGCCGCGCAAGTTCAACGTCGCCTTCGACGGCGGCGGCGCCGTCGGCGCGCTGGAGGACACCAACGATATCGGCTTCCAGGCGGTGGCGGTGGCGCCGGGCCATGGGGTGGCCGAAGGGGTGTGGTTCCGGCTCGTCCTCGGCGGCATTACCGGCCATCTCGACCTCGCCCGCGATACCGGCGTGATCGTGCCGCAGGCCGACGCCACCCGTGTCGCCGACGCCATCGTGCGGGTCTTCATCGAGCATGGCGACCGCACCGACCGCCGTAAGGCGCGGCTGAAATATGTGCTCGACGCCTGGGGCTTCGAGAAATTCCTCGCCGCCACCGAGGCGGTTCTCGGCGAAAAGCTGGCGCGCGTGCCGCCGCAGGCCGTGGCGCCCCGCCCGGCGGTGGACCGGTTCGGCCATGTCGGCGTGCACCGGCAGGCGCAGCCCGGTCTCAACTGGGTCGGGGTGGTGCTGCCGCTCGGCCGGATGAGTGTCGCGCAGATGCACGGCCTCGCCGCCATCGCGCGGGATCTCGGCGATGGCGACCTGCGCCTGACGGTGTGGCAGAATCTCATCCTCTCCGGCATCGCCGAGGCCGATGTGGCGCTGGTGGAGGCGGCGCTGGAAGCGCTCGGCCTGACCGCGCGGGCGAGTGCCATCCGGGCGGGCCTGGTGGCCTGCACCGGGGCGGCGGGCTGCAAGTTCGGCAATGCCGACACCAAGGCCACCGCCGAAGCCATCGCCCGGCATTGCGAAAGCCGGGTCGACGTCGATCTGCCGGTCAACATCCACGTCACCGGCTGCCATCATTCCTGCGCGCAGCATTACATCGGCGATATCGGCCTGGTCGGGGCCCGCGTGCCGGTGAATGAGGAAGGCGACACCGTCGCCGGCTACCATGTCGTGGTCGGCGGCGGCTTCGGCTCCGATGCCGCCATCGCCCGCGAAGTGTGGCGCGACGTGCGCGCCGAAGATGCGCCGCAGCATGTCGAGGCCCTGCTCAGGACATGGCTGGCCCACCGCGCCGACGCCAGTGAAACCTTAGCCGGCTTCTCACGACGCCATGAGCCGGACGTTCTGCGCGCGCTGGTGGCGGCCGGGCCGGAGCAGCCCCGATGAATGCGCCCATGCCGATGCCACCCACCGTCACCCTTATGCCGGAAACCGCGCCCTTCAGCGAAGAGCAGCGCGCCTGGCTCAACGGCTTCTTCGCCGCCGTGCTGGCCCCGGCGGCGCCCGCCGCCGGCGCCGCCATGGACGTCGCGGCCCTCGCGCCGCCGGAGGATGACGGCGCGCCGTGGCACGATCCGGCCATGCCGCTCGACGAGCGCATGAGCCTTGCCGAAGGGCGCCCGCTGCCCCGGCGCATGATGGCGGCGATGGCGCAGCAGGATTGCGGCCAGTGCGGCTATGTCTGCGAGAGCTACGCCGCCGCGCTTGCCGCCGGCACCGAGAGCAAGCTCAACCTCTGCGCGCCCGGCGGCAAGGAAACGGCGCGCATGCTGAAGGCGCTGGCGCAGGAGCGCGGCGCGGCCCCTGTGCCGGCGGCAGCCGGCGAGAGCCTCGATGCCGCTCCCCCGATTCCGGCGGGAGCGCCGGGGAGTTCCCGCGATAACCCCGCTCTCGTCCGTCTGGCCGGCCGCTATCGGCTGAACGGCGCCGCCTCCGAAAAGGAAACCTGGCACATCGACATCGATCTCGGCGAAGCGGGGCCGGACTACGCGGTCGGCGACAGCTTCGGCATTTTCCCCGAGAACGATCCCGCCCTGGTCGAGAGGGTGCTGGCCGCCATCGGCGCCGATGCGCACGAACCGGTCGAAGGCCGTCCCATCGCCGCCGTCCTCGCCCGCGATGTCGCGCTCGGCGCGGCCCCGGACGGGCTGTTCCAGCTTCTCACCTACCTCACCAGCGGCGAGGCCCGGCGCAAGGCCCGCGCCCTCGCGGCCGGCGAGGACCCCGATGGCGACGCCGCCTCGCTCGATGTGCTGGCGGCGCTGGAGAAGTTCGGCCGGCCCGCCATCCCCGCCGAGGTTCTGCTGGAGGCGCTGGAGCCGATGCAGCCGCGCCTCTACTCGATCTCGTCCAGCCCGAAGGCGACGCCCGGCCGGCTGTCGCTGACCGTGGATGCTGTGCGCTATCGCGTGGGCTCGCGGCTGCGGCTCGGGGTCGGGTCGACCTTCCTGTCGGCGCGCCTCGACCCCGCGACGCCGATGCGCGCCTATGTGCAGAAGGCGCACGGCTTCGCCTTGCCCGCCGACCCCTCGACGCCGGTCGTCATGGTTGGGCCGGGAACCGGGATCGCGCCGTTCCGGGCCTTTCTCTGGGAGCGCATGGCGACCAAGGCGCCGGGGCGCAACTGGCTGTTCTTCGGCCATCAGCGCAGCGCCTGCGACTTCTTCTACGAGGATGAACTCACCGGCATGCGCGCCGGCGGGCACCTCACCCGCCTGACGCTGGCCTGGTCCCGCGACGGGGCGGAGAAGGTCTATGTGCAGGATCGCATGCGCGAGGTCGGCGCCGACCTGTTCGCCTGGCTTGAGCAAGGTGCCCATTTCTACATCTGCGGCGACGCCAGGCGGATGGCGAAGGATGTCGAGCGGGCGCTGGTCGATGTCGTGTCCGCGCATGGCGGGCGAACCACCGACGCGGCGATGGCCTATGTCGCGGCCTTGAAGAAGGCCGGACGCTATCAGGCGGATGTCTACTGATGAACGCGCCCGTTCCCGGTCCGATCGGCCTCACCGGCCCCATCGTCCACCCCGCCGGTCTCATCGGTCACCCGCCCGTCCGCACCACCTGCCCCTATTGCGGGGTGGGGTGCGGGGTGCTGGCGACGCCGGACGGGCAGGGCGGGGCGGCCATCGCCGGCGACCCCGAGCACCCCGCCAATTTCGGCCGCCTGTGCTCGAAAGGCGCCGCCCTCGGCGAGACGCTGGGGCTGGAGACGCGCCTTCTTCACCCCCTCGCACGCAATGATAATGGCGTGCTGGAGCGCGTCGGCTGGGACACCGCGCTCGACCGCATCGCCCGCACTCTCGCCGCCACGATCGACCGTCATGGCCCGGAATCCGTGGCATTTTACCTGTCGGGACAGTTGCTTACGGAGGATTACTACGCCGCGAACAAGCTGGCGAAAGGCTTTCTCGGCACCGCCAATGTCGACACCAATTCGCGGCTGTGCATGGCGTCCTCGGTCGCCGGCCACAAGCGCGCCTTCGGCTCCGACACCGTGCCGGGCGTCTATGAGGATCTCGACGAGGCCGACCTCGTCGTGCTGGTCGGCTCCAATGCCGCCTGGTGCCATCCGGTGCTCTTCCGCCGCATCGAGGCCGCTCGCGCGCGCCGTGGCACGCGGCTCGTCGTCATCGACCCCCGCCGCACCGCCACCGGCGACGAAGCCGATCTGTTCCTTCCGGTAAACGCTGGAAAGGACACGATTATTTTCTCCGGCCTGCTGGTCTGGCTGGCCGAGAACGGCGCGCTCGACGAGGCCTACATCGCCCGTCACACAAGCGGCTTCGACGTCGCTCTGGCGACCGCCCGGCAACTCGCGCCAAGTCTCGCCAGCGCCGCCGCGCAGGCCGGCGTGTCGGTCGAGGCGCTGACCGCCTTCTACCGGCTGTTCGCGCAGACCCCGCGCGTGGTCACCTGCTATTCGCAGGGCGTGAACCAGTCGGCCCAGGGCACCGACAAGGTCGGCGCCATCATCAACTGCCATCTCGCGACCGGCCGCATCGGCCGCGTCGGCAGCGGCCCCTTCTCCCTCACTGGCCAACCCAACGCGATGGGCGGGCGGGAGGTGGGTGGGCTTGCCAACCAATTGGCCGCGCACATGGATTTCTCCCCGGCCAACATCGACAGGGTGCGCCGCTTCTGGCAGGCGCCGCGGCTCGCCGAGCGGGAGGGGCTGAAGGCGGTGGAGATGTTCGACGCCATCGCCGGCGGCCGGATCAAGGCGCTGTGGGTGATGGGCACCAATCCCGCGGTCAGCCTGCCGAAGGCGGACAGGGTGCGCGAGGCGTTGCGGCAGCTCGATTTCCTGGTGATATCGGACAATGTCGCCGCCAATGACACCATCGGCTGCAACCCCCATCTCCTGCTTCCGGCCCTTGCCTGGGGCGAGAAGGACGGAACGGTCACCAATTCGGAGCGGTGCATTTCCCGCCAGCGCGCCTTCCTGCCCCCGCCGGGAGAGGCGAAGGCCGACTGGTGGGCCATAACGGAGGTCGCCCGGCGCCTCGGCCACGAGGCCGCCTTCGGCTGGGAAGGCGCGGCCGACATCTTCCGCGAACACGCCGCCCTGTCCGCCTTCGAGAACGCGGGCACGCGCGATTTCGATCTGACCGGTCTCACCGACCTCGATCCCCCCTCCTACGACACACTCCCCCCCACCCAATGGCCTCGCCCTGACCGTGGCGCCGAGGCTGCGACGCGGTTCTTTGCAGAGGGTCGATTCTACACACCTGACGGCCGGGCTCGCTTCATCGCGCCCGAGCCGCCGCAGGTGCACGAGGCGTGCAGCAAGTCCCACAATTTGCTGCTCAATACGGGTCGCATTCGGGACCAATGGCACACCATGACCCGAAGCGGCCTCAGCCCACGGCTCGGCGCGCATCTTCCGGTCCCTTTCGCCGAGCTCAATGCGGATGACGCGGCGGGTCTCGGCATTCTCGACGGTTCGCTCGTGCGCGTTGAATCCGTTCATGGCTCGGTGGTGGTCGAGGCCCGGCTCTGTCCCGGCCAAAGGCCGGGAACCGTGTTCGTACCAATCCACTGGAGCGAGGCGACCTCATCGGCCGGCCGCGTCGGCGGCGTGATCGCCGGCACTGCCGATCCCTATTCCGGGCAGCCCGAACTCAAGGCCACACCTGTCGCCATTGAGCGGGTTGATCTGCCGTATCGCGGTTTCATCCTGTCCCGCGACTCCATGGAAACGCCGCGTTCAGGATGGTGGGCGAGGGCCCGCATTGGCGAGGTCATCGCCGATCTCATCGCGGATGAACGTCCACCCCATGAATGGCTGCGCGAAGGCATGGGTGAGGCGGGGCCGAACGCCGTCCATCTCGTCGACCGCAGCGCGGGTCGCTACCGGCTCGCCGATTTCGACGCTGCCGGCCGCGTCCGCCTCATCGCCTTCATCGAACGCTCGGGGCGCCGTCTTGACTGGACCGGTCCCCTCGCGTGGTTCGACACGCCACCGTGCGACGCGAGCCGTCGCGGGTGCATCCTGTCCGGCCGGGCCGATAACGCCGCCGCCGGGGGGGTGATCGTGTGCGCCTGCCACAGCGTCGCGCAACCTCAGATCGAGGCGCTTATGGAGAGTCATCCGGGGCTTACGGTTGCGGGCCTCGGGACAAGGCTGAAGGCGGGCACGAATTGTGGCTCCTGCATCCCCGAACTCAGGCGCCTCCTCGCCGGCCAGCCGGTGGCGACGTAGGAGCGGCGGGCCCGGCCAGGCGACCGGCTTCGGGCAACACGGGAAAACCGATGACCATCCTTTCCCCCTCGGTGGCCTTGACGGTCATATTGCTGGCCATACTGGCCCTGTCGGCGTCAAGCCTTTCCCTCGCCTTCACATCCCATATGCGGGTCGATGGGGGTATGCCCGCGGAAGCCACCGTGGGTGTGGCCGTTCTTTGTTCGGCCTCTGCTTTTCTGATGACGACCGACGATGCGACCTCCTGGTGTCCCCTCGGATTGATGGCCATCCTTGCCGGGCACCAGCTATTCAGGAACCCTCAACCCCGCCCAACCTTGCACCGGCTCGCGATCTGGTCATCAGCCGCCCTGTTTCTAGTCTATCTGACCTACTCATTGGAGACGGCCCGGCTTCACGGATCGTTTTGACGTGGTGATCCGGGGTGAAAACGCCTCGGAAAATGGAAGACGGGCATCTTCCGATGTCGTCGCCCGTCGAAGCTGGAAAAGTGCAGGGGAGGGCTGCGAGCCACAAGGCCGGTCGCTCTTCAATCCGCGCAAGGGCACCGGAAATGGGCTGAAGCGCTCCGCAACTGCCCGGTCCGCCGGAACCCTTCCTCGGCGCCGGAGCCATACCGGTCGCGGCCGCGCTTCCCGCCCCGGGGACGCCGGCACGGGGCGGGCGGTATGTGGGAGCGCGGCGGAGGGTGGACGAAACGCTGGCCCGCTCCGCGACGATCCACTAGCGTTCGAACCCAAAACAAGGTTCGATATCCGTGGAAACGCCTGACCTGCCCGCCTTGCGGTCCTACCATTCGTGGATCGCCAATGAGACGCTGGAAGACTATTCGCTGCGGTACACGGCGCGCTCGTTCCGCCGCTGGTCGCCCTTCGTCATCGCTAACACGGCGCTGGGCGGCATATCCTTCCTCGCCCTGGAGACGATCGGCGGGTCGATTACCCTGAATTACGGCTTCGTGAATGCCGGGCTGGCGATCCTTGTCGTTGCGCTGTTCATCTTCGTCACGAGCTTTCCGATCGCCTATTATTCCAGCAAATACGGCATCGATCTCGATCTGCTGACCCGCGGCGCGGGCTTCGGCTATATCGGCTCGACGATCACGTCGCTGATCTATGCAAGCTTCACTTTCATCTTCTTCGCGCTCGAGGGCGCGATCATGGCCCAGGCGTTGAAGCTCTATGCCGATGTGCCGCTGGTGCTTGGCTATATCGTCTCCTCACTGGTGATCATCCCGCTGACGATCATGGGTATTACCATGATCTCACGGCTGCAGATGGTGACGCAGCCGCTCTGGCTGGGGATGATGATCCTGCCGTTCATCCTGATCGCCGTGAAGGCGCCACAGGACATCGCCGCCTGGACGCATTTCGCCGGCCTCGAGACCGGTTCGCGCGGCTTCGATGCCCTGGCCTTCGGTGCCGCCGTCAGCATGATGTGCTCATTGGTGGTGCAGATCGGCGAACAGGCCGACTATCTGCGTTTCCTGCCGGAGAAGACGGCGTCCAACCGTGTCGCCTGGTGGAGCGCCGTGGTGATGGCGGGTCCGGGCTGGATTGTGGTCGGCGGACTGAAAATCCTCGCCGGCGGGCTTCTGGCGGTTCTTGTCCTGGCGAATGGGTTGCCACGGCAGTCGGCGCTGGAGCCGATCCACATGTATATTGCCGCCTACAGCCATGTGTTTGACAGCCCATCACTCGTATTTTTTTGCGCAACCCTGTTCGTGCTGATTTCGCAGATCAAGATAAATGTCACCAACGCCTATGCCGGCTCGCTCGCCTGGTCAAATTTCTTCTCGCGCGTGACGCATTACCACCCGGGGCGGGTAGTCTGGCTGGTGTTCAACATCCTCATTTCGCTGCTGCTGATGCTTCTGGGCATATTCGACACGCTGGAGGTAGTGCTGGCGGTGTATTCGAACATCGCCATGGCCTGGGTGGGCGCGATCGTCGCCGATCTCTTGGTGTTGAAGCCCCTCAAGGTCAGCCCCAGCTTCATCGAATTCAAGCGGGCGCATCTGCGCGACATCAATCCGGTCGGCTGCGGTGGCATGGCCTTCGGCTCCCTCATCTCGCTGATCGCCTTCACCGGTGTGTTCGGACCGGCGGTGCAGGCCTATGCCGCGCCGCTTTCCTTCGTGCTCGCCTTCCTCGCCGCCATCCTGATCGGCTTCGCCACCCGTGGCCGCTACTACCTCGCCCGCACGCCGGTCCATCCCAGCCTGAGCCGGGAGGCCGGGCCGATCCTGCGCTGCGAGATTTGCGATCACGACTATGAGCGGGACGACATGGCCTATTGCAGCTTCTACGAGCGCCCCATCTGCTCGCTGTGCTGCAGTCTTGACGCCCACTGCCACGACGCCTGCAAGAAATCCCATCATGATCTGGAGACCTCGCGCTCGCGTTATTTCGGCAGCGGCTTCACGCGGCGCATCGCGCCCCACATGCCGCAACGCCTGCTGAAGGTCAGCGGGGTGCTGGTGGCGCTGTCGGTGGTGACCGGCGCGCTGTTCCTGCTCACCTATCGGCTCATCGATCCGGGGGAGGACGTCCCCCATCTCGACAATGGCGCGTTGTTGCTGAGGATATTCCTGGCCCTCCTGCCACTTCTGGCGATCAGCGCCTGGTGGATCGTCCTGTCCAATGAGAGCCGCGAACTCGCCGAGCGCAATCTGGTCGGCTCGCTGGAGAAGCTCTACGAGACACGCGAGGAGCTGACGCGCAGCGAGCGCCTCGCCGCGCTCGGCCAACTCACCGCGACCGTCAGCCATGAACTGCGCAATCCACTCGGCACGCTCGCCACTTCGGTCGCGGTGCTGCAGCGGGCCGGCGGAATGGCCGGCGAAAGGGAGCGCAGCGAACTCGACCGCATTCAGCGCAATGTGCGTCGCTGCGTGCGCATTATTGACGACCTGCTGGAATTCTCGCGGCGCCCCAACGTCACCATGGTGCCACTGGCGCTCGATGCCTGGATCGTGGAGCAGGTGGCGGATCTGCGGGCGCTTTCCCCGGTCGGGCTGGAACTGGAACTGCACTGCGACCGGATGATCGAGGCCGATGGCGAGCGGCTGCGGCAGGTGCTGGTCAACCTGGTGCAGAACGCGATGCAGGCGGTCCTCGAACGCCCGGCCGGCGCCGCGCCGGGGTGGGTCGCGATCACCACCGGCTGCGAGGGCGAGAACGTGCGCCTTACCGTGGCCGACAATGGCGTCGGGATGAGCGAGGAGGCGAGCCAACGGCTGTTCGAACCCTTGTTCAGCACCAAGCCCTTCGGCCTCGGTCTCGGCCTCGCCCTGGTCCAGCGTCTGGTCGAGCGCCATGGCGGGCGCGTCTGCGTCACTTCCAGCCTCGGCGAGGGTACCCGGGTCGACATTCTCCTGCCCGCCGCCAATACGGGGTCCCATCATGTGGCGTGACGAGCGGCGGCGCGTCCTCATCGTGGACGACGACCACGACTTCGCGGCGAGCCTCGCCCTGCTGCTGGAACTGGAAGGCTATGACGTGGTGGTCGCCCATGACGGGGCAGGCGCGCGGGACGTGGTGGCGGCCGTGGCCGTGGCGCTGGTCGACATTCGCCTCGGCCACGAGGACGGTGTGGCCCTCGCCATCGAGCTAGGGCGGCTCCGGCCGGACCTGCTCACGGTAATGGTCACCGGCTATGCGTCGGTGCAGACCGCCATCAAGGCGCTGCAAGCCGGCATCTACGATTATGTCTGCAAGCCATTCGAGCCCGCCGATCTGCTGGCGACGCTCGGCAGGTGCTTCGACCGCCATCGGCTGGCTGGCGACCGGGCGCAGGCGGAGGAGTTGCTGCGCCGCAGCCGTCGCATGGAGGCCGTCGGGCGTCTGTCCGCCGGTATCGCCCACGACTTCAACAATCTGCTCACCGTGGTGGGCGGAAATCTCAAGCTGCTGCAGGAGG
This sequence comes from Ancylobacter dichloromethanicus, assembly GCF_018390645.1. Classification (GTDB taxonomy): domain Bacteria; phylum Pseudomonadota; class Alphaproteobacteria; order Rhizobiales; family Xanthobacteraceae; genus Ancylobacter; species Ancylobacter dichloromethanicus. The sequence goes on from NZ_JAHBGC010000047.1 coordinate 49,688, forward strand.
AGTTGTCGCGGGGCGCGGAGGGTGATCCGGCCGTCATGCGCGAATTGGTGGCTGACGCGCTGGGGGCGGTCGAGGAAGGGATCGCCGCCAACAGGCGCCTGCTCGCCGTAGGTCGGGCCCAGCCGCTGCTTCCGCGCGTGCTGGACCTCGGCCAGGTGGTCGAGCAGGTGGTGGACAGGGCGCGCCACGCCATCAGCGCGGCGGTCGCTCTGGAATTGCACCGGCCGCCGGTGCCCTGCCTCGCCGTCGCCGATCCGCGCCAGCTCGAGGCGAGCCTGCTGAATCTGGTCCTCAACGCCCGCGACGCGGTGACGAGCGCCGGCACGGTACGGATTGCCCTCGACACCTGCGAACTGCCTCCGGGCTCCCCGCTTTTCCTCGGAGACATGCCGCCAGGACCCTATGCGCGCATCGTCGTCGAGGATGACGGCTGTGGAATGGCGACGGATATTGCCGAGCACGCATTGCAGCCGTTTTTCTCCACCAAGCCGGCGGAGAGCGGCAGTGGCCTCGGCCTGCCTACCGCCTATGGATTCGCACGTCAGTCCGGCGGCAACCTGCTCATAGAGAGCGAAGCCGGCGTCGGAACGCGCGTCACGCTTCTACTGCCGGCGCTGCCGCCGAACCCCTGACAGGGCGGCGTTTCGGGTCAATGCTGCGCCGGGGGCGGCGTGAAGACATAGCCCTCGCCACGGACGGTCTTTATGACCTGATGGCCAGTTCCATCGTCCAGCTTGCGCCGCAGCTTGCCGACCAGAACGTCGATACTGCGGTCGAATGGCGCCCATTGCCGGTTCGCGACCAGATCGAGCATCTGGTCGCGGGAGAGTACCCGGCCGGGCCGTTCGGCGAGCGCCAGCAGGAGGCGGAATTCGTGGCTGGTGAGGGTCACGCGGCTGGTGTCCGGGCGTATCAGTTCGCGGCGATCGAGGTCGAGCCGCCACGCCCCGAACCGAAGGCGGTTGTCGGGCGGCTCTGCCGGCGCGCGGCTCAGGCCCCGGGCACGCCTGAGCAAGGCCCGGATGCGCGCCAGCAATTCGCGCGGCTCGAACGGCTTGGTCACATAGTCGTCGGCACCGAGTTCAAGGCAGACGATCTTGTCGACCGTCTCGCACTTGGCGGACAGCACGAGAAGCGGCATGTGCCAGTTCGCGCGCACCGTGCGCGCCAGCGACAGCCCGTCCTCGCCGCGGGGAAACGTCAGGTCGAGGATGATCAGGTCGAAAGGGGTGACGGCGAGGGCGTCGCGCATGCTGGAGCCGTCCAGCGCGAACTCCGCGGAGAAACCTTCCCGCGCGAGGAATTTGGTGACGAAACCGCACATCCGGCGGTCGTCATCCACCATCAGGATGCGCGGCATGCGCACCGTTTCACCCATTCTACCGCCCCGTGCATTCGCGCTACGAGACGACCGCTTGCGTCGCCTGAAGCCCATAATAGCCGGTCGCCGTGCCCAAAGGGCAGCCGCAGGGGGAGAATTACAAAACTTTACATTTGCCGGCCCTGGCACGGGAAAGGCGCTTACACAGGCCCCCTAGCTTCCTCGCGCAGGGTGCGGGCATGGCGGCTTTCGATCGCCTGCCTTCAGGAACGGCATGAAAGCCGCGGCACCCTCACAGGAGGAAGCTCATGGCCAAGACCGTCTTCAAGATCGATCTCAACAAGGCGCCTGAAGATCAGGACGTCAGGACCCATAACCGCTGGCATCCCGACATCCCCATGGTCGAGATGTTCAAGCCCGGCGACGAGTTCCGGGTCGAGTGCTACGACTGGACCGGCGGTCAGATCGGCAACAATGACAGCGCCAACGACGTGCGCGACGTCGACCTGACAAAGGTACACTATCTCAGCGGCCCGTTCGGGGTCGAGGGCGCCGAGCCGGGCGACCTAATGGTTGTCGACATTCTCGACATCGGATCGCTTGAGGGCTCGGAGTGGGGCTTCAACGGCCTGTTCGACAAGCAGAACGGCGGTGGTTTCCTCACCGAGCACTATCCGGAGGCGGCGAAGACCTGCTGGGACTTCCACGGCATCTACACCACTTCGCGCCATATCCCGAAGGTGCGCTATCCCGGCCTGGTGCATCCCGGCCTGATCGGCTGCCTGCCCGACCACAAGCTGCTGGCGGAGGCCAACCGGCGCGAGGCGGCGTTGGTCGCCACCGATCCCAATCGCGTGCCCCCGCTCGCCGCCCTGCCTTATTCGGACACGGCGCTGATGGGCCAGATGCATGGCGCCGCCCGCGACCAGGCGGCGTCGGAAGGCTGGCGCACCGTGCCGCCGCGTGAGCATGGCGGCAATTGCGACATCAAGAATCTTTCCCGCGGCGCCCGCTGCTACTTCCCGGTCTATGTGAAGGGTGGCGGCCTCTCCATGGGCGACATCCATTTCTCGCAGGGCGACGGTGAAATCACCTTCTGCGGCGCCATCGAGATGGCCGGCTGGATCGACATCGGCGTGAGCCTCATCAAGGGGGGCATGGCCAAGTACGGGGTCATCAATCCGATCTTCAAGCCGAGCCCGATCGAGCCGCATTTCGACGACTACCTTATCTTCGAAGGTATCTCGGTCGACGAGCACACGGGCGAGCAGTACTATCTCGACGCCCATGTCGCCTATCGCCGGGCCTGCCTCAACGCCATCGAATACCTGAAGAAGTTCGGCTATTCGGGCGAGCAGGCCTATTCGATTCTCGGCACCGCGCCGATCGAGGGGCGCATTTCGGGCATTGTCGACATACCGAATGTCTGCGCGACGGTGGCGATCCCGACCAAGATCTTCGAATTCGACATCAATCCGAACTCCACCGGCCCCACCCGGCAGGTGTCGGGCGTCGATGTCGCCCGCGCGAGCTGAATCCTTTCCGGCAATCGGACGCCCCGGCTGGTTGGTCCGGCCGGGGCCGAGGAGATCGACCATGCTGCTCGGACTTGGCCTGCTCTATGTCGGCGCGGTGCTCGTGCTCAACGGCCTCTGGCTGCTGGGCAAGATCGAGGATCGTGAAATCATCGTTGTAAACGTCGTAGCCGGTCTGGTGACGCTCGCCATCTCAGTGTTCTGGGCGTTCAACCCGAAGGCGGATTCGGGTTCCATCAAGGGCGCGGCGCTGACCTTGCTGTTCACCTCCACCTATTTCTGGGTGGCGTATAATCGGGTGACCAAGGTCGATGGGCGCGGGCTGGGCTGGTTCAGCCTGTTCGTCGCCATCACCGTCGCGCCGGTCGCCATCCAGTCCTTGCGCGGGGCGGACAGTTCCATCGCCGTCTGGATGGGCTGGAACTGGGTGGGATGGGGCCTGCTGTGGTTCTGCTACTTCCTGCTGCTGACGATGAAACAGCCCATACTTCGCTTTACCGGAGCCTTTACGGTGCTAATCGGCATCGTCACCGGCTGGGTGCCGGGTGTGTCGCTGCTGCAGGGCTGGCTGCACCCCTGACCTTCCGGATGGCCCACGGGCCATCCGTTTTCCCTCATGGAGCGAGAAGATGCCCCTCTACACCTATTCCTGCGAGGCGTGCGGCCCGTTCGAGGGCTGGAATAGCATGAGCGAGGCCGATCAGTCGGCCTGCTGCCCGGAATGCGCCGCCAACGCGCCGCGCGAGATGGCTATGCCGCGCCTCAGTACCATGAACGGAACGCTGCGCCGGGCGTTGGCCCGCTCCGAGGGCACCGCCTCGGAGCCGAAAGTCGTGTCGCGCGAGCACCTTGCCGGCTGCGGATGTTCGCTCTGCGGCTCCCGCGCGAACAAGCCGGCGCCGATCGAACGGCGCTGGTCGCTGGGGCACTGAAGGTGGCCGGAGCGACGTCGTTACCCTCTCGTCGGCTCCGCGCCAAATCGGCTTGGGATGGGCCCGCGGTGCCTCGGTCAAATAGGCTTCGTGGAGCTTCCCCCATGTGAAGTGTCATGGCCAAGCTCGCGGCACGCGGCCTCATCGGGGCTGCGTGGCCTGCCGTGTCGGCGATCCCGGCCAGAACCGCGTGTGGCTCACCATTAACGTGCCCGTCGCCAGGCGCTTGAGATTGTGGTCGTCTGCCGGGAACAAAGGCTATGGCCTTTGTTGTGCCGCCATGGCTGCAATGCTCTCGAACGCCGCCGCCTGTCGTTCGAGAGCGAGGGGGCGCGGGCAGCCACCTCCTCCCTATCGTTTGCGCTGAATTCCCGTGCCCGGAAGCCGCCGGTGCCTGTTCCCGGCCGGTTGCCATTCCCGCAGAAAGTGCCAGTTTCGGTGAGAGGACGCCGTGGCTCAAACGACCCGGCGAGCCGCGCGCGGTTCGTTCTCGCGAACTGCCGGGGCCTGCTTGTACGGCTCGGCTTCGGAGACATCGAGGGATTCATGGGGCGCGCGGACATCGAGAGCGGGACAACAGGGGAAGGGCGAGACGGAGAGCGGCCATCTGTCCGGCCCCATAGCGACGGGCCCACCGTGTCGGCGTTCCTGGAGGCGCGATACGCTGACCGCGACGGCGACCCCGCCGGGCCGGCTTTTCGTCCCGCGTGGCGTGAACGCCTGCGCGAACTCTACGACGGCACGGACAGGCGCGCGACGCGCTTCCAGTGGGCGGTCGCCAGCATCGATCTCGTCATCGTCGGCTTCTTCATCCTCAGCCCCGTGCTTCAGGAATGGCGGGGCTTCCTCTGGGTCGATTATGCCGTCGCCTTTCTGCTGGCAGCCGACCTTTCGGCTCGGGCGGCGGCAGCCACCAACATCGGACGCTGGTTCCGACGGCCGGTGGTCTGGGTTGATCTGGTTGTCCTCACCACGCTCCTTGCGCCGCTTTGGCTGGTGAATCTCGGTTTCCTGCGAATCCTTCGCCTCTGGTCACTGTCGCAGAAGGATCTCTTCTGGCGGGCACTTCGCCGTCGCGGCCATCAGGAATGGGAGGATGTCGGCCGCGCCGGAATCAACCTCCTCACCTGCCTCTTTGTCATCACCGGTTTCGTCTACACCGTCTTTGCCGGGCCGGGCTCCGGTACGGAGGGCTGGGTCGATGCGCTTTATTTCACCGTTGCCACGATCACCACGACGGGGTTTGGCGACATCACGCTTCCGGGGACGGCGGGCAAGCTGACCTCGATCGTCACGATGATTGTCGGAATCTCGCTCTTCGTCCGGCTCGCCCAGGCCCTGTTCCGCCCCTACAAGGTGTCGTTCCGCTGTCCGCGCTGCGCCTTGCTGCGTCACGAGCCGGACGCCGTGCATTGCAAGGCCTGCGGCCACCTTCTCACCATACCCGACGCCGGCGGGGGATGACGGGCCCGGCCACCGAAGCGGGGTCCGCATGATTTCCATCCTCGATATCTCCGCGCTCCTTCTCGTCCTCTCGGCGCTGTTCGGGTGGCTGAACCATCGTTTTCTGCGGCTGCCGCATGCGACGGGCCTCCTGGTGATGGGACTGCTGGCCTCGCTCATCCTGGTCGGCGTCGAGGCGATGTTCCCCAACGAGCTGCTCTACGAGGAACTGGCCGGCGCGCTGCGCCGGATCGACTTCACCGAGGTCGTCATGGACGGGATGCTGGCCTTCCTGCTGTTTGCCGGCGCCATCAATCTCAACGTCCGCCTGCTACGCAACCGTGCCTGGCAGATCGCATTCCTCGCCCTGATCGGCACCGTGATCTCGACCGTGATCGTGGGTACCTTGTTCTGGTGTGTCGCCAGCCTTGCCGGGCAGGCGATACCCCTCGCCTGGGCGCTCGTCTTTGGGGCGCTTATCAGCCCGACCGATCCGGTTGCCGTGCTCAACGTCCTGAAGAACGTGAACGTGCCGGGCGAAGTGCAGATCGAGATGCAGGGGGAGGCGCTCTTCAACGACGGCATCGGCGTCGTCCTGTTCACGCTGCTGCTCGGCTTTGCCACGGGAGTGGGCGGCCAGGCGTTTAGCGCCACCTCGGCTCTGGAACACCTCGTTGTCGAGGCCGGCGGCGGCGTCATGCTCGGGCTGTGCGCGGGTTACGGCGCCTATCGCGCCATGCGGGCGATCGACGATTTCTCGGTCGAGGTCCTGATCACCCTGGCGCTGGTGGCGGGCACCTATGCCGTGGCCCAGAAACTTGGCCTCAGCGGCCCGCTGGCCGTTGTCTCCGCCGGCATCGTGGTGGGCGATCTTGCGCCCCGCAACGCCATGAGCGAGCACACGGAGGGCTATGTCACCTCCCTCTGGACGCTCATCGACGAGGTGCTGAACTCGGTACTGTTTCTGCTGATCGGGCTGGAGGTCATCATCCTGCGCTTCGAGCCGAAGGTGCTGGCCCTGGCTGTCGTCGCCATTCCGGTCGCCCTGGTCGCGCGGCTCGTCGCGGTCTCGACCCCGGTACTGATGTTCCGCTGGACCGGCACGCTTTCCAGCCGGAACGTCCCGTTCCTGACCTGGGCCGGGGTGCGCGGGGGCATCTCGGTCGCCCTCGCCCTGTCCCTGCCGGATGACCCGGCCAAGTCGCTCGTGCTGGCGGCCACCTATGCCGTCGTCCTGTTCACGATCGTGGTCCAGGGGCTTACGCTTGGCGCGGTGGCGCGGCGAACCTGGCCCGGTCTCGGCACGCCTTGAGCGGGAGCCGGAACCCATGCGCCCTACTTCCGATTTTGCGCTCACCGCTGCGGCAACGTGTAGGCAATAATGTAATCGCCGGCCTTCGTGCCGATGGAGCCGTGCCCGCCGGCCACCTGCACCACGAACTGGCGTCCGCCCGCCTCGTAGCTCATCGGTGTCGCTTGGCCGCCGGCCGGCAGGCGCAGCTCCCAGAGTTGCGCGCCGGTGGCGACGTCATAGGCACGGATATAGTCGTCAATGCTGGCGGCGAGGAAGGCGACGCCCGAGGCCGTGAGCATGGGTCCGCCGATGCCGGGAACGCCCATCGGGATCGGCGGCAGTGGCACCGGGCCGGCGTCGCGGATGGTGCCGTTCTTGTGCATCCAGACCTTCTTGCCGGTGCGCAGGTCGGCACCCGCCACATAGCCCCAGGGCGGGGCCTGGCACGGCAAGCCGAGCGGCGAGACGAACGGGCCCATGCGCACGCCATATTCGCCGCCGGCATTCACGTTAAGCCCCGCCTCTCCGGCATTCACCTGCTCGTCGGCGTCGATCTGGTCGGAAGGCACGAGCTGGGAGGTGAAGGCGAGATAGGTCGGCATGCCGAACATCACCTGCCGCACCGGATCGACCGCCACTGAGCCCCAGTTGAAGGTGCCGAAATTGCCGGGATAGACCAGCGTGCCTTCGAGCGAGGGCGGTGTGTAGCGACCTTCATAGCGCAGTTGGCGGAACTTGATCCGGCAGACGAGCTGGTCGAGCAGGCTCGCGCCCCACATGTCGGCCTCGCGCAGCGGCGCGGGGCTGAAGCTGAGCGCGGAGACGGGCTGCGTCGGCGCTGTCCAGTCGCCTTCGATGGCGCCGCCCGGCGCGGGTATCCCCCGCACGGGGAGGATCGGGTCGCCACTGCGCCGGTCGAGCACATAGATATCGCCCTGCTTGGTGGCCTGCACCAGCGCCGGGATGGTGCCTGCGTCGGTGGCCAGGTCGACCAGCACCGGCTGCGCCGGTACGTCCATGTCCCACAAATCGTGATGAACCGTCTGGAACACCCAGCGCACGGCACCGCTGGCGATGTCCAGCGCCACCACCGAGGAGGAGAAGCGCTCCACCGCCGGGCTACGATTCATGCCCAGCTGGTCCGGCGTGGCGTTGCCGAGCGGGATGTAGACGAGACCGAGGGAGGGGTCGGCGCTGAACACCGACCAGCTGTTGGGCGAATTGGCGGTGTACGTCTCGTCCGGGCCGAGCGGCGTGGTGCGGTCCGGATTGCCGGAATCCCAGGCCCAGATGAGCTCGCCGGTCATCGCATCATAGGCACGGATGACGCCGGACGGTGATTCGACGGCATAATTGTCGTTCACCGAGCCGCCAATGATGACGAGGTTGTTCGTTACGGTCGGCGGCGAGGTGGAGTAGTAGAAGCCGCTCTTCTGGTTGGGCATGTTCGCCCAGAGATTCACCGTGCCGTTGTCGCCAAAGCCCGCGCACGTCTCGCCGGTGAGCGCGTCGAGTGCGATCAGGCGGGCATCCGAGGTCGGCAGAAAGACACGGGCGGTGCAGGTGGGAGAATCGGCGAGATCGGTCTCAACCACGCGCGCATCGCGATAATAGGAGACCCCGCGGCAGGTCTGGTGCTGTCGATGCGGGTCGAGACCGTCTTTCGAATTAAATCGCCAGCGCTCCTCGCCGGTTTCGGCGTCGAGGGCGATGGCGACGTGGTGCGGCGTGCAGAGGTAGAGCAGCGAACCGATCTTGAGCGGGGTGACCTGATAGGTCGTCTCGGCGACATCCTCGGGCCCCCTTATGTCGCCGGTGCGGTAGGTCCACGCCACCTCCATCTCGCCGACATTTTCCGGCGTCACCTGCGCCAGCGGCGTGTAGCGCTGGCCGGCGAGCGTGCGGCCGTACTCCCGCCATTCCCCGGCCGGGACGTCACCGGTGGGAGGCGTCGCGCCGCTCGCATCAGCCTGCAGGCGGCCCTCAATGGCGTGCGGGTCGCGCAGCAGCGCCACGCCGGCGACGCCGAGGCAGGCCACCAAGATGGCGGCGAGGGCGAGGCGGTTGCCATCCCAGCGGCGCGGGGCGCCGAGCGCCCAGGGTGTCAGCAGCCACACGCCCAGCAGCACCACCAGCCCGCCCCGCGCGCCGAGCGGCCACCAGTCTAGCCCCACCTCCCACAGCGCCCAGGCCAGCGTGCCGGCGAGCAGTGCAGCGTAGAGCAGCCGTGCCATCGGGTTCCGCAAGGCGACCAGCACCGCACAGACGAAAAGGCCGAGGCCCAGCGCGGCGTAGAACCAGCTGCCGCCGAGCGCGACGAGCCAGAGGCCACCGCCGGTGAGGGCCAGCCCGAGAAGAGCGAAGAGGAGGGCGGTGGCAATCCGCATCAGCCTGCCTTTCCATGTGCGAGTGTGGAAGGCGTGCGAGGCTCCGGTCGCAAGCAAAGGCAAGCTGAAGCCGAACTCACTCTGTGCCGTGTCGCGCAGATGCCTCCGGGGTGTCGAAACGCCAACGCCCGGGCGCGCCACCTGTTCCGCCCAGGATCGACGGATATCCTGCCCAACGCACACCTCGGTTCGAGGCAGCGCCTCGTGTTTCCGGCGTGGGGCCGATAGCGGCGCCACCCCAGTGGGACTCGACGGCGCTGCAGGCGATCCGGTCACTGGCATTTCGGGCCGTCCGGCCGGTGTAGACATCCGGGCCGGAGGGACGATGAGCGCCGAGTCGTCATCGCCGAACAGCGTTCCTGTCCCGGATTCGAGGGAGCGCTGGTGATCAAGCAGAACTTGTTCTGCGCCGATCGATGAAGCAGAACTTCGCCATGCTGGATTATCCCTCCCTTGCCGCAGTCGCCGCCGTCGTGCGCGAAGGAACGTTCGAGCGCGCGGCCGCTGCGCTGGCGATCACGCCATCGGCTGTCTCACAAAGGGTACGCGGGCTCGAGGAACGGCTCGGCGCGATCCTCATCGTCCGCGGCCAGCCGTGCGAGCCGACCGAACTCGGCCGCAGTCTCTGCGCTCATCTCGATCGCGTGCGCCTGCTGGAGCATGATCTGGCACCCGCGCTCGGCACCCTCGCCGCCGGAACGAGTGAGAGGCTGACGCTGCCCGTGGCGGTCAATGCCGATAGCCTTGCGACCTGGTTTCCGGCCGCTGCCGCGGCCTTCGCGCAGGTGGCGGACGTGTCGCTGGACCTCGCGCTGGACGATGAGGCGCACACCGCCAGACGGCTTCGTTCCGGCGAGGTGCTGGCCGTGGTGACCGCCGAGCGCGAGCCGGTCCAGGGGTGCCGCACGACCCCGCTGGGCGCGCTGCGCTATGCGGCCTGCGCGAGCCCGGAATTTGCCGGGCGCCATTTCTCGCGCGGCGTCACCACGGAAGCGCTGGAGCAGGCGCCCTGTTTGCGCTTCGACCGGCGCGACTTTCTGCAGGCACGCTGGGCAAGGGCGGTGCTTGACGTGGAACTGGCCGGCCCGGTCCATTGGGTGCCCTCCACCCACGGATTTCTCGACATGACACTCGTCGGGCTCGGCTGGGGCATGCATCCTTGCGTGATGGTGGAAGATCACATCGCCGCCGGCCGCCTGGTCGAGCTGGCGCCGGCGCACCGGGTGGACGTCCCGCTCTACTGGACCGTGACCCGTCTGCATGCCGCCGCGCTGGGCCAACTGACCCAGGCCGTGCGTGCCGCGGCCGGCGCGGTCCTGGTGAGGGGCGGTTAGTGGCAGCGTCCGGGGGAGAGAGGTCGGCGGAATTTGCGCCGCTCAGAGCCAACGGGGATCGGATGCGAGGTGCCGGCGATCGGCGGGTGCACCGCTGCCATCGAAGAGCGGGCTGTCTGTCGCGAAAGCGCCCTCCCGCGCCTGGCTGTAGGCGGCGAAGGCGGGCACGAGATGGTAGAGCACCCGCAGCGGTATCTCGTCGCCCATCGGTCGTCCATTGCTGTCGGTCTCGTTGATCCAGAGCCCGGTCGACGGATCGAGATGGCGTTCGAAGAGCAGCCGCGCCGTTCTGTCGGCGAGGCGCTGCGCTTCGGCGGCGCCAGCCCCGCCGGCCATCTCCGTTGCGAGCGAGGCCCGGAGCAGCTCCGTCAATGGCCACAGTGGGCGACGCTCGCCGATCGGCCTGCCTGCGCCGTCTATGGCGTTCGGCAGCGGCCCTCCAAGCCCTGCCGTGCCGATCGCGGCGGCGGCGATGCCGAACCGGTACAGCCGGTCGCCGAGGTCTGCTGCGCGGACCGCACCCGCTGTCCGGCCGTGGCGATGGAGCAGCCAGGCCCATTCGAACTGATGGCCGATCTCGCATCCCGCGCGCGCCGCGTCGGCGACCGGGTGCCAGTCGGGCCCGTACCATTCCGCGATGCTGCCATCCGCCGCAATGAGCCGGTGCTCGACGAGATCGACGATGGCCGCGCCGCGACGCTCCCACCCCGTGCCTGGCCGCAGTCGCGCCAGGATCTGGAACGCCTCGAACAGGTGCATGTGCGGGAACTGGCGGCGCAGCGACCCCGCCACGCCAGGGTCGTGGTAGCCGCCATCGGGATGGGTGAGCCGCCCGTCGAGATCGGCGGCGATCCCCTCGGCAAGCGCGAACGTGCCGTCACCGCCGAAGGCGCCGGCATGGCCCGCCAGCGCCAGCAGCACGAAGGCGAGATCGTAGAGGTCGGCCTCGGCGGCGGGCGGGCCGCCATCGCTTCGCGGCAGATGGGCGAATCGCCCGTCTTCCCGCCGGCAGGCATCGAGCAGGAAGGCGAGGCCGTGCCCTGCCGCCTCCCGGCAGCCGGCGCCTTCCGTCAGCGCATGGCCGAGGCTGAAGGTGTAGACGAGCCGCGCGGTCACCAGGGTGGAGCGTGGCTGCGCGGGGAGGGAGAGGCCGTCTTGACGCACCGCCTCGACATAGCCCGGCCGGCGGTCGGCGCGCGCGCGTGCAACCCAGAGCGGCAGGAAGCGGTTGGTGAGCCAGGTCGACAAGGGGGCGGGGAGCGCGCGCGCCGGCGTGGCGGGGGCGCGATCGGGCAGGGCGGTCGGGTTCATGCGGGAATGTGTGCTTTCCGAGGCGGGCGCCGGTCACATCACGGCGCCGATCTGCCACGGCACGAATTCCGAGTCGCCATAGCCGAGGTATTCGGACCTTGTGCGTTCGCCAGAAGCCACCCGTAGCAGGGCATCGAAGATCTCCCGCCCCTTGGTCTCCAGCGAGACGCCCTCGAGCATGTCTCCGCAATTGATGTCCATGTCGTCGGTCATCCGGCGATACATCTCGCTATTGGTGGCGAGCTTGAGCGAGGGCGCCGGTTTGCAGCCGAAAGCCGAGCCGCGGCCCGTGGTAAAGCAGATGATGTTGGCGCCGCCGGCCACCTGCCCGGTGGCGGAGACCGGATCGAAGCCGGGCGTATCCATGAACACGAGCCCGTGCGCGCGCACCGGCTCGGCATATTCGTAGACCGCCTGAAGGGCGGCATGGCCGCTCTTGGCCACGGCGCCGAGCGATTTTTCGAGGATGGTGCTGAGCCCGCCGGCCTTGTTGCCGGGCGAGGGGTTGTTGTTCATCTCGGCGCCGTTACGTCCGGTGTAGTCCTCCCACCAGCGCAACCGCTCCATCAGCCGCTCGCCGACGCCGGGGTCGCAGGCCCGGCGCATCAACAGGTGCTCGGCGCCATAGATCTCCGGCGTCTCCGAGAGAATCGAGGTGCCGCCGTCGTGCACCAGCAGGTCCGAGGCGAAGCCGAGCGCCGGATTGGCGGTGAGCGCGGAATAGCCGTCCGATCCGCCGCATTGCAGGCCGAGGACGAGTTCGCTGACCGGGCGGGTCTCCCGCCGGGCCGCCGCCGCGCGCGGCAGCATCTCGCGGACCGTGCCGACGATCTGGTCCACTGTGCGGCGCGTGCCGCCGGTCTCCTGGATGGTCAGGGTGCGGAAGCCATCACTTTCCTCGACGCCGAACTGCTGCTTCATGCGGGCGATCTGCAGCACCTCGCAGCCGAGCCCGACCATGATCACCGCCGCGAAATTGGGATGGCAGGCATAGCCCCATTGGGTGCGGCGCAGGACGTCGAAGCCCTCGCCGCGCTCGGCGAGGCCGCAGCCGGTGCCATGGATGATCGGCACCACTCCGTCGATGCCGGGATAGGCGTCGAGGACGCCGGAGCGCGTGATCGCATCTGCGGCGAAGCGGGCGACGGACGCGGCACAGTTCACCGAGGTGAGGATGCCGATATAGTTGCGCGTGCCGGTGCGCCCGTCACTGCGGCGATAACCCTGGAAGGTGGAGGGAATGCCGGCCGCAAGGCTGCCAGAGGCGGCCAGGGCGGGCAGGCCGCTCCCGTCTTGAGGCAGGGCTGTCGCACTCACATTGTGGACATGGACCCAGTCGCCCGGCGCGATATCGGCGAGCGCGACGCCGATCGGCTGCCCGAACTTGACCAGCGGCTGTCCGCTTACGATCCGGCTCCGCGCCATCTTGTGACCGCGCGGAATCCGCTCGCGCGCCACCACGCCGGCCACTTGACTGCCAGGCTCGATCGCCTCCACCGCGACCACGACGTTGTCCGCCGCGTCGAGCACAATGGTGCGCGGCTCGGCCGCACGGGTGAAGGGAGACAGGTCGCTCATCGCCAGCCAATCGGTTTGCGTTCTCTGATATGCTAATATATCAGTATGGGCATGCCAACCACGAAGAGTCCAGCGACCCGGAAACCAAGCGCGACGGCGACAGGCGGCTCCCTGCGCGCCATACCCGCCTCCGCCCGCATCTATGAGATGCTGCGCGAGCGCATTGTCGGCGGAGAGATGCTGCCGGGGGCGCCGGTATCGGAAAAGGAACTGGCGGAGCGCTACCAGGTGAGCCGCACCCCGGTGCGCGAAGCGCTGCTCCGGCTCGCCGACGAGCGGCTGATCGACATCTTCCCCCAGCGCGGCACCTTCGTTTCCCGCATCAATGTCGAGGCCCTGCGCGACGGCATGGTGATCCGCGAGGCGCTGGAGCGTGTCGCCGTGCGCCGCGCGGCGGCGCAGGTGTCGGACGCGGACATCGCCGAGCTGCGCCTCATCCTGGAGCGGCAGCAGGCGAGCGAGCGGGCCCGCGACTGGGGCGGCTTTCATGCCGGGGACGAGGATTTCCACCGGCGCATCGCCGTGCTGTCCGGCCATCCCAACCTGTGGCGGGTGGCGCGGCAGGAGAAGGTGCAGATCGACCGCTGCCGGGTGCTGCATCTGCCGATTTCCGGCCGGCGCCAGATGGTGATGGACGAGCACCGCGCTATTCTCGACGGGCTGGCGGCACGCGACCCCGACGCCGCCGACCGCGCCATGGCCGAACATCTCGGCAATGTGCTGCCCGGCCTCGACGAATTGCTGCGCGCCCGCCCCGACTATTTCGAGGGCCGGGCGCAGACCACCGGCGCGGGGACGCCGGCGGCGATACCGCTCAATGCCGCGCGCCCCGGCAGGCTCCGGCGATGAGTGTGCCGGCAAGGCTGTCCACCGCTTTCCTGGGGCAGCGTGCGCCGGGCGTCGCCGCGCCCGCCTATGACCGGGCGCAGCGCACCGGCATCGTGCATCTCGGCATCGGCGCGTTCCACCGCGCCCATCAGGCGGTGTTCGTCGACGAGCGGCTGGCGGCCGGCGAGCGGGACTGGGCCATTCTCGGCGCCAGCCTTCGCTCGGCCGAGACGCGCGATGCACTGGCGCCGCAGGACGGCCTCTACACGCTGGTGGAGCGCGATGGCGAGGGCGAGCGGGTGCGGATCATCGGCGCCGTCACCGGCCTCATGGTGGCGCCCGAGGCACCGGCGTTGTTGATCGAGGCGATGAGCGACCCGCTGGTGCGGATCGTCTCGCTGACCGTGACGGAAAAGGGCTATTGCCACGATCCGGCGACGGGCGACCTGCGCGAGGACCACCCGGACATTCTGCATGACCTCGCCCGGCCGGGTCTTCCGCGCAGCGCGCCGGGCTTCCTGGTCGAGGCGCTGGCGCGGCGCCGGGCGGCCGGAATAGCGCCCTTCACCGTGCTGTGCTGCGACAATCTCCCCGCCAATGGGCGGCTGGTCCGCCGTGTGGTGTCCCGGCTCGCGGGCCTGCGCGATGTCGGCCTTGGCGATTTCGTTGCCAGCGACGTCGCCTTCCCCTGCACCATGGTCGACCGCATCGTGCCGGCGACGACCCCTGCCGACCGCGCGGCGGTGGCGGCGCGGCTCGGGCTGGACGATGCCTGGCCGGTGGTGACCGAACCTTTCCGCCAATGGGTGATCGAGGACGATTTCCCGATGGGGCGGCCGGCCTTCGAGGAGGCGGGGGCCGAACTCGTTGCCGACGCCGCGCCCTATGAGGCGATGAAACTGCGCCTGCTCAACGGGGCACATTCCTCGCTCGCCTATCTCGGCTCTCTCGCCGGGCACGAGACGGTGGCGCAGGCTATCGCCGCGCCGGGCTTCGCCGCCTTCATCCGGGGGCTGATGGACGAGGAAGTCACCCCGACCCTCGACGTGCCGGCGCGCACCGACCTCGGCGCCTACAAGAGCGCACTGCTGCGCCGCTTCGCCAACCCCGCGCTGCATCACCGGACCTGGCAGATCGCCATGGACGGCTCGCAGAAGATTCCGCAGCGCCTGCTGGCCACGATCCGCGCCCGCCTCGCCGCCGGCGCGCCGATCTCTCGGCTCGCTCTCGCGCTTGCCGCCTGGATGCGCTTCGTCACCGGCACCGACGAACAGGGGCGCGCTATCGACGTGCGCGATCCGCTGGCGGGGCGCCTGCGCGCGCTTTGCGACGCCGCCGGGCCGGTGCCGGAGGCGCTGGTGCCAGCGCTGCTCGGCGTGCGCGACATCGTCGATGCCGACCTCGCCGCCGACCCGCGCCTCGTCCGCGCGGTGCGCGAGGCGCTGACCACCCTTTACCAGAGCGGCGCCGCGCGTGCGGTCGTCCAGTTCCAGCCGGAGACGTGACGATGAGACAAGGGTGGCGCTGGTTTGGGCCGGGCGATCCGGTGACACTGGACCACGCCCGGCAGGCGGGGGCCAGCGACATCGTCTCGGCGCTGCATCACCTGCCTCCAGCGGTCGCCTGGTCCCGCGCCGAGGTGGAAGAGCGCCGCGCGCTGATCGAGGACAGTCCGGCCGGCCGCAATCCCTTGCGCTGGTCGGTGGTCGAGAGCATCCCGGTCGCCGACGAGATCAAGCGCGAGGGCGCGCGCGCAGGCGCCGCCATCGAAGCCTGGATCGCCAGCCTGGAGGCCGTCGCGGCGGTCGGGCCGCGCGTGGTCTGCTACAATTTCATGCCGGTGCTCGACTGGACCCGCACCGACCTCGACTGGCCGCTGGCGACCGGGGCGAGCGCTCTGCGCTTCGACCAGAACCGCTTCGCCGCGTTCGATCTCTTCGTGCTGAAGCGGCCCGGCGCCGCCGCCGATTACGACACCGAGCAACAGGCGCGGGCGCGCAGGGTCGCCGATTCGCTCAGCGAGGAGGATGTGAGCGCCCTCATCCGCACGGTGCTGGCCGGCTTGCCCGGCGGTACCACGAAAGGCCTCAGCCTCGACGAGTTCGGCGACTGCCTCGGTGCCTATGCAAACATCGACGCCGCGCGGCTGCGCGCCAATCTGATCGCCTTCCTCGAGATCGTCGCCCCGGTCGCGCAGGCGCTGGGGGTAAGGCTGACCATCCACCCGGACGACCCGCCGCGTCCGCTGTTCGGCCTGCCCCGTATTGCCTCGACCCGTGAGGATTTCGAGCAGATTTTTCAAGCGGTTCCATCGCCGGCGAACGGGTTGTGCTTCTGTACCGGAAGCCTCGGGGTGCGCGCCGACAACGACCTGCCGGCGATCGCGACGCGGTTTGCCGGGCGCATCCACTTCGCCCATCTGCGCGCCACGCGACGCGACGCGGACCAGCTCGGCTTCCAGGAGGCCGACCATCTCGACGGCGATGTCGACATGCCCGCCGTGCTCGCCGTGCTGATGGCGGAGAACCGTCGACGCCCCGAAACCGAAAAAATCGTGCTGCGCCCGGACCATGGGCACCGCATGCTGGCCGATCTCGCCGCGGGTGACGTGCGCAATCCCGGCTATACCGCCGCCGGGCGGATGAAGGGGCTGGCGGAATTGCGGGGCATCATGCGCGTGCTCGACCGCCTGCCCGACGAGACTCTCGCCAGCCTTCGCTGAGGCCCGCCGCGCTCGGAACGGAGAAGGCCGCGCTTCCCCGGGGAGGCGCGGCCAACTGCGGGCTCTGCTGCTTTATCAAGCTGCGGACGGGTCCGGCGGCTGCAGCTTCAAGCCGCCGACTTCTTCACCCGCGCCACGATCTGCGTGGGGTTGACGAAGCGCAGCGCCACGACCAGCCAGACCAGCGTGCTGAGCATGTAGATCACCGCCATGGCGTCGATCGACTGCCCCGCGCGCACACCGGCGGCGAAGACGGAGTAGTAGAGCGCGACCACCAGCGTCTGGCTCGACGGCCCGGCGGTGAGGAAGGTCAGCTCGAACATCGACACCGTGCGCACCAGCGCGAGCAGGGTCGCCGCCAATATGCCCGGCACCAGCAGCGGCACCAGCACATGGACGAACAGCCGGCCGGTGCCGGCGCCGAACACCCGCGCCGCCGCCTCCACCTTGGGGTCGATCTGCTCGATGAAGGGGATCATCAATATGACCGTGAACGGCACGGTCGGTACCAGATTGGCGACGATGACGCCCCACATGGTGCCGGCGAGGCCGACCTTGTAGAGCACCGTCGCCAGCGGAATGCCGAAGGTGATCGGCGGCACCAGCAGCGGCAGCAGGAACAGCACGATCACCAGCGGCTTGCCCGGGAAGTCCCGGCGCGCGAGAGCGTAGGCGGCCGGCACGCCGATCAGCGCCGAGAGCAGCACCACCGCGCCGGCGATCTGGAAGGTCACCAGCAGCACGTCGCCAAGCTGGAACTCCCGCCACGCCGAGGCGTACCAGCGCACGGTGAACGCCGCCGGCAGCCAGGAATTGAGCCAGCGCGTGCCGAAGGAGTTGACCACCACGGTGGAGATCATCGCCAGCACGTTGACCACGAAGAAGATGACGAAGGCCCAGACGAGCGTCCGCCACAGACGTTCCAGCGCGCTTTCCATGGGGCTCACCCTTTCCCGCCGCCGGCCGGGCCGTTGTAGAACAGGCCCCGCGCCGTCAGCACCAGGCCGACGAAGCCGAACTGCACCACCGCCATGATCATCGCGATGGCGGAGGCGTAGGAGTAGTCATATTGCTCGAAGGCGGCCTGCGCCGCGGCGAAGGAGATCACCCGCGTCTCGCCGGCCGGCGCGCCCAGCATCACCGCCGAGGGAAACACCGAGAAGGCGTCGACGAAGGCGAGGCAGAAGGTGACCGCCAGCCCCGGCACGATCAGCGGCAGCACGATGTTGAAGAAGCGCTGCCGGGCACGGGCGCCGAGCGTGGCGGCCGCCTGTTCCAGGGCCGGGTCGATGCCGGAGATCATCGACAGGGTGAGCAGGAAGGTGAAGGGAAAGCCGGTGATGACCAGCGAGATGAACACGCCCCAGTAATTGTGTACCAGGCGGATGGGGCGGTCGATCAGGCCGAACAGGATCAGCAGGCGGTTGAGCCAGCCCTGCGGGCCGAGATAGTTCAGCAGTCCCTCGGCCACCAGCACCGTGCCGAGCGTGATCGGCAGCACCAGAATGGTGGTGAGCAGGCGCTGGCGCCGCATGTGGCGCACCTGCATCGCTACCGGCACGGAGAGCGCGATGTTGAGCAGGGTCACCGGCAAAGCCAGCCGCAGGGTGAGCCAGATCGTCCCGTACATGTAGGGGTCGGAGAAGAACTTGGCGTAGTTGCCGAGCCAGCCGCCTTCCTTGGGCGCGAAGGACAGCAGCAGCCCGTAGACGAACGGGTAGACGAACAGCAGCACCACGAACAGCGCCGCCGGCAGGACGAGGAGCGTTACCCCGTCAATGCCGCGGTCGGCCAGCGTGCGCTGTCGGGGGCGGCTGGAGGCGCTCATCCCACGCCCCCCGCCGCATAGACCAGCGTGCGCTCGGCCGGCGCGCCGAGTCGGACGGAGGCGCCGACGTCGAGCGGCGTGTCGGTGCGGAAATAGAGCTCCACCCCGCCCGGCCCGCTCGCCGTGCCGAAATAGGCCTCGCCGCGATATTCGAGCCCCGTCACCTCGGCGCCGATCGGCCCGTCGGCCAGCGGCACGAGGTCGGCCGGGCGGATGGCGACGACCACCCGTTCCCCTTCGACATCCACCGCCTGGCCGCGGATCGGCCCGGCGAAGCCGCAATCGACCTCCACCTCATCGCCCTCGCGGCGCACCAGCCGGCCGGGCAGGGCGTTGCGGAAGCCCATGAACTCGGCGACGTCGGCGTGAAGCGGCCGGCGGTACAGATCCTGCGGCGTTCCCACCTGCCGCACCTCGCCATCGCGCAGCACGACGATGCGGTCGGCGAGCGAGAGCGCCTCGTCCTGGTCGTGGGTGACATAGATGGTGGCCGAGCCGAGCAGGCGGTGGATGCGGCGGATTTCCGCCCGCATCTCCAGCCGCAGCTTGGCGTCGAGATTGGACAGCGGCTCGTCCATCAGCACCAGCGGCGGCTCGACCGCGATGGCGCGGGCGATGGCGACGCGCTGCTGCTGGCCGCCGGAGAGCTGGCCGGGAAGCTTGGCTTCCTGCGAGGTGAGACGCACGACATTGAGCGCCTCGTCCACGCGCCGCTCGATCTCGGCCCTGGGCACGCCGCCCATCTGCAGGCCGAAGCCGACATTGCGGCGGACATTCATGTGCGGGAACAGGGCGTAGTTCTGGAACACCATGCCGAAGCCGCGCTCCTCCGGCTTCAGCGTGTCGATGCGCTTCTCGTCGAGCCAGATCGCGCCGTCGCTGAGCGACAGCAGCCCGGCGAGGCAGTTCAGCGCCGTCGACTTGCCGCAGCCCGAGGGGCCGAGCAGGGCGATGAACTCGCCGCGCTGCACGGTGAGGCTGATCGCCTTCAGCGCATTGTGCGCACCGAAGTTCCGGCTCATGGCGTCGAGCCTGAGCTCGCGAAAGCCGGCGGATGCTATCGCCATCGCGCTTCAATCCTGCTGCTGAAAAGGATGGTCACGACGCTTTCCGGCGGGCCGCCCGGGGGCCGCCCGCCGGCAGCACGTCACTTCTGCATCTTCGCCGAGCCGACCTCACGGTCCCACTTGTCGAACATGGCGACCAGCTCCTTGGCGTCGAGCGGCGCCTCGGTGGGGTAGTCGGCGATCAGCGCCGCATATTCCGGCCGGCCGAACTTCTGGATCGTCTCCTGGCTGTCCTTCGGCGCCATGTCGAGCGTGATGCCCTTGATGGCGGGGCCCGGATACATGTAGCCGTGATCGAACATGTAGGCCTGCTGGGCCGGCTTGAGCAGGAACGCCATCATTTCCAGCACGACCTTGAGCTTCGCCTCGGGAATGCCCTTGGGGATCGCCATGTAGTTGGCATCGCCCACCCAGGTGAAGTTCTTGAAGGTGCCGACCTTATACTCTTCCGGCACGATGCCGAGATAGCGCGGGTTGATGTCCCAGCCGGTGGTGGTGGCGATGATGTCGCGCGTGCCGTTGGCCAGCTCTTTCATCGAGGCGGTGGTGCCGGAGGTGTAGTACTCGATGCAGGTATCGAGTTCCTTCAGATAGGCCCAGGTCTTGTCCCAGCCATTGACCGGGTCCTTGGGGTCCTTGTCGCCGAGCAGATAGGGCAGGCCCATCACGAAAGTGCGGCCGGGGCCGGAATTGGCCGGGCGGGCATACATGAACTTGCCCGGATTGGCCTTGCAATAGGCCAGCAGCGCCTCCGGGGTGTCGGGCACGTCCTTCACCCGGTCGGGCGCGTATTCGAGCAGCGGGCCGGAGGGATACCAGTCGATGACGAAGGCCTGGCCACGGGCCATTTCCTGCATCAGATAGGCGCCGGGTATGTAGAGTTGCTTCAGGTCCGGGAACTTGTCGGCGTATTCCGGCAGGATCTTGAGCCAGAGGCCCTGCTCCATGCCGGCGGCGAGGGCGTCATTGCCGGTCAGCACGAAGTCGATGTCGACCCGGCCGGCCTCCTGCTGCGCCTTCAGCTTGCCGGCGAGTTCGGGCGCCGTCGCCTGGGTGAAGACGAATTTCGAGACCAGCTCGGGATGCTCGGCCTGGAACTTCTCCAGCGCCGGCTGGCTGACCTGCAGGTCGCCGGCGACGTCAATCACATTGATTACCACGGGCTCGGCCATGGCGCCGAAACTGGTCGAGACGAGCAGCGCGCCCGCCGCCAGCAAGCTGGATTTCCAGCGCATAAGGGTCATTCGTTCTCTCCGCTCTGGTTGTTGTCGAACAATCGGCACTGAAAGGTGCGCACTACATGTTCGTCGCTGCCGGCTTCTTGGTGAGCCGGCTTGCGGCGGCACGATCGAGAAAGGCGTGGCAATCGGGATGCTGCTGGAGAATCGAGGCCGGCCACATATTGGTGACGGGGCCCTCCAGCACGTGCTGGACTGCTTCGGCCTTGCGCTCGTCCGGTACGGTGAGGACGACGAGGCGGGCGGAGACGATGCGCTGCACCGTCATCGAGATCGCCTCGGTGGGCACGTCCTCGAAGGTGGGGAACCAGCCCTCGCCGAATTGCTGGCGGCGGCAGCGCTCCTCCAGCTCGACCACCTTGTAGGCGACGGTCGAGGTGAAGTCGGCCGGCGGGTCGTTGAAGGCGAGATGGCCGTTCTCGCCGATGCCGGCGAACATCACGTCGATGGGGTGGGCGTCGAGCAGCGCATTGACGCGGGCCAGCTCGGCGTCGAGGTCGGGGGCGTCGCCGGCGATGAAATGGAAGGCGCCCAGCGTCGGCAGCCTGCCGGTGAAACGCTCCTTGAGATATTTGCGGAAGCTGGCCGGGTGGGTCTCCGGCATGCCGATATACTCGTCGAGATGGAAGGCGGTGACCTTCGACCAGTCGATGTCCGGCAGGGCGACCAGCGCCTCCAGCATCTCGAACTGGCTGGCGCCGGTGGCGATGACGACGGTGGCGGCGCCGCGCGCGGCGATGGTCTCGCGGATCGCCGCCGCGCCGAGGGCGGCGGCTGCCGCGCCATTGGCCGCTTTGGTTTCGTGGCAACGGATGTCAATCATGGTCACTTCCTGCTCGACGGGTCGGGGGTGGCCGCTCCGGTCTCGGCCGGCGGCGTGCCGGAGGCACGGCTGTCCGGCGCGGGGGCCGGGCCGGTGGAACTGCGGATGACGAGTTCGCCGGTGATGACGTGGCTGCCGGTGGGCGGCGCGGGATTGGCGAAGCCGTTCAGCAGCAGGTCGACCGCGTTGGCGCCGGCACGCGCGCAGCGGGCGTTCACGCTGGTCAGCGGCGGGTAGGTGGTGGCGGCGATGATGTCGTCGCAGCCCACCACGCTGAAGTCGCCGGGCACCGAGAGGCCGCGCTCGGCCAGCCCGGCCATGATGCCCTGCGCCACCACGTCGTCGACCGCGAGCGCCGCGGTGACGCCCGCCGCCAGCAGGCCGGCCACGCAATCGCGCCCCGCCTCATGGCTGGGGCGGCCGGCGTCGACCTGCGCCACCGACAGCCCGTGAGCGGTGCCGGCCTGCGCCACGGCGCGGGCGCGCTGCTGGCTCGACCAGGAGGAGCGCGGCGCCCCGACATAGGCGATCGCGCGATGGCCGAGGCCGGCCAGCAGCCCGACAGCGGCGGTGAAGCCGGGGGCGGTGTCGACCAGCACGCGCCCGATGCCCTCCAGCTCGCGGTTGATCACCACCACCGGCTTGCGGGCGGCGTGCTTGCGGATGAGCGGCTCGTCGAGGCGGGGGGAGGCGAGCACGAACCCGTCCACCTGCGCGGCGAGCTTGCCCAGCAGCATGTCTTCCAGATGCGCGGTCTCGTCGGAATCGCCGAGGAAGGTGGCGTAGCCGCGCTTGTAGGCCTGCGCCTGCGCGCCGCGCATCAGCGCCGAGAAGAACGGATTGGCGACATCGGGCAGGATCAGGGCGATGTTGCCGGTGCGGCCGGTCGAGAGCGCCCGCGCCACCTGATTGGGGACATAGCCGAGGCGCAGCGCCGTCCCCAGCACCTTCTCCACCGTCGCCGGGGTCAACAGCTCGGGCTGCGAGAAGGCGCGCGACACCGTCGCCTGCGACACGCCGGCTTCCTGGGCGACCAGCCGGATGGTGGGGGTGGGCTTGGTGTTTGGCGGTCTGGTCACGTTTTGCTCCGATGAAACCGCTTTCATGGGAGAATGAAAGCGGTTTCATCGGGAGTCAATGCTTTCTTTTACGGCGAGGCCGACGCGCTGGCGGCGGGGCGTGCGGGAGGGTGGAAGGCCCGCTCCGGGCGAGGTGCCGGCAGGGCGCGGGAATGGCCCGCCGCGCGCCTCAAGCCGGCGTCAGGCGGCGGCCGGCCCGGTGGACGCCCTGCCCGCGCGGGTCCGCCGGCAACGGGCCGGCATGGCTCGCCCGCCTCACTGGCCGGCCTGGAGGTCCGCCACCTGCTTCTTCAGCGCCTTCACTTCCTGGAAGCGGGGCGTGACGTCGCGCAGCGTGGCCACCATGCCGGTCACCTTGCCCGCCGTGTCCTTCAGCAGGACGATGTTGAACTCCAGCGAAATCCGCCGCCCGTCGCGGGTGAGACCCGGCACGGCGAGGACGTCGCCGGCGCCGTAGCGGCTTTCCCCGGAAGCGACGGTCTCGCGATAGCCCTCCCAGTGGCGGGCGCGGAACGGTTCGGGGATGATGATGTCGAGCGACTGGCCCAGCGCCTCCGGCTCGGAAAAGCCGAAGATGCGCGCCGCGCCGGGGTTCCACAGCACGATGCGGCCTTGCGCGTCGCTGGCGACGATGGCGTCGGCAGCGTTGTCGAGCAGCGCCTCGCCGATCGCCGCGCGGTCGAAGCCCTCAATGGCGCGCGCCTGCCGTGCGGCGTCGCCGGCGGGGGGCGGTACCGCCACCGTGGCGTCCGGTACATCGTCGGCAAACAGGTCCTCCACCGGCCCGAAGAACTCGTAATGCAGCCGCTGCGGCGGCACGCCGGCGCTGGCGAGGCCCGGCACGAAAGTCTGGAGAAAGCCGGGCGGGCCGCACAGGAAATACTCGGCCTCGGAAAGCGGCGTGTGCGCCGTCAGCCATTCCAGGGTGAGATGGCCGGCAATGTCGAAATCGCGCCCCGCCACTTCCTCTAGCCCCGGCCGGGTGTGCAGGAAGGTCGTTCGCACCTTGCCATGGGCGTCGGCAAGCGCGCGCACATGGGCGCCGAACGCCTGCGTGCGGGCGCTCCGGGTGCAGTGGACGAATTGCAGGTCGGCCGCGCGGTGCCGGGCCACGAAGGCCTCCAGCATCGCCACCATCGGCGTCAGCCCCACCCCCGCGCTCACCA
Organism: Ancylobacter dichloromethanicus; assembly: GCF_018390645.1. Lineage (GTDB taxonomy): Bacteria > Pseudomonadota > Alphaproteobacteria > Rhizobiales > Xanthobacteraceae > Ancylobacter > Ancylobacter dichloromethanicus. The sequence continues at coordinate 73,574 of NZ_JAHBGC010000047.1, forward strand.
TCACGATGGGCCGCGCGTCGGTCTCCGGCAGCACGAAGCCGCCATCCGGCGGGGCGATCTCAAGGCGGGTTCCGGGCTGGGCCGCGTCGTGCAGCCATTTCGACACCAGCCCCTCCGGCTCCCGCTTCACCGAGATGCGGTAGGCCGCGCCGTCCGGCGCGGCGGAGATGGTGTAATTGCGCTTCTGCCGCCCGCCGCCCGGCACGTCCGCGAACAGCGTCAGATGCTGGCCGGCTTCATGGGCGGCCGGCGGCAAACCGTCGAGCGGGCGCAGCACGAAGGAGGTGATGACATCGCTTTCCCTGTGGCGGCTCTCGATCACGAAAAGCCGCCGCGCATCGCTGCCCCGCTCCGCCGGCTGGCTGCTGCCTGCGATGTGGTCACGCTTGGTCATGATTTGCCTCCGCTTTAATCATGTATATGCTATATATGTTTACACAGTCTGGAAAGGCTTCAAGGCGACCGCATGCGACTGACCCGCTATTCCGATTTCTCCCTGCGCGTGCTGCTCTATCTCGCGGCGCGGGGCGACCGGCTGTGTTCGATCTCCGAAATGGCGTCGGCCTACGGCATCTCGCACAACCATCTGATGAAGGTGCTGCATGACCTCGGCAAGGCAGGTTATGTGTCGGCAGCGCGCGGGCGAATGGGGGGTTTTCGGCTGGCGCGGCCGGCGTCCGAGATTCAAGTCGGCGCGCTGCTGCGCCACACCGAGGACGATTTCGATCTGGTCGATTGCCCCGGCTGCGCGCTTTCCGCTGGATGCGGTGTCTCGCCGGTTCTGGACGAGGCGATGGTGGCCTTTTTCGCGGTGCTCGACGGCTACACCCTCGCCGACATCATCGAGCGCCGGCACGGCTTTCATCGCCTGATCCTGTCGCTGGCCCCGGCGGATCGGGGTTCCGCTGCCGGCCTGTCATGATCGGCGCGAACGCCGCCGCGCGGCTGGCCTGCCGCCGGTCAAGCCACTCGTCCACGCCCCCCGGCGCGGCCACGTCGTCGCCAGCAGGCGCGGTGCCTCGCCCCGTGCTTCCGATTCTGGCGGGCCGGCCCGTGACCGGCCTCGCTTCACGCACCTCCCGGAGACCGCCGTGCCCGTTCTTCCCCAACTGAAACTGTTCCGGCCGATCCTCGCGGGCGCCAATCTGCGCGACCGCCTGTTCGCCAGCGGCGGGGCTCTGGCCGGAATCGCGCTGACTGGGCTGATCTGCTGGCTTGCCGCCACCGACGCGACGCAAGCGCTCTGGCTGGTTCCCCCCATGGGAGCCTCCGCCGTGCTGCTGTTCGCCGTGCCGGCGAGCCCGATGGCGCAGCCCTGGCCGGCCATTGGCGGCAATACGATCTCGGCGCTGATCGGCGTGCTGGTGGCCCACACCATGCCGCTCTCCGCGCTTGCCGCCGGCATCGCCGTCGGCGGCGCCATCGCCGTCATGTCGCTGCTGCGCTGCCTGCATCCGCCGGGCGGCGCGGCGGCGCTGGTCGGGCTGTTCGCGGGAGCGTCGTCCAGCTATGCGTTTCCGATCTTTCCGGTCGGGCTGAATGCGGCCGTGCTGGTCGGCACCGCCTGGCTCTATCACCGCTTCTCCGGACACAGCTACCCGCACGTCGCGGCCGCGCCGGCTCCGGCGGCGAAGCCGGTGCCCTGGACCTTCAGCCGGGCGGACCTCGCCGCCACGCTCGACGACATCGGCGAGACCTTCGACATCGAGCTGGACGATCTCGAACGGCTGTTGCGCGACATGGAGCAGCGGACGCTGGCGCGCTCCTACCACGAGCTGAGCTGCGCCGAACTCATGTCCACCGGGCTGGTCTCGATCGAGGTGTCGGCCTCCGCCGCTGAGGCGCGCTCGCTTCTCGTTCAGCATGACGTGCGGCGGCTGCCGGTGCTCGGCGAAGGCGGGGCGATCGTCGGCGTCGTCGGGCTGCGCGAACTGGCGGGGCCGGGAGCCTCGGTGCGGGAGGTGATGACCGCGCCCTCCACGGCGCCGCCGCAGAGCGCGGCCATCAGCCTGCTCGACCGTTTCGCGCGCGACCGTGTGCATGCGGTGTTCATCATCGACGAGGCGCGCCGTCCGCTTGGGGTCATCACCGAGGCGGACTGGCTTGCCGTGCTCACGCGTGGGCTCGCATAGGGCCTCAAGCAGCAGGCGAATGCGGTCGGTTCCGCCTTGTCGGCAGTGTCGCGCCGGGGCCGGGGCGGGAGGATGCCGCCGGCTTGACCTCGGGCCGCGCGTGCCTATGCTCGCGGCCGATCATGGTTCTCCGGGTGCCTGCACCCGGGGCTAAGAGGGAATTCGGTGAGGCGTTCCGCGCCGAGGCCGAGGCTGCCCCCGCAACTGTAAGCGGCGAGCTCTCCACCCATCGTCCACTGGCGCCAAGGCAGATGCCGCGCGCCGGGAAGGCCGGGTGGAACCAGCGTCGACCCGCGAGCCAGGAGACCTGCCCTGATCGTGAACGATCTTTCGGGCGGGGTGCTCCGGAGGTTGCCGGCGGGGTGTGGATTTTCGGGTCCGCAGGCGCGCCGGTTCCCTTTGCGCTTCCCGTCTTCCTTCAGGGAAGCGGTGAACCAATGTTCAGGACAGTCTTCGATTCATGCGCGCGGCCGGCCCGTGCTCTCACGCTGGCGCTCGGCCTGCTCGCCGGCCCGGCGCTCGGCGGGGGTGCCATTGCCGCGCCGACGCAGTACCCGCTGACGCTGGAGAATTGCGGCCACCCGGTGGTGATCGAGCACGCGCCCCGGCGCGTGGTCAGCATCGGGCAGGCGCAGACCGAGATCCTCTACGCGCTCGGCCTCGGCGACCGCGTGGTCGCCACGGCGCTGTGGTTCGGCCCGGTCGCCGCGCCCTATGCGGCGGTGAATGCCGGCGTGAAGCGGCTCGCCGACAACGACCCCAGCTTCGAGGCGGTGGTCGGGCAGGAGCCGGATCTCGTGGTCGCCATGTATGAATGGCACATCGGCCCGAACGGCATCGTCGGCAAGCGCGACCAGTTCGAGGGGGTGAAGGTGCCCGCCTATGTCTCGCCGACCGACTGCGTCGGCAAGGACAACACCGGGGCCGGCGACGGTGTGCGCACGCGGATGTATTCGACCGAGCTGCTGTACCGGAACATCCGCGAATATGGCGCGATCTTCGACGTGTCGGCGCGCGCCGAGGCGCTGGTCGCCACCCTGAAGGCGCGCGAGGAAGCCGCCGCCCGCACCGTCGCGAGCCTGAAGGCCAGGGACGTGTCGATGGCGCTGTGGTTCTCCAGCAAGGACATCAAGGGCGACGCCTTCCTCGCCGGCAGGAACGGCGTGCCGGCCTATGTCATGGCCCAGCTCGGCGCGCGCAACATCATCACCACCGACGAGGAATGGCCGCTGGTGGGCTGGGAGACCATCGCCGCCGCCGATCCCGACGTGCTGGTGCTGGTGAAGATGGACCGCCGCCGCTTCCCCGCCGACGACATCGCCGCCAAGCTCGACTTCCTGAAGATCGACCCGGTCGCCAGCCAGCTCTCGGCGGTGAAGAACAACCGGATCGTCATCGTCGATGTCGGCGCCACCCGGCCGGGCATGGACACGGTGGACGGCATCGAGGCGATCGCCCGGGCGGTCGAAGGCTTCGGTCTGGTCAATTGAGCCATCTCGTCATCGGGCCGAACTGGCCGGCGCGGCTTGTCCTCGCCGCCCTCTCCCTGGCCGCGCTGATCTTCGCCATCGCGCTGGCGGTAACGGTGGGCGAGATGGCGATCCCTTTGCCGGTGGCCTTCCGCGCGCTGGGCAACGGGCTGTTCGATCTCGGCTACCCCGTCAGCGCGATCCAGCAGGGGGTGATCTTCGAGTACCGGCTGAGCCGGGCGCTGATGGCGGCGCTGTGCGGCGGCGCGCTCGCGCTTTCCGGCGCCATCCTGCAGGCGCTGCTGCGCAACCCGCTGGCCGAGCCCTATATTCTCGGCGTCTCGGCCGGGGCCTCGACGGGGGCGGTGTGCGTGATGATCCTCGGCTTTGGCGGGGCGACGCTCGGGCTTTCCGGCGGGGCGTTCCTCGGCGCGGTGGCCGCGCTCGTCCTCGTCGCGCTGCTCGCCTCCGGGGCGGGCGGCGCCAGCGACCGGGTGATCCTCGCCGGTGTCGCCGGCTCGCAGCTGTTCAACGCGGCGACCGCGACCATCGTCACCACGCTGGCCAGCGCCGAGCAGGCGCGCGGCGTGATGTTCTGGCTGCTGGGCAATTTCGGTGGCGTGCGTTGGCCCGATCTCCTGGTCGCCGCCCCCCTAGCGCTGCTCGGATTCCTGGTCTGCATGGTCCACGCCAAGGCGCTCGACGCCTTTGCCTTCGGCGCTGATGCGGCAGCCTCGCTCGGGGTGGCGGTGGGGCGGGTGCGCGTCGTGCTGTTCGCGACCACCGCGCTGCTGACCGCCACCATGGTCGCCATCGTCGGCACGGTCGGCTTCGTCGGCCTCGTCATTCCCCATGCCGCGCGCTTCCTGGTCGGGCCGGCCCATGCCCGCCTGCTGCCGGCGTGCCTCGTCATCGGCGGCGTGTTCATGGTTCTCGCCGACATTCTCTCGCGCATTCTCGTGCCGCAGCAGATATTGCCGATCGGCATCGTCACCGCCCTGTTCGGCGCGCCGGCCTTCGCCTTCATCCTCTACCGGGCGAGGCGGCCGGCATGACCCTCGCCACCCATGATGTGCGCTGGGGCGCCGGCGGGCGGATGATCGTCGACGGCGTGACGCTCGACGTCGCGCCGAACCGGGTGCTCGGGCTGATCGGCCCCAACGGCTCGGGCAAGTCGAGCCTGCTGCGCCTGCTCTGCCGGCTGCGCCGGGTGGCGAGCGGGGTGGTGAGTCTCGATTCGCGGGACATCGCCGATCTGCCGCGCCATGAGCTGGCGAAGCGCCTCGCCTTCGTCGAGCAGCAGGCGACCACCGAGGTGCAACTCACCGTGTGCGACGTGGTGCGGCTCGGGCGAACGCCGCATCGCGCCGCCTTTGCCTCCTGGAGCGCCGAGGACGAGCGGGCGGTCGACGCGGCGCTGGCGCGCGTGGGTCTCTCCGAGCGGCACGACCAGCTCTGGCACACGCTCTCGGGCGGCGAGCGCCAGCGGGTCCACATCGCCCGCGCGCTGGCACAGGAGCCGCGCGAACTGATCCTGGACGAGCCCACCAACCATCTCGACATCCGGCACCAGCTCTCCATCCTGGCGCTGGTCCGCCGTCTCAGGCTCACCTGCGTCATCGCCCTGCACGACCTCAACCTCGCCTCGCTGTTCTGCGACGAGATCGCCGTGCTGCATGAGGGGCGGCTGGTGGCGGCAGGGATGCCGGCAAGCGTGCTGACGCCGGAACGGATCGCGCGGGTATTCGGGATCGCGGTCGAGATCCGGTGCGACGAGGCCGGGCATCGCCATATCGCCTATGTCATGGATCATGAACCGGGAACGTGACGCGCGGCGCCGGCCGGCGGATGCAGAAATCGATTCCCTGAGCTTTTTCGCGGAGGCCATTTCGGCATTTCGCACGTAATAGCTGCGGATGCCGTGTCCGCGCGACCGAACCTGTCGGCGCGCCGTACCGGCCTGTATGCTGTAGTGCGAGCCGCGGGAGCCCGTCTTGAATCGTCGCGAAGTACCGACCGATCCACTTTCCGCCCTTTATGAGCCGATTCTGCGGCACGGCAAGGCGCCCTTTGTCGTCGCCCAGCTCGGCCAGTCGCTGGACGGGCGGATCGCCACGCCGACGGGAAAGTCGCGCGATATCAACGGTGTTTCCGGACTGGACCACCTGCACCGGCTGCGGGCCCTGGCCGATGTGGTGGTCGTCGGCGTCGGCACCATCATGGCCGACGACCCCCAGCTCACCACCCGCCGCGTGCCCGGACGCAGCCCGGCGCGGGCGGTCATCGACCGCACCGGTCGGTCGCCGCGCGACGCCAAATGGCTGCGGGACGATGGATGTCACCGGATTGTGTTCTCGGAAAACGCGGCGGGATGGCCGGACCAGGTCGACCGTATCGGCGCCGATGGCGCGCCGGACCTGTTCGAGCCGGAAAGGCTGCTCGCCGCGCTGGTGGCGCGCGGGCACCGGACCATCCTGATCGAGGGCGGGGCGTCGACCATCTCCCGGTTCATCGATGCCGGGCTGGTCGACCGTTTGCATATCTGCCTCGCCCCGATCATCCTCGGCTCGGGGCGGCCGGGCCTGGAACTGAAGCCCATCGACGGCATCGAGGACGCCTTGCGCCCACGGTCACGGACCTTTCTTCTCGACGACGGCAATATTCTCTGCGACTGCGACCTTCGCAGCGCCGAAACGGGGGCGGAACATGCCGGTCTTTGACGAAAGCAGTGCCGTGCCGGCCCGCTATGGCTTCACCGCCCGCCTGCTGCACTGGATGGTGGCCATCTTTGTCGTATGCCTGATTCCGCTCGGGCTCTACATGGTCGCGCGCGGCGAGGCGACCAATTTCGATGCCCTGACCGGCTCGCTCTACAGCCTGCACAAGCTGCTCGGCTTCCTCGTGCTCTGGCTCATCGTGCTGCGGGTGCTGGTCCGGCTGCGGCGCGGCGCGCCACCGCCGGTGGTGACGCTGACCCCGGTCGAGCGGCTGGTGTCGGGTGCCGTCCATGCCGGGCTGTACCTCCTGCTGCTCGTCGTGCCGCTGCTGGGCTGGGCCGGCGTGTCCGCCTATCCGGCGCTGGATGTGTTCGGCCTGTTCAACCTGCCGGCCATCCTGCCGCCGGACGAGCCGCTGGCGAACCGCATCCTCGGCCTGCACGGGCTGCTGGCGCAGCTTCTCGGCCTGCTCGCCCTCCTGCACATCGCCGCCGCGCTGTTCCATCGGTTCGTCAAGCGCGACGGCGTGATGCGGCGGATGTGGCCGCTGAACTGACCCTGCGCTGCTGACCCTGCGCTGCTGGCTCCTGCGCTCAGGCGTGGGCGAAGATGTCCTGATGGCCGATCGTCACCGCCTGCGCGCTGGCGCGCCGCCGCGCCCAGTCGGCAAAGGCGGCGTGCCGGGCCGGCTCGATGTCGCCGGCAGCCCGGGCGACGCCGGCGGTGAGGGCGGCGATGAGGCCGGAATCGGCGGCGCCGAGTTCCCACGGGCTGTCGCCGGACCATGAGCGATAACCCTGCTGCGCCAGAAGATGCGCCAGAGCCTCGCCGGCGGCGGGCCCCAGCGCGGGACCGAAGCCCTTGTCGCCGCGCTGGTGGCGGTTGAAGGCGGCGACCGTCGCCGCGTCGAGCGGATCGGCGGGCTGCCACCGCGCCGCACCATCATAGTTCAGCACCGCATAGAGCGGCACCCGCCGCAGGGCGAGGCCGGCGACGAGCCGTTCCAGCCACGCCTCCGACACCAGGTCGAACAGCGCGGCCGCCGTCACCAGCTCGGCGCCGGCATCGCCGCTATCGGCGAAGTCGAGGGCGCGGGCGGTCAGGTCGGCGCACTCGAACCGCACCTCGATCCGGCGCCCGTCCTTCTCCAGCCTGATGCCGGTCTCGGTGGGGCTGGCGCTGTCGGCCCAGCCGCCGAGGCGGCGCCCGGCCGCCTTCAGCAAAGCGGGGTCGCCGTCGATCAGGTGCCAGTGCTGGCACGGCGGCAGCAGCGGGGCGAGGCCGCGCAGATTGGACCCGGTGCCGCAGCCGAGATCGACGACGGTCAGCGCGGCGCGGCCGGCGAAATGCGCGCGCACCCGGGCCGCAAGCTCGGCATTGCGCGAGGCGTGGTCGACCGGCTCGCGCAGGGCCAGCCAGTCGGCATCGAAGCCGCTCATTGGACAATCTCCTCCAGGGCGCCCCTGATGAGGGCGGCGGTTCCGGCCCAGTCCGGAAGGGTCTGCGCGTGGCGCCACGCCGCCTCCGCCTTCAGGCGCCGCCGGTCCGGATGGTCGAGTATCAGGCGGATCGCCTCCGCGAGGCTGCCGGCATCGTCGGGCGCGGCCAGCAGCGCGGCCGCCGGCGGCACCGTCTCGGGAATGGCGCCGGCACGGGTCGCCACGATCGGCAGGCCGCGGGCAAGTGCCTCGGCCAGCCCCATGCCGAACCCCTCGAACAGCGAGGCGGTGACGAACAGGTCGGCGGCGTCGAATTCGTCGGCGAGCGCCTCCGGCGCCAGCGCGCCGGTCAGGCGGATGCGCCTCTCCAGCCCATGCGCCGCGATGCGCTGCCGCACGCGGGCCGTCTCCCCGGCGTCGCGGTCGGTGGCGCCGACGATGTGGCAGGTCCAGTCACGCGCGACGAGGGCGGCGAGGGCGTCGACCAGCACGCCATGGGCCTTGCGCGGGATCACCGCGCCGACGCAGAGCAGGCGCAGGGGCTGCCCGGTGCCGCGTGCGCGGGGGGCGGGATCGGTGCCGGGCACGGCGACCGAGAGCCGCCCGGCCGGGACGCCATAGTCCTGCGCCAGCAGCCGGGCTGTGGAGGGGCTGGTGGCGATCACCGCCGCCGCCTCGGCCAGCGCGGCGCGTTCGCTGGCGCGCAGCGCCGCCTTCTGCCGGCCATCCAGCCCGGCCTCGCAGGCCAGCGGATGGTGCACCAGCGCCGCCAGCGGACGCCGCAGGCCGCGCAGCAGCGGCGCGGGCAGGGCGCCGAAGGCGAGGCCGTCGATCAGCACGGGCAGGCCGGGCGCGAGGGCGCCGAGCCGTTGCACGCTGCGCGCCAGTTCGTCGGGCGTGGGGAACGGAAAGCCGTCCGGCAGGGCGAGAGGCGTGACCGGGCAGCCGGCGCGCCGGCATTCGGCGATCACCCGGCGGTCATAGGCATAGCCCCCGGTGGCAAGTTCGATGTCGCCGGGAATGGCGAAGGCGAAACCGGTCACGCGGCGCGCCTCAGCGAAGGCCGGCTTCGAAGCTGGCGCGGGCGAGGTCGGTCTCGTGCAGGGTGACGCGGATCTTCGACAGGCCATCCGCCTCCTCGCCCAGCGCGCCGGCGCGGGCGGCGGCGGCCATCGCATCGAAGATGTGCCGGGCCAGGAACTCGGTGGTGGTGAGCCGGCCGGCGAATTCCGGCAGGCTGTCGAGATTCTGGTAGGCGAGGGGCCGCAGCGTCTGCTTCAGCACGTCGAGCGCCGCGCCGATGTCGACCACGACGTTCCTGACCGTCAGTTCCTCCCGAAAGAAGGCGACGTCGACGACGAAGGTCGCCCCGTGCAGGCCCTGCGCCGGGCCGAAGAACGGATCGGGCAGCGAGTGGGCGATCATGATGCGGTCGCGGACTTCGACACTGTACATGGCATTCCTCATCGGTAATCGAGCAGGATCGCCAGCGCGTCCGCCCGCTCGGTCAGAAGTTCCGGCAGCCGCGCCGGGGCCTGGGCGAACGGGACCACATGGGTGACCAGCCGGTCCAGGCGCGCATCGTCCAGCAGAACAAGCGCCTTGGCGAGCCGGCGCGCATGCGGCCAGCGCGGCCGTCGCGTCGCGGATACGGAGCCTACCTGCGAGCCGATCAGTTGCAGCCGCCGGCTGTGAAAACTTTCGCCGAGAGGCACGGCCGGGACGCGGTCGCCATACCAGCTGACCTCGACGACCCGCGCCTCGACGCCGCCGGCGGCAAGGGCGGTCTTCAACCCCGCTTCGGTCGCGCTGGTGTGGAACACGATGTCGGCATCGTCGCCGACCGCATCGGGCAGGGCGAACGCCGCGCCGAGGCTTCGCGCCAGCTCTGCCCGGCCGGGGTTCACGTCGACCAGCGTGACATCGGCGCCGGGCAGCCTTGCGGCCAGCGCGGCCAGCAGCAGGCCGATCACCCCGCCGCCGACGATCGTGATGCGATCGCCCGGGCCGGCGCCGGAATCCCACATCGCGTTGAGGGCGGTCTCCATGTTCGCCGCCAGCGTGGCGCGCGTGGGAGGAAGCCCGGCGGGCAGCGGCAGCGCCGCCGTGGCCGGCAGCCGATAGACATCCTGATGCGGGTGCAGGGCGAAGACGGTGCGGCCGGTCCATCCGTCCGGCCCGGCCTCGACGATCCCGACGCTCTGATAGCCATACTGGACCGGAAAGGGAAAATCGCCGTTCTGCAGCGGCGCCCGCATGCGCTGATGTTCGCCCGGCGGAACGCGGCCCTCCAGCACCAGGCGCTCGGTGCCGCGGCTGACGCCGGAGGCGAGGGTCCGCACGGTCAGCATGTCGGGTCCCCGCCCGCCGAGCGGGGCATGGCGCAGCTCGTAGCACCCCGGCGCCACGCACCAGAGCTGCCGCGAATCCGTATCGGCCGATTCTGTCATGACGGGTTGCCCTCTTTGCCGTATCGCACTCCATAACAGCCACACAGTGCCGTTATGTCCCCACATCCGCGTGAACCGCGGCCGCTGGGCTGCGTACAAGCTAGAGTGGCGTCGTAAGCGCGTCCGGTTCGGGGACAGGGTACAGGCATGAGTCTGAATGAAAAGATTGCGGAGGGGCTGCCGCCCGCCGCCGAGATAGCCGAGCGCCGAACGCCGACCGGGGTGCAATCATTGCGGCAGTTGTTTCGCCGGCGTGCTTTCGTGTTGACGCTCAACGCGGCGACCTATGCCGGGCTGGTCGCGCTCTTTGCCCAACTCCTCGGCCATGGCGGGTTCACGCTGCTCGACGGGCTGCTGCTCGCCGCCTTCTGCCTCTCCACGCCCTGGACCATCCTCGGCTTCTGGAACGCGCTGATCGGCCTGTGGCTGCTGCACGGCCCCGGCGACGCGCGGGCGTCGGTCTATCCCTATGCCGGCAGGGCGGCCGACGACGCGCCCATCACCGCGCGGGTCGCGGTGGTGATGACGCTGCGCAACGAGGATCCCGAGCGGGCCTTTGCCCGCCTGCGGGCGATGCAGGCGGATCTCGCGGCCGCCGGCGCCGGCGGGCGTTTCGCCTGGTTCGTGCTGTCCGACACCACGGATCCCGCCATCGCCGCCGCCGAGGAGAGGATCTTCGCCGCGTGGCGGGCTTCGCTGGGCGAGGGCGTGTCCCTCAGCTACCGCCGGCGCCTTGAGAACACCGGCTTCAAGGCCGGCAACATCCGCGATTTCCTCGAGCGCTGGGGCGATGCGCACGATTTCATGCTGGTGCTCGACGCCGACAGCCTGATCGGCGCCTCGACCATGCTGCGTCTCGTGCGCGTCATGCAGGCCAATCCGCGGCTCGGCATCCTGCAGAGCCTCGTGGTGGGCCTGCCCTCGCGCTCGCCCTTCGCCCGTATCTTCCAGTTCGGCATGCGCCACGGCATGCGCTCCTACACCATGGGCGCGTCCTGGTGGGCGGGCGATTGCGGCCCGTATTGGGGGCACAATGCGGTGATCCGCATCGCCCCGTTCAAGGCGCATTGCGCGCTGCCGGTGCTGCCCGGCAGGGGGCCGCTCGCCGGGCACATCCTCTCGCACGACCAGATCGAGGCGGTGCTGATGCGCCGCGCCGGCTATGAGGTGCGGGTGCTGCCGGAGGAGATGGACAGCTTCGAGGAGAACCCGCCGCATTTGACCGAGTTCACCCGCCGCGACCTGCGCTGGTGCCAGGGCAACATGCAGTACTGGCGGCTGATCGCCATGCCCGGGCTCAAGCCGATGAGCCGCTTCCAGATCGCCTGGGCGATCCTGATGTATGTCGGCGCCTTCGCCTGGATCGCCTTCATCGCGCTTGCCGCGCTCAAGGTGTTCGACACCGGGCGTTCCGATGCGCCGTTTCCGGTGGAACTCGGGATCACCCTGTTCGTCGCGACCTTCCTGATGAGCCTGGCGCCGAAGCTCGCCGGCCTTGCCGACGTGCTGCTCCGCCCGGGCGAGCGGCAGCGCTATGGCGGCACCGGCAGGCTGCTCGGCGGCGCGTTGGCCGAGTTCCTGTTCTCCGTGCTGCTCGGTCCGGTCGTCGCCTTCCGCATCGCGCTGTTCATGGTCGGCCTCGCCTTCGGCCGGACGGTGACCTGGGAGGCGCAGTCGCGCGACGCGACGCGGCTGTCGTGGCGCACCGCCTTCGCCGGGCTGTGGCCGCAACTGCTGTTCGGCAGCCTTCTCGGCGGCCTGCTGTGGGTCTTCGCCCCCGCCGCCCTGCTCTGGGCGCTGCCGGTGCTGGTCGGCCTCCTCGGTGCGGTGCCCTTCGCGGTATTGACCTCCGAGCCCGCTCTCGGCCGGTGGCTGGCGCGCGCCGGCCTGTGCGCGACGCCGGAGGAACTCCAGCCCACCGGTCGGATGGACTGGACCCCTTCCTCCCCGGCGCTGGCGACGAATTCCTGACGGCCGCCGCCCCGGCCGGCGGGCGTGCGGCCGGGGCGAACAGGCTCAGATCAGGAAGTCGAACTGCGAGGCGTCGAAGGTGCCGTGCCCGACCAGTTCGAAGTGGACCTCGTCGCCCTGTGCGATCACGGCGTTGGCGGCGAGGTTGCGCACGACGTAGCCATCCTCGTCGCGTGAGACGATTTCCGCGCCATGGATCGCGGCGATCTCGAACGGCGTCTCGATCGCCAGCGTCCAGCCCTCCACCGCCGCGCCGTCATTGTGGATGACCACCTCGGCGGTGAAATCGTTGGGCCGGCTCTCGACCAGCGTCATCGAGGCGTCGATCAGGTCGTCGCTGAGCGTGGCCACGGCGAGGCGCGCGAGCGGGGCCTCCTCGCCCACGGCGCGGCCATTGACGACGAAATCGTCGGCTGTGACGGCGCCGCCGCCGGGCGAGGCCTGGAAGCCGAACTCCACCGTGCCATCCGCCGCGACCTTGCCGTTCCACGCCGCGTTGCGGACGACGTAATGGTCGCCGACATGGCTGACGATCTCGGCGTTCCAGATGTTGGAGATGTCGAAGGAGGCGTCGAACTCCACCGTCCAGCCGTTCAGCGACGCCTCCGGCGTCAGCGTCATCTGGCCGACGAAGCCGGCGCCCCAATTGTCGTTGACCTTGAACGCCACCGCGTCGCCGCCGGCTGGTGGAGGCGTGGCGACGTCGTCGTTCTGGATGGTGCCGCGGCCCGCGCCATCGACGAGAGTGGCGCCGGACGGGTCGGAGAGGGCGAGGGTGAAGGTCTCGTTGCCCTCGACCACACCGTTGCCGATCAGCGGCACGCTGACGGTCTTCGAGGTCTCGCCGGCGGCGAAGGTGAGCGTGCCGGACAGCGCCTCATAGTCGAGCCCGGCCACCGCTGAGCCGTTGGCGGTGGCGTAGCGGACGCTCACCGGCCCCTCGGCGGCGGCCGACAGGCTCACCGTGAAGGTGAGCAGGCCCGGCGCGTCGGCGCTTCCCTCCGGGGCGGCGGTGTCGCTGACGCTGAGGCCCGGCAGGTCCGGTGCCGCGATGTCGTCGTCGACGATGGTCGCGATGCCTTCGGCAATGCCGATCACCGCGCCCTGCGCATCGGTGAGCACGAGCGAGAACTGCTCGTCGCCCTCCACCAACGGGTCCCCGGTGATGGCGACACGGACCGTCTTGCTCGTCTCGCCGGGCGCAAAGGTCAGCGTGCCGCTCGCGGCGGTGTAGTCGCCCGCGCCGGCGTCGCCGGAAACGGTGTGGAAATCCACCGTCACCGCCTCGGCGGCGGCGGCCGAGAGGCTCACCGTGAACACGGCATAGGCGGTGGAGCCGGCGCCATCCCCGCCCTCGCCGAGCTCGAACTGGATCGGCTCGAGATAGGCGAGCTTGTCGGTGTGCACGGTGCGCCAGTCATCGGCGAGGATGCCGCCGGTATCGGTGGAATTGGGGTTCCACGACCAGTAGGTCCAGCTGATGCCCTGCGCGCCGGCCGGCAGGTCGATGGTGCCGTCATTGTCGAAGTCGCCGGCCATGTAGGAGGTCAGCGCCTCCAGCCAGGGGGCGTCCTTGGGGTCCTCCAGCCTGGTGCCGAACTCGCCGATGAACACCGGCGCGATGTTCTCGCGGTAGATATAGCCCCACATCTCGTCGAACTTCGCCGGCAGGTCCTGGGCGAAGTCGGGGTCCTGGAACCAGGGCTGCTCGTAGACAGAATTGCCGTAGTCATGGGCGGAATAGACCAGCTTGCCGGGCACATCGAGTTCGATCGGCCGGTCGCGCACGCCCTGGAGATTGCCGCCCCACCAGTAGCTCTCGCCGTCATAGGAGCCGACGCCCTCGACGAGGATCAGCCAGTTCGGGTTGACCTCGCCGATGGCATTGCCGGCGCGCTCGGCCGCCGCCGCCCAGTCGTTGGCGCCGCCGCCGCCCCAGGTTCCGTTGTAGGGCTCGTTGTGGAGGTCGGCGCCGATCACGGCGGGGTTGTCGGCATAGCGTGCCGCCAGCATCTGCCAGTCGTCGATCCACTGCGCCTCGGTATGCGCGGAATCGTACCAGAGGCCGTTATCCGAGGTGCCGGCGCCGAAAGAGGAGCGGTGATGGTCGAGGATCACCTTCAGGCCGATCTCGCCGGCATAGGCGATCACCGCGTCCATGATTTCCAGCGGGCTCAGTCCCTGGAGTTCCGGGTTCTGCGAATAGTCGATGCCGCTGGCGCTGGAGGCGTGCAGCGTGTCGGAGGCGAAGGGCAGGCGGATGGTGTTGAAGCCCAGCTCCTTCATCTGGTCCATCATCTCGGTGAAGGACCGCGTCCAGACGCCATGCGGCGAGGCGTTGGTGGATTCGAGGCCGAACCAGTTGACCCCGGCGATCTTCACCGGGTTGCCGGCGGAATCGACGATCTGGTTGCCGGAGGTGGAGAACCAGCCATCCGCGCCCCCGCCCGCTCCGGCATCGCCCTCCACCACGGTGGCGTCGGACACGGAGACCACCGGGGGCGGCGCCACGTCGTCATTGACGATGGTCCCAATGGCCGTGCCGTCGGCGATGGTGGCGCCGGAGGGGCTGGAGAGGGTCAGCGTCAGCGTCTCGTTGCCCTCCACCAGGGTGTCGCCCCGGACCATCACATGCACGGTCTTCGAGGTCTCGCCGGGGGCGAAGTCGAGCGTGCCCGACAGCGCCTGATAGTCCTGCCCGGCGGTTGCGGTGCCGTCGGCGGTCGCATAGGCGACGCTCACCGGCCCGCTCGCCGCCTGCGACAGGGTGACGGTGAAGGCGAGGTGGGCCATCCCGTCATCGCCCTCGGTGACGCCGGCATCGGCGACGGAGATGGCCGGCGGCATGGGCTCCGGCTCGCCGCCGGGCTCGCCCACGGCGCGGCCATTGACGATGAAGTCGTCGGCCGTGACGGCGGCGCCGCCGGGCGAGGCCTGGAAGCCGAACTCCACCGTGCCATCCGCCGCGACCTTGCCGTTCCACGCCGCGTTGCGGATGACGTAATGGTCGCCGACATGGCTGACGATCTCGGCGTTCCAGATGTTGGAGATGTCGAAGGAGGCGTCGAACTCCACCGTCCAGCCGTTCAGCGACGCTTCCGGCGTCAGCGTCATCTGGCCGACGAAGCCGGCGCCCCAATTGTCGTTGACCTTGAACGCCACCGCGTCGCCGCCGGCCGGCGGGGCGGACGTGTCGTCGTTGAGAAGCGTGCCGGTCGCGGTGTCGTCGGCGATGGTGGCGCCGGTGGCGTCGGACAGGATCACGGTGAAGCGCTCATCGGCCTCGGCGACGAGGTCGCCGATCACGTCGACATGCAGCTGCCTGGCCGTCTCACCCGGCGCGAAGGTGATGGTGCCGGTGGTCGCGGCGTAGTCGGCGCCGGCCAGCGCGGTGCCGTTCGCCGTGCGGTACTGCACCGTCACCGGCTCGGTCGACGCCTTGTCGAGCGTCACCATGAACATGAAATGCACATGCGCGCCGTCGCCCTCGGCGATGGTGAGGTCGGCGACCGAGATCGCGGGCGGCACGCCGGGCGCCTGCGCGTCGTCGTTCACGATGGTGCCGGTCGCCCGCCCGTCGGCGAGCGTGGCGCCGGAGGGCGAGGACAGCACAAGGTCAAAGCTCTCGTCGAATTCGAAGCCGGTGTCGCCATTGACCGTCACGGTGACGGCCTTGGTGGTTTCGCCGGGCTGGAACACCAGCGTTCCGAGCGCGGGCTGGTAGTCCGAACCGGCCAGCGCGGTGCCGTTGAGGGTGGAATAGTCCACGCTCACCACCCCCGCCGCCGCCTTGGACAGGGTGACGGTGAAGGTGACGAGGCTCTGTCCGCCGTCACCCTCGGAGACCTGCGCGTCGGCGACGCCGAGCGTGGGCCGGTCGTCCGGCTCGGCGGCCTTCGCCGCTTCGATCAGCCCGCGCCAGGTCTGGTAGGTGGCGTCCTCCACCGCGACGATGTTGTTGTAGTCGAGCGCGGCGAGCGACACGCCGTCGAGCCTATAGGTCTGGTTCTGCCCGACGATGGTGATGACCACCGAGCCGTCCACCTCGGCGACGGTGAACTCGCCGGGGCGGAAATACATGAAGTCGAGCCGGTCGGTGGCGGGATCGAAGGCGAGCACGGCGTCGACGCCGTAATTCCAGTCGATCAGGTAGGTCGTGCCCGCGTCGCCGCTCGGCGGGCTGCCGGGGCCGGCGGCGCTCGGCCAGGCGTCGGTGCCGACGGTGGGGATGTCGTCGCGGCCGATGACCTGCGAGTCCGGCACCTGCGAAAAGCCGAGCTGCGACCACAGCCGGTCCTCGCGGGCCTGCGCGAAATGGAACAGGAAGTTCTCGGGCGACAGCTCGGCGACCGTGGTGCCCTGCAGGATCAGCGTCTGGCCGGTGGTGTAGTTGCCGATGACGACGCCCTCGGCGCCATCCACCATGTAGATCTGCTCGCGTGAGCCGTAATAGCGGAAATCGACGACGTCGGTTTCGGGGTCGAAGGCCACGCGGTCGATCTGCCCGATCTCGTGCGAGCGGGCATAGACCGTGTGGGGGGCAGCCGTGATGCCGTGCTCCCAGGCCAGCGCGCCGCTGAGATCCTGCCGCAGGTGATCGTTCTCCACCGGCACGAAGCTGTCGACGGTGAGCTGGCCGAGCGAGACGCCGACGATCAGCGTCTGCTTGCCGGTCCACGGGTCCATGAAGGCGACGCCTTCGGCGGTGTCGACCACGATGAAGGCGTGCACCGAATTCGACCCGAGGTCGAGCTTGTCGGTCGCCGGATCGAAGCCCTCGATGCGCCGCTCGCCCGACGCCGGCAATTCCGCCGAGTAGATGGTTCCGGCCATGTCTGCCCCCGCTCTTCGCCTTGCGCCCGCTCACCCCGCGAGCCTGCAAAGCCATGCCACGACCTTGCGTCATCATCACCGTGGGGCGGCCCGCCAGTCGACGAAGGCGGCGCAGAAATCGACGAGCGTGGCAGCGGCGGACGGTCCTCGGCGCGCCGGCGTGCTCACCGCTCGCGGAACGCGCGCGCGATCTGGTCCTTCAGCGGCTTGAGGAGGTATTGCAGCGGCGTGCGATCCTCGGTGCGCAGCAACACGTCGGCCTGCATGCCGGCGCCGATGTGCTGCGGGGCGAGGCGCGCGCGCTCCCCGGCGGCGATCGCCACGCGGACGGTATAGAAGAGCGCGCCGGTCTGCGCGTCGCGGCTGGTGTCGGCTGCGATCCGGGTGACGCGGCCCGCGAGCTGCGGCGTGGTACGCTGGTTGAAGGCGTGGATCCTCACCTGCGCCTCCTGGCCGGGCGTGATCTGGTCGATGTCCGGCGGGTTGACCCGTGCCTCCACCTCCAGCGCCTCCTCTGCCGGCACGATCAGCAGGACGGGCTCGGCCGGGCTGATGACGCCGCCGACCGTGTGGACGGCGAGCTGGTGCACGTGGCCGGCGCTCGGCGCGCGGATGTCGACGCGGGCGAGCTGGTCCTCGGCCGCGACGCGGCGCTCGACGAACTCGGCGATCCGGGCCTGGATCTCGCTCAGTTCCTTCATCACCGCCTCGCGCAGCACGTCGCCGATCTCGATGATCTGCAGCCGGATCTCGGCGATCTTGCCCTCGGCCTGCGCGCGGGCCGCGATGAGCCGGCCCTTCTCGCCGTCGAGTTCGGCGGCCTCGCGCTCCAGCGCGGTCTTGCGGCTGATGGCGACGAGGTTCTTGGCGTAGAGATCGCGCACGCCGACGAGTTCCTCGGCGATCAGCCCGGCCTGCCGGTCGCGGGCGTCCTGCTGCGCCTTCAGCCCCACCACCTCGTCCTCCAGCTGGCCGATGCGCCGGGCGAGCTGCGCCTTCTGCCCTTCGCGGGCGTCGCGGCGGGCGTCGAACTGGTTCCGCTCGGTGGCGATCAGCTCGGCGATGGCCGGCTCGCGGCGGCGCGGCGCCAGCTCCGGTGCGATCGCGACGGTGTCGCGGCGGTCGCGCTCGGCGACCAGCCGGGCCCGGCGCGCGGCGAGTTCGTCGAGCTGCTTGGCGACGACCTGCAGATTGGCGCGGGTGATGGTGTCGTCGAGCCGGATCAGTATCTCGCCGGCCTCGACCCGGTCGCCTTCGCGGACCCTGAGTTCGCCGACGATGCCGCCGGTCGGGTGCTGGACCTTCTTCACATTGCCGACGACGACGAACTGGCCGGAGGCGACGACGGCACCGGCGAGGGTGGTGGTGACCGCCCAGACGCCGGCGGTGCCGGCGAACAGCAGCACGGCCGCCCCGCCGGCGAGCCACAGCGTGCGGAGCGCGGCGCCGAACTCCGAGACGGTGTCGGTATCCTTCGCCTCCGTCATTTCGCCCCCCCTGGTCACGACGCTACCGCCGCCCGCTTGATACCGGGCAGCCCGCCCTGCCGCGCCAGCCTGGCCAGCACCTCCTCCTTCGGGCCGATGGCCTGAAGGCGGCCCTCCGCCATCATGGCGATGCGGTCGAGGCCGGCGATGGCGCTCTGGCGATGGGTGACCATCAGCACGATGCCGCCGCGCGCCCGCACCCCCTCGACGGCATGGGTCAGCGCCTCGTCGCCGTCATGGTCGAGATTCGAGTTGGGCTCGTCGAGCACCACCAGGAAGGGCGACCCGTAGAGGGCCCGCGCCAGCCCGAGGCGCTGGCGCTGGCCGCCGGAAAGCGTCATGCCGGCCTCGCCGATGCGGGTGTCGTAGCCCTCTTCCAGCCGCAGGATCAGCTCATGCGCACCGGCCGACCGGGCCGCCGCGACGACGGCCTCGTCGGTGGCCTGCGGATCGAAGCGGGCGATGTTCTCGGCTACCGTTCCCTCGAACAGCTCGACATCCTGCGGGAGATAGCCGACATGCCGTCCCAGCGCCTCCGGCGCCCATTGGTCGAGCGCCGCCCCGTCGAGCCGCACCTCGCCCTTGAGCGGGCGCCACACGCCGACAAGCGCACGCACCAGCGTCGACTTGCCGGAGGCGCTCGGCCCGATGACCGCGAGGCCCTGGCCCGCCTCCACCCGCAGCGTGATGCCGTTGAGGATGGGCGCCTGTCGCCCGGGAGCGGCTACGACGAGATTGTCGGCGGTGAGCGCATGGCAGGGCGCGGGCAGGCGGGTATGAGCGGTCTCGTTCATGGCCGGCAGGGCCAGCACCTGCCCGAGGCGGCGCACGCCGAGCCGCGCCGCGACAAAGCCCTTCCAGTTGGCGACGGCGATCTCGATCGGCGCCAGCGCGCGCGAGGTCATGATCGAGGCGGCGATCATCGCCCCGCCGGAAATCTCGTCATGCATGGCGAGATAGGCGCCGAGCCCGAGCACGGCCGACTGCAGCACCATGCGGAACACCTTGGCGAAGGCGCCGCTGCCGCCGGTGAGGTCGGCCGCCGCCAGCCACGCGCGCACATGGCGAAGATTGGCCTCGTGCCATCTGCCCTCGAAGGCGGGGGCCATGCCCATGGCGGTGAGCACCTCGGCATTGCGCCGGCTGGCCTCGGCGAGGGTCTCGCGGGCGGCACGGCTCGCCATCTGCGCCTTCGCCGCCGCGCGGCTGGCCAGCTCGGTGATCGCGGTCAGCGCCACGATGACCATGCCGCCGGCGAGCGCCAGCCAGCCCAGCCAGGGATGCAGCAGGAAGCAGCCGGCGAAGAACAGCGGCATCCACGGCATGTCGAACAGCGCGGTGGGCCCGAGCGAGGACAGGAAGGCGCGGATCTGGTCGAGGTCGCGGATCGGCTGCAACGCTTCTTCCGGCCGTCGTCCGGCCAGCGACAGGCGCCGCGTCGCGCCGAAGGCCGCCGGCGACACCTGCTCGTCGAAGCGCGCGCCGATCCGCGCCAGCATCCGCACCCGCACCGCGTCGAGAAAACCCTGCAGCGCATAGGCGGCGAGCAGCAGCAGCGACAGCCCGATCAGGGTCGGGACGCTGCGCGAACTCAGCACCCGGTCATAGACCTGCAGCATGTAGAGCGAGCCGGACAGCATCAGCACGTTGATGACGGCCGAGAACGCCCCCACCGCCAGGAAGGCGCCACGGCAGGACGACAGGGCGCGCGCGACCGCAGGAAGCGGTGTCGCAGGAAGCGAGGCGGCGGGTGAGGCGGGGGCCATCGGGAACCTCGGGATGGCGGGCCGCTTGCGGACTCCCGGATATGGATCGGCACGGCCCGCGAGCGGCTATGCACCGTTGCGGAAAGATGCCATGGGCTAGGCAGCTTCTCACCCTGGCGGCGGCATCAACTCGATGAACGTGACGCAGAAATCGACGAGCCGGCCGGTCCGGTGCCGGCGCCGGCGTTGCACGGCGCGGCGCGGGGGCCGGGCATGACGGGCGTTCCCCCGCCTTCCGCCCCTTCCCTCCGCGGCCTGTGGCGGTGGCCGGGCCCGTTCGCGCAGGCCCAGATCATCGGCTGGAGCCTGTTCGCGCTGGTGGACATGGTCAACCGGCAGCTCGCCTATCAGGACATTGCCGCCGCATTGACCCTGACCGCCATCGTCTGCCCGGTCCTGTTCACGCTGTCGGCCGGCCTTCGCCGGGTCTATGACCGTTTCCTCCCCGGCGGCGGGCTGCATTGGCCGATGTTCCTGGGGATCGTGCTGCTCTCCTGCGCGGGGGCCGGGCTCGTCGTGGCGGTGATCGCCGCCGCGCGGCAGACCTTCGGCTGGAGCATCCCGCATTGGCGGCCGGTCGAGGAGATCGCGCTTCCCTTCGTCTACTACACCGCCATCCTGCTCGGCTGGAGCCTGCTGCTGTTCTGGGTCCGGGCCGACCGCCTGCGGCTGATCGAGCACGAGGCGGCCAGCATCGCCCAGGCCGATGCGCTGCGGGCGGAGATCCAGCAGCTGCGCCTGCAGATCAACCCGCATTTCCTGTTCAACGCGTTGAACGGCATTGCCGAGGAGGTGCCGGAGCATCCCGCCGCCGCGGTGGCGATGCTGCGCGACCTCACCGACTATCTCCGGCACATCCTCGCCGGCATCCGCACGCCGGTGGTCCCGGTCGAGGCGGAAATCGCTGCGCTGGCGGCCTATCTGCGCATCCAGCAGGCGCGGTTCGGCCCGCGGCTGCGCACGCAGGTGGCGATGGACCCGGCCGTCGCCGGGCGGGCGATCGCCAACGGTCTGCTGCAGCCGCTGGCCGAGAACGCCATGGAGCACGGCGACCGCTCGGACCTGCTGGAGCTGATGCTGCGCGTCGGCACCGAGGGCGCGGCGCTGAGGATCGACATCGAGAACACCGGCCGCCTGGCGCCGACGCCGCGCAAGCGGCTGTCGCATGGGCTCGGCCTCGCCAATCTGCGCCGGCGCCTCGATGTACACTATCCGGGCCGCCATTCCTTCAGCCTGGCCGAGGCGACGGGGGAGCACGGCGCGGGGCAGGGGGCCGCCACGCAAGGGGAGGCAACCCGCGTGATCGCCACGCTGGTGCTCGAAGGCGACCCATGCTCCGCGTCCTGATCGCCGACGACGAGCCGCTGGCCCGCCGGGCGCTGCGCCGCCTGCTGGCGCCGCATGCGGATGTCGATCTCGTCGGCGAGGCCGACAGCCTGGCGCAGGCGATCGTGCTGATCCGGCAGTGCCGGCCCGATCTCGTGCTGCTCGACATCGAGCTGAACGACGGCGACGGTTTCGACCTGCTCGCGGCGCTCGAGACGCCGCCCCTCGTGGTGTTCGTCACCGCCTATGCCGAGCATGCGGTGGAGGCCTTCGCCGTCGCGGCGGTGGACTATCTGCTCAAGCCGGTGGCGCAGGAGCGGATCGACACCGCGCTGGCCCGGGTTCGCCGCCTGTCGGCACCCGCTGCCAAGGGCGCTGACGCGCGCATCGAGCTGCGCCTGCCGGGGCGGGTGCTGCGCTGTGCGCCGGCCGACATCCTGGCGGTGCGGGCGGAGGGCGACTTCAGCCGGGTCCTTCTCGCCGAGCGGCCGGCCCTGATGATCCTGCGCGGCCTCGGGCAGTTCGAAGCCTCGCTGCCATCGCCGCCCTTCCTGCGGCTCGGGCGGTCGATCATCGTCAATTGCGAGCGTATCGTCGGCGTCGAGGCGCGCTCGCGCGACGAGGTTGAGGTCGCGCTGCAGGGCATGGCGGCGCCCATCCGGCTCGGCCGCGCGGCGGCGGCGCGCCTGAAATCGGCGCTGTCCGCGCGCCGCGGCTGAGGCGGCGCGGCCTCCTCCAGAACGTTGCGGGGCGGCGATCGGGCCAAGGCCGCCGAACGCCTGATATCGGGCCCGTCCCCGGTACCGCCGGTGAAGGCCGGCCCGGCATGTGGATAAGAAAGCGCGGCGAAAACAACCGGATAGGCCATGCGCCGTCCATTTCGGGGCGTTGTCGGCGGCCTGTCATTTTTCTGATGTGATGGGTGTTGACAGGCGCGGAGGGCCGGGCCTATAAAGCGCCCATCGACGCGGCGCCACCGCAACGGCGGGTTTGGCGCTCCTCTGTAGCATCCCACTTTGGTGCGGTTGCGGCGGCCGGTGCAAACCGGACGGGAGATGTCGATGCGCTTATGGGTGTGAGCCTATAGGTAGGGAGGCTTCGGTCTTCGAGATTTGAGCTTCGGCTCGCGGGTTTTGGCCCACGCTGTTTGACAAGTGAAGAGTAAGAAAGAGAAACGTGGACGGCGGGGTCCTTGCGGACTTCCCTGGTTTCGGTCGGGGAAGTCGGATGAGACTTCGGCGGTCTTACGTTCTCGGAGCCGCGCATCCTGTGAAGGATGTGACTGGTTCCAACCTCGTCAAGAGGTTTTGAGCGTAGCGACGCAAAGCCGGATTTAGATATCTCATTCAACTTGAGAGTTTGATCCTGGCTCAGAACGAACGCTGGCGGCAGGCTT
>NZ_JAHBGC010000048.1 GCF_018390645.1 Ancylobacter dichloromethanicus
GTCGCCAGTCCTTGAGCTTGGCGAACAGGTTCTCGACCTTGTGGCGGTGGCGGTAGAGGGCCTTGTCGTAGTCGAAGGGCGTCTTTCGGCTCCGGCTCGACGGGATGCACGGCTCGATGCCCCTGGCTTCGAGTTCCTCGCGGAACCATGCGCTGTCGTAGCCGCGATCAGCGATGAGACGAGAGGCTGGCGGTAAGGCGTCGAGCACGAGACGAGCGCCCTTGTGGTCGCTCATCTGGCCTTCCGAAAGGAGCATGATGATCGGCCGGCCTTCACCGTCGCAGACGGTGTGAAGCTTGGAGTTCAGTCCGCCTTTCGTTCGCCCGATACGACGGGGAACATCCCCTTTTTAAGCAGGCTCGCCGCCGTGCGATGGGCCTTCAGATGCGTCGCATCGATCATGATGCGCTCGGGTTTCGGTCCTTCCCCGGCAAGGCCGGCGAAGATGCGGTCGAAGACACCCAGCCGGCTCCAGCGGATGAAGCGGTTGTAGAGCGTCTTGTGCGGGCCGTAACCGGCCGGCGCGTCCTTCCACTGCAGTCCGTTGCGGATCAC
>NZ_JAHBGC010000049.1 GCF_018390645.1 Ancylobacter dichloromethanicus
GCGGAGACGACAATGCACTAACAATCAATTCGGACCACTCGGTGGGGGCCGATCAGGCGTCGCTACGTGCTGAACCTTGACCTGAAGGACTTTTTTCCGGCTTTCAACTTCGGCCGCGTTCGCGGCTTCTTTCTGAAGAGCGAACACTTTCGTCTTGCGGAGCCGGTAGCAACGCTTTTGGCTCAGATCGCATGCAAGGACGGAAAGCTGCCGCAGGGCAGCCCGTGCTCGCCGGTCATCACTGAGTTGATGACGCACTTTCTCGATATCCGGCTGGTGAAGCTGGCGGCGAGGCATAAATGCACTTACACGCGCTACGCGGATGACATCACAATCTCCACGAACCAGCGCGAGTTCCCATCGGCGCTAGCCGAATTGGACGGGGCCGAGTGGAAGCTCGGCGAGGAGCTTGTGTCGCGCATCAATGACGCCGGCTTTGAGGTGAATGACGCCAAGACGCGCATGCAGCTTCGCGGAAGTCGGCAGATGGTGACAGGGCTTACCGTCAACGAGAAGGCCAATGTAGCGCAGACATACTACAAGCGGGTTCGCGCGACAGCGCATCGCTTCCTGACAACGGGGGCATATGAACTCAACGGGGTGGCTTGCAACTCCGTGCCGCGCCTGGAAGGCATGATCAATCACATCTATCATGTGCGCGAGCGGCAGATCGACATTGCGATCGCGAACGAAGGCAACAAAGAGAAGCAGCATAAGCTGCACGCCGAGCGCACGAAGATGAAGAATGAGTGGCCCTCGGCGATCCGCGTCGTCTACTACGAACTCATTTTCTTCAAAAGCTTCATCAACCCGCCGCGGCCGTTGATCATCTGCGAAGGGCCAACCGATCCTGTGTACCTGAAGAGCGCCATCCGGCGGCTTGCTGCCGCGCACCCACTTCTTGCGTCAGTCGTGGGAGGCAAGCCTGAGCTGAGGGTGAATTTTTTCAAGTATTCTGATCAGGCGCGTGACTTCCTTCAGCTGCGAGGGGGCTCCGGCGATTTGCTGCGCTTTCTGATTTCCTGGAAGGACGCCTTTAACCGCTACGAGTTTCGCCCGGCCGAGCATCCGGTCATCGTTCTCATCGACAACGATGATGGGGCGAAAGAGATTTTCAGCTACCTCAACAACAAAAAGAACTATGGCCTAGATATCGCGTGGGACAAGCATGACCTGTTTTTCCATCTCCACGGACCCCTCTATCTGGTGAAGACGCCGGCGCTCGGCGCGAACCTCATGTCTTGCCCCGAGGATTTCTTTGAACCTGCCGTTCTGGCGGAAAAGCTCGACGGCAAATCCTTCAACAAGGAAAACAAGATCAATCCCGCGACCGAGTATGGAAAAGCTGTGTTCGCAACGCGGGTCGTGAGGCCAAGGGCCGGGTCGATCAATTTCGCCGGTTTCACCCCATTGCTCGAACGGATCGAGGCCGTGATCCGGGACTATGCGGCACGAAAGGCCGCGGCGGCGGCTCCAGTGCCAGCGATCGCAGCCGCCGCTCCCACGCCGTGACGTTGCGATGGTGGGCTTTCGCTGGGTGTAGAAGCGATGGGACGATTTCGGAGTCGCGTTAGCTGCATAGCTAGGTTCTCGCGACCGATGAGATCCCAGAATCAGATTGCTGGCACTTGGTAGAGTGAAAAGCCCGCGGGCAGCGAGGCCGATCTCCAATCCATCGCAATAGCTACGCTGTAACGCGCGCGGGTGAGCGCAACATAAAACTTTGCTCGGCTTTGTGCCGCCAGCTTGCTGTCCGGATCGGCAAGCCATTGCTTCATCGGATCCGTTGGCAGGATCACGACGTGGTCGAATCCACGTCCCTTGGATTCTCCAAAGTTCACCGCCTGCGACGACGGGTCGACGCCCCTGCTGGTGACCTTGTCGCGCAGCTGCACGGGTCTGACGGTCGCCAGATAATGATCATAGTCTGCGATCCTCAAGATGAATACGCCAGCGCTGGCCGGCAGAGGGCGACGGCACGAGGCACACTCGCAAGCCTGAGTGGCAGCAAACCCGGGGAATAGCCGTGACGACACCGCACAGATGGCCTCGCTGTTACGGTGCGATCGGTTCAGGCTTACCTCGTCAATCTCGATCTTCAGCTTTTTGGGCAGCGACCGTAAAAAGTCTGCGATGCCGCCGTCGGCATATTTTGCGAAGCGGCGCTCGTTATGGGTCAGGTAGGTCACCTGCCGAGGATCGCCAACCATCAGCAGGCGGACCGGGCTTCGCGCCAGCGCTTCGATGATGTCGAGATCATAGCCAGCGAGGTCCTGGACTTCGTCGATGAAAACGTGAGGGAACACCCGGCTCAGCCTGTCGACGACCGCGCCGCCGCTCTGCTCGTTGCATCGGATCACCAACTTGGACAGCTTGTCCGAGAAGACCTGTCCACGCCGATCAAAAAAGTGGTTTGCGATGTCTCCTTCGGGCCAGGTCACCGCGATGCCCCGGCTGTTGGTGTAGCGAATGGCCGACTGGGCTTGGACCAATGCCATGCCTTTGACCAGAAATTCAAACACAGCACCCTGAAACGGCTTCACGCCATGGGTAATCAAGAGACTGAACCAGGTCATGATCACCACGTTCGACGGAACATGGCCAACGACGTCGAAAAATTTCTGGCGGATCTCCGCCTCGTTGGATTCGGTGTAGGTGGTGATCAGGACCCGCTGGTCCCTAATCTTAAGTGCCTCTTCGACGAGGTAGGTGGTCTTGCCGGAGCCGGCTGCCGCGATGACCAGCCTATTCTGGCCAATCACGGCGCGATCGCCCGGGTAATGTAGTCAGGATAGGTAATCGCCGTTTTCGAACTGAAGATGGCCAGTGCGCAATCGGTTTTGTTGGCGCGCATATGAAGGTGGAGTTCATCGTCTGTCTTGGCAGCGGTCCCGAGCATCTTGTTTAAGGCTTCTCGACCGTTCGCCTTCAAGATTTTTGGCTCAAGCGTGTTGTAATTGAAGGGCTTTTCTTTGACCGTCAGCCCACCCGTGTCGACGTCGGGGTCGAAGCAAATCCTGATCGACGGTTGGCCATCGAACGCGGCGTACTTCTTCTGCACTGCAGCGGTGTCGCCGTCGTTGTCGGTCACCACGGCCGCCGGGATTTTCAACGCCAGCGCTAGCTCGAGGAAGCGCAGGAAGGCCGTACCGACCGAGATGACGTCAATCCCGTCCTGAATAGGCAAGCGCCCGCCATTGGCGTCCATGTAGGCCCGCTGGACCACCAGTTCGTCGGAGTCGCCTTCCACCAGGATCGCCTTCTTGGCCAAAGCCAGGCGCAAGGTGTCGTACCCTGCAAGTTTCTTGAAGAAGTCGCTGGCCTGCAGCTCCGAAATCCGGACTACCTTGCCCTCGCGCAGCACGATCAGATGGTCGAGGCCGAGCTTGTTGGCCACGAAGCTGCTGTGGGTCGAGATGATGATCTGCTTCTCGCCGTGCTGGGCAGTTAGGTCAGCGATCAATTCGTTGAGCCGAGCGTGCGACAGATGGTTTTCCGGCTCCTCCAGCAGGATGGCCGTGGCCTCGGCGTTTTTCTTGGTGCTGAGGGCGAGCTTAGTTTTGATCACGCACTGCTCACCCTTGCCGATGTACTGGAAAGGGGTCGGAACAAGAGCAGTGCGAAATCGTACGCTAAGGGCGAACGGAGCATGAACGGCGCTGAACGGCGCCCTAGGCTGAATCGACATTCAGCGCATCCAGATCATGGCAGCGGCGAGGTGTATGAATGCCAGGAAGTGGATGGCTCTGCGATCGTAGCGGGTTGCGAAACGGCGGAAATGCTTGAGCTTGTTGAAGCAGCGCTCGATGCGGTTGCGGTGCCGGTAGATGGCGGCGTCATGAGGGATGATCATCTTGCGGGTGCGGTTCGAGGGGATCACCGCCTCAGCGCCGCCGTCGCTGATGAGCTGGCGCAAGGCGTTGCTGTCGTAGGCTTTGTCGGCAAGGACAGCTTCCGTCTTGAAGCCGTCGAGCAAGGCCGGAGCGGTCAGGACGTCGCCAACCTGGCCGCCGGTGAGGATGAAGCGCAGCGGCCGGCCCCGCCCATCGGCGAGCATGTGGATCTTGGTGGTCAATCCACCTCGGGAACGCCCCAGAGCCTGATCCGAGGCCCCCCTTTTCCTGTCGCAGCTTGCTGGTGAGCGCGAACCAGGGTGGTGTCGAGCATCAGGTACTTGTTGTCCCGATCCTTGATCAGCGAGGCGAACACCTCATCCCAGACCCCGGCCTTGGCCCAGCGCGTGAAGCGCTTGTGCAATGTCTTCCACTTGCCATAGCGCTCCGGCAGGTCACGCCAATGAGCTCCCGATCGCAGCACCCAAAGGCATCCGTTGACGAACAAGCGGTTGTCGCTGCCAGTCCGCCCCGGATCACTCGCCTTGCCCGGTAGCAAAGGGGCGATCTGCTGCCACTGCGCCTCGCTGAGTTCGTACCGCTTCACCGCCATCCGTCCGCTCCGAATCATCAAACCCGGAACGAAATGAATCAGCCCGATCCTCTACGCGGAATCCTGAATGTCGATCGGCTCTAGCCCGGATGTCCAGCATCCGATCCCTGTGGATTGCTATCGCAGGGCGCCGGTTTTGATTTCTTCGCCCGTCCGACTCGACAACGCTCCTGGCAGATTCGTCGTGGATGGAGTTGGGCAATGGGTAAACGGAGGCTTCTCAAGGTCCAGGATCGACAGAGACTATTCGATATACCAACCGATGAGGACGCCCTCATCCGACACTATTCATTGTCGTCGGCTGACAGGCTTGAGATTGGACTTCGCAGACGAGAACACAATCGGCTCGGATTTGCCGTTCAGCTCTGCCTGATGCGATATCCGGGCAGAGTGTTGGCGACCGATGAAACTCCGCCTCGGGCAATATTAAAGTACGTTGCTGAGCAGATTGGCGCCGACGCTGGAAAGTTTGCGCTCTATGCACGCCGTGAAGAAACGCGGCGCGATCACATTGCTCGCTTGATGGTTTATCTGGCCGCGCGGAGCGCGACGGGGCAAGACCGTAGAGCTGCGCTGTTGGCTGCAATTCAGGCGGCCACGATGTCCGACGACGGTGGCGCGATAGCGAGTGCGACTGTCGCCATGTTTCGTGAACGCGGATCTCTTCTGCCAGCAATCGACACGATCGAACGGATCGGTCTTGCCGCCCGCGCCATTGCACGTCGGCGGGCAGAGAGAGCGCTGATCGAAGAAATTTCGGGCGCTACGCTTCAATCATTGGACAAGCTATTGGAAGTTGACCCAGCGATCAGCCAAACTCGCTTCCACTGGCTGCGATCTGCGCCGGACGCGCCGGGTGCATCGAACCTGGTCGGGCTGACCGAACGGATAGCCTTTCTGCGTACGCTGGAGATCGATCCGACGTTGCAGGCGCGCATATCGTCGGGACGGTGGGATCAGATGATCCGTGAGGGAAATGCCACGCCGGCCTGGCTGGCCAACGACTTCAATGCCAGCCGTCGACACGCGCTAATCGTGGCGCAGATTATTAAGCTCGGCCAGAAGCTCACGGACGATGCAGTGTCGATGTTCATCAAGCTGACAGGTCGGCTGTTCTCGCAAGCTAATAACCGCAAGAAGCAGCGGCACATGGACTGCAGACCGGATACCGCCAAAGCGCTACGCATGTTCCTGGACACAATCACAGCCCTGCAGTCCGCGAACGATTATGGCCGGAACGCATTGGAGGTTCTCGATCAGGAAGTTGGATGGCACCGGCTGCTTCGAATGAAGCCTGAGCTTGAGTCGATGGTCGACGACAACGAGGCATCGCCCTTGACCTTAGCGGCCGAGCAATATGCCACCGTCAACAAGTATGCCGGTGCGTTCTTGCAGACGTTCACGTTCCGCTCAGCGCGCCGCCACGATCCCCTTCTTGCGGCGATTTCACTGCTGAAACGGCTCTATGCCGAGAAGCGGCGGACCCTTCCGGATCGCGTCCCGGTCACCCACCTCAGCCAAACCGATCGAAGGCTCATCCTGGGGCAGGAGAAGCCCGATCGCCGTCTCTACGAGATTGCAACGCTGGCGGCTTTGCGAGACCGGCTTAGATCTGCGGACATTTGGGTCGATGGCAGCCGATCCTTCCGACCGATCGACGAGCACCTGATGCCGCGGTCAACGTTCACCATCCTGAAAGATGAAGATCGCCTCGGACTTGGTGTCCAAGAAGACGGCGCGGCGTGGCTTACCGAAGCGCGGCAGATGCTCGACTTCAACCTGAAGCGCCTTGCGCACAGGGCACGATCCGGGAGGCTCGAAGGTGTTCGCCTTGAAGCTGGTACTTTGATCGTCACGCCGACCGCCGGCGAGGTTCCGGTGGCGGTCGAGGAACTGAACGCCGAGATCAGCGATATGTATCCGCTAGTCGAGGTTCCCGACCTGTTGAGGGAAGTGCATGAATGGACTGGCTTTGCGGATTGCTTCACGCATGTTCGAACGGGTGACACTCCGAGGAATGTCTCGGCCATGCTGGCTGGCGTACTGGCCGATGCGACCAATCTCGGTCCAAAGCGAATGGCCAGCGCGTCCAAAGGCATCAGCGCGCATCAGATCAGTTGGATGCGCACCTTCCATGCCCGGTCAGAGACCTACCGCGCGGCCCAGGCCTGCGTGACGGACGCACACACCCGCCATCCGCATTCTCGCCTTTGGGGCAATGGCACGACGTCATCATCTGATGGCCAATTCTTCCGAGCAAGCGACCGAGCCGCAAAGCGCGGAGATATCAATCTACATTACGGCAGTGAGCCTGGATCGAAGTTCTACAGCCATCTGTCAGATCAGTACGGCTACTTCAGCATCTTGCCCATCAGCCCGACCGAAAGCGAGGCTGCCTATGTGCTCGACGGACTATTCGATCAGGACACAATCCTCGAAATACAGGAGCACTTCACCGACACCGGCGGCGCGAGCGATCACGTCTTTGGGCTATTCGCTCTGATCGGCAAGCGGTTCGCACCACGACTGCGCAATCTCAAAGATCGGAAGTTCCACACGTTCGAGAAAGGCGATGCATACCCGGCGCTGTCGAACCACATCGGGGCGCCGATCAACACCACCCTGATCCTCGATCACTGGGATGATCTGCTTCATCTGGCGGCATCGATCACTACCCGTGCCGTTGTGCCCTCTACGATCTTGAAGAAGCTCTCGGCATCACCGAAGGAAAGCCAGTTGGCCAAGGCTCTTCGGGAACTCGGCCGCATCGAGCGGTCGCTCTTCATGATCGAATGGTACTCGAACTCGACATTGCGCCGGCGCTGCCAAGCCGGCCTCAACAAGGGCGAGGCAGCGCACAAACTCAAACGCGCAGTCTTCTTCCATGAGCGTGGCGAACTCCGCGACCGGTCGTTCGAAAGTCAGGCATTCCGCGCATCGGGCCTCAATCTTGTCGTCAGCGCGATCGTCCACTGGAACACGGTCTATCTCGACCGCGCGGTCAAAGAGCTCAAACGAGCGGGAAGGAACATTCCAGAGTCCCTGTTGAGGCATATCTCGCCGCTGAGTTGGGAGCATATCAACCTGACAGGCATCTACACCTGGGACAGCGAGCAACATCTGCCGGAAGGCTTCAGATCGCTTCGCCTCCCGGCTGGGCTACGGCGTGCCGCATAACGTTCCTGCTCCGTTCGACCTTAGCGTACGATTTCGAACTGCTCTTGTTCCGACCCCGCCTTCAGCCACCGGCCGCGCCGCGCGCCGGGACGGGACATTGTCAAGGCGAGGCCGGTCGCTCCCACGGCAAGCGCGATCGTGATCACGAACTTGAAAAGAAACCGCGCCGTTTCCAGCGCACGGTCGACATCGGGACGAACCCCGATGAACGAATGGAACACCAGGGCGGACATCACCACGCCGCCGGTTACCGCCACCAGGAAAACGGTGCGATAGGGCCATGGTGGGGCGGCGTCCTGCGCCAGAAGCTCGATGAGTTCATCGGTCTTCACATCAGCCTCCCGCATCGCCCCCATGCCGAGAGTTACGTAGAACCGTGCGCTTCCGTTACAGTCCCGTCGGCGGCTAAAATGCGGACAGGGATGATAGCGGGCATTCCGCGAGCGGCACGGCTACCAGCGCAGCAGATGACGGCCGCTCACATAGCCGGCAAGCGTCATCATCAACATGCCGAGGCTGTACCAGACGGCGACGAAGAGCGGGCTGTCGTCCGGGCAATGCGCGGCATACCAGGTCGCACCGATCGCGCCGGCCGCCAATCCGGCCCAAGCCCCTGTGCGACCGGGGTGGGTCGGCGCGCCCCGGCGAAGCACGAACAGCAGGCACAGCAGGGGCCCCGCTGCCAGCATGGGGATGGTCCGCAGGCAGAAAGCGGCGTTCTTGCCGACCAGATTGGTCATCCACAGTTCGGGCGGAAGCACATAGAGTTCACTTGCGATCGCGCCGGCCGCAAGCGCCAACGCAGCCACGAGCAGCCAACCCCAGATGCCGCTGTCGGCAGCCGGTTGCGCCATCGCCAGCGTCACTCCCGCCGCGCTCATCGCCAATGGCAGCATCAGTAAGAATTTGAGCGGAAAACGGATCGTTTCGGCCGCCTGCTCGAAGTTCGGCCGCAGACCGACCAGCATGAAGAACAGCACGCCGGCGAGGACGACGCCGCAGCCAAGCGCGGCCATGTACAGCGTGCGGAACGGCCATTGCGGCGCCGCGTCCTTGGCGAGCAGATCGATGAGATCGTCCGTTTTCATGTTTCGCACTCCCGATGCACGGATGGTGTCTCCCCACCCGGGCTTTCGCGATGTCTCAGAGGATCTCGGCGGATAACCTAGATAGGCTCAGTGAGGGAATCCCGCTAGCTCCGCGCCAGTATGAATACGCCGATCAGGATGATGCCGATCCCCGCCGCGCGGGCGGTCGACATCGGCTCCCCGAGCAACTGCCATCCCGCCAGCGCCACCAGCACGAATCCGAGCGCCAGGAACGGATAGGCAAAGGAGACCTCGATGCGGCCCAGGACGTAGAGCCAGGTCAGCAGGCTCATTCCATAGCAGGCAATCCCCGCCAGAATGGCGGGGCGGAATGCCAGCTCCACGAAGCCGGCGAGCACCGAACCATTCCCCGACTGGGCAACCGAGCGCGCCCCTATCCGCAGCAATATCTGCGCGAGCGCGTTGAGCACGACGCTGGCGAGGATCAGGCCGATCACGAGGGCGCGCGTCATCCCAGCGCCACGCGCGGTCGCGCCGGCTCGGCGACCGAGAGCGCGGCAAGCTCCGCCATGCCGTCGGCGAAGTCGACCGCCGGGCTCCAGCCGAGTTCACGCCGCAGGCGAGAGGAGTCCGCGGTGATATGGCGGACATCGCCAAGCCGATACTGGCCGGTCACCGCCGGCCGGGGCCCGTCCAGTGCCCGGGCGAGGGCGAGCGCCATGTCGCCGACCGTCCGCGGTGTTCCCGAGCCGACATTATAGGCCCGCACTCCCGCTTGTGAGCGCTCGCAGGCGAGCACCGTCGCGGCGGCCACGTCGCGCACATGGACGAAGTCGCGGCGTTGCCGGCCATCCTCGAAAACGCGCGGCGCCTCTCCCCGCCGCAGCGCCGAGGTGAAGATCGACGCGACTCCCGCATAGGGCGTGTCGCGCGGCATGCCGGGGCCGTACACATTGTGATAACGCATCATCGCCGCGGAGCCGCCCGTCGCCCGCGCCCAGTTGGCGGCGTAGAATTCCTGCGCAGCCTTGCTCGTCGCATAGGCGTTGCGCGGATCGAAGGAGGTCTCCTCATCCACGAGACCAACGGCGAGGCCACGGCCGCAGACCGGACAGGGCGGCTCGAAATCGCCGATGGCGAGCGCGCTTTCGACCCGTGGCCCGGGTCGCACCGCGCCATGCTCGGCGCAGTAACCGAAGCCTTCGCCATAGACCACCATGGAACTTGCCAGCGTGAGCCGCGAGACGCCCGCGCGCGCCATCCCCGCCAGAAGTTCGGCGGTGCCGAGATCATTGCTGGACGCATAGTCCGGCATGTCGTCGAGATCGACGCCCAGCCCCACCTTGGCGGCAAGGTGGATGACGCCATCAACCCCGCTCACCGCCCGCGACACGAAATCCCGGTCGCGGACATCCCCCACCAGCGCCTCGACACCGTCATGCGGGAGCGTCCACGCGGCGCCAGAACGATGCACGTCCGGACGCAGCGAATCGAGCACACGAACCTCGTGGCCGCGCTTGAGAAGCTGCTCAAGTACATGTTGCCCGATAAAGCCGGCCGCGCCGGTGAGAAGGACGTGCATGACGGTCTCCATGATCCTCAGCGGCGCAGCGCGGGCGCGGGCTCCGGTACCTGGCGCGCCCGCTGGAGCCGCGCCAGCCGGATGAAGGTGGTCGATATCTTCCAGGCCGCGCTCAGCCCGGCGAGGGCATTGCCGGAGACCTTCGACTGGCCGCCGCGCCGGCGGCGATGGTCGACCGGCACTTCAAGGCACCGCAGGCCCGCCCCGGCTGCGCGCATCTGCATTTCGAGGTTCCAGCCATAGGTCTGCTCGCGCATTCCAAGCGCGACGAGGCGATCGGTTCGCATCGCCCGCAGCGGCGACATGTCAGTGAAGCGCACGCCATAGGTGAGGCGCAGCAGCACGCCCGCGAGCCGGCCGGCGACGAGTTGCTGTGGCGTCATGGAGCCTGACTCGCGCCGTCCGAGTAGCCGGGACCCCATCACGAAATCCGCCTTGCCGGAAGCCACAGGTTCCACCACGGCGGACAGAAAGGCGGGCACGTCGCTGCCGTCGCCGTCGAGGAAGCAAACGATGTCGGTTTCGGGACGGACGGCGGCGAGCCCGGCGGCGCAGGCCCGGCCATAACCTCGCAGCGGCTGCGACACCACCCGCGCCCCGGCTGCCGCCGCCTGCCCGGCGGTGTCGTCACGCGATCCGTTGTCGACGACGATGACCTCGCCGACACCCTCGGCCAGCACCTCGCGCACCACCGCGGCAATGGCCTCCTCCTCGTCGAGGCAGGGAATCACGACCGCGACGTTCCCCAGCGCGGACCGTTCCATCATGCCGCACCTGCCTGCGCGGGAAGCGCGGATGCGGCGGCGCGTCGACGGCGCACGAAGGCGGCGGTGCGGGCGGCAGGCTGGCGTGCGAGGCCCGTGGGCGCGAAGGAGAGCGGCATCCCGTCTAGTTCCTGCTCCAGCAGCGCATAGGACGCGGCGTCGTCCACATCGTACCAGGGCGTGAGCTCGACCACCGGCAGCCCGATCTCGCGCGCGCGATCCAGCGTCAGTCGGTAGACCTCGGGCGTGCTCCAAGGCATGTCCGCGAACAGTTCCGGATGCGGCCGGGACAGGCCGATGAAGGTGTAGCCGCCATCCAGCGCCGGGCTCAGCACGACCCGGTCGCCGCTCTGGAGCGCTTCGACGGCATCCCGCAGCAGCGCCTTCGGCAAGGTCGGGCTGTCGGAATTGACGAGGATGGCGCCCGCATGGCCGCGCGCCAGGAGGTCGGCGATGCCCTGGTCGAGCCGCCGACCGAGATCGCCCTCGCCTTGCAGCACCAGCCCGAAATCGGGAGGCAGTAGCCGGGTCAGCGCGCCTTCCGATCCTGCCGGCGTATAGACAGCATATCCCTCGGCATCGCCCTCGGCGGCGAGCTCTGCGATAGTGGCGGAAAGGTCGGAGATGAAGCAGGCGGAAATTTCCGCGCATTCATCGGGGCGCAAGGGCGGCGACAGCCGGGTCTTGGATTTGCCCGGCGCCGGCGTCTTGCAGATGATGGCCACGGCGACAGTCGACATGATGCGTGTCCTCACATGCGGGTCAGAAGGTCGAGCGAGTCGGCAAGGTCGCGATACAGGTCATTGGGGTCTTCTAGGCCGACCGAGAGCCGCAGCAGGTCGTCCGGGCAGGGTGAGCCCTCCCCCTCGATCGAGGCGCGATGTTCGATAAGGCTCTCGATGCCACCGAAGGACGTCGCCCGGCGCCACAGTTGCACCTGGGCCGCGGCAGTGATGGCCGCAGCCGCCCCGCCGCGCAGGCGCAGCGACAGCATGCCGCCAAAGCCACCCGGCATCTGACGCGCGGCGACGGCATGGCCGGGATGGTCCGGCAGGCCGGGATACAGCACGGCGCTGATCGCCGGATGTCCGCGCAGCCGCTCCGCGATCAAGGCGGCGCTGCGGCTCTGTTCCTTCACGCGCAGATCAAGCGTGCGCAGGCCGCGCGTCAGCAGCCAGGCATCGAACGAGCCGAGCACGGCGCCCTGCTGGTCACGCATGTCCTTGATGCGCAGCCAGAGCTCCGAACGATCGGCACTCGCCAGGGCGCCCGCGACCACGTCGGAATGGCCGTTGAGATATTTGGTCGCCGAATGCATCACGATGTCGGCCCCGAATAGGAGCGGATTGGTGAGCACCGGCGTCGCCACGGTGGAATCTGCGCACACCATCGCACCGGCCCGGTGGGCCAGATCGGACACGGCGGCGATGTCGGTTACGGTCCAGAGCGGATTGCTCGGCGTCTCGATCCAGACCAGCCCGGTCCTGCCGGGGCGAAGGCTGGCTCGAACCTCGTCGAGCCTCGACATATCGATGAAGCTGACCTCGTGACCATATCGATTGGCGGCGTGCAGCCAGACGCGCAGTCCCCAATACATGTCCCGCGGCGCCACAATGTGTGTGGGCGGCAGCGCGGTAAAGACGGCCACCGCCGCCGCCATGCCCGAGCCGAACAGCAGGGCGTCCCGCGCATGTTCGAGCTCGGCGATCTGCCGCTCGGCCTGCTGGACCGTCGCATTGTCCTTGCGGCCATAGACGTGGCCGGAACTGTAGCCGTTGTCGGGATCCCGCGCATAGGTCGTACTCATGTCGATCGACGGCGTGAGCGCGGTCAACGGCGGACGCCCCCCGAGCGCGCGGGTGGCCACGGTGCGGGGCATGAATCGGCGGTAAGGACGGTCGTCCATGGAACCTGTGATCGGTGGAGCGGCGAGGGCAAGGAACGACGCGCTCCGACCGAGGGCCGGATGCGTCATTAGACCTCTACGCAGGCGAAGGCGGCTTCGTTACAGCCTGGCTCTAATTTTGCGAGCCGCCGGGATCGGGCGCGGCCGCGGAAGGCGGCGAGGGCGGCAACGGGCTGCCATCGCCGGAGCGCCGGAAAAGCCGTAGCGCTTCGAGGCTGCGCGCCAGCAGCGCCGCCAGCAGCGCGCCGCTCAACACCGGCCAGAGCAGGAAGCTCCAGTCCGGGTCGAACTGCGCGGCGATCAGCGGGGTGATCCCCGCCGGCGGGTGAAAGCAGCGCAGCGCCATCATCAGGGCCAGCGCCACCCCCACCATGCCGGCGGTCGCAAGTTCCGAGTTCGGCCAAAGCTGGTGGCCGCACAACGCCACCACCCCGCAGATCATGTGACCGCCGACAATGGCGCGACTGCTCGACGGCGCGCTGCCCGGCGCGCCGCACACCAGGACGAGCGTCGTCGCGAAGGGAAAGGCGGCAAGCGCCATCCCCGAGGTCCGCGCCGCGACGTGCAGGGCAAAGATAGCTCCCGTGACGAGCACGGCGGCGGCGGCGATGCCGATCTGCTCGCGCCGGCGCGCCGACCTGTCCCGGTCTTCCCCCTGCATCGACGTGGGGTCAGGCGCGGCCGACCGCAGTCCGCATCGGCTCCGCCTGCTCGGCGCGGATCAGCTGCGGCAATTGCGAGAGCGCCTCCACCTCGAAATCCGCCGCCTCCGCGTAGGTTTCCTCCTGCATCCTGAGGGCCTTGAACATGGTCAGCGGAGTGATCGGGCGCGCCTCGAGCTCATCCGTCAGCTTCTGCATCGGCAGACGGGCGATACGGGCGACACGGAAGCCGAAATTCTTCGCGCCGCCGACGTCGAAGCCGTTGGACGACACGAACAGAACGTTCTCCGGCTTCACGCCGAGCGCTTCCTCCACCATCTCATAGGCGCGGGGATGCGGCTTGAAGACCGCCTTGGAATCGACGCTGATCACCTTGTCGAACAGTTCGTCGAGGCCGGCATTGGCCACCAGGCGCTGCAGCATGCCCGGCGCGCCATTGGACAGTATGGCGAGCCGGAGCGGGGCGAGGTCCTGCAGGCACTGAGCGGCGTCGGGATAGGGCCGAAGCCGGTTATAGGCCTCGGCCATCTCGGCGAGGAAGGCGGCGTCCGGCTCGCGGCCGAGCGTGTTCAGCGTGTAGGCCAAGGCTTCCTGCGTCACGCTCCAGAAGTCCTGGTAGCGTCCCATGAGCGAGCGCAGCCAGCTATATTCCAGCTGCTTCTGCCGCCAGATCTGGGTGATGTACTCGCCATATCCGGGATAGGCGCGCTCGGTCGCGTCGGCGACCGACTGGATGTCGAACAGCGTTCCATAGGCATCAAAAACAACGGCTTTGATCATGTCACGTCTCATTTTCAGTGGGATTCGGCGGCGGCCGGAGCGTCGTCGCGCAGGCCGGTATTCGCCCGGAAGATGACTTCATCGAATTGCGCTTCCGACACCGGGTCGCGCCGCGACAGGAGCGCGCCGAGAATGGCGCCGAGAAAGCCGATCGGCACGCTGGCAACCGCCGGGTTCACGATCGGAAACAGCGCGTCGGCACCCATGAAAGCCGGCCCGAGCATCGCCAGCACGACCGAGGAGGCCAGGCCCGCCGTCATGCCGGCGACAACGCCGACGGTATTGAACCGGCGCCAGAACAGCGACAGCACGATGACCGGGAAATTCGCACTGGCCGCGATCGAGATCGCGAGGATGACCAGCACCGCTACGTTGATCCCCTGCGCCAGCAGCCCGAACAGAATGGCAAAGGCGCCCACCGCGAGGGTCGCGATCCGCGCCACCTTCACCTGCTCGCGTTCGCTGACCCGTCCGCCCCGCATCACGTTCACATAAAGATCGTGCGCGATCGCGCCGGAGGTGGAGAGCGTCAGAGCCGCCACGACGGCCAGGATGGTCGCGAAGGCCACGGCGACGACGATGGCGAGAAAGATCTCCCCGCCAAGGCTGCCGGGGCCGCCGCCGAGATACTGCGCCAGCAGCGGCAAAGCGAGGTTGCCGCCCTTGTCGGCGGCCCGGATGACGTCCTGCCCGACCAGGACCGCCGAGCCGAGGCCGATCAGGGTGGTCACGAGGAAGAACGCTCCGGCGAGGAACATCAGCCACACCGCCGAGCGCCGCGCGGTCTGGGCGTCGGGGACGGTGTAGAAGCGGGTCATGACGTGCGGCAGGCCGGCGGTGCCGAAGGCAAAGCTGAGCCCAAGCGAAAGCTGATCCAGCGGGTGCTTGAGATAGTTGCCCGGCGCCAGAAGCTGCGGTCCGTAGCGCGTCTCCGCCGCGCCGAACACGGCGAGAGGATCGAAGCCGAACTGCGCGAGCAGCAGAGCGACCAGCACGATGGCGGTGCCGAGCAGCAGGACGGCCTTGATGATCTGCACCCAGGTCGTGGCCAGCATGCCGCCGAACACGACATAGACCAGCATGCCGATACCCACGCCGACAATCGAGATGGCATAGGGCACGCCGAGCAGCAGCTTGATCAGCGCCGCTCCGCCCGCCATCTGCGGCACCAGATAGGCAAGGCTCACCACCACCGTGCCGAGCACCGCCGCAAGCCGGGCCTGCGGGCGCTGCATGCGGAAGGCGATGACGTCGCCGAGCGTGAACCGCCCGGTGTTGCGGATCGGCTCGGCCACCAGCATCAGGATGGCGAGGAAGGCGACGAGCGCGCCGGCGGCGTAGAGGGAGCCGTCCATGCCGTACAGAGCGGCGAGGCCGGAGAAACCGAGAAAAGCTGCCGCGCTCATCCAGTCGCCGGCGAGCGCGAATCCGTTCTGCACGGGGCCGAGATTGCCATGCGCGGTGTAAAAATCGCTTGCGGTGCGGGTGCGCCGCGCGGCCCAGTAGGTGATGCCGAGGGTGATAGCAATGATCACCACGAAGATGGAGAAGGAGAGTAGTTTCATCGCGTGCCCTCCCGCATGGCGGCGTCGCGCGCAGCGGCGGCAAGCGGATCAAAGATGCGATGGGCGGCGAGCGTGTAGAGCAGGGCGGCTCCCCAGCTCACCAGATAGATGGCGATAACCAGCACGTAGCCGACATTCAGCGCGCCGAATGCCTTGGTCGACATGAACGGGCGGGCATAACCGGCCAGCAGCAACGTCAGGAAGAAGAGGCCAAGCGAGAGCCCGAGCAGCCAACCGATAATCTGGCGCTTGGTCTGGATCAACTGGCGGAAGGTCATGCCTTCGGTCCGCGCATGCCAGTCGGGCTTGGGAGACGTGAGAATGGGAGAAGGGGACGTGAGAATGGGGGAGGATGGCGAAGCCCCCATGGCCGGGGCGTGCACCGGGACGGACTGGATTGTCATCAGGCGTTTCCTTTAGTCTTGTTGTGGGCCTTGATCCTGCGGAGTGGCGCCGCGATCTGGCTCGTCGTCCGTTCCGCAACTTGTGTGCCAGCTTCACTAGATCTGTAATATCAATTAGTTAGATGAAACGACCCATCCCCTTTGATGCACAATTGCATCGATTGATGCGATATTGCATCGGAAAGAACGCCATGCGCCTGCCCATTCAACCTTCGGCAGCGATGCCGGATCTGCCGCTGACCGAGAGTGATTTCAGCGAGATCATTCGCAATTCGTTCGACGGAATCTTCGTCGCCGATGGCGAGGGGCGCACGCTGCTGGTCAATCCCGGCTGCGAGCGCAATTACGACTTTCGCGCCGAGGATGTCGTTGGCCGGCTGGTGGTCGAGCTTGAGGCGGACGGCCTGATCCGCCCGGTCATCGCCCCGCGCGTCATCGCCACCGGCCAGCGCGTGACGGCGATACAGCGCACCCACACCGGCCAGACTATTCTGGCGACCGGAACACCGCTCTTCGACGATGAGGGGCGGGTGCGGCGGGTGATCATCAACTCGCGGGACACGACCGAACTCGATCAGTTGCAGGCCGAGCTGTCCCGCATCCGGCACGATCTGGCGCGGGCGGAAACCGAGGTGGCGCAGTTGCGCCAGGAAGGTCTGCCGCCGGACGGCCCG
Organism: Ancylobacter dichloromethanicus; assembly: GCF_018390645.1. GTDB lineage: Bacteria > Pseudomonadota > Alphaproteobacteria > Rhizobiales > Xanthobacteraceae > Ancylobacter > Ancylobacter dichloromethanicus. The sequence continues at coordinate 17,010 of NZ_JAHBGC010000049.1, forward strand.
GTATTCCATGGCGAGGCGACGCGGCGGATCGCCGATCTGCTGCGGCGGGTGTCGGCCTCGGATGCCACCGTACTGCTGACCGGCGAATCAGGTGTCGGCAAGGAAGTGTTCGCCCGCCTCGTGCATCGCGAGAGCCAGAGGGCCAATGCCGCCTTCATCAAGATCAACTGTGGCGCGCTGCCGCGCGACCTCATCGAATCCGAGCTTTTCGGCTATGAGGCCGGCGCGTTCACCGGAGCGCACAAGAACGGCAAGCCCGGCATGCTGGAGCTGGCCAATCATGGAACGTTGTTTCTCGACGAGATCGGCGAACTGCCTCTCGACATGCAGGTGAAGCTGCTTCACGTCCTGCAGGACCGGACCGTGGCGCGACTCGGCTCCACCCGCTCCATGCCGCTCGACATCCGCATCGTGGCCGCGACCAATCGCGATCTCGCGCGCGCGGTCGAGGCCTCGACCTTTCGCGCCGACCTGTTTTACCGCCTCAATGTGGTGCCGATCGTGGTGCCGCCGCTGCGCGAGCGGCGCGAGGATATTCTGCCCCTCATCCGCCAGGCGCTTTCCGGTTTCAATGCGCAATATCGCACCCACAAGCAGTTTTCCCATGCCGCCGCGCTGGAGCTGGTGGCCTATGACTGGCCGGGGAACATCCGCGAGCTGCGCAATCTGGTCGAGCGGCTGGTGGTGACGTCGCCCGGCACTGTGATCGAAACCGAGGAGATGGGGATCGTCGCGAAGCCAGCGTCGGCCGACCACCCGGAGGGGCCCGGCGTCGGGCGCGTTAAGCTGGACGGACTGGGTCTCGGCGAACAGGTGCGCCGCTTTGAAACCGCACTGATCGAAAGCGCCCTGCAGCGCTTCTCCAACACACGGGCCGCGGCGCGCTATCTCGGAGTCAGCCAGTCCACCATCGTTCGCAAAATGAAGGGAATGGGCGAAACCCGAGGTTGAAGCCACAAAGGGCGGCGCCCCCCAAAAGGCAGCACCCTCTTGTTTATTTTTAGAACGGACGTTTTAATTGGCGAATATCCATTCCCCAACAGGGCGTTCCGCACATGAGGCACCTCAGGCTTCCGGCCTTTCCGCTCCCCACTGCCGAGATCGACCTGATCAGCGGAACCATCTCCGACTTGCAAGCCGGCTATCAAGAGGGGCGCTTCTCCGCGTCCGACGTCGCCGCGGCCTGCCTGGCGCGGATCGCCCAGCTTGAGCCCTATCTCAACGCCTTCATTAGCGTTAACATGGCGCTCATGGACGATGCCGCGCAGATCGATGCCGAGCGGCGGGCCGGCGTGCGCAAGGGGCCGCTCCATGGCGTGCCCATTGTCATCAAGGACAACATGAACGTTGCCGGCGTGCGTACCACGGCCGGCTATGCCGGCTTTGCCTCGGATGATCGCGTTCTCGACCCGGCGCGAGGGATATTCAACGGCATCGATCTCGTCCCCGAGCGCGATGCCAGCGTCGTGGCGAGGCTCAAGCAGGCGGGTGCGCTGATCGTCGGAAAGAGCAACCTTCCCGATTTCGGGCTGGACGGGCTGCGCTCCGATTCGAGCTATAATGGCGACACGCTCAACCCCTATGATGCGCGCTTCGCGCCGGGGGCGTCGAGCACCGGCAGCGCCGCGGCGGTGGCGGTGGGATTCGGCATCGCCTCCCTCGGCACCGACACGGCCGGCTCCATACTGTTCCCGGCCTCGGCGCAAAGCCTTGTCGGGCTGAAGCCGAGCTTTGGGATGGTGCCGATCGACGGCGTGTTCCCGGGCCTGTCCAGCCATCACGACGTTGCGGGACCCATTGCCAGGACCGTGGCGGATGTCGCCATCCTGATGGACATTCTCGCCGGGCCGACTCCGGCCGACCCCCGCACCGCGCGCCACGCCGGCAAGCCAGATTTCGCGGCCGCCCTGAATGCCGACGCCTTCAGGGGTGCGCGGATCGGGCTGTTCGAGCCCGGCCAATGGGCGCCCGACCTGCATCCCGCCATCGCGGAGCATTATCGCCGGATGACCGGCGTGCTGTCAGGGCTCGGGGCGGAACTGGTACCCGTGGTCTTTGCCGATACCGACTGGCGGGCACGCTGGGAGAGCCGGACCTCGTTTGTCGTCACAAACTCGTATCTCGCCGGCGTCGATGCCTATCTCGGCGCCCTGGGCGGCTCCAACCCTTCCTCGCGAGCGGCTTTCAGGGAGCGCGCCGGCTTCGAGATCGGCGTGGCCACGACCGCTCCCCTGCACGGGCTACTGTCGAGCGCGGCCATCAATGTCGGCGCCGATGATGATGCCATGATCGCGGTCATCGCGCAGGCGGACGCCTTGCGGACGCAGTACGAGGCGATCCTGCGCGACAAGGGCATCGATGCCCTCTTCTTCCCCCGCTCGGTCAACCCGCTGCCCGATATTGGCGGCGACACGCTGGCCTATCTCGGCGATCAGATCGTCGGCACCGAGATCAACGAAATGGGCCTTCCGGTCGTAACGGTTCCCGCCGGTTTCCTGAAGGATAGACGCCCGATCGCGGTCGACATCGTCGGACCCGCGATCGACACCGACGCGGCCATTCTGGCCTTCGCCTATGCCTTCGAGCAGGCGACGCGGCTGCGGCGCGCCCCGGTCCTGCCCGATGAGCAGCCGACTTCCTGAAACGCACGGTGCCAAAATGATCCGGCTGCGGATAGGCCAATAAGAATGGCGTCATGCTATCGCCGCAACCCTCCCGGAGATATAGATTGGACAATATAAAACGGCCCGGCAAAGGCTGGCGGAGCGCGTGCGAGGACGTATGTGACAAAGGCGGATCGCGAGAGTGAGTGGGCCGCCGAAATGCGCGCTGCACTGGCGGGCGATGCGGTTGCCTATCGCCGGTTTCTGCAATCGGTGACACCGCACTTGCGCGCCATGGCCCGCCGGAACTGCGTGCGATATGGAGCGCCGGTCAGCGATGCCGAGGACGTCGTTCAGGAAGCGCTACTCGCGATTCATCTGAAGCGCCGGACATGGGACCCTGCACGGCCGATCTCGCCCTGGATTTCGGTCATCGTCCGCAACAAACTGATCGACATGTTGCGCCGCTCGGTCCGCCTGACCGTCCCGGTCGACGAACTCGCCGACGTTCTGGCCGCCGAAGAGCCGGTTGACGAGTTGCCCGCCATCCAGATCGGGAGTCTGATCGGCAGGCTGAAGGATCGCCAGCGCGCGGTTGTTCAGGCCGTCAGCATTGAGGGCTTCACTACCCGGGAGGCTGCTGCCCGTCTGAGCATGAGCGAGACGGGAATTCGCGTGACCTTGCATCGGGCGCTGAAGGCTCTCGCGGCCCTGCATCAGGAAAACCTGAGGTGAATAGAAAGATCGTAACTATCTGTGCTGCCTCTGCCAAAGCCTTTTGCTACTATATTCTATTACGGAACAATATTTCTCATTCTTAAGCTACGCGCATCATTATTACTTCATAGCCGATTGAGTCGCGGAAAATTGAAAAACATTCACCATTCGCGCGGTCTTAGTTGGCCAGAGCGACGGCCGCGACCTTGGGTGTTCGACGAGCGAGCAATTGGACCAGCCACGGCCGGCGCGTGCCGCTCGTCACCGCCTAGCGCACGACCCTCAAGGCGCCGACGACCAGCATCTGTTACAGGTTGCGGCCACCCTGCTTTTTGATGCCGCCCAGCCGCTCCTCGCCGCCGCTGGAGTTCTGCTTCGGAACAAACCCGATCCAGACTGCGAGGTTGCGGCCGGTCTTGAACGCCTTCGGGTCAAAGACCGTGCCTACCAAGGCACTAGCTAGCTAGTAACGGGCCCACGCCAGAGATTTCCATCAGCCGGCGACCGACCTCCGTCAACCGGGCGTTGGTCCGGATCAGTCGATCGGTGTCAAGGTTCTGCGCGTCCAAAAACTTCGATGCCTTCATCGTCTTCCGCTCCTCCCAGCCAAGGGATTCTGGCGCCGAAAACTCCAGCTTCAAACGGTTCAGTTGTCGGGGATCAGATCATCGTCTGTCAATTTTAGACGTCTGGTCACCAAATTCGGACCTACGGACGGGTGTCCTGCCTTAAAATCAGAGCGAGCGAGTTAATTGCGCGCGCCTAGTATAAGTCGGGATAAATTTATCCTACTTAAAAAATTGACGAAAATTTATAATACTAATAACTGATTATCGTTTAATGTGTGATAATTATTCATATATATTATTCTACATAATAGACATTTTTAAGTAAAAAAATAACGCGATAGTGATCATGGCGGCGGAACAGGTGGGAACGATGCGGATTAAACGTTTTATACTATCCTTTTCCCTGGTTGTTGGCATTGGAATTGCCGCCGGGTTGCTATCGCATCCCGCGGATTCGCAGACGTCGGTTGCAGTAGACTCGATCGCCGACGCTCAGGGCAATCTTCATGTGCCCGCCGAGTATCGGACCATCTATCAATATCTGGGCACTTGGGCGGTTGCCGCGAAACAGGCCGCTGGATCCGAGGAAATTCACACGGTGTATGCCTCTCCTGGCGTTATCGATGAATATCAGAAAACGGGCAAGTTCCCTGAGGGGGCTGTTCTGGTCAAAGAAGTGTTTCAGGCGAAAACCGACCGCATGACTACGGGAACTGTCTCGCGGGAGGATAGGCTTGAAGGGTGGTTTGTGATGGTGAAGTCGAGCACAGATAAATTTCCCGAGAACAAGCTGTGGGGTGATGGTTGGGGCTGGTCCTGGTTTGATGCCGATAATCCGACGAAAACGACATCTACAAATTACCGGGCAGACTGCCAGGGGTGCCACATTCCCGCCAAATCGACCGACTGGATTTACGTACGGGGTTACCCGCCGCTCAGTAAGTGAAGCGGCCGAATCAAGAAACCTACCGTCTCGCTCCAGGCTCCGGACACATTGGTCTGAGCCAGAAGATGACGGTTACGGCGATGCAGATGGCCGGGAAGAAGTTGTGGGCGCATCGGTCGTATCGGGTGGCGAGCGCCGCCAGTCTTCGAGCTTGGCGCACAATTTCTCGACCCTGTGGCGCTGGCGGTAGAACTATGCGCCACGGGTGAGGGCGTCGAGCACGAGACGGACGTCCTTGTGGCCGCTCATCTGTCCTGCCCAGCAGGATGATCGCCCGTCCGTCGCCGTCGCAAACAGTGGGGAGCTTCGAGTTCAGCCCGGCGTTAGTTCGCCCGATAAAACGGGGAGCATTCCCTGTTAAACGAGCCTGCTCTAGGTGGGCCGTCAGATGTGTCGCGTCGATCACGATGTGCCGTGCTTGCGGCCCGTCGCCAGAAAGCCCGGCGAAGGCGCAGCCGGAGACGCCGAGCCGGCTCCAGACGATGAGCGGCTGTAGGGTGGCCTGTGCGGACCGGTAGCCTGCCGGCGCGTCCTTCAATTGCGGATCACAGAGACGATCCCGCTCGCCACTCGCCGATGATCAACCCGCGGGACGCCATGTGCCAAGGGGAAGAGCGGCGATACCCGCTCCGTCCGCCGCAAGCTCAACAGAGATAAACACTCCTCAAGGACTCCTGCATCGAAGACCGCGAATCACAGCCCGAGAACTATTAGTAGGTCCTGAATCTAACGGGACTGCCGCTTGTGGGCTCTGTATTCCGAAGGATCAGCACCGTACGTTTTTCGGAATACGCGCGAAAAACCGCTCCGATTATTGTATCCGACAATACGTCCAACCTGATCGACCGAGAGATCGCCAATGGCGAGCAGAGAGGCTGCATGCCTCATGCGTATCTGACGCAGCGTGGTCATCGGGGGGGTGCCGAAAACCGCCTGGAAGCGCGCCATGAAGGCAGAGCGACTGAGACCTGCACTCTGTGCAAGAGATTGAACGGAGTGGGCAAATTCGGGCCGTGCGGCCATATCGGAGAAAGCACGCGCGATCTGCGGACTTTGCAAGAGCGAAAGCCTCTCCACCCATTCGTTCATCGAAGTCATTGATCGGCGCAGGAGCACGATGAGGACTTCTTTAAGTAACGTCGCTGTCATCGCCTTCATGCCTATTTCCTGGCGAATGAGTTCAACAACCACAGCTTCAAGTTGAGGGGTCAGCGCCGTCGTCTCATCGAATTTTTCGATGATCGGCGTTGAGAGGCCGGCAAAGAGATCAAGCGATCCTGCATAGCTCGCCCTGACGTAACCGCACACGAGCATGACTTGCGGACATGTGCCGTCCCCGGCGGCCAGTCTCTCAACATGGTTGCGCCCGCCCGCCGGCACCCCCACTCGAACGGTTTGCCAGTTTTCCGGGCGAACCGGAGGGCCTTCGATTACGAGGGGCGTCTGGGCCGGGACAATAACGAGTGTATGGGGCTCCAACGCGATGGGCGCCCGTCCAGCGATGATTAAACGCCCGCCGCCGGAAATATTATAGTGCATTCCTGGGGCCGGCGAACCCAACATCTCCAGTTTCCAGCCGGCACCCACGACACATTCGAATAGATCTACAAAATCGACTTCCAGCGTAAAAAGAATTTCCTCAAGATCCGTGTGTGAAATACGCGTAAGTGGCTGATCAATCATTGCGCGCCAGCGTCCTCTATTCCACCGCTCTGTGTTATTGTGACGTTAAACAAGCGGTATCTCCGTCGTCGCCGATGAGCGCTTTTGTCATCGTTGTAAGCCATGAGATCAATCCACGCGATCAGCTGGTGCATGTCAGGTATTTTGCTACAGCATAACTCTGTATTCAACTATGTAGCCGACGAAATAAAACATGCCAGACGCGCAGCGAAGCGTGTTCGATTCCGGCCTGGCCAAGTCACAGTTCCGGCGTGAGGACGATGCGCCCGCACAGATCGCGGCTCTCCATCCGCTCATGTGCAGTTACCGCCTCGCTGAAGGGGAGTACATCGACCGGAATGTCGCACAGTCCTGCGGCTACCGCTTTCAAGGCCGCCTCGAGGCCTCGCCGTAGAGCCTGCGGGTGCAACGGCAGAAGGGCGCCCGCATTGAAGCCGGCCACGGTTGTGCTGCCCAGCCAGAGATCGTTGGTCTTCACACTGTGCGCCCAGTCGCCGCTGGCATTGCCGGCGACGATCAGACGGCTGCCCGGCTTCATCAACGCAAAGCTCTGGCCACGGACGGCACCGCCAACGGGATCGATAATCACATCGAACTTCTCGCCCTCAAGCACGCCGGGCAACTCGGAGGAATCGACAATCCGATCGTAGGGCAGTTTCGTGTGCGCCGCTGTTTCCAGCTTGCCTGAGCGAACCGTGCCAACGACACGTGAAGCGCCGAGTTGCCTTGCGATACCGGGGAATGCGGAGGAGAAGCCGCCAAGGGCGCCGTGCACCAGCACGCTTTCTCCCTTGCCGAGCTTGGCAACCAGACTGAGGGCGACGTGGGCCATCGCGGCATTGGGAATCATCGCGACTACGAGAGCAGGATCGACATTGGAGCCTTCGATCGACACAACGCCATGCACGGGCGCGATATACACGGAGGCATACCCGCCTGTGCCGGCGCCGGCCGACATCGAGACGACGTTTTCGCCAATCGCAAACCCGGTCACCCCATCGCCGAGCGCTCGCACCGTTCCGGCCACTTCCAGACCGGGAATGAGGGGCGGCTGGGCCATGCCGGGTACATCCTTGAACTGCCCCTGGCGGAAAAGGAGGTCGATGAGACCAACCGCTGCGTGAGTGACGTCGATCGCGATCTGGCCCGGTCCCGGGGTCGGATCGGGCAGGTCGACGACCGTCAGGACGCTCGGACTGCCGAACTGGGTGGCTTGGATAGCTCTCACGGAACAACTCCTATTATGACTGAGCAGACGCTCATTTTTATGGCGAAAAAATTCACCTCAATGCCTGCCAGAGGGCCTCGAAACCTGCGTCGCGGACGCCTTCCGCATGGCCACGGTCGTGGATCATGAAATCGATCGTTGTCCCGGCCATCGTTTCGACAAGCGCTCCGACATAAGCCAGAGGGGCATCCCGCAACGCGCCGGTAGATCGTGCGCGGTGTACGATTGCGACGGCTGGTCCTGCGACGACTGCCGCCGCCTTTCGGCTAGCTTCGGTGATCTGGTCCGAGACCCCGAGCTGGGCCAGCGCCCGCCGCTTCGATGGATTGGAAACGCCCCAGTCCGTCCAACGCGCCCACAGATGATGCAGCTGCCCGCGAACATCACCGTCGTCAGGCATCGCTTCCAGGATGGCCTCAGACAGCTCCGTCTTCAACGCGACGTATAGCTCATTGAGCAGAGCGGATTTCGTTCCGAAATATGTGAACACCGATCCATGTGGCACCTGAGCCACCCTGGCGATCTCCGCTGTCGCGGCACCGAGACCTTGTTCGGCAACCAATTCCATCGCCGCCGTCAGGATCGCATCACGTTTTTCTTCGCTTCTGGGTCGCGCCATTTGCCATCATCCTGCGCAATAAATGACTGCTTGCTCACGCATTGTCAAGAAGGATGATTATCTCTCGTGGATTGCTCCTTACGCCAATGAGGCTGAGCGTTTTCGAGGAATGCATGCCCGCCCCATGTGGCATCGTCTCGGGCCTGACGGGTCTTTCTCGCCGTGGTGGGCGCGCGTGTGTCGTGATTATGGGGTTGTCGAAGAGCCTTGCCCAGCACCGGCAATGTCATGCGATATGGCTTGGAGACGCTGCTGCAGCCGTGGCGCGACAAAATCGAGGAAGGCACGCAATTTCAGCGGCTGTTGCTGGTGCGGGGCATGGACCAGATGTACGGGCATGGGCGAAGGCGCCCGATCCACCAATATCGGCAAGAGTGCCCCTGCCCTGATGCTTGCCGCAGCCTGGTAGGAAAGCACGCGGGCGATTCCGACGCCAGCGACCGCGCCGCCCACGACGCCGTCTGCGGTATTAACCGAGAAGCGGGGGGTGATCATCACCTGCTGCGCGGTATTCCCGTCGACGAACGGCCACTCCCGATAACGTCGCAGTCCTTCAAACGCAATGCAGTCGTGGTCGACCAGAGCGGCGGGCGTTTCCGGCTCGCCCCTTCGTTTGAGATAATCCGGGCTTGCGCAGACGATCCACCCGACCTCGCCGACCCTGCGCGCGACCAGCGCGCTATCGGGCAGGCGGCCGATCCTGACCGCGACGTCGACGTGAGTTTCGATAAGATCGATGTTGCTGTCGGATAGTACAAGCCGCACGGTCACATCGGGATAGGCCGAAAGAAAATCGTGGACGATCGGCGCGACATTGAGTGCGCCGAACGCGATCGGGGCGGTCACCAGCAACTCGCCGCGCGGTGCACGATACTCACCCGAGGCGGCGCGCTCCGCCTCCGACAACTCCTCAAGCACCCTTCGCGCTGATGCGACATAGGCTGTGCCGGCTTCCGTGAGCAGGAGCTTGCGACTTGTGCGGACGACGAGTTGCGAACCGAGAAAGCTCTCGAGATCGGAAACGCGGCGGCTGACTGTGGGAAGGGGAATGTTGAGGGATCGGGAGGCTGCGGACAGGCTCCCTCCATCGATCGCCGCAACCAGCGTGCGCATCGCCTCGAACCTGTCCATCGCCCCTCTCGTTTCGCGGAAGTTAGGCTTTCGAACTTAGCGCCTGCTGGGCAGTTTCGGAAGTGAGTACTCCAATTGGGCGAGAGCGAAACAACTGATCCAGGAGAAAACACGATGTCCCGCATCCCGACCCCCGCCACCGAACAGGCCCCCGAAAAATCGCAGCCCCTGCTGGCGGCGGTCCAAAAGCAACTCGGCACCGTGCCGAACCTTTTTCGTATCGTCGCCAACAGCCCGGCGGCCCTGGAAGGCTATCTTGGCCTCTCCGGCGCCCTCGGCAAAGGTGCGCTAGCCGCGAAGACCCGCGAGCGGATCGCGCTGGCGATCGCCGAGGTGAATGATTGCGGCTACTGCCTGTCCGCTCACACTTACATCGCCCGTAACCTCGCCAAGCTCGATGACGCGGAGATCACTGCGAACCGAAGCGGCGCCTCCAATGATGTCAAGGCGGACGCCGCCGTGCGCTTCGCCGTCAAGCTGGCTCGGGGGCGCGGACAGGCGAGCGACACCGATATCGCGGCACTCAAGCAGTCGGGATACTCCGATGCGGAGATCGTCGAAATCATCGCCCATGTCGCGCTCAACACCTTCACCAACTACGTCAATGAAGCGCTGAAGACCGAAATCGACTTCCCGGTCGTGACGGTCCGGACAGCCGCGGCCACCTGATCCTTCCCACAAGCTCAGCAGGAGATGTTGCGGGCGTGAAGCCGCGCCCGCAAACCCTTCCTCGCGCCCGAAATCAAGGAGCCTTCCCATGACCATTCGTTTCAACACCGTCGATGTCGATGGCCTCAAGCTGTTCTACCGCGAAGCCGGCGATGCGAGCCGCCCCACCGTGCTGCTGCTGCATGGCTTCCCGAGCGCGAGCCACATGTTCCGCGACCTGATCCCCGAGCTCGCCGAACATTATCATGTCGTCGCCCCCGATCTGCCGGGCTTCGGCATGACCGAACAGCCCGCCCGCCACCAGTTCAGCTACACTTTCGAGAACATCACCAACCTCGTCGACCGCCTCACCGAGGTCCTCGGCCTGACGAAGTACGCCATCTACGTGTTCGATTATGGCGCTCCGGTCGGCTTCCGGCTGGCGGTCAAGCACCCCGAGCGGATCACCGCGATCGTCACCCAGAACGGCAACACCTATCTCGAAGGGGTCTCGGACGCTTTCGCGCCGGTCATGACCTATTGGAACGAGCCGACTCAGGCTAACCGTGACGCGCTGCGCGGCTTCCTGGCGCCCGAGACAACGCTCTTCCAGTACACGCACGGCGTCGACGATCCGACAAAGGTCTCGCCGGACGGTCGCAACCTCGACGATTTCTACCTGTCGCGTCCCGGCAATGACGAAATCCAGCTCGACCTGTTGCTCGACTACCAGACCAACGTCGCGCTCTACGACACCGTTCAGGCCTATCTGCACGAGCATCAGCCGCCGGTGCTGGCGATCTGGGGCAGGAACGATCCGTTCTTCATTCCGCCGGGCGCCGAGGCGTTCAAGCGCGACGTGCCGGCGGCGGATGTTCGCTTCGTCGACAGCGGGCACTTCGCGCTCGAAACCCACGCCGCTGAGATCGGCGCGGCGATGCGCGAATTCCTCGCCAAGCACATCGACTGATCGACGCTGATTCGGGCGCTGCCTCCTCTTCGGCGCCCGAATTTCCATGAACATGGGGCGGCTGCGCCCGTCCAGGATTTCCGGAGACCGACGATGACCAGCGCCCGAGACGTGGTTTGCGACTTCTACGACAAGCTTTCCAAAGGCGACGCGCCGGGCGCGCTTGGCCTTATGGCGCCCGACATCGAATGGACGACGATGTGGCACTACAAGGTGGACGGGCGCGGCCCCGAGAAGGTCGCCGAGGGCCTGTTCAAGCCGCTCATGGCGGAATGGTCGAGCTTCTCACTGGTGCCGACGGAGTTCATTGCCGAAGGCGAGACTGTCGTCTCGCTGGGGGAATTCACCGGCGTGCACGGCGCGACGGGAAAGACCTCGCGTGCCCGCTATGCCCATGTCTGGACAATTCGTGACGGCAAGATCACCACCTTCCGCCAGTATATCGATACGCTCGCGATCGCCGAGGCTAGCGTCTGATGGAACGTGTGGTGATCGTCACGGGTGCCAGTCGCGGTATCGGCCGCGCGACGGCCGTCCGGCTGGCGCGCGATTTCAGCGCCCTGGTGCTGGTGGCACGAACCCGGGAGGCCTTGGCCGAGACGGCCGAGACGGTCCGGGCCGCAGGTGCAGAGCCGCTCGTGCTGGTCCATGATCTGCGCCAGCCGGATGCGGCGGGAGCGGTCGTCGCCGCGACGCTCCAGCGCTTCGGGCGGGTCGACGCAGTCGCCTGCATCGCCGGCGCGGTCTCGCCGGCAGACCTGTTCGCACTGACCGACGAACAATGGGACGACGGATTGGCGCTCAAATTCCACTCCGCCCGGCGTTTGACACTCGCGGCATGGGATGCGCTCAAGGCCACGCAGGGTTCGGTCGCGATCACGTCGGGTACGTCAGCCTATACGCCCAAGGCGTCGCTCGCCGCTGTCGGTACGATCAACGCGGCGATCCTCGCGCTTGCCAAGGCCTTCGCCGATCGGGGGATCGAAGACGGTGTGCAGGTCAACACGATCCTGCCCGGATCGGTCATGACCGACCGCCGCCTGATGATGCTTCAGGGCTATGCCGCCAAGCACGGTCTCTCGCTCGATGCAGCAATCGATCGTTTGGCGGCCGAGGTGGGCATCGCCCGCTACGGGCAGCCCGAAGACATCGCCAACGCGATTGCCTTCCTCTTTTCGGCCGAAAGCCATTGGATCACCGGCACGGCACTCCGGGTCGACGGCGGCGAAACGAAGGTGCTTTGACCTTGCGGGCGAGTGTCGGACGGCGAGGCCGGCCTGCCTGACTTGGCCCGTATTCCCCAAAGGCTCGCTGGCGGTGGCCGTCAGCGAGCCTTTTCAGTTTCGGAAGCGCGCGTCAGGCGCCAGCAGACCTGGCGGCCATGGTCGCCTTGGTCCACCAGAGCAGTTCGTCCAGAGCCGTCGTTGTGGACGGCAGGAGATTCGACTCGATTTCCTCGATCGGCTTTTTCCCGAAGGCCGGATGCACGGCGAAGAAATCGCTGCCGCCGATATGGGCGGTCGCATGCGTCGAAACCATCTGGAGCTCGATCGCGATCAAGCGAAGATGCTCGATCGCCCGTACTCCGCCCGTGCCACCATAGCCGATGGCGGTGAACGGCTTGCGGATCCACTCCTTGTAGGCCTGATCGAGCGCGTTCTTCAAAACGCCGGTGATCGAGTGATTATATTCCGCGGTAACGAAAATGTAGCCGTCGAAACGGGCGATCGTTTCCTGCCAGCGGATAGCCTCGGGGTTCTGGCTCGGCGCCCACATGTTGGAGGCGACCTCATCGAAGAATGGTAGCGGATGATCGCGCAGATCGACCAGCTCCACATCCATGTCACCGCGAGCCTGAACCTGCTTCAGAATCCATTGCGCCGGCACATCGGCAAACCGCGTGGGCCGGGTGGAGCCGACGATGACGGCAATGCGGGGTTTGGAACTCATGCTGTCCTCATATATGATGGTATCTCAGAGTAACCAGATTACGAGAGGTTTTCATGCCGGGACAAGGAGGCACTTTGGCGAAACCAGATGACCATGAGGATACCGCCCGGTGCGAACACATCAGTCGGCTGCTCGCGCGGATCAGTGACAAGTGGACCCTGCTGGTGGTTCGCGTGCTCGGGCAAGGGCCGCGTCGTTTCAATGCATTGCGGCGCGAAGTCGGCGAGATCAGCCAGAAGGTGCTGGCATCGACCCTGCGGGAGCTGGAGCAAAACGGCTTCGTTTCTCGCACGGTCACGCCGGTCAACCCGCCCCAGGTGGAATACGCCCTGACTGAACTGGGGCGCGAGTTCCTGATGCCCGTGCAGGCGTTGGCAGAGTGGGTCGTCGAGAACTCACCGCGTATGGATGTGGCACGCGACGCTTATCTCAAACGTCGCGCGGACGGCTGATCCTTCGCTGGCGCCACGATGATCAGCCGTCACACGCGCCGCTTCCGTAAAGTGATAGGAAGGGTTCCGAAGTCAGGCGCTGCTGGCGAATAACGGAAAGTTCTACATGGACATCGAAGGAGATAATCATGAAGAACAGTCATTTCATAAAGAACCCTGACGCTCTGGCAGCCCTCTCGCCGGAGCAGTACCGAGTGACGCAGCAGAACGGCACCGAACGGCCTTTCGTGAATGCGTATTGGGACAACAAGGAGCCCGGAATCTACGTGGACGTCGTTTCCGGCGAGCCGCTCTTCGCATCGGTGAACAAGTTCGAGAGCCGCTCTGGCTGGCCGAGCTTCACCAGGCCGATCGAAGGCGTGACGATCGTCGAACATGTCGACGACAGCCATGGAATGCGTCGGACCGAGGTCCGGTCGGGCGGCGGCGACAGTCATCTCGGCCACCTCTTTCCGGACGGTCCGGCGGCGGAGGGCGGGATGCGTTACTGCATCAACTCAGCGTCGTTGCGCTTCATTCATCTCGATGATCTCAAGGCCGAAGGCTACGGTGAATACCGGCGGCTGTTCGAGAACGAAGGAAAGGCTTGAGCCATGACAGACAAAACTCAACGTGCCGTTCTCGCCGGCGGCTGTTTCTGGGGCATGCAGGATCTCATCCGCAAACAACCGGGTGTCGTTGCCACGCGGGTGGGATATTCCGGCGGCGACGTGCCAAACGCCACCTACCGCAACCATGGCACCCATGCCGAGGCGATCGAAATCATCTTCGATCCTGATCTGACTAGCTATCGCCGGATCCTCGAATTCTTTTTCCAGATACACGATCCGACCACGAAAAACCGGCAGGGCAACGATAGAGGCGCCAGCTATCGTTCCGCGATCTTCTATGCCGACGACAAACAGTTGGCGGAGGCGGTTGAGACAATCGCTGACGTGGAGGCGTCTGGGTTGTGGCCCGGCAAGGTTGTCACCGAGGTTTCGCCCTTGGGGGATTTCTGGGAAGCCGAGCCCGAGCATCAGGATTATCTGGAGCGTATTCCTCACGGCTATACCTGCCACTTCATCCGGCCCGGCTGGAAGCTGCCGCGTCGCGTCGATGCGGCCTGAGACTTAAGACGACGCTGAATTAAAGCATGAGACAGCGCCGGAGGTCCGCAAGCGGACTTCCGGCGCCTCTCTGCGCTTCTCGATCACCGTCCGCAGGGTCGCAGTGAGAGTCGTCGTGAGCAAATCACGGCGAGCCGCGGCGGCGCGCAGGCGACGGGCGACCGGCTGACTTCTCTTGCTACGTCCGGATCGCACCCGTGGGTCCAAACCGCTCCGTTCGCACGTTGCTCGCCCTATGGCCCATCGCGACGAGATGCTCGGCAATCGTTTCGACAAATGCCGTTGGCCCGCATACGTAGACGTCGGGGTTTCCCACGGGAGTGAATTGCCGGCGCGTCAACATCACGCGGCCGATCCTGCCTCGCTCTCCGGTCCACCCCGACGGCGCATTGCGGGTCAGCGTATGCGTGAGCGTGAATTGGGTGGTCTGTGCGGCAAGCCGATCGAGTTCGGCGCGGTAGATGATCTGGTCGATACCCCTCGATGAATAAAGCAGGCGGGCAGGCTGCGTCGCGCCGGCTGCATCGCGCGAACGCAGCATCGACATCAGCGGCACGATGCCCGAGCCGCCCGCGATCAGCAGCAAGCCATAATCATACTCCGCGGACCAGGCGAAATAGCCTCCTATAGGTCCACGGATTTCGATCTGGTCACCGACCCGCAGTTCCTCGTGGAGGAAGCCGGAGACCTCTCCGTCAGGCACGGCATCGATGGTCAGTTCGATCTGTGGACTCGTACCGGCGCCGGAGGCGATGGAATAGCTGCGCTGCGCGACATAACCATCCTCGGCTGTCAGACGCAGATCAACGTGCTGTCCGCCGAGGTGGCCGGGCCATCCGGGAACGTCAAAACTTATTGTCTTCACGCTGGCCGTCTCGGCGCGGATCGCGGTCACCGTCGCAACGCGCCATTGGGCGGCCGCCGTTGCCGCGTCGATCATCGGTCGCCCTCGTAGCGCTGTTCCCGCCAGGGATCGCCGCGAAGATGGTAGCCGTGCGATTCCCAGAAACCCGGGGTGTTTTCCTCGCGAAAGGCGAGACGCCGCACCCATTTCGCACTCTTCCAGAAATAGAGGTGCGGAACCAGCAGGCGGGCGGGGCCGCCATGAGAGGGGAGGAGCGGCAGGTCTTCAAAATGGGTCGCAATCATCGCACGCGCCTCGATCAGATCGGCGACGAGCAGGTTGGTCGTGTACCCCCCATCGCAATGCGCCATGAGGAAGCCGGTCGGCGCCACAGCCAGCCCGGCGGCGCGCAGGAGGTTATCGATGGTCACCCCGCGCCAGCGCGTGTCGAACTTGGACCATTTGGTGACGCAGTGGATGTCGCAGGTGATCTCGGTCTGCGGCAGGGCCTCGAACTGCTCCCAGCTCCATTTGCCCAGCAGCGATCCGCCATGCTGCAGGGCAAGACTCCAGCGATCGAGCCGCGTGTGCTGGGTCGGGCCGGTGGTCAGCACGGGAAATTCCGGCGTCAGGAACTGGCCCGGCGGCAATCTCAGGCGATCGGCGTCGCCCTCGCGGCGCCTGCCTTTGAAGCCTCTCGTCACAAGCACTGCGATCTTCCTCCTCGGATGATGGATAAGTTCGTCGGCAGCTTTGCGAACCGAGTAATTCCCAAACGGCAGCTCGCGTGAACGGACGCCGACAAGCGTATCAATGTGGCGCTCGGGTGGTCATGAAGCGAAGCACGAGCTCGGCGATTTCGTCGTTCTTCTCATCCAACGCGAAGTGGCCGGCGTCCAGCAGATGGATCTGCGCGTCGGGAAGGTCCCGTCTGAACGCCTCCGCACCGGCTGCGATGAAGGAGGGGTCGTTGACACCCCAGACGACGAGGGTGGGGGGCCTGTGCTCGCGCAGCCATGCCTGCCAGGTGGGATAAGAGGCGACATTGGTGCGGTAGTCGTAGAGCAGCGCCGACTGGATCTCGCGCTGCCCGGGCGCGGAGATATGAGTGAACTCGTCGGTCCAGCTATCGGGGTTGTAGAGTTCCGGATGCGCGGTGCCCGCGATGTGGCGCTGCTTCGTGGCCTCGAACGACAGGAAGGCGTCGATGACATCCGGATACGCCTGAGGATTTTCCCAGTACTCCGCGATCTTCGCCCATTTCGGCCCCAGCCCCTCACGGTAGGCGTTGCCATTTTGGACGACAAGCGCCTGCAGCCTCTCAGGATGAGCCATCATGATCCGGAAGCCTACCGGCGCGCCATAATCTTGGATATACAGGGAGTACTTCGTCAGCTCCAGTTGTTCCAAGAAACGCGCCGTCGTCGCCGCGAGATGATCGAACGTGTATTCATATTCTACCAGCGGCGGCGCATCGCTGTGACCGAAGCCCGGAAAATCCGGAGCGATGACGTGATAGGACTTTGCGAGAAGCGGGATCAGTGCGTCGTACTGCCGGGAGGAAGACGGAAAGCCGTGCAGCAGGACGATGGTCGGGGCGTCGCGCCGGCCGGCTTCGCGGTAAAAGATTCGGATCCCGTCGACCTGCGCATAGTGATAGGTCGTGGGGGTCGCCTCCGGTGCTGCGGCAACCGACGGGCCGGATAAAAGAGTGGCGAACCCGATCGCCGCGAGTTTCAGTTTCATCATGGTTGCCTCCCGAGAGGTCGTGTGTCGTAGCGCTCACTTGGGCAATCTGGCCCTTGAGGCGAGCAGGAGCGTGACCGACGCCGCGAGCAGGACAAGGTCTTTCAGAATAAATTGTCCGGTTCCAGCCGAAATGGCGGGGAAACCGCCGAGGGACGGCTCGAACACGCCCGGCGTGCTGATGAAGAAGGTCAGCGTGATGAGGTAGGTCGCGGTCGACATGGTGGCGCCAAGGGCGGAGAGCAGCGGAACGAATGCACCGACGGTCAGGGCGGCGGCGGTCGACAGTTCCAGTACCCCGATTGCCCAGGACGCGCCTTCAATCCCGAACAGCTTATGCATCCAGCTCATGACCGGGCTGTTCGCGATCAGCGGCGCGATGCCCTGCGCTTCGTAGCCGGTAAACTTCATACAGCCGAACCAGACGAAGATCACGACCAGCGACCACCGCAACGAGGCCAGGATGGACATGGAGCCGAAATTTCGTTCGGCCACGATGGTGCCGTGAAACCCCTCGGGGGCGGTGCCGATGGTGTGGGAATGAAACTCTTTCACGGTCTTCTCCATTACCTGCTTGGTAGGGTTTGGCGGTTTCCCGCCCTGTATCGGATGATCTGGCGCTCGCTACCCCAGCGTGGTTATCGGCAATGGAAGGGGCGTGAAGGGCGGCACCGCAGCTTGCCGCCGCGCTGATCGATTGACCGTAGGTTCAAGAACGGCGATCGACCGAGGGTGCGCGGCACCCTTGATACGGTTTATTCGCGGCGAGACTCCCCCCGCGGATTGTCGGATGCCTGCCGTTACCCGGCCGTGTCGACACCTTGGACGTGCACAGCGCGGTTCGGGCCGAACCTAATCCAGCCACCGCCGCGCCGGGGTTGCCGCGTTGAGGCGCGGTCATCGCTCATCTCGCGGACCCAGGCCATGGCGGCCGGCATCCGCGAGATGAGGTGTCCAGCGGGACTGGAGAGCGGGAATACAGTGAAGAGGGTTGGCTGGGAGTTCTGTTAGATTGGACACGAAGCGGCGCGTTGAGGCTTCGTACACAGACTGTCATCCAGATGCTCCTGAGACTTTCGTCGAAAACCTCTTCACTGCATCTGGGCATCAACCGTATAATGTCGAAAATACTCCAACACGACATTTTAGCGCCGCGCAGATCTACCGCAGAGCCATTTCCTAGCGTTCGTCCATCTCATCGTGTGCCAAATCCATGGTTCTTTCAGCGTCCCGGCCGGGTCTGCGAGATGGGCCGGAATCTAATGATCGAGACGCGGGTAGAACTGCGTCCAGACATCATCCTTCTTGGCGCTGGCCATATGGCAATAGGCGCACTCACCGATGGGACGAGCTTTCGCGGTAGGCGCTTTGGGCTCATGGTGATTAAAATTGAAGTAGCCCCAACCGCCAGTCTCGGCGAACCGCTTACTGTCTTTGACCGTGACATCCGCACCATTCAAGGCACCCGGAAAGTAGCCCCGGCCCGAAGGCTCGGTTCGTGAGCCATCCGGATTCTCCGCCGGCAGCGCGAGCTGCAGCTCCTTGAAAAAGGTCGTACCCTCGGGGAATACATTCGTCTTCTGATACGCTTCGTATGAATCAGGATCCATGTAGACATTATGGTATTCGGGAAAGTTCGCCGCGCCATCGTTAAGTGCATTTGGCGTGAGCGGCGAGCCGACGAATACCCATTTCTCGAAATTCTCTGGCAATATCAACTCGCCTGATGCGGTGTATTCGGGCTTGTACTGTGCCCTGCCATCGGTGCTTGCCGTCTGGGCGATTACGCCGGTCGTGATTGCCGAAACTGCCGCAACAATCGCCGCAATCATCACTGAATATTGCATTTTCGTCCCCCCAAAACCCTAGCAATCGCTGGAACCTTAAGCGAGAGAGCGGTTCAAGGAGTCCGAAAGAAAACGCCGATCGTCCAAATCGTGCTGCCCCCGTGATCGCTGGCGACCGCCTTTTTCCTTAGAAGTTTAGTCCCGGCAGCTCGCGAAGCGGGTTGAGCGTCAGGCGATAAGGCTCAATGGCGTATCGCTCGCCGATGAACTCGTCAGGCGTGGCATCGTTTCGGTGTTGAAGGAGCACGAGGCGCGGATCAGGACCGCCGAGGTGAGCCGCAGCGCGGGGTCGTGCGCCTCCGGAACGCCGCGGGCCTCCCGGTGAAAAGCGGATTCCGCCTGCGGCACGGTTGGCGATGGTGAAGCGCGTGGTCGACGATCACGGCTGATCGGGGCGGGAAATCGCGGGGCAGCCCGCGCCAGGGACACCCGGTCCAGACCATGTAGAGCAAGGCGTCGAGCACCGCCCACCGGCTCGTCGCCGGTCGTCGCCCACACCGTGCCGGTGGGGGCAGCAGCGGCGCCATCAACTCCCACTCCGCATCCGTCAGGTTGCTTGCGTAGCCCTCTCCGCTGCGCCGATAGTTCGCGTGGGTAGTCTCGGTCCAGGCCATGGTGAACTCCATCGTTGCTTCGCAACCACGACGGAATCACCCCTCACAAATTGCGGGTCAGACACTCAGGACAAGCGGACCTTCCCAGTGTCCAGCAATGGTCATCACGTGTCGTAAGCTGTGGGCGGCGAAGATGACCGTCATCTGTCTGAGCGCGGCCTCTGGGTACCATCTAATTCTAATCGCCTTGTTTAACGATTAACCATCTGCAGTTCGTGTGCAACACGGACCGCGAGGTATGCCGGATTGCCTTATTGGCCGAACTTCGACAAGTGACATCGCAAAGTCGGAATGAATTTCTCAACCGGTGTCATGGCTTGCCAACCCCAATACCCCTCAGATCGATCCGGATGCCGGCTGCGTTCGGATCATCGCTTTCCATCACCGCCAGATTCGCAGGCTCCTGTAGTAAATCGAGGCGATCCTCTCCACGCTTGTCTGACTTCACCGATACCTCCTGCGGTTCGATCGCCCCCGGATCCGGCGCACTGAACACGCCGATGCCCTCGAACGCTCCGGTCCGCCAGGCGAGAATGGCATCGTCGATCGCCTCCTCGCGGGATGACCCGTACCATTTGACAACGATCCGATAGACCTTGCCGAACAGCGCCGTACCCAAACGGACGTTCGTGCAGGAATCGACCAGATCCGACTTCAGTTCCTCAGGAGAGGCGATACCAAGCCCAGCTGGGACCTGGGTGATCCCGACCCGCACGACATGGCGGCCGACGTGCCGACGGATGAGCTCCATCGCCGCCTCCGTGGTCGTCGGCCGGGGGACGACGATGACACGGTCCCCGGCGCGGATCGTCACCGAAAGCGGATCCGACGATCCGGCTTGCGCTATAAACCTCTCGACGATCGCCGGCTTCAGAGCGGGGTCGGCACATTGTGTTATCATGGCGGCGTCGACCATCCTGTTCTCCTTTTCCGTTACATGTTGACGGAAATGACCAGCGGCCGATCGAACAGCCTCGCCCAGGCCTGAAGGTTGGCTCGCTGGATACCGGGGATGGACGAGTTTCCGGCCCACCAGGCATTGCTGATACCGACGAGGAGATCGGGCTGATAGAGCATCGACTCCAGCACCGGCCACAGGATGAGCTGTTCGTAGCAGATCAAAGGGACCAGCCGGTTTCCGCCAAACTCGACGGTCGGGTTCGCGAAGAAATGCGCGCGCGCTCCACCGGGTTCATCTGTGATCCACCTCCAGGGCTGCCACATCGCAACCGGTACCGGCATGCGTGCGCGATAGATGACATGGCCGCCATCGGCGGTGATTCCCATCACGACGCTGTCATAGCCGCCGCGATCGACCGTCATGGCACCGGCGATCACCATCAGATCGCGGCCTTCGAGCGTATCTCGCCAGAGGTGCTCCACTGTCGGTGTCCAGATCCCGAGTGCATTCTCCGGCAGCACGACGACATGTGCATTTGCGACGCCGACAGCCTGAAGCACCAATCGGATCAGCTCCCGATGCTGCTCGATCGACGCATCCCGACCAAGACGCGCGCCCTTCGTCATCTCCATGCCGGTCCAGGCTGGAGGTGCGACCGGAGGCTCCCAATTCGCCGCGGACCATAGCCAAACGCTGGCGAGAAGAATGCCGACCAGATGTCCCCACGCCATTGTCAGCATGGCGAGGCTGATCATCGTCGCCGCCAAACCCCACCATCCCCATCCGGGAAACAGCACGCCGGCGGCCGTCGCAGGCTGTGCCCAGCCCACGATGCCGAATGGCGGCACGGCCATCAATCCGGTGGCCAGCAGGAAACGCAGGGCCCTCGTCATTCCCGGATCCGGTGTCCAGAGAACTGTCTGCACCAACACAAAGGCGAGCGAGGCGCCGACCCAGAGCAGGCTCCCCGCCCAGACCGACGTACCAAAGAAGCTGGCGACACCCTGTGGCAGGCCGCGTGACGCTGCGAGAAAATACCCCATCGAGACCGCCGCCGCCGTGACGCGGTTCGGCGCCCACGCCCATAGCGCGGGGAACAGCATGGCGAACGGAAGGGTGAGCGCATGGCCGCTCCAGCCCGCCCAGCCGACGGCGACGGCCGCGGTGACGAGCAGGGCAGGGCGCCAGCGATCAGGGATGGACGGTAAAGATCGGCCGCGCCAGACCGAGAAGGCCGGCGGCGGGGATCGGCCCGAAGTAGCGGGAGTCATAGGAACCTGCGAAGGGAGAGTGAACGAAGATCTGGTCCGCCGGAACGATGCCGCCGGTCCAGGAGGTGAGTGGCCGACCAGCACCGTCGCGAGCGATAAGTTCGGAGCGGGGCAGGGCATCGCCATCGATCACGACGCTGGCGCCGACCTCGATGCGGCTGCCGGCGAGCGCCGCGACGGTCTTGATGAGCGGCGCTGCTCCGCCGGGACATGATCCCCAGCGGAAGTACCCGCGCTCGAGGCCGAACCCCAAGACCGCACCCGGTGGTGGACACACGAAGACGAGATCCCCAATGGCGACGGGACGATCGAGCGGCACGATGCGCCACAGTCCCAGCGGCTCGCTCGGCGTCAGGTTGATGTGCAATCCGCCGAGCCAGCCCGGAACGGCGATCGCCGCCATCACAACCCCGCCGCCGGCTAGGATCGCGAGCGCACGCCGCCGCGCTACGCCCGCTTTCCTTCCGGTCGCCATTTCGGCTCCGGCCGCCGTGCCCGTCTTCATTTGAGCGACAATCCCTGCCGCTGCGACTGGCGCATCGCTTCGGCCTGCTTCAACCCTTCCGTGGTACGCTGCTGGGCGGCAAGCTGCTGTGCTGTGCGCATCGTCGACCAGGCCGATTTCAGCTCATCAGTTTGGCCGGCACTCATGCCGGCGGCGAGCCTCTCGAAGACGGGTCCGTCCGGTGTCTTCGCGCCGTTGGCAAGCATGGACCGCTCGCCGAACCGCTCTGAGACCGCCCGGGCGAACCCTTCGAGCTCGGCCTTGATCATCTTGTCCTCGAGGGAGAAGGCGAGTGCGGCGGGAAGATCGTTTCGGTCGAGCGCGTCGCGGACCTTTTCGAGAGTCTGCCTGGCCATCGATGACAGCGCCGGAATGTCGACCGCGACCTTGACGCGCGCCACGCGTTCCTCGGGCTCAAACTTACGCTCGGCCTCGGCGCGTAGTCGCAGATAGCGCTCGAGGTCACGGGCGAGCGCCGGCACGTTGAGGTTCGCGCGTTCGCGATCCTCCCGGTCGGCGCGGCCGGCGAGAAGGCCGGTCTTACCCTTCAGCGCACCGAAGCTCTCGGGCTTCGCAGCGATCGTCGACAGGGTGGATTTGGCGGTGTCGGCGTTCCTGATCATGCCGTCGACATCGACCTTGCGGAACGCAGCCTCCGGCTCGGCGAAGACAAAGCGGAAGCGGGTCGAGACCTCCTCCCACTGCCTCGATAGCCCGGGATCGGCGGCGAGCCTGTCCTCGACCGCCTGATCGACGGATTTGAGGAATGCGGTGATGCCGGCAACCATCGGCCTGGCCTCCTCTTGCGTTTCCGGGACGGTGTGTTTCGGGGCCGCGCCGAGGCCGAGCCTCAAACCGAGGGCCAAAAGCCGCGTGCCGAGATGGGCGAGCTTGTCCTTCTGCCGGATGGTCAAGCGAAGCTTGTCCGCGACGAGCGTGCGGGCGACGCGGACGAGGTGCAGACCGCGCGCCTCGGCGAAGCGCAGAGCGGCGCGATAGAAGCCGGCGCGCTCATAATCGAGCGTGGTTTCCTTGCCCCGATGTTGCGACAGGATCTTCGTCAGGCCGCCGGCTTTCCGGAAGGACAGCGCGCCGTAATAGAGACCGACATCCTCGCGATGCCGGGTCAGGGCGACATAGGAAAGATGCCGGTCGAGCGAAAGCGTGGCGAGCAGCTTGACCCGATCGACGGTCGCACCCTGCGACTTGTGGATGGTGGTCGCATAGCCATGGTCGACATGGGCATAGAAGCGCTGGTCGACATCGACATGGTGACGGTGTTCGCTCTCGCCGACCATGGCTTTGAACCCGCCCAGCCGCGCCTCGACGACCTGGGCGATCATGCCGTTCTTCACGCCGAGCGCCGCGTCATTCTTCAGGAAGACGATCTGGTCGCCGGCCGCGAAGCGGCGGGGGCCGTCCCCGGTGCGGAAGGCATGGCCTTCCTCAATGAGACCCCGCTCAATGAGCTTAGCCCGCGCCATGTCATTGAGCGCGCGCACGTCACGGCGGAGATGGGCGAGGATCAGCATCGACTTCCCCGGATCATAGTCGCAGTTCCAGTCCGCGATCAGCGCCGCGATCGCCTCGGACTTGAGCGTGCGCGGCTGGAGCTTGCCATTCGCCTCATAGCTTTTCAGCGCGGCGGCGACATGCCCGCGCGCGAGATCGAGCGAGGCATCGCGCATCCATTGTTCGCGCTGACGGTAGATGGTCTCGAGCTCGGCATAGCCGGTGCGCTCGACGATGGCGCGGAACGCGGCACCTGCCTCGATCGGCTGGAGCTGATCGGGATCACCGACAAGGACGAGTTTCGCACCGGCCTTCACCACCGTCTCGACGAACAGCGCCATCTGCCGGGACGAGACCATGCCGGCCTCGTCAAGCACGAACACGGTCCTGTCGTCGATTGTCTCGCGCCCTTTCGACCAGGCGAGCTCCCATGAGGAGAGCGTGCGAGACGCGATGCCGGCCTCCTTCTCCAATCCCTCGGCCGCCTTTCCGGCAAGCGCGGCACCGACGACGCGATAGCCGGCCGCCTCCCAGACCTCCCGCGCTGCCTTCATCATCGTGGTCTTGCCGGCGCCGGCGCGCCCGACGACGGCGGCCAGCCGTCCGTCACCGGCGACATGGGCAATCGCCACGCGCTGCTCTTCCGAGAGCCGGGCATGACGCTGGAACACCGTCTGGAGCACGGTGTCGCGAACACCATGCGAGGACCGCGCAGCGAGCCAGATCGCGCGATGGGCCATCTCGCCTTCGAGCCGGATCAGCTCGCGCGTCGTGTATTTGGCGGGCTCGCGGACGCCGCTGGCGAAACCGATGCGCTCGCCTTCCAGCCGCAGCACGTCCGGGCTTTGGAGGATACGCGCCATCAACCGCTGGAACGTGGCGGCATCATCGACATAGCGATGCAGCACCTTGGCGATGTCGCGCTCGGTGAAGACGCTCATCTCGCGCGTGACGAGATCGAGCACGATCTCCGGCCGGCGTTGGATTCGCTCGCGGTTCTCGGTCCGCCGCTCCTCATGGAGCGTGACACGCTCCAGCCTAGGCGACCATCCGGCCGCCGCTTCTTTCCGGTCGATCGCCTTCGCCGCCACGCCGATATGGGTGGTCGGCACAAGGTCAATGCCGCGCTCGGCGTAGGAGCGGCCGTCGACACGGATGTCGAGACCGGCAAGCGCCAGATGCTTGTTCTGGAGATCGAGCCAGCCCCCCCGCTGCTCGAGAAACTCGGTCTTCTCACCGGACCAGAGCCGATAGACGATCTTGCCGGCATCATTGCGGAGTGGCTGCCCGTCCTCGCCGATCACCGCGATCTTCTTCGCCCCGAAGCCAGCTTCGGTCAGGGATCGCAAGGTGGTCATCAGGTGGATATGCGGATTGCCGGGTTCGTCGTGGAACACCCAGTCCGCGACCTGCCCGCGGGCGAGCATCTGCGTCTCGACGAATTCGTGCACCAGGGCGATGTTTTGGTCCACGGACAGCTCGACCGGCAGCGCGATGATGAACTCCCTGGCGAGTTGCGCATCGGAGCGCTTCTCGAAGGCCTCGACGGCGTTCCAGAACGCTTCCGCGGCCCCCGCGACCGAGCGATCGGCGATCAGCACCCGCGCCCATTCCGGTGCGCCGGCCGGCAGCAGGAACTCCTCATGCCGGAGCCCGCTCTTGGCGGAATAGTCGACGATCCGCCCTTCGGCCTCGTGCTCCATCCGCGCGCAATGACGGTACGCGGCCGACAGCACGGCGCTGCGGCCGGAGCCGCGCGAAATGAGCTGGGGCGTAAAATGCGTGATGGCCAAGGCGGCGCGAGCTCCCGGAGGACTATAAGGAAGGCGTGCTCGTCGGGAGAGGTGGCCTGGCGCCGCCAGATCGGCGGGCCGGCGGCCGGGGCTGAAGCAGGGCGTCGCGATAGCGACGTATTACTGCGCCCTTGGACCATTCCTTCGGAACGGCCGGGATGATCACAAGCGGCGTCGGCTTTGCCGACTGTAGAATTAACGGGGGTGCACTTCGCGCGATACCAATCGATCCTCAGGCCTCGACGCGTCGCGTCCAGCCCAGAGGAGGTCCTACCGGAATGAAGAAACCATCGTCGAAGATCCGCGAGGAAATCGTACAGCTCCAGGCCCAGCTCAAGCTGGCAGAAACACGGGAGGCCGAGCGGATCGGGCGTGTCGCCCTGAAGGCGGGCCTGGGCGAGATCGAGATCGAGGAGAGCGACCTCCAATCCGCTTTCGAGGAACTCGCAGGGCGGTTTCGCGGGACGGGAGAGAAGGCGACCGGGAGGAAGGGGGCAGGAGCAGGAAGCGAGACCAGCGTTTCGGCAGCGAAGGTCGAGACTGGCGCGGCTGCGGATGGCGCTGGCGAGAGCTGAGCGCATGCGTCAGGCCTCATCCACCGAAGCCCGCAGACAAGACACGCGCGAGAAAATCGAGCTCGGCGGCCTGATCGCCAAGGCCGGACTGCGCTACGAGAAGCGTGCCGTCCTGCTCGGTGCGTTGATCGAACTCGGCCAGAGGCTGAAGGCCGATGATGCCGAGCGTATGCGCCTCGCCGCGATCGGCGCGAAGGCCTTCGGCAATGATGGCAAATAGACTCCTGGTTGGCATCGCGCCGATCGCGCTGATGATCGGGGCGCTGATCGGTCTGTCCGACCAGGAGCAAAGCCTTGCTGCCTTCGGCACGACCGAGCCGCAGCAGGTCATGTTCGGCCGCGCCGGGCTCGCGCTGCCCTTCTTCGCCGCAGCTGCGATCGGCGTGATCTTCCTGTTCGCCGCTGCCGGCGCCGCCAACATCCGCATGATCGGATGGAGCGTCATCACGGGGTGCGCGATGGCGATCTTCATCGCCGTGCTGCGCGCGACATCGCGGTCGCCGGCATTCGCTCAGGTCGACCCGGCATACCTGATCGGCGCTGGTGCCGCTCTGATCGTCGGATGCCTCGCCCTGCGCGTCGCCGTGAAAGGCAACGCGGCCTTTGCCGCGCCGGTGCCGAAGCGCGTGCACGGCAAACGCGCCCTGCATGGCGATGCCGACTGGATGACGATGGCAGAGGCCGGCAAGCTCTTTCCCGATACCGGCGGCATCGTCATCGGCGAACGCTACCGTGTCGATCGCAACAGCACGACGGGCCAGTCGTTTCGCGCGACGGATCCGCAAAGCTGGGGAGCGGGCGGGCGCTCGCCGCTGCTCTGCTTCGACGCCTCCTTCGGTTCCTCGCACGGCATCGTCTTCGCCGGTTCCGGCGGCTACAAGACGACCTCGGTGACGATCCCCACCGCCCTCAAATGGGGCGGCACGCTCGTCGTGCTCGACCCCTCCAACGAGGTCGCGCCCATGGTGATCGATCATCGCCGCGCGGCCGGGCGTACCGTCCATGTGCTCGACCCGAAGCAGCCGGCGACCGGCTTCAACGCGCTCGACTGGATCGGGCGCTTCGGCGGCACGAAGGAGGAGGACATCGCGGCGGTCGCCTCATGGATCATGAGCGACAGCGGCGGGTCGCGTGGCGTGCGCGACGACTTCTTCCGCGCCTCGGCCTTGCAGCTCCTCACCGCGCTCATCGCCGATGTCTGCCTGTCCGGGCATACAAGCGAGGCGGACCAAACCCTGCGCCAGGTGCGCGCCAATCTGTCGGAGCCGGAGCCGAAGCTGCGATCGCGTTTGCAGGAGATCTATGACGGCTCGCAATCGCCGTTCGTGAGGGAGAACGTCGCCGTCTTCGTCAACATGACGCCGGAGACCTTCTCGGGCGTCTATGCCAACGCCGTCAAGGAAACCCACTGGCTGAGCTACCCGAACTATGCCGCGCTCGTATCCGGTAGCTCCTTCGTCACGGATGATCTCGCCGGGGGCGAGACGGACGTCTTCATCAATCTCGACCTGAAGACGCTGGAGACCCATGCCGGTCTCGCCCGCGTCATCATTGGCGCCTTCATGAACGCGATCTACAACCGGAATGGCGAGATGACGGGGAGGGCGCTATTCCTTCTCGACGAGGTGGCCCGGCTGGGCTTCATGCGCATCCTGGAGACCGCCCGCGACGCCGGCCGCAAATACGGCATCACCCTCATCCTGCTGTTCCAGTCCATCGGCCAGATGCGCGAGACCTGGGGCGGTCGGGACGCCGCGAGCAAATGGTTCGAGTCGGCGAGCTGGATCAGCTTCGCCGCCGTCAACGACCCCGAGACCGCCGACTACATCTCCCGCCGCTGCGGCGCGACCACGGTCGAGATCGACCAGGTCAGCCGCTCGTCGCAATCGTCCGGCTCCTCGCGCACGCGATCAAAGCAGCTCGCCTCCCGCCCGCTGATCCAGCCGCACGAGGTGCTGCGTATGCGCGCCGATGAGCAGATCGTCTTCACCGCCGGCAACGCGCCGATGCGCTGCGGCCGCGCCATTTGGTTCCGGCGGGAGGACATGAAGGCCCGTGTTGCGACGAACAGGTTCCACCGGAAGGACCGACAGGCATGATCGCGGCGCGCGACGGCGGTCCAGGACTTCACCGGAATGAATCAATCGGCCCCGACCGATTCAAAACTCTCGTTGGACGCGACATGCCGCGCGCGCGATTCTTGATCTCATGATCGCGCAGCCCTACCAGCTCTATGTCGAACGGCGGGACCCGGCCCGTAACATGGCCCGCTATTACGTGCTGTCGATCGAACCGACACTGTTCGGCGACGTCTGCCTCACCCGCCGCTGGGGGCGTATCGGGGCGCGCGGACAGGCAAAGCACCACTCCTTCGAACGCGAGGACGAGGCCGTCCGGCTGTTCCTTGAACTGCTGCGAGGAAAGCGAAAGCGCGGTTATAGGCCGACGGCCCAAGAGACCGCGAAGGTCGCACCTCAGCCAATGCCTGGTCTTTGTGAGGCCGCCGCTGAGAGGGAAGCGGCCTCCCCTGACATGGGAACGGCTCTGCCTGAAGAGGCAGGGCCGTCTGGCGATCCCGATCAGTCCCGGTTCGGGCGGGACCAGATGAGCTGGAGGCCGTCCTCGCCTTCCACCTCGACCAGCGTGGCGTAGATCGGCGCCGGGAAGCTCGGATCGTCCAGCTTGACCGAGAGATAGTCGCGGCCGGTCTGCTCGGAGTGCTTCTGCCAGCCCGCCCCGAGTTCAACCGAGCCCGCCGCGAAGATGCGGAAGTGCGGTCCCTTTTCCGAGGGGTTGTCGACGCGCTGGAAGCGGGCCTTGACGTTGAGGGTCAGGGTGCGGATCGAGCCGGTGAAGCCGTTCTCGGTGGAGGTGAAGGTGCCGATGGTCGCCATTGTCGTCTTCCTTATCCTGAGTTCCGGGCCGCGCCCTTCGCGGCCTCGATGGCAGTCGCAAGGACCGGGGACGATCGGACCGCACCCAACCGGGGTCCCCGTCGCGCCTTCGTGACGGGGTGGTGATGGGCCGGAACGCAGTGGAGGGCGGCAGAAAGCGGCTTTGTTGATCCGCGAGGAATGCGGACGAAGTTCGCAGGGGAAGAAAGTCGCGCAAGGCCGTTGCGGAAAAACGATCGAGGCGAAGCCGTTCTCCGGTCAGACATGCCCCATCGAGCCCGCAGGAGGGGCGGCCGTTCAAAGAAGGGAAAGGAGCGCGCGCGAAGGCCCCACTCGGCCCCGTCCACCATTAGGATCGGCGGACCTCGACAGCACGACATCCGTCAGCTGCGCTCTATCAGGCGGAACGATCTCCCGGAGAGCATCGCACGGACAGACCGGCCCGGTGGAGGAACAGCTCCCGCATGGCAGGGAAGCCGCCCTGCAGATGGGCGACATAATATCGTCATGCGATGACAGCCCGGCCTTGGCCGCTCTGGCAGCGGCATCATCGAGGCCCGTAGCGAGAATCGACGCATGCCTGGCGCCGCTGCCACGAATCAGGACCCACCCCTCTGGATCCGCGAACCGCTTTCTAGGGGCGAAAACGTCAACCCTCGGGTAGTGTCTCCGGCCATCGCTGCGCGCCATGCAGGACGCGAAGCCGTCGTTTCCGTCACGACATAGGCCGCGACATGAGGCGTGCCGGCGATCACCAGTTCGCACGTCCCGTCGATCCTTCCGGGACGGCCACTTTCGGGAAAATCGCACAGGCGACGCACCGCACCCGCGGTCCGCTCGTCGATGGAAACCGCGGCGGAAGCGTTATCCGCCTCGATATGAGAGAATATGCCGTCGCGATCGGAGAGCGGCCAGGCTGACCAGACGAGCTTCACGATTGAACGTTACCCGCGCGGTGCCGGGCCGCCGCCCGGCGTGCCGCGAAATGCATCTCCGCCTCATCGTCGGAAATATCGGGCCGGGTGTCGTTCAGCGCTTGCAGCACCTTGGCCCGGAACCAGGCATCATGCACCTCGCTGTTCGCCATCAGCTCCAGCGGAAGCGCGCCCTCATTGGCGGTCCGGGTGAGCAAGATGCGCACGGCATCGGACACCGTGAGGCCCATGCTTTCGAGCACGGCAGACGCGCGATCCCGGATTTCGGCATCGATGCGAGTTTGAACGAGAGCATTTGCGACCATCGGCGCCTCCTCTATCAGCCAATGTAATACGATTGAATGACGATTGCCAGCTTTCTCCCGACCACTCATCCCTTGCACATGCTGGCGACGCAATAACCAGCCGTCAGGATGGAGGCTCTCCGGATCGGGGAGGGCTCGCCGACCTCTCCGAGATGATCGGAACATGCAACATCAGGCGACCTCGCGCTGTTCAGAGACCGTCGGCTGGAGGCTGTGCAGGAAGGCGACGGCGCGCTGCGCATGCGCCGCCGCCGAGAAGATTACCCTCTTGTCCTCAGCCAGCACTTTTAGCCAGGACTCGAGATAGCTCGCATGGTCCCGCCGCGGCTCAAGCTCGGGAACGATGCCGAGGTCGGCGCAGAGGAAGCAGCTCCCCAGCTCGGCGATGAGTTCCTCGCGGGCGCGTTCGCTCCTGTCCTTTCCATAGCGGCTGAGATCGCGGTTCACGCGATGCGCCGCCGCGGTCCAGTGGGTGGCCTCGTGGCTGAGGACCGCGACGTAGCTCGCCGCGTCCCGGAAGGTCTGGAACGGCGGCATCTGGATGTGATCGCTGCCGGGAGAATAGAAGGCGCGATCGCCGCCATGCCGGATCACCGCGCCGGTATTGGCGAAGAAGCGGTCGGCCTCTTCGATCCGTTCGATCGGATCGCGCACCGGCGCCGACTTCGCAGTGTAGCGCTCCGGGAGCCCGCCGATCTGCGCGACGTTGAAGGCGGTATATGCCTTCAGGAAGGGGATTTCCCGCTCGACCTCGCCGCCATTCCCATCGGTCTCGGCCTTGGTGAAGCGGCTGGCGAAGACCACCATGGTGCCGGTCTCGCCCTTGCGCACCGCGCCGCCGAGCTCGATCGCCTGCTTGAAGGTCATCCAGACCGGCGAGACGTAACCGCGCGCCATCGCCTCCGACCACAGCAGCAGCACGTTCATGCCGGAATAGGGCAAGCCATTGTGCCGCAGCGGCCGCGTCACCCGGCCGATGGCATTCGTAGAACGCCACGGCTGCATCCACGGGCGCACACCCTTCTCCAGATCCGCCACGCACGCGGGATCGACGAGAGGCCCGTCGAGCCGGATCGGCCGCGCAAATCGGTCGGCGCGGAGAACACGTTCGCGACCGACATCTTCGAGCCCGAGGCCGCGCGCGCCGAGCTCCTCCCCCTGGCCGCAAAGGTCTGGCGCAACTGCGAGGCGCATGGCATTTGCGGTCGGACGGTGATGCTGAAGGTGAAATACGCTGATTTTCAGCAGATTACGCGCAGCCAGACCGTTGCCGTGCCGGTGACAGACCAAAGCGAGATCTAAGCCATTTGCTTCGCGTTGCTTGAACCGATTTTCCCGGCCTCCAAAGGCATTCGCCTGCTCGGAGTGACGGTGTCCTCGCTGGCGGAGACGTCGGACTTGGGCGGCGGCCAGCTTCGGCTGGCAATCTAGGGCCCCGCTGCGGTCGGTGGCTGCGGCGCTTCCGTTCTTGATTATTTCGGTTATATTGCTATATGGATAATCGGGATAACCAACGAAGGAATGCGGCCATGACTGCCCCCGATGCGACTGTTGCGCTCGCCGGCTTCGCGACGATGACCGGCACGCCGGAGCAGGTCCGGCATCGTCTCGACCATCTCGGCGGCAAGCCTAAACAGGTCATTGCTTTGACCCTCGAGCAAGGGAGTGAGCCGGCCGTTCGCGCGCTAGCCGAGACGTTCGAAAGCATCGCACCGCTTGTCGGTGCCATTCTCGCGCGCCGCCAGAGTGAGGCGATGCAGTCGATCCTCGAAGCGTTGGTGCCCCAGGTGCCTCCGCCTCAGCATATGTTGGTCGAGGCGCGGATGACGGCCGAGGCGCGCAAGGCTGTGCTGGAAAGCGGTGATTGGCTGACGGCAGCCCAGATCGCCGAGATGGCCGGCTTCAGCACCAACAATCCCAGCGCCCAGCCGAACAAGTGGAAGAGGGATGGCCTCATCTTCGCGGTTCGGCATCTGGGAATTGATTATTTTCCTGGCTACGCCCTGGATCCGAACACGGGCTATCGCCCGCTCAAGCCTCTTGCCGCCGTGCTCAAGGTCCTCAGTGGAAGCAAGGACGATTGGGGGCTCGCCTACTGGTTCGCCTCCGATAACAGCTTCCTCGGCGGCAAGCGTCCGCAGGATCTCCTGGCGGAGAAGCCTGAACGCGTGATCGCGGCGGCCGAAGATGAGCTGCAAGGCGCGGCGCATGGCTAAGTCGCCGGGCAAGCCGAAGCACGCAAAGGCAAAGGCCCCCGGCAACGCAACGCCCTCTCCTCCGGCGGACTTGGGAGCAAAGACCTCGACGGTGATCTGGCCCAAGGGCCAGATCATTCATCGCATGCACCTGAACGCCTATGTCGGCGATCAGTTTAACCCGGGCCTCAAGGGCAACGCGCGCTTCAGCCCGATCGTCGACGGCGCCGGCGCTGCAATTCCGACGCTCTATGGGGGCACGACGTTCGATTGCGCCGCCATGGAGACCGTTTTTCACGATGTCCCTTTCACATCGGGCCTCAAGACCTACGACAAGGGTAAACTCACGGGTCAGACCTATTCGCGGCTGGAGCCGCAACAAGATCTCATCCTCGCCGACCTGAGTGCCACGGCGCTTCGCAGATTCGGCATTCGGCGCACCGAGCTCATCGACACCGAGAAGGACCGCTACCGCCATACCCGCCTTTGGGCCGAGGCGTTCTACGCCGCTCGGCCCGATATTCAGGGCCTGTGTTGGGTTTCGAGGCAGGATGATCGTGCGCTCGCGATCATCCTGTTCGGCAACCGGCTTTCGGCAGGCGCACTCGTCACCGTGTCCCCGTCGCTCGACCTTATCGGCACACCTGGCGTCTATACGGACCTGATCTCCCTCGCGGAACGCATCGGGGTGAAAGTCGTCCCTGGAAGCTCCTGATCGAGGTAGTTCATGGGCAACCCTATACATTTCAGTCTCGAAATTCCGAGGCGAGCACCTCAACTCCTTCGCGACCTATACGAACACTTAGGCGTGTAGCGCGCCGATCAGGAAGGCACCAATCCGGCCTCCAGATGTGATCACGGTCATTGCAAGAATAAAAAGCGGCCTCGTTTGCGGAGATGGCTGGAACAGCGTCTTCAGGTTCCTGGCCAGATCCTCCGCCATATCGTCGATCGTGGCGAAGCCTGCGCGCTTCTCGACATCGGTTTGGCCAGCTGGCGACGGTATTCGGCAGCGACAGCCATTACGGCAGCTATCGATCCCGCAGAGGTGCCACCGATATTCATGAAGCGATAGCGCCCCGGCGAGCCGGGTGATCGCCTTGGGAAACACCACGCCGGAGGTGATGCCACCCTTCATGATGAGATCGCACTGGAGGTCCGGCTTAGACAGGCCGACCGCGTCATGCGTCGTCATTTCGTCCCCGCTGAACCAACGATGGCAACTGCTTCACCTACGGAGGACATCTCCGATCTGATCAAGAGTCAGGGACGGCATGAAGGTCTTGTCCTCGTAGAGCTTGCGCAGTGCGACGGTATCCACCGCGCCGAGCCGCTCCTCGCCGAGCCTGTTGCCGCCGCCGGCCGCCCAGGCACTGTCCCAGATGAACGCCAGCGTCCGCGCGCCGTCAGCCATCGCGGCGGCCGTGGCTTGGCCGAACTGCCGCCAGAGCGCGCTCGTCACCCGGCGCGACTTGCCCCCACCGGTCTCGATATAAGCGTCGACGAGATCCACGGGAGGCAGCGCGGTCGCCGTGCGCACCATGAGATCGAAGATCGCGACCGCCACTTCCTGCCCGTTCTCCAGCAGGGCGGGCCTGTCGGTCGCGGCCGCGACCTCCTGCGCGATCAGCGGCAACAGCACGGCGGCCTGATGGTCGATCATGGCGGTCTCATAGGCGGAGTGGACGTCCTCGCCGCGCCCGTCCGGATAGCCGTTGTTGAGGTAGGAGCCGTGCAGCGACTGGCAGGCGTCGCCGACATAGTGCGCCGCAATGCCAGCGGCACACACATAAGCAGCGATGTCCTTGTTCTTCACCGCCTCGACCATGGTGTCGAAGAACTGCCAGACGCGGAACGGCAGCAGGCCGCGCTCACCAGGGCGGGTGTGGCCGAGCGCGTCGTAATATTGCTGCCAGTCGGCGACCGTTACCTTGCTGGGATCTGCCGCGCAGATGTCGCGCAGCGTCCGCCCGTCAGGAAGCGGCTGGTCGATATCGGCGTAGTGGGTGGGGTTTTCGGGATTTATTCCACCCTTCCGCCCGCCCTTGATCCTCGATGCCGCCTGCTTCCAGACCACGTCCGGCACTCGGCGAGTGGCACGAAGCCTCCATTCTGCCGCGCGTCGCGGAACACGTCCTCGATCTTGTCCGGGGTGAGCTCGGCGAGCTGGAAGCTGATCTTGTCGCGGTTGGCCAGCATCAGCGTGCGCAGCTTCTCCGACCGGACGGCATCGCAGGCATAGGCGCCAATGCTGTAATGACCAGTGGCGCCCCAATAGGGCTGCACGCCGGTATTGTGGTCGCGCACCAGCTCGACATCTAGCAGCCGGCACACATTGCTGAGGCTGGTCGCCAGTGCGAAGTTGAAGCTCGCCTTTTCCGGGCCGGCCATGAAGGTTTGGCCGCCCCACTGGATGGCCAGCGGCCGCAAGGGCTGGGCGGCGTCCGTCGTCTCCAGATGCCAGAGCGTGCCGGAATCGCCTGGTCGGGTCTGGGCGGAACCGTCCTCGGCCGGCGCGATCAGGAAATCCGAGACGTCGTCATAGCCGCCGATCGAGCGGTGACGGTAGAATAGCGCCTTTATCTGTCCCGACAGCCGCCCGGATATGGCGCCATAGGCGACGATCTTCGCGCCGATGAGCCGCAGCGTGATGTTGCGCTCGCTTAGATCCGCGAGCGCGCCGAGCGCACCCAATCCGTAGACCTGCGAGGTCCAGTCCCTGAGGTTGGCCAGCGCGACGAGCCCGATATCGAGCGTCAGCCATGTGCGGCGGCCGGGAAAATCGGTGTAGACCTCGAAAAACGGCAGCCGCGTGAGCTGCCTGTCGGTCGAGGCGCCGATCTCGACCTCGGCGCCGCGCAGTACCGAGAGGATCGGCTGTCCGGCAGGACCTGCGACATGGCGATTGGTCAAGGCGTAGACGGTATGGCCGTCGCTCACCAGGCAGCCGATGCTCGCCATCCGTCGGGTGCCCTGCGACTCGCTGATCAGCGGAAAGCCGCCGCCGATGAACGTGTCCGGCCACTGCACGTCTAGGACCGGCGCAGAGGCGGGCTCGGCTGGCGACACCTTTATGACGCAGACCGGCACGGTGCGCCCGTCCGGCATGTAGAGCGTCTTCGGCACCATGTCCTCGGGAGGCAGCCCCTGGCCGCCGCCGCGGAATCGCTCCGCATCCACCCATTTGTCGACAAAGACGATGATGCAGGGCCAAGAATAGTCGCGGACCTCAGAATTCTCCAAGGTCCGCTCGCCTCTCGGCCTGTAGGAGCGGGCAGCGGCGCCCGGCTTCGGCTTCGCCCTCGTGGGCCAAGTGTCGGATTTCCGAATCAGGTACAGGCCAATCGCCGTGCCGACGACGTTGGCCCGGTGGATCAGATGGTAGTGATAGAGGTCGCGCGCCTCCAACAAATCCTTGACGGATAGGCTGGCAAAGTTGCGCTCCGCTCCCAGGATGTCCATTCCGCGCTCCCCCCTGCACCCTCCACACAAATACACCTATAAATTGTTTCGCACGAGTGACGCCTCTCGATTGAAGAGGCAGCAACTCTGAAGGTGACCCACGAATTGTTATCCCTTTGATCGATTGGGACACACATCCGACGTCGATTGGGCGTGCGCATCTTCCTCCTTTACTGAGGTGGAGGGAATCGAACCTGCGTCACTCCCATTGAAGGGCGGATTACGGCTTCAGGACAGGCCCTGATGATCGATGGCCCCTCGTTGCTCGATCGACCATCTATGGCCGCATAGCGCTGGGTGGATCATTTCGAGACGGAACAGGTCAATCGAATGGCCATGCGCCGTTCAGCGCGTCGATCGACGCCTCCTCAATACGAGACCGTAGCGTGCACAGCGAATAAGCTCACGGCGACAACACGGCCTTTGCCGTGTCAGAGGTGACGCACCTGTCTAGGCTCAAGGAGCTTATGCCATGGATCTGCAACTGGACGGCAAGCGTGGCCTGGTGACCGGCGGCAGCAAGGGGATCGGCCGCGCCATCGCTCGGCAACTGGCCTTGGAAGGCGTGGATCTCGTCATTGCCGCCCGCAACACCGCCGATTTGGACCTCGCCGTGCATGAACTCGCTGCGGAAACCGGACGCAGGATCGTCGGACTGACCGTCGACACGCAGGACGACGGCTCGGTCAAGGCTCTGGTGGCGGGAACGGTCGCGACACTCGGCGGCCTCGACATCCTGGTCAATGCTGCGGCCAAGCCGGGCGGGCAGGCACCGCCGCCGAAGCTGGCCGAGATCACGGACGACCTGTTCTGGGACGACGTTAACGTCAAGGGATGGGCTATCTTCGGACGGCCCGCGAGGCTGCTCCTCACATGGCGGCTGCCGGCTGGGGCCGGATCATCAACATAAGTGGTCTTGCGGCGCGACAGACGGGTTTGATCATCGGCTCGATCCGCAATGTTGCGGTCTCTGCCCTGACCAAGAATCTCGCCGACGAGCTGGGATCCAAGGGAATCAACGTCACGGTGGTCCATCCGGGTCTGACCCGCACGGAGAAGACCGCTCCCTTGGTCGTCGCCCGCGCGGCCTCGAATGGCGTGACGCCTGAGATCGAGCGGCGCCTAGCCGCCAATGTAACGATCGCGCGGCGGCACGAAAGACACAGGCCTAGCGTCTGCCAATTGGCTCCGCTAGGCTTCGACGCAAACTTTCAAAATGAGCGCTTTGCGAGTAAGACATCATGGACGGAGCGAACCGTCGTCGCAACCAATCTAGCAACAAACTCCACAGAGCGATTCGAGCCTCTATCGACAACGCCTGGCGATTACACGAGGAAACCTACGACCTCGAATTCCGCACTCCTTGCGCCACCCGATATGTTCTCTTGATCATTGCTCAAGAGGAGGCGGCGAAGGCGTTCCTTCTTTACCTCATCAGTGAGGAGATCGTGCCGCTGACGGCTGCTGTTCGGCGGGCGATCAACGACCACGCCTGCAAGCATCTGGTTGGCATGATCATGGACTACATGATTATGCATTGGGAAGAGATCGAGGAGCTGAACGCGATCATCAACCGCGACTTTGAACTGGGTAACAATCTGCCGAACGATGTCGGCAGCGCACTCGAAATTCTACGGTACGAAAAGATTGGACGCTGGACCGTGAACAACTGGGTCTGGGCCGAAGACCCCGCATATGATCGTGAAGCGCTTAAACTGGCTGATGGAAAGCGCGACCGCCGAAAGCAAGATGCACTCTACGTTCGAATTGGCGCGGATGGCCAACTGGCCTCCACTCCAGCGGTGATAACGCAGACCGAAGTCGCGACAGAACTTGAACGAGCGAGCAGGTATATCAACTTCGCTGAGGCGCTCACGACAGCGGAGGAGAGGCACGGGTTCAACAAGGACCGGTTTGAGAAGGTTATGGCGGCACTGAAGCTGCTCTTCAAACCGAACGAAGGCGCGGCGTCCGTGGCGCCGTGACGATCGTTCCGGCATCTCGCACCCTCCCTGTCGTCGAGGAAAGTCGCGGGCGCTTATATTCGCCTCGAGAATCCTTCAGCGTGCTTTTACCACCGTCGCCACTGAAGATGCTTCAGGCAAACTGACGTTCCATCACCGCTTCGTCGAGGCGGTGTAATCGCACCGCGGGACAGACCTTCTTCACGATCTCACAAAGGTGTTGATGATGCGTGAGGTAGATCACTTGTCCGGCTTGCGCCACGTCCGCGAACAGGCGGAACGCTTCCTCCGCCCGGAAATCGTCGAAGGTTTCCATGATGTCGTCGGCGACGAACGGCACCACACTGCGCGCCCGCACGAACTCGTGGTACCCGGCGACACGTAGCGCCAGATAGAGTTGGAACCGCGTGCCTTTCGACAATTCCTGGGCAGCCTTCGAGCCTCCGGCGGCGGAAAGGGCGATGAGCGTCTCCCCGTCCTTGCTGGGCTGGGCGGCAAGACCCGTATAGGCACCGCGGCTGATGGTCCGGAACGCCGCCGAGGCACGCGCCATCATGGAACTGCGATGGCGCTCCCGATAGGTGGCGAGCGCCTGCTCCGTGGCGGCGACGCCTGCCCGTAGCTGCAGATAGCGCATCGCGCCATCCTCGATTTCAAGGAATATCGTGCGCCGGCGTTCCTCGATGCCGGCGACCCGGGCGTCGCCGCCGATCGCCTCCACCTGGTCGATCGCCGCCGAGCGCGTCGCAAAGAGCTCGTGACAACGCTTGTCCTGGTCCTCGAACCGGGCTTTGAGTTCGATCAGCTCCGCTTCCAGCGCCGGCCGATCTGCCGCATCGAGGGCAGCCTCGGCGCTGAGGAGATCAGGCGCGCGCACCGCATCGAGGATCTCACGCCCGGCATCCTCGGCCTGTTCCCGGAATTCGGCCCGCCGCGCGACGTCGGAAAGCTTATCCGACACCTCCGCCAGAGACGCGACCTCGAAGAACGCGGTCATCCGGTGCTTCTGCACGTCGTGGATCGCCGACGTCTCGGCAAGCGCACGCTGCCGTCCCGTCGCCTCCTCCAACCGCTCCATCAGCTTCGCCCGGCGGTCGCGTTCGGCGCCCGCCACCCGGACCTTTTCACCGATGCCCTGCGCGAGCTCGAGAACCGGCACGGTTCCGACCGGGATCCTCAACGAGCCCGCGAGACTCGCCACCTCGTCGCGGAACGCGACCTGGTCCTTTTCCATCTTCTCGATGCGGTCGACGAGGCCCGCCCGCTTCTCGATCGCCGGCGCGAGATCGGCAATCGCCACGAGGATCTCGCGAACGACGCCGATGGCCGGCACCTCAGCGATATCGGCGAGCCAGCAGCCGCGACAGGTCCTGGACCATGCCTCGGCCCAAGCTCCCTCGTCCGCTCCTGCCTGCTCGGCCGCACGCTCGCGCAACGCCACGTCGCGCTGGCGCTCGTCCAGGTCGGCACGCAGGCGGCGCAGCTCGGCCTCACGGTCGAGTGCCGCCTGGGCATTGGCGAGCAGCACGTCGAAGCCCGCATCGGGCTCCTGGGCCAGGCGGGCCCGACCGAGCGCGGTGCGCAACTGTTCCGTCGCCGCACCTGCATCCTGCTGCGCGGCGCGAAGATCCTGCTCGGCGCTCCGGACCGCCTCGCGCGCGTCGAGGGCCTTTTCCCGGCGGGCAAGCCAGTCCTCAATCGCGGGCAGGGATGGTGCAGAAGCGAGCGAAGGCGCGATTGCGTCGACCGCCTTGGCCACCTCGGCATCGAGACCGTCCAGGGCAGCAGCCGCACGGTCCCTGAGCTCGACGGCCCGGTCGAGGTCGGCCTGCGCCACGGCGAGTGCCTGCCCGCTCTGGTGCAGCTTCGCCAGCTCGGACATGTGCGAGAATCGTCCGGCGCCGATGATGTCATCGTGGCGCAGCACTGTCTCGAAGGCATCGGCCGATATGGTATCGAGTTCGCGCCGATGCGCGGCCCAGGCCTGCTCGCGGCGGATCCGAATCTCGGCAGCCTCCTGATCGGTCACGACGCCCGTCGTGGACGAAAGACTCGCGCGCTCTGCCACCAGGTGGCGGACCAGCGTCGTCAGCCGTTCGGTCTCGCTCTGATGCCGTGCCAGCGTGGCCTCAGCCTCGCCGCGCGCCGCCCTCCAGTGCTGCATCCTGTCGGGACCCGGGCACGGCAGGCCGACGAGATCATCTGCCGTGCCTTGCCAGGGGCGTAGTGCCGTCAGGCGATCCGCAAGCGCATCGACAGCAGCAGCGCGGGCCCGATCGGCCAAGCGATGCCGGACATGGTGATCGGCGGAACGCGTCTGCTCGACGGTGATCGCCAGCGCCGCCATCGATCGCTCCCGCTCCTGCGCAGCCTGCGGATCCGCGCCGGGCTCCGGCAGGCGGGCCGCGGTCTCGGCGAAGCGACGGCGTGCCTCGATGAGTTCCCCGGCGGCGGTACGTATCGCGGCGTCGATGCCAGAGCGGGCTTCAATCAGTTCGCGCAGACGACCGACCGTTGCCGCCGTCAGGATGAGGCGGCGGGGCTCCGCCTCCCCTTCCCGCTCGATCCGCTGGAGGATTGCCGAGATCGCGAGGTCCGCCTGCCGGAGTTGCAGACGCCTCTCGGGAATGTCCCGCTCAGCGGTCACATGGCGCGCCCGGAGTTCCCCGAGCCGCTCCACCGGTTCGCAGAGCCGCAGGGCGGCCTCGTCCACAGCGATCGCCTCGATCTCATCCGCAAGGCGCCCAACCTCTTCGGCGATAGCCTGGATCTGGACGCCGAGCTCGATCTCCTGCTTCTGAAGCCTCGGCAGCTCGCTCGGCCAGCCAGGCGGGGCCTCGGGCACGTCCGCAAGCGGAGCGAGGCGCTCGCGGATGCCGCGTAGCGCCGCAAGGCGCGGCAGCGCGGTGAGATGGCGCTGGATTTCATCCATGCGCGACTGCGTGCGGGTGCGCTCAGTGACCGCCTCATCATAGTGCGCCCTGGCTCGGTCCCGGGTCTCGACGAGCCGCGCATGGTCCGACGCCAGGGTGTCGAAGCGCTCCCGCTCTGCCTTCAGCTCCGTGAGCCGCGCCTTGAGGTCCGCAAGCGTGCCACTGCGCGCGCGGTAGCGGTAGAACCCATCCGCCTCTCCCCTAAGATCGAGAAGCTTGTGGCTGAGATGGGCGAGACCGGCGCTGGCGGAGAACAGCAATTGCCCGAGATCGCCCTTGCTAGCGAGGATGCTCTCGCCACCCTTCTCGAGTGTCTCATCATCGAGCGAGAACATGGTGCGATAGGCGTCGCGCTCGATGCCGCCGACCTCGCCGCGGATGGCGCTTTCGGCGATCGTTCGGCCCTCGGCGTCGAGCAGGCTGTTCTGCAGCCGCTTGATGCGCGCGAACTCCCTCGTCTCGGCGCCGAACTCCAGTGCTCCGCCGATCCGCATGGTGGAATAGGGATGGAGGAAATCGAATGGGCTCTGCGCGCCGATCCCGAACAGCAGGTCGAGAAACGCCGCGAACGCCGTCGACTTGCCGGCCTCGTTCGGCCCGTAGATGACGTGCAGGTCCGGCTGTCCCTCGGTTCGCTCGCCAAAATCGATGCTGCGGTCGGTGAACTTTCCGTACCGGGTGAGGTCGAGGCGGCGCAGGCGCATGACTCAGACACCTTCCCCGGCAGCCTCAAGACGCGCCATCACGCCCTCCGCTCCTTCGCGTGCCAGTCGCGCGAGTGCTTCGCGAAAGGACGCCTCGTCGGCGCCAAAGGCGTCGCGGCATTCCTGTGGGAGCTGCGCCCTTATCTCCTCCGCCATGCTGACGAGCTCGGCCTGAAAGGAGTGGGAGCCTAGAATGTCCGTCTTGATCAGGCTATGCAGCTCGGAAAGCGGATCGCCAGCCGCCTCCGTCCGTTCGGGCGGATGGCAGGCAATCTCCAGCTTCTCGACCCAGCAGGCCCCAATGACCGAAGCTCGCTGGTCGGCTTCGGTTTTCAACAGATCCGCGTCACGCCGAAGACGCCAGGCCAAAGGCGTCGCGCCGGTCACCTTCAGGCGAGCGACGAGATGTTCGGAGCGAGCAGTGTCCCGCGCCTTCTCCAGCGCGCGCGTCGCCGCCGCCACGAGATCCCGCCAGTCTTCCAGTCCGGTGGCATCGACGGCAACCCGTTCGAACTGCGCGATGCTGGTAGAGCGCTGCTCGATATGGACGGAGCGATCGTCATCGATGGTGACGAGCGTGACCGACTTGGCGCCGGCCTCGTTGATGTCGCGCCCCTGCGGCATACCGGGCATCACCACGGTGCCCCGCTCTTCGACGACCGAGCGTTTGTGCACGTGGCCGAGCGCCCAATAATCAAAGCCCGTGGCCTGGAGCTCGACGAGGCTGCACGGCGCATAGACATCATGGCCGGGGGCACCGCCGAGGCTGGTGTGCAGCAGGCCGACATTGACTGCCCCTTCCACCGTCGGCCGATACTTGCTGAGCAGGCTCTCGGGCGCGTGCGGCTGGGCG
The DNA here is from genome assembly GCF_018390645.1 of Ancylobacter dichloromethanicus. GTDB lineage: Bacteria > Pseudomonadota > Alphaproteobacteria > Rhizobiales > Xanthobacteraceae > Ancylobacter > Ancylobacter dichloromethanicus. The sequence continues at coordinate 59,488 of NZ_JAHBGC010000049.1, forward strand.
AAGCTGAGACCGTGGATCACTACCGGAACGCGGCCGGGCACGTGATCGATCTCCACGGCTTCGGCGCGCCCCGCGAACACCTTCACCGAATTTGGTAGCACCAGTTCCTTCGTGATTTTCGACAAAGCGTCATGGTTGCCCCGGATGATGAAGACGCGGATGCTGGCTTCGTCGAGGCGCCGGAGCTGCTCCGCGAGGAAGCGTGCCGTCTTCATCGAGGTCTGCTCGCCATCATAGAGATCGCCGGCAATCAGCAGCGCATCGACCTGCTCCTCAAGGCACAGATCGATGATCCGCACGAAGGCGCGCCGCGTCGCATTGCCTATCAGCTCCGCCAGATCAGCATCGCGTAGCGCAAGCGAGCGCAGCGGGGAGTCCAGGTGGATGTCTGCTGCATGAACAAATCTGTAGGCCACCGTCTCTCGCCCCTCTTTGCGCCATTCGGTGCACGTGCGGAGCTTACGGGCGGATCGAAAGACGTGATATTGAAATATCGAGCTGGGAACGGGATACCCGCGGGCAACATGCGGGGCTGAAGCTTTCTATCGGGGGACGGAATGATTGGGGAGCCGATAGATGATGTTCTGGAATGGTCAAAGAAGCTTTCGCCCTGGAAGCAGGACGCCCTGAGACGTCTGGCGATCAGCAATGAGCTTACCGCGGCCGACGTCGGTGAGTTGCTTGCTCAGGTCAAGTCCGCTGTCGGATTCAAACTTCCGGTCGCGCCTCCAAAAGCCGTCCCGTTCACCAAGGCTCATTTTGGAGGCGGGAAACATCAACCCATCATTCTGAAGGGCATCGCCAGCATCGAGAACGTGAATCGGCTGGTGCCTAAGGCGTCCCTCACCTTTTGTCCAAAAGCACTCACAATCGTTTATGGCCGGAACGGAAGCGGCAAGAGCGGCTTTGTGCGGATCCTTCGGACGGCTTGCCGGACGCGCGTTGAAAACCCGGCCAAGCTGAAGGTTCTCGCTGACGTCTATGGAGGCACTGCCGGCCCGCAAACGGCCGAGATTGTAATCGACGCCGGCGCCGGGGACACCGCAATCCCGTGGACGCCCGGCACGGTCGCATCGCCGCAGCTCATGCAGGTCTCCGTCTTCGATACGGCCTCCGCGCAGCTCTACGTCGATGGTGGAAATCAGATCCGGTTTCTTCCATTCGGATTGGCCCTGCCTCACCGTCTCAATGCCGTTTGCATCGGCTTGAAAGAGACACTCGATTCCGAGCGCGCAACGGAGGTCGGGAACAAGGTCAGCCTGACGACGATCGCTTTCGCTCCACAACGCGAAACGGCAGCCCAGCGCTTCGACAAAGCCTTGAGCAAATCCACGACCGATGCCCAAATCGATACGGCGACAATGTCGAGTGAGGAAGATCAGGAGCGGCTCGACCAGATCACGGCTGCCCTCTCTGCCGGTGCCGCGGCCGCTGCTGACGTCAATGCGCTCTCCAAGTGGATCGATACCCTCGCAATGGAATGCGAGGCCGTTGCGTCAGCGCTCACCGATACTGCGTTGGAGCAGCTTTCCAGTCTTCGTGCTGCTTCGGTCGCAGCGCGCCAGGCAGCTACGATCGCCGCCGGAGAATTGTTCACCGACGAGCCCCTGGCAGGTGTCGGCAGCGACACTTGGCGAGCACTTTGGGCCGCGGCGCGCGACTACTCCGTAACGGAAGCCTTCCCCGGACAGACGTTTCCAGTGTTGATCGCAGACAGCGGGGCGGCTGCATGCGTGTTGTGCCAGCAGCCGCTACTGTCGGATGGCGCAAGCCGCATGCAGCGCTTTCAAAAATTCATGGACGACACCCTCGACGCCGAAGCCACAACGGCGGAGCAGGTGGTGGCCGATGCACTCACGAATGTTCACGACCTGACCTGTCTTGGCGCCGACGACTTCCCTGACCGGCTCGAACAGGTGCGAAAGCGGGACGCGGAACTGGCTGATGGGCTCTCGATCTTTCAGACCTCGGCGGTGAAGCGCCGCGCGAACGCAGTTGCGCGCCTTCGAGGCGAAGAGAGCGTCGCGGTTCCTCCGATGATTGTACCGATCGAGGACGTGAAGGCTTTCGCGCTCAAGCTGAAGGCGGAGAAAGATGGGCTCGCGCAGGCAGGGAATTCCGAAGATAGAGCCAAGCTGGCTGCGGAAAAGGCGGAGCTCGAAGACGGCAAGACGCTAGCCGCAAACAAATCGAAGCTTGTCACGCGTCGGGACTTGTTGGTTATCGACGACGCCTACACGAAAGCTCTCGCTGACGTTCAGACGAGAGGCATAACGCAGCGCGCCAACGAGTTGTTGGACACGCATCTGACGACGGCGGTGGTCACGCGTTTTGATGCCGAGCGGTCGCGCTTCGACATCATGCATCTCAATGTCGAGCTCGCCCGCAAGAGCGGTCAGACCAAGGCGGAATTCGAGATAGATCCCAAGACGAAGCTGACCAAGGTGACGTCGGAGATCCTGAGCGAGGGCGAACAGCGAGCTTTGGCCCTCGCCGGATTCTTGACCGAGGTTGCCCTAACAGACGGCTCTGGGCCGATCGTGATCGATGATCCCGTTTCCTCCCTCGACCGCGACAGAAGCGCCAAAGTGGCCGAGCGGATCGCCGAGGAGGCGACGAAGCGACAGGTCATCGTGTTCACCCATGACATCATCTTCTTTAATGAACTCTGTCGTGTCGCTGACGACGCCGGAATCGAGCCGGTCACGGTTGCTCTGTTCAGCGATAAATCCGCGGCTGGTAAAGTCGATACAGCGGGGATGCCGTGGAAAGGCCAAGACGTCAGCAAGCGTATAGGACGGATAAAGAACGATGCCGCGCCTCTCGCAAAACTTCATGCGACGAGCCCAGCGGAGTACGAATATCAGGTGAAGAACCTGTATGGTCGGCTACGCGACACTTATGAGCGCGTCGTGGAACAAGTGATTTTCAGGGATATTGTTCGGCGTGGGACGGACGTCATCCAGACGCAGCTGCTTCGCTACGTTCGCCTTTCGGATGCGCTGGCCATCCGCTTCCACGAGGGGATGACCCGCGCAAACACGCATAGCCATGACAATCCGGCGGCAGACACCGTCGCTATGCCTCAGCCCCACGAGTTCGCAGCGCATATCGCAGAGCTCGAGCTCCTGATTTCCGACCTTAGGGCCGAGAGTGAAGCTGCGGAGGCCGCTCGGCCGCAGATGAAGCCGAAGAAATGAGACTAAGAACTCGCGGGGGGCAAAGTAATGTGCACGGAACAGCGGGGGGCCGGCGATGATCGTCAGGGAGTAGCCGGAACGGAAAACACGAGCTTTCCGTCAAACGCCTCGCCGGATTCATCTTCAACGCCGGCTATCCTGAACCGCCGGACACCTTGGCCGACTGGATGTTCCAGTTCGCCGGAAGCCTGACCCAACCGTATTTTGAGGGGCACTTCGAGGGCCTGTTCCAGCAACTCCGGATCGCCAAGGATAAGGACGACTTCGGGCGCTTCATCGCACATTATGACAAGCATATGAGCGCCGCGCATGCTCGGCGCTATTTCGAGGCGTGCAAAGCCTTTCTTGGCGCGTTTTCTGAGTTCTCGCAGGTCCACCATCTTGTCACTGCGAATGTCGAAATCAGCGACGACTATGCCGCGGCCTCGACGAACTTCGATGCCACCCGCATGATATATGGCAACCTCTTCGAGGCGTTCGGCGACAACATGGAGGTATTGATCGCCCTCAATAACGTGATCGAGGGCCGGCCGTTCGATCAGCTCCGCACGATCGGGCTAGCTGCTTATCGACAGACCGACAAGGCTGGACGCTGCAGGGCCATCGCCGACAACGCCGATATGGCGGCCGTCTGCGTCGAGTTCGACAACCAGGTCCGCAACGCTTCCCACCACGGCGGCATGATCTTCGACCGCGTGACCGGCACGGTCGAATACCGGTTCGGAAAGGGCGGCCAAGGGGACACCCGCACGATGGGATACGCGACCTATCTCGCGCGCTCATCGCGACTCTTCATCCAGCTCATGCTTCTCTTTCGCCTGGAGATCCTTTTGGCGAACGAGTTCGGGGCGCGTCTTCCACTCTAAGCGTGGGAAACGCTTCGTCCCGGCTCGTGGAACCCCGTGGCGGGCACGGCAGCCTGCCGTCGAAGCGACATCGCTCGGACCATCATGCTTGGGAGGGGGAGACTTGCGATCGGTTATTCCAATCATCGAGCAGCTAGACCGCGCCCTGAGCGAGCTGGCCATCAATCATCCGCTCCATGGCCGCATCGCTCTGATCCTCGTCGACAACGGCCTGGAGCTGATGTGCCATCTGAAATGCACCGATCTCCTATCCGACGACCGCCGACGAAGCCCGCGCGGACTGACCCAAGAACAAAGGAATGACGCGCGAGGACGCGCCTTCGACAGGAAAATCAGGCTCCTCCAGGACGTCGGCCATATCCGGTCCGAGCAGGTTCAGGCAATCACGACCCTGCACGGCTACAGGAACCAACTTTACCATGTCGGCCTGCGCGACGATCCGGTCATCGGCCAGCTCGCCCACCTGTATTTCCACTTGGCCGCCGAGCTGCTTGAGCCACTGCTCGGCCCTCACCGCCACCTGCGTTGGGAGCCTGAGATCATCACCGACGCCGCGCGGCGCCTCTTGCCGGAGCTGGCGACCGCGAAACGTTACGGTGCAAAGGTGGATATTGCGGGGCTGCGCGCCCGATGGGTTGCCGAATGTCCGCCGCCGCCGGTGCCCATCGAGCAGGCCCTAAGTAAGCACCTTCTCGCCAGGGTCGACGAAGCTGAGGCATCTTTCAGCATTATCGCGAGAGGACGTTCAGGGACGGATGATCCTACTGCGACCCTACGGACGGTCCAACTCGAGGCCGATACTCTGACGGCAATTCGCCGCCATCGCCGCGATCACGATAAGCAGCTGAAGGCGAAGGGTCTCGAGCCGAAGCCACTCGATGATGAGCAGCTCGCGATGGCGCGGGGAACGAGGGTCCTTGAAGACCTCAACGCACGCCTTCTACCGAACTGGACCCCCAAACACCCAATATTGCCCTTCAACAGTTGGCGAAAGCAGGCCACATCGATCAGCACTAAACGCAAGGCGTCCATCGCGCTGGGGAGCTTTGACCGGATCAGGAGGGAGATCGACCAGCTGGAGGACATCATGGCCGAGCCGATCGAGGATATGTACGGGTGGCATCAGTACCTCGAAGATGTCGCGATGGACAACCGGTAGACCCGATGGATCCGAAATTCGCTGCCCATGGCGAGTCGCTCCATGGCTCATTCCAGCGTCTTGTCGCGAGGGGGTGGTGGACGCATGACACGCATACGGCTTGGTCAGCTCTTCGATTGTACGGAGCAAGGCGGAGCTCTGGTTGGAGAAGCCGCTGATGGTTCACTTCGACACATCGACGACGTGCAGTCGGGACTCGCCTGCCAATGTCGATGCCCCGGTTGCGACCGGCGAATGGTTGCAAAGAAAGGGGATCTGCAAGCACACCACTTCGCGCATCACTTTGATCGCCACGGTGCTTCATGCACGTCCGCGGGCGAAACGGCCCTCCATAAATTCGCGAAACAGGTCCTCGACGAGCGACTGGAGATTGCGCTTCCCGAACTCCTCATTTCGCATCGAGACGATACCGAAGTCGTGGTGAGGGCAACGAGACTCGGATTCGACGAGGCCGTTCTTGAAACCAAGGACGGGTCGATTGTACCGGACGTCGTCCTGGTGCTGCGCGATCGGCGCCTCATCGTTGAATTCAAAGTCACCCACCCCTGCGATGACGTAAAAATCGCGCGCATCCGGGCGATGAATGTCGGGGCGATCGAGATCGACCTGTCCGCCTACCGGGATCGAGCATTGGATGAGCTGGCCGACGACATCCTCTACAACGCTCCCAGGATCTGGCTTCACAATCCGCACGAGCCCGCTGCCCGGGACCGTGTGTCGGAGAGGGCGCGCCAACGTGCCGAGGATCGGCAAAAGTCCATCGACGAGCACCATCGAAATTATCGGCACCGCCTTCCGGCTCCCAAGGGGGGCAGCGGGGAGTGCGAGGCTATCCTGCGCCAAGATGGCTTGGATGCTCTGATCAACCTCCCCGTCGACGGTAGCGGATGTTTCAGCGTCCCGCTCGCCGAGTGGCAAGGTGCAATTGTCCTTGGTTTGCTGGAATCGAAATCCCAACCCTTCAGAACGCGAACGGCCGTCGCAGCCCTGGTAAGGCGGAATTGGATCGACCCGCACTTCCGCTCGGTCTCCGAGGACATTGCCAAAGCGCTAAAGGAAGCGGGCTTGCCTTTCGCTTCTCCCGCAAAATCCGTTGAGAGCTATCTTCGCCAATTGGAGCAGCTTGGGTTTGTCCACTCCGCACCCTCAGAGATTTGGAAGGCGTCCGGTCCTCTGCGGCAGAGGATTCGCGAGGCGGATGAGTTGCGGGCGCGCCCTGCGAAGCGCCTGGCCGAACTGCGGGGCATCGTGTCAGAGCAGCTTGTCGGCCTGCCAGACGAGGAAACGCGCGACTTCTCATTCGAGGCATGGATCCTGGCCGACCTGTCGGGCCGTGTACAGTCCGTCGCTGACGCAATCCACGGCAGTGATCCTGAATGGACGGCGCTTTGCCATCAACTGTCCAACATCCGCACCCGGATCCGCTTTTCGCCTCGCGCCGATCTGGAGCTTCTTGGCCTCCCATGCGAGGGGGAGCTTGCGCGCGCGCTGCAGAGGAAGCGCCTAGAGGCCGAAGACAGAGAACGGGAGAAGCGGGAAAAGGAAAAGGCCGATGCGGAAGCACGGGTAGTCCGACTCAGCAAGCTCGCGGCGGCGGACCTGGGTGAAGGTTACGAAATCTGGCTGCGCACCGGCGATGCGGCTCTGAACGGCCAGTCTCCACTGGAGTCCGCGCAGAGCGAAACTGGGCTTCGCGACGCACTCCATGCTCTTGGACGAAAAGCGGACCAGCTCAGGATCGAGGAGCAAGCCCGCGAGCGCAGGCATAAAGCCGTCCGAGAGCTCGAGGCCCTCGCTCGCAACCGCTACATCGACCCTGCACGGGCAGATCTCTGGATGCGGAGTTCCCGCCCTGAACTTGGCGGGCAATCGCCGGCCAACTTCGCGATCGACGACGCCACGCGTGACAAATGTGCGACCTATCTCCCAGGGAAAAAATCACGCTATTGAGCTGGACGCCCGATTGCGTGAAACAGCGCGATCGCGATAGGAGGGCACTCCCCTGTCTTAAATTTCTACAGCGATTTCGGGTTGGATTGATGTGCTGATCGGCGTGTACAGATCAATATTGGCGGCGGTCCTGAGTGTCGCGAGAAGCGAGTAGCGAATTCGGGTGCCAGCGCGATGAAAGCCGGGATTCTCTCGCCACCAACCACCGATCGGATAGACGATGATGGCATCGCGCTGAGACAGCTCGACGGCATCGCCTTCCCAAATGTCAGCATGCAGCGAGCCGCGATTTCGCAGATTCGGTCCCAGCATCCAGCGCGTCTCCGCTGCCCGCGCCGGAGGCCGAGATCCCGCCTTGGCATTGATACGGCGGACGAAAACATCCAAGCGTTCGTCCCCCGGCTTAAGGGCAAAACGCAATCCGTGAGAGGCGTAGCTATGGCGCCGGCTTCGGCCTCGCTCCCCTGGATTGGGTTCGATGAAATAGCTGAGCGTGATGCGCAGCTGCACCTGAGCCTCACCTAGCGCTTCGAGTTCATCCCGTGGCCAGGGCAGCTCGTGAACAACGAGGTCCTTAGTCTCGACGGCGCCCGCTACCCTAGCAAAGGGCTGCATGTCATTCTCAATGACCATGGTCACGTCGTTCTGAAGGCTCCCGAGGGCGCGTGAGAGGGATGGCACTCCGAAACCATAGCGGCGCAAAACGCCATTCTTGCCGATCGCACCGAGGTGGGCCTTCATTGCCGTCGTCCATTCAGCCGAATGGACGACAAGCCCACGCACCGTCTCGGGCCAAAGGCTCGGCCTCTCGGCCATGATCTGGGCACCCATGCGGGCCGCAAGCGCTGTAGCTGCACTCGTCTCGCCCGTTGTCGTGAAAGCGCGGTGTTCCGGCAACCGATAGGTGGTCAGAAGTGCCAGATCATCGACGTGATCACCGAGCAAGGTTGTCGGGTCGACACCGATGTTGCCACCCTCGAAAACGACATCCGGCTTGAGCGGCCAATCGTGGTTCCAGCTGACCGAGGTGCGGGACCTCGGCATGATATCGCCGACGTCTGCCATCGCCTCCCAGCCCGCGAATAGCGGATCGACGATGGTATCCTTTTCGGTGAAGGCACCGACAGACAGGACATTCCAGGCCTGCGCGGGGCTCTCAATCGGCGTTGTGTCGTTTCGGGCGGGATAATCGTCACGATGGATGTCGTCCCGGATATTTCCAGCCGAAACAGCGATGAAGCGAGGCGCGTTGTCAGCGCCGAATGCAAGCGTATCGAGGGCAGCGGACCAGGAGGACGGCCGGCCCCGCCAATGATCGCCTTCCGAGGTGATGGCGAGACATATCGCGCGGGGGCGGTTCGGCGCGACGATCTCGGTACGGGAGATCGACTGCGCGGTGATCGCACCATAGAGATCGGGATCGTTGGCGCCGTGATCCGGCAGCACCTTGACCGATTCCAGCCTGTGGCGCAGCGCTACCGGCCCGTCGCCAGCGAGCACGTCGATCAGATCCCCGTAGAGCGCCACACCCGACAACTGGGTGCCGTGGCCACCATGTGCCTGGTTGCTCACGTCCTCGACGTTCCAGCCTCGATCGAAGGCCTGTTGATCAACGGCAGCAAGGGCCGGTCGGATCAGCGGATGTCGGCGGGTCGAACCGGAATCGAGGAGACAAACGGCCGGTACATCGGCGGCGGGGGCAACGATCCGATCCGCCGTTTCCGCAGCCCAGGCCCGCTGTTCAGCCCCATCCATGGCCATGAAGAAGGAGGGCGTGTCGCGCGCCGTGCGCAGCTCGGCGATGGTGTCAGTATTAGCGATGATGCGCCCCAGCATCTCCGCCGTGCCGTGGACAATGACAACTTCTCGCTCGGGAAAGGTCAGCGCGTGCTCGCGCATTGGAAGTGCGAGTCGTCCCGCCGCGGCGACGAAGCGCTCTTTCGTGCCTAGCCGCAGCCAAACCTCCCACCAGATCGCGACACCCGGAAGAGGAAAGAATGTTTCATCGTCGGTGTAGAGCGACCGGGCTACAGCCAGTCGCGCGGTCTCGATGGAGGCGACCAGGACCTCATTCTTTGGACCGGTCGCCTCCTCTATGATCTGACCGTCGACCTCGCGCCTGCGAACGCGGTCCTTGTCCCGATAATCAGCAACCTTCTTCAGATAATACTCGCGCTGCTTTTCGGGGACGAAGACGGTAGCGGCAACCGTCGTACCGTCGGCGTTACCTGGCCGCACACTCACCAGCTCGATCGGGAACTTTCCCTGCCGATTTTCGAGCTTGTCGACGATCTCGGCCTGAGCTACCGGCAGATCGAATTCGAGATAGAAGCCCGGCGTTCCTGCGGCGAGGCCGTCTTCGCGGGCACGGAGCTGTGCTTCGGCGCCAACCAACGCCTCCGTCAGGGCTCTGGTCAATTTCTCAGCATGTCGGACTCTGTCGCGCTGCGGCGGCTTAGAGTTACTGCCACCAGCATGAGCGGTGTAGTCCTGTGCTACACCATGGCCAGGAAGATAGACATGCGGGAGTGGGCGCAGAGGATCGTCTGCCATTTACCGATGCGCAGCTCCCTTGCGCTCCGCGATGGCCCCTGTGAGATCCCGCAATGTGATGCGATCCCGCTCCTCAAGAACAACCAGCTTGGCGGCATCAGCCGCAGCCCGTGAGATTTCGGCCTGGCTCATACCCGTCGCAGCGGTGACCACCGCGTCCCAATCCAACCCCTCCGTATCGAATGTTGCCAGCCGCGCCTGGAGGATCCGCTTCGCGACTTCGGCGCTCGGCAGCGCATATTCGATCACATCGTCGAACCGGCGGAACAGGGCGGGGTCGAGCAACTCGGGATGGTTGGTGGCGGCGATCACCAACCCCTCGCTTTCATCCTCCTCAAGAAACTGCAGGAAAGAGTTGAGGACGCGGCGGATCTCGCCGACGTCATTGCGCTCCGCCCTTCGGGCGCCGATGGCGTCGAACTCGTCGAAGAAATAAACGCCCTTTGTTTCGACCATGGCGGTGAACACCATGCGAAGCTTTGATGCCGTCTCGCCCATGAACTTGGTCATCAGGGCGTCGAGCTGGACCGTGAAGAGCGGCAAGTGCAGCTCGCCCGCCAAGGCCGAAGCCGTCATCGTCTTGCCGGAACCAGGGGGACCTATAAGCAGCAGCTTGCGGCGCGGTGCCAGTCCGTGACTGAGGAGCCGATGCCTCTGACGTTGTTCGCGAAGAACGCGGCGAAGCCGCTCGTCAAGTGTTTCGGGAAGCACCATGCTCGACAGCCTGACATCCGCGTACCGGACCGCGATCAGATTGGCGAGATCACCCCGTGGCTGCGCCAACGGAACTGGAGCCAACCTTCGCTTGGAAGGTCGGTCTTTGTTGGCACGAGCGGCGTCGACGAGTTCGCGAAGCTGCATCGCCACTTTGCCGTGACCCCGCCGCGCTTCGCTAGCAGCCGCCTGTAAGGCAATCGTCAGGAACTGCTCATCGTCGCCTTCGACGTGGCTCTTGAGAAGGGAGATCAGTTGCTGCGCGGTCGTCATGACATCTCAACGCAGCAGACCGCTGCGCAGCTCCAGACACCGGGTTGCCCAGGATCGCAGCACAGGATTCCTCTCGCGGCGTTCGAACAGCAGTCCTGAGAGATAGGCCTTTCTCTTCAAGAACAAGTTAAGAACGAGTTTAGGGGTGAAGGCCAGCGGAATCAGCCTGCCATGGATAGCGATTCCCAGCTTTCCTGCCGGGCGTGGCGGGCGCGACTCACACCCACACCCGTTGCTGAGAAACTACGCCTCCTTCGCTTGGCACCAACGATATCATCGATGTCAGCCATGCGCGCCGTCGCCGACGTTTATGGCCCAATGGTCATGCGACTTTCCCGCCTTAACCGACGCAGCCGCCGAATGTGGAACCGCCCACCCACGATCTGGCACGGTGGATGGCGTCGTCGAGCGACAAGCCTAAACCGCCGCTGCTTTAGCGGGTGCCCTCGGTCGATTTCTTAAGCGCACGGCAAAGCCCACACCACGACTGACGGCGCATTCCGGCAGCTCGGACGGTTTGGTGATTTCGACGTTTAATGCGCCCAGTTCCGCCGGTTCGCCGGCGCAGCTACAATCTATTGGTGCTATCGTCCTGCCCACAGGCGCGGATCGTCCGCGACGCATAGGGGCTGTTCATGCTGGTCGATTCCCTTTTGTCGCAGGTCCTGATCGCCTTGGGTGGCGGGGCGGCCGCGGAGCTCCTGCATTGGTATGCTCTGTCTCGCAAACCAGGCGAGGTCGAGAAGTACAAAGTCCATCCGATCTACTGGGTTACCACCGCCGGCATGGTCGTTCTCGGCGGGTTGATGCCCGTCTTGTACCTGGAGGGCGCAGCCTCGGCCCTGCTCTGCTTCCATCTCGGTGCCGCCACTCCGGTTATCGTGCAAAAGCTCATCGCCAACGTTCCGGAAGCGGCGGCCAAACAGGGTCCGGGCGAACCGACCCTGCGGCGCTTCTTTCGCTGGTAGCTCGCCATGGAGCAGCTGGGCAGCGTGCTGTTCATCGCCTTGGACGGCGATCCGCCGGCCGAGCTGGATCTCGATCGGTTGCCGGACGCATCGGCGGTCGCCGCGAGGGTCAAGGCGGCTTTCGAATCCTTCATGGCTCCGTCAGCGACCTTCGCTGCCGGCTGTGACGGTGAGGTCATCCCGCCGGAGGCTGGGCTGTTCCTCGTCTACGCCTTCGGTCATGCATGGCTGTCGGCGGGCGAGCCGCAGACGGCGATCAAGGCCGGCTCCGGAAGCCGGCTGCTCGTGGCGGATGAACTCCTCCGGTGGCTCGTGCCGGCGGCGGCTGCCGATCGCACGATCCTTATTCTTGATTGCTGCCATGCCGCGGCATTCGACAGTTATGTCGCGGAACCCCACATTCCCCGCCTCATCGTCTATGCCTGCGGCCGGGACGAGAAGGCCATCTCGCTGCATGGTGATCAGGCGAGCCGGCTCAGCTTGGCCCTTGGGAGCGAGTTGACGCCGCGCGCGGCGCCCCTGTTCGGACCGCAGCTGTCCCGATCGACGCCGGTCGACCTCGTTCATACCGTCGGCGAGGTCGCGAGGTATCTCGATCGGAATACGGTGCTGACCGGCCAGACGGTCGACTACCGCATGAATGGCCGCGCGATCCTCCTAGGTCGAAGCCATCATGCTGCGGCAGGCGGCCGTGAAGGAGCTGTTGCCAGGATCCGCGGCATCCTGATTGCCGGCGGGGCCACGGCAGCGATCCTGATGGTGGGCCTTGGCTGGTTCTATTGGAGCCATGTGCTCATCGAGATCGACCTCGCTGGCCTGCCAACGATCGCGAAGGATATCCGCGTCGCCGCGAGCGAGGAAGATCCCTCCACCAACGGCAGCCGGGTGTTTGACGAACGCGGAGTCAGCGGCAACCGCGTGCGCGTGTGGGCCCCGGCTTCGAATGTGCTGATACGAATCGAAGGTCAGTATGCGGACGGCAGCGACCGTGCTTTGGCCTTTCATCTGGATGTACAGCGGGGCTTCGATCCACGCACGAAGATGGTGTCGCTGGCCCTGCCGCCCGCGACCGCCGTCACCGCCCATCCGGGGATGGCCTTCGTTCCGGCAACCACCTGGTTCCATGGATTGGACAGCGAATCCCGAGCAAACGAGAGCTCCTATTGGATCGATATCCGCCCACCGACGGTCGCTTCCTATCTCGATGTCGCTCGACGACTTATGAGCGAAGGCAAGATGGAACCGTATGATTCCTATATCCTGCAGGCTCGCCAGCGCAGTTCCGCCGTCGAAGCGACGGGCCTCGGGCAGTTGCATCAGCTGAGCAATGATCTCGGGAAGATATTCAGCATCATAGAGGCGGATAGCTCCGAACACGTCGCCGCGCCGGGCGAAATCGCTCTGGGACTCGGCGAGTTGCCGTGCGACACGTGCCCCGCGCCAATGATGCGGACCGAGGCGGAGCTGTACTGCTCATCGCGGAACCTGCGTCTTCCGACCGACCTCGAATGGGAGCTTGCGGTTCGCGGTGTCGATGGCCGGGTCTATCCTTGGGGTAACCGCCTCGACGAAGCGCGTGCGAACCTGCCCGGACTACCAAAGGTCGGCGCACCCTCCCCGAACCTCAAACCTGTCGATGCCTATGCTTCCGAGAGGAGCCCGTTCGGCCTCGTCGACACGGTAGGCAATGCCGGCGACTGGGTCCTCGCGTCCTATGACCGATCCTATATGGGTGCCACCTATCGCCATAACCCTTCCGACGCCACGTCGTATCAACTACTTCCGATCACTGATGAGACATCGACAATCCGGGAGATCACGGCACGTTGTGTGGCCGGTCCGCAGGTGAACCCGTAGGCCATTCGCACCGTCGCTACGAGGCCTCACGGTCACCACGCCACGCCTGGATCCTGCAATTCAGCCAGACCGGCCAGTTTGGCCGACGTCGCGGTCCTATGTATCTCAATCGTCGTCGCCCTCCTCCGGACACTCCTCCTCGTCGTCATCAGCATCGTCGTCGTCCGTCGCGAAGGTTCGCCAGCAGGTGGATACACAGCACCTTTGTACACGGAGACCGAAACTCCAAATGCGCTCTAATCGTTCAGGAATGAAAACAGGTCCTCCACGCCGTCACGCCCGGCTCTAATCAGCTTTCCAGTGGGTAGAGCCACCGGCGAATATGGCCGGCATTCTTCAAGCATATCGATAAGCACTCGATCCGCCGTTACAATTACATCCGTCTCGACAAGATATGAAAATAGTTGTGTGTCGCCAGGCGAGCCAGTTGTCACCTTTCGAAACCGCTGCTGGAAGGAATGAGCCCATCGCAGCCATTGCCTCGGAACCATTTTTTCGGATACCGAGTGCATCCAGAATCGGCCCCAGGCTTCGCCAGCGATCAGCCCTTGATCGAGTTCCACAAAGGGACCGATCCAGTCACGATAAGCATCCCCGTGACGGCGAAGGGCAAATGATATCGCAACATAAGTCTCAATACGCCACACAGCCACGCTCGAACCATCCCACCCTGGCACGTGCATCGTTGGTCGGGCCACAACTTCGCTTAGGTTCGGGACTGACTTTAAGTTTGCTTCGTGCATTTGTTTACGCGCGTCTTCGTATTGTGCCCGTGCGGCCTCAAGAACGTATCTGTCTCCTAGAGCATTGATGCGATTCATTTCAAGATCTGGGTTCTCAGCACACCGCACCCAAAAGCCACCGGTCTTGCGGGACCAATCCTTCCGCAGGCGGTGGAAGAAGCTGAGGTCAGACTTATCGCGAAACCAAGATGGAAGGAGCACTTCAAAGGCCAAAAGCATTTCCATGCTCTCAGCATAGGCCTCAGTCATGAGCCTCTGAAAACGCGGATTCGTCATTAAGCGAACGAGTTTACCTTTCACACCAGGATCGCTCATCCGTAACGCCTCGTAGAGAATCGCTGGCGCAATTTGTAGACGGAAGGCTGGACCCGATGCCGCGCGCAGCAGCCGACCCTGCGCTTGAGCATCAACGACATACCGCCAAGCATTGGAATCCAAAAGCACCCTAGTCTTGCCCTTGGGATCCGCGCTGATCACCTCTGGGATGCGAGACAGACTGTGCATTCAGGCCTCGTCCGGAACCATCGGATCATCGTCGAGGCCGAGAGTGGGGTCATCCACCTCGCCTTCGACCCCAAGTCCAAGCGGAATATCCCCTGCCAGGAGCATGTCCTTGCTGAGCAGGCCGGCATCCTCTAGCGCCTCCATGTCGGGCAGGTCGCGCAGCGTGTCGAACCCGTAATGCACTAGGAACTCGCTGGTCGTCACATAGGTGTAGGGCGCCCCCGGCTGCGGCGATCGCGGTCCGGCGGCGACGAAGCCGAGCCGGCGCAGATGACCGATGGTGTCGCGGCTGATCTCCCGGCCGAAAAACTGGCTGAGCTCGCCGCGGGTGATCGGCTGGAAGTAGCCAATGCACAGCAGCACCAGCGCCTCCGACTGCGACAGCGGCTTGGGATCGTCCGTGCCGAGACCGGTGGCCACCTGGATCGCCTCGGCAAAGCTCTTGCGGGTGCGGTGCTGCCAGCCGCCCGCGACCGCCACCAGCTCATAGGGCCGGCCGCGCAGCTCGGCGCGGATGTCGTTGATCAGATGATCGAGGCTGCAGTCGCGGCCGACCACTCTTGCCAGCACCTCGCGGGTCACGGGCTCGGGCGAGGCGAAAATCACCGCCTCGACCCGGCCCATCCATTCGCGCCAGCGCAGCTCCTGCGGCAGCGCGCTGAGCTCGGCATCGAAACTCACCGGGGTTTTGGCGCGCCGTGCCATGTCAAAGACCGTAGAGCTTGAAGCTGGAGCGGCCGGTGAGCTCGCGCACCGCGCCCAGCGCCTCAAGCCGCTCAAACAGCCGACGCGCACCCCAGCGTGAGAGCTTTGCGGTTGCCAGCGTGCCCGGCACCGCGTCGTCCTCAAACAGCCGAGCGATCGCCTCCCCTGCCCCCTTGGCGCGCAGTTTCGGCGTCACCGTCTGCAGCCGGGCGGCGCGCGGGGCGATCTCGGCGGCACAACGCAAGGCCCGCGCCGAGGCTTGGGCCACGGCGAGGCAGAGCGCGGCGTCGAAGCCCTCGTCCGCTGGGCGCAGCCGCCCGCCCCGGCCGGCGCCACGGAAGGCGGCGCCATGCGCCCCGGCCATCAATAGCGGCACCGGCAGCGCCCACCGCAGGCGCAGCGCCAGCACCTGGTCGGCCACCCACCAGCCGAGCAGCCCGGCGCTCGGCGCCGCCGTGGCGACGGCACGCAGCACCGCGGCGGCAATAAGCGGCGCCGGACGCCCCTCACTGAGGTGACGGTCGATCTCTTCCGGAACAGCGGCGAGCTGCGGGCTCCAGCCGAGGCCGAGCAGCGCACAGGTGGATTGGAGAGTCGTCGCATCGAGGTTCGGGGAGCGCGCGGCGAGGCGCCGCCAGGCGGCCAGCAGCCGGCCGGCGGGACCCGGATCGCTATCGGGAGGACGCAGCATCCAGGCATCGCGCAGGGCGGCTTCGTCCTCCGACCGTCCGACGTGGCGCGCCGCGGCAGCGGCACTGGTGAGCGCCAGCCGGGCGCGCCAGGCGCCGGCCCAGGGCGGGTCGGAGCGCACCAGATTGTCGAGGGAATTCAACGCTGCGCCGACGATAAAGGCAGCCTCCACCGGGTCGGCCATGGAGCCGCGCGGCAGCGCCCAGCCGGGGATGGCCGGCACGGCGATCAGGACCGAAGAGGGCGGAATCAGCGCGGCATCCATGGCAGAAGCCTATCTATCATGTGCGCTTACGTCTATGATTTCGCGCAGTAACCGCACGCCTTGTCGCAAACAAATAACGATCGATAATCTTGCATTATCGGTCATTCTACTCTTTATATAGAAGGATGCACGAAACGACCCCTCAGAGCCCCGAAAGCGACGCCCAGGAGCACGCCGCGCCCTCCCCTGCAGCGCCGCCACCCGTCGTCATTTCTGCGCCGCAGCCGTCGGCCGACCTGCCCGCCCATCTCGAACGCCTCGCCGATCGTGCCCGGGACTATGTCGAAGCAGCGAGCTCGGCCAACACCCGCCGCGCCTATGCCGCAGACTGGAAGCATTTTTCCGCGTGGTGCCGGCGCCAGGCGTTGTCTCCCCTGCCCCCGGCCCCGCAGGTGGTCGGGCTCTACATCACCGCCTGCGCCTCCGGTGCGGCAACCGCCGATCGCCAGCCGAACGCCGTCGGCACGATCGAGCGGCGTTTGTCGGCCCTCTCCTGGAACTATGCCCAGCGCGGCACGCCGCTCGACCGCGCCGACCGCCATATCGCCACCGTGCTCGCGGGGATCCGCAACACCCATGGCCGGCCGCCGGTGCAGAAGGAAGCCGTGCTGCCGGAGGACGTCATCGCCATGCTGGAGACGCTTGAGCGTGGCACGCTGCGCGGCCTACGCGACCGCGCCATGCTTCTGCTCGGCTTCGCCGGCGGGTTGCGGCGGTCCGAGATCGTCGCGCTCGATGCCGGCCGCGATCAAACCGAGGACGGCCGCGGCTGGGTCGAGATCCTCGACAAGGGGATGCTGGTGACGCTACGCGGCAAGAACGGCTGGCGCGAGGTCGAGATCGGCCGCGGCTCCTCGGACTCGACCTGCCCGGTCGTCGCCTTGCAAACCTGGCTCAAGCTGGCGAAAATTCCCCATGGACCGCTATTCCGGCGGGTCACCGGCCAGGGCAAGGACGTCGGCCCGGATCGGCTCACCGACCAGCAGGTGGCGCGGCTGGTCAAGCGCACCGCGCTCGCCGCCGGCGTGCGGCCGGATCTGAGCGAGGGCGAACGAGAGAGTAAGTTCGCTGGGCATTCGCTGCGCGCCGGCCTCGCCTCCTCGGCCGAGGTCGACGAGCGCTACGTCCAGAAGCAGCTCGGCCATGCCTCGGCCGAGATGACCCGGCGCTACCAGCGCCGGCGCGACCGCTTCCGCGTTAACCTCACCAAGGCGGCAGGATTGTAGCGTCGGCCGAAGCATGCTCCGACCTTGCCGGTGCGTGCCCAGCGAGCCACTTCACGGACTTGCCCACTGATTTTTCGGGAATTGGAAGGCACCTCTGATAAGGTGACGGTCCAAGGCGTCTTGAGGCAAGTTAAGCATGGCTCGACCTGGCAACAATCCGAAGCGACGGATAGCGCGCGAAGGCTTCCTGACAGACGAACGGAAAGCCGAGCTTGCGGTCAATGCGCGATACGGTGGCAGCGGCCATCATAAGAGGAACCCAGCGGACTACGGCCTAGAGAGAACCAATCCGCGGCCGACAAAGTCGCTTTGTGACGCTCTTAAGGTGATCCGGTTGGAGCAAGCCAGCGAGCTAATGCGTCGAGGCATTTCTCGAGGAGCAGTCAGCGAACTCGCCTACGATGGTTTTCCAAAATTCATCTGGTGCGTCGACGAAGATGGCGAGGTTTATGAGGCGAAAACTGACCCATCTACGTTAGGGGTATATCACGGCTACCGTCTTGAAGAAGAGGACGATCTGCGCGACTACGTAAGAGATATTTGGAAGCAACGATGCCTGTCAGTTGGTCAATAGCTGCCGAATGGGAGCAACTCGATGCCGGGTCGCCGGAGGAGCGTGCATGCTTTTCTGCGCTTGGCATCAAGGCGCATGATCTTTGGCTGACAGAAGGCAACGACGTCCTGGCCAATAGGCTGCGTCAAGCGCCCCTACTCTCTGCCTACCACCTCGCCGAGTGGCTCGCCTGGAATTGGTGGCGTTTGCGTTGGGAGCCACGCTCAAATTCCAAGGATTGGGCTTACGCCCATCGTCTGACGACAATTGGATCGGGGTATATCTGGCCCAATTTGACGATTTTCTCCGATGGCGAACGAACCGCATTGATTTCGAAACCCACGACGGAACGCCCCCAAACGCCTTTCCGCTACATCACCGATCACGCGGTCATCCTGCCCGCCAGCGAGTTCGAGGCTGGCATTGACCTGTTCCTCAGTCAGGTGTTGGAGCGCCTTAGCTGGGCCGGCATCGAAGACAGCAATCTCCAGACAGTTTGGTCGGGCGTAATTGCAGAGCGTAAAACACCAGCTCTCGTACGCACTCGCAAATTGGAGGCTCTGCTGGGTCAGGATCCTGACTCCCAGGAGCAACTTGTCGATCAATTGGTTCGCGACATCGAGGATCTTGGGTTGTCTGGTGTTGAGGAGCTGGCAGCGGAACACGGCCAAAGCGGCAAGCTTTTGACCGGGGACGACCTTCGTGAAGCAGCTCAGAGGAGCGGTTTCGATGCCTCGCCCCGCGATGTCATTCGGCTACCAGCTACTGAAGTGCCGAAGCGCAGCGGTCTGACCCCCGCTTACAGAGCAGGAGCCACGGCGGCCCGTGCCCTTCGTGAACACCACCGGCTCGGTGAGGGTCCGCTTACGGATGTCCAGTTAGCTGAGATGGCGGGCGTTGTTCGCGCAATCATACCGGACGTTCGAGGCGGGGCATCTATCTCTTTCGCGCTCGACGAAAAGCCCACTCAGGGCCGGGTTGTTCTTCGATCCAAATGGCGGACTGGGCGCCGCTTTGAACTTGCACGGCTTCTGGGCGATCGTCTTGCCAGACCGCCGAGCGGAGCTCTTCTGCCCGCGACTCGCGCTTACACCTACCGACAGAAAGTTCAACGGTCCTTCGCCGCAGAATTGCTCAGCCCGTTCGAGGTTGTCGATGCGATGCTCGGCGACGATTATTCTATGGAAAATCAACAGGACGTTGCCGAACACTTCGAAGTCTCGCCCCTGACGATTCGTACATTGCTCGTGAATCACGGCCGCCTGGCTCGCGAGGAGCTTGAGACCGAATTTGAGACCGCCGCAGCCTAATGGGCTTCCATACGGCGAGCGGTCCGATTGTGCGGGCACGAGACGAACGTTGTTCTCGACCGAATGGAACGACCCGATGGTTACCGAGCGTCGCCGGACGACTACACGGCTATTCCCGCGGTTCGACATGGGTCATGCTCGCTTCTTGTCGCGCTTTCTGCTGCCGATGAGCGCCATCAGCATCGGGCCAAGAGAGAACCCTCCGGCTTCCGCCTTTTTCGTCAAATCGCGGATATAGCCGCCGGCGCTATTGATCGCGGCACCGCGCTGCAGGATCGCCGCAACCACCACAGCAGCCTGAACCTCTCCCATGACGGTCCGCGCCTCCTCCCAGGCGCTCGGACTGATCCCCAGCATGGGCCGGACCACGGCAACGGTCGCCAGGAAGTCCCGCCAGTTCGAAATCCCGGACTTGGAGTAGTCGCAAACATCGGGACAAGCGTCGAGAACCATCCCCAAGGGGTAGGACCCTTCCGGCATCCGCGGCGTTTGGGGTTCTGGCGCTGCCTTCACCCCCCTCTCTTCTCGGAGAGCAGGTTCAAGTTCAATTAGGGAGTCTGGATTTGAATTCTGTTTGTGGCGCTCAAATGTGGACTCATTGGTGCTCATTTTATCTGTTTTTGCATGTACTTCCAGCAGCATAAGGATCTCGTCCGCCAGCAGGGTGAGCTCCTCGGCGATCGGCTCGAGCTCCGCGAGCGTGGCGTTCCGCTGAATCCGCGCCATGATGCCGCGGAAGAGCCCGTGGATCTCGGTCCAGTCGCTCGGCCCCTGCCCTGCCCTGTTCGTCGGTACACCCACCTCCTGGCCGGTCGCGATCATCTTGGCGATGTCCCGCCGGCAGATGGTAATGCGCTCGCGCACCAGCTTCAGTTCACGCTCGGCCGCCATGATCGCCTCAGCAATCCGTTCGAACTCTTCGGCGCGCGCTACGAGCGGCCCGAGATCGAAGCCAAAGGCCATCGCAACCTCGCCATCGCGGCCCTTGCGGGCGTAGCGCTTCCCGTTCGGACTGTCGCGCCGGATGACGAGCCCGGCATCGACCAAGACGGCCAGGTGCTTGCGCAGTGTGGACGCCGGCATGCCGTGCGCCCGTCGCGCCAGCTGGTCGTTGGACGGAAAGACGATCAGGTCTTCGCCCGTCAGCGTGGTCTCTGGATGAAACGTCAGCAGGGCGTTGAGCACCGACAATGCGCGCTCGGACACGCCGAGCGCGACCCTGGCAATGCAGAGCGTCTGATAGACGTGCCATTTATGAACCGCCTTTTCGAGCGGCCGTGCTTTTGCGATCGCCTGATTTGCCACATGGGCAAGCGTCAGCGTTCGCCGCCCGAAGGGCGTCGTCGATAGGTGTGGTTCCATGTCTTTGCCTCTATGAGGGCAAAGGAAATCTGCTCGCCGAAACGGCGCTCAATCTCTCACGAGACTCTTGACTGTGATTCGCGGAAGTGTGATTCTCGTAATCGCCAAAGAACGAGAAGGGCTTCCGGAACTCCGTTTCGGGGGCCTTTTTCTTTTGCCGCGTTGCTCCTAGCTGGTTGCGGTGAGCTTCGTACGGTCGGTCAGTCCTCCTTTTTCTCGTTGCTGTAGGTCTCGAAAAGGCGATCCATCTGCGTCAGCAGGAAATCGCCAAACCCGGGAGCATTGCGTTTGTCGATCGACAGAACGAATGCCCGGTCGGTCGATGAGACGCGTGCGACGCGCACGCCGGCGGGTGTGGACCAGTATTGTCCATGCGCCTTCTTGGCGACGGCGCGAGCTGCCGGCTCCTCCGGCACGGGGGGATTCGAGATCAGTCCAAAGACAAGATCAAATCGTTCATCGGATGAAGCCGCCTGCACATCGGCCGACGCGAGAAAATCGGTCACTTGCTCGATGTCGACGCCCGCCTCGAAAGCAGTGGCCAGCTCAACCCATCGGTCCCGGCCAGTCGTCGGCGCCGATCCGATAGCCTCAATGATCGCAAGCGGGATCTTCTTTACCACCGAGATCATTCGCGAGACGACCGTCTTGTCGACGGTCAAAGCGCTCATGATTGTCTCGCGATCGTAGCCCCCTTCCTCCAACCGCCAGGCGAACAGAGCGCGCTCTATGAATGAGAGGTTCGCTCGCGCGCTGTTTTCCTGTCCCTGGGCGAGGACGAGATCGCGATCCGAGAGCTTCTTGACAACGGCTCGGACCTGGCGTCCGAGCACCTTGCAGGCTCGCCAACGCCGTCGCCCGAACGCGAGTTGATAGCGCCCGCTCTCCTTTGGATGGGGCCGGACGAGCACGGGGGAATCCTGACCGCGCGCTTCGATTGCCGCGACCAGCGTACGGAAGTCCGCGTCATCGTCGTGCGACAATCGGTCGGCAATAAAGGGCGGGTCGATGATGTCAGGGTCGACATCGATCACGGTCTCGCCGGCAGTGAGGCGGGCTTCGAGGTCTCTGGCTGCGTCTGCTCGCGCGGCCAACTCGTCAATAGAGCGCGTGACGGCACCGAGAGCGCCTCGGGTTGCGAACGCCGGAGGCGACACTCTTTGCGGCACCGCGGGAGCATCGTCGGAGTTGACTGCCGTCAACTTTTTCTCAGGTGAGGCGGAGAACAGTCCCTTGCGTGCCATTACCCCCTCCCCCAGGCCTTGTGGATCAGCCCCTCGATCTCTCCATTGACCGCGTCGAGAGACTCGATCGCCCGATCGTATGTGCTCGGCGTGAACTCCTTTCGTTCGACCTCATAGAGCGTTTGCTTCGTAAGGCCGGCATCGGAGATCGCGACGCTCTTCAGCATCGGATTGGTCAGGACGTGACGTCCGAACCGTGTGCGAATGAAGGTGACCATCTCGGTCTGCGGTTGGTCCGACGCCTCGTAGCGCGTGATGAGGTAACGCACCCAATCGTACTGCATCTTGCCGCCGGCTTTCTTCAGATGCGCCATGACGTCTCCGAGCATCTGCAGGAACTGAGACATGGACATCACGTCGAGCATCTGCGGATGCACGGTGACGAGCAGGGCGGTCGCCGAACACAGGGCGATCATGGTCAGATAGCCTAGCTGCGGCGGGCAATCGAGAATGACGACGTCGTACCGGTCTGCTACCGGGCCGAGTGCCTCGTCCAGTCGCGCGAAGAATTGGCGGCCCATGCTGCCGCTTTCCTTCGTCGCCAATACGAGCGGAGTGTCATACTCGAAGTCCATCAGCTCGATGTTGCCAGGCACGATATCGAGCCCGGCAAAGTTCGTCCTCCGGATGACATCCGAGAGAGGGCGCCGCTCGTCATCATATCGAATTGCGCCGTAGAGCGTCTCATTGCGGCCGACATCAAACTCGGGCTGAAGGCCATGAAGCGCCGTCAGGCTCGCTTGAGGGTCTAGATCGATGGCCAGAACGCGATGACCGGCCAGCGCAAGATGTTGAGCTAAATGGGCGGCCGTCGTGGTCTTTCCACTTCCTCCCTTGAAGTTGGCAACCGCGATGATCTGGAGATGCTCGGAGCCCTGGCGATGCGGAACATAGCGCTTCCTGGCTCTGGCATTGTCGTCGAGGTACTGGCGAAGCTCTAGGATTTGCTCAGCGCTGTACGAGCGGCGGCCGGATGGCGTCACCGATGGAGCCGGCCCCTTGCCTTCGAGCGACAGGTTTCGGAGATAGCCCGGCTTCACCCCAAGGAATCGGGCTACCTCACTTAACTGAAACGACCGCAGCGACTTCTCCGCCACGGGCGGGAAATGCTCAAGCCAATGCGCTTGCAGCTTTGCTGATAGATCGCGACCATGCTCCATGATGAGCGAGTCGACGTCATCAACTGCATCGGTGGCGCGTGAAGTGTCGGCCATTCGTTTTTCCCGCACATGCGCTTTCAACGCCACTTCTGACGTAGAACCGCATTTAGAGCCGATTCTAACGGTGCGGCAAGGCTTTTTGGGTTAATGAAAGGTTAACGACGCGAGGCGTCGGCAAACGCTCTGGCCATCCAGAGTCAATTCTCTCGTGGACATCGCCTTTGGCGCTCTTCGCTTGGCCGTTCGGCGCTTCCTCGGCGACGCCCCGCCAGAGCGGATCGGTGACGGTTTGATCGGATTTGCGAGGCGCCGACCCCGCGTGGTGGCGGGGCCGGCGGCTTCGGGTCAGCTGGCGGGGTTCCAGATGATGACCTTCTTGTTGGGCTCCTCGCCCGGCGCCGGCGCCACGTTGCCGTAGATCGTGCCGAACTCGGGGGCCGAGAGCGACACCGAGATGTACTCCTCGCCGGTGGTCTTCGAGATCCGGTTCCAGCCGGCGCCCAGCTCGAAGCCGTTCTTGCGCGAGATCACCCGGTAGTCCGGCTCGTTGTCCTTCGCCTTGCGGGTGTTCGGCACCAGCGCGATCGGGGCGGTGACGTTGAGGGTGGCGAGCGTGCCTTCGAGGTTGCCGTCCGCCTTCACGGTGAGGGTTGCGATCGTGGCCATGTGAAGTCTCCCTTGAGGTTGCTCGGGGACCATCCCCGATGACGCCCAAAGGAAGGGGCCGGACGCCGTCGTCACCGCAGCGCAGCGAAGGGGAACCCCCGGTCGGGGTCCCCGCGATGCCCGCATCGTGGGGTGGCCAGCGGGGTTGACGGCACTAGGCGGCCGAGACCCGGATACAGGCGGCAAAGAGGAGGGGATGGGCTTCGAAGCCACCGACCAAAGGGGACACCCTCCAGGCCATGCCCCGCCCTCGCCCTCACCAGGCAGGACCGGCACCGCAGCGCCCGCCCGCCGTCCCGGCCACCGCCAGTCGGGTCGCCGACGTTCACGCCCGCTGGCGGACATCCGGCATACGCAGGTCGATCACGCCGACGGCGCCGCGTCGGCGCCCGCTCGAACCGCAGATCGCCACCTCAGCGAGAGCTTTCACGTCGAACCCGTGCCCCGGTCCCGGGCTCATTCCCGACAACACGCAAGGCGACGAGGCATGCCCGACTTCACAATCGCAATCCCGGCACGTCCATAGCCGGGACCGGACCAGCCAGCGCGCGCGGTGACGGACTAGCCTCATCGGGGCGCATCTTTGCAAATGCGCCTTCCAGGAAGGCCAACCAAGGAAGGCGCCCGGAGGCATGGCAGGAACGGAGTTTGATTGCCGCTCGCTTGGTCTGAACCGTACAAGGCCGGTCCGTCCGAGTTGACTGCCGTCAACTTTTTGACCGCGAGCGCTCCGATCTCCTCGCGGCCAATCCGGAGGATGCTGCGGGACGGCGGAGTTGACGGCTGTCAACTCAAAGACTGAGCACCGACCCCGCGTGGTGGCGGGGCCGGCGGCTTCGGGTCAGCTGGCGGGGTTCCAGATGATGACCTTCTTGTTGGGATCCTCGCCCGGCGCCACGTTGCCGTAGATGGTGCCGAACTCGGGGGCCGAGAGCGAGACCGAGATGTACTCCTCGCCGGTGGTCTTCGAGATCCGGTTCCAGCCGGCGCCCAGCTCGAAGCCGTTCTTGCGCGAGATCACGCGGTAGTCCGGCTCGTTGTCCTTCGCCTTGCGGGCGTTCGGCACCAGGACGATCGGCGCGGTGACGTTGAGGGTGGCGAGCGTGCCTTCCAGGTTGCCGTCCGCCTTCTGGGTGAGGGTTGCGATCGTGGCCATGTGAAGTCTCCCTTGAGGTTGCTCGGGGACCATCCCCGATGACGCCCAAAGGAAGGGGCCGGACGCCGTCGTCACCGCAGCGCAGCGCAGCGAAGGGGAACCCCCGGCCGGGGTCCCCGCGATGCCTGCATCGCGGGGTGGCCAGCGGGGTTGACGGCACTAGGCGGCCGAGACCCGGACACAGGCGGCAAAGAGGAGGGGATGGGCTTCGAAGCCACCGACCACAGGAGCCCCTGCCACCAGGCCACGCTCGCCCGCGCCAGCCAGGACCGCACCGCAGTGCCCGCCCGCCGTCCCGGCCACCGCCAGTCGGGTCGCCGACGTTCACGCCCGCTGGCGGACATCCGGCATACGCAGGTCGATCACGCCGACGGCGCCGCGCCGGCGCCCGCTCGAACCGCAGATCGTCACCTCAGCGAGAGCTTTCACGTCGAACCCGTGCCCCGGTCCCGGGCTCATTCCCGACAACACGCAAGGCGACGAGGCGATCCCATCTTGGTCAGCATCGGCCCGGCAAAACCGCAACCGGGCAACGTCGGCAAGCGGGGGCGCTCAGCGAACGCTGTGGGGAGGAGGTCGACGCGCTCCTCGGTCAGCACAGTAGCCTTCCGGCAAGTCCGTAACGCCGGCTAGTCGGTGCAATCTATCCGCGCCTGTCCGGCCTGGAAGAGGGGAGACACCGCGGCTGCAAGCTGACCGACGAAGGAGCGACTAAAGCGTCCAAGAAAGGGATCGCCCGCATCGAGATAGAAGGACCGCTCGGCGATATCATAATTGTACTCGCTGACGCTGATCCAGGCCCGCTTGAGATCGCTGAGCCCGCCGCGCCGGCATTCGATTTCGGGAACCTCGATCGCGACCTGCTCGGAGCCCGGTTGGCGGCTTGAAATCGCCAGGAGCGCAAGGTGGGTCAGACCGTCCGATCCGCGCACTGCGAGGATAACGCAGACGGGTCGATCCTTGCGACCTTCGGTCTCGCCGTGTTCCTGCTGCCACTTCCAGAGGTACGGATACTGGATGATCGCGCCGGGACGCAGGTCATCGGTCATCGTCGTAGCCTTCGCCCGTCGCCAAACGGTCGAGCTCAGCCGAGAACAACGAGGCGACGTCGTCCGGCGTTTCACCGGCGGCGTATGCGCGGCGGGGGTCGCCTTCGCCCCTGATCTTCTGGTAGTGCTCGTAGCTCATCATGACGAAGCGGGGCTTGCGATGCCGCGTGATGACGATCGGTGACTTCGTCGCCGCATCGGTGACTTCGCCGACCTGCTTGTTGAGGTCATTGGTGGTGAAGGCGCGCATGTGAATCCTCCGCGCTAATATCCATGATTTCCATCATATCCATGTTTCCCATGAGTTCAAGGGAAACGACGCTCACGCGCCGCCCCCGAACCGCCAGACCGGGATACCCATCGCCTTCGCCTTGTCGGCCAGGTTGTCGGTGATCCCGGAGCCCGGGAAGACCACCACGCCGATCGGCAGCGCCCTGAGCAATTCGTCGTTGCGCTTGAAAGGCGCCGCCTTGGCGTGCCGCGTCCAGTCCGGCTTGAAGGACACTTGCGGCACCTTGCGCGCATCCGCCCACCTCGAGGCGATGAACTCCGCGCCCTTCGTTGATCCGCCATGGAGCAGCACCATGTCGGCATGTTTCACGTGCACCTTGTCGAGCACCTCCCAGATGGCCTGGTAGTCGTTGCAGTCGAGGCCGCCGGCGAAGGCGACCTTCACGCCGGCCGGCATCAGGGGCTCGATCTCGACCCGGCGCTTGGCGGCGAGGAAGTCCCGGCTGTCGATGACTGCGGCGGTCAGGTTGCGATGATTGACCTTCGAGCCGGTCCGCGGATGCCACACCGATCCAACATGGGCCTCGAAGAGGTCGCCGGCGTGCTCACGGAAGAACTCCATGGTCTCGCGGCGCTCGATCATGGTCGTGCCCTCGGCGATGAGGCGCTCGAGTTCGACGGAGCGCACTTCCGAGCCGTCCTGCTCCTGCTGGCTCTTGCGCTGGTCGTCCTCGTTGCGGTCGAGCTCGCGCTGGATGCGGCCCGCCGCGCGGTGGAACAGGTTGACCGTCGACCACAGCAGGTCCTCGAGGTCGGGCTCCAGCCGGGTGTCGGCCAGGGTCGCGATGAGTGCATCGAAAATGTCGGCCAGGGCTCCCCGGACCACGGGCTCGTCGGGGAGGGGTCTCGGATCAGGCTCGTCCTGATATGGACGGTAGCCGTAGAGCTGCAGTTCGTGGATGACCTGGGATGTCGCCGAAGAAGCGTGGATCGGCTCGTCGTCGGGGTGCTGGTCGATCGCCATGGGGATGTCCTCCTTGGGGTGGCGGCCGCGCCCATCGCGGCCTTCGCGGCGATCAGGCGGCGGAGGGGCCGGGCTTGCACCGCCAAGCGCAGCGCGGCGGCCGGAGCATCGCGGAGGAGGGCAGGGCGGCGGCTGTTTTGGTTCGCGATGCAAAGGCAGGCTTTTGCCTGCCGGCGGAAAACAGTTGCCGACCGCACTTGCCGGCCCGGCCGCTCTGACGCCCACTCGCCCTCTAGAAGGCCATGGATGCGGCCCTCTCACGCCAAGGGACACTCGCCTGCGATCAGCACAGCCGGCTCCCCGATGCCGAGCACCTCTTCCCCTCCCGGCGCATCCCGTCACGCCGCGAGCAGGAACCGCGCTCCGTCCTGCGGGACGAGTTGAGACCCCAGATCCGCAGTGAGGCTGGGGCTGCCGAGCCGTCGAAGGTCTTCGTTGAAATCGCCCAGCCTTGGCGACAGGGTCAGAACCTCGATTCCGAGCTGCCGCGCACGCCGGCTCAACCGCTCCATCCCGCTGCGTCCTGCGGGATCAGCATCGACGGCGACGTAGAGACGTCCCAGCGAAGGCGGGAGCTGGATCGCGGCAAGGTGGTTGGCCGACAGTCCAGCGATCATCGGCATCCTGGGCATGACCATGCGCAGCGACATCATGGTCTCGACGCCTTCGCCGGCCGCCATCACCGGAGTGGATTCGTCGGAGCGCATGCCGAAGCGAACGCCGTTGCCGAGCAGGTCCCCCATCGCCCGCCGAGGTGATGTCACTGGCGCTTTTTCGCCAATGTCGTGGGGATGAAGCCAAGAGCGATGCACGCCGGTGATGCGTCCGTGATCGTCGGTGACGGCTGCGATCAGCGCGGGAAACGTGCGTGTCGGTGCATCATCATGGTCGCGATAGTAGCAGTGGGGATGGAAACGAACGGCCCGATCATCGACGATCGCTGAGGCGATGCCACGGTGCAGAAGGTACATGTCGGCCCACGTGCCGGCGATCGGGCGCGCCATGGCGAACAGACGCCGTGCCGCCTCTGACGTATTGCGCGGCTTCGACGAAGATCGTGATCCGGGAAGGGGAGGGAGCTCCGGCAGGGACAGGCTGAGGAAAGCCCGCGCTTCATCCTTGGCGTCACGGATGTCGGTGAGGCCACGGTTGAGTGCGATCAGATCCAGCAGGTCGCCATGCTCACCGGTTGCGCCATCGGTCCACTTGCCGGCAGCACCCTTGCCGTAGTCGGGGCCGCTGAGCCTGACATAGAGGGATCGCCCCGGCGTGCCGAGCGTGTCGCCGACAAGCCAGTAGCGACCTTCCTTGTGACCGGCACGGAGATAATGCCGGCACACTGCTTCGGCGTGATGCGCGAGGCGGCGTGCCAGCTCGGAGGCCGAGTTGGCGGAGGACATCTTGACGGCCTCCGATCAAGCGGCCGCGCGGTCGATGACCGTCGTGAGCGGGTGGCGATCCAGCAGCCGGCCAACGACATGGAAGCCCGACACGCCGACCGGGACGAAAAAGCGCAGCTTCCAGGCGATGATCTCGCTGAAAAGGCCCATCGCGCGGAGCCGGTCCCGCATGCCCTCGGTGAACCCGGTGAGTTCGATGCGATGATCATTCATCACGCGCACCCGGCGAAGCTGGAGCCCGTCGGCAAGTTGCAGGACCGCGCGGCCGGCCGAGACCGCCTCCCATGCTTCCCCTGTGGTGAGCGTCGGTGCGCCGTCCTGGCCGAGATTGCGATAGAGCGTCGAGAGTGCCGCCGGGGAGATCAGCCGGCCGATGACGCGCTCGCCGTCATCGGTCTGCAGGCGGTAGACCTTGCAGGTCTCGTCGGGGATCCGCTTCCAGATCGGGAGCAGAAGGCCAGTGACCACATGAAACGTCGACGTCGTGAACTCCGGCAGGTCCGCGATCTCGGCAGACCAGGCCGCAACGAAGCTCTCGCGATCCGCATCCTCCCAATGCGTCTGCGACAGGGCGTCGAGGCCAATCGCATGTCGCTCCGTCGGCCGCAGCAGGCGAACGCGGCGCTCCACCTCGCCGTCGTCGAGCATCAGGCTCGCAGCGGGAACCTGGACGGCGGCGCGGTTCGACTTGGCGTTGATCAGCAGCTTCGCATCACGCTCGGAAGCGCGCTGCAACGCCTCGTCGAGCGACATCGGCTCGTTGCGATCCTTCCGCGCGATCGTGAAGACGCGGGTTTCGGCGCCGGAGGCGCCATGGACGTAGACGGTGCGGCGCTTGGCGACGACCATGCTGTCGGCTCGCACGGTCTCGACGCCGGCGTCGTAGTGACCCGAGGCAATGGCCCCCTCGATCTTCGCCACCAGGATGGTCTCGAAGACATCGAAGAGCAGGTTCTGCATGTCGATGGTCAAGGCGAGCAGGCGGTTCAGGAACGTTGTGATTGCCGGCAACTCCTCCCGGATCGATCCATCACTATCGGTCAGCGAAAGGCCCGTGGCGCTCTCGAACTGCTGCAGCGAGCACCCGTCGATCTTGCCGGTGAAGAGGCGCAGATAGAATTGCCGCAGTGCCGCTTTCGCGTATGCCGATTCGAGATTGTCATCGGCGCGGAACAGGCCCTGGCCGCCGGTCTGGCGCTGGCCCTTGGTGATGGCGCCGAGCGTGTCGAGCCGGCGCGCGATCGTCGACAGAAAGCGCTTTTCCGCCTTTACGTTGGTTGCGACCGGACGGAAGAGGGGTGGCTGCGCCTGATTGGTGCGGTTCGTTCGCCCGAGACCTTGAATGGCTGTGTCCGCCTTCCACCCGGCCTCAAGGAGATAGTGGACGCGCAGGCGCCGGTTCCGCGCCGAGAGTTCGGCGTGGTAGCTGCGGCCGGTGCCGCCCGCATCAGAGAAGACGAGGATGCGCTTGTCGTCGTCCATGAACGCCTGCGTCTCGGCGAGGTTTGCGGAGCCCGGGCGATTCTCGACGGCGAGGCGATCGAGGCCATCCTTGCCGGCCTTGCGCACAATACGGCGGGACCGGCCGGTGACCTCTGCGACAGAATCCGTCCCGAAGCGCTGGATGATCTGATCAAGGGCGCTCTGGACAGGATCGAGCGCCGCGAGATTCTCGATCATCCTGTCGCGGCGCGCCACGGCCTCGCGGCATTGGACCGGATGGCCGTCCTCGAAGACTGGCCGCGACGACAGATTGCCCTCGCTGTCCGTGAAAGGCTGAAAAAGCTGCGTCGGAAAGGAATGCTGGAGATAATCCAGCACATATTCCCTTGGCGTCACATCGACCTGGATATCGCTCCAGTCCTCGGTCGGGATCTCCGCGAGGCGTCGCTCGAGCAGCGCCTCGCCGGTCGACACGATCTGAATAACCGCCGCGTGGCCAGCGGCGAGATCCTGATCGACGGCAGCGACCAGGCTCGGGGTTTTCATCGCGGTAATGAGGTGGCTAAAGAAACGCTGCTTCGAGCTTTCGAACGCCGACAGGGCCGCCGACATCGCCTGGCCGTTGAGCGTGCCCTTCGTCGATCGGATGTTCGAGGCTTCCAACGCCGCGCGCAAATTGTTGTGGATGATCTGGAATGCGCCGGCATAAGCATCGTAGATGCGGATCTGATCGACGGTGAGTTGATGCTCGACGAGCTCATATTCGACACCCTCATAGGAGAGCGAGCGCGCCGCGTAGAGCCCGAGCGCCTTGAGGTCGCGCGCCAGCACCTCCATTGCGGCGACGCCACCATCGTCGATGGCGCTGACGAATTCTGCTCGATTGGCGAAGGGGAAGTCGGTGCCGCCCCACAGGCCGAGGCGCTGGGCGTAAGCGAGGTTCTCCACGGTCGTCGCGCCCGTCGCCGAGACGTAGAGGATGCGGGCGTTCGGCAGCGCATGCTGCAGCAGCAGTCCGGCCTTGCCCTGCTGCGAGGCCGCCTGGTCACCACGCTCGGTCTTGCCGCCGGCGGCGTTGGCCATGGCGTGGGCCTCGTCGAACACGATCACGCCATCGAAGTCCTTGCCGAGCCAGTCGACGATCTGCTGGACGCGGCTGACCTTCCCTTCGCGCTCCTGCGATCGGATCGTCGCATAGGTCGTGAACAGGATGCCTTCGTCGAGACGGATCGCCGTTCCCTGGCGAAACCGCGACAGCGGTGTGACCAGTAGACGTTCCTGGCCGAGGGCCGACCAATCACGCTGGGCATCTTCGAGCAGCTTGTCGGATTTGGAGACCCACACGGCGCGCCGGCGGCCGCGCATCCAGTTGTCGAGCAGGATGCCGGCGACCTGGCGGCCCTTTCCGGCGCCGGTGCCGTCGCCGAGGAACCAGCCGCGCCTGAAACGAACCGCGTTCTCGGCATCTTCTGGCGCCGCCGCGACCACGTCATACGTCGCATTAACCGTCCAGGACCCTGCGAGATGATCCGCATGGGCCTCGCCGGCGTAGATCACGCTTTCCAATTGCGCGTCGGAGAGCAGGCCATCCGTGACGACTTTCGCCGGGACCCGCGGCCGATAGGCCGGCTTGGGCGGCGCGACCGAGGCCATTGCCGCCGATTGCACCAGAAGGGTCGGATGCGGCATCGCGTCCGGAATCCGGATCGATTGCAGCGCGTAGCCCTCATAGATCGCGTCCGAGAGGTTGCCGCGCTCGGTCGGCGCCCAATCCACAGTCTCGTATGCGAGCTCGACGGGCGGCTCGGCAGGCGCCGGCAGCATGGTCGACCGAAGAGGACGCGACCCGGCCGATGGGATCTGGCGCGATGGCCTGACGATGGACGAGGAGGATGGGCGAGCCGCCGCCATCCCAATGGACGCGCGCTTCGGCAGCTGTTCGGCGATCCAGTCCAGCAGCATGCCGACGTCGGACGCGGTGCCGGGCGAGGCCGGCAACGCGCTCGCATCCTCGGCTGGCACCTTGTCTATGACCGTCAGTCGGGTCTCGATCGTCGTGCCGTGAGGCGCGTAGACGCGGCCGTCAATGGCTGCGGAGAACACGACACGCCCGCGTTCCTGGAGGCGGATGAAACCGTCGCGCCACCGGGCCGCGTCCGGCGCCATACTCGCTCCGGTGATCGCGACCAGCCTGCCGCCGTCCTGTAGCCTCGCGAAGGCCGACGAGAGATGCTGGAATGCCGCATCGCGCACCTTGCCGTCGACATGGGCGGCGACGGAGAAGGGCGGGTTCATCAGGACGACGGTGGGACTGCAACCCTCATCGAGACGATCATCGATCTGCGCCGCATCGTGGCGTGTGACAGCGACCGATGGAAAGAGCTTTGCGAGCAGATCCGCCCGCGTCTCAGCAAGCTCGTTGAGCGCCATGCTGACGCCTGGCTGCTCGACAAGAATGGCGAGAAGCCCGGTGCCGGCCGAGGGTTCGAGGACGATATCGCCGTCGGTGACGCCGGCAGCGACGGCAGCCACCATGCCAAGGTCGATCGGCGTCGAGAACTGCTGAAAGTTCTGGCTTTCCTCCGAGCGACGGGTCTGGGTCGGCAGCAACGCCGCGATGCGCGACAGCATCGCAAGAAGGGCCGTCGGTTTCGCCGCCTGCCGGCGCATGGACGGGCCATATTTGCGCAGGAACAGAACCTGCGCGGCCTCGCAGGCCTCATAGGCGTCGCGCCAGAGCCAGCCGCCGTCGGAATCCGAGCCGCCGGTGGCGGTTTCCATCGCGCTGCGAAGGATGGGACTGGTGATGCGGCGCCCGCGGGCGAGGTCTGGCAGAAGCAGCTCGGCAGCCGCAAGGAGTTGGGCTGCGTTCGACGGGGCGGGAGACGCGAGAGCGGAAGGCGCCGCGGCACACGCTGCCGTGGAGGTGTGAAGGCCATTCATGGGGGGCGATCCGGGAGAGCTGGGATGGGCAATCCGCCGGTCGCTCTCTCTCAGTCCCGGCCGGATCGCCCCTTTCCGGCCTCCCTCTCACTCTTGGGCTGAGCGCGGACCATGGCTCTGTCCACTCCCGGCTGCGGCTTCTCGGCGTCAGCGCTGATGGATGCTTGGCCGCCGCAATGGGCGGCGGCCAGTGTTCAGCGGCTCAGGAAACATCGAAGTCATCAGCCAGGCCGAGCTCTTTCAGCCTCGCGACATCTTCGAGACGGACAATTTCGAAGTCGTCGGATCGGTGGCTGAACTCGCCGCGCCACACCTCTCCGAGCGTCGCCCACGCCCCATCCGGCCACACTGCGATATCGTCGGGATGGTACGGCGGCGTCAGTATGGTCGTCCTGCTCATGATCCAGTCTTTCTGAAATTGGTCGGGGTCATTCCCGATGACGCCATAGGAGAGGGCTGGACGGCGCGGTCACCGAGTAGACGAGGGGAACCCCTCGCGGGTTGACCGACACAGCCGGCGAGACCGCTACCAAGGTGGCAATGGAAGGGATGGCCACGGCTCATACGCGGGGCATGGGCAAGATGACCGCCAGGACAGACGGTATGCCGGAACCGGAACTATGCCGGATCGCGCCGGAACAGCGGGGACGCCTCCATGGGTACGTGATGAATCGGCGGCGCTAGGCCGCCTGGCACCACCAGGCGATGCGCTCCTCGCGCGTCGCGCTGGCGAGCCGCAGCAGGAGGTCGCCGTGGCACGCTGCCGGCGCGCAGAAGCAGACGAGATCGTGACCGCGAAGCTCGTCGAGAGCTCGAAGAAGATGATGCTGGTCATGCAGCCAGCGCTCATGTTTCGCGATGACGGTCGCACGATCGCCATCGGGACCAATCCTGAATGGATTGCCCCACTTTGTCCCGCGGCCGATATAGATGGCGCCGTGCGGGACGCCGACCTTGTGCTTGTTGAGAACCTTGCACATCGCCGTCACCTCCTGATCCGCGCTGCAACGGCATGTCGGCGGGACGCAGCCAGGCTTTGCAAGTCACGCTCGACCTCATGGTCGGGGCGGAAACGGCGTGTCCGTTGACCCGCAAAGTGCGGCGTCCAGACAGGACCTGTTGCGGGCGCGTCAGGTCGACGGCGACGTCGCCGGCGGTTCGAGAGGCGGCAGATAGGCGTCGTAGGGGTCCGCATCGGCGAGATGACCAAAGGGGGTCATCGTGAAGTCGGCGCCGTCGCGACCGACGGCACAGATCACGTATCGCGGCGCACTGGTCACCGCGTCAGCACATTCCAGCAAAGCGAGGTTTCCGTCGCGGGCGGCCCGCAGGAGCGTCTGGAAGTTCGCGCGTGCATGGTCGGGTATAGCCATGGCAGGTCTCCTGAATCAAAAGCCCGGCACAGTGGCCGGGCGCAAACGGAGGCGTGAGCAGGGAAGGGGAGGTCAACCGGGCGCCTGATCGCGCCGCTCGGCGGCACGAATGGCCGCGACCGCCGCGCGAAACTCGGCGGCGCCTTGTTCTTCCGACAGATCGCTGCAAGCGACGACATCGAGACAGGCGGAGCGAATGTCGCTCTCGGTCACCGCGTCCGGGTTGATCGAGGTGAGATCGGGGTCGGCCCCGATCGCCTCGGCAATCTGCTCCTTGACCGCGTGCTCGCGGACACGAAGAAGAACATGCGTGCCGGCATAGAGGGCATCATGCGCATCGTCTCCAAGGAAGTCCTCGACGATGTCGTTGGTGGATTTGCCACGGATGGCGTCAGCCGTGATGACGACGGCCATGCCACCGAAACCGTCCGGACGCATCCGGGTGCAGGTGAAGGCGGAGATGGCGGTGACATGGTCGAGCGTCGGCGAGCGCCGGACGATGTCCTGCAGGATGAATTCCCACGACATCCCGCTGAGGTCGATCTCGACATGGGTGTCGTCATCGGTGGGCGCCGCGATCCTTTCAGAGATATAGGCGTTCACGGTACTCTCGGTGTCGGCCGAGGCGGCGATCGCACGCCGAAGGTCTGGAACCGGGAGCTCGAAGCTGTCGCTCGGACCGATCTCGGCGAAGAGGTACAGACCGTCTCCGTCCGCCTCGGTGTCGAAGATGTGGCCGAGGATCAAGCGCTCGAGCGCCGTCATGTCGGCACTGGGGATGGTCGGTTGGATCACCGTGGGAGAGTGATAGTCAGCCATTAGGTCTGCTCCTGAAATGAAAAGCCCGGCGCGAGGGCCGGGAAGCGGAAAGGACGGACGACGTGTTCGCATCGGCGGATGCGACGGATCGCGATGGTGGACGACGAGCGCGTCACAGGCGGAATGTGCGGACGAGCTCCTGAGCGTTGCGGTGATGTTCGAGCATCACGCGATAGAACTGCTTGCGCTGGGCACGCTTGGCGGGATCGTGCCGGGCTTGTCGCGCGAGCTTGCGAGACGCGGCGCGGACGACGGCTTGCCAGCTCGCATGAACGGTGATGTCGAGCCGAAGATACGTGCCGTACATGATCAGGCCGCCTCCGTGCTCGCTGCCGCTAGGGCGGGATCGACCTGGAGTTCAAGGCGCTGCGCGCGCCCCATCCAGGGCTCCGGGCGGATGGTCCGAACCCAATCGGCGAAGGACGGGATGAAGCCGAGATCCTCCTGAACGTGCTGTTCGCCGACCCAGCGGGTCGGGATCACACGGCCGGTCGAGAGCGTGATCGTGGTGCCGAAAATGGTCTCCGCCATGAAGATGCCCTCGGCGTGGTGCCGCAAGGCGCGGTGGCGAAAGTCCGCGGTGATCTGCTTCGATGCATCGAACCAGCTATGAATTGCGAGATAGTCCTCGACCGTTCCGCCCCATTTCTTCACCGAGGACAGGGCGTGGTGATAGGGATGTGCCATCGTCGCCTCCTCAGAACTCGTGGACGTAGTTTTCGGTGGCGCTGTAGCGCTCGTTGTAGTCGAGGCTGATCGACCGCTGTTCGACGTCGAATGTGAAATCGCCATAGGCGCCGTCGCCGTCCGGCCATCCGCCATGGGTCTGGCCGAGGAAGTCGTAGGCGAGTTCCTCGATGGCGGCCCGCAGCGACAGCAACTGCGTCCTGGCTTCCGGCTCAGGCGAGCACGTTCGCAAGCGGCGGCGGCGTCCTTGCGCTCGAGAAAGCGAAACGCCCGTGCAATCGACAGGGAAGCGCGTGTTCCCCATTCGGGGTCCCAGCCGCACAGGTAGTCCTGTTCGCCGAAGCTGTTGATCACGCGGGCGACGACGAAACCGGTCGGCGGGATGTCGCCGATATCGGGGTCGCGGGCGCCGGCAAGGATCGCTTCGCCCTTGGCGATCGCCGCATGGGCGCGCGGAATCCAGTAGGATCTTTCCTGCCCATCGAGATCGCGGTCCTGGGCGAGCAGTTTCAGCAGCCCGAGCAGGATCTCGAAATGATCGGCCTTGCGAGTGACGCCCTCGCCGAAGTGGCTCGGCACCGGCAACGCGACGCCATAATAGGCGGCGTCGACGCCGGGCCAGATGCCGGACACATAGGTCTCTCCGGCGCTCTCATAGTCGCGCTGCTCGCGCGACCAGTCGTCGTCCTCGATGGCCAGACGGCACGCCTGTGCGAGCGTCTCGGCCTCGTAAGTCTGATGCCGGAAAACCGGCAGGTGGTAGGTGGTCTCGATGGTGAAGGCGGGCATCGTCGTGCTCTTGAAACGAAAGCAGCCCGGCATCGCTGCCGGGCTGCCAGGTTGATGGGGATGGGACATCAGGCGGCGCGCGATGCGCCCGGTCTGGTCGCCATCACGGCGCGAACCTGCGCGGCGAGGGCGGGTATGTCGTCGAGCAGGGACAGCGGCGCGAAGTGATTGGCGCCGCCGGTATAGTCACGGCGATCGCGACAGGTTCGAATGAGGATGCCGGTGTCGGCGCGGGTCGCCGGCTGGCAGACCTGCACATAGATCTGCTCGCCATGGAGAGTGATTTCGCCCGAGACGGCGATGCCGCCCTGGTTCGAGCGGAGATCGAAGCGGCCGGCAGGAAGCCGCAATTCAGCGACGAGCTGGCGCAGGCGCGCTCGGGCCGTCGCGTGGAACCGGCGCTTACGTTCAGCGT
The DNA here is from genome assembly GCF_018390645.1 of Ancylobacter dichloromethanicus. Taxonomy (GTDB): domain Bacteria; phylum Pseudomonadota; class Alphaproteobacteria; order Rhizobiales; family Xanthobacteraceae; genus Ancylobacter; species Ancylobacter dichloromethanicus. The sequence continues at coordinate 96,785 of NZ_JAHBGC010000049.1, forward strand.
GATAGGAGCAGTCGGCGTACCAGTCCATCACACGGCCTCCCGCGCCGGAGACCCCGATGCGTCGGCGTCGGCGGATGCATCGCCGAGGTCGTCGACCCGCTCGATGCGGGCCTCGGGGTGGCGGTTCTGCCTGAGCCAGGCGTCGGCCGCGGCGCGGTCATTGGCGAGATGGAGAAGCTCGACGGCTTCGCCATAGGGCCGCACGATGCGCCAGCTATCGGGCTTGGGAACGTCGATCACCTCGAACTGCAAGGCGCTGTCGACACCATAGGTACGGTGGACGATGACGAGCACGACATTGGCGCTGCTGATGTCGCCCTCATGCAAGGTAATGGTGGCGGGACTGGCAAGCCGGCCGGTGACGAAGGGCGGCGATTTGCGGATGAGCCGGCCGATGCCGTTTGACCGCTCCCACGCTGCGAGCTTCCTGGTGAAACGCGCGGGTGGCCGCGGGCGGCCGTCGGAGAACCGGATGATGGCGCCAAGCGGGGCGGTGTCGTAGATCGCTTTCGCGGACATGCTGAGGCTCCAGAAACGACGAAGCCCGGCGCGGGGCCGGGCTCGTCTGCGGGATGATGGGTGAGAAAGTGCCGGGGCGACCGATGCCGCCCCGGCGTGTCAGCGGATCACTCGGCCGCGTCGAGGTGTTCGAGCTCGCCGTCGGGATCGCCATCCGCGCCTTCGTCGGCATCGATGTCGCCGGCGAGGAATTCAGGCAGGTCCTCGTCGCCCGCGTCGCCGGCCGATGCGTCGAGTTCCTCGTCGGACATCTCGCGCGTGCGCAGCGGCTCGGGAAGCCAGCTGGAATCGGCGAGCAGGCGCTGGGCTTCCGCCGCCATGTCGGCCTTCTTCAGGTGGTCGATGAGCTGGGCGGACTGCTCGCCCTTCGCCTCGCGAACCGCCTCGAGGATCCGGACCTTGGGCACGCGGCCGAGATAGTTCTCGACGGTGGGAACCCAGCCGACTGCCGCCATGTCCAGCGTCACGGCGCGCGCCAAATGATCGGCGTGAGCCTGCCGGTCCTTGTTGCGGTTCCAGGGCTCATGCACGGCGTTCACCGAGAGCGACGCGCAGTACGCGAAGAGCGCCTGGCGGCTGTCGCCGTCGAAAGCGACCAGGGCATTCCACAGGTCTGCCGACTTCTCCGGCAGGTGCTTCTGCCATTCTTCGTGCCGCTCGCCGATCGCCTTGGCGGACGGCGTGTCCTTCAGGCCCGGTGCCTGAGCCGTGAAGCCGGTGCTCTTGGCGGTGATCTCGACGCAGGTGTCCGACGCATAGCGGTAGTAGGCGTTCAGCACGAGCACGTGCAGCACCGCGAGGAAGGCCGTGTCGAAATTCGCCCCGACCGCCGCGCGCAGGGCCAGCGTGCGATGCGCCGTCAGCTCAATGATCAGACGCTCGGAAAGCGGACGGAGGGCATCCTCCTCTTCCGGTTCCACCTCCACGCCGTCGCTGTCGCCCGTGGGTGCTCCGCCGACGGTGATCGCCGCCTGCGGGACAGGTGCGCGAGCGCCCGCACCCGGGTCGTCGCCCCCGGTCGCGGTGCCGGCGTCTGCATCAGGGGCGGCCTCGTCTTCCGGCCTGACGAAGCCACGCTCGATCTCGAGCGCACCATCCTCATCGATGCTGACGAACACGCCGGCGCGCGCGATCTCGGCCGTATCGTAGCGAAGCGGGCGAAGCTCAAAGGCGGCGATCGCCGTCTCCAACTCGCCGAAGCGCTCGTCGACCTCGTCGGGAAGCTCGTCGGCGCTGTCATACTGCTCGTTCAGCGCATCGAACTCGGCCTTGAGCGCCTCGTAGCCCGCAAGCTCCTCCGTCGACATGTCGATCGGTTCGCCAACCAGACGGCGCAGGCCGTTTGCGTAGCCGTACTTGAAGTCGAGTGCCGCCGAGATCCATTTCCAACCCTCGCTCGCGATGGCCTGCGCCTCCACCTTGAGCTTGTCGTCGACCAGCCGGTCGAGAAGCGCCGGATCCTGCAGCCAGCCGCCATGATCGTCGGTGAAGAGGTCACGCATCACCACGCCGCCGGCGGCTTCATATGCGTCGACGCCGACGAACTGGGCGCGACGATCGCTGACGCGCACCGCGCTCTCGGTGAGAAGCCTGCGGATGTAATAGGCCTCCTTGTTGTAGGAACGGGACAGGCTGTCCCAGACCTGCTCCTGGCGGGCATGGTCCGAGGAGACGCTGAACGCGGTGAGCTGCTCCAGCGTCATATCCTCGGCCGCATAGACCTCGAGCAGCTTTTCCGAGACGGTGGTGAGCCGCAGCCGCTGCTTGACGACATTGACCGGCACGAAGAAGCGTGCGGCGATCTCCTCCTCGCTAAGGCCCTTGTCGATCAGGGCCTTGAAGCTGCGGAACTGGTCGAGCGGGTGGAGCGCCTGGCGCTGGACGTTCTCGGCAAGCGAATCCTCCTCCGCCGAGGTGCCGGACGAGGCGTCCCCGACGACGCAGGGCACCAACGCAGTCTTGGCGAGGCGCTTCTGCTTCACGAGGAGTTCGAGGGCACGATAGCGGCGGCCGCCGGCGGGAACCTCGTACATGCCGGTCTCGGTTCCCTCCTCGTCGAGCACGGGGCGGACATTCAGGCTCTGCAACAGCTTGCGGCGGGCGATATCCTCCGCCAGTTCCTCGACGCTCACGCCGGCCTTGATCCGGCGAACATTCGCCTGGGACAGGATCAGCTTGTTGAAGGCGATGTCCCGGGCGCCGTTCAGGACGATCTTCTGGATGGCAGGTGCCATGTTCGTTCTCCGTGGCGGACCGGCCGGGAGCCTCTCTCCCCGCCTCCTGATCCGTCACGAAGTGACCCGGCCCCTCTCTCGCTCTCGGCTCGGGCACGAACGGCCGCAGCCCGGCCGGCGCCCGCGACGGAAATGTTGACGGCCGAACAACGATCTGGAACCGAGCGCCCCGACTCGGTATGAAGACTGCGGGGCGGTACGCGCCGCCCTGGGGCGTGGAAACCCCAAGAGTACCGGTTTGGCGCCGGCCGTTACGGCGCCGGATTCCTTGACCATGCGGTCGGGGAGCCTGCGACGTATGTCCAGGCGCCCCCGGGTGCTAAAGGTCGTAGGGACCGGGTACTCTCGGTTTTCCAACTCCCCGATCATGGGTGGTCGAGGGCATGTTTGCGGGGGCGGACCGCAGACACATGCCCTGGGAGTGGGAGACCGAGGCGTGGCAAAAGCCGTCGCACCCGAGCCGGGTTCCCTGGAGGAGCGCGCCGTCGCCGCGCACCGCGCCTATCTTGATGCACTGGTCGCCTGGGAGCGCACGCTCCACAGGATGAACTGCGCACTCTGCGGCCCTTCAGACCTTTCCGAAAACGAGCGCGCGGAAGCCTGTGACGCCGCCGAGGCCGAGAAGGAAGCACATCGGATTGCCTTCCGCGATCTTTGCGACAAGCTTGGATTCGTTCCTACCGGCCACGACGTTGCGTTGCCGGCCGAGGATCCGTCGTGTTGCAAGAGCTCCGCTTCACCGCGCTGACCTGGCGCCGATAGCACCGGATCAGACGCCACACAGGCCCTCGCATTCATTGCCGAAGAGATCACGCTGGCCGCGATCGGCGTCGTTCGACAGGTCCGCCTGCTCGAGCGGAACGGCCGAGCGATGGAGGTAGAGCTCGGCGCGCATGCCCCGCATGCCGGTGCGGATCGCACGGTCGACGGCAACCGCGTCGCGCCAGCCCTCCCTGTCGTGATCGCGAAGTGCGCGCCACATCGCATTGCTGTGGAACGGACATCCGATGCAGCTGCTTTTCGGCGGCGTCGGATATCCGTGCCGATCGAGCCAGCGCAGGCAGTCCCAGCGAGTCATCCGCCGCTCGATGAGGGGCCAGCGGTTGACCTGCCACGCTTCCCGGCTTGGCTTCATCCGGATCACTTCGTCCAGCGAGATGCCGATCCATTGTTCGACGACGGGATGGTCCGGCGAGGGCCGGCCGGCGAGACCGGCGAGCTCGCGCACCTTCCTGCGGATGGGCGCGATCTTGTACTCTGAGGTGCATTGGCGGCGGATCATGCCGATGTCGACGAGATCGGTCGCAAGGACCCGCTCGCCGATCTGGACGTCTTCACCATCCTCATCCTCGCCATAGACGGCGATCGGAGTGCCGGCGGGCGTCACGGTGCGGGTGAAAGCGGGGATCGAGGCCCATCGCAGGCCGCGGGCGCCGTCCAGGAGATCCTCGCGGAGATTGCCGGCCGTCACCACATGGACCGGAAACGGCAAGGCAGTCCCGGACATGAGCCAGGCGAGGTGATCGTAAACCGCCCGTGGCTCCCAGGCGGTGTCGGCAAAGATCGCGCAGTGGGGGAGGGGGCCTATTTCGCCATGCGCCGCCATCAGCGCGAGAGTGGTCGACTGGACGCCGGCGCCGAGGCTGAGGACACGGAGCGGCTCGGTCGAGTCGTTCTTGGGAAGAAGGCAGGGCATCACGCCGCCTCCTGCTCGTCGCCGACCATTTCCCGGTCGGTGGGTTCGGCGGCCTCGGGAAGGAAGGCCAGCAGATAATCCGCCGCTTTCGAGGCGGCGCTGGCGGCGCGGACGATGGCGCGGTTGTCCTCGCGAACGATGTCTAGCCACGCGCCGAGATAATCTGCATGCCGAACGGTCGGGACGATGCCGAGCGACGCACAGACGAAGGCGGCCGAGAGCTCGGCCACGCATTCCTCGATGAAGTAGGGCTTGGAGCCGAACGCTCCGCTCTGGTCGCGCCCGAGACGTTTCCTGGCTCCCGTCCAATGCGACAGCTCATGGGCGGCGGTGCGGGCGAAATTGATCGGGACGTGGAAGGCGCCGGGCCGCGGCACTTGCACATAGTCGTGCCGGATGTCGTAGAAGGCCCGGTCGCCGCCGAGACGAAAATCGGCGGCGCTGGCCTTGATGAGGGCGTCGATCGCCGGCGGCACCACGGCGTCGGAAACAGCCGGCACCGGCGCCGTCAGCGTGTCCGGGAGACCGTCGCACTGGTCGGCGTTGAAGACGGTGAAGCGCTTCAGGAAGGGGATGCCGCCGCGCCCGTCACGGTCCCGGCTGTCGCGCGCATTGTCCTCGCCCGGCGTGAAGCGGCTGGCATAGACGACAGTGGTGCCATGCTCGCCCTTGCGCACGCTGCCGCCGAGCCCGAGCGCCTGGCGGAAGGTGAGCCAGTTCTGGGTGCTGAAGCCGTGCTCGATGACGGCGTCCCAGAGAATGAGGATGTTGATGCCGGAGTATTTTCGCCCCGTGGTGGCGTTTCGCGGCATCGCCAGCGGAGCGGCAGCGGCCGACCAGGGCTGGACCCAGGGCACGCGGCCGGCCTCCAATTCGGCGATGATCCGATCGGTGATGTCCTGATAGAGTGACGCCCGGTTCGGGGCAGGGCGCCGGCGGGTGGCTGCATGGTCCATGGCGGGTCTCCGCGACGGGCCGGCCGCGAGCCACTCTCGCTGGTCCCTCGACCCGTCACGGCCGGACCGGCCACCCTCTCGCTCTCCTGGAGGGCCTGCCTCCCGCGCCCATCCTTTCCCGGCGATCCGCGGCTTGGCCTCTGCCGCGCGACCGATCGTTACCGCAGGCGCAGACCCGGGACGGGGCTGCGTGGAGACGGTGCAGCCGGCGGCATGGAGCGGGGTCCGACCCTCATCGGACGCGCCCTTGAACTGCCACCTTTATGGTGGCATATTTCGACCATGGAGAAGCGGCGGCCGACCTATGATCTCGAGGCCATCAAACTGGCACTGGGGTCGGTCGACCGCTTGGCGATGACGACATCGGCGCTGCGGGATGCGACGGCGCTCGGATTCGATCGTGGTGGCATCGTCGAGACGATTATCGGCATCGAGCGGCGCATGTTCTTCAAGTCGATGACAACGTTCGCCGATCATCGCGTCTGGCAGGACGTCTATCATGTGCCGGCGCGGGGATTGACGCTCTATGTGAAGTTCCAGGCGGACGTCATCACCGAGTTCACGGTCATGTCGTTCAAGGAGAAATGACCATGGCGATGAAAGAGACGGTGCTTCCCGACACCATGACGGCGCCGGAAACCGGCGAGATCCTGACGCGCAGCGTGCGGCCGTTCGTGGTGGCCTATAAGGGCGTGAGCCTCATGGTCGAGCTGCCCGGCTATTATCCGGCCGGCGAGGGCGACGGCATCCATGTCGGCAAGGACATGGCGGTGGTTGACGTGGCGCTGCGGACGCTGAAGGAACAGGTCGACGGCACGCCGTCGCCGGCGACGATCCGGCGTGTGCGCACCAAGCTGAACCTCTCCCAGCGTGACGCTGGCGCGTTGCTCAAAGTCGGCGAGAACGCCTTCGACAAATACGAGCGCGGGCTGGTCGAGCCGAGCGGCCCGACCAGCCAGCTGATCAAGCTGCTCGATCGCCATCCGGAGATGGCCGACGAGTTGCGCTGACTGGAGTGGATGTTTGGAGCTCTGCCATGCCGACTTGGCCGAAGGACAAATTGCTGAAGCATGGACCCGAGCTGCCGATGGAGGAGCGGATCCGGCGCTACCAGCACAACATACGCGCCATCCGGGAGTCCGGATGTCCAGTGCCGACATCGGCTTATGCCGATACGCTCGACCCTGCCGAGATCGAGCTCTGGTTTGCCGACAGCGCGTATCGTAGCCATCGCCTGAAAGAGGCGATCAAGGGATTGGCGGAGCTGCCACCGGATAGCGAGATTCCCTGACCGCGGGGACCCCGCTGGGGCCCCGCGTCGAGAGCGCCTCATCGCGCATAGGGATCATATTCGTGAATGACCGAGGCAGGGTCGCCGTCGAATTCGTCCGAGGGGAGAACGCCATAGCCGCCGTCGGACTCGAAGAGCGTGATGCAGACCATCAGGGTCTTGGCGAGGTTCCAGGCGTGGTCTTGAGCAAGGGTGAGGTTCTGCGACATCGTATCAGCTCCCGTCTTGCGGCGGGGACCATCCCCGCTCGACAGGCGCCCGAAGCGTCCGGATCACGGCCGCGATCACCTCGCAGGCGAAGCCGCAGAGGCCGCATGCGCGCATAGCGGACCCCTGGCGGGTTGATCGCAGAAGGCCATGGCCGAGACCAAGGAATTGCGCTGATTGAGAGCGGGGTGGCTCACCGTGGAAGCCCCGGGTGCCGGGGTCGCAGAACTCTGTCAGAAGCGGGCCGTACCCTGCCTCCGCAGCCTGCTGGCCGTCACGTCGGCTGATCCGAGCCGACCGTCATCACCAAAACGAATCGATCACGGGCAACTGATTCAATCATTGCGTTGGACCATGCGCGCACGCGCGTGGGACTGTGCATCATGCTAGACGATCATCGGCCCTCGCCATCAATGCTTCAGGTTCTCGTGCTCGACCGTATCGACGCGTCGCAGAACATGGCGCGTTACTATGTTCTGTCGATCGAGCCGACGTTATTCGGGGAGACGGCGATGGTGCGCGAATGGGGGCGGATCGGGAGCTTTGGGCAACGCCGCACTGAACTCTACGCGCAGCGCGAAGATGCGCGCATGGCGCTTGGAACGTGGCTGGATCGCAAGCTTCGGCGCGGCTATCAGCTTCGGATCGCGCCCGCACTCCACGGCGGGAATGGCACGACTCGATTGCCCGATAGCCGTCACGAATGATCGCGGCGCCAGCGCGCAATGGTGATTTCTAACCATACCCGCCGCGCTTGATTCATGAACTCCTCGGCTCGTTACCCAACAAGCCGAGGAATTTCTCATGCTTTTGCTCATCCCTGGCTCCGAGATCGCGCAGCATGGCGATCTGATGGAGCGCGTCTTCCGCTTCCGGCATGCCATCTTCGTCGACGAGAAGGGCTGGAGCGACCTGCGCCAACCGGACGGGCTCGAACGGGACCGCTTCGACGACGCGCATGCGATTCATCAGGTCTGCCTGCGTGACGATGAGATCGTCGGTTACCAAAGACTGCTTCCGACGACACGCCCGCATTTGCTGAGCGACGTCCTGACCGATCTTTGCCGGAGCAAGCCGCCGCGGGGGCCACGCGTCTTCGAATGGACACGCTTTTGCGTGGCACCCCGTCATCGCGAGCTCCGCCCCAGCGCAAACGGACCATTCCTCGAGCTGGCGCAAGGCGTGGTCGAATGGGGCATGGCGCATCGCGTGGATACCGTCACCGTGGCAATCGATTGGCGGCTGATGGTGATCGCGATGCAGCTGCGGTTCTTCGTGCGCCCTCTCGGCTTTCCCAAGCGCATCGGCCGCGACGAGGTCGTGGCGCTGCGCATGTCATTCAACCGGGAAACCCTCACGACGATCCAGCAGGCGCGGCATTGCGAAGGCTCGGTTCTCCCTGACCCCGGATCACTGCCTTCGGCGGCATAACCCAACTCTCTTAGATCAGGAGGTGCGCCGTGATCCGAACCGCCGATACGAAGCTCATCGCGAGTGAACTGCATTCTCGCTACGAGCCGCCCCGCGCCGTCGCGCTGATCGGACGGACGTTGCAGAAGGCCCTCTTTGCCGGCAGGGCGGACGAGGTGGTGTTTTGGGCATTGGTTTACGCACACTATCGTGGCGGTGATCTGTGTGACGCGACTGAAGAGCAGCTCGCCGCGTTCCGCGCGTCCATCCTGCCTGACCCCCCGGAGCTGAACTGAGCCGTCCGGCAGTCAGACGTCGGTCGGCCCCACGACAATCGACGCGGTGGCCGCCGTTGGCGGGTTCGCCGCGATTCCCGTCGACGTCGGGAAATCTCCGGGATCGGACGGGCCACAGACGGCCTGCCCGTCCTTACAATTGGGATCGGCCATGGCGCGGGCGTTGCTTGCCATACCGCAGATCGTCGTCCCGTTGATGTCGGAGAAGCCTGAGCATGACCCGGAATTTACCATCTTCTGGCAGTTGCCGGTGCCAAGCTGGATACACGCCGCGATGAAACTGGCGTCCACCTTCTGGCCGTCGAAGGTCGACATCGAGGCCAGCTGTTTCACGGCCGGCGCGTTGTAGCCCGCATTCGTCAGCCTGGCCCAGGCATCGACCTGATCCTGCAGCGACATGCACCCGTATCCGGCGCGATCCGTGCCGGCATATTTCTGGACATTGGCGTTGTTGAGCTGGAAGATTCCGGTGCAGCAACTGCCATTGTAGACGCCCTTGTTGCCGCCGGATTCGAAACGCCCGAGACCACCCAGCGAGCATGACGTCCCCTTGAGATCGTCGCGCAGGGAGGAGTTTCTCACCGCGTCGGTGATCTCCTGGGCTGAATAATTGGTGCGCTCGCAATATTGGCCTTTCTGCGCCAGCGCATGGCCTGTCACCGCCGCGAGCAACATCGGAACGAATGCGAGCGTCGTGATCAATCTGGCAAGCTGCCTGCGCATGGTCGCCTCCTGGTGCAGGGAATCACCTGATCGAATAGGTCCGCGCGCAGCCGGGCACGTCGCGACCGCCGACATTGGTCCGGAAGGCGATGGTGCCGGCTGCCGGATCGAAGCGCGTGTAGGAATTGTCATTGCGGTTCTTCGCCGGGATGTCCGGATCGGCGTGATCCGCGTAGCAGCCCGTTGCCGTCTTGATGGCGAGAACCTTGCCGTTCTCGATGGTGACGATGCGCAGCGGACAGGTCGATGGCTCGATCTCGGCGCCGGCGTCGTTCGCGCCGCTGTCGCAATCGCGCGAGAGCGCGGTGCTGACAATGATCGTGCGGGACCCGTCGCGATAGGTCGAGGACAGGGCCGTCACCAGGGCATTCTTGCCATTGAGCGGTCGCTTGAGCTCGGTGGTGACGTAGGCATTCGCTTCGCGGATCACGTCCGGCCAGACGAGCGTCTGCAGGGTGTCGGTTTTCGATGGCGTCTGGAAATTGTGGAACGTCATCGGCTGCCAGGCCCCGGAGCCCTGGTCCTGCGCAACGGCGGCCGTTGAGAGGGTGGTAAGCCCGACAAGTGCGATGACGAGAAAGGAACGCATCGAAGCCTCCTGATGCTGAGATGGCCGGCCAGCATGGCATGGCCGCAGGGGCGGTCCGGGCCGCGGCGCATGCCGCGCCCCGCAAGGGGTCGCCTTGACCGCGCCGTCAGCGGACATTGGATGATGGCGGGCGCGCAGCCGTTTGATCATGGCGCGCCCAGCGGGATGTTGTTCGAGCAGCCGTCGACGGCCTGATGGTCGATGACGAGGCCGGTCTTCACCGTCTTCGTCGCGACATCATAGGCAGCGTAGGCGACGGTTCGGGCGAGGTCCACGGGTGCGCCCGCCGCGGCCGGCGCGAGTTCGAGGAAGCAGGCGCTCCCCCCGTCGAGGGTGCGAACCTGAATGCCTTCATAGATGGCGATCCGCAGGGGACAGAGTTTTATCGTGGCGCGCGCCGACGCCTGGACCTCTTTCAGCGTGCAGCCCGTCGCCGTGTTCAGGATGCTGAGCACGACCGCCTTCCTGGCGCTCCAAATGACGAAATGCGCCTCGGTCGCCGGGGCGTTGGCGCTTGCGTAGCGCGTGTCGCCGCGCGCGAGATAGGCGCGGTTGTTGTCCTCGATGGCGTCTTTCCAGATATCGGCATAGGTGGCGGTGTCCGCCGTCGCCTGCTGGAGATCGGCATAGGACATCGGACGCCACGCTCCTGGATCTGCGGTGAGCGCCTGGGCGTGGACGAGTGCCGGGATCACAAGAGACATCCATGCAGCGGTGATCGCTGGCAATCGTCGCGCGATGTGCTGTGGAACGCAGGCGCGCATTCCTTCAACAACATCTAGTATATTGAACCAATGTCGCACCCGTGGAAAGCCCCCGCCGCGCTATTCGTATCGATCGCGGCCCGGGACCCAGCGCCACGCGTCTTTCGGCGAGCGCTCACCGCCGCGCCAGGGGACAAGGGTTCGCGGCGGATCGACCGGCTGCATGTTCCAGACAGAGCGGTAATGATAGAAGTTCGCGGTCTCGCGCCTGAGGCGTCTGCCCCCGGCATCGAGAAAATCTGTGGCGCAATGCACGACGGGTCCCCGGTAGCGGCTGACGCGCGCGGTCTGGGCATCGAGCGCTCCGGGCCTGCAGCCGAAGAGCCAGACAGAGGTCGCGCGCGACGGCGCGATGGTGTCGTCGCCAAGCAGGCGGCGATAGGCGTCGTTGGCCTGGGCCTGCGTCGGATAGACGAAGCGTTCGGTCAGGATCGGGGCGAACGTCGTCCGATCGGGAGCGTATTCGAGCCGCCCGGGCTGAACGCGGTCTGGCTCGTAGAGCGTGTCGCGCGATGGCGGAGGCAACGCCTCGACAACCGGCGACGTCGGGGCGGCGCAAGCCGCCAGGGCGAGCGCCAGAAGCCCGGGCGCGAGATAGGCCGCGACGTTCATGGCGCGGCCTCGGCACCTGTCTTCGCGATCGCACGCCGCCGATCGCTGGTCCGGTACTCCCAGGGCATCTGGAACGTGCTGGCCCAGATGCCCCGATAGGCTTTGCGCGCGTCCCTCTCGGCCGACACATAGGTGCGGATCGCGGGATCCTGCTCGCTTGGCGGCAGGGTCATCGCAATGCCGTCGCGGATCATGTCGGCGCCGATATCGGCGTGATCCGCCGAGGCGCAGCGCGCGAGGTGCTCGCCCTGCTCATCGCGAAGAATGCTGCAGGCAACCCATTTGTTGAGCGTTGCCGAGACCAGCCAAGCCGCCGCCACGGTGCCGCACGGCCAGGGCTGACGGCCGAGATGAGCGGCCTGCCCTGGCGCACAGGTGTCGATGCCGTAGAGCCGATAGACAGCCTGCGTCTCGATATCGCGAAAGCGCGTACCATCGAGAACCTCGACGCGCAGCGGTGGCGATTGCAGCGCGCTACCTGGCGAGTAAAGGCCGAATCGTTCCGGCGATTGCGCGCCGGCCAATGTGGTCGCGGCAAGCGTGACGACCATGACGATGGTCCCCGTTCTGGCGCCGCGGTTACGCCCCCGCGTCATCACGGTTGCCCAGGTCGAGCTTGTGGAAGGCATTGGCGATGACGTCGGTGGTGTAGACTGTCTCGCCGGCCTTATCCTTGTAAGAGCCGTCGGCGATGCGGCACTCCGCGTAGACGGCGTCGCCTTTGACGACATGGGTCAGCGCCCATTGGGCGACCTTTTCGTTCAGCAGGCTGATCGTCACCCAGTCGGTCTCTTCCTTTCGCTCGCCCTTGCTGTCGGTCCAGACGCGATCGGTCGCGACATTGACCTTGGCGGTCTTGCCAAAGGCCTTCGGTGCCTGTCCGACATGGCCGCGAAGGATGAAGAGGTTGGTGGTTCTCATGGGCAAGGCTCCCTCGGCTGGTGGTGGCGTTGGTCATGGCGGCGCGATCCCTGGCGTGTCCGGGGCGCTCGAGGCTGTTGGCTGCGACGGCGTCGTAGCCGATCGATCCGCCCGGAGCGCGCGCAGGATGATGGCGTTCGGTTCGGGCAGGTCGGCGAAGGCCCACAGCCCGGCGTGTCCGCGTTGCGCCACCAGTTGCGCGACGAAGTAGGGCGGGTGGACCGGCTTGCCGTCGGGTGTCAGCGCCGCGAAGCCGTAGCCGGTCGAAATCAGCGCGGTGCCGAGATCGATCCGTGAGCCGGCGCCTGCTCCGCTCAGTGGTTGCGCGATGCAGAACACGAAGACCGTGCGCGCCTCCGGCAGGGCAGCCGCCTGGTAGCATTGTGGCTTCAGGTCCCGCGTCAGCGCGATCAGCATCGCGAGCGAGGCCTCGCCGCAATCGCGCTTCACGCCATGCGCATTGGTGACGATGGTGCCGCGAAGGCAGGACTGAACCCCATAAAGGCGATAGATCACGCCGCCGTCCGTCCAGCTGTCGCCGGTCTGGTAGACAGCGTTGCCTGGGACGGCAAACCAGCCCGGCGCGGCGGACTGCGCCGCCACGGGCGATACCGCGGCTGCCAGCACGAGGAGCGCGACGCGGACGCGGCGCATCTCAGTATCCCCTCAGCGAGAAATAAAAGCGCTGCGCGCCGTTCGCCGTGGAGATGTCGACATAATTGGGCTCGGTGCGAGCCTGCCGTGGTGTCGTGGGATAGGTGGTCTCACACGACCCATCGTCACCACTATGGCAATCGCGCCGCGGTTTGGAGGTGTCGGCGCAAAGATCACCGTTCGGCGCCGGCACGAGCGCGTCGGTATCGCCGCCGGTTCGTTGCATGGGCGTCGTGCCGGCCGGGCAGGGGAAATAAGGCTCGAAGCCAAGGCGCCCGGCATTGCCTTCCGGGCAGGTCGGCCAGGACCCGCCGCGCGCGAGCGACCGGAAGAGCTGCTGCATGACCGGCACGCAATAGGGGATGCCCGACCAGCTGGGCGCCGTGGCAGCGGCGCAAAGGAGTACCTTGCAGCCAAATGAGGCATCCTGCGCCCCGGCTCCGCCGGGCCCAAGCGCGCCGCCGGTGACGATTATCGCCATCGCCAACCACTGAGGCCGCTTCATCCGCCCTCCTTTTCGGTCCTCTAGGAAAACCCGTCGCCAGTCGTGTTGCCATCGTATCAACATTCAATATATTGTCCATGACGAATTGATTTGAGGGCAGGGCATGTGGGCTCAAAGCTTGACGATCGGAACGCTCCTGACGACCGGGATGGCAGGGGCCAGCGCGCAGAGCGGAGCGCCTACGACGCTCGCCACCGTCGACAGTTCCGGCCGCGTCATCCCGATCGAAGCGCCGGCGCAACCGGTCGAGATACTCCAGGGTCAGAAGGGCGCGGCATCTCCCTGTGCGCCTGCCACGGACCTCGCATCCGATGCCGCGAAGGCGCTGATCGTCAGGATCGCCACAGAGGAGAAGTTCTATCCGGACTTCGTCCTGTCGGTCGCCAAGATCGAGAGCCGCTATCTGTCGACGGCGCTATCGGAAAAGGGCGCGTATGGCCTGATGCAGTTGATGCCCGAGACGGCGCAGCGTTTCGATGTCGATCTGTGCGACCCGGTAGGCAATGTACGCGGCGGCGTCCGCTTTCTGCGCGCGCTGCACGAGCGCTACCGGAATCCGTTCTTCATTCTCGCCGCCTACAACGCCGGTGAGGCCGCCGTGCAGAAAAGCCGCGGTGTTCCGCCTTATCCCGAGACCGTGCGTTTCGTCGCCGACGTCATGAACGACTTCTACACATGGCCAGACCCCGCCGCGGCCGCGACAGTCGGCGCCGCGCGGGTCGCGTCGTCCGCTGCCGACATCATCCAACCTCTCTCCGGCGGCGCTTCACCAGCGGCAGCCTCGGAGCCTGCGAAGCCACGCGCCAAGACACAATGGAGCGACGGCTTCGTGATGCATGTCGACTGAGGAGACCGTAGATGAAGCAGCCGTCGAGACGCGTTCCTTACCTCACCGGAGCCATGTTGCTCCTGATGACCGCCGGCGCCGCCGCACAGTCGGGCGGCACACTGCAGCCGGTGCAGTCGACGCTGACCACCCTCGTGCAGGCGCTGACCGGCCCGATCGCCACCGCGCTGGCGACGCTTGCCGTCATCGCCTGCGGCTTCTTCGCCTGGTCGGGCCGGCTGACCTGGGGCATCGCCGGCAGTGTGATCTTCGGCATCGTGCTGGTGTTCGGTTCGGCGCAGATCGTTCAATTCTTCCAGTCGGCGGTCGGTCAATGAACAGCCAGCACCTCGAAGAGCCGCATATCAGCCCGCTGGTCAAAGCACTCACACGCGCGCCGACGCTGATGGGCGTGCCGTACATGTATTTCATGTTCAACGGCGTGGTCTCGTCGGTCTGCTTTCTGATCTCCCACAATTTGTTCCTGCTGCTGGTCGCAATCCCGCTGCATCTGTTCGGCTACATATTGACGCTGCGCGATGATCGCATCTTCGAAATCCTGTTCGTCAAATCGACAAGATGCCCACCCCGCTCGCGCGCCTTCTGGGCCGCCGACAGCTATCGCGCGTGAGGCGAGGAGATGGTGGCAAAGGCACTCCTCGATGAACTGACCTACGGTGCGGTGTCGCGCCGCGAGCGTCCGGTGGCCAGCCACATCCCCTATACCCGCCATGTCGACGATCACGTCATCAAGACCCGCGACGGTCTGGTGATGACGATCCTGAAATGCGAGGGCTATTCCTTCGAGACCGCCGACATTAGCGAGATCAACTCCCGCCTGTTGGCGCGCAACGACCTCGTCCGCACGCTGGCCAATTCCCGCTTCGCGCTCGTCAGCCATATCATCCGCCGCGAGGTGCAGCCGCGGATCGCGTCGAGCTTCGACAATGCGCTGTGCCGCGAGATCGACGAGCGCTATGACGCGGCGCTGTCGCAGCGGCGGATGTTCGTCAATGATCTCTATCTGACCATCGTGCGTCGGCCGCTGCAGGGCCAGGCCGGCACGTTCGACGCGATGCTGACGAAGCTGCTTGGACGCAAGGACGCCGCCGGCGAATCCGTGGCGTCGCAGACGGCCTTGAGCGAGTTGCACGACGCAGCCACCGCGGTGCGCGAGAATCTCGCCGCCTATGGAGCGCGCCAGCTCGGCGTCGTACGCCGGGATGGGGTCTGGCACTCGGAACCGCTGGAATTCCTCGTTCAGCTCGTCAATGGTGGCATCCCCCGCCCAATGCATTTGCCACGCATGGCGCTCGCCGATGCGCTGTCGATGAAGCGGATCTTCTTCGGCAAGAACGCCATCGAAATCCGTGGCGCCGGGCCCGAGGACACCCGCTTCGGCGCCATGGTGTCGATCCGCGAGTATCCGGCGCAGACCGGACCGGGCTCCTTCGACAATCTGTTGCGTGTCCCGCACGAGTTCATCGCGACGCAGAGTTTCGCCATCGTCGACCGCCCCGAGGCGGCCAAGCAGATCGACCGCGTCGCCCGGCAGGTCGACATGTCGGACGAGGCCGGCTCCATCATCGCCGAGCATCTTGACGAAGCGCGTGACGAACTCCTGGCGTCCGAGGCGATCTACGGTGAGCACCACATGTCGGTGATGTGCCTCGGTCGCACGGTTGCCGAGGTTGCCGCCACCGTGACCGCGGTCGGCGCGGCGCTGACCGATCGCTCGGTGATCTGGACGCGCGAGGATCTCAATTGCGAGCCGGCCTTCTGGGCCCAGCTGCCTGGGAATTTCCCCTACATCGCGCGCAAGTCGGTGATCTCCTCAAAGAACTTCGCCGGCTTCACGTCATTGCATAATTACCCGAGTGGGCGGTTGGACGGGAACCATTGGGGTCCGGCGATCTCGGTGTTCGAAACCACTTCGCAGACTGCCTATTACTACAATCACCATGTTCGCGACCTCGGCAACTTCACCGTCGTCGGGCCCTCGGGCAGCGGCAAGACGGTCTTCCTGTCCTTCATCTCGGCGCAGTCGCAGCGCGTCACGCCGCGACCGAAGCTGCTGTTCGTCGACAAGGATCGCGGCGCCGAGATCTTCATCCGCGCCATGGGTGGCCAATATGAGGTTCTGGTCCCAGGCGAGCCGACGGGGTTCAATCCGCTGTCCCTGCCCGACACAGCGCCGAACCGCGAATTCCTGTTCCAGCTCCTCGGCTTCATGTTGCGGCCAGGCCATGGCGGCGAGCTCAGCGCCTCCGAGGAGCAGGTCATCCGCAACGCCATCGCTTCAGCGCTGAGCGCCGGGCCGGACGGGCGGACGCTAAAGGCCTTCTCGACGCTGTTGCGCGGGCGCATCCGGGCCGGCGAGGGCGATCTCCTCGCTCGGTTGGAGAGCTGGATGCGGCCGGACCAGCGCGGTTGGCTGTTCAATAATGAGGCCGATCAGTTCTCGGTCTCGAGCATCTTCGGGTTCGACATGACACGGGTGCTGGACGATCCCGTCATCCGCACCGCGGCGCTGATGTACATCTTCCACCGCACCGAGGAGCTGTTGACGGGCGATCCGGTGATGATCTTCCTCGACGAGGGCTGGCGGCTGCTCGACGACCCGGTCTTCGCCTTCTTCATCAAGGACAAGCTGAAGACGATCCGCAAGCAGAACGGCATCATCGGCTTCGGGACGCAATCGGCCGCCGACATCGTGCGCTCCAACTCGGCGAGCACGCTGATCGAGCAGACCGCGACCAATGTCTTCTTCCCGAATCCGAAGGCGGATGACGAAAGCTACACCCGCGCCTTCCGGCTCTCGGAGCGCGAAGTGACCTGGATCCGCAGCACGGTGCCGGAGAGCCGTTCCTTCCTGATCAAGCACGGCCGCGACAGCGTCATCGCCAAACTCAATCTCGCCGGCATGCCGGACATCATCAAGGTGCTGTCGGGCCGCACCGAGACCGTGGCCGAGCTCGACGCGCTGCGGGCCCGCGTCGGTGACGATCCAGCCGTCTGGCTGCCGATATTCATGGGAAGGGCTGAGGCATGAAGCGGCTCGCGCTGACAGTGATTGCCTGGTCGTGGATCGGCGCAGGCGCGGCCTTTGCCGCCATCCCGACCACCGACGCCGCGCAGCTAACGCAGCATTCGGAGACCGCAGGCGCGACCATCAAACTGGTACCGATCTCCACGCAACGGCAGAACGCCAATCAGGGCGTGAAATGCGCCGTCACGACGGGCAAGAAGGCCAGCGTCACCGATCCGACGGTGCAGCCGCAATCGGGCGCCGGCAGCCGCACCATCCAGGTCTATGCACCGGATATGCCGGCGGTCCCGACCGCGGATGCGCGCGGCGCCGCGCTCAACAGCCAGACCTTGTTCAAGTCGACGGGCGACGTCGTCGCCAGCCTCGATGCCAGCCGATCGACGCTCGGCGCCGCCCAATCCGCGTTTCGCACCGCCGGTTCTCAGGTCGGCACCGCCACTACGGTGATGGCGGCCATCGATACGAACAGTGCCGCGCGTCTGCAGAACAACCTCGCCTGGAACGGCGTGATGGGCTCGGCGAATATCTGGGTGACGGCCCTGAACGCGCTCAATCTGGCGCAGAACAGCGACATCAGCCGCGCCACCATCGGGATGCGCTCGGCGACAACGTCGTCGTCCGGCACCCCGACCACGCCGGCCTGCACGGTCGGCATGGTCGGATCGGGGACCGTGGCCGATCCCTGCCGCACGGCGGGGTCATGCTCGACCACGCCGCCGGGATCGCCCGTGGACCCAGGATGCGTCGCGGCCCGCCACATGGATAGCGACGGCAACGTCCTGTTCTACCTCTCGGCGGCTCAGGACGAGGCGCGGACTGCCGCTGCCGCGCCCTCCACCCAGCCGCCCTTGTCCGGCGCTGATGTCGCCGCCGCGATCGAGAGCATTCAAGCCAACGGCCAATAGGAGGCTGCCATGCGATCTGTCCTGAAACTGGCGCTCGGCCTCGCCGTGGCCCTGCTCATCGCCACGTCGGGAGCGCGCGCCCAGGTGCCGGTGATCGACAATGCGAACCTGACGAAAGCGCAGGAGATTGCGACCAGCACCCGGCAGATTCTCGACGCCGACCAGCAGATCCTGCAATTCACGCAGAAGACGGTTGCCGCGGTGACCGGGGATCGCACCTCCCAGGCGCAGGGCAGCCTGGCGCAGATGGCCCTGGGTGGTGGTTTCTCCATGGCGCAGGCGCCGTCGCTGGGCTCGGTGATCTCGGGCGGCGCGCTGTCCTTCGCCGGCATGGGCTCGGGATCTCAGAACATCGTGTCGACGCTGATCAATGGCCTGCAGCTCGTCCAGAGCCTCACCGGGCTGAGCGGCGGTCAGACGCACCCGGTCGACACCGCCTACAAGAACTCCGTCAATGTCGCGGCGACCCTGTCCGGCCTGATCGATTCGACTCAAGGGGCGGTGAAGCAGCGCTCCTCCGCATTTACCCAAGGCGGCCAGCAGATCGGCCAGGCCCAGGACCTGAAGGGCAGCGTCGACCAGAACACTCAGGTGCAGATCCAGACCGGACAGACCATCAACGAGCTCAACGGCGTCGTGAACAACGCCGCCGCCGCTGCCAACCAGGCCAATCTCGATCGCATCGCGGCGGAGTCGGCCGTCGCGCGCGCCATGAAATTCACCCAGCAGTGACTTTGGAGGACGCTTGAACAAGATCACCATCGCCGTCGCCGCTGCGATCATCCTCATCGTCGCTGCCGGCGTGATCGTCATCCGCATGCCCGCGCCACCGGCACCCGCTGCGCAGACGAAGAGCGAGCCGGACACCGATGGCCTGTCGCGCGCCATGACCTTCACCTCGCCGGCCGAGCCGAAGAAATGATCCGCACCTCGGCAGCACTCGCCGCGATTTGCTGGATTGCGCTTGTCCTCGCGGGCTGTGCCTACAAGCCACTCAAGGCGCCGTGTTCGCCGGACGAAGACGGCGCGCCACTCGGCTACGCGGCGTCCGCGCCGACGCCATCACCTCAGCCGTTCGAGTCGCTTGACGCCTGTGGCCCGATGAAACCGATCTGAGGGCACGATGGCGACGTTCAGCATCACCTCGCTACTGCAATCGGTCGACCAGATCGGCCAGAACTATGTCTCAACCGCCTATCAGGCGCTGTCGAACGCGCTGACGTCGGGGGGAGCGACGAGCGTCGCCGGGCTGCTCCTGACGCTCTATGTGATCTTCTGGGGTATCGGCATCTGGCAGGGCACGGCAACCGGCGGCCCGGCCGACCACGCCTTCAGGCTGTTTCGCGCCTTCCTCATCTATGCGCTCGCGACCAGCTGGAACGATTTTCAGACGCTGGCCTACCGGTTCATGAATGACGGGCCGTCGGCGATCGGAAACGCCTTGCTCAGCGCCGTGACCACCGCCAACAACACCGGCACGGCGCAGAACCTGACCTCGGTCAACGGCGTGCAATCGGCCCTGCAGAACATGTGGGACACCACCAACAGCGCCACCGAAGCCTTCCTGCAGAATGCGGGTCTCACCAATTGGGGCCCCTACATCTTCGCCGCCGTCTTCTATGTCGTGATGGCGCTGCTGATCGGTTTCGCGATCTTCCTGATCGTGCTGTCGAAACTTTTCATGTGGCTGCTGCTGGCGCTGGCGCCGGTCTTTATCATCCTGCTGCTGTTTGGGGTCACCTCGCGCTTCTTCAGCGGCTGGCTCGGCACGCTCATCCAGTATTTTCTGGTGCAGGTCCTCGTCTACGCCTTCCTCGCCTTCTACGTCTCGCTGATCCAGCAGACCATCGACACGTTGAACGGCGTCGCCAACACCAAGAGTGCGAGCTGGGCGACGATCGGCCCCGTTGTGCTGCTCGCCATCATCGGCGTGCTGCTGCTGGCCCAGATCAACAACGTCGCTGCGGCCATCGCCGGAGGCGTGCCGATCTCGAGCTCGCGGATCGGTGCGGTGCTCGCCACGGTCAGCGGCTATCGGCTCGGCGTGGCGGCGAACAGGGCCCGCCTTGCCTTCCGCAACCCGTTGAACCCGGCCTCGACGTCACGACGCGAGGAGCTGGCGGCGCGCCAGCGCGCGCGTGTCGGTTTGCGGGCGTCGTCATGGGCGCAATCGCCTGAGTTTCGCAGGCTCGCCGAGCAGATCAAGCATCCCGGCTCGCCGCCGGCGCAGGGTGGGGGAGGGAGCCGACCTTGAGCGATACTCCGACGGCTGAGGCTGGAGTGGTCGAGCCGCCAGCCAAGATCGATCCACGGTACTACATTGAAGGCGCGAGCTGGGAGCATGACGTCGCCCGACGCAACCGGAACTCGCGGGCGCTGGCCTGGATCGTCGCCGGCGTCATGACCATCGTTGCCGTCGGCTCGCTCGGCGCACTGGCGCTGCTGGTGCCGTTGAAGACCTACGAGCCCTATATGGTGGTGGTCGATAGGGCTTCGGGCTTCGTCGAGGTCAAGCGACCGATGGCCGAGGGGCCGCTGACGCAGGACGAGGCCGTCACCACCTTCAATGTGGTCCGCTATATCAAGGCGCGCGAGACCTATGATCCGAGGGCGCTGAAGGACAATTTCGACCTGGCGCAGCTTCTCGCTACCGGCGACGCGGCGCGTGAGCTGACCGAGATCTATTCGCCGGCCAATCCGCAGAATCCGGTCAAGATCTACGGCTCCAACACAGAGGTCACCGTCTCGGTGAAGTCGGTGACGTTCCCGAACAACCGCACCGCGCTGGTGCGGTTTTCCACCGACGAGAAAACGGCGACCAGCATCACGACGCGCAACTGGGTTTCGCTCGTGCGCTTCCGCTACACCTCCGCACCGATGCGCAACGAGTATCGCTTCGACAATCCGCTCGGCTTCCAGGTGCTCGAATATCGACGCGACCAGGAGACGGCTCCCTCTCCCGGCACGGCCGGAGCGCAGAGATCATGAGGCGGCGCCTGATCCTTGCAGGCTGCGTCTTGCTTGTGTCCGGCCATGCGTTCGCGGAAGCGATCCCGCGCGCGGGACGGGTCGATGCTCGCGTCCGCGACGTCGTCTATAACCGCGACAACGTCACGGCGATCGACGCCACCTACGGCACGTCGACGATGATCCAGCTGCAGCCGGACGAGAAGATCGAGACGCTGGCGCTCGGCGATTCCCTTGCCTGGAAGGTCGAGCCCAATCGCAAGGGCGACATCATCTTCGTCAAGCCGATCGACAAGAATGCGCAGTCGAACCTCAACGTCGTCACCGACAAGCGCATCTACAGCTTCCTGCTGCGGTCGAACACGCGCGCGCCGAATGACCAGATCTACGCGGTTCGGTTCCGGTTTCCCGACGACGAGGCGAGCGCGAAGCTGCTCGCGGCCGCCAAGGAGCGCGCCGCCAATCCGAACCTGCGCGATCTCAACATCGCCAACGCCAACAGCGACTATGGCTACAAGGGCTCGTCGACCAACAAGCCGGTCGCCGTGTTCGACGACGGCGTGAAGACCTGGTTCCGCTTCGAGGGTGAAACGCCGGCGATCTACATCGTCGATGCCGAGCGCAATGAGAGCCTGGTCAATTTCCGGACCGAGGGACCGTTCGTCGTCGTCGACAAGGTCAGCCCGCAATGGACGCTGCGCAATGGCACGGAATCGACCTGCATCTTCAATCGGCGTGCGACCAATGTGCACGAGCCGAATGGGCTCGAGCCCTATGCGCCGCAGCGCGTAGGTTTTCCGTCAGCCAGCGCAGGAGGCTGACGCGCCATGCCCTCGCCACAGGATTATCGCTCGCTCGAACTGGAAGCCTCCGCTGCGACGGCGGTAGCGCGGGGTTCGACTGCCCTCGGCAATTTGGTGAAATTCGGCGTGCCGCTCGGCGCCGTCTTGATCGCGGGATGGATGATCTACGCCTCGCTCGGCAGCGGTCCACGGAACATGACCGCGCCGGACAAGGAAGAGTTCACGACGACGCAGTTTCCGGCGCCATCGCTGCAAACCCCACGGACCCAGACCGACCAGGGCACTATTCTCATCCCGCAAGCGCCGCCTGTGCCGCCCGAGCCGGTCTTGCCACCACCGCCCATCGCGCCGCCCCTGGCACTGCCGGCGCCGCCGCCACCCGAGCCACCGCTCGCCCTGTCGGCACCGAACGATGATGAAGCGCGCCGGCTGGCCGAACTCGAGCGGCTGCGCCAGGAAGAGGAGCGGCGGAAGTGGGAACGGTTCCGCGCGCCGCAGGTGATTGCCGACAACGCCAGTCCGAGCGATGCAGCTGGCAGTCCCGCCGATCCGGCGCGCGCGGCTGCCGGGCAGGACGAGGACCCCAACCGCCGCTTCCTGGCGTCGGTCGCGAGCGCCGGCGTCGAGATCGCGAAGGCGGTGAAGAACGATCGGATCGATGCGCTTGTCGCACAGGGCACGATGATCCGCGGGATTCTTGAGACCGCCGTTCAGAGCGACCTGCCGGGCATGGTGCGCGCCGTCACGGCTGAGAATGTCTGGTCATTCGACGGCCGCCGCATTCTCATCCCGGCAGGAAGCCGGCTCGTTGGCGAATACAAGTCCGGAATCTCGCAGGGGCAGACCCGCGTCTTCGTGGTGTGGACGCGGCTGCTGCGCTCGGATGGGGTGTCGGTCCAGCTCGGCTCGAACGGCACCGACGATCTCGGCCGCGCCGGCAATGCCGGCTTCGTCGACAATCACTACCTCGAGCGCTTCGGCTCCGCGATCATGCTGTCGGTCGTCGGCGGCGTTTCGCAATTCCTGAGCGGCTATGGCCAGTACGACAACAATAATAATGGCACCACGATCACGACGACCGATCCGGTCACGGGCCTCGTCACCACGACCCAAACGGGCACCAACCAGAACAGCCAGTCGCTCCAGGCCCGCCAGATCGCCGCGCAGAATGTCTCGCAGACGCTGACCAATATCGCCCAGGAGGCGCTGAAGAACTCGATCAACATCCCGCCGACGATCTATCTCGACCAGGGCACGCGGATCATCGTCTTCGTGCGCCGGGACCTGGATTTCTCCTCCCTTTACCCCGATCCGGTGAAGGAGGCGCTCAGGGAGCTCAAGCGTGAACGCGCCGGCGCGAAACCTGACAGTCTTCCTCGATAGGGCGCTCGGGCCCATTCGGCCTTGGCTCGACGACGACCAGGTCGTCGAGATCTGCGCCAATGGCCCCGGTGAGGTCTGGGTCGAGCGCTTCGGTCAGGCCGCGATGGAGTGTCATCCGGTTCCTGAGCTCACCGAGCTCGCAATCCGACACCTCGCCGAACGCATTGCCGGTCATTCCGGCCAGAGCGTCAACGAAGAGCATCCGCTGCTGTCGGCGGCGCTGCCGACGGGCGAACGCTTTCAAGGCGTGATGCCGCCGGCGACGACAGCGGGCGGGGCTTTCGCGATCCGCAAGCAGGTCATCAAGGAGATGCGGCTCGATGATTATCGCCGGCTCGGCTCGTTCGAGAAAGTCGCGACCGTCACTGAGGGCGAATTGTCGGATGTCGACCGGCAGCTCTGTGCGCATCTCGACGCCGGCCGCATCGAGAACTTCATCCGCCTCGCCGTCGTGAACCGCTATTCGATCCTGCTCTCGGGTGGCACCTCCTCCGGCAAGACGACATTCCTCAACGCGATTTTGAAGGAGGTCCCAGTCGAGGAACGCATCGTCACCATCGAGGACACCCGCGAGGTGAACCCGATCCAGAGGAACTATCTGCCGCTGGTCGCCTCGAAGGGCGATCAGGGTGAAGCCCGCGTCACCGTCGAGACGCTGCTGCAGGCTTCGATGCGCCTGCGTCCGGACCGTATCTTCCTCGGCGAGATTCGCGGTGCGGAGGCCTATTCGTTTCTGCGGGCCATCAACACCGGCCATCCCGGCAGCATCACCACGGTCCATGCCGATAGTCCGGCCGGCGCGTTCGAGCAGCTCGCGCTGATGGTGATGCAGGCCGGGCTCGGTCTGCGGCGGGACGAGATCGTTGGCTACATCAAATCCGTCCTGCCGATCGTCATCCAGCAGACCAAGGTCGGCGGCTGGCGCGGCACCTCGGCCGTGTATTTTTCGCGGATGGCGGAGTGGCGGGCGGAGAGGGCAGGGGGGACAGGAAGGAAGGCCGGCCATGGCCCGCGTCGTCGTTTATAGGATCGGCATTGCGATCCTGCTCGCCATTGCCTTCTGGCTGCTCTGGAGCATGGCCTATGAGATCGTCGTCGGGCTGCGCTGGGCCCCAGCGCGCTTTCCGGGCGAGGGCGCCAGCCGCTGGGGATTGCTGCGGCTGCAGAATGCCGACCGCTCGGCCGGCTTCTTCCTGGTCGCCTGGCAGCATTTCCATGCCCGTCTTCTTTACCCGGCGACACAGATCGAGGCGCTGATCCGCGCCGGCATTGCGGCGGGGGTGGTCATTGCCCTTGGTCTGGCAGGATGGCTGTTCGCCTTCATCAATCGCCGCCAGATGCCCTTTGGGGCGGCGCGCTTCGGTACGTTGATGGAGGCGGCGAAGCAGGGCCTGACCGGCAAGCAGGGCATCGTGCTGGGGACGATCGGTGGTGTCACGGTGCGTTCGGATGAGCCAGCCCACATCCTCGTGGTCGGGCCCTCGCGATCGGGCAAGGGGACCGGGTTCGTGCTGCCGAACGGCTATCTCTGGCAAGGTTCGGCGGTGTTCTTCGATCCGAAGCGGGAGAATTTCGACGCGCTGGCGAACCACCGCAAGGCCATGGGCAACAAGGTCTTCATGTTCTCGCCGGGCTCCAATGACACGCACCGTTACAACCCGCTCGACTTCGTGCGCCGCGACGAGCGCATGGCGACCGATTGCCTGGTCGTCGCTTCCTTCGTGATCCCCGAGAAAGCGGATGACACCTGGGCCGGGGCGGGGCGACTGCTGCTATCCGCCCTGATCGGGTATGTGCTCTCGTCGCCGCTGATCACCGGGGCGCAGCACATGCGCACGGTCGCCCGGATGACGACCACGGGACGGGACATCTCGTCGGTGCTGCGGGCGATCGTGAAGACCGAGCGGCAGCATCTGCCGACCTGGGTGATCGACAATTTCAACCAGTACATCGCGCTCGAGCCGGAGACCCGCAACAGCGCCGTGTTCAACGTCAACATGGCCATGTCGCTCTGGAACAACGGCTTGATCTCGGCGGCGACCGAGACGTCCGACTTCGACATTCGCGAGCTGCGCCGCCAGCCGATGACCATCTTCATCGGCTGCACCATCGCCGAGCTCGCCATCTTCCGTCCGCTGATCCGCATCCTGTTCCAGCAGATCCATGATCTGATGATGGTGAGGATCCCGGGCGAGGATGAGCCGCACCAGGTGCTGCTCATGCTCGATGAATTCTACCATGTCGGGCGCATGGACTCGCTGATTTCCAAGATTACCATCAGCGCCGGCTATGGCTTCCGCATGGCGATCGTGATGCAGGACATCTCCCAGCTCGATGAGCTCTATGGCCGCAACACGCGCATCACCACCGTGTCCGGTTCGCAGATCAAGCTGTTCATCCAGATCAACGATCTGGAGACGTCGGATTTCGTGTCCGAGATGCTCGGCGAGACGACGCAGGTCTACAAAACGCCGGTGATGCGGCCAGGGCAGGGGATCTTCGCGCCGCGCGCCTGGGCGCCGCACTACACGCCGCGCCCGCTACGCAGCCCGCTCGAATTGCGCGAGATGTCCGACCGCGTGTCGATCCTGATGGTGAAGAACTCGCGCTCGTTCGAGCTTACCAAGATCCGCCACTATCTCGACAAGCCCTATCGACGGCCCTACGAGGCGGCGAAGGGAAATCCGCCGGCGTTGCCGAGCCTGCGCGAATGGAAGGATGAGGCATTGGGCGGCGCGATCAATCCGGCGCCGGCCGCCGAGAGCACCGAAGACGACACGGTCGCCCGGCCACCGCTCCAAGCCGCCGCGCAACGGGCGCCAAGGCGAAATCCTCAACCCCCAGGAAAGAAGGCCCCAGCCAAGCGGCAAGCCGCGGCGGAACCCGCTTTCTTTCCGGCGCCGCTGGTGATCACGAGGGTGAAGCCAGTCGAACGACTGGCCCGCAAGCAGCTCTCGCTTGGTGACCAGCCATTGGTTCCGCCTGGGGAGAATTGCAACATCAGTGATCTACTGGCCGCGTCGGAAAGCGCTCAGCGCCGCGACTTCGAAGCGATGGCTGCCAGCACCGCGGCAGTTGGTCAGGAAGAGCGGGTCAGGCAAGCGCTGACAACCCTTACCGGGCTGCAGGACGGGTTCGGCGACGACGCGCCATGAAATATGTAGCCGTGGTCCGCGCGGCCCGCGTCGCTCACCGAGACGAGCTTGAAGCGACGCGATGGCTCTGCTTCTCAGCAGACGCCGTCCGTTCAGAATAGGCCCATCGGGCTCACCATCAACTGATCGGCGGTGCGCTTCTGCTCCTCGCTGAAGCTTGCGTAGAGCGGCTCCACCGCTACTTTGATCTTTTGGAGCGCTTCCTGGCAAAGAGCCATGGCCTTCTCGATCCGCTCAAGACGCACTGGAAGAGCGCCGTCACGTGCCTGCATCATGCCCTCACGCATGCCCATCATCGCCTTCGCGTTGGCTCGCACGGCGTCTGCGAACACGTTCCATTTGGATTCCTGAACGTCGGTGATCTTGATTTCGGTTTTCAAGAATGCCAGCCGGCCTTCAACGCGCCCGGTCATCATGCCCATCATGGGCATGCCGCCAGTACCCATCATCGACATCATCCCACCCATGGGAATTTGTGATCCGGGCGCGTTCAAAGGCGTGGCGGGCGCTTCAGCGCCCCCGGCCGGATGGTGCTCATCATTAGCCGAGGCGGGTGACCCTGCGAGGAGCATGGCGCTGAAAAGCAGGATGGAGATCGAGGGCATCTTGATCATCGGAGCCGATTCCTTCGCGTTGTGAGTTGTCATGACAGGGCGGAGCCTGCTACGGCGAGGCCCGAAACTCGCTGTTCAACCTTGGCCGGCGTGGCTACTTTTCGGGCCGCCGAGCCGTGGAATGAAGCCCGGCACGTCTCGCATATAGCGTTCATAGTCAGAGCCAAATTCCCCCAAAGACTCGCGTTCTTCGGCGCGGGCAAGACGCACGTACATGAACACCAGCACCGGGAACATCGCGAGGGTCAGCAAGGTCGGCCATTGCAGCAGGAAGCCGAACATCACCAGCACGAAGCCGACATATTGCGGATGCCGCACATAAGCGTAGGCGCCGGTGGTGGCGAGCGTTTGATGGCGCTGTGCCTCGTAGAGCACCTTCCAGCCGGCCGAGATCAGGATAAAGCCGCCACCGATGAATGCGAAGCTCAGGAGGTGAAATGGCCCGAAATGCGGATTGGCTCTCCAGCCGAACATCTCCTCGAGAAGATGCCCGGCGTCATGGGAGAACCAATCGACTCCCGGAAAGCGGCTCTGTAGCCAGCCGGAGAGCAGATAGATCGTCAGCGGGAACCCATACATCTCGGTGAAAAGCGCGACCAGAAAGGCGCTGAAGGCGCCGAAGGACCGCCAGTCGCGCTTTGTCTGCGGCTTGAAAAAACTGAAGGCGAAGAAGATGAAGATCGCCGAATTGATAATCACCAGTGACCAGAGGCCATAGGCAGGAACATCGTCGTGCATGGTCGACCTCCGGACCGTTGATCGCGGCTCAATGTTTGTGAGGCTGGTTCTGGCCGGCATCCGCCGATCCGCTGCCGCTGTCGTTGCTTCCTCCCCGTCCGCCGTGGCCGCCATGCCCGCCATGCATGAAAACATGCATCAACGGGCAGGCGAGGATCAGCAGGAACGGCCAATACCCCAAATACGGGATGAGATGCGCGCGATGCTCGGTCAGAAGATAGAAGCCGCCGATCGCGAGAAAACCGATCAGGACCCAATTTGCGCGGGAGCGAAAGAAGCCACCCTCACCACCATGACCGCCGTGTTCCATTGGAAACTCCACCCACGTCAGACCAGGACGCACCGGCACGCCCTGCAACCGTCCAGAGGTCGCTAGACGATGCAGGCTTGCATCGGCCAGACGCCATCCTCCGAGCGACACGACAGCGCTCGAACCATGGCCGGCCATCTGTTCTGAATCTTTGATCCCGGTTAAACATCCGCCGAGTGTGGATCGATGCAGCAGGACCGATCAGATGCCTCGCCTGCCCCGGCCCGTGGCAGCCGGCGTCATGCTGCAACGAGAGCGGAAAAGCAGGCCACGAGTTCCTGGATCGTCCTCACGCACGAGCCGAGCCTCACGTCGATCCCAGCAGCACAAAGTCTCTGTTTCTCTGGCTCGCCGATAAAGCCGCAGATCAAGCGACCTGGTCTGGCTGCGACAATGAGATCGCATACCGCTGCGGACGTGCGCTGCGGGTTGGCGCGGAATTCTGTCGCGCCCGTGGCGGTATCGACGATCCATATTCCATCGCACTTGCCGAAGAAGGGGCAGAGTGCTGGGCCCGCGTCGGATTTCATCACGATGATCGCAATGCGATTTGCCGGCGGGGGTGGTACGCAGGCGGACCTAGCCATCGGTTCCTCGTTTGAACACCAGCAGAGTCGGGCAATTATGGGACCGGCTAACATATCGGACTTTAAACTCGATCAAACATTCGCGCGGGCAGCGCGGCATGACATCATCTGCCGAGCATCCGACGGGCGGCCGCAGAGTTGCCCCGCGCGCAGGTTTCCGGGCGGTTGATGCGCCCCGCCCGGCATTTGATTTCAATCAATCTCGCCGGGCCTTTCCCCGTATAGGTTTCCGCCGGGCAAATTGGTAGCTGCGGGGCGGTGTGATAGCCTCCGGTTCTGGCCTTCTTGGAAAGAGGCGGATGCTGCGGTTCCTCGCCATACTGATCTTCGCCACAGCGATCATCATGACGCTGAGCGGGCGGAGTATGGCCGGGACAGTAGCGATCACTGCTGATGCGACCATGGTGGTTGTGAGCGCTTCTGGCCTTGGGCCCCACAGTGACGAATGCGACGACTGTCCGGAGTGTCCAAATTCGGACAAGCCCTGCTGTCCGATGAGTACCTGCTCCTGCCCGGCCACCTGCTCAACGAGCTTGGCGCCCCTCCCTAGCAGCCTCGCGGCCCATGCCTTCGAGCGCTCTTCAGTAGGGATGGGGTCCGAAGAAGCCGACCCAGGCTCGGTCATCCCCGGACTCGACCCCCCAGTTCCTCGGCGCTCGACCTAGCGGGTCGATCGGCCCAGCGGAGCGCGATCTAGCTGCCAACGGTCCACGCCCTGCGCGGATCGGGAGCGTGGCTTGATTGTTCCATTCCCGCTGGCGTCGCGCCGCCGAAGCGGCCGGCCGAGCCGGGCGACCTGGTCAGATGGATTCAACCTTCCAGGTGAAACCGACCAGATCGAGGACTGTAATATGACTCCGAGCCAAGCGTCTTATTTGGAGAGCACTATCCGAGCGTCGCGGGATCACGCCCATGGCCGATACGACGGTCTGCAACCCGGGGTGGTCCGGTCCCCAGTTCCTTGGGGAACCGCAAACACGATCAGTGATGCGGAAAGGAACGCCCGTATGCCGATGCCTGGGAATGGCACGACGAAGCAACCCCCGGGCTGTGAGGCTTGCTTCGCGCGGGCTAACCGGGGTTTGTGCGGCGATTGCCAGCCGGGATCGCCCTGTGTGATCGCGAGTTACAAATCTGCTGATCGGGAATTCAAGGCCGGCCAGGATCTCTTCAGCCTCGGTGAGCCGTGCGATTCGATCTACAATCTCCTTGAAGGTTGGGTCATTCTCTATAATTTATTGGAAGATGGGCGACGGCAGATTTTGCACTTCGCATTGCCGGGCGCCGTGCTTGGATTCCATCCTGGCGGCGGCGCGATGATGACATTTGGCGCGCAAGCCTTGACGGATATCGTCGTCAGCACAATTCCGCGCAAGGCGCTTCCACCGATCGTCAAACAGCAGCCGGAGTTCGGTCTGCGGCTTGCCTGGCTGATCGCGCGCGATTGCACCCTGGCTTATGACCGTCTTACCAGCATTGGGCGGCATTCAGCCCGTGAGCGTGTTGCCCACCTGCTGCTCAAGCTGTTCGTCCGCTACCGCGCGCAATGGCCGGGCAGTCATATCGAGGAGATGCATCTTCCGCTGACCCAAGAAGATATCGGAGATGCGACGGGTCTGACCTTCGTTCATGTCAACCGGGTGCTAAGGGATCTGCGAAAGGATAGGATCCTGGAATTCCATTATCGACGGCTCCGGATCCTCGATCCGGACAAACTCGTCGACGTTGCAGGTCTTGACCCTCAGCTCGTGATGTCCTGGATCCGCTGATGGACGATCGACCGGGACAATATTGGATGGAGCGGGCGGAATGTCCGATCCAGCCTTGTTGCGAGCTGCCGCGTCATGCTCCTTCGGCTCCATTGTTGCGCAAAGACAACCGCTGATCTTCCGTCACCAGCGGCCCCTTTGCGTTGCGGCGTCACGGGTCGCGTCTGCGCCCAAAGATGCGATCTCACTCCACGACAAGCCTGTCCGTGAATATCCCCATCTGGCAGCCGAAGCCGAATTTGCCGGGCTTGTCTGGCATGGTCTCCACCCGAACCGTCTGTCCGGCCGACAGGTCCGCGCGCTTATTGAGTCAGCGAAAGCGACCTTCTCGGAACAGAGCGCCGTCTCCTCCCGCGGAAACGTTCAATTGCACCGGCTTGCCATGGCGAACGACGACGGTGTCAAGCTTATACGGCCGGTGGCGCTGCTGGCCGAGCCGAGGCGGGAACATCGTAAAGCGCCTGGAAGACCCGTTCCTCCGTCGCGTCGCGCTGCCTGCGGCCGTTTTCGATCACCTCGGAGACACGGTCAATCGCCTCCCGCTCACGACGGAGATTGGCATCGTCCTCCGGCAGCGGCTGGCGGCGCTGCTCGATCAGACGCGCGAGCGCAGCGACGCCACGCATCCACGGACTGAAGGATTCCGACAGCAGGTAGCGGCTCGTGCGCATCGGATGGAGCCATTCGAGCGTCGCTGCGGTCCAGGGATTGGAGGCCATGCGCACGAACGGGCTGACCATGGTCTTGTAGAATTGCTCGTTCACCTCTGAAAGATGGCGAACCTGCTCGAACTCCGCGCGCGGCGTCGCGAACCGAAGATCCTCGACACGCCGCTCTTCGAACCGGACCGAGTATTCCGGCTTATGGCAGTCGGGATTGCCGGTCGGATTGTCGATCTTCATCTCGTAGAGACCGGGGGCGAGGGTCTCGATTTCGCCGAGGCTTTCGAGGATCGCGCGATGTTCGAACCGCGCCACCTTGGCTGACACGAAAATGCCGAGATGGCCCGCATGGGGGTTCGTCAGGTAGACAATGCGCTGACCGGCGGCCTTGAGATCGCTCGTATCCTTGTACACCACCGGGATCCAGCCGAGCGCCTGGTGCGGCGGGGTGATGTTGTCGCCGTAGGACGCGAAGATCACCAGCGGATTGCGAATACGCCGAAGGTCGGCGACGCAACCCTCGCAGATCCGCATCTTGCCCTCCTCGAGGCGATTGCCGATGAAGAGGTTCTCGACGATGGCGACGATCTCTTCCCGGCTGAGGAAATAGAAGCCATTCCACCACCGCTCGAACTCGAGGAAGCGCTCCCGTTCCGTGTCGACATGCGTAAACAGGTTGGCGTATTTCTCCCAGACGGCTTCGGGCTGAAGGTTTTCGAAATTGAAGGCGAGCCACGCACCGTCCAGGCGGCCGTCGTTGAGATCGGCGAGAAGGTGGGTGGCCCAGACGCCGCCGAGCAGCCCGCCCGCGTTCCGCATCGGATTGACGCCCGATTCTCCCGCCCAATAGGAGAGCGGAGAGCCGTTGAGCACGGCGGGGCCGACCAAGCCTTCGCAATCCGCCGAGAGCAGGGTGATCGCCCAGCCGGCCTGACAGTTGCCATAGAGCACCGGAGGCTTGCCGGGGTGACGTTTGACCACGTCCTCGACGAAGCGTCCGAGCGCATGCAGCACATCCGCCAGGGTCTGGCCCACGCAGGGTTCCGGAAAGAAGGAAACGAAATAGACCGGATAGCCCTCGTGCATGGCGATCCCAACCTCGGAGTCGCGCTTCAAGCCGCCGATGCCGGGCCCATGGCCGGCTCGAGGGTCGAGGATGACGACGGGTGGCTTCGCCGGATCGATACAATCCTCGATGCAATCGTCGCCGATCCGGGTGATCCGCAGGAGGGCGTAGTTGACAGGTCGTTCGAAACGGCGGGCATCGACCAGCGTCTCATAGTCGAAGTCGAGAAGCGGCGGTTTGCCGGCGCGCTCATGGGCGATCATGTTGTTGGCACGCTGGCGCAGCGTGTCCCAAAACAGAATCGACCGTTCAAAGACATCCCTCTGATAGGCCAAGGGATCACCGATGTTGATCGGCAGCCCGGCTGGATTCGCCGCGACGGCCGGTTCCAGGCTTTTCACCGTAGCGGCCGCTACGGTAGCCCGCCGAACAGCCAATTGCCGACCCGGCGACGCCTTCGGCTGGTCAATCAGCGCGGAATCCGATCTTGCTTCGGCCATCACCATCTCCATCATCTGATCTTTAGGGCGAGGAAGTTGAACAGCGGCCAGAAATCCGGCTGCTGTGCCAGCCGCACGCCACGGTCTCGGCAAGACCCCGCGGGACGCTCTTCAACACTATATGCGGCTAGGATGCCTTGACGCTGCTTCCGGCGTCAGGGGTTCCATTTGCCTGCCGACGGATTTCGCCTGCGGTCTCCCGTGCCATGGTCGCACAGTAGTCTTGGACCTTCTGCGAGAGATCGAGCCAAGTCTTCGTCTGCAATGACGTCTCTTCCAGGATGGCCGCCATGACGCTCGATTCCGCCGCGATCACATCCTGCGGTCGCCGGCACTGCACGAATTCCAGAAGCGAGCGTCCGATCCGCTCATTGGCGCCAAGGAGCGTGCTCATCTGAGCGCTGTATGTCTCGCCATAGGCCTTCTGCAGATCGGACGTGAAGGCCTGGAACCGTTTGAACTGGCCGTCGAGCTTGCCGGTATTGTCGGCGCCCGACAGTCCCCACCATGCGAATACAGCGTTCATGCGATCGAAACCAACTGGCGCCTCATTCTTCGTGGCCATTGTTCTCTCCTTCATTGTTTTGTTGCAGTTTCAGGAACGCGACGTTCGATTTACTGTGATGGGTCGCATTTTGCGCTCTCGCGGTCAGTGGATAGCCTCAAGCGCCAAAGCGACCCCCTGACCGCCGCCGATGCACAGCGTCACCAATCCGCGGCGGAGACCGTCCCGGTGCATCGCGTGAAGGAGGCGGGTCGTCAGCACGGCTCCTGTCGCACCGATCGGATGGCCATGTGCTATGGCGCCGCCCTCGACATTGACGATGTCCTCCGGGAGCCCGAGCTCTCCGATGAGCGCCAGGACGATCGCAGCGAAGGCCTCGTTGATTTCCACCCGCTCGACGTCGCCGAGGGTCCAGCCAGCGCGATCCAAGGCCTGCCGAACCGCGGGAACCGGCCCGAGACCGAACAGGCCGGGTTCGACCGCGCCGACCCCGAAGGCCACAAGACGGGCCATCGGCGTCAGGCCGTGCTTCTCGGCCCAGCGGACATCCGCAACGATCATGCCTGCGGCGCCGCTGTTGAGGCCCGGTGCATTGCCGGCGGTGATGGTCCCATCCTTGCGGAAAGCCGGCTTCAACTTGGCCAGCGACTCCAGCGTTGCGTCCGGGCGGTTGTGCTCATCCTTGTCGAAGATCGTCGGCCCCTTGCGACCGGGGATTTCGATCGGCGCGATCTCGGCATTGAACTTGCCGGCCGCCTGCGCCGCGCCGAAGCGTTGCTGCGTTCGCTCCGCCCAGCGGTCCTGCGCCTCGCGCGTCACCTGAAACTTACTGACGAGATCCTCGGTCACCAAGCCCGAGTGGTGATCGGAAAAGGCGTCGTTGAGGCCGTCGCGCAGCATGCTGTCGTAGATCTGGGCATCGCCCATGCGGTAGCCCCACCGTCCGCCCGACATCAGGTAGGGCGATTGGTCCATGTTCTCCATGCCGCCGGCGATGGCGCTCTCGGCGAGGCCGAGCATGATCTCCAGCGCGGCGGTCGCGATCGCCTGCGCACCCGAACCACACACCCGGTTGATGGTCATCGCAGGAACGCCGGCCGGAACGCCGGCCTTGATCGCCGCCTGCCGCGCCGGGTTCATCTTGGCGCCGGCCTGGACCACCTGCCCCATCACGACGGCGTCGATCGCACCGTCTGCGATCTTCGCGCGGGCCAATATTTCCTTGATCACCACGGCGCCAAGCTCGGGTGCAGCTATGTCCTTCAGCGTTCCGCCATACGTGCCGATGGCTGTCCGCACCGGGGTGCAGAGCACGACGTTCGACTGTGCCATGTGGATGTCCTTTCGATTTCCCGGGGGGTGCCTATGCCATGTACTGGCCGCCATTGGCGGTGACCGTTGAGCCGGTGATGAACGTCGCCTCCTCGCTCACCAGGAACTGGACGATGCGGGCGACATCGTCGGCATTGCCCAGCCGCCCGACAGGGATTTGCCCCTCGATCTTTGCGAGAACATCTTCAGACATGGCAGCGACCATGTCCGTCGCGATGTAGCCGGGCGCGACCGCGTTCACGGTGATGCCCTTCGACGCCGTCTCGAGCGCGAGCGCTTTGGTGAAACCAAGGATGCCAGCCTTCGCGGCTGCATAGTTGGTCTGACCAAGCTGCCCCTTCTGACCGTTGATCGAGGAGATATTGACGATCCGGCCGAAGCCGTGATCACGCATGGCGCCGATGACTGCTCGGCACATGTTGAAACAGGAGGTGAGGTCGGTCGCGATGACCTCGCCCCACTGGGCAGATGTCATCTTGTGCAGCATGGCATCGCGGGTGATGCCCGCATTGTTGACGAGGACCTCGACCGGTCCGCCGAGGTCGTTCGCCACGCTGGCCACGCCATCCTGGCAGGCGTCAAAATCGGCAACATCCCATTTGTAGACCGGGATACCAGTATCGCTCGAGAACGCGTCGGCCGCTGTCGCGTTGCCGTGGTAGACGGCCGCAACCGCGTATCCCGCGTCCTTGAAGCGACGCGCAATCGCAGCGCCGATCCCTCGCGTTCCGCCGGTGATGATCGCCACGCGCTTGGTGAGATCATTTGCATTCATTGTATTCATCCGTCTTGGGGCGGCGTCTTGGTTTCGTCAGCGAGTTCACGAGCTCGTTGGCGAATGCGCTCGGCCTCATCGCACCGGCAATCGAGGAAGCCGTGGACCGGACAGGTCAGGCACATTTCCTCGAGCCTCTTGCGGAGCGCCTGGCGCCCGCGGTGAAGCCGGACCGCGATGTTGTTGAGCGTGGTGCCGAGGCTCGCGGCGATCCGATCCCGCGGCTCGCCAAGAATGTCGGAGCGCCAGACGACATCGGCATATTCGGGCTTGAGCGTCGGCAGCAATTTATGGAGGCAGTTGCAGACGGCCTCATCGGTTTCTCGATCCGGCTCGATCGCCAGGTTCTCGACGTCCGACTGCTCCATGTCGACCTCCCGGCGACGCCGTCTGATGGCGCGGCGCTGGTGATCGACGAGTGTCGTCGCCAGTATGCGCCCGAGCCAACCGCGGACCGTGCGGACGTCCCGCAATTGCCAGGCGCGCTCGATCGCCCGGAGCGAGAACTGCTGCAACAACTCTTCAGCCTCGTCCCGGCTGCCCACCCGATGATGCAAAAAGACCAGAAACTCCTCGCGTGCCTCGACAAGCGCTCGTCGTACAGCCGCGTCCGCTGGTTTTGCGGCGTCCTCTCCTTCCGGATCACTGCCCGAATGCTTGGCATCCGTCTCACGCCTGTTGGTCATCGTCCAGCCAGATCTTTCAATGGTTGAGACGTCCTCTTGAGACGTCTCTGCCAAAACCAGACAGGATTTAACGTTACGGCCGCGACCGCTCACGTTCTTTAACGCAGATCAAGCTTTCTGTTGCCGGTCGTCGCTACGAATCCGTCTCGAATATCAGCCTTTTCGCCGCGATGGGCTGCTGTTCTGGCGGGATCGGAACGGACCGAACTCTCGCCGGCACGTCGTGCACCATCTTAGGTCGTTGGCCAGCGGTGGGAGAGCAAATGACCATGCGAGCAATGAGCGTCGGGGTGGCGCTGGGTCTGATCCTGCTTTCCGGATTGGCCCACACAGCAATGGCGGCCCCTAGCGGCGACAGCAGAGTCGTCGGCGATGTCCAGATCTATATGGGAATCCTGCCGGCGGAATTAGTCCGCGGTCATCCGCAAGGCCACACGGAGAATTCCATGCATGGCGGGCAGCCGATGGCCCGCGGGCAATTCCATATCGTTGTTGCACTCTTCGACGTCAGGAGTGGGCGACGTCTCACCGGCGCCGACGTCTCGGCCCGCGTCTCCGAAATCGGCCTTGCTGGGAGCCAGAAGAACCTCAATCCGATGGAGATCGCGGGCACCGAAAGCTACGGCAACTACTTTGAAATGCAGGGCAATGGACCGTTTCGGATCAGCCTGACGATTCGCCTGCGGGACCGGGCGCAGGATATCAAGGTGGAATTCGAAGAACAGCACCAGTAATAACGACTATGAAGTGATCGGTCGAGCGCGTCGGTTATGTCGATGAACGAGGCCCTGCCATTTGTGACTACGCCGGCCAGAGAGATGAAACCGCAGCGAGTCGTTCAAATGGAACGAATGCATTTCCACTCGGAAGAATATCAACCCCACAATAGTTGAGGGCCAGCGCATATGGCCGGTCCCGGGGCGCGCTTGGCGCTGCGCGTCGACGCCGGCCGTACGAACACGCTCACTATGATGCAAGACTACATCACTGATCGCGAGTGCCAAGACAAACGCAAGACCGCGGGCTTGCAATCCATCACGACGCGCGCTGCGATTTCCTTCGGCGCTTCGCGCGGCGCAAGTGGCGATCTTTAACCTGCCGCAAAGCTCTCACTGCGATTTCAGCTTTCCTCAGTGCCTCAGTCGACAGGAGGCAGACATGGATTGGATCTCCCAGAACTGGATCTGGATCGCACTTGCAATTGGCGCATTCTTCTTCATGACCCGCATGGGCGGTCGCGGAATGGGCCGATCGGCACGCCACAGCCACGGAAGCGGGAAAGACGGCCCACCATCCGACGCTGGAGCCGGTCCGCGGTCGGTCCTTGATCCCGTAAGCCGGCAGTCTGTCAGCGGCAGTTCGTCGATATCTTCGGTCTATCGGGACCGCGCCTACTTTTTCGAGTCCCGCGAAAACCGTGAGGCGTTCGAGGCGGATCCCGAAAAGTATCTGACCGGGACGGCTGCTTCGGGCCAAGCGATCGATAACCAGCGCGACGACAACCATCCCCAGCACCACCGACATGGCTGCTAGGGCGCAGAGGTCCCGGACCGTTCGGCTTGGTCCCAATACGGGTAGAGCACCTCAGAGGCGGGAATGAACCATACGGGCACGATCGAAAACCGGACGTTCGAGGAGATTCGGATCGGTGACACCGCCAGCATCGTCCATACGCTCGTCCAAAAGGACGTCGCGCTCTTTGCCGTCATGTCGGGGGACGTCAATCCCACTCACGTCGATGAAGCCTTCGCCAAGAGCGATCTCTTTCACAAGATCGTAGCACACGGCATGTGGGGCGGTGCCCTTATCTCGACCATTCTCGGCACCGAGCTGCCAGGCCCAGGCACCGTCTATTTTGGCCAGACTCTTCGTTTCCATCGTCCAGTTGGTCTCGGCGACACCATCACGGTGACCGTGCGGGTCGCCGAAAAGATTGAAGACGGGCATCGTGCCCTTCTCGACTGCAAGGCGGTCAATCAGCTCGGTGAGATCGTCATCAGTGGAATCGCAGATGTGATCGCGCCAACGGAGAAAATCTCTCGCCAGCGCACGATTCTGCCAGAGGTAGAGTTCATCGAGAAAGGGCGTTGGCATCGCCATCTCATGGGATTGGCCCAAGGTCTTGAGCCAATTCGCACGGCTGTGGTTCATCCCGTCGATACAACATCACTACTCGGCGCGATCGAGGCTGCTCAACAGAAGCTGATCGTCCCCATCCTGGTCGGACCTGAGGCGAAGATTCGGGCCGCTGCTCAGCAAGCTGCGCTCGATCTGTCCCCCTTTGAAATCGTCCCGACGGAGCACAGCGATGCTGCGGCGGCACAGGCGGTCGCGATGGCGCGTGCCGGCAAGGTCGGGGCCTTGATGAAGGGGGCGCTGCACACCGATGAACTCATGGGCGCCGTAGTGGATCGCGATCATGGACTGCGGACCGCGCGGCGGATCAGCCATGTGTTCGCGATCGACGCGCCACGCTATCCACGCCCGCTCTTCATCACCGACGCGGCGATCAATATCAATCCCAATCTCGACGACAAGCGCGACATCGTGCAGAACGCGATTGACTTGGCTCATGCCCTGGGACTCACGACGCCGAAGGTAGCCGTCTTGTCGGCCGTCGAGACGGTGTCGTCGAAGATTCCATCGACACTCGACGCCGCAGCTCTCTGCAAGATGGCGGACCGCGGCCAGATCACCGGCGCGCTCCTCGACGGCCCGCTCGCGTTCGACAATGCCGTTTCCGTCGATGCGGCAACGACGAAGGGCATCATCTCTCCCGTCGCGGGCCAAGCAGACATCCTCCTTGTGCCTGACCTCGAGGCCGGAAACATGCTGGCGAAGCAGCTCGAATATCTTGCCGAGGCCGAAGTCGCCGGCATCGTACTGGGCGCGCGTGTCCCGATCATCCTGACCAGCCGTGCAGGCACGACGGCGGCGCGGTTGGCCTCCTGTGCCATCGCGCTTCTGCTCGCCCGCCATAGGGCCGGTATCCGGCCGTAACGGGCACAATCCTGGTCCAAGATGCCGGATCTTTGATCTAGCGATCCAAGTCGGCCTCATTCAAACCGGCGGGGCTCAACCTGAAGCTACGAGCAATGTCTGTTCGTGCATGCTTCCAGAGCTTGATCATGCATTTCACTCAACATTCGGGGCTCGCCATCTACGCCCGTGGATAGTGCATTTCCAGTGTGGCGGCGCAGGCTTCTATACTGCCGATGAGGCCATCCGCAATCGAATTGCCGGGCTTCGGCGCTGTCATGAAGGTGGCAATGGCCCTGTTCCAGGCGGCTTCGCCGACGCATGCGTGGAGGGCGTTGTCGGCCAAAATCTCAACATGGCGTTCGCCCAAGGACACGAAGAGCAGCATGCCGGGACGATGTTCGTGGTCGGCCAGGATCCGTGCCGCAAACTCACGACGGGCCAAGCCGACACAGTGCTCGCGCTTGATCCGGCCAGGCACGAGCAACAAACGTAGAGGCAACCAATCAAAGATCAGAGCCGAGCTCGCGAACGTCCCCGCCTGGATCAGAAAGCCGATGGGGAGCGGCAATAGCGGCCAGAAGATCGCCAATAGGCCTCCGACTGCAAGGGCGGCTGCAGCCGCCCATATCAGCGGAAAAAGCAAATACCGATCGCTGAGCGGAGTGACCACCAACGCGAAGTGTGCGCCAGTGCGCCGTTCGACGGTCGTCATAAGCTCGTGTAGGCGTCGGCTGTCGTCGTCGGACATGCATTTCATCTTCATCACCAGCGTCCTGATGCTCCCCCGCCACCAAACGAGCCTCCGCCGCCGGAAAACCCGCCGCGCGAGAAGCCGCCACGCCCGGACCCCCCGTGCCGTCCGCCGAACCCGCCAAGGAACAGCAGAGGCCAGAAGAAACGGCCGAAGATGAACATGATGACGATAATGGCGATGACGCTTCCGCCTCCGCTACCGTCTTCGTCTTGGCTCCTTCGTTGCTCAGTTTGCTGGGGCAGGGCAGACGCATCGCCGCCCAGAACACGCAGAAGCGTCGTTGCCCCGACAAGAACGCCGGTGTTGAAATCGCCCTTCCGAAATTCGGGCAGGATGAGATTCTCGATGATCAGCTTGCTCTGTGCATCGGTGAGCCGACCCTCCAGGCCGTAGCCGACTTCAACGCGCACATTGCGTTCGTTCGGCGCTACCAACAGCAATGCACCGTTGTTCTGACCCTTTTGTCCGATCCCCCAGGCGCGGCCCAACTGATAACCAAAGTCGTCGATGGAATAGCCTTGAAGTGATTTGATCGTTGCAATGACAATTTGGTTCCCGGTCTGCACCTCATGCTGAGCCAACATTTGTGTCAGCTTTTGCTGCGTTTCAGCTGAAAGGATACCTGCGTCATCCACGACGCGACCGGTGAGGGGTGGAAAAACCGGCGCTGCGTAGAGCGCGGTGGCAAGCAATACATAGAACAGCCCTGCGAGAAGTGCCTGCCATGCGACCTGCGGATGCATGCGGGGGCGGATCATAGTTTGACTTGCGGCACTTCTTGCGCCTTTTCATCGATCGTAAAGGTTTCTCTCACCTTGGCGTTCGGATAAAGGATAGCTGCGATCCATCGGCTGGGAATGGTGCGCAAGGTCGTGTTGTAGGTTTGCACCGTGCCGATATAGTCGCGCCGCGCGACGGCGATGCGGTTCTCCGTGCCCTCGAGCTGCGATTGAAGCGCTAGGAAATTTTGGTTCGACTTGAGATCGGGGTATTGCTCGCTGATAGCCAAAAGGCGTCCCAAGGCCCCGCCAAGAGATGCTTGGTTTTGTTCGAACTGACGGAAGGCGTCCGGGTTGGTGAGAATGTCCGCCGGCAAGGTCACTTGGGTGGCGCGCGCACGAGCCTCGGCGACCTGCGTCAGCACCGTCTGCTCCTGTTTAGCATAGCCCCTCACCGTTTCTACCAGGTTGGGAACGAGATCGGTGCGCCGTTGATACTGGTTCAGCACCTCGCTCCAAGCAGCTTTCACCTGCTCATCTTGGGTTGGCACAGCGTTGATACCGCAGCCGGCGAGGCCGATCGCAAGAAGGAGGACTGCGCCAACGCGAGCGGCCAAGCGTGCAATCGGATGGCTCATTCTATTGTCTCCTCCTGGACGGCAGGGCGATCCAGGGATGGCGGAATTGCCAGGCATTTTTCGTCTGATGCAGCCTTGGCTCCCGGGAGCGCTCAGACTTCGAGTTTTTGACCTTAGGTGGTACGCTTGTCGGGAATCTTTGATCCTGATTAAGGAACCG
Organism: Ancylobacter dichloromethanicus; assembly: GCF_018390645.1. Taxonomy (GTDB): domain Bacteria; phylum Pseudomonadota; class Alphaproteobacteria; order Rhizobiales; family Xanthobacteraceae; genus Ancylobacter; species Ancylobacter dichloromethanicus. Next base: position 138,047 of record NZ_JAHBGC010000049.1, read on the forward strand.
CGCTTTGGCCGCGCACAGTGTTCATCCGTGATGAACCTCAGCATCCGACGTGTCTTGTAACCCGCACACATCGACTGCCAATCGCACAGATGCTCGCCGTCCCGAAGAATTGCGCTATCGCTTCGACGTCCATGGCAAGATTCGAGCTATTGTTGCGGCGCCAATAGACGTTGCTAAACCCACACCATTTTGGAGAGGGCTGATATAGTCCTTCAGCTTCACGTCAGCATAGGATGGTATTTGCTCAAGGCAATTTCTTGGGAGAGACCTTGCGCATATTACTGATCGAAGACGACCAGGTGCTGGGCACGGCCATCCGCGATCACATCGCGTCAAACGGCCACGGCGTCGACTGGGTGCAGCGGATCGACGACGCGCGATTGGCCCTGGCCACCGTCGGGTATGAACTGATCCTTCTCGACCTCGGGCTGACCGACGGTGACGGTCTGGCCTTGTTGCGCGAATTGCGCGCCGCGCGAAACCCGGTGCCCGTCATCATCGCAACGGCACAGGACCAGATCGCCGTCCGAATCGAGGGGCTGAACGCGGGGGCGGACGACTATCTGGTCAAGCCGTTCGACCTCAGCGAAATGATCGCGCGGATTTCCGCCGTGACGCGTCGCTATACTGGCGATCCGAACCCAGCCATCAACATCGGCCCGGTCTCGATCGACCTGGCCCTGAAACTGGTCACGGTGGCGGGCGAGGATGCCGGGATCACCGCGCGGGAATGGGCGGTACTGGAACGGTTGGTCCGCCATCGCGGCGCCGTCGTTACGAAGAGCGAGATCGAGGATTCGCTCTATGAATTCGGCGCGGAAATCGACAGCAACGCCGTCGAGGTCTATGTCAGCCGCCTGCGCAAAAAGCTCGGCAGGGAGTTCGTGAGCACCATCCGGGGCCTTGGCTACAAGGCGGGAAGCTGAGATTGGCGCGTCCTTCGATCGCCTGGCGCCTCGCCGCTGGTCTCTCGGCGACCATGGCCGTGCTTTGGATCGGAGCCGCGGGCCTCGCCGGCACGGTCATGATCACCCAGATCAATGAGGCTTTCGACCAATCCTTGCGCCAGGGTGCTCTTCGCCTGCTGCCGCTGGCGGTTCATGAAATCGGCGAGGGTGACAAATATGGCCTGGATCGCGTGCGCGGCTCCGATCTCGACGAGGACGAAGCCTACTTCACCTACTACTTGATCGACCAACATGGCGCCGTGGTCTTGCGGACGGACGACGCGCCGAACGATCCGCCGCCATTTCCGATTTCTGCCGGCTTCTCGGATGTCGAGGGCCGGCGCCTGTTCTCGAAGACGGACCCTCGGTCCGGTTTCTCCATCGTCCTTGTCGAGCGCACCGAGCATCACCGCGCGGCCCTCAAGGCGGCGCTCGCAACGGTCCTATGGCCCCTCGCCGGGCTGATACCGCTGGTCGCGGGCGGCATCTGGATCGCGATCCGGCTGGCGATGCGTCCCGTCGAGCGGTTGACACACGATATTTCACAGCGCGGCAGCCGGAACTTGTCGCCTCTGACATCGGACGGGCAACCCGCCGAACTCGCGCCCATCGCGGTGGCGGTGGCGAGCCTGCTCAGGCGCCTGAGCGCGGCGCTGGATGCGGAACGAGCGTTCGCGGCCAGCAGCGCCCACGAATTGCGAACGCCGATCGCGGGCGCCTTGGCTCAAACCCAGCAACTGGCGATCGAACTCGGCGACCAGCCGGCAGGCAGGCGTCTGAGGGAGGTCGAGCTCTCCTTGAGGCGCCTGGCGCAACTGTCCGAGAGGCTGCTGCAGCTCTCGCGACTCGAAGCGGGCTTCGCGCAGGCCGAGACAGCCTCCGATCTTCTCCCGGCTCTGCGTCTGGTGGTGCGGGATTTCCAGGTCGCATCCGGAACGCGGTCTCGGGTGAGATTGCACGTTTGCGAAGGGCTGGTCCTCGTCGGCCGGATCAACCTCGATGCCTTCGCCGTCGCCGTGCGCAACCTGGTCCAGAACGCCCTGATCCATGGCGCGCCGGATGGCTTGGTCGAGTTGATCGGCGGACCCGGCAGGCAGGTTCGCGTGATCAATGCGGGGCCGGTTGTCCCCGGAGCAACGCTGGCGCGGATCGCTGAGCCCTTCAGGCGCGGTGCCACATCGGCCAAGGGAACGGGCCTCGGCCTGTCCATCGTCCGCTCCATCATGGACCAGACGGGTGGAAGCCTGACGCTCCGTTCGCCCGCGATCGAGAGGAAGGATGGCTTCGAGGCCATTCTCCAATGGCCGGACGAGTTGCCTTCGGAAAAAGCGGCCGTCCATTGCCGTAGTGCGGTCGTGGGTACCGTCGATGACGACTTGCCGGTGCATCACCTACCACCGCAGGTACCGGCGAAACGTTGAAAAGCTTGCGGCCACGCACTGGAGCGACAGCCGGCTTTCCGCCGACCTCTAGCGGACGATGATGGAGCAGGATTCAAGCCGGCGTCATGCGGCGAAGGGTATCGTCCTTCAGGACGAAGTGATGATACAGCGCCATGAGACCGTGGAGACCGGCGATAACGAGAAACACGGTTCCGCCGTTGCTGTGGAGGTCCGCGACGATGCCCGGAGGTTGCTGGATCGGAGCCGTCAGGGCCGGCAGGGTCACTCCGAACACGGTAACTGGGATGCCTAGCGCCGAGGCGGCGTACCATCCAGAAAGCGGCATGGCGATCAAAAACGCATAGAGCACAGCATGGCCGGTCTTGGCGGCAAGTTGCAGCAGCGGGGCGCTCCGCGGGTCGAGCCGAGGAGCACCGCCGGCCAGCCGCGCGATGAGCCGCGGCACCACGAGCACCAGCACGGCGAGACCGAACGCGAAGTGTACTGTTGGAGGGTTCTTCAGAATTTGTGGTCCGCCTTCGCCGAGGAACCAGGCGATCACCACGCAAATCGCCGTCAGCCAATGCAGTACGATCATGAATTTCGAGTAACGCTGAACCATGTGCCGCCTCGGCTGTCTTTCCATAGGATTGTTGCCGGTGCAACTAGACCCTACCAAGCTGACACCCACCTGAAGCTCAAGCGCAGCGTCCAAATGAACGTAGCCTTACGTGACGCCGCGAGCGGAATGGCCAACGTTCACGCGACGGCGCCAACGCCAACTGATTGCATTCTGCCCCGAAATAAACGACGGTTGAGCGGATGCGCTACGATCAATCGGAGATTGTCTTCGGTGCCTCGCCTTGGCGAGCCAACAGGACTTGCCCATCCCAATCAGCATCGGTCATTTCGACAGCCCGCAAAACGAGACGTCCCCCACCGAGAGACCCTGCCAGGACTTGTCGCGGCGCATTGACGTCAGTCTGCGTCGAGGCCACCGAGACGAGCGAAAAGGGACGATAGAGGCGTTCCTCGACGACCGATCCGATCCAGAGCGGAGCGGTCTGTCCATTTGTGAGCTCGAGGTCGACGGCCCACAGTCGGAGCACGAGACGCGACGCGGTGGGTGTACCAACGCTATTGGGTCGAATGAGAGTGAGGCTGGGAAGACGCCCGCTGGCGAAGAGAGGAACAACCGGAAGATTGGCGGGGTCCGCCGATGGGGTAAGCCAGCTTAGGGCGCTCAAGAGCTCCCAGGCAGCTGATGTGTGCCACCCATCCCGCAGCAAGGCGTCTTGCAGGTCCCGCAGGCTACCGGTCCACTGGAAGGTCAGCGGCTCCTCCACCTCGCCGGTAAGATCGATCCGCCTACCTGGCAATTGCTGCCAACCCGATGCCCACCATTCGGCGGCGGCCATCGTCGGCAGCACGCTTTTGACGGCATAGCGATCGCTGTCCGTTGCGTGGTTGCGGTAGATGTTGAAGCCACCGGCGAGGACAACCGCCGCACATCCGACGGCGAGCAGGCCGCCCGGCTCAACGCGTTCTACTTTCCGCCGCAGATAGGACAGCCCGAGCAGCGCCAGCCATGCAGACCCGAATGCCAGGCCTCCGAGCACGTCGGAAAGCCAGTGCGCACCGAGGTAAAGGCGTGAAAATCCGATCAAAAATATCAGGGTTGCCGCGCCGAGAGCGACCGATACGCGCAGTGCCGAGCGAAACTCACGCGCGATGAGGAAGGTGAGGAAACCGTATAGAACCAAGTTGATTGTGCTATGACCACTGGGGAAGGAAAACGCGCTCCAGCCCGAGTAGTGCAGATCACCGGGCCGCGCTCGATGCAGTGCCATTTTGATCGCGGTATTGAGCGCCGAGGCGCCGGCGATCGCAACCAACCAATAGGCTGCCGTGCGCCATGCCCGTTTCCAGGCAAGCCACAGGAAGACGATGACAGTGACCGCCACGACGACGACCGTATCCCCAAGTTCAGTGATGGCGATCATTACCGCATCGCCGGGCGCCGTGCGGAGATCCTGGAGAGCGCGGTAGATAGCGCTGTCGGCCAGCACCAACGGATCTCTGCTGACGACGTCTTCAAGGATACCGAAGAAAAGCCACGCCGCGCCGACGAGCAGAACAGTCAATAATGCGAGAGTCCGCGCCTCGTGCCGCTCTGGGTCGAGCAAACTGGAGAGATTGCGGCTGAGCCAGGTGTCGCGGGTGCCGACCCAGCCCCGCAGCCGTTCCACACCAATGATGAGAAGGGGTATGCCGCGACGCAACGTCCAGCGCACGATGTGCAGAATGACCCAACCCACTGCGGCCAGAACGACCAGAAGGACGGCGAGCGGCTTGGCGGCCGCGCCGAGAATGCCGAAGGCGGCCCCGACGAATACGCCGGGCAGAATATGCGACGGAGCCCAGGCGAGCGCCGATGCGACATTGACGGCGTAGAATCGGCGGACCGGCATTCCCAGCACACCGGCGAGGAGAGGAACGAAGGCGCGGACGCCCGGTGTGAAGCGTGCGAGAAAAACACTCTTGTCGCCGTGGCGGGTGAAAAACGATTCGCTACGCTCGATCAGTCCCGGATGCCGGTTCAATGGCCAGAGGCCAAGAATCTCGCGGTGGTATCGATGCCCTAGCCAAAACGAAACTCCATCACCGGCGACGGCGCCAAACGTGGCGGCAGCCAGCAACGGCCAGAGCACCAACGCGCCGCTCGGTACTAAGGTGCTGAGTGCCAGGATCCCGACCGTACCCGGTATGACGGCACCGATGATCGGGATCGACTCCGAAAGGGCCAGGAGAAACACCGCCAGATAGGCGACATGCCGATGTGCCGTCAGGAAATCGACTATCGTTAGGACCAAGGACGTCATCATCCGACAGTGCCTATCGAATGCCGGTGATGACGCGATCGATGCGCGTGTCTTCTCGATAGGCTGCGTGCACGATGACGCCTACAATAATTCTTTTGGCGCTCCGCCACGGCATCTCAGGCGACCGTGCCGAAGATGGCCCCGATCCCGGCCGTCACGGCCATTGCGAGAGCCCCCCAGAACGTCACGCGGATCGTCGGCTTCAGGATGTCGGCTCCGCCGGCTCTGGCGCCGATCATGCCGAGCAGGGCCAGGAACACGAGCGAACCAACTGAAACAGCTGGCAGCAGCCAGCTCGATGGCGAGACGAGCACGAGCGCCAACGGCGCGGCCGCTCCGAGGGAAAAGGTCGCCGCGGACGCCAGCGCTGCTTGCACGGGACGCGCCGTGGTGATCTCCGAGATGCCGAGTTCGTCCCTGGCATGGGCGCCCAATGCGTCCTTGGCCATGAGCTGCTCCGCGACCTGGCGGGCAAGCCCGGTCTCGACGCCTCGGGAGACATAGATCTGAGCCAGTTCCTTCTTCTCGAACTCCGGATCACTCGCGAGTTCGCGCTTTTCACGTGCGAGATCGGCATGCTCAGTGTCGGACTGCGAACTGACAGAGACATATTCCCCCGCAGCCATGGACATGGCGCCGGCGACTAGACCGGCGACGCCCGTCAGCAGGACATTGCTTGAGGAGGCCGCTGCCGAAGCCACGCCCAGGATCAGGCTCGCCGTCGAGATGATCCCGTCGTTTGCGCCCAGCACAGCGGCGCGCAGCCAGCCAATTCGCCCGACAAGGTGCCTCTCGTTATGCATGCGACTCATGTCAGCCTTGCTCCATTGATTCCATCCGCAGCGCTTCCCTCACACAAGCATTGCTGAAATCCCGGCTTGATCTACCAGAGGGAGATGTCTTGGAACTTACAGAAGCTCGATATCCCATCGGGGAAATACGCCTCGAAGCATGGTATCGACAAAGCTCGCGCTGCGAGACGCCCCCGTTCGGAGTCCTTGGGAAATGGCAACAGACACAGCGCCTGCCGGGCCGAAATCGCGTGCCAGGCTGCCGCCAGGCATCTGGGCGCTCGGCTTCGTCAGCATGTTCATGGACATCTCGTCGGAGATGGTCAACGCGCTGCTGCCGGTCTATCTGGTAACCGTGCTCGGCGCGTCGACGCTGACGGTCGGCTTCATCGAAGGCATCGCGGAAGCGACCGCCAATATCACCAAAATCTTCTCGGGCGCGCTGTCCGACTGGCTCGGCAAGCGCAAGTTGCTGACCGCCCTCGGATACGGTCTCGCCGCCGTCACCAAGCCGATCTTTCCGCTGGCCAACTCGGTCGGCTGGGTGGTCGCCGCACGTTTCATTGATCGTATCGGCAAGGGCGTCCGCGATGCTCCGAGGGACGCGCTCATCGCCGATCTTGCGCCGGCGGAGGTGCGGGGCGCGAGCTTCGGCCTGCGGCAGGCGCTCGATACGGTCGGCGCCTTTGTCGGGCCGCTCGCCGCGATCGTCCTGATGTCACTCAGCTCCGACAATTTCCGCTTCGTGTTCTGGATCGCGATCATCCCGGCGTTCATCTCGCTCGCCGTGATGATATTCGCCGTCCGCGAACCGGTCCGGCGTGAAACCGATGCCAAGCCGCGACTGCGCCTCGCGGATGCGAAACGCCTGTCCCGCCCGTTCTGGATCGTGGTCGGCGTCGCCACGATCCTGACGCTCGCGCGGTTCTCGGACGCGTTTCTCATCCTGCGTTCCCAGAATGTCGGTCTGCCGATCGCGCTGGTGCCCGTCGTCATGGTGGTGATGAACGTCGTCTATGCGCTTGGCGCTTATCCGGCCGGCGTGCTCTCCGACCGGATCGGCCGAGGTGGATTGCTCGCGGTCGGCATCGTCTGCCTGATCGTCGCCGACCTCATCCTCGCGCTCGGCACAACGGTTCCTCTGGTCATGCTCGGCGTCGTGTTCTGGGGGCTGCACATGGCGCTCACCCAAGGCCTCTTTGCCAGCCTCGTGGCCGATACCGCGCCCGAGGATCTGCGCGGGACGGCGTTCGGCGTGTTCAACTTCGCGGGGGGCATCGCCATGCTGATCGCGAGCGTCATCGCCGGCGGCTTGTGGGACGCTTACGGTCCGGCAGCGACCTTTCTGGCCGGCGCGGGGTTCACCGTGGTTGCGTTGATCGCTTTCGGCCTGTCGCAATACTGGGCCGGCGGCGCCTCCCCGGACCCAAGCAAGGATTGATCTGCCCTCTCGCCCCGAGACTCAGGCCGTCAACCATCCGCGCCAGAATCGCTTCAGGATCTCCAGAACGACAACCAGACCTACGGCGATGCCGAACGCGACGGCGAGATCATCGGCGTGCAGAGGCCCGAAGCGAAAAGATCGCGCGCCCACGCCAGGGCAGTGCCCAGTAGGACGCCGGCCACGGCGCTTACCCGCCACAGCGCGTGATTGTCCCACCGCAGCGCCCCGCGCATCGAGCTGTCGAAGGAGCGGTTGACCAGCACCAGTCCCAGATTGGCCAGCACGAGCGACACGAAGGTGAGCGCACGCACATCCCCGGCCGGCATGCCGCGCTGTAGCGCCAGCAGATAGAGTACGGCAACGGCTACGAAGGCGAGAACGCCCTGCAGCAGACTCCAGAGCACGAGCCCCGACGAGAACAGACGGCTCGTCGCCGCGCGCGGCCGTCGGCTCATGATGTCCTTCTCCTCCTTCTCCGCCTCGAAGACCAACGAGCAAACGGGATCGATGATCATCTCGAGAAAGGCGATGTGGATCGGCGAGAAGATGATGGACAGGCCGGTCAGCAACGGTAAATGCAATTACATGCTGTCCGGTTCAACCGTGAATGAGCTTCCGTCAATATTCTTCGTAGGTGGCGGGAACAGCCCCGGAGATATTCTCCGCTTGCTTGCCTTCGACGATGAGCATAGCTGTCGCGGCCTCAATGCGACGCTCAAGTTCCGTCATGAAATGCCGCCGATCAAGTCCAAGCTGGATTGGGGGGAGAAACTCAACGAGGATTGTGCCGGATCGTTTTAGGAAGGAGCGACGGCCCCAAAATAGACCGGAACTGAGTGCCACCGGCACGACCGGAAGACCAAGCTGCATGTAAAGCGCGGCGACCCCGGGATGATAGGCTTGGTGAGCTGCCACCGGCGTGCGCGTCCCCTCCGGGAAGATGGCGATCGAGCGACCGTCTGTTATCGCAGAGCGAGCCGCCGCGACCATCGGTCTTAACGCTTTCGCGCCTGCCTCGCGATCGATGATGATCGCCTCGCCCCGTTTCATATACCAGCCAAATACCGGTATCCTGGCCAAGCTCTGCTTCAGCACGATAGCCGGATTCTTAAGCAAGACCCACAGCGCAATGGTCTCCCAGGCGGAATGGTGCTTGAGCGCAACGATAACCGGGCCTTCGGGCAGGTTGTGTCTGCCGCGCACCTCGTAGGTCAGTCCGACGATTGACCGCAGCAGCAACAGGGAAACGGTCGCCCACAGTTCGGATACACGCGCAGCCGCGCGTTGCGAGATGAAAAGCGCTGGCAAGGCAAGGACAGAAAGAAGAGTTGTCCAAGAATAGAACGCTAGGTCGAATAGGAGGGAGCGAACGAGGGTCACCGTGCAAGGCCTCCGTTATTCGCTGGACGGGAAACTGATTGAGGGGGCGCATCGACATCCGCCGCATCAATCTTGTGCAGCTGCTCCCAGCTCTGGATGTAATCGCGGGTCAGCGGTGCGGCATTGACACGCTTGCTCACCTGAATCTGGAAATTGATCAGGCCGCCGTGGCGAAAGGCTGCTTCGCAACTGGCCAGGTAGAATTCCCACATCCGGCAGAACCGCTGGTCGTAGATTTCCGCGACGCGCCCACGGTTAGCGATGAACCGTTGCCGCCACGCCTTCAGCGTTTCTGCATAATGTAGCCGCAATATCTCGATATCGGTCACGTACAATCCGGCCCGCTCGATGGCGGGCAGAATCTCCGACAGCGCCGGGACGTACCCACCCGGAAAGATGTACTTGTTGATCCAGGCGTTGGTCGCGCCGGGGCCGTCGGCGCGACCAATCGTATGGATCATTGCCACCCCGTCGTCCGTGAGGAGATTCCTAACCTTCTTGAAGTATTCGCGGTAATGTCCCACCCCGACATGCTCAAACATGCCGACCGAGACGATGCGGTCATACCGGCCTTCTTCTTGGCGATAGTCCTTTAGCAAGAATCTCACCCGGTCCCCCAAGCCCGTCTCGGCAGCGCGTCGTTCGGAGTATGCGTGTTGCTCGGTCGACAGTGTCAGGCCTGTAACGTCAACGGCGGCAACCTGGGCAAGATAGAGACCGAGCCCACCCCATCCAGATCCGATGTCGAGGACCCGCTGCCCTGAGCTCAGTAGCAACTTAGCCGCCAGGTGCCGCTTCTTTTGTTCTTGTGCTCGCTCCAGTGTGTCGTCACTTGAGTTGTAGTACGCACAGGAATACTGACGGTCTGCGTCTAGAAATTGCTCGTAGAGCGCGTCCGACAGGTCGTAGTGGTGCGCGACGTTCGCACGTGCGACTGGGATGGGATTGTGTTGAACAAAGCGTCGGACGAGGCGACTCAGGGCTGCACGCGCGCGCCTTACCCCTTGGCCAGTGCTCCAGCCGATGTTTGAAAAGCAGAGATCAAGAAAGCCGTAGATATCCCCGTCGTCCACCAATAATGCGCCATCCATGTAGGCCTCGCCGAGGGCAAGATCTGGATTGAGGAGCAGTCGCGGAATCACAGCTGGATCCACGATACGAATCGTAATTGACGGTGTTCCGTTACCGATGTGATGGACGCCTCCGTTCGGCGCGATCACAGTCAATCTGCCGTCGTGGATGATCTGCCCAAGCAGCCTCCGAAACAGGAGCATTGTCGCATTCGTGCTCATGTTTTTGAGCGACCGAATTGGGCTTGATCGACTCACTTCGATATCAATCGGTTGGGGCCTCTCAGAAACGGTGGAAGCAGACGAAGGATCGGATTGGATGCTCATCCTTGGGCCCCACGCAGACGACGGCTGTTGAATGCCAATGAACCCCGCGGAGCGGGCGCATTCTTTGATTGGGGTTAAACATCGGTATTCGATGATGGCTTCAATCGATCGCCGATGAGAGCGGCCGCGACGACGGCTCGGGTGCACCGTGGCTTCCAGCAAAAGCGGAAGGCAACATCCACAACACTCGACTGCTCTTTAACCTCGAGCAATGTTTCGCTTCGGTCGAGCCGAGAGACTATCGATACGTGATCGACACAAGGAGATCTTCAATGGCATTGATGCGAGCAGCCGTTTTTGTCGAACCTGGCCGCATCGTCCTTGATGAAAAGCCGATTCCAGACATTGGTCCGCTTGACGCGCTCATCCGGATTACGACCACGACGATTTGTGGAACCGACGTGCATATTCTCAAAGGTGAGTATCCGGTGGCCAAAGGCCTGACCATCGGTCACGAGCCGGTCGGGGTGATCGAGAAGCTCGGCTCCGCCGTTTCCGGTTTCCACGAGGGGCAGCGCGTCATCGCCGGCGCAATCACACCGAGCGGTCATAGCAATGCTTGTCTTTGCGGCTATCACTCGCAGGACGGGGCAGACACCAAGCACGGGTGGAAGCCGGCGGGCGGTTGGAAATTCGGCAACACGATCGATGGCTGTCAGGCCGAGTTCGTGTGCGTTCCTGATGCCATGGTCAATTTGAGTCCCGTACCCGAAGGCTTGACCGACGAACAGGTTCTGATGTGCCCGGACATCATGTCTACAGGCTTCGTCGGCGCGGAGAACGGAGACATTCGCATTGGCGATAGCGTCGTGGTTTTCGCTCAAGGGCCGATCGGCCTTTGTGCCACCGCCGGCGCCAAATTGAGAGGCGCCACGATGATCATCGCCGTCGATGCGATCGGCGAACGAATGGCCGTGTCGCGCATGCTCGGCGCGGACTTCATCATCGATTTCAAGAAAGCTGACCCTGTCGAGGAGATCATGAGGATCACGGACGGGCGCGGGGTTGATGTCGCGATCGAGGCCCTCGGGACGCAGGCAACCTTCGAGGCTGCGCTGCGCGTGCTGCGGCCGGGCGGCACGCTGTCGAGCCTTGGCGTCTACTCGACCGACCTTCGGATCCCGCTTGGGGCCTTCGTTGCTGGGCTAGGAGATCACAAGATCGTCACGGCGCTGTGTCCGGGTGGCAAGGAGCGGATGCGGCGGCTCATGGACGTGATCGCTTCCGGCAGGGTCGATCTGACGCCGCTGATCACCCACCGCTACAAGCTCGACGACATCGAGAATGCCTATGACCTCTTCTCCCATCAGCGTGAGGGGGTGTTGAAGGTTGCCATTACTCCGTAGCGCCTGGAGCGCCACTCGCTGCCGATACACTGCTGCGACGAACTACAGGTCCTTAACCAGGCGCTTTTCTAAAACATTCGGAAGCCTCAAGATGTCTCGGGAGGAAAGCAGTTCTTCACCCTTCGATCCCCGGGGTGACACGACACCATCTTCGCCCTGATATCGGTGGTCACCCTTACCGTTCGAAGAGTTGTGGAGCCCAGCTTCAATTTTCGCGGAGAATTTCCGGTTCCGCTTGATCTCAACCACGAAGGGCCGAACCGACTGTTTCATCCGTCCTCTCCAATCTCTCGGCAGGGCTTGCATGCTACGACACCGATGTGACTGGCGTTTGATCTCAGTCAATTCCGTCGCAGCGGCACACTTACCTCAACCAATACATCGTCACTCGAAGGACCGGACTGCCTGGCAAACGCCGGAGTGCCGAACTCGACTTCCCGCCAAGCGGCATTCGGGCCCCCAAGGCCTTTAGAGCGACAGGGGTCGCGCGTCAGCGCGATCCCGACCTATCCCGCGGCCATTCCTGCAACGCAACAATCCAGAGACCCACCAAGTTGGCCAGAGGCACGAGCGCAACGATCGACCAAAGTGGCGAGAATCCAATTCGAGCGAGAATGCGTCCGACGGGGTAAAGCAGCAGCGTGACAAACAAGACGAAAGCGATCCAGTGCCAAGCCGACCAATAGCCAATCATCATATAGGGTTGGTCCATCATTAGAATGTCCTTAGGACTTTTGCTGCCTGAATTCACAACCTGAGATACAAGAATCTGCGAAGGGGCGAGCCCTCCGTCCAGGCTCGTCGCGGTAACACGAAAAGCCAGATACTTCTCGCGTCAACACCACCAATTGACATGTCTCAGCAGCCATGCCGACCTAACGTGCGACGATTTCATCGTAAGATGGCAAGTTCTATGCTGGAATAATTACTCCGAGATAAGGCCGTTCGTAACCGCCGCCTTGTCGTACAAGAATACGAGATTGGGGTCGGGGAGGTCGCGAGCGCGGTCCTTACCGTCGAAGTCGAAGCGCGTCAGGAAATCTCGGATGACATTTAGCCGTGCCTCTGACTTGTTATCCGCGCGCACGACGGTCCAAGGCGCAAATGGCGTGTGCGTACGGGCCAGCATCTCGTTCCGGGCTACACTATAATCGTCCCAGTGCTTTGTCGCTGTATCGTCGATCGGGCTCAGCTTCCACTGCTTGAGCGGATCGTCGCGGCGATCCTTCAGCCGGCGCTTCTGTTCGGTTCGCGAGATATCCAAATAGTATTTGAGGATAGTGACGCCACAATGGGCGAGCAGCTGCTCGAACAGCGGGGCCGTCATGAGGAACTCGTCATATTCCTCGTTGCTGCAGAAGCCCATTACCCGCTCGACCCCGGCGCGATTGTACCAACTGCGGTTGAACAGCACGATCTCCCCGCCCGCCGGGAGATGCGGCACCCAACGTTGGAAATACCAGGACTTCTGGTCGCGGTCGGACGGCTTGCCCAGTGCGACCACCCGCGTCTCGCGCGGGCTGAGATGCTCAACGATTCGCTTGATCGTTCCATCCTTGCCGGAGGCGTCCCGTCCTTCGAAGATCACGAGAACCTTCTTGCTGGATTTGATGAGGTGCTTCTGAAGGCCCGCCAGCTCCACCTGGAGTTCGTGAAGTGCTTGTCTGGTGGCTTCGTGTTTTTCTTTCTTGCCCATCTGGAATTCCTGTCATGAGGTTTGTTGCATTCCGAAGTATCGTCGATTGCAATTCAACGGTACGAAAGCGCAGCCGCCTGCCAACCTAGACAGGCGTTCACCGGGGGCCGGTCCTACTCAGTCGGATATCTTCGGCTTGCCAATTCGTAACTTCCATTCTCTCGCTGAATCGCGATCTAAAGGCGCCGAAATCCATCAGTGCGCCGTTTCAAGAGCGGCGGGAGAGTTAACCCGTGCCAGGAGGCCCGGGATACCAAGACTTGCGACGACGCCTCCCAGCACCACGAGGGCCGTTAGCGTGAAGGGCGCGTTTGGCACGAAGGAAACCCCAAACAGCAGACCGCCAGCGGCCGATCCTGCCGCTTGGCCGAGACTTGCGGCCGCAGTCTGCCGACCCAATTCCGCTCCTTGCCTTTCCCCCGCACTGAGCGAAATCCAGTACGTCGCGATGGGGGAGAGGATACCAGCGCTGGCCGCGATCGCGGCTACGACGATGGCCGTAGGCACGGTCGCTGCGGCGAATGGCACGGCGGCGACGCTCACTGCCAAGACAACAAGGGCGGGCGTGAGGAACCAGCGTGTGGTCTCCGGCTTGACGAGCGGCGAGAAGACGATCGTTTGAGCGACCAACATGACGAGGCTGCACACACTGAACATGAGCCCGATCTGGTAGGTACTCATGTCGAGAACTTGCATTCCGCGAAGCGACAGGCCGACTTCGAAGGCACCCACAGCCGCGGCGGTTACGAACGAAATGACAAGGAGGCGTGGAAGGGCGGCACGGCCCTCAGGCCCACTTGCAACTCCCTCCTGATTTACGCCGCGCTCCATGGCGTCAGGCACAAAGAACCATACTGCCAGCGCCACCAGAAGCGAAAAGCCCGATGTCGTTAAATAGGGTGAAAGGGAAATTGCAGCCTCGCCCGAGCCTGGAAGGAGTTCGCGGGCGACAACCACGGTGAAGCTTCCCAGCATCGGCCCGACCAGGAAGCCGATGGCACCGGCAATGTTGAGCAGAGCAAAGCGGCGCGCGCGCCATTCCTTGGTCCGAGCATAGTCGCCGACAAGGGCATAGGCTGCGGGCACAATGGAAGCCGCGAACAACCCGTTCAGGAAGCGGCCGAGATAGAGCAGAGGGAGGCCATCGGCGAGCGCAAACAGTGCCAGGGTCAAGGAGAACCCCATCAGTCCCGCGAGCAGCACGGGGCGGCTACCATGCCGATCCGCAAGGCGGCCCCATAGTGGTGCGAACAAAAACAGCGCGAGGGTGTAGGTTCCGGTCAGTATGCCGGTATGCCGCGATAGGACAGTAGGATCCGTCGTTCCTGCTATCCGTTGAATCGCAAGCGGAAGTATCGGCAGAAGGAACCCGTAACCCACGGTAATCGTGAACATTGCCAGAAGCAATGAGATCATCATCCACCATCGCAATGGTTGGAAAGAACTTGCCGCGATCACGCCGCCGCCTCGACTGCGGCTTCCGTTGAACCACTTTGGACTCTGCTGCCGCGCGTGATGCCGGCCAGCCGTGTGCGCTTGAGCATCAGGGCGTTGATCGCCACCAGAGCCGAGCTGCCCGACATGGCGAGAGCGGCGATTTCGGGGCTCAGCAGCATTGGGTAGAGCACGCCCGCTGCGAGCGGGAAGGCGATGACATTGTAGGCCACGGCCCACCACAGGTTCTGGTGCATCTTGCGCAGGGTTGCGCGGGAGAGCTCGATGGCGCCGACGATGTCGTACGGATCGCTCTTCATCAGCACGACGTCGGCGCTCTCGATGGCGACGTCCGTCCCCGCACCGATGGCGAACCCCACATCGGCCTGGGTGAGTGCCGGAGCGTCGTTGACGCCGTCGCCGACCATCCCGACCTTGTGGCCTTGTGCCTGCAGCTCCTGAATCTTCGCCGCCTTCTGGCCCGGCAGTACATCGGCCAGCACCATATCAATGCCGAGAGTTGCGGCGATTCGCTTCGCCGTGCCGGCGTTGTCGCCGGTCAGCATGGCGACCTGGACGCCACGCTCGCGCAGCTTGGCTACGGTCGCCTGGGCGGTCGGGCGCGGTGCGTCGGCGATCGCGACGATGCCGAGAAGGCGGCCGCCACCGGCGACATGAACCACGGTTCGGCCGGCGCCCTTCAACTGCTCCGCCGCATCGGCGAGTTCGTCAAGGCCGATCTTTTCCTCGTCCATGAGCCGACGGTTGCCGAGAAACGTCGTCTGACCCTCGATCTCGGCGCGGGCGCCTTTCCCCTCGAGATTGAGGAAGGACTGCGCGTCCGGCACAGTGAGCCCTTCAGCGCGCTCGATGATCGCCAGCGCGAGCGGATGATCCGAACCGTGCTCGACCGCGGCCGCGATGCGCAGCACCTCATCGGGCGACGCCTGGCCTGCCGCGATCACGTCGACCACGCGCGGCTGACCCATGGTCAGCGTGCCGGTCTTGTCGAAAACGATGACGTCGAGCTTGGTCGCATCCTCCAGCGCGGACGCGTTCTTGAACAGGATGCCGTTCATCGCGCCGAGCCCGGTTCCCACCATCACCGCCATCGGCGTGGCGAGCCCCAGCGCATCGGGACAGGCGATGACAAAGACGGTGATGGTCAGCGTCAGCGCGAAGAGGAGGGTCTGACCGATCCAGAAATACCAGACCGCGAAGGTGACGAGACCGATCAGGATCGCCGCGAGCACAAGCCATTGCGAGGCCCGATCGGCGAGAAGCTGCGCCGGCGCCTTGGAATTCTGCGCTTCCTGGACGAGCTTGACGATTTGGGCGAGGGCCGTGTCGGCACCCACCTTCGTCGCCTTGTAGCGCAAGCTGCCACTCTTGTTGATGGTGGCTCCGATGACCATGTCGCCCGGCTTCTTCGAGACCGGCATCGACTCGCCCGTCAACATCGATTCATCGACGTCGGAGCGACCTTCGAAAACCTCGCCGTCCACAGGGATTTTGTTGCCGGGACGCAGAATGACCGTATCGCCCAGTAGGACCTCGGCGGTCGGGATCTCGATCTCGGCACCGCTCCTGAGCACCGTGGCCTTGGGCGGCGCGAGGTCCATGAGCTGACGGATTGCCTCCGACGCGCCAGCTCGTGCCCGCATCTCAAGCCAGTGTCCGAGCAGAATGAACACCAACAGAACGGCAACAGCCTCGTAGAACTGCTGGCCTTTGAAGAAAAAGGTCGAGCCGACGCTGAACAGGTAGCCCGTGCCGACACTGAGCAGCACCAATACCGCCATGTTGAGCACGCCGTTGCGCAGCGCGCGGATCGCCGCGACGACGAAGGGCCAACTCGGATAGAGGATCGCGGCGCTCGCGAGAACGAAAAGGAGGATCTCGCGATCGAGGCCGAATGGCGGATCGATGCGCAGGAAATCCATGCCCATCGGCTGCAGCAGAAATATCGGCACGGAGAAAATCAACGCGACCCAGAACCGGTTGCGCATGTCCCGGACCATGCCCTGCATGTCCATTCCCGCGCCATGACCCATCTCATGGGCCATGGCATCGTGCGAGATCGGCATCGCTTTACCCGGCGTCCCAGAGGCAGGATGCGCCCCGTGGCCCGCGTGACCGGCGCCATGACGATGCGGCGCCGCCGGATGCGCCGGCGGCACGGTCGTCTCGTTTGGCACGCATTGGTGCCTCGGAACCACCTCGCCGCGGCAATGGAAGCCGCAGGCGATCACCTCGGCCTGGATGGTCTCCAGGCTGGTACGTGTCTCGTCGAAGCCGACCGTAGCCGTGCCGGACGCGAAGTTGACGGCGGCGGAGGTGACACCGGGCAATCGACGCAGGCGTTTCTCGACCACGAGCGGATCGAGCACATCGAAGAATTGCTCCACGTCAATTGTTGTGGTCGTCACAACCGGCGTCTCCTGTCGAAATCGGAGCGGATGCCCACCACGAACCACCCGCCTTTTTCACGGATCGCGCTGTCAACTGCCGCCGCAGCAGCCGGTCTTCTTCGGGTGATGACCAGCACTGGAGACTGGCTTGTCCAGTTCGCCAGCGGGCGCGACCGTGTCGGGCGCCGCAGCATTTTCGTGATTGCCGCAGGAGCCATGAGCATTCGCTTTCTCCGCGGCCTCTGCGCCGGCATGGCCATCGCAGCAGGAAGAGGCATTTGGGACCGAATGCTCGGAAGTCGTCTTGGTCTGGTCGGCAGACGTGGTGCTCATTCCGGTGACTCCTGCTTGCGGGCACGACGATAGATAGCGCCATTGCGGGCGCTGTCGCCCCATGCCGCACCCGCACTCTCATTTCCTGATTTTCAAACTTAGGCGATGGCCCGGTCAGCCATCTTTAATCTCGATTAAGGATCGGCATCCTTGGGTCGCGCATCGCTCCCGGAGCTGACGACCCCTTTCAGACTCAGTGTTCCGCTTGTCTCATTTGGCGGCATTTCGAATTGCATCGCTGCGATACGCCGAAGGGGGTCAATCGCGCATCCAGAAATCGCTCTCCCCAGGGTTGGCTGAAGTCGTTTCCACGATGGCGCCGACTACTCGCCTAACATGGATGAGAATGTGCGTATTGCTCCGATCATTGCCGTCGTCATCCTCGCGGCCGCCGGGGCTGCCGGCTATGCCTATTGGTGGAGGCAACAGGCGACCCGCGTCCCCGCGGGACTGGCCCGGGCAAATGGCCGGATCGAAGTCGAACGCGTCGACATCGCTACCAAGTACGCGGGCCGCCTCGCCGAAGTGCGCGTCAACGAGGGCGCCGATGTTCAGAAGGATGGCATCCTCGCCCGCATCGACACGACCGAAATTCTTGCGCAACTCGCGGCAGCCAGAGCTGCCGTGCACCGCAGCCACCAGGGTGTGGCCATCGCCGAGTCCAATGTGGCTCTCCGCTCGGCAGAGTTGAAGCTTGCCGAAGTCGAGCTCCGGCGCATCGTCGAACTGATGCGCACGAATACGGCGACGCAAGCGGAACTTGATCGCCGCACGGCGCAAAGGGATATTTCAAAGGCCTCGCTGGATAGCGCGAAAGTCGCCATCGAGGACGCCAAGGCGGCCGTCGAGGCGGCTGAGGCCCAGGTCAGCCAGATCGAAGCCGCAATTGCGGACATGACGCTGAAAGCGCCGGTATCGGGTCGCGTCGAGTATCGTCTTGCACAGGCCGGGGAGGTCGTAGCTGTCGGCGGGCGGGTACTCACCCTTCTCGACCTTTCCGACGTCCACATGACGATCTTCCTGCCGACGAGCCAGGTCGGCAGCGTCGAACTCGGGTCGGATGCCCGTATCATGCTGGATGGTACGCCCGGCTACGTCGTTCCCGCAACAGTCGCCTTCGTTGCCTCGGAAGCGCAGTTCACGCCGAAATATGTCGAGACCGCGAACGAGCGCGAGAAGCTGATGTACCGCGTCAAGCTGCACATCGATCCGAAGCTCATCGAGACCTATCGCGCTTACATCAAGGCCGGCATGACCGGCAACGCCTACGTCAAGGTCCAGGCCGGAGCGGCGTGGCCGACGAATCTGACGCCGAGGCTTCCGGATGTCCGCTGATGCCGAGCCGGCCGTTCGAGTCGATTCGGTCCATCACCGCTACGGTGACACCGTTGCGATTGACGGCGTCAGCCTATCGATCGCCTCCGGATCGACGGCGGCCTTCATCGGCCCCGATGGCGTCGGAAAGTCGACTCTCCTTGGCCTGATCGCCGGCGTCAAGCGCATCCAGTCCGGAACCGTGACGGCCCTCTCCGGCAACATGGCATCGAGCTCTCACCGTGACATCGTCGCGCCGCGCATCGCCTATATGCCGCAAGGCCTCGGCCGCAACCTCTATCCGACGCTCTCGGTGGTCGAGAACATCGATTTCTTCGGGCGCCTCTATGGCCAGAGCGAGAACGAACGTCGCTCACGCATCGCGGGCCTGCTGACCGCCACGGGGCTCGACCCATTCCCGGACCGCCTCGCCGGCAAGCTCTCGGGCGGGATGAAGCAGAAGCTCGGCCTGTGCTGCGCGCTGATCCACGATCCGGACCTCTTGATCCTCGACGAGCCGACGACCGGCGTCGATCCCCTGTCACGGCGTCAGTTCTGGGAGTTGATCGAACGGATCCGTGCTGAGCGCCCCGGCATGACACTTCTGGTGGCGACCGCCTATATGGAGGAGGCCGCGCGTTTCGACCACATCATAGCGATCGACGAGGGCAAGGTCATCGCCGCCGGCGACATGGCGGGGCTACTTGATCGGACCGCGACGCGTACGCTGGAGGAGGCCTATGTCGCGCTACAGTGCCCCGAACGGCGCGGCGATCAGGCGGCATTGGCAATCCCGCCGCTGCTGGAGAGCGGCGGGCCTCCGGCGATCGTCGCAGAGGCCCTGACCATGCGCTTCGGCGATTTCACCGCCGTCGATCATGTCAGTTTCCGCATCCGGCGCGGCGAGATTTTTGGGTTTCTCGGGTCGAACGGCTGCGGCAAGACGACGACGATGAAGATGCTCACTGGACTGCTGCCGGCGAGCGAAGGGCGAGCTGAGCTGCTGGGGAAACCGATCGACGCCCGTGATATCGCAACAAGAATGCGCATCGGCTACATGTCGCAAGCGTTCTCGCTCTATGAAGAGATCTCCGTCCGCGCGAATCTGGAGCTGCACGGACGTCTCTTCCGCATTCCCCCGGGCGAACTCAGGCTGCGCGTCGCCGCGGCGCTTACCCGTTTCGACCTCGACGCCGTTGCCGACGCCTCGCCGGCGTCGCTTCCGCTCGGGATGCGTCAGCGGCTCCAGCTTGCCGCCGCCTGTTTGCATCGGCCTGAAATATTGATCCTTGATGAACCCACATCCGGCGTCGATCCGGCAGCGCGCGACAGGTTCTGGCGCCTTCTCGTCGAGATGTCGCGCCGCGACGGCGTAACGATCTTCATATCGACCCACTTCATGAACGAGGCCGAGCGGTGCGACCGCGTATCCTTGATGCATGCGGGCCGTGTCTTGTCCGTCGGCAGCCCGGAGGAGCTTCGCGTCGCTCGTGGCACCACGACTCTCGAGGGCGCTTTCGTTGTCTATCTGGAGGAGGCGTCAGCGCCGCCTGCGTCCAAAGTGATGAAGGAAGCGCCTTCATTGGCGGCTGCCCCAAAGCCGATCGGTGCCCCGGATAATGTCCAAAAGGGAACATCGTCGGTATCCCAATCATCGCATAGGTCATCGTTGGCTTCTTTGCGCCGAGTCTGGGCCTTTGCCCGGCGAGAGGCTGTGGAAGTCCTCCGGGATCGCATTCGGCTCGCCTTTGCGCTCCTCGGCCCGCTCGTACTTATGGTCGGGTTCGGCTACGGCATTTCGTTCGACATCGAGAATCTCCGTTATGCGGTTCTTGATCGCGATCAGTCCTACGAGAGCCGGCTATTCCTGGAGCAGTTTTCGCAATCCCGTTATTTTGTCGAACAAACGCGGCTGGACGACGAATTTGAGATTGATCGGCGTCTCCGATCCGGCGAGCTGCGGTTTGCCGTCGATATTCCGCCCGGCTTCGGTCGCGACCTTCTGCAGGATCGCCAGCCGCAAGTGAGCTTCTGGCTCGACGGTGGCGCGACGTTCCCTGCAGAGACGGCACGGGCCTATATCCAGGGCGCTGTTCTAACCTATGCCGCGGATCGCTACCGCCAGCTGCACGGCCGCGCTCCACAGGTCCTCCCGATCAATGTGGAACCCCGGTTTCGCTACAATCAGGATTTCCGCAGCGTTTTCGCGATCACGCCCGGCGCGATCATGCTTCTCCTGATCCTCATCCCCGCGATGCTGACAGCCCTTGGTGTCGTGCGTGAAAAGGAGATGGGGTCCATCACCAATGTGTATGCCTCGCCCGCGACCGTGGGCGAATATCTTATCGGCAAGCAATTGCCCTATATTGCGATTGGGTTTGTCAGCTTCGCCAGTCTCGTGCTCTTGGCCGGCGCGCTCTTTGGAGTTGTGGCCAAAGGGTCTCTCATCGGCCTTTCTCTCGCAGCGCTCATGTACGTGTTCGCGGCAACGGCCTTTGGACTACTGATATCCGCGTTCGTCTCGACGCAAGTCGCGGCGATCTTCGCGACGGCCGTTCTAACCGTAATCCCCACGGCGCACTATTCGGGGTTCCTCTATCCGGCCTCGACGTTGGAAGGCTTGGCGCGCGCGATGGGGGTCGGCTTTCCGGCATTCTGGTTTCAGACCGTGAGCCTGGGCGTCTTCGCGAAAGGGCTCGATGCCGATGCGTTCGTGCGCGAAATCGCCGTGCTGTTCGGCTTCGGGGTCGTCTTTCTCCTGCTGGCCCGCCTCGCCGTCCGCAAGCAAGGTTCGTAGCGATGCGCCAATGGATCCTCAACGTACTTTATCTGGGTTTCAAAGAGATCGCGAGCGTCCTGCGTGACGTGGCGATGGTCGGGCTGATCATCTACGTTTTTACAGTTGCCGTTTATTCTATGGCCACTGGTCTCAAGACCGAAGTGAACAATGCCAGCGTCGCTGTCGTCGACGCCGACCGTTCGACACTGTCGTCTCGCATCAAGGATGCGCTGCAGCCGCCTTACTTCAGCCCAGCGCGCGACATCGACCGTTCCGAAGTCGACGAGCTGTTGGACAAAGGGTCATATACGTTTGTCCTGGAGATACCCCCCCGCCTCGAAGCGGACCTCCTCGCAAATCGTGGCCCCTCGATTCAAATCAACGTCGACGCGACGGCCGTGAGCCAAGCCGCTGTGGGAACGGCCTATATCCAGGAAATCATCGCCCGCGAGGCGGCAAACTTTCTGCATCAGCACGGCACGAGCGAAGTCGTTCCCATCGAGCCGGTCATCCGCGCCTTGTTCAACCAGAACCTTGAGGCGATCCGCTTCAATGCGAGCATGGACATCATCATGAACGTAACGATGCTCGGGATCATTCTCGTCGGGGCAGCCGTCATGCGCGAACGAGAACACGGCACCATTGAACATTTGCTGGTGATGCCGGTCCGGCCGAGTGAGATTGCCGCAGCGAAGATCTGGGCGAACGGTCTGATCATTCTCCTGGCAGCCGGCTTTTCTTTGCACGTTGTCATAGAGTTCGTGCTGCAGATACCGATCATCGGCTCTGTCGAGCTTTTCCTGGCTGGAACCGCCATCTATCTCTTCGCGGTGACGTCGCTCGGTATTTTGCTCGCGACGATCGCGAACTCGATGCCGCAGTTCGCGCTGCTGGCGATCCCGGTGTTCGTCGTCATGTTCCTGCTATCAGGCACGTTCACGCCGTTTGAGAGCATGCCTCCGATCCTGCAGGACATCATGTATGCGGTGCCCTCGACGCACTTTGTGAGATTTGCGCAGTCGATCTTGTATCGAGGTGCGGGACTCGATGTCGTCTGGAAGGATTTGATGGTCATGACCGCATTGGGGGCGGTGTTCCTTGCCGCCGCTCTCTCACGATTCAGGTCGATGCTCGTACGACAGTCGTAAGGTGCTGTTCGTGAGTGGTCGAGACCTGCCTCTTCCACCGAATAGCCGGCAACTGTTCGCGCAATCCGCGGAGCGTGGCGCTCGCGGTCGTCCATTGATACTTCCTCGCCCGCCCGTCGCCAGTGCCATGGCGCCGTTTCAGTTACGATAAACTCAGAAACATCGTCGAGAGGCGACATTCAGCCAAGGCTTGCATTGATTTCCTCCAATCGTGCCATGCCTGGGCACAGTTCCTTTTGCGACAGCGCATTGAGGGGCGTATCTGTCGTGTTGAGATCGGCGTGCAATTCATCCTTGTCGCTCGCAACATAGAGCAGGCCCGTCACGATCTCGGACTTGGCCTCGTGTTCGAGCAGAAAGTCTATTGCGGCGCGGCGATCGTGCACGCTGTATTCGGCGTTCAGCTTTCTCAGCCGGAGCCAGGACCCGTCGTGCTGTTGAACCAATTCGAGCTTGCCGGGCTCGTAGTCGACCGTGATCGGCGTGCGCCCGACGATCACGTCCAGCCGATTGACCGCAATGTTGTGCTCGCGGACATAGTCATAACTCTTGGTGGAGCCCACGTGGTTGTTGAAGGCGACGCAAGGCGAGATGACGTCGACTAAGGCCGCGCCTTCGTGCTCGATCGCGCCCTTGATGAGCGAGACGAGCTGCGCCTTGTCGCCGGAGAACGAGCGGGCGACGTAGCTTGCGCCGAGCTGGAGTGCCAGGGCGGTGAGATCGATGGGCTTGTCGATGTTGACGACACCCTGCTTGGACTTCGATCCATCATCGGCGGTTGCGGAAAACTGGCCCTTGGTCAGGCCATAGACGCCGTTGTTCTCGACGATATAGACCATGTTGACGCCGCGGCGCAGCGCATGCGCGAACTGGCCAAGGCCGATCGAGGCGCTGTCTCCATCGCCTGACACGCCGAGATAGATCAGGTCACGATTGGCAAGGCTCGCCCCGGTCAGGACCGACGGCATGCGTCCGTGCACGGAGTTGAAACCGTGGGAATTCCCCAGGAAATAGGTCGGCGTCTTCGAGGAGCAGCCAATGCCGGAGATCTTGGCCACCCGGTGCGGTGCGATCGACAGCTCGAAGCATGCCTCGACGATCGCCGCGGTGATGGAATCGTGGCCGCAGCCGGCGCAGAGCGTGGAAATCGCGCCCTCGTAGTCGCGCCGCGTATAGCCGAGCGTGTTTTCCGGCAGGGCGGGGTGATGGAATTTCGGCTTGGCGAGATAACTCATGCGACTGCCCTTTCGCTCTGCTTCGCGGCTTCGCCGAGACGGGCGGCGATGGCGGCCGCGATGAATCGGGCGGTGATCGGCGTTCCGTCGAAATGCAGCACCGGCGTCAGCTTCGCAGGATTGACGCCGCATTCGGTGATGATCAGCGTGCGAAGCTGGGCGTCGCGGTTCTGCTCGACCACGAACACCGCCTCATGTGCGCGCAGGAAAGCGTCGACATCGCGGTTGAAGGGAAACGCCCTGACCCGCATCCGGTCGAGTGCATGGCCATCAGCCTCCAACAGATCGGCTGCCTCGTCCATGGCAGGAGATGTCGAGCCGAAATAGATCACTCCGTAGCGCGAAGGGATGCTGGCCAGGGTGATGACCGGGCCGGGAACGAGATCCTTCGCTGTCTCGAACTTCTTTAGCAGCCGTTCCATGTTGTCGACATAGGGGCCGCCCTCTTCAGTATAGCGTGCATAACGGTCCCGGGTCGTGCCGCGGGTAAAGTAGGAGCCCTTGCGCGGATGGGTGCCAGGGTAGGTACGATAGGGAATGCCGTCGCCGTCGACGTCGAGATAGCGGCCGAAGTCCTTGCCGGCGTCGAGATCGGCTGCGGTCATCACCTTGCCGCGGTCGTAGACCCGGTCGTCGTCCCAGCGCAGCGGCGCACAGAGCCGATGGTTCATGCCGATGTCGAGATCGAGCATGAGCAGGACCGGCGTCTGCAGCCGGTCGGCGAGATCGAAGGAGAGGGCGCTGAACTCGAAAGCCTCCGCCGGCCCCTCCGGGAAGAGCAGGACATGCTTGGTGTCGCCGTGCGAGGCATAAGCCGCGAGCAGGATGTCGGACTGCTGCGTGCGCGTCGGCATACCCGTCGAGGGGCCGCCGCGCTGCACATCCATGATCACGGCCGGGATCTCGGCGAAATAGGCTAGCCCGAGAAACTCCTGCATCAGCGAGATGCCGGGTCCGGAGGTCGGCGCGAAGGCCCGCGCGCCGTTCCAGGCGGCGCCGATCACCATGCCACTGGAGGCGAGCTCGTCCTCTGTCTGGATGATAGCGTAGCGCTTCTTTCCGGTCTCGGGATCGATCCGGAAGCGCGCGCAATAGGCGGAGAAGGCGTCGGCGATCGAGGTCGATGGCGTGATCGGATACCATGCGCAGACCGTGGCGCCGCCGAACACCGCGCCGAGCGCCGTTGCGGAATTGCCGTCGATGAAGATGCGCCCGCCGACGGCGTCCGCGCGCCGAACGCACAGGCCGATCGGACAGGGGAGATTTTCGATCGCCCAGTCACGGCCGAGATGGAAGGCCCGGACGTTGGCCTCGATGAGGCGCTCCTTGCCCGCGAATTGCCGGCCGATAAGCGTGTCGATCTCACCGGTGTCCATCTCGAGCACCGCGGCGAGAACACCAATATACATGATGTTCTTGAAGAGCTGCCGTTCCCGCGGGTCGTTGTATTCCTTGTTGCAGATTGCGCCCAGCGGAGCGCCGAGGACGGTGATATCCTCGCGGAACTGGGATTTCTGAACGGGACGCGTCGAATCGTAGATCAGGTATCCACCCGGTTCGAGCCCGGCCTGGTCCTTGGCGAAGGTCTGGGGGTTCATCGCCACCACGAGATCGGTTCCGCCGCGTGCGCCCAGATAGCCGGCCTCGCAGACGCGGACCTCGTACCAGGTCGGAAGGCCCTGGATGTTCGATGGGAATATGTTGCGCGCCGCGACCGGCACGCCCATTCGCAGCACCGCCCGCGCGAACAGCTCGTTGGCGCTTGCGGACCCCGATCCATTGGTGTTGGCAAAGCGGACGACGAAGTCGTTGACGCGGCTTATCGCGAGCGTGTCGGGCATGTGTCACCTGCATGGGTCATGTCGATGAAGTATTTCTGCATGCTCCAGGCGCCGGTCGGGCAGCGCTCGGCGCACAATCCGCAATGCAGGCAAAGGTCCTCGTCCTTCACCATGACGCGTCCGGTCTTCAACCCGTCCGCGACATAGAGATCCTGGAGCGGGTTCAGCGCGGGCACCCGTAGCCGCAGGCGCAGCTCCTGCTCCTCGCCGTTCTCGGTGAAGGTGATGCAGTCCATCGGGCAGATGTCGACGCAGGAATCGCATTCGATGCAGGACGGCCCGCTGAACACCGTTTCGACATCGCAGTTGAGGCAGCGATCTGCCTCGGCGAGCGCCAGGGCCGGGTCATAGCCGAGTTCCACCTCCGTGCGGATGTCCTTCAGCGCGGTCTTGTTATCGCGCGAGGGCACCGGGAAGCGGTGGTCGAGCGTGACCTCGCTGTCATAGGCCCACTCGTGGATGCCCAGCTTTTCGCTCTCGATCTGCACATGGGGTAACAGGCGTTCGCCGATGTCCTCGCCTGACAGCAGGCGGTGGATCGACAGCGCTGCGTCGTGGCCGTGGGCGACGGCGCTGATGATGTTTTTCGGGCCCCGCGCCGCGTCGCCCCCGAAGAACACCTTGGGGTGGGTCGAGGCGAAGGTCGTTTCCGCCACGACCGGCATGTCCCATTTGTCGAAGTCGATTCCGATATCGCGTTCGATCCATGGAAAGGCGTTCTGCTGACCGATTGCGATTACGACCTCGTCGCAGTCGATCTGCCGCGGCGGCTCGCCCGTCGGTACGAACGTGGAGCGGCCGTTTTCGGTGACGGTCGTGACTGGTTCGACCAGCAGGCCCGTCAGGCGCCCCCCTTCGTTGATGAAGGCTTTGGGCGCGAGACCGGCCGAGATGGTGATCCCCTCATTGAGGAGCGCTTCCTTCTCCCAGCTTGCCGCCGGCATCTCGTCGAAGCCCTCGCGGACGACGACGCTGACCTCCTCGCCGCCGAGGCGCCGGGCAGAGCGGCCGCAATCCATGGCGGTGTTGCCGCCGCCGATCACGACGACACGCCGGCCCGTGCTTGTCACATGCCCGAACGACACTGACGCCAGCCAGTCGAGTCCGATGTGGACGCTGCCTGCCGCTTCTTTCCGGCCGGGGATGTCAAGGTCTCGGGCGCGGGGGGCGCCGGAGCCGATGAACACGGCATCATAACCCTCCGAAAGCAGCGCCTTAAGGCTGTCGATGCGCTTGCCGGAATGAAAGGTGACGCCGAGATCGAGGATATAGCCGCATTCCTCGTCGATCACGGAATCAGGCAGCCGGAATTTCGGGATCTGGCTGCGTATCATGCCGCCGGCCTTGGGGTTGCCGTCGAACACGGTGCAGTCATATCCGAGCGGCGCAAGATCGCGCGCGACCGTCAGCGAGGCGGGACCTGCGCCCACCAGCGCGACGCGCTTGCCGTTCGTGTGGGCAGTCGGCCTGGGGAGGCGGTCGCGGATGTCGTCCTTGAAATCGGCCGCGACCCGCTTGAGCCGGCAGATCGCCACCGGCGCCTCCTCGACCCGGCCGCGCCGGCAGGCCGGCTCGCAGGGCCGGTCGCAGGTGCGCCCGAGGATTCCCGGAAAGACGTTCGATCTCCAGTTGATCATGTATGCGTCGGTATAGCGGCCCTGCGCGATCAGACGGATGTATTCGGGAACCGGCGTATGCGCCGGGCAGGCCCACTGACAGTCCACGACTTTGTGAAAATAGTCAGGTGCGGAAATGTCCGTCAGTTTCATCTCATCATCTCCTGCATCCGGGGTGCCTTCACGCGCGACGTCAAAGGTCTGCCGCCAAGACTGGGAGCAGGGTTCTGCCGGATCTTAGACATATCCGATCCATTTCCAGTAAGTCGCGCCAAGCAGCATGACGAGCGCGAAGGCGATCACTGTGAGCACGAGGCCGGTGCGCACGAAGTCCTTCGCCTCGAAGGTCTCGGTTCCGTATGCCACCATGTTCTGCGGCGCGTTCACCACGAGGATGAAGCCGAAGCTGACGACGAACTGCAGCAGTATGGTCATGCCGATGATGTTGATGCCGGGGGTCGATACGCTCTGCAGCACGGCGATGACGATGGGGATCATCGCAGAGGCGAGTGCCGTCGCGCTGGCGAAGCCGAGATGGATCACGATGAGGAACAGGCTGAGCACGGCGAGGATGAAGAGAGAGGTTCCGCCGGCGAGCCCGAACCGCTCCACCACGATGCCGGCGAGCCAGACCGCGCCGCCCGTCTGGAGAAGCGCGGTGCCGAGGCTGATGCCGATACCGAACAGGATGACCGTGCCCCACGGGATCCGCGGCTGCGCTTCTTTCCACGTCATGATGCCGATGCCGGGCACAAACATCAGCGCTACCGCGGCGACCGTCGTCGACGAGGTGTCGAACGGATGCAGGACCCCTTCCGTCGACCAGAAGGCGAGCAGGGTGAGCGACAGGGTGAGCAGCTTCTTTTCTGCCGTCTTCATGGGGCCGAGCTCGGCGAGCGATTTGCGGATCGCCGCCCGTCCGCCCGGGACTTCATCGACCTCTGGCTTCATCATCCGCGTCATGACGAAATAAAGCACCACCGTCATGATGACGGCGAAGGGCGCGGCGGCGACGAACCATTCCAGCCAGGTAACGGTGTAGTTCAGGGTTCGCTCGATGAAGCCGACGGCCACCATGTTTTGGGCGGCTGCGGTTTTGATGCCGATATTCCAAATGCTGGCGGTGTTCACCGTGGTGATCATCAGCATGCCGGCGAAGGCGCCGTTCTTGTTCACGCCGAACGCCGCGATGATGCCGAGCATAATGGGAACGATGCTGGCCACGCGGGCCGTGGTGGATGGCACGAGAAAAGCCATGACGATGCCCACGATGATCGCGCCGATGACGACGTCACGGCTCCGGGTGCCGGTGCGCGAGAGGATGACGAGGGCAATGCGCTTGTCGAGCCCGGTGATCGTCATCGCGGCGGCGAGGAACAGCGCCGCCGCGACCAGAACGAGCGCAGTATTGGCGAAGCCGCCAAAGGCCAAGCCGAGCCCTCTGCTGGTGCCCATCAGCACGTCGGGATTCGTCTGAGAGGGGGACAGCCCCAGCAGGAACGCCATCAGGGCAGCGATGATCAGGGCCGAGACGGCGTAATCGACCGCTTCCGTCATCCACACGATCACGGCGAAGGCCAGCACCGCCAGCATGCGCTGGCCCGCGACGGGCAGCCCCTCCGGGGTCGGGAGCATGATGACGATGACAAGCGCCGCAAGACCCGTAAGCAGGCCCCAATGCGACCGGAGCCAAGATGGCTCCTGAGGCGCGCGGCCAGACTCGGACCTCGAACCTTGCTCTGAAGGGGCGGCGATATTGCGATCTGTCGTTCCGGACACGATGTCGAAATCCCCTTGCATTGCCAGCGCAAACACTGGCCGGGGGGAACACCGGAAACCTTAATCTATATCAAAGAGTCTACTGATCGCGGCATTCGACGGTTTGGACGTTGTACGATCAGCGGACTGAAACACTTTCTCGGGGCGGGCTGTTTTGAAGATGAAGAAGGGGAATCGTGAGCCTGTTGATCAACGGTATTGCTGGCTCTGTTGTTCGCGACTTTTGAATGGCGTATTAATTAGAATGATTATAATGAAGGGCATTCGCCCGCCGTGGCAGTCGGCGACCAGCCATCCAGAGGTTCGACGTGGGTCTGTTCACCGGCCTGGCCACGGTCCGCGCCAGACTGTTGCTGGTCGTCATCGCGTTATTGGGGCTGGCGGGCGGCGGGATCGCCTTTCTGACGGACAATGGCGCTTG
The DNA here is from genome assembly GCF_018390645.1 of Ancylobacter dichloromethanicus. Classification (GTDB taxonomy): domain Bacteria; phylum Pseudomonadota; class Alphaproteobacteria; order Rhizobiales; family Xanthobacteraceae; genus Ancylobacter; species Ancylobacter dichloromethanicus. The sequence goes on from NZ_JAHBGC010000049.1 coordinate 167,623, forward strand.
GGCTGAACGCCTCTGGTCCGCAGGGACGCTCCCCGTTCTGGCGGCGCTCATCATCGAGATCTTCTCTGCCCTCCGACGCGGCCAGATCGGGCTCGACATCGTTGCCGGCTTGTCCATGTCGACGGCGCTCGCCTTCGGCGAACCGCTCGCCGGCAATGTCGTGGCGTTGATGTATGCCGGCGGCCAACAATTGGAGAGTTTCGCCGAGGGCCGGGCGCGGCGGGAAATGACGGCGCTGCTCGGGCGCGTCTCGCGGACCGCCATGCGCTATGCCGGCAATCTTCTCGAGGAGGTGACGATCGAGAGCCTGCGCCCTGGTGATCGCATTCTGGTGCGCCACGGCGAGGTGATCCCGGCTGACGGGACTGTCGCGCGGGGTGAAGCGCTGCTCGATGAGGCGGCACTCACCGGGGAGGCTTTGCCGGAACGCAGGCTTACGGACGAGGAGGTTCTGAGCGGTTCCACCTGCGCGGGTGACGCCTTCGATCTCGTCGTGGCCCGTGAGGCGGCGGAAAGCACCTACGCCAATATCGTCCGCCTGGTCGAGACGGCGCAACAGAGCAAGGCGCCGATGGTACGCATGGCGGACCGCTATGCGATCTGGTTCCTGCTGTTCACGGTCGTTCTCGCTGGCGCGGCATGGGGGCTGAGCGGCGATCGCCTGCGCGCCTTGGCGGTTCTGGTCGTTGCCACCCCCTGTCCGCTCATCCTGGCCGTGCCCGTGGCGATCATATCGGGCATGTCGCGCGCGGCCGCGCGCGGCGTCCTCGTCAAGAACGGCGGGGCGCTCGAAGCGCTGGCCAGGATACGCACGGTCATTCTCGACAAGACCGGAACGCTGACTTTCGGCCGGGCCGCCGTCACCGGAATCCGGACCGTGGAAGGCTGGGACCAGGACGAGATCCTGCGGCTCGCTGCCTCGCTCGATCAGGCCTCGGCCCATGTCACGGCAGAGGCGCTGGTGACGGCGGCGCATGAGCGCGGACTTGTTCTGTCGAGCCCTTCCGAGGCTCAGGAGACGGCAGGCACCGGCATCGAAGGCATCGTCGAGGGCCGGTGTCAAACGGCGTTGGAACGGGACCCTTGATCGGCGCGCAAAAGGGACCCCGGGA
>NZ_JAHBGC010000005.1:0-212182 GCF_018390645.1 Ancylobacter dichloromethanicus
GCCTGCGGCGGCCGGGCGGCCTGCGGGGCGGGGGGAGCGGCGGCCGGCGGCGAAGCGGGCGCGGCCGCAGCCGGCGCCTCGGGCTTGTCGCCCGGGCCGAGCACGCGGCGCTTCACCTTCTCCACCACGACGGACTTGGACCGCCCATGGCTGAAGCTCTGGCGGACGACGCCCTGCTCGACAGGTCGCTTGAGCGTGAGGGTGGTCTTGCCGCCCTGTCCGACGCCCATCGTCTTCTCGCCCGGGTTCTTCGTATCGGTCATTCGGTATCCGTTCCTGTACCTTTCCGCCTCATGCGGAAAGGCCCCACTTTCGTCGGCCAGCCTGCTTAATCCGCGCGCCAGCCTTCGAGCCTTTTCATGCGCGCGAGGAACCCCGCGCTCGTCGGATGCGCGAGCAGCGCAGCATGTACCACATTTGCCCGCCCCAGCGCCAAGTCCAATTGTGTCCCCGGCAGGCTGTCGATGCGGGCAATGTCGCGCCCGGCAGCCTCACCGATCCGCCGCGCCAGCGCGTCGAGCTTTCCCGCCCCGTCTGGGGCGGCTTCGCTCGCATGCATGAGCACCGCGACCTTCCCGCTCTGCAGCGCCTCGATCACCTTGGCGTTGCCGGTCACCACCTGCCCCGCCTTCTTGGCGAGGGCGAGGGCGGCGAGCGCGTCCTTCTCCAGCAACTGCCCGACCAGGTCGGACAGCGCCGCATCGACACGTCCCTTGCCGCGGAAGGCGCGCGAAAACGCCTTCCTCTTCAGCGCTTCGGCCAGCGCGGCGGACCGTGCCGTCACCCAGGCGCCCCGCCCGGGAAGCCGGGCGTGGATGTCCGGCACCACCGTGCCATCCGGCGCCACGACGAAGCGCAGCATCTCCTCCACCGGCCGCACCGTCCGGCTGGCAATGCACAGCCGGGTGGGCGCGCGGCCCGCATCGGGCAGGCCGGCGTCGGTCAGCCCGACATCGGCCGCACCCGCATCGGCGAACCCGGCATCGGGTGCGCCACGCTCCGCGCCGGTGCCGTCCGGGCCCGCGGCGAGGGGCGTCGTCTCGTCCGTCACCGCTGCCATCTCCCGGTCCACTCCTCCGGTCCCGAAGCCGCGACGAATTGTGTCGCGCCGTGTGAAGCCGCGTGGAACCGGCCGTTCAGGCCTGGCTCTCGCCGGCGTCGTCCTGCTCGACCGTCTCGGTCTCGGCTTCGGCATCGGACGCGGCCACGAGATCCTCGGCGCTGATCCAGCCGGCCTTCACGCGGGCCTGCATGACCAGCTGCTCGGCCTCCTCGCGGGAAAGCTCGAAGCCTTCCAGCGCGCCGGCCACCCGCACCACTTCGCCGTCCTTGCGCTCGGTCCAGCCGACCAGGTCGTCGGTGGCGCAGCCGGCAAGGTCCTCGACCGTCTTGATGTCGTTCTCGCCGAACGCCACCAGCATCGGCGAGGTGACGCCCGGCACGTCGCGCAGCGCGTCCTCGACGCCGAGCGCCCGGCGGCGTTCGTCGAACTCGGCTTCCACCTGCGCCAGATGCGCCAGAGCGCGGTTCTGCAGTTCCTGCGCCGTGTCCTCGTCGAAGCCTTCGATGGACGCAAGCTCGTTCAGCGGCACATAGGCGATTTCCTCGACCGAGGCGAAGCCTTCCGAGGCGAGGAGCTGGCCCATCATCTCGTCGAGGTCGAGCGCCTCGGCGAACACCTTCGTGCGCTCGGCGAATTCCTTCTGCCGCCGCTCGCTCTCCTCCGCCTCGGTCATGATGTCGATGTCCCAGCCGGTGAGCTGGGAGGCAAGGCGCACATTCTGGCCGCGGCGGCCGATCGCAAGCGACAATTGGGCATCCGGGACCACGACTTCAATACGCTCGCGGTCCTCGTCGAGCACCACCTTGACCACTTCGGCCGGGGCGAGCGCGTTGACGATGAAGGTCGCGACGTCCTGCGACCAGGGGATGATGTCGATCTTCTCGCCCTGCAGCTCGTTCACCACCGCCTGCACGCGCGAGCCGCGCATGCCGACGCAGGCGCCGACCGGATCGACCGAGGAATCGCGCGAGACCACCGCGATCTTGGCGCGCGAGCCGGGGTCGCGGGCCACCGACTTGATCTCGACGATGCCGTCATAGATCTCCGGCACTTCCTGCGCGAACAGCTTGGCCATGAACTGGGGATGGGTGCGCGAGAGGAAGACCTGCGGCCCGCGCTGCTCGCGGCGCACGTCGTAGACATAGGCGCGGATGCGGTCGCCGGTCTTGAACACTTCGCGCGGCAGCAATTCGTCGCGGCGCAGCGAGGCTTCGCCGCGTCCGAGGTCGACGACCACATTGCCATATTCGACGCGCTTGACCGCGCCGTTGACGATTTCGCCGATGCGGTCCTTGAACTCGTCATACTGCCGGTCGCGCTCGGCCTCGCGCACCTTCTGCACGATGACCTGCTTTGCGCTTTGCGCAGCAATGCGGCCGAAATCGAAGGGCGGCAGGGTGTCGGCGATGGAATCGCCGATCTGCGCCGCCGGGTTCAGCCGGCGCGCGCCGGCCAGCTCGATCTCGATCGCCGGATTGTCGACCTGCTCGACCACCAGGAGGTGGCGGGCGAGGCGCAGTTCACCGGTGCGCGGGTTGATCTCGGCGTGGATGTCGGTCTCGGCGCCGTAGCGCGAGCGCGCCGCCTTGGCGATCGCGTCTTCCATCGCGGCGATCACGATGCCCCGGTCGATCGATTTCTCGCGCGCGACGGCGTCGGCGATCTGCAGCAGTTCGAGCCGGTTTGCGCTGACGACGGCCATCAATGCGTCTCCTTCGCATGGGATTTGCGTTTGGCGTTGGATTTCTTGCCGGGCTTGGCGGCGCCCTTGGGCTTCAGCAGGGGTTGGGTCTTCTGCTTGCCGCGTACCGGCTTCTTCTTCGGCGGGACGCGCAGCACGCCGCCGCCATCATCGGCTTCAGCGGCTTCCTCGTCCGTCAGGTCGTCCCCCTCGTCGTCGAGCGGAACCTCGCCGATATCGGCGGTGTCGATGTCGTCCTCGTCGATGCCGGCGCCCTCGCGCAGCGCCTTGTCGCGGCGCAGCGCCTCGCGGATCAGCGCGTCGGTCATCACCAGGCGCGCCTCGCCGATATCGGCGATCGGCAGGGCGACGGTGTCGGGCGCGCCGGCCGGGGCGTCGGGCAGGCGCAACAGCGCCTCCTGGCCCCCGGCTTCCTGGCCCCCGGCTTCCGCGCCCTTCGCGCCGACCAGGATGCCGCGAAAACGCTTGCGCCCCCCGACCGGCACGGCCATGTCGACCTTGATATCGTGGCCGGCCCAGCGCTGGAAATCGGAGCACCGCACCAGCGGCCGGTCGATGCCGGGCGAGGACATTTCGAGATTGTAGGCGCCGGTGATCGGGTCCTCGACGTCGAGCACCGGCGAGATGGCGCGGCTCGCCGTCTCGCACTCGTCGATGCCGAAGGAGCCGTCCGGGCGCTCGGCCATGATCTGCAGCGTCGGCGGGCTGCCGCCGGAGATTTTCGCCCGCACCAGGCGGAAGCCGAGGCCCTGCAGCACCGGGCCGACAATGGCGGCGACACGGGCGGCGGGGCCGGCCTCGATGACGAGACGTGGCTCGTCGAGACGGCCCTCGGGCAGATCGTTGGCGTCAGTCGCCTGGGCTTCAGTGGCGTTGGCTTCGGTTTCGCTCATCGTCCTCGTCGGATCGCCGCACGATCCGCAATGCAAAAAGAGCGGGCCCCGGCGTCGGAACCCACTCTCAACCGACCAGATGATCGTTTGTGAGATCGTTGAATGACGTGCTTATACAGCCAAACCGGCTTTCGACGCAAGCCGGCGATGCGAAGCGGTGCAGTGGCGCGCTTGCCGGCGCGCTTGCGGGCCAGCTTGCCGGCGACGTGGGCGCGTCGCATAAGCGGTTCCATGTGCGCCGAATTCTCGCCCCGTCCCGCGCTGCTGCACGAGCGTGCGCCCGCCAAGGTGAACCTCACCCTGCGGGTGCTCGGCCGGCGTGTGGACGGCTATCACGATTTGTCGAGCGTCGTCGCCTTTGCCGGCGCGGGCGACCGGCTGGCGCTCGCGCCGGGGGGCGGGCTCGGGCTCGGCCTCGAAGGTCCCGGCGCCGCCACCCTGGCCGGCGACGCCGACAATCTGGTGATCCGCGCGGCGCGGGAACTGGCGGCGCGTGTGCCGGGCCTCGCCCTCGGCCGCTTCACCCTCCTCAAGCGGCTGCCGGTGGCGGCGGGCCTCGGCGGCGGTTCGGCCGACGCGGCGGCGGCGCTGCGGCTGCTGGCGCGGGCGAACGCTCTGCGGGCGGACGATCCCCGGCTGTTCGAGGCCGCGCTCGCCACCGGTTCCGACGTGCCGGCCTGCCTCGACGGGCGCGCGTGCCTGATGCAGGGGCGGGGCGAGGCGCTCACCCCGCTGGAACTGCCACGCTTCGGCGCCGTGCTGGTCAATCCCGGCGTGGCGGTGCCGACCGCCAACGTGTTTCGAGCGCTCTCCCTCGCTCCGGGGACATGGCGGGGGCATGCCTCGCCGGTGCCGGCCGGCGCCGCGCGGGACGCGCTCCTCGACTGGCTCGCCGCCGAGCCCAACGATCTCGAACCGCCGGCCCGGGCGCTGGCGCCCGTGCTCGGCGCGGTCGAGGCGGCGCTGCGGGCGACGACGGGCGCACATCTGGTGCGCATGTCGGGTTCGGGCGCCACCATGTTCGCGCTCTATGACGATTGCCGTGCCGCCGCCGCGGCCGCAAAGAGGATCGCCGGCGCCCATCCTGCCTGGTGGGTCAAGCCCACCGTGCTGGGCTGAGCCGCGAAACCAGGGAGAGACGATGCGCACCGCCCTGTTCTTCGCTATGGCGGCCTTGCTGGAAATCGCCGGCTGCTTCGCCTTCTGGGCGGTGCTGCGCAACGGGGCGGCCGCCCTGTGGCTGGTGCCGGGCGCGGTGAGCCTCCTCGCCTTCGGGGCGGCGCTGACGCAGGTGGAGGCGGCCGCGGCCGGGCGGGCCTTCGCCGCCTATGGCGGGGTCTATGTCGCGGCGTCGCTGGTCTGGCTGTGGGCGGTGGAGGACTTCCGGCCCGACCGCTGGGACCTTGCCGGCGGCGCCGTCTGCCTCGCCGGCGCGGCGCTCATCGTGTTCGCGCCGCGCGGGTGAGCGCTCACCGCACCCGCGAGATACAGAAATCGACCACATCGAGCAGCGCATGCTTCGCCGGGCCGGCGGAGAAGCCGTCGAGCGCCTTCTTGGCCGCCGCGCCATAGGTCCGGGCGCGCTCCACCGTCTCGCCGATGGCACCGTGGCGGGTGAGCAGCGCCAGCGCGCGCTCGAGGTCGCCCTCGCCGATCTCGCTCTGTTCGAGGCAGCGGCGCCAGAAGCCCCGCTCCGCCTCGTCGGCGCGCCGCACCGCGAGCACGATCGGCAGGGTGATCTTGCCCTCGCGGAAATCGTCGCCGACATTCTTGCCGAGATCGGCCTGCGAGCCGCCATAGTCCAGCGCGTCGTCGACCAGCTGGAAGGCGATGCCGAGATTCATGCCATAGGCGCGGCAGGCGGCCTGCTCGGCCTCGCTCCGCCCGGCCAGCACCGGCCCGACCTCGCAGGCGGCGGCGAAAAGCTCGGCGGTCTTGCCGCGGATGACGGCGAGATAGGCCTCCTCGTCGGTGGCGATGTTCTTGGCGGCGGCGAGCTGGGCCACCTCGCCCTCGGCGATCACCACGGCGGCGGTGGACAGGATGTCGAGCGCCCGCATGTTGCCGACCTCGATCATCATGCGGAAGGCCTGGCCGAGCAGGAAGTCGCCGACCAGCACGCTGGCCTCGTTGCCCCACAGCATGCGGGCGGCGAGCTTGCCGCGGCGCATCTCGCTGTCGTCGACCACATCGTCATGCAGCAATGTCGCGGTGTGCATGAACTCGACCGAAGCGGCCAGCTTGACCGTGCCGTCGCCCTCATAGCCGCTCAGCGCGCCGGTGGCGAGGGTGAGCATCGGCCGCAGCCGCTTGCCGCCGGACGAGATGAGATGCTGGGCGACCTCGGGAATCATCGTCACCTCGGAGCCGGTGCGCGACAGGATCAGCGCGTTCACGCGCCCCATATCGGCCTGCACGAGGGTGACGATACCTTCGAGGGAGGGTTCGGGCGCCATTTCGGCGATAGGATTGAACGGCAACACGACGGACACGGATCGATTCCGGTTCTGACCAAGCGAAGGCACACTATTACCGCCAGCGGTTTCGGCAAGCGGCGCCGTACGCGGCACTACCGCCTCTCTCCGCCGGGCACAATGGCGCCCTTTGCCCCCGCAATAGCGTAATCGCGGGACAAGGGGAAAGCCACATGGCGCGCGGGACTGCGCTTTTATGGCGATCGTGGCATCATGCCGCCATGCGTGAACTGCTTCGAAGCAACGACATCGTCCTGATTTCCGCGGTCGCCGCCCTGCTCGACAGCGCGGGAATCGGCCATCTCGTGCTCGACCAGCACATGAGTGTGATGGAGGGCTCGATCGGCCTGCTGCCGCGCCGGCTGCTGGTGGAGGGCGACCAGGAGGACCGGGCGCGGGCGCTGTTGAACCAGGCCGGCTTCGGCGCCGCGCTGGTCGACGGGTGAGCGGCACGGTGGGCGCGCCCACGGGGGAGCCGGCGCCGGCCGATCCGGCGCTGACCGACAACGCGCCGCCCGAGAAGACTTCACCCGGCACGATGTTGCCCGATGACGCGTTGACCGACGACGCGTTTCTCGGCGGCCGGCTGCGGCTGTTGCAGCCGGCACGCGGCCACCGCGCCGGGCACGATGCGATGCTGTTGGCGGCCAGCGCGCCGTCGGGCGCGCGGCGGGCGGTCGATCTCGGTGCCGGGGTCGGCGCCGCCGGGCTGGCCTTCGCCGTGCGGGTGCCGGCCGCCATGGCGACGCTGGTCGAGATCGTCCCGGAACTCGCCGAACTCGCCGCCCGCAACGCCGCGCGCCAGCGGCCCGGCCTCGCCGGACGGGTGGCCGTGGTGTGCGCCGATGTCGCCACCCTCGGCCGGCCCTCCGGACCGGAATTTCCGGCGGCCCGCGCGGCCGACCTGGTGCTGATGAACCCGCCCTTCAACGACCCCGGCCGCCACCGCGCCTCACCCGATGCCGGCCGGGCGCTGGCGCATATGGTCGCCGATGCCGATGTCGCGACCTGGCTGCGCGCCGCCGAGCGGCTGCTGGCACCGGGCGGGCGGCTGGCTCTGATCCACCGGCCGGAGGCGATCGAGGCGCTGCTGGCGGGACTGAAGGGCCGTTTCGGAAGCGTGACGATCCGCCCGGTGCATCCCGCTCCCTCCGCTCCGGCGCACCGGCTGCTGATCGGCGCCACCAAGGGACGCCGCACGCCGCCGGTCTTCCTGCCCGTCCTGGTGCTGGCCGACGACGCCGGACGGCCGAGCGCGGCGGCCGAGCATGTGCTGCGCGCGGGCGGAGCGATCGGGCCGGACTGACGAAGCGTCATCTTGCCGTGCGAGAACGCATTGAGCGAAGGGCCAACGCACCCTATCTCTAGCGGCATGGCCAACTCATCCTTCTTCGCCGATTTCCGCCGCCGTCTCGATCCCTTCTTGCCCGCCAAGCTGCGCGGCGGCACGCCCGTCGTGCCGGTGGTGCGGCTGAACGGGGCGATCGGCATGTCGAGCCCGTTTCGCCCGGGCATCACCTTCGCCAACACCGCGAAGACCCTCGACCGCGCCTTCGCGACGAAGGGCGCCAAGGCGGTGGCGCTGGTGATCAACTCGCCGGGCGGGGCGCCGACGCAGTCGCACCTGGTCTACCGGCGCATCCGCGCGCTGGCGCAGGAGAAACAACTGCCGGTGATCGCCTTCGTCGAGGATGTCGCGGCCTCCGGCGGCTACATGCTGGCCTGCGCGGCCGACGAGATCGTCGCCGACACCTTTTCGATCCTCGGCTCCATCGGCGTGGTCAGCGCCGGCTTCGGCTTTCCCGGTGCGCTGGAGAAGCTCGGCATCGAGCGCCGGGTCTACACCGCCGGCACCCGCAAGGTGATGCTCGACCCGTTCCAGCCGGAAAAGGCCGAGGACATCGAACGGCTGAAGGCGCTGCAGCAGGAAATCCATGCCGGCTTTGTCGGGCTGGTGAAGGAGCGGCGCGGCGACGTGCTCTCCGGCGACGACGACACGCTGTTCTCCGGCGAGTTCTGGGTCGCGCCGCAGGCGCAGGCCCTTGGGCTGGTGGACAGCATCGGCGACCTGCGCGGTTTCCTGCGCGCCCGCTATGGCGAGCAGGTGCGCACCCCGCTGATCGAGGTGAAGCCCGGCCTGTTCGGCCGCCGTTCGCCCGGCGTGGGGATCGGCCCGGGTGGCCTCGGCGGCCCGGCGGCCGAGATCGGCGCCGGGGCGGCGCAAGCCCTCATTTCCGCCGCAGAGGAGCGCGCATTATGGAGCCGCTTCGGGCTCTGACACGCCCGGGCCGCTCCCTTGCCTGGAACCACGCCCATGCCGCCCGTCCTGGTGATCGCCCTCGGCGCCTTCGGCGCCGCCGCCCTCGTGAAGGTGCTGTCGCGCGAATCGCGCCGCGTGAACGCCGAACTCGACGCCCGGCGCCGGGCCGAGCAGGCCGGCACGCTGGACAGCCGCGCCACGCTGCGCCGCGACCCCGCCACCGGCGACTACCGGCCGACGGATTCCTAGGCCGGGGGAGAAGCCGGCTTTGGTCCCGGCCATGCCTACTGCCCTCGGCCTCCGGGCATGAATGCCGGCCCGGGGGCGGGCCTTGCGGGTGCCGCGTGGCGCGCGCACCGCTGGAACCTTTCCAATCTTCGCCCGAGCCCCATCATTACCGCGAATTCACTTTATACGCCGTGACTTAGGCCTTACGCCTTGAAGCTATCGAGGAGGCGGTGGCGCGATGTTGCAGAAGTCGGAAAGCAGCTGGACGGGTGAGAAGACGACGCGCCGCCGGCGCCGCCGGCGCTGGCCGTGGCTGCTTGCCGCCGTGCTGCTCGCCGGGGGCGGCTATTTCTACTATGCCGAAGGCACCGCGCCGCAGCAGGCACCCGCCCTGCAGACCGCCACGGTCGAGCTTGGCGACATCGAGACCAACGTCACCGCCATCGCCAAGATGCAGCCCAAGACCTATGTCGATGTCGGCACACAGGTCTCCGGCCAGCTGCGTACCATTCATCCCGAGGTCGGCGACCTGGTGAAGAAGGACGACCTGCTGGCCGAGATCGACCCCACCGTCTACCAGACCCGCGTCGCCGGCGACCGCGCCAGCCTCGACAATCTGCGCGCCCAGCTGGCGCAGGCGGAGGCTCAGCTGGCGCTGGACAAGCTGCGCAACGGGCGCGCCCAGCAACTGCTCAAGAATCAGGCCGGCAGCCGGGACGCCGCCGACGCCGCCATGGCGACCGAGCGCATCAGCGAGGCCAAGATCGACGCGCTGAAGGCGCAGATCGCACAGACCCAGGCGACGCTCGACGGCGACCTCGCCAATCTCGGCTACACCAAGATCTACGCGCCGATGGACGGCACCGTCGTCTCCATCACCGCCCGCGAGGGCGGCACGCTGAACGCCAACCAGTCCGCCCCCATCGTGCTGCGCATCGCCGACCTGCAGACCATGACGGTGACCGCGCAGGTGGCGGAGGGCGACATTCCGCGCGTCACCGTCGGCACCCCGGCCTCCTTCTCCACCCTCGGCCTGCCCGACCGGCGCTGGCGCGGCACGGTGCGGCAGATCGAGCCGACCCCGACCATCGTCAACGACGTGGTGCTCTACAATGTTCTGATCGACGTGCCGAACGACGATTTGATGCTGATGACCGACATGACGGCGCAGGTGTTCTTCCGTCTCGGCGAGGCCAAGGGCGTGCCGCTGGTGCCGACCCCGGCGGTGCGTACGGCGCGCGACGGCACCCAGAGCGTGCGCGTGCTGACCCCGCAGGGGCCGCAGGAGCGCACGGTGAAGACCGGCCTGTCCAACCGCAGCCAGACCCAGATTCTGGAGGGGCTGGAGCCGGGCGAGACCGTCATCCTCGGCACCGGCGCCGCGGCCGCGCCGCGCCCGGGCGGCGGGCGCCCGCGCATGCCGCCGCGGCTGGGCTGAGGCGGGCGATGAGCGACATCGCCCCCCGCATCGACGGCCTTTCCCCGCCGGCGCCGGTGTCGCCGGGCGAGGCACTGCGGCCGATCGTCGAACTTGTCGATGTGAGCCGCATCTACCCCAATGGCGAGAGCGTGGTGCGCGCGCTCGACCGGGTGTCGCTCGCCATCCATCCCGGCGAGTTCATCGCCATCATGGGGCAGTCCGGCTCGGGCAAGTCGACGCTGATGAACATCATCGGCTGCCTCGACCGGGTGTCCTCCGGCCTCTACCGCGTCAATGGCGTGGATGTGGAGGACCTCGACCCCGACGAACTGGCGGAACTGCGCTGCTCGGCGTTCGGCTTCGTGTTCCAGCGCTACAACCTGCTGCCCAGCCTGACGGCGGCGGAGAATGTCGCCATTCCCGCCATCTATGCCGGCGCCGGGCGCGAGGCGCGGGAGGAGCGGGCGCACGACCTGCTCGCCCGGCTGGGGCTGGGCGAGCGCAGCGAGCACCGGCCGAACCAGCTTTCCGGCGGCCAGCAGCAGCGCGTCTCGATCGCCCGCGCGCTGATGAACGCCGCGCCGGTGATCCTCGCCGACGAGCCCACCGGCGCGCTCGATTCGCGCTCCGGCGAGGAGGTGCTGGCGCTGCTCGGCGAACTCAATGCCGAGGGCCACACCGTCATCCTCATCACCCATGACCCGGATGTCGCGGCGCATGCGCGGCGCGTGGTGCGGTTCCAGGACGGGCGCATCGTCTCCGACGAGCGGCGGGAGGCCGAGCCGCCGCGCGCGCCGCTGCCCGGCACCGGCCCGGCGCGGCGCGGCGGGCTGGCGCGCTTCGTGCCGGATCTCGCGGAAGCGGTGCGCATGGCCTTCGCCTCGATGACGGCGAACCTGTTCCGCACCGCGCTGACCCTGCTCGGCATCGTCATCGGCGTCGCCTCGGTCATCACCATGCTGGCGGTAGGCGATGGCGGCAAGCAGAGCGTGCTCGACCGCATCTCGCAGATCGGCACCAATCTCCTGATCGTGCGACCCGGCGCGCCGGGCATCCGCTCCGCCGGCGACAACGCCACGCTGATGCCCGAGGATGCCGAGGCGCTGAAGAACATTCCCGGCGTCGCCGCCATCGCGCCCGACCGCTCCGGCCGCTACACGCTGCGCTTCGGCTCGCTCGATTATTTCACCACCGTCACCGGCACCACGCCGGATTATCTGCTCGCCCGCGACTGGCCGATCGCCGAAGGGGTGATGTTCACCCAGGCCGATCTGCGCGCCTATGCGCCGGTGGTGGTGCTGGGCCAGACGGTGGCGCACAACCTGTTCGGCGACGACGACCCGATCGGGCGCTACATCCTGGTGAAAAACGTGCCCTATGAGGTGATCGGCGTGCTGTCGCCGCGCGGCGCCAACGCCTTCGGCCAGGACCAGGACGACGTGGCGCTGGTGCCGCTCTCCACCGGCTTCGTGCGGGTGTTCGGCCGGCAGTTCCTCAATTCGGTGACGGTGAAGGTGACCGATGCCGGCGACATTCCGGCGGTGGAGGCGGCGATCACCCGCACCATCGCCGAGCGCCACCAGACGGAGGATTTCCAGGTGCGCAACACCGCGCAGTTCCTGGAGACCGCGATGGAGACGCAGAACACGCTGACGCTGGTGCTTGGCTGCGTCGCCGCCATCTCGCTGCTGGTGGCCGGCATCGGGGTGATGAACATCATGCTGGTGAGCGTGACCGAGCGCACCCGCGAGATCGGCATCCGCATGGCCACCGGGGCGCGGATGAGCAACATCATGCTGCAGTTCAACACCGAGGCGCTGGTGGTGTGCTCGGTCGGCGGGGCGGTGGGGGTCGGGCTCGGCCTCGCCGCCGCGCTCGGGCTGGAGGGCATGGGCGTGACCATCGTGCTCTCGCTCATGCCGCCGCTGCTGGCCTTCGCCTGCGCCTTCCTCACCGGCCTCGTCTTCGGCTATCTCCCCGCCCGCAAGGCGGCGGGGCTCGACCCGGTGGTGGCGCTGGCCTACGAGTAGAGAAGTGGGTTTGGAGGCCGGCTGCGTGCTTCGAGGCTGCCCTGCGGGCAGTACCTCAGCATGACGAAGCTGGCATGCCGCCCCGGCGCGACGTCATCCTGAGGCGCGCGGGCAACGCCCGCGCCTCGAAGGATGTCATTGGCCCCGCTCCGCCCCCCATTCGGCTCTCCCCCTTGCCCGCCGCCGCCCGAACGTTTAGGCGAAACGCTCAGCGAGGCGTCCGCCGGGGCGCCGCAGATCGAGGTTGCCGCATGAACGTTCTTCTGCTCGGCTCGGGGGGCCGCGAGCACGCGCTGGCCTGGAAGCTGGCGCAGAGCCCGCAGATCGGCGCCTTCTTCGCGCTGCCGGGCAATCCCGGCATCGCCCAGTTCGCCACCTGCTTCGCGAATGTGCCTCTGGAAGACCACGACGCCATCGTCACCCTGTGCCTCGCCGAGAAGATCGACCTCGTGGTGGTCGGTCCGGAGGCGCCGCTGGTGGACGGCATCGCCGACCGACTGGTCGCCGAGGGCATTCCGGTGTTCGGCCCGCGCCGGGTGGCGGCACAGCTCGAAGGCTCGAAGCTGTTCACCAAGGAATTGTGCAAGGCGCACAACATTCCCACCGCCGCCTTCGGCCGCTTCATCGACGCTGAGCCGGCAAAGGACTTCGTCCAGCGCCACGGTGCGCCGATCGTGCTCAAGGCCGACGGGCTGATGGCCGGCAAGGGCGTGATCGTGGCGATGACGCTGGAGGAGGCGCTGGCCGGGGTCGATGAGGTGTTCGCCATGGGCGGCGCCGGAACGGAAATCCTGATCGAGGAATATCTCGCCGGCGAGGAGGTCTCGTTCTTCTGCCTGGTCGATGGCGAGACGGTGCTGCCCTTCGGCTCGGCGCAGGACCACAAGCGCGCCTTCGATGGCGACGAGGGGCCCAACACCGGCGGCATGGGCGCCTATTCGCCGGCCCCGGTGTTCACCGCCGAGATGGAGCGGCGCACCCTGCACGAGATCGTCAAGCCGACCGCGCGGGCGCTCGCGGACGCGGCCAGCCCCTATCGCGGCGTGCTGTTCGCCGGGCTGATGATCACCGCCCACGGGCCGAAGCTGATCGAATACAATGTCCGCTTCGGCGACCCGGAATGCCAGGTGCTGCTGATGCGCATGGAAGGCGACCTGCTGCCGCTGCTCGCCGCCGTCGCCACCGGCCGGTTGGAGGACCAGCCGGTCGCGCTGAAGCCGGACGCGGCGATCTGCGTGGTCATGGCGACCAAGGGCTATCCCGGCGCCTACCCGAAGGGCTCGCGCATCGGCGGGCTGGAGGCGGCCGAAACCGTGCCGGGGGTGAAGGTGTTCCACGCCGGCACCCGCCAGGACAGCGACGACATCCTCGCCAATGGCGGGCGGGTGCTCAACGTCACCGCCGTGGGCGCCAATGTCGCCGAGGCGCGCGAGCGGGCCTATGACGCCGTCGCCCGCATCGACTGGCCGGAGGGCTTCTGCCGCCACGACATCGCCTGGCGGGCGCTGGACGACTGAGCGGGCGGGAGCCGGGCGCGATTGATTACGCGCTTTGCACACTGGCGGCGCCGCGGCGCCGTGCCCATGTTCAAACAAATGCCGCGAGCCCGTGGCAGAAGCGGTGCGTCTCACGGGAGGCGCCTCTCACGCGGGGCAGATGGGCGAAGCCATGGACGATTCCACCTCACGCCGGCGCCGCCGGGCACCGGCGGCCGATACCGCCGTCGACGACGCCGCTCTCGCGCAGCCGGAGCTGCCGCATGCGAGAGAAGCTGAGGGCGGGACGCGGCTGGCGGAGAAGAATGCGGGCAGCGCCGTCATCTCCTCCGGCGGCAGCGCCGTGCCGGGCGCGATCGGCCATGGCGTGCCCACGCTCGGCGTGGCGCTGGGCTCGGGCGGGGCGCGCGGTCTCTCGCACATATTGGTGCTGGAGGCGCTGGACGATCTCGGCCTGCGCCCCACCGCCATGGCGGGCGCCTCCATCGGCGCCCTGTTCGCCAGCGTCTATGCCGCCGGCATGCCCGCGCGCGAGATTCGCCATCTCGTCACCCAGACTCTCAGGAACCGCGGCGAGGTGATGAAGCGCCTGCTGGCGGCGCGGGTCGGGCGCATCGCCGACCTGTTCGGCGCCGGGCTCGGCAACCCGGTGCTGATCGACGCCGAGCGCTTCATCGGCGGCTTCCTGCCGGAGGCGGTGCCGGAAAATTTCGAGGACCTGTCCATTCCGCTGCAGGTGGTGGCGACCGATTACTGGGAGCGCTGCGAGCGCACCTTCGCGCGCGGCCCGATCCGCCCGGCGGTGGCGGCCTCGCTCGCCATTCCCGGCCTCATGCGCCCGGTACAGCTCGACGGCCATACGCTGGTCGATGGCGGCGCGGTGAACCCGCTGCCCTTCGACCTGCTGCTCAGCCGCGCCAATGTGGTGATCGCGGTCGACATCACCGGCGGCCATGGCAATGAGACGCGCGGCGTGCCGGCGCCGTTCGAGGCAATGTTCGCCACGCTGCAGATCATGGCCTCCTCGATCGTCGGCGAGAAGCTGAAGGCGGGCGCGCCGGACATACTGATCCGCCCCAATGTGCATGATTTCCGCGTGCTCGACTTCTTCCGCGCCGCCGCCATACTGAAGGCGGCCGAGCCGGTGAAGGACGAGGTGAAGCGCCGGCTGGAGGCGGTGCTGGGCTGAGGCCGGTGCCCGTTCAGCGTCGCCCGGCGAAGAAATCGCGCAGCAGGCCCGCCGATTCGCGTTCGCCAAGGCCGCCATACACGTCCGGCCGGTGGTGGCAGGTCGGCTGGGCGAAGAAGCGCACCCCGCTTTCCACCGCCCCGCCCTTGGGGTCGGACGCGCCGTAGTAGACCCGGCGCAGCCGGGCGAAGGAGATGGCCGCCGCGCACATGGTGCAGGGCTCCAGCGTCACGTAGAGATCGCAGTCGCCGAGCCGGTCATTGCCGAGCCGGGAGGCCGCCGTGCGGATGACCAGCATTTCGGCATGGGCGGTAGGGTCGGCCAGTTCGCGGGTGCGGTTGCCGTCGGCGGCCAGCACCGTGCCGGCCTGCACCAGCACCGCGCCCACCGGCACCTCGCCGCGGGCGGCGGCGCGCGCCGCCTCGATGAGGGCGAGCTGCATGAAATCCCGGCGCGCCCGCCCGGTGCCGGCGTTTTCCGGGTCGGAATTGTCGCTCGTCAACGCCCTACTCGTCTAAAGCTCGCTTCATGCCGCAGGACATGCTAGCACCCGCCGCCCGGAGACCGGATCAATCCCCATGCCCAAAAACACGCCGCCCCGCAAGGAAATCAACCGCGTTCCCCGCGCCGCCCGCCCGGCCGCGCCAGAGGAGGCGGGCCCGCGCGAGGCGGAGCGCATCGCCAAGGTGGTGGCCCGCGCCGGCCTCGGCTCGCGCCGCGAGATCGAGGAATGGATCCTCGCCGGCCGGGTGGCGGTGAATGGCGAGGTGCTGGAAAGCCCGGCCCGCACGGTCACCGCCGAGGACGAGATCACCGTCGACGGGGTGAAGCTGCCCGACCGGGAGCGCACGCGGCTGTTCCTCTACCACAAGCCCAAGGGCGTGGTGACCACCAATTTCGACCCCGAAGGCCGCCCGACGCTGTTCGAGATCCTGCCCGCCGGCCTGCCGCGGCTGGTCTCGGTCGGCCGGCTCGACCTCAACACCGAGGGGTTGATCCTGCTCACCAATGATGGCGGGCTCTCGCGGGTGCTGGAGCTGCCGGAAACCGGCTGGCTGCGCCGCTACCGCGTGCGCGCCAAGGGCGACATCACCCAGGACAAGCTGGACGCGCTGATCGCCGGCATCACCGTCGACGGGGTGCAGTACGGCCCGATCGAGGCGGTGCTGGACCGGGTGCAGGGCGCCAATGTGTGGCTCACTCTGGCGCTGCGCGAGGGCAAGAACCGCGAAGTGCGCAACGTGCTGGGCTCGCTCGGGCTCGACGTCAACCGGCTGATCCGGCTCTCCTATGGCCCGTTCCAGCTCGGCGAGCTGGCGCAGGGCGAGGCCGAGGAGGTGCGCACCCGCGTGCTGGCCGACCAGCTCGGCGAGGCGCTGGCCAAGACGGCCGGGGCCGATTTCGAGGGGCCGCTGTTCAACCATGGCGAGGACGAGGCGCCCAAAAGCGCCGCCCTCAAGCGGGGTGCCAAGCCGCGCTACGCCAAGCCGGAAGGCGCCGAGGACCGCCACCGCCGCCTGCCGATCGACACCGAGCCGGGCGAGGGCAAGAGCGTGAAGGCCGGCATCCTTGCCGACCGCAAGGGCCGCAAGGTGCTGGTGCAGCGCGTGCGCTCCACCGAGCCGCCGGCCGAGGACGCCCCCATCCGCCCGGCCCGCGCGCGGCGCGACGAGGAGCGTGCCAGCGTGCGGACCGGCGAACGCCCCGGTGCCGCCCGCGGCGAACGCGGTGGCGAGCGCACCTTCCGCAAGCGCCCCGATCAGCCTTCCACCGATGCCGGCGACGCCCGCCCGGCGCGCGAGGAGCGTCCCTTCCGCGAGCGCTCCACCACCGAGCGGCCCGCCCGGGCGGCGTCGAGCCGCGACCGCAAGGTCGGCGGCCCGCGCCCGGCGCGTCCGCGCGCCGAGGGTGATGCCGGCGAACGCCCGTTCCGCAGCCGCACCGACGGCGCCGAGGCGCCGCGCGGTGATCGCCCGGCGCGTGGCGACCGGCCGGATCGCGGCGAGCGTCCCGACCGTCCGTTCCGCGAGCGTGCCCCGCGTCCCGAGGGCGAGCGCAGTGACCGTCCCGCCCGGCCGGAACGGCCCGAGGGTGGCCGCTCGTTCCGCGGCGCCGGCAGCAACCGGCCCTATAGCGGCCGGGTGAAATCCGAGCAGTCGCGTTCCTTCCGGCCCCGTCCGGAAGGCGAGGAGCGTCCCGCCCGGCGCGAGCGGCCCGAGGGCGACCGCCCGCAGGGCGCGCGTCCGTTCCGCGAACGCACCCCGCGCCCCGAGGGCGAGCGTCCGGCGCGTTCCTTCCGGCCGCGTCCGGAGGGTGACGAGCGTCCCGCCCGCCGCGAGCGCCCCGAAGGCGCACGCCCGTTCCGCTCCCGCGACGAGCGTCCCGCGCGCGACGATCGTGCGCCCCGCGAGGACCGCGCGCCGCGTGGCGACAAGCCGGCGGGCGGCCGCTCGTTTGGTGACAAGCCGGCCGGCGGCAGGTCGTTCGGCGACAAGCCGGCGGGCACCCGGACCTTCGGCAAGGGCGGCGCGGGCAAGAGCTATGGCGCCAAGAACTTCGCCGACAAGCCGGGCGGGCGCCCCGTAGGTGGCAAACCCGGTGGCCGTCCGGCTGGCGGCAAACCGGCTGGCGGTCGGCCCGCAGGCGGCAGACCTTCCGGCGGCAAGCCCGGTGGAGGGAAGCCTTCCGGGCGGCCGCCGCGTCCGCCGCGTAGCTGACGGGTGCGGCTATGCGCATCGTCGGCGGGCGCTTCAAGGGGCGTGCGCTGCGCGGCCCTTCCTCCAATGCCACGCGGCCGACCTCCGACCGGCTGCGCGAGGCGCTGTTCAACGTGCTCGCCCATGCCTATGACGACGCCGCCGGCGACGCCCGGGTGCTCGACCTGTTCGCCGGCACTGGCGCGCTGGGGCTGGAAGCGCTTTCGCGCGGGGCCCGGCTCGCCGTGTTCGTCGACGAGGCGCCGGAGCCGCGCGCGCTGATCCGCGCCAATGTCGAGGCGCTCGGCGTCGGCGGCATCACCCGCATCTTCCGCCGCGACGCCACCAGGCTCGGCGAGGCCTTCGCCAGCGACGCCTTCGACCTGGTGTTCTGCGACCCGCCCTATGGCAGGGGCCTGGCCGAGCGGGCGCTGGCGGGCGCGCGGGCCGGCCACTGGCTGGCGCCCGGCGCGCTCGTCGTGGTGGAGGAGGCGGTGGAGGCGGCGTTCACCGCGCCGGAGGGCTTCGAGGAGCTGGAGCGCCGCCGCTACGACGCCAGCGAGATCGTCTTCCTGCGCGTGCCGGGCTGACCCCGCCGCTCACCCCACTTCGGCCACCGCGGCGAGGATGCGCGCGAGGTCCTCCGGCCGCGACAGCCGGTGATCGCCGTCCTTGATCAGGCTGAGCACCACGTCGTCCTCGGCGAGGCAGGTGACGAGGCGCAGCGCGTGCTGCCACGGCACGTCGGGATCGGCGACGCCCTGCAGGATGCGCACCGGGCAGCCGACCGCGAACGGCGCGCCGAGCACCAGGTTGCGCCGCCCGTCCTCGATCAGCGCGCGGGTGATGACCTGGCCGGGGCCATATTGCGAGGGCCGCACCCAGCGGCCCTCCTGCATCAGCGTGGCCCGCACCTCCTCGGGCATCGCCTTCCACATCAGTTCCTCGGTGAAATCCGGCGCCGGGGCGATCAGCACCAGCGCCGCCAGCCGCCCGCTCTCCCCGCGCGCCGCCAGCGCCCGGGCCAGCAGCAGCGCGATCCAGCCGCCCATGGAGGAGCCGACCACGACCTGCGGGCCCTCGGTGACGCGGTCGAACACCGCCAGCGCGTCCTCGGCCCAGCGGGAGATGGTGCCCTGCTCGAACTCCCCGCCGGATTCGCCATGGCCGGAATAGTCGAAGCGCACCACCCGCCGGTCGTGGCGGGCGCCCCATTCGGCCAGCGCCTCGGCCTTGGTGCCGCGCATGTCGGAGAGAAAGCCGCCGCACCACAGGATGCCGGGATGGCTGGGCGTCGCCCGTCCGGGGGTGACGCGCACCGCGATCCGGCGGGCATCCTCGCCGACGGTGAGAAAGGAGGGCGCGGCAGCGGGCTCGTCGTGGGACTGGGTGGGGTCGCTCATCGGGTGTTCCTTCCGGTAGGCGTCTCGGGCATCGCGGGCGGCACGGCCGGGGCCCCGGGCCTTGCGATTCGGCCCCGCCGCGCCATCTTGGCTTACAGGCGGGGGCCGCGCGCGAACAGCGTGCCGGGCTGTCGGCGTGTCGAAGCACCGCTGGCATGCGTAATTACGTGCGATCTGCGCTGTCACGCCGTTGACTTCTGTCGGGTTTGTCACGATCTTCTGCGACCGTTTTACGCGCGCGGAAAATTGCCGGCCGGCGACCCTTCGAGGCGCGGTGGAAACGCCACTATTCTGAAATGGCAGAGGAGAAGACGCCATTCGTCGCCCCATGAGACCCGTCGCGCCGGAGAAGGACGGTCCGCGCGTCAACGAAGACATCCGCATCCGCGAAGTTCAGCTCATCGACCAGGACGGGCAGAACCGCGGCGTCGTGCTGACGCGCGACGCGATCACGATGGCGCAGGAAGCCGGTCTCGATCTCGTCGAGATCGCCCCGAACTCCGCCCCGCCCGTTTGCAAGATTCTCGACTATGGCCGGTTCAAGTACCAGAACCAGAAGAAGGCCAACGAGGCGCGCAAGAAGCAGCACGTCGTCGAGATCAAGGAAATCAAGCTGCGCCCCGGCATCGACACCCATGACTACGAGGTGAAGATGAAGTCCATCCACCGCTTCTTCGAGGAAGGCGACAAGGTGAAGATCACCCTGCGCTTCCGCGGTCGCGAGATGGCGCATCAGGAGCTGGGCTACAAGCTGATGAACAAGGTCAAGGAAGAGCTGGCGCCGATCGCCAAGGTCGAGGCCGAGCCTTCGCTCGAAGGCCGCCAGATGATCATGGTGCTGGCGCCGCGCTGAGCCTCGCGCTCGACGGCTGCCGCTTCCTGCAGGACGACGTCATCCCGGAACGGTCGACAGGCCGTGTCCGGGATCGTCTTTTCCAGCCCGGCATTTTCACCTCCCGCATCGGGGGGGAGGGTGCCATTCAGTCCGGCAGCGCGCCGTTCTCGCCCAGCACCGCGCCGGCGAGATAGAGCGAGCCGGCGATCAGCACGCGCGGCGCCGGGCCGACCGGGAACGCCGCCAGCCCGTCCAGCGCCGCGGCGACGCTCGGCGCGACGGAGGCGTCGATGCCGTGCGCCCGCGCGGCCTCCGCCACTTCCTCCGGCGGCTGGCCCTTGTGCTCGCCGGGCACCGGCACCGCCACGAGTTCGCGCGCGAGGCCGGCGAAGGGCGCGAGGAAGCTGCCGGAATCCTTCGAGCCCAGCATGCCGACGATCAGCACCAGCGGCCGCGAGACCCGGTCTTCGAGATCGGCCAGCGCGGCGGCGAGTGCCTGGCCGCCGGCGGCGTTGTGGCCGCCATCGAGCCAGATGTCGACGCCTTCCGGCGCCCGCTGGGTCAGCGGGCCGGGGCCGAGCCGCTGCAGCCGCGCCGGCCACTGCGCCGAACGCATCCCCTCCTCGAAGGCATAGGCCGGCAGGCCGAGATCGGCGACCCGCAGCGCCTCCACCGCCAGCCCGGCATTGCCGATCTGGTGCGGCCCGACCAGGCGCGGGCGCGGCAGGTCCATCAGCCCGGCTTCGTCGGCGACGACCAGCCGGCCGCCCTCCTCATGCGCCTGATAGTGCTCGCCCATGATCGACAGCGGCACGCCGAGACGCGCCGCCTGCCGCTCGATCGCGGCCAGCGCCTCGCGCGGCTGGTGGCCGAGCACGGCGGGCACGCCGCGCTTGAGGATGCCGGCCTTCTCGCCGGCGATCTCGGCCACCGTCTCGCCGAGGAAATCGACATGGTCGACCGAGACCGGGGTGATGACGCTCAGCAGCGGGGTCTCGATGACGTTGGTGGCGTCGAGCCGCCCGCCGAGCCCGACCTCCAGCAGCAATATGTCGGCCGGAACCTCCGCGAACAGCAGCATGGCGGCGGCGGTGGTGATCTCGAAGAAGGTGATCGGCTCGCCGTCATTGGCCAGTTCGGCGCGGGCCAGCGCCTCGGTCAGGCGCGCGTCGTCGACCAGCGTGCCGGCAAGGCGGATGCGCTCGTTGAAGCGCACCAGATGCGGCGAGGTGTAGACATGCACGCGCCTGCCGGCGGCCTCCAGTATCGCCCGCATGAAGGCGACGGTGGAGCCCTTGCCATTGGTGCCGGCGACATGGATCACCGGCGGCAGGCGGTGCTCGGGATGGCCGAGCCGCTCCAGCAGCCGCCACATCCGGTCGAGCGACAGGTCGATCAGCTTGGGGTGCAGCGCCAGCAGGCGATCGAAAATGTCGTCCACGGGCCGCCGCGGCCCCTCGGCGGGGGCGGGGCCGGCGGCGGGAAGCGCGGTCATGGCGGGCCTCAGGCGCTCGGGGGCGCGGCAGCGGGCAGGGCCGGGGCCCCGTTGGTCTTGTCGTCGGCCGGCCGGGCCGGGGCCTCATTCGCGGGCGTCTCCCTGGCGGCGGCGTCCGTGCCGGCGGTGTCCGTGCCCGTCGCGTCCCGTGCCGGCGCGTCCTTGGCGGGCGCGTTCTTCACCTCGGTGACGGCCGGGGCGGGCGCACGCATCAGCAGGCGGCACAGCCGGGCCAGCGTGGCGCGCATGTCGTGGCGGTGCACGACGAGGTCGATCATGCCGTGGTCGCGCAGATATTCGGCGCGCTGGAAGCCCTCGGGCAGCTTCTCGCGGATGGTCTGCTCGATGACGCGGGGGCCGGCGAAGCCGATCAGCGCGCCCGGCTCGGCGATCTGGATGTCGCCCAGCATGGCGTAGGAGGCGGTGACGCCGCCGGTGGTCGGGTTGGTCAGTACCACGATGTAGGGCAGCCTGGCCTCGCGCAGTTCCTGGATGGCGCAGGTGGTCCGCGGCATCTGCATCAGCGAGAGGATACCCTCCTGCATGCGCGCGCCGCCGGAAGAGGCGAACATGATGAAGGGCGTGCCCCGCGAGGCGGCGGTCTCCAGGCCGGTGACGATGGCCTCGCCCGCCGCCATGCCGAGCGAGCCGCCCATGAAGCCGAAATCCTGCACCGCCACGGTGACCGGCAGGCCCTCCAGCTTGCCGTAGCCGACCTTCACCGCGTCCTGCGCCCCGGTCTTGGTGCGGGCGTCCTTGAGCCGGTCGACATAGCGCTTCTCGTCGCGGAACTTCAGCGGGTCGATGGCGACCGCCGGCAGCGCGATGTCATACCATTTGCCGCCGTCGAACACCGAGCGCAGCCGCGTGGCCGGGTCCATGCGCATGTGGAAGCCGGAGCCCGGGACGACGTGGAGATTCGCCTCGAGATCCTTGTGGAACACCATCTGCCCGGTCTCGGGGCACTTCACCCACAGGTTTTCCGGCACTTCCCGGCGGTTCAGGAAGGAGCTCAGCTTGGGGACGACGTTCGAGATCCAGTTCAACGGTCAGGCTCCGGACGGAGGTGCAGGCGGCGGCCCGCGCAAGGGTTTCCCCACGCCGGCCGCGCCTTCATCTAATGCCGCAGAAGGGCGATGAAAAGGCACAAGCGCGAATCCGGCGCGGGGGCGGCTTCTCTGCCGCCCGCCGCGCGCGTCCGGTGCCTACTCGGCCGCCTGCCGGCGCACCGCGCGCACCGCCGCGGCAAGCTTGCCGACCAGGCCGGTGACGGCGGGGATGGTGGCGGGGGTCGCCCGGTCCTCGCTGTCGAGCGTGGCGCGCAGCGCGTCGATCAGCGCCGAGCCGACCACCACGCCATCGGCGCCGGCGGCGATGGCGGCGGCGCCCTCCGGCGTCTTCACCCCGAAGCCGACCGCGATCGGCAGCGACGTGTGGCGCTTGATCCGCGCCACCGCCTGGCCGACGAGCGAGGGGATAGCGGTCGCCGCGCCGGTAATGCCGGTGATCGAGACATAGTAGACGAAGCCCGCCGTGTTCGCGAGCACGGCCGGCAGGCGCCTGTCGTCGGTGGTCGGGGTGGCGAGGCGGATGAAGTCGAGCCCGGCCGCCAGCGCCGGCAGGCACAACTCGCTGTCCTCTTCCGGCGGCAGGTCGACGACCACGAGGCCATCGACGCCGGCGGCCCTGGCGTCGGCGAGAAAACGCTCGACGCCATAGATATAGACCGGGTTGTAATAGCCCATCAGCACGATGGGCGTGGCGTCGTCGCCCTCGCGGAAGGCGCGCACCATCTCCAGCGTCCTGGCCAGCGTCTGCCCGGCCTTGAGCGCGCGCAACCCCGCCGCCTGGATCACCGGGCCGTCGGCCATCGGGTCGGTGAACGGCACGCCGAACTCGATGATGTCGGCGCCCGCCGCCGGCAGCGCCCTGAGCAGCGCCAGCGATGTCTCGTAGTCCGGGTCGCCGGCGGTGACGAAGGTGACCAGCGCAGCGCGGCCCTCGGTGGCGCAGGCCTTGAAGCGGCTCTCGATGCGGGTGCTCATAGGCGGGTCCCCAGAATGTCCGCCACCTGCGGGATGTCCTTGTCGCCGCGGCCGGAGAGATTGACCACCATCAGGTGATCCTCCGGGAAGGTCGGGGCGAGGTCGGCGACCTTGGCCAGCGCGTGAGCCGGCTCCAGTGCCGGGATGATGCCCTCCAGCTTCGCGACCAGCTGGAAGGCGGCGAGGGCCTCGTCGTCGGTGGCGGAGATGTAGGTGGCGCGGCCGGTGTCGTGCAGCCAGGAGTGCTCCGGCCCGATGCCGGGATAGTCGAGGCCGGCGGAGATGGAATGCGCCTCGGCGATCTGGCCGTCATCGTCCATCAGCAGATAGGTGCGGTTGCCGTGCAGCACGCCCGGGCGCCCGCCGGTGAGCGAGGCGGCGTGCTCGCCCGTGGGGATGCCGTGGCCGGCGGCCTCGACGCCGAAGATCTTCACGCCGGGGTCGTCGAGGAAGGGGTGGAACAGGCCCATGGCGTTGGAGCCGCCGCCGATGCAGGCGATCAGGCTGTCCGGCAGCCGGCCTTCCATCTCCAGAATCTGCTCGCGGGTCTCGGTGCCGATGATGCTCTGGAAGTCGCGCACCATCGCCGGGTAGGGGTGCGGGCCGGCCACCGTGCCGATGCAGTAGAACGTGTCGCTGACATTGGTCACCCAGTCGCGCAGCGCCTCGTTCATCGCGTCCTTCAGCGTCTTCGAGCCGGACTGGACGGGGACGACGCTGGCGCCGAGCATCTTCATGCGGAACACGTTGGGCGCCTGCCGGGCGACGTCGACAGCGCCCATATAGACCACGCATTCCAGCCCGTAGCGCGCGCACAGCGTGGCGGTGGCGACGCCGTGCTGGCCGGCGCCGGTCTCGGCGATGATCCGCTTCTTGCCCATGCGGCGGGCGAGCAGGATCTGGCCGAGGACGTTGTTCACCTTGTGCGAGCCGGTGTGGTTCAGTTCCTCGCGCTTGAAATAGATCTTGGCGCCCATCCCCGCCGGGGCGCCGGCGCGCAGATGCTCGGTCAGCCGCTCGGCGTAGTAGAGCGGGCTGGGGCGGCCGACATAATGCTTCAGCCCGGCGTCCATCTCCGCCCTGTAGGCGGGATCGACCTTGGCTGCCTCATAGGCGGTTTCCAGATCGAGAATCAGCGGCATGAGCGTTTCGGCAACGAAGCGTCCGCCGAAAAGGCCGAAATGCCCGGTCTCGTCTGGGCCGGTGCGGAAGGAATTGGGAGCGTTCACGACGGGCTCGTCTCTCTGGCAGGTGAAGGCGGCATCGGCGTTTTGCCGGCTGGTTCAGTTCCGTTCGGGCGGGAGGCCCCGGCTTCCTTCGCGGCCCCCCGCGCGGCGCGCAGGAAAGCCTCGATGCGGAAGGGGTCCTTGATACCGGGACCGCGCTCGACACCGGAGGATACGTCGACGCCGGGCGGATGGATGAGCCGCACCGCGCCGGCGACATTCTCCGGGTCGAGGCCGCCCGACAGCATGTAGGGCCGGGCGAGGTCGAGCCCGGCGAGCAGGTTCCAGTCGAAGGCGACGCCATTGCCGCCGGGCAGCACGGCGCCCCGGGGCGGCTTGGCGTCGAGCAGCAGCCGGTCGGCCACCGCCTCATAGGCGGGGAGCGCGGCGAGATCGTCCTGGGTGGCGATGCCGAGCGCCTTCATCACCGGCAGGCCGAAGCGTGCCCTGATCGCGGCGACGCGCGCCGGGGCTTCGCGGCCGTGCAGCTGCAGCATGTCGGGTCGCAGCGCGTCGACGATCGCGGCCAGCGTCGCATCGTCGGCATCGACGGTGAGCGCGACGATCTGGGCACGCCCGCGCGCCCGCGCGCCGAGGCCGGCGGCGACGGCGAGGTCCACATGGCGCGGCGAGGGGGCGAAGAACACCATGCCCACCATATCCGCACCCGCGCCGAGTGCCGCTTCCAGCGTCTCGGCGGTGCTGAGCCCGCAGATTTTGATCTCAAGCGACAAGGACGCCTCCTGGAAGAGAGCCACCTAGCACGGAACCGCCCGGCGAGGCGAGGGTGTCGCCGAAGGCCACGCTGAAGCGGCGCGACATGGAGCGCCTTTCCCGGTGCGCGCTTCGTGGCGGGCGCTGGTGCCTGCCCGGCGTGTGAATGGGCGCGGGCGGGATTGAAAATACCCCTTCCGTCACGATATTCCGCATGCTACTCATGTTTGACTGTGAAATTATCTAATTCACTCACAAATAACGTATATAGCGGCCGCCTCCCCGGTCGCGCCCACTTCCGATCCCGGAGCTTGCCCATGCGCCTCTCGCGCCGCCTGATGCTGACCTCGACCCTCGCCGCCGCCCTCGGGCCGTTCGTCCTTGGCGCCTTCGCCTCCCAGGCCCGCGCCGCCGAGCCGAACCAGATCCTCAACGCTTCCTACGACATCGCGCGCGAGTTGTTCGAGGCCGAGAACAAGCAGTTCGAGCCGGCCTACAAGGCCAAGACCGGCAAGGAGATCAAGGTCAACCAGAGCCATGCCGGCACCTCCAAGCAGGCGCGCTCGATCGTCGAGGGCCTCGAGGCCGACGTGGTGACCTTCAACCAGATCACCGACATCCAGTTCCTGGTCGACAAGGGCTTCGTCGCCAAGGACTGGCAGCAGCGCCTGCCCAACGCCTCCTCCCCCTGGTACTCGTTCCCCGCCTTCCTGGTGCGGGAGGGCAACCCGAAGAACGTGAAGAACTGGGACGATCTCGTCCGCGACGACGTGAAGCTGGTGTTCCCCAACCCGAAGACCTCGGGCAATGCGCGCTACACCTATCTCGCCGCCTATGCCTTCGCGCTGGAGAAGTTCGACGGCGACACCGCCAAGGCCGACGAATTCGCCAAGAAGCTGCTCTCCAACGTCGTGGTGTTCGACACCGGCGGGCGCGGCGCCACCACCTCCTTCGTGGAGCGCGAGCAGGGCGACGTGCTCATCACCTTCGAGGCCGAGGTGATCGGGGTGAAGGACGCCTACAAGGACAAGAACTTCCAGGTCGTGGTGCCGGAGGTGAGCCTGCTCGCCGAATTCCCGGTGGCCGTGGTCGACAAGGTGGTCGACAAGCGCGGCTCGCGCCAGATCGCCACCGACTACCTCTCCTATCTCTACACGCCGGAAGGCCAGAAGATCGCCGCCGAGCTGAACAACCGCGTCGTCGACCCCAAGGTGGCCGAGGAGTTCAAGGCCAAGTTCGCCCCGGTGCGCCTCGTCAAGGTCGAGGACGTGTTCGGCGGCTGGGCCAACGCCCAGAAGGTACATTTCGCCTCCGGCGGCAAGCTCGACGAGCTGTTCGTCGCCCAGTGAGCGGTGAAGCGCCGCCCGCCATCGCGGTCGAAGCGTTTCCTGAGCACCGTCATGGCCGGGCGGGTCCCGGCCATCCACGTCATCTCACCTGCTGACGTCGTGGATGCCCGGCCGGGGGTCGGGCATGACGGGCCGGCTACCCCGCGCTGGACATCGGCATTGAATTGCGGCATGGCCGGGCGTGTCCCGGCCATCGCCGTTTCCCTCACGGCCCGTGCCGAACGGCGCCACCGACGGAAGGAGCCGCCCGTTGAACCGCGTCATACCGGGCCTGTCGCTCTCGCTCGGCATCACCCTGCTCTATCTCAGCCTGATCGTGCTGCTGCCGCTCGGCGCGCTGGTCTGGCAGGCGCTGGATGTCGGCTGGGACCGCTACCTCGCCATCATGAGCGGGGCGCGCACCATGGCCGCCTTCCGCGTCACGCTGTCGACCGCGGCCATCGCCACGGTGTTCAACTGCATCTACGGGCTGGGGCTGGCCTGGGTGCTGGTGCGCTACGAGTTTCCCGGCAAGCGCTTTCTCGACGCGCTGGTCGACGTGCCCTTCGCCCTGCCCACCGCCGTGGCCGGCCTCGCCCTCTCGGCTCTGTTCGCGAAGAACGGCTGGTTCGGCGGGCCGCTGGCGGCGATCGGCATCGAGGTCGCCTACACCCCGCTCGGCATCGCGCTGGCCATGGCCTTCACCTCCATCCCCTTCGTGGTGCGCACCGTGCAGCCGGTGCTGGAGGATCTCGCCACCGATGTGGAGGAAGCCGCCGCGACGCTCGGGGCCTCCGACCTGCGGGTCTTCGCCCGCATCATCTTCCCGGCCATCCTGCCGGCCTTCCTCACCGGCGCCTCGCTCGGCTTCGCCCGCTCGCTGGGCGAGTTCGGCGCCATCATCTTCATCGCCGGCAATTTGCCGCTGAAGACCGAGGTGGTGTCGTTGCTCACCTTCATCCGCATCGAGGAATATGACTACCCGGCCGCCGCCGCCATTGCCGCGACGCTGCTCGGCTTCGCCTTCGTGCTGCTGTTCCTGGTCAACATGATCCAGCTCTGGCAGCAGCGTCGCATCGGCACGGGGGACTGACATCATGGTCCGCGAACCGCTTCCCGGCGACTCCCTGCCCTCCCCCTCAGCCCATTCCCCCCGCCGCATCCGCGTCGGCGACGGGCCGCTGGCGCGTGCCGTGCTGATCGGCAGCGTGCTGCTGGTCACCGCGCTGGTGCTGGTGGCGCCGCTGCTGGCGATCTTCGCCGAGGCCTTCCGGCAGGGCGCGGCCGCCTATGCCGCCTCCTTCGCCGCGCCGGACACCCGATACGCCATCGGCCTCACCGTCTTCACCGCGCTGATCGTGGTGCCGATCAATGTCGGCTTCGGCATCGCTGCCGCCTGGTGCATCGCGAAGTTCCGCTTTCCCGGCCGCAACCTCCTGGTGGCGCTGGTGGAACTGCCGTTCTCGATCTCGCCGATCATCGCCGGCGTGGCCTATCTGTTCGTCTATGGCGGGCAGGGGCTGCTCGGGCCGTGGCTGGCCGAGCACGACATCAAGATCATGTTCGCGGTGCCGGCGATCATCCTCGCCAGCCTGTTCGTCACCGCCCCCTTCGTCGCCCGCGAGCTGATCCCGCTGATGATCGCTCAAGGGTCGGAGGAGGAAGAGGCGGCGGTGACGCTGGGGGCGGGGGGCTGGCGCATATTGCGCCTCGTCACCCTGCCCAATGTGCGCTTCGCCCTGCTCTATGGCGCCGCCCTGTGCAATGCGCGGGTGATGGGCGAGTTCGGCGCGGTGTCGATCGTCTCCGGCAACATCCGCGGCCAGACCAACACCCTGCCGCTGCAGATCGAGCTGCTCTACCAGGACAATAACGCGGTGGCCGCTTTCGCGGTGGCGACGCTGCTGACCCTGGTGGCGCTGGTCACCCTGGTCGCCAAGGCGATCATCGAGCGGCTCGACGCCGCGCGGGTGAAGGCGCAGGGCAAGCCGGGGCATTAAGAGAACCTTTCACTCTCTCCTCAGGGCAGAGCGAGCTACGTCAGCCTTTCAGCGCCTTCCACACCAGCTCGGCGGCGGCGAGGTCCTCGATCGCGGTGCCGACCGATTTGAACAGGGTGATCTCCTGGTCGCTGCCGCGCCCCTGGGCGGTGCCGGCGGTCAGCTCGAACAGGTCGCCGTGGATGTCCTGCGGCGTCAGCAGCCCGCTCGCCAGCGGGATGACGATGTCGCCCGCCTCCTTGCCGGCGCCGGCGCGGGTGTCGACATAGACCCGCGAGCGGCGGATCGCCTCGTCGTCGGCCTCGCGCATGGTGGGCGTGAAGCCGCCGACCAGGTCCACATGCTGGCCGGGGCTGAGATAGAGCCCCTCGACGAGGGGCTGCGGCGAGAGCGTGGCGGAGCTGATGATGTCGGCGCCGGCGATGGCGGCGCCCCGGTCGACCTCGGCCCGCGCGTCGAAGCCTACCGCGCGCAGCGTCTGCGCCAGCGCCTCGGCCTTCGCCAGCGTCCGGTTCCAGATCGCGATGGAGCGGATCGGCCGCACGCTGGCATGGGCGCGGGCGAGATGGGGCGCCAGCGCGCCGGCGCCGATCAGCGCCAGCCTGCTGGCATCCGCGCGGGCGAGATAGCGGGCGGCGAGCGCCGAGGCGGCGGCGGTGCGCCACACGGTGAGGGCGCGCGCGTCCATCACCGCCAGCGGCTCGCCGGTGGCGCCGGAATTGAGGATGTAGAGGCCGGTGATGCTCTCGATGCCGCGGGCGCCATTGCCGGGAAACACCGTCACCAGCTTGGTGCCGAGCATGTCGGCCTCGCTGCCCTCGCCGGTCCAGGCCGGCATCAGCAGCAGCGTCGCCTCGCCATCGGGGCGCGGCAGCGCGTGGTGATGGCGCACCGGCACGGTGATGGAGCGGCGGAACGCGGCCTCGATGGCGTCGATCAGCGCGGGAAAGGACAGCAGGCCGGCGATCTCGCCGGACGAGACGAAGCGGAGGTCGGGCATGTTCAGGCCGCGTCGCGACGATGCGCCAGCGCCGGCCGGGTCGATGGCTCACGGGTGGCGGCGCGCAGTTCCTCGACCTCGGCATGGGCGGAGCGCGCCTCGCGCGCCGATTGGCGGGCGGCCTTGCGGTAGCGGCCCTGGCTCAGCCACGCCGCCACCCCGCCCAGCACGACGCCGGCGATCATCGCCGCGAACACGACGAGGAACAGCGGCACATCGAGCGAGGCGCCCTCGGGGCCGGACAGCGGATCGACGAACAGCGGCACCGAATGGCGGTTGGCCACGGCGAGCATGACGAGACCCACCGAGACCGGCAGGACGATGAGGATCAGCAGCAGACGACGCAGCACGACAACTCCCTCGGGCGGCTCATTCCAGATCGACGCCATCATTCAGGCGTTCGCGCATTTCCTTGCCCGTCTTGAAATAGGGCACGGCCTTGCCGTCGACATCCACATGCGCGCCGGTGCGCGGGTTGCGGCCGGTGCGCGCCGGGCGCGCCTTCACCGAGAAGGCGCCGAAGCCGCGCAGTTCGACGCGGTCGCCACGCGCCAGCGCCGCGACGATCTCGTCGAGTATCGCGTTCACGATGTTCTCTACATCGCGCTGATAGAGATGCGGATTGGCTTCAGCGATCCGCTGCACCAGTTCGGACTTGATCATCGACGCCCCGGCCCCTTTTTTGTTCGGCTCGTCGGTACTCCAAAAAAATTGATATTTTGGAAGCTGTTGGCCCCGTCTAGCCTCCGCGAGGGTGCCAGAGGGCCAGAAGACCGTCAAGGCGGGCCTGCGTGGCGGCCCCGCCGGCCGCATCTGCCACGATCCGCCCCAGATCTTCAAGCCCGATCAACGACATGAGCTTTATCGACATACCGCGGAGCCAGCCGAATTCGTCGCCGGCGCGGCTGGTGTGCCAGTCGCGTACGGGAAGATCCCGGTCGACGCCGCGCTCGCGCTCCAGCCAGTCGCGGCCGGTGCGCTCGTCGCCGATCTCGTCGATCAGCCGCAGCGGCAGCGCCTGATGGCCGGTGAAGACCCGCCCGTCGGCGGCGAAGGCCAGCTTGTCGCCGTCCAGCAGCCGGCGCTCGGCGACGAGCCCCTTGAACCAGTCATAGCTGTCCTCGACCAGCGAGCGCACCGCGGCGCGGGCCTCCTCGGTCGGCGGGTCGAACATGTTGGGCGCCGCCTTGAGCGGGCTCGACTTGATCTCCTCATAGGAGATGCCGACGCTCTTCATCAGCTCGGAGAAATTGGGGAACTGGAAGATGACGCCGATCGAACCGACCAGCGCGTTGCGCGGCGCCACGATGTGGTCGGCGCCCATGGCGGCGATATAGGCGCCGGAGGCGGCCATGCCGCCCACCACCGCGACGATCGGCTTCTTGGCGGCGAGGCGGCGCAGCGCGTCATAGAGCGCGGCCGAGCCCACTACCGTGCCGCCGGGGCTGTCGATGGACAGGACCACCGCCCTGGCGCCGGAACGGCCGATCGCCTCCAGCATCTCGATCCGCTCGCGCTCGTTGCGGATGATGCCGCCGATGGTGACTCGGGCGACATGGGCGGAGGCGCGCGGCAGCAGCGCGCCGTCGCTCCACCAGGCGAAGGCGCCGAGCCCGCCGAGCAGCACCACCAGCAGCGTCAGGACCCGCCAGAAGGCGAGCTTGCGGCGCAGCCGGCGGCGGGCGAGCACTTCGTCGACATCCAATGCGCTGGCGGCCATCGCGTCCTCCCCGATTCCGGCGCCAAGGCGTAGCCGGGCAGCGGGACCGGCGCAAGGGCGAGCGCGGGAGGGAGGGCGGCCATGCGCCCCTACCCCCCATGCGCCCCTACCCGCCGTGCGTCTCCAGAAACGCCTCGACCGGCAGCGCGCGAAAATCCTCCAGCGCGGCGCGCAGCCGCGCATGCTCCCAGTCCCACCAGGCCAGCGCCTGCAGGCGTCCGGCGATGGCGGGCGGGAAGCGCTCGCGCACCGGCCGGGCCGGCACGCCGGCGACGATGCTGTAGGGCGCGACGTCCTTGGTCACCACCGCGCCGGCGGCGATCACCGCCCCGTCGCCGACGGCGCGGCCGGGCAGGATGATGGCGCCGTGGCCGATCCACGCATCGTGGCCGATGGTCACGCCCTGCGCACGGCGCCAGGCGAAGAAGCCGGCCTCGTCCTCGGCATCGTCGAAATAGGCCGAGGCGCGGTAGGTGAAATGCGATTGGCTCGCCCGCTGCATCGGGTGGTTGCCCGGGTTGATCCGGGTCATGGCGGCGATCGAGGTGAACTTGCCGATCCGCGTGTAGGCGATATCGGAATCGTTGACGACGTAGGAATAATCGTCGAGTTCGACCTCCAGGAGCTGGGTGCGCGGCCCCACCTCGGTGTAACGGCCGAGGCTGGAGCGGACCACCCGGGCGGTCTCGTCGATGGTCGGCGCCGGGCCGAGCCTGCCGGCCATGGGACGTTCCGCCTCAGCTGCCGAAGGGGAAGCGGGCGATCAGCCGGAACGGGCCGGCCTCCTGCCGGTAGAGCGCGATCTCGCGCACGATCAGCGGCCCGTCGGCGCCGCTGGCGGCGAAATGCTCGGCCAGCTCCGCCTCGGCGAGCGCCCGCTCCTCGTCGTCGAGCGAGCCGGTGAGCGTCATGTGGAAGCGGAAATCGTCCAGCACATAGGGGTAGCCCCAGCGCCCCAGATATTCCTGCTGGCGCGGGGTCAGCGGAGCGCGCAGGCGCTTCTCGCGCTCCGATTCGGTCATCGCCGCGCGAAAATCGTCGAAGGCCGCCACCGTGCCGGCGGCGAGGCGGTCCAGCGCCGCGCTCGGCACGGCGAGCCGCAGGGCGAGGAAGCGCCCGATGCTGGCCAGCGTCACCCCCGGGCAGGCGAAGCCGGCGCGGTTCTGCGCGAAGCGGGCGCAGCAGGCGCGCAGCTCCGCCTCGGTGCGGCCCGGGGCGAGGCGAAACGGCGCCTTCAGCGTGCCGTGAAAGCCGTAGCGGCGCGGCTCGGCGGTGATCTCGCGCCAGCGGGCGGCGTCGAAACGGTGCAGCGGCAGCGGCGCGCACTCGGCGCCGGCCTCCGCGTCATAGGCGAGCGCGGCGGAGCCGAAGCGCCAGAGCGGGCTCTGCGCCGGGGGGGCGAAATACACCGCATAGCGCGGCGTGGCCGCCCTCTGCGGGCCCGATCCGACCGCACCGGCCTGCGGTACGGCGGTTTCCGGTCGCCGCGCGTGGTCGTCGGGAACGGCGGCGGGCATAGAGGGGCCGAGCCTGGCGGACATCGTCGGGGCAGACATCGTCAGTGCAGACATGGGCATGGCCTTCAGAAGACGCGCCGGCCGGCGAGGAACACCTCGTCGACCCGGGGGGTGTCGTCGGCGAGGCGGAATCGCACGAGATCGGCCCGCAGCCCTTGCGCCAGCCGGCCGCGATCCTCCAGCCGGGCGAGCCGGGCCGGCGCGGCGGTGACGAGGGCGAGCGCGTCGGGCACAGACAGCCCGGCGGTACGGGTCAGCGCCAGCGCCGCCTGCAGCAGGCTGGCCGGCACATAGTCCGAGGCGAGGGCGTCGAGCAGCCCCTCGCGCGCGAGATCGCGCATCGACACGCCGCCGGCATGGGAGCCGCCGCGCACCACGTTCGGCGCGCCGCCGATGGTGGCGAGGCCCCTGTCGCGGGCGGCGCGGGCGGCTTCCATCGTGGTCGGGAATTCGGAGACGGTGCAGCCGGCCGCCACCGCCTCGTCGACATGGTCGGGGGTGGTGTCGTCATGGCTCGCCAGCACGAGGCCGGAGGAGGCGAACAGCGCGACCATGCGCTGGAAATTTCCGGCCACCGCGCCGCGCGCCCGTTCGATGCGGTCGGCCACCTCGGCGTCGATGTCGCCGCCGCTCTTGCCGATGCCGGTGAGATAGACCTTCAGGTGCTCGACATTGCGCCACTGCCGGGTGCCGGGCGTGTGGTCCATCAGCGAGGCCAGCGCCAGCGTCGGGCGCCCCAGCGCGGCGTCGACCAGTTCGGGCAGGGTGCGGTCGGTCAGTTCGCAGCGCAGATGGATGCGGTGATCGACGCGGAACAGGCCGCGCGCGACGCCCGAATCGACCGCGTCGAGCATGATCTCGTACAGCGCGCGGCGGTCCGCCTTGGCCTGGTCGAAGCCGCCGGCGCAGATCGCGTCATAGACGGTGGTGACGCCCGAGGAGGCCATCTGCGCGTCATGCGCCAGCGCGGCGGCGCGCGCATCCGGCCAGATCACCTTGGGGCGCGGCACGAAATGGCCTTCCAGCGCGTCGGTGTGCAGGTCGATCAGGCCGGGGGCGAGATAGGCGCCCTCGCAGTCGAGCGCGGCGGGAAGATGCGAGCGGCCCTCGTCGATCGCGCGGATGCGCCCGTCCGCATGCACCAGCGTGCCGTCGATGACGCGGTCTTCGAGTACCAGGCGGGCATTGGTCAGAATCACATCCATGATCGCGCCTCTCGCATGTTGTTGTGACCTTTCGATGAAGTCCGCCGCCCCGCGCGCCCTACACGCCGCCCGCGGCGCCCTCCGCGCGCGGGTCGTGCGCGCCTTCCAGCCCGCCCCTGCCCGGATGCAGGACCACGGCCCCGGCATGCCCCATTTCGTCGGCAAAGGGCGCGGCGGCGATCTCGACTTCGTGACCGGCCGAGGCGAGTTGCTCGGCCACGGCGCCGTCGAGCCCCTCTTCCAGGTCGAGGCCCGCCGTCCCGGGGCGGGTGCCGCCTCCCAGCCGCCAGCGCGGGGCGGCGATCGCCTCGCCCAGCGGCCCTCCGAACAGGGCGTAGCGGCTCATCACCGCCGCTTCGGCCTGCGGCTGGCCGTCTCCACCCGTCGCGCCATAGGCGATGACGCGCCCGTCCGGCAGTTCGGCGAGGCCGGGGGCCGGCGTGTGCGGCGGCCGGCGGCCGGGGGCGAGCGGGCTTGTTGTGGCGCCCGCGCCGGTGGCGCGCGGGTTGAGCGAGAAGGCGCCGCCGCGGGCGTGCATCAGCACCCCGGTCGCCGGCAGCACGAGGCCGGCGCCGAACACCGCGCCGAGCGACTGGACGCAGGAGACCATCAGCCCGCTCCGGTCCGCCGCGCCGAACCACACCGCCCCGCCCGGCGCCACCCGGTGCTTTGAGGGCGCGGCGCGGCGCGGGTCGATCGCCGCCGCCTCGCGTGCGAGCGCCTGCGGGGCGAGAAAATCGGCGGGGTCGCGGGCGAGCAGGTCGCGCTCGGTTACCAGCAGGTCGCGGGCGTGGAAGGCGCGCTTGGTGGCCTCGACCAGCCCGTGGACATGGGCGAAGCCCTCCGGCCGGGCGACGCCGAGACGGGCGAACAGCGCGAGGGTCATCAGCGTCGCCAGCCCCTGCGCCGGCGGGGGCGCCGACCACAGCGTCATCTCCGGCAGCTTCAGCGTCAGCGGCGAGCGGGTCGCGGCGCGGTAGGCGGCGAGGTCCGCCCGCGTCACCGGGCTGCCGGCGCGCGCCAGATCGGCGGCGATCTCGCGGCCGACATCGCCGCGGTAGAAATCGTCGAGCCCGGCCCCGGCGAGCTGCGCCAGCGTGTCGGCAAGCCGCTCGCAGGGCGTCACCGTGCCCACGGCCGGCACCTTGCCGTCGGGCTCCAGGAAGGCGTCGCGGAAGCCGGGGATCTCACCGAGCGCGGCGTGGGTCGCAAGGCTGGCGCGGTGCTGCGCGGGCGAGACGGTGATGCCGGCCCGCGCCTGCTCGATCGCCGATTCGAGCAGCCGGCGCATCGGCATCTTGCCGCCATAGGCGTGGGCGGCCTCCTGCGCCAGCCTCCAGCCGCCGACCTGACCCGGCACGGTCAATGCCGCGAGCGCGCCGCGCGAAGGAATCTCGTCATGGCCCCGTTCGCGGTAGAAGGCCGGCGTCGCCCCGGCGCCCGCCGGCCCGGCGGCGTCGATGCAGGCGACGCGCCCGGCGGGGTCGCGGATCAGCCAGACGCCGTCGCCGCCGAGCTGGCTCAGATGCGGGCAGACCACGGCCAGGGTCGCGGCGGCGGCCAGCGCCGCCTCCACCGCATTGCCGCCTTCCTCCAGCACGGCGCGGCCCGCTTCGGTGGCGTGTCTGTGGGGGGTGGCGACCATGCCGGCACCGGCGCGCGCGCTCTCGTGAAGCCGATCGTGAGCCATTTCGTACTCCCCGCAGGGCCGCCGGCGGCCGGCAGCTTGACCCGCGCCGCCGGGCATAGCAGTTTGCGCCCCGCCGAAGTAGACGGATTGGGACGAGATGAGCACGGGCCGACGCATTCGCTGGGACAATGTCAGCACGGTGGGCAGCGCCGCCATTCTGCTGGGTGCCGAGCTCATCGGGGCCGGCCTCGCCGCCGGCTGGGCCCTCGCCGCCCTGTTCCAGGCCAGCTGGGTGTGGGAGCTGATCTTCGAGGCCATCTTCGCCCTGCTCGCCATCTACGGCATCTACCGCTTCGTGAAGAAGGCGAAGTCGATCGAGCCCTTCGTCGAGGGCTGACATCGCCCCGCCGGCGGCCGCGACCGGCGGAGTCCTTGCGCGTCGGAACGCCGGCCGGGTCAAGCTTTGCCGGCTATGTCGGATATGCACGCCGGCTGCGGGTATCGTGCTGCCTGAATCCGGCGTAAACGACAAAAATTCCGCACCACCCGCTTGCAAATGACAGCGTAAATCCATACATCCCGCCTTGCCCAACATTCGCACGTGCCTGTGGTCGCGTGCCGATCGGCGGAAGTCCGGACAAGAGGCCGGAAAATCGCCAGTCAGATCGGTAGCCGGAGGCGAAACCGGCGCACCTCGCTCTCAGCGGGGAACGTGACTTGAAGCAACGACGTACGGGCTTTTTTAGTCTCTGTCGGCCCTCCAAAGGTCGGGAAACTGAAGAGGCACTACATCTTGCCGGGCGTGCGGTCGGGTCTCCCGTACCAAGCGAAGGCATCGGACGACGCTGGCGCTCTCCACATGCGCTCGGCGAGCGATTTGATGCCACGGCTCCTTTCCATACGGCCAATCGGCAAATGCCGTGCGGTCGGCGAACGGATGCGCATTCTCGCCATCAACGCGGCCCATTGGCGCCGCGGGCGAGTGTTCGCATCCAGATGTTCGCTTCATCTGGGTCGAAGCTTCGGGTCTGTGGGATTTGCCATGACTGACCGTATCCGTGAATTTCTGCGTACCCGCCGTGAAGACGGTCCCTGCGTCGTCGTGGATCTCGACGTGGTGCGCGCCAATTATGCCGCCTTCTCCCGGGCGCTGCCGGACACCCGCGTGTTCTACGCGGTGAAGGCCAACCCGGACGCGGCGGTGCTTTCGGCGCTGGCCCAGCTCGGCTCGTGCTTCGATTGCGCCTCGGTGGCCGAGATCCAGATGGCGCTCGCCGCCGGCGCCACCGCCGACCGCATCTCCTTCGGCAACACCATCAAGAAGGAGCGCGACATCGCCCGCGCCCATCAGCTTGGCGTGCGGCTGTTCGCGGTCGACTGCACCGAGGAAGTCGAGAAGGTCGCCCGCGTCGCCGCCGGCTCCAAGGTGTTCTGCCGCATCCTGTGCGACGGCGCCGGCGCCGAATGGCCGCTGTCGCGCAAGTTCGGCTGCGAGCCGGACATGGCGGTCGACGTGCTGGAGCACGCCCACCGGCTGGGCCTGCGCGCCTATGGCGTGTCGTTCCATGTCGGTTCGCAGCAGAAGAACGTCGAAGCCTGGGATTCGGCGCTGGCCTCCGCTTCGGCGATCTTCCGCGAATGTGCCGAGCGCGGCTTCTCGCTGAGCCTGGTCAATCTCGGCGGCGGCTTCCCGGCCAAGTACCTGCAGGACGTGCCGGCGGCCGAGGCCTATGGCGAGGCGATCTTCCGCGCCCTGTCGCGGCACTTCGGCAACGCCATCCCACAGACCATCATCGAGCCGGGCCGCGGCATGGTCGGCGCCGCCGGCCTGATCGAGGCCGAGGTGGTGCTGATCTCGAAGAAGTCGGCTACCGATTCGGTGCGCTGGGTCTATCTCGACATCGGCAAGTTCGGCGGCCTCGCCGAGACGATGGAAGAGGCGATCCGCTACCCGATCGTGACGCCGCGCGACGGCGACGCGGTGGAGCCCTGCGTGCTGGCCGGCCCGACCTGCGATTCGGCCGACGTGCTCTACGAGAAGACTCCGGTGATGCTGCCGGTGTCGCTCGCCATCGGCGACAAGGTGCTCATCGAGGCGACCGGCGCCTACACCACCACCTATTCGGCGGTGGCGTTCAACGGCTTCGACCCGCTGCGATCCTATGTGATCTGAGCGGGCCGCGCCCGCTTCCTCGCCTCATGGCCGGGCCCTGAGCTTTCACAATTCCCTGTCCCTCTTTACCCGGCGATCCCGGGTGTTGGAGGCCGTCAATGTCCACCTTTTCGCTCGCCACCGCCGCACCCGCCATCTCGCTGGAAACCGAAGCCGACATCGCCCAGCGCGAGGCGCTGCTCGATCTCGCCTTCGGCCGCGCCGCGCGCCTCGCCAAGACCAGCGAGCGCCTGCGCGAAGGCCGCAAGCCCGCCGAAGGGCTCGCCTTCGCGTCCCATGGGCCGGACGGGCGCGTGGTCGCCACGCTGCGCCTGTGGCATGTCGCGGCCGGCCCCGGCCGGCCGGCGCTGCTGCTCGGCCCGCTCGCCGTGCACCCGTGGTTCCGCGACCGCGGGCTCGGCGGCGCGCTGATGACTACGGCGATCTGCGAGGCGACCCGGCTCGGCCACGGCGCCATCCTGCTGGTCGGGGACGCGCCCTATTACGCCCGCTTCGGCTTCGAGGTGGGGCTGACGCAGGGCCTGTGGCTGCCGGGCGCGTTCGACCGCAACCGCTTCCTCGGGCTGGAGCTGACGCCCGGCGCGCTCACCGGCGCGCGCGGCCTGGTCAGCCCGACGGGGGCGCCGGTCGAGCTGCCGAGCCTTGGCGACCTTGTGGCGCGCGGCGACGCCGGCGAACTGCGCCGCTCGGCGTGAGGAGAGGCCGGCGCGCCCATAGCGCCGGCACCACCGCCAACAACGTCATGGCCGGGCTGGACCCGGCCATCCACGTTCTTAGTTGTCGCACATCAAAGTCGTTGATCCCCGGGCACGGCCCGGGGACGACGCTGTTCGGGGCCGCCCCGATCGTCATCCCGGCCGAGCGTGGCGAGAGCCGGGATCGGGACGGCAAGCGATCCCGGATCGGCCTATGGCCGTCCGGAATGACGCCTCAGTTTGGCGACGTCGTTCTTTCGACGCCTCTTACGCCACGCTGAGCTCGACCGGGATATTGCCGCGCGTCGCCTTGGAGTAGGGGCACATCTGATGCGCCGCCTCCAGCACCTCCTGGGTCTGCTCGGCGGTGAGTGTCGGGGCCTTGAGCGAGAGCTTGGCGGCGAGGCTGAAGCCGTCATCGCCCTTCACCAGCGACACCGCGACGGTGACGGCGGCGCCGGTGACGTCCAGCTTCTTCTGGTGGCCGACCGCCTCGACGGCGGAGCCGAAGCAGGCGGCATAGCCGGTGGCGAACAGGTGCTCGGGCGTGGTCATGCCGGGTTCGAGCACGCCGTTCTTGGGCATGCCGAGATCGACGGAGACCGAGCCGTCGCTGGTCTGGGAATGGCCGTTGCGCCCGCCGATGGCGGTGGCGGTGCCGGTGAAGAGAACGGTGCCGGACATCAGAATCTCCCTGGGAAATGGTGGAGGCCGGGACAGCGCGGCCCCGCCAGAAGATGGGGCGTCCGGGGCGCCGGGCAACCGCGCGCGGGCAATTGCCCGTGCGCGATCGACAGGCCGGCGCTCTGTTCCCGTTTCGTTTCTTTGTGCTTGCCCCAAAGCGCCCTGCGTCGTACCTCTCGGGCAACCCGCCCGCACCGCCGGGCCCCGCTGTTTTTTGGAGCGCGCCTGCATGCCGATCGCGATCCTGAAGGAACGTGCCGTCGCCCGCATCGCCGGGGCCGACGCCGCGCATTTTCTCGACAACCTGCTCACCTCCCGCACCCCCGCGCCGGGCGCGGCGCGCTATGCCGCGCTGCTCGCCCCGCAGGGCAAGATCGTCGCCGACATGATCGTGCTGGCGACCGAGGGCGGCTTCCGCCTCGACATTCCCCGCGCCGTCGCCGCCGATCTTCTCAAGCGGCTGCAGCTCTACCGGCTGCGCGCCAAGGTCGAGATCGGCCTGCTCGACGATCTCGCGGTCGCCGTGGCCTGGGGCGGGGCGAGCCCGCTGGTCGACACGCTGGCTTATGATGACCCGCGCCTGCCCGCGCTCGGCCGGCGCTTCCTGCTGCCCGCCGCCGAGGCGGCGCAGATCGCCATGGTGCCGGAGGCCGAATGGCAGGCCCACCGCATCGCCCTCGGCGTGCCGGAGGGCGGGCAGGATTTCCTTTATGGCGACGCCTTCCCGCACGAGGCGGACATGGACCAGCTCGGCGGCATCGACTTCGACAAGGGGTGCTATGTCGGGCAGGAGATCGTCAGCCGCGTGCAGCATCGCGGCACGGCCCGGACCCGCATCATCCCGCTCGCCCTGTGCGGCCCGCCTCCGGCCGAGGGCACGCCGATCACCGCCGGCGGCAAGAGCATCGGCCGCGTCGGCTCGGGCGTGGAGGGGCGGGCGCTGGCGCTGGTGCGGCTCGACCGGCTGGAGGATGCACGCGCCGCCGGCCATGTGGTGGAGGCGGACGGCGCCGCGCTGGTGCCCGAACGCCCGAGCTGGGCACGCTTTGCCGTCCCCGGCACGGAGGGCGCGGCATGAAGGTCCACAGCCATGACGACGGCGTCACCCGCTGCGCCTGGTGCGGCACCGATCCGCTCTATGTCGCCTATCACGACACCGAATGGGGCGTGCCCGAATATGACGACCGCGCTCTGTTCGAGAAGCTGATCCTCGACGGCTTCCAGGCCGGCCTCGCCTGGATCACCATATTGCGGAAGCGCGAGGGGTTTCGCTCCGCCTTCGACGGGTTCCAGCCGGAGATCATCGCCCGCTACACCCCTGACAAGGTGGAGGCGCTGATGCAGGATGCCGGCATCGTGCGCAACCGCTCGAAGATCGTCTCGACGGTGCGCTCGGCGCAGGTCTGGCTCGACATCCAGGAACGCGGGCCGGGCTTCTCCCGGCTGCTCTGGGACATCAACGGCCCGGTGCTGGACAATCGCCGGGAACCCGGCGCGCCGGCGCTGGTCACCTCGCCGGTGGCGCTCGCCATGTCGAAGGAGCTGAAGACGCGCGGCTTCAACTTCGTCGGCCCGACCATCGTCTATGCCTTCATGCAGGCGGTGGGCATGGTGGACGACCACGCCGTCACCTGCCACCGTCACGGTGCGGGTGCGGGTGCGGGTGCGGGTGCGGGTGCGGGTGCGGCGCGATGAGCGAGAGCGCCAGCGCCGCCGGTGCCAGGGCGCCGGGCCGCGGCAAGGCGTTGCGCGCGTGGCAGCGCATGCTGTCGGGCCGGCGGCTCGACCTCATCAATCCCTCGCCGCTCGACATCGAGATCGAGGACATCGCCCATGGACTCGCCCGCGTCGCCCGCTGGAACGGCCAGACGCGCGGCGAGCACATCTTCTCGGTGGCGCAGCACTCGGTGCTGGTGGAGTTGATCGCCCGCCGGCAGGCCGGAGCGCGCGGCGGAGATCTCGACCGCCGCTGGCGGCTCGCCATGCTGCTGCACGACGCGCCGGAATATGTGGTCGGCGACATGATCAGCCCGTTCAAGGCGGTGATCGGCGGCGACTACAAGGCGGTGGAGGCGCGGCTGCTGGCGGCGGTGAGCCTGCGCTTCGGCCTGCCGCCGCACTGGCCCGCGGCGCTGGTCGCCCGGGTGAAGGCGGCCGACCGCGCCAGCGCCTTCCTGGAGGCGACGCGGCTCGCCGGCTTCGAGGTCACCGAAGCCCGCCGCTTCTTCGGCACGCCGTGCCCGCTCGACAGCGCCGACGAGCGGGACTACCTCACCCCCTGGAGCGCGGACGAGGCCAAGGCGCGCTTCCTTGCCCGCTTCGAGGAACTGGTCGCGGAGGCATCATGATCCACGTCTGCCCGCTCTCCCGCCTGGAGGAGACCGTCACCCGCACCGGCGCCCAGCATGTGCTGAGCGTGATCAATGTCGCCACGCCGGTGACGCTGCCGGCAACGGTGCGGCGCGAAAACCATCTCTTCGTCGGCTTCAACGACATTCTCGCCCCGCAGCAGGGGCTGATCCACCCGGCGGCGGAGCATGTGGAGGCGATGCTCGGCTTCATCAGCCGCTGGCCGCGCGCGGCGCCGCTGGTGGTGCATTGCTTTGCCGGCATCAGCCGCTCCACCGCCTCGGCCTATATCGCCGCCTGCGCGCTTGAGCCGGGCCGCAATGAGGCCGAACTCGCGCAGGCGCTGCGCGCCGCCTCGCCCATCGCCACGCCGAACGCGCTGCTGGTCGAGATCGCCGATGCCGCGCTCGGCCGGCAGGGCCGCATGAGCGCCGCCATCGCTGCTATCGGCCGTGGCCGCGAGGCGATGGAGAACGAGCCGTTCGAGATAAAGTTGGGCTGAGAGCTTCGCGGCGGCCGACGCCGGGTGTGGTGGAACCTCGCCGTCGTCCCCGGGGCCAGACCCGGGCACGACGCCGCCCTGGCGGCGTGCGCTACGTTCCCGGGCGTCAAAGGTCTGCACGGGTGGCCGGTGCGCGTCGCGCCCCGCGCTCAGCTCACCGGCACGCCGCCCGCCGGCAGCACCACCACGCGGGTGCCGGTCGGCACGCGGCGGTAGAGGTCGATGATGTCCTGATTGATGAAGCGGATGCAGCCGGAGGAGACCTGGGTGCCGATGGTCCACGGCTCCGTGGTGCCGTGCAGGCGGTAATAGGTGTCGCGGCCGTTCTTGTAGAGGTAGAGCGCGCGCGGCCCCAGCGGGTTGGTCGGCCCGCCGGGCAGGCCGCCGGCATAGGGGCCGTAGCGCTCCGGCTCGCGGGCGATCATGTCGGGCGTGGGCGTCCAGCCCGGCCACGCCGCCTTGCGGGCGATGATGCCCTCGCCGCGGAAATTGAAGCCTTCCTGCCGGCCGACGCCGACCCCGTAGCGCAGCGCCCGGCCATTCGCCATCACGAGATAGGCGAAGCGCTCATTGGGGTCGACCACGATGGTGCCGGGCTGGTAGCGGGTGCTGAAGGCCACTTCCTGGCGCAGGAAGCGCGGGTCGATCTCGGTCAGGTCCACCGCCGGCACCGGGAACGGCTCGTCGTTGATCGCCGCATACATGCGCAGATAGTGCGGGTCCATCGCCGGCGGCAGGACCCGGCTCGTCATCGGCTCGCGCGTGGTGACGCAGCCGGCGAGGGCGAGGGGCGAGGCGATCAGGAACAGGCGTCGGTCGAGGAGCATGGGGGGGCGCACGCGGGGAGGGGAGACGGGGAGGCGGTGAAATGGGGCAATGATCCTCACCTACAGGCGAAGCATGGCAAAGTGCATGAATCGGCCGATCACGGGCGCGTCAGCGGCCTCTATTGCCGGCGGCTGTGGCACGATGGCCACGCCTGACGCACGCAGGCACCGTTTCATCGGCGCTCCCGGCACGGCTCATCAGTTTTGCTGATGGTCATCCTGAAATTTATTGGTTATCCACCATAGGCTCCCGATCGTAATCTGACCGCTCGACGCGGCCCTGGAGCCCGTCCCGATTCGAGGCCCTGCGATGTCCGCTGCCACCGACGCCCCCGGGCCCAGCCCTGCCCCCCGAACCGGCCTCGCCGCCCGCGCGCCCTTGCTGATCGTGCTGTGCGGCTGCCTCATCGCCATGCTCA
This sequence comes from Ancylobacter dichloromethanicus, assembly GCF_018390645.1. GTDB lineage: Bacteria > Pseudomonadota > Alphaproteobacteria > Rhizobiales > Xanthobacteraceae > Ancylobacter > Ancylobacter dichloromethanicus. The sequence continues at coordinate 43,219 of NZ_JAHBGC010000005.1, forward strand.
GCTTCGGCCCGCGCGCCTCGTCGGGCATCTTCATGCTGCCGATGACGGGCGAATATGGCTGGGGCCGCGACACGTTCGGCCTCGCCATCGCCATCCAGAATCTGGTCTGGGGCCTCGGCACGCCCTTCGCGGGCGCCGTCGCCGACCGCTTCGGGGTGATGCGGGTGCTGTGGCTGGGCGCGCTGCTCTACGCCGCCGGGCTGGTGCTGATGGCCTATTCGGCGACGCCGGGGATGCTGCATCTGTCGGCCGGCGTGCTGGTCGGCTTCGGTCTTTCCGGCTGCTCGTTCAACATCGTGCTCGCCGCCTTCGGCAAGATGCTGCCGGAGAAGTGGCGCCCGCTCTCCTTCGGCGCCGGCACCGCAGCCGGCTCGTTCGGCCAGTTCCTGTTTCCCCCGCTCGCCGCCGGGCTCAATATGACCATTGGCTGGCACCAGACGCTGATCGTCTTCGGCCTCGTCATGCTGCTGGTGCTGCCGATCTCGCTGGCGCTGGCCGGGGCGCCCTCCGCCGCCAGGGCGGGGGAGCGCCAGCAATCCATCGGCGCCGCGCTGGGCGAGGCGTTCCGCCACCCGAGCTATGTGCTGCTGGTGCTCGGCTTCTTCACCTGCGGCTTCCAGCTGGCCTTCGTCACCACCCATCTGCCGGCCTACCTCATCGACCGCGGGCTCTCCATCACCGTGGGCGGCTGGACATTGGCGGCGATCGGCCTCGCCAACATGGTGGGCTCGCTCGGCTCGGGCTGGCTGTCGAGCCGCATGCCGCGGCGCTACCTGCTGGCGGCGATCTATTTTGCCCGGGGCCTCGCCATCATCGCCTTCGTTCTGCTGCCGGCGACGCCGGTCACCGCGCTGGGCTTCGGCGTGGTGCTCGGCCTGCTGTGGCTTTCCACCGTGCCGCCGACCTCGGGGCTGGTGATGCTGATGTTCGGCACCCGCTATCTCGCCATGCTCTTCGGCTTCGCCTTCTTCAGCCACCAGGTGGGCGGGTTCCTCGGCGTCTGGCTGGGCGGGCTGCTCTACGAGCAACTCGGCTCCTATGATTTCGTCTGGTGGCTGTCGGTGGCGCTGAGCTTCGCCTCTGCCGCCATCAACCTGCCGATCGTCGAGAAGCCGGTGGCGCGCAGCCCGCAGCCGGCCACGCCGTAAGGGTGCCGCGTGTTTGCGCGGCGTTAACCCTCATCCTTCACCATAGGCGTCGTGGTACCGATGGCGTTGCGACGGGGCCACACAAGGCAGGTCGCGTGCCCTCGCCGAGGGCGCTGATTCGCCGCCCGGCCTTGACAAGGCAGGCCCTTCGCAGCGCATCGTGAATGCCCCCGAGCGATGGAAACCCTCATGCGCGTGTTTTCTGCCCTGCCGGCTGTCGCCGTTCTCGCCGCCACCGTCGCGGCGCCGATGGCGTCCGCCTCGGCCGAAACGCTCACGGCGCAGGACGCCCAGCGCTTCGTCATGGGGCAGACCTTCTCCTATACCTGCTATGAGGGCACGGCCGGCTCCGGCCGCATCATGCCGGACGGCTCGGTGGCCGGTACCATCCAGATCCGCGGCAAGGGCAGCGCGCGCTATGTGACGCTGCCGGCCGGCACCATCATGGTGCGCGGCGAGAAGGTGTGCGCCAAGCTCAAGGGGATGGCGTTCCAGCCCTGTTTCGAGCTGGAGAAAACCGACAAGGTCAGCTTCCGCGGCAATCTCGCCGGGGCGGACCGGCTGTGGTGCGAGTTCAAGCGCGGCGGCAGCGGGCGCACCCGGCTGGCCGAGCGCTCGGCCAGCCGCAAGACGGCGGCGCCCGGGCCGCACGCGGCCGAGATCGTTTCCGAGGAATAGGCGCCGCTCCCGACCGTCGAGCAGCGGCTCCATCGGTCAAGGCGTGGCTCTCCCGGAATTCCCGGCCATGCCGATGGCTGCCGTTCGAGAGGCGGCTGTCAATCACTCTTCTATTGCACGGGCGCAAGGTCGTTCCGGTAATTGCGGCTATCGTGTTGCAGAAGGCGTTGGGTTACCTCGGGGCCATGGCAGGCGCTGCCTGCTCCGTTCCCTCAACGCTTCCCGCGAGACCCGCCATGATCGATTCCCGTTCCGCGCCCTATGGCGCCTTCGTCCTCCGCGTCGCCCTCGGCCTGATGTGGGTGACCCATGCCCTGCTGAAATACGCCGTCTTCACCATTCCCGGCTTTGCCGGCTATCTCGGCAGCCTCGGCCTGCCGGAAGCGCTGGCCTGGCCGGTGTTCCTGGCCGAACTGGCCGGCGGCCTGCTGATCATCGCCGGGGTCTATGCCCGCCACGTGGCATTGCTGCTCATCCCGGTCATGGCCGGCGCCATGAGCGTGCACATTCCCAATGGCTGGCTGTTCTCCGCCGCCGGCGGCGGCTGGGAATATCCCGGCTTCCTGATCGTGAGTTCCTTCGCGCTGTGGCTGATCGGCGACGGCGCCTTCGCGCTGCGCTCGCGCCCGCTGCTCTTTGTCGGCCGCCCGGCCGCTGCCTGAGCGGGCGGCCGCTGAAACGAACACGGGCGGGTCTGGCCAGACCCGCCCGTGTTGAATCCCGGGAGTACCGACAGGGCGGGGATCAGCCGCCGTCGCCGGTCTTCGGCGCGTCCTGCGACTTGTCGACCGCCGCCTTCTGCGGCGCGGCGGCGGGGGACGCCTCGGTCTTCTGGATCTCGCCGCTCTGGCCGTCCTTGCCGGACTTGACCCGCTCCGCCTCGTCGAGGCCGACGGCGATCTTGCGCTCGATGTCGGCGAGTTCGTCCGGCTCCGGCTTCAGGTCGCGGGCGTGGTTCCACTTGAAGCGGGCTTCCAGCTTGCGGTCGACCTTCCAGTAGGCGTCGCCGAGATGGTCGTTGATCACCGCTTCGTTCGGCTTGAGCTCGACCGCGCGTTCGAGTTCGCGCACCGCCTCGTCATAATGGCCGGTGCGGTAATAGGCCCAGCCGAGGCTGTCGATGAAGAAGCCGTCATCGGGCCGCAGCGACACCGCCTTGCGGATCATGTCGGTGCCGGCCTCGAGGTTCACCCCCTGGTCGATCCAGCTATAGCCGAGATAGTTCAGCACATGCGGCTGGTTGGGGCTGAGCGCCAGCGCCTTCTTCAGATCGGCCTCGGACTTGTCCCACTGCTTGGTGCGCTCGAAGCAGGTGCCGCGGAAATAATACAGCATCCAGTCCTTGCTGTCGGGCGTGCCCAGATCGTCGATGGCCCGGGTGTAGACCTCCGCCGCCTCGGCATATTTCTCGTTGGCGCGCAGCACATCGCCCAGCGCCATGATCGAGCGCTGGTCCTTCACATTTCCGGCAACCACCTGCTTCAGCACCGCCAGCGCCTCGTCATGACGGCCGACGGCGTCGAGATTGAGCGCGCGCTGCACCTCCGCATTGGTCTTGAAGGGCGACGAATCGGGCACCGCGGCATAGAGCGCGATGGCATCCTCATGCCGCTTCATCGATTCGAACAGGTCGGCGAGGGTGATCGTCATCAGCGGCTGCGAGGGGTCGAGCCAGCGGCCGAGCTGGAGATAGACGAGGGCAAGGTCCTCGCCGCCCTGCCGGCCGAGCGCGGCGCCGATGCCGTAAAGCACCTCCGCCGCGCCGGCGGCAGGCGTCGTCACCAGAGGCGGCAGGGTCTTGCCGGCCTTCAGCTGCGCGAGCGCGCCGGCCACCAGCGGATCGCCGGGCACCAGCTTGTCGAACGCCTCATAGGTCTCGATGGCGAGCTTCTTGTCGGCGTTGCGCGAGGCCCAGCGCGCATAGGCGTCGACCACCCGCAGCGTGCGCGGGTCGAGCTTCAGCGCCGCCTCCAGCCGCTGGCCGGACTCCTTCTTCACACCGGCCGCGTCGAGGATCAGCCCGGCGTGGAAATCCTTGAAGCCGGTGTACCATTCCGGCCCCTGCAGCGCGTCGATGGCCTTGACGCCGGCACGCGCCTCGCCCGAGCCGAACTGGCTCCAGGCGCTCAGCAGGGTGGCGTTCAATTCGGCAATGGCGCCCTGGCCCGAGCGGCGCAGATTGCTGCGGGCGGTGACGTACTGCTTCGCCTTGATGGCGCGCACGCCGAGCACCAGCCGCGCCAGCGTGTGCTCGGGGTCGATCCGGACGATGCGCCGGGCGAGCTGCACCGCCTCTTCGATCGAGCCTTCCGCCAGCAGGGTGAGGAAGGCGCGCTCCAGCAGTTCGCCATTGCGCGGGAACAGCCGCACCAGTTCGCGGTAATAGGCCGCCGCCGCCGCGGTGTCGCGCTCGGCAATGGCGAGACGGGCCGCCAGATAGTTGCCGGCGGGGGCGGAGCGGGCGATGAAATCGGCCGGAGGGGCGTCGGCGCGCGCGGGCAGGGTGAGGCCCAATGCCGTGAGCGTGGCGAGAATGGCCGCTCCCGGCCGCAGCGACAAGCGTCGGAACGTCAAGTTGGAACCTCCTGCGGCAAGCGGAACACCCCTGCACCACGTGGGTAGCGCCGGGTTCCGGCCTTTGTGGCAGATTGGTCCTTTTTAGCGGCCGCTGCAATAACGGGAGGCTAATGCGGACCGGGCCCGCGAGGGCCCGATGCGACAGTTTCAGACCCGTCGGCCAAGAATAAGGCCGATTATCGCCGCACCCGCCGCAATGCCCAAGGTGGTATTCAGGCCGGGGGACGGCGTGGGGGGCGCCGCCGGCGGCACTCCTGCCACCGGCGGTGCGGCGCCAAAGGCGCCATACCCGCCATAGCCACCAAACGCCCCTGGCCGCCGCCGGTTGCGCAGCAGGGCGACGAGGAAAAAGATCAGGCCCACCACCAAGGTGCCCCCGCCCAGCACCAGCGCGGCGGTGAGCGCGTCATAGCGCTCGGCCAGCACGATGAACGTCGCCGCGATGAAGAAGAGCACGGAGAGCGCGACCAGCAGACCGCCAATGGCGAGCAGCAGGGCCGTGTTGGCGGCCCTGCGTACCGTCAGGCGTAGTTCCGCGCCGAAGATGGACAGCAGCAGCCGCAGCATTACCGGCCCCGCGACAGCAGGCCGAACACGAAGCCGACCCCCAGCGCCGCGAGCACCGAGCCATAGGGATTGCGTTCGATCGTCGCGCCGAGGTCGCCGCCGAGCGCCTGCGCCCGTGTCTTGGCATCGTGCAGGGCGGCATAGCCTTCTTCCGCCAGGCCGGCGGCCGCCGCCTCGGCCCGTGCCGCACCGGAGCGGAACCGGCCGGTGACGGCATCGGCGGCCGCGCCGCCCTCCGCCTTGGCGATGGCGGCAAGCGTCTCGGTCAGCTTGGCGACATCGCCCCGCAGGGTCGAGAGGTCGGCGGACAGCTTGGCGAAATCGTCCTGCGCATTCGGTTGGGCCATGGTGATCTCCGGGGAGTAGGAAACGAGGAAAGGAACAGCCCGACAACGCGGGCGCCATTGCCATGGTTCCCACTCTAGGCGGTATTCACCGGCGCTGGAACTCGTAGTATCCCGGCCTCCGTCCCTCCCGCAGCGCCTTGGCCTCGTAGCGCGTGCCGGGCCAGCCCTCCCACGGCAGGCGCCAGTCGTCGGCGCGCGCCGCCGTCCACTCGAAGCGCGGATCGGCGAGCAGCAGGCGCAGCGTCCAGGCGGCGTAGTGCTCGATGTCGGTGGCGAAGCGGAAATGCCCGCCGGGCGCGAGAAGACGGGCGAAGCGGTCGATGTTGTCGCCCCGCACGAAGCGCCGCTTCCAGTGCCGGCGCTTCGGCCACGGGTCGGGATAGAGCAGGTCGATGCGCTCCAGGCTGCCGCCGGGCAGGCGGTCGAGCAGCGGCACCACGTCGTCGCCATAGAGCCGAACATTGGCGAGGCCCTCTTCGCTCACCCGCGCCGTCGCCTTGGCGATGCCGTTGAGGAACGCCTCGGCGCCGATATAGCCGATGTCGGGATGGCGCCGCGCCTCGGCAAGCAGGTGCTCGCCGCCGCCGAAGCCGATCTCCAGCCGCACCGCGCGCACCGGACCGGCAAACAGCGCGGTGAGTGGCGCCTCGCCGATATCGTCGAGGGCGATGGCAAGGCGCGGCAGGTCCTGCGCCAGATGGGCGGCCTGCGCGGTGCGCAGCTTCTTGCCCTTGCGCCGTCCGTAGAAGGCGGCGCCGCGCGGCTCGCCGCTGCGGCCGGCGGCCGGCTCGTCATTGCTGGGGTCGTCGGCGGTCATGCGGGCGCTCGAAAGACAGACGGGGCGGACAATTACCTGTCCGCCCCGCATAATCGCAGTGTCGTGCGCGCGCAATCGCGGCGCGGGCGGCAAGCCGTCAGCCGACGGCGGACTTCAGCGCCGCGACCAGGTCGGTCCGCTCCCAGGAGAAGCCGCCATCGGCCTCCGGCGCGCGGCCGAAATGGCCATAGGCGGAGGTGCGGGCGTAGATCGGCTTGTTGAGGCCGAGATGCTCGCGGATGCCGCGCGGGCGCAGGTTCATCACCTCGCGCAGCGCGTTCTCCAGCTTGGCTTCCTCGACCTTGCCGGTGCCGTAGAGGTCGACATAGACGGCCAGCGGATCGGACACGCCGATGGCGTAGGCGAGCTGGATGGTGCAGCGGTCGGCCAGATCGGCGGCGACCACATTCTTGGCCAGATAGCGCGCGGCATAGGCGGCCGAGCGGTCGACCTTGGTCGGGTCCTTGCCGGAGAAGGCGCCGCCGCCATGCGGGGCCGCGCCGCCATAGGTGTCGACGATGATCTTGCGGCCGGTGAGGCCGCAATCGCCGTCCGGCCCGCCGATGACGAACTTGCCGGTGGGGTTGACGTGCCACACGGTGGCCGGGGTGATCCAGCCTTCCGGCAGCGCCTGGCGGATATAGGGTTCGACGATGCTCTGCACGTCGTGCGAGGACAGGTCGGCGTCGAGATGCTGGGTCGAGAGCACGATCTGCGTCACCTCGACCGGCTTGCCGCCCTCATAGCGCACCGTCACCTGGCTCTTGGCATCGGGGCCGAGCACGGTGCTCTCGCCGGAATGGCGGGCATCGGCGAGCAGCTTGAGGATCTTGTGGGCGTAATAGATCGGCGCGGGCATCAGTTCGGGCGTCTCGCGGCAGGCATAGCCGAACATGATGCCCTGGTCGCCGGCGCCCTCATCCTTGTTGCCGGCGGAATCGACACCCTGGGCGATGTCAACCGACTGCGCGTGCAGATGCACGTCGATCTCCGCCTTCTCCCAGTGGAAGCCGTCCTGCTCGTAGCCGATATCCTTGATCGCGAGCCGGGCGATGTGGCTGAGGAAATCCCGGGTGATCTGCGCCGGGCCCCGGGTCTCGCCGGCGATCACCACCCGGTTGGTGGTGGCCAGCGTCTCGGCCGCCACGCGCAGGTGGCTCGGGTCCCAGCCGAATTCCGGGCCGTGCTTGAAGAAGGCGTCGACGATCTCATCGGAGATACGGTCGCAGACCTTGTCCGGGTGGCCTTCGGAAACGGATTCACTGGTGAAGAGATAGGCTTGGCGGGACACGCGTCGGCTCCTCGATTCTCGACCGGGGCATGTGGAGCGCGCCCGGCCGCGCATCTTTTGCAAGCGCGGTCGGGCCGGTCAAGATTTTAACGGCGGATTCGTTCGGAAAAAAGAACGCTGCGACGTGTTCGCCTCAGGGGGTCGGGCCAGGCTCGGCGAGCGCCTCGACCAGGTCCACGATACGGCGGCGGACCTTGCCATCGGCGATCTTGAGGAAGGCGCGGGTAAGGGCCAGCCCTTCGGAGGAGGCGAGAAAATCGGACACATAGGCGGGCGAGGCATCCTCGGCGAAGCCGGCCACTTCGCCGCCCATGCTGGGCGCGCCCTCAAAGAAGAAGGAAACCGACACGCCGAGCACCTGGGAGATGTTCTGCAGCCGGCTGGCGCCGATCCGGTTGGTGCCCTTCTCGTATTTCTGGATCTGCTGGAAGGTGATGCCGAGGCTTTCGCCGAGCTTTTCCTGGCTCATGCCCACCATCATGCGGCGCATACGGACCCGGCTGCCGACATATTTGTCGATCGGATTGGGAGATTTCGTGGTCATCGGCTTCCCCGACTGCAAACAAAAAAATACCTCTCCCCCCCGATCAGAGGGAGAGAAGCAGTGCCCGAGCCCGGCAGTAGTCTAGGCAAAGCAGGTTCTACCGTCGATCAATCTAGGCGTGCATATCTCGCATGCGCAGCATGAACGCCACCAAGCCGAGGCCGAGAACCAGCAGCCACGATATCTTGCTGCCAAACGACGCATAAATGGTACCGGGCAGGGCTTGCGGCAGGCTGCCGTCCAGCACCCCGCGTGCACCCAGAGGTAGAATTCCCCTGATTCGCCCGATCGGGTCGACTATGGCGGAAATGCCGTTGTTGGTGACCCTCACCAGCGGCAGCCCTTGCTCGATTGCCCGCAGCCGCGACTGTTCGAAATGCTGGTAGGGGCCGGGCGTGATGCCGAACCAGGCATCGTTGGACAGGTTGAGCAGGAAGCCCGGTCGCGCCCCCTCGCCGAGATCGGCGGGCATCACCTCGTCGGGGAAGATCGCCTCGTAGCAGATCAGCGGCACCGCCGGGGGAAGGCCGGGAATGTCGAGCAGGTGGCGCGAGGTCGCGGCGGCGAACCCGCCGCGGACCCGGGTCAACGCCTCCAGCCCGATCGCCTCCAGCGTTTCCTGAAACGGCAGGTATTCGCCGAAAGGAACGAGGTGGACCTTGTCGGCGTTGCCGCGGATCGCCCCGCTGGAATCGATCACCCGCACGCTGTTGAACACGTCCGGCCGCTCGCGTCCCGGCACCGCCTGGTAGCGCGCGGCGCCGGTGACCAGCGTGGTGCCGCGCGGCAGCATCGCCACCATGCGGGCGAGGGCCTCCGGCTCGCGTTCGAGGAAGAACGGAAACGCCGATTCCGGCCAGAACAGATGGGTGACGCCGGCAAGGCCGCCCTGGCCCTCGCTGGTGGCGAGGTAGAGGTCCATGACGGTGCGGCGGGCGTCGTAGCGGAACTTCTGGTCCTGCGGCAGGTCGGGCTGCATCAGCCGCAGCGTCACCCCGGGCACGCTGCCGACCTCGGTGCTGGCGAGGCGCCACTGGCCGCCCGCCCAAAGCGCGGCGAGCAGCCCCACGGCGAGGCCGAGCGGCAGATGGCGGGCGCGGCTGGAGGCGTGCGCGTCGAACAGCGCCGCCGGGGCCGCCAGCGTCGCCAGCGTCACCAGGCACAGCCCCGTCAGCCCGATCACCGAGGCGCCTTGCGCGAAGCGCAGATCGGTGGCCAGCGCGTAGCCGAAATCATTCCACGGGAAGCCGGTGAGCAGCGTGCCGCGCAGCACCTCCGTCACGGTGAGCGCGAGCGCGAAGACGAGGATGCGCCCGGGTCCCGCCGTCCACGCCAGCCGGGCCAGCGCGCAGCCAAGCCCGGTATAGAGCGCGAGATAGGCCGGCAGCCCGATCACCGCGAACGGCATCAGCCAGAGAAAAGCGTCCGCCTGCACCAGGAACGCCTCGCCGATCCACCACAGGCCGGCGACGAAATAGCCCAGGCCGAACAGCCAGCCGGCCAGGAAGCTGACGCCCAGCGCCCGGCGCAGCGGCAGGCCGGCCGTGGCGTCGATCAGGAACACCAGCACCGGCAGCGTCAGTGCAAGCACCGGCCACAGGCCGAAGGGCGGCATGGCGAGCGCCGAGAGCCCGCCGGCGAGAAGCGCGGCGAGCGCGCGCCAGCGCGCCGGCGCCGCCTGCAACAGGCCGGGCATCAGCATCGGGGGGAAGCCGGCGCCGCGCCGCGCGCGCGGTCAGGCGGCATCGGTGCCGCGTGCCCGCTCGTTGCGTGAGCCCTCATCCGTCTGCTGGGCCGGCGGCGGCAGGGCGCGGGGGTGTCCGGGCGCCGCCTCGGCGCCCGCCGGCCGCGCCTCAGTGCCGGCCTCGCCACGGCTCGCCGAGATGCGCAGCCGCTTGACCCGGCGCGGATCGGCGTCGAGCACCTCGATCTCGAAACCGCCGGGCGCCAGCACGATCTCGCCGCGCACCGGCACGCGGCCGGCAAGGGTGACGAGCAGGCCGCCCAGCGTGTCGACCTCCTCCGCTTCCTCGCCCAGCGCGAAGGCCGGGTCGATCATTTCCGCCACGTCCTCGAGGCTGGCGCGGGCATCGGCGATGAAGCTGCCATCGGCCTGGCGGGCGATGGTGGGGGTCTCGTCCTCGTCGTGCTCGTCCTCGATGTCGCCGACGATCTCCTCGACCAGGTCCTCCATCGAGACGATACCGTCGGTGCCGCCATATTCGTCGATCACCAGGGCGAGGTGGATGCGGCTCGCCTGCATGCTGGCCAGCAATTCGATCGAGGGCATGGAGGGGGGCACGAACAGCAGCCGGCGGATCAGCTTGGCGCCGCTGAGCGAATTGGAGAGGTCGATGGCCTTGAGGTTGAAGGCGGGCCGCGCCGCCTTGCCGCCGTAGGAGAAGGCGCCCTCCGTGGCGGGCGTGCCGTTGCCACGAAGGCCGGCGCCGGGATTCGGCCCGCGCGGCGTCATGGCGCGCTGGGTGAGGTAGGTCACGAGATCGCGGATATGGACCATGCCGACGGGGTCGTCGAGCGTGTCGTCATAGACCACCAGACGCGAATGGCCGGCTTCGGCGAAGACGGCGAGCAGTTCGCCCAGCGAGATGTCCTTCTGCACCGCGACGATGTCGGCGCGTGGCACCATCAGGTCGCCGATGCGCAATTCGCGCAGGTCGAGAATGCTCTTCAGCATCGTCCGCTCGGTCGCCGTCAGGTCGGCGCCCGGTTCGGCGCTGGTCGAGGCGAGGATGGCGGCGAGGTCGGTGCGCAGCGAGCCGGTGGAGCGCCTGCCGCCGATAAGGTGGCGGAGGCGGTCGAAGATGCCGGCGCGGGGCTCGCTGGAGCGCACGCCGGCCTTGCTTCGCTGCCCGGCGCCGGCCGGGCCGCTACTGGAGGTGCCGCTACCGGCGGCGCCGCTACTTGGGCCCTCGCTGCCCGCAGTGGAGGAGGACGAGGTCGAGACAGGATCGGACATCGGTCTTGGGTCTGTTTGCCTGGATCAGGTTTGGGTCAGGGGTGAACGGGTTCGGTCTCGGCATAGGGGTCGGGTATCGCCAGTCCGGCGAGCACGCGGCGCTCCATCGCCTCCATCTCCTCGGCGTCGTCCACGGCCTCGTGGTCGTAGCCGAGCAGGTGAAGCGTACCATGGACCGCCAGATGCGCGAGATGGTCGGCCAGCGGCTTTCCCTCCGCCTCGGCCTCGCGCGCCAGCGTCTCATAGGCGATGGCGATGTCGCCGAGATGGGGATCGCCGCCCGCCCGCGCCACGTCGGGCGTGGGGAAGGACAGCACGTTGGTGGCGCTGTCCTTGCCGCGCCAGTCGCGGTTGAGGGCGCGGATGGCGTCGTCGTCGGTCAGCTTCACCGCGATCTCGGCGCCGTCAATGTCGATCTCGTACTCGGTCAGCGCACCGGCGCAGGCCGCGCGCACCGCCTGCGCCACAAGGTCAACGGCGCCGGGGAGCGTCGACCACCGGTCGGCCTCCACCAGCACGTCGACCTCGATGCGCGGCCCGCCGCCGCCTGTCGCCTCGCTCATCGTCGCGGTGCCCCGTTTCCGGCGGGCGCCGCCGCCCGCGCCGCCGCGTCCTTGCTGTCATAGGCGGCGACGATGCGGCCGACCAGTTCGTGGCGCACCACGTCGGCGGCGTTGAAGTGGCAGACCTCGACGCCCTCGACATCCCCAAGCAGCCCCACCGCCTCGGCGAGGCCCGAGGTCTGGCCCGGCGGCAGGTCGATCTGGCTCGGGTCGCCGGTGATGATCATGTGCGAGTTCTCGCCCAGCCGGGTGAGAAACATCTTCATCTGCATCGAGGTGGTGTTCTGCGCCTCGTCGAGGATGACGCAGGCATTGGCCAGCGTGCGCCCGCGCATGAAGGCCAGCGGGGCGATCTCGATCTCGCCGGAGGTCATCGCCCGCTCGACGAAGGCGCGGTCCATCAGATCGTGCAGCGCGTCGTAGATCGGGCGCAGATAGGGATCGACCTTCTCCTTCATGTCGCCGGGCAGGAAGCCGAGCCGTTCGCCCGCCTCCACCGCCGGGCGGGAGAGGATCAGCCGGTCGACCACCCGCCGCTCCAGCAGGTGCACGGCATAGGCGACCGCCAGCCAGGTCTTGCCGGTGCCGGCCGGGCCGACGCCGAACACCAGCGTCTGGCGCTTGAGCGCGCGGATATAGGCGTCCTGCGCGGCGGTGCGGGCGCGCACCGGGCGGCGGCGGAGCTGGATCTCGTCGAAGCTCTGCTTCTTGGTGGCGGCGTCGAATTCGAACAGCAGCCCCTGCGCGGCGGCCTCGCGCAGCACGCCCTCGACATCGCCGGGCAGCAATTCGCCGCCCTTCTTCAGCCGGGCGTAGAGCGTCTCCAGCACATGGCGCGCCTGCTCGCAGGCCTCGCGCGGGCCCTCCAGCGTGACATGGTTGCCGCGCTGCTCGGCGACGATCTCCAGCCGCCGCTCGATCAGGGCGAGGTTCTGCCCGTAATGGCCGAAGAGCTGGCTGGCGATCCGGTTGTCGTCGAAGGCGAGCACGATCTGGCCGCTGCCCTCGTCCTCCGCCGTCTCCAGCCAATGCGCGGCCGGCCGGGGGGCCGCCGGCGGGCGCGGGGCGGTCTGCACGGACCCGGCGGGCGCGCCCGCGCGGGTGGAAACCAAGGCACGTTCGGTATCGCTGCCAGTTCCGGTTCCAGGTCGACGCACGCTCACGCCTCCAGCTTCTCGCTCTGCCCGATGAAACGCGATTCCCGCGCCGGGTTCCTCATGAAGAATTCCCCGCCGCGTATGTCGCCCGAAAGACTCTTGGTGCTGACCTCGCGCACCTCGACCTCCGCCAGCGTGCCGATCGCCTCCTGCGGGCCCTCGACGACGACGGACTGGAGATAGGGCGAGCGGCCGATGAGCTGGCCCGGGAAGCGGCCCGGCTTCTCGATCAGTATGTCGAAGCGCCGGCCGCGGCAGGCGGCGTCGAACGCTGCCTTCTGCCGGTCGAGCAGCGCCTGCAGCGCATGGATGCGCTCGGACTTCACCGCCTCGGGAACCTGCTCGCCCATGCCGGCCGCCGGGGTGCCGGGGCGGGAGGAATATTTGAACGAGAACGAGGAGGCGAAGCCGACCTTTTCCACCAGCTCCATCGTGTCGGCGAAATCGGCGTCGCTCTCGCCGGGAAAGCCGACGATGAAATCGGAGGAAAAGGCGATGTCCGGCCGCGCCGCGCGCACCCGGGCGACGATGTCGAGGAACAGCTCGCGGTCGTGCCTGCGGTTCATGGCGGCGAGGATGCGGTTGGAGCCGGACTGCACCGGCAGGTGCAGATAGGGCATCAGCGCGGGAATCTCGCGATGGGCGGCGATCAGTTCGTCGTCCATGTCGCGCGGATGGCTGGTGGTGTAGCGCACCCGGGCGATGCCGGGCACCTCGGCGATGGCGCGCACCAGTTCGGTCAGGTTCGCCGTGCGGCCGGCGGCGTCGAGCCCGTGATAGGCGTTGACGTTCTGGCCGATCAGCGTGACCTCGCGCACCCCGCCATCGGCGAGGCGGCTCACCTCGTCGAGGATCTTGGGGAGCGGGCGCGACACCTCGGCGCCGCGCGTATAGGGCACGACGCAGAAGGTGCAGAACTTGTCGCAGCCTTCCTGCACCGTCACAAAGGCGGTGGGGCCGCGCCTGGCGATGGCGGCGCGGGTCGGCGGGGGCAGGAAATCGAACTTGTCCTCGACCGGGAACTCGGTCTCGACGATGCCGGCGGGCCGGTTGCCGCCGCGCCGCTCGGCGGCGGCGATCAGCTCGGGCAGCTTGTGGTAGCTCTGCGGGCCGACCACGAGGTCGACGCTGCGGGCGCGCTTGAGGATTTCCGCGCCTTCCGCCTGCGCGACACAGCCGGCGACGGCCACCATCTGCCGGCGGCCGGCCTCCTCCTGCGCCTTCCGCAGGCGGCCGAGTTCCGAATAGACCTTCTCGCCGGCCTTCTCGCGGATATGGCAGGTGTTGAGGATGACGAGATCGGCGTCGTCGGGGCTGTCGGTCTCGACATAGCCCTCCTGGGCCAGCGTGTCCGTCATGCGCTGGGCGTCATAGACGTTCATCTGGCAGCCGAAGGAACGGACGTAAAGCTTGCGCGGTTCACTCATTGCGTGTCGATCGACCCGTGCCGCGCGCCCTCGCAGGGTCCGGCGGCGCATTGGGATGGAAGCCCCGAGGCGCGGCGGACGCGCTCTCGCAAGGCGCCCTCGTCCATCGCCGCTCGTTCCCACCTCGGTATCGCGCAGGTCGAGATCGTCTACGTCTCCACGATTAACGCCTATGCCCCTGTGTAGCGGGATTCCCGCCAAAAGGAAATGCGCCGGGGCCGGCGGGAGGGGCGCAAAACCGTGAATTTCCGCAACGTTGCTTCAGCCGGGGCGGCCGGTCAGCGCCTGCGCCAGCATCGTGCGGACCGATTTTTCGGCCTCCTGCGCCGCCACCTTGCGCCCGCCCGCCGCCAGCGGCGCGCCGAAGCGCAGCTCGACCTCGACGCCGCCGCGCCGCAGCACCTCCATCAGATGCGGGGCGAGGTCCATGTCGCCATACCAGGCGAGGCGCGGCCGCCCGGCCCGCCCGAGCGGCAGGCCGGACAGGCCGACATAGGCGATGGCGAGCGGCTGGATGGTCGCCGCCGACCCGTCCTCGTCGCCCAGGCTCTGCCGGGCGGCGCCGATCAGCGCCGAGCGGAACGGCAGCACCCGGTTGCCGTCGCTGGACGTGCCCTCGGCGAACAGCACCACCGGGTCGCCGTCGCCCATCCGCGCCGCCATCTCGCCCGCCACCCGGCCGGTGGCGGTGCGCGAGGTGCGGTCGACGAAGATGGTGCGCTGCAGCCGCGCCAGCAGCCCGATGCCGGGCCAGCGCGCGACCTCGCTCTTGGCGACGAAGCACAAAGGCAGGCGTGAGCCGAGCACCGGAATGTCCAGCCAGGACGAATGGTTGGCGACCAGCAGCAGGGGCCGCGCCGGTGCCGGCGCGCCGACCGCCCGCACCCGCACGCCGACCAGCGCCAGCACGATGCGGTGATAGAGCATGGGGATGGTGCGCCGGGTCGGCAGCCCGAGCGCCACCGAAAGCCACTGGAACGGCAGCCCGACGAGCGTCACCAGCACGACCGGCACGATCACCAGCCACGCCCGCACGGCCTCAATCCTTCTTGGACGAATCGGAAGGCTTGGACACCGCCTGCGTCCTGGGGGCGTCGAGCGGCACGCCGTAGAGTTCCAGCCGATGGCCGACCAGGCGATAGCCGAGCTTGCGGGCGATCTCCTCCTGCAGCCGCTCGATCTCCTCGGAACGGAACTCCACCACATGGCCGGTGCGCAGGTCGATCAGGTGGTCGTGGTGCTCGTCCGGCACCGGCTCGTAGCGCGAACGCCCGTCGCGAAAATCATGCCGCTCGATGATGCCGGCATCCTCGAACAGCTTCACCGTGCGGTAGACGGTGGAGATGGAGATGCGGTCGTCCACCGCCACGGCGCGCCGGTGCAGTTCCTCGACGTCGGGATGATCCTGCGCATCGGCGATGATGCGGGCGATGACGCGCCGCTGGTCCGTCATCCGCAGGCCCAGCGTGACGCAGGCTTCCTCGATCAGGGTCGGCTTGTCGTTCATTCCTCGGCCTGTTTCTTTCGGCCCGCAAGGCAGCCCGCACGGTTCACCTTGTCCGCGTCCGTCCCGCCTTATGGCGCAGCACGGCGGGCGAGGGCAATGGGTTCGCTCAGGCGATGTCGCGCCGCATGGTCAGCGCCGCGACCGGCGCGCCGGCGCGGTCGCGATAATAGCCCGGACGGCGGCCGATTTCGCGGAAGCCGGTGCGGGCATACAGCCGCAAGGCGGCGAGGTTGCCGTCCTCCACCTCCAGGAACACCGTGCGGATGCCTTCCGCCGCCAGCGTGCCGAAGGCGGCCTCCACCAGCCGGGCGCCGATGCCCTCGCCGCGGCGGCCGTCATCGACCGCAACGGAGAGGATCTCCATCTCCGGCGTCACCCCGCTCAGCAGGATGAAGCCGACCGGGGCGCCGCCGGGGGCGTCGGTGGCGACGAGGCCGCGGCTCAGCCGGTTGGCGATGAGCCGCTCGAACTCGGCCGCGTCCCAGCCGAGGCGGAAGGACTGGGCGTGGATGCGCGCCAGCGCGTCGGCGTCGCTGGCGCGCATGGCCCGCAGCGCGACCTCGCGCCGGCGCGCCCTGCCCGTCAGCCATCCCAGCCATGCCGGCAGCCCGCTCACCGACGGGCGATCCGGCCGCCGGTCTGCGGCGTGGCGTCGGCGTCGCGCAGATAGAGCGGCTTCGGTTCGGAGCGGTCGGGGTCGGCGACGCTGGCGATGCGGGCGAGCCAGACCGGGTCCGGCGTCGCGGTGGCCCGCACCTCGGCGGGCGGCTGCGCGCCCATCGGCCAGGCATCGGCGATGAGGCCGGCGCCGGAGCCGACCAGCCGCACCGGCCCGTTGGCGACCGAGCGGGCGGCATCCTTCACCGCCATCGCCCGGGGGCTGACCAGTATCCGGCCGGCGGGGCCGATCATCTGCAGGTAGACATTGCCGTGGCGGGCGTCGATGGCGGCGGCCACCGGCACATTGTCGTCGCGCGCCAGCAGCGGCGCGGCCAGCACGGTCAGGGTCGGCAGGCCGATCACCGGCTTGCCGGTGGCGAGGCCGAAGCCGCGCGCGGCGGAAATGCCGACCCGCAGCCCGGTGAAGCTGCCGGGGCCGACGGTGACCGCGAAGGCGTCGATCTCGCCGAAATCGGCGCCGGCGGCGGCCAGCACCCGCTCCACCATGGGGATCAGCGCCTCGGCATGGCCGCGCGCCATGACGATGTGCTCCACCGCCCGTGTGCGGTCGGTGTCCATGTCGTGCAGCGCCGCCGAGCAGGCCTCAAGCGCGGTGTCGATGGCGAGGATCAGCATAAGCGAGAATCAGCATGGACGAACCCGGTCATGCGCGCACCATGCGCACGGGCGCGGCCGGTTGGAAAGCGGGCGCCCGGCGGGCGGGCCCGGCCGGGCTGGTCAGGCGGGGCTGTTCAGACCGGGCGGACCTCGACCACGTCGGGCACGAAGTGGCGCAGCAGGTTCTCGATGCCGTTCTTCAGCGTCGCGGTGGAGGACGGGCAGCCCGCGCAGGAACCCTTCATGGCGAGGAACACCACGCCGTCCTTGTAGCCGCGGAAGGTGATGTCGCCGCCGTCATTGGCCACCGCCGGGCGCACCCTGGTGTCGATCAGTTCGCGGATGGTGTCGACCACGCCGGCATCCTTCTCCTCGAAGAAAGCGTCGTCGGCGGTGTGGGCGTGGTCCGCCGGCAGGATCGGCTGGCCGGAGACGAAATGCTCCATGATGGCGCCGAGAATGGCCGGCTTGAGATGCGCCCACTCGCCCTGCTGCTTGGTCACGGTGACGAAATCGGAGCCGAAGAACACGCCGGTGACGCCCGGCACCTCGAACAGGCGCACGGCGAGCGGCGAGCGGGCCGCCTCGTCGGCGTCGCGCGCCTCGAAGGTGCCGTCGCCCAGCACCGAGCGTCCGGGCAGGAACTTCAGCGTGGCGGGATTGGGGGTGGCTTCGGTCTGGATGAACATGTCGGTCTCCTTGCCAACCACGGTTCAAGGCCGCGGCGACGGGGGGAATTTCCACTTTAGATAAGCTCTCCGGTGGCGCGGGGGAAGAGGCGCTGGCGCTCCGGCCGGCGGGGACCTCACGCCAGCGCGTCGATCTCGGCGTCGGAGAGCGTGCCGGGCACGATGGTCACGGGAACCGGCAGGCCGGCCCACCCGCCCTTCGCCAGCGAGGCGATGAGCGGCCCCGGACCCTCCTTGCCGGTGCCGGCGGCGAGCACGAGGATGGCGATGTCCTCGTCCTCCTCGACGATCCTGTGGATCTGCTCGGCGATGCCGCCCTCGCGCACCACCCGTTCCGGGTCGAGGCCGGCGATGCCCTGGGCGCGGGCGGCCAGCAGGTCGAGCCGGGCGTCGGCCTTGTCGGTCGCCTCCGCCCGCATCAGGTCGGCGACGCCGAGCCACTGGCTCGGCGCGTCCTCCAGCGCCAGCACGCTGAGCAGCACCACCCCGCCGCCGGTGCGCGCCGCCCGCCGCGCCGCGTAATACAGCGCGCGGTCGCATTCCGGCGTGTCGTCGGCGAGGACGAGGAATTTGCGGCGGTGGCCGGGCTGGTGGCTCTGGCGCTGGCGCGGCATGGGCTTTCCCCGGGCGGTTCTGACCGGGGAAGGCTAGCGCACGAAGCCGACGATGTCGCGGACATTGGCCATGGTGGCGTCGGCCAGCACGCGGGCGCGCGCCGCGCCGTCGCGCAGGATGGCGTCGATATGGTCCGGTTCGGCCATCAGCCGCTGCATCTCGGCGCCGATCGGCCCGAGCCTGGCCACGGCGAGGTCGACCAGCGCCGCCTTGAAGGTGGAGAACTGGCCGCCGCCGAACTGGCGCAGCACCTCCTCCTTCGGCAGTTCGCCGAGCGCGGCATAGATGCCGACGAGATTCTCCGCCTCCGGCCGCCCCTTCAGCCCCTCGGCCTCGGACGGCAGCGGCTCGGGGTCGGTCTTGGCCTTGCGGATCTTCGAGGCGATGAGGTCGGCATCGTCGGTCAGGTTGATGCGCGAGAGATCGGAGGGGTCCGACTTCGACATCTTCTTCGCCCCGTCGCGCAGGCTCATCACCCGCGCCGCCGGCCCGCCGATCAGCGGCTCGGGCAGCGGGAAGAAGGCCTCGCCGAGCCCGTTGGCGGCGATGGAGGGGGCGAAGTCGTTGTTGAACTTCTGCGCGATGTCGCGGGTCAGCTCCAGATGCTGCTTCTGGTCCTCGCCCACCGGCACGTGGGTGGCGCGGTAGAGCAGGATGTCGGCGGCCATCAGGCTGGGATAGGCGTAGAGGCCTACGGAGGCGTTCTCGCGGTCCTTGCCGGCCTTTTCCTTGAACTGGGTCATGCGGTTGAGCCAGCCGAGGCGCGCCACGCAGTTGAACACCCAGGCCAGTTCGGCATGGCCGGAGACCTGGCTCTGGTTGAACACGATGTGCTTGGTCGGGTCGATGCCGGCGGCGACGAAGGCGGCGGTGACCTCGCGGATCTGCCGCTTCAGGTCGGCCGGGTCCTGCCACACCGTGATGGCGTGCATGTCGACCACGCAATAAAGGCAGTCATGGCTCTCCTGCAGCGCCACGAAGCGCTGGATGGCGCCGAGATAATTGCCGAGATGCAGGTTTCCGGTCGGCTGGACGCCGGAAAACACGAGCGGCTTGAATTCCATGTCGGGACGTCCTGTGGTCTGCGCCCTGCCGTGCCGCGGGACGTCGCCCCGGGGCGGGGGCGCTATGGCACGCATGAACTTCAGGGGCAAGCTTCTTCGGGAGCAAGCTTCTTCAGGGGCAGCGGCAGCGCGCTATTTGCGCCAGCCCGCGCGCAGGCCGGCAATGTCGAGGCCGCCGAGCGCCAGCGCCGCGCTGGCATAGACGCCCGCCCCCAGCGCCACGAGGCCGGCCAGCACGCCGGCGGCGGTCAGCCCGCCCTGCGCGAGGGCGCCCTCCAGCCCCTGCCGCGCCAGCGTCACCGCCGCCGCCATGGCCAGCGCGGCGACGACCAGCCGGCCGAGCCGGCGGCGGGAGGCGGCCGGCAGCACGATCAGCCGCCGGCGGACAAGGCCGGCGGTGAGCGCGACGAGCGCCGCGAGGCTGGAGGCCAGCACGCCGAGCGCCGGCCCCGCCATGCCGAGCGGCCCGACGGCGAGGAAGCCGACCAGCGCGCCCAGCGGCAGCGCCGCCAGGCTGGCGAGGGTGACGAGGCGGGACAGGCCGCGGGCGAAGGCGATGGTGATCAGCACCTTTTCCAGCGCCTGCGCCGGCAGGGTCAACGCCAGCAAGGCGAGGGCGCTGGCGGTGAGGGCGCTGGCGGCGGGGTCGAAGGCACCGCGCTCGAACAGCACCACCACGATGGGATGGGCGAGCACGGCAAGGCCGAGCGCCGCCGGCAGCGAGAGCGCCAGCGCCGCCATGATGCCGCCGGCACCCAGGTCGCTAGCGCCCACGACGCCCGCCCCCAACCTGCCCGCGCCGGCCTCTCCCTGCCGCGCGGGCGCGTCGCCATCCGCCGCCAGCGCCGGCAGCAGCACCGCCCCGGCGCTGGCGCCGACCAGGCCGAGCGGCAGCTCGACCAGGCGGGTGGCGTAGAACAGCGCCGCGACCCCGCCGCCAATGCCCGAGGCCGCCGCCGCCGCGATGAGAAAGCGCAGCTGCGGCAGGGCGGCCGCCAGCAGCGGCGTCGCCGCCCCGGTCAGCACCGGCAGCGCCGCCCGGAGTTCGGCCCGAGTGGCCGGCAGACGGAAGAAGCCGCGCGGCACGGCGGCCCGATTCAGCACGAACTGGGTCAGCGCCCCCGCCACCGCGCCGGCCGCCAGCCAGGCCAGCGCCGCGGACGAACTCATCGTGTGGGCGCCGGCAAGCCAGAGCATCACGAGCAGCGCGATCACCGCCACATTGGCGGCGGCCGGGGCGAAGGCGGGCCGGGCGAAGCGGCCGCCCGCATTGGCGAAGGCGGCGAACACCCCGGCGAGCAAAGCGAGCGGCAGGCACACCACGGTGAGCCGCCCGGCCAGCACCGCGCCCTCCGCCCGGGCGCCGTCGCCGGCAAAGCCCGGCGCCAGCACCGCCACCACCAGCGGCATGAAGGCGAAAAGAAGCGCCGCGAGCGCGAGCCCGGCCAGCGCGAACAGCACCAGCGCCGCTCCGGCAAGGGCGCGGCGTGGCTCACCCGCCGGCGCCCGCGCCAGCCCCGGCAGCAGCGCGGCGTTGAGCGCGCCCTCGCCGAGCAGGCGCCGGGCGATCTGCGGCAAGGCGAGCCCGGCCACCGAGGCGTCCGCGACCACACCGGTGCCGAACAGCGCCGCCACCCCGGCATCGCGCGCAAAGCCGAGCCCGCGCGAGGCGAGCGTCAGCAGGGCGACGGTGGAGGCGTGGCGGAGCAGGGCCATGCGCCAGCAATAGTCGGCCGGCGAGGGAAGGGAAAGGCGGTTGGAGCCGGGCCGCCCTTCCCGGCAGGCCGGTATCTGCGGATGGCCGGGCACGACCCCGCCAATCAGGCTTCGGCCGGCCTGCGCGGCGTGGCCGGGCGCCCGGGCCGGGTCCGGCGATGAAGACGGCGGGGAGCGCGCCGGCGTTGCGGGCGGGGCGCCCTTCTGCTACCGCGAAACCCGCCTTCCCGACCCCGCTTCCAAAGCCCGCCTTCCCCAGGACGAACCCTTTCGGAGAAACGCCGTCCATGACCGCTTCCCAGCTCGATGTGATCGGCTTCGGCAATGCCATCGTCGACGTGATTTCCCGCACCGAGGACGCCTTCCTCGACCGGCATGGCATGCGCAAGAGCGGCATGACGCTGATCGACGAGGCGCGCGCCGAGGCGGTCTATGAGGCGATGGGGCCGGGGGTGGAGATTTCCGGCGGCTCGGCCGCCAACACCATGGTCGGCATCGCCGCGCTGGGCGGGCGTGCCGGCTTCATCGGCAAGGTGCGCGACGACGAGCTGGGTGGCATCTTCGCCCACGACATCCGCGCCGCCGGCGTCGCCTTCGCGACCTCGGCCGCAAGCGCCGGCCCGGCCACCGCCCGCTGCCTCATCCTGGTGACGCCCGACGGCGAGCGCACCATGAACACCTATCTCGGCGCGGCGCAGGACCTTTCCCCCGCCGATG
This sequence comes from Ancylobacter dichloromethanicus, assembly GCF_018390645.1. Lineage (GTDB taxonomy): Bacteria > Pseudomonadota > Alphaproteobacteria > Rhizobiales > Xanthobacteraceae > Ancylobacter > Ancylobacter dichloromethanicus. The sequence continues at coordinate 64,898 of NZ_JAHBGC010000005.1, forward strand.
TCGACGAGGCGATGGTGGCGGGCGCCAAGGTCACCTATCTCGAAGGCTATCTGTGGGACCCGCCGCCGGCCAAGGAGGCCTTCCTCAAGGCCGCCGGCATCGCCCACAAGGCCGGGCGCACCGTGGCGCTGACGCTTTCCGACGCCTTCTGCGTCGGGCGCTACCGGGCCGAGTTCCTCACGCTGCTGCGCGAGGGAACGGTCGACCTCGTCTTCGCCAACGAGGCGGAGCTGATGTCGCTCTACGAGACCGATTTCGACGCCGCCCTGGCCCGGCTGCGGCAGGAGGCGCGGCACGCCGTCGTCACCCGCAGCGAAAAGGGCGCGCTGGCCGCCTCGGGGAGCGAGTTGGTTGCCGTCCCGGCTTTCGCGGTGCCGAAGGTGGTGGACACCACCGGCGCCGGGGACCTGTTCGCCGCCGGCTATCTCCACGGTTTCGCCAGCGGCTTCGGCGCTGAGGAATGCCTGAGGCTGGGCGCGCTCTGCGCGGCCGAGATCATCAGTCATATCGGCGCCCGCCCGGAGCGCCGGCTGAAGGACTATGCCGGGGAGAACGGCCTGCGGGTGTAGCCCGCGACCCGCTTCGCGCGGGCGAAAATGGAGCAAAAAAGAACAGGCCGGTGAGGGGCCGGCCTGCTGGAGTTGGGAAGTGCCCGCCGCCGGCCGCGGCCGGCGGGGGGAAGTGAAACGCAGTGGGCGCGCCCGCGGCAGGAGCGTTCGGGACGCGCCGCCGCCGGCGGTCAGAACTCCTCGCCGCCGCCGAACCAGTCGCCACCGCCGAAGAAGCCGCCATCATCGCCGCCGGCATCGGTCGGCTCATCAGCCGCCGCCGGCTCTTCGGCAGGGGTCTCGGCAGCGGTCTCGGCGGGTGCTGCCTCGGCCGCCTTGGCCTCGCCGCCGCCGAACATGCTGCCGATGGCGCTGCCGAGCAGCACGCCGCCGGCCACGCCCATCGCGGTCTGCGCGGCACCGGCCAGGAAGCCGCCACCGCCACCACCGAAGCCCGGACGCCCGAAGCCGCCCTGCTGCGGCGCGCCGGGCGCGCCCATCGGCTGGCCGGGCTGGCCGCCTTGCACCGCGCCCGAGCGCCACGCCGGTGGCGCGTCGTCGGGTATCCCCGGGTTCGCGCCGGCGGCCGTGCCGGGGCGCGGCATCGAGGGCACCGGGCTGCGGCGGACCGGCTCGCCGGAGCCGAACAGGCCGCCGAACAGTCCACCGCCGGCCGGCCGCGCGGCGGCCGCCTGCTGCGTCTGCTGTTCCAGCGCCTCGATGCGGGCCTGCGCCTGCTGCAGGGCGTAGTCCTGCATCACGATGGTCTGCGCCATCAGGTAGGGCGCGGCCGGCTGCTGGGCGATGCGCTGGGCGATGAAGCCCTCCGCCTCGGCGTCGCGCGGTCCGGACTGGCGCTCGGCCTCGGCGAGCTTGCCGAAGAGGCCGTCAATGGCCTGGCGGTCCTGGTCGTTCATGGCTGGGTTCCCTTGGCGGTTGTCCGCCTCACTCCCGCTCGCCGGTGAAATTCAGCAGCAGCTGGAAGATGTTGACGAAGTTGAGATAGAGCGAGAAGGCGCCGAACACGGCCAGCTTCTGCTGCGATTCGGCGTCGAAATGGTCGGCGTACTGTTCCTTGATCGACTGGGTGTCCCAGGCGGTCAGGCCGACGAAGACGAGGATGCCGACCACCGAGACGATGAACTGCAGCATCGTCGAGCCGAGGAAGATGTTGACCACGCTGGCGATCACCACGCCGATCAGGCCCATGATCAGGAACGAGCCGAACTGCGAGAGGTCGCGCTTGGTGGTGTAGCCGTAGAGGCTGGTGGCGCCGAACATGGTGGCGGCGATGAAGAAGGTGCGCGCGATCGAGGTGCCGGTGAACACCAGGAAGATCGAGGCCATGGACAGGCCCATCACCGCGCAGAAGGCCCAGAACATGGTCTGCGCCGCGCTGCCCGACATCGACTGCATGCGGAACGAGAAGAACAGCACGAAGGCCAGCGGCGCCAGCATCACCACCCATTTCAGCGGGGTGGAGAAGATCGGCACGTAGAGCGCCGGCGTGGTGCCGACGATGAAGGCCACCGCGCCGGTCAGCACCAGACCGAGCGCCATGTAGTTGTAGACCCGCAGCATGTGGCGGCGCAGGCCCTCATCATAGACGGCCTGGTCGACGGAGGCGGTGCGGGACCACTGGAAGCCGGAATTCGGCGTGTTCATGTCAGTCTCCTGATGGCGAGCATGTGAGTTCAGTAGAGCGTCCGGGCAAGGCGCGCGGCCGCCCGGTCGAGATCACGCGAATCGGCTGCATCGCCGGTATGGGCGACCAGCGCATAGGCCACCTCGCCGACCTGCCAGTAGGCGGCGGTAAGCTCGTCCTGCGGCACGCTGGTCGCCGGCACGACGTCGAACCCGCCGGGCCGCACCGCGAACAGCGAGGCGGTGCCGATCTCCCCGGCCTCGACGGTCATTTCCACGCTCGGGCCGAAGGTGGAGGGAAACACCTGCACGTCCTCCACCTTCCAGCCCTCCGGCAAAACCGGCATGACAATGGCGGTGGCGGAGAGGATTTCCGCCGGGTCGTAGCGATTCGACCCCGGCTGCGAGGGCATGTCGGCGCGTACGAGCGCGGTGCGGTGGGCGCGCACGGCGTCCTCCAGATAGGCCGGGGGAAGCCCCGAGGCGACGACGCGGCTCACGCCCAGATGGCCGAACTGCGCGTTGGCGATCCAGCCGGCGCCGAGCAGCAGCGCCACCGTGGCGGCGACGCGGAACCGGCGGCTCCAGCGGGCCCGCGCGAGCGCGCCCTGCAGCCGCCGCGCCGCTTCCACCGTCGCCAGCCGGGCCGCCGCGGTCGAGGCGGAGCGGGGCGTCTCGGCGAGAGCCAGGCGCAATTCGTCGCGGATGCGCAGGTCGCCCATCACCCGCGAGGCGGCGGCCGGGTTGGCGCTGAGATAGGCCTCGACGTCGATGCGCCGCGCCACGCTGAGCTGGTCGTCGACATAGGCCTGCAGGTCGTCGTCGGAGACGGGGTCAACGGGACGGTTCATCCGTGCCTCCTACAATGCGCAGGCGTTTCGGGGCGTCCGCCGCGCTGCCGTCCTCCATCGCCCGCAGCGTGGCGCGGGCGCGCGACAGGCGGGACATCAGCGTGCCCTGCGGAATGCCCAGCGTCGCCGCGGCCTCGGCATAGCCGAGCCCCTCTATGGCGACGAGGTGCAGCACCGCGCGCTGCTCCTCCGGCAGCGCCATGAAGGCCTCGCGCACCTCGGCGAGCCGCAGCCGGTGCTCCTGCGCCGGGGCGGCGCTGGTCTCCGCGAGGTCGAGGCTGTCGGCCTCGCGCCGGGCCTCGGCGGCCCGCGAGCGGCGGCGGTCGACGAACACGTTGTGCAATACCGAGAGCAGCCAGCCGCGCAGCCCCGAACCTGGCTGGCCCGAGCCGCGCGCGGCGTTGCCGGGCGCGGCGCGGTCGGCATCAAAGCTGCCGCGCCGCTCATAGGCGCGCACCAGCGCGTCGTGCACGAGGTCCTCGGCCTCGACGTCGTCGCGTGTCAGCGCGCGCGCATAGCGCCGCATCACGCCGAGCTGGGCCGGCACGTCGAAGGAGGTGTCGTCGCGCTTCATGATCCGTATACGGAGCCGTGCCGCTCTTTCATCCCGCCCCCTTCGCGATTTTTCGTTTCGCCGCTCCTGAATAACCCAACGGCAGGCGCGGCGCCGTTCACATCGGCGGAGGCGGCGTGTCTTCCGGCGCGGCGCCACCCATGCGGGAACGAGGGGGTGCCCCTGCCGTCGGCGCGCTTGCCTCGTCCTGAAGCCGATGCCTAATACGCGGATCGGACACGGCGCCTCGGCCGGTTCCAGCAGAGGGATGACGACCGTGCAGCACACCCCCCGCGATGGCTCCACCCCCGGCACCTTGCCCGCCCTCGCGGCGCAGGCGGACGAGCTGGCGGGATGGCGCCGCGCCCTGCACGCCATGCCCGAGACCGCCTTCGAGGAGCATCGCACCTCGGCCTTCGTCGCCGAAAAGCTGGAGAGCTTCGGCCTGCCGGTGCGTCGCGGCCTCGCCGGCACCGGGCTGGTGGCGACGCTGAAGGGCAATCGCGGCGCCGGCCCCGCCATCGGCCTGCGCGCCGACATGGACGCGCTCGACATCGACGAGGCGACCAACCTGCCCTGGCGCTCCGACACGCCCGGCAAGATGCACGCCTGCGGCCATGACGGGCACATGACCATGCTGCTCGCCGCCGCCCGGCATCTCAGCGACAATCCCGATTTCGCCGGCACGGTGCATTTCATCTTCCAGCCCGCCGAGGAGAATGAGGGCGGCGGCAAGGTCATGGTCGACGAGGGCCTGTTCGACCTGTTTCCGATGCAGGCGGTCTATGGCCTGCACAACTGGCCGAACGCGCCCTTCGGCACCTTTCTCGGCCGGCCCGGCGCCATGTTCGCCGCCTTCGACATCTTCGAGGTCAAGGTGACCGGGCGCGGCGCCCATGCCGCCATGCCCCAGCGCGGCATCGACCCGGTGCTCGCCGCCGCCCATGTCGTCGCCCAGCTGCAGTCCATCGTCTCGCGCTCGGTGAACCCGCAGGAAGCGGCGGTGGTCACCGTCACCCAGATCCATGGCGGCGACACCTGGAACGTCATTCCCGACGAGGTGGTGCTGCGCGGCACGGTGCGCACCTTCTCCCGCGAGGTGCGCGATCTCGCCGAGCAGCGCTTCCGCGCCATCGTCGAGGGCGTCTGCGCGGCGCAGGGCGCGACCGCCACCCTCCGCTACGACCGGCGCTATCCCTCGCTGGTCAATCACGCGGAACAGTTCGACCACGCGCTGGCGGCGGCGCAGGCCACGGTGGGCGATCAGGTCGATGCCGATTTCGAACGCATCATGGCGGCGGAGGATTTCGCCTACATGCTGGAGGCGGTGCCCGGCGCCTATCTGTGCCTCGCCAGCGGCCCGGGGCCGAACCTGCACAACGCCGCCTACGACTTCAACGACGCGCTGCTGCCGGTGGGGGCCAGCTACTGGGTCAACCTCGTCGGTTCCCTGCTCGGGCCGGCGCCGCGCGCGTGAACCTCCTGCGGGCGAGCTGCTGCCGGGTGCGCCTGTGGTGAGCGTCCTTTCCCCTTCCGCCCTGGAGCCCGAGGACGAACCGGGCGCGCCGCCGGACGGGCGCAGCCCGTTCGTGCTCGGGCTCGGCGTGGCGCAGCTCTGTTCGTGGGGCAGCCTCTATTACAGCTTCCCGCAGATCGCGCAGGCGATGGGCGCCGACCTCGGCTGGTCGAAGGACGAGCTCTATGGCGCCGCCACGCTCGGCCTCGCCCTGGCCGGCGTGCTCACCTATCCGGTCGGCGCCGCCATCGACCGCGGCCATGGGCGGGCGGTGATGGCCGGCGCCTCGCTGCTGGCCGGCGCCCTGCTGGTGCTGTGGGCGCAGGTGGAGAGCCTCGGCCTGTTCTATGTCGCCGTGGCCGGCATCGGCGCGGTGCAGGCGGCGACGCTGTACGAGCCGGCCTTCGCCGTCGTCGCCCGGCGGGCCGGGCCGCTGCGGGCGCGCGCCGGCATCACCGCGCTCACTTTGTGGGGCGGCTTCTCCTCCACCGTGTTCATTCCGCTGATCCAGCTGCTGCTCGACACGGTCGGCTGGCGCGACACGTTGCTGGTGCTCGGCGCGGTGAACATCCTCGTCTGCGCGACGATGAACTTCCTCGCCGTGAATGCCGCGCGCGACCGGCCGGCGCCGCGTGGCCATGTGATAGCCGCGCCGCGCTCGGTCATCGGCGCGGTGATCCGGCAGCCGGTGTTCTGGGCGCTGGCCGTGGCCTTCACCGCCTATTCCGCGATGTTCTCCGGCTTCACCTTCCACATGTACCCGCTGCTGGTCGAGCGCGGCTTCGACACCGCGACGGTGGTGAGCGCCATCGCGCTGATCGGGCCGGCGCAGGTCGCCGGGCGCGTCCTTGTCTCCGTGCTGGCGCCGCGCGCGCCGGTGCGGGTGGTCGGCTCGGTCATCGTCGCGGTGTTCCCGCTCGCCTTCCTGGCGCTGGAGCTGATTCCGCCGGATTTCGCCTTCGTGGCGCTGATCGCCCTCGGCTATGGCGCGGTCAATGGCATCATCACCATCGTGCGCGGGCTGGTGGTGCCGGAACTGCTGACCCGGCGCGCCTATGGTGCGGTGAACGGCGCGCTGGCGATGCCGGCGACCTTCTCCCGGGCGCTGGCGCCGGCCGGCATGGCCATGCTGTGGACCGCCACGGGCTCCTATGACGCGGTGCTGATGGCGGTGATCGCCCTCGCCTCGACTCTCGCGCTGGGTTTCTGGTGCGCGGCGGCGATGGCGCGGCCGGTGGAGGAATGAACGCCGGAGTATTTTCGAGCGAAGGGGAGATCGACGTGAAGACCGGTTGGCGTGAAGAAAAGGCGCCAAAGCGACAAGCGGGAGCCCCTTGCCGAACCACCGTTCGGCAAGGGGCTCTAGGACCCGATCATTCCCGCCGCGCCGTCCCAGGTGAGCTTCAGCGAGACCAGCAGCAGCGCACCCATCACCAGCCGGTAGAACAGCGCCTCGGGCAGCCGCCGGGTGAGCCAGACGCCGACGAAGGTCGCCGCCACCGCCACCGGCATCAGCAGTGCCGTGATCGTCAGATTGGCCGGGTTGAGCTGGCCGAGCGCCGCATAGGGGATGAGCTTGAGCGCGTTGATGGCGGCGAAGGTCAGCGTGGTGGTGCCGGCATAGACCATCTTCGGCAGTTTCTGCGGCACCACATACATCTGGAACGGCGGCGCCCCGCCATGGCTGACGAAGCTGGTGAAGCCCGACACCGCGCCCCAGAACAGGCCGCGCGGCAGGTCGGCGGGCCGCGCCACCCGCCCGGCCCGGCCGAGCCAGCGGATGAGGCAGAAGGCGAGGCCGATCATCCCGACGATCAGCATCACCATCGCATCGGTCACGATCGAGGCGGTGGCCCAGCCGATGCCGATGCCGATGGTGGCGGCGGGAATGAGGATGGCGAGGTTACGGCCGGAGAATTCGCGCCGATAGGCCCACACCCCGAACATGTCGCTGACCACATAGACCGGCAGCAGCAGGCCGGCGGCGGTGATCGGCGAGATGAACAGCGCCAGGGTGGGCACGGCGAGGCTGCCGATCATCGGCACGCCGCCCTTGCCCATGCCCACGAACAAAGCCGCCAGGCCGGCGGCAAGGGCAAAGCCGAGATCGGGCACGGGCATGGAGAGGAAACCGCCGGAAACGGAGGAGGAGGGGAGCCCTCCTCCTCGTGGCGACCGCAATCCCGCAGCTTGATGAAGCAGCCGGTCCTGCAGCCTGTAGGTGCAGCCGGATCAGGCGGCCTGCGCGCCTTCCAGCCGCTTGGCGACCAGGCCGCGCAGGGTGCGCAGGTCCTTCACGAAGTGCCGGATGCCGTCGGAGAGCTTTTCCGTCGCCATCTGGTCCTCGTTCATGGCGAAGCGGAACGCCTTCTCGTCGAGATGCAGCCGATCCGGCGCGCCCTCGGTGTTGGCGGGGTCGAGCTTGCGCTCCAGCACGCCCTCGTCGGCGGCGAGCTGGTCGAGCAGCGAGGGGCCGATGGTCAGCCGGTCGCAGCCCGCCAGCGCCTCGATCTCGCCGGTGTTGCGGAACGAGGCGCCCATCACCACGGTCGGGATGCCGTGCTTCTTGTAATAGGCGTAGATCTGCCGCACCGAGACGACGCCGGGGTCGGTTTCGGCGGTGAACGGGCCTTCGCCCGCGCTCACATGCCAGTCGAGGATGCGCCCGACGAAGGGCGAGATCAGGAAGGCGCCGGCATCCGCCCCTGCCGCCGCCTGGGCGAGCGAGAACAGGAGGGTGAGGTTGCAGTCGATGCCTTCCTTCTGGAGCACTTCGGCGGCCCGGATGCCTTCCCAGGTCGAGGCCAGCTTGATGAGGATGCGGTCGCGCCCGACGCCGCGCGCCTCATAGGAGGCGATGAAGGAACGCGCCTTGGCGAGGCTCGCCTGGGTGTCGAAGGAGAGGTCGGCATCCACCTCGGTGGAGACGCGGCCGGGCACGATCTTCGACAGCTCGGCGCCGAAGTTCAGCGCCAGCCGGTCGCAGGTCGCGGCGACGACGGCCTCGGAGGCCCCGCCCTGCCGGCGGCCCCAGTCGATGACTTCGTCCACCAGCGGCGCATAGGCCGGCATCTCCGCAGCCTTGAGCAGCAGCGTCGGGTTGGTCGTGCAGTCCTGCGGCTTCAGCCGACGCACCGTTTCGATGTCGCCGGTATCGGAGACGACGACGGTCATGGCACGCAATTGGTCGAGCTTGGAGGGCATGGCGCTTTCTCTCTTCTCGCGGGAACGGACCCCCGTGGTCCTGTCCGCAGGCACGGATAGACGATCAGCTTGGTTGGACCACATTTGGGGCGCGGTCTTCAAGGTGCCCCAAACGATGACGCGCATGTGACGCCGACGCCGGACTGGCCTTGTAGAGACTTCGCGGGGGGCGTAAATCTTGTCGCCCGGCGCGAGGCCTGGGGCAGCGGAACCTTCCATGGACGATATTCACTACCGCGAATACAAGATCCTGCTCCGCCCGGAGCGCTTCTTCGATCCCCACCAGTTCGAGGTTTACTGGCACAAGCTGTGCCTGATCGCGCCCGAGTTCAAGGTCGGCGTCAGCACCAACAAGGACGGCTTCAAGCGCCAGGTGCGCGAAGTGCTGTTCTACGACACGCCCGACTACGACCTCTACCGCAACGCCTTCATCTTGCGGAAGCGCACCTTCTACACCGATGGCTGGCCCGAGCCCGAGCATGAGCTGACGCTGAAGTTCCGCCATCCCGAACTCGCCGTCGCCGCGGCGGTCGACGTGGTGCCGCATCTCAGCGGCGCGGCCGACATCAAGTTCAAGGAGGAACTTCTGCCGCTGAAGGACAGCCTGGGCGGCGTGCGCTCGCTCTATTCGCATAATTGCGTGCTGCTCAGCCCCGGCCTGGTGCTGGACGCCGGGCTGGAGCGCATCACCTCGGTTTTCCCCGAGCTGGCCGAGCACTGCCCGGCCGACAAGGCGGCGACGATCTCGCTGGTGAACAACCTGCCGGTCGAGGAGGTGCAGGTGAATGTCGGCTCGTTCGATTTCGGCCATGGGCTGATCGCCAAGGCGACCATCGCGGTCTGGCGCGACCGCGCCACCGAGAGCTCGATCATCGGCGAGTTCGCCTTCCAGGCGAAGTTCGACCGCTACGACGCGCTCAGCGCCAAGGCGCTCGCCCGCTCCGAGGAGTTCTTCAAGGCGGCGCAGACCCGCGCGCCCGAATGGGTGAAGCTCGGGGCGACCAAGACCGCGCTGGTGTACAATTTCGGCAAGCAGCTCGTGGCCAGCCACGAAGGCTGAACCCGCCGCCGGCGCATCTCTGGAACCTCCCCGCATGAACCCTTCCCCTCCGCCGGTTCCCGCCGCCGCCGCCGAGGCGCCCGCCGCCTACGCGGTGCCGCGCGGCGTGCCTCTGTGGGACATCTTCGTCACCTTCCTGTTCATCGGCGCGATCAGCTTCGGCGGCGGCGTGGTGGCGTATCTGCGGGCCAGCCTGGTGCTGAAGAAAGGCTGGCTGGACGAGGAGCACTTCCTCTCGGCGCTGGAGATCTCGCAGGCGCTGCCCGGCCTCAACGCCACCAATATGAGCATCATCGTCGGCGACCGGCTGCGCGGCGTGGCCGGCGCCATCATCGCCTTCGCCGGCATGACGCTGCCGGGCGGCAGCATGGTTCTGGCGCTCGGCGTGGCCTACGCCGCCAACGCCCACAACCCCTATGTCAACGCCGCCCTTGTCGGGGTGGGCGCCGCCGCGGTCGGCATGCTCTCGGCGGTGACGCTGCAGATCGGGCACAAGCAGCTCAATCAGGTGCTCAACGTCGCCATCATCGCCGCGACGGTGCTGATGGTCAGCTTCCTGCACATCTCGCTGATCTGGGTGTTGCTGACCGTCGGCCCGGTCGCGGTGTTCCTGTTCCGCCCGCGCAAGGGAGACGGCGAGGCCGCCGCCGGCAAATCCGGGGAGGCCTCATGAACGAGAACCTGTCGGTCCTCGGCGTCTTCTCGCTGCTGTCGATCCTGGCGGTCGGCGGCGGGGCCGCCGTGCTGCCGGAGACCAAGGCGCTGGTGGTGGAAACCCATCACTGGCTGAACGACGACCAGTTCCGCGACATTTACGGCCTCGGCCAGGTGGTGCCCGGCCCCAACATGCTGATGGTCATCGTCATCGGCTACCACGTCACCGGCTTTGTCGGGGCGTTGATGGCCTTTCTCGGCTTCTTCCTGCCGGCCGGGGCGATCTCCTGGGCGGCCTCGCGGGTGTGGGACCATTTCGAGGGCTCGCCGTGGCGGCGCGCGCTGCAGCAGGGGCTGGCGCCGCTCGTGGTCGGGCTGATGGCCTCGGGCACCATCTCGATCGCCCGCACGGCGATCGACGGCCGACTGACCGTCGTCATCGCCTTCGCGGTGTTCGCCGGGGTCTACTGCGTCAAGAAGATCAACCCGGCACTGCTGGTGCTGGGCGGCGGGCTGGTCGGTCTCGCGCTGCTCAGCGGCACCGGGGCGGGCATGCCGCCCTCCTGATCCCCCGCCCTCCTGATCCCGGCCGCCCCGACGGCCGGCTTCAGCCCCGGCGTTCCGGCAGATAATAGCTGATCGCATGGGCCAGGCCAGGCGCGGTCAGGCTCTGCAGCCAGACCTTGCCGGGCCCCGACAGCCGCACCAGGAACAGTCCGTCGCCGCCGAACAGCGCATTGCGCACGCCGCGCATCGTCGTCAGTTCGAATCCGACGGTCTCCTCGAACATGCCGACATGACCGGGATGCACGAGCAATTGCTGGCCGGGCTGCAGTTCATAGGTGACCAGTTCGCCGCTCAGCTCGACGAAGGCGCTGGCGCGGCCGGCGAGCTTCTGCAGGATGAAGCCCTCGCCGCCGAACACCGCCCCGCCCAGCGTCTGCTGGAACGCGGTCGTCACCTCGATGCCGGGGGTGCCGCAGACGAAGCCGTGGCGGTGGACCAGATAGCCGCGCCCGGGCTCGACCTGCATCTCGACGAAGCTGCCGGGCAGCTTGGCGGCGAAGGCGACATTGCCCGGGCCGCGCTCGGCGTGGAATTCGGTCATGAACAGCCCGCCGCCCGATACCGCCCGACTCACGAGCCCCAACAGCCCGCCCGACCCGCCGCCGCCGGCGGTGGAGGTGGTGAGCGAGATATCCCCCGACATCCAGGAAAGCTGGTCGGGAACGCCGATGACGCGGTCGCCGGCGTCGAGCTGGAGTTCGAGAACGGGGAGCGTGGTGCCGATGATTTTCGAGCGCATGCGGGGCCTCCGGAGGTCTTGGCGGCAGGTTTGCGGAAGGGGGGCGGAAGGGTGGCGCCCGCCACCATAGGCGAGGTCGGCGGCGGCGTCAGCGGCCGGGAAGAATTTCCGCTGCCGCATGGGGTTGCGGCTGGTGCCCGGCAAGGCCCGTGCTATCCTGCCTTTCTATCGCCACCTTTTCACGGGGAGTGCCTCATGCGTGATCCCTACGTGACTTCCGCTCTCGCGCTGCTGCGCCGGGCGATCTTCGGCGCCGCCCTGGCGCTCGCCGCCTTCGTGGTTGTGGGCGTTGGCTCCGGCTCCGCCCAGGCCGGCGTTACCCTGCCGAGCCTCGCCGCGCCCTCCGCCGCTCTCGACAGCATTGGGGCGCCCGCCCTGCAGGCCGAGAATGTGCGCTGGATCTGCGGTCCCTGGCGCTGCTTCTGGCGTCCCAACTGGCGCAACTGGTACGTACCGCCCTATGCGCGCGGCTGGGGCCCGCCGGTTCGCCCGACCTGCTACTGGCGCCGCGGCTGGGGTGGCGGCTGGGTGCATGTCTGCCCCTGACACGCCATAGGCGAAGCGAGAAGAGGAAAGGGCGCCGCGTGCGCCCTTTTTGCTGCCGGCTTCGTCGATGCGGTCGGCTACGCCCATCTCGGAGGGTTGTTCCTGTCCTTCATGAGCGGCAACAGCACCCGGCTCGGCCTCCAGATCGCGCAGGGGCAATGGTCGGTGACGCTGGTCACCGAGGCGGCCGGGGGGCTGCTGGCCACGCTGATGGGGCTTGCGGTCGCCTTTCACGGTCATCTGGTGCGGCCGATCGCGCCGCAGGGCGGGGCGTGACGCACGGGTTCAGTCCCGCGCGATCAGCTCGCGCTCGCCGCGATGCACGGCCGGCTCGCCGATGGGACGCCCGGCGGCGCGGCGCCGATAGACGCTCGGCCGGCGGTGCTTGAGCGCTCCCCGGCGTGCGCGGCGCTCCCGCGTGTCGCCGACGGTGAGCCGGCCGATCATCGCATAGGCGGGCCGGCGGGTGCCGTCGGCTTCGCTCACCAGCATGGGCAGCCCGAGCGCCGCGCTCCAGAAGCGCCATTCCGCCACCACGTCGTCGATGTGCGGCGCGCTGTACAACGTCACGCACAGCGCCAGGTCGGCATGCGCCAGTACGATGGCGACCCCGTCGCCCTCGCCTTCGGGGTCGAGCAGCTCGACGGCGAGGCCCTGATAGGCTTTGAGCGGGCGGGCCGCCTTCATCGGCACGCCGGCGACGCGGCGGCGCAGCACGACGGACTGCGGGCCGAGCTCGACATGCCGCATGTGGCCATCGGCGCCCGGGTCGGGCGACTGGAACCGGAGCGGCCAGCCCTCCGGCGAGTCCGGGCGCGGCAGCGCCACGTAGGGATCGGCCGCCACCGGCCCGGCCGCGTCCATCTGTGCTTCCATCTTCTGCTGACGCATCTCGCATCTCCCCGCCGATTTTCTGGCTCTGCGGCCTCGGTCGTGGGGGCACTGTAGTCGCGGGGGCCTGCCGACCCGCTTAAGGGAGATGGTTGACGGTTTCTTCTCGGCGCCGAATGGCACCTATGCTTGATGAAAGCTTGTCGGATTGGTTCCGAATGCCGATATCGCGTTTGCATTCTTTTCCCCTCCCGCGTACTTCCCCCGAATGGACCCGATGCCGACCCTTGCCTCCGACCTCCCCCGCCACGATCCCCTCGCCGATCCCGCCGTCGCGGCGCGACATCTGGCCGACGCGGTCGTCGCCGCCGGCGCGGTGGCGGTGGCGATGTTCCGCGAGGGCGTGAAGAGCTGGTCCAAGCACAATGATTCCCCGGTCACCGAGGCCGACCTCGCGGTCGACGCGATGCTGCGCGAGCGGCTCAGCCTGATCGGCCCGGATTATGGCTGGCTGTCGGAGGAAACGGTGGACGAGCCCTCGCGGCTGTCGCGGCGCCGGGTATGGATCGTCGATCCGATCGACGGCACCCGCGCCTACATGGCCGGGCGCGAGGACTGGTGCGTCGAGGCCGCGCTGGTGGAGGACGGCCGCCCGATCGCCGGGGCGCTGTTCGCGCCGGTGACCGACGAACTGTTCATCGCCGTGCTGGGCGGCGGCGCGACGCGCAACGGCCGGCCGATCCGGGTGTCCGAGGCGGGGGCCGTGGCCGGCGCGGTGATCGACGGTCCCGCCCCGTGGCTCAACCACATGGACCGGAACGGAAGCCTGCGCCGGGTCGAGCGCATCAGGTCGCTGGCGCTGCGGCTGGCCCGCGTCGCCACCGGCGAACTGGATGCGGCGCTGGCGTCACCCAACGGGAATGATTGGGACCTTGCCGCAGCGGACCTTTTGGTGCACGAAGCAGGCGGACGGCTGACCACGCTCGATGGCCGTCCGCTCGCCTATAACGCGCCGGTGCCACGGCATGGAGCGCTGGTTTCCGCCGGCAGCCTGCTTCATCCCGCACTCGTCGCCGCGGCGCGCTGACGGTTCCCGAGCACAGGACGCGACCGGAATGCCCGAGACCACCAGTCCCCAGCTTCTGCACCTTGTCTTCGGCGGCGAGCTCGAAAAGATCGACGGCGTCACCTTCAAGGACCTTGACGCGCTGGACGTCGTCGGCATCTTCCCGAACTACGCCACCGCCCATGCGGCGTGGAAGGCGAAGGCGCAGCAGACCGTCGACCAGGCGCAGACCCGTTACTTCATCGTGCACCTTCATCGCCTGCTGGACCCGGAAGCCAGCGCGAAGACCAGCTGAACGCCGGTTTCCGCATGTGGCGTAGACTGCGCACCTCACCGACGGTCCGCACCGTTCTCGGGCGGGGCATGGCGTCCTATCTGCGCCTCGTCTGGCGCACCCAGCGCGTGGTGATGGAGCCGGCCAACCTGTATGAGCTGGCCGACGCGCAGCTGCCGATGATCCTCACCTTCTGGCACGGGCAGCATTTTCTCACCCCGTTCATCGTCAGGCCCTATCACCGCGCCAAGGTGATGATCTCGCGCAGCGCCGATGCCGACGTGAACGCCATCGCGGCCGAGGCGCTGGGTATCGGGGCGGTGCGCGGCTCCGGCGCGCAGGGGCGCGACTTCCGCACCAAGGGCGGCTTCAACGCCACGCTGGAGATGATCCGCCATCTCGGCGAGGGCACCAATGTGGCGATGACGGCGGACGTGCCGAAGATCTCGCGCGTCGTCGGCCTCGGCGTGGTCACCATCGCCAAGCATTCCGGGCGGCCGATCTACCCGGTCGCCATCGCCACCTCGCGGCGCATCCTCGCCCGCAGCTGGGACAGGGCGGCGATCCACCTTCCCTTCGGCCGGGCGGCGGTGGTCGCGGGCGATGGCGTGCGGGTGGCGGTCGATGCCGGCCCGGAGGCGCTGGAGGAGGCGCGGCGCGAATTGCAGCGCCAGCTGGAACAGATCACCGCCCGGGCCGAGGAACTGGTCGGCCGGCGGTCGGCGACTCCGGCCGCCGCCAGGCCGGAAGCGCCGGCGGCGGCGAATCCCGCGCCACCGGCAGCCCCCCGGAATCCCGCGCCGGATCACGCTTCCGCCGAACCGCGCAACGGTTGACGCGCCATGGCACGGGCGCGCTCCCCTTTCCTCGTCCGCCTGTACCGGGCGGCCACCTGGCTGGCGCCGCCCTTGGTCCGCCTGCTGCTGGCGCGCCGGCTGAAGCGCGGCAAGGAGGACGGCACCCGGCTCGGCGAGCGCTATGGCCGGGCCAGCGCCCCGCGCCCGCGCGGCGCCCTGGTGTGGGTGCACGGTGCCAGCGTCGGCGAGATGATCGCCGTATTGCCGCTGATCGAGCGGCTGCGCGGGCGCGGCTTTCGCGTGCTGTTCACCTCCGGCACGCTGACCTCGGCGCAGCTGGCGCAGTCGCGCCTGCCGCCCGACGTGCCGCACCAGTTCGTGCCGCTGGATTCCCCGCTCTTCGTGCGGCGCTTCCTCAGGCACTGGCGGCCCGATCTGGTGCTGCTGGTCGAATCCGAGCTGTGGCCGAACCTGATCATCGAGGTGAATGCGCGCGGCACGCCGCTGGTGATGGTCAATGCGCGGATGTCGCCGGCCTCCTTCGCCAATTGGCGGCGGGTCCAGGGCAGCGTGTCCGCCCTGCTGTCGCGGGTCGACCTGTGCCTGGCGCAGGGCCCGGAGGATGGCGAGCGGCTGATTCAGCTCGGCGCGCCGCGCGTCACCGTCACCGGCAACCTGAAATTCGACGCGCCGCCGCCCCCGGTCGACATCGCCGCCTTCGACGCGCTGCGCACCGCCACCGCCGGGCGGGTGGTGTTCATCGCCGCCTCCACCCATCCGGGCGAGGAGGAGATCGTCATCGAGGCGCATCAGCGGCTCGCCAAGGAACTGCCGAACCTGCTCACCATCATTGCCCCCCGCCATCCCGAGCGCGGCGTCGCGGTGGTGGAACTGGCCACCGCGGCGGGCTGCCCGGCAGTCCTGCGCAGCGACGGCTACCGCCCGGACAAGGGCACCGCCATCTATGTCGCCGACACCATCGGCGAACTCGGGCTGTTCTACCGGCTCGGGCCGGTGGCCCTGCTCGGCGGGTCGCTGGTGCGCAAGGGCGGGCAGAACCCGATCGAGCCGATCAAGCTCGACACCGCCATCCTGCACGGGCCGAACGTGACCAATTTCAACGCGCTCTATGCCCGGCTCGACGAGGCCGGCGGTGCCGCGCCGGTGACCGATGCGCGCTCGCTGGCCGCCGCCGCCTACATGCTGCTGGCGGACGGCGCCTCGCGCGGCCGGATGATTGCGGCCGGGCAGGCGACGGTGGAGAATTTCGGCGGCGCGCTGGAACGCACGCTTGCCGCCATCGATCCCTATCTGGTGCAGATCAGGCTGGAGAGGCGTTGACCTTCATGCAGGCACCGGATTTCTGGTGGCGACGGGAACGCGGCCTGCTGGCGAAGCTGCTGGCGCCGCTGGGCGCGCTGGTGGGCGGGGCCACGCTGGCCCGCCTGCGCCAGCCCGGCACCGAGGTCGGCCTGCCGGTGATCTGTGTCGGCAACCCCACGGTGGGCGGCGCCGGCAAGACGCCGACGGTGATCGAGATCGCCCGCCGCCTCACGTTGCGCGGCCACAAGCCGGCGGTGCTCACCCGCGGCTATGGCGGGCGGCTGAAGGGCCCGGTGCGGGTCGACCCTCTTCTGCATGGTGCCGACGAGGTGGGCGACGAGCCGCTGCTGCTGGCCCGCAGTGCCCCGACCTTCGTCGCCCGCGACCGCCTGGCCGGCGCGCAGGCCGCGGCGCAGGCCGGCGCCGATGTGCTGATCATGGATGACGGTTTTCAGAGCCCGGCACTGGCCAAGTCGCTGTCGATCCTGGTCGTCGACGCCGGGGTGGGGGTCGGCAACGGCCTGTGCCTGCCGGCCGGGCCGCTGCGCGCGCCGCTCGCCCCGCAACTGGAGCGGGCGCAGGCGCTGCTGGTGATCGGCGAGGGCGCGCCGGGCGAACGCGCCGCCCGCGAGGGCTACGCGGCGGGCGTGGTGGTGCTGCGCGGCCGGCTGGCGCCGGAGGCGCAGGCGGTGGCGCGGCTGCTCGGCAAGCGGGTGCTCGCCTATGCCGGCATCGGCCGCCCGGCCAAGTTCTTCGAATCGTTGCGCACGCTGGGCGTACTGCCGGTGGTGACGCGGGCCTTTCCCGATCACCATGTTTACACCGCCGCCGAGGTGGAGGAACTGCGCGCGCAGGCCGAGGCGATGGACCTCCTGCTCGTCACCACCGAGAAGGACGCGATGCGGCTCGCCGGCAGCGACATCGGCCAGCACCTGATCGCCGCCTCCGACGTGCTGCCGGTGCGCATGGCGCTGGAGCCACAGAGCGCCAAGGCGCTGGAGCGCATGCTCGGCGGGCTGGGAAGCTGACGGACGCGCTCAGCCGGGGCTGATGCGGTCGGGATAATGCCGGGCGAGCACCGCCTGCGGGCTGGCATAGGCTTCCTGCAGGTCCACGCTCCAATAGCGCAGCTCGTCGAGCGGGATCGCCTCGCCGGTGACGGCGCAGCGCACATAGGTGCCCGGGCGCACGACCCGGAAGTCGCCGTCGAGATAGCGGAGCTCGGCTTCACCCGAGGCGGGGAATCGTTCGAAGCGGTTCATGGTCCCGCTCATCCTGTCTGTTCGGTTGCCGCGACAATAAAGACCCGGGCGCGGTTCCGGCAAGCCTATTAGGGGCGAGCCTGTTCCCGGCACGCCTGGTTCCGCCAATGCCCGGCGCCGCCGACGTGTGGCGTGGCGGCCGTCACTTGTCGAACAAGGTGGGTTGGCGGGGCTCGTCCGGCAAGGGCGTCGCGGCGCGCGTCTTTGCCGGCTTGCGCGGCGGGCGCGCCGGCGGCGGGGCGTCGGGGCCGGATCCGGTGGCCCGCACCGCCACCCGGCCGTCGCGGAACTCGATCTCCAGCGCGTCGCCCGCAGTGATGCCCTCCGCCGCGTGCACCGGTGCGCCCGCGCCATTGCGGACCAGAGCAAATCCGCGTGCGAGCACGCCCTTGTAGGACAGCGCCGCCAGCAGCTTGGCGACGGCGTCCAGCCGGCCGGCGCGTGCGCCGGCCTGTTGGCTCCGGCAGCGGCGCAGCCGCCCCAGCAGGCCGTCCAGCCGATCGCGGCCGCGCTCGCGCCGGTCGCGCTGCGACTGGGCCACCAGCCGCAGCCGCGAATCGACGCGGGTGAGCCGCAGCCGGTGCCCGGCGGTGGTGGCGGTGAGGCCGCGCGGCAGACGGGCGCCGACCACGGCGACGCGCTCGCGCCGGCGGGTCAGGGCCGAGGTCAGCACCTGCGGGCCGAAGCGGCTCTCGGCCCGGGCGAGGCGCAGCCGATGGGCGCTGGCATTGGCCTTCAGCGCGCGCGGCAGGCGCTGACCGGCAATGTCGAGACGCTGGCGGGGCAGGGCGAGCAGGGCGTCGGCGCTCGGCAGCAGGCGGACGAGGCTGCGCAGGTCGGTCCGGCGCCGGTCGAGCCCGCGCGCGAAGCCGGCGCGAAGCCGGGCATGGAACTGGGCCAGTTCGGCGACGAGGTCGGCCCGCACCGGCACCGCCATTTCCGCCGCCGCCGTCGGGGTGGGGGCGCGGATATCGGCGGCGAAGTCGATCAGCGTGATGTCGGTCTCGTGGCCGACGGCGGAGATCAGCGGTATCTCGCTCTCCGCCGCGGCGCGCACCACGCTCTCCTCGGAGAAGCCGAGCAGGTCCTCCAGCGAACCGCCGCCGCGCGCGACGATGATCACGTCCGGGCGCGGGATCAGGCCCCCGGCGGCAAGCGCGAGGCCCCCGGCAGGAATGGAACTGAAGCCGCGAATGGCGGCGCTCACCTCCGCCCCTGACGTGTCGCCCTGCACCCGCACCGGCCATACCAGCACATGCCGCGGGAAGCGGTCGGCGAGGCGGTGCAATATGTCGCGGATCACCGCGCCGGTCGGCGAGGTGACGACGCCGATGACGGCCGGCAGGAAGGGTGGACGGCGCTTGCGCTCGGGTGCGAACAGCCCTTCGGCGGCGAGCCGGAGCTTGCGCTCCTCCAGCATCGCCATGATGGCGCCGGCGCCGGCGAATTCGAGCTGCTCGATGACGATCTGATAGGACGACTTGCCGGGAAAGGTGGTGATGCGCCCGATGGCGACCACTTCCAGCCCTTCCTCGGGGCGCAGCTTCAGCCGCCCGAACACGCCCTTCCACACCACGGCGTCGAGCCGGGCATTCTGGTCCTTCAGGCTGAAATAGGCGTGGCCGGAGGAGTGCGGCCCGCGATAGCCGGAAATCTCGCCGCGCACCCGCACATGGCCGAAGGAATCCTCCACCGTGCGCTTGAGCGCGCCGGAGAGTTCGGAGACGGTCCAGTCGGCGGCGTTGGAGACGGGCGATTCGGAGAGGCTGTCGGGCATCCCCGAGTGATAGTCGGATTTGTCGGAGGCGGAAACCGGGCGGCGAGGGCGACCAACCGAGCGCCGTCATCCCGAGGTGCGAGCGAAGCGAGCCTCGAAGGATGTTCGTTCGGCACCCCAACGAGATCCTTCGAGGCCCGGCCATTGGCCGGGCACCTCAGGATGACGGTGTTTCCTTGGGGACACGGGAAGAGCGCGGCCACCTTGATCCCCGCCCTCGCCCGGCCTAGGTTGCGCCGCCTTTCCCGCCCAACCGCCGGCTCATCATGATCGATCCCGCCCTGCCGCCGCATATGCGTCCCGACAAATCGTTCCAGGGGCTCATTCTCGCGCTCCATGCCTTCTGGGCGGACAAGGGCTGCGTCGTGCTCCAGCCCTACGACATGGAAGTCGGCGCCGGCACCTTCCACCCCGCCACTACGCTGCGCGCGCTCGGGCCGCTGCCGTGGAAGGCGGCCTATGTGCAGCCCTCGCGCCGGCCCAAGGACGGGCGCTATGGCGAGAACCCGAACCGGCTGCAGCATTATTACCAGTACCAGGTGATCCTGAAGCCCTCGCCCGCCGACCTGCAGGACCTCTACTTGGCCTCGCTGGAGGCGATCGGCATCGACCTGAGGCTGCACGATGTGCGCTTCGTCGAGGACGACTGGGAAAGCCCGACGCTCGGCGCCTGGGGGCTCGGCTGGGAGTGCTGGTGCGACGGCATGGAGGTGAGCCAGTTCACCTATTTCCAGCAGGTGGCCGGCTTCGAATGCGCGCCGGTGGCGGGCGAGCTGACCTATGGGCTGGAGCGCCTCGCCATGTATGTGCAGGGGGTCGAGAACGTCTACGACCTCAATTTCAACGGCCGCGAGGGCGACGAGAAGGTCACCTATGGCGACGTGTTCCTGCAGGCCGAGCAGGAATATTCCCGGCACAATTTCGAGCATGCCGACACCGACATGCTCTTCCAGCAGTTCCGCATGGCGGAAGAGGCGGCGGCGAAATATCTGGAGGCCGGCTGGGAAGACGGCACCAAGGCCCGCCATCTGATGGCGCAGCCGGCCTATGACCAGTGCATCAAGGCCAGCCACGTGTTCAACCTGCTGGACGCGCGCGGCGTGATCTCCGTCACCGAGCGCCAGAGCTACATCCTGCGCGTGCGCGAGCTTTCCAGGGCCTGTGGGGCGGCCTGGCTGGCGACCGCGGCGGGCGGCACCCCCGCGCCCTGATCCTCCCTCCATCGCCCGTGCGGAGCCGCGTCCATGTCGAGCACCGACGTCGCAGCCTACTCAGACAGCCCATACGCCGACGCCGCGCCGGCCGGCCCGCGCGCGCTTTTCGCCGGGGCGCTGGGCAATGCGCTGGAATGGTACGATTTCGCCGCCTATGGCTTCCTCGCCGCCATCTTCGCGAAAAACTTCTTTCCCGGCAGCGATGCCTTCGTCGGGCTGATCGCGGCCTTCGGCATCTTTGCCGCCTCCTTCGTCATGCGCCCGGTGGGCGGTGTGATGTTCGGCCATATCGGCGACCGCTATGGCCGGCGCACGGCGCTGTTCATCTCCGCCGCGATGATGACCGGCTCCACCGTCGCCATCGGATTTCTACCGACCTATGCGGCGATCGGCGCCGCCGCGCCGCTGCTGCTGCTGGTGCTTCGGCTGCTGCAGGGGCTGTCCATCGGCGGCGAATACACCACCTCGGCGATCTTCCTCGCCGAGAACGCGCCGGTGCGCGCGCGGGGCCTCGTCGCCTCCTTCGCCGGCTGCGGCGCCTCGGCCGGCACGCTGCTCGGCTCGGCGGTGGGCGCCGTCACCGCCATGGCAATGAGCACGGACGACCTGATGGAATGGGGCTGGCGCATCCCGTTCCTCCTTGGCATCGTGCTGGGCGGCTTCACGCTCTATCTGCGCGGCTCGACCGCCGGCGGCGAGGCCGCGCCCGCGAGGCCGTCCCGCCCGGGCCGGCTGCCGCTCGCCGAGGCGCTGCGCTCGGACGGGCGCGAGATGATCCGCGCGGTGGTGCTGAACCTCACGCTGGGCGTCAGCTTCTACATGCTGTTCGTGTATCTCACGACCTACATGCAGCAGGTCGACGGGCTGAGCGAGCGGGTCTCGCTGCAGATCAACACCATCAGCATGGTCGCCGTGCTGGTGCTGGCGCCGGTCTTCGCCGCGCTGTCGGACCGGGTGGGGCGCAAGCCGGTGGTCTGCGGCGGGCTGATCGGCTTCATCCTGCTGTCCTGGCCGCTGTTCCACCTGCTCGATTCCGGCAGCGCCGAACTGGCGCTGCTGGGCCAGCTCGGCTTCGCCGTTCTGGTGGCGAGCTATGCCGGGCCGATGCCCTGCGTGCTGGTGGAGATGTTCCGCCCGGCCACCCGCTGCACCGCGCTCTCGCTCAGCTACAACCTCGCGCTCGGCCTTGCCGGCGGCACGGCGCCGATGGTGGCGGTGTATCTGGTGAACCGCGAGCAGTTCGACATGGGCCCCGCCGTCTATCTCATCATTGTCGCGGCCGCCTCGCTCGCCGCCGCGCTGACCATGAAGGAGAGCCGCGGCCGGCCGCTTTCCTGAACGTGACGCCTCCCCTCGCGGGGCGCGACGTGCTAGGGCCTGCCGCGACATTCCCGCAAGGGCGGCCCGGCGCCGCCCGCCAGCCGACGTGACGACAGCGCCATGCCCGATCTCCTGCTCGAACTGTTCTGCGAAGAAATTCCCGCCCGCATGCAGGCCGGTGCGGCGGAAAGCCTGCGCAAGCTGGTCACCGACGCGCTGGTCGAGCGCGGCCTCGTCTATGAGGGCGCCAAGGCGTTCGTCACCCCGCGCCGGCTGGCGCTGGCCGTGCACGGCCTGCCGGCCCAGCAGCCGGACACCCATGAGGAGCGCAAGGGCCCGCGCGTCGGCGCCCCGCAACCGGCGATCGACGGCTTCCTCAAGGCCGCCGGGCTTGCCTCCATCGACCAGGCCAGCATCGAGAGCGACCCGAAGAAGGGCGAGTTCTATGTCGCGCGCCTGCACAAGCATGGCCGCGCCACGCCTGATGTGATCGCCGAGATCGTGCCGGCGGTGATCCGCGCCTTCCCCTGGCCGAAGTCGATGCGCTGGGGCAAGGGGTCGTCCAGCCCCACCACGCTGCGCTGGGTGCGCCCGCTGCAATCCATTCTCTGCACCTTCGGCCCCGAGACCGAGGAGCCGGAAGTGGTGCCGTTCGAGGTCGACGGCCTCCGCTCGGGCGACACCACGCGCGGCCACCGCTTCCTCTCCGAAGGCACCATCCGCGTGCGCCGGCTGGAGGACTGGATGGCTAAGCTCGAGGCCGCCTTCGTGGTGGTCGACCGGGAGCGCCGCAAGGACATCATCCTCGCCGACGCCAAGGACCTCGCCCTCGCGCAGGGGCTGGAGCTGGTCGAGGATGCCGGCCTGTTGGAGGAGATCGCCGGGCTGGTGGAATGGCCGGTGGCGCTGATGGGGTCGTTCGACCCCGCCTTTCTCGACGTGCCGGACGAGGTGATCCGCGCCACCATCCGCGCCAACCAGAAGTGCTTCGTCTTGAGGAACCCCGCCACCGGGCGCCTCGCCAACCGCTTCATTCTGGTGTCGAACCTTGTCGCCAGCGATGGCGGAGCGGCGATCATCGCCGGCAATGAGCGCGTCATCCGCGCCCGGCTGTCGGACGCCAAGTTCTTCTGGGAGACCGACCAGAAGACCAACGCCACCGTGCCGCTGGCGGAGCGGCTGGAACGGTTCGGCAACGTCACCTTCCACGAAAAACTCGGCTCGCAACTTGAGCGCATCAGGCGCATCGCCGCGCTGGCGCGCGAACTCGCGCCCGTGGTCGGCGCCGATCCGGACCTTGCCGAACAGGCGGCGCTCTACGCCAAGAGCGATCTGCGCACCGAAGTCGTCGGTGAATTCCCCGAAGTGCAGGGGCTGATGGGCAAATACTACGCCCGGCTGGAAGGCCTGCCCGAGGAAATCGCGGCGGCGGCGGAAGAGCACTACAAGCCGCAGGGCCCGACCGACTTTGTCCCCACCGCGCCAGTCTCCGTTGCCGTGGCGCTGGCCGACAAGCTCGACACGCTGGTCGGCTTCTGGGCCATCGACGAGAAGCCGACCGGCTCCAAGGACCCCTACGCCCTGCGCCGTGCGGCGCTCGGTGTGGTGCGGATCGTGCTGGAGAACGGGCTGACCGTGAAGCTGGCGCCAGTTCTCTTGAATATTTTTGGAAGGATAATTCTGGAAATTCGCGAGAGCATCTACTCTGATCGTGCTGTGAAGGTGCCACCACAAGTAGTTTCTGAGTTGGAAGCTATCTGGATTGACGGCTCTGAGCTATCGAGAAAGGAAACGTTCTTCTTCGAGGCGTTTAGAAGGCTCATCGTCGAAAATCCTGCATTTTTCCCAAGTGTCGTTGCCATCCGCGACGACCTCCTCTCCTTCTTCGCCGACCGCCTGAAGGTGCATCTTCGCGAAGCTGGTGCCCGCCACGATCTCGTCGACGCCGTCTTCGCCCTTCCCGGCCAGGACGACCTCCTCCTCGTGGTGAAGCGGGTCGAGGCGCTGGGGCGGTTCCTTTCCACCGAGGACGGCCGGAACCTGCTCGCCGGCACCAAGCGCGCGGCGAATATTCTGCGCATCGAGGAGAAGAAGGACGGCGTCACCTATGAGGGCGGCGTCGATGTGGTGCTGCTGCACGAGCCGGAGGAACGGGCGCTGGCCGAGGCTATCGCCGCGCTCGGCCCGCGGATCGAGGCGGCGCTGGGGGCCGAGGATTTCGAGGCCGCCATGGCGCTGCTCGCCGGGCTGCGCGCCCCGGTCGACGCCTTCTTCGAGAAGGTGACGGTGAACGCGGAGGACGCCCGGTTGCGCGAAAATCGCCTGCGCCTGCTCGCCGACATCCGCGCCGCCACCCGCTCCATCGCCGATTTCGACCGCATCGAGGGGTAGGGGGCGGACGCCTCCGGCCCGCGAATCTGTCGTCCCGCCGGCGCCGCTGCCCCACCCATTCCGTCATCCCGGGCTTGACCCGGGGATCCACGATTCCACGTCTTTTGAAGCCCCGTCATGCCGAGGCGGCGCCGCAGGCGCCCTCGAAGCACGCAGGGCGGTTGCCCACGCCGTGCTGACAACCATCCTTCGAGGCGCGCGGCGCGCGCACCTCAGGATGACGTCGTTCCGCAGGGATGTGCCTCGCCGCGCTTGCGCCGGGACGGGGCGGGAACCATCCTGCCCCGCGGCGGCTTGTGCCGCTGCCACCCAGCGGAGCGTTCCATGGACATCAATATCGTCGCCATCCAGCCGATCGTCGCGCTCATTGCCGGCATCCTCATCCTCGTGATGCCGCGCCTGCTGAACTTCATCGTCGCGATCTATCTCATCTTCATCGGCATTGTGGGCCTGCTCGGCCCGGGCGGGGTCGAGAATATCGGCCAGCGCCTCGGCCTGTAGGGCGGCCATCCCGGCGCCATGCCCGGCACTCCCCCGGGCATGGCCTGACGGAACGGATCGGGGCGGGTGTCAGGCCCGCTCACCGCCGCGCAGCGCGTCGACGCTCCACGGGCCGGGGCCGGCGAAGGTCAGGTAGAGGAACACGAAGCAGTACAGCGCCGCGAGTTCGCCGCCATTGACCAGCGGGAAGAAGTTCTGCGGCGCGTGCACCATGAAATAGGCCACCGCCGTCATGCCCGAGAGAATGAAGGCGACCGGGCGCGAGAACAGCCCGACCAGCAGCAGCGCGCCGCCGACCAGTTCGATGATGCCGGCGATGCCGGGCGGGGAGGTGAGGTCGACGCCGGTCATCTGAGTGGCCGGGAAGCCGAGTACCTTGGTAGTGCCATGCTGCAGCAGCAGCAGTGCGGAGGCGATCCGCAACAGGCTGAGAATGTGGGGGGCCAGTCGCGTCAAAGTGGCAATCATCGGTGGTGCCTCTCGGGCTCAGGGGTTGCCGGCGGCTGAACCTGCCCCAAGCGCCCGGTCGCGGCAATCAGGCTGCGGTAACATCCGTTTGTCGCATGGCACAAAGTTCATGACGCAGCTGCGAATGATGGATTGAAGGAAAGACCTCAAAACGCTAGACCAAGAGTGGGAAAAGGTGCGGGGGCCCTTGTCGACCCCCCGGCCAACCCGTTGGCGGTGCGTACATTTCAGCCATGGCTGAATTTCCATCACGGTGTCGGGGTAATCTCCAGCCCCACCCAACAGGGCTTCTGAAATGACGAAATGGGTCTACACCTTCGGCGACGGCACTGCGGAAGGTGCGGCGGAGATGCGCAACCTGCTCGGCGGCAAGGGCGCGAACCTCGCGGAAATGTCGAATCTCGGTCTGCCGGTGCCTCCCGGCTTCACCATCTCGACCGAGGTGTGCACCTGGTACTACGCCAATGGCAATGTCTATCCGGACAGCCTGAAGGGCGACGTCGAGGCCGCCCTCGCCCATGTCGGCGCGCTCGCCGGCCGCCGCTTCGGCGACCCCGCCAACCCGCTGCTGGTCTCGGTGCGTTCGGGTGCCCGCGCCTCCATGCCCGGCATGATGGACACAGTGCTCAATCTCGGCCTGAACGACGTCACCGTCGAGGCGGTGGCGGCGTCCTCCGGCGACGCCCGCTTCGCCTATGACAGCTATCGCCGCTTCATCCAGATGTATTCGAACGTGGTGCTGGATTTCCCCCACCACCATTTCGAGGAAGTGCTCGACAGCTTCAAGGCCGACCAGGGCTACACTCTCGACACCGACCTCCACGCCGACGACTGGAAGGAGATCGTTGCCCGCTACAAGGCGCTGGTGGCGCATGAGCTGGGCACCCCCTTCCCGCAGGACCCGCACGACCAGCTCTGGGGCGCCATCGGCGCTGTGTTCGGCTCGTGGATGAACCAGCGCGCCATCGTCTATCGCCGCCTGCACCAGATCCCGGAAAGCTGGGGCACGGCGGTGAACGTGCAGGCCATGGTGTTCGGCAATATGGGCGAGACCTCCGCCACCGGCGTCGCCTTCACTCGCAACCCTTCCACCGGCGAGAACGCGCTCTATGGCGAGTTCCTGATCAACGCCCAGGGCGAGGACGTGGTGGCCGGCATCCGCACGCCGCAGAACATCACCGAGGTCGCGCGCATCGGCGCCGGCTCGGACAAGCCCTCGATGGAGAAGGCGCTGCCGGAGGTCTACACCGAGTTCGTCCGCATCGCCGGCGTGCTGGAAGGCCACTAC
This sequence comes from Ancylobacter dichloromethanicus, assembly GCF_018390645.1. Classification (GTDB taxonomy): domain Bacteria; phylum Pseudomonadota; class Alphaproteobacteria; order Rhizobiales; family Xanthobacteraceae; genus Ancylobacter; species Ancylobacter dichloromethanicus. The sequence goes on from NZ_JAHBGC010000005.1 coordinate 91,292, forward strand.
CGCGACATGCAGGACCTCGAATTCACCGTCGAGCGCGGCAAGCTGTGGATGCTGCAGACCCGCTCGGGCAAGCGCACCGCCAAGGCCTCGCTGCGCATCGCGGTGGAACTCGCCAATGGCGGCGTCATCACCCGCGAGGAGGCGATCGCCCGCGTCGACCCCGCCGCGCTCGACCAACTGCTGCACCCGATGCTCGACCCCAAGGCCGACAAGAAGGTGATCGGCTCCGGCCTGCCGGCCTCCCCCGGCGCCGCCTCGGGCGAGATCGTGTTCTCCGCCGACGAGGCGGAACTGCTGAAGACGCAGGGCCGCAAGGTCATCCTCGTGCGCATCGAGACCTCGCCGGAAGACATTCACGGCATGCACGCGGCGCAGGGCATCCTCACCACCCGCGGCGGCATGACCTCGCACGCCGCCGTGGTGGCGCGCGGCATGGGCAAGCCCTGTGTCTGCGGCGCCGGCACCATCCGCGTCGACTATGCCGCCGGCACCCTCACTTCCGGCGGGGTGACGCTGAAGAAGGGCGACATCCTCACCATTGACGGCGCCACCGGCCAGGTGATCGCCGGCGCGGTGCCGACGCTGCAGCCGGAACTTTCCGGCGAGTTCGCCACGCTGATGGGCTGGGCCGACAGCGTGCGCCGCCTCAAGGTGCGCGCCAATGCGGAAACCCCGCTGGACGCGCGCACGGCGAAGAATTTCGGCGCCGAGGGCATCGGCCTGTCGCGCACCGAGCACATGTTCTTCGAGGGCGACCGTATCCGTTCCGTGCGCGAAATGATCCTCGCCGACGACGAGAAGGGCCGCCGCGCGGCGCTGGCCAAGCTGCTCTCGGCCCAGCGCTCGGACTTCCAGCAGCTGTTCGAGATCATGGACGGGCTCCCCGTCACCATCCGCCTGCTCGACCCGCCGCTGCACGAATTCCTGCCGCACACCGAGGAGGACATCGCCGAGGTGGCCCAGGGTCTCGGGGTCAGCGCGGCCAAGCTCGCCGCCCGCAAGCGCGAGTTCGACGAGTTCAACCCGATGCTGGGCTTCCGCGGCTGCCGCCTCGCCATCGCCTTCCCGGAGATCGCCGAGATGCAGGCGCGCGCCATCTTCGAAGCGGCGGTGGCGGCGCAGAAATCGACCGGCAAGCCGGTGGTGCCGGAAATCATGGTGCCGCTGATCACCGGCAAGCGCGAATTCGACCTCGTCAAGCACGACATCGACACGGTGGCCCGGCAGGTCGAGGCCGAGACCGGGGTGACGCTGGAATACCAGGTCGGCACCATGATCGAGCTGCCGCGCGCGGCGCTGATGGCCGGCGAGATCGCGGAAACCGCCGAGTTCTTCTCCTATGGCACCAACGACCTGACCCAGACCACCTACGGCATCTCGCGCGACGATGCCGGCACGTTCCTTGGCACCTATCTCGCCAAGGGCATCTTCGCGGTGGACCCCTTCGTGTCGATCGACACCGAGGGCGTGGGCGAACTGGTCAAGATCGCCACCGAGCGCGGCCGCGCCGTACGGCCCAAGCTCAAGCTCGGCATCTGCGGCGAGCATGGCGGCGACCCGGCCTCGGTCGCCTTCTGCGAGGAAGTCGGGCTCGACTATGTCTCCTGCTCGCCCTTCCGCGTCCCGATCGCCCGGCTGGCGGCGGCGCAGGCCGCGCTGAAGAGCAAGGTCGCCTCGCAGGCGTGAGGGGTTGGCGCTGATTTGCGTTGCGGCTGGCCGATGTCGGCCGCAACAGAAACGCTTCCGGGTCGATCTCCCGTCTTGACTTAGAGCGCGCTCGAACCCCTAGCCTCGTCTGCGTCGTGGCGAAAAGGGCGATCATGAAGATCGGGGAGCTGGCCAGGCAGTCGGGATTGTCGGTCCATACCATCCGCTATTACGAGCGGATCGGGCTGCTGCCCTATGCCGACCGGAACCGTTCGAGCCAGCGCGATTACGACGCATCGATCCTGGTCTGGATCACCTTTCTCGGCCGCCTCAAGACGGTCGGAATGCCGATCCGGGACATGCTGCGCTATGCGGCCTTGCGGGAACGCGGCGTCGAAACCGAAGCCGAGCGGCGCCTTCTGCTGCAACAGCACCGGGAGCGCGTGGCTCTTCATCTCGCCGAACTGCAAGACTGCCTTCTGGTCCTCGACACCAAGATCGCCGGCTATGCCGGCTCCGAGCCGAGGATGAAGGATTATGATGCACCACCACCGCAGCGAAGACGAAAGCCGGCTGGAACGCGGACGGCGCGCCCTCGCTGAGATCGACGGCGAGGCCGGCGAGAAGGTCGTCGCCGCGCTCGCGGACATCGCTCCCGATTTCGCGGCCTATGTCATCGAGTTCCCATTCGGGGACATTTACTGCCGGCCTGGCCTCGATCTGCGCGCGCGGGAGATCGCGACTATCGCCGCACTGACAGCGATGGGCAACGCCGTACCACAGCTGAAGGTGCATATCGCGGCCGGGCTGAATGTCGGCCTGTCCCGCGAGGAGATCACCGAGATCATCATGCAAATGTCGGTCTATGCGGGCTTCCCCGCCGCGCTCAACGGTCTGTTCGCCGCCAAGGAGGTGTTTGCTCAACGAAGCGCCGCAGAGGAGGTGGGATAGGTCGGCAAGCCCGCTGCGCGCAGCCTCTCCCGGCGGGCGGCTAAATCGCCGAGCCCGTAGGTCGCATTGGGCACCGCCTCACCGCCGCTTCGCGGCGGGCACCATATAGGCCATGATCCGGTTATGGTTCAGCACCGCGACCGTGTTGCCGCGCGCGTTATCGACGATGGCGGTCGGGTTCTTCTTGAGATCGGAGACACTGACGGCGATCTCGGCTTCCACGCGCTGCATGGGGCCTCCCTGCAAGGGACTTTGTCAGGCCAAATTTGAAATCTGATAAGGCACCTGTTCAGGGTGGCGCGAGTTCGCCCAGCTTCACCCTCACCCGCCCTTCGCCGCCGCTTTCAGCCGGTACAGCGCCTCCAGCGCCTCGCGCGGGGTCATCTCGTCGGGGTCGATGCCGGCCAGAGCCGCCTTCACCGCCGCCGCCACCGGGTCCGCCTTCGCGGCGGGCGCGGCCGGAGGCGGGGCGCGGTTAAGGGCGGCGAAGAGCGGCAGGTCGTCGAGGATGCGCTGGGTGGGGGCGGCGCGGTCGGCGTCTTCCAGCTCGGTCAGCACGGCGCGGGCGCGCTCCACCACCGCGTGCGGCAGGCCGGCGAGCTTGGCCACCTGGATGCCATAGGAGCGGTCCGCCGCGCCCGGCACCACCTCGTGCAGGAAGATCACCTCGCCGTCCCACTCCTTCACCTTCACCGTCGCGTTGACGAGACGGGAAAGGCGCTGCGACAGCGCGGTGAGCTCGTGGAAATGGGTGGCGAACAGGCCGCGGCAGCGATTGGCCTCGTGCAGATGCTCCAGGCTGGCCCAGGCGATGGACAGGCCGTCAAAGGTCGCGGTGCCGCGTCCGATCTCGTCGAGGATGACCAGCGAGCGCTCCGTCGCCTGGTTGAGGATGGCGGCGGTCTCCACCATCTCGACCATGAAGGTGGAGCGCCCGCGCGCGAGATCGTCGGCGGCGCCGACGCGGGAGAACAGCCGGTCCACCACGCCGATGCGGGCGAGCCGCGCGGGCACGAAGGCGCCGGCCTGGGCGAGGATGGCGATCAGCGCGTTCTGCCGCAGGAAGGTCGATTTGCCCGCCATGTTGGGGCCGGTGACCAGCCAGATGCGGCCGGAGTCCCCCTTGGCGCCGTCGGGCGGCGACAGGTCGCAATCATTGGCGACGAACGGCCCGCCCGAGGCGCCGCGATCGCGCCGCAGCGCCTGCTCGACCACGGGGTGGCGCCCGCCTTCGATGCGGAAGTCGAGCCCGTCATGCACGTCCGGGCGTACCTGCGCCTCGTCGACCGCGAGTTTCGCGAGGCTGGCGGTGACGTCGATGACCGCCAGCGCCTCGGCGCAGGCGCGGATCGCCTCGGTCTGGCCCGTCACCGCGCCGACCAACTCGTCGAACAGGCGCTGCTCCAGCGCCAGCGCCCGCTCGCCGGCGCTGGAAATCTTCGCCTCCAGCTCGGCCAATTCGGTGGAAGTGAAGCGCATCGCCCCCGCCATGGTCTGGCGGTGCAGGAAGATGGCGTCGAAAGGCGGCTCGCGCAGCCGGTCGGCATTCTGCTGGCTCACCTCGACGAAATAGCCGAGCACAGCATTGTGCCGGATCTTGAGCGCGCGCACGCCCGTCTCCTCGACATAGCGGCGCTCCAGCGCCGCCACCACGCGCCGGCTCTCGTCGCGCAGGGCGCGGGTGGCGTCGAGTTCCTCGGCATAGCCGGGCCGGATGAAGCCGCCGTCGCGGCGGTTGAGCGGCAGCTCGTCGTCGAGCGCGGCCGTCAGCGTCGCGGCGAGCGCGGGATCGACGCCCTTCAGCGCGGCGGCGGCGGTCACCAGTTCGTCCGGCGCCGATGCGGCGTCGATCAGGGCGGCGATCACCGTGCCCTCACCGAGTCCCCGGCCGATGGCGGCGAGGTCGCGCGGGCCGGCGCGCCCCAGCGCCACCCGGGAAAGAGCGCGGGCGAGGTCCGGGGCGCGGGCGAGCCGCTCGCGCAACTGGGTGCGCAAACCGGTCGCATCGACCAGACACTCCACCGCATCGAGCCGATCGGCCACGCGCCGAGGGTCGGTCAGCGGCGCGGCGAGGCGGCGGGCGAGCAGGCGCGCCCCGGCGGAGGTGACGGTACGGTCGACCGCCGCGCACAGGCTTCCCGCCCGCTCGCCGGTGGTGGTGCGCAGGATTTCGAGATTGGCCCGCGTCGCCGGGTCGATCACCATGGCGTCGCAGGAAGATTCGCGCTGCGGCCGGCTGAGCGGCGGGCGGGCGCCGAGCTGGGTGCGCTCGATATAGGCGACGATGGCGCCGGCGGCGGCAAGTTCGGCGCGCGCGAAGGTGCCGAAGGAATCCAGCGTCGCCACCTGGAAGAAGCCGGCGATGCGCCGCTCGGCGGTCGCCCCGTCGAAGCTCTCCTTCGGCAGCGGCGTCACCGCCGGCAGGTCGCGCCAGAGCGGGCGCAGCTCGGGGTCCTCATAGACCGCGTCGGCGACGAGAAGCTCGGCCGGCTCGATGCGGGCGAGGTCGGCGGCGAGGCGGGCGCCATCGGTCTCGGCGACACGGAACGAGCCGGTGGAGATGTCGGCGAAGGCGAGGGCGTAGAGGTAGCCGTCGCCCTCCTCGCCGGTCCCGCCCTTCACCCGGGCAAGGCTCGCCAGCACGTTCTCGCGCCTCGCGTCCAGCAGCGCGTCCTCGGTGAGCGTGCCGGGGGTGACGAGGCGGATCACGTCGCGCCTGACCACGCTCTTGGGCCCGCGCTTCTTCGCCTCGGCCGGCGGTTCCATCTGTTCGCACACGGCGACGCGGTGGCCGGCGGCGATCAGCTTGTGGAGATATTCCTCGGCCCGCTCCACCGGCACCCCGCACATCGGGATGTCCTCGCCCTGGTGCTTGCCGCGCTTGGTGAGCACAATGCCGAGCGTGCGCGCGGCGATCTCGGCGTCTTCCAGGAACAACTCGTAGAAATCGCCCATCCGGTAGAACAGCAGGCTGCCGGGATTGGCGGTCTTGATCTCGATATATTGCGCCATCATCGGGGTGACGCGTTCGCCGTCGCCTGCCGCCTTGGGGACGGGACGTTCGGTCGCGGCCTCGCCGGGGGCGATCTTGTTCACGGGCGCATCCATGGCGGGGACGCTGGCAGAGGCGGGGGCCGCGTTTCAAGCGTCACGGCCGGTTATCCCCTCACTGTTTCGCAGAATCGTGCTTTCCATCGCCCGGATGGTCGATCCGGCGGACAGAGCTTCACAGCGCGATGCCCCGCAAAGCTTCCGGGTCCATCAGCCCCATCAGCCGGCCGGCGGCGGCGCGGGCGAAGCGCAGGGTCAGCGCCTTGCGGGTGGCGCCCGCCATCGGGTGGCGCGGCGCCTCGCGCACCAGCCCGGCGCCGAACGGATCGGCGACGAGGATGCCGGCATCCTCGGGCAATATGTCCAGCGGGAAATCCGGGCCGACGGCGAAGAACAGCCGGTCGCAATGCAGCCGGTATTCGCTCCATTTGCGGTCGGTGCGGAAATCGGCGACCGACGATTTGATCTCGACCACCCACACCTCGCCGCGCGTATCGAGGGCGGCGATGTCGGCCCGCCGGCCGGAGGCGAGGCAGAATTCCGGCACGCCGACGAGGCCGCGTGCCGCCAGATAGCGCAGCGCCCCGCGCTGGATGCCGCGGGCGGTCTCGGACTGGCGCCCGTCCAGGGGCACGACGACGTCGGGCGGGACGAAGCCGGAATAGGCGGTGTCGCTCATCCCCGTACTCTATCCGTTCTCCCCACTGCGAGGAAAGGGGTCCGTCTCCCGTGTCGGGAAGGGGCTTTCCGCCGTCTCGATGGCGGGGGCGTCCTCGCCGCGCGAGAACGGCGGCAGCTCGGCTCCGGCCAGCGGGGTCGCAGGCAATGGCGGGGGCGTGCCGGCATGCAGCCGCCCCACCACGGCGAAGGCGCAGATCAGCGCCGCCACGCCGAAGGCGACCGAGCCCAGCGCCTGCCCGGCGATGACCCCCTCGACGCCGTACCAGCGCCCGCCGAGCCAGACGAAGGGAATGGTGCCGAGCGTCGCCCGCCCCCAGTTGAACAGGGTCGAGAGCAGCGGTGCGCCGAGATTGTTGAAGGCGGCGTTGGCGACGAACAGCGCGCCGAAAAACACATAGGCGCCCGCCGCATAGAGGCAGAAGAACTCGACCAGCGCCACGCCCTCCGCCGACAGGCCGAACACGCCGGCGATGGGCTGGCGGGCCAGCGCCAGGATCAGCCAGACGCCGAGTACATAGGTGAGCGTGAGCTTGAGGCTGTCGCGCACCGTCTGCCGCACCCGGTCGTAACGCCGCGCGCCGACGTTCTGTCCGATCACGGGGCCGATGGCGCCGGTGAGCGCGAAGAGCGGGCCGAAGGCGACCGGGATCAGCCGGCCGATCACCGCCCAGGCCGCCACTGCCGCGTCGCCATGGGGGGCGAGGGCATAGGTGACATAGGCATTGCCGACCGGGGTGGCGATGTTGGTGAGGATCGCCGGCACCGCGATGGCCGAGAGCGGACCGAAATCGGTGAGGAAGCCGGCAACGCTCGGCCGCGCGGCGAGCTTGTGCACCCTTATCACCGCGTTGAGGCCATAGGCGGTCATCGCCAGACGGGCGATCACCGTGGCGATGGCGGCGCCCTCGACGCCGAGGCCGAGCCCGAGGATCAGCACCGGGTCGAGCACGGCGGTGACGAGGCCGCCCGACAGCGTGACCCACATCGAGCGGCGGGCGTCGCCAATGCCGCGCAGCGTGCCGGAGGCGGCCATGCCGAGGCCGAGCAGCGGGGTGGAAGGCAGCACGATGAGCAGGAAGCCGCGCGCCAGTTCCAGCGTGCGGCCGGTGGCGCCGAGCAGCGCCAGCATCGGGCCGAGGAAGGGCAGCATGGCGAGCGTCATCAGCCCGGTGGCGAGCGCCATGTAGATCAGCGAGGAGGTGGAGAGCCGGCGCCCGTCGTCGACCTGCCCGCCGCCAATCGCCCGCGACACCAGCGCCGAGCCGGCGATCATCACGCCGATGCCGATCGAGGTGGTGAAGAACATCACCGTGCCGGCATAGCCGATAGCTGCCGCCAGCTCCTCCTCGCCGAGCAGCGAGATGTAGAACAGGTTCAGCAGGTCGACCACGAACACCGCGACCAGGCCGACCGAGCCGGCGGCGGTCATCGTCGCCACATGGCGCAGGGTCGAGCCTTCGACGAAACGTGCCTTGAGCGGCCTGGCGCGGGGGGAAAGCGTATCCATGCGCCGGATATGGCACGCGCGGGACACGGCGGACAGGTTCGCCGGCGCAAGCCGTTGCTTGCACGCCCGCATCCCCGCCACCCTCGCGACACAAGGCGATGATTGAGAAGCGTCACCGAAATCGGCTAGAAGGGCTCTCCCCATCCGGCCGCCCCGCGCGGCTTCGCGCCCGTCTCACCCTTGCTCACCCGTGCGAACGGACCCGCCAATGACCGCTGAGACCACCGCCGAGACCATTGACGACCACACCAAGGCGCGCGTGCTGGTGCAGGCGCTGCCGCACATGCAGCGTTATGACGACGCCGTCATCGTGGTGAAATATGGCGGCCACGCCATGGGCGACGAGCAGGTGGCGCGGGACTTCGCCCAGGACATCGTGCTGCTCGAACAGTCCGGCGTGAACCCGGTGGTGGTGCATGGCGGCGGGCCGCAGATCGGCGCCATGCTGGCCAAGCTCGGCATCAAGTCGGAATTCGCCGCCGGGCTGCGCATCACCGACAAGGCCACCGTCGAGATCGTCGAGATGGTGCTTGCCGGCTCGATCAACAAATCGCTGGTCGGCTTCATCAACGAGGCCGGCGGCAAGGCGCTGGGGCTGTCCGGCAAGGACGGCAACATGGTGGTCGCCTCCAAGGTCACGCGCTCGGTGCGCGACCCCGATTCCAACATTGAGCAGGTGGTCGATCTCGGCTTCGTCGGCGAGCCGGAGAGGGTCGACACCACCGTGCTCGACCAGATCCTCGGCCGCGAGCTGATCCCGGTGCTGGCCCCGGTCGCCACCGGCAAGGATGGTGGCACTTTCAACGTCAACGCCGACACCTTCGCCGGCGCCATCGCCGGGGCGCTGGACGCCAAGCGGCTGCTGCTGCTGACCGATGTGCCCGGCGTGCTCGATGCGAACAAGCAGTTGATCAAGGAACTGACCATCGCGCAGGCCCGCGCGCTGATCGCCGACGGCACCATTTCCGGCGGCATGATCCCGAAGGTGGAAACCTGCATCTACGCGCTGGAGCAGGGCGTGGAAGGGGTGGTGATCCTCGACGGCAAGGTGCCGCACGCGGTGCTGCTGGAACTCTTGACCGACCACGGCGCCGGCACGCTCATTACGCGGTGACGACGCCCTGCCCCCTCTCCCCGGCGGGGGGAGAGGGGAACGCCGGCTGGCCGATGTGCGGGGCACCCCTCACCCGGTGCTCCGCGCCGAGCTTTCCCCGGGCGGGGAGAGGTAACGCGCCCAAACGTGAAATCACGCCTCGCCGGGCCGCCCGAGCTTCGCTATGGAGGACGCCATGAACACGCCATCCCCCATTGCCGCCGGGTCGCCCGCCGACGTCTCCCATGCCGACTTCTCCCACGTCGACACCTGGGTGTTCGACCTCGACAACACGCTCTACCCGCCGGGCCTGGACCTGTGGCGGCAGATCGACATGAAGATGCGCGCCTATATCGCCAACTTCCTCGGCCTGTCGCTGGACGAGGCGTTCGCGCTGCAGAAGGGCTACTACCGCAAATACGGCACCTCGCTGCGCGGGCTGATGATCGAGCACGCGATGGACCCGGACGACTTCCTCGCCCATGTCCACGCCATCGATCTCGCCAGCCTCGAGGCGGCGCCGGCGCTGGGCGAGGCGATCGGCGCGCTGCCGGGCCGCAAGCTGGTCTACACCAACGGCTCGCGCCGCCATGCCGAGCAGGTGCTGGCCAAGCTCGGCATCTCCGAGCATTTCGCCGATGTGCACGATATCGTCGCCGCCGAATTTCACCCCAAGCCGCAGGAGGCCGCCTATCGCGGCTTCCTTACCCGCTTCGAGGTCGACCCTGCCCGTGCGGCGATGTTCGAGGACCTCGCCCGCAACCTCGAAGTGCCGGCCCGGCTCGGCATGCGCACCGTGCTGGTGGTGCCGCCCGGCCTTGCCGTCAACCCGGCCGACCGCGAGGCGTGGGAGCATGAGGGCCGCGACGGCGCCCATATCGACGTGGTGACGCAGGACCTGACGGCGTTCCTGAACAGCCTCAGGGCGTGAGCCTGCGCGCGCACCTCAGGATGACGGCGCACTGGCGGCTCGCCGCCCCTCCCGCGCACATCCAAGTTGACAGAAGCCGCGCGCGACCGGACAAGACCCGCCAACAGCGGAGAGTGACATGTCGAGCCAGCTTCAGAGCATCATCGAGACCGCCTTCGACAACCGGGCCGAGGTCAATTTCGAGACCGGCGGCGAGATCCGCCACGCGGTGAACGAGGCGCTGGGCCTGCTCGACGCCGGCGAGGCGCGGGTCGCCGAGCCCGGCGCGGACGGCCAGTGGAGCGTCAACCAGTGGCTCAAGAAGGCGGTGCTGCTGTCCTTCCGCCTCAACGACATGACTGCCATTCCCGGCGCCCCCGGCGGTGCCCACTGGTGGGACAAGGTGCCCTCCAAGTTCGAGGGCTGGGGCGAGGGCGAATTCCGCGCGGCGGGCTTCCGCGCCGTGCCGGGCGCCATCGTCCGCCGCTCGGCCTTCATCGCGCCGAACGTGGTTCTGATGCCGTCCTTCGTCAATCTCGGCGCGCGGGTCGATGCCGGCTCGATGGTCGACACATGGGCGACGGTCGGCTCCTGCGCGCAGATCGGCAGGAACGTGCACCTGTCCGGCGGCGTCGGCATTGGCGGCGTGCTGGAGCCGCTGCAGGCCGGCCCGGTCATCATCGAGGACGACTGCTTCATCGGCGCCCGCTCGGAAGTGGTGGAAGGCGTGATCGTGCGCCGCGGCTCGGTGCTCTCCATGGGCGTGTTCATCTCCGCCACCACCAAGATCGTCGACCGCGCCACCGGCGAGGTGTTCGTCGGCGAGGTGCCGGCCTATTCGGTCGTGGTGCCCGGGTCGCTCCCCGGCAGGCCGCTGCCCAACGGGGCGCCCGGCCCCTCGCTCTACTGCGCGGTGATCGTCAAGCGGGTGGACGAGCAGACCCGCTCCAAGACCTCGATCAACGATCTGCTCCGGGACTGAACGCGGGTTTCCCGCGCCCCGGCTTGTCCGCCGTCCCGGCCGAAGCGTAGCGAAGAGCCGGGATTGTTCGTGGCTGGCGGCCGGGCCGTCGGCACGCGATCCCGGATGAGCCTTTGGCCGTCCGGGATGATGAGGAGAGGATCAAGCATGCCCGCCACTGTCCCTTCCTCCCGCGCCGACGCCGCCGACCCGGTCGAGATCCTGCGCGCGCTCATCCGCTGCCCCTCGGTGACCCCGGAGGAGGGCGGCGCGCTGGCCTATCTCGATGCGTTGCTGAGCGCGGCGGGTTTCGCCACCCACCGGGTAACGCTGACCGGACCCGACACGCCGGACGTGCAGAATCTCTACGCCCGCTTCGGCACGCGCGGGCCGAATCTGTGCTTCGCCGGCCATACCGACGTGGTGCCGCCGGGCAATGCCGCGCACTGGCGCTTCCCGCCCTTCGAGGGCGCGATACAGGACGGGCTGATCTATGGCCGCGGCGCGGTCGACATGAAGGGGGGCGTGGCCGCCTTCATCGCCGCCGGGCTGGATTTCGCCGCCACGCACGGCCCCGGCGGGAAGGGCGAACGGCCGGGCTCCATCTCGTTCCTGCTGACCGGCGACGAGGAAGGCCCGGCCATCAACGGCACCGAAAAGCTGCTGCGCTGGCTGGCCGACCGCGACGAACGAATCGACCATTGCGTGCTGGGCGAGCCTTCCTCGCGCGCGGCATTGGGCGACATGGTGAAGATCGGCCGCCGCGGCTCGCTGTCCGGCACGCTCACCGTGCACGGCCGGCAGGGCCATGTCGGCTATCCCCATCTCGCCGAGAACCCGATTCCGGGCATGGTGAGGCTGCTCGCCGCCCTGAAGGCCGAGCCGCTCGACGGCGGCAACGCGCATTTCCAGGCGTCGAATCTCGAAGTCGTCTCGGTGGATGTCGGCAATCCCGCCTTCAACGTGATCCCCGCCGAGGCGCGGGCGCGCTTCAATATCCGCTTCAATGATCTCTGGACCCCTGAGACGCTGGCGGCCGAGATCGAACGCCGGATGGTGGCGGCGGCGGGCAACGAGGTGCGCTTCGCCCTCGCCTTCGAGGCCCGCTCCTCCGACAGCTTCCTCACCGCGCCCGGCGAGTTCGTCGATGTCGTGGTCGAGGCGGTCGCGCAGGCGACCGGCCAGCGCCCCGAGCTTTCCACCACGGGAGGCACCTCCGATGCCCGCTTCATCAAGGATTACTGCCCGGTGGTCGAGTTCGGGCTGGTGGGCACCAGCATGCACGCGGTGGACGAATCGACGCCGATCGACGAGGTGCGGGCGCTTGCCCGCGTCTATGCCGGCACGATCGAGCGTTATTTCGCCGTGTTCGGGCGCTGAACGTCTCCACGCCAAGCTGTTGATTGGCCGGGCTACTTGCTCTTCAGCCCCGGCGCGAGCGCGTCGACCCGGGTCGAGCCGTTGACGTCGGTCGAATAGAGGTCCGCCTGGATGCCGCCGCTGATCTTCACGCAGGTGGAGGAGCCGGGCAGGCGGGTGAAGCCGGCGCCGTAGCTGGCGCAGGCGGGATCGGACCTGCCGTCGGCATTTGCCGGCTTGCGGCCGGCGTCCTCATTCGCCTGCGCTGCCGCTCCGGGGCTGCCGAGCGTCGTCGTTGCGGCGAGCAGCACGGCCAGCATGCAAAGGCGCAGCGGCATCGGCCCGCGTTCCACCGCCTCACCCATCAACCGCTCCCGCCTTCCGCCGTGCCGAGGATCGAACCTTCCGATCCGAATGCGGCCCCAATCGGGCGCCGTCAAGCGGGGCCAGCCCGGCACGCGGCGCAAACCGGCTAGGATGAGGAGCGATTCGCCCCAGACGGAGCCCGATACCTATGCCGGAATCGACCAGACCCGTGCTCGCTGCCAGCACCGCCGTGTTCCGCGAGGGCCGGGTGCTGCTGGCGCGGCGTGGCCAGAATCCCTCGCGCGGGCTGTGGACGCTGCCGGGCGGGCGGGTCGAGCCGGGCGAGACGCTGGCGCAGGCCGCGACGCGCGAGGTGATGGAGGAGGTCGGCGTTGCCTGCCATGTTCTGGGCGTTGCCGGTGCGCTCGACATCATCCAGCGCGATCCGTCGGGCGCGCTGGCGGCCCATTTCGTCGTGGTGAGCCATGCCGCGCGCTGGGTCGCCTTCGAGCCGGCGGTGGGGCCGGAGGCGGCCGAGGTCGGCTGGTTCCTTCCCACCGCCCTGCCGGAGGAGACGACGCCGGGGCTCGCTGGCATCGTCGAGGCGGCGTTTCTGCTGGCCCGCGGCGCCGACGCGCCGGATGCGGCCTAGCCAGCGTGCGGGCTCTTGACGCCCGCGCGGCGCTGGCGCACCACAGCCGCATGCGACCCGCCGCGCCCCGCCCCCTTTCGCTCTTTGTGCTGCTGGCGAGCCTTGCCGTCGGCCCGCTGCCCGCCGTGGCGCAGTCGACCCAGGGCGGCGCCCCGCCCTATGAGGCCGACCTGCTGCACCTCGCCGAGATTCTCGGAGCGCTGCACTATCTGCGCCCGCTTTGCGGGGCGGCCGAGACGACGCGCTGGCGCGACGAAATGCAGGCTCTGCTGAATGTCGAGGCGCCCTCGGGCGATCGCCGCGGCCAGCTCACCAGTGCCTTCAACACCGGCTATGAGGGCTACAGGCAGGTCTACCGCACCTGCACCCCCTCGGCGGAACTGGCGAGCCAGCGCTATCTGGAGACCGGGGCCAAGCTCGCCCGTGATGTCGCCACCCGCTACGGCAGCAACTGAACCGCCGCCCGCGGCGGCTGTCGGTGTACGATTATGTCACACCTGTCGCATTTTTGCCGCGGCAGATTAACCGTCCTTCAATTCTTGAGCGGACGTGCCGGCAGGGCATGCTAAGGTCTACAGGTAGCGTGCCGCACAGGCGCAGACATTTCGGCACGCGGAGGATTTGGATTGTCTCAACTTCCCGGAACGCTCGACATCGACGACCAGGCCGACCAGACTCACGAGGATGAGCGCCACGCCGCGCTCGCCTATCTCGACGAGGCGTGGAACGAGGCCGTCTATGATGGGCTCGACGAGGACTGCCTGGCGCAGGCGGCGCTGTTCACCGCCATCCGCTCGATGGTCGCCACTTATGGCGAGGAAGCCGCCGCCGGCTTCGCCGAGCGCCTGGCCGAGCGCATCCGCGCCGGCGAGTACACCATCCCCTATAACCGCCAGTAGGGCGCGCCGCCGGTAAGCCACGCACGGGCGCCGGCGAACCGCCGCTTTGCCTTCGTGGTCATATCCGGGACGAGGCCGCCCGCTTCATCCGGCCGCGAGTTCTCCCCGGCCGGTAGCTCTCCAATGCAAAAAGCGCGGCGACCGGGGTCACCGCGCTTGGCACTCTCTCGCCGCCGGGCCTCCCGCATGTGCGGTGCCCCGGAGGCCGTCTCAGCGGGCGCCGGGGACGACCTTCGGCTTGGACGGCAGCAGGCCCTCGCGCTGGGCGCGCTTGCGGGCGAGCTTGCGGGCGCGGCGGATGGCCTCGGCCTCCTCGCGGGCGCGCTTTTCGGACGGCTTCTCGTAGTGTCCGCGCAGCTTCATCTCGCGGAAAATACCCTCGCGCTGCATCTTCTTCTTCAGCGCCTTGAGGGCCTGGTCGACGTTGTTGTCCCGAACGAGAACCTGCACGTGTCTTCCTCTTCGTGCGCATGGTTGAATTCTGGAGACCGGTGCGGGTCTCCCGAAAACCTACGGGAAGGCGGGCAGCCGATCAGGGTGAGGGCACATAGCAGGAGTCATTTGCCTTGTCCACCGGTGCGGCGCGGTCCATGGCGACAAAGCCGCGCGAGCTTGCGCCGGTGCCCGCCCTGCGGCCCGGTTTCCAGGCGCCGCAGGGTTTTGCGCAAGTGTGAGGCCGCCTTGCGGGGGCGACGAGCGGGTCAGACGCCGCCTATGGCGATCACCTCGGCCACCGCCGCCTTGCTGCGGAAGGCGAGCGCGGCCTGGTATTCCGGCGAGTGATAGCAGGCCAGCGCGGTGTCGTAATCCTTGAAGGCGACGAGCACGTTGCGCGAGCGGGCCTCGCCATGCACGCCCTCGTGGCGGCCGCCGCGCACCACGAACCAGCCTTCATATTTGGCGATGGCGAGCGCGTCGGCGGCGACATAGGATTTGTAGGTCTCCATGTCGTGCACGTCGATGCGCATTACCCAATAGCCGGTGCCGGGCCCCTGCGCCGGGCCGGAAATCGTGCCCGCTGCCGGCTGGTCGCCCGTATAGCCCTCGATGACGAGATGCTCGCCCTCCGAAGAGGCGGCGCGATGGGTGTAGGCGGCCTGGTATTCCGGCGAGTGGAAACAGGCGAGCGCGGTTTCGTAGTCCTTGAACTCGACCACGACATTGCGTGAGCGGGCCGTGCCCTCCAGCACCTCCGGCTCGCCGCCGCGGACCAGAAACCGCCCGCCGAACGCGGCGATGGCCGGCTCGGCGCCCTGCAGATACGGCTTGTAGCCGTCGCCATCATGCACATCGAGGCGGCTGATCCAGTAGCCCTTGGCCATCTTCATCAATCCTTCTGCGTCGGTTCAGGAAAGCGCGCGCGCGATCTCGGCCAGCACCGCGCGGGCGGCGGCAGCGGGGTCGGGCGAGGCGACGATCGGCCGGCCGACCACCAGATGGTCGGCGCCGGCGCGGATGGCGGCGAATGGCGTGGCGATGCGCTTCTGGTCGCCGGCATCGCTGCCGTCCGGGCGCACGCCGGGGGTGACGATGGCGCCCCTCGGCCCCAGCGCCGCGCGCACCGAGGCGGCGTCGGTGGGGGCGCAGACGATGCCGTCAATGCCGATCGCGCGGGCCTGCGCGACGCGGCGGGCCACCGTCTCGGCGACGCTCGCCGCATAGCCGGCCTCATTGAGGTCGCCCTCGTCATAGGAGGTGAGCACGGTGACGGCGAGGATGCGCAGCGGGCTGGCGCCCTTGCCCTCCATCGCCGCCCGCATGGTCTGGGGATAGGCGTGCACGGTGGCGAAGCTGGCGCCCAGCGCGGCGAGGCTGGCGACGCCGCGCGCCACCGTGTTGCCGATGTCGTGCAGCTTGAAGTCGATGAATACCTTGCGGCCATCGGCGATCAGTTCGCGGGCGAAGCCGAGGCCGCCGGCGAAGCCGAGCTCGTAGCCGATCTTGTAGAAATTCACCGTGTCGCCGAGGCGGGAGACGAGGCTCTCCGCCGCCCCCACCGACGACAGGTCCAGCGCGACGATCAGCCGGTCGCGCGGGTCGGGAACGGGGGCGTGCATGGCTGGCGGTCTCCGCGGCGTCAGGCGCGCAGACCGGCCCGCAGCGCCGCTTGCTCGATAAGCGCTGTCATCACGCCGCGCAACCTTTCGCGCGCCTTGTCGTCCTTGAAGTCGCCGCGCGCGTCGAAGGCATTGGCCGCGCCGGCCACCATCACCTGCTCGGCCAGCACCAGGCAGCCGAGGCCGAGCGCCAGCGTCTGGCGCAGCATCATCGAGGCGCGGTAGCCGCCGAGCCCGCCGGGCGAGGAGGAGCCGATGGCGTAGACCGGCCCCTTGAAGGCGTCGCCCTCGCCGCCGCGCACGCGGCTGGCCCAGTCGAGCGCGTTCTTCAGTAGCGGCGGCAGGCCGGCATTGTATTCGGGGGTGGCGATGAACACGCCGTCGGCGCGGGCGAGCTGGTCGCGCAACTGCTTCGCGCTGGCCGGCACGCCCTCATTCGCTTCCAGGTCGCCGTCATAGATCGGCATCGGGTAGTCGGCGAGCGACAGCAGGAGCGGCTCGCATTCCAGCTGGGCGAGCTCCTTGGCGGCCAGCGCGGCGAGGCTGGCGGAGAACGAGCCGGTGCGGATGGAACCGGCGAACACGACGATACGCGGCGAACGCATGAGGGCCTCGGCGATCAGGCGGCGGCTTCCGGCCTCACGCGCCGACGGCGTTCAGCTCCGGCGCCGCCGCGCGGTGCATGTTGGAACGATAGACCCAGACGCGGGCCGGCGGAAGGTTGGCCCAGATGCGCTGGCTGACATGGGCATCGAACCGTTCGGGCAGCAGCGGTACCGGCGAGACGACGGCATAGGTGAACTGGATGAAGGGCGCGCGCGGCACGGAGAGGCCGAAGGCCTGGTCCAGCAGCCCGTGGCGCTCGGGCGCCGGGCGGGTGAACAGCGGCAGGCTGGAGACCACGGCCGCCGCCGGGCGGTCGATATGGCTCTCCACCGTGCGGGCCATGTCATAGGCATCGCCTCGGATCACGGTGGCGGCGGGGAAGCGCAGCCGCAGCAGCTTGCAGAATTCCGGATTGTACTCGATCAGCACCAGCCGCTCGGGCGCGACGCCGCGGGCGACCAGTGCCGCCGTCACCGGTCCGGTGCCGGGACCGAGCTCGATGACCGGGCCGTCCTGCTCGGGGTCCACATAGCCCGCCATGGTGCGGGCCAGCGCCCGGCCCGACGGCGACACCGCGCCGGTGCGCAGCGGATTCTGGAACCAGGACTGAAGGAAGCGGACTTCGTCGGGGCGCTCTTTCGGCGAGGGGCAGGCAGAACGATGGAGCATGCGACTTCAATTCCGGTAAGCCGTGGCGGGAAGCGCGGCGACGCAGGTGCGGAGGGCGGGGCGCGAAGCAGGGGCAACGACACCAGGCCAACATTAATGGCCGGATAGCCTCCTGTTAAGGCCCCGCGATGACGCGCGGATTACGTTTCTCCATTTATTCGGCGTCTCCGGCAAAGAAATCCTTCACCTTGGCGAAGAAGCCGCTGGATTCGGGATGCGTGTCCTTCGAACATTCGGCATCGAATTCCGCCAGAAGTTCACGCTGACGCCGCGTCAGATTCTGCGGCGTTTCGACGACGACCTGCACATACATGTCGCCGCGGGTGCGGCTGCGCAGCACCGGCATGCCCTTGCCCGAAAGCCGGAAGCGCTTGCCGGACTGCGTGCCCTCGGGAATCTTCACCTTGGTGGTCTCGCCGTCGATGGTCGGCACCTCGCAGGTGCCGCCAAGCGCGGCCGTGACCATGGAAATCGGCGCGCGGCAGAACAGGTCCGCGCCGTCGCGCTGGAAGAAATCGTGCGGGGCAAGCGACAGGAAGATGTAGAGATCGCCGGACGGGCCGCCGCGCACGCCGGCCTCGCCCTCATTGCCGAGCCGGATCCGGGTGCCGTCCTCGACACCGGCGGGAATCCCCACTTCCAGCGTGCGCTCCTTGGTGGTGCGGCCGGCGCCGGCGCAGGCCGGGCAGGGGTCCTCGATCACCTGGCCGCGTCCCTGGCAGGTCGGGCAGGTGCGCTCCAGCGTGAAGAAGCCCTGCGCCTGGCGGATGCGCCCGCTTCCTGAGCAGGTGCGGCAGGTGGTGGGCTGGGTGCCGGGCTTGGCGCCGGTGCCGGTGCAGGTCTCGCAGACGATCGAGGTCGGCAGGCGGATGGTGGCGTCCTTGCCGGAGAACGCCTCCTCCAGCGTGATTTCCATGTTGTAGCGCAGGTCCGCCCCGCGCTCGCGCCCGCCGCGTCCACCGCCGCCGCCGCGCCGGCCGCCGGACATGCCGAACAGGTCGTCGAAAATATCGGAGAAGGTCGAGGCGAAATCGTTGCCGAAGCCCGGCCCGCCTTGCCCGCCCATGCCGCCCTCGAAGGCGGCGTGGCCGAAGCGGTCATAGGCGGCGCGCTTCTGCGGGTCCTTGAGGACGTCGTAGGCCTCGCTGATTTCCTTGAAACGCAGCTCGGCCTGGTCGTTACCGGGATTCTTGTCCGGGTGCCACTTCATCGCCAGCTTGCGGTAGGAGCTCTTCAGCTCGCCATCGCTGCAGGTCTTGGTGACTTCGAGAAGTTCGTAATAGTCGCGTTTGGACATGGGTCGCTGTGCCGTCGCATCCTTGGCCGCCGCCGGCGCTTCCCGCGGCGGGCGGTTCCGGCCGGCATGCAGGAAACCTGCCGGAGATCGCCCCGGCCGTGATCCTGCGTGCCGGGCTTGCCCAGACCCGTGGCGCGCGGCATGGGCCGCGGGGCCATGGAAAGAAATCCGCCCCCGGAGCGAAGTCCGGGGGCGGCGCTCAGATGTGGATCAGGCCGACTTCTTGCTGTCGTCGTCGACCTCGGTGAACTCGGCGTCCACCACATCGTCCTTCGGCGCCTCGGCGGTGCCGGCATCGCCCTGCTGGGAGGCGTACATCGCCTCGCCGAGCTTGAGGGAGGCCTGCGCCAGCGCGTTGGTCTTGGCGGCGATCGCCTCGGCGTCGTCCCCTTCCATCGCCGCCTTGAGGTCGGCGAGCGCGGTCTCGATCGCGGCCTTCTCGGGCGCGCCGACCTTGTCGCCATATTCGGCGAGCGACTTCTCGGTCGAGTGCACCAGCGCCTCGGCGTGGTTCTTCGCCTCGACCGCGGCGCGGCGCTTCTTGTCTTCCTCGGCGTGCGCCTCGGCGTCCTTCACCATCTTGTCGATGTCGGTGTCGGACAGGCCGCCGGAGGCCTGGATGCGGATCTGCTGCTCCTTGCCGGTGCCCTTGTCCTTGGCCGAGACGTTGACCAGGCCGTTGGCGTCGATGTCGAAGGCGACTTCCACCTGCGGCACGCCGCGCGGCGCCGGCGGGATGCCGACGAGGTCGAACTGGCCGAGGATCTTGTTGTCCGCCGCCATTTCGCGCTCGCCCTGGAAGACGCGGATCGTCACCGCCGTCTGGCCGTCCTCGGCGGTGGAGAATACCTGGCTCTTCTTGGTCGGGATGGTGGTGTTGCGGTCGATCAGGCGGGTGAACACGCCGCCCAGCGTCTCGATGCCGAGCGAGAGCGGGGTCACGTCGAGCAGCAGCACGTCCTTCACGTCGCCCTGCAGCACGCCGGCCTGGATCGCGGCGCCGATGGCGACCACTTCATCCGGGTTGACGCCCTTGTGGGGCTCCTTGCCGAAGAACTGCTTCACCACTTCCTGCACCTTGGGCATGCGGGTCATGCCGCCGACGAGCACGACCTCGTCGATCTGCCCGGCGGTGAGGCCGGCATCCTTGAGCGCCTTCTTGCAGGGCTCCATGGTGCGCTGGATCAGGTCGTCCACCAGCGCCTCGAACTTGGCGCGGGTGAGCTTCATGGTCAGATGCTTCGGGCCCGAGGCATCGGCGGTGATGAAGGGCAGGTTGATCTCGGTCTGGGTGGCCGACGACAGCTCGATCTTGGCCTTCTCGGCGGCTTCCTTCAGCCGTTGCAGGGCGAGCTTGTCGTTGCGCAGATCGATGCCCTGCTCCTTCTTGAACTCGTCGGCGAGATAGGTGACGAGCCGCATGTCGAAGTCTTCGCCGCCCAGGAAGGTGTCGCCATTGGTGGACTTCACCTCGAACACGCCGTCGCCGATCTCGAGGATCGACACGTCGAAGGTGCCGCCGCCGAGGTCGTAGACCGCGATGGTGCCGGCCTGCTTCTTGTCGAGGCCATAGGCCAGCGCGGCGGCGGTGGGCTCGTTGATGATGCGCAGCACTTCAAGGCCGGCGATGCGGCCGGCGTCCTTGGTGGCCTGGCGCTGGGCGTCGTTGAAATAGGCCGGGACGGTGATGACCGCCTTCTCGACCTTGGCGCCGAGATAGGCCTCCGCGGTCTCCTTCATCTTCTGCAGCGTGAAGGCGGAGATCTGCGAGGGCGAATATTTCTTGCCGTCCGACTCCAGCCACGCATCGCCATTGTCGGCGCGCACGATCTGGTAGGGAACAAGCTTCTTGTCCTTCTCGACCATCGGGTCTTCATAGCGGCGGCCGATGAGGCGCTTCACCGCAAAGAAGGTGCGCTCGGGGTTCGTCACCGCCTGGCGCTTGGCCGGCTGGCCGACGAGGCGCTCGCCATCCTCGGTGAAGGCGACGATGGAGGGCGTGGTACGCGCGCCTTCCGCGTTCTCGATCACCTTCGGCGTGCTGCCTTCCATGACCGCGACGCAGCTATTGGTCGTGCCGAGATCGATGCCGATGACTTTAGACATACTGTTTCTCCTTCCGGCAGGCCGGCCGGACCTTCTTGAAGCACCCGGAGAGGAACGGACTCGATGTGCCGCGCCCCCGGACCGGCCCCCAAACAATAGGGTACGACGCTCCTCGCGCCGTTCGTGGCCGATATAGGGGGCAGCCGTTTCCGCCGCAAGAAGCAGCCCGGCCGTAATTGCGGCGCCGCCGGCGAACCACGCCCGGCCAGGGCGGCGCGGCGTTGCCGGACATGCCGGCGAGAGGCGCCGTCGCGCGGCACTGCGGGCAGGTGGGCGACCGGCTCAGCCCACCGGCGCGAGTTCCGCCCGGAAGCGCCCGGCGAGCACGCGCAGGACCTCGACCTGGTCCTTCAGCTCGCGCCAGTGGCGGGGGTTCAGCTCCAGTATGGCGATGGCGCCCGGGGCGGGGCGCACCGTCTGCACCACGCTGTCCCAGTCGATGCCGCCCCAGCCGATCGGCAGGTGCAGGTCGCCTTCGCCGAAGGCCACCGCCTCGGCGGGGTCGTAGTACCAGAGGTCGCCAGCGCGGCGCTCATTGGGCCTGCCGAAGGAATCGTGCAGGTGGAAATGCGCGACATAGGGCGCCAGCGCCGCCATCTCGGCGATCGGGTCGAGCCGCGCGTCGGTGCAGCGAATATAGGCGTGGCTTACATCGAGCGTCGCCTTCACCGCCGGATGGTCGATCGCGGCCAGTTCGCCGGCGAGCTTGGCCGGGGACGCCGTCTCGCGGGCATGGATGAAGCGGAAGATGTTCTCGACGCACAGCGTCACGCCCCGCGCGGCGGCGAGGTCGCCGGCCCGGGCGAGCGCGTCGCGCTGGCGCGAATAGGCCACTTCGAGATCGTCGTCGGGATCGCGCACGAAGCCGGCGTGCACGACGAGGTGCCGCGCCCCAACCGCCGCGGCGATCTCGATATTGGCGGCCAGCACCTTCTCGTGGCGCGGCAGGCGCTCGGGCAGGTCCATCAGGTTGATGGCCAGCGCGCCATGTATCGTGTAGCCGAGCCGGCGGCCTTCGAGCGCCCGGACCAGATCCTTCAGGCGGCTTTCGAGGATGCGTCCGTCGACGATCAGGTGCCAGGCATAGGCCGGCAGTTCCACCACCTCGACGCCGAGCGCTTCCGCCTCGTCGAGCCCGGCTCCCACATCGTCGAACTCGGGGCTCCCCTCGCGAAGGGAGTAGCCGCAGGCGCCAATGGCGGGAGTCGGGATGTGGAGCTGCATCGTGTGGTTCTTCCCCAGGGAGAGGCATGAAGGGAGGCGCGGGCGCCGACGCAACGGTCGCAACCCCGTTACGCCACATATATGGCACACAGGTTACGGCTCGACCGAATCGTGAGCAATATCGGAGCGTTGGAGAGGGGCGCGCCGCCTTGTCGGCTCACATTTTCGGCGTGATCCAGCCGGCGACGGCGCCTTGCGAATCACGAATGATCGCGATCCGGCCGACGTCGGGCACGTCGAAGGGCGCGCGGATCAAGGTACCGCCCGCCGTGAGGGCGCGGGCGCACCGCTCGTCGATGTCGTCGACCGCGATATAGGACAGCCAGTGCTCCGGCACGCCGTCGAATTCCGGCCCGTGCAGCGGGAAGATGCCGCCCACCCGCGCATCGCCATTGCGGATGATCCAGTAGTCCGTGCCACCGGCGATGGGCATGGCCTCGAAGCTCCAGCCCAGCGTGGCGGCGTAGAAGGCCCTGGCGGCGGGGATGTCGCGGCTGTTCAGCTCGTTCCAGACGAAGATGCCGTGCGGCCGCGTGCTTTCCATGATCCACCCCCCTGCGGTGTTAACCCTGTGGACACCATAACCCGAAATCGGCGGCCGCGTTCGCGCCCGCCGGCGGCCCGCCGCGCCTTGTTGACGCCGCGATGGCTTGCGATGAGGCGCGAACCCTTCTAGACCGATTTCAGGCGCCGCCTGGCCAAGGGCTCCTCCAGACCCTCCCGGAAAATGCAGCTCTATCACCATCCCTTCTGCGCCCATTCGCGTCTCGTGCGTCTCGCTCTCGGCGAGATGGGCGTCGAACCTGAACTGATAGAAGAACGGGTGTGGGAGCGGCGGCCCGAATTCCTCATGCTCGACCCCGCTGGCGTCACGCCCGTGCTGGTGGAGGATGACGGCTTCGTGGTGCCGGGGATCGACACCATCACCGAATATCTCGACGAGACCCGCGGCGGCGCGCTGGGCACGCGACGTCTGCTGCCGGTGCACATCGGCGAGCGGGTCGAGGTGCGCCGGCTCAGTTCCTGGTTCAACCACAAGTTCCACGCCGAGGTGTCCGAGCCGCTGGTGCGCGAGAAGGTGTACAAGCGCTACACGCCGCGCGAGCTTGGCGGCGGCCCGCCGGACATGGCCATCATCCGCGCGGCGCGGGCCAATATCCGCTATCATCTGCAATATATCGGCTGGCTGCTGAAGGCGCGGAACTGGCTTGCCGGGGAGCGGATGAGCTATGCCGATCTCGCCGCCGCGGCGCATATTTCCTGCGTCGACTATCTGGGCGACGTGCCCTGGGACGAGGACGAGGGAGCGAAGACCTGGTACGCGCGCATCAAGTCGCGTCCGGCGTTCCGGCCCCTGCTCGCGCTGACCATGGCGGGCATGCCGCCGGCGCCGTGCTACGCGGATCTGGATTTCTGACGCCGGAGGCGGCCAAGGACTATCTGTTCGCGCTGGCCCGCGAGGAGGGCTTCGACGCCATGGGCATCGCGAGCGCCGACGCCATTCCCCATGCCGGCCCGCGCCTGCACCAATGGATCGCCGAGGGCGCCCATGGCGACATGGACTGGATGCCCGCCACCGCCGAGCGGCGGGCCGCGCCGGCCCGGATGTGGCCGGACGTCGCCTCGATCCTCCTGCTGGGGCTCAATTACGGGCCGGACGAGGACCCCCGCGCCATCCTCGACGAGCGCGCACGCGGCGCCATCTCGGTCTATGCGCGCGGCGACGACTATCACGAGCTGATCAAGGGCAAGCTGAAGCGCATCGCCTCGCGCTTCGTGCCGCGCGCCGGGGCTTTGGGCGCGGTCGAGGTCAAGGTGTTCGTCGACACCGCGCCGCTGATGGAGAAGCCGCTGGCCGAGGCGGCCGGGCTCGGCTGGCAGGGCAAGCACACCAATCTGGTCTCGCGCGACAAGGGCTCCTGGCTGTTCCTCGGCGCCATCGCCACCAACCTCGCCCTGCCGCCGGACGCGCGCGAAATCGACCATTGCGGCTCCTGCCGCGCCTGTCTCGATGCCTGCCCGACCGGGGCCTTTCCCGCGCCTTACCGCATCGACGCGCGCCGCTGCATCTCCTACCTCACCATCGAGCTGAAGGGGGCCATTCCGCGCGAGTTGCGCCCGTTGATCGGCAACCGCATCTATGGCTGCGACGACTGCCTCGCCGCCTGCCCGTGGAACAAGTTCGCCGCGATGGGCCGAGAAGCGCGCCTCGCCGCCCGCGACGAAAACCGGGCGCCGGCGCTCGCCGAGCTTGCACGGCTCGACGATGCGGCCTTCCGGGCGCGCTTCTCGAAGAGCCCGGTGAAGCGCATCGGGCATGCGCGCTTCCTGCGCAACGTGCTGGTGGCGATCGGCAATTCGGGCGAACCGCGCCTCGCCGCCGAGGCCGAGCGGTTGCTTGGCGGCGCCGATCCGCTGGTGCGCGGCGCGGCGGTGTGGGCACTCGCCCGGCTGCTGGAGCCGCCGGCCCTCGCCAGGCTGGCGCAGGCGCAGGGCCACGAGACCGATCGGGAGGTGCGCGAGGAATGGCGGCAGGCGGGCGTTGCCATCGCGGGGGAGAGACCATGAACGGAACCCTGCTCTGCCTGGGGCACGGCACCTGCGCCCAGCGCTTCGTCGCCCTTCATGGCGATGGCTTCGCCCGCCGCATCGGCACCGGCCGCGAGGGCGGCCCGCGCTCCGGCATGGAGATGATCCGGTTCGACGGCGAAGCGGCCCCCGGCCTGATCGAGGCCGCCGGCCGTGCCGACGTGGTCATCGCCTCCGCCCCCCCGGGGGAGGCCGGCGATCCCTTTCTCGGTCCGCTCGGCGCCGCATTGGCGGAAGGCGCGGGGCCGCTGGTCTATCTCTCCACCATCGGCGTCTACGGCGATTCCGGCGGGGAATGGATCGACGAGACCGCGCCGCTGGCCGCCACCGCGCCACGCGCCCGCCGCCGCATCGAGGCGGAGGCCGGGTGGCAGGCGCTGGGCCTGCGCTCGGGCCGCCCGGTGGCGGTGCTGAGGCTCGGCGGCATCTACGGGCCCGGCCGCAACGCGCTGCGCGATGTGGCGGACGGCACCGCCCGCTGTATCGAGCGGCAGGGGCAGGTGTTCAACCGCATCCATGTCGATGACATCGCCGGCGCCATCCATGCCGCCGTCTCGCAGCGCTTCGACGGCGTGGTGAATGTGGTGGACGACGAGCCCTCGCCCTCCTGCGCGCCGGTGCGCTTCGCGGCGGCGCTGCTCGGCGTGCCGGCGCCCCGTGGCGAGAGCTTCGAGCAGGCGGCGCGCGGCATGTCGGCGATGGCGCGCTCGTTCTGGGCCGACAACCGGCGGGTGCGCAACGACCG
Organism: Ancylobacter dichloromethanicus; assembly: GCF_018390645.1. Lineage (GTDB taxonomy): Bacteria > Pseudomonadota > Alphaproteobacteria > Rhizobiales > Xanthobacteraceae > Ancylobacter > Ancylobacter dichloromethanicus. Next base: position 116,602 of record NZ_JAHBGC010000005.1, read on the forward strand.
CCTGCATGCGCTGCTCGGTGGCGCGCTGCGCTACCCGACGTTCCGCGAAGGATTGTCCGCGCTCGCGGCGCCGGAATCGGCCCCATCGGGCAATTGTGCCGGCTGAGGCGCCAGCCAGGCCTCGCGCGGCGGGCAGGCGAAGGCGCTCATGAACGAATAGACGGTGTGGTCGACGACCTTGCGGATCATCGTGGCGTCGGGGAGCGTGATGTCGCCGAAGATCATCGGCATGATCAACTTGCCCTGGCAGCCGAGCATGAACTGCCAGGCGGCCATCTCCACATCCTCGATGGCGAACTCGCCCTGCGCGATCTTCACCCGCAGCCATTCGGACAGCCGGCGCACCCCGGTTTCCTGCCCGGCCTGAAGATAGGCGCGGCCGATATCCGGCAATTTCTCCGTGACCCCGATCACCATCCGCACCGTGCGGATATGGCTCGGTTCCAGCATGGCGTGGAGATAGCGGCAGGAGAGGCCACGCAACGTGGCCTCGGCGGGGGCTTCGGGGTCGAGCTCGAAGCAGGCCTCGGCGGTCCGCTTGCATTCATCCGTCACCAGCGCGGTGAACAGGTCTTCCTTCGAATCGAAATAGACATAAAGCGTGCCCTTCGACACCCCCGCGGCGCGCGCGATCTCGCCCATGCTGGCGCCGTCGAAGCCCGAGGCGAGAAAAATCTCCCGTGCACCGCGGAGAATCTGATCCCGCTTGGCGGGTGAGTTGCCGATCGTGGGGCCGGTGAAATCGGGCTGGGAGTTGCGTCCGCCGTCCGGATGGCGCCCCGCGCGCTGATGTTCAAATTCCGGTAATGAGGCCATGAAATATCTAATGATTCAGTGCGTCAGCGACAAAGGACGGATGGTAGTCTGGAGTGGGTCGTGCAAATAGGCAACGCCCGGGTTGTTCGACAAGTTCATTTGTATACTAAATGACCGAACGGTTCGGTCGTTATTGATTGTAGTGATCGAACCGGTTATTGATCCGACGTCGCCACCGGATCTGGTCGAAAGGAACCCGCAAGCCTTTGGACACCACAGGTCTGTTGGTCGAGGGAGGGGGATTAATCCGCCCCCCCAATCCCCCTCCCTCATCTTCGACAGTGTGGAGCATAGGGCGTCCGGCCCTCCTTCACGTTTCCGTGGGTGGGTACCGGCGGGCGCCGCGTCCACCCCTGTGCGTATTGGCGTTGCGGACTCAATGCTTGGCGCCGGTGCGGCGGCAGAGTATTGCTGCCACGCTCCCGATGCCCCGGCATCTTTGGCCCAACCCGGCTTCATGTTCCGTAACGTCGCCTCTTCTTCGTTGATCCCCCGCATTCCTCGCGCGGTGATGGCGGGCCTTCCATGGACCGGCCGGGCCCGTTCGCGCCACGGCGCGGGCCACGCCAGGGGGTTCCATGGCTGAACGTCGCCTCGCCAGTCGCCGATCCTTCCCTTTCGCCGCCGAGATGGCGGCACTGGGCGTGGTGTTCGGGGATATCGGCACCAGTCCGCTCTATGCGTTCAAGCAAGGACTCAATGCCGTCGGCGGCTCGGGCATTTCCGACGCCGACGTGCTCGGGCTGCTGTCGCTGATCACCTGGGCGGTCATTCTCTCGGTCACCATCAAATACGTCATGCTGGTGCTGCGGGCGGACAATGACGGGGAGGGCGGCATCCTTGCCCTCGTGACGCTGCTTGATCTCCATCGCTCCGCGAATGGCAAGCGGCTGCTCCTGCTCGTCGCGGGCCTCGTCGGCGGCGCCATGCTCATCGGCGACGGCGTGCTCACGCCGGCCATCTCGGTGCTGTCCGCCATAGAGGGGCTGGAGGTCATCGCGCCGGCGCTCGACCATTGGATCGTCGCCGCCACGGTGCTGGTGATCCTTCTCGTGTTCCTTTCCCAGCGGGCCGGCACCGAGCGGATCGGCGCCTTTTACGGGCCTGTGATGCTGGCCTGGTTCCTGTCGCTCGCCGCCCTCGGGGTCCACGGCATCGTGCAGGCGCCGCAGGTGGTGGCGGCGCTCGATCCGCGCCACGGCATCCTGCTTCTCGCCGACCATCCGCTTCTGGCCGGCGCCATCCTCGGCGCCACCTTCCTGGCGATCACCGGCGGCGAGGCGCTCTATGCCGATCTCGGCCATTTCGGCCGGCCGGTGATCACCCGCGCCTGGCTCGTGGTGGCGATGCCGGCCCTGCTGCTGAACTATTACGGCCAGGGCGCCAACGCCCTCGTCCACCGCGAAACGGTGCGCAACCCGTTCTACGATCTGGCGCCGGACATGTTCGAGGTGCCGCTGCTCATTCTCGCGACCTGCGCCACTGTCATCGCCTCGCAGGCGATCATCACCGGCGTGTTCTCACTGGCGAAACAGGCCATCGAACTTGGCTACCTGCCGCCGATGCGCATCCGCTACACCAGCGAGCGCAACGACCAGCACATCTATGTGGGACGGCTCAACTGGATCATGATGCTGGCCTGCATCGCCATCGTGGTCTCCTTCGGCTCTTCCGACCGGCTGGCCTCGGCCTATGGCATCGCGGTGGCGATGGCCATGGTGTCGACCACCATCCTGTTCGTCGCCTATGTGCGCCGCAGCTGGCGCTGGCCGCTGCCGGCGCTGATCGCCCTCGCCTGCGGGCTGGCGGTGATCGACCTGTCCTTCGCCGCGGCGAACCTCACCAAGCTGCACGATGGCGGCTGGCTTCCGGTCACCATCGCCGGGCTGGTGCTGGTGATCATGGTATCGTGGCGGCGCGGTCTCGAAGGGCTGGGCATCCAGCAGCGCCGCTTCACCGGGCCGCTCGAAGACTTCGTCGCCAAGGGGCGCCCGCCCGGCTGCGCGGTGAGCCCGCGCACCGCCATCTTCCTGTCGCGCGGCGGCGCGGTGACGCCGGTGGCGCTGGGGCGGCTGTCGGAACTGCTCAACGTGCAGTTTGCCCGTGCGGTCATCGTCTCGGTCTGGATCGCGTCGCGCCCGCGCGTGCCGGTGGACGAGCGGGTACGCGTGCTGCCGCTCGATTCCGCCCATCTGCGGGTCGATGTGCGCTTCGGCTACATGCAGCAGATCGACGTGCCGGCGGTGCTGGGGCCCGCGCTCTATGCGCAGGGCATCGACCCCGACGAGGTGGTCTATGTCATTGGTCACGAGCGCGTGATGCCGCCGGACGACATCCTGGGCGTGCGCGACCTGCTGTCCCATGTCTTCGCCTTTCTGGCGCGCAATGCCGAACGCTCGGTCGACCGCTTCGGCCTGCCGCGCCCGCGCACCATCGAGATCGGCTATCCGGTGCGGCTCTGAGCGCCGGGTGGATTCATAGCCGCGCCAGCGTCATCGCTTCGTCACGCCGGCGCCGCCATGTGACGCCAGAAGATCGGCGCGCGTTAATGCTGTGCCGGGTCGCCGAACGTATTTCGCAAGCCCGCCGGGTCTGCTAGGGCTGCCGGACAGACGGGCACGACAGGGAGGACGGGCACACGATGAAGGGACTGAAGCTGATCCCCGGCTGGCTGCGCGCGCGGCTCGGCTGGCACACGCTCGGTCTGCTCGCGAGCCTGGTCATCATCGGCATCGCCGTTTTCGTCCTCTACGAGATGCTGCGCAACATCCGTCCGCGCGAGGTGCTGGAGGCGATCTCGGGCACCGACCCCTGGCGCATCGGGCTGGCGGCGCTGTTCGTGGCCGGCGCCTATTTCACCCTGACCTTCTATGACTGGTTCGCGCTGCGCACCATCGGCAAGCCGCATGTGCCCTACCGGGTCGCGGCTCTGGCCTCCTTCACCTCCTATTCCATCGGCCACAACATCGGCTTCTCCGCCTTCACCGGCGGCACGGTGCGCTACCGCATCTATTCCGCGCACGGGCTCGGCGCGGTGGATGTCGCCAAGCTCTGCTTCGTTACCGGGCTCACCTTCTGGCTCGGCAACATCGCCATTCTCGGCCTCGGCATCACCGTCGAGCCCTGGGCCGCCAGCGCGGTCGACCATCTGCCGCCCTGGGTGAACCGGCTGATCGGCATCGCGCTGCTCGCCGGCCTTGCCGCCTATGTCGTCTGGGTCGGCCTCAAGCCACGCCGCATCGGCGTCGGCCAGGGGCACTGGACGGTCACGCTGCCGGGCTCCAAGCTCACCTTCCTGCAGATCGTGATCGGCATCATCGATCTCTCCTTCTGCGCCGCCGCCATGTATGTGCTGATGCCGCAGCAGCCCTTCATCGACCCGATCGCGCTCGGTGTGGTGTTCATCTCGGCGACGCTGCTCGGCTTCGCCAGCCATGCGCCGGGCGGTCTTGGCGTGTTCGATGCGGCGATGCTGGTGGCGCTGCCGCAATTCGAGACCGAGCCGCTGCTGGGCGCGCTGCTGCTGCTGCGCCTGCTCTATTACGTGACGCCCTTCGCCATCGCGCTCGTCATCATGGGTGCGCGCGAACTGACGATGAGCCGGCGCCGGCTGGCGGCGGCCAGAGGCGTCTCGCCCGATCCGCTGGCGGCAGCCCCGGTGATCGAGCCGGACGCAGAGGCGACGCCGGAAGCGGCCCCCAAGCCCGAACGACGCCGCGCCGCCGGCTAGAGCATTTTCCGCGAAAGTTGACAGACTTTCGCGACGCGAAAATGCTCCAGCTTATTGATTACAGAGCCCTTTCCGATCAGGTGACTCCATCTGATCGGAAAGGGCTCTGGCCGGAGTCGGCCTTTTGAACCGATCCGATTGAACCGCGCGATTTCTAGCGGACGAGATCGGGCAGCAGGCTGCGCATGCTGGACGGCAGCCGGCGGACCTTCACGCCCTTCGGTAGCACGAATCGGGCCGGGTCCTGCGGTGCGCGCTCCAGTTCGAGCACCTCGAACAGCACCAGCGGCTTGCCGTCGACCGAGGTCGAGGTCTTGAGCACGATACCGTCGGCGGTGATGCAGCTCTCGACCGGCTGGGCAAGCGCCTTGGTCTCGAACCGCCACAGCTCGCACGCCTCCCCCAGCACTTCGCCGGTGCCGGCGCGGATGCCCTGGCGGTTGGCGTCGGAATAGGAAAAGCCCGGCGGCAGGTCCATTTCGACGGCGATACGGTCCATGCCGGGCATGTCCATCAGCACGATCATGTCATGCCGGCCAAGGTCGATCAGGCTGACCATGCCATTGGACAGATTGTCGCTGTCGATCTCCATGCGCAGGCGCCCCTCATGGTGCGCCACGCTCATCTCGACGCCCTGCGGCGCCCGGGCCCGGGCGCGGTAGTCGACGCCGGGCGCGGGCATGGGTTCGGCGGCGACCCGGGCGATGCCGAGCGACATTCCGATGCCAAGCATCCAGCAGGCGATCCGGTAGCGGCGCATCAGGGCCCCTTCAAGCATTCGTCAGGCGAGGCGGCGTCCCAGATAGGTACGCCCATCGAGAACGATGGCGGGATCGGGAACACCGACGATTCCATCATCCCTGCTCTCATACGGGATTTGGGCCAGGATTTGGCGTATGACGCCCAGCCGCGCCCTCATTTTGTCATTGGCCAGAACCACCGACCAGGGAACCGGCGACTGGCTCGCCTCGATCATCGCGTCGCGGGCGGCGGAGATGGGTTCCCAGCGGGCCGGGGCGGCGAGATCGACCGGCGACAGCTTCCAGCGCTTCAGCGGATCCTTGTGGCGCTCATGCAGCCGCATCAGTTGCATCTCGCGCCCGATGTCGAGCCAGATCTTGAACAGGCGAATGCCGTCATCCACCAGCATCTTCTCGAAAGTGGGCACCTGGGTGAGGAAATGCGCCGTCTGCGCCGGCGTGCAGAACCCCATGACAGGCTCGATGACGGCGCGATTGTACCAGGAGCGGTCGAAGATCGCGATTTCGCCCCGCAGCGGCAGGTGCGCGGTATAGCGCTGGAAATACCATTGCCCGGCTTCCGCATCGGTCGGCTTGTCGAGGGCGACCACCCGCACGAAACGCGGGTTGAGGTGCTGCACCAGGCGGTGGATGGTGCCGCCCTTGCCGGCGGCGTCGCGCCCCTCGAAGACAATCACCACCCGCTCATGCTGCGCCTTGACCCATTCCTGCAGTTTCAGCAGCTCGATCTGCAGGTCCCGCAACTGCTTCTGGTAGGTCTTGCGCTTGGGCCGGTCGCTGTAGGGATAGAACCCGCTGCCATAGGCCCGCGCCGCGATCAGCGGGGAAAGCACCGGCGCCTCGACCGAAAATGCGGCGATGGCGGCGGAAAGTTCGACATCGCGACGGCTCGGTCCGGGCCCGGCGGCGGCGATTTTGGATCCGGCGGCCTTCCCCTTCGGGAAAGGCGAAGATGCCGTGGGCTTCTTCGTCATATGGAAGCCTTTCAACTATAACATAAGAAGGCAACGTGCCGGCCGCGCGCAGGTTCGGCCGCCGAAACGATTCGGCTCCGGCCGATCCCCGTGAAGAGCATATCAGTCAAGATCGGCACGCTTGCAAAGCGGTGCGGGAAACGTCGTACAAGAAACGTCGGGCAGGAAGTGTGGAATGGCCCTGAGTGAGCCGCGCCAAGTGGCGGAAGATACACTGCGTGAGCGTCTGGCCGGCGCGCGCTGGATCCTTGCCGCCGCCGCGCTGGGGCTGGGCGGCGCGGCCTGGGTGGGCACGCTCGCGCCGGGCTCGGCGTTCGTGATCGGAGCCCTCGTCGCGGCCGGGGCGCTGCTGCCGGTCCGCCGGCGCCCGGTCGCCGAGGCCCTTGCCCGTTTCGGTGGTGAGCCAAAGCCGGTGGCGAGAGCCGAGGAGCGGCTGCCCGCGCTGGTGCGCGCGCTTCCCGAGGCGGCGCTGCTGCTCGACGCGCGTGGCACCGTCCTGGCGGCGAATGGCGGCGCGGTCGGCCTTCTCGCCAGCGTCCGGGTGGGGGATCCGGTCTCCTTCGCCGTGCGCGTGCCGGAGGTGCTGGAGGCGCTACGCGCCGCGGTGGCCGATGGCAGCGCACGCCGGATCGAATTCGCCGAGCGGGTGCCGATCGACCGCTGGCTCAGGGCCGACATCGTGCCGATCCGTGCCGGGCTGCTGCGGGAGGGCGCGCGGACCGAGGCGGTGCTGCTGAGCTTCATCGACCTCACTCCGCAGCGCCGGGTCGAGCAGATGCGGGTCGACTTCGTCGCCAATGCCAGCCATGAGCTGCGCACGCCGCTCGCCTCGCTGTCCGGCTTCATCGAGACCCTGCAGGGCCCGGCCCGCAACGACGCCAATGCGCGCGAGCGCTTCCTCAAGATCATGGGCGAGCAGGCCCGGCGGATGTCGCGGCTGATCGACGACCTGCTCTCGCTCTCGCGCATCGAGCTCAACGCGCATCTGCGCCCCGAGGCGGCGGTCGACCTCGTCGCCGTCGTCAGCCATGTGCGCGACGCCCTGGCGCCGCTCGGCCGCGAGCGCGACGTGGAGATCGTGTTCGAGCATCCGGCCGGGGCCGTGGAAGTGCGCGGCGACCGCGACGAACTGATCCGGGTATTCGAGAACCTGGTCGAGAACGCGCTGAAATATGGCGGCAGCGGCGGGCGCGTCGAGATCACCATCCTGCGCGAGCGGACGGATGCCCTCGTGACGGTACGCGACCACGGGCCGGGCATCGCGCCCGAGCATGTGCCGCGCCTGACCGAGCGCTTCTACCGCGTCGACACCGCCCATTCGCGCGAACAGGGCGGCACCGGGCTCGGGCTCGCCATCGTCAAGCACATCGTCGCCCGGCACCGCGGCAAGCTAGGGATTGAAAGCGTGCCCGGCACCGGTTCGACATTCTCGGTACGGCTTCCCAGCGGGCCAGTTGAACAGAAGAAAAAACCTGTTTGATCAGATGTTTGGTGTGTCATCAAGGCGTCACTGGAAGGTCATAGAACCTTGGTGCCCAAGGGGTATGAGTTCCCTGTGAACCTTGAAACCGCCCTTCGGCCAATCGCGTGTCCGGGTACGTCATCCGTGATGCGCCGATCTCCCGACCTAAGGAGAAGACCCTTGAAATTCACCCATCTGCTTGGCGCTGCGGCGCTGTCCTTCGGCACCATGTTCTCGGGCGCCACTTTCGCCGCCGACATCAATGGCGCCGGTGCGTCTTTCCCGGCCCCGGTGTATCAGGCGTGGGCTGCCGCCTATAAGGAGAAGACCGGCACCGGTCTCAACTATCAGTCGATCGGTTCGGGCGGTGGCCAGAACCAGATCGTCAACCGCACCGTCGATTTCGGCGCCTCCGATGCGCCGATGAAGGACGACAAGCTGGAATCCGCCAACCTGCTGCAGTTCCCGACCGTGATCGGCTCGGTGGTCGCCATCGTGAACCTCGGTGAAGACCACGCGCTGACCCTCAACGGCGCCATCATTGCCGACATCTACCAGGGCAAGATCACCAAGTGGAACGACCCGAAGATCGTCGCCCTGAACAAGGACGCGAAGCTCCCTGACCTCGCCATCGTGCCGGTCTACCGTTCGGACTCGTCGGGCACCTCCTTCGTGTTCACCTCCTACCTGTCGTCGGCCAGCGCTGACTGGAAGTCGGGCGTCGGCGCCGCGACCTCCGTGCAGTGGCCGGCTGGCGCGGGCGCCAAGGGCAATGAAGGCGTTGCCGGCACCGTGAAGAACACCAAGGGTGCCATCGGCTACGTCGAGTTCATCTACGCCGCCGCCAACAAGCTCGCCACCACCGACCTCGTGAACAAGGCCGGCAAGGTCGTGAAGCCCGGCACCGAGACCTTCATGGAAGCGGCTGCCGCCGCCGACTGGAAGGGTGCGAAGAACTTCGCCGCCTCGATGATCGACACCGCCGGCGAAGGCGCCTGGCCGATCACCTCGGCCACCTACATCCTGCTGCCGAAGAACCCGACCAGCGCCGAGCAGTCGGCCGCTGCCATCAAGTTCTTCGACTGGGCCTACAGCGCCGAAGGCGACGCCATCGCCGAGAAGCTGCACTACATCCCGCTGCCCGACTCGGTGGTCGCCGAGATCAAGAAGGCCTGGGCCGACGAGGTCAAGGTCGACGGCAAGGCCGTCTGGACCAACTGATCCCGACTTGAATACGGAAGGGGGCGGCCGCCATGGCCGCCCCCTTCTCGCCCGCCCCGGCGGATTGTATTTTGGCGGGAACCTCCGACTTCCCTCGCCCGCGACGCCCACGTTCCGTCACAGCACGCCGCCCCTCAGGCCGAATGCGGCTTCCGGGAGACAAGGCGCTCTAAGGATCAAACGACATGGACGCCACTCTCAGCGGAAGGCAGGCGGGCCCCGACCTGATCGCCGCGCACAAGCCGACGGGTCGGGTCAGTGACCCCGTCTTTGTCGGCATTCTCTGGGCCAGCGGCATTCTCGTGCTGTTGCTGCTCGGCCTCATCATCGCCATGCTGTTTGAGGGCGGCCTTCCGGCGCTCCGCGAATTCGGCATATCGTTCGTCTGGTCGACGACCTGGAATCCGGTTACCGAGGTTTTCGGCGCCGGCGTCATGGTGTTCGGCACCCTGTTCAGCGCCGTCATCGCGGTCATCATCGCCCTGCCGCTGTCCTTCGGCATAGCCTTCTTCCTGACCGAGATCGCCCCGGGGCCGCTGCGCCGGCCCATCGGCGTGGCGATCCAGCTGCTCGCCGCGATCCCCTCCATCATTTACGGCATGTGGGGCTTCTTCATCGTCGTTCCGCTGATGGCCGCCTATGTGCAGCCGCCGTTGATCGACTGGCTGGGCCCGCTGCCGGTGATCGGCGCGCTGTTCCAGGGCCCGCCGCTGGGCGCCGGCATGCTCACCGCCGGCCTGATCATGGCAATCATGATCCTGCCGTTCATCACCGCGATGTTCGTCGAGGTGCTGGAATCGGTGCCGCCGATGATCAAGGAATCCGCCTACGGCGTCGGCGCCACGACCTATGAGGTCTATCGCAACGTCTCGGTGCCCTATGGACGCACCGCCATGGTCGGCGCGGTGATGCTCGGCCTCGGCCGCGCGCTGGGTGAAACGATGGCCGTGACCTTCGTCATCGGCAATGCCACCCGCATGTCGGCCTCGCTGTTCGCGCCGGGCGCCACCATCGCCTCGACCATCGCCAACGAGTTCCCCGAGGCCTCCACCGGCTCGCTGAAGCTGCAGGCGCTGCTCGAACTCGGCTTCATTCTGTTCGTGATTTCGTTCATCGTGCTTGCGCTCTCGCGCCTGCTCGTCCGGTCCCGGCTCAAGGGCTGAGTGGAGACACACATGGCATCCCTCGCCCGCCGCCGCGCGACCGACTACGCCGTCAAGGCCATCAGCGTCGGCTTCGCCGCGCTGTCTCTCGTTCTGCTCGCCTGGATCCTGTGGACCCTGGTGGCGCGCGGCCTGCCCGCGCTCGGTCCGCACGTCTTCACCCAGATCACGGCGCCGCCCGGCGCCGGGGGCGGCCTGCTCAACGCCATCGTCGGCTCGCTGATCCAGATCATCGTCGCGCTCATCATCGGTACGCCGATCGGCCTGATGTGCGGCACCTTCCTGGCCGAGAACGGGCGCAACACCCAGATCGGCAACGCGGTGCGCTTCGTCAACGACGTGCTGCTCTCCGCCCCGTCGATCCTGATCGGCCTGTTCGTCTACCAGCTCCTGGTCGTCCCCTTCGGCGGCTTCTCGGGCTGGGCCGGCGCGATAGCGCTCGCCATCATCATCATCCCGGTGGTGGTGCGCACGACCGAGGATATGCTCAACCTGGTGCCGATCGGGCTGCGCGAGGCGGCGTTCGCGCTCGGCGCCCCGCAGTGGAAGGTGGTCACCTTCATCACCTGGAGAGCGGCGCGCGCGGGCATCGTCACCGGCATCCTGCTGGCCATCGCCCGCGCCGCCGGCGAGACCGCGCCGCTGCTGTTCACCTCGCTCGGTAATAATGGCTGGTCGCTCAGCCTCGATGCGCCCATGGCAAGCCTGCCCATCGCGATCTATCAATACGCGGCCAGCCCGTTCGAGGACTGGGTCGCCCTGGCCTGGGCGGGCGCCCTCATCATCACCGTCGGGGTTCTGACCCTGAACATCCTTTCCCGCCTCGTCCTGGCGAAGATGAAGTGAGACGGACAATGAACTTCGCACCTGAAACGTCGATCGACATCGCCTCCGCCGTCAACCGCGCCACCGCGCCCTCGGCCGAATCCAAGCTCAAGGTCGAGAAGCTCAACTTCTACTATGGCGACAATCACGCGCTGAAGAACATCAACTTCGATATCCCGGAGAAGCGCGTTACCGCGATGATCGGGCCGTCGGGCTGCGGCAAGTCCACCCTGCTGCGCATCTTCAACCGCATGTACCAGCTCTATCCGGGCCAGCGCGCGGAAGGGAAGATCCTGTTCGACGGCGCCGACCTGCTGAGCAAGGACCTGGATTCCACGGTGGTGCGCTCGCGCATCGGCATGGTGTTCCAGAAGCCGACGCCGTTCCCGATGTCGATCTACGACAACATCGCCTTCGGCGTGAAGCTGCACGAGCGCCTGTCCAAGGCGCAGATGGACGAGCGGGTCGAGTGGTGCCTGCGCAAGGCGGCGATCTGGGAAGAAACCAAGGACCGCCTGCACACCTCGGCGCTCGGCATGTCGGGTGGCCAGCAGCAGCGTCTGTGTATCGCCCGCACCATCGCGGTGCGGCCCGAGGTGATCCTGCTCGACGAGCCCACCTCGGCGCTCGATCCGATCTCGACCTCGAAGATCGAGGACCTGATCGACGAGCTGAAGCAGGAATTCACCATCGTCATCGTGACGCACAACATGCAGCAGGCGGCGCGCTGCGCCGACATCACCTCCTTCTTCTATCTCGGCGAGCTGATCGAGGTCGCCGCGTCGAACGAGATCTTCACCAATCCGCGCGAAGCCCGCACCCGCGACTACATCACCGGTCGCTTCGGCTGAGCCCGCGACGAGAGAGGCCACCCCAATGACCGAACATATCGTCTCGTCGTTCGACACCGACCTGAAGGAACTTGGCCGCAGCGTGGTCGAGATGGGCGGTCAGTCCGAGCGTCTCGTCGCCGATTCCGTCCATGCGCTGGTCAAGCGCGACACCGAGCTTGCCCAGAAGGTGATCGTGCTCGACGGGCCGGTCGACCTGCTGCAGCGGGAAATCGAGGAAAAGGCGGTGCTCATCATCGCCCGCCGCCAGCCGCTCGCCGGCGACCTGCGCGAGATCGTGGCCGCCATGCGCATCGCCAATGATCTGGAGCGGATCGGCGACCTCGCCAAGAACACCGCCAAGCGAGTCCTCGCCCTCACCGGCGAGTTCCACCCGCAGAAGCTGGTGCGCGGCGTGGAGCACATGTCCAACATCGTGCTTGAGCAGCTCAAGGTGGTGCTCGACGCCTATGCCACCCGCGACGAGGCCCGCGCGCTCGAAGTCTGGCAGCGCGACGGCGAGGTCGACGTGCTGTACACCTCGCTGTTCCGCGAGCTTCTCACCTACATGATGGAAGACCCGCGCAACATCTCGCTGTGCACCCACCTGCTGTTCTGCGCCAAGAATATCGAGCGCATCGGCGACCACGCGACCAACATCGCCGAGACCATCCATTACCTCGTGACCGGCCAGCTTCTCACCGAAGAGCGGCCGAAGCAGGACACCAGCAGCCTGACCAGCGTGGCGTTCCCGGCCTGAGGTTCTCGGCACCGCACGAACGTCGGGAAACGCGACCATGGCGACCAATATACTGATCGTGGAGGATGAGGAGCCCCTCACCCTCCTGCTCCGCTACAATCTCGAATCCGAGGGCTACTCGGTCGAGAGCGTCGGGCGGGGCGACGAGGCCGAGACCCGGCTGCGCGAGAGCGTGCCGGACCTTCTCATCCTCGACTGGATGCTTCCGGGCCTCTCCGGCATCGAGCTGTGCCGGCGGCTGCGCGCCCGGCCCGACACCGAGCGCATGCCAATCCTCATGCTCACCGCCCGCGGCGAGGAGACCGAGCGCGTGCGCGGGCTCGCCACCGGCGCGGACGACTATGTGGTGAAGCCGTTCTCGGTGCCGGAACTCGTCGCCCGGGTGCGCGCGCTGCTGCGCCGGGCCAAGCCGGAACATATCTCCACCCTGCTACGCGCCGGTGACATCGAGCTCGATCGCGAGACCAAGCGCGTGCACCGCGCCGGCCGCGAACTGCATCTCGGGCCGACCGAGTTCCGGCTGCTGGAATTCCTCATGCAGTCGCCGGGCCGCGTCTATTCGCGCGAGCAACTGCTCGACGGCGTGTGGGGGCAGGACGTCTATATCGACGAGCGGACCGTCGACGTGCATGTCGGGCGCCTGCGCAAGGCGCTCAACCGGCCGCGCCAGCCTGACCCGATCCGCACCGTGCGCGGCTCCGGCTATTCGTTCAACGAGATGTTCGCCCGCGCCCATTGAGCGGCCGCCGGAAATGGGCGGCGGGGAGGAGCAAGCCCCCGCCGTCAGTCAGGCTGGTTGTGGCCCTTCTTCGGCCAGTTGTGCGAGAGCACGAAGTCGGCAATGCGCGGCGCGATCTCGGAGCGGAAGCGCGAGCCGTTGAACACGCCGTAATGGCCGACCGTGGGCTGCAGGTAGTGCGCCTTCATGTCGTCGGGCAGGCCCGAGCACAGCGTCTGGGCGGCGCGGGTCTGGCCGACACCGGAAATGTCGTCATTCTCGCCCTCGACGGTGAGCAGCGCGACATTGCGGATCTTCGAGGGGTCCACCTTCTCGCCGCGATGGGTCATCAGGCCCCTCGGCAGGGCGTGGTCGATGAACACGGTCTGCAGCGTCTGCAGGTAGTACTCCGCCGGCAGATCCATGACGGAGAGATACTCGTCGTAGAATTCGCGGTGCTTGGCGGCGGAATCGCCGTCGCCCTTCACCAGATGGCCGAACATGTCGGCATGGGCGCGCAGATGGCGCTCCAGATTCATCGCCATGAAGCCGTGCAATTGCAGGAAGCCGGGATAGACTTGGCGCATGACCCCGGCATTCGGCCACGGCACGGTGGTGATGACATTGCGGGCGAACCAGTCGATGCCGCGGTCCTTGGCGAAATGGTTCACCGCCGTGGGGCTTTCGCGGGTGTCCACCGGGCCCCCCATCAGCACCATGGAGGCGGGCACGCTGGGATCGCCCATCTCCTCCATGCGCGCCACGGCAGCGAGCACCGGCACCGCCGGCTGGCACACCGCCAGCGCATGCATGCCGCCGCCGAGATGGCGGAAAATCTCGATCACGTAGTCGATATAGTCGTCGAGGTCGAACGCGCCCTCGGCCATCGGCACGTTGCGCGCGTCCACCCAGTCGGTGATGTAGAGATCGTGGTTCGGCAGCAACGTCTGCACCGTGCCGCGCAGCAGCGTGGCATAGTGCCCTGACAGCGGCGCGACGATCACCATGCGCGGCTGCGGCCGGCGCGGCTTCTGCGCGAAGTCACGCCGGAAATGCAGCAGCCGGCAGAACGGCCGCTCCCACACCGTCTCGATCTCGACCGGCACATTGACCCCGCCGACCGAGGTCTCGGTGATACCCCATTCCGGCTTGCCATAGCGCCGGGTGGTGCGCTCAAACATCTCGAACGAGGCCGACATGGTCTTGCCGAACTCGGTATGGGCGAGCGGATTGGCCGGATTGCGATAGAACAGCCGGCCGGCATCGGCCATGACGCGCAGCGGATCGAGCGCGGCATGGCCGAGTTCGAACATCCAGTACATCGGCCGGGCAAGCGCGGAAGCCGCTTCAAGCGTCGCCTCAGGTGCCTGTCCCGCGACTGCCGCGTCGGGCACGTCGCCGAAAACGCCGATCGCCATGAAAGCCTCCTTGTCCCGTTCGCCCCGTTCGGGCCGTTCTTGTGCATTGCAGCACAGATAAGCTCTTTCTCGCTGCCGTCAACGCGGGGCCCGCCCTCGCGCTCCGCCGGTCTCCGGCGCTATAGAGGGCAAAGCGTCGTCGTTGAGGCGGCGCGCAGGGGCCCTTCCATGTCGCTTTCCCTCGACCATCCCATCGGCGAACGCTTCTTCGGCCTGCGGCTCGACACGCTCATCCGCCTGCGCTGGCTGGCGATTTCGGGCCAGACGATGGCCATCGTGGTGGTCCAGTGGCTGCTCGGCTTTTCCCTGCCGATCGGCGCCTGTCTCGCGGTGGTCGCCCTGTCCGCCTGGCTCAATCTGGCGCTTCGGCTGCGCAATCCCGGCGCGCGGCGGCTGTCGGATGTGGAGGCGGCGTGGCTGCTCGCCTACGACATTCTGCAGCTTGCCGCGCTCCTGTTCCTCACCGGCGGTCTCGCCAATCCGTTTGCGCTGCTCTTCCTCGCCCCGGTGCTGATCTCGGCGACGGCGCTGTCGCCGCGAACCACCATTCTGCTTGGTTTCCTGGCGGCGGTATGCGCGGCGCTGGTCGGATTCTGGCAGATGCCGCTGCCCTGGGGCAATGGCGGCACGCTCGGCCACCCGCCGGAACTGCCGACGCTCTATCTGCTCGGTATCTGGCTGGCACTGGCCATCGCCATCGCCTTCATCGGCGTGCACGCCTGGCGGGTGGCGGAGGAGACGCGCGAACTCTCCGAGGCGCTGGCGGCGACCGAGCTGGTGCTGGCGCGCGAGCAGCATCTGTCGGCGCTGGACGGCCTTGCCGCGGCGGCGGCGCATGAACTGGGCACGCCGCTCGCCACCATCACGGTGGTGGCGAAGGAACTCGCGCGGGGGCTGCCGGCGGACAACCCGATGAGCGACGACATCCGGCTGGTGAGCGAGCAGGCCGAGCGCTGCCGCGCCATTCTGCGCACCCTCACCACGCTCGATGCCAGCGAGGCGCCATTCGACCGCATGCCGATCTCGCATCTTCTGGAGGATGTGGTGGCGCCGCACCGCAATTTCGGCATCGCCATCGCCGTGACCATGCCGACCGGCGCGCCCGACGAGCCGATCATCGCCCGCAATCCCGGCCTGCTGTACGGGCTGGGAAACATCGTCGAGAACGCCGTCGACTTCGCCCGGGACCGGGTCAACATCGTGGCGAGCTGGAGCGACGAGGAGGTCACCATCAGCGTTACCGATGACGGGCCGGGATTTCCCGTCGAACTGCTCGACAGCATCGGCGCACCCTATGTCACCAGCCGTGGCCGCAGCCGCTGGAAGCGCGGCGCCGACCCGGAGGCCGACGAGGGTCAGCAGGGCCTCGGCCTCGGGGTATTCATCGCCAAGACGCTGCTGGAGCGCACCGGCGCGGCGCTGTCCTTCGTCAACCGTCCGGCGCCCGCGCATGGCGCCTCGGTCGGCGTGCGCTGGTCCCGGCGGGTAATCGACATTTCCGGCGACCGCGAACCGCAGGACGGCCGGCGCGCATACCCGTGACGGGCCCGGCTGCGACAATTTTGCTCTCGCCGCCAAGGAAGTATAAACTTCGCCAAAAGTCGACGATGCGGTGCTTCGCGCGGTGGCGGCCGAAGCCGCGCCCGGGGTGGTGCAGCCGGCATATGGGAAAGCGTGAAATGCTCGATACCACCACGGAACCACAGGATCGCACGCTGCTGATCGTCGATGATGACCGGCCGTTCCTGCAGCGTCTCGCCCGGGCGATGGAGACGCGAGGCTTCATGGTGACGACGGCGGAAACCGTGGCCGACGGCCTTGCCAGCGTCGAGGGCGGCGCCCCGGCCTATGCGGTGGTCGACATGCGTCTGGGGGATGGCAACGGGCTCGATGTCATTTCCGCCCTCAAGCGCCGCCGCCCGGAGGCGCGCGGCATCATCCTCACCGGCTATGGCAACATCGCCACCGCGGTGAACGCGGTGAAGATCGGCGCCGTCGACTATCTCGCCAAGCCGGCGGACGCCGACGACATCTGCGCCGCGCTGAACGCGCAGGGCGACTATAAGCCCCAGCTGCCGGAAAACCCGATGTCGGCCGACCGCGTGCGCTGGGAGCACATTCAGCGGGTGTATGAACTGTGCGGCCGCAACGTCTCGGAAACCGCGCGCCGGCTCTCCATGCACCGGCGCACGCTCCAGCGCATCCTCGCCAAGCGCGCGCCGCGCTAGGCGAAAGGCTGCCGCCGGCCGGCCGACGCAACGTCATAGGGGAAAGTCCGCTGGCCCCGGGGAGGGCGCGCCTCTAGCTTGGCGATAACCCAACGTCAGCGAGCGCCCCCGGACCAATGCCCGACGCCGTTCCCCCCGCCACCGTTCCCCCCGCATCGCCCGCCTTCCACACCACCGACTGGCACGCGATTCCCCATGAGGAGGCGGCCGGGCGCCTCGGCGTCTCCACCGCCGGCCTGACGCCGGAACAGGCGCAGGCGCGGCTGGCGGAGCACGGCCCCAACGCGCTGCCCGAGACCGCCGGCCGTTCGCCGCTGACGCGCTTGATGGCGCAGTTCAACAGCGCGCTCATCTATTTCCTGCTTGCCGGCGCGGCGGCGGCGCTGGTCCTCGGCCATCATGTCGATGCCGGCGTGATCATCGCCGTGGTGCTGGTCAACGCGCTGGTTGGCTTCGTGCAGGAGGGCCGGGCCGAGCAGGCGCTGCGGGCCATACGCGACATGATTTCGCCGCATGCCAATGTCGTGCGGGCCAGCCGGCGCCAGAGCGTCGAGGCCCGCGAACTGGTGCCGGGCGACCTCGTGCTGCTGGAGGCCGGCGACCGGGTGCCGGCGGACACGCGGCTGTTTCGCGCCCGCGGCATGCTGATCGACGAGGCGATCCTCACCGGCGAATCCGTCGCCGCCGCCAAGAACGAGGCGCCGGCGGCGCGGGACGCGGCGCTCGGCGACCGCCATTCCATGGCGTTCTCCGGCACCACCGTCGCGGCCGGGCAGGGAGCCGGCTTCGTCGTCTCCACCGGACCGCATACCCAGATCGGTCGCATCGGTCGGCTGATCGCCGATGTCGAGCCGCTGGCGACCCCGCTATTGCGGCAGGTGGACGCCTTCGCCCGCCGCTTCACCTGGCTCGCCATCGCCAGCGCGGCGGCGCTGTTCCTGTTCGCCGTCGCGGTGCGGGGCTATGGCTGGACCGACGCGCTGATGGCGGTGGTGGCGCTGGCGGTCGGCGCGGTGCCGGAGGGGCTGCCGGCGGTGATCACCATCACGCTGGCGATCGGCGTGCGACGCATGGCCTCGCGCAACGCCGTTATCCGACGCCTGCCGGCGGTGGAAACGCTGGGGGCGACTTCGGTCATCTGCTCGGACAAGACCGGGACGCTCACCCGTAACGAGATGACCGCCCGGCGCCTGGTCGTGGCCGCCGAGGGCGGGCCCGGCGAGATCGCGGTCTCCGGCATCGGCTACGACCCGGACGGCGGGCTGAACTGGAGCGGCGCCGCGCGCGGCGACCCGGCCGAGGTTGCGGCCGCGCTGCTGCGCTGCGGCCTGCTGTGCAACGACGCGCATCTGCACACCGAGAACGGCGTCTGGCGCGCCGAGGGCGACCCGATGGAAGGGGCGCTGGTGGCGCTCGCGGTCAAGGCCGGGCTCAACCCGGCGCTGGAGCGGGGCGCCTTCGCGCGTGAGGACGAGATTCCCTTCGATGCCGCCTACCGCTTCATGGCGAGCCTCAACCGGGGGCTGCAGGGCGAGGCGCTGGTCTTCGTCAAGGGCGCGCCGGAAGAGCTGCTGAAGCTCTCCGGATCGCCGGGCGGCGGCGTGTGGGAGGCGGCGCTGGCCCGCGCCGCCGCGCAGGGCGAGCGGGTGCTCGGCTTCGCCATGAAGCGGCTTGCCGGCGCGCCGAAGCGGCTCGCCTTTGACGATGTGCGCGAGGGCTTCGACTTTCTCGGCCTCATCGGCTTCATCGATCCGCCGCGCCCCGAGGCCATCGCCGCCATCGCCGAATGCCGCAGCGCCGGTATCGCGGTGAAGATGATCACCGGCGATCATGCGGCGACCGCCGGCGCCATCGCCTGCCAGCTCGGACTGGCCGCGACGCCGGAGGTGGCCACCGGCGTCGAGGTCGACGCGGCGTCGGACGGGAATCTGGTGGAGCTGGCGCGGCGCACCGATGTGTTCGCCCGCACC
This sequence comes from Ancylobacter dichloromethanicus, assembly GCF_018390645.1. Lineage (GTDB taxonomy): Bacteria > Pseudomonadota > Alphaproteobacteria > Rhizobiales > Xanthobacteraceae > Ancylobacter > Ancylobacter dichloromethanicus. The sequence continues at coordinate 135,478 of NZ_JAHBGC010000005.1, forward strand.
AGCCCGGAGAACAAGCTGCGCATCGTGCGGGCGCTGCAATCCACCGGCGCGGTGGTGGCGATGACCGGTGACGGGGTGAACGATGCGCCCTCGCTCAAGCAGGCCGATGTCGGCATCGCCATGGGCCACAAAGGTACGGAGGCGGCCAAGCAGGCGGCGGAAGTGGTGTTGCTCGACGACAATTTCGCCTCCATCGTCGCCGCGGTGAAGGAAGGCCGCACGGTCTACGACAATATCCGCAAGATGATCGCGTGGACGCTGCCGACCAATGGCGGCGAGGTGCTGGCGGTGGTCGGCGCCATCCTGTTCGGCCTCGCCATGCCGATGTCGGCGGCGCAGATTCTGTGGATCAATCTCGCGACCAGCGCCACCCTCGGGCTCGCGCTGGCCTTCGAGCCGACCGAGCCGGGGATCATGCAGCGCCCGCCGCGCCCGGCCCGCGCCGGGCTGCTGACCCGTTTCATGCTCTGGCGGGTGGTATTCGTCTCGCTGTTGTTCACCCTTGCCGCCTTCGCCATCTACGGGCAGGCGGTCTGGCGCGGGCAGGAGATGGAGATGGCGCGCACCATGGTGGTCAACACCCTCGTGGTGATGGAGATTTTCTATCTGTTCAATGTCCGCTTCCTGCATATGACCTCGATCACCTGGCGCGCGGCGCTGGGCACCCCGGCGGTGCTGCTGGCGCTGGCGGCCATCGTCGCCGCGCAGCTCGCCTTCACCTACCTGCCGGTGATGCAGGCGGTGTTCGACACCCGTCCCGTCGCCCTGCTCGATGGCGTGCTGATCGTCGCGGTCGGGGTGGCGCTGATGATCGTGCTGGAGCTGGAAAAGGCGCTGCTGCGCCGTCTCGGCCTGTTCGCGGCCTCCGACATGTAGGGCGTGCAAGCTCTTCGCCGGGGCCTTGATCACGTGCCCGCTCTCACGCGAGAGTGGGCTGCCGCCGCGGCGCGAACGCGGTATCAAGTCTTAGGGTCGACCATCCGGCATCGGCGGCAAGGAGAAACACATGCGCGTACGCACCCTCGGACGCAGCGGCCTGACGGTCTCTGAGCTCGGCCTCGGCTGCATGGGGCTGACGTCTTCCTATGGCACCGCGCCGGAAAGGGCCGACGCCATCGCCCTGCTGCGCGGTGCCGTGGAGCGGGGCGTCACCCTGTTCGACACGGCCGAGTTCTATGGGCCGTTCGTCAATGAGGAACTGGTCGGCGAGGCGCTGGCGCCGGTGCGCGACAAGGTGGTGATCGCCACCAAGTTCGGCTTCAAGATCGAGCCCGGCACGCACCGGCGGCTTGGCGTCGACAGCCGTCCCGAACATATCAGGGAAGTGGTGGAGGCCTCGCTGGCGCGGCTGCGCACCGACCGTATCGACCTGCTCTATCAGCACCGGGTCGACCCGGACGTGCCGATCGAGGAGGTGGCCGGGACCGTCGGCGCGTTGATCCGCGAAGGCAAGGTACTGCATTTCGGCCTGTCGGAGGCCGGTGCGGGCACTATCCGCCGGGCCCACGCGGTGCAGGCGGTCGCGGCGCTGCAGAGCGAGTATTCGCTGTGGTGGCGCGAGCCGGAAGCGGAGATATTCCCGGTGCTGGAGGAACTCGGAATCGGCTTCGTGCCGTTCAGCCCGCTGGGGCGCGGCTTCCTCACCGGTGCGATGGACGCCTCGACGACCTTCCCCAGCAGCGACATGCGCTCGCGCCAGCCGCGCTTCACACCCGAAGCGCTCGCCGCCAACCAGACGCTGATAGACGTGCTGCGCGACGCGGCGGCGGCAAGAACGGACGGCGAAGGCACGGCCAGCCCGGCGCAGATCGCGCTCGCCTGGCTGCTGGCGCAGAAGCCGTGGATCGTGCCCATTCCCGGCACCACCAAGCGTCACCGGCTGGACGAGAACATCGCCAGCACGGCGATCGTATTGACGCAGGGGGAACTGGCGCGCATCGACGCCGCGCTCGCCGCCGTCGCGGTGCAAGGCGCGCGCTACCCGGAAGACCAGATGCGGATGATCGACCGCTGAGGGCGGCACGAACCTGCGACTATCAGTGGAACATCGCCGCGGGGCGGCCGAGCTGCGGCTCGACCTTCACCAGATTGACGACGGTGAAATCGCCGGCCAGCCGCTCCACGGCGTCTTCGATGCTGATCTGCGCCCCGCGTGTGGGTACGCGCCCGGTCAGCGTGATGATGCGCTTGTCGGCGGCGACGCCGACCTCGACATCGGTGCCGTCCTGTTGGCCTTTCACGGCCTGGCGAAGGCACTGGTAGAATTCGGGATCCTGCATGGCATCCTCCCGCCTCCGCCGATGAGGCAAATGCATGAAGCCAGCAGAGCGCGCTTCGTGGTGTCCCGCCTTGATCTGCCGCAAGGCGGGCTTGAACTCAGCCCGCCGCGACGGTGCGCTGCTCCTGCACGCCGAGCCCGTCCACCGACAGCCGCATGGTCTGGCCGGGCTTCAGATAGACCGGCGGCTTCATGCCGAGCCCGACGCCCGGCGGGGTGCCGGTGGTGATGATGTCGCCGGGCTGCAGGCCCATGAACTGGCTGACATAGGCGACGATGGTCGGCACGTCGAAGATCATGGTGCGGGTCGAGCCGGTCTGGCGGCGCACGCCGTCCACCTCCAGCCACATGTCGAGCGCCTGCGGGTCGGGGATTTCGTCGGCGGTTACCAGCCAGGGGCCGACGGGGCCGAAGGTGTCGCAGCCCTTGCCCTTGTCCCAGGTGCCGCCACGCTCCAGCTGATAGGCGCGCTCGGAGACATCATTGACCACGCAATAGCCGGCGACATGGGTGTAGGAGTCGCTCGCCTCGATATACTTTGCCGGCTTTCCGATCACGATGCCGAGTTCGACCTCCCAGTCGGTCTTGGTCGAGCCGCGGGGAATCTCGACATTGTCGTTTGGCCCGACGATGCAACTGGTGGGCTTCAGGAACAGTACCGGCTCTTCGGGTATCGGCATGCCGGCCTCCTGCGCATGGTCGGTGTAGTTCAGCCCGACGCAGACGAACTTGCCGACCCTGCCGACGCAGGCGCCGAGGCGCGGGGCGCCTTCCACCGCCGGCAGTGTGGCGGGGTCCATGGCCCGGATACGGGCAAGGGTGTCGGGTAGCAGGGCCTCGCCGGCGATGTCGTCCACGTGCGCCGACAGGTCGCGCAGCACGCCGGCCGTGTCGAGCAGCCCGGGGCGCTCGCGCCCGAAGTCTCCATAGCGAACCAGCTTCATCGTGCGTCCTCCCAACTGTAGGCACCTTGCGCCGGGCCGGTGCCCTCAGGATCGAGACCTAGCGGCAAAGACGCGGGGCGTCGAGACCGCCGCCGGCGTGTTGCCGCCTGCGCCGTGAGTGGCATCCGTCAGGCCAGGAGTTCTTCCATGGCATCGACCAGCGTGTCGACGTGTTCGGTGGTCACGCATAGTGGCGGCCGGATCTTCAGCACATTGCCATAGCGGCCTGCGGCGCCGATGAGGATGCCGTGATGGCGCAGCCCGTTGATCAGCCCTTTGGCGATCTCGGGCGCCGGACCCCGCTCGGTACCGAACTCGACGCCGACATAGAGGCCCGCCCCGCGCACGGCGGCGATCGGCGCGCGTGCCTGCAGCCGCTTCAGCCTTGCGTCGAGATGGCGGCCGACGCGGGCGGCGTTGGCGATCAGGCCGTCCTCCTCGATCGTCTCCAGCACGGCGAGCCCGGCGGCACAGGCGGCGGGGCTGCCGGCGAAGGTGTTGAAATAGCCGAAATCGGCGCAGAAGGCGGAAAGGATCTCCGGCCGGGTGACGACGCCGGCGATGGGGTAGCCATTGCCCATCGGCTTGCCCATGGTGACGATGTCAGGCACCACGCCATGACGGGAAAAGCCCCACATGCCCTCGCCGGTGCGCCCGAAGCCCGGCTGAACCTCGTCGGCGATAAACAGCCCGCCGGCGGCGCGCGCCACCTCGACCGCCGCCTTCAGGAAGCCGGGCGGGTCGGCATAGACGCCATCCGACGAGAAGATGGTGTCGACCAGCAGTCCGGCGAAGCCGATGCCGTCCGCCTCCAGCGCGGCGATCTCGGCCCGCACCGCGTCGGCGAAGCCCTGCGCCACATCATTGCCGAACAGCGCCGGATCGGGCGCCGGCACCATGCGCACATGGCGCGGCGGCGCCCCCGTCTTGTAGGAGGAGGGAGAGACCTCGGTCACCGCCGCGGTGTTGCCGTGATAGGCGGTGCGGGTGACGACGATGCCCTCGCCCCCGCTCACCTTGCGGGCGAGCCGCAGGGCGAAGTCGTTGCTCTCGCTGCCGGTGCAGGTGAGCACGACATTGCTCAGCGCCGCCGGAAAGGTGGCGAGCAGTTTCTCGGCGTAGTCGTGGGCCACGTCGAACAGATAGCGCGAATGGATGTTGAATTCGCCGATCTGGGCACGAACCGCCTCCACCACCTTGGGGTGGCAGTGCCCGACGGTGGGAACATTGTTGTAGAAGTCGAGATAGGCCCGCCCGTCCGAGGCATGCAGATAGGCCCCTTCCGCCCGCACGATGCGCAGCGGCTCGTCATAGAACAGCACCGAGCCGGCGCCGAAGCTGCGCCGCCGGCGCTCCACCAGCGCCGCCACGTCCGGCGCCATCGGGCCGGTGGCATCGGAAAAGGCATTCAGCGAGAGGATCTGCAATTCCTGGCTCTTCACGAGGCGACCCTCCCGGCTGAGGTGGCGGAGAGGCCCGCGTCGCGGCCATCCACCTCGTAGCGATCAAGAAAGACACGGGCGAGTTCGACCGTGCCCCGGGTGTAGCCCTCTCCCATGGCCTGCGCCGTCGGGGTCTCCGCATGCGAGGCGATCCAGGCGGTGAGCAGCATGCGGCGCAGCATGATGAAGACCGGCAGGATGGCGCAGTCCTCGTCGCTGAGCGGCGCCACGCTGCGATACCCTTCGATCCAGGCCGCCTGAAGCGCGGGAACGAAGGGTTCGTGCTCGCTGAAGCTGATCGCCGCCGCGAAGTCGTAGAGATACCAGCTGAAGCCGCAATCGTCGAAATCGATCACCGAGAGCGTCTCACCGTCGACCAGCAGGTTGGCGACCCGCATGTCGGCATGGACCAGACCGAAACGGTCTTCTCCGGTGCCGTAATCGTCCAGAAGCGTGCGCAGCACCCGCGCGGCGCGCTCAAGCACGGCGCGGCCCGCCGCGTCGAGCCCGAGACCGGCGCGCCAGTCGCCCCAGAGCTGGACCTCGCCCAGCATGGCGTCGTAGTCCCAGCGCTTGCGCGTGAAGCCCTCGGGCCGCTGCCAACTCCGCGCGTGGCGATGAAGCCGGGCATTGATGGCGCCAAGTTCGCGGAACCAGCGGGCGAGGTCATCGCCTTCCGCCGGCTCCCGGCCCGCGACCAAATCGAACGCCACGGCGTGGCGGATCGTGCCACCATCGCCGATCTCGGCGATGAGCCTGCCATCGGTCTGGGGCACCGGGGTCAGGGTCGGCACCACCTTCTCGCGTCCCAGCGCGGCCAGCCAGGCGAGCTCGGACTCGATCTCGTCGCGGCTGTGATAGCCGGGCCGGTGCACGCGGAACACCAGCTCGCGGACGGTGGCCGGGTCATGGGCGCGGAAGGTGGCGTTCTCGGAAATGGTCAGCAAATTCAACCGCGTCTCGGATGACAACCCCCAGCGGGGCAGGGCGGTGCGCAGCCCCGCCTCGAGCCGCGACAGGAAGGCGTCGTCATACATGGGCTGGGTCATGGCGTGTCCTAGGCGTCGGCGACGGTGATCTCGACCCGCGCCCGCCCGAGCGCGCGCGCGACCGCGCCCTCCGGCGGCTGGTCGGTGACCAGGCGCTGAATCTCGGGAATGCGTGCCCAGATCGCCAGCGAGGGCACGTCGAACTTCTTGTGGTCGGACACGATGATGGTTTCCGCCGCACGGTTCATCATCGCCCGGTAGACCCAGGCAGCGGGGGCTTCGGCGTCGGCGAGGCCGTCCGTGGTGATGCCGGAAACACCGAGAATGGCGCGGTTCACATTGTAGTTCTGCAGGAACTCGGCGGTCTCGACCCCGACCATCATGCCCTCGCGGGCGTTGTAGCGGCCGGGGCACATGATGACATCGATGGTCGGGTTGGCCGAGACCACCGTCGCCACCGAGAAGGAATGGGTGATGACGGTGAGGTCCCGGCACGCGGCGGCCATGCGGCGGGCGACATGGGTGGTGGTGGCGCCGGCGCCGATGGCGATCACTTCCTTCGGCTTGATCAGCTTCACCGCCGCCGCGGCGATGGCCTCGCGCTCGGCAACCATCAGCCCGTGCCGTTCCGTCACCGAGGGTTCGGAGGCGAAGGGCCGCACCGCCCCGCCATAGGTGCGGTTGATCAGCCCCTTCTCCCCCAGCTCGAACAGGTCGCGCCGGATGGTCTCGGTTGAGACGTTGAGTTCGGTGGCGAGGTCGCCGACCCGCAGCGTGGCGGAGGCCCGCATTTCCGCGAGGATGCGCGCGTGCCGCGCCGCCTTGTCGAGGCGCGGGCGGCGCCGGTCGGTCACCGCCATGGCATCGTCTGTGCTCATGCGGCGGCCCGCCGGCGCGCAAGGATGCCGACCAGCCCGCCCGCCAGCAGCAGCGCTGCCGCCCCGAGCGTCGCCATGGTGCCGAGCGCCGGCACCATCGGCGTGTAGCCGGCGACCATCTTGGCGTAGAGCCATTCGGGAATCGTCGAGTCGGCACCGGTCGTGTAGAGCGAGAGCGGGAAGTTGCTCCAGGATAGCAGGAACGCGAACAGCATTCCCGACCAGATGCCCGGCCACAGCAGCGGCAGCGTCACCTCGCGGAATACCTGGATCCGCGAGCAGCCCAGATCATAGGCGGCTTCCTCCAGCGAGGCGTCGAAACCATAGACCTGGATGGCAATGATCAGCGTCACCACCGGCACGATCCACACCATGTGCGCGAACACCGCCGTCATCCAGCTGGTCTGGATGCCGACCGCGTTGAAGCCGAGCAGCATGGCGAGGCCCAGCACCGGCTGGGGAAAGAAGATCGGCAGCAGGATGAGCTTCTGGTAGAGCTTGCGCCCCTTCCACTCGTAGCGGGCGAAGGCCAGCGCCCCGAAGGTGGCGATGACGACGGAGAACACCGTCACCAAGAGCGCGATCGAGATGGAGGTCTTCACGATCATGCCGATCTCGATCGAATCCAGTGTCTTCTGCCACCATTCAGTGGCGTAGGTCCTGATGGGGAAGCCGAAATAGCGGCTCTTGTTGAAGCTCGCCAGCGCCCCGCAGACGATCGGCAGGTAGATCGCGACGAGGACAAACAGCGTCCAGGCCCAGATGGCCGCCTTGGTTCGCCTGTGTTCCATGGCTCAGCGCTTCCCCAGCATGCGGTCGAGGTCGAGCTTCGACAGGGCGAAAAGGGTCAGCGCGCCGATGAAGAAAGTGACGACCACCGCCAGTGCCGAACCCAACGGCCAGTTTTGCGAATAGGTGAAGGCGATCTCGATGTCGTGCGAAATCACGATGATCGACTGCCCGCCGAGGATCTTCGCCTCCGCCGTGGCGCCGATGGCGAGCACGAAGGTCAGCAGCATGCCGATCAATATGCCGGGCATGGCGAGCGGCAGTTCGATCTCGCGCCAGATGAACAACCGTCCGGCGCCGAGATCGCGCGCGGCGTCGACGAGGTCGCGCGGCACCAGGGCGAGGCCCAGCGTCATCGGGAACAGCATGAAGGGCAGGTAGGTGTAGACCATGCCGAACAGGGTGATGCCGGGCGTGTACAGCACCTCCGGCCCGCCGGGCAGGCCGAGCCACTTCAGCGAGCCGTCGAGCACGCCGTTCCGGATGTAGAACAGCACCCAGCCATACAGGCGCACATTCTCCGAGACGAAGAGCGGGAACACGAACAGCACGCTGATCAGCGCCGACCAGCGCCCGAACACCATGTTGAGCCCATAGGCGATGGGATAGGCAACGACCGCCAGAATAGCGACGGTGAACAGCGCCAGCCCACACGACCAGAAGAAGGACAGCCACACCGTGTTGGCGGGGTCGAACAGGGTGGCGAAATTGGCCAGGGTGAAGCTGGAGAACACATCGAAGCTGCGCGGCGTGGCGAAGGCGTAGCCAAGGATCGCCACCAACGGCGCGAGAAAGCCAATGCCGAGCAGCAGCGCGACGGGGAGCGCGCAGCGGGCGCCGACCGACAGCAGCCGGTCCTGGCGAAGCTGCGCCGGGCTTTCCGCTGCGGCCTGCCGCTCGGGATGGGCGATGGCGAGATCGGCCATGCTCAGCTCTCCAGCGTGAAGGCGTCGGCAGCGTCCCAGCCGAGCGTCACCCGGCGGTCGGCGCTGGAAGGCAAAGCGCGCCCGCGCGACAACTCGACCAGCATGACTTTCGCCCCGACGCGCACCTGGTACTGGATGCGCGAGCCAAGCGAATACTCGTTGTAGACGACGCCCTCCAGCCTGTTGTCGGCACTCTCGCCGGGGGCGAGGATGCGCATGAATTCCGGACGCACCACTACGAAGGCCTCGTCGAGCACCGCGCCGCTGGCCGGGGGCTGCAGGGTGAAGGTGCCGGGCACGTCGGTGCCGTTCCACGCCCCGTCCGGGCCGCGCTTTACCTGGAATGTGTTCACCTCGCCGACGAATTCGCAGACGAAGCGATCGACCGGGGCGCCATAGATCTCCTCCGGCGTGCCGACCTGGACCAGACGGCCGGCGCGCATGACGCCGATGCGGTCGCTCATCACCATCGCCTCCTCCAGCGAATGGGTGATGTAGATGAAGGTCTTGCCGGTTTCCCGGTGCAGGTCCTTCAGTTCCTTTTCCAGCGTCTTCTTCAGCTTGTAGTCGATGGCCGAGAGCGGCTCGTCGAAGAACAGGACCTCGGGGTCATAGGCCAGCGCCCGGGCCAATGCGACGCGCTGGCGCTCGCCGCCGGAGCACTTCATCACGTTCTTGTCGAAATAGCTTTCCGGCAGCCGCACCACACGCATCAGCTCCAGCGCCCGCGCCTTGCGGGCGGCCGCGTCGACGCCCTTCACCTTGAGCGGGAAGGCGATGTTCTCGCCCACGCTCTTGTGCGGGAACAGGGCAAGCGACTGGAACACGAGGCAGGTCGGCCGCCTGTTCGGCGGCACGTCGTTGATCAGCTCGCCATGCAGCGTGATGTTGCCCTCACTCGGCGTATCCATGCCCGCGAGCATGCGCAGCAGCGTCGTCTTGCCCGAGCCGGAGGGGCCGACAATGGTGAGGAACTCGCCCTCGCGCACGTCGAGATCGATGCCCTGGACGGCATCGAATCCGCCGAAGCTCTTGCGCAGGCCGACAAGCTGGAGGATCGGCTTCGGCGGCGATGCGGGGTCGGGAAGGGCAGCCGGCGAGGTCAGGAGCATCAGGTCTTCCGTCATGGGTCGGGGCGTGTGGTCGCCGGCGGGGAAAGCGATGGAGAGACGCGGGCGGGCGCCGTGTGCGTCCTTTGAGGCCCGACGCTGGGCGCCGGGCACCTCAGGATGACGAGGGTCTATCGCGACCCGTCATGCTGAGGTGCGGGGCAACGCCTCGCCTCGAAGCACGCAGAAGGAGGCCACCTTCACGGCGGAGCGCCCTACCCCCGCAGGCGCTTGGCGGCGTTCATCAGATCGAGCGCCTTGTCGTAGTCGGGCACGATGTCGTACTCGGCCGAGCGGTCCATCTCCTCCTGCAGGCTGTCCCACTGGATGGCGTCCAGCTCATCCTTGGTGAAGAGGTCGAAGCAGGCCTTGTTGCCCATCTGCGAGACCGGGTTGAACGTGCCCTCGGCGAAGGCCACGGTGTGCGCGACGTCGGGCGCCTGCACATATTTCAGGAAGTCGAGCGCCAGCGGCGACAGGTTGGGGTTGTTCACCGTCGAGGTGATCTCGATCCAGGCGATGCCACCCTTGCCGCCGGGCAGCGGGCCCTTGAGCGGGGTGATGCCGCGCAGATTCGGGTAGCCGTCGGCGCGGGCGGGGGAGACCGAATAGGTGCCGCCGGTCATGTGCAGGTCGATCTCGCCGGAAATCAGTGCCTGGTTCATTGAGGCGATGTCGCCGATCAGCTTGGCGCCCTTGAAAACGCGCTTGGCGGTCTCCTCGAACTTGGCCAGTTCATCCGGCGTGTGGGTCTTGAACGGGTCGATGCCGGCGATGATGAAGATGTTGAAGACGTTCCAGTCGTCGGATTCGAGAATGCCATACTTGCCGGCGAGGGCGGGATCGTTGAACAGATCCCAGCCGGTGTCTTCCGCCGTCTTGCGGCTCACCTTGTCGGTGTTGACGACATAGCTGTAGGGCCCGAAGCGCTGGGCCATGCCGATCAGCTCGGAGCCGTTCTCGCTCATCGCCCATTTGTAGGGCGGCTTGAACATGGGCAGCATGGTCTCGAAGAACGGCTCGAACTCGGCCTTGGGCAGTGGCTTGATCAGCTTCTCGGGCAGCATCACCTTGCGCGCCCAGGGATTGTTGACGTTGATCAGGTCCCAGGTATTGACCTCGCCGGCGCGCAGCCGGTTGATCATGGTGGGGTCGTTGGTGAGGCTCTCCGCCTTCACCGTCGCCCCGGTCTTGGAGCGGAACGGGTCGAGCACCTGGGCCGAGTTGTAGCCCTCCCAGCACAGGATGTTCAGCTCCTTCTCGCGCGCCGCGAACGCCTTGTTGGCGTTGAACAGCGGACCGGCGGCGGCGAGCGCGCCAAGGCCCGCTCCCATGCCCTGCAAGACCGACCTTCTCGAAATATGCGCCATCTCGAAGTCCCTCTGGATTGTTGGCGCGGAACCTTGGGCGGCCGCGCATTCATTCGTCATCCGGCGTGGGGCGGATGTGGGAGAAATGTTGGATTATGTGTGATCCTAAACATCTGGATTTGGGCTTTACAACACCAAATTTGCGGCTCAACCTGATGAAAAGGCAGGCAGCCTGTTTTGACGGCACGCCGGTCGCCGGCGGTATACTTTGCCGCGCAATAAACTCCAGAGATCAATCGGGAATAGCCGCTTATGTTCACGTCGCTTGAAGGCAAGACCGTCATCGTCACTGGAGCCAGCAAGGGGATCGGGCGCGGCCTCGCCTTGCGCTTCGGCCAGGCCGGGCTCAACGTGCTGGTGGTGAGCCGCGCGCTCGCCGAGGCCGAGAAGGTCGCCGCCGAAATCGGACCCAACGCCTCCGCCTTCGCCGCCGACGTGACGAAGGCGGACGATATGGCGGCGATGGCGCAGGCGGCGCTGGAGCGCTATGGCGCCATCGACGTTCTCTGCGCCAATGCCGGTATTTTCCCGGCCGCCAAGCTCGGTGCCATGACGGGCGAGGATTTCGACCATGTCATCGGCACCAATCTCAAGGGCACCTTCCTCTCCGTCTCCGCCGTGCTACCGGCGATGAAGGCGGCGAAGAAGGGCCGCATCGTCATCACCTCCTCGATCACCGGGCCGATCACCGGCTTTCCCGGCTGGACCCATTACGGTGCTTCCAAGGCCGGGCAGATGGGCTTCATGCGCACGGCGGCGATCGAGCTGGCGCCGTGGAACATCACCGTCAACGCGGTGATGCCGGGCAACATTCTCACCGAGGGCATGGAGGGCATGGGTGAGGCCTATATCGCCTCCACCGCCGCCTGCGTGCCGATGAAAAAGCTCGGCAGCGTGTTCGACATCGCCAATGCCGCGCTGTTCTTCGCCAGCGAGGAGGCCGGCTACATCACCGGGCAGGGCATGGTGATCGACGGCGGCCAGGTGCTGCCGGAATCGCCGATGGCGCTGGACGAGATGGGCACCGCCTGACGCGCGGCTGCCGGCGCGCCTCAGAAGGTGGCGGCGAACATCAGCATGATCTGGTTGGCGGCCTGCGAGGCGAGCGGCAGGCCGTTCGCGCTCGGCCGGAAATCGTCGGCGCTGTAGAGGTTGTAGTCATATTGCAGCGTGACGGTGAACGGGCCGGCCGGCGTCCAGTTGAGGTTGGCGCCGACGTTCCAGTTGCCGATGCCGGAGGTGCCATAGGTGATCTGCGCCAGCGGGTCGGCGATGTCGAAGCGTCCATAGCCGCCGAACACTGCCGAGTTCCAGCGCGGGCTCCAATTGTGCAGATACTGGCTGACCACGCTCCAGCCGCGCACCCTGGCGAGCGAGCCGTCGAGGCGCTGGAAGGCGTCGGGGGCATCGAACCGGCCGCTCGGGTCGATGAGGCCGAGATAGGAGGTGGCCCCGTCGGCATAGGCGGCCTGAAGGTACAGCGTGTCGCCGGTGGCTATGAAGGGCAGGTTGAACATCACGCCGGCCTGCAGCGCGTAGCCCCAGTCATCGGTCGAGGCGCCGATCCGCTCGCTGACCGGCGCCTGCGCGATCTGGTGCAGGGCGCCCGACAGCAGGAAGTCCCCCCAGTCGCCGCTCTGGCCGAAGGTGGCGACAATCTCGGGCCAGCGGGTCGTCCCGCCGGTGTCTGCGTCGTCGTCGAGGGTCGGGCCGGGGCTCGCCACCACCGGCAGGATGCCCTGATCGCGCGCGCTCGATCCTTCCAGCGAGAGCTGGGCAGCGAACCCGTGCGGCAGGCTCCAACTGTGGCCGAGCACGGGAAGCTGGGTCTGGTCACCGACGGTGGCCGGGTCGGTGCCCATGACATCGGCGTTGGCGTAGAAGTCGAAGAAGGACTGCGTATAGCCGAAGGTGAAGCCGGCGAACTCGATATGCATGTCATAGGGCTGGAAATCGGCCCCGTTCTCCCGTCCTTCGCCCCACGGCTCGGCCGTACGCCAGATGATCCGCAGATCGGTGTAGGAGCGCAGCGTGCCGTATTCGGTCCGGGTGCGCGCATCGGTCAGCAGGCCGAAGGTCGAGACCCAGTAGGTGCGGGCATTGGCGGCGGGATAGTCGGTGTAGCTGTTGGAGTAGGTCTCGTTCCACAGATAGCCGCCGAGCCGCAGGCAGGTGTCGGAGCCGGGAATGTACATGAAGCCCGGCCCTTGCGCCTTGCACGCGCGCACGTAGCGCTCAGTGAGCGATGTCGGGATATCGCCTGCACGCGCGTCCGGCGCGAGCAGGCTGGCCACGGCGGCCAGCAGCGCCGCCGCGCCGGCCCGCACCGGGGCGGCCGTCATCCACCTCGCCAAGGCGTCGGCTGGGAGCGGCGGCTGGATTCGGCCGGCGTGCGATGTGGCTTTTGCTGGTTCGCAGCACATGAGCGGTTAAATATCAGCCTGCTTCCGCAATGATGAGGGCGTAATGGCCGATTCGCATTGTCTCTATCGCCACGGCTTCCTGCGGGTCGGCACCGGCGTGCCGCGTGGGCGCGTGGCCGACCCCGGCTTCGCGCTTGCCGAGCATCTGGCGCTGGCGCGCGCGGCGGACGCGCGCGGCGTCGGCGTGCTGCTGTTTCCCGAACTCGGCCTGTCCTCCTATGCCATTGACGACCTGCTGTTCCAGGACGCGCTGCTCGACCGGGTGGAGGCGGCGATCGGCGACCTCGCCGCCGCCTCGCGCGCTCTTTTCCCCGTGCTCGTGGTCGGCGCCCCGCTGCGGCGGGAGGGGCAGCTCTACAATACGGCGGTGGTGATCCATTGCGGCGTGGTTCTCGGCGTGGTGCCCAAGAGCTACCCGCCAAATTATCGCGAATTCTACGAGCGCCGCCACTTCACCCCCGGCCTCGGCACATCGGGCATGATCGCGGTGGCGGGCGTGGAAGCGCCCTTCGGCACCGATCTGCTGTTCCGTTCCGGGGGCGAGGTGCCCTTCACCTTCCATGTCGAGATCTGCGAGGATCTGTGGGTGCCTCTGCCGCCCTCCACCCGCGGCGCGTTGGCCGGGGCGGAAGTGCTGCTGAATCTCTCGGCCAGCAACATCACCATCGGCAAGGCGCGCCATCGCCGGCTGCTCTGCGCCAGTCATTCCGCCCGCTGCCTCGCCGCCTATGCCTATTCGGCCGCCGGGCCGGGCGAATCCACCACCGATCTCGCCTGGGACGGGCAGGCGGCGATCTTCGAGAATGGCGAGATGCTCGGCGAGAGCGAGCGCTTTCCTGACCGGGCGACGCTGCTTGCCGCCGATGTCGATCTGGAGCGCCTGCGGCAGGAGCGCATGCGCACCAACACCTTCGGCGACTGCGCGCGGGATGAGGCGGCGGGCGATTTCCGCAAGGTCGGCTTCAGCCTTGGCGCGCCGGCGGCCCCGGTGGCGCTGGAACGGCTCATCGAGCGCTTCCCCTATGTGCCGGCCGATTCCGAACGGCTCGCCGAGGATTGCTACGAGGCCTACAATATCCAGGTGCAGGGGCTGGCGCAGCGCCTTGCCTCCTCCGGCGTCCGGCGGGCGGTGATCGGTGTCTCGGGCGGGCTCGATTCGACCCAGGCGCTCTTGGTGACGGTGCGGGCGATGGACCGGCTGGGGCGCCCGCGCAACGACGTGCTGGCCTATACGCTGCCGGGCTTCGCCACTTCCGACGCCACCCGCGCCAATGCGCTGGCGCTGATCGAGGCGCTGGGCGTCACCGGCGGCGAGATCGACATCCGTCCGGCGGCGCGGCAGATGCTGGCCGATCTCGGCCACCCCTTCGCGAGAGGCGAGCCAGTCTACGATGTCACCTTCGAGAACGTGCAGGCGGGGTTGCGTACCGACTACCTGTTCCGCCTCGCCAATCAGCAGGGTGGGCTGGTGGTCGGTACCGGCGATCTCTCCGAGTTGGGGCTCGGCTGGTGCACCTATGGGGTCGGCGACCACATGTCCCACTACAACGTCAATGCCTCGGTGCCGAAGACGCTGATCCAGCACCTCATCCGCTTCGTCGCCGCTTCCGGCGACGTCTCGGCCGCGACCGCGCGGGCGCTGGAGGCGGTGCTGGCCACCGAAATCTCGCCCGAACTTGTGCCGGCGGAAGCGGGCGCGACCATCCAGTCGACCCAGCAGGTGGTGGGGCCTTACGCGCTGCAGGACTTCAACCTGTATTACCTCACCCGCTACGGCTTCCGCCCCTCGCGCATCGCCTATCTCGCCGCACGCGCCTGGGGAGACGCCTCGCGCGGCGCCTGGCCGGCCAACATCCCGGCGGAGGACCGGCGCGCCTATTCCCGCACCGAGATCAGGCACTGGCTGGCACTGTTCCTCAAGCGCTTCTTCGCCAACCAGTTCAAGCGCTCGGCGCTGCCCAACGGGCCGAAGATCACTTCCGGCGGCTCGCTCTCGCCGCGCGGCGACTGGCGCGCACCGTCCGATGCCGGGGTGCAACTGTGGCTGGACGAACTCGACGCCAACTTCCCGGACGAGGCGTGAGACGGCCAAAGGCGTGAGACGGGGGCTCCGCCTCGACGCAGCGGGGCGGGCCGTCAGGCGCGGGCGGCGATCCAGTCGGCGATGCGCGGCCAGACCAGCCTGTGCGCCTGCCGTCCGGCGAGGATGGCGAGGTGCTGCAGCCCGACGCCGATCTCGGCGGGGTGCTCGATGATCGACGTGCTGCCGGGGGCCATCCGCGCGAAGAACGGCGCCACGGCGGCGCGCGGGCCGATCTCGTCGGCCGTGTTGACCGCCGCCAGCGCCGGCAGGTGCAGATCGGTCGGCCCGAGCCTGCGCCCGCCCACGGCAAGGTTGCCTCCGGCAAAGCGGTCCTCGCGGTAAAGCCATTCCACCATCTGGTGAACCAGGCAGCCGGCCAGCGGCACCTCGTCGAGCGCCCAGCGGGCGATCCGCAGATGCAGCGCGAGCGCCGCCGGGTCGGCGAGGCTGAGCGCGCCATCCATCCAGCGCGACCAGACGAAGGTGCCCGGCGCCAGCAGCGCGCAGGATTGCGCCAGCCTTGCGCCGGGCACGAGGCCGTCAGCAGGCGTGTGATCCTCGTGCGCCACCACGCTGTCGCGAAAGGCGCTCGACCCCGCCGCGAAGCTGAGCGGGGAGGCCAGAACGACGAGGCCGCGCAGCCGCTCCGGCTCCAGCGCGCCGGCGATGGCGGCCAGCGTGCCGCCGAGCGAATGGCCGATGACGACCGGCACCTGCCCGCTCTCACGGGCCACCGCCGCGGCGGCGGCGAGAATGGCGCGCGCATAATCCTCCAGCCCGTGCGGCGGGCCTCCCTCGACCGGCGGGCGCCAGTCGGCAAGGAAGACGTCCATGTCGCGCTCGAGGCAGAAGCGCACCACGCTGACCTCGGGCGTCAGGTCCCACACATAGGGGCGCTTGATCGGGGCCGGCACCATGAGCAGCGCCGGGCGCGGGTTCGCGGCCGTGCCCCGGTAGCGTCGCAAGCGCCAGAGCGGGGCGTCGGCGGCAATCTCGTAGGGATGCTCGGCGACGCCATAGCCGAGCAGGTCGAGCGAGCGGACCTGCATCTGGCGCCACTGTTCCATCGCCCCGGCCTGAGCCGTGCGCAGGCCGGCGAACGGGTCGGGGAACGGCGCGTAAGGCGACATGTTTCCTCCTTTGCCGGCGCGGGTGGAACCCGTCCCGGCACCGCGGCCAGCTTACCACGGCGAAGGCTGTCTTCCTTGACGCGGGTCAGTCGGCCGCCGCCAGAACCGTGGTCAAAGGCAGCGGCGGCGGGCGCTCGAAGCCTTCGCCGGCCGTGAGCTTGCGCGCGGCGATTTCGTTGCCGCGCCGCACCGCCGCTTGTGCCACCTCGCCGGCCAGCCAGCCATCGATGAAACCGGCGGCGAAGGCGTCGCCCGCGCCGGTCGTGTCGGCCGGAGCGGCCAGCGGCGGCACCGCGATGAGGCGCCGCGCCTCCGCTTCGTGCAGTTGCACCGGCCGCGCCCCGTCGGTCAGCACCAGCGCGGCGAGAGCCGGCCCGCCGATCTCCCGCGCCTGCCGGAAGGCGTCGGCACCGGCGAACAGCGCGTGGTCGGAAGCGGAGGCGACCAGCACCTGCGCCGGACGTCGCTCGGTGCGCTCCAGCGGCACCTGCGCCATCACTGGCATGCGCGCGGCGAGCGCCTCCAGCACCGCCGGCGCGGCGCGGCGGATATTGACATAGGCGATGTCGGCGGCGAGCGGCGGCAAGGCGGTGAGCCGGCGCGATTCCGTGGTGGCGGGGGCAATGATGGTCCGCTCGCCGGCGGGGTCGATGAGGATATCCAGCGGCACCGTCGGCTCCTCGCCGGTGCGCAGATGGGTGAGGTCGAAGCCCATCGCCTCCAGCCGGGCCCGGCAGGCCGCGCCGGCGGCATCGGTCGAGAGCGTTGCGGCGAGGGTGACGCGATGGCCGAGCGCAAGCAGCGCGGCGCCGGTGTTGAAACCGCCGCCGCCGAGGCGAAGCACGAGATCGTGCCGGGTCAGCCGGCCGCCGGCCCGCAGCGGCGCGTCGAGCCGCCAGAGGCGATCGACATTGACGCTGCCGACGACGAGAATGTGCGCCATCGCTCTTCCGTGCGGCGGCTCGCTCCGGCCGTCGCGCCGGTGCTAGAGCCGTCCTTCCTCGAATTCCTCGCAGGAATAGCCGAGCAGGGACAGTCCCTCTTCAAGGAAATCGCTCAGCAACGGCAGGCCGAGCAGATAGTCGGCGGTCCGGCGATTATAGGCCTGCGCCGCTTCCTCGCGCACATCCGCCCAGTCGTCGGCGACGTAATCGTCGCGGCCGAGCCAGGCGAGGGTCACGAGGTCGATCTGCTCGTCCTGCGTCAGGGCGTCGATGAAGCTGGCCAACTCCTCTTCCACCGGATCGTCGCCATGGTCCTCCAGCACCTCGATGTCGCCGTCATCGGAAGGGTTGGAGCCGGGGTCGGGTTCCGTCACCTCGTCCTTCACGTCGAATTCACGCGCCTTGACGATGATGAAGCACACCTTCTCCGGCGAGATGGAGAGCGGGGACTCATCGTCGCTGTCGGCGGCCGGGGGAATGTTCGCCTGCATGTCGCGCCTCCTGTGACCGATGAGACTCTAGGGCCGGCATTAGCAATGGCCAGCGGCATGGCACGATAATCCGCCGCGCCCGTCGCCGCGCCCGTCGCCGCGCCGTGCGCCGTGGCAATGCCGGGCGTGGCGGCGATGCGCGGGCGCGCGGCCGTCAGCGTCGGTCGTCAGCGCTCAGCACCGCCCCGGATTGCGGAAGACTGCGCGCAGGCGATGCCGAGCGTCTGGAACTGCGCCCGGGTCGCCGCCTCCGAGCTGTCGACATCGATGCTGCGGCAGGCGTCGTCGACCACCACCACCTCGAAGCCGCTGTGGAGGGCATCCTCTGCGGAATAGCGGACGCAGAAATCGAAGGCGAGGCCGGCCAGGAAGACGCGGCGCAGCCCGCGCTCGCGCAGATAGCCGGCGAGGCCGGTCGCGGTGCGGCGGTCGTTCTCGTAGAAGGCCGAGTAGGAATCGATCGTCGGGTGGTAGCCCTTGCGCAGCACGAGCTGGGCATGGGGAATGTCGAGATCGTCGCGGAACGCCGCCCCGCGCGTGCCCTGCACGCAATGTTCCGGCCACAGGATCTGCGCGCCATAAGCGACCTCGATGGTCTCGAACGGGCGGGCGCCGGGGTGGGAGGTGGCGAAGGACAGATGACCGCGCGGATGCCAGTCCTGCGTCAGCACCACATGGGCGAAATGAGGCGCAAGCCGGTTCACCACCGGCACCACCTCGTCGCCCCCCGGCACGGCGAGGCGGCCGCCGGGGCAGAAATCATTCTGCGGATCGACCACGAGAAGCAGGTCGCCGCTGCCGGGCCGATAGGTCTCGCTCGTGGTCATGCGCCGTCATCCCCGCTGCTCCATCGGAGCCTAGCGGCCATAGCGCGAGAGCGCGAGGTCGTCGCTGGCGATCTCCGGCTCCCGGCCGCTCATGAGGTCGGCGAGCACGCGGCCGGAGCCGCAGGCCATGGTCCAGCCGAGCGTGCCGTGGCCCCCGTTGAGGAACAGGTTGGCGTAGCACGTCGGCCCGACGACCGGCGTGCCGTCCGGGGTCATCGGCCGCAGCCCGCTCCAGAAGGTCGCCTGGCGCTGATCGCCGGCACCGCCGAACAGCTCTTCCACCGAATGCTCCAGCGTCGCCCGTCGGGAGGGCGGCAGGTCGAGATTGAAGCCGGCGATCTCCGCCATGCCGCCGATGCGGATGCGATCCCCCAGCCGGGTGATGGCGACCTTGTAGGTCTCGTCCATCACGGTGGAGACCGGCGCGCGCGCCTCGTCGATGATCGGCACGGTGAGCGAATAGCCCTTCACCGGGTAGACCGGCAGGTCGAGCCCGAGGGGGGCGAGGAGGGCCGGCGCGTAGCTGCCCAGCGCCACCACGAAGGCATCGGCGGCGATGGCGCCGTCGGCGGTGGCGACCGCCTCGATCCGGCCGCCGGAGAGCTGCAAGCCGCGTATGTCGAGGCCGTAGCGGAAGCGCACGCCGAGCCCCTCGCACAGGCTTGCCAGCGCGGCGGTGAATTTGTAGCAGTCGCCGGTCTCGTCGGTCGGCAGCCGCAGCCCGCCGACGATCCTGTCCGCCGAGGGCGCGAGGCCCGGTTCGGCGGCGACGCAGCCGGCGCGGTCCAGCACCTCGAACGGCACGCTATCCCCGGCCAGGATCTCGACGTCCTTGCCGATGCCGTCGAGCTGCTTCTGCGTGCGAAAAACCTGCAGCGTGCCCTGCATGCGCGCGTCATAGGAGATGCCGGTTTCAGTGCGCAGCGCAATCAGGCAGTCGCGGCTGTATTGCGCGAGGCGCACCATCCGGCCCTTGTTGAGCGCATAGCGGGCCTGCGTGCAATTGCCGAGCAGCGCCAGCATCCAGCGCCAGGTGGCGAGGTCCGCCATCGGCTGGATGACCAGCGGCGCGCGCTTCATGAACAGCCATTTCAGCGCCTTCATAGGAATGCCGGGCGCCGCCCAGGGCGAGGAATAGCCGGGCGAGACCTCGCCGGCATTGGCATGGCTGGTCTCCAGCGCCGGGCCCGGCTGGCGGTCCAGAACGGTGACCTCATGGCCGGCGCGTGCGAGGTAATAGGCGGAGGTGACGCCGATCACGCCGGCACCGAGAACGACGATCTTCATGCGTATGTCCTGTCGTTCCGCTCAACGCGCGAGGCGGTGGAAGCGCGCCCCGAGGCCGGTGAGAATCTCATAGGAGAGGGTGCCGGCGTCCGAGGCGAGGGCGTCGAGCGTCTGGTGCGGCCCGATCATCTCCACCAGGCTGCCGAGGCGGAGCGCGCCGGGCGGCAGCGCCGTGACGTCGACCGTGAGGCTGTCCATCGAGACCCGGCCGACGATCGGCAGGCGGGTGGCGCCGGCATAGGCCGCGCCGCGGTCGCTCAGGCTCCGCGGCAGCCCGTCGGCATAGCCGGCGGCGAGGGTGGCGAGCCGGCGCTCGGAACGGGTCACATGGGTGCCGCCATAGCCGATCCGCGTGCCGGCCGGCACAGTGCGGGTCTGGATCACCCGCAGGTCGAGCCGGACTACGGGTTGCATCGGGTTGGGGCGGGCGAGGTTCGGCGCGCCGCCATAGAGCGCGATGCCGGGGCGCACCAGCGCGCCGTGATAGTCGGCGTCAAGGAACAGGCCGCCGGAATTGGCGAAGCTCGGGGTGGCGCCGGGAAAACGGGCGGCGAAGCGGCGCATGGCGACAAGCTGCTCGGCGTTCTGCGCGCTCAAGGGATCGTCGGCGCTGGCGAGATGGCTCATCACATGGAGAACCTTGATGCCGGCCAGACGCACGGGTGATTCCGCAAGCAATTCAACCTCTTCCGGCGACAGACCGAGGCGTGACATGCCGGTATCGAACTGGAGGAGGGCGGGCAGGATGACGCCGCGCGCCAGGGCAAGGCGCGACCAGTTGTCGAGCTGCTCCAGGCTGTTGAGCACCGGGATAATGCCGGCTTCAGCGCAACGGGGTTCGGCGCCGGGCTGCAGGCCGTTGAGCACGTACAACTGCGCGTCCGCTGCAAGTACAGGCTGCAGATCGAGTGCCTCGCCGAACTGCGCGATGAAGAAATCCCGGCAGCCTGCAGCGTAGAGTGCGGGAGCGACGCGGGCGGCGCCGAGGCCATAGGCGTCCGCCTTCACCACCCCGGCCACCCGCGCCGGGCCGGTCTGCCGGCACAGAAGCCGGTAATTGGCGGCAAGCGCGGCAAGATCGACCGTCAGGACGCCCGGCGCGGCATCTGCCGCCTGCCGCTGTGCTTCCGAAATCTCGCCGAACATCACCCGTCCTCGCGGCTTGCCGAACGAGGACCAATCATAATGCAGGTATCGCGCATCTGCCGGGCGATTCGTGCGTCAGATTTTCAGTAAGTACCCTTTCATGCAAGGATCGTCGATCTTCTGGAAGAATCGCTCATGAGCGCGCTTGACCCTATCGACCGCAACATATTGCGCCTGCTGCGGCTCGACGCGCGCATGCCGACCGCCCGCATCGCCGAGGAAGTGGGGCTGTCCGCCTCCTCCTGCCTGCGCCGCATCAGGCTGCTGGAACATGGCGGCGTCATTCGCGGCTATACCGCGCTGGTCGACCATTCCGCCCGCGAGGCGGCGATGGCCGTGATCATCAACATCACGCTGGAGCGGCAGACCGAGGATTATCTCACCCGCTTCGAGACCGCGGTGCGCCGGCATCCCGAAATCCAGGAATGCTATTTGATGACCGGCGGCTCGGATTATCTACTGCGGGTGGAGGTGGAGAGCGCCGCCGAGTTCGAGCGCATCCACACCGAGATTCTCTCGACCCTGCCGGGGGTGCTGCGCATCCATTCCAGCTTCTCGATCCGCAACGTGCTGGCCACCCGACGGCGGGCGAAATAGCGCCGGTCAGGAAAACAGCGGCAGCAGGTTCTCCAGCCGGTCGATCTCGAGGTCGACCCGCTCGAAGCCGCCGCCGCTCGGTGTATAGCCGACCACGAACAGCCCGGCGGCGCGGGCGGAGAGTGCGCCGGACCGGCTGTCCTCCACCGCCACGACGGTTTCCGGCGGCAGGCCGAGCCGTTCGCAGGCGCGACGATAGGGCTCGGGGTCCGGCTTGCCACGCGCCACGTCGTCGAGGCTGAGCGAGAAGGCGATGGCATCCGCGATGCCGAGCGCGGCGATGTTGGCGTCCACCACCGAGCGGCTGGAATTGGAGACGCAGGCCTGCGCCACGCCGAGCTTGGCCAGCGCGCGGATGGTGGCGACCGCGCCGGGCAGGGCGACCAGGCTGTCGCGGTTGTCGACGTAATGCGCGTCGATGCGTGCCGCCCATTCCGCCTCGACGATCTCCGCCGGCAGGCGGGGCGAGACCTGCTTCCACACATCGCCCATATGGATGCCGCGAAACGCCTGGTCGGGCAGGTCGGCGATGTCGGCGCCGAGCGCCCGGCAGGCGGCCACGAGGGCGCGGTGGTGCAGCGGCTCGCTGTCGATCAGCGTGCCGTCAATGTCCCAGGCGACCGCTTTCAGCGCCGGGCGGCTCATGAGGGCCGGCCTTCGAGGCGGCGGTAGAGATCGCGGTAGCGGGCATAGCCCGTCGCATAGGTGCCGGCGTGGGCCGGGTTCGGCACCAGCGTCTCGTCCTGCTGCACGAAACGGGAGATGCCGGTCCATTGCGCCGCGCCGATGCCGACGGCCGCCGTCCAGGCGGCGCCGAGCGAGGAGCCGGGATGACCCTTCAGCCGGTGCAGCGGCTGCTGCAGCACGTCGGCGACGATCTGCATCCACACCCGCGAATTGGAGCCGCCATCGGAAACCAACACGCGGCCGGCATCATGGCCCATGTCGTGCAGCACCTCGACATGGTGGGCGCAGGCATAGGCGTAGCCTTCCAGAAGCGCCCGCCAGACATGACCGACATCGTGCGAGAGGGTGAGCCCGTCGATCACCCCGCGCGCGGCCGGGTCGTGGATCGGCGTTTTCTCGCCGAGGAAATAGGGCAGCACGGTCAGTCGGTCGGCGCCGGCCGGGCGGGCGTCGGCAAGCCGGTCGAGATGCTGGTGCAGGGTGAGGCCCGCCTGCTCGGCCACCGCTGCCTCGCCGCCGGCAAAATTGCGCGCGAACCAGTTGAGCCCCGAGCCGCCGGTCGCCATGCAGCCATTGGGCATGTAGAGGCCGGGAATGAGGTGGTAGTCGAGATAGAGCCGCGGGTCCGGCTTCACCTGGTCGGTGGCGACCAGAATGTCGATGGCACCGCCGAATTTCAGCAGGATGTCGCCGCGCTGGGTCACCCCCGCACCGAGCGCGGAGGCGATCATGTCCGCCGCGCCGCCGATGACCGGCGTGCCGGCGGCGAGCCCGGTCTGCGCCGCGCCCTCCGGGGAGACGCGGCCCATCACCTCATGCGAGGCGGTCTTGCGCGGGATAGCGCTGCGGGGAATGTGCGCCCAGGCGACGAGGTCGTCGTCGATCGCATCGCGGGAGACGTCGACGAAGCCGGCTTCCAGCGCCCAGTTCTGCTCCACCGCCCGCTCGCCGGTGAGGCGCCAGTTCACATAGTCATAGGAGCCGAACACGGTGGCGATGTTCGCGAACACATCAGGCTCATGGCGGGCGATCCAGCGCAGCTTGGCGGTGACGAGCTGCTGGTTGATGCCGTTGCCGGCCCTGGCGATGAAGGCGGCCTCATTGCGCTCGGCCCGCAGCTCCGCCACCTCCGCACCGCAGCGCCCGTCGCTCTGCTGGATCGAGGGGCGAAGCAGGCGTCCCTCGGAATCCAGCAGCACCACCGCCGGCAGCATGCCGGTGACGCCGACGGCGGCGATCTCGGCGGGGTCGATGCCAGCCTGGTCGATCAGTTCGCGGGCAATGGCGCCAACATTGGCCCACCACTCGCCGGGGTCCTCCTCGGCCCAGCCGGCATGCCGCGAGCTCAGCGTGACCGGCCGCGACGCCACGCCGAGAATCTCGCCCGGCAGCCGAAGCAGCAGGCCGATGGTCGAGGTCGTGCCGATATCGAGGCCGAGGACGCAGCTCATGAAGCAACCGGGAGGGAGAAAGGGACGGGCGACGGGCGGTCAGCGGATGGCGTTAACCACATCCATGAAGCGCGACACCCGCGCCTGTTCCACCGCGTTCCAGGTGTTGCCGTCGACCTTGAAATGGGTGCCGATGACGACGCCGGAGGCGACCGAGAAGATGTCGCGGATGTTGTCGATATTGACGCCGGTATTGGCGAAGATCGGCACGTCCTTCACCGTCTCCGCCACCTTCTTGAGGTGCGACTGGTCGGCCGGCTGGCCGGTGATCGGCCCGGAGACCAGGATCGCGTCGGCGATGGAGGAGAACACCGCGCTCTTGGCCCGGAGCTCGATCGGGCGCTGGTCGAGCGAGTGGGCGAATTCGGCATTGATGTTGAAGAGCATCTTCATGTCGTCGCGCTTCAGGTCGTGGCGCAGCCGGGCCGCCTCGGCGCAGTTCGGCTCCCACAGACCCATGTCGGAGGCGAACAGGCCGGTGAAGATCTCGCGCACGAAGGAGGCGCCGGTGACGGCGCCGATGGCGACGGTGGCCACCGGGTCCCAGAGATAGTTGACGCCGAACGGCACCTTGAGATGCGGCTTCACCGCCTGCACGATGGCGGACATGGCGGCGATGGAGGCGGGCGAACCCTTGAAGACGTAAGGGCGGTCGTTCTCGTTGCCGAACATGATGGCGTCGACGCCGCCGGCCTGCAGCTTCTCGACATCCGCGAGCACGCCCTCGATCAGCTTGTCGAGCCCGCCATCGGCGTCATAGAGCGGCGCGCCGGGCAGGGCACCGATATGGGCCATGGCGATGACGACCTTCTTCTTGTCGCCGAAACACTCGAAAACCATTCCAACTACTCCTTGAGAGACGGGGCGCGGGGCGCCTCAATGTCCGGCGGCAGGCGGCGCGATACGGACCTCGACACGCGCCGCGGCGAGCGCGGCGGCGATGCGCGAGGGCGGCTCGGCGTCGGTGATAAGCAGGTTGATGTCGGCCAGCGTGCCGACCTGGACCAGCGACATGCGCTGGAACTTGGCGCTGTCGCACAACAGGATGCGGAAGCCCGACCGGCGCAGATAGACGCGCTTCATGTCGGTGTCCTCGAAGGAATAGTCAAAGAAGCCCTCGGCGGTGATGCCGGAGGTGCCAAGCACCGCGACGTCGAACCACAGCTTCTCGAACTGGGCGATGGCGGTGGGGCCCCACACGGACATCTCTTCGGGCCGCACCCGGCCGCCGGCGACATAGACTTCCGGCGCGCCGCCATCGAGGCGGGTGGAGACGCGCAGGCTGTTGGTGAAGACCTTGAGATGGTCGGCCTCGCGCAGATGCCCGGCCATCAGATAGGTGGTGGTGCCGACATCGATGGCGGCGGTGCGATAGCTCGAAACGAGGCCGGCGGCGCAGGCGGCGATGGCCGCCTTGGCTTCGCTGCCGCGGCGCAGGCGGGCGTCGAAGCGCGGCTCCTCGCTGTCCATGGCGACGCTCGCGGGCGCCTCGGCGAGCATCGCCCCGCCATGCACCCGCACCAGTCGGCCCTCGCGCTCCAGCTCCAGGAGATCGCGGCGGATGGTCATGTCGGAGACGCCGAGCGCGGCGGCAATGGCGGCGACGCCGATCGAGCCGGACACTGCAAGTTGGTCGAGGATGCGGGCATGGCGCTCATGCGAGAGCAGGCGCTGGCGGTCCTCGCCGGAAGGCGGCTCGGCAACGGGGTTTTCTGGAAGGGACAATTCTTCGGCCATCGCTCCACCCTGCCTGATCGCGGTCCGTTGCAGGGGAACGGATTCGCGGCCGGTCAGCCAATTCTGTTTACCCGATCAATCGCACAAGATCAAACATAAGAATACACTTGATGTGTGATCATGTTCGGATAGTCTGGCGACGAACACAAGGAGCCGCTCATGAGCCCTCGTTCTGGCCTGATCCCGACCACTGCGCCCGTGCCTGCCTATCACGAGCTGAAGGGCCGGCTGGCCTTCGTCACTGGGGCGGCGACCGGCATCGGGCGGGCGATCGCCGTGGCGCTGGCCCGGCAGGGTGTGCGGGTGGCGCTCGGCGACATCAATCTCGCCGCGGCGGAAGCGGCGGCGGCAGAGCTTGGCGGCGGTGCCGTTGCCGTCGAGATCGACGTGCGTCAGCGCGCCTCGGTCGAGGCGGCGTTTGCCCGGGTTCTGGAGCAGCTCGGCGGCTGCGACCTGCTGGTCGCCAATGCCGGTGTCTCCACCATGCGCCCGGCGCTGGAACTGACCGACGAGGAGTGGGACTTCAATTTCGACGTCAACACCCGAGGCGTGTTCCTGACCAACCAGATCGCCGCCCGGCACTTCGTGGCGCAGGGCAAGGGCTGCATCGTCAACACTGCCTCGCTCGCCGCCAAGGTCGGCGCGCCGCTGCTGGCGCATTACTCGGCGTCGAAATTCGCCGTGCTCGGCTGGACCCAGGCGCTGGCGCGCGAACTGGCCGGCAAGGGCATCCGCGTCAACGCCGTCTGCCCCGGCTTCGTGGCCACCGGCATGCAGTCGCGCGAGGTGGAATGGGAGGCGAGCCTGCGCGGCGTGACCCCCGGGCAAGTGATCGAGGACTACATCGCCCAGACCCCGCTCGGCCGGCTCGAAGTGCCGGAGGATGTGGCGGATGTGGTCGTCTTCCTCGCTTCCGAGCAGGCGCGGTTCATGACCGGGCAGGGCGTCAACGTCACCGGCGGCGTCTACACGACCTGAGCTTTCGAGCGTGTGCGAATGAGTTCGGATCGCGGATGATTTTCCCTGGAATTAAAACTTGCGATGTTTGATTTTGTGCGCTTACACTTCGCGCATTGCCGGTGGGGCGCCGTGGGTTGGCCCCTCCGGGCCGTGCCACGCACTCGTGTCTTCCCGTCCCGGGCAGAGGATCGCTGATGTCGTCGATCGAGCTCGATCATGTCTCCAAGCTCTACGCCAACGGCGCCTATGGCGTGCGTGACGTGGACCTGTCCATTGGAGAGGGCGAGTTCGTGATCTTCCTCGGCCCGTCGGGCTGCGGCAAGTCGACCACGCTGCGGATGATCGCCGGGCTTGAGGGTATCACCTCGGGCGATCTGCGCATCGGCGGGCGCAGCGTGAACAATGTCGCCCCGCGCGACCGCAACATCGCTGTCGTGTTCCAGTCCTACGCGCTCTATCCGCATATGAGCGTGCGCGACAATATGGGCTTCGGCCTCAAGATGCGCGGCGTCGCCCGCTCCGTCATCGAGGAGAAGATCCGCGACGCGGCGGGCCTGCTCGGCCTCACCCCCTATCTCGACCGCAAGCCTGCGGCGCTCTCCGGCGGCCAGCGCCAGCGCGTCGCGCTGGGGCGCGCCATCGTGCGCGATCCGGTTGCCTTCCTGCTCGACGAGCCGCTGTCCAATCTCGATGCGCAACTGCGGGCGGAGATGCGGCTCGAACTCGTGAAGCTGCACCGCCGGCTGGGGCGCACCATCGTCCATGTCACCCATGACCAGGTCGAGGCGATGACCATGGGCGACCGCATCTGCATCATGCGCGAGGGCCGCATGATCCAGGTCGGCAAGCCGCTGGAGGTCTATGCCGATCCGGTCGACACCTTCGTCGCCCGCTTCCTCGCCACCCCGCCGATGAACCTCCTTCCCGCCCGGCTCACCGGGCAGGGCGACGGGCTGGTGGTGAGCGGTGATGGCTTCACCGTCGAGGTGCCGGACATGCACCGCGCCGCCTACGCGGGGCTGGCCGGGCGCGAGGTGATCTTCGGCCTGCGCCCGGAAGACCTGCACGAGGCGC
Source organism: Ancylobacter dichloromethanicus (assembly GCF_018390645.1). GTDB lineage: Bacteria > Pseudomonadota > Alphaproteobacteria > Rhizobiales > Xanthobacteraceae > Ancylobacter > Ancylobacter dichloromethanicus. The sequence goes on from NZ_JAHBGC010000005.1 coordinate 163,040, forward strand.
CGCAGCCGGGATTTTCCCGCATTGAGGTCACGGTGGTGGCGATGGAATCGCTGGGGGTGGAGAACATTCTGGTCGGCCAGATCGGCACCGGAGGAACTGCGGGCAAGCCGCTGGAACTCTCCGCACGGCTGTCGCGCCATTTCACCGCGCCGGTGGGCGCGCGCGTGCCGCTCTATCTCGACCCTCGCCCCATGCACCTGTTCGATCCGGAGACGACGCGGGCCTTCCCCCGTCCCAGCCTCCGCCTCGTGACCAACTGAGGAGGGGGCGGCATGCGGCGCATCGCACTTCATCTGGGGCTTCTGTTCGCCTGCGCCGTCATCCTTGCGCCCCTGCTCTGGGTCATCCGCACCAGCCTGCTGCCCGAGCACCTGTCCTATTCGCCGGAGCTGATGCCGGCCGCGACGCTGGACAATTACGTCGCCCTGTTCACCACCACCCGCTACGGCCAGTCCTATCTCAACAGCCTGATCGTCGCCTTCGGCTCGGTGGTGGTGGCGCTGCCCTTCGCGGCGATGACCGGCTATGCCTTCGCCCGCTTCAAGACCAGCGGCCGCGCCGGGCGTTTCGCCGTGCTGGCGACGCAGATGCTGCCCCCCGTGGCCATCGTGCTGCCGGCCTTCGCGCTGCTGCGCACCGTCGGCCTCACCAATTCGCTGACCGGCCTGATCATCGTCTATGCGGCGGTGAACCTGCCCTTCCTGATCTGGATACTGATGGGTTTCTTCGAGGGCATCCCGGTCGATCTCGAATGGGCCGCTCAGACCGACGGGGCGACCGCCTGGGGCGCGTTCTGGCGCATCGTGCTGCCGGTCTCGCTGCCCGGCATCGCCGCTGCCGGCGTGCTTGGCTTCATCCTCACCTGGAACGAGTTCCTGTTCGCGCTGGTGCTGAGCGGTCCACAGACCGCGACCGTGCCGGTGGCGCTGGCCTCGCTCCAGACCTCCAACGGCGTGCAGATCGCCAAGGTCTCGGCCGGCGTCGTGCTGGCGGTGCTGCCGCTGGTGATCGCCTCGCGCTTCATCCAGCGCTTCATCGTCCAGGGGCTGACCTTCGGCAGCGTGAAATGACGGCCCTTTCTGCCGCGCCCGCCCGGGCGTGCGCCAACAAGGCGGGCAAAGCCCGTTCCAGAGGAACAGGAGAACGAGATGCAGTTTAAGTGTAGCCTCAAGGCGGCGCTGCTCGGCGCCACCCTGCTTGCGGCGGCCGGCCCGGCTCACGCCCAGAATGTCACCCTGCGCGCCCTGATGGAGGACGTGCCGGAGACGCAGATCATCGAGAAGCTGCTGCCGGAATTCGAGAAGGAAACCGGCATCAAGGTCGAGTTCGAGAAGATCGGCTATGGCGACATGCACGACAAGCTGGTAGCCCAGCTGGTCTCGCCGGAGAGCTACTACAATCTGCTCGAAGTCGACTTCCTGTGGGCGGGCGAGTTCCCCGCCGCCGGCTGGCTGGAAGACCTGAATCCCTATATCGCCAAGTCCGGCTTCGACCTGAAGCCGTTCATTCCGTCCATGCTGGAACTGCTGGGCCAGACCAAGGACGCGACGCCGATCCTGCCCATGTACAATTACTCGATGGGCCTGATCTACCGCACCGACCTCTTGAACGACCCCAAGATCAAGGCCGACTACAAGGCCAAGACCGGCAAGGAACTGGCGCTGCCGGCGACGCTGGCCGACTATGTCGCGCTCTCCGCCTTCTTCAAGGCCAACACGCCCGTGGTCGGCGCCGCCATGCAGGGACAGCGCGGCGACCCGAACGCGATGGAGTTCTCCAACTACCTGTTCTCCGCCGGCGGCGCCTATCTCGACGCCGACGCCAAGGTGGTGCTGGACAGCCCCGAGGGACTGACCGCGCTGAAGCTCTATGCCGACAACGTGCAGAACGGCGCGCAGCAGGGCGCCCTCTCGGCGACGCTGGACGACACCATGCGGCTGATGTGCGCCGGCGAGGCGTTCAGCATGGTCACCTATTGGTGGATGCTGCCGCAGCTCGACAATGCCGAGAAGTGCCCGAAGGTGGCCGGCAAGCTGGCGCTGTCCGTCATGCCCGGTGGCCATGGCGAAAGCGGCGGCTGGGGCTGGGGCATCCCGAAGAACACCTCGGATGAATCGAAGGCCGCAGCCTGGAAGTTCATCGAATGGGTGCAGGGCAAGAAGACCTCCATCGCCCGCGCCATGGAAGGCCACGCCCCGGTGCGCTCGGACGTGTTCGAGGACGCGGCGGTGCTGAAGAAGTACCCCTTCTACAAGACCGGTCTCGATGTGGTCGCCTCCGGCAAGTCGTTCCCGATCTTCGCCTATTCCGCGCAGTATGAGGACGTGCTGGGCGCCCAGCTCTCGCTCGCCGCCGGCGGGCAGGCCAAGCCCGAGGAAGCGCTGAAGTCCGCCGCCGACGGCCTGACCCAGCTGCTCAACAAATAACCCCATCGGCCGGGACTCTGCGTGAGCCCCGCAAGGTTCCGGCCATACGGCGCGCCAGCCTTCCCCCTCGTCGGCTGGCGCGCCGGCCTCTTATCTCCACTGCTCTGGACGGAACGGACGACGCGCATGCGCTTTGCGGCACTGGCGGATCGGGACTGGCGCACCGGCTGGGCCTTCGCCGCCCCCGGCCTCGTCACCCTCGCCATCGTGATGGGCCTGCCGCTGGTCTATGCGGCGCTGATCTCGGTCTCGTCGCTCACCCTCTTGAAGCCGATGCTGCAGCCCTTCACCGGGGCGAAGAACTTCGTCGTCGTGATGGGCGACCCGCTGTTCTGGGACGCGCTGTGGCTGACCATCAAATATTCCGTCGTCACGGTGACCGGTGAATTCGTGCTCGGCCTCGGCGTCGCGCTGATGCTCAACCGCGCGGTGACACTGAAGCCGGTCTATTTCGCCATCCTCACCATTCCCATGGCGATGTCGCCGGTGAGCGTGGCGCTGATCTGGCGCATGCTGCTGCAGCCCAATCTCGGCATCGCCAACCAGTTGCTGGAGAGCCTCGGCCTGCCGCGGGTCGACTGGCTCGGCAATGCCGATATCGCTTTGTGGACCATGGCGGCGATCGACATCTGGCAGCAGACCTCCTTCGTCATCCTGATCCTCGCCGCCGGCCTCGCCTCGCTGCCGCGCGACCCCTATGAGGCGGCCGAGGTGGATGGCGCCTCGCCGCTGCAGCAGTTTTGGTACATCACCCTGCCGATGCTGAGGCCGGTGGCGGCGATCGCGGTGATCATCCAGCTCATCAACGAGTTCCGCACCTACGACCTGCCCTACATCCTCACCAAGGGCGGGCCGGGCAATTCCACCGAGGTGCTCAGCTTCTTCGCCTATCGCCGGGCCTTTCTCGGCCTGCACCTCAATGAAGGCGCCGCCGCTGCCTTCGTGCTGCTGCTGATCGTGCTCGGCCTCACCGTGCTGTTCTTCGCCACGCTGGAGCGCCGGCGCTGACGGCGCCGGGCGGGCTCAGGGCAGGGTGAGGCGGCGCACCGCGTCGCGCCAGCCGGCGAGCTTGGTCGCGCGCGTCTCTCCCGGCATCACCGGGTCGAAGCGGTGGTCGAGCCGCCAGGAATCGGCGAAGCGGCCCGGCGCCGGCATGATGCCGGCCTGGTGACCGGCGAGATAGGCGGCGCCCAGCGCCGTGGTCTCGCGGATCACCGGGCGGTCGACCGGGGCGGCGATGAGGTCGGCGAGCCGCTGCATGGCGAAGTTCGACGCCGCCATGCCGCCATCGACGCGGAGCACCGGCGTGCCGTGGCGGGCGGCGCCCGAGCGCGCCCAGTCGGCATTCATCGCCGCGATCAGGTCGGCGGTCTGGTAGCAGACGCTCTCCAGCGCCGCGAGGGCGAACTCCGCCGGGCCGGAATTGCGGGTGAGGCCGAACATCGCCCCGCGCACATCGGGGTTCCAGTGCGGCGCGCCGAGGCCGACGAAGGCGGGCACCAGATAGACCTGCTGGGCCGGATCGGCAGCTTCCGCCAGCGCCTCGCTCTCGGCCGAGTTGTTGATGATGCCGAGCCCGTCGCGCAGCCACTGCACCGCCGCGCCGGCGACGAAGATCGAGCCTTCCAGCGCGTAAGTCCTCTTGCCGCCGAACTGGTAGGCGATGGTGGTGAGAAGCCGGTTCTGCGACACCACGGCGGTCGGCCCGGTATTGAGCAGGGCGAAGCAGCCGGTGCCATAGGTCGACTTGATCATGCCGGGCTGGAAGCAGGCCTGGCCGACGGTGGCGGCCTGCTGGTCGCCGGCGATGCCGCCAATGGCGATGGCGCCACCGAACAGTTCCGGCTGCGTGGTGCCGAACGCCGCCGCGCAGTCCTTCACCTCCGGCAGCATGGAGCGCGGCACCCGCAGCAGGGCGAGCAGGTCCTCGTCCCAGGCGCCGGTGTGGATGTTGAACAGCAGGGTGCGGGCGGCATTGGTGGCATCGGTGGCGTGCACCGCGCCGTCGGTCAGCTTCCACAGCAGCCAGCTATCCACCGTGCCGAAGGCGAGCTCGCCGCGCTCGGCGCGGGCACGGGCACCCGGCACATGGTCGAGAATCCAGCCGATCTTGGTGCCGGAGAAATAGGGGTCGAGGATCAGCCCGGTGCGCTCGCTCACCAGCGGCTCATGGCCTTCCGCCTTCAGCCTCGCGCACAGGTCGGCGGTGCGCCGGTCCTGCCAGACGATGGCGCGGTGAATGGCGGCACCGCTCTTGCGGTCCCACACCACGGTGGTCTCGCGCTGGTTGGTGATGCCGATGGCGGCGATGTCGGCGCTCTTGAGCCCGGCCTGCGCCATCACCGTGCGGCAGGTGGCGAGCGTCGACTGCCAGAGGTCCTCGGCCTCGTGCTCGACCCAGCCGGAGGCGGGAAAGTGCTGCGGGAACTCCTGCTGCGCCTGTGCCGCGATCGAGGTATCGGGCCGGAACAGGATGGCGCGCGAGGAAGTGGTGCCCTGGTCGATGGCGAGAAGATGCGTGGCCACGTTGCGCTCCGCGGAAAGGCCTCATCCCGCGAGGATTTGTGCCTGTCCGGGATGGATGTCCATGTCGGGCGGGGATGCCGCCGGGCGGCGGCATGACGGGAAAAGGATCGTCCCGGACGGCGGGCGCCCGGGACGAGGTGCCGGGACCGCGAGGCGGCCCCGGCGTGGCGATCATCTCATCGTTTTCAGTTTTGGTTTGGCGGAGTAGCGGGCCAGGAGTTGATGAGGGTGTCGTAATCGATCGTCTCGCCCTGGGGCTTTTCGTTGGCGAGCTTGGGCTGCGGCGCCAGGTTGCCGGACTCCTTGGCGAGGTTGACCCAGTATTCCATCGGGTGCTTCTCGTTGAGCTTGGGGCCGCATTCGCCCTGGACGCCGGCCTTTTCGAGCCGGGCCATGACCGATTCCTGGGCTTCGGCGAGGGCGGTCATCGCGTCCTGCGGGCTCTTGGCGCCGGACGAGGCGTCGCCGATGGCCTGCCACCAGAGCTGGGCCAGCTTGGGGTAGTCGGGCACGTTGGCGCCGGTGGGCGACCACTGCACGCGGGCAGGCGAGCGGTAGAACTCGATCAGGCCGCCGAGCTGGGGCGCGCGCTCGGTGAAGCTCTTGTCCCAGATGTCGCTCTCGCGGATGAAGGTGAGGCCGACATGGCTCTTCTTCAGCGAGACGGTCTTGGAGGTGACGAACTGGGCGTAGAGCCAGGCGGCCTTGCGACGCTCAACCGGGGTGGATTTGAGCAGAGTCCAGGAGCCGACATCCTGGTAGCCGAGCTTCATGCCGTCCTTCCAGTAGGCGCCCTTGGGGCTCGGGGCCATGCGCCATTTCGGGGTGCCGTCGGCGTTCATCACCGGCAGGCCGGGCTTCACCATGTCGGCGGTGAAGGCGGTGTACCAGAACATCTGCTGGGCGATATTGCCCTGGGCGGGCACCGGGCCGGCCTCGGAGAAGGTCATGCCGGCGGCCTGGGGCGGCGTGTACTTCTTCAGCCACTCGATATACTTGACGATGGAGTAGACGGCGGCGGGGCCGTTGGTGTCGCCGCCGCGCTCGACGGTGGAGCCGGTGGGGCGGCAGCCTTCCATGCGGATGCCCCATTCGTCGACCGGCTTGCCGTTGGGCAGGCCGCGGTCGCCATTGCCGGCCATGGAGAGCCAGGCATCGGTGAAGCGCCAGCCGAGCGAGGGGTCCTTCTTGCCGTAGTCCATGTTGCCATAGACCTTGACGCCGTCGATCTCCTTCACGTCATTGGTGAAGAAGTCGGCGATGTCCTCATAAGCGGACCAGTTGAGCGGCACGCCGAGCTCGTAGCCGTACTTGGCCTTGAACTTAGCCTTGATGTCCGGATTGGTGAACCAGTCGTAGCGGAACCAGTAGAGGTTGGCGAACTGCTGGTCGGGCAGCTGATAGACCTTGCCGTCCGGGGCGGTGGTGAAGGAGATGCCGATGAAGTCCGGCAGGTCGAGGGTGGGAGAGGTGACGTCCTTGCCCTCGCCGGCCATCCAGTCGGTCAGCGGCACCGCCTGCTTGTAGCGGAAATGGGTGCCGATGAGGTCGGAATCGTTCACCCAGGCATCGTAGATGTTCTTGCCCGACTGCATCTGGGTCTGGATCTTCTCGACCACGTCGCCTTCCTGGATGAGGTCGTGGGTGAGCTTGATCCCGGTGATCTCGGAGAAGGCCTTGGCGAGGACCTTGGCCTCGTATTCATGGGTGGTGATGGTCTCGGAGACGACGTTGATCTCCATGCCCTTGAACGGTTCGGCGGCCTTGATGAACCATTCCATCTCCTTCATCTGCTCTTCCTTGGAGAGCGTGGAGGGCTGGAATTCACTGTCGATCCACTTCTTGGCGGCGGCCTCGTCGGCCCGTCCCGGGGCGGCGAAGGCGATCAGCGCCATGGCGCTGGCGGCCAGCAGAAGCCGGCCTCGGCTCTTTGACGGCAACATGGGTCTTTCCTCCCGTTTCTTCCCAGAATTCCACGGCTTGGTGCCGTTTAGGCGAATTCACACGAGGCGGAACACCGCCAGCGCGTAGACAAGGCAGAGCGCGAGCGCCCAGCCCAGATTGGGTCCCACCAAAGCGAGCCAGGCGAGATTGATGAAGGCGCTGCCCAGCAGGGTGATGAACAGCCGGTCCCCGCGCGTGGTGGGGATGCGCAGCACGCCGACGCGGGCGCGCTCGGGCTTCCACAGGGCGAGCACGGTGAAGGTGGCGAGCAGGCTGGCGATGACGGCGAAGAACGCCGCGGTCGGCCAGGTCCAGGCCATCCAGGCGGTGTTCTCGGCGAGCCTTTCGAAGAAAGGCGAGGGAGCGTTTTCCATGGCGTCCTCGCTCACACCCGCCCGAGGGCGAAGCCCTTGGCGATGTAGTTGCGCACGAACCAGATGACCAGCGCGCCGGGGATGATGGTGAGCACGCCGGCGGCGGCGAGCAGGCCCCAGTCCATGCCGGCGGCGGAGACGGTGCGGGTCATCGTCACCGCGATCGGCTTGGCGTTGGAGGCGGTCAGCGTGCGCGCCAGCAGCAGCTCCACCCAGGAGAACATGAAGCAGAAGAAGGCGGCGACGCCGATGCCGGAGGCGATCAGCGGCATGAAGATCTTGATGAAGAAGCGCGGGAAGGAATAGCCGTCGATCGCCGCCGTCTCGTCGATCTCGCGCGGCACGCCGGACATGAAGCCTTCGAGAATCCACACGGCGAGCGGGACGTTGAACAGGCAGTGCGCCAGCGCCACCGCCCAGGGGGTGTCGAACAGGCCGATCGCGGAATAGAGGTTGAAGAAGGGCAGGGCGAACACGGCGGGGGGCGCCATGCGGTTGGACAGCAGCCAGAAGAACAGGTGCTTCTCGCCGACGAAACTGTAGCGCGAGAAGGCGTAGGCCGCCGGCAGCGCCAGCGTGATCGAGATGACGGTGTTCAGCGCCACATAGGTGAGCGAGTTGATGTAGCCCGAGTACCAGCTCGCATCGGTGAATATCTTGATGTAGTGCTCGAAGGTGATGTCGTTGGGCCACAGCGTAACCGTGGTGTTGATCTCGAAATTGGTCTTCAGGCTCATATTGACGAGCCAGTAGATCGGCAGGATCAGGAAGGCGAGGTACAGCACCATGACCAGGGTGCCGCCGCGCGAGGAGGGTTGCATGTGCGCACTCATGCCGGGTTCTCCTCCTGCCGGCGCTCGGTGCCGGTATTGGTCATCACGGTGTAGAACACCCAGCACAGGGCGAGCACGATGAGGTTGTAGACCAGGCTCATCGCCGCCGCCTTGCCGAGATCGAACTGGCCCAGCGCGATCTTCACCAGGTCGATGGACAGGAAGGTGGTGGCATTGCCGGGGCCGCCGCCGGTGAGCACGAAGGGCTCGGTGTAGATCATGAAGCTGTCCATGAAGCGCAGCAGCACGGCGATCAGCAATACCCGCTTCATCTTCGGCAGCTGGATGGTGGTGAAGACCGCCCAGCGCGAGGCGCCGTCGATGCGCGCCGCCTGGTAATAGGCGTCAGGGATCGACTTCAGCCCGGCATAGCACAGCAGCGCGACGAGGCTGGTCCAGTGCCAGACATCCATCACCACGATGGTGATCCACGCCGCCAGCGGGTCGCCCGTGTAATTGTAGTCGATGCCGAGCGCGTTGATCGCCCAGCCGGCGAGGCCGATATCGGCGCGGGCAAAGACCTGCCAGATGGTGCCCACCACGTTCCACGGGATCAGCAGCGGCAGCGCCATCACCACCAGCGTGGCGGCGACCTTCCAGCCCTCGCGCGGCATGGACAGCGCGACCAGGATGCCGAGCGGCACCTCGATGGCGAGGATGATGGCCGAGAACAGCAGATTGCGCCACAGCGCGTCGAGGAAGCGCCCGCCCAGCTCGGTGGAGGGATCGAGCAGCTCCTGGAACCAGCCGAGGCCGTTCCAGAAGAATTGGTTGTTGCCGAAGGTGTCCTGCACCGAATAGTTCACCACCGTCATGATCGGCACGATGGCCGAGAAGGCGACGATGAGGAACACCGGGGCGACCAGCAGCCAGGCGCGGTTGTTGACGGGCTTGTCCATCACGCGGCTCCCTCGCGGCCGGCGGCCTCGCCCGGCGCCGGCACGCCCGGCACAAGCACGCCGTCGGCATAGATATGGACCTGGCGGGGATCGAGGGTGAGCCCGGCCCGGTCGCCGTCGAGCGACAGTTCCTCCGGCACCATGGCGGCGGCGGGGTTGCCAGCTATCTCGATGCGGGCGATGCGGGCGCGCCCGATATCCTCGATCCGCGTCACCGTCACCGGCAGCCCGGTGCCGGGCGCGGCCAGGGTGGCGAATTCCGGGCGCACGCCGAGCTCTATCCGCTCGCCCTTCGGCAAGGCGGGGTAGGCTCGGTCGAGGGCGATGGCGACATCGCCGACATGGGCGGTGCGGCCCTCGACCTGTGCCGGCAGAACGTTCATGCCGGGCGAGCCGATGAAATGGCCGACGAAGGTATGGGCGGGGCGCTCGAACAGTTCCTCCGGCGTGCCGGTCTGCACCACTGCGCCGTCATGCATCACCACCACCGTGTCGGCGAAAGTCAGCGCCTCGGTCTGGTCATGCGTCACATAGATCATGGTGAGGTCGAGCGCGCGGTGCAGTTCCTTCAGCGAGGAGCGTAGCTGCCATTTGAGATGCGGGTCGATGACGGTGAGCGGCTCGTCGAACAGGATGGCGGCGACGTCCTCGCGCACCAGCCCGCGCCCGAGCGAGATCTTCTGCTTGGCGTCGGCGGTGAGGTTGGAGGCCTTGCGGTCCAGTACCGGCGTCAGGTCAAGCCGGCTGGCGATCTCCTCGACGCGGCGGGCGATGGCCTCGCGCGGCATCCGGCGGTTCTTCAGCGGGAAGGCGAGGTTCTCGCGCACGCTCATCGTGTCGTAGACCACCGGGAACTGGAACACCTGGGCGATGTTGCGCGCCTCGGTCGGCAGCCTTGTCACGTCACGGCCGTCGAACAGGATTCTCCCGCGCGTCGGCACCACCAGGCCGGAGATGATGTTGAGCAGCGTGGTCTTGCCGCAGCCGGAAGGGCCGAGCAGCGCATAGGCACCGCCCTGCCGCCAGACGTGGTCGATCTCCTTCAGCGCATAGTCCTGCGGGCCGCGCGGGTCGGGCCGGTAGGTATGGGCGAGACCGTCGAGGGTGATGCTGGCCATGGTGCTCTCCCTCAGGCCGCCGCGGCGTCGCGGGCGGGGGCGATGGCGCGTCCGTCAGCGTCGAACAGCAGGATGTGGCGGGGGTCGATCAGCACTTCCACCGGCGCGCCCGGCTCCAGCCGGCGCACGCCGCCGACCAGCGCGGTGAGGCGCGTCTCGCCCATGTCCATGTGCAGGAAGCTCTCCGAGCCGGTGACCTCGGTCACGGCGATGGTGGCGCCGAGGCGGATGAGACCGTCACCCCCGGGGGCGCGCTCGGCGGCGGCGATGTCCTCCACCTCCAGATGATGGGCGCGCACGCCGATCGTGCAGGCGCCGTCCGGCACCCGCGCCAGCGCGCCACGGGCGGGCAGCACGGTGCCGTTCTCCAGCAGCACCGTATGGGCCTGCCGGGTGACCCGCAGCGTGTTGAGCGGCGGATCGGAGAACACCCGCGCGGTGGCGAGATTGGCCGGCCGGCGATAGATGTCGGCGGTCGGGCCGAACTGGGTCACGCCGCCCTCCAGCAGCGCGGCGGTCTGCCCGCCCAGCAGCAGCGCCTCGGTCGGCTCGGTGGTGGCGTAGACGAACACCGCGCCGGTGGAGGCGAAGATGCGCGGCAGTTCCTCGCGCAGTTCCTCGCGCAGCTTGTAGTCGAGATTGGCGAGGGGCTCGTCGAGCAGCACCAGATCGGCCCGCTTCACCAGCGCCCGGGCGATGGCGGTGCGCTGCTGCTGGCCGCCCGACAGCGCCAGCGGGGTACGCCCGAGATAGGGCTCCAGCTTCAGTAGCCCCGCCGCCGCGGCCACCCGCTCCTCGATCTCGGCCCGGGAAAGCCCGGCCACGCGCAAGGGCGAGGCGATGTTCTCATACACGGTCAGCGAGGGGTAGTTGATGAACTGCTGGTACACCATCGCCACCGAGCGCTTCTTCACCGGCAGCCCGGTGACGTCCCGCCCCTCCACCCGCACCCGGCCGGAGCTCGGCACGTCCAGCCCCGCCATCAGACGCATCAGAGACGTCTTCCCCGCAAGCGTCGCCCCCAGAAGAACGTTCAGACTCCCACGCTCAAGACGAAGCGAGACATCGCGGATGTGGGGGACGCCGCGCACGCTGCGCGAGACGTGGTCGAGTTCCAGTGTCATTGCGCAATCCCCCGCAGCGAGGCCGGCGCCGCGCGCTGCGACACGCTTTCGGCCATGAAGGCGTCGAGCGCGGCGGTCTCGTCGGACGAGAAGCGCAGGCCGAGCTTGGAGCGCCGCCACAGCACGTCCTCGGCGGTGCGGGCCCATTCCTCGCGCATCAGGTAGCGCACTTCCGCCTCGGTCAGGTCGGCGCCGAAGACACGGCCGAGATCATGCGTGGAGCGGGCGCCGTCGAGAATGCGCATGGCGCGCGTACCATAGGCGACGACAAGGCGGCGGGCGAGATGCTCGTCGAGCCAGGGATGGGCGCGCAGCAACTGGGCGACCACGCGTGGCTGGTCGGTGACGGCGAAGTCACCGCCCGGCAGCGGCGCGGTGCCGGTCCACGAGGCCTTGGAGGCGGCGGGCAGATAAGGGGCGAGTTTCTGCATCGCGTGCTCGGCGAGGCGGCGATAGGTGGTGATCTTGCCGCCGAACACGGAGAGCACCGGCACGCGCCCATCCTGATCGTCGAGTTCGAGCACGTAGTCGCGGGTGGCTTCCTGCGCCTTGGAGGCGCCGTCATCATAGAGCGGGCGCACGCCGGAATAGGTCCACACCACGTCGCCAGGCGTCACCGGCTGGCGGAAATACTCGCTGGCGGCGGCGCAGAGATAGGCGATCTCCTCCTCGCTCGCGACCGGCCGGGTGGGGGTGCGGCCGAAATCGCGGTCGGTGGTGCCGATCAGGGTGAAGTCGTGCTCATAGGGGATGGCGAAGATGATGCGTCCGTCCGCGTTCTGGAAGATGTAGGCGCGGTCGTGCTCATAGAGCCGGGGCACGACGATGTGGCTGCCTTGCACAAGGCGGACATTGGCCGGCGAATTGGCCCGCAGCACATGCGCGAGCACCTCATGCACCCAGGGGCCGGCGGCGTTGACCAGCACGCGGGCATTGACGACGCGGCGGGCGCCATCCTGCTCGAATTCGACACGCCAGGCCCCGTTCTCGCGGCTTGCCGAGACGACGCGCGTGCCGCGTCGGATGTCGGCGCCCCGCTCGGCGGCGTCGAGCGCGTTCAGCACCACGAGGCGGCTGTCCTCGACCCAGCAGTCGGAATATTCGAAGGCACGGCGGTAGCCCTCACGCAGCGGCCGCCCGGCGGGGTCGCGGGCAAGATCCAGCGTGCGGGTCGCCGGCAGACGCTTGCGCCCGCCAAGGTGATCATAGAGGAACAGGCCGAGGCGCAGCAGCCAGGCGGGGCGCAGCCCGGCATGGTGCGGCAGCACGAAGCGCAGCGGGCGGATGATGTGCGGGGCGATGGCCCACAGCACCTCGCGCTCGGCCAGCGCCTCACGCACGAGGCGGAACTCATACTGTTCGAGATAGCGCAGGCCGCCATGGATCAGCTTGGTCGAGGCGGAGGAGGTGGCGCCGGCGAAGTCGCCCTGTTCGAGCAGAACGACCGACACGCCCCTGCCGGCCGCGTCGCGGGCGATGCCACAGCCATTCACGCCCCCGCCGATGATCGCAAGGTCGTAAATCTCGTCCAGCGCGCGAGCGTTCAAGGCGTGTCTCCCGGCGCGCTGCTTTATGTCAGCAGCGCTTTCGTTTTTATCTTCACATGGACGCTATACGAAACCATTTTGGCCCGCAATAGCCATAAAAGCGAAAGAATCGAACCTTCATTTAGGTGCAATGCAGCAATTGTGGCTTTTCCCTGGCATGCCAATCATGCCCATGTCCGCCTCTTCCCGAACGGCCCGCCAGCCCGAATACCGTGCCGTCCGCGCCTAGGTCGCGCGGTTGCGGCTTCCGGCCGGCGCCCTGCCGCGCCGGCCGGGCGGTTCGCCGGCGTCGCGCGGACGGTTCCCCCGCACCGCTGCGCTGCAGCAACGAATTGCTCTTGTCATGTTGAGCAAATGAGACATAACTAAACATAAAGCTAAATTGATCCGACGCTGATCGTGTCGGCTTAAGCCAAATGGAGGGGGCACAAAGCCCCTCGTTCTCTGGGAGGAGAGCATGCTGAAGCAGTGGATACCCCTTCTCGGGGCGACGGCCGTCTGTGCGTTCATGTCCGCGCCGCAGGCGGCGAAGGCCGAACAGCTCACGCTGTGCTGGGCGGCCTGGGACCCGGCCAATGCGCTGGTCGAACTGTCCAAGGACTTCACCACCAAGACCGGCATCGACATGAAGTTCGAGTTCGTCCCGTGGACGAGCTATGCCGACCGCTTCCTCAACGAACTCAACTCGCGCGGCAAGCTGTGCGACCTCATCATCGGCGACAGCCAGTGGGTTGGCGGTGCCGCCGAGAACGGCCACTACGTGAAGCTGAACGACTTTTTCGCCAAGGAAGGCATCTCGATGGATGACTTCGTTCCCGCGACGGTCGTCGGCTATTCTGAATGGCCGAAGAACACGCCGAACTACTGGGCGCTGCCGGCCATGGGCGACGTGGTGGGCTGGACCTACCGCAAGGACTGGTTCGAGCGCCCGGAAATCCAGAAGGAATTCAAGGCCAAGTATGGCTGGGACCTCGCCGCGCCCAAGACCTACGACCAGCTCAAGCAGATCGCCGAGTTCTTCCAGAAGCGCGAGATCGACGGCAAGACCGTCTATGGCGCCTCGATCTACACCGAGCGCGGCTCGGAAGGCATCACCATGGGCGTGACCAACGTCCTGTACGATTGGGGCTTCATGTATGAGAACCCCAAGAAGCCCTACGACATGCAGGGCTATGTGAACTCGCCGGACGCGGTGAAGGGCCTCGAATTCTACAAGGCCCTTTATGATTGCTGCACCCCGCCGGGCGCCTCCAACGTCTACATGGTGGAATCGGCCGACGCCTTCAAATCCGGCCAGGTGGCGATGCAGATGAACTTCGCCTTCACCTGGCCCGGTCTCTACAAGGACGAGAAGGTCGGCGGCGATCGCATCGGCTTCTTCCCCAACCCGGCGGAGAAGTACCACTTCGCCCAGCTCGGCGGGCAGGGCATCTCGGTCGTGTCCTATTCCGACAAGCGCGACGCGGCGCTGCAATACATCAAGTGGTTCGCCCAGCCGGACGTGCAGGCCAAATGGTGGCAGCTCGGCGGCTATTCCTGCCTGAAGGCGGTGGTCGACGCCCCCGACTTCAAGACCAGCCAGCCCTATGCGCCGGCCTTCCTCGAATCGATGGCTATCGTGAAGGATTTCTGGGCCGAGCCCTCCTATGCCGAGCTGCTGCAGGCGATGCAGAAGCGGGTGCATGACTATGTCATCGCCGGCAAGGGCACGGCGAAGGAAGCGCTCGACGGCCTTGAGAAGGACTGGACCGAGATCTTCGAGGAAGACGGCAAGATCTGACGCCCCGAAGGGGAAGCGGGCGAAGGCCTGCGTGCTTCGAGACGCGGGGTGCTACCGCCCCGCTCCTCAGCATGACGAGCGAGCCTATGACGCCGTCGTCAACCTGAGGTGAGAGCGAAGCGAACCTCGAAGGACGCAGGAGTTCCCCACGCGCCTCGCCGCCAGATAGCGACCCGGCCGAGCTGTCGGATCGGGTCGCCCCTCTCGCTGACCACATCGGATGCGACCGTGACCATTTCCAACCACTCCCTTGCCGACAAGGCCGCCGAGGCGGCCGCGCGAGCGACGCCGGAGCGCCTTGTGGGGAGGGTGCGGGCGCTGTCGGACCGGGCGATCGCCTGGCTGTTCATCGCCCCCACCATCGTCCTGCTGCTGGCGATCAATATCTTTCCGCTGTTCTGGGCGATCTACCTGTCCTTCACCAATTACCGCGCCAACCGGCCCAATGCCGAGGTCAAGCATGTCGGGCTCGGCAATTATTCGCGCGTGCTGAACGACCCCGACATCTGGGCGTCGATGCAGACCACGGCGCATTTCGTGTTTTGGACCATCGTCCTGCAGACGGTGATCGGCTTCACGCTGGCCTATCTGATCGACCGCAAGTTCCGCGGCCATGCCTTCTGGACCACGCTCATCCTCATCCCGATGATGTTGTCCCCGGCCGTGGTCGGCAATTTCTGGCGCTTCCTCTACGAGCCGCAGATCGGTCTGTTCGCCTACGCGATCTCGTTCCTCACCGGCATCCCGACCTCCGAGATCCAGATGCTCGGCAGCGTGAATCTCGCGCCATGGGCCATCATCATCGTCGATACCTGGATGTGGACACCCTATGTGATGCTGATCTGCCTCGCCGGCCTGCGCTCGATCCCCGATTACATCTACGAGGCCGCCGAAGTCGACCGCGCCTCGAACTGGCGGCAGTTCTGGTCGATCACCGTGCCGATGGCGCTGCCCTTCATCATGCTGGCGGTGCTGTTCCGCGGCATCGAGAACTTCAAGATGTTCGACATGGTGAACCTGCTCACCGGCGGCGGGCCCGGCTCGACCACCGAGGTCGCCTCGATCACGCTCAAGCGCGACGCCTTCGAGGCGTGGGCGACCGGGCGTTCTTCAGCCTTCGCCATCGTGCTGTTCGTCGCGGTATTCGGCCTCGCCAACATCTATGTCAAGGCGCTCAACAGGGTGAAGCAGCGATGAGCCCCGCCAAGAGCACGTCAGCGACCGCTCGGTCCGTCACCACCGCCCATTCGGTGGTCGAGCCCAGCAGCCGCTCCAAGCGCATCGCCGCGACGCTGGTGATCGTCTACGCGGTGGTGACCATGATCCCGCTGGTGTGGATATTCCTCACCTCGATCAAATCGCCGCCGGATTCGATCTCCTACCCGCCGAAGATTCTCTTCACCCCCTCGATCGAGGGCTACTGCAACCTGTTCACCACCCGCACCCGGCAGACGCCGGAATACATCGCCTCGCTGCCGGAGCCGGAAGGGGTGTGCGACGCCGTCACGCGTGAGCGCAACATGGTGATCGCCGGGCCGTCCAACTTCCTGCCGCGCTTCGCCAATTCGCTGATCATCGCCTTCGGCTCGACTTTCCTCGCGGTCGGGCTCGGCACGCTGGCGGCCTATGGCTTCTCGCGCTTCAAGGTGCCGCTGGCGGACGACCTGCTGTTCTTCATCCTGTCCACGCGGATGATGCCACCGATCGCCGTCGCCATCCCGATCTACCTTATGTACCGGCAGCTCGGCCTGTCCGACACCGCGCTCGGCATGATGCTGCTCTACACCGCGGTAAACGTCTCGCTGGCGGTGTGGCTGCTCAAGGGCTTCATCGACGAGATCCCGCGCGAATACGAGGAGGCGGCGATGATCGACGGTTATTCGCGGCTGCAGGCGTTCCGCAAGGTGGTGCTGCCGCAGGCGACCACCGGCATCGCGGCCACCGCGATCTTCTGCCTGATCTTCGCCTGGAACGAATATGCCTTCGCCTCGCTGCTCACCTCCGGCAGTGCCCAGACCGCGCCGCCCTTCATTCCCACCATCATCGGCGAGGGCGGGCAGGACTGGCCGGCGGTAGCGGCGGGCACCACCATCTTCCTGGTGCCGATCCTCGTCTTCACCATCCTGCTGCGCAAGCAGCTGTTGCGTGGCATCACTTTCGGGGCGGTGCGCAAATGACCGATCCTACGCTCACCCCGCAGGGCAACGCCGCTCAGGACCTCGCGCCATCGCGCAGGCGCCCGTTGCTCCTGCGCCGCGCGCCGATGGAGGCGATCGCCGTCACGGTGATCGCGCTCGGCTTCCTCATGCTGTTCCAGCCCTTCGCGCTGGTGCTCTACACCTATTCCCTCGTCACCCTTCTGGTCGGCACGTTCATGTTCATGATCGTGTCGAAATTCCCGGAGTAGGCGCATGGCCGAGATCAGGGTCGCGCATCTGCGCAAGGCGTTCGGCGCGTTCGTGGCCGTGCAGGATTCCAGCTTCACCGTCGCGGACGGTGAGTTTCTTGCTTTGCTGGGGCCGTCGGGCTGCGGCAAGACCACGACGCTGCGCATGATCGCCGGGCTGGAACTGCCGACCGGCGGCACCATCCGGCTCGGCGGCGAGGACGTGACGTACAAGCGAGCCAGCGAGCGCGACATCGCCTTCGTGTTCCAGCTCTTCGCGCTCTACCCGCACATGAACGTGCGCCGGAACATCGGCTTCCCGCTGCTGGCTCAGGGCGTGCCGAGGGCGGAGATCCGCAAGCGCGTGGAGGAGACGGCGCGCCTTCTCCAGATCGACCACATTCTCGACCGGCCGGTCTCCGGCCTGGCCGGCGGCGATCGCCAGCGCGTGGCGCTGGGCCGGGCCATCGTGCGCCGGCCGATGTGCTTCCTGATGGACGAACCGCTCGGCACGCTCGACGCCGAGTTCCGCGAGGTGATGGTGCGCGAGCTGCGCGAACTGCACAACCGCATCCGCGCCACCACGGTTTATGTCACCCATGACCAGATCGAGGCCATGGCGATGGCCGACAAGATCGCGGTGATGAACCACGGCATCATCGAGCAGTTCGGCACCCCGCAGGAAATCTACGACCGCCCGGCCTCCATGTATGTCGCCGACTTCATCGGCTCGCCGCCAATGAATTTCATCCGCTTCACCGCCGGCCTGCCCAAGGGTGCCCGCGCGGCCCGCATCGGCGCGGCGGAGGTCGAGATGCCGGAGATCCGCGCCGATGTCGCGCCCGGCGAACTGGCGCTGGGAGTGCGGCCCGAGCATGTCCGCTTCGCCGAGGCTTCGCCGCTGCGCGGGGCGATCTATGGCAGCGAATATCTCGGCACCAATCAGATCGTCACGGTGGAGACGGAGGGCGGGCTGGTGCGCGCGCGCCTGCCGGCCGACCACAGCTACGCCATCGGTGAGCCGGTCGGTCTCACCTTCAAGAGCGAGCGGCTGTCGTTGTTCGAGGCCCGTTCCGGCCGCGCCATTCCCTCCGCACTGCATGAGGGTGCGCTTGATCGGGAGGTCCGTCATGGCTGATGTGGTGCTCAAGGGCGTGAGCAAGAGCTTCGGCAAGGGCGGGAGCAAGCGCGCCGTGGACGGCATCGACCTCACCATCGCCGATGGCGAGTTCGTGGTTCTCCTCGGTCCCACCGGCGCGGGAAAGACCACCACGCTCCGCCTCATCGCCGGCATCGAGACACCGGATGCCGGCACGATCAGCATTGGCGGGCGGCCGATGGCGGGCCTTGCCCCGGCGAGCCGCGATATCGCCTTCGTTTTCCAGCAATATTCACTCTACCCGCATCTCACCGTCTACGAGAACCTCGCCTTTCCGCTGCGCTCCCCGGCGCGGCGGATGAATGGCGCGACCATCGATGCGCGGGTGCGCGAGGTGGCGAGGATGGTGCGCATCGACCACAAGCTGGAGAACCGCTCCACCCGTCTCTCCGGCGGCGAGATGCAGCGCGTCGCCATCGGCCGCGCGCTGGTGCGCCGGCCGTCGATCTACCTGATGGACGAGCCGCTCTCCTCGCTCGACGCCAAGCTGCGCGGCGAACTGCGCCTCGAGCTGAAGCGCATCCAGAAGGACCTCGGCGCGACGCTGCTCTATGTCACCCACGACCAGATCGAGGCCATGACCATGGCGGACCGCATCGGCATCCTCGCCGAGGGGCGGCTGGTGCAGATCGGCACGCCGCGGGAGATATACGCCGATCCGGCCAATCTCCACGTCGCCGCCCGGCTCGGCCAGCCGCATATCAATCTGCTGCCGGTCGGCCTCCTGCCGGATGTACCCACGCCGCCGGGAACGAAGACGATCGGCGCGCGCACCGAGCACATCGCCCTTGCGCGGGAGGCGGCGGGCAATGCGCGGGTCGACTGGATCGAGCATCTGGGCGACCAGAATCACCTGCACATCAGGCTCGGCGAGCAGAAGCTGGTGACGCTCGCCGACCCCGACATGGCGGTGTCGCCCGGCGACCGGATCAGCCTGTCCTTGAAGAGCCCGCTCTATTTCGGCCAGGACGGCCAGCGGCTTGTATAGCAGGTGATGTGCGTTAGGGCGGACGGCGCCCGCGTCGGATGTCGCGTCGAATGGATGGGAAGGCTGCCATGAAACATTTCTTCAACCGGCGGGACAGCATCGTCACCGAAGCGCTGGACGGGCTCCTGCGCACGACGCCTCCCGGCCGGTTGGCCCGGCTCGACACCTATCCCGACATCAAGGTCGTGCTGCGGGCCGACTGGGACAAATCGAAGGTCGCCGTGGTCTCCGGCGGCGGCGCCGGGCACGAGCCTTCCCATGCCGGCTTTGTCGGCCGCGGCCTGCTCACCGCCGCCGTCTCCGGCGAGATCTTCGCCTCGCCCAGCGTCGAGGCGGTGCTCACCGCCATCCGCGCGGTGACCGGCGAATGCGGCTGCCTGCTGATCGTGAAGAATTACACCGGCGACCGGCTGAATTTCGGCCTCGCCGCCGAGCGCGCCCGCGCCGAGGGCTTCAGGGTCGAGATGGCGATCGTCGCCGACGACATCGCGTTGCCCGACATTCCCCAGCCGCGCGGCGTCGCCGGCACGCTGTTCGTGCACAAGATCGCCGGCCACCTCGCCGAGGCGGGTGCCGATCTCGCGACCGTCGCCGAGGCCGCGCGGGCAGCAGCGGCGGACATCGCCTCGCTCGGCGTGTCGCTGTCCTCCTGCTCCATTCCCGGCCAGCCCTTCGAGGCACGGCTCGGCGCCGAGGAGGGCGAATTGGGTCTGGGCATCCATGGCGAGCCGGGGGTGGAACGCATCCCGCTGCTGCCGGCCGGCGACATCGTCGCGCTGATGAGCGAACGCCTCGCCGCGCGCCTGGATACGGCCGCCGACTACGCGCTGCTGATCAACAATCTCGGCGCCGTGCCGCCGCTGGAGATGAGCCTGATCGCCGAGGCGCTGCTGGCCTCGCCGCTCGGGCGCGGGGTGAAGCTGGTCATCGGCCCGGCGGCGCTGATGACGGCGCTGAACATGAACGGCTTCTCGCTGTCCTATCTGCGCCTCGACGCCGCCCGCGCCGCGGCACTCGCCGCCCCGGCCGAGCCGCTGGCCTGGCGTCCGGCGGTGAAGACCGGTGCCGTCACCGTCCTGGCCGCTCCCGCTGCGCCACGCGAGGAAACCTCCCTGGCCAGCACCGACGCGGCGGCCGAGGCGTTGATCCGCAACGTCTGCGCCACGCTCATTGGGCTGGAGGAGGAACTCAACCGGCTCGACGCTCGCGCCGGCGACGGCGACACCGGCTCCACCGTTGCCACCGGCGCCCGCGCCGTCGAGGCTCGGCTGCCGACATTGCCGCTTGCGGATTCCGCCGCGACGCTCAGGGCGATCGGCGGCGAACTCGGCACCGCCATGGGCGGGTCGAGCGGCGTGCTGCTCTCCATCTTCTTAACCGCCGCTGCGCAGTCGCGGGCGGAGGGTGCGACGATGCCGGCCGCCCTTCTCGCCGGGCTGGAGCGCGTGGTGTTCTATGGCGGCGCGGCACCCGGCGACCGCACGATGATTGACGCACTCGATCCCGCCCTGAAGGCGCTCGCGTCCGGCGGGCTCAAAGCGGCTGCGGAGGCCGCGTCGGCAGGGGCGGAAGCGACCAGGGCGATGGCGCGGGCGCGGGCCGGTCGTGCCGCCTATGTCGCCGCGCGCGACCTGGAGGGCTCGCCCGATCCCGGCGCGGTGGCGGTGGCGCGCGTGTTCGAGGCGTTGGCCGCCGGCGGCTGATGGGGAGGACGCCGATGCAGTTCGACGCCGCCGATCTCTCCGAACTCATCGTGCTCTGCCGCGTGGAGATCGAGCGGCATTGCGAGCATCTCGGCCGGCTCGACAGCGCCATCGGCGACGGCGACCACGGTGCCAACATGCGGCGCGGGCTGGAGGCGGTGTATCGCGAGCGTGACGCCATTTCCGCCCTGCCGCTGCCGGCGGCGCTGGAGCGCATCGGGCTGGTATTGGTGATGAGCATCGGCGGTGCCGCCGGGCCGCTCTATGGCACGCTGCTGATGGAGCTTGGGCGGGGGATGTCGGCGGGTGAGGACGATGAGGCCGATTTCGCCGCCATTCTCGCCCGGGCGATCGCGGCGGTGGCGCGGCGCGGGCGTTCCGGGCCGGGCGACAAGACGCTGCTGGACGTGCTCTACCCGGTGCAGGCGGAGGTCGCCGGCCACGCGGCCCCCGCCCGTATCGCCGAATGCGCCCGCGCCGCGGCGCAGGCCACGGAAATGATGCTGGCGCGCCGCGGCCGGGCGTCCTATCTCGGCGCGCGCTCGGTCGGTCACGAGGACCCCGGCGCGTCGAGCTGCGCCCTGCTCACCATGACCATCTGTCACTACCTGAAGGAGCACGCCCCGTCATGACGCCCGCGCGCAGCGCCAATGTGGGGATCGTGATCGTGTCGCACTCGCCGCTGGTGGCGCAGGGCGCCGCCGACATGGTGCGCCAGATGGTCGGCGATTGCGTGCCGCTCGCCTGGACCGGCGGCAATGTCGAAGGCGGGCTGGGCACCCATGTCGCCGGCATTCTGGCGGCGATCGAGGCGGCGTGGTCGGAGGCCGGCGTCGCCATCTTCGTCGATCTCGGCGGCGCCGAGACCAATAGCGAGGCGGCGGTGGAGATGCTCGGCCCGGCCCGCGCGGCGAAGGCCGCGATCTGCAACGCGCCGCTGGTGGAAGGCGCGGTGGTGGCGGCGGCCGAGGCCTCGGGCGGCTCGCCGCTGGCCCGCGTGGTGGCGACGGCGGAAGAGTTGTCCGCGTGATGGCCGAGTTCCTTCCCGTCATCGGGCGGCCTTCCGCCCATCGCTGCCAGACCGAGGTCGAGGTCACCCACGGCGTCGGGCTGCACGCCCGCCCCTCGGTCGCCTTCACCCGGCTGGCGAAAACCTTCCCCTGCACCATCGAGGTGGCGGTCGACGGATCGGCCGACTGGCTCAACGGAAAAAGCATCGTCAAGATCATCGGCGCCCGCATAAGGCGTGGAACCAGAATGAGAATTCGCGCGGAAGGCGCGCGGGCGGAAGAGGCGATCGCGGCGCTGAGCGAACTGGTGAGGCGCGATTTCGACGAGGACCGCAAGGCGGGCCGGGCGGACGGGCGGGTCGATGGCCGCCCCGCGTGATTTTCGCGGCCGCCCCGCCTCGCCCGGGCGGGCCATGGGTCCCGTCCATCGGGCCGAGGAACGGCCGGCGCCCGCCGCTGGCGACCCCACCGGGGGTGACGCCCGCGCCGCGCTGGCGGCGGCGGTGCAGCGGGCGATCGCGGAATTGCGCGCTCTTTCCCGCCGTTCCGCGCCGGAAAGCGCAGGCATACTGGATTTCCAGATCGAGCTGCTGCTCGATGACGAACTGCTCGCCCCGGCTCTGGAGCGGATTTCCCGTGGCGAGGGTGCGGCGCTGGCCTTCGCGGCGGCGATGACCGATCAGATCGACAAGATGGCCGGTGAGACCAGTGAGACCGGTGAGGCCGATGGGGAGCATGGCGGCCCCGGCGATGCCTTCGCGCTGCGGGCGGTCGATGTCGCCGACCTGCAGCACCGCGTGCTCGACGCGATGGCGGGGCGCACCCGCGCCGATTTTCCGGAGGGATCGGTCTATGTCGGGCGCGACATGCCGCCCAGCGTCTTCCTCGCCCATGACTGGTCGGGCGGCGGGGCCATCGCGCTGGGAGCCGGCAGCATGGCGAGCCATGTCGCCATGCTGGCGCGGGCGCGCGGCGTGCCGATGGTGGTCGGCCTCGGGGCGCTGCCGGGCGAGCCGGGCGAGCCGCTGCTGGTGGACGGCACGGCAGGAACCGTCCATCTCCACCCCGACCAGCGCCTGGCCGCGCCCTCGCCCGCCATGCCGCTCGAAATGGGTGCCCCGGAGCTGGTATTCTCCGGTGTGGCCATCGCCGTCTCCGGTGCGGCCACCGCCGTCTCCGGTGCGGCCACCGCCGTGGGCCTGTTCGCCAATATCGACACGCTGGCCGATCTCGACGCGCTCGATCCGGCGCGGGTCGACGGCGTCGGGCTGGTGCGCACGGAATTCCTGCTGGCCACCGCGGCCGAGGCGCTGAACGAGGAGCGCCACCTCGCCTGCTACCGCCGCATTCTCGCGCATCTCGCCGGCAAGCCGGTGACGCTGCGCATGCTCGATCTCGGCGGCGACAAGGCGCTGCCCGGCCTGGTCGAGAGCGATGCGGCCTCGGTGCTCGGCGAGCGCGGGGTGCGCATTCTGCTCGCCCATCCCGACCTCGCCCGCATCCAGGCCCGGGCGCTCATCCGCGCGGCGGCGCTCGGCCCGGTCAGCGTGCTGCTGCCGATGGTGACGCTGCCCTCGGAGCTGGCGGCGATGGCGCGGCTGTTCGACGAGGAGGCGGCGCGGCTGGCGCGGCAGGGCGTGCCCGGGGTGCGCCCGCCGCTCGGCATCATGGTGGAGGTGCCGGCGGCGGCGCTGACGCTCGACCTGTTCACCGAGGCCCGCTTCTTTTCCGTGGGCACTAACGATCTGATGCAGTATCTCGCGGCGGCGGCGCGCGACAATCCGTCGGTGGCGCACCTGCACGCGGAGGCGGAGACGGCGATGTTCCGGCTGCTGGACCACATCTGCGCGACGGCCCGCCGGCTGGACCGGCCGGTGTCGGTGTGCGGCGATCTCGCCGCCGAGCCGCGCGCGGTGGGCCGTCTCCTCGCCCTCGGCGTGGCGGGGCTGTCGGTGGCGCCCGGCCGCCTCGCCGCAGTGCGGGCGGCGATGGCCGCCGGCCCGTTGCCGACCGGCGCGGGCCCGGCCGGCGCGCGGACGGAAGGCTAGGCATGGCGCGCGAGACCAGCGACGAGGCGGTGATCGCCTACAAGACGATCCTCGCCGGCATTCTCGACAACCGGCCCTCGGGCACGCGCCAGCGCCTCGCCGCGGCGCTGGGCAAGCACCGCAGCTTCGTGACCCAGGTCACCAGTCCGGGTTACGATACCCCATTGCCGGCGCGCCACCTGCCCACCATCCTGCGGGTCTGCCATTTCAGCCCGGCCGAGCAGGAGCGCTTCCTGGCCGCCTATCAGGCCGCGCATCCGGGCCGGCTGAGCGAGGTGGGCGGGGCTTCGACGGTGCGCACGCTGGCGCTGATGGTGCCGGATTTCGGCGACGAGAAGAAGAACCGGGGATTCGACGACGCCGTCTCGGATTTCGTGGCCAGGATGGCGGCGCTGGTGAATGGAGGCGAATGATGCAGGCGACGCAGGGGCGCTCCTCTCTCCTCGGCCGGCGCGCAGCGGGGTGATGGCCGGATGACGCGGATCATCAACGCGGCCGAGACGCTGGTGGCGGAAAGCCTCGCCGGTTTCGTCGCCGCCCATGAGGATCTCGTCGTCTTCGGCCACGGGGCCAAGTTCGTGCGCCGGCGCGCGCTGGTGCCGGGCAAGGTGGCGTTGATCTCCGGCGGCGGCGCGGGGCACGAGCCGCTGCATTGCGGCTTCATCGGCGCCGGCATGCTGGACGCCGCCTGCACCGGCCACGTCTTCACCTCGCCGACGCCCGACCAGATCGTCGCGGCGATGGACGAGACCGACACCGGCGCCGGCTGCCTGCTGGTGGTGAAGAACTATGACGGCGACGTGATGAACTTCGAGATGGCGGCGGAGATGGCCGCCGGGCGCCACCGCATCGAGACGGTGATCGTCGAGGACGACGCGGCCTATGGCCCTTCGGTGCGCAGCCGGGGGCGGCGCGGGGTCGCCGGCACGGTGGTGGTGGAGAAGCTTCTCGGCGCGGCGGCCGAGCGCGGCGAGGGCCTCGCCGGCCTGAAGGCGCTCGGCGAGGGGCTGTCGGGGCGGCTGCGCAGCATGGGGGTGGCGCTGCGCGGCGTCACCGTGCCGGACAATCGGCGCGAGACCTTTGCCCTCGGCCCGGACGAGATGGAGATCGGCGTCGGCATCCATGGCGAGCCGGGGCTCTACCGCACGGGGCTCGCCGGCGCCGACGAGATCGTGCGCCTGCTGTGCGCGCCGGTGCTGGCCCAGCTTCCCCCCATGGCCGAGGCCCGCCCGCTGCTGCTCGTCAACGGCTTCGGCGGCACGCCGCCGATCGAGCTGCACCTCGCCCACGGCCTCGCCCGCGCCTTCCTGCGGGAGAACGGCATCGTGCCGGCGCGGGCGCTGGTGGGCACCTTCGTCACCTCGCTGGACATGGCCGGGCTGTCGGTGACGCTGGCCCTGCTGACGCCGGAGGAGTTCGCCCTCTGGTGCGCCCCGGTGACGACGCCGACGCTGGCCTGGTGACCCGGCGGGCGCCTCCCGTGCGTGTCGCGCGCGCCATTGCGCGCGGCGGCGGGCTGCTGATAATGGACGCTCCCCCGCCGGCGGTGCTTCCGGTTTCTTCCTGACGCCATGGGAGCCTCATGCGCACGGCCGCAATCTCCCCACCGGGCCTGTGGAAGAGGGTTCGACAGGCGGCTCCCGTCGATCTCGGCTGGCGCAACGCGGTGTTCGCGCTGCGCACCGCCGTCGCCGCCGTCGCCGCGCTGGCCGCCGCCTACGGGCTGGAACTGCAGGACCCGCAATGGGCGGTGCTCACCGTCTACCTGCTGGCGCAGCCGACGGCGGGCGCGGCGGTGGCGAAGGGCGCCTTCCGCATCCTCGGCACGGTGTCGGGCGCGCTGGCCGGGCTTGTCATCCTCGGCCTGTGGTCGCAGGCGCCGGTCCCGCTGGTCGGCTCGATCGCGCTGTGGCTGGCGCTGTGCTTCGCGCTGGGCGCGCAGCGGCGCAACTACGCCGCCTACGGCTTCCTGCTGGCGGGCTATACCGCGCTGCTGGTCGGGCTGGAGGGGGCGTTCGCGCCGACCGAGGCCTGGCACATCGCGGTCGACCGCACGTCCGAGATCGTCATCGGCATTGTCTCGATCACCGCGGTGAGCGTGCTGGTGTTTCCGGTCTACGCCGGCGACGTGCTGCGCGGCCAGCTCGCGCGGCTGTTCGGCGAACTGGCGCATTACGGCGCGATGGCGCTGCAGCCGCGCACGCCCTTCGCCACCTTCGTCGGGCTGCGCCGGGCGATGGTGGAAGCGGTGGTGAAGTTCGACGCGCTGCGCTCCTACACCGTGTTCGAGGCGCCGGAGATGCGCGCCAGCGATGCCGGGCTGCGCCGCATGACCCGCGAATTCCTGCGCGTGCTGGCGGTGGCGCGCGGGCTTCATGTGCGGCTCGGCGATTTCGAGGTCGAAGGCGCCGGCCCGGTGGCCGACCGGCTGCGCCCGACCATGGCCGCCGTCGCGGCGCTGCTGGAGCGGCTCGCCGCCGACCCGTCCGTCTTCCGCGACACGCGCCGCGTGCGCTCGCAACTGCTGGCCGCCCGCGTCGACCTCAACGCCGCCAGCGCCGACCTCGAAGCGATGGTCGGGCGGGTTCCGTTCGTGCCGCTGGCCGACGGGGTGCTCATCCTGCGCCGGGCGGGGGATCTGCTGCACGGGCTGTCCATGGTGATGGTGAGCGAGGCGGCGAGCGTGCGCACGGGCGGGCCTGTCCGCAAGATCGGTGCGCGCAAAAGTCCGCCGCCTTCGCCGGTGGTGGGGAGGGAGGGGCTGCTGGCGGGGCTGCGCGCCGGAATGGCGCTCATCCTGATGTGCGGTTTCTGGGCGGCGACGGAGTGGACCGACGGCTTCAACGCCGCGTCCGGCCTCGCCGTCATCCTGTTCTTCGCGATGAACCAGGACCGTCCGGGGCCGCTCGGCTTCACGTTCCTGCTGTGGACGGCGATCGGCATCGGCGCGGCCTATCTCGCCATGGTGTTCGTGCTGCCGCGGATCGAGGGGTTCGGGGCGCTGGCGCTGTTCCTCATCCTCGCGCTGATACCGGCCGGACTGATGGCGGGCACGCCGCAACTGGCCTGGCCGGGCATCGCCTTCGGCGGCTTCTTCGCCGCCGAGATCGGCACCGGCAACGTGTTCCAGCCGGACGAGACGGCGTTCTTCAACGCGGCGCTGTCCATGCTGTTCGGCATGGGGCTGTGCCTCGTGTGGCTGAACCTGATGCCGGTGAACTCGCTGGCCTCGCGCGGGCGCATCTGGGCGGACACGCTCGGCTTGGGGCTGCCGCAGGCGGCGCGGGGCGCGCGGCACGAGCGGGTGATCCTGGGCGAGGTCGTCTCCCGGCTGGCCGAACTGCTGCCGCGCCTGGCGCTGGACCGGCCGGGCGAGGAGGATTTCCTGCGCGGCACGCTGGGCGCGGCCTCCACCGCGCTGGAACTCGGCCGGCTGCGCCGGCTTCTCGCCGCGCCGGGGCTGGCGGAGGGCACGCGCGCCATCGTCGCCGGCTTTCTCGGGCGCTTCGCCGACACGCTGGAGCGTTTTCCGCAGGCGGGCCGCGGGCTGCCGGCATGCGTCGCCGAGGCCGAGGCGGCGGCACGGGAGGCGGATGCGGCGCTGGCGGCGCTCGGTCTCCCGCTCGCCTTGCCGCCGGCTTCGCCGGAAGCGGCGCTGAACCTGCGCGCCGGGGCGTCGCTGCGCTTCATCGTCGACCGTTTCGACATCGACCGGGCGTTTCTGCTGCGCGCCTTCGGGGAGGCGTGAGATGGGTTTCGGCGCCGGGCTGCCGTTCTACACGCCGGAGGCGTTCGGCCTGTATCTGCCGCCGGCGCTGGTCTGGGCGGGGCTGACGCTGGTGCCGTTCCTGCTGCTGCGGCGGGCGCTCGGCTACATCGGGTTCTACCGTGTCGTCTGGCACCGGCCGCTGTTCGATGCGGCGCTCTACATCGTCCTGTTCGGCGCGGTCATCTTCCTGCTGCCGGCGCTGAGGGAGGGACTGGGATGACTATCGGCTCGGTGCTGCGGGTGGGCGTCACGCTGCTGGCGACCGCGGCGGCGGTGTTCGTCGGCTGGCGGCTGTGGCTCTACTACACGGTGTCGCCCTGGACCCGCGACGCGCGGGTGCTGGCGCAGGTGGTGGAGATCGCCCCCGACGTGTCGGGCCTGGTCGACGCGGTCAATGTCCGCGACAACCAGTTCGTCCATAAGGGCGACGTGCTGTTCGTCATCGACCAGCAGCGCTTCACCGCCGCCTTGCAACAGGCGCAGGCGGATGTGGCGCTGAAGCAGCGGGCGCTGGACTACGCCCGCGACACCGCCGCCCGCGACGCCAATCTGGAGCGCGCCGACGCGGCGGCGATTTCCGCCCAGACGGTCGAGCTCACCTCCTCCACCGCCGCCGAGGCGCAGGCCGAACTCGGCGCCGCGCAGGCGGCGCTGACCACCGCCCGGATCAATCTCGAACGCTCCAACGTGCGGGCGCCGGCGGATGGCTACATCACCAATTTCAATGTCGATGTCGGCGATTATGCGCGGGTCGGCGAGGGCATGCTGGCACTGGTCGACAGCCATTCCTTCTATGTCTACGCCTATTTCATGGAGACCAAGCTGCCCGCGATCCGCGACGGCGACCCGGCCCGGGTGGAGCTGATGGCGGGCGGGGCGGTGATCGACGGCGTGGTGGAGGGGCTGAGCCGTGCCGTCGCCATTCCGGGCGCCGGGCTGCTGGCGAAGGTCGATCCCAATTTCGACTGGATCCGCCTCGCCCAGCGCATTCCGGTACGGATCAAGCTCGGCCCGCTGCCGCCCGGGGTGCGGCTGGTGTCGGGCCTTTCCGCCACGGTCGTGGTGCAGCCGAAGATACGGTAAAACCGTAGCGGGGCATCTCGCGGAGGCACCTCGCGGTTGACAGTTCGGCCGGGCCGGTGATCCTTTCATACCAGCCAGGGGAGACACCGTGCTCGACATCGAACCGATCCGCCGCCGCCGCATCTATGAGGATGTGGCCGAACGCCTGCAGCAATTGATGCTCGACGGCACGCTGGGCGAGGGCGACGTGCTGCCCTCCGAACGCGAGCTGATGGAACAGTTCAAGGTCGGGCGGCCGGCGATCCGCGAGGCGCTGATGTCGCTGCAGAAGGCCGGGCTGGTGGCGATCGCCAATGGCGAGCGGGCGCGGGTGGTGCGGCCCGACCCGACGCATTTCATTCAGGAACTCTCGATCTCGGCGCGCTCCTACCTCGCCCATCCCGAGGGCGTGAAGCACTTCCAGAAGGCGCGACTGCACCTGGAGATGGCGCTGGCGCGCCACGCCGCGCGCGAGGCGACGCCCGCCGACATCGCCCGCATCGGCGACGCGCTGGCCCGCAACCGGCGCGATCTCGGCGACATGGCGGCGTTCGAGAAATCCGACATCTCCTTTCACTACGAGATCGTGCTGGTCGCCCAGAACCCGCTGTTCAACGGCGTGCACCAGGCGGTGGTGCAGTGGCTCTCGGAGCAGCGCAACGTGACGCTGAAGATCGCGCAGGCGAAGGAGATGGCGCTGGCCTTCCACGAGCGCATCCATGACGCCATCGCCGCGCACGACCCCGACGCGGCGGAGACGGCGATGCGGGAGCATCTGGAGTCGGTCGCCGCGCTGTACTGGGACCGGGCGCCGGCCTGAAGCCGGGCCCGTCCGCGACAGGACCTATTGACCTATCATACCACATGAGACTAGCATTCCTGCCGATCGCGAGAGCCGGCGGGCGCGCGTGCGCCCTGCGGCGCGGCGACCGCCCCAACGGCTCCCCGGCACGCGGCGAACCCGTCGCGGCACCGCTGCCGATCCCGCCGATCCCGTGATCGCCGAACCGGAGTGCAGGCATGTTTCTGGGCATCATCGCCGATGACTTCACCGGGGCGAGCGACATCGCCAACACGCTGGCCAAGGGCGTCGAGGCCGGCGTGATCGCGCTGAAGAGCCGCCCGGTCCCGGCGGCGGAGGCGGGGGCCCGCTCGCGCGCCGCGCTCACCCCCTCTGTGGTGATGCGCGTCGGCCGGGCGCGCCTTCGCCAGAACCTGAGCCGGCGAATTCACGCCGGCGAGCGGGCCGGGAGGGTGAACATTTTGCTGTCGCCGCCGACAAAAGCCGCTTGATCTTTGGTTCGGACAATATCATAGATGATATAGGATTTGTTCGGCGGCGGCACGTGCCGTGCCTGGAGGCTGCCGACAGCCGCCCACCCGATGGCCCACCGGCGTGACGCTCTCACGCCGCCGCACGTTTCACTCTTCCCGGCACCGCGCCTGCGTGCGCGGCACGGCCGGGGGGCAACAACAAGAGGCCGCCGCAAAGGCGGGTCCCGTCACATCGCAAGGATTGCCCGGGTGCAAACGGCGAGAAGCCGCGGCGCCGAGGGCAACAGGGAGGAAACGACATGCACATCACCTCGCTCCGCAAGGGCGTGATCGCCGCCGCCGCGCTCACCGCCGGGCTGGCGGTCTCAGGGGCCGCGCTGGCCGAGTGGAAGCCTGACCGCCCGGTCGAACTCGTGGTATCGGCCGGTCCGGGCGGCGGCTCGGACATCTTCACCCGCGTGGTGCAGGCCGCGCTGACCAAGAACAAGCTGGTCGACACCCCGCTCATCGTCGTCAACAAGCCGGGCGGATCGGGCTCGGAGGCGTTCAACTACGCCAAGGACAATGCCGGCAGCCCCTACAAGGTGTATTTCGGCACCCAGGACGCCTATGTCCTGCCGCTCGGCACCAAGGTCAACTACGCGATGAAGGACCTGACGCCGGTGGCGTCCATGGTGTTCGACGTGTTCATCCTGTGGTCGAACCCCAAGGCCTCGGGCATCAACACCGCGCAGGAATTCATCGCCAAGGCCAAGGAGAACCCGGGCAAGGTCCGCGTCGCCGGCGCCAAGGCCAAGGACGCCGACGAGACCGTGGTGACGCTGGTCGAGCGCGCCACCGGCACCGACCTCGCCTACATCCCCTACAAGTCGGGCAGCGAGGCCGCGATCCAGGTCGCCGGCGGCCATATCGAGGCCAACACCAACAACCCGAGCGAGAGCCTCGAACAGTGGAAGGCGGGCAACCAGAAGCCGCTCTGCGTGTTCACCGCCGAGCGCCTCGCCGACAAGACGGTGGTGACCGAGAACATGAGCTGGGCCGACATTCCCACCTGCGTCGAGGCGGGCATCGACGTGAAGGACTTCGTGCAGCCGCGCACCGTGTGGATGGCGGCCGACGTGCCGGCCGAGGCGGTCGCCTACTACACCGAGCTGATGCAGAAGGCGATGCAGACGCCCGAATTCAAGGACTACACGGCGCGCAACGTCCAGATCACCAAGTTCATGACCGGCGACGAGCTGAAGACCTTCCTCGCCGAGCAGACCAAGAACTACGAGAAGATCTACGCCGACAACAACTGGCTGCTGCCGGCCAGCCAGTGACGCGCCGCGCCGGCTTATCCCCGGCGCGCGGGTGACGACGAGGCGGGGCGCCGGCTTCGGCCGGCGCCGGGATGGTGCGAGACGGGGTGCCGGCACGGGCCGGCGCCCCGGGCTCCCGCGGAGTGAAGGCGATGGAAATTTCCCGCAAGACCATGGAAGCGGCAACGGCGGTGGTGACCGGCGGCGTCGGCGCGCTGATCTGCTACGGCTCGACCGAGAACGGCATCGGCTGGGGGGCGGGCGGTCCCGAGCCGGGCTATTTCCCCTTCGGCATCGGCTGCCTGATCCTTCTCGGCAGCCTGGCCACGCTGGTGCAGACCTTCTGGAAATATGCCGGCGCGCGGCACCCGGGCCCCGGCGCCGTGGCCGAGGAGCCGTTCATCGACGGGACGCGGCTGCGCCTGCTGGTGGCCTTCGCCCTGCCGATTATGGCGATGACGGCGATCTCGGTCTGGCTCGGCCTCTATATCGGCATGGGCCTGTACATCTTCTACACGATGCGCGTTTCCGCCGGCTTCCGCACCCTGTCCAGCCTGGCGACGGCGCTGCTGGTGATCGCCATCAATTTCGTCGTGTTCGAGAAGCTGTTCATGGTCCCGCTGCTCAAGGGCCCGATCCTCGAATATTTCGGCATCTACTGAACAACAAGAACACAACGGGGGAAGCGCCATGGGCAATTTCGGGCAATTGATGGATGGCTTCGCCGTCGCCCTCACCCTGCATCACGTGATGATCATGGTGATCGGCGTGCTGCTCGGCCTGATCGTCGGCGTGCTGCCGGGGCTGGGGGCGCCGAACGGCGTGTCGCTGCTGCTGCCGCTGACCTTCACCATGGACCCGATCTCGGCGATCATCCTTCTGACCTCGATGTATTGGGGCGCGCTGTTCGGCGGCTCGACCACCTCGATCCTGTTCAACATTCCCGGCGAGCCCTCTTCCGTCGCCACCACCTTCGACGGCCACCCGATGGCCAAACAGGGCGAGGCGGTGCGGGCGCTGACGCTCGCCTTCGGCTCGGCCGGCTTCGGCGCCATGGTGGGCGTCATCGTCATCACCTTGCTCTCGTCCTGGGTCGCCAATTTCGCCCTGCGCTTCGGCTCGCCGGAATACTTCGCCGTCTATTTCATGGCCTTCGCCAGCTTCATCGGCATGGCCGGAGGCTCGCCGTTCAAGACGCTGGTGTGCATCATGCTCGGCCTCGCGGTCGGCACGGTGGGCATGGACACGATCTCGGGCGAGGGGCGCCTCACCTTCGGCATCACCCAGCTCACCAACGGCATCTCCTTCCTCATCGTGGTGATCGGCCTGTTCGGCATCGGCGAATTGCTGCTCACCATCGACGAGGGCTACAAATTCGACGGGGTGAAGGCCAAGCTCAGCCTGCCGGTGATCCTGCGCACCCTCGCCGAGCTGCCGCGCTACTGGGTGACGCTGCTGCGCAGCGCGCTGGTCGGCTGCTGGATGGGCATCACGCCCGGCGGGCCGACCGCCGCCTCCTTCATGAGCTATGCGCTGGGTCGCCGCTTCTCCAAGCGCGGCAAGTATTTCGGCAAGGGCGAGCCGGAGGGCATCGTCGCCCCGGAGACCGCCGACCATTCCGCCGGCTCCTGCGCCCTGCTGCCGATGCTGGCGCTCGGCGTGCCGGGCTCGGCGACGGCGGCGGTGATGATGGGCGGGCTGATGATCTGGGGTCTTTCCCCCGGGCCGATGCTGTTCACCTCGCGGCCGGACTTCGTCTGGGGCCTGATCGCCTCGATGTATATGGGCAACGTCATCGCCGTGGTGCTGGTGCTCGCCACCGTGCCGATCTTCGCCTGGATACTGCGTGCGCCCTTCACCGTGGTCGGGCCGCTCATCGCCATTGTCTGCCTGATCGGCGCCTACACGGTGTCCAACCACATGTTCGACGTGTGGGTGGCGCTGGCCTTCGGCGTCGCCGGCTATGTGTTCAAGAAGCTCGACTACCCGCTGGCCCCCTTCGTGCTGGCGGTGGTGCTGGGCGACAAGGCGGAGGATGCGTTCCGCCAGTCCATGCTGTCCTCGGGCGGCTCGCTCGCCGTGTTCTTCGAGAACCCGCTCGTCGCCTCGATGATGGGCATCGGCATCCTGCTGCTGTCGCTGCCGCTGCTGTCGGCGCTGTTCAACGGGCTGTTCCGGCGCGGCGCCGGCGCCGGCCAGACGTCCTCAAGCTGACCTTCGCCGGCCTGCGGCGCGTCGATGGCGCCGGCTCCAGACGGTATCTGAAAACTACTAGCGAGTGAGACCCCCATGTTCGGAGCCCTGCGCCTGCCCCACACCATCCTGTTCGGCGGCGGCCAACGCCATGTCATCGGCGCGGCGGCCGCCCGGCTTGGCCGCCGCACGCTGGTGTGCACCGATGGCCGCCTGGCGCAGCTTCCCGTCTTCGCCGAGCTGCTGGCGGACCTCGCCGCGCAGGGCGTCGAGGCCAAGGTCTATGACGGCACGATTCCCGACCTGCCCATCGAGTCGATCAAGGACTGCGTGGCCGGCATCGGCGATTTCAGGCCCGACAGCGTGATCGGCATCGGCGGCGGCAGCTGCATCGACCTGGCCAAGGTGGTGTCGGTGCTGCTGACCCATGGCGGCGAGGTCAGCACCTATTACGGCGAATTCGCCGTGCCCGGGCCGGTGCTGCCGCTGATCGCGGTGCCGACCACCTCCGGCACCGGCTCGGAAGTGACGCCGGTCGCCGTCATCCTCGACAGCGGGCGCGGCACCAAGATCGGCATCGCCAGCCCCTACATCATTCCGCACATGGCGGTGTGCGACCCCGAGCTGACCATGACCTGCCCGAAGGGCCTCACCGCCTGCTCGGGCGCCGACGCGCTCGCTCATGCGGTCGAGGCCTATACCAGCAAGGCCCGCCCGGCCGAGGCGATGCTGACCGAGCAGCACGTGTTCATCGGCAAGAACCTGCTGTCCGACCATTTCGCCAGGCTCGCCGTGGCGAATGTGTTCCGCTACCTCGCCCGTGCCTGCGCCGACGGCGGCGACGTCGAGGCCCGCGAAGGCCTTATGCTGGCCTCGCTGGCGGCCGGCTGCGCCTTCGGCACGTCGGGCACGGCGGCCGCCCATGCCCTGCAATACCCGGTCGGCAACCTCACCCACACCTCGCACGGCGACGGGGTGGGGGCGCTGCTGCCCTACGTGATGCAGTTCAACCGTTCCGCCAACCCGCAGGCCTTCGCCGAACTGGCGGAGGTGGTCGACCTCGGCGATGCCGGCATGAGCGTCGATCAGCGCTCCCAGCTCTTCATCGACGAGGTGGCGGCGCTGTTCGCCGGCATCGGCATTCCGCGCTCGCTGGCGGCGCTGGGCCTCGGTGCCGGCCATGAGCAGGATGTCGCCGCCGGCGCGCTGAAGGCCGAGCGGCTGGTGAAGAACAACCCGCGCCCGCTCGACCTCGCCGCCATGCTGAACATCACCCAGGCCGCCTTCGCCGGCGAACGCGCCGCCTTGCGCGACCTGTGACACCCGAGGGGAACCCATGTCGATCAACACCGCACCCATGACCGCGCACGGCGCCGCCACCTATCTCGTCCCCGGCATCGACGCCGAGGGCGCCTTCCCCGTCCCGACCGACCTGCTGATCGGCGACGCATGGGTCGCCGGCGCCGGGGGCGCGCGCATCGACATTCTCAACCCGGCGACCGGCGGCGTGCTGACCTCGGTCGCCGACGCCACCGTCGCCGACGGCATGGCGGCGCTCGATGCCGCGCAGGCCGCTGCCGCCGCCTGGGCGGCGACGCCGCCGCGCGCCCGCGCGGTGATCCTGCAGCGCTGCTTCCACGCCATTGTCGAGCACGCCGACTGGCTGGCCCAGCTCATCGCGCTGGAGAACGGCAAGGCGCTGCCGGACGCGCGCGGCGAGGTGCTCTACGCCGCCGAGTTCTTCCGCTGGTACGCGGAGGAGGCGGTGCGCATCAATGGCGACATCGCCATCGCCCCGGCCGGCGGCAACCGCATCATGGTGCAGTACCAGCCGATCGGCATCTCGCTGCTGATCACGCCGTGGAACTTCCCGGCGGCGATGGCCACCCGCAAGATCGCCCCGGCGCTGGCGGCGGGCTGCACCTGCATCCTCAAGCCGGCCGAGGAAACCCCGCTGACCGCGCTCGCCATCGGTGAGATATTGCGCCAGGCGGGGGTGCCGGCCGGCGTGGTCAACATCGTCAACACCTCCGACCCGGCGGCCTTGTGCAGCGCCATCCTGCGCGACCGGCGCACCCGCAAGCTCTCCTTCACCGGCTCCACCGAGGTCGGCCGCATCCTGCTGCGCGAGGCCTCGCACAACGTCATCAACTCGTCGATGGAACTGGGCGGCAACGCGCCCTTCCTGGTGCTCGACGACGCCGATCTCGACGCCGCCATCGACGGGGCGATGATCGCCAAGATGCGCAATGCGGGCGAGGCCTGCACCGCCGCCAACCGCTTCTATGTGCAGCAGGGCATCTATCCCGCCTTCGTGGAGAAGCTGGTGGAGAAGATGGGGGCGCTGGCGCTCGGCGCCGGCACCGACGCCGCCACCCAGTGCGGGGCGATGATCAACCGCGCCGCCATCGACAAGATCGAGACGCTGGTCAACGACGCGGTGGCCAAGGGCGCCCGGGTGCGCCTCGGCGGCAAGACGCCGGACGGCGAGGGGTTCTTCTATCCCCCCTCGGTGCTCGCCGACGTGCCGTTGGACGCCGACCTGCTGCGCGAGGAGATTTTCGGCCCGGTGGCGGCGGTGATGGCGTTCACCGACATCGAGGACGCGGTGCGCATGGCCAACGACACCGAGTTCGGCCTCGCCGCCTATGTCTATACCGAGAACATGAAGCTGGGCCTGCAACTGGCCGAGCGGCTGGAATACGGCATGGTGGCGCTCAATCGCGGCCTCGTCTCCGATCCCGCCGCGCCGTTCGGCGGGGTCAAGCAGAGCGGGCTCGGACGCGAGGGCGCCCATCACGGGCTGCTCGAATTCACCGAGGCCAAGTACATCGCGGTCAACTGGTGATGGCTCGCCGGGCGGATGGCATCACGGAGCCCGCCATCCGCCCGGAGGGTTTCCGCCCACCCCTCGCGCGGCGGGCGCCCTCGCCGCGCGCCGACGCCCGATGTCGTGTCCCCTTGGTTGGAATGATGAAAACCTATATCTTATATTATTCCGGGTTTGGGTTTGATTCACATGGCCGCCAACAATCAGGAGCCGCTGTCCTTCGCGCGGCTGGTCGCGCGCGAAGAGCGGCGCCCCACCTATCCGCAATCGCTGGTGGAACTGGCCTACGAGCAGCTTCTGTCCATGCTGGTGACGATGAAGATCGCGCCCGGCGCGCATATCGGCATCGAGGCGCTGGCGCGCCAGCTCGATATTTCCCAGACCCCGATCCGCGAGGCGCTGACGCTGCTGGAGGCGCAGAAGCTCGCCTACAAGATTCCCAATGTCGGCTTCCGCGCCGCCGAACTGCTGACGCGGCAGGAAGTGCACGATCTGTTCGACCTGCGCCTGCTGATCGAGCCGGCGGCGGCGGCGTTCGCGGCGCAGAAGGCGGACGATGCCGCGCTGCAGCGGCTCGCCGGCCTTGCCGGCGACATGTCCGATGCGCAGACCGGCAACGAACTCGCCTATGCCCAGTTCGCGGAGGGCGACGCCCGGCTGCACCATCTGGTGGCGGCGGCCAGCGGCAACCGCTTCATCGCCGAGACGGTGGAAGGGCTGCACGCCCATCTCCACATCTTCCGCTTCCTGTTCAGGACCAACGCCACCACCAAGGCGGTGCAGGAGCACGAGGCGATCATCAAGGCGCTGCTGGCCCGCGATCCGGCGGCGGCGGAGCGGGCCATGCGCGAGCATCTCAAGGCCTCGCGGGCGCGCATGAACGTGGTGCTGGAGGAACTGGAGCGGACCACGGAAACGGGACCCGCGCCGGAGGCCGGCGGGCGCACCCGGCGGGGGCGCACCCGGCGGCGCTGAGGGCCAGCGCACCGGCCCGTCCGATGCGCGCGGCAGCCACAGGCGCCCCGGATTCAGGCGGGGCCGACAGATCATATGGGATATTTCGAGTGAATGGCGCCGGCCGGCCGATCCGCCGCGTCGTCGCCAACCGCTGCCGCCCCGAGGGCGGGAGCCAGGAGACGCCATGTCGTCCGCCGACCGGCGCGCCCGGCGCGCGGCCCGAGGGCGACCGAAACGGGAGGACTTTCTGATGGCATTGCCCCTGCAAGGCATACGCGTGCTCGACATCTCGCAGGTGATGGCGGGGCCCTTCTGCTGCATGCTGCTGGCGGATATGGGCGCCGACGTCATCAAGATCGAGCCGCCGGGGACGGGCGATTCCACCCGCCATTCCATGGGCTTCCGCCTCAAGGGCAGCGACAGCCCGGGCTTTCTGGCGCTCAACCGCAACAAGCGCTCGATCACGCTGGACCTGAAGTCGCCCCAGGACCGCGAGGTGCTCTACGCGCTGGTGAAGACCGCCGACGTGCTGGTGGAGAATGCCCGCCCCGGCGTCGCCGGCCGCCTCGGCATGGACTACCCGACGCTGAAGGCGATCAACCCGCGCCTCGTCTATGCCAGCATTTCCGGCTTCGGCCAGACCGGGCCGTGGTCGCAGCGGCCGGGCTTCGACCTGATCGCGCAGGCGGTGTCCGGCATTCTCAGCTCCAATGGCTTCCCGGATATGGAGCCGGCAAAGAACTCCATCGCCGTGGCCGATCTCGGCGCCGGCCTGTTCAGCGCCTATGCCATTCTCAGCGCGGTGATCGGGCGGCAGACGAGCGGCGAGGGCCAGCATATCGACGCCTCGCTGTTTGAGGCGGCGCTGGCGCTCTCGATCTGGGAGACGACCGAACTGTGGGGCACCGGCACCTCGCCGACCCCGATCGGCTCGGCCAACCGCATGTCGGCGCCCTATCAGGCGGTGGAGGCGTCGGACGGCTGGTTCGTCATCGGCGCCGCCAATCAGGGCCTGTGGATCACCTTCCTGAAGGTGCTCGGCCGCGAGGAGCTGCAGGACGACCCGCGCTTTGCCACCAATGCGGCGCGGGTGACCAACCGCCTCGCGCTGATGGAAGAGCTGGCGCCGACCTTCCTCACCCGCACCCGCGAAGAGTGGATCGACGCGCTGACGGCCGCCGGCGTGCCCACGGCGCCGATCCTCGACTATGGCGAGGCGGTTTCGAGCGAGCAGGCGGTGGCCCGCGAGATGGTGCAGATGGTGCCGCACCCGGTGGAGGGCGAGTTCCGTGCGCTCGGCTTCCCGGTGAAGATGAGCGCCACGCCGCAGGAAATCCGCCTGCCGCCGCCGCTGCTGGACGAGCATGGTGCCGAACTCCGCCGCGAGCTGGTGGAAAAGGGGCTGCTCAAGCCGTCGACCATCAAGGAGACCGTGTGATGAGCAGCCCGCGCATCGATTTCGAGAAGGCCGGCGAGGTCGCCTTCGTCCGCTTCAACAACCCGGAGGCGCACAACGCGCTGACCGGCCAGATGTGGCTGGACCTGCGCGACGCGGCGCTGCGGATCGCCGACGACCCGTCGATCCGGGTGGCGGTGTTCCGCGGCGTCGGCGGCAAGGCCTTCGTCTCCGGTACCGACATCACCGGCTTCACCACATTCGCCAGCGGCGCCGACGGCGTCGCCTATGAGCACCGGATCGACGACTGCATGAGCGCGGTCGACGCGATCCCGGTGACCACCCTCGCCGTGGTCGACGGCTGGGCGGTGGGCGGCGGGCTCAACATCGCCTCGGCCTGCGATTTCCGCCTCGCCACCCCCGGCGCGCGCTTCGGCTCGCCGATCGGCCGCACGCTCGGCAATTGCCTCTCCGCGCTCTCCATGGCGCGCATCGGCGACGCGGTCGGCGTCGGCATCGCCAAGCGGATGGTGCTGCTCGGCGAGATCGTCACCGCGCAGGAAATGCTCGACAACGGCTTCCTGCTGAAGATCGCCGAGCCGGAGGCGATGGACGCCGAGATCGAGGCGCTGTGCCGGCGCGCGGCCGAGAACGCGCCGCTGACCACGCGCGCCACCAAGGCCACGGTGCGGGCGCTCGCCCTCGGCAGCCTGCCGGATATCGAGGCGATGGTCGCGCAGGTCTATGGCAGCGAGGATTTCCGCCGCGGCGTCGCGGACTTTCTGGCCAGGACCAAGGCGGTGCCGAAATGGACCGGGCGCT
Source organism: Ancylobacter dichloromethanicus (assembly GCF_018390645.1). Classification (GTDB taxonomy): domain Bacteria; phylum Pseudomonadota; class Alphaproteobacteria; order Rhizobiales; family Xanthobacteraceae; genus Ancylobacter; species Ancylobacter dichloromethanicus. The sequence goes on from NZ_JAHBGC010000005.1 coordinate 202,510, forward strand.
AGCCGGAGGACGCAAGATGCATGACACCCCGCGTGCCGCCAAGGAGAACCGCATGATCCCCCGCATCGCCATCGCCGCCGGCGACCCCGCCGGCATCGGCTCGGAACTGATGGTCCGCCTGCTCGCCAGCGAGGCCAACCGGCATGCCGCCGACATCCTCATCATTGCCGACCGCGACGAACTGGAAGAGGGCATGCGCATCTGCGACGCGCGCTTCGACTATGCGCTGGCGCCCGACGCCGAGCGGCCCGAGTTTACCCCCGGCGTGCCGGTGCTGGTGGATTATCGCGGCCGCGCCGAGGCGCCGTTCGCGCGCGCCGTCGCCACCGCCAATGGCGGGCGCTACGCCATGGACACGCTGCGCCGCGCCATCGACTACACCACGTCCGGGGTGACCGAGGCGGTGTGCTTCGCGCCGCTGAACAAGCATTCGCTGCATCTGGGCGGCCTCGGCCACCCCGACGAGACCCACTGGTTCGCCGAGATTCTCCAGCCCAACGGCCCCTATGGCGAACTCAACGCGCTGGACGGCCTGTGGACCAGCCGCGTCACCAGCCATGTGCCGCTGAAGGACGTCTCCGGCCTGCTCACCGAGGAGCGGATCGTCGGCGCGATCCGGCTCATCCATTCGACGCTGGTACGGGTCGGCGTCGCGGAACCGCGCATCGCCCTGTGCGGGCTCAACCCGCATGCCGGTGACAATGGCAGCTTCGGCCGCGAGGAGATTGACGTGATCGGCCCCGCCGTCGAGGCGGCGCGGGCGCAGGGGCTGCCGGTGGTCGGCCTGTTCCCGGCCGACACCCTGTTCCTCAAGAAGGACGAGCTGGACGCGATCGTGACCATGTATCACGACCAGGGTCAGATCGCGATGAAGCTGATGGGCTTCTCGCGCGGCGTCACCGTGCATGGCGGCATGCCGATCCCGATCGCCACCCCGGCCCATGGCACCGCCTTCGACCTCCATGGCAAAGGCGAGGCCGGATGGGGCGCCATGCAGGCGGCGTTCGACGTCGTCTGCCGGATGGCGCGCGCCCGCCGGGACGCCGCGCACGCGGCTTGATATAGAACGCCTTCCGCCCTGTGGCCCGCATCCCGGAAACCCCACGATGAAGATCCTGATCCTCGGCGCCGCCGGCATGCTCGGCCGCAAGCTGCTCGCCCGGCTGGCGGCGGAGGGGCTCGGCGGGGCGGCGGTCGCGACCGCCGTGCTGCACGACGTGGTCGATCCGGCGCCGTCGGCGGCGCTGCCGTTCGCGGTCGCGTGCCACGCCGGCGACTATGCCGCCCCGGGCGCGGCGGAGACGCTGGTCGCGGGGCGGCCCGACGTGATCTTCCACCTCGCCTCCATCGTCTCCGGCGAGGCGGAGGCGCGGTTCGAGGAGGGCTACCGGGTCAATCTCGATGGCACGCGGGCGCTGTTCGAGGCGATCCGGCGCCTGCCGGGCTATGCGCCGCGGGTGGTGTTCGCGTCCTCGCTCGCCGTGTTCGGGGCGCCGTGCCCGGATGTGGTCGAGGACGATTATCTCTGCGCCCCGTCTTCCAGCTATGGCGTGCAGAAGGCGATGGTGGAGCTGCTGCTGGCCGATTACAGCCGGCGGGGCTTCATCGACGGGCTGGCGCTGCGCCTGCCCACCGTCTGCGTGCGCCCGGGCCGGCCCAATGCGGCACTGTCCGGATTCCTGTCCTCGATCATGCGCGAGCCGCTGAACGGGCAGGAGGCGGTGCTGCCGGTGGAGGAGGCGATGCGGGTGTGGATCGCCTCGCCGCGCGCCGCCGTCTCCTATCTCCTGCACGCCGCCACCCTCGACACCGGCCCGCTCGGTGCCCGCCGCAGCCTCAACATGCCGGGCGTCTCAGTGACGGTGGGCGAGCAGATCGCGGCGCTGCGGGCGCGGGCCGGCGCGCGCGTGGCCGGGCTGATCCGGCCGGCGCCCGACCCGACCGTGGCGCGCGTGGTGGGGAGCTGGCCGCAGCGCTTCGCCGCCGCGCGGGCGCACCAACTCGGCTTTGCCGGCGATGCCGATTTCCCGGCGATTCTCGACACCTATATCGAGGAAGAGCTGGGCGGCCGCCTGCCGGCGCCGTGAGCCTTCGCCCGATGGCGTGGCGGCGATAGCCGCGCGCCCCTCGGCACTCCCGCCGGCATGGCAGGGACGGGCCGCCGGGCGCGATTGCCCGGCGGGGCTGGACCTCGCGCGGTTTCGCGGGGAATATCGCGCTGCCGGAAGGCACCGGGCCTGCGCGCCCCGCATATGATTCGTTGCCGGCGCCTTCCGGGCGCTCTCCCTGCGGCGTTCGCCGCCTGTTTCACCGAGACCGCGGCCACGTGGCGCTGACACTGCTCATCTTCCTTCTCGTCTATGTGGCCATGGGCTTCGGCAAGCTGCCGGGGTTCAAGGTGGACCGCACCGGCGCGGCCGTCGTCGGCGCGCTGGCGATGATGGTGGCGGGCAGCATCAGTTCCAAGGCCGCCTGGGACTCGATCGACTATGCCAGCGTCGGCATGCTGTTCGGGCTGATGGTGGTGTCGGCGGCGTTCGTCGTCTCGGGCTTCTATGACTGGACCGCCCAGCGCGTGGCGCTGCTGCCGGTGAGCGCCCCGGTGCTGCTGGCCGTCCTCGTCGGCGTCGGCGGCGGGCTCTCGGCTCTCCTCACCAACGACGTGGTGGTGGTGGCGATGACGCCGCTGCTGGTCTCGCTCACCCTGGCGCGCGGGCTCAACCCGGTGCCGTTCCTGCTGGCGTTCTGCTTCGCCGCCAATGCCGGCTCGGCCGGCACGCTGATCGGCAGTCCGCAGAACATGATCGCGGCCCAGCAGCTCGGCCTGTCCTTCAACGGGTTCCTCGCCATTGCCGGCCTGCCGGCGCTGGCCTCGCTGCCGCTGGTGTGGGCCATCGTCGCGCTGATCTATCGCGGCCGCTGGACGCTGCCGGACAGCGCCCGCGCGCCGGGCCAAGTGCCGATGTCGGCGCCGATGTCGGTGCCGCCCCCCGGGCCGGCACGGCTCGACCGGGTGGAGACGGCGAAGGCTGGCCTGGTGACGCTCATCGTGGTGCTGGCCTTCATCCTCAGCGACTGGCCGCGCGAACTGATCGCGCTCGGCGCCGCCGGCGTGCTGCTGATCAACCGGCAGATCGCCTCGCGCGACCTGCTCGCCCATATCGACGGCGATCTCCTGCTGCTCATCATGGGCCTGTTCGTGGTCAATGCGGCGCTGGCGGCCACCGGCCTGCCGCAGGACCTGCTGAACGGGCTGCGCGCCATGGGGCTCAATCTCGACGACCCGCTGGCGCTCTATCTGGTCGGCGGCACGCTGAGCAACATCGTCGGCAACAACCCCGCGGTGATGCTGCTCATCCCGTTCCTCACCCCCGGCGGCGATGCCGAGGCGCTCGGCGCCGCGCTGGCGCTGGGCACCGGCTTCTCCAGCAATCTGATCGTGTTCGGCAGCCTCGCCGGCATCATCGTGGTGGAACAGGCGGCGGCCTGCGGGGTGCGGATCTCGTTCGGCGAGTTCGCCCGTGCCGGCGTCCCGGTCACGCTCGCCTGCATGGCAATGGCGGCCGGCTGGATCGTGCTGATCGGCGCCTGAGGCCTATTGGTCGACGCGGCAGGTCAGCTCCTGCCGCCCGTCCGCAAGCTGGCGTGTCGTCAGCCGGTCGGCGAGACGGGTCATCAGCGACAGCACCACGCCGTTCATGATCGCGTCCTCGTCGGCGGCGCTGTCGAGGGTCGGCGCCGGGCCGGGCTTCAGCGGGCGGCCGTTCCAGGTGAAGGCCAGTTCCAGCGCGTATTCGTCGAACCGGGCGGCGACCGCGACCGGGTCGGCAGGGGAGAGGTTCGCCGCCGCCTCGGCGAATTCCTCGGCGATCTGCGACAGCCGCAGCACGGATTCCGCACGCGCGCCCTCGCGCGCGCCGACCTCGCTCAGGAACCGCCGCAACGGCGCGGCGCCGGTCGCGGGCTGCCAGGCCAGCCGGTGCGACGTCCGCGCGCCGAGGCGGAACAGCGCGTTCAGCGCCAGCGCCGTCAGCAGGGCAAGGACCAGCGACGAGGTGATGAGCGGCTGCAGCGCCGGCGGCAGGTGATGGGCATAGAAGCCGGGCATCTCGTCGAAGGACAGGCCGAGGAAGAAGGCGAGGCCGATCGCCAGCGTGCGCCGGGCATCGAGCAGGCGCTGGCCGAGAATGGCGATGCCGGACATCACCACGAAGGTCGCGGCGAACAGCAGCGCGGCGCCCAGCACACCCTGCGGCACCTGCAGCAGGAGGCCCGCCGCCTGCGGCAGGAAGGCGAGCGCGATCCAGCCGAGGCCGACGCCGAGGGCGACCCGGCGCGCCAGCACCTCGGTCGCCAGCGAGAGGCCGACGCTCGCCGAATAGGTGTTGAGCCCCATCGTGCCGATCAGCCCCGCCGCCAGCGTGCCGAGCCCGTCGGCGAGCACACCGGCCTCGATATTGGCATAGTCGGGCCGCTTCCAGACGGGATCGTTGATCTTCTGGCTGGCGACCATGTCGCCGAAGGCACGCAGCGTGCAGGCCAGCGCCCCGACCAGAAAGCCGGGCAGCAGCGCCAGCTCGAAGCTCGGCGTGACCAGCGGCCAGGCGATCGGTCGCGGGATGAAGGCGGCGGGGTCGAGGCTGATGCCGATGGCGGCGGGCTGATACGCCATGTGCAGGGCGATGCCGGTCGCCAGCCCCAGCAGCACCGCCACGGTGCGCAGGCGCGTGCCGCCCCAGACGGCGAGGGCGATCATGACCGCGAGCGCGGCGAGCGCGGGGCCGGTCTCGGAGGGCTCCAGCGGCAGTTCCATGTCATGGCCGACGATCAGCTTCAGCGCGACGATGCCGAGGATGATGCCGATCATCAGCACGCTCAGCCCGACGATCTCGACCGGCAGATAGGGCCGCAGCCGGCCGATGAACCGGCTGAGCACGATCTCGGTCAGCCCGGCGGCGATGGTGAGGCCGGCGACGGCCTCCAGCCCGCCCTGGCGCGCGACGGCGAGCGCGGCGGGCAGATAGGCGGCGGTGAACACCGCCGGCAGCAGGAAGCCGCTGCCGATCTGCGGCAGGCGGAAGACGCGCCGGCCCCAGCCCTGGAGCAGCGTCGCCGCGCCCATGGCGAGCATCGACAATTGGAGGTAGTGCGCCTGCGTGTCGGGACCGGCGCCGGCGGCCCGGGCGACGAGCAGGGGAAACACCAGCGTGACCGCCATCAGCCCCATATGCTGCGCCACCGCCGTCAGCAGGACGGCAGGCGGGGGGCTGGAGTGCAGCTCATAGCGCGCGGTCATGCGAACGCGGTTCCGGGATCGCGCAAGGGAAGGCGCGGTGTCTTCGCACTGGCTTAACGCGAAAGCGGCGTGCCTGCCAGCCGGCCCGCCGGCGCCCCGCCGGTGGCCGCTGCCCTCGAAATCGCCCTACCGTCGCTTGAGTGCGTCCATCAGCGCCGCGCCGAGCGCGCCCTGCGGCGCCTTTTGCGGCTCGCGGGCCGGCGGGCGGGGGGCGGGCCCGCGCGGGCCCTGCGGCGCGTCGCGCTGCCCCTGCGGCCTTGCCGTGCCGGCGCCGGCATCGCGGCGCATGGAGAGCGCGATGCGCTTGCGCTTGAGGTCGACCTCCAGCACCCGCACTTTCACCACGTCGCCGACCTTCACCACCTCATGGGCGTCCTTGACGAAGCGGTCGGCGAGCTGGGAGACATGCACCAGCCCGTCCTGATGCACGCCGATATCCACAAAAGCGCCGAAGGCGGCGACATTGGTCACCGTGCCTTCCAGCTCCATGCCGGGCTTGAGGTCCTTCATGTCGTCGATGCCGTCGGCGAAGGTCGCGGTCTTGAAGGCGGGGCGCGGGTCGCGGCCGGGCTTGTCGAGCTCGGCGATGATGTCGCGCACGGTGGGCAGGCCGAAGCGCTCGTCGACGAAGGCGGCCGGGTTCACCCCGGACAGCGCGGCGCTGTCGCCCATCAGCGTGCGCAGGTCGCGCCCGCAGGCGGCGACGATCCTGCGCGCCACGCCATAGGCTTCCGGGTGCACGGCGGAAGCATCGAGCGGCTCGGCACCGTCGCGGATGCGCAAAAATCCCGCGCATTGCTCGAAGGTGCGCGGCCCGAGGCGCGGCACGTCCTTGAGCTGCCTGCGGCTGGCGAACGGGCCGTTGGCGTCGCGATGGGCGACGACGGCCTCGGCCAGCGACGCGCCGAGCCCGGACACGCGCGCCAGCAGCGAGGCGGAGGCGGTGTTGAGATCGACGCCGACCGCGTTCACCGCGTCCTCCACCACCGCGTCGAGCGCGCGGGCGAGATGATACTGGTCGACATCGTGCTGGTACTGGCCGACGCCGATCGACTTCGGGTCGATCTTGACGAGTTCGGCCAGCGGGTCCTGCAGCCGGCGGGCGATGGAGACCGCGCCGCGCAGCGACACGTCGAGGCCGGGGAATTCCGCCGCCGCCAGTTCCGAGGCGGAATAGACCGAGGCGCCGGCTTCCGACACCACCACCTTGAGCGGCTTCGTGCCTGCGTCTGAGGCCGGCAGGGCGGCCAGCATCTCGGCCACCAGTTTCTCGGTCTCGCGGCTGCCGGTGCCGTTGCCGATGGCGATGAGGTCGACACCGTGTTGGCGGATGAGGCGGGCCAGTTCGCCCTGCGTGCCGCGCACATCGTTCTTCGGCTGGAACGGGTAGACGGTCGAGGTCGCCAGCACCTTGCCGGTGCCGTCCACCACCGCGACCTTGACGCCGGTGCGGATGCCGGGATCGAGCCCCATCGTGGTGCGCGAGCCGGCCGGGGCGGCGAGCAGCAGATCCTTGAGATTACGCGCGAAGACGTCGATCGCCTCCTTCTCCGCGCGCATCCGCAATTCGGTCATCAGGTCGAGCGAGAGGTGCAGCGACAGCTTGACCCGCCAGGTCCAGCCGGCGACCTCCATCAGCCACGCATCGCCGGGCAGCCTGTCGCCGATGGCGTAGGCCTCGTTGATCATCCGCACCACCGGCTTGAGCGGGCGGGGATCGTCGGCGTCGACCTCGATCTCCAGCGCCAGCACATCCTCGTTGCGCCCGCGCAGCATGGCGAGCGCGCGGTGGCTCGGCACGGTGGCCCAGCGCTCCACATGGTCGAAATAGTCGGAGAACTTGGCGCCGGCCTCCTGCTTGCCCTCGACCGCGCGCGAGCGCAGCTGGGCGTTCTGCCGGAGATGGCCGCGCAGCCGGCCCAGCAACTCGGCATTCTGCGCGAACTGCTCGGCGAGAATGTCGCGCGCGCCTTCCAGCGCCGCTTTCACATCCGCCACCTCCTCGGTGATGTAGGCGGCTGCCAGCTCGGCCGGCACCGCGGCTCGGTCGGCCAGGATGGAATCGGCGAGCGGGCCGAGGCCGCGCTCGCGGGCGATCTCCGCCCGGTTGCGGCGCTTGGGCTTGAAGGGGAGGTAGATGTCTTCCAGCTCCGCCTTGGTGACGGCGGCACCGAGCGAGGCTTCCAGCTCCGGGGTCAGCTTTTCCTGCTGGCGGATCGAGTCGAGAATGGCCGCGCGCCGCGATTCCAGCTCGCGCAGATAGATCAGCCGCTCGCCGAGCAGGCGCAGCTGCGTGTCGTCCAGCCCGCCGGTCGCTTCCTTGCGGTAGCGGGCGATGAAGGGGACGGTCGCGCCCTCGTCGAGCAGGGCGATGGCGGCCTCGGCCTGCTGCGGGCGCGCGCCGATCTCCTGCGCGATCGTCTGCGCGATCTGGCGGGCGATGGCGGCGGCGAGGGTGCTTTTATCGGTCATGCGGAACACGGAATCGCTTGAGGGGAAGGCGAGACCATATTCACTCACGCGGGCGAAGGCCACGCCGCACGATCCGCGCGGCGTGGCTTGTGGATGGGGCCGGCGCGGTCAGCGGATCAGCGGCACATAGTGATGGGGCAGCCGCATCGTCACCAGATCCTTCCGCCGCACCACATTGGTGGGGTAGGGCGTGTCGAGATTGGTGGTGTCGATCTCCGCCGTGACGACGCCCTCGCCGGCACCGATGATGGCCTCGCGGCGGGGAAACTCGAACGTATCGGGCCCGAACACGCCGCTCTTGCCGCGATAGCCGGAGGCTTCGTCCAGCACATTGGCGAAGGCGAGGTGGACATTGTTCTCGCCGGCGCGCGCCCGCATCAGATGCCAGTGATGCGGGTCGGCGCCTGTTGGGATGGGGTAGTTCTGGGCGATGGCGGTGCCGGCATGGGCCGAGGTGAGCGCGCCGCGCAGCGCCGCCGGGCACAGCACGAGGTCGCAGCCGCGCAGCGCCAGCACCCGCCCGGCCTCCGGGAAGGCCGCGTCATGGCCGATGAGCAGGCCGATGCGGCCGAATTTGGTGTCGAACACGCCCCACTCGTTGCCCGGGCTCGCCCAGTTGTGGTCCGAGGCGTCGAGATGGGTCTTGCGGTAGCGCCCGACGACGCCCTGCGGCCCCACAAGAACGGCGGTGTTGTAGAGCGTGCCGCCGTCCTCCTCGGCGAGGCCGGCGGCGAGGTGCAGGCCGTGGCGTGTGGCGATGGCGACGAGCCGGGCCACCGCCTCGCCGTCGAGCGGCACGGCGGCCGGCGCGTCGAGCCCGGTGACGGCGCGCTCGGGGAAGACGACGAGTTCCGCCCCGTCCGCGCGCGCGGCCTTCGCCAACGCCTCGATGCGGTCGAGATTGGCATCGATGTCGCCGGTGGGGGCGAACTGCGCCACCGCGACCTGCGAGCGCCTTCCCTTGGGGAGCGGGCGGTGGCCGTACAGGGTGAAGAAGTCCAGCGGGTTCCAGGCGAAGGTGGTGGTCGGCAGCTCCATGTAGAGCTCGGGCCGGCGCTGCTCGAACACGGGTTCGCCGAGCATGCGGCGGGCGCGGGCGCGCTCCAGGTCGATCTCGACGCAGGCGATGCCGTCGCCGGTGTCGATCACCGCCTCGATGGCCCCATCCGGGCCGATGACGCAGCTGCCGCCGGAGAACTGCACGGTGCGCTCCAGCCCCCAGCGGTTGGATTCGATGAGGTAGCAGCTATTCTCCACCGCGCGGGTGATCCAGTAGGGCGCCGGGGTGCGCTCGGCCAGCCAGTTGGAGATGTGGCAGATGATGTCCGCCCCCGCGAGGCCGACGAGGCGCGCGGTCTCGACGAAATGGATGTCCATGCACACCAGCAGGGCGATGCGGCCCACCGGCGTGTCGAACACGGCATGGCCGCGGTCGCCCGGGGCGGACCATTTCGGCTCGGCGATGTAGGGGTGGGTCTTGCGGTGGGTGCCGACCACGCCCTCCGGGCCGATGAGCACGGCGGAATTGTAATAGAGGTTCGTTTCCGGATCGACCTCCGGCATGCCGATGACGATGTGACAGCCCTGCTCGCGGGCAAGCGCCGCGAAGCGCTCCGTGGTCGGACCGGGGATCGGCTCGACGAAGGGGGCCACCTCGGCGCGGTCGAACCAGCAATAGCCTGTCGTGCCCATTTCCGGGGTGACGATCAGTTTCGCGCCGTCCTGCGCGGCCTCGATGACCAGCGCTTCGAGGCGGGCAAGGTTGCGCTCCTTCTCGAACATGGTCGGCTCGAACTGGACGGTTGCGACCTTCAGCGTCGTGGTCATCGGAGGTCTCCGGGCAAGGGGGAGCGTTCGGCGCCCGGCCTGTTCAGGCGGCGGGGCCGGGAATATCGCTCGGATGGC
>NZ_JAHBGC010000005.1:212222-323712 GCF_018390645.1 Ancylobacter dichloromethanicus
CATGACCGTGGGGCTTGGCTCAGGGCGTTAGATAGGACTTCAGGATCGAGGCGCCCATCGTGTATTTCGGGTCCACCATGTTGCCGAGGCGGACGCGCCCGCACTGGGTCAGCAGCATATAGGCCTCGATCTCGTCGAAGCCGTAATCGGCCGCCATCCAGCGGATGAGGTCGCGATAGGCCATGCGGGTGGCGTCCTCCATCGGCCGGGTCGAGCCGATGGACATGATGAACTCTTCCGTCTCCAACCGCGGCGTGGGAATCGTCCAGCCCTTGATCAGGTCGATCTGGATGGTGGTCACGGTCGGGTGCTCGAGCGCTACGCCGCACAGTTCGCCGTCGCCCTGGGTGGCGTGGCAGTCGCCGAGATAGAGCAGCCCGCCCTTGATGTTCACCGGGAGATAGATGACCGCGCCGATGCCGACATCGGGCAGGTCCATGTTGCCGCCGTAGTAGTCCGGCTGCAGCGAGGTGATCGCCTCGATCTCCGGCGAGGTGCCGATGGTGCCGATGAAGGGCACATAGGGCAGGGTGATCTTGTCGCTCCACTTGGTGCCGGTCTCGGCATCGACATGCAGCTTCTTCACCTTGACCGGCAGCGGCGCGTTGAGCATCGCCGTGTCCTTGGTCGGCACCAGCCCGCCGAAATCGGGCATGATCAGCGTGGTGCCGACCGGCTGCGGGCCGCGCGGCACGATGTTCTTGATGTACACCGCGAGCGTGTCGCCCTTCTCCGCGCCATTGACGAAGATCGGGCCGTTCTGCGGGTTGAGATAGGGGAAGTTCAGGATCTCCAGCGGGTTGTCGCTCTCGCTCTTGATCGCGCCCTCGAAGGCGTCATGGGTTTCCGCCACCACCACCGCGCCGGGATCGACCCTCAAGACCGGCTCGACATAGGGGCCGTAGACATAGTGGTACGTGCCCTGCTCGGCCTCGGTGAGGGAGTGGGTGGCGCCCGCCTGGCCCTTGGCGAGGCCTTTGCGTGCCATGAGGGAGTTTTCGAGCCAGGACATGATGTTCTCCTTGGATTGCTGGCTGGCCGTTCAGACGGCGAGGTGACGGCGCATGGCTTCGCCGTCGGCGAGCGCCTCGCGCGTGAGTTCGGCGACGACGCGGCCCTTGTCCATGACGTAGCAGCGCTGCGCCATCGCCCGGATCATGTCGATATTCTGTTCGACCAGCACGATGGTGACGCCGGTGTCGGCGTTGAGCTGCACCATGATGCGGGCGATGTCCTGCACGATGTTGGGCTGGATGCCCTCGGACGGCTCGTCGAGCAGGATGAGCTGCGGATTGGCCACCAGCACCCGGCCGATGGCGAGCTGCTGCTGCTGGCCGCCCGACATGGTGCCGGCGCGCTGGCTCCAGCGCTCGCGCAGGATCGGGAAGTAGTCCAGCACGCGCGCGCGGTCGGTCTCGGTGACCCGGCCGGCGCGCATGCCGCCCACCGCGATGTTCTCGCCCACGGTGAGGCGTGGGAACACGTCGCGGCCCTGCGGGACATAGCCGATGCCGAGCCGCGCCCGCCTGAAGGCGGAGAGGTGCTCGACCGGCTTGTCGCCATAGACGATGGAGCCTTCCATCGCCGGCACGAGGCCGATCAGGCTTTTCATCAGCGTCGACTTGCCCACGCCGTTGCGGCCGATGACGGCGACGATCTCGCCCTGCCGCACCTCGATGTCGAGCCCTTGCAGCACCGGCTTGCCGCCATAGCCGGCGCGCAGGCCGAGAGTGGAGAGCATGACTTCCTTACGCATGCGCGCCTCCCGGCTGCTGATGCCCCGCCTCGTGCGCGGTTTCGTGTGCCGTGGTCTGGCCGAGATAGATGGCGGCGACCTCCTCATTGGCGACGATCTCGTCGATCGAGCCTTGAGCGAACACCTTGCCGAGATGCAGCACCGTGACCTGCTGCGCCACCTGCCGCACGAAGGCCATGTCGTGCTCGACCGCCAGCACCGTCATGCCCTGCGCATTGAGGCGCTTGACCATCTCGCCGGTGGCGTGGGTCTCCTCCGGCGACATGCCGGCGGTGGGCTCGTCGAGCAGCAGCAGGCGCGGCTTGAGGCTGATCGCCATGCCGATTTCCAGCCACTGCTTCTGGCCGTGGGAAAGATTGCCGGCGAGGCGGCCGGCGTCGGCGGTGAGGTTGAGGAAGGCGAGCAGCCTGTCGATCTCCTCGCCCAGCACCGCCGGGTCGTAATGGTGCTGCATCGCGATTTCGAGATTCTGCCGCACGCTCAGCGCCTTGAAGATGCCGGGCACCTGGAACTTCACGCTCATGCCGCGGCGGATGCGCTGGAACGGCTTGAGGCTGGTGATGTCCTCGCCGCCGAACAGGATGGCGCCGCTGCTCGGCAGATGCTCGCCGAGGATCAGCCGGAACAGGGTCGACTTGCCGGCGCCGTTCGGCCCGATGAGGCAATGCACCTCGCCGGCCTGAAGCGTCAGGTCGACATTGTTGGTGACGTGGAGCCCGCCGAAGCGCTTGTTGAGGCCCTTGGTTTCGAGCATCGGCATCAGGCGTCTCCCGGCTGGCCGTTGGAGGCACGGCTGGAGAAGGGCCGGGCGATCAGCCGCGCCAGCGCGTAGATGAGGCCGCGCGGCGCCAGCAGCACGGTGAGCACCAGCAGGACGCCCATCACCACCAGCGCGTACTGGCTGCCATGGATGGTGAGCGCCTGGAACACGGCGAGCACGGTGATAGTGCCGACCAGCGTGGTGGTGAGGTCCGAGCGCCCGCCGACCGCGACCCAGACGATGGGCAGGGCGGCGGCGGTCATGCCCATGGAGGAGGGCGTGATGTACTGGCCCCAGCTGGTGTAGAGCACGCCCGAAAGCCCCGCCAGCGCCGCGCCGATGACGAAGGTGCCGAGCTGGTACTTGCGGATGTCGTAGCCCAGCATCTCCGCCCGCTCCGGGTTCTCGCGGATGGCCACGAGGACATTGCCGAAGGACGAGTTCACCAGGATGCGCAGGCCGAGATAGACCAGCACCAGCATGCCGAGCACGACGTAATAGAGCTGCACGTCCGGGAACAGCACGATGTCGCCGCCGGGCCAGGGCAGGGTGAGTGGCGGCATGTTGCTCATGCCGTTGAAGCCGTTCAGCCGGGCGGCGCCGATCTTCCATTCCGGCCCCGCCGTCTGCGCCATGAAGCGCTCCAGCACCAGCGTCACCGACAGGGTGACGATGCCGAGGAACACGCCGGAGATGCGGCCGAAGAACAGGAAATAGCCGAGCAGCGCCGCGAACAGCGCGGCGATCGCCACCGCGAACAGCAGCGCCACGAAGGTGAAGCCATAGGCGGCGCCGAAATTGATGGTGAGGATGCCGTAGCTGTAGCCGGCGATGCCGAAGAATGCCGTCTGGCCGAAGCTCAGCGCGCCGCCATAGCCCCAGATGAGCGAGAGACCCAGCGCCATGAAGATCCAGGTGAAGAAATACACCGTGTTGCCGACCGTGTAGCCGTCCGAGAACAGCGGGTAGGCGCAGGCGCCGGCCAACACGACGAGGAAGCCGATCCAGAAGCCGGGCCCGCGGCCCAGCGTCTGCGGGCCTTCGAGGCGGCGGAAGAAGCGGGAGAGCGCGTTCATGTGTTCGTTTCCGTGTCCGGGATCAGGCCCGCTCGCGCAGGAGGAAGCCGGAGATGCCGCGCGGCAGCACCCGGATGACGATGATGACGGCCATGAGCAGGCCGATCTGTCCGGCGAGCTGGCCGTACCAGGAGGTCATGGTGGCCTTGACCACGGCGAGCACCGCCGCCGCCGGGGCGGTGCCCAGGAACACGTCGGCGCCGCCGACCACCACGGTGACGAAGGCTTCCATGATGAAGGTGGTGCCCATGGTCGGCACCAGCGTCATGGTCGGGGCGTAGAGCCCGCCGGCGAGGCCCGCGAGGCCCGCGCCCAGCGCGAAGGTGAGGCTGTAGACGAGGCGGGTGTCGATGCCGAGCGCGGCGGCCATGTGCGGCACCTGGATGGTGGCGCGGGCCATGACGCCGAAGCGGGTCCAGTTGAACAGCGCATAGAGCGCGGCGATCACCAGCACCGCCATGCCGCACAGCACGAGACGGTACAACGAATAGGAATAGTCGCCGACGGTGAAGCTGCCGAACGGCGTGCCCACCCCCGCCATGGTGGAACCGAGCAGGATCAGCGTGCCCTGCGTGCCGATGAGGCTGAGGCCCCAGGTGGCGACGATGGTGTCGAGCGGACGGTCATAGAGATGGCGGATGACCAGTATCTCCACCAGTGCGCCGACCAGCCCCGCGACCAGCGCGCCGAGCACGATGGCGAGCGGCAGCGGCACCCCGGCATGGGCGGCGGAGACGGTGACATAGGCCCCGCACATGATGAATTCGCCATGCGCCAGATTGATCACGCCCATCATGCCGAAGATGACGGCGAGGCCGCAGGCGGACAGCACCAGGAAGGCGAAGGCGTCGCCGAACTGGTAGAGCGCGGAGAAGGCGAGAGTTCCGACATCCATGTGCGGTGGGGCCCTTAATCTTTCGCTTCAGAGGGAACGACCTCATCCCGAGGCGCGTGGGAACCGCGCGGTGAGGGAGGGTCGTCCGGTTGAGCCTCCTTCGAGGCCGGCCTGTCGGCCGGCACCTCAGAACGACGCCGTTCATGGCATCCCGGGGCCCCTCATCCAGCGGGACAGCTGGGTTCCCCGGGTCAAGCCCGGGGATGAGGGGACGGCAGGCGAACAGATCAGGCGATCGCCCCGGCCAAGCTGGGGGGTCGGGCCGGGGCAATGCCTTCGGCTGCCGCCGAGGGGAAGAGGCGGCAGCCGGTGGAGTGAAGGATGGCCGCCCGCGTTTGATCGGGCCGTCATCCTGAGGTGCGAGCGAAGCGAGCCTCGATGGATGATCCCGCCGAGGGTCTTCTGCTTCACCATCCTTCGAGGCCCGGCCCATGGGCCGGGCACCTCAGGATGACGTGGCGCGGAGAGCGTCAGGATGGATCAGTTCTTCGGCGGCGGGTTGGAGGGCGTGTACTGCGCGCTCGGGTCGCTCTTGGTCAGGTCGCAGCCGGCCTCGCCCAGCCAGTACGGCTTGATGTCCTCCCACACCTTGGGGAAGGTGATGGAGTGATCGGCGCCGACCTTGGCGAGATAGATGGTGTGCGACATGTGCTGGCTCTTGGGGTCGAGGCAGACCTTGCCCTCGGGGGCGTCCATGCAGACGTCGCCCTTGGCGATCTCCTTGCGCAGGTCGTCGCGCTTGGTCGACTTCGCCCGCTCCACCATCTGCTTGTAGAGATAGACCGCGAGATAGGAGTTCTCGGCCTCCTGGTTCACATAGGGCTCGTCCGGGAACTTGGCCTTGAACTTGGCGACGAATTCCTTCGACTTCGGGGTGTCGATTTCCTCGATGTAGTTGGTGGTGACGTACATGTCCTTGAGCGATGGCGGCTTGAAGCGCTTGTGCTCATAGCCCTGGCCGACATTGACGGAGGAGGCCATCGGCAGGTCGACATTGGCGGAAGCGGCCTGCTCGTAATAGGAGGCCTGCGCGGTGCCGACCAGCAGCGTCACCACGAAGTCCGGCTTGGCCTTCTGGATGTTCTGGATGTTCTGCGAGAACTGCGACACGCCGAGCGGGATGAAGTCCTCGCCGACCATCTCGCCGCCATTCTCCTTGACGATGTTGCGCACCCATTCGGCCGAGATCTGGCCGAAATTATAGTCGGCGGCGAGGGTGTAGACCTTCTTGCCGTACTTTTCCATCATCCACGGGATGAGGGTCGAGAACTGCTGCTCGGGCACCGCGCCGGTGACGATCATGTTGGCGTCGCAGACGCCGCCCTCATACTGGTTGTTGTAGAAGGCGAGGCCGTCGAACTGGTTGACGATCGGCCGGTAGGCCTCGCGGGAGGCGGAGGAGAAGCCGGCGAACACCGCGTCGACCTTGTCGCGCTGCAGCACGCGGCGCATGAATTCCTGGTAGCGGGTGTTGTCGGACTGGGTGTCGTAGATCACCAGTTCGAGCGGGCGGCCATCGATGCCGCCGGCCTTGTTGATCTCCTCGGCGGCGAGCTGGATGGCGTGCACCTTGCCGATGGTCGCGGCGGCGAAGTCGCCGGACTGGTCTTCGAGCACGCCGAGCTTGATCGGATCGGCGGCGAAAGCGTGGGCGGCGCTGAGCAAAAGCGTCCCCGTGAGGGCTGCGGCGCGCAGCCCCCGCATGGTCTTCCCGTTCATTTTCTTCTCCTGTGAAAGGTTATCTTCTTTCCGCGCGTGTCTCCGCCGGACGGAGCTGCACCGGTTCATCGAGGGGGCCCGCCCTCGCCGTCATGAACGCCTCGCAATAGGCCTCGAGGGTCTGCCGCGAGCGCATGCTTTCGCGCCGAAGCCATTCATAGGCCTCGTCGTCATCGACGCCCGCCTCATTCATGCGGGCGATGATGGCCTTCACCACCGCGCGGCGACCGCGCCGGCGGCGATCCATGTCGTCGAGCCGCGCCCGAAGGTCGCCGCGCAACAGGAACTGGTTGATGCCGAGGAACAGCGCGGTATAGACCGCGCCGCCCTGCACCGGCTTGCGCAGGAACGCCGAGGCGCCGAGGTTGATGAGGTGCTTCAGCCGGCTCGGCGCCTCCACGCCGACCAGGCCGATCACCGGCACCGGCGGCTGGTGCGCGCCGGCGTCGATATCGAGCGCGACCGGGTTGTCGAGATCGCCGTCGATGAACAGGATGTCGCGCTCGGGCTGCAGCGCGCCGAGGTCGATCTTGGCGCGCCCGTCCTCCAGCGCGGGATAGACAACGCCGACGCCGAGCTTGCCCAGCGTCTTGTCGAGCGCCTCCACCGCCGTGAGGCTGGACGTGACGATATGCGCCCGCCCGCCATTGAAGTTCTGGAGCAGTCGAGGTGCCATCACTTTACCACTCTCAGTGAGGAGTTGCGGGCAGCGACCGCATAGCGCGGCGACGACTGGACGAGATAGGGGTCCGGCCGTACCGGGCCGGGCGCCTCGACGAGAAGGTCGAAGCGCGACTGCGCGTTCGAAATTCCGATTCGCGGCGTCAGATAGGCATGCAGGGTCTGCGGGTCGATCCGCACCTCGCCCTGCGGGGCCAGCAGGTGCTGGCGGGTGGCGGCTTCCTTCACCGCCTCGACATCGTCGGTGCCGGTCTCGGCCAGCGACAGGATGAGCAGTTTCATCGCGATGTAGGAGGCTTCCGCGTCGGCCGAGGTGGCCGGGCCGTCGGGGAAGGTCTCGGCATAGAAGCGGGTGAAGGCGTCGTTGGCCGGCGAGGTGAGGGAGGAGAAATAGACCGACGAGCTGAGATGCCCGTCCACCGCCTCGGTGCCGATCTCCTCCAGCTCCGGCTCGGAGAGGGTGCAGCTCAGCACCGGGATCGCGCGCGGCTGGTCGATGCCGCGCGCCACGCAGGCGGCCCGGAAGGCGCGGAAGAAGGCGGAGTTGCTGGTGCCGATCAGATTATTGAACACGAAGTCCGGCCGGGCCTCCAGGATCGCCTCGACGACCTGGTCGATCTCGGTGTCGCCGACCGCCACATAGCGCTCGGCCAGCACCCGGGCACCGCGGGCGGTCATCGCCTCGCGGAAGATGCGGGTGTTCTCCCACGCCCAGATGTAGTTGGAGCCGACGCAGAAGGCGCTTGATCCGAGCGTGGCGAGCGCGTGGTCGACCAGCGGCAGCACGTGCTGGTTCGGCGAGGCGCCGGTGTAGATGACGTTGTTGGAACTCTCGAAGCCCTCATAATGCGAGGGATACCAGAGCAGCGCGTCGTGCTTCTCGAAGCAGGGGATCACTTCCTTGCGGCTCGACGAGGTGTAGCACCCCACTACATGGCGGATGCCGTCGCGCAGCATCTCCCGGCTCAGCGCGGCATAGCGGGCGAGGTCGCCGCCGGGATTGACGATCACCGGCTCGATGGTGATTCCGGGCGCGGGGCGCTCGGCAACCGCCAGCAGCGCCCCGTTCAGCATGGAGCGGGGAACGACGCTGTAGGGTCCGGTGGTCGAGAACATGACCCCTATGCGGAAGTGCTTCGACACGCGTCGCTCCGAGCCGGGCCGAAGCCCCAAAACAAAAAACGCCCGCCGGCCGTCAGGCCGTGGGCGTCGTTGCCACCAACCAGCAGCGTAAACCACGCCGTCGTTGGAAATGTTCACCGAAAGTGCCGCGACAATGGGCATCCTTGCCCGCCGCTCTTTAATTAGGCTCGCGTGAAGTTACCTCAATGTCAAGAATCTTTTTTGCGCCATCCCCTCAAAGGAGTGGCCTCCATGCCGTCAGGTCGGCACGCTGCCGCGCGCCTCGGCGAGAATCCACGCGATGAGGTCGCGGGCGGCTTCCGACAGCGTGCTGCCCGGCGCCAGCCAATAGCCGGTCTCGGCGCGCGACAGCGGCGGGCCGATGGCCACCAGCGTGCCGTCGGCGAGCGCGCCGTCGATCAGCCCCGCCCAGCCGAGCGCGACGCCCTGGTCGGCGATGGCCGCCTGCACCACGAGACCGTAGGTGTTGAGGCTGAGATCGCTGGCGGCGGGGCCGCGCGCGAGCCCCGTCGCGGCGAACCAGTCGCTCCAGCCGAACCAGCGCGGCTGCGGCGTGCTCTCCAGATGCAGCAGCGGCAGGTTGCCGATCCGCGCGGGGGCGCCGCCGAGACCGTGGCGGGCGGCGAAGCCCGGGCTGCAGACCGGACGGATGCACTCTTCGAACAACTGCACGCTGTCGGGCGGGAAGTCCCGGCCGGCGCCGAACAGCACCGCCACGTCCTCCGCCCCGTCGAGCCCGGGATCGGCGCCGGCGGAGGCGATGATGTGCACGTCGGTCTCCGGCCGTACCCGGCGGAAGGCGGCGACGCGCGGCATCATCCAGAACGAGGCGAAGCCGTAATCGGTGAACAGCCGCACCACCGGCCGCCGGCTGAGCCGCCGCACCGCGCGGGCGGCGCCGTCGACCTCGGCCACCGCCGCCACGGCGGCGCGGTGCAGCACCTCGCCCGCCGGCGAAAGCGTGCTGCCGCGATGGCCGCGCACGAGAAGCGGCGTGCCGAGCTGCGTTTCCAGCTCACGCACGACATAGCTCACCGCAGGCTGCGACAGCCCGAGCGCCCGCGCGGCGGCGGTGATCGAGCCGAGCCGACCCACCGCCTCGAACACGCGCACCCAGCCGAGGTCGAGAGGACGTTCAGACATAGGTTAGGCTTATGTCATTCATCGAAAATATGGGACTTCACACCCTGCAACATTTAACTGCCTGATATCGCCCACGCAAGGAAAGCCGCAGGCCCGACACGGCGGCTGCCTGAACGTTTCACGCGTCTCACCCCTCCCAGAGGTGCTTCCCGATGACCCGTACCACGCTGGCCGCCACGGCCGTCTCCTTCCTTCTCCTCGCCGCCGGCCCGGTTGCGGCGGCGGACGCGCCCGCCTGCAAGACCATCCGCATGTCGGACCCCGGCTGGACCGACATCACCTCCACCAATGCGCTTGCCGGCGTGCTGCTCGACGGCCTCGGCTACGAGCAGGACGTGAAGACGCTTTCGGTGCCGATCGGCTACGAATCGATGAAGAACGGCAATATCGACGTGTTCCTCGGCAACTGGATGCCGGCGCAGCAGAAGTTCATCGACGCGCTGAACGAGGCCAAGGCCATCGAGGTGCTGGGCACCAATCTCCAGGGCGCCAAGTTCACCCTCGCCGTGCCGAGCTATGTCGCCGAGGGCGGGGTGAAGGACTTCAAGGACCTCGCCGCCAACGCCGATAAGTTCGACAGCAAGATCTACGGCATCGAGCCCGGCGCGCCGGCCAACCAGAACATCCTGAAGATGATCGACGCCAATGATTTCGGTCTCAAGGACTGGAAGGTGGTGGAATCGGGCGAGCAGGCGATGCTGGCGCAGGTGAAGCGCTCGCAAAACGGCAAGGACTGGATCGTCTTCCTCGCCTGGGCGCCGCACCCGATGAACGAGACCTTCGACATCACCTATCTCTCCGGTGGCGACGCCTATTTCGGCGCCAATTTCGGCGGCGCCGACGTGCGCACGCTGGCCCGCGCCGGCTGGCCCGCCGATTGCCCGAACGCGGCCACCCTGTTCAAGAACCTGAAATTCGACCTCGCCATGGAAAACACCATGATGGGCAAGATCCTCGATGACGGGCAGGACCCCAAGGCCGCCGCCAAGGCGCTGCTGAAGGCCAAGCCCGACGTGCTCGGCCCGTGGCTGGAGGGCGTCACCACCCTCGACGGCAAGCCGGGCCTGCCGGCGGTGAAGGCCTCGCTCGGCCTGTGACGATCCCGGAGGCCGACGGCGACCGGTCGCCGGCCTCCCTTCCGCCTGCCGCGTGGAACGTGCCAATGACCCGCCCGACCGCCCGCCCGACTGCCCGCCCGACTGCCCGCCCGAACATCCTCATCCTGATGGTCGACCAGCTCAACGGAACGCTGTTTCCGGACGGTCCGGCCGACTTCCTCCACGTGCCGAACCTGAAGGCGCTGGCCGCCCGCTCCACGCGCTTCGCCAACACCTATACGGCGAGCCCGCTCTGCGCGCCGGCGCGGGCCTCGTTCATGTCCGGCCAGTTGCCGAGCCGGACGCGGGTCTACGACAACGCCGCCGAATTCACCTCCGACATCCCGACCTTCGCCCATCATCTGCGCCGCGCCGGCTACCACACCGCGCTGTCGGGCAAGATGCATTTCGTCGGGCCGGACCAGCTTCACGGCTTCGAGGAGCGGCTGACCACCGACATCTACCCCGCCGATTTCGGCTGGACGCCGGACTACACCAAGCCGGGCGAACGGATCGACTGGTGGTACCATAATCTTGGCTCGGTCACCGGCGCGGGGGTCGCCGAGATCACCAACCAGCTCGAATATGACGACGAGGTCGCCTATCACGCCACGCGCAAGCTCTACGACCTGGCGCGCGGGCACGAGGCCCGGCCCTGGTGCCTCACCGTCAGTTTCACCCACCCGCACGACCCCTATGTGGCGCGCCCGCGGTTCTGGGACCTCTATGAGGACTGCCCGGCGCTGGACCCGGTGGTGCCGCCGATTCCGTTCGAGCAGCAGGACCCGCACGCGCAGCGGCTGATGCGGGCGAGCGACCATGCGGCCAGTCCCGCGACCGCCGAGGATGTGCGCCGCTCCCGCCGGGCCTATTTCGCCAACATCTCCTATCTCGACGAGAAGATCGGCGAATTGCTCGACGTGCTCGAGCGCTGCCGGATGAGCGACGACACCATCGTCGTCTTCGTCTCCGACCATGGCGACATGCTCGGCGAACGGGGGCTGTGGTTCAAGATGAGCTTCTTCGAAGGCTCGGCGCGGGTGCCGCTGATGATCGCCGCCCCCGGCCTGCCGGCGGGCCGGATCGACCGTGCCGCCTCCACGCTCGACGTGCTGCCGACGCTGGCCGAGCTGGTCGGGCTCGACCTGCGCGGGGTAATGCCCTGGACCGATGGCGAGAGCCTGGCGGGGCCGGCGAAGGGGATCGGCGCGCGCGGCCCGGTGCCGATGGAATATGCCGCCGAGGGCTCGCAGGCGCCGCTGGTGGCGCTGCGCGACGGGCCGTGGAAGCTGGTGCTTTGCGACCTCGACCCGCCGATGCTGACCCATCTCGACGAGGACCCGCATGAGTTGGTGAACCGGGCGGACGACCCGGCCTGCGCCGACATCATCGCGCGGATGCGCGCGGCGATGGAAGCGCGCTGGGACCTCGCCCGCTTCGATGCCGAGGTGCGTGCCAGCCAGGCGCGCCGGCATGTCGTGTATGAGGCGCTGCGCAATGGCGCCTATTACCCCTGGGACTTCCAGCCGCTGCAGAAGGCCTCGGAGCGCTACATGCGCAACCACATGGACCTGAACGTGCTGGAGGACAGCCAGCGCTTCCCGCGCGGCGACTAACCCTCCCGGCCCTTGGGCGCCGGCGAGGGTCGGACGCTTCCCTGCTGCACTGCCGCGGAGATGAGTTGCGGCTGCTCACGCTATTGCGATCCAGAATGTCCCCGACGTCCTGAAACAATGGGCGGCGGGGCACGTTGACCCCACAGGTTCACAGAGGGAACAGCCGCTGTTCCTGTCTGATGAACATGAGTTGAAACAAGCGACCTCGACGCGTTCCGCCGTAGGATATTGTGTCAAAGGGCCGCTTTCTTCAAAGGGTTTGCATTATGAAGAAGACCGTTTCCATTCCGATGCTGGGTGCCGTGCTTGCGGCTGCGTTTGTCGGCCCCGCTCTTGCCGATACCAACCGTCCGGTGATCGGCGATAATTCCGGCTGGTCGCCGCAGACCAGCCAGTCGCAGAACTACGGTGCGACGCATCAGGGCGGCTGGTCGCAGCCGGGCTACGGCACCGTTTACGAGGGCCGCAACGCCGCCACCATGTATGACGGCCGCTATATGTATGACGGCCGCAATGCGGGCGGGATGCATGGCCCCAACACCCAGGGCGTGGAGCCCTATATCGCCAACCAGATCGAGCAGAACGCGCGCAGCACCAACTGAGTGCGCGCTCTTTAGGCGCCGCGCTTCAGCGGCGCCCTGCATGCGAGCGGCGGTCCCGAAAGGGGCCGCCGTTTTCGTGCGTGCGGCACCGGTTCAGCCCGGGCCGCTACCCCCGCCGCCGGGCCGCCGCGGCGGGGAGAGCGCCAGCATCGCGGTGACCGCCTCCGGCGCCGGCCCGGGCGGGACGCCGCGCCTCGGCATGCCTTCCACGAACGGCACCAGCTGCAGCCGGGCGATCTCCAGCACCCGGCGCAGTTCCGTCACCGGCTGGGGATGGTCGTCGACCCTCAGGTCGAGCGCGCAATAGTCTTCCTCGCCCTGCACCCTGAGACTCGCCGATTGCCGCCCGCGCCTGTCGCCGCCGGCGGCGTCGCCGGCCTCCAGCGCCCGCATCAGCCGCTCGTCCAGCGGCGCGCCTTCGCCGGCGCGGAAGGCGGCGGCCATGGCGTCGATCACGTCCGGCCCCGTCAGCATGTTGCCCTGCACGGCGACGCCCTCGCCCACCTGCTGCCCGCACCAGGGCGTGCAGCCGGAGCCGGTGAAGGCGGCGGCCTCCCCCGCGCGATCCACCACGCCGATCTGCCGCAACTCGCGGGCGCCGTCGCCGGCGAGGGCGGTATCGAGCGCCGCCCGGGCGGAGCGGCCGCCGGCCACGGCGTCGAGCACGCCCAGCGCGAGATAGGGGTTGACCCAGGACTGGGTGGAGACGGCACCGACCTTCGCCCGGGTGAACGGGCACATGGAGCCGACCGCCGGCACCGCCGTCGCCACGGCGACGCCGAGAAGGCCGGTGGACGGGCAACGGGCGACGATGGAGAAGGTCACGGCGGATTTCCTAGACGCTGAGATGCCTGAGGACGCGCATGCGCGCATCCGGCTCGGTGGAGGCGCCGGTTTCGGCGATCTCGCCGCGATCGAGCACCGCCCAGCGGTCGGCGACGGCAAGGGCGAACGGCAGGTGCTGCTCGACCAGCAGCATGGTGGTGCCGTGGCGCTCGCGGGCGCTGCGGATGACGCCGGCCAGCCGGTCGATCACCGAAGGCTGCAACCCCTCGGTGATCTCGTCGATGAGCAGCAGCTTCGCCCCGGTCGCCAGCGAGCGGGCCATCAGCAGCATCTTCTGTTCGCCGCCGGACAAGGTGCCGGCGCGCTGCTTCAGCCGTTGCAGCAGGAACGGGAAGGAGGCCTCCACCTCGGCCAATGCCGCCTCGAAATCGGGACGGCGCACGGCGAGGCGCAGATTCTCCTCCACGCTCATGTCCTGGAACAGCGCCTTTTCCTGCGCGACATAGCCGACCCCGAGCCGCGCCACACGGTGCGGGGAGAGGCGGGTCGCCTCGCTTCCGGCGATCGCCACCGTGCCGGCCATCTTCGGCAGGAAGCCCATCACGGATTTCAGCAGGGTGGACTTGCCCATGCCGTTCTTGCCGAGCACGGCGAGGATTTCGCCCGGCGCCAGGGCCAGGCTCACCTCGCGCAGCACCACCGCGCCGGCATAGCCGCTGGAGAGGTTGTCGACAGCGAGAACGCTCATGCCGGCATCTCCTTGGGCGCGGAGGGGGCGGTCTCATGGGCGATGCCGGCATGGCCGGAGCCGGCATAGACCTGCTTGACCAGCTCGGAGGCGACCACGTCCTCCACCGAGCCGTCGAGCACGATGCGGCCCTGGTGCAGCACGATGACGCGCGAGGAGATCTCGCGCACGAAGTCGAGATCGTGCTCGACCAGCAGCACGCACAGGCCCTGTTTCCTGGCCAGCTCGATCAGGATGGCGCCGATCTGCATGCGCTCGGTCTTGGTGAGGCCGGCGGTGGGCTCGTCGAGCAGCAGCACGCGCGGCTCCAGCGCCAGCACCATGGAGAGTTCCAGCGCCTGCTTCATGCCGTGCGAGAGCAGGTGCGCGGGGGTGGAAAGCTGCCGGTCGAGCCCGGTGGTGGCGAGGACGTGCATCGCCGCTTCCGGCAGCTTCAGGTCGGCGGCGCGGCGCCAGAGCGAGGGCCGGGCGTGGCGCACGCGGGCGATCTGCAGGCATTGGGCGACGGTGAGCGTCTCGAACACATTGGCCATCTGGAATTTGCGGCCGACACCGAGCGCGACGCAGGCTTCCGGCGGCTTGCGCCCGATGTCGTAGCCATTGACCATGATGGAGCCGGCCGAGCGCTCGGCACCGTCGGCGATGCAGCGCATCAGCGTGGTCTTGCCGGCGCCATTGGGGCCGACCAGGCTGACGAGTTCGCCGGCCCGCGCCTCGAAGTCGATGCCTTCCAGCACGGTGAGGCTGCCGAAGCGCTTGACCACATCGGCCACCGCCAGCGCCGGCCCCTCGCCGGGCTCGACGCCCTGGGTGTCGGCGGGGTCGAGGGTCGAGAGCGTCACGGAGGCCGCCGGCGTCGCGGCGCGCGGGCGGAGGAGGCCGAGCAGCTTGCGCGGCGCGTCGAACACCACCGGCAGCAGGCCGCGCGGAAAGGCGACGATGACCAGCACGAACAGCGTGCCGATGATGAGCTGCCAGACGAAGGGGTAGTCGCCGGCGAGCTGGGCGCTCTCGTAGTCAACGATCAGCGCCCCGAATACCGGGCCGAGCAGCGTGCCGCGGCCGCCCAGCGCGGTCCAGATCACCAGCTCGGTGCCGAACACGAAGCCGGCGAGTTCCGGCGCCACCACCATGGCGTAGCCGGCATAGATGTAGCCGGCGATGGCACCGATGGCGGCGCAGGCGAGAAAGACCAGGATCTTCAGCCGCGAGGTGTCGAGGCCGAGATATTTGCAGCGCTGCTCGTTCTCGCGTACGGCGACCAGCAGCCTTCCAGCGTCGCTCTTGACGAAGATGTAGGCGAGCGTGGTCACCGCGACGAGGAAGCTGCCGGACAGCCAGAACCAGGCTTCCATCGACAGGTCGAAGCTCATGAAGCCCGACAGCCCGCTCGACGAGCCGGTGAAGGTGCCGCCGGAATAGAGCAGCTGCGTCGCCACGATCGGCAGCACCAGCGTGATGACGGAGGCATACAGCGCCGAGGCGCCGTGCCAGAAGGCTAGCCAGCCGACAATGGCGGCGACCAGCAGCGCGCCGCCGACGCCGAGCCCGAGCGCCAGCAGGGCGTTGGACGGCGAGAAGTCCATATGGGTGAAAACGAGGCCCGCCGCATAGGCGCCGCAGGCGAAGAACACCGATTGCCCGAAGGTGAGGACGCCGAGGAACCCCCACAGCAGATCGACCGTCAGCGCCACCGCCGCATAAAGCAGCGAACGGGTGAGCACGTTGACCGAATAGGTGTCGAGCACATAGGGGCCGGCGAAGATCGCCGCCAGCGCGGCGAGGGCGACGGCAAGGATGAGCGAGAGGCGGCGCGCTTCAGTCACGGGCGAACCCCTTCGGACGGACGCGCAGGATGATGGCGGCAAGCACGGCGATGGTGAGCCCTCCCAGGACCGGGCTGAAATGGGTGGCGACCAGCACCTGCGCCCCGCCCAGCACCACGCAGGCGAACAGCAGGCTGAGGAGCGAGGCGCCCGACACCAGCACCAGCATGAAGGCGTTGACCAGCCACGGCACGCCCATCGACGGATCGACGCTGGACAACGGGGTGATGAGCGCGCCCGCCACCCCCGCCAGCGCCGAGCCGAGGGTGAAGGTGAGGAAGCGCACCAGCCCGCTGTTGATGCCGAGGCCGCGGGCGAGGTCCTCGTTCATGATCACCGCGCGGGTCTCCAGCCCCAGCCGCGTGCCCTGCAGCAGGGCGGTGAGGGCGAGGCCGAGCACGGCGGCGATGCCGACCAGGGCGAGGCGGTAGGCGGAATAGCTCTCGCCGAACAGGTCCAGCGTGCCGTTCAGCGGCGACTGGGTGAACTGCACGCCGCGGCCGAAGGCGAGGGTGATGAGCTGGCCGATGATGATCGACAGGCCCCAGGTGGCGAGGATGGCGTCGAGCGGGCGCGAATAGAGCGGGCGCACCACGAAGCGCTCGATCGCCATGCCGGCGACCCCGCCGAACAGTGCGGCGATGGGAATGGCGAGCCAGGGGTTGAGGCCGGCCTGGGTGGTGACGAGCGCGGCATAGCCGCCGAGCGTCATCAGCCCCCCATGGGCGAAATTGATGATCTTCATGACGCCGAACACGAGCAGCAGCCCGGTCGCCACCGCATAGAGGATGGCGGCGGTCGTCACGATGTCCAGCGACTGGGCGATCATGCGAAGGTCCTTGGGTTTGAGGCACGTTGGGTCGAGAAGGGCCGCATCGGAACCACGTCATCCCGAGGTGCCCGGCGATGCCGGGCCTCGAAGGATGCCAGGGGGAGCGGTGGCATCCTGCTTGAGCATCCTTCGAGGCTCGCGGCGCCCGCACCTCAGGATGACGTCGCAAGGCGGGTCGGTTCGAGGGCGGGTCGGTTCCAGAGCAGGCCGCAAGGATCGGGCCAGCCCACCGGTGGGTGCGGTGCGCGGTGCCCCCTCTCCCGGTCGGAGAGAGGGCTGGGGTGAGGGCCGGTCGGCGCGGCCAGCGCGCCGCAGACCCCCCCCGGCGCTATGCGCCGACCTCTCCCCGGCGGGGAGAGATAAGAGTGCGCCCGCTCACTTCAGCTTGGGGCACTGCTCGCCGGGATCGACATTCTCGAAGGTCGACATGATGGAGACCGAGCCGTCGGCCTTCACCTGGCCGAGATACATGGTGAGCGGCGCGTGGCGCTGCTTGTTCATGACGATGGTGCCGCGCGGGCCTTCCACCGCCACTTCGGCCAGCGCCGGGATCACCTTGGCGGCGTCCGTCGTGCCGGCCTTCTCCACCGCCGCCTTGTAGGCGTAGACGGCCTCGTATTCCGGCACCGAGAGGTCGTTCGGGGTCTTGAGGTCGGCGCCGAACTTCTTCTCCATCGCGGCGAGGAAGGCCTTGTTGGCGGGGGTGTCGATATTGGTGAAGTAGGAGCCGGCGATGTAGATGCCCTCGGCGTCCGGGCCCATGGACTTGGCGGTACCCTCATCGACGGCGAGGTTGCCGTAGAGCGCCTTGATGCCCGCCGCGCGCAGCTGCTTGGTCAGCGTCACGTTCGGCGCGCCGCCGGCGGTGGAGGTGACGATGGCGTCCGGGTTGGCGGCCTTCACCTTGGACAGGATGGCGGTCCAGTCGGTGGCGTCCATCGGGGCGTATTCGTCGCCGACGATCTTGCCGCCGGTCTTCTCGATATAGTCCTTGGTGAAGGCCAGCATGCCGCGCCCGAAGGCGTAGTCCGAGCCGATCAGGAAATAGGTCTTGGCGCCTTCCTTGTTGAAGAAGTCGACGATCGGGGCGACCTGCTGGTCCGGCACCCAGGCGTTGACATACATGAACGGGCTGCAGGAGCGGCCCTCATAGAACGAGGTGTAGATGTAGGGCACCTTGCCGCGATTGACGATCGGCAGGCCGGCATTGCGCGCCGCTGAGGTCTCCATCGAGATCAGCGCGTCGACCTTCTTCTGGAAGATCAGCGAATCGAAGGCCTTCTGCGCGCCGGCGGCGCCCGAGGCGTCATCGGCGACTTCCAGCACCACCTTCTTGCCGAGGATGCCGCCCTTGGCGTTGATCTCCTCGACCGCCAGTTCGGCCGACTGCACCACCGAGGGGGCGACGACCGAATTGGCGCCGGACAGGCCGACGGGGATGCCGATGGTGATGGTGTCGTCGGCGGCCAGCGCGGGGCCGGCGAGCAGGCCGGCGGCGAACACGCCGGCCATCAGCAGGGAAATGCGGGACATAGGCTTTCTCCGGAAGGTTATGGGTTGTTTTTCAGCGGTAGGCGGCGAAGGGCTCAGTACCAGCCCCGGGAAATCTGCGAGCCGAGCATCTCGGCATAGACATCGGTGCGCCGGTCGCGCAGTACCTGGTTGAAGTCGTTCCAGTTGCGGGCGCGGCGGGCGGCGCCGAGGTCGATCTCGGCGGAGACGATCTCCTCGCCGTCGCGGCTGGCCGGGCCGGCGACGGGCCAGCCGGTGTAGCTGACGATCAGGCTCTGGCCCTCGAAGGGCTGGCCGCGCTCGGTGCCGATGCGGTCGGCGCAGGCGATGTAGAGCGAGTTGGAATGGGCGGCGCCCATTGTGAGGATGTTGGCCATCGCCTCGCGGCCCTCGGCCTGGCCGGGGATCGGCACCCAGTTGGTGGGCACGCAGACGATGTCCGCGCCCTGCAGCGCCTGCAGCCGGTAGGTCTCGGGGAACCAGCCATCGTAGCAGATGGCGACGCCGATCCGGCCGATGGCGGTGTGGAACACCGGGAAGCCGTTATTGCCGGGCTCGAAGAACAGGTTCTCGTTGCCCCATAGATGCATCTTCCGATAGGTGCCGACATGGCCCTGCGGCCCGATCACCACCGCGCTGTTGTAGAGCGAGGTGCCCTCGCGCTCGGTGATGCCGGCGACGATGTGCAGGCCGCGCTCATTGGCGATCTTGGCCCAGGCGAGGCAGGTCGGCCCGTCCGGAATGGTCTCGGCCAGCGCGAAGGCCTCCTCGCGGGTTTCGAACACATAGCCGGTATTGGCGAGTTCCGGCAGCACCAGCAGCGTGGCGCCCGCATCGGCGGCGCGGGCGATGAGGGCGAGCGAATGCTCGACATTGGCGCTTGTGTCGCCGAAGCGCGGCTCCATCTGCAGGCAGGCCACGCGGACAAGGCTCGAACTCGGCATAGGGGCGCACCTCTTCGATCGCCGCGGTGCCCCGCGGCGTGAAAACAAAAAGCCCCCGGCAGTGCCTTCCGGCACCATCGAGGGCTGCATAGCCTGGATGTGGAACGGCAACGCTGCCGCCGCGCTCAATGAACGCTGACGGCATGGAAGCGCAGCGCCAGAGGTATGTCAAGCGCAAATGCCCGGTAACGAGGCAGCCGATTGTTTGCCTAGGTGTTGGGCAGCATGCCTTACTTTTCGGCCTCGCCGTCGCGGTCGAGTTCCGCCAGCATGGCGTGGGCGTTGATGATGGAGCCGGCAATGGTGCCGATCGGCACCCGCTTGGCGGTGGCCTGCTTGCGCAGGAACTGGTAGGCCTCGTCCTCGGAAAGGTTGCGCAGCCCCATCAGCAGCCGCGTCGCCTTCTCGACGTCGCGGCGGGTGCGCAGCGTGTCCTCCAGCTTGCCGATCTTGGCCAGCAGCCGCCCCTCATAGCCGCGCTGCGACAGCGCCAGCACCAGGCTGGAGAGCACGCCGGAGGCGCGGATCGGGCGCACCAGCACGCCATGGGCGCTGGAATCCAGCAGGGCCTTCAGCACGGTCGGGTTCTCGTAATCGACGATGGCGATATGGGCGATGGCAAGGTCGGCCATGCGCCACGGCATGGAAATCCGGGTGTCGCGGTCGAGCAGGAAGAACACCGCGTCGAGCGGCAGCGGAAGCTGCGGGGGAGGCGGCCAGACCACCTGCACCTGGCAGCCGATGCGCTGGAGCTGGCGCACCAGATCGTCGCCGTCCTGGTCGCGCGGGTGCACCACGGCGACGCGGGTGTTGCGCAGGTTCTGGATGAGCTGCGAGGCGCTCATGCGCGGCGCCTCCGCGGGTTTGGCCGGCCCTCACGCATGGTCGTAAATGTGGTCGACGAGATAGGGGTCCGGCTTCACCGGCGCCCTGGCCTGCCACACCACGTCGAATTCGCCGTGCTCGTTGACCAGGCCGATGCGCGGCAGAAGATAGGTGTGGTTGTTGTCGGGGTCGACGCGGATGCGGCCCTGGGGGGCGTCGAACTCGGTGCCGAGCGCGGCGTCGACGAGGCGCTGGGTGTCGAGCGACTTCGCCCGCTTGAGGGCGTCGGCGAACAGGTGGATCTGGAAATAGGCCGCCTCGGCATACATCGTCACCGCCGCGTCGCGGCCGAAGCGGGCGCGGTAGGCCTCGACGAAGCGGCGGTTGGCCGGGGTGTCGACGGTGGAGAAATAGGGCGCCGAGGTGATATGGCCGACGCACAGCTCCGGCCCGATGGCGCGGATTTCGCCCTCCGCCATGGTGAGGCTGGCGATCGGCATGGTGCGCGGGTCGAGCCCGGCCTCGCGGAAGATGCGGTAGAGCAGGTGCGCCCCCTGGCCGACCACGGTGGAGAACACCACCGAGGGCGCGCGACGGCGGATATCCTCCACCACGCGGCGGATCTGGTCCTCGTGCGGCTGTTCCGGCACATAGGTTTCCGCCACCACCTCGCCACCCTCGCGCGAGACCAGGTCGCGCATGATGCGGTTCGATTCGCGGGGATAGATGTAGTCCGAGCCGACGAGATGGAAGCGCGGGCCATAGGCGGCGAGCAGATGGCGGGCGAGCTGGAGGCTGTTCTGGTTCGGCGCCGCGCCGGTGTAGATCACGTTCGGCGAGTACTCGAAGCCCTCATAGAGCGAGGGGTACCAGAGCAGCGCGTTGCGGCGCTCCACCGTGGCGAGGATGGCCTTGCGGCAGGAGGAGGTGCAGCAGCCGAAAATGGTGCTGATGCCGTCCTCGGTGAGCAGGCGCTCGGCATAGCGGCGATACAGTTCCGGGCTCGATTCCGGGTCGTAGCAGACCGGTTCGATCGGCCGGCCGAGCACGCCGCCCGCCAGGTTGATCTCCTCGATGGCGAGCGCCGTGCCGCGGAAATGCTCGGTCTCCGGCTCGCGCATGTGCCCCTTGCGGGAAAACAGCACGCCGACCCGCCAGAGCGCGCCCGCCGCGCCGGAACCCTGTTCTGCGTTGCCGAAATTCGCCACCGGCGCCTGCCCATCTGCCCATTGCCACCCGGCGCGCCATGCGCCGTGCGCCGGTCCGACGTTCCGCGTGAACCCGGCCCGGCCCGTTTTTGGCGCGCGCGCACGCGGCAGGTCAAGTGCGCCGCCGCGCGGGTCGACGAGGCGGCGGGCTGCTGATTTATCGGGCGCCCATTCTGGCAAAACTGACATTAAGCCGGGAACCGCGCCAAAATCATCATCGCCAAGCCGTCGGCATGGGCGCGGGGGTGTCACGGATTGATCAGGCGTGGTGTCAAAAGCGTCATTATGGAGGTTGCGTTTCTCCAGCGGCGTGGAAGGGGAGATTCCTGCGTTCTATTTCGCCTTGTCTCACTGCGGGGGGAGATTTCTCATGGTGCCAACATCTCGAATATTTCGGGAACCGGAGAGCGCACATGTCCAATTTCTTCCCAAAGGGCGTCGATCGCCGCAATTTTCTCAAGGTCACGGCGGTGGCGGCCGGCGGCCTCGTCGCGATGCCTTACATCTCCTCCCGCGCCCGTGCGGCGACGCTGAAGACGGTGAATTTCAGCGAGGCGGTGCACAATCTCGGTTACATCAACCTCTATGTCGGCATGCATGACGGCATCTTCGAGAAGCACGGCCTCGACATGAAGGTCTCCGCCGCCGGCGGCGACACCCAGACCTTCGCCGCCGTGCTTGGCGGCTCCGCCGATTTCGCCATCGGCGACGCCACCATGGCGCAGATCTCGCGCGAGAATGGCGGCCCCGGCGTCGTCGTCGGCACGGTGGTGCAGCGGGCGCATTATTTCGGCGTGTCGAAGACCATGGAGCCCTTCACCGACCCGAAGGACCTCAAGGGCAAGAAGGTCGTCACCTCGCCCGAGCCCAACACCAATTATTCCGTCACCAAGCGCATGGTCGAGCAGGCCGGCCTCAAGCTCGGCACCGATGTGACCATCGTGCCGGTCAATCCCGGCACCGAGATCGGCGCCATGCTGGCGGGCCAGGCCGACATGGCGGTGGCCTACCAGCCGAGCGTCGCCGCCGCCGAGGCGCAGGGCTCCAAGGTGGTGTTCGACTTCTCGAACTATATCGGCCCGTTCTGCAACACCGGCATCATGGTGCTGCCCTCGACCATCGAGAAGGACCCGGAGATGGTGCAGGCGCTGGTCACCGCCTTCGAGGAAGCCTCGCGCAAGACCTATGCCGACCCGGCCTTCGCCAAGAAGGTGGCGCGGCTCGAATTCCCCGACCTGCCGGGCGAGGTGGTCGACAAGGCGATCGACGCCGAGCTGAAATATCTCATTCCGGCGCAGTCGGTGGTCACCAAGCCCGACCAGTGGAAGAACCTGATGGACATGCAGCTCTACCTCGGCAACATCAAGGGCACGGTGAGCTTCGACGAGATCATCGACAATTCCTTCGCCGACAAGGCCGTCAAGCAGCTCGGGTGAGCGCGGTGGTCTCCCCCGCCCTCGCGGCACGGGCGGGCGCACCGGCGGCGGCCGGCGCGCCGCCCCTCGTGGTCGCGCATGTGGCCAAGAGCTTCGATGCCGACGGGCGCGTCGTGCCGGTCATCGGCGACCTGTCGCTGACGCTGAACGAGGGCGAGATCGTCGCCATCGTCGGCCCCTCGGGCTGCGGCAAGACCACGCTGCTCAACACGCTGTGCGGCCTCATCGCCCCCGATGCCGGGCGCATCGGCTGGTTCGGCAAGGAGATGTCCGGCCAGCCCGCCGGCGTTGGCTACATGCTGCAGAAGGACCTGCTGCTGCCCTGGCGCACGGCGCTGCGCAACGTGATGCTCGGGCTGGAGATACGCGGCGTCGGCCTTTCCGAGGCCGAGGAGCGCGCCCATGTGATGCTCGACCAGCTCGGCCTGCACGGCTTCGCCGATCACTACCCGACCACGCTGTCGGGCGGCATGCGCCAGCGCGTGGCGCTGGCCCGCACGCTGGTGAACGAGCCGGACGTGCTGCTGCTCGACGAGCCCTTCGCCGCGCTCGACTTCCAGACCAAGCTGCTGATCGAGAGCGATACCGCCCGGCTGGTGCGCGAGAGCCGGCGCTCGGTGCTGCTGATCACCCACGACATCGAGGAGGCGGTGTCGGTCGCCGACCGCGTCATCGTGCTGACCAAGCGCCCGACACGGGTGAAGGCGGTCTACGACATCGCTTTGGGCACCGAGCGCACCGACATGATCGCCGCCCGCGAGAGCGCGGGATTCGTCGATTATGTCCGGCGCATCTGGGCCGATCTCGACGTGACGCGGCAATAGGAGGAGCGCGATGAACGGTTCCCCCCTCCCGCTCCGCGCCACCGCTCCCGGCGGCGTCGACGCGGCGACCCAGGCCGCCGCCGCCCGGCGCCTGGCCGCGCACCGGCGCGCCCGCCTGCGCGCGACCCTGCTCGTCATCCTGTCCCAGATCGCGCTGCTGGCGGCCTTCCTGGCGCTCTGGGAGTACATGACGGCGTTCGACAAGCAGGCGGCCTTCATGTTCGGCTCGCCCTCCGCCATTGCCGGCTTCCTCATGACGATGGCGCGCGACGGCAGCCTCTGGCGCGACACCTATGTGACCGGCGTGGAGACCCTGCTCGGCTTCCTGGTCGGCAATGTCATCGGCACGCTGATCGGGCTGTCGCTGTGGTATTCGCGCTTCGTCTCGCGGGTCATCGAGCCCTTCGTCATCGCGCTGGGGTCGATCCCGATCATCGCGCTGGCGCCGATCATCATCATCTGGTTCGGCACCGGGCTGACCTCGAAGATCGCCATGTCGACGCTGTCCGTGGTCATCGTCGCGCTGGTGACCTCCTACAAGGGCGCCGTCGGGGTCGACGAGGACCAGATCAACCTGATGCGCACACTGGGCGCCTCGAAGTTCCAGATCTTCCGCAAGCTGGTGGTGCCGGCCTCGCTGGCCGACATCTTCGCCGGCTTCAAGCTTACCGTCGGCTTCGCGCTGATCGGCGCCATCGTCGGCGAGTTCATGTCGTCCTCGGAGGGGCTCGGCCATGCCATCTTCAAGGCCGGCTCGCTCTACATCATCCCTAAGGTATTCGCCGCGCTGGTCGCCACCATCGCGCTCGCCCTCGTCCTCACCTTCATCGTCGGCAAGGTGGAAAAGCTGCTCATGCCCTGGCGCCGCCTCGGCTGAGCGGCGCCGCTTTGCGTTTCAGTGCCCAATGGAGTGACCATGAACCCGCGTGTCAGCAAGGCCGGCAACATCAAATATGCGCTGTCGGCCAAGGATGCCTTCGTCGCCGCCGTCGCGCCCGGCGAGACCTTCGTCGTCGAATGCGCGATCAACGCCAATGACGGCACCATCCGCCATCTCGGCCAGCAACTGACCGAGACCGATGTCTCGTTTCCCTTCGTCAATGGCGCGACCGGGCCGATCGAGGTGAGGGGCGCGAAGGCCGGCGACATGCTGAAGCTGGAGATCCTCGGCATGGAGCTGGACACGCTCGGCTTCACCGCGCTGTGGCCGGGCATCGGCATGTTCCCGGACTGGGTGCGGCAGAAGGAATTCGGCCACCTCACCCGCGTGGTCGAGGTGAAGGACGGCCTCGTGCACTGGAGCGACAAGGTGAAGCTGCCGGTGCGCCCGATGATCGGCGTCGCCGGCGTCGCCCCCGTTCATGGCGGCGTGCTCACCGTCGACAACGGCACCCATGGCGGCAATCTCGACGTGCAGGAGATCACCCCCGGCAACACGGTGATGTTCCGGGTGAACCATGACGGTGCCCACCTCTTTCTCGGCGACTGCCACGCGCTGCAGGGCGATGGCGAGGCCAACGGCATGGGCGCGATCGAGATCGGCGCCACGCTCACCGTGCGGGTCGCGCTGGAGGAGGCGCCGGCCCGGCTCAACCACCCGCGCATCGAGACGCCGACGCATATCTGCACGCTCGGCTGCGCCCGCCCGCTGGAGGACGCCATGCGGATCGCCTTCCAGGAGATGATCTGCTGGCTGGAGGACGAGTACGCCATTCCGGCGGCGGAGGGCTACATGCTGCTCGGCCAGATCGCCGAGGCGCGCTGCACCCAGGTGGTGAACCCAAAATACACCTATATCTGCAAGGTCGACAAGGAACTGCTCGCTCAGTTTGCCGGCTAGCTTCGTAGCCGATCGGCCGGAACGCCGAACCGTTCCGGCCGCACGACCGCCGGATGTTCGCGCCTCGTCCCGGACCGCGCCGCTTGCCGCCGCCGCGATCCGCGTTGCGCTCCCCCCTCCCGCCTGTTGCCGATGCCGGCGCGCGCCGGGCCTTCCCGCCGGCCTCTGGCGGCCGCGGCGACACGGCCCTGACGCTTCGGCACGGTCGAAATGTCCACCTGATCGGGTCAACTACGGAGTCGACATCCTCGGTCGGCTCTGGTCCTATCGCACCTGTCAGAGGGCGCCCCGATCAGCCATGATCGCCGCCGCCCGGTGTCGAGGCTCCGGGCGGCCGCCGGGAATGGCCGCCGAAATCGCCGATGCGCCACGCCCAGTATGCCGGCAAAGCAGAAGCTTGCCGGCCACCGGTGTCGGGTGGTGAGGCGTGTCGCCTCGGCCTTCGCGAGGCGCCGCCGGCCGGAGCGGCGACGCCTCGAATGAACGCGCCAATTCGGGTTGGCGGTCCGCCGCGCGCGTCGGTGGCCGGTGCTGGGAAAGTCGAGGGATCTGTCCATGGTCAACGATTTCGTCGTGGATCTGTCGCGTGCGCAGTTTGCGGCCACGGCGCTCTACCACTTCCTGTTCGTGCCGCTGACGCTGGGGCTTACTGTCCTGCTGGTGGTGATGGAGACGATCTACGTCACCACCGGGCGGGACATCTACAAGCAGATGACTCAGTTCTGGTCCAAGCTGCTGCTGATCAATTTCGCCCTCGGCGTGGCCACCGGCCTGACCATGGAGTTCGAGTTCGGCACCAACTGGTCGTTCTACTCCAGCTTTGTCGGCGACACTTTCGGCGCGCCGCTGGCCATCGAAGGGCTGATGGCGTTCTTCCTCGAATCCACCATGATCGGACTGATGGTGTTCGGCTGGGATCGCCTGACCAAGGCGCAGCATCTCACCGTCACCTATCTCGTGGCGGTGGGGTCGAATCTTTCCGCGCTCTGGATCCTGGTGGCCAATGCCTTCATGCAGCATCCCGTCGGCGCCGAGTTCAACCCGGTGACCATGCGCATGGAACTGGAGAGCTTCGGCGCCCTGTTCTTCAATGACGACGCGCAGTCCAAGTTCGTGCACACCGTGCTCGCCGGCTATCTGACGGCGTCGGTGTTCGTCTGCGGCATCAGTTCCTGGTACCTCCTGCGCGGGCGGC
Organism: Ancylobacter dichloromethanicus; assembly: GCF_018390645.1. Taxonomy (GTDB): domain Bacteria; phylum Pseudomonadota; class Alphaproteobacteria; order Rhizobiales; family Xanthobacteraceae; genus Ancylobacter; species Ancylobacter dichloromethanicus. The sequence goes on from NZ_JAHBGC010000005.1 coordinate 238,687, forward strand.
ACGTGGCATTCGCCAAGCGCTCCTTCCGGGTCGCGGTGGTGTTCGGCCTGCTGAGCTCCGTCGGGGTCATCACGCTCGGCGATGCGCTGGGCTATGTCGACGCCAAGGTGCAGCCCACCAAGCTCGCCGCCATGGAAGGGCTGTGGACGGCGGAGAAGGCGCCCATGCCGTTCAACGCCATCGCCTTCCCGCTGCAGGATGAGCAACGCAACGCGTTCGAGATCCAGGTCCCGTACATGCTCTCGCTGCTCGTCACCCACTCGCTGGACGGGACCGTGCCGGCGGTGGACGAGCTTGAGGCACTGGCGCGCGCGCGAATCCGCAACGGCATTCCCGCCGTTCTGGCGATGGAGAAGCTGAGCTCCAGCCCGAACGACGCCGATGCGCGGAGCCAGTTCGAGGCTCACAAGGCCGATGTCGGCTACGCCCTGCTGGCGCAGCGCTACGCCCCCGACCTTACGCAGATCACCGACGAGCAGGTCGCGCGGGCCGCCCGCGACACCATACCGGAGGTGTGGATCGTGTTCTGGTCGTTCCGCATCATGGTGGGGCTGGCGCTGCTGATGATGGTCTACATGCTGTTCGGCACGCTGGTCTCGCTGGCCAATGAGATCGAAAAGCGCCGCTGGTTCCTGCGGCTGGGCCTGGTAATGCTGGCCGCGCCCTTCATCTCCTCGGAGGTCGGCTGGCTGGTGGCGGAGGTGGGACGCCAGCCCTGGACGGTGTTCGAGAAGCTTCCGACCTGGCTGTCGGCGTCCACCCACAGCGAAAGCTACATGATCTTCTCGATCACCGGATTCGTGCTGCTCTACACCATCTTCGCGATCGTCGAGATGTTCCTCATGGTGCATTTCGTCCGCAAGGGACCCGAGGAGCCGGCGCCCCATGGCGCTGTCCAGACGGCGGGAGGCTACTGACATGGAAAGCGCGGCTGTCGAGGCGTATATGGCGCTCGAAATCGTGTGGTGGGTCCTGCTCGGCGTGTTGCTGACGGGCATCGGCGTGATGGTCGGCATGGACATGGGTGTCGGCACCATCCTGCGCTATGTGGGCCGGACCGATGGCGAGCGCCGGGTGGCGCTCAACGTCATCGGCCCGCATTGGGACGGCAACCAGGTGTGGTTCGTCCTGGGCGGCGGCGCCATCTTCGCCGCGTGGCCGCTGGTCTACGCCACCGCCTTTTCCGGCTTCTACATCGTGATGCTGCTGCTGCTGTGGAGCATGATCGTGCGCCCGCTCGGCTTCGAGTACCGCTCCAAGATGCCATCGGAGCGCTGGCGCGCGGTGTGGGACAGCGCGCTGTTCGTCAGCGGCTTCCTGCCCATGCTGGTGTTCGGCGCGGCGATGGGCAATGTGCTCCAGGGCGTGCCGTTCCATTTCGACTGGCTGCTGCGCTCCTACTACACCGGCAGCTTCATCGCGCTGTTCAATCCCTTCGCCATCCTGTGCGGCCTGATGTCGGTGAGCCTCGCCGTCTATATGGGCGGCAGCGCCCTGGCTAGCCAGGCGGCGCAACCGGTGGCCGGCCGCGCGCGCACGGCCGCGATGGCCGCCGCGATCATCGCCATCGCGCTGTTCACCATCGGCGGCTTCTGGCTGGCGGGGCTGGACGGCTTCCAGCTGGTGTCGGGCCCCGCGCCCGGCATGCAGCAGACTCCCCTGCATCAGCAGGTGGTTCAGGTGCCGGGGGCCCTGCTCGCCAATTATGCCGGCCAGCCCCTGCTGTGGGCGTTCCCGGGCCTGGCCTATCTCGCGCTTGCGCTGGGGCTGGTGCTGCATCTGGCGCGTCGCCCGTTTCTGGCCTGGTGGCTCGGCGCGCTGGCCTGGATCGGGGTGATGGGCTCGGTCGGCGCCTCCATGTTCCCTTTCCTGATGCCGTCGGTGACCGACCCGTCGCACAGCCTGACGATATGGAATTCGGGGTCGAGCCTCAGGACGCTGGGCTGGATGCTGGGCTTCACGCTGATCTTCATACCGTTGATCGTCTGGTACACGAGCTGGGCGTTCTGGATGATGCGGGGCGAGGTGAGCGTGCAGCACGTCGAATCGTCCGAGCATTCGTACTGAGGGGAGGTTGGCATGCTTCTGCGCTTCATCATTGCCCTGGTCATTGCCGGCATCGCTCTCCTGCTCGGCGTCATCATCGGCGGCTATGGCGCCTGGTATTTCTCCTGGTTCCTGGGAACCGGCTTCATGATCCTGGTCGCGGTCTCGGCCGGCGTGCTGTTCGAGGCGCAGGAGGAGGCGGCGCGCAGCTCTGCCGACACCGTGTCGGAAATGGCCAGGGTCGTCTCCGGTGCGCCCGCGCGGGGCACGCCCCATTGAGCGTGACGCCGCCCACCGCGCCGGGCCGGATCGGGCCGGGTCGATGATGCCGACTGTTCCTAGATGATTGACGCCGAGACCGAGGAGCGGGCACGGCCCGGAGCGGAGGCGGAGCGCTGGCTGAAGGGCCGCATCGCCGCCGCGACCGGCTCCGCGCTCCGGCGCGCCATGTGGCTGGGCGCGCTCGCCTCGGCGCTGGTGGTGCCGCAGGCCTGGCTGCTCGCCCACGCCATCGCCCCGGTGGTGATGGAGGGCGCGCCGATCGGCCGTGCGCTCGTCTGGCTGACCCCGGTGCTGCCGCTGCTGCTGGCGCGCCTCGCCCTCGCCCACGCCGCCGACCGGGCGGCGCTCGGCGCCGCCCTGCGGCTGAAGGGCGACGTGCGCGCCGCGCTGCTGCGCCACCTCGCCGCGCTCGGCCCCGCCCGCCTCGGGGGACGAGCGACCGGCGATCTCGCCACCACGGTGATCGAGGGGGTCGACGCGCTGGAACCCTATGTGGCGCGCTATCTCGCCCATCTCGGCACGCTGGCGGGCCTGCCGCTGCTGATCCTCGCCGTGGTGCTGTCGCGCGACTGGATCTCGGGGCTGGTGCTGCTGTTCACCGCGCCGGTGATCCCGCTTTTCATGGTGTTGCTCGGGCAGGGCGCGGAACGCCTGAACCGGCGCCAGTGGCGCCGGCTCGCCCGGCTGTCGGGCCGGCTGCTCGACGGGCTGCAACGCCTCACCACCCTGAAGATGCTGAACGCCGAGGCGGGCGAGGAGAGCCGCCTCGCCGCCGCCGCCGAGGCCTACCGGACCAGCACCATGGCGGTGCTGCGGGTGGCCTTCCTCTCCTCGCTGGCGCTGGAATTCTTCGCCACGGTGGCCATCGCGATGGTGGCGGTGCTGATCGGCTTTCGCCTGCTCGACGGCGCGCTCGGCTTCGAGGCGGCCTTCTTCGTGCTGCTGCTGGCGCCCGAATTCTATGCGCCGCTGCGCCAGCTCGGCGTCGACTACCATGCCCGCATGGAGGCTCTGGCCGCCGCCGAGCGCATCGCCGCGCTGCTCGGCGAGCCGGGCGATGCGCCGGGCGCGGCGACGCCGGAACTCGGCCGCGCGATCAGCCTGCGCTGCCGCGGGCTGCGCTTCGGCTGGGGCGAGGGGGCGCCGGCGGTGGACGGGGTCGACCTCGATCTGCGGCCGGGCGAGATCACCGTCCTGGTTGGGCCGAGCGGCGCCGGCAAGAGCACGCTGCTCAGCCTGCTGCTCGGCTTCGTCTCGCCGCAGCAAGGTACCATCGAGGTGGGCGGAGCGGGCACGTCGGTCCATGACCTGTCCGCCCTCGCCCCCGACCACTGGATGCGGCAGGTGGCGCTGGTGCCGCAGCGCCCGCACATGTTCGAGGGCACGGTGGCCGACAATATCAGCCTCGGCGCCCCGGCGGACGGCGAGCCGGCGACCGGGAACCCGGCGCCCCGCAGGGAGCGGGTGCGCGCCGCCGCGCGCCTCGCCGCCGCCGACGGCTTCATCGCGGCGTTGCCGCAGGGCTACGACACCCCGCTCGGCGAGTTCGGGCAGACGCTGTCGGGCGGGCAGGTGCAGCGCCTCGCGCTGGCCCGCGCCTTCCTCAAGCAGACGGCGCCGCTGCTCATCATGGACGAGGGCACGGCCGGGCTCGACCGCGCCACCGAGGCGCGGGTGACCGCTGCGGTGCGGGAGCTGGCGCGCGGGCGCACCGCGCTCATCGTCACCCACCGCCTCGCCACCCTGCACCTCGCCGACCGAATCCTGCTGATGGAGGCAGGCCGCATCGTCGAGGAGGGCACGCGGGCCGAACTGCTGGAAAAGGGCGGCCGGTTCGCCGCGCTGCTGGGCGAGGGGAGCCTTGCCGCATGAGCGACGCGGGACCGGTGATCAGCCGACTTCTCTCGCTGGCGCGTCCCTATCGCGGCTGGATGCTGCTGGCCGGCGGCATCGCGTGCCTCACCATCCTCGCCAGCGTCGCGCTGATGGCGGTGGCCGGCTGGTTCATCGCCGCCATGGCGATCGCCGGCGTCACCACCGGCATGATGAACTATTTCCTGCCGGCGGCGGCGATCCGGCTTTTCGCCATCCTGCGGACCGGCGGGCGCTATTTCGAGCGGCTGGTGAGCCATGAGGCGACCTTCCGGCTGCTGGCGGAACTGCGGCTCTGGCTGTTCCGTCGGCTCGCGCCACTGGCCCCGGCGGGCCTCGCCGACCGGCGCGGCGCCGATCTGGCCGCCGGCCTGCAGGCCGATGTGGAGACGCTGCAGCACGCCTATCTGCGCCTTGGCGCCCCCATCGTGGTGGCGCTGGCCTGCGGGGTGCTGGTGGTGGCGCTGCTCACCGCGCTGCACCCGCCGACCGGACTCGTCGTCGGCGCGCTGCTCATCGCCGCCGGCGGCGTGGTGCCCGGCCTGGCGCGTCGGGCCGCGGAGAGGCCGGGTTCGGAGGCGGTGGCGCATCGTGCGGCGCTGCGTGTGGCGGTGGCCGATTTCCTTCAGGGCGGCACCGACCTGCGGGCCGCCGGCGCGGTCGGGCGGCGGCTCGCGGCACTGGACGCGCTCGGCGACCGGTTCGCCGACGCCCAGCGCCGGGCGGCGCTTCACGGCGCCTTCGCCGAGGCGGCGGTCGGCCTGTGCGCCTGGCTGGCGGTGTGGGGCGCGGCGCTGCTGGCGGCCGGCGCGGTCACGGCGGGCACGCTGGCGCCGCCATTGGTGCCGGCCCTCGCCCTTGCCGCCCTTGCCAGCTTCGAGGCGGTGGCGCCGCTGCCCGGCGCGATGCAGCGCTGGGGCGAGGTGATGGCGGCGGCGCGGCGGCTGTTCGCCCTGGCCGACCGCCCGCCGCCGATCGGCCCCTTCCCGGCGCGCTCGCCGGCCCCATGCGACGACGGTCTCGACTTTCGCGCCGTGCGGCTGCGCTACGCGCCGGATGGGGCGCCGGCCCTCGACGGCCTCGATCTCACGATCGCGCCGGGGTGCCACATGGCGATCCTCGGGCCGAGCGGGGCCGGCAAGAGCTCCATTGCCCGGCTGCTGCTGCGGTTCTGGGATTACGAGGGAAGCGTCACGCTCGGCGGGCACGACCTGCGAGAGTACACGCCGGAGGATCTGCGCCGGCTCGTCGGCCTGGCGGCACAGGAGGCGCATCTGTTCAACGCCACCCTGCGCGAGAACCTGCGCGTCGCCGCGCCGGAGGCGGAGGAGGAGGCGCTGCGTCGTTGCCTCGCTCTGGCGGGACTGGACGAGGTGCTGGGCGAACTGCCGGAGGGGCTCGACACCTGGATCGGCGAGGGCGGGGCGCGGCTCTCCGCCGGGCAGGCGCGCCGGCTGGTCATCGCGCGCACCCTGCTGCGCGCGCCGCTGATCCTGGTCCTCGACGAGCCGACCGAGAATCTCGACGCCACCACCAGCCGCCGGCTGCTCGCCGCGCTGGCGCGGGAGAGGGAGGGGCGCACCACCGTGCTGATCACCCACGATCCGGCGGCGGCGCGGCTTTTCGCCGAGCGGATCGTGCACATGGAGGCGGGGCGGATCGCCGGGTAAGGCCGGTGCGTGGGCCGCTAGAGCGTTTTCCCGATTCATGAATCGGGGAAATGCTCCGGCTTGTTGAGTTCACCCGTCTTCCTGCCGCGAACCGGTATCCACTTCGCTCGAAAACGCGCTAGGCCGGGATGCGGTGCGCCTCGGCGAACTGGGTGCGGACCATCCGGGCATAAAGGCCGCCCGTGTCCAGCAGTTCCGCGTGATTGCCCTGTTCGGCCACGCCTTCGCGGGTGACCACGACGATGCGGTCGGTGCTGCGCACCGTCGACAGGCGGTGGGCGATGACCAGCGTGGTCCGCCCTTCCGACAACGCCGCCAGCGCGCGCTGGATCTCCCACTCGGTCTCGCTGTCGAGCGCCGAGGTGGCCTCGTCGAGGATGAGGATCGGCGGGTCCTTCAGGAACATGCGGGCGATGGCGAGGCGCTGCTTCTGGCCGCCCGAGAGCTTCACGCCGCGCTCGCCGATCACGGTGTCGAGCCCGAGCGGCAGGCCGGCGATCACCTCGTCGAGCTGGGCGCGGTGCGCGGCCTCATTGATGGCGGCCTCGTCCGCGTCCAGCCGCCCATAGGCGATGTTCTCGCGGATGGTGCCGCTGAACAGGAACACGTCCTGCTGCACGATGCCGATGTTCCGGCGCAGCGACTCGAGGGTCACGTCGCGAATGTCGTGGCCGTCGATGGTGATGCGGCCCCCGCCGACCTCGTAGAAGCGGGGCAGCAGCGAGCAGAGGGTGGTCTTGCCCGAACCGGACGGCCCGACAAAGGCGACGCTCTCGCCGGCGCGGATATCGAGGTCGATGCCGCCCAGCACCGGCGGCGCGTTGCCATAGGCGAAGCGCACGCCCTCATAGCGGATGGCGCCCTTGACGTCCGTCAGCTCGACCGCGCCCGGGCGATCGGCCACGTCGGGCCTCGTGGCGAGGAAATCGAGATAGGAGCGCAGGCCGGCAATGCCCTTCGGGTAGACTTCCATCACCGCGGCGATCTTCTCCAGCGGCCGGAAGAACACCCCGACGAGGAGCAGGAAGCCGACGAAGCCGCCATTGCTGAGTTCGCCGCGCAGCACGAACCAGGTGCCGGCCAGCATGATCACGACCTGGGTCAGGCGCATGCCGAGATAGCTGAGCGAGGCATTGGCCGCCAGCAACCGGTAGGCCTCCAGCTTGGTGGTGCGATAGCTGTCGTTCTCCACCGCGAACAGCCGGCTCTCATGCTCTTCGTTGGCGAAGGACTGCACGACGCGGATGCCGCCGATGTTTTCCTCGATGCGGGCGTTGAAGGCGCCGACCCGGCCGAACAGCGCGCGGAAGTTCTGCGTCATCCGCCGCCCGTAGCGGGTGGTGATCAGGGCGCTGGCGGGAACGATGACGGCGGTGAGGATGGCGAGGTGGATATTCACGCTGAGCATCACGGCGAAGGCGCCGATGAAGGTCATCACCGCGATGAACACGTCCTCCGGGCCGTGATGGGCGACCTCGCCGATCTCTTCGAGATCCTTGGTGAGGCGGGCCACCAGATGCCCGGTCTTGTGGTTGTCGAAGAACGAGAAGGACAGCTTCTGCACATGATCGAAGGCGCGCTTGCGCATCTCGGTCTCGATATTGATGCCGAGCATGTGCCCCCAATAGGTGACGATCGCCATCAGCCCGGCATTCAGCAGGTAGATCACCAGCAGGCCGATGGCCGCCCAGACGATGAGGTGCCAGTCCTGACCCGGCAGCAGGTGGTCGATGAACAGCTTCACCGCGACGGGGAAGCCCAGCTCCAGCAGGCCGGACAGCACCGCGCAGGAAAAATCGAGCATGAACAGCCCCTTATAGGGGGCATAGTAGGTCAGGAACGGCCGGATGAGCTTCATGATGGACTGCTTATAACGGCCTCATTCGGCCAGATCGATACCCGGATGGCCAAGCCGCCAATAGGCGGCGATGGCGCACCGGCACTTGGCGAGGCCGCGCTCCCGGGTCAGGTGCCGGCGAAGCGCCCGCGCGGTCTTCTGCTCGCAGCCGGCCCAGACATGCAGGTCGTCCGCGCCGGAGGGGATGTCGATCGCGCGCACGCTCCGCTCCAGCAGATCGACGGTGCCGGGCCCGGCACCGTCGCGGTGCAGCCATTGCACATCGAGCCGGGCGGCGGAAGGCAGCTTCTGCTGCTCCCGCGCATCCGCCACTTCCAGCCGGACCACCGCCTGCGCCTCGGCCGGCAGCGCCGCCACCATGCGGGCGATGGCCGGCAGCGCCGTCTCGTCGCCGGCGAGCAGGTAGCGGCGGGCGGGCGGCAGCCCGGCGCCGCCGGGCCCGAGCAACCCCACCCGGTCGCCGGGCCGGGCGCGGCGTGCCCAGTCCGCCCCCGGCGTGGCGGCACCGGCATGCTGCACCACGTCGATGACAATCTCGCCGCGGGCGATGTCGACCTCGCGCACCGTATAGACGCGGGGCGTCAGGGCGTCGGCGCCGGTCGGCCAGAGGGTGCGCCCGTCCGGCGCGGCGTGCGGCCAGACCGGATCGCGGCCGGCGGGGGGAATGAGCACCCGCACATGCAGCCCGCCGGAAGCGTAGTGCGCGGCATCGCCGGCCAGCACCACCCGGCGCATCAGCGGCGTGAGCGGGCGGGCCGAGACCACCTCCATCTCGCGGAAATAGGGGAGCGCCGGGTTGCAGGCGCCATCGCCTTCCCACGCGAAGGCGGGTGCGCGGGGGGATGCTGCCGCGTGAATGTGCTCGGCCAACTGCATCTTCAGCACCGACAGGCCGTTCTCGCTCGCGCTGCGTGCGTGGAGGGCGAGATGGCCCGCCGGCTCCACGGCGAGATCGACCTCGCCGCACCAGTTCACAAGGTGCGCCGTCGACGCCGTGCGCTCGCGGATCGTCTGCCGGTCGCACCGGTCGCACAGACGGGCAAGCAGTTGCCCCGGGGCGGCATGGGCGATGACGGCGCGGGCCGTGAAGTGATCAGCCATGCCGGCGTCCTCCGCGTTGCAGCAGCCAGATCAGGTAGGGACCGCCGACCAGCGCCGCGAGCAGACCGGTCGGGAGCTGATAGGGAAAGGCGATCATGCGGGCGAGCCAATCGGCGAGCAGCAGCACGAGGGCACCGATCAGCGCCGAAGAGAAAACGAATATATTCCCGTGAGTTAGTCCGGTCAGGCGGGCGAGGTGGGGGGCGATCAGGCCGACCAGGCTCAGCGGCCCGACGAAGAAGGCGGCGACGCCGGTCATCAGCGCGGCCAGCAAAGTGAGCACCAGCTGGCTCGCGGCCACCGGCACGCCGAGCGCCCCGCTCACCGCCGGGCCGAGCGGCAGTAGGTTCAGCCAGCGGTGCGTGAGGCCGATCGGGAGCAGGAGCACCAGCGCGCACGCCGCCAGAATCCATGCCTCGGTGGCGCCGATCTTGTTGGTCGAGCCGGACATCCAGGCCAGCAGCCGGAAGCTGCCGGGACCGCCGGCAGCGAACACGGCGGAGAGGATGGCGAGCCCCATGCAGCCGAGCGCGATGCCGGACAGCAGCAGCTTCTCCGCCCCGAACCCGCTCACCGCCGCCATCAGCAGCACCAGCAGCAGCGCCCCGAGCGCCCCGCCGGCGCTGGCGGCGAGGAGAAGGCCGGTTCCCGGATCGGGAACCAGCATGAGCGCGGCGGCCAGCCCGACACCGGCGCCGGCGCTCACCCCCAGCACTTCCGGCCCGGCCAGCGGGTTGCCGGTGAGCCGCTGCATGATCGCTCCGGCGGCGCCGAGCAGCCCGCCCGCGGCGGCGGCGGCCACGACCCTGGGCGCCCGGAACACCAGAAGCTCGTCCAGCAGCGGCCCGGTGGCGATGGTCCAGCCGCCGAGGTCGCGCCCGGCCAGTAGGGAGAAGACCGCGATCAGCACCACCCCGCCCGCCAGCACGGCGAAGGCGCGTCCCGGCCGGCGCAGCCGGCGTCGCGGCGCGGCGGCCTCCGGCAGGGCCGGCGCGGAGGTTCGAAGTCGCGGCAGCAGCCACAGCAGCAGCGGCCCGCCGAGCAGGCCGACCGCCGCGCCGGTGGGGATGAGGCCGCCGCCGGCGCCGGCCGTGAGCTGCACCACGCTGTCGGTGATCCAGAGCAGCAGGGCGCCGACCAGCGGCGACAGCAGCAGCAGGGCGGCCGGCCGCCGGGCGCCGCTGAGGCGGGCGAAGGCGGGGGCGGCGAGGCCGACAAAGCCGATCACGCCCACCTGCGAGACCACGCTCGCCGCCAGCCAGACCGCGAGCGCGATGATCGCGAGGCGCATCGCCTGCACCGCGACGCCAAGGCTGCGCGCGCCGGCATCGTCCAGCGTCATCAGTTCGAGCGGGCGCAGCAGCAGGAAGGCGGCGCCGGCGCCGAGCGCCAGCCGCGTGCCGATCAGCAGCGCCGGCTGCCAGTTCTGCTGGTGCAGCGAGCCGGCGCCCCAGATGAACAGCGAGAACACATAGTCGCCGCGCGCGAGGATCAGCGCCGCGCTCATCGCCCCGGCCATCAGCGACAGGGTCATGCCGGCAATGACGACGGTGACCGGCTCGAAGCCCCGCCGCCAGCTCAGCGCGAGGACGAACGCCACCGCGAGAACGCCGCCGGCGAAGGCGGTGCCCTCGCGCGAGAAGGCGAGCAGCGCCGGCGCGAAAGCGAGCGACAGGGTGAGGGCGAGCTGCGCGCCGGCCGCGATGCCCAGCGTCGAGGGATCGGCGATCGGGTTGCGCAGCACCCGCTGCAGCAGGGCGCCGGAAAGCCCCAGCGCCGCCCCCGCCAGCAGCGCGGTCGCGGCGCGCGGCAGCAGGCTGTGCCAGAGCAGCAGTTCCCGCAGCGGCTGGGGCATCGCGTCGCCGCTCGCCGCCATCTGCCGCGCCAATACCAGCGCGAACAGGCCGGTGCCCAGCGCGCCGAGGGCGAGCCAGAGATGGACCGGCCGCAGGCCGGCAGGGCGTGCGAGCGCCAGCTCAGCCAAGATCGCCCCCCTGTCGTCCCGCGCCGCCGTCCCTCAGCAGCGCCGCGGTCAGCAGCCGGGCGAAGCGGGCGGCGGTCGGCAGCCCGCCGAACGGGTCGACGCTGTCGAGCACGGCGATGCGGCGGGCGCGGATGTTGGGCAGGGCGTTCCACAGCGCGCTGGTCGACAGCACCCGCGCCGCGTCCGGCGGCACCGGCCGCAGGACGATGAGGAAGGCATCGGGAAAGCGCGCCAGCGCCTCCAGCCCGATCGGGGCGGAGGCGGCGTAGGACGTGCCCTCGCGCCACGCATTGGCGAAGCCGAGGCGCGCCAGCACCTCGCCGAACAGGCTGTCGCGGCCGAACACGCGGAAATGGCGGGCGTCGCCGAGGTTGAGCACCATGAGCGGCTGGCCGGCCCGGCGCGCGAGCCGGGCGCGGCAGGCGTCGAGTTCGTCGCTCACCCCGGCGATCAGCGCCCGGGCCGCGTCCTCGCGCCCGGTCAGCACGCCGATCCGCTCCGCCGCCTTCTCGGCGCGCTGGTAAGGTGGCTCGCCGGTCCGGTACACGGAGATGGTCTCGACCGGCGCGATGAGGCGCAGCCTAGGCTCGAACTCGGCATAGTAGTTCGAACTGAAGATCAGGTTCGGCCGGGCGAGCTTCAGCGCCTCGAAATTGGGCGCGCCGCGCAGGCCGATGTCGATCACCGAGGCGGGGACCGGAGGCTCCACCGCGACCTCGCGGAACAGCACCAGCTCGGCCGCCGCCACCGGGGTGATGCCCATGCCGAGCAGGGTCTCCAGCAGCGCCCAGTCGACGGTCGCCACCCGCAGCGCCGCGCCTGCCTGCGCGCCCTGTGCCCGTGCGCGCCCCGCCGCGAGCGCCAGCCCGGCCGCCAGCAGGGCGCGGCGACTGGGGCCGGACCTTCCGCTCACGGCGCCGGCGCTCACAGCACGTAGCTCATCGGCTTGCCGCTGACCGGGTGGTCCATGACGCCCATGGCGAGTCCGTAGATCTCGCGCAGCCTGTCGGGCTGCATGATCTCGTGCGACGGCCCATGGGCGACCATCCGGCCGGCGCGCAGGGCCAGCAGCGTGTCGCAGGTGCGGGCGGCGAGGTTGATGTCGTGCAGGATCACGATGACGGTCATTGCGGCGGCGGCTTCGGCCTCCGGCCCCGGCCGGTCTTCGCCGCCGGCGTCGCCGCCAAGCGTGCGCAACAGGGCGAGCACTTCCATCTGGTGGGCGATGTCGAGCGCCGAGGTCGGCTCGTCGAGCAGCAGGCAGCGCGCGCCCTGGGCGAGCATCAGCGCCAGCCAGGCGCGCTGGCGCTCGCCGCCGGACAGGCTGTCCACCGCCCGCTCGCGGAAGGCGGCGAGCCCGGTGCGCTGGATCGCCGCTTCCACCCGCGCCTCGTCCTCGTCCGTGAAGCGGCCCAGCGCGCCGTGCCAGGGATAGCGGCCGAGGCGGACCAACTCGCGGACGCTCATGCCATCGGAAGGCGGCGTGAATTGCGGCATGTAGGCGACTTCGCGGGCGAAGGCGCGTCCGGCCCACGCGCCGAGCGGGCGACCCTCGAAGCGGACCTCGCCGGAGCTGGGGGAAAGCTGGCGCGCCAGCATCTTCAGCAGCGTGCTCTTGCCGGAGCCGTTCGGCCCGATCAGGCCATAGACACGGCCGGCCGGAAGGTCGAGCGTCAGCGGGCCGAGGATCGACCGCTCGCCGACCGCAAAGGCGGCCTCGCCCAGGGACCAGAGCGCGCCGGAAGGCGTCGGAGCCTTTCCCTGATTCACGGAATCGGGGAAAGGCTCCGGCGTGTTGAGTTCATGCGTTTTCCTGCCGCGAACCGGTATCCACTTCGCTCGAAAACACTCTGGGTGGGCGTCGTCTACCATTTGTAGGAGAGGGTTCCGATCACGGTGCGGCCATCGCCATAGAAGCAGCCGAAGAAGCCGCAACCGGCGACATAGGTCTCGTCGGCGATGTTGTTCACGTTGAGCTGGGCCTTGAACGGGCCCTTCTCGTAATGGATGGCGGCGTCGAACAGGGTGTTGGAGGAGAGGAAGATGCTGTTGTCGTCGAGCGCGTAGCGGTCGCCGACGAAGCGCACGCCGCCGCCGAAGCCGAAGCCGGCCAGCTGGCCCGAGGGAATGGTGTAGTCGAGCCAGAGATTGGCCATGTTCTCCGGCACGTTGGCCGGGCGGTTGCCGGCATATTCGCCTTCGGTGATCTCGGCGTTCATATAGGTGTAGTTGGCGATCAGGTTGAGCCCGTCCGCCAGCCCCGCCACGGCGGTGAACTCGAAGCCCCGGACGCGGATTTCGCCGAGCTGGGTCTCGTAGCTGACGCCGTCGATGAGCTGCGAGGACAGCACGTTGGACTGGGTGAGGTCATAGGCGGCGAGGGTGAAGAAGCCGTTCCAGCCCACCGGCTGGTACTTCACGCCGACCTCGACCTGCTCGCCCTCCATCGGCTGGAACGCGCCGCCGCCGAGCTGGGTCGGCATGTTGCCGATCACCGGCTCGAACGAGGTGGAGTAGTTGAAATAGGGCGCGATGCCGTTGTCGAACAGATAGGTCAGGCCGACGCGGCCGGTGAAGGCGCTGTCGTCCTGGTCCTGCTCGGTGTCGCCGAAATTGGTCAGGCTGGTCGAATCGGTGTTGGCCCAGTCATGGCGCAGGCCGACGGTGAGCAGCCAGTTCTGCAGCCGGATCTGGTCCTGCGCATAGATGCCGGTCTGGGCGATGGTGCCGTCGACATCCGCCGTGTACCAGGGCGTGCCGCCGACCGGCTGGTTGTAGATCGGGAACAGGATGTTGATCGGCGACGCCGTGCCGAAGGCGGTGGAATTGGATTCGCTGTAGCGGCGGTAGTCGACGCCGATCAGCACCTCGTGGCTGAACGCCCCGGTGTCGAATTTGCCGAGCAGCTGGCTGTCGAGGTTGAAGGTCTGCTGGTCCTCCGAATTGTCCGAGGAGCCGCGCTCGGCGACCAGCGGGTCGGTGGTGCTCAGCGCGCTATAGTAGAGGCTGTTATAGTCCCAGTCGAGCACCGCGTAGCGCGCGTTCTGGCGGAACTCCCAGGTCTCGTTGAAGCGGTGCTTGAATTCGTAGCCGACGCTGCCGAAGGTGCGGTTGGAATTGTCGTAGTCGGGATCGCCGAGGAACAGGCTGCGCGGCAGCCGCAGGCCGCCATCGGCGTCCACCGTGTACTGCACCGGCAGCCCCACCGGGGTGCCGGACTGGTCGTACTGGATGTTGGCCAGCACGGTGAGCGAGGTGTCGGTCGAGGGCTGCCAGGTCAGCGCCGGGGCGAAGAACAGGCGGTTGTCGTCGACATGGTCGGTCTGGGTGCCGCCGTCGCGGGCGACGCCGGTGAAACGGTAGGCGATGTCGGCATTGTCCGGCAGCACGCCACCAATGTCGAAGCGGCCGGTGTAGCGGTCGAAGCTGCCCGCTTCCGCCTGCACCTCGCCGAAAGTGGTGAAGGTCGGGCGCTTGGAGATGAAGTCGAGCAGGCCGCCGGGGTTGCCCTGGCCGTAGAGCACCGAGGCGGGGCCGCGCACCACGTCGATGCGTTCCAGGCCATACGGGTCGATGGCGGGGGTGCCGGCCTCGCGCATCAGCTTCAGGCCGTTGAGATACATGCTGTTGTCGGCCGAGAAGCCGCGGATGATCGGCGAATCGAAGCGCGGATCGGTGCCGAAGGGCTGCGAGAGCACACCCGCCGTATAGTCGAGCGCCTGCCCGACGCTCTGCACCGCGCGCGCCTCCATCTGGTCGCGGGTGACGACGGAAATCGACTGCGGAACCTCGATGAGCGGGGTGTCGGTCTTGGTGCCGGCGGTGCTGCTGCGGGCGACATAGCCGTCCGTGCCGTCGGTGCGCTGGCCCTGGATGTCGATCTGCTCAAGCTCGATCGGCGCCGCGGCGTCCTGCGCCCGGGCAGCCGCCGGGTGAAACGCCGCCGTGCCGCCCATCAGCAGCGACATCATCGTGAGGCCCAGCCGTTCGCGCATCGCGGTACCCGTCTTGTAAACAGTTGAGATGAATTATAAAGATGCGTTCCCCTCGATCTGAGGGAAACGTCGCTTCATATCAATGAACATTAGGCCGATCTTGTCGCATCCTCTTGTATTTTGGACGATCGTGTTTTCTATTGGCGTCTGATCGAATGAATTTGGCACGAGAATAAGGCGGTTTGCTACTTCATAGTAATTCAAATCTATGAAGCCCCGCGTTGATCTTGGCGAGCGGCAAGCAGGATGACTTTCCAACCACGCATGACCTCGGCGGTGGAGGGCATAACCCTTCTGGACGAGCTGCGCTGGCGGCGCTGGAACGGCGTCATCGCCGATGTCTGGCATGTCGCCTGCGCGGCCGGCGCGCGCGGCCACTATGTCTCGCGGGACGCCCGGCTGTTCGTGGTGCTGGAGCGCGAGGGCGCCCGCTCGGACGTCCAGCTCTCGGCCGACGGGACGACCCGCGCCGTGCAGCGCGCCCCGCACCGCATGAGCTTCGTGCCGGCCGACATGCCGATCTGGTCGCGCATCGACGAGCCGGTGCGGGTGCGCCATCTCGACCTTCACTTCCACGCCCCCACCCTCAGCGAGCGGCTCGGCGAGGACCTCGCCGGCGAGCGGCTGGCGAGGCCGCGGCTGGATTTTCTCGACGCACGGATCTTCACGCTGGCGCAGATGATCGCCCATGAATGCGTCGGGCCGGACGGCCATCACGATCTCTATGGCGACAGCCTGACCCTCGCCCTGTTCATCGACCTGCTGAAGCTCGGCCGGGAGGCGCCGGCGGGCGCGGCGTCGCGTGGCGCCATGCTTTCCGCCCGCCAGTTGAAGCGGGTGACCGATTTCATCGAGGCCAACTGCTCGCGCAACATCCGGCTGCACGAGCTGGCGGAACTGGCCGGCCTGTCGCAGTCCTATTTCAGCCACGCCTTCAAGGCGGCGACCGGGGTGCCGCCCCATCAGTGGCACATGAAGGCGCGGCTGCGGAAGGTGCAGGACCTGCTCGCCGGGCGCGACCTGCCGCTGACCGAGATCGCCTCCGCCGCCGGCTTCACCGACCAGGCGCACCTGACGCGCACCTTCCGCCGCCTCACCGGCTCGACCCCGGCCGCCTGGCGGCGTGCGCATCGCCGGTGAAGCCGGGCGGCTAAGGCGGAGCCGCGCCCGGTGGTGAAGCCGGGCGCCGTGGCGCCGCCGGCGCGGCTTCAGAAACCCAGCGCGCAGCCATCCTTGCGCGGGTCGGAGCCGGCCATCAGGAAGCCGCTGACGGGATCGCGCAGGATGATCTGCGCCCCGCCGAAGGGCTCGACGGCGAAAGTCACCTTGTGGCCGCGCGCTTCCAGCTCGGCGGGCAGGCTTTCCGGCCAGCCGGCCTCGATCTCCAGCACGCCGTCATGGGCGAAGGCGCGCGGCGCGTCCACCGCCGCCTGCAGGTCGAGCCCGCGGTCCAGCAGGCCCGACAGCAGCGCCGCCTGGCCGGAGGCCTGGTACTGCCCGCCCATCACGCCGAACACGCCTACCGCCGCGCCGTCCTTGCGCAACAGGCCGGGGATGATGGTGTGCATCGGCCGCTTGCCCGGCGCGATGGCGTTGGGGTGGCCCTCGATCAGCCGGAACGAGGCGCCGCGCGAATGCAGCAGCACGCCGGTCGCCGGGTCGATGCGGGTCGAGCCATAGCCGTGGAACAGCGAGTTGATGAACGACACCATGTTGCCGTCGCGGTCGACCACGCTGATATAGACCGTGTCCTCGTGCGCGGGCTCGTCCCACAGCGCCGGCGGCAGGGCGCGGCTCATGTCGATGCGAGCCGCGAGGCGCCGGGCGGTCTCGGCGGAGAGCAGGGTTTCGACCGGCACCGTCATCGCTGAGGGATCGGCGAGCAGCGCGTCGCGGTTGAAGTAAGCGAGCTTGCCGGCCTCGGCGTGCAGATGCACCCGGTCGGCGACCGACAGGCCCTCGCCGAGGTCGAATTCCCGGAGGATGTTGAGGATCATCAGCGCGGCGAGGCCCTGCCCGTTGGGCGGGCACTCCTCCACCGTGTAGCCGCGATAATCCGAGGCGATCGGCGTGGTGTAGAAGGCGCCGTCCTTCATCGCCGCGAAGTCGTCCTCGGTGTGCAGCCCGCCCAGGCTGTTGAGATAGCGAACGAGAGACTGCGCGGTCTCGCCCTCATAGAACGCGCCAGCGCCCCCGGCGGCGATGTCGCGCAGGCGCTGGCCGAGCAAAGGCTGGGCGTGGCGGTCGCCGGCCACGAGCGGTTTGCCGTCCTTCAGGAAGAAGGCGGTGGCGTTTTCGTCCTGCGCCAGCAGCGGGGCGTCGTCGGCCCAGTCGAAGGCGACGCGCTGGGCGATGGGGTAGCCGTTCTCGGCATAGTCGATGGCGCGGGCGAACAGCCGGTCCAGCGGCAGGCTCGCATAGTCGGCGTGCAGCCGCGTCCAGGCGGAAATCGCGCCCGGCACGGTCACCGCATGGGGGCTGGTGCGGGGAATCTCGGTGGTCAGCCTGGCCGCCTTCAGCGCCTCGATGGTGGCGGCCATCGGCGCGCGGCCGCTGCCGTTGAGCGCCACGGTCGGCCGGCCCGCCGGGGCGTAGAGCACGAAGCAGTCGCCGCCGATGCCGGTCATCGCCGGCTCGACCACGCATTGCGTCGCCACCGCCGCCAGCGCCGCATCCATGGCGTTGCCGCCGGCCTGCAGCACCTCCAGTCCCGCCGCCGTGGCCAGCGGGTGCGAGGTGGCGATGGCGGCGTCGCGGGCGAACAGGGTCGGACGGGCCGGGCCGAAGAAATCGGTGCGCTGGGTCGTGATCACGGGAGGCGTTCCTGCTCGGGCTCAAGGGGCGTGAAGCCATACAGCTCCGCCGCATTGTCTGTCATGATTCCTGCCGCGAGCGCATCGCTGCCGCACCACTCGCGGAACAGATCGACCAATCGGGCATCGTCCGGCGGGTTGCCGGGCCTGGAGGGGTGCGGCCAGTTGGTGGCGAACAGGCACCGCTCGGGGGCGTGGGCGATCAGCGCACGGGCCAGCGCCGCGACATCGGCGTAGTCGGGCGCGCCGGTGCGCGAGGTCTCGTAGACCCCGGAGGTCTTGACATAGGTGCGCCCGCCATCGAGCAGGCGGCGCAGCGCGGCAAAGCCGGGATGATCGAGGCCGACCGGCTCCAGGAACTTGCCATTGTGGTCGATGACCAGCCGGCCGGGCAGGCGCGACAGGCGCTCCGCCTCATCATGCAGAAGGCGTCCGTCCATCTGCATCTGCACATGCCAGCCGAAGGCGGCTGTCTTCGCCGCCAGTGTCTCCAGGTCGGCCCAGCCGAGCGCGCCGCCGCCGATCATGAAGAAGCGGATGCCGCGTATGCCGAGGCCGGTGAGGCGGTCGAGTTCGTCCTCGCTGACATCCGGCGGTACCACGGCGACGCCGCGCGCCTCCTCGCCCAGCACCGACATGGCGTCGAGCGTCGCCCGGTTGTCGAAGCCGTAGACCGAGGGTTGCACCACCACGGCGCGGGAGAGGCCGAGCCTCGCGCGCACCTTCATATAGGCGGCGATGTCGCCGCCGGCGACGGGCGGAAAGGGCGAATCCGGCGCCGGCGGATAGGTCTCCGCCGGGCCGTAAATGTGCATGTGGCAGTCGCACGCCCCGGGCGGGGGGCGAAAGGCGGGGGGCCGCGCGGGAATGAGGGCGCTCATCGCGACAGCCAGTTGGGAAGGCGGTGCGGATTCCGGGCATGGATCGGCAGCCGCCCCTCCAGCATCGCCTTGACCTGCTCCACCGTCTCCATCGCCTGAAATTCCGACGGTTCAATCATCAGCGCCGCCGAATGCGGGGTGGCGATGACGTTGGGCAGGCGGGCAAGGCGCAGCGAGGGCTGCTGGTCGCGCCCGTCGCCGACATCGAGCCCGGCGCCGGCGATGGTGCCCGAGGTGAGAGCCGCCTCCAGCGCGTCCTCATCCACCAGAATGCCGCGCGAGATGTTGATGAAGAAGGCGTCGCGCCGCATCTTGGCGAAGGCGTCCGCATTCATCATCCGCTCGGTCTCCGGCGTCGCATAGGCGGCGCAGACGACGAAGTCCGGCTCGGAGAGCACCGCGTCCAGCCCCACGGGATTGACCGCGCCATGGTCGATCCGCGCATAGGGATCATAGACCGAGACCTTCATCTTGAAGGCCAGCGCCAGTTCGACGATGCGCCTTCCGATCGAGCCATAGCCGATGACCCCGACATGGGCGCCGGCCATCTGCCGGCCGAACACCATGGCATGGGAGTCATCGCCGGCGTGGTAGCGCTCGGCGTCGCTTGTGATGTTGCGGGCGAGGTCGAGCATCAGCGCGAGCGCGTGTTCGGCCACCGCGTCGGCATAGCCCGAGGAGCAGTTGCACACCAGGATGCCGGCATCGGAGGCGGCGTCGACGTCGATATTGCGCATGTCGACGGCGCAGCGGGTGAACAGCCTCACATCCGCCAACCGCTCCATCACCTCGCGCGGGCCGGCTGCGAGGCGGTCGGAAATGACCACCTCGCAGCCTTCCGCCGCCTTCACGAGGGTGTCTCCCGACAGGGGCTCATGACTGTCGTTCATCACCAGCTCGATCGGCAGCGCCTTCAGGGCGTCGACCGCCCTGTAGCCGTAGAAGTGCTTGAGCAGGTCACGATTGTGGGTGAGCAGCACACGCATGGGTTTCATTCGCTCCCCCCGGCCATGCCGGCGACGATGTCCGCCGGCAGCCGCGCCATCACCCAGCGGTTCATCGCCAGCACCATGTCGTCCCGCCAAGACAGCGGGCCGGGGCGGGCGAGGCTGGAGGAGAGGCCGATCTGCTGCTTCTGGAGGATGTCGACATCCTCCATCGCCACCGCTTCCCAGCGCTTGTAATAGGGCGCCGCGCGCTCCTCGAAATCGGGCAGCCCGGTGCAGGCCTCGGGGAAGCAGCCACCGACCGAAAGCACGGATCTGTCGACCGAAACCGGCCGCACCGCCAGCCACCAGGCGCAGTCCTGCGCGAACACGAACTGCACGGTCGGCTCGATCACGGTGAAGAACGTGCCCTTGCGCGCCTGCTCGGAAAGGCCCTCGATCGGCGGGAAGGGCGGCTCCTGCCCGAGCACGGCGATGGAGCGGTTCGACTGCACCTGGATGACGTGCCAGTTGCCCTGGGTGGGGAAGCTGACCGAGCGCTGGGCGCCCACCGTCGCGGCGTGGACGATGCCGGTGTGGTAGGTTTCCATGGCGTTTTCGAGCAGCAGCTTCCAGTTGCAGCGGGTCTCGATCTCCATGTGCCAGGTCTTGACCATGTCGCCGAGCCGGTGGCTGCCGATCAGCTCCGGCATGTTGCCGAGATGGGTCATCAGGCCGGGCGCGTCGTCGTCATAGTTGAGGAACACCGAGCCTTCCCACACCTCCATGCGGATGGGGATGAGGCCGTGCGGCGGCTTCTCGAATTTGGGCACCTCGCGCATGCCGGGCGCGCCGGCCAGCGTGCCGTCGAGCCGGTAGTTCCAGGCATGGTAGGGGCAGGTAAGGTTTTTGGCGTTGCCGCAGCCTTCCATCAGAATCGACGCGCGGTGCCGGCAGACATTGGCGAAGGCGCGCAGCACGCCATCCTCGCCGCGCACCAGCAGCGCCGGGCCGCCGACGCTGTCCAGCGCCTTGAAGTCGCCGGGGTTCGGCACCTCCTCCAGCCGCCCGGCGAAGAACCAGTTCTTCATGTGGATGTGCTCGACCTCGGCCTTGAACACTTCCGGGTCGGTGTAGAAGCGCGTCGGCGCGCTCCTGGCGTCGCCGAGCGGCGGCTCGGACCAG
Source organism: Ancylobacter dichloromethanicus (assembly GCF_018390645.1). Classification (GTDB taxonomy): domain Bacteria; phylum Pseudomonadota; class Alphaproteobacteria; order Rhizobiales; family Xanthobacteraceae; genus Ancylobacter; species Ancylobacter dichloromethanicus. Next base: position 259,300 of record NZ_JAHBGC010000005.1, read on the forward strand.
ACATAGGGTTCGGGAACCAGCGTCGTTTCGAGACTCATGACGGCCTCCGTTCAGCGATGCCCGGCATTGAGGCGGTGTTCCGCCTGGCCGAGCTGGATGAGATGAAGGGCGATGACGGCGACATGGCCGGCCAGCATGGCCGACATGCCCTGCACGTCGTGCGGCGGGCTGAGCGTGTTGATGTCGACGCCGACGAGGTCCAGCCCCTTGAGCCCGTGCAGCAGGTCGAACACTTCCGCCACCGGCGGCCCGCCCCAGGTCGGGGTGGCGACGCCCGGCGCGGCGGAGGGGTCGAAATAATCCATGTCGAAGGACAGGTGCACCGGCCGCGTGCCGACCACCTCGCGCACCTCGGCGGCGATCGCCTCCGGCCCGCGCTTGCGCACCTCCTCGCCGGGGATCAGCCGGTAGCCGAGCGCGCGGGTGTGGTCATAGGCGCCGGCCACCAGCATGGTGCCGCGCGCGCCGATGTGGAAGGAGCGCCGGGTGTCGATCAACCCTTCCTGCGCCGCGCGGGTGAAGGTGGTGCCGGTGTTCACGTCCTCGCCGGGATAGGCGTCGGTGTGGGCGTCGATATGGATGAGCACCAGCTCGGGATATCGCTTTGCCAAGGCGCGCAAAACCGGCAGCGTCACCGTGCCGTCGCCGCCGACGCAGAGCGGCACCGCGTCCGCCTTCACCACCTCGTGGATGGCCGCCTCCATGGCGGCGAGCGAGGGGCCGAGATCGGAGGCGACCACGTCGACATCGCCGAGATCGACCACCCTTCCGCCGGCGCGCGGGTCGACATCGGCCAGCGGCGGGTAGAACGGGCGCACCTCGCTCGACATCGCCCGAAACGCCGCCGGTCCCTGGCGCGAACCGATGCGGGTGGCGTGGGTGCCGCAATCGAAAGGCAGGCCGATGACGGCGATCTGCCCGGCGCTGGCCGAAGTGGCCTGGGGCACGCCGAGGAAGGTTCCCAGCCGCATTCGCGGGGCAGATTCCAAGTAGTCCGTCATGCATCGGCTCCAAGATAGAAAGACTTCACGCGCTCCGGGTCGATATTCGCGCCGCTGTCCTCGTGGACGATGCGGCCGAGGCGCATGATGTAGACATGGTCGGACAGGCGCATCGCCTCGACCGCATTCTGCTCGACCAGCAGCACCGTCATGCCCTGCCTGCGGATTTCAAGCACCGTATCGAGGATGAGGTCGATCATCTGCGGGGCGAGGCCCATGGTCGGCTCGTCCATGATGAGGAGGGACGGGCGCGACATCAGCCCCCGTGCGATCGCCAGCATCTGCTGCTCGCCGCCCGACAGCGTGCCGGCCATCTGCCCCATGCGCTCGCCGAGCCTGGGGAACAGCGCCACCATGCGCTCGACATCGCTGGCGACATCGACGGCGTCGCCGCGCGCATAGGCGCCGAGCACCAGGTTCTCGCGCACGCTCATGCCGGCGAAGACGCGGCGGCGCTCCGGCACATGGGCGATGCCGCGCGCCACCCGCAGCTCCGGCGCCAGCGTGGTGATGTCCTCGCCGGCGAAGGCGACCTTTCCCGCCGTGAGCGGCAGCAGGCCGGACAGCGCCATCAGCGTGGTGGTTTTCCCGGCCCCGTTGGAGCCGACCAGCGAGACGATGCGGCCCGGCTCCACATGGAGGCCGATGCCGTCGACGGCGCGGATGCGGCCATAGGAGACGGCCAGATTTTCAACCTTGAGCAGCGGCGGCGCGGCCTTATCCGGGTGACCGATGAGGCCGGTTGGGTGGACGATCGGTGCGATGGGGCTCTTGGGGCTCATGGGGGTCACCTCGCCCGGCCGAGATAGGCGGCCTGCACCGCCGGGTCGGCCAGCACCTCGTCCGGCGGGCCGTCGGCGAGGCGCCGGCCATAATCCAGCACGGTGAGATGGTCGCAGAGCCGGCGCACAATCTGCATGTCGTGCTCGATCAGCAGCACGGCGATGCCCTGCGCGCGGACCTGCCGCACCAGATCGGCGATCTCGCTTTTCTCCACCGCGTTCATGCCGGCCAGCGGCTCGTCGAGCAGCAGCAGCTTGGGCGCGGAAATCAGCGCGCGGGCGATCTCGACCCGGCGCTGGTGGCCATAGGAGAGGGTGGTGGCGACCCGGTCGGCCACCTCCGCCCCCAGCCCGACGAAGTCGAGCAGCTCATAGGCGCGCACGATCATCGCCCGCTCCGCCTCGCGCGCGGCGCGCCGGCCGAAGACGAGGGAGAGCGCATTGGCGGAAAAGCGCTGATGGGCGCCGACCAGCACGCTCTCCAGCACCGTCATGGCGCCAAACAGGCGGATGTTCTGGAAGGTGCGGGCGAGGCCGCGCCGGGCGAAGCGGTTGACGCCGAGTCCGCCGATCGCCTCGCCGTCGAACACGAGTTCGCCTTCGCTGGGGCGGATGAAACCGGTGAGCACGTTCAGCACCGTGGTCTTGCCGGCGCCGTTGGGGCCGATCAGCCCGTGGATGGCGTTGCGGCCGATGGCCATGTCGAGCCCGCCGACCGCCTCCAGCCCGCCGAAGCGCACCGTGATGGCGCGCGCTTCCAACAATGGCGTTGGGGAGGGTGCTCTCATGCGGCCTCCTTCGAGCGCGCGCCGGACATGGTGAGGGCGACGCGGGCGCTGGCGGCGAGGCCCTGCGGGCGGAACACCATGAGCACGACGAGCACGACGCCGAGCAGGGCGAAGCGGGTTTCCGGATAGGCCTGCACGAAGGGCAGATCGAGCGCCAGTTGCAGGAACACGATCCAGATCAGCGCGCCGACGAACGGCCCGACAAAGGTGCCGAGCCCGCCCAGCACCACCAGCATCAGCAGGAGGATGTTCTCGAACAGCGAGAAGTTCAGCGGGCTGATATATTGCTGGCTATGGGCGTAGAACACGCCGACAAAGCCGCCGACGAAGCCGCTGGCGGCATAGGCGTAGAGCTTGTAGCGGGCGGTGGGCACGCCCATCGCTTCCGCCGCCTCCTCATCCTCGCGGATCGCCACCCAGGCGCGCCCGACATAGGAGCGCACCAGCCGGGCGATGGCGAAGACGACCAGCACCGCCAGCGCCAGCGCGAAGAAGAACTGGGCGCGGGGCGAACCGAGCGCGATGCCGAACAGGTTCGGCGCCGGAATGCCGCGAATGCCCATCGGCCCGTTGGTCAGGTCCATCCAGTTGATGGCGACCACGCGCACGATCTCGCCGAAGCCCAGCGTCATGATGGCGAGATAGTCGCCGCGCAGCCGCAATGTGGGGGTGCCGAGGATCACCGCGAAGCCGGCGGCGACGAGGCCGGCGAGCGGCAAATTGAGATAGAGCAGCCACCAGATATCGGCCGGGGCGACGCCGAACTGGTCCTTCAGCAGCAGTACGAACAGGATCGAGGTGAGGTAGGAGCCGACCGCCCAGAAGGCGACGAAGCCGAGGTCGAGCAGGCCGGCAAAGCCGACGATGACGTTGAGCCCGCTCGCCAGCATGCCGTAGACCACCACCATGGTGAGGATGCGCAGCCAGTAGTCGGACGGCACCAGCGCGCCGAGGAGAAGCGCGAACGCCAGCAAGGCGAGCGCCGCGCGCGGGCCCCCGGCGGCCGCCCGCGCCAGCCACCCGTCGAACGTCGCAAAGGCCGCGCGCAGCCACACGGCGCCGAAGTCGGAGGCGCCGCCGAGCAGGCTGCCGCGCCCGGCGGAATTCAGCTCCGGCTTGCCGAGCAGGCCCTGCGGCCGCAGATAGAGCAGCCCGACCAGCAGCACGAAGCTGATCGCGTCCTTCCACGCCGTGCCGTTGGGCAGGTAGCCCGCGCCGAGCGCCTCGACCAGGCCGAGGATGAGCCCGCCGAGCGCGGCGCCGGGAATCGAGCCGATGCCGCCCAGCACGGCGGCGGTGAGCGCCTTCAGCCCGGGCAGGAAGCCCATGCCGGAATGGGCGAAGCCATAGGTCTGGGCATAGAGCAGCCCGGCCAATGCGGCGAAGCCCGAGCCGATGGCGAAGGCGGCGGCCACCACGCGGTTGACCGGGATGCCGACCAGCGTCGCCGCCATCTGGTCTTCCGCGCTGGCCCGCATCGCCCGGCCGAGCGAGGAGCGGGCGATGAACGCGGAGAGGCCGAGCATGGCGGCGAGCGCGGTCGCCATCACCACCAGGTCCATCACCGAGAGATAGATCGAATCGAACAGCACCACCGGCGGCAGGGTGGCGAGGTGGAATTCGGGAAAGCGCAGTTCCTCCGCGCCCCAGATGGTCTGGGCGAGGCTTTGCAGCACCACCGAGACGGCGATCGAGGTGATGAGCGGGGCGAGGCGCGGAGCGTTGCGCAGCGGGCGGTAGGCGATGCGGTCGACCAGCACGCCGAGCAGGGCGGTGAGCGCGATCGCCCCCGCCGCCGCGACCGGGAGCGAGAAGCCGGGCATCGGCACGGCGACGCCGATGAGCCGGACTTCGGGCAGCATCAGCGAGGCGGTGAGGAAGGCACCGAGCATGAACAGTTCGCCGAAGGCGAAATTCACCAGCCGCACCACGCCATAGACCAGGGTGAACGCCACCGCGGTGAGGGCGTAGATCGCCCCGAGCACCAGTCCGTTCGCCAGCAGCTGTCCGAAATAGTCCATCGCCTGCCTGCGTTTGCTTCCGGTCGTCCCGTGCGAGGACGGGCGCCGCGAACGGGGTCGGTGAGGGGGCAGGGCGGCAGCCGGGCTTGCCCCTCACCCCAGCCCTCTCCCCGGCGGGGAGAGGGAGACGTCCTGCGCCGGGCCGCGCGGTCGCCCGCTCAGGGCTGCTTGGGGGCGAGGCCGAACTTGCCGTCCTTGACCTCAAGGAAATACAGCGCGCCGGCGCGGTCGCCCGAGGCGTCGAAGGTGGTGGGGCCGGTGACGCCGGGCACGTCCTTGAGCCTGCCGAAGGCGGCATTGAGGCTCTCGCGGGTGACCGGGCCGTCCTTGGCGGCGAGATCGACCGCCGCGCCGAGCGCCATGCCGGCGTCATAGCCCAGCGCTGCCCAGGCGCTCGGGTCTTCCTTGTGCGCGGCCTTGTAGGCCGACAGGAACGCCTCCGTCGCCGGGGTGGCGACCGCCGGGTCGAACATGCCGTAGACGATCATGCCTTCCACCGCGCCGCGGCCGAGCTTCATCAGTTCGACATTGAGCGCGCCGTCGGTCGACAGGAGCTGCGCCTTGATGCCGAGGGCTCTCGCCTGCTCGGCGATCTTCGCCGCTTCGGTGTAGAAGCCGCCGATGAAGATGGCGTCCGGCCGGGCGGCGCGCACCTTGGTCAGGAGGGTGCGGAAATCCTTGGTGCCGAGCAGGTAGGATTCGGTGCCGAGAATGGTGGCGCCGTCCTTGGCGGCGGCGTCGGAGAACGCCTTGGCGACGCCGATGCCGTAATCGTCCTGCTGGTTCAGCACATAGATCTGCTTCAGCCCCAGCGTCTTGGCGGCATAGGCGCCCATCATGGCGCCCTGCACCGCATCGGTCAGCACGTTGCGGCGGAAATAGGGGCTGACATCGGACAGCGCCGGGCTGGTGACGGCGGAGGCCAGAACGGGGAGCTTGCACTCGTTGAACACCGGAATGGCGGCCAGCGCGATGGAGGAGAACGAATAGCCCATCACCACGTCGACATTCGTGTCGGAGCAGAAGCGCTGGGCGATCAGCACGCCCTCGCGGGCCTCGCCGCGGTCATCCACCGCGTCGATCGTGTAGGTGGTGCCGCCCTTCTTGTTCAGTTCCTCCACCGCAAGGTCGAGGCCCTTGCGCATGTTGAGGCCGAAGGCGGCGAAATCGCCGGAAAGCGCGGCGGTGAAGCCGATGGTGATCTCCTCCGCCCGCACCAGCGTGGGGGCGGCGAGAAGGCCGATGCCGAGCACGGCAGCGGCAAGGCGATGGATCGTCATGCGAAGTCTCCTCTGGAAGAAGATCGTGCGTTCAGCACGCTGCCTTGTGGTGCGGCCTTTGGCCTTGTCGTGTCGTATGCCGGGCAGGCGGCGGTCAGTGAAGTTCCACCGTCACCCAGGTCTCGAAGCAGTAATCGTCGGCCAGCGACATCACGCCGATGGAGGCGCGCCCGCCCACCCCGATCTCGGGGCCGAACACCTGTTCGAACAGGTCGGAAAGCCCGCTGGCCACCAGATGCGGCTGGGTAAAGGAGGGGTCGCAGGCGATGAAGTTGAGCGAGCGCACCAGCCCCTTCACCCGGTCGAGGTCGCCGACCGCGTCCCTGATGCAGCCGAGGCAATTGAGCGCGGTGAGCCGCGCCGCCTCATAGCCCTGCTCCACCGTGAGGTCGCGGCCGAGGCGGCCGGGGTAAAGCGCCTTGCCGGCGGCGTCGACGCCGGCGGTCTGGCCGGAAAGGAAGAGCAGCTTGTCGCTGAGATAATGCGGCTTCATCTTGCCGTAGAGCGTGCCGTAATAGCCCGCGCCGCCCCCCGCGCTGGGGAGGACGAGGCCGAGTTCCGCCGCGCGCCGTGTCGCCGAATGCGTCATCAAGGGCTCCTTCCCGCCGGCCGATCTCACCGCCTGATTTCCCTTCGGTTTCGCGCCGACGTCAAACAGGAAAACGGCGTGAATCCATAAGGCAAAGTTATAGTCCTGGCGATCGCCCCTCCCCGCCGGGCGGGTTGCGCGCCGCGCCCCTGCCGCCGGGGCGGGAAAACCTGCCGAACGGGAAGGCGCTGCCCGAACTTTGAGCGCCGCGCGGGGCGGATGGCGCCCGCTTCACCGTCCCGCCCTGCCGCGCCGCCCTCACCGCGTGGGCACAAGGTCCGGCGCCACCGTGCGGCGGAAGCGCTCCATGAAGGCGACGGAGATGCGCGCCGGCGGGCGGGTGCTGGGGCGGAACATGCCGAAGCGATACGGCACGAGCGGGCGGAACGGGATCGCCACCAGCCCCATCGCCTGGAAGAAGCGGGCGGTGGCGGGATCGACCAGCGTCACCGCGCCGAGCTGCTGCACCAGCACGCAGGCGGTGCCGAAGAACTCCACCTCCGCCACCACGTTCCAGTGCGCCTGCGCCTCGAAGAACGCCTCGGCGGCGGCGATGTGGGTGATGTGCTCGGGGAACAGGGTGACGAAGGGAACGGAATCGAGCTGCTCCGGCCCGACGCAGCGCTCTCCCGCCAGCGGATGGTCGGCCCGCATCACGCACATGCAGGCCACCTCGAACAGCTCCAGCGAGGCGACATGGATGTCGATCGGCAGTTCGGCGAAGCCCACGTCGAAGGCGCCGATGGTGCCGAGATCGCGCACCGCATAGGAGGAGCGGGTGATGAAGCGGGCGGTGGCGCCGGCATTCTCCTTCAGCACGTCGGCGATGATCGGCGGCAGCAGATAGGTGGCGAGCCCCGGCGGGCTGGCGATCAGCAGCGTCGCCGAGGACAGGCCCTTGAGGTTGCGCGAGACCGCCAGGGTGCGCTCCATCGCGTCCAGCGTGCGCACGATGGCGGCGAAGAAGGTCTCCGCCTCCGGCGTCGCCTCCAGCCGGCCATGGGCGCGGTGGAACAGCTTCAGCCCGATCTCGTCCTCCAGCCGGGCGATGAGGTTGCTGATCGCCGGCTGCGACTTGCCCAGCAGCACCGCGGCGGCGCTCATCGAGCCGTTCTCATAGACGGCGCGGAAGGCTTCGAGATGGCGGGTGTCCATCGGTCACGCACTCGGTGGGTTGAAGACGAGCCGCCGGGGAGGCCGCCGCGTCGGGCGCAGACTGCTGGCCCGGCCGGCACGATGCAAGCCGCGCCCGCGACGATACAGGCCACGCCCGCGACAGAGCACTGGAAAGCCCCGCCCGGATGGGGAATGATGGCTTCAGCACCATGTTCGCGCTGGCACGCGCCGGGCGCGGGGTCAGGCACGACGACGGGGCGTCCGCCCCGCGACTTCAGGCAGCAGCTTCCGATCTTCGCGCGCGGCACGGGCCGCACGCCCACCCTCTCGAACCGCCGACCGGGGAGTGTCATGCTCTATCTTCTCGCAGTGCTTATCGGCGTGATCGCCGGCCTGCGCGCCATGACGGCGCCGGCCGCCATCGCCTGGGCCGCCCATCTCGGCTGGATCGACATTTCCGGCTCGCCGCTGGCCTTCATGGGCCATGCCTGGACGCCGTGGATATTCACCGCGCTCGCCCTCGTCGAACTGGTGACCGACCAGCTTCCCTCCACGCCCTCGCGCACCGTGCCGATGCAGTTCGGCGCCCGCATTGTCAGCGGCGCGCTGTGCGGCGCCTGCCTCGGTGCGGGCGGGGGCGTCCTTCTGGCCGGTGCCGTGCTGGGCGCCATCGGCGCCGTCATCGGCACGCTCGGCGGAAGCCGGGCGCGGGGTCGCCTCGCCGGGTCGTTCGGCCACGACCGGCCCGCAGCGCTGATCGAGGACGTGGTCGCCATTGGCGGCGCGCTGCTCATCGTGGCGGTGCCGTGATGGCCCGCTCCTTCGACGCCATCGTCATCGGCGCCGGGCAGGCCGGCCCGTCCATGGCCGGCCGGCTGGTCGGCGCGGGCCTCAGCGTCGCGGTGATCGAGCGCCAGCATTTCGGCGGCACCTGCGTCAATACCGGCTGCAAGCCGACCAAGACGCTGGTCGCCAGCGCCTATGCCGCCCGCATGGCCCGGCGCGCGGCGGAATACGGTGTGGTGCTGAACGGGGCGCCGGGCATCGACATGAAGACCGTGCAGGCGCGCGCGGAGAAGATCATCCAGGACGGGCGGGCCGGCATCGAGAGCTGGCTCGGCGGCATGGAGGGCTGCACCGTGCTGCGCGGCCATGCCCGCTTCACCGGCCCGCACACGGTGGAGGTGGAGGGCGAGACGCTCACCGCGCCGCGCATCTTCATCAATGTCGGCGGGCGCGCCGCCGTGCCCGACATCCCCGGCCTCGCCGAGGTTCCGTACCTCACCAATAGCGACATGGTGGAGATGGCCACGCTGCCGGCGCATCTGGTGGTGATCGGCGGCTCCTATATCGGGCTCGAATTCGGGCAGATGTTCCGCCGCTTCGGCGCCCGCGTCACCGTTGTCGAGAAGAACCCGCGGCTGATCGCCCGCGAGGATGAGGACGTCTCGGCCGCCGTGCGGGAAATCCTCGAAGCCGAGGGCGTGGAGGTGCGCACCGGCGCCGAATGCCTGAGCTTCGCCCGGCAGGGCGCGGGCGTGGCGGTGCGGGTCGGCTGCGCCGAGGGGGCGCCGGAAATCGTCGGCTCGCACGTGTTGCTGGCCATCGGCCGGCGGCCGAACACCGACGATCTCGGGCTGGAGGCGGCCGGCATCGAAACCGATCCGCGCGGCTATATCGGCGTCGACGATCACCTGCAGACCAGCGTTCCCGGGGTCTATGCGCTGGGTGACTGCAACGGCCGGGGCGCCTTCACCCACACCGCCTATAATGATTTCGAGATCGTCGCCGCCAATCTGCTCGACGGGCAGGACTGGAAGGTGAGCGAGCGCATTGCCGGCTACGCCCTCTATACCGACCCGCCGCTCGGCCGGGTCGGCATGACCGAGGCGCAGGCCCGCGCTACCGGCCGCCCGCTGCTGATCGGCCTGCGGCCGATGACGCGGGTGGGGCGCGCGGTGGAGAAGGGCGAGACCCAGGGCTTCATGAAGGCGGTGGTGGACGCGCAGACCAAACGCATTCTCGGCGCCGCCATTTTGGGGACCGGTGGCGACGAGGCCATTCATGGCCTGCTCGACATCATGAACGCCGACGTGCCCTACACCGTGTTCCAGCGCGCCGTGCCGATCCACCCCACCGTGTCCGAGCTGATCCCGACCCTGCTGGCGGAGATGAAGCCGGCGGAGTGAGCCTCACCGGGTCCGGGAAGAGGCCCCGGACGGCTGCCGCACCAGCGCCCGCTCCACCTCGCCGAAGCCGAGATCGACGGTGACGGCGAACAGCGCCACCAGCACCGTGCCCTGCAGCACGAAGGCCGGGTTGTCGCCGGACAGCCCGTCGATGATCGGCGAGCCGAGGGTGAGCGCGCCGACGGTGGAGCCGATGGTGGCGGTGCCGATGCCGATGGTCACCGAGGTACGGATGCCGGCGAGGATGATGGGGGCGGCGAGCGGCAGCTCGATCCGCCACAGTCTGCCGCCGGGGGTGAAGCCGGCGCCGTCCGCCGCGTCGAGCACCGCGCCGGGCACGCTGCCCAGCCCGGCAAGCGCGCCCCCCATCACCGGCAGCACGCCATAGAGCACCAGGGCGAACACGGTCGGCAGCGCGCCATAGCCGAGGCTCGGCACGGCGAGGGCGAGCACCGCCACCGGGGGAAAGGTCTGGGCGACGGCGGACAGCATCTCCAGCGTCGCCGCATAGTCGCGCCCCGCCGGGCGGGTGGCGAAGACGGCGGCGGAAAGCCCGATCGCGATGGCCACGAGGCTGGCCGCCCCGGTCAGCAGCGCATGCGAGGCGACCAGCTCGGGAAAGCTCGCCCTGGTGTAGACGAGGCGCGCGCCCTCCGGGAACAGGAAGCCGAGATGCGGCGCCAGCGCGTGCATGCCGAAGGTCAGCGCCAGGAACACCGCGCCGACCCAGAAAACCGGGCGGCGCAACAGCCGGGATGCGCCATCTGCGGCCGGACCGGCGTTCATAGCCCGACCAGCTCGGCCAGTTCCAGCACGCCGCGCCGGCCATTGGCGGGGTTCACCACCGGCAGGCGCGAGGTGCCTTCCGCGATCATCCGCGCCAGCGCGGTCTCCAGCGAGGCGTCGGCATCGATCGGCTCGCCGCCGACCTGCGAGGGGTCGGTGAAGTTCGCCCGGTTGCCGACATTCAGCGCCTGCAGCAGGTGCAGGCCGAGCAGAGGCCCGCCGAAGAAGCGCGCCACCTGCTCGTTGGCGGGATGCGCCAGCACCGCGGCCGGCGTGCCGGTCTGCACCAGCCTGCCATGTTCGAGCACGGCGAGCGTGCCGCCGAGGCGGATCGCCTCCTCCACATCATGGGTGACGATGATGATGGTGGTGCCGGTGCGCTTCTGGATCGCGGCCAGGCTGTCCTGCAGGCTGCGGCGGGTCGGCGGGTCCACCGCGCCGAACGGCTCGTCCATCAGCAGCAGTTCCGGATCGGCCGCCAGCGCCCGCGCCACCCCGACGCGCTGCTGCTGGCCGCCGGAGAGTTCGTCCGGGTAGCGCCGCGCGTGCACGTCCGGCGCCAGCCCGACCAGGTCGAGCAGTTCCGCCACCCGCGCGGCGATCCGCGCCGCCGGCCAGCCGAGCAGCAGCGGCACGGTGGCGACGTTGCGCTCCACCGTCCAGTGCGGGAACAGGCCGACCGACTGGATGACGTAGCCCATGCGCCGGCGCAGCTCGACCGGGGCGATACCGGCAATGTCGACGCCGTCGAGCCGGATGCGGCCGCCATCCGGATCGAGCAGCCGGTTGACCAGCCGCAGCAGGGTCGACTTGCCCGAGCCGGAGGTGCCGACCAGCGCGCAGATGGTGCCGCGCTCCACCGCAAGCGTCACCTCGTCGACCGCCCTGGTACCGCCGAAGCTGCGGGTGACGCTCTCGAACTCGATCAACGCGCCGGCCTCCGGAACAGCAGGAAGGCCAGCCCGCGCAGGCCGATATCGGCGAGCAGCGCCAGCACGATGGCGGACAGCGCGCCGAGCAGGACGAGGTCCACCGCGGTCTGGCCGAGCCCCTGGAAGATGAAGGTGCCCAGCCCCCCGGCGCCGATCAGCGCCGCCAGCACGGCGAGGCCGATGAGCTGCACCAGCGTGATCCGCAGCGTCTGGAACAGGGTGGGCAGCGCCAGCGGCACCAGCGTGTGCCGCACGATCTGCGCCTCGGTCAGGCCCATGCCGCGCGCCGCCTCCACCACCGCGTTGGGCACCGAGGACAGGCCGGCATGCACGCCGCGCGCGACCGGCAGCAGGCCGTACAGCCCCAGCGCCAGGATCGCCGGAAACGGCCCGATGCCGGAAATGCCGAGCTGCCGCAGTCCGGGCAGCAACGCGGTCAGCGCGGTCAGCGGCCCGATCAGCAGCGCGAACAGCGCCAGCGAGGGAATGGTCTGCACGATGTCGAGCACGGCGAACACCGATCCGGCCCGGCGCGGCCGGCGATAGGCCATCAGCCCGATCGCCCCGCCGATGAGCAGGGCGAGCGCGAGGCCGGCGCCGGTGAGTTCGAGATGGCGCAGCAATTCGTGCAGATAGGCCTGGTGGCGCACCGCATATTCGCGGGCGAGGGAGAGCTGGGACAGCGTCCCGCCGGCCATCAGCAGCGCCATGCCGAGCCCGGTCGCGAGCACCGGAACCACCTTGCCGGGGAGGCTGCGCTCCCGCCCGACCGCGTCGGCCAGGATCAGCAGCCCCGCCGCCAGCAGCGTCCAGAAGCCGGCCCCGAGCGAGACCCGGGTCAGCCGGCCGGCATCCTCGGCATGGGCGGCGGCGGCGAGCCCGGCCAGCGCCATCGCGGCGATGACGAGGGCGCCGGCGGCAAGGCCGATCAGCGCCCAGCGAAAGCGGAAATCGCGCAGCCCGGCGAGCGTGGCGATGAGCGCGAGAAGCGTCAGCACGGCCGCCGGCGCGCCCGCGCCCTGCGCCTGCCACAGGGTGAGCGGCGCGCCCGAGAGCAGCCGGTTGGGCGCCACAACGATGAAGCCGCCGAAGGCCACGGCGGCGAGGGCGATGGCGGCGAGCAGCAGCGGCAGTGCATCAACCCGCCCGCCGGGCCGCGCGGCGGCCATGCGCGCCGTCCCGCCGGCCCGGGGCGCTGCCGGCCCGAGGCCGGCGGAAGCCCTCACCCGAGCAGCCCCTGCGCCCGCAGATAGCCCTCCGCCACCGAGCGGGCGTCGAGGCCTTCGAGCTGGACCTGCGCGTTCAGCCGCTGGAGCGTCTCCAGCGTGAGGCCGGCGAAGGCGGGGGCCAGCAGGCCGGCGATCTGCGGATAGGTGTCGAGCACCGCTTTGCGGATCACCGGCGCCGGCTGGTAGACCGGCTGCACGTGCTTGGTGTCTTCCATCACCTTCAGGCCGACCGCCGAGATGGCGCCGTCCGTGCCGTAGACCATGGCGGAATTGACCCCGGACGTGCCTTCGGCCGCCGCCTTGATGGTGGCGGCGGTGTCGCCGCCGGAGAGCACCAGCAGCTCGTCGCCGGAAAGCGTGAAGCCATAGGCGCTCTGGAACGCCGGCAGCGCCGCCGCGCTTTCCACGAACTCAGCCGAGGCGGCGAGCTTCACCGCGTCGTCCGCATTGGCCCAGCGGGCGAAATCCTCCAGCGTCGCCAGCTCGGCCTCGGCGGCCACGTCGCCGCGCACGGCGATGCCCCAGGTGTTGTCGGCTGGGGCCGGCGCCAGCCAGACGAGGCCGTTGGCGGCGTCGAGTTCCTTCGCCTTCGCATAGGCCTCGCCGGCGTTCTTCCACACCGGGTCGTCCGCCATGTTGAAGAAGAAGCCGGCATTGCCGGTATATTCGGGATAGAGGTCGATCTCGCCGGCCAGCAGCGCCGTGCGCACGATCTTGGTCGGGCCGAGCTGCAGCCGGCGCGTCACCGGGATGCCGGCATGCTCCAGCACCAGCGCGACGATGTTGCCGAGCACGGCGCCCTCGGTGTCGATCTTGGAGCTGACCACCACGCTCTCGGCGGCACGGGCCAGGGCGCCCGGCACAAGCGCGGCGACGGCGATTGAACCCAGCAAGCGGCGCCGGCTGATGACGATCATCGTGGAAACTCCCCGGATTTGACGGTGTCGCGATGCTGCCCCACAGAAGCGGCATACTAGCGCGATTGTTCCAATATCTGCCGCGCATGGAAAGCGGCTTTTGTCGCGGGCGAACGGCGCCTCGCTTTCGCCGCCGGAATCCGCCACGCACGGGGCCTTTCACTGGGGCCTTTCATTGCCGGGTTCCGACGTCCAGGCCGGGTGGCGGAAGGGCCGGCTCGCGCGCTAAGGTGGGGTGATTCGAGGATCTCATGGCAACCACACCCACCCGCCGCACCTTCGGCTCCGCCCGCGACGTGGCCGAAGCCGCCTTCAAGAGCGCCACCGCGCCAGCCCCCGCCATTCGGGAAACGCCGGCCGCGAAGGCCCCGGCGCTGCCGAACGCCAGGGAACTGGTGTCGATCCGGCTGGATCGCGACCTGCTGGAGCATTTCCAGGAGGGTGGGCCCGGCTGGCAGGACCGCATCAACGCGGCGCTGCGCAAGGCGGCCGGGCTGTAGCGGCGGGCGGCGGTATCGTCGACGGGGCGCTACCGGATCGAGGCCAGGCAAGGGTCCAGCGCGACGTGATGCGCGTCGAGCCGGCCATAGCCGCCGCCGAACACCACGACATCGCCGGGCTTGAGGTCGTTGGCGCTGTAGGTGATGCACATCACCTGCACCTGCGCGGGCTCGCACATCAGCAGATAGGCCATCACCCCGTCGGTGTGCACGCCGGTCAGGGTTCCCTCGATGCCGAGCGTGATCCGGTTGCCGGTGTTCGGCGCCCGGTCGGCCCAATGGGGCAGGGTCTCGCAGGTGGCCAGCGTCTCCGCATAGGCCTCGCCCGGCCGGAACGGCCCGGCGGGATCGCAGCAGTCTGGCTCGGCCGCCGGAGCGGGCGATATCGCCAGCAGCACCGCCGGAAGTGCGAGGAGAAAACGTGCCGCCATGCCATCGCCCATCGGTGTCATCGCCCATCGGTGCGCCGCCCGAGCCGGCGACGCGCATGGGCATAGACGGGCCCGCCGGCCGAACTGTGTCCGGCCGGTCGCCGGCGAGGCACCGCCCGCCCGCGACCGGCCGCGCGGTATCCGGCAGAAGGGCGGTCAGCCCTTCATTTTCTGCAGCGCCTGCGCGCAGCCGACCGACATTTCCTTGGTATGGGCCTTCAGGCATTTGATGATACGCCCGCCCCCCGGCTGGACGGCGGGGCAGAGCCGCGCGACGTCCGCCTTGCAGTATTTGGCGAGGTCGCTTTCCTGGGCCTTGGCCGGGCTACCGGCGGCGAGGGTCATGAGCAGCGGTATCGCCAGCAGCGGCATTGCCATGATGGTGGCGCGCATGGGGCTTTCCTCTTCCTTGGACAGTGGCGCCTTCCTTATACCCGCCGCCGGCCATCGGCCGAATGGCGAAGTTTGGCCGCTTCTGGAGCCCGTCCGGCGGAAGCCGGGTTACCGGACGGGCTCCGGGTGTTTGTTCCTGCGCATTTTCTTCACGCGAACCGGCACCCGCTTCGCTCGAAAATGCTCTGCACGCGGGAGGCTCAGTTCATCCACAGCCCGCCGGTGACGTTGATCGCCTGCCCGGTCATGTAGGCGGATTCCTCCGAGGCGAGGAAGGCGACGACGCGGGCGATGTCGTCCGGCCCGCCGACGCGGCCGAGCGGGATGAGGTGCTCGCGCTCCTTGGCGGTGGGCAGGCCCTGCTCGCGCGACAGCCGGTCGGCATCGTCGCGCATCCGGGTGCCGACGATCGAGCCCGGGCACACCGCGTTGACATTGATGCCGAGCGGCGCGACCTCGGCGGCCAGCGCCTGGGTGAACGCGATCACCGCCGCCTTGGAGGCGGAATAGGCGGCGTAGTTCGGCTTGCCGATCTTGCCGAACCACGAGGCGACGTTGACGATGCGCCCGGCGCGGCGCGCCACCATGTCCGGCAGCACCGCCTTGGCGACATGGAACACGCTGTCGGTGTTGATGGCGAATACCCGCCGCCAGGCTTCCGCGTCGATGTCCAGCACCTTGCCGACGGCGGTGATGGCGGCGTTGTTGACGGCGATGTCGATTGGCCCGAGCGCGGCCCTTATCCGATCCGCCGCCGCCGCCACCGCCGCGCCGTCGGCGACGTCGACCGCGAGCGCCAGCGCCCGGCGGCCGGCGGCTTCCACCATCGCCGCGGTCTCCTGCGCGCCGGCGAGGTCGAGGTCGAGAATGGCGACGTCGCAGCCTTCCTGCGCGAGGCGGGCGGCGATGCCGCGGCCGATGCCGACCGCTCCGCCGGTGACGAGGGCGATGCGCCCGTCGAGATTGTACATGGTGCTTCCCGCCTCATTGCGCGCCGTGGCTGTCGAGGCCCGGCAGATAGATGTCCTTGATGCGCGGATCGGCCGCCATCTTCGCCGCCGGTCCCGAGCATTGCAGCGCGCCGTGTTCCAGCGCGTAGACGAAATCGGCGACCTCGAAGGACAGGTCGATGTTCTGCTCGACCAGGATGATCGACACCCCGCTCTCGGCGAGCTTGAGCACGATCTCGAAGATCTGGTGGATGATGATCGGGGCGAGGCCGAGCGAGGGTTCGTCGAGCAGCAGCAGCTCCGGGCTGCCCATCAGCGCGCGGCCGATGGCGACCATCTGCTGCTGGCCGCCGGAGAGCCGCCCGGCCGACTGGTGGCGCCGCTCGCCGAGGATCGGGAACAGCGCGTAGACCTCATCGCGTAGCTCGGCGAAACTCTTGCCGCGGCCGGCGATGTAGCCGGTGATGAGGTTTTCCTCCACCGAGAGCTGGAACACCCGCCGCCCTTCCGGGCAATGGCCGATGCCGCGCCGGACCATCTGGTGCGGCTTGAGCCCGGCGACGTCCTCGCCCCGGAAGCGGATGGTGCCGCGCGTGGCGCGGTTCAGCCCGCTGATGGTGCGCAGCAGTGTGGTCTTGCCGGCGCCATTGGGGCCGATGAGGCAGACGATCTCGCCCGGCAGCACCTCAAGGCTGATGCCATGTAAGACCTTCACCCTCCCGTATCCGGACTCGATTGCGTCGACCGCGAGCAGCGGCCTCGATGTCCTTGATGGCTCCTGGCTGGCCAAGATACGCCTCCTGCACTTCGATGTTGGCCCGGATGTCGGCGGCGGTGCCCTGCGCCAGCACCTGCCCGCGATTCATCACCACGATGGTGTCGGAGATCGACATGATTAGCTTCATGTCGTGCTCGATCAGCACCATGGCGAGGTCGGGCGCGCGCAGGGCGAGGATGTGCTGCTTGAGCAGTTCGGTCTCGCCATGGTTGAGCCCGGCGGCCGGCTCGTCGAGCAGCAGCACGCGCGGGCCGCCGACGATGGCGCGGGCCAGCTCCACCAGCTTCTGCTGGCCATAGGCGAGGCTGCCCGCCTGCCGCTCGGCATAGGGGGCGAGGCCGAGGCGGGCGAGCACGTCGTGGCAGCGCGCGCGCCGCTCTTCCGCCGCCGCGCGGGGGGTGAGGCCGAACGTGTCGGCGACCAGCCGGCCGACCCTGGGCGGCACCAGCGCCACTTCGAGGTTCTTGACGACGCTCATGCCGTCGAACAGGCGGATGTTCTGGTAGGTCCGCGCCAGCCCGGCATGGGCGATGCGGTGCTTGGGCAGCCTTTGCAGTTCGACCCCGTCGACCAGGATGCGCCCGGAACTGACGCCGTAGGAGCCGGCCGCCATGTTGACGAGGGTCGACTTGCCGGCCCCGTTCGGCCCGATCACCGCGGTGATGATGCCGGGCCGGACCTCGAACGAGACGTCGTCGATCGCCTTCAGTGCCCCGAACTGCTTGGTGACGTGCTCGAAGGTCAGCATTTGCCGCCTCCCAGCCGGCGCATCAGCCAGCTCGGGCCGAACGGACGGCTGATGATGCCGCGCGGGCGGGCGAGGATGATGATGACCAGCGCCATCCCGTAGAGCAGCAGCCGGTAGTCGGCATAGGCGCGCAAGAGTTCCGGGATCAGGATCAGCAGCGTCGCGCCGAGCAGCGCCCCGAACGGGTTGCCGAGGCCGCCGATCACGATCACCAGCACGATGATGAGCGATTCCCAGAAGGTGAAGCTCTCCGGGCTGACGAAACGCTGCATGGCGGCGAACACCACGCCGCAGCCCCCGCCCACGAAGGCGCTGAGCGCGAAGGCGACCAGCTTGACCCGCGTGGTGTCGATGCCGCAGCCGCGCGCCGCGTCCTGGTCCTCGCGCACGGCGGACAGCGCGGTGCCGAGCGCGCTCTCCTGGATGCGCCAGACGAACAGGAACACCACCACCAGCATCGCCACCAGCAGGTAGAGGAAGTCCTGCGGGGTGCTCAGCGTCCAGCCGAACAGATGCGCCTCGTCGATGCGGGCGATGCCCTGCGGGCCGTTGGTCACCCCGTCGAGATTGTTCATCAAGACGCGGATGATCTCGCCGAAGCCGAGCGTGACGATGGCGAGGTAGTCGCCGCGCAGCCGCAGCACCGGAATGCCGAGCAGGATGCCGGCGACGCCCGCGAGGCTGGCGCCGATCAGCAGCACCAGCGCGAAGGGCAGGTGGATGTCGAACTGGCCGGAGGCCAGCAGCGCCCAGGAATAGGCGCCGATGGCGTAGAAGGCGACATAGCCGAGGTCGAGCAGCCCGGCATAGCCGACGATGATATTCAGCCCCAGTCCCAGGATGGCGTAGAGCAGGATCATGTCGAGGATGCGCAGCGGATAGGCTGGCAGGAACTGGCCGGCAACCAGCGCCAGCACCGGTACCAGCGCCATCGCCAGCGCGCCCGGCCAGACCCTGGTCGTGCGGGGAGGGGCGAGGGCCTGCGCGCCCGCCGCCGCTCCGCCTGTCTGCGGAGGGTCAGAAGTCACTCTTGTACACCCTGGTTTCTTCGCTGACATGCTCGCCGAGCAGGCCGGCGGGACGGAACAGCAGGATCAGGACGAGGACGGAGAAGGCGAAGATGTCGCGATATTCGGTGCCGATGACGCCGCCGGTCAGCACCGGCATCCAGGCGGTGCCGAAGGTCTCGATGGCACCGAGCAGGAAGCCGCCGAGCACCGCCCCGGGGATCGAGCCGATGCCGCCGAGAATGGCGGCGGTGAACGCCTTCATGCCGATGACGAAGCCCATGGTGAAGGTCGCCACGCCGTAGAAGGAGGAATAGAGGATGCCGGCGACGGCGCCGAGGCCGGGGCCGATGAAGAAGATCAGCGAGATCGCCATGTTCGGGTTGATGCCGACCAGCGAGGCGGTCTCGGCGTTCTCGGCCACGGCGCGGATGCGCACGCCCAGATTGGTGCGGTTCACGAACAGTTCGAGCCCGACCATCAGCACCACGGCGACCACGAAGATGGTGATCTGCTTGTAGCTGACGATGGCGCCGTAGAGGTCGATCACTCCCGAGGGCAGGAAGGAGGGGTAGATCATCGGCCGGCGGCCGCCGATCAGCATCACCGCGTTCTGGATCACCACCGCCATGCCGAGGGCGGAGAGCATCGGCGCGAGGCGGGAGGTGCCGCGCAGCGGGCGGTAGGCGACGATCTCGACGCTGACGCCGGCGAGGCCGACCAGCACGAAGGTGATCAGCCCCACCAGCAGCCCGCCGGTGGGGTGGCCGGCAATGCCCAGCGCGCCGGCGAGGCCGAGGCCGATGAAGGCGCCGGCGGTGAACAGCTCGCTATGGGCGAAGTTGATGAGGCGCAGCACGCCGTAGACCATCGTGTAGCCGAGCGCGATGAGCGCGTAGATCGACCCGACGGTAAGCGCATTGATCGCCTGCTGGAGAATGAGCGCGCCCATGTCAGCCTTTCGCTCCGATGCCTGCGGTGGCGGGCGGGAAGAGGTTCGTGGAAAGGGGTCCGGCGCGGCGCGCGGGGGCGCGGCGGCGCCGGACCAGGCGGCTTCACCACGGGAGGGGACCGTGCAATGAAGCAAACGCCATGCGGGAGGCCGGCGCGCCCTACTGGACGAGGCCGAACGTGCCGTCCTTGACCGCGTAGAGGAACAGGAAGGGCTTCTTCAGCTCGCCTTCGGGCGTGAAGGCGACGTGGCCGACCAGGCCGTCAAAGTCGCTCTTGGCGATCTCGGCGGCGATGCCGGCGCGGGTGAGCGGGGTCGGCGCCTTCTTCATCGCCTCGATGATGATGGTGGCCTCGACATAGCCATAGGCCGAGTAGGGGCCGGGGGCCTCGCCGAACGCGGCCTTGTAGTCGGCCGCGAACTTCTGCAGGGCGGGCGAGGAATCGTAGGGCGGGGCCTGGAACGAGACCACCGTGCCTTCGGAGGCGGGGCCGGCGCCGGCGATGAAGTCCGGGGTGAAGGCGCTGTCGGCGGCGAAGAAGGTCGCCTTGATGCCGAGCTCGCGGGCCTGCTTCACGAACAGGCCGACCGCCGGCATGACGCCGCCGAAATAGACCACGTCCGGGTTTTCGGCGCGGATCGAGGACAGCAGGGCGCTGAAATCGACATCGGTCTGGGCGATGCCGGAGAAGGAGGTGACGGTGCCGCCGCCCTTGGTGAAGTTCTCGCGGAACACCTCGGCGACGCCCTGGCCGAAGGCCTGCTTGTCGTGGACCACGGCGGCCTTCTTGGCGCCGAGCTTGGTGAGCGCGTATTCCGCCGGGGCCGCGCCCTGCGACAGGTCGTTGGCGATCGGCCGGAACAGGTTCTTGTAGCCGGCCTGGGTCACCTTCGGGTTGGAGGCGTTGGTCACCTGCGGCATGCCGCAGCGGTTGTAGACGTCCGAGGACGGGATGGTCACGCCGCTGTTGAAATTGGCGACCACGGCCAGCATGCCGGTGTCGTCGCAGTGCTTCTGGGCGATCAGCGTGCCCTGCTTGGGGTCGCCGCCATCGTCGTCGCGCACCAGCACCAGCTTCTGGCCCTGAACGCCGCCCGCCTCATTGGCCTGGCGCACGGCGAGTTCCATGCCGTTCTGCCAGGTGGTGCCGAACAGTGCCTCGGCATTGGTGGTCGGCCCCGCCGTGCCGATCAGGATGTCGGCGCGGGCCGCTCCCGTCAGCGCGGCCATGGCAACGGCAGCGTAGAGTATGCTCTTGATACGCATGTCAGTTCCCTTCTCTCTGGGGTCCTTTGCGGACCGTTGCTTCAGGGTGCCAACACGCGCCGGCAGCCTGGTCTTCAAGCGATGTCACGCGCCTTCCCGAGCCGGCCTTCGGCCAGCGACGCGATGAGGTTGCGCGAGACGCGCTGGATGTGCGCCCGCAGCGTGTCGACGCCCCGGCGGATGTCGCCGAGCCGGGCGAAGGCGATCAGCGCGCGGTGGTCGGAAAGCTCGCGCTCGACGTCTTCGGCCACCGCGATCTGCAAATTGACGTAGCGGTTGGCGTTGTCGTGCACGGTGCGCAGCAGCTTGAGCGCGATCAGGTGGCCGCTGGGGCGGTACAGCGCCTCGTGGAAGCGCCAGTTCAGCTCGCCCCAGTTCTCCACGCTGCCGCTCGCCATGGCCTCGTCGGTGACCGCCTCGGCCAGGGTGAAATCCTGTTCCGTCAGGCGCGGAATGGCGGTCTCGAACAGCCAGGTCTCCATGCGGGCACGGATCTCGAACAGTTCCTCGATCTCCTCCAGCGACAGCGAGGACACCACCGTGCCCTTGTGCAGTTCCGACACCACGAGGCCCTCGGCCTCCAGCTGGCGGATCGCCTCGCGCAGCGGGACGCGGGAAACCCCCAGCTCGGCGGCCAGCTTCTCCTGGCGCAGCGGCGCGCCCTCGGGCAGCTGGCCGTTGATGATCTGGCGCCGCAGCTCGGTGACGATCTGGTCCGTCAACGACTGGCGTCCGATTTTCACTGCCATTCCATTCGCTCCATATTGAATACGATATTCAATTGACGTGGATCAACAAGGCCATTTATTAGGCAATAATGGCCGATATTCTGCCTATTTTTTCATCTTTTATTCCCATTTTTCTGCGCCTACGCTGAATATTGTATTCAATTCCTCACGGCAGAGCGGAGCAGGCCCATGACGGATCAAGCGGGCGCGACGGCCCCGGAGGGCGCCACCGCCCATCTCGGCGAGGTTCTGGTGAAGCAGCCGGGCGAGGCCATCAGCTATTGGCAGCCGGTGCCGGCCAACGGCCATATCGACGTGATCTTTTCCCCCGATATGGTGCCGATGGAGTTTCCCATCGGCTTTGGAACCCAGACCGTGCCGCCGGGCGGCTATGTGCGCGAGCATGCCCATGACCGCAACGAGGAAGTCATCTTCGTGATCCGTGGCAAGGGCCGTGCCGTGGTCGAGGGCGTGAGCCACGCCATGCAGCCGGGCTCCGCCTTCTTCATCGGCCGCAACCGCCGGCACATGTTCATCAACGAGGGCACCGAGGACATCCTGTGGACCTGGCTGATCGTGCCGAACGGGCTGGAGGACTTCTTCCGCCTGATCGGCCGTCCCCGCCAGCCCGGCGAGCCGGCGCCGGAGCCGTTCCCGCGGCCGGAGAACGTGCTGCAGATCGAGCGCGACACCGTGTTCGCGGCGCCCCCGTCCGACCCGCGCCAGCCCTGAGCCGGCGCGCCGCCGGCCCGCGCGTTCGTGCCCAACCCGACCATCGAGGAATTCATGCGTCTCAAAGACAAGGTCGCCATCATCACGGGTTCCGCCGCCGGCATCGGTGAGGCGGCGGCCGAATTGTTCGTGCGGGAAGGTGCCCGCGTCCTGCTGGCGGACCGCAACGGCGAGGGGGCCGCGCAGGTCGCCGACCGCCTCGGCCCCAACGCCGTCGCCCTGGCGGTCGACGTCAGCCGGAGCGACGAGGTCAAGCGCATGGTCGACAGCGCGGTGGAGCGCTTCGGCCGCCTCGACATCCTCGCCAACAACGCTGGCTACGGCATCCCCGGCACGGTTGTAAATACCGAGGAAGCCGACTGGGATGCGCTGATGGCGGTCAATCTCAAGGGCGTGTTCCTGTGCTGCAAGCACGCGATCCCGGTGATGGCCGCGCAGGGCGGCGGCGCCATCGTCAACACCGCCTCCAATGTCGCCACCGTCGGCATCTTCGACCGCGCCGCCTATGTCGCCTCCAAGGGCGGCGTGGCGGCGCTGACCAAGGCGATGGCGCTCGACCATGCCGAGCAGAATATCCGGGTGAACTGCGTCGCGCCGGGCGTCACCTGGTCGAGCTATTTCGACAAGATGGTCGCCGGCCATCCCGACCCGGAAACCTTCAAGGCCAAGCTCAAGGCGCGCTCGCCGATCAACCGCTGGGCGCAGCCGGTGGAGATCGCCAGCGCCATCCTCTGGCTGGCCTCGGACGAAGCCTCCTTCGCCACCGGTGCCATGTTCACCGTCGATGGCGGCATGTCGGCCTGGTGAGGTGATGGGCGAAGCGCGCGACATCGCCCTCATCGGCTTCGGCGCCATCGGCCGCGCGCTGGCCGCCGATCTCGGCCGCGATCCCGGCTATCGCCTCGCCGTGCTCACCCGCCATGCGGCCGACCTGCCGCCGGATCTCCGCGCGCTTCCCGATGTCGACGCGCTGATCGCCGCCCGCCCGGCGCTGGCGGTCGAGGCGGCCGGGCAGGGCGCGGTCGCGGGCTATGGCCCGGCGCTGCTGGAGGCCGGCATCAGCCTCGTCGTCGCCTCCACCGGCGCGCTGGCCGATACGCCGCTGCTCGCCCGCCTCATGCGTGCCGCCGAAGCCGGCGGGGCGCGCCTCATCGTGCCGGCCGGCGCCATCGGCGGGCTCGACTACCTCGCCGCCGTGGCGGGGGTCGAGGGCGCCCGGGTGCGCTACACCTCGCGCAAGCCGCCGGCGGCGTGGAGCGAGGAACTGCGCGCGCTCGGCCACGATCCGTCGAGGCTCGGCGCGCCGGTCGTGATCTTCGAGGGCAGCGCGGCGGAGGCGGCGCGGCGCTACCCGCGCAACCTCAATGCCGGACTGGCGGTGGCGCTGGCCGCCAGCGGGGCGCTGGCGGGCGTCGAGGTCGTCGCCGATCCGGAAGCCCTCGGCAATACCCATGAGATCGAGGTCGAGAGCGCGGCGGGCACGGCGAGCCTGCGCTTTGCCAATCGGCCCTCGCCCGGCAACCCCAAGACCTCCGCCGTCACGGCGCTCAGCCTCGCCCAGGCGGTGCGGCGCCATTTCGCTCCTTTGGTCATCTGAGAAGGCCGTCCGGCATGTCGCGCATCCTCGTCATCGGCGCCGGCATTGTCGGCCTCTCCTGCGCCCATGCGCTGCGCGCCGGCGGGCACGAGGTAATGGTGCTGGACCGCGACCCGGCGGGCGACAAGTGCTCCTTCGGCAATGCCGCCGGCATCGGCGTCACCGAGATCATCCCCGCCTCGGTGCCCGGCCTCGCCTGGAAGGTGCCGGGCTGGCTGGCCGATCCGCTGGGTCCGCTGTCGCTGCGGCTCGGCCATTTTCCCAAGCTGCTGCCCTGGCTGCTGCGCTTCCTGAAAGAAGGGCGCTGGGACCGGGTGGAGGCGATCGCCGCCGCGCTGGCGACGCTGTCGGCCCGCACCTATGAGGACCTGCTGCCGCTGCTGACCGAACTCGACCTGATGGCCGACCTGCATCGCGTCGGGGCGCTGTGGGTCTATGAAACCCGCGCCGGCTTCGAGGCGGACCGTCGCTTCCACGATCTGCGCCGGCGGCACGGCCTCGTCTGCGAGGAGATGAGCGGCGAGGACGCCCGGCGGATGGAGCCGGCGCTGGCGGCGGGCATCCGCCACGCCATCATGACCCCGCAATGGTCCCATGTCTCCGATCCCAAACGCATCGTCGACCGGCTGCGCACCCATCTTGAGGCGCGCGGCGTCGCGATGCTCGCGGGCGAGGTCGCGGGCATCGCCGGACGCGAGGTGGAGACGCGGGACGGGCGGCGGGTGCCGTTCGAGCGGCTGGTGGTCGCCGCCGGCGCGTGGTCCGGCCGGCTCGCCGCGCAGATCGGCGACCGGGCGCTGATCGAGAGCGAGCGCGGCTACAACACCACGCTGCCCGCACCCGGGGTTGCGCTGTCGCGCGAGGTGATCTTCGCCGAGCGTGCCTTCGTCGCCACCCCGATCGAGGCCGGGCTGCGCATCGGCGGCGCGGCGGAGTTCGCCGGGCTGGAGGCCGCGCCGAACTACGCCCGTTCCGACGCGCTCGCCCAATTGGGTCGCCGCTTCCTGCCGGGGCTGAACATCGAGGGCGGCACGCGCTGGATGGGCCATCGCCCGACCACGGCGGATTCGCTGCCGGTGATCGGCCGCTCGCCCCGGCGCGACGACGTGTTCTACGCCTTCGGCCACGGCCATACCGGCCTCACCTTCGGCCCGACCACCGGCCGCCTGATCGCCGAACTGGTGGGCGGACGGCCACCGTGCGTCGACGTCGCCCCGTTCGCCATCCAACGCTTCAACTAGAGAGCGGAGCCCATCATGAACCCGCACACCTTTCTCTGCGTCGACGCCCATACCTGCGGCAACCCGGTGCGGGTGGTCGCCGGCGGCGCGCCGCTGCTGCCCAACGTGTCGATGGCGGAGAGGCGGCAGATCTTCCTGCGCGACCATGACTGGGTGCGCAAGGCGCTGATGTTCGAGCCGCGCGGCCATGACGTGATGTCCGGCTCCATCCTCTACCCGCCCTCGCGCGAGGATTGCGAGCTGGGGGTCTTGTTCATCGAGGTCTCGGGCTGCCTGCCGATGTGCGGCCACGGCACCATCGGCACCGTCACGGTGGCGCTCGAACAGGGCTTCGTGGTGCCGAAGGTCGAGGGCAAGCTGGCGCTGGAAGTGCCGGCCGGCAAGGTGGACATCGAGTACACACGCAATGGCCGCTTCGTCGATCAGGTGCGGCTGTTCAACATCGCGAGCTACCTGCACGCGGAAGCGGTGGCGGTCGAGGTTCCCGGAATCGGCGAACTCGTCGTCGACGTGTCCTATGGCGGCAACTACTACGCCATCGTCGAGCCGCAGAAGAACTGGGCCGGCCTCGACGGCATGAAGGCCGAGGACATCCTGAAATGGAGCCCGGCGGTGCGGGCGGCGGTGCAGCAGGCGGTGGCGCCGGTGCATCCGCAGGATCCGCGCATCAATGGCGTCAGCCATGTGATGTGGGCGGACCGGCCGAAGCACGCCGAGGCGCACGGGCGCAACGCGGTGTTCTTCGGCGACAAGGGCATCGACCGCTCGCCCTGCGGCACCGGCACCTCCGCCCGCATGGCGCAGCGCGCGGCGAAGGGGCTGCTCAAGGTTGGCGACGACTTCGTGCATGAAAGCATCATCGGCACGCTGTTCCATGGCCGGGTGGAAAGCACCGCCGAGGTCGCCGGCCGCCCGGCGATCCGCCCGAGCGTCGGCGGCTGGGCGCACGTCTACGGCCACAACACCATCACCGTCGACGAGCGCGACCCGCTCGCCTTCGGCTTCCAGCTGGCGTGAGGCGGCGATGATCCTCGAACAGCGGAGGCGGTCTTGATCCTCGAAGAGCGCGACTACCACATCGTGCCCGGCCGCATGGGCGACTTCCTCACCGCCTATGAGACGCTCGGCCTCGACATCCAGAAGCGTTTTCTCGGCACGTTCATCGGCCATTTCGTCACCGAGGTCGGCGAATTGAACCATGTCGTCGCGCTCTGGCGCTATGACAGCATGGCCGACCGCGAGGCGCGCCGGGCGCAGATGCTCGCCTTTGCGCCGTGGCAGGATTATCTCGCCGCGATCCGCGGCATGATCCAGAGCCAGCAGACGCGCCTACTCGCCCCCACCGCGCTCTCGCCGCTGCGCTGACGGAGCCTGTCCATGACCGCGCCGCTGCCCTCCCGCGACCAGCTGATCCCGCCGACCCTGCGGCCGGGCGGTGACCTCGTCACCGAGGGGCGGGCGCTGGCGCGGGAGTGGACGGTCGGCCGCAACGCCTTCCTCGACGCGCATGGCGTCGCCAGCGAGGCCGAGTACAAGCGCCGCGAGGCGCTCGCCGGGCGGGTGATGCAGCACGCCCATATCGGCTTCCGCAGCGTGGAGCGCACGGTGGCCGCCATCGCTGAGGTGCACGCCGCCTGCGCCCGCCATGGCGCCAGGGTGGACCGCTTCGGCATCACCCTCGACATGTCGATGGGCTACCCGCCGGACCAGCGCCATGGCAGCCGGCGCGGCACCGGCATCGTGCTGGAAGGAGCGGAGAGCTTCGCCCGCATCACCCATGCCGCGCCCGCCGCCGCGCATTTCGGCGACTTCATGCTGGGGCTGCCGGGCG
Source organism: Ancylobacter dichloromethanicus (assembly GCF_018390645.1). Lineage (GTDB taxonomy): Bacteria > Pseudomonadota > Alphaproteobacteria > Rhizobiales > Xanthobacteraceae > Ancylobacter > Ancylobacter dichloromethanicus. Next base: position 286,085 of record NZ_JAHBGC010000005.1, read on the forward strand.
CGCTGGAGAACACCAAGGGCGCGCTGGCGGCCGGCGCCACCGCCATCGGCAATCTCGGCCAGTACTTCACCTTCCGCCTGCCGGACTGGGACGACGATGTCGCCACCACCCACGCCACGGTGGCCGCGCTCGGCCTCATCGCCGCGCAGCCGGTGGAGGTGCTGGTGCATTCCAATCTCGATGACGGCTTTGCCGGCCTGTTCGCCGACATGAGCTCGGCGCTGGGCATGGTGCTGGTGGAGAAGCACATCGTCGAGACGCTGATCGGCGCCCGGCTGTCGCACTGTTTCGGCCACCACTTCACGGCGCCGCTGGTGCGGCTCGCCTTCCATGCCGCGCTGGCGCGGGTCACCGACACGCCGGGCACCATGATCTTCGGCAACACGGTGAGCTACAAATCCACCCCCGCCGGCAATTACGCCAGCCTCGCCAGCTATCTGCAGGCCGACCTCTGGGCGCTCGGGCGCCGGCCGACCGGCCATGCGGTCAACCCGGTGCCGGTGACCGAGAACGAGCGCATCCCCGATATCGACGAGATCATCGACGCCCAGCTCTTCGCCCATCGCCTCGCCGACCACGCCGCCGGCTCGTCGGCGCTGGTCGACTTCGCGGCGGTCGACGCGCTCGCCGACAAGCTGGTCGAGGGCGGCCGGCGGTTCGCCGCGCGCACGCTGGCCGGGCTGGCGGATGCGGGCGTCGACACCGCCGATCCCGCCCGGATGATGCTCGCCCTGCGCCGCATCGGCCCCAAGCGGCTGGAGGCCGCGTTCGGCGCCGGCGCCGCGGACGCGACCGCCTGGAGCGGGCGCCGCGCGGTGGCGCTGGCGGAATGGGTGGAGGAACTGGAGCACGCCGCCCGCGACTGGGCCGCACGGGTGCCGGGCGAGGCGGCGGCGCGCATCGCCGGCGCCGATCTGGTCGCCTGCGTCGCCTCCAGCGACGTGCACGAGCACGGCAAGAACCTGATCGCCCGCACGCTCGGCCATCTCGGCGTGGCCATCATCGACGGCGGCACCTCGGTCGATGCCGACGACCTGGTCGCCACGGCGCTGGCGGCGCGGGCCGACCTGATCGCCATCAGCACCTATAACGGGGTCGCGCTGCGCTATGCCGGCGAGGTGCGCGATGCGCTCGCCCGCGCCGGGGCGGAACTGCCGGTGTGCATTGGCGGACGGCTCAACCAGGTGCCGGACGAGTCCAATTCCGGCCTGCCGGTCGATGTCCGCGTCGACATCAGCCGGCTCGGCATCCTGCCCTGCGACACGCCGGAAGACCTGACCCGCTTCCTCGCCGAACGCGCCGCCGCCCCCCGCACGCCTCAACAGACGCCAAAGGACACGCCATGACCCGCTGGACCGGAGTATTCCCCGCCGTCACCACCAAGCTGAAGGAGGATGAGAGCCTCGACCTCGCCGCCACCCAGGCGAGCCTCGACCGGCTGATCGCCAGCGGCGTGTCGGGGGTCATCGTGCTGCCGATGCTGGGCGAGAACGCCTCGCTCACCGCCGCCGAGCGCGAGAGCGTCATCCTTGCCGCTAAGGAAGTCGTGGCCGGGCGCGTGCCGCTGCTCTCCGGCCTCGCCCATGTCGGCATGGCCGAGGCGCTGGCCGCCGCCCGCCACTACGAGAAGCTGGGCGCCGAAGGGCTGATGGCCTTCCCCTCCATCGCCTACAAGAGCGACCCGCGCGAGACGGCGGCCTGGTACCGCACGCTCGGCACCGGCTGCGGCCTGCCGATCATGGTCTACAACAACCCGATCGCCTATGGCGTCGACGTCACCCCGGCCATCCTCAACGACCTCGCCGACGTGAAGACCATCGTCTGCATCAAGGAGGAGACCGGCGACATCCGCCGCGTCACCGACCTCTACAATGAGTGCGGCGACCGCTTCTCGGTGTTCTGCGGCGTCGACGACCTGCTGCTGGAAAGCGCCGCGCTCGGCGTCACCGGCTGGGTGTCGGGCATGACCAATGCCTGGCCGGCGGAATGCGTCGCGCTGTTCAATCTATGCAAGGCGGGCCGGTTCGAGGAGGCGCGCGCGCTCTACCGCATCCTCACCCCGGCCTTCCATCTCGATACCGATGTGAAGCTGGTGCAGTACATCAAGCTGGCGGAGAAGGTGACCTATGGCGCGCCGGAATGGGTGCGCGCCCCGCGCCTGCCGCTGATCGGCGCCGAGCGCGAGCGGGTGCTCGGCGTTCTCGAGGCGACGGCGAGGGCGCTCGCCATCGCCTCGCGGTCGGCAGCCTGAGGGGGGGAACGATGCGCTTCAGCCGGATGATCAATGTCGTCGGGGCTCATGCCGCCGGCGAACTCAACGAGGTCATCACCGGGGGCGTGCGCGACGTTCCCGGCAAGACCATGTTCGAGAAGATGCAGTATGTGCAGGCGCACCGCGACGAGCTGCGCCGGTTCCTGCTCAACGAGCCGCGCGGGCGGGTCTCGCAATGCGTCAACCTGGTGCTGCCGCCGACCACGCCGGAGGCCGATGCCGGCTTCGTCATCATCGAATCCGACTATTACGTGCCGATGTCCGGCACCAACACCATCTGCACCGTCACCGTGCTGCTGGAGACCGGCATGATTCCGATGCAGGAGCCGGTCACCCATCTGGTGATGGAGGCGCCGGCCGGGCTGGTGAAGGTCTCGGCCGAGTGCCGCGACGGCAAATGCGTGAACGTGACCTTCGACAACGTGCCCGGCTTCGTCTTCGCGCTCGACGCCGAGGTGGATGTGCCGGGCCTCGGCGCCATCCGCGTCGATGTCGCCTATGGCGGGATGATCTACGCCATCGTCGACGCGGCGAGCCTGGGCTATGCGCTCGATCTGAAGGAGGCCGGCGAACTGGTCGAGGTCGGCGAGCGCATCAAGAAGGCGGCGGCCGAGCAGGTGCCCTGCGTGCACCCGGAGAACCCGGATATCCATACCATCAACCAGACCCTGTTCGCCGGGCCGCTGGAGCGCACCGCCGACGGTCTCACCTCGAAGAACACCGTCATCGTCTCGCCCGGCCGGCACGACCGTTCGCCCTGCGGCACCGGCACCTGCGCGCGCATGGCGGCGCTGCACGCGCGCGGGCTGCTGAAGGTGGGCGAGACCTTCCGGCACCGCTCGCTGATCGGCACCGAATTCATCGGCAGGCTGCGCGGCACCACCGAGCTTGCCGGCCGGCCGGCGGTGCTGCCGACCATCACCGGGCCGGGCTGGATCACCGCCTTCCATCAATATGTGCTCGACCCGACCGACCCGTTCCCGGACGGTTACCGGCTGGGCGACACCTGGCCGGGCTACACCGGCGAGCAGCCGATCTGAGGACGGGCCATGCCGCTGCTGACCACCTCCGACGGCTGCCGCGTGCATTACCAGACGCGCGGCAGCGGCCCCCCGGTGGTGCTGGTTCCCGGGCTGGGCGGCGACGGGCGCTTCTGGGAGCCGGTGGCCGAGCGGCTGGAGGCGCGCTTCCGGCTGATTCTGGTCGACCATCGCGGCGCCGGGCGCAGCGACCGGCCGGAGGGGCCCTACACGATCGGGCGCATCGCCCGCGACGTCGCGGAGATCCTGGACGCCGAGGGGTGCGAACGCGCCCATCTGGTCGGCCATTCCACCGGCGGCGCGGTGGTGCAGACGCTTGCCCTCGACAGCGCCGCGCGGGTCGATCGCCTCGTCGTCTCGGGAAGCTGGCCCGGCCCGGATGCGCGTTTCCGCGCCCTGTTCGAGGCCCGGCTGGCGCTTCTGGAAGCCGGTCGGCCGGACATCTACCAGGCCTTCACCCATGTGCTGGGCTATGACGCGGAATGGCTCGCCGCGCATGAGGCCGAGCTGGAGATCGCCACCGGCCGGGCGGCGCAGGCGCTGGCGCCGCTGGCGGTGACCGCCGCCCGGATCCGCATGCTGCTCGCCTTCGACCGCGCGGCGGAGCTTGGCCGCATCGGCGCGCCGACCCTGGTGCTGGGGGCGCGCGACGACGCGATGATCCTGTTCGCGCAGTCCGAACGCCTCGCGCGCGGGATTCCCGGCGCCACGCTTGCCGCGTTCGAGGGCGGGCATTTCTACCCGCGCACCCGCGCCGGGCCGTTCGCCGCCCGGGTCGCGGGCTTCCTGTCCGGCGCGGCGGCCGGCTGAGGCGGTCAGGCGACGCGACAGGGCAAGAATGCCCATGGCGTCAATCGGGTCTGGCCCGGGGCCATGCGATTCCGCTAGGGTGGGCGGTATCGCTCGACGCCCGCCCGACCTGCCAGACCGCGTGACCCGATGAACGACGCCTTCGTGACCTTCGAGAAAGTCCGCAAGACCTATGACGGGCGCACGCTCGTCGTCTCCGACCTCGATCTCGTCATCGCCCGCGGCGAGTTCCTGACCATGCTCGGCCCCTCGGGCTCGGGCAAGACCACCTGCCTGATGATGCTGGCCGGCTTCGAGCGGCCGACGGCGGGGCGCATCACGCTCGGCGGCCGGCCGATCGACGGCGTGCCGCCGCACAAGCGCGACATCGGCGTGGTGTTCCAGAACTACGCCCTGTTTCCCCACATGACGGTGGTGGAGAACGTCGCCTTTCCGCTCAGCGTGCGGAAGCTGTCGGCGGCGGCGGCGGACCGCAAGGCCCGCGCCGCGCTCGGCATGGTGCATCTGCAGCATCTGGCCGACCGCCGGCCCAGCCAGCTTTCCGGCGGCCAGCAGCAGCGCGTGGCGCTGGCCCGCGCGCTGGTGTTCGAGCCGGTGCTGATCCTGATGGACGAGCCGCTCGGCGCGCTGGACAAGCAGCTGCGCGAAGCCATGCAGTACGAGATCAAGCACCTGCATGAGCGGCTGGGCGTGACCATCGTCTATGTCACCCACGACCAGAGCGAGGCGCTGACCATGTCCGACCGGGTGGCGGTGTTCAACGAGGGCCGGATCCAGCAGCTCTCGACGCCGAAGGAACTGTATGAGCGCCCGCAGAACGCCTTCGTCGCCGGCTTCATCGGCGAGAACAACCGGGTCGACGGCACGCTGAAGCGCCTGGCGGGCGGCGATTGCGAGGTGGAGACGGCGGCCGGGCCGCTGCGCTGCGAGGCGATCGGCGATCGCAGCCCCGGGGCCCGCAAGCTGATCTCGATCCGTCCCGAGCGCGTGCGCATCGTCGCCGACGGGGCGGCCTATGCGAATGTGATGCCGGCCAGGGTGGAGGAGGTGATCTATCATGGCGACCACCTCCGGCTGCGGCTGTCGACCATGAAGGTCGACGACTTCATCGCCAAGGTACCCAATGCCGAAAGCGGCCACAGCTTCGCCGCCGGCCAGGAACTGCGGATCGGCTTCAACACCGCCGATTGCCTGGCGCTGGACGCGCCGGGCTGACGGTTTCGGGGCGTGCAAGCCGACGAGACGTGCGAGCTGAAGAGACGTGCCGCAAGACGACGAGACTGCCGCAAGACAACAAACGAGGGAACGAGCATGAACAGCACTATCGGACGACTGATCCTTTCCGCCGGCGTCGCCGCCGGCCTCTCGCTCGCGGCCGGCACCGCGATGGCGCGCGACCTGACCGTGGTGGGATGGGGCGGCGCGGCGCAGGCGGAGCAGAACAAGGCGATGTTCCAGCCCTATGTGAAGGACACCGGCAACCCGCTGGTGCAGGACAGCTGGAATGGCGGCATCGGCGTGCTGCGCACCAAGGCGCAGGGCGATTCGACCTGGGACGTGGTGCAGGTGGAGGCGGACGAGCTGGTGCTCGGCTGCGAGGAAGGCCTCTACGCCCGGCTCGACTGGGCCAAGCTGGGCAACAAGGACCAGTACCTGCCGGGCATGGCCGATGAATGCGGCGTCGGCACCTTCGTCTGGTCGACCGCGCTCGCCTATGACAAGTCGAAGCTCGGCGAGGACGGGCCGAAGAGCTGGGCCGACTTCTTCGACACCAAGAAATTCCCCGGCAAGCGCTCGCTGCGCCGCGGCCCGCGCCAGTCGCTGGAATTCGCGCTGATGGCTGACGGCGTGGCGCCGGGCGACATCTACAAGCTGCTGGCGACCAAGGAAGGTGTCGACCGCGCCTTCAAGAAGCTCGACACCATCAAGAAGGACATCGTGTGGTGGGAAGCCGGCTCGCAGCCGGTGCAGCTGCTCCAGTCCGGCGAAGTGGTGATGACCAGCGTCTATAACGGGCGCGTCTTCGCCGCCAACAATACCGAGAAGACTAATTTCGCCCTCGCCTGGCCGGCGGGCTTCATCTACCAGGTCGACAGCTGGGTCATCCTCGCCAATTCACCGAACAAGGACCAGGCGGAGGGGTTCCTGAAGTTCATCCAGACGCCGGCCCGCCAGCAGGACGTCGCCAACGTGCTGGCCTATGGCCCGACGCTGAAGGACTCCACCGGCCAGATCGCGCCCAATGTCCTGCCCTATCTGCCGACCGCGCCGGGCGTCATCGAGCACGGCGTCAGCTTCGACACCAGCTTCTGGGTCGACAATATCGAGGCGCTGAACGAGCGCTTCAACGCCTGGGCGGTGAACTGACGGTGGCGGCGTGATCGGCGGCGCCCGATGGCGGGGATGAGGATGGCAGGCGAGGCCCGGGACATGCGCGCATCGCTGCGCCGGGCCGAGCGCGCGCGCACGCTACGCGGGCTCGGCCTCGCGCTGCCGCTCATCCTGTTCACCTTCGTGTTCTTCCTGCTGCCGATCGCCGGCATGCTGGTGAAGAGCGTGCAGAACGGGCCGATGCCGGACATCCTGCCGCAGACCTCGGCGCTGCTGCAGCCCTGGCGCGCCACCGAGCCGCGCACGCTCCCCGACGAGGCGGTGTTCGCCGCCTTCGCCGAGGAGTTGCGCACGGCGGCGCGGAACCGCACCCTGCCGGAGCTGGCCAGCCGGCTCAACTTCGAGAATGCCGGCTATCGTTCGCTGCTGATGGCGACCGCGCGCCGGCTTCCCGAGACGCCGGCGGGCAGCTGGCGGGACACGCTGGTCGGGCTCAACCCGCAATGGGGCGAGGTGGCGATCTGGGCGGCGCTGGGGCGGGCCTCGCCGCGGCTCACCGAGGGCTACCTGCTGGCCGCGCTCGACCATCGGCGCGACGACAACGACAATGTGCAGCCGATCGACCCGAGCCGGGCGGTCTATGTGGCGGCGCTGACGCGCACGCTCGAAATCAGCGCCATCGTCACCTTCCTCTGCCTGGTGCTGGCCTATCCGCTGGCCTACCGGCTGGCGACGCTGCCGGAATCCACCGCCAACCTGCTCATGATCCTGGTGCTGCTGCCGTTCTGGACCTCGCTATTGGTGCGCACCGCGAGCTGGCTGGTGATTCTCCAGCGCGAGGGCCCGCTCAACGAGGCGCTGCAATGGCTCGGCGTGATCGGGCAGCCGCTGGACCTGGTGTTCAACCGCCCCGGCGTGCTGATCGCCATGACCCATGTGCTGCTGCCCTTCATGGTGCTGCCGATCTATTCGGTGATGAAGGGCATTCCGCCCAACTACATGCGGGCGGCGACCTCGCTCGGCGCGCCGTTCTTCACCGCCTTCCGCCGGGTGTATCTGCCGCTGTCGCTGCCGGGGGTCACCGCGGGCTGCCTGCTCGTGTTCATCCTGTCCATCGGCTACTACATCACGCCATTGCTGATCGGCGGGCCGAACGACCAGATGGTCAGCGCGCTGATCGCCTTCCTGACGCTGCAGACGCTCAACTGGGGGCTGGCGGCGGCGCTGGGCGCGGTGCTGCTGGTGATCACCGTCGCGCTCTATCTCGTCTATACGCGCGTCGTCGGCACCGACGGCATGAAGCTGGGCTGACGCCATGGGAGAGCGAATCCGCGCCATCGTCCTGTGGAGCTTCAGCGCGCTGGTGCTCGCCTTCCTGGTGCTGCCGCTGCTGGTGATCCTGCCGATCTCGTTCTCCTCGGCCAGCTTTCTCAGTCTGCCGATCCCCGGCGTCTCGCTGCGCTGGTACGAGACGCTGCTGACCAGCCCGGCGTGGGGCCGGGCGATCCTCAACAGCTTCATCGTCGGCGCCATCGCCACCGTCATCGCGGTCACGCTCGGCACGCTGGCGGCGCTGGGGCTGCACCGCAACGCGTTCCGCGGCAAGGCGCTGCTGATGGGCGTGCTGATCTCGCCGATGATCGTGCCGATCGTGATCGTGGCGCTGGGCAGCTATTTCTTCTACGCCCCGCTCGGGCTGTCCTCCTCGCTGCTGGGCCTCGGCCTTGCCCATGCGGCGCTCGGGGCGCCCTTCGTGCTGGTCACCGTCAGCGCCACGCTGACCGGCTTCGACCCCAATTTCGCCCGTGCCGCGGCGAGCCTCGGCGCGGCGCCGCTGACCGCGTTCCGCCGCGTGACCTTGCCGATCATCGCGCCGGGGGTGATCTCCGGCGCGCTGTTCGCCTTCGTGACCTCGTTCGACGAGGTGGTGGTGGCGCTGTTCCTGACCGGACCGCTGCAACGCACCCTGCCGCGCCAGATGTTCGACGGCATTCGCGAGAACATCAGCCCGACCATCCTCGCCGCCGCGACCTTGCTGATCCTGTTCGCGGCGGGGCTGCTGCTCACTGCCGAACTGCTGCGCCGGCGCAGCGTGAGGCTGCGCGGCATCCGCTGAACGGGCGTCGGCGGCGCGGTTCCGGCCCGCGGCCGCGCGATACCACCCTGGCGCCGCATTTACGTGGAACCGAGGGTGAAGGAAGCGTGGGGACACCGTTTGCGCCGCGCGGCGGCGGTCCCATGCCCGGCGAGCGGGCTTTCATTACCGATCTGTCCCGGCGCCGATCGAACGTCCGGAATTCACGATGAGGGTCTAGAGCATTTTCCGCGAAAGTCGACAGACTTTCGCGACGCGAAAATGCTCCAGCTTATTGATTACAGAGCACTTTCCTTTGGATGACCGACAGCGGTCTGCCGGCCGCGTTGGTGCGGCCGCACGGCTGGCGACGGAACGACGAGAAATTCACAGTCATCGGTCCAATCGTTGCGGCCGGTGGCAAGGGGCGGCGCCCGATGAAGATGCGCACTGTGTTGACGCCGTAGCGCGACGATAACTTCAGCCGGGCTGAGGCAGCGAGTTGCCTCCGAAGGCCTCGACAAGATGATCGAACAGCGCCCCGACACGCGGCAGGCGACGCAGATTTTCATGCGTCACGATCCAGGTCGGCAATTCGGGAAGCGCGATATCGGGCAGGACGCGCTCGAGATCGGGATAGCGCAGCGCCGCCGGGACCTGCGCCACCGCAATGCCGAGGCCGGCGCGTGCGAGCGCGAATTGCGCCGGATGGCTGTCGGTCCGCGCGATCCAGCGGATGCCGGCAGGGTCGCCGATCCGCGCGGCGACGGCCAGATCGCCGCGGTTGCGGTCCGGCCCGATGAACAGATGGTCGGCGATCTCGGCCCTGGAGGCGGGTCGCCCATGGATTTCGAGATAATCGCGACTCGCGAACAGGCCGAGCGGGATCGACGGCACCTTCTTCGCCACGAGCGCGGCTTGTTCCGGCGGACGCATCCGCACCGCCACATCCACCTGCTGGTCGAGCAGGTCGGCACTGGCATTGCTCAGCTCGAACTCGACCGTGAGGTGGGGATGCCTGTCGCGCAGGCTGCGAAGCATCGGCGGCAGGACCTCCAGACCCACGAAGTCGGAGACGCTGAGCCGAACCCGGCCGGCGACGGCGCCTGAATCGGCGGATGCCGCCCGCAGCATGGCTTCCGACGCATGCGCCATGGCGCGCGCCGGCGCGGCCATGGCTTCGGCTGTCGGGGTCGGGACCAAGCCATGCACGGAACGGGTGAACAGCGTCGTCCCCAATGCCGCCTCCAGCCCCTCTATGCGCGCGCGCACCGTGGGCTGGGACAAGCCCAGCCGCCGCGCTGCGGCCGACAGGCTGCCGGTCTCCACAACCGCCAGGAAAGCGCGCTGATCGTCCCATTCGACATTCCGGTTCATAAATTTCTTATAGGCTGATGGGGGATTAACGACAATTTTCATGTGAGCCGATCGGGCCGATCTTCGTTTCGAAAGGAGATCACCGATGGTTCAGACCGCTTCGACGAACGCCGCCCCACGGACGGCATTGGTGCTGGGTGCAACGGGCGGGATCGGCGGTGCGATCGCCGCCCGGCTCATCCGGGATGGATGGCAGGTGCGCGCGCTTTGCCGCGAGGCCGATTCGGCCGTTTCGGGCTGGCGGCACGCTTGCCCGGCTCCACACTTCGTGGCCGGCGACGCCATGGACCAGGCCGCCGTCGTGCGTGCCGCCACTCTGGGCGACGGCGTTGCGGTCATCGTGCACGCGGTCAATCCGCGGGGCTATCGCCACTGGTCGTCGCTGGTGCTGCCGATGATGGACAACACGCTGGCGGCGGCCCGGGCCGCGGGTGGGGCGCGGATCGTGCTGCCCGGCACGGTCTATAATTATGACCCCGCGCATACGGCCGTCATCGACGAAAACACGCCGCAAAATGCGTGCACCCGGAAAGGGCGGGTCCGCATCGCGCTCGAACGCAAGCTGGCGGAGGCGGCGCCGCAGCTTCCGTCGCTCATCGTGCGCGCGGGCGATTTCTTCGGGCCGGCGGCCCGGGCAAGCTGGTTCGCCCAGGCGATGGTGAAGCCGGGGCAGCCCGTGCGGACGTTCACCAGCATGGCGCCGGGGGTTCCGCATGCCTATGCCTATCTGCCCGATCTTGCGGCGGCATTTGCCGGGCTGCTCGCGATTCCCGAGCGGTTGCGGCCCCATGAGCGGGTCCAGTTCGCCGGCCAATGGGATGCGACCGGCACGCAGATGCGCGACGCGGTGCGCCGCGTCGTGGGCGAGGACCTGCCCGAGCGCGCCTTTCCCTGGTGGATGATGCGTCTTGCGGCGCCCTTTGGCGGCTTTCCCCGCGAAGCGCTGGAGATTGAGCCGGTCTGGAAGCACCCGATGCGGCTCGACAATCGCCGTCTCGTGGACCTGCTCGGCACAGAGCCGCATACCCCGCTCGACCACGCCATCGCGGCGACGCTGGCCGACATGGGCTGCCTTGGCCGCTCCCCGCACGCCGCCGATTTTCCATCGGTCTGACGCGTACCGAAAGGAGGCCCCGATGCGCCGGAAGACCTGTCCGATCGCGCCGGCGCCTGGCGTCGCCGCGTTCAATGCCGCCTGCAACGCGGGCAATGCCGCCCATGCCTGGCCTCGGCCGGCGGGAGTTCAGCATAGAGCCGTGGAGAGACCGGATCGGTTAACGCGTCGTTAACCAAGATTAACCGAATCTATCCTCCATCGGAGGAGATTCGAACCGTGAACGCTGTCAGTCAAACCGGGCCATCCATCCGCTTTCGTGGGCGCTCCTTCATGGCGATGACGCTGGTGGCGGACGTGCCGCTGGCGGCATGGCTGGCCGATTTCGATGTGTGGCTGCAGCGCTCTCCGGGGTTCTTCACCGGCCGGACCGTGGTGCTCGATCTCGCCGGCACGGCGCAGAGCAAGGCGGAGGTGGAGCGCTGGATCAGCGAACTGGCAACGCGCGGCGTCCGGCTGGTCGGGCTGGAGGGCGTGCGCCCGAGCCTTGTCGATGCCGGCATGCCTCCCATCCTGCGCGGAGGGCGCGACGCCACGCTGGCCGCCGCCGAATTCGCCGTTGCGCCGGCGGAGGCGCGAAAGCCCGTCGAGCCGGTCAACCTGCTGGTCGACCGGCGCGTGCGCTCCGGCCAGTCCATTGTCTGCCTCGAGGGCGACGTGACCATCATCGGCTCGGTCGGCGCCGGCGCCGAGATCATCGCCGGCGGATCGATCCATGTTTACGGCACGCTCGCCGGCCGGGCCATCGCCGGAGCGACGTTCGGTGCCTCGGCGCAGATCTTCTGCAGCAAGCTGGAAGCCGAACTTCTGGCCGTGGACGGCATCTACCGGACGGCCGAGGACATCGACGACGCCTTCCGGGGCAAGGCGGTCCGCGTGTCGACCGACGACGAGACCTTACGACTCACCGCGCTTTAGGAGCGAAGCAAGACATGGCTAAGATCATCACAGTCACGTCGGGAAAGGGCGGCGTCGGCAAGACGACGACCACCGCCGCCATCGGCGCGGCCCTGGCCCGCACCGGAGACAAGGTCGTCGTTGTCGATTTCGACGTGGGGCTGCGCAATCTCGACCTCATCATGGGGGCGGAACGGCGGGTCGTCTACGACTTCGTCAACGTCATCCAGGGCGATGCCCGCCTGCCGCAGGCGCTCATCAAGGACAAGCGGCTGGATTCGCTGTTCCTGCTGCCGGCCTCGCAGACCCGCGACAAGGACGCGCTGACCGAAGAGGGCGTGGACCGGGTGATCGGCCTGCTGGCGCAGCATTTCGACTGGGTGATCTGCGATAGCCCGGCGGGCATCGAGCGCGGGGCGACGCTGGCCATGCGCCATGCCGAGATCGCCATCGTGGTGACGAACCCGGAAGTCTCGTCGGTGCGCGATAGCGACCGTATCGTCGGCATCCTCGACGCCAAGACACTGAAGGCCGAACGCGGCGAGACGGTGGACAAACGCCTGCTGCTGACGCGCTACGACCCGGTTCGCGCGGCGCGCGGCGACATGCTGAAGACCGAGGACGTTCTGGAAATCCTGTCGCTGCCGCTACTGGGCATCGTGCCGGAGAGCGCGGACGTACTCAAGGCGTCCAATATGGGCGTGCCGGTCTCGATCCACGAACCCAACAGCGCGCCCGCGCGCGCCTATCAGGACGCGGCGCTGCGCCTCAAGGGCGAGAACATCGCCATGGAGTTGCCGCGCCAGCGTGGCGGCCTGTTCAGCAAGCTCCTGCGGAGGGCGGCATGACCCTGTGGAAGCGCCTTTTCTCAAGCGGCAGCGCCCCCCAGGCGCGGGAACGGCTGCAGATTCTGCTTTCCCACGAACGCCAGGTGCTGGGCGGCGACGATCTGCTCTCGCGCCTGCGCGAGGACATTCTGGCCGTCGTCGCCAAACACGTTCCCTGCGGGCAGGACAACGTGAAGGTTCGCCTGGAGCGCGGCACGCCGATGTCGATCCTCGAAATCGAGGTCGAGGTGCGCGGGGACATCGATCTGGCGATCAGCCGCGCGGCCTGACGGCGCGAACGAAAAAAGTCAGGACGAAGCCAGGACACATCCGGCGGAAGCGTCCCCGCCGCCGCGTTCCCGCGGTGGCGGCGGCCGCGTGGAAGGGCGCGCATGGGCCGGCAGCGTTCCCAAGCGGGCTTCGCGCACGGCCGCCTCTCAGCGGCGGGCGGGCCCGCCGAGTTCGGCGATCTCGACCTCGGTCAGATAGCGGATCTTTTCGCCGCGCAGGATGAAGGCGAGGCGGGCGGTTTCCTCCAGTTCCTCGGCATTGTTGACCGCGTCCTCAAGGTCCCTGCCCAGCACCACCACGCCATGCGAGGCGAGAAGGAAGGCATTGACCGGGTGCGCGCTTGCCGCGCGCGCGAGGTCGCGCCCGATCTCCGGCGCGCCGGGACGGTAATAGGGGATCACCGGGAGGTAGCCGACCCGCATCACGTAATAGGGCGTGAAGGGGCGCAGCGCGTTGTCGGTGGGCAGGTCCTCCAGGCACGACAGGGCGGTGAGATAGGTGGAGTGCAGATGCACGATCGCCCCCGCTTCCGGCCGGCAGTCGAACAGCGCCTGATGGAAGGTGAATTCCTTCGAGGGTTTGGGACCGGCGACCGGCTTTCCCGCGGCATCTATCCGCGCCAGATCGGCCGGGGTTATCCGCCCCAGGCTGCCCCCGGTCGGCGTGACCAGAAAGCCGCCATCGTCCAGCCGCACCGAGACGTTTCCGGCACCGCCGACGGAATAGCCGCGCTCGAACAGGCTGCGGCACAGGCTGCACAATTGCTCTGCCTTGGAGGTTGCGGTCATGTTCCAAGCCTCGACGCTGGATGTAAGGGCTCCGGGACGGATGCCGATTGCGGATGTTCTGCCGGCTATTTCGAGATCGCCCAACTGGTGAAGCCGGGCACGTAGGTCACCAGCGCCAGCGTGGCCAGCATGATGGCGATGAAGGGCAGCATGGCTCTTGAGAGCTTCATCACCGGCACCCCCGAAATACTGCTGGCGAGATAGAGCGCCGTTCCCACCGGCGGCGTCAGCAGGCCGATGGTGAGGTTGATCACCATGATGAGGCCGAACTGCACCGGGTCCACGCCCAGATGCGCCGCCACCGGCCCCAGGATCGGCGTCATCAGCAGGATCGCCGGGCCGCTGTCGAGGAACATGCCGACGATCAGCAGCATGACGTTGATGAGCAGCAGCAGCAGGATCTTGTTCTCGGTCAGGCCGAGAATGGCACCGGCGATGGTCTGGGGCAGCCTTGCATTGGTCAGCAGCCAGCCGAACAGCGAGGTGGCGGCGATGATGGCGGCGATCACCGCGGTGGCGATGGCTGCCTCCATGCAGATCTTGGGAATGTCGGCGAGGGTGAATTCCTTGTAGACGAACAGCCCCACCAGGAAGGCATAGACGGCGACCACGGCGCCGCCCTCGGTGGGGGTGAACACGCCCATGCGGATGCCGCCGATGATGATGACCGGCATCATCAGGGCCCAGCTCGCTTCCTTGAAGCGCCGCCACTTCTCCGCGCCGCTCACCCGCCCCTCGGTGGGATAGCCATGCCTGAGGGCGAAGAAATAGGAATAGAGCGCGAAACCGAGGCCGATCACGATGCCGGGGGCGATGGCGGCCAGGAACAGATCGCCGATCGAGGCCTGGTTGGAAACGCCGTAGATGATGATCGCGATGCTCGGTGGCAGGATCAGCGCGAGGCTGCCCGAGGACGCCACCAGCGCGGCGGAGAAGCCGGCATCGTAATTGCGCTTCTTCATCTCCGGGATCATCACCGAGCCGAGCGCCGCGACATCGGCCACGCCCGAGCCCGACACGCCGCCCATGATGACGCCGCTGGTCGCCACGACATGGGCGAGACTGCCGCGAATGTTGCCGACCAGCGCCAGCGCCAAATTGATGATGCGCCGGGTGATGCCGCCATGGCCCATCAGCGACCCCGCCAGCATGAACAACGGGATCGCCATCAGCGGGAAGGAATCGACCGAGGTGAACAGACGCTGGCCGAACAGCGCCATCGGGTAGCCCTGATAGACGATCGCGCCGAGGGAGGCGAGGGCGATGCCGAAGGCGACGGGAACGCCCAGAACCAGGAACAGCGCAAAGCCGCCGAAGAGAAGAAGGGCAATCATGACGCGCTCTTTCCGCCGGAGGCCATCTTCTGCCACGCGGCGCGCAGCGCGAAATAAAACAGGGCGGCCCCGCTAAAGGGGATCACCACATAGACGCAGTACATCGGTATGCCGAGCGCGGCGCTGCGCTGATGCAGGCCGAACGTCATCAGCGACACGCCGCCCACGACCAGCGCCAGGCCGACCACGGCGACAAGCAGGGCGTTCAGCACCGTGAGCCCGCGCGACGGCTTGGCCGGCAGCAGCGAAACGAGGAGATCGAGGGCGATATGCGCCTTGGACTGGAAGGCCGCCGCCATGCCGAGGAAGGTGATCCAGACGAAGATGTACCTGCCCACCTCTTCGGACCAGCTCAGCGAATTCTCCAGGACATAGCGGGAAATCACCTGGGTGAAGGTGATGCCCATCATGGCGAAGATGAGCGCCGCGATGGCCCAGAGAAGGATTATGTGCAACAGCCGATCAAGCTTTTCCAAGCCGCTCTCTCCCTTAGGCTGCACGCCGCGGCGGGCATCGCCGGCGGCGCACCGCCCGGGGCGGCGTGAGCTTTCGCCCCGCACCGTTCCCGGGTGGCGCCGCCGGCGTTGCCGCGGGCAGGCCCTTATGCGTTACCGGCCCAGTTCCTTGAGGATGCGGTTGTAAAGGTCGCTGTCGACCTTGGTGGCGAAGGCCTCGTGCGCGCCGACGGCAGCGGCCGCGATCGGCGCCGTGTCGGGATGGGTGACCTGCATCCCTCCGTCGACCATCTTCTTCAGCATCTCGGCGGTCTGCGTGCGGACGGCCTCGTTCTCCGCCTTGGTGGCCGCGGCGGCAGCCTCGACGACGATCTTCTGCTGCTCGGGCGTAAGCTGGTTCCAGCGCAGCTCGCTCATCGTCAGGGTCACGTACTCATATTTGTGGTCGGTCATGGCGAGGTACTTCTGCACCTCGTTGATGCGGCCGCCATAGATGAACGGGATCGGGTTCTCCTGCGCCTCGATCACGTGCTGCTCAAGGCCGGTATAGACCTCGCTCCACGCCATCGGGGTCGGGTTGGCGCCGATGGCACGCCAGGTGGTGACCATGGCGGGAATCTCGGGAACGCGGATCTTCAGGCCCTTCAGGTCCTCGATGCCGTTGATCGGCTTGTTCGAGGTCACCTCGCGCGAGCCGCGCTCCCACCAGTCGAGGATGCGGACATTGGCGTTCTTGAGCACGTTGGCGGCGATCTCCTCGCCGATCGGCCCCTGGATGACCTTGTTGAACTCCTCCTGCGACTTGAAGAGGTAGGGCAGTTCCAGAAGCTGGATGGAAGGCGCGAAGTTGCCGAGCACGCCGGCGATCAGGCCGAAGTCCACGGTGCCCATCTGCATGCCCTCGACCAGGTCGCGGTCGCCGCCGAGCGTCGAGTTCGGATAGATGGTCAGGGTGATCGTGCCGTTCGAGCGGGCCTCCAGCTCCTCCTTGAACTTCTGGGCCCCGAACTGCCACAGATCCTGTTCGGACTGGATATGGCCGAGCTTGAGGTTGAGCACCTCCTGCGCGGAAGCCGGGGAGGTCGCGGAGGCGACCAACAGCGCTGCGGCGGCAGAAAAAAGCGCCGGCTTAAGAATTTTCGCAAATGATTTCAGCATTTGTATCCTCCTTGAAGCTTGTGTTCTGTTATTCCGCGGGCGGCGGTTCGCCGTCCGCGACGTTCGCCGTCAGTTGCCGCGCAGGATGGCGTCGGCTTCCGCGAAGAAGTCCGGCCCGCCGAAATTCCCGGACTTCAGCGCCAGCGCCACGGGACGGCCGCCCGGCGGCGTGCTGCGCAGGGCCGGGGCACCGGGCGCGATTTCCGGCCCGATCTCCAGCGCGGTCAGGCCGAGCCCCTCGACCACCGCTCCCGAGGTCTCGCCGCCGGCGACGACCAGACGCCCGATTCCGGCGGCGACCAGAGCCCGGGCGATGTCGGCGAAGGCGTGCTCGATCGCCGCCGCGACCTTCTCCCGGCCATAGGCTTCCTGCGCGGCCCGGACCTGAGCGGGATCGGCGGAGGAGAACACCAGAGGGCGCCCGGCCTGTGCCATGGCCCAGCCGGCGATCGCCTGCGGATCGAGCCGGCCGGAGACGGCGTCCTCGGCCGTGATCTCGAGGGCGGGCAGGCCGGCGTCGCGATGCCGGCCCACCTGCCCGCGCGTCGCGGTGGAGCAGGAGCCCGAGAGCACGACGCAGGTCCCTTCCACGCCCTGCCAGGTGCTGCCTTCGCCGGAAAGAAGCCCCTGCCGGCGGAAATTGGCGGGCAGCCCCATGGCGATCCCCGATCCCCCGGTCAGCAGCGTCGCACCGTCCAGCGCCGTGCCAATTTCCATCAGGTCGGCGTCGGACAGGGCATCCACCACGATCAGCCGGGCGCCTTTCGCATCGGCGTGCGCCAGCGCCTCGGCGATGGCGGCGGCGCCGCTGCGCACCTCGGGAAAGCGGACATGGCCGATCGGCATCGCGGTCTGGCGCGCCAGCCAGCGGCCGATATCGGCATCGGTCATCGGGTTCAGCGGATGGTGCTCCATGCCGCTTTCGTTCAGAAGCCGGTCATGGACGAAGAGGTGGCCCTGGTAGATGGTGCGGCCGGCGCCGGGAAAGGCCGGACACACCACCACCTTGCGGGCATCGAGCGCCTCGGCCAGGGCCTCGGCGACGGGCCCGATATTGCCCTCGGGCGTGCTGTCGAAGGTGGAGCAGTATTTGAACAGGAACTGGGTGCAGCCCTGCGCCTTCAGCCATTCCAGCGCCTGAAGCGACTGCGCCACGGCCTCCTTCGCGGGGATGCTGCGCGACTTCAGCGCCACCACGCCGGCCTCGACCGATGGGGCGGCGCCGGTCGTCGGCACGCCGGAGAACTGGGTGACGCGCATGCCCTGCTTCGACAGGGTGTTGGCCAGATCGCTGGAGCCGGTGAAGTCGTCGCCAATGCAGCCGAGAAGCATTTTTCAAGCCTTTGCAGAATATCCGGTCGCGGAGAGCGCCCCGTCAGGGCGTGTCCGGCGTCTGTTCGCGAATGTCCCAGTAGGTCTGGATCACGGTGGCGAGGTGCTCGCGCATCGCCGCCTCGGCGCGGTCCGCATCGCGGTCGCGGATGGCCTCGAAGATGTGGCGGTGCGCGGCCATGGCCTTGCGCAGACCATCGGGATGGCTGAGCGAGAAGCGGCGCTGCTCCTCCAGCAGTTCCAGCACGACGTGGTAGAGCGCATCCAGCAGCGGGTCCTGCGCGATGCTGCCGATGCGATGATGGAAGGCATCGTCGGTGGCCGAAAAGCCGAGGATGTCGTCGGTGCAGCTCTCGTTCTTCAGCAGCAGCGCTTCAAGATCGGCGACATCCTTGTCGGTCGCCAGCCGCACCGCCTCGCGGACCAGGGCGACCTCGACGAAGATTCGCGTGTGCTGGAACTGGCGGATCCCCTCCGGGCGGGCGACCAGCATCCGGGCCGCCCCCGACAGAAGCTGCAGCAGGTCGCGCGGATCGGGCTCGGTGACGCGCGTGCGATCGCCGTTCGACACCGACAGCATGCCGGTCTTGCTCAGCCACAGCAGTGCCTCGCGCACGGCGGGACGGCCGACGCCATAATGCGCCATCAGGTCACGCTCGGAGGGCAGGCGATCACCCACCGTCAGCTCGCCCGACAGCACCCGCTCCTCGATGTCCTTCGCGATCCGGTCGGACAAGCGGTCCCGGCGCAGATGGGTCGGCGTCCCGAAACCGCTCATGCGCCGAGTTTCCCCGTGATATCGCGCTTGGCGGCAACGATGGCGGCCAGAAAACGGTCACGCCATTGGCGCCGGGCCGGCAGGTCCTGCGCGGGGACCTGCGCGCGCATCTTCGCCTCGATGGACCCGACCAGTTCGGGCGTCCACTCGCGCGGGTCCGCCTGCTCCCTGGCAAGCCCGTAATACATCGGGCCGAGATTGGTGCAGTACTCGGCGACACCGTTGGCGGCGTTCAGGTCGATGGTGGCGAACGGTCCCATGAAGCACCAGCGCAGGCCCAGCCCGTCGGCGACCGCCGCGTCGACCTCTTCGGGGGTGCAGATGCCGTCCTCGACCAGCCGGAAGGCCTCGCCGAGAAGCGCGCTCTGCAGGCGGTTGACCACGAAGCCGTTGATCTCGCGCGTCAGGGTGATCGGGCTCTGGCCGAGGTCGCGCATCAGGTCGCGGGTGAAGTCCAGCGTCGCGGTCGCGGTCCACGGGGCGGGGATCAGCTCGACCAGCGGGATGAGGTGTGGCGGGTTGATGGGATGGGCGACGAGGCAGCGGGCGGCGCTGTTCAGCCCTTCGGTGAAGACGGAGGCAGGGAAACCGGAAGTCGAGCTGCCGACGATGGTCGTCGCCGACAGAAGTGCGTCCATCTCCCGATAAAGCTCCTGCTTGATCGGCAGCCGTTCCGGCGCGCTCTCCTGCACATAGTCGGCCCCTTCCAGCGCGTCGGCGAGGCTCGATGCGATCCGGCAGCGGGTGGCGAGGGCGGCATCGGCGTTGGCGACGAAAGCGAGGGCGGCCTCGGCGGCGGCGGGAGTGCGATCGTAGATCGCCAGATTGTGGCCGGCGCGGGCAAAGACCAGCGACCAGGAGGAACCCACCACGCCGCAGCCGACGATTGCAATCTTCATGTCTTTCAACCCTCTGACAATTCGGCGTGAGGCCACGGCCCCACCCACTCACCCGCACGAACGGCGACGGCCACGAACATTGCGTGTGCCGCTCGATCAGTTGTTCTGGTATGACAGGTTAATTGCTTGATCGTCAACCTGGCAAGCGTTTCCGCGCCACCGCGCCACCGCCGGCGAATGGAAGCGAGCCACGTCACACCGCCCGGCTGAAGGCCGAACGGGCTCCCGCCCTCGAACGCAGCGCGCCGAGCACCGGGCTGCGCTCCCGCGGCTGGACGTTCAAAAAGGTCGGCCCATGCACGGGAGCAGGAGCGTGCGGATGTCCTGAAGTGGCGCCGGGACTGGTTCGAAGCCCAGCCCGGGCTCGATCCGGCCAGGCTCGTCTTCATCGACGGGACCGGCCTGTCCACCAAGATGGCCCGCCTGCGGGGCCGCTCCAGCGCCGTGGTCATCTTGGTGTCGCCGAAGACCGAGGGCCATCCGCCGAAGGCGAGGTCGGTGGTGATGATGACCAGCTCTGCTCGTAGAGCCAGCAGACGAGGTGGAACAGAAGCTGACCACCGGACCGAGCGAAGGGGGATAGCGCCGAGTAAGGACGCCGGTCGTCTCTTGCGACGCTTGGAGCTCGGCTCGAACTCGCGGCCTCGTGCGGGCGCTGCCGAGAAGAACTCCTGCCATAACGCGTCCTTCGCCTCTCGGCTCAGGATGGCGTCACGACTCTCCGGGACCAAACACCTAGAACGCCTCGCAACGGGCAACGATCTAAGCTGGATTGTCCCGCAGGCTGACGAGCATGTCGCTCCTTTCGCTTCGCCAATCTGTCAGTTGCGGCGCAGACGCGGGAGACCGGTCTCACGCCGCGGTCGGCTCGGCAATGAGCCCAAGTGCGGCTTCAAGCCCCTCAGGCGAAGGGGTCGGCCCGAACCAGCCGATATAGCCGTCCGGTCGTATGAGCCAGGTCATTCCTGACGCCGCTCCGAAGGTGGCGGCGAATTCGCCGTCCGCATCGTGCAGCAGCGGCATGTCCTCGCGGTCGGCCAAAGCGCAATCCTTCGGGACGATGGCGAAGCAGCTTACCGCCTCGCCGAGCGCCTTTTTCGCAAGGCACCCTATTTCGACGAGTGCCTCAAGCACCGCCTCGTCCGCTGCATAGCAGAACAGTACGTGCCGCCCCCGTCCTAGCCGCTCATGAAGTCGGAACGGCAATCCCACATAGGTCCGCCGCAGTCCGCCGGCATCGGGTACGCGATCCCCCGCCGCGATCCCCTCTTGAGATGGATCGCCCCGCTCGTCTCGGACGATCGAGCTGCCGCGATAGGTGACCAGCAATTGGGTCTCGCGCATGCCAGGCAGAGGAGAACGCTGCGCCAGCGTCTCGTTGAGCGCGCGGCTGGTGTTCTCAACGAGATCGAGGCCGACCGCGCGGCGCTCGCTCGAATAGCTCTCGAGCAAGCCGGCGGAAGCGCGGCCCCGCTGCGCCAATGCCAGCTTCCAGGCCAGATTGTAGGCGTCTTGCAAGCCGGTGTTCAGCCCTTGCCCGCCGACCGGAGGATGCATGTGCGCGGCATCGCCGGCGAGGAAGCCGCGTCCCTTGGCGTAGCTCGATACGATAAGGTGGTTCACACGGTAGACCGACGACCAATGCATCGTGTCCAGCCGCGTGCCCTCCGGCAGCAATGGCGTCATGAAGGCGCAGATCTCGTCGAAGCTCGGCGGTGTCGGGCGCTCGCCTTCCCCCGTATGCAGCAAGGCGTCGGGTAGGACAGTCGAGAGCCGGTAGCGCCTGACCGAGCCGGCGACCGGCACCGCCACGAGCGTGGTCGCCGGGCGCTCGCCGCCCGCGCTGAGATTGAAGCGGTAGAAGCGCCCGCGCGGCAGGTTCCAGTCGATTTCGAGATCGGCCAGCACGAAGGTTTGCGGGAACTGGCCGCCTTCGAGGCTCAGCTCGAGCCCGGAGCGGACAGCGCTCCGACCCCCGTCGCAGCCAACGATGAAGCGGCTCTCCACGGACCGCGTCGCGCCGTCCGGCCCGGATAGTTCGGCGTGCACGCCGTCTGCCGTCTCGTCGAAGCTGGTGAGCGTCCAACCGTAGTCTACCGTGCCACCATGGCGGTGCAGGCAGGCTTCGAGAATCCGCTCCGCCTCGTACTGTGCCAGCGAGAGGCTGCCGAATGGCAAAATGTCGGGAATGTCCATCGACGGGCCTGGGGCTCCGTCATTGAAGGTAGTGACGCCGTATAGCCAGGTCCCGGCATCGATGGCGTCCTGAACGATGCCAAAATCATCGAAGAGCTCCAGCGTCCTCGCTGTGATGCCCAACGCCTTCGTGAAGAAGGTCCGCTCATGCATTTTATCGACGAGCAGCACCTGGAGGCCGTCTCGCGAAAGTGCTGTTGCGAGGAACAACCCCACCGGCCCTGCGCCGACAATCAGGACATCAACGCTGGTCGTTTTCATGGATCAAGACAACAATCTCGGCATGGTTTGGGTAGCGACGAAACAATCAGATCGCTGGCAATACAGGAGAAGTTGGGACGGCTAAAGTACCTATGAGAACGGGGGGACTGCAACCCCGGTGGATCTTATCCACGGCCGAAGCGGCGCTCGGTCATGTCCCTGATGGTGGTGTAGCTTCCGAGGGCCACCACCATGCCGGCTTTGTCCGGGCTGGTCAGGTCGCCACAGCTGGCAGGCTAACGATGGGATCATCGCTGATCGGTGCGATGCTTTCCAGTGTGATGTAGCGGGCGCGCTGTACGGCCCATTCGTCATTCTGCTCGAGCAGGATGGCGCCGGCGAGGCGGGTGATGGCGGCCTCGTTGGGGAAGATGCCGACGACCTCCGTCCTGCGCTTGATCTCGCCGTTGAGCCGCTCCAGCGGGTTCGTTGAGTGCGGCTTGGCATGATGCTGGGTCGGGCAGGTCATGTAGGCCAGTACATCGGTCTCGGCTGTGTCCATCAGGGAAGCCAGCTTGGGGGCCGTCGGCCTGAGCTGGTCGGCAACCCTGCGCCATTGCTGGCTGGCTGCTGCTGCATCGTCCCGGGCGAAGGCGGTGGCGATGAAGACCGAAACGACGCGCCGTCCCGAGCGGCCGGCATGCGCCAGGGCATTGCGCATGAAGTGAACCCGGCAGCGTTGCCATGTCGCGGTGAGCACTTTCGAGACGGCCGCTTTGATGCCTTCATGGCTGTCGGAGATGACGAGCTTCACGCCGCGCAGGCCACCTATGAGAACAGCGGCAGTCCGACCTCCGCCATCGAGTCGCCGCCGACAACGGCAAGGCTGTGACGGAGCCGACGAGCAGCGCAATAGCAGCCATTAGTCAGCGAAAGAGTGCTCGCGTAGCGGACGCCATTGGCCGGGTCTCTGGAAATTGCCTGGCCGGACCGGCTGCATAAGGATCGGCAAAGCTGTGGTCGCTCCCGGCGAATGGATATACCATCGGTAAATGAATATCTTGGCGGCGGGCTATGGCGCCGCTCTTGACCATCCAATCGTCGGCACGTCTCACAGCTGGTCGCAGAATTCCGATACCATGACCGATAGCCCCGTTCTGGAAAACGAAGACAAGCCTAGCCTCAAGATGAGCGGGCTCTATCGGTTGCAGCGGGTGTCGACAACCGATTTTGACCCTAGCGACCGGTTCGATGCCTGGCGCGAGACCGCCTACAGCATCGCCGATCTCGAAGTGCCGGCGGACGACGAGGCAGAGCTGTTCGGCACCAAATATGCGGTACGCGGGGCGATCGGCAATTTTGCCTGCCATGCGGGGTCGTTGCACCGTACCGTTGTCTCCCGGGCGACACGGCTCAGCGGTGCGCTCGACGCCATAATCATCTCGCTCATGGCGGAGGGTTGCGTTGGGCTTGAGAGCCCCGGTGGCGAGCAGCCCATTACGCCCACCGGCCGCCTCGTCGCTTACGATGCTACGAAGGCGATGCGCTATCACTGGAGCGTCGGGAAGGAAATCTACATCGTGCTGCCCCGGGCTAAGGCACTGGAAGCCTTCGGCGGCGAACTACCGGGCCTGGTGTTGCCGCTCGATACCATACCGCTCGGGGTGATGGTGCGTGACCATATGGCCGCGCTCGACCGGCACGCCGAGCACCTCGACCTCAAGGAAATGGCCATTGCGCTCGACGCGCTGCACACATTGGCGCTGCTTTTGCTCCAACGCATCGGGCGCGGACTGAGCGACTGGGAACAGCCGGATCCGAATGCGCTTTTCCTGGCCGCCAAGCGTTATATCCGGGCGAATTACAATGTGTTCGACTTGTCGCCGGAGGCGATCGCCCTCGCCGTCGGCTGTTCGCGGGCGACGCTGTACCGAGCCTTCACCCAGAATGATACGACCATCATGGACACGGTGCGTGACATCCGGCTCGCCATGTCCCGCCGGCTGATCGAGGCTGACACGGGGCGAAGTATCTCCGTTATCGCCTATGATTGCGGCTTCAAGGACGCTTCGTCGTTCGGCAAGCTGTTTCGCAGCCGGTTCGGCGTCTCGCCCGGCGCGTGGCGCGGCAAGTTCAGCTGAGCCCTCGCCGCCGCCGGCGTGACGGGCCGGCTTATGATCCGAATGGTTCAGGCGTCTCAACATTGGTCGTGATGTATCAGCGAGCCGTGCATGACGAGAAAGATATTGCGGGTCGTGTGATCCTCATGCTTTTCCAACAACTAAAGGTTACGTGCGACGCTAAGGGCCCAGGCCGCTCGGCCACGCCGGAGGATGCTGACGATGCCGGCTGTTGCGACTCCCCCGATGAAAACGCAGCGACAGGCCGTGCGACTGCTCAGAGCGACGGCACTGTCGACCTTCCTTGGCTTGGGGATGACGATCCTCACCAGCCCCGTCTACGCCGCAAACTTCAATGTCGGCAGCGATGCTGATTTGCGCAGCGCGATCAGCAGCGCCGGCAATGGCGACACCATCACCTTCACGGCCAACATCACGCTGACGGGCAATTTGCCGAATGTGACGACGAACGTCACCTTCGTCGGCGGCGACCACACTCTCTCGGGCGACAATCAGTATCGTGGTCTGTTCGTGCAATCCGGGACAGTCGCGATCAGCAATCTCACCATCACCGGCGCCCTCGCGCAGGGCGGTAGCGGCGGTAGCGGCTATCGGGGCGGAGGCGGGGGCGGGGGCGCCGGACTTGGCGGAGCGCTGTTCGTCGCCAATGGCGCGCATGTGACAGTCGATAATGTCAATCTGCAGAGCAGCGCGGCGCGCGGTGGTGCGGGCGGCGATGGCACCGGCAGCGGAGTTGTCGCGACCAGCGGCGGCGGCGGCGGCTATTGGCCGACCGGCGCCAATGGCGGCAATGCCGGTCCTTTCTCAAGCGGCGGCGGCGGAACGGGCGGGGGTGGCGACGGCGCTGACGGCGGCAATGGCGGCAATGGCGGGTTCGGCGGCGGCGGCGGCGGGTCAGGCTCGGCTTATGGCGGCAGCGGTGGTTTCGGCGGCGGTGGTGGCGGTGGTGACGGCAGCACCATGATCTCCGGCGGGTTCCTGGCAGGCAAGGGAGGCTCCGGCGGACCTACCGGCGGCGGCGGCGGCGGCGGGGGGGGTATGGGCGGCGCGATCTTTGTTCAGGACGGCGGTACCCTCGCCGTAAATGGCCCTCTCAACGTTTCCGGCAACGCCGTTTCCGGCGGCGCCGGGGGCAGCGGTCTCGGCCGGGGCGAGGCTGGTGGATCGAGCGGGACGGGTATGTTCCTTGCTGGAAACGGTTCGCTCGTCATCACGCCCGCCGATGGCCAGACCGTCAACATATCCGACGCCATCGCCGATCAGACCGGTGTCGGTGGTACAGGAGTCGATGCCGGCAGTTGGTCACTCGTGAAAAACGGCGCCGGCACGCTGTCTCTGACCGGGGCGAACACCTATAGCGGCGGTACCACCGTCAATAGCGGCGTGCTGCGCGGCAACAGCCTCGGAATCCAGGGCAGCATTCTGAACAACGCCCAGGTCATTTTCGATCAGAGCGCCAGCGGCATCTATGCCGGCAACATGACGGGCACGGGTACCCTCATCAAGACCGGCACCGGCAACCTCACGCTCGAAGGAACCAACACGCAGGCAGGCGGCACGCGGGTCGAGAGCGGGGTGCTGTTCTTCCGCGACGATGCCAGCCTCGGCCCGACGGGAATGGCCATCGACCTCGCTGGCGGCGAGATCGGGATTGGCACGGCAAACGGGCAGGCGGTGGATCGCGCCCTGACGTTGACCGGAACCGGCGGCATCTATGTAGGGCCGAACAGCAGCACCCCGCAGGCCCAGGTCACCTGGAACGGCGCGATCGGCGGCACGGGCGCCCTGATCGTCACGGGCGGGGGCATTCTCGAACTGGCCGCGAACAACACCTACACCGGCGGCACACGGATCGTGGACGGCAATGTAAGGTTCACGACCGATGCCAATCTCGGCGCGGCCGGCGCGGGGATCGCGTTAAGCAGCGCCGGCGTCGGAACGACCGCGAATGCGGTTGCCGGGCTGGCCATAGACCGAAATCTCACGGTGACGGATTTCGGCGCCATCTACGTCCAGAACAATCCGCTGATTTGGAGTGGCGACATCAGCGGCAGCGGCCGGCTCGGCAAGAACGGTGGCGGCGTCCTGCAACTCACGGGCACCAACACCTATACCGGCGGTACCATGATCGAAGAGGGCACGCTGCAGGTCGCGTCTGACGATAAGCTTGGCGCGGCCGGAACCGATATCCTTATGGTCAATAATGGCCACCTCTGGGCGAGTTCGAGCTTCACCACGGATCGTTCCATTACATTGATAGATGCTGGTGGCGGCTTCCAGCTCGATACCGGCACCACGCTGACATTGACCGGCACAATCGGGTCGGGCGGAACAGGAGCCGGCACTCTCAGCCTGGTCGGCACGGGCACGCTTATCCTCGCTGCCGCTGCGGACACCTATGGCGGGATCAACAATTATGGCGGTACCATCCAAGGCAACACCAGCAACCTGCTCGGCAATCTTAGCTTCGACAATAATGCCGACAACACCAATGCACGTTCGGTGGTGTTCGATCAGGCGACCGACGGCACCTTTGCCGGCGATATTACCGGCATGGGCAATACGCTCGGGCTCGGCACCATCACCAAAACCGGCGCCGGAAAACTGACTCTCACAGGCACCAGCAAGTTCCAGTCGCAGATTCCGGGCCTGGCCGAATTCACAGTTCAGCAGGGTATCCTGCAGGGGACGAGCGCAAACCTGCTGGGCGACATCGTCAACAATGCCGCGCTGATCTTCGACCAGACCTTCGACGGCACCTATTCCGGCAGCATGAGCGGTGCCGGCACGCTGACCAAGAACGGCAGCGGGAAGCTCATTCTCACGGGCGCCAGCACCGTGGGTGGCGGCACCACCATCAATGACGGCGGCTTGGCCGTGAACGGCCACCTGACCAGCAATGTCATCGTCAACCAGGGCAGCACGCTGAGCGGCAGCGGCAACGTTACCGGCGACATCACCAATAATGGCGGCACGATCAAGCCCGGCAATTCGATCGGGCATCTCACCGTGGATGGCAACTTCACGCTCAACAGCGGCACGCTGGAGATGGAGATCAATGCCGCCGGCGACAGCGACCGGATCAGCGTCGTCGGCCCCGACCACAGGGTGATGATCAATGCCGGCACGCTCGACATTTCCGCGGAGCGGGGCATTTACACGCCCGGCACGACCTACACCATCATCACCACCGAAGCCGGCGGCACGGTCACTTTCGGCGACGTGACCGGTGGCACGGCCTTCCTCACGCCTGAGGTCTCGATCGATCCCGAGCACATCTATGTCACGCTGGCGCTGCAGCCCGGTGCCTTCCGCGCGGGCGGGTCGACCATCAACCAGCGGGCGGTCGGTGGCGCGCTGGATGCCATCGCCGCTGCCGGCGGTTCTGCCGACCTCATCAATACGGTGGCCAGCGCGCAAATCGGCCAAGGCAGCGCCGTGCTGCAGACGCTGAGCGGGCAGCCCTATGCCGACTTCGCCACGGTCAATCTGCGCGCCAGCCAGTTGTTCATGAACACGGTGGGGCGGCAGATGTCGGTCGCGCGCGGCGGTGCCCTGGGGGGCGAGCGGGCTTCTCTTGCTGAACCCGGTTCGGACACGCTGGCGGGCTTATCCGCCTGGATGAGCGGTATCGGCAGCACTGGCAGCATCGAGGGAAATGCCAACGCTTCCGGTCTCGACTATTCCCTGGGCGGCACCGCCTTCGGCATCGATTACCGCGTCAATCCTGGCTTCCTTGCCGGCATTGCCGGCGGCTATGTCACCGGCTCGCAATCGGTCGACGGCTTTGCCGGCGACACCGATGCCGACACGATCAGCGTCGCCGCCTATGGTTCGTTCACGAACGGCGCGTTCTATGCCGACGGGCTGGCCGGCTACGCCAATGCCAGCAACAGTATGGACCGGCTGGTCGGAGGCGCCAGCCTGCCGTCCGGCATCGCCAGGGGCGACACCGATGCCGGGCAG
Organism: Ancylobacter dichloromethanicus; assembly: GCF_018390645.1. Classification (GTDB taxonomy): domain Bacteria; phylum Pseudomonadota; class Alphaproteobacteria; order Rhizobiales; family Xanthobacteraceae; genus Ancylobacter; species Ancylobacter dichloromethanicus. Next base: position 314,366 of record NZ_JAHBGC010000005.1, read on the forward strand.
TTCATCGGCCAGATCGAGACCGGCTACAGATTCGACCTCGCGACATCGTTCACAGCCGCCATCACGCCATTCGCTAGGCTCCAGGTGATCTCGCTCGACCAGGACGGCTTCACCGAAACCGGCTCCAGCCCCTACAACTTGGCCGTCGCCTCGCAGTCGACCACCTCGGTGCGCACCACCTTCGGCGCCGATTTCACCGCGAGCTTCGATCCCGGCAACGGCTTGCCGCTCGATCTCGGGCTGCGGCTCGGCTGGGTGCACGAGTTCGACGACACCACGCAGGCGATCACGGCCGCCTTTGCCTCCGCCCCCGGCGCCGACTTCACCGTCTACGGCGCCGCGCTGCCGCGCGACAGCGCATTGATCGGCCTGTCCGCCGCCGCAAAACTCAACGACAGCAGTTCGATCTTCGCCAGCTATGACGCCGAAATCGGCGGCGGCGACGACAACCACCAGCTCTGGGGTGGATTCAAGATCACGTGGTGAGCCACGTCCCCTGAACCGGCCGCGCATCTTCCAGGTTCTTCCTCACTTTGTGTGGTTCATTCGCCGGTAGCGACAGGGTCGCTATGGGCGAGCATGCGAACGAAATCGAAATGGTCGCCCGACCCAGGGGTCAAGATACTGGGTGTCGCGTTCACTGCTGATGACGGATGGGTTGTTTCCGCTGCCGGGTCCGCGATCGGCATTTGCCCGGATTGTGGACGTCGAAGCCGAAGTCGGCATGGCCGGTCCCGCCGCAGCCTCCAGGATCTGCCGGTCCAGGGTCTGTCGGTGACAGTGAAGCTCCCGCCGAGCCGCTGGCGATGTGTACATCCGCAATGCGAGCGACAAACATTCACCGGCCGACTGCCGACGGTTGCTGCTCCGTATGCGCGCCGGACGAGAAGGGTCGGAGAGATTGTCGGCCTGCTTGGCCACAGCGCTGGCGGCCGTCCTGGCGAGCGATTAATGCAGCGGCTCGGCATGCCGGTCAGTGACGACACCATCCTGCGGCAGTTGATGCGGGATGCCGGGATTGCTCAACGCAATTCCGAGATACCGGTAGTCGGTATCGATGATTGGAGTTGGCGGCGGGCGACGAGCTACGGAACCATCATGGTCGACCTCGAGCGCCGCTCGGTCATCGACATCCTGGACGCTCGAAGCGTCGAGAGTGCGGCCACCCGGCTGCGTGACCATCCTTGCGTCGAGATCGTCAGCAGGGACCGCTGCGGCCTTTATGCGCAGGCTACCCGTGAAGGCGCCCCGCAGGACCGGCAGGTCGCCGATCGATTTCATCTGGTCCAGAACCTACGCTCGGCAATCGAAGAACAGATGAGCCTTTCCGGGCGTGCCACCGGCGGAGCTATTCTTTCGGAAGCCGCAATTGTCGACGCTGCCACGCATCGCCGGCGCGCCCGTCTTGCGCATAGGTAATCCCGCCAGGAAATATTCGACATGCTCCACGCTTTGCGCCAGCAAGGGCTGTCCTACGGCGAGAAGTACCAGTCGTTCGAACGAGAGGAAGAGGCCGTCCAGCTGTTTCTAGGGTTGCTGCGCAGCAAGCGAAAGCGCGGCTATCGCGCGATTTCCAGAGAGGCGGCGAAGCGTGCATCAACGCCGGCGTCTTGCGCACCAGGCGACGCTACCGGGAAATTGGCGCTCAACAACGACGCCGGGATGACCTCGGCCGAATAGCCGCTCTATCGTGTGAGAACCGGCCCTGTCTCTCGGCCCCGCATCTGCTGCCGAGCGTGCTGCTGGTGCATATCCCGCAGCATGGCAGCGTGCCGGTAGGCATCGGGCACGCGCCCTGGCTCACGCAGATCGTCCGCCGTAAGGCGCCGGCGACCGGCCTCGACGATCATCGCCGCGCGACCTCACAGAACCCTCCAGAGTCAGAGCCCTTATTCCACGCCGATTCACAGTAAAGACCTCACATCCGTGACCGGTATGGGCGCTCAGAACGTGCCGGTGAGGCCGAGGCGCACGGTGCGGCCGGGGGAAGGCATGGCGGTATTGGCAAGCGCGTCGATATAATAGAGGTCGCCGACATTCTCGACGGACGCATTCAGCATCAGGTTCGGGCTGACCTTGTAGCTGCCGAACAGGTCAAACACCGTGTACGGCACCCAGGGGGCGGTGAAGCTGAGATTGCTGGCCGAGAGCGGCACGGCGCGCGCGCCCACATGGTTGAGGCGGGCGCCGAGCACCAGCCGGTCCTCGAAGGCGCGCAGGCCCAGGGTGAGGGTCGCCGTCAGTTCGGGCGGAATATGGTTCATGCCGTAGTCGCCGTTCAGCCCGTCATTCACGCAGGGCTCGCCGAGGTCGCAGAATTCGACGTTCGTGTAGTAGTTGAGCGAGAATTCCGTGAAGATGAAGCCGGCATCGTAGCCGCCACTCACTTCGACGCCCGAGAACACCGCCTTATCGATGTTACGCGTGGTGTAATAGGCGATTGTCTGCTCGGTGTGGTCGACACGCGAAATGTAGTCTTCGTAATTGTTATTGAAATAGGACACTTTCATGCGGAGCTTGTCGCCTCCGACGAGGAGGTCGCTCCTGAGCACGTTCAGCCCCAGTTCCCAGTTGCGCGCGATCTCGGGTTCGAGGTCCGGATTGGGAAAGAGGAAGGATTCGCTGTAGGCACTCTCGCGCAGGCTCGGCGGGCGCATGCCCTCGGCATAGAGCGCGTAGAACTGCAGGCCCTCCCAGGGCGAGACGATCACGCTCGCCGTCGGACTGAGGCGTCCGCCGCTCTTGTCCTTGAACTCGACGTCCCAATTGTCGGGGATCAACTCTGGATCGGAGCCGTCATGCGTCGAGTAGAAATCGTAGCGCAGGCCGCCATTCAGCGTCAGCCACTCGGTCGCGATCAACTCGGCATTGGCGTAGATGCCGCCGACGCCGCGCGTGCCGGTGAGGGATTGCTGGAGGAGACTGCCAGCGTCGCCGTAATAGAGCGATCCGTCCGCATCCTCCCAGGAATAGGAGGCGCCATAGTCGACCTTCGCCGCCCCGAGCCGCGTCTCGAAACGCGAGACGTTCGAGACCTCGCCACCATAGGTCGTCGTCGTGCTGGGGCGCTGCGTCTCATGGGGGTAGATGCCCCATTCCGGCAGGATCACGCCCGGAAAGGCGTACCAGGTCACCTCGTCGATATGGGTGGCCCAGATATTGGCCCGGAAGTCGATCAGCGCGTTATCGGCCGGCACCCAGTGATATCGGGCGGTGTAGGTGTCGACGATGGTGCTGCTGAGGCCGATCTGGCGCGTGGAGGTGCTGTTCGGGCGCACAACCGAGGGAGATACTTCGCCATAGTCATTGTCGTAGCGCATATAGCCGAGTTCAAGACTGTGGTCCTCGGCCGGGCGCAGCGTCGCCTTTATCAATCCGGAGCCCATGTTTTCCGATGTGTTGAACACTTCGGTGCCCGGCAGATAGGGCGAGAGGTCGCCGGTCACCGGCCGGCCCTGGCTGTTGAGCAGCGTGTACTGCGTCTCCCCGTTCGTGCCGGAGAAATAATTGCCTGAGTTCCGCTTGGCGAAGGCGGCGACGATATCGAAATTCTCCTGGCGCACGCCGGCGGCGATGCTGCCGGACCAGTTCTCGAAATCTTCGAGCCCCGGGCCGCCAGCGCGCCGCTCGGTCGTGAAGCGCGGGGGAGGGGCGATGCCGTTATCCGCGTCGCTGGCGCGGATACGCACCCCATACTCCTTGCCCTCTTCGACAATGTCGCCGACGTTCAGCGTCCGGATGCCGACGACGCCGCCGATGACGCCGGCGCCTTCCGCGCCGGAATCCGGACCCTTGGAGATGTCGACCCCACCGATGAGATCAGGGTCGACATAAACGCGGTCGTCGACGCCCTGATAGCCGCGCCAGGTCGAACTCGCCTGCACGGTGCCATCGACCGTCACCTTCACCCGGTTCTGCCCTTGAAGGCCGCGGATATTGACGTCCATCGCGGCGCCGTTGCGGTTCATCGAGGAGATGACGCCGGGGGTGCCGATGAAGATATCGCCGGCCGATTGCGGCGGCAGGCGCTCGATCTGCTCCTGCGAAATGTGGCTGGACGAGCCGGCCGTCTCGAACGGAAGATCGACGGGCGACGCAGTGCTGTTCACGGAGATGGTTTCCAGAAGCTCCGAACCGTCCTCCAGCCTGACGGCGCCGTCGGCCGGTCGTGGTTCCAGCACCAGCGAGCGCGGCCCGCTCGCCCGCACGACGAGGCCGGAGCCGGCGGTCAGCCGGGCCAGCGCTTCCTCCGGCGTCATCGTGCCCGCGAGCGGCGCGCTCACGGCTCCGGCCGGCAGGGCGACGGAATAGGCGATGCGCCAGCCGCTGATCGTGCCGACCCGGCTGATGGCGTTGGCCAGAGGCTGGGAGGGCATGTCGAAGCGGTAACTGGCCGGGCTCTCCGCCTGCGCCATTGCCGGGGTGGGGACGGGCAGCATGGCGAGCGCCGTTCCGCAGAGAAGCAGCGCGGCGAGGGGGCGGGCGAGGCGGGAGCCGGGGACGCGCGGGCGGCGAAGCAGGAGGGACGACATGAGAAGGCGAGGTCCTGTCTGAGTGCGGGACCCTTCACCGGCCCCTTCAGCCTCTCAAACGGGCGGCGGTCTCATGTCCTCACCCCACCTTTCGACGAAATCGCGCTTTTCAGTAGATGACCGTCATCAGCGGCAAATGAAGCGCGCGCGCGCTGATCGCCGCGGCAAGCGTGTCCAGCGATCCCGATGGATCGTCCAGCGGGAAGCTTCCCGAAACCCTCCGCCCGCCAAGCCCGCTCCTGACAACGACGCGTCCGCGCAGATAGCGGCCCAGTTCCTGGGTCACCTCGCCGACCGGCCGCTGCTGGACGACGAGGCGCCCGGACATCCAGGACAGGGCGGCATCGAGATCCGCAGTGCCGGCCTGGCCCGGCCGGCCATCCTCGATCCGTATCTGCTCGCCCGGCGACAGCAGGACCGAAGGCAGATCCCGCGCGCCTGTCACGCGCACCGCGCCATGCGCCACGGTCACCGCGTTGGCCGCGCTGAACTGCTCGACATTGAAGGCGGTTCCGACGACGCGGATGCCGTCGCCGCGCGAGGTCACCGTGAAGGCGGGGCTGCTGCCCGGCACCACGTCGAAGAAGGCTTCCCCACGCAACAGCCAGACATGGCGTTGCTGCTCGTCGAAGGTCCACGAAAGCGCGGTGTCGGGAGCGAGCCTTGCCACTGATCCGTCGGGCAGGGTCACGGTCGAGACGAGCGCACCGCCGGACACCGCGTCGGCCTGCCAGTCCTCGACGAAATGAGGATCGACGAGCCACAGGCCAAGGCAGGCGAGGCCGGCCACGGCCATTGCCGACAGGGCTGAACGCGGCCGGAAAAGAGCGGCGCCCATCAGCCGGGCCGGCCGCCGGCGGGCGGCGAGATTGCGCGCCGGCTCGTCCAGCCGGGCCCAGAGCACGCGCATCTCGTCGAAGGCGCGACGGTTGGCCGGCTCGGCATTCAACCAGGCCTCCATCTCGGCCGCCTCGGCGGGCGTCAGCGAGCCGCCGGCCCGCTTGGCCAGCCACAGCGCCGCCCTGTCATGCCGGCCGTCCGCCTCGATGTGCTCCTCGGGATCCGGCAGTGCCGGCATGTCGCTCGCTCCCCTGCGTGCGGCGTGAATCGCACCTGCCCGTTGAAACGGGCGGGATGGTCGGTTCCTCACATATGGATAGAAAGAATCTCAACCCGGGCCAAGATGCGCGGCGAGCCGCGACTGGCAATGGCGCAGCGCGCGCGCAAGATGCTTCTCCACGGCGCTGACGGATATTCCGTAGCGGCGCGCGATCTCGGCATTTGGCATGTTTTCAACGCGATGCAGCAGGAATATCTCGCGGCAGCGCGGGCTCAGCTCATTCAATGCCCCCTGCAGCGCCGCGACCGCGGCCCGCCCGGAGGCCACGGCATCGGGCATCGCCGGTTCGCACGCCATCTGTTCCGGCCGGAGGGCCCCCAATATGCGGCCGCGCCGCGTTTCCATCCGGCCATGTTCGATCGCGGCGTTGCGGGCCGAGGCGTAGAGCACCTTGGTGTCGTCATCGAGCGTGCCATGGCTTCCGGCCCGCAGCACCCGGCAGAACACATCCTGCACGATCTCGGCGGCGACGTCGCGGTCCTTCACCCGCCGTGCGACCAGTGCTTCAAGCTGCCGGCCATGGAACACGAACAGTCGTTCCAGGCGTTGCCGCCAGGATATCATGCCGCGCCCCCGCGGAGGTCGCTGCACTCATACGCAAAAATCACCATTGCAAAGCAGGAATGAAGCATGAATCGACGTGCCTTCGGCGCCTGATACGCCACAGCTATTATCAGTCATGTAAATATTCAGCAAACCTAATGGTTTTTAGGAAATCTAAAGAGGGACTATGTTGAATTATTATATTTAACAACACAGTATATTCATATCGAGATGCGCTCGCCCATCAAATCCCCACCCGACGATGGGACCCACTTTTGATGACATTGGGGATCGCGGGCGCGGACACCACGCCGATTCGCAGTCTGGAGCGGAACGGCGGCTAAATTGTCGCTATCCGATAGCAGACCAACCGCTCCGGCCCCCAAACCGGCCAATCGTCGTCATCCTAGCGAACTTCTGCTCTGGCGGGTCGTTAGCTTCAGCAGAGGTAGCCAATAACCTATTTGGATTGTGTTTTCGTTTTGAGCGCGGTGCTTTCGCAAGAGCTGGGTGCTATCGCGTCTCGCGCTGCTGGACCGTTCTCGGAGCAAGCTGTATCGACCGCAGAGCCCCCGGCCTATGCCCCATCGTCCGCTTGAAGGCGCGGCTGAACGCAGCGTGCGAGCCATAGCCGAGCCGGTCGGCGGCTGTCTCGATGGGAATCTTGTCCCGTGTGATCCACTGTGCCGCAAGACGCATCCGCAGTTCGGTGAGATAGCGCAGCGGTGTCATCCCCGTCACGTCGAGAAAACGTGCGGCGAACACGGAGCGGGAACTGCCCATGACCGAGGCAAGTTCGGCCACCGTCCATTCGCGACCGGGATCGCGGTGCACGGCCGCAATGACGCGCGCAAGCCGGGGATCGCGCAGCGCGGCCACCCATCCGGCGGCGGTGCCACAGCCGCATTCGACCCATGCCCTGACGATGAAGACCGACACCACCTCGGCGAGGCGGGCGAGGATGCCGGCAAAACCTGCACGGTCGCCGCGGGTTTCCCGTTCCATAGCCTCCAGCATCGGCAGCAATTCGGGATAGCGATCCAGCAATGTGCCGACCGACATCACCGATGGCATCAAGGCGACCAATGGGGTCATGCCACCGAGTTCGAGCTCCATGCAGCCGCTGAAGATCACGACATCGGTGCTGCGGCAGAGATCGGTATCGCAGGCATTGATCGCGGCGACGGTGTCGCAGAGCGGAGCCTCTGCAAAGGCTGATACCGTGCGGCATGGCAGGTCCGGCGCGGAGAGCAGGTCGTGCGCCCCGCCATGCGGCAACAACACCGCTGATCCGGCCTCCAGCTTTTCGACATCGCCCTCGGGTCGCCGCAGATACACCGTGCCACGCGAAATGAAATGAAACTGCGCACGACCCACCTCATTGCCGAAATGCACGCCGAATGGCGGGGATATCTGAATACGGCGATATTTCAGGCCGACAAACCGCATGCCGCCGAGCAACTCACTCACGACGTCAGTGAAGGGGGATAGCCCGGCGGAGGTCGCATCTTCGGACGAATGATCAAGCATGACGGATATTCTGGCATAGTTCGTCTTGCCAAACCAGCTTAGCCTGTTGCAATGCAACATCCTTCTCTGGAAAGGCAGACGAATGAGTGACACGCTTGCGGTGGACGCGACACAAGCGCCCGCCATCTCCCCGGCATGGGCGGCCGTCGGCTCGATGACGCTGGGGGTTTTCGGTCTGGTAACGGCGGAGTTTCTCCCCGCCAGCCTGCTGACCCCGATGGCAGCTGATCTCGGCATCACCGAAGGAACTGCAGGTCAGGCCGTGACGGCAACGGCTCTGGTAGCGATGGCTGCCAGCCTGCTGGTCTCGGCGGTGACGCAGCGCATCGATCGGCGCAACCTCATGGTCGCCTTCTCAATCATGCTGGTGATCTCGAACCTTATCGTGGCGTTCGCACCGAACCTGCCTCTGCTCATCCTCGGCCGCGTGCTGCTGGGGTTGGCGCTTGGCGGGTTCTGGGCGATGTCGGCGGCATTGACCATGCGGCTCGTGCCTGAGGCGATGATACCGCGTGCGCTGTCGATCCTGTTTAGCGGGGTTTCGGCGGCGACGATCTTCGCCGCTCCGGTCGGAAGCTATCTCGGCCATCTCGTCGGTTGGCGCGCCGTATTCCTGCTGGCTGCGGCCATGGGCGTCGTGACGATCATCGCCCAGATCGTGACCTTGCCCCGCATGGCACCGACCGGCACGGCGAGGCTCCGCACGCTGGTCGACGTTCTGCGCCGGCCGGGCGTCGCGTTGGGCATGTCGGCGGCAATGCTCGCTTTCGCGGGTCATTTTGCGGTCTTCACCTATATCCGGCCGTTCCTCGAGACGGTCACCGGCATCGGCATCAACGCGCTCTCCGGCATTCTGCTCGGCTTTGGACTGGCGAACTTTGTCGGCACGCTGGCGGCCGGCCCGCTGATCGAGCGTAGCCTGAAAGCGGCTCTGCTCGGCATGCCGCTGCTGATGGCCGCACTGGGTGTCGCCCTCGTCACTCTCCAGGCGGATCCAACGGTACATACCCTGCTGTTCGCCCTCTGGGGCTTTGCCTTCGGCGGCGTTCCGGTCGCATGGTCAACCTGGCTCACCCGCGCTGTGCCGGATCAGACCGAAACCGCCGGCGGCCTGCTCGTCGCGTCCGTTCAGTTGGCGATCTCGGTAGGAGCTGCCGGTGGCGGTGCGATACTCGCGGTCGATGGCGTGACCGGCACCTTTGCCGCCGCCTGCCTGCTTCTGGTGATTGCCGCGCTGATCGTCCTGTTCGGCGTACGCACTCTGCCGGGCAACGGTCGCGCAACGGCGCTGCACTAGATGCATGATGCGGTGGCTGAACGGCGCAGGGGATGTTCAGCCATCGCATCGCTTTCAGTATTGGACTCGAAGCCCTCGGCTCACCGCAGCGTGTCCGCCGCTAGCTATTTGGCCGCTCGGGTAGCTTGGCGAGGAAAGGGTCAATCGTTGCGGCCTGTCGGACGGGCAGCTTAACGTGCCGAAGCTGCCACCTCTTGCCGGAAAGCACAGGGCTTCAAAGGCTCTCATCGATGATCCACGGGGCTAGCGACTTCGGAAGCGTTGCATTCAGTCGTAAGGGAGGGGCACCCCATGCGTGTTGGACGGTTCACAGCCCTGCTGTTCA
>NZ_JAHBGC010000050.1 GCF_018390645.1 Ancylobacter dichloromethanicus
CGTTTGGACGCCGATAACCCCTAAAACGGGGTCCTTATTCCACGCCGATTCACAGGCCGGCGTGTCGTGGTCGGCGGCAGCGACTTCGTCCGCTCCCGCAGTGCCGCGGGCAATCCGCGTGCATTGGGGACCGGGCTCGCTCAGGGAACCGTGGTGGTCGCCGTGGCCGTGGATGGCACCGTGGCGGGCATCATCACGCTCGCCGACCCCATCCGCCCCGATGCCGCAGGCGTGCTCGCCGCGTTCCGCAAGGCCGGCATCCGCCGCATCGTCCTTGCCTCCGGCGATCGCGACGATGTCGTGGCGGATGTCGGACACCGGCTGCAACTGGACGCCGCGCAGGGTGAGCTGGACCCGGCCGCCAAGGTGGAGGTCGTCCTGCGCGAACGCGCCGCCGCCGCGGTGATGATGGTCGGCGACGGGGTCAATGACGCGCCTGCGCTCGCCGCGGCTGATGTCGGCGTCGCGATGGGCGCCCGGGGTTCGGCAGCGTCCTCGGAAGCGGCCGACATCGTTCTCCTTGTCGACCGGCTCGACCGGCTGGCCGACGCGCTTTTCCTGGCTCATCGCACGAAGCGGATCGCGCTGCAGAGCGTCATCGCCGGGATCGGTCTGTCGGTCATGGCGATGGCTGTTGCCTCCCTCGGGTTCCTTCCGCCGGTGCAGGGCGCGCTGACGCAGGAACTGATCGACGTCGCCGTCATCCTAAACGCGCTCAGGGCGCTGCGGCCAATCCCGGCCGGAGGCACCGATGAGCATTCCTGATGATCATCCGCAGGCGGACAGGCGGGACTGGGGCACGCCGCCCGAAGTGTTCCACGCTTTCCTCAAGCTGGGCCTCACCTCCTTCGCCGGGCCGATCGCCGATCTCGGCTATTTCCGCGACGAACTCGCGGTGCGCCAGAAGTGGATCGTCGAAGGGGGCCGAGCGTGTCGCCGCCCGCTGGGCCGGCCATCGGAAGGTTCCGCAGGTCGCGTTCAGACCCGACAGGACGAAACACGCCAAGGCTGCACCGTTCAAGCGCAACGATCAGATGCTCGATGTTCTGCCGATTGGCATAATAGTCTTCCCGGGCACCGGCATTCAGGAGAAGCTTGCCGACAAGGCCCGCAAGCTCGACATCCCGGTCTGGAAATTCGGCGACGTGTAAGCGCCGCTCTATCGCATCGCGAAGAGTTCCTGGTGGAAGCGCCGACCCACGAGAAAGCCGTGCGCAGCGAAGTCGCGTTTCAGCGCTTCGCCGAAGCCCGTCGGCCCACAAAACCAGATGCTCGCTTCGCGCCATTTCGGCACGGCGGCTCGAATGCGCTCTCCCGTCAGGCGACCGTCGCGCGCATCGACCAACACATGCAGTCGGACATCGGCGGACTCTGCATCTGCGGCCAGCTTGCCGAGGGCTTCTTCGTCGACATCGCCGGTGCTGTGGAAGAGGTCCGCGGTTTGCCTTTCAGGCCAGTCGGGCGCTTCCTTCTGCAACCCCATATGCTTCATGCGCGCAACAAAGGGCGTGATACCGATTCCGCCGCCTATCCATATTTGATGTGGGCAGTCATCATCGAAAGTAAAACAGCCATAGGGTCCTTCAATCTTCACGTCTTGCCCGACACTGAGCTTTTCGCGCAGGCGGCGAGTGTGATCGCCCAGCTCCTTGGTGATGAAGGAGATTCTTTGGCTTTCGCGATGCCATCCCGAGGCGATGGTGTAGGGATGGGCGCCCTCCGCGACGTTGGACGTGGCGAAGGCGAATTGGCCGGGCTTATGTCCCGGCCATCCCTGCGGCACCTCGATCTCGGTTTCGAGCGCTCGCACGCCTGGATAATAATGCAGAGAGGCGATCCTGCCCTTCACCTGCCGGTCGGCACCCACCCGGCGCAGAAGGACGATGGCGGCCGCCCATGTGCCAGCGGCGAGCAGCACCGCTGTCAACCAGCCGACTGGCAATGTCCAATAACTGAACCTGGTCAGTACAACAGCGTGAAAGACAAGCACTAGATAGGCGACGGCAAGGAGGCGGTGCGTCTTATAGAAAAGCCGGTAAGGGAAATACCGGATGAGCGCTAACGCGATCAGCAGCACGGCAGCATAGAAGGCCCATTCGCCGACGCCTTCCGCGGAACCGCGAAGGTTCGCGAAGAATGCTTCGACGGGGTTCTCAATCGGAGGCCTCTCGCCGCGTACCGGACGCTCGAGCCAGCCCCAGCCCACCGCCCATTTCGGACCTTGGGCCCAGAGCCAATGGACGATGGCACCCACAAGGGCTGTGATACCGAGCCACTTGTGAAGACGATACATCTTGTCAAGGCCGCCAAACCACGATTCCGGCCAACGCGGCCGCAACGCCAGAGCCATCGCGAGGCTCATGCAGCCGATCGTGACGATGCCGGTGAACTGCATCATCGCTTCACGAAGGCTAAAGAATGTGGCTGATTGAAAGACTGTTGGCTCTGCAAGCAACCACAATAGGGCCAAGAGCGCGAGTACGCCCAAAAATGCACGTTTTAGATTTCGCATACGGCGGTGCCTTCGGGATCCGAGTTGCCCCACATTAGAACAGATCTAAGTATTGGCGGACGACCTCCCTAGCCTTGATCTGAGTCAATATCGCCTCGCCGGAGCCCTTCGATCTTCCGACCAACGCTAGAATGGCGAATGTCTCACTGCGCCACCTTGTTCGGTGCGTGACAATCAAGCTGCCTGCGCTTCCGACTTCACATTCAAGGAGAGGATCGGCGTGAGCATCTGGGGAGATCGGCGGCCTTCGGAGCCGGCCAGGCGATATTGGCGGCAAGCTGCCATGTGTCGGGATCCGACAGCGGCATGCAGTAATTTAAAGCGTACAGAAATCGCTGTTCGCCGATCCGGCGACGTTCCTCGAACGCAGCCCATGGCGTCGGCATCCGCTCACCGATCGCGCCGGCGTGGGTGGCATCGAAGTTGTACCTCGCGTCCGGCGTCGGGCTTGGCAGGCCATCGGGCTGGCTGAGCCCGAGGCCATCTTTAACCTGCATCAATGACATGCGGCGGAACGCAGGAGACCTGTATTGGGCGGGCGTGATGGCGCGCAGAAAAGGAGAGACGAGACAATGAGCACAGAGCAGGAAAGTCCGGTCGACAGCCCTCTCAAGCTGAAGATCGAGCACCGCGCATATGAAATCTGGGTGGGCGAAGGCAGTCCGAATGGCTGCGATCTGGAGCATTGGCTGCGAGCCGAAGCCGAGGTCACATCGGCAGAACCCGAGAGCAAACTCGCTTTGAAAAGCGCCGCAGCTGCGAAGAAAGCCTCATAGTGTTCATCGGCTGCTTCGGGCGTCCATGGCAGAGCGAACTGAAAAGTGATCTTGGTGTGCTCTGGCTTTGGCCGGCGATGGTAGGCGGCAGGTTTGGACGCGATCGAGCCTTTGTGCGATGCCGGGCTGCCGCGATATCCGGCCAGTCTGGCTGGAATGGGAATAGGGGACCTTCATGAAAGCCCTCGAACCCTTCCTCTATCACACGACTGTCGCGTACTTTTCGATGGAGATCGCGCTCCGTCCAGACATTCACACCTATAGCGGCGGGCTTGGCGTCCTGGCGGGCGACACGGCCCGCTCAGCGGCTGATCTGAACCTCCCGATGGTCTTCGTGACCTTACTCAGTCGAGAAGGCTATGTCCGCCAGGAGCTGAGCGCCGGTGGCGCGCAGATCGATAAGCCGAATCCATGGACGCCGACGGACTCGACACATCCGCTTCCCGCCATGGTGGCCATTTCCATGGAGGGGCGGAGCGTCTGGATCCAGCCGAGGCTCTACCGCCTGGCATGCCCGATCGGGCACGCCGTTCCGGTGTTGCTGCTGGACACCGACCTCGACCAGAACGCTGCTGAGGACAGGAAAATAACCGACCGCCTCTACGGCGGCGACGATGCCTATCGGCTGAAGCAGGACATCGTGCTCGGGATCGGAGGCCTGCTCGCGTTGCGCGCGCTCGGCTTCTCGATCCGCACCTACCATTTGAACGAGGGACATGCGGCGCTTCTTGCGCTGCAGTTGCTTCGGGAAACACGCCGACCGACCGACGATCTCGCTCCTGGCGGAAGTCTCTATGATCGCGGCGTGGTGCGAGAAAAATGCGTATTTACGACCCATACTCCGGTCGAGGCAGGGTTTGACAAGTTCGACTACGCTCTCATCGACCGCGTACTGGGCGACTACCTGGAAGTCGACGAGTTGAAACAGCTGGCCGGCCAGGATCGGCTCAATATGACGCAACTCGCCCTGAATCTGAGCGGCTATGTCAACGGCGTGGCGCGTCGGCATGCAGAGACCACCCGGAAGATGTTTCCGGGCTATCAAATACGCTCGATCACCAATGGTGTTCATGCCCACACGTGGACGCATCGGGCACTGGCGGAACTCCATGTGGCGCGGTTCCCGCACTGGGCTCACGAGCCCGAGCTCCTGGCCTTTGCGGACCAATTGGCTGATGAGGATGTGTGGAACGCCCACCAGGTGGCAAAATCGGAACTTGTCGAACACGTCAGGAATGCAACTGGCACGCTGATGCATGCGGATGTTCCGCTTATCGGGCTTGCGCGGCGGATGACGGCCTATAAGCGACCGGATTTGCTTTTCAGCGACCTCGAGCGATTGATGACAATTGCCCAGGACCAGCCGTTCCAGGTCGTCTTGGCCGGGCTTGCTCACCCGCGCGATGAACCCGGGCACCGGTTGATCGAGAGCTTTCACCGGCACATCGAGCGGCTTGCCGGTGTCGTGCCCGTGGCATTCCTGCCCGGCTACGACATGAAACTTGGCGCTGCGATGGTTTCGGGCAGCGACATATGGTTGAATACGCCACTTCCACCTCTGGAGGCTTCTGGCACCAGCGGCATGAAGGCGGCGTTGAACGGCGTGTTGAACTTCAGCGTCCTTGACGGTTGGTGGATCGAGGGTTGGGTCGAGGGAGTTACAGGGTGGGCGATCGAAGGACACCCGCCGGGAGCAGGAGACGCCTCGGCGCTTCTCGACAAGCTGCAGTCCGTCGTTCTTCCGCTCTATTACAATGACAGGGCGCGCTGGATCTGGATGATGAAGCAGTCGATCAGCAAGATCGGTGCGACCTTCAACAGTCAGCGCATGATGCGCCGCTATGCGACGGAAGCCTATATGCGCTGACCGCAGCGGCCGACGCTGGTTCGAATCGAGCGGCGAAAAGGCCCCGATTGCTTGTACCGATTCCGGGTAGAGAACGCGGGGCCAGGTGCCGAGAACGATCAACGCAGGGTTCTGCAATGCAGAGGGACGTGGGCTGAACGATGAACGCAAAGGATCTGATGACAGAGGTGCCGACGACCGTGAGTCCAGATCACAGTGTATGGCACGCGGCTCAGATTATGCTGTCTGAACATGTGAGCGGGGTCCCCGTACTTGCCGATGATGGCGTGCTTGCCGGCATTGTGACCGAAGGCGACCTCCTGCGGCGCACGGAGCTCGGAACCGCAGAGGCGTTCCCCAATCCGTCGCAAGACGCCGATGCGGTTGCGAGGGCCTATGTGAAGAGCCGGAGCTGGAAGGTGGGCGATGTCATGACGACGAATGTCATCACGATCGACGAGACCACCGATGTGCACGAGATCGTCACGCTGATCGACCAGCATGACATCAAGCGCCTGCCGGTCATGCGCGAAGAGCGACTGGTTGGCATCGTCAGCCGGGCCGATCTCTTGAAGGTCATTGCGACCGGCAAGCCGGATGCCGAGATCCGAGGCGACGAGGCTGTGCGGCGCGCCATTGTCGCACGCCTCGCCGAAACCGCTTCGGCTCTGTCAGCCCAGCCGGTTGTCGCTGTCGAGGGCGGGATCGTGCATGTCACAGGCGATATTCGGTCCCGATACGAGCATGATGCGATTCGCATGATCGTTGAAGGTGTTGCCGGACCAGGATTCAAGGATGATCTCAGTATCTCGGGAAAAAAGGTCCTGTAAGGCTATGATCTGAGATGTGCCTGTCCGCAGAAGCGAGCTTCACGGCCGCCGCGATTCTGATGCCTGCCGGAGTTTTGAGCACCTATCGCGCCTGGCAGACCGATCGGCGATACCTCGCGATCGCTGCCCTGCCATTCCTGTTCGGTCTCCAGCAAGCGACGGAAGGGCTCGTATGGACTGCCGGGCAGTGGGGCGATCAGGACCTCGTGACGCGTTATTCGCTAGCCTACATGTTCTTCACTTGGCTCGCGTGGCCGGTCGGCGCGCCGGTCTCGACCTACTTCATCGAGCACGGGCGGCGTCGGAGCCTCTATTTGTTCTTTGCTATCGCCGGAGGCATGCTAGGCGCACTGCAATATGTGCCGTATTTCGCACATGAAGGCTGGCTGACGACAACGTTCCTCGAAAGGGCAGTCCGCTATCGGGATGTCAATCTCCTCGACTTCGTGGTGACGCGCGAAACAACCTATGGCATCTACGCTGCGCTCGTCACCGTTCCATTCCTGTTGTCGCGTGACCGTGCCGTAAAGGTCTTTGGCTTGCTGGTCCTGGGTGTTCTTGTGGTGACATACACATTCTTTGCCTATGCCTATATCTCCGTCTTCTGCTTCGGCGGAGCGCTCATGTCGCTTTATCTTGTCGCGATGATACTGCGGAAGCCGCGATCCAAGTCGGCGATGGGCACAGCCTGACGGGCCGCCAAATCGGGCACTGCCCAGTCAGACGCGGAGACCTTGCGCCATCGCTCGATCAGGAAGATTCCACGACGCGGAGGGCGGCTGCGGAGATGCTGGAGAATTGAGTCGAAGGATCTGGCGAAGACACCAGCATGGCCGGCAGGCTTGATTCGATCTAGTTCCATCGATGCCGCCGCGGCAGGGCGGGAGGCTTATTCTTCGCTTTTCCAAGGTCAGGCCCTACGAGCGGACGTCCGTCCGAGGTGGCCCCTTTCGAGGGGAGCGATGGGAGCTTTGCTCGGACGGCTCTCGGCCTGTGGCTCACGCAGTTCGACGTCCGCATCGGCGAGATTGGCGATGATCGGGCAGTCTGGTCGTCCGTCGCCATGGCAATGCTGAGCGAGGTTGCTGAGCGTCGCGATCATGTCCTCTATGGCCTGCCTTTTGTCCTGCAGGTCCCGCACGTGCTGGAGGGAGATTGCCTTCACATCGGCGCTGCTGCGATCCCGGTCGCGCCAAAGCGCGAGAAGATCGCCGATCTGTTTGACAGAGAAGCCGAGGTCCCGAGCCCGACGGATAAAGCGGAGCGCATGAACGTCATTGTCCGAATAGTCACGATACCCCGATTCCTGTCGGGTTGCCGTTTCCGTAAGTCCGATGGATTCATAGTATCGGATCATCTTGGAGTTGACGCCCGAACGCTTCGCTGCCTCACCGATGTGCATGTTCCAAACTCTCCTACTGCGGCTCGGCTGGGGTCACTCGGCCGGAACAAGCGCCGGCCGATGCGCCCGCCTCGCGGGAGTGGAGTCCACGGTCATCGGCGGTTGGAAGCGCTTCAGACGGAGCGCATTGCCGAGCACGAAGACGCTCGATGCCGCCATGGCGCCTGCCGCGAAGATCGGCGAGAGCAGCGTTCCGCTAAACGGATAGAGGATGCCGGCCGCCACCGGGATCAGGCTGGCGTTGTAGGCGAATGCCCAGAACAGGTTCTGCTTGATGTTGCGGATCGTCGCCTTGCTGAGCGCGATGGCGTTGACCACGCCGCGCAGATCGCCTGACATCAGCACAACATCGGCCGCTTCGATCGCCACATCCGTGCCGGTCCCGATCGCGACGCCCACATCGGCCTCGGCGAGCGCCGGAGCGTCGTTGATGCCGTCGCCGACAAAGGCCACGGTTCCGAAGCGCTGGCGCAGCGCCTTGATCGCCTTGACCTTGCCGTCCGGCAGAACCTCCGCCATCACCTCGTCGATACCGAGTTGCCTGGCGATGGCGGTGGCGGTTCTGGCGTTGTCGCCGGTGATCATCGCTACCTTGATCCCCAGCCGATGCAGCGCTGCGATGGAATCGCGTGTCGTCGGCTTGATCGGATCGGCGACGGCAATCGCTGCCGCGAGCCGGCCGTCGATCGCGGCATAGAGCGGGCTCTTGCCCTGGCTCGCCAGACTCTGGCCGACCGGCTCGACCTCCGCGAGGTCGTAACCGAGCTTCTTCATGTAGCGATCCGCGCCAATCTCGACTTGACGGCCATCGACGGTCGCAGCGACGCCGAAGCCCGGAACCGCCTCGAAGTTCTGGACGGTCCCAAAGGTGAGAGCGCGCAGCTTCGCGGCGGCGACGATGGCCTCGGCAATCGGATGCTCGGAGCGTTCCTCGACGGCGGCGACGAGAGACAGGACGTCGGACTCCCCGAACCCGTTAATCAGCGAAAGGTCGGTCAGCTCCGGCCGCCCCTTCGTCAGCGTGCCCGTCTTGTCGAGCGCGATGGCCTTCGCGCTCCTCAGCGTCTGGAGCGCTTCGCCCTTGCGGAACAGGATGCCCATCCTCGCGGCGCGTCCCGTGCCAACCATGATCGACGTCGGCGTAGCGAGACCCATGGCGCAGGGGCAGGCGATGATCAGGACAGCGACGCCGTTGACCAGCGCGAAGGCGAGCGCCGGATCGGGACCGAACACCAGCCAGATTGCGAAGGTCAGTGCCGCGATTCCTATGACGATTGGCACGAAGACGCCGGTCACGCGGTCGACCAGCGCCTGGATAGGTAGCTTGGAGCCCTGCGCGGCTTCGACCATGCGGATGATCTGCGCCAGCACGGTGTCGCCGCCGACCTTAGTGGCGCGGAAGGTGATGCTGCCCGTCTTGTTGATCGTGCCGCCGACGACTGCCGCGCCCGCGCCCTTCTGAACCGGGATCGGCTCGCCCGTGATCATGGACTCGTCCACGAAGGAAGAACCATCGAGCACGTCGCCATCGACCGGCACCCGCTCGCCGGGACGCACCTGCACAATGTCGCCGGCAACGACCTCGGACAGGGCAACCTGTACCGCTTTCCCGTCGCGAAGGACCTGCGCCGTCTTTGCCTGCAGGTCCATCAGCTGTCTGATCGCTTCGCTCGTGCGCCCTTTTGCGCGCGCCTCGAGCCAACGGCCGAGCAGGATCAGCGCGACGATCACAGCCGCCGCTTCGTAATAGACGTTGTGGGTGCCTTCCGGCAGCAGGTGAGGCGCGAAGGTCGCGACCACGGAATAGGCCCAGGCCGCTCCGGTGCCGAGGCTGACCAGCGTGTTCATGTCAGGGCGGCCGCGCAGCAGCGCCGGGACGCCCTTGATGAAGAAACGCAGACCGGGGACGAACAATACCAGCGTCGTCAGAGCGAACTGCAGATACCAGTTCCCCTGCTGCCCGATGGTCTCCATCACCCAAATATGGATTGCCGGAACCAAGTGGCTGCCCATTTCGAGAACCACGACCGGCACGGTAAGGACCGCCGCGAGCAGCAGCGCATTGCGCAGCGACCGCATGTCCCGCTCGCGCCGAGCGGCCTCCCGATCCTCGGCAACCGCCCCATTCGTCACCAGACGCGAGCCGTAGCCGGCGCTTACTACCGCAGCAATCATATCCGAGGCGGAAACAGAATTGTCGAGATACCGGATCCGCGCCTTCTCCGTGGCGAGGTTGACCGATGCATCAAGAACGCCGGGAAGCGCCTTCAAGACCTTCTCAACGCGTCCGACACAGGACGCACAGCTCATTCCTTCGACGACGAGTTCCGCCGTCTCGCTACCGACCTCGTAGCCGGCGGTCTCGACCGCGCCGACCACGGCAACCGGGTCGGGTTGTGCGGAAAAATCGACCTCGGCGCGCTCCGTCGCGAGATTGACCGACACGCGCGTCACCCCTGGCAGTGCCTTCAAGGCCTTCTCGACCCTCCCCACGCACGAAGCGCAGGTCATGCCTTCGATGCGTAGCCGCAACGTTGCGGATGGAGAGGCGAATGCGGTTGAGGTCAGCATGTCGTCAGCTCCTTGAATCACAGCTGACCGCGAACATGGTGCTTCCAACAATGGGAAGGTCAACGCCGACTGGTGCATTTTTTCGGCGGGCAGACCTATTGACCTTCCCATTGTTGGAAGCACCACCTTCACTCACGGAGTGCCAAATTGAGAAAAAAGGCCATGGTCTATCTGAAAATCCCCAACATGAACTGCGGCGGTTGTGCTGCGACCGTCACCAAAGCTCTCAAGAGCATCGACGTCGACGCCAGGATTGACGTCGACACGGCGCTGAAGACCGTAAAGCTGGAGAGCAAGGCAGACGTCGAACAAATCAGCGCGGTGCTCAAGTCGGCAGGCTATCCCGCAGAGGTTCAGCCCGGCTGACGCGCCTTTCTCTCGGGGCAAGGACAGGCGCTGGTCCGCTGGCCTGGAGCGGACCGGCGCTGTAGTGCGTTGTTCGGTGCGGAAACGCTGGGAGCCGTCCACCATTCCGGAGCCATCCCGATGCGCCGTGAAGCCGAGATCAACGACGCCGAGATCACCGAACTGTGCTCTCAGATCATGCCGTCCGAACAACATGAGATCGAGCAGACGGTGGGAGTTCTGACGCGACTTCAGGCACGGAGCTCCGTCCTCGGCAAATCTGCGGTCCGGGTGCGGGACGACGGTATATGCCCGCGCCTCGTCCATTCAAGAGCCGATCACGGCTGACGGTCCCGGCCACTCGAAATGCGGCAGCGTCGCAAAGGCAGCGTAGCCGAGCGCAATGGCCACCACCGTAGCGGCCGCCAGCGGGAGCCAGAAGCGAACCGGTCCCGCAACGGCGGCGACGGCCAGGCGGCCAATGGCATTCGTAGCGAGCGCCAGAAGCACGGCGTGTCCGACCGCCTCCATGGTTGCCGGCTGTCCGAGCAGCCGCAACGCGCTGAGCACTGCCACGTCGACATCGAATATTCCCGAGATGGCGGAGGTCGCCACCATCCCGCTGCTGCTTCCGACCGAAAGAGCGGCGCTCACGGTGGAGACGACCGCGAAGAGCGCCGCGAACAACATCAGCGGCCCCACCTCGAAGGGGTTGCGCGGCGGTTGCGTACCTTCGCCCGAAATGGTGTGGCGCGACAGCAGGAGGAGAATGCCGCAGGTCGCAAAGCCGCCGATTGCGGCCAGGATGGCCAGACCCGCGACGCCCAGCACCGACGGCGCGACGATGGCGACGATTGCCGTGACCCGTATCACGGATACGCCCGCCGCGAGGATCGCGGCACCTGCCAGCGGCCAGGGATTCGTTCCGGTCTTGGCGATCCGCGCCAGCGACAGAGTTACGGCGGTGGACGAGATGACGGCTCCGGCAAGACCGCTGACCAGAATACCCCGGGTCGTGCCGAGAGCCCGGACCGCGATGTAGCCGAGGAAGGAGATCGCCGCCGTCAGCACGGTGAAGAGCCACACCTGCCGGGGATTGAAGCCGCCCCAGGGATCGACGGCTCGATCGGGCAGCAGCGGCAGGATGATCGCCGTCATCACCGCGAGCACCAGAGCCGAACGAAGCTCGATCCAGGAAATTCGCCTGAGAAGCCCGTGCAGAAGCTCGCGACTGGCGAGAACCGCGGCGAGCGCGGCCCCACCGGCGGCGGCGGCGCGCTGATCCCCGACGACGGCAAGCGCCCCCAAGGCGAACACGCCCAGCGCGGCGATGATGCCGGTCACGCTGTAATCCTCATCGTGGAGGGACTCGCGTGCCTTGTACCAGGCGAAGACCGCGGTGAAGGCGAGGAAGCCGGCGATCAGAATGGAGGGAGCATCAAGGCTGGCGCTGAGAGCCGCCACCACGCCGCCGAGCAGTCCGGAGATGCCGTATGTTCGGATGCCCGCCGCGCGGCCGCCATCCGGCGTGTCGCGCTCGCGCCACCCACGCTCCAGGCCGACGAGCAAGCCAATGGCAAGTGCCAGACCGAGCTGCAGGATCAAGAAGTCCATGGCGTGGCCCGTGATGGATAAGTCACGTCATCAGCGCAGCTGATCATGACGGTCGCCTGTTCGTCTGAGCAGCACCTTGTCGCACCGATAGAATTGATCCCAAAGCGCTGCCACGACGCCGGCGAGAACCAATTGCCGCCTCATGCCTCGACCTTGACGATATCGCCGGACCGGGCGGCGTATTCCAGGGCATAGGCGAGTTCGGCACGCGTCTCGGCATGGACATGAAGCATTGGCTGGCCCTTGTCGATCTCGTTGCCCAGCCGCACGTCCATGCGAACGCCGGCGGCCTTGGCCTCGGGCGCTCCAGCGAGTTTTGCAAGCCGGGCGAGCTTTCGATTGTCGATATGGACGATGCGTCCTGCATGCGGGGCCACAAGCGGATGGACGTTGGACGCAGTCGGAGGTGTCCGCATCCCGCCCTGCGCCTCACAGATGGCTTCGAACTTCGCCCAGGCGCGCCCGTCGGAGAGCGTTTCGAGCGCCAGCCGAGTCCCTTCACCCGTTGCCACTTTTCCGCCGATTTCGAGCGCTGCACCCGCAAGCGTCGCGGCGCGCCTCCTGAGATCGTCCGGCGCATCGCCGGCATTTTGAAGGACAGCCAGGACATCGAGAGCCTCGAGCGCCGGCCCGATCCCCCGGCCGACCGGCTGTGAACCATCGGTCTGGAGACATATCGCGGTCAGGCCGAAACGCGCGGCGACCGCCCCCATGCGTTCGGCGAGGTGACCGGCGAGTTCCTCGCTGCGGACCTTGGCGGTCGGGCCGACAGGAATATCGATCACCACATGGGTCGAGCCCGCGGAAATTTTCTTCGACAGCACGGACGCGATGAGCTGGCCTTCGGTATCGACATCGAGCTCACGCTCGACGCGCACGAAGATGTCGTCGGCGGGACTGAGATGCACCGCGCCACCCCAGGCGATGCAGCCGCCTTCAGCCTCCACCACGCGCCGGAGCGTCGCAATGTCGAGGTCGACTGGAGCGAGCGTCTCCATCGTATCGGCCGTGCCTGCCGGCGAGGTTATCGCGCGTGAAGAGGTTTTGGGCATGATGAGGCCCTGCGCTGCGACGATTGCGACAATGATCGGCGTGGTGCGATTGCCCGGCAGGCCGCCGATGCAGTGCTTGTCGACGACGATCGGGGCATCCCAGCGCATACGCTCGCCAACCTCGACCATCGCGCCGGTCAGATCGGCGGTCTCCTGCTCGTCCAGAGGCAAGGCGGCGCCCGCCGTCAGGAATGCGGCAAGATGCACGTCGGTGTATCGTCCGGCGACAATGTCTTTGACAATCGCCGTGAAGGCGGATGCGTCGAGGCGGTTGCCGTAGATGCGCCGGCGCACGCTTGCCAACGATTCGATCGCCGGCGCATGTGTGACTTTAACGGCTTCGCCGTCCGCAATGCCGAGGATCGTCCAGGCGGTCTCAGAAAGAGCGACCTCGTCGAGCGCGATCAATTCGCCGCCCTCTATCTGAAAGAGCGTTGCCTGCACCTCCCGATTGCCTGTCGAAACAAGAACCTGCGAGCGTGCGGCAAGGCCCTCCGAACGGCAGACATGGCAGTCTGTGCGCATGATGACCACGGCCTGATGCTGGGTGTGCAGGCCAAGACGCTTGGCGCGGAGCATCGGCTGTGCAAGGGCGTCGGTCCGTTCGAGGGCTGCGGTCATAGATCGAACACCTGATCCTGACGGGGAACGCTCGCGCTCCATCCGAGATCCCTGTCGATGCGTACGCGCAGCGCCTCAGCGGCTTCGGGCTCGCCATGCACGATGAAGACACGCGAGGGGCTGTGACGGAAACCCGAGAGCCAGTGCATCAGGTCGTTGGCGTCGGCGTGAGCCGAGAGCATCGTCAGATCGTCGACCTCTGCGCGAACGGGAATCCATTGGCCGTGGATCTTGATCTCGCTTGCACCCTGCAACATGGCACGTCCGCGCGTTCCGACGGCCTGGAAGCCGGAGAACAGGATGGTGTTCTTCTGTTCGGGCGCGAAAGCCTTCAGATGATGGAGCACGCGACCGCCGGTCGCCATGCCGCTCGCCGAGATCACCACCTTGGGATAGGGGCTCGCCGTGATCGCCTTGGACCCTTCGACATCTCTCGTATACGTCGCAATTCCGCAGATCGCGCCGCAGACCTCCGGTGTGAGGCGATGATCAGCAGGGTGCGCATGAAGCAAATCGGTCGCGTCGATCGCCATAGGGCTGTCAAGATAGATCGGAATGTTCGACAGCCTGCTGGCGGTCTTCAGCTTCCACAGATGATAGAGCAGCGACTGTGCGCGGCCGACCGCGAAGGCCGGGATCACGACGGTGCCGCCGCGTTGGACTGTGCGCTCGATCACCGCGCCGAGAACCTCGGTGATGTCGCCCGGTTTATGAATGCGATCGCCGTAGGTGGATTCGATGACAATGAAGTCGGCTTCCGAGACTGGCTCGGGATCCGGCATGACCGGATCGCCGTAGCGTCCGAGATCGCCGGAGAAGGTAACGCGACGGCCGGCCCAGCCGATATCCGCGGTTGCAGCGCCCAGGATGTGCCCAGCATGGCGGAACATCAGCGTCGCACCGCCAGGAAGCTGAACGAGCTTTCCAAAGGGAACGGCTGAGAAGAACTCGAGCGCGCGTTCCGCGTCGCGAACTCCGTAGAGCGGCAAGGCCGGCTTGTGCTTCGAGAATCCCTTGCGGTTGGCGTATTCGGCGTCCTTCTCCTGCAGATAGCCGCTGTCTTGAAGGATCAGCTCGGCCACATCGCGCGTGGCCTCGGTTGCGAAGATGCGGCCGCGAAAGCCGTCGCGCACCAGCTTCGGCAGATAGCCGGAATGGTCGAGATGGGCATGGGTCAACACGACGGCGTCGATGCTGGAGGGCTCGACCGGCAAGGGCTCCCAATTCAGCTCGCGCAAGTTCTTGAGGCCCTGGAACAGGCCACAGTCGATCAGGATGCGCTTTCCATCATGAGTCAGGAGATGTTTCGAGCCAGTGACGGTGCCGGCACCGCCCAGCGAGGTCAGCGTAAGCATGGCGGCCTTCAGATCACGGGTTGGAAAAGATCGGCGGGGTTACCCCTACTGTCGACGGCGGCGCGTTCGGCGGGCGTGAGCAGATCGTCGCGTGACCAACCGGCAAGCGGGGTCGCCGCATCGATCAGGTGAGCCCAGGAGCAGCGATTGGCGAACAGCATGCCGTCGACATCGAGCGTGCCGCCCCGGCTGATATAGCCGCGCGCGGCGGTTCTCAGCGGTCCCCCGTCCAGCCGCCTCAACAGACCAAGCATCGGCTCGGGCCGCGTATGAGTGACGATGACGCGGGGAAGCTGCGGGGGAAATAGTGCGGCGAGATCCTCGTCGCTCGCGGTGAAGGCGGCCTCGATCGGGTCGCGCGGCGCACGGAAGCGACCCGGTTCCGCCAATGCCGTCACGACGGCTTTGAGGCCACGGGCCGAGAGGCGTCGTGACGCCTTGAGCGCCTCCTCGAGCTGATAGGCCCCGACCGCCACCAGTTGCAGGTCGGCTTCGCCGGGATTGCCATCGATATGGGCCGCGCCCTCGGACACGAACCGGCCAGCCGCCTCGCCGTCGAGCCGGTGCGGCATGTCGCGCTTCGATACGATCAGGCAGGCTACCTGGCCGCGTCCGTCATAGACCGATCGCAGCGCGGCCATTGCGCTGTTCGCGTCGACTGGAAAGAGCACCCGGGCTGTGTCCGACATCTCGCCGAGCAGTGCCTCGCCAATCGTCGGGTCCTGGTGCGATTGCTCATTCTTGGAGTTCTCCCAGGTGTGGGAGGTGACGACGAGGGGCACCGAGATCCAGCCGGACTCCTGACCGACCTCGCGACGACGCCGGGCGAAGACGATCTCCTGACGGAGGCCGCCCAGCATCTTCATGGCGAAGGCCTCATAGCTGACGATCAGGTTGAGCCCGCCTTTGTTGGCGAGCGCCGCACCTGCAACTGCTTCCTCGTTGAGCGCGGTGATGACGGCGCCATCAACGGCTTCGGCTACCCCGGGCTCGGCGACGTTGACGCGATGCCGCAGACGATCGAGCGCGGCGCCCATATGGTTGGAGCGCAACTCGTCGGGATTGCCGAGCCGCGGCCGTAAATCCGGATTGGCATCGACGACGCGCACGAACCAGCGGTCTAGCGCATGCATGGCGCAGTCCGGAGCATCGCCCACGCGGATCCATTCGGGTTCGGGGAGCTGGGGTGACGGCGGGCTTCGCAGTGCGAGGGGATGGCGGCTTTCGAGCGGCCGGTTCTGCGGGTCGTGAATGGCAAGCGCGCCAACCGCGCGGTCAATCTCTTGCAGCGGAACGAAGAGCGCTGCTGCAGCTTCGTTGAAGGCGTTTCGTGCCGCGTCATCGCGCGACGGGTTGCCGTCGATCGGAAGGTTGTGCGCCGCATTGGTGCCGGCGCCCGGAAAGCCGAACCCCTTGATCGTCTTGGCGATCACATAGGGGATGGGCGCGGGATAGACGTGATCGGCATCGGCGGCGAAACGTCCGAGCCGCTCCTCGGCCGTGAGGATCGCCCAGGCGAACGCGGCCGGGTCGCGGCCGTCGATCGCGAAGGGATCGAAGCCGTTATGGCGAAGATGGGCCGCGAGCCAGTCGGCCCCGCCCTGCTGGGCAATCTGAGCGCGCTCCTCGATGCGGCGTCCGTTGAGGATCATGATGGGGATCGCGAGGCCGGAATCCTCGGCGCGCCACCAGCGGGGTGTCCAGTCGGAGCCGCGCTGCTCCTCGAAGGCACCGTCACTCAGGAAGGCGATGAGACTCTCTCCGGGAAGCGGCATGTGCACATATTGCACCTCCGCGAAACCAAGATAGCCTCCCTCCGAGATCGCCCCGGCGGTGTTGGGACCAGCATGGCTGCCCAGCGGGACCGCGGCGCGACCCTCCGCATCGATCGCATAGGAATAGAAGTCGGCCGCGAGCTGAGAGAGCCCCTTCTCGGTCCGGTCGTAGCGGCCTTTCTGCGTCGGCGAGACGTCGCCAGTCAGCGCATTGACGGCCTCGATCGCTGCGACGCAATGGCCTTGCCCCATCAGCCACGAGCGGGTCTTGGCGGTGATCGCGTTGGCGGTGAGATAGCCGACAAAAGCAGGAACCATGTTGAGCGAGCCACCGGTATGGCCTTCAGGCGTCGGCTTGAACGCAGCGGCCGGCAGCGGCGCGCCGGAGAGATTGACCCGGCTGGCATAGGTCATGTGGACGACGGTCCACATCGCCGCGCAGGCCAGACGGTCGGCAGCGGCGAGCAGCCGGTAGAGCCTGTCGGGCGCCATGTATCCCGAGGCTGCGAGTGCTGCAACACGCTCGACCGTCTCGGCGCTGTGCTCGATGGGCCCGTAGCCCTTCTGCCAGATCGCGAATGCGTCCGATGTCATTTCACTCATGTTGCGCTATCACCTTTTCCTTGTTGTGGGACCGGCGTCCGCGTTCGACTGACGCCGCTTGTCCATGGCGGAGGATCGCTGGCCGGAAAGGAGTCGATGCCGGCGCGTTCGACTTCATCGAGCGGTTCGGCCGGCCGCCTGTGGCGGACAATATCCCGCGGGACATTCCGGGCGGCCGAGATGGCGGCGGCTATCAGGGGTGCGAGACGGATGGCGTTGCTCGCATGCAGGACAGAATCGCTCGAAACGATTCTGTCGGCGACGGCCAATAAGCGCTGGTAGGAATCCTCGGCGAAGAGGCCATGGATGACGGCGCAGACGGGCCGCGCGAACCCCTGGAGCGGAAGCTTGCATGCGGCTTCAAAGAGCGTGTCGCCGGACGACGCGATGTCGTCGACGAGGACCGGCCGGAGGCCGCTCCATTGCGAGAGGTCGGGGAGCTCGACGTCGACGCTGCGGTCGCCGTGCCTGGTTTTGCTTAGAACTGCATGGGGTGCGCCGATGCGCGCGGCAATGGCCGAGACCCACTGCTCGCTTTCCTCGTCCGGCCCGATGATGAGAGGCTTCTGCACCTCAGCCGCGATCCAGTCGGCGAGAAGCGGCGCGGCATGAAGCGTCTCTGTCGGGATCGTGTAGAGTGCGGAAAGAGCGGCATAGCGATGAAGGTGCGGGTCGACGGTCACCAACCGGTCGAAGGTCGAGGACACGAGGCGGGCAAAGGTCTTCGAGGTCACCGCTTCGCCGGGCAGAAAGCGACGGTCTTGCCGCATATAGGCGAGATAGGGCGCAACGAGCGTGACCTCGCGCGCACCGAGCGACCGGGCCGCATCGGCCGCGAAAACGAGACGCAGGAACCCGTCATCCGGCGGCGCCAGGGTGCAGACGAGATCGACGGGACGGTTCGCAATATTGGAGAGAATCCGAACGTAGGTCTCGCCGTCGGGAAAGCGGCGCGTCTCGATCGCACCCAGTTCCCATCCCCCGGACTCGGCAAGATGTCGGGCGAAGATTTCGTTTCCGGGCAAGGGAAGGATCAGGCGCATGGATCATGCTCCTCATTTCTTCCGGTAGAACCGCAGAAACTGCGCGTTAATGGCGACGATGACGGTGCTGGCCGACATGAAGACGGCGGCGACGGCTGGGGTCATCAGGAAACCCGTTCCGAAGGTGATGCCGGCCGCCATCGGGATGGCAATTGCGTTGTATCCGGTCGCCCAGATCAGGTTCTGTACCATCTTGCGGTAGGTGGCGCGTGACAGGCCGAGGATCGCGGCCACATCGCGCGGATCGCTTCTGACCAGGACGACGTCGGCCGATTCCACGGCAACGTCAGTGCCAGCGCCGATGGCGATCCCGAGATCGGCCACGACCAGCGCCGGCGCGTCATTCACGCCGTCGCCAACCATGGCAACCTGCAGTCCGCGCGCCTGCAATTCCTTGATCTTCTCGGACTTCTGATCCGGCAGCACCTCGGCGAAATATTCAGCTATGCCCAGTTCGTCCGACACCGCTTGCGCGACCCCCTTGGCATCGCCAGTGAGCATCACGGAGTTGATCCCGAGCGCCTTCAGTTCGGCGATGGCCTCCTTCGATTCCTGCCGGACGATATCGGCCAGCGCGAACAGCGCGCGCGGCTCGCCGTCGCGGACGAGCACGACCACTGTCTTGCCCTGGGCCTCCAATTGCTTGAGCCGCTCGTGGCCGATCGCCTTGCCCTGCCTTGCGAGGTGGCCGGGGCTGACGATACGGATGTCGTCGCCGTCAACCTTTGCGACGATGCCCTCTCCGGTGATGTTGCTGACCTCGCTTGCCTTCGGGACGGTCAAGTTGCGATCCCTGGCCTCGGCGACGATGCCGTGGGCGATCGGATGCTCGGACTGGCTCTCGGCCGCTGCCGCCAAGGCGAGTTCTTCGTTCTCGTCACCGCCGGCGAGCAGCACGATGTCGCTCACGCCAAACCGGCCCTCGGTCAGCGTTCCGGTCTTGTCAAAGACCACCGCATTTAGATTGCGCGCGCGTTCAAAGGCCGCGCGGTCACGGATCAGAAGTCCGTTTCCGGCGCTGAGCGAGGTGCTGACGGCGACGACGAGCGGAACGGCAAGCCCGAGCGCATGCGGGCAGGCGACGACCATCACCGTCACCATGCGCTCGAGCGCGAATTCAAGCGACGCGCCGAGAACGAGCCACCAGACGAAGAGCGTCCCGAAGCCTACGGTAAGGGCGATGTAAGTGAGCCACGAGGCAGCACGGTTGGCGATGTCCTGCGTCCTGGAGCGCGTCGCCTGCGCCTTCTTCACGAGATCGATGACCTGTGCGAGATAGGTGGCATCGCCCGTGGCGGTCACCTCGATGGTCACGGCGTTGGCGCCGTTGATCGCGCCGCCGATGGCGGTGGCACCGACGGTCTTGGAAACCGGGCGGGATTCGCCGGTCAGCATCGCCTCGTTGAAGCCGGACGACCCCTCGATGATCTTCCCGTCGACGGGCACCTTGGCGCCCGGGCGGACGAGAACCCGATCGCCCGGCTGCAATGCGGAGATGGAGACCTCTTGCATCGAGCCGTCGGCGCCGATCTTCGTAGCGCTGTCAGGCAGCAGCCGGACCAGTTCCTCGAGCGCGCGCGATGCACCCATCACGGAGCGCATCTCGACCCAGTGGCCGAGAAGCATGATCGCGACCAAAGTCACGAGCTCCCAATAGAATGGCTCTCCCGGAAAGCCAAAGGTGGTGGCGGCCGAGAAGAAGTAGGCGGCCGAGATCGCCAGCGCGATCAGGGTCATCATTCCGGGCTGTCCCTTGCGCAGCTCGGACAGGAAGCCGCTGAGAAACGGCCAACCCCCATAAACATAGACGATCGTTGAAAGAGCGAAGAGAACCAGTCCATCTCCCGCAAAGGCCAGCGTCTCGGCAACGCCAAGCCAGTGCTGG
Organism: Ancylobacter dichloromethanicus; assembly: GCF_018390645.1. Classification (GTDB taxonomy): domain Bacteria; phylum Pseudomonadota; class Alphaproteobacteria; order Rhizobiales; family Xanthobacteraceae; genus Ancylobacter; species Ancylobacter dichloromethanicus. The sequence goes on from NZ_JAHBGC010000050.1 coordinate 20,231, forward strand.
ATCATCGGCGACAGAAGCAGGACCGGCGGCGTGAGAAGGAGTGTGACCCAGAACCTTCGGCGGAAGTCGGCGACCATCGCACCATGATCGTGCCCGGCATGCTCAGAATGACTGGAACCGGCCGCTGCCACGATCTTGGGATCGGTGTGACGATCGTCTTGGCGCCGGCCGCCAGCGTGATCGGCATGACCGTTGTGATCGTGGGCATGTGGCCGGTCAGAGGTCATTCTACGAGATCCTGCTGTTTGCTACGGCCTTTGGGAGACCATGGTGCTTATGGAATGCTCGACGAGGTTCGGCCCGCGCGCCAGCGACGTGAGCGCCATTTCGTGCCGAGCCTGCTTGGTCGCCGGTTCCCCACGGCACGTCTTTGATCGAGGTTAAGTTCGCCGATGGGCCAAAAGGTCATAGGTGAAGCTCAATCTCGGTGCCGTACTCCGACGGTCGAGCGGTAGCGGCCTGCCGTGTCGGATCGTGCGAGGCTCGGGCGGCAGACGATTGTCGAGACGGTAACCCCGACCCACGGACGGAGAGTCGCCGAACTACCCGGCGTGCGCCAGCTTGAACATGCCGGACCTCAGAACCGCTTGCATTTGCCGCCGTTCCAAAACTCCAGTGCCGGAAAAAATGTCGCCGACACGCTACCATCATTTGTGCGACAAACCTGCGCTTCATCCTCCCCTGGCTGAGTTCGCTCGACCGGAATCCGCACTACGGCCGCCATGAACCTTCACCATAGGGCTCCTGCATACGCGGCCGATCGACGTGGGAGGCGAGATGGGTCCGGTCCCGAGCGCGGGATGAAGCCGGCTATCGACAGGCCGCGCCCATGCAACCGGGACTGGAGCAGACGTGGAGACGATCTCAGTTGCCTTGATCCTTCTGCTAGCCGTTGTGATCAGCGGTGCGCTCGCGCGCATGTCGCCGATCGCCCTACCGCTTCCCCTTTTTCAGATCGCGCTCGGCGTGGTCATCGCGTCGGTGGCCAATCTCGGCGTCGAACTGGAACCGGAGATTTTCTTCCTGCTGTTCCTGCCGCCGCTCCTGTTCCTGGACGGCTGGCGCATCCCCAAGGAGGGTGTGTTCCGGGACAAGGGCACGATCCTGGAGCTTGCCTTCGGCCTGGTCGTGTTCACCGTGGTCGGCGTCGGCTTCCTGGTGAACTGGATGATCCCGGCCATGCCGCTGGCGGTTGCTTTCGCGCTGGCGGCCATCGTCTCGCCCACCGATCCGATCGCGGTGTCGGCCATTGCTGCCAGAGTGCCCATTCCCAAGCGGCTGATGCACATCCTCGAAGGCGAGTCGCTGCTCAACGATGCGTCGGGCCTGGTCTGCATGCGCTTCGCGGTTGCCGCGACCCTGACCGGTACATTCTCCCTCGCCGAGGCCGCCGGCACATTCCTCTGGGTTGCGATCGGCGGCATCGCGATCGGCACGGGAGTGACCTGGTCGGCGACCAAGGCGAAGAACTGGATCTCGCGCAAATTCGGGGAAGAAACCGGCTCGCAGATCCTGATCAGTCTGCTGATCCCCTTCGCCGCCTATCTTCTGGCCGAGCGTCTTCATTGTTCGGGGATTCTCGCCGCGGTCGCGGCCGGCATCACCATGAGTTATGTGGAGCAGACCGGACAAGCGCTCGCCGTCACCCGTGTCCGTCGCAGCGCCGTCTGGGACACGGTCCAGTTCACCGCCAACGGAATCATTTTCGTTCTGCTGGGCGAGCAGCTCCCTCAGATCCTGGCCGGGGCGGCGCAGGTCGTGCACGAGACCGGGCATCACGAGCCGGCCTGGCTCCTCGTCTACGTCGTCTCCATCAACCTGGCGCTTGCGGCATTGCGGCTTCTTTGGGTTTGGACCTCGCTGCGTTTCACCTTGTTCCGGGCTGCGCGCCGGGGTGAAGCTCTCGTCACGCCGAGTTGGCGTCTGATCGCCGCCATGTCGCTTGCAGGCGTGCGCGGAACGATCACGCTCGCCGGCGTTTTGACCTTGCCGCTGGTGATGGCCGACGGGACAGCGTTTCCGGCGCGTGACCTCGCCATCTTCCTGGCCGCCGGCGTGATCATCCTGTCGCTCGTCGCCGCCAGCATCGGCCTGCCACATCTTCTCAAGGGGCTGGAACTGCCGCCGGAGCCTTCGCATCAGGAAGACGAAGACCGCGCCCGGATCGCCGCGTCCGAGGCGGCGATCCGGGCCGTCGAGCGGGCCCAGCATGATATGGGCGAGGGACGCAGCGACGCCGATCTTTACGTGGATGCCGGAGCGCGGATCATGGAGCTTTACCGCCAGCGCATCGATGGCCGTTCCAAGACTGGCGAGGAGCGCGATCTCGCCCGGAAGATCGACGAGATCGAACGCAGGCTGCGCCTGGCCGGCTTGCGTGCCGAACGCGACGAGATCTATCGCATTGTTCGCAGCCGGAGCCTCACAGACGAGGCGGCGCGCAAGCTGGTCAGGGAAGTCGATCTGCTGGAAGCGAGATTCAGAGTAACGTGAGGAACCTTCGATAAGCGCACAAAGGTGCCGCAACACGACCGCGGCGTCGCTTCAGGACGACACTCATAGGTTTTGCGGGAGTGCTGAGCCGCGCCAACAAAGGGCGCGGCTCGATCTCCGAGTGGTGCGATGCAGGGCCTGCTAGAGCCTCGGCTTTGAGGGGATCGTGGCCCCACCCGTCATCGTCGGCATTTGCGGATCGCCCGGCGGCATGGATGACATATACGCGGGCGCCTGTCCGCTTGGGAAATCCTCCTTCTGGACGTCGAGAAACTCGTGACGTTCACGCTCCTTTTGGGGACGCGTAGACGGATAATAGTCAGCGAAAGCAGGTGCCGCAGACAGCAGCGCCACCATGCCACCGAACAGGATCTTCCTCACCCACAAGCATTCCAAGGTGATCGAATGGCTGGGCCGACACCCGCGCTGGACGTTCCATTTCACGCCCACCTCGGCGAGCCGGCTCAATGCCGTCGAGGGCTTCTTCGACATCCTCACCAAGTGCCGCCTCACGCGCGGGGTTTTCAAGGGCGTCGTCGATCTCCAGGCCGCCATCAACTGCTTCGTCGTCGATCATAACCAGCAGCCAAAGCCCTTCGTTTGGACCGCCGATCCTGACAAAATCACCGCCGCCGCTGCCCGCGGCCACCAAGTGCTAACTTCCGTCCGATAGCCCTTGGGCATGTCAGCGCGCTAATCCTATCGTCGCACCGGATGTCCGATCTTCGGCTAGCGACCAAAGGGGAAGTTCGACTCCATTGCGGAAGTTCAACATCAACCACGAGCAATTGGCCTACCTGTTCTCCATTGTATGGCTTAGACTCGCCGCATGGGACTATTGACCTTCAGCATCAACGTCACCCTGGACGGCTGCGTCGACCACCAGGAGGGAATTGCCGACGACGAGACGCACGCGTTCTTCACCCGCCTTATGGACGAGGGCGGGGCGATGCTGTGGGGCCGCATCACCTACGAGATGATGGAGAGCTACTGGCCGGCGGTCGCTCGCGGCGAGGAGAAGGCGCCGCCGGCGATACGCGAGTGGGCGGTCAAGCTGGAGGCCAAGCCGAAGTACGTGGTGTCGTCGACGCGAAAGGCCTTCCCGTGGACCAACAGCCACCACATCGCCGGCGACCTGCGCACGGGCGTGCAGAGGCTCAAGGACGCGACCCCGGCCGGCGTGCTCCTGGGTAGCGGCAAGCTCGCGACCGAGCTGGACCGGCTGGATCTGATCGACGAGTACAATCTCCTCGTCCACCCCCGGATCGCCGGCCACGGCCCAACCCTCTACCAGAGCGGTCTGCCCAGCACGCGACGGCTCGAGCTGATCTCGGCCATGCCGCTCCGCAGCGGCGCCGTCGCCATGCATTACCGGCGCGCCCGCTAATCCAGAGCAACCTCTTCGCGCTCAGCTCGCGCGCCTGCGCGTGTAGGAAGCCTTCTCGCCGCGCAACACGGCATGCCCGCTGCTGCCATGGAAGCTCGGTTGATCAGGCCGGAGGCCTTGTGGGCAATGGCGGCTTCCCTACCCGTTGCTGACTCTTTGGTCCAGTGCGAGAGTAGAGCCCGCATGTTGGAACGAATGAAGCACTGGGCACGCCGGCTAAAGCGTGATGTCGTCGCGCTATGGATTGCTGCCCGTGATCCGCGTACACCTTGGGTGGCGACGGTGGTTGCAGCAGCAGTGGCAGCCTACGCCCTGAGCCCGATCGACCTGATTCCTGACTTCATTCCGATACTTGGCTATCTGGACGACTTGCTGATCGTACCGGCTGGTATTGCACTGGCCGTCCACCTGATCCCTTCGGCAATCATGGCCGACTTCCGGAGGAAGGCCGACGAGCGCGCAGATCGTCCGCGAAGCGTTGTAGCGGCTGCGGTTATTGTTTTCGTCTGGGTGTTGGGCCTGGCAGCAGTGGGCTTCGGGGCTGCACGGCATTTCCGCTAACGTGCACCCATAGTAGTTGGAACGCCTGCTTGTCGCCTCGTCAGCCTGCCATCAGGTGGCTGTGTAGGATCGAGATGCCGAGGCCGACGAGCGCCATGCCGCCAACACGCTCGGCCCATCGACCGAACTTCGCCCCGATCAGGTTGCCTGCCATCATGCCCCCGGTCGACATTAGGAACGTCGCGAAACCGATCGCGAGCGCGACGACGATGATGTTCACGTCTAGAAAGGCGAGCGACACGCCGACGGCCATCGCATCGATGCTGGTGCCAACTGCGGTCGCCATCAGAGCCCACAGCGTGTTGCCCTGGGATGCCTCTGCGCGTTCTGCCGCAGGCTTCAACGAGTGCAGGAACATGCGTCCGCCGACGATGCCGAGCAGCACGAATGCGATCCAATGATCGACGGCCGCGACATACTGGCTTGCGGCTAGGCCAGCGGCCCAGCCGATGAGCGGCGTGATCGCCTCGACGGTGCCGAAGACGGCACCGGTGCGGAGTGCCTCAGCGAAGCGAGGTCGCTGCACCGCAGCTCCCCGACCAATCGAAGCCAATAGGGCGTCGACGGACATGCCCACGGCGAGCACTGCGATAGAAACAGGTGACATGACATTCTCTTGCGCGGACCGAGGAACGGACGGATTTCGAGCCATATCCGCGAGGACACGCCGTCACGGTCTCGCTTGGCCGAACTGATCCGGCTGGTCGCACCACGCAGTTCTCGCCGCGAGCGTGTTGATACGACCGCACGCCAAAGCGTGCCGCTACTCCCCGATGCCTGCGATCTAATGGAAGGTCTCTTTAATGTCAATAATGCAATCTTTTCAATTGTTTAGAATTGAGAGGCATTAGCAATAAGTGTTCAACCGTGTCTGGTATCTGTGCGAAGTCGAACGACCGTTCCCCACCCTTCCTGCGACATTCGGAATTTCTGCTTCGGGGCAGGGTCAGAACGCCCTTCCACGACCGGGACGGAGGTTTCTGCGCGGGTACCAAGCGTCAGATTCTATCCACAACATTCGTTTAGCTCACTTGAAGGAAGGATGTTTGTTAGGGAGCTGCAGGTCCTCGTTGGCCCTCGCAATTTCCGCATCGAACGCATCATGATGATCGCCGTGGCTACTGACGAACTCTTTGACCGAAGACGCTGCCGATCTTTCACACCAGTTAGCAAGTCGCGCGCGTTCTTCGCTTTGCTTTGGTCCGTAGCGCTCTCTGATAGCGAGCAACGCACCGATGCGCGCTGCATTCGCCGAACGGACCACAACTTCCGTCGCCTCAGCTTGGGGCAAACCGGAGATTACCTCGCTTCGAACGTGCAGCATGAGCTGTTGCGCATCGCCGACACTGCCTCTTGTCCTTTCTATGATCGATGGATCGTATTGAGCGCAATATACTACAAGATTGTGAGCAATATCTGCTTTCGCAAGAATTCGCACGAGACTGTCATCATCGGCGGCGAACGCTGGTGGCAAACAAGCGGAAAGTAGAATTGCGCCTGTTCCGATTTTCCACTCGCGTTTCATTGTCGAGTCCCTGGGGGCTGGCCTCTGTATTGAGCCGTCCTGATTTAGAGGACGCCAGTCAGGACCGCACCTGACCCATTCGTGGTCATTTCGCGGTTCGAACCCCCGTGATCATTCGACGAAGAACCTCGTCGCGCCGGATGAGATGGTGCCGGAGGGCTGCGCTCACGTGAACGACCACGACGGCGAGCAGCGACCATGTGAGAACCCGATGGATTGGGGCAAAGGCAGCGCTGTCCACGTACATCGCGGCGGTGCCAGTAATGGGCAGCGCGAAGAGCAGGCCGTACAGCAGCGCGTGACTAATCGCTGCCCCCCAACGCGTGATCTGCGAGGAGGCCGCTGGCAGCGGCGGGACACCATGAAGATATCTGAGGCCGATACGGACTACTGCGAAGGCCAGAACAAGCCAGCCGCCCCAGGCGTGGACGCGGTGCAGGAAGAGGTCGAATGGAGCCGGCTGCATGAAGGCATGCGTCATGTGGGTGCGGGCAATGGCCCATGACGTGGGAATCTGGGTCAGGCACAGCAGGACCACGCCCCAATGCAAGAGCCGCTGGACCACGGAATAGCCTGCTGCAGGGCGTGCAACCAAGAGCGCGCTGGTTAGCCGGCTTGCCTTCCGAATGCTCCCCGATTGTTCGTCCATGGCTGTGCGCTCAGCTCGGAATCGGGCTGGCGCCGCGGAAGCGCATGAACAGGTTCGGCGTTTCGGAACCGAAAGCCATCACGTCGTAGGTCTCGGGTTCCATCCCCGCGACGTCCATGCCCGGCGATCCCACCGGCATGCCGGCAACGGCGATGCCGCGTACGGACGGACGCGCGGCCAGGAGCCGGATCAATGCCGTGGCTGGAACATGGCCTTCGAGAAGGTAGCTTTCGACCTCGGCCGTGTGGCAGGACCAGAGGGCCGAGGGAATCCCAAAGCGAACTTTGATTGCGTTCATCCTGGGCTCCTCGACGATCGTCGTGGGAAAGCCGGCCTTCGCGACGTGGTCGGCCCAAGCGCCGCAACAGGCGCAGGACGGATCCTTGTAAACCGTGACGAGAGGTTGGCCGGCGGCCCTGGCAGGGACTGGCGCGAGCAGCGTCGCGCCTGCGAGCAGGAGCACGCGTCTGCGATCCATGTTCATCGGGTGGTCCTCCGGGGGAGGGGGAGCGCCGCAGCGCTCCCCGGGATAGCGAGATGTTAGTTCGCCTTGGCGATCTTGGTGACCGTCAGACGGCCGCTCACTCGATCGGCCTCGAACTTCACCTTGTCGCCGACCTTGACCGCTTTCAGCATGGCCGGGTCGGCGACGGCGAACACCATGGTCATGCCGTCCATGTCGAGATTCTTGATCGGCCCATGCTTGAGCGTGACCTTGCCCTGGGCCTGGTCGATCTTGGTGATCTGTCCATCGACCGGAGCCGCCTGCGCCAAGGCGGCGGTCGAAAACGCGGAGATCGCCGCTGCCATTATAAGCTTACGCATAATTATGCTCCTTTGTTGAGTGCAACTACTTGACGATGATGGTGCCGGTCATGCCGGATTCCCGGTGACCGGGGATGAGGCAAGAGAAGTCGAACTCCCCGACCTTGGTGAACTTCCAGACAATTTCGCCGGTCTTCTTCGGTGCCAGGCGCTTGGCGTTGGGATCGTCATGCTCCATGTCCGGGTTCTTCATCATCTCGGCCATGTGCTTGAGGTTTCCGTCGAGCGTGCCGACGACGATCTCGTGATCGAGCTCACCATTGTTACGGATGGCGAACTTGACCTGCTCTCCCTTGCGGATGTCGATCCGGTTCGGGATGAACACCATCTTCCCGTCCGATTCGCGCATGGTGATCTGGACGGTGCGTGCCGGTTTCTTGGGATCTCCAGGCTCGCCATACGCGCGGTCATCCCCATGGGAATGGCCAGCGTCGGCCAGCGCTGCGGTCGACAGGGTAAGGGCCGCAAGCGCGGCGATCAGGAATCGTGGTTGCACGTAGGAATCCTTCTCAATGATTGCCATGGGGGGATTTTTTGCCGGGTTTCACGACGTTGAACTCGGCGGTCCTCGACTTGTCGAGCGCGGCAGGAGGCTCGCGTTCGGCTCTTTTCGGTTCGCCCTTCCACTCAAAGGCGACCGTACCTTCCGGGTGCTTGAACCATCCCGGATCCTTGTAATCGCCGGATGCGAGCCCCTCGCGCACCTTGACGACCGAGAACATGCCGCCCATCTCGACCGCCCCGAACTGGGCGAAGCCCGTCATCATCGGCAGGGTGTTGTCGGGCAGCGGCATCTCCATCTCGCCCATGTCCGCCATGCCGGCCGTGCCCATCGGCATGTAGTCGGGGACGAGCTTGCGGACCTTCTTGGCGAACTCCTTCTTGTCGACGCCGATGAAGTTGCGCACGTCGTGGCCCATGGCGTTCATGGTGTGATGGGACTTGTGGCAGTGGATCGCCCAATCGCCGGACTTGTCGGCGACGAAATCGAAGGCCCGCATCTGCCCGACCGCGCAGTCGATGGTGACCTCGGGCCAAGCAGCGCCCTCGGGAACCCAGCCGCCATCAGTGCACGACACCTTGAAGTCGTAGCCGTGCATGTGGATGGGGTGGTTCGTCATGGTGAGATTGCCGAACCGGATGCGGACCTTATCGCCCTTGCCGGCAACGATGTGGTCGATGCCGGGGAAGACCCGGCTGTTCCAGGTCCACATATTGAAGTTGGTCATCTCGGCGACCTTCGGCACATAGGTGCCGGGATCGATGTCGTAGGCCGCCATCAGGAACACGAAGTCCCGGTCAACGCGGCGAAATGCGGGATCCTTCGGATGCACCACGAAGAAGCCCATCATGCCCATGGCCATCTGGACCATCTCGTCGGCATGAGGGTGGTACATGAAGGTGCCGCTCTTCTGGAGCTGAAACTCGTAGACGAAGGTCTTGCCCGGCTTGATATGCGGTTGGGTCAGCCCACCGACCCCATCCATGCCGCTCGGCAGCAACTGGCCATGCCAGTGGATGGTGGTGTGTTCCGGCAGCTTGTTGGTGACGAAGATGCGGACCTTGTCGCCCTCGACCGCCTCGATCGTCGGTCCGGGCGACTGGCCGTTATAGCCCCACAGATGGCCGACCATGCCCGGCGAGAACTCGCGCACGACCGGTTCGGCGACGAGATGGAACTCCTTCCAGTCGCCGTTCATCCTCCAGGGCAGGGTCCAGCCATTGAGCGTGACGACGGGCTGGTAGTCCGGACCGCTCGTCGGAACGAGCGGTGGCTGCATGACCGCCTCTTTCATGGTGGCGGCTTCGGGGATCGCGGCCGCCTGGGCGCGGCCTGAGACGGCGCTTGCGCTGATCAGTGCCATGCCACCGGAGGCGCCGAGGAAATTTCGACGTGAGATCGTCATGATGGTCTCCTTTCTCGGGTCAGTTCACGCCGCCTTCGGCGGCCGCTGCCATGACGGAGCCTTCGCCAGCCGAGCCGGCTGAACTGCCTCCGCCGATGATCGCGGTCTCGAAGTCCACGGTGGCGATGAAGAAGTCGCGCTTGGCGGAGATCGCCGCGACGTTGGTGGCGATGCTTTCCCGCGCCGTCGTCAGAAGCTCGAAGACGTCGATCAGCATGCCGTTGTATTCGAGCAGGGCCTGCTCGTTGATCGTCCGGCGTAGCGGCAGAATGCTGTTCTGATACTGGCGGGCGATGTCGTAGCTGCCGCGATAGGTGAGATAGGCCGCGCGCGCTTCCGAGCGCACGTTCACGGCTTTTTCCATCAGGCGGTTGACCGCCTGCATGTAAGTCTCCCGCGATCGGCGCACGTTGACTTCGCCGCCGTCGAAGATCGGGATCTGGATTTCGAGCTCGAAGCCGCGCGGCGACGAGCTCTCCCGTACGCCGTCCACGGTCGATCGCTCGTAGTTGCCGCGCCAGCCACCATCGAGCATGGAGATGAACCGCGTCGCCTCGGTCAGCCCGAGGGTCTTGGCCATGGCATCGAGCTCGAGGCGCGCCGCGATGAGATCGACGCGCTTTCGAATGGCATCGACTTCGACCTGCTGTGCGGTCTGGATGCGGGGCATGCCCGGGAGCTGACCCGGCAATCTGTAGTCGACGTCGGGCCCCCACAGGCCCAGGATGCGGGTCAGGGCCTCGCGGTCCGTCCCGACCTTCAATCGAGCCTGGGCAAGCTCGTTGGACACCTCTGCGTAGAAGGAACTCGCTCGCGCCTGGTCGAGCTTCTTCGCGGCGCCTGTCTCTCCGAGCTTGCGCGTGAGGTCGGCGGCTGCATCAGCCGAGACCCGTGCCTGCTCGAGGAAGGACGCGGTCTGCCGCGACGCCACAGCGCGGTAGTAGGCGCGGCGGGTCTCCGCCGCAGTGCGGAAGGTTGCCTCGATTGCCTTCTGCCGGGCGGCTTCGAACTGCGTCCTGGCGATGTCGCTGCGGGCCGGAAGTGTCAGGAGCGCCAGGATGTTGGCGACCACGCGACGTTCGATATCCAGCGAAGCACCGGTGGAAAGCCGCTCGACCCCGATGACCGGATTTGGCGGCAGGCTGGCCTCGACGAAGGCGGCCTCGGAAATGCCGAGCGCATTGTACTCGGCCTGAAGACCGCGATTGTTGATGAGCGCAAGCTGGACAGCGCCGTCTGCGGTCAGGGGTTTGGCCAGGAGCGCCTTGACGCGGCTCTGGACCGCGGACGCCTCGGCGGAGGACGCGATCTTCACGGTGTCCTTGCCGATCGCGGCCGAGACCTCCGCCGACACCGGGCTCATGCCGCCGTCCGGCGTGAAGGTTACGCAGCCACCCAGTGTCGTGGCGACGGCGCCGATCGCGACAAGCCGCTTCCAAGGCGGCGCAGGAAGAGGCTTCGCCTGGCTATCGATTGTGAGCGCCATTATTCGCCCCCCGTCTTGGGAGCGACGCGCTCATTGCGCTCGATCCAGGGTTTCGGATCGACCGGACGGTAATCAACCGTTCCCGCGGTGACGGGCGCGTAGCGCAAGGGCTTCACGCTCGAACTCGCATCGGATGGGCTCGGCCCCACCTCGATCGCGGGCGGTCCGGAACATGCGGACAGAACGACGGCGAAGGCCGTCATCAAGACAGGTTTCATGGAGATCCTCGGAATCGGCCCAGTCGGCCTGAGCGGCATGGCCGCGCGGCATCGAACAGCGATCTTCAGCGGCTGCGGAGACGCAGCGGCGAAGGCCGTCGGCAGAAACCCGAAGACGGAAACGGAGACGGATCTTGTCCGTCAGCGATCAGAGGTCGTGAAGGGAGTCGGCCGACGATCAGACGTCGGCGGACCTCGGCGGGCGCTCGAGGCGCGTCGCGGACGATCCCTTTACACCCGCCTCGAGCGACGGATGATCGATGGTCCGCACAAAAGCAATGATCGCCATAGCGCATGCGCTGGCGGGAATCGCAGTGTGGCAGGCCATGGCGCAGCAGGAGTTGGATGCATCGCCGCGCTGATGTTTGGCCGCGCAGGCCGAGCCGTCTGCTTCCAGACAAGCGGAGTTCTGGGCGAGGTCGCTGTCGCCGTGCTCATGCGATCCGCTGGAATGGCTGGCTTCGATCGGCGCGTGGTGCCCTTTCCCGCCGCTCGATACCATCAAGCTGCTCGCAATGCCCCAACCCGTGCTTGTCACCGAAAAGGCGAGCACGGTCAGAAGAATCACAAAGGAACGAAGCGAGTGCATCATATCGCATCGCAAAATACGGGCGACGCCGTGAATGGCAAGGACCATTTTGGCGTCATGTGAAAAAGCTCCGACGCTGGTGCTCGGCAGTCACACGAAAATTCCTTGCAAGGCTTCCGCTGTTGAACGCCAACCCGTGAGTACGACGTGTTAGACGGCTCAGGATGACGAAACAATTATCCACGCGACTTTGACGTGACGATGGCCGTCATTGCTGCGGTATCTGCCGAGAACGTGAACGCAATGCTCTTCCGCCGGTCAAGCCATTGTGAGATTTAGGATGCGATGATCCGGTCCCAGCTCTTTCGACTTCTCTCGATCCTGGCGATCGTGGGCATGGTCGCTGTTCCCGTCGTTGCACCTGCGGGTGCCGGCATGGTGGCGGCTGTGTCGATGGCCGAGCCGTCGGATATGGCGATGTCGGACATGGACATGTCGGATGCGGCGATGTCCGACGACATGCCGTGCTGCCCCTCCCAACAGCAGCAACAGACACCCGATTGCGGCAAGGCGACCTGCCCGTCGATGGCGCTCTGCTTTGCCAAGTGCTTCTCAAGCGGACCACCGGCAGCCGTCGTCCGGTCGTTGCCGATACACGCGGGCAAACTGTTCGGCCTGAAGGCCGATACCCGGCTCGCCAGCCTGGCGCCCCCGCCACTGATGCGACCTCCGCGAATCTAGGTCTCAGCGCCGGCCTTAGGGCTGGCGGATCGTCGGGCAGCCTGGGCGCTGCGCGGCGGTCTTGCGCGCCGCCATGTGCTGCCGCGCGCCACTCCGCCTTTCCGGTGGATCTGACACACTGAGACTCCAGGAACGACACATGACCACGTTCAATTCCGCGCGCGCCTTTGGCGCGGCGATCCTCGCCCTGTCATTGGCCGTGCCTCTGACGTCCACCTTCGCTGCCGCGAGCGACTACGAATTCCAGCTCGTCCAGACGGATATCAAGAAAGGCGACGCCCTCATTGCGGTCCGCCTGATCAACAAGAAGACCGGCAAGCCCGTGCCGGACGCCGTCATCTTCGCCACCCGGCTCGATATGGCACCCGAGGGCATGCAAAGCATGGCGACGAAACTGGAGCCAGTGTCCGGCGCGGAACCGGGGGTCTACCAGTTCAAGGCCAATCTCAGCATGGCCGGCGGCTGGCAGCTCTCGCTCGGCGCCAAGGTGCAGGGCGAGGCCGATACGGTCGAGAGCAAGCTGGTTCTCAAGGCAATCCCATGAGACCCCGGATCGCTTCGGTGGTCCTCACCCTCGCCGCCCTGATGGCGGCGGGGGCCGGGGGATACTACGCCGGCCGCCATGAGCTCCGATTGCCGGAACTCGGGGCGTTTCCGCTTCCATCCGCCCGAGCCGCGCAGGTGGTGTCGGGACCAGTGATCTATTATCGCGACCCCGATGGCAGACCGTTCTACGCCGCCGAGCCCCGCAAGACGGCGGATGGGCGTGCCTTTCGGCCGGTCCATGCCAGCGAGGATGTCAGCTTCGAGGATGCGCTGGAAGACGTGTCCGCAGTCTCGGGAGCGGCAGGAACCAAGCGCGTCCTCTATTACCGCAACCCGATGGGCCTGCCCGACACCTCGCCGGTGCCGAAGAAAGATTCCATGGGGATGGACTACATCCCGGTCTATGCGGGCGAGGACGATGACGGGAGCACCGTCAGGGTCAGTCCAGGTCGTCTGCAACGCACCGGCGTGCGCTCGGAACCCGCGCAGCAGCGCGTCCTTTCGGTCCCCATCCGCGGTTCCGGAACGATCCAGCTCGATGAACGGCGGATCGTCGTCGTCGCTGTGCGCTCCGACGCCTTCGTGGAGAACGTGTCCGAAGTGACGACGGGCGACCGGGTGAAAAAAGGCCAGGCCCTCCTGCGCCTCTATTCGCCGGAGGTCACCGCCGCCGGTGCGCTCTATCTGACCGATCTCAACGGCGCCGGGCGCGACGCCCTCGCCGGCGGCGCGCGCCTGCGCCTTGAGAACCTCGGTGTTCCGGCGGACGCGATCGCCGAGATAGAACGCCAGCGCAAGGTTCCCCGCTTGGTCACATGGACTGCTCCGCGCGACGGTGTCGTGCTTGAGCGCAATGCCGTCGAGGGCATGAAGGCCGCTCCCGGAGACGTCCTGTTCCGGCTTGCGGATGTCTCCATCGTCTGGGCGCTGGTCGATGTCGCCGAGCGCGATCTGCCGATGATCGCGCTCGGGCAGCCCGTCTCGGTGCGCGCTCGCGGCTTCGTCGACCGGGTGTTCGCGGGCAAGGTCGCGATGATCTATCCGCAGGTCAACAAGGAGACGCGCACCACCCGCGTGCGCGTCGAACTCGCCAATCCCGACGGGATCCTGCGCCCCGACATGTATGTCGATGCCGACATCGCCACCGGCGCCGCGGCCTCGGTCGTCACCGTGCCAGCGAGCGCCGTGATCGACAGCGGCATGCGCCAAGTCGTGATCATCGACAAGGGCGAGGGCCGCTTCGAGCCTCGCCCGGTCAAGCTCGGCCGCCGGGACGCGGACTACGTCGAGATCCGGGACGGCGTCACGGCGGGCGACAAGGTCGTCGTCGCGGCGAACTTCCTCATCGATGCCGAAAGCAACCTCAAGGCGGCACTGAGCGGCCTCAACGGCGGGGTTCCCAAATGATCGGTCGCCTCATCGCCTGGTCGGCGCGCAATGTGATGCTTGTCCTGATCGGTACGGTCTTCGCCGTCTCGGCCGGCGTCTACGCCATTCGGACCTCGCCGCTCGACGCCATTCCCGACCTCTCCGACGTGCAGGTCATCGTCTATACCGAATATCCTGGCCAGGGGCCGCAGGTCGTCGAGGACCAGGTCACCTATCCGCTGACGACGGCGATGCTGACGGTCCCGAAGTCGAAAGTCGTGCGCGGCTTCTCCTTCTTCGGCGTCTCCTTCGTCTATGTGATCTTCCAGGACGGCACCGATCCCTATTGGGCGCGCAGTCGTGTCCTGGAATTCTTGAATGCCGCGGCACAACGCCTGCCGCAGGGCGTGACGCCCAGCCTCGGCCCGGATGCGACGGGCGTCGGCTGGGTCTACCAATATGCCGTCATCGCCAAGGAGCGCACGCTGGCCGAACTGCGCTCGCTTCAGGACTGGACCATCCGCTACGGGGTCGCCAAGGCGGAAGGCGTCGCCGAGGTCGCCAGCGTCGGCGGCTTCGTCAAGCAGTACAATATCGTGGTCGACCCGCAGCGCCTGCGCGCCTTCGGCATCCCGCTCCAGAAGATCCGCGAGGCCGTCCGGGCGAGCAATATGGACACCGGCGGCAGATCCGTCGAATTGTCCGAGTTCGAGTTCATGGTCCGCGGCCGCGGCTACCTCAGGGGCGTCGGCGATCTCGAGCAGATCGTCCTCAAGAATGACGGCGGCACGCCTGTCCTCCTGCGCGACGTCGCTTATGTCGAGCTCGGCCCCGACGAGCGGCGCGGCATCACCGAGCTCAACGGCGAAGGCGAGGTCGCGAGCGGCATCGTCCTGCAGCGGTTCGGGGCGAACGCGCTCGACGTCATCGACAACGTCAAGACGCGCCTTGCGGAGATCATGCCGAGCCTGCCCAAGGGCACGGAGATCGTCCCGGTCTATGACCGCTCGCAACTCATCGACGCGGCCATCGAAACACTGAAGGGAACGCTCATTGAGGAGAGCGTCATCGTCGCGCTGGTGTCGATCGTGTTCCTCCTGCATGTCCGAAGCGCGCTGGTCGCCATTCTGATGTTGCCGGTCGGCGTGCTGATGGCCTTCGTGGCGATGAAACTGCTCGGCCTCGGTTCCAACATCATGAGCCTTGGCGGCATCGCCATCGCCGTCGGCGCTATGATCGACGCCGCCATCGTGATGATCGAAAACGCTCACAAGCATCTTGAGCGGGCGCCGCCCGACAAGCCCCGCGTCGAGGTTCTGATAGAAGCGGCCAGGGAAGTCGGCCCGGCGCTGTTTTTCAGCCTTTTGATCATCACCGTCTCGTTCCTGCCGATCTTCACGCTGGAATCGCAGGAGGGCCGCCTGTTCGGGCCGCTCGCCTTCACCAAGACCTTCTCGATGGCGGCGGCCGCGCTGCTCTCGTTGACGCTGGTGCCGGCGCTGATGGTGATCTTCGTCCGGGGGCGGATCGTCCCGGAGCACAAGAATCCGATCAACCGCTTCCTGATCTTTATCTACCGGCCGGTCATTCGCGGCGTGCTCAAGGCCAAGACGCTGACGATCCTCGTCGCGCTCGCGGCACTCGGCGCCTCCTGGTGGCCCGCCACGCAGCTCGGCTCCGAGTTCATGCCGAATCTGAACGAGGGCACGCTAATGTACATGCCCACGACATTGCCGGGCATCTCGGTCACCAAGGCCGCGGAGCTTCTCCAGACCCAGGACCGCATCATCAAGTCCTTCCCCGAGGTCGAAACGGTCTACGGCAAGGCGGGACGCGCACTGACGGCGACCGATCCGGCGCCGACCGAGATGTTCGAGACCATCATCAACCTGAAGCCGAAGGATCAATGGCGGCCGGGCGTCACCATCGACAGCCTGAAGGCCGAGATGGACGCCGCGCTCCAGTTCCCCGGTGTCTCCAATGCCTGGACCATGCCGATCCGGGCCCGTATCGACATGCTCTCGACAGGGATCCGCACGCCCGTCGGCATCAAGGTATTCGGCACGGACCTGACGCAGATGGAGACCGCGGCGCGGCAGATCGAGACCGTGGTCAAGAAGGTTCCCGGCACGTCGAGCGCTTATGCCGAGCGGGTGATCGGCGGCTATTATCTCGATATCGTCCCGGATCGGAGTTCACTCGCGCGCTACGGGCTCATGATCGGCGACGTGCAGGATGTGATCGCAACGGCGCTCGGCGGCGATGCGGTCACTACAGCGGTCGAGGGGCGCGAGCGCTACAGCGTCAACATCCGCTATCCGCGCGACTTCCGCAGCGACCCGTCCTCGATCGCCGGCAATGTGCTGGTGCCGTTGCCGAACGGCGGGACCGTGCCGCTCGGCGAGGTCGCCAAGGTGCAGCTCACCCGCGGGGCGACCTCGATCCGCACGGAGAACGGCCAGCTCGCCATCTACATCTATGTCGACATCGCCGGCCGCGATCTCGGCGGATATGTCGCCGAAGCGCAGCGCGCCGTCGCGACGCAGATCGCGTTCCCGGCCGGGACCTATGTCTCGTGGAGCGGTCAGTTCGAATATCTGGAGCGCGCGGAGGCCCGGCTGAAGATCGTCGTCCCGGTCACGCTGCTGATCATCTTCCTGCTGCTCTATCTGAACTTCCGCCGGATTACCGAGACGCTGATCGTGATGCTGTCGCTGCCGTTCGCGCTGGTCGGCGGCCTCTGGCTGATGTGGTGGCTCGGCTTCAACATGTCGGTTGCGGTCGCTGTCGGCTTCATCGCGCTCGCCGGCGTGGCCGCGGAAACGGGTGTGATCATGCTGATCTACCTCGACCACGCTTGGAGCGAACAGCGTGCGGTCGCTGAGGCGGCGCGCCGAAGTCTGACGCGGGCCGATCTCCAGCATGCCATCATGGAAGGGGCCGTCGAGCGCGTGCGGCCCAAGATGATGACCGTGGTCGCCATCATGGCCGGACTGATCCCGATCCTTTGGAGCACGGGAGCGGGTTCGGAAATCATGCAGCGGATCGCCGTCCCGATGATTGGCGGTATGGTCTCCTCGACCCTGCTGACACTGATCGTGATCCCGGCCATCTATGGCCTGGTCAAGGGGTGGGGGCTGTCGTCGACTGCTGCGGCGTCCGACTCCGCGAGCTCGAAGTCCGTCGCCGGCCGGCTCGCCGCCGAATGAGACGTGAGCCAAGGCCGGATCGGCTGTCCCGGCCCAAGGGCCTCGCAAAGGGACAAGTTCTCGTGACGAGAGAACGCCTCAGAGAGGCCATTGATGTGGGTCAAGGTGGAATTGTGCGGAGGGTGCCTTCTTGAGGAGGCAGGGGTCGGGCATGAGCGTCAGGTTGCAAACGATAGGACAGATGAGAGCGTTGCTGGCCTTTCTGGTCGCGATCGCGCTGCTGGTTGCGCCTGTCGTCAGCGCGCAGGCTATGCCGTGTCACGACCTTGTCCGCCACGAGCAAGCAACCATGATGGTAAGCGGCGAGTTTCAGGCTGCCATCAGCGGCGATGGGCTCCAAGGTCATTCTCACGCTGTCGACCATACGCTCTGTTGCAGCAGTGCCTGCGCATCCTGTGTCGTAGCGCTCGCTGCACCGGGTACGACAGTCCCGCAGCGCATCGTGCTCACTGCGCGTTACGCACAGCGTGATGAGATCGTCCGCGGCCTAGCTTTTCCACCCACCCTCGGTCCTCCTCGAACCCGTGCCTGATCAGACCTGACCCGATGCTGCACTGGCATCGGGTCGCTCTATGCGCATTCGCATGATCAGTCAGCCGGCCTGCTACCGGCAAGGGAACAAGGACCCACACCATGAATCGTCGTCACTTTCTGAACCGGATGATGGCCGGAGCGGCCGCATTCGGCACATCAGCCGCCTTCCATCCAATCAACGCCTGGGCGCAGGCCGTGCCCGATGCTCCGCCGCCCGCGTCAAACGCTACGCCGCGCCCGCTTGGCGTGGTCAGTCGGACCATCGAGGTCAATGGCAAGGCCGCGCGCGTGTTCGGGCTTGCCCAACCCGATGGCACGCCGGGCCTGACGCTGGATGCCGGGAGCAGCTTCGACGTCGCCCTCTCCAACCGGATCGGCGAGCCGACGCTGATCCATTGGCACGGCCTGACACCGCCTTGGCCGATGGACGGCGTGCCGGACAATCCCGCCGCGCTCCTGGGACCCTCCGAAACTCGCCGCTACACGTTCCCGGCCGGCGCCGGAGGCACACACTGGATGCACGCCCATACGCTGCAGGAGCAGAACCTGCTGGCGGCGCCGCTGATCGTCCGGACCGCCGCCGACCGGCAGCGGGACGAGCAGGAGGTGGTGATCCTGCTGCACGACTTTTCGTTCACGCCTGCGGAAGAACTGCTCGCGAAGCTCAAAGGAAGCCCTGCCGCCGGCGGCATGCCGATGGATCACGGCGCGATGGGCCGGAGCGATGCGATGAAGGGCATGGCCGGCATGACGGCCTCCGGCGCGACGGGCCAGATGCAAGGCATGCCGGGCATGGCGATGGACCTCAACGACATCGACTATGACGCCTATCTCGCCAATGACCGCACGCTGGGTGACCCTGAGGTCGTGACGGTCGACAAGGGCGGCCGGGTGCGCCTGCGCATCATCAACGGCGCAACGGCGACCGCCTTCACCATCGATACTGGAAGGCTGGATGGGGAACTGATCGCAGTCGACGGTCAAGCGGTCCAGCCGATCGCCGGCCGGTCCTTCCCGATTTCCATGGGCCAGCGACTGGATATCCGGCTGGCCCTGCCGATGGCGGGCGGTTCGTACCCAATCCTCGCCCTTCGCGAGGGCAGCGCAGAACGAGCGGGGATCATCCTCGCATCCGCCGGCGCAGCCATCGCCAAGATTCCCGTGCTCGGACAGGCCAAGGGACCGGTGCTCGGGCTCGACCTCGAGCAGAGGCTGCGCGCAATCGAACCGCTGGCGCAGCGCGCCGCCGACCGCCGCTTCGCGCTCACCCTCACCGGCAACATGGCGGACTATAGCTGGGGTATCGGAGGGGGCGACGCGCTGCAGATCAAGCGGGGAGAGCGCGTTGAGGTCGCATTGGCGAACATGTCCATGATGGCCCACCCGATGCACCTGCACGGGCACGCATTCCAGGTGGTCGGCATCAACGGCAAGACGGTTGGCGGCGCGCTGCGCGACACCGTCCTGCTGCCGCCGATGGCGCGCGTGACCGTGGCATTCGACGCGGACAACCCCGGCCGCTGGCCGCTCCACTGCCACCATCTCTACCACATGGCGACCGGCATGATGTCGTTCGTCAGTTACGACGCGTGAATGGGGAGAGTGTCATGCAGCAACATGCCAATCATCTGCCCTCCACGACGGGTATCCGAGAACAACCGACCTCGGCGACAAACCATCCACTTGCCTCCGCGATCGTGGATGCGCCAAAGGAACGCGGCAACCGGTTCGGCGAAGCGCGGGATTTCGGCAGTTCGGTCGGCAAGGGCGTCGGCGGGTCGGTCGAAGGCAGGAAGCTCGCCACTGGCAGTCATCGCATCATGGCGGAAGCGGAAGTCGAGCTGTCGGCCTTGGCCGTCGAAGTCGAGCGGCTACGGGTGCAGGGTGCGACGGCGATCTTCGTAGCGATCGACAGAAAAGCGGACGGACCTCTCGCCATCGCCGTTCGGATCAAGGTGGCGGCTCCCCCAGCGATCCGGGCGTGCGGCAGGCAGTCATTCGCATCACGTCGCGCGCACGGCTTGCGATCCGTAGGCGACACAGCAAGGATAATCGCGATGGAACTGACAGAGGCGATCTATGGGCGTCGCGCCACCCGGGCCTTTACGGGTGAAACCGTGACGAGGCCGGTGCTGGAGCGCCTGGTCGACGCGGCAATTCAGGCACCCAGTGCAGTCAATGAACAGCCTTGGGACTTTGTCGTCATTCAGAACGCGCTTCTGCTCGACCGCATCTCGGTCGCGGCCAAGGCGCATATGCTCGAAGCCATGGACAGCGGCACCTATCCGCATTGGCTTCGTGAAAGCATGGAAAATCCTGACTTTCACATCTTTTATCACGCGCCGGCGCTGATCGTCATTTCCGTGAGTGCCGGAGGCTGGGCTGCGGAGCATGCGGCTCTGGCCGCAGAGAACCTGATGCTGGCGGCTTATGCTGAAGGCCTCGGCTCATGCTGGATCGGCTTCGCTCAGCGCTGGCTGGAGACCACCGAGGGCCGACGCGCCATCGACGTGCCCGAGGGGTTCGTGCCGGTCGCGCCAATCATCATAGGCCACCCGGCCGGAACGACGCCACCGGTGCCGCGCAAGCCCGCCCACCTGCGATGGGCCACAACACAACCGACGGTGATGAGCGCTATATCTACGTTATAGCGCTCTGAATCGGAGCGCCTGAAACCGCAGACGGGAGCACTGCCTAGTGCCCAAGGCGACGATCCAGGGGCTCAGCTTTCTCGCAGTCGTCACTGCGGTGACGGCGGCCTTCGTCTGGCTTCTGCTTCCCTATTATGGCGCCATCCTCTGGGCTGTCATCCTGGCGATCCTGTTCAATCCGCTGCACAGGAGACTTGAGACTTGGCTGGGCGGGCACCGAAATCTTGCGGCGGCGGTCAGCGTCCTGGCCTGCATCTGCATCGTCGTCATTCCCGGTGCAGCGATATTGGCCTCTCTGGCCCAGGAGGCGGCCAGCCTCTACAATAGAATCAGCACACGTGAGTTCGATCTCGCGACGTTATTCGGGCAAATCCAAAGCGCGCTTCCGCCCCTTATCGAGAGAGCGCTCTCCACATTAAACTTAGGCGATTTCGTAGAAATTCGGACGAGGCTGACTTCCTTTCTTATGCAGCTGAGCCAGGAGGTCGCCACACGAGCATTCAGCATCGGGCAGAACACGGCACAGTTTTTCGTCAGCCTCGGCGTGATGCTGTACCTGCTCTTCTTCCTGTTTCGCGACGGGAGGCAATTGGCGGGCATGATGCGGAACGCGAGCCCGCTCAGCGGCCGCTACACGGATTATATTTTCGGAAAATTCACGTCCGTCGTTACAGCGACGGTCAAAGGCAACGTCATCATAGCGGCGATTCAGGGCGGGATTGGCGGGATTGCATTCTGGATGCTTGGCATCGAGGCGGCGCTCCTGTGGGGAGTGCTTATGGCGTTCCTGTCGCTGCTTCCTGCAATCGGCGCCGCGCTCGTGTGGGCCCCCGCAGGCATATATTATCTGGTTACGGCCAACTATTTGAAAGGCGCGATCCTGTTGGCGGTCGGTGTGCTGGTTATCAGCACGATCGACAATATCCTACGGCCGGCCCTGGTCGGAAGAGGAACGCGTTTGCCAGACTACGTCGTCCTCATATCGACGGTTGGCGGCCTCTCGTTGATCGGCATGAATGGCTTCGTCATCGGTCCCCTGATCGCGGCGTTGTTTGTTGCCGTCTGGTCGCTGTTCACCGAGGAGCAGCTGCATTCCTGAATCCGACGTGCCAATGGATATGAAGGATGCAATCCTTCTGGAAATTGCCACGGAACTGGCCACGCCCGGCAACGGCCTCGCGTTCTTCGTCCCCGTCGCGACTGTAGCCGGCTTTGTCCATCTCGTCGAAGAGCACCTTCGTGATTGAAGCGGTATGGCCGGCTTGGCATAGATCGCGGCGCCAAGAGAAGTCCCGTATTGCAATCCATCGCGGATGCGTATCGTTGCGGCATGCCCGTCACATCCGCCGACCCGATCATCGATGAGCCGTACCGGCAGACTGCCGAAGAGGTCGTCGCCGCCTTGAAGACGCAGCCGCAGTCCGGCCTCAGCTTGACAGAGGCGGCGCGGCGCCTGGAGCACTATGGCCGCAACGAGCTGGACGCGGTGCCTCCGCGTCCGCAGTGGCTGAAGTTCCTCGACCAGTTCACCGACGTGCTGGTGCTTCTGCTGCTCGCCGCGGCGATGATCTCCGCCGTGATCTGGCTGCAGGAGCGCGACACGACGCTGCCCTACGAAGCGCTGGCGATCTTCGCCATCGTGATTCTCAACGCTCTGATGGGCTATATCCAGGAAGCCCGGGCGGAGCGGGCCGCTGCGGCCCTGCGGCAGATGTCCGCCACCCATTCGAGCGTCATCCGCGACGGCGACAGGCGGAGCATTCCGGCGGCGGAACTCGTGCCCGGAGACATCGTTTTCATTGCGGAAGGCGACACCATTCCCGCCGATGCGCGGCTGATCGAATCCACCTCCCTGCAGACGGTGGAGGCCGCGCTCACCGGCGAGAGCCTGCCGGTTTCGAAGCACGTCGCGCCCATCACCGGCACGCCGGAGCTCGGCGACCAGCACAATATGGTCTTCAGTGGGACCACGGCGGTCTATGGACATGGCAGCGCGGTCGTTACCGCGACCAGAATGCGGACCGCCATGGGGCGCATCGCCGGCATGCTGGAAAAGGCCCCGGACGAGATCACGCCGCTGCAGCGAGAGCTCGACCGCGTCGGCAAGGCACTGGCGGTCACCGTTGTCGTTATCGCACTCGTGATGATCGGCACCATCTTCCTTGTCAGCGATATCAGCGGCTTCTCCGAGATATTCGACGTGCTGATTCTCGGCGTCGCGCTCGCCGTCGCCGCGGTGCCGGAAGGACTGCCGGCGGTGGTGACCGCCGTGCTGTCGCTCGGCATGCAGCGCATGGCGAAGAACAAGGCGATCATTCGCCGCCTCGCCGCCGTGGAGACGCTTGGCTCGGCGACCGTCATCGCCTCCGACAAGACCGGCACGCTGACCAGGAACGAGATGACGGTGCGCCGGCTCATAACGGCGAGCGGCGGAGCGAATCTGTCGGGGACCGGATATGCGCTGCACGGCGACATACAGCTCGTCGGACCGCAATCGCGCGGCGAGCCGTTGCAGTTCGAGCTTACGCGCGCGCTGACGGCCGCCGAGCGGGCCAATAACGCGGTGCTGCAGGAGCGCGACGGCAATTGGTCCGTCCAAGGGGACCCGACGGAGGGCGCCTTGATCGTTGCGGCGCGCAAGGCAGGCCTGCTTCCGGAAGTCCTCGATGCGCGCTTCGCGAGGGTCGGCGAGGTGCCGTTTTCTTCCGAACGCAAGCTGATGAGCACGGTCCATACCGACGCGGAGCAGCCCGAGCGTCTGGTCGCGGTGACCAAGGGGGCGCCTGATATTCTGCTCGCGCGCTGCACCCATGAGCTTGTCGGTCGGGACGCCGTCGCGCTCACCGAGGCGCGCAGGGCCGAGATCATGGCGAGCAACGATGCACTCGCGCAGGAGGCGCTGAGGACGCTTGGCGTCGCCTTCCGCTCGCTGCCGACCGATCGTCCGGACCATGACGCTTTCGAGGAGGATGTGGAGCACGATCTCGTCTTCCTCGGCCTGATCGGCATGATCGATCCGCCGCGCCAGGAAGCGCGCGCGGCGGTGGCGCGGGCGCAGGCCGCGGGCATCCGCTCCATCATGATCACCGGCGATCATCCAGTGACCGCGGCGATCATCGCCGCCGAGCTTGGCATCACCTCGGGAGGGCGCGCCATCACCGGCGTGGAGCTCGCGGCCATGACCGAGGCGGAGCTGGACCGAGCCGTTCAGGAGGTCTGCGTTTATGCGCGCGTCAATCCCGAGCACAAGCTGCGGATCGTCAAAGCGCTGCAGCGCGCGGGGGAGACGGTGGCCATGACGGGCGACGGCGTCAACGATGCCCCCGCGCTGAAGGCCGCCGATATCGGCGTCGCCATGGGGATCACCGGCACCGACGTTTCCAAGGAAGCAGCCGACATGGTGTTGGCGGACGACAATTTCGCCACCATCGTCGCCGCCGTCGCGGAGGGGCGGGCGATCTTCTCCAACATCAGGAAGTTTCTGCGCTACCTGCTGTCGTCGAATATCGGGGAGGTCATGACGATGTTCTTCGGCATTCTCCTCGCCGACGTGATCGGACTGACCGGCGCGGCGACCGGCGGCGTCGTGCTTCCGCTCCTGGCGACGCAGATCCTCTGGATCAATCTCGTCACCGATGGTGCGCCGGCGCTGGCGCTCGGCGTCGACCCGGCGGACAAGGACGTGATGCGCCAGCCGCCCCGTCCGCGGGGTGAGGGCGTGATCACGGGGCGCATGTGGGTGGGGATCTTCTTCGTGGGAGCGATCATGACGGTCGGCACGCTATTCGTCTTCGACGCCGCGCTGCCTGGAGGAATGATCGAAGGCTCGGGCACTCTCGCCTATGGCCAGACGATGGCCTTTACGACGCTCGTAATGTTCCAGCTCTTCAACGTCTTCAATGCACGCTCCGACGAGCGCAGCGTATTCCATGGCCTCTTCACCAACCGCTGGCTCTGGAGTGCGGTCGTGCTCTCGCTGCTGCTGCACGCTTGCGTCGTTTACACGCCTTTCCTGCAGGACGCGTTCTCGACCGTCAGCTTGAACACCGGAGACTGGCTGTTCTGCGCGGCGGTGTCGAGTTCGGTGCTGTGGCTGCGCGAGTTGAGCAAGATCGCGACGCGAAGGATTGGCGGGGACACGATATCCGCTGGCGTCTCCGAACGATCGGCATGATCGCGGACGGCCTGATCGATCGGGAAAGCGCGCGACGCAGGCCCCGCCCCATGGCGGATCCCCACCTGTCCCGCGACATGCCGGCGCGCCACGGCCGACCTACCCAAGCAGCTGCCGCAGGGGGAAAAAGGAACTGGCCTAGTCCGCCAGCAGTAGGCCGGCCGCCCCATCTTATCCATGCTCTTCGATGACGACCGTCAGGTCATGTATTTGCCGCCATTGATCGACAGCGTCTGGCCGGTGATGAAGCCGGCGTCGTCGGCGACCAAGAAGACGACCCCGCGGGCGATCTCCTCCGGGGTGGCGAGCCGCTTCACCGGCACCCCCTCGACGATCTTCTCCAGAATGTCGGGTCGCACCGCTGCCACCATTGCGGTCTGTGTGTAGCCAGGGGCGATGGCGTTCACGGTTATGTCGCGCGAGGCGCCCTCGAGCGCCAGCGCTTTGGTGAAACCGATCACGCCGGCCTTGGCGGCGGCGTAATTGGTCTGGCCCGCCTGACCCGACAGGCCGTTCACGGAGGAGATGTTGACGATGCGGCCGAAGCGGCGTTCGCGCATGCCCTCGATCACCGAGCGGCACATGTTGAAGCAGCCGCCGAGATCTATGTCGATGACCGAGCGCCATTGCTCGCCGGTCATCTTGTGGAGCATCGCGTCGCTGGTGATGCCGGCATTGTTGACCAGCACTTCGATCGGCCCGTGTTGGGCGGTGATGTCTGCCACTCCTTTGGTGCAGGCATCGAGATCGGCCACGTCCCAGGCATAGACGGGAAGGCCGCTCGCATTGGCGAATTCCTTCGCCTCGGCATCGTTGCCGAAATAGTTGGCGATGACCTGGTAGCCGGCCGCCTTGAGGGCGAGGCAAGTGGCGGCCCCGATCCCTGTGACGCCTCCGGTGATGAGAGCAATACGACTCATTCAAGGAACTCCTTTGGTTTGAAACCGCCTGCGCGGACATTCGGCCTGCGCGGCTCGGTGATTACCTGGTCGCAGACGTCGCCGGTCTTGTGGAGCCGACTTGCTGGAAGAGCGCGAATCCCTCGATCACGTTCTACTTCAGGAATTGTCTGAACCGCCGCAGCGAAAAGAAGAACAGAATCGCCCCGATCGCCAACAGAGCGGCGAGCTGCGGCCAGACGACGTCAAGTCCGGCGCCGCGGAACAAGATGGACTGCGCCAGAATGACGAAGTGCGTGTTGGGCGCCGCCAGCATGATGATCTGGATGATCTCGGGCATGCTTTCGCGCGGGGTCACGCCGCCGGAGAGAACCTGAAGCGGCAGGAGCACCATCATCAGCAACAGGCCGAACTGCGGCATGGTGCCGGCGATGGTGGCGAGGAAGATGCCCATGCAGGTGGTGGCGAAGAGTTGCAGGGCGGCGCCGAACAGGAAGAGGGCGAGCGAGCCTTCGATGGGCACGGCAAGCAAGCCCTGCACGACGACGACGAGCGAAAAGGCGGAAGCGAGAAGGACCACGAGCCCCATCGACCAGATCTTGCTCACCATGATCTCGGTGGGCGTGACGGGCATGACGAGCAGATGCTCGATGGTGCCGTGCTCGCGCTCGCGGATGAGCGCGGCACCGGTCAGGACGATCGACAACATGGTGATGGACGAGATGACATTGGTAATGGCGCCGAACCAGCCTTTGTTCAGTTCCTGATTGAAGCGGGCGCGCAGCGTCAGGTCGACCGGCACGCTTGCCACGCTCCGGTAGCGGTTCAGGAACTCGCTGACCTCGCTGGACACGATCGATTGAACGTATCCGCCGCCGCTAAACGCCTGCGACATCCTTGTGGCGTCGACATTGAGCTGGATAGTCGGCGATTTACCGGCGAGGAGGTCGCGCTGGAAGTTCGGTGGAATGTCGAGCGCGAAGGTATCGAGGCCGGAATCCATCCGGCTGTCCATTTCGTACTGGGTGATGAGTTTCGGGATCGAGAAATAGGGCGGAAAAAACGCCGTGACGATGCGCGACGAAGCGGGGGACTGATCCTCGTCGACGATCGCGATCGCCGCCCGATTGAGCGTCTCCGGCATCGCCTTCGAGGCGGTATAGATCGAGACGGTGAAGGCATAGGCGATCAGCACCAGCAGCATGGGATCGCGGGCGAGGCCGCGCAGTTCCTTGATGCCGAGCTGCAGGATGTTGGCAGTGTGCATGCTCAGCCCGCCTGCTTCTTGAGGAGAATGGCACTGAGGCCGAGCAGCACGGGAACGGCGATGAGCAATGGCACGAACGAGCCCCACAGATCGCTGAAGTCAAGTGCCTTGGAGAAGGTGCCGCGCGAGATCGTCACGAAATAAGTGGTCGGATAAATCCGCCCGATCAGGGCACCGACGCCCTGCAGCGACGAAACCGGGTCGATCATGCCGGAATATTGGACGGCCGGAATGAGGGTGATGAGCGCGGTCCCGAATATGGCCGCGATCTGGCTGTTCATGAAGGTCGAGATGAACAGGCCCATCCCCGTCGTGACGATGACGTAGAGCAGTGCCGCGCAGGTGAAGGCGAGGAAGCTGCCGGTGAACGGCACGCGGAAAATGAAGACCGCGACAGCCGTCAGCATGAAGAAGTTCAGCATGGCGAGCGCGACGTAGGGAAGCTGCTTGCCAATGAGGAATTCGAGGCGCGTCACAGGCGTGACGTAGAAATTGATGATCGATCCGAGCTCCTTCTCGCGCACGACGCTGAGCACGGCGAGCATCGCCGGGATCATCAGGAGCAGCAGCGGAATGACCGCCGGCGCCATCGCCACGAGGCTCTCGACGCCGGGATTGTAGCGGTAGCGGATGGCGAGCTGGAAATCGCCGACGGTCGCCGCGTCGCCGTACAGCTCCCGCGCCTTCTGCGTTAGCCAGCTCTGGTGCATGCCCTGCACATAGCCGCGCACGGTTTCGGCGCGGGTCGGCATGGCGCCATCGATCCAGGCGCCGATCTCCACGTTCCGGCCGCGCGCCACCTCACGGCCGAAGCCGGGGGGAATCTCGATGGCGAGACTCAGCTCTCCGTTGATCATACGCCGGTCCAGGTCGGCATAATCCGTGATCGGCGCCTTCTCGGTGAAGTAACGCGAGCCGGCGATCTGCAGCGCGTAGTCGCGGCTGATTGCCGTGTCGTCACGATCGAGCACAGCGAAGGAAAGGTCTTCGATGTCTATGTTGATGCCGTAGCCGACGACGAACATCAGCATGACCGTGCCGAGAATCGCGAGCGTGGCGCGGATTGGGTCGCGCTGCAGTTCGAGCGCCTCGCGCCGTGTGTAGGCGAGCATGCGCCGCAGGTTGAAGAAACGATCGGTGGATGGAACAGCGGGGGGCGGTGGTGCCGTCCCATCCACCGCCATGCTCTGCACCGGGGTGGGCACAGGCATCTCGCGTCCCGCGCCGATGGCGTCCTCGAGATAGCCGATGAAGGACTCTTCGAGCGTCGCCGCCGCGCGCTTGGCGATGATCGCGGCCGGGGTGTCGCTGACGAGCACCTTGCCGGCATGCATGAGCGAGATGCGGTCGCACAGCTCCGCCTCGTTCATGAAATGGGTGGAGACGAAGATCGTGACCTGGTCCTTGCGGGACAGGTCGGAGAGGATCTGCCAGAAGCCGTCGCGCGCCACCGGATCGACGCCGGAGGTCGGCTCGTCGAGGATCAGCATATCCGGCGCGTGGATCATCGCCACGGCCAGCGACAGGCGCTGGCGGATGCCGAGCGGCAGCGCGTCGGGAAGCGCGTCCATCACCTCGGCGAGATCGAAGCGTTGCGCCATCTCCTCGATCCGGCTCGGAATGGCCGCGGCCGGCATGGCGAACAGGCGGGCATGCAGGTCGAGGTTCTGCCGCACCGTCAGCTCGGTATAGAGCGAGAAGGCCTGGCTCATATAGCCGACGCGGCGGCGCACCTCCATGTCGTCGGGATCGACCTCCTGCCCGAACAGCCGCGCCGTGCCCTCGCTCGCGGCGAGGAGCCCGGTGAGCATCTTCATGGTGGTGGTCTTGCCGCAGCCGTTGGAACCGAGGAAGCCGAAGATCTCGCCGCGCCCGATGCGGAAGCTCACATCGTCCACGGCGGTGAAATCGCCGAACCGCATCGAAAGGTGCTCGGCCTCGATCGCGATCTCCCCGTCAGCCCCGGAAGCGCGGGGCGGGATGACCACCTCCCGGTGCCCGGCGCGGTCCTCTTCCGGCAGCAAAGCGATGAAGGCGGCATCGAGATTGGAAGCACCGGTCTTCGCGAGCAAATCCGCAGGCGTCCCGGTGGCGAGTACCCGGCCGGCATCCATGGCGATCAGCCAGTCGAAACGCGCGGCTTCCTCCATATAGGCGGTGGCGACGATGACGCTCATGCCCGGCCGGCCGGCGCGGATGGACTCGATCAGCTCCCAGAACTGGCGGCGCGACAGGGGATCGACGCCGGTGGTCGGCTCGTCGAGGATGAGCAGGTCGGGATCATGGATCAGGGCGCAGCACAGGCCGAGCTTCTGCTTCATGCCCCCCGACAGCTTGCCCGCCGGGCGATCGGCGAAGGGGGCGAGGCCGGTGCTCTCCAGCAACGCGCCGATCCGGCGCTCCCGCTCGGCCCGGTCCTGTCCGAACAGGCGGCCGAAGAAATCGACATTCTCGAACACCGAAAGGGTCGGGTAGAGGTTCTTGCCGAGCCCTTGCGGCATATAGGCGATGCGCGGGCAGACCTGCCGGCGATGGACGCGATCGGCCATGTCGCCCTCAAGCACCTCGATCCGGCCGTCCTGGATCGCGCGAGCGCCGGCGACCAGGGACAGGAGGCTCGATTTTCCAACCCCGTCCGGGCCGATCAGCCCGACCATGCAGCCCGACGGCATGTCGAGGCTGACGGCGTCGAGGGCACGGGTCTTGCCGTAGGACAGCCCGACGGCCGCGAGCCGGACGACCGGCTTTCCTGACACGGCAGGCGCCGCGATGGTCTCCGGCCCCGGCTTCATTCGACCGGCGCCCTGTTCAGGTCCGCGGGCCATTCGGTCTCAGGATCGAGCCGTACATAGGCCATGCCCGGCAGGCCGGTTTTCACCTGCTGAATGTATTTGCGCAGGAGCTCGGGCGGGATCTGCGCCTTGACGCGAAACGTTAGCTTCTGACGCTCCTCTTCCGTCTCGACGGTCTTGGGCGTGAACTGGGCGACATCGGCGACATAGGTCACCCTGGCGGGAATCACATATTGTGGGGCCGCGTCGAGTACGAGGCGCACATCCGTACCGATCGCCACGCGCCCGGCTTGCGCGGTCGGCAGGAAGAACGTCATGTAGACGTCGCCGAGATCGACGAGGTTGAGAACCCGGCCGCCGGCGGACAGCACCTCGCCGATCTGCGCCACACGATATTGGATCCGCCCATCACGCGGTGAGATCAGCACGCTGTCGTTGATATCGGCGGTGATGCTCTCGATGGCCGCATGCGCCGCATCAACCGCCGCTTCCGCATCCACCACCTGGGCCTTCGCCGCGCTGATCGCCGCCTCGGCGGCGGCGCGCTGCGCGCGGGCCGCGTTGACGTTCGCCGTTGCCGCTTTTTCGTTGGCGAAATCGTCGTCATAGGTTTGCTGCGAGACAGCATTGGTCTTCACGAGCTGCGCCGAGCGGGCGAACTTCCGCTGGGCCGCGTCGAGCTGCGCGTCACGTTGCTCGATCACTGCAACAGCCGCCTCCTTTTCCGCTTCGCGCTGGACGACGAGGCTCCTGGCAGTGTCGATGCTGATGGTCGCCCTGCGCAATTGCGCTTCCGCCTGACGGCGTTGCGCCTCCAGCTGCTCGGTGTCCATGCGGGCGAGGATCTGGCCGGCCGTGACGAAATCCCCTTCGTTGGCGAGGATTTCCTTGATGCGTCCGGCCGTCTTGGCCGAGATATCGATCTCGGTCGCCTCGATCCGGCCGTTGCCGCTGGCGATGCCGGCCGGAAGGCTAGGATTGGCG
Organism: Ancylobacter dichloromethanicus; assembly: GCF_018390645.1. Classification (GTDB taxonomy): domain Bacteria; phylum Pseudomonadota; class Alphaproteobacteria; order Rhizobiales; family Xanthobacteraceae; genus Ancylobacter; species Ancylobacter dichloromethanicus. The sequence goes on from NZ_JAHBGC010000050.1 coordinate 50,976, forward strand.
AAGGTCCTCCAAGCGTAATAGCCGGCGCCCAGCACGACGACAGCAAGAAGAACGACCAACCAGCGCCTCCGGCTTTCCTTCATGTCTCGAATTCTCCCCGGATTGAGCCCGCAAGTATTCATCGCGCACATGGGTTGCCGCGCGCACGAGAGCTATCCGCAACGAAGGTCTTACTGGAAAATCGGGTTCGTCCGCCGCCAGGGCAGCGGACGAGGCGGCTCAGATATTATTTGCCCGGCACACCCGCTGCGATGCTGGTGCGGATGCCGTCGAATATCTTCGTTCCGTCCTCCAGCAGATGCGACACCGACTGTTGCGCAAACGCGGCATTCAGCTTCAACGCTTCAGCGGGATCAGTGCACTGGGAGACCTGTCTCAGGTAAGTTGCCTGATCCTGCAGCCTGTCTGCGGCAAGGCCCAGAACCTTCCCCCATCCGTCGGCGTAAATCCTTGCTGGCGCGTCGCTCCAGAGTTTTGCCCAGTCTGTATTGCCCAGAGACGCGAATAGGGGATTGGATGCGGCCGTTTGGCTTTTCGGCACTGTCGTTTCGGTCGCCATGACAAGGTAATCCTTTCAAGAAAAGTGGTTGACACCATTATTCTATTATCAAGGCGCCGGTCGTCATTGATTTAGCGCAACGCGCGTTGACCAAAATTATGATACCGGTAGGCATTTCATAAACGCAAACGAAATCTGGAGTTCCCTATGGCCCGATCCACCGCCCGCGCCGCAGCAGCCAAGCGCGAGCAAATCCTCGAGGCGGCGATCCTGCGGTTCGCGCGGCAGTCCTATGAGGACACATCGCTCAGGGCGATCGCCGCCGATGTCGGTGTCGACGTCGCGCACGTGCACAGGTCCTTCGGCTCGAAGGAACTGCTCTTCGCCGAGGCTATCCGGGCAACGACACGCCCGGAACGTTTCCTTGGGATCTCGCCGGGCCTCCTTGCCGCCACGCTCTCGACCGAGCTCCTCTCGCACAAGGCACCACGCGACGACGACGAGGTGGGGGCGTTCGATATCGTCATGCGCTCGCTGAGCAGCCGTGAAGCCTCCAGGATCCTGCACGACAGCGCTCTGGCCGATTTCATCGAGCCGATTTCAAAGATGACCTATCCGTCCTCCGCGCGGCGCGCCGCGTTGATCGCCGCCGTGCTCCTGGGAATCGGTGCCGTCAGGGAGGTCCTCACGATCGAGCCGCTGCTTGATACCGAGGACGGAGAGGTCCAGCAGCTCACCGTCCAACTCCTCAACGTTCTGATCGGCGACCGTCCCTATGATGTGGCCGCGCGCGCGGCTGAAGGAGACGACCGATGACGGCAGCAGCCTCCGCCGCCAAGCCTTCGACGGCGGTTGTCGCGGCAGGCGAAGAGAGCGTCGGCACCGAAGGGTTTCGTGCCATCGACCGCATGAGTGACGTGTTCGTCGCCCAGGCCACGGCTGGCTTTTCCCCGGCCTCCCTCGCGCTCGCCTTTTTTGACTGGTCAATTCATCTGGCGGCGGCCCCGGGCAAGCGCGCTGAGCTCGTCAACAAGGCGGAGCGCAAGACAAGCCGCCTTCTGGGCTACCTCGCCGCGGCCAGCACCCATTCCGATACGCCGCCGTGCATCGAGCCGCTGCCCGGGGACTATCGGTTTGCGGCGGAGGGCTGGAAGAAACAGCCCTACGCCGCCTTCGCCCAGGCGTTCCTGCTCAATCAGCAATGGTGGCACAACGTGACCCATGAGGTGCCCGGCGTCACACCGCACCACGAGCACGTCATCTCCTTCCTCGCCCGCCAGCTGCTCGACATGTTCTCACCCTCGAACAATCCGCTCACCAATCCCGAGGTCGTAACCAAGGCCGTCGAGACCGGCGGTGCGAACTTCATCCAGGGCTGGCGCAACTTCGTCGAGGATGCCACGCGTACCGCCACCAATCAGCCGCCGGTCGGAACCGACGGCTTCATTCCCGGCAAGGATGTTGCCGTCACGCCCGGCAAAGTGGTCTACCGCAATCACCTGATCGAGCTGATCCAATACGCCCCGACGACCGACAAGGCTCGGGCGGAGCCGGTCCTGATCATCCCGGCCTGGATCATGAAGTACTACATTCTCGATCTGTCCCCGGAGAATTCGCTCGTTCGCTATCTGGTCGAGCAGGGACACACGGTCTTCTGCGTCTCCTGGCGCAATCCGGACGCCGCCGATCGCGACCTCACCATGGACGACTACCGGCGCATGGGCGTGATGGCCGCCCTCGACGCAGTCGGCGAGATCGTTCCCGATCGGAAGATCCACGCCACCGGTTACTGCCTCGGCGGCACGCTGCTGGCGATCGCCGCCGCGGCCATGGGACGGGCCGGCGACGACCGGCTCGCTTCCGTCACCCTGTTCGCCGCCCAGATCGATTTCACCGAGCCCGGCGAACTCGCCCTCTTCATCGACCACAGCGAGATGCATTTCCTCGATAGCGTGATGTGGAACCGGGGCTATCTCTCCTCCGACCAGATGGCCGGCGCCTTCCAGCTTCTTCGCACCAACGATCTCGTCTGGTCGCGTCATGTCCGCGAATATCTCATGGGCGAGCGCCCGCCCATGATCGACCTCATGGCATGGAACGCGGATTCCACCCGCATGCCCTACCGGATGCACTCCGAATATCTGCGCCGCCTCTATCTCGACAACGAGCTGGCGGCCGGCCGCTTCATGGTCGACGGCCGCCCTGTGGCGCCGCAGAATATTCGCGTCCCCATGTTCGTCGTCGGTACCGAGCGCGACCATGTCGCGCCGTGGCGGTCCGTCTACAAGGTCCACCAGCTCACGGACACCGACGTCACCTTCGTCCTGACGAGCGGCGGCCACAATGCCGGCATCGTCAGCGAGCCCGGCCATCCCCGGCGCCGCTTCCGTGTGGCCACGAAGCACGTTGCCGACCTCGATCTCGGTCCGGAGGAATGGCTCCTCGCGGCGAAACAGAAGGACGGCTCCTGGTGGATCGAGTGGACGCAGTGGCTCGGTGCCCGTTCCTCATCGGAACCCATACCGCACCCCGGCATGGGCGCTCCGGACAAAGGCTATCCGCCGATCGAGGACGCGCCGGGCACCTACGTTTTGCAGCGATGAGGGTGTGATGACCTGGGATTTCCTCACCAATCACGCCTTCAATGCGCTGCAGCCCCGGAGGCACAGCCTCTCTGGTGCTGATCGCCGCACGCAACGACGTCGACTTGTTCGCCGCAGCCTCGGGGGACGTGAAGCTGGTGCATCACGTATTCAGGCAACTGTGAAAGGATGTGAGATTGATCTTTACGGGGCAGCTTCCAGTGCCGCATAAAAAGCACTCTGCGGAAGAGGAACAAGCCCCACGCTCGGGTCGCCCTCGAGCGCACATCAGTGGTCTCACAACACAAAACGACTTACCGCTCGGTCCAAGGATTGGTATCGAACATATAGTGATCGACGGGAGGTTGGTGAGCGTTCGAGAACTAAGCGTAGTCGAAAAATCATTTGGCCGCCTTCTGCATTTCGAGGCCGATCTGACCGGACAAAGGCCCCCGATTCTCCTCGTGGCGCCTCTCTCCGGCATGAGGGCAGAAATTCTCTACGACATGATCCTTGGACTACTGCCCTGGCACGACGTCTATTGTCTCGCCTGGAAAGACGCCGCTGACGTTCCCGCCGGAGACGGTCCGTTCCGCCTCGAAGACAACATCACCTATGTCGTCGAGACGATCCGGTATCTCGGGGCTGGAACCCATGTGATCGGACTTTGCCAGTCCGCCTTGCCCGCGCTGGCGGCGGCGGCGATCCTCTCGGAGGATCTGGGGCGGCCCGCGACGCTGACGCTCCTGGGCGGCAAGCTCGACACGCGCATCAACCCGACCCGGGTCGATCTCCTGACACGCAGCCTGCCTCCGGCGTGGTTCGAGAATTGTGCCATCTCCACCGTTCCCGCCTCCCGGCGAGGGCACGGCCGGCGTGTCTATCCGGGTAGCACCGAGTTGATGATGCTTTCGACCTATCTGTTCCGTCATTGCGCGAGCGGTGGCGAACTTCTCGCCAAGATCTTTCAGGACGACGGCAGCGATGCCGTGGGCCACCCTTTCCTCAGGCTTTTCTGCCAGACCTACGATGTGCCGGCGGAATTCTTCCTCGACACGGTCGCCCTGGTGTTCCAGCAGTCTGCCTTGGCAGAAGGCCACCTGGCGTGGCAGGGCACGACAATCACCCCTGAACGCATCACCGGGACCGCGCTGCTGACCATCGAAGGCGAGGCTGACGATATTTCAGGTCCAGGCCAAACGCGGATAGCCCATGATCTCTGTGAGGGGATACCCGCCGAACGGCGTGGCCATTTGCTCTGCCCGCACACTGGTCATGTCGGGCTGTTCTTCGGCTCCCGCTGGCGGCAGGAGGTTCTTCCGCATATCAGCCGCTTCATTCGGGAGAATGGAAATTGAGCCCTTCGGCCGCACGTATCCTGCGCGGGATTCCGGTCCCGCCGCCCGGGGAGAAATATGCCTTCCGGCCCGGGAGGGCCGCTCCCGGCGCTTATCTCGCTCAGGCGCGGCCCAGCCCTATATTGCGTACAGGACCCACGTCATAATGCCCGGGTTCGAGCCCGGCCAAGGGGTGGCGACGGACGCGGCTCCGTCCGGCAGCAACGCGCACTCCCCGCCGCGACATATCGATTTCCTGCTGGTCGGAGGCGGCGTCGCCAGCGCCGTCGCGGCCGAGACGCTGCGAGCGGAAGGAGCGGCCGGTTCGATTCTGATCCTGTCGCAGGAAGATCTGCCGCCCTATCACCGGCCGCCTCTGTCCAAGCAGATGCTGCTCGATGCCGGCAGCGAGCGGCAGATCTTCGTTCACCCCGAAAGCTTCTATCGCCAGAAGGCGATCGATCTGGAACTCAGTGTCCGGGTGGCATCCGTCGATCCGGAAAGCCACACGATAACGACCGCAACGGGCGAACGGATTCACTATGGTCGGCTCCTGATCGCCACCGGCGCGACACCGAAGCCTCTTCCCGTTCCCGGCGCGGACCTCGCCGGAATCCATACCCTGCGGCAGAAAGGCGACGCCGAGACGGTTCGTCGGGCGGCCGTCCAGGCCAGGCGTGCCGTGGTGCTCGGCGGCAGCTTTCTGGGGATGGAAATCGCCATGTCGCTCGTCGAGCGCGGCCTCGACGTCACCATCATCGAATTCGGCGCACGGCTTCTTCCCCATCTCGAATCCGCCGACCTCTCCGCTCACTTCCAACGCTATGTCGAAAGTCGTGGAGTCTCGGTGCTGCTGAACGACACAGCAGCGGCGTTCCGCGGCCAGGACCATCTTCGGGAACTCGAAACGACATCGGGGCATCGGATATCCTGCGAGCTCGCCATCGTCAGCATCGGCGTCGTGCCGGCCACGGAGTTTCTGCGCGGCAGCAACATCGCCCTCGAGGATGGACGCGTCGTGGTGGACGCGCTGCTCAGGACGAACGTGCCGGATGTCTTCGCGGCCGGCGATGTCACCACGTTCTATGATCCCGTCTTCGCGCGGCGCCGCCACATCGAACATTGGGACAATGCGGTGAAGCAGGGCCGTCTCGCCGCCAGGAACATGATGGGGCGCCGGCTGCCCTATGACGAGGTCTCCTATTTCTTCTGCCAGATCGGCGAGATTGCTTTCAACATGCTCGGCTGGCCGGCGGAGGCGGAAGAACGGATCGGTCGCGGCGCGATCGAGGACCGATCCTTCGCGCTGTTCTATCTCAGGGGCGACGTGCCGCGTGCGCTGTTCTCGATAGACAGGCCTGTCGACGAAACCCGGCTCGCCGAAAGCTGGATCCGCTATCGGATGAACCTGGGCGCGATCAAGGACCGGCTGAATGACCCCGCCTTTCCCCTCGACCGAGTTCCCGCGCAGACGGCGCTGGTTCTTCAGGGCGGGGGTGCGCGCGGCGCCTTCGAGTGCGGCGTCGTCAAGGCGCTCGAGGAGGAGCAGATTTTCCCGGACGTCGTCGCCGGCGTTTCGATCGGTGCGTTCAACGGCGCGATCATCGCCAGCCACCCTCGCCACGCGGCGCCGGCGCTTGAAGCATTCTGGGCCGAACTGGCCGTCGCGACCGCGGACTTGCCGTTCGCCTGCGGTGAGGGAATGGCCGCGGCATTGCAGATCCTGACATTCGGGGTGCCGCGCTTTTTCCGACCCCGCTGGATGCAGCCGTTCCATTCACTCACCGAATTCCCGATAAACTGGACGAGCTATTACGACACCGCGCCGGTGAGGGAGCTTCTTGCGAGATACGTGGATTTCGCGGCTCTCAAGACTAGCCCGGTGCGACTGCTTCTCAGCGCTGTCAATGTCACCACGGCGGAGCTTGAAGTCTTTGACAGCTATGTCGACGATCTCACTCCCGAGCATGTGCTGGCGAGCGGCAGCCTGCCGCCGGGGTTCCCCTGGACGGTCGTCGACGGCAAGGCCTATTGGGACGGCGGCATCGTCAGCAACTCGCCGATCGATCTTGTCATCGATCGCTGCGGTCCGGACGGGAAGCGCGTTTTCATCGTCGACCTGTTCTCGGGCACAAGTCCGCTTCCAACCAACATGATGGAGGTGCTGCTCCGGCGCGACGAGATCGTCTATTCCGAACGGATCAGAAGCGACCTGCGCCATCGCGAAACGATCGGCGCATACCGCAAGCTCATCGATCACCTTCTCACCCATCTCGCGCCGGCTGAGATCGCGAGGATCAAACACTTGCCAGCGTATATTCAGCTCATGGGCGACGGAGCTGCGACGACCATCACGCGGTTCGTGCGGCAAGGACGAGACCGGGAGCCTGCTTCCCTCGACTATGATTTTTCGTACAAGTCCATTCAGGCGCATCAAGCGGAAGGTTACGCGGTCGCCAGGAGGGTCATTCGCGGTGGCTCACCTTGAGGGCTCTTTGGACGAGTTTCCGACGCCCCTTCATTGTCACGATGATTCAGAAGCCTCGATACCCAGCCCCAGCCCCGGACGAAGCGCTGGGCGGCGCGCGCACTTCCAATCCGCGCCGGGTCTGGGACTGCGCTCGAGCCACCGACCGGGATCGTGACTTGCACGCGACGGGCATGCGTGCCTATCGTCAAACTTAGAGGGGCCAAAGAAGCCCCCGTTGCAGGAAACGCCAGCAGAGGCCTTACGGTCGGAAGAGTCGAAGCCTCGATCCGTTCCATCATGGACGCCGGCTCGGAGTTTGGCTCGATCCCCCGCCTCTGCGGCATCGGGAGGCGCGAAGCCGACAAGGCACGCATCGTCTCCCTAAGGCAAGGGATGCGAGTTGGAGCAGCACGCGATCCGCACGGCCTGGGAAGCTTTTGTCACCGGCGGCAGCAGGCCGCCGGACCTTCCTCTCGCTCTCCTCGCATCCTGGAAACGCTCACAGGCCCTGGGCGTGGGCGCGCGCGTCACGGAAGCCCCGCTCGCCGATACGCCCGAAATCTTCCGGCAGCGCTCGCAGAATGCCGACATCCTGGTCGCGGCGCGGCCCGCGCTCGAACGCGCGGGCCACTTTCTGGCCGAGGCTTCGTCCATGATGATCCTGGCCGATGCCAGCGGCTTCATCATCGAGACGGCCGGCGATCCCCGTGTCGTCGACAAGGGGCGGCGCAACCATCTCGAAACCGGCGGGCGCTGGGATGAGGGCGTCATCGGCACCAACGCGATCGGGACGGCGCTCGCCGATGGGCGTCCCACGCAGATCCGCGGCGCGGAGCATTTCTGCGAGGATGTCCAGCGCTGGACCTGCGCCGCGACCCCGGTGCGTCATCCGCTCGACGGCGCCCTGCTGGGTGTCGTCGACATCTCCGGACCTGTCACCGCCTTCAATTCGCAGAGCCTCGCCTTCGCCGTGACGATCGGCCAGGAGATCGAAACCACGCTCGGCCGAGCCGCCAAGATCGAGCACGAGGCCCTGCTGCGCAGTTTCGTCTCTAAGCGCTCGATCTGGCTCAGCGAGGAGATGCTGGTCGTCGATCGGCGCGGCTTCGTCGTGCACGCGGCCGAGAGTGCTCGCCGCAGGCTCGACTTCGCGACCCCGGACGATTTCAGCCGTGAGATGAAGCGGATGATCGACGCAGCCGCACCGGCGGAGCGCTGGGAGCAGAATTGCCGCGCCCGCTTCCCGAACGCCAGCCTGGAGGTTGTGCGGCATGAAGGGCAGGCGATCGGCTGCATCATCGTGATGCACCAGGCGCGTCGCGCTCGGGCCGCGCCAATCACCGCGAAGTCGAATGGGGAAGCGACGATCACCTTCGAGCAGATCGTGGGAGAATGCGCGCCCATGCGGGAGGCTCGAGAACGGGCGCGCAAACTGGCGGCGAACGCGCTGCCGGTGCTAATCGAGGGCGAAACCGGGGTCGGCAAGGAATTGTTCGCGCGCGCGATCAAGCAGGCCGGGCCGGCGGCGAGCGGACCGTTCGTGCCGCTGAATTGCGGCGGCATGCCGCGCGACCTGATCGCCAGCGAGTTGTTCGGCTATGCCAAGGGGGCTTTCACCGGCGCCGACGAGCGTGGCCGGCCCGGCAAGATCGAGGCGGCCGATGGCGGCGTGCTCTGCCTCGACGAGATCGGCGAGATGCCGCTCGACCTGCAATCCTATCTGCTGCGCGTGCTGGAGGACGGCGTCGTCTATCGCATCGGCGAGCATGAGGGGCGCCGGGTCGACATCCGTATCCTGTCCATGACCAACCGCGATCTGATGGCGGAGGTCGAGGCCGGCCGCTTCCGGCGGGACCTCTATTATCGCATCGCTGCAACGCGCCTGCGCATCCCGCCTCTGCGCGAGCGGGGCGAGGACATTGTCGCCCTGGCCTGGGGCTTCGCAACGGCGGCAGCGGCCCGGCTGGGCAAGGCGGTCCCGGATTTTGCACCCGATATGCTCGAGCGGCTGCGGGCGCATCACTGGTCGGGCAACGTCCGGGAATTGCGCAATGTCGTCGACGCCATGGTCGCTCTGGCCGAATCCGACCGGCTCGGCTGGGAGGATCTGCCTCCTGAGCTGAGCGAGGCGCCGGCGCCCAGGGAAATATTCGCGGCTGCGGCCAAGCTGTCCCCCGCTCCGCTCGCTTCAAAAGCCGATCTCAGGGCAGCCGAACGCACGACGATTCTCTCGCAAGTCGAAGCCTGCACCGGCAATCTGACGGAAGCCGCTCGACGCCTCGGCATCGCCCGCTCGACGCTCTATCTGAAGCTGGCGGAATATCGCATCGAGCCGTCCGCCGGACACTGAGGTTTCGTCCGTTCATCGAACGAACCGTCCGACGATCGGACGGTTGCGGACGCGAAAAGACTTATTCGCGCCTGCGGTAAGTTTCTGAAAAGTTAAACCTCCTGTTGCCGGCCTCAATTGGCACGGGTCCTGCGCTTCCTCTTTTGTCCGGCTCGTCAGAAGCCGGCCTCAAGCTGGAGGACGCCTGTGAACATCCACGCCCCAAACAGTAGAAGCGTGCAAGTGCTCGGCATCGATGCCGGCGGCACCATGACGGATACGTTTTTCGTCGATTCCGACGGCGATTTCGTCGTCGGCAAAGCGCAAAGCACCCCGGAAAACGAAGCGTTGGCTCTGATCGCCTCAAGCGAGGACGGCCTGGGCGCCTGGGGCCTCTCGCTCGGCGACGGCCTGAAGGGTCTTCAGACCGGCGTCTATTCCGGCACCGCGATGCTGAACCGCGTGGTCCAGCGCAAGGGCCTGAAATGCGGCCTCATCGTCAACAGCGGCATGGAAGACTTCCACCGCATGGGCCGGGCGATCCAGTGCTATCTCGGCTACGCCTATGAGGACCGCATCCACCTCAACACCCACCGCTACGACCCGCCGCTGGTGCCGCGCAACCTGACGCGCGGCGTGGTCGAGCGGATCGACATGTTCGGCACGGTGGTCATCCCGCTGCGCGAGGAGAGCGCCCGCCAGGCGGCGCGTGATCTGATCGCCGCCGATGTCGAGGGCGTCGTCATCAGCCTGCTGCATTCCTACAAGAACGCCGATCATGAGCGCCGGGTGCGCGACATCGTGACGGAAGAGATCGCGAAGAGCGGCAAGGCGATCCCGGTCTTCGCCTCGGCGGACTATTATCCGGTGCGCAAGGAGACCCACCGCACCAACACCACCATCCTGGAAGGCTATGCGGCCGAGCCGTCGCGCCAGACGCTGAAGAAGATCTCCGACGCCTTCAAGGAGCACGGCACCAAGTTCGACTTCCGCGTCATGGCGACCCATGGCGGCACCATCTCCTGGAAGGCCAAGGAACTCGCCCGCACCATCGTCTCCGGCCCGATCGGCGGCGTCATCGGTGCCAAATATCTCGGCGAGGTGCTGGGCTATGGCAACATCGCCTGCTCGGATATCGGCGGCACATCCTTCGACGTGGCGCTGATCACCCAGGGCGAGCTGACCATCAAGAACGACCCGGACATGGCCCGGCTCGTGCTGTCGCTGCCGCTGGTGGCGATGGATTCGGTCGGCGCCGGGGCCGGCTCCTTCATCCGCCTCGACCCCTACACCAAGGCGATCAAGCTCGGACCGGATTCGGCCGGCTACCGCGTCGGCGTGTGCTGGAAGGAGAGCGGCATCGAGACGGTGACGATTTCCGACTGCCACATGGTGCTCGGCTATCTGAACCCGGACAACTTCCTCGGCGGCGCGGTCAAGCTCGACCGACAGCGCTCGGTGGATGCCATCAAGGCGCAGGTCGCCGACCCGCTCGGCCTGTCGGTCGAGGACGCCGCGGCCGGCGTCATCGAGCTGCTCGACTCCGACCTGCGCGACTATCTGCGCTCAATGATCTCGGCCAAGGGTTACTCGCCGCAGAGCTTCGTCTGCTTCTCCTATGGCGGCGCGGGGCCGGTCCACACCTATGGCTACACCGAGGGGCTCGGCTTCGAGGACGTGATCGTTCCCGCCTGGGCGGCGGGCTTCTCGGCCTTCGGCTGCGCGGCTGCGGATTTCGAATACCGCTACGACAAGTCGCTCGACATCAACCTCGCGCCCGACGCGCCGGCCGGCCAGCAGGAGCAGGCGTCAAAGACGCTCCAGTCGGCCTGGGACGAGCTGACCCGCAACGTGCTCGAGGAGTTCAAGCTGAACGGCTACGACGCCGATCAGGTCACGCTGCAGCCCGGCTATCGCATGCAGTATCGCGGCCAGCTCAACGATCTGGAGATCGAATCGCCGCTGCCTTCCGCCGATACGGCGGACGACTGGGGGCAATTGGTGGATGCCTTCAACACCACCTACGGGCGGGTCTATGCCGCCTCGGCCCGCTCGCCCGAGCTCGGCTATTCGGTGACCGGCGCGATCATGCGCGGCTCCGTGCCGATCCAGAAGCCGAAGATCCCCAAGGAGCCCCTCGAAGGCGAGACCCCGCCGGAAGAGGCCAAGCTCGGCACGCGCAAATTCTACCGCAAGAAGCGCTGGGTCGATGCGCAGCTCTACCGGATGGAGTCCCTGCGCCCGGGCAACCGCGTCGCTGGCCCCGCCATCATCGAATCCGACGCGACCACCTTCGTCGTCCCGGACGGCTTCGAGACCTTCCTCGACGGGCATCGCCTCTTCCACCTGAAGGAAGTCTAAGCGCGGCCCCTCCCATAACAACGAACTGAGGAAACAGAGCCATGAACGTCAATGTTCGATCCGAGGACATCGAGGGCGCGACGCGCGGCATCGTGCGCGGCGGCGAGACCTTGAAGGAGCACCGCGACCGCCTGATGGAGGCGACGAAGCGGACGAAGCACTATGCCGGCCTTAAGACGATGGAGCTGCGCGACAGCCAGCCCATCCAGTACAACAAGCTGTTCTCGCGGCTTCGCGCCGGCGTGGTCGACGCTCGCGAGACCGCCAAGAAGATCGCCGCCTCGCCGATCGTCGAGCAGGAGGGCGAGCTCTGCTTCACCCTCTACAACGCGGCGGGCGACAGCATCCTCACCTCCACCGGCATCATCATCCACGTCGGCACGATGGGCGCGGCGATCAAATACATGATCGAGAACGGCTGGGAGTCCAATCCCGGCGTCCGCGACAAGGACATCTTCTGCAACAACGACTGCCTGATCGGCAACGTCCACCCCTGCGACATCCATACCATCGTGCCGATCTTCTGGGAGGGCGAGCTGATCGGCTGGGTCGGCGGCGTCACCCACGTCATCGACACCGGCTCGGTGGGCCCGGGCTCCATGTCCACCGGCCAGGTGCAGCGTTTCGGCGACGGCTATCAGATCACCTGCCGCAGGGTCGGCGAGAACGACACGCTGTTCCGCGACTGGCTGCATGAGAGCCAGCGCATGGTGCGCACCACGCGCTATTGGATGCTGGACGAGCGCACCCGCATCGCCGGCTGCCACATGATCCGCAAGCTGGTCGAGGAGGTGATCGCCGAGGAGGGCATCGAGAACTACTGGAAATTCGCCTATGAGGCGGTCGAGCACGGCCGTGTCGGCCTTCAGAACCGCATCAAGGCGATGACCATTCCCGGCACCTACCGGCAGGTCGGCTTCGTCGACGTGCCCTATGCCCATGACGACGTGCGCGTCCCGTCGGACTTCGCCAAGCTCGACACCATCATGCACGCACCCTCCGAGATCACGATCCGGGGCGACGGGACGTGGCGGCTCGACTTCGAGGGATCGAGCCGCTGGGGCTGGCACACCTACAACGCCCATCAGGTCAGCTTCACCTCGGGCATCTGGGTGATGATGACGCAGACGCTGATCCCCTCCGAGATGATCAATGACGGGGCGGCCTACGGCACCGAGTTCCGCCTGCCCAAGGGCACCTGGATGAACCCGGACGACCGCCGCGTCGCCTTCTCCTATTCCTGGCACTTCCTGGTCTCGGCCTGGACGGCGCTTTGGCGCGGGCTGTCACGCTCCTATTACGGGCGCGGCTATCTGGAGGAGGTCAACGCCGGCAACGCCAACACCTCGAACTGGCTCCAGGGCGGTGGCTTTAACCAGTATGACGAGATTCACGCCGTCAACTCGTTCGAATGCGCCGCCAACGGCACCGGCGCCACCGCCGTCCATGACGGCCTGTCGCACGCCGCCGCCATCTGGAATCCGGAAGGCGACATGGGCGACATGGAGATCTGGGAGCTGGCCGAGCCGCTCGTCTATCTCGGCCGCCAGATCAAGGCCTCCTCGGGCGGCGCCGGCAAGTACCGCGGCGGCTGCGGCTTCGAGAGCCTGCGCATGGTCTGGAACGCCAAGGACTGGACCATGTTCTTCATGGGCAACGGCCACATGTCCTCGGATTGGGGGCTGATGGGCGGCTATCCGGCAGCCTCGGGCTACCGCTTCGCCGCCCACCAGACCGGGCTGAAGGAATTGATCGCCAGCGGAGCGCCGATCCCGCTCGGCGGCGACACCGACCCCGAGAACCCGGTCTGGGACGGCCTCATCAAGGATGCCGTGATCAAGCGCGACAAGCAGGCGATCACGACGGAGGAGATGTTCGCCGACTACGATCTCTATCTCAACTATATGCGCGGCGGACCCGGCTTCGGCGATCCGATCGACCGCGAACCCCAAAGCGTGGTCGACGATCTCAATGGCGGCTACCTGATCGAGCGCTTCGCCTCCCAGGTCTACGGCGTGGTGGTGACGAAAGCCGCCGACGGCGCCTTCGCGCTGGACGGCGCGGCGACGGATGCGCGGCGCAAGGCCGTCCGCAAGGAGCGGATCGCCCAGTCCGTGCCGACCCGCGACTGGATGAAGGGCGAGCGGCAGAAGATCTTGGCCAAGGAGGGGGCGGGCGACCACGTCAAGCAGATGTTCGCTTCGTCCTTCAAGCTCGGCCCGAAATTCCTCTCCGACTTCAAGTCGTTCTGGGACCTTCCCGAAGACTGGAAGCTGCTGGAGGAGGAGATCGGCATCCCCCATTACGGCTCGCATTACCACATGGACGTGTCGGAGCTGCCGGACGTCAAGACTGTCCAGTTCGTCGAGGAATGAGCCGCAGGCGGGCACAGGCCGGGCGCCTGTGCCCCGACGCTCCCAATCATAGAAAACACGGAGGAACACCATGGCCTATACACGCGCCAAGATCGCCGATCTGGTCGACGGCAAGATCGATCACGACACGCTCCACCAAATGCTCTCGACGCCGAAGGATCCGGGGCGCTTCGTCACCTACATGGAAATCCTGCAGGATCGCGTGCCCTGGGACGACAGGATCGTGCTGCCGCTCGGACCGAAGCTCTACATCGTCCAGCGCAAGGACAACAAGCAATGGAAGATCCGCTGCGAATGCGGCCATGATTTCTGCGACTGGCGCCAGAACTGGAAGCTCTTCGCGAAGGTCCATGTTCGCGATACGCAGCAGAAGCTCGAGGAAATCTATCCGCGCCTGATGGCGCAGACCTCGACCTGGCAGGTGCTGCGCGAATATTATTGCCCGGAATGCGGCACGCTCCATGACGTCGAGGCGCCGACGCCCTGGTATCCGGTGATCCGCGACTTCGAGCCCGACATCGACACCTTCTACAAGGACTGGCTCGGCCTGGCCGTGCCAGAGCGGGCTGAGGCGGCCTGAGGCCGCAAGCTCCCGCCTGCTCGATACGAGCTTGATGGCCGCATCAGTCTGGCACGGGAATAGCCAGAAGACGCTGAACACCGATTTCCGTCCGGGCTTTTCGGACATCAATGGGACGACGATCGGGCATGGCGTTCTACACGCGCCATGCCCGATCCCGCTTGCGCAGATCGACAGGCGATCTTCGGCCCGTCAGGATCGGGGGCGTTCCAGTGCGCTTCAACTATCGAGAGGCCGGAAGCGCGAAGCGCGCCATCTCGTCAGACAATATGGCGGCGAACCGCTGGCAGTGCGCGGCGCGTGGCGCGCCCCCAAGCCACAGACCTTGTTGCCGGGCGCTTCTTGGACGGCGTTCTTTAACACGGGTCAAAGTCTGAGCCGGGATAGTCGGCTCTTAGTCATGCACGGCTCACCCGTGCGGTCACGCTTCAAACGGCACCGTCCCACGTTCCAGCCTCTTACCGCGAAGGATGCTGCTCGTCTGGACAACGAGAACTGATCGACACCTGCAAGTCTCGGGACACCGTCCAACCGGACAGATGCCATGACCAGACAGCGGCGCGGCGCGTTGGGCTGAGATGGCATCGATCGAACACCACCAACGCAGATTTCAGTTCTATCTGCAGAGGGCGATGGCAATTGAACGAAGCACTCGACCAAACTTGGCAGTTCATTGAACGTGTCGAGCGCTCGACCGAAGCGGGCCAAGTCGAGCAGTGCTTGATGGAGATTGCGTCAGACTATGGGTTCAGCACGCTATTCGGTGGGGTAGTACCTTCTGCCCGCGTGTCACCAGAGGAAATCAAGTCGCGGATCCTGTTCCAGCGGTTTCCCTTGGAATGGGCTGGACGCTACAACGACCGAGGCTACGTCTTTCGCGATCCCATCGTTCATCGATTGCAGTACGATAGAAACCCTTTTGATTGGCAAGAGGCGTACACCTCCTGCGATTTTCCAAAGGATGTCGCGCTGATCCAAGGGGAGGCATCTGAATTTGGCCTCCGGGTCGGATATGTCGTCCCGGTGACGATGCTTGGCGGGCGTGTTGCTGCTGTTTCATTCGGCGGATGCCGTGCCGACATTGGCGCAGAAGGCCGCGCCGCCTTGAGTTTCGTCGCAAACTACGCTGTCGGCAATCTCCTGCACTACAAGGAGAGCCGAAAGCGTCTCATTGGCAAGGTTACGCCAAGAGAGTTCGACTGCCTCCTGTGGGCATCCGAGGGCAAGACCGACTGGGAGATTTCCGTCATCCTCGGGATTTCCAGGTCGACCGTGACCAAGCACATTGTTTCCGCCCGCGATAAGCTCGGCGCGGTCAACAAGCCTCACGCGATCGCGATGGCGCTTCGCATTAAATTGCTCCGGTAGTCGAAAGCAGAATTGGTGATGTTCAGGTAGTCCGCTGCCCCTTGATGGATTGGGCCTCGGCACGCTCCGCCTCGATCTCCCGCACGATCTTCTCTTGCTCGGCCCTCAGCTGCGCCAGCGCGTCCGTCTGAACCAGCGCTTGCGGCAAAGGCTGCACGGGGTGCTCGGCGAGCACACGCGCGGCTTCAACGGCAGCGGCGGCCTCGCGCGCCTCGCGGGCTGCGGCTTGTTGTGAGCCTCGGACGATTGCCCTCTCGGCCGTCAGCTCACGCTGCGACTGCGGGCCGAGCCCGCCCCGGCCTTCCTGGCGCCGCTCGGCTTCGATCGCGCGATCGGCCAGCCTTTCGGCCGACGCCGCTTCTCGATCTTCCTTCACGCGAACCTGCTGGGCGTGCGCGATCAGCCGATCCGCATTGGGCCCGGCGATTGCCTCGACTTCGGATCGCGAGAGCTGCTGCGCACCACTTTCCTGTGCGCGCTGCAGGTCGACGCGATTGGCCAGCGTCTCGAGATAGCGCGCCGACGTTTCCCGGAACTGCTGCTTCGTCTCGCCATCGAGGAGGTCGCTGGTGCGCGACACCGCCTCGTTCATGAGGCGAAGATCCTTCGCCATCTGCTCCGACGTGATCGCCATGTGCTGGTCCTCCTTGGTGAGATGATCCACCCGCTTTCCGATGGTGTACAAAATGGCGCCGACCGTCTGCGCCATCGTCAGCCTTTCGAGCATGTCCTTCGCCACTCTATTATCGGGCTGCTCGCGCGCCACCGTGCTCCAGGCATCGACGCTCTCATTGACCACACGCCGCTCGGGCTCGGAGGTGGGCAGCCTGATCGGATTGGTCCGCGCCGCGGCGATCCGCTGCCGGGCATTGTCGATGAGACGCTGGTTGGCCGGGTCCCCGGCATAGGCGCGATCCCGCGCTTCGCGTGCCGGACGTGGACGCTCGGCGACGTCGACGATCGCCTTGTCGCGCGCGCCGTAGCTTTGCGCCGACGCCCGCTCCATCGCCGAGGTCGCGACGATCTTGAGGCCCTCCGCCTGCGCATGCTGCGCGTAGCTTTCGCGCCAGCCGCGGAACTCGCTCGGCCCCGGGTGGATCTTCTGCCCGGATTCGTTCTTCACCGTGATCACGGCATGGATATGGATGTGCCCGTCGCTCTCCCGATCGACATGTACGCCGAACAGGAAGCGGTGATCGGCGAATCGGTCGTGCAGGAAATTGCGCGCGGCGCGGCGCAAAGCCTCCGGGTCGGGGCCAGCTTTCGACGACAGCATCAGGTGCATCGCGTCGCGGGGCGATTGCGAGCGCAGCGAGCGGCCCCAATCCTTCGCGGCGTTGCGGGCGGCGGCGACGTCGCCGATGACCCTGCCGCTGTCGTCGACCAGCGGCCCCCGACGCTCGACCAACCTGTTCAACTGCCAGGTCACGCCCTCGCGTCCATGCTGTGGCTTACCCGGATCGAGCGAAATCGCCTGCTCGGGAATGCCCGTGGCGCCATGGATGCGAGCCTTCATCACGGCCTCGGATCGGTAGTCGAACCGCTTCCGGTCGAAGCCGTTCTCCGCCGTGCCGATCCGCTCAACGCGAACACGGAAACGCTCCTTCGGTCCTCCGGCTGCGGCGGTGACGATTTGGGCCTCGAGCTCGCCGGAAGGAAGCCGGTCGAGGCGGGACGCGTGACGGTGCCCCTGGAATCCGGCGGCGATAGCCTTCGCGTAGGTCTCACGCCCCTCGGCCGTATCAGCCACTCCATGAAGCTTGAGGCGGACGGTGACGACGTCATGGCTGGGCTTGCGCTTCTCGAAATCCTTCGACCAATCCTTGATCTCGTCGGCGACCGCTTCGTGATCCGACAAGATCCGGCCGTCATGAGTTTCGACCGGGACATCCTCGCGCTGGGCGTACTGGGCAGTCTTCGTCGCCCGCGTGACGCCGGTCGCGTAGGACAGCACCTTGACCACGGCGGGCTGATAGCCTGCCGCGATCTGCCGGGCGCGGGCGAGCGATCCGCCGGTCTGTCCGCCGTTTCCCGAAAGACCACCGGCGATCGGCGCGGCTGCAGAGCCGGGCGCCGTCGGTGCCGCCTGTCGCGCGGCACCGCCGCCGGACGAGGCCGGCAGCCTGCGACGCCGCTCCTCGTCCAGTCCGCCCGATAGCGTTGTGCCGCGAATGATCACATGCGCCGGCGTCGCGCCCGGCGCGGGCGCTGCCCGCGCAGCCTTCGGCCGGAGCTCATCGTCGACTGCGCCCGACCGACGCGGCCGGCGCCGCTCCTCACGTGCGGCGCCGACGGAGCGGCGGGCGGCTTCCACCTGCTCCAGCCACCACTCGATCTGGGCCGCGCGGCTCATGGTTTGATCTCCTCCGGCAGTACGAGCTTGGCCTCGCGCCGGAGCTTTGAGCCATAGGCCACCGTCATCTCGGTGAGCTCGTCATTGATCGCGGCGATCACCTCATGAAGCCCGCGCCAGACTGGCTCGGTGTCCTCGATGCGCACGTCCTGGCCGCGATGGATCGCCTTCAGCACCTGCGACAGGTTGCGGCCGACCATGCGGACCTGGCTGGCGAGCGCGACGACGGCCTTGGTGTTCTCGGCCGAGAGCGCCGGTCCCGCCTGCACCGAAGCCCGGATCAGCCGCCGTACCACCTCGGCCTTCGGCAGTCCAAACAGCGCCACCGCCTCGACGAGGCGCGCCTCATCCGCATCGGACAGCTCGGTCCGCAGCCGGGGCTTGCGTCTGGGCATTGCGGCGGAACGGGCCAAGGCCAGCCTCCCCTTCCCTTCACGGCGAACCGGCTCACGGGTGCAACCCGGGAGCCGAGCTCCTGCCGATCCGACCAGGATCGGCAGCATGCGCGCGTCAGCGCAATGGCTGCGTTCAGCAGCCTCCCCGGGTTTGGCCCACAAACCGGTATCTTGTCAATCAATATCTAATACACTGAATGTAAGAAGCTTGTACATGAAGGGCGGCAACGCCCGCAGGAGCAGTCCGTATGAATCCACCGGCCGCATGGCGCGAAGCGCCCTGCTCAAACACCGCCTGACGCCGCATCTCACTCTGAACGGAGATCAGCGCCGCGCCGACACATAATACATTCACCTATTTCTGTTCTATCTCTTTGATATAATGCCGCATTTCCCGAACCCACTATTGGCGAACTGACACAATGCGGTACTGCCGCATTACGGCACCTCGACAAAACCGCGCTGTCGCCACTCGACATTGCCGCACCACGCGAATGACGGGATGCCACAATGCGACAAGCGGTCTTTGCGGCATTGCCGACTGTCTATTTTAATGTATGTTGATATTCACGAAATGAGCCATTGCGGCATTGCCGCGTTGACCCGAGGGACGCATGCCCAGCATCTTCGCCATCGCCAACCCCAAAGGCGGCAGCGGCAAGACCACCGTCGCCATTATCCTCGCCGGCGAATTCGCCAGGCATGGCTACTCCACCGCCATCGTCGACGCCGACCCGCAGGGGTCCTCCTATCAATGGCACGCTTCTTCGGTCGCACGCGGCCTGAGCCCTGAAGGGGTGGATCTTGTGCGCGCAGCCGACGAAAAAGCGCTGACGCAGGCGATCGAGCGCCTCGACGGCTATGACGTCGTCGTCATCGACACCCCCGGCTACTACGGCAGCGTACTGGTTCAATCAGCGCTGCGCGCCGACCTCGTCGTCCTGCCCTGCAAGGTCCACACCTTCGACGCTTCACAGGTCGTTCGGACCATCCGCAATCTCCAGCAGCACGCCGACGAGGCGAAGCTGCCGATGAGCCAGCACCGCGTCCTCTTCAACGAATATGACAGCCTCGACCGCAATACCCGGCCGCTGCGCGAGGTCCTCGCCTATCTCAACGCCGAGAACGTCCCCGTCTGCGCCAACGCGCTCTATCGCCGCATCACCTATCGCACCATGACGAGCGGACATGGCACGCTCTATCAGATGAGCGACAAGGACGAGTCGATCCGCAAGGCGCGCTACAATGCCGATCAGGTCGTGCGCGAATTGCTCGCCGCTAGCCAGGGCGTCACGCAGGACGACAGCGCGGCATGAGCGATCCGGCAAAAGACCAGCACCCTGATCGCCCCGCCCTCCCCCGCGACGCGTTTCGCGCGCAGCGCCTCGTCCCTGTGGGAACCGCCGAGCCGGCCTCCAAGCCAGTTATCGTGACGCCGGAGTACGAAGACCGCGCGCACGCGCCGGCCTCGACAGCCGGCGCCAGCCAGGGAGAGCCGGCGACCGTCGCTGCAGCGAGGCCGTTGCCCAGGGCAAAGGTGAAGCCGGAGATCTCGCGCAACCCCTTCGATGCTTATGGCGAGCGCTCGTCGTCACGCCCTTATGCGCTGCGTCTTCCCGACGCCATCGACCTCGTCGTCCGGCAGATCGCAGCTGAAGAGCGGACCCATCCGCTGCGCGTGATCGATCGCATTCTTCACGATCACCTGAAACGGATCGGACGTCTGCCACCCCCGCGCGGCGCCTGACCACAGGGCCATCGCCGTATCTGCGAAGACCGCTTCCAGCGCCTTCTCCCGGACGCCATGCGAGGATAAGCCGCCGGTGACGCCGTCGCCGACAAAAAAAGGGGGCTTACGCCCCCTCCGCTTCGCGACCCCGACGCTCGGCTTCCGCGAGCAGTTCTTCGAGGCGCCGGAGCCCGTCCCGCCGCTCCTTGCGGGTGAGGATGCAGTGTGCAAGCTCGGCGCGCAGCTCGTTGATTTCGGCGTGAATGTCGAGAAGCTGTGTCATGTGAACCTCCTTTGTCTTGATGACGGAGGCAGCCGACCGGGCGTTGGAGGGACGGGTCAGGGATCGCGCAGCGACCGGCAGCGCCGGCGCGTGGGGGAGCCGATTTTGTCGTCGCGCAGCGGCGTCAAAATTGGGGGCACCGCGCTCCTTGACGCGGCCCGACTGCCGGTATGATGGGCGGTCATTGAGAGAAAGACGGCCTGGCTCGACGCTGCGGCCGGGCTCCCTTCACGGCGCGCCGGCGCTGCAAAGACGGGGATCCGGTATCAGCTCCCGGTGAAATCCTCTGGCCAGATTTGCGCGCCGTGAAGGACACGCAGGATGCGGATCGTGCTCTCGGTCACCGCGTAGGCCGCGATATAGGGCGTGCCGGAGATCACGAGTTCGCGGGTGCCTGCGACGCGGCCGGGCCTTCCGCTTTCCGGGAACTCGACGAGCCGGCGCGCTGCAGCGGCGATCCTCTCGTCGACGGCGATGGCAGCTCTCGGGCTGTCTGCCTCGATATGCGCGAAGATGCCGTCGCGGTCGGAGAGCGCGAAGGCGGACCAGGCAAGCCTCATCAATCGGCCGAGGCGGCCTTGCGCCGGGCCGCCGCCCGCCGTGCCGCGAAATGACCCTCGACCTCGTCGTCGGAAACGTCGGGTCGGCTATCCGCCAGTGCTTCGAGCACCTTTGCGCGGAACCAGGCGTCATGCGCCTCGCTGTTGCTGACCAGCTCGAGCGGCAGCGCGCCTTCATTGGCGGTCCGGGTCAGAAGGATGCGTACCGCGTCGGATACGGTCAGGCCCATGCTTTCGAGCACAGCGGAGGCTCGGTCCCTCACGTCTGCGTCGATGCGGGTCTGAACCAGGGCATTGGCGGCCATGTCGATCTCCCTTGCTACCGCTGCAATGTAATGCAATTGAATGACGATTGCCAGTAGCGCGACAGGCCGCAGATCTCCTCGCATTCGTTGATCGTGAAAGGTCCGGAGCCGGACCAGGGAGCCATCCAAGAAGAGCGGGGGTCGGACTTGCTCGGATGGTGCTCCGTTCCCCCCGCATTGACGGCTCTCGGACGCATAACAACACTGCCGCAACGGGACACATCCGGTCCTGCGTCGCGCCTCAGGTTGCAAGGGCGGATCGCGGCTGAAGAGCGGACCCATCCGCTGCGTGTGATCGATCGCATTCTTCACGATCACCTGAAACGGATATGACACCTGCCGCCCCCGCGCGGCGCCTGACCACAGGCCCTCCGCCGTACCTACAGCGCTATATGAAAGCGCGGTCCGGCTCCGGGCCTGCTCCGCTGCGCTCCGGTCGCGTGCCGCGACTGGACAGCCGCCAGAAAACAACGGTAACGACGGGATAACTGGACACTCTCGAAGACCGTAGCTCAACGAAGGTGTGCGGTCTCCTTCGCCGCCAAGGCGCGTGGCCTCCGCTTCGGCCCCTCTATCGAGCTTTGGCGGTCGCGCGGTGCACACCCAGGAGCCCGGCAACTTCGGCCACCAGCTTCTTGTCCTCGTTGATGAGGTGGTGCGCGTGCGCGTTCTGCTCGGGCGACAAGGCGGGAGAGAGGGGCTTGCGGGAAATCATGCAAGCATGAAAGCGCGGGCTATGGTGTTTCCCGGTCGGGACTTTATATGTAGTGTTCAATCCTACTGAGCACCATCCAACACGGGAGATTCCCATGCGCAGCACACAGCAGTTCAGCGTCACGTTGCCGAACGAAATGGCGCAGATGGTCAAGACCAAGGTTTCATCGGGCGAGTATGCCAGCGAGAGCGAGGTTATCCGCGACGGCCTGCGCGCCTTGCAGGCGCGCGACAAGGCCCTTGAGAGCTGGTTGCGCACGGAAGGCGTCGCCGCCTATGACAAACTGAAGGCCGATCCGAGCCGGGCGTTGGGCGTGGACCAGGTGCGCGAGCATCTTGCGGCCAAGCGCAGGCGGCCAGCCTCAGCGTGACCCATACCGTTCGTTTCACCCCGGAAGCTCTCAACCAGCTTGACGAGCTGGAAGCCCATATCGCCGGGGTAGGATCGCCCACCGTGGCGGCGCGATATGTCGATTCCATCGTGGACTATTGCGAGAACCTGTGGACCTTCCCGCACCGAGGCACGCGGCGCGACGATCTTCGGCCGGGCCTGCGGACGCTTGGTTATCGGCGGCGCGTGACCATTCTGTTTGAGGTGTCGGACGATACCGTAAATATCATTGGCGTCTTTTATGGCGGTCAGGACTACGAGGCAGCCTTGCGGGACGACGACGAATAGCGTGGTGCCAACTACCCGCCCCAGGGTCGTGGAGCGGTGCTCACAGGAGCACCGAATGGACGGGCGCGCACACCTGAGGTGGTCGAGCATGTGGCGATAGATCCAGTCCCACGGGCCAAGATCCGACCACGGTCCGCGGCCGGCGCCAGCGGATCAGCTTGGAACAGCCGGCGACCTCGAACAGATGGCCGTATATCGATGGTCGGTCATCCCGCTACGCGCCGGGTTCCGGTGTCCCGCTTTCGCGTGGAGATCAGCGCCATCAGCATCGGGCCCAGCGAGAACGATCCAACCTGCGACCGTCGCGTCAGGGCTCGCAGATAGCCGCCCGGGCTTTTGATCGCGGACGCGCGCTGCAATATGGCAGCGACAACGATGCAGGCCTGCACCTCGCCCAGCACCGCACAGGCATCGGCCCAAGCACTCGGGCTGATCCCGAGCATCGGCCGGATCACAGCGGCGGTCGCGATGAAGTCGCGCCAGTGCGAAATCTCGTGTCGGGCATAGTCGGCAAGGTCCGGACAGGCCTCCAGCACCATGCCCAGCGGAAACGCCATTTCCCCCGACCTCATCGGTTTGGGGTCTGGCTCCGACCTCGCCGCCCGGCTTTCGAGAAAGCCAGGTTCAGGTTCAATCGAGGTTTCGGTGTTTGAACTCTGTATATGGTGCTCGGAACGGGACTCTGTGGCGCCTGATTCCGCTGGTTTTACGTGCTGTTCCAACGCTGTGAGGATGGTTGCGGCCAGCACCGCCAGTGCATCCGCGATCGGCTCCAGCGCCTCTAGATCCACACGGCGCGGGATAGACCTGAGAATATCGATGAAGCTGCGATGCAGACCGGGCCAATCGGCCGGTACGCGCTCCTCGATCCCCGTCGCGATCATCTTG
The DNA here is from genome assembly GCF_018390645.1 of Ancylobacter dichloromethanicus. GTDB lineage: Bacteria > Pseudomonadota > Alphaproteobacteria > Rhizobiales > Xanthobacteraceae > Ancylobacter > Ancylobacter dichloromethanicus. The sequence goes on from NZ_JAHBGC010000050.1 coordinate 74,783, forward strand.
GCGATGTCGCGTCGGCAGAGCGTGACGGCCTGGCGCGCGAGAGCGAGCGCCCGTCGCTCGGCGCGAATGGTCTCGGCCAGGGCGGCGAACTCGTCGGCCCGGGCGATGAGCGGGCCGAGATCGAAGCCGAACGCCTGTTCGACTTCGCCGGCGGCGCCCTTGCGCGCGAAACGCTTGCCGTTCGGGCTGTCGCGCCGCAGGATCAGTCCGGACTCGACCAGCACGGCGAGATGGCGGCGCAGCGTCGAGGGCGCGATGCCGTGAGCCCGCAACATCAGCGCCCTGTTCGATGGGAAGACGACGAGGTCGCCGGCTCCTGACACCAGCACCGTGTCGGGATGGAACGTCAGCAGTGCGTCCAACACCGCCAGCGCGCGATCGGAGACCTCGAGCGTCGCCTTCGCCTCGCAGATGAGCCGAAACACCTGCCACTTGTGGACGGGTTTGCCATCGGGGCACTCCTTCACGAGGCGCTGCGTGTTGACGACGGCGCGCGACAGCGCCCGCCGCCCGAAGGGTGTCGTTGGGATTTGGCCAAGCATCTGCATTCGCGTCCTCTCTTTGCGAGAGCGCGGGGCAAACAAAGACCGTGGCGTGAAAACGCAGGCCTCTTGAACTGTCGGATGGCGGGGGCTAGGATGCTGGTGTGTTTTCGGGCACCGCTGACGACGGCAATCGTCGGCCCGTCCATCGTCTGAGAGACCCGGCTCTGCCGGGTTTTTCTTTGTCCGAGCGCACCTCTTCCGTTGAAACCGAATCCGTACATTATATTGAATGTCAGAACGTCAGTCCAACGTGCTGGCGTGCGCGTTGTCGGGCTGCGCGGAGGGTCGCAGCCCGACCCGGGATTCTATGTGCGAGGACGCGCCGATGAGAACCAAAGACTGTCGCCGGAAGGCCGCGCAGGCGGCCGAGGGTCGTACGCTGCTTCGGACCTTTCAGGCGTCGATCGAGGCGATCCGATGCGCGAGCGGCCTCAGCCGCAAGGCCTTTGCCGCGCAGCTCGGTCTGGCGAGCTCAAGTTACTTCCACCTGATGACGCCGAATGCGAATCCGAGCCTGGATTACATCGAGCTGATCGCCGAACGCGCCGGCGTCGAGCCCTTGAGGCTGCTGGCGCGTTCGGAGGCGGGCGCAGATCGTAGATCGGAGGACACGCCGGTCCCAGGTGTTTCAAGGCGATTCGTTTCAAGGGGTTAGGCGGGATTCTGATAACGTTCAATATACCAGATGATGGAGATGTTGTATGATCCGCGCTCGGCTCAATTCCGAGCCTTGGAGCACCTGCCCTCCCATGCCCCCCGCCCGCAAGCCGCTGCCCGTCGATCACTCCATCCTGAATGAGATGCTGGCGATCCGGCTTCAGCAGCTCGAGAGCGAGAATGGCGGAATGGAGGCGTTCCTGCCGAAGACAGGATTGGCGCGCGGGACCTATTACACGATCCTTCGGGGGATCGGGAATCCGACGTTGAAGACGATGGAGCGCATCGCCTCGAGCCTCAATATGAGCGTCCTCGAGTTGCTCGGCTTCGAGGTTGACGACGCGCGGCGTGCTCTCAGGAAGAACGGCGTCGATTATGACGAGGTCGTCTCTGCCATCGACAAGAAGAATCAGGCCGACCGACGCCTCGCCCGGCAATCGCGCTCGAGCAAGCTGCCGGGATAACCGCGTTGGCCGGGCGGCGATCGCGGGAACAGAAGGTCGCCGGGCCCCC
>NZ_JAHBGC010000052.1:0-83823 GCF_018390645.1 Ancylobacter dichloromethanicus
CGCCGAGGAAGCCGAAGCCGCCGCGCTGGCGCTCCCCGCCGAGCAGGCCGCCGCCGCCGAGGCCGAGGCCAAGGCCCGCCGCGACGAGCGCTACGCCGCCCGCAAGCAGCGCGTCGGCCGCTGACGCCCCGCGCGCCCGCCCGCGGCGCGCTTTTATCGACACGACATCGGTTCACCGATCAGGTTTCTCCACCTGATCGGTCGTGGCTGCATGTCGTCTTGTCCGCTGTTTACTGACCCGCCGCCCGCTGGCCGGCGAACTGGCCGCCATAGCCGCGCTGGGGCACGCCCAGCGTCTGCTCCAGAATGAGCTGGCACACCTTCATCCCCGCCCGCAGGCGGATCGGGCGCGGGCCGAGATTGATGATCTCGAGCTGGATCTGCCCGGTCGAGCCGGCGTGGATGGTGGGCGCGGTGAGGTGGACGATGAGCCCGATGCGAGCGAGCGAGCTCTTGCCCTCCACCCGCGCGGTCAGCCGCGCCCCGGGGCGCAGGTCCACCCGCTCCAGCGTCCAGGCCAGCACCAGCCGGCCGGGATCGAGCACGAAGCCGTCGGCGCCGATGTCGATGTCGCCGGCCATGCGGGTGATCGCCTCGCGGAACGTGTAGCCCGGCCCGGCGGGGTCGATCACCGGGTCCTCGCCCGGTTCCGGCGCGCGGTAGAGGCTGAGGCGGGCATCGAGCCGGAGGTCGACGCCGTTGGGGGCGTAGAACGTCTCCGGCGGGGACGGCTCGATGGCGACCGAGCCGTCGGCGATGGCGTCGAGAATGTCGCGGTCGGTCAGGATCACGGGCGGGTCTCTCGCGGAGGCGGCGCAACGGGAGGATTCGGTAGCATGGTTCTGCCGCAGCGCAAACGCCGGCGCGGCCGGCCTGCCGGTGGGACCGGGCCTCGGGCCGCCCCGACGCCGTGTCCGGGCGCTGCGGCGCAAGAGGTTTTGTGCGGCATCGCAATGAAAGGGGCTTGAGCCGCGCGGCCCGCCGCCACAATCTGGCAACGACACCCACGCTTTTCATCTGGAGTTCTTTCGCGATGACCGACCGCCCGAAGCTTCTCGGCATTTCCGGCAGCCTGCGCTCCGGCGCCTATTCCACCGCCGTGCTGGAAGCGCTGAAGGCCGCCCTTGCCCCCACCGCCGACCTGACCGTGCTCGTGCTCAACGACGTGCCGCTCTACAACCAGGACGAGGACGGTGCCACCCAGCCCGAGGGCGCGGCGGCGCTGCGCGCGGCGATCGCGGCGGCGGACGGGGTGATCTTCGCCTCGCCGGAATATAATTACGGCCCCTCGGGCGCGATGAAGAACGCCGTCGACTGGGGCTCGCGGCCCTATGCCAAGGGCTCGCTGCTGGGCAAGCCGGTGCTGGTGCTGACCTCCTCGCCGGGCTCCACCGGCGGCATCCGGGCGCAGGCGCAATTGCGCGAATCGCTGAGCGCGGCGGGCGCCCGCGTGGTCGCCTATCCCCATCTCGCCATCCCCAATGTCGGCGACAAGGTGAAGGACGGCGCCTTCACCGACGAGAAGACGGTGAAGTTCCTCACCGGCGGCGTCGGCGCGCTGGTGAAGGAGATCCACCTGCTGGCGGCGCATGCCAAGGCCGGCTGAGGGCCGGCTAAGGCCGGGCCGAGGCGCGCCCTCGCCGACACCGACCGGCGGCGGGGTTTGAGCCTGCCGCCGTCTCGTCCACACTGGGGGGCATCCGACCAGGAGCCGCCCCATGCTGTCTTTCGCCCGTGCCTTTTCGCTCGCCGCGCTGCTCGCCGGCGCCCTCGCGCCGCCCGCCCATGCGCAGGGGGTGACGCGCGAGGTCACGGCCGGGCGGCTGGACGCGGCGCTGCCGAAGCTCGACGCGCTGGCGGCCAAGGCGGTGGCGGACGGGCAGGTGCCCGGCCTCGCCATCGTGGTGGTGCACCGGGACAAGGTGGTGTTCCTCAAGGGCTACGGCCGGCGCGAGGCCGGCAAGCCCGGCGCGGTGGATGCCGACACGGTGTTCCAGCTCGCCTCCTTCTCCAAGCCGATCACCGCCACGGTGGTGGCGGCGCTGGTGGGCGAGAAGGTGCTGGACTGGGACAGCACGGTGGCCTCGCTCGACCCCTCGATCCAGCTCAAGGAGCCCTATCCCAGCCAGCAGGTGACGGTTCGCGACCTGCTGGCGCACCGTTCCGGCCTGCCGGGCGATGCCGGTAACGAGCTGGAGGCGCTGGGCTATGACCGCGCCACGATTCTGCGCCGGCTGCGGCTGGTGCCGCCATCCTCCAGCTTCCGGGCCGGCTATTCCTATTCGAATTTCGGCTTCACCGCCGGGGCGGTGGCCGCCGCCGCGCCGACCGGCAAGCCGTGGGAAGAGGTGGCGCGGGAAAAGCTCTACGCCCCGCTCGGCATGGCCTCGACCTCCTCGCGCCATGCCGATTTCCTCGCCCATGAGAACCGCGCCGAACTGCATATTGGCGGGCCCGGCCACTGGGCGGCGACGCTGACCCGTGCCCCGGACGCGCAATCCCCCGCCGGCGGCGTCTCCTCCTCGGCCCGCGATCTCGCGCGCTGGATGCGGCTGGAACTGGCGGGCGGGATGTTCGAGGGCCGGCGGGTGATCGCGCCGGCGGCGCTCGACGCCACCCACCAGCCGCTGATGCCGCGCGGCACCCACCCGGTGACCGGCGCCGCCTCGTTCTACGGGCTCGGCTGGAATGTCGAGTTCGGCCGCCACGGGCTGAGCTGGGGCCATGCCGGCGCCTTCAGCATGGGCGCGCGCACGCTGGTGACGCTCTACCCCGACGCCGATATCGGCATCGTGGTGCTGGCCAACGCCTTCCCCACCGGCGTGCCGGAAGGGCTGGGCGACGCTTTCTTCGACCTCGTCTTCGACGGCGCGATGGAAAAGGACTGGATGGAGCCGTGGAGCGCGCTGTTCGCGGGGATGTTCGGCCCGGCGGTGGAGGCCGCCCGCGAACGCCTGACGCCGCCCGCCGACGCGCTGCCGGCGGCCCCGCTCAAAGCCTATGTCGGGCGCTACGCCAACGCCTATGTCGGCGCGGCGCAGGTGCGGGTGGCGGGCGAGGGGCTGGAACTGCGGCTGGGCCCGGACGGGCAGGCGCGCTTCCCGCTCACCCATGTCAGCCGCGACCTGTTCTCCTTCATCCCCGCCGCCGAACTGCCGGACATGCCCTCGGCGGTGAGCTTCGCGCTGGGGGCGGACGGGAAGGCGGCGGCGGTGACGATCGAGGACCTCGACGGCTTCGGGCTGGGGACACTGGAGCGGGTGGAACGGGAGTGAGGGGGGGGCTGCGATGTGCGTCTTGTCGCCTTGGCTGCCCTGTCCTGTTGCCATCCGCCATCCCTATCCGCCGTCATGGCCGGGCTTGACTGTGTTCTCTCGGATGGTCGGGATTCGGCCGAAGTATGATCCTGGGTCCCGGATCGGCGCGGCACTTGATACGGTAAGGCGGTCCACGGCTAAGCCGACCGACTACTCAAGACTGATAGGACAGTCCTCTCTATCTTCTCGATCTCATTATCAAGGATATTAATTCCACGGGCATGATTTAAGCAAATAGCATGCCAATCCTCGTAAACGTCAGGCGGCAACTCGTCAAATCCGCGAACCTTTGTTTCTAAATCAGGTTTATCGGGAAGTTTTACAGAATAACCTATCGTAATTAAAAGTTTTTCTATCTCATTTCGTTCATCCTCCCAACAACTACGCAATTTATGTATTTTGTCTAAATTTTCTGTAGAATCACCATAAATAATAGATCTAGCTTGTTCAAATGTAGCAGCCAATCGATTCTTTGATAATCTTATTTTCGGAAGCTGATGAAGTATCAAAATTATTCCGGAAATATATTTCCGTTCTAAATTTGATTTATCTATCATATTATTAATCTGGGAATGAAAATATTCTATTATTTCTTTCTGCGCGTCGCGTTTTTTATTTTCGTCGCGGCAAGAATTTCGGGCTGCGATCACAAAGCAGGCGATAGCCAGTGCGGCACACGCCGCCGGCCAATACGGGGTATACGACAGAAATTTGATCTGTTGCCAAAGTCCAGCAACGTTTGAAACGAACTGGCTTAGTCCCCATACCCCTAAAATCAGGATAAAGAATATCCCGACGACCCCCGATGGGGCCCGCGCGATACGTTTGGCAGATTCCCAGATGTTCATTCCAACATAATACTATGCCGGAATATTCTGACAACATCAGATAGTTTACCCAAATTATACCTGTCCGGACCAAGCCCGGGCATTAGGAAGTTGCGACGGGGCCCGGTTTCGTCGAAGAGTCATCCTAGGGTCCCGGATCGGCGCGGCACGTTGTGCCGCTGATGATGCGCATCTATCCCCTTCGCCCTCATGGCCGGCTTTGACCCGGCCGCCCAGACCTTCGGCGCCGTGCCGTTGGAAAGGCTGGGTCCCTGGGTCGAGCCCGGGGATGAGGGCGGTGCGCGGCGGGTCCCGCGACACGGGGCGAAGTTAGTTGTCCCATTATAGGAAAATAGTCCTTGACAGCGTGACGCTGGCCGGGTAGGTTTTGGTCATGCTCCACAACTGCGTCGGAAGGCGGCGAGGTCCTGCCCGCTGACCCCTTGACCCCTTGACCCCTTGACCCCTTGACCCCTTGATCCCTTGACCCCCTCGCGGCCTCCCGCGGGGCGCTCGTTTCCGGCCGGCCTTCGGGCCGGCTTTTTGTTTCCCGGCTCGATCTGCGGAGGTGGCATGGCGATTCCCGCGCGGCCTGTCTCGCCGGAGGCGCTCGACGAGGCGCGCCGGCTCTACGAACTCACCAATGTGCCGGTGAAGCAGGTCGCGGACATGCTCGGCATCGCCAAATCGACCCTGAGCCACCGGGTGCGGCTCTGGGGCTGGCAACCGCGCAAGGCGCGCATACCACTCGCCCTGCCGCCGCCCGCTTTGCCGCCGACCGTCGAACCCGTCGCGGCCGGCGCCGGGGCGGTGGCGGCCGGCCCGCCCGCCGACCGGCGCGAACTCATCGCCCGGCTGGTGCGGCGCATCGAGACCGAGATCGCCGCCATCGAGCGGCTGGTCGGGCGCGCCGGGCTCAACGCCGCGATGAAGCCGGAGGCCAGCCACGCCGATGGCGAGCGCGCCGCGCGCACCCTGGCCATTCTGGTGCGCTCCTTGCGCGAACTCGCGGCGCTGGAAAAGCTGGAGCCGGACAGGGACGACGATGACGCCAACCGCGACGCCGACACCTTCCGACGGGAGCTTGGCGACACGCTTGAGCGCGTGCTGGCGGGCGGGGAAGCTTCCTGAGGCGCTGGCCGCGCTCGACGCGCCCACGCTCGACTGGCTGCGCCACCACTGGCCGCTGATCGGCCGCGCCGGCCAGCTTCCGCCCGCCCTCGCGCAGGGCGGCGGCGACTGGCTGACCTGGCTGATGCTCGGCGGGCGCGGGGCGGGCAAGACGCGGGCCGGCGCCGAATGGGTGCGCGCCCTTGTCCATGGCCGCGCCGGGCCGAGGGCGGGGCGGCTCGCTTTGGTGGCGGAAAGCCATGCCGATGTGCGCGAGGTGATGGTGGAAGGCGTCTCCGGCCTGCTCGCCATCCACCCCCGTCATGAGCGCCCGCTGTGGGAGCCGACGCGGCGCCGGCTGCAATGGCCGAATGGCGCGGTGGCGCAGGGCTTTTCCGCCGACGACCCCGAGAGCCTGCGCGGGCCGCAATTCGACGCCGCCTGGTGCGACGAGCTGGCCAAATGGCGCTACGCCCAGGCGGCGTTCGACATGCTGCAATTCGGCCTGCGGCTCGGCGCCCGGCCGCGCCAGATGGTGACGACCACGCCGCGCCCGACCGCGCTGATCCGCGCGCTGCTCAAAGACCCGCGCAGCGCGGTGACGCGGATGGCGACGGGGGAGAACGCCGCCCATCTCGCCCCGAGCTTTCTGCAGACCGTGGTCGGCCGCTATGCCGGCACACGGCTCGGGCGGCAGGAGATCGACGGCGAACTGATCGAGGACCGCGCCGACGCGCTGTGGAACCGCGCCGGGCTGGAGGCGGGGCGGGAGGCGGCGGCGCCGGAACTGACCGGCCGGATGGCGCGCATCGTGGTGGCGGTCGACCCGCCGGCCTCCTCGACCCGGCGGGCGGATGCCTGCGGGCTGATCGCGGCGGGGATCGACGCCGACGGCATCGTCCATGTGCTGGCCGACGAGAGCGCGCAAGGGCTCTCGCCCAATGGCTGGGGCGCCCGCGCCATCGGCCTGTTCCAGAAGCTGGAGGCCGACCGGGTGGTGGTGGAGGTCAACCAGGGCGGCGAGATGGTGAAGACCATCCTCGCCGGCATCGACCCCACCGTGCCGGTGAGCGAAGTGCGGGCGACGCGCGGCAAATGGCTGCGCGCCGAGCCGGTGGCCGCGCTCTACGAGCAGGGCCGGGTGCGCCATGCCGGGCCGTTCCCGGCGCTGGAGGACGAACTCTGCGATTTCGGCCCGGACGGGCTTTCCAATGGCCGCTCGCCCGACCGGCTCGACGCGCTGGTCTGGGCGGTCACCGCGCTGGCGCTGGGCCCGCGCGCGGTGGCGCCACGGGTGCGGCGGGTGTGAGGCTTTCGCCATGTTCCGCGTCATTCCGGACGGCCGCAGGCCGTTCCGGGATCGTTGGTCCGCCGGAGAGCGATCCCGGCTCCGCGGCTCCGCCTTCTGCCGGGATGACGGCCTTCTTTTCAACCGGAGCCCCCGATCATGAAGCTCTTTCCCTTCTCGCTCGGGCGCGCCGCCCCGCCCGAGGCCAAGGCCTCGCGCACCAAGGCGCTGGTGGCGCTGCTCGGCGCGGCGCGGGCGCAGTGGACGCCGCGCGACTATGGCGCGCTGGCCCGCGAGGGCTACCAGCGCAACGCCGTCGCCTATCGCTGCGTGCGGCTGATCGCGCAGGGCGTGGGCGAATTGCGCCCGGTGCTGACCGAGGACGGGCGCGAGACTCTCGCCCATCCCCTGCTCGATCTGCTGGCCCAGCCCAACCCGCGCCTTTCCGGCCCGGGCCTGCTGGAGGCGCTGGCCTCGCATCTGCTGCTCGCGGGCAATGCCTATGTCGAGGCGGTGTCGGTGGATGAGGCGGTGCGCGAGCTGCATGTGCTGCGGCCCGACCGCATGCGCGTGGTCTCCGGCCCCGATGGCTGGGCGCAGGCCTATGACTACACGGCGGGCGGGCGCGCGGTGCGCTTCGTGCAAGAAGGCGGCGCGGGCGTGCCGCCGCCGATCCTGCATGTCGCGCTGTTCAACCCGCTCGACGACCATTACGGCGCCCCGCCGCTGGAGGCGGCGCAGATGGCGCTCGACCTGCACAATGCCGCCGGCGCCTGGAACAAGGCGCTGCTCGACAATGCCGCCCGGCCCTCCGGCGCGCTGGTCTATGGCGGGGCCGGCAACCTCTCGGACGAGCAGTTCGACCGGCTGAAGGAGGAGCTGGAGGCCAATTTCTCCGGCAGCGCCAATGCCGGCCGCCCGCTGCTGCTGGAGGGCGGGCTGGACTGGCGCCCGCTTTCGCTCACCCCCAAGGACATGGATTTTCTTGAGGCGAAGAACGCCGCCGCGCGCGAGATCGCGCTGGCCTTCGGCGTGCCGCCGATGCTGCTGGGCATTCCCGGCGACGCCACCTATGCCAATTACGCCGAAGCCAGCCGGGTGCTGTGGCGGCAGGCGATCCTGCCGCTCGGCCGCCGGCTGCTGCACGAGCTGTGCCTGTGGCTCGGCCCCGCCTTCGGGCCGGGGCGGCTGGCGCTGGAGCCCGATATCGACGCCATCGAGGCGCTGCACGGCGAGCGCGAGGCGCTGTGGCGCCGGGTGGGCGAGGCGAGCTTCCTCACCGATGACGAGAAGCGACAGGCGGTGGGCTATGGGGTGCGGGGGTAGGGGGCTGCGTGCTTCGAGGCCGGCGCGGGCGCCGGCACCTCAGCATGACGGGGTTCCAAACGCTCCCTCATGGCCGGACTTGACCCGGCCACCCAGAGACTGAGTGCCGCGCCGTTGGAATGCCTGGGTCCCCGGGTCAACCGGGGATGAGGGTCCGCCGTCGGCAGCCCCATCGGGAGCCCGCCCATGCAACCGCTCGTCGCCGCCTTCGCCGACAAGGCCGACATCGCCCATCTGGCGCTGCTGATGTGGGCGCTGGGGGCCTCCGTGCTGGCCGGCATCGCGCTGCGCGAGCTGGGGCGCGCGGTGCGCCGCTTCGACGATTTCGTGCGCGAGATCGCGCGCTTCAACACCCTGTTCGGAGACCCGCCATGACATCCAACCCGCGTATCCGGGCCTTCCTGCCCGGCCGTTTCAACGGGCTTGCCCCGCGCCTGCCGGCGCCGAGCCGGGCGGGGGAGGCGCCGCAGGTGTTTCGCCAGTTCGGCCGCACCCTCGGCAAGCTGGAACGCGCCGCCGCCACCCGCCGCGCCGGACTGGCGGGGGCGGCGGGCCCCGGGGAGGGCGCATGAGCGCGCCGGCAGGCGCCGCGCCGTGCAAGCCGGCCCGTTTCGAGACCAAGGCGCTTCCCGGCGCGCTGGCCAGCATCGCGCCCGATGGCAGCTTCGAGGGCTATGCGGCGCTGTTCGGCCGGGTCGATCTCGGCCGCGACCTGATCCTGCCCGGCGCCTTCGCCCGCTCGCTGGCCGAGCGCGGGGCGGGGGGCGTGCGCATGCTGTTCCAGCACGACCCGGCCGAGCCGATCGGGGCCTGGGCGAGCCTGCAGGAGGATTCGGTCGGGCTGTTGGTCAAGGGCCGGCTGACGCTGGATGTCGCCCGCGCCCGCGAGGTACTGGCGCTGATGCGCGCCGGGGCGATCGACGGGCTGTCCATCGGTTTCCGCACCGTGGAGGGGCGCACCGACCCGGGCACACGGGTGCGGCGGCTCTCGCGCATCGACCTGTGGGAGGTGTCGATCGTCACCTTCCCGATGCAGCCGGACGCGCGAATCGCCAGCGTGAAGCGGGCCGGCGTCTCGCTCGCCACCGCCATACGCCGCGGCGCCCGGCGGCTGCGCGGCGCGCCGGGACTGAGGCCGGTGCTGGTGTGAGGCGGGCGGTTCGGTGCCGCGAGGTGAGACTTCTCCCCCCGACGGGGAGAGCAAGCGGCCCCCCGCTTTTCTTTCGACGTTTCCCTTCCGAACAGGACATGAAACCCATGCAGCCGACCAATCCCGCACCTGAACTGAAATCCGCCGCCGGCCCGGAAGTCTCGGCCGCCTTCGAGGAATTCATGAGCGCCTTCGAGGCGTTCAAGGACGCCAACGACCAGCGGCTCGGCGCGCTGGAGCGGCGCGGCGGTGACGTCGTGACCACCGACAAGGTGGAGCGGCTCAACGCCGCGCTCGACACCCAGAAGGCGCTGATCGACGAACTGGTGCTGAAGGCCCGCCGTCCGGCGCTGGGCGGCGGTGGCGGCGACCTTGCCGCCGACCTCGCCGCGCGTGAGCACAAGGCCGCCTTCCACGCCTATGTCCGCACCGGCGAGGCGGCGGGGCTGAAGCGGCTGGAGGCCAAGGCGCTCTCCGCCGGGGTGGGCGCGGATGGCGGCTATGTGGTGCCGCACGAGACCGAGCGCGAGATCGGCAAGCGGCTGGCCGCGCTCTCGCCGATCCGTGCCATCGCCGATGTCCGGGTGATTTCCGCCGGCACCTACAAGAAGCCGTTCATGACCTCCGGCCCGGCGGTCGGCTGGGTGGCGGAGACCGGCGCGCGGGCGCAGACGGCCAGCCCGGTGCTGGACGAGATCGCCTTCCCGGCGATGGAACTCTACGCCATGCCGGCGGCGACCCAGACGCTGCTCGACGATGCGGCGGTCAATATCGACGACTGGCTCGCCATCGAGGTGGAGGCGGCGTTCGCGGCGCAGGAGGGCACCGCGTTCGTGACCGGCGACGGGGTGGGCAAGCCGAAGGGCTTTCTCGCCTATGACACGGTGGCGGAAAGCGCCTTTGTGTGGGGAAAGCTCGGCTTCATCGCCACCGGCGCCGCCGGCGACTTTCCCAGCACCAGCCCGGCCGACCCGCTGGTCGACCTGGTCTATGCGGTGAAGGCGGGCTACCGGCAGAACGGCTCGTTCATGATGAGCCGGCGCACGCAAGGGGCGGTGCGCAAGCTGAAGGACGAGAACGGGCAGTATCTGTGGGCGCCGCCGACCGCGCCGGGCGCGCCGCCTCACCTGATGGGCTTTCCCGTCTATGAGGCCGAGGACATGCCGGAAATCGGCGCCGGCAGCCTCTCGGTGGCGTTCGGCGATTTCCGCCGCGGCTACCTGGTGGTCGACCGGGCCGGGGTGCGGGTGCTGCGCGATCCCTATTCGGCCAAGCCCTATGTGCTGTTCTACACCACCAAGCGGGTCGGCGGCGGGGTGCAGGATTTCGACGCCATCAAGCTGCTGAAATTCGCCGCCTGAGACGCGATGTAAGAACGGCACGACGCAAAAAAGGGGCGCCCGGTGAGGGGCGCCCCAATGGAGACGGTCAGTCTCGGGAAGTCCGGCCCGCTCAGTGGGTCGAGCGGGCGTTGGCTTCGACGGCCTGGTTGATATAGGCGTCGGAGACGGCCGGCAGGGTCACGGTGGCGTTGCGGCCCTCGACGACCTGCTGGCTCTGCACCTTGGGGGAGACAGCGCGGGTGTAGACAGTGGCGTCACGACCGGCAGCCTGCGCGGCGACGGAACCGAAAGCGGCCAGGGCCACGGCGGCGATGAGGATCTTGTTCATGAGAATGCTCCTTGAAGAGGGAGGGGCGCTCGCTCGCATGGGGGCGCCGCTCCGGGGGGGAAGGCGAAGGGGGAAGGCGTCGCGATCAGTGGGTCGAACGGGCGTTCGCCTCGACGGCCTGGTTGATATAGGCGTCGGAGACAGCCGGCAGGGTCACGGTGGCGTTGCGGCCCTCGACGACCTGCTGGCTCTGCACCTTGGGGGAGACAGCGCGGGTGTAGACAGTGGCGTCACGACCGGCAGCCTGCGCGGCGACGGAACCGAAAGCGGCCAGAGCCACGGCGGCGATGAGGATCTTGTTCATGAGAATGCTCCTTGAAGAGGGAGGGGCGCTCGCTCGCATGGGGGCGCCGCTCCGGAGGGGGAAGGCGAAGGGGAAGGCGTCGCGATCAGCGCGTCGAACGGGCGTTCGCCTCGACGGCCTGGTTGATGTAGGCGTCGGAAACGGTCGGCAGCGCCAGGGTGGCGTTGCGGCCCTCGACGACCTGTCCCTGCGCGGTGGCGGGGGCGCCATAGACGGTCGGGTCACGGCCGTCGGCGGCCTGCGCGGCGACCGAACCGAAGGTGGCGAGAGCGACGGCGGCGATGAGGATCTTGTTCATGATGGTGTCTCCAGAGAGAGGGGTGGCCGGCCCGTGACGGCCGCGCCTTTTTCATGGACAGAAGTTAATCCCGGCATCAGCGCATCGCCAGTTGTGATAAGGCGCTCGATGCCTTGCATGAATGCAATAACATCTGCGTGTTTGCCTCTGGCAAAAACGGGATGGAGCGCACACGACAGATACGTGCGCGATACAGTTTACGCGACGGAAAGCCGTCAACGCTAAAAGCTGTCGACCCTAAAAGCCGTCGCCCCTAGCGGACGATGCCGCGCAGCGTGGCGTCGATCCAGGCGCGCTGCGGGCCGATGAGGGTGGCGCCGGTGACGCCGCCGCAGCCGCGCGCGCCGCCCGCCGCGGTCGACCAGCCGATGATGCCGGCCACCACGCCCTCGATCAGCACCGGCCCGCCGCTGTCGCCGGTGCAGCCGCCTTTGGCGGCGCCATCCGACAAGCGGACCATGATGCCGCCTGTGGTGCCGATGCTGGGCAGGGAAACCGTGCGCAGCGTGCCGGCGCTCTTGCCGTCGCCATCCCGGGTCACGCCATAGCCGGCGACGGTGAAGGCGGTGCGCCGCGCCGGCAGCGCCACCTGATCGGTCAGTGCCGCCGGCCGGAAGCCGGCGGGCAGCGGCCCGGACAGGCGCACCAAAGCGAGGTCCGGCGTCGGGCGCCGGGTCGCGAACGAATTCGGGTCGAAGGAAGGATGCACCGCCTTGCGGTCGATCGGGATCAGCCGCGGCGTGCCGCCTTCGAACACCACCACCGCGTAATCCGCCGCCGGCTCGACGCAATGGGCGGCGGTGAGCAGCACGTTCGGCCCCAGCACCACGCCGGTGCAGGTGGCGCCGCGCGTCGACACGATCATCGCCGTCTCCGCCTTCAGCGCCTCGTCCGCCGGCCCGCCACCGACAATGGCGCGGGCAGGGGTGGCGAGGAGCAGGGCGGCGAGAAGGGCGGCGGCAAGGCGGTGCATCGGCGGGTTCCGTAAGGGGGCGGGGCCGTTGTGGCGGCGCCGGGACGACACGTCAATCGCCGGCTGCGGCGACCATCACATGAGGGAGGCACCATGCCCGCGATCCTTCTCGCCGGGCCGACGGCCGAGCCGCTGACGCTCGCCGAGGCCAAGACCTATCTGCGCGTCGACCATGAGGCCGAGGACGGGCTGATCGCCGCGCTCGTCACCGCCGCGCGGGCGACCGTGGAGGCGCTGACCCGGCGCGTGCTGATCGACCAGAGCTGGCGGATCGTGCGCGACGCCTGGCCAGCCTCGGGGCTGATCGCGGTGCCGGTGAACCCGCTGAAGGCGATCACCGCCGCCCGGGTGATCGACGCGGATGGCGGCGAGACCGCCCTGCCGCTCGGCGCCTTCACCACCGATACGGCGCGGCTGCCGGGGCTGATCCGGGTCGCGCGCGGTACCGTGCCGGAACCCGGCCGGCCGCTGGCCGGCATCGCGCTCGACATCACCGCCGGCCACGGGGCAAGCGCCGACCATGTGCCCTCGCCGCTGATCGAGGCGGTGCGGGTGGTGCTGGCGCATTTCTACGAGCACCGCGACGTGGCCGGGCCGGGGGCGGCCTTTCCCGCCCGGCTCGACGCGCTGGTGGCGCCGTTCCGGGTGACACGACTGTGAGCGCCATCGGAGCCCTGCGGCACCGGCTGGTGCAGGAGACGCCGGTGACGACGCCGGACGGGCTCGGTGGCGCGAGCGTGAGCTTCATCGCGGTCGACGCGCTGTGGGGCGCGGTGGAGACGCGGGGGACGCCGGCGGAGATCGCCGACCGGCCCGGCGCGCTGCTCGCCCACACCGTCACCGTGCGGGCGCCGGCCACGGTGCAGCCGGGCGACCGGCTGCGGTGTGGGGCGCGGCGCTTCCTGGTCGAGGCGGTGAGCGACCCGGACGGGCGCGGCCGCTACCTCGTCTGCGACTGCCGGGAGGAGACGCCATGAAGTTCGGCACGAGGCTGAAGGGGCTGGAGGCGCTGCGCCGGCTCCTGGCGCAGCTTGCCGCCGGGAGGCCGCGATGAGCGGGCCCGCGGTCGCGCTGCGCCGGGCGATCCATGCGGCGCTGATGGCCGACGTCCCGCTGCTCGCCGCGCTGGGCGGGCCGCGCATCCATGACGTGCCCCCGAACGGGGCGGAATTTCCCTATGTGACGCTCGGTGAGGCGCAGGTGCTGGACTGGTCCACCGCCACCGAGAGCGGCGCCGAGCACCGGCTGACGCTGGTTTGCTGGTCGCGCCAGGGCGGGCATGGCGAGGCGCACGCGCTGGCGCATCTGGTGCAGCAGGTGCTGCACGACGCGCCGCTGGTCCTCGACGGGCATCGCCTGGTCAATCTGCGCGCTTCCTCGGCCGAGATCCGGCGCGAGCCAGGCGGGCGAACCTACCGCGCGCTGCTGCGCTTTCGGGCGGTGACGGAAACAGGTTGAGGTTTTCCGATCCTGTCAGGAAAGCTGCGCAAGGGATTCCACGGACTCGTGAATCCGCGTGAAGTTGAATCTGAAGATGAAGTCACTTGGCGCGAAGTGCGGAATCAAACTGTGAAGGCGGAAAGACGCCTCGCCGGCATCGCACGGGATTTAATCTAGACCCTGAAGGTTAACCGTCTCTGAATACCTTCGGGTCGGAGCGGTGACAAGCAAAGGAGCCACCGATGGCGGCGCAGAAGGGCAAGGACCTCTTGCTGAAGATCCATGACGGCACCGCCTTCGCCACGGTGGCGGGGCTGCGCTCGCGGCAGATCGCGTTCAACGCCGAGCCGGTCGACGTGACCCATGCCGAGAGCGCCGGGCGCTGGCGCGAACTGCTCGCCGGGGCGGGGGTGAAGCGCGCGGCGGTGGCGGGCTCCGGCGTGTTCAAGGACGCGGCGTCGGACGCGCTGATCCGGCAGAGCTTCTTCGACGGGACGATCCGTAACGCGCAGATCGTGGTGCCCGATTTCGGTACCATCGCCGGGCCGTTCCAGATCACCGCGCTGGAATTCGCCGCCGAGCATGACCGCGAGGTGACGTTCGACATCGCGTTGGAGAGCGCCGGCGAACTGACCTTCGCGGCGCTGTGAGGGACATAGCCCATTCTACCCTCATGCCCGGGCTTGACCCGGGCAGCCATAAATCAGCCGCTGCGGCGGCGGGGGAGACTGGGTCCCCGGGTCAAGCCCGGGGATGAGGGCAGGTTTTCAACCGCCTTCGGGCAGCAGCAAGGATCCACTCAATGGCCAACCGGCATCGCGGTGAAATAGCCGCCGAACTCGACGGGCGCCGGCGCACGCTGGTGCTGACGCTGGGCGCTCTGGCCGAGCTGGAGGACGCGTTCGGTGCCGAAGACCTGGTGGCGCTGACCGAGCGGTTTTCGCGCGGCCGGCTGGCGGCGAAGGATGCCATCCGCCTCCTCGCCGCCGGCCTGCGCGGGGCGGGCGAGGCCGTCACCGAGGACGAGGTGGCGCGGATGACCATGCCGGGCGGGGCGGCCGGCTTCGCGCGGCTGGTCGGCGAGCTGATCGCCGCCACCTTCGGCGGCGCTGCGGAGGGCGCCGCCGCCCCTTTGCCCGGTGCGCCGGAGCCGGCGGGATAGAGGGCGGGCCACCGCCCTTCCCCGGGGAGGGCGGGCCACCGCCCTTCCCCTGGGGGGAGGCGATGGCGCTGGGCTTCGGCCGGCTGCGGCTCTCCTCGCATGCGTTCTGGCGGCTGACCCCGCGCGAACTGGCGGCGGCGCTGCGGGCCTTCGCCGGCCCGGCGCGGGCGCCGCTCGACCGAACAGGGCTCGGTGCGCTGATGGCGCGGTTCCCGGACTGACAGGAGGGCCGAGATGGCCGACAACGCCGAATTCGACGACGGGCTGAACGTGGAGATCAGCGCCGACACCAGCGCCTTCCGCCGCGAGATCGCGGAAGCCGAGCGGCTGGCGCGGGGCTTTGGCCGGGCGGTAGGCGATGCGCTGGCCGGGGCGACGCTGAAGGGCCGCGAGGCCGACGACGTGCTGCGCACGCTGGCCAGCCGGCTGTCCTCGCTTGCGCTCGACATCGCCTTCAAGCCGCTGGAGCAGGGGCTTTCCGGCCTGCTGCAGGGCGCGCTCGGCGGGGCGCTCGGTGGCGTTTCCGGGTTCGCCAAGGGCGGCGCGTTCGCGAATGGGCGGGTCACTCCCTTCGCGCAGGGCGGGGTGGTGGCGGCACCGACCTATTTCCCCATGGCCGGCGGCTCGCTCGGCCTGATGGGCGAGCGCGGGGCGGAGGCGATCCTGCCGCTGGCGCGGGGGGCGGACGGCCGGCTCGGCGTCGCCGCGCAGGGCGGCGGGCGCACGACGCAGGTGACGGTGAATGTCGCGACGCCGGACGCGAGCGCCTTCCGCCGCTCCGACGCCTATCTCGCCGGCCTGATCGCCCGCACGGTTGCGCGCGGGGAAAGGAGCCTCTGAATGCCCGCCTTTCACGAGACGCTGTTTCCGCTCGACATCGCGCTCGGCGCGGCGGGGGGGCCGGAGCGGGCGACCGAGATCGTCACCACGCTCACCGGCCGCGAGGAACGCAATACAAGGCTCGCCCATTCGCGCCGGCGCTGGGATGCCGGCTACGGGGTGACATCGCTGGCGCAGCTCTCCGCCGTGGTCGCCTTCTTCGAGGAGCGGCGCGGGCGGCTGCACGGCTTTCGCTGGCGCGACCGGCTGGACCATGCCTCGGCCGTGCCGGGCGCGGCGGTGACGCCGCTCGACCAGACGCTGGGCACCGGCGATGGCGCGCGGGCGCAGTTCGCCCTCGCCAAAACCTATGGCGGCGCCCACGCCCCCTATGCGCGGCCGATCGTCAAGCCGGTGGCCGGCTCGGCGCGGGTGGCGGTGAACGGGGCGGAGCGGACGGCCGGCACGCATTTCACCCTCGATGCGACGCGTGGGGTCGTCACCTTCCTCGCCGGCCATGTACCTGCGGCCGGGGCGAGCGTGACGGCGGGGTTCCTGTTCGACGTGCCGGTGCGCTTCGATACCGATTTCCTCGAGGTGAACCTCACCGCCTTCGAGGCCGGAGCGATCCCGCGCATCCCGATCCTGGAGATACGGCCATGAGAGAGCTTTCCGCCGGGCTTGCCGCGTCGCTGGCGAGCGGGGTGACGACGCTGGCGCGCTGCTGGCGGATCACCCGCCGCGACGGCGTGGTGATCGCGCTGACCGAGCATGACGAGGACCTCGGCGTCGACGGCACGCTGTTCCGCGCCGCCTCGGGCGTTGCCGGCAGCGAGGACGCCTCCGCGCTCGGCTTCGCGGTGGGCGGGGCGGAGATGTCGGCGGCGCTGACATCCGAGCTGATCGACGAGGCCGACCTCGATGCCGGCCGCTATGACGGGGCGGGGATCGAACTGATCCTCGCCGACTGGTCGGCGCCGTCGAGCTTCCTGCGGCTGCGCCGGGCCAGCCTCGGCGAGGTGCGGCGCAGCGAGGGCCGCTTCACCGCCGAGCTGCGCTCCCTCGCTTCGGCGCTCAACGTCGTGCGCGGGCGGCTGTTCACCGCCGGCTGTGACGCCGATTTCGGCGATGGGCGCTGCAAGGTGGCGCTGGCCGCGCCGGCCTATACCGGCCACGGCACGGTGAGCGCGGCGGAAGGGCCGGGGCTGATCGTGGCGGCGGGTCTCGACGCCTATGCGGCGGGCTGGTTCGCGCAGGGGCGGCTGGCGTTCACCGGCGGCGCCAATGCGGGCTTCGCCACCGAGGTGAAGGCGCACACGCTTGCCGGCGGGGTGCGGCTGGAACTGTGGCAGCGCCCGCCCGACACGCCCCTGCCGGGGGAGAGCTTCACCGTCACCGCCGGCTGCGACAAGCGGTTCGAGACCTGCCGCGACCGCTTCGCCAATTCGCTGAATTTTCGCGGCTTCCCCGACATGCCGGGCAATGACGCGGTGCTGCGCGTCGCCCTGCCGGGAGGGCAGTGACGATGGGCGCGGAAGACGTGCGCGCCCGCCTCATCGCCGAGGCGCGGGGCTGGATCGGCACGCCCTATCTGCACCGCGCCTCGCTGAAGGGGCAGGGGGCCGACTGTCTTGGCCTCATACGCGGGGTGTGGCGGGCGGTGGTGGGGCCGGAGCCGCAGGGCCTGCCCGCCTACGCGCCCGACTGGGCCGAGGCGACCAAGGCCGAGCAGATGGCGCAGGCGGCGGGGCGGCACATGCGCGCGCTCGCGGTTGAGGCGATCGCGCCGGGCGACGTGCTGCTGTTCCGCTGGCGCGAAGGCTTTCCCGCCAAGCACGCGGCGATCCTGGTGAGCGCGGACCGCATGGTGCACGCCCATGACGGGGCGGCGGTGGCGGAAGTGTTCCTCGCCCCCTGGTGGCGCCGCCGGCTGGCCTTCGCCTTCGCCTTTCCCGGCGCGTGAGGGGGAGGAACGCACGCTCCTTGTCCCGGCCCAGCGACGCCGTAGGCGGAGTGCCGCGCCGGGACCCAGCGCAAATCGCTTCGGCCAAAGAGTCTCTCCTGGGTCCCGGATCGGCGCCGCGCGGCGCGCGGCTGGTCCGGGACACGGCCTTTGCACCTCTCCCCGCCGGGGAGAGGGAGCAGGCCCTGCCACGGCAAAGGATTGGAAAAGAGCATGGCCACACTCATTCTCGGCACGCTGGGCGGAACGGTCGGCGGGGCGCTGTTCGGGCCGCTCGGGGCGCTGGCCGGGCGGGCGCTGGGTGCGCTGGGCGGCTCGGCCATCGATTCGCTGATACTGACGCCGGGACAGCGCAGCGAAGGGCCGCGCCTCAGCGAGTTCGGCACCATGACCTCGACCGAGGGCGCGGCGCTGCCGCGTCTCTATGGACGGGCGCGGCTGTCGGGGCAGGTGATCTGGGCGGCGCCGGTGCAGGAAGTGGTCTCCACCCAGACGCAGTCCGCCGGCGGCAAGGGCGGCGGGCTGGCGGGCGGCGGCAGCAGCACCACGACCTATGCCTATTTCGGCAGCTTCGCGGTGGGGTTGTGCGAGGGCAAGGTGACGCGCATCGGCCGCATCTGGGCCGATGGGCGGCTGCTCGATACCCGCGGGCTGAATCTGCGCCTGCATCTGGGCGCCGAGGACCAGCTTCCCGACCCGCTGATCGAGGCGCGCGCACCGGCGGCGCCGGCCTATCGCGGCCTCGCCTATCTGGTGTTCGAGGGGCTGGCGCTGGCGCGCTTCGGCAACCGCCTGCCGCAGATCTCGGTCGAGGTGGAACGGGCGGTCGGCGCGCTGGAGGGCGCGGTGCGGGCGGTGACGCTGATCCCCGGCGCCACCGAGTTCGGCTATGAGCCGCGCGAGGTGCTGCGGGTCGACCGGCCGGGGGTCTACCAGCTGGAAAACCGCCATGTGACCACCCATGCCAGCGACTTTTCCGCCTCGCTCGACCAGTTGCTCGCCACCTGCCCGAATCTGGAACGGGTGGCGCTGGTGGTGACCTGGTTCGGCACCGACCTCAGGGCCGGCCAGTGCCAGATCCGTCCCGCCGTCGAGCGCCGGGTCAAGCCGACCCAGATCGGCATTTTCGCCGAGGCGTGGCAGGTGGCCGGGCAGACGCGCGCCAGCGCCGCGCTGGTGAGCCAGTATGAGGGCAAGCCGGCCTATGGCGGCACGCCCTCCGACGCCAGCGTGATCGCGGCGATCGCGGCGCTGAAGGTGCGCGGGCTGAAGGTGACGCTCAACCCCTTCGTGATGATGGACATTCCCGCCGGCAACGCGCTGCCCGACCCGTGGAGCGGGGCGGCCTCGCAGCCGGCCCATCCCTGGCGCGGGCGCATCACCTGCCACCCCGCGCCCGGTGTCGCCGGCTCGCCGGACGGGACCGCGGCGGCGGGCGCCCAGGTGACGGCGCTGTTCGGCACCGCGAGCGCGGCCCATTTCGGCGCCTCGGGCGGGCGGGTGACCTATTCCGGCCCGGCTGAATGGGGCCTGCGCCGCATGGTGCTGCACTACGCCAGGCTGGCGCAGATCGCCGGTGGGGTGGAGGCAATCCTCATCGGCTCGGAAATGGCCGCGCTGACCCGGGTGCGCTCGGCGCCGGGAACCTACCCCGCCGCCGCCGCCTTCGCCGCGCTGGCCGGCGAAGTGAAGGCGATGCTCGGGGCGGGGACGCAGATCGGCTATGGCGCCGACTGGACCGAATATGGCGCCCATGTCCTCGGCGGCGGGGCGGAGGTGCGCTTTCCGCTCGACCCGCTATGGGCGTCGCCGGCGCTCGATTTCATCGGCATCGACTGGTACCCGCCGCTGGCCGACTGGCGCGACGGCGACGCCCATCTCGATGCCGAGAGCTTCGAGAGCGGCCACGACCCCGCCTATCTCGAAGGCAATCTCGACGGCGGCGAGGCGTTCGACTGGTATTACCCCGATGACGCCGCCCGCGCCGCGCAGGCGCGCGCGCCGATCACCGACGGCGCCTATGGGGAGGCATGGCTGTTCCGCCAGAAGGACCTCGCCGGCTGGTGGGCGAACGCTCATCATGAGCGCGTCGGCGGGGTGCGGCAGGCGAGCCCGACCGGCTTCGTGCCCGGCTCCAAGCCGGTGCGCCTGACCGAGATCGGCTGCCCGGCGGTGGACAAGGGGGCGAACCGGCCGAGCGCCTTTCCCGACCCCAAATCCACCGAGGGCGGGCTGCCGCCCTTCTCCAACGGGGCGCGCGACGACCTGATCCAGCGCCGGCATCTGCAGGCGACGCTGGCCGGCTTTGCCGGCTCGACGGCGCTGAACCCGGCGGCGGCCGGCCTGCCCGGCGGGCGCATGGTCGACCCCGCCGCGATCACTCTGTGGACCTGGGACGCGCGGCCGTTCCCGGTGTTTCCGCGCGCGACCAATGTGTGGGCGGACGGCGCCAACTGGCAGACCGGGCACTGGCTGACCGGCCGGCTGGGGGCGGCGCCGCTGGCCGAGCTGACGCAGGCGCTGGCGGCGGATTTCGGCGTGCCGGACCTCGCCAGCGGGGAACTGCGCGGCATTGTCGACGGCTATGTGGTCGACCGGCCGATGACCGCCCGGGCGGCGCTGGAGCCGCTGGCGCGCGCCTTCGGTTTCGACCTCAACGAGCGCGGCGGGGCATTGTCGCTGCGCCCGCGCGGCGGGCGGGTGCGGGCGGTGCTGGACGACGACGACATCGTCGCCGGCGAGGGCATCGCCGCGCCGTCGCTGGTGCGGGCGGCGGAGAGCGAATTGCCGCTTTCCGCCACGCTTGGCTTCATCGACGGCAATAATGACTACCGCCGCGCCACCGCGGTCTCGCGGCGGCTCGCCGGGGCGGCGCGGGCGGAGACCGGGCTGGATGTGGCGATGGTGGCCGATCCGGGTCTCGCCGCCGGGCTCGCCGACATGTGGCTGCAGGATGCCTGGGCCGGGCGCGACCGTGTGAACCTGACCCTGCCGCCGGGGCATCTGGCGCTGGAGCCGGGCGACCTTCTGCGCTGGGAGCGCGACGGGCGCGCCCGGCTGCTGGAGATCGTCTCGATCGAGGACCGCGAGGCGCGGGCGGTGAGCGCGCGCGGCATCGACCCCGCGGTGTTCGCCCTCGCGGTGCGCGACGGGCGGGCCGGCGCGGTCGATCTGCCGGGCGGCGACGGGCCGCCGCTGGTGCATCTCGTCGAGCTGCCGCTGGAGAGCGGGGAGGCGACGCCCGCCCTGGCGTGGATCGGCGGTTTCGTGACGCCGTGGCCGGGGAGCCTCGCGGTGTGGCGGGCGGTGGATGGCGGCAGCTTCCAGCCTCTGGCCACGCTGGCGGCGCCGGCGGTGACCGGCGCGACGCTGACCGAACTCGCTCCCGGCCCGGTCTGGCGCTGGCACCGCGCCAGCCTCGACATCGAACTCGATGGCGGGCTGGTGGCGGGGGCGAGCGAGGAGGCGGTGCTGGGCGGGGCCAATGCGCTGGCGCTGATCGACCCGGCCGGCGCGGTGGAGGTGATCCAGTTCGTTGAGGCCGAACTCATCGGCGCCGCGCGCTGGCGGCTGTCCGGGCTGCTGCGCGGCCAGCTCGGCACCGAGGCGCGGGCGGCGACGGCCTGGCCCGCGGGCACGCGACTGATGAAAATCGACGCCAATCTGGTGCCGGTGGCGCGCGGGCTCGACCTTGTCGGACGCGCGGTCGTCTATCGCATCAGCGGCGCCGACCGCGACCATGGCGACGCGGCGGTGACCGAGATCGCCGCCACGCTTTCGTCGGCGGCGCTGCGCCCGTTCGCGCCGGTGCATGCGCGGGCGCGGCGCGGCGCGGCCGGGGTGACGCTGAGCTGGACCCGCCGCACCCGCAGCGGCGGCGATTCCTGGGACCTGGTCGAGGTGCCGCTGGGCGAGACCGGCGAGGCCTACGAGGTCGAGATCCTCGGCGGGGCAAGCGTCAGGCGGCGCTTCACCACCACGGCGCCCTCTCTTCTCTACCCGGCGGGCGACGAGATCGCCGATTTCGGCGCGGCGCAAACCTTCCTCGACGTGCGGATCGCCCAGCTCTCCGCCGAGGTCGGCGCCGGCGCGGCGCTGACCGCCCGGCTGCGGCTCTGACCGCCAAACTGCACAGGACACCACCATGAGCGAGACCACCCCCCATCTCGCGCTGCCGCTGCTGGCGGCGGCGCAGGCGCAGAAGCACGTCACCCATAATGAGGCGCTGGCGCTGCTCGACGCGGCGGCGCAGCTCGCCGTGCTCGACCGCACCCGCATGGCGCCGCCGGCGGCCTCCGTGCCGGGCGACCGGCATATCGTGGCGGCGGGCGCCACCGGCGCCTGGGCCGGGCACGAGGGCGAGATCGCGCTTCATGACGGCGGCTGGCGCTTCCTGGAGCCCCGCGCCGGCTGGCGCGCCTATGTGGGCGCGGAGGCGCGCTCGCTGCTTTTCGACGGCGGCGCGTGGCGCGACGCCCTCGCGATGACGCCCTCCGGCGCCACCGCGACGCTGCGCGCGGTGGAGGAGGAGGTGACCCTTGCGGGGGCCTTCGTTGCCTCGACCCTGCTCATTCCCAGCCGGGCGATCTGCCTCGCCGTGGCCAGCCGCACGGTGGCGGCGGTGACCGGGGCGAGCGCCTATGAGGTCGGCATCGCCGGCGAGACCTCGAAATTCGGCGGGCTGCTTGGCGTCGCCCTGGGGGCCAGCAATATCGGCGTGATCGGCCCGCAGGCCTTCTATGCCGACACGCCGCTGCGCGTCACCGCGCTGGGCGGCAGCTTCACCGGCGGGCGGGTGCGCCTCGTCCTCTCCTATCTCGCCTTCACCCTCTGACCTTCGGAGCGATCCATGCCCTATGATTCCGCCAAGGACCCCTGGCACCGCCGCGCCCTCTCGCCGGCCGGACTCGGCCGCTCCGGTGCCCTGGTGACGCCGAGCGACGCCACCGACCTGCCGCGCTACGCAAGGCTGCGGGTGTTCGTGCCGGCGACGCTGGCGAGCGCGGCGGTGCGCATCCTCACCGTCGAGGCGGCGGACGACGCGCCGCTGACCCTGCCGCTCGCCCCCGGGCAGGTGAGCGTGTTGGAATTCCTGGTCCGCCGCGTGCTGGCGACCGGCACCACGGCCGGGCTCGTCATCCACCGGGTCGATTGAGATGGCGGCGTTCGGTTTCGCCCTCGATCTCACCCGCCGGCACGGCGCCGCTCCGGCACGGCCGCCGCTCGACCGCTTCGCCGGCCAGCTCTTCGCGGCCTTCGGGCTGACCCGGCTGCTGACCGGCCACGCCGGGCCGGGCGTGCGGGTGCGCCGCTCCAGCGACGGCGCCGAGCTGGATATCGGCTTCACCGGCGCGGGGGCGCTGGACACGGCGAGCCTGTTCGCCTTCGCCGGCGCCGGCAGCGCCTATGCCGTGAGCTGGTACGACCAGAGCGGGCAGGGGCGGCACGCGCTGCAGACCATCGCGGCGGCGCAGCCGCGCCTCGTCAGTGCCGGCGTGCTCGACAGCGGCCCGAACGGCCGGCCGGTGCTGGTGTTCGACGGCGCGAACGACTGCCTCAGGATTCAGGACGCGGCGGGCTTCTCGCAGGAGGTGAACCAGACCACGGTGGCGGTGGTGGTGAACGCGACCAATGCGGCGCTGGCGCCGTGGCCGTTCTGCGATGTCTTCAGCGGCACCAGCGTTCGCTCCGGTATCAGCCTGGTCAGCGGCTCCGCGCGCGTCTCGGGCCGGCGCACCGGGGTGTCCGCGCTCACCCATATCGGCGGGGCCTGGACCGAGGGCTGGCGCGCGCTGACAGGCCGGATCGACTACCTCGCCGCGACGGCGGACATCACGGTCGACGGGGTGACGACGGCGGCGGAATTCCTGCCTCCGGGCGGGCCGAGCTATAGCGGCGCGTCGGTCGATCCACCGACCATCGGCGCCGCCAACGTCATCGGCTTCATGGCCGGGCAGATGAGCGCGGTGGCGATGGCGCGCGACGCGCTCGACGCCACGGCCCTCGACGCGGCCCTCAACGAGGTGCGGCCATGATGTTGCTCATCCTGCCGAGCGAGGCGCAGGCGCGGGCGCGCTCCCGGGCCGCCTATCAGGCCGCGAACCTGGCGGCGCTGCCGGGCCTCGTCACCCGCGCGCTGTGGACATGGCGGGCGCACCCGAGCGACGGGCGCGCCGCGCTGGAAATTCCCGGCACGCCGGCCGATGCCGGGCTTGGCCTGCCGCCGTCCGTCTATGAGGCGCTGCTGACGGCGGACGAACGGGTGGCGCTGGTGGCGATGCCGCCGGAGTGGCGGATCGAACCAGCCCCCTGAGCCGTGCGGTGCCGGCTATTCGGCCGGGCCCGGCGGGGTGGGCACCGGACCAGCCGGATGGGATGCGCCCGCCGGCGCGGCGGAGACGGCGGGCCGCGGTGCCGCCACGCCGGCCGGTGCGGCCTTGCTCGCCGCCGTGACGACCGGCCGGGTCAGGACGGGCGGGCGCGCGACGATGCGGCGCTGCGCGGTCTCGACCACGCCGGCGATCTTCTCGAACCGCTTCAGGCGGACGATCTCGGCGTTGAGCCGGTCGAGCTCCTCGCCGATGGCGCGGCAGATCGCCCGGTAGCTTTCGGGCGTGAGCCGGTCACGCATATAGGCGACGCCGCGCTCGCGCTCCGGGTCGCCGCTTTTCAGCACCACCGGAGCCACGGCCAGCAGCGCTTCGGCCTGAACCTGGCCGGAACTGCGGCGTGCTTCATCGAAAATGCCGCGCAGGTCTTCAACGAGTCGATCTTCTCTTGCCATGCCGAGCGGAGCCTCTCGTCCGTAGCCAGCTAATCGCAAAAATGGTCTCGGAAGCCCGGTATTTTTGCAACCGTGCTCCGGTAGTGGCGTGGTTAACATATCCTTAATCCCCAGAAATAACCCAAAAAATCGTGCAACGGAGCCATGCAATGACCGCATCGAGCTTCGACGAGGCGCTGAAGCGCGTGCTCGTCCATGAGGGCGGCTATGCCGACCACCCCGCCGATCCCGGCGGGGCGACCATGAAGGGCGTCACCCAGCGCGTCTATGACGGCTGGCGCGCCCGCCATGGCCTGCCGCAGCGGCCGGTGCGGCGGATCGAGCCGGGCGAGGTGGCGGCGATCTACCGGCGCCAGTACTGGGACGCGGTGCGCGGCGACGATCTGCCGGCCGGGCTCGACTACGCGCTGTTCGACGCGGCGGTGAATTCCGGCCCCGCCCAGGCGGCGAAATGGCTGCAGCGCACGCTGAAGGTCGCCGCCGACGGCCAGATCGGCGAGGCGACGCTGGCGGGACTGGCGGGACGCGACGCGGCGACGCTGGTCGACGGCGTGTGCGACCGGCGCCTCGCCATGCTGCGGACCTTGCGCACCTTTGCCACCTTCGGCGCCGGCTGGACCCGCCGCGTCGCCGAGGTGCGGGCCGTGGCGGAGCGGATGGCGGGCGCGGCCGGTGCCGCGGTGGCGGAAGCGCCCGACAGCGCCGGCGCGGCGCGGGCGCGGCCCGCCGACACCAGGCTCTCGCGCACGCCGGAAGGAGCGGGCGGGCTGATCAGCGGGGCCGGCGCGCTCGGCGCGGTGGTGGCCGAGCAGGCCGACCGGCTGGCGCCGCTGGCCGGCCTCGCCGAGCCGCTGAAATGGCTGTTCGCGGCGCTGATGCTGGCCGGCGTGGGGCTGACGCTGCGCGGGGCGCTGGCGCGAATCAATGCCGGGGAGGTGGCGCGGTGACGGTGCTGCTGGGACTGCTGGCGAGCCCGCTCGGGCGGAGCGCGGCGCTGATCCTCGCCGCCCTCGCGCTGGCCGGGGGGATCTATCTCAAGGGACGCCTGGAAGGCCGGGCGGCCTGTGTGGCGGAGGGAGAACGCGATGTGCTTTCCACGATCGAACGCGCGGGGCGCGCGCGGGCTGATGCTGATCGGCGCAATGCTGACGACGGCCGGCTGCGCGACGACGACGCCTTCCGCCGCGACTAGGGGCGCGTGCGGGGCGTTCGCGCCGATCAACTGGGCGATTGAGGACACCGACCCGACCATCCGCCAGGTGAAGGCGCACAACGCGGTGGGGCGGGAATTGTGCGGCTGGCGCGGGAGGGGGTGAGGCAACTCCTTCGCTTTGCCCGGCGGGGAGAGGGAGCCGCCTGCCTTGCGGCTGCCTCGGCTTGGCGGCCCGCACCTGACATCGGCGTCGCGCGGTGGCATGCTCGGCGCGCCGCGCTCACCCTGCGCGGCGTGCCTGAGGAACCGCCGTGCGCCTGCTTGTCGTCGAGGACGATCCCGATCTGAACCGCCAGATGGTCGAGGCGCTGGTCGAGGCCGGCTATGCCGTCGACCGCGCCCATGATGGCGAGGAAGGCCATTTCCTCGGCGACACCGAGCCCTATGACGCGGTGGTGCTCGATATCGGCCTGCCGAAGATGGACGGCCTTTCCGTGCTGGAGGCGTGGCGGCGCGAGGGGCGCAAGATGCCGGTGCTGATTCTTACCGCCCGCGACCGCTGGAGCGACAAGGTGCAGGGCTTCGACGCCGGCGCCGACGACTATGTCGCCAAGCCTTTCCACATGGAGGAGGTGCTGGCGCGCATCCGCGCCCTGCTGCGCCGCGCCGCCGGCCACGCCGCCAGCGAACTGACCTGCGGGCCGGTCATGCTGGACACCCGCTCGGGCCGGGTGACGGTGAATGGCCGGCAGGTGAAGCTGACCTCGCACGAGCACCGGCTGCTCGCCTATCTCATGCATCATGGCGGGCGGGTGGTGTCGCGCACCGAATTGGTCGAGCACCTTTACGACCAGGATTTCGACCGCGATTCCAACACCATAGAGGTGTTCGTCGGGCGCCTGCGCAAGAAGCTGGAGGTCGACGTGATCCAGACCGTGCGCGGGCTGGGCTATCTGCTGGTGGCGCCCGAAAGCCCGCGCAGCGAGCCCCTGCGCTGATGCGCGCCGGCTCGCTGGCGCTTCGGCTGTTCGTCTCGGCGACGGTGGTGAGCGTCGCCGTGCTGGCGATCACCGGGTTCGCGCTGCATTCGGTCTATCGCGCGGCGGTGGAGCGGTCCTTCGACCAGCGGCTCGACGTCTATCTCAAGACCATCGTCGCCGACGTCGCCAATTCGCCCGCCGGCACCATGCCGGAGCCGACCACGCTGGGCGACCCGCTGTTTAATTTCCCGATTTCCGGCTGGTACTGGCAGATCGCCCGCACCGACGGGCCGGCCCCGCAGGTGAAGACCTCGCGCTCCATGCCCGAGGGCAAGCTGCCGCTGCTGTTCGAGCGCAGCGAGAATTCCGACGTTTCCGGGCTGCGCGAGGGGTATGCCGAGGGCCCCGCCGGGCAAAGGCTGCGCATCGTCGAGCGGGTGGTCGACCTCGGCGAGGACGGGCGCTACGCCGTCGCGGTGGCGGCCGATGCCGGCGAGATCGAGGAGGAGGTCGAGGCGTTCGACCAGGCGCTGGCGGTGACGCTGGCGGTGCTGTGGGCGGCCTTCCTGCTGACGCTGGTGTTCCAGGTGCTGTTCGGCCTGCGCCCGCTCAAGCGCATGCTCGCCGCCCTGCACGAGGTGCGCACCGGCCGGGCCGACCGCATCGAGGGCGCCTATCCCGTGGAGATCGCCCCGCTCGCCGCCGAGGTCAATGCGCTGATCGACACCAATCGCGAGATCGTCGAGCGCGCCCGCACCCATGTCGGCAACCTCGCCCATGCGCTGAAAACGCCGATCTCGGTGCTGCAGAACGAGGCGGCGCGCGGCAGTGCCGTCGACCCCGCGCTCGCCGCCAAGGTGACCGAGCAGGCACACATCATGAAGGAGCAGGTGGCGCATCATCTGGAGCGGGCGCGGATGGCCGCGCGCGCCTCCGTCGTCACCACGGTGGAGGAGGTTGAGCCGATCGTCGCCCGGCTCGCCGCGACGCTGGCCAAGGTGCATCGCGGCAAGGGCGTGGCGGTGGAGGCGGAGGTCGCCGGCGGCGTGCGCTTTCGCGGCGAGCGGCAGGACCTTGAGGAAATCCTCGGCAACCTCGTCGACAATGGCTGCAAATGGGCGCGCTCGCTGGTCGAGATCGCCGTCGCCCCGATGCCGGGCGGCAGCGGCGGGCGGGACTATTTCGAGATCGTCATCGACGATGACGGGCCGGGCCTGACCCCCGAGCAGCAGACCGAGGCGCTGAAGCGCGGCAAGCGGCTGGACGAGACCCAGCCGGGCTCGGGGCTCGGCCTGTCGATCGTCGCCGAACTGGTCGGGCTCTATGGCGGGCGGCTGACGCTCGGCCGCTCGCCCTTCGGCGGCCTGCGCTGCGTGGTCCGGCTGCCGGCCGCCTGAGGTGGCGCGGTAGAGGTGACGGGGCCGCGCTTTCGCCCTATTGCTCTTCCTTGGTGCGAAAGGTGCCGTGTCGAAGCTGGAGGACGAAATTTCATGCGCGCATACCAATTCGTGGCCGTGGGCCTTGTCGCCGGGGCCCTCGCGGGCTGCAGCACCGCGCAGGAAAATCCGAACACGGTCGGCGGCGCGGCCATCGGCGCGGTGGCGGGCGGCGTGATCGGCCAGCTCGCCGGCCACAACACCGCCAGCACGCTGGTCGGCGCGGCGGTGGGCGGCCTGATCGGCGGCACCAT
This sequence comes from Ancylobacter dichloromethanicus, assembly GCF_018390645.1. Lineage (GTDB taxonomy): Bacteria > Pseudomonadota > Alphaproteobacteria > Rhizobiales > Xanthobacteraceae > Ancylobacter > Ancylobacter dichloromethanicus. The sequence goes on from NZ_JAHBGC010000052.1 coordinate 28,256, forward strand.
CGGCAATGCGCTCGACCAGCAGGACCGGCAGCGCGCTCGCGAGGCCGAGACGCAGGCGCTGGAATATGGCAATCCGGGCGCGCCGGTGAGCTGGCGCGGCGACAGCGGCGCCTATGGCACCATCGTCCCCGGCCCGGCCTATGCGCGTGGCGGCTCGCCCAAATGCCGCGAATTCACCCACACCATCTACATCAACGGCCAGCCGCAGACCGCGCGCGGCACCGCCTGCCGCAACCCCGACGGCACCTGGTCGCCGGTCGCCGGCTGAGCCCGCGTCTGCCCTGCGCGCCCCGTGGCGGGGTGACGCAGGCGGGTGCGAACTCGCGGGACTGTGAGCCTGCGTCGATCCGACCGAGGGTGTTACGGATTGGCGTCGGCGTCCCGGTCGGCTACCCCAGCGCATTAGAGGAAGACTAATGTTGCTGTGGATCGCCTTTTCGCTGATGACGGCGGCCGCCATTCTGGCGGTGCTGTGGCCGTTGCGCACCGGCGCGGCGACGCGGGCCGCCGGCACCGCCGACGCCGACCTCGCCGTCTATCGCGACCAGCTGGCGGAGATCGCACGCGACCGCGCCACCGGCCTCATCGGCACGGCCGAGGGCGAGGCGGCGCGGGCCGAGGTCGCCCGTCGCATCCTGCGGGCCACGGCCGAGATCGGGCAGGAAGGCGCCGTGTCCGGCGGCGACCGGCGCCGGCGGCTGGTGGCGGCGATCGCCCTGGTCGGGGTGCCGCTGCTGGCGGGCGGGCTGTATCTCTGGCTCGGCTCGCCGCTCTACCCGCCGCAGCCGCTGGCGCAGCGGCTGGAGGCGCAGCCGAACCCCTCCGACATCGCCATCCTCATCCGCAAGGTCGAGACCCATCTCGAAGCCAATCCGGATGACGGGCGCGGCTATGAGGTGGTGGCGCCGATCTATGCCCGCATCGGCCGCTTCGACGATGCCGCGCGGGCCTGGGCCAATGCCATCCGGCTGCTCGGCCCCAGTGCCGTGCGCGAGACCGGGCTCGGCGAGGCGCTGATGGCGCAGGCCGGCGGGGTGGTGACGGGCGCGGCCAAGTCGGCGTTCGAGGCGGCGCTGGCCGCCGACCCGAAAGACCCCAAGGCACGCTATTTCCTCGGCCTCGCCGCCGAGCAGGACGGCAGGAACGCGCAGGCGGCCGCGATCTGGAGCGCGCTGGCGGCCGACACGCCGGCCGACGCGCCCTGGCGCGGCCTGCTGGGCGACGCCCTTGCCCGTGTCGGCGCCGAGATGCCGGCCCCCGCCGCCGCTTCCGGCCCCGGCGCGGCCGATGTGGCGGCCGCCGAGAGCCTCACGCCCGCGCAGCGCCAACAGATGATCCGCGGCATGGTGGAGCGGCTGGAAGCGCGGCTGGCGGAGCAGGGCGACGATATCGACGGCTGGCTGCGGCTGATGCGGGCCTGGAGCGTGCTCGGCGACGGGGCCAAGGCGAAGAGCGCCGCCGGGCAGGCGCGCCAGCATTTCGCCGGCGACACCGCCGCGCTCGGCCGCATCGACGCGCTGGCGCGCGAACTCGGGCTCGGGAGCTGACGCCATGACCCGCAAGGGACGCCGCCTTCTCGTCATTTCCTGCGCGCTCGGCATGCTCGGCATCGCCGCCGGGCTGGTGCTGTTCGCGCTCAACGACACGATCGTGTTCTTCCGCACGCCGAGCGAGATCGCCGCCGAGGGCACCCGCCCCGGCACGCGGCTGCGGCTCGGCGGGCTGGTGAAGGATGGCAGCGTGGCGCATACTGACGGCACCCATGTGCGCTTCGTCGTCACCGACCACGGGGCGGACATGAGCGTGGCCTATGTCGGCCTGCTGCCCGACCTGTTCCGCGAGGGGCAGGGGGTGATCGCCGAGGGTGTCATCGCGCCCGACGGCAGCTTCGCGGCGGACAGCGTGCTCGCCAAGCATGACGAGAACTACATGCCCAAGGAAGTCGCCGAGGCGCTGAAGAAGCAGGGCGTGTGGAAGGAAGGGGAGGCGACGCCGTGAGGAGTGTCGGACGCTCCAGCCGCGTTGCTCAGAGCATCCTTCGAGGCTCGGGCGCTGCCCGAGCGCCTCGGGATGACGTTGCTCCCCGCAACGATCCTCCTGGTCATACCGTCATCCTGAGGCGCCGCGACGCGGCCTCGAAGGATGCTTATCGGGGTACCCGCCCATGAACCCGGAAATCGGCCATTACGCGCTGGTGCTCTCGCTCGCCGTCGCCATCCTGATGACGGTGATCCCGATCTGGGGCGCGCGGGCCGGCGACGCGGCGCTGATGAAGGTGGGCACGACGCTGGCGCTGGTGCTGGCCGGCTTTGTCGGCCTGTCCTTCGCGACGCTGGTGGTGGCCTATGTGCAGTCCGATTTCTCGGTGCTGAACGTGGTGGAGAACTCGCATTCGGCCAAGCCGCTGCTCTACCGCATCACCGGCACCTGGGGGAACCATGAGGGTTCCATGCTGCTGTGGGTGCTGGTGCTGGCGATCTTCGCGGCGCTGGTGGCGCTGTTCGGCAACAACCTGCCGGCGCGGCTGAAGGCCAATGTGCTGGGCGTGCAGGGCTCGGTGGCGACGGCGTTCCTGCTGTTCATCCTGCTCACCTCCAACCCGTTCACCCGGGTGATTCCGCCCCCCGCCGAGGGGCAGGACCTCAACCCGATCCTGCAGGATATCGGCCTCGCCATCCACCCGCCGCTGCTCTATCTCGGCTATGTCGGCTTCTCCATCACCTTCGCCTTCGCGGTCGCGGCGCTGATCGAGGGCCGGATCGACGCCACCTGGGCGCGCTGGGTGCGGCCCTGGGCGCTGACCGCCTGGGCCTTCCTGACGCTCGGCATCGCCATGGGCTCCTACTGGGCCTATTACGAACTCGGCTGGGGCGGCTGGTGGTTCTGGGACCCGGTGGAGAACGCCTCGCTGATGCCGTGGTTCGCCGGCACCGCGCTGATCCATTCCGCCGTGGTGATGGAAAAGCGCGACGCGCTGAAGGTGTGGACCGTCCTTCTCGCCATTCTCGCCTTCTCGCTGTCGCTGCTCGGCACCTTCCTGGTGCGCTCGGGCGTGCTGACCTCGGTGCACGCCTTCGCCACCGATCCCTCGCGCGGCGTGTTCATCCTCGCCATCCTGGTGTTCTTCATTGGCGGCTCGTTGGCGCTCTACGCGCTGCGGGCGCCGATGCTGCGCCAGGGCGGCCTGTTCGCGCCGGTCTCGCGCGAGGGCGCGCTGGTGCTGAACAACCTGCTGCTGACCGCCGCCGCCGCGGCGGTGCTGGTGGGCACGCTCTACCCGCTGGCGCTGGAGGCCCTCGACGGCTCGAAGATCACCGTCGGGCCGCCCTATTTCAACCTGACGGTGGGCGCGCTGATGCTGCCGGTGGCGTTCGCCATGCCGTTCGGGCCGCTGCTGGCGTGGAAGCGCGGCGACCTGATCGGCGCCAGCCAGCGGCTGATGGCGGCCTTCGGCGCGGGAATCGTGATCGCGGCGCTGGCCGCCTATGCGCAGGGCGGCGGGCCGGTGCTGGCGCCGTTCGGCATGGGGCTGGCGGCCTTCGTGGTGATCGGCGCGGTGGCCGAAGTGATCGAGCGCGCCGGCTTCGGCCGGGTGCCGAGGGCAACCGCCTTCGCCCGGCTGCGCGGCCTGCCGCGCGCGGTGTTCGGCGGGGCGCTGGCCCATGCCGGCGTCGGCGTCTGTCTGTTCGGCATCATCGCCGAGACCAGCTGGAACGCGGAGCGCATCGCCGGGGTGAAGGTCGGCGGCAGCTTCGAGGTGGGCGGCTACGAGCTGACCCTCGACCGGCTGGAGCCGCGCAACGGGCCGAACTACCGCGACCTCGTCGGGGTGTTCTCGGTCCGACGCGGTGGGGTCGAGCATGGCACCATCGAATCGGCCAAGCGCCTGTTCACCGCCCGCAACATGCCGACCACCGAATCGGGCATCCGCACCATGGGGTTCAGCCAGCTCTATGTGAGCCTCGGCGACGAACTGCCGGGCGGCGGGGTGGGCGTGCGCGCCTATTGGAAGCCGTTCGTGACGCTGATCTGGATCGGCTCGATCATCATGGCGCTCGGCGGCGCGCTGTCGCTCAGCGACCGGCGCCTGCGCGTCGGCGCGCCCAAGCCGGCGAAGAAGCCGAAGGTGAAGCCCGATCCCGCCTCACCGGTGCCGGCGGAATGAGGGCGATGCGCGCAGGCTTCGCCTTTCTGCTGCTGACGCTGGCGCTCGCCGTCACCCCGGCTGCCGCCGTGCAGCCCGACGAGGTGCTGCCCGACCCGGCGCAGGAGGCGCGGGCGCGCGAGCTCTCCAAGGAGCTGCGCTGCATGGTCTGCCAGAACCAGTCGATCGACGATTCCGACGCGCCGCTGGCGCGCGACCTGCGCCTGCTGGTGCGCGAGCGCATCCAGGACGGCGACAGCGACCGCGAGGTGATGGACTATCTGGTCGCCCGCTATGGCGAGTTCGTGCTGCTGCGCCCGACCTGGCACGGGGCCAACGCCATTCTGTGGCTGGCGCCGTTCGCGGTGCTGGTGTTCGGCGGCATCGGCCTGTTCGTCGCCTATCGCCGCCGCGCCGCGCAGGCGGGCTCCGCCGATGCCCCGGCGGTGGCGCCTTTGTCGCCGGAGGAAGAGGCGCGCCTGCGGGTCGCGCTCGGCGGCACGGCCTCGCCGGAAGGCCCGGCGGACGTTACGAAACTTTAACGCCGCCGCCAGACTGCGTTAAGGCGACGGCCTCTACGTTCTCGTTCAACGCTCCCGGTGGGGAGAGTGATTTGTCGAACGAGGAACGACTCATGTCGCGCACCGCGCCCAATCTGACCCGCACCCCTGCCTCCTCCACGCTGCGCAAGAGCCGCTCCCGGTTGCTCGCCGGCGTGTTCACTCTCGCCCTCGCCGGCGGCGCTGTCGGCGCCTTCGTGCTGCCCGAGGTGATCTCCCCCGCCCAGGCGCAGCTCTCCACCAGCCAGCCGGCCGGCACCTTCTCCTTCGCCGACATCGTCGAGAAGGTCTCGCCCGCCGTCGTCAGCGTGAAGGTGAAGAAGGACGAGGAACAGGTCGCCTCCAATGACGAGGACGGCATGGGCCAGAACATTCCCCCGCAGATCGAGCGCTTCATGCGCCGCTTCGGCTTCGGCCCGGGTGGCCCCGGCGGTCCGGACATGGGTCCGCGTCGCGGTCCCGGCCATCGCGGCGTGGTCGGCCAGGGCTCCGGCTTCTTCATTTCGAGCGATGGCTATGTGGTGACCAACAACCACGTCGTCGACGGCGCCACCGAGGTCGACGTCACCACCACCGACGGCAAGAGCTACACCGCCAAGGTGATCGGCACCGACCCGCGCACCGACGTGGCGCTGCTTAAGGTCAAGGGCAAGGGCGACTTCCCCTGGGTCAAGCTGGCAGAGAAGGCTCCGCGCGTCGGCGACTGGGTGGTCGCGGTCGGCAACCCGTTCGGCCTCGGCGGCACGGTCACGGCGGGCATCGTCTCGGCCCGCGGCCGCGACATCGGCTCGGGCCCCTATGACGACTTCATCCAGATCGACGCCCCGATCAATCGCGGCAATTCGGGCGGCCCGACCTTCAGCCTCGACGGCGACGTGATCGGCATGAACACCGCCATCGTGTCCCCCTCGGGCGGCAATGTCGGCATCGCCTTCGCCATTCCCTCCGAGACCGTCTCCGAGGTGGTCGAGGCGCTGAAGAATGGCGGCGAAGTGGCGCGCGGCTATGTCGGCGTGCAGATCCAGCCGGTCAGCGACGAGGTCGCCGAGGCGCTGGACCTCAAGCAGGCCGAGGGCGCGCTGATCGCCCAGGTGCAGCCCGGCACGCCCGGCGAGAAGGCCGGCCTCAAGCCCGGCGACGTGGTGACGGCGATCGACGGCGAGAACGTGAAGGACTCCCGCGAGATGTCCCGCGAGATCGCCAGCAAGAAGCCCGGCACGGTCGTCAAGCTGAGCGTGCTGCGCGACGGCAAGTCGATGACCATCCCGGTCACGCTGGAGCAGCTGCCCACCGACGTCGCCTCGGCCGGCAAGGCCAATGCCGATGACGGCGAGACCGACGGCAAGGGCGTTCCGCGCCTCGGCCTGTCGCTCGCCCCGGCCAAGGGCGTCGCCGGCGCCGGTGACATCGGCGTCGTCGTCACCGAGGTCGACCCGAACGGCCCGGCGGCCGAGCGCGGCATCAAGGCGGGCGACGTCATCCTCGACGTCGGCGGCAAGCCGGTGATGACCCCCGCGGAAGTCCGCGACGGTCTCGCCACCGCCAAGAAGGACAACCGCAAGGCCGTGCTGATGCGCGTCAAGTCCGAGCAGGGCACGCGTTTCGTCGCCATCTCCCTGGGCGACCAGCGCGGCTGACCGAGAGTTCCGGTTGCGGCTCGTTCCGTCGCCCCTTGGGCTGCGGCCGGTTCGGTGGCGCGGGGAGTCCGAAAGGACTTCCCGCGTCATCCTTTTTGGAGGCAGCCCGGCGGTATCGCCAGCGGATGCCAGGACCCCGGCACGGTATCGCCGGCGGGATGCAATATAGGCGCGAGGCTCGAAATGACGTACATGGAGACGAATTCGAATCCCACCGCCGCCTCCGATTCCGCGCGGGGCAAGGATGGCCCGGTCATCGACCTCGCGGATATAAGGAGGGCAGCCCGAAAGAGCGCCGAAGAGTCGCCCATGCGCCTGCTCATCGTCGAGGACGACCGCGACGCCGCCGACTATCTGCGCAAGGCGTTCCGCGAGGCCGGCCACGTGGTGGACGTGGCGTCGGATGGCGAGGAAGGACTCATGCTGGCGCGCGAGGGCGGTTATGACGTGCTGATCGTCGACCGCATGCTGCCGCGCCGTGAGGGCCTTTCGGTGATCGCCGACCTGCGCGGGCGCGGCGACACCACGCCGGCGCTCATCCTTTCCGCCCTCGGCCAGGTGGACGACCGCGTGACCGGCCTGCGCGCCGGCGGCGACGACTACCTGCCCAAGCCCTATGCCTTCACCGAATTGCTGGCCCGCGTCGAGGCGCTGGCCCGGCGCGGCGGGCCGCAGGCGGCGGACACGGTCTACCGCGTCGCCGACCTCGAACTCGACCGGCTGGCGCATCGCTGCACCCGCGCCGGCCAGGAGATCGTGCTGCAGCCGCGCGAGTTCCGCCTGCTCGAATATCTCATGCGCCATGCCGGGCAGGTGGTGACCCGCACCATGCTGCTGGAGAATGTATGGGACTATCATTTCGACCCGCAGACCAACGTGATCGACGTCCACGTCTCGCGGCTGCGCTCGAAGATCGACAAGGGCTTCGATCCGCCGCTGCTCCATACGGTGCGTGGCGCGGGATACATTGTTCGTGACGGCGCTCGGTAAGCTCTTCCGCACCACCGCGTTCAAGCTGCTCGCGGCCTATCTCGTCGTCTTCGCCGTCTTCGCCGGCTCGGTCATCGCCTATCTCGGCTGGCATACCCAGCGGCTGGTGACGCGCCAGGCGGTGGAGGCGATCGAGAACGACACCCGCTTCATGCAGGCGCAGTTCGAGCGCGGCGGCATCACCCGGCTGGTGCAGCTGGTGAACCGCCGTGCCCGCGCGCCCGATGCCGGGCTGCTGCTCATCACCAGCTTCAACGGCGACCCGCTCGGCGGCAATGTGCTGAACCTGCCGCTGAACTTTCTCGATCGGCAGGGCTGGCGGGAGATCGACTATCTGCGCTCGGAGGATGCCTCCGCCGCGCCGAGCCGGGCGCTGGTGCATGTGATCTTCCTGCCCGGCGAATACCGGCTGCTGATCGGCCGCGATGTCGTCGAGCGTGAGGAACTGCGCCAGATCATCATCGGCCCGGCGGTCTGGGGGCTGGCGCTGCTGGTCGTGCTCGGCATGGCGGGCGGGTTGTTCATCACAAGGCGGGTGCTCAAGCGCATCGACCAGATGACGGCGATCTCCGACGGCATCATGGCCGGCGACCTCTCTGGGCGCCTCGCCATCTCCGGCGCCGGCGACGAGTTCGACCGGCTCGCGCTCAGCCTGAACGCCATGCTCGACCGCATCGAGGCGCTGATGGCGGGGCTGAAGGAAGTGTCGGACAACATCGCCCATGACCTCAAGACCCCGCTGACGCGGCTGCGCAACCGCGCCGAGGACGCGCTGCGCACGGCGCAGTCGGAGGAGGAATGGCGCCTTGCCACCGAGCGCACCATCGAGGAATCCGACGGCCTGATCCGCACCTTCGACGCGCTGCTGATGATCGCCCGCGCCGAGGCCGGGCAGGCGAGCGCGAAGATGCTGCGCTTCGACCTTGCCGCGACGGTGGCGGGCGTCGCCGAGCTGTACGAGCCGGTGGCGGACGAGAGCGGGCTCGATCTGCGGGCCGAGGTCGCCGGGCCGCTGCCGATGCATGGCGTGCGCGAGCTGTTCGAGCAGGCGCTGGCGAACCTGATCGACAACGCCATCAAGTACAGCGCGCCGGAAATACACGAGGGAGAGCCGGGCGAGAGGCGCGACATCACCCTTACCGCCCGGCGCGAGGGCGAGCGCCTGCGGCTGGTGGTGGCCGATCGCGGCCCCGGCATCCCGGAGGCGGATCGCCCGCGCGCGCTGGAGCGTTTCGTGCGGCTGGAGGCGAGCCGCACGCGCCCCGGCTTCGGGCTGGGTTTGTCTCTGGTCGCAGCGGTGGTACGGCTGCACGGCGGCACACTGTCGCTGGAAGGCAACGATCCGGGACTGCGGATCGTTATCGACCTGCCGCTCGACCTCTCCGACGAGGTGGGAGCGGACTGAACCGGGGCGGACTGAACCGGGCCTGACTCGAGCGGCAAGACGTAAAGGGGGCGACGACAGCATGGCGGCAAGGAAGAGCGGCACGGCGGCGGCCGGCGATCGAAGCCTCATCGCGAGGCTGCGGCGCCCGTCGGGATATCCGGTGCCGCAGGCGCTTCCAGCCGCCGTAAAGGACGCTATCGCCGGCGCGCCGAAACCCGTGCGGACGCGGATCGAGGCCCTTCTCGCCGCCCATGAGGAGGCGCGGGCGGTGCTGGCGGGCGTGGTCGCCCATTCTCCCTTCCTGACCGATCTCATCCGTGTCGACCCGGCCCGGCTGGCGGCGCTGCTGGTGGCCGAGCCGGTCGAGGCGCTGGCCCGCGCGCGCGCCGCCACCGTGGCGACGGTCGGCGCGGCGACGGACGAGGCCGAGGTGATGGCGGCGCTGCGGCGGCTGCGGGCGGAGACCGCGCTGACGGTGGCGCTGGCCGATATTGGCGGCGTGTTCGATCTCGCCACCGTCACCGGCGAACTTACCGCCACGGCGGATGCGGCGCTCTCGGCGGCAGTCGACTTCCTCGCCCGCGAGGGCGTTTCCGCGCGCAAGCTGAAGAAATCCGCGGCCGAGGGCGGGGGGGTAGGCCTCGGCTACACCGTGCTCGCCATGGGCAAGCATGGGGCGCGCGAGCTGAACTATTCCAGCGATGTCGACCTGATCGTGCTGTACGACCCGGAGATCGCCCCGCTGGCCAAGGATGTGGAGGCGGCGCCGTTCTTCGTGCGGATGACGCAGCGGCTGGTGCGGCTGATCCAGGAGCGCACCGGCGAGGGCTACGTTGCCCGCGTCGATCTGCGGCTGCGGCCCGACCCGGCCTCGACCCCGGCCGCGCTCTCGGTGGAGGCGGCGCTGGCCTATTACGAGCGCGAGGGCGCCACCTGGGAGCGCGCCGCCTATATCAAGGCGCGGCCGGTCGCCGGCGACCTCGATCTCGGCCACGACTTCCTCAAGCAGCTCGCGCCTTTCGTCTGGCGCCGCGCGCTCGACTATGCGGCGATCGCCGACGTCCACGCGATGAAGCAGGACATCCACGCCTTTCGCGGCCATGAGGCGATCGCGGTGGAGGGCCACAACGTCAAGCTGGGGCGCGGCGGCATTCGCGAGATCGAGTTCTTCGCCCAGACCCAGCAGCTCATCGCCGGCGGGCGCGACCCGCGCCTGCGCACCCCGCGCACGCTGGAGGCGCTCGCCGTGCTGGCGCAGACCGGATGGATCGGAGCGGCGGCGCGCGACGAACTGAGCGAGGCCTATCATTTCCTGCGGCGGGTGGAGCACCGGCTGCAGATGGTGGCGGACGCCCAGACCCACAGCCTGCCGGAGGACGGGGAGACGCTGGCCGGCTTCGCCCGCTTCATGGGCTATGAGGACCGCGCCGCCTTCGCGCAGGCGCTGGTGCAGCGGCTTTCCCGGGTGCAGGACCATTACTCCAAGCTGTTCGAGGACGCCCCGCCGCGCGCGGCGGTGGAAGGGCGGCTGGAATTTCCCGAGAAGGCCGACGACCGCGAGACGCTGGCGACACTGCACCGGCTGGGCTATGCCGAGCCCAAGGTGGCGAGCGCCACGGTGCGCGGCTGGCTGGCCGGCGAGCCCCGCGCCTTGCGCCCGGACGGCGCGCGCGAGGAACTGGAAGCGGTCGTGCCGCTGCTGGTCGACGCGCTGGCGCGTGGCGGTGCCCCCGATGCCGGGCTGAACGCCGCCGACCGCTTCTTCCGCGAAATGCCGACCGCCCAGCCTCTGCTGGCGGCGCTGCGGCACAATCCCGATCTGGTGCGCCTGCTCGCCACCATTCTCGGCACGGCCCCGCGCCTCGGCGAGATGCTGGCGCACCGCCCCTCGCTGCTCGACGCGCTGCTCGACCCCGCCTTTTTCGGCGCGCTTCCCGACGAGCCGGAACTGGCCGCCCGGCTCGCCGCCGATCTCGCCCAGGCGGAGGACGAGGAGGACCGGCTCGACCGCGCCCGCCGTTTCCGGCAGGAGTGCCATGTGCTGATCGGCGTGCGCATCCTCTCCGGCACGCTGCCCGCCGCCCGCGCCGGCGAGGCCTTCGCCCGGCTGGCCGATGTGCTGATCCGCTCGCTCGAGGAGGCGGCGATGGCGCGCTTTCGCGAGGCGCACGGCACCCTGCCGGGGGCGGAGCTGGCGGTGCTGGCGATGGGCAAGCTCGGCGGGAGGGAGATGACCGCCGGCTCCGATCTCGACCTGATCGTGCTCTATGATTTCGACGCCGAGCACCCCGAGAGCGACGGCCCGCGCCCGCTCTATGGCGGGCAGTATTTCGCCCGGCTGACCCAGCGCATCGTCAGCGCGCTCACCACCCCGACCAATGCCGGCCAGCTCTACGAGGTGGATCTGCGGCTGCGGCCCTCCGGCCGCTCCGGGCCGGTGGCGACGAGCCTGCCGCGCTTCAAGGTCTATCAGGCCGAGGAGGCTTGGACGTGGGAGCACATGGCGCTGACCCGTGCCCGCGTGGTGGCGGCCTCGCCCGGCTTCCGGTCGCGGGTGGAGGCGGCGATCGCGCAGGTGCTTGCCGGCACCCATGAGACGCGCCGGCTCGCCGCCGACATCGTCGACATGCGCGGCGCCATCGCCGACGAGAAGGGCGACGACGACCCGTGGGACCTGAAGTATGCCAGGGGCGGGCTGATCGACATCGAGTTCATCGCCCAGTATCTCGTGCTCGCCTATGCCGCGCAGGAGCCGCGCATCATCGACACCTCGACGCTGCGGGTGGTCGAGGCGGCGCAGCGCGTCGGCATTCTCGACGCGCAAGACGGGCAGTTGCTGGCCGATGCCTGCCGGCTGCTGCACGATCTGACGCAGGTGCTGCGCCTGGCGCTCACCGGCCCGTTCAAGCCGTCCGAGGCCAGCCCGGCGCTGCGGCGGCTGCTGGCGCGGGCCGGGGCGATGCCCGATTTCTCGACGCTGGAAGCGCGGCTGTTCGAGACCCAGCAGGCGGTGCGGGCGACCTTCGAGCGGTTGCTGCACGCGGAACCCAAACGCCGCCGCAGGCGGGCGTGACGCCCGCGACCCGTTCAGCGTCGTCATCCTGAGGAGCGAGCCCACGGGTCTTGCCTCCGGCAAGCCCGGGGACAGGCTCCGCGAGCCTCGAAGGATGGCGGCTTGACGAGCATCCTTCGAGGCCGCCTGCGGCGGCACCTCAGGATGACGGCGCTTCGGGGATAGGGGCGGCGCTCCTCAGCCCAGCTTTGCCGCCACGAGGTCGGCGAGGACGAGGCTGGCGGTGAGGCCGGGGGATTCGATGCCGAACAACTGCACCAGCCCCGGCACGCCGTGCTCGGCCGGGCCGTCGACGCGGAAATCCGCCGCCGGCGCGCCGGCCGGCACGATCTTCGGCCGGATGCCGGCATAGGCCGGCTGGAGCGCGCCATCCGGCAGTGCCGGCCAGTAGCGGCGGATGGCGGCGTAGAATTTCTCCCCGCGCGCCGGATCGACATCGTAATTCGGCGCGTCGACCCATTCGGTGTCCGGCCCGAAGCGGGTCTGCCCGCCGAGATCGAGCGTCAGGTGCACGCCCAGCCCGGCCTGCTCAGGGACGGGATAGACCAGCCGGGTGAACGGTGCCCGGCCGGACAGGGTGAAATAAGAGCCCTTGCAGAAATAGGCGGGCGGGATCGCCGCGGCCGGAATGCCGGCGATGGCGCGGGCAAGCGGCACCGCGCCGTGGCCGGCGGCGTTGACGAAACGCGCGCAGACAAGCCGCATCGGCTCCGCGCCGCCGACCTCGATGCGAATGCCGTGCGCCGTCACCTCGCCACCGCGGATGGGCGCGTTGAAAGCGATCATGCCTCCGGCATCTTCCAGGTCGCCGCGCAAAGCGAGCATCAGCGCGTGGCTGTCGACGATGCCGGTGGAGGGCGAGAGCAGCGCCGCCTCGGCCTTCAGCGCCGGCTCCATCGCCCGGGCCTCGGCGCCGCTCAGGGGTTGGAGATCGGTGACGCCGCAGGCGCGGGCATGGGCGTCGATGGCGGCGAGCCCGGCGGTTTCCGCCGTGCTGGTGGCGACGATGAGCTTGCCGCAGCGCCGGTGTGGGATGCCGCGCTCGTCGCAATAGGTGTAGAGAGCGGCACGCCCCTCCACGCAGAGCCGGGCCTTCAGCGTGCCGGGCCGGTAATAGAGGCCGGCATGGATGACCTCGCTGTTGCGGGCCGAGGTGTCCGAGCCGACGAGGCCGGTCGCCTCCAGCACCAGCACGTCGCGCCCGGCAAGCGCCAGCGCGCGGGCGATGGCGAGGCCGACCACGCCGGCCCCAGCCACGACGCAGTCGACCGCATGTTCCTCGGCTTCGCTCATGACCCGATCTTATTCGGCCGGCAGCATGCGGCTGCTGCGGTATTGCAGCGCGGGGCGCCCGTTCAGCGGCAGGCGGATGACCACGGTGGTGCCGACGCCCTCGGAGGAGCGGATGCGCATCGAGCCGCCATGCAGCTCCACCAGCGATTTGGCGATGGCGAGGCCGAGGCCCGAGCCCTTGTGGGTCTTGGTGAACTGGCTTTCCACCTGCTCGAAGGGGCGGCCGATCTTGGCCAGCGCGCTCTTCGGGATGCCGATGCCGCTGTCCTCGATCACCAGCAGCGCGGCGTGCTTGGAGCGGCGCGTGCGCAGGCTGACCCGGCCCTGCTCGGGCGTGAACTTGATGGCGTTGGAGAGCAGGTTGAGGGTGATCTGCTTGAGCGCCCGCTTGTCGGCCTCTACCGCCACGGCGGCATCGGAATCGTCGACGATGGTGAGCTGCTTCTCGCCGGCGCGCACCGACATGACGCGGATGGCGTCGGCCACCACCTCGTCGAGCCGCACCGGCTGGAGGTTGAGCTGCATGCGCCCGGCCTCGATGCGCGACATGTCGAGAATGTCGTTGATGACGTCGAGCAGATAGCGGCCGGAATCGCGGATGTCGCGGCAGTACTCGTTGTACTTGTCGTTGCCCAGCGGGCCGAACAGGCCGCTCTCCATCAGCTCCGAGAAGCCGATGATGGCGTTGAGCGGCGTGCGCAGCTCATGGCTCATATTGGCGAGGAATTCGGATTTGGCGCGGTTGGCGTCCTCGGCCTTGGTCTTCTCGTCGGCGTAGTTCTGCGCCAGCTCGGCGAGCTGGAGCGCCTGCATCTCCAGCGTCTGCTGCGATTTTCGCAGGTCCGCGACCAGCGCCATGAGGCGCTTCTCGCTCTCCATCAGGCGCTCTTCATGGCGCTTGAGGGCGGTGATGTCGGTGCCGACCGAGACGTAGCCGCCATCCTTGGTGCGGCGCTCGGCGACCTTGAGCCAGCGCCCGCCTTCCAACTGCGCCTCGAACGCCCGCGCGCCTTCCTCCGGCCGGTCTTCCGGGCGCAGCGGGATGCGCACCACCGGCTGGCGGGCCAGCGAGGCGATGGTTTCGAAATCGGTGCCCTGCACCACATGGGCGTCGCCGATGCCGTAGAGCGACTGGAACCGCGAATTGCACAGTACCAGCCGGCTCTGCGCGTCCCACAGCACGAAGGATTCGGAAATGCTCTCGATGGCGTCGCGCAGGCGCATGTCGGCGGTGGCGGTGCGCTCGGCCAGCCGCCGCTCCTCGGTCACGTCGACGGCGATGCCGACCAGATGCGGCGGCTCGCCATTGTGCTGGGGTACCACTTCGGCGCGGGCCCGCAGCCAGATCCAGTGGCCGTCGGCGTGCTTCATGCGGAACACCCGGTCGATGGTGCGGCCGGGCTTGTCGGCGATCTCGCGGGCGATGTCGTAGAGGTTGGTGTCGTCGGGGTGGACGAGGCCCGCCACCTCGCCGAAGGAAATCAGGTCCTCGCGCGGCTCGTGGCCGAGCATCTCGAACATCGATTCCGACCAGAACATGCGGCCGCGCCCCATGTCCCAGTCCCACAGCCCACAGCGGCCGCGCGAGAGCGCGGTGTCGATGCGCGCGCGCACCGTCTCGTAGATTCCGTCGGCCTCGCGGGCGCGGGTCGCCTGCCAGTGGAAGGCGAAGCCGAGGATCATCAGCACCGCGCCGGTGGTCGACAGCAGGGTGACGGTGAGGATGGTGTCCGACTGCCAGGTCGCCAGCGCGCCGGAGAGCGGCTGCACCACGACCAGTTGCAGCGCGCCATTGGGCAGGTTGCGTACCGTGGCGAGGGCGGCGGTGCCGTCCGGCATGACCACGTCGAGCACGCCGGCATTCTCGGCGAAGATGGTAAGTGCCTGTGTATTGGCGAGAAGCTGGCTGATCTGCTCGGCCGCGGTAGCGGCGGCATCATGGGCGGCGACGACTGTGCCGCTCTGGTCGATCAGCCCGTAGCGGCGGCCATCCTCGGCGGCGCGCGGCGGCAGGGCGTTGGTCAACAGCGCGTCCGGGCTCACTGAGCCGGCCGGCTGGCGGCCGGCTTCGCTGGCGATGGCGGCGGCGAACAGCGCGAGGTCGTCCTTCGCCTTGGCGATGGCTTCGGTACGGTAGGCGTTGATCTGCACGATCGCGGCGATGGCGACCGAGGCGATGAACGCAATGATCAGCGCCGGGACGGCCTTGCGCATGAAGGGCTCGGCGTCGACCAATCGCTGATACGCAGGTCGCGCCACCGAACGTGCAAGCCCACGCATGGCTTGTACGCGCACGGACGCGCCTGCAGCGTTGGCGCGAGCCATCGCCGGCCTCCCCCGAAGTCCCAAAACCCGTTCCCACGTAGACAGGAGCGATGTGCCGCATCTCTCCGAATCACTCCGATTTGAATCGAATCGACCCCCTCCTGTCCAGAGTCCCGGGGAGTCAAGTTAACGAATTGACAACCTGCGGACGTGGCGCGGGTGCCTGGGTGGGTGGCGGCTGGTGACAGGAAGGGTGTCGCATGGCGGCGGCCGCGCCGCATGGACGCCGCGCGGGCGCCGGTGCTATGCGCTTTTGCCCGGTTTGCGGGTGGCTGCTGAAATAAAGAGGTTCACATGAGCGACATCTGGTTCCGCACCGGCGAGGCGACCGTGCTCGCCGCCGAGGGGCAGTTCACCGACGCGATGCCCGAGGTTCTCATCGGCTCGGTCCGCGGCCCGGCGGGGCATGCCTTCGCCTCGATGATGGGGCAGGTGCAGGGGCACACCCGCATGTTCGTGGTGCGTGACCTGAACCAGCAGGTGCGCCCGGCGACGATGATGACCACCAAGGCCACCATCCACACGCTGGAATATGTCGACCTGCTTGGCGGCGTGGTGCAGGGCGCCATCGGCGACGCCATCGTCGACGCGCTCGCCGAGGGCATCCTGCCCAAGGACCAGGCGGACGAACTCTGCATGATCGTGATGGTGTGGCTCGACCCGCGCTGCGCCGAGGACGCCAATCTCGACAAGGCCGACCTCTACCGCACCAATTACGAGGCGATGAAGCTGGCGCTGGAGCGCGCCATGACAGGTAGGCCGACGGTCGACGAACTGATCGCCAACCGCAAGACGGTCAAGCACTACGCGCTCGACGGCGTGGTCGAGTACTGAAGCTTCGGCCCCGCCCCCTTGCGGCCGAACCTCTTCCGGCCGAACCTCTCCCGGCAAGCATCGCTGCGGGCCGGGAGGGCGCGGGAGCGCCGCCGTCAGTCCAGCGAGCGGCTGACGATGTCGGTCACATCAGGCGACAGGCTGGGTTTTCCGGCCACGCGGCGCAGTGCCGCCTCGGCCGAGGCGCGCCGCACCGGCTCCAGCGAGCGCCAGCTCTTGAAGGCGGCCAGCAGCCGCGCGGCGAGCTGCGGGTTGCGTCCGTCAATATCCATCACCGCCCCGGCGACAAGGTCGTGGCCGGCGCCGTCGGCGCGGTGGAACTGGGTCGGGTTGAGGCCGGCGAACGTGCCGATCAGCGCGCGCACCCGGTTGGGGTTGCTCCAGTCGAAATCGGCATGGCCGGTGAGATCGCGCACCCGCTCCAGCGTCTGCGGCTCGGCGATCTGGGCCTGCAAAGCCAACCATTTGTCGACCACCAGCGGGTCCGCGCGAAACTGCCGGTGGAAGGCGGCGAGCGCGTCTTCCCGCGCATCGGGCGCGGCATGGGCGAGCACGGCGAGCGCGAAGAAGCGGTCGGTCATGTTGTCGGCGGCGCCGAAATGCGCCTGCGCCCGCGCGATCCCCTTCGCCGTGCCGCCGGCGGCCAGAAGATCGAGGCAGGTGTTGCGCAGTGCGCGCCGGCCGGCCGAGGCGGCGTCCGGCGAATAGTTCCCGGTCGGCGCATGGCGGGCATAGACGGCCTCCAGCGCGGGGGCCAGGGCCTCGCCCACCGCGTGGCGCAGCCGCGTGCGGGCGGCGTGGATGGCGTCGGGATCGACATCCTCGCCGATCTCGCGGGCGACGTCGGCCTCGGAGGGGATGGAGAGCGCCTGCGCCACGAAGGCGGGGTCGAGCGAGGTGTCGCCGAGCGTTGCCGCCAGCGCCTCGACGAGGGCGTCCGGCGCCGGCTGTTCGCCGCCCGCGCGCACGGCGGAGGTCGCTTCCAGCAGATGGCTGAGGGCCAGGGTCTGGGTCGCGTCGAAGCGGTTGAACGGGTCGGAATCGTGGCGGGCAAGGAACAGCAGGTCCGCCGTCGAAAGGTCACTGGAGAGCTTCACCGGCGCCGAGAAGCCGCGATTGAGCGAGGGCACCGGCCGGTGGGGGACATCGCGGAACACGAAGCTCTGGCGCGGCTTCGTGACGAGCAGCACGCCGCGCTCGGCATTGCTGCCGTCGTCGAGGGCGAGCGGCAGGTCGCGGCCGTCCGGGCCGACCAGGCCGATGGCGAGCGGAATGACCATCGGCAGCTTCTCGCTCTGCCCCGGCGTCGGCGGCAGCGTCTGCGCGACATCGAGCCGGTAGCTGCGGGCGGCCTCGTCCCAATGGCCGGAGACGGCGAGCCGCGGCGTGCCGGACTGGGCGTACCAGAGCGCGAACTGCGTCAGGTCGATCCCGTTGGCGTCGGCGAAGCAGGCGAGGAAGTCCTCTACCGTCGCGGCGTCGCCGTCATGGCGGTCGAGATAGAGGTCCATGCCGGCGCGGAAGCCTTCGTCGCCGAGCACGGTTTTCAGCATGCGCACCACCTCGGCGCCCTTCTCATAGACGGTAGCGGTGTAGAAATTGTTGATCTCGCGATAGCTGGAGGGGCGCACCGGATGCGCCAGCGGGCCGGAATCCTCGGGGAACTGGTGCCCCTTGAGCAGGCGGACATCGGCGATCCGCTTCACCGGGCGCGAGCGCTGGTCGGAAGAGAATTCCTGGTCGCGGAAGACGGTGAGGCCCTCCTTCAGGCAGAGCTGGAACCAGTCTCGGCAGGTGATGCGGTTGCCGGTCCAGTTGTGGAAATATTCATGGGCGATGATCGCCTCGATATTGGCGTAGTCGGCATCGGTCGCGGTCTCGGGGCTGGCGAGCACGTATTTGTCGTTGAAGATGTTGAGGCCCTTGTTCTCCATCGCCCCCATGTTGAAATCGGCCACGGCGACGATGTTGAACACGTCGAGGTCGTACTCGCAGCCGAACGCCTCCTCGTCCCAGCGCATGGCGCGCTTGAGCGCGTCCATGGCGTAGCCGGCGCGCG
Source organism: Ancylobacter dichloromethanicus (assembly GCF_018390645.1). GTDB lineage: Bacteria > Pseudomonadota > Alphaproteobacteria > Rhizobiales > Xanthobacteraceae > Ancylobacter > Ancylobacter dichloromethanicus. The sequence goes on from NZ_JAHBGC010000052.1 coordinate 46,558, forward strand.
CGGTCTTGCCCGGCTCGACATAGATGCCGAGTTCGACGGTTTTGCCGGTGGCGGTGACGAAATCCTCGGTGATCCGGTCCAGCTTTCCGCCGACCAGCGCGAACAGATAGGACGGCTTCGGCCACGGGTCGTGCCACACCGCGTAATGACGGCTGGTGTCCTCGACCGCGCCGGCCTCCACCGGGTTGCCATTGCCGAGCAGCACCGGCGCCTCGTCGCGCTCGGCCTCGATGCGGGTGGTGTAGACGGCGAGAACGTCCGGCCGGTCGGGGAAATAGGTGATGCGGCGGAAGCCCTCCGCCTCGCATTGGGTGCAGTAGGTGCCGCTGGAGCGGTACAGCCCCATCAGCCGGGTATTGGCGGAAGGGTCGACGACGGTCTCGATCTCCAGCGTCAGCGCCCGCTGCGGCGGCGCCAGCAGGGTGAGGCCGGTGGAGGTGGCGACATAGGCGCTGCCGGCCAGCGGCGCGCCGTCCAGCGTGACCGATTTGAGATTCAACTCGTCGCCGTCGAGCACGATCGGCGAGCCCTCGCGCCCTTCCGGGTTCGGCCGCAACGCCAGCCGCGCCACGATGCGGGCGGCTGTGGGGTGCAGGCGCACATCCAGATGCACCGTGTCGACCAGCCAGTCCGGTGGCCGATAGTCGCCGAGACGGACGGGCTGGGGCACGGCATCGCGCGACATGATCAACTCCACAGAAACGGGATGAGTATTACTCGACAGATATTCCCCAACACGTAAGCCCTCCATGCCGCTACCGGAAGCCCCGCGCCGGGGCGTCGGTGTCGCCCTGCCGCCGGGAATCGGTCGTCATTTGCTCGGTTAGTCGAATCGAGGGGGATGCGCCGCATCGTCAGCGGGCGCGGGTGATCTCCACGCCGGCGTCGCGGAAGATGCCGGCGATGGGAGCGGAGGGCTTGTGGATCTCGACGCGCACCTTCTCGATCCGGGGATAGCGGGCCAGCACGGTCTCGGCGATCGTCTGCGCGAAGGCTTCCAGAATGTGGAACCGCCGGCCGGACGAGACCTCGTGGATCACCGCGAACACCTTCTCATAGCCCACCGTCTCCCCGTAATTGTCGTGCGCGGCGGCGTCGCCGGCGTCCAGCCACCAGTCGATGTCGACGGTGAAACGCTGGCCGAGCCGCGCTTCCTCCTCAAGCAGGCCGTGCGTGGCGTGCAGTTCGACGCCTCGAAGGAAGACGCGGTCGGACATCGGGCGGTCGGACATGGGCGGGGTTCCGGTGTGGTTCTGTGTGGGTCAGGCGGGCGCGAGGGCGGCGGCGAGCAGGCCGACCGCCACGGCGGGTGCGCAATCGGCGGCCTGGCGGGAGAGAGCGGGGTCGTCGGTCAGCACCTCGGCGAGGTCGAGATAGGCGAGGGCGCGCCGCTCGGCGAGGCGGGCCGCCATGAAGCGGCCGACACCGGCGCCGACCAGCAGTTCCGGCTCGCTCTCCATCCCGGAGGCGACGGCGTCGAGCGCGCGATTGACGCGGGCGAGCTGCGCCTCGGCGAGATGGCGGGCCAGCGCCTTCGCCTTCGGCAGCATGGGCGGCGCGAAATCATGCCCCACCATGCGCAGCAGCCGGCGCGCGCTGGCCTCCATCGTCTTCGGCCCGCCATCGGCGCTGGGGTGCAGGTCGGCGTCCGCGGTGAGGTCGCCGGTCAGGCGGTGAAGGTCGGCCGTGGTGGCGTAATGCTCGGCCATCAGCGGCAGGAAGCGCCCCTCGAACGGCGCCTCCGCCGCCAGCGCCATCACCGGCGTGCGGGCGGCGCCGGTATAGACCAGCTCGTTGCTCGCCAGCCGCTCGGCATCGCTGAAGCCGTGTGCGGACACCCGGTCGCTGCCGAAGGGGATGAGGTCGGTGGTGGTCGAGCCGATGTCGATCAGCACGCCACCGGGCAGCAGATGGGCGAGAACGGCGGCGGTGGCGTACCAGTTGGCCGAGCCGATATGATCGGCATGCTCGGCGGCGCGCTCGGGCGGCACGAAGCCTTCCGGGCCGGCGAACAGGGCGAGCGGGGCGCCGGCGAGTTCGCGCATCAGGAGCGCGGCGGTGCCCACCACGCCGGCGCGGCGGTCGGGCCAGAGGTCGGCGCCCTCGGCGGTCATGGTGACGGCGGAGGGCACGCCGGGCGCGAATTCGGCGCGCAGTTCGCGCAGGGTCGTGGCCAGAGGCGCCTCGCCCTTCCACACCGGGCAGGGCGCGATGCGCACGGCCTTCAGCCGGCCATCCTGCCCGAAGGCGGCGAGCTTCACATGGGCGCCGCCGACGTCCCATCCCAGGCGGGCGATCTTGTTCACGGTAGGACCTCGACAGTCAGGACTTCGACGGGAAGGGCGGGCGGCAGATGCGGCAGGTCGGGCACCACGCCGTCGCGGATCAACTCGGCGACGAAGGCGAGCGGGTTCACCCCCAGCGCACGGCGCAGGCCGGCATAGGCGGTGGTGAGGCGCGGATTGACCTCCACCACCACCGGACCCGCCGCCGTCGCGATATAATCGACCCCGACGAGGCCGTGCAGGCCCGGCAGGGCGGCGCCGAGGCGATTGGCCAGGGAGCGCAGCGCCTCGTCCACCGGGAAGGCGCCGACGGTGACGCCGGTGAAGCGCAGCGTGTCGTCCGCGCGCGCCATATGCTGGCGGTTGGCGGCCAGCACATGGGTCCGCCCGCTCTGGCAGAGCAAGGTGAGGCTCGCCGCCTCGCCCGCGATGAGCGGCTGGACGATGAGACCGGGCGAAAAGGGCGGCGCCTGCTGGAGAATGTGGATGCCGGCCGCGCCGGCGCCGTCATCCGGCTTGACCACGAAGGGGCCGCTCGCATCGGCCGGCAGTGCTTCGGGGCGCCAGGTGGGGACAACCTCCACGCCGGCCGCCGCCAGCACCTGCGCGGTGCGGTGCTTGCTGGCGCACAGCGCGATGGTCTCCGCGTCCGGCGCCACCACGCGGCGGCACTGCGCGCGCAACTCCTCGGCCAGGCGTTCGAGGATGCCGCCGGTTTCCGGCGCGATCGGCCAGCAGCAATCCGCCTGCTGCGCCATCAGCTTCCACACCGACGACGGATCGTCGCCGAGGCGCAGCGCCGTGCTGGTGCCGCGCGGCGGCGCGGGAAAGCGCGCATCATGAGTGGTGATGACCCGCACGCCCGGCAGGTCCTCCAGATCCCCGATCAGCGTGTCGCGCATCAGCGCGCCTTCCGCTATCAGCGAGGCGGGAAGCGCCGCGCCGAGATGGCCGCCACCGGTGATCGTTTCGACCACGAAAACCAACATTCAACGATCTGCCCGAAAAGGATGCCCAGCGTGGAACTTATACCGGTGATCGACCTGATGGGAGGTGCGGTGGTCCATGCAAGGCGCGGCGCCCGCGAGGCCTATCGGCCGATCGAGACGCCGCTGTCCGCCTCCGCCGCCCCGCTCGACGTGGCCGACGGACTGCTGGCGCTCGGCGCCTTCCGCACGCTCTACATCGCCGATCTCGACGCCATCGCCGGCAAAAGCGGCCATGATGCGGTGCTGGGTCGCCTCGCCGCGCGCCATCCCGGGCTCGGCCTGTGGGTCGATGCCGGCGAGGCCACCCCGGCGGCACTGTCGCGCCGGGTGGCGAACGGGCCGGGCCGGCCGGTGGTCGGCAGCGAAAGCCTCGCCGGCCGCGCCGAGGCCGAGGCGGCGCTGGCGGGCGGCGCGGGGCTGCTCTCGCTCGACTACGGCGCGGAAGGCCCGCGCGGGCCGGCCGAGCTTCACGCCGACGCCGGTCTCTGGCCGCAGGCGGTGATCGTGATGACGCTGGCGCGGGTCGGCGCCGGGCAGGGGCCGGACATCGAAAGGCTGTCCGGCGTGCTGGCGCGGGCGCAGGGCCGGCGGGTCTATGCGGCGGGCGGCGTGCGCGGTGCGGATGACCTTCATCGTCTGGCCGACCTTGGCGTCGCCGGCGTGCTGCTGGCCAGCGCGCTGCATGACGGGCGGCTGTCGCGGGCGGACATCGCGGCGTTCATGGGCTGAGCAGTGCGCCGGCGAACAGCGTGGCGACGGTGAGGTCGGCGCTGGTGCCGGGGTTGAGCCCGCGCGCCTTCAGGCTCATGTCGAAGGCGTGCAGCGGCGCGCGGCGCGCTTCCGCCGGGGCATGGAAGTCGACGGTCGCCGCGACCTCCGCCGCCTCGGCCCGCACCCGCTCGGCCGTCGCCAGCCCGAACTTGCGGGCGATGTGGCTGTCAGGAAAGGTGGCCATGAAGGCGAGATGCACCGCTTCGGTGCGGGCCTCCGGCACGGTGCCTGCGAGTTCCATGAAGCGGGCAAGGCCGATATCGAACACATCCGCGAAGCCCGTCACATATTGCCGGGCGATGCGGTCGCGGCCCGCCGCCTCCGCCATCGCCTCCTGGAGCCCGATGCGGGCCGGCTCGGCCACATCATGCGCGGCCGGCCGGCCAAGACCGCCGGGGCTGGCGGCGGCGATGGCGCGGAAGGCGGCCTCGGCGTCGGCGAGGTCGAGCCCGGCCAGCACCGCGTCGAGGTTTGTCCGCAACGCCCCCGGCCGCTCGGCGGCGGCGGCAAGCGGCGCGCAGAGCAGGATGATGCCGAGATTGGTGTTGAGGCCGGTTGCCGCCAGCGAGGCCGCCACCGCGGTCTCGATCCGCCGCCCGACCCGCTCCCCCGGCGCGGCGAGGAATGGCGCCGCCGCCTGCGCCGCCCGCTCGAAATGCGCCACCTCCATGCCGTGTCCGGCGCTGAAGCGGTGCACGTTGCCCGCTTTCAGCGCGTCGAGTTCGGCATGGCAGGCGGCGCGGAAGGCGCCCGCGATGGCCTCGGCGTTCATGCCGGCACGGCTACGGACAGCGCTTCGGCGAGGTGGCGGGCAAGGGCGCCGGCGATGTCGGTGTCGGTGGCCTTCTGCAGGCCCTTCCAGGCCGGCATGGAGTTGACCTCCAGCACCTGGAGCCGCCCCTGCGCGTCCTCGATCAGGTCGACCCCGGCATAGTCGGCCCCGACCGCCGCCGTGGCGCGGATGGCGAGATCATGGGCGCGGGCATCGAACGGCGCGGCCACGCCGACGGCGCCCTGGTGGATGTTGGTGATCCACACCGGCGAGCGGCGCAGCATGGCGCCGGCCACCCGCCCGCCAATGACGAAGACCCGCCAGTCCTGATAGCTTTCCGCACCCGGGGCGGCGACGAAGTCCTGGAGATAATAGATGCCGCCGACCTTGTCGGGCTCGGGCAAGGGCGAACGGGGAGCAATGCGGCGTATGCCGCGCCCCTGGGCGCCGAACAGCGGCTTCAGCACCATGTCGCCCGGCGCCTCGTCGACCAGCGCCTGCATCGCCGCACGGTTTTCGCTCACGAAACTACGCGGCGTCGGCAGGCCGGCCTGCGCGATCAGGAAGCTGGTCATCGACTTGTCGACGCAGCGCTCGATGGCGCGGGCATCGTTCATCACCTTGACGCCGAGCGTGCCGAGCGCGTGCAACAGGCCAAGCCGGGCGGTGATCTGCTCGGTCGAACCCTTGGCGATGAGGCGCACGAAGGCGGCGGCCGGCAGCCTGTCGCCAAGGCCGGGCAACACGAGGCCGTGCGCGCTCTCGCCGATGGCAAAGCCGCAATCGTTGAGCGAGAGCACGAGGACCTCGAGGCCCTCGCGCTCGATCCCCGCCCTGAGGCGGCGCGTGTGCCAATCGGCGTCCTCGGTGAAGATGACGACCGTATCGGATCGTTCCGGCCTCATGCGAAGGAGCGCTCCAGTATATCGTCGTGGAATGCGCCGAAGGTGAAGCTGCGGCCGGTTTCCAGCGCCGTCACGGTAACCCGCGCTGGGCTGAACAGCATCGGGTCCATGGCGTAGAAGTCGCCCTTATAGGAGGTGAAGATCTCCGCGAAGGTGCGCCCATGGTCGCGCGAGGTGGAGCTGGGCAGGCCTTCGGCGAGTTCGCGGGCCTCGCTCTCCGGCCCGGTGACGAACAGCTGCACGTCGCCGCCATAAAGCGTCGCGTCATTGGTTCGGCCCATGGCGGCGACGAAATCCGGCGCCGGCGGCGGCAAGGGCGAGGCACCGATGCCGTCCACCACCCGGTCGAGCGGGAAGTGCAGGGCGTGGGTCTTGTGCAGAGCCACTTCAAGCACCCGGGCGACGATCTGCACCGTGCCGGCGAGGCTGGATGTGGGGGTGAGGATCAGCGTCAGCTTGTCCGGCGCGATGCCGCACTCTTCCGCGATCCGCGCGACCAGCACGTCCGGCGGCAGTCTGTCGACTTCCAGCACCAGGCAGGCGTGGTCGGCGCTGTCGCGATAACCGAGTTCCTCGAACAGCGCTTCCTTCGCCCAGAGCGCGCGGGCCGGGCCTGAGCCGAGGGCGAAGAAATCGCCTTCCGCCAGGCTCCAGCCGGCATACTGGCTGCCGAGGCAGGCGATGACCGGGTCGGCGGTGGTCACCGTGACCATCGTGCCCCAGCGCGCGAAACGCCCGCTGGTGGCGAGGCTCACCGCGCCGAGGCCACCGAGGCAGATTTCGGCGATGCGCCGGCCCGCTTCCAGCCCGCCGTGCACGGCGATGCCGGCATCGACGAGGCGCGCGCCGCAGGGGCTGCGGCTCACCCCGAGGCGCAGCGCGAGGGCATTGGCGACGAGGTTGTCGACCAGCGGCGCCGCCAGTGCGGCCACGCTCGGCCTCGGGTTTTCCAGATGGAGAGTTGCCATGGGAGAGTTACTCCGCAGCAGCGCGGCTGGCCATGCTCAGCCCGCACCGAAGATGATCCATGCGCCGCGCCAGAACGGCACGGGCTTCGGAAAGGTCGTGCCCGGTCGCCCACACCGTGCAGACGGGCTCCCCCGCCGCGAGGCGCGTGCCCGGGGAGGGACGGTCGGCCACCCAGTCGGGCAGCGCATCCGGCCCCGGGGCGAGGGCGGCGGGTGCGTAAAATACGCCGGCGGCCCGGGCCGCCACGCCCGCGCCGGGGACAAGGAGCGGGAGGTCCGGCAGTTCGCCCGCACAGGCATCGAGATGAAGCCGCAGCAGGGGCGGCATCGGCGGCGCGTCGAAGATGTCCAGCGTCGCGCCGGGCCTTGGGTTGACCTCGATGAGGTGCCAGCCTTCGGCCTGGACGATGAGGTCCGCGCTGGCGAGGCCGAGGAGACCGGAGGCTCCCGCGACACGGTCGAGTGCGCCGGCGACCTGCCGGGCGATCCCGCCGTCGATGCCGATCGGCCCGGCGCAGCCGCCATAGCGGAATGGCGCCCCGTCGCACGGGTCGCACCATTGCTCGGAAAAGGCCAGAAGCCGCGCGGCGCGGCCATTGCCGAGGAACAGCGCGGAGAGGCTGCGCCCCTCCAGCCGTTCCTGCAGATACCAGCCCTCGCCGCGCGGCCGCACCGCCGGGCGGACATGCCCCCCGCCGGCGCCGCCGACGCGCTTTTCCAACAACCGCACGCTGTCCGGCGCGCTGCCGGTGAAGATGCGCGGGTGCGGGATATCGAGTTCGGCCAGCAATCGTGCGAAGCGGAACGGGTCTTTGAGCCGGGCAAGCGTGGGCGCGGCGCTGCCGACCAGCCGGAAGCGGCGCGCCAGCTCCGAGACCAGGTCCGGCGCGTCCTCGAACCCGGTGCCGAGCACGAGCGGAATGTCCGGCCGGGCATGGCGGGCGAGCTGTTCCAGCAGGTCGTCCGGGTCGATGCGGAGCCCGCCGCGGCGGCGCAGCCGGACGACGCGATGCGCCAGTGCCTGCGTGTCGGTGTCCGCGAACAGGTCGAGGACGAGCGCACGCAGGCCGGCGCGGCGGGCGGAGGCGGCCAGTCCGCGCGCGGCGATGCCGACAAGCACGACATCGGCTTTGCCCTCAGGCCGTGAGGGATCGCGCGAGGAGGAAGGCATCTTCGAACCCGATGGTCATCGCCGACGGCGCGACGCGCATGCGCTCCAGCAGTTCATGCTGCACGCGGTATTTGAGATGGCCGATGGTCAGCGCGCCGATGCCCAGCGCGCCGTGGGCGAGCGGGGTGCCGTTGGCATGGGCGTCGATGCCGGCAATGCCCGAGGGCGGCACGGCGTTGACGTCGGCGGCGACCTTGAGGTGCTTCGCCTCGGCCAGCACGTCGGCGGAGAGGATTTCCACCCCGGCGCGGCCACAGGCCAGCACGACCTCGACATCCGTGACCAGCGCGCGCTTCCCGTCTTCACTCTTGCCGGTGGCGCTGGCGAGGTCGACGCCGAAGCGCTGCTTGAAGTCGCGCGCCTTGGTCTCCACCGCCTCGATGTCGCGGTGGCTGACCAGCGTCACCTGCGCGCCCGCCTGCGCGGCGATGACGCCGGCAATGCCGCCGACCACGCCGGTGGCGCCATAGACCTGCACCTTCACGCCCTTCAGCCCCTCGGGGCGGGTAGGGCGCAGCTTCAGCTCCACTTCCGCCACCATGGCGGCGGCGGTGGTGAAGGAGCCGGCGGGATCGACGAAGACGGAAATCTCGAAGGGCGGAAACAGCACGCTCTTCGCCTTGTTGGCCATGTCGAGCGCGAGGCCCGCATCCTTGCCGCCGATGAACAGGCCGGTGCGGGGCGCGGCGTCGGGATGGCGCGAGAACATCATGTCCTGCGTCAGGTCGCCGACCTCGTCGAGCGTGACCCCGGAATAGGGGAGGATGGTGGTGTAGCCGGCATCGACCGCCATGTTGACGTCGAACGGGCTGACATGGCGAAGCGGCGAGATGATGTGGAGAATGGGGGCGATATCCGCCATTGCGTGCGTTCCCTAGGTCAGAATCGGGCCTTGCGGCCTCTCGTGCGGAAGATGAGGGAGCGACGCGGGCGTTACGCCAAAACCGTCGCTAGCACTGCTCGACGCAGGCAAGCCATTCGACCCGCGCCCCGGCATTGCTGCCGCGGGCGCAGTCGAAAGCCAGAGCGGGCCGGTCGCCAAAGCGGAGGCGGGCCTCGCTGAGAAGCTGGTCGGCCTCCTCGGGGCTGCCGAGAATGGCAAAACCCGTGGGACCCCAGGAACTCTGGCCGAGGCCGCGCAGGCCGCGCGCCTCAAGCCAATCCATCACCTCGGCGACGGAACCGCTTGTATAGCGGCCCCCCTGTGCACTCGCATAGTGCTCTCCGAGCAGCCGCTGCATTTCGCCCACGGCGGCGGCAAAATAATCCACATCCCCTTCGGCCAGCGCCGGGAGCGCGACCATCACGGCCAGCCGCGCCATGTGCCCGGCGAGCGTGTCGGCGAAAGGTGGCAGGCCTTCCATCGCCTGCACTTCCTCGATGCCGCTAAGTCCCTGATGGCCTTGGTCATATACCAGCAGGATGCGCCAGTTCTCGGGGAAGGGCAGGCGCGAGAGAACGGGCGGGGGCGCCTCCGAGCCACGCTTCTTGCCGCCGTCGAGGATCACCCCGCCCTCGGTGAAGGCGCCGATGCCGATGGCCGAGCGGGCGCCGCGACCCAAAGCCGCGCCAATCTCGCGCGGGGAGATGTCGAGCCCGTTGATGAGGCACAGCCCGGTCGCCACGGCGAGCCCGAGCTGGGTGCCGGAGCCGAGGCCGGAATGGGGCGGCAGCGCCGCCTCGACCACCACTTCCACCCGCTTGTCGAGGCCGAAGCGGGCCGCCGCCTTCTCCACCGCCGCCACGGCCCGGCCAGCGTCCGGCCCGCTGGCGACGAGCCGTCCGGCGCGGCGCAGGCGCACCACGGTGGAGGGGCGGTCGAGGGTGATGCCGAGGCTGCCGAAGCGGCGGCCGAGCGTACCGGCGAGATCGAGGAATCCCAGATGCAGCCGGCCCGGCGCGGTGATGCGCACCGCCGCCCGGTCCAGTTGCTCGCTCGCGGTGCGGAATTGACGTGTCGTGGTGTTCACCAGCGTTTCCTCGAACGCCATGGTAAGACCCGGAGGGCGTCGGGGACAAGCCGGGTGATGATTTCCGGGTTTGCCGGATGCGGCGCGGGCGTGCTACCGAATCAGTAAATGCCGCCCGCGACAGAACGGGCATACGCCGCCAGGAGGACGCCAGGAAATGGCGCTGGACCCGAAAAAAACCTTCACCGACAACGAGGTGGAGGAACGCCTTGCCGTCGATCTGCCGCACTGGAAGCTGCAGGACGGCTGGATTCGACGCACCTATCGCACGTCGAGCTGGAAGGGCACGCTGATGGTGATCAACGCCGTCGGCCATCTGGCCGAGGCAGCCTGGCACCATCCCGACATCACCGCCTCCTATGCCTGGGTCGAGGTGCGGCTGATGTCGCACGACGCCAAGGGCATCACCGAGCGGGATTTTCAACTGGCGAAGAAGATCGAAGAGGTCGTCGGCTGGCAGCCGGGGGGCGAGCCGGACAGCGCGCTGGAAGGCACGCCGCGCGGCGACCTGCGCTTCGCCTACATCAAATACGATTGATTGATCAGGTAGTTGGCCATGGCCGAGGTTCAGACGATCGAGAATGTGGCCTGCGGCTTCTGCGGGCTGGGCTGCGACGACCTTGCCGTCGAGGTCGAGGGCCGCGCGATTCGCGCCAGGGCTCCGGTCTGCCCCGAGGCGGCGCGGCTGCTGCGGCGTATCGATGTGCCCGATCCGGTGGCGCGTGTGGCCGGTGAGGAGGCCGGTCCGACCGATGCGGCTCGTGTGGCGCATCAGATTCTCGCGGCGGCGCGTTCGCCGCTGATCGGCGGGTTCGGCGCCGACATGGCCGGCGCCGGCGCGCTGGTCGATCTCGCCATCCGCTTCGGCGGCGTGCTCGACCATTACGCCTCGGACGGGCTGTTCCGGAACTACGCCGCCGCCCAGCGCACCGGCTGGCTGTCGACCACGCTGGCCGAGGTGCGCAACCGCTGCGACGTACTGCTGGTGGTCGGCGACGACCCCGCCGCGACCTGGGGCCGGCTGTTCGAGCGGCTGTTCCCCGCCACGCCGCTTTTCGCCGACCAGGGCCGCACCGTGGTCTTTCTCGGCGGCGCGCCGGGCGAGAAGGCGAGCGCGCAGCTTGCCGGCGCCAGCATCGTTCATCACGCGAGTGCCGACCCGGTGGCGGCGCTGGAGGCGCTGGGCAGCCTCGTCGCCGGCCGCCGGCCGCCGGGGGAGAGCTTCGGCGGCATCGGCGCGGAGGCGCTGGCCGCGCTGGCCGAGAAACTGCGCAACGCTCATTACGCGGTGGTGACCTGGAACGCGGCGGAACTCGACGACGGCGATCTGGTGGCGGAACGGGCGACCGCGCTCGTCGACACGCTGAACCTTTCCACCCGCGGCGGCGTGTTTCCGCTCGGCGGACGCGACAACATCATCGGCGCCAACCAATTGCTGCTGTGGCGGCTCGGCTATCCGTTCCGCACCGCGGTGCGGGGGCAGGCAAGCGCGCATGACGGCGCGCTGTTCGCCACGCAGGCCGCGCTGGCCGACGCCGACGTGCTGGTGTGGGTCTCGGCGTTCCGGCCTGAGCCGCCGCCGGACCTCGCCGCGATGAACTTCACCGGCAAGCTGATCGCGCTTGCCCATCCCGAGACAGTATTCGACACTGAACCTGATGTTCTCATCCCTGTGGGCACTCCCGGCGTCGACCACGCCGGCACGGTGTTCCGCATGGATTCCATCGTAAGCCTGCCGCTCGGCGCCTTGCGCGTCGCGACGCTCCCCAGCGTCGCCGAGGCTGTGCGTCGCATAGCGGAGGGGTAGATGAGACTGCGGCTAAAGGGCGGGCGCGTGCTCGACCCGGCCAATGGCGAGAACGGCGTCGCCGCCGGCGCCATGCGTGACATCGAGATCGAGGACGGGCGCATCGTCGCCCCCACCGGCCTGAAGGCGGACGCCGAGTATGACCTCGGCGGCGACGTGGTCATGGCCGGCGGCATCGATCTGCACAGCCATATCGCCGGCGGCAAGATGAACCTCGCCCGCCTGCTGATGCAGGAGGACCGGCGAGCCTTTCCCGAAATGCCGGGCAATTTCTGCGGCTGCGGCGGCGGGCGGGCGGTGCCGACCGCGCACGCCACCGGCTGCCGCTACGCCGAACTGGGCTACACCACGGTGTTCGAGCCGGCGATGCTCGGCGCCAATGCGCGCGGCGCGCATCTGGAGATGGCCGACATCCCCAATCTCGACACCGGCGCCTATCTGGTGCTGGGCAATGACGACTATTTCCAGCGCCTGCTGGCGGCCGGCGCCGGGCAGGAGCAGGTCAACGCCTATGTCGGCTGGATGATCGAGGCGACGCAGGCCTTCGCCATCAAGATCGTCAATCCCGGCGGCATCAACGCCTTCAAGTTCAACGCCCGCAAGATGGACCTCGACGAGGCCAACCCGCATTACGGGGTGAGCCCGCGCAAGGTGCTGACCACGCTGATCCGCGCGGTGACGGAGCTGGGCCTGCCACACCCGATCCATTTGCATGGCTGCAATCTCGGCGTGCCGGGCAATGACGAGACGACGCTCGCCACCATCCTCGCCACCGAGGGACGGCGGCTGCACCTGACCCATCTGCAGTTCCATTCCTACGGCACCGAGGGCGACAAGCGCTTTTCCTCCTCGGCGGCGCGGATCGCGGAAATGGTCAACGCCAATCCGAACATCTCCGTGGATGTGGGGCAGGTGATGTTCGGCCAGACCGTCACCGCCTCGGCCGACTACATGTCGCAATACCGCAATCGCGGCCTCGCCAGCCCGAAGAAGTCCATCGGCATGGATATCGAGCTGGACGCCGCCTGCGGCGTGGTGCCGTTCGAGTACAAGGACAAGTCGTTCGTCAACGCGCTGCAATGGGCGATCGGGCTGGAACTGTTCCTGCTGGTGGAAGACCCGTGGCGGATCTTCCTGACCACCGACCATCCCAATGGCGGCTCGTTCACCACCTATCCGCACCTGATCCGCCTGCTGATGGACCGCGATTTCCGCAACGCCCAGCTCGCCACCCTCAACAAGGCGGCGCAGGCGCACACGCTGCTGGCGCAGATCACCCGCGAATACACGCTGGAGGAGATCGCCATCCTCACCCGCGCCGGCCCCGCCCGCATTCTCGGGCTCAAGGACAAGGGCCATCTCGGCCCCGGCGCGGTGGCCGACATCGCGGTGCACGCGGAGGACGCCGACCGCGAGGCGATGTTCTCGGCGGCGCGGCTGGTGTTCAAGGGTGGCCGGCTGATCGTCAAGGACGGCGTGGTGGTGGAACTCGCGCAGGGCACCACCCATGTCGCCCGCCCCGACTTCGACCGCTCGGTCGACACGGACATGCAGCGCTGGTTCGACGAGGCGGTGGGGCTGAAGGCCCAGCATTTCCGCGTCAGCGACGGCGAACTGCGCAACGGCGCCGGGCCGACCATCCTGAAATGCGAAGGGGGGGCGTCGTGAGGGCCCGGATGGAGTGCGGTCTTCGGCCTGAGCATCCTTCGAGGCCCGGCGTTGCCGGGCACCTCAGGATGACGGCCTTCTTCAAGAGCAACGTCATCCTGAGGTGCGAGCGCAGCGAGCCTCGAAGGATGGTCGTGGAGGGCGCCCGATGATCCTCAATGGCGTCGAGATCCGCGACACCTTCGCGGAAGCCTTCCCGATGGTGGGCACCCGCCTCATCGTCACCGCCGACACGCCGGAATGGGCACTGATCGCCGGCCGCACCACCACCGGCTTCGCCACCTCGGTGATCGGCTGCGGCTGCGAGGCGGGGATCGAGCGCACGCTCACACCCGAGGAGACGCCGGACAGGCGCCCGGGCGTGTCCCTGCTCATCTTCGCGATGGACTTCAAGCAGTTGAAGAAGGTGGTGCCGCTGCGCCTCGGCCAGTGCGTGCTGACCTGCCCGACCACCGCCTGCTATGCCGGCATCGAGACCGGCAAGAGGGTGCCGCTGGCCAAGACCATCCGCTACTTCGCCGACGGGCACCAGATTTCCAAGAAGATCGGCGACAAGAGGTTCTGGCGCCTGCCTGTCATGGAGGGCGAGTTCGTCTGCGACGAGGACACCGGCTCGGTGGAGGGTGTCGGCGGCGGCAATTTCCTCATCCTCGCCCGCTCGCGCGGGCAGGCGCTGAGGGCGGCCGAGGCGGCGGTGGCGGCGATGGGCAAGGTCGAGGGGATCATCCTGCCGTTCCCCGGCGGGGTGGTGCGCTCCGGCTCCAAGGTCGGCTCGAAATATAAGGGCCTGTTCGCCTCCACCAATGACGCCTATTGCCCGACCCTGCGCGGCACGGTGCCGAGCCATCTGCCGGCAGAGGTCGGCTCGGTGCTGGAAATCGTCATCGACGGGGTGAGCTTCGCGGCGGTGGCGGAAGCCACAAAGGTCGGCATCTCCGCCGTCTGCGCTCTCGGCAGCGAGGGCGGCGTGGTGGCGATCGACGCCGGCAATTACGGCGGCACTCTCGGGCCGTTCCACTTCAAGCTGCGCGAGATCATGCAGAACGGCGCGGGAGAGACGGCATGAGCGGGGTTTCCCTGAAGCCGCGCGCGCCTTTCGAGGCCCGCGTCGACCTTTCCGGCCTCACGCCTTCGGTTACCCGTCCGCTCTCGCTGCGCGAGTTGGAGCACCTCGCCGTGCCGCATGGCGGGCGGAGCGTGAAGCTGGCGGAACTGTTCTTCGTCGAGGGCGCGCCGGACGGCGTGCTGCTGATCGAGATCGGCGATCCGCGCCTCGACGGCGTCGGCGCCGGCATGTCGGAGGGCGAGCTGATCGTCGATGGCCAGGTCGGCGCCTTCGCCGGGCGGGGCATGAGCGGCGGCTTCCTGCGCGTCAGTGGCGATGCCGGCGATTTTCTCGGCGCGGAAATGTCCGGTGGGCGGATCGAACTCGCCGGCCATGCGGGTGCCCGTGCCGGCGCGGCGGGCTCGGGTTCGCGGCGCGGCCTCTCCGGCGGCGTGCTGAGGATCGGCGGCAATGCCGGCCCGCGCGCGGCCGAACGCCAGCGCGGCGGGCTCATCACCATCGGCGGCGATGCCGGCGAGGGGCTGGCCACCGGCATGATCGCCGGCACGGTGAGCGTCGGCGGCGCCATCGGCAGGCTGGCGGGGCGCGGCATGAAGCGCGGGACGATTTTCACCCATGCGGTGCCCGAGCTGCCGGCCGGCTTCATCGACACCGGCAGCCACGAACTGGTGGCGCTGCGCCTGCTCGCCCGCCGGGTGCCGGAGCTGAAGGACATGCTCAAGGGCTGGACCCATGCGCGCCGGATCGTCGGCGACACGCTGATGGGCGGGCAGGGTGAAGTGCTGGCGGGGGTTTAGCCGTCGTCCGATTTGTCATCCCGGACGGCCCGAAGGCCGATCCGGGATCGCGTTCCGCTACGGATGGCGATCCCGGCTTTCGCTGCGCTCGGCCGGGATGACGTTGCCCAGCTTTAAAGCAGCGTGCCCCGCAGGATCACCATGGCGACGGAGAAGTAGATCACCAGCCCGGTGACGTCGACGAAGGTGGCCACGAACGGTGCCGAGGCGCTGGCGGGGTCGAAGCCGAGCCGGCGCAGCACGAAGGGCAGCATCGACCCGATCAGCGAACCGAAGGTGACGATGGCGACCAGCGCCGCGCCGACTGTGGCCGCCACCAGCACCCAGTACTCGCCATAATCGTGGAAACCGGCGAGCTGCCAGACGGTGATGCGCGTCATGCCCAGCGTGGCGAGGATCGCGCCGAGCACGAGGCCGGAGGGCAGCTCGCGCAGCGCCACCCGCCACCAGTCCTTGAGCTTGATCTCGCCCAGGGCCAGCGCGCGGATGATCAGCGAGGTCGCCTGCGAGCCGGAATTGCCGCCCGAACTCATGATCAGCGGGATGAACAGGGTGAGCACGATGGCGCGCTCCAGCTCGTCCTCGAAATGCTGCATGGCGTTGGCGGTCAGCATCTCGCCGAGGAACAGGATGGAGAGCCAGCCGCCGCGCTTCTTCAGCATGCTGAAGAAGCCGATCTCCATATAGGGCTCGTCGAGGGCTTCCATGCCGCCGAATTTCTGCGCGTCCTCGGTGCCTTCCTCGATGATCGCGTCGATCATGTCGTCGACGGTGACGATGCCGAGCACATGCTCGTTTTCGTCCACCACCGGCACCGCCAGCAGGTCGTATTTCGAGATCAGCTTGGCCACCTCCTCGCGGTCCATCAGCGGGTCGGTGGTGATGGGGTCGTGCTTGGGCGCGACTTCGAGGATCGGCTGCTCGGGCTCGCCGGTGATGAGGCGGCGCAGCGTCACCGCCTTGACGAGCCTCTGGGTGTCCGGGTCGAGCACGTAGATGGCGTAGATTGTTTCGCGCGTGCGCTCGGTCTCGCGGATATGGCGCAGCGTCTCGCCGATCGTCCAGGTGGAGGGCACGGTGACGAATTCGGTCGTCATCAGGCTGCCGGCGCTGTGCTCAGGCCAGGCGAGCAGGCGGTTCAGCTCGGCCTGCGTCTCCGGCGCGAGGCGGGCGAACAGATGCGAGCGGGCCGGCTCGTCCATCCAGCGGAACAGGTCCGCCGCGCGGTCGGCCGACATGTCGGAGACGAGGCGCACCGCCTCCTCGACCGGCAGCGCCTCGATCAACTCGCTGGTGAGGTCGACGTCGGGGCCGTCCAGCACCTCGACCTGCTGCTCGCGCGGCAGGCTGGCGAGCACGGCGGAGGCCGTCCTCGGTTCCTGCTCGTCAAGCGCTTCGGCGATGTCGGCGGGGTGCTCTTCGGCGAGTTCGGCCGCCAGGGCTGCGGCATCGACGAACATATCGTCGCGGCGGTCTTCCGTCCGTTCGTCCATTTCGGCTCTCTTTCCGCTGACCGGCCATTTACAGGCGGCGCGGGGAGCCGAAACGGGATCTCAACCCCGAGGCCGGCTCACGGCGCCGGCCGCCACGGGCCGGACAATCGACTGGTACTGTCGCAGGGCATGGTTAGGGGATTCCAATTGCGGCGCGGTGACACGCGGCGGGCGGGGGAATGAACCTCCCGAAAGGTAAAGTCAAGGTGGGAGAGTCGTCGCGCGCCGTCATCCCGGACGATCCGTCAGGATCGATCCGGGATCGCTTCCCGGGAGGCGATCGGTCTGCGATCCCGGCTCTGCGCGGTGCTTCGGCCGGGATGACGACGGAGGATGGGCGCTAATGGTCGCTCGGTTCGCGCAGGCGGGCGTGGACCTGGCCGAGCCGCACCGGGTCGAGCGTGCCGCTGCGACCGCCCTCGCACAGCGCGCCGCGAAAGCCGAGATAGTCTGCCCCGACGCCGACGAGGGACGGGATGTCGTCGAGCGCGAGCGAGCCGGCGAGCCCGGTGAGGAGCCCGTGGCGGCGCGCCTCGGCGACGAACTGGCCGAGGGTGAGCGGGTCGAGATGCGCGGTGAGCGACCCGGCCTTCTTGTCGGCGGTGTCGATCATCACCCCGGCGAAGCCGGCCCGGCCGAGCGCGGCGAGCACGCCGAAATCCGGCCCTTCATCGGCGAACAGCACGCCGATCATCCGCACCCGGCTGGCGAGCGGGGCCAGCGCCTCGATGCATTCATTGGTGTGCTGGGAGCGGGAAAGACCGATCTTGACGATCGGTACGCCGGTCCCGGCGACGCGCTCGGCGGCGGCGCGGACAAGCGCCGGCACCATCGGCTGGTCGCCGGCGGTGGCGCTCAGCGCCGGGCGCGCCTGCTCGCCCAGTTGCTCCCCCCAGGCGCCCCACAGCATGACCGCGGCGGCCAGCGCGTCGGTGCTCCAGGCTCCCAGCGCGCCGAAGGCCGGCTGCTTGAGATCGACGATGTCGGCGCCGCCGGCCCGCGCCAGCTCCATCTCGTGGAGATCGGTGACGCTGGCCAGCAGGCCGGGCGCGGGCGCGCTCATGAGGCGCGCCGGCTGCGGTGCTGCGCCACGGCCTCCAGCATCCAGCCCCACGCTTCCAGTTCCTCCGGCCCGGCGGTCTTTTCCACCGCGATGGCGAGATAGGCCATCTCCTGGTCGACCTTCTCGTCGGGGAGCATGTTCAGACGGCTCACCAGCACAGCTGCCTCCAGCACCGCCGCCTTGGCGCGGTTCATGCCCTCGAAACGTGTATGGCCTTCGGAATGATAGGTCTTGCAGAAGAACTTCGGCCGCTGCGGGTCGTCCTCCACCCGCTCGACGGTGATCTCGTCATGCGAGAGCGCGTCGGCGAGGCGCGGGCAGTCGATATAGGTCGCCTTCCTGACGTCGACATTCAGCCGGCGGCCGACCACGCAACTGGCGAAGATGCGCACATCGTCGGTGAAATTGACCACGGCGATGCGGGTGCGGGCGAGATTGTCCAGCGTGCGCGAGGGGCGGAAAGGCTGTAGCAGATAGCCGCCCTCGATCACCGTCGCGCCCATCGGCGCAATATGCGGCTCACCTTCCAGCGAACGGGTGGTGACGATGGCTTCACGGATCACGGGGTTTCTCCGGCTTTCGCCTTGGCGGATTTGGCCTGCAAGGTCGTGCCGGCTTCCTTGAATGTCAAACGGTGGGCTTCCTCGGGGCTGCCGGCGATCTCGCCCGCCGCGCCCCATTTCAGCCCCTCGTCCTGCGCGTAGCGCTTGCCGAGCTTGAAGGCGATCTCGGCGCGGGCGGCTTCTACCCCGAGATAGAAGGCGTGGGCGCCATCGGCTTCGACGCCGAGATGGGGAAACAGCGCGAACGGCTCGCTGGCCACATGGTGGCCGTCGCGATTGTAGATGTGGATGCCGGCCTGCGTCACGTCGATGCGGAAATTGCGGTCGCGCACCTCCGAGGCGAGGCGGGCGATCTCGTCCGGCGCGGCGGCATAGGGCTTGCGGTCGCGCAGGCCCATCAGCCCGCCGCCAAAGCCCTGCGGCAGCGCACCGGCCTGGCGGGCGGCGAAATATTCGCGCCGGGCGCGGTCGAATTCGCGCACCGCCGTGCGGCAATGCGGGCTCACCTGCACCGCCAGCACCGCCTGGATGTGCAGTTCGGATATCATCCCCATCAGAATGGCGTTGATCCCTGTCGTGTCGGCATCGGTCAGCTCGGTGACATTGCCGATGCCCATCAGTATCGGGATATCGGGATAGCGCCGCCGCAGCTCGGCATAGCGCACCACCGAGGCGGTGTAGCCGTAATGGATCGGGTCGAGGATCGGGTCGGCATAGAAGGGCTGGCCCGAGGCCAGGCAGGCATCGACCGCGCGGCAGAGCGAGGCGAGGTCGCCCTGCGTCGCCGGCACCAGGATCGGCACCGCCGGGCCTTCCTTGGCGACGTCCAGCGTGGTCTCGTTGAGGCTGAGCAGGTAGTCGGCGCCGGCGCGGGTGGCGCGGGCGAGTTCGGAAAGATCGAAGCTGTCGACGCTGACCTTCAGCCCTCGTTCGTGAAGGGCGGCGATGGCGTCTTCCAGATGCGGGAACGGCGTGTCCGGCAGGCAGCCGAGGTCGATGACGTCGGCGCCCTCGCCCTGGAGAAACAAGGCGCGCGCCACCAGCGCGTCGAGATCCAGCACGGTGGCGTCGACGATTTCGGCGAAGATGGTGACGTCGTGCCGGGAGAGGTCCGCCGCCCGGCGCTTCTGGCCGAAATAGTCCGGCAGGTCGGCCACCTCGTCCGGGCCGCGGGCGAAGGGCACGCCGAAGAAGCGTTCCAGCCGGTCGAGGTCGCCGCGGAAGCGGCCGGGCATCAGTACCCGGTCGGTGCCCTCGGGCAGCTTCAGCCGGCGCTCGACGATCTCCGCCGTCATCAGCGCGGCGACCTTGACCCCGACATTGACGACGACGGGGTCGAGGCTCGCATCGGTGATCTCGCCAGCGATCCTGGTCAGGCGCGGCTCGGCCAGCGAGCCGGTGACGAGGGCGACCTTTTCCGGCTTGCCGGCGGGGCTGGCCGGGGAGGCGGGCGCGCGCTCGTCCGCCATCTCAGGAGGCGGCCCGGTCCGCGAGGTGGAGGCGCCGCGCGGCGATGGCGGCTTCCAGCTCCCCGATCGATTCCACCACAACGGTGTCGTCGAATTCCTTGAGCTTGGCAGTGTTCTCAAGGTCGATGCGGCGCGGGTAGACCGAGACCGGCCCCTTGGGCGCCATGGTGATCATCTCCGGCGCGGTGTCGCAGGCGAAGACGATGGCGTGCACGCGGCACTTGCCGGCCTGCGCGAAGCAGTTGGTCACCAGCGTGTCGGAGATGCCGAACACCGCCTTCGCCACCGTGTTGGAGGAGGCCGGGGAGACCACCAGCGTGTGGTACAGCCCCTCATAGAAGCGCCCGACCGGGGCGGAGCTGGCCGTCGTCTCCTTGAAGATGCGGGTGTCCTTCGGCAGGTCCTGCTTGTACATGCGCAGCACCTCGTCAGCCGCCCTGGAGACGAACAGGTCGACCGCGTCCAGCGACTTTATGAGGGCGATGGATTCGGTGAAGAAGTGCCCGGAGCCGGTGAGCGCCCAGGCCCAGCGCGGGTAGCGTCCCTTGGTCGCGCTCATGCGGCGGCATCCCCATGGTTGCAGGCGGCGAGCAGCATCTGCGCCGTCGTCAGGCCGACGGGGCAGGAAAGCCGCGCGGCGAAGCCGGGAAAGAGCGGGTCGACCAGCCCGGCCGCGGCCCATTCGCGGGCGGTGCTGCCCGGCGCGGCGGCGAGCGATTTGACCAGGGTGAGCCGGGCGGCGCCGAGCTTTTCCGCCAGCCACGCCGCGAGACTGTCCGAGGTCAGCTCCCAGCTCTCCGGCAGGTCGCTCGCCGCCAGCACCATGCGGGCGGGCAGCCACAACGCGGCGCGGCGCTGCGCGTGCGCCTCGGCCAGCGCCTCGCGGGTGTCCGCGAGAGCGAGGCCGGGCGCCGAGGGATCGCGGCTGAGGTCGGCAAAGGCGATGGCGGTCTGCTCCATGGCGAGGATCGCCATGCGGTGGCAGGCGGCATCGGAGAGCGCCAGGCGCGGCTGCAGTGCCCGCACGCCATCCGCCAGCGGGCCGCCCCCGGCGACGAGCACCAGCGGTGCCCCGCGGCGCGCCAGCGCGTCGAGCAGCGCCGGCAGGCGCGGGTGGCCGATGAGGCTGCCGCCGAGCTTGACGATCTCGGGGCGGGAAGGGTGAGGCAGGTCCGGCATCGTTCAGCTTCCGTTCGGGCCGGGCGGGAGCCCGCGTCGATCAGGTCGTGCCAACCTAATCGGTTCCGTCTCCCGGCCAAAGATCGAGCCGCGCGGTCGCCGCCATATCAGCAAAAGCCGCCCGCCCAAAGCGGCGCCGGACAGAAAAAAGCCCGAGGCGTGAACCTCGGGCTTTGAAGAGTTGACGATCAATCAGACGGCTGCCCGCCTGTAGAAGTGCACCTGAGAATGCGCTTCGGTGCCGGGATTGTCGAGCCTTGATTCGCCTCTCACGCGTGCTTTACCGGCCGCCGGCCAGAGCATGCAGCGCGATACCGCTGGTGGTGGCGACATTGAGCGAATCGAAGCCGGCGCTCATCGGAATGCGCACGGTGCGGGTGCGGGCGAGGATGGCGCCGGGCAGGCCGGGGCCTTCCGCGCCCAGCAGCAGGGCGGTGCGGCGGGCGGGCTGCACCTCGCCCAGCGTCGTCTCGCCGGCGGGGCTGAGGGCCAGAAGCTCGAAGCCGGCGGCGGCGAGGCGGTCGACCAGCGCTTCCGCCGAACCCTCGCGGGCGAAGGGCACGACGAGGCTGCCGCCGACCGAGACGCGGATCGCCTTGCGGTAGAGCGGGTCGCAGGAGGCGAAGTCGAACAGTGCCGCGTCGGCGCCGAAGGCGGCGGCATTGCGCATGATGCCGCCGACATTGTCGTGATTGGCGATGCCGAGCGGCACCACGACCAGCGCCGCCTCCGGCAGGGCTTCGATGGTCTGCGCCATCGAGGGCAGCGCCCCGCGCAGCCCGACGCCGAGCAGGCCGCGATGGATGTGGAAGCCGGTAATGCCGTCGAGAATCGCCTGGCTGGCGGTATAGATGGGTAGTTCGGGCGGCGCCTGCGCCAGCAGGGAGCCGAGTGCGTCGACCCGGCTTTCCGCCAGCAGCAGCGATTCCAACGCGAAGCGGTTGCGAGGCGAGAGCGCGACATCCAGCACCGTGCGCCCCTCGACGATGAAGCGCCCGCCGCGCCCGACCAGATCGCGCTCCTTGATGACGCGATAGGCGTCGATGCGCGGGTCGTCCGGGGAGGTGAGGGGGATGAGCATCATGACGGCACTCTGATCTCTCCCTCATCCCCGGGCTTGACCCGGGGACCCAGGTTTCCATTGGCTCACGGCGGCAAGGCTGGGTCCCCGGGTCAAGCCCGGGGATGAGGGCGGTTCAGATCGGATGATGGACCTAAGCCGCGTCTCGAAGCACGCAGGCCGCGCCCTTGCACGGTCCCGCGTGGCTCACCCGCCGGCTTCCTCGCGCCGCATTTCCAGCTCCAGCCACTCTTCCTCGGCCTTGGCCAGTTCCGCCTGCGCCTTGGTCAGTTCTGCGGTGGCCTTCTGGAAGCCGGCGGGGTCGCGGGTGTAGAAATTCGGCGTGTGCAGCGTGTTGTTGATACGCTTGATGTCCGACTCAAGCTGCGCCATGCGCTTGGGCAACTGTTCCAGCGCGTGCTTCTCCTTGAAGGAGAATTTGCGCTTGGACGAGGCCGGGGCGGGCGTGGTGCTGCCGGCGTTCCTGTTCGCGGCCTTGGCGCTCGTCCCCTTGGGCGCCGCCGCTGCCGCCGCGCGCATCTTCACGCCATGGCCGCGCTGGGCCACCATGTCGGAATAGCCGCCGGCATAGACTTCCCAATTGCCGTCGCCCTCATAGGCGATGGTGGCGGTGACGGTTCGGTCGAGGAAGTCGCGGTCATGGCTCACCAGCAGCACGGTGCCGGCATAGTCGTCGATCATCTCTTCCAGGAGGTCGAGCGTCTCAAGGTCGAGGTCGTTGGTCGGCTCGTCCAGCACCATGAGGTTGGAGGCTTGCGCCAGCGCACAGGCCAGCAGCAGCCGCCCGCGCTCGCCGCCCGACAGCCGCGACACGGCGGTGCCGGCCTGTTCCGGGGTGAACAGGAAGTCCTTCATGTAGCCGATGACGTGGCGCGGATTGCCGCCGACGAACACCTGGTCGCCGCGCCCGTCGGTCAGCGTCTCGCGCACCGAGCGGTTGGGGTCGAGCGCGGCGCGGCGCTGGTCCAGCGTCGCCATCTCGATATTGGTGCCCATTTTGGCCTTGCCGCTGTCGGGGGCCAGTTCGCCGGTGAGCATTTTCAGCAGCGTGGTCTTGCCGGCGCCATTGGGCCCGACAATGCCGATGCGGTCGCCGCGCTGGATGCGGATGGAGAGGTCGCGCACGATGACGCGATCCCCATAGGCCTTGGAAATGTGCTCGGCCTCCATCACCAGCTTGCCGGAGACCTCGGCCTCGGTGGCGGCCATGGTGACGGTGCCGAGCGCGCCGCGATGGTCACGGAACTGGGCGCGCAGGGCCGCCAGTTCGCCGACGCGGCGCACGTTTCGTTTGCGCCGCGCGGTGACGCCGTAGCGCATCCAGTGCTCTTCGGCGACGATCTTGCGGGCCAGCTTCTGCTGGTCGCGCTCTTCTTCCTCCAGCACCTGGTCGCGCCATTCCTCGAAGAAGGCGAAGCCGCGCTCCATGCGCTTGGTGCGGCCCCGGTCGAGCCAGACAGTGGCGCGGGTCAGGTCCTGCAGGAAGCGGCGGTCATGGCTGATGAGCACGAGCGCGGAACGCAGCGAGGCGATCTCGGCTTCCAGCCATTCGATGGCCGGAAGGTCGAGATGGTTGGTCGGCTCGTCGAGCAGCAGGATGTCCGGCTCGGGCGCCAGCACGCGGGCCAGCGCCGCGCGTCGCGCCTCGCCGCCGGACAGGTTGGCGGGATGCTCCAGGCCGGTGAGGCCGAGTTCGCTGAGCAGGTACTGCGCGCGGTATTCCGCATCGCCCGGCCCCATGCCGGCCTCGACATAGGCGAGCGTGGTCTCGAAGCCGGTGAGGTCGGGCTCCTGCGGCAGATAGCGCACCGTCGCGCCCGGCTGCACGAAGCGCGCCCCGCCATCGGCCGCGACCAGGCCGGCGGCGATCTTGAGCAGGGTGGACTTGCCCGAGCCGTTGCGCCCGACGAGGCCGACGCGCTCGCCGGCGGAGACGGAAAGCTCCGCCCCCTCCAGCAGCGGCGTGCCGCCAAAGGTAAGCTTGGTGTCTTGAAGCAGAAGGAGAGGAGGCGCCATGGCGCGGGGATAGGGGCAAAGCCGCGCCGGGGCAAGGGGTGGGGCGACAATGGAGCCATGTCGGGTGCGAGTGTCAGGTCCGGCATTACGCCCGGCCGGCGCGGTCCAACCTTGCCATTGCGGGCGAATGATGTACATAACTCCTGTACAAATTCGCGGAGGCAGGTTCATGAGTGCCAGGGTCGTTGCGGCCGCTCAGTTCAAGGCCGAATGCCTGCGATTGATCGACGAAATGAATGAGACCGGCGAACCGGTAACCATCACCCGCAGGGGCAAGCCGGTGGCGGTGCTCAGCCCCGTCAGACCCTCGCCGGCGCGACCGTTGATCGGCGCCTCTCGTGGCGTCGTCACCCGCTATGACGACCCGTTTGAACCGGCGGCAGACGAGGGCGACTGGGCGGCGCATTCGTGATCGTTCTCGATACGCATGTGCTGGTCTGGGCGCTGCAAGATGACGCGCGTCTCGGCCGACAGGCGCGCGACGCCATCGAGCGGGCCAGCGAGGCCGGAAGCGTGTTCGTTTCCGCCATCACGCCGTGGGAAATTGCACTTCTCGTGCAGAAGGGCCGACTGGCGCTGACCGATGATGTCGGCGCCTGGCTGGAGACTGTGCTGGCGTTGCCCGCGCTTCGGCTGGCAGCGCTGGAGCCCGCCATCGCCGTGGACAGCGTGCGCCTGCCCGGCACGCTGCACGCCGACCCGGCCGACCGCATCATCATCGCCACGGCGCGGCATCTGGGCTCGCCGTTGCTCACTGCCGACCGCGCCATCCTCGATTATGGTGGCGCCGGCCACGTTCTCGTCATCGACGCCTCCCGATAGTTCAGGAATGCTCATGCCCGCCCTCTCGCCCCTGCTCGCCTCCATCGCCCAGCGCATCGGCGCGGCCCATGTGCTGACCGATCCGGCCGATATGGCGCCCTATCTGCGCGAGGAGCGCGGGCTCTATCAGGGCGAGGCGCCCGCCGTGCTGCGGCCGGGAACCACCGAGGAAGTGGCGTTCATCGTCGAGGCCTGCGCGCGGGCCGGCGTGGCGCTGGTGCCGCAGGGCGGCAATACCGGGCTGGTCGGCGGGCAGATGCCGTTCGGACAGATGGTGCTGTCGCTCGCCCGGCTCGACCGCGTGCGCGCCGTCGACCCGGTCGACATGACGATGACGGTGGAGGCCGGCTGCATTCTCGACAAGGTGCACGCGGCGGCGGAGGAAGCCGGTTGCCTGTTTCCGCTGCACATCGCCTCGCAGGGCTCCTGCCGCATCGGCGGCAACCTGTCCTCGAATGCCGGCGGCACCGCCGTGCTGCGCTATGGCAATGCGCGCGAGTTGGTGCTGGGGCTGGAGGTGGTGCTGGCCGACGGGCGGGTGTGGAACGGGCTGAAGCGCCTGCGCAAGAACAATGCCGGCTACGACCTGAAGCAGCTATTCCTCGGCACCGAGGGTACGCTCGGGGTCATCACCGCCGCCGTGCTGAAGCTGTTCCCGCAGCCAGCGCAGCGCGCCACCGCCTTTCTCGCCGTGCCCGACCCCGCTGCCGCGCTCGCCTTGCTCAAGCGCCTGCGCGGGGAGGCGGGGGACGCGCTGACCACCTTCGAACTCATGTCCGGCTTCGGGGTCGAGACGGTGCTGAAGCATATGCCCGGCGCGGTGCGCCCGCTGGCCAATACCTATGAGTGGTACGTGCTGGCCGAGCTTTCCTCGCCGACCCGCGCCTTCGACCTCGGCGCGCTGTTGGAGGAGGGGCTGGCGGCCGCGATGGAGGCGGGGGAGGTGCTGGACGCCGTCATCGCCGCCAGCGAGGCCCAGGCGGCGAATCTGTGGCGCCTGCGCGAGGACATGTCGGAGGCGCAAAAGCACGAGGGCGGCTCGATCAAGCACGACGTCTCGGTGCCGGTGTCGCGCGTGCCGGAGTTCCTGGAGCGGGCACTGCCCGCCTGCCTGGCGGCGCTGCCGGGGCTGCGGCCGTGTCCGTTCGGCCATGTCGGCGACGGCAACATCCACTTCAACCTCAGCCAGCCCGAGGGCATGGAGAAGGCGGCCTTCATCGCGCTGTGGGAGACCTTCAACCGCATCGTGCATGACATCGTGACCGAGATGGACGGTTCCATTGCCGCCGAACACGGGATCGGCCGGCTGAAGCGGGAAGAACTGGCGCATTACGCCGATCCGGTCGCGCTGGAGCTGATGCACCGGGTCAAGGCAGCGCTGGATCCCGCCCAGACGCTCAACCCCGGCAAGGTGATCGGTGTTCAGGTGGGATGAATGCTTAGTCTGGAACGATGTTAAATTGTATATTCCTGCTGAAGTCCTTGTTTCGAAGAATTCTACATTTGTGTTTCCCAACGTTTTAGTGTTGTCGACGCCGTCACTGCGGGTTTATGGAAGCCGGAACTGAGGAGGCTTCCGCCGATACATCCGCACACGCGCGGTCGCGGCGGTGGGCCAACCGGAACTTCGGAAAGCCGCCATGTCGACGACACGCACGACCCTTCCGCACCGCCCGGCCCTGAACGCGCTTCTCGCCGTTGTGCTCCTGATTGCCGGTCCGGTGGGAGCGTGGGCGCAGGTCGAGGGACAGGCGCCAGGGGCGAGCCCGCCGGTTCAGCCCGCGCCCGCCGCCCAGCCCGCCGCTCCGTCGGCGCCCGCCGCGCAAAGCCCTTCCGCGCCAATTCCCGCAGCGCCGGCGCCGGCCTCGTCCACACCGGCGGCCTCGCCCTCCACGGCGACGCCGGGGACGTCTGCGCCGCCGGCGGCGGACCCGCTGGTGCCGCCAGTGACCGGTGACGCCGTGAATCCCGGGACGACGAGCCCGGAGGCGACGGGGGCGCCGGTCGGCGATTCCCCGGCTGCCGGGCCTTCGGCGCAGGATTCCGCCGCTGCCGATCCCGCCACCGCCGCTGCCACCACCGCCGATCCGGCAATGCCCGGCCTGCCGCTCGACCCGGGCGAGGACCCCACCGTCGCCGCCCAGCTTCCCCATGACCTGTCGCCGTGGGGCATGTTCATGGCGGCGGACTGGGTGGTGAAGGCGGTGATGATCGGCCTCGCCTTCGCCTCGGTGGTGACCTGGACGGTGTGGCTGGCCAAGACGATGGAGCTTGCGCTCGCCAAGGGCCGGCTGCGGCGCGCGCTTAAGGGCTATCTCGCCAGCGCCACCCTGGACGAGGCCCGGCGCGGCGACCCGCGCGGCCCGGCCGGCGCCATGCTGCGCACCACCGATCTCGAACTGCAGCGCTCCGGCCCGCTGCCGGCCGACGGCATCAAGGAACGGGTGTCGATCTCGCTGTCGCGCATCGAGGTGGCGGCGGGGCGGGCCATCACCCGCGGCACCGGCCTGCTCGCCACCATCGGCGCCACCGCGCCCTTCGTCGGCCTGTTCGGCACGGTGTGGGGCATCATGAACTCGTTCATCGGCATCTCGAAGGCGCAGACCACCAATCTCGCGGTGGTGGCGCCCGGCATCGCCGAGGCGCTGCTCGCCACCGCCATCGGCCTCGTCGCGGCAATCCCGGCGGTGGTGATCTACAACCACTTCTCGCGCCAGGTGTCGGGTTATCGGGTGCTGATGGGCGACGCCTCGGCAGAGGTACTGCGGCTGCTCTCGCGCGATCTCGACCGGCGCGACGCCAGCCGCGCCGCCCCGCAGCGCGTGCGCGCCGCGGCGGAGTAGCCGACATGGCGGCCAAGCTTCAGAGCACCGAGACCGACGATCTGGTCGAGAACCATGAGATCAACGTCACGCCGTTCATCGACGTGATCCTGGTGCTGCTCATCATCTTCATGGTGGCGGCGCCACTGTCGACGGTGGATGTGGCGGTCGACCTGCCGGCCTCCAACGCCACCGTGCAGCCGCGCCCGGACAAGCCGGTCTATCTTACCGTGAAGAGCGATTTGGTGCTCGCGCTCGGCAATGACGATGTGGCGCGCGAGACGCTGGGCGCCACGCTCGACCGCGCCACGGAGAACAAGCGCGACACCCGCATCTTCCTGCGCGCCGACAAGACCGTGGACTATGGCGAGCTGATGGAGGTGATGAACCTGCTGCGCAGCGCCGGCTACCTCAAGATCGCGCTGGTCGGCATCGAGATGACCGGCCAGCCGGCCGCTGCGCCGGGGACCGCGCCGGCGGGCGCCCCGGCTGGCGGACCTGCCGGAGCATCGGATGCCCCCGCTCCCGCATCCCCCGCTCCCGCATCCCCCGCTCCCGCATCCGCCGCGCCTGTTTCCCCCGCGCCTGTTTCCCCAACGCCTGCCGCGCCCGCGCCGGGGGCGCCGGCTCCATGAGCCTTCTGCTGCTGAAGGGAACCCCGGGACATCGCCTGCGCGAGGCGAGCGGTTGGCTCGCCTGCGGTGCCATCGTGCTCGCCGTGCATGGCGGGGCGCTCGGCTACATCCTCAGCGAACCACCCATCGTCGCGGCCGAGGAGCCGGCGGCGATCATGATCGAGCTGGCGGAGATGCCGGTGGCGCCGGCCGCCGAGCCGGTCGAACTGCCGCCCGGCCCGCAGATGGTCGAGGCGCAGGAGAAGGTGGAGGAGGAGGTTCCTCCGGACCCGCTGGCCGAGGAGGTGGAGGACACGCCGCCGCCCGAGCCGGTGCCGGAGGAGGAGCCGGTGCCGGAAGTGCCGGAAAGCCCGGCCAAGGACATCGAGGTGCCGCTGCCGCCACCGCCGCCGCTCGCCCAGGAAATTCCGCCGCCGGAAGAGAAGCCCGATCCGCCGAAGGAGCGGCCGAAGCCGAAGCCCAAGCCGAAGAAGAAAGAGAAGAGCGATCTTCCCCCGGCGCCGCGCACCTCCGCCGCGCCCTCGATCGAGGCCCAGCGCTCGGACCGCATTGCCGCGCCCACTGCCGGGGCGGCGACATCCAACAGCCGTGCGCCGGCCAATTGGCGGTCGCGGCTGATGGCGCACCTGAATCGTCACAAACGCTATCCCAGCGGCGAGAGCGGGGCCGGCAAGGCGCGCGTCGCCTTCAGCATAAATCGGTCGGGCCGGGTGCTCTCGGCGCGGCTGGTGGGCTCGTCCGGCAATGCCAGCTTCGACCGGGAGGCGGTCGCGATGGTGCGCCGTGCCTCGCCGGTGCCCGCCCCGCCGCCCGAAGTGGGCGGGGGCACGATCTCCTTCACCGTGCCGGTGCTGTTCAGTGTGCGCTGACGAGGCGGCGCGGGCGGTGCGCGCTCCCCGCTTCTGCGACCTCCGCCCGGATGCATCCGCGCCGGCGACGTTGTAAGAGAGGGCGCCGGCGCCCATCCCGTCTCCGCCGCCGGCATTCGGGAGAGCTTTCATGCGCGCCGCGCCGTCCACCGCCGCCGTCAAGCCCGGCAAGACCCTGTTCGACTGGGCCGATCCGATCGATTTTGAAGGCCAGCTCACCGAGGAAGAGCGCCTGGTGCGCGACACGGCGCGCGACTACGCGCAGGAGCGCCTGCTGCCGCGCGTGACCTCGGCCTTCATGGAGGAGCGCTTCGACCGCGAGATCATGACCGAGATGGGCGAACTCGGCCTGCTCGGCCCCACCATCCCGGAGGAATATGGCGGCGCCGGCCTCGGCTACGTTTCCTACGGGCTGGTGGCGCGCGAGGTGGAGCGGGTCGATTCGGGCTACCGCTCGGCGATGAGCGTGCAGTCCTCGCTGGTGATGCACCCGATCAACGCCTATGGCAGCGAGGCGCAGAAGCGCAAATACCTGCCCAGGCTCGCCACCGGCGAGATGGTGGGCTGTTTTGGCCTGACAGAGCCGGACGCCGGCTCCGACCCGGCCGGCATGCGCACCCGCGCCGAGAAGATCGACGGCGGCTACCGCCTCTCCGGCGCCAAGATGTGGATCACCAATTCGCCGATCGCCGACCTCGCGGTGGTGTGGGCGAAGTCGGCCGCCCACGACAACGAGATCCGCGGCTTCCTGCTGGAGCGCGACATGAAGGGCCTGTCGACGCCGAAGATCGAGAACAAGCTCTCGCTGCGCGCCTCGATCACCGGCGAGATCGTGATGGACGGGGTCGAGGTGCCGGAAGAGAACCTGCTGCCGGACGCCTCGGGCCTGAAGGGTCCGTTCGGCTGCCTCAACCGTGCCCGCTTCGGCATCGGCTGGGGGGTGATGGGGGCGGCGGAAGCCTGCTATGCGAGCGCCCGCCAGTACACGCTCGACCGCAAGCAGTTCGGCAAGCCGCTGGCGGCGACGCAACTGATCCAGAAGAAGCTCGCCGACATGGCGACCGAGATCACGCTCGGGCTGCAACTGGCGCTGCGCGCCGGCCGCCTGTTCGACGAGGGCCGGCTGCCGGTCGAATCGATCTCCATGCTCAAGCGCAACAATTGCGGCAAGGCGCTCGACATCGCCCGCCACGCCCGCGACATGCATGGCGGCAACGGAATTTCCGGCGAGTTCCCGGTGATGCGCCACATGGTGAATCTGGAAACGGTGAACACCTATGAGGGTACGCACGACATCCATGCGCTGATCCTCGGCCGTGCCATCACCGGGCACCAGGCCTTCTTCTGAAGGCGCAGGCCGGGTCCCGACGCGGCGCTCCGGCTGCGCCTGCGCGCCGCCGATCCGGATTCGGCATGGGCGCTTGGGCGAATTCCGTTCGCGACGAGACCCGAGAGGCATCCGGCGTCATAGGGCGTCCATCGGGCCGGCCCTGGGGCCGCACGCGGCCCGGCCGGGACGGCGCAAAGGTCGAAAATCGCCCGAGCCCTATTCCCGCAGCGCCGCGATCAGCATCTGCGCGGTGGCGGGGTTGAGGGCGAGCGGGATGTCGTAGACCAGCGCCACCCGCATCAGCGCCTTCACGTCGACATCATGTGGCTGGGCGGTGAGCGGATCGACGAAGAACACCAGCCCGCGCACCTGCCCCTGCGCGATCAGCGCGCCGATCTGCTGGTCGCCGCCGAGCGGCCCGCTCTTCAGCCGCGTCAGCCGCAGTTCCGGACAGGCGTCGAGGATGCGCCCGCCGGTGGTGCCGGTGGTGACGATGGGAAAGCGGGCGAGGGTCTGCCGGTGCGCGAGCGCCCAGGCGACCATCTCGTCCTTCTTGCTGTCATGGGCGACGAGGCCGAGGAGGCCCGCCCCGAGCGAAGCCCCCGGCGTCATATGTTGTACATCAGGTCGGCGTCCGGGACCCGGGCGAACACCACCATGTCGTGCAGCGACATGCCGTCGAGAATGTCGGACATGGCGTCGCGCACCTTGCTCATGGTGATGCGCACCGCGCAGGAGGCGAGATCCTCGCAGTCCTGGCAGGGCACATAGGCGCTCTTGCTGGCGCAGTTGAGTGGCGCCAGCGGGCCGTCGAGTACACGGATGATGTGTCCGATGCGAATCTCGCGCGGCGTCCTGGAAAGCGCATAGCCGCCGCCCGGCCCCTTCTTGGAGCGCAGCATGCCGGCATTCCTCAGTTCCAGCAGGATGGCGTCGAGGAACTTCTTCGGGATGTTGTTGGCGGTGGCGATTTCCTGTCCCATCGCGGTTGAACCCGGTTCGAGCCTGGCGAGAAAAAGCATCGCCTTCAGGCCGTATTTGCCCTTGTTGGTCAGCATGTCCGCTTCGTCACTCGGCCGCGCGCGTGGCGACACAAAGGGGATGAATCGGCGGGGCGCGGAATCGGCGCCGCCCGTGCATCGCATGAATGAGGGATCAGCGGCAATTCCACCAGTGGCGCGCGCCGGCTCAGCGTGCGGTCTCGCCGGCGATGGCGAGGGCCACCGGCTCGCGCCTCTCGGACAAGGGGTGCAGGAACAGCACGGCCGCGACCACGGCACTGTAGGCCAGGGCAAACAGCAGCTTGTCGCGGTGGCGGCGAAGGCCGATCCAGCTCATGGCGTCTCTCCGTGTGGAGAGTAATCTATGGATCTTGTAGGAATATGTAAAGAGGTCAGTCCGCGTCGAACGCCCGCACCGCCGGTCCCAGCGCGCCGCCGTTCTCGAAGGCGGCGGTGAAGGCGGCGACGCGGCGGTCGATGCGGATGTCGGAGGCGCGCAGCGGGCGGGCCAGAGAAAGCCCCTCCAGCGTGCGCGCCCGCGACAGCGCCACATAGGCCTGCCCGGCGGCGAAGGCGCCGCTGTCGAAGTCGATCCGCACATCCTCCAGCGTCAGCCCCTGCGCCTTGTGCACCGTTACCGCCCAGGCGGGCACGAGCGGGAGCTGGGTGTAGGTGCCGACCACCTTGGCCGCGACCTTGCCGGTGGCCTCGTCCCAGTCGTAGCGGATGCGCTCCCAGCTGGTGCGCTCGATCTCGACGATGCCGCCGCTGTCGAGCCGGACATAGGCGCGGTCCGGGGCGAGGCCGGTAATGGTGCCGACCGAGCCGTTGACCCATTGCCGCTCGGGATGGTTGCGCACCGTCATGACCCGTGCCCCGACCTTGAGCGCCAGCGTCTCCGGCACCGGGAGCCGGTCATTGGCAAGGTCGAACTCGCCCTCGCTCTTGCCCTCATACAGCCGGCCGTCATCGTGCAGGGCCTCGAGGCCGCGCCGGTTATAGGCATCGACGCGCGCATTGGTCGGTGCCAGCACCACCGGGATGCGGCCGGGCCGATGCTCGCGGTGCGAGGCGGCGTTGATGGCGGCGATGGCGTCGCCGACATAACGGCCGGTGCGCAGTTCCGCGAGGTGGCCGACAAAGGCATCGTCGGTCTGGCGGTAGACCTGCAGGAAGGGCAGCCGCGCCGGCTCCACCTCGCGCAGCACGCGGGCGTCGAAGGCGAACGGGCCCTCGTAGCCGAGACGGCCGAGTATCTCGCGCTCGGCCATCGGCACGACCGGCGGCAGTTGCAGGAAGTCGCCGACCAGCACCACCTGGACGCCGCCAAACGGCTCGGGAGTGCCGCGGGCGATGCGCAGCGAGCGGTCCACCGCGTCGAGCACGTCGGCGCGCACCATGGAAATCTCGTCGATGACGAGCCGCTCCAGCTTCTTCATCAAGGTGCGCTTGGGCGTGCGCGGACGCACCTGGTCGGGGTCGACGAGGCGCGGTGGCAGGCCGAAGAAGGAGTGGATGGTCTGCCCACCGAGTTGCAGCGCGGCGACGCCGGTGGGCGCGAGAAATGCCTGTCGGCCACCACCATGCTTGCGCAGCGCATGCAGGAACGTGGTCTTCCCCGTGCCCGCGCCGCCCAGCACCATCACGAGCGGAGCGCCGGAGCCGACCAGCGCGAGCGGGCCGGCAAAGGCCTCGGCCGGGAGAGAAGGGCGAATCGCAAGCGCGGCTTTGTCGGTCATCGGCGCAATGGAGCACAGGAGGGGGCATTCGACCAAAAAGGTCCTGCGGTCCGGCCTGTGGGCGGGGCAGGGGCAGCGTCGACGAAGCTGTCACCTTGTCCAGTGTGCCTTTTTGATCAGGAGGAGCCACCGGATCGGAGAAGGCTCTATCGTCACTGTTCCAGGTCAGAGTGCCGCCGCGAATATCGCTCGAATGTCACCGGACAGGATCCGACTATTCAGTCAAAAGCCTGCGCCTGCATCTTTTCGATGGTGGTGATCGCCTTGTTCACAATCTTATTGTGGCGCCGGTGCCGGAATGTATTCAGGCGCAGGAGCCAGTCGTGGCCCGGGGAACCGATGTCCTGACGGCCCAGCGCCTTGCGCGCCTTATTCAACAAGGCGACATCCACGTTATCGTTACGGTGTCCTTTCCGCGGAAGAAATTTCTGCTTCCCAGTATAATGGCGAACCGCCGCATTATAGTGAATTCTTCACTCTATAAGTTACGTGTCAATAACGGCGACGCCTAAAACGTCATTATTGCGCTTGTTTCGTCTCATCGTTGCGATGTCATCAAGGCGCAGCAATAGTGTCCCGGGCCGCCCTCCGATCATCCGGAGAGCGTTTGACGCGCCCGATGGCAAGCAATGGGCAATACTAAATGCACGGGCCCCGCCGCCGGAGACGGTCCATAACGGGACCCGCGATGTGGAGGCCGCTGTACGGACACCCCACATCGCAAACGCTGGCGAGTGCTATTTTACCGTTGACCGCTCCAGACGGCGTCATGCCACTGCTCTCGTGCGGTCGTTCGGTCACACGCCGAGCTGGGTGACGAACTTGGTATTCACATAAGCCTCCATCGCCTCGGTGCCGCCCTCGGAGCCATAGCCGGAATCCTTGATGCCGCCGAACGGCACTTCGGGAAGGGCGAGGCCGTGATGGTTGATCGAGATCATGCCGCTCTCCACCCGGCGGGCGAACGCGTCGGCGCGGGCGGCGGAGGTGGTGTAGGCATAGGCGGCGAGGCCGTAGGGCAGCCGGTTGGCCTCGGCGATCACCGCCTCGGTCGAGGTGAAGGACTGGATCGGCACGATCGGGCCGAACGGCTCCTCATTGAGGATGCGCGCATCCGGCGAGAGGTCGGTCAGCACGGTCGGCTCGAAGAAATAGCCCTTGTTGCCGATGCGCGCCCCGCCGGTGTGCAGGGTGGCGCCCTTGGCGAGGGCGTCGGCGGTCAGCGCCTCCATCGCCTCGACCCGGCGCGGATTGGCCAGCGGGCCCATGCGCACGCCCTCGTCCAGGCCATTGCCGACCTTGACGCCCTTCACGGCTTCGGTGAAGCCGTCGACGAAGCGGGAATACAGGTCCTCATGCACGAGGAAGCGGGTCGGCGAGACGCAGACCTGCCCGGCATTGCGGAACTTGGCGCCCGACAGCAGCTTGATCGCCACCTCGACGTCGGCATCCTCGAACACCACGGCGGGGGCATGGCCGCCCAGTTCCATGGTGACGCGCTTCATATGCGCGCCGGCCAGCGCGGCGAGCTGCTTGCCAACCACGGTGGAGCCGGTGAAGGAGATCTTCTTCACGATGGGGTGCGGTATCAGGTACTGCGAAATTTCCGCCGGCACGCCGAAGACAAGGTTGACCACGCCCGCAGGCACGCCGGCATCGGCATAGGCGCGCACCAGCTCGGCGCAGCTCGCCGGCGTCTCCTCCGGCCCCTTGAGGATCACCGCGCAGCCGGCGGCGAGCGCGGCCGAGACCTTGCGCACCGCCTGGTTGATCGGGAAGTTCCACGGGGTGAAGGCGGCGACGACGCCCACCGGCTCGCGGTGGACGGCCTGCTGCACCCCGGCGGCGCGGGCGGGGATCAGCCGGCCATACTGGCGGCGGCCTTCCTCGGCAAACCAGTCGATGATGTCGGCGGAGGTCAGCGTCTCCATCCGCGCCTCGGGCAGCGGCTTGCCCTGTTCCATCGTCATCAGGGTGGCGATGGTCTCATGGCGCTCGCGCAGGATTTCGCCCGCCTTGCGCATGATCTTGTAGCGCTCGTGCGGGGGCGTGTGGCGCCACAGCGCGAAACCTTTCTCGGCGGCGGCGAGTGCCGCGTCGAGATCGGCGCGGCCGGCATGGGCGACGGTGCCGATCGCCTCTTCCGTCGCCGGGTTGATCACCTTCTGGCTGGCGGGCGCGCCGTCCTGCCCGCTGCCCCCACGCCATTTGCCGTCGATGAAGAGCTGGACTTCGGGGTAGGAAACGGTGTGGGACATGGCCGAACCTTTCGCGACAGGGTGCTGGCGCATACCTAATCGCCCGGATGCCGGACGGAAAGGGGCAAGGTGGCCTGCCGCAGCGGCCGCGGCTACCGTTTTCGCCTGTGTTGCCGCTCCGGCGGCGCCGGTCGTCAACAGCGGCCCCGCCCGGAGGCGGGGCGAGGCGGCTCAGCGCGTCTCGCGGAGAATATCGCGCTTGCCGGCATGGTTGGCCGGGCCGACATAGCCCTCATTCTCCATCCGCTCCATCAGCGAGGCGGCGCGGTTGTAGCCGATCTGCAGCCGACGCTGGATGTAGGAGGTGGACGCCTTCTTGTCGCGCATGACGAGCGCCACCGCCTGGTCGTAGAGATCGCCGCAATCCTCGCCGGAGAGCGCGCCATTGGCCGATTTGTCGAACACGGCGCCGTCGTCGGCGGCGGGCTCCTCGTCTTCTTCGGCGGTGACCTCTTCCAGATATTCCGGCCGCGCCTGGCTTTTGAGATGCTCGACGACGCGCTCGACCTCCTGGTCGGAGACGAACGGGCCGTGCACGCGGGAGATGCGCCCGCCACCGGCCATGTAGAGCATGTCGCCCTGGCCAAGCAGTTGCTCGGCGCCCATCTCGCCGAGAATGGTCCGCGAATCGATCTTGCTCGTCACCTGGAAGGAAATCCGGGTGGGGAAGTTCGCCTTGATGGTGCCGGTGATCACGTCCACGCTCGGGCGCTGTGTGGCCATGATGAGGTGGATGCCGGCGGCGCGGGCCATCTGGGCGAGGCGCTGGATCGCTCCCTCGATCTCCTTGCCGGCGACCATCATCAGGTCGGCCATCTCGTCGACCACGATGACGATGAAGGGGAGGGGAGCGAGATCCATGATCTCCTCCTCTTCCAGCAATTCGCCGGTTTCCTTGTCGAACCCCTTCTGCACCGTGCGGGTGATGATCTCGCCCTTGGCGGTGGCCTCCGCCACGCGGGCGTTGAAGCCGTCGATGTTGCGCACGCCGAGGCGGCTCATCTTCTTGTAGCGGTCTTCCATCTCCCGCACCGCCCATTTCAGGGCGACGATGGCCTTCTTCGGGTCGGTGACGACCGGGGTCAGCAGATGCGGGATGCCCTCATAGACCGAAAGCTCCAGCATCTTCGGGTCGATCATGATCAGCCGGCACTGGTCCGGGCGGTGCCGGTAGAGCAGGCTGAGGATCATGGTGTTGATGGCGACCGACTTGCCCGAACCCGTGGTGCCGGCGACCAGCAGATGCGGCATGCGGGCGAGGTCGACGATGACCGGCTCGCCGCCGATGGTCTTGCCCAGCCCGATGCCGAGCTTGGCGCGGGCGGCCTCGAATTCGTGGCTGGCCAGCATCTCGCGCAGCCACACCGTCTCGCGGCGCTGGTTGGGCAGTTCGATACCGATGACGTTGCGCCCTTCCACCACGGCGACGCGGGCGGAGATCGCGCTCATCGAGCGGGCGATGTCGGCGGAGAGGCCGATGACGCGGCTCGACTTGATGCCGGGGGCCGGCTCCAGCTCATACAGCGTCACCACCGGGCCGGGATTGGCGTCGATGATCTCGCCGCGCACGCCAAAATCATGCAGCACCTGCTGCAGCTTCACCGAATTGCGGTCGAGGAACTCCTCGGAGAGCTCGTAGTCCGGCTCGCTGGCGGGCGGCTCGGTGAGCAGTTCCAGCGGCGGCAGCTCGTAGTCGTCGCTTCCTGCCGGCGCCGGGCGCGGGGCGACACGGGCGGCGCGGGGCGCCGGCGCGGCAG
>NZ_JAHBGC010000052.1:83832-243860 GCF_018390645.1 Ancylobacter dichloromethanicus
CGCGGGGCGGGACGGGCGGCGCGGGGCGCCGGCGCGGCGGCGGGTGCCGCCACGGGCCCGGCCGCTGCCAGGGGCGGCGGCGCGGGTGTGGGAGCAGGTGCGGCAGCGGGAACCGCCGCCGGTGCGGTGGACACCGCGACCATGCCGAACATCGGCCACGAGAAGGATACCTCGGCCGGGGTCACGCTGTAGCCGGAGAAGCCGCCCAGCGGGGCCGCCGACGGCTCCGGCTCGGCGGGAACGTCCTCGACGAAGGCGTCTTCCGCGCCGGAGGCGGCCGTGGCCTCGACCAATCCGTCGTCGGCGTCAGCTTCGGTCCGGAACGCTTCGACCGTCAGGTCTTCCACGACGCCTGTCTCATCCCCGAAGCCGGCCCGGGGGTCGAAGTCAGCCTCTTCCTCGAAGTCAGCCTCGTCCTCGAAATCGTCGTCCTCGTCATAGGCGGATGTGTCCCCGGCCAGCGTCTCGACAGCCGGTGCGGGCGCGGCCGTCTCCGCCGCCGTGCGCACGGCGCCGTAGCGGGCGGCGAGAAGGCGCTCTTCCTCGGGGAACTCCTCCTCGTAGTCGCCTTCCTGCAGCGGGATGAGGTCGTACACATTCGCCACATCATGTGCGGCTACATCGTGCGCGGCCACATCGTTGGCGGCGGTGAACTGCTCGTCCGGGGTCCAGCCGAACGGGGTCATGGCGGAGACCGGCCGGGCCGCGCGGATCGGCTCGGGCGCCGCAACGGGAGGCGTCGCGGGTGCGGGCATCGGCGCCTCGGGCACCGGCTGGGCCGAGAGCGCGCGGCGGGCATGGGCGACGATCAGCGCCTTCGGCACCGCGCCGAGCGGGGGCTTGCGCGGCGGCACGCGCAGCACCGGGGTCTGCGAGGGGCGTGGCGGCACGAGCGCGGTCGCGGTGGCCGGCGGCTCCAGCGCGGACGCCTCCGGCTGCGGCTGGCGCATCAGATAGTCCGGCGTGCGGGTGAAGCGCGTATTGGGCGGCATGGTGAAGGGCTGCAGCCAGCTCGGCACCAGCTCGTGCTGCGGCGCCACGGCGGGCGGGCGCGCCACCACCGGCGCAGGGAGCTTCGGCCCCTTCGACGCCGGTGGCGCGTGCGTCACCTGCGGGTTGGCACGGGAGAACACATGAGTCTGGGCGGTCGCCTTCGACTCGGAAGCCTTGTCCGCATTCGGATCGGAGGGACGCGCCGGGTTACGCATGGGACGCTGGAACCTTTACCGCTGCTGCCGTTGAGCCTTGCGGCCGAACTGCGCAGGGCGCCGTTTCGGCCGTGCCATATGGTTAGGCGCACAGCGTTAACGAACGGTATGAGGCGGCGGTTTTCCCCACACGCCGTGTCGGCGCGCGGCGTCCTGCCGGCCGAACGCCTCAGCTCGGCAGGCCGAGCGTGGCGCGGATTTCCGCCGGCATCAGGTCATGCGTTTCGGGGTGCTTCATCATGTAGCGGCCGAACACCGAACAGCGCGGCACCACGGCGAGGCCGCGCGCGCGGGCGCTGGCGAGGCCGGCCTCCACCAGCTTGGTGGCGAGGCCGCGCCCGCCGAGTTCGGCCGGCACTTCGGTATGGGTGAAGATGATGTGGTCGGCCGCGAGAATATACTGCGCGACGGCGACCTGGCCGTCCTGCTCGATCTCGAAGCGGTCGGCAGCGCGGTTGTCCCGCACCGGGACTTCGCCGTTCATGCTCATGGCTTTTCTCCTTG
Source organism: Ancylobacter dichloromethanicus (assembly GCF_018390645.1). Taxonomy (GTDB): domain Bacteria; phylum Pseudomonadota; class Alphaproteobacteria; order Rhizobiales; family Xanthobacteraceae; genus Ancylobacter; species Ancylobacter dichloromethanicus. Next base: position 85,545 of record NZ_JAHBGC010000052.1, read on the forward strand.
GGGGCGCCCGGTTCGGATTCGTGGAGGCCGGCTTGGCGTATTGGGCGGGCGCCTTGGGATATTGTCGACCAAAACGGGCGCAGCGTCGCCCCCCGTTCCGTCGTGCGGGGTGAATTTATCGGCTGTGTCCGATATAGCGCAGCTCCATCCGCTGGGAAGAGACCGCTCATGACCCCGTCCACTCGCCGTCCGCCGCTGCCCGAAACGCTGGCCGTTCTGGAGACCCGCCGCTCGGTCGCCGCCGCCGGTCTTCAGGCGCCGGGGCCGGATGCGGCGCAGACCCGTCGCCTGCTGGCCATCGCCGCCCGGGTGCCCGATCACGCCATGCTGGCGCCGTGGCGATTCATCGTCATCGAAGGTGCGGCGCGGGGCGCGATCGGGGCCCTTCTGTCCGATGCCTATCGCGACCACAACCCTGATATGGCGCCGGAAAAGCGGGAAAAATTCGCCGCCATCATGGGGCGGCTGTTTCCCGCGCCGCTGGCGGTGGTGGTGGTGAGCCGGCCGGTCGGCGGCACCATGATCCCGGATTTCGAGCAGCAGCTTTCCGCCGGCGCGGTGTGCATGAACCTTTTGACCGGCGCGACGGCGATGGGGTTCGACGCCATCTGGGTGACGGGATGGGCGGCGACGCACAGGGCGGCGCTGACCATTCTCGGCCTCATTGAGGGCGAGCGCGTCGCCGGCATCCTGCATATCGGCACCGCCACCGAGACCCCCGCCGACCGGCCGCGCCCGGATGTGTCGGCGATCACCACCCACTGGTCGCCGCCGCGCTGAATGAAATGGAAGAGGCCGCCCCGGGTCCCCGGGACGGCCTCCTCTCTGGCGTTTTTTGGCGCTTCCTCGAACGGGGATCAGGCGGCGGCCTGGGCCTGCTTGGCCTCGCGGCGGCGGCGGGTGAGCACGAATTCGGTGTAGCCATTGGGCTGCGCGCGGCCTTCGAAGATCAGGTCGCGGGCGGCGCGGAAGGCGAAGCCGTCATAGGCGGGGGCCATCGGCACATAGTCCGGGTCGCCCGCGTTCTGGCCGTCGACCACCTTGGCCATGCGGCGCAGCGTCTCTTCCACCTGCTCGGCGGTGACCACGCCGTGCATCAGCCAGTTGGCGACGTGCTGCGAGGAGATGCGCAGCGTCGCGCGGTCTTCCATCAGCCCGACATCGTGAATGTCCGGCACCTTGGAACAGCCGACCCCCTGGTCCACCCAACGCACGACATAGCCGAGAATGCCCTGGATATTGTTGTCCAGTTCCTCCTGCACCGCCGCCGGCTCCCAATTGCCGCGGTCGACCACGGGGATGGTGAGCAGGTCGCGGCGGGAGGCCCGCTTGCGGTCGCGCAATTCGGCCTGGCGCTTGAACACGTCCACCTTGTGGTAGTGCAGCGCGTGCAGCGTGGCGGCGGTGGGCGAGGGCACCCAGGCGGTGTTGGCGCCGGCCAGCGGGTGGGCGACCTTCTGCTCGATCATGTCGGCCATGCGGTCGGGCATCGCCCACATGCCCTTGCCGATCTGGCCATGGCCGTCGAGATGCGCGGCGAGGCCGGCATCGACATTGTTGTCCTCATAGGCCTTGATCCAGACCTGCGCCTTCATCTCGTTCTTGCGCACCACCGGACCCGCCTCCATCGAGGTGTGGATCTCGTCGCCGGTGCGGTCGAGGAAGCCGGTATTGATGAAGACGACGCGCTCGCGGGCGGCGCGGATCGAGGCGGAGAGGTTGGCGCTGGTGCGGCGCTCCTCGTCCATGATGCCGATCTTCAGCGTGTTGGCCTCAAGCCCGAGAAGCTGTTCGACGCGGGCGAACAGGTCGACGGCGAACGCGACTTCCTCCGGGCCGTGCATCTTCGGCTTGACGATATAGACCGAGCCGGCGCGGCTGTTGCGCAGCTCGCCCTTGCCCTTGAGGTCGTGCAGCGCGATCAGCGTGGTCACGGCGGCGTCGAGGATGGATTCGGGAATCTCCCGGCCCTGGGCGTCGAGCACGGCGTCGGTCAGCATGTGCTGGCCGACATTGCGCACCAGCATCAGGCTGCGCCCGTGCAGGGTCAGCTCGCCGCCGGTGGCCGAGGTGTAGCGGCGGTCGGCGGCGAGGCTGCGCTCCACCGTCTCGCGGCCCTTGGCGAAGCGGGCGCTGAGCGTGCCCTTCATCAGGCCGAGCCAGTTGCGGTAGACCAGCACCTTGTCCTGTGCATCCACGGCCGCGACGCTGTCCTCGCAGTCGACGATGGTGGTCACCGCCGCCTCGATGACGATGTCGGCGATGCCGGCCGGGTCGGTCTTGCCGATGCGGTGGGCGCGGTCGACCACGATGTCGATATGCAGGCCGTGATGGATCAGCAGCACCGAGGACGGCGCCTCGGCCTCGCCGGCGAAGCCCGCGAACTGCGAGGGGTCCTTGAGGCCGATAAGGCTGCCGGAGGAGAGCTCCACCGCCAGCGCGCCATCGGCCACGCGATAGCCAACGGCATCGGCATGGCTGCCGGAGGCCAGCGGCACGCTCTCGTCGAGGAAGGCGCGGGCGCGCTCGATCACGCGCTGGGCGCGCACCGCGTTAAAGCCGTTGGAACGCGAGGCGCCGCCGTCTTCGGGCAGGGCATCGGTGCCGTACAGCGCGTCATAGAGGCTGCCCCAGCGGGCATTGGCCGCGTTCAGCGCGTAGCGGGCATTGGTGACCGGAACCACGAGCTGCGGACCGGGAATGCGGGCGAGCTCCTCGTCCACCTTGGCGGTGACGACCTCGAACGGCTCCGGCTCGGGCAGCAGATAGCCGATCTCGGCGAGAAAGACCTCATAGGCGACAGGGTCGACCGGCTTGTTGCGGTGGGCGCGGTGCCAGGCGTCGATCTGCGCCTGCAACTCGTCGCGGCGGGCGAGCAGTTCCGCGTTGCGCGGGGCGAAATCGCGGACGATCCCGGCGAAGCTCTCCCAGAAGGCGGCGGCCTCGACCCCGGTGCCCGGAATGGCTTCATTATTGATGAAGTCGACAAGGGCGGAATCCACCTTCAGGTCGGCGACGTCGGAATAGCTCATGACGGGTCCCTTCACGCGAGCGGAAAGCCGGTGCGCCGCAGGCGACCGGCACAGCTGTGCTTCCCAATAAACAAAAGTCCGGGTGCGGCGCAACATCGCACATAGTCGGAGTTCGCCGCGTCGCAAGGGGGTGCCCCTTGTCTTTCAAGGCCTCGTGAGGCGTTTGCGGTGCAGCGCGACTTGAAAAAGTCATCCCGGGCCGCCCGGCCTTCGCCGGACCCGCGCGAGGTTTTCCCCCGACCCCGAGCGGGCGCGCCGAGCGCCGCCCCGGGATGACCAAGTGGTGCGAGCCGTCCCTCAGAACTGGGCGGTCTCGGTCGAATCCTGCATCGCCGTGGTGGCGCTCATGCCTTCGCTGAGCACGGTAGCGATGGCATCGAAGTAGCTGGTGCCGACCTCGCGCTGGTGGCGCGTGGCGGTGAAGCCCTGCGCTTCCGCCGCGAATTCGCGCTGCTGCAGCTCGGAATAGGCAGCCATGCCGTCCTCCCGGTAGCGCCGCGCCAGCTCGAAGGTGGTGAAGCACTGGTTGTGGAAGCCGGCCAGGGTGATGAACTGGTACTTGTAGCCCATCGCCCCCAGCTCGCGCTGGAAGGTCTTCATCTGCGCCTTGTCCATGTGCTTGGCCCAGTTGAACGAAGGCGAGCAGTTATAGGCCAGCATCTTGCCCGGATGGACCCGGTGCACGCCCTCGGCGAAGCGCCGGGCGTCGTCGAGGCTCGGCGTCGAGGTTTCGCACCAGAGCAGGTCGGCATAGGGGGCATAGGCGATGGCGCGGGCGATGCCGGCCTCGAAGCCGCCATTGTAGCGGTAGAAGCCTTCCTGCGTGCGCTCGCCGGTGATGAAGGGCCGGTCCAGCTCGTCGATGTCCGAGGTGATCAGCCGCGCCGATTCCGCATCGGTGCGGGCCATGATCACGGTCGGCACGCCGAGCACGTCGGCGGCGAGCCGGGCGGCATTGAGCGTGCGCACGAACTGGCGGGTGGGCACCAGCACCTTGCCGCCGAGATGGCCGCACTTCTTCTCCGACGCGAGCTGGTCCTCGAAATGCACCGCCGCCGCGCCGGCCTCGATCAGCGCCTTGGTCAGCTCATAGGCGTTGAGCTGGCCGCCGAAGCCGGCCTCGGCATCGGCGATGATCGGCACGAAATAGTCGAGCTCGGGCCCGCCTGCGCCATCGGCGCGCTCCATGGTCTGGATCTGGTCGGCGCGCATCAGCGCCTTGTTGATGCGCCGGACCACGGCGGGGACGCTGTCGACCGGATAGAGGCTCTGGTCGGGGTACATGTCGCCGGCCGAATTGCCGTCCGCCGCCACCTGCCAGCCGGAAAGGTAGATCGCCTCCAGCCCGGCCTTCACCTGCTGCACCGCCTGGATGCCGGTATAGGTGCCCATGGTCGGCACGAAATCCTGCGTCTGCAGCAGGTCCCACAGCCGGCGGGCGCCGTTGGCGGCCAGCGTGTGCTCGATGCGCAGCGAGCCGGCGAGGCGGGCGACCTCAGCGGGAGCGTAGCTGCGGTGAATGCCCCGCCAGCGCTCCGGCGCCCAGTGCGGGGCCGGAAAGGTGTCGGGAGTGGTGGTGCGGAGCTGGTCCAGCATGGTTCTTCCCTGCTGCTGAAATGGATGTGGAGGAGGCCGGCGCGGGGGCCGAGGAGGTGTCGGCGCCCGCGCCGGCCGGGCCGCCACGTGCGTCGTCGACGTGCGGCGATGCCAGGCGCGGCGGCCTGAAGCGGGGTCGTGCGGCCATCGCGCTACCGTGCGCGGCGTGTGTAGGTGGCCGCCACCAGCCGCCCGCCGATGAGGGCGCCGACCAGCGCGCTCATGTCCTGCTGGCCCGGCGCCATGGCGATGCGGTGGCGGCCGATGCGGTGGACGATGGTGAAGTCCTTGGCGGCCAGTCCTTCCGCCTGGAAGACCTGGCCGATTTCCTCGGCATCGCCGCCGATGATGGTGACAAACTCGTCCTCGCCGGTGGTGGCGGGCGTGTGGTGGGGCGCGCTCATGTCAATTCCTCCCTTCGAAGTGCTGGTGTAAAGATTTAACACTCGACATCGAATGGCAAGAAATATAGTGATTTGAGTGTGTTAAGCTGATAAGACTTGTAAAGTTTACGGGTCGGTTTTGTAAATCGAGCAAAGGACGAGGCCATGCTGGCCAGCGAACCGCGCATTGGCAGCCGGGTGCAGCGGCTGCGCCGGGGCAGGCGCATCTCGCAGGCGGACCTCGCCACCGCGCTGGGGATTTCCGCAAGCTATCTCAACCTGATCGAGCATAATCGCCGGCGCATCACCGTGCCGCTGCTGATGAAGCTGGCCGGCTATTTCGGCATCGAGCCGGGCGAGCTGGTGGAGAACGACGAATCCCGCCTCGTCGGCGACATGATGGAGCTTTTCAGCGACGAGCTGTTCGCCGAGAACGCGCTGACCAACCAGGACATACGCGACCTCGCCGCCTCCAATCCGGCGGTCGGGCGCGCCGTGGTGCGGCTCTACGACCAGTTCAAGACGCTGCGCGAGGCGCACCGCACCGGCGCCACCGGCACGCTGGAAGGCGAGGGCGGCTATCACCCGGCGACCGACGCGGTGTCCGATTTCATCCAGGACAACGCCAATTACTTCCCCACTCTGGAGGCGGAAGCCGAGCGCATAAGGCGCGATATCGACTTCGCCTCGGATTCGTTCGAATACGGGTTGAAGACCTATCTCGCCAACGTGTTCGGGCTCAACTGGCGCTCCGCCTCGCTGCCGGCCGGCATCGCCCGGCGCTTCGACGCGGGCGCGCACGAACTCATCACCGCCGAGGTGCTGCCGCCGGAATCGGCGCTGTTTGTGGTCGCCCACCAGCTCGGCCTGCTCGCCGCCTCGCGCCAGATCGACGAACTGATCGCCGCCGCCAACCTGCCCGCCGACGCCCCGGTCGTGACTCGCAACGCGCTCGCCAGCTATTTCGCCTCGGCGCTGGTGATGCCCTATGAGCCGTTCCTCGCTGCCTGCCAGGAGACGCGCTACGACATCGAGCGCATCCAGCGCCGCTTCCGCACCAGCTTCGAGCAGGTCTGCCACCGCATGACGACGCTGCAGCGGCCGGGGCGGGCGGGCATCCCGCTGCACCTTGTGCGCACCGACATCGCCGGCAACATCTCCAAGCGTTTCTCGCTGTCGGGAATCCACATTTCCCGCCATTCCGGCGCCTGCCCGCGCTGGAACGTCTATGCCGCCTTCTTCCATCCCGAGCGGATCAATGTGCAGCTCAGCCAGATGCCGGAGGGCCAGCGCTATTTCTGCATCGCCAAGTCGATCACCAAGGGCGGCCACCGGCACAATGCGCCGCGCCGGCATTTGTCCATCGGGCTCGGTTGCCACATCAGCCATGCCCACCAGATGGTCTATTCCGACGGCATGAACCTCGCCGACCCCTCGCAGACCGTGCCGATCGGCGTCGGCTGCCGCATCTGCCCGCGGCTCGACTGCGAGCAGCGCGCCCAGCCGCCGACCGACCACCGCTTCACGCTGAACGAGATCGACATGTCGGAGAGCTTCTACGCCCCGGCGCGGCGGGGGCTGTAACGGGGCTCAGTCGAGCCTCTCGCCGGTCACCTCGCTGAGCCGGCGGCCCATCTCGTCGCTGTAGCGCTTGACCGCATGCGCCTCGCTGAGCACGCCGACCACCTGCCCGTCCGGCAGGGTGACGGCGAGCGCGTCGGCTTCGCTCCGCTCGAACAGGTCGAGCGCCTCGCGGATGGTGGCGGTCGGCAGCAGGCGGGTCTCGGTGAGCCGCAGCAGCGGACGCAACGAGGCGAGGGGCTCGCCCTCGGCGGTCTCGGCGAGGGCGCCCGGCGGGATCATGCCGGCATAGCGGCCGTTCTCGGTGGCGACGAGATAGGCGGTGGCGCCGGGCGGGTAGCGCCGGCGGGCGTCGGCGAGAGGCGTTTGGATGTCGAGCAGCGGCACCTCGTGGCGCATCAGCATGGCCACGGTGAGTTCGCGCAGCCAGCCGATATCGTGTGCGCCGCGAATGTTCTCGCCGCGCAGGTGAAAGCGCCAGGTGGCGAAGGAGAAGCCGAACAGCCGCCGTGTGACCAGCGAGGCGGTGCCCGCCGCCGCCAGCACCGCCAGCGTCAGTTCGAGGTCGCCGGTCATCTCCAGCGCCAGCAGCGTCATCGTCATCGGCCCGCCGACCACGGCCACCGCCAGCGCGCTCATGCCGATGAGGGCATAGAAGGCATGCGAGGGCACGAGGCCGGGCAGCACGGTGGGTGCCAGCAATTCCAGCCCGGCGGCATAGACGCGCCCGGCGAGAACGCCCATCAGCAGCGAGGCGAAGAACAGGCCGCCGCGGAAGCCGGCGCCGATGGAGACCGAGGACGCCGTCACCTTCGCCACCAGCAGCAGGACGGCGATGGCCAGCGGTGTGTCGGCGCCGAGATAATGGTAGACCGCGCCATGGCCGGCCGACAGCACGGTCGGGTTCCACAGCGCGAGGGCGCCGACGATCAGCCCCCCGCCGCGGGGCGCAGCCAGACCGGCAGGTGCGAGCGCCGGAAGCCGGCTTCCACCAGCGTCGCCCCGCGCATCACCGCGATGCCGACCAGCGCGCAGAGCAGCCCGAGCAGCAGCACCGCCGGCACGTCGACGAGCCCCGGCGCGTCGATCGCCGGCAGCGCCAGATGGTGCTGCGGCGCCAGCATCTGCTGGGTGAGGGCGGCGGTGAAGGTCGCCGTCATCATCGGCACGAAAGCGGGGATGGCATAGGTGCCGAGCACCAGCTCGAAGCCGTAGAATGCGCCCATCAGCGGCGCGTTGAAGGCGGCGCCGATGGCCGCGCCGGCGCCGCAGCCGACCAGCAGCCGCAGATCCGCCCGGCGCACATGGAACATCCGGCCGATCCGCGAGGCCAGCCCGGCCGCCGCCTGGGTATAGCCGGCCTCCAGCCCTACCGAGGCGCCCACCCCGCTGGAGAAAAGGGTCTGAAGCGCCACCACGACGCTGTCGCGTAGCGACATCCGCCCGCCATGCAGCGCATTGGCCTCGATCGGGTCGACCGGCGGGTTGGCGCCGGTGCGCAGGAAGGCCCGCACGCAGAGCCCGAATGCGAGGCCGCCGAGCACCGGCCCGAGCAGCACCAGCGCCGGCGAAAGTCCGGTCGAGACCGACAGATGCGTGCCGGTCGGTATACGGAAGATCAGTTCGTGCAGCCCCTGCCAGGCGAGGTTCATGGCAACCACCACCAGGCCGGCGATCACCCCCACCACCGCCGCCAGCGCGGCGATGCCGAGCTCGCTGGCCCGCACCAGACGGCGCAGTCCACGGGTCAGTCGCTCTTCGCCGGCAGGGGAATCGGTGTTCACGGGGCCGCTCTTTCGGGACCCGTCTTCACTAGGCAAGGACGCCGCCGCACGCAACGGGCCTGCGGCCCCCTTTACGCTGGGGAGCGTCGCGGGGAAGTGATGGCCGGGCGCCGTGATCGGCGCGGCGAGGCGGGTAAAGTCCGTCCGAACCAACCTGGATTCGGCGGTGCCCCTTCGGGAGCGCGCCGCCCTTAGCGCTTGGAGTTTTCGTGAATGTCCGCAACGACCGACTATACGCCGCCCAAGGTATGGGTCTGGAACAAGGCCAATGGCGGCGCCTTCGCCAACATCAACCGCCCCACGGCCGGGCCGACCCATGAAAAGGAACTGCCGATCGGCCGGCATCCGCTCCAGCTCTATTCGCTGGGCACGCCGAACGGGCAGAAGGTGACGATCCTGCTGGAGGAGTTGCTCGCGCTTGGCCTTGAAGGCGCGGAATATGACGCCTGGCTGATCAATATCGGCGAGGGCGACCAGTTCGGCTCCGGCTTCGTGGAGGTGAACCCGAACTCGAAGATCCCCGCGCTCATGGACCGCTCGGGCGAAAAGCCCATCCGCGTGTTCGAATCCGGCGCCATCCTGCTCCATCTCGCGGAGAAGTTCGGCGCCTTCCTGCCGACCGATCCGGCCGGACGCGCCGCGTGCCTGTCCTGGCTGTTCTGGCAGATGGGCAGCGCGCCTTATCTCGGCGGCGGCTTCGGCCATTTCTACGCCTATGCGCCGATCAAGATCGAATACGCCATCGACCGCTTCGCCATGGAGGTGAAGCGCCAGCTCGACGTGCTCGACCGGCGGCTGGCCGAGAGCGCCTATCTCGCCGGCGACGACTACACCATCGCCGACATCGCGGTGTTTCCCTGGTATGGTCTGCTGGTGAAGGGCGGGGCCTATGGCGATTCCGCCGAGTTCCTCTCCACGCACGAATATACCAACGTGCTGCGCTGGGCTGACGCGGTTTCCGCCCGGCCGGCGGTCAAGCGCGGGCGCATCGTCAACCGCACGAGCGGCGCGCCCTCCGAGCAGTTGCGCGAGCGCCACGAGGCGAGCGACTTCGACACCCGCACGCAGGACAAGCTGGAGAAGGCGGGCTGAGGCTTGAGCGAAAAAGGGCGCCCCTCGGGGCGCCCTTGCCGTCGGGTGAAGGGCGTCAGGCGCAGAGGCGGGTGAGTTCGCGAATGTCGCCCACCTGCTCCAGCCGGCGCACCGTCTCGACGATAGCCTCGGTCTTGGCCTTGTCCCATCGGGCGAATTCGGCGCAGCCGCGGAACTTGTCGGCCGCCTCGTCATAGCTCATCGGGTTGGCGGGGCTGCCCTTGCCGAAGTCGGAGCGGCCGGAAAGGGTGCGCCCGTCCTTCATGTGGATGTCGATGATGGTGGTCATCTTGTCGTAGCCGGCGGCCTCGGCCTCCGGGTGGACATGGAAGTTGACCCGTTCGATCACCGCCTTGACGTCGGCCCGCTCCACCGTCTCGTCGGTGAATTCCGGCAGGCTGCCGCGCCCGTCGAGCAGCAGGATGGCCATGCAGAATTCCATCGAGAACTTGGCCTGAAGCTCGTTCTTCGGCCGGTGGTGGATCAGCGCGTTCGGCATGTTCTGGTTGGTGCCGACATCGACCCGCTCGACATCCTCCGCCCTGATCGAATGGGTGCGGATCAGCTCCAGCATCTTGGTCATGCCGGGATGGGTGAGCGAGCCCGACGGGTGCGGCTTGATCGACACGCCGGGGAAGGCGAAGGTCCAGGGCTGGCCGAGCTTGCCGACGATGGCGGTGGGGTCGAAGCCGCCGCCCGCCGCCTGGAAGAAGCCGCGCGGCGCCTCCAGTATCTTGTCGGTGGTGGTCCAGCCCAGCGCCGCGAAGTCTGCCGCCACCACGCCGCTTTCCGACGAGCGGCCGGCGTGGAAGGGCTTCATCATGGTGCCGAAATTCTCCCGCAGCCCCGCCGACTGGCTGCCGGCGCAGCCGAAGGCACGCACCATCTGCTCGGCATCCAGCCCCTTGAGCTTGCCGGCGGCGGCGGCGGCGGCATAGGTGCCGCAGGTCGCGGTGGCGTGGAAGCCGTGCTGGTAATGGCGCGGGTTGATCGCCTCGGCGATCTTGCACTCGACCTCGACGCCCAGATGATAGGCCAGCATCATGTCGGGGCCCGAGCGGCCATCCGCCTCGGCCACGGCCAGCGCGGCCGGCAGGGCGGGCGCGGTCGGGTGGGTGAGCAGGCCATAGACCCGGTCCTTGGCGACGGCGAGCTGGGTGTCGTCGTAATCGTCGGCGTGGATGCCGACGCCATTGGCGAAGGCGGCGAAGCGCGTCGGCACCTTGAGCGAGGTGCCGATGACCGTGGCCGGGCCTTCGTTGATGCCGAGGCCTTTGAGATAGGCCTGGATATGCTCGCCGCTCTTGGCCACCGAGCCGGACAGAGCGAGGCCGATGCCGTCGAGGATCGACTTCTTGCCGAGTTCGACCACTTCGGCCGGCAGGTCGGCATAGGAGGTGCCGACGACGAATTCCGCCACCTCGTGGGTGAGCCCCTCGACGACCGGTTGGGCCTGGGCGGGGTTGGTCTGGTGCAGCGTCATGGGGACGTTTCCTGTTGTTGTCGGGCGCTCAGGCCGCCGAGGAGGGCAGGGCGCCGATGATGGCGTCGGTGAGTTCGCGGGTGCCGGCGGTGCCGCCGAGATCGCGGGTCAGGCTGTCGCGGCGGGCCAGCACATCCTCGATCGCCTGCTCGATGGCGCTGGCGGTGGCCTCTTCGCCGAGATGGCGCAGCATCATTGCCCCCGACCAGATCTGGCCGATGGGGTTGGCCACGCCCTTGCCGGCAATGTCCGGCGCCGAGCCGTGCACCGGCTCGAACATGGAGGGGTAGTCCTTCTCGGGATTGATGTTGCCGCCGGGCGCGATGCCGATCGAGCCGACCACGGCCGGACCGAGATCGGACAGAATGTCGCCGAACAGGTTCGAGGCGACCACTACGTCGAACCAGTCCGGGTTGCGCACGAAATGCGCGGTGAGGATGTCGATATGGTACTGGTCGGTGGTGAAGCCCGGATACTCCGTCGAGATCGCCGCGAAGCGCTCGTCCCAGTACGGCATGGTGTGGCTGATGCCGTTGGACTTGGTGGCGGACGTGACGTGCTGCTTGCGGCCCTTGGCCAGTTCGAAGGCGTAGCGCATCACCCGGTCGCAGCCGCGGCGGGTGAAGATGGACTGCTGCATTACCAGCTCGTCCTCCAGCCCCTCATAGAGCCGGCCGCCAATGGAGGAATACTCGCCCTCATTGTTCTCGCGCACGACGTAGAAGTCGATCGAGCCGGCCTCGCGGCCCTTGAGCGGGCTCTCGACGCCGGCAAGCAGCTTCACCGGGCGCAGGTTCACATATTGCTGGAAGCTGCGGCGGATCGGGATCAGCAGGCCCCAGAGCGAGACATGGTCCGGCACGCCGGGAAAGCCGACGGCGCCGAGGAAGATGGAGTCCTTGCCGCGGATCTGGTCGAGGCCGTCGGCCGGCATCATCGCCCCGGTCTTGGCGAAGCGCTCGCAGCTCCAGTCGTAATGGGTCCAGTCGAAGGAGAAGCCGCCGATGCGGCTCGCCGCCTCCAGAACGCGCTGCGCCTCCGGCACCACCTCGTTGCCGATCCCGTCGCCGGGAATGACCGCTATGGAATATGTCGTCATGGGAACTCCTGGATGTCGGGCGGCGGCACCGCAACGCTTGCCGAGGCGACAGTGTTCAAGCGGCCACGAACTGTCAACAATTTTTGGAGATAAGAGCCCGGCGGATGAACCCTGCCCCGGCGGAATATCCACGCGAAAGGCGCCTGAATACGCGCATTTTCGCGATATAGTAATGCCATTTGCGCTGTTTTCAGCCGCGTTCGCCCCATTTGCCGAAGCTACCGCGTTTCGCCGTGATTGAGGCGTTTGGGTCGGTTCATTTTGGCGCATTGTTGACAATTGGCGATTTTCCGCCCCAGATGGCGTCATGCTTCGCCGCGCCGCAAACCCCGCCCGCACTCCGCGCACCGCCTCTTTCGTGCCACTGATCCAGCGCGAGATCGAGCGCATGATCGGCACCGGCGAACTCACCGGCGGCACCCGGGTGAACGAGAGCACGCTGGCGCTGCGGCTCGGCATCAGCCGTGGCCCGGTGCGCGAGGCGTGCCGGGCGCTGGAGCAGATCGGCCTGCTGCGCAGCGAACTCAACCGCGGCTTTTTCGTCCGCGAGGTCTCCACCAAGGAGGCGCTCGACCTCTACGACATCCGCGCCGGGCTGTTCGGCACCGCCGGCCGGCTCGCCGCCGCGATCGTCACCACGGTGCAGTTGCGCGGGCTCGAAGAACTGATCGGCGAGATGGACGCGGCCATCGAGGCGCCCGACATCGCCACTTTCTACACGCTCAACAACGAGTTTCACCGCCAGGTGGTCGTTGCCTCGGACAATGACAAGCTGATCGAGCTGTACCCGCTGCTGGAGGCGGAACTGCACCTGTTCCGCCGCCGCGGCCTGGTGCTGCCGGGCTCGATGCGCACATCCAATGACGAGCACAAGGCCATCCTCGACGCGCTGCGCCAGGGCGACTGCACCGCCGCCGCGCGGCTGCTGGAGCGGCACATCCTCGCCGGCAAGGCGCGCTTCCTGCGCACGCTGGAGGATGACAGCGCCACCGATGCGCGGCGCGGCCCGCTCGATCCACGCCATTTACGCTCAAAAGACAGGTAGACCCATGACCTCGCTCCCGCTCCCCGTCCTCGCCCTCACGCCCGGCGACTGCACCGGCATCGGCCCCGAACAGACCGCCCGCCTGCTCAGTGAAGGCGGACAAGCCGAGGTGGCGCGGCTGGTGGTGGTGGGCGATGCGCGGGTGCTGGAAATGGGCGCGCGCCATGCCGGCGTGACGCTCGACTTGCGCCGCTACGCCTCGCCGGCGGCGGTGGACTGGAGCGTGCCGGGCATTCCGCTGGTCGATCTCGGCAATACCGACCCGGCCGCCTTCGCGCTCGGCGTCGCCAATCCCGATTCCGGCCGGCTGACCGGCGACACGCTCGCGCGCGCCATCGACTTCGCCAAGGCGGGGGAGGTGGACGGCGTGTGCTTCGCCCCGCTCAACAAGCAGGCCATGTTCAAGGGGGGCTGGCGCTTCCCGGACGAGCACAAGATGTTCGCCCATCTGCTCGACCACAAGGGCCCGTTCAGCGAGATGAACGTGCTGGAGGGCCAGTGGATGACGCGCGTGACCTCGCACGTCTCGCTGCGCACCGCGCTCGACCAGGTGACGTTCGACAGCGTCTGCGGCGCGCTGCGCCTTGCCGACGAGACCATGCGCAAGGCCGGCATCGCCCATCCCCGCATCGCGGTAGCGGCGCTCAACCCGCATGGTGGCGAGGGCGGGCTGTTCGGCACCGAGGAGATCGAGATCATCCGCCCGGCGGTGGAGGCGATGGCCAAGGAGGGCATCGCCTGCGAGGGGCCGTTCCCGTCGGACACGGTCTATCTCAAGGCATTTTCCGGCGCCTATGACAGCGTGCTGGCGATGTATCACGACCAGGGCCAGATCGCGACCAAGCTCAAGGGCTTCAACAAGGGGGTGACCATCACCGCCGGGCTGGAGGTGGTGTTCACCACCCCGGCGCATGGCACGGCATTCGACATCGTCGGCAAGGGCGTGGCCGATATCGGCGCCTTCCGGTCCGCCGTGCGCCTCGCCGCCCGGGTCGCCGCCCGCAAGATCGAGGCCCGCGCCGCCGCCGCGTGAGAGGCGCGCCTCACGACTTCCCTCTCCCCACGGGGAGAGGGAGCCTGGCCGCGCGCAATGAGCGCCGGCGCCTTCAATCGTTGCGCGCGTGACCGTCCACGGCGGCGATGAGCCGGCGCTTGGCCAGCGCCACATGGCGCCAGTGCGTCATCTGCGCCCGGTCGCCGTCGCCGGAGGCCAGCGCTTCCAGCATCGCCCGGTGCTCGCGGTTCGACACGGCGAGGCCGCCGCCCTGCACCAGCGCGCGGGCGCGGAACAGGTGCAGCTTGTTGACGAAGCGGTGGTACTCGGCCAGGAGCGTGCGGTTGCCGCACGAGCTGACGATGAGATTGTGAAAGCCGAGATTGAGCGGGTAATATTCGTCGAAGCTGCCGCGCTCGGCGACCGCGTCCATCTCGTCGACCATGCGGGTCAGCTCGGCCAGTAGCCCGTCGGTCATCCGCTCGGCCAGCAGGCGGCCGGCCTGGCCGAAAAGCGCGGCGCGCACGTCATAGATCTCGACGGCGTCTTCCACCGACAGCCGCCGGACGAAGACGCCGCGATTGCGCACCACTTCGACCAGCCCCTTGGCCTCAAGGCTGCGCGTCGCCTCGCGGATCGGGCCGCGGCTGGTGCCGAAGCGGTTCGAGAGGTGAATCTCGTTGATCCGCACACCCGGCTCCAGCTCGCCGGTCAGAATGAGGCGCTCGAGTTCCTTCTCCAGCGCGCTCGTCAGCGAGACGCTCTTCACAACGGACAGATCGCTCAGGGGAGCGGAATCGCTGATGATGCTCATCCGTCGATTGTAAACAGTTTTGCGTTGGAGCGCTTCCAGTTTCTACGCCACGCTGCGGGTTGTGCCGGCTTCTGCGACACTTTGACGTTGAAGGATGCCGATAACGGCTGCCGTCACCTCTCCCGTCCGCGCCGTGCCGCCGAGATCGGGCGTCAGCGCGACGCCTTCCGCCGTCACCTGCTCGATGGCGGCCATCAGCCGGGCGGCGGCCTGCGCTTCTCCCAGGTGCTCCAGCATCATCACCGCGCTCCAGAACGCGCCGATCGGGTTGGCGATGCCCTTGCCGATCAGGTCGAAACCGGAGCCGTGGATCGGCTCGAACATGGAGGGGGTGGAGCGGTCCGGCGCCAGGTTGGCGGTGGCGCCGATGCCAAGGCTGCCGCTCAGCGCCGAGGCGAGGTCGGAGAGCACGTCGGCGTGCAGGTTGGTGGCGAGCACCGTGTCGACCGTGCCCGGCCGCAGCACGAGGCGCATGGTCATGGCGTCGACCAGCATCCAGTCCACGTCGAGCGCGGGGAAGTCCTTTATGACGCACCGGCACACCTCGTCCCACAGCACCATGCCGTGGCGCTGGGCGTTGGACTTGGTGACGACGGTGAGCTTCTTGCGCGGGCGCGACATGGCGAGTTCGCAGGCGAAGCGGCACACCCGCTCGATGCCGGCGCGGGTGAACACCGAGACGTCGAGGCCGACCTCGATCGGCAGGCCGCGATGCGCCCGTCCGCCGGCACCGGCATATTCGCCTTCGCTGTTCTCGCGCACGATCACCCAGTCGATGTCGCGGCCGAGTTCCGGCCGCAGCGGGCCGGTGATGTTCGGCAGGAGCCGCGAGGGCCGCACATTGGCGTATTGGTCCAGCCCCTGGCAGATGGCGAGGCGCAGTTCCCACAGCGTGATGTGGTCCGGAATCTCAGGGTCGCCGACGGCGCCGAAATAGATGGCGTCGAAGCCGCGCAGCGTGTCGACGCCGTCATCCGGCATCATCTTGCCGGTGCGGCGGTAGCGGTCCGAGCCCCAGTCGAAGCTCTCGAAGTCGAAGCCGAAGCCGCCATCGGCGCCCGCGAGCGCGTCGAGCACCTCGCGGCCGGCAGTGATGACGTCGGAGCCGATGCCGTCTCCGGGAATGAGCGCGATTTTATGCCGCCGCATGAGCGTGGTTCTCCATGAATCCAAGAATGGCGTTGACCATGTCGGCCTGGGTGCCGGTGCCGCGAATGTCCGGAGTGCGGGTGGCGGGGTCGGCCAGCGCCGCGTCGATGCCGGCCTTCATCCGCGCGGCTGCCTGCCCGGCGGCGGGAATGCCGCGCCGGCGGCCCAGCCATTCGATCAGCATCCGGGTCGATTCGATCATCGCATAGGGGTTGGCCAGCCCCTTGCCGGCGATGTCCGGCGCTGAGCCGTGGGTCGCCTGCGCCATAGCGATGTCGCCGCGCCCGATGCACAGGCCCGGCGCCATGCCGAGCCCGCCGACCAGCCCGGCCGCCTCGTCGGTGAGGATGTCGCCGAACATGTTTGTCGTGACGACCACGTCGAAGCGCTGCGGCTCGCGCACCAGCTTCATCGCGAAGGTGTCGACGATCACTTCCTCGATGGCGACATCGGGGAATTCCTTGCCGGCCTCGTAGCACTCCTCCACGAACATGCCGCAGCCGAGCTTGAACACCGTGTTCTTGTGCACCACGGTCAGGCGCTTCTTGCGCGCGCGGGCGATCTCGAAGGCGGCGCGGGCGACCTTGCGGCTGCCCTCGCGGGTGATCACGCGCACCGAGATGGTGGTGTCGTGGGTGGGGCGGAACTCGCCCGAGCCGGCCACCACATTGCGGTCCGGCTGGAAGCCCTCATTGTTCTCGCGCACGATGACGAGGTCGATGTCGTCATAGAGGCAGCCCAGCGCGGGATAGGAGCGGGTGGGGCGCACATTGGCGAACAGGTCGAAGCTCTTGCGCAGGATCGGGTGCGGGTTGATCGCCTCCGGCACCTTCGGATAGGCCTGATGGCCGATCGGGCCGAGGATGAAGCCGTCGAGCGTGCCGAGCGTCTCCAGCGTGCCCGGCGGCATGGTGTGGCCGAGTTCGTCCAGCGCCTTGCGGCCGAGCGGCATCGGCCGCCAGTCGATGGCGAGGCCGCAGGCCTGCGCCGCTGCCGCCGCGATGGCGTGGGCGGCAGGCACGATCTCATGGCCGATATCGTCGCCGTTGAGGACGCCGATACGAAGCGGCGGGTGCGTGGTCATGATAGCCCCCTCACTCGGCCGCGTCGCGCAGGCCGGCCGGCACCGAGGCGCGGGCGATCTCGCCGACATCGCCGAGTTCCGGCAGGCGCCAGCACAGCGCCATCAGCCGCGCCGTCACCTCGTCGCCGACGACGAGCGCCGACTGGTGGGCGAATTTGCGCGCGAGATGTTCGTTGCTCAGCGGCTTGTCATGGCTGCCGATGGCGCGCTCGATCACCTTCTCGATCACGCGGCCATCCGCGAACTCGACTTCGATCACCACCGAGGCCTCGTGGATGGAGGTGTCGGAGGTGGCGGAGACCTTGTCGCGCAGCGCGATCAGTTCCGGCGCGTTGGCAGCCTCGTCGGTGAAGGCGGTGGGCGAGCCGTCGCCGCGCAGCAGGGCGCAGGCGGCGGCGTGGAACACGCTGAACTTGGTCTCCAGCCCGGTCTTCGGCGCGCGCTTGCCGGTCAGTTCCAGCACCAGCGGATGGGTGCGCAGGCGCACGGCGGCGATGGTGTTGACGGCCTCGCCCAGTTCCTCGCGCAACTGCTGGCAGCCGTCGATGGTGGGGTGAATGACGATGCCGCAGGCGAAGGGCTTGTAGGAATTGAGCCCGGCTTCCCACGTCTCGCCGAGCCCGCCGAGGATCTCGTTGTAATCCTGCTTGGTGGACAGCACATGGGCGAAGCCGCGCGGCGCCTCGATCGCCCGCAGCGAGCTGTCGAAGCCGGCCTTGGCGAGGAAGGCGGCGAGCGCGCCGTTGCGGGCGGCGACGCCGGGATGCAGGCTCTTGCACATGGTGCCGAACATCTCGCGCAGGCCCGAGGCCTGCGTCGCGGCGATGCCGAGCGCCCAGCTCATCTGCTGCTCGTTCAGCTTCAGCATGTGGCCGACGGCGGCGGCAGCGCCGAACACCCCCACCGTGCCGGTGATGTGCCAGCCGCGGTCGTAATGCTCGGGATAGACGCTGTTGCCGATGCGGCATTCCACTTCGACGCCGACGATCAGCGCGTTGAGGAAATCGCGGCCGGACATCGGCTGATACTCGGCCGCCGCCAGCAAAGCGGAGGCGACCGGGCCGGCCGGGTGGATGATGGTCTTCAGATGGGTGTCGTCATAATCGAGCACATGCGAGGAGATGCCGTTGATCAGCGCCGCGTTCGGCACATCGAGCCGCTCGCCGCGCCCCAGCACGCCCGCCTGCGGCTTGCCGGCGAATGGCGAGATGCCGGCCAGCGCGCAATCCACCGTCTCGTGGCGGGCGCCGCCGACGGCGCAGCCGACCCAGTTGAAAAAGGTGCGCACGCCTTCCTCGCGCACCGCGGCGGGGATGTCATCGGGCCGGCATCCCACGATCCATGAGGCAAGCCGTCGGGTGACGTCTGTGGTGGACATTCTGTTCTCCTTTAGACGAGGCCGCGCGCGATGCCGCCGTCGACATTGATGGACTGGCCGGTGACGTAGCTGGCGAGGGGGCTGGCGAGCCAGGCGACCATGACCGCGATCTCGGCCGGCTCGGCGAAACGCTTGAGCGGGATCTCCTCGGAAAACCCGGCGAAGATCTCCTCCACCGGCACCCCGCGCTCGGCCGCCATGCGGCTGGCGCGGGTGAGCCAGAGCGGGGTCTTGGTGCGGCCCGGGCTGACCGCGTTGATGCGGATACCCTTCTCGCCGAGTTCCAGCGCCAGAGTCTTGACCAGGCCGAGCAGGCCGGCCTTGTGGACGTTGGTCATGATCTGGTGGGCATAGGGCATCTTCGCCGCCGCCGCCCCCAGGGTGACGACGGCCGGGGCGTTCCCCGCCGCCAGCAGCGGCAGGCCGGCGCGGATGGTGCGCACGGTGGAGAGCACATTGAACTGGTAGCTGGCCAGCCAGTCCTCGTCGCTCAGCGTATCGAAATCGGCCCGCACGCTGCCGCCGACGGCGCTGACGAGGATATCGAGCGCGCCCCAGCGGGCGTCGGCCTCGTCCATCAGCGCTGTGGCCGAGGCAGCGTCCTTCACCACATCGGCGACGAATATTTCGGGGGTGCGGCCGCTCGCCTGCATCAGGCGGGCGCTGGCGGCTTCCAGATTGTCGCGGCTGCGCGAGGCGATGACGACGTGCGCGCCCTCGCGCAGCAGGATCTCGGCGGTAGCCTCGCCGATGCCGTAGCTGCCGCCGACGATGATGGCGCGGCGCCCGTCAAATCCCAGATTCATAATGGCTCCTCAGCACGAAGCGGTAGACGCGGAACACCAGCAGGATGGTCGAGGCGATTACCGCGATGCGGACGATGTGGAAGGCGGTGACGAGTTCGGCGTCGGCGTGCATGGCCTTGGCGGTCAGCACCATTTCGGTGATCGCGGCCGGGGCCAGGGCGAGGAAGCTGGTGGTCAGTGGCAGGCCGGTGGCGAGCGAGAGTACCTCCGCGCCGATGGCGGCGGCGAAGATCAGCAGCACCCCGACCAGCAGCCCGGAGGCGGCGACGCGCGGCAGGCGCACGAACAGGTCGCGCCGGAAGCGCATGCTCAGCCAGACGCCGATCATTACCTGCGCCGCGACGATGAGGGCGCCCGGCACTGCGACATTGAGCAGGCCCGACGCGCCCAGCACCGCGCTGGGCAGCAGCGAACCGAGCAGCCAGGGGTTGGGGATTGGGGTCGGGCGCAGCGCATGCGCGCCGAGATAGGCGACGACGAGGCCGAGGCCCAGCAGCAGTAGATCGTGCGAGGTGGCGGGGTCCGCCGTGTAGACCGTGCCGGCCTCGCCGAAGGCGAACACCATGAACGGCACGATGCTGACCACCGTGGTCACCCGCAGCGCGTGGACGATGGAGACCGCGCTGGTGTCGCCGCCCCGCGCCGCCGCCACCACCGCCATGTCCGCCATGCCGCCGGCGGCGGTGGCGAAGAACGCGGTTGTCGGGTCGATGCGCGCCAGCGGCCGCATGATCAGCGCGCCGATGAAGGTGGCGACGATGATGTAGAGTGTCGCCACCAGCATCGCCGGCAGAAGCTGCAAGGAGGCGAGCAGCAGATGCGGGGTGAAGCGCATGCCGATGGCGAGGCCGACGATGACCTGCCCGATCTCGCGCAGATGCGGCCCGGCCTGCAACGGCGCGCCGGAGACGTTGAGCACGCCGCACACGAACAGCGGCCCCAGCATCCAGGGCAGCGGCATGTGGATGAGCGAGGCGGCATAGCCGGCGGCAGCGGCGATGGCATAGGTGGCGAGAACGCGCAGCCCGCCATGCAGCCGCGAGGCACGAAGCCAGCGCGGCGGCGTGGATTCTTCCGGAATTTCGGCCATCAGCCGGCCACCCGGACCGCGACGCCGGCACCCCCGGCCGCGCCCTCTCTCCCGGCGATGGCGATTCGGGCCTTGCCGGAAGCGGTCTCACGGCGATGGTGCGGGCGGATAGACATGACGGCCTCCCCAGGCGTTGCCGAGACTGGTTTTTGGCGCCTGTCGCGCGGCGGGGAACGGTGCCTCCCGCCCGGCAGGGCATGCCGCGATAGAGACATCTGTAATGAAAACTGTCAACAGATAGGCGCCAAAGCCTCAATCGCGGCCCTCCTTTAGGAAAGCCTGCGCCAATGCCGCCCTGCAGCCGAATTTGGCCGCCATAAACGCAACGATCCCGCCGGTTTCGCCGCGAGGGGCGGGCGGCCAGCTTCCGCTTTGTCCGCAAATCTGTTGACAGTTGACGGAGAGGGGGACAGTCTTGCCCCGCCCAATCCACACGGGCCGGCCGCTCTCGGCGCCGGCCGAAGGACCCAGATGGAACGGCGGGAGGAAAACATGACAGATTTCACACGCAGAGATGCATTCAAAATTTCAGCGGGCGGTCTCGCGGCGGTGTCCGGCATGGTCGCCATGCCGTCCATCCTGCGCGCCGCGAGCTATCCCACGCGCCCGATCAACGTCATCGTGCCGTTCGCCACGGGCGGCTACAACGACCGTTTGTCCCGTGCCTTCATGCCCTATCTCGAGAAGGAACTCGGCCAGCCGCTGGTCATCGTCAACAAGCCGGGCGCGGGCACCCAGCTCGGCAATTCCTATGCGCTGAACCAGCCGGCCGATGGCTATTCGATCATGTGCACCTCGGCGGCGCCCTATATTCCGCTCACCGTGTTGCTGCAGAACGCGCCCTACAAGGTCGAGGACTTCTCGATGCTCAACCTGCCGTCGCGTGACTACACGCTGGCGGCGACTTCGTCCGACGGTCCGGTCAAGACCTTCGCCGAGGTGATCGAGAAGCTGAAGAAGGACCCCTCCAGCCTCAGCATCGGCGTGCAGCCGGCTTCCGCCGACTATGCCAACATGGTGCTGGCGTTCCAGGCTGCCGAGATCGACCCGTCCAAGCTGCGCATCGTCACCTATGATGGCGGCGGCCCGGCGCGCAACGCCACGGCCGGCGCCCAGGTCGATGTCGGCTTCGTCGGCGGCGAGGGCTTCCTGCCGCTCAAGACCAAGATCCGTCCGCTGGCCATCTTCGCCGCCGAAACGGTGGAATGGTATCCCGACGCGCCTCTGATCGGTGCCAGCGGCCTCAAGACCGATTTCGTCGAAGGTTCGCAGCGCGGCTGGGCGATCACCACCAAGCTGCGCAACGAGCAGCCGGAAATCTACAAGACCCTGGTCACGGCGGTGGAGAAGGCGAGCAAGAATCCGAAGGCGATCGAGACCCTGAAGCTGCAGGAACTCGCCACCACATGGTACGGCCCGGAAGCCTCGGACAAGGCGTATCTCGACAACGCCGCCAAGATGGCCAAGTACGTCAACCTGCTGAAGTAAGCCGCATCCATCGAAGGCGGGCCGCGTCGGTTTCGC
The DNA here is from genome assembly GCF_018390645.1 of Ancylobacter dichloromethanicus. Classification (GTDB taxonomy): domain Bacteria; phylum Pseudomonadota; class Alphaproteobacteria; order Rhizobiales; family Xanthobacteraceae; genus Ancylobacter; species Ancylobacter dichloromethanicus. The sequence goes on from NZ_JAHBGC010000052.1 coordinate 107,479, forward strand.
GCCCGCCTTCATTCTCATTCCTCTTCTGAATGGAGATGAAGATGCGTATCGGCCGGCAGACCTATGCCATCGATTACGGCCATCTTGCGCTCATCACCCTGATCGCGGCCGCCGTCTTCTGGTATCTCCTCGATGCCCGAAGCGTTTCGCTCAGTGTCAACAACCTGCTGCTGGTGCAGCCGGTCGCGATCTTCGCGCTGGCGATGTATCTGTTCGTCCTGCCGCAGTGCTTCCGCAAGGTGGACGCCCGCGAGGCGGCGAGAACGGCATCCGAGCAGGACCCGCTCTCTCGGAACATTCCCGCCGAGCGGTCGGACATGCTGCGCATGGCGGCGCTCAGCGTGTCGCTGGGGCTGCTTGTCCTGCTGCTGGATACGCTCGGCTTCGACATCGCCATCTTCCTGTTCACCCTGGCGGCAATGGTGATCTGCGGCGAGCGGCACCCGGTGCGTCTGCTGCTGTTTTCGTGCGCGGTGACGCTGGTGGCCATTTACGGCTTCCGCGCCATGATCCCCTATCCCATGCCCACCACGCTTCTGTGAGGCGCGTCCGATGATCGACATTTCTGCCTTTCACGAGGCACTCGGCATCCTGTTCTCCTCGATCTCGGCTTGGGGCTGGATCGTCCCCGGACTCATCATCGGCCTCGTCTTTGCCGCCATACCCGGCATTTCGATCACCATGGCGATGGCGATCGTCCTGCCGATGTCGCTGTACATGGATTTCTTCCCGGCCATGGTCTTCCTCACCTCGGTCTATACCGGCGCGGGGTTCGGCGGGTCGGTGCCGGCGATCCTGATGAACATACCGGGCACACCATCCTCCTTCGCCACCACCTTCGACGGCTATGCCATGTCGCAGAAGGGCGAGCACAACGAGGCGCTCGGCTATGCGCTGTTCGCCTCCACACTGTGCGGCATTTTCGGCTATGTGCTGCTGCTGCTGGTGCTGGAGCCGCTGGCCGACATCGTGCTGCGCATCGGGCCGGTGGAGATGTTCGCAGTGGCGATCTGGGGCATGATGCTGCTCGGCTCGCTGGGTTCAACCTATATCAGCCGCGGCCTGCTGGCGGCCGCCCTCGGCATCCTGCTCGGCACGGTCGGCATGAACACGGCCGGCTTCACCCGCGGCACGCTGGGGGTCCCGGAACTGCTCGATGGCATCGCGCCGATCCCGGCGATGATAGGCCTGCTGGCCGCAAGCCAGCTTCTCAGCCTGGCCGGCCGTGACTACATCATCGAGGCCGAGGGTGCCCGCGAGGTCAGCCTGCGGCGTATCCTCAAAGGGTGCTGGGGGACGCTGAAATATCCCGGCGTGCTGCTGCGCGGCTCGATCATCGGCGTCGTCATCGGCGCCGTGCCGGGCGTCGGCTCCTCCATCAGCAACCTCATCTCCTACGCCGAGACCAAGCGCACCGCCAAGGACAGCGCGACCTTCGGCAAGGGCAATCCCAAGGGCGTCATCGCGGCGGAATCCGCCGTGGCCAGCGGCGAGGGCGGCTCCATGGCCACCATGCTGGCGCTCGGCATTCCCGGCGGCGGAGCCACCGCGATCCTGATCGCGGCCTTCATGATGCACAATGTGGTGCCGGGGCCGAGCTTCATCGACACGCAGAAGCCAATGGCCTATGCCATCATCCTCAACAACATGGTTCAGGCGGTGGTCCTGCTGGTGGTGGGCATCGGCTTCATCTATGCCGCCACCAACGTCATGAAGGTGCGCACCCGCTACGTGCTGCCGGCGATCCTGGTGGTGGCGACGCTCGGCACCTATGCGGTGACCGGCGAGGCGGCAGGGCCGATCACGCTGTTCGTCTTCGCCATGCTCGGTTTCGCGCTCAACCGCTATGAATATCCGGTGCCGGCCGTTGTGGTGGGCATCCTGCTCGGGCGCATGCTGGAGACGGAGTTCCTGCGCTCCTACCAGCTCTCCGCCGGCAACCCGCTCTATGTGCTGGAGCGGCCCGGCGCGATGGCGATCTTCGCGGTGATGTTCATCTCGCTGGCGATGACCGCCTGGGGCAAGCGCAAGCAGAACAAGGCCGAGGCGGCCGAGGCGGCGCTGCTGCGGCTGCGCCACGACGCCGACGCCCATGCGCACACGACGCCGAGCAAGGGCTGAAGGGCCTTCTCACCGCCGTCGATCCCCGAAAGGGCGGGTGCGAACCCGCCCTTTTGCGTTGCGCAAGGCGGCGCCCGCTAGGGACAGTCCGGTCGGCAAGAGAAAGCCGCCGCCGTCGGTGACGGAAGCGGCTTTTCAACAGGTCGCGAACGGTACCGGTCGGTGCCCGCGTTGCAGGCGCGTCTCAGGCCGGCGGGCCGATCGGGACCCGGCCGAAGGCGCCGCGCTCGGCCCCGTCGAGCTGGTTGATGAGGTTCATCTCCCAGGCGAGGTACTGGCGGGAGGCTTCGGCATTGCCGTCATGGCGGTCGTGCACGAACCACACCCGGTCGCGCGCCTCCTCGCGGCTCATGCGCCGGCGGACGCGATCGACCGGCCACCCCGCCGCCGCACAGGCGTCGGGATCGGGCTGCAGCCAGCAGGCGGCGATGCCGGCAGCCCGCAGTTCGCAGGCGGCAGCGGCCACGGCGGCCGCGTCGCCCAGCAGGATGGCTCGTAGCGTGCCCGGCGGGAGTGTGCCCGGCAGTTCGTCGCGAAGCACCCGGCGCGCGCCTTCCAGCCGCCACGTCTCCCAGTCGGCCGATATCCGCAGATCGAGCACCGGCACGCCCTTCTGCGCCTGGCCCCATGCGGCCCCGGCCGTGAGCGCGCGCGGCGGCACGGGCGGGCGCAACGGCGATGAGGGGACGCTCAGTCCGTCCATTCCCGGCGCGGCATCAAGCGCCAGCACCTGCACCTCGAAGCCCAGCGCGCGCAGGAACAGCCCCGCCAGCGCGGCGCGAAGCCCGGTGTCGTCGATCAGGATCAGCCGCGCGTGGCGTACGCCGACATATTGGTCCGTCGCCTGAATCAGCTGGCCGGCAAGGGCGGGAACGGCGCCCGGCACCGGCTTCGCCGCCCGTTCTCCCGCGCTGCGGAGGTCGAACAGGAAGGTGGTTCGGCCGGCTTCGCCAAGGTAGGCCCCGGCCTCGGGCGGGGCGATCTGCGAGAGTTGCGAGGCGGCGATGAGGCGCTGCGCGCGGGTGCGGCTGGCCTGCGCCTGCGCCTCGTCCAGTACCGGCATCGGATCGGCGCGCGCGCCGCGGTCGAGCGGCAGGCCGGCGAGCGCCCAGCCCTGCGTGCCGTTCTCCAGCGCATAGACCGGGTTGCGCACGCCGATGGCGCGCAGCGTCAGTGCGCCGACGATGCCGCGCGTGCGCCCGGCGCAGGTGATGACGATGGGCGTCGTCTCATCCGCGACAGTGGCGTCAAGCCTATGGGCCAGCTCGACATTCGGCACGCACTGCGCGCCCGCGATGCGCATCTTGGCGTATTCGGAGGGCGGGCGGGCATCGAAGAGCGCATGCGCTCGCCCCTCGCGCCGCCAGCTTTCAAGCGTGCCGGCGTCGATCATTCGGGGGTGGTGGTCGTGCTCCAGCAGTTCGCCGAGCGTCTTGCTCGGCACGTTGACGCCGGCGAACACCTGCAGGCCCGCCGCCTTCCAGGCCGGCAGGCCACCCTCGATCACGCGGATGTCGGTGTAGCCGCAGGCAACGAGGCGCCGGGCGGCTCTGTCGGCGGTGCCGTCGCCGTCGTCCATGAGCAGGACCGGGCAGTCGGAGCGTGGAACCAGCGCAACTGCCGACAGTTCCAGCCGGCTGAACGGGCAGGGGACGGCGAAGAGCGGATGCCCCTCGCCGAAGGCCGCCGCCTCGCGCACATCGAGAAAGGCGATCTCCTCGCCGGCATGGAGGCTGGCCTTCGCCGCCTCCGCCGTCACCACGGCCACGCTCATGCCACCGGCTCACCGTGAAAGAAGCGATGGAACGCCGCATAGATCAGGTCGGGGCGGTGCTCGGCCGGGTAATGGCCGGTCGGCACCGGCAGGCCGACAAGGTCGTCCGCCCATTCCGACCACGCTTCCACCGGCTTGAAGTGGCGTCCGCAATGGCTGTTGGTACCCCAGATGACCAGGGTCGGGCAGGTGATCCTGCGCTTGCCGTAATCGGCCGTGTCCATGTCGAGGTCGACGGTGATGGTGGCGCGGTAATCCTCGCAGACGGCGTGGATCTGCTCCGGCGTGGCGCAGCGGACATACTCCTCCATCGCCTCCGGGGTGAAGATGTCGAGGCCGACGCCCTTCTTGTTGAGCTTGTAGCGCATGTAGTAGTCGAGGTCGGCGCCGAGCAGGTTCTCCGGGAACGGCGCCTTCTGCGCCATGAAGAACCAGTGATAGCTCTCGCGTGCCCAGCCGAGCGTGATGTTGTTCAGCACATGGTGGGTCGGCACGATGTCGAGCGCGGCGTAGCGGGTGATACGCTCGGGCCGGTCGAGGCACATGCGGAAGCCGACGCGCGCGCCGCGATCATGGCCGGCGATGGCGAAATTCTGGTGGCCGAGCGCATCCATCACGTCGAAGGCGTCCTCGCCGATCGCGCGGAACGAATAGCCGGAGTGATCCTCGCCGCCATAAGGCTTGGAGCTGTCGCCATAGCCGCGCATGTCGATGGCGACCACCGAGAAGTCGCGCGCCAGCGAGGGGGCGACCTTGTGCCAGCTCACCAGCGTCAGCGGGTTGCCATGGATGAGCAGCAGCGGCGGCCCCTCGCCGGCGGTCGCCACATTGATCTCGGCGCCACGGGTCTTGATGCGCTGGAAGGTGAAGCCCTCCATCAGGCGCGTGGTCGGGACGAGTTCGGGAACGGCTTCTGCGACGGTCATGGGCGCCTCCTCCAGAGTGCGGACGGATCTAAGCTATGGTTGCCAACTGTCAACAATTTGATGGCAAAAGGCAAGGGTGGCCTCTGGCTTCCAGCCAAATGGCGGCACTGACGACACAAGTATCGATTGTCGGCGAAATATGTGCCCTGCGGCCGGTTCAAGCGTGCCTGGTCGGGGGCGCGGCACCGCGCTCCGGCGGGTGACGGGGCCACTCCTACGAGAAGCTGCTGGCGCGCCACCAGTCCGCGACCGGCGGCGAGCGAGACGCTGCGGGCGGGTATCCGCATTTATACTTGCAATTAAACGATTGCATTTTATTGCAAATATAATAGCTATGGGTCGGCAGGAACGGACCTGCCAGCGCCCAGGAAACCCGCCATGACCCGCAACATCGGACCCGTCGACAAGGCCGTCCGCATCGTCCTCGGCCTCGTCCTGCTCTCGCTCATTTTCGTGCTGGAAGGCGATCTGCGCTGGATCGGGCTTGTCGGCCTCGTGCCGCTGCTGACCGCGCTGATGGGCAATTGCCCGCTCTATTCCGTGTTCGGTCTCTCCACCTGCCCGCTGACCGGACGCAAGTGAGGCCGGCCCGGCGCCGCCGAAGGAAGGAACCCGCCATGACGCAGAAGCCGGAAGTGACCGGATTTTTCGACCCGCGTACCTGGTCGATCCAGTATGTCGTCGCCGACCCGGCGACGATGGCCTGTGCGATTGTCGACCCGGTCCGCGATTTCGACGAGAAGTCGGGCCAGACCGCCACCATCAATGCCGACCGGATGCTCGAATTCGTGCGCGAGCGCGGGTACACGGTAGCGTGGATTCTCGACACCCATCCGCATGCGGACCATTTCTCGGCCGCCCATTACCTGAAGGCGCAGACCGGCGCGCCAACGGCCATCGGCGAAAGGGTGAAGGATGTCCAGAAGCTCTGGAAGGGCTTCTACAACTGGCCGGACTTCCCCGCCGACGGCTCGCAATGGGACCGTCTGTTCGCGGATGGCGACACGTTCAAGGTCGGCGACATCGACGCGCGGGTGATGTTCTCGCCCGGCCATACGCTGGCCTCGATCACCTATGTGATCGGCGACGCCGCCTTCGTGCACGACACGCTGTTCATGCCGGACAGCGGCACGGCGCGGGCGGATTTTCCCGGCGGCAGCGCCCGGGTGCTGTGGAAGTCGATCCAGGCCATTCTGGCGCTTCCCGACGAGACCCGCATCTTCACCGGCCATGACTACCAGCCAGGCGGGCGCGAGCCCCGATGGGAATCGACCGTCGCCGAGCAGAAGGCGGAAAATATCCACATGGCGCGCTGCCGGAGCGAGGAGGCATTCGTCGCCATCCGCGAGGCCCGCGACCGCAGCCTTGCCATGCCCAAGCTGATCCTGCACTCGTTGCAGATCAACACCAATGGAGGACGGCTGCCGGAGCCGGAATCGAACGGGATAAGCTATCTCAAGATCCCGCTCGACCTGCTCAAGGGAGCCGTCTGGGACTGACGTCATCCGGGACCGACACCATGCTGGACACGCTCACCGGCGGCGCCGCCGACATGAAGGCCCGGGTCGACGAGGCCTCGGCCTTTCTCAAGACGCTGTCCAATCCCGACCGGCTGATGGTGGCCTGCGCGCTGGTGGAGGGCGAGCGTTCGGTGCGCGAGCTGGAGGAGCTTCTCGGCATCCGCCAGCCCGGCCTGTCGCAGCAGATCGCCGGGCTGCGCGCGGCGGGGCTGATCGCCGGCCGCAAGGAGGGCAAGCAGGTTTTCTACCGGCTGGCCGACCCGCGCGTCGAAACCTTCATCTCCACCATGCACGCCCTGTTCTGCGCGCCGGACACGGGCACGGGAAAGCGATAGCCTCATGACCGAATTCACCCCGCTCGCCTCCTTGCTCGGCGGCGCGCTCATCGGCCTCAGCGCCGTGCTGATGATGCTGGCGGAAGGCCGCATCGCCGGCATCAGCGGCATCGCCAGCCGGCTGCTTCCCCCTTATGCCGACGATTCCTCCGCGGAGAGGTCGGCCGTCGCCGGCCGGCTGGCCTTCGTCGCCGGGCTGGTCGCGGCGCCCTTCCTCTATACGGCGGTCACCGGCGCGGCGGTGGTGCAGGCGGTGTCGGCGAATTTCGCGCTGATGGCCATCGCCGGCCTGCTGGTCGGCTTTGGCTCGGTGTGGGGTTCGGGCTGCACCTCGGGGCATGGCGTGTGCGGGCTCGCGCGCCTGTCGCGGCGCTCCTTCGTCGCCACCGGCGTGTTCATGGCGGTGGGCTTTGCGACCGTCTATGTCGTGCGTCACGTGATCGGAGGCTGAGGGCATGTCGATCCTGGTCAATCTCGGCCTCGGCTTGCTGTTCGGCTTCGGCCTCATCGTTTCGGGCATGAGCAACCCGGCCAAGGTGCTGAATTTCCTCGATCTGTTCGGCACGTTCGATCCATCACTCGCCTTCGTCATGGGTGGGGCGGTGATTGTCGCCTTCATCGGCTTCCGGCTGGTGCTGGCGCGCGACCGGCCGCTGCTGACGCCGCGCTTCCACTTGCCGACCCGTACCGATATTGACGCAAGGCTGTTGGTCGGGCCGGCGCTGTTCGGTCTGGGCTGGGGGCTGGGCGGATTCTGTCCCGGCCCGGCCCTGACCGCGCTGGGGCTTGCCGCGCCGGGTACGCTGGCCTTCGTTCCCGCCATGGTGGCGGGCATGTGGGCGGCGCGCCTTCTGGCCGGGCGCCGAGTCTGACGCGGCGTCATATCGACCGGAAGGGGTGGAGCGTGGGGAAAAACAACTGGCTGCCGATCGTGCCGGTCTCCTTCTTCGGCATCGTGCTGGGGCTGTGCGGGCTGGGCGGAAGCTGGCGCGCGGCACATGCGCTGTGGGGAACGCCAGCCCTGATCGGCGAGGCCTTCATGGCGGCGGGTGCGCTGGTCTGGGCGGCCATGCTGCTGCTCTATGTCCTCAAATGGAGCCTCGCCCGCCCCGCCGCGCTGGAGGAACTCTGCCATCCCGTGCAGTCCGGATTCATCGGGCTGGCCGGTGTGGCGACACTGCTGGTCAGCATTGCCGCAGCGCCCTATGCGCGTGGCGTCGCCGTGGCCCTGCTGCTGGCCGGCGCGGCCTTCACCGTCGGTTTCGGCATCTGGCGCACGGGCGATTTGTGGCGCGGCGAGCGCGATCCGGCGGCGGCGACGCCGGTGATGTACCTGCCGCTGGTCGCCGGCAGCTTCGTCACTGGCACCGCCTGCGGGGTGCTGGGCTTCACCGATTGGGGGCAATTGGCGTTCGGCGCCGGCCTGTTCTCGTGGCTCGCCATGGAATCGGTGCTGCTCAACCGCTTCCAGCATGGGGCGGCGCTGCCGCCGGCGCAGCGGCCGACGCTGGGCATTCAACTGGCGCCGCCGGTGGTCGGGGCGGTGACCTATCTGAGCCTGACCTCGGACGGGCCCGACATCTTCGCCCAGGCCCTGGTCGGCTACGGGCTGCTCCAGCTCCTGCTGATCGCCCGGCTGCTGCCCTGGATCCTGCGCCAGCCGCTCTCGGCGGCCTATTGGGCCTTTACCTTCGGGCTCACCGCGCTGGCGACCTCGACCCTGCAACTGGTGGAGCGCGGTGCCTCGGGGGCGCTGGCGACGCTGGCGCCGCTGCTGCTCGCCCTCGCCTCGGGCGTGGTCGTGCTCACCTCCCTGCACAGCCTCTGGCAGCTGGCGAGCGGTCGCCTGTTGCCGAAGCCGGCGTAACCCCGCGCGACGCCCGCCCGCCCGAGCGGCTGGACGGCGGGCGGGCGGAGGGCTAGACCGCTGGCATGGAGCCCGCGCTCATCATCTTCGATTGCGATGGCGTGCTGATCGACAGCGAGACGCTCGCTGCGGGCGCGCTGATCGACGCGCTGTCCCATCGCGGCATCGAGGTCGATCTCGATTTCGTGGCGCGCCATTTCATCGGGCGTGCCTTTCCCGTCATCCTGACCGAGGTGAAGGCGCGCTTCGGCGTCGACCTGCCGCCGCCTTTCGAGGAGGACTACCGCAGCCGGCTGCTGGCCGCCTTCGAGGCCGGGCTCGCCCCCATGGAAGGCGCGGTCGAGACGCTGGCGGCGCTGCGTGTGCCGTTCTGTGTCGCGACTTCGTCCAGTCCGCCGCGCCTCGCCGCCTCGCTGCGCCTCGTCGGGCTGGACGGGGTGTTCGCCGGCCGCGCCTTCACCGCCTCGCAGGTGGCGCGCGGCAAGCCGGCGCCGGACCTGTTTCTGCACGCCGCGGCGCGGATGGGGGCGGACCCGGCCGCCTGCGTGGTGGTGGAGGACAGTGCGGCGGGGGTGGTCGCAGGGCTTGCCGCCGGCATGGAGGTTTGGCATTTCGTCGGCGGCGGTCATTTCGCTGTCATGGACATGCCGCTGCCCGCCGGCGTGACGCCGCATCGTCGTTTCGCGCGGTTTGCCGACATCCGGGCAGCGAGGCCAGAACTTTTCAACGTGCCGGCCGGCACGGCAGACCCGACATGAGCATGACGCCCGACAGCGACGCATCCATCGACGACCAGGCGGCCCGGGCGGCCTGGCTCTATTATGTCGGCGGCCTGACGCAGGACCAGATCGCCAGCGAGATGGGGCTGTCGCGCCAGCGCGCGCAACGGCTGGTCAGCCGCGCCGTAGGAGCCGGGCTGATCCATGTGCGGCTCAACCATCACCTCGCCCGCTGCGTCGAGCTGGAGGCGGCGCTGCGCGAGCGGTTCAGGCTGGTGCGCTGCCGGGTGATGCCCGGCCTCGGGCCGGGGCGCGACCCGGTGCGTTCCATCGCCCCGGCGGCAGCGGAGGAGATGGAGCGGGTGCTGGCCGAGCGCGGTTCGCGCGTCATCGCGCTCGGGACCGGACGGGCCCTGCGCGGCATGGTGGACGCGCTGAGCCCGGTGGAGGCACCGCAGCACCGGCTGGTGTCGCTGCTCGGCAATATCGCCCTCGACGGCTCGGCCTCCTATTTCGAGGTCATCATGCGGCTCGCCGAGAAGGTGCGGGCGCCGCATTATCCGATGCCGGTTCCCGTGCTGGTCGACACGGTCGAGGAGAATCTGACGCTGCAGTCGCTCGGCGCCGTGCGCAAGGTGCGCGGGCTGGCGCAGGCGGCCGACGTCACCTTTGTCGGCGTCGGCCAGATGAGCGACGACGCGCCGCTGATGACCGATGGCTTCCTCACCCTGGACGAACTGCACGAGATTCAGCGCGCCGGTGCGGCGGGCGAGGTGGCCGGCTGGATCTATGATGGTGAGGGGCGCTATCTCGACCTCGCCCTCAACGCCCGCCTGACCGGCGTGCGGGTGGAGATCGCCACGCCGGAGCGTCCGGTGATCGGCATCGCCGCCGGTGCTGCGAAGGTCGTCGCGCTGAAGGCCGCACTGACCTCGGGCATCGTCAACGGCCTGGTGACCGATGAGCCCACGGCGGCCGCCGTCCTCGCGGGCTGAGCTGGGCGTTCTGAATCCGGCCGCGCACACGCGCATGTGAGCCGCGCACCGCGTGCCGGAAGGGCATGCCGGGTGCACAATAAAGCGGCCCGAAATCCTATCTTGATACCTGAATGCGCGCCTGTGCGTTCAAAGGCGGGGCCGCGTGCTCGCGTGTGCAGCATCGAATTCACTTGACGCCCGCTTGGGTGAGCGTGAGTATTTGCCCATACGGCGATTATTTGCTCAAAGAACGCCGAAAGGGAGGAGAGCTATGACCGTGACATTCCGCACCCTCGCGGGTGCTTCGCTGGTGGTTGCCCTGATGGGCACGGCCTCGGCGCAGACGACCATCACCGTCGCCACCGTGAACAATGGCGACATGATCCGCATGCAGCGCCTGACCCCCGAATTCAACGCCCTGCACCCCGACATCAAGGTCAACTGGGTGACGCTGGAAGAGAACGTGCTGCGCCAGCGCGTGACCACCGACATCGCCTCCAGGGGCGGCCAGTATGACGTGCTGACCATCGGCAATTACGAAGTGCCGATCTGGGCCAAGCAGGGCTGGCTGATGCCGTTGGAGAATCTCGGCGCCGATTACGACCAGGCCGACCTTCTGCCACAGGTGGCGCAGGGCCTCACTGTCGACGGCAAGCTTCACGCCGTGCCGTTCTACGCCGAAAGCTCCATGCTCATGTACCGCACCGACCTTCTGGAGAAGGCGGGGCTGAAGATGCCTGAAAATCCCGACTGGGATTTCATCGCCGAAGCCGCCCAGAAGATGACCGACAAGGGCGCCGGCATCTACGGCATCTGCCTGCGCGGCAAGGCCGGCTGGGGCGAGAACATGGCGTTCCTCACCTCTATGAACAATTCCATGGGCGGGCGCTGGTTCGACATGGAATGGAAGCCGCAGTTCAACGCTCCCGAGTGGAAGAAGACCCTCGATACCTATCTGAACCTGATGAAGGAATACGGCCCGCCCGGCGCCTCCTCCAACGGCTTCAACGAGAACCTCGCGCTGTTCCAGACCGGCAAATGCGGCATGTGGATCGACGCCACCGTCGCCGCCTCCTTCATCTCCGACCCGAAGGAATCGCAGGTTGCCGACAAGGTCGGCTTCGCCCCGGCCCCGGTGCGCAAGGGCGGCTCGAACCACGGCAACTGGCTGTGGTCGTGGAACCTCGCCATCCCGGCGACCACCTCCAAGGCGGAAGCCGCCAAGACCTTCGTCGCCTGGGCGACCTCGCCGGCCTACACCAAGCTGGTGGCCGAGAAGGACGGCATCGCCAACGTGCCGCCGGGCACGCGCACCTCGCTCTACAAGAACCCGGATTACCTGAAGGTCGCGCCCTTCGCCGAGATGACGCTGACGGCGATCGAGTCGGCCGACACCCAGAAGCCGTCCGATCTGGAAGTGCCCTATACGGGTGGCCAGTTCGTCGCGATCCCCGAGTTCCAGGCGATCGGCACGTCGGTGGGCCAGCAGTTCTCGGCCGCGCTCGCCGGCAAGGCGACCGCCGACCAGGCGCTCGCCGCCGCGCAGGCCCTGACCACCCGCGAGATGACCCGCGCCGGCTACCCTAAGAAGTAGGCCTCGGTTCCGGGCCGCCGCCAGGAGCGGCGGCCCTTCGGTCAGCCCGGCGCCCGCCCGCGCCGGGCCGTTTCCCGGCGCGGCGCGGGTGTCTCCCGCACCCGCACCGCGTCGGGGCCTCCCCGACAGGGGGCTAAGGCGTCGGCGCCGATGCGCCGCCCTCGCATTGATTCCGTTCCGTCCATCCCAGCCCGCGGCGTTTTCGCCGGCGGCGCGCTCCGGCCAGGGAGGCCCTTGATGGCGACGCAAGCCTCACGCACTGCCGGCCGGCTGATGCTTACCCCGGCAGTGCTGCTGCTCTTCCTCTGGATGATCGTGCCGCTGGGCATGACCATTTATTTCTCGTTCCTGCGCTTCAACCTGCTGATGCCGGGAACGGAGGCGTTCACGGGCTTCGAGAACTACACCTATTTCTTCACCGACCCCGCCTTCTGGCCGGCGCTCACCAACACGCTGACCCTGGTCCTGGGCGTCTTGGTCATCACCGTGGTCGGCGGCGTGGCGCTGGCGGTGCTGCTCGATCAGCCCATGTGGGGGCAGGGGATCGTGCGCATCCTCGTCATCGCGCCGTTCTTCGTCATGCCGAGCGTGTCCGCTCTGGTGTGGAAGAACATGCTGATGAACCCGGTCAACGGCCTGTTCGCCGCACTGGCACGCGGGCTGGGGCTGCAGCCGATCGACTTCTTCGCCGACGCGCCGCTCGCCTCCATCATCGCCATCGTCGCCTGGCAATGGCTGCCCTTCGCGACGCTGATCCTGTTCACCGCGATGCAGAGCCTCGACCGCGAGCAGATGGAAGCGGCCGAGATGGACGGCGCCGGCCCGATCTGGCGCTTCGTCCACCTCACCGTCCCGCATCTGATGCGGGCGATGACCGTGGTGGTGCTGATCCAGACCATCTTCCTGTTGTCGGTCTTCGCCGAAATCCTCGTCACCACCAATGGCGGTCCGGGCACGGCCTCCACCACGCTGACCTTCCTCGTCTACATGCAGTCCATGCTGCAGTTCGACGTCGGACTCGGCTCGGCGGGCGGCATCGTCGCGGTCATCCTCGCCAACATCGTCGCGATCTTCCTGATGCGGATGATCGGCAAGAACCTGGAGGCATGAGATGGCACGCGAGGCTTCCAAGGGCCACAAGGCCGTCGTCACGGCGCTCGCCTGGGGCGTGGCCCTGCTGATCTTCTTCCCGATCCTGTGGACCTTCCTCACCTCCTTCAAGACCGAAGGCGAGGCGATCAATTCGCACCCGTCCTTCCTGTTCTTCGACTGGACGCTGGAGAACTACGAGACGGTGAACCAGCGTTCCGACTACCTCGCCCATTTCTGGAACTCGGTGGTGATCTCGCTCGGCTCCACCGTGCTGGGCCTCGTCATCGCGGTGCCGGCGGCGTGGTCGATGGCCTTCGTGCCCGGCAAGCGCACCAAGGACCTCTTGATGTGGATGCTCTCCACCAAGATGCTGCCGGCGGTGGGCGTGCTGGTGCCGATCTATCTGCTGGCCCGCGACGCCGGCCTGCTCGACACCAAGACCGGCCTCGTCATCGTGCTGACGATGGTGAACCTGCCGATCATCGTGTGGATGCTCTACACCTACTTCAGGGAAATCCCCGGCGAGATCCTCGAAGCCGCGCGCATGGACGGGGCCACGCTGTCCTCGGAAATCCTCTATGTGCTGACGCCGATGGCGGTGCCGGGCATCGCCTCGACGCTGCTGCTCAACGTCATCCTCGCCTGGAACGAGAGCTTCTGGACGCTGAACCTGACGGCGGCGACCGCGGCGCCGCTCACCGCCTTCATCGCCAGCTATTCCAGCCCGGAAGGGCTGTTCTACGCCAAGCTTTCGGCGGCCAGCACCATGGCCATCGCGCCCATCATGATCCTGGGCTGGTTCAGCCAGAAGCAGCTCGTGCGCGGGCTGACCTTCGGCGCCGTTAAATAAGGAGAGACCCGTGGGCGAGATCGTTCTTTCCGAAGTCCGCAAGTCCTTCGGCGGCGTGTCCATCATCCAGGGGATCGACCTCGTCATCCCCGATGGCGAGTTCGTGGTGTTCGTCGGCCCCTCGGGTTGCGGCAAGTCCACCCTGCTGCGCCTCATCGCCGGGCTGGAGGACACCTCCTCCGGCACCATTTCCATCGACGGCAAGGACGCGACCAGGCTGCCGCCGGCCCGGCGCGGCCTCGCCATGGTGTTCCAGTCCTACGCGCTCTACCCGCATATGAGCGTGCGCAAGAACATCGCCTTCCCGCTGCGCATGGCCGGCGCCTCCGCCGAGGAGCAGGAGCGCAAGGTTCAGGCGGCGGCGAAGGTGCTCAACCTCACCGCCTATCTCGACCGCAAGCCGAGCCAGCTCTCCGGCGGCCAGCGCCAGCGCGTCGCCATCGGCCGTGCCATCGTGCGCGAGCCGGCCGCGTTCCTGTTCGACGAGCCGCTGTCGAACCTCGACGCCGCGCTGCGGGTGTCGATGCGGCAGGAAATTTCCGAACTGCACCAGACGCTCAAGACCACCATGGTCTACGTCACCCACGACCAGGTGGAGGCGATGACCATGGCCGACCGCATCGTGGTGCTGAATGCCGGGCGGATCGAGCAGGTGGGCAGCCCGCTGGAGCTTTACCGTTCCCCCGCCAACCTGTTCGTCGCCGGCTTCATCGGCAGCCCGAAGATGAATCTGATCGAAGGGGCGGAGGCGGCCAAGCACGGCGCCCACACGCTCGGCGTGCGGCCCGAGCATATCGACATCGCCGAGGACGGGCCGTGGAAGGGCATGGTCGGCCTGTGCGAGCACCTCGGCTCCGACACCTTCCTGAAGGTCGATATCGCAGGCGTCGGCCAGATCAATGTCCGCGTCGGCGGCGATGTTCCGCTGCGCCACGGCGCGCCGGTGAGCCTGGCGCCGCAGGCCGACAAGCTGCACCGCTTCGATGCCAGGGGCCAGGCGATGGCGTGAGCCGCCGCCGGATGCCTTCGCCGAGCTACGGCGCCCGCCAGGCCGCGCCTTCAACGTCGCCCGCCCCCGCATGGCGCGACAACCGGAAGATCTGAGAGATGACGACCCCCGCGCTTCCCGCCCCCGCGCTTCCCGCCTATGACCGCGCCCGCCTGACGCCGGGCATCGTCCATATCGGTCTCGGCAATTTCCACCGGGCCCATCAGGCGGTTTATCTCGACGACCTGTTCGCCCTCGGCGAAAGCCATGACTGGGCCATCATCGGCGCCGGCGTGCGCCCCGCCGACGCGGCGATGCGCGACGCGCTGAAGGCGCAGGACTGCCTGTCCACGGTCATCGAACTCGACCCCGAAGGCCGGCGCGCCCGCCGCATCGGGGCGATGATCGACTTTCTCCCGGTCGAGAGCGGCAATGGCGCGCTCATCGCCGCCATGGCGAAGCCGGAAATCCGCATCGTCAGCCTTACCGTGACCGAGGGCGGCTATTTCATGGATTCGGCCGGCCGGCTCGACACCGGCGCGGCCGCCATCCGCGCCGACGCGGCAAATCCCGCGACGCCGGAAACCGCGTTCGGCGCCATTCTCGCCGCCTTGAGGGCGCGCCGCGCCGCCGGTGTTGCGCCCTTCACCGTCATGTCGTGCGACAACCTGCCGGGCAATGGCAATGTCACCCGGCAGGTGGTGGTGGGGCTGGCGCAGCTTTCCGACCCCGCCTTCGCCGCCTGGGTCGAGGCCAATGTCGCCTTTCCCAATGGCATGGTCGACCGCATCACCCCCGCCACCGGCGAGCGCGAGCGCGCCATGGCGGCGGCATTCGGGCTTGACGACCCGGTGCCGGTGACGTGCGAACCCTTCCGCCAATGGGTGCTGGAGGATCATTTCCCCGCCGGCCGCCCGGCGCTGGAGAAGGTCGGCGTGGTCTTCACCGAGCATGTGCACGCCTATGAGGCGATGAAGATCCGCATCCTCAATGGCGGCCACGCCATCATCGCCTATCCCGGCGGGCTGATGGACGTCGCCCTCGTCCACGAGGCGATGGAGGAGCCGCTCATCTCCGCTTTCCTCGACAAGGTGGAGCGCGAGGAGATCATCCCTATCGTGCCGCCGGTGCCGGACACCGACCTGAACGCCTACTACACCGTTATCCGCGAGCGCTTCGCCAACCCGGAAGTGGCGGACACGGTGCGCCGGCTCTGTCTCGACGGCTCCAACCGGCAGCCGAAATTCATCGTGCCCTCGATCCGCGACAACCGCGCGGCCGGTCGCCTGCCCACGGGGCTGATTCTCGAATCCGCGCTGTGGTGCCGCTATTGCGCCGGGACCACAGACAGCGGCGCGGTGATCGAGCCGAACGATCCGAACTGGGACGCCTTGACGGTCCGGGCCCGTGCGGCCAAGGAAGACCCGGCGGTCTGGCTCGCGATGAGCGAGGTCTATGGCGAACTCGGCCAGGATAGCGAACTTGTGGCGGCTTTCGCGGCGGCGCTCGACGCGCTATGGGCGAAGGGAGCGCGGGCGGTCCTGACCGACTATCTCGCGGGTTGAGGCTGAACTCCCCGGAGATTTCTCCATGTCCGCACCTGCCACCTCCTCCCTGCCGGTCCTCCTCTGCGCCGGCGAGGCGCTGATCGACATGGTGCCGCGCCAGACGCCGGAAGGGCGGGCCTTTCTGCCGCTGCCCGGCGGGGCGGTGTTCAACACCGCCATCGCCGCCGCCCGGCTCGGCGTTTCCACCCGGTTCTGGTACGGCCTGTCGAACGACATGTTCGGCGAGCAGCTCCGCGCGGCGCTCGACGCGGCCGGCGCCGACGCCAGCCTGTGCGCGCCGGTCGATCGGCCCTCCACGCTCGCCTTCGTCACGCTGGACGAGGGGCAGGCGCGCTATCTCTTCCTCGACGAGAATACCGCCGGCCGCATGCTGACGCCGGCCGACATTCCCGATCTTCCGGCGGAAGTCGGCGTGCTGTTCTTCGGCGGCATCAGCCTCGTCAATGAGCCGGTGGGCTCGGCGATGGAGGCGCTGGCGGCGCGCACCGCGGCGGACGGGCAGGGACGGCTGATCATGCTCGATCCCAATATCCGCCCCGGCTTCATCCGCGACGAGGCCACCTACCGCGCCCGAATCTTCCGGCTGATCGGCCTCAGCCATGTGGTCAAGCTCTCCGACGAGGACCTGTTCTGGCTCACCGGACCCGGCGAGATCGCCACCCAGGCGGAGCGGGTCCGCGCCATGGGCCCGCGCCTCGTGCTGATCACGCTCGGGGCGAAGGGCGCGCGCGCCTTCGGCGAGGGGCTCGACGCCACCGCGCCGGGGCAGGCGGTGACCGTCGCCGACACGGTGGGGGCGGGCGACACCTTCAACGCCGCTTTCCTCTGCGCGCTGATCGAGCGGGGGCTGGCGAGCCCGGCGGCGCTGGAGGCGCTCTCCGCCGAGGTGCTCGGGGCGGCATTGTCCTTCGCCGTCCGGGCGGCGGCGATTTCGGTGACGCGGGTCGGCGCCAACCCGCCCTCGCGCGCCGAGGTGACGGACACGCGCTGACGGCGGCCGACGCCCTCTTTCCCGGAACCCGCCGCTCGCGGGCGGCGTTGAGCCTGACAGGCAAACGGGAGGAGAACGCGATGACCCCCAGCCAGGCCGTCCCCATGACACCCGACGCTCCGACGGCACCCGAAGTGCCCGGCGTGCCGCCGATGCCCGGGATCAACCCGGTGCCCGATCCGGCGCCGATTCGCGACCCGGTGCAGCCGCCGGTGCACGATCCCGACGTGCCGGGCATCCGCGACCCGATCCCTCCTGACGTGAGCGATCCGCCGCCGGCGCCGCCGCCACCCCGCCGAGAGGGGCTGATGGCCGCCTCGATCCCGACGGCGCCGCCGCCCCGCGAGCCGCCGCCGGATCGTCCCCGGCCCGGCATCGACGAGCCGGTGATGCCGCCCGATCAGGATCCCGACATCACGCCCGACGTGGAGGAGCCGGCCGACGAGCCGGTTGCGCCGCCGATGGATCTGCCGCCACGCGAGCCGATGCCGCCACCCGCGCCGCTCTGATCTTTCCGAACCAATTCTTCCGCAAGAGCGGGAACGTTGCCGCAGGACAATGTGTTCTTTCCGTACGGGGCGGACGAATTCTCTCGTCTGCTCCATCGAGCTACCGAAAGTGCCCATAAATACCATTCGGCAAGGAGGAATTTACCATGGGTCTGTTCTCAAAAGACATCAAGACCATGGACGATCTGTTCGTTCACACGCTTCGCGACATCTATTATGCGGAAAAGAAGATCGCCAAGTCGCTGCCAGACATGATCGAGAAGGCGACGGACCCGCAGCTCAAGGCGGATTTCCAGAAGCACCTGTCCGAGACCGAGGGTCACATCCTGCGCGTCGAGGAAGTGTTCAAGATGCATGGCGTCGAGGCCAAGGCGGTCACCTGCCCGGCCATCGACGGCATCATCGACGAGGCCGAGGAAGTCTCGGGCGAAGTCGCGGACAAGCAGGTGCTGGACGCGGCGCTGATCGCGGCCGGGCAGGCGGTGGAGCACTACGAGATGACCCGCTATGGCACGCTGATCGCGTGGGCGAAGCTGCTGGGTCGTCCCGACTGCGCCAGTGTCCTCGCCAAGAATCTCGAAGAGGAGAAGAACGCCGACGCCAAGCTGACCAAGCTGGCGGAAGCGCGGGTCAACCTGCACGCCGCCGAATAACCCGCGCGCGCGCCGGCGCCGGTGCCTGCGACTTTCCCCGCAGCCACCGGCGCCAGCCGCGGCGCGGCATTGGAGGTTTTCATGCCAGCCAAATCGAAAGCCCAGCAGATGGCTGCCGGCGCGGCGCTCTCCGCCAAGCGCGGCGAGACTCCGAAAAACGAGCTTAAGGGCGCCTCGAAGTCGATGGAGAAATCCATGACCGAGAAGGAACTCGACGAACTCGCCAGCACCCGGCGCAAGGGCAAGCCCGAGCGCGTGGAGAAGTGAGCCCCCGGCGAACGCGACACGCGGAGCAACGCCGCGCCGTCGCGTTCGCTTCAGTCCTTGTCGTCTTTCTTCTTGCCGGTAGGGCTCTTGTCCTTGCCGTTGGCGCGCCGGCGATTGGTGAAGCGGGCATTGCCGAGCCCGGTGCCGATGGTGAGCACGCCCCAGCGCTCAACATCCTGCATGTTCGGCACTTCGCCAAGTCCCTGCACGACCGCGTCATTGTGCATCAGCACCGTGGTCTCTCTGCCGCCGATGGAGGGAATCGCCTCCCACAGTGCCGCCGGCAGGTTAAAGCGTGAGCTTTCCCAGTTGCCGGGCAGGTTCTGCGCTCCATTCTCGATCGCGCCGTCGCCGCCGATCGACCCGGGGCAGCCGACGCCGATGAACGGGGCGAGGCGCAGATCGTCCTTCTCGGCCTGCCTGATCAGCTTTTCCAGCATGCCGGCCAGCTTTCCGATCGCCTCCTCCCGGCTCGGCTCCTCGTCGCCGTGGCGCCACAGCTCGAAGCTGCGCACGCGGGTCTTGGACAGATCATCTTCCTTGTCGAGATTGAGCTTGACTATGCCGCAGCGGATGTTGGTGCCGCCGATGTCAATGGCAAGGATGTGGTCGAAGCTGGCGAACATCCAGCTCGGGGCGAGATGGGCGGCGCCGATCAGCCCGGCCTCGTCGGGGTCGTGGCGTATCGGCCGCAATTCGATGTCGATGCCCCCGGCCCGTGCCAGCAGTTCCGTCCGCGCCACCGCGATCTCGGCGAATCGCCCGGCCTTCAGCCCGCCGCCGATGACGATACGCTCGGTGTCGCGCCATTCCTTGCTGCGCAGCAGCCGGCGAAGCACGGCGAAAAGCTCGCTGGCATATTCCTCGATGGCGCTGTGGATGATGGCCTGCTCATGCGGCTTGCCCTCGGCCAACGCCTTGTCGATTACGGATTTGGAGAGTTCGGCGGTCGGCGTCTCCCCGAGCACCGACAGCTTGCGGTCCCCGAGATCGCGCCAGCGGTCGAAGATTTCGAAGAAGGCGGCGCGCCGGGCGCGGTCGCCGACGAAGCCGTTCTCGTCGCGAATCCGGGCATTGAAGCTGTCGACCGTCACGGCCGTCAGCGTCGCGGCGCCGTGGACCGCCATTTCGGGCGGCGCCTCCCTGGTCTTGTGTTCCGCGCTCCCGGTCTGCGCTGCGCTCTTGGCCATTCCTGTGCGTTCCATTCGCTCTCGCTTCATCGTGTCGAGAACGAATGATGGCGACCAGGCGTTCCATCGCCCGGCAGGAAGATGGTAGGGCGTGATCAGGAGCGCTTGCGGCGAGCCGGCGGCACTGGGGCAGGCGCCGGCGTCTCGGTGATGGTCGCCCCCGCACTGGCCTTCTTGGCCTTTGCCGCCTTCGGCTTCGCGGCGGCTTCCGGGGCCGGCTCGGGCGTCGTCTCGGGAGCGGCTTCGGATACCGATTCGGGAGCGGCCTCTGCCGCTTCCGGCTCCGGCAGGCCATCCTCCTCCATCACGATCGCGACGGCGCGGAACCAGTGTTCTCCATCGCGACCATGGGGATAGCCGTCCTGTTCCCAAAGCCGGTAGGCCCATTCACGGATACGCGTCTCTCGCTCGCTCATGGTGGATCCTCTGCAACAGATGGTCCAGCGTGAACCTTCCGGCACCGCTGCGCTACAGCAAAGGTGCCGCACTGCGATGAAAAGCAGAAGACGGAAGACTACGTGCGGACGTTTCGTCGCGGTGAGGCGAGGCGGCGTCTTCAGTCGCGCAGGCTGCGATAGGCGCCCTGCAGGGTTTCGAAGGCGTTGAAGCGGCGCTCGTGCCACGCGCGGGTCTGGGCGCTCGGCGGGTAGACCGCCTCGATCTCCGACATGGCTGACATCGCGCTGGCAAAGCTGTCGTAACGGCCGGCGGCGACCGCGCCGAGAATCGCCGAGCCGAGCAGCACCGGCTCGGGCGAGGCGGTGGCGGCGACGTTGACCTGTGCCGCGTCCGCCAGCACCTGGCGCACCAGCGCGCTTTGCCCGGCGCCACCGGACACGACGACGGTCCGGGTGCGGGCGCCCCTGGCGGCCTGCGCGTCGAGGATCTGGCGCAGCCCGTAGCCGATTCCGGCCAGCCCGGCCATATAGAGCCCGACCAGGCTGTCGAGCCCCTCATCCATGCCGAGCCCGGCAACGATGCCCCGCGCCAGATGGTCGGCGAAGGGCGCACGGTTGCCGAGGAACTCCGGCACCACATGCAGCGTGCCGGCGAGTTCGGCGATGGCGCCTGCGCCACCCGCCTCCTCGGCACGCTGGGCGAGCCACGCATTCAGGCCCTGTCCCTCTGCGCGCGCGAGTTCCAGCGCCTGCGGCGCGGCGGGGTGCAGCCGCACCAGCCGGTCGATGGCGGCGCCGGCCGCCGACTGGCCACCTTCGTTGAGCCAGAAATCCGGCACCATGGCCGAACGATAGGGACCCCAGACGCCGGGCACGAAGGCCGGTTCGGTAGTGGTCAGCAGCGTGCAGGCGGAGGTGCCGAACACATAGGCCATGCGGTCCAGCACGTCGCCGCTGCCGCCGCGCGCACCCACCGTGCCGATGCCGCCGGCATGGGCGTCGATGAGGCCGGCCGCCACGGCCGTGCCGGGGGCGAGGCCGAGTTCAGCCGCCGCCTGCGCCGTCAGCCCGCTGCCGAGCGGCGTGCCGGCGGCGACGATCTCCGTGCCGATACGGGCAAAGCCTTCATCGGCCAGCGCGCCGAGGCCGATCGCGCGGAAATAGCCCTCGTCCCACCGCTGCTCATGGGCGAGATAGGTCCATTTGCAGGTGACGGTGCAGACCGAGCGGGCGAGGCTGCCGGTCGCCTTCCAGGTGAGGAAGTCGGCGAGGTCGAGAAACTGCCAGGCGCCGGCGAAGCTGGCGGAAAGTTCCTCGCTCAGCCAGAGCAGCTTCGGCGTTTCCATCTCCGGCGAGATGGTGCCGCCGACATAGTCCAGCACCGGGCTGCCCAGCGCGTTGATGCGGTCGGCCTGGCCGGTGGCGCGGTGGTCCATCCACACGATGATGTTGCGCGCCGGGTCGCCGTGACGGCCGACCGGCAGCGGCCGGCCGTCCGCGCCGAGCACGACCAGCGAGCAGGTGGCGTCGAAGCCGATGCCGGCGATGTCACGCGGCGCGAGGCCGGCCACCGCGAGCGCTTCTTTCACGCAGGCGCAGACACAGGCCCAGATGTCGTCGCTCGATTGCTCGACGATGTCGCCCGGCTCTTTCCACATGCGGATATCGCGCCTGGCGACGGCGAGCTGGCGGCCATCGGCATCGAAGATGCCGGCGCGCACGCTGCCCGTGCCGACGTCTATTCCCGCGAAGCACCCGCCCATGGCCTAGAGGTCCGTTCCGTTCGGCACGATCACCAGATCGCGAATGGTCACGTTACGCGGCCGCGTAAGCATGAAGATGACGCAGTCCGCCACTTCCTTTGCTTCCATCAGGGCACCGGAGGCAAGGGCCTCGTCAAGCTTGGCCTGCGGCCAGTCCTTGATGAGGGCGGTCACCACCGGGCCGGGAAGCACCGCGCCGACACGGATTCCGTGGCGGGCCACCTGCCGGCGCGTGGTGTGGACGAAGGCCTGCACGGCGAATTTCGAGGCCGTGTAGATCGGCTCCCACACCACGGGCACCACGCCGGCGATGGAGGAGGTAAAGATCACGTCGCCGCTCCTGCGTTCCACCATGTGCGGCAGCACCGACTGCACGGTACGGAAGGCGGCGTTGATGTTGAGGTTCAGTACCCGGTCCCACACATCCGGGTCGCCTTCCACCACGTCGCCGCCGACATAGGCACCGGCATTGGCGTGGAAGATGTCGAGCCGACCGCACTTTTCCAGTATCTGCGGCAGCATGGTGGCGACGCTTTTGGGGTCGAGCAGGTCGACCACCACCGGCACCGCGCTGGGGCCGAGTTCCGCGCACAGCGCGGCCAGCGTGTCGGCGGCGCGGTCGACCAGGGCGACGGTGGCGCCCTCGTCGAGCATGGCGCGGGCGCATTCGAGGCCGATGCCCGACGCTGCGCCGGTGATGGCGGCAACCTTGCCTTCAAGCCGGTTTGCCATGTGAGACTCCGATGGGGTTGGCAGGCGCCCGATCGAGCGGGCGGAAAAAGCTCGTCCTTTCCCTCTTCCCGCTGGGGAGAGGTGGCCCGCGAAGCGGGGCGGCGAGGGGGCATAGCTGCCGAGCTTGTCAGCGAGCTGCCCCTCACCCCAACCCTCTCCCCGGCGGGGAGAGGGAGCAGGGCGCCGGATCAGCCCGGCATCACGATCTGCAGCTTCACGTCGCTCCCCAGCCCCTTGGCCGCGCGCTCGAACGCCTCGATGCTCTGCGCGAAGTCGAAGGTCTCGGAAATCAGCGGCTTGAGGTCGACCTTGCCGGAGGCGATGAGGTTCACCGCGCGGTCGAAATTGTTGGCGTAGCGGAACACGGTCTCGATCCGTGCTTCCTTGATGATCGCCGCCGCCACGTCGAATTTCGTGGGCTCCACCGGCATGCCGACCAGCACCAGCGTGCCGCCGGGGCGAACGATGTCGAAGACATCATCGAAGGCGCGCGGGCTGCCGCTGCACTCGAACACCACATCGGCGCCCCAGCCCTCGGTCTCCTCAGCCACCACCTGCGCCAGCGGGCGCTCGGAGAAGTTCACCGGATGGATGCCCGGATACTGGCCAGCGATGGCGAGCTTGGGGGCGGAGTGGTCGGAGATGTAGACGCGCGAGCAGCCCCCCGCCAGTGCGGCCAGCGCCGTCATGATGCCGATCGGGCCGCAGCCGATGACCGCCCCGACATCGCCGGGGGTGATGCGCGCGCGGGTCGCCGCCTGCAGGCCGACCGCGAAGGGCTCGACCATGGCACCTTCCGCGAAGGAGACGTTGGCGGGCAGCTTGTAGGTGAAGGCGGCAGGGTGGACGACCTCGGGAGTGAGCACGCCATGGATCGGCGGCGTCGCCCAGAACCGCACATCGGGATCGACATTATAGATGCCGAGCTTGGTGGCGCGCGAATTCATGTTCGGTACGCCCGGTTCCATGCAGACCCGGTCGCCGACCCTGAGGGTCTTCACATTGGCGCCGACCGCCGTGATGGTGCCGGCGGCCTCGTGACCGAGCACCATGGGCTCGCGCACCACGAAGGAACCGATGGCGCCGTGCGTGTAGTAATGCACGTCGCTGCCGCAGACGCCGACCGTGTGGATGGAGATCTTCACGTCGTCCGGGCCGACCTCCAGCGGGAGGTCGATGTCGCGAAGGGAAAGCTCGCCCTTCTTTTCGAGAACCAGTGCCTGCACCATGGGGCGTGTCCTGCTGGAGTTGTTCGTCGTCGGGTACGCTCAGAGCGCGAGGCCGGCGGCGTCGAAGAGATAGATGTGGGAGGGGTCGATGCCGAGCGTGAGCGCATCACCCGGCTTGAGGTTGGGCCGGCCGGGGGTCAGTGCGATGATCGGCTCGCCCTCCGAGCGGGCATAGAGCTGGGTCGAGCCGCCGAGGCTCTCGGCGAAGTCCAGCGTCAACGCCAGCACCGGATTGCCGGTGTTCACGGTCAAATGCTCGGGCCGCAGGCCGACGGTCACGGCGTCGCCGACCTTGGCCCGCGCGGCGGCTGGCGTGTCGAGGGTGAGCCTGCCGCCGGCGAAGGTCGTGTGCTCCAACGCCAGCGTGCTCCCGGTGACGGCGGCGACCTTGGCGTTGATGAAGTTCATCTTCGGCGAGCCGATGAAGCCGGCGACGAAAATGTTGGCCGGCGTGTCGTAGAGCTCGGTCGGCGAGCCGATCTGCTCGACCAGCCCGGCGCGCAGCACCACGATGCGGTCGGCCAGCGTCATCGCCTCCACCTGGTCGTGGGTGACATAGACCATGGTGGCGCCGAGCGCCCGGTGCAGTTTGGCGATCTCCACCCGCATCTGCGAGCGCAGCTCGGCATCGAGATTGGACAGCGGCTCGTCGAACAGGAACAGCTTGGGGTGCCGCACGATGGAGCGTCCGATGGCGACGCGCTGGCGCTGGCCGCCGGAAAGGGCGCGCGGCTTGCGCTCCAGCAGCGCTTCCAGCTGAAGAATGCGCGCGGCTTCCAGCACCTGCGCCTTGATCTCGGCCTCCGGCTTCTTGGCCATGCGCAGGCCAAACGCCATGTTCTCGAACACGCTCATATGCGGGTAGAGCGCGTAGGACTGGAACACCATGGAAACCTCGCGCTTGGCGGGTTCTTCATAGGTCACGTCCCGGCCGTCGATATAGAGCTCGCCCGAGCTGACATCCTCAAGGCCGGCGATCATGCGCAGCAGCGTGGACTTGCCGCAGCCCGAGGGACCGACGAACACCACGAACTCGCCCTTGGTGGCCTCGAAGCTGACGCCCTTGATAACGGAAGCGTCGCCGTAGTTCTTCTTTATGTTGTCCAGTCGCAGGAAAGTCATCGTGCAGTCTCCAGAGTGGCCGGCCGCGAGGGCCCGGCGGCCGTCCATCAGCTCGTGAGCAGCGCGTTGGCGCAGCGTTCGTCCGTCACCAGTCGTTTCACATAGCCGGCCCGCAGGATCGCCCGCACGATCGGCACCTTGTAGAGGCCGCCCGAGGCGAGGATCGAATGGCGCACCGGCTTCACCTCGTGCGGCGCCAGCGAGAGCACCCGCTCATTGAGCGGGTGGTCGACCGGGCGTCCCTCGGCGTCGAGGAACATGCCGAGCAGGTCGCCCACCGCGCCGGCGGCGCGCAGGCTGTCGATGCTTTCCGAGACCGTCTGCGTCTGCACCAGCAGCGAACGCGTCGTCATGTCGCCGCAGGAGAGCAGCGCCACGTCGACGGTGCGCGCGCGGCGCATGGTCTCGCTGATTCCGTGATGCGAGAGCAGCATGGTGCGGCTCTCCGGCGTGGGGAAATAGAGCGGCGCGGCGAGATAGTAGCACTCCGCCGAGATGGCGCGGGCATAGCCGGTGGCAACCTCGAAGGTGCTCGACCCCGAGCCGCGCGTGAGCCCGCCCATGACCGAGGTCACCCAGCTCTCCGCCATCGGGCGGGCGGTGACGCGCTTCAGCCCGGCGGCCAGCGTCTTGCCCCAGCCGACGCCGAGGCCCATGCCGTTCTCCAGCAGCGTGTCGAGCAGGCCGCCGGCGGCCTCGCCGATGACGCGCTGCTGCTCGCTCTCGTCCGGCAGCGAGGGCACAACGGTGACGTGATCCAGCCCATAATGGGCCTTCAGCTTTTCTTCGGCCTCGATGCAGTCGGCCATGGGCAGGCGGATGTCGATGAACACCGAGCCGTCCGAGCGCACCTGACCGAGGATCTTGTTGATGCGCAGGCGCGTCAGGCCGAGCTGGTCGGCGATGTCCTGCTGGGTAAGCCCGCCGATGAAATAGAGCCAGGCGACCCGCGCGCGGATCTGCGCCGCATCGGTTTCCACCGTCCCCACCGGCCTGCCGCGCTCCCGCCCACCGCCATTCATCGCATTCCCCTCAGGCCAGCGCCTGCTTGAGGCGCGCGCAGCTCGTCTCCAGCGCGTTCAGGATCGACGCGCTGTCCTCCTCGAAGGGATAGAACACTTCGAGGAACACCGGCTTCGGCGCGATGCCGGTGCGGCGCATGAGGGCGGCGGCCTCCACAGGATCGACCTTGCCGGGCACGGTGAAGTCCCAGTGCCGGTCGAGCAGGAAGTCGGTCTGCTGAATATGGACGGCGGTAATGACGTCGCCCAGCCCCCGGAACCACGGCTCCATGTTGCCATGGTCCTCGCCATAGAGCGGGGCGAACGTGCCGTGCCCCCAGTCGACGCAGAGCCGCCACGGCACGGCGCTGTCCGCCGTGTCGCTCATCATCTGCCGCGCCTGGTCGACATTCCACGGCCATTCGCGGCGCAGCGGCGTCGGTTCGACGTAAAGCTCGGCGAGCCCCTCGGCGGCGGCGCGCTCGCCGAGCCGATGCAAGCGGGTGATGAGTTCGCCGTAATCGGCTTCGTCCAGAGCCTCCGCCTCGCTGCCGTCGAGCCGGGCTGGGATGGCGCCGAGCGGGCCGCCGACGCGGGGAATGCCGGCCAGCGCGGCGAAGCGATAGGCCCGGCCGAGCCAGTATTCGGCATAGTTGCGCACCGCCGGGTCGGGATGCAGCAACTGGTTGAAGCTGTAATGGGCGAGGCCGATGAAGGCGCTGTGGATGGTGATGCCGGCGGCTTCCGCCATCCGCCTTATGTCGCTCGCGTGGCGGTCGACGATGGCGTCCGGCCACATCGGGTCGACGAGGTCGAGCGAGAACTGCACGAGGTCGAGCCCGAGCCGCTCGCGCACGACCGCCGTCCACAACTCCGGCGTCACCCAGCGCTTGGTGCAGAAGCCGAGATTGATACCGAAGGGGATCGGCGCGTGCGTCGTCGCGTCGTTCACTTGGTGGCTCCCATGGTCAGGCCGCGCACCATGTGGCGGGAGACGATGAGCGCGAAGATCGTCACCGGCAACACGATAACCGTGCCGGTGGCCATGATCTTGCCCCAGGGCAACTCGTAGCCGGACATGAAGCTGGTGGCGACGACGGGTGCGGTCTGCACGTTGCGGCGGGTCAGCACCAGCGCGTAGAGCAATTCGTTCCACGAGAAGATGAAGGAGAAGATCGCCGACACCGCGATGCCCGGCGCGCCGAGCGTCAGATAGATCTTGCGGAAGATGGTGAACTGGTCGGCGCCGTCGAGCCGCGCCGCCTGTTCGAGGTCGGCCGGGATCGACTTGAACTGGTCGGTGACGATCCACACCACGATCGGCAGTTGGAAGGTGAGGTAGATCAGGATCAGCACCAGATGGGTGTCGAGCAGCCCGGTCTGGATCGCCAGCAGGTAGACCGGCAGCGCCA
This sequence comes from Ancylobacter dichloromethanicus, assembly GCF_018390645.1. Lineage (GTDB taxonomy): Bacteria > Pseudomonadota > Alphaproteobacteria > Rhizobiales > Xanthobacteraceae > Ancylobacter > Ancylobacter dichloromethanicus. The sequence goes on from NZ_JAHBGC010000052.1 coordinate 135,077, forward strand.
GTACGATCGGGCTGATCATGCGGTTGGAGATGAACCAGAACCACAGGTCCGACTTGCCGCGGAACTCGTAGCGGGCCAGCGCGAACGCCGCCGGGGCGCCGAGCAGCACGGCGAGCAGGGTGGAGAAGGTCGCCACGATCAGCGAATTGATGATCGCCCCGCTCACCTTGGTGTCGGCGAAGATCTCGGCGTAGTTCTGCAGTGTCGGGGTGAACAACCACACTGGCGGCGAGGCGAGGATGTCGCCCTGGGTCTTGAAGCTCGCCGCCACCATCCAGAGGAACGGGAACAGCGAGAACACGACGACCGCCGTCAGGCCGAGGGCGTGGAATATCTTGCTGGACGAGATGCGCATCAGTGGACCTCGCGGTAGAGCAGGCGGATGTAGAGCCGGCTGATGATGATGGTGAGGATCAGCAAGAGGATCGCCTGTGCCGAGGCGGTGCCGAGATCGAAGATGCGGAAGCCCACGCGCTGGATGTAGATCGAGATCAGGTCGGTGGCCGAGCCCGGCCCGCCGCGGGTCATCACGAACACCATGTCGAACAGCTTCAGCACGTCGGCCGAGCGCAGGATCATCACCGCGGTGAGGCCGGGCAGCAGATAGGGCAGCTGCACATGGCGCAGCAGGGCGAGCTTCGACGAGGTTTCCAGCCGCGCGGCCTCCTCGATCTCGCCCGGCACCATCGACAGCCCGGCGAGGAAGATGAGGGCGCAGAACGGCGTCCATTGCCACACATCCATGATGGCGATGGCGGCGAAGGCGCCGTCGGGAGTGGAGAGCCAGTCGATCGGGCCGAGGCCGAGAAAGCCGGCGAACTGGTTGGCGACACCGAAATCGCGGTTGAAGATGAGGCGACCGATGAGGCCGACCACGGCGTAAGTCGTCGCGAGCGGGACGACCAGGGTCACGCGCGCCAGCGACTTCAGCAGCCCCATGCCCGGCTTGTGCAGCAGCAGCGCGATGACGAGGCCGAGCACCACCTGGATCGGCAGCACGGTGACGTAGAACTTGGCGGTGAGGAACAGCGACGACCAGAAGGTGCTGTCGCTCAGCACGTTGGCGTAGTTCTCGAAGCCGATGAAGGGGAAGCCCTCGCGCGGCCGGGTGATGTTGTAGCGGCGGAACGAGGTGACCAGCGCGAAGAGGGTCGGGTAGATGCCGATCAGCAGCAGGGTGAGCACGGCCGGCGCGAGGAACAGCGCCGGCGTCCAGCGGCCATAGCCCCGGTTGGGCTTCCGTCGTGCGGCGGTCGTCGCGGCGTCGCTCATGGCGTCTTCCCTGTGGCGTCGTTCTGGTGCGGTATCCGGGGAGGTTTTCCCGGTCACTCCAGATTCGTATGGTTGGCGCGCATCTGCGCCGGCGTCACGCCCAGCCGCTCGCGCAGGCCGAGGATGAGGATTTCGAACAGCACGTAAAGCGCGCCCTCATAGAGCGAACCCATCGGCAGCACCGAGGTGACGGCGGCGCCCTGGTCGCTCGCCATGGTCTGTGCCGGCACGGTCAGCACGGCGTCGGCGCGGGCGGCGGCGGCGCCGGCCGGTTCGGCCGTCACCACCAGCGTACGGGCGCCGGCGGCGCGGGCTTCGCCCATCAGCGCGGCGACGGTGGAGAAGTCGCCCGGCCCGGCGGAGACGACGAGCAGGTCGCCCGGCCCGACCGGCGGCGTGGTCATGTCACCCACCACGGCCGCCTGGCGGCCAAGATGGTACAGGCGCATGGCGAGGCCCTTGATCTGCAGGCCCTCGCGGCCGACGCCGTAAAGCGCGATACGCCCGGCGTCGGCCAGTTCGGCGATGGCGCCGTCCAGCTCGTCGCTGCGCACCTTGTCGAGGCAGGCGCGGATCTCGTCGAGGGCGCGGGCGTGAAGCGTTGTCATGTCATTGGCTTTCGCAGGCTTCGAGGCCTGAATTGCCTCCGAGCATCGTCATCCTGAGGTGCCCGGCGAAAGCCGAGCCTCGAAGGATGTTCATCCGGGTATGGCAGGAGGAGCCTCTTTCGAGGCTCGCTGCGCTCGCACCTCAGGATGACGGTGCTTTTCGGTCTCGGGAGAAGGGGGCGGATACCGCTTCGCGGGTTGCGGCATCCGCCCGGAGGCCGGCGGCGCGGGAGAGAGGCCCCGCCGCCGGCTTCAACTCACTGAAGGAGCTTCTTCTTGCCGTCGTAATAGCCTTCCTTGTCGAGGATGGCTTCCATGCGGGTGCCGATCTCCTTGGCGCCGCCTTCGACGGTGACTTCGCCCAGCATCATCTTGGAACCCCACTCGGCGACGATCTCGGAAATCGCCGGCCAGGCCGGGAAGCGCGGGCGATATTCGGGCACGCCGGCCTGCCAGGAGGCGACCATCGGCTCGACGAACTTGTAGGTCGCCTTGATCTCCGGGTCGTCATAGACCGCCATGCGGCCCGAGACGCCGCCAGCCTCGACATAGGCCTTGGCGATCTCTTCCGACGTCGCCCACTGGATGAACAGCCAGGTGGCCTTCTGCTGCTCGGGGGTCGCCTGCGCGGCGACGGCGAGCGAGAAGCCGCCGAGCGCGGGCAGGCGGCCGGCGGGACCGGCCGGCTCGGGCGCCACGGCGAGGCAGTCGCCGAGCTTGGAGGTCGCGGGGTCGGCCAGCGTGCTGTAGAAGGCCGACCACTCGGTGATCATCGCCACCTGGCCCTGCGCCAGCGCGTTGACCGACTCGGCGTGGTCGAACGAGACCACGCCCGGCGGCTGGTACTTCAGCAGGTCCTGGCGGAACTGCAGGCCGGCCTGGCTCTCCTTGCTGGAGAGGTTCGACTTGAACTCCTTGTTCAGCAGCGAGCCGCCGAACGGCCACAGGAAGCGCATGAAGCTGTCGGCCGACTGGGTCTCGCCACGGCGCGACTGCAGAGCATAGGCATACTGGTTCTTCGAGGCGTCGGTGAGCTTGGGACCGTAGACGGTCATCACCTCTTCCCAGGTCGCCGGCGGCTTGTCGAAGCCTGCTTCCTTGAGCTTGCAGGAATTGTAGAACAGCAGGCCGGAATAATTGTCGAAGGGCAGGCCGTACACGGTGCCGCCCCACGAGCCGAACGCTTCCAGCAGCAGCGGGAAGAAGCCGTCGAGCTTGAGGTTCGGGTCGGTGATCGCCTTGTCCTTGGCGAGTTCGTCGACGGGCACCAGCCAGCCATTCTCGGCGAATTCGCCGATCCAGACGAGGTCGACCAGGGCCATGGTAAGGTCGCCTTGCGAGGTGAAGTTCAGCACTTCCTTCTCGCGCGCGTTCTCGTACGGGACGATCTCGTAATTGACCTTGATGCCGGTCTTCTTCTCGAATTCGGGCAGCAGCTTGATGATGGCGCGGTAGCCCGGACGGTCGAGGAAGATGCCGTTGACTTCAGTGCCCTTCAGCGGCTTGGCCGCCTCTTCGAGCCAGTCGGCCATGGCGGCGGCCGGCATGGCCGCCGTTGCCGCCGCGAGGGCGGCAACGCTGGCGCAGATTTTCAATGCACGCTTCATGGTTTCCTCCTGAAATGGCGCAGCGCCACGGTGCGGGCGAGGCCGATCTGCGGACGGCTCAAACCGTCTCTGGTCTTGGCGGCGGTGCGGGCCAACCGGCGCCGCGCCTTTCCGCAGATGTGCCGGACCTGCCGGCCATACCCTCACTTCCGGCGCTTTTCGAGAAGCCGGGCGCCGACGACGCTGCCGTCATCGACGAGGAAAGCGATACATTTGTAATCTGAAATATGCAATAGCATCGAGGGTCGGTTAAGGTGGCCGATGCGTGGCAGTCAACAAGTGTGGAGACGGACAGGATGGCAGCGGGGCATGAAGAAGGAACCGAGCCGCTCCTCGCCCGGCAGGCCGTCGCCGAGAAGCTCGCGCGCGGCGCGGGGACGCGGGCGCGCAAATTCTTTCTTCAGCGCGACACGCTGCACCCGGAGCTGAAATCCGCCTCCCAGGACCTCGTTAGCGAGGCGGACCGCAGCATCGAGACGTGGCTGCGTCGCGCCATAAACCGGCATTTCCCCGGCGATGGAATTGTCGGCGAGGAAGAGGCCGCGACTGAGGGAACGTCGGGGTTTGTCTGGGTGATCGACCCGATCGACGGCACCATGCCGTTCCTCGTCGGGCAGCCCAACTGGACGGTGTCGATCGGCATCGCCCGCGACGCCGAACCGGTAGTGGGCGTCGTCCATGCGCCGATGCTGCGCGAACTTTATTCCGCCGTCTCCGGTGGCGGCGCCCGGCTGAACGGGCGCGCGCTGGCGATGAACCCGGACTGGACCATTGCCTCGACGACCATCGGCTTCGGCGCCACCCAGAAGGCCTCGGCGCAGGAGGCCGGCGCCTTCGTCGAGGGGCTCTATCGCGGTGGCGGCGTGCTGTTCCGGGTCGGCTCCGGTGCGCTGATGCTGGCCTATGTCGCTGCCGGCCGGCTGGCCGGCTATTACGACCCGACGCTGCATTGCTGGGATTGCTGGGCCGGCATGGTGCTGGTGCGCGAAGCGGGCGGGCGCGTCACCTTCGAGGGCGACTTCAGCCGTCCCGGTTCCTTGTGGGCCGGCAACGCCACGGTCCACGCCGAGCTGAAGCGGCTGAGCGGGCGCGGATAGTCTCCGGCGGGCATGGCGGCGTTGCGCATTCGGTTATCTGCACTTCGAGCAGGGTCAATCAAGCCGCGCGCTGGTCGATAGGCTTCCCCAGCGGTGCCGGTCCTTCGGCATGATCGCCAACAGAGGGAACAGCAATGATTTCACGCATTCTCGTGACTTGCGTCGCCTTGTCCGCAACGCTCATGTCGTCTTCCGCTTTCGCCGTGGACCCGGCTTCCTGTGCGAAGCCGAGCTTCTCGGATGTCGGCTGGACCGACATCACCGCCACCACGGCGGTCGCGAACGAACTCCTGACCAATCTGGGCTACGAGCCGGACGTCGCCGTCCTCTCCGTCGCCATTACCTTCAAGGCGCTGGAGAATGGCGACCGCGACATCTTCCTCGGCAACTGGATGCCGTTGCAGGAGCCGACGCAGGTACCGCTGGTGAAAGCCGGCAAGGTCGAGGTCGCCGCCACCAATCTGGAAGGCGCGCGCATCGGTTTCGCGACTTCCAAGGCGGCCTATGATGCCGGCCTGAAGACCTATGCCGACATCGCCAAGTTCAAGGACAAGCTGCAGGGCAAGCTCTACGGCATCGAGGCCGGCAGCGGCGCCAACGCCACCATCTCCAAGATGATCGCTGACGACACCTTCGGCCTGAAGGGCTTCGACCTGGTGGAATCCAGCGAGCAGGCGATGCTCTCGCAGGTCGGCCACCGCATCAAGCAGGGCGAGCCGGTGGTGTTCTTCGGCTGGCGGCCGCACCCGATGAACGTCAATCTGCCGATCGAGTATCTCGCCGACGGCAACGACGTGTTCGGCCCCAAGGATGGCGGCGCGGAAGTGCTGACCCTGACCCGGCCGGGCTATTCCAAGGAATGCCCGAATGTCGGCAAGCTGCTCAAGAACCTCGTCTTCGACGTGGCGATGGAAGATCGCCTGATGAGCGACATCCTCGACAAGGGCATGCAGCCCGACGCGGCGGTGAAGGCGTGGATGAAGGAAAACCCGGCCACCGTCGACAAGTGGCTCGACGGCGTCACCACCCTCGACGGCAAGCCCGGCGCGGCGGCGGTGAAGGCCGGCCTCGGCCTCTGAGCATCTACAGGCGTTGACGGCGCGCCACTGACGGGGGCGCGCCGAACTGCCGCCGGAACGCCCGCGACAGCGAGGCGATGGCGGAGAATCCGGTGCGCTCGGCGATGTCGGCGATCGGCAGGTTGGTGTCGAGCACGAGGCGCCGCGCCGCCTTCAGCCGCAGCGTCACGTAATAGGCGCCGGGCGACAATTCGACCGTCTTCAGGAACAGCGTCTCCAGCGCCCGCGTCGAGACACCCACCCGCCGGGCGATGGCGGCGATGGTGAGCGGGCGGTCGATATGGGTCTCCATCAGCCGGATCGCCTCGGCCACGCGCGGCTCGTGCTGGCGGATGCGGCCGAGCGAGACGATGGGCTGCACGTCCGAGCCGGTGCGCACCTCTTCATAGATGTACAGGCTGGCGACATCGAGCGCGGTGGAATAGCCGTGCCGGGCGCGGATCAGCGCCAGCATGCAGTCGAGCGCCGGCGTGGCGCCGCCGGTGGTGAACACCGGCTCGTCGATCACGAAGCGGTCGGGCTGGACGTCGGTCTCGGGGAAACGGGCAGCGAAGTCCTCCAGATCCTCCCAATGGGTGGTGGCGCGCCGTCCTTCCAGCAGCCCGGCGAAGCCCATCAGCCACGAGCCGGACTCGATGCCCCCGGTGGCCACCGAGCGCTTGGCGCCGGCGCGGATCGCTTTCAGGATCGGCGAGGTGGCGAAGCGGGTCGCCTCGAAGGCGGCCACCACCATCAGCACATCCTGCGGCGCGCCCGCATCGAAGGCGCCGTCCACCGGGATCGGCAGGCCGCAACTCGCCGCCGGCATGGTGCCGTCCATCGACACCAGCTTCCAGCGGAACGCCGGCCGTCCCAGCACGCGGTTGGCGCCGCGCATCGGGTCCAGCGTCGCCGCCAGCGAGAGCAGCGACAGGCCGGGGAACAGCAGCAGGGTGACGTCGAGCGGATCGTCGGAAGGAGCAAAGATCATCGCTTCGCAGAATGAAAAATGGATTGCGCAAATAGTTGCGTCACGACTTCGCTTTGCCGTCAAGCTCCTCGCATCCTTTGTGGAGTCCTGACATGCCCTTGTCGATGAATCGCGACATCTTCATCACCTGCGCCGTCACCGGCGCCGGCGACACCACGGCCCGTTCGGCCCATGTGCCGGTGACGCCGAAAGAGATCGCCGACAGCGCCATCGACGCGGCGAAGGCGGGCGCGGCGGTGGTGCACTGCCATGTGCGCGACCCCGAGACCGGCGCCGCCTCGCGCCGGCTCGACCTCTACCGCGAGGTCACCGACCGCATTCGCTCGGCCGAGGTGGACGTGGTGCTGAACCTCACCGCCGGCATGGGCGGCGACCTCGTGTTCGGCAATGTCGAGGCGCCATTTCCGCTCAACGAGAAGGCCACCGACATGGCCGGCGCCACCGAGCGGGTCGCCCATGTCGCCGCGTGCCTGCCGGAAATCTGCACGCTCGACTGCGGCACGATGAACTTCAACCTTGGTGACTATGTCATGACCAACACGCCCTCCATGCTGCGCGAGATGGCGCGGCAGATGACGGCGCTGGGCGTGCGGCCCGAGATCGAGGCGTTCGACACCGGGCATTTGTGGTTCGCGAAGCAACTGGCCGAGGAAGGACTGATCGAGGACCCGGTGCTGATCCAGCTCTGCATGGGCATTCCCTGGGGCGCGCCGGACGACCTCAACACCTTCATGGCGATGGTCAACAACGTGCCCGCCGGCTGGACCTTCTCCGCCTTCTCCATCGGCCGCAACGCCATGGCCTATCCGGCGGCGGCGGTGCTGGCGGGCGGCAATGTCCGCGTCGGGCTGGAGGACAATCTCTACGCCGGCAAGGGCCAGCTCGCCACCAACGCCGTTCTCGTCGAGAAGGCGGCGACGGTGGTAACGAACATGGGTGCCCGCATCATCGGCCCGACAGAGGTGCGCGAGAAACTCAAGCTGGTGAAGCGCTGAGGAGGCGATGATGACCGCGACCGTCGGGGCGCTCGCCCCCATCTCCCGCGCCGCCTGCGTCGGCGGCGGCGTCATCGGCGGCGGCTGGATCGCCCGTTTCCTGCTCGCCGGCATCGACGTGAAGGTGTTCGACCCGCATCCCGCAGCGCAGCGCATCGTCGCCGAGGTGCTGGCCAATGCCGAGCGCGCCTATGGAATGCTCACCGGCGCGCCACTGCCGAAGCGCGGGCGGCTGACCTTCTGCGCCAGCGTGGCGGAGGCGGTGGCGGACGCGCAATGGGTGCAGGAGAGCGTGCCCGAGCGGCTCGACCTCAAGCGCCGCGTGCTGGCCGAGATCGACGCGGGGGCCCCGGCGGAAGCGCTCATCGGTTCCTCGACCTCCGGCCTCAAGCCGAGCGACCTGCAGGCGGGGCTGGCCCATCCCGGACGGCTGTTCGTCGCCCACCCCTACAACCCGGTCTACCTGCTGCCGCTGGTCGAGATCGTCGGCGGCGCGGCGACGACACCGGAGACCATCGCCCGGGCGAAAGCGGTGCTGGACGCCATCGGCATGAAGGGCGTCGTCATCGCCCGCGAGATCGAGGCCTTTGTCGGCGACCGGCTGCTGGAGGCGCTGTGGCGCGAGGCGCTGTGGCTGATCAAGGACGACATTTGCGACGTCGAGACGCTCGACGATGTGATCCGCTATTCCTTCGGCCTGCGCTGGGCGCAGATGGGCCTGTTCCAGACCTACCGCATCGCCGGCGGCGAGGCCGGCATGCGCCATTTCCTCGCCCAGTTCGGCCCCTGCCTGCAATGGCCGTGGACCCGGCTGACCGACGTGGTCGATCTCGACGACGCGCTGGTGGAGAAGATCGGCGGGCAGTCGGACGCGCAGGCGGCAGGGCTTTCCATCCGCGAACTGGAGCGCATCCGCGACGAGAACCTCGTCGGCATCGTGCAGGCGCTCAAAGCCGGGCAGGGCGGCGAGGGCTGGGGCGCGGGGCGGCTCTTGAAGGAGTTCGAGCAGCGGCTATGGGCGCAGGCGGGCGGCGGCGCGCCGGCCCCCGACCCCACCGCGCCGCTCGAATTGCTGGAAATCCGCGTCTCGCCGGCCTGGATCGATTATAACGGCCATATGACCGAGCACCGCTATCTCCAGGTGTTCGGCGACACCAGCGACGCGCTGCTGCGCCTGATCGGCGTCGACTTTGCCTATGTCGAGGCCGGGCACAGCTATTACACGGTGGAGACGCATCTGCGCCATCTCGGCGAGGCGCGGCTTGGCGAGGCGCTGACCTGCACGACGCAGGTCCTCGCCGTCGACGACAAGCGCCTCCATCTGTTCCACCGGCTGTTCGCCGGCCCCGAGCGCCGCGAGATCGCCACCGCCGAATACATGATGCTGCATGTCGACAGCAGGGCCGGCCGCTCCGCTCCGGCGCCCGAACATGTGCTCGCGAAGCTGCGCGCGATCGCCGACGCCCATGCAAAGCTGGAAACACCCGCCGCCGTTGGCCGCGCCATCGGCCAGAAAACCCGGCTGGCGGCGCCGGTTTGACCGCGTCGCTCCAAAAATACCGTCGAAACCCGCCCGGCCGCGGGAACACCCTGCCGGTCCGCGCGTTTTTCCCGCGTCTTTAGCTGGGGCTATGGGAGAGACACATGGAAGACGCACAGATTGGCTGGATCGCCGCCATCATCATTGGCGGTCTGGCGGGCTGGATCGCCTCGGCGATCATGAAGACCGGGACCGGGATATTCCTCAACATCGTGCTCGGCATCATCGGTGCTGCGGTGGCCAGCTTCCTGTTCGGGTTCATCGGCGTCGGTTTCGGCGGCTGGCTCGGCTATCTGGTGGCAGGTATCGTCGGTGCCTGCATATTGATCGGGCTGGTACGCGCGATACGAAACTGACGCGGCGCTGCCGCCATCGCCATGAACAGGGCGCGCTCCATCCGGGCGCGCCTTTTTCGTTTCAGAACCCGCTCTTTACCCTCGGATGGGTGTGCTCATGGGGGGGGCCCTGGTTGTGGACGTGATGCGCGCTGTCCTCGGCCACCGGGATCAGGCTGAGCGCGCCGTGCATCACCCCGCGCTCGAGGAACAGCGCCTGCGCATAGGCGGAGATGTCGCCGACCCATCCGCGCATCACCGTCACGTCGATCGAGGTCGTATGGTCCAGCGGCACTGACAGGGCGGAGATGGTCTGGTCGTGCCGGTCGAGCCGGCCCTGCGGCACGCGCGCGGCGAGGTTGCGCACCGACTGGTCGATGGCGCAACTGATGATGCCGAAACAGGGCGCCTGCGCCGGTCCGTCCGGGCGGGCGGAAAGGCCCCGCCGCACCAGATCGCGTATCGCCTCCGAGCGGCTGGTCGCGCCGGTTTCCTGCATGAACCCATCCAGCTCTCCGGCCAGTTCGTCGTCGATGGCGATGGTGATCCGCTGCATGGGCTGCTCCGTCAGGCGAAGGCGTCACGTTAGCACAGCAATTCCGGCCGGTGGCTCCCGCGCGGGCATCATTTGCGCTTGCCGCGTCGCCTCATCCACGAGTATGATTTTTTATAACGTAATTCATAACGCGAGGGATTGCCGCCCGCCATGTCCATCCCGGTCTCCGCTTCCTTCCATGCCGGTCGTGTCGCCGTCGCCGCTCTCTTCCTGCCGCTTTTCCCGCTGCCGGCTCTGGCACATTTCCAGCAGATCGTCCCCTCCGCCGACGTGCTGCCGGAGGGCGGCGAGGTCCGCGTGGACATGGTGTTCACCCATCCGGTCGAAGGCGGCCCGGTGATGGAGATGAAGAAGCCGGCCAAGATGGGCGTGCTCGCGGGCGGCAAGCCGGTGGACCTTCTCGATCGCCTCACGGAGAAGCCGGTCGATGGCAAGGCCGCCTGGTCGGTGACCTATGATCTGAAGGAGCCCGGCGCCGCGATCTTCTTCGTCGAGCCGCAGCCCTATTGGGAACCCTCGGAGGGCAAGTACATCGTCCATTATTCCAAGGTGATCGTCGACAGCTACGCCTCGGGCGAGGGCTGGGACGCTCTGGTCGGCCTGCCGGTGGAAATCCAGCCGTTGACCCGCCCGACCGGCCTGTGGACCGGTAATGTGTTCACCGGGGTCGTGCTGAAGGGCGGCGCGCCGGCGCCGTTCGCCGAGGTCGAGGTCGAGTTCATCAATGACGGCACGGTGAGGCCGCCGAACGACGCCTTCGTGACGCAGGTTCTGAAGGCCGACGCCAACGGCACCTTCACCTATGCGATGCCGCGCGCCGGCTGGTGGGGATTTGCCGCGCTGCTCGAAGGCGACAACATGATGATGTCGCCCGAGGGCAAGCAGGTGCCGGTCGAGGATGGCGCGCTGATCTGGGTGAAGGCCACCGACATGGATAAGACGGACGGCAAATAGGCGTCATGGCGCATATTCCCGACGGCATCCTGTCCGCTCCCGTCCTCATCGGCGGGGGCGTCGTCGCGGCGGCCGGCGTGGCGCTGGGACTGCGCCGTCTCGACGACCGGATGATCCCGCGCACGGCCATTCTCGCGGCGGCATTCTTCGCCGGGTCGCTGGTGGCGGTGCCGGTGGGGCCGGCCAGCGTCCATCTGCTACTGGCCGCACTGATGGGGATCATGCTCGGCACCGCCACCTTTCCCGCCGTTCTGGTGGCGCTGTTGCTGCAGGCGCTGCTGTTCGGCTTTGGCGGCCTCACCACGCTGGGGATCAATACGGTGAACATCGCGCTGCCGGGGGTGGTGTTCGGCATGATGCTGGGGCCGGTGATCCGCGCCACCGAAAGGCCCGCATTGCGCTTTGCGGCGGGGGCACTGGCCGGGGCGCTGGCGGTGCTGGGAACGGGGGGGCTCGTCGCCCTGTCGCTGTGGATGTCCTCGAGTGACTACACGCCCGTGGCCAGCGTGGTGATCGCCACCTATCTGCCGCTGGCGCTCGGCGAGGCTTTCGTAACCGCCGCCATCGTTTCCTTCCTCGCGCGGGTGCAGCCCGACGCGCTGCGGCCGGTGGCGCCGTGATCCGCCTGCTGCTGCCATTCCTGCTGGCGCTGGCCTTTGCCGGGCCGGCGCAGGCGCACAAGCTGAAGGTCTTCGCCACCGTCGAGGCCGGCGAGGCGAAGGGCTACGCCTTCTTCATCGGTGGCGGCCGCGCGGCGCAGACGCCGTGGCTGGCCAGGGACCCCGCCGGAGCCCGGATCGCCGAAGGCACGACGGACGCGGAGGGATGCTTCGCCTTCCCCGCGCCGCAGCCGCCCGCCGATGTCACCATCACCGTCGACACACGCGAGGGGCATGTCGCCTCCGCCACACTACCGGCGTCGCGGTTCGGAGGAGTCTCCGTCGCGACGGTCGCCGAAACCGGGCTTCCACCGGCCGGCCCGGCGCCTGGCGCCGCTCCCCTCGTGACCGACGCGCGCCTCGCCGCGCTGGTCGAGGCCGCCGTCCAGCGCCAGGTCGAGCCGCTGATGGAACAGATCGAGCAACTCGATTCGCGCCTTCGGCTCGCCGATGTGATGTCCGGTATCTTCCTCATCCTCGGCCTTGCCGGCATCGGGCTGTGGGCGCGCGGACGGCGCCGATGACGCTGCCGCAGGATCTGCGCCTCCGGCTCGTCGGCGCCTTTCTCGTCATCGCCAGCCTGTCGCAGCTGCGCACGCTTGCCGTGGCGGGGGCGGCACTCGCGGCAGTGATGCTTTTCGCGGCGTGGAGCCGGCCGGAGCCGCGATTGTGGCGGCGCCTCGTCCATGTCGAAGGCTTTCTTCTGCTTTTGTTCGCGACGCTTCCCTTCACCCTGCCGGGGCGTCCGCTGTTCACCTTCGGCCCGCTGACCGCCAGCGTCGAGGGTGTGGAGCGCGCCATGCTGATCGCCGCCAAGGTCTCCGCTTCGGTGCTGTTGCTGATGGCGATGCTGGGGTCGGTCGAGCCGGCTAGGCTCGGCTCCGCGCTGCGCGGGCTTTACGTGCCGGAGACAATGGTGCGGGTTTTCGTGCTCACCGCGCGCTATCTCGCGTTGATCCGCGACGAGGCCCGGCGGCTCCATGAGGCAATGGTGATGCGCGGTTTCCGGCCGCGCTCGAACCGCCACACCTGGCGCAGCTACGGACATCTGGTCGGGATGCTGCTGGTGCGGGCGCTCGCCCGCGCGCAGCGCGTGGAGGAGGCGATGCTGTGCCGCGGCTATGAGGGGCGTTTCCCCCGCCTCGGCCAGCCGGCCCCCGCGGCGCGGGACTGGGCCGGCTTCGGCGTCGCGGTCGCGCTCAGTGCCGCCGTCACGCTGGCGGACCGGCTATGAGTGCGCTGCTCGCGCTCGAAGGGGTGACAGTGGACCGGGATGGCGCCGCCGTCCTGCGGCAGGTCGACCTCCGGCTCGACCCCGGCGAGCGGCTGGCCATTGTCGGGCCCAACGGAGCCGGCAAGACGACGCTGCTGCGCACCCTTGTCGGGCTGGAGCGCCCCGCCGCCGGGCGGGTGCGCCTGTTCGGCAACGTGTGTGCGAGCGAGCGCGATTTCCGCGCCCTGCGCCCGCGCATCGGCTATCTGTTCCAGGACAGCGACGACCAGCTGTTCTGCCCGAGCGTGATCGAGGACGTCGCCTTCGGCCCGCTCAATCTCGGCTGCACCGAGGCGGAAGCCTTCGGCCGCGCCGAACAGGTGCTGGAGATGCTCGGCATCGGCGCGCTTGCCCCGCGCATCAGCCACCGTTTGTCCGGTGGCGAGAAGCGTCTGGTCTGCCTCGCCGGGCTGCTGGCGATGCGGCCCGACGTGCTGATGCTCGACGAGCCGACCAACGGCGTCGACGCCGAGAACGGGCGGCGGCTGCGCGCGGCGTTGCATGGCTTTCCCGGCGCGATGCTGCTGGTGTCGCATGATGACGGCTTCATCGCCGAACTGGCGAACCGGGCGATGGCGATCGAGAACGGCCGGCTTTCCCCGGCCGACATCCACACCCACCCGCACCGCCACACCCATTCGCACCCGCATATTCACGCGCGCGAAGGGTAGGCGTTACGTCCCCGACGAGTTAGCGGGCGAGCAGCACCTTCATTTCCTCGCGCAGCCGCTCCCCCAGCGACGAGACGCTGCCGGAGACCTGGCCGACCTGGCCCGCCGTCTGCAGGATCTTGCCGGAAATCCGCGAGACGCCGTCGATGCTCTGGCTCACCGACTCGTTGGTCGCCGTCTGTTCCTCGATGGCCGCCGACAGGTCGGTGAACACATGGCTCAGGTCGGCGACATTGTGGGTGATTTCCTCGACCGCCTTCGCCGCGTCGGTGCCGGCGCGCTGCACCGCCTCGACCTGGTGGTTGATGTCCTTGGTGGCGTTCGCCGTCTGCAGCGCGAGCTGCTTCACCTCGGAGGCGACCACCGCGAAGCCCTTGCCCGCCTCGCCCACCCGCGCCGCCTCGATGGCCGCGTTGAGGGCGAGCAGGTTGGTCTGCGAGGCGATGCGCTCGATCAGCGCCGAAATATTGCCGATGCGCTCGATGGTCTCCACCAGGCCGCCGACGAGGCCATTGGCGGAGGTCGCGCGGCCCGCCGCCTGCGACGTCATTGTCGCGGCGGAATGGATGTGCTGGCTCACCTCGCGGAACGAGACCGACATCTCCACCGCCGCCGCCGCCACCGAGGAACTCATCTGCTCGCTCTGGGTGGCGAGATCGTTGAGCTCGGCGCTCGCGTGCTCCATCGTCGAAGAGGTCTGGCTCATATCCTCGACCACCGAGGTGACGCTGTTGGCGACGTTCACCGCGTCGGTGACCAGCGCCCAGGTCAGCATCGGGCTGTCATAGCTCCCGTCCGGCGCCGTGAGCGCGGAAACCTTCAGGTCGAGCGTCTCGGGACCGACCTTGATCCTTGTATTGTGCGGCAGCCGGGAGACGTCCGAGAGCAGGCGCCGCTGCACCTCGGGGCATTTGTGGAAGATGTCGATCGAGGAGCCGATCAGTTCCGAAGCGGTGATCGGCAGGTGCTGTTCGATCCGCTGCAGGGTGTCGAGGCTGGTACGGTTGGCATAGTCGATGATGAAGCCGTCGCGATCGCAGGTCATGACGTTGATCGGCATCTGGTCGACCATCTGCCGCAACCGGCGATTGCGGGCGCGCTCGGTGGCGGCCTCGGTCTCGACGCTCCATACCACCTGGATCTGGCTGCACTCGCCACGCCCGTTGCGCATTGCCGCGACCGAGAAGTTCAGCGTCTCGCCACCCAGTTCGACCTCGGCCTGCAAAGGTGCGGCGGCGCCGGTCCAGCCGGGCGCGAGATCGAGCCCGAAAGCGTCCAGCGGCGCGCCGACGATCTTCTCCGGCGCCACCGGCAGCACATGGCGCAGCGTCGCCGCGAGGCTGAGCGCGCGCGCATTGGCGTAGGCGATCAGGCGCGTTTGCGGGTCGCAAACCAGCACAGCGACGGGCAGCGAGTCGAGCAGTGTGGCGTCGAAGGCCGGCATGCGCGACGGCCGCTTCAGGGGGTGGATTTGGGCGAGGCTCATGAAAGACTCCGGATGATGCCAATTGGCGGCACTATCGAGACCGGAGCTTGCGCGGGGCTAGAGGAGGCCGGCGGCGAGAGGAGGGTCGGGAGCGTCGGCGGCGGGCGCGCCGGGTTCCACCGCCGGCAGCAGGATGGTGAACTGCGCCCCGTCACCGACATTGGTGGCAGAGATTGCGCCGCCATATTCGCGGATGATGCCGAAGCTCACCGACAGGCCCAGCCCCGTCCCCTGTCCGGGCGCCTTGGTGGTGAAGAAGGGCTGGAAGATCTTCTCGATCACCTCCGTTGGGATGCCGCCGCCATTGTCGCGCACCGTGACGCTGGCATGGCGCCGCCCGTCGATCACCGCAGGGGCGAGGGCGATGTCGATCCGGCCGGCGACATCGGCCTCGCTCTCGCGGCGCGCCCCGATGGCGTCACGGGCGTTGAGCACCAGGTTGATCAACACCTGCTCCAGTTGCTCCTGGCCGCAGGGAACCTCGATGTCTTCCACACTCGTATCGGTGGAGAGTTCGATAGCGCCGAGCCGCATGTCGGTGCCGAGCACCTGCACCGTGCCGGCGATAGCCGCCAGGGCCGAACTCGGCTCGACGGTCGGCGTGCTGTGCCGCCCGAAGATGCGCATATGGTCGATGATGGCCTTCATGCGCGCGACCTGGCGGATGATGCGCTCCAGCTTCTCCGTGGTGTGCTGGCCCGGAGGGCCCTTGCGCAGCCCGGCCAGCGCGTTGCCGGCGGCGAGGCGGATGACCCCCAGCGGCTGGTTGATCTCATGGGCGAGGCCCGTCACCAGTTCGCCGAGCGAGGCCATTTTCGACATCTGGTAGAGCTTGTTCTGCTCCATCCGCTTGGCGGTCTCGTCCAGAGCGAACACGACGGCGGTGGGCATCTTGCCGTTCACGCCGCGCGGCTCCCGCTCGTCACGCTCCTCCAGCCGGGCCACGACGACCTCGACTTCGAATTCCGCGCCTTCCTGCGAGAAATGTTCGAGCGAGACGGAGGAATCACCGTCTTTCACGCGGGCCAGAAATTGAGGGGTGGCGACCCGCTCGCGGATCATCCGGGGAAGTTCTCCGGCTTCCTCCCGGCCGATCTGGGTAGTGCGGCCGTTTTCGATGTGCAGCACGGTGATGCCCGGCACGCGGCTGATGGCCTGGAGCACCTTGGCCTCGCGGTGTCGGGCGATCGCCTGCAATTCCTGCTCGCGGAACGCGCTCTGCAACTGCCAGTGGCGCAGCCCGAAGGCGGCGAGGGCAAGGAGGGTCAGTCCCAGGGCGACGGAGAGCCCCATCACCGCCAGGCGGAATCCGCTCGATTGCGCGGCAGTGAAGGCGTCGTCGGTGGCTACCAGCACAAGAAACGGATACCGGCTCGAATGTACGTAGTAGCCGCTCCGCCGGATGCCATCGGGCTCGCCGCCCGAATAGATGCCCTCGCTCAGCGTGTCCGGGGCCGGCAGATTCTCGAACAGCCTGGAGGCCGGCTGGCCGTCGAACTGGTCCGAGCCGGGGGCGACCGCGCGGATGATGCCGTCATTGCCGATGAGGGCGACCACGCCGCGCCCGTCGGGGCGCAGGCTGTCATAGAAGGAGATGAAGCTGGAAATCTCATAAGAGGCGACGAGCACGCCCACCAGCTTTCCGTCGATCCGCTTCAGCGCCTTGGAGAACTGGATCGACCAGGTGCCGCTGATACGGCCCTTTACCGGCTTGCTGAGGAAGATGTCGTTCTGCCAGGGTTCGCCCTTGAGGTGGACCTTTATGTGTTCACGGTCGGACAGGTCCATCATCTTGCCCGGCGCGGCGAGACTGCTCGCGATGAACTGGCCGGAGGCGTCGATGAAGGAGATCTGGATGACACCCTGCGGCGGCTTCAGCCCCTGTAGATAATCGAAGATCTCATCGGGCGTCAGGGAGGCGAAACCGGCGCTGAACCCGCCGAGGAAGGTTTCGACCGACTCCACCGTCCGGTCGAAATGCGAGGTCAGCGCCAGCGCCAATTTGCGCGAGGCGGCCGTCGAGAGGGTGGTCTCGTGCGAGGCGTGCAGCTTGAGCGTCAGATAGGCGAAGGTGGTGGGAAGGGCGAGCGCCAGCAGGCACAGCAGGGCCAAGGCAATGCGGCGCGGGCTTCCCTTCCACGCAGGATTGGGCGGTGGCGGCTCGAACGCTGGTGGCGGCGCTATTTCGGTGGCAGGCGTGTTCATGTCCGCGGCTTTGTGAGGATCGACGGTCAATCGTCGCCCGTCCGGTGCAGCGCCGGCTCAGCATTCGGCCGGCCCCTATCGTCTAGGTTGCGGAAAATGCCATGGCAATGCTGTACTTCTCGCTAGGTAAAATCCCCGAACGCGCCGCGCAAGACGAACCTCCGGCCAAAACGCTTCCGGTCAAACGCCACGTGCCTGGAGCGCTTAGCTATTGTTCTTACGCTCTTTCCTCTCGCGAGGTGTACTCATCTGCGCGAAAATGCTTCGTCGAAAATATGAGGCCACCGTCCCACGGCGTGCGGTTCCCGAACGCTGCCGCCGCGAAAATGCCAACCAGAATGGAGCGATCTTCGGCTTTCCCCGCCAGAATGGAGGCGATCGACCGCGTCCCGGGGCACATTTTGTGAGACCGTCCGGCGCCCGGAGGAGCCTTTCCCCGCACGCATAGGGAACGTGGTCATGCGTCTAGCCAAATTGGCTTGTCTTGCCTTGAGTCTCTGGATGGCCTGTCTCGGCGCTGCCCGCGCCGCCGGTCCGCTCGACCTCACCTTGCGCTGGCTGTCGAGCGAGGGAAAGGTTCTGGACGAGCGCAGCCTGTCGCTGGCCGATCTCGACCGGCTGGCGCAGACGCAGATCGACACGACCACGCCCTGGACCCAGGGCGCCCAGCGCTTCGCCGGTCCGTCCTTCGCGGTTCTCGCCGGTCTCGCTCGCGTGCCGACGGTCGAGGCCAGGGTGGTGGCGCTCAACGACTATGCCGCGACCATTCCCGCCGAGGACTGGCAGATGAATGGGGTGATCCTCGCCACGAGGCTCAATGGCGAGACGATGCGGGTGCGTGACAAGGGGCCTTACTGGGTGATGTACCCGATCGACCAGGGCGCGCTGTTCGGCCGGCAGGACTACCAGTCGCGGATGGTGTGGCAGGTGAAGTCCATTGATTTTCTTGCGCGATAGGCGAACCGCCGGTTTCATCGAGTTCGGGCTCATCGTCACCTGCGTGGTTCTGTTCGTCGCCACGGGGCTGCTCTACGTGTCGCAGGCCCGCCAGCAGGCGCTGCTGACCGCCACCGTCCGCTCGTCCGGCTGGGTCGCCTATCAGGGCCAGCTCGAATTCGTGAAGGCTGAGGCCGCCTTTTCCAAGGTGACGCCCGCCCCGACGGCGCAGGGGCTCGGCAACCTGCTGCTGCGGATGGAAATCCTGCGCTCGCGCCTGCCGCTGCTCTATGATTCGGACGAAGGGCGCGTATTGAGCGACGTCGTCGACACCAAGGGCCTGACGCAGCCGCTGGAGACGTTGCTCGATCAGGTTATCGCCGAGATCGAAACCCTCGATCCCGATGACGGCGCGACCACGCGCCGGCTGGAGGCGCTGCACGGGCGGCTTCTCCCGCTCGGCGAGGCCTTGCAACGCATACTCATGGAGTCGGTGGCCTATAATCAGGAGATCTTCCGCCGCGAACGTGCCGTCGCCGAGGCCCCGGAAGTCGTGTCCCTGGTGCTGCTGTTCATCACCGGCGGCTGCCTGGTCCTGCTCCTGCTGCTGCAGGGGCGGCGCGACCGGGTCCGCCTGCGCGAGATCGTCGACGCAAAGGCGGCGATCACGGCGATGGAGGAGAACCTGCGCGCCGTCATCCAGGCGGTGCCGGCCTGCGTGGCGGTGGTCGATCCCGACACCGGCCATGCGACCTTCATCAATTCGAATGCCGCCGCGCTGGTCGCCGCCACCCCGGACGATGCCGCCTGGCCCGGTTTCGTGCGCGCCGTGCGCGACGCGGCGGGGGAGCCCGTCGGCGGTTGCTGGGGCACGCTCACCATGGCCTATACCCGCAGCACCGGCGACATCGTCTCGCTGCGCGGGTCGATCTGCAGCGTGTTGTGGCAGCAGCGGCCGCAGCAACTCATCGTGCTCGCCGACACTACCCGCGTGCGCAGCGCCGAGCTCCAGGTCATGCAGGCCGCGAAGCTGGCGACGCTTGGCGAGATGGCAACCGCCATCGCCCACGAACTCAACCAGCCGCTGGCGGTGATCAAGATGGCGGTGGCCAATGCGCGCCGCCTGCTCGACCCGCTGCCGGGCGGCGAGGGTGTGATGGCGAAGCTGGAGCGCATCTCGGCGCAGGTCGACCGCGCCAAGCGCATCACCGATCAGGTGCGTCGCTATGGCCGCATGCCCTCCGAGCAATTGCAACCCTTCTCCCTCCGCCACGCGGTGGATCTCGCCGTCGGCTTCATCGCCGAGCAGTATCGGGCTGCCAATATCCGCCTGACCATCGACGCCAATGTGCCGATCGAGGCGCTGGTGCTCGGCGAACAGACCATGTTCGAGCAGGTGATTGTCAACTTGCTCATCAATGCACGCGACGCTTTCGATGCCGGCAGGGCCGGGTTGTGCGCCCGCCAGGTCACGCTGGCCTTGTACCGCGAGGGTGATCAGCTTGTCGTGTCGGTGGAGGACAATGCCGGGGGCGTCGCCGAGGATATGCTGCCCCGACTCTTCGAGCCGTTCGCCACCACCAAGCCGACGGAAAACGGCACCGGTCTCGGACTCTCTCTCGCCCGCAGTGTCGTGCGTGACATGAATGGGTCCATCTCGGTGCAGAATGTCGGGGGAGGCGCGCGCTTTCTTGTCCGGCTGCCATTGCTCCCCTCCGCCGAGGCCCGAGATGCCGCCTGAAGTCGCGAGACCCGTATCATGACCGAACCGCGGACGATGCTGATCTGCGATGACGAGGAGGAACTGGCGCACGAACTGGGGGAATATTTCACGTCCGCCGGCTGGGAGGTCGAGGTCTGCATCGCGGCGGCGGCGGCTATCGACCGCCTTCAGCGCTTCCCGGCGCCGCAGGTACTCATCACCGACCTGCGCATCGGCCCGGTGGATGGGCGGGAGGTGGTCGCCGCCGCCCGCGCGCTGCCGAAGGACGGGCCGCCGCCGATGATCGTCATCATTACCGGCCATGTGATGAACAGCGCGGTGGCCGCCGATTTCGACAGCGACACGCTGTGTGTCAAGCCGATCGATCCGGAAGAGCTCAGCGCCGCCATCGAGTCATTTCTGCGGTTGCCACCGACATGAAGCGCCAGCCGACACCAAGGGGCAGGGGAGTTCGGGTCAGGGGGGCGAATGGGTGAACGGCCGCGACGTAGACCTCAGCGGGTATTTCATATCTACTCAACGTCGACGGCGAACGGCAGCGTGACATTGGCCGGGTGTTTTCCAGGCGTGATATTCTCGGCCGCCGGGAAGTGATGCATGGCGGGTTGATGGTGGTTGCAGATCAAGTCGATGTGGCACGTGTCCTGCTCGTTGACGACGACCCGGACCTGCTTGCCGAGCTGAGCGAGGGGCTCACCGAGCTCGGGATCGCCAA
Organism: Ancylobacter dichloromethanicus; assembly: GCF_018390645.1. Lineage (GTDB taxonomy): Bacteria > Pseudomonadota > Alphaproteobacteria > Rhizobiales > Xanthobacteraceae > Ancylobacter > Ancylobacter dichloromethanicus. The sequence goes on from NZ_JAHBGC010000052.1 coordinate 155,758, forward strand.
CATGACGGCGGACAACCCGGTGGTGGCGATTGACCTTGTGCAGCGCCACGAGCATTTGCAGGTGGTGGTGACCGACCTTCAGATGCCCCGCATCGACGGCATTGAGCTGATGCAGAAGCTGGCGCTGCTCGGGCGCAAGCGGCCGCTCGCCACCATCATCATCACCGGACACGCCTCGCTCGACCGCGCCGTAGGCGCGTTGCGGCTGAACGCGGTCGACTTCCTGCAGAAGCCGTTGCTGCCGGAGGAGGTCGCCCGGGCGGTCCGCCGCGCCCTGTCGCTGGTGGAGGACAGCCAGCGGCCGGCGAATGGGGCGGAGAAGCCGGCCGATGGGCCGAAGGGGCGGTCGAATTATCTGCGGACGCTGGTGGCTTCGCGCGCCGACCGCGATTCGATCTTCCAGTCGGACCTGTTCTCGGATCCCGCCTGGGAGATGCTGCTCGATCTCGCCGTCGCCGAGGCGACGGGCCGGCCGATCTCGGTGACCAGCCTGTGCATCGCTTCCGGCGCGCCGACCACCACCGCCCTGCGCCGCATCGACGAACTGCGCGAGGCCGGCCTGATCGAGCGCCGGGCGGACCCGGCGGATCGCCGGCGCATCCTGGTGGAACTCACGGAAACGGGTCGCCGGCGCATGGAAAGCTTCGTCAAGCGCCAGGCGGAGCGCCTCGGCCTGCCGCTGGACTGAGCCGGCGGACGGGTGTCCCTGGCCAGGCGCTTTCAGCCGATGAACTGGTAGCCGAGATAGCGCTTGGCGTCGATCACGTCATGGCCCAGCTTCAGGCGCAACTTCTTGCGCAGCTTGCTCATGTGACCCTCGACGACGCTCTCGTCGACCTCGTCGTTGAAGATGCCGTAGATGGTGTTGAAGATCTGCGTCTTCGTCACCCGCCGCCGGCTGTTCTTCACCAGGAATTCCAGAATGTGCCGCTCGCGGCGCGGCAGCGGCAGCGGCTCGCCGTCGATCTCGGCGTCACGGCCATCGAAGAAGACCTTTAGGCCGCTGGCTGCTTCCGGCGAGGCGGGAGTGGCGTGGACGCGGCGCCAGATCGCGTCGGTGCGGGCCACGATCTCGCGGACGTGGACCGGCTTGCGAACCACATCGTCGATGCCGGCGGTGAACAGTTCCAACGTCTGGTTGAGGTTCTTCTGGTCGCTCAGCGCCAATATCGGCGCGCGGCTGTGCGAACGGATCATTTCTGGGTAGACCGGGCGCCGATCGAAGTCACCGAGAAGAAAACCCTCGACGGCGGCGATGTCGTTATCGGAGGCGCTGCCTATCCATTCCTTGAATTCACCCTCGTTCACGCCGAAACTGGAAAAACCCTCGTGTGAAAATGACGAGACGTAACTTTCGGAAACAGTAGAACGATCGTCGACGATAACATACATGCCAGTGGCTCCCCTGCCTTCCAGCCACGGTGACACCGAAGACCTTGAGTCTCTCTGTCCGAAGCCGGCATGAGGGGATTGATATTTTCGCAATTATATCCACTCAAGCGGAGTTCCTTCGGGGTTGGATGGAGTTCCGATCCAAAATGGAGCGATGCCGGGCGGGGGCACCAAAAGCAAAAAACGCCCGCCGGCGGACCGGCGGGCGTCAAGTTGGGGAGTGAGAGCAACCTTCGGGCGTGCTTGACAGGTTTCCCGGAAAGATGGTCAGCCCGGCGAGCGGGATCGCCCACCAGGCCCTTCCGGGACGAAGCTCATATTGGCGTTTCCAAGCCGGCACTCAGGCGTCGAAGACCGTCTCGATCTTGCTCTTCAGCGTCTGGGCGTTGAAGGGTTTGACAATGTAGTTGTTCACGCCGGCTTTCTTAGCGGCGATCACGTTCTCGGACTTCGCCTCGGCCGTGATCATGATGAACGGCAGGGCGTTGAGGTTGGCGTCGTCGCGCACCTGCTTGAGAAGTTCGTACCCCGTCATCGGCTCCATGTTCCAGTCGGAGATGACAAGGCCGTAGGCCCGCTCCTTGAGCTTGGTCAAGGCTTCCGAGCCATCGGCTGCCTCATCCACGTCCTCGAATCCGATCTGCTTCAGCAGGTTTCGAATGATCCGGACCATGGTCTTATAATCATCGACCACGAGGACCGGCATCGACAAATCCACGGCCATGCTGTGCTCCGTTCTCCGCTGATGCGCATTTATGCCCGGCGAAATCCGCCGTTTTCATCATCTGATCTTTCCTACGCGATGCTTGTGTGAAGCTTGCAAGGTTAAATCCGGGGTACTAGGCGACATATCTCCTTGGATATATAAAGGATGTCGATCCAATACTTATGATAACTGGAGTGTATCCATGCGCCGCCCCTTTCGTATAGAGGCCAGTGATGTTCACGTGGCGGAGCCGTCATCGGTTTCGGCGCCGGGCATGGTATCGGCCCAGATCAACCGCGTTCTCGAAGAGTTGCAGGAACTGCGTGGCGTCATCGCACGCTTCGATAGCCTGGAGCCGCGTTCCGCGTGCTCCATGCATTCGATGCGGATGGACGTGGAATCGATCCGTCAGGCGATTGACAACACCAAGACCGAACTCGCGCAGTTGAAGGCTGGCGGCGGCCGTGGCGCGCGTTTCGACCGCGCGACGGACGAGCTTCACGCGGTAGTGGCCGACACCGAGGCGGCGACGGAGGACATTCTCCAGATGGCCGAGAACATCGACGGCGCCGCCGTCTCCCTCATCGCGGAGCTGGAGGGAAGCCAGAAGGCCGCCGCGCAGGCGGTTCACAGCTATGCCACCCGCATCTTTGAAGCCTGCAATTTCCAGGACATTTCCGGGCAGCGTATCCGCAAGGTGGTTGACCTGATGGTCTTCATCGAGGAGCGGGTCCAGCGCATGTCATCGATCTGGGGTGGCCAGGAAGAGGTTACCCGGATCGCCGGCGATATCGCCACCGAGCGCAGCGGCGACGAGGCGCTGCTGAATGGTCCGGCGCTCGCCCAGGATGAAGACGTCGTCTCTCAGGACGACATCGACTCACTGTTCGCCTGAGATCAGCCGCAGAAGGCGCGCGACTGGTCGGTCCAGCTGCCAAAGCCGGACCGCACCAGATTGCGGATGACGGCGCAGACATATTTCTTCTGAGCCGGATCATTGTTCGGCCCGGCATTGTAGCGGGCCGCCGCCATAGTCCAGTTGCCATGCTGGCGCTTGAGCGTTGCCAGGAAGCGAGCGGCGTAGTCGACGTTCCGCTCCGGCTCGAACATCTGGGCGACCGAATCGAACTGGTCGCCGTGCCAGCGATAATTGATCTGCATGCAGCCAAGGTCGACCAGCTTGATGCCGCGTCGCACGAAGTCGGCGAGCTTGCGTTCGCCGTCGGCCAGGCTGTTCGCGACATAGCTCTCGCCACCGCCATTCATCGCCAGGGGCTGCAGCGTGCCGTTGCCTCCGGTTTCGGTGAGGCCGACGGCGTAGAGGATGGCGAGCGGCACGTCGTGGCGCGCTGCGGCGCGCTCCATCGCCGCCTCGCAGGCTCCGAGCTGCCCGGTCTGCGCCGGTGCGATCGCCGCGACGGTGCTACTCAGCAGGGTCGCCGTCAGCAGCGAAATCCGACGGATGCTCATTCGGTTGCCTCCTGCGGCGCGTGTCGGAATCCGAGCCTTCCGCCTCCGGCTTTTCCGGTGCGGTGGGGTCGGCGTTGAGATTGCCAGGGGCGTCGTAGCCCGTCAGGCCGGCCGGCATGCCGTGCCGACCGATGGACAGTTCCGGCGGCATGTCATCCGGCCCGGCCAGGCTGGCGAGCAGCAGCGCCCGGTCCTGCTCAAGCAGCCGTGCTGTTTCGGCGCGGGCGGCGTTCACCTGTATTTCCAGCCCGTTGCGCCCGGTGCGCAGGCGGACCGTGACGAGGCCCAGCTCCAGCGGATGAAGCTGAATTTCCAGCACGCGCACGGGGCCACGTGCGGCGGCGGTCTCAGGCCCGTTTGGGGCGGCCGAGCCGATGCGCACGGCTTCGGCTATCACCGTGGCCACCTGCATCGCCGGCGAGCTGGAGGGCGGCGACCCCATGCCGGCGGCCGGGGGCGAGACACTCGTTGTCGGCGCGGGCGGGAGTGCCGCCGCTTCGGGTGAGGGAGGTGGCGGAACGTGGGCGGTCTTTTCTCCCGCCTCGCCAGCGGCCGGCGCCAGGATATGGCGTGTCGCGACCGTGTCGCTGCGCGCCTCCTGCTCGGCGGGCGCTGGACGGCTCCCCGCATCGTGTGTGCCATGCCTACCGGTGGCAGCCGGCGCGGCTCGGGCCGGCGTTTCGGCTGGCGGAACATTGCCGGGGATCGTCAGGGCGGGGCGGGCATCCGATGATGGCGGCTTTGGAGCAACGATGCCCGGCTGCGCGGCCTTGGCGGAAACCTGGTCGACCGAAACCTGGTCGGCGGAACCCCGGCGCACCGTGTCCTCCGTCACCGTGGCCGCCATAACGGTGTCGGTCGGCCGCGTGTCCGCCGACGGCGTGTCGGCCAACCGCCTCTCAGGGGGATTTCCGGCTGTTGCCCGGAGCGGCGCGCCTTCCTGCGGGAGGACCGGGGCGAAATGGGTCTCGCGCAGCACGATCCGGGCGCGCGGGAGCGACGCAGACGCTTCGGGAACGCTCCGGGTGATGACAGGATCGGCCCCCTCCGGCATGCCGCGACGCTTCGGGTCCTCCTGAGGCGGCAGCACGGCATCGGCCATTGGCGCTGGCGCGATCATGGCCGGCACGCTGGGCGTCAGCACTGCGGCGTCGTCGGCGGCGGAGCCGGGCCGCTCTTGTGCGGGGAGTTCTTTCGCCAAGGCGATGTCTGTGCGGTCCTTCAGATGCAGGAGCGCGCGCGCGCGCTCGAGCACGGCGGGACGGCCGTCGGCCGGCGGCTCAGCCGATGCGTCGTCGCCCGTCCGGTCGGTGGCCGCCTCCTTCGCCACTTTGGGCTCGCGGGGAATATCTTCCTCGGCACCTCGTGGAGAGGGGTGGTCTGCCGGCGCCTGCCCGTGGCGGCCGGTGAGGGCATCGAGTTCCGCCAGCAGGTCGCCGAACTCTCCGGAGCTGGCCGCGCGGTCGGGGCGCGGCTGTTCGCCCTCAGCGGCGCCGGACGGCTGGGGAAAGCGAAGGATGACGGGAATCATAAGGGCTTCTCCCCGAACAACTGGTCGACACCACTGAGCGCCGCCTGCGCCTTGGCGAGGATGGCCGGCGCAGTGTCATCCCCCGCGGCGTCGGGCGCCTGCGGCTCGGTGGCGCGCCCGGCGATCACCTCAACGTCGGCCGCGCCGGAGATCGCGCGAGCGACTGCGCGCGCCGAACCGAGCAGGCGCCGGTCTTCCGTCGAGAGCCGGTCGGGCGCGATGGTCGCAAGCTCGGCGTCGGCCGCCTCGCAATCCTGCGCCGAGGCGGCCTGGGCCGCAGCGCGGTAGAGCCGGGCCCGGTCGGCATCCAGGCTGCCGATCGGTGCCGTCGCTAACACGCGCTCGGCGGCCATGGCGGCGGCGGCGGTCTTGCCCAGGGTGATCGACGCCTGCGCCACCATCAGCGCGATTTCGCGGCGGCTTTCCGGCTCCAGCGGGGCGAGGAGATCGTCGAGGCGGTGAAATTCCTCGGCATTGTCCATGAACGTCATCCGGGTCAGTGCGGCGGCGAAGCGCTGGCGGAAATTGCCGGCATAGACGGAGTGGCGGAAACGGGCGAGGTAGCTCGCGCTGAGGCGTTCGAACGTGGCGATGTCGTTGGCCTGGGCGGCGAGGAAAATCGCCCGGCGCAGCGCGGCTTCCTCGATCAGCGCCCCCGGCGCGACAAGGCGGGCCCGGCCGAGCAGCTCGGCGGAACGGGCGGGGTCCCGGCGCACCCAGAGCGCGGCCTGCGCCAGCGCGACCTGGCCGGCGAGGCTGGCCGGCAGGGTGCGGACGTCGATCTCGCCGAGGTCCTTCAGCGCCTCGGCCTCGCGGCCTTCGAGATAGGCGAGGCTGCCGCGCACCAGTCGCTCATCGATGTTCGGCGGCACCCCCTTGGCGAGTACGGCACGCATGGCGCCCGGCCCCCCGCCGCTGAGGGCGAAAACCACGAGCGCCCTCGCATTGAGGCCATCACGCCATGCCTCGCCATCCGCCGCCCGGAAGCTCCGGTCGATCTTGGCGATCAGCGCGTTCTGCACCGTCACCGCATCGGCCGTGCCGCTGGCCATCCGGTCCTGCAGCCGCTGCAGCTCGCGCACCTCGCGGTAGAGCGGAGGGGCGGGGACGGCGGGCTCGACACCCTTGCCGGCGTCCGCCTTCGACTCGGGTTCGTTGGCGAAGGCAGGGGGGAACAGGGTGTTCAGCGGCGCGTCGAGGAGGTCCCAGATATCGCTTTCCGGGCGGAGCCGCAGGAACGTGCCGCCATGGCCGGAGACACGGGGCGCCTCGGCAGGGACGTCCACGAGCGCGCCCGGGGCAGCGGGCATCCCGACGGGCGCCGCCACCTGGGCCACCGACGCTTGCTTTTCCGCGATTTGGCCCGGCGCGGTCGGTGCCGCTACCGTCGGCACGGCCGCTTCCTCGCCATCAGCGGCGGGTGCAGGCTCCGGCGTCACCGGCAAACCCGAAGCTGCCGTGTCGGTCTGGCTGGGCACGGCAATGGACGGCAGGTTGGTCGGCCGCGGCAGGGGCATCGGCACCGCCCCGGTCCGTTGTCTCGGCGCTGGGGCCGCTCGGCTCGGCGCGGCCCTCGGATTCGGCGGACCGCCCGCCGGTGTGAGAGCCGGGATTGAAGTGGCCTCCAGTGCCCGGACGTCACCCCAGGGGTCCTGCTGGGCCTGGAGTGGCGCAGGCCCCAGGAGCAGCGTCGAAACAGCGGCCGCACCGGCGACCAGGTGCCTGCTGGGAAAGCGCCTCATTCCGGCGTCTCCCTGAGCACGATCTCGATGCGGCGGTTCTCCGGCGCGTTCGGGTCGACGGAATTCTTGAGGGCGCGGTCGGCGTAACCTTCGATCTTGCGGACACGCAGATCGTCAAGGCCACCGCGAACCAGCATGTAATGGGTGATGTTCGCCCGCGCGGCGGAGAGTTGCCAATTGTCGTAGCTCGGCGACCGGAACGGTCGCGCATCGGTATGGCCGCGAATGATCACGTCGCCCGGCCGGGCCTGCAGCGTCCCCGCGATCCGGCCCATTGCCTGCACGAGCCGAGCGTCCGGGACCGCCGAGCCGATCGGGAACATGGCGAAGTCGATGTCGTCGGTGAGACTGATGACCGTGCCTTCGGCGGTCCGGCGCACCTCGATCCGGGGTCCCGGAGCCGTTCCCATGACGCTGGCGACCTCCGCCCGGAGCTCCCGTTCGAGCTGGCGGGCGGTGTCGGTCGTGGTGGCGTCACCCTTGCCGTTGTTCTCGCTGGACGGAGGGGCGAGCATGGCGGCGGTGTCGGGTGCCGCATCGGCCTTCGCGTCGGGGTTGGCCGCGGCCGGCCCGGTGTCAGCGGGCCCTGCGGTGGCCGGCGTCACTGTTGTATCGGGGGGCGCCGGCGCGTCGAGGCGGGCGGCACCGGCATCGGGACGCTGCCCCTGGCGGGCGGTGATTCCCCGCGTCGCGGGCGTCGGCGCCAGCGCCTTGCGGTTCGAGGTCATCTGCCAGTAGACCGGGTCGAACGGATCGCGGTGCGCGTCGCCGCTGCCCGAACCGGGCACGCCATTGGCGCCGATCGCGGTATCGGCGGAGGTTGGCGCGTCGGGCGGCAGGTCGGCAACGATCTCGGCCAGCACCGCGTAGGGGTCCTGGAACAGAGCCTTCTCCCGTGGCCCCTGCTGCATGTCGTCGCCGGGCCCCGGCTTTTCGCCGGAGGCCTTCTGCAGCGAGGTCATCTCCTCGCCCTCTTCCGAAGTGCCGGCGTCCTTTACATCTTTCGGATCTTCGAGTCCCCGGCGCTCGCTGACGCTCTGGGCGAGGTCCATCGGATTGAAATAGGCGGCGATACCGGTCCGGACCTCCGCGTCGGTGGCGTTGATCAGCCACATGATCAGGAAGAACGCCATCATCGCCGTCATGAAGTCGGCATGCGCGACCTTCCAGGCGCTCGAATGATGCTCGTGCTCCTCGTCCTCCATCCGCTTGATGATGATCAGTTCATGAGATTCGGGTGCCGCCATGAGCGCTACTCCGTGGCCGCGTTCAGGCGCTCGATCCACGAGCGGATCTGCGTCTGGAAGGTCGTCGCCGAGGCGGAGATCACCGTCACCTCGGCCTCCGACGACGCTTCGAAGGCGATGGCGCTGCATGGCTCGATGCGCTCGCGCAGCGCCTCGATGAGGTCCGGCGGGCCGCAGACGCGCATCAGTGGCGCCTCGCCGCCGGCTATCGCGCGGCTGATCGTGGCGGCCATCTCGGCGAGCGCGCGCTCGCGCACGGCCTTCGCCAGCAGAGGTGTAACGGCGCGGGCGAGACTGGCGGCGAGGTCGTTCTCGATCTGGCTCAGCCCCTTGCCGATGGCGATGGCGAGCCGCTCGCCTTCCTGCACGGCCCAGTCGAGCCGGGCGTCGGCCAGGCGCCGGTCGGCCTCCTCGCCGTCAATGGCACGCTGGTGCTCGGCCTCGGTCCGTGCGGCCGCCTCGCCCTCGGCGCGACCCTGCTCGCGCGCTTGCGCGGCCGCGGCGGCGATGAGCGCGGCAGGGTCGGGCGTCGGGGTGGAGAGTGCCGGCACCACAGGGGCGGGCGCGGTGCTGCGCGCCGGCTTCGGCTCCCGCGTCAGCTGAGCCTGGGCTTCGGGTACGTCCGGCGGCAGAGGAAGGGCACCCGAGAAGTCCGGCAGATGATCGATGAACGCCCGCATCACACGCGCGCTTCCTGCTGCAGCCACTGCCGCAGAATGGCGGCGGCCTGTTCCTCGTCGAACTCGACGATCTGCTCCAGCCGCTTCTGCGGCGAACGGTTCATCTTGCTGGTCAGGTCCTCGATCAGGCTAATCGGCTCATCCGGTGCGCGCGACGCGCCATCGGGAGGCGGCAGCTCGCCGGCGGCGAGCGGGCCGCCCGGATTGGCGAGCATGGCGGTCTCGATGATCTCCGCGTCTTCCGGTCGCGCCACGATGGCCCGTACCGCCGGCCGCAGGCCGAACCAGATGAGCAGCGCGGCGACGATCAGGATGGTGGCGGCGTTCACCAGCGTGCCGGACTGGCGCATCATCACATCCGACCAGCCGAGCGGCGCGATCGGCTCCAATTCGCCATTGCCCGCCGCGAAGTCGACGGCCGAGACCTTGAGCTTGTCGCCGCGCGCCTTGTCGTAGCCGGCGGCGGCGCCTGCCAACTGCTCGATCTCGTAGATCTGCGTCTCCAGCGGAACGGCGTCGGCGGGCTTTTCCGCCGGTGCCAGCCGGGAGCGGTTGACGAGGATGGCGATGGACAGGTTCTCGACCGTGAAACCCTCACGGATGGTCTCCGTGCTGCGCGAGGAAATCTCGAAATTGGTGAGTTCCTCGCGGCGGCTGCTCTCCTCGTTGGAGTTGGTGCCGTTGTCGGTGCCGTCGGCCTGCTGGGCGGGCACATTCTGCTGCACCGAGGCCGAAGCCTGCTTGGTCCGGTTCTGCGAGGTGCCGGTTTCCTTGACCACGCGCACCGAGCGCTCGATCTTGGAGGCGGGATCGAAATTGGTCTCGTTGGTCGTCACCCGGTTGGTGTCGAGGCGCGAGGTGACGCTGATCTGGAAGTTCTCGACGCCCAGATAGGGCGTCAGTGCGCGGCGGATCTTCTGCTCGGTCTCGCGGTTGAGCTGATCCTGCAGGATCATCTTCTTTCCGGAGGCGGCGTTGGCGGGATCGTCGCCGGAGGCGAGCAGGGCGCCTTCGGTGTTGAGCACGGTGACGGCGTCGATCTTCATGCCCGGCAGCGCCGCAGCGACGAGATGGCGGATCGCCTCGGCGCCGGAGGAGTCCTGCGCGGTCTCGGTCCGGATGACGACCGAGGCGGAGGCCTGCTGCTCCTGGCGGCGGAACGAGCCGCGGTCCGGCAGCACCAGGTGGACGCGGGCGGCCTTGATGCCCTTCATGGTCTGGATGGTGCGGGCGAGTTCGCCTTCCAGCGCCCGGACCTTGGTTATCTCCTGCATGAAGGAGGTCAGGCCGAGCGAATTCATGTCGTTGAACAGCTCGTAGCCGGAGCTCGCGCTCTGCGGCAGGCCCTTTTCGGCTAGCAGCATGCGCGCGCGCGCGGTGTCGCCCGGCGCCACCAGCACGGCCGTGCCGTCGGAGTTGACGTCGAAGACGATGCCGGCGTCCTTGAGCGCACCGCCGATGCGGGTCACGTCTTCGCGGTTGAGATTGGCATAGAGCGTCTCGGTCGCCGGTCGGCTGAGATAATAGGCGCCGAGGCCGATGGCGGCGAGGACGGTCAGGCCGATGAGGCCCAGTGCCAAGAGGCGGCGCGCGCCGAGCTGGCGCAGATTGCCGAGGAGCATGTCGAGCTGCTGGCGGCCGAACATCAGGCGGAGGCTCCCTGCGAGGTGTCGTCATCGGGTGTGGCCGCGTGCGGCGTGCCGCCGGTCGAAGCCACCTTGGTCCGACCAGCTTGTGCGGAGGTTGCGCGATCCGGGAGGCACCAAAAGAAAGGGCCGCGCCCCGGGGAAGGGCGCGGCCAGTTTCGGTGGGGACTTCACGAAAGGGGCCGTTACCGCGCCTTGACGCGGTAACGGATAGAAGCTTCCTCCATCAGCCGCGGAACAGGCTGAGCACGCTCTGCGAGCTGGAATTGGCGATGCCGAGCGACTGAACGGCGAGCTGCTGCTGGGTCTGCAGCGCCTTCAGCTTGGTCGACTCCTCCTCCATGTTCGCGTCGACGAGCGCGCCGATCGCGCGGTCATTGGCGTCCTGCAACGCCTGGACGAAGTTGGTCTGCGATTCGATGCGGCTGGAGGCCGAACCGAGGGTGGTGGACGCGTTGGTCAGGTCGGTGAGCGCGGCATCGACGATCGAGGTGTAGTTCGCGATCTTTTCGAGGTCCGCCTCGCTCGACGACAGGCCGGAGACGTCGATATCGGAGATCGAGCTCACGGTCGCCGTACCGGAAGCGGTGGCGGCGACGCGCGACTTGTCGAGAATACCGAGATCGTTCGTGCCCGAGGCGCCGAGCGAGTTCTTCAGTGCCAGCACCGCACCGTCGAGGGCCGTCTTCTTGGCCGTGTCGGCAGTGGAGTAGGCCGAGTCGCGTCCGTTCTGGGCCGTCGCATAGGCGGCGTCACGGGTGGCGATGGCCGCCGCGTCCATGGCACCGCCCGCGAAGGTGGTGTCGGCCGCGGTCACAGCGGTGTCGTAGGCGGTGTCGGCGGTGGTCTTGGCGGTGTCATACGCGGTATCCGCCGTCGTCTTGGCGGTCGCGTAGGTGGCCGAGGACGTGGTCACCGCCGCGGCAACCGAACTGTGCTTGGTGGTGTTGCCATCGAACAGCTTGAACTTGCTGGTGTCGATGTCGATCGTATCGACCTTCACCGAGTCGCCAGTACGCGAGAACGAGGCGACGACCGACTTGGTCGCATTGTAGTTCGCTTCGCTCGAGTCCACCGACAGCCAGTTGCTGCCGGAGATCACCGTGCTCGCCGCCGCGTTCTTCAACTCGTCGAGCAGGCTGGTGATTTCGGTCTGGAGCTTGCTGCGGTCCGTGTCCGGGGACGCGGCCGTGATCAGCTTCTCCTTCACCTTCTGGAGCGCATTGCGCACGGTGTCGAGGCCGGTATTCACGGTGTCGACGGACGACTTGGCAAGGCCGAGCGCGTCCTTCACCACGCCGAGCGCGCCGTTGTCCGAGCGCGTCGTGGTGGCGATCGACCAATAAGCCGCGTTGTCGGACGCCGAATTGACGCGGAGGCCGGTGGAGACGTGGTTGTTGGTCTGGTCGAGGTTGGAGTTGATCATCCGCAGGGTCTGCAGGGCAACCATGCTGGAGGTGTTGGTCATCAGGCTGGTCATAGCAATGTCCCTTGAGTGTGGCGTGTGATTTCACGGGACATACCGGACTGAAACCGGCATGGCAGAGGCGGCGTCATGCCTTTGAGGATCGGTGGCGATTTGCCTTGCGATCCGGCTGACAGTCCCGATCGGGAGCGTCAGTCAATCTGCCATGGAGTAACCTTGGCCGATCAATCTTGCGCGGGGCTTGCACGTGGCGTGGCGGCTGCTTGAAAGCGGAACGGGGCCGCCCGCCTTCGCGCGCCGCCCCGTCGGAAAATCAAAGTAACCTCTGCCAGCAAGTATTAATTCGTCATCTAGAAGAACGAGCGGATCAGCCCACCGACCAGCAGGTTCCAACCGTCGATGAGGATGAAGAACAGTATCTTGAACGGCAGCGAGATCACCGCCGGCGGCATCATCATCATGCCCATCGACATCACCAGCGTGGCGACGATCATGTCGATGATCAGGAACGGCAGCACGATGAGGAAGCCGATCTCGAAGCCGCGCCGCAGCTCCGAGATCATGAAGGCCGGGATGAGGATGCGCAGCTCGACCTTTTCCGGCTCCGAGGGTACCGGCCATCCATTGGTGGCGGCGAGGTCGGCGAAGGTCTGCAGATCCTTGGGCCGCACCTGTGAGAGCATGAAGTCGCGGAACGGCGCAGAAATGCGCGTCAGCGCCTCTTCCTCGCTGATCTGGTTCTCGGTCAGCGGCTTGATGCCGTCCTGCCAGGCGCGATCGAAGGTCGGGCCCATCACGTAGAACGTCATGAACAGCGAGAGCGAGATCAGCACCAGATTGGCCGGCGTGGACTGCAACCCCAGCCCGGAGCGCAGGAAGGACAGCGCGATCACGAAGCGGGTGAAGCTGGTGACCATGATCAGTAGGCCCGGCGCCACCGACAGCACGGTGAGCAGCGCGACCATCTGCACGATGCGCCCGCTGGCCGCCGCACCGCCGGACTGCTGGAGAAGATCGGTCAGGGAGCCCGCCGGCTCGGCCAGAGCGGGGAGGGTGCCGGCGATGAGGCCGCCGGCAGCCGCGGCGGCGATGCGTGTAAGGCGTCGTGTCATTGCACCACCAGCGTCTGGATGACGACTTCGTCCACCTGCCCCTCGGTGCGCAGCCGGGCGCGCTCGTTCAGATCCTCGCGCAGGTGAAGGAGGCCGCTCGGCCCCTCGATCTGGCTGAGCGACAGCGTGCGCAGATAGCCCATCACATCCTCGCGGATCTGGGCGGCCGCGAGCTGCGGGTTGGTCAGCGCGCCGTTCTTGTAGATGATAGAGACCTCAAGGCGGACCAGCGTCTGCGACGGCGCCGCGAGATTGGTGACGATCGGCTTCAGCGCTTCGAGCAGCGTGTCCCTGTCGGCATAGCGCAGCGGCGGGGCCTCCGGCTCCGGCGGCTTTTCCTTGGCCTTCTCGGTAACGGATTTCTCGACCGTCGAGGCCAGCTGGATGCCGACGCCCCCGCCCAGTGCCGCCGCCAGCAGCGTCAGCACGGCGAGCGGAATCACCAGGCCGGGGGATTTGCCGCCCTCGCCATTGCCGGGCGCGGCCTTGCCTGCAACCGCCTTGGTTGTCTTGGGAGTCTGCGCCATGAAAGGGTTCCTCAGAAGGGCGCCACGACATCGTAGATGCGCTGGCCCCAGGCGGGTTGCTGGACATCCGTCAGCCGCCCGCGCCCACCATAGGAGACGCGTGCCTCGGCGATCTTGTCGTAAGAGATCTGGTTGCGGCCGGAGAGGTCGAGCGGGTTGACCATGCCGGCGATGGTGAGCACCCGCACTTCGTAGTTCACCAGGATTTCCTGCGAACCACGGATCATCAGGTTGCCGTTCGGCAGCACCCCGGTGACGACGGCGGCGACCGAAAGCTGGAGCTTCTCCGAGCGGTCGATGGTGCCCTTGCCCTTCATCTTGGTGTCCGAATTCATGTCGAGGCTGCCGGTTGCCGAGCCGAAGGCGCCGCTCCAGCCATAGCCTTCCGCTCCGGCGGCGATGTCGAGCCCGGCCTGCTGGGCAGAATTGCGCGAACGGTCGATCTGGTTGTCGAACTGCGCCTTGTCGTCCAGCGCGATGTTCACGGTGAGCACGTCGCCCACCTTGGCGGCGCGGATGGTGCGGTAGATGCTCTGCGAGTTCTGGTCCCAGGCGGAGGCGAAGCTGCGCGCGGGCGGGGGCGGAAACGCCATCGGGATCGGGTCGGTCGGCTCCGAGATGCCGTAGCCCACCGGCGTCAGCGAGGGGCCGGTGGCGAGGTTGTCATAGGTCTTCTGGCAGCCGGCCAGGGCAAGCGCACCGACGGCTGCGAGGATGAGGAGACGTTTCATGACGACTTTCCGCCGGACTGTGGACGCTTGCCGATGCCGACCATGACGCTGGTCAGCCGGGCGGCGCGGGCGGGATCCATTTCGTTGAGGATCGCGCTGGCGACGCGGGCGTTGAGCTTGGCGAGAATCGCCGCGGCCGGGTCATCGCCCATGATGGTGAGCTGCGCGGAGGCGGCGTCGGGGCGCATTTGCGAGAATACGGCGATCACCGCGTCGTCCGCCTTGTGAAGGAACTCCTCGCGCCGGGCGAGCCAGCTCTCATATTCCGCGCGCTTGGCTTCCAGTTTGGCGATGCGGTCCTCGATCTGCTTTTCCATGGCGTCGAGCGCGGCCTTCTGACGGGCGAAGCGCGCATCGCGGGCGGCGTCCAGGATGCCCTCGCAATACTGGTCGGCATTGTCGCCGCCCGGTGCGGGAGGGGCCGGCCGGGTCGCGGTCATCGGCGCGGCGGCGTCGACCGACGCTGCGGTCTCGGCGTGCAGAAGGGGAGCGCCGAGTGTGGCGGCAGCGAGCGCGGCGGCCACAATCGCGATCATATCGAGGGTGCGTTGGCCTCGGCCTCGGCTGCGGCGCAGCGGCGGCCGCAGGTCGGGCAGTTGGTCGGGTGGCGGGCCGCGGCGCCCCCCTTCCTCCGGGTCGTCATCGTGTACGACACGGCCGAGGGCGAGCACGAGCACGCCGCAGAAGCCACCGACCAGGAAGGCCAGGAGATGGGTGAAGACGAGTAATGCGCTCATTGCATAGGCTCCTCGGCCAGTCCGGCCGCGGGCGTCACTGGATGATCAGTTCGGCCTGCAGCGCGCCCGCGGTCTTGATCGCCTGAAGCACGGAGATGATGTCCGTCGGCCTCATCCCCATACGGTTCAGACCTTGCACGAGGGTCTCCAGATCGGGGCCCCGCACCACGGCGAGGTAACCGCCCTCCTGCTGCACCTGCACATCGGTGCGCGGCACGACCACGGTTTCGCCGTCCGAGAACGGGGCTGGCTGGGAGACTTCCGGCGTCTCGGTGACGCGCACGGTGAGCGCGCCCTGGGTCACCGCGACGGTGGAGATCTTGACGTTGCGCCCGATCACCACAGTGCCGGAACGCTGGTCGATGACCACCCGCGCAGGGGTGTCGGTCTCAACCGGCAGGTCGCCGAGGATCGCCAGGAAGCGCGCCGGGCTGATATTGGGCGGACGCAGCACCGAGACGCTGCGCAGGTCCCGGGCCATCGCCACCGGGCGGTTGGGGCCGCCGATCTTGCCGTAGTCGAGAGTGTTCTTGCCGAAGCGGGCGTTGATCGCGTCGGCGACCCGCGCCGCGGTGGCGAAATCGGGGTTGGCGAGCTCGACCACGATGCTGGGCAGTTCGGAGAGCTGGCCGGGGGCGGCCTTCTCGACCAGCGCGCCATTGGGGACGCGGGCGGCGGTCGGCACGCCCTCGGTGATGCTGTCCGCCTCGCCGGAGGCGACATAGCCGGTGACGGCGAGCTGGCCCTGCGCGACCGCGTAGGTCAGGCCGTCCGGGCCGTTGAGCGGGGTGATGAGCAGCGTGCCGCCCTTCAACGAGGTGGCATCTCCCATCGAGGCGACGTTGACGTCGATGCGCACGCCGACGCCGGCGAAGGGCGGCAGGTTGGCGGTCACCGCGACGGCGGCGACGTTGCGCGCCCGCAGCGGCACGCCGCGCGTGCTGATGCCCATGCGATCGAGCATCGACTGCATCGCCTGCTCGGTGAAGGGCGAGTTGCGGAACGTGTCGCCGGTGCCCTGCAGGCCGATGACGAGGCCGTAGCCGAGCAACTGGTTCTCGCGCACCCCCTGGATGGAGGAAATGTCCTTGATCCGGGTGGCGGCGTTCGCGCTGGCGGCGGCCAGCAGGAAAAGCAGGGCGGGGAGGATCCGGCGCATCACGGCACGCTGATCCGGACCGAGCCGTCCGCCTGCGCGACGCCGGAGACGAACTTACCGCTGTCGGCGTTCTTCAGCCGCACCATCGCGCCGGCCGCGGCGGATTCCAGCGGCACGCCGATGGCGGTGATGCTCAGCCCACCCTTCTCGAAGCGGATCTCGGTGGCGATGCCGCGGGTCACCGGCTGCGCCTCGCGCACCGCCGCCACCGGAATGACATTGCCGGCGAGCAGCGTGCGGCGGGCGATCTTGCCGACCAGTTGGCTTGGGCTCACCGCGACCCGGTGCTGGCTCGCCATCGCCGTCGGGAAGCTGCGCTCCTCCAGCATGGCGGCGGAGATGGCCTCGCCGGGTGCGATGGTGACGGCAGCGACCGGCAGGGAAATCGCCGCCGGCGGGGCGGGGGCGACCGGGGCCGGTGCCGGCTCGGCCGCCGGCTCGGCGGCCTGTTCCGCCGCGGCAACGGTGTCCGCGATGGTTCGCTCGGCGAGCGCGGCGCGCGACTGCGCCTGCGCGAGGGCGCACGACAGCGCGAGGACGGCGAGCGCCCCGGTGATGAGCCGAAACATGGCGGTGGTCCTTGCTAGCGGATGCCCTTGGAGACCGTCGCGGCCATCTCGTCGGCCGCCTGGATCACCTTGGAGTTCATCTCGTAGGCGCGCTGGGAGGAGATCAACTGGGTGATCTCCTTGATCGGGTCGACGTTCGAGCTTTCGAGGTAGCCCTGGTGGATCCGGCCGAAGCCCGGGCCACCGGCGACGCCGGTGACGGGCTGCCCGGAGGCGTCGGTCTCGCGGTACAGATTGTTGCCGATCGGCTCCAGCCCGCCATCATTGGCGAAATTGGCGAGGCTGAGCTGCCCGAGCAACTGCGGCGCCGTCTGCGAGGCGACCTTGGCGTAGACGCTGCCGGTCTCGTTGACGACGATCTCGACCGTGTCGTCCGGAAAGCTGATGGCCGGCTGGACCACATAGCCGTCATTGGTGACCAGCTCGCCATTCGGCCCCTTGTTGAAGGAGCCGGCGCGGGTGAACAGCTCCTCGCCGGTCGGGCCGGTGATGGCGAACCAGCCGCGACCGTTGACGGCGAGATCGAGCGGGTTGCCGGTCTGGGCCAGCGGCCCCTGAATGTGCAGATTGCGCACCCCTACGGTGCGCACGCCCAGCCCGATGAGGGCGCCGTCCGGGATCGGCAGGCCGCCCTCGACATTGGGCACGCCCTGCGCCCGCTCGGCCTGGTAGAGCAGGTCGGCGAATTCGGCGCGGGCACGCTTGAAGCCGGTGGTGTTGATGTTGGCGATATTGTTCGCGATGACCTCGACATTGGTCTGCTGCGCGCTCATGCCGGTGGCGGCGATGGCCAGTGCTCTCATCTCGATGCCCTCAAATCGCCAGACGCGATATTTCCTGATAGGCGGCGACGACCTTGTCGCGCACCGCCAGCGCGGTCTGCAGCGTCTCTTCCGCCGCCATGATGGTCTGCACCACCTGCTGCACCGAGGCCTTGCCCTGGATGCCGCTGATGGCCGTCGTTTCCGCCCCCTTCAGCGAGCTGATCGCCTGCCCGGAAATGTCCGCCAGAATGTTGCTGAAGTCGCCTTCGGCCACGGCGCGCGTCGAGGCCGTGCCGGCGGCCGAGGGGCCGGCCGTTGCGGCGGTGCCGCGGAGCGAGACGGAAGTGAGCGCGTCCAGCATCATCCAGCCCTCAAAAGATCAATGGTCATGGAAATCATCGAGCGTGCCTGTTTCATCATCTGGAGATTGGCCGAATAGGAACGGCCGGCCTCGCGCAGGTCCGCCATCTC
Organism: Ancylobacter dichloromethanicus; assembly: GCF_018390645.1. Lineage (GTDB taxonomy): Bacteria > Pseudomonadota > Alphaproteobacteria > Rhizobiales > Xanthobacteraceae > Ancylobacter > Ancylobacter dichloromethanicus. The sequence continues at coordinate 173,668 of NZ_JAHBGC010000052.1, forward strand.
GACGAGCATGTTCACGTTGGGCAGCTTGACGTCGCCACTGGCATCGGCCGCCGGATTGCCGGGGTCGTGCTCTATGACGAAGGGCGTCGTGCGGTCGACGCCGAGCGAGCGCACGGCGACGCGGGTCATGTCGGTGGTGCGGTCGGTCTGGGCCGAGAACTCGATCGTTTTGCGCCGGAAGGGGTCGGCGCCGGGACTGTTGCCCGTGGAGCGGGCATTGGCGATGTTCTCCGAGGCCACCCGCATGCGCAGCGACTGCGCCTGCATGCCGGAACCGGAGATGGACGTGATGGACCGCAGCGCGTCGATCATCAATTAGCTCCTTACGCTTGCCAGCACCATGCGGTGAAAGGCCCGCACGATGCCGGTGTTCAGACTGAAGGCGCTGCTGACCTCGGCCGCCTTCAGCATCTGCTGGTCGAGGCTCACCGAGTTGCCGGATTCGGTGACATCCCAGCTCTCGGCATCGCTCACCCGGGTGCGGGCGGCCTGCGTGTCGCCGACGGGCAGGTGGCCGGGCGAGGTGCGCACGGACGCCAGCTTTGTCTGGTCGAGCACCGCAGCAAACGGTTCGACATCCGCGGCGCGATAACCGGGCGTGTTGGCATTGGCGACGTTCGCCGCGATCGTCGCCTGCCGGACCGATGCCCATGCGGCATGGCGGGAGGTGAGATCGAACAGGAAGATCTTTTCCAACGGTTGGTCTCCGCGTTCCCTTGCGAAGACCCTAGAGCGGTAACCTTGCACGAGGCTGGAACAGCTCCGAGCGTGTCGACCGGCGTCAGTGCGTGCTGATCCGGGCGGTGGCGAGCGCCGTCTCGAAACGGGCCAGATTCTCGGCTCCGCCGCCGAGAGCACGGACGAACTCTATGCTGTCGATATGGACGCCGACGGTGTGATCGTCGAAAATGACATGAAACGCCACCGTCAGTTCGGCATGCCGCAAGCGCATGGCGATCGACACATGCGGGGGCAGCCCCCAGTCGCTGTCGATCACCGCCTTGCGGGCATAGTGAAGCTGTCCCGGCTTGATGAAGAGCTCGGCCGATGAGGCGACGAGGTCGTCGATATTGCTGTCCTGCCGCGCGTTTATATAGGCGATGACGACGCCGGCATTGGTGAGGCACAGTTCGGTGAGGAAGCCGCGCAAGGTTTCCGCCAGCAGATGCTCGTAGCGCAGCAACTCCAGCGGCGACAGGCTTTCCTTGTCGAGGCGGTGGCAGCCGTTATTTTCCGGCATCTGGGCCTCGCGCATAGAGAAAATAGAGAATCTTGGCCACCGGCCGATAGAATCCCTGCGGAATCCACTGGTCGACCTCGATCGCGTCGTACATCGCCCGCGCCAGGGCCCGATCCTCGATCACCGGCACGCCGTGGCTTTCCGCGATGGCGCGGATCTTGAGGGCGATCAGGTCGGCGCCCTTGGCCAGCACCAGCGGGGCGCCGCCCTTCACGCGGTCATAATACAGCGCGATGGCATAGTGCGTCGGGTTGGCGATGACCAGGGAGGCGCGGGGCACGGCATTCATCATGCGGTGGCGCGCCCGTTCCTTGGCCAGCGAGCGCAGCCGCGCCTTGACGATCGGGTCGCCCTCGGCCTGCTTGAACTCCTCCTTCACCTCCTGCTTGGTCATGCGCAGCTCGGAGCGCCAGCTGAGCCGCGACCAGACCAGGTCGATGCAGACAAGGGCGATGGTGGCCACGCAGATGGCGGACACCAGCCGCACCGCCAGCCCGAGCAGCAGGGAGGGAATCTGGTTCGGCTCGCTCGACATGGCGCCGATGATGCTGTCCTTCGCCGACATCAGCAGCAGCACGCAGATCAGCGAGATGGCGGCGAATTTGAACACCGACTTGCCGAACTCGACATGGCCCCGCTTGCCGAAGATCCGCTTCCAGCCAGCGGCCGGCGACACGCGCGACCATTGCGGACGGATGCGCTCGCCCACCATCCGGGGCTGGTTCTGCATCAACGAGGCGACGAGGCCGCCGGCAGCCAGCACCACGACGATGGGCAGCAGGAAGCGGGCGGCAAGCGTGAACGCCGTCCAGAACAGCGCCACCGCATCCTCGCCGGAGAACAGCCGCACGCCACCGGGATCGTCGAGAAAGCGGGACAGCCCACCGGACAGAAGGCTCGCCTGCGGCCCGGCGAAAAGCGACAGGCTGACAAGAATGCCAACCAGCGAGGCAAACAGCGTCGCCTCGCGGGAAAACGGGACATTGCCCTTTTCCAGCGCGTCCGAGATCTTCTTTTCGCTGGCCTCCTCGGTTTTGCTGTCCTTGTCGTTATCCTCCGACATGGCGGCCCCCGGCCTGGGCGAACCTAGCGCACATAGGCTTCTTCCTCATTGCCGGAATTGAGCTCGATCTCCCCCCGGCCGGCCATTTCCAGTGCCAGATCGGTGATCGCCCGGCGGGCCTCGTGCACGTCGCGGTGGGAGGCAGGCTCGCTGCTCCCCAATTCCTGCTCGACCATGCGGCGCACGCGGGAGCCGAGCGACTGCAGGATCACCTCGCGGAAGTCGGGACTGGTACCCTTCAGCGCCATCACCGTGCGGTCGTTCGGCACCTGGTCGAACAGCGCGGTGCGCGCGCGCGGCGGCAGACTGATGATGTCGTCGAAGGTGAAGAGCAGCCCCTTGAGGATCTCAGCCGATTTCGGGCGCGTGGCGGCCAGGCTGGCGAGCACGTTCTCCATGTCGTCGCGCTCCATCTTGTTGATGATGTCGGCGATGCGGGCATGGGTGTCGGCGCCCGAATTGCGGGCCAGATTGACCATGAATTCTTCGTGGATGGTGTGCTCGATGATGTGCATCGTCTCGTCGACGATGGGCTTGAACACCAGCATGCGGCGCATCACGCCGTTGCGCATCTCCTCGGGAAGGTGCCCAAGAACTTTGGCGGCGCAGCTCGGCTTGACCTTGGAAAGCAAAAGCGCGCCGATCTGCGGGTGCTCCTTGAGGATGTAAGCCGCGATCGTGGCTTCGGCCACGCCGGAAATACGATCCCAGATCGAGTGATTGGCCGCACCGAGCACGTCGGTCATCAGCGCGGCGATCTGCTCGGGCGGAAGCACGCCGTCGAGCAGGCGCTCGACGTCGCCGGGCGAGCCTCCGATATGGGCACCGGCTACGAACTGGGTGGCGAATTCCTCAATGGCGAGTTCGACCTGACCGGTGGAGACCGGGCGCATCTCCGCGATGGTGCGGGTGATTGCCTTGATCTCCTCCGGCTCGAAATGCTTCATCAGCCGCGCCGCCACCGGCCGGCCCATGGCCATGAGCAGGGCGGCGACGCGATCGGAGCCCTGCAGTGGGCGGCTGGTTCGGGTGGCGACGCCGTTCATGCTGCGATCCGGCCTAGCGTGCCGGCTCCGGGCCCGTGGCACCGACGATCTCGGTCAGCGACACCCCGAAGCGTGAATTGTCCTCGTCGACGACGACCACTTCGCCGCGGGCGATGATGCGGCCATTGACGACGATGTCGACCGGCTCGCCGACCCGGCGGTCGAGCGGCACGATGGCGCCGCGCCCGAGCTTCATGAGCTGGGCGACCGGCAGGCTGGCGGAGCCGAGTACCACCTGCAGCGTTACCGGTACGCGCAACAGCGTGTCCATGCCGCGGCCGCGGAAGCTCTCATCGGGAGTGGTCGCCGCCGCGATCGGCGGCGGGGAAAAGGTCTCTAAGGTCATGGCCGGAGCTCCGGGCGTGTCAGGTCGTGTCATCGGCTGCGCGGCACGCCGGCCCGCTCGAGCCGGCCGACGAGATCTTCGGCCTGATGGATCTTCACGCTGAGGTCGGCCAGCAGGGCGCGGCTGTCGTCATTGAGCAGCGCCACAGCATCGCGCGCCTCGGCCAGCGCCGCGGCGCTGTCGTGAAGGGCGAGCCGGTAGGTGAGGCCGACATGGGAGAACTGTTTGAGCTTGCGGTACATCATCACGACGCAGCCGCTCGTCACCACGAGGGCGACGAACAGCAGGGCCTCAGCGGGGGAGAAGGTCATCTAGGAACTCCTGATCGAGGTCGATCGCCTCTTCGATACGCAGAACATACGACCCGTCGGCTTGCCCGAGGCTGCATCGGAACAGCGGCTCCTCGGCGCTCTCCAGCTTCACCTGGCTGCGTGAGGTCGCCTGCAGCGGCAGTATCTGGCCGACCTCGAACAGCGCGGCTTCGCTGATGGTGATCTCGCGCTCCTCCAGGATGGCGCGCAGCCGCACCTCCGCCCGCTGCACCTCGCCGCGTATGTGCCTGGTCCAGACCGGGTCGCAGGGCGAGGATTCACCCGCCGCGGTGCTGGCGAGCTGCTGGCGCATCGGGGTGAGCGCGCCCTGCGGAATGAGCACGAACATCTCGCCGCCGCGGTTGAGCGCCTGCAGCAGGAACTTGGCGCAGATGCAGAGGTTGTTGCGTCGGCCGACCACGGCAAAGTCCATGCGGGTTTCCTGCCGCTGGAATTTGAACGTGACCTGGCTGACCAGCGCGAAGCTGTTCTGCAGCGCCTTCCCGACATGCTCGAACAGGGCGGTAGCGAGGCGTACCTCGATGTTGGAGAAGGAGCGTTCATCCTCGATCGGCGGTTCGGAACCATCGGCTCCGAACAGCACCTCGATCATGGTGAAGACGAAGTCGCGGTCGAAGCCGACGATGACGTGACTGTCCCATTCGGGCGAATGGAACACGCCGACGATCGCCATTCCCTCATAGGTGTCGAGAATGTCGCCGATGCGTCCGCTCTCGACATGGCTGAGCGAGTAATAGGCCTGCGAGGCCGCCAGTTGGCGCAAGCTTTCCGCGCAGGCGGTCGCCGTCCGGTCGAAGATGACCGGCAGCATCGGCAGTTTGTCGAGCGACAGGCCGGCGGCATCAAGCAGCAGGTCGCGAATGTCGGTGGGCGAGGCTGTCGGGCGGGGCGTGTGCATGTTCATGGGCTCACGCCGCCTGCTGGACCGTCGAGAGCGTCGGCACGTTGGCGATGGCCTCCGCCTCGACTTCGTCGATGGTGGGACGCTCACCCGTGGCGATGGTCTTGCGGCCGTGCTCCAGCGCGATCTGCGGCAGCGCGCCGTTCATGTAGGCGATCAGCGACTGCTTCACGATGATGAAGGGCTGGCACTGCTTCTCGCGCACGATCTTGATCTTGTGCGCCAGCGGCGAAAGGATCGCGTAGGAGCCGTAGATGCCGACCAGCGTGCCGATCAGCGCTGAACCGATGTAGTGGCCGAGGATTTCCGGCGACTGGTCGATGGCGCCCATGGCCTTGACGATGCCGAGCACGGCGGCGCAGATCCCAATCGCCGGCATCGCCTCGGCCACCGTTCCCACGGCGCCGGCGGGCTTGAGCTTGTGCTTCTTTACCGTGGAGATTTCCTGTTCCATCAGACCCTCGATCTCGTGCGAACGGGCATTGCCGATGACGATCAGGCGCGCGTAATCGCAGATGAACTGGGTGAGTTCCTTGTCCTTCAGAATGTCGGGGAAGTGCTGGAACAGGGTGGAGTTCTGCGGGTCGTCGATATGGCCTTCGACCTCGTTGCGCGGCCGGGTGCGCAACTCGCGCATCAGCGCGTAGAGCAGGCCGAGCAGGGAGAGGAAATCCTTGCGCTTGGGTGCCTTGCCCGAGAACGCCTGCATGAGGGCCGAGCCGGTGTCCTTGATGGTCGACATCGGGTTGGCGATGATGAAGGTGGCAAGCGCAATACCAATGATGATGACATATTCGAAGGGTTGCCAGATCACCTCGATATGGCCGCCCATGGCCATGAAGCCGCCCGCCAGGGACGCCATCCCCAGGATGATTCCGATCAAGACGCCCAACTGACGGCCCTCCATTGTTCGGAGCCGGTCTAGGCACGCAAGGTTGCGCGAGGCTGGGGCCCGGGAGGCGCGGCCGAGGAAGCCCGGCGCAAGCTTGGGTCTTCACGCTGCCGGCGATTCCCAGCCCGGATTGCCTCATCCGGATTGCTCAACTCCGGACCGTCAATGGATACGACCTTCGCGACCTTCCAGCTTCTGACCCGCAACCTGCCGCGCTCGCTGTCGCTGAAGGCGGCGGAGCCGACGGTGGCGCTGGAGACCAAGCACTTCCTCGCCACCGTGCCGGGTATCAAGTCGGTCGACGCCTTCCTGAAGAACACGCGGGTTTTCACCTACGCGATGAACGCCTTCGGCCTCGGCGACATGGCCCATGCCAAGGGCTACATGCGCAAGGTGCTGACCGAGGGCATCACCGACAAGACCGCCTTCGCCAACCGGCTGAACGACGAGCGCTTCGTCGCCTTCGCCAAGGCGTTCGACTTCGACAATTACGGTGCCCTCACCACCACGCGCCCGGCCGCCCGGCAGGAGGTCGCCGACAAATATGTTCGCCAGATGCTGGAGATCGACGAGGGCGCACAGAATGAGGGCGTGCGCCTCGCGCTCTATTTCCAGCGCGAGGCGCCGAATGTGAAATCGGCCTATGGCCTCCTGGCGGACCCGGCGCTGTGGAGGGTGGTGAAGACCATTTACGGCTTCCCCGACGCGATGGCGGCCGCGGATATCGAAAAGCAGGCCAAGGCCATCACCCAGCGGCTCGACGTCGCCGCGCTGAAGGAGCCAGCGCAGCTTAACCGGCTGCTCCAGCGCTTTACTGCGCGCTGGGATGCGGACCAGGGGCTGGTGTCCTCGCCGGTGCTCGCGCTGTTCGGCAAGTCGCCGGGCGTCGGCTCGGATGTCGGCATGGCGCTGCTCTCGCTCAAATACGGAGGCTGAACATGGCGGGTCCCTATGTCGCCATCTCGGCGCAGATGGCCACCGAGCGCCGGCTGGCGACGATCGCCAACAACATCGCCAACATGAACACGCCCGGCTTCCGCGCCGAAGCGATTCGCTTCGAGGCCGTGCTCTCCAGTGCCGGCGCGCAGGATGCCCATTTCGCCTCGGCCGGCGAGAGCTACACTTCGCTGGCGGCGGGGGCGGCGATCCACACCGGCAACCCGCTCGACGTGGCGCCGCAGGGCGATGTGTGGTTCGGCGTCGCCGGGCCAAACGGGGCGGCTTATACGCGCGACGGACGCCTGCACATGGACGCCGCCGGCACGCTGCTCACCGTCGACAACCTGCCGGTGCTCGATGCCGGGGGCACGCCGATCACGCTCGATCCGGCCGCCGGGGCGATCAATATCGGTGCCGATGGCGCCATCAGCCAGGGAACCACCCGTGTCGGCACGCTTGGCCTGTTCACCTTGCCCGCGGGTGCCACGGTGGCGCGCGACGGCGGCGGGCGGGTGATGCCCGACCGTCCGGCGCAGCCGGTGCAGGACTTCGCCCGGCTCGGCGTCCGGCAGGGCTATATCGAAGGCTCGAATGTCGATCCGGTGCTGGAGATGACCCGGCTCATCACCGTGCAGCGGACCTTCGAGATGGCGGCGCAAGCGGTGCAGCAGAACGAGGATTCGGTGTCCGAGGCGATCCGCACGCTGGGGCCGTCCTGACATGAACGCGCTGGCGCGGCTGGAGCAGGCGGTGCAGTCCAGCCTCGACGACCTGCCCTTCGTGCGGGTCTCGGGGATGGTGCACGAGGTGGCGCCGACGCATCTCACCGTTGCCGGCCTGTCGTCCCATCTTACCCTCGGTGCCTGCGTCGGGGTCGAGGCGGGCGGCCGCACCCTGCTCTGCGAGGTGGTGCGGTTGGACCGCGAGGGCGCCACGGTGAAGCCCTTCGACGAGCGCGCGGCAGTCGGCATCGGCGCGCGGGCCTTCAAGGCGCGCGCGCTCAGTTTCCGCCCGCATCCCGGCTGGAAGGGAAGGGTGATCGGCGCGCTGGGCCAGCCGCTCGACGGCGGCGGCCCGCTGCCGCTGGGCGATGCCGCGCAGCCCCTCGACGCCGATCCACCTGCGGCAATGAGCCGGGCACGGGTCGACACGCCGGTGCGCACCGGCGTGCGCGTCATCGACCTGTTCACCCCGCTCTGCAAGGGACAGCGCATCGGCATCTTCGCCGGCTCGGGGGTCGGCAAGTCGACCCTGCTCGCCATGCTCGCCGGGTGCCAGGGCTATGACACGGTGGTGGTGGCGCTGGTCGGCGAGCGCGGGCGCGAGGTCCGCGAGTTCCTCGACGGCCCGCTTGCCCCCAACCGGCCCCGGGCCGTGGTCGTGGTCGCCACCAGCGACGAGAGCCCGATGATGCGCCGCCTCGCGCCGCGCTCGGCCTTCGCCGTGGCGGAGTATTTTCGCGACCGCGGCGAATCGGTGCTGCTGATCATGGACAGCGTGACCCGCTACGCCCATGCCGCGCGCGACGTCGCGCTGGCGGCCGGCGAGCCGGCGGTGGCGCGGGGCTACGCGCCGAGCGTGTTCAGCACCCTGCCGCGCCTTCTGGAGCGCGCCGGTCCGGGGCCGGAAGGGTCCGGTTCCATCTCCGCCATCTTCTCGGTGCTGGTCGATGGCGACGACCACAACGACCCGGTGGCCGACGCCATCCGCGGCACGCTGGATGGGCATATCGTGCTCGACCGCGCCATTGCCGATCAGGGCCGATTTCCGGCGGTGAACGTGCTGCGCTCGGTCTCGCGCCTCGCCGATCTGGTGTGGAGCCGGGAGGAACGGGAACTCATCCGCCGTCTGCGCAGCCTGATCGCCCGTTTCGAGGACACCAGCGACCTCCGCCTGATGGGCGGCTACCAGCCGGGCAGCGACGTCGAGCTCGACCAGGCGGTGAAGATCGTACCGCGCATCTACGAGGCGCTGTCCCAATATGCCGACGCCCCGGCCTGCCGCGACCCGTTCGCCGACCTCGCCGCGGCCATCCGTGGCTGAGGGCCGCGTCGCGTCAAGTCCCACGCAAGCCTTGCGCGCTCAACTGCGCCCGTGACACTCGAGGAGTGAAGAGATGAGCCTTTACGGCATGATGCGCACCGGCGTGTCCGGCATGTCGGCGCAGTCCAACAAGCTGGGCACGATTGCCGACAACATCGCCAATTCGGGAACCGCCGGCTACAAGCGCGCCGCCGCCGAATTCTCGACCCTGCTGCTGCAGAGCGGGCCGGGCGAGTACAATTCCGGCGCGGTCAATACCAATGTCCGCTACGCCGTCAGCCAGCAGGGCGCGCTGAACTACACCACTTCGGCGACCGACCTCGCGGTGCAGGGCAACGGGTTCTTCCTCGTCTCCGACCCCAACGGTACCTCGTACCTGACCCGCGCGGGTTCGTTCACGGTCGATGCCTCGACCGGCAATCTGGTGAACGCCGCCGGCTTCACGCTAATGGGCTACGACATCACCGGCGGCGATCCCAACGTCGTGCTGAACGGCTCGGGCGGGCTGCAGCCGGTGCGCGTCGCCGATGTGCGCCTCGCCGCCAACCCCTCCCGCACCGGCGCCTTCGCCGCCAACCTCCCGGCCGCCGAGGCGGTGATGGCGGGCGACACGCCGGCCGCCAACCTGGCGACCTCGCAATTCTCGCAGAAATCCTCCCTGGTCGCTTTCGACAATCTCGGCAGCGAGATGACGCTGGATGTCTATCTGACCAAGGTCGGCGATGCGCCGATCGCGTGGGAAATGACCGTGTTCGACCGCGCCGACGCCGCGCCGAACGGCGACTTCCCCTATGCCAACGCCGCGCTCGCCACCCAGACGCTGTCCTTCGACAATCTGGGCGCGCTGACATCGACGCCGTCGCTGTCGCTGGCGGTACCGAACGGGCAGACGCTGACCGTCGACCTCACCGGCATGACGCAACTGGCCGACGACTATACCCCGCTCACCGCCACGATCGACGGCAACGCGCCGGCGTCGGTGTCGAGCATCACCATCGACGGCGATGGCGTGGTCTCCGCCATCGACACCAACGGGCGCAAGTCGCCGCTCTACAAGATCCCGCTCGCGTTCGTCACCAGCCCCGACAACCTCTCCCCGAAGGCCGGCAACGTGTTCGAGACCACTAATGAATCCGGCGGTCTGCAGATCGGCTTCGCCAATGAGGGCGGGCTCGGCACCATGATCTCCGGGGCCACCGAGCGCTCCACCGTCGACATGGCCAGCGAACTTACCGAGATGATCGCCGCCCAGCGCGACTACACCGCCAATTCCAAGGTGTTCCAGACCGGTTCGGAACTGCTCGACGTGCTGATGAACCTCAAGCGGTGACGCGGCAATGAGTCTTTCGCTCGCCCTCAACAGCGCGCGCTCGTCGCTCTTCGCGACCTCGACACAGATCGACGCGAGCGCGCGCAACATCGCCAATGCCGGCAATTCCGGCGCCTCGCGCAAGATCGCCGTCACCACGACGGTCGCCTCGGGCGAGGCGCAGGTCGTCGCGGTGTCGCGTGCCAGCGACAGCGCCCTTTATGCGCGCATGATCGATGCCACCTCCTCGGCGGCCGGCAGCCAGGCGCGGCTCGACGGGTTGAACCGGCTGAAGAACGGCATCGGCGATACCACGGGGGAGACCTCGCCAGCGGGCCGCCTCGGCGCGCTCGGCGACGCGCTGATCCAATTCGCGAACGCGCCGGACGATCCCGCGCTGGCGGTGCGGACCCTTACCAGCGCGCAGGACCTCGCCACCGCGCTGAGCGGGGCGGCGAAGACGGTCCACACCGTGCGCACCGACGCCGACGCCGCCATGGCCCGCTCGGTCGACCGGGTGAACGACCTGCTGCGCCAGTTCGGCGTCGAGAACGAGGCGGTGATCACGGCCCCGGCCGGCGCCGACGTGACCGACGCGCTGGACCGCCGCGACAGCGTCCTCGCCAGCCTCGCGGAAGAGATCGGCGTGACCGCCGTCACCCGCGGCAATGCCGACATGGTGCTTTACACCGATGGCGGGGCCACGCTGTTCGAGACCAAGCCCCGCGCCGTGAGCTTCCAGACCTCGCCGATCCTGACCGCCGGCCAGTCCGGGCGGGCGGTGATGGTGGACGGAGTAAGCGTCACCGGGGACGACGCCACCATGAAGCTGCGTTCCGGCCGTCTCGCCGGGCTGGCGGAACTGCGCGACCGCACCGCGCCGACCTTCGAGAAGCAGCTCGACGCGATGGCGCTCGGGTTGGTCGAATCCTTCGCCGAAGCGGACCAGTCCGGCGCCGGCCTGCCCGCCGCGGCGGGGCTGTTCACCGCCGGTTCGGCGGCCGTTCCAACCGATGCCACGGGCCTTGCCGCCCGCCTTGCCGTCAATCCGGCGGTGGACCCGGCACAGGGCGGCAGCCTGACGCTGCTGCGCGACGGCGGCATCAACGGCGTCGCCTATGTCGCCAACAGCGTTGGCGGGGCGAGCTTCTCCGGCCATCTCGTGGCCCGGGGCGAAGCGTTGCAGGCGGTGCGCGGCTTCGACGCCGCCACCAACCTGCCGTCGCCTTCGACCCTCGCCGACTTCGCGGCCGCCTCCACCGGCTGGCTGGAGGGGCAGCGGCAGACGGTGGCGGTTCGGGCCGACAGCGAGACGGCGCTGCTGTCCTACGCTTCGACCGCCCTTTCCAATGCCACCGGCATCAACATGGACGAGGAATATGCGCGCCAGCTCGATCTCGAACGCAGCTATCAGGCGTCGTCCAAGCTGATCGGCGTGATCAACGGCCTCTATGAGGCGCTGTTCAGGGTCGTGGGGTAGGCGATGCGCTCGGCTTTCATCTCGTCGCTCACGCTGAACACGTCGCCCCGAGCCGCGCTGCCGCGGCTGCAGGGCGAACTGGGCAAGGCGAGCCAGGAACTCACCACCGGTCGCAAGGCCGATCTCGGTCTCGCGCTCGGCGTCGGCACCGGGGAGAGCGTGACACTGCGGCGCGAACAGGCCTCGCTGCGAAGCCTGATCGACGGCAACGCCTCGACTGCCGCCGCGCTCGACCGCACGCAGACCGCGCTCGACGACATACGCAGCCAGGCCGACCGCTTCCAGCAGGCTCTGATCGGCCTGTCGCAGTCCGGCAGCGCGGCTGGGGTGCTGGTGCAGCAGGGGGGCGATGCGCTCGACGCGCTGACCTCGACTCTCAACCTCACGGACGGCCGACGCCATCTGTTCGGCGGGCTGAACAGCGACGTCCGCCCCGTCAGCGGGCTGGACGAGGGGCCGGGCGCGGTGATCGAGGCCGCCTTCGTGCAGCGCTTCGGCGTCTCGCCGTCCGATCCCCAAGCGAGACCGGCTCTCGCCGCGATCTCTGCCGCCGACATGGCGGATTTCATCGACACCGACTTTGCCGGCCTGTTCGACGAGGCGGGCTGGAGCGCCACCTGGTCGGCGGCGTCTTCGCAGAACCGCACGGCCGACGTCTCCACCACCGAGCGCATCGTCATCGGCGCCAACGCCAACGAGCCAGCCATGCGCAAGCTCGCCATGGCATACGCGATGGTAGCGACGCTCGGCGCTGCGGGGCTGACCGGAACGGCGCAGACGACGGTGCTGGACAAGGCCCGCGCGCTGGTTGGTACGGCACTCGGCGGGGTCACCGACATCGCCACTCGGCTCGGCACGGCGCAGAGCCGCCTCGCCGCCGCCGATACGCTGATGCACGGCGCGCTCGATGGCGGGGCGCGACGGGTCAACGCCCTGGAGGCGGTGGATCCGGCGGAGGCGAAGACGCGGCTCGATTTTCTGACGATGCAGATCGAGATGTCCTACTCGCTCACCGCGCGAATACTGAAATTGTCCATCATGGACTACGTCTAACTCGAGGAGACGACCTATGTACCGCTTCTCCTATGCTGAAATACTCGGCGAATCCGGTGTCGAAGGGCGCGGCGACGAGCGCCTGGCGCTCGACCACGCCATCGAACTGCTCACCCAGGCCCAGGCCAACGGCCCGTCCTCGCCCGAGGCAGCGCAGGCGGTGCTGCACCTGCAGAAGCTGTGGGGTTTCCTGATCCACGACCTCGCCGACCCGCATAACGAGCTGGCTGACGCGCTGCGCGGCAACCTGATCTCAATCGGGCTGTGGATCATCAAGGAAGCCGACCAGATCGTGCAGGAGCGCTCGTCGAATTTCGCCGGCCTCATCGAGGTGAACCGCACCATCCGCGACGGCTTGATGTGAGGACGACATGTACATCACCCTCAGACCCGGCGAACGCATCTTCCTTAACGGCGCCGTCATCCGCGTCGATCGTAAGGTGACGATCGAGCTGCTCAACGATGTCGATTTCCTGCTGGAGAACCACGTCCTGCAGGTGGAGGACACCACCACGCCGCTGCGCCAGCTCTATTTCGTGGTGCAGACCATGCTGATCGAGCCGCGCAAGATGGCGCAGGCGCAGAAGCTGTTCCAGCAGCAGCTGGCCGGGCTGATGGTCTCGTTCAGCAACGAGTCGATGGCCGCGGCGCTGGCGCAAGTCGGCAGCCTGGTCGAGGCCCATCATTATTTCGACGCGCTGCGCGTCATCCGGCGGCTGTTCCTGGTCGAGGCCGCCATCCTCGGCACCGGCACGCCGCAGGCCGCCTGATCGGGAGAACCCAGATGTCCGAAGTCAGCGCGCTCGGCGGCGCCACCTCCACCGCCGGCACCGCCACCGCGAAGCCCTCGCAGACCTCGCTCGACTACAATGCCTTCCTCCAGCTCCTCATCGCCCAGATGAAGAACCAGGACCCGACGCAGCCGATGGATTCGTCGCAGTACATGGCGCAGCTCGCCGCCTTCTCGCAGGTGGAGCAGTCGGTGGCGGCGAATGCCAAGCTGGATTCGCTCCTGACCTCCTCGGCGCTGCAGATCGCCGACGCCGCGGTCGGCCGCACCGTGACCAGCGCCGACGGCACCGTCTCCGGGCGGGTGGAATCGGTGCGCATCACGGCGGAGGCGCCGATCGCCACCCTGGCCGACGGGCGCGAGGTCACGCTCGGTGCCGGCATCCGGATCGCCTGAGCCATGAACGAGGCTGACGCGCTCGACATCGTCCAGTCGGCGATCTGGACGATCATCATCGCCTCCGGCCCGGCCGTGGCCGCCGCCATGCTGGTCGGCATCGGCGTGGCGCTGTTCCAGGCGCTGACCCAGGTGCAAGAGGTCACGCTGACCTTCATCCCCAAGATCATCGCGGTGCTCGTCGTCACCGCCCTGACCGCGACCTTCGTCGGCCAGCAGATTCTTGCCTTCACGCAGGAGATCTATGGCCGCATCGGCACGGGATTCTAGGCGGCCATGAGCGAGGTCGGCATCGCATCACCGATCGTGCGCACTTCGCGCCGGGACATCGGCTTCGCCGTCGGCATGGTCGCCATTCTGGCGATCCTGTTCCTGCCGATCCCGGCGCCGCTGGTCGATCTCGGCCTGGCGCTCTCCATCGCGCTGTCGGTGCTGATCCTGATGGTGACGCTGTGGATCCAGAAGCCGCTCGAATTCTCCTCCTTCCCGACCGTGCTGCTGATCGCCACCCTGCTGCGGCTCGCGCTCGGCATCGCCACCACCCGGCTCATCCTGTCGGATGGCGGCGATGGCGTGCACGCGGCCGGCCACATTATCAGCGGCTTTGCACAGCTCGTGATGGGCGGCGATTTCGTGATCGGCATCGTCGTCTTCGCCATCCTGATCACGGTGAACTTCCTCGTCATCACCAAGGGCGCGACGCGCATCGCCGAGGTGGGCGCCCGCTTTACCCTCGATGCCATCCCCGGCAAGCAGATGGCGATCGACGCCGACCTCAATGCCGGGCTGATCGACGACAAGGAGGCCCAGCGCCGCCGCTATGAGCTGGAGGAGGAAAGCTCCTTCTTCGGCTCGATGGACGGCGCCTCGAAATTCGTCCGCGGCGAGGCGGTGGCGAGCCTGATCATCATCGCCGTCAACATCTTCGGCGGCATCCTGATCGGCGTCACCCGACACGGGCTTGCATTGTCGGACGCCGCCGACGTCTTCACCCGCCTGTCGGTGGGCGACGGTCTGGTCTCGCAGATCCCGGCGCTCATCATTTCGCTTGCCGCCGGCCTGCTGGTGTCCAAGGGCGGCACGCGCGGCTCGGCGGAGAAGGCGATTTTCGGCCAGCTCGGCGCCTATCCGCGCGCGCTCTATGTCGCCTCAGGCCTGATGCTCGGCCTCGCGCTGGTGCCCGGCCTGCCGCTGCTGCCATTCGCCACGCTGGGCGGATTGATGGCTTTCGTCGCCTACAAGGTGCCGTTGCATCTGGCCCGGCAGAAGGCCGAGGACGCCGCGCGCGAAGCCGCGCAGCAGAAGCAGGACGATGCCGAGACCGAGGCGAAGGATTCGGTGAAGGAATCACTGCGCTCGGCCGAGGTGGAGATCGCCGTCGGCAAACAGCTCGCCACCGTATTGCTGCGCAATCCGGCCGAACTCGCGCATCGCATCGGCAAGATGCGGCGCAAATTCGCCGAACGCTATGGCTTTGTGGTGCCCGACATCAAGGTCGGCGAGGCGCTCGCCCTGCCGTCCAAGAGCTACCAGATCCGCATGCACGGCACCGCCGTCGCCAGCCAGGAGATGCGGATCGGCGAGATGATGGTCGTCGTCGGCGACGGGCCGGGCCCGGACGTTCCCGGTGACGAGACCCGCGAGCCGGCCTTCGGCATGAAGGCGCTCTGGGTGTCGGATTCCTACGCTGCCGAGGTCAAGCGCGAAGGGTTTACGCCGATCGACGCGATGTCGATCGTCCTCACCCATCTCAGCGAGGCGGTGTCGAACAACCTCTCGCAGCTCCTGTCCTACAAGGCGATGCGTGCCCTGCTCGACCGGCTCGACCCTGAATACAAGCGGCTGATCGAGGATATCTGCCCGGCACAGATTTCCCATTCCGGGCTTCAGGCGGTGCTGAAGCTGCTGCTGGCCGAGCGTGTCTCGATCCGCAACCTGCACCTGATCCTGGAAGCGGTCGCCGAGATCGTGCCGCATGCCCGTCGCACCGAGCATGTGGTGGAACATGTGCGCATGCGCATGGCGCAGCAGATTTGCGGCGATCTTTCCGAGGGCGGCGTGCTTCGGGTGCTGCGTCTCGGCGGCAAATGGGACCTCACCTTTCACGAGAGCCTGAAGCGCGACGCCAAGGGTGAGGCGGTGGAGTTCGACATCGACCCGCGCCTGGTGGAACAGTTCGGCACCGAGGCGTCCGCCGTCATCCGCGAGAAGATGCGTGGTTCCGGCACCTTCGCACTGCTCACCGCGCCGGACGCGCGACCCTATGTGCGGATGATCGTCGAGCGGATGTTCCCCTCGCTGCCGGTGCTCTCCCATGTCGAGATCGCGCGCGGCGTCGAAGTAACCTCGCTCGGGGCGATATCGTGATCACGGAGGCGCAGGCGCTCGTGCTGCCGGCCTTCTTCGTCTTCTGCCGGGTCGGCGCCTGCCTGATGCTGATGCCGGTGTTCTCCAGTTCGCGCCTGCCGATGCAGGTGCGCCTGTTCCTCGCCATCGGGCTTTCCCTCGCGCTGACGCCGCTTTTGTCCGAGCCGATCCTGGCCATGATAGCCGGGCGCTCGCAGGCCGGCATTCTGCTGGCAGCTGCCGGCGAACTCGCCACGGGCGGCATTATCGGGCTGCTGGCCCGCTGCTTCTTCTTCGCGCTGCAGACCCTGATGACCGCCGCGGCACAGTCGGTCGGCCTCGCCACCCCCTCCAGCATGGTGGTGGAGCCGGAAGACGGTCAAATGCCGGAGATCGCCACGCTGCTGTCGCTGGCCGCCATGATCCTGCTGCTGGTCAGCGGCCAGCATTGGGAACTGGTGCGGGCGGTCGTTGAATCCTACACGCGGCTGCCGCCCGGCGGCACCCTCCAGTCGGGGATGACGCTCGGGCTCTATGTCGACCGTCTGACGGACACGTTTTCGCTGGCGTTGCGGCTGGCGAGCCCGTTCCTCATCTATTCCGTGGTGGTGAATTTCGCTGTCGGCCTGACCAACAAGCTGGTGCCGCAGATCCCGGTCTACTTCATCGCCATGCCGGCGGTGACGGCGGGCGGGCTGCTCCTGCTCTACGCGGTCGCCGGCGACCTGCTGACGAAGTTCTCGGAAGCTTTTGCCAGTTGGCTGGCGGCGGGCTGAACCATGCCAGGCCAGCATCGCAAATGCCGACGCATCGAGGACGTGCAGCGCCAGCTGCATCGGCGCGCCGAGGCCGAACTGGCCCGGCTGGAGCGTGCGCTGGAGGCAGCCGCTGTGGAGCGGCGCGACATCTTCGCCGTCATGAACAACGAGACCTTCGCGCCCGTCGTGGTTGCTGCCGCCGCCCGCCGGCTGCGGGTGATCGATGAGGCGATGGCCCGGCTGCGCCGGGAGGCCGACGCGCAGCGCGCACGTACGCTGGAAGCGGCGATGCGGCTCAAGCACGCCGAGCGCCTGACCGAAAGTGCCGACCGGCAGGCGAGGGCGCAGAGCGAGCGTTCCGCGCTCGACGAAGCGCTGGAGGCGGCGATCGCCCGCGGCTGCGCAAGCTTCCCGCCAGCCTGACCTGACATCGTGTTGTCATCGCAGAAACCCGGTGCCTTCCATGAGCATCCAGCCTCCGTCCGACCTTCTTCTCGACGTGATGAACGCCGGCGACCCGCAAAAGGCGCAGGCCATCGCCGCACGGTTGCGGCAGGCGTCCGCGTCGGCGCCGGCGAACGCGGCGGCCTTCGACGAGGCCCTCGCCGAGGCGACGCCCGTGCGCGAGCCTGGTGCCGATCCCGTCTCGTCTCTCGGCAGCGTGTCGGCGACGACGCTCGCCAACGCGACCGCGCTCACGGAGCGGCAGGACACGGCCGTATCGCCCGCCTTCCGCCGCTTCGAGGCGATGGCGCTCGGCGGTTTCATCGAGCAGATTCTGCCGAAGGCGTCCGCCTCGCTCTACGGCTCCGGCACCGCCGGTCAGATATGGCGCTCCATGCTGGCCGAGCGGATTGCCGATCAGGTCACCCTCGGTGGCGGCATCGGCCTCGCCCAGCGCATCGCCGCCGCATCCACGAGGCGGGACGCCTCATGAGCGCGGATGCCGCCGTCCGGACGATGCATGGGCTGCTTGATCGGCTGGAAGAGGCCGTCGCCGAGGAGACCCTCGCCCTCACGCAGCGCCGGCTGATCGACTTCGACGAGGTCAATCGCCGCAAGAGCCGCAGCCTGCTCGAACTGAGCCGTGCCGTGCGCAGCCTGCCCGACACGGTGGACAGCGGGCTGACGGACCGGCTGAAGGTGCTTCGAGCCGCCCTGCAGCGCAACAGCGACCTGCTGCAATTCCATCTTGTCGCCGCCCAGCACGTGACCGCCATTCTCGGCGACGCGCTGCGCGAGACCGAGTCCGACGGCACCTATTCGGCCGCCACGGCGACGAGGCGGGACCCGGCATGACGCGTGTCCTTTTCATCGGCCTGTGGGTCTGCCTGATCACGCTGCTGGCGAGCTATGGCGGCGTCTACTGGATGACGGGAACGTCCCCCGGTTCGGACGAAAAGCCCTACCTGGCTGGCCTCGAATATCGCCGCCTCGAGCCGATCACCGTGCCGATGATCATCGACGGAACGGTGCGCGGCTATGTCGTCGCCAAGCTGGTGTTCACCGCCGATGCGGAGGCGCTGCACCAACTGGCCATCGAGCCGCAGATCTTCGTCACGCATCGCGCGTTTGATGAGATCTATACAAACGGCCGCGTCGAGTTCGGCAAGTTGTCTAAGTATAATCTCGCCGAAATGATGGATAACATTAAGAATAAATCTAACGAAGGTCTGAATGGTCCGCTCGTGCAGGAGGTTCTCGTCGACAGCATCAACTATGTCGACAAGGCCGAAATTCGTTCCCTTGCCAGCACTTCCGCCGGCCGGACGAAGCCCGCGACCGCCAAGGCCGAGCCCTCAACGCATTGATCAGGATCATCGGGAACTGAAATGAATATCACCGGTAAAATCTACACGATCGTCGCCGTTCTCGGCCTGACGACTGCGCTCGTCGGCGGCATATCTTTCTATACGCTGGTGCATGAATCCACGCTCTCCGAAGAGCTGGATCTGCTGCATCGCGAGTCCTTCCTCGCCGAGCGTATCAACGGCCTGGTCAGCACCGTGGTGATGGACGCGCGCGGCATCTACATGTCTGAGGACGCGGAGACCGCGAAGCCTTTCGTCGCCGGCATGACACGCAGTCTCGATCAGCTGCGCGACACCTTGGCCGAGAGTGTGGCGGCGGAGGAAGCCGGCGCCCGCAGCAGCTTCGCTCCGGTCGCCAAGGACCTCGAGCAGTTCATTGCTTTCCGCAGCGAGACCGTTCGCCTTGCTACCGATGAAGGTCCCCAGGCGGCGAACGTCCAGGGCAACAACGAGGCCAATCGCGCCAACCGCAAGGCGTTGCAGGCGTCGCTCGGCGAGCATGTCGAGCAGCTGCGCCAGCTTACCGCTCCCCTGCGCCAGGAGTTCAAGGCCTCGGCTGCCTGGGCCGAGAGCTTTATCCTTGTCGCGACATTGCTCGGCCTTCTAATCGGTATCAGCACAGCGCTCTACATTGGCGTGGTCACGCTGAGCCGCCCCATCCGCCGCGTCATCGATACGGTCCAGACGGTTGCCACCGGCAATCTCGACGTCGAGATCGAGGCCAATACGGGCAAGGATGAAATTGGCGAACTGTGGCGTTCGACCGGCGAACTTCTGGGCACGCTCAAGGAAGCCGAGAAGCTGCGCGAGGAGCAGAGCACAGCCGCCCAGCGTGCCGAGATCGAGAAACGCGAAGCCATGCGCGAACTCGCCGATCGCTTTGACAGCGAGGTGTCGGGTGTGGTCCGCACCGTCGCCGCCGCGGTGACCCAGCTCGAGAATTCGGCCGCCAGCATGAGTTCGTCGGCTGACGAGACCAGCCGCCAGTCGACCGTCGTCGCCGCTGCCGCCGAGCAGGCCACCGGCAACGTCCAGATCGCTGCCTCTGCCGCCGAGGAACTCGCCGCCTCGGTCCGCGAGATCGGTCAGCAGGTCTCCGTCGCCGCCAAGATCGCCGGCGAGGCCACCGACCAGGCCACCGGAACCGCTGACGTGGTGCGCGGCCTCGCCACCAGCGCCCAGCGCATCGGGCAGGTGGTGAACCTGATCACCGACATCGCCTCGCAGACGAATCTGCTGGCGCTCAACGCCACCATCGAGGCGGCGCGCGCCGGCGAGGCCGGCCGCGGCTTCGCGGTGGTCGCCATGGAGGTGAAGACCCTCGCCGAGCAGACCTCGAAGGCGACGGACGAGATCTCCTCGCAGATCGCCGCCGTCCAGGGCGCGACCAATGACGTGGTGAAGGCGATCGAGAACATCTCCGGCACCATCCGTCGCATCGACGAGATTTCCGCAGCCATCGCCACCTCGATCGACGAGCAGGGCGTCGCCACCGGCGAGATCGCGCAGAATGTGCACCAGGCCGCGCAGGGGACCCAGGAAGTGTCTTCGAGCATCTCGTCCGTGAGCACCGCAGCCGCCGATACCGGCCGTGCGTCCAGCGAGATCGTGCGCTCCGCCGCCGACCTGTCGACCCAGGCCACCCGCCTGCGGTCGCAGTTCGACACCTTCATCGAGCGTATCCGCGCCGCGTGAGCCGCGACGCCCGAGAACGGGAGCCGATCGGTAAATCGACCCCCGCATTTCTGACAGAGAACGCTTCTCCGAACCGCCTGCGGCGCAGTCAGTTCGGAATGCGCTCTCCCCTCACGCGCTGTCCCCGTCGCCCGATCCGAGTGCAAGCCAATGGATGATCTGCTCCGCGAATTCCTGACGGAAACCTCAGAAAGCCTCGATGTGGTCGATATCGAGCTGCTCAAGCTCGAGACCGATCCCAACAACCGGGACATTCTCAACAGCATCTTCCGCCTCGTTCACACCATCAAGGGAACGTGCGGCTTCATCGGGCTGGTTCGGCTCGCCAATCTCGCCCATGCGGCGGAGACGCTGATGGACGAGTTCCGCAACGGTCGGCCGGTCGGGGGTGAGGCGGTAGGGCTGATCCTGTCGTCGATCGACCGGATCAAGGACATCCTGGCCGCTATCGAGCGCAATGACGGCGTGGAACCGGAAGGCTCGGACGAGGATCTCGTCGCGCTGCTGGAGGCCGAGGTCGCCCGGGAACTGCCCGATATCGCCTTCGGTGCCGCGCCACTGGCGGTCGAGGCACCGGCGCCCGTACCGGCGCCGCCCGCGGAGGAGCGGTCGCTGGCACCCGGGGAAGTCTCGCTCGACGAGCTTGAGCGCATTTTCCGCCAGACGGAAATCGAGATCACGCTACCCGCCAGGCAGGTTGCGCCCGACAAGGAGGCCGCGCCTGCGCAGAAACGCAGCGATACCCCGACCGCCGATGCAGGCTCGGTGGCGACGCAGACCATCCGCGTCAACGTCTCCACCCTCGAACAGCTCATGACGATGGTCTCGGAGTTGGTGCTGACACGCAACCAGCTGTTGGAGATCGCCCGTCGCACCGAGGACGGCGACTACAAGGTCTCGCTGCAGCGCCTCTCCAACGTGACGGGCGAATTGCAGGACGTGGTCATGCGCACCCGCATGCAGCCGGTGGGCAATGCCTGGCAGAAGCTGCCGCGCATCGTGCGCGATCTGGCGCAGGAACTGGGCAAGCAGATCGAGCTGGAACAGTACGGGGCCGATACCGAGCTTGACCGCCAGCTTCTCGACCAGATCAAGGATCCGCTCACCCACATGGTGCGCAATTCCGCCGATCATGGCTTGGAAACGCCGGAAACGCGGCGTCGCGCCGGCAAGCCGGAAAAGGGCACCATCCGGCTGTCCGCCTATCATGAGGGCGGGCATGTCATCATCGAGATATCCGACGACGGGCGCGGCCTGGACATCGCCCGCATCAAATCGAAGGCCATCGCCAACGGGCTGTGCACGGAGGCGGAAGCCGCGCGCATGAGCGAGGCGCAGCTGTTCCGCTACATCTTCCACGCCGGCTTCTCGACCGCCGAGGCGGTGACCAGCGTTTCCGGGCGCGGGGTCGGCATGGATGTGGTCCGCTGCAATATCGAGGCGATCGGCGGCACCGTCGACCTGCGCTCGAAGGCGGGGCAGGGCACAACCTTCATCATCAAGATTCCGCTCACTCTGGCGATCGTTCCCGCTCTTATCGTCGAGGCATCGGGCGAGCGTTTCGCGCTGCCGCAGTCGGTCGTTCTGGAACTGGTCCACATCCGGCCCGGCTCGGAACACTCGATCCGCCGCATCAACGGGCGGCCGGTCCTGTGCCTGCGCGAGCAGTTGCTGCCGATCGTCGAACTCGGCGGCGCGCTCGGTCTGCGCGAAGCCGGCGCCAAGGACGCGCTCGCCGCGCCGGCCAGCGAACTGATCGCGGTGATGAATGTCGGCACATTGCAGTTCGGCGTCGTGGTCGATGCCGTCTCCCACACCGAGGAAATCGTCGTGAAGCCGCTGGCGGCGATGCTGCGCCACGTCGCGATGATTTCCGGCAGCACCATTCTCGGCGACGGGCGGGTGATCATGATCGTCGATCCCAACGGCCTCGCCCAGCATGCCGCAGCCGGGTCGGACAAGCTCGGCCATACCGACGCCGCGCACGGTGCGCAGGCGGCGCATGGCGACCCGAAAACCTCGCTGCTGCTGTTGCGCGCGGGTCCGCAGGGTATCAAGGCGGTGCCGCTCTCGCTCGTCACCCGGCTTGAGGAACTTCAGGCCCAGGACATCGAGGAACTGGACGGGCGGCCGGTGGTGCAGTATCGCGGCGCCCTCATCCCGCTTGTCTACGCCCATGCGCAGGTCGAGCGGCGCGAGAGCGGGCGCCAGCCGCTGCTCATCTTCAGCGATGGGCCGCGCACCATCGGCCTCGTGGTCGACGAGATCGTGGACATCGTGGAAACCGATCTCGACTTCCAGCTCGCCTCCGGCGCGCCGGACGTGGTCGGCGCGGCAATCATCAACGGCATTGCCACCGAGGTGCTGGATGTCGGCCACTTCATGGCGGCGGCATTTGGCGACTGGTCCGAAGTGAGCCGTCCCGTCGGGACGCGGCATCACCGCCTGCTGCTGGTGGACGACAACCTCTTCTACCGCTCGATGCTCGAACCCCTGCTTAAGGGCAATGGCTACGCCGTCACGGCGTGCCGCACCGGCGGCGAGGCACTGGAGTTGCTCAACAGCCGGCATGACTTCGTGGCGGTCGTAAGCAGCATTGGCATGGGCGAGCCCGCAGCGGGCGAACTCGACGGGTTCAGCCTCGCCGAGGCGATACGCAACGCCCCCGGACGTGCGGACCTCCCGATTATCGGCCTCGCCACTCAGAGCGGACCGGACCTGATCGAACGAGGCCGCCGGGTCGGGTTCACCGATTACGTCGCGAAATCGGACCGCTCGGGCCTGATCGCAGCCCTCAACGAATTCATCCGTAACGACCATCGGGAGGCAGCATGACCACGCAAGCGACACCTGGCGATGGCGATGCGAAGGCACGCCAGTTCGTCACCGCCCGCATCGGCGGTCAGTTGTTCGGCCTCTCGATCGACGCCGTCAACGAGGTTTTCGTGCCCGAGGGCATAACCCCCGTGCCGCTGTCGGCGCCCGAGATCGAGGGCGTGCTGAACCTGCGCGGGCGCATCGTCACCATGATCGACCTGCGCCGGCTGCTGCACCTCGGCAGCGAGACGGCGGCGTCCATGGCGGTGGGCATCGAGAGCCAGGGCGACGCCTTCGGCCTGATGATCGACGATGTCGGCGACGTGCTGATGCTCGGCGACGCGGAGCGCGACACCAACCCCTCCAATCTCGATGAGGACTGGGCCCGTTTCGTCAACGGCGTGTACCGGCTGCAGGAGGAACTGCTGCTGCTGCTCGATGTCGAACGCGTGCTCGCCGGTGTGGGCCAGGGGCGCGCCGCCTGACCGACAGGCGCCAACAGGACATGACGATGAAGACCTTTCTGGTGGTCGACGATTCCGCCGTCGTGCGCAAGATCGCGCGGCGCATGCTCGAGGGATGGGCCTTCTCGGTCGCCGAGGCCGGCGACGGCGAGGCAGCGCTCGACGCCTGTGCGTCGGCCATGCCGGATGGAATTCTCCTCGACTGGAACATGCCGCTGCTGAACGGCCTCGAATTTCTCGAACGGCTGCGCCGGCAGGAGGGAGGCGCCGCGCCCCGCGTGGTGTTCTGCACCTCGCTGACCGACGTCGCCCACATCGCCCAGGCGCTCTCCACGGGCGCCGACGAGTACATCATGAAGCCATTTGACGAGGACATCCTGCGGGAGAAGCTCGTTCAGGTCGGCCTGTTGGATGGAGAGCCGATATGACGCCCGCATCCGCCGCTCCAGGCGGTGCCCGACCCGACGCCACGCCGATCAAGGTGATGATCGTCGACGATTCCGTGTTCATGCGCGGTATCCTCAAGAGCTGGCTTGGCGAGAGCGGGGAGTTCGAAATCGTCGCGGTTCACGCCAATGGCCGGCGTGCGGCCGACGACGTGGCCCGCTCGCAGCCCGATCTTGTCATTCTCGACCTTGAAATGCCCGACATGGACGGCCTCACTGCGCTGCCACTCATCCTTGAGCGTCGGGCGGGAGCCTCGGTGCTGGTTGCTTCCGCCCTTTCGCGGCGCGGCGCGGAAATCAGCTTGCGCGCGCT
This sequence comes from Ancylobacter dichloromethanicus, assembly GCF_018390645.1. Classification (GTDB taxonomy): domain Bacteria; phylum Pseudomonadota; class Alphaproteobacteria; order Rhizobiales; family Xanthobacteraceae; genus Ancylobacter; species Ancylobacter dichloromethanicus. The sequence continues at coordinate 198,148 of NZ_JAHBGC010000052.1, forward strand.
CTCGCTCGGCGCGGCGGATTACATCCCCAAGCCCGAAGCGGCGCATGGTGCCAGCGGCGTCGACGTGTTCCGGCGTGAGTTGCTGGCCAGGGCCCGCAGCCTCGGCCAGAGGGCCCGCCGGCGGTCTTCCACACGCGCCGCGACCGGCGGGGCTGCGGCCGGAGGCGGGGTAGCCGGCGCCACGTCCAGCGTTTCGCGCCAGGGCGGCAAGCTCCGCCCCTATTCGATGATGCCGGTCAACATTCTGGCGATCGGCAGCTCGACCGGCGGGCCGCAGGCGCTGACGCGGCTCTTCGCCGACATCGGCCCCAACATCCGAAATATACCCGTGGTCGTGGTGCAGCACATGCCCGCAACCTTTACCGCCATCCTCGCCGAGCATATTGCGCGGGCCGCAGGTCGCCCCTGCGCCGAAGGGCGCGACGGCGAGCCGCTGCTGCCGGGTCGCATCTATGTCGCACCGGGTGGGCTGCACATGGACGTGGTGCGGGGTGCATCGTCGATGCAGTTGCGCCTGAGCGACGGGCCGGTGGTGAACTTCTGCAAGCCGGCGGTGGACCCAATGTTCAAGTCGGTGGCGGGTCTCTATGGCGGGTCGACGCTTGCTGCGGTGCTCACCGGCATGGGCAGCGACGGGGCCGAGGGCGCGCTGCGCATCGCCGAGACCGGCGGCAGTGTCATCGCCCAGGACGAGGAGAGCAGCGTCGTGTGGGGTATGCCCGGTGCGACGGTGGCGCTCGGCGCCTGCGCGGGGATTCTGCCCATCGGCGAGATCGGCTTGCGTATCAACCGGATGCTCGGGGCGCGTGAATGATCTCCGTCTCCGACTATGGTTTCCTGCGTCAGTTCCTGAAGCAGCGTTCCGGCCTCGCCTTGACCGAGGACAAGCAGTATCTGCTGGAGAGCCGGCTCGATCCGATCATCCAGAGTGCCGGCATGTCCGGCATGGCTCAACTGGTCAACGCCTTGCGCGAGGGGCGGGAGGCGCACCTTACCGACGCGGTGGTGGAGGCGATGACGACCAACGAGTCGCTGTTCTTCCGCGACAAGCGTCCGTTCGACCTGTTCACCTCGCTGATGCTGCCGCAGCTCCTGGCACGCCGGACAGCGTCGCAGCCGCTGCGTATCTGGTGCGCGGCGGCGTCGACGGGGCAGGAGCCCTATTCGCTGGCCATGCTGCTGAAGGAGAATGAGCGCCTGCTTGCCGGACGGCGGGTCGATATCGTCGGCACCGATCTGTCGTCGGAGGTGATCGCGCGGTCGCGGGAGGGGGTCTACAACCAGTTCGAGGTGCAGCGCGGCCTGCCGGTCCACTACCTGCTGCGCTATTTCACCCAGGAAGGGCAGAACTGGCGCGTCAACGACGCGATCCGTTCCATGGTCCGCTTCTCGACCCTGAACCTGCTGCAACCCTTCGGACATCTCGGCTCGTTCGACATCGTGTTCTGCCGTAACGTGCTGATCTATTTCGACGCGGCGACCAAGAGCGACGTGCTGTCCCGCCTCGCCCGGGTGATGTCGCGGGATGGCTTTCTGATCCTCGGCGGTGCCGAATCGGTGCTGGGGCTCACCACCGAGTTCGTTCCCGGGAGCCAGCAGGGTTTCTACGTCCTGCCCGGCTGAGCGAATTCGGCCCCTTGCCTCGGCGGACGGAGGCGGCGCGCAGCTCGCCGAAGTCCCGCGCGACCGCTTCCGCCCGGCTCGGGCTCGCCTCTGCTGCCGGCGCCTTCTATGCTGGCCGCGAAGCATCAGCGAGGCGCCCATGAGCGAATTCGACACGGTCATCCGCGGTGGCACGGTGGTCACCGCCTCGGACACGGTGCGTGCCGATGTCGGCATTCGCAACGGGCGCATAGTGGCAGTGGCCGAGTGCTTGACCGATGGCGCCGAGGTGATCGACGCCTCGGGGCTGCTGGTCATGCCCGGCGGCATCGACAGCCATGTCCACCTCGCCCAGCCCGCCTTTGGCGGGCCGGCCATGGCCGATGACTTCGAGAGCGGGACGCGCTCGGCCATTGCGGGCGGCAACACCACGGTGCTGCCCTTCGCGCTGCAGCCGCGTGGCGCCAGCCTGCGCCAGAGCGTGATGGATTATCACAAGGAGGCCGACGGCAAGTGCTATTGCGACTATGGCTTCCACCTCATCATCTCCGACCCGTCGCCCAGCGTGCTGGGGCAGGAATTGCCGGCGCTGGTCGGGGACGGCTACACCTCGTTCAAGGTGTTCATGACCTATGACGACCTGGTGCTGAACGACCGTGAGTTGCTGGAGGTGTTCGACTGCGCGCGCGGCTGCGGCGCGCTGGTCATGGTGCATTGCGAGGGCTATGACGCCATCCGCTTCATGACCCAGAAGCTGGAGGCGGCCGGCAGGACGGCGCCCTATTATCATGGCGTCTCACGCCCGCAATCGGTGGAGCGCGAAGCGACCCACCGCGCCATCAGCCATGCCGAACTGACCGACGTGCCGATCATGGTGGTGCATGTCTCGGGGCGCGAACCGATGGAGCAGATCCGCTGGGCGCAGCAGAAGGGTCTCAAGGTCTATGGCGAGACCTGCCCGCAATATGTCGCGCTCACCGCCGAGGACATGAAGGGTCTCAACATGGATGAGAGCGGCGGCAAATATGTCTGCTCGCCGCCCCCGCGCGACCATGCGAGCTGGGACGCCATCTGGGAGGGCATCCGCACCGGGGTGTTCCAGACCTTCTCCTCCGACCATTGCGCCTTCTTCTATGAGGGCGAGATGGGCAAGCTGAACCCGAAGGCGCGGACCTCCTTCCGCTGGGTGCCGAACGGCATTCCCGGCATCGAGACGCGGCTGCAGATATTGTTCTCCAAGGGTGTGGTGGAAGGGCGCATCACGCTGAACGAGTTCGTCGCGCTGACCTCCACCAATCACGCCAGGATATACGGCCTCTATCCCCGGAAGGGCTCGATCGCGCCCGGCTTCGACGCCGACATTGTGCTCTGGGATCCCAACCGCAAGGAGACCATCCGCCAGGAACTGATGCACCACGGCGCCGACTACACGCCCTATGAGGGCTTGGCCGTCACCGGCTGGCCAGCGATGACGCTGCTGCGCGGCAAGGTGATGGCGCAGGATGGGCGCGTCGTCGGCGCGCCGGGCGATGGCGGCTTCCTCAAACGCGAACTGTCGCCCTATGCCGTGCCGACAGGGGCGGGAACGCGCTGGTGAAAGGCTGGCTGACGGGGCGGCCATTGCTGCTGCCAGTGAAGGCAGCGCTCGTCGCCCCTGTGGCGCGCCCATGGCACCCGGCGCGGAGCCGATAGCCGCCAATGCCGGCTGGGCTGGCGCCCTGAAGTCATGGTCATCGAGCCCAATACTCGGCCGGGCAACCGGTGTGTCGCGGCGCTGTTCGATATGGCGCCGCAACCCCTCTATCGAGTGCGCGGTCCGATCGGATTGAACGAATCTGATCGGACAACGGCTCCTAGGCGTAGAGCGCCCGCATTTCGCGGAACGAGATCAGCCGCCGCTGCCGGTCGTCCCACAAGGTCAGCCGCACGCAGCCGAAACTCTGCCAAAGGGTCAGGCGCCCCACATCGTGCAGTTCCGGATGGTCGCGCAGCACCTCGGGCAGGCGGTAATAGGGGATGCGACTGCACAGGTGATGCACATGGTGCATGCCGATATTGGCGCTGAACCAGCGGAGAATGGCGGGCAGGTCGTAGTGAGAGGAGCCGTGCAGCGCGGCTTCATGGAACTCCCAGCTCTCGTCGCCGGCCCAATGCGTGCCCTCGAACTGGTGCTGGACATAGAACAGCCAGACGCCCGCTGCGGCACCCAGCATGACGATCGGCAGGTGCACCAGCAGGAATGGCCCGATGCCGAAGCCCCACATCAGCAGGCCCGCCGCGAGAGCAATGCCCAGATTGGTCGCCATCGTGCTGACCCAAGGCGTCCAGCCCTTGCGGATGGAGCCGATCGGCAGGCGGCTTTCCAGCAGGAAGACATAAATCGGGCCGATGCCGAACATCACCAGCGGGTGCCGGTAAAGGCGATAGCGCATCCGTCCCCAGCGCGAGCGCGCCAGATATTCGCGCACCGTCAGCGTGTCGATGTCGCCGATGCCGCGCCGGTCGAGATTGCCGGCACTGGCGTGGTGGATGGCGTGGGCGCGACGCCAGTGGTCATAGGGCGTGAGCGTCAGCACGCCGATCACCCGCCCGGTCCAGTCATTGCCGCTCCGGTTCCTGAAGAACGAGCCGTGGCCGCAATCGTGCTGAATCATGAACAGTCGTACCAGCAGCCCGGCCGCCGGCAAGACGAGCAGCGCGTAGAGCCAGACCTGGTCGAGCTTGAGCGCGGCAAGCATCGCGCCCCAGGCGAGGGCGAAGGGCACGGCCGTAATCAGAAGCTCCCGGACGCTGCGGGCTGGATCGGACTGCCGGTAATTCACCAGCCGCCGGGCCCAGCTCCGGGCATCTGTCGTCGCGAGAATGGGTTCACCGGCCGTCGACATCTCAATCTCCGTCTCTACGCACCTCGATAGCGCGTAGCTCGGGGCTCGTCGATGCTCGTGGGGTGAGGCATCGCGGCTCGCGCTTTGCCTGAAATGTATCATCGCACGTAACCATGTCGAAAATGCGCGGTAAATGTCGTCGCGAGGCGCAGAACGCGTTGCCCGATCAGCCTGCGGTGCAGGCTGATCGGCGCGGGCTCTAGAGACTCTGATTGTACGCGCCCACTTCGGGGTGCGTGCGCAGCACGCCATCCACCACGCGGAACATGTCGCGCATGCGGGTCTCGGACACCGGACTCTCAACCACCACAACGAGTTCCGGCTTGTTGGAGGAGGCCCGCACCAGACCCCAGGAACCATCCTCGACCGTCACCCGCACGCCGTTGACGGTGACGATGTCGCGGATCGCCTGCCCGTCGATGGTCCCGCCGCCGGCCGCCAATTGCTCGAAATGGGTCACGACGGCATCGACCACGCCGTATTTCTTCTCGTCGGCGCAGTGCGGCGACATGGTCGGCGACGCCCAGGTTTTCGGCAGCGCGTCCTTCAGGGCGGAGAGTTTCCTGCCGGGATTGCGGTCCAGCATGTCGAGGATGGCGATGGCCGAGACCAGCCCGTCATCATAGCCGCGCCCGATCGGCCTGTTGAAGAAATAGTGGCCGGACTTCTCGAAGCCGACCAGCGCGCCGGTCTCGTTGACCCGGCGCTTCATGTAGGAGTGGCCGGTCTTCCAGTAGTCCGTCTTTACACCATTGGCCTGCAGCACCGGATCGGTGGCGAAAAGCCCGGTCGATTTCACGTCGACCACGAAGGTGGCGTTGGCGTGGAGCGCCGACAGATCGCGCGCCAGCATCACGCCGACCTTGTCGGCGAAGATCTCCTCGCCAAGGTCGTCCACCACGCCGCAGCGGTCGCCATCGCCGTCGAAGCCGAGGCCGACATCCGCGCCGGAGGCAAGTACCGCGTCGCGCATGGCGTGCAGCATCTCCAGGTCTTCCGGGTTGGGGTTGTACCTCGGGAAGGAGTGGTCGAGCCCGGTATCGAGTGGCACAACCTCGACGCCGAGCGCCTCCAGGATGCGCGGGGCGAAGGCGCCGGCCGTGCCGTTGCCGCAGGCGACCACCGCCTTGACGGGGTGTTTCAGTCGCTCCCGGTCGGTCAGGTCCTTGATGTAGACCTCCGGGAAGTCCTCGACATAGCGATACGCCCCGCCGTCGCGCGCCTTGCCGGCGCCGGTGAGCACGATTTCCTTCAACCGGCTCATCTCGCCGGGACCGAAGGTCATGGGGCGCTCGACACCCATCTTCACCCCGGTCCAGCCATTGTCGTTGTGCGAGGCGGTGACCATGGCGACGCAGGGGATGTCGAGGGCGAACTGGGCGAAATAGGCCATGGGCGACAGAGCGAGGCCGATATCGTGCACCGTGACGCCGGCCGCCATCAGCCCGTTGGCGAGGGCCTGCTTGATGGAGGCGGAATAGGCGCGGAAATCGTGGCCGACGACGATTTCCGGCCGCACGCCGCGTTCGTGGATCAGGGTGCCGAGCCCGAGGCCGAGCGCCTGCACGCCCATGAGATTAATCTCGCTGCCGAACAGCCAGCGTGCGTCATACTCGCGAAACCCGGTCGGCTTCACCAGCGGCACGGTCTCGTAGGCGTAGGTGTTGGGCTCAAGTGACGCCTGAGGGATGGGGAACATGAAACCTTGACCTCTTCGTTGCGCAAGACGCGTTTGACGAAAGCCGACCGTCAGGGCCTCCAATAGGCGGGGTCGGCAATGGCGGAGACGTCGGGTAGAGCCTTTGCGGCCGGCCGTGCGCGGACGTTGGTGTAGTCCTCGCACAGGGTCATGAACCAAAGCTGATGCTTGCCGGTCTTGGGATCGACGATCAGGCGCGCATAGACATCGTCATGGCCCGGCGCATCTGTGAAGCGGGTACGCGAGGAGATGTCGAATGTCCCGCCCGCTGGTGGGCCGCAGCGCCCGCGCTGGCGCAATTCGCGGGCGAGGTCGGGCGCGGAGCGGTGGCTGCGGGGGTGAACCCAGTCCTGCCGTGCCCATTTCTCCCAGCGCGAGAGGCCGAATTCACGGGTCCAGTAGGTTTGCTCCATCTGCAGGGTCGCGCCCGGTGAAAGCCCGTCGCGGCTGACCTGCGCGAAATGGCCGGAGACGATCGACACCATTTCCCGGCCCGCGGTGAACCGCATCGGCGTGACCAGCCAGGTGGTCAGCGCGCGGCGATAGCGGGTGGGGCAGGCTTGCGGCAGTGCCGAGGCGGCGCCGGTGGCGAGGCGACTCTCGAACACGCCATAGCCACCCTGGCCCATCTCCGGCACCACGGCCGGCGCGATGATCCAGCCGCGGAAGAAGCGCCGCGACGAGCGGCTGCCGTTCCGGCACAGCGGGGTCTGGTAGACCGACAGCGCCACCGGGCTGTAGCTGCCCATGATGAAGCCGTAGCTCTCGTCATGCCACTGGATCGAGGCGCCTCCCTCGCCGGGCTTTCCCGGCCGGCCGCGCGCGCCGGCGCACGGGCTCGCCGGCAGGCTCAGGGTGGAGGAGACGATGCGGGTCTGCCCGCCACGCTCCACCGGTCGGTTGAGCTTGGCCACCGTGCCGCCATCCTCGGTGCAGTCGCCCCCGGGATTGAGGAAATTGCGCAACTCATAGGGCGGCGGCTCGCCAGGCCGGATGTCGCGCCGGCGCCCGCAGCCGGCATCGCCCGGCAGCAGCCCCGGGGCGAGGCGGTCGGCGGCGTCGACGCAGACGTCCATGATCATGTAGTCGGCAATGGTCGCCGGCGGGTCCGCCCGCGCCGGCGCGGCAAGGCCGGCGAGCAGCAGAGCCGCCGATGCCAGGCTGAAGCGTTTCCTCACCGTGGCCTCCTTTTGGCAGGCGAGGCCTGCCGCGAATCGCGTCCGGTTCCGGCCGGACCAGAACCCTTGCCCGGTCAGTCCACCGACAGGCTGGTGCTGCCGGTGCGGGCGATCGAGCTGATCAACAGAGCCGTGCGCAGGAACTTGGTGAACTCCACCCCCGGGGCGTTGGCAACGTAGACGATGTCGCCCGCGCGGATCGGGAAGGCGCGGGCAATGAAGTAGCCGGAGGGATCTTTCAGGTTGAGGCGGTAGATGACCGGAACAACGCTGTTGCCGGAAAGGAACGGCGAGTCCGGATTGATCGCCCTCACCACCGCTGCCTGTTCGAAGCGGAAGATGAACACGCCGCTGGGATCGGCCTGGGTGTCGACCAGGCCGCCAGAGGAGCCCACCGCCTCGGCGACGGTGAAGTCCTCGCGATCGATCGCCACCTCGCCCGCTCCCTTCACCGCGCCAAGCGCGGTGAAGCTTTGCGGGCGACGGAACACATAGACCGTGTCGCCCGGTTGCATGAAGATGTTCTCGTCCGGGCGGGCGAGCAGTGCGGTCAGTTGCATCGTCGCGCTGCGCCTGCCGCGTGTCACGCGCAGGAAGGTTTCGTGCGGCGGCGCCTTGATGCCGCCGGCCTGGGCGATGACCTCCAGCAGCCGGTCGCCCTTGACGTTGAGGTTGACCCGGCCGGCGCCGGTGAGATCGCCCACCACCACGACCGAAGCCGAGGTCTGCTGCGGCAGCGTAATCAGCACCTGGGGGTCGATCGACTTGCCGGTCAGCCCCTTCTCGATGGTCTTGGCAATCTCGCTCGGGCGCTTGCCGACCACCGGCACATCGCCAACATAGGGCACCTTGATGCGGCCCTCGCGATCGACCGTCTGCGGCGGCAGCATCTCGCTGCCCGAGCCCGCATCGATCGAGCCGCGCCCGAACAGGCCGCCGGTACTGGCCTCCCAGATCGAGACCTGGACCACGTCGCCGACATTCACCCGGGTTTCAGGGGCGGGTTTGCGGGCGCCGAAGCTGTCCGCGAGACTGGGTGAACGCCACAGACGCATGGCTCCGACCACATCGGCATCGACGTCGACTATCTCGTAGTCTACCGGCTCGCGCGGCTGCATGACCTCCTGGGTCACTGGCCCGGAACCGGGAAAAAACACGCATCCGCCGAGCGAGAAGCTCAGCATGGCAAGCCCCGCCAAACGGGCCTTCGGACCCCGGATAATCAAACCGCCCGATCCCCTTTACTCAATTACGCTTATCTAAGCCGTATGAAGATGATCAATTCTATACGCTGGTCATAAAATAAATCTAAAAGGCAATTTGTGTGTTCATTGAAGCACACTTATATTATCAATATTGAAGTATAATATGATACCTTTAAACAAGAGCAGGAGCTCGACTTCCAGTTGAGGTAACGGAGGAGCGAATGCGGCACCGGCCGCAAGAGGGACCGGTGCCGGGGACGTCGCGTTACTCGGCGGCGGCAGGGGCGGCGGTCGCGTTCGCCTGCCGGGCGAAATAGTTGCGCTCGGCCTTCAGTGCGCGCCGCGCGGCCTGGATGCACTCCTTGCGCTTCTGCACGCTCAGTTCCTTCCATGCGGCCTGGTCGAATTCGACCAGCCGGCGGGCCACGAAACGCTCGAGTTGACGGCTGATTTCCGGAAGATCGTTCATGTCGGCTCCTTCAGGTTGGATCGGGACCTGCCCCGATCGAAAGTGATGGAAGGTGACTTCAGGCCAACGGCCCGAAGGGTTCTTCGGCGAGGCGCTCCTCCTCGTCCTCGTCCTCGTCGCCCGTGTCGGGCGGCGCTCCGTCGTCGATGGCGCGGAACAGGCGTATGGCGTCGCCGATCCGCTCGAACATATGCAGCCGGCCCTCGTGCAGGACGGCGCCGATATCGGCGAAACGTCGCAGCATCTGGGGGGATCGCGTGGTGAAGATCAGCGTGGCGTGCTCCCGGCGCGCCTGTACCAGTTCGGCGCAGCGCGTGCGGAATGCCCCGCTGCCACCGAACAGCGCCTCGTCGGCCAGGAAGATGTCGAACGGCAGCGCGTAGGAGGCCGCGAACAGGAAGCGCGAGCGGCGCTCCCTCGTATAGCTCGACAGCGGCCGGTCGATCTCCTCGCCCATCTGCGCGAAGTCGGCGACGAAACGTGTGGCGGCATCGCCGTCGAAGCCGTTGACGCGGGCGACGAAGTGCAGATTTTCGCGGCCGGTCAGGGCCGCGTGGTAGGCCTGCGTGTTGGCGACGGGCGGCGAGACGGTGCCGCGGCGGCGAATTCGGCCGCGGTCGGGCAGGGTCGAGCCGCCGATCAGCCGGATCAGCGTCGACTTGCCGGCGCCGCGTGGGCCGAGGATGCCGACCGAGGCCCGGCAGGGGAAGGCGGCGTCGAGATGCTCGAACACCCGCCGCGCGCCGTGCGCCGCGCGGAACGTCTTGGCGATGTCCGACATCTCCACCGCCATCATATCAGCCTCGCGCGGAACACGCGTTCGAGAGCCAGCCCGATCAGCAGCGCGGCGAGGCCGAAGCCGAGGAGATACCCCTTGTCGAGGGTGAGGGTGGGGTAGGTCAGGTAGAAGCCGGAGCGGAACCATTCCAGCCCGTGCAGCAGCGGGTTCCAACTCAGCCAGTAGCGGATCTGCGGCGGCATGAAATCCGGCACGAAGAACACGCCGGACAGGAAGATGAGCGAGCGCGACAGCACGCCATAGACCACCGCCCACAGGCGGAAGAAGGCACCGATCACACCATTGATGAGGCCGACGCTGATCGCCAGCAGAGCAGTGGCGGCAAAGCCTTCGATCGCCAGCAGGGGGCGGATCGGGATCGCCTCGGGGATGCCCATCGCATAGATGGCCGTGAACAGCAGCACCGCGACGATCAGCAGCGTCGCGGTCTCCAGCAGGGCGCGCGCCAGCATGATGTCGAGTGGCTGGATCGGCGCGAGCGCACGTACCAGACCGCTCGCACGGATTGCGCCGGTGGTTCGCCCGGACACGTGGGTGAACAGGAAGAAGGGCAGGATGCCGGTTCCGAGGAACAGCAGCAGGCTGGTGCCGAAATCCGGCCGGCGGCCAATGATGCTGAAGATGCCCATGATCATCGCCAGCTGCAGGATCGGCTCCACCAGCGCGAGCAGATAGCTGAGGCGCGAATGCACCGAGCGCAGCCGCATCTCGCGCAGCATCAGCGCGATGACGACGCGGCCCTGCGTGCGCAGTCCTTGCGCGACCCTTCGCGGGCCGAACCCGTCTTCGGGCGTGTCGATCGGCGGGGTGAAGGTCATCGCCGCCCCCGCTCAGGCCACGTGGTCGCGGATCGAGAAGAACACCATGACGCTGATGAACCAGAGCGCGCCGGCGGCAAGCAGGACGATCAGGATCGACACGCCGCGGCGCGGGTACTGGCTCGCCTGCGCCAGCGCCGGCTGCACATAGGTCGCGACATAGGTCTGCTGCGCGGCGGCCTCCGAGCGCGCCAGTTCCAGCGCCGAGAGCGTCGTCTCGTAGTATTTCTCGGCGAACTGGCGGCTGAGATCGACGTCCTCGTAGTTCGACAGCACGTCCGACAGGACCGGCGGCCCGCCCGCCGTCGTCGTGCCGGCCGGCGCGGGCGCGCTGGCGGTGCCGCCGCCCTTGCCGATCTCGCGCTCGATGGTGGCGATCTGCTTGCCGGTGGCGGCGATACGGCTTTCCAGCACCTTCACGGTGGGCGCATTGGCATCCATGTAGCTGCGCAGCGAGGCGAGCTGGGACTGCAGGCCGGCGAGTTCCCCGCGCAGTTTCATGGCAAGCTCCAGCGTGCCGCCGGCGGTGCGCGCGGCGTCCGGCGTCTGCTCCAGGTCACGGAACTGGCGCAGCGCCAGCCGCGCGCCGCGCAGCCGGTCCTCGGCGCGGGAGACATCGGCCTCGGCGAATTTGACCGCGTCGCGGCGGGCGCGCGCCGAGATGTCGTTGATCAGCGTTTCGCTCTGGGTGACCAGCCGGGCGGCGATGGTGTGAGCGTCCTCGGGCGTGAAGGCGCGCACGCGCACCAGAGCGAGGCCGGTCGCCAGATCGAAGGAGGCGTCGATCATCGACTGCCAGTAGGAGACGAGGCCTTCCATCGTCTCTTCGCTGCCCAGCCGGGAAAGGCGATCGACGCCGGCGCGCGCGTACATGGCGCGCAGGTCCACGGTCTTGAGCAGGTCTTCCACCGCCTGGCGGCTGGAGAGGTAATCAACGACAAGGAAATTGTCGGTGAAGCCGCCCGCCCGTGCCGCGGCGCCGAGCGCGGTGCTCGCCGCGCTGCTGCCGGCCGGCGCGAAATCCTGGCTGCGCACGGCGAAGCGGAACTCCGATACATACTGATTGGAGACAACGAAGCCGTAATAGAGCGCGGCGAGAAGGGTTGGCAGGGCCACCATCAGCAGGAACGAGGTCCACAGCCCGACCGAACGGGGTTTGCGCGCCTTGCGGGGCAGGGTGGCGGCAAGATCGGACGTCTCGCGATCCGGCACCGGAAAGCCATCGCGCTTGGTGGTCGGCCGCGCCGGCTTGGCGCGCGCGGCTGGAGTTCGTGCGTCGTCCACAAGCGGCGCCTCTCGCGGAACCGGGCGCAACGGCCGTGCCTTCGCCGGCGGGACGGCTTTTAGCTTCTCGGGCGATCCTTCGATGGGCTCCACCTTCGGCGTCGATGCGCCAAGAATATTGTGCAGCTTATCCATATTAAACTGCCCTTATATTTGCATTTATAGTGTATATATTATCATATAATATTATATTCACCGAACGAAAATGCAATTCAGAACTTCGTTTATTTAATTTATATTGAAAGTTGGCGAAGCATTCGTTTAACTCGACATATGATGACGTGTTTCCGGCGGTAAAATAATGGATGGGACGAGCCTTGCAGCGGCCGAACTGCTCGCGACTCTGGCGGTGACCTTGGCCGCGGCCGGCCGGCTGGACCGTCTGGCGGTGCCGTCCTGCGATGGCGCGGAGCCGGCACGCCGGGAGCCGACGCCCGGCGAGGCCCACGTGCTGGGTGCCGCGATCGCCGGCTGGCTCTGGATGCTGTGGCTCGGCCTGTCGGCGCGTCCGCTCTTCGCCACGGTGGCGGCGCTGGTCACGCTTGGCGTGTTCGTGCTGATCTCGCGGGTCAAATATGCCTATCTGCGCGAGCCTCTGGTGTTCAGCGACCTTGGCTTCCTGTCGACGCTGATCCGCCACCCGGCGCTGTTCTACATCGGCCTCGGCACAGCCGCCGGCCTCGGCGTCGCGGTTGTGCTGCTCGCCGGCGTGATCGTTGCCTGGAGCCGGATGGAGCCGCGGATACTGGGGGAGGCGGCGCAGGCCGGCGTACTCGCTGCGGCCCTGCTGGTCGCCGCCGCTGTACCTATGCTGGCGGGCTGGATCGCCGGCCTGTTGCCCGCCCTGTCGCGACAATTGCTCGACATGCCGGCCGACCGGTTCGTCGCCACGCAGGGACTTGCCGTCTCGCTGGTCGCGGGCTTCGCGCTCTGGCGGCGAGACGGCCTGCGACAAGACGGCGGGCGGCAAGCGGTCGGCGCATCGGCTACCCTGCCGCGGCAAGGGGGCGATCATCGCGCCGTCATTGTCCTGCAGTCGGAATCCTTCGCTGATCTGCGGCGCAGCGGCGTGGCGCTGGCCCTGCCGCATGTCGACCGCCTGCGCCGCCGGGCGTTGGCGCATGGCCGGCTGGAGGTGTCCTGCTATGGCGCCTATACGCACCGCTCCGAAGTGGAGATGCTGACCGGCGTCGCCTTCGCGCGTCAGCGTATGGACCGGTTCGATCCCTATCTGCGCCCGCAGCGGCTGGCGCAGGCCTCGCTGGCCCACACGCTGGGGGCCAGCGGCTGGCGCACGCTTTTCCTGCATCCGCACGATGCGCGTTTCTTCCGCCGCGACCGAGCCATTCCCTGCCTCGGCTTCGCGCGATTCCTCGACGAGAAGGCCTTCGCGCCGGACGATCGCTTCGGCCCCTATGTCGGCGACATTGCCGTCGGTCGGCGCATCGTGGAGGAGATCGAGAGCGCCGGCGCCGCCGGCGAGGCGCTGTTCCTGATGGCGGTGACCATGGAGGCGCACGACCCCTACGGTGCCGGCCGGCTGGCCGGCATCGACGACCCGGTCGCGCAATATGCCCGTCACACCGCCAATGCCGACGCCATGCTGGGCGCGGTGGCGGCGGCGCTCGACGCGCTCACCGAGCGCTCGCTGCTGGTCTTCTATGGCGATCATGCGCCGATCCTTCCCGGGCATGAGGGGTTGGCGGATGACAGGGCCACGGACTACCTCGTGCTCGAATGCGGTTGGGCGGCAGCGAAGGCGAGCGAGCGTCCCGCCTCGGCGCGCTCGCCGGCGGCGATCAACGCCTTGCTACGCTCCAGGCTCGCGGCGGGACGCCACGCTGACGGGGGCGCCGGGATGGAAGGTGAATCCGCTACGACATCGATGATCCGGTCGACGATGGAGAAGTGATCATTCCAGCGCGGCATGCGGATCTCGGCCAGCTGGCGCAACTGCGCCGCGCGGGCCTCGGAGCCCGGGCGTGCGTAATCCTCGATCGCCCGCGCCCAGCCGAGCCCGTCGATCGGGTCGAGATAGCACGGAGCCTGACCGGCGATGTCGCGGAAGGCCTGGAGGTCGGAGCAGATCACCGGCACGCGCAGCGCCATCGCCTCGAACAGGGGCAGGCCATAGCCCTCGGCGAAGGAGGGAAACAGCACGCCGCGCGACTGTTTCATCAGCCGCCGCAACTGGCCGTCCGGCAGCCGGTTGCACTCCAGCACATGGTCGCCGAGCTTGCGGCAGCGTTCGATGATGTCGATGACGTTCTCATTTTCCCAGCCGCGGCGCCCGACGATGATGAGCTTGGGCGCCTTCGGACCCAGCTTCTCCACCAGCACGCGCCAGGCATGCAGCAGCACGAGATGATTCTTGCGCGGCTCGATGGTGCCGACCGTCAGGAAGAAGGGGGGCCCCGCCGGCATGGCGGGCTCCTCCTTGTCGAATTCGTTCTCGATGCCGAGCGGGCTGACCACGCTGGGTGGCACGGCGAGGTCGCTGCGGGTGGCGAAGGCAACCAGTTGGTTCCTCGTGTGCAGAGAGTTGCAGATGATCGCCTCCGCCGAGGCCAGCACGGTGCGCATCCGCGTCTCGTGCTTTTCCGCGTCGCCCGGCCGGACATATTCCGGGTGCGTGAGTGGAATGAGGTCGTGCACCAGATACATCGGCTTGAGGCCGTGGCCCCGCACCATCGAGCGCACGCCGGCGACGGAGTTGAGCCCCTCATGCGAGACGTTGAGATAGACCGCGCCATGCGCGCTGCGCCGGCGCAGCAGGCGCGGCAGCAGGTTGACCGGCGAGAACAGCCGCTGGAGCGGCGGCAGGGCGTCCGGCAGCGCCGAGCGCGGCGGGGCGGGCGGTTCCAGCTCGCTCAACGTGCCCGGCGCCAGATGGAGAAAGCGCTCCACCTCACCCAGTTCGCGGCGCGTGATCCGCCCTTCGGACTGCTTCCAGCGCTGGGCCAGCGCGTCGATGAAGGTGGCGATGGTTTCGGCGTCCAGATACCAGGTCGAGGCACGCACCCGGGCGACAAAGGCGGTGCGGTCCTGATAGTGATGGCTCGCGAGCAGGTGGCGGGCATAGGCGAGTTCGACCCGGTCGATGCCGGTGGGCGTGGCCTGCGAGGAGCGCCGCAGCAGGCGGGTGATGTCGAGCACGACCTTCATTTACGTCCTCCCTTGCGGGAGAGGTCCCGCCGCCGGCACGTCGCCGTCCTCCTCGACGTCGCCAAATCCCAGCGCAGCGAGCGAACGGGTACTCTCGATGATCTCCTCGGCGAGCACGCGCACGGCCTCGTCGAGTTGTGCCGTGCTGTGTTCGGCGGTGATGAAGAAGCGCAGCCGCGCCGAGCGCTGCGGCACCGCCGGGTGGATGATCGGCAGCACGTTGATGCCGCGCGCCAGCAGCCTTTCCGACAGCAGCACGGCCTTGAGGGAGTCGCCGACCATGACGGGCACGATGGCGTGCCCTTCGGCGGTACCGGTCGAAAGGCCCGCCTGCTGCGCCGCCTGCAGGAAATAACGGCTATTGGTCCGCAGCGTCGCCACGCGCCCGCCTTCCTGCTCCATCGCATCGAGGGCGGCGAGCGCGGCGCCGGCCGCTGCCGGCGGCAACCCGACGCTGTAGACGAAGCCCGGCGCCGAGACCTTGAGGTAGTCGATCAGTGGCTGCGGCCCGGCAATGTAGCCGCCGCAGGAGGCAAGCGACTTGGACAGCGTGCCCATCCAGATGTCGACCTGCCTGGGATCGAGGCCCGCATGCTCGGCGATACCCCGGCCATTCGCGCCGAGCACGCCGATGCCATGCGCCTCATCCACCATCAGCCAGGCGCCGAAGCGCTGCTTGAGCGTGACCAGCCGGGCGAGGTCGGGGACGTCGCCATCCATCGAGTAGAGCCCCTCGACGACGACGAGCGCCCGCCGGTAGCGCGGCCGCTCGGCGACCAGCATGCGTTCGAGCGCATCGAGATCGTTGTGCGGGAAGCTGCGGCGCGCGGCGCCGGCAAGCGCGGCCCCGACGATGACGCTGTTATGGATCAATGCGTCGTGGAACACCGCGTCCTCGGCGCCGACAATGGTGCCAATGGTGGTGACGTTGGCGGCGTGCCCGGAGACGAAGGTGATGGCGTCCTCGGCCTGGTGCAACTGGGCGAGGCGGGCTTCCAGGGCGCGATGGATGGGTCGCTCGCCGGCGACCAGCCGGCTTGCCGAGACGCTGGTGCCGTAGCGTTCGATCGCCTCCTGCGCCGCGCGCTGCACCCGTGGGTGGCCGTTCAGGCCGAGATAGTTGTAAGAGGCGAAATTCGACACCTCCCGCCCCTCGATCCGGGTCAACGCGCCGGCGCGTCCTTCATGCGGGCGAAAGAACGGATTGGCGATGCCGAGCGCCTCGCCGGTGGCGCGGACCAGCAGCAGTTCGTCATAGCCGGGCAGGGTCTCGAACGAGGTGTCAAAGGCGGGCCGGGGCGGGGGGGCGGCATCGGCCGGCCGTTCGCGCATGCGGGCCAGCAGCGCGGCTCTGGTGGCCTCATCGAGTTGCATGTCGTTGCCGTGCACGGTCATCGCAGCAGGCTCCCGTCGCGGCGATCCGACGTCGCCTTGGCCTTTAGGGCCTCCATCGCCGCCACCGTCGGTTCGGTGCGCAGGTGCCGGTCGATCAGCCGGGCGCCTTCCTCGGGGATGTGGATGGGGGAGGCGGGAAGGGCCTCGCCGCCGAGTTCGGCGGTGGGGCGCAGCTTGCGGGTCAGCTTGTCGGCGACGTCCTGCAGCGTGGCGCCGGCGCCCAGCCCCAGCATCGGCAGCGCGACATTGTGGCGGCGCTGCATTTCCATGTCGAGCTCCAGCCCCATCAGCGAATCCATGCCGATGTCGCCGAGCGGTCGCGACGGGTCGATCGTATCCGACGGCAGGCGCAGGATGCGCCCCAGTTCACCGGTCAGCAGGCGCAGCACCGTCGCCCGCGCCTCGCTGTCGCTCTGGTCGCGGATCAGCGCGACAAGGTCCGCCTCGCCACCGACCTCGGTGGCGTCGTCCACTGTCGGGCGCAGCGCGGCAAAGCTGGCGCCGCCCATCACCGCCAGTTCGCGCCCCGCCCGCCAGTCGACCGGTGCGTGGACCATGACCGGCGGCGTGCCGGCATCCGCCAGATATCCGCCCAGCCGGTCCAGCGCGGCGGCGGCGGTGAGCATGCCGAGGCCGAGGCGGCGGCTCAGCCTTTCCGATGTCGCCGCATCGCGTGCCAGTACCCCCGTATCGGAGATCGCGCCCCAGGCGATGGCGAGCGCCGGACGACCCTCGCGATGCCGGCGGCGGGCCACAGCTTCCAGATAGGCATTGGCCGCGACATAGGCGCCCTGGCCGGGATTGCCGACCAGGGTGGTGGCGGATGAGAACAGCACGAAATAGTCCAGCTCCAGCCCGGCGGTCGCCGCGTCGAGATGGCGGGCGCCATCCACTTTCGGCGCCAGAACCTTCTCGAAGCGCTCGCGGTCGAGGTCGCGGATCAATGCGTCGTCCAGCACCATGGCGGTATGGATGACCCCGGCGATGCGGCCATGGCGGGCGCGAAGCTGCGCGATCAGCGCGGCACAGGCCTCGGCATCGCGCACGTCAAGCCGCTCGGCGACGATGTCCGCGCCCTCGACCGCCAGCGGTGGATCGATGACGCCGCGCCGCGAGGCCACCACGATGTGCCGCGCGCCCCGCTCGGCCAGCCAGCGGGCGGTTTCGCGGCCAAAGCCGCCACTGCCGCCGACGACGAGGTGCACGCCCTCCGAGGCGGCTGCAAAGGTGCCGGAGGATGCGGGGGCGGCCGGCGGGTGCGCTGGCGGGCGGATGAGAATCTTGCCGACATGGCCGGAACCCTGCATTAGCCGGAACGCCGCGCGGGCCTCCTCGGCGGCGAATACGCGATAGGGCAGGGGCCGCAGCGTGCCGGCCGCGAATAGACGTCCGAGTTCGGCGAGCATGTCCGCGGCCAGCGCCGGCCGGGCGGCGATGAACTGGTCGGCATCGACGCCGAAATAGGTCAGGTTGCGGGCGAAGGGCCGCAGCCCGAGAGCGGTGTTGGCGACGAAATCGCGCTTGCCGAGTTCGACGAAGCGGCCGAACGGCTTGAGCGCCCGCAGCGACAATTCCATCGGCCGCCCGGCGAGCGAGTTCAGCACGACGTCGCAGCCGCCCTGGGTGCGCAGCGTCTCGGCGAAGGCAGTGCTGCGTGAATCATGCACATCCTCGGCGCCGAACAGGCGGACGAGGGCGCGCTTTTCCGGCGAGCCGGCGGTGGCGATCACGCGCGCGCCGCGCATCCGGGCGATCTGGATCGCGGCCAGCCCGACCCCTCCAGCGGCGCCGTGGATCAGCACCGTTTCGCCGGCCTCCAGACGCGCGCAATGCACCAGCCCGTACCATGCGGTCAGAAAGGCCACCGGGAGCGTTGCCGCGGCGTCGGCGGGGATGCCGGCGGGCGTGGGCAAGACCGCGGCCGCGGGCACGGTGACATGGGTGGCGAAGGCGCCCGGCGCGAAGGCGACGACGGCGTCGCCGGGCCGGAGACCAGTGACGTCGGCGCCGACCCTCGCGACAGTTCCGGCGCATTCGAAGCCCAGCGTCGGGCCGGCAAAGCCCTGAGCCAGCATATCGTCGCCGATGAGCCCCTGCGCGAACATCACGTCGCGGAAATTCAGCGCCGTCGCGCCAATGGAGATCTCGACCTCGCCGGGCCCGGGTGCGCGACGGGACTCTGACTGCCAGGCCAGGCGGTCGAGCGATCCCGGCAGCGTCATGGCGAGCCGAGCGGCGGTTTCCAAATTGTTCGCGCGGGCCGGTGCCGCTGGCGCGAGGCGCACGGCCTTCAGACCGTCGCGATCGAGCACCAGCTCCCGCTCACCCCGCAGCCCGGTCACGGCGCGGGCAAGCTCGCGCATGGCCGCGGCGTCGATGATTGGCTGGTCGACAGCGATCAGCCTTATGTCGAGATCGGGATATTCGTTCATCGCGGTGCGGCCGAAGGCCCACAGCGCCGCCGCACCGGGTGCGGCGCCCAACGGGTCGCCGTCGACCAGCAGGCGCAGTGGCGGCTGCCTAGGGCCGGCACGCAGCGCCTCCAGCAGCTTGCGCGCCTGGTCCAGCGTGTCGGCGAGAGAGGCAGCGTCCTGGCCAACGGCGAGGCGCCATACGAGCAGGCCGCCCGTCGTCCCGACGACCGGCGACAACGGGTCGGGGTCGAAAATGTAACCCGCATCCGAGATCAGGCACGATCGCGCGTCATCCTTCAGCAGGGCCATCAGTCCCGCCACGGCAACCTGGTCGTCTGTCTCCTCCGCGTTGCGCACGGCAAGTAGCGCGATATCCGTCGTCGCACGGGCGCCCTGCCGCCGGGTACCCCGGCCGCTGTCCGGCGCATCGACCGTCATCAGCCGGGCGAAGCCGGTCGTCGCGAAGCGGAGCGACACCAGCGCGCCGCCGGGCCGCAAGGCGGCGCCGAGCCGGCGGGCCGTCTCGCCGGCCGGATCGAGCGGCAGGCGGGGGTCGCAATACACCGCCAAATCCGTTGCAGGTAAATCATTGTCGGCCCCGAGGACCATCGCCGCCGATGGCCGGAGGCGATCGGCGAGGGTGGGGTGGGCGATGGGGGCGGTGGGGATGATCGTCAGGACGATACGGCCGGCATCGACCAGCGGGCGCAGCGCGTCGAGCAGCACGCCGTGGCGTTCAACCACGGTCACCGCCAGCGGCGCATCGAGGTCGCGCGCGGCTTCCGCCACCAGCGCGGCCGCCTCGTCGGCGAGCCCGCGGGCGGCCGGCGAGGCGCTTTCCCACTGGTCGATGAGACCGGCAGCGTGGACGATGGGGACGGTGTGGCGCATATGGACCGCAAGCTCGCTGGCGAGGCGGGCGCCGATGGCGAGTTCGGCGGCGCGGTCGGGGGCGAGACGGGCGATCTCGTGCAGCAGCGGCTCGGGCGACGGCAGGTCGCTCTGCGGCAGGACACGCCATCCCTCTCCCTCGACATGCTCGGCGAGCCCGCCTTCGGCCAGCAGCGCGAGCAGCGACAGCAACAGCGGGCGCTGTTCGGCCGCGAGGTGCCCCTGTTCGACCAGCGCGTCGATGTCGAGCGGGGCCTCGGCCAGCCGCGCCTCGCCGGCGATCTCGGTCACCGCCCGATGGGCGATGGCATAGGCAAGGGCGTCGAGGATCAGCGCGTCGTCGGCGGCGGGAACATCGCCGGCGGCGTCGAGGAAGGCCTCGACGCGCCGGGCCGCCTGCGTCACCGCCGGGCCGAGCCGGACGTAGCTCTGGCGGAAGTCATGGTCGAGCGTCTCTTCGACGGCGAGCGCCACCGCCCGCAGTTCGACGCCTTCGAACACCGCGATCTCGGCATCCGCCTCGTCGAGCATGGCGACGTCGAGTTCAAGGGCGCGCGCGCTGGCCCGCCGGACCGTCAATGCCGCGCGCACCGGCAGCCCCGCGCGCCGCACCGTGAGCGCGGCGAAGCGCACCGGCAGATAGGCGACGCCGGCACGTGCCGGCAGCCCCTCGGCGGCGAGTACCAGGCCATGCAGGGCGGCATCGGCCAGCGTCGGCGCCAGCACATAGCCATGCTGGGGCGCGTCGGGCGTCGCCAGAGCGAGATGGATATGCGTGCCCGCGCGCCGGGCGGAACGCACCAGCCGGAAGGCGGGGCCATAGTCGAGGCCGAGCCGGGAAGCCGCCGCGTAGAGGGCGTCGGCATCGAGAACGGCGCCGTCGCTGTCCTCGATCCCGTCCTCTTCGGCGGGCGCACGTGCGGCGGGAGACGAAGCCAGGGCGCCGTCGGCCAGCACGCGGCCCTGCGCGTTGAGGCTCCAGTCGTGCGAGCCGCGCATGCGCGAGGAGACCGTGGCGACGCCCGTGGAATCGAGCACCACCCGTGTTTCGACACTCTCGCCCGGCGACAGGCGGAGGGCGGCCGGAATGACGAAATCCTCGACCCGCAGGCGATCGGTGCGGAGCACGTCGCGCCCGGCCGCCAGTACCATCTCGACCAGAGCCGTGGCCGGCAGCACGACATGGCCGCCGACCCTGTGGTCGGCGAGGAAGGGGTGGGTGTCGATGTCGAGCGTGCCCCGCCATTCGCTGCCGTCGCCAAGCAGGCGCGCGCCGAGCAGAGGGTGATCGGGACCGGCGCCGCCGATCAGGTCGATCGCCTGCGAGGAGCGCGGCGGATGGATCGGCTGGCGTGTCCACGGGGTCTTCGGCAGATCGAGGCGGCCGGGCGCGACCGGTGCGCCGAACAGCTTTTCCTCGTCCACCGCCGCACCGTTGACCAGCGCGGCGAGCAGGCTGCGCGCGACGGGATCGTCTTCCGCCGTGTCCTTCTCCTGCAGCGAGGCGAGCACGGTCGCCGTGCGTCCCTCATCGGCGAGAATTTCCCGGAGGAAGCCGGTCAGGACCGCCTTCGGCCCGATCTCCAGAAAGATCCCGATCGAGCTGTCGCGCGCCACCCGGCGCACGGCCGCGTCGAACTGCACCGGCTGGCGGATATTGTCCCACCAGTAGGCGGCACCGAGCAGCGCTTCGCCGATGGGGCGTCCGGTCACGGTCGAGATGAACGGGATGGACGGCGCACGCGGCGACAGCATCGACAGCGTTTCGAGAATGGGCTCGCACAGCGGGCCCATGGCCGGCGAGTGGAAGGCGTAGTCGATGCCGAGGCGCTTGGCGACCACGCTCTGCCCGCGCGCGCGGCGCAGCACCGCGTCGATGGCGGGACCGGGGCCGGACAGGGTCACGCCCTTGGGCGCGTTGACGGCGCCGATGACGACTTCGGGCTGGGCGGCGGCGGCGATCAGTTCTTCCGCCTGTTGCGGGCTCGCCATCAGGAACGCCATCGCGCCGGAACCCCGGGTGCGGCCCTGCAACTGGCTGCGCCAGTAGATGAGGCGTACCGCGTCGAGCAGGCTCAGGGCGTCGGCAATGTGCGCGGCGGCGATTTCGCCGACGCTGTGGCCCATCACCGCCGCCGGCGTGCAGCCTTCCGCCATCAGGGCACGGGCGAGCGCGACCTCAAGCGCGAAGATGAGCGGCTGGGCCATCTCGGTGGCGGCGAGGGCGGCCTCGTCGGGTGGCTGCTGGAATGCCTCGGCCAGCGACCAGCCGGCGAGCGGCCTGAACACGGCGTCGATCTGCTCGACGCCCTCGCGGAAGACCGCGCTCGCCTGCCAGGCCGCGTGACCCATGCCGGCATATTGCCCGCCATTGCCGGTGAAGACGAAAGCGACCCCCCCGCTGGCGCCGCGCGGCGCACCGCGCAGCAGCATCCCCTCGCCCTGCCCGGCGGCGAGGCGGCGCAAACGGCCGGCGATGTCAGGCCCGTCCAGCGTGACCGCCAGACGATGCGGCAGCTTCGCGCGGCCATAGGCGGCGGCATGGGCGAGGCGTTCGGGCGCCGGCTCGTCCTCCAGCCGGTCGGCATAGGCCTCGGCGAGGGCCGACAGGCTCTGCGGGTCCGGCGCCGAGATCATCAGCACGGGGGCGGCGGCGCGGGCATCGGCCGCCGGCACCTCATGCGGGTCCGGCAGGCGGATGACGGCATGGGCGTTGGTGCCGCCGAAGCCGAAGGAGGAAATGCCGGCGAGCCGCGCATCGGCATGAAGCGCGAGCGGGCCGGCGGCGGGGGCGAGGTTCAGCGCTTCGAAGTCGATGTTCCGGTTCAGCGTGTCGAGGTGCAGCGAGGCGGGCAGTTGCCGCCGCTCCAGCGCGTTCAGCGCCTTCAGTAGCCCGGCAAGGCCGGAGGCGGGTTCGAGATGGCCGATATTCGACTTCACCGAGCCGATGGGCAGCGGCGAGGAGCGCCGGCCGCCGAGCGCGGCGCCGATGGCGCGGGCCTCGGCGGGATCGCCGACCAGTGTGCCGGTGCCGTGCGCTTCGATGAAGGCGAGCCGCTGCGGGTCGATGCCGCGCTGCTCGTAAAGCTGTTCCAGCAGCCTCTGCTGCGCCCGGCTCTCCGGCATGGCGATGCCCAGCGTGCGCCCGTCGGAATTGGTGCCGCTCGCCATCACCACGGCGCGCGGCGTCCGTCCGTCGCCGCCAAGGCGGCTGAGCACGGTGACGACGCCGCCCTCGGCGCGGACATAGCCGTCCGCCGCGCCGGAGAAGGGGCGGCAGCGCCCGGTCGGCGAAAGCATGCCGGCGCGCGAGAAGCCGATGAAGTTGAACGGGCTCGCCAGGATGTTGACCCCGGCGACGACTGCAGTGTCGATTTCCCCGCTCTCGATCGCCTTCACCGCCCGGTCGAACGCCACCAGCGAGGAGGAGCAGGCGGTGTCGATGGTCAGGCTCGGACCGGTGAAGCCGAAGACATGCGAGATGCGGTTGGCGATGATCGACAGCGCGTTGCCGGTGACGAAATGCGCGTCGGCCGCCGTGATGTCGGAAATGAAATGCAGCGAATGGTCGAGCGAGGAGGCGCCGACGAAGACGCCGACATTGGCGCCGGCGAGCGAGGCCAGCGGGATGTTGGCGTCCTCGAACGCCTCGCGCACCAGTTCCAGCAGCAGCCGCTGCTGCGGGTCGATCTGTTCCGCCTCGCGCGGCGACAGACCGAACGCACCGGCGTCGAAGCCGAAGATGTCGTCCAGCACGCCGGCGGCGAAACTGTAGGCCCGCCCCGGCGTGCCGCGAACCGGATGCAGGAACCGTTCATGCGACCAGCGGGTGGCCGGAATCTCGCTGACCGAGCAGACGCCCGCGGTCAGCAGCGACCAGAAGGCGGCCTCGTCCGGGGCCCCCGGCAGCCGGCAGGCGCAGCCCATGATCGCCGCCGCGTGCAGCGGCGGAGATACGGGAGGCGGGGCGCCATCCGCGCCTTGAACGATGCTATCCAATCGGCACCTCATCTGAAATCTGCCGGATATCTGCGCCCGGCCGTGACAGGCCGGGCCTCCAGGGCGCAGCAGGCTCCGGGGGCGCAGCCATTTCCGAGGGCGATGGCGCCGGCGGCGCCTATCTCCCGGACGCGGCGGAACGTGCCATCCCGGCCGGCACCGCCCCGTCGTCCGATGTCGCGTCCGTCTCGCGACTGGACTGGTCGATCCGCTGCTGGATGCGGCCGGAGACCGCCTCGCTCCACCGGGCGAAGTCATACTTGCCGGAGACCCGGGTCAGGCCCGCCGCGGCGCGGGTGGCGCGCAGATCGGCGTCGGCGGCCGCCTGGTGCATGGCGCGGGCGGCGGCCTCGATGTCGGGGACGCCCCACTGGCCGATATAACCGCGGCTCGCCAGATATTCCGGCGGCGCCGGGGTCTGCTGCACCGGGACCAGGAAGGCATTCTCGGCGTCGCAGAAATCCTGCGAGCCGGAATAGTCGGAGACGACCACCGCCTTGCCCGCGAACATGGCGTCGGCGATGAAGTAGCCGAAGCCCTCCGAGCGGTGCAGCGAGACCATGGCGTCGACGCTCCACATCAGCGTCCAGTATTCCTCGGCGGTCAGGTTGCCCTCGACCAGCGCGATGCGGTCGTCGCCGGCGATCCGCTCCTCGATTTCCTCCCAGTAGGAATCGATGTTGCTCCAGTGGCCGGGATTGACCTCGCGGATCTTGATCAGCAGCCGCACGTCGAGGTCGCTTTCCTCGAAGGCGCGCTGGAACGCCTTGACCACGTCGAGCGGGTTCTTGCGCACGATGGAGGAGCCGAACTCCGCCGCTGTGAGAAAGATGAACTCGGACGGCTCGCGCCGGAACCGGTCGAGGAAGGAGACGTGGCCGAGCGGGGCGTGCAGCCCCTTGTCGACCACCGTCACCGGCACCGGGGTGATCTTGCGATAGGCCTCGGCGACGTAGTTGCTGGGGGTCCAGATCTCGTCGACGGCGAGCGCGCCCAGCGTGTGGTTGGCCGGGGGACGGTCGCTCTCCCAGAGGTAGAAGCCGATGATGTGGGCGTCCTCGCAGATGCCGGCGAAGCGGGCGATCATCTCCGGCGCCCGGTCGGCGTTCACGCATAGCAGGACGACGCGGGCACGCACCCCGACATTCGGGTTGTAGCCCGGGTCGGGATTGACGCAGGACCCGTCATCGGCGTTGAACACCAGCGGCGCGAACGACGACAGCGCCTCGACGAACATGCTGAGATTGCGCCCGACCCCGGTGTCGTTGGCATGGCCGATGATGACCAGGTCGCGCCGGGGCACCTCGTCGCGCAGGGCGACCGGGGCGGTCTCGACCCGGCCCGCCGCCGACAGCACGGACAGTTCGGGAACCCGGGCATAGACCTCGCGATGAAGCCGCCCGCGCCAGAAATCGGTGCCGTGCTCGGCGACCGCCACGGAAGGGTAGGGCGTGTCGGCGAGGATCGAGATCAGCGCGAGGTCGAAGCGGGTGAAGTCCGGGGTGCCCCCGGCGCCCCAATGGGCGCGCCAGACATGCGGGGTGAAGGAGAGCCGGTCGGGCTGGGTGACGTCGAGCGCGACTTCCCTGAAGCTGGTCAGGCGGCTGAAGTTCTCGTCCCGCAACTGGCTGCCGAGCCCCTGGTCCTCCAGCAGGAACAGCCAGTACCAGCTCCACGGCAGATCGCGGTTGCGGAACATGTCGGCCGGCGCCGACAGCGAGCGCCGCAGCCCGTCCGAAACCAGCTTGACGTTGTTCTTGTCGGCGATGAAGGGCGCGGTGGCGAACTTGTACTGGAGAAGGCGCAGGCCCTCCTCGGTGAAGATGTCGATGTGTGGGTAGTGCCGGCGCCAGAAGGCGAAGAGGGTGAGACTGATCTCATGCTTCATCACCCGCCGGTTCATCACCGGTTCGCTGAGAAGGGTGTGGATCTCGTCGGTGAGGCAGAAGACGTGACGCTTGTACCAGTCCTCGAATACCTCGGAGACAATCCAGTTCGCCACTGACTGCCCGCCTGAAAGCTTGCTCTTCAGTTCGAGACGATTGGCCATGTAGCGGGTGTAGACCGAGGCGCGCCAGCGGGCCGGCGGCTCGTCGGAAGTCTCCAGGCGACGGGTGACATTGGGAATGTCATGCCACACGAGATGGCGCAGGCGCGCCTCCCGGGCGCTGTCCCCGATGCCGGCGATGAAATGGCCGAGTTCCTCGCGGACCGCCGGTTCGGTCCAGAAAGCCGGCGCGGCGAACGGGCCGGCGGCGGCGCTCGATCCGTCGACGCGCAGCACCATCTGCCGATGCGCCGAGAGACGGTGGCCGGTGACGTGAACCGGCATCTGGGCCTCGGGCGAGGTGGTGCGCTCGAACACCGTGTTGCCGTCGACCTCGAGGCGCAGCGCGACCGGCCTGAGCAGGTCGTCGCGATTGAAGCCCCAGACGACGCACTGTCCGCCCTCGACGAACACGCCGCCGAGCGCGCTCCCGCCGTCCTCTATCTGTAAGTAATTTTCAGCAGAAATAGCAATTTCGCATGCGCTCTGAAGTTGATCTTCAGGTTTCATGCCTTCGCTGCCCATCCGCGTTTCGCGCAAATTTTGAACCGGCGAGACCATGCTCTCCGGTCCGAAATCGCGTCCAGCCTGATGCCCGAAGGTCTCAAAATTCATGAGCCACCCGTTTCGCTGGTCGACGGTTTCGACAGGAATCGACCTTCGAACACCAAGAAAGGGTCGATGGCGATGTGTGTCATGTGCATTGCAGCATTAAAATTGCCGGTCTGTCTAGATGCTTATTCATGTATTGGCGCACCAATTTTCATCATAGATGGTATTAAAAAACCTCATAATTTAAGAAGAAATTCTTCTATACGAATAGAACCATTTTCGAATGAATTTGAAATGAGTCTATCGTAGATGAGTTCTGCCGATTGTATAAATTAGACTCACCAGATTGCGGCAATAGAGTGAACAGGGTTCTTGTGGTGCTCGTTTACCAAGTCAAAATCGCTATGTTCCCTAGCAAAGCAGTGGCGCGACAGCAGGGGTAATGCTGCGCCGCAGTGGAAATCAAAATGCATTGCAATCTGCCGTGGTATGCCACCGGCTCGCCGGTCCCGGGACGTCTGTGCCGGGCCCCTGAGGGGGCGATTCCGGGCGTCGGCGGGCAAAGCCAACGCGGATGGTGCTATTAGGTTCCATAGCCGGTAATATTTAGATCGTAGTAGACATGAGGAGTAAAACGAACAATGCTATTGCCGTGAACGGTCCACGGGGCGAGTGCGTCCTCATGGATATTTCGAATTTGCTTGAAGCGCGTGAGGGCGTATGACGACACCGCTCGAAGCAATCGTTCGGACCGAGGGCGAAGTGCGCCTCGGTTGGGCAGGCTCGACCACCCTGATGGACTATCTGAACTTCGAGGACGCCCTCAGCCCGGTCATGACGGCCATGGTCGGCGGGCTGCCGGTGCGGCGGGTGCCGGCGAAGTCGCACTCGGTGCGCATGGCGGCGATCGGCGCCATCGGCCATACGCTCGAGGGCGGCCAGGTGCATGTGTGGGGCACCGGCTGCTCGCCCTGGAAGAACCCGTCAGCCCCGGCCGACCGGCGCGTCGCCTTTGCCCCGACCAGCCATGGCGCCATCGTGCTGCACGCCACCAGCGGTCCGGTGGCCGAGCGCCTGATGGCCAATGGCGGCCCGCGGCCGGGGCTCTATGGCGATCCGGCCTGGCTGCTGCCGCGCTTCTATCGGCCGCGCATCCGCAAGAAGTGGAAGCTCGGGGTGATTCTTCACCTGTCCGAACTCGCCGACCGCTCGCACGAGGCGCGGCCCTTGCCGGCCTTCGCGCGCTACGCCATTCCCGAGGCATATGCGGACGAGGTCCATCTCATCACCACGGTGACCCCGCTCGGCGTGCCGGCGCTGAAGGCCAAGCTCGACGAGATCCTCGCCTGCGAGCGCATCGTCTCGATGAGCATGCACGGCCTGATCGTGGCCGAGGCCTATGGGATTCCCTGCCTTTATTTCCCGCCGCTGCCCGAGCCGCGCGGTCTCGGCCGGCTGGCGCTCGACCCCGACGGCCCGGCCGATCTGCGGGTCGTCGACCTCTATCTCGGCCTCGGCCGGCGTCACATACCGGCCTATTTCCAGGATCGTGGCCTGCCCACCGACTGGGGGGCGGTGATGGACGCGGTGGACCGGGCCTGGGAGCCGGCCAAGTTCGAGGCCGAGCGGCTGATCGAGGCGTTCCCGTTCACCCCGTCCCCGCTCAAGGCCCCGCCGGGCAAGAGCATCTGGGATCATCCGGTCATAAAGGGGCTCACCTTGCAGCATGACGTGGCGTTGCTGCGCCAGCAGGACCGCGACACCGAGGCCGCCGAACCACCCGCCGCCGAACCGCTTGCCGCCGGGCAGGCTGAGCCGCAGGCGCTGGAGCGGGCGGCGGAGCCGAAGGCGTCGCGCGGGGCGGGCCGGGTGATCGCGGCCAGCGTGGTCGGCCCCGAGAGCGTGCCGCCATCGGCGATGACGCCGGGCTTTGCCACCCTGCTGCGGATGAATGCCGAGCGAATCTCGATCCCGCTCTCCTGGGCGGCGACGACGCGCGAGAGCCCGCACGCCAATCTCGGCGATACGCTGAGCGCGCTGATCGTGGCGGGAATGGCGGGCGTCACCGTCCGCCGCGCCGGCTTCGACCAGCCGATCGAGCGCATGGTCGCAGTGGGCACGATCGGCCACAACCAGCGCAACGGCAACCTGCATTTCTGGGGCACCGGCGTCGATGCCGAGCGCAACCCGGTCGATCCGCTGGTGCGCGGCTATGTGCGCCCGGCCGACACCGAATTCAACATCCACGCGCTGCGGGGCCCCAACAGCGCCCGCACGCTGCGCGCCGCCGGCATGGAGGTGCCCGACATCTTCGGCGATCCGGTGTGGATGCTGCCGCGCTTCTGGCCGATGAGGGAGGTGGAGAAGACGCACGATCTCGGCGTCATCCTCCACATCACCGAGCTGGAGGACCGCACGCCGGAGGCGGGCGTCAAACCGGCGCTGCTGCGCTACGCGGTGCCGGCGGCGTTCAGGGACCGCATCCGGCTGATCAACACCCATTGCGCCCCCACCGCCGAGGCGATGCGCGCCAAGGTGGCGGAGATCGTCTCCTGCCGCGCCATCGTCTCCACCAGCCTGCATGGCCTGGTCATCGCCGAGACCTATGGCATCCCCTGCGCCTGGTTCGCCACCTATGGCGACGGCGAGGGAAGGATGCTCGACCTCGGCAACCCGCAGCACCAGATCGACCACCGCATGCGCGACTTCTATTCGGGCGTCGGGCGGACGACGCTGTCCTCCTACTGCCTCGACCGTTCCAAGCCGACGGACTGGGACGCGGTGCTGTCCTGGGTGCACGGCAAATGGCGGCCGGTGAGCTATGACGACCGGCCGCTGATCCGCGCCTTTCCGCTGCCGCTGGCGGTTTCGCCGGAGGAGATGAACTGGCCGTTGCCGGCCGACATCGTCGATCGGATCGACTATTGAGCGAGGCGGCGATGCACCGCGCCGCACGGCTGGATTTCGGCTTCCCGACCTGGCGCGCGGCGTTGCCGGTGCCGCGGATGGGGGGGCGGGAGGCCGATGGCGCGGCGGTCGCGGCGGGCGGATTCGCCGGCCGCTGCTTCCTGTTCCTGCAGGGGCCGGCTTCGCCTTTCGGCATACGCCTCGCGCGGGCGCTGAGCCGGCGGGGGGCGCGGATCGTGAAAGTGCATCTGTGCGGCGGCGATGTGGTGTTCTGGCCCGGCCGCGCGCGCCTCTATCGCGGCCGGCCGGAACAGTGGCCGGCCCATGTGGAGCGGCTCATGGCCGAGGAAGCGGTGACCGACCTGGTGCTGTTCGGCGACTGCCGGCCCTACCACGTGCCGGCGGTGGGGGCTGCGCGGGCGCGCGGGCTGCGCCTGCACCTGCTTGAAGAGGGCTATGTGCGGCCGGGCTGGATCACCTGCGAGCCCCATGGCGTCAACGACCATTCCGACCTGCCGCGCAGCCCCGGCGCCGTCCTCGCGGCCGCCGCCGGGGTGGCCGCGCCGCAGGAGGGCGCGCCATTTGCCGAGCCCTTCGCCCGCCGGGCGCTGTGGGATATCGCCTGGCAGGTCGGGCAGGCCGCGCTGGTGCCGCTGTTTCCGCGCTACCGGCGCCATACCCTCGTGCACCCGGTGGTGGACTATGCCGGCTGGGTGGTGCGCTGGCTGACAGGCGCCGGCGCGGCGCGGCGCGACCGCGCGGCCAGGGCCTCGCTCGGCGGCGGCGCGCCCTGCTTCCTGCTGCCGCTGCAACTCGAAGGCGACTACCAGATGCGGGTGCATTCGCGCTTCCGCTCGGTGGAGGAGGTGGTGCGGCTGGTGCTCGCCTCCTTCGCGCGGGCGGCGCCGGAGGAGGCGCGCCTCGTCGTCAAGCGGCATCCCTACGACACGAGCCTGCCGGCCACCCGCCGGATGGTGGCACGTGTGGCCGACGAACTCGGCATCCGTGCGCGCCTCGTGTTCATCGAGGGCGGCGACATCGAGGCGCTGGTGGCGAGGAGCGCGGGCGTGGTGCTGGTGAACTCCACCACGGCGCTGTCGGCGCTCCGGCAGGGGCGGCCGCTGAAGGTGCTGGGCCGCGCCACCTACGACATGCCCGGCCTGGCCCATCAGGGGACGCTCGACGCCTTCTGGCGCGAGGCTGCCCCACCCGACCCGGCGCTGGTGCGGGCCTATCGGCGGCTCGTGCTGGCGCGCACCCAGGTCGCCGGCGGGTTCTTCGCGCCCGCCAGCATCGACCGCGCCGTGGAGGGCCTGCTCGCCCGGATGGCGACACGGGAGGTGCTGGCGGCATGAGCGGGCGCACTCTCCCCAGCGGGCGGCATGTCCTCATCACCGGCGCCTCCAGCGGGCTCGGCGCGGCGCTGGCCCGCCATTACGCGCAGCCGGGCGTGCGGCTGCTGCTGACCGCCCGCCACGCCGGGCGGCTCGATGCGGTGGCGCAGGCCTGCGGCGCGCGGGGCGCGCAGGTGACGAGCGCGATCCTCGACGTGCGCGACAGCGAGACGCTCGCCCGCTTCGTCGCCGACGCCGACGCCCGCACGCCGATCGACACCGTGATCGCCAATGCCGGCGTCGAGGCCAGCCTCGGCCAGGGTGGAGAGGCGGAGCCGCTGCGGGACGTGCTGGCGCAGACCCGGACCAATCTGGAGGGGGCGATCGCCACCGTGCTGCCGCTGCTGGATTCGATGCGCGCGCGGGGGGCAGGGCGGGTGGTGCTGGTGGCGTCGCTGGCCGGGCGCATGCCGGTGCCCGACCAGCCGACCTACAGCGCCACCAAGGCCGGGCTGATCGCCTTCGGCGAGGCGCTTCGCCCGGTGCTGGCGGCGCGCGGGGTGAGCCTGACGGTCGCCTGCCCGGGCTTCATCGCCACCGGCATGAGCGAGGGGTATCGCGGCTGGCGTCCGCTGCAGTGCAGCGCGGAGCGTGCCGCCACCGCCATTGCCGCGGCGGCGGAGCGCGGCGCGCGCAGCGTCGCCTTCCCGCTGCCGCTGGTGGCGCTGGTCCGGCTGGGGCGCTGCGTGCCGGCGCCGGTGCGGGAGGCGGTGCTGCGGCGCTTCTTCGCCGCGCAGATCGGCGGCGCCGGACGCGACGCCCCCGCTGCGGCCGTCGATGCGGCCGCGCGGTGCGACAGCTCCGTCTAGCGGCGCGGGTGGGTGGCCTTGTTCTTCTGTCGGAATGCCAACTGAAAGTATTATCGGCGCATATATTACAATATTAGAGCAATATCGTTCTCAATATTTAATATTGACGCATTTGGCATTATGTATATCTTTCGCAGATGCGAAATATATCTGACATTTCCCGTGCTTTAATAGCTTGAGCAAACGCTGAACGTGAGGAGAACAACCAATGGCCGACTCCAAGATCGTCCCCGTCATTCTCGCCGGCGGCTCGGGTACCCGGCTCTGGCCGATCTCGCGCGACTCGCTGCCGAAGCAGTTCCTGCCGCTTTCGACCTCCGGCGCCACGCTCTACCAGGACACCCTGCAGCGCGTGGCCCAGAGCGACCTGTTCGCCGCGCCGATCATCGTCACGCATGAGGAGTTCCGCTTCTTCGCCCAGCGCCAGGCGCGCGACATCGGGGTGGAGCCGACCGTCATGCTCGAACCGGTGCGCCGCGATTCCGCGCCGGCGCTGCTCGCCGCCACGCTGCTCGCGCAGAAGCTGCATGGCGAGGAGGCGACGCTGCTGGTCCTCGCCGCCGACCATGTCATCGGCGACATCGCCCGGTTCCACGAGGCGTGCCGCAAGGCGCTCGCCACCGCGACGCTCGGCCATATTGTGACCTTCGGCATCACCCCGACCGAGCCGCGCACCTCCTATGGCTATATCCGCCGCGGCGCGGCGCTGAATGGCGGCACGGCGGCGCTGGTGGAGGCGTTCGCCGAGAAGCCGAACGCGCAGACCGCCCGCGACTACATCGAGGCCGGCTATCTCTGGAACTCCGGCAACTTTCTGTTCCCCGCCCATGTCATGATGGAAGAGGCGGAGGCTTTCGAGCCCGAGATCGTCGAGGCGGTGCGCCGCGCCGTCGCGGGCTCCACCAGCGACCTCGGCTTCTGCCGGCTGGGCGCGGCCTTCCATGCCGCCCCGAGCCTTTCCATCGACTACGCCGTGCTGGAGCGCACCAGCCGGGCGGCGGTGGTCGAGGGCAGCTTCCCCTGGTCCGATGTCGGCAGCTGGAACGCCCTGCGCGAGATCGGCGAACCGGACGAGGCCGGCAATGTGACGCGCGGCCCGGTGCGGGCGGTCGACGCCACCAATTCCTACATCCATTCCGAGGGGCCGCTGGTCGCGGCCGTCGGCATCGAGGGATTGTCGGTGGTGGCGACCGGCGACGCGGTGCTGATCATGCCGTCGGAGCGCTCCGAGGAGGTCAAGCACCTCGTCGCCTCGCTCAAGGCGGAGCGGCGCAACGAGGCCACCGAGCATCCCCGGATGCACCGCCCCTGGGGCAGCTACGAGACCATCAATCTCGGCGGCCGCTTTCGCGTGAAGAAGATCATCGTCGGTCCCGGCGAGCGCCTGTCGCTGCAGCGCCATCACCACCGCTCCGAGCACTGGGTCGTGGTGCACGGCACCGCCGAGGTCACGGTGGATGAGAAGGTGTTCATGGTGCAGGAGAACGAGTCGACCTACATCCCGCTCGGCGCCGTCCACCGCCTCACCAATCCCGGCCGCATCCCGCTTGAACTCATCGAGGTTCAGGTCGGCTCCTATCTCGGCGAGGACGACATCGTCCGGCTCGACGACGTCTACAACCGCGTCGAGCCCGTGGCGCCCGTCGCCGTCTCCTGAACCAGCAGAAGGAAAAGCGATGTGACCGAAGCCACTTTGCGCAACATCGTCCGCGACAACGGCGCCGTTCCGCTTACCTGGGCGGCTGCCACGCGGGTCCAGCACTATCTCAACCTGGGCGACGCCCTCAGCCCGGTCATGGTCGCCCTTTTGTCGGGCAAGCCGATCGTCCACCAGGCGCATGACGGCAACAGCGTGCGCATGGCGGCGGTCGGTACCATCGCCCAGAACCTCAAGGGCGGCGACGTCTCGGTCTGGGGCACCGGCTCGTCGCGCTACATCAATACCGGGCAGGAGGGCGAGCGCATTCCGTTCCTGCCCGACCCGGCGACGCGCTACCGGGTGTATGCCACGCGCGGCCCGGTGAGCCGCGCCCTGCTCGGCGAGGAGAACGCGATCGGCGCGCCGGTGTTCGGCGATCCGGTCTGGGCGCTGCCGCGCTTCTACAACCCGAAGCTGGAGAAGAAATGGGAGATCGGCGTCATCGTCCATCTCTCCGATCTCGACGGCCGCGCGCTCGGTGCGCTGCCGCGCGAGGCCTATGAGCGCTACCACATTCCGGCCGAGTTCGAGGGCAGCGTGCGCATCATCAACACGCTGACGGCGATCAGCGCGGAATCGATGCGCGAGAAGCTCGACGAAATTCTCGCCTGCAAGCGGCTGGTCTCCACCAGCCTGCACGGCATGGTGTTCGCCGAGAGCTACGGCATTCCCTGCCTGTATTTCTCGCCGCGCGGCACGCCGGAAGGGCTGATCGGCCGGGTCATGGACCCCGATGACGGCTACGACCTGCGCATCACCGACCTCTATCTCGGCCTCGGCATTCCGAAGATTCCGGTCTATGTGCAGCGCCGCAACAAGCGCACCGACTGGGCGCACCTGATGTGGTCGATCGACACGGCGTGGAGGCCGGTCGAGTTCGATACCGATCCGCTGATCGAGGCGTTCCCGGTCGACCTCGCGCCGATCACCGCGCCGAAGGGCGGGACCATCTTCGACCATAAGCTGATCCGCGACATTCCCTACGCGCATGGCGGCGGGGCGCCGGTGCCGGCACAGGCGCAGGTCGCGGAGGTCCATGCTGTTGCGGGGTGACGAGGGCGGCGCGGGCGCCGCACTCCAGGGGGCGCCGGCGGTGTCGACGCCCTCGCGGCCGCCGCGCCGCACGGTGATGATCGACGGCTACAACCTCGCGCTGGAGGCGGGCACCGGGGTCGCCACCTATGCCCGCAATTTGAGCTTCGCCTGCGGCGATCTCGGCTACCGCACCGAGATTCTCTACGGCACGCGGGCCTCGCCCAGCGCCGACCCGCTGCTGCGGGAAATCTCGTTCTTCGACCCCAATGCCGGCTCGCCCTCGCTGATGCTGGAGATCGCCCGGCGGCTGAAGCAGCTCTGCACCTCGCCGCTGGGGGTACGGGCGAAGGAAGTGCCGCTGACCGGGCGGGTGATCACCCGCAGCTTCCAGTCGCGGCTGCCGCATTACGACCGGATCTGGAACGCGCCCGAGCTGTTCTCGCGCAGCTATTGGCACTTCCATGCCTACCGGCACTTCATGTCGGTCGGCGGCGTCGCCCGGCCGGACCTGATGCACTGGACCTACCCGCTGCCGATCCGGCTGCCGGGGGTGCCCAACATCTACACGCTGCACGACCTGGTGCCGCTGCGCCTGCCCTTCACCACGCTCGACAACAAGAAGTTCTACAAGCGGATGATCCAGGGCGTGCTGAGCCGCGCCGACCACATCGTCACCGTCTCCGAGGCGTCGAAGCGGGATATTGTCGAGCTGTTCGACTATCCCGAGGAGAAGGTGACCAACACCTATCAGGCGGTCTCGATCCCGGCGAAATATGCCGACAAGCCGGACGACCTGGTGCGCGAGGAAGTGGAGGGGGCGTTCGGGCTCACCTACAAGGGCTATTTCCTGTTCTTCGGCGCGGTCGAGCCGAAGAAGAACATCGCCCGGCTGATCGAGGCCTATCTCGCCTCGCAGGTGGACGAGCCGCTGGTGCTGCTCGGCAAGACGGCGTGGAAGGCGGGCGAGGAACTGCGCTTCCTCAACGAGGGCAGCAACCGCTACCTCGAACAGCTCGACAACCTCACCTTCGTGCGCGACCGCGTGCGCCGCTTCGACTACGCGCCGTTCCCGCTGCTGGTGAGCCTGATCCGCGGCGCCAAGGCGCTGGTGTTCCCCTCGCTCTACGAGGGTTTCGGCCTGCCGGTGCTGGAGGCGATGTCGCTCGGCACGCCGGTGATCAGCGCCAACACCGCCTCGATCCCGGAAGTGGCGGGCGATGCGGCGCTGCTGGTCGACCCCTATGACCCGCGCGCCATCGCCGACGCCATCAAGACGCTGTCCACCGACGCCGAACTGCGCGCCACCCTCGCCGGCCGGGGCCGGGCACAGGCGGCGCTGTTCTCGGAAACGCGCTACCGCGACCGGCTGGCCGCGCTCTACGACCGGCTGCTGCCGGAAACGGTGCGCCCGGCCTGACAGCAAATGCGGCGAGACGGGAAGATGGCTGCGCGGGCCGGGGCCGCGCCGTGGCCTCTGTTTGTATCAATTCTTATCAAGCGCCGCCGCAGCGACACCTCGCGACAATCCGGCAGGTGGGCGGCACGCTTCTGCGACACCGCGCGCCTAGCGTTCGGGGGCCGACCAACGCCTGCCGCGCTGTCGCCGGGATGCCTTCCGGCCTGCGGGGCAGGCTCCGTTTCTCCAGCCGGGAGTCCAACATGGTCCAGCTCACCGTCAACGGACAGACGCACGACATCGAGGCCGAACCCGATACGCCGCTTCTCTGGGTGCTGCGCGAGCAGATAGGCCTGACCGGCACCAAGTTCGGCTGCGGCATCGCCATGTGCGGCGCCTGCACGGTCCATATTGACGGGGTGGCGACGCGCTCCTGCGTGATGCCGCTCGCCGCCATCGAGGCCGACCAGAAGATCGTCACCATCGAGGGCCTGTCGCCGGACGGCTCGCACCCGGTGCAGAAGGCCTGGCTGGCGCTCGAGGTGCCCCAGTGCGGCTACTGCCAGACCGGCATGATCATGGCGGTGGCCAGCCTGCTGGAGGCCAACCCGACGCCGAGCGACGAAGATATCAACGCCGAGATCACCAATATCTGCCGCTGTGGCACCTATAACCGCGTCCGCGCCGCCATCCATATGGCGGCCGACGCCAAGGCCGGCTGAGGGAGAGCGGAATGAGCATCGTCCAGTCGGTCTCGCGCCGAAACTTCATCGTCGGCTCCGCCGCCGCCGTCGGCGGCCTGTCGCTCGGCTTCCACGTGCCGTTCGCCGCGCTGGCGCAGGACGCGGCGGCGACGCTGCCGCCCGAGGTCAATGCCTGGGTGGTGGTGAAGCCGGACGACACCATCGTCGTCCGCATCGCCCGCTCGGAAATGGGTCAGGGCACGCTCACCGGCCTCGCCCAGCTCGTGGTCGAGGAACTGGAAGGCGACTGGTCGAAGGTCACGACCGAATATCCTCCGCCGGGCGAGAACCTGAAGCGCGACCGCGTCTGGGGCAGCTACTCCACCGGCGGCAGCCGCGGTATCCGCGATTCCCATGATTATGTCCGCAAGGGCGGCGCCGCTGCCCGCCACATGCTCATCGCCGCCGCCGCCGAGCAGTGGAACGTGCCGGCCAGCGAATGCATGGCGGCGAACAGCGTCATCACCCACGGCCCCAGCGGGCGCACGCTGCGCTTCGGCGAGGTGGCGGAGGCCGCCGGCCGCCAGACCCCGCCGGCCGAGGTAACGCTGAAGGACCCCAAGGACTGGAAGATCGCCGGCAAGCCGCTGCCGCGCCTCGACACGGTGGAAAAGCTCACCGGCAAGCAGGTCTATGGCGCCGACCTGAAGCTGCCCGGCATGCTCAACGCCGCCGTCAAGGCCTGCCCGGTCTTCGGCGGCACGCTGGCGAGCTTCGATGCGGCCGCCGTCGAGACCATGCCCGGCGTCAGGAAGGTGGTGCGGGTGGACGAGCGCACGGTCGCCGTGGTCGCCGACACCTGGTGGCGGGCCAAGACCGCGCTGGATGCGCTGCCGGTCACCTGGGACGAAGGCCCCAACAAGGACCTGACCAGCGCCGACATCCGCGCGATGCTGGCGGAAGGGCTGGAGGCGGAGGACGCCTTCATCGGCAACAGCCAGGGCGATGCCAAGGCCGAGCTTGCCCGGGTCGAGGCGGCCGGCGGCAAGGTGATCACCGCCACCTATGCCTTCCCCTACCAGAACCACGCCACCATGGAGCCGATGAATGCCACCGCGCTCTACACGCCGGACAAATGCGAGGTGTGGGTGCCGACGCAGAATGGCGAGGCGAGCCTCGCCGTGGTCGCCGAGGCGGCCGGGCTGCCGGTCGGCCAGTGCGAGGTCTACAAGATCCATCTCGGCGGCGGCTTCGGCCGGCGCGGCAATTTCCAGGACTATGTCCGCCAGTCGGTGAGCATCGCGAAGCAGATGCCGGGCACCCCGGTGAAGCTGCTGTGGACGCGCGAGGAGGACATGCTCCACGGCGCCTATCACCCGACCACGCAGGCCAAGCTCACTGGGGCGCTGGACGCGGACGGCAATCTCACCGCTCTGCACATGCGCATTTCCGGCCAGTCGATTCTCGCCGCCGTGCGCCCGCAGGGCATGCAGGGCGGCATGGACCCGGTGGTGTTCCAGGGGCTGACCGCGAGCCTGCCGGAGGGCCATCTCGCCTATACCGTGCCGAACCTTTTGATCGACCACGCCATGCGCAACCCGCCGGTGCCGCCGGGCTTCTGGCGCGGGGTGAACCTCAACCAGAACGCCATCTACATGGAGTGCTTCATCGACGAGCTGGCGCACGCCGCCGGCGCCGAGCCGCTGGCGTTCCGCCGCAAGCTGATGGCGGACCATCCCAAGCACCTCGCGGTGCTGGAGGCGGCGGCCGAGGGCATCGGCTGGGAGACGCCGCCGGCGGAAGGGCGCTTTCGTGGTCTCGGCCAGATCATGGGCTTCGGCTCCTATGTCGCCGCCGCCGCCGAAGTGTCGGTGGAGGATGGCGAGTTGAAGATCCACCGCATCGTCGCCGCCACCGATCCCGGCCATGTGGTCAACCCGGCGCAGGTCGAGCGGCAGGTCGAGGGCTCCTTCGTCTATGGCCTCTCCGCCTGCCTCTATGGCGAATGCACGGTGGCCGGCGGGCGGATGGAGCAGGAGAACTTCGACACCTACGAGGTGCTGCGCATGGCGCAGATGCCGGCGGTGGAGACCATCATGCTGCCTTCCGGCGGCTTCTGGGGCGGGGTGGGCGAGCCGACCATCGCGGTCGCGGCGCCGGCGGTGCTCAACGCGCTGTTCGCCGCCACCGGCACGCGTTACCGCATCATGCCGCTGAAGAACCACGAGCTTGCCTGATGCGCCTGTTTCATTTCATGCTGCCGGCGCTGTGGATGTTGATGTCCATGGCTCCGGCGGATGCCGCGCCGCCGCGCGGGGCGACGTCCTGCTCGGGTTGTCATCCGCGCGCCGCGACCAACGGTCCGGTGCCGAGCCTGAACGGGCAGCCGGCGGAGCAGATCGTGGCGCAGATGGCCGCCTTCCGTTCGGGCGAGCGCCGCTCGACCGTCATGACGCGCATTGCCAAGGGTTTCACCGATGAGGAAACGCGCGCGATCGCCGATTATTTCGCCGCCGGGGGCAACGCTCCGGCTCAGCCGTAGGCGCGTCCTGGGCTTCGCCGCCGGTGCCTGCGCGGTTCTGGCGAGCCCGGCCGTGCGCGCCCAGGTGGCATCGAGGGTGGTGGTGATCGGCGGCGGCTTCGCCGGCGCCAGCTTCGCCCGCGCGGTCAAGCGGGAAGACCCCGGCATCGCCGTCGCGCTGGTCGAGCCCCGCACGCATTACACCGCCTGCCCGCTCAGCAACGCGGTCATTGCCGGGATGCGCGACATGAGCGCCCAGCATTTCGGCTATGCCGGGATCGAGGCGGACGGCATCGTCCATGTGCCGCAGAAGGCGGTGCGGGTGGAGGCCGACCAGCGGCGCGTGGTGCTCGCCGACGAGGTGCGGCTGAGCTATGACCGGCTGATCGTCGCGCCGGGCATCGACCTGCGCTTCGACGCCATCCCCGGCTATGACGCGGCGGCGGTCGAGCAGATGCCCCACGCCTGGAAGGCGGGCGAGCAGACCCTGCTGCTGCGCCGCCAATTGGAGGCGATGGCGGATGGCGGGCTCGTCGTCATCTCGGCGCCGGCCAACCCGTTCCGCTGCCCGCCCGGCCCCTATGAGCGGGCGAGCCTGATCGCGCACTATCTCCAGGCGCACAAGCCGCGCTCCAAGATCCTCATCCTCGACGCCAAGGACGCCTTCTCCAAGCAGCGCCTGTTCGAGGCCGGCTGGGCGGCGCTCTATCCCGGCATGATCGAATGGGTCGGGCTGTCCTTCGGCGGCGGCGTGACCGGGGTGGACCCGGCGACCCGGACGGTGCGCACCGAATTCGGCGAGCACCGGGCGGCGGTGGCCAACGTCATCCCGCCGCAGCGCGCCGGCGCCATCGCGGATATCGCCGGCGTCGCCGACCGCACCGGCTGGTGCCCGATCGACCCGGTGAGCTTCGAATCCCGTCTGGTGCCGAATGTCCACGTCATCGGCGACGCGGCGATTGGCGGGGCCATGCCGAAATCCGCCTTCACCGCCAACGCCCAGGCCAAGGCCTGCGCCAGCGCCGTGGTCGCGCTGCTGCACGGGCGGAACCCGGGCGAGCCGAAGCTGATCAACACCTGCTACAGCCTGCTGGCGCCCGATTACGGCATCTCCATCGCCGGCGTGTACAGTCCTCGCGACGGCCTGCTGGCCGAGGTGGAGGGCGCCGGCGGCACCTCGCCGCTCGACGCGACAGGGGCCGAGCGTGCCGAGGAGGCGACCTTCGGCGCGGCGTGGTTCGACACCATCACCACGGAAGCCTTCGGGTGAGGCGCGCCGCGGCGGGCGCGTGGACCGCCTTCGCGCTCGCCGGCGCGGCGACGGCCACGGCGCGGGCCGACGAGATGGCCGGGCAGCAGCTTGTGCCCTATGTCGTCATCGGAGACGCGATTCCGGAGCCTCTGGCCGGACGGCGCGGCGATGCGGCGCTCGGGGAGGCGCTGATCGGGGAGCGGCACCGGAGCCTGTGCATCCTGTGCCACGCGCTGCCTGCCGGCGCGACGCCGCTTCAGGGCACGCTGGCGCCGAGCCTCAAGGGCGTCGGGGGCCGGCTCGGCGAGGGCCAGATAAGACTGCGCATCGTCGACATGAAGCGGCTCAATCCGGCGAGCATCATGCCGGCTTACCATTCGCGGCGGGCGGGCGCGCGGACCGCGCCGGCCTGGCAGGGCCGGCCGGTGCTCGGTGCCGCCGAGATCGAGCATCTGGTGGCCTATCTCGTGACGTTGAAGGAGTGAGCCCATGAAGGCGCCCACCACCCGCCATCCCGCCGGACTCGAGCCGGCCGGCGGCCCCTCGCTCGGCCGGCGCGCCGTGCTCGCCGGCGGCGTCGGCATCATCGTGATGGCGCTGCCGCTGCGGGCGCTGGCGCGACCCTCGCTGCAGGAGGCGGTCGCCGGCTTCACCGGCGGCGCCCCGGTCAATGCGGGGCGGGTGAAGCTGACCGTTCCCCCGCTGGTGGAGAACGGCAACGCCGTCGGCGTCACCGTCGAGGTCGAAAGCCCGATGAGCGAGGCCTCTCATGTGCGCCGCATCGGCCTGTTCAACGAGAAGAACCCGCAGGCGGACGTCGCGGTCTTCCGGCTCGGCCCGCGCAACGGCCGGGCGCGCATCGCCACCCGCATCCGGCTGGCGACCTCGCAGACCCTCCTCGCGGTCGCCGAGCTGAGCGACGGCACCTACTGGTCGAGCGAGGCCAATGTGATCGTCACGCTCGCCGCCTGCATCGAGGATTTGTCATGACCAGGTCTCTCGTCAGCGTTCCCGGGACCGCCCGACGCGGCGACATCGTCGACGTCAGGGCGATGATCGCCCACCCGATGGAAACCGGCTACCGGATGGGGCCGAACGGGGTCGCGATTCCCCGCCGCATCATCACCCGCTTCGTCTGCACCTATGGCGGCGAGGAGGTGTTCGCCGCCGCGTTCTTCCCCGCCGTCTCCGCCAATCCCTTCGTCTCGTTCAGCCTCGTTGCCACCGAGAGCGGGACGGTCGGTTTTGCCTGGACCGACGACGAGGGACAGACCGAGACCGCCAGCGCCGAGATCGTGGTGAGCTGATGCGCCGGCCGGCCCATGGCCTGATCGTGCTGGCGCTGCTGGCGGGCGCCCCGGCGGCGGCGGACGGCATCGCCGCCGGCGAGCGGCGTTCCGGCAGCGACTTCATGGCGCCGGAAACGCAGGCGATGCAGGCGGACGACACCAGCAATCCCGGCATGCTCTGGGTGGTGCAGGGTGCCGGCCTGTGGGAGCAGGGGGCAGGCGCATCGGGCCTGTCCTGCGCCGGCTGCCATGGCGCGGCGGCGGACAGCATGCGCGGCGTCGCGGCGCGCTATCCCGCCCTTGACGCTGCCAGCGGAAAACCCGTCGACCTGACCGGGCGCATCAATCAATGCCGGACCGTACGGCAGGGCGCGTCGGCGCTGGTGCGCGAGAGCAACGAATTGCTGGCGCTTACCACCTTCGTGGCGCACCAGTCGCGCGGCATGCCGATTTCGCCGCCGAGCGACCCGGGCCTCGACGCGTATCGCGCCGCCGGGCGGGAACTGTTCACCACGCGCATGGGCCAGCTCGACCTTTCCTGCGCCAACTGCCACGACGACAACTGGCGCGGGCGCCTCGCCGGCAGCGCCGTCACCCAGGCGCATCCGACCGGTTATCCGCTGTATCGCCTGGAATGGCAGGGCGTCGGTTCGCTGCAACGGCGCATGCGCAACTGCATGATCGGCGTGCGCGCCGAACCCTTCGCCGCCGGGTCCGACGCGTTCATCGCGCTGGAGCTGTATCTCATGCAGCGCGCCGCCGGCATGGCGATCGAGACGCCCGGCGTCCGCCCCTGAACCGGCGGTCGGCCTGAACGGCTCATTCCGCCGGCGTGCGTCGCGGTGCGCCGACGGGCGGGCTGGCCCTCCGCATCGAGCGCGCCGCGCCCTTTGCCTCCGTCGCCGGCGTTTCGGCATAGGGCAGGCTGATGGTGGCGCGCAGCCCGTGCCCGGTATTGGCGAGGATGATGTCGCCACCATGGTGGCGCACCATGTTGCGCGAGATCGACAGGCCGAGGCCGATCCCGCCGGTCGTGCGATTGCGCGAATGCTCGATGCGGAAGAACGGCTCGAACGCCCTCTCGACGATCTCGGGGGGAATGCCCGGCCCGTCATCCTCGATCACGATCTCGATCGCCTGCGGCGTGGTGCGCAGCGAGACGCGGGCACGCTCGCCATAGCGCACCGCGTTCTCCACCAGATTGCGCACCGCCCGCTTCAGCGCGTCGGGCCGGCAGCGATAGCTGATCTTCGGCCCTTCGGTGCAGGTGATTTCATGGCCCAGCTCGACCAGGTCGTCGCACAGGCTCCCCACCAGCGCGGTGAGGTCAACATTGCGCGTGACCTCCTCGGTCGCCTGCTCGCGCGAGAAGGCCAGCGTCGCCTCGGTCATGGCGCGCAGCTCGTCCAGCGTGTCGAGCATCTTCTCGCGGGTCTCGTCGTCGGCGACGAATTCGGCCCGCAGCCGCAGCGAGGTGATCGGCGTGCGCAGATCGTGCCCGATCGCCGCCAGCATGCGGGTGCGGTCCTCCACGAAGCGCTGGAGCCGCGACTGCATGAGGTTGAACGCCACGGCGGTATGGCGCAGGTCGTCCGGCCCCTTTTCCTGCAACGGCGCCACGCTCTCGCCCCGGCCCAGCGCTTCCGCCGCCGCCGCCAGGCGCCGCATCGGCTTGGTCATGGTGCGGGCGATGAAGGCCGCGCACAGGGAAAGGACAATCGCCGTCACCGCCAGCGAGATCAGCGAACGGGCGGTCAGCATGCTGTTCGCCATCTTCTTGGAGAACGCGCTGTTGAGCCAGGACCCGTCCTTAAGCTGCACCGCGAGACCCATCCCGCCGGCATCGCCCCAATAGAGGAACTTGGCGGCACGCGACAGCGGCCAGGCATGGGCCGGCAGGTCGAGCCAGCTCGAATAGGGCGGCCCGTTCGAGGCGGCGGGCGAGGCCATGGTCGCGCTGGCGGGCTGCGGCGCGGGCATCGCCGCCGCCGATGCCGCCTGGCGCACCGCCTGTTCGGTGCCGGCGAGGTTGGCCAGCGTCGGCAGCGGCTCGGCGAGGCGCCTCTTGGCCTCCTGCCGCCAGCTCTCGACATCGCCGGGGAAGGTCGGCGTTACCCAGAAGCGGGTATAGCTGGTGCCGCTGGACTGCAATATGTCCTGCTGGACCGTCGGCGGCGTGGTTTCCAGCACCTGCGCCACCGAGGCGCTGCGGCTGAGGAATTCGGTCTTGGCCGCCCGCACCAGCGCGCCGCCCATCTCGTCGGTGAACAGAAGGAAGCTGATGCCCTGCGAGAGCGCCAGCGCCAGCAGCATCACGGCGACGAAGCGGGCGGTCAGGCTGCGGTTCCACACCCCGGTCATTGGCCTTCCACCTCGGCCGAGAAGCTGTAGCCGCCGCCCCAGTGGGTCTTGATCAGCGCCGGCGATTTGGGGTCGATCTCGATCTTCTTGCGCAGCCGGCTGACCTGGTTGTCGATCGCCCGGTCGAACGGCTCGGCGCTGCGCCCGACCGTCAGGTCGAGCAACTGGTCGCGGCTGAGCACCAGCCCGGCATGGTCGAGAAACACGCTCAGCAGCCGGAACTCGGCGGTGCTCAGCGGCACGGTGAGCCCATCCGGGTCGATCAGTTCGCGCCGGCCGACATTGAGCGCCCAGCGGTCGAAGCGCAGTTCCTTGGCCTTCAGCTGCCCACGCTGCGGCGGCAGGCTCTGCACCCGCCGCAGCACCGCCTTGATCCGCGCCAGCAATTCGCGCGGGT
Source organism: Ancylobacter dichloromethanicus (assembly GCF_018390645.1). Lineage (GTDB taxonomy): Bacteria > Pseudomonadota > Alphaproteobacteria > Rhizobiales > Xanthobacteraceae > Ancylobacter > Ancylobacter dichloromethanicus. Next base: position 242,293 of record NZ_JAHBGC010000052.1, read on the forward strand.
TGAACGGCTTGGACAGGTAATCGTCGGCGCCGAGTTCCAGCCCGACGATACGGTCGGTCTCCTCCGCCATCGCGGTGAGCATGATGACCGGAAGACTTGTGGATTCGCGCAGGTAGCGGCAGAGCGACAGCCCGTCCTCGCCCGGCATCATCACGTCGAGCACGACGAGGTCGAAGGCGTTGCGCTCCATCAGCCGGCGGAACGCCGCGGCGTTCTCCGCCAGCGAGGTGCGGTAGCCGTGCCGGTGCAGATATTTGCCCACCAGATCGCGAATGTCGCGATGGTCGTCGACGATGGCGATGTGCGGTACGGCGTCCATTTCAGAGCTCCACGTCCTTTACATATCGCCATCGCCTTTTACCCGCTGGGAAAAATTGTAACAAACCGTAGAGCGCGCATGGGCTGCGACAGGTCGAGACAATTGGTACCCATTTCTGAAGAAAACTTGCGACAACTCCACCCTATGTTGTTTTCATCCGATGACGGAGAAGGCATTCAGCCTTTAGGCAAGTAAGTAGACGCAATTATTGCCATAGGAACTACGTGTAAGTCTACACGGACACGCCTTGGCATATGAGACATCAACAACAGGAGCCCCCCATGCGTGCCATCAACTGGAAGATGATCTTCGCCGCCACCGTCCTTTCCCTGTCCGCCGCCGGCTTCGCCAACACCGCGCTGGCGGAAGGGCGCGACCCGGTGGAGAAGGCCGGTTATGAGGCCACCATCCGCAGCGCCAGCGAGGCGAATGCCAATGGCCGGACCGGCGCCCCGCTGATCGAGGGCCGCAACGCCTATGTCCAGCAGCCCTCGACCCAGAATGTCGAGCCCTACATCCAGCGCTCCATCGAGCAGAACGCCCGCTCTACCCGGTGAGCATGCCGCATTCCCGGCAGCGGAAGGCGCGGGCCGCAGGGCCCGCGCCTTTTCCGTTTCCGGCGCCGTCCGTGACGGCCGGCGAGGCTACAGGCGCAGCAGCCTTTCGGCGTTGCCGTGGCAGACCTTCGCGCGCACGTCCTCGCCGATCGGCGCGGCCTCGATGAAGTCGGCGGCGACCTGCGGGTCCTCATAGGGATAGTCGACCGAGAACATCACATTGTCCTCGCCCAGCGCCTGGAGGGTCGCGACGAGCGCGCCCGGGTCGCAGACGCCCGAGGTGGTGACGGCGATGTTGCGCTTGATGATCGCCGACGGAAGCGCGTCCGGCGCGAGCGTCTCGCCGAGGTCGAACTGCCTCCGGCTGTCGAGGCGCCAGAGCAGGAAGGGCAGCGTCTCGCCCATATGGCCGAGAATGATCTTCACCCCGGGAAAGCGCGTGAGCGTGCCGCCGAAGACGAGACGCAGCGCATGGGCCGCCGTTTCCGCGGTCCAGGCCCAGATCGGGCCGCCCAGTTCGGGGCGATGGGCGAACATGGCGGGATGGTCGGCCATGGCGCCGGGATGCAGATAGACCGGGACATCCAGCACCTCGACACGCTCCCAGAACGGCAGGTAGCGGTCCTCGTCGAGATAATCCCACATTTCCCAAGTAAGGCGCTGATTTCGCTGTCCTGACCATTATATTTCCT
>NZ_JAHBGC010000053.1 GCF_018390645.1 Ancylobacter dichloromethanicus
GCTCGGATACAGGCGATCTTCACCTCAAACGACACGCCACTTGGGGAATGCAGGTCTGCAGCTTTCATCTGTTCCCGCTTGGCGGGTTGTCGAAGATAATTAACCGGAGGTCGCAAGCTCGCTGCGTCGGGACCGGGGTAGCTTAGCCGATGGTATTCTGGGAAAACGAAGACAACGAGATGATGCGTTTCTTGCGCTTCGCTCTTGAATCTGGAATCCGGCGCCGCGCGGTTGGCGTGTCAGTCGTTGTCGGAACAACACTTAATATCATAAATCAATTTGATGTTGTTATGGGAAATGCGCCCCTCGACGTTGTGAAGGCCGTGCTTACCTATGCTGTACCTTACTGTTCGGCGACATATGGAGCGGTGGCCTATCGCCTGCACCACGAGCGACAGGTGCGGCTGCTGGCGGTTGGGCGTGACTGAAGGTCGGTTGGGCCAGTCGAGCAAATGATCGCCTCGTGCTCGACTTCTGAGATGCTCATCCTGGGAAACCAGGGTCCGCCATGCGGGGACATGGCCGGTATTGGCGCGGCGCAAGCCGCGCCAATTTTTCTCTGCCTCTACTGTCGGTGCGGGAGCTGTCATACGCGCGGCTTGGAAGAATGCGCCTCGCGCAAAGCAAATGTGAGAGTAGGGCCGTCAGGCGAATCAGGAGCAATCGGGCTGCGTCCATCCGCGCGGAGCACTGAGCATCGGACGGCGCCAAGCGCTGAAGCACCTCCAACCTCTCACCACTAAATATCATTTAAACGACAGGGTACGGCGATGACATCGAGAGACCATTCGGAGCTGCATTCATATGGAGATGTCGCCAAGAGTAATGCGGAGCTGCAAAACGCCCTCATGAGAATAGCCAACGCCGATGCCAGCGCGGTCGTCGTCATCTCGTATATATCCGGACTTATCGCATCCGGTCATGCAGATGGACAAGTGTTAACGTCGGGCGCCGTCAAGGTGGATGTTTTTCCTGACACTACATTTATTCTAGAAGAAAAAGGTATTCTCAGGACTCGCTAGGTAATAAGATATATACTGAATGCGATCGATTTCGTTGCTGAGAGGATTTAAAAGAGAATATATTTTAGACCTATTTCGCAGCCTCGCGCTATCTGATTTGGAATCGACTTGGTGAATGCCTACGGTCTAGGTAGCAAGCGCCCAAATTGGCAGCTGGATAGAGAGCGGCGGGTCGGTTCCAATGGCAGCTTGATTATTTTACCTCTCGGTACCAGGAGGCCAATTCCACTTTCGGTACCTCGGCCCATCTCGATGCGTGCGGAATTCAGCAGATCCCGATGACCTTCTTATCCGTGAAGACATCCGCGTCCGGCTGCTATGCGGCACAACCATGGCTTGGCATCCGGGCAAACCGGAAGGGCCAGAAAGTAAATCTCATTGGACGCCTCATCCTCGGGACGACGAACTCGGCAACCAACGCCGCGACCGCAGGCCTTGGGCTTCGCCTGCATCGAACGCCGCACAGCGGAGGCATACCTTACCGATGGTCGACCCATCCAGGTGCTCGCCGACTGGACGCTATCCTCCGAAGACAAAGTGCTCTTCTATCCGCGTCAACGCCATCCTCGGCGGCCTTCGTGGTCTTCGTCGACGATGGGATGACATGGAGAGTCGCGGCAGCGAAGGAAGCAAACCACCAACAAGGCCGAAACATTGGCCTGGCGATCGATGCGCGCATCATGGGTCGTAATCAACGGTCCGACACCGGTCCAGTCTCACCAGCCAACCAACTTAAACAGAGAGGATCGTTCAACATGCCGCTACCCACCGAACCTGTCGGCTCGCTGCCGCGGCCGGTCGCACTTCAGAATGGCTATGCGGCGTACGACGCCGGCACGCTCCGCCGAGATGAATTGGAAGCGCTTCAGGACGCAGCATGCGCCGACACGATCAGGCGCATGGAAGCGACTGCTGCGCCAGTGGTATCCGACGGCGAGCAGCGGATTTCGAGCTTCGCGACTTACCCGCTTATGGACACACTTGGCGGCACGGGGCTTGCCGACAATCTGGTTACCGACGGGCAGTATTTTGCGATCTTCGAGGACGGTCATCACCGCCAGTTGCCACGGCTCGTTACCGGCCCGTTCCGCTACAAGACCTATTCGGGCGCAATCGTCGAAAAGGCGATGAAGATCGCGACCAAGCCGCTTAAGCAGGCCGTCATTGCGCCGTCGATGCTTTCGTTGCTCTACCCACTCGACGGCAGCCTTCCCGATTACAGCCGCGAACGGTTCTTGTCTGACCTCTGCGACGAGTGCGAAAAGGATATCCGCTCGGCCTTCAATGCGGGAGCCAAGCGAGTGTCGATCGACTTCACCGAAGGGCGCCTCGCCTGCCGCGCCGACCCGAGCAATCCCTGGACGGGGCGTGGCATGCTCGAGGATTTCATCTCCCTGAACAACCGCGTCATCGATCGTTTCTCGCCCGAGGAGCGCCGTAATATCGGCGTCCATACCTGCCCAGGCGGCGATTGCGATTCCACGCATAGCGCCGATGTGGACTACGCCGAATTGCTGCCTTCCCTGTTCAAGATGAACGCGGGTTATTTCCTCATCCAAGCAGCAAGCGAGAAGGACAAGGAGCGTACCTACCGCCTGATCGGCGAGCACAGCCGCGTCAACGCAAACGGCGTGCCGCAAGTGTGCTTCGTCGGGGTCATCAACCCGCAGGACCCGAATGTTGAAAGCCCTGATGCCGTCTGCGCCGATATTCTCACTGCAGCACGTCACATTCCCGTCGAGCGCCTAGGAACAACCGACGATTGCGGCTTTTCCCCGTTCAGCCTCGATCGAAAGCCCAAGCACGGTTCAGCCGATTTCGCGCGCGATATCGCCTTCGAGAAGATTGCGGCGCGCGTGAAGGGAACGCAACTTGCCGCCAAAGAACTGAAGATCTGACGGCAGTTGTCGGACGAAAGGCTGGGGCGGCAGATTGCGGTGTTAACGCCGCGAGTTGCCGCCCCAGCTCTTCGTCCGATCAGATGAAGTTGTCCAAGCCCTTCACGGCATATTCGAACGAGACGGGGCTCTGGAAGCCGCCCTCGCTGGCCGCCCGGTGCTCACTCCCGACGACACACCCGAGCCGCGTCGGATAGTTAGAGCACGTCCGCTGAACGCCGATTCGATGGGGGGTGACGTTCTTGCTCTGTTGTGATTCACCGTCTCCGTTGAGGGAGGGGGTGATGGCACGGGCTTATTCGGACGATCTTCGGGTACGGGTTCTGGAAGCGGTGGCGGCCGGAGCCTCGGCCCGCTCTGTTGCGGCGCGGTTTGGGATCGGGGTGGCGACGGCCATTATCTGGGCCCGGCGGGCGCGGCAGGACGGGGAGCGCACGGCCCGGCGGCAGGGCAAGCCGCGCGGTTCACGGCTCGATGCCCACGAGGCCTTCATCCTCGCCATGATCGATGCGGCCAAGGACATCACGCTGAACGAGATGGTCGCTCGGCTGAAGGTCGAACGGGCTCTCGCCATCGAGCGGAGCGCGTTGAGCACGTGGCTGCGCTCGCGCGGCTGGACGTTCAAAAAAAGTCCGCCCATGCGCTGGAGCAGGAGCGTCCGGATATCCTGAAGCGGCGGGAGGACTGGTTCGACGCCCAGCCCGACCTCGATCCGGAAAGGCTTGTCTTCATCGACGAGACCGGCCTGTCCACCAAGATGGCCCGCCTGCGGGGCCGCTCCCTGCGCGGCGAGCGCTGCCGGGCGGGGGTGCCGCACGGGCATTGGAAGACCACGACCTTCACCGGCGCGCTCCGCCTTGCCGGAATGACCGCACCCTTCGTCTACGACGGCGCCATGAACGGGACCGTGTTCCGGGCTTATGTCGAGCAGGTGCTGGTCCCCACGCTCCAGCCCGGTGACATCGTGGTCATGGACAATCTTCCGGCCCACAAGGCGGCGGGCGTGCGCGAGGCTATCGAGCAGGTCGGCGGCACGCTCCTGTACCTGCCGCCCTACAGCCCGGACTTCAACCCGATCGAGAATGCCTTCGCCAAGCTCAAGGCATTGTTGCGGGCCAGAGCCGAGCGCACCGTCAGCGCTTTGTGGGACGCCGTGGGCGCGCTCCTCGACGCCTTCACGCCCGCCGAATGCGCAAACTACTTCAAAGCCACAGGGTATGAGCCGGATTAAAACGGACGTGCTCTAGTTTACCAGCGCACATCGTGGTGGTCATGCGGCATTTGGTCTGGTCGATCCCATCGTTCGAGCGCATCATCATCTTGAGTTACTCGTGCGCGACGCCAGCCCGCTCGGCGCCCATGCCGGCATATCGATGATGGACTTCGGTCGTCGAGTCACAGCATGTCATTTTGTGCTTTATGCCTTCAGTGAGATCCAAATAAATATATTGTGTCTCATCGTGCTGATAGCCGGACTTCGCATGCGGATACGTGATGCCTAGTTCAGAAAAAAAGCACGATCAACGGACACGAAAGCTTGCGAGGGGCTCGATCCGTGACTGAAACAAACGATGCCCAATGACCACGGCATTTCAGATTATTGAGCTACAATCCATGTGAGCATCGAGAGTCATTTCTGCACTCTGATGCGGTCTCGTCGCAATTGAGTTGAAGCGATCGGGTCTGCCTGCGTAACGTATGACCGTCCTTGAGGACTATCCGCTCGCGTCTCGGATTCTGTCGAAACCTCGCTGTCTATACGAGGCGGAGTTTCCACGTCCCAGGTCAGCCATAATATTTCGGCATCCTCCTTGCCCGTCTCGCACGGACAATTCGGACAATGAACGCGATCGGGTTTGTTCGGACAACGCCAGCACTGCTTCAGAAGAGTACGCGCCCGTTCGATATCGCGTGACAATTTGTCGAGTTGATCGACGCGCTGGCGGACAGATTGGTCAACGGCATCCAATGTGCGACAAAGAGCCCTCCCGGATTCATCTCCCGTTGCTGCGCTCGGCCGAATGTTCGCAAGCTCTGCGACGACCTTGAGCGGAATGCCGAGAGCGGCCATGCGATAGGCAACGCCAAATCTGCGTATATCCGCCTCCGAATAAAGGCGCGTGCCACCCTCGGTCTTGATCGGGCTGATAATCCCTTCTTCTTCGTAATACAGGATCGTGCGTGGCGTCACGCCAAAGCGCTCAGCCACCTCGCCAACTTTCCTGTATCCCCGTCGACGCAATAGGCGGATATCCATCGTGTAGTCCAGATTCCGGAGTCATGCGAGGCGCCGCGCCTCGACCCGACATTATCACGGTTGGATTGCTGCTGCGCACAAAAAATCCCATACCGAACGGCATCCAAATAGCTGTATGGGACGCTTGACAGTCGCACAAATAGGAATCTAACGTTGAATATAGAAAAACGGAGAGAAGCCTCCGAGCATGCCCGAGGGAGGGCGCCAAATGGATAATGAGCAAGGCGCTCGGCCGCTTGGCCGACGCGAAGACGCGTCTCGACCTGGTTCTCGTCCGTCTTTCTTCGAGAACTATACGATCGAGGCAACGCCGAGCGAAGTTCTTCAGAGTAAAACAGGACTGGCGGACCTTCCTGAACAGACAAAGGTTTATATTCCGCTTCTCCCCCGCAATAGCTTCGACGATACGGTGCAAGCGGCCAAGGCCCTTCGGCGGGAAGATTTGGTCCCGGTTCCTCATGTCACCGCCCGCACGCTTAAGGATGCTGCCCAGCTTGCCGATCGCCTCAAGCGTCTGAGCGATGAATGCGGAGTCGACGAGATCCTACTCCTCGCCGGAGGAGATGCCCGCGCGACGGGCGCCTTTCAAAATACCTTGGAGATACTGGGAACCGGGGTGCTCGAGCGATCCGGCCTGGCGCGGATCGGCTTCGCCGGCCACCCGGAAGGCCATTCCGACGTGTCCGGCTCCGACCTTGAAAAGGCGCTCCAGGCGAAGAACGAGTTCGCCCGGGCGAGCGGCATCGCCTGCTACCTGGTCACCCAGTTCTTCTTCGACGCGGCGCCCGTGCTGGCCTGGGAGCGAGGCCTGCGGGCCTTGGGAATCCAGCTTCCCGTCCATCCCGGGATACATGGGCTCGCCGGTGTCCCAAGCCTTATTAGGCATGCTGTCGCCTGCGGCGTCGGCGCTTCTCTCAAGGCGCTCCGTTCGTCGTCGCCGGGACTATTGCAGCTGGCCGGCCGACGCGATCCATCGGGGCTGGTCTCGGCTATCGTCGAGGCCAGAGCATCCGACCCGGATTCACTCTTCGAGCAACTTCATTTCTTCCCGCTTGGCGCCTTCGAGCGCACCGTCGAGTACGCGAACGCGCTTCCCGCGCAGATCGGTCGCAGCGTCCTCACAGCCGAATCGTGACGGGGCCGTCGGTGCTTCCCGTCAGCAGAGAATCGGACCGGGCGAAGCCAAGTGGTTTGGCTCCCGGGGATCCGAGCAGGTCCGTCTGCACATCGGTTGCAGCGGGCCTTTAAAACCCCGAAAGGGAAGGGAGAGAAAAATGGCCGCACGCCGTAAAACACGCATCAAACACCTGTTTGAAAAAAAGGCGAAGGGCGAGCGGATCGTCGGCATGGAATGCCACGATACGCCAAGTGCAGCAATGGCCGAGGCGCTGGGCGCCGACATCGTCCATTGTGGAAGTCCGGGTCCGATGGGCCTGTTCGGCCACAAGTCCATGGCCACGGTCGATTACGAAGAGCAGCTGTATATGCTGCAGGCCGTGCTCCGCGGTGCGCAGTCTCCGCTGCTCATCTGCAACATGCCCAACACCACGGTCGGCGTTTCGATCGAGGAATCGGTCCGAAATGCCGCCCGCGCCGTCAAGCTCGGTGCCGACGGCGTGCACATCGAGCCCACCTTCGGTATGATACCCCACGTCAAGGCGATCATCGATGTCGGTATCCCGGTCATCGGCCATTTTGGGGTCCAGAGCGAACGCGCCGTCATGCACTCCGGATACGCTCCGGCGGGCACCACGGCCGCGGAAGCCGAGGAGATCGTCGCTCTCGTCCGCCAATGCATCGATGTCGGTGTCTCGGTCGCTCTCTTCGAGCACACGTCCGAGGAACTGGTGAAATGGTGCACCGGCAATCTGCCGATCATCATCGGCAGCCTCGGGTCCGGTCCTCACGCGGACTTCATCTACCATATTTCCTGTGACGTCGCGGGCAATTCGGCATTCCGCATGCCGGCATCGCGCGAAGCCTTCGGGAACGTGTGGAAAAACATGGAAGATGCCTACGGCGCCTATTTTGCCGCTGCGCGGAACGGGACCTTCCCGAAGTCGGAGAATTCGCACCGCATGAAGCCTGGCGAGGCGGAGAAGTTCGCCAAGGCGATGGCTTCTGCCTAGACCGCCAAACTCGATCCATCGGGGGCGCCGCACACTTTCGTCCGGCGTCCCCGGTCCCCCTTCTGCGGCTGCCACCCCACGCGGCCGATCGGCTGGATGTCTACGCGATGACGACCGCACCCGCAAATCTCATATTGAAGATCCAATGCCCTAACCGCATCGGCATCGTAGCCGCCGTCGGTACGTTCCTTGCGGAACGCGGCTATAATATTAGTTCCGACGACCAGTTTCACGATAGCGAGCATGATGTCTTCTTCATGCGCACATCGTTCAACCGTGGCGATAACCCGTCCCTCTCAATGGAAGAGGTTCGGGACGCATTCAGCGACGTGGCATCCAAGTACGAGATGAAATGGTCGCTTCGGCAGGAAGACGCCACCCGCTCGGTCATCATTCTGGTGTCTCGCTTCGATCACTGCTTGGTGGACCTGCTTTATCGTCGGCGGATCGGTGAACTGCCGATGTCGGTGGCCGCGATCATTTCGAACCATCCTATGGAATCGTTTTCCGAACTCGATATCCAGAATGTTCCATTCTACTACCTTCCTGTGAATGCCGAAACGAAGCAGTCGCAGGAGGCGCGGGTTCGAGAGCTCATCGACGGCAGCGGCGCCGAACTCGTGATCCTGGCGCGGTATATGCAGATCCTCTCACAGGAATTCTCGGCTCACCTGTCGGGGCGCTGCATCAACATCCACCATTCCTTCCTGCCGGGGTTTAAGGGCGCGCGTCCCTACCATCAGGCGCATAGGCGCGGGGTCAAGCTGATCGGCGCGACCGCTCACTACGTCACGGACGCCCTCGATGAAGGACCCATCATTGAACAGGATGTGGAGCGCATTACCCATGGCGACACCCCGGACAGCCTGATCCGCAAGGGACGCGACATCGAGCGGCGCGTGCTCGCCAAAGCCGTAAGGTACCATCTCGAAGATAGGGTCTTCATGCATGGCGCCACCACCATCGTCTTTCCCGACTAGCCGGGAGTCACAGATGAACGCCACCATCATCGACGGTCGGAAAGAGGCCGCCCTGCTGAGGGAACGTCTCAGGCCGGGGATCGAGACGTTCCTTCGGGAGGCAGGTCGTGCGCCGGGGCTCGCGGTCGTCCTGGTAGGCAACGATCCAGCCAGCGAAATCTATGTACAGACCAAGGCGCGTCACGCGCGGTCCGTCGGAATGACGTCTTTTGAATACAGGCTGGAATATTCATCCGGCGAGGACGAGGTTCTGGCGCTTGTGGACCGTCTAAACAATGACCCGATGATCGATGGGATCCTAGTTCAGCTGCCTCTTCCCTCCCATCTTTCAAAGGCAAGAATATTGCAGCGGATCAATCCGCAAAAGGATGTCGACGGTTTCCATCCCGTCAACGCCGGTTTGTTGGCGGTTGACGAGCCGGGAATCGTGCCGTGCACCCCGAAGGGTTGCCTGCATCTCGTGCGGAGGGTTTGTCCCGACGTCACCGGCTGTGACGTCGTTGTCATAGGGAGTTCGACGGTCGTGGGCCGTCCCGCGGCGCAGCTCTTTCTCAATGCCCGATGCTCCGTGGCCGTCACCCACATTGATACCCATGACGTGCCCGCCTACACCCGAAACGCCGACATCGTCGTGTCCGCGACCGGCGTGCCGGGTCTAGTGAAGGCAAGTTGGATCAAGCCGGGCGCCATTGTCATCGACGTCGGCATTACCCGCATACACGGTGCGGACGGGAAGGGCCGCATTGTCGGCGACGTCGATTTCGACGAGGTCCGAAAAACAGCCGGTGCGATCACGCCCGTGCCCGGCGGAGTGGGGCCGATGACAGTTGCCATGCTGCTCGAAAACACCTGGGCATGCGCTCTGGCACGGCACGGGGGGGGGGCGGCGAATGTACCCGCGGACAGTCCCGATCAGTGACGTTGCGGGGAAGGAGCGAACATGCCTGATCCCACCTGGGTAGGAGGTTCGACGCGTATGTCCCTCGGCGTTCCAAATATCTGCAATGAGAGGCGAATGAACATTCGCTGTCCGTGAGGGATAACAGGGCATTGAGGTGCGCCGCGGCTGAGTAACCGCCATGCTCGACACCTTACCGCGAGGAGTAGAACACGTGGGTATCGCGCAAGAAGCTTGTGACGACATACTGTTCCGTCAGATTCAGCTTGAGTATAGCCCAAAGATTGATCTTTCCCTAGATCGTCTGGTCGGCTTTCTGGACCGAATCGGCAATCCGCATCTTCGGTTGCCTCCGGTCATCCATGTGGCCGGGACGAATGGGAAGGGAAGCACGTGCGCATTCATGCATTCGATCTGCCGGGCGGCGGGATGGAAGGCCCATGTCTACACGTCTCCCCATCTCGTGCAGTTCCGTGAGCGATATGTCGTCTCCGGAGAGGAGGCGGATCCCACTCTCCTGGATGCCGTGTTTCGAGAACTTCGTAGACTTGGTGCGCCCGACACGCTGACCCTGTTCGAGGCGATGACAGCGGCGGCATTCCTGATTTTCGCGGCGAACCCGGCGGACGTGTGCATTCTGGAAGTGGGGCTGGGAGGGCGTCTGGATGCGACCAATGTCGTCGCCTGTTGCGCCGCGGCCGCTATCACCTCCATCTCGCTGGACCACCAGGAGTTCTTGGGACATCGCCTGGAGGATATCGCTCTCGAGAAGGCCGGGATCATCAAGCCGGGGTCCCCGGTGGTGACCGGCCGTCAGGAACCGGCGGTGCTGCAACGTCTTGCGAGCAGAGCCGGGAGTCAGGGCTCGTCGCTGCGCGTGCGGGACGTATCGTGGCGGATCGCTCGGGAGCCTGACGGTATCCAGTTTTCCGATGAGGATGACGTTATCCGCCTTCCGGAGCCCGCGCTGAAGGGCCGGCACCAGCTCGACAATCTGGGCATTGCCCTTGGCGCTCTGCGGGCCGCGGACTTTCGGCCGTCTCCAGCGGCCATTGCCTGCGGTGTCCGGCAAGTGGTGTGGCCTGGCCGATTGCAGCGACTGGATGGCGCATTGAGCGGAATTCCTCCGACCGGCTCCGAGCTCTGGGTTGACGGCGCACACAATCCCGGCGGCGCGGCGGCACTTGCAGCGGAACTGCGGCATTGGGACGACGGCTGTACACTGATCGTGGGCATGAAAAGCGATCGCGATCCGCGTCCGTTTCTGGAGACTCTCTGGCCCTGCGCCGAAAACGTATTCGTCGTGTCGGAACCCGGTCAATATGACGCGACCGCCATTGACGACCTTATTCGCGCAAGTGGAGGCCGCGCATTGTCTGGACCGACCGTGCCGCAGGCTCTCAGAAAAATGTCAAAGAGCTCGCGCGTCGTTATCTGCGGGTCTCTTTACTTGGTGGGAGAAGTTCTAAAGATGGACCGTGCAGGGCCGGGGATATTTGAATCGAGCTGGTGCGGAATGTAACGAACGCCCGCATGTGGGGGGCAACGGTCCGAGTCGAGGGCGTACGCGAATACAGGCGGGTCCTGTCTGTCGAGACAATGCCTCTACGCGGTAGGCTGCCTGAGATGCTCATCCCGGTAAACCGGGGTCCGCCATGTGGGGACATGGCCGGTATAGGCGCGGCGCGAGCCGCGCCTTTTTTTGATCGAATCAGTGATCGCATAACAAACATTATGGAATTAAGTAATTGATATTACTAGTTAAATTAGTATGGGCTATCGAGCCGATTGAGTGAGAGCGATCACGATCCAAGGAACGCCTGCAGCCGCGGCACAACAAAATCCAAAAACACACGCACCCGTTGAGGAAGGCGCGCGCCTCCCAGGTAGACGGCATGGATCTCTTCCTCGTCGCCCTCGACGGCATCCGAGAGGATTTCGACGAGGCGGCCGGCGGCGAGATCGTCACGGGCATGATAGTCACCGAGCCTTGCCAGTCCGACGCCCGCGACCGCCATGCGTCGGACTGTCTCGCCGTTATTGGCCAGCAGCGAACCATTGACCGCCCGATCGACGATGCGCCCGCTTTCCTTGAGCGGCCAGACGGGAGCCGCGCGGCGGAAGTTGAAACCGAGGCAATTATGGCGCGCCAGGTCTCCGACCGTGCGCGGCGTCCCGTGGCGTTCGAGATAGGTCGGTGAGGCGACGATCCTACGCCGGGCGATGCCGATGCGACGGGCCATCATGCCGGAATCCTGCAGTCGTCCGACTCGGAACGCCACGTCGGTGCGATCTAGGTAGAGATCGACGATTTCGTCGGAGAGCGAGAGGTCGACGACGACATTCGGATAGGCCTGCCAGAACGCCGGCAGTGCGGCTTCCACCGCGAGCACGCCAAAGGCGACCGAGGCGTTGACGCGGACCGTGCCGCCGGTGCTTTCGGCACCCTGCGAAAGTTCGCGCTCGATGTCGTCGAGTTCACCCAGCACCGCGAGGCTGCGCTCATAGTAGAGCTGGCCCTCCGTTGTCAGCGACAGGCGTCGGGTCGAGCGTTCGAGCAGGCGCACACCGAGACGGGTTTCGATCCGCGTGATGAGCTTGCTGACGGTCGAGGGAGTCATGCGCAAGAGCCGGGCGGCCTCTGAGAAATTGCCTGCCTCGACCGCGCGCAGGAACACCTGCATTTCGCCGGCGCGATTGTCCATGTGATGCCACACTGTGATTTCGTTTCACAGATACTGTGGAAAGCGAACGGATTATCAACCCCGAAAGCGTCGATTATCTCGTCTGCATGACACAGACATCCGCTCTCGCCCTGATCCGCCGGCCGGATCACCTCACCCTCGGCATCGAGCTGCCGCTCGATAATGACTGGTCGCCCGCCGGCGAGACCCGGCGCGTGGCTGCTGGCCGTCCGCGTGGCGTGCCCGACCTTTCGGCGCAGACGGATCTCGTCCGCAAGGTCGACGATCTAGGCTTCACGGCGATCTGGATGCGCGACGTGCCGGTCTTCGATGCCGCCAATATGGGTGATGCCGGCTCAGTCCACGATGTTTTCGCGCTGCTCGGCTATCTCGCGGCCGTGACACGGAACGTCGCGCTCGGCACGGCGGCCGTCGTGCTGCCGATCCGCCACCCGCTGATGACGGCGAAGGCGGCGGCTTCGGTGGACGCGCTCTCCGGCGGCCGATTGATCCTCGGCGTCGCTTCGGGTGACCGGCCGGTGGAATATCCGCTGCTCGACCTCGACTTCGAGGCGCGTGGACAGGCGTTTCGTGATGCCGTCGGCTATCTGCGCGCGGCGTGGCAGCCGGGTGGCCTGCCGGTCAACGGCGAGCGTGTGCCTACCCTCGACCTGCTCCCACGCCCCGTGCAGCCCACCATTCCGCTGGTGGTCGCCGGCCAGGCCCGCCAGGAAGATGGCTGGCTTGGCGACCACATGGACGGGCGCTTCGTCTATCCCGGCAGCGTCGAGAAGATGGCAGCACAAGCCGCACGCTGGCGCACGGCGACCGGCGGATGCGGCGCGTTCATCAGCGCCTTCCATCTCGACCTTGTCGAGGATGCAGACGCTCCGGCCGCGCCGATCCGCTTCGGCGTCCGCGTCGGCCGCAACGGCCTGATCGCGCATCTGCGGGCGCTGGCGGAAGCCGGCGTCGATCACCTAGCCATCAATCTACGGCAGTCGGCCCGTCCGCCCGCCGAGATCATCGAAGAACTAGCGTCGGAGGTCATGCCGATGCTCACCAGGAACCAGCAGGCGCGAGCCGCCTGAACAGAAAGGACTATCAAAGATGGACATCGTGAAAGCCTATGGCGCGGAGATTCCGGCGCTCGGTTTCGGCGTATTCCGCATGTCGGACGCCGAGGTCGAGGCGGTCGTTCCCGCCGCGCTCGAAGCCGGTTTCCGGCATTTCGACACCGCGCAAATCTACGGGAACGAAGCGGCGCTCGGCCATGCGCTGGCGGCTGCCGGTGCGCGTCGCGCAGATCTATTCCTCACGACCAAGGTTTGGGTCGACAATTATAGCCCGGACAAGTTTGCGGCCTCGGTGGACGAAAGCCTGGAGAAGTTGAAGGTCGACCAGGTCGATCTGCTGCTCCTGCACTGGCCGGCCGACAAGGTCGCGATTGCTGACCAGATCGCCTTGCTCAACGAAGTCCAGACGGCTGGCAAGACGCGCTTCATCGGTGTCAGCAACCAGAACATCGCGCAAATGAATGAGTCGATCGCCCTAAGCAATGTGCCGATCGTCACCAACCAGATCGAAGCCCACCCATATCTCGATCAGAGCGCGGTAGCGGCGGCGGCCAAGGCCGCAGGCGTTGCCATCACGGCCTACTTCGGCATGGCCGATGGCGCCGTGCCGAGTGATCCGGTTCTTCAGGCGATCGGCGCCAAGCACGGCAAGTCGGCGGCGCAGGTCGCGCTGCGCTGGTTGGTTCAGCAGGGCTTCATTGCGCTCTCCAAGACAGCCAAGCCGGCTCGTGTCGCGGAGAACTTCGCCATCTTCGACTTCGCGCTCGGCGATGACGACATGGCCGCGATCGGCAAGCTCGGTCAGGCGAACAAGCGCTTGGTCAGTCCGGCCGGCCTTGCCCCCGCCTGGGATTGAGGAGGATCACGCGATGAACGGATCGGTTTCTCATTCGGCGAGAGATGGCTCCGCCCGGGGGTTCAACTGGCCGCTGCTGGCGCTCGCTATCGGCGCCTTCGGCATCGGCACCACGGAGTTCACGCCGATGGGGCTCCTGCCGGTCATCGCGCAGGGGGTGGACGTATCCATCCCGACCGCCGGAATGCTGGTCAGCGCCTATGCGATCGGCGTCATGATCGGCGCACCGGTGATGACGCTTGCCTTCAGCCGCTTCGGCAGGCGCACCGCGCTGATGCTGCTGATGACGATCTTCACGATCGGCAACCTGCTCTCGGCGCTGGCGCCGGATTACTACACGCTGCTAGCTTCGCGGCTGTTCACCAGCCTCAACCACGGCGCCTTTTTCGGCCTCGGCGCGATCGTCGCAGCGAGCGTGGTGCCGAAGGAACGCCAGGCAAGCGCCGTGGCGACCATGTTCATGGGGCTGACTATCGCCAATATCGGCGGCGTGCCGGCCGCGACGTGGATCGGTCAACAGGTCGGCTGGCGCCTCGCCTTCGCGGGCACGGCCGGACTCGGCATCCTCGCCATTGCTTCGCTTTGGCTGGCGCTGCCGAAAGGAGAGCCGGGCAAGGCGCCCGACGTGCGGCGCGAACTCGGCGTACTGACGCGGCCTGCCGTGCTGCTTGCCATGGCGACGACGGAGATGGGCGCGGGCGCGATGTTCACGCTCTACACCTATGTCGCGCCGGTCCTCGCCGAGCTGACTGGAGCATCGGAGACGTTCATTACGCTGGCGCTCGTCCTGATCGGCGTGGGCTTTACCATCGGCAACGGCCTCGGCGGCAAGCTCGCTGACTGGTCCCTCGATGGCGCGACCAAAATCTTCCTCGCCGCTCTCGCGATCATCATGGTGGCGCTGCCGCTGGTGCTGACCAGCCATGCCGGGGCGGCGGTCGGTCTCCTCGTGTGGGGCGCGGCAACCTTCGCCATTGTGCCGCCCGTCCAGATGCGGGTGATGCAGGCCGCCTCGGAAGCCCCGGGCCTTGCGTCGTCGATCAATGTCGGTGCGTTTAATCTTGGCAACGCCCTGGGCGCGGCGGTTGGCGGCGGGGTCATCAGCCTGGGTCTTGGCTACGCAGCGGTGCCGGTTGCTGGCGGCGTGCTCGCGGCGCTCGGATTGGCGCTGGTCTGGCTCGGAGGCCGCCGCACCGTGCTGCGCCCCTGCGAAGCGTGACGAAAGGATACCAACATGACCACAGCGTCCTTTCCGATGGCCGGCCGCCGCTTCGAGGTCGACTATGGCGATCTCGTCGCGGAGAACGCCTATGCCGCTGACGGCCGCTCGCTGACCTATGCGATCACCGGCGGCGCTCTCGCCGGGAACGGTGCGACGGTCGGCTTCGAATGGCGACACCTCCATGGAGGTGCCTACGCCATCTCCTGGCAGGAAGCCGACAGCTCGACCGTCGTTCACATCGATGACTTCGATCGGGGCCGCTCGATGGCCTTCTTCACCACCCCGAACGGACAATTCCATCGCTTCGAAGGGAGCCTGCGCTCTCTGGACGGCATTAAAGACTAAGCAGGATTCCCATGGACCTACAATTGAACGGCAAGACCGCGCTCGTGACTGGTTCGACCGCCGGTATCGGTCTCGAGATCGCAAGGCGCCTGGTCGCGGAAGGCGCAGATGTCGTCATCTGCGGACGCAGCCAGGGGAAGCTCGATACGGCCGCGACCGATACCGGTGCGCGCGGTGTGCTCGCCGACCCGGCGACGGCGGAGGGCGCGGAGGCGCTTGTCGCAGCGGTGCCCGAGGTCGATATCCTGATCAACAATCTCGGCATCTATGAATCGAAGACCTTTACGGACATCACCGATGCGGACTGGCTGCGCTTCTTCGAGGTCAATGTCCTCTCCGGTGCGCGGCTCGCTCGCGCCTATTTCCCCGGCATGATCGCCCGCAATTGGGGACGCATCATCTTCATCGCCAGCGAAAGCGGCCTGCTCGTGCCGCCGGACATGGTCCATTACGGCATGACGAAGACAGCGCAGCTCGCAATCGCACGGGGGCTTGCAGCGAACACCAAGGGCACGCGGGTCACGGTCAACTCGGTGCTCCCCGGCACCACGCGCTCGGAAGGCATCGTCGATTTCTTGAAGAGCGTCGCGGATGATCCCAACGCGCCGGAAGCGGAGATCGAGCGGGTCTTCTTCGCCAAGGACCGGGCTACTTCGCTCATCCAGCGGAAGATCGAGCCCGAAGAAATCGCCTCGCTGGTGGCCTATGTCGCAAGCCCGCTGTCAGCTGCGACGAACGGCGCGGCCCTGCGCGTCGATGGCGGCATCACGCCGACAATCGTCTAGGAGAATGTGCGCCATGGCGGAGCCCACACGCTTCATTTCCGTCCCGGGCGGTTTCCTGATGGTGCTCCGCCAGGGCGACGACCTTTTCGTGCATCTGGAAAAGCTCATGCGGGACGAAGACATTCCTGCGGCTTCCGTCCGAGGCTTTGGTTTTGTTAGCACGATCCGCTTCGGCTTTTTCGATTTCGAGCGTCGCGACTATGACCCGCGCGACTTCACGGACATGGAGGTGACGGGTCTTACTGGAACCCTTGCCTGGAAGGATGGCAAGCCCGCCATCCATGCCCATGCGTCCGCCGCGGGTCGAGATTTCCAGGCTGTGGGCGGGCACCTTCTCGGCCTGACTGTCGGCCGGGGATCGTTCGAGATGGCGGTCACGGTGCATGACCGCCGGCTAGAGCGGCATTTCGAGGAAGACATCGGAGCGAACGTGCTGCGCCTCTGACGTCGGATCGGAGGCCAAACCATCATCGATGTCGATTAGATCGTGCGACTAGGTGTCGACTCCCACAACGCCCATTGTGGGGCGAGCTAGCCACCTTCGCTCTCCCCGAAAGAGCGATGCAGCGCCGCGAGCACTTCTGTCGCTGACTGTACCGCGGTTGTCGACACGCTGGGCGCTTTCAGCGTTGACATCATGGCGACGAAGTCTTCGTCCTGATCAACCACAGCCGAAGCGAGGATATCTCGAAGATCGCAGCTTTCGCCGGCCTCATCCGGCGCGGCCCCGAGCGACAGAATCTTGCGCCTTGCAGGAAAGACGGGCGCGGGCGAGGCCAGTGACGGGGGAGCGATCAAGGGCCCCGGCGCAGGGCTTGCCATCGACTTTGCTCGCTTGCGACCTTTGGGGGACTTAGCGGGCGGCGGGCTCTTTGCCGACGCCGGCTTTGGGAGCTCGGTGGCCGCCGATTCCTCAGGAGCCGGACTGATGGCGCCGCCCAAGGGTTCGTCGTGCCAGACCCTGAGCCGCGGCAATTCAGGTGGCGATCCCCTCGCGGCCTCGTAGAGCGGGCGATAGGGCTTGTCGAGGTAGTGCCGGATCTTTGTGAGCTCGAAGGACGGCGAGTTCTTCACCATCAGAATGGACAGCCGGGCCGACATCTCGCGCAATTCGAGCGGGCTGCGGAGCGGCCGCGGCGTGTAGTGCGGCGCCCAGACGCGCGGTGCGAAAATCCCCTGCCCTGGCCGCACTACGGGCGTCTTGTAGACCTGGGTGGTCTCGCCCAGCATCTCCGAGACGAATTCGGACGTGTCGAGGTCGTTGATCTGGATGAAAAGCTTGACCTGCGAACCCGAGACGGTGGTGATCCGCGTGCTCCGGCCATAGAGCTCGTCGAGCTGGGCGATGTCCTGCATGATAATGGCCATGCGGAAGCCGTAGCCGGCGCTGATGGTGATCTTGGAGATCAGCGAGTCCATCCGGCCGACATGGTAGAATTCATCGAGCATCAGCAGCACCTGATGTGGCTCATCCGACCCGGGAATCCTGTCCATCAGCAGATCGTGGATCTGCTGGAACAGGATGCGGATCAGCGGCCGGAAGATGGAGAGCTCGGCGATGGTGCAACCGATGAAGATCGTCATCGGTTGCCGGCGGAGCTCGCGGACGTCGAAATCCGACATCTCCGTCGCCGCCGAGATCAGCCCGTTGTTCCACAGGCTCATCGCCATGTTCACGTTGAACACGGCGCTGTTGCGCGTTTCGGGCTCGAGCGCGATGTACTGGTTGAAGCTGTCGACCACCCAAGTCGGCAAATGCGGACGCTCGGTCTTCACGATGGCGCGCAGCACCGTCGAGATGTCCTTGCCCGTGGTTGTCATGCGCGCGACGGTGCGCATGTGCTGCGCCCCGGTCGTGAGCGGCGACGCGAGCACATATCCGATCAGTGCCGAGAGAAGCAGGCGCCCGGCGCCCGCCCAAGTATCGTCGGCCTTTTCGGGGATGACGAATGACGCGACCACCAGGCAGTCCGTCGCCATGCGCTCGTCGCGCCGCACGAAATCGAGCGGATTGTAGCGGTGCGTATCGGGTGAGCCCGGCGAAAACATAAAGACCTTGTTGCCGAGCGTGGCGCGGTGATTGGCGAGCGCGTCGAAATTCTCGCGCTTCGGATCGAAGAAGACCGCCGATCCCTGCCACAGATAGCCGTTGGGCAGGACGAAGCCCGTGCCCTTGCCGGAGCGCGACGGGCCGACGACGAGGATGTGGGCCGGCTCGTCGGACCGGATGGTGGCGCCACCCAGCGTGCCGAGAACTATACCGCGCCGCGACGTCAGCCCCTGCTTTGCCGCCTCCATGAGCGAGCCGAAGCGCGCCGCCCCGTAGGGCATCTGCCGACGATTGACGAGGCCGAAAATCAGGCCGGCGACACCTAAAGCGAACACGCTGCCGGCGGCGTATCCCCCGCGGATCAGTGCCTCCACCCGGGTCGGCGCATAAAGCACCCGCTCGTAGAAGTGCTGCCAGGCGATGAGGAAAAAGCCGGCGGAACGGTCGGCGTTCTGCATCCGCAGGAGCCCCCAGCGACTGGCACCCTCGCCGGGGAAGCGGTTCGGCGCCCAGCGCAGCCCGACGACGACCTCATAGGCAAGGCTCCACAGGAGCCAAAAGGCGACGAGCGAGAGGACCGCGACGCCGAGCCTATAGACCAGAATGCGTGCCATGCTCGTGGCTCTCCTCTACCCTCTCCCTTCGCCACTCGCTCATGCGCGAGAAATGGATGGCAGAGGTCCCGCGCCAGCCGCCAATCTTGGTCTGCTGAATCACGATCGGCAGGACGGATCTGATATAGGCGACGATCTCCTCGCGCTTCAGGCCGAGGCCGGCCTGCATCACCATGAGGGCCAACTGCTCGAAGGCGCCGGCCGGACTATCGGCATGGACCGTGGTGATGCTGCCGGGATGGCCGGTATTGATCGCCCTCAGGAACGAGTACGCCTCCGATCCTCGGATCTCGCCGAGGAAAATGCGGTCGGGACGCAGGCGAAGCGAAGCCTGCAACAGCATCTCGACGCTGACGCGGGCCTCGCCCTGGTCGCCCTTGGAGGCGACCAAAGGAAGGTAGTTCCGCTGGATCGGCTTGACCTCGCGGGTGTCCTCGATGGTGATGATCCGCTCGCCTTCGGGCACCTCCTTGAGGATAGCGTTGAGAAAGGTGGTCTTGCCGGAGCTTGTGCCTCCCGACAGCAGGATGGAGTAACGGTTGACGACAGCACGACGAATGAAGGCCTCGATGCGGCCGGCGTCGAGATCGGCGCAGAGCTGGCGATCGATCTCCGAGAGGTCGCCCTCCCCGGCCGTTACGACCCGCCTGAAAGAGCCGAGCGCGCGATAGTCGTCGAGGCGCATCTCCTTGATCACCTGCTTGCGGATTGCGAAGGCGCCGCCTGCGGCGGTTGCCGGAGGAATGACGCCCTGAAACCGCTCGCCGCTCGGCAATGCCGCAGAGAGCAGAGGATGCTCCTCATTGATGCTCTGCCCGGAATAGCCCGCGACCCGCTCGGCGAGGTGCCGGATCGCGTGCTCCGACAGCTCGGGCAGCTCGTGCCGTTCCATGGCCGCCTCGCCGAAGCGCTCGACCCAGATCTCGCCCGGACCGTTTGCGCAGATTTCGACAACCTGATCGTCGTCGAGCCACCTGCGGACCGGCTCGAGAGCGCGATCAATGAAGACCGTCAGGCTTCGTGCGCTCACGCCTGATCTCCTGGAGGGCCTCCCTTACGGGATCGGGATAGAAGGCAGAGAAGTCGAGGTCGCGGCGAACGAAGACGATGATGCGCGACCCCTGGTCGAGGTAGATCGTCGGCGGGATGTTGATCGAGTTGCGAAGCGCCTCCTGCGCAATGTTGGTGAGGGTCTGCGAGACGTTCTGCGCGGCGATCTGCTGGGCCTGCAGCGTGAGCTGGTTCTGGTTCACACCGGTTTGGGTCTGGGTGACGGCGCCCGTCACCGGATCGGTGGTCGTGATGATCGTGCCGGTGCCGTTATTGCCGTAGTTCTGGCCGTAGCCGCTGAGGAACTGCGCCGCCCCGCCCACCACCGAGAGCATGATCGCCGCCCCGAAACGCTCGACATAATGGTTGTCGACAAAGCCAGCATTGCCGGCACGGCCAAGATCGTCCGTCCCGTTCGAACCGAGCTGTACCGAGACGCCGTCCGATCGCAGCAGGCGCGTCCACACGACGAAGACGCGCGTCTGACCCTGTGCGATCCCTGAGCGATATTCACCGACGAGGCGGCTGCCGGCCGGGATCAGGACACGCCGTCCGTCGAAGGACCAGACATTCTCGCTGACGATGGCCCTGACCATGCCCGGCAAGTCGCTTTGGAGAGCCGTCTCCAGAACGCCGCGGATCATCGTTCCCTGTGCCACCAGAGCGTCGATCCGGTCGTTCTTCGTCGCGCGGGCGACATCGACGCCGGCCGCCGAAACAGAGGCGAGGAATCGGCGGTTCGGATCCTCGTCCGGTGTGGCGGAAGCCGCAGCGTTGCTGTCGGGATTGGTGGTGGCCGCTGTGGCGGCGGCATTGTCGGAGATGACCTGGGGGGCGCGCAGCCGCTCCCATCTGCGGCGCTCTTCTTCCTCCTGCCGGCGCCGCTCGAGCTCGGCGAGCCGGCGGGCGTCGTCGTCATTCGCCGGCGAAGAGACCAACGGCGGCTCGGGCGCCGGCGGGGGCTGAAGGGTTTGGGGCGGCGGCGGCGGAGGAGGCGGCGGCTCGACCGGCGCCTGCGGGATGACGATCGCGCCCTGGCTGGTCTGCGGTCGCGGCGCCGACAGCGATGGCGCCGGGAACTGCGTCGTCGTGAACTCCTCCCGGTCCGGCGTCGTCATGACCGGGGTACGCTGACCCGTCGAGCTGTAGATCATCCACGCCGCGACACCCACCGCACCGAGCGGCACGCCGAAAGTCAGGAGCCGGCCCAGCGCGGTGCGGCCGCGCGCGACGGAGGTCGCCGCCGCCGCTTCCATCTCGAACGAACGATAGTCGTCAGGGGTCGGCATCGCCCACTACCCTCCCGCGTTCGCGGTGAGCCCGATGCGCTGGGGAGCGTAGGGCTCGAGGCCGTTCGGCTCCTGCACATTGGTCAGCCGGCGGTTGAAGACACAGGTCGATTCCTGTCCGTTGCGCAGCGTCCACTGTGCGGACACCTTGTCGATGACCACATAAGGGCCTTCGGTCCGGAAATTGACGAGGCTTTCGTTGCGGTCCGCGTCGACGATGAAGATCGCGGGCGTCTCGCCCTCGAAGCGGAACCAGGTCTTCGTGCCGTCGTCGAACACCGCGATCGGCTTGTTCGCCGACGATCCCTTGTAGCCGTAATCGCTATTGGCGTTGGCGATATTGAGATCTTTGAGGTTCGGGTTGGCGGCACGCTCCTTGGCCTCGGCGAGGAGTTTCGGGTTGGCCTCGTCGTCGGGAAAGCGAAAGCGCACGGCATAGATCTGGCTCTGGGCGGGCCGCGTGTTGGACCTCAGCAGGAACACATAGATGCGCTTGTTGGTCACGACGTTCAGGTTGGACTGGGCGTCCTTCTCGATCGGCTTCACGAAGATGATGTCGCCCTTGCGGTTGGGCTCGACCTTCCAGGCAACGGAATCGCCGAGCGCGAGCGTCTCGATCTTCTCGTCGTCCTGCAGCTGGATCATCGTCGAGGTGCCGTAGCTCGCGTCGATCGCCGTGACATTGTCCTTGTTGTAGACGACGTCGCGCACCCGCGAATCCACGCGCCCGGGGCGTGGCGTCGCCTCTGCGAAAGCGGAGGACACCGGAAGGGCGAGGCAGAGGCCGAGCAGAATGCCGCGCCGGATCATGGCGTCGTCCCGACGCTTCCCGGCGAGGGCGCTGTCTCCTGGTCGCGGCGATATTCGAGGACCTGGAAGCCGAGGGGATTGTCGAAGCGCCACTGATTGCGCATCGGCGCGGCGGTGTAGCGAAAGCGCACGAGAGACACCCAGTTGCGGGTTACGACATTCGTCGCCGTCTTCTCCTCGGTCGAGAAGCGGACGAGCGCGGTGCGGTTGTTAGGGAAGGTCACCGACTTGATGTTCACCGCGACCTCGGCGTTGGAGCCGAAGACCTTCACCGGATTGTTCGGATTGGCCGGCGAATAGATCTCGGTGAGCTCCCGGGCCGCATCTCCGGTCGAGAGCAACTGCGTGAGATCGAAATTGTCCTTGAGCGCCCGCGGGTCGTAGGTCTCGCGCGCCTTGACGTAGCGCACGACATTGAAGGTGGTGACGGCCTCGTCCTGCGTCAGCGCGCCCTCGGCCATCGGGCGCTTGACCTCGACGAAGCCCGTCGCCTTGTCGACGACCACCATGTAGGGCTCGTAGGTCTTGAGCGGGACGAGGAGCGCGATGACGCCGAGCGCCACCACCGCCACGACCGTCATGACCGCGGCGACGATCCAGGCCAGCGCGCGCGAATTGCGGTTGCGCCGTGCGATATCCTGCTCCCACGTCGCACCGTCCGCATAGTACCGGGGATCGACGCGCACCGGCTCGGATGCTGCAGCTTCGCTCATGGCCGCCCTCCCCCGCTTTGGCTCGGTGACGAGCCTTGGTTGCGGATCTGGTCGGCGAGCCGGCGGAACTCGGCGGATTGAGCCCAGGAGGTGGCGCGCATGCCGACCCGGGCGCGCTGACGCGCCGCGAGCTCTTCACGCCGCGACGTGGACGCTGGGTTGAAGGGATTTCGGAAGGCAAGGCGCCCGCGATTGGCGGCAACGCCGAGCCTGTAGCCGGTGGCCGTGGCCAGCACGGCGCCGATCCGCGGCGCGTGAACCGGGACGCCGCCGGCGATCGCAGCCGCGACATTGTTGATCTGGCTGAGCAGAAGGATGCCGATGATCGCGAGTAGCACGACCGGCCCGATCGTCGCCCAGGTCGCAGACTTGGAGTTTGCGACGCCGTTGAGCGTATCGATCGATTGCTGGATCAGAGAGACGTAGAAGGCGAGGAAGGCGTAGACGAGCACCTGCACCACAAAATACTGCGCGATCGACCCAAGCCAGCCGCTGAAGAAGCGCGACGTCACGCCGAAGAGCAGCAGGATGATGAAGACCGGCGCGAGTGCCAGCAGTAGCCACATGAACATCTTGGAGAGCACGATCAGGAAGATCGCGAACCCGATCAGTACCGCCATCACGACATAGAACACCGCCGCGAAGATGTACGGTCCCCAATTGGTGATGCCGGCATTCTGCAGAAAGGCCTCAGTCGCCGAGTTGGTCGTGTCCCACATGTTCTGCAGCGCATTCTGCACGCCGTTCACCGAGGTGAGGTTGGCCGAGGTGCCGGTGTTGTTCGCGGTGGTGACGACGCTCAGGAGCGCGTTCCCGATCGCGGAGGGGCCGTTGTTCAGGGCGTTGTAGACGAGTGTCTGGAAGTCGCCCCAGCTGGTCGCCAGCGTGTAGATGACGAAGGCGCGAAAGAGGCGGAATGCATGGTCCGCCGGCCCGCCGGTCGCTGTGCCCTGCCAGATGCCCACCCCCCAGAAGATCACGTAGAGGGTCAGCAGCAGGCCGGCGACGCCCGTCGCGCCGCCCGACGTCGCCGCATTGGCGATCGCCTGATAGGCGCTGGAGACATAGTTCTGCCCAAGCTGGTCGACCGACTGAAGAAGCGAGGTGATGTTGAAGGTGTTGCCCATCGCCCCTCTCAGATCGGCAGCATGGGGCCGCAGCTGTCGAGGGCGGTGAAGGCCTCGGCTGCTCGTGGTTGGGGCTGCTCGGCAAAGGAAAGCGCGGTGCCGCCCTCATCGGCCGAGCAGGGCGCTTTCAGAGGCTTGTAAGCGCAGCCGGCGAGGCAGGACACGGCAAGTGCGATGGCGCAGAGGCGCAGGATCGGCGTCACTTCGAGGGCGCCTCCGGCTGTGTGAAGGTCATCGCGCGGGACGCGGCCTTGGCCGCCTCGTCGTGCGTCGTGGCCGCGCCGCCGGTAGGGCCAGGCGCCCGGCCGGCCCAGATGCCGACTGCGGCCGCAATGAAGGCGACGGCGAGCGCGGCTATGACGGCTGCGATGATCTTGGCGGCGGGACGTCTCATTGCGTGAACCTCATGGCGCGCGCCGCCGCCGACTCTGCGGCAATACGGTCGAGATTGGCCTGGTTGGCCGCCGCGGCCGCATTGTTCACGACACCGTTGAGCTCGTTGATGGTCTGTCCGGTCTGGATCTGGACCTGCGTGTTCTGGTCGACGCTGCCCTTCAGGTCCGGCGCCTGCCCGATCATCTGCCCGCCCTGGGTGAAGGCCTGCGAGCGCGTCTGCACCGCGCTCTGGGTCGAGTTGATCAGCCCGGAGAGCGTCGCCGCGACATTGACCGAGTTCTTGTAGGCCGCATCGACCGGATGGCTCTGGCCGCTCGTCAGTCCGGTGATGGTCTGGACGAGTTGCAGGCCATTGATCAGGGTCGAGACGATATTCTGTGAGCCCGCGCCCATGCCGGCGAAGGAGAGCGCGCCGCCCGATATCACCGAGCCAAGCGAGGGGGCCTGCGACATCGAGAAACCGCCGCCGAGCGCCATCTGAGCCAGCGAACCCTGCGCCTGGGACGAGCGGTCGCCCGTGACCGCCTGCAGGGTCTTCTGGGTGAACTGCAGGATCTGGCGGTCGGCGTCGAGGATCTGCTGCGTGCTCGAGGCGATCTCGCGCGCTTTCTCCAGGTTCGCATTGTCGATCGTCGGTACTTGCGCCAACGCTGGCGCCGAAAGACCGACGGCAAGAAGTGCGAGCAGCGCGAGCCTTCGCATCCACCCCTCCTATTGGCTGTTGGCGGACGCGGCTCTCGCCGCGTCCTGGATCTGATCGAGGTAGGAAAGAACGTTGCTGTCGGTGTCGACGTAGCGCGCGCTGACGCAGGCCGGATCTGGCGCAGATCCCGGCGGGGTGGTCTGGCAGGTGGTCGTCACCCGGCACGGGTCCGCTGCCGTCCCCGCACCGATCATGCCGGCCGGACAGACCTGGCCGGTGGCAGCTTGCTGCGTCGTCACGGCGGCCCGCATGCCGCCAGCGGTGCGGCTGGTGTCGCTGGTCGCGGCGATGTTGAGGGCGTTGAGCGCGGTCAGCCACAGATTGGTGGAGCCGATCACGCCGTTCCATCCGAGATTGTTCTGAAGCCGCGCCGCGCTGTTCATGTCGAGCGCGCCCATCACCGTGTCGGCCGTCCCCACTTCCTGGCTCGCGGTGCGGAACGCCGACTGGGCGGCGACCGTGGTCGAGCGGCTCGCATCGACGCCGCCCACGACGCCGCCGGCCGATTGGAACAGCGTCTGGAGATTGAGCGCCGCACCCTGCGCATTCGCATCCGGCGTCGCCGGGAGGCTCGGCCCATAAGCCTGAATCGCCTGCGCGCCCGCGCCGGCCGACGGTTGCACGGTCGGGTTGGTGACGTTGGCCTTCTTGCCCGTCGTCACCGCGCATCGCACGCCCTTATTGGCGTCCTGCCGTTGGGTGGTGATCGGAACGAGCGTCGCCGTCGTGCTCGCGGTTTCCGAACGTTGGGTGAGCTGGGCAGCGTCATTGACGGGCACGTTGGCGAACACAGGTGTGGCGCTTGCGGCCAGAATGAGTCCGATCGCGATGCCCAGCAGCTTCATGCCTCGGCCCTCCCCAGAAAGATCGGCAGCCAGACGGACGGGTCCTCGCCGACGCGGGCGCGCAGCGCGTCGAGCTCGGCGACCGTCTCGGTGCGCCCGGAGAGCACCTTGATCAGGTCGGCCATGCCGCTGAGGTTCAGACGGGCGACGACACTGTCGCGGCCATGCTTGATCAGAAAGGAGCGGCTCTCGGCCGGGGTGGAACGAATCCAGGCAACCTCGCGGCCGGACAGGCGGAAGGCCTGCCGGTAGCTCTCGTCATCCGCCTTGGGATTTGGGAAGAAGATGTTGGTGCTGGTCTGCTCGATCAGCGTGTTCGACGCCTTCGAGCGTACGATGTCGGCGGCCGACTGAGTGCCAAAACCGATGATGCCGTTCTGCTTGCGGATGGTCTTGAGCTTGTCGCGGATGAAGAAGGCGAACACGTCGTCGTCGAGGAGACGCCACCCCTCGTCGAGGAAGATCATCACCGGGTCGCCGGTCAGCAGTTCCTCGGTTCGATGGAAGATGTACATGAGCGCCGCCGTGCGAATGACCGGATCGTCGAGGACCCGCGTCATGTCGAAGCCGAACACGCTGGATAGTGAGAACTGGTCTTCCTCATTGTTGAACAGCCAGCCGCGCTGGTCGGCCCGCATCCAGCTTTCGAGCCGGGCGAGAAGATCCCCCTCCCCGGCGCGGATACGCCCGCGCAGCAAGGTCGAGAACGCCTTCAACGTCCGCCCGGCGGGACCTGCTCCGAGGGAGGCGTGGATCGCGTTGCGGATGACCTGCTCTTCCGATGCCGACAGCTCGGCGCCGCTGGCCGGCCGAAGCATGAAGGCGAACAGCTGGTAGAGGAATTCCCGGTTCGCCGCGGTGTCCGGCAGCGACAACGGATTGAAGCCGGTCGGCTCGCCCGGCACGAGCGTCTCGTACTGGCCGCCGAGCGCGCGAATGAAGATCTCGGCGCCGCGGTCCTTGTCGACGAAGACCAGCTTCGGACGGGGCCGGATGCGCTGCGTCTGCGCCGCGATGAAGGAAAGGAACACCGTCTTGCCCGACCCGGTCGGGCCGACGACCGTGAAGTTGCCGATGTCGCGGACGTGGTGATTGTAATAATAGGCCGTTTGCGAGGTCGTCTCGAAGACCGAGATCGCCGGACCCCAGTGATTCCCGGCAGGACGGCCGCTCGGGTAATTGTGCAACGATGTAAAACCCGCGAAATTCTTCGACGAGATGACGCTCTTGCGCGCGATATAGGCGAAGTTGCCGGGAAGCTGCGCCCAGAACGCCGGCTCGCAGTTCAGATCCTCGCGCACCCAGATGACCGAGCGGTCGGTCAGCGCAGCGCCGACGGCGGTCACGGCTACGCCGACCTCGGCGAGATCGCGGCCGAGGCACATCACCGTCATGTGGTGCTCGCCATGGATGGCTTCCGAAGCCAGCAGCTCGTCGCGCGCCTCATCGAGATGCTCGGCGACGATCGAGCCCGCCTCGTCCGACATGTCGACCTGACGCGCAACTCGGTCGATCTGCTTGGCGGCCTCGGGCCGATCGACGATCGCAAAGGTTTGCGTCGCGATGAACTCGTGCGGGACGCGCAGCAGATTATCCAAGGAGCCCGGACCGGTCTGGGCGGGGTATTCGCGGATCGAGACCATCGCGCCGAAGCGCGTGTCCGCCGGGCCCGCGCCCCGGATCTCGATCGCGTTGCGGCCGAAGAAGAGGCGCTTCAGCGAGAGAGCATCGGCAAGGTCCATGCGCGGCAGGTGCATGGGCCGGGACTGACCGCCATTTAGCAGCTGCACCAGGAATTCGAGCGGCTCGGAGAACCAGACGCCGTCGCGGCTGACGACGCCGAGTTGTCGGGCGCCGTACCCAGCTAGGCTCTCGCGCACCGCGGTCGCCACGTCGCGCAGCTCATTGAGAGCGGTCTGCCGGGCGACGGATTCGCCGGCCGCATCCTTGCGCCCGAGCAGCTTGGTCAGCACCACGTCGAAGGTGCCGGCCTGTCCCTGGAGAGGGCGCCGTACGATCGTCAGATAGAGGTCGTTGACGAACATCCGCCGCTTGGAGAGCGCTTCGTTGTAGCGCGCGTCGAGCTCGCCGCAGAACGGATTGTCGAAGGACGATTCGATGCGCGGCTTCACCTCGCGCCGGATGATGTGGGCGGCGAGCGCGAAGCGCGAATTGGCAAGCGTGCGCACCACGTCGTTGCGGCCGAGGAGGCGGGCATTGACCTCGCTGATATCCGAGGTTTCGAACGAATAGCCGTCGAGCTTGAAGATGGTGAGCACGAGGCCGTCGCGCGTCTTGAGGATGTGATCGTCGACGTGGCGCGTATAGGGCACGTGCGAGCCGACCGGCCGCTCGCGGCGTGACACGGCGCCGAAGGTCAGTTCATCGAGGAGCGCCTTTGCGACCATGACCGTGCCTCACACGCGATAGCTGTCGGCGGCCCAGAAGGACCGCGATCGCGGCGGGCAGCGCGCCGACTTGACGAACAGGATCTCGAAGATGCGATCGTCCCGGAGCGTCATGACGTAGCCGAACAGATGCAGCGGGATCGCGACCAGCAGTAGCAGTAGGTTGTGCGAGACGAGAAAGCAGATGCTCGAGACAACGCCGTTGAACATGAAATACATGTACGGCACCCCCATCAGCGTGGGTGCGCGCGTCAGGGCCCTGACGAGCGGGGTGATCAGCGGCTGCTCAAGCTCATCCTCCGTCATTGGCCGACTGCCGACTGGAAGAACTGGACGATCTGCGCGCTGCCGAACACCAGCACGATGCCGAAGATCACGCTGCCTGCGATCCCCCAGGTGAGCCGGCCGGACCACGCGAACAGGCCGCAGGCGATCACGGCGAGCGTGGCGAGCGCCGTTGCGATCGGCCCGGTGAGCGTCGAGACGAGCTGCTGCAGCGTCGACTGAACCGGCTGCAGCGTTCCCCCGCTCTGGGCGGCAGCATTGGCCACGCTGAGAAGGACCAGTCCGGTGGCGAGCGCAGCGCGAGACTTCAAGGCTTTCATCCAGCTCTTCCTTTCAATCGATGTGCATCACGAAGCCGTCGTCCCATGCGGCGCGCGACCGCGCGCCGGGTGTGCTCGCCGCCGCGCTCGGGGCTGCGGGCTCGATCAGGTCCGGGGTATCGGGGCCAAGGCTGCGCGACCCGCGCCGCGGTGACGCTCCAGGCGTCGGCAGCGCGTAAGCATCGTTGATGACCTGTGCGACGAAGCGCACCGTCTCCGGGTAGGCGGGCACGCCCCTGCTCTTCTCGACGACGTCCTCGCCGGCGTTGTAAGCCGCCAGGACGAAGAACGGGTTGCGGTACTTCTCGTGCAGCGCGCGCAGGAAGCGGATTCCGCCCAGCACGTTTCCTGCCGGATCGCACAGATCGACCTTGAAGCGCTGGGCAGTTGCCGGCATCAGCTGCATCAGGCCGACCGCGCCCTTTTCAGAGACGGTGATCGAGTTGAAGCCGCTCTCGTTCTTCGCCACGGCCAGAACGAAATCCGGGAAGAAACCCTCGTCGGTGGCGATCATCAGGACGAGTGCCCGCGCTTCGTCGGTCGCCATCGGCTGGCCGATCTTGCACGGAGCACCGGATGCGAACGCATCGATCCGCTGGCTGTCCGGCTGCTCGTCCTGGACCGGCGTAACCCGGCCTCTGGCGTCGACCGACGCGATCCTGGGCGAAGCGCTGCGCTGATCCTCGCCATGCGCACCCGAGACCGTCGCCATCACGCTCAACACAACCGCAGTCACGCGAATCGACATCCCGGTCGTCTCCATTTTCTAATAGACAATATATTGAATGTTGATACGTTGGCAACAGTCTCGTCCCTGGATCTGCGATCCATTTGGCTCCCGGAGGGAAGATGAAGCGGCGTGCTGGTCTGGTGATGGCGGTTTTGGCCGGTGCGGCGCTCGTGCCCGCCCCGCACGCGGTGGCTCAGGACGCTTCGTTCGGCTGCAAGGTGCTGCTGTGCGCCGCAGCCACCAACCCGTCCTGGTCGGGCATCGCCTATTGCGTTCCGGTCATGCAGCAGCTGTTTCGCCAGCTCGCACGCGGCGGCGGCTGGCCGACCTGTCCGGAGGGTAACACCAGCGGGCTCAGATATGAGCGCTTCGAAGCTTGCCCGGCTGGCCGCATCGCCGGACAAATGAATGCTGACGGAACCGACGGGTTCTCCGCCAGCCCGAACGGCGATCTTTGCGCCGACCTGTCGAAACCGCGGCAGATCTGCTCCGGCGACGATGGCTGCCGCACGAGCTATCCCACGACGGCGCGGCCGCTGCGCAGCGAGCCCTATTTCGTCGACATCACGACCGGAAACGGCACGCAACGCTTCTATTTCTCGCTGCAGGGCTATTAGCATGCGTAGGGTTTCGCTTGCCGCCGCACTCGCAGCGTTGAGCCTGGCTGACAGCGCAGCGCTGGCCCAGTCGGCCTCCTCCCGGTGGTTCCCCGTGCCCGACACTGCCGTCTACCAGACCGGCGACAGCTGGTCCGACGGCGGCACGACGTTCCGTCTCTATGGCGTGCAATCGTGCCTGCGCGGCACCAGCTTCACCAACACGCACGGGGTCAGGCGCGATTGCGGCGAAGTCTCGCTGGCCATGCTGATCGCGCTGATCCGCGATCTCCGACCCCAGTGCTACGACGCGGCGGAAGCTCGTCCAACGCGGACGATGTTTGTCTTCTGTGTTGCGACCCGCATCGAGGGAGCCGGCAAGGGATCGCGCATCGACCTCGGCACGGCGCTGATCGCGACGGGCTTCGCCTTCGCCGCGCTCAAGCCCGACGGCGCGCCGGTCCACGCTCCCTATTTCGAGGCTCAGGCGCTCGCCCGATCCACCCGCGCCGGCCTCTGGGCGTTCCCAGACCTGCCCGATCCGAACGCGATCATCCTGCGCGCGCTGCGGCAGGGAAGCCTCGCGTCGCCACGCGCGCCAGCACCGTGATTCCCGAACCGAGAGGAGAGCCCCTTGCGAACCACCAACCTGTTCATTGTCCGCGGCCATGTCGGTCAGGCGCCGAAGGCCTTCAACAAGGCGGCGAAGATCAATGTCGCGACCGACCGCATCTGGACCGACGCCAAGGGCGAGCGCCACGAGGAGACCGATTGGGTGACCGTCACCATCCTCAACGAGCGGGTCGCCGAATGGGCGATCGCCAATGTCGCGAAAGGCGACGCCGTCTATGCCGAATGCCGGGTCGCCGATGGATCCTACAAGGGAAAGGACGGCGAGACGGTCTACACCACCGACGTCATCGCCAGCGCCTTCCACAAACTCGATCTCGGCTCGCGCGACGATCCCGCGGCGTAGGGCGGGCCAGCTCATGCTCGGAGCCTGCCTCCTGTTTTCGGGTGCGCCCTGCCTTGCGCAAAGTGCGAGCCCAGCCCCGAACCTGTACCAGCCAAGAATGGCCGCGCAGGTTTCCCCGATCCGGGTCGAGGTGATCGACGGCACCCACTTCCGGGATATCGAGACTGGCGACGTTTACCGCCTTTCCGGCATCGACACCTGCGCCCCCGGTCAGGTCGCGCGGCTCAGCCGGCAGCCCTGGCCCTGCGGGACGATGGCGACCGCGTGGCTGGTCAATGCGACCCTCAACAAGTGGCTCGCCTGTGTCACCGTTCGTGAGAACGGCGGCGAGCGCGTCGCCCGCTGCGCGTCGGCGAGCTATCCGGATCTCGCCGCCGGGATGCTTCATGACGGCGTGGCGGTGCTGGCGCCATCCAGCCCCGAGGAGCCCGTCATCGCGTCCTATTCGCTCGCCGAGCAGCAGGCCCGAAAGGCCTATCGCGGCCTGTGGTCGAGCGTGTTCCAGATGCCGTGGGATTGGCGCGCGCAACACAGCGAGGGTCGACGGGCGGTTGCCAAAGAGGCTCGGCAATGACCGCCAGGCTTGCCCAGCTCCTGCCGTTTCTGATCCTCGTCGCCGGCTGCGCCGAGCCGAGGCCGGTCACTATTGCCTCTCCCCCGCTCGGGCCCGACGCCTTGTACGCGCCGATGCGGGTTGTTCCAGGCCGTCTCGAATACGCGCCGGACCGCACGACCTTTGCCCCGGTGCTGACGGAGCGTTTCGACTATCCGACGCAGCCGCAAGCCAATGCTGCCTATCTCCGCCTGATCGCTGCAGCACCCGCCGGGCGTAGCTATCCGTCATCGATCTGGTTGTTCGGTTGCAGGCCCGGTGCGCTGGACCCGCAGACCGCCAGGGTGACGCGCTATCGCGATCCCGTCGTCCACTGCGCCACGGATTTCCTGGACGAGCGCGGCGTGCGGCTTCGGCGCGAGACCGCGAATTTCTACTACGACCGCAAGCTTTGGACGATGGATCCGGTCTATCTCCCGCGGACCCTGGTCGCCTGGCGCGGGCGCGAGGGCTCGCCCAAGGACTTCTGGTCGTGGCTGCCCGGCCGACCTCGTTACGAGTAGCGAGTTCTGTGATGGCGAAGCAGGATAGATTGAGACATTATATTGGATATTATACAAGTCGGCGAAGGCTCTTGGCGCCATTGCGCCGCGCGACCCTTTTAAGTCTCCTGCCGCAAATGGTGACGGCCGTGGGCATTCACGCGCAATCCCTCACTCCCGATCCGGCGGCGTGGCGGCCGATGTCCTACGCCAACCTGCAAGGCCCGACGCCTGACACCGCGACCTACGCCGAAATCTGGAAGGACGAGATCGATAAGAACAACCAGCTCTATCGCGAAAGCGGCGATCGCCGCTTTCTTGGCGGCAATGCACCCGCCACCGAGGCGCATTTCGTGATCTGGAGCCGCGCACGATCGGTCGTGGTGAGCCTTCTCAACACTGCGAGCGGCTGCGTCATGAAGCAAGGGAACCGTGACGCCGCCGCGCGGGTGAAACTTTGCCCGATGCGAGTGGCGATTTACGAGGGCGTCAGGGTGCGAACGCTTGATGCCGGTCGGGGCTGCTTCCTCGAACCCGCACCCGGTGCGACGCTCGATCCGTCCGCATCGGCGCCCTACGCCTCCTACGACGTTGCAACCAAGACAGTGAAGATCGGGATGCTCGTCGCGCACCAGGCTGTAGACGGCTGCTCGAATTCCATCCCGCTCGCGGAGCACCTGCCGTGATCGCAGCGACTGCCACGGAGAGTGTGATGACGATGACCGCTTCTGGAGCGCGGCGTTGCCCAGACCGTCTGCCGATCGGGAGCGGAGCCTGCCACACGGGCCTGCGTCGCGGTCAAGGCAACCCTTCGGGCACGCTCCGCGTGGCCTTGACCGGCCTCGGCCGGATGGCCGGCTTTCACGGCATCGCCAGGAGGCTAGCCATGGGCATCGCGGCGTCTTCCCTCGTTCTCATCTTCCTCGCCACCCCGTCTTTGGCCGTCGAGATCAGTTCCCTGCGGCCGGGCGTCTACCTTCCCGCCGACATAGGCTGCCAGGGCATCGGTGGCGCCGGCGAGCTCTATTTCGATGGCAAGAATTTCTCCGGCCACTATCAGCTTTGCCGCACGGATCCGCTGGCTTGGCGCAACGGCTACCGCTCGACCTGCGTCGAAGCGCAGGGCGCCGACCAGCCGAAGCTCGAGGACATCGACAAGGATCCCGACCGCACAACTGCCGATGCGACCATCGTCGCGCGCTCGAACCGGGCGTTCGACTACAACAACACGCGCTATAATTTCTGCGAGGCACCATGACACGGCGGCTGTCGGCCCCACTCCTCCTGTGCTTCGCGGCATCGGTCGCGCTTGCCTCTGACTGCGCCGACGGCGATCGCATGCTGCAAAATCGCGACTCGCTGGTCTCGCTCTGCCCCGACGGCTTCACCAGCAAGTCGGGCGGCTCGCTGCCCACCGCCATGAAGAACCAGCCGAACAACGTCGCGATGGTGTACGCCGCCGCCCAGAACGCCGGCGTGCCGACGGACCTCGCGCTTGCGGTGAGCTACCACGAATCGGTCGGTTTCAATTCGTGCGCTGGTTCCGACACCGGGGTCAAAGGTCCGATGCAACTCACCAAGAAGACCGGCGCTCAATACGGGTATAATCGCGACATCAACCAGGAGAATATTCTCGGCGGCATGCAAGTGCTGAAGGCCGCGTACAATGCATGCGGCTACGACTATAGCTGCCTGGCTTCCCGCTACAACGGATCGCCCCGGCCCGGGGAGCAGGCCGGATGGGCCAAGGGTGTTGCCGCGGCGAACCAAAGCCTCAAGAGTGACCCGGCGCTGCTGGCATCTGCGTGCGGAACACAAGCCTGCGCAATGGGCCCCGGCGATTTCTCGACCTCCACCGGTCTCGCGGCCAATGCGCCGACGGCCGAGCAGGCGAACGTCATTGTGGCTCCAAGCCAAGTTTGAAGCACTGCAGGATGGCCGCCGCGATCAGGACGCGCAGCGTTCTGCCAACCGGGCTTCCTCGGACCTATTGCCCGAGGAAGTTACTCGGCTGGCATCCTCTTCGACGATGCCGCGGCGCTTGCGGGCGCCGCGGTCAGAGCGAGCATTGCGGCTTGGAGGTTGAGCCGACCATATCCATCCGAAATGGCCGCCCTGCGGATTTCCCCTCTTGCCTCTCACGTCCGCCATCATCCGCGGATGCAACGCTCGGACGGCCAGCCGCGGGTGACCGAGGGCCTTATTGCATCCGTGGACCTGCGAGAGACGACCTTCAGTTCAGCTCGCCCGGGTCGCGGATGATGAAGGGAGAGAAGGCGCTCAGTTGCTCCTCGGTCGATGCACACAGATCGCCGCCACGATAGTGCGCGTGGACCAGCGCCCAGAAGACGACTTCATCTGAGCGCCCGGCAAACAAGGCCTTCTGCAAGGTGCGCCCGATCAGGGTCACCGCGCGTGCGGGATCGTAGCGGGCGTGCAGTTCATCGGCGACGATCTTGGTATCGGCAGTCCGAATCACGCGGTTTCCTCCGTTGGTCTTGTTGTGATCAGGCCGCGATTGGCCAGGGCGGCCTGGCGAGGACCGGCTCGGCCGTACCGCGGGCCTGATGGATCGCCGCGAGGGTCTCGGAATTGAATGACATTCGCAGCGCCACGACTTCGTCGCGACCGATGCGCTTGGGAAAGCCGAGCGGGCGGACGAAGAAGCGCAACTGCATCGCGATCACCATCAACCGCCAGTCGATCGCCACCGTCACCGTGTCGACGCGGTTGGCCATCCCCCATTCCACGACGCCTTGTGCAAGCTCGAGGAAGGGGCCCGTCCCTCGGGGGCGCATCTCCCGATATCCCGGCGCCACGCAAAATCGCGTCCATTCAAAGACGCGCGGCCCGCGCGGCGCCTTGCGCCGGCACAAATCCCCAAGCACGTCGCTGAGCAGATGAGGCCGCGTCGTCGGCAGCAGGCGCTGATAGCCGACGATCTCGTCGCCACGCAGGCATATCTGATGAATGGCGTGCTCATCATCGAAGCGGTCGCGCTCGCGATAGTCAGGATGGCGCAGATCCTCCCATCCCTTTTCCTCGACAAAGATTGCATGGCGTAGGCGATAGGCTCGGTCCATCAGCACAGCGTGGCGCTCGACGTCCGAGCCGGGAATGACCAAGAGCATGGCGAGTTCCTCAGCTTGTTGTGCAAGCCGAGTTGTTCATGCTCGAAAAAATCCCGGTATGGTCACTAAGCACCATTGCACAACCATCGTGGGTCGTGGTTGGGCTCTTCGGTCAGAGCTCTTGACGACGCATCATCCGGCCGCCGCCGATCGGTCCATCGGCCGCTCTCAAAGCCAAGCCAAGGAACGTTACCATGGTAGGCCCAACGGATTTGCGACACCAAAGACAATGAGCGCCCACAGACCCCGGCTGGCGGGATGGCGATCCAGCAACGGCATGCGGTCCCGGCCTGGGGCCTGCGTCAATGCCGCGTGTGAGCCTCGCTTTCGGCCGGCGCTTCGGTTGGAAGGCCGACCCCATGGCCGAACGGGATATAGCCGAGCTCGTCACACAGGTCCCGAAAGGCGACCCGGCAGCGCTCCTTTTCCGCCCTGGCCGTCAGGCATCTGCGCTGATGAGCGTCGGGCGATGAAACATCGGGAGATGAGCTCGAGCGAATCGCGTTTTCCCAGGCGACCAGCGCATCGATATAGGCACGATGGGCCGCAATCGTGCGTTGCTCCAGCGTCTTGCGGAGAAGGTCGTGCGGATCCACCGTTGCGCGTCCCCGAAGCAGGTGTCTGCGGTACGCCCCCGCAAACGATCTCTCTGACTCTTGGTGATCGGGGAGTTCGAAACCGTGCTAGACGGCCCTGTGGCCTTTAGTTCGGGTGAACCTGTTGCATACGCCGCAGGCTCCCCGACCATAAGGTCAAGGAGTTTGATGCCGTAACGGCCGGCACCAACCGCTAGCAGGGGTTTCGACGCCCCAAGGCAGCGCGTACTGCCTCACGGCGACTCATACTTCACAAGGCGCGTGCATTCCAGTTCGGATCGCTAAATGCATGATCGTTCTGAAGGATCTTGGGCGTCTCCCCATCGGGGCCGGGCCGGCGGCTGCGCTGAAGCCCCGCGTGGGTCTTCCCCCGTTCGGGCGGCCATCCCTGACGCGGAACCGGCCTTCGCCGACGACGAAAGCGCGGCCCGAGCGTCGCAACGACACGCCACAACCGGACACATGGTCCCCTCGTGGTCCGGGGGAAGCGGAGCGCGGTATGAACTCCGCCGGCATGCCCACGTTTAGAAACCCTAATCGAGCCACCCTCGGAGAGGAGAACGCTGTGTTCGGCTCATTGAAATCCTGGCTGGACCGGCGCCGGGCCATTCGCCGTCGCTGGCAGGCGGATGCCTGCCGTCTTGTGCGGGGTGATGAGCGCAATGCCTATTATGAGGCACAGCGCCTGGCGGCCCGCGCCAGGGTCGCGGGAAGGGTCGGGGAATTCGCGCATTGGGCCAAGGTCGCCGCTGAGGTGGCGCGGATCTCGCACCGCGCCGAAATGGATCTCGCAAGAGTCCAGGCGATCGTCGACGAGGATCTGCGGTGCGGGGACGAGCGCTCGCAAGATTCTTCCTGAGAGCCGGCGCGACAAGCACCATCAGGCGTCGAAGCCGATACGTCAGGCGCGGTGTTCGTTCGGGGAGGCAGGTCCAACCGGAAACAGCCCAATCACGCTCTCTTGCGATGTCTCCTGGCCCGTTCCCGGATCTTCCACGATCAACCCGCTGCGGGGTCGGCTACGCGGAGCGTGCCGCCGCTGCGGCGTAGTGCCTTCGCGGTGATCGCGACCGGTCCCGGTCCAACTGGGGAGCCATCGAGCGGGAATTGGCCCGCTCCCGATGGAGCCTCACGATGTCGAACGATCTTTCCCTCGCCCAGGACGCCGCTTTCCAGCTTGCCCGCACCCTGATGGTTCCCGTCACGCTTTTCCGCTCCGGCGTCGAGTTCGGCGTCCTCCCGTCCGACGAGCTCGACGGCAACGATGTCATCATCCTCTTCGAGTATGATCCCTATGCGGGCGGGCGGCCGGTTCATTGAACCGGCCTTCGCCGCGACCCTTCAACCGCGGCCGGCTCCGCCCCACGAAAGCCGCCCAGACCAATCTGCCCGGTCGGCAAGACCCTCGAATTTTCGCTGCCGCTGGCGCCATGCCGGCCGCAAGGGAGGCTGCGCCGCGCTGGATAGTCCGCATGATCGATCGTTCGCGAGCGCGCCCTTGCGGCCGGCCGGCTTCGCGGCCGGTGGGGTTGGTCCCGCACGTGCGGGAAAAGGAAGGCAACCGAAGAAAGGGCTGGACAATGCCTGTGTGGCGGGTTCGGCGTAGACACGATGGAGAAGAGGGACATCGAAGCGCTGCGAGAAAGGATCCCGTGCGCCGCGGTATTGGAAAAGGCTGGCTTCGCCGTCGACCTCAAGGAGAGCACGCGCAAGGCGGTGAAGTACCGGCGCGGCGCCAGTGAGATCGTCATCGTCATTCATGGCGGACGCGGCTGGTTCGATCCTCTGTCCGACGCGAAGGGCGACGTCTTCTCGCTCGCGGTCCATCTCGGTGCTGACGACTTCGCCGAGGCGCTGAAGGCGGTCGGTGAGCTGGTGGGCTTCGTCCCCACGCAACTGGAATGGAGGCGTTCAGCGCGGCAGTTGCCGGCGTCGACGGTCGCGAACCGCTGGACTTGGAGATTGCCGCCGCGACCGGGTTCGTCCGCGTGGCGGTATCTCACGCAAGCTCGTGCCATTCCCGATCATGTCATCGAGCGCGCCGTCGGCGCCGATCGCCTGCGCGAGGGGCCACATGGCAGCATGTGGGCGGCCCATACCGACGAAGCTGGGGCGGTCGTCGGCTGGGAAGAGCGCGGGCCGGAATGGCGCGGCTTTGCTTCCGGCGGAGCGAAGCGTCTGTTTCGCTTCGGTCCGGTGGACGCGCGTCGGGTCTGCGTCACCGAGGCGGCCATCGATGCGCTGAGCCTCGCCGCCATCGAGGTCCTTCGGCCGGACACCCTCTATGTGAGCACCGGTGGCGGCTGGTCTTCCGCGACCGACAGTGCCATCCGCGCCCTTGCAGAGCGGGGTGATACCACTCTCGTGGCCGCCACCGATCACAACCGGCAGGGCGAGGCCTTTGCGGCACGCCTCCGCGCGCTCGCGCAGGCGACCGGCGCGGCTTACGCCCGCGCGCAGCCGAGGGGTGTCGACTGGAATGAGGACCTCGCGGGGCTCATGCGGCGCTGGGCGAGCGAGCCGGTCGCGGCGAGCGGGTGAAGCCCGCATCCGCGGCGAGCAGAATGAGGAGGAAAGGAGGGGAACGAGCGAGAGGAACGGCGCTGCCGCATGCTCGCCGGCCGCGTCAAGGGTGAAGCTTCGCCCGGCTGCGCCGGCCCTTGACCCGGCCGGACTACGATGCGGCCGTGGAAGGGGATCCTGAAGGGCTGAAGATGATGGCGATCCAAGAGGATGAGCCGCGCTCCCGCCCGGCTGAAGGAGCCCCGCCATGACCCTCTCCGCCCCCATTCGCAAGGTGTTCCAAGGCGTCGCCGACCGGCGCCAGATGTTTCGCATGTTCGACCGTCACGCGCAGCGACCGGGCCGATGGGAGAACGATGACAGCGCCCTCTATCGCGGCGAATGGTTCGAGATCGGCGAAGCCGAGCACAACTACATGTTCGACGTTCTGCCGCCGCTGTGGATGCGCGGGGACATTTTCGCGATGCGCGAGTTCCTGACCGGCAGCATCACCAGCGTCTTTTTCGCGCTGATGATCGACGGCCGGTCACGGCATTTCCACGGCTATTGCGACCTGTCGGATCGGCGCTCGCCTGAGGTGCTGCGCGCCGCGATTGTGGAACGTGAGGCGAGGCCGGTGAGGGCGATGACCCGCGCGGAGCGCCTCGAGCACATCTGGAGTGTGACGAACGACGACTATCGCGGTTATGCCGACGGGCGGTTCCCCCACGCCTTGCGTGGCGAGCGCGTCGTCATCGTCTATGGCGCCGATCGTTGCCGCGGCTTCCAGCTGCTCGATCGTCTCACCGATACGCAGATCGCCTCCAAGCTACCGGTTCATCTGCGCTACCTGCCCGAAGCGATCGCCGCGTAGGTGCCGCCATGTTCACCTTCTCCGTGACGGCAGTCCACAGGGTCATCACACGCGGACGCATCGACGCGTTCCTCAATGGCGGCTTCCGCAACCCGAACTACGGCCTTGCTCCCGGCAAGGACGAGCAGCCCGGCCTGTGGCTGGTCGGCGATGAGGGCGTTTACCTCCTCTCGAACGGCAAGCTCGCCGAGGGCCAACGCCCACTCGTCGTCTATGCCGAGGAATGCGATCCGAAGACCAACCCCGACTGCTGGCACTACAAGCGCCAGCATTTCGGCGCGGATGACGGCATCGATTTTCTCGATGCGGCCGCGCTTGCCAGGCTGCTCGCCGCCTCACCGGGCGCCACGCACCTGAGAATCGCGACGACCGACACCAGCCTGGTGCTCACCCCGATCCGACGCTGACCTGGTGGGCCGCCAAGGCCCGCCCTCTCCCGACAATCCAGCGCGTTCGACCCAGCCCTCCTGCGGGGTCGATGGCGCGCGCCCTCATCACAGGAGACCGCCGCCATGGCGCACGACGATCCCTTCACCCTCGACCTCTTCGGCAACACCGCCCTCTCCTCCAGCCTCGGGCTTGGCGTCACCGCCTTCGCCGGCAACCTCAATGTCGACCCCGACGATGACCCCGACCCGACGCCTCCGAGTGCCGCTCCCGCTGCGCGGGCGCCGGCCGCTCGTCTCGTCGCGCGCGGCGATAATTTCCGCCTCCTCGGAGACCGCGGCCTCGCGCGAGGCTGGGCGAAGCGGGCCCGCGACAACATCGCGGCGATCCGCCTGGCCACGGAGATCGAGGCCAACGACCGGCCGGCCACCGCCGAGGAGCAGGGGCGGCTCATCCGCTTCATCGGCTTCGGCGCCGGCGATCTCGCCAATGGTGTGTTCCGGCGACCCGGCGAGACGGGCTTCGCAAAGGGCTGGGAAGAGATCGGCGCCGAGCTGCAGGTTGTCGTGTCGGAGAGCGACTACGCCTCTCTCGCCCGCTGCACGCAATATGCCCACTTCACGCCTGAGGCGATCGTCCGGGCGATCTGGGCCGGGCTCGCACGTCTCGGCTGGCGTGGCGGCCGCGTCCTCGAGCCGGGCATCGGCACGGGCCTGTTCGCGGCTCTCATGCCGGAACGCGCAACTGCGGCTGAAGGCGCTGCATCATCTCGATGTGCCCTGGCTACCCTCGCAGATCGAGCAGCGCGAAGGTCGCATCGTGCGGCAAGGCAACCAGCATGACGAGGTCGACATTTATGCCTACGCCACCGAAGGCTCGCTCGACGCCACGATGTGGCAGAACAATGAACGCAAGGCGCGCTTCATCGCGGCGGCGCTGTCGGGCGACACCTCGATCCGCCGGCTCGAAGACCTAGGCGAAGGCCAAGCCAACCAGTTTGCCATGGCGAAGGCAATTGCCAGCGGCGACCAGCGCCTGATGCAGAAGGCGGGACTTGAGGCGGACATCGCCCGCCTCGAACGTCTCCGCGCGGCTCACCAGGACGATCAGTTCGCGATCCGCCGACAGATCCGCGACGCCGAGCGCGATATCGAGTATGCGGGGCGCCGTATCGGTGAGATCGGCAAGGACATCGCCCGCCTCGTACCCACAACGGCGGAGGCGTTCGAAGCGATCGTGGACGGCAACGCGTATGTCGAGCGCAAGCTCGCAGGCCGCGCGCTGATGAAGGAGATCCTGACGCTGGTGCAGCTCCAGCGGGAGGGGGAGAGCGTCATCGCGTCGATCGGCGGCTTCGACCTCGAATACGGAGGAGAACGCTTCGGCCGGGACGGCTATCGCTATGCCACAACGTTGCTACGGACGGGTGCCAGCTGTGAGATCGAGCTGCCGGTCACGGTGACGCCACTCGGCGCCATCGCACGCCTCGAGCACGCCCTTGCCGGGTTCGACGACGAACTGGCTCGTTATCGGCAACGGCTCGACGAAGCGCAGCGGCGTCTCGCGTCCTATCGATCGCGCGAGGGTGGCGACTTCGCTTTCGCCGGCGATTTGGCGGAGAAACGTCGGCAGCTCGGGGAGGTCGAGCGAATGCTTGCGAGCGAGGCGCTCGACGTCGATGGCCGCGCCATCGCAGCGTAGGCGGCAACGAGTGAGCGCGCCGGACGTCCTTCTGGACGCCGGCACGTCTTGCTGTCGCTTTCCGCAATGTACCGGAGCCGTCTTAGCGCGACAGACGCTTTTCGTCGTCGATGAGGGTGAGACGTGCTTGCGGACCGTCGCTCCATCGCAAGAGCACGAGGTTCAGATCCTCGGCCGTTGCGCCAGCGGCGAAGCTTGGAACGAGCAGGCCGTTGTAGCCGGCGCCAGCCAGGCGTCGGGCAAAGGCCTGCGTTCTCGCCTCCCCTTCCGTCCTCATCTGATCGCGCCAGGTCGTGTCCCCGATGCTCACTGCGTCCATTCCCTCCGCGGCGAGTGCTGCCAAGTCGCGGCAGTCGAAAATGCTGTCGATCTCCGCCTCGTAGGAGACCAGTGTCGTCGGCTGAAGG
Organism: Ancylobacter dichloromethanicus; assembly: GCF_018390645.1. GTDB lineage: Bacteria > Pseudomonadota > Alphaproteobacteria > Rhizobiales > Xanthobacteraceae > Ancylobacter > Ancylobacter dichloromethanicus. The sequence goes on from NZ_JAHBGC010000053.1 coordinate 41,758, forward strand.
TTTCCCACCTGGTTGGCTTCACGCAGTGCCGTCATGACGGACAAGGAGGTGTAGATGGCCGGCATTCCCTTCGGATTGAACCGGCCGCCATAGAGTTCGGCTCCGCGGCCCGATAGCGGCTCGCGCGCATAGATCGGGTTCAGTGCCCGGAAGAGCTTGCCGTCATAGCGCATGTGCACGTTCAGGCGTGGACGCCGGCGTCGACAGCATCGATATAGTCGAGCACATCATCGGCCCGGCCACTGCGCACGAGCTGCATCGCCGTCTGGCCAGAAAATCCCGGCAACGGCTCGGAGCGATACCACGCATAGGCCATCAGCGCGGTGCCGAAGCGCGGCTCGACCTTGTTGATCACTTCGATCATCTCGCGCAAGCGGCGCTGCGTCTTGTCCGAACGGATCCGGTCCCTGCGCTGGATCGCATCCTTACCCAGCCCGGCCGTGCGAGCGATCTCTTCGCTTGTCGTGCGGAGGGCCTCCGCGATCCGGCGCGGGGCAAAAATGCCGTCATCTGCGTATTGGGCAAGGCCCATGGCTCAGATCCTCATGTCTCTCTATGCCAATAATATTGACGCAATATAGCGTCAGAAGGGGCGGAATTCAAGAAGGGGAAGAGTGGGGCGAGTCCTGCTCGCAGAACGGACGAACTGGCACCGCTGACGCTCAAGCGCGGCGCTGCGCGATCCCGGCCCGTCGTCCTTCGCAGGGCTGAAAGCGCCGCTCGTTCGGCCGGGCAGGGATGCTCGCCCGCATTTGTGCCGGCCCGTCCGCTCCGCGGGCCGGGGGGTGTCTTCGGAAAGAAGACGGAAAAGGACCGGCGAGAGGGCCGCGTCCGCACCCCCGAAACGGAGCAGTTCCATGCATCTCATGAAGGTCGATCCGCGCGCGTTGAAGGAGAACCCCGACCGTTCGCGCCAGACCAAGTCCACGCCGCAGGCAGACGCCCTGCTGCTGGCGACGATCAAGGCCGTCGGCATCGTGCAGCCCCCGGTGGTCGTGCCGCAGACCGACGGCGGTAACGGCTACATCATCGATCGCGGCCACCGTCGTGTGAAGCAGGCAATCGCGGCCGGCCTCGAAGAGATCGAGGTCCTCGTGGACGAGGCGGCCAACGACAATGGCGCTATGCGCTCGATGGTGGAGAACATCGCGCGCGAGCAGCTCAATCCGGTCGACCAGTGGCGCGCGATCGAGCGCCTCGTCGCGCTCGGCTGGACCGAGGAGGCGATCGGCGTCGCGCTGGCCTTGCCGGTTCGCCAGATCAAGAAGCTGCGCCTGCTGGCGAACGTCGTGCCGGCGATGCTCGATCACATGGCAAAGGGCGACATGCCCACCGAAAAGCAGCTGCGCACCATTGCGGCGGCCTCGCTCGAGGAGCAGCGCGAGGTCTGGAAGAAGCACAAGCCGTCCAAGGCCGATCCGCAGGTCGCCTGGTACAGCGTGACGAACGGCCTGGAAAAGACCCGGATGTACGCGAAGGACGCGAGCTTCGACGACGAGCTCGCCAAGGCCTACGGCATCGCCTGGGTCGAGGACCTCTTCGCCTCCGCCGACGAGGACAGCCGCTACACCACCGATGTCGAGGCCTTCCTCGGGGCCCAGCAGGAGTGGATGTCGAACCACCTGCCGAAGCGCGGCGCCATCGTCGAGGCCGACACCTGGGGACGCGCGAAGCTGCCTCCCAAGGCCGAGCGGGTCTACGGGAAGCCGGGCAAGTCCGACCACACCGCGATGTTCGTCGATCGCGAAGGCAAGGTGCAGACGGTCCACTACCGGATGCCCGAGCCGAAGAAGGCCAAGGGCAAGGCCGGGCCGGCCGGTGGCGCCGCTGGTGACGATAGCATCGTGGCTTCGAAGCCGCGCCCGGACGTGACCCGCAGGGGCATTGAAATGGTGGGCGACTTCCGGACCGATGCGCTGCATGAAGCGCTCGCCCGGGCCCCGATCGAGGACGACATGCTTCTGGCGCTGCTCGTCCTGGCCTTCGCCGGCCGAAACATCTCCATCGCGTCCGGAGCGGGGGGTGACGTCTATGGCTACGCCCGGATGGATCGTCATGCTGCGCGGCTGGTCGGCAGTAAGGGCAAGCTCGAGTTCGACCGCGAGACCTTGCAGCAGGCGGCCCGCGGCGTCCTCATCGATGTGCTGTCGTGCCGGGAGAACCGCACCGACTCCGGCATCGTCGCGCGGCTTGCCGGCGACGCCATCGGCGCCGACGGCTTCCTTCCGAACATGGGCACGGATGAATTCCTCTCGTGCCTGTCCCGCGCCGCACTCGAAGCCTCGTGCAGGGACACCTCTGTCCTGCCGCGCCAGAAGGTGAAGGACACCCGCGCCGCTCTCGTCGAGCACTTCAAGGAGGAGCGGTTCGTTCATCCGTCGGCGCTGTTCGCGCCCGACACGACAAAGCTCGCGAGCTGGCTGGCGAAGCACGAGGCGAGCGAGGACGACGATTTCGGGGTCGGAACAAGAGCAGTGCGAAATCGTACGCTAAGGGCGAACGGAGCATGAA
>NZ_JAHBGC010000054.1 GCF_018390645.1 Ancylobacter dichloromethanicus
CTCGGATACAGGCGATCTTCACCTCAAACGACACGCCACTTGGGGAATGCAGGTTCACTGACCGACACGCGCACACAGCGGGAGGAACGACATGATCAAGGCCGTCGTGTTCGACGCCTACGGAACGCTCTTCGACGTCCAGTCGGTGGCCGACGCCACCGAGCAGGCGTATCCCGGCCGGGGCGAGTACATCACGCAGGTGTGGCGGCAGAAGCAGCTGGAATACAGCTGGCTCCGGGCGCTGATGGGGCGCTATGCCGATTTCTGGAGCGTCACGCGGGAGGCTTTGGCCTACACCCTCGGAACGCTGGGACTGGAGCCGGACGAGGCCTTCCTCGCCGACACGGCGCAGGCCTACAACCGTCTCACGCCCTATCCCGACGCGGCCCGATGCCTCGCGGAGTTGGCGCCGCTCAAGCGCGCCATCCTCTCCAACGGCGCGCCCGACATGCTGCGGGCGCTGGTGGCCAATGCGGGCCTCGCCGACAGCTTCGACGCGGTCATCAGCGTCGATGCCAAGCGGGTGTTCAAGCCCCATCCGGAGGCCTATGCGCTGGTGGAAGAGGTGCTGGGCGTGACGCCGGCGGAGGTGCTGTTCGTGTCCTCCAACGGCTTCGACGTGGGGGGCGCGAAGGCTTTCGGCTTCCGCGTCGCCCGTGTCGCCCGCCTGCCGCGGGAGGCGCTGGCGCGTGAACTGGCCTCGGGTGCCATCACGCCCCTCACCGTGTTCAAGGCGCTCCGGATGCAGGAAGAGACCTATGCGGAGGCGCCGGATCTCGTGGTGCCGTCGCTCGGCGACCTGCCGCGGCTGATTGGCGAGGCCACCGCCGCCCGGCTCGCGCCCGCGGGTTGACGGGACGGAGGGCGGGCGATGGAAGGCCACGACCGCACGGACGGCGGGGAGCGCTTCGGCGTCGCTGCCTCCATCCTCGTCGCCGCCCTTTCGGCGGCGGCTGTGGTGTTCATCGTCCACCGGGTTGCCGCCGGCTCCGGCATGGCGCTCGCCGCCTTTCCCTTCATCACCTCTCTGGTGCTGGTGTGCGGGGCACCCGCGAGCGCGCCGGCCGGCACCCGCGCCATCCTCGGCGGTCATCTGATCTGCGGGGTGGTCGCGCTGGGCGGGCTCGCGCTGTTCCCGCCGTCGGACGTTGTAACCGCAGTCGCGGTGGGGCTGGCGGTGGCGCTCATGCTCGCCACCCGCTGCTTCCATCCGCCGGCGGGGATCACGCCTCTGATCGTGGCGCAGTTCCAACCCGGCTGGGATTTCCTGATCTGGCCCGTCCTCACCGGCGCGCTGGTCGCGGCGATGCTGGCCCGCGCGTTGGAGCGCCTGCGCGCCGGCCGCTCTCAGCTCCCGCGATAGGTGGTGTAGGAACCAGGCGAGAGGAGGAGTGGCACGTGAAAATGCTCCTCCGGATTCCACACGGTGAAGGCCACGCGTACCTTGCCGAGATAGGCGCGGGCGGTGGTGGAATAGCCGTGGCGGGCGAAATAGGTGGGCGTGTCGTAGCGCCACTCATAGGTGCCGGCGGCAAGGTCGCCGCCGCCGAGGAGATGGTGGTCGCAGGCGCCGTCATCATTGGTGACGAAGGAGGTGATGCGTGTCATCCCGCCGTCGCTCTCCCGCCGCCACAGCTCCACGCCCAGCCCGCCCGCCGGCGCCGCGCGCACGGTGTCGAGCACATGGGTGGAGACGCTGCCCGTGGGCGCGGCGCGCACGCGGTCGAGCAGCCGCATCCACGAGATGGCCGCGACCTCCGCCAGCGCCTCCGCGCGCTCCGCCTCGGGGCTCGCCGCCAGCCGCCGCTCGAAGGTGGCGAACAGGGTCTCCAGCGAGGCCTTGCGCACCGCGAGGATGAAGGGATAGCCGAAGCGCGCCTCATAGGCGGCGTTCAGCCGATCCAGCCGGGCGCTGATCTCGGCATCGAGGGCATCAAGCCCGAGGGCGGTCTGCTCGGCGGTCGACTCCGCAGTGGTGCCGCGCCTCAGGGTCTCGGGAGAGAGGCGGGGATGGCCGTTGAGGAAGTCCGCCAGCGCCGGCGCGGGCAGCGCCTCGATGCCGGCCAGCATCGCCTTGTGCAGGGCGGTGAGGGTGGCGAAGGGGCGCGCGCCGGCGGCATTCCGCGCCACCCACGGGGCGTTCTCGAACACCGGGCCGAGGGCCGCCGCGAAATCGGCGGCGGTCATGGCGTTCAGCGCGTCGAGGCGCAGGAGGTCGTTCGGCACGTCCCGTCTCCCGGTCATTTCATGAAGCGTGAGAAGCCGGCGACCCGCTCCATCAGCACCATCATCAGCACGGTGGCGATGATGATGACGCCGCAGGCGGAGGCGGCCCGGCTGTCGAGCTGGTTCTGGATGATGTCCCAGAGATAGATGGGCAGCACCTGCGTGCGGGCGTCCTGGAGGAACAGCGACACCGGGACGTTGTCGAACGAGGCCATGAAGGCGATGAAGGCGCCGGAGGCGACGCCGGGGCTGATGAGCGGCAGCGTCACCGTCCGGAAGGTATGCAGGCGCGACGCGCCGAGGCTGCGCGAGGCGTCGAGCAAAGCCGGATCGAGCTGGGCGAGGCTGGCCAGCGTGGTGCGCAGCACGAAGGGCACGCACACCACGATATGGCCGATGGCGAGCGTCAGCGTCGAGGGCCGCATCCCCAGCATGGAGAACAGCATCAGCGCCGCGAAGCCGAAGGCCAGCGCCGGCAGGATCAGCGGCGACATGAACAGCGTCTCCAGCCCCCGTGCCACCGGCCCCTCGCTGCGGGCGATGCCGAGCGCGGCGGCCACCCCCAGCACCACGCAGGCGGAAACGCTGATGACCGCCACCTTCAGGCTCACCCACAGGGCCGCCTGCAATTCGTTGGCGTCGATGAGCGCCGCGTACCAGCGCAGCGAATAGCTGGCGGGCGGGAAGTGCAGCGCCTCCTCCCCGGTGAAGGAGAGGATGAGGATGACCAGCGTCGGCCCCGCCAGCGCGATGACGCAGATGAGGGAGAGGAGGCCGAACACGGTGTTGAAGGAGAGGGTCTGCCAGTCGCGCAGCATGGCGTTTCTCCTGTGAATATCATAAACGAGCGTCGCGAAAATGCGGATCAAAAGAGTCCGACCGCACGAGAAGGCACTTCGCCCCGCCCTCTCCCTGGATCGCGACCGATACCCTTTCGCCATAGTATGACGATAGGGAAGATTCTTGAGAAATTTCGGCCGAGCGCGTCTATCGGTACCTTGAAACCGGCGGCATCTGTTCCCACTTTGTGTCAGCCGTCAGGAATTGGCTTGGCGGTTGGACTGTTGAGACCGTCAACCTCGATATGGAGACCGGGCATGACGATGCCGAACAGCATCGCCACGACGGCGGCCAGGTTGAGAGAGACATCGAGCATCGCTCGGACCTCCACAGCTACATTATACCACCTCGCGTTTCGAGACCCGTGTTGGCGAGGCGTTTGGAGTTGAGACACTGAACGCAATAGCTGACAGAAGGTGGCGTGCGTTCGGGGGACGCCCGGTTTCGACCGGAGCCCAGGGTCAGGGCCAGTCCCCCGAACTCTGCGATTGGGGGTTAGCATGTCGCTGGATTGGCTAAAACCGCGCCGCTATCGGCATTTCGATCTGCCCGTTAACGAAGCCTTCGCACAAAAGGCTATGGATCCCGCCATAGTGTCTCGGCACGCATTCTCGCCGCTCATCCACTACACCAAAACCGAAACGCGGTACAAAAAGTGTCCGAAGAGTGGGACGCGGACAATCACGCAAAAAGAGCGCCCAATTAAGTACGCCGCACATCGGGACGCCTGCATTTTTTCCTATTATGCACATCAGATAAATCAGGCGCTCGATACACGATACAAGGTGATGGGCATCTCGGACAACGTGATCGCCTACCGAGCACTCGGGCGAGGCAATTACAATTTCGCTGCGGAAGCCATGGATTACGCTCAGGCTGAAGCTCCTGTCGTGATCTTGGCCTTCGATATCACGAGCTTCTTTGACACTCTCGATCATGGCCTCCTGAAGCAGCGGCTAAAATCTCTCCTCGGCGTCCACGAGCTTTCGGACGACTGGTACAAGGTCTTTCGCTCCGTCACCCGGTTCCACTACGTCGATCTTAAGGAGTTGAAGGCCCATCCGGTGTTCGGACAGCGATTGAAGGATAAAAGCCGCGACCGGATCGCCAGCATGGAAGAATTGAAGGCGGAAGGGATTGCCTTCCATGCCAACCCTGAGATGGCCAAGGGGCATCGTCGTGGAATCCCTCAGGGCACGCCAATCAGCGCCGCTATCTCCAATCTCTACATGATGGAGTTCGATGCGGCAGCCAAAGCTTGCTGCGATAAGGTTGGTGCATTCTACCGCCGCTATTCCGACGACATCCTCGTCATATGTAAGCCTAACGATGCGCTGGCGATAGAAGCGGAAATCTTGCGGCTGATCGCTACCGAAAAGCTGCAGATCGCCCCGCATAAAACCGAGAAGACGCTTTTCGATAAAGGGCGGTCATTACCCCGCACCTCCAAGGCAGCCCAATATCTCGGCTTTACCTTCGACGAATCCGGCCCAGCCATCCGTGAAAGCTCCCTCGCCCGGCAATGGCGCAAAATGCGACGGGCGATGAGGCGTGCCAGGAAATCGGTTCAATGGCGAATTGCGGCGGGCCTGCCCGGTAAGGCCCACACAAAAAAGCTCTATCGGCGGTTCGCATACCTCAAGGTCTATGATGGCGACACGCTACGAACGCTTCGGAATTTCTCGTCTTACGGCAGGCGCAGCGCAGACGCATTCGGCCAAGGTGAGAAAATCAATCGGCAGGTGAAGCGCTTCGAGCAAGTTGCGTTGCGGGAAATAAAAAAGCTGAAGGCCTCTTCATGCTCTTGAATTGGAGATCTCTCACATTAGATCTGTATAATTAATTCTTATGAGTTCTATTCGTCTTGTGGTTTAACGACTTTCCCATAGCCCTCTGGCAGGGTCATCGGTCTCGGATCGGCTTGAGCCTTCCTGTCCGCGTTCTCGATCTTGTTGCGCCGAGTGATGGCTCTCAAAGTCATGTCGCTGTTTACATCGAGTAGGCTGAGAACGCCCCGCACAAAGGGGATCGTGCGAAAAACTGCCAAGCTTCCCGAAAAATATAGAATTGCCGGAAGGAGCCAGCCAAGATCGAGCGGCTCGAAATGCGCCGGCATTGGCAGAACGAGAATCCAGTTCAAGGCCTTGCCAGCGATAAGCGCCACCACCGCCACAAAATCCAGGCTGAGCAACGCCACCCAAAATAGCATCTGGGCCTTTAGCGCCTTGTGATAACGCGCCGCGTCTTCAAGCTCCAAACCATCCGGCTTTAGAATGCCAGCGGTAAAAATCATGGCAGGCAGAATCACGGCTGATTGAATGCTAAAAAAAGCGATCAATTCCGTGGTAATATCCTTCATTGCATTGTGGGGCACAAAATAAGCGCCAACAATCGCCAGCAAGGCTGCCGAGAAGAAATCCCATTTTTGAAAAAATCTGCGCATCTGGCTGACGCCCTATGCCTCGATTTTGCCGTTCGCGACGAAGTAGTCGTAGGCGTCTCTTAGCTTGACTCGAACGTCCGTGGGATTGAGCAGGCTCCCGGTGGATAGGACACGCACGGGGTAGCTGAGCCGAATGTCTTTCCCGGTCAGCTTGCCATGCTTGCCGACCGCCGTAATTTCGCCATCGGGCAAATTTCGGACCAGTTCTCCTTATCGAGCGTGTTCGGTTTCGACATGACGCGGGTGCTCGACGATCCCGTCATTCGCACCGCGGCTCTGATGTACATTTTCCACAGGACCGAGGAATTGCTCACCGGCGACCCCGTGATGATCTTCCTCGACGAGGGCTGGCGGCTGCTCGACGATGACGTCTTTGCCTTCTTCATTCGCGACAAGCTCAAGACCATCCGTAAGCAGAACGGCATCGTCGGCTTTGGCACCCAGTCGGCGGCCGACATCGTACGGTCGAAGGCGTCGAACACGCTGATCGAACAGACCAGCACCAATATCTTCTTCCCGAACCCCAAAGCCGACGACGAAAGCTACCAGAAGGCTTTTCGCCTTTCCGGGCGCGAGGTCGCCTGGATTCGCGGCACGGTGCCGGAAAGCCGCTCATTCCTGATCAAGCACGGCCGCGACAGCGTCGTGGCCCGACTCAATCTTGCCGGCATGCCCGATCTGATCAAGGTGCTGTCCGGGCGCACCGAGACGGTTGCGGAGCTCGATGCGCTGCGTGCCCGCGTCGGCGACGACCCGGCCGTGTGGTTACCGATCTTCATGGGGAGAAGCCCAGCATGAAACTCAAGATGGCGATCATCGCGGCGACATTTTTGTCGGGTGTTGCGCCCGCGCTGGCGAATATTCCCGTCAACGACGCGGCGCAATTGACGCAGCGCTCGCAGACCGCCGGCACGACGGTCAAGCTCGTGCCGGTGACGACGCAACGGCAGGACGCCAACAGCGGTGTCAAATGCGCTGTCACCACCGGCAAGAAAGCAACCATCACAAATCCAACCGTGCAGCCGCAGGCGGGCACCGGCAGCCAGGCCATCCAGACCTATGGTCCCGATCTGCCGGCGATGCCCGATCCGAATGCGCAAGGCGCGGCCCTCAACAGCCAAACCTTGTTCAAGTCGAGTGGCGACGTGGTGGCTGGGCTCGACGCCAGCCGCTCGACCATGGCAGCGGCTCAGTCGGGGTTTCAGACAGCCGGCCAGCAGGTCGGAACCGCGCCGACGGTGATGGGCGCGATCGACATGAACAGCGCGGCGCGGCTGCAGAATAACCTCACTTGGAATAGCGCAATCGGCTCCGCCAATCTCTGGGTGACAGCGCTCAACGCCCTCAATCTGGCACTGAACAGCGATATGAGCCGGACGGCGCTCGGCATGCGCGCAACGGCGAGCGCTGCCCAGCCGACGTCGGGTCCGGTCTGCCCCGTCGGCATGGTCGGGTCCGGGACGGCGACCGATCCCTGTCGGGTGTCATCGGCTTGCTCGACCACGCCGCCGGGTTCGCCGGCAGATCCTTCCTGCGTCAGTGCGCGCTATGTCGACACCGACGGCAACGTCATCTTCTACCTCGCGCAGGTGCAGAACGCCGCCAACAACGCCAATACCGGCGCGAATGCAGCGCTAACGATCGCCGATGTCACTGCGGCGCTCGCCGCGATTTCCACCAACAGCCGCTAGGGAGATTCCGATGGGTTGGATGTTCAAGCTTGCCATATTGACGCTGGTTTTGGCGGGCGCGCCGCCGGCGATGGCGCAGGTTCCGGTCATCGACAGCGCCAACCTGACCAAGGCGCAAGAGATCGCGACCAGCACGCAGCAGATCCTCACGGCGGATAAGCAGATCCTGCAGTTCACGCAAAAGACCCTGCAGGCGGTGACGGGCGACCGATCTTCGCAGGCCCAAGGTACGCTGGCGCAGATGGCGCTCGGCGGCGGCTTCTCGATGGCGCAGGCACCGTCGCTCGGCTCGGTCATTTCGGGCGGCGCGTTATCATTCGCCGGCATGGGATCGGCGTCTCAGAACATCGTCTCCACGCTGATCAACGGACTACAGCTCGTCCAAACCATCACCGGCCTCGTCAACGGTCAGAACCACCCGGCCGACACGGCTTACAAGAACTCGGTGAATGTCGCAGCCACGCTGTCGGGGCTGATCACCTCGACGCAGGGCGCTGTGCAGCAGCGGTCCTCTGCCTTCACGCAAGGCGGCCAGCAGATCGGACAGGCGCAGGACCTCAAAGGCAGCGTCGATCAGAACACCCAGGTGCAGATCCAGACCGGGCAAACGATCAACGAACTCAATGGCGTCGTCAACAATGCAGCGGCGGCCGCCAATCAAGCAAACCTCGACCGGATCGCCGCGGAATCGTCCGCTGCCCGCGCGATGAAGTTCACACAGCAGTAATCAAAGCGGTTGGGGGAAACGTGTCAAAGCGTGCTCTGATTCTCGTGGTCATCGTCGCCATCTCTGTTGGCGTAGCGATCGGTTACTATGGTCTCCCGCCACGCCATGCGCCGGCCATCAGCGCGGGAGCTATCGGCGGCCAGGACGACGCGGCCAAAGCGGCGTCACGTGCCATGACATTCACCGAACCGAAGGCGCCGGCCCCGTGAAACGCATCGTGACATTCACCGCATTGGCAATCGTGGCCACCGCGCTCGCCGGCTGCGCCTACAAGCCGCTGAAGGCGCCGTGTTCTTCCGACGAAGGCGGGACGCCACTGGCCTATTCCGACCTTCCCACGCCCGCCGTGCCAGAGGCGCTTCAACGCCTGGACCGCTGCGGTCCGATGCGGCCGATCTGAGAGGCGCGATGGCCAATAGCTTCAACATCACGTCGCTGCTGCAATCGGTCGATCAGCTCGGTCAGAACTACGTCTCGACCGCCTATCAGGCGTTGGCGAGCGCTGCGACGTCGGGCGGCGCAACCAGCGTCGCCGGCTTGCTGCTCACGCTCTATGTAATTTTCTGGGGTGTCGGGATCTGGCAGGGCACCGCGACCGGCGGTCCTGCCGACCACGCGTTTCGTTTGTTTCGTGCTGCGCTGATCTACACCATGGCCACGAAGTGGGGCGACTTCCAGACACTGGCCTATAACTTCCTCAACGACGGCCCGTCCGCGATCGGCAACGCGCTGCTAAGCGCGGTGACATCCGCCAACAACACCGGCACATCCGCGAACCTGAACTCCGTCAACGGCGTCCAGTCGGCGTTGCAGAACATGTGGGACACGACCAACAGCGCGACCGAGGCGTTCCTTCAGAATGCCGGCATTACAAACTGGGGGCCCTACATCTTCGCGGCCGTCTTCTACGTGGTGATGGCGATACTGATCGGCTTCGCGCTGTTCCTCATCGTGCTGTCGAAGATGTTCATGTGGCTGCTGCTCGCATTGGCGCCGCTGTTCATCATCCTACTGCTGTTCGGGGTCACGACGCGGTTCTTTAGCGGGTGGCTCAGCTCATTGGCGCAGTATTTTTTGGTGCAGGTACTCGTCTATGCGTTTCTCGCCTTCTACGTCTCGCTGATCCAGCAGACGATCGACACGCTCAACGGCGTCGCCAATTCCAAGTCGGCGACCTGGGCCACGATCGGTCCCGTCGTGCTGCTCGCCATCATCGGCATCCTGCTGCTGAGCCAGATCAACAACATGGCGGCGGCGCTCGCCGGCGGCGTGCCGATTTTTGCGCCGCGCATCGGTGCGGTGCTCGCCACCGCAACGGGCTATCGGTTGGGGGCCTCGGCCAATCGCGCCCGGCTGGCCTTTCGCAATCCGCTAAATCCGGCCTCGGTGTCGCGCCGAGAGGAGCTGGCGTCGCGCCAACGCGCGCGCGTCGGGATTCGCGCCGCGTCGTGGGCGCAATCAGCGGAATTCAGGCGTCTTGCTGACCAGTTGCGCAATCCGGGCACGCCGCCGGCGCAGAGCGGCGGGGGGCGGCCATGACGGAAACCGTGACATCGGAACCCGTGCGTGTCGATCCGCGCTACTACGTTGACGGCGCGACCTGGGAACGCGACATCGCGCGACGCAACCGCAACTCGCGTGCGCTCGCCTGGATCGTCGCGGCCGTGATGAGCGTAGTTGCGGTCGGAGCGCTCGGTACTCTTGCCCTGCTGGTCCCGCTCAAGACCTACGAGCCTTATATGGTCGTCGTCGACAAGACGACAGGCTTCGTCGAAGTGAAGCGCCCGATGGCCGAAGGCCCGCTGACCCAGGACGAAGCGGTGACGACGTTCAACGTCGTCCGCTACATCAAAGCGCGCGAGACCTACGATCCGAAGGCGTTGAAGGACAATTTCGATCTGGCGCAATTGCTCGGGACGGCAGATGCAGCACGCGAGCTGACGGAGATCTATTCACCCGCCAATCCCACCAATCCGGTGAAGGTGTACGGCGCCAACACCGTGGTCTCGGTCAACATAAAATCCGTCACATTCCCAAACAATCGGACCGCGCTGGCGCGATTCTCCACCGAGGAAAAGTCGTCGACGAACATCGTCACGCGCAACTGGGTCTCGCTGGTACGGTTTCGCTACACCTCCGTGCCGTTGCGCAATGAATGGCGGTTCGACAATCCGCTCGGCTTCCAGGTGCTCGAGTATCGCCGCGATCAGGAAACCGCGCCATCCCCCGGAACGATGGGTGCGCAGCAATGAGGAAGCGTTGCGTTGTCGTCAGTCTGATCCTCTGCATCACGGCGAGCGCCGCGCATGCAGAGGCTTTGCCGCGCCCTGGTCGTACCGATGCGCGTGTCCGGGATGTCATCTACAACAGGGACAACGTCACCGCGATCGACGCCAGCTACGGTACCTCGACGATGATCCAGCTGCAGCCGGACGAGAAGATCGAGACGCTGGCGCTCGGCGACTCGATCGCCTGGAAGGTCGAGCCGAACCGCAAGGGCGACATCATCTTCGTCAAGCCGGTCGACAAGAACGCGATATCGAACCTCAACGTCGTCACCGACAAGCGCATCTATTCGTTCCTGCTGCGCTCGAACACGCGGCCGCCGTCCGGTCAGATCTATGCCGTGCGATTCCGCTTTCCGGACGATGATGCGAGCGCAAAACTACTGGCTGAAGCCAAGCAGCGCGCTGCAAATCCGAATCTCAAAGACCTCAACATCGCCAACGCCAACAGCGACTATGGCTACAAGGGTTCGTCGGTGAACAAACCCGTCGCGGTATTCGATGACGGGACCAAGACCTGGTTTCGCTTCGAAGGCGAGACGCCGGCCATTTATATTGTCGACGCCGATCGCAACGAGAGCCTGATTAATTTCCGGACTGAGGGGCCCTATGTCATCGTCGACAAGGTCTCGCCGCAATGGACGCTGCGCAACGGCCAGGACTCGACCTGCATCTTCAACCGCCGCCTCACCAACGTGCATGAGCCGAACGGGCTGGAGCCCTATGCGCCGCAACGTGTCGGTGCCGCCACGACCGCGGGAGGCTGATGATGCCGACACCGGACGATTATCGTTCATTCGAACTGGAAGCTGCGGCGGCCACCTCGGTCGCGCGTGGCCGAACCGCGCTCGGCAGCTTTTTGAAATTCGGCGTTCCGATCGGCGCGCTCATTGTCGCGGCCTGGATGATTTACGGCACAGTCGTCCGACGGTCGCCCACGCTGACGACGCCGGACAAGGAGGAGTTCAGGACGACGCAGTTCCCGGCGCCGTCACTATCGACCCCGCGTGTGCAGACCAATCAGGGCACCATCGTCATCCCGCAGGCGCCAGCCGAGCCCGCCCCGCCACCTCCTCCGGTCGCGCCGCCTCTCGCGCTGCCGGCGCCGCCGCCACCCGAGCCGCCGCTGGCAGTGGCCCCACCCAATGACGACGAGGCCCGTCGTCTCGCTGAGCTGGAACGTCAACGACTGGAAGAAGAGCGGCGGCGCTGGGAACGATTGCGGGCGCCGCAAGTGATCGCCGACAATGCCGCGGCGGCGGCGAACGGGGCCAATCCGGACGAGGGCAGCAGGGCTGCGAGCGGTCCGGAGGATGATCCCAACCGGCGCTTTCTCGCTTCCGTGTCCGCCGCAGGGGTCGAGGTCTCACGCGCGACCAAGAACAACCGGATCGACGCCCTGGTGGCGCAGGGTACCATGATCCGCGGCGTGCTCGAGACCGCACTTCAAAGCGACCTCCCGGGCATGGTGCGCGCGGTCGTCACGGAAAACGTCTGGTCATTCGACGGCCGCCGCGTGCTGATTCCCGCCGGGAGCCGCCTGGTCGGCGAGTACAAGTCCGGCATCGCACAAGGGCAAACCCGCGTGTTCGTGGTCTGGACCCGCATGCTGCGCTCGGACGGCGTTTCGGTGCAGCTCGGCTCCAATGGGACCGACGACCTCGGGCGCGCCGGCAATGCCGGCTTCGTCGACAACCATTATCTGGAGCGCTTTGGCTCTGCAGTAATGTTGTCGCTCGTTGGCGGCGTCTCGCAGTTCCTCAGCGCGTACGGACAGAACACCAACAACACCAATGGCAATGGCACCATTATCACGACGACGGACCCCGTCACCGGCATCACGACGCAGACGCAGACCGGCGTGAACCAGAACCAGTTGAGCCTGCAGGCCCGCCAGATCGCCGCGCAGAACGTCTCGCAGACCCTGACCAACATCGCGCAGGAGGCGCTCCGCAATTCGATCAATATTCCACCCACCATCTATCTCGACCAGGGGACGCGAATCATCGTCTTCGTGCGGCGCGATCTCGACTTTTCCGCGCTCTATCCGGACCCGGTCAAGGAAGCCCTGAGGGAGCTCAAACGTGAACGCGCCGGCACGAAGCCTGACGGTCTTCATTGACCGCGCCCTTGATCCGATCAGGCCCTGGCTCGACGATGACCAGGTCGTCGAGATCTGCGCCAATGGTCCGGGCGAGGTCTGGATCGAACGCTTCGGACAGGCCGCGATGGAGCGTCACGAGGTGCCGGGCCTGACGGAGCACGCCCTCCGGCACCTGGCCGAGCGGGTCGCCGGACATTCGGGCCAGAGCGTCAACGAGGAGCATCCGCTGCTGTCGGCCGCGCTGCCGACCGGAGAGCGGTTTCAAGGGGTGATGCCGCCGGCGACAACGGCGGGAGGCGCCTTCGCGATCCGCAAGCAGGTCATCAAGGAAATGCGGCTCGACGACTACCGCAAACTCGGATCGTTCGAGAAGGTGTCGACGGCGGGGGAGGGCGCGCTGTCGGAAACCGACCGGCGGCTCTGCGAGCATCTCGATGCCGGCCGTATCGAGGAGTTTATCCGGCTCGCTGTGGTCAGCCGTTACTCGATCCTGCTGTCGGGCGGGACGAGCTCCGGCAAGACTACCTTCCTGAATGCCATCTTGAAGGAAGTGCCAGTCGATGAGCGCATTATCACCATCGAGGATACGCGGGAGGTCAATCCGCTGCAAAAGAACTACCTGCCGCTGGTGGCCTCGAAGGGCGACCAGGGCGAGGCACGCGTCACGGTCGAAACTCTGCTTCAGGCCTCGATGCGGCTGCGCCCGGACCGCATCTTCCTCGGCGAGATTCGCGGTGCCGAAGCCTATTCGTTCCTGCGCGCCATCAACACCGGACATCCGGGCAGCATCACCACCGTGCACGCCGACAGCCCGGCCGGCGCGTTCGAGCAGCTCGCGCTCATGGTGATGCAGGCCGGGCTCGGCCTGCGGCGCGACGAGATCGTCGGCTACATCAAGTCGGTGCTGCCGATCGTCATCCAGCAGACGAAGGTCGGCGGCTGGCGCGGCACATCGGCGGTACATTTTTCGCGTATGGCCGAGTGGCGCGAGGAGCGAGAGGCCAACAAGCCGCAACCGGGGAAGGGCCGTCATGGCGCGCGTCGTCGCCTATAGGATCGGCGTCGCCATCCTGCTGCTGCTCGCCTTCTGGCTGCTATGGAGCATGGCGTACGAGGTCGTCGTCGCCTTACGCTGGGCGCCAAGCAAATTCCCAAGCGAAGGCGCGTCGCGCTGGGCTCTGTTCCGGATGCAAAATGCCGATCGGTCCGCCGACTTCTTCCTGATCGCCTGGCGTCATTTCTACGACCGCCTGCTGTTTCCGGGAACGCGCGTCGAAGCGCTGATCCGTGCCGGCTACGCGGCGGCCGCGGTCGGCGCGCTTGCCAGCGCAGGGGTGCTGTTTGCGGTGATCAACCGCCGGCAGATGCCCTACGGCGAAGCTCGCTTCGGCACGGTAATGGAGGCCGCCAAGCAAGGCCTCACCCCCAAGCAGGGCATCGTCCTGGGGACACTCGGGGGCGCCACCATTCGATCGGACGAGCCCGCGCACATTCTCGTCGTCGGCCCCTCACGATCCGGCAAAGGCACCGGCTTCGTTCTTCCGAACGGCTACCTCTGGCAGGGATCGGCCGTGTTTTTCGATCCCAAGCGCGAGAACTTCGATGCACTCGCCAACCATCGCGCGACGATGGGCAACAAGGTCTTCATGTTCTCGCCGGGTTCGAACGACACCCATCGCTACAACCCGCTGGACTTCGTGCGCCGCGACGAGCGGATGGCCACGGACTGCCTGGTGGTGGCGTCTTTCGTGATCCCGGAGAAAGCCGACGACACCTGGGCGGGTGCAGGCCGTCTACTGCTGTCCGCGCTGATCGGCTACGTCCTGTCGTCACCCTTGATTGCGGGCGCACAGCATATGCGCACGGTCGCGCGGATGACCACGACGGGAAAGGACATCTCGTCGGTCTTGCGCGCCATCGTGAAGACCGAACGCCAGCATTTGCCGACCTGGGTCGTGGACAGCTTCAACCAATATATCGCGCTCGAGCCGGAGACGCGCAATTCGGCGGTGTTCAACGTCAACATGGCGATGTCGCTATGGAACAACGGCCTAATCTCGGCCGCGACCGAGACATCCGACTTCGACATCCGCGAATTGCGGCGCCAGCCGATGACAATCTTCATCGGCTGCACCATCGCAGAACTCTCAATCTTCCGGCCGCTGATCCGTATTTTATTTCAACAGATTCACGATCTGATGATGGTGAAAATTCCCGGCGATGACGAGCCGCATCAGGTCCTGCTGATGCTCGACGAATTCTACCACGTCGGACGGATGGATTCGCTGATCTCCAAGATCACCATCAGTGCCGGCTATGGCTTCCGCATGGCGATCGTGATGCAGGACATCGCGCAGCTCGACGAACTCTACGGCAAGAACACGCGCATCACCACGGTGTCGGGATCGCAGATCAAGCTGTTCATTCAGATCAACGACCTGGAAACGTCGGAGTTCGTGTCCGAGATGCTGGGCGAGACGACGCAGGTCTACAAGACGCCGATCCAGCGGCCGGGGCAGGGGATCTTCGCGCCACGCGTCTGGGCGCCGCATTACACACCCCGGCCGCTTCGCAGCCCTCTCGAGCTGCGGGAAATGTCGGCGCGGCTGTCGATCCTGATGGTGAAGAACTCACGTTCGTTTGAACTAACGAAAATCCGGCACTACACCGATAAGCCCTACCGCGCGTTTTTTGAAAAAGCCAAAGCTACGCCTCCTATCTTGCCGATGTTACGTGAGTGGCAGGATGAGACCTTGGGCGGCGCAATCAATCCGGCGCCGGATCACTCGAAGGAGGCCTTGGAAGTTCCCGCCACGCCTACGACAAATGAAACACCCCGACCGCGCAAAGCCCCGGGACGGCGCACAATCAAGACGAAGGCCGAAGCTACAAAGCCGCCAAAGGCCTCTGTGGCCGCAGAGGCGCCCTTGACGTTGATGGCCCGCACGGAGCCGAAGACGCCGGTGCGCAAGGCATTATCGTTAGGCGTCGCGCCCGCAGCGCCCGCAGGGGAGAGCTGTGATGTTCGAGACATGCTGGCATCTGTTGCCTCCAGCCAAGATGAGGAGTTCGGGGCCGTGATGGAGGTGCTCGGCAAGGCCCCCAATTCTGCGAGGGTCCGACAAGCAGGCGAGGCGCTCGCCTCATTGCATCAGTCATTCGGAGACGATGAGAAATAGGCGGTCTTCACCTCAAGGTTGGGACGCAACAGCGCCTTTGTTCTCACGCGTAATATTGTCTTATTCCATGCCATGAGGTTCTTGCCATTTTGAGCGGCGCCGCTAATATCTCCGCCGCTCGCGCGACTACTTGACGCGTGAGGGGATGGAGTTCCCCGCTACTGCCGATCGGCTGATGACTCCTGCCACGTTACTTACGGAGGCAGGAGCTATGCGTGATCAGCGCGGTTCAATTGACAGTCAGCGCACCGCTGGTGTCGTTCATTCACAGCCCTGTTTTTTGATACGACCCAGGCACGATTCTGTGCGTGAGCTGCGTTGGACGGCAGATTTGGCTGTCATCGAACCGATTGAGCCAAGATCGTCTGCCCCTCGTCGAAACATCGAGATCGCTGTGCGCTGACATGAACAGCCGTATGCAGCCGTCCGACGCAGTTATTCTGAAACAACGTTTGTCGGTGCGTCGACGTGCGCATGCGCGACTCCAACCCGCTATTGCCCCGCGCCCAGTTAATCCCGCCGACAATCAAGAACGCACATTCTTCCGCAGCGATGAAAGATAACAGCATGTCAAGCAGTGCGACCTCCGTTCATAGCGAAACTCTCGCCGATAGCGGGCATGGCGCGTCGCACCCGACAGGATGGCGTCGATATCTTTATTCGACGAACCATAAGGACATCGGAACGATGTATCTTATCTTTGCAATTATTGCGGGACTCATTGGCGGCGCGCTTTCGATAGCGATTCGGGCAGAGCTGATGTACCCGGGTGTCCAGATCTTCCATGAGAGCCATACCTACAACGTCTTCGTAACCGAACACGGCCTGATCATGATTTTCTTCATGGTCATGCCTGCCATGATCGGAGGCTTTGGCAACTGGATGGTGCCCTTGCTGATCGGCGCGCCTGATATGGCCTTTCCGCGCATGAACAACATTTCGTTTTGGCTGCTTCCTGCGTCGTTCGCCCTGCTGATCATTTCGACTTTTGTTGAGGGGGAGCCCGGCGCGAACGGCGTAGGCGCGGGGTGGACGCTTTACGCTCCGCTTTCGACATCCGGCCATCCCGGCCCGGCGATGGACTTTGTCATTCTGTCGTTGCACCTGGCCGGCGCATCATCGGTCCTTGGAGCCATCAACTTCATCACCACCATCTTCAACATGCGGGCGCCGGGCATGACTTTGCACAAGATGCCCCTGTTTTGCTGGTCGGTCCTTGTGACGGCGTTTCTCTTGCTGCTGTCATTGCCAGTGCTCGCGGGTGGCATCACCATGCTGCTGACCGATCGCAATTTTGGGACAACGTTCTTCTCGGCCGACGGCGGTGGAGATCCCTTGCTTTATCAACATCTCTTTTGGTTCTTTGGTCACCCCGAAGTCTACATTCTGATTCTCCCGGGCTTCGGGATGACGAGCCATATCGTTTCGACATTCAGCCGGAAGCCGATCTTCGGCTATCTCGGCATGGCCTACGCGACGGCGGCGATCGGCGCCATCGGCTTCGTGGTCTGGGCGCATCACATGTACACAGTCGGGATGTCGAGTGCGACTCAGGCCTATTTCGTTGCGGCGACCATGGTCATTGCCGTGCCGACGGGCGTGAAGATTTTCTCCTGGATCGCCACGATGTGGGGCGGCTCGATCGAGTTCAAGACGCCGATGCTGTGGGCAATGGGTTTCATCTTTCTGTTCACGGTCGGAGGTGTGACGGGAGTTGTGCTAGCGAACGCCGGCGTTGATCGCGTTCTGCAAGACACTTACTATGTGGTGGCCCATTTCCATTATGTGCTGTCGCTCGGCGCGGTTTTCACTATTTTTGCGGGCTGGTATTTTTGGTTTCCGAAGATCACCGGCTACATGTACCGCGAGTTCATCGGCAAATTGCATTTCTGGGTGACATTTATCGGCGTCAATCTGGTGTTTTTTCCCCAGCACTTTCTTGGGCTGGCCGGAATGCCGCGGCGTTATGTCGACTATCCCGACGCCTTCGCAGGGTGGAATTTTGTCTCGTCGATCGGCTCCTATATCTCCGGATTTGCCGTCCTGATCTTCCTCTATGGCGTCATCGATGCGTTCGTGCGGAAGGAAAAGGCGGCGGACAATCCTTGGGGCGTTGGTGCGACAACCCTGGAATGGACGTTGTCATCGCCTCCGCCATTCCATCAATTCGAACGCTTGCCGTTGATACAGTAGGCCTGCCTAGGCGACGACGGCCGGCAGCAGAGCTCCGCCGCCAGTTGCATGTTGTCCTGGGCTGGTTGGAACATTCATTACTAGCCGCGAATCGGGATTTTCTGATGTGCGCGAAAGTGGTACAATAAAATGGATGGGGATGGAGTCCCCCGAAACTGCCTAGCGGCTGATGACTCCTACTGCGACAGCAGATTGCGCTGGTCGTGGTGGGAGTTTGCTCACACCCCACGCCGGCACGTAGAAGCGTGGAGGACACGATGAGAGTGTTGTGTGAGGTCTTGATCCGATGCGGCATCCTCGGTGTGATAATTGTTTTTTGGCATAGGAGGTCGCAGGCGGCTGACGTGCCAGTGATCGCCAAGCAGGCGCGCAAGCGATAGCCACCGACATGCAGGCATTCTTGCGTGCGGCCGGGGTACGTAGGGGCGCCAGGGTCTTTGCTGCAAGCGTCGCGGTTTTTACGGGCATTCAGATTGCGGGATACGGGACAGAATCCGCGGCGCTTGATTTGGCCTGCGCGCTCATACTCGTCGGGATGGCGGGCGTTTTTCATTTCCAATTCATGGATGGTATCGCGCGTCTCGACAAGCAATCTAGATTAACCGCCGTGGATCAGGGACAGGGTAAGGTCGCTGTCGCCATTACCGGCACATGCGCGTTTTTGTTTTCGGCGTTGAGCATGGTCATGCTTGTGCGATTACTCGCCCGCTAGAGGGACGATCGGCTGACCGACGCTTTAGCGATCGTCGGCCTCTTTAGAGAGGCATCGCACTTTATGGCCGGTTTGCCCCGCTATGTTTCGATCGGTGCCGGCCTGATGGGTTTCTTTTGGTCGGCTGCCACTGTGCGTTATGTTACCTATGGCGGAGATGATGTCGCGCTTATCTCCGGGCTTCTGGGTCTATCGTGTGTTCTGAGCATGTGCCTGATTGCGCGATGGCGAAGCTCCGACCGCTCCGAATGAAGTCCCAGTACCGGCTTCTTCGACAAATCTGTTTGGCGATTCAGTCGGGTGCCCCTGCCATTATGCGCGGGTTTGAAACTCGATATATGCGGCGATCGCGGCGGTGACGAGAACCACCATTAGCATCGGAGATATATGAAAAGCCGTAATGAGGGCTGTTCCGAACACGAAACCGAGCGCCATTGACAGGAAGGCACTCGACGGTGGGCGTTCCACGGCGTGCTCACGCACCGGCGTAGGTGGTTGCCAGCTGATAATGACGCCCGACGGAAAACCGGAGATAGGATCCCGCTTTTTTGGCAGGGAGCAAGCCGGCCTCGCCCCGCTTGGAACGTACTATTGATGAGAGACCGCGGTGGAAGCGACGGGTCGTGCATCTTTCGTACTGACCGGGGCCTTTGGCATCCGGGGTGACGGGGCTGAGGCAACGGAAGCTCACCGCCGGAATGTCTGGACCGCTGGTCACGAGATACATAAAAACCCGCCTTCCGGCGGGTTTGCAACAGAAGCTCCCACCGCGATCAGTCGCAGTAGGAGTCATCAGCCTTTCGGCATTTGATGGGAGACTCCATTCCCGTTGCGAACGTTAGCATGAAGAGGCGCTTAATCAAGCCGTTGCATAATGCATAAGCGACATGTCGAAACACGGCAGCCGGCAATCAGTATTTATCAGCAGAAGCGTCGGCCGGCAGATAAGACGCAAATTCTTTCAGGACGTTCCGGTAGAGCTGCCGTTTGAAAGGCACGATCAGATCAATTAGTTGATCGGCGGGCACCCATTTCCATTTAGAAAACTCGGGATGTTCAGTCGCAACATTTATCTCGGCATCTATTCCTCGAAATCGCATGAGAAACCATTTCTGCTTCTGCCCGCGCCATGCGCCTTTCGGAAGGCGTTCTAGCAGTTCGGCCGGAAGCTCGTAGTGCAGCCATGCCTCCGTTGCGACAACCACATCGACGTTGGACGTTCCGATCTCCTCACGTAGTTCGCGCAGCGCGGCGGTCCGGGGGCTTTCGCCGCTTTCGATCCCGCCCTGCGGCATTTGCCACGCATCGACGGTTACGTCGATTCGTTGGCCGACAAAAACCTGGCCGTCATTGTTGACCAGCATAATGCCGACACCACGCCGGAGAAGGGGAGTTTCCACCTCTGAAGGTCGATCCTTTGGCGGATTGTCATTGGTCGATCGGCGCTGATTTTTCATATCTGCCGAGGTGCGCTCCAGCATTTCGCGCAATTCTCGCTCGTCGATGCAGTCAGCCTGCATGATCAAACGGATCATCGGGTCGGCCATAAGATCGTGAAAATTTAGGCCCGTATCGTCTGAGTATTTGCCGCTCATGGCTCTATCCCGCCCTCAGCGAGCTCCAAGAATGGCTCGCATTCACTCGATGGCAGGAGTCATCAGCGCTTTCGGCGGTCAAAGGGGGAATCCATCCCCGCTGAACACGATAACGCAATTCGAGCCATGGGCAACAGGGGAAGTGGCGGTCGTGCCAAATATTTTGATCGGGCAATCCGCTTGAATTGTTACCATGGTTACATTAGTTTTCGGGTCATGGTTTCACCGTCTTGGCTTCTCCTCAGTTATAAAGTCCCGCCCGAGCCCGCCGCCAAGCGGATCGCGTTGTGGCGGAAATTGAAGGGTATGGGCGCGGTTTATCTGCAGAACGGTGTCTGTTTGTTGCCCAAGACCGACGACCATCTGCGCCGCCTGAAAGTGCTGGAGAATGACGTCGACGAAATGGGCGGGGAATCGGTCCTGCTGGAAACCGTCGGGCTTGATCGCGGTCAAGAGGACAAAGTCATCAGTCGATTTACGGCTGATCGAGACGAGGCTTACCGCGAGTTTATCGCCAAATGTGCGGATTTCGAAGCGGAGATCGACAAGGAAACCAAGGCGGAGCATTTCACCTATGCCGAGCTCGAGGAAAATGACGAAGACCTCGAGAAGCTGAAGGGCTGGCTCGCCAAAATCCGCAAGCTCGACTTCTATGAAGCTCCCGTTTCCTCCGAGGCCGATGCGCGGCTGCAGCATTGCGCATCTTTGCTCGAGACATACGCCAAGCGCGTGTTCGACGCCCACGAGGAGAACCGAACCCACACTCCACGCGACCCTAAGGGCGGCTCATGAGCCGCGACGAAAGCCTGCGACGGGCCACTGCGATCGTTGCCGCATTGAATCTTGCGTATTTCGGCGTGGAATTCGCCGTCGCCCTCGCGATCGGCGCCGTCTCGCTTCTCGCTGACAGCGCCGACTTTCTCGAAGATGCAGCGGTCAATATCCTTATCTTGGCAGCGCTTGGATGGAGCGCCGGACGCCGAGCCAAAATCGGCATGCTTCTATCTGGAATCCTCCTCGCGCCTGGGATCGCCTTTGCCTGGACGCTGTGGGAAAAGTTCAATGCGCCTGCCGCTCCGGCCGCCATATCGCTGAGCCTGACAGGCGCTGGTGCGCTGGTGGTCAACTTGCTTTGCGCGATCCTGCTGGCGCGATTCCGTAGCGACGCCGGGAGCCTGACGCGCGCTGCTTTTCTCTCCGCCCGGAACGACGCCCTCGCCAATATCGCGATCGTTGCCGCGGGTGTCGTGACGCTGCGATATCCCTCGGTTTGGCCAGACGTCATCGTCGGCTTCGGGATCGCTTTTATGAATCTCAACGCAGCACGGGTGGTCTTGGCGACCGCACGCGCAGAGCATCGCTTGGGCGTGGCGCAGTCCTGAGCAGTGAACACGTAGTCTCATTATTGGATTAAGTTGGATGGACCAGTTTCTTACAGCCGGCATGTTAATTTCGGGCTTGTTTTTCGGATGGACCATCGGCTCGCACTATACCGGGGCAACCATGGGCATGGCCTATGGCACTGGTCTGATCAAGAGCCGAACGGTGGCGACGATCCTGATCGCTGTCTTCGTGCTGATTGGCGCCACCTTCGACAGTTCCCATGTCGTTTCGACCGTCGGAACAGGGATCATTCGAGCGCAGGATCTGACGCCGCTCGGCGCGATGGTGATGATGTTGACGGCCGCGCTGGTGACGGCCGCCAACACCTGGATGAAATGGCCTGTCTCGACGTCCCAACTCGCGTGCTTCTCGGTCGTTGGCGCGGCGCTCGCCATGGGCGTCCCTATCTTCTGGGGCACAACCGTCGTGTTGCTCTTTGTCACGTGGATAGGCACGCCGATAGCGAGTGGCTTACTCGGCTTCGCCTTCACGCGCATTGCAGACGGCGTCAGCCAAAATTATGGGGAACGTGCCGAAAGAGGGCTTCGCTGGCTCCTGCTGGCAGCCTCTTGTTATGCGGCTTATACGCTTGGGGCCAACAACACCGGCAATGCCGTGGGCGTGTTTTATGGCTTGCACAAGATGAGCCAAATGCAGGCGGGCTTCGTGGGCGGTATTGTCATGGCGATCGGTGCCTTGACGTGGGGTCGGCCGATCCTTGACAAGGTCGGAAAAGGTCTCGTGGACCTCGACACCAATATGGGCGTCGGTGCAAAACTTGCGCAAAGCATCACGGCTCACACGGCTGCATGGTGCGGCTATCCCACCTCGATGAACCAGGCGCTGCTCGGCGGCATGGCGGGCGCGACCGGCGCGCGGGGGCGTGAGCCAATCAGCTGGAAGGCCGTCAAAGAGATCGCTTTTTCTTGGTTTTTCACGCCGCTTCTGGCCGGCGTCGTGTCATTCTTGCTTTACACGGCGCTGTCGTGGGTTCTCCAGGTGCGCTGATGTCGCATTCGGGCTGCCCGATAGCGGATGGTATCCCTCACCATGATCACCCTTTAGCCTGGATCGCGACCGGAGCGATTATCCCGGTCGAATTTGCGAGCAATTGCGCAGTTCGACGGTTCTTTGGAGATCGTCGCCTGTATCGGTTCGCTCTACGCCTCTGATCGTTCTGATCTGGCTTGCCGCGGGCAGACAAACAATGAGGGCGTCGCGCATCTCTGTCGTCCGACGCGATCCCCGCGCATCGCACATTCTGAAAAATGGCCTCCCCTGCGGGGTTGAAGCACCCTTCAAACTGGCGCTGGTTCCAGCAATCCGCCGCCCAAACTCCGCAAACTTTCGATTGACGGCGTCCTCGGACAAATAGATATTTGCAGCTTGGGGATGGAGCTCCCCTGAACCGAACCGCCTTATGGCTGATGGCTCCTACTCTGGTCAACGCGGTCGGGACCCTGCGTCCTCGCCGCAAAACCGGGTTGGGCGGTGCAGGTGAGCATAGAGCAAGATCCTCGGTTTCCATCAAGCACACGATCTCAAGTTAAGATCGCTCACCGCCGTTCTGTCTCGCTGAAGATCGTGGTCCTTCCCGAGGCGCGGTATGGTCATCATTCCGCAAGCGCGGCCATTCTGCAGGCAGCTCATGATCTGCATCTGTCGCAACCGATCGTGACCGGCGTGACCCGTGGCTATCGCCGGCTTATCGCGCGGTTTCTGGGCATTGAGGACGCCACGCCGGTGACCGTGGAAGTGATCGATTCCCGAGACAAACTCGAGGCCCTCGCAAGGAAGGTCCGCTGCATGTTGCCCGCCGCAATGATCAGCTGGGAAGCCATTGAGCAATGGGTTCCCCTGGAGGTGATAGAATGAGGCGGCCGCGGTCTTCTCGGCAGATTCAAATCGCCGATAAATACCGCCGCTCACCGACAATCCCATATCTCGGGTGATGGCGCGCTAAGCGCTGAAGCAGAAGGTTAGAATGGAAGTGTTGCCGGGCAACACCTCCATGTATCGAAGCCCGGCGTCACCCGATGCGGCGTTCTTCCTTTTTGAGCAGCGGCTCTCCGAGAGTCGTCTCCTCGACGAGAGAGTCTCCTTCCTGGTCAATGCTCCAGTGTTCTAGATGCTTGAAGATGATGACCTTGTCGTGAAGCAATGCTCCATGCCGGCGCACAAAGCTCTCAAGATCCGGCCGATGGCCAATGATTTCTACACACATGGTCAGTTCCGGATTTGCTATCTCGCTGGAATGGTCCTGAACGCGACCATGGTTGCTATAGCCATAATGCGTGTGATGGGCGACAGCATTCATCAGGCCGTCCTTTTTGGCTTCCAAAACCAGTTCTCGGTAGAGCGGGCGGGAGCTCCACAAGGCGCGAACGCCCTTGTTCGGCATCCGATCACGCGGCTTCAAGTAAATCCGCACCATGCCGACATCGCTCGCAGTCAAATTATGCGTAGGCTTCATTTCATAGACCTTGTTAGAGAGAGAGGAAGACTCGCCTGCCAGTCGCTTGCGCGCGCGGCTTTCGAGATGGTTGACGACCGGCCCCGGCCGGCCGATCGCGCGGACGTCGCGCAGTGCGACGTCCGGAGGGATGAAATCGAAGTTCGTTTTCGGGACGCCGAGTCGTTGCGACAGGTAGATCCCGGAATGTCCACTGAAGGCGTAAGCAATGAAACACGCCGTCGCGATGTAGACCGTGTTGTCGGCGCCAAATAGCTCGATGCCCATGATTGTACAGGCGAGCGGCGTATTCGACGCGCCGGCGAACACCGCCACGAAGCCGAGACCCGCCATGAGATCAACAGGAGCCCCGAGCAGGTGCGCAAGGGCGTTGCCGAGCGCTGCACCGATGAAGAAAAGGGGGGTGACTTCTCCGCCCTTGAAACCTGCGCTTAGCGTGACGACCGTAAACACGAATTTCCACAGCCAACTCCACAGATCCGTACGTGTGGGATCGAAAAAGCCCGCAATGGTTGGATCAGCGGGGTTCGCCGACCACACGCCAAGGCCGAGATAGACGCGCGTGCCGAGGACATAAACAAGGGCAATAACAAGCAGGCCTCCGACGACCGGCCGCAGGGGAGCGAAGGATACGAGCCTTTTCAGGATCGACTGGGCACCATGGGAGGCTTCGGCGAAGAGTTGGCTGATCAACCCGAACGCGATCGCCGCTAAAGCAACCTTGGCGAACAGTACGATATCCAAATGGAAGTTGGGCAGGCCAGCGCCGAACCCGAGACTGTAGTGGGTATGTTGAATGCCCCACAGCTGACAAATCCAGTCGCCGGTCACGGCGGCGATCAAACAGGGGATTAAGGCCTCATATTGAATGCGACCGACGGTCAACACTTCCAACGCGAACACAGCGCCGGCAATTGGCGTACCGAACACGGCTCCGAAGCCGGCTGCGATACCCGCCATCAACATCAGACGAACCTCATCCGTATCGAGGCGAAGAGCCTTTCCAAATGCGCTTGCCAAACTCCCGCCGAGCTGGACCGCCGTGCCTTCGCGTCCTGCCGAGCCGCCAAATAGATGCGTGACGATAGTTGACAGGAAGATGAGGGGCGCCATCCGCAGCGGCACGCCTGCGCCAGGCTCGTGGATTTGCTCCACGATGAGATTATTGCCGCCTTCGGTGGAGCGTCCGACCCAATGGTAGAGGAGACCGACAGCAAGGCCCGCGAAGGGGAGCCCGAAGAGCAGCCAAGGGTAATCGAAGCGAGCCTTCGTGGCGGCGTCGAGGGCCCAAAGGAACAAGGCGCAAATCGTCCCGACGACCGACGCCATCGGGACGACGAAGATCAGCCACCTAGCCAGGACGGAAAATTGAGACAGACGGCTCGACAACGTGCTGAACAACATTCAGGGCTCCGAATACAGGCGGAGCTCTCAATCTGTCAGCAATCCCGAATGAGATAGCAGCAGGTACGACTCCTCACCTGCAAAAAACTGCAGCGAGTAGGAGTCATCAGCCTCTCAAAGAAGCGGTTCGACCCGGGAGGGTCTGGCAGATTCCATTGCCGGGAGCGCACTTACCGCAGCGCAACAAGTGCTGTCAATGCCACCGAACGACCAAAATTCAGACACCGTCGCCCAATCTCCGCGCAGGTCAACAGCGGTCGCGGCTACGCGTTTTTGCCGATCATGTCGGATGCCTCACTCGGGGAGGAGGCGGCTGGCCCGTTCGGAGATGTTTGCTCGCTAAGCGCCAAAGATCCGCTCGTAAAGGTCGGCTCCAAAGCTACTCGGCAATGGCTTCGCCTCACGCAGCTGAAAGCTCCGCGCACCTCCCTCGCCGCGATCGGCTCGAAGGAATACCGTCCGATCGTCGTCAAGAAACGACCGCGAAAACTCGTACATGTGGGAGACGAAGAACACCGTGACATTGTTTTCGAGCAGCGCTGACGTGATTTGCCGCGCGATTTCCGCACCCTCTCGCTCATGAGTGGCCGCGAACGACTCGTTGAACAGGACCAACGCAGAGCGATGTATTTTCTCCGCAATCTCATTCATACGCACGAGCTCTTCATCGAACTTGCCGCTGCGCATGTTGCGATCCTCTTCCCGCTTGTAATGCGAGAACAGGCCGGAATGGAGTGAAGCCGAAAGCTCGTCCGCCGTGACGAACAAGCCGCATTGCAACATCAATTGGGCGAGCCCAACACTGCGCAGGAATGTTGACTTGCCGCCGCGGTTGGCTCCGGTGATAACGATCAGCGGCTTGCCGTCGGCGTTCACATCGTTTCCCACCACCGGGCGGCCCATGGTCAGCGCCAGGGAAACGTCGCGCAGGTTTCGACAACGAAAGCGGGCTTGAGCCTCGATCGGCTCCGGAAAGGAAAGCGGTTCGCCGATCTGATCGAGGCGGTCCTTGAGATTGAGACACGCGAGATAGAATGCGAGTTCCGCGCGCAACGTCTTGATGAAGCTTAAGACATGCTCGGCCGATTGGTAGATCGCGTCGGAGATCAGGCTGAGACCGCGGCCCTGCAATTCGCCGAAGGCTTGGGCGCCTGCCTCATCGCGGGGGTGAAGCTGATATGTAAAGCTCGGCGCGCCTGGCGTGAGAATACAGCGTATCCAGCTGAGATCGCGCGGCTGCGGCTTCCGCAGCATCGTGCCGAACGCCTTGCCGCCATCTCCCACCTGCGCACTCAAGAGAAGTCCGTGTCGGAACGTGAGATTGTTGAGGTCGGCGCGAGCTGCCTCCAGGTAGGTATCGTCCAGGTCCTCCTCGAGTGTGGCAAAGAACTGCCGAAACCCTGCTGACTTGAATCGATCGGCATTGAAAATGCAGGTATCGCGCAGCCGGCCGAGCACGTCGAGGCAACTCTGCAGCGTGCGAACGCCGCTGCCGACCATCGAGGAGGCGTCCCGCCCATAGAGACTGAAATTCCAGCTGTGATCTCGGCTGAACGGCTCGATTGCAAGCGCATAGAATTGCCGGACGATAGCCGCGTTTGCAATACAATCCTTGAGAACCTCTTGCCGATAGCGGACAGTTGCGATGTCGTTGGACCACGCGTGCGCACAAGCTGCAGCCATGATGTCATAAAGATAGCGGTCTCCACCAGCGGCGGCGGTCAGCAGCACATTGAGCTCAAGATCCTGTGCGTAGGGGATTGGCGCCTTTGGCGACGGCGGCTCTGCGTCGAAATCACGATCCGGATGCATCAAGAAGGTCTTCATGGCTGGACCCTCTTGCGAAGCTGCTCATATGTCACACCACGCTTTTGCGCCAGCGAGAGCGCATAGGCGAGACCATCGGCGGGCTTGCGCACGATCTCGAAGGTCCGGCGCGCCGGATCATCGGGATCGACGGTGCTGACCATGCTCACCGTCTTCTCGCTCAACGTCGATAGCCCGTCGATGAAAGTGACGCAGACGCCGATCGCGTCCGCAGCTAGAAACTGCTGCAGCACCCTGGTGCTGAGGAAGACCTGGTCGTCGAGGCTCGTCGAATTGAAGATCTCATTGAGGACGATCACGCTGTCCGGCGTCATGATCTTGCAGCTCTCATGCAATCTAACCAGCTCGTCCTCAAGCTTGCCCCGCAAATTTGTAATGTTCTCTTCGCGTTCGAAATGCGTGAAGATTCGATCAGGCAAAAACAAGCGTGCAGCGGTCCCGGGCACCGGGCAGCCGAGACCGGCGAGGAAGTGCAGTTGGCCGAACATGCGGGCGAAGGTCGTCTTGCCGCCCTGGTTCGGGCCGGAGACGACCAGGAGACGCTCCCCTCCGGAAAGCCGGAAACCGTTGCGCACAACGGTGCCCTTTTCCAGAACCAGCTTTCCGGCGAGCGCCAGATCAAAGCTGTTTTCCACCTCAGTTTCCTTGGATGAAACCGAGACCGCGGGGTGGCAAAACGGTAGGCCGGTACGCTTGAGCGGTTCAATGTAATCGAGATAGGCGACGTAAAATCCAATCTCGCGATCAAACCGCGCAATGGCCTCGTCGATGAACCCACCGTGCCGCGCTACATAGTCGTCGAGACGACGAAACTGCTCTGGGAAAAGACGACTGACGAACTCGAGGATTGCTTCCTCGATGTGATTGAGCGAGAACTCGTCTTTGGGTTTGCGTGGCGCAGGCGCCTCGATCTCGGTTTCCCTAAACTTGGCAAAGCGCTCAAGAATCGTCGCGGTGTAATCCGGCTCGAACGCATATTTGCGTACGGTGACCTTATCGCCGCGAAACAGGGTGCCGTAGCTCAGCTTCGACAAAGCTTCCCGCAGTTCGGCCGTTTCCTTCGAAAGTTGGCCGAATGCGCCGGAACGAACGTATGTATCGAGATAGCCGAGCAGGTTTCTCAATCCCAGCGACCGGGGCGCGACCGATTGCAGATCGCGCAAAAGCTCATCTACACTCTCGCAATACAGCCTGACGGCCCGCAGGAACACGGTGTGCTTATGGCTGCGGTAGGAGATTTTCTGCGCATAGTCGAGATTGCCGCGCACAGACCGCATCGCCTCGCAAAATGCCGGAAACAGCTTAAACACGTCAGGCTTTTCAAGATCTGCGAATACTGATTGCCGGTAGCGAACAATTTCCTCGTGCCGGCAGGGGGAGTAGAAGATTGGCCGCAAGACTCCTTCATCGCGCTTGGCCACGACGGCCGCGACCACCTGATCGAGATTCAGATCAACGAAGCACTCTGGCTCGTCGGCGCGGTCCGTCTGCAGCGCCTCAAGGCCGGGCGGATACAGGATGCTGGCGAAGGCTGACGCCGGTGCGGGCGTTACCTGTTTCACGCTGGCACCACTTGTGGCCGCGGGGGGCGGGCGCGCGATGTCGTGGGCTTGCTCAGTCATGGCCGATCCCCTGCAACGCGACGCCGCGTACGATGCGAGGCAGGCGGGGAGACAACGGTCTGTCCGGCCGCGAAGTTCACGTTCCGGCGCCCGGCAACGAGAGCGAGTGCACGCAGCGACGCGCTTTGCTCTTCCTTCGTCTGCAGCTGGCGGCGCGTTGCGCTTTGTTTGAGAGTGAACCGGCGCATGTCCTCCGCGGTGCGCTCCAATGTCAGAGCTTGTTGATTCAGGAGGGCGCGCAGGACGTCGGGGTTGTCGATCGAATTCGCCACGGCCGCCAAATGCGGCAGGCAAAGCGCGGAGAGCGTCTGCGTGCCGGTCGCATCGCCAGAACGCAGCCGATCCGATACGTCCGCGACGGCGCGGAGCTCTGCCTTGTCGGACACCGCACACATTGGACACGCGCCGCGGGACGGCAGCAAAGCCTCGACCGCCGATCGCA
This sequence comes from Ancylobacter dichloromethanicus, assembly GCF_018390645.1. Classification (GTDB taxonomy): domain Bacteria; phylum Pseudomonadota; class Alphaproteobacteria; order Rhizobiales; family Xanthobacteraceae; genus Ancylobacter; species Ancylobacter dichloromethanicus. The sequence goes on from NZ_JAHBGC010000054.1 coordinate 29,147, forward strand.
TTTCAGTTTCACCGGCCAGGGCACCGCTGCGAAGCGAGGCCGCCACCCGCTCCAGGAGGGGCGGGTAACCAGAACAGGTTCCAAATGGAGATGCGAGCTCCTGGTACTCGGCCGTGTGATAGCAGCAAAATCCGGAGCGCGCTGCAAAGTCGGCCTGACAATCGCGGTCCGTCGCGAGCTCGTACTGGAATCGAGCAAGAAAGTCCCAGCCTCGCGCATCGACCGCGGCGCAGATCTCACAAGACCGAAGCTGCGCCAGATTGAAACGCTCGGTGGCTGCCGCGCCACGCTCCGGTGGCTTGTCTGCCGCGACCGTGTCACGATACTTGGCAGTCAGCGCTTGCGCCTGCTGCCGCAATCCCGTCGACTCCTCGAAAGGCGGCAGGTCATCGACCAGGTCTTCCAAGCGCGCGCACATGCGGGACAGGAAAGCCGTTCTTTTTTTCTCGAGCAAAAAGCCGACGAGCGCGTTTTCGAGAGGAGGAAGGCCACTTGCGACGAGACCATGAGAGTCACCCGAAAGCTTCGCCGCGAGGCCGTCGCGCGCGGACACCGCAAACACTTCCACCGGCGGCCGCCCCTCCAGTCCCAAAAGGTGGTCCCGGACAAAGGCCACGGCCTGCTCCCTTTCCGGCCGCGTGGCGAGGTCCTGCTTGTTCAAAGCAACAAAGACGGGCAAATCGCTATTGGAAGCGCGCGTGAAGAAGGCGAGTTCTTCTTCCGTGAGCGGGCTCTCGAAGCTCGTGACGAGCAAAAGGGCGTCTGCTTCGGGCAAGAAAGCATTCGTCGTTGCGGTGTTTTCCGCGATGACGGATCCGAGGCCAGGCGTGTCTACAAAGTAAAACCCACGCCGAAGGATTTCGGCCGGCAATTCAATGTTCGCTGTCGCGATGCTGCGGCTATTTCCCGGGTTGCCTTCCTGAGTGACGTATGCAGGCAACTTCGCCAAAGGGATTTCGCTGTCGAGGCGGCTTTGCTGATATTTGATGATGACCTTCTCGGTCGTCCCGTAGGAAACCGTCGTGATGACAGAGGTCAACGGCACGATGCCTGTCGGCAAACGGTCCAGGCCGAGGATTGCATTCATCAGGGAGGATTTGCCGCGGTTGAATCGCCCAGCGACAACAAGGTTGAAGCGATCCTCGGCCAGCCGCGCCAAGAGGTCCTGCAGGCGATCATGGAGCGCTCGGTTTTCTGCCGTGAGTTTGAGTGTGATGATCGTCTGCAGCAGGTCCGATAGTTCGAATTTGGCGCGCTCGTAGCCCGCGAGGTTCATTGCTTGAACTCCATGTCAACGGCTACTGCCGCTGGCCCGCCCGGGGGCCAATGGAAGGCAAGCAGTATCGAGCCGTTGCCCGAAACGGTCGGGAAACGGACGGTAAACGAAAGGGAAAACACGGACGTGGGAGCGCGGGCGACTGTCATATGCTGATCCTGCCTCGGCGCCGTTAATTGGCGCGCGGTGTGAATGGCAGGAGTCATCAGCAGACAGGGCGTAAGAGGGGACTCCATCCCTATTGGAAAAATAGGGTAGACGTTGACCGACGTCAATGAACCTTCGCGTCGCGCGCGGGGAATATGCGACGGAACCGGGGCGCTGGGTCCGAGCGATCGGCCGACGGCTGGCCCCTCTCTAGCGAATGTATGAGTGCAGAAAATTCCGCAATTCTGCCTTCGCCTCCTCAAAATCGCGGAGAAAGTTCGTGTTGCGGAACAATTGGACCGCGATCGCGGTCGCTGCGAGCCGGCCGGCTTCTATATCAGTGGGATAATGGACACCGGCGAGGATTCGACTTGTCCCGTACTCTCGACCCCTGGCAAAGAGGGCGTCGGATTTTTCCGGAACCATATCGGCAAGGATCATCAAATTTAGATATCCCTGAAGAGCGTGGGAGCTTGGGTAGGACCAGGAGCTTGGTTGTTCGCCGACCGGATGGACGTCGGGGTGTGTCACGAATGGCCGAGGGCGCCGCCACGAGGTTTTCGTGGCTGTGAGGATTGATCTCGCATCGTCATCACATCGTTCGAGAAACTTTGCGGTTTTCGGGACGCGGGCAGCGGTAAAGTTCGGACCGAGAGTATCCAACACCTGTCGTGAAATCGAAAACTCGTAATCGGCTATTGCGCGTGTGGATTGTTCAGTAGTTCGTGTTCGCTGCGCCTCCAATACTTCCGCTAAGTCTTTTTGGTCCTCCGCCGAACCGGGTGTCGGCGGCGGGGCAAGGATTCTAGACAACGGAACATCTTGCGGCCCGACGTAGTGCGCTTCAGTTGCTAGACCAGGAACCGATGCGACGAGCAGGCATATAAACGCGACAAATACGACGCGGACCATGACCAACGTTTTTCCTCCGACTTCAAACACCGCAGCGTTGAGTAGGCTTCGAAACCGAACAACTGAAGGCCGTATAAGCGAGTTGTTTATTCGGCTGTCCATTTTGGGAGACGGGCGCTAATGCTTAAGCTTTTTTTTTCTCGTTGAGGCCGTCTCTTCACCCGCTTCCGGAGTGCTTTGCGATCTGGAATATCCTATAGACGGTTCGAGCGCTTTAAGTGTGCGGTCCATCGCGTACTCAGCAATGAAGGGCAGAGAAAAATGCCCATAGCGGATCGAAAGCTGAGCTTCCGCTTCCGCCTCAGCCGAATTTTTGATCGCCGCCAGATAGAGCGCCGATGCCAAACCGCTTCGATCGGCGCCCGCTTGGCAATGGATCAGGATCGGTTTCTTGGCGTCCTTCATCAGCGCAATTAGCTCCGCCGCTTTCGTGGCCGTCAATTCACGCCGGGCCGATATCCCAAAATTGAGATGGGCAACATTCAGCCGATTTGCCTCTACCAACTCGGCATCGTACCAGGCGCGGCCAGTGTTATCGCCGCGCAAATTGATGATGGTCTTGATGCCGTACGTCTGGACATAATCGGCGATCTGCGCTGGGCTCAATTGCCCTGACCGATAGAATTCCCCCGCAACCACGGTGTTGAAATTCCCGGTGAGTTGAAGTGCGCCCAAATACGCGCCGCCCATCGCGAGGACGCCTAAGAGACCGATGCCGACCCTGCGAATGAGGAGTCTCAATTTAAAGTGGACTGTCATTGAAGTGCTGCTCTGTTGTAATGGCGTCCGACCCAGATGAAGATCGGCACGGCCGCAAGTTGGGCGACGACGCAAAACGCGATCGTCACCGGGATAGATGTATCGTAGAGAATGCCAATCGCCGCGCTTCCCAGGAACCAGAACACCCCATAGCCGGCGGTAAACAGGCCGAATGCAGAGGCTCTTCGATGCACCGGCACCATCGGCGCCACCGCAGCGGGTATGATGGACTCGTGAACGCCGATCCCCATGCCCCAAATCGCCGCGCCGATCAGAGCTGTCCAGAAGCCGCCAAGAAAGACGAGCGGTGCAAATAGAGCTGCAACGACCGTGAGACCGATGAGAACATTAAAGCCGTAGCGGTCGAAAAGACGCCCAAACAGCAGTGATCCGCTGCCGCTGACCGCCATCGCCACGGCGTAGAAGATCGCAATCCAGTCGCTCGGTACAACATGAGTCTTGCCGAAATGATAGGCGATCAACGGATAATCGGCGAAGCCCGCGGCAACCAAGGCCGCGCCGCCGAGATAGACCCAGAATATCCGGGGCAATCCCTCGCCACTGACGTTTGGCGGCGAGCTTTCCAGGTCCTGCGGTCGTGGATAGAGCCAGCGCGCGAGCCCAACGAAAGCAAGGTTGATCAATGCCGGCACCAGCATGACGGCGAAGGCTTCATGGTAGCTGCCACGGTGGGCGAGGATGAAGGCTATGAGCAGCGGGCCGAACATGGCGCCGAACTGATCCATGGCCTCGTGGATGCCGAAGACCAGGCCATAGCCGCCGACCTGTTTGCCTGCGTGCGACAGCATCACGTCGCGGGGCGGATTCCGGATGGCCTTGCCGACCCGCTCTAGGATGATCAGTGCTGCCGCTTGCGGCCAGTTCTGCGTGAGGGCAAGGGCTGGCACCGCCGCCATCTGCACGACATAGCCGAAAATTGTGATCGGCCAGAACTTCCCCGTCGCATCGGCCCATCGCCCGGAGACGAGCCTGAGGCCATATCCGAGCAACTCGCCGAAGCCCGTGACGATGCCGACGACGGTTGCGGTTGCGCCGAAAGCCTCAAGGTATGGCCCGAGAATGCTGCGTGAGCCTTCATAGGTGAAATCCGCGAAGAAGCTCAGAATACCGATCAGTAAGACGAATCGAACCGCAATCCGGCGAGTCGCCGGATCGACAGGAAGCGTCTGCGAGCGATCAGCTGCCAATCCTGCTCCTATTGCCGAGCTCGTCGTGTGACGCTTTCAATCAGGATCGCCACAAGCCCGCCGAAGAGAACCACCCCACTCCATCGAATGTCTGCGAGAATATGTACGGAGAGGAACCATGTGATTCCAAGCCAGACAATGATCGCAATCGCGAAACTGCCGTCGTCCACGAACAGGCCGAAGACTTCCTCTAAGATTGTTCTGAGCCACCGCATCAACAACTCCTATCTGTCGGCGAGCGACGCGCGCGCTGTCGCACGGCTGCGGCACAGTTGAATGGACAGTAGCGCGAAGACTAAGAATCCAAGCGTCAAGCCAAGAATCGACCAGTCATCGCCAGGCCAACTCAGCCCCATTCCCTCGCCAACCCAGAAGGCGCCGAACGCGGACAGCAACACGCCGACGATGAATTTGAGCGTGTTTTCTGGAACCGTCGACAACGGTTTGTGGACCACGACACCAAGGACGACGACCAGGAGGAGGGCCGCCACCGCGCCGACACTCGCCGGAATCAGGAGGCCGACGCCACCGGCGCCGACAGCAATCACGATGAAAATGACTTCAAGGCCTTCGAGCATGGTGATCTTGAAAGACGTCGCAATCGCTACCGTGTCCCAGCCACGGCCGATACCGCCCTGGCGTCTTAGCGATTCCGTTTCCTTTGCGTAAGCAGTCTCCTCGTCGTGCAGAGGGATCACGCCGGCGGACCGGAGGATTGCTTTACGCAACCACCGCATGCCGAACAGGAGGAGAAGACCTCCGACCACGAGTTGGACCTCTCCGAGCGGAATCTTGGTGAGTGCGGGACCCAAAGCTAGAACAATCAGGAGCAGCAGTCCCAGCGCGCTCCCGGTACCGATCAGCGCCCCGCGCCAACCGCGAACAGTCCCCACGGCGAGGACAACGGTCAGCGCTTCCACGAACTCGACAAGCGATGCCAGAAAGGCGGCAAGCATGGTCGGCCACGCGTGAGTCCAATCCACGATCATTTGCCTCTCCACGGGTCGCGCGGTATCGGTAGTTTACACTACGTTATTTCCGCAATTGTTGTAGCAATTACGACAGACGTGGTCAATTGAGTCGCTCGCCCGCAAGACGCGAGTGCGCATGGAACGCCCAACAGCAACTGGGACATGTCAGCCCGATGGCAGGAGCACAATGATAGATTGGACCGCCATCGTCCTCGGCATCATCGAGGGAATTACGGAATTTCTGCCGATTTCTAGCACCGGGCATCTTTTGATTGCCGAGCACTGGCTAGGGGGGCGTTCCGATACGTTCAATATCGTTATTCAAGACGGTGCGATGTTGGCGGTGACGATCATCTATTGGCGACGACTCACCACCCTCGTGGTCGGCTGGCAAGAACCGGAAAATCGCGCCTACATCGGCAAGTTAGCCGTCGCTTTCCTGATTACGGTTGTGCTCGGTTTCGTCGCCAAAAAGCTTGGTGTCGCCCTGCCGGAAACGCTGGCGCCCGTCGTATGGGCGCTGATCATTGGCGGGTTTTGGATGATCGCGGCAGAATGGTTCGCCGCACGACAAAAGGATCGGCCTGAAGTGAGCTGGACGGTTGCGATCGTGGTCGGAGTAGCGCAGATCGTCGCCGGCATCTTTCCGGGAACGTCGCGTTCGGGAGCAACCATCTTCGCCGCTATGCTGGCCGGCACCAGCAACCGCCCCGCCGCCACCGAGTTCGCGTTCCTGGTCGGCATTCCGACCATGTACGCGGCGAGCGCCTATGAGCTCTACAGCCAGTTCAAACAAGGTGGCGGACATGAAGATTGGGGGGCGCTGGCCACGGCCTTTGTCGTATCAGCCGTCACCGCCTTCATCACGGTCAAATGGCTGCTCGGCTATATCAAGTCGCATCGATACACGGCGTTTGCGGTCTACCGGATTCTCTTGGGCGCCGGACTCTTGGGGCTGGCCATCATGAAATGACCGGGGTTCCACCGGATATCGCGGACGATCGACCAAGCGCTATTTAGCGGCTCCTGGCCTGGAGGTTGGACGCGCGCGCTTTCTGGTCCCAGTCGGCACATCAAACGATTCTCCGGCAACGACCTTTCGCAACGCATTAAGCGATTCGAGACTGCGAACCGTCGCTTTTGGGTTCTTTGCGGCAATTCCGACAAGTATCGCCTCGATAAGACCGAGCGTCGCCGTGTGCATGCTCAGCATGCCAGCTCGTCCACGCGCAACCGGCAGGATCAAATCGACCCGTCCACGAAGCTTGGCAGCTAGGCTATCTGTCAAGAGCAGCTTTTTGATCCGATGACGATCGGACTCATCTAAGAGCACCGCCAGTTCGCGGTAGACATGGGTATAGGCCATGGCAACCAAGACATCTCCCGCACGGAGTTGTCGCAGATCATCCGCAAATAGAAGACCCGTGCGGGTTATACAATGCGCGTCGATGCCAAACCGGCCGAGCTGTGTCGCAAAATACGTTGCGATCGCGCTTGATGGTCCGATTCCGAAAATCACGATGCGCTTCGCAGACGCCATGAGTTTCACGGCCGTTCGAAACATTTCAGGAGTGATGTCGCGACGCAGGTTTTCGATAGCGTCACGATGAACATCCAGGGTGACATTGAATGCTGCATGCAAATCATCGCCGACTTCCCGCAATGTCTCCGTCAGTCGGTTTGCGATCGTCAGGCTTTGTTTCAGCTCTGCGGCAAGGAGACGACGGAGCTCATCCATTCCCTCGAAACCAAGGGACTTGACTGTTCGCACCACCGTCGCGTCGCTTGTCTCCGCTTTGGCGGCTAAGGATGCCGCCGAGGCAACGAGAACTTCCTCCCGAGCATCAAGCAAAACCCGCGCGACACGCTGTTCGGCTGGGCTCATAGCGTCCAAATGAGCGGCGACTCGATCTTCGAATTTTGAAAATGACATTCGTTGGCCCCGCGACCGCTTGTCGCGTTTGTGACAACGATGCCCTATATCCGTAATGAACGCCACCAGCCAAGTAGGCGGTCGCCGAATGCTGCTCCCTCCACGTACTGGGGATTTGCGGGTCGCCCGGCGCTACGACGCCTCTACTTGGCAGCCCTCGCATTCGCTGGCAGACGCCCGGCAGGGTCATCGCTGATGCCTGGCGGGAGGCTCGCCAAGCTTGACTTCGAGCGTACGACGCGATGTTCCGGCAGTTCATAGAAGGGTCTGACGTCCCGCTCGGCCTCGAACAGGTAGTCACGGGTCAGCGGCACGTCGTCAACTTCACCGGACAGCTGCATTTGGAAGACCATGAAACCGCCATAGCGGAAGCTCATCTCGCTGACGACAAGGTAGAACTCCCACATTCGGCAGAATCGATCGTCGTAAATCTTGGCTATTGCGTTTCGATGGGCCAGAAATCGTTCGCGCCACAGCCTGAGGGTGTTGGCATAGTGAAGACGTAGGACTTCGAGATCCGTGAGCCAGAAACCGGCACTCTCAAGGTGCGGAATCACTTGCGAGAGCGCTGGAATATAACCTCCTGGAAAAATATACTTCTGTATCCAATGGCTTGTGGTCGATGGCCCGTGCATTCGCCCGATGGAATGTAAAACGGCAATGCCATTCGGCGCGAGCAACTCGCGAACCCGTCCGAAGAAGTGCGCATAATTGGGAACGCCGACATGTTCGAACATGCCAACGGATACGATGCGATCGAAGGGACCCTGGACGTCGCGGTAGTCGCTGAGCTCGAACGATACCCGTTCCGACAATCCCAGTTTCTTTGCTCGCTCGCGCGCAACTTCTAGCTGCTCCTGCGAGAGAGTGATCCCAAGCACTTTGACGTCCTCTGCCTGTGCGAGCGAGAGCGCCAAACCGCCCCAACCGCACCCGATATCCAAGACGCGCTGTCCCGGCTGCAGTTGCAGTTTGGCCGCGAGATGTCGTTTCTTGGCTGTTTGAGCCGCATCAAGGGTCATATCCGGTTGAGCGAAATAGGCACACGAATATTGAAGATCGGCATCGAGAAAGAGGCGATAGAGCTCATCTGAGAGATCGTAGTGATGGGAAACGTTTCGACGCGCCAGCCTGCGGGAATTGTATTGCGTCATCAGATTGAGGAGGGGACGCCCCAAACGCAGCAGCAGCCCGTCGCGGCCGCCGGCGTAGCGCAGGATATTCTTGCCGATCAGTTCGAACAGATCCGGCAACGTCCCGCGCTCGATCCGCAGGGTCCCGTTCATATAGGCTTCGCCGAGGTAGAGATCGGGGTGCAAGGCGAGCTTCAGTGGTGTGAGTTTTCCACTCAAGCGGACGGCGACGTCAGGCCCCGTCGCAGAACCATTTGTGGGGCCGAAGCGGGACACGCGGCCGTTCGGCCATGTGACCGAAAGAGAGCCGGTTTGAATGAGTTGTTTGAGCTTTGCTTGGAGCACCGGCCGCCTCTCGTTGAGCTGCGGCCATCGCATCGCGCCTAGCAAGCACGACCCTACCGCAGACAGCTGCAGTAGGAGTCATCAGCACCGAGGCGGTTGGTAAAAGGGAGACTCCATTCCCCATCTGATCGTCGCTTGGGACGGGGCCGCCGTCAAGCCTTGTTTCGGGCAGAATTCGACGAAATGGCCAAAATTGACGGCGTAAAGAATCGTCGGGTGAGCGATTGTCTGGCGAGTGCTGGCGGCCTATATTGTCTCAGGGGATGGAGTCCCCCTTTAACCGCCATTTGGCTGATGACTCCTGCCACGTTGACCCGTGGTGGGAGTGTGTCGCCAGCAAGGTGACAGCTTTCTCTCTGGGCCGACATAACCTGGAGAGGCACCGATGCGAGCGGGACCTGCAAAATCTCTTACCGCCGAAGTCCCGGCCCGGATCGATTGTGGCGTGCCTCGCTTTTGGAGGCATGCATGACGGATTCGAATCAAAAAACGCAGGCGCCCTTGGCTGCTGGTCTTCCTGGCGCGGCAGCGATCGACCGCTTGGGCGAGCAGGTAAAAATGGGCCATCAAGCTTGGATGGAGCGCCTGCAGGAAATGCAGGCGATCGAAACTGAGTTCACCAAGGAACTGATGGCAACGCGCGATCCGAGTGCTGCTTTGAAAGTCTGTAATCGCTGGATCACCAAGCGGCTTGAGCTGCTCACCGCCGACTCCAAAGCCTTTACGGGCTTCTGGATGGATATTGTGATGGCTGCCGCCGGAGGCGCGCAGACGTCGACGCCACCCAAATCAAAAGGGGAGGAGGCGTGACGACGCTTATCCTTACCCGACATGGTCATGTCGAGGGGATCAACCCCCCTCGGTTTCGTGGTCAGCATCCGCTACCTTTGACGGAGCAAGGGTGCGCTGAGGCGAAGATGACTGCGGAGCGGATTGCATCGAAGTGGCGGCCCGTCGCGGTGCGCACGAGCCCACTCGAACGTTGTGTTGTCACCGGGCGTTTGATCGCCGAAGCCTGCGGCTTGGAGTCCATCACCAGTGATGGGCTCCAAGACCTGCATTATGGTGACTGGCAATGGAAGACACACGACGAGGTCAAGGAAAAGTGGCCCCGCCTCTATGCTGCGTGGAAGGCAACACCGCATCTTGTGCGGTTTCCGTCAGGCGAGTCGCTGCAGGATATCGTGTTGAGGGCGGCCGATGTTGTTCGAGCCATGATCGAGGGCTTTCCGGACGACACGGTCGTGTTGGTCGGCCATGATAGCGTGAATCGCGCATTGCTCTTGCAATTGCTGGATCAACCGCTCTCCGCCTACTGGAAACTCGCCCAGGATCCTTGCTGCATCAACGTGATCGAATACGACAAGGAGGCGGTTCGCGTCGTGTCCATCAACGATACAAGTCACATCAAATGGTCGGATGCTGGCGCGCCGCCGCTTGTCGTGAAGATGCGCGGCGCCTAAACGGCTTAGTGCGAGCGGTGAATGGCGGCGACCATGGATCTTTTGCCAAAGATTAAACGAATTCGACCCGACCCTTACTCGGCGGGGCGCCTTGCCTATGAGAGGGGCGAGCCGTTTGATCCAGACTTCGGTTTGCGATTTGTTGGCTGGGGAACGATTTCTGCTCAATGCTTATATGAGGCGGGCCGGCTGACGGCGGCAGGCTTCGAGGCGATTGGCGATGATGCCGGGGGGCAACGGCGAGGCTATCGAGCCGTAAAGGCGTCGCGACTTTCGGGTTGACCCGGGACGAAGGCGATCGTAAGCCACCCAAACGGGGATGGAGTACCCCCGAAACCGCCATTCCGGCTGATGACTCCTACCAAACGATAGCGACTCTGCAGCTGCGACCTTCGCAACTGCTTCGCTCGCTTGGCTCAGGAGAAAATCATGAATCTTGATGCACTCACTGTCGGCGCCAGCGCTCCCGACGAGGTTAACGTCGTGATCGAGGTGCCAATTGGAGGCGAGCCGATCAAATACGAGTTTGACAAGGCTTCGGGTGCGCTTGTCGTCGATCGCTTCCTTTATACGCCGATGCGCTATCCCGGTAATTATGGTTTCATTCCGAAGACGCTCTCGGAAGATGGTGATCCGTGTGACGCCCTGGTTGCCAACAGCCGGGCTTTGATCCCCGGCGCTGTCATCGCCGTCCGGCCGATCGGTGTTCTCGTTATGCAAGACGAGGCGGGGCCCGATGAGAAAATAATCGCGGTTCCAATCAGACGTTTGACAAGACGCTACGACGATGTCGTCGAATCGACAGACCTTCCCGACATCACTCTTCGGCAAATCGAACATTTCTTCGAGCACTATAAGGACCTTGAAGCCTCGAAATGGGTCAAGATCGTGCGCTGGGGCAACGCCGCTGAAGCCAAGGAGTTTATTCGGGCCGCTCATGACCGCTATCGGCAAAAACATGGAGTTTAGTCGGCGCTTGGCCGGCGCTCGCACGATGGCGACAGATCGCTGTTTCCTCGAGTGAACCGTCGACAGGACTATGCTCGCGTTGGATGACGCTTGCACGCCGTCAGGTAAACGAATCAAGCCGGACGCGCCGTGCGATCGAGTCGGCCGCGCATTCGCCGGTCGCGGCCGAGGGGAGTGATGCGATAACCGACATACGGCACGTGTTCCAAATATCCTTCATGAATGAAGTTGCCTGGAACGCGCGCGTTGGCCTTGATGTTGCGCAACTTTTGCATCCAGTTCTCCTCTCCCTCTCTCATCACCGATTCTGCCATGTCGAAATCCGACAACCGTACATGGATCGGAATTTCCCGTCGCAGCCGCCGAAAGCTAGCGACCCCGTTCGGCTGGAAGGCTGCTATCACAAGCACACCAAACGCGACGTCCGCCTCGCTGACACGGTCTATTCGTGGTTTTCGTGCCATGCTTCTCCTTGCTGATAGTCCCGCCCCTCGCACGCCGCTGGGCCTCCGTTCTTCACTCGATGCGGGCTAGGGGCCGAGGCACGCCCGCTCGGCGACATCTTCCAAAGCGCGCTCGTAGCGTTTGAAGTAAATAGCTGCGCCAACAATCAGGGCGCCCGCTCCAAACAGCAGCACCAGGCCGAATGGCCCAGCGATACGCTCGATCCGTTCGCCAAAGAAATATGCCCCACCGCCAACGAGACAGGCCCAACAGAGGCCACCAAGAGCGTTCATCATTAAAAAGTGGGGCCAGCTCATTTGGTTTGCCCCGGCAAGCACCGCTGCGAATGTGCGAAGAAACGCGACAAATCTTCCCAGAAACACGATCTTTCCGCCGTGTTTCAGAAAGAGATACTGGCCGACCTTGAGTCGTCGCTCGTCCAAGCGAAGATATTTTCCGTACCTGTGTAGGGATGCCCGGCCCGCGGACCGCCCGAGCACGTAGCCAATATTGTCGCCGACAATCGCTGCAGCAGTGGCTGTTGCTATAAGCGGAACGAGTTCGATTCTACGTGTCGAGCCCGCGTAGATGCCCGCGATAATAAGGATAGTCTCTCCTGGCATCGGCACACCCATGCTCTCCAGCATGATGACGCAAAAGACCGCGTAAAGTCCGTAGGACTGGAACGCGTTCTGAAGCCAAGGGGCAGACAGCAATGCCATGGGTGTCATCCCGATCGCCGTCCGAGGCGATCAAACGAGGGGACCACGACGATGGTGGCACCTGCGGCCAAACTGCCTCTTGCGCTGAAGGGTCTAACAACGGCCGGCCCAAACGGACCGCGTCTCGAGAGGAATGCAGCCGCGTTGACGCCACGGTGCTGACCGCGGGCCCACTTGTCCCGAGGCGTCGATTCGGTCCGACCTGTTGCGTTTTCCGGAGGGAAAAATGTCTGTGAGGGCATAAACAACTCCTGCTGAAGCAGGAGTCATTGGCCTCACGGCGATTAACGGTGAACCCCTCCACCTTGATGCAGTAAAGATAGCAACTTTTCGGGGCGACTCAAGCATTACCGGCCGCGATACCGCATTGCACGCTGCTCCTACTTTCAGGCAACGGCCAAACGCGGCATTTATCATTCCCCAATTCTACTTGCGAAAGCACGGCAGCTTCGGATTGCGAGAAGATAGGGACTCATTTCTCCTACGTCGAACACCGTATTCAACTTCCTCACGCCCCAGCTTAGCGCTTTTCCATCGAAATCATGTTCGGAGACTCTGAGATGGCAAGCACCGGCAGCGTAAGCGCTTGGGATGAAGCTCTTCTTGTGGCGATGATTCAGTACCCGGTCCCGGTGATCAGCGGGCCGGAGGATATCCAGACGCAGGTCCGTCAAATCTGTCGCGCCGTCGATAGCACCAAGGCTGGTTATCCCGACCTCGACCTGATTGTGTTTCCGGAATACTCAACGCAGGGGCTGAATACGGCAATCTGGACCTATGATGAGATGCTTTTAACAATCGAGTCGCCCGAGATCGCCGCATTCAAGGAGGCGTGCAAGCGCAATAAGGTTTGGGGTGTCTTTTCGCTCATGGAGCGGAACGACGATCCGAAGTTGCCCCCGTTCAATACCGCCATCATTATCAACGCGTCCGGCGAGATTGCTCTCCACTATCGAAAGCTCCAGCCCTGGGTTCCTATCGAGCCATGGTCGCCCGGTAATTACGGGATGCCCGTGTGCGACGGACCGAAGGGCGCTAAACTCGCTGTCTGCATTTGCCATGATGGCATGTTTCCCGAGCTGGCGCGGGAAGCCGCATACAAAGGCGCGAACGTCTATATTCGCATTTCGGGATATTCGACCCAAGTCAACGACCAGTGGATTTGGACGAACCGCACGAACGCCTGGCAGAATCTCATGTACACCATTTCCGTGAACCTCGCGGGGTATGACAATGTGTTCTACTATTTTGGCGAAGGCACGGTGTGCAACTACGACGGAAACGTCATCCAGCAGGGCCACCGAAATCCGTGGGAGATTGTCACCGCCGAGCTCTTCCCAAGACTCGTCGATAAGGCTCGGGAAAATTGGTCGCTCGAGAACAATATATTCAACCTTGGGTGTCGCGCCTATGTCGGAAAGCCTGGCGGCGAAAAGGCGAATTATCTGACATGGGTGCGCGACCTGGCCGAAGGAAAGTACGTTTTGCCTTGGGACAAGAACATCCGCGTTCGTGACGGCTGGAAGTATTATCCGGACGGCGTGAAACTCGGCCCGATGCCGCGGCAGCAGGCAGCCGAGTGACCTCGCGACGGCACGCGAACAAGCAATCTTCAGTGGCTTGTGAGCACGGGAATCGTGACGGCGTGGAGAAGCTCGGTCGACACGCCGCCGAACCACACTTCCCTTAGCCGTGAACGGCTGAACGCGCCCATGACAAGAAGATTGGCGTTCAGTTCGTTCACACGATCGAGGATAATACGGGCCGGCCACGCATCGGCGACCGGAATAGCTTCTGGCCGTGCCTCCACGCCATGCCGACGCAGGTGTTCGGCAAGTGCGTTAACCGAGTGCTGCTGCGCGCCTTGGCCGTCATTATGCTCGTCGACGAATAAAAGAGTGACCTCTTCTGCGCATTTGAGAAAGGGGAGTGCATCATGGACTGCGCGAGCCGACTCGGCGCTGGCGTTCCATGCGATAAGGATTCGGTGTCCGATCTGCCGATCATGCGGTCGTCTTCGGGCAAATTTGTGAGGCATGACGAGAACAGGACGGCCTGCTCTTGCGACGATATCGTCAGCTTCGTTCGTAATTCTGCCGTCGACTAGAATTGGAGCGCCGACGACCACCAGGTCCATACACCGAATATGTGCCAAGAGCTCGTCAGAGCGCAGCCGTGTGATCCAACGCCCGGCGGAATGGGCTTCATGCAGAAGCGTTTCGATGGGCGACCGCGAGCTGTGGCGTCCGTTCGTCGGGGCTGCATCGTGGAAGCCGCAGATTTCGACCCCGGCATAGGGTTCGTCATCCGTTTCGTCGATCCACGCGAGTGGCGGGAGGCTGTCGCGGGAACCCTGCTCGAACACCGTGAGGCACGCACCATGATGATGCGACAACCGCAAGGCAACGGCCGCCTGGATCGTGTCGGCCAAATGATCGGCGCCATCGATGATGACCGCCACGTCCTTAAGGGAATCACCCATACCGCGTCCTTTTCCGTTGCGTTGCCTGTCGCCGACTCGGTGCGCGCCGCTGTTAGATGCGACGAACTGCGCCTTTCGAAGCGCTGGTGGTCATCGATGCGTAGGCGCGCAAGGCGCCGGAAACAGCTCGTTTGCGAGGGGCGGCGGGTTGCCATCCGACCAATTGCTGTTGCTCGCGCCGTCTCTGCATCTCGTCCGCGTCGACGATGAGCTGGATTTTGCGGTTCGGAATGTCGAACTCGATGATATCGCCATCTCGCACCAAGGCGATTGCCCCGCCTTCAGCCGCCTCCGGCGAGACGTGACAGATCGATAGACCTGACGAGCCGCCAGAGAAGCGTCCGTCGGTAATCAACGCACAGACTTTGCCGAGCCCTTTCGATTTCAGGTAGCTCGTCGGATAGAGCATCTCCTGCATGCCTGGACCGCCGCGAGGACCTTCGTAGCGAATGACGACAACGTCGCCGGGTACAACCTTGCCGCCGAGAATACCGGCAACAGCTGCGTCCTGACTGTCGAAGACACGGGCCCGGCCAGCAAACCGCAAGAGCGATTCGTCAACACCGGCAGTTTTCACGATGCACCCTTCTTCGGCGAGGTTTCCGAACAGGACGGCAAGACCACCGTCCTGCGAAAAGGCATGCGCCTTGTCTCTAATGACGCCAGCCTCGCGGTCGAGATCGAGGGACTCAAATCGGCGATCCTGGCTGAAGGCAACCTGCGTTGGAATACCGCCGGGCGCCGCTCGGTAGAAGTTATGGGTGGTCTCGCTGTTTGTGCGCTTGACGTCCCATCGTTCGAGAGCTTCGCCCATCGTCGAACTGTGCACGGTCGGGAGGTTTTGGTCGATCAAGCCGGCGCGGGCGAGTTCACCAAGAATGGCCATGATCCCCCCGGCGCGATGGACGTCCTCCATGTGAACATCCGATTTGGACGGGGCGACCTTGCAAAGGCATGGGACTCGGCGGGATAATCGGTCGATATCTTCCATCGAGAAGGGTACGTCGGCTTCATGGGCGGCAGCGAGAAGATGCAAGACCGTGTTAGTCGACCCGCCCATGGCGATATCGAGCGTCATCGCATTTTCAAACGCACCGAAGCTGGCAATCTTGCGTGGTAGCGCATTCTCGTCGTCCTGCTCATAATACCGCCGGGCCAGATCAACGATGAGGTGTCCGGCCTCTACGAATAATCGCTTGCGCTCGGCATGAGTGGCGAGAGTCGATCCATTCCCGGGCAGGGATAACCCCAATGCCTCAGTGAGGCAGTTCATTGAATTCGCGGTGAACATCCCCGAGCACGATCCACAGGTCGGGCAGGCCGAGCGCTCGATTGTCTTCACATCATCGTCCGAGACAGTGTCGTCGGCAGCAGCCACCATTGCATCGACAAGGTCGAGCGCCTTGGTCTTTCCGGCCAGAGTCACTTTCCCAGCTTCCATCGGCCCCCCGGATACGAACACGGACGGAATATTGAGCCGCAAAGAGGCCATCAGCATGCCGGGGGTGATCTTGTCGCAATTCGAGATGCAGACCATGGCGTCGGCGCAATGGGCGTTGACCATGTACTCGACACTGTCGGCGATCAATTCTCGGGATGGCAGTGAATAAAGCATCCCATCGTGGCCCATCGCGATGCCGTCATCGATCGCGATGGTATTGAACTCTTTTGCGACGCCGCCGGCCTTCTCAATCTCGCGGGCGACCATCTGACCGAGATCCTTCAGATGCACATGGCCAGGCACGAATTGGGTGAAGGAGTTCACGACCGCGATGATCGGTTTTCCGAAGTCGGCGTCTGTCATACCGGTTGCTCGCCAAAGCCCTCGAGCGCCGGCCATGTTACGGCCATGGGTTGTCGTACGGGATCGATAGGGAGGCATTCGTCTTGACCCTTTCGTGCTGAGGCGTCGCCTCACGGGAGAGAAAGTACAGGGCGACAGGAGAGGTAGCCGCCCAGCAGAGCGGACCACGTCAGAGCCGGTAAGAGGAGGAGATAGGCGATCGCTAGCTTGACCTGGCGGCGTCGGTAGATACGCGCCGCCTGTGGCACGAACCACGGATGCGAGATGAACCCCGCAATGAAGCCAACAGCGGCGCCATGCACAATCTCAGAGGGGAACGCAGCACGGCGTTCGAGCTCGCTAATGGCAATGCCGGTGACGACTGCAATGACCACATAGAGGATAAGCGTGAGGGCCGGAGGGGCCACGCCGGCTAAGCTGCTTAGCCCTGACGCAAAGGTCCAGGTCCAGCCCCGGCCGATCAACAGCCCCAGCACCACGACGACAAATTCCATGACCTTGCCTCTCTTAGCGGGGCCAAGGCCAGGCGGCTGGATTGTTGTTGAAACGATCCCACCATCGCCGAGCTCGCGCCCTTCAACAGTAGGAGCCATCAGCCAGTCACGGCGGTTATCGGAGAGCTCCATCTCCGTATTGCCCTTGATACTGCGCCAGACGGGCACCGTCAAACCGGAAATGGTTCACGGAACTCTGTGGCTGTGATTCGGCGGTATGATCCATTGCGTCAAAAGGGAGAGGCTGCTAAATGGAAATGAGGGAATGGAGTCTCCCTTTTAACCGCCCCGTGGCTGATGACTCCTGCCGTGCGAGACATCGCGGTGGGAGGATTGCGCAACCCGCCGTTTTGGCGGGTTTTTTGTTGCCCGGGCGAGTGCAATCCGCCCCATAGGGTCCAAGAAGCCGCCACCGCGATTGAGGGAGGAGGCGCAAGAAACCGGGCCCCAGACTGGCCCGCCGCACGACCCTTTCCCCCACGGGTCGCGCGGCGGGTTCTTTCCGTCCCATGCGCGGCGGGACGACATCTGGCGCGTAACGAAAAGTGAGGAAACCGCGCTGGAGTGAGACGTGAGAAGCTTTGCCCACCCATCCTTTTTCCGGTTGATCTACGCGCTGCTCGGCGAAGCCCATACGGACATGCGCAAAACCAAATGGTCGCACCGCGGCGCGAATTGGGTCCGCGAACGCCACACGTTCAATGGCACCGCATCAGGCTTCGCGATAGATCAATATCTGATCAGCAAACCGAATCCGAACGGTTGGACCCTGCTGGTGGTCAAGGAAATGTGGTGGGACCATAACGACAAATCCATCCGTTCCACCCAATGGGCAAAGCCGCTTTCCGGAAGCAAGGCGAAAACCTGGGAATGGCTTCGCGCCGAAGAACGCCGGATCAACGGTCAGCCCTTGATGTCGAAAGCGGCTGAATGATCAGCTCAGAATTCCATGGCATTGCGGACATCGCGGCGGCGATCGAAGAGGCCATCGATCGGCCGAGTTCGGGGCAGCGACGACTGCTTGATCGTCTGAGCGAGCAGGCCATACGCCTGACAGAGACCACGTTCCAGCTCGCTGTGCTCGGACAATTCAAGCGCGGCAAAAGCACGCTTCTTAATGCGTTTATTGGGTATCCCTTGCTGAGTGCCGGCGTGGTCCCGCTGACCGCGGTCCCGACTTTTCTGTCGGCCAGTCCAACAACGTACGTGCGCGTCAAATATCTGGGGGGTCACACTGAGGCCCAGGAATTCGCGAACTTCGAAGAGCTGGCTGCGGCGATTACCGGTGTCACCACCGAGGATCACAATCCTCACAACGTGAAAGGCCTGGAGCGCGTCGATGTAGGCGTGCCGTCCAACCAATGGCTGGGCGACATCACTCTCATCGACACGCCGGGTATTGGCTCCACGCATGCGCACAATACCGACGCCGCGCATGCCGTTCTACCCCAATGCGATGCAGCGCTTTTCGTGTTGTCGGTCGACCCGCCGATCACGGAAGTCGAGGTCGAATATCTCGCCACAATCTGTCGGACGGTCTCTCGGATCATCGTGGTGTTGAACAAGGTCGATCTCGTCGAGCGTCGCGACCAAGACAAGGCGCTTGCATTTCTCTCGTCGGTTCTTTCCCGGCAGCCGGAGCCGCAACTCGATCACCGGATTTTTCCGGTATCGGCCCGGCAGGCCCTCGCGGCGCGTCAATCTGGCGACCGGGATGGACTGCAGGAAAGTGGCTTGATCGCGCTCGAAGAATACATCCGCTCAAGTCTCCTCGACAACAAGCGCCGACACCTGGAGATCTCCATTGCAAAGAAAAGCTTGGATATTGTCGAGGCTTTGGTCGCCGATGCTGCACTGACCGAGCGGGCGCTGACGTTGCCGCTCGCGGAGTTGGACGCAAAAGTCACCGTCTTCGAGAAGGCCGCGTCCGATTTTGCGCAAGAGCGGGACAGCCTTCACGACCTCTTGTCGGGTGAGTGGCGCCGCGCCTTGGATAAGCTTGGCGCCTTGTGCCAGGCGGCGGAAAGCCGTGCGCGCTCTCAGCTAGACCGCGCGGTCTCGGACGTCACGACTTTCTCCGGTCCCGAGTCCGACCAGGCGGTCATTCAGTCCGTGATGTCTGTCGTTTTCGACAAAGAATTCGAAACGATCGCAAACGCCGTCGACAACGACCTCACCGCTGCTGTCGCCGTCCATCAGCAGCGTTATTACGCCTTGGCTTCTCGTGTGCGAGAAACGGCCGCCGCGCTAATGGACGTTCCGGTTTCGACCATTGCACCGGACGATTGGTTTCAAATCGTCAGAGAACCGTATTGGGTCAGTCAGGCTCGGGTTGAAAGTCTGGGATCGATAACGATCGACGGGCTTGCTCACCTACTTCCTGCGAGATTGCGACGGAAGCGACAGAAGAGGAAGCTGATCGAGGCTGTGCGGGCTGCCGTGACTCGAAACATTTCGGACCTGCACTGGACAATGCAACAAAACATCGACGACTCTTTTCGTCGATTGTTATTTTCGTCGAGAGACGCGATTGACGCTAGTGTCGCCGCGACGCGCGATGTCCTCGTGATGGCGCAGGACCGCCGGTGCAGCGATGATGTCTCGCTGCACGATGAGATCGAACGTGTCAGGGCGAGCATAGGGCGCCTTAAGATTCTTCGCGACCAACTCGGTCTGCACCTCCAGAGGGGCTGGTGATGGATCGTCATCGAAACGATGGCAGCTGCTCTTCGGTTGGGTCATGCTTCCGAGACATGGGCTTCCGTTTTCGCTTCGCCTCACTTCCCGCGAGGATCGTCCAGGATGTTGTGTCGAAGGAGCCTCAATGACACTGGCGATCCAAGGAAGTTTCGAAGCCTATATTTGGGCGGCGCGATGGCAGATCGCACTCGGTGGCCTGCAATCCGGAGGACCTCCCTTCAATGCGCCGGCGGCCGCGGACGATTGGATTCCGCGGTTACAATATGCGGCGAGCCTTATGGCAAGCGCGGTCAGTTGGGTGGCGTGGGGGCTGGGAGTTTGGATCGCAATGCACATAAGCATCGCCGCCGGCATTCTCTTTTCCGGGTTTAGTTTGCAGTCAACGTCCTGACACTGATTGAACTGTGGCAATTCGCTCGACATGTTCTGACGGTGCAGATTATCGGTTTCCTTTTGATGCCCGTTTTTGCGTTGGAGACGCTGAGCTCTGTGGGCCTGCTCGCGCCTTAACAGAATGCTGCGTTGCAAGATTGCCCATTTGATATGCTGTGATAGCTTAACGACACCGACGGAGATGGGGTTCCTCCGTAAACCGCCCTTGGGGCTGATGACTCCTACTTGGCACGCACGGTGCGGTAGGATTCATGCCTTCAAACGTCACACCTCCGAATCCGCCATTGCCACGGGGCCGCTTGCTTCGGCGAGCGTACTCCGCGATTAGAACGCGCGGGTACGCTGGCCTCAGCTCGATCGCCCGGACTTCGAAAGATCCGACATTGCCGCTCCTGGTGCTAGGCGCCATCGGGGCAGCGTTCGTGGCCGCCCTTGTTTTCAACGCCCCTCCGGAGATCGTGTTCGGCATTTTGTTCATTGGAGGCCTGACGGCCTTTCTCGAGACCAAAATGCATAACGACAACCGCGATCGATAGGCGTTCGAATGGCAATCACTCCCACGGGCCTCTCTCCGCCCATCGGCGCCGAAGCGCAACCTCAATTGAGGCGGCAATAAACGCGGCGGCTTGCCAGATACAGACGACGATCACGACGCTGACCATCGCGATGTACATGCCGATACGGCTTGCCTCGTCCGCCTTTGCGCTGTCAGCCAGATACGCCGTTAGACAAAGAAGACCGATAACGAGAACGATGGAGACGATTGAAGCGGCATTCGCCCAACGCTTGTGCTCTCTGAGGGCGGTTATGAACGCGCTTTCTCCGGGCATCGCTAATCTCCGATCGTAGGAGGCCGGCCCGCAGCGTGGCTGGGAGACGACCCCGCCGTCTCAGCGCGATCGAGACGGAACATCTGAACGTCCGCCAACGTGACCACGCAGTCTTCGAATGAAGCAAGTTGCGGAAGGAATTCTTGTATTTTCTCGTCTGAGTCGATGATCTCGATGACGACAGGCAGATCGTACGAAAGACGCAGTATTTTTTCGGTGTGAAGAACGCCTGACCGTCCGAACCCAAGTGGCCCCCTGAGCACTGTTGCACCCGCAAGGTGCGCGTCTTGCGCCTTGCGCACGATTTCCTCGAACAACGGCTGTTCGTCGCCGCGAGCGGTTTCATCGGTGAAAATTCTGAGCAATGTTGCTTGTACTGGTTGCTTCACTTGAGCTTTCCCTGTGCTTGAATGGCGGTACCCACACTCCTTAGTGCATCAAGAACACCGGCAATCGCGTCCGCCTCAACACCTCGTGCGTTACCCCGCCGAATACCCATTCGAAGATTTGACCGAATCGAAACGCGCCCATGACAATGGCGTCGGCGCCGACAGCCTCTGCTTCGGTGAGCAGACGCACGCCGATATGTTGGCCGGGATCTGTTCGAACATGCCTGACGTCCGCAGACTTGCCGTGATCCTTCAAGATGCCCAGCACTTCCGCGCAGTCTTGCGAGGCTTCGGGCTCGTCGACGGTGACGACCGTGATGTGCTTTGCTGCGCGTAGCCACGGAATGGTCCGCATGATCGCCTTGCGCGCTTGCGTCCTTGGTTTCCATGCGATGACGATGTGTTCGCCGAGGCTTGGCGGCAAAGATCCCTCAGTGGGGACAAACAGAACAGGACGTCCTGTATTGAAGATTGCTGCATGCAAGGCGTCGGCGGAATCGAGGTTATGCGGCTGTGCGACCGCGATGAGGGCAGCGTCCTCGACTTCGGCGATCAGCGAAGACGTCACATTGCCGACATGTTCCAGCCATTTCACTCGCGCGCCAGAGAACGCCAACCATCCTTCGAACACGTAGCGAGCCTGCCGCAGGCGCTCCTGCGCAGTGCCTTCTTGCATTTCACGCATCTTTTGCAGATCGATCTCCTCTGCGGCCGCGATGAGTTTCGCCGGGTCTACGCAGATGTGAAGCGCTGACAGCGAGAGCGCTCCGCCCAGTTCCGCAGCCCGTTGCGCGACCGTAAGACAGCGGCGTGCGGTGGACGCTTCCTCGATGACAGCAACAACGTCGTGCCCCGGCGCGGTAGACGACGCCGCCGTGCGAGCAACGTCTTTTGATTGAGAATAGACGGGGGCAAATGGGGAGAGGTAGAAGCTCTGTCCTGCGACTTCGCGCTCTATCTCAAGGAGACGATTGTATTTCGCCAAGCGTTCGCCGCGGCAGGGCGCGCCCGCCTTGATCTGCCCACCGTTCATTGCAACCGCAAAATCCGCGATGAACGGATCGTCGGTCTCGCCGGAACGGTGTGAGATGACGTAATTCCATCCCGCCGCGCGGCACGCCGAAATCGCTGCGATCGTCTCGGTGACGGTGCCGATCTGATTGAGCTTGATCAAGACAGCATTGGTGGTCTTTTCGGCAACACCACGGTCGATGAGCTTGGGATTGGTCACATAAAGATCGTCACCGACGATCTGGATTGACCGCCCGAGTTCGGCGGTCTGGGCTTGAAACGCGGGCCAATCATGTTCACCGAAGCCGTCCTCAATGGAAACGATCGGAAACCGCTTGATCCAGTCCTTGTAGATCGCCTGAAGGCCGCCGCTGTCTATCGGCCCGACGCCTGACTTCCTCAGATCGTAGGTATCATTTCGCCAGAACGAGGAAGCCGCCGGATCAAGCGCCAGAGCGATCTGCTCTCCTGGAATAAAGCCGGCACGCTCGATGGCTTCGACAATCAGCGAGCAGGCGGCGTCGTTGCCTGCCAAATTCGGTGCAAAGCCACCTTCATCACCGACGCCAACGCTTAGGCCTTTCTCGTTGAGAAGGGTGCGCAGCGCGTGATAGGTCTGCGAACCCCAACGCATTGCCTCACGAAACGATGGCGCACCATGCGGGACGATCATGAACTCCTGAAAGTCCAGGGAGTTTGCCGCATGAGCGCCACCATTGATAACGTTCATCATCGGAACCGGAAGGCGATAGCTCGCTGGGTTCGCGCTCGTTGAGCTGGCGAGGTAGGCATAGAGCGGGCGACCAGATGCCTGCGCGCCAGCGCGAGCCACCGCCATTGATGTGCCGACAATCGCGTTAGCGCCGAGCCGAGACTTCGTCTCCGTACCGTCGGCCTCGATCAGCAGACGGTCGATATCAGCCTGATTGGTCGGATCGTGACCACGAATGACGCGACCGATCTCTTCCAAATTCGCAATCGCCTTGAGCACGCCACGGCCGCCATAGCGTTTGGGATCCCCGTCGCGCAGTTCGTGGGCTTCGCCTTCACCGGTCGAAGCACCGGAGGGCACAGACGCAAGCGCGGCGATGCCGCTTTGCAACCGTACTTCGACGCGTAACGTGGGATAGCCACGCGAGTCGAGTATCTCGTCTCCGAGTATCGCGACAATCCTGTTCATGAAGGCCTCCGTCCCATTCGTTCGACATCGAAGCCGCCGAATGCGGAAGCCGTTGCGCAGGGTTGCTGCGGGTAGGGCCTGCCGTGGGAAGAAGGGGGGACAAGGGAGTCACGACTTTCCTACCACGACCATTCGCGCGGTAGGAGTCATCAGCCTCTCGGCGGTTTCGGGGGACTCCATCCCCATCGAGCACAAGATATCCTCGCTGTAAGCCCTAGGCAAGCGAACAACGATCGAAAACACTTTGAACAGCACCCCTTACGATTGGTGCGCTTGCCGCGCGCCGCGTCCGCGGCGGATCGAGGGTAACACCTGGGTCCGTCCGACGATCATCTCCGCCAGGGCTGTGACATTGAGTGGGAGATACGATCGAGCAGGAACCTCGGAGCGCGCAAATGTCGTCACCGCTTCGAACGGCGACATGGCCTTTGGCGGGCCAAATTCGATCATTTGCCCGGCCGAATAGCGAATGTTGAGGTCCAGAAAGAGGCCATCGATGGCAACGTGGTTTCGGCCATGTTCGGCGACGCGCGCGACCGGATAAGTCTTGGTTTTGGTGTCGAAATAAGCTTGGCGATAGATCGGCCGAAGATCATCCCGGAACTCGCGAAGACCTGCGACCACTGTGTCAGGAAGCGTCCCGTAAACACGCAACAAAAGGGCTACGGTCAGCTCCATCAATTCCTCGAAATCATAGGTTACGTGGCGATGACCTTCGGACTGTCCCTTGCCTTTTTCGAACGGAATTCCAAGTTTGCGCAGTGATTTTATATAATAGTTGAATGTCGATGTGCTCACGCCATGGTGAAGCCCGAGTTCGGTCATCAACCAAATCGTCTGGCCATGCGTCAGCGCAATGCGGGGAATATCATCGGTTTCCACGCTGACCGGCACTCTCGATGCGGGCTTGCGCATTTCGGTTCTCGCTCAGCGACGCTGGCTTAGCTTCGCTTCAACGGCAGTGCCGTCGTGCCGTATCGCTTCGCGGGCCAGGACACGATGTGACCACCTGGAACAATATCATCCAGCAGAGCGATCGCAGCCTCCGCGACCTTCGGTTCATCGAAGAACTCGATGACCAATGGAAGATCGACATTAAGGCGCAAGATGTCGTCTGCTCGGACCTCGCCATTCGCGCCGAAGCCAGCAATGCCGCGGAACACCGTGACGCCTTGTACGGCGTGCCGGTCCTGCAGAAGCGTGAGGATCTCTTGCATCAACGTTTTGCGTTTGCCGTGGTCGGCTTCGCTCAAGTAAATGCGCACCATCAGGATGTCGTTGGTCATTGGGTCCTCCCGTTATAAATTTCTGGCGATGTAGGCTCCTCCGAATGCAGCGATGAAGCCAAGACCCACCGAGAGAACCATGTAGAGCGCGGCTTTCAGGGCCTCGCCGCCCTCGGCAAGCAGGAGCGTTTCCATTTCGAAAGTCGAAAACGTTGTGTAGCCACCGATAAACCCGGTGAGAATCCCGGTGCGTAGCGACGGCGCAAGGGTCAGCCGTTCAAGGGTCTCGACGAATAGAAACCCCATGATGAAGCTTCCCATGATGTTGATGCTCATCGTGGCGTAGGGAAAGTCGCGCCCATAGACAGCCTGGACAAGGTTTGTTTGTGCGAACCGCGCCCAGCAACCAAGGACGCCGAAGAACGCTATTGATCCGTAAGTCCACATCGTACCGTCTCGTCTCCGTTGGTTAGGACAATGTCAGTCCGAGGACGAGCACAAGAAGCAGTCCGATCAGGCTGAGGTAGAAATTGAGATGCCCCGACTGGAGCAGTCGCAGCTTGCCGGCGACAGCGCGCACCGCTCGAACCGCTGGCTGAAACAGCCAAGGACCGAAGATCGGAGCAACATCGTGTTCGAAGACGAGCTTCGTCACAAAATACCCGCCGGCATCCGCGTCACGTTCGGTCTCGGCCGTTGGGCGATAGACGAAGCTATAGAACGTTCGCATCGCGTTCGAAAACGACAACGACGTTGTCGACGCCGTTGTTGGATCGGGCGAAAGTCCCCCATACCACACAGCGGTGCGTCGGATGGGCCGATGACGACTGACAAGTACGAGACCGATCGGGATGAGCGCCAGGAGTGGCATCACGATGATTAGAAGGCTCGGTGAGATAAAAGCGAATTTGGCCGTGAGCGGCACGAGCAAGAAGCCGTCATGCATCTGTGATGCTACAGCGACGCCGACCTGCCGGAACGTGGCCATGTTCAAAGCCTGAAGCCACACAGGCATTCCCACACCGAGCGCCAGGACCGCCAAGCCGATAAGACCGACGGAGATCGAATAGACACGGCTCACCGGCGCTGGCCGCCGCGCATCGCGGCCCAATACGCCGAGGCCTATCACCTTAACGAAGGTTGCGAACGCCACGGCGGCCGTCAGCGCAAGGCCAGCTCCCGCCAAAGCGAGCACCAGGCGACCGCCGAGAGTTGGCAGGTGGAAGCCTTGGAAGACTGTCTGGAAGACGAACCATTCGCTGACGAAGCCAGCCGTGGGCGGCATTGCTGCGAGACTCATCGCCGCCAGCAGTGCGCCCACGCCGAACACCCAATGGCTGCCGGCGCCGCTATAGGCAATGTGATAGTTCCCGTTGGCGCTCCGCAGTCCGTCTGCTGCGAGAAAGAGTGCTCCCTTGGCGAGGGCGTGGCCGGCGAGATGTAGAAGCGCCACCGTCCAAGCAAGACCGGCAAGGTCTTTGAGATCGTAGCTGCGGAACAGCATTGCTGCACCGAGGGCACCAACGGCGATCGACGCGTTCTCGGCCGACGAGAAACTAAGAAGACAGCGCCAGTCATCCTGCTGGAATGCGTAAAGGATCGTGAGGATCGCGCTGAACGTCGCCACCACGATCACGATCACCGATAGCACTGGGAATGCGTCGCCTGATGTGGCCGGCAGCCAATGCATCAGGGCGCGCGACAAGGCGAAGAATGCAGCGTTCAAGACGACCCCTGACATGATCGCGCCGGTCGCGCCGCTTGCGGAACCATAGGCTCCGGGAAACCACTCGTAGAACGGCAGCAACCCAAGTTTGGCTCCAAAGCCGATAAGAAGGAGCAGGCCGAGACCGATTTGGACCGGGTGGGAAAGCGTGGCCGAGCCGCTGTCGAACTGGGCGAAATCCAAAGCTGACGCGTGAAACCCGAGGATGGCAATCGCGAGCACAAGGGCGACCGCGCCTACTTCCAAAAGGGCGAGCATAAAGAGAACCGTCCGTCCGCGCGCCGGTTCGAGATTCTCCGAGAGGATCATTACAGCGCCACCGAGACTCATCGCCTCCCAGGCGATCAGCAGCCCGGCGCCGTTTTGCAGCCCAAAAACCCCAAGGGCGCCGAGAAGGCTCGTCGAAGCGCCAAGCAGCCAACCACGCATCCCATCACGGGACGGCGACGCGAGCGCGCAAGCAAAACCCGCAGGCACCAGGCCAAACCCCATCAGCCATAGCCCCTCAGCATCAACACGGAAGGTGATGCTTTCGCCCACGAGCTGAGACGGAAGAATGATCGCGTGGCTGGGCTCTGGCAGGATTATGATCGCCGCCACTGCGCCGGCAATAGCGCCGGCGGCCAAAGCAATGCGGGCGAGCACCAATGCGCCGCCCAGTCCGACGATTGCGGCGACGACCCAGAGAATCGCGGCGAACAAAAGAAGTTGGCTAGCCACCGATCTGCCCTCCTTTGACGCGTTGCGGGGCTCGATCAAGAAACATCAGAAGGGCTTCCATAATTGCCGCGGGATTTGGCGGACAACCGGGAAGATAGAGATCGACTGGAAGGATCCCTTCGAGACCGTGGCCACAAGCATAATTGCCGCCGGCAATTCCTCCCGACACGGCGCAGGTGCCAACCGCCATGACCCATCGCGGTTCAGGCATCGCGTCGTAAGCCGCCTTTAACGGCTCGTACATTGCGCTCGTGACCGGGCCAGTCACCAGCAGCAGATCGGCAAAGCGTGGCGAGGGGGTGAAGAAAATCCCCAGCCGATGCAGGTTGTAATAGGGATTGTTGAGTGCCTGTAGCTCGGATTCACACCCATTGCAGGAGCCGGCATCGACGTGGCGAATGTGCAGACTGCGCCGAAACGGGCGGCGGTCTGCATGTGACGCAACAGGATTCCGTGCTCCGCTGTCTGACCACACCAAATCTGTTCGGTCGCGCACGCCGAATGCCCAATCGGCCGACGACTCCATGGCGCCCGTCGGGCAGACCTCGGTGCATAATTGGCAAACGATACAGCGGCCGTAGTCGACCGCCAAGGCGCCCTCTCGCGCTTCGATCGCCTGGGTCGGGCACACGGCTGCACATTCTTCGCACCCCTCTTGGCACGCATCCGGGTTGTAGCGCGGCATGCCGAGCACGCCATCCTGACCATCCTTCCCGGCTTCCCTTGGCCAGGACGTCGTGGCCTTTCCGCTCGCCAATCCAAACAGTGTCCAGAGGGCCATCGACAGCTCCTATCGGTCGCAACCGGCCATGGTGAGACCGAAGCTTGCCTCGTTGATCGCGTAATCCATCATGTTGGTGTCGTGCACGGTGAACGGGAACGCGCGCCAATTGGAGAACGAGGGTGATTTGATTTTGACGCGCGCGAGCCGGCCATCTGCTCCGACATGCACCGCATAAAACAGCGAGCCGCGCGGTCCTTCGGCCCAACCAAGCCCTTCCGAAAGCGGCGGCGGCACGCAATCGGCATGAATTGGTCCGGACTCGAGCAACAAGAGAATCCGTTGACATAAGACAAACGCCGCCTCGACCTCAGCGATGCGGACACGTTCGCGCGCATATGCATCGCCGTCTTTAAGCGTCGGCACCGTTAGTGGAAGATCGGCATACAGCGCGTAGGGATGGTCGCGCCGGAGATCACGATCGAGCCCGGAGGCTCTTTCGATCGGTCCGGTCGCACCCTGATCAAACGCGATTTTCTCGGGAAGAAGACCGGTCGTCATGAGGCGATCGAGATGGCTTTCCGAGTTTTCAAGCCGATTCACGTATGCGACGAATTCTTCCCTGAGGTTTTCAAGCGCATCACCGAGCCATCTGCCGGGATCAAGGTCGCGCCGCAGGCCTCCCGGCGCGAGCACATTGCGCAGAAAGCGGCTTCCGGTGAGCCGCGCATTCAGTTGTTTTGCAGTCTCCTCCAGCAGTTTGCCTTGCGCCTCGCCGACCTTCAGCGTCGTCGTGTGGCAAAGATGTCCGAGGTAATGCAAGTGATTGTACAATCGCTCGAGCTCGGCGAGCAGCACTCGAAGCGCCTTGGCCCGGACCGGCACTTCGCAACCAGCGGCGGCCTCGATAGCCCCACAATACGCCAAGGCATGCCCGAGCGACCCAACGGCTGACACCCGCTCGGCGACGACGGTGGCGCGGCGAGGATCCGCCCCTTCGAAGCACATTTCCATGCCGCGGTGCTTGAAGAAGAGTCGCGGTTGGTAGTGGATGATATGTTCGCCGACATAGAAGAACGTAAACTCCGCCGATTCGAGCACATCGGCTCGAACCGGACCGAAGGGCAATTGCTGGACATCCGAAGCGTCGATATCCGGAAGATGTGGACGGCCGTTGCTTGGCGGATGGGAGCCATCACCGGAACCGTTAATGTGCGTGCTATCGTTGGGTCGAAGGATCAGTGGATAGGGCTCAGGATGCCCAGTGAATTGCACGCCCTGCAAATCCATCATCTCGCGCTCATACCAGCTGAGCAACGGGAGTGTTGGGGCGAGGCTCGGGAGCTCGCGCGCATCCGAGACGATCCAAATCTCGAAATCGGCCTGTTTGGAATTCGAAGTCACATAGCGGACCTCCGGCTCACGCCCTGTCGGTGACCATGCGTAGGCGAACTGCATCCGGCCGCCCGACGTCTGGAGCATTTTGGCGGCTTCCTGAAGCTGCTCATGGGTCAGACGTTTGATTTGTGCACCAATCATCGCAGCGCCTCCGTCGGAGCCGCCGCATCGAGTGCGTGAGCGATTGTCTGAAAGTGCTCCCAAAGAGCATTCGGCCACCAGAGCCCCATCACGAAGAGCGGCACGAGTGCGAGCCACATCGGTAGCAGGCACCATGCGCTGACCGGAACGATCTTTTGATCGGCGATTTCGCCATTCTCAATGTACATCGTACGGAAATGGTTGAGGAATCCCACGAAGATTACGACAAGAAGTACGGCCATCAACGCAATCAGGAAATATTGCTCGCTCGCCAAGCCGGCGCGGATGATCGTCAACTCGCTGAGAAACAGGGCGAACGGAGGAGCGCCGGTGATCGCGACAGCGCCGGCGAGCCACAAGCCACCGAGTACCGGGAGGCGGCTCATGACGTGACGAATGCTCGGGATACGCTTTGTGTCATAGGCTCGCATGACACTGCCGGCGCCGAAGAACATGGCGGATTTGTTCAGCGAGTGGTTGAGCATGTGATAGAGCGCGCCGGCTATTCCCAGCGGGCCGCCGAACCCGAAGCCCAATGCAATGACGCCCATGTGCTCGATGCTGGAATAAGCCATCAGACGTTTGACGCCCTTTTGGCGGACGATGAAAAGTGCCGCGATGAAAAGTGAAAACGCACCGAGCGCCAGAAGCGTGCCGCGGGCGAGATGACTGATGCCGGCGGCATCGGCAACGACGAGATAGCGCACGATGCCGACCATCGCGGTGTTGAGCAGTGCGCCGGAGAGCAAGGCCGAGACCGGAGCGGGGCCTTCGCTATGGGCATCCGGCAGCCAGGTATGCATGGGCGCCAAACCGACCTTGGTGCCGTAGCCGATAAGGACCAGCAAGAAAGACAATGACACGAGCGATGGATTGAGCTTGGGAGCGGCCTGTTGAAGTGTGTCCCAGGTCATGTCGTACGTTGGCCCGAGAACGAAGGTGCCACTCCAATAGAACAGGACAGTGCCAAGAAGCGCGAGGCTAATTCCGGCCGAGACAACGATGATGTATTTCCACGCCGCTTCGATGCTCGCCGCTTCGCGTTCGAAGGCGACCAGGAAGGTGCTGATCAGGGTCGTGAGCTCGATCGCGATCCAGTAAAGACCGGCGTTGTTCATCATCGGACCGACGAGGGTGCTCAGGCCGAAACCAGCGAATAGGGCGTAGAATCGATGAAGCCGATCCTCTTCGCCGAGCAAGCGCATGTATCCAACGGCGTAGATTGAGGCGAGAAAATAAACAATTGCGGCGCACAGGATCGTCCACGAGCCGAGGCCGTCGATGATGACGTAATCGCCCCAGAACGTAAGTTTTGCGTCGCCTCGAAGAAACACGATCGCAACGATCGACAGCAACGAAATCGCGCTCGCAACGAGATTTAGCGCTTCCGCAACCCGCGGATGACGTATGAGCAGAATCAACACGATGGCGACTGCCGGCGCCACTGTTAGAACGAGGGTTAGGAGGCCAATGGTGCTCATCATCCCACCAGACGTTTGAGCTGCAGCGAGCTGGTGGTCCCAACGAGGCTCAACAGATATTGGACGAGGACGCCAAAACAGGCGACCACGATCAAGAGATCGAACAAGATCACGATTTCGATCAGCAGAGGCATCCCCGGCACGAGGATCTGTGCGCCGAGAAACACGCCATTCTCCAGAACGAGCAAGCCGAGTATCTGACTGATCGCTTCGTGACGGACCGAGAGCATGAGAAAGCCGATCAGCTTCATCGACAGCATGACCGTCAGCGCGAGGACGACGATCGTTCCGGCAAGGTTGAGCGCAGCACCGATTCTGTAAGAGACAGCGAGTGCGAAGATGACCGCGAAGGCGCCTATGACCAGGCTCGAGCTCGCCTGCAGAATAACATGCACCTCACGATGCACCTCTAGGCGACGGATAATGCGAAGGATCAGATAGGGCAGAAGAAGCCCCCGAAACGCCGCGGTCAGAATGGCGACGATGTAGAGCTCTGCGTAGTTTCCGTAGTAGCCGACCGCGCCGGACAGAATGGCGATCAGCCAGGACTGTGCCGCAAAAGCGTATAGATAGTGCCGAAGCCAGCGTGACCCCAGCATTACGAATGACAGCAGAAGGCTGCCGATCGCAAGGAGGCTGAAGAGAGAGGCGGGGAGGGGATCGAGGTGTGCCGCAAGCATTGGACTAACTCAGCTGCGTGCCGACGATCGCCAGGATCGCAAGCAGAAATGATGCGGCCAGGGGCTCTTGGTATCGGTAAAAGCGGAGACGGGATTGAGCCGTCTCGACGAGAACCACGACGCATGCCACGACGAGAAACTTAAGGGCGAGGGTGCCGATCGATCCAAGAACGCCAAGCGCGGCACCTTGATAGGAGAGGCCCCAAGGGAACAGCAGTACGTTGCAGAAGATCGTGTAAAGGATGAATTGCTTCATCATCGATGCCCATCGGAGGATTGCGAGCATCGGCCCCGAATATTCGAGGATGCGAGCCTCTTCGATCATGTAGACTTCGATGTGCGTGCTTGAATGGATCGGAAGACGATCCGTTTCGACCAAAATCAGCACGAAAAACGCCGCCACCAGAAAGAGATGAGTCGGGCCCCAGTAGATCCATGGCTGAGCTACCAGAAGATGATTGACCACGAACGGCAGCATCGCCTTGGCGAGCAACGTGATCCCCACGAATACGAGGATCAGCGTGGGTTCGGCCAGAATGGCGACCATGACCGCGCGACTGGAGCCGATCCCGCCGTAAGCGCTACGGGTGTCGAGGCCGGCGAGCGTGATCATGAACGAGCCCAATGTGAGAATGAGCCCGCCGCCGAGAATATCGCCCATGTCCGAGAGCGGCAGCGGGAAATTCGTCAATACCGGGATGAGGATTGGCACCGTGAGCGTGGTGGTGAAGGCCACAATCGGAGCCGCCCAATAGAGCCAGGAAGCTGTTTCGGGCACCACGATCTGCTTGTGGAACAGCTTCCAAAGATCACGATAAGGTTGAAAGATTCCTGGGCCTTGGCTGCGTTGAACACGTTCCTCAAATTGTAAGATCACGCCCTGCAGTAGCGGCGCGAGCAGAAGGGTGACGAGGACCTGCGCGATCTGAAGCAGAATGTCGCGGACCGTCATCAGCGGCCTCCCTCACCGGGATCAGCCACTGGCAGATCAATCGACCGAATACCTGCTTGGGGGGACCGCGTAATCAAGACATGCTGCTCCGTCTGCCAAATCGGCTCGACAGGAGTCATCAGCCCTGAGGGCGGTTAAAAGGCGAACTCCATCGCCATCTTTCATAGGCTGGCCCTCGCCCTCCCCGTTGTCAAGGGGTCGGGAAGGATCGTCGCATTTTAGTAGCGCATTTTGTCCGGAATCACCGCCCGGACTCCCCCGACAGGGTTCTGGACGTCCCCTTTGCGACGCGGGATCAAATGGACGTGGCAGTGAAAAATGGTCTGGCCCGAAACAGCTCCGACATTCGCCCCCACATTGAAGCCCTTCACGGAAGCGTCGTCTTTTTCGATATCGGACCGCAAACGCCATATTAGATCGTTGACGGCAGCGAGTTCTGCTTCCGTCAGGTCGAAATAGGTAGGGGCGTGGCGATAGGGAAGAACGAGCGTGTGAAGCGCGGTGACGGGCGTCGTGTCACGGACGGCGAAAGCGAGCGAATTTCGCATTACGATGGTCGTGGCGTCGCGTAGGGAGCAGAAGACGCATGGCGCGTCAGCTACGCTCGCGGGCTGAGGTTCCGACTTCGCTTTTGTCATCCGGCGAATATAGTCCGTATCGACGAGATTCCAATTTCGCATTTTTGAGCGGCTGCCCCAAGAGAGAAGGTGTAACAGAATGAACATTCGGCAATTGCTTCTCGACGTTGACAAGGCCGTCGCGCGGCCCTCTCTGATTGAAATTGCAACCGCGATCGACGGATGCCGGGGGGTCGAGGCCGTTAATCTGACTGTGGAGGAAATTGATATCGAGACAGTCGGCATGAACGTGACGATCGAGGGCGACAACATGGATTTCGACGAGATCACGAAGGCGATCGAATCCACAGGCGCGGTGGTTCATAGCCTCGACGAAATCGCCATCGGCGCTCGCATTATCCCGCGCATTGCCCGCGTCCGATGAGTGCGATCGATCTCATTCGTCACCCGAACAATAGGCTCGACGTCGTTGCCGGTCTCATTGACGGGATCTTAAATGCCTTGGCTTTGGCAGCAGGCCGCCTCGTCCACACCGGCGGGGAAGGGGCCACCTTGAGCCTCGCCATGCGCGTCAGTGTGGCTGCAGGTGCGACCACGATCTTCGTCTTCTTCGTCGCTCACTATGCTCAACTGCGCCTCGAACTCGTGCGCCACGAGCGCGAACTCAACTTCACAGCTCATGGAAAACTGGCAGCTACGAGACTCGGTCGCAGCGTCTTCTTCGAATCTCTGTTCAAGGCCTTTCTGGCGGCGGGGTTCAGCCTCGTCGGCGCGCTGTTCCCACTTATTCTGTGCACATTGCTACCGTCTCCGCCGTGGCTCGGCCTGGCTATCACGATCGTCGCGCTCGGCGGCCTTGGTGCGCTCCTTGCAAAAACCTTTTATGGATCGCCCTGGCTTTGGTCGGTGGGCCTTTTCATCGGTGGCATCGTTCTTACTTTTGTCGGTATGAAACTGGACCTTGTCGGCTAGCGCGCGATCGTGATGCGAGCGAGCCGTGACGCCCTTCCTTCGCCGGCGCGCGACGCATGGCACTCACTCCCCACTGCACGATAGCGAACGCTGATCGCATCAATCGCGGATGCGCAGCAGCGCGGTGTTCCAGGGTTTACTGAGCTTCATAGCTGAATTGATGAGGCCGACCATCGAATAGCTCTGCGGAAAGTTTCCCCAAAGCTCGCCTGTGTCCGGATCCACGTCTTCGGACAGCAATCCAACGTGGTTGCGACAAGCAAGAACGGCTTCGAAGATCGTCCTCGCCTCGTCGCGGCGTCCTATGGCTACCAGGGCGTCAACATACCAGAATGTGCAGACCGTAAACGCGGTCTTTGGCCAGCCGAAATCATCCGGCTTTGTATATCGCATAAGATGATGGCCGCGTTTCAACGCTGCGCCGACGCTTTCAACAGTCGCGATAAAACGTTTGTCGTCGGCGGAGACAAGTCCGATCTCGTGCAGCAATAGCAGGCTGGCGTCTAGTCCATTTCCCTTGAGAGTTGCCACAAATGTACCGGTCTTTGAATTCCACCCTTCATGAAGCACGCGTTCGCGTATCGGCTTGGCCTTTGCCGACCAATATTCGGTGCGGTCATGAAGGCCCAGCTGGCTGGCAATGGCGCTCAGGCGATCGCAAGCGGCCCAGCACATCGCACTCGTATACGTGTTTACCCCGCTGCTACCTCTTAGCTCCCAGAGACTTGCGTCGGCGTTAAATGCGACGTTCGCCGCGACCTCGCCGAGCCGCTCAAGCCGGCGGAAAAGTGCTTGATCGCCTTGCTTGGGCAATCGTTCGTCGAAGAACATCTGTGTCGCTGCGAGTACGGCACTTCCATAGACATCATTCTGCACCTGGCGATCTGCGCCGTTCCCAATACGCACCGGTTTGGTGCCGCGATATCCTGTCAGGTGCGGTAGTTCTCTCTCGATCAACCTGTGTCCTGGAACAATACCGTATACCGGGCTAAGCTGACGGTCGTTTTCCAGGGCCGCGACATTTGTGATGAAGGCTATGAACTCCTCCATCGTCTTCGTTGTTCCCAACTGATTTAGCGCGTTCACAACGAAGTAAGCGTCTCTGAGCCAGCAATATCGGTAGTCCCAGTTGCGAACTGTGTCGGGCGCTTCCGGGATGGACGTTGTTAGCGCCGCGATTATCGCCCCTGTTTCCTCAAAACTGCATAATTTCAATGTGATCGCTGCACGGATGACGACATCCTGCCACTCAAAGGGGATGGAAAGATACCTGGACCAGTCCAGCCAATACTCTTCCGTCTTCTCCAGAAACTCGCGCGCTTGCTCTTCAACGGATTCGCTGAGGTAGTGATCGGCGCCTAGAATAAGGTCGACAGGCTCCGTCAACACGAACGGGATCTCTTCGGCCAAATAGGAAACAGAGCTCTCGGATGTGATGCGGAATGACAGTCCGTTTCTATGATAGCTGACGTGATTGCTTCCGACCGTTGACGCGAAGGACTCATTCGCGAACGCAGCGTGTGGCCGCACGCGAAGAGTTATGCGAGGGCTTCCTGACAGCGGAACGAGCCGACGAACAAGGACCGGCGGCCTGACCAGCCGCTCATTTGCCTTAAACCGCGGCGCGAAATCGATGATTTCAACTTCCCCGCCGTTCCGGTCGGTCAAGCGAGTGCTGAGAATTGCGGTATTTCGTCGATAGGTTTGTTTGCATTGTACTTGGTGCTGAAGTTCGACAGCAAACGAGCCGTCCCTGCCATCGGACCGATTGATGAGATCGTCGAAGATGGTGTCGCTATCCACGCGTGGGTAGCAACACCAGACCATACGCGCAGAGCGATCGATGAGCGCTGCGATCGTGCAGTTCCCAACGGTGCCGAGGTTGAGGGATTGTTCGTGTCCTTGATGTCCACCGACCGCGGGGACCGCTGAAGGTTCTCTGACCTTGGCAGGCTCGTCTTCGCTAACTTTCGTTGTCGCGGCTTTGTTCGGCTGGATATGCACACACGTCCTCCTGTCGGATGAAACGGCCGGCCTGGCACGGCCGTTCTCTTCGATTCGACAGGAGTCATCAGCTATCGAGCGTTTCAAGGGAGACCCCATTCCCACGCTCAGATTGCGGTCATTGGGCATCGCGGTCAAGGCAAGCTGTTCTTCGGGCACGCTCGTCGATCGTTCCAGAGCAATCATCGGCGACGTAACCGAACAGGTTTCGCCAACAGACTAGACGTGGTATGATACGATGAACTTGGGGGATGGAGTCCTCCTTTAACCGCCAACGCCGGCTGATGACTCCTACTACGAAGGCGAGGTCGTCGCGTCGTGGTGGCAGTTTGCTCTCGTCTCGCGCCGATCCTGCCGCAACATGGAGGTAGAGATGGGTTCCCTTTTGCGTGAACTTGGACATGCGGTCATTGCGATCGGCATTGGCCTTGCCGGCTGGATGACTGCGCACTTGCCTACCGTTGCGACCGAGATAAAGATGGCGCCAGCGGTTATCAGACCTGACCGTCGTTCTCGCAGCTGATTCCTACAATGCTTGGCCGGCGGGACGCAGCGGACGGTGTCGCTTTCACGCCGCCCGTTGCGGGTCAGATTGCTGGATGAGCATTTCGGAGAAATTCGATTGCACCGTCGCGTGAATTTTTCGCGCGTTTTCTTGACGCCGGTCAGAGCGTTCCAGGCATAGAACAGCCGAGCTGGAGAGCACATTCCCACCGCAGATAGCGCAAGGCGGCTATGCAAATTCCTCAACTGATGGGATTGCAAGGGCTGGCGCTTGTCGGAGCCGCCACGCTGAGAAATGTCGAACGGCAGGCGCGGCGCGCGCTCTTGCATTGATTGAGGCATCGCCGTAGCCTTTCTACACATCGAGTCGGGGATGGAGTCCCCCACAACCGCCCACAAGGCTGATGACTCCTACTGCGCGGCTTCGCGGCAGTGGGAGGTTGTGTGTCTCAGTCCGGCCCGTTTCCAACCATTGATCGGCGTAATTGCCCTCGGCCGTCGGGAGTATCCGAACGCCGTATCGGAGGTCGTCGCACGATCTCCTTGTTCCTAGCGCCATGCGTCAAGCACCCCTTTCGCGTCAATCGCAGCCTGCAGGCGGCTACGAGTCCAAACATCTGAGGGGCCTTCGATGCCAAGACGCCCGCCAAAGATGACGCAGCATCTCGTCAAGACCTGGGACTTCATCGAACGCATGGAGCAAGCTCCGAACGCGACTGGGATCGAACGCTGCCTTCTCGATCTGGCCGGCCTGTTTGGCTTCACTTCAGTCTTTGGTGGCGTTGTCCCCGATTCCGATACGCCCCGGACAGATATCGGTTCGAGGATTCTTATTCAACGGATGCCGAGCGAATGGATGAAGCGGTATAACGAGCGCGACTATGTTTTCCGGGATCCGATCGTGGCGCATCTTCAGGATGCGCGAACGCCATTTGGCTGGGCCGACGCTTACGAACAGTGCCCGCGCCCCGAGGACGTCAGACTCATTGAAGGCGAGGCGCGCGAGTTTGGTCTGCGGAGCGGACACGTCGTCCCCGTGCCCACGCTCGATGGTCGGATCACGGCGATCTCTTTTGGTGGCAGCGATGCCGAGACTAGCGACGAAGCGAAGGATGCCCTCACTTTCGCAGCCGCCTATGCCGTGGGTCGATTGCTCCATGTCCCTCGCGTGACGAACGACGCAGAGGTGAGGATAACGCCCCGAGAAACCGACTGTCTTCTGTGGGCGGCCGAGGGAAAGAGTGATTGGGATATCGCAACGATTTTGGGAATTTCCCGGCCGACCGTTTTGAAGCATGTCCGATCGGCTCGCGACAAATTGGATGCTGCAAACCGAACCCATGCGGTGGTCAAGGCAATGCGGCGACACCTCATCCGGTAGCCGGACAGACCCGACCGGCGTGGCCTGCAGAGGAGGGAAGGGAAGGTCCCCCGGCGCTGCTCGTGTTAAGACGGAGGGATATCGTGATGAAAGATTCAGAAGAGAAAAACGAGTATCGTCACAGACAAGCTGCAGCCTGTCATACCGCGGCAACAGCCTCAGGTGTCGCAGAGGTGCGACAAGCCTTCCTTAATCTTGAGCAGGGCTGGCTTCAGCTGATCGGAGCCGCTCCAGAGACATCTGACATCCGTCACGCCGAAGCCGACCTGAAGGTGGATAAAGTGAAGTCGAAAAGGGCGCGACGCAAATCTGAGAACGCTATCCCACGGAAAAATAAATAGGCGCTGGTCTCGCCGTCGGTACAATACTGCAGGGAATCGAAAATGATCGTTTGATCTTTCCCGTTGCACAAGCGCGCAATTCGCGCGTCGGCTTTGCTATGCTGGCCATATCCGCTATGGCCTTCGTATTGACGGCGGACTTTGCGAAAGTGGTCTCTTGCGCGCTGCCGACGTAGCCTCGACACTCGGTCGTAGAAAAGGATACCGTCAGTGTGGTCAACTTCGTGCTGCACGCATACGGCGAGACGACCGGTCGCACGTAAAAGGTGATATTCGCTACCGAGGTCAAGATAGCGAACTTCGATCTCTATATGACGCGGCACCGGAATGGCATAGCCTGGCATGGACAGACAGCCTTCTTCACCAACAATCATCTCGTCGGAAACGCTAATAATTGAGGGATTGACCATCGCGAGGCGATGACGTTGCCCAGTGCCGTCCGGCATATCAATCACGACAAGTCGCAGGGGCACGCCAATCTGCACAGCAGCGAGACCCGCCCCTTGTGCGTGGTCCATTATAGTGAACATCTGGTGCGCTAGACTGCGAATAGCCTCGTCGATGACCCCAACTGGCTCGGACGGCCTCGACAACAGCGGATGATCAATCGGCAAGATTGGGTCGCCGGGGATGCTCATGATTCGTCGGCGCGCTCGCCGCCCTTGGTTGGTTCAGCTGCTATTTGCTCTTGGCTCATAGATCGCGACCTATAGACACGGCAGGCCTGCGGTGAATGTGATCCGTCAGCGCGTGACAGGGATCTCTTTCCGTTCGACGATCACCCCCAGGACATCGAATCGATAAAGCAAGATCGTCCCTGTCGCGAAGCTGACATTGACGATCTGCTGAGGTGTCAATTGATCAAGCGACATCACGATCGAACGCAATGAATTCCCGTGAGCTACGACGAGAACTCGCTTTCCAAGCGAGAGAAGCGGCCGGATGCGTTCATCGAAAAAGGGCAGCGTCCTACCGGCGGTCATTGCGAGGCTTTCGCCGCCGGGCGGCGCGACGTCATAGGATCGCCGCCACTGGGCGACACGTTCCTCGCCCCAACGCGCACGCGCGGCGTCTCGAGTCATTCCCGCGAGCTCGCCGTAATTTCGCTCGTTCAGCGCAGCCTCATTAAAGACCGGAACTGATCTTGCATGAAGCTCCCGGAGGATGAGCTGGAGCGATTGTTGGGCTCGTTTAAGTTCGCTTGTGAATGCGACATCGTAGTGAAAGCCGCTCGCTTGAAGGGTGCGGCCGACCTCAATTGCTTCTCGCACCCCATTCGAGGTCAGTGGCGGGTCCTTCAACCCGGTGAAGCGATCCTGCTTGTTAAACTCGCTTTCGCCGTGCCTGACCAGCACTAGGACGCCAGCTCCCCGCTCGACAGAAGGCGCAAACGAGGAGACGGCCAAGGACGACTTACGACCCCTTCGAGAACGGACTACCTCAGTGACGAAAGGCTTCTTGTTGACAGACGTTTGATACGATGGAGCCACATGTCCTCCGAGCTACCCGCATTGGCGGCAGTCGGAATGTTGCGGTCGATCCCCGCAAGGTGGGATCTCCGTGACACACTCCTGCCGCGCTTTCGAGACGGCAGGAGTCATCAGCCTTTCGGCGGTTAAAGGGAGACTCCATTCCCCCTGTGACATTCGCGCGTTGCCGGGCAGGCGTCAACGACGAATATGCTCTGTGCCTGCTGGTCGCGCGGAAGAACGGTCACGATCGGTTCGTCGGCTTCCGGGACTACTATACACTATACACCTCGACAGGGTGTCGCTCCTGCGGATAACGGATTGTCGTTGAAACATTTGAGCCGAGAAGCCATATGAATTTCAGTCCTGGACCTGATCTCGCTGAATGTTCGACGTCCAATTCCAAATCTATGGCCGCCGTGCCGCTGCTTCATGAGAATGAGACGCCATTTTGTTCGATATATTGCCAAACGCCATCGATGTACTTCGGCTTTTGGTTTCGTGGTTGGTGAGGAGATGGCTCGCAGACCGCGATGGGATCTGATCCTGGGAAGGACTCCTCCAGGCCCTCTTCGAGCTTTTCCTCGAGATCCCGCTGTTCGGCCACCTTTGTCTTGTTCTCGGTTGTTTTGTTCTTAAGTTTCGATTTGTTTGGCATTGCAGGCCTCTCTGATTATTTATGCTCCAGCAAGGGGTGGAGAGACATACGGTAATTCGACGAGATGCCTCGGCGATCGCCGGCTCTCTAATGGGCAGCGGCGTCGCAACCTCGCTCACCGGGACTTCGCCGCAGCTAGTTCAATCGCACCAGCGACCAATCCCATCACGAAGGTCGCAAGCACAATTTCGCCGGGGGCGTCACTCAAGTACGCAATGTATCCCACGATCCAGAGCGATCCGACCAACCAGATTGCGATTGACAAAGAATTCGGAAGTTTTCCCATCGTCACCCCCTCGGTAGGGGCAGCGGGACCGGTCGGGCAAATGCTCCTACCGGCGCTTCGCGCCCGGTAGGAGTCATCAGCCTCTCGGCGGGTATCGGGGGACTCCATCCCCATTAATGTTTTGACAAAAAAATGGTACTCTCGAATTTCTGACTGGGCAAGGCGTAGCGGCAGCCAAAAGGTACCTCAAAAGGCCAACAAGGCTTCGACGCGAATGTTCTTCCTGTTGGCGGATGCTGCGCAGTCTTGGTGCCGCCTGCTCGCCGAGTTTCCATAACGGCCAGTTAGACATTGCCAGGAGGCGAGGGCTTGGTTAAATCTCCAGCTGGGATGGGGTCCTCCTTCAAGCGCCGATCGGCTGATGACTCCTGTCACGTTAACCCGTGGTGGGATTGCGTCGCTGGCAGTGACTGCCTTCTCGTCCGGGCCCGCACAACCGGAAGAGAGGCGATGCGCAATTTATTGAGTAATATTCCGCTTACCCCATCCGACGCGATATACGGAGCGAGACGTGCGTGAGCCGCATTCGGGCAGCGATCTAGGGCGTTCCCACGCGTCCATGGCTCGCAATCGCCAAACGCCGGCGACGCGTGGGGTGCGTCCTCCACTTACTTTCAAACTGAGAAGCCAACATGAGCTCAGATTCCACTGCCTCCGCGCATGCTGATCTTGGACTGAATCCCGCGACCTGTTCGACCACAGATCGCGTGCGGATGGCGACGGTTCCTCTGCTTGACGAGAAGGGTGTGACGATCCTGTACGATATGTACGTTGATGGCGTGTGGCATGGATCGAAGCGGACGCTTGCGCAGTGCGAGAGCTATTTCAAGTTCATCGGCGAGCAAGATTTGACAGCCGACAGTCAGGACCGACGAAAATCAACGCGA
Source organism: Ancylobacter dichloromethanicus (assembly GCF_018390645.1). Taxonomy (GTDB): domain Bacteria; phylum Pseudomonadota; class Alphaproteobacteria; order Rhizobiales; family Xanthobacteraceae; genus Ancylobacter; species Ancylobacter dichloromethanicus. The sequence continues at coordinate 70,837 of NZ_JAHBGC010000054.1, forward strand.
TGATTAGCTATTGCTACGCTTGTGGGGGATACCAGCGTTGCATAGAAGATGTCGGTCGAAGAGGGGTATTATGAGATATGATTTTGTCTATGAAGGCTGAGGAAGTACCGTCGCTCAGGACCTTCGGTGAAGGGGATGGAGTTCCCCATTAAACGCCGCAAGGCTGATGACTCCTGCCACGCCCAGTGCAGGCAGGTCTCTTTGTAAAAGCCCCTCCCGCGCTCGGCTCGCAGGCTGAATGCCGATGGGAGTGGTTGAATTGTATAGGCTGCATTCCGGACGGGCTTGTCGGACCCGTAATCTCGCGAACGCCTTCCTGGGTGAAACGACGCTTCTGCTGAAAGCTGTCGAGGCCTATGAAGAGATTGATCGGTTGAAGGCGGCTGCAGAAGGAAAACTTGGCCGCCTCGAGGATTTTCAAGTGTTCGCCCCGCCAAAGTTCGTCGTCTACGAAAATAGTATCGGCCACCGTGGTGTGTTCATTGCGTCGATGCAGCACGAGATCGTCTTTTCTATACCCAGCTACAACGTCTTACCGATTATCTAAACGTGCTGCCGGCGTTGGCGATCTCGCCCGAGACAACCAAGCAGAGCGCAAGGGACGCTCTCACCAAGATCACCTGCACGATAGTTCTTGGTGAAGCGTTAGGGCGCCGTCTGAGAAAACTTGTCCCACGATCCACTCTGACGCACCGTGCAGATACTCTTGTACGACGCGTGCAATAAAATGCTATACCTCCGCGCGCCCATGGCGCATAATTTCATTATTAGAATCAATGACTTATGTTCCATAATGAAGGTTAAGCGAATACATAAACTTCATATAAATCAATAACTTAGCCGCCGCGCTCGACGTCGGATTTTGGCACTGGGATCGTGCGCGTCGCCAGCAAGAGGTGTCCATCATTGGCGTCCAAGCGGGTGTCGCCGCATGTGCTGAGGCACAGCGCTGCGATGGAGCTGCTGCAAGCGGGCGTCGATTGCGCCGTGATCGCGCTATGGCTCGGCCATGAATCGATCGAAACGACGCAGACCTACCTGCATGCCCATCTCGCACTCAAGGAAGCAGCCCTGGCAAAGCTCAAACCGTACGAACGTGGCAAGCGAACCCGCTTCCGGCCGAGTGATCGCCTGCTCGCCTTCCTTCAGGCGCTGTAAGAAGCCAGACTATGCCGAATGGAAACTGGGGCGATGTCCGCTCCATGGGCCGCAAGCGCGCGCAAACGACGGCTTGCTTCCAGAACCGTTCGGCATAGTTCGGCGGGCGGCATAAACCGCAAAGATGAACGGCATCGACCCGGAAGGTTATCTTCGCGCCGCCATACATCGCATCGCCGATCACCCGATGAAGCGGATCGACGAACTCCTGCCCTGGAGCCTCAACTTCTAAGTGTCTGTCCGGGAAGAAGTTGAATCCTATGAATCATTTGTGATTCAAGAGAGGTGGCCTGATTCGGAGGGGCCGCCGATGTGGACGAATGAAAACCGCGCGCGGTATGACCGCAGCCATTTGCGCTATCCCAGCGACCTCACCGACGACGAATGGAAACTGGTCGAACCGTTGATCCCGCCAGGCAGGCGCGGCGGTGACAAACGCACAGTGATCATGCGCGAGGTTGTGAACGGCCTCATGTATATTCTCTCCACCGGTTGTCAGTGGCGAGCCATCCCGAAAGACCTGCCGCCGCGCTCGACGTTGTACGATTATTTCGACCTGTGGAGTTGGAATCGCACGCTCGATCTCATACATCATGAGCTCTATGTAAAATGCCGCGAAGCGATCGGCCGGGAAGCCAGTCCCACCGCCGCCGTTATCGATAGCCAAAGCGTCAAAAGCGCTGAAAAAGGGGGGCTTCGATTGATCCGCCGGGCTACGACGCGGGAAAGAAGATCAAGGGCAAGAAGCGGCACATTCTCGTCGATACGCAAGGCCTGTTGATTCATGCCATCGTTCATGCTGCTGACATTCAGGATCGCGACGGCGGCTCGTTCGTGATGGCGACCATGTTCGGCTTGTATCCGTTCCTGATGAAACTCTACGCCGACGGCGGCTATCAAGGCCCGTTGTTTCGCCGCGCCGTGGCAAAAATAATGGAGCGGGTGAATGTGGAGATCGTCAAGCGTTCCGATCACGCAAAAGGATTTGTTGTCCTCCCGAAGCGGTGGGTCGTCGAACGAACGTTCGCATGGCTCGGGCGGTGCAGACGTCTCGCCAAAGATTGGGAGAATCTCAATCGCAAGGCGCTCGCATTTCTGCGCCTCGCTTCAATCAGGCTCATGCTGAGAAAACTATGCAATCCTGCATGATCTCTCCGGACAGACTCTAAGTGTCTGTCCGAAGAGTAGTTGAATCAGGTGCCGTCCGGAATGCGGTTGGAATTCGGCTTGGCGAATTCTCCGGGAACATG
>NZ_JAHBGC010000055.1 GCF_018390645.1 Ancylobacter dichloromethanicus
GCAAGCCGGTGATGACGAATGCGAAGGGCGATCACGTCCCGCTTTCCCGAGTCACGCCGGCTGACCTGCTGATCGACGAAACCGTGCGCAAGATGATGGGCTTCGCGATCGAACTGAACGCCCAGATCGCGCGCTTTCGCGGCCATTGCTTCGACGATGTGGGGGCGCTGCAGGCACTGCTTGCTCAGGAGTATGGCGCCAGCGTAGGCGGCAGAAAGGGGAATATCACCCTCCCGACCTTCGACGGGACCATGAAAGTCACCATTCAGGTCGCTGACCAGCTGATGTTCGGCCCCGAGCTCCAGGCGGCGAAGAGGCTGATTGACGAGTGCCTGGCCGAATGGGGCGCGGAGGCCGGCGACAATCTCCGCGCCGTGGTCAATCAGACCTTCGACGTGGACAAGGAAGGGCAGATCAACCGCTCCGCCCTTTTCAGCCTGATGCGCCTCGCCATCGAGGAACCGCGCTGGGTGCGCGCGATGGAGGCGCTGCGGGACTCGATCCGCGTCATCGGCTCCAAGACCTACATCCGGTTTCACCGACGCGATGCGGCGGACGGACCCTGGCGGGCCGTCACCATCGACCTCTCTGCGGCGGCGTGAGGGTGCCATGAGTGCCCCGCGTCCCTCGCTCGGTCAGGTCTATGTCCTGAATGCCTCCGGCATCTGGAAGGCGGCCCTGATCGATCCGGCGGCGCCTCACGGCCGTGGCGTTGGCACACGGATACGGGTGCGCGGCGCGCCCCGGCCGGTGACCGTCGACAGCCGCCTCGTCTTCACCGACCGCGCTCCCGCCGTCGAGCTTCGCACCAAGGCCATGGCGCTCGCCCGCACCCCGGCCTGGTGCCACCGGACCATCCCGCAGATCGCCATTCATCTTCTCACCGGAGGTCGCACTCCATGATCACCGAAGTCACCACCGGCACGGTCCCCGCCCGCCGGCCGAAGACGACAGCCTCTCAGTACGAAGCCCTCAGGCTGCTCGTGGCCAAAGGTCCCGCGCGCCGTGTCCGGCGCGGCTGGTGCTGGGGCTCGTTCGAGGGGCCCTTCATTGCCACCCCGACGTTGGACGCTCTGGAAAAGCGCGGCCTGGTGCTCAAGCGCCAGAACGGCACGTGCGCCGTCGTAACGGTCGCGGGCCGCGCCCTGCACGACGAACTGGCGGAGGAGCGGGCATGAGCAAGCGCGTCACCGACACCGAGCTTCTCGCGATCCTGCATGACGTGAAGGCTAAACGGGACACCCTCCCGGCGATCACGCCAGCCGACTGGTCGACCCATGACGCCCATCACTCGGCCGCTGCCGCCCTCGTGCAGAGCCTCGTGAAAGAGCAAGGCGCCCGCCTCACGACACCTCTCGGCGGCTTCCGACTGTCGCTCGCCGGCGTCATCGCTACCTGCACCAGCGGCCATAGCGGGCTGATCCTGAACTGGATCAATGCCGCCTATCGCGAACTCGATCGGAGGCGGGCGGCATGACTCGCGACCTCTCCAAGTTGCGCCAGCGGCTCGCCGCCCTTCGCAGCAAAACGACAGCGAACGGCTGCACCGAGGCCGAAGCGCTCGCAGCGGCCGAAAAGGCGGCCGAGTTGCTCGCATCTACCGGCATGACTGATGTCGAACTGGACCTCGGCCTGATGGAGGGGCTCGAGGTCGCTATTGGAACCCGCCGCCGGCCGATCGACAGCGTCTGGATCTCCGTGGCCGTATTCGCCGAGTGCCATGGTTATCTGGAGAAGAACGGCAACCGATGGTCTTGGGTTTATTTCGGTGATCCCGCCAACATCCTGGTCGCCGAGTACGTTCATGAGGTTGTGCGCCGAGCCGCCCGCACGGCTGCGCGGGAATTTCGCGACAGCGACGTGTACCGCCGCCGTCGCACGGCGCGAACGAAAGCCCAGGCGCTCAGGGCGCTGGAAGAAGGCTTCGCTGCCGGCATCGCGCCGAAGATCATGGCCGGTCTCTGGAAGCGGAAGGGCGTGGCGGGCCACGCGCCGGCAGTGCGACAGGCGCTGGTCCAGTCGATCCGGGCGCCGATCAAGGAGGAGATGGGGCGGCGCGGTATGTCCTTCAAACCGAGCCGAGCGCTGGCGCCCGCAGCTGGAAAGTTCCGCGATGCCGCCCGCTGGGATGGCTTCGCCGCCGGCCGCGCCGTCGACATCGATGCGCCTCTCGCCGGCCGTGGCGTCGCCGGGCTGCTGACCTCGGGAGATCGGTCATGACACCCGATCTCGACGAACTCACCCTCCGCCTGAAGATCGGCGGGTGGCGCTTCCTCCTTCACGCCGACTGTCGCGACGAGGGCCTCTGGTTCTATCGGTCGGAGCTCGATCCGCGCATTCAGCTCGTGCGTCGGGTTCGACGCCGGGGGCGGAGCGGAAGTTGCGACCAGTTTTCGTTCGGCGATGCCGAGATCGACGTCGAGAACCCGACATCCCTGCTGGTCAGCGTCGATGCCCCTCGCAGCTTCGCCACCCTGCGCGACCTGGTCGTCGCGCTGATCGCCCACGATCGCGAGCTCGACCAGGAGCGCGCATGGCAGGCGGCGGCGCCGAAGTCGACCGAGGTCCAGCCATGATCCGCTCACTCCTGATCGTTCTCGCCCTCTCATTGCCAGCGACAGCCGGCATCTACGTCATCGACGGCGACACCATCGTCGTGGGGCGTGAGCATATCCGCATCGTCGGCATCGATGCCCCCGAGACACGGCAGGCGCGGTGCGATGCCGAGCTGCGACTCGGGCTTGAAGCCAAGGCGCGCGTCCTCTTCCTGCTTCAGCGGGCCTGCGGGCCGCTGGCAAAGGCAGACGCGGGCCGCTGCCTCACCATCCAGCGCCAGCCGGCACCGGATCGCTACGGCCGGACATTGGCGCGGATCGGCGTCGGCGGGCGTGATCTCGGCGCCACCCTCGTCGCCGAGGGGCTGGCGCGGCCTTACATCTGCCCGCGCGGACGCTGCCCGGCCCGCAAGCCGTGGTGCGAGGTGCCGGCGCCATGACCGGCTTTCTCCCCTTCGGCGCCCGCGCGATCATGTCGAGCCGGCAAGAGCCGCCCGACGGCCTCGACTTCTTCCCGACGCCGCCCTGGGCGACGCGGGCCTTTGTCCGCCACGTCGCCCTACCGTTGCTCGGCGTGCAGAGCGATATCGATGTGGTGTGGGAACCGGCCTGCGGCGAAGGGCACATGGCTGAGCCGCTGCGCGAGAGCTTCGCCTGCGTCTCCGCTTCGGACATCCATCCCTATGGCTACGGCGCCGTGAGCGACTTTTTGATGGGCGGTGACGACGACGTCGCCGATTGGGTCTTCACCAATCCGCCGTTCAACGTCGGCGTTCAGTTTGCCCGCAAGGCCCTCGCCGTCGCGTATCGCGGCGTGGCGCTGCTGGTCCGGACGGCTTGGCTGCACACCGAGGAGCGATATGAGCTCTTCCGGCAGCATCCTCCGTTCCTGGTCGCTTATTACGTCGAGCGGGTGCCGATGCACCGCGGCCGGTGGGAGCCGGATGGCTCGACCGCCACGGATTATTGCTGGGTCTGCTGGGTGCGCGGCGGCGAGCCGCAGCCGCCGATGTGGATCCCACCCGGCCAGCGCAATCTGCTGACCCGGCCGGATGACGCCGTGCGCTTCGCCGTGCCGGCCGCGCTTCCGCTGTTCGGGGGTGATGCGTGATGTCCCGCGCTCGCGCCGCGTCACCGGAGATGCCCCCGCTGCTCGCCCTTGAGGCGCGCGGCAGGCTCTCGGTGCTGACCCGCGAGCGTTACGAGCTGCTGCGGCGGCTCGTCAGGATCGCGCCGCGCTCCCGGCGCCGTCTCGATGCCGAGCGTCAGGTGGCGCTCCTCACCCGTCAGATCCTCGCGGCCGAGCTCGCGCTCGGCGGAAAGGCCAAGCGATGAGCACCGCACCCGCCTCGCGCCAGCAGATCGGCGCTATCCACGCCGCCAAGAGCCGCGCCGGCCTCGATGACGACAGCTACCGCGACATGCTGCGCCGGGAGACCGGACAGCCGTCGTCGAAGGGCCTCAATGCCGGCGAGGCCAGCCGCGTGCTCGACTATCTGCGCGCGCTCCCCGGCCGGCCGGATATGCCCTTGAAGGCATGTTCAAAGGGCCGGAAGGCCATCCGCATCGACGGCACCTATGCCGGCAAGCTCCGCGCGCTCTGGATCACCGGCTACAATCTCGGCGTGGTCGAGGACCGCTCGGACAAGGCGCTGCTCGCCTTCTGCGAACGGCAGACCGGCATCGCGCATCCCAACTGGTGGCGGGACGCGGCACCGGCGCAGGCGGCGATCGAGGGGCTGAAGGCGTGGATCGGCCGGGAGGCCGGTGTCGACTGGAGCCGGGCGCGGAGCCCGCGAGCATTGCAGGAGGCGGCCTATCACGCCCTTCGCCGGCGGCTCATCGAGCAGCGGGTGCGGGTCCACATGCCGGCGGACACCAGCCGCTTCGAGAGCCCGCAGTTCATCGAGTGGATGCGTGCCGGCGGCGAGCAACTGCGCAGGGCGATGGGAGAGCAGGCGTGAAGAAGCTCACCCTTGAAGATCTGTCGCGGGATGAGCTGCTGGCGTGGATCAAGCTCAACGGCCTGTTTTCCGTTCGCCAAGTCGATCTCCTGACGGTTCGGCACACGACCCTGACCGCGAAAAGCCAAGCCGCCACCCAAAGGTGGACCGAGGCGGAGATCGCCCATGCCAAGGCGATGCAGGCGTGGTTCCACTGCAAGGACAATGGCCGCGAGCGTAACCGTCTCGACCGCATCTATCTCGACCTGAAGGACGCCGCCGCCAAGGCGCGCCGCGCGCACGAGCGCGCCGAGCGGGAGCGTGATGCCTGCTGGGCGGCGATGGAAGCCGAGTGGGAGCGCGCCCGATGAAACGCGGGCGCCATCTCCCCACCGACGCCGTCGCTGTCGCGGCTGTGCTCGCGGCCGACGCGACCCTCGCCGCCGCCGATACCGCCTGGCTGGAGCGGGGCTATGCCCGCACCTCCTGCCGGGTCTGGCGCTGCCGGAACGGCACCTTCACGGCCCGCATGGTCTGGCGGAACCGCGACAATGTCGTCGCCACCATCACCTATGTCGCGCAGGGGCTTGTCATTCCGTGAGCGACGTGTTCGCGCAGATCGCCGAGGTGATCGGCCTTCCCCTGGCTATTCGTCTCGCCGAGGTGCGGGGCGGCGGACGGCTCACCGTGCCGGCGCGTGCCCCGGCTGGGCATTGGCTGGTCGACCTGCTCGGCCGCGAGGCCACGGACCAGCTCTGCGCCCATTACCGGACGCTCTCACCCGAAGGGGCCGAGCGTGGGGTGGAAATCGACATGCCGCGTGGACCCACGGGCACGATAGCCCAGGCACGCCGGCGCATGGCCGAAGCCCTCGATGCCGGCGCCAACGCCGAGGTGGCGGCGCGCGCGACGGGCCTCTCTCGACGGACGGCCTATCGCATGCGCAAGAAAGACCCGCGGCTGCGCCCAAAGGACCCGCGGCAGCTGAGCTTGCTCTGAGGCCGCAGCCCGGTGAAGATGCGGCGCGTCCGGCCACCGCGTCATCCCGGTGACACTGTCACCGGTCTTTCGAGTGCCGCCCTTGGGCACCTTCGGCTCCTCAAAGGAGCCGCGCCATGCAATCTCCCGTTTCCATCCTCCGCCAGCTCGCACCGAAAGCCGCACCGGCACTCGTCGCCGCCTTCGGCCGGACCTTCGATTTCCAGGTCGCCGACGTCACCACGCCGCTCCGGCTCGCGCAATTCATGGCGCAGATTGCCTGCGAAACACAGGGCTTCACGAAGCTGCGCGAGAGCGGGAAATATTCCGCCAAGCGCATCTCCGAGGTGTTCGGGGTCGGCCGGCATTCCGCCGCTGTCACGCCGGCGGAGGCGGCCAGACTTGCCGGCGACGAGCGCACCCTGTTCGAGCGCGTCTATGGGATCGGCAACCCGTCGAAGGCAAAGGAGCTGGGTAATCTCTATTCGGGTGACGGCTATGCCTATCGCGGTGGCGGTGCGATGCACTCCACCGGGCGCAACGCCTATACCCGCCTCGGCCTGGACGAAAATCCCGATCTGATCGAGACCGCAGAGCATTGCCTGCGCGGCGCCTTCGATCACTGGACCCGCACCGGCTGCAATCGTCTCGCTGATCTCAACGACATCCGCGCCATCACCAAGAAGGTGAATGGCGGGTACAATGGCTATGATGATCGCGTCGCCTGGTTCAACCGCATCTGGCCGCTGCTGCGCGATGGCAGCGCCGCGCCGGAATCGTGGAAGGTTGCCCAGGCATCCGAGACGACACGCGTGCTCCAGACGCAGCTGCGCCAGCTCGGCTATGACATCAAGGCTGATGGCCTGTACGGGCCGGCGACCACCGGGGCCATCGTCGCCTTCCAGAAGGCCAACGGCCTGAAGGCGGATGGCATCGCCGGCGATCTCACCACGACAACCATCGCCGCCCGCATAGCCGGTACGTCGCCGGCAACGGGCACCGTCACGGTCTCCGACCCGCCGGCCATTGCCCCGCCGGTCGCCGCCGGCGTCAGCACCATCACGCTCGCCGAGGCCGGCCAGCAGATCGCGGACAAGGCCGACGTGGTGAACACCTATGCCGGCCTGTCGGACGCGGTCGGCTATTTCGCCGCCGGCCTCACCGCGATCGGCGTCACCGTCATCGTGATCGGCATCGCCCGCACCTACATCATCCCGGCCATCTGGCCCGCGCGGGCGCCGGTGCCGGAATGATCGACCGCATCCGCGAGGCGCTGGTCTATGGGCTCGGCTGGGAGTGGGGAGCGCTGCTCTCCATTCCCGCAGTTATCGCGGCCGTCATCCTGCTGGTGCGTTTCGTCGGGCTCAAACGGGCGCTGCAGATCGGTGCCGGGCTCGGTGCCATCCTCGGCTTCCTCACCCTCCAGCGCCGCGCCCGCCAGCAGGGCTGGCAGGACCGCGAGGCCAAGCTCACCCGCGACACCGACGAGGCCGTCGCCGACTACAGGAAGAAGCAGGATGAAGTGGCCGATCTTTCCGGTGCTGAGCTTGATCGCCGTGCTCAGCGCTGGGTGCGTGACGACGAAGCCCGCTGACCCCTCGTCCTGGTGCCAGACCAACGCGCCCTGGACCGTCTCCACGGCAGAGCTTGCCGTGATGTCCCCGGACAACAAGGCCAAGCTCGTGACCCATAACGAATATGGCGAGGCCCACTGCGGGTGGAAGCCGGCCGGGGGCGCCTGATGGAAGAGGTGTTGCTGCGATGGGGGCCGCTGATCCTCTCGTTCGTGAGCCTGGCCTTCGCGATCAGCGTTGCGCGAAGCAAGGCGTCTGACGAACGGTTCGGGAAAATCGAGGCCCGCATCGCCGCCATCGACGAGCGTCTGTCCGTGGTCGAGGGCGAGATCAAGCACTTGCCCGACCGTGAGATCACCCATCGGCTCGAACTGGCGATCAGCAAGCTCGAAGGGCGGATCGAGGTCATGGATGAGCGGCTGAAGCCCGTCAGCGAGATGGCGAAGCGGGCGCAGGAAATGGTGTTTGGGGAGGCTCGGACGGCGTGAACGACAAGCGCGAACAGTGGCTCGCTGAGGAAGCCCGGCTCATCATCCTGCGGGTGCTTGCGGAAGAGGTGAACGAAAGCCTCAACAGCAACCTGCTCGTGCGCCATCTGCGCGAGCGGTTCGGAATTCCGCGCGACCGTCCGTGGATCCACCGCCAGCTCGACTATCTGCGCGAAATGGACGCCATCAGCCTGGTCGACGCCGAGACGGTCAAGATCGCGACGCTGGCGAATGACGGCCATCGCCATCTGCGCCGGGAACTGGTCATCGAGGGCGTGAAGCGTCCCTCCCGGCCGGGCGAATAGAAATGGCGAGCGGGCGCGGCCGTCTTTCCTTCTGGGACACCCTGCCGGAGTGGGGCGACGAGGCGCGCCTGTGGGCGTTCGGGCAATTGGCCGAACGCGCGCTGACCCAGCTGGAAATCCTTGACGGCGTCAATGAGCGGCTGCGGGCCGCCGCCTGGCAGAACGGCCTCACCACCGACATTCCCCAGGCGAGCCGTTCCTCGCTCAATCGCCTGTCGATGCGACGCGCCTCGGCCGTCCGCAAGATGGCCGAGGCCAAGGCCCTGTATGAAGGGCTGGCGACGCAGTTCGACCACAACGATACGGATGCCAGCTCCGTCGTCCTGGGTGAATTCCTGAAGACGCTGGTGCTGGAGATCGCCGATGACGGTGGCCTTGGCTCAAAGGGAGCGATGGAGCTGGCGCGTGCCTTCCAGGCAATCGTCACCGGCATGAAGGTCTCCGACGATCGGCGCCGCAAGCTCCAAGCCGACTACGACAGTAAGACCGCCAAGGTCATCGACGCCGCGGCGAAGGAAGGCGGGCTGTCGGCCGATGTCGTGGCGCAGCTGCGTCGGGACTTCCTCGGCGTGCGGCCGAAGCCGAAGGCGGGTAGCGATGCTTCCGCCTCCTGATCCCGATCGCGTCGCCGGCGCGCCGGTCCTGCCCCGAACCGAAAGCGCCTTACCGCCAGAGCTGCCGCGTGGCGGCGAGATCCCGGAGGGTCTCGATCCGTTGGCGGAAGGCGTCCTCATGCGGCATCAGGCCGAGTGGCTGGAGGATGATTCCGACCTGAAACTCGGCGAGAAGGGTCGGCGCACCGGCGTCACCTTTGCCGAGGCGCTCGATCACACGCTTATCGCTTCATTGAAGGTCTCGGCCGGCGGCCAGAACTGCTTTTACATCGGCGACACCAAGGATAAGGGCCGCGAGTTCATCGGCTATGTCGCGCACTTTGCCCGCGTGATTTCCGGCGAGCTCGGCAAGATCGAGGAGTTCATGTTCGACGACGGGCTGAACGAAGACGGCACGCCGAAGCAGATACCTGCCTTTCGCGTGCCCTTCGCGAGCGGTCGTCGTGTCGAGGCCCTGTCTTCCCGCCCGGCGAACATCCGAGGGCTTCAGGGCACCGTGTGTATCGACGAGGCGGCGTTTCATCAGGACGTGCGCGGTGTCATCGATGCGGTGAATGCGCTGCTGATCTGGGGCGGCAAAATCCGGGTGATCAGCACCCATAATGGTGTCTTGAACCCCTTCAACGAGCTGATCCGCGAGGCGAAGGCGGGGAAGGTGCCATTCTCCTGCCATTTCATCCCCTTCGCCAAGGCGGTTGAAAACGGCCTTTTCAGGCGGGTCTGCCTGGTGACCGGAAAGACCTGGTCGCCTGAGGCAGAGGCGGCGTGGGAACAGAAGGTCCGCGGCTCCTATGGCGTTCGCACTGCCGCGATGCGCCAGGAGCTGGACGCCATCCCGGCCGAGGCGGAAGGCTCGGCATTGTCCCGCGTGCAGATCGAGGCACGGATGGTCGATGGCATTCCCACCATCCGGTGGGTATGCAGCGACGACTTCAAGAACGCGCCGGAGCATGTTCGCCGGGCGGAGGCGCTAGCCTTCTGCGGGCGCGAGCTCAAGCCGATCCTCGACGCACTCGATCCGCACCGCCCGCACTATTTTGGCGAGGACTTCGCGCGCAAGGGCGACGTCACCGCCATCATGCCCTGCGAGCTGGGGCGCGATCTCATCCGGCGTGTCAGGCTGCTCGTCGAGCTGCGCAACGTGCCCTTCGAACAGCAGCGCGACATCCTGTTCTACCTCGTCGATCGGCTGCCGCGTTTTTCCGGCGGCGCCCTCGATGCCAACGGCAACGGCGCGTATCTGGCGGAGGTGGCGCAGCAGCGCTACGGCGCGCAGCGCATCGTCGAGGTGAATGCGACGCCGGACTGGTATCGCAAAAACTCGACGGCCTATGTCGAGGCATTCGGCGACGGCACGGTCGAACTGCCGCGCGACGCCGACGTCCTCAGCGACCATCAGGCGCTCCAGTACGTCAACGGCATCATCAAGGTGCCGGACGATCATCGCTTCAAAGGCGAGGATGGATACGAGCGTCACGGCGATACCGCGATCGCCGGCGTGCTGATGTGGCACGCTACCAGCCTGGCGCCGATCGACTACGCCTACACCCCTGTCTCCGACCTTGATGGCGGATCGGACAGCATCTTTGCCGAGGACGTTGGAGGGCGCGCGCTATGGTGAGGCTCCTCGGGCCGGACGGTCGCCCCGTCTCGTCGAAGCAGCTCTCGGAAGAGGTTGCGACGCCCACCCTGATGGGCGTGCGCGCCACGCATATGGACGGCGTCGCCTCCGGGCTGAAGCCGGAGCGCCTGGCGCACATCCTGAAGCAGGCGGCGATGGGCAATGCCCGTGACTACCTCACCCTCGCGGAGGAGATGGAGGAGCGCTATCTGCACTATGCCTCGCAGGTGCAGACGCGCCGGCTCGCCATCGAGGGCGTGGCGCCGGCGGTGGAATCCCCGAAGGGCTATCCGAAAGAGATCGTCGACGCCGTGCACGAGCTCGTCGACGATCCGAACCTGCTGGACGCCATCGGCGCCCTGACGGACGGTATCGCCAAGGGCTACGCCGTCGTCGAGCCTGTGTGGGAATACGAGCGCAAGCGGCTCCGGCCCGTCGCCTTCAAATGGCGCGATCCGCGCTTCTTCCAGTTCGACCGCATCGCTCTCGCCGAGCTGCGCCTGGCGGTCGACGGCAATCTCGACGGGGTGCCGATCGAAAAGCCGACCTTCATCGTCCACACGCCGCGCTCGAAGACCGGCATTCCGCTGCGCCGGGGCTTCGCCCGCGCCGCGACCTGGGCCTTCATGCTCCAGTCTTTCGGCCTGAAGGATTGGGCTGCCTTCGCCGAGATCTATGGCATCCCCATGCGCGTCGGCAAATACCACGCCGGTGCCTCGGCTGCCGACAAGAAGGCGCTGCTGCGGGCTGTCGCCGCCATAGCCAACGACGCCGCCGCGATCATCCCCCAAGGCATGGAAATCGAGTTCATCGAAGCACAGGGCTCGAAGGGCGAGGCGGTATTCGGCGGGCTGCTCGACTATCTCGACAAACAGGTTTCAAAGCTCGTCGTCGGCCAGACCATGACGTCCGACGACGGCTCGTCGCAGGCGCAGGCGAAGGTCCACGACAAGGTGCGCCTCGACATCACCCAGGCCGATTGCCGCCAGCTCGGCAACACGCTGAACCGCGACCTCATCCCGTGGTTCGTCTCGCTCAATTTCGGCCCGCAGGACGTCTATCCCAAGATGACGCTTCCCGTCGCCGAGCCGGAAGACATCAAGGAACTGACCGAGGCCGTCGCGCGCCTGGTGCCCCTCGGCCTCAAAGTCGGCCAGAAACAGATGCGCGCCAAGATCGGGCTGTCGGAACCCGAAGATGATGACGAGGCGCTGGCGCCGGCGGCCGAGCCCGCTCCCCCGGCCGCCACGCCGACGGACGGGAGCGATCCCCCGGCGCCGCCGGCGCCGCTCAAGAAGGCCACGCTTTCCGCCCATCATGGTGGGTGTCGGTGCGCCTCGTGCCGGGCCGGGACACCCGTCTCGCTTGCGGCCGAGCCGGGCGAGATCGACAGCGAGGACGAGCTCGACGACTTCCTCGCCGAAGCTCTGGCCGACTGGCAGGAGGATGCCGACCCGCTGCTCGCGCCCCTGCGCGAGGCGATCGAGACGGCCACCTCCTTCGCCGAATTGGAAGCGATGCTCCCCCAGATCGCCGGGCGCATCGACGGCGCGAAGCTCGCCATGAAACTGGCGGTCGCCATGGCAAAGGCGCGCGGGCTGGGCGATGTCCGCGACTGAGGCGGTCGCCCGCGTGAACCTGATCGCCGGCCTCATCTCGCTCGCCGCCGGCGGCCGCATCGAGCGCGGCTTCCCGACGCCGCCGGAGGTGCTGGACTATTTCCGGGACAAGAAGCTGGCGCCACGCTTCTCCTGGCTCGACGTGTGGGGCGAGGAGCATGCGCACGCCTTCACCGTCGCCGGCGTCCTGGAAGAGCGCACGCTCGCCGAGTTCCGCGCGGGAATCGACCAGGCACTCGCCAACGGCACCGGCTTCGACAAGTTCAAAGCCGACATGGAGAAGCGGCTGAAGCCGATCGGCTGGTGGGGCCCGCGCGGCGTCGCCGACCCGGAGGGCGGCAAGGCGAAGACGGTGGACTTCACCCGGCCGAAGCGGCTCCAGACGACGTTCTGGTCGAATGTGCGCGCCGCCCGCGCTGCCGGCCAGTGGGACCGCATCCAGCGCACCAAGCGGGCGCTGCCCTACATCCTCTATGTCCGCACCACGGCGGGCGACCCGCGCCCCGAGCATCTGCGCTGGGCCGGCATCATCCTGCCGGTGGATCATCCGTTCTGGCGCACCCACTTCCCCCCGAACGGCTGGGGCTGCAAATGCGCGGTGCGCCAGATCTCCGCCGCCCAGGCGGCGCGCCTGCTCGGCCGCGCGCCGGAGGATGGCGGCGTCATCTATCGCGACACGCCACCCGATGAGCGGATGCGCACCTTCGTCAACAGGCGTACCGGGCAGCGCACGCAGGTGCCGGATGGCATCGATCCCGGCTGGCACAGCAACCCCGGCATCGGCCGCTCGCGCACGCTGGGGCGTATCCTTCAGGAGCAGCTGGACGAGACGCCGGCGGAGTTCGCGGCGGCGCGCGTCCAGAAGATCGTCGCCGGCGATGGGTTCCGGTCGCATGTCATCCAGGCGCGGGCTCGCGGCGTCCGGCGTGAAGCCGTCGAGGCGGCGCTGAAGGCATCGCAGCGTCCGGCTGATCTGGTCAACACGATAGAGCCGTGGACGTTCGCGACGCAGCCGGTGGCCGTCGTCGCCCCCGGCCTCGCGCGCGATCTCGGCGTCGCGCGCCATACCGTCGTCATCAATGACCACGCGATCGCCCACAACATGACGCACCGGCTTCCCACCGCCATGTGGCGAATTGTGCAGATCGCGCTGGATGGCGACGACATCTGGCGCCGGCGCGACGATGGGGCCACCGTCGCCCTCGCTATCGTGGATGGTAAGCTCTGGTTCGCGATCCTGCGCCCCTCACCGGGCGGCGGGCTGCAGGTGAGCACCCTGTTCCGGGGCCGTGGGGGGCGGGACGGCAGTTATGCGCGCAAGCAAGTGGAGCGGTGCGATCGGATAAGGTGAAAGGCGCGGAGGGAGGCCGTCACATCCTCCTCGCTAGGGCGTACCCGAGCCGGACGTCAATTTCTCCGCTCCGGCAATGTAGCGGCGCTTGGCCGGCGCCGCAAGCCGAGCGCCCCTCCCACAGGCGCCCCACGACCGCCTGCCGGGAACAGTCTGGCCCGTTCCCGCCATAACGGGGCAAATCCCCGCCCACGGCTTTCAAAACACCTTCAAAAACGATCCTGATGGGATAGGGTCGACCGCGTCCGCTTCGAGAGGCGCGATTGCCTCCCCGGTGACAGCTGTCACCGGCCTCGTCGCCTGGGGCTCGCCTAGCGTGCCCCCATGTCGCACCGCCCCGCAACGCCCGCTGAACCTTTCGCCACTGGCGTCATCGCCGGTGAGCTTGCCGCGCTCGATGCCGGCGGCGCGGCACCGGCCTGGATCAAGGTCACGCCCGCCGGACGGGTGACGACCCGCGACGGCCGCTCCTACGCCTTCGACCCCGCCGCCCTGGTCGCCCGGTTCACGTCCGACGCGATCTCGATCCCGGTCGACCTCGACCACAGCGTGCCGCGCAAGGCCATGTTCGGCGAGGCCGGCACGGTCGTCGGCTGGGCGCCTGAGCTCGAAGCCCGCGCGGACGGTCTCTATGCCCGCATCGACTGGCTTGAGGCGGGCAAGGCCGCGCTCGCCGCGCGCACGCACCGCTTCGTGTCTCCGACCTTTCATCACGACGACGTCGGCAACGCGACCTGGCTGCACTCCGTCGCTCTCGTGCCGGCGCCCGCCCTTGCCATGCCCGCCGTCGCCTCGGCCGGCGGCTCACCTCAAGAGGATCAGCCCATGCTGAAGAAGATCGCGGCGGCGCTCGGCCTGTCCGACGCCGCCGACGAAACCGCGTGCCTGTCGGCCCTTGCGTCTCTCAAGGCCGAGACGGTGTCCAGGGCCGTGCACGAGCAGGCGCTCGCCAGTCTCTCCGCTGCGACCACGGCGAAGGACGCGGCGGAAACCACGCTCACGGCGCTCACGGCGGAGGCCCACAAGAAGGACGTCGACGCGCTGCTCGACGACGCCCTGGCGAAAAAGAAGATCATCCCGGCCCAGCGCGGCGAGTACGCGAGCCTGTGCGCCACGCCGGAAGGGCTGAAGCAGATCAGGGCCCTCCTCGAAAAGACGCCGGCCAACCTCCAGGCGTCGACGCTCGATGAGCGCGAGGTGCCGACCGCCGGCGGCGACATCAACCCCGCGACGCTCGCGGCCGACGCCGTCGCCTACCAGAGCAAGCGCGCCCGCGAAGGGATCAGGATCTCCACGGCGGATGCCGTGCTCGCGGTGAAGGAGGGCAAGAAGTGAGGCCGTTCATCAAATCCTATATCGGCGCGGTAGCCGTCGATCCCTACCTCATCGTGAAGGCGGCGGCGCCCACCACCGGCACGACGGTGCGCCCCGGAGCGGCGGCCACCGATGTCCTGCTCGGCGTGACGGATGCGCTCGGCGGCGACCAGGGCGGAACCGTCGATGTCGTTCTCGCCGGGCCGGCAGAGGTTCGCGCCGGCGGCAACATCGCCTTCGGCGATCCGCTGACCAGCGACGCGAATGGCAAGGCGATCAAGGCGGTGCCCGTCGCCGGCCAGACCGTCGTCATCGTCGGCTGGGCCGGCGCGCCCGGTGCGCTCGACGACATCCTGCCGATCACCGTGGCCAAGAGCCTCCTTCCCACGCCGGCGGCCTGACGGTCGCGCGCGCCACCCGCCAATTCGAGGTTTCTCCATGGCTCCCCGTCGTTCCTTTACCGTCGATCCGGTGCTCACCGCGGTCGCTATCGCCTACCGCAACCAGGCGCAGATGCTCATCGCCGACGACGTGCTGCCGCGCCAGGACGTCGCCCAGGAGCGCTTCGGCTGGACGTCCTATCCGCTGGCTGAAGCCTTCACCGTGCCGGAGACCCGCGTCGGCCGCACCGGCAAGGTCAATGAGGTCGAATTCTCCGGCAAGGAGGAGACCAGCGAGGTCGAGG
>NZ_JAHBGC010000056.1 GCF_018390645.1 Ancylobacter dichloromethanicus
GGGCGGAACAGATGCACCACATCCTCCGCCGGCACGCGCACCGGCTGGAGGTTGAGGCCGAGGCCGATCTCCGGGCGCTCCTTGACGATCCAGTAGGCGACGCGGGAGCCGAACATATCGAACTCGACGCCGTTGACGATGCGCCCGCCTTCGGGCAGCGGGCGGGTGAGCGAGGCGTCCAGCTGGTCGGGATCGAGCACGCGGATGCGCAGGCCGGCCGGGGTGGCGATCAGCAGCGCCAGCGCCTCGCCATCCACCACCATGCCGCCGACCATCAGGGCGGTGAGGCCATAGAAGTCCATCAGGCCGTCGGCGTCCGCCTCGTCCGTCCATGCCGTCCAGCGCGCCGCCAGCGTGCCGGTCACCGCCGGGACGATGCCGGTGCCAACGAGGCTGCTGACATGGGCCGCCTTGCCCGCCGCCGCGTGCGGGTTGTTCGCCACGAGATAGCGGGCGCGATAGCCGAGCGGGGCACGGGCCGCCTGTGCCGCGCCGTGCTGGTTGCGCATCGCGCCCCAGCCGGTCGCGCGCCGGCCGGTCGCCGCGCCCTCATAGGAGCGCGAGGCCGGGCGCAGCGCGCTCTTGGCGCGGTCAAAGAGGGAGGAGACGAGGCCCATCATGGATGGTTGCCTCAGAGCGCTTCGAGGCGCTTGAGGACGGTGCGCTGCAGCTCGGAATAGTCGATGCCGAAGAAGAAGCGGCCCCAGAAGCGGCTGTCGTCGAAGGCGATCTCGCCGGAGCCGGTCGTCACGTCCTTGAAGCTCTCGGGATCGCCCGCCTTCGGGCGGCAGAAGGCATAGAGCGGCGGCTCGCCCTCGCGGGAGAAGTCGACATACGCCATGTTGTCGAAGCACTCCGCATTGGCGAAGTTGGCGGCCGACTTGGTGTCGATGCCGAACTTGGTGACTTCGGCGAGCAACGCCCACTTCATCACGATATTCCACGTCACCAGCCGCGAGCGCTCGCGGCGGATGGGCTCGACGTCGCCCTCGAAGGGGATGAGGTCGCGCGAGCGCAGGGTGCGCTGCTTCTCGGGAGAGATGCCGGTGAGCAGGGCGACCTGGTCGGAGGTGAAGGACCGCTCGGAGAGCGGGCCACCGATCTTGGGGGTGAGGAGGGACATGGGACGATCCTGGTTGCGAAGCATTGAACGCAGTATGCGTGACTCGATGTAACGAGACAAGTCTCGATACGTACTCCGCAACGAAAATATTGACCGCCTGACGCATCACCCGACGTGCCACCCGTTCCACTCCCCGCCCCACTGCTCGACCAGCCCCTCGGCATCGGCGATGCCGTCCTCGGCCTGGTCGTGCTCGCAGTCGCAGTCCCGGCGGCCGGTGCCGCCGCCGAACCGCTCCGGCCGGCCATCTTCCCAGCCGAGCGAAGGCTCGCCCTCGCTGTCGGGCTCCTCGTCGCCGCCGTCTTCCTCGTCGGGGTCGCCGTCCAGCTCGTCGAGCAGCCCGATCAGTGCCTCGATGGTGCGCTCGGCCCGCGCGCGCAGGCGCTGGCGCTCCACCATCACGAACTCGCGGGTGTGGGCGTTCATGGCCGCGCCTCCCCGCAAAGCTGGGCAAGGGAGCGGCGCAGCGCGGCGAGGAACAGGTCCTCATAGGTCACGCCGTCTTCCGTCTCCTGCGTGCCGAGCGGCAGGTCGCGGCGCACGCCGCCCTGGCCGGAGCCTTCGACATAGGAAACGAGGGCGTAAAGGCCAGCCAGCGAGGTGGGCGCTGTACCGAGCATCTCGGCATAGCCATGGTCGGCGGTGCGGACCAGCACGGCGAGCCGCTCCTCGTCGTCTTCCGTCACGGCCGGGCAGGCGCGCACCGGCTCCATCAGCCGCTTATGCGTGACGATGCGGGCGAGGATCGGATCGGGCGCCGGCAGTGCAGCGGCACCGGCCGGAAGGGCGACAAACGCCGCGCCGAGGGCGAGCGCCTGGCGCCGGCTGGGGGCGAGGGATTGGCGGCTCATGTCCGCCCCTCCGGCTGGGAGACGCGGGGCTTGCGCCAGAGGTCGATCGGCTCGGCGGTCTCGTCGAGGAAGCCGCCGGCGCGCAGGCGGGGATCGGCCTGCCACTCATAGGTCAGCCGGCTGGCATAGACCCAGGCCTCGGCCGGCCGGCCATGCGCCGCCCGGCGGGCACCCGCGCCCTGCAACATCCAGCCATCGCCCGGCGCCGCCAGCGCGTCCATGGCGGAAGCGAAGGCCAGCCACGCCGCGCGGGCGCGCTGCAGCGGGTCGGCGGGTGCCGCGAGGGTCGATGCGGGCGCCGCCAGCGTCAGAACGCCTGTCGGCACGGTCACAAGCGCCGCGCCGAGGCAAAGCGCCTGGCGTCGGCTGGGAACAAGGCTCTCCCGTTCGCGAACATGGCTGTCCATGCGCGTGCTCCTTAATAAGTTGGTGAAAGGCCGGCAGCACTCCGCCGGAAGTCTCGATGACGAAGGGGCGTGGCGCGCACCGCGCTGCCCAGGAATCCCAGCGCGGCGGCCGGCCGCGCCACGCCCCTCCGGGCCGGGGCCTCAGCCGATGGCGGGTGCGGTGCCCTCCGGCGCGCTGGCCAAGATCAGCGCGCGGAGGCCAAAGGCACCCACCCGCCGGGGCGAGGCTCCGGCCGGTGGCGGGCGGGGTGCGTTCCACGCCGGGCAGGAAGTCCAGCACGCCTTGACGGACGCGCGGCCCCGGATGCCCAACATGCGCTTGTCCGAACGCACCCCGCCCATCCGGCTAGGAGCCCTCGGCAGCGAGGCTGCCGGGCCG
>NZ_JAHBGC010000057.1 GCF_018390645.1 Ancylobacter dichloromethanicus
AAGGCCTCCTTCTCGGAGACCGTGAATCACATCTCAAACAGAATTAACAGGTCCTGAGCCTAGATATGCGGCGGTGGTCGACTTTCCGGCGCCTGACGCGCCGAGCAAGAGCAGCGCTGCGCCGTTTTTGCTGACCGCGGCGGCATGAATCGCGAGCCTCCCCGAAAACGTAACGACGCGCGGCAAGACTCTCCGGGACAGTATGTCCATTGCCTCCTGCGGAGGTGGCAGCCGGGAGCAATAGACGTCGATACGACGCCCATCGGGTTCTATCAGGAAAGTGCCATCAAGCCGCGACCCAATCCGCCAAAGTCGCCCACTGGTCTCCAGGCGCAAATCATAACGTCCGCCCCAGGAAAACAACATGCGATCGGCGAAGGGCGGCCCCTCGCTGCGGAACGTCACCTGAATTTCGGTGACGCTCGAAGTTGGCGCGCGACGAATACCATTGACGGCAACGTTGCTTGAGACGTTCTGGCCACCAAAGCGATATAGAAACACTCAGCCCAGTCTAGCTTTGCTCAGATCCGAAATCGGGGCCGCCGCCACCGCCGCCCTCCGCACTGGCCATTGGTATGACGCGAACTACTTCCGGCTTTTGCCAAAGGGCTCCGGCGGCGCGAACTTCAGAATCACTGGGGTTTTCGATCTGATTTTCCAACGCGCTACTCCGAATTCATTGTCATGCCGCAGCGATCTGGCACCATCTCAGATTCAGGGCTGGGGGGCAAAAAGTCAATTCCCGAGGCGATTATCCCAGTCAGCTTTTGGAAGCTCGGGCAGGGACCGCCGCCGTGCCCTGACCGCAATCCAAGCCGTCTGGAACTCAGATCGTGGCAGATACTGAGATCAGCATGGCTCTGACCATCCAAGAGGTGGTCCTCCCTGCCGCCGCGCTGCCCGTCGGCATAACCTCTCTCGATGGTTCGGCCGGCCGCCTAAACGTCGAGGGCAAAGGCCTCGGCCTGACCACGCGACGAGGCGATCTCGGCCGCGACGACCTGCACGCCCTCGCCGGTGCGGTCGGCGACAAGAACCGTCGCCTCGTCGTCCCGCAACCGCAGGTCGGTCGCCCTGCCGATCCCCTGTGCCGCGCGGTCACGACGATGATCCTCCCTTTCACGCCACGCATCAGGCAGGTCCTCCGATCAGATACTTGTTAGCCTTCCTGGATGATCTCGCCCTTCTGGTTGACGATGGCGATTTCCAGCTCCACCACGCCGCGCGTGGGGTCTTTGGAACTTGGCCGCTTCGATTTGACGGAATATTTCTGCCGGATGCTGTCTCCGGGCATGACGGGCAGGAGCATCCGGCGATGAACCTCAAGAAACGCCAGAATCTTCTTGGTCGACCTAGAGCGGAGTCCGCGAAGGGCGGAGCTGCGCACCCTACCATAAAACGGAAGTCACGGTTACGCAGCTAGAGGCTGACGATGTTATCCGGAAGGCCGTATCCATTGCTGGCGGGTTGAACACCCAACCGATCAGACCGCCCCAACGGCAGGTAATGGAGACGATGATGACGCAATTTACTCCCTGTATGATCGACACCGCGTCTGCGGGTTCGTGCGGCACGCTGGAGAAGATCAAGGAAGCCTTTGGCTTCGTGCCCGCCCCGCAGCCGCATATCGCGGAATCGTCCGAACTGCTCGAATGGCAGGCGCTGATCGCCGAGGCCGCCTGATCGCCCCCGCGCTGCCGCGGCGGCGCAGACCTTTCCGACAACGGTTTCAGGCATGGCCGGACCGAGATCCCATCCCGTCATTCGAGGATACTTCCTATGAACGACCTGCTGCATACCCGTTTCACCGTGGCCGAACGAAATTCCGGCTCCATGTCCATCCTCGCCCCGCTGCGGTGGTCGCTTGTCGTGATCTTCATCTGGTTCGGCTGCATGAAGTTCACGAGCTACGAAGCACACGGCATCGCCGGGCTGATCGCGAACAGCCCGTTCATGAGCTGGTTGCACGTGCTGTTCGGCATCGAAGGCGGTGCACGAATGGTCGGCGTGCTTGAACTGGCGACTGCCGCCGCCCTGATCGCGGGGGCATTCGTGCCGGTTCTGTCGGCCCTCGGCGCCGCCATGTCCACTGCAACCTACGTGATCACGCTGACCTTCTTCACCACCACGCCCGGCGTATTCGTGCCCTCGCTCGGTGGTTTTCCTGCCATTTCGGGCGACATCGGACAGTTCCTGCTGAAGGATCTGGTCCTGCTGGCCGCATCGGTCACGCTGCTGCTCGCCTCTCGCGCGCCGTTGTCCAAGTGAATGCGGCGACACAGGCCGTCTGTGAGTGAGACCATGAAAATTCTCAAACTTGCCGGCGATAGGCATCGCCGCACTTATTTCCGGTAAGGCAGCCATGGCCGCGCAGGAGACGAACGCGATGATATCGACGAGCTATCATTACGAGCAGGTCGATGGCCTCCGGATCTTCTACCGCGAAGCCGGCCGGCGTGACGCGCCAACGATCGTCCTGTTGCACGGCTTCCCGTCATCGTCGCGGGAGTTCGATGCCCTCATTCCGCTTCTCGCGCAGCGCTATCATCTGATCGCACCGGATTTTCCCGGTTTCGGCCAGAGTGATGCGCCCTCTCCGGCCAGCTACGACTACACCTTCGATCATCTCGCGACGACGACCGACCATCTCCTCGAGAAACTCGGTTTGACCCGATACTCGCTCTACATCCATGATTACGGTGCCCCGGTCGGCTTCCGGATCATGCTGGCCCATCCTGAACGGTTGCAGGCGCTGATCGTCCAGAATGGCAATGCCTACCGTGAAGGGCTGGGGCCGAAATGGGCGAAGATCGAACAATATTGGACAGACCCAGCCGCGCATCAGGGTGTCGTGGATACCTTCCTGTCGTTCGAGGCCACGAAGCAGCGCCATATCGCCGGCACCAGGCATCCGGAACTCTACAATCCCGATACCTGGACCGACGAGTTTGCTCATCTCTCCGCGCCCGGCCAGCGCGAAATCCAGGCTGATCTGCTCTACGATTACCGAACAAACATTGCCTCGTACCTCGCCTGGCAGGCGTGGCTGCGCGAGCATAAGCCGCCCACTCTGGTCGTCTGGGGCGCGAACGATCCATCGTTCATCGCGGCGGGCGGCGAAGCGTTCAAACGCGACCTGCCCGATGCTGAAATCCATCTGCTGGATGCAGGCCATTTCGCCATGGACGAGAAGAATGACGAAATCGCCGAACTGATGCTCCGCTTCCTGTCCGCCAATACCCATCGCTGACGCGCGCGGCGGCTATCGACATCCGCCTATTTCCGCATCGATCTACCCGGGAGGGACCGACAATGCTCGTGACGAGAGGCTTCAAGGGCAAGCGCCGCGGCGGAGATGCTGATCGCCTGCGGTTGCCGCCCGGCCAGTTCCTGACGCCGGAATTTCCCGTGCTCACCGCCGGACCGACGCAGCAAACGCAAATTGATCGCTGGACCCTTGCGCTTCAACACGGCGGCTCGCTGCTGGGAAAGTGGAGCTGGGAGCAGTTCGAGGGCCTGCCGCAGACCGAAATCACGTCCGACATTCACTGCGTTACCAAATGGTCGAAGTTCGACACACGCTGGCGCGGGGTCACTATCGACGACCTCTTGCGCGCCGCCGGGCTGGATGCCGCGCCGACCGGCTTCCTCATGGCGCATTGCGACGGCGGTTACACGACCAACCTTCTCGTCGCCGATCTGATCGGCGCGCGCGCGATGATCGCGACGCATTTTGACGATCTGCCGCTCCTGCCCTCCCATGGCGGCCCGGCCCGGCTGCTGGTGCCGCACCTCTATTTCTGGAAAAGTGCGAAATGGGTGCGGCGCCTCGCCTTTCGCGAGGAAGATTCGCCCGGCTTCTGGGAGTCGCAGGGCTACCATCTGCGCGGCGATCCCTGGCGCGAGCAGCGCTACGAGGGCGATCAATGATCGACGCAGCGACAGCGGCGGCGCGATGGCGCGTCGCCACGGTGATGGCGATCCGCAACGAGACGGCCACGGTCAAGACGATCAGCTTCGACGTGCCGGGCTGGCCCGGGCATCTTGGTGGGCAGCACGTGGACCTGCGCCTCACCGCCGAGGACGGCTATGTCGCGCAGCGCAGCTATTCGATTGCGTCCGGTGCCGGTTCGGGGCCACTTGTCGAACTGACCGTCGACGCCGTACCCGATGGAGAGGTCTCGGGCTTTCTGCATGAGGAGTTGCGCATCGGTGACCAGATCGAGATCCGCGGACCGATCGGGAACTATTTCGCCTGGTCCGCGGCACATGACTACGGATTGCTTCTGATCGCCGGCGGCTCGGGCATCGTGCCGCTGATGTCGATGCTGCGTTCGCGCGACGCAGCCGGCGCGACGCAGCCTGCCCGCCTGCTCTATTCATCGAGGAGCATCGAGCAGATCATCTACCGTGCCGAACTCGATCGGCTTGCGGCGCAGACCGCCAACTTCACGCTCACGCAGACGCTGACCCGCGACGCGCCTTCCGAATGGACCGGGGAGCGAGGCAGGATCGACCGCGCGATGCTCGCTCGCTGGCAATTTACCCCTGCGGGCCATCCCGACGTCTACGTCTGCGGGCCAACGGCATTCGTCGAAACGATTGCCGAACATCTCGTCGCGATAGGTCATAGCGCCAGCAATGTGAGGACGGAGCGGTTCGGGCCCACGGGTGCGATCCGGACGTAAGGACGTAACAAGAGAAGTAAGCCGGTCGCCCGTCACCTGCGCACCGCCACGGCTCCCCGATTTTCCGAAGACGACCTGCGCACCATGATCCAGAAAGGCAACGAAGCGCCGGAAGCCCCTTAAGGACCTCCGGCGCTGTCTCACGCCTTAATCCAGCGTCGACTTAAGTCTCAGGCGGCGTCGATGCGGCGCGGCAGCTTCCAGTCAGGGCGGATGAAATGGCAGGTATAGCCGTTCGGGATCCGCTCCAGATAATCCTGATGCTCGGGCTCGGCCTCCCAGAAATCCCCCAGCGGCGAGACCTCGGTGACGACCTTGCCCGGCCATAGACCGGAAGCCTCCACATCGGCGATCGTCTCCTCCGCCTCCGCCTTCTGCGCGTCATCCGCGTAGAAGATCGCAGAACGATAGCTCGTGCCGCGATCGTTGCCCTGCCGGTTCACCGTGGTCGGATCGTGGATCTGGAAGAAGAATTCGAGGATCCGGCGATAGCTCGTCCGGTCAGGATCGAACGTGATCTCGATGGCCTCGGCATGGGTGCCATGGTTGCCGTAGGTGGCGTTGGGCACGTCGCCGCCGGAATAGCCGACACGTGTACCGACCACTCCCGGTTGCTTGCGGATCAAATCCTGCATACCCCAGAAGCAGCCGCCGGCGAGAACGGCGCGTTGCGTCTTGTCTGTCATGATTCAGGCCTTTCCTTCGTTCTCGAACAGCCGCTGGTATTCACCGTAGCCTTCGGCCTCGAGATCGTTGAGATGGATGAAGCGCAGCGACGCGGAGTTGATGCAGTAACGCATCCCGCCCTCCGCCGCCGGACCGTCCGGAAAGAGGTGGCCGAGATGGCTGTCGCCGCCGCCAGACCGGACCTCGGTCCGACGCATTCCATGGCTGTCGTCGACATGTTCGACGATTGTCGCGCCTTCGATCGGCCTGGTGAAGCTCGGCCAGCCAGAGCGGCTCTCGAACTTGTTCACCGAGGCAAAAAGCGCCTCGCCGGAAACGACGTCCACGTAGATTCCTGGCTCCTTGTTGTCCCAATATGCGTTCGTAAAGGGGCGCTCGGTGCCGTTCTCCTGCGTCACGCGGTACTGCTCGGGCGAGAGGGCTGCCAGAGCCTCGGGGTTCTTTATGTAATGGCTATTCTTCATGATTATCTCCTTCGATATCCATGTAGGACTTTCCACTATCTGCCAGTAGCGCCTGACTTCGGAACCCTTCCTATCGTTTTACGGAAGGAGTGCGTGTGGTCGGCCGTGACTCCCCGCAATAACCCGCGAGGTCAAAGCGCCTTCGTTTCGCCGCCATCGACCCGGAGCGCCGTGCCGGTGATCCAATGGCTTTCGGCCGCGAAGAGGAAGGCGATCGCGTTGGCGATGTCTTCGGGCTGCCCGTAGCGGGCAATGCCCACCTCGGCCGCGCTCCGATCAATTGCCGTATCGAGCGAGAGACCGCGCGAGTCGGCATAGCCCTGAAGCATCGTGCGGCGGCGGTCGGTCATGACCGATCCGGGCAGGATCGTGTTGACCTGCACACCGTCCTCGATGCCCCGATCGGCGAAGGCCTTGGCCAGCGCGAGGATCGCCGCATTGATCGTACCGACGGCGGCCACCGACGCCTTGGGTGTATAGGCTGACGTCCCCGATGTCATCGCGACCGAGCCATGCGTGGCCTTGAGCGCGTCCCACGCCGCGATCGTCAGGCGCCGGGCGGAGTGGAATTTAAGCGCCAGGCCGTCATCCCATTGTTCGTCGGTCAGCGCGAACATGTCGGCCTGTGGGACAGCGCCTGCGATGCAGGCCACCGCGTCGATCCGGCCGAAGCGTTCGAGCGTCGCTGCGACGACGGCTCCAGCCGCATCCGGCTGACGCAGGTCGCGAACCAGAAGAAGCGGCGTTGCTCCTGCGGCACGGACTGTCTCGGCCGTCTCGGTCAAGGTCTCCCGGGTTCGTGCCACCAGCACCAGGCCGCTGAAGTCGCGAGCCAGCCGGACGGCGGTTGCTCGGCCGATACCGCGACTGGCACCAGTGATGATCGCCACGCGCTCCATCAGACGCGCGCCTCGGCGATCGCCAGCGTGTCGATATACTGACGGAAGCTGGTGATCTTGCCGTCACGAACCGTCCAGACATGGGCATAGCGGGCGTTCGACGTCTTGCCGGTCGACCGGTGGACGCCAGTGAAATCGCCGAGCGAGACCACCGTTTCGTTCTCAGTTATGAATTCGGTCGGCACCAGCGAGAAGCTCGACCATTCCGCCATCAGCGGCTTGAACAAACCCTCGGCGACCTTCTCCGGGCCACGCCCGTCCACCTTGTAGTGCCACATCGTCGTCCACTCGATGTCGGGCGCCATCAGGCCGAGCGCGCCGGGCGCGTCACCTTTGGAAAGCTTGTCGTAGAAGTCGCGAACGGTGTCACGCGCGCCAATCATGGTCTGTCTCCGAAGTATCAGACGGACGAGGCCGTCTCCTGATTGAAAAAGTCAGGGCGCCGGAGGGGCGGCGCCCCGACGAGGGGTCAGCCAATATGCTTGGCCAGAAACTCGCGCATCGCGGCGCCGATCTCGACGGCATGGGTTTCGAGCGCGAAGTGGCCGCTGTCGACGAAGCGAACGTCCGCCGCCGGCACGTCGCGCTTGAACGCCTCGGCGCCCGGCGGAATGAAGAACGGGTCGTTCCGGCCCCAGACCGCCAGTACAGGAGGCTGATGCTCGCGGAGGTAGGCCTGAATGGTGTCGTAGAGCGCGACGTTGGTCTGGTAATCGAGCAGCAGATCGAGCTGGATCTCGTCATTGCCGGGACGCGACAGATAGAAATCGTCGAGGTTGCGGCCGTCGGGCGAGACTTTGCCCGGATCGTCGACGCCGTGCGTGTACTGGAAGAGGGTCGTCTCGGGCGCCAGAAAGCCGCGCAGCGCGTCGCGGTTGGCTTGGTTGGGCTCGTTCCAATAGGCCATGACCGGGGCGAAAGCGTCCGACACGCCTTCGACATAGGTGTTGCCGTTCTGGGTCACGATCGCGGTGATCCGCTCGGGGCGCTTGACCGCCAGCCGGAAGCCGACCGGAGCGCCATAATCGAAGACGTAGATTGCGAATTTATCGAGGCCGAGAACCTCGGTGAAGCGGTCGACGACGTTGGTGATGTTCTCGAAATTGTAGCCGAACTGGTCGCGGGCGGGCTGCTCGGTCATGCCGAAGCCGGGCAGATCCGGGGCGACGACATGATAGTGCTCGGCGAGTTCGGGGATCAGGTCGCGGAACATGTGGCTCGCGCTCGGGAAGCCGTGCAGCAGCAGCACGGTGGGGCGGCTTGCGTCGCCGGCTTCGCGGTAGAACAGCTTGAGGCCGTCAACATCGACGGTGTTGAAACGGACGGTCATGGGAAGGTTCCTTGAATTCAGGGCGTGAGGAGGGGTTTGCGGGCGCGGCTTCGCACCCGCGTTGTTTCGTGCCGGACTTGTGGAAAGGTTCAGGCGGCGGCAGCCGTCCGTGTCGTCACGACGGGGAAGTCGATCTTGGTCTTCAGCGCTTCGTTGACGTAGTTGGTGAAGGTATTGAGCGCGACATGGGCAATGATTTCGACGATCTCCGCATCGGAGTACCCCGTCTGCTTGAGTGCCGCGATATCGGCGTCGCTCGCCTGTCCGCGTCCACGGGCCAGCTTGACGGCAAAGCGCACGGCCGCGTCCGCCTTGACGTCGTTGGAGGCGCCATTTCGGTTGGCAGTGATCTCCGCGTCGTCGAGCTTGGTGAGGTTGCGGGCGATGTAAGTGTGGGCGGACAAGCAGTAGCCGCAATCATTCACCTCGGCGATCGCGAGCGCGATCCGCTCGCGAGTCGGCGCGGCGAGCGCGCCTTTGCCGAGCGCGCCGGAAAAGCCGAGATAGGCTTCCAGTGCCGCAGGGCTGTTGGCGACGATACGAAACAGGTTCGGCACCGAGCCGAGTTGCTTCTGGACAGCCGCAAGCAGGGGCTGCGCCTTTTCGGGGGCATGTTCGGTAGCGGGAGTGGGGATGCGGGACATGGGCTTTTCTCCTGAACGGGCTGTCTTGCTGTTGCAGGATTGAAGTACCCCCTTCCGTATCCGGTAGGCAGGCGCTAAGTTCGAAAGCTTAACTTCCGTGAAACGAGAGGGATGATGGACAGGTTCGAGGCGATGCGCACGCTGGTCGCGGCGGTCGATGGCGGGAGCCTGTCCGCGGCCTCCCGATCTCTCAATATTCCCCTTCCCACGGTCAGCCGCCGCGTTTCCGACCTTGAGAGTTTTCTCGGTTCGCAACTCGTCGTCCGCACAAGCCGCAAGCTCCTGCTCACGGAAGCCGGCACGGCCTATGTCGCATCGGCCCGGAGGGTACTTGAGGAGTTGTCGGAGGCAGAACGCGCCGCCTCGGGCGAGTACCGTGCGCCGCGAGGCGAATTGCTGGTGACCGCGCCCATCGCATTCGGCGCACTCAATGTCGCGCCGATCGTCCACGATTTTCTCGGCGCCTATCCCGAGGTGACAGTGCGGCTTGTGCTGTCCGACAGCAACATCGATCTCGTCGAAACTCACGTCGATGTCGCGGTCAGGATCGGCCGACTGCCTGACAGCTCACTGGTGGCGCGCAAGGTCGGCGAGATCCGATGGGTCGTCTGCGCAAGTCCGGATTATCTCGAACGGCGGGGCGAGCCGAAAGCGCCTGCCGCACTGGCCAACCACGACTGCATCGCGTTTGAAGGACTGCAGCGCTATCGGGAATGGCCCTTCGTGGATGGGAATGCCCAGCAGCAAGTGACGATCAATCCACGCTTCTCGGTCAACACCGCGGACGGCGTCGTGGGCGGCGCGGTCGCGGGGGTCGGAATTGCCCGCGTGCTGTCCTACCAGGCGGCGGCAAGCGTCAGGGCGGGGTCACTCGTGCCGCTATTGGTGGATCGGGCACCTCCGCCCATGCCTGTGCATCTGGTCCACGCCCCGCACCAGCAACAGCCGTTGAAATTGCGTGCCTTCCTCGATTTTGTCGCGCCGCGACTGCAGCAGCGCCTCCAGGAGATAGCGCGTGACGTTGAAGGTGCCGGGCAAGGCACTTCGACAACCCCATAATCACTCCACCACGCGCGCCCATGACAGCGAGAAAGAAGCGTCAGGTCCGAGGCGGTCCTAGATGGGGCGGGTGCTCCATTCCTTTCAGGACCGCTGACCCCCATTGGCATAAGGAGCAGTCCATGAAAGACGACCACCCTTCTTGACGATGTGTGAGCAACCAGTCATCTATTGCGCGAGGATGATGGTAAATGGCGCGACCCAGAAGCGAACAGAAACGTGATGCGATCCTGACGGCGGCGATGGAATTGGTTGCCGAACACGGGCTTGGTGCTGCGACAGCCGAAATCGCCAAGGTAGCCCAGGTGCCGCATGGATCGGTATTTACATACTTCGGAACGAAATCCGCTCTGCTCAATGAGCTCTATGTCGAGTTGAAGACGGAGCTGTCTGAGGCGATCCTGGAAGCGATGCCTGGCGACGGTGATGTTCGCGGGCAATTGCATCATCTGTGGATCAGCTGGACGGAATGGGGCGCTTCCAGCCCATCCAAGCGGCGAGCCTTAGCCCAGCTCGGGGTGTCAGACCAGATCACCGACGCCAGCCGAAAGGCGGCGGCAGTCGTCGCAGGCCCAGCCGTCGCAATTGTAAACCGCGCACGATCTACCGGCGCGTTGCGGGACGCACCTTTGGCTTATGTCGGAGCGCTTGTTGAAACGATGGCAGGGACAACGATCGATTTCATCATCCACGACCCTAGCAATGCGGAAGGCGTCCGCGACGCAGGATTCGAGGCCCTTTGGCAGGCATTGAGCTAATTTTTCACCGTAAAAAGAGTGTCTACTCAGTCATATCAGGAGTTACTCCGTGAAAGCTATCCAAGCCACCCAGTTCGGCAGTCCGAGCGTCCTGACGGTCGTCGATCTGCCTGATCCGACCCCGGGACCGGGCCAGATCGCGATCGACGTCACTCACGCAGCGGTCGGTCTCATCGACCTCCTTTTTCGCCAGGGGCAGTTCAAGGATGTACCCGGCATGGCGCAGCCGCCGTTCATTCCCGGCCTGGAAGTGGCCGGCAGGGTGCGAGCGCTCGGCGATGGGGTGACCGGGTTTGTAGTCGGCGAGAAGGTCGTCTCGATGTCGGCCGGCGCCGGCACCGGCGGGTATGCTTCCGTGTATATCGCGCCCGTGCAGGGCGTTGTGTCGATCGAGGGCTCCAATGTCGATCCTGCTCTCGCTGTCGCGATGATTCCCAACGTCGCGATGGCCCATGTCGCGCTTACTCTGGTTGCCAAGCTCGCCGAGGGAGAAAGCGTGCTGGTGCACGGCGCCCTAGGCGGCTTCTCCTCCGCATTCCCTGGTATCTCAAGGCAGCTCGGCGCGTCACGTGTCGTTGGCACGGTTCGTTCAGGCAAGCTGGAAACAGCAGCGCACACGAAACTGCCCTACGATCGGATTGTCGATTCCGCCGAATTGCCCGGTGCGCTCAATGGTGAAAAGTTCGATGTCATTATCGATCCTGTTGGCGGCACCGTCCGCAGCCACAGCTTCGCACTGATGAAGCCGGGCAGCCGTCTCATCGTCGCGGGCAATGCCAGCGGCGACTGGGATCACACTGTGAAGACCAGCAACCTCTGGCTGGGCAGCATGACCGTGGCCGGCTTCAATGCGGGAGCCTTTCTGCCGTCGCACCCAGACGCTATCCGCCCAGGTCTCGAGGCGGCCTTGAAGGCGGTAGCCTCAGGACTGTGCGACGTTCCGGTTAATGTGCTCCCCTTCAGTGACGCCGTGACCGCTCACGAACGGATGGAGAGCCGCGATCTGAACGGCCGCATCGTGCTGACACCGCAATAGCGATTAAGCGCAACCGGCATTTCTTGGGGGTGATTTCCTTTTGGCAATTGCACGCACCGCCTTGATGCAAAGCCGAGGCTGTGCGCAAGAGGCCAGCAATCAACTGCCATTGAAAACTATAGATGTGTTCGGGTCTATTCCGACTCCCCGCCGCCCATCGAATAATACATTCCGCCAATTATGCGAAGTAGTGTCCGGCTGTATCCGAAACTACGCCCCGTCACCCCCACTCGATGGTCAATAAGCTTGGGTGCGCATTGTATTTATTCAGGTTTCCGCCATTGTCTGAAATTGATGCCAACAGTAATAATAACAGAACATAGACTCAAAATTCGCAGATTATAAACAACTAGAC
Source organism: Ancylobacter dichloromethanicus (assembly GCF_018390645.1). Classification (GTDB taxonomy): domain Bacteria; phylum Pseudomonadota; class Alphaproteobacteria; order Rhizobiales; family Xanthobacteraceae; genus Ancylobacter; species Ancylobacter dichloromethanicus. The sequence continues at coordinate 11,921 of NZ_JAHBGC010000057.1, forward strand.
TTACAATCACGAACGCATCCGCATCGTAAACGAACGTCTGCAGAATGCGAACTAGGGCTCGGACCCATAAAGCGGTTGGCTTCGCCAGCCTGGTGTGATTCACGGCTTCCG
>NZ_JAHBGC010000058.1 GCF_018390645.1 Ancylobacter dichloromethanicus
TAGAAGCGGTCTCATTTGATCCTTCGCGGAGTCTCATTCGATTTTGCGCGCTACAACCCCCACCGTGGTCGATCTGCGCAACATCTACCCGCCCGAGGACCTGGTGCGCCGCGGCTTCACCTATGTCGGCATCGGCCGGGGCAGCAAGGCGCCGAGGGGCTGAGCGCTGGGCGGAGGACCACCCGCCACGCCCCGGGACCGACGGGCGGCGAGGTGGGTGGAGCTGGCCCGCATCCGGCGAGGTGGAGGACCTTCATGCGCGGGTGCGGCCGGGAAAATTCCGGGTCTGTCGTTCGGACCGTGCAGTATGTGCGGGATATGTGCCTGGTGGAGCCGAGGGGATTTGAACCCCTGACCTCTGCAGTGCGATTGCAGCGCTCTCCCAACTGAGCTACGGCCCCAAGCCTTCAGGCCGCGCCTTGTACGTTCGCCGCCCGCCCCCTGTCAAGGCGGCGCGACGCGGTTGCGCACCGGCCTGTGAATCAGGGTTGCCGCAACGCAGCGGCACCATTAAGCATCTTGACGGATGGCGCTTTGGCGGCTGATCCGGTCCGGTTGCGAAACCGGACCGATCCGTCAGTTTCCACCTCTTCCGTGAGCGCCCGCGCCGTGCTCCCGACCCTGTTTCGAGGCTGCCGATGTATTCGATTCTCTGGCTGTTCGACACGCTGATCACGCTCTACGTCTGGATTCTCATCGCTTCGGCCATCCTGTCCTGGCTGGTGGCCTTCAACGTGGTCAACCCACACAATCAAATCGTGCGCAGCATCGGCGAATTCCTCTGGCGCGTGACCGAGCCCGCGCTGGCGCCGCTCCGGCGCATCCTGCCCAATCTCGGCGGGATCGACATCTCGCCGGTGATCCTGATCATCCTGCTCTATTTCGTCCGCAACCTGGTGTTCGAGCTCGTCGCCGGGGCGTGACCGGCCCGTCCGCGGTGCCCGGTCCCGCCCCGCCCTGGACTCTCGCCGCCGACAGCGTGACCGTGACGGTGCGCGCCACCCCGCGCGGCGGGCGCGACGCCATTGAGGGGATCGTCGCCCTCGGCGACGGACGCCGCGCCCTCAAGGCGCGGGTCAGCGCCGCCGCCGAGGACGGCAAGGCCAATGCGGCGCTCGCCAGGCTGCTGGCCAAGGCCGCCGGCATCGCCCCCTCCCGCGTCGCGCTGGTTTCCGGCGCCACCGGCCGCACCAAGAGCTTCCGGCTGGAGGGCGACCCGCAGGACATCGCGGCGCGTCTCGCCACCCTCGCCGGCGCGGCGGCACCGTCGCAATAGCCGGTCCGGCATTGGAGGGGTTGGCAGGAGGGGGGCGCCTCAGGCGTTCCAGCCGAAGGCCAGCTTCTCCAGCGCGCGCCCGCCGAAGGTCTCGGTGGAGCGGGCGACGCCGAGCCCGCCCATGGCGCGGTAGAAGCCCAGCGCCGGCTCGTTGGCCGCCAGCGCCCACACCGCCAGCCCGTCGAAGCCGGCACTGGCGAGTTCCTTGCGCGCATCGCCGAACAGGCGGCGGCCGAAGCCGAGCCCCTGATATTCCGGCCTGAGATAGAGTTCGTAGATCTCGCCTTCGAAGGGCAGCCCGCGCGCGCGGTTGCGCCCGACATTGGCGTAGCCCGCCACCGCCTCGCCGAAGGTCAGCACGACGACCCGCGAGCCGCGCTTGAGCGCCGTCTGCCACCAGGCGGGGCCGCGCCGCAGGATCATCTTTTCCAGCTCGGCACCGGGAATGAGGCCGCGATAGGCAAACCGCCATGCCGAATCATGGATATCGGCAATGTCGCCTGCATCGGCCGGCCGAGCCCGGCGTGTCTCGACGAGAAGCGTGCTCATGGCCTGATGGGAGCAAATGCGACCCGCGGGATCAAGAGCTTTCCGCGCCGACAGCACGATCGTTCCACCGGGGCGTGGCGCGAACGCCACGCTGTCCTTGGGGCGTGCGTCGCCGCACGCCCGCGCGAGCGGGGACCGGAGGATCATGCGCGCCCGCAACGGGCCACGCCGCAGGCGGCGCCGATCGTCCGCCGCCGTGGAGCCGACGCCTAAAATGCGGGCCGGGGCGTCAGACGCCCTCGGTCTCCTTGCGGCGCTCCTCGCGCTTGCGCTCGTTCGGGTCGAGGAAGCGCTTGCGGATGCGGATCGACTTCGGCGTCACCTCGACCAGCTCGTCGTCCTGGATCCAGGCCAGCGAGCGCTCCAGCGTCATGCGGATCGGCGGGGTCAGGCGCACCGCCTCGTCCTTCGAGGTGGTGCGGATATTGGTGAGCTTCTTGCCCTTGAGCACGTTCACCTCGAGGTCGTTCTCGCGGTTGTGCTCGCCCACGATCATGCCCTGATAGACCTTCCAGCCGGGCTCGATCATCATCGGGCCGCGGTCTTCGAGGTTCCACAGCGCATAGGCCACCGCCTCGCCGGCCTCGTTGGAGATCAGCACGCCGTTGCGGCGGCCGGGAATCTCGCCGCGATGCGGCTGATAGGCGTGGAACAGCCGGTTCATGATGGCGGTGCCGCGGGTGTCGGTCATCAGCTCGCCCTGATAGCCGATCAGGCCACGGGTGGGCGCGTAGAACACCAGGCGCTGGCGGCTGCCGCCGGAAGGCTTCATCTCCACCATTTCGGCGCGGCGCTCGCTCATCTTCTGCACCACGACGCCGGAATATTCCTCGTCGACGTCGATCAGCACTTCCTCGACCGGCTCAAGGATCTCGCCGGTCGCCTCGTCCTTGGAGAACACCACACGCGGGCGCGAGACGGCGATCTCGAAGCCCTCGCGGCGCATGGTCTCGATCAGCACGGAAAGCTGGAGTTCGCCGCGTCCGGAGACGAAGAACGAATCCTTGTCGCTGGATTCCTCGATCTTCAGCGCCACATTGCCTTCCGCCTCGCGCAGCAGGCGGTCGCGGATGACGCGGCTGGTCACCTTGTCGCCCTCGGTGCCGGCGAGCGGCGAATCGTTGACGATGAAGGACATGGTGACGGTCGGCGGGTCGATCGGCTGCGCCTTCAGCGGCTCGGTCACCTCGAGCGCGCAGAAGGTGTCGGCCACCGTGCCCTTGGAGAGGCCGGCGATAGCGATGATATCGCCCTGCACGCCTTCCTCGATCGGCTGGCGCTCGATGCCGCGGAAGGCGAGGATCTTGGAGACGCGGCCCTGCTCGACCAGCGAGCCGTCCTGCGCGAGAACCTTGATCGACTGGTTCGGCTTGATCGAGCCCGAGGTGATGCGCCCGGTGATCATGCGGCCGAGGAAGGGGTTGGCTTCCAGCAGCGTGCCGATCATGGTGAAGGGGCCGTCATCGACGGTCGGCTCGGGCACATGCTTGAGCACCAGGTCGAACAGCGGCGCCATGCCCTGGTCCTGCGGGCCCTCCGGGCTCTCGGCCATCCAGCCATTGCGGCCGGAGCCGTAGAGAATGGGGAAGTCGAGCTGCTCGTCGCTGGCATCGAGCGCCGCGAACAGGTCGAACACCTCGTTGATGACCTCCTGCGCGCGGGCGTCCTGGCGGTCGACCTTGTTGATCGCCACGATCGGGCGCAGGCCCACCTTCAGCGCCTTGCCGACCACGAACTTGGTCTGCGGCATCGGGCCCTCGGCGGCGTCGACCAGCACGATGGCGCCGTCCACCATGTTGAGGATGCGCTCCACCTCGCCGCCGAAATCGGCATGGCCAGGGGTGTCGACGATGTTGATCCGGGTATCCTTCCAGACCACCGAGGTGGCCTTGGCGAGGATGGTGATGCCGCGCTCCTTTTCGAGATCGTTCGAATCCATCACACGCTCGGCGACGCGCTGGTTCTCGCGGTAGGAACCGGACTGCTTGAGCAGTTCGTCCACCAGCGTGGTCTTGCCGTGGTCGACGTGGGCGATGATGGCGATGTTGCGCAGCTTCATATGAAAACACCAAAAAGCGGGCCCGAAGGGCTTCGGACCCGCGTGAATTTTGCGGCGCACTATACTCACAACGCCCGCGAGATCAACGCCGGATGGCCGCCGAGCCCGCCGAAGGCGCGAAAAACCGCCTATTGGTCGCGGCGCAGCTCCCACAGACGGCGAATCTGCGCCGGCTTAAGGATCGCGCCGTCGCCGGTGCGCAGCCAGGCCACTTCGCGATTGGCCGGCGACTGGGTCATGGCAAAGGCGACGGCGTCCTCGACCGAGCCGAATTCATAGGATTCCGGCCATTTGTCGGGGGCATCGACAGTGTGGGACGGCGGCCAGTACTGCAGCCGGACGGGTTCGTGATCGGGAGTCATGAACCTTGCTCCTCGGCGCGCGCCAGTGAAACACGCCGCGCCCGCGCGCGCTTCGACAGGGCACGGTGTTTATCCGAACGCGCCGCCGGGCCAAAGGTTCCCAACCCCGGCGAAAGTGCCGCGCCGGGCCTTGAACCCTTGAATGGTCAGGTATTCCAGCCCACCTTGGACAGGTCGAGGACGCAAGGAGTGGGGCAATGGTTCAGCACAATGGCAAGCCGGGCAGCCCGGACTACACCGAGTCCGAGGTCGATGAGAGCGTGGAGGAAAGCTTCCCCGCCAGCGATCCGCCGGCCTTCAGCGGCATCACCGGAGACGTGCCGCCCTCCGATGGCGGCAAGCCGGCCGGAACCCAGGAGAACGCGCCGACCGAGCGGGAGGTCGACGAGGCGCTGGAAGACACGTTCCCCGCCAGCGACCCGCCCGCCCTCGGTGGCGTCACCGGCGATGTTCCCCCCTCCGATGGCGGGGTGCCGGGCGGCACGCAGGTCATCCCGCCCAGCGAGGCGGAGATCGACGAGGCGCTGGACGAGAGTTTTCCCGCCAGCGACCCGCCGGCCTTCACCGGCGTCACCGGCGTCAGGGAAGGCGACTGAGCGACCCGACGGCCTCCTCTGCGCCGGTTACGCCCTCCGTCACCCCATCCGTCACCCAACATGGCGCGGGGGCGCCGGGCGCTTGGCCCACGGGCCGAAGCGCGCATCGGGCTGGGCGGCGCGCAGCATCATCATCTCGCCGACATTCTCCGGCGACAGCAGGCCGACCAGCCGCCCACCCGCATCCACCACCCCGATCACCGGCGCGCCGCGCTGGGTGATCAGCGCCAGCGCGCGGTCGAGCGGGGTGCGCGTGCCCACGGTCGGCACATCGGCCTGCATCGCCTCCAGCACCGAGGCGCCGGGGCCCTGCGCCTGCAGCGCCCGGATCATCGCGTCGCGGGTCAGCACGCCGCGCAGATGCACCGCCCCGTCGACGATGGGGAACTCCTTCTGCGTGGTGCGGATCAGCGCCTCCGCCGCGTCGCCCACGCTCGCGGTCGACCCCAGCGTCTCGAACTGGGTGATCATCGCGTCTTCCACCAGCAGCCCCTGCGCCACCTGCTTCATCTGCACCTGCCCGGCCTCGCCGGAGGCGGCGAGGAAGACGAAGACGGCGATGATGATCAGCATCGGGTTGCCGAAGATGCCGAGCACGCCGAGGCCGATGGCGAGGCCCTGGCCGATCGAGGCGGCGGTCTGCGTGGCCTGCGCGTGGCTCATCTTCATGGCGAGCAGCGCCCGCAGCACGCGGCCGCCATCCATCGGGAAGGCGGGAATGAGGTTGAACACCACGAGGAAGATGTTGGCCGCCGCCAGCTTCGCCAGCAGGCTCACCTGCGGGTTCTCGATGTTCTCGATATGCTCGACGCCGACATGGCCGCCGAGAAACACCAGCAGCACCGCGGCGATGACGACATTGACCGCCGGGCCGGCAATGGCGACGACCAGTTCCTCCGACGGCTTCTCCGGGATGCGCTCCAGCCGGGCGATGCCGCCGAACGGCCACAGCGTCACCTCCGGCGTCTTCACCCCGTAGCGCCGCGCCGCGAAGATGTGGCCGAACTCGTGCAGCAGCACGCACAGGAACAGCAGCGCCACGAAGGCGACGCCCTCCCACGCCGCGCCCGCCCCGCCGCGCTGGTAATAGGCGACCCAGATCCAGGCCAGGAACAGCAGGAAGGTGACGTGGATGCGCACCGCGGTGCCGTAGACATATCCGACGGTAAGCGACCAGGGCATGGGATTCTCCTAAAGCTGCATGGCGCTACCATAGCGACACCGCCGCCGCATGACAGCGCAAGAGCACGCAGGGCTGCCCGCCGGCTTTCGAGGAACCACCGCCGCGCCTTCGGGTTTTCCAGGAGAACCCGAGGAGACATCCCATGGACGACAAGACCACCGGGCAGGCCGCCGATCAGGTCTGGAAGATGATGGAAGACATCCGCACCTGCATGCTGGTGACCAGGCAGGGCGCCACCCTGCGCGGCCGCCCGATGCACGCCTTCCCCTCCCGCGAGGAGGGCTGCGTCTGGTTCCTCACCGACCGGCGCGGCCATGCCGATGACGAACTCGCCCGCGACCCGCAGGGCGCGCTGACTTTCGCCAAGGATTCCGCCAGGGATTTCCTGTCGGTGTCGGGCGAATGCGAGGTGCTCGACGACCGCGCCAGGATCGACGCCTTGTGGAACGAGGCCGCCCGCGCCTTCTGGCCGGAGGGCAAGGGCGACCCGAACATAAGGGTGCTGCGCTTCCTTCCCGCCGACGCCGAATATTGGGACGGCACGTCGAGTTCCGTCCTGATCACGCTCAAAATGGCCGCCGCCCGCCTCACCGGCGAACGCGCCGACCTCGGCGACAACCGCAAGGTGCCGCTGGACTGAGGCGAGAGGTAATAAAAGGCCTTTACTTATACAATCTTTACGAGAAAATTCCCTGTGTTTGCCACCAGGGAATGCATCATGAAAGTGGAAAACTGGATCGAGATTGGCGCGGTGGTGGTTACGCTAACTGGCGTGGCCCTGTCGGCAATTTTTTCATTCTGGAGCTACGAAGAAGCAAACAGGACGCGAATGATCGCTCAGACTCTCGAACAGCGAAAATTCGAGACTGACACGTCAATGAAAATGCTCGAAGCGGCAGTGAGCAAGATCAGCGCGACGATGGCCGATCCTTCTCCGGACGACGATGCGGCGGAGAGAATTTGGCGAACAAGGAAGGCCGAGAATGCAGCGTTAGACAGAGCCCAGTGCATATTCATTGGTACTCTTATCGCCGCCGAGAAAGATACGCTGCCTCCGACGTCAGAAGAGAAAGGTGCGTCAGCACCGCCATATTACGTTCTCCGGTTCGCTGAGGCCATTAGCTTTGCTAGGGCATGGTCACCCGACTGCCTCAACCATGCGAGCCAAGCGTCCGGTGGCGTATTCCGTCTTGTTGATCAACAGGGGCCGGATAAGCCTGCTCCAGCAGAGACGTCATTACCGCCCGCGTCGACTCTGCAGGCCTCGTGGCAGGCGATCATTGCCAGCTACAACGCAACACAATCCATGTGCGACCGCTTCGCAAAAAAAGACGTCGTTTATTTTTCGACGAAGCTATCAGAGAAATACAAAGGTCGGAATGTCCGCGTAAGCAAAGCACCGAACAACCTGTATGTGGTCAGCGTCGATGCAGGTGATGACCGAGCGCTGGCGGATTCGCTCGTCTCCGCAATCCGTAATGCGGCACCTGCCGACGGCACCGGCAAGGATGCCTTTGTCGGCAAGTCTCTTGGGTGGACAGACGCTGCCGACTGTCCGAAGAATGCCACAGTAAACTAGGCTCAGGACCTGTTAATTCTGTTTGAGATGTGATTCACGGTCTCCGAGAAGGAGGCCT
>NZ_JAHBGC010000059.1 GCF_018390645.1 Ancylobacter dichloromethanicus
ATGAAGCTCGCCCGCACCTTGGCGCCGATCTCCTCATCCTCCAGGCTGCGCTGGCTGGGCTTCCGGCTGAGCCAGGCATGGAAGCCCGACCGCGACACATCCAGCGCTTCGCAAAGCCATGCCACCGGCCAGATCCCCCGGTGCTTCGCAATGAACGCGAACCTCATGTCACGTCCTTCGCGAAGTAGGCCGCGGCCTTTTTAGGATGTCACGCTCCGCCTTGAGCTTGGCGACCTCCCGCCGCAGTTTCTCGATCTCAAGCGGCTCCGGCTTCATCTGACCATGACCCGGAAAGGCCTGGCGGGGATCGGATGCCAGTTCTCGCACCCACTTGCGCAGCACGTTCTCGTGCACGTCGAGATCGCGCGCTGCCTGAGCCGCCGATACGCCCCGCTCCTTGATCAACCGAACCGCTTCAACCTTGAACTCCCGCGAAAACTTCCGTCGCTGCATCTGCCACCTCCGGCTTCATGAAACACCCAATCGCGGTGTCCACGAAACCGGCAGCAGGCCATGCAAAGATCAGCTTCACGATATCCCGCACATGCACGGCCGTGGCTGGTGCGCCGCGATCCTTCACCTTCCCGCACATCATGCGGAGATCGTCCGGCGTGATCTCCGTCAAAAGCCTGTTTCGAAACGTTGGCAGGATGCCCCGCTCGTAGATCGAGCGTCGCATGGCGCGCGTGCTTTCGGCCATGCGCGACTCCTGGAACCACTTCTCACCGAACTCGCCAAACCGCTTCGCCTCCTTCAGGCGCCGCTTGTCGTGCTGCTTCTCTTGAGCAGGTGACCGGCCCTCTGAAATCGCTCGCTTCGCGTCGATCAGTTTCTCGCGAGCCCTGGCGAGCGAGAGGCCATCTGGACCGTATCGGCCGAGCGTCAGCGTCTCGCGACGTCTATTAGGCGGTAGTCGTACCGGAACACGATCGCCCCCGACGGCTGCACCACGACGTACATACCGTCACGATCGCTCACCTTGTATAATTTCTTTTGGGATCTCAGCGACTTAATCGCAGTGTCAGTAAGCATGAGGGCCTCCAAAACCGTCTTAAAAACCGGGGAGAGGCGCTGATTATACCGTCAGGCGAAAACAGGCGACACTGAAAGCACAATTTCCATTGCTAATCAGCCTGTTAACACAAATAATTATACCGTCATCAGCTCTCTCAGCCGTGACGGTATAGAGAAATTCGCGATCGAACAAGTTAACCCATACCGTCTGCTATACCGTCAAATCGGAACACTGCCCCCCGATAGACGGCAATAGATGACGTATAGATTATCCAGCGAATTCAACGCATTATGGCGTAACGGAGCGTAAAAACGGATACTGCCGGAGGGGTAAAAATCATTCCCACTCGATGGTCCCCGGCGGCTTTGACGTCACGTCGTAGACCACGCGGTTGACGCCCTTCACCTCGTTGACGATGCGTGTCGCCACGCGGCCGAGGAAGGCCATGTCGAACGGGTAGAAATCCGCCGTCATGCCGTCCACCGACGTCACCGCGCGCAGGCCCACCACATAGTCATAGGTGCGGTAGTCGCCCATCACGCCAACCGTCTTCACCGGCAGGATGACGGCGAAGGCCTGCCAGATTTCGTCATAGAGGCCGTGCCGGCGGATCTCTTCCAAATAGACCTCGTCGGCGAGGCGCAAGATGTCGAGTTTCTCGCGGGTGATCTCGCCCGGGCAGCGAATGGCCAGGCCAGGCCCCGGGAACGGGTGGCGGCCGACGAATACCTCCGGCAGGCCGAGTTCGCGGCCGAGCACACGCACCTCGTCCTTGAACAATTCGCGCAGCGGCTCGACCAGCTTCATGTTCATGCGCTCGGGCAGGCCGCCGACATTGTGGTGGCTCTTGATCGTCACCGAGGGGCCGCCGGTGAAGCTCACGCTCTCGATCACGTCGGGATAGAGCGTGCCCTGCGCGAGGAAGCCCGCGCCGCCCACCTTCTTCGCCTCTTCCTCGAACACGTCGATGAACAGCTTGCCGATGGTCTTGCGCTTCACCTCGGGGTCGGTGACGCCGGCCAGCGCGCCAAGGAACATCTCGGAGGCGTCCACATGCACCAGCGGTATGTTGTAGGCGTCGCGGAACAGGGTGACCACCTTCTCCGCCTCGCCGAGGCGCAGCAGGCCGTGGTCGACGAAGACGCAGGTGAGCTGGTCGCCGATCGCCTCGTGGATCAGCACCGCCGCGACCGAGGAATCGACGCCGCCGGACAGACCGCAGATCACCCGCCCGTCGCCGACCTGCTCGCGGATGCGGCGGATGGATTCCTCGCGATACGCCTTCATCCCCCAGTCGCCGCGCGCGCCGGCGATCCTGCGCACGAAATTGCGGATCAGCGCCGCCCCGTGCGGGGTGTGCATCACTTCGGGGTGGAACATGGTGGTGTAGATGCGCCGCTCCTCGTTCACCGCGACGGCGAAGGGCGCGTTCTCGGAGGTCGCCACCACCTCGAAGCCTTCCGGCAGGCGTGTCACGCGGTCGCCATGGCTCATCCACACCGGGTAGCGCTCGCCCACCGCCCACACGCCCTCATAGAGCGCGCTCGGCTTGTGCACCGTCACCTCGGCGCGGCCGAACTCGGCGGCATGGCCGCCCTCCACCTCGCCGCCGAGCTGCAGCGCGCAGGTTTGCTGGCCATAGCAGATGGCGAAGATCGGCACGCCCAGCTCGAACGCCTCCTGCGGCGCGCGCGGGCTGCCCTCATCCATCACCGAAGCCGGGCCACCGGAGAAGATGATGCCGACCGGCTTGAGCCGCCGCACCGCCTCGGCCGCGCTCTGGAACGGCACGATCTCCGAATAGACCCCCTCCTCGCGCACGCGCCGGGCGATGAGCTGCGTGACCTGCGAGCCGAAATCGATGATCAGGATGGTGTCGTGATGGGCGGCGGTCGGTTCGATCTTTGTCATGGCGGGCTCTATCTGCTGCCTGTCGGCGGCTCTTGCGGTCTCAGTTGCGTTCAATATCGCGCTCAGTCGCGGCGCACCATCACGCTGACGAAGAACCCGTCAGTGGCGGTGCGGCGCGGCGTCAGCAGCAGCCCTTCGGGACGCTCCAGTGCCGCCGCGCGCAGCGTCATGCCGCGCTCGCCCAGCGCCAGCACCGTCTCGGCGGCCGGCACGAGGTGGAAGGGGGAATGGCGGTCGAGGAAGGCACGCACCTGGTCGACATTCTCCTCGTCGAGCAGCGAACAGGTGACATAGGCGAGCCGCCCGCCGGGCTTCACATAGCGTGCGGCGGTGTCGAGAATCGAAGCCTGTTCCTTCACACGCTCGGCCAGCGCGCCAGGGCGCATGCGCCATTTGGCGTCGGGATTGCGGCGCCAGGTGCCGGTGCCGGTGCAGGGGGCGTCGACCAGCACCAGGTCCATGCGCTCGGTGAGGTCTTCCAGCACGTCCGCCTTGCCGCGCGGCGAGCGCACCTGGACATTGTGGGCGCCGGCACGCTGCACCCGTTCATGGATCGGCGCGAGGCGGCGCAGGTCGTCGTCATAGGCGTAGAGCTGGCCGGCGCCATCCATCAGCGCGGCGAGTTCCAGCGTCTTGCCGCCGCCGCCCGCGCACAGGTCCAGCACCTGCCCGCCGCGCGGCGGGGCGGCGAGAATGGCGGCGATCTGCGATCCCTCGTCCTGTATCTCGACCAGTCCCTTGAGATAGGCTGGCTCGGAGGTCAGCGGCGGCGCCTTGCCGTCGGCCTCCAGCGCGATGCGCAGCGTCAGCGGCGACCAGCGGCCGGGCTCGGGCGAGAGATGGGCGATCAGCTCGCGTGCCTTGTCGACATCGCCCTTGAGCGAATTGACCCGGAGGTCGAGCGGCGCCCGCTCGGCCAAAGCCGCACCCTCCTCGGCCCGGGCCTCGCCGAACACGGCGGCAAGCGGCGCGTCGAGCCATTCGGGGTAGTCGCCGCGCACATGGGCGGGGGCGGCGTCGAGCGAGCCAGCCGCCAGCCGGGCGTGCTCGTCCTCGCTCAACGGCGCGGGGGCGAAGCGGGACCCGTCGCACAGCGCGGCGATGGCGTCCACGTCGAGGCCGCGGGCGACCTTCAGCATGCCGAGCAGCAGCGCGCGGGGCGTCTCCTCGCCGATCGGCCGGCCCATGAGCCATGCCGCCGAGGCGCGCCGGCGCAGGGTGTCGTAGACGAGAGAAGCGAGAGCGGCACGGTCGCCCGAGCCGGCGAAGCGGTGGCTGCGCCCCCAGTCCTTCAGCACGTCGGCGGCCGGGCGGCGTTCGGCGAGGAGAGTGCCGATCACCTCAATGGCGGCGGAAAGCCTGGCAGCCGGCGTCATCTGAACTCCGATCTCGTCAAAAGGCTCACGGCAGCGCCGGCGCCAGTAGAATGGCCAGCGCGAACAGCACCCACATCGCCAGCAGCACCAGCGCGCCGAAGGCGAAGGCGCCGAAGCGCCAGCGCAAATCGTTGGTGGTCACATGGACTAAAGCGTGGGCGATGCGGCTGAACACGAACAGCCATGCCAGAACATGGAAGAAATCGCTGGTCTGCCGCGTCACCAGCGCGAGAATGGCCAGCACATAGAACAGCACCGGCAGTTCCAACTGGTTGCGGAAGCAGTTGCTGGCCTGCCGCGCCTTCGGTGGCCAGCCCCGGTCGTCGAGCGCCACCTCCTCGCGGACCAGGCCGCCCGCCCGGATCGCCTCCAGCCGCACCACTCCAAGCCGGAGCAGCACGACGAAAGTGAGGGCGACCTGCACGAACACGGGCAGCAGAGTGGCAGTGACGTACATGGATCAGCCCTCCCTCATCGGTACGGCGCGGGCGGAAGCCCCCGCGCTCAGACAGCGCCCGGATAGTTCGGGCTCTCGCGGGTGATGGTCACGTCATGGACGTGGCTCTCGCGCAGCGAGGCGCCGGAGATACGCACGAACTGCGCCTTCTCGCGGAAATCCTCGAGCGTGGCGCCGCCGACATAGCCCATGGCGGCGCGCAGGCCACCGGCGAGTTGGTGCAGCACGCCGCCGACCGGCCCCTTATAGGCCACCTGCCCCTCGATGCCTTCCGGCACCAGCTTCAGCGTGTCCTTCACCTCGGCCTGGAAGTAGCGGTCGGCCGAGCCGCGCGCCATGGCGCCCACGGAGCCCATGCCGCGATACGACTTATAGGAGCGCCCCTGATAGAGGTAGACCTCGCCCGGGCTCTCGTCGGTGCCCGCCAGCAGCGAGCCGACCATGGCGCAGTCGGCGCCGGCCGCCAGCGCCTTGGCGAGGTCGCCGGAGAACTTGATCCCGCCATCGGCGATCACCGGAACGTCGCTCTTCTTCGCGGCTTCCACGGCGTCGAGAATGGCGGTGAGCTGCGGCACGCCGACACCCGCGACGATGCGGGTGGTGCAGATCGAGCCGGGGCCGATCCCGACCTTGATCGCGTCGGCGCCGGCGTCGATCAGCGCCTGGGTGCCTTCGGCGGTGGCGACGTTGCCGGCGAGGATCTGCACGCTGTTGGACAGCGTCTTGATGCGGCTGACCTGATCGAGCACCTTGCGCGAATGGCCATGGGCGGTGTCGACCACGACCAGGTCGACGCCCGCCTCAATCAGCAGCTCGGCGCGGCGGTAGCCGTCCTCGCCCACCGTGGTCGCGGCGCCGACGCGCAGGCGGCCCTGCTCGTCCTTGGCGGCATTGGGGTTGGTGACCGCCTTCTCCATGTCCTTGACGGTGATCAGGCCGACGCAGCGCCCCTCATCGTCCACCACCAGCAGCTTCTCGATGCGGAACTGGTGCAGCAGCCGCTTGGCCTCGGCCTGCTCCACGCCCTCGCGGACGGTGATCAGCTTCTCCCTGGTCATCAGCTCGGAAATCGGCTGGTCCGGATTGGTGGCGAAGCGCACGTCGCGATTGGTGAGAATGCCGACCAGCTTGCCGCGGCGCCCGTTGGGGCCGCGCTCGACCACCGGAATGCCGGAGATGCGGTGGTTCTTCATCAGCGCCAGCGCGTCGGCCAGCGGCTGGTCGGGATGGATGGTGACCGGGTTCACCACCATGCCGCTCTCGAACTTCTTCACCAGCCGCACATGCTCGGCCTGCACCTCGGGATCGAGGTTGCGGTGGATGACGCCGAGGCCGCCGGCCTGCGCCATGGCGATGGCCAGGCGCCATTCGGTGACGGTGTCCATGGCCGAGGAGATGATCGGGATATTGAGCGAGATGCCGCGCGTGACGCGCGAGCGGATGTCGACTTCGCCCGGCATGACATCGGACAGGCCGGGCTTCAGCAGCACGTCGTCGAAGGTGAGCGCTTCCCGCGCGAGGCCGTCATAAACCGACATCGCCAACTCCCGATTAGGGGCGCGGGGAGCATGGCTCCCGACCCGCCCGATGGATGGATGAACGAAGCGAGCCGGGCCTGAATGAGGTTGCCCGCTCCCTTCGAGTTGGCGAGGGCTCATACCATGGCCTTGCACGCTTTCCTAGGCGTCTATCTCTGTGCTGCACGCAATGCCGGCCCGCGCCGCGCGCCGCTGCGTAACCCGGACGTGATGACAGATTTGTGCGTGCGATCATGGTCGCCCGCCGCCCATTCCGGCGTTATAGCCGGAATCCGAACCGACGCCGCCCCAGCTTTCCCTTCGCCCCCGACCACGGATGGGCCCGTGCGCTCCGAACGTCTCGTCCCGCTTATCGTCGCCTGCGCGCTGTTCATGGAGCAGCTCGATTCGACAGTGATCGCCACCTCGCTGCCGGCCATCGCCATCGACCTGCACGAGGACCCGATCTCGCTCAAGCTGGCGCTGACCTCCTATCTGCTCAGCCTCGCCGTGTTCATCCCGGCCAGTGGGTGGTTCGCCGACCGGTTCGGCTCGCGCACCGTGTTCCGCGCCGCCATCGTCATCTTCACCGCCGGCTCACTGCTGTGCGGGCTGGCGCAGGGGCTGCCGGATTTCGTCGCCTACCGCATCCTGCAGGGCATGGGCGGGGCGATGATGGTGCCGGTGGGGCGGCTCGTCATCCTGCGCACGGTGCCGAAGGAGGACCTCGTCTCGGCGCTGGCCTGGCTCACCATCCCGGCGCTGCTGGGGCCGGTGCTCGGCCCGCCGCTCGGCGGCTTTATCACCACCTATTTCGACTGGCGCTACATCTTCTTCCTTAACCTGCCGATCGGGCTGCTCGGCGTCCTGCTCGCCAACCGCTTCATTCCCGATATTCGCGAGCCGAGCGTGCCGCCCTTCGACCTCAAGGGCATCTGCCTGTCCGGGCTCGGCCTCGCCGGTCTCGTCTTCGGCTTCGCGCTGCTCGGCCAGCACGCGGTGAGCCCCCTGATCGCCGTCGCCACCATCGCCGTCGGCGCGGTGGCGATGAGCTTCTATGTCCGCCACGCGCGGCGCACCGAGACGCCGATCCTCGACCTCGCCCTCCTGAATATCCCGACCTTCTTCGCGGGCGTGGTCGGCGCCTCGCTGTTCCGCGTCGGCATCGGCGCCCTGCCCTTCCTGCTGCCGCTGATGCTGCAGCTCGGCTTCGGGCTCACCCCGTTCGCCTCCGGCCTCATCACCTTCGCCTCGGCGGCGGGGGCGATGACGATGAAGTTCACCGCCGCGCCGATCATCCGCGCATTCGGTTTCCGCCGCGTGCTGGTGGTGAACTGCGTCATCGCATCGGCCTTCATCGCCGTCGGCGCGCTGTTCCGGCCGGACATGCCCTATCTGGTGCTGATCGGTGCGCTGCTGCTCGGCGGCTTCTTCCGCTCGCTGCAGTTCACCAGCACCAATGCGCTGTCCTATGCCGATGTGTCCAGCGCGTCGATGAGCCGGGCCACCAGCTTCGCCAGCGTGGCGCAGCAGGTGGCGATCTCCACCGGCGTGGCGGTGGCGGCGCTGGTGCTCGACGGCATGCGCAGCTGGCGCGGCGACGGCACCATCACGCTGGACGATTTCAGCGTCGCCTTCCTCGTCGTGGCGATGATCGCGGTGTGCTCGGTGTTCTTCTTCCTGCGCCTGCCGGTCGACGCGGGAGCCGAGCTCGCCCGCCGGCGGGTGAAGCCGGCCGTGCCGGCCGAGACACCCGGCGAGTTGGGCAGCGCGGCCTAATCGGCCGCTTGCGCCGGATCGACGGCGGACGCCGTCCACCCCCGGAACCCTGTCGCCACCACATAGAGTTCGGAGGAATCCGCCCGGCTCGCCTGCGGCTTGATGTGGCGCACGGCGGTGAAGTCGCGCTTCAATTCGGCCAGCAAGGAATTCTCCGTGCCGCCCTGGAACACCTTGGCGATGAACGCCCCGCCCGGCGCCAGCACCTGGCGGGCGAAGTCGATGGCGAGTTCCACCAGCCCGACAATGCGCAGATGGTCGGTGGCGCGGTGGCCGGTGGTGTTGGCCGCCATGTCCGACATGACGAGGTCGGCCTCGCCGCCGAGCATCGCCTTCAATTGCGCGGGCGCCTCGTCGGTGAGGAAGTCCATCTGGGCGAAGTCGACGCCGGTGATCGGGTCGATCTCCAGAAGGTCGATGGCGATGATCTTGCCGTGGCCTTCCTCCAGCTTCAGCCGCTTCGCCGCCACCTGGCTCCAGCCGCCGGGTGCCGCGCCGAGGTCGACCACGCGCAGGCCGGGCTTGAGAATCTTCAGCCGGTCGTCGATCTCGATCAGCTTGAAGGCGGCGCGCGAGCGCCAGCCCTCGCGCCTGGCGCGCGCGACATAAGGGTCGTTGAGCTGGCGCTGGAGCCATTTCTGCGAGGAGGAACTGAGCGAGCGGGCCTTCTTCAGCCTCACCTTCAGCGGCCGCGCCTCACCCCCCTTGGAGGGCTGGGGCTTGTCGATCACGTCGTTGCTCCGGCACGCTGGCGCCACACACCGTCGGCGCGCATCAATTCCACCAAAATACCCTCGCGCAACCCCCGGTCGGCCACCCGCAGCCGGTCGCAGGGAAAGGCCCGGCGCACCGCTTCGAGAATGGCACAGCCCGCCAGTACGAGATCGGCGCGCTCCACCCCGATGCAGGGATTGGCGGCGCGCTCGGCGAACGGCATCGCCAGCAACCGGTCGACCACCACGCGCACCTGTTCGGCCCCGAGCCAGGTGCCGTCCACCTGCGAGCGGTCGTATCGCGGCAGATCGAGATGCACCCCGGCGATGGTGGTCACCGTGCCGGAGGTGCCGAGCAGATGCAGGCGCCCGCAATTATGCGGCCCCACCGCCTTCACGAAGCCGGCGAGATGCGGGCTGAACTCCTCAACCATGGCCTCGAAATCATCCTGCGTGACCTTCACGCCGCCATGGCGTTCGGCCACCGTGACAACGCCGAGTGGCACCGAGACCCAGGCGCGGATCACCGCCGCCGGCGGGCCGCCGTCGCGCGTCTCCAGCCGGTCGAGCCACACCACTTCGGTGGAGCCGCCGCCGATATCGAACAGCACCGCCCCGTCCGATGTCGGATCGACCAGCGGCGTACAGCCGGAAGCGGCCAGCCGCGCCTCGGTCTCGCGGTCGACGATCTCGAGTTCGAGCCCGGTTTCGCGGGTGACGCGGTCGATGAACTCCGCGCCGTTGACCGCCGAGCGGCAGGCCTCGGTGGCGATCAGCCGCCGGTCGACGATGTTGCGCGCGGCGATCTTGCCGGCACACACCTTGAGCGCCTCGACCGCGCGATCCATCGCCGCCTCGCCGAGACGGCCGGAACAGATCAGGCCCTCGCCGAGCCGGACGATGCGCGAAAAGGCATCGACGACGCGGAATCCGCCGACGGTCGGGCGGGCGACCAGGAGCCGGCAATTATTGGTGCCGAGGTCGAGCGCCGCATAAGACGGGTCGTTGTTGCGCAGCCGGGCATTCTGCCCGGGCTCGCGTCCCGCCGCGCCGCCTGCATAACCATGCCCGCCGCCATGGCGGTGGCGCGCGCGGGCGTGGGGCCGCTCGTCACGGGCCGACGTCTCCGTCACCCGCCCGCCGGCCCACATCTGGGTCTCGTCGACCATTTCAATTTCCCCGGCCGAAGCCGTAGTCCCGGCTGCCGATCGAGGCGGCTCAGGCGCGCATTGTTCAACATCTCGGCTAAAATGTAACATTCGTCAGCGCAGGCGCAATCGACTTCATGCCAGCCCGGCGCTGGAGGCGGGGCTTACTGGCGCTCCGGCGCGCCGATTTCGGGCCGCCACGCGCTCGCCGGCCCCACGGAACGCCTATGCCGCGCCCTTCCAGAACCGTCGCCATAAGGCGCCGCTCCCGTCCTCGGGGCGTCCCAGGGACGGTCTACAGGGCCCGGCAAACCCGGTGTCCCAAGTTTGAGGATGGTGTCCCGAGTCCGAAGACAAGGTAGCGACGATCGGGCCGCACGATTCGAGTACGGAGCGCCCGCTGGCGCGCCCGCTCGATCCACCACCGGCGCGACATCGACAGCCGGTTCTTTCCGGGGCCGCGCGGCAAAGTTCGGGGGCTCGGGAGAACGGAAATCGGGCGACAGGGCCCGAACTCGCCGCCCGGTCACCGACACCCGATCGCCGGAGCCGCGCCGCCAAGCCCGAACGCAGGGGCAAGGACCACACCGGGCGGGCGCCGGGAAATACGGGCCATGCGCGCCGGATCAGGCGGCTTCTCCTCGCGAGCACGGGCCGAGATGGCCGCCGCCCGGGCGCCTGAACCGCCATGCCTCCGGCCCGAGACGATGATTCCGGCACGGCACGGCCGTCGCGCGCAGCACGCCAGGGATTCGCCGGCCCCGTTCACCGGCCCGGAATCTCGCCTGCCCGGCCTTGCGCCCGCCGGCCGTCGACGCGGCGGAAGGTCAGCCCTTCAGCGCCGGCAGCGCCTTGTCCACACCGGTGATCGGCAGGGTGACATTGACCGTCTGGCCGTTGGAGAGAACGAAGCTGGCGACCACCTCCTTGGCGGTCATGAGTTCCTTGCCGAAGGCGTCCTCGAACGGCCCGATGGCCTCGCAGCCGGTCCTGCCGCAAGAGGCATAGTCGAGCTTGCGCGGCTTGCCCTTGCCGATGGTGATCTGCACGCCGTCCTTGAGCCGCACGCCGAGCGGCGTGCGCAGCAGATAGGTCGGCGCCCCCAGCTTGTCCTGGCCAATCTGCCAGATCAGTACAGCCTTCTTGGACTTGCTCTCGGTCACTTTCATCGTGGCGACGCAGGTCTTCTTCGCGCCCTTCTCAATGCTGGCGCGACAGGTCACCACCCAATTGTCGAACACCGTGGTCTCGGTCCGCACGGGAGCCTTAGCGGCGGCCGGTGCCTGCTGCGCCAGGGCGGCCGACGCGCCGGCGAGAAGGGACGGCGCCAGCAACAGGCCAGCCACTAGTTTGGCGAGATGATGCATGATTTCCTCCGGCGAATGTCCCGAGCGTTCCGCGATCAGTTGCGGCCATCCGCATCCGATGAAAACGCGACGGGTTGAGAATCGCAAAATTACTTGTGCCATCAGGCCCGGCACATTGCGAGGGGGGTGGGCCAACTCGCCGGCAAACGGCGTCGGTCCGCACGGCGTTGCCCCAAGTGACGGTCGATGCTCCGTCGACCCCGCCTTGCGCGCCAATGGCCCGCAAAGCAATGGGCCGACCGCGAGGTCGGCCCATTCTTATTAGGGCGTCAGATCGTCACCGACCTGACATCAGCGCGGCAAGCGCTACCAGCGGTACTTGATACCACCCTGGCCAGCCCAACCCTGGACGTCGCCGAAGTTGTACTCGCCCGTGCCGTACAGCGCGACGGAGTCGTTGAGAGCCGCCGTGAAGCCGAGGCCGGCATTGTACCAGGTGCCGTTGATGTCGCTGGTGAGAACCGTACCCGCGACATTGGTCTTGTTGTCACCCATGAACTCGGACAGCACGTTGAAAGTCGCGTAGGGCGTGATCGTCTGGCCTGTCTCCATGACAAAGGTCGACTGGACCTGGAGGCCGAGGCGTCCGACCAGCGATTCCGCGTCGCCCGGCGAGACATAGGTGCCGATCGAGTCGAAGTAGGAGTCCTGATTGGCGCTGACATAAGCGAGCTGACCCTGCGGCTGGATCACCCAACCATTGGACAGTTCGAAGCCATAGCCCATCTCGATCGAACCGCCCCAGACGGTCGCGCTGGTCTTCGCCGTCACCGTCGAGGTAGAGGCGATGTCGAGGTCGAGCACGTCCACCTTGCCGACCAGGTCGGTGTAGAAGCCGGCGCCGGGCACGAGGCCGACCTGGCGGATCGAGGCATAGATACCCGCGTTCCAACCGTTGATGTCCAGGCTCGAATTGCCGTACCAGGACGTCCAGTTGCCGTCGACATCGACGTCCGACCAGCCATAGCCGCCGAAGCCGCCCGTGGTGATCCGCCAGTCATTATAGTCGAAGGTGTAGTCGGCGCCGGCCTGCAGGCCCCAGGTCTGCTGCGAGAAGTCCCAGCCGTTGCTGACATCGTAGCTGAGATCCGAACCACCACCTCGGCCCCACATCTGGAACTTCGGCGCCGGCACCGGCTGGTAGGCCGGAGCCTTGGTCACCGCCGCCTGTTCGAGATCCGCGTTGCGGCCTTCGAGCTGCTCCTGCTGGCGCATCTCGCCGAGCCGCTTATAGAGCGTGTCCATGCCAGCATAGAAGTGGCGCTGCATCGCCGACGGCGCGGTCGCATAACCGGTCGCCTGGGCGGTGTAGCCCGCGCGCAGGAACCAGTCGCCGCCGCTGCCGCCGTCGGCAATCCCGCCGCCGCTCGTGGGATCCTGGAAGAGGCGGTACGAGAAGGCCCCACCCATCACTTCGCGCTCGCCGCTCACCGTGTTGCGCGCCAGCTGGAAAGCATCGCCGGCCGAAGCGTTGCCCTCGGTGACGTCCACCACCTTGATGCCCGAGCCGAGCGTGGTGCCGGTAAAGGCACCCTGGCCCGGGTTCGTGTTGTTGACGTAGACCGTGGTCGTATTCTCAGCCGCGACATCGCCGCCGATGACCACAATGTCGGTCGGGCTGCCGGAGTTGCCGAGATAGGTGTCGATCAGCAGGTTACCGCCGCCGATATAGTCGCCATTGATAGTGAGGCGATCACCGGCGATGTCATCGACGCCATTATGCAGCGCGATGGTGCCCTGGTTGACGAAGGTCGCGTCGGGTAGATCCACGTCCGGCGTGCTGCCCATGGTGTCGTACAGCTCGATGCGGGTGTCGAATGGGCCTTCCACCGAGTCGCCGGCCACGTCGAGCACACCGCCCGTCATCGTCAGTTCGCCGGCAGCGGCACCGGTGTAGATCGACCGATACCCGTCCTCGCCCATGGAGCCTTCGAGAACGAAGGTTCCGGTGTCGAGGTCGGCATTGGTGTTGGAGAGGCGCAGATAGGAGGTGGAGTCCACCGCCACCAGGCCGTCCATCCCGCTGTTGCCGTTGAAGTTCACCCAGCGCTGGGTGAGGTCGAGATAGGAGCCGTCGGAAACCCCGAGCTGCTGGAAGTGCTCCACGTCGTGGAGGACAAGCGCGCTCTCATTGGTCACGACCAGCGTGTCGAAGCCAAAGCCACCGTCGACCTCGCCATCGATATCGAAGTTCGAGTTCAGATTGTCGAGGCCCGACAGCACGACCAGATCGTCGCCGAAGCCGCCGCGGATATTGTCGAGGGAGATGAAGGTGCCTTCGGTATCGGTGCCGGCGATGATGATGTCGTCGTCGCCGAAGCCGCCGTCGATGTCATCGAGCCGGATGCGGCCGCCATCCGTCGCCGCCACGATGATCGCGTCATCACCGAACCCGCCCGAGATGTCGTCGGTGCGGATTTCCGCACCCTCGGTGGCGAACACG
>NZ_JAHBGC010000006.1 GCF_018390645.1 Ancylobacter dichloromethanicus
TTGAGAGGATTTGTCCCTAGTACGAGAGGACCGGGATGAACGTACCTCTGGTGGATCTGTTGTGGCGCCAGCCGCAGTGCAGCGTAGCTATGTACGGTCGGGATAACCGCTGAAAGCATCTAAGCGGGAAACCCACCCCAAAACGAGTATTCCCTTGAGAACCGTGGAAGACGACCACGTTGATAGGCCGGGTGTGTAAGTGTGGCAACATATTGAGCTTACCGGTACTAATCGTTCGATTGGCTTGATCGTTCTCATCCTCGATGGTCATCCATCAGGGATCAAAGCAATCCAAAGACCAGGGCCGACCAGGCCCGATCCATAACGGATCCTTGCTTCGCAAAATGCTGTGCTTCGCCGGCCTGGTGGCCATTGCGAGGAGCCTCAACCCGATCCCATCCCGAACTCGGCCGTTAAACTCCTCAGCGCCGATGGTACTATGTCTCAAGACCTGGGAGAGTAGGTCGCTGCCAGGCCTGCAAAGCACAGCACAAAGCTTCGTCACATCCTCAGCAAAAAGCCCGTCCGTGAGAAATCACCGACGGGCTTTCCTGCGTCAACGCCGTGCCACGAAGGGGGATGGGGCAGGGAAGGCCGGTGGCCCTTTGGGTCGTACCCCTCTGGCGACGTCGACTGCCTCCTGTCCGGTCGACAAAGCCGACGGGACAAATTATCTATAAAACATGGCAGCGAAATCAGACGAGACATTGGCGGCGCGTATCAGCCGGGTCCTGGCGGACCGGATCATCGCCGGCGCGGTCGAGCCGGGATCGCGGCTTCGCCAGGACCACATCGCCGCGGAATTCGGGGCGAGCCATGTGCCGGTGCGCGAGGCGTTCCGGCGGCTGGAGGCGCAGGGGCTGGCGGTGAGCGAGCCGCGGCGCGGCGTGCGGGTGGCGGCGTTCGACCTTGCGGAGGTCAGGGAAGTCGCCGAGATGCGGGCGGCGCTGGAAGTGCTGGCGCTGCGCCATGCCGCGCCGCACCTGACCGCGGCCATTCTCGAGGCGGCGGAGGAAGCCACGAAGGCCGGCGACAATTCGCGCGATGTCCGCTCCTGGGAAGAGGCGAACCGGCGGTTCCACCGGCTGATCGTCGCGCCCTGCGGCATGCCGCGCCTGCTGGCGGCCATCGACGACCTGCACGCGGCCAGCGCCCGCTTCCTCTTCTCGGCCTGGCGCTCGGACTGGGAAGCGCGCACCGATCACGACCATCGCGCCATTCTCGCCGCCCTGCGCAAAGGCGAGGTCGAGACGGCCTGTTCGACCCTGGCGCGGCATGTGCAGTGGATCGGGCACCGCCCGGTCGTTGCCGCGAGCGGACGCAAGCGCGATGTTTTCGCGATCGTCGGTTAACATTATCGATAATGAGACTTGCACCACCGCGACTCCTGTGAATTCATTATAGATATACGGACATATTATCTATAATAATGGAGTCGGCTATGTCTTCCACCCTCATTCTCACCCGACCCGGTCTGCGGCAGGTGGCCAAGGCGAGTGCGGCCATCCTGCTCGGCGTCGCCCTCATCACGCTCTGCGCCAAGCTGCGCGTGCCGTCCTGGCCGGTGCCGATGACGCTGCACACGCTGGCGGTGATGGCCATCGCCGTCGCCACCGGTCCCCGCCTCGCCACGGCGACCTTCCTCGTCTATCTCGCCGCCGGCGCCATCGGCCTGCCGGTGTTCTCCGGCACGCCGGAGCGCGGCATCGGGATCGCCTATATGGCCGGGCCGACCGGCGGCTATCTCCTCGGCTATCTCGCGGCGAGCGGGCTGACCGGCGCGCTGGCGCAGGGGCGCGGGCATGTCGGGCGCAGCTTCGCCATGCTGGCCGGCCTCGCCGTGACCTATGCGATCGGCTTGCCCTGGCTTGGGCTCTATGTGCCGCTCGGCCAGGTCATCCCGCTCGGCTTCACCCCCTTCATCCTCGGCGACCTGATCAACATCGCCATGGTCGCGCTGGGGGCGGCGCTGGTGCCGGCCCGGCTGCTCGGCAGGATCGGCCAATGACCGGCGCGACCCGGCGCGAGGGCGTGGCGCACGCTGCGGGCGAAGGTCCGCCGCCACCATGGACCGAGGCCGCCGCGCGCGGCCTCTACGACCTGCCGTTTCCGGAACTGCTGTTCCGTGCCCAGGCGATCCACCGGCGGCATTTCGACCCGGCCGAGATCGAGACGGCGACACTGCTCTCGATCAAGACCGGGGGCTGCCCGGAAGATTGCGGCTACTGTTCGCAGAGCGTCCATTGGCAGACGGGCGTGACGGCGACCAAGCTGATGGAGGTGGAGCGCGTGCTCGCGGCGGCGCGTCGCGCCAGGGCCGGTGGCGCCACGCGGTTCTGCATGGGGGCGGCCTGGCGGGGGCCGAAGGACCGCGACATGGATGCGGTCTGCGCCATGGTCGAGGGGGTCAAGGCGCTGGGCCTGGAGACCTGCGTCACGCTCGGCATGGTGACGCCGGCACAGGCCGGGCGGCTCGCGCGGGCCGGCCTCGACTACTACAACCACAATATAGATAGTTCGCGCGGCTTCTATCCCAGGATCGTCACCACGCGCACGCTCGACGACCGGCTGGAGACGCTGGCGCATGCGCGCGCAGGCGGCATCAGGCTGTGTTGCGGCGGCATTGTCGGCATGGGCGAGACGGTGGACGACCGGATCTCGATGCTGGTGCTGCTGGCCACACTGGACCCGCCTCCCGAAAGCGTGCCGCTGAATATGTGGCATGAAATCGAGGGGACGCCGGTGGCGGACAGGGCCGCGCCGGCCGACGCCATCGCCTTTGTGCGCCTGGTCGCCCTGGCGCGTCTCCTCATGCCGGCCAGCGTCGTGCGTCTGTCGGCCGGCCGGCAGGCGATGAGCGATGAGACGCAGGCGCTGTGCTTCCTGGCGGGCGCGAACTCCATTTTCACCGGCGAGGTGCTGCTGACCGCCGGCAATCCGGATCGCGGCGCCGATGCGGCGCTGCTGGCCAGGCTTGGTATGCGCGCGGCCGCGCCGGGCCAAGGCGCGCCTGCGCCGGGCAATGGCGCCGCGGCGTGCCAACAAAGGCCGCCGGCCGATCGGGGTTGTGGCGCTGCCGTTGAGCAAGCGGCCGCCCCCCTATGAGCCGGGTGATCGTCGTCACCGGCACCGATACCGGCATCGGCAAGACGGTGTTCGCCGCCGCGCTCACGGCCTTCCTCGGCGCTTCCTATTGGAAGCCGGTGCAGGCGGGGCTGGAGGGCGAGACCGACAGCGGGACGGTCCGCCGGCTCGGCGAGATTCCCGCCGGGCGCATCGTTCCGGAGGCCTATCGGCTGCGCGCGCCGGCCTCGCCGCACCTGGCGGCGGCCCTGGAGGGCTTCGTGATCGACCCGGCCCGCCTCGCAATTCCCCCGCTCTCCGGCCCGCTGGTGATCGAGGGGGCGGGCGGGGTGATGGTGCCGTTGACGCCGGAACTGACCTTCATCGACATGTTCGCCAGATGGCAATTGCCGCTGGTGCTGTGCGCCCGCACAAGCCTCGGCACCATCAACCACACGCTGCTGTCGGTGGAAGCCCTGCGGCGGCGGGCGATACCGCTGCTCGGGGTCGCCTTCATCGGCGATGCCGCGCCGGAAGCGGAAAGCGCCATCGCCGCTATCGGGCGGGTTCCGGTGCTGGGCCGGCTGCCCTGGATCGTGCCGCTCGGGCGGGAAGGCCTGCAGCGGGCGTTCCGGCGGGCCTTTGCTGGGCAGGCCTTTGCGGGGCGGGGCCGGTGTCTGTCAGATGATGCAACCTGATCGCGCCGGCCCTCTGTTGAAAAATAATCGCAACAGACATCAGCCGCTCCCGGCCGCGACCATTCCACAGTGCCGCCATTGCGCGGACTGACGGCCGGGATTCCGCACCAGGCGGGGGCGCGCTTGTCCAGTTCCTCCTGAAGGGCGAGGCCGGAGAACACGCATTTCGCCCTTCTACCGGTGGCGGAGATCGACGACGGCCCGCAAGCCCGTCCGGTCGGCGCGATTGGCGAGGTCGAGCCGGGCGCCGAGGCGGGCGGCCGCGGTTTCCGCGATGGCGAGGCCGAGCCCGGAGCCCGGGCCGGCCATTGTCCGCCCGCGGTAGAAGCGCTGGCGCACGAGGTCGAGTTCATCCCCGGGGATTCCCGGCCCCTCGTCCTCGATGACGAGGCGGGCGCCGTCCTCCACTGACCAGCGGATGCTGCCGGCCACCATGTGCTGCACGGCGTTCTCGTGCAGATTGCGCAGCACGAGCGCCAGCGTATCGGAGTCCAGCGGGCGTACGATAGCGTCCAGCGCGGGGTCGACCGTGACCCGGATGCCGGGCGGGCGCGGCACGGCGGCGACGATCTCGCGCAATAGCGCGCCGATCGACGTTTCCCGCGCCGCGCCGGCCGCCCCCGCATCGAGACGCGCGAGCGCCAGGAGTTGCCGCACCAGGCGGGCGGTGCGGTCCACCGAGACGATAATCTGCCGCAGCGCGTTTTCGCGGGTCGCGGCGTCGGGGGTGGCGAGGGCGACCTGCGCCTGGGTCTTGAGCCCCGCCAGCGGCGTGCGCAGCTCATGGGCGGCGAAGGCGGTGACGTCGCGCTCATGCGCGCGTGCCGCTTCCACCTTGGCGAACAGCCCGTTCAGGGCGCCGATCAGCGGCTGGATCTCGGATGGCGTCCCATCGGGGGGGACCGGCCGCATGTCCTCGCCCTCGCGTGCGGCGATTTCCTTGGCCGCCCGGTTGAGCGGCTGCAGCCCGCGCCCGAGGCTCCACCAGATCAGCAGCCCCAGCAGCGGCATCGCCAGCAGCGCCGGCGCCGCGAGCCCGGCGACGAGGTCGCGCACCAGCCTGTCGCGCAGCCCGATCCGGTCGCCCACCACCACCCGGACATCCTTTTCCGGGTCGACGATGGTGTAGACCCGCCAGGTCTCGCCATCGACCTCGTGATCGGAAAAGCCCTCGCTCTCGTCGGCCAGCGCGGCATCGGGCGCGCCGGAGGACCGGGCGAGGAGCCGGCCGTCGAACGACCATATCTGGCAGGACAATTGCCGCTCATAGCCCAGGGGGGTGGATGGCAGCGTGTCGGCGAGGGCCGGTGCCGCGCCTCCCGGCGCATGCTCTCCCGCCATCACCAGCGAGTGCACCATGCGCGCCGCCTCTTGCAGGCGGGTGTCGAGCACATGCTCCAGTTCGCTACGGCTGCCAATGCTGATCCACGCCACGGCACACAGCCAGATGAGCCCGGTGGCGGCCATGAGGATGAGGAAGAGCCGGCGCCGCAGCGAACTCATGCCGCCCCCCGCAGCCGATAGCCCAGCCCGCGCACCGTCTCGATGGCGTCGCGGCCCAGCTTGGCGCGCAGATTGTGGACATAGACCTCGACCGTATTGCTCTCGATCTCCTCCTGCCAGCCATAGAGCCGCTCTTCCAGCTCGCCCCTCGAGCGGATGACGCCCGGCCGCTCCATCAGCATGGCCAGCACGGCGAACTCCCGCCGCGACACCGGCACGGCATGGCCGGCGAGGCTGACCGAGAGCGTGGCGGGGTCGAGGGTGAGGCCGCCATGGGTGAGAAGCGGGCTGGCCCGGCCGCCGCCGCGCCGGGCGAGGGCGCGCAGCCGGGCGGCCAGTTCGTCGAGATCGAACGGCTTGCCGAGATAGTCGTCGGCGCCACCATCCAGCCCGCGCACCCGGTCGGTCGTCTCGTCGAGGGCGGTCAGCAGCAGAACCGGCGTCGCGTCGCGGCGGGCGCGCAGCGCCGCCAGCACGTCGAGGCCGGAGCCGTCCGGCAGCATGAGGTCGAGCACGAGAGCGTCGAAGCGCGCGCCGGCAAGCGCCGCCTGCGCGTCGGCGCAGTTGGTCACGGCGTCCACCGTCAACCCGGCCAGGGCGAGGCCGGCGCGAATGCCGTCCGCCAGCACCGGGTCGTCCTCGACCAGAAGTATGCGCATCACGCCGTGTTCATCCCTGCTCCGTCATCGCCCGCCATCTTCGGCCGCCAGCTTAAGGCTGGCTTAAGCTGAGGATAAGAGCGCTGCGTCGCGACGATGAAGGAGCGGCGAATCCGATGGCAGGGCGAGTTTGGGCGGCAATTCGGGCGGCGGTGATCCCGGCGGCGGTTCTTGTGCTGACGTGCCTTTTGCCGCCCGGCGCCGGCGCCGGCGAAGCTCCCGGCTTCACCCCGCTGGTCGCGGCCTCGGCGCGCACCGAGCCTTTCAGCCTTGACGCCGAGCGCTCGCCCTCCGGAACGCTGCTGCTGCGCTGGAGGGTCGAGCCCGGCAATTATCTCTACCGCGACAGCCTGCAGGCCACGCTCGACGGCGCGGCCGTGCCTTTGGAGCGGCCGGAGGGCGAGGCCAAGGACGATCCCAATTTCGGCGTCGTCCAGATTTTCCATAGGGATGTCGAGGCCAGCGCCGGCAGCCTCGCCAGCACCGGCCGGCTCAGGGTCTCCTATCAGGGGTGCTCGGAGAAGGGGATCTGCTTCCCGCCGCAGGCGCGCCTCGTCGACCTCGCGACGCTCGGCATCAGCAAGGCCGCCCTGGAGATGGGCGAGGCCGCGCCTGGCGCCGGCGGCCCGGCCTCTGCGGCGGTTGCGCCGGCCGCGCCCGCATCCTCCGCCGCCGCGCCGGACGACGGGGGCATCGAAGCGCTGTTTCAGGGCGGCCTCGGCTGGACCCTGCTGGCCTTTCTCGGCTTCGGGCTGCTGCTGGCGCTGACGCCCTGCGTGTTCCCGATGATCCCGATCCTCGCCGGCATGCTCACCCGTTCGGGCGCGGCATTGACGGCGCGGCGCAGCCTCGTTCTCACCGGCACCTATGTGCTCGCCATGGCCGGCGCCTATGGGCTGGTGGGGGCGGTGGCCGGGTGGTCGGGCGCCAATCTTCAGGCGGCGCTGCAGACCCCGCTGGCGCTCGGCGTGACCGCCGCGCTCTTCGCCGCGCTGGCACTCTCCATGTTCGGCCTGTTCGATCTCGCCCTGCCGGCGGGGCTCTCCGCCCGGCTCGCGGGACGTGGCGGCGGTGGCTCGATCGGGGGCGCGGCGGCGCTGGGCTTCGGCTCGGCGCTGATCGTCGGCCCCTGCGTGACGCCGCCGCTGGCCGGCGCCATGCTGTACGCGGCCGCGACCGGCGACGCCGCCACCGGTGCCGCGGCGTTGTTCATGCTCGGGCTCGGCATGGGCCTGCCGCTGATGCTGGTCGGGCTGTTCGGCCCCTCGCTGCTGCCGAGGAGCGGCGTCTGGCTGGAGCGGGCGAAACAGATGTTCGGCGTTATCTTCCTCGCCGTCGCCATCCTGCTCGCCGGGCGGTTGCTGCCGCCGCCGGCGACGCTGGCAATGCTCGGCGTGCTTCTCATGGCGGCGGCGGCGTTCTTCGGCGGGTTTGACCGGCTTACCGCGGCGAGCGGCCCGGCCGCGCGTCTCGCCCGCGGCGGCGGCACGGCGGCGGCGCTCTATGGCGCGGCGCTGATCGTCGGCGCCGCCGGCGGGGCGCAGGACCCGCTCCGCCCGCTGGCCTTCGCCGCCGCCCCCGTCCCCGGCCAGCCGGCGGCGGACACCGCCGTGACGGTCACCTCCACCGCCGCCTTCGACCAGGCCATCGCCGATGTCGGTGGCGGCGCGCCGGGGCGCCCGATCCTCGTCGACTTCACCGCCGACTGGTGCACCGTGTGCAAGTCGAACGCGGCGGTGATGGCGGCGCCCGAATTGCGGGCGCGGCTCGCGCGGCTGGCGCAGGTCACCGCCGACGTCACCGACTACGACGCCGCCACCCGCGCCCTGATGGCGCGGTTCCGGGTGGTCGGCCCGCCGGCGCTGTTCCTCGTCGACGCGCAGGGGCGCGAGATCGCCGGCTCGCGCCTCGTCGGCCCGGTCACCGCCGAGGAAATCGCCCGCCGGCTCGATGCCGCCGGCGCCTGAACCCGCAGCCTCCCCATTGCCTTTTAACGCTCAGGAGCCCTCATGCAGCGCCGCCATTTCCTCATGCTCGCCGGCCTCCTCGCCGCCGGCACGGCCCTTCCGGCCTCGGCCCTTCGCGCGCAGGGCGTCGATGTCGACGCGATCCTGCGCGATCCCGCCGCGCCGACCGCCGGCAACCCGAAGGGCGATGTCACCGTCGTCGCCTTCCTCGATTACAACTGCCCGTTCTGCAAGAAATCCGCGCCAGACCTGGAGCGCGCGGTGCGGGAGGATGGCAGGATCCGCCTCGTCTACAAGGACTGGCCGATCCTTACCGAGGCCTCGGTCTATGGCGCGCAGATCGCCCTCGCGGCCAAATATCAGGGCGGGTACGACAAGGTGCATCGCGCGCTGATGGCGATCCCCGGGCGCGGCGTCAGCAAGGAGCAGATGCTGAAGGCGGTGCAGGGGTCGGGCATCGACCTTGCCCGTCTCGATGCCGACCTCAAGGCACATGCCGGCGACATCACCGCGCTGCTGCGCCGCAATCTCGCCCAGGCGGAATCGCTCGGCCTGCAGGGGACGCCGGCCTATCTGATCGGCCCGTTCCGCACCTCGACGCTCGATTATGCCGGCTTCAAGGAGGCCTTCACCGAGGCGCGCCGCCGCCAGGCGGCCCAGTAATGCGCATGAGCTTCGAGAGTGATCGCCGGGCGCCACGCGGCTTGTCGCGCCGGGGCCTGCTGTGCCTTCTTCCGCTCGCGCTCGGCGCCTGCGCCACGCGCCGGCCACCGCCCGCGCCCGCTCCGGTGGTTTCCCCCTTCGCGCCGCGCTATGGCGCGCTGGAGGACGGCGGATATCGCATCCCCGGCGTGCCGGTCGACGAGATGAAGGCGCGCAACCGGCGCACGCTGGTCGACGACCCCACCGGCCAGCCGCCGGGCACGCTGGTGGTCGACCCCGGAAACCGCTTTCTCTACCTCGTGCAGGAGAACGGCAAGGCGCTGCGCTACGGCGTCGGCGTGGGGCGGGCGGGCATGGAGTTCAGCGGCACCGCCGAGGTCGCCTACAAGCGCGCCTGGCCGCGCTGGACGCCGACACGGGACATGATCGCCCGCGAGCCGGACAAGTACACGAAATGGGCCGGCGGCATGGAAGGGGGCGAGGCCAATCCGCTGGGCGCTCGCGCGCTCTATCTGTTCAAGGGCGGCAAGGACACGCTCTACCGCATCCACGGCACCAACGAGCCGTGGTCGATCGGCGAGGCGGTTTCCTCCGGCTGCATCCGCATGATGAACCAGGACGTGATCGACCTCTATGGCCGCATCCCGGACGGGGCGAAGGTGGTGGTGCTCCCGGCCAGCTGAGTGGTTCAGGCCAGAAGCGCCGAGGCGCTCTTGAACAGCATGTAGCTCGCCACCACGAAGATCAGTGTCGCGAACACCGTGGTAAGGCGCCCGGTGCGGCCGGCGAGGCGCCGGGCGAGCCTCATGCCGGCGACGCTGCCGAGCGCGCCGCCGGCGATGAAGGTGAAGGCCAGCGGCCAGTTCACCAGACCGGACAGCGCATAGTTGAACGCGGTGGTGAGGCCGAAGGCGGTGACCGCCACCAGCGAGGTGCCGACGGCGTTGAGGATCGGCATGCCGGTGGAGCCGATCAGCCCGGGCACGATGAGGAAGCCGCCGCCAATGCCGAAAAAGCCGGAAAAGGCGCCGGTGCCGAGGCCGAAGCCGAGCACTTTCGGTGCCTTCTGGCGATTGCACTCGGCACCGGGTTCGCCCGGATTGCCGCGCCCGCGCAGCATCAGCACGCCGACCACGAGCATCAGCAGGGCGAACAGCAGCAGCAGCTTCTCGCCGGCGACCAGCTTGCCGAGGCTCGACCCGGCAAAGGCGCCGACGATACCGGCGGCGGCGTACATGCCGCCGCAGCGCCATTTCACCGTCCCGGCCCGGGCATGGCTCAACAGGCCGGCCGCCGCGTTGATGGCGACGGCGAAGGCGCTGGTGCCGATGGCGATGTGCGGGTTGCGCACGCCGACGAGATAGACCATCAGCGGCACGGCGAGGATCGAGCCGCCGCCGCCGACCAGCCCGAGCGTGAAGCCGACGAGCACGCCGGCGCCGGCGCCGAGCCCGTATTGCAGCGGATCGAGCATCACGCGGCCTCGCGGTCCGGCACGATCGGCTGCGGCTCGCACAGCCATTCCCGCCCCTTCAGCATGGCGTGCCAGTAGATCGGCGGCAGCATGCGGTCCTTGAGGAACCAGGCGAGGCGGGTCGGGCGGGTGCCGTCGAGCAGCCAGCGCGGGAAGGTGGGCAGCAGCGCGCCGCCATAGCCGAACTCGGCCAGCACGATCTTGCCGCGCTCGACGGTGAGCGGGCAGGAGCCATAGCCGTCATACTGCGCGGCGGGGGCCTTGCCCTCCAGCGCCGCCAGCACGTTGACCGCCACCACCGGCGCCTGCTTGCGGGCGGCGGCGGCGGTCTTGGCGTTCGGCGTGCTGGCGGCATCGCCGAGGGCGAAGACGTCGGGGTGGCGCGCATGGCGCAGCGTCGCCGGGTCGACCTCGATCCAGCCGCCGGCACCCGCCAGCGGGCTGGCGGCGACGGCATCGAGCGGCTTCTGCGGCGGCACGGCGTGCAGCATGTCGAAGGCGCGCTCCACCCGCTCAGTGGCGCCATCGGCCCCCTTGCGCTCGAAGGTGGCGACCTGCGCCCCGCCATCGACGGCGACGAGGGTGGAGCCGAAATTGAGGTCGATGCCGTAGCGCTTCACATAGTCCATCAGCGCCGGCACATAGGCCGGCACGCCGAACAGCACGCCCCCCGCATTGTGGAACTCCACCTGCATGCGCGGCAGGACGCCGGCCCCCCGCCAGATGTCGCAGGAGAGGTACATCGCCTTCTGCGGCGCGCCGGCGCATTTGATCGGCATGGCCGGCTGCGTGAACAGGGCGCGGCCGGACTTCACCGTGCTGGCGAGGCGGAAGGTGTAGGGGGCGAGGTCGAAGCGGTAATTGGAGGTGACGCCGTTGTGGCCGAGCGCCTCGGGAAGGCCGGGAATGGCCTCCCACGCCAGCCGCAGCCCAGGCGCGGCGACCAGTACCCGGTAGCGCAGGCAAGAGCCGTCCGCCAGCGCCACCTCCTTCGCCTCCGGCAGGAAGCCGGCGGCGGCCTGTCTTATCCAGGTGACGGCGTCGGGCATCACCGCGCCCATCGGCACCCGGGTGGTTTCCGGCTGGAACACGCCGGCGCCGACCATGGTCCAGCCGGGCTGGTAGTAATGGCATTCCGCCGGCTCGACGATGGCGATGTCCAGCGAGGGCCGGCGTTTCAGCAGGCTCGACGCGGTGGCGATACCCGCCGCCCCGCCGCCGACGATGACCACGTCGTAGATCTTCGCCGTGCCGGCGCCGCCGATGCGGGAGGCCGCGGCACGCGCGGCGAGGCGCGCGCGCTGGCCCGAGAGGTCGCAGCCGGCGGCGGAGGTCAGCGCCAGGATGTCGTCCGGGCCGCGCCGGTCCGCTTCGGCCAGCGCCCACAGCGTCGCCGCCCGCGTACCGCTGCGGCAATAGCCGAGCACGGGTCCGGGAAGGCGGTCGAGCATGGTGCGCATGGTGGCCACGTCGGCATCGGCATAGGTGCCGGGGGTCACCGGAATATGGACGAAGGCCATGCCCAGCGCCTCGGCCAGGGTGGCTATTTCGCTGGCCGGCAGTTGTCCCGGCTCCTCGCCATCGGGACGGGCGCAGATGATCGCGCGGAAGCCGGAAGCCGCGGCCTGCGCGAGGGATGCGTCGTCCAATGGGCCGGACACGTGAAATTCCGGCACGATCTGTTTCGACGTCATGGCGTTTCTCGATCTTCGTTGGATGTGTTGATTGGTCGACTGATCGCTGGCGTTGGCGTTGGCGCGCCGGTTGCGAGCGGTCTCAGAGCGTGTCGAGCGGCAGCTTCAGGTAGCGCCGGCCATTCTCTTCCGGTTCGGGAAGGTTGCCGGCGCGCATGTTCACCTGCACCGAGGGCAGGATCAGCTTGGGCATGGAGAGCGTGGCGTCGCGCCGGGTGCGCATGTCGACGAAGGCGTCCTCGTCCACGCCGTCGCGGGCATGGACGTTGCCGGCGCGCTCGGCGCCGACCGTGGTTTCCCAGGCATAGGTGTCGCGGCCCGGCGCCTTGTAGTCGTGGCAGAGGAACAGCCGGGTCTCGTCCGGCAGCGACAGCAGGCGGCGGATCGAGTGGTAGAGCTGGCGCGCATCGCCGCCGGGGAAATCGGCGCGGGCGGTGCCGAAATCCGGCATGAACAGCGTATCGCCGGTGAACACGACGTCGCCGATCACATAGGCCATGTCGGCCGGCGTGTGGCCGGGCACGTGCAGCACCATGGCCGGAATGGAGCCGACGCTGAACGTATCGCCATCCTCGAACAGACGGTCGAATTCGGAGCCGTCGCGGGCGAATTCGGTGCCGAAATTGAAGATCTTCCCGAACACGTTCTGGACGGTGACGATCTCCCGTCCGATGGCGAGTTTGCCGCCCAATTCGCGCTGGATGTAGGGCGCGGCGGAGAGGTGGTCGGCATGGGCGTGGCTTTCCAGCAGCCAGTCGACCGTCAGGCCCTCCTTCTTCACGAAGGCGATGATCGCGTCGGCCGAGGCGGTGGAGGTGCGTCCCGACGCCGCGTCGAAATCCAGCACGCTGTCGACGATGGCGGCCCGCCGGGTGGCGGGGTCGTGGATGACGTAGCTCGCGGTGTTGGTCGGCTCGTCGAAGAAGGCTTCCACCGCGAGGCGGTTGTCGCTCGCGCGGGCGGCGCGGATCTGGGCGGCGGCCTGTTCGAGATGCGGATCGGGGATCGGGTCGGTCATTGGCGTTCCTCCGGAGACTTCATAAGTTTCATATTTACATAATCTATGTAATTGTAAATCCGTATTGCGTCACTTTCGCGCTGAGGGCAATCAGGGGGCATGACAGGGGAACTTCCGTCCGAGAGCCGATTCGCCGCCACCGCACCGCGCCCGCTGCGGATCGGCGATGCCGCGCCGGTGTTCAGCGCCCGCTCGACGCAAGGGCAGGTCCAGCTCAGCGACTACCGGGGGCGCTGGCTGGTGCTGTTCTCGCACCCGGCGGACTTCACCCCGGTCTGCACCAGCGAGTTCATCGCGCTGGCCCGGCTGGCGCCGCGCTTCGAGGCGATCGACGTCGCGCTGATGGGGCTGTCGGTGGACAGCCTGTTTTCCCATTTGGGCTGGCTGCGGGCGATCCGCGGCGCTTTCGACGTTGAGGTGCCGTTTCCGGTGGTGGAGGACACCTCGCTCGTCATCAGCCGCGCCTATGGCATGCTGGACGAGACGGCGCAGGATTCCTCGACCGTGCGGGCGAGCTATTTCATCGACCCGGACGGCATCGTCCGCGCCATTCAGTGGTACCCGATGTCGGTCGGCCGCTCGGCGGCGGAGATGCTGCGCCTCGCCGCCGCGCTGAGGCGCGTCGAACTGGGCGACGCCGTGACACCGGAGGGCTGGGAGCCCGGCGACCCGGTGCTCCGCCCGCTTACCGACGAGACGCTGTTGTCGGACGAGGACCCGGCCTGGTTCTGCCGCACCGTGGAGCGCGGGTGACGCAATGGCGCTGAAACCATGGCGCTGACCCGCGAGGAAGCCGACAAGGCGGTTGAGAAGCTGCGGAGCTACGGGCAGCCGCAGCGGCTGATGATCCTCTCCCATCTCCGTTCCGGCGAGATGACCGTGGGCGAGATCGACGGCGCCACCGGCATCGGCCAGCCGGCGCTCAGCCAGCAGCTCGGCGAATTGCGGCGGGCCGGGCTGGTCGCCACCCGGCGGGCCGCCAAGCAGGTTTTCTATCGGCTTGCCGATGCCGGCGTGGAGCAGTGCGTGCGCAGCATCGAGGCGCAGTTCGGCGAAGTACCGGCCGCCGATGTGCCGGCCGCCGATGTGCCGCTACCCGCCCCGCCTCAGCCGGTTTCTGTGGCGCCGCCGCGAAGCGCGCGCAACCGCAGCGCCGCCCTGTTCGCCCGCATCGTGCGGCCCGCCGGCCCGTCGGCGTAGGCCGCGCTCGGTCGGGCCACCGACCCGCGGCCTCAGGAGCGCGGGCGCCGACCGCCGGCCACACGCGATCGTATGGGCTGGGTCCGGCTGGCCGGCAGGAAGAACAGCGCCCGTCCCTCGACCAGGAAGGCGATGCCGAGCCGGGCGCCGAGCATCATGCCGCCGACCGCGAGCGGGAAGGACAGGGCGAGCAGCGAGCCGGCGGTGATCCCCTGCCCGATGGTGCAGCCGCCGCACAGCACGCCGCCGACGCCCATCAGCACCGCGCCCAGCAGGTGCCGCTTCATTTCGCGCGCGTCGTCGAACGCCTCCCAGCGGAACTCGTCGCCCGACCGCGCGGCGGCGAAGGCGCCCAGAATGACGCCGGCGATCGAACCGGTGCCGAAATTCAGCAGCGCCGCGCCGTCGAGCAGCAGCCCGTTCAGGGTGATCGCCACCGGCGCGACGAAGGTCAGGCTCTGCGGCCGTGCCGCCTGCATGAATTCGTCGACCAGATACTGGGTTGCCAGCCACCCGCCGATGACCCCGGCGCCGAGCACGAACCCGGCCGCGAGCAGGCGCCGCGCCTTGCGCAGGCGCGCGTCGGTCACCGCCAGCGCGATGAGGACGGCGGCGATGCCGGCGGCCAGGAGCGCGCGGCCCGGCAGGCCGAGCAGCGGGTCCAGCAGCCCGGGCAGGTCCGCCCGGCCGGAATCCGTCATCGTCAGCGCCCAGGCCTCGCCGAAGCCGATCCGGTAGGTCGCCAGCGTGCCGCGCAGCATGGCGTAGGCGGTGGCGCCGAAGACGAGCAGCACGACCAGGCTGCGCAGGTCGCCCGAGCCGAGTCGGACGCAGCTCCCGAACGCGCAGGTGCCGACCAGCGCCATGCCGAGGCCGAACATCACCCCGCCCAGCGCGATGCCGATCCAGGGCAGGGCACCGGGCACGTAGGGGGTCGCCTGCGGATCGAGCAGGCCGGTCAGCACCAGCAACTGCGTGCCGGCGACGGCGACGCCGAGCGCCAGGCCGAACACCCGCAGGCGGCGGGTGTCGGAACCCACCAGCGCATCCTCGACCGCGCCGAAGCTGCACAGCCGCGCGCGCCGCGTGGTGAAGCCCACGGCGGCGCCGATGGCGAGGCCGGCCAGGGCGGCCCACCAGGCATTGAGGTCGTCCATTGCGCCCGGTCCTCCCGTACCATGGCTCCCGCGGGCATTGTTGCCCGTCCGGCCGGCGCTGTTGCGGCTCAGTCTTCCTTGGTCCCGCAGAAAATGTCGTAGATCACCCCGATCAGCCGCCGCACATCTTCGTCGGCGAGGCTGTAATAGACCGTCTTTCCCTCGCGGCGGGTGGAGACGAGGTCGTCCAGCCGCAGCCGGGCGAGCTGCTGCGACACGGTCGGCTGGCGCAGCGAAAGGATGTTCTCAAGCTCGGTGACGGAGCGTTCGCGCTCCGCCAGCAAGCAGAGCAGCAACAGGCGGTTTTCATGCGAGACCGCCTTGAGGAAGTCGCTCGCCTCCCGCGCATTGCGCATGAGCCGGTCGAGCTCGGGCGAGACCTCGGGGCCGTTGCGCAGCTCGTCCTCAATGCGTTTCGAAACGATTCCGGTCATCATCACGCCGCCTTCAACTCCAGCTTATCGGACTCGCTCCACCAGCAACAGCGTCACGGTATCCGGGACAATTTCTTCGTCATCTCCGCCAGCAGCCCCCAGAAGGCCGCTTCGCCGGCATAGCCGGGAATGCGCCCCACTTCCTGCCCGTCCTCGACCAGCACGAAGGTCGGGGCGTAGCGCACCGGCGCGGCTAGCGTGGCGAACGCCGCATCCTCGTCGCCCAGCGCGACCCGCCGCAGCGGCGCGAGGCGCCCTTCCTCCGTCCGGGAATAGAGCGGGGCGATCTCGCGCTCGAAGCGCTGGCACCAGACGCAGCCCGCCTGTTCGAACACCAGCAGCTCGGCGGCGCACGCCGGCGCGGCGCCGGCCATCGCCGCCAGGACGGCCGCGGCACCAGCGACAACCGCCAAGCCGCGCCATCCGCTCATCTTCCCGTGAACCCGTACCTGCATGGCCCCTGCCGGATGACGTCACATCGCATTCGTTATATAAACGCATTCGAATATGAATACGATGGTCAATCCGTCGCAGAGCGGGATCGTCCGTGGGGAAACGCCGTGTCGCTGGATATTACGCTGCCCGGGGCCTTCGGGGCCGGCCTTCTGTCGTTCGCCTCGCCCTGCGTGCTGCCGCTGGTGCCGGCCTATCTCGGCTTTCTCGGCGGTGCGGGCCGTGGCCTGCAGGGCGAGGGGGCGACGCGGGCGCGGCTGGTCTCGCTCTCGGTCGCCTTTGTCGCCGGCTTTTCCAGCGTCTTCATCCTGCTCGGCGCCACCGCCTCGCAACTTGGCCAATGGCTCGCCCTGCACGCGCCGCTGCTGACGCTGGTGGCGGGGGCGATGCTGATTCTGTTCGGCCTGCATTTCCTCGGCCTGCTGCGCCTTCCGCTGCTGTATCGGCGGGTGGCGCCGGATGTGGCGCGCGCCCCGGCCGGGCTCGTCGGCGCCTATCTGGTCGGGCTCGCCTTCGGTTTCGGCTGGACACCCTGCGTCGGACCGATCCTGTCGATGATCCTGATCATCGCCGGCACCGAGGATTCGCTCGCCAAGGGCGTGCTGCTGCTGTCGGCCTATGCCGCCGGGATCGGCCTGCCTTTCATCGCTGCTGCGGCGTTCTCCACCGGCTTCCTGCGCTGGTCGGCGGCGATGCGCTCGCGGCTCGGCCTGGTGGAGAAGGCGTCCGGCGTGCTGCTGGTCGCCACCGGCGTGGTCTTCATCGGCGGCTGGATGCCGCAACTGTCCGCCTGGCTGCTCGATGCCTTCCCCACACTCGGCGCGATCGGATGAGCGCGCCCACGATGGAGCCGATCATGGAACGTTGCCTGACCCGCCGTTCGCTCACCCTTGGGGCGGGTGCGCTCCTGCTGGCGCCCACACCCGCCGGCGCGGCCACCCGGCTCGGCGATGACGGGCTCTATGTGCAGGACTGGTATGTCGAGAGCTTCCTCGATCTGCCGGAGGATTTCGCGGCGGCGAAGGCGGACGGAAAGGGCTTCGCGCTTCAATGGAGCCAGCGCGGCTGCCCGCTCTGCAAGCGGCTGCACACCGAATATTTCGCCGATCCGGCGATCGAGACTTATGTGCGCGACCATTTCAGCGTCGTGCATCTCGACATTTTCGGCGCGCGCGAGGTCACCGGCTTCGATGGCGCGGCGCTGTCGGAGAAGGCGCTGGCAGGGCACTACGCGGTGCGGGCGACGCCGACCTTCCAGTTCTTCGGCCTGCGCGAGGGCAAGGTGGTGGAGGTCGCCCGCCTGCCGGGCCTGCTGCCCAAGCCCGAATTTCTCGGCATGTTCCGTTATGTCGAAGCCGGCGCCTACGACAGCACCGGCTTCGAGGCGTGGCTGGCGGCGCAGAAGGCGCCGTAACGCCGGCCTATTTGTTGACCGGCGATTCCGGGTCGAACAGATAGGCGACGACGTCCTTGATCTGCTGCTCGGTCAGCACGCCGTTGGTGCCGAAGCGCGGCATGCTGGAACAGGCGATCGAGGCCTGCGCGTCATAGACCTTGGCGAAGGCCGCCTTGGCATCCTCGGGGGCGAAATTGCGCTCGCGTCCATAGCCGACGAGGCTGGGGCCGAGCGTGCCATAGCTGACTTCCTTGGGGTCGAGCTGGTGGCAGGCATAGCAATTGCCGCCGCTGACCGTGCCGGGCGCATCGCTGAACTGCCCGCCGCGCCCGTTCTGGGCGACCTTGGCGCCCTCCTTCCAGTTTCCGAGCACCGATCCCTGGGGGAAGGTGATGCGCACCTCCTCCAGCTTCATGATCGTCGCGGCCTGTTCGGGCGAGGGGTTGTTGCGGGTCAGCGAGCAGATGCGCTGCGTCTCGTCCTGCTGGAGGCGCGTTTCCCAGCCCTCCGGCAGCTTGGTGAAGCCCGCCTTGACCACCGCGTCGACCCGCGCCGCATCGACGGCGGGCGTCTTGGCCGCCTCCTGGGCGGTGGCGGCGAGCGGCAGGAGGAGGACGGCGCCGGCCAGCGCCGCGCGCGACAGCAATGTGTGAACTCTCATCTTCGCCTCCCTCAGCGCTTGATCGACGGCACTTTGAGCTCACCGCCCTCGGCCTGCTTGGTCAGGTAGAGGGTAAGCGCGGTCACCACGTCCGAGCCGTAGTCGGGCGGCGGCATGCGCATCTGCCGGTAGCAGTCCCACATGCGGTGCTGCATGGTGCGCAGCGCGCTCTGCGAAACCCGGTAGGTCGGCCAGGTGCCCATGGTGAGCTGGGCATCCTTGCCCGGCACGTCGAGTTGCGGCAGCGCCTGCAGGCGGATGCGCTTTCCCGCGTCGCCATGGCAGGTGGAGCAGGAGAAATCGTTGATCGAGGAGCGGCGGAAGAACAGCGCCTCGCCGATCGCGTACATCTCCTGTTCCTGCGGCGTCGCCAGCGCGACATGGAGCTTCATGCCGTCCGACTTGTTGGCGATGAAGGCGACCAGATCCTCCATGTCGGAGGTCCGCCCCGGGCCCGAGAACGGCTTGGCGACGATCGGCTTGGTGTCGAAGCCCTGGATCGTCTCCATGCACCAGAGCAGGCGCTGTTCGAGGTCCATCACCTTGCCCGAATCGGCGAAGTAGCGCGGCAGATGGGCATAGGCGCCCTCCAGCTTGCCCGGTCCCTCGCCGAGATCGCAGCTCTCCAGCGAGACGTTTTTGGTTCCGCGCGGCTCGCTCCATAGCACTTCGCCGCGGTCGACATTGAGGTAGCCCGGATTGGCCATCGGGTCCTCGATCATC
This sequence comes from Ancylobacter dichloromethanicus, assembly GCF_018390645.1. Taxonomy (GTDB): domain Bacteria; phylum Pseudomonadota; class Alphaproteobacteria; order Rhizobiales; family Xanthobacteraceae; genus Ancylobacter; species Ancylobacter dichloromethanicus. The sequence continues at coordinate 18,764 of NZ_JAHBGC010000006.1, forward strand.
TGGCGGTAGCGTTCGATCTCCTTCTCGCTCTCGTCCTCGGCGGCGTGCGCGGTGGCGAGGATGAAAGGCAGCGCGAGGAGGACGAGGGCGAGGCAGCCAGCGATGAATCGCTGCGTCGGCTGCAGGCACTCCTTGGGTCGTATCGGTTCCTTGGACATGTGCTTCCCCAGCTGTTGAGCCGCGCCGCACCCTTCTCGCGAGGATGTTGAAGCGGTCTCCGTGGCGAGCGATGATAGGCATTGGCAATCGCTCGATAGGCCACTTTACATTCAAAAAATTTAATATCACAATATGTATGTTCGTTACCGGCCAAATTGGCTCGCTGACGACTAAATCAAAGCAAAAACAAAGCGCTGGCGCTCGACGCCAGCAGGAGGACGCCTGATGCAACTTCGCAGTTGGACTCCGTCGCGACGGGAAACCATGGGGCTCGGACTGGCCGCCATGCTGGCGGCGACGCTCGCCCCGCGGCTCGTCATGGCGACCGAGGAAGCGGTCGCGGCCGAGCTCAAGAAGCTCTATGGCGACACGCCGATGGCCCCGGGCAAGATCAAGCTCGATCTGCCGGAGATCGCCGAGAACGGCCTCGTCGTGCCGCTCAATGTCGACGTCGAAAGCCCGATGACCGATGGCGACTACGTCAAGGCGGTGCACGTCTTCGCCGACGGCAACCCGCTGCCCCAGGTCGTGACCTACAAGTTCACCCCGCAATCCGGCAAGGCGGCGGCTTCGGTGCGCATGCGCCTCGCCCAGACGCAGAACGTCGTCGCCGTGGCGGAGATGTCGAACGGCACGCTCTACACGGCCAAGGCGCAGGTGAAGGTCACCATCGGCGGCTGCGGCGGCTGAGCGGCGCGACCGGCCCTTGGGGGCCGCGCGCCACGCATCAGGGGAAACGACAGGGAAACGCCAACATGGCCATCAAGTCCAAGCCGCGCATCAAGGTGCCTTCCGAGGCCAAGGCCGGCGAGATCATCGAGATCAAGACCCTCATTTCGCACGAGATGGAGAGCGGGCAGCGCAAGGATTCGTCCGGCAAGCCCATTCCGCGCGCCATCATCAACAAATTCACCGCGCGCTTCAACGGCAAGACCTTCTTTGAGGCGGACTGGTTTACCGCCGTCTCGGCCAATCCCTATCAGGCGTTCTTCTACAAGGCGTCGGAATCGGGCGAGTTCACCTTCACCTGGAAGGACGATGACGGTTCCGAGCAGACGGCGAGCGCCAAGCTGACCGTCGCCTGATCCGCCCGTCGCGTCATGGGCCGGCCTCCCATCGGGATGGCCTGCCAGCAGCGAAGCCTCTCGCCAGCGGCAAAGATTCGCCAGCAGGGAAGACGCTCGCCAGCAGGGAAGACTTGCCAGATGATCTCACGCCGCGATTTCGTGATCGCCGCGACGGCCGCCGGCATGCTTGCAGCCGGTGCCCGCGGTGCCTTCGCCCAGGCGGCCCGGGCGGGAACGATGACGCAGGACGATATCCTGCGCTTCGATCCCGTGGGCACGTTGACGATCCTGCACACCACCGACCTGCACGCGCAGCTCGAACCGATCTATTTCCGCGAGCCCTCGGTCAATATCGGGGTGGGCGAAGCGCGCGGCCTGCCGCCGCATCTCGTCGATCAGGCTTTCCTGTCCTATTTCAAGCTCGCCGCCGGCGGGCCGGACGCCTACGCCCTCACCAGCCTCGATTTCGACGCGCTGGCCGGCAGCTATGGGCGCATGGGCGGCGCCGACCGCATCGCCACGCTGGTGAAGGCCATTCGCGCCGCGCGCGGGGAGGGCAATGTGCTGCTGCTCGATGGCGGCGACGGGCTGCAGGGAAGCTGGAGTTCGCTGCAGACCAAGGGCGAAGACATGGTGCGCGTGTTCGATGCGCTCGGCCTCGACGCCATGGTCGGCCATTGGGAATTCACCTACGGCGCCGAGCGGGTGCAGGACATCGTCGACAAGGCGCCCTTCGCCTTCCTCGCCCAGAACGTGCGCAGCATGGAGTGGCAGGAGCCGGTCTTCGCGGCGCGCAAGATGTTCGAGCGCGGCGGTGCCAGGGTCGCGGTCATCGGCCAGGCCTTTCCGCGCACGCCGATCTCCAATCCGCGCTGGATGATTCCCGACTGGGAATTCGGCCTGCGCGAGGAGGATGTGCAGAAGCAGGTCGACGAGGCCCGCGCCGCCGGCGCCGATGTGGTGGTGCTGCTCTCGCATAACGGCTTCGATGTCGACCGCAAGCTGGCGGGCCGGGTGAAGGGAATCGACGTCATCCTCACCGCCCACACCCACGACGCGCTGCCGGCGCCGGTGATGGTCGGCACGACGCTGCTCATCGCCACCGGCTCGCACGGCAAGTTCATCTCCCGGCTCGATCTCGACGTGAAGGACGGCAAGGTCGCCGGCTTCCGCTACGGGTTGCTGCCGGTGTTCTCCGACGCCATCGCCCCCGATCCGGAGATGGCGGCGCTGGTGAAGGAGGTGCGCGCGCCCTATGCCGCCGATCTCGGCCGCGTGGTCGGGCAGGCGGGGAGCCTTCTCTACCGGCGGGGCAATTTCAACGGCACCTTCGACGACATGATCTGCCAGGCCATGCTCGCCGAGCGCGACGCCGAGATCGCCCTCTCGCCCGGTTTCCGCTGGGGCGGCACGCTGCTTCCGGGGGACCCGATCACCTTCGAGGCGATCGCCAACGCCACCGCCATCACCTATCCCGCCTGCTACCGCAACATGATGACCGGCAAGCAGCTGAAGGACGTGCTGGAGGACGTGGCCGACAACATCTTCAACCCCGATCCCTATTTCCAGGGCGGCGGCGACATGGTGCGGGTCGGCGGCGTCGGCTATGCCATCGACATCGGCCAGCCGATGGGCAAGCGCATCACCGACCTGACCTCTCTGAAGACCGGCCAGCCGCTCGACCCCGGCAAGACCTATGCGGTCGCCGGCTGGGCCAGCGTGAACCAGGGCGTGGAAGGCTCGCCGATCTGGGAACTGGTCGAGCGTTACGTCGCCGCCGCCAGGACCGTGGACATCGCGCCGACCGGCTCGGTCAAGGTCTCCGGCGCCTGAGGTCGCGGTGAAGAACGATGCACGTCCAACTCATTCATAAATTCGAATTTGAATATCCGTCCGGGAGAATGCGATGACCCAGACCAAGCCGGAGACGCGGGTGGACCGCCGCCGCTTTCTCTCCCTCGCCGGGCTTGCCGGCGCGGGAGCGGCCGCCGGCGTACGGCCCGCCGCCGCGGAGGCGACGCCCGATCCCGATATCGTCAATATTCCCGAATGGACGCAGGCGCTCGGCGCCGGGGTGAACAATCACCCCTATGGCATTCCCTCGCCGTTCGAGAAGGACGTGGTCCGGCGCGAGGTGACCTGGCTCACCGCCAGCAGCGAAAGCTCTGTGAGCTTCACCCCGCTCTATGCGCTGGACGGCATCATCACGCCGAACGGCCTGTGCTTCGTGCGCCACCATGGCGGCGAGGCGGAGATCGACCCGGCCCGCCACCGTTTCATGATCCATGGAATGGTGGACAAGCCGCTGGTGTTCACCATGGAGGACATCAAGCGCATGCCGGGGCGCACCAACCGGGTCTATTTCCTCGAATGCGCCGCCAATAGCGGCATGGAATGGCGCGGCGCCCAGCTCAATGGCTGCCAGTACACCCACGGCATGATCCACAATGTGGTCTATACCGGCGTGCCGCTGCGCGCCTTCCTCGAAGCCGCCGGGGTGAAGCCGCAGGGCAAGTGGGTGCTCGCCGAGGGCGCCGACGCCTCGGCCATGACGCGCTCGATCCCGCTGGAGAAGGCGATGGACGACTGCCTCGTCGCCTGGGCGATGAATGGCGAGGCGCTGCGCCCCGAGCAGGGCTACCCGCTGCGCCTCGTCGTGCCCGGTTGGGAAGGCAATATGTGGATCAAGTGGCTGCGCCGCATCGAGGTCGGCGACCAGCCCTGGGGCCAGCGCGAGGAAACGTCGAAATATACCGACCTGCTGGCCGACGGCCGCTCGCGCCGCTTCACCTTCATCATGGATGCCAAGTCGGTGGTCACCAGCCCCAGCCCGCAGGCGCCGCTGCGCGCCAAGGGGCCCAACGTCGTTTCCGGCATCGCCTGGTCCGGGCGCGGCACCATCACCCGCGTCGACGTCACCCTCGACGGCGGCAGGAACTGGACCACCGCCCGCATCGAGGGGCCGGCGCTGCCGCGCGCGATGACCCGCTTCTATCTCGATGTCGACTGGAACGGCGAGGAAATGCTGCTGCAGTCGCGCGCCATGGACGACACCGGCTATGTGCAGCCCACCAAGGCGGAGCTGCGCGCCGTGCGCGGCGAGAACTCGATCTACCACAATAACGGCATCCAGACCTGGCTGGTGCGCAGCAACGGGGAGGCGGAGAATGTCGAGGTCAGCTAGGGTCGGCGCCATTGCGGGCGCGCTCCTCCTCGCGCTCGCCGGCACCGCCGCCGCCGATGCGGTGAAGCTCGGCCGGCCGGCGCTGCCGGAGGAGATCAAGGCCTGGGACATCGATGTGCGCCCGGACGGCCTCGGCCTGCCGGAGGGCAAGGGCTCGGTGGCACAGGGCGAGGAGCTGTTCCAGAACCAGTGCGCCATGTGCCATGGCGAGTTCGGCGAGGGCGTCGGTCGGTGGCCGGTGCTGGCGGGCGGGCAGGGGACGCTGAAATCCGAACGGCCGGAAAAGACCATCGGCTCGTTCTGGCCCGACACCTCGACCATTTTCGACTATGTGCACCGGGCCATGCCGTTCGGCGCGGCGCAGACGCTGCAGCCGGACGAGGTCTATGCCATCGTTGCCTATCTGCTCTACCTCAACGACGTCGTGCCGGACGACTATGTCCTGTCGAAGGAGAATTTCCCCAAGGTCGCGCTGCCGAACCAGGCCAACTTCTACGACGACGACCGCGAGACCACGGAAAAGGCGTTCTGGAACGCCAATCCCTGCATGAAGGACTGCAAGCCGAAGGTCGAGATCACCAGCCATGCGCGGGTGCTCGACGTCACGCCCGATGCCGGCAAGCAAGGCGACAAGCCCGCCGGTGCGGTCGAATGAGGTCGCGCTGGTCATTATCCGCCGCGGCAGACAGAAGAGGAGGAGGACGCCATGCCCATGCCTGAACTCAGCCGCCGGTCCGTGATGGCCGGTCTCGCCGCCGGGGGGGCCGCGCTGACCGTCGACAGGGCCGCGGCCGCTCCCGCACAGGTGTCGCTCGATGACATCAAGAAGGATGCCGAGGTCGCCTGCCTCTATCATTGCGACTATGGCGATCCCGACCGCTTCGCCCAGACGCTGAACAATATCGGCAACCATTATTCGGTCTACGGGGCGGACCCGTTCGCGCTGGAGATCGTGCTGGTGGTGCATGCCGGCGGCATCAAGTTCTTCCTCGACAATCTCGACGGCACCATGTGGGCCGGCGAGACGCTGCCGCCGGAACTGTTCGCCCGCGCCGAGGCGATCTCCAAGACCGGGCTGAAGGTCTATCTCTGCGAGATCACCTTCAAGCGGAACCAGCTCGACCTGTCCCGGGCGAGGCAGGCTGACTTCATCTCCTTCGTGCCCTCGGGGGTCGCCACCTGCGCGGCGCTCCAGGGCAAGGGCTTCGCCTATATGAAGGTCGGCTGAGCGATGGCGGCGGCGCTCAGCCGTCGCGCCCTGCTGGGGGGCCTGGCGCTTGGCGGGCTCGCGCTGCCGGCGGTGGCGCGGGGGGCGCGGCCGCGGGTGGCGATCGTCGGTGCCGGCTTCGGCGGCGCGGCGCTGGCGCAGGAACTGTCGGCCGGCCCGGGCGGCGCGCTCGACATCGTGCTGGTCGACCCGGAGCCCGGCTATTTCGCCCTCTGCCGCTCCAATCTGGTGCTGGGCGGGCTGGCGACGCCCCAATCGATCTGGTTCAGCTTCGAGGCGCTTGTTCACCGAACCGGCATGCGTCTCCTGCAGGGCCGTGCCGAGCGGATCGACCCGGAGAGCCGGACGATCCGGCTGGAGGACGGCACGGTCCTGCCTTTTGACGCCGCCGCGCTCGCCCCCGGCATCGGCCTCGACTACGCGAGCGTGCCCGGCTGGGGCCGTGCCGCGAGCGAGCGCATGCCGCATGGCTGGATCGGCCGCGCCCAGTTCGACCTGCTCGACCGGCAACTCGCCGCGGTGCCGGACGGTGGCACCATCGTCATCCTGCCGCCGCCCGATCCCTCGCGCTGCCCGCCGGCACCCTATGAGCGGGCTTCGATGATGGCGCATCGCCTGCTCACCACAGGGCGCGGCAATTGCCGGATCGTCATCCTCGACTGCAAGGAGCGCTTCGCCAAGATGGCGCTCTTCCTCGATGGCTGGGAGCAGCATCATCCCGGCATGATCGAATGGCTGCCGCCCTCGATCCATGAAGGCATCGAGGAGGTCGATCCCGCCACGCTGACGGTGCGGGCGGGGTTCGGCGTCTACCGCGACTGCGCGCTGGTCAATGTGATTCCCGGCCAGACCGCCGGTGCCCTCGCGCGGCATTCCGGGCTGACCGACCGCTCCGGCTTCTGCCCGGTCCGTCCCGCCGACATGAACTCGACCCTCGCCCCCGACCTCTACGTGCTCGGCGATGCGGCGCAGGCTGGGCCGATGCCGAAATCGGCTTCCGCCGCCGTCAGCCAGTCCGTCGCGGTGGCGGCCGGCCTGCGCGCGCGCCTGCTCGGCGTCCCGCCCGCCGCCACCGCCTATGCCAGCCGCTGCTGGAGCCTGCTGTCCCCCGGCGACAGCGTCACCACCGAAGGCGGCTATGCCGTCGTCGATGGCGCCATGAGCGAGGTGGAAAGCGCCGTCTCCGCCCTGTCGGAGCCGCCGGCGCGGCGCCGGCAGAACGCGCGGGAGGCGGAGCTGTGGTTCCAGGCCACCATGGCGCGCCTTGTCGGCCCGGCCGGAGGGCCTTGAAGGCGCGTCGCGGCGGGCAGCATTCTTGGCACCCTTTCGCTCCGCGTCCCGCGGCGGGGCGGGATCTTGCCATGTTGCCGTCAGGCCGAATGCGCCGGGGAGCCATGGCCGGCATCTCGACAGCGGCCGTCAATCGGCCATCCGTGCGCGCAGGCGGGGTGCGGTCCAGTCGAGAAAATTCCGCACTTTCCGTGCCAGCGGACAGGCCGGCGCATGGATGAGGTTCACCGGCAGCGGCTCCGGGGCGAACTCCGCCAGCAGTTCTCGCAATTGGCCGCAGCGCAACGGGTCGGAGACCTGGTAGGACAGCACGCGAATGATGCCGACGCCCGCCAGTGCGGCCTGAATGGCGGCCTCAGTGGTATTGACCGCGAATTTGGGGCGGGGTTCCACGGCGAAGGCCGCGCTGTCCCGCCGGTAGCGCCACTCCGGCGCCGTTGCAAAACCCTGGAAACTGATGCCGTCATGCCTGGCGAGATCGTCCGGCTGCAGCGGTATGCCCCGGCGGGCGAGATAGGCCGGGCTTGCGCAGATCACCCGGCGCACCGTGCCGACGCGCGTCGCGATCAGCGCGCTGTCTGCCAGATGTCCGATCCGCAGGGCCACGTCGATATGGCCGTCGGCCAGGCTGACCTGCCGGTCGGCGAGCGTCAGGCGCAGGTTGATCTCCGGATGCTCTTTCAGGAATTCAAGTGCGATCGGCAGCACATGGCGCTCGCCGAAGGCGATCGGCGCGGTCACGTGCAGCCCGCCGCGCAGCGCGCCATAATCGCCGGCGGCCTGCCGCTCGGCCGCTTCCAGTTCCTCGAGGATGCGCCGTGACGCGGCGACGAAGGCGCGTCCCTCCTCGGTCAGGGCGAGGCCGCGGCGGGTGCGCAGCATCAGGCGTACGCCGAGGTGCTTTTCGAGTTCGCCGACCTTGCGGCTGACCGTGGCCAGCGGCGCGTCCAGCCGCCGCGCCCCGGCCGAAAGGCTGCCTGCCTCGACAACGGCCAGCAGCACCGACATCGCCTCGAACCGGTCCATCCCACGTTTCCATAATTCAAGAGGCTGGCTTCCAAAATCGCAGGATACCCTCTCAATTCGGGATGCCCTAGCCTTCCTTCCCATCGGGGTTGGCCGGCCGGCCCGCCGCTGTGTGTGATGACCAAGGGAGGGCGCCATGCCCCAACTTTCGCGTCGTGCCTTTGCCAGCGGCCTTCCCCTGGGGCTCATCGGGGGGAGCCTCCTCGGGAGCGGTCTCATCGGCGGCGGGCCCGCCTCGGCACTCGCCGCGACGCAGGAAACGGCGGCCGCCGCGTCCGCCGTGCCGGTGAGCGTGACGCCGCTCGCGCAGATCCGCATCGGCCGCTTCACGGTGACAGCGTTGACCGACGGCTATGCCGACATGCCCTACACCTTCTTTCCGGGGCGCAGCGCGGCCGAAGTCGAGCAGGCGGCGACCGCGCAGTTCACCGCCCGTCCGAGTGGCGTGCGTATCGTGTTCAACCAGTATCTGGTCGAGGATGGCGGGCGCCGCATTCTCATCGACGCGGGCCCGGCCGGCTCGATCGGGCAGACCGGCGCGCTGCCGCAGGCATTCAATGCGCTCGGCCTCCAGCGCGACCAGATCGATGCGGTCATCGTCACGCATATGCATCAGGACCACATGGGCGGGCTGATCGCTGACGGCCGGAACAACTACCCGAAGGCGGAACTCTTTATCGACCGGCGCGACGTGAAGCACTGGACCGATCCGGCAAAGCGCGCCGGCGCCCCCGACTATCTGCAGACCAGCTTCCGCATGGCCGGCGAGGTGGTGCGCCTCTACCCCAGGCTCCAGGCGATCGACGGTGAGCGCGAGATCGTGCCCGGCATTTCCATCGTCGACCTCACCGGCCACACGCCGGGCCATATCGGCGTGCGGATCGAGGATGGCGGCCAGAGCCTCATCATGGTCTCCGACATGCTCTTTCCGGTCGTGCATCCCGGGGCGACCGATGTGTTCTTCGTGTTCGAGCAGGACCAGGCGGCGGCGCGGGCGATGCGGGAGCGCTTCTTTCCCCGCGCCGCCTCGGAAGGTGCGTTGATCGCCGCGACGCACATGCCGTTCCCGGGGCTCGGCCGTATCGTCGACGATCGCGGGCATATGCGCTGGCAGGTGGCCGACTGGGCCTATCAAGGTTGAAATCGGTCGTGCCGGCTGCCGCCGGGCGGCCGCGAAGGTGGAGCCGGCATGAGCTACAAATATCTCGACATGGCCACCACGCCGTCCGTTGCCGCCGCTCAGGCGCATTATGGCAGCGCGGCGCAGTGGGCGCGGGCGCGCGGTAGAGTTGAAGACACCGGGCAGAGCCAGCGCCTGGGCCCGCCGGAACTGGACTTCATCGCCGCACGCGACGGCTTCTATCTCGCCAGCGTGTCCGAAACTGGCTGGCCCTATGTGCAATACCGCGGCGGGCCGGCCGGTTTCCTCGCCGCCATTGACGATACGAGGCTGGGCTTCGCGGATTTTCGCGGCAACCGGCAGTATATCACCACCGGCAATGTCCAGGCGAATGACCGCGTCTCGCTGTTCCTGATGGACTATGCGCACCGGCAGCGCCTGAAGATATTCGGCCGCATGCGCATCATCGATGCCGCGGACGATCCGGCGCTGGCGGAGCGACTCGCCGTGCCCGGCTATCCCGGCCGGGTCGAGCGTCTCGTCCTGATCACGGTGGAGGCGTTCGACTGGAACTGCCCCCAGCACATCACACCGCGCTTCACGCAGGCCGAGTTGGACGTTGTGCTCGCCCCCGTGCGCGAGGAGATCGCTGCCCTACGGCGCGAGAATGAACGGCTGCGCAACCAGTTGCAGGCCGACGCCCAACGTCGAGGGGACGATCCGGAAAGCCCGGCCTGAGGCCAAGACGCGTGCTAAAATGGATGCGATCCAGTGCGTTGCAAACCTCATTGAGAGTCCGTTTGAGAATTTTCACGGATGGACGATGCGCCTCCAACGGGTCATCCAGCCAAAGGTTCGCTCGACGACCCACCGTCTTGGCAACACCTTGAAATAGGGCTCTTTGTCGGTGCGGCGGACGATCTCGACGACGAAGTCGTGATAGGCGGCGGGGCAGCGCGCCGTCCCTCACGGTACGCCTGTATCTTTCGACGAGCCGGCGCCATCCCGAAGGGCCCGGCAGTGACCTTTCCGGCCGCGAGGATCATCCTGTCGTGAATGTCTGCCACGCCGACGCGCTCGCCTGTGCGCGCTGGTGCGGCAAGGGACTGCCGAGCGAGGCGGAATGGGAGTTCGCTGCGCGTGGCGGGCTCGACGGCATGGATTTCGCCTGGGGCGAGGAGCTGGCGCCGGCCGGCCTTCACCGCGCCAATACCTGGCAGAGCGCGTTCCCGCACGAGAACCGGGCCGAGGACGGCTATGCCGGCACCTCGCCGGTCGCCGCCTATCCCGCCAACGGCTACGGCCTGTTCGACATGATCGGCAATGTCTGGGAATGGACCGAGGACTGGTACGCCCCCCCCGCCACGCCGCCACAATCCCTTCCCCCAGGCCCTGCTGCCTGCCGCGCAACCCGCGCGGCGCCCGGTGGAGGAGAGCCTCGACCCGCTGGCGCCCGGCGGGGGCGGCCCCGCGCAAGGTGCTCAAGGGCGCCTCGCATCTGTGCGCGCCCAGCCATTGCCGGCGCTACCGCCCCGCCGCCCGCCACCCCCAGACGATCGATACGGCCTCGGTGCATATCGGCTTCCGCTGCATCCGCCGTGTCGCCGCCTCATAATCCAGCCCTGGGCGAACCGCCGTGACCGATCCCGAAACTCCCGCCATGCCGGAACGCCCCGCCGAACCGAGCCGGCGCGAGGTGCTCGCCGGCAGCGCCAGCCTGCTCGCCGCCGTCTCCGGCCCGCCGCTGTTCGCCACAGGCGTGTGGGCGCAGGGTGCCGGCGGCGGACGAGCAGATCGGCAAGGTGGTTGCGGCGCTGGAAGCGCGGGGCCTGCGCGAGAACACGCTGATCGTGTTCCACAGCGACAATGGCGGCACGCGCAACAGAAGTTCGTCGGCGAAGGGGACGTGAGCGGGGAGCTGCCGGCGAGCAACGTGCCGCTGCGCGACGGCAAGGGCACGCTCTATGAGGGCGGCACCCGTGTCGTGGCATTGGCCAACTGGCCGGGCCGTATCGCGCCCGGCGCGACGCCCGGGGTGATGCATGTGGTGGACATGCTCCCGACGCTGGCCGGTCTCGCCGGCGCCGGCCTCGGCCTTACCAAGCGACTGGACGGCATCGACATGTGGCCGACCCTCGCGGCCGGTCAGGCGGGCCGCGACGAAGTGGTCTACAATGTCGAGCCGAGCCAGGGCGCGGTGCGCGAAGGCGACTGGAAGCTCGTGTGGAAGGTGGACCTGCCGCCGAAGGTCGAACTGTTCGACCTCTCCAGCGACCCGACCGAGACCACCGATATCGCCGAGGCTTACCCGGACAAGGTGGCCGCGCTCACCGCGCGTGTGCTCGACCTCGCCCGCGCGATGGCGGAACCGCTGCAACCGGCCACCGCCCATCGGCTGACCCTGTCGGCGCCGCCCACCACCCCCGGCCCGACGGCGCGGGGAACGGGTGCGGCCCCCTGGTACGCGAGCCGGTCAGATTGAACCCACCTGCGCGGTAAATCGCCCTTTAGAGTGGACTTCGAGCTGATTGAATCATCTGGGATTCCCAAAGAGGCGGGTCGCGGCCGCGTAGAGCGGCACGGCCCGCTGCGCCGGCGCCAGAGCGACCAGACGGCCGGCGGCGATGTGGCCCTCCGCCATCACGCAAGGGCGCATGCCCCAGCCGCTTGGAGATGCGGAAGATCACCGACCCGCGCATGCAACGAAGCGTCGCCCGCTCCGGCGGCAGCCGGTCCGCCACCTCCTGCAGATCGGCAAGACCCGCTCCGGCGCCGTCGGCCTGCATGCCGTGGTCGGCTCACCGCCGGCATGTCGCCCGTCCGGCCTTGCGACCTCATTCCTCGCGGAAGGCGCGCATCAGCTGGTCCTGCAGCGGTTTGAGGAAATAGGAAATCGCCAGCCGCGGCTCGGTGTGGATGAACACTTCCACCGGCATGCCGGGCACCAGTTGGAGCCCGCCGAGCTTCGCCACCGAGGCCGGGTCGAGGGCGATCCGTGCCGTGTACCAGCTTTCGCCGCTGGTCGCGTCGGCCAGCACGTCGGCGGAGACCTGCGCCACCGTGCCGGCCAGTTCGGGCGTGGTGCGCTGGTTGAAGGCGGTGAGCCGCAGCACCGCCGGCTCGCCAGTGTGGACCTGGTCGATGTCGCGCGGGCGCAGCCGCATCTCGGCCACCAGCGCCTCGGAACTCGGCACGATCTGCATCAGCGTTTCGCCTGGCGCGACGACACCGCCGAGCGTGTGCACGGCGAGGTCGTGGACGACGCCGGCCTGCGGGGCCTGCACCTCCATTCCCTGCAACCGCTCGAAGGCGGCGATCCGCTGCTCGGCAAGCTGGGCCAGCCGGAAGTCGATCTCGCGCAGGCTGGCCATCGCCTCGGCCTGCCGCTGCTGGTCGATCTCGATGATCGCAAGTTCAGTCTCGGCGATGCGGGCCTCGGCGCGGGCGATCTCGGCGACGAACTGGCCATGTTCGCCGGCGAGCTGGGCACGTAGCCGGCTCAGTTCCGCCACCTGGCCGAGGGTGGCAAGCTCCTTGCCGTGCAGCGTGGTGACGCTCTCCAGCTCGCGCGCGTTCCAGGCGAGTTCCTCGGTCTTGGCATTGCGGCGCTCGGCCAGCCCCTCGACCTCGCGGCGGATCTGGGCGATGCGCGCGTCGAGCTGGCGCTTCTGCCCGGCGCCGAGGTCCCGGCGGGCATTGAACAGCGACTGCTCGGCGGCGACGAGGGCAGCGGCACGGCCGGAGAGATCATCGGCGGGCTGCAATTCCTCGGGAACGGCGAGGCTCGCCGCGCCATCGCGCTCGCCGATGAGCCGCATGCGCCGGGCGACCAGATGCCGGATCTGGTCTTCGACGATGGCGAGGTTGGCTCGCGTCAGCGTGTCATCGAGACGGACCAGCACCTCCCCTGCGGCCACCCGGTCGCCGTCGCGCACGGTGATGGCGCCGACCACGCCGCCGTCGCGCGTCTGCACCCGCTTCACCTGGCCATCCACTTCCAGCGTGCCGTTGCCGATCACCGCACCGGCGAGTTCCGTCGTCGCCGCCCAGCCGCCGAGGCCGCCGATGAGCAGGGCGATGAGGCCGAAGCCCAGCGCCAGGTCGCGCCGGATCGCGCGGGCGGCGGGCGAGACGGCGGCCAGCGCCGGTGTTTCGGGGGACGTGAAGGCGGACATAGGCTACTCCACCGGCATCTTCAGCCGCGCGAGGACCTCGGCCCGCGGCCCGAGATCGGCGACCCGGCCATCCCTGAGGATAAGCAACTGGTCGAGCGTGCCGAGCAGTTGCGTGCGGTGGGCGATGGCGATGACGATGGCCCCGGCCTCGCGCGCCGACACGATCGCGGCGGCGAGCGCCGCCTCGCCGTCCCTGTCGAGATTGGCATTGGGCTCGTCGAGCACGATCAGGAAGGGCTTGCGGTAGAGCGCGCGGGCCAGCCCGATACGCTGGCGCTGCCCGGCCGAGAGCGCCATGCCGTCAAGCCCGATCCGCGTGTCGTAGCCCTCGGGAAAATGCAGGATCATCTCGTGGCAATGGGCATTGCGGGCCGCCGCCAGCACCTCCTCCGCCGGCGCCCCGGGCTCTAAGCGGGCGATGTTCTCCGCCACCGTGCCGTCGAACAGCTCCACATCCTGCGGGAGATAGCCGATATGGCGGCCGAGGGCCTCCGGCCGCCACTGCTTCAGCTCGGCGCCGTCGAGCCGGATGGTGCCGCGCAGGCAGGGCCAGCTTCCCACCAGCGCCCGGGCGAGGCTCGACTTTCCCGAGCCGCTGGGCCCGGCGATGCCAAGGCCCTGCCCCGCCTCCAGCCGGAAGCTCGCCTCCCGCACCACCGGCTGCCCCGCCCCGGGCGGGGCGACGGCGATGTGCTCCACCGCGAGGCTCGCCACAGGCGCCGGCAGGGCCAGCTTCTCGGCATCGGGGGGCCGCGCGAGCTGGGTCTCCAGCCGGGCGCGGGCCTGCCGCGCGGCAATGAAGCCGCGCCAATTGGCGATCGCCTGCTCGACCGGGGCCAGCGCCCGGGCGGTGACGATGGAGGCCGCGATCATCACGCCCGGCGAAAGCTGCTGGCGGATCACCAGATAGGCGCCGAGACCGAGCACCGCCGATTGCAGCGCCAGCCGCAGCGCCCGGGTGAGGCCGCCATGCAGCCCGGCAATGTCGGCCAGGCGCAGGCGTAGCCGCGCATGCTCGTCATTGATCCGGTTCCAGCCTGCGGCATAGGCCGGGGTCATGCCCATGACGCGCAGCACCTCTGCATTGCGCCGCCCCGCCTCCAGCCGGTCCTGGCGGCGGATGGCGAGGCCGGCGCTCTCGCGCACCGGCGCGCGCATCGCCCACTCGCTGGCAAGCGTGCTGGCCATCAGCAGCAGCGAGCCGGCCACCGCCAGCCAGCCCAGCCAGGGGTGAAAGGCGAAGACCAGGGCGAGATAGACCGGCAGCCAGGGCAGGTCGCACAGCGCCACCGGTCCCGGCCCGGCGAGAAAGCCGCGGATCTGGTCGAGATCGCCCACCGGCCGGGCCGCCGCGCCCGGCGGCGCAGCCAGAGGCAGGTCCAGCGCCAGCCGGAAGCTGGCGGACCCGAGCCTCTCGTCGATCCGCTCGCCGATCCTGGCGAGCACCCGGCTGCGCAGGATCTCCATGAGGCCGAGACAGGCATAAAGCCCCATCACCAGCACGCCCAGCGCCACCAGCGTCGGCACGCTGCCGCTGGTCAGCACCCGGTCATAGATGAGGATCATGAACAGCGGGCCGGTGAGCATGAGCAAATTGCTCACCCCGCTCAGCACCCCGACGCCCAGGAAGGCGCCGCGCACCTCGCGCAGCGCCTGCGCCACCGGGGTCCCGCCGCGGGCGGACACGTCACTCACGATCGATTCCCTGGCGCGGCTCTCGCGTCCGGGTCCACCGCGTCGGGGCGATGGCCGGTGCATGGCTTGGACGCGCATTCATGGGGCGGCGGCTCGCGGAGAGTGAACAGAACGCAGTGCGCGGACGAAACACCTTGGCGTGATGACACTTCCGCCGCACCGCCGCCCTCTCCCGCAACCACCCCACTATATGCTACCTCTGACCCGTTCTCATCAAGGGAGTTCTCCGATGAGCCCTACATCCAGCCTCGATCGTGCCGGCCAGGACGCCACCTCCGGGGCCGCTCCCTCCGACGGCGCCAGCATGGGAAGCGGCGGCGACGACCGGCCCTCCGAGAATATCAGCATCGACTTCAGCAGGATCGACGACAAGTCGAGCGGTGTGCAGGACACCGGCAATGGCACCGACGGCGGCGACCGGCCGACCGAAGAGATCGGCTTCAGCTTCACCAAGCCGCCTGAGCCAAAGCCGGCCATGGCCTCGTCGCCGGAGAGCGGCGGCGCGGATGACTTCGTGCTCCACCCCGGCGCCGCCGGCGGGGAAGAATCGTCCGGCCTGCTGGATTTCTCCGGTATCGGCGACGACGCGCGCGGCGAGGGCGAGGATTTCCTCACCTTCGACGCCCCCGCCGGCGCGCCGCCGGAAGGCGACAGCGCCACCCTCTCGGCGTTCGAGGCCGCGCATGCGGACCCGACCGGCGACCGCATCGAGGACGTCGTGGCCGCACCGCGGCCGGTGGCCGACGATTTCATCGCCTAGACGGCGAATGTCGCCGCGAGGTCGCGGTAGGCGTGCAGCGGTCGGCCGAGCATGTTGGTCAGGCGCTCACGGTCGCCCTCGCCCGGTATCATGCCGTCGCTGACGTGGCGCTCGGCCATCAGGCGCATCTCGTACGCCTGCCACTTCGGCATGAAGTTGGTCATATTCGCCTCGAAGCCGCTCCGGTCGTCACCGCCGTAGACGACCGGACGGCCGAGAACGTCGGTCCAGATGGCGGCGACACCCGTGCCGGTCAGCGTGTCGGACCCAAGAGGTCAATGGTCTCGATCGGCAGCCTGCCCGGCGCTGCGTCGAGACGGATGAGTTCAAGCGCAGCAACCTCTGCAATGTCGCGGGTGGCCACCATGGCGACGCCCCCAGAGTCGATCGGCATCGGGTAGATGCCATCATCAGTGGCGCCATCCGCTCCCATTCCTCGTCCGTCAGATCAGTCAGATCAGAGGGATAACGCTTCGTCTTGCGGGCGATCCTGGCCATCCGGCTGCGCTGCTCCCGTGCCCACAGCCAATGTGTGAATCACGATCCGACCGCACGGCGAATCCCCTTCGCCTCCATTTTCCGAACAGGCTCTAATTTGCCAGCCGCTTTACGCGGTTGAACGCTCAGAACGAAAGGAATGTACGCGTCTCAATATAGCCAGGAACACCTTTATCCTCTGACTGATGGGACGTGCGATTGAAAAGATCGCACATCCCTCATGCTGATAGACGGGGCTGCTCTCTTCTATATTGAGGTTGAATCTTTTCTTTATGAGATCCCCGTAATGGGTCGGAAGCATGCCTTGGTAAAAGCCGGTCGCGACCATGGCGGCGACGGAATCGAGGCCGGCGGCATTCGGGCCACGGTGGTATCGCCCGGTCCGGATCGCGTGTTCCACATAGGGGTGCTGGCGATAGATCAGCGGCAAGTTGGGTATCTTCGACTTGTCGACGAAATCGGCGACATAGACCCTGTGTATCTCGCGATAGATCGGGACATGAAAGAAGTCGCGATCGTCCGTGTACTTGCCGCGGATGACGAGGTCGACGCGGCCCTCGTTTAGCGACTGCGCCAGTTCATTGAACGTCATCACCAGAATCTGCGGCTCCACCCCCGGCGCCTGACGCCGCATCTCAGTGAGGGCTTCAGGTAGTTTGCAGTCGGGATGAGTGAGGGTGTGCTCGCCGATTCCGATCGCGAGCCGCCCCGACAAGATACCATGAACGGCGTCGATCTCGGGGCGTATGCGCCCCAGCGCCTGGAAGGCGGCCGAGGCAAGGTCGAGCGCGACCTCTCCTTCCGGCGTCAGGCGAAAGCCGCTCCGGCCTCGTTCGCACAGCCTGACGCCAAGGCGCGCCTCCACCTCCCGGACATGGCGACTGATCGAGGGTTTTGACATGGCGAGCTTCTTCTCGGCCGCCGCAAACCCGCCCGCCTCCGCGACCGCGCAGAACACCCGCAGCGACCGCAGATCCCTCTCGTCGAAGTCCAGTTTCATCATGCGCGATACATATCAAAAAACGAAACATAGGTCGCAAAAAAATCGCTTTTCGTCATGTGACGCCGTTCGTAAGGTCAGGGGGCTCATAGAATACCCGCGCCAACTTCCCTGGCGAACTCGGTTCCGAGGCTGTTCAGGAAGCTCGCGTACAAGCACAATCAGGAAGGCGACGATGGCCCACACTCGAATCCGCAAGTTCAATACGAAAGTGACCTACCCCGAACAGAACATCGACAACGATCTCTGCCAGGCGGTCATTGCTCGCGGAACGACCGTCTACCTGCGCGGCCAGATCGGACAGAATCTCGATACCTCCGAATGCGTGTGCATCGGCGATGTCGCGGGCCAGACCGAGCAGGCCATGAAGAACATCGACATGCTGCTGAAGGAATGCGGCAGCCAGCTCGATCACATCTGCAAGCTGACGATCTACATCTCCGATCCCCGCTACCGCGAGGACGTGTATCGCGTGGTCGGCCGCTGGCTGAAAGGGGTCTTCCCGGTGTCGACCGGCATCGTCGTCACCGCCTTCGCCCGCACCGAATATCTCGTCGAAGTCGACGCGACGGCCGTCATTCCGGATTGAGCGCCCGGCCTGACCGGCCTGCCACGAGGCATCCGCGGGTGCGCCCGCGGAACGCCCAGGACAACATCAACCTTCCAGAAACAAGGGTGTAGGCAATGACCGCACGTATTCTGTTCGCCGCCGCCATCGGGCTCATGGCGACTCTTGGCACCGTTCCGGCCGTCGCCGACGCGCTGGACGACATCATCGCCCGCAAGACCATCCGCGTCGCCGTCCCGACCGACTACCCTCCGTTCGGCTCGGTCGGCGCCGACATGCAGCCGCGCGGCATGGATATCGACGTCGCCAACCTGATCGGTGAGAAGCTCGGCGTGAAGGTCGAGCTTGTGCCGGTGACGGCGCCCAACCGCGTCGCCTATCTCCAGTCGGGCAAGACCGATCTCACCATCTCCTCGCTCGGCAAGACCGAGGAACGGGCCAAGGTGATCGACTTCAGCATCGCCTATTCGCCGTTCTTCGACGCCGTCTTCGGCAAGAAGGAGCCGCCGGTCAAGGACTATGCCGATCTGTCCGGCAAGACCATCTCGGTCACGCGCGGCTCGATGCAGGACCAGGAACTCGAGGACCTCGCGCCGAAGGCGGTGGTGAAGCGCTTCGAGGACAATAACAGCACCATCGCGGCGTTCATGTCCGGCCAGGTGGAAATGTTCGCCTCGGGCACCCCCGTCGCCGCCGCTATCAAGCGTCGCAACCCCGATCTCGATCTGGAACTGAAGATCGTTCTGGCGAACGCCCCCTGCTATGTCGGCGTGGTGAAGGGCGAGCAGAGGCTGCTGGACAAGGTCAACGCCATCATCCGCGAGGCCAAGACCAATGGCGAGATCGACCGGCTGTCGGTGAAGTGGCTCGGCGCGCCCGCCGGCGAGCTGCCCGAGTAACAACCGTTGCGAACGGCACCTGGTGCAGGCGGTTGGCGATGAGGCCCATTCCCCGGAATCCCTCGCTCCTTCTGGCGGAGTGGGCCTCAGCCACGCGCGCCGCCGACATTCCCGGTCGCATCCGCCACGTCGCGAAGACGTGCGTGATCGATACGGTCGGCGTCGCCCTTGCCGGCGCCGGCACGCCGGTGGCGGGCATCGCCCGCCCGTTCGCGGCGCGGAACTACGCGGCGGGCCGGTCGGACATCTGGGGCACGCAGGCCCGGTTGTCGGCCGTGGGCGCCGCCTTCTGCAACGCGACCGCCGCCCATGCGCTCGATTTCGACGATAATTGCTATGCCGGCTTCGTTCACGGCTCGGCCGTCATCGTCCCCGCCGCCTTCGCCATCGCCCAGGAAACCGGGGCGACCGGGGCCGACCTGCTGGACGCGATCACCGTCGGCGCGGAATGCGAATACGCGGTCGGTGCCGCCGCCGGCCAGGACCTTTACGACAAGGGATGGTGGACCACCGGCCTGCTGGGCCCGATCGGCGCGGGCGTGGCGGCCGGCCACCTCCTGAGGATCGACGCGCGGCAGATGCGTGCCTGTATTGGGCTCGCCGTGGCCGGCGCGGGAGGGAGCAAAAGCTGCTTCGCCACCGATGCCAAGGCGCTTCTGGCCGGCGCGGCCAGCGCGGCGGGGCTGACAGCGGCCGCCCTCGCGGCCGGCGGCGCCAGCGGACCGGACGAACCCTTCACCCAGCGCAACGGTTTCGCCGCGCTCCACACCGAGGGCGCCTTCGACAGCACCGCGCTCGCCGGTCTGGGCCGGTCATGGCGGCTCGAGACGCCCGGCATCGACATCAAGAAGTTTCCGATCTGCCTGTCCTCGCATGCGGCGGTCGACGTGGTGGCCGACATCATGGCGCGCGAGGGCCTCTCGGCCGACGAGGTGGAGAGCGTCCTGTGCGATGTCCCCCCGGTCGTCGTCGCCAATCTGGTCCATGCCGCGCCGGCCACGCCGCGCGAGGCGCAGTTCAGCATGGAGTTCGCGATCGCCGCGAGCTTGCGCTTCGGCGCGCCGGGCGTGGAGCAGCTGCGCGACGATGTGCTGGCCGATCCTGCCCTGCGTGCACTGATGGCGCGTGTGCGCATGGTGAGCGGCCCGATGTGGGACGCGGAGCGTCGCAGGGCGGCGCCGGAGGGGGCGTCGGTCGTGATCGCCCTGAGGGATGGTCGGACCTTTTCCGGCTACCGCACCCATGCCCTCGGCACCGCCGTCAATCCCGTGGCCCCGACGGAGCTGCGGGCGAAGTTCCTGCGCTGTGCGGAACCCGCGCTCGGAACGCCCGCGGCGCGACGCCTGCTGCAGGCCCTTGACGAGCTCGATGCGGACGTTCCGGTCCGTGATCTCCTGAACGCGGCGCAGACAGAGTCGCTGACGCGGATGCCTTCCGAATGACCCTCTCATCGTTCATCGATGTCTTCCACAGCTGGCCGAGCCTGCTGAACGGTCTGGTCATGACCGTGATGCTGACGCTCGTCTCCTCCTTCCTCGGCGTGGTCCTCGGCACCTTGTGCGCCTGGGGCAGCCTGCGGGGATCGAAGGCGCTGCGCTGGTTCATCCGTAGCTATGTCGAGTTCTTCCGCAACACGCCGTTTCTCGGCCAGATCTTCTTCATCTTCTTCGGCCTGCCGGCCCTCGGCCTGAGGCTGGATCCGGTCACGGCGGCGCTGGTCGCCCTGACGATCAACCTCACCGCCTATGCCTGCGAGATCATCCGCGCCGGCATCGAGGCGACGCCGGCTGGCCAGTTCGAGGCGGCCAGCAGCCTGGGGCTGAAGCCGATGCAGGCGTTCTTCCTCGTCATCATTCCTCCGGCCTTCCAGCGGGTCTGGCCGGCCATGACCAGCCAACTGGTGATCATCCTGCTGGCCTCGGCGCTGTGCAGCCAGATCTCCGTCGCCGAGCTTTCCTATGAAGCCAACATGATCGCCAGCCGGACCTTCCGGAACTTCGAGGCCTACATCGTCGTCACCCTCCTCTATCTCGGGCTCGCCGTCCTGTTCCGGGACCTGCTGACCTGGGTCGGGCGTCGCTTCGTCTACGGGGAATTTGCCACGGTGGGGCAGCGATGAACGACTTCACGACCTGGGACGTCTTCCGCAACCTGCTCGCCGCCGTGCCGTGGACGATCTATCTGTCGCTGATCGCGTTTGCCGGGGGCGCTGCCGTCAGCCTTCTCCTGCTGAGCCTGCGTTTCGCCTTCCCACGTGTGGCCGGTACCCCGGTGCGCCTCTACGTTCAGCTGTTTCAGGGAACGCCGCTGCTTATGCAGCTCTTCCTGGTCTATTTCGGGCTGGCGCTGATGGGCGTGCAGACCACGCCACTGTTCGCCGCCAGCCTCTGCCTCTCGGTCTATAGCAGCGCCTATCTCACCGAGACCTGGTATGGCTGCGTGCTGGCCGTGCCGAAGGGGCAGTGGGAGGCTTCCTCCAGCCTCGGCCTCAAGCACTGGCAGCAGATGCTCCTGATCGTCCTGCCGCAGGCGCTGCGCCTGTCGGTTCCGCCGACGGTCGGTCTCATGGTGCAGATCGTCAAGAACACCTCGCTCGCCTCGATTGTCGGCTTCGTCGAGCTGACCCGCGCGAGCCAGATCATCGCCAACGCGACCTTCGAGCCGTTCCTGGCCTATGGCGCGGTGGCGTTCATCTACTTCGTGATCTGCTTCTCGATCTCGCTGTGCGGCAGGCATCTGGAAAAACGGATCCGGATCTGACCGCGCCGGGCGTGCCCGGGCGCCTGCCGACAGAACCCCGATCGAACCACAAAGGCTCACGCTCCAACATGTCGAACCTCGCCTCGTCTGCCGCCCTCGCGCCCGCCAGCCCCGCCGCCGCGCCATCGGGTCCTGCCGTCGATCTCGTCGGCGTGCATAAATGGTATGGCGAATTCCATGTCCTGAAGG
>NZ_JAHBGC010000060.1:0-5014 GCF_018390645.1 Ancylobacter dichloromethanicus
CCGCGCGTCGCCACGCCGCGCGGCCCGATGGACGCCGAGGAAGACGATCGCCGCCCGGTGCGCCGTGGTCCCGGCGGCGCGCCCGCGCGCCCGGCCGCCCCGGCCAAGCCGACCCGTCCGGCCGGCCCGGAGAAGAGCCGCGGCCGCCTGACCGTCGTCACCGCCCAGTCGTCCGACGACGAGCGCCAGCGCTCGGTCGCCTCGTTCCGCCGCCGCACCCAGCGCATGAGCGGCCATCGCCATGTCGAGGCCAAGGAAAAGATCGCCCGCGAAGTGACGGTGCCGGAGACCATCTCCATCCAGGAGCTGGCCAACCGCATGGCCGAGCGCGCGGTCGACGTCATCCGCCTGCTGATGAAGCAGGGCCAGATGGTGAAGATCACCGACGTGATCGACGCCGACACCGCCCAGCTGATCGCCGAGGAACTCGGCCACAGCGTGCGCCGCGTCGCCGAATCCGACGTCGAGGAAGGCCTGTTCGACACCACGGACACCGACGAGCACCTGGAGTCGCGTCCCCCGGTCGTGACCATCATGGGCCATGTCGACCACGGCAAGACCTCGCTGCTGGACGCCATCCGCAAGGCCAATGTCGTGTCCGGCGAGGCCGGCGGCATCACCCAGCATATCGGTGCCTATCAGGTAACCTCGCCGCTCGGCGGCAAGATCACCTTCATCGACACACCCGGCCACGCCGCCTTCACGGCGATGCGCGCCCGCGGCGCCAAGGTGACGGACATCGTGGTGCTGGTGGTGGCGGCCGATGACGGCGTGATGCCCCAGACCATCGAGGCCATCAACCACGCCCGCGCCGCCAAGGTGCCGCTGATCGTGGCGATCAACAAGATCGACAAGCCGGACGCCAAGCCCGAGCGCGTGCGCAGCGAATTGCTGCAGTACGAGGTGCAGGTGGAAAGCCTCGGCGGCGACACGCTGGAAGTCGAGGTCTCGGCCAAGGCCCAGACCAATCTCGACAAGCTGCTGGAAGCCATCACCCTGCAGTCGGAAGTGCTCGACCTCAAGGCGAACCCCAACCGCGACGCGGAAGGCACCGTCATCGAGGCCAAGCTCGACCGCGGCCGCGGCCCGGTGGCCACCGTGCTCGTGCAGCGCGGCACGCTCAGGGTCGGCGACATCGTCGTCGCCGGCGCCGAGATGGGCCGCGTGCGCGCCCTGATCGACGACAAGGGCGCCAATGTGGCGTCGGCCGGCCCGTCCTTCCCGGTCGAGGTGCTCGGCTTCAACGGCACGCCGGAGGCGGGCGACCGTCTCGCCGTGGTCGAGAACGAGGCCCGCGCCCGCGAGATCACCGACTATCGCCAGCGCCAGAAGCGCGAGAAGGCGGCGGCCCGTTCCGCCACCGTCCGCGGCTCGCTGGAGCAGATGATGAGCCAGGCCAAGACGGCCGGGCGGAAGGAATTCCCGCTCATCATCAAGGGCGACGTGTCGGGTTCGATCGAGGCGATCACCTCCTCGCTGGAGAAGCTCGGCACCGACGAGGTGCAGGCCCGCATCATCCACTCCGGCGCCGGCGGCGTGAACGAGAGCGACGTGACGCTGGCCGAGACGGCGGGCGCGGCGATCATCGCGTTCAACGTCCGCGCCAACAAGGAAGCGCGCGACGCGGCCGAGCGCGCCGGCATCGAGATCCGCTACTACAACATCATCTACGACCTGGTGGATGACGTGAAGGCGGCGATGGGCGGCCTGCTCGCCCCGGTGAACCGCGAGACCATGCTCGGCAACGCCCTCATCAAGGAGATCTTCGCGGTCTCCAAGGTGGGCAAGGTCGCCGGCTGCCTGGTCACCGACGGCACCGTCGAGCGCGGCCAGCATGTCCGCCTGATCCGCGACAATGTCGTGATCCACGAAGGCAAGCTCGCCACGCTGAACCGCTTCAAGGATGCGGTCAACACGGTGCACGCCGGCCAGGAATGCGGCATGTCGTTCGAGAACTACCAGGACATGCGCGCCGGCGATGTCATCGAGTGCTACCGCGTCGAGGTCGTGCAGCGCACGCTCTGAGCGCGAGGCAAGCACGCAACGCTTTGGCCGTTCCCGCACGCGGGAGCGGCCTTTCCACGGGGGTGCGCGGTCCAAGCCCGTTCGCTCCGGTCGAGGCCGGCCCCTTTGCCCCCTGACGCGGGCGGGGCCTTGAAGGTTTGTACAGAATGAAGAACAAAGCGAGTTCGGGCGCGGGCCCGAGCCAGCGCCAGCTGCGCGTGGGCGAGCTGGTGCGTCACGCCCTTTCCGACATATTGGCGCGCGGCGATCTGCCCGATCCGGCGCTGGCCCGGGTGCTGATCACCGTGCCCGAGGTCCGCATGAGCCCGGACCTGAAGATCGCCACCTGCTATGTCATGCCGCTTGGCGGCAAGGACCCGAAGGCGGCGATCGAGGCGCTGGCGACCAATGCCAAGCCGCTGCGCGGCGAGATCGGCCGCCGCGTGGCGCTGAAATCCATCCCCGAGCTGCGCTTCCGCATCGACACCTCGTTCGAGGAAGGCGCGCGCATCGACGCGCTGCTGCGCCTGCCGCAGGTGCAGCGCGACCTCGACACCGACCAGAGCGACACCCAAGAGGACGACGCATGAACGCCCCCCTCGACTCCAGCCTGGGCGAGGAGGTGCGCGACGCCGTGCCTGCCGGCCTGCCCGCCAATCCCCGCGAAGCCGGCCCCCGGGACGCCGCGCCCGCCGACACCTCCCGCGAGGCGCCGCGCAAGCGCCGGCCCAAGCGCGATGTCGATGGCTGGGTGCTGCTCGACAAGCCGGTCGGCATGACCTCGACCCAGGCGGTCGGGGCGGTGAAGTGGCTGTTCCAGGCCAAGAAGGCCGGCCATGCCGGCACGCTCGACCCGCTCGCCTCCGGCTGCCTGCCGATCGCGCTCGGCGAGGCCACCAAGACCGTTCCCTTCGTCATGGACGGGCGCAAGGTCTACCGCTTCACCGTGCGCTGGGGCATCGAGACCGATACCGACGACAGCGAGGGCCAGCCCACCGAGACTTCCGAGCTGCGCCCGACCCGCGAGGCGATCCTCGATCTTCTCCCGGCGTTCCGCGGCGAGATCGAGCAGGTGCCGCCGAACTATTCGGCGCTCAAGATCAATGGCGAGCGCGCCTATGACCTCGCCCGCGACGGCATCGAGGTGCATCTCGCCGCCCGCACCGTGGTCATCCACTCGCTCGAACTGGTCGAGCAGCCGGATGCCGACCACGCGGTGTTCGAGGCGGAATGCGGCAAGGGCACCTATGTGCGCTCGCTGGCCCGCGATTTCGGCCGGGCGCTGGGCGCGCGCGGCCACATCTCGGCACTGCGCCGCACCTGCGTCGGCACCTTCGCCGAGGAGGAGCTGATCCCGCTGGCCAAACTGCGCGAAGTCTCCGAGGCGATGGACGACGCGCCGCCGAGCTTCGCCCTGCGCCCGGTGGAGATCGGGCTCGACAGCCTGCCGGCGCTGCGCGTCTCGTCCTCCGACGCCGCCCGCCTCGCCCATGGCCAGCCGATCATCCTGCGCGGACGCGACGCGCCGGTGCTGGAAGGCCCGGTCGCCATCACCGCCGGCGGCCGCCTCGTCGCACTGGGCGAGGCCGAGGCCGGCGAGATCCACCCCAGGCGGATCTTCCACTCCGGCAAGTGAGGCCGGTAAAGGCGGGGGGAAGGTCGGAGCCGCTCCCCGTCATCCCGGCCACGCGCGGCGAGGGCCGGGATCGCCTCCCGCAAGGCGCCGCTCCATACGGCGCTGGCCTCGCCGGCGTTTTCGTGTATGGTGCGCGCGCGTCGCGGACCCCTCGTCCGCGCGAACCCATTGTCGCATCGACCGTGCTGGACGACATCCCGGCTCGGCCCGCGCCAATGGCCCGAAGCGGCGCGCGAGCGCGGCTTCATCCCCTCCCTTATGGAAAAGGAGATCCCGATGTCGATCACTGCCGAGCGCAAGCAGGCGCTCATCCAGGAATACGCCACCAAGCCGGGCGACACCGGCTCGGCCGAAGTGCAGGTCGCGATCCTCACCGAGCGCATCGCCAACCTCACCGGCCACTTCAAGGGCCACGCCAAGGACAACCATTCCCGTCGTGGCCTGCTCAAGATGGTGTCGGCGCGCCGCGGCCTTCTCGATTATCTCAAGAAGACCGAGGAAGCCCGCTACAAGTCGCTGATCCAGCGCCTGGGCATCCGCCGCTGAGGCAACACGCGAGGCTCGCCCCCCAGGGTGCGGGCCTCGCGTGCTTTCGAAGACGGCGCCGGCGGAAGACCCGCGGTGCCGAGACGTGAAGATGCGGCGGGCATGGGGCTCGCCGGGACCGATAGTGAAGCGGCGCGCCATGGCAGGATCGCCGGAGGCTTGCAGTTCCGTGGTGCCCCGGGGGCGCCCGGGGCGAGCCTCTCGCCGTCTTGCCCATGGCCCCGTTTCGGAAAGCCAGAGACAGACATGTTCGATATTCACCGCGAGGAACTCGACTGGGGCGGGCGCACGCTCACCCTCGAGACCGGCCGCATGGCGCGCCAGGCCGATGGCGCCGTGCTCGCGACCTATGGCGACACCACGGTGCTCGCCACCGCCGTTTCCGCCAAGACGGCAAAGCCCGGCCAGGACTTTTTCCCGCTGACCGTGAACTACCAGGAAAAGACCTATGCGGCCGGCCGCATCCCGGGCGGCTTCTTCAAGCGCGAAGGCCGTCCGAGCGAGAAGGAGACCCTGGTCTCCCGCCTGATCGACCGCCCGATCCGCCCGCTGTTCGCGGAAGGCTACAAGAACGAGACCCAGGTCATCATCACCGTGCTCTCGCACGATCTCGAAAATGACCCGGACATCGTGGCGCTGGTCGCCGCCTCCGCCGCCCTCACCTTGTCGGGCGCGCCCTTCATGGGCCCGATCGGCGGCGCCCGTGTCGGCTTCATCGACAATGAATATGTGCTGAACCCGACCCTCGACGAGGTCAAGGAATCGGCGCTCGACCTCGTGGTCGCCGGCACCGGCGACGCCGTGCTGATGGTCGAGTCCGAGGCCAAG
>NZ_JAHBGC010000060.1:5048-18975 GCF_018390645.1 Ancylobacter dichloromethanicus
TCGGCCACCGCCACTTCCAGCCGGTGATCGACGCCATCATCCGCCTCGCCGAGAAGGCCGCCAAGGAGCCGCGCGACTACACCGCGCCGGACCATTCGGCGCTGGAAGCCGAGCTGCGCGGGCTGATCGAGACGGACATGCGCGCGGCCTACAAGATCGCCCGCAAGCAGGACCGCTACGAGGCGATCGCCGCCGCCAAATCCAAGGCCAAGGCGCATTACGCCGCCCTCGCCGCCGAAGGCAAGGACGTGCCGGACGCGCAGGTGCTGGCCGAGGTGCTGAAGGAGCTCGAAGCCAAGATCGTGCGCTGGACCATCCTCGACGAGGGGATCCGCATCGACGGCCGCGACACCAAGACCGTCCGCCCCATCGTGTCGGAAGTCGGCGTGCTGCCGCGGGCCCATGGCTCGGCGCTGTTCACCCGCGGCGAGACGCAGGCCCTGGTCGTCGCCACCCTCGGCACCGGCGAGGACGAGCAGTTCATCGACAGCCTGGAAGGCACCTACAAGGAGCGCTTCCTGCTGCACTACAACTTCCCTCCCTTCTCGGTCGGCGAGACCGGCCGCACCGGCTCTCCCGGGCGCCGCGAAATCGGCCATGGCAAGCTAGCCTGGCGCGCCATCCGCCCGCTGCTGCCGCCCGCGCACGAGTTCCCCTACACGCTGCGCGCCGTCTCCGAGATCCTGGAGTCGAACGGCTCCTCCTCGATGGCGACCGTCTGCGGCACCTCGCTCGCGCTGATGGACGCCGGCGTGCCGATGCGCCGTCCGGTGGCCGGCATCGCCATGGGCCTCATCCTCGAGGGTGAGAAGTTCGCCGTGCTCTCCGACATTCTCGGCGACGAGGATCACCTCGGCGACATGGACTTCAAGGTGGCCGGCACCGACAACGGCGTCACCGCCCTGCAGATGGACATCAAGATCGCCGGCATCACCGAGGAGATCATGAAGGTCGCCCTCAGCCAGGCGAAGGATGGCCGCGCGCACATTCTCGGCGAGATGAACAAGGCGCTCACCGGCGCCCGTTCCGAGCTCGGCGAGCATGCCCCGCGCATCGAGGTGATCCAGATCCCGGTCGACAAGATCCGTGAAGTGATCGGCACCGGCGGCAAGGTGATCCGCGAGATCGTCGAGAAGACCGGCGCCAAGATCAACATCGAGGACGACGGCACGGTGAAGGTCGCCTCCGCCTCCGGCGAATCGATCAAGGCGGCGCTGAACTGGATCAAGTCCATCGCCTCCGAGCCCGAGATCGGCCAGATCTACGAGGGCACGGTGGTCAAGGTCGTCGATTTCGGCGCCTTCGTGAACTTCTTCGGCGCCAAGGACGGCCTCGTGCACGTCTCGCAGCTCGCCAAGGAGCGGGTGGCCAAGCCGTCCGACGTCGTCAAGGAAGGCGACAAGGTGAAGGTCAAGCTGCTCGGCTTCGACGAGCGCGGCAAGACCCGGCTGTCGATGAAGGTCGTCGATCAGGAGACCGGCGAGGACCTCGACGCCAAGGCCAAGCCGGCCGAGGAAGCCGAGGCCGGCGCCGCCGAGTGATCGGCCGCCGACGTCCGCCGTCTCTTGGGGCGCGCCTTCGGGCGCCACTCTTGATGTTTCAGCGGGGTGCCTTCGGGCGCCGCTCTCAATGTTTCAGCGGGGCGCCTTCGGGCGCCCCGTTTCGTTTGTCACCTGCCCCAGGCGCGGGGCAGGCCCGCCTGTCAGGCCATCGACACCCCGGAAAGTTTAGATTAGAATTATTCTAATCATTATCCGGGTGTGTCATGAAACGCTTCTCCGATCTCAACGAGGCCGAGATCCTCGCCCTCGCCATCTCCAATGAGGAGGAGGATGCACGCATCTACCTCCAGTTCGCCAGCCGGCTGAAGGCCGATTATCCGGCGACGGCGGCGATGTTCGAGCGCATGGCGCAGGAGGAGCACGGCCACCGCCACGCGCTGCACAAGCTCTACAGCGCCAGGTTCGGCGGCGAGCTGCCCTACATCACCCGGCAGGACGTGAAGGGCTTCCTCAGGCGCGACCCGATCTGGCTGCTGGAGACGCTGCGCATCGACGCCGTGCGCCGGCAGGCCGAATTGATGGAATACGAGGCGCAGCAATTCTACATCAAGGCCGCCGCCCGCGCCCGCGACGCCGAGACCCGCCAGCTGCTCGCCGACCTCGCCGAGGCCGAGGGGGAGCACGAGACGCTGGCGCAGGAACTCGGCGGCCGGCTCGAGGCGAGCGGCGCCAGGCAGGCCGAAGAGGACACCGCCCACCGCATCTTCGTGCTGCAGATCGTCCAGCCGGGGTTGGCCGGGCTGATCGACGGCTCGATCTCCACGCTGGCGCCGATCTTCGCCGCCGCCTTCGCCACCCAGGACAGCTGGGCCGCCTTCCTGGTCGGCCTCGCCGCCTCGATCGGCGCCGGCATCTCCATGGGCCTCACCGAGGGACTCTCCGACGACGGCGCCATCACCGGCCGCGGCAGCCCGTGGCCGCGCGGCATCGCCTGCGGCGTGATGACCATGCTGGGCGGGCTCGGCCACACCCTGCCCTATCTGATCCCCGATTTCTGGACCGCCACGGCGGTCGCCGGCGTGGTCGTCGCGGTGGAACTCGCCGCCATCGCCTATGTGCGCACCCACTACATGGAGACGCCGTTCGGCTCGGCCCTCGTCCAGGTGGTGCTCGGCGGCATCCTCGTGCTGGCCGCCGGCATCCTCATCGGCAGTTCCTGAGGCCGCTCAGCCCGCGCGCACCATATCGACGAAGCCGTTCACCTCGCGGCGCAGCGTAACCGCCTGCAGCGACAGGTCGCGGGCCGAGTTCAGCACCCGCTGGGCGGCGGAGGAAGAGGCCTGCGCCGCCCGCTCGACGGCGGAGATGTTGCTGGTGACCTCCTGCGCCCCGCTGGCCGCCTGCTGGATCGAGCGGGCGACCTCCGCCGTGGTGGCGTGCTGCTCGGTCATCGCCGCCGCGATCGCCGCCGCGGTGTTGCGCAACTCCGCGATGGTGTGGCTGAAGCCGGTGATCGAGCCCAGCACGTCGCCGGTCGATTCCTGAATCCCGGAAATGCGGTCGGAAATGCCGGCGGTGGCCTGCGCGGTCTGGTTGGCCAGCGCCTTCACCTCCTGCGCCACCACGGCGAAGCCCCGGCCGGCCTCGCCCGCACGGGCGGATTCGATCGTGGCGTTGAGCGCCAGCAGGTTAGTCTGGCCGGCGATGGAATCGATCAGCCCGGTAATGTTGCCGATCTGCTCGGCCGAGGCCTTCAGCTCGTTCATCTGGCCGCTGGTGACCTCGACCTCGCCCACCGCGCGCTCGGTCATCGCGGTGGAATGCTGCAGTCGGTCGCCGATCTCCCGCGCGGCGGCGGAGAGCTCCTCCATCGCCGAGGCGACGGTCTGGACGTTCACGGTGGCGAGCTGCGCCGCCGCCGCCACCGCAGCGGTCTGGGTGGTCGCTTCCTCCGCCGTGGCGTTGAGCCCTTCCGAGGCCGCCTGCAGCTCGCTGGCCGCGTTCGCCACCATGTCCACCACCGCCCCGACCGCGGTCTCGAACTGGTCGGCGAGCTGGCGCATCTCGGTCCGCCGGCTCTCGGCGGCGATGAGCGCGGCGAGCCGCGCCTGCTCGCGCTGGCGCTCGGCCTCGGCCAGCCCGTCGCGGAACACCGTCAGCGCGCGGGCCTGCTCGCCAATTTCGTCGGCGCGCCCGGCATGGGGGATGACGGTACCGAGATCGCCGGCGGAGACCTGCTCCATCGCCGCGCTCACCTCGCGCACCGGCCGGGCGATGCCGAGGAAGGAATAGGCGCCGGCCAGGATCGCCGCGAGAATGGCAATGGCCGAGAACAGCAGGATGCGCGCCATGCCGTCCGCCAGCGCCTCGCCGGCCAGCATTTCCGCCTCCTTGGCCTGCGCCGTCGTTTCCGCCACCACCTCGGTCAGATCGCGGGTGGCCTCGCTCATCAGCGGCTCGGCCCGCTCCGTCACCAGCCGGGTGCGGTTGGCGAGTTCGGCCAGGTTCTCGTCGATCAGGCGCTGATAGGCGTCGAAGTCGGTTCGCGCGGTCTCGATGGTCAGAGCCACCTGCGGGTTGTCGCCCAGCTGCTGGCCGACATCGGCGAGGATGGTGGCGACCCGGTTCTGCATGGATTTCAGCCGCTTGAGCTGCTTGGCGTCGCCTTCCAGCATGTAGGTGGAGGCGGCGAGGTTGATGTTGTCGACCAGTTGCTCCAGCGGCTGCAGGTTGCTGGCCATGTCCGGCTGGTCGAGTTCCAGCATCTGCCCGGCAAGGGTGGAGAAGTTGGTGCGCGCGCGTATCGCCAGCCCCGGGCGGGCCTCGACCATGCGCATCTGCGCCAGCTCGGAGGCATGCACCTCGGCCGTCACCACGCCGATGTCGGCCAGCATCTGCTTCAGCTTGCGGAACACCTCGCGGTCGTCGTCATGGGTCTCCAGCACCATCAGCCGGTCGAGCCGCTCCTGGGCGGCAGCGATATCCTTGTCGACCTCGCCGAGCAGCGTCTCGTTTGCCGGATTGGCGAAGGACAGCCGCATCTCGGTGGCGTTGAGCTTGATCCGGGTGAGCAGTTCGCCGACCCGCTGGCTTTCCGCCAGGATGTCGGCCTGCCGGTCCGCCGCCGCATTGGCGGCCTCGATGCTCGACATGGCCTGGTGCCGGCTCACCAGCACCCCGCAGGAGAGAAGAACGAGCAGCACGGACGCGATGCCGAGCTTCAGCGCGATGCCCAGACGCATCGTACCCATGGAGCACCTCCAGATAGCCTTTGACGATGCGCCACATAAGGCAACGTGGCTTGTGCGGGACTTGCCGGGGCGGCGCGCCCGAAGGCGTGCGCCCCGATGCCACGCCCCGCCTCGCTCAGCCGAAGGCGGCGAAGGCGCCGGCGAGCCGCGCGCGCTCCCAGCCGGCCGCGAGCGCGAGGGCCAGCAGCAGCCGCGCCTTCACCCCCGTGAGCAACCCGGCGGGGATGGCCCCGCGCCCGATCAGGTCGATCTCCGAGCCCGGATAGCCATAGGTGCGCTCGAACACCGGGCCGGCGAGCGTCCGGCTGGCCAGCACCACCGGCAGCTGCGCCGCCACCTCGCCGACCGGCGCGGCGATCGCGCCGGGAACATGGCCGGCCCCCGCCCCCTCGATGACGAGGCCGGCGAAGCCGAGGCCGGGCACCGCGCGCAGCAGCCGGCCATCGTCGCCCATGGCGATCTTGATGAGCGCCACCGGCGGCAGCGAACCGGCAGCGTCGGCGAACACCGGCAGGTCGGGGGCGGCGACGCGGGAAAAAATCCGCACGCCTCCCTCCGCCACCAGCCCGAGCGGGCCGGCCATGTCGGAGACGAAAGCGGAGGTGAGGGCGGTGTGCGCCTTGCGCACGAAGCGGGCGGCGTGGACCTCGTCATTCATCACCACCAGCGTGCCGAGCCCGCGCGCGGCGGCGCTGGTGGCGACGATGGCGGCGGCGAGAAGGTTCGCCGGCCCGTCCGCGCCGGCCTGCTGCGGCCCGCGCATGGCGCCGACCACCACCACCGGCCGCGCGTCGCGCACCAGCAGGTCGAGCGCGAAGGCGGTCTCCTCGATCGTGTCGGTGCCCTGGATGACGACGGCGCCGTCGGCCCCCTGGGCGAAGCCGGCGCGGATCTCGGCGGCCACCGCGACGATGTTCTCCAGCGTGAGCGAGGCACTGCCGACCCTGAACGGCGAGCGTGCCTCGATCTCCGCCAGTTCGGCGAGGCCGGGCACGGCGGCCACCAGTTCGGCCGCGCCCAGCGTCGGGGCGATGCCGCCGGCGGCGCTTTGGGTCATGGTGATGGTGCCGCCGAGCGAGAGCACGAGAAGACGGGGACGCGGGGTGGTGGGCATGGCAGACCTAGTTCTCCTGCAACGGTTTTCGTCGCCCGGGAACGACGTCATCCTGAGGTGCCCGGCCCCGGCCGCGCCTCGAAGGATCCGCCGGCGAACAGACATCCTTCGAGGCGCGCTGACGCGCGCACCTCAGGATGACGGTCCATCCCGGTAGGACGGGAAAACCACGAGCCGCGATCATAGCCGTCCGCCGCGCCTGCTGTCAGGCCGTCACGCCGCCGCGCGCAGGCCCTCCAGCCCGGCCGGCATCGGGCCGCCGGTGGCCCAGTCGAGCAGTTCCACCGTGTGCACCACCGGCAGGGCGGTGCCGCCGCCGATTTGCGTCATGCAGCCGATATTGCCGGCGGCCACCACTTGCGGGTCAGTGCGCTCGATATTGGCGACCTTGCGGGCACGCAGCCTTTCCGCGATCTCCGGCTGCAGGATGTTGTAGGTGCCGGCCGAGCCGCAGCACAGATGCCCCTCGGCCGGCTCCAGCACGGTGAAGCCGGCTTTGGCCAGCAGCGCCTTGGGCGGGGTGCGCACGCGCTGGCCGTGCTGCAGCGAGCAGGCGGAATGATAGGCGACGCGGATGCCGGGAGCGATCACCGGGGCCGGCAGCTCGTGCCCGGCGAGGAACTCGCTGACATCCTTCGCCAGCGCCGAGACCCTGGCCGCGCGCTCGGCATAGGCCGGCTCGGTGCGCAGCATGTGGCCGTAATCCTTGATCGTGGTGCCGCAGCCGGACGTCGTGACGATGATGGCGTCGAGCCCCTCGCCCTCGATCTCGCGCCACCAGGCGTCGACATTGGCGCGGGCATTGGCCAGCGCCAGGTCTTCCTTGCCCATGTGGTGGGTCAGCGAGCCGCAGCAGCCCCCGCCCACGGGCCGCACGATCTCCACCCCCATGCGGGTCATCAGCCGGATCGCCGCCTCGTCGATCGCCGGCCGCAGCACCGGCTGGGCGCAGCCGTCGAGCAGCGCGACGCGGGCGCGGCGGGGGCCGGTGGCGGCGAAGCGGCGCACGCTCTCATCGGCCGAGCGGGTCGCCGGCCGGGCGGGGGCGAGGCGCAGCATGGCGGCGATCGGCTTCATCCCCGGCACCGCCGCGAACAGCCCGGCGAAGGGCCGCGCCAGCATCGCCCCACCGATGGCGAGGCGGAACAGCCGCCGGCTGGGCAGCACATGCGCCAGCAGCGCCCGGGTCAGCCGGTCCATCAGCGGGCGTCTATAGGTCTTCTCGACATGGTCGCGGGCATGGTCGACGAGGTGCATATAGTGCACGCCCGAGGGGCAGGTGGTCATGCAGGAGAGGCAGGACAGGCAGCGGTCGATATGCTTGGCGACCTCGACCGTCGCCGGCCGGTCGTTCTCCAGCATGTCCTTGATCAGGTAGATGCGCCCGCGCGGCGAATCGAGTTCGTCGCCCAGCAGCACATAGGTCGGGCAGGTGGCGGTGCAGAAGCCGCAATGCACGCACGCGCGCAGCACCTGTTCGGAGCGGGCGGTCTGCGGGTCGGCAAGCTGGGCGAGGGAGAAATTCGTCTGCATCGCTCACACTCCCGCATACATCCGGCCCGGGCTCAGCACGCGCCCGGGGTCGAAACCATTCTTCATCCGGCTGATCAGCGCGCCGGTGATCGGGTCGAGCGGCTGGAACACCTCTTCGCCCGCGCGCGCCGCCGCCGAGGCGCGGATCAGCGTCGCATGGCCGCCACCCGCGCCCGCCACCGCCGCGCGCACCCGCGCCGTGTCGGGCGCGCTGCCCGGCATCTCGATCCAGACCAGGCCGCCGGCCCAGTCGTAGAAGCAGGCCGCCCCGGCCTCGCGCAGCGCGGCGCCGACCGAGGCTCCCGCCATCGGCGCCACCGAGACCCGCCAGACGGCTTTCGCCCGGTCGGGACTGCCGCCCTCGGGCAGGGCGAACGGCTCGACATCCCGCACCGCCCGCCAGAAGCCGAGCGAGGCCGCCTCGTCGAGGAAGGACAGCGTGCCATGCGCGCCCAGCATCGCCTCCAGCTTGCCGCGCCGGTGGACGATCGAGGGCTTCACCCCCTCCAGCCGCAGCGCCGTCACCCCCGTCCCGGCCCCGGCGACAGCGGGAATCCGCGCGGCGATCCCGGCCGGCAGATGCGCGGCGCCGGAGACGTCGTAATAGGAGCCGACCGCCGCGCTCATCACCCCGGCCGCCGCCGCGTCGTCGAGGCCCAGCACCAGCAGCGTCTCCACCGTCTCGGGGCGCGGCAGCACCTTGATGGTCAGCTCGGTGAAGGCGGCCAGCGTGCCATAGGAGCCCGACAACCCGCGCGGCAGGTCGTAGCCGGTGACGTTCTTCACCACCCGGCCGCCGGCCTTGAACGCCTCGCCCCGGCCGGAGACGGCGCGCAGGCCCAGCGCATGGTCGCGCGCCGCCCCCGCGCTCGGCCGGCGCGGCCCGGCGAGGTTGCAGGCGATCAGCCCGCCCAGCGTGCCGCCACCCGGGGCAAGGCCGAGCAGCGGGCCGAAATCCATCGGCTCGAACGCCAGCATCTGCTTGGACGCCGCGACCAGCGCCTCGATCTCCGCCACCTTGGTGCCGGCCTTGGCGCTCAGCACCAGCTCTTCCGGCTCATAGAGGGTGACGCCGGAAAGGCCCTTCAGCTCCAGCGTGGCGTCGGTCTGGATGTGACGGCCGAGCGCGGCCTTGGAACCGGCCCCGGCCACGTCCAGCGTGCGCGCGTTCGACACCGCCCAGCGCACGGCCTCCACCACCTCGGCCTCGTCGCGCGGACACAGCCTCTCGCTCATCTCAGGCACCTCCGGAAAGCGCGGCGAGCCGCGCGGCATGCGTGTTGTGCGTGGCCACCACCGGGTCGGCAAGCCCGCCGGCGAAGGCGACGTCGTCGAGCCGCAGGGCGAAGAAATCCGCGCACATGCGTGGGGCCAGCGCGCCGATGTCGCTCCGCCCCGGCACGGCGGCGTTGCGGACGAGGAGGGTGGCCATCAGAAGCGCGGCAAATCGGGGAAGGGCAGCTTGCCGCCCGACACATGCATGCGCCCCAGCTCGGCGCAGCGGTGCAGCACCGGGAACACCTTGCCGGGGTTGAGCAGCGCCTCGGGATCGAAGGCGCATTTCAGCCGTTCCTGATGGGCGAGGTCGATCTCGTTGAACATGGAGGGCATGAGGTCGCGCTTCTCCACCCCCACGCCGTGCTCGCCGGTGAGCACGCCGCCCACCTCGACGCAGAGCAGAAGGATGTCGGCGCCGAAGGCTTCCGCCTTCTCCAGCTCGCCCGGCACGTTGGCGTCGTAGCAGATCAGCGGGTGCAGATTGCCGTCGCCGGCGTGGAAGACATTGCCGCAGCGCAGCCCGTATTTTTCCGACATCTCCTCCATGCGCTTGAGCACCAGCGGCAGCGCCTTGCGCGGAATGGTGCCGTCCATGCACAGATAATCCGGCGAGATGCGCCCCACCGCCGGGAAGGCCGCCTTGCGTCCGGCCCAGAAGGCGACGCGCTCCTCCTCGCTGGTGGAGGCGCGCAGCGTCATGCAGCCGAGCCCGTTGCCGATCTCGGCGACGCGGTCGATCAGATGGTTGACCTCCGCCTCCGGCCCGTCCAGCTCGACGATCAGCAGCGCCTCGACGTCGAGCGGGTAGCCGGCGCCGAGAAACGCCTCGGCGGCGTGCACCATCATCTTGTCCATCATCTCCATGCCGCCGGGAATGACGCCCGCCGCGATGATGGCGGCCACGCACGCCCCCGCCGCCTCCGAGGAGGGAAAGCCCAGCAGCACGGCGCGCGCCGTCTCCGGCTTCTTCAGGATGCGCACCGTGACCTCGGTCACCACGCCGAGCAGCCCCTCCGAGCCGACGATGAGGCCGAGCAGGTCCAGCCCGCCGGAATCGAGGTGCTTGCCGCCGATGCGCACGATCTCGCCGGTGATGAGCACCATCTCGACGCCGAGCACGTTGTTGGTGGTCAGGCCGTATTTCAGGCAGTGCACGCCCCCCGAATTCTCTCCCACATTGCCGCCGATGGTGCAGGCGATCTGCGAGGAGGGGTCGGGCGCGTAGTAGAAGCCTTCATGCGCCACCGCATGGGTGATGCCGAGATTGGTCACCCCCGGCTGGGCGACGACGGCGCGGTTGGCGAAGTCGATGTCGAGGATGCGGTTGAACTTGCCCATGCCGAGCAGGATGCCGTCTTCCAGCGGCAGCGCGCCGCCGGACAGCGAGGTGCCGGCCCCGCGCGGCACCACCGGAATGCCGTTGGCATTGGCATAGGCCAGCACTTTCGACACCTGTTCGGTGGTGGAAGGCAGCACCACGGCGAGGGGAAGCTGGCGATAGGCCGTCACCCCGTCGCTCTCGAACGGGCGCATCTCGGCCTCGGTGTCGATCACCCCCTCGCCGGGCACGATGGCGCGCAGCTCGGCGATGATCTGGGCGCGGCGGGCCAGCACATCCGCCTTCGGCGCCGGCATGACGAGACCGGACATGGCACTCCTCCCAAACAGACGTTTCTCGCTTACGGACGTCTCTTGCGGGACGTTTCCGTTTCGATCCATTCTAGGGAAAAGCCTCTAACCTTCCTATGGTAAAAAAACTAGACCAAGGATGAATTCAGGCGGGCGGCGGGCGGGCCTTCCGCGCCTCGCGGCAGGCGCGACGGCAACGCCCTTGCGCCCGATCAAGTACAGGCGCACCTGAGGGGGATAGGGCTCGACCGGTCGCGCGGCGGCACGGGCAGCAACACGCCGCCGGCCGCACGGCCACAGGCAAGGGGAGATACATAATGACCGACGCCGCCACCGGGACACTGCAGCGCATCCGCCTGCATCTTGCCCGCTCCAAGGATTTTCCCGATGGCAGCGCCCGCCACGGCTATGAATTCGTCGCCCCGCTGGACGCCAGCGGCCATATCGACGCCGAAGCGTGGAAGAGCCAGCGCGAGGCGTGCACGGTCACCCGCTTCTGGGGCCATGACGCGCCGGAAAGCGGCGTGCTGGTGCGCCGCGCGGGCGGCATCTCCGGCGCCAGCTGGGTGTTCGACTACGAGGCCGGGGCCAGCGACGACGACGAGACCGGCTACCGCTTCGGCGACCACGCCTTCCTGCCGGGCGAATATGTGTCGCTGAAGGACGAGGACGGCGAGATGCACACTTTCGTGGTGTTCTCGGTCGGGCCGGCCTGACGCGGCCCGCGCGAGACGGCCCGCCTGAAACGACGACGGCGCGGACGCCCCTGCGGGCCCGCGCCGTTTTCGTGGTCGTCGCCGTGGTCAGTTAGTTGGAGGTGCCGACCCCGGCCGGCGGAGCCACCGCGGTGCTGGGCG
This sequence comes from Ancylobacter dichloromethanicus, assembly GCF_018390645.1. Classification (GTDB taxonomy): domain Bacteria; phylum Pseudomonadota; class Alphaproteobacteria; order Rhizobiales; family Xanthobacteraceae; genus Ancylobacter; species Ancylobacter dichloromethanicus. Next base: position 16,213 of record NZ_JAHBGC010000060.1, read on the forward strand.
CCGACGCGGTTTCGGTGCCGGCGGCCGGCAGGTTGGTGCCGGTGGAGGTCGAGGAGCCGGTGGCGGCGGGAGCGGCCGGGGCGCTGGCGGGGGCCGCCGCCGGTATTGCCGCGGGTGTCGCGTCGGGAAGGGCAGCGGCGGGGGCCGCGGGCGCGCCGGTCGCCGCAGGGGTCGCCGCGGCCGGCGAAGCTTCCGCCGGCGAGGTCTCGACCGGCTTCGGCTTCGGCTTGGAGGCGACGGCGCGCGGGCGCGGCGCGCGCTGGATCATCGAGATGACCTTGTTGTGCAGCTCGGCCGCCTTGTCGATGTTGAAATGGCTCAGCGCGCCCGAGCCGGTCAGGTCGATATTCTCCACCCGCCGCCCGGAGACCGGCTTGCCGGAGCCGCCGGACTGGTAATAATTCACCACCTTGCCGATCTTCGGCGAAGCGGTCATGGCGGTCACGGGATCGAAGGTCACCACCAGCGGCACCGGCACGCCGGCGGCGGCCACCCGGTTGCCCATGGTGACGGCGGCATCGGCGCCGAGCGAATGGCCGATGATGATCACCGGCGAGGGGCGGCGCTTGCCGGCCTTGGCCTGCTCGATCGCGGTGTTGCTCAGCATCTCCAGGTCGACATAGGAGTGCACGCTCGCCTCGATGCCGCGCGCGCGGAGCTTGGCGGCGAGGTCGTCCATGCCGAGCGAGAAGATGTTGGCGAGGCCGCGTAGCAGGTAGACCCGGGGCTGGTTCTGCTTGGACTGCGCATGGGCCGGCACGGCAAGGGCAACGGCGAAAACGGCAATAACGGCGAGGCACACGGCCCAGACCCGCGAGAATCTCATGTCACAAATCCCGAAATGACCGTCTGACTTCATGCTCTGGGGCCTCGACCCTTGCAAACAGATTCTAAAGTGTCCCAGCTTTGCCGAAAGTCTGATGCGCAAGGGCAACAGTTCCGTCGCGGCACGCGGGGCGCCGTCTTCAGCACGCCACGGGCGCCCGGCATAAGGACCGCCGGGGCGCTTCGTCTCGCGCCCCTTGCCGGCGCCCCTTGCCAGCGCCCCGTCCCCGTGCAACCCACTGGGGGGCGCGGAAGTTCCCCCGGCCCGACGGTAAGTGACGGGGGCGAGTGAGGGAGCAGGTTCGGTGACAGCATTCGAGGCGAGCCCCGCCGCCGGCAAGGCCTTCTACGACCATCCATTGCGCGCCCCGGTACTGGCGGAGCTGCATGCCCGCCCGTTCGTGCCGGTGTCGACGCCCGCCCGCATCCTGCACGTCGCCTTCCTGGTCGACCGCGCGCAGGCGATCGCCGACCGCGCCGCCTTCGCCAGCCTGTGCATGGCGCGCGGCCAGCCGGCGCCGGACCGCGAGGCCAAGCAGCACCGTGTCGCCTTCGGCCGCTTCGTGCTGCGCTGGGAGCGTCACGCCGAATTCACCACCTATACCTGGGAGGTGCCGGCCGAGGACGTGGTGGAGGGCGGCCTGCCGTTCCAGCCTTCCGGCGCCAGCCTCGCCGACGTGCTCACCCAGTTGCCCCAGCCGGGGCCGCTGCTGGTCGCGGTCGACCTGCACCTCGTCACCGACACCGCCGACGCGCTGCCGCTCGACCGGCTGTTCGACCGCACCAGCCTCGCCCGCTCGGATGTCGAGGACGGCTTCGCCGAGATCGCCACCGACTTCCAGCCCGACCCGTCCGGCTTCGTGCGCATCCTGGTGCGCGACCGCGGCATGACCGACGACGCCGCCGGCGCGCTGGTGCAGCGGGTGCTGGAAATCGAGACCTACCGCACCCTCGCCTTGCTCGGCCTGCCGGAGGCGCAGCGCCTCGCCCCCACCGTGGCGCACAGCGAGAACGAATTGTCCACGCTGACCGAGCAGATGCGCCAGAGCGAGGGTCTGGCCGCCAACCACAAGCTGCTGGACGCGCTCACCGGCCTCGCCGCGCAACTGGAGGCCGACGCCGCCGCCTCGCTGTTCCGCTTCGGCGCCACCCGCGCCTATGAGGAGATCGTCTCCTCGCGGCTGCGCACCATCGGCGAGCGGCCCATTTCCGGCTATCCCACCTGGCAGCAGTTCCTGCTGCGCCGGCTGCAACCGGCGATGCGCACCTGCCAGGCGATCGAGCAGCGCCAGGCCAATCTGTCGGTCAAGCTCACCAGCGCCGCCAACCTGCTGCGCACCCGGGTCGATGTCGAACTGGAGCAGCAGAACCGCAACCTGCTGCACAGCATGAACAAGCGCGCCCGCATGCAGCTGCGGCTGCAGCAGACGGTGGAAGGGCTCTCGGTCGCCGCCATCTCCTATTACGTCATCAGCCTGCTGCACTACGCGCTGGAGGGGCTGCACCCGCGCGCCGAGGCCGCCGGGCTGCACTACGATGTCGGCGTCACCACGGCCATCGCGGTGCCGATCGCGGTATTGCTGATCTGGTCGGTGGTCCGCCGCATCCGGCGCGGCCATGCCGAGGACGACGCCTGAGCGCCCGTCTGCGCGGTAAACGCCGGCCGGCACGAAAAAGCCCCGGACGCACCGGGGCTTTTCCCTATCCAGGGCAATCGCCGGTCATTGCCCGGCCTATTGCGAGAACCCGCCGGTCGAGGGCGCCGGGGCGCCGATCCACTGGGTCTGGCTGTTGTCCGGTGCCGGCGTGGGCGCGGTCGCCGCCGGGGCCGGGGCGGTCGTCGCCGGGGCGGTGGCCGCGGGTGCCGGCGAAGGCGCGCTCTGCACGGTGGAGGTCGGCGCCGAGGGGCTGGTGCGCGGCGGCGCCGTGGCGGCCGGC
>NZ_JAHBGC010000061.1 GCF_018390645.1 Ancylobacter dichloromethanicus
CCTTTGTGGGCCAGACTACGATAGTCGATGGGCCACTCAGAAGGGGGCAGATCACCGGAAACAGCCGATCTCCAGGTAAGACGCATTGGGATTGCGCGCCGCCAGCGTGTTGAGCAGCGCGACCCGGTTATAGAGAATCGCGTCCCAGTCCCAGTCAATCAACTGGGTGGTACCCTTCTTCGCATAGTCCCGGGCTGCCTTGCGGTACAGCAGCCGATCGTGTTCCTTGCGATAGAGGCGGTTGGCCAGCCGGAGGCCGCGCGACAGATAGTCATTGCCGTTCTCGCCAAAGAACTTGTTCATCCCGGTTTCCCCAGAGGTGGGCGACAAACACGCTTCCCAGCATGTTTTCGCATACAACGAATGTCATGCCACGGCGCGAGGCGCGAGGATAGGAAAACGGTCGCAATTGCCGGCTAGATTGCGTCGATTCCATCCCGCCCGAAGCGCAATTGCCTTGCCGCTTCCCACATGCAACAACGGCCCGCAGAAGCAATGTTCTGGTACCTTTCGCTTCATCCGTTGTGCGCAGGAATACGATTGTCGAACATGACGGCCATCTCCTCGCTTGAGCGGGGCGGAGCGACGGTTCTCCCGGCCACACGGCATACGCGGCCGGCAGGGCCGTGTGCGCCGCCTGTTCAGCGAACACAAACGCAATAATGCAGGCGTGAAACGATCAATGCCGAAGCAAACAATACTGAGCGCCCTGCGCGAGCTTTTCATGGAGCTGAGCCCGGCACGGCGGCGCTCCTTCGTGCCTCTCATGCTGCTGATGCTGGTCGGCGCGTTCGCGGAACTGTTCAGCCTCGGTGCGCTGGTCGTGTTCCTTTCCATGATCGCGGAGCCGGCCGCATTGTCGCGCTTCGCTCTTCTGAACTGGCTTTTCACCGTCCTCGGGGCCTCCACGCAGACGGAGGTCATCTATCTGTCGACGTTTATTTTCGCCGTGGCCGCCCTGGGGGCCGCCGCCATAAGGGTCATTCTTCAAAAGGAGTCGATGACGTTTGTCTATGGTGTTTCCTACGAGATAAGCTCACGTCTCTTCCGTTACACTCTCGCGCAGGATTACATCTACCATACCAGGCGCAATTCCAGCGAGATACTGGCGGCGGTCAACAAGGCCCAGCAGGTCACCGGCGAGCTTCTCGTGCCGCTGATGCAGGCCGTGGTGTCGGTGGTCCTCGCGGCCTTCATCATCGCCGGCCTGATGTGGATCGACCCGGTGGTCGCGGTGGCCTCCGGCGGGGGGCTCGCGGCGATCTACCTCATCACCTCCAGGGTCTGCCACGCGCGGCTGCGCCGGAACAGCCTGATCGCGGCGAAGGCGCAGGGGCACCGCGTTCGGGTGATGCAGGAAGGTCTCGGCGGGATTCGCGACATCCTGCTGGACCGGTCGCAGCCGGTCTTCACGGAAGACTATGAGCGTGCCGAAGCGGAACTGCGCGACGCACGCGTCAGCACTGCGCTGGCGGCGCAGTCGCCGCGCTATATCGTCGAGGGACTGGGGATGGTCGTGGTGGCGGTCGTCGCCTGCGTGACCTCGGTCAATTCGGGCGGCATCGCAGCGGTCCTGCCGACGCTGGGCGCGCTGGCGCTCGGCGCGCAGCGTCTTCTGCCGCTGCTGCAGCAGATCTACGGCGCCTGGGCTTCCTCGACGGGTAACCGCCAGCTGCTGCTCGATCTCGTCGATCTCCTGAGGCAGGGCGCGCCGCCGGCGCTGGCCACGGATGCGAAACTCTCCTTCAATGAAGGGGTGGAGATCGAGCACGTCGGCTATCGCTATGCCAAGGACGGGCGCTCGGCGCTGGTCGATATCAATCTGAGCATTCCGCGCGGCGCCCGGATCGGCATCGCCGGCAAGACCGGCAGTGGCAAATCCACCTTGATGGACATCATCATCGGCCTGCTCGAGCCCAGCGAGGGCGAGATCCGGGTGGACGGTGTGCCGCTCACCGCCGCCAACCGCTATGCCTGGCAGCGCTACATCGCCCATGTTCCGCAGGCGATCTTCCTGTCCGACGCGAGCATCGCCGAGAATATCGCCTTCGGTGTGCGCTATGCCGATATCGACCTTGAACGGGTCAAGCACGCCGCCGAGCAGGCCGAACTCACCGATGTCATCGCCGCGCTGCCACAAGGCTACCAGACCAAGGTCGGCGAGCGTGGCGTGCAGCTCTCCGGCGGCCAGCGCCAGCGCATCGGCATTGCCCGCGCGCTCTACAAGCAGGCTTCGGTGCTGGTGTTCGACGAAGCCACGAGCGCGCTCGACAACGAGACGGAGGCCGCCGTCATGTCGGCCATCGAGCGGCTCGACCGCACGCTCACCCTGATCGTGATCGCGCACCGCCTTTCCACCCTGGAGGGATGCGACATGATCGTGAGGCTGGAGAACGGCAGGGCGCTGGTACAGGAAAAGGTCGGCCCGTGAGCGAGGCGACGCGGCCCGGGGTCCATTTTCTCCAGCGGTTGAAATAATTTGGCTGCTCTGCCAGCTTTCGCTCTGTGACTGCGGCGGCTGCAAGCGGCTGGGCTTGGCAGGCTTTGATTGCGAAGCCCAGTTTGGATAGAAGAGGGCAGGTGCTTGGTGCAGCGCGAACAAAACGAACCCGTAAGGGTGGCGATTCTCGGACACCTCGATCCTCATCTCTTTCCTCCCCTCCACCAATTGTCGATGGCCCTGGCGGAGCGGGGGGGTGATGTCGTTTTCATGTCGCGTAGCGATTCATCGCCAGTCGAGCCCCTCGATGGCCAACTCCGGTGGGTGAGTATTCCCGGGCCAGGTCCCTTTCAGCGGAAGATTCCTTGGTACCGGACAGGATTCCATCACATAGGCAAAGCGCTCCGCGCTCACAGGCCGCACTGGATTGTCGCCCAAAATGACTACATGACGCCGGCAATTTTCCATAAAATAATGCATAAAGATTGTAAGATTATGGTAAATCTTACGGAATATCAGCGCAATCGAAAGTATATATCTCTCGTAAAGCCTTTTGCGGGCATGATCGACGCATATGTGGACTCCTGCGATATATGGTTGAAATGGCGTCAGACGGATTGGCCAAGGTTAAGTGCCGACTATTTTGTCGCTAGGCATACGCCGCCCTTGCGCACAGCGAAGACTCTGGAGCGGCACGCAGGGCCGAGCCGCATACTCTTCACCGGTTCCAAATATGTGCTCGGTCTTGACCGCGATCGGTTGTCGCGGTTCCTTTCGTGTGTTTGCGCGCTGGGCCATCCGATTGATTGGTATCTTCCTGGCACGGACGATGTGCGCGCCACGGCACGGTCGTTGACGCAGAATCCGTTGTTCGCGGTCAAAGAACCGGTCGAAAAGTCCCATCTTTTCGATCTCATGAGCGATTATGACGTGGGGCTTCACTGGGCGCCCATGGCCGAGCGCGTCTACGACCCGGACTATTTTGACTCCGCAGCGTCCAACAAGATCGGGGAATACATCTCCTGTGGTCTCGTCGTGGCGCATGCGGGCAATCCCGGCCTGTCTTTCATCCCCGATGATATCTGCGTCGTATATGATCCAACCGAGCCTGAGGTCGGGGCGCGTCAACTGGCGGCTGCGATTTCGGATACGGAGAAGATATTTCAGATGCGCCAGTTGACCCAAGCCTATCATCATGAAGTGCTGAATTTCGAGAGGCAATGGGAAGGTGTTATACAACACCTCATGCGGGCCTCGAGCTAGGGCGGGGGCTCTAGGCGGAGGTGCCGACCGAAAGATGAAAGTCCTCATCGTCATCTACAGGGATTCGGAGCGTTCCGGCGGGAGCGTAAGGGTCGCGGAGACGTTGGTCCGCTCGCTACGGATGAAGGACGTTAGCTTCGATGTGGTCGCCGCCTATGGCGGCGCAGGTCGGATCGCCCAACTCGTCGGCCGGCGGTTCCATGCCTTGGGCGCTAAGAACCGCCATGACATTGGTGGCTGGTTGCGGTACCGACGGCTGCTGCGGCGGCTCAGGCCCGATATCGTCCATTATATCGAGCCGGTTGTCTGGATGAATGCGGCGTCGATTGGAATGTCATCGAAGCGAGTGCTGCACCAGCATTCCCGGCCCCTGTTCGATGTGCCGAACGTCTCGCCACCGCTAGCCTACAGATGGTTGTTCGGACGGGCCGACCGGGTAGTGGCGATCTCCCATGGCGTCGCCCGGCATCTTGCGCAACTCTACACGCTGGACCCGGGCAAGATCGAGGTCGTACACAACGCGGTCGATCCGGCCTATCTGCAGTGCCGCCACGTCGCGCCGGACGGCCGCCGACGCCTCGGAATGGCGGTTCGAGTGGTGCCGGACAAGGGGGTCGAGGATGCGTTCGCCCTTCTCGATCGGCTGCCGAGGCACTTCATCCTGACCATTGCGGGCGAGGGGCCGGCAAGGCAGGCGCTGCAGAACATGGCGCAGGCGCGCGGTTTGGCCGATCGCGTGGAGTGGCTGGGCTCCGTCAACGACATCGACCGTTTCTACGCCGTGATCGACTATTATCTGTTCATGTCCTGGTATGAGGGCTTCGGGCTGTCTGTTGCCGAGGCGATGCTGGTCGGCAAGCCGGTGGTCGGGCTGCTCGGTGATGGCGAGATCGCCGAGCCGGAATATCCGCTCGTGACGTCGCAAAACGCGGCTCTGGTTCCGCGTTCAAACCCGAAGCTGTTCGGCAACGAGCCGGATGCCGCGACATTTCGCACGCTTGCGAGCCGGATACTGGAACTGGAGGCGGACGAGGCCGCCCGTCAGCGTATGGTCGAATGCGGCCAGCGCTGGACAAGGCAGCGTTTCTCGCCCGAGATTTATGGCCAGCGCATGTACCAGCTCTACCAGAGGGTGATCGAAGAGTGATGGGTCTGGCCCCCGCAAGAACGGCCTCGCACGAGCGGGCAGGGGAGTGGCATGCCTGATCCCATCTGGTTCTGGCAGCGGATCGTTTCGCCCCATATGGCCGGCCTCGCGGCGGCGCTGGCTGAGGCGGGGGAGGATGTGACCTATGTGGCCGAGCAGCCGATGTCGGCCGACCGCGCGGGGCAGGGCTGGAGCGCGCCGGAACTCGGCGCCGCGACGCTTCGCCTGGCCCCGGACCGCGCCGCGATCGAGGCGCTGGTCGCCGCCGCGCCCGCCGCCAGCCGCCACATCTGCCAGGGGTTTCGCGGCAACGGCCTGGTCGGCGTGGCGCAGGAGGCCCTCGCCCGCCGCGGCCTGCGCCAGTGGGTGGTGATGGAGACGGTGGAGGAGAAGGGACGGCTTTCCGCCTGGCTGAAGCGGCTGGAATATGACCGCCTGGTCCGGCGCCGGGGCGACCGGCTGGCGGGCGTGCTCGCCACCGGGCATGCGACGCCGGAGTGGCTGGTGCGGCGCGGCGTGCCGCCCGAGCGGGTGTTTCCCTTCGCCTATTTCCTGCCCGACATCGACGCGCCGCAGGCCGCGCCGGCGGCGGGCGGAGAGGGGGGCTTGCGCTTCCTGTTCGTCGGACAATTCATTGAACGCAAGCGGTTAGACCTGCTGATCGAGGCGCTGGGCGGCATTGCGGCGGCGGGCGATGGGGCGGCGGCGGGCCATTTCACGCTGCGCATCGCCGGCTCGGGGCCGCTTGAGGGCGCGCTTCGGGCGCAGGCGGAGCGGCTTCTTCCCGGGCGGTTCGAGTGGCTCGGCAAGCTGTCGCAGCAGGACGTCCACGGCGTGATGGCGACATCCGACTGCCTGGTGTTGCCGAGCCGGCATGACGGCTGGGGCGCGGTGATCTCCGAGGCGCTGATGGCCGGCACGCCGGTCATCTGCTCCGACCGCTGCGGCGCGGCGGGGGTGGTGCGCCTGAGCGGCCGGGGCGGGGTATTCCGCGCCGGCGACGCGGCCGATCTGGCGCGACGGCTCGGCCGCGCGATCGCCGCGGGCCCCGCGACGCCGGCGCAGCGGGCGGCGCTGGCCCGCTGGGCGCGCTGCCTGGGGGCGCGGGCGGGGGCGGATTATCTGACCGGGATACTGGAGCATCGGACCGATGAGGCCGGTGAGACGCGACCGCGTCCGCCCTGGCAGCCGCCCGCGCCCGGCCCGCGAGGCTGAAGGTGACGGGGCGGAATTAAAGCGGCACGATGCACCCGTCGGCGATATATGTGCCGACACATTCTTCGCCGGCGCGGCCCTGGTCGCGCGCAGGCCCGAGCAGGTCAGGGGTATGGTGCCTTATTCAAGCCTCGTCAGGTCGCGGCCGGATCACAGGCCGGGTATGGGCCGGCTGGTGCCGTATCTGCTGATTCTCACGCTGGTGGGCCTGCGCGTCGCGTCCGGCCCGACTACCCTGATGGCCTATGTCGCGCTTGGCGCCTATGCGCTGACCGGGCGGGGCGCGGCGATCCGCGCGGTCGCCCTCTCCTGGTTTCTGACGATGATCAATCCGGGACTCGCCGCCGCCTCGGGCGGTTTGACGAGAAAATCGCCGAGGGGGCCAGTATGCCCCGAGGGCGGACGGCTCACATTGGCCGAGTTCGCTCCGCCCGGGCAGCGGCTGCGCAACGGACGTTTCAACTATTTTGACGCGGTTTTGGGTTGATTGTTGACAGAGTTCGGTGTGGCCATGCTCGACCTTAGACTCTGTCGAGCGTGTGAAGGGCGGGTGTTCGAATGACAGAAATACAAAATCCGCACATACGGTACGTCTGGATTTTGTTCACAGTCCTGTTCATGTTGGTGTCTTTTGTATTTGATATACTTGGAGGCGGCGGCGCGTCCATAATATGTTTGTTGGTGGCCACGATATTTCTAACGCTTTTTGCTGATAGTAAGAATATATTTCACATATCTTTTCTTTCTGGACACTATGCATTCTGGGTAATGCCATTAATTGTAACGCATTTTGCTGATATTTATATAAATTATTATGCGATATTTTGGTGTTTAGCTGGAGTTGTTTACGCTATTTATTTGACGGATGGGGGGTCTACGTTTGATTGGAATAAGTATTATATTTCAATTCCATTATACCTGTTCTTGTGTATTTATGCGGCCTGCTTTTTTCTGTTGATTATAACAGGAGGGGCCACATTCGTATTGTCGATTGGCCTTCTCATTGTTTCGGCGGCGCTGTGCATGAACAGGGGCGGTAATTTTTCTTCCCTTGTTATATATCTTCTTCTGATTCTGTATTCAGGAGTATATTACGTTCAATTTTGGGAGGGTTTTGGAAGGCTTATAGTAATTGGTGTCTTTATGTCGGTTACATTTATGTATCTAATGCGTATTAATTTCACGATTTTTCTCAAGCCGATTGTTGTTTTGTTGATTCCTTTTGGGACGGTGGCGGGAACATTTCTAAGATTCAGGGTAAATACATTCAACGATGCGTTAATAAATTCAACCCGGGATTCGGCGGTCAGTCCATTCTTGCTGTCGAGCACGATATATGAAACTAGAGGCTCCTCAGCGATAAATGATTTTTCCGGCTGGATCGATCAGATGATGTTGTTTTTCCTGTCGGTCTTTCCGCGAGCAATTTGGACGACAAAGCCGAATGGGTTTGGATACCAATACACAATAGAAAATTTGGCACAGTATCTTATTGAGGCTGGTCATTCTGTTGCCGCAAATTTCCTGGGCGAGCATGTGTACTATCTCGGGGGTGTTTGGGGCATCTTTGGCATGGCTTTGTCTGTCACGCTTATTTATATAATATATAGAGTTCTGTCTCGACCAGATATACTCGGAGGATATGGGGTGTTTCTGGTCGGCCTGTGGATACCTACATATTATTGGGGAGGGATGCAGGCGTTTTCAGCCCGTTTCCTGTTGAGTTGCGTGCCTTTGGTGCTCCTTTGGGGCTTGCACCGGGCGTATCTCATGATCCGTCGTGACCGTGTTCGAGGGCGACGCGGGCCAACAGGACGGCGGGTTTAGCGCATGCTTCCTGATCTCGCGAAAGTCGTCGTCGCACCGTGCGGGGCCGCCGAATGAGTCGTCCCGTCATTCTCGTGGCCGTCGGTCACTATCTCCCCGGCTTCCGGGCCGGCGGGGCGCTGCGGAGCATCGCCAATCTCGTCGATCATCTCGCCGACGAGTTCGATTTCCGCATCCTCACCTCCGACCGCGATCTCGGCGAGGACCGCGCCTATGCCGGGGTGGTGACCGAGCGCTGGGTGCCGGTGGGGCCGGCCCTCGTCCACTATACGCCGCCCGGAAAGCAGGGAGCGGGCGCCATCGTGCGGGCGATCCGCGACCTGCCACATGACCTGCTTTATCTCAACAGCGCGTTCTCGCCGCGCTTCGCCATCCTCCCGCTCGCCGCCCGCCGGCTCGGCCTGGTGCCGCGCCGGCCGACCGTGCTGGCGCCGCGGGGCGAGTTCGCGGGCGGCGCGCTGGCGATCAAGGCGTTCAAGAAGCGCGGCTATCTCGCCGCCGCGCGCCTGGGCGGGCTGTTCGGCGATGTGCGCTGGCAGGCCTCCTCGCCCTTCGAGGCGGAGGATATCCGCGCCGTCATCGGGGCCCGTGCCGGGGTGGCGACCGCCTCCGACCTGACCGCCCGGCTCGCCGACCGGCCGCCGGCGCATGCGCCCCGCGCGCCCGGCGCGCCGTTGCGGGTGCTGTTTCTCGGCCGCATCTCGCCGATGAAGAATCTCGATTTCGCGCTGCGCGCGCTGGCACGGGTGCGCAGCGCGGTGGCGTTCGACATTTACGGCCCGCCCGAGGACGAGGCCTACCGGCTTCAGTGCCTGCAGGCGGCGGCGGTGGTGCCGGCCCATGTGAGCGTGCGCTGGCAGGGGCCTGTGCGGCAGGAGGAGGTCGACGCGCTGATGGCGCGATACGACCTGTTTTTCCTGCCGAGCCGCGGCGAGAATTTCGGCCATGTCATCGCCGAATCGCTGGCGGCGGGAACGCCGGTGCTGATCTCGGACACCACGCCGTGGCGCGGCCTCGCGGCGGCAGGGGTGGGCGACGACCTGCCGCTGAGCGACCCCGCCGCCTTCGCTGCCCGCATCGAGGCGCTGGCCGCCGAGCCGGCCGAAGCGGCGCTGGCCCGGCGCGCGCGGGCTGCCGCCCATGTGCGGCAGGCGCAGCGGCAGGCCGGCGACCTCATGGCCAACCGGAACCTGTTCCGCGCCGCGCTCGGGCGGGCGGTGGCGGGGGCGGTGGCGTCCTGACGTTCGGTGAAGTAAGAGTGCGGGGCGAGGGGCAGGGGCATGCAGGACGAACGCGTTTTGATCACCGGGGGCACGGGCTCCTTCGGCCGGACCATGTTGCAGGACCTGCTGCACAAGGGATGCCCGGAAATCCGCATTCTCAGCCGCGACGAGGAAAAGCAGGACATGCTGCGCGGCACGCTGCGCAGCGGCAATGTGCGCTTCTATATCGGCGACGTGCGCGACCGCGACAGCGTCGACCGGGCGATGGCGGGCGCCACCCGCGTGTTCCATGCCGCGGCGCTGAAGCAGGTGCCCTCCTGCGAGTTCTTCCCGCTGGAGGCGGTGCGCACCAATATTCTCGGCTCGGAGAACGTGGTGCGCGCGGCGGTGGCGGCGGGGGTGCGCTCGGCGGTGTGCCTGTCCACCGACAAGGCGGTGTTCCCGGTCAACGCCATGGGCATCTCCAAGGCGATGATGGAGAAGCTGGCGCAGGCCGTGGCCCGCTCGATCGGGCCCGGGGCGCCCACCACCATCTCGCTGGTGCGCTACGGCAATGTGATGTATTCGCGCGGCTCGGTCATTCCGCTGTTCATCCGCCAGATCAAGGCCGGCCTGCCGATCACCGTCACCGAGCCGAGCATGACCCGCTTCCTGATGCCGCTGCGCGATTCGGTGGCGCTGGTGCACCACGCCTTCGCCCATGCGCGGCAGGGCGACCTGTTCGTGCGCAAGGCGCCGGCGGCGACTATCGCCGATCTCGTCACCGCGCTCACCGAGCTGTTCGGCCGCCCCGACCACCCGGTCGACGTCATCGGCTGGCGGCACGGCGAGAAGCTCTACGAGACGCTGGTCAGCGCCCAGGAACTGAGCAAGAGCGAGGACATGGGCGATTATTTCCGCGTCAGCATGGACGAGCGGGACCTCAACTACCGCGCCTATTTCTCCGAGGGCGACGTGGAGACGGTCGACCAGCACGACTACCATTCGCACAACACCGAGCGGCTGGACGTGGCGGGCGTGAAGGCGCTGCTGCTGAGCCTGCCGGACGTCGTCGCCGAGCTGGAAAGCTGGCAGGCGTGAGCCCGCGATGCCTGTCGAGCGGGCGCCGCTGTCGAACGGGGGGGGGGGCATGAAGGTACTTGTACTCGGCGCGAGCGGCATGCTCGGCAATGCGATGGCGCGGGTCCTGCCCGCCGAGGCTGGGCTCGAGGTCTATGGCGTCGCCCGCCGCGCCTTCTCGCCGCAGGACTTCCCGCACCTGCCGGCCGAGCGCTACCTGACCATCGCCGATATCCATGACCTTGACGCGCTGCGCGCCCTCATCGGCCGCACGGAACCCGACGTCGTGATCAATGCCGTCGGGATGGTGAAGCAGCTCGCGGGGGCGGAGGACCCGCTGGTGGCATTGCCGATCAACGCGCTGCTGCCGCACCAGCTCGCCCGGCTGTGCGGCGAGGCCGGGGCGCGCCTCGTCCATATCAGCACCGACTGCGTGTTCGACGGCGCGCGCGGGAACTATACCGAGGACGATCTTCCCGACGCGACCGACCTCTATGGCCGCAGCAAGCTGCTCGGCGAGGTGGATTATCCCCACGCCGTCACCCTGCGCACCTCGATCGTCGGCCACGAGATCGACAGCCATCACGGCCTGTTCGACTGGTTCCTGTCGCAGCAGGGGACGGTCGCCGGCTACAGGCGCGCCATCTTCTCGGGGCTCACCACGGTCGAGTTCGCCCGCGTCATCGCCCGGCAGGTGATGCCGAACCCGCAGTTGCGCGGGCTGTATCATGTCGCCGGCGAGCCGATCAGCAAGCACGACTTGCTCGGTATCGTGGCCGAAGCCTATGGCAAGCGGATCGAGATCGTGCCGCGGGACGAGCCGCGCATCGACCGATCGCTGAGCGCGGCGCGTTTTCGCGCCGCGACCGGCTACAAGCCGCCGGGCTGGCGCACGCTGGTGCGGGAACTGCGCGATGCCTATGACCGGCGGGGGTGACGTCATGAGCGAGAGCGTCCGGCGCGTCGTCGTCACCGGGGCCGGCGGGCTGCTCGGCTGGCATTGCGCCGCGCATCTTCACGCGCGCAACTGCGCCGCGCGCTATCGCGGCGCGCCGGTTCCGTTCGACCTGGTGGCGCTCGACCGCGCGGCCTTCAACGATCCGGCGCGGCTGGCCGAAGCGGTGGCCGGCGCGGCGGCGGTGCTGCATTTCGCCGGCGTGAACCGCGGCACCGACGCCGAGGTGGAAAGCGGAAACATCGACATCGCCACCCGCCTCGCCGGGGCCTGCGCGGCGGCCGGGGCAAGGCCGCACATCGTCTACGCCAATTCGACCCACGCCGCGCACGACACGCCCTATGGCCGCTCCAAGCGCCGGGCGGGCGAGATCCTCTCCGCCGCGACCGACCGCTTCACCGATCTGGTGCTGCCGCATATTTTCGGCGAAGGGGCGCGGCCGTTCTACAACAACGTCACCGCCACCTTCATCCACCAGGTGGCCCGCGGCGAGACCCCGAGCGTCAATCCCGAGGGGCGGGTGCAGCTTCTGCATGCCGGCGCGGCGGTGGAGGAGGCCATCGGCGCCCTCACCGGCGGGGTGACCGGCGAACGCCGTCCGGCCCCCCGCCCGATGGGCGTGGCCGATCTGCTGGCGCGGCTGCAGGATTTCCATGCCGCCTATGGCACGAACATCTTTCCCGACCTGTCGGACCCGTTCGACCTCGCTTTGTTCAACACCTACCGCGCGGCGCTCTACCCGGACGGCTTCCCGCGTCCGCTCGCGCTGAAGAGCGATGCGCGCGGGGTGCTGTTCGAGGCGGTGAAGGGGGGCGGTGGCGGCCAGACCTTCCTGAGCTGGACCGAGCCCGGCGTTACCCGCGGCGATCATTTTCACCTCGCCAAGGTGGAGCGCTTCCTGGTGCTGCAGGGCGAGGCGGTCATCCGCATCCGCCGCGTGCTGGGCGGGCCGGTGTGGGAATTCCGCGTCGATGGCCGCCAGCCGGCGGTGGTGGACATGCCCACGCTGCACACGCACAGCATCGAGAATGTCGGCGCCGCGCCGCTGCTGACGCTGTTCTGGACGCAGGCGGTGTTCGACCCCGCCGCGCCCGATACCTATGCCGATCCGGTTCTGGGGTGAGACGATGCTGAAGGTCATGACGATACTGGGCACGCGGCCCGAGATCATCCGCCTCTCGCGGGTGATGGCGCGGCTGGACGCGTTCTGCGACCATCGCATCGTCCATACCGGCCAGAACTATGATTACGAGCTGAACGAGGTGTTCTTCGAGGATCTCGGCGTGCGCCGTCCCGACCATTTCCTCGGCACCGGCGGGGGCACGCTGGGCGAGACGCTGGGCAAGATCCTGATCGAGAGCGAGAAGGTGCTCGCCGCCGAGCGCCCCGACGCGGTGCTCATCCTCGGCGACACCAATTCGGCCATCGCCGCCCTGATGGCGCGGCGGATGAAGATCCCGGTCTATCACATGGAGGCCGGCAACCGCTCCTTCGACCGCAACGTGCCGGAGGAGACCAACCGCAAGGTTGTCGACCACATCGCCGACTTCAACCTCGTCTACACCGAGCACGCGCGCCGGCACCTGCTCGCCGAGGGCCTGCCGCACCGGCGCATCTACCTCACCGGCTCGCCGATGCGCGAGGTGCTGGAGCATTACCGCACCCGCATCGAGGCGTCCGACGTGCTGCAGCGGCTCGGCCTCGCCCCGCGCGGCTATTTCATCGTGTCGCTGCACCGGGAGGAGAATGTCGACAGCGGGGAGCGCCTGGGCGAACTGGTCGGCGCGCTGTCGGAACTGGCGATACGCTATGAGCGGCCGCTCATCGTCTCCACCCATCCGCGCACGCGCAAGCGGCTGGAAGCGCTAGGGGTGGAGGCCGATGCGCGAGTGCAGTTCATGAAGCCGTTCGGCTTCCACGACTACAACCACCTGCAGATGAACGCCTTCTGCGCCATCTCGGACAGCGGCACCATCGCCGAGGAAGCCTCCATCCTCGACTTTCCCGCCATCACGCCGCGCGATTCGATCGAGCGGCCGGAGGCGCTGGACACCGGCTCGATCATGGTGACGGGCCTTGGCCGCGCGGCGGTGCTGCGCGGCGTGGAGGTGGTCACCCGGCTGTTCGCCGCCCGGGCCGAGCACGGGCTGGCCTGTCCGCTGCCCGACGACTACGCCATCGCCAACACGTCGGAGCGGGTGGTGAGCCTGATCCTCGGCACCGCGCCGCTGTCGAATGCCTGGGACGGCATCCGCCGCAACGATCTCACCCCATGACTGGCTCCGCCTCCGCCTCGGCCTCCCATACGGGCGGGCGCCGGCCGCGCCTGATCCTGCTCAAGCAGTGGTTCCACCCCGAGCCCGGCATGCGCGGCCTCGCCTTCGCGCGGCGGTTCGAGGAACTCGGCTTCGAGGTCGAGGTGGTCACCGGCTTTCCCAACTATCCCGGCGGCAAGGTCTATGAGGGCTACCGCATCCGGCCGCTGCTGCGCGAACGCATCGAGGGCGTCGCGGTGACCCGGCTGGCGCTCTATCCCAGCCATGACCGTAGCCGCATCGGCCGGGTGCTGAACTATGTCAGCTTCTTCCTCTCCGCCGCCTTCTACCTGACCTTCCTCGCCCGCCGCGCCGACGTGGTCTACGCCTATCACCCGCCGCTGACGGTAGCGATGGCGGCGGCGGTGGCGCGGATGTTCCGCCGCACGCCGCTGGTGCTCGACGTGCAGGACATGTGGCCGGACACGCTGCGCGCCACCGGCATGGTCGGCAATGAGCGGGTGCTGCGCGCGGTCGGCGCCGCCTGCCGCTGGACCTGGCGGCGCGGCGACCGGATCAGCGTGCTGTCGGAAGGCTTCCGCCGGCTGCTGGTCGAGCGCGGCGTGCCCGCAGAGCATGTCACCGTCATTCCCAACTGGGCCGACGAGAGCGCGATGCGGGCGCCGGCGGGCGCTCCGCCCGCCGCGCTGGCCGCGCCGGGCCGGTTCCGGCTGCTGTTCGCCGGCAATATGGGCCCGGCCCAGGGGCTGGGCGCGGTGCTGGAGGCGGCCGCCCTGGTGGCGCCGCAGCGGCCGGAAATCGAGTTCTGCTTCCTCGGCTCCGGCATCGAGCTCGACCGCCTCAAGGCGCGCGTCGCGGCGGAAGGCCTCGCCAATGTGCGCTTCCTGCCCCGCGTGCCGATGGCCGAGGCGGGCGCCTATCTCGCAGCGGCGGATGCGCTGCTGGTGCACCTGACCGCGGACCCGCTGTTCGCCATCACCATTCCCTCGAAGACGCAGGCCTACATGGCGGCGGGCCGGCCGATCCTGATGGCGGTGGAGGGGGATGCGGCCGATCTGGTGCGGGCGGCACAGGCCGGGCTGGTGGTGCCGCCGGAAAACCCGGCCGCGCTCGCCGCCGCCGTGCTGCGGCTGGCCGACATGGCGCCCGACGCGCGCGAGCGGCTGGGCACGAACGGGCGCCGCTACTATGATGAACATCTGTCCTTCGCCCAGGGCACGCAGCGGCTCGCCGAGCTGCTGCGGGCGGCGATGGCGGGCGCGCATGCCGGGGAGCGGACCTGATGAAGCGGGTTTTCGACATCGCCGTCTCGGCCAGCGCCCTGCTGGTGCTCTCGCCGGTCCTGCTCGTGGTGGCGCTGCTGGTGCGCTGGAAGCTGGGCAGCCCGGTGCTCTTCCGCCAGATGCGGCCGGGGCTGAACTGCCAGCCCTTCGCCATGGTCAAGTTCCGCACCATGACCGATGCGCGCGGCGCGGAGGGCGAATTGCTGTCGGACCGGGAGCGGCTGACGCCGTTCGGCCGCTTCCTGCGCGCGACCAGCCTCGACGAACTGCCCGAGTTGTGGAACGTGCTCAAGGGCGAGATGAGCCTCGTCGGCCCCCGGCCGCTGCTGATGCGCTACCTCCCCTATTACTCGCCGCGCGAGATGCGGCGCCACGAGGTGCGGCCGGGGGTGACCGGGTTGGCGCAGATCCGCGGCCGCAACGCGATCACCTGGGAAGACAAGCTGGCCGCCGACGTCGAGTATGTCGAGAGCCGGTCCTTCGCGCTTGATCTGCAGATCCTTTTCCTTACCGTCGCCAAGGTGTTCGGCGGCAAGGGCGTGCTGGACGCGGCGCCGCAGGGCGCTCTCGACATTTACCGGGCAAAGAAGAGCGATGGCTGAGCACGCGGCGACATTTCGGCGACTCTCGCGGGCGGACGTCGATGCGCGCACCCGCGCGCTGAACGAGGAGAGCGTCCTCGACGGCATATTGATGGAGGTTCCGGTCGGGCTGGCGCCGTCGGAACGCTGGTTCGAGCGTATCCAGACCGATTCGAGCCGGCGGGACTTCGCGCTGGCGCGGGAGGGGGAAGCGGTCGGCTTTTCCGGCCTCGTCAATATCAGCCAGCGGGACCGGACGGCGGAACTCTACATCTTCATGCCCCGCGCGCATCAGGGGCGCGGTCTCGGTTCCGTGCTGCTGGAGGCGACCCTGCGCTTTGCCCTGCTCGAACTCAATCTCCGCAAGATCACGCTTTACGTGACGATCTCGAATACCGCGGCGATGCGGTTCTACGAGCGGGCCGGCTTCTTCCGCGAGGCGGTGCTGAAGGAGCATGTCTGGCATCGCGGCGCCTACCGCGACCGGGTCATCTATTCCAGGTTCCTCGCCGCCGGCGAGGCCGACCGGTCGGCCTTCTACGGCGCGCTTTCATGACCAACGTGCTGCTGTCCTGCGCCGGTCGGCGGGTCTATCTGGTCGACTATTTCCGTGCCGCGCTGGCCGGAAGCGGCCGGGTGATCGGCACCGATATGAGCCTCACCGCGCCGGCCATGGCGGCGTGCGATGTCGCCCGGCAGGTGCCCGCCTGCGCCGCGCCGGATTATCTCGACCGGCTGAAACAGGCGATCCGGGCGGAAAAGGCGGACCTCGTCTTCTCGCTGAACGATCTCGAACTGGAACTGCTGGCCGGCCACCGCGACGCCATCGAGGCCGAGACCGGCGCCGTGCTCTACGTGCCCTCGGTGGAGACCGCCGCCATCGGCGCCGACAAATGGCGCAGCTTCCTGTTCGCGCGTGAGCACGGCATCGGCGCCCCGCCGACCTTCCTGCGCCTCGACGACGCGCTGGCGGCGCTGGCGCGGGGGGAACTGCGCCTGCCGGTGATGGTGAAGCCGCGCTGGGGCAGTGCCTCGATCGGGCTGGCGCGGGTCGAGACGGCGGCGGAACTGCCGGCCGCCATCGAGGCCTGTCGGGCCGCCATCGCCCGCAGCATCCTCGCCGCCACCGGGCTGGAGAACGCGGTGATCGTCCAGCAGTGCCTCGAAGGGCCGGAATATGGCGTCGACATCCTGTTCGGCCGTCATGGCGACCTTCTCGGCTTCGCCGCCAAGCGCAAGCTGGCGATGCGCGCGGGCGAGACCGACAAGGCGGTGACCGTCGCCCCCGAGCGTTTCGCGCCGATGGTCGACGCGCTGGCGCGGCATTTGTCGCATCGCGGCAATCTCGACTGCGACTTCATGGAGCACGAGGGCGCGCTGCATCTGATCGAATTGAACACGCGCTTCGGCGGCGGCTACCCCTTCACCCAATTGGCCGGCGCCGACCATGTCGGCCGCCTGCTCGCCGAATTCGAGGGGCGGCCGATGCCGCCCTATCGCTACGAGGTCGGCCGCGCCTTCGCCAAATACGACATGCTGGTCGAGGTGCCGGCGCCGTAGGGCCGGCGCCCGGCCTACGCCCCGTAATAGTCCCGGTACCACGCCACGAAGCGCGCCACGCCCTCGCGGAAGGGTGTGTGCGGACGGTAGCCGGTCAGCGCCTTGATCAGGCCCGCCTCGGCCCAGGTGGCGGGCACGTCGCCGGGCTGCATCGGCAAATAGTTGCGGAGCGCGGTGCGGCCGGTCTCCTGTTCGATGGCGTCGATGAAGTCGAGCAGGCGCACCTTCTCGGAATTGCCGATATTGACCACGCGGAACGGCGCCGCCGGGCTGAGGCTGTCGCCGGGCAAAGCTTCGCCCCGCGCGCCGGGCAGCGGCGGCACGGTGTCGATCAGCAGCCTTATGCCCTCGACGAGGTCGTCGACATAGGTGAAGTCGCGCCACATCTCGCCGTGATTGTAGATGTCGATCGGCGTGCCCTCGATGATGCCGCGGGTGAACTTGAACAGCGCCATGTCCGGCCGGCCCCACGGGCCATAGACGGTGAAGAAGCGGAACATCGTCGTCGGCAGGGCGTAGATATGGGCGTAGGAATGGCCCATCGCCTCGTTCGCCTTCTTGGTGGCGGCATAGATGGTGAGCGGTGTGTCGGCCTTGTCGGTCTCGCGGAACGGCATCTCCTCATTGGCGCCGTAGACCGAGGAGGTCGAGGCCATCAGCAGGTGCTGCACCGGCACCGCGCGGGCGCATTCCATCACGTTGAAGGTGCCGACGATGTTGGCCTCGATATAGGCGCGCGGATTCTCCAGGCTGTAGCGCACGCCCGCCTGCGCCGCGAGATGGACGATCACGTCCGGCTGGAAGTCCTCGACCGCCGCCCGGAGCGTGTCGAAATCCTCCAGCAGCGCCTCGGTGGCGGCGAAGGCCTCGTTTTGTGCCAGCATGGAATGACGGCGCTGCTTGAGGCGGACGTCGTAATAGTCCGTCATCCCGTCATAGCCGTGGACGCGCCAGCCCTGCGCCAGCAACCGGCGGGCGAGGTGAAAGCCGATGAAGCCGGCCGTGCCGGTGATGAAGATGCGCCGTTGCGACACGCTGTTCTCCCGCTGCCGCGCCAGGGAGCGCGGCCTTGCCCTGCCGGCTGTGTTACAAGGGGCCGGCAGGCTTGGGAAGCAACGCCGCGCCGGGTCAGCCCACGGCGCGCAGATGGCGGATCGGCCGGCCCGGCGCCATGGCCTGTGCTGCCCGCACCATGCCCTGCGCGTCGATGCCGACATGGCGGTAGAGGTCGGCAATGGTGCCGGTCTGGCCGAAATGCTCGACCCCCAGCGCCCGCGCGCGGTGGCCGTGCACGGCACCGAGCCAGCCCAGCGTCGCCGGGTGGCCGTCCACGGCGCTGATGATGGCGCAGCCCGGCGGCACCGCGTCGAGCAGCGTCTCGACATGGGCGCGGGCGCCCGCATCACCGGCTTCGCGGGCACGCTGCGCCTGCGTCCAGCCGCCATGCAGGAGGTCGGCCGAGGTGACGGCGAGCAGGCCGACATCGCGCCGGTCCTCGGCGATCAGCCCCACCGCCTCGATCGCTTCCGGCGCCAGCGCCCCGCTATAGGCGATGACCACCTGCGCGTTCGGCCCCGGCCGGCGCAGCCAGTAGCCGCCCTTCACGATGTCGGCCGCCAGCGCCGCGTCCATGGTCCGGCGCGGTTGCTCGATGGTGCGGGTGGACAGGCGCAAAGAGGCCGAGCCGCCATCCTCCGCCTGCACATGCGCGAAGGCGAAGCGCAGGATGACGGCGAGTTCATCGACAAAGGCCGGCTCGAAGCTCGCCAGCCCATCCTGCGCCATGCCGATCAGCGGCGTGGCGATGGACTGGTGCGCCCCGCCCTCCGGCGCCAGCGTCACCCCGGAAGGCGTGGCGGCGATGATGAAGCGGGCGTCCTGGTAGCAGGCATAGTTCAGCGCGTCGAGCCCGCGCTCGATGAAGGGATCGTACAGCGTGCCGATGGGCAGCAGCCGCTCGCCGAACAGCGAATGCGACAGGCCGAGCGCCGAGAGCATGGTGAACAGGTTCATCTCGGCGATGCCGAGTTCCAGGTGTTGGCCGCTCGGGGCGAATTCCCAATTATAGGTCGAGGGAATGCGCTCCTTCTTGAAGGTGTCGGCCAGTTCCTCGCGCGCGAACAGCTTGCGCCGGTTCACCCACGCCCCGAGATTGGTCGAGACGGTCACATCGGGCGAGGTAGTGACGACGCGGCGAGCGAAGGTGTCCTCGCGCTTGCCGATTTCGTTCAGCAGCAGGCCGAAGCCCTGCTGGGTCGACATGGCAGGCTGCAGCGGCACGTCGAGCGCGGCGGGCACCTCGATCTTCGGCGGCGCGTGGCGGCGCGTGCCTTCGGTGTGGAACGGCACGGCGTCAAGAAACGCCTGCAGCGTCGCGGGCGGCGTCGCCAGCCCCTCGAACAGGTCCCATTCATGCCCGGGGCGGACATCGTGGCGCGTGCGCAGGGTTTCCACCTGCGTCGGCGTCATCAGCCCGGCATGGTTGTCCTTGTGGCCGGCGAGCGGCAGGCCGAAGCCCTTGATGGTGTAGGCGATGAAGCAGACCGGCCGGTCATGGCGGCGGGCGGCCTCGAAGGCGTCGACCAGCGAGGGCAGGTCGTGCCCGCCGAGATTGCCCATCAGCGCCGCCAGTTCGTCATCCGAACGGCGGTCGAGCAGCGCGCTGACCTCGCTTTGGTCGCCGATGTCGTCCATCAGCCGCTTGCGCCAGGCCTTGCCGCCCTGGAAGGTCAACGCCGAGTAAAGCGGGTTCGGGCAGGTGTCGATCCAGCGCTTGAGCGCCGCGCCGCCCTTCTCCCTGAACGCCGCCTGCTGCAGCTGGCCGTATTTCAGGATCACCACATCCCAGCCGAAGTTGCGGAAGATGGATTCGAACCGCTCCCACAGCCCCTCGCGCACCACGGCGTCGAGGCTCTGCCTGTTGTAGTCGACGATCCACCAGGTGTTGCGCAGGCCGTGCTTCCAGCCCTCCAGCAGCGCCTCGAAGATGTTGCCTTCGTCCATCTCGGCATCGCCGACGAGCGCGACCATCTTGCCCTCGGGGCCCTGTCCCAGCCCCTTGGCGGCGAGATAGTCCTGCACCAGCGAGGCGAACAGCGTCTGCGCCACGCCGAGCCCGACCGAGCCGGTGGAGAAATCGACGTCGTCGATGTCCTTGGTGCGGGAGGGGTAGGACTGCGCGCCGCCATAGGCGCGGAAATTCTCCAGCTTCTCCCGCGTCTGCTTGCCGGAGAGATACTGGATGGCGTGGAAGATCGGGCTGGCATGCGGCTTCACCGCCACCCGGTCCTCGGGGCGCAGCGCCCTGAGGTAGAGCGCGGTCATGATGGTGGCGAGCGAGGCGGAGGAGGCCTGATGGCCGCCGACCTTCAGCCCGTCGGCGTTGGGGCGCACATGGTTGGCATTGTGGATGGTCCACGTCGCCAGCCACAGGATCTTGCGCTCCAGCTCTTTGAGGATCGCGATGTCGGCGGCGGCGTGGTCGGCACTGTCTGTGGCGGTCTTGGCCATGGTCGGCGCTCCGGGCTCACCCATGGACGAATGCTAGGTACAAGGCGAAGGCGTTTGGAGCTATTATCGGTCGCGAATGGTGCCTTTCATGGCTGAAATCACCATTATCCTGTCATTTCCTGGTGTTTTATGCCCGAACTGAAACTCGACGCCATCGACCGCAGGATCCTCGCCACCCTCCAGCAGGACGCGCATACCACGATGGAGGCGCTGGCGGCGGAGGTTGGCCTGTCGCCCTCGCCCTGCGCCCGGCGGGTGCGCAACCTGGAGGCGGCGGGCGTCATCAGGCGCTATGTGGCTGTCGTAGATCAGGACAAGGTCGGGCTGCCGGTCAGCGTGTTCGCCTCGATCAAGCTGGAGCGCCAGCGCGAGGATGAGCTTGACCGCTTCGCCAAGGCGATCGCCCGCTGGCCGGAAATCGTCGAGTGCTACCTGATGACCGGGCAGCGCGACTATCTCCTGCGCATCGTGGTCAAGGACCTGCCGGCCTATGAAGCCTTCCTCAAGCGCACGCTGACCCGGCTGGAGGGCGTCGCCTCGATCGAATCGAGCTTCGCGCTGAGCCAGGTAAAGCATTCGCAGGCGCTGCCGATCGCGTGAACGCGGATGATTGCCGGCGCGGGCGACGGCCCCTATCCTGCCGGCCCTTCCGGCACGAGGCGCGAGGCAGCCATGGCGAAGCACGGTCCTATCCGCATCGGCGTCGGCGGCTGGACGTTCGAGCCGTGGCGCGGGGTGTTCTATCCCGAAGGCCTGACCCAGAAGCGCGAGCTGGAATATGCCGGCTCGAAGCTCACCGCCATCGAGATCAACGGCACCTATTACGGCTCGCAGAAGCCCGAGAGCTTCGCCAGATGGCGGGCCGAGACGCCGGACGGCTTCGTCTTCTCGCTCAAGGGCCCGCGCTTCACCACCAATCGCCGGGTGCTGGGCGAGGCGGGTGAATCGATCGAGCGCTTCTTCAACAGCGGGGTGACCGAGCTGAAGGAGAAGCTCGGCCCGGTGAACTGGCAGTTCATGGCCACCAAGAAATTCGACCCGGACGATTTCGAGGCCTTCCTCAAGCTTCTGCCCCGGCGCGTCGAGGGGCAGGACATCCGCCACGCGGTGGAGGTGCGGCACGACAGCTTCAAGTCGCCGGACTTCGTCGCGCTGGCGCGGGAATACGGCGTCGCCATCATCTTTGCCGGCGACAGCGCGTTTCCCGTCATCGCCGATGTCACCGCCCCCTTCGTCTATGCCCGCATCATGGGCACAAGCGAGGATGAGGCGCTCGGCTACGCGCCCGCGGCTTTGGACGGCTGGGCCGCGACGGCGAAAGCGTGGGCTTCGGGCGAAACGCCGCCGGCGCTGAAGGGGGCGTTGCTCGCCCCGCCGGCGCAAGCCGCGCCGCGCGAGGTGTTCCTGTTCGTCATCTCGGGCTTCAAGCCCCGCAACCCCGCCGCCGCCATGGCGCTCATCGAGCGGGTGTGAGCGGCTCGCGGGCAAATGCCAGCCGCGCCTGCGTGCCGCGCGGCGCCACCCGTGTGATCTCCAGCCGCCCGCCATGCAGCGCGGCGATGCGGCGGATGATCTCCAGCCCGATGCCGAGCCCGCCGGCGCGGCGGTAATGGCCGGGCGCGTCGTGAGGGTCGCCCGCCGCCGGATCGAAGCCGCGACCGTCGTCGATCACCGCGATGCCGGGACCGTCATCGGTCCGCACCACGATGGATACGCCCGGCCCGCCATGGCGGACGGCGTTCTCGATCAGGTTGCGGATGGCGTCCTTCAGCAGCGCGGCATTGCCGGGCACACCGGGATTGTCGGTCTCCTCGAAGGCGATGCGGCCCCCGCGCGCATAGACGAAGGGCGCCAGCGTGGCCACCATGTCGCGGCCGATCTCGTCCAGCGCCACCGGGGTGAAGCCGCTGCGGTCGGAGGCCTCCAGCCGGGCCAGCGTCACCAGCTGCTCGACGAAATGGGTGAGTTCGTCCAGCTCGCCGAGGGTCCGGCGCGCCGCCGGGTCGTCGATGCGCTCCAGCTCCAGCCGGATCACCGCCAGCGGGGTGCGGATCTCGTGGGCGATGGCGGAGGTGAAGAGCTTCTGCGCCTCCATCAGTTCGCGGGTGCGGGCATAGGAGCGGTTCACCGCGCCGGCGAGCTGGGCGATCTCGCGCGGCATGCCGGCCTGCTCCAGCCGGGCGTCCGGGCTCAGCGGGTCGAGCCGCTCGGCCTGCTCGGCCGCCGCCGTCACCGGCGCCAGCGCGGCGCGGATGGAGATGAGCGTGGCGCCGAGCACGAAGATGAGCGTCAGGCTCATCGGCAGCACCATGTGGTCGAGCACCTCGTCGCCCAACACCTCCCAGACGACGTTCTGCGTGTCGCCCCTCATCGCGATCTCGAAGAAGATCCTCTGGTCACCACGTTCGATGATGCGGCCGCCGGCAAAGGACAGCGGGTATCCCGGCGAGAGCACGCGCAGCCAGAAGGTCGGCGGGTTGAGCTCGAGCGGCAGGAAGTGCTCGATGCAGTCCGCGTCGCAATGGGAGAACAGCACCACCCCGCTCGCCGTGCGCACCCGCGCCACATAGCCCGAGGCCTCGGTGCCATAGCGGCCGGCGAGGTCCGGCGGCAATTGGTAGGAGAGCCGCGTGCCGGCGCTCACCAGTCCGGTGGCAAGGGCGTCGGTTTCCTGTTCGAGGGCGAGAAGGGAGAGATATTCCGGGTCGCTGCCATATTCCACCAGCACGGCGACGAGCTGCGCCAGCATCGCCAGCGCCGCGAACAGCACGATGCGCAGCGCGACGAGGCGCCCGAGCGGCGCCCGCACCCCGGCGGTTCTCACGCCTCGGTCTCGCGCAGCAGGTAGCCGACGCCGCGCACCGTCTCGATGGCGGTTCGGGTGGGGAAGGGCGCGAGCCGCCGGCGCAGCCGTGACAGCACGACCTCGATGGCGTTGGGGCTCACCTCCTCGTCGAAGCCGGAGAGGCGCTCCTCCAACCCGCGCTTGGGCGTCACGCGGCCGGCATTGCGCAGCAGTATTTCCAGCGCCGCCCGCTCGCGCGGGGCCAGCGCGATCACCTCCGCGCCGCAGCGCGTCTCCTGCGTGGCGGGGTCGAAGCGCAAAGCCCCCGCCTCCAGCACCGGGTTGGAGGAGACCGGTGCCCGGCGCAGCAGCGCCCGGGCGCGGGCCAGCAGCTCGCCATTGTTGAACGGCTTGGTCAGATAGTCGTCGGCGCCGGCGTCGAGGCCGGCGATGCGCTCGTCTACCGCGCCGCGCGCGGTCAGCACCAGCACCGGGGTGCCGTTGCGGTTGCGGCGCAGGCCGCGCACGAGGTCGAGCCCGTCGCCATCGGGCAGGCCGAGATCGAGCAGGATCAGGTCGTAATGGGTGGAGGCGAGCGCATCCTGCGCCTCGCCCGCGCCGCCCACCGCGTCGAGCCGCCAGCCGGCGGCGCGGATGGTCTCGCCCACCAGATCGCGCAGACGGGCGCTGTCTTCAACCAGAAGAAGCCGCATCCGCGCTCACCGCCTTTTCCATCCGGTCACCATGGACCACACCAGGTTCTCGCGGTGGCGCACGCTTTCGAACAGCGCCGCCGCCGCGTGCAGCAGCGCCAGCACCAGTATGGCATTGGCGAGGGTCTCGTGAAGCTCTTCCAGCCAGTCCTCGCCCCAGAAAGCGTCGAGCGTGCTCATCCAGCCGGTGAGGCACACGCCGGCGAGCAGCGCCATCAGCGCCAGCATCATCGCCGCCCCGGCCGGGTTGTGGCCGAGCAGGCGCGGCTCGTGGCCATGCCGCAGCGCGCGGACATAGGCGACGAGGCGGGCGGGTGTCGGCACGAAGTCGGCGAAGCGCGCGTATTTCGTGCCGGTGAAGCCCCAGACGAGGCGGACCGCGAGCGCGCCGGCGACGACATAGCCGACGATCCGGTGCGGGCTCTCGCCGTCCTCCAGAATGAACAGGTTGAGGACGCAGCCGGTGACCACGGTCCAGTGGAACAGGCGCACGACCGGGTCCCACACCCGGACACGCGCGCCCGCGGCCGGCGGCGCGCGGCCGCCGGCCTGAACGACCCGCTCGGTCATCAGTCGATCTCGGACTTCACGACGGCGCCGGTAACCGGGTTGAAATAGACTTCGGCCTTCTTGTTGTCCTTGGTGTAGCCGTAGATCTCATAGCAGGAGCCCGAGACCTTGAAGGTCTTGATCTTCTGGTAGCCGATCTCCGCCACCTTGGCCTTCATGGCGTCCTCGCTCATCCACTTTTCCCTCGCCTCGGAGGTGCAGGCCGGGCCGGCGAAGGCGGCGGCGGGCGCAAGGACGGAGAAGGCGACGAGGCCGGCAATGATCTTCTTCATGGTGCTTTCCTGATCCGGACGATCGCCCGAAAGCGGCGATCGCCCGGAAGCTAGCGGCGGCCGCCTGTCCGCCGCCTGTCAGGCGCCCCCAAGGGAAACCCCGGCGGCGGGCGCTATTTCGCGCCCGACCATTTCCAGTCGCGCACTTCCGGCATGTCGAGGCCATGGGCGCGGATGTAGCGCGCATGCTCGGTCAGCTTGTCGCGGATCGCCTGCCGCACATGGGCGTTGGTCTTCAGCTTCGGCACCCTGTCGAGCACGTCGGCGACGAGGTGGAAGCGGTCCAGCCGGTTGCGCACCACCATGTCGAACGGCGTGGTGGTGGAACCCTCCTCGACATAGCCGCGCACATGCATGTTGTCGTGGTTGGCGCGGCGATAGGCGAGGCGGTGGATGAGCCAGGGATAGCCGTGATAGGCGAAGATCACCGGCTTGTCGGTGGTGAACAGCGCGTCGAAATCATTGTCCGACAGCCCGTGCGGGTGTTCGGATTTCGGCTGCAGCGTCATCAGGTCGACCACGTTGACGACGCGGACCTTGAGGTCGGGGAAGAAACCGCGCAGCAGCTCGGCGGCGGCCAGCGTCTCCAGTGTGGGCACGTCGCCGGCGCAGGCCAGCACCACGTCGGGGTCGACCCCGCCATCGGTCGAGGCCCATTCCCAGATGCCGATGCCCTGCGCGCAATGCTTGATGGCGCTGTCCATGTCCAGCCATTGCGGGGCCGGCTGCTTGCCGGCGACGATGACGTTCACCCGGTTCCACGAGCGCAGGCAGTGGTCGGTGACATAGAGCAGCGTGTTGGCGTCCGGCGGCAGGTAGACCCGCACGATCTCCGCCTTCTTGTTCACCACATGGTCGATGAAGCCGGGGTCCTGGTGGCTGAAGCCGTTATGGTCCTGGCGCCAGACATGCGAGGTCAGCAGGTAGTTGAGCGAGGCGATGGGGCGGCGCCATTCCACCTCCTTCGACGATTTCAGCCATTTGGCGTGCTGGTTGAACATCGAATCGACGATGTGGATGAACGCCTCGTAGCAGGAGAACAGGCCGTGCCGGCCGGTGAGCAGATAGCCCTCCAGCCAGCCCTGGCACATGTGCTCGGACAGCATCTCCATCACCCGCCCGTCGCGGGCGAGATGGTCGTCATAGGACAGCGTCTGCGCGTCCCAGGCGCGGTCGGTCACCTCGAACAGCGCCTGCAGCCGGTTGGAAGCGGTCTCGTCGGGGCCGAAGACGCGGAAGTTCCGGGTGTCCGCGTTCTGCTTCATCACATCGCGCAGGAAGGTGCCCATCACATGGGTCGATTCCAGTTCGCGGTCGCCGGGCCGGGCCACCTCGACCGCGTAGTCGGCGAAGTCGGGCAGGCGCAGCGGACGGCGCAGCGTGCCGCCATTGGCGTGCGGGTTGGCGCTCATGCGCTTGACCCCGTCCGGGGCGAGCGAGGCGATCTCGGGGCGAAGGCACCCCGCCGCGTCGAACAGCTCTTCCGGCCGGTAGCTCTTCATCCACTCTTCGAGCAGGGCGAGATGCTCGGGCTTCGACATGTCGGAGAACGGCACCTGGTGCGAGCGCCAGAAGCCTTCCGCCTTCTTGCCGTCCACCGTCTTCGGGCCGGTCCAGCCCTTGGGGCTGCGCAGCACGATCATCGGCCAGCGCGGGCGGTCGGTGTCGCCGCGCGCGCGGGCCGCTTCCTGGATCGCCCGGATCTTGCCATAGGCCTCGTCCAGCGCGGCCGCCATCGCCTGGTGCATCGGCTCGGGGTCCTCGCCCTCGACGAAGAGCGGGTCGTAGCCATAGCCCTGCATCAGCGCCGCCAGCTCCTCATGCGGGATGCGGGCGAGAATGGTCGGGTTGGCGATCTTGTAGCCGTTGAGGTGCAGGATCGGCAGCACCGCGCCGTCGGCGGCCGGGTTGAGGAACTTGTTGCCGTGCCAGGAGGTGGCGAGCGGCCCGGTCTCGGCCTCGCCGTCGCCGACCACGCAGGCGACGATCAGGTCCGGGTTGTCCAGCACCGCGCCATAGGCATGGGAGAGCGAATAGCCGAGTTCGCCGCCCTCATGGATCGAGCCGGGGGTCTCCGGCGCGGCGTGGCTGGGAATGCCGCCGGGAAAGGAGAACTGGCGGAACAGCCGGCACAGGCCGGCCTCGTCGCGGGAGACGTCCGGGTAGAGCTCGCTATAGGTGCCCTCCAGATAGGTCGCCGCCACCACGCCCGGCGCGCCATGGCCGGGACCGGCGATGAACAGCACGTCGGCGTCGGTGTCGCGGATCAGGCGGTTGAGATGGACATAGAGGAAGTTCAGCCCCGGCGTCGTGCCCCAATGGCCGAGCAGGCGCGGCTTGACGTGGTCGAGCGTCAGCGTCTCGCGCAGCAGCGGGTTGGCGAGCAGGTAGATCTGCCCGACCGAGAGATAGTTCGCCGCCCGCCACCACGCGTTCATCCGCTGCACGAGATCCGGGCCGAGCGTGCCCGTCGCCTGTTCCGTCGCCATTGCGAATTCCTCTCCGGATATGTTGCTGACAGGTGAGATAGGGCGCATCCGCGCCGCGTCGCTTTGTGTGAGGTCTTTGCGTGTCACGGCACCAGCACCGCCGCGCCGTGGAAGCGCCCGGCGCGCAGATCGGCCAGTGCCGCGTTGGCGTCCTCGAGCGCGTAGGTGGTGGTGGTGGCGACGATGCCCGCGCGCGGCGCCAGTTCCAGAAACTCCAGCGCGTCGGCGCGGGTCAGGTTGGCTACCGAGAGCAATTGCCGCTCCTCCCACAGCAGGGAATAGGGAAATTGCGGGATGTCGCTCATGTGGATCCCCCCGCACACCACGCGCCCGCCCTTGCGCACCGCGCGCAGCGCCAGCGGCACCAGCGCGCCGACCGGGGCGAAGATGAGCGCGGCGTCCAGCTCCTCGGGCGGCGCCTGCCCGGAGCCGCCGGCCCAGCGTGCGCCGAGCGAGAGGGCGAGGTCCTGCGCGCCGGTGTCGCCGGCGCGGGTGAAGGCGTAGAAGTCGCGCCCCTGCCAGCGGCAGAGCTGGGCGATGAGATGGGCGGCGGCGCCGAAGCCGTAAATGCCCACCCGCCGCGCCTCGCCGGCCATCTTCAGCGTCCGCCAGCCGATCAGCCCGGCGCACATCAGCGGGGCGGCGGCTACCGGATCAGGGAAGCTGTCGAGCGGGAAGCAATAGGCGGCGTCGGCCACCACATGGGTGGCGAAGCCGCCGTCGCGGGTGTAGCCGGTGAACAGCGGCGCGTCGCACAGGTTCTCGCGCTGCATCGCGCAATAGGGGCAGGCGCCGCAGGTGTGGCCGAGCCATGGCACGCCCACCCGCGCGCCGATGGCCGGCGCCGCGACGCCCGGCCCGCGCGCCTCGACGATGCCGACGATCTCATGGCCGGGCACGACCGGAAGCGGGCCGGGCGGCAATTCGCCGTCGACGAGGTGAAGGTCGGTGCGGCAGACGGCGCAGGCTTCCACGCGCACCCGGATCTCGCCGGGCCCCGGAACGGGCAGGGGACGCTCCTCGGGACGAAGAGCCTCGCCATAGGCATGGAGGACCATGGCCTTCATCGCAAATCCTTCGCGTGTGACGGAGACGCCATCCAACAGGTTCATTGCCGGCCTTTCGTTGATCGCGGTCAAGGCACCGGCGCAAATGACGTCTACTCAGATGCATCGGCGCCGGGGCCGCTCCCGGGTTTCGGCTTTTGCGCGGCTTGGCGGATGGCGCGGGCTGCGCCATCCTCCGGATCATCCGGTGCAATCCTAGGGAGGCACGATGGCAAGCCAGCGACGGTCCCACTTCTTGCCTCTCGTGCTGGCCCTGTCGGCCTGCCTGGTGCTTCCCGCGGCGGCGCAGGACAGCGCCGCCGGCGGTTCGGCGGCGGGGCTCACGGCGAAGCTGCAGGCGCTGATCGGCAGGCTCACGGGAAACAAGCTGCCGGCCGGCATCTTCTCCACCAATGGCCGGATCGAGGCCGAGCAGGTGCTGGTCGCCGCCAAGCTGGCGGGCAGGGTGCTCGCCGTGCTGGTCGAGGAGGGCCAGACGGTGGAAACCGGGCAGGTGGTCGCCCGCATGGACACGTCCGAGCTGGAGGCGCAACTGGCCGGCGCGCAGGCGCAGGTGCGCCGGGCGGAGAAGGCCATCGCCGAGGCCGAGGCCGCCATCGCCCAGCGCGAGAGCGAGCGCACGCTCGCCGAGCAGGAGCACCAGCGTGCCTCCAGGCTCAACCAGAGCGGCTATGGCACCGCCCAGTCGCTCGATCTGCGCCAGAGCCAGCTCAATGTCGCGGTGGCGGCGCTCAGGGCCGCCAATGCCGCGCTCGACGAGGCGCACGCCTCTGCCGATGCGGCGCGGGCCGAGGTGGCGCGCATCCAGTCGCAGATCGACGATTCCACCCTGCGGGCGCCGCGCCGGGGCCGGGTCGAGTACAAGCTGGTGCAGTCCGGCGAGGTGGTGGCGGCCGGCGCGCCGATCGTCACCCTGCTCGACCTCTCCGACGTCTACATGACCGTCTTCGTACCCGCGCGCGTCGCCGGGCGGCTGGCGCTGGGCGACGAGGCGCGCATCATTCTCGACCCGGCGCCGGACTATGTGGTGCCGGCGACGGTGAGCTTCGTCGCCTCCGGCGCGCAGTTCACGCCGAAATCGGTGGAGACGGCGGATGAGCGCGAGAAGCTGATGTTCCGTGTCAAGCTGCGCATCGCGGCCGAATTGCTGCGCCAGTACGAGGACCGGGTGAAGACCGGCGTGCGCGGCCTCGCCTATGTGCGCACCGATCCCGCGACCGCCTGGCCCGACACGCTCGGCGTCAAGCTGCCGCAATGAGCGGGCCCGCCATCGAGGCCTCCCTTGCGCCGGTGGAGGCACCGGTCGTGCCGCCGGTCATCGCCCTGGCCGGTGTCACCCATCGCTACGGCCGGACGCTGGCGCTCGACGGCGTCGACCTTTCCGTTCCGGCAGGCTGCATGGCGGGGCTGATCGGGCCGGACGGGGTGGGCAAGTCGACCCTGCTCTCGCTCGCCGCCGGCGTCACCCGTCTCCAGCAGGGCCGGGTCGAGGTGCTGGGCGGCGACATGGCGGACCGGCACTGGCGGCGGCAGGTCGGCGGGCGCGTCGCCTACATGCCGCAGGGGCTGGGGCGCAACCTCTACCCGACCCTGTCGATCACGGAGAATCTCGACTTCTTCGCCCGCCTGTTCGGGCAGGGGGCCGGCGAGCGGGCCGAGCGCATCGAGGAACTGCTGGCCGCCACCGGCCTCTCCGCCTTCGCCGCGCGCCCGGCCGGCAAGCTGTCGGGCGGCATGAAGCAGAAGCTCGGCATCTGCGCCGCGCTGATCCATGATCCCGACCTCGTCATCCTCGACGAGCCGACCACCGGCATCGATCCGCTCTCGCGCCGGCAGTTCTGGGAGTTGATGGCGCGGCTGCGCGCCCGCCGGCCGTCGATGAGCGTCATCGTCGCCACCGCCTATATGGAGGAGGCCGAGCGCTTCGACTGGCTGGCGGCGATGAATGGCGGGCGGGTCCTCGCCACCGGCAGCCCCGCCGACATTCTCGCCCGGGCCGGCGAGGACACGCTGGAGCGCGCCTTCGTCGCGCTGCTTCCACCGGCCGAGCGCGCGCAGGACGGGCCGCTGCCGGACCTGCCGCCGGTGATGCATGATGGTGAGCCGGCTATCGAAGCAACCGGCCTCACCCGCCGCTTCGGCGATTTCGTTGCCGTCGATCATGTGAACTTCCGCATCGAGGGCGGCGAGATCTTCGGCTTCCTCGGCTCCAACGGCTCGGGCAAGTCGACCACGATGAAGATGCTCACCGGCCTGCTGCCGGCGAGCGAGGGCGAAGCCAGGCTGTTCGGCGCGCCGCTGGCCGGCGGCGACATGGAGACCCGCAAGCGCGTCGGCTACATGTCGCAAGCCTTCTCGCTCTATGCCGAGCTCACCGTGCGGCAGAACCTGGTGCTGCACGCGCAATTGTTCGAGATACCCGATGCCGCCGCGCGCGTCGCCGAGATGGAGGCCCGCTTCGACCTCGCCGCTGTCGCCGATATGCGGCCCGAGAGTCTGCCGCTGGGCATCCGCCAGCGCCTCCAGCTCGCCGTGGCGGTGATCCACCGGCCGGAGATCCTCATCCTCGACGAGCCGACCTCCGGCGTCGACCCGGTGGCGCGCGACGGCTTCTGGCGCACGCTGATCGAGCTCTCGCGCCAGGACGGCGTCACCATCTTCCTCTCCACCCATTTCATGAACGAGGCCGAGCGCTGCGACCGCATCTCGCTGATGCATGCGGGCAAGGTGCTGGCGGTCGGCACGCCCGAGGCACTGAAGCGCGCGCGCGGCATGGCGACATTGGAAGAGGTGTTCATCGCCGTGCTGGAGGAGGCCGGGATGGGCCGGGAGGAGGAGCGCGCCGAGCTGAAGCAGCGCCCCGCCGCCCTCGCCCCGGTGAAGCGCTTCGACGCCGGCCGGCTGTGGGCCTACACCCGGCGCGAGGCGCTGGAGATCGCGCGCGACCCCGCCCGGCTCGCTTTCGCGCTGATCGGGCCGATCCTGCTGCTGTTCACCTTCGGCTACGGCATCTCCTTCGATGTCGAGAACCTGCCCTATGCCGCCTTCGACCAGGACCGCAGCGCGCAGAGCCGGCAATTGCTGGAGAGCTTCGAGGGCTCGCGCTATTTCGAGACCCATGCGCCGATCGCCTCCATCGAGGAGCTGGAGACGCGGCTCAAGAGCGGCGAACTGAAGCTCGCCATCGAGATTCCCCCCGATTTCGGCCGCGACCTCATGCGCGGGCGCCAGCCCGAGGTCGGCGTGTGGCTCGACGGCTCGATGCCGTTCCGCGCCGAGACCACGCGCGGCTATGTGCAGGGCATCGCCCAGAGCTACCTCGCCGACGCGCAGATGCGCAGCACCGGCACGTCGGGCGCGCTCGCCCCGTTCACCATCGAGCCGCGCTACCGCTACAATCAGGCGTTCAAGAGCGTGAACGCCATGGTGCCGAACGTCATCATGCTGATGCTGGTGCTGATCCCCGCCATCATGACCGCGCTCGGTGTGGTGAAGGAGAAGGAGACCGGCTCGATCACCAATTTCCAGTCGACCCCGGTGACGCGCTTCGAATTCCTGCTCGGCAAGCAGCTTCCCTATGTCGCCATCGCCTTTGTCAGCTTCCTCACCATGGTGGTGGCGGCGCGCCTGGTGTTCGGCGTGCCGGTGAAGGGCTCCTTCGCCACGCTGGCCTTCGGCTCGCTGGTCTATGTGTTCGCGACCACCGCCTTCGGCCTGCTGGTGTCGAGCTTCGTGCG
This sequence comes from Ancylobacter dichloromethanicus, assembly GCF_018390645.1. Classification (GTDB taxonomy): domain Bacteria; phylum Pseudomonadota; class Alphaproteobacteria; order Rhizobiales; family Xanthobacteraceae; genus Ancylobacter; species Ancylobacter dichloromethanicus. The sequence continues at coordinate 31,973 of NZ_JAHBGC010000061.1, forward strand.
CAGCCAGGTGGCGGCGATCTTCGCCACCGCGATCATCGCCATCATCCCGGCGGTGAACTTCTCCGGCCTGCTGGTGCCGGTGTCCTCGCTCTCCGGCGGGGCGCGCCTCATGGGGCTGGCCTTCCCTTCCGCCTGGTATCAGCAGGTCAGCGTCGGCGCCTTCACCAAGGGGCTGGGCCTTGCCTCGCTCTGGCAGGACATCGCCATGGTGTTCGCGCTCGCCCTGGTCTTCCTCGCCGCCGCCATGGCGGCGCTGCGCAAGCAGGGGGCCTGACATGCGGACCGGACGCCTTGCCGGATTGCTTGCCCGCCTCGCCCGCATCTGGCGCCTCGGCATCAAGGAGCTGTACAGCCTCCGGTCCGACCCGGTGCTGGCGGGGCTGATCCTCTACACCTTCACCGTGGCGGTCTACACCGTCTCGGCGGGGGCCAGGTTCGAGGTCGAGAACGCGGCGGTGGCGGTGGTCGACGAGGACCACAGCGCGCTCTCGCGCCGGCTGCGCGACGCGCTGCTGCCGCCCTTCTTCAAGCCGGCGGTGCTGATCGGCGCCGACGGGATCGACGCGGCGATGGATGCCGGGCGCTTCGTCTTCGTGGTCGAGATCCCGCCGAAATTCGAGCACGACCTGATCGCCGGCCGCGACCCCGAGATCCAGCTCGACATCGACGCCACCGCGATGTCGCAGGCGGGCAATGGTGCAGCCTACATCCAGAACATCCTGCAGCAGGAAGTGGCAGCAGCGCTTGCAGCCACGTCCGCAGCCATGTCTGCAGCCACGTCCGCAGCGACCGCGGCAGCGCCGGTGAACGTCGTCATCCGGCCGAAATTCAACCCGAACCTCACCTCGGCCTGGTTCACCGCGGTCATGCAGGTGATCAACAACGTCACCATGCTCGCCGTCATCCTCTCCGGCGCGGCGCTGATCCGCGAGCGCGAGCACGGCACGATCGAGCATCTGCTGGTGATGCCGGTGACGCCGATCGAGATCATGCTGGCGAAGATCTGGGCCAACGGCCTTGTCATCGTGGTGGCGGCGACGCTGTCACTCGTCGTGGTGGTCGAGCGGCTGCTGGGCGTGCCGGTGCAGGGCTCGGTGCCGCTGTTCGTCGCCTCCATGCTGGTCTACCAGTTCTCGGTCACCGCGCTCGGCATCCTGGTCGCCACCGTCTCGACCTCGATGGCGCAATTCGGCCTGGTGGTGATGCCGATCCTGATCGTGATGAACCTGCTGTCCGGCTCGACCACGCCGATGGAGAGCATGCCGGTCTGGCTGCAGAACGTGATGCAGCTCTCCCCCTCCACTCATTTCGTCGCCCTCTCGCAGGCGGTGCTCTATCGCGGCGCCGGCCTGTCGGTGATCTGGCCGAACCTGCTGGCGCTGGCCGCCATCGGCGCCGCGTTCTTCGGGCTGGCGGCGCTGCGCTTCCGCAAGGCGTTGCAGGCCGCGGGCTGACGTCCCTCTTGTGCGGCGCGGCGAATGGATTTCTAATGGCCGGGCCGGGCAACAAGGGCGTTGCCGGCGATGCGGCAGGGAGTGCCGGCAGCCCCTCGCGGGGCCGTTCCTCCCTGCGCCGTCCTTTGCTGCGCCATGGGGAAACGGCCGCGCCATTCTCGCGGAGACCCCGATGCCGACCGCTTTCCCCGCCGGTTCTTCCCCCGCCGGTTCTTCCTCCGCCGGCGCCCTCGACCTTTCCGCCTATCGCCTCGCCGCCGAGCCCTATTACCGGCCGGTGGGCGACGAGATCGCCGTGTTCGAGGCGGCGTGGCGGCACCGGCTGCCGGTGATGCTGAAGGGCCCGACCGGCTGCGGCAAGACCCGCTTCGTCGAGCACATGGCGTGGCGGCTCGGCCGGCCGCTGATCACCGTGGCGGCGCATGAGGACATGACCGCCGCCGATCTCGCCGGCCGCTTCCTGCTCACCCCGGAGGGCACGGTGTGGCATGACGGGCCGCTGACCCAGGCGGTGCGCCATGGCGCGATCTGTTATCTCGACGAGATCGTCGAGGCCCGGCAGGACACCACGGTTGTCATCCATCCGCTCACCGACGCGCGGCGCATGCTGCCGCTGGAAAAGCGCAACGAGCTGGTGGCGGCCCATGCCGATTTCCACCTCGTCATCTCCTACAACCCCGGCTACCAGAGCGCGGTGAAAGACCTCAAGGAATCGACCAAGCAGCGCTTCATCGCCATCGATTTCGACTATCCCGCGCCGGCGCTGGAAGCCGAGATCGTGATGCGCGAGGCGGGTGCCGACGCGGCGCTGGCCCGTACGCTGGTGGCCATCGCCGCCTGCTCGCGAAACCTGCGCGGCCACGGGCTGGATGAGGGCGCCTCCACCCGCATGCTGATCCATGCCGGCCGGCTGGCGGCGGGCGGGGTGTCGCTGGAGGCGGCGGTGCAGGCCGGCATCGTGCTGCCGATCACCGACGATGCCGACATGCGCCGGGCGCTCAGCGCGGCGATTTCCGCCTGTTTCGCATGAGCGGGGCCGTCGCTCTCGCCCCTCCGGCGTTGGCCCGCCTCACGCGGCTGATGGGCGGGCGCGAAAACCTCGCGGCCAGCTTCGCCGACACCTGCCGGCGGCTCGCCGCGCGCCATGGCGAGGCGGCGCTGGAGCCGTGGGCGGGCGGCGCGCTGGCGCTGGTCGAGGTCAATGCCGGCGCCGGGGCGCTGCTCGCCTTCTGGCGCGCCAGCCTGGAACTGTCGGGCCGGCTCTCCCCGGCGGCACTCGGCGAGACCGGCCATGCCGCCGCCGCGCTGTGCCGCGAGGCCGGCGGACGGGCCACCCTTGCTGCGCTCGACGCCTTCGTGGAGATCGCCCCGCGCCTTGCCGGGCCGGCGGAGCGGACGCTGTTCTGGCGGGCGCTGCTCGCGCTGGCGCAGGCGGCGCCCGATGGCGTCGCGCTTGTCGCCGCGCAGGCGCGCCGTCTGGTCCGGCCGGGCCATGTGGCCGCGTTCGAGGGTTTCGTCGCGGCGGGGCTGAAGGCGGCGGGGCGCGACCGGGCGCGCCAGCGCGCCTTCTTCGCGCTGGAGGACCCGCTGGCGCTCGGGCTGCTGGCGCGCATCGGCGCCGGGCCGGGATTTGCCGAGCTGGAGACCGATTTGTGTCGGGTGCTCGCCGCCCTGTGGGGCACGCCGCCGCCGCTCCAGCCGCTGCCGCCCGGGGGTGAGGCGCCACGCCGTGTGAACATCGCCGGCCCGGTGGTCCGCCTGCCGGAGGTGTTTCCCGGCGTCGCGGGGGAAGCGGCGCGCGCGCTCTACCGCGCCGCCGCGCTGCATGCCGGGGCGCATCTTCATTTCGGCAATCCGCGCTTCCCGATCGGCAAATTCAAGCCGGTGCAGATGGCGCTGGCCGGGATCGTCGAGGATGCCCGGGTGGAGACGCTGGCGATGGCGCGCTATCCCGGCCTGCGCCGGCTATGGGCGCCCTATCATGTCGCCTCTTCCGCCGATGGGCCGACCGTCGCCTCCCTGCTCGCCCGGCTGGCGCGCGGGCTGTTCGATCCGGCCTATCGCGACCCCGACGCGCTGGTCGGCAAGGGGCAGGAACTGTTCGCCGCGGCGCGCGGGCGGATCGACGACCCCGCGCTCAGCCTCGCTATCGGCACCCGGCTGGCCAACGACATCGGCCAGCGGCGCCTGCGCTTCGACGCGCGCGGCCATGTGGTCGAGCCGGCCTATCGCGACGACGGGCTCGGCCTGTGGGACTTTTCCGACATCGCCCCGGAAGCCGCCGACGAGGTCGAACTGATGGTCGAGGCCGCCCGCCTCGAGCGGCGCGAAGGCGGGGACGGGCCGCCGGACGCGGCGCCTTCCCCCGAACCGGCCGGACGCGCCCGCCCGCGGCCGGCCGGCGAGACCGGCGCCGTCATCGCCACCTATCCCGAATGGGACGCGGCGGCGGGGATCGAGCGGCCGGACTGGACCAGCATAAGGGCGGTGATGCCGGCCGCCGGCGACACAGGCGGGCTCCGGCACGCGCTGGAGCGGGCGGGCCCGGTGCGCGCGCGCATCGCCCGGCTGGTGAAGGCGGCCAGGGTCGGGCGCGCCGCCCGGCTGAAGCGGCAGGCGGAAGGCCACGATCTCGACCTCGACGCGGCTATCGAGGCGGCGATCGCCCGGCGCGCCGGCGAGGTGCCGGACCTGCGGGTGTTCCGCTCTACCGCGCTCAGCCAGCGCGACCTCGCCGTGCTGGTGCTGATCGACATGTCGCAATCGACCCGCGCCCGGCTGGCCGACGGGGCCGGCGTGCTGGATGTGGAAAAGCTCGCCGTGGCGATGCTGGCCGAGGCGCTGGCGGCGCTCGGCGACGCCTTCGCGCTCATCGCCTTCGCCTCCAGCGGGCGCGGCGACGTGCGGGTGTGCGAGGTGAAAGGCTTCGACGCGCCCTACGACACGGCGGCGGCGGCGTGTCTCGCCGGGCTCTCCAGCGGCCTGTCGACCCGGCTCGGCGCGGGCCTGCGCCATGCCGGGGCGCAGATCGCCCGCGTGCGCGCCTTCCGCAAGCTCATCCTCGTGCTCACCGACGGCGAGCCCTCCGACATCGACGCTTCGGGCGAGGATCTGGTGCAGGACGCGCGCCGCGTGGTGCTGCAACTGCGTTCGCAGGGCATCGACACGTTCGGCGTCACGCTTGATCCGGCCGGTGTGGGGTCCGGCCCCGCCATCTTCGGCAAGGCCAATTCCATGCCGGTGCGCCGGGTGGAGGAACTGCCCGCGCGGCTGTCGGAACTCTATTTCCGGCTGGCGCGGCGGTGATCTCCCGTGCGGCCGTCATCCTGGACGCCCGTAGGACGATCCGGGATCGCTCGCGGCGCGGACCTGCGTGCTTTGAGGCCGGCGCAAAGCGCCGGCACCTCAGCATGACGAGCGTCTTGCAGAACAGCGACGTCCCGGGGGAGCGTCACAGGAGCACCGTCATCCTGAGCCTCGAAGGATGGTCCTCGTGGCTCGGGACGGTCATGGCCGGTCTATGCCCGGCCATGGCCGTCCTGGAAGCGGCGGCCCCGCTCACCGATGCGCGGTGTCGGGGTTGGGAATGCCTTCGATCGGGCACTCCTCGGTGCCGACCATCGGGCGGGTGAAGGATTCCACCATCTCGCGGGTGCCTTCCGGGTCGGCGATCCACTTCCGGTAGAAGTCGTAGGGGCAGGCGGCCTCGCCCTTGTCGCCGTCGCCGGAATTGATCATGCCGGTATAGCCGCGGTGCACCAGCTTGAAGAGGTGGTTCTCCGACTGCATGTTCTTGCGCGCGTCGCGGATCAGCGAGGTGGAGAGCGCGGCGTACTGGATGCCGTAATCCTCCTCGCCGCATTCGCCCAGCGTGCGCCCGTCGAAGCCGACAATGGCCGAGTGACCGAAATAGGAATAGACGCCGTCGAAGCCCGACGCGTTGGCCACCGCGACATAGACGTTGTTGGCGAAGGCCATCGCCTTCGACATCAGTACCTGCTGCTCCTTGGCCGGGTACATGTAGCCCTGGCAGCGCACGATGAGTTCGGCGCCCTTCATCGCGCAGTCGCGCCAGATCTCGGGATAGTTGCCGTCGTCGCAGATGATCAGCGAGATCTTCAGCCCCTTCGGCCCTTCCGAGACATAGGTGCAATTGCCGGGATACCAGCCCTCGATCGGCACCCAGGGCATGATCTTGCGGTATTTCTGCACGATCTCACCCTTGTCGTTCATCAGAATGAGCGTGTTGTAGGGCGCCTTGTTGGGGTGCTCCTCATGCTGTTCGCCGGTCAGCGAGAACACGCCCCACACCCGGGCCTTGCGGCAGGCCTCGGCGAAAATCTCGGTCTCGTCGCCGGGGATGGTCGAGGCGGTCTCGTACATCTCCTTGGAATCGTACATGATTCCGTGGGTCGAATATTCCGGGAAGATGACCAGGTCCATGCCCGGCAGGCCCACCTTCATGCCCACCACCATGTCGGCGATCTTGCGGGCGTTCTCAAGCACCTCGGCCTTGGTGTGCAGGCGGGGCATCTTGTAGTTCACCACCGCCACGCCGACGGTGTCTTTGCTGCTGGAAACGTCGCCGTGCATCATGGGAATTCTCCTCGGGATAAGCCGCGCGGGCGCGCTCGCAAGCGGCCGGGCCGGTGCGTTTTCGGGGGACGGGAACGGGGCGCCGCAGGGGAGGGCCGGCCGCGGCAGGCGTCAGGGCGGAACCGCGTTGTTCCGCCGGGGCATTCGGGCATAAAAAAAGCCCGGCAGGCTCTCGCGAACCTTGCGGGCTACGTTGCCATGCACGGCCAACAGCGTTGGTGGCCGGGCGGGAGATGGCGTGCCGGGCCCGACTGCCCGGAAACCATCCATGGGTAATATCTAATCATCATCGCCGCGCCAGTTCAAGAGCCGGCGGGCGGCGTGGCCGCGGCGCCGGCGTCGCGGCCGCGCGGGGAAATCTGCAACAGCTCGGTGGCGTGGATCAGCGACGCCGCCATGTCCTCCATCGGCACCCGCTTGGCCATCGCCTGCCGGCGCAGGCTCTGATAGGCGTCCTCCTCGGTGAGGCCGAGATTCGCCATCAGGATCGACTTGGCGCGCTGGATCGTCTGCAGGCCGGCGAGCTTGCTTTCCAGCCGGGCGACGCGCTTTCGCGCCTCCTGCCGCTCCAGCCACAATGTGCGGGCAATGGTGAGGTTGGTCAGCAGGCCGAACGGCCGGATCGGCCGCTCCACCACCGCCACCGCGCCCGATTCCAGCACCAGTTGCAGCGTTGCGGGGTTCTCGTAGCCGACCACCGCGATCAGCGTCGGGCGTCGGGTCGGATCGGCCTTGAGCAGTTTCACGATGGCGGTGCGCGCATCCGGCTCGATGGCGAGCAGGACCACATCGGCGCCGGCCGGCCAGTCGGCGGGCACCGGCCAGACGATCTCCACCGCGCAGCCGATGCGGCGCAGATGCTCCACCAGGCTCGGGCGCTCGTCGTCGGGCGGGTGGATCACATGCACCCGAAGGCCGCGCAAATCCTTGAGCACCTGCATCGCCATCTCGCCGCCTCCCGTCACGACAGCGCGAACTGGCGGCCATCGGCCGGCCAGTCATCGAGGTTCTGAACCACGCAATAGGGGTCCGGCCTCACCGGGGCGCCGGCGTCCCACACCACCTCGAAGCGGGCATCGGCGCCGAGCCGGGCGATGCGCGGGCGCAGCCAGGTGTGGTGGTTGCCGGGCTCCACCCGCACCCGGCCCTGCGGCGCCTCGAAGGCCCCGGCGCCGAGTTCTGCGAGCAGGGCGTCGGGCGCGTCGGTGCCGGCGCGGGCCAGCGCCTGCATGGCGAGATGCAGCTGGAAATAGGCGGCCTCGGCAGCGGCGGTGACCGGCGTGGCTACGCCGTAGCGCTTCTTGAAGGCGGCGACGAAGCGCCTTGCGGCCGGCGTGCCCAGCGTCTCGAAGAAGGGGGCGGCGGTGATGTGGCCGCTCGCCACTTCAGGCGCCATCAGCGCCACCTCCGCCTCGCTGGTGGTGAGGCTGGCGATCGGCAGGATGCGCGAATCGAAGCCGGCGGCGTGATGGGCGGCGTAGAGCTTGGCCGTATCGGCACCGACCACGGTGGAGAAAATGACGTCCGGCGCGGCCTCGCGGACCTTGTCCATCACCTCGGCGAAATCGGCCTCCGACGCGCCGAGCGGCACATAGGTCTCGCCCAGCACCCGCCCGCGCGACTGCACCACGAAATCGCTCATGATGCGGTTCGACTCGTAGGGGTAGACGTAGTCGGAACCGACGAGGAAGAACCGGTTGCCGTAATGGCCCAGCAGGTAGTTGGCGAGCTGGATCGAATTCTGGTTCGGCGCCGCCCCGGTGTAGACGCAGTGGCGCGAATATTCGAAGCCCTCGTAAAGCGTGGGGTAGAACAGCAGCCCGCCCTGCGCCTCCACCACCGGCAGCACCGCCTTGCGGGTGGAGGACATGTAGCAGCCGAAGATGAGCCGCACGCCATCATCGACCAGCAGCCGCTCGGCCAGCCGGCGGAAGGCGCGGGGGTCGCAGGCGGGGTCGCGGATGACGGCCTCGACGCGCCGGCCGAGGACGCCGCCGGCGGCGTTGATCTCGTCGATGGCGAGCAGCGTGCCGCCAAGCTGCGAGGTCTCCACCGCCGCGGTGACGCCGGTGGCGGAGAACAGCACGCCAACCTGCCAGCACGCGGCCGTCGCATCGCTGCTTGGGAAAACCCTCGCCATTGGCCGTCTGCACCCCGCGCCGGAAACTCGTCCGGCGCATGCGACCAGTACCGGCCGCGCCGCGCAATACGGCGTTTGCCCCCTTTACGCGCCGAAACGGTCGCGCAGTTCGCGGCGGACGCTGTCGAGAATCTCGGCCGAAAGCGCCGGATCGCCCTCGGCCACGCCGCGCGCCATGGTGAGCGCGCCGATCATGCAGGACAGCACCGCCACCGCCTGCCGGCGGCGGGCCTCGGGCGGGGCGTCGTCCATGTGGCGCGCGATGGCGTCGACGAAGCCGTTGAGCCCGGCGGCATAGCTCTTCTGCAGGTCGGCCGACTGGCGCGAGACCTCGGCGCCGAGGGCGGAGAGGGCGCAGCCGCGGGCGGGATCGTCACGATGGGCGGGGGTGAGGTAGCGGTCGAGAATGGCGGTGAGGTCGGCCGATCTGAGCCAGCCCTGGATGCCTTCGATGCAGGCCTCCCGGCAGGCCGCGTCGGCGAGGTCGGCCTTGGAACGGAAATGGCCGTAGAAGGCGCCGTGGGTGAGGCCGCTGGCCTGCATGATCTCGGCGACGCCGACATCCTTGAAGCCGCGTTGGCGAAACAGGCGGGACGCGGATTCGAGAATCGACCGGCGATGCTCGGCGACCTTGGCTTTCGTGACCCGCAACGCAGTTCTCCCCGACGCCGGATGGATGGCCCGCTACGCCCCGGGGCGCAGTGCCGACCCTAAGAGCACGAAAAGCGGGCCGATGGAAATACGGCTCTCTGCGTGGGCGGGGCGCGCCGCGCCGGCCCTTCAGGCGGAAGCGGGCCGGGCCCTGAGGCGGGCGCGGACCGCCTTCAGCCCCGCCAGCACCGGCCGCTCCACCGCGACGAGGAACACCCCCGCCAGCGCCAGCGCGGCGAGGAAGGTCGCCACGAACAGCCCCGCCAGCGCCAGCGGGTCGAGCGGGCCGAAGCGGGCATAGAGGGCGCAGGCGGGCGCGACGATGAGCGGCACATGGACGAGGTAGAGCGGAAAGGAGAGTTCGCCGAGGCGCTGCAAGGGCGCGGTCTCGAACAGGCGGCGCGCCGCGGGAGTGATCAGCAGGGCGACCAGCACCAGCACCGCGCCGACCTGCCGGACGCCGTCCCGCCCGAGCCAGGATTGCAGGTAGGAGACGACACCGCCATCGGCCGCATGGCCGGGATAGGTGGCGCCGAGGACGAGGCCGAACAGGCCAAGGACGCAGCCCGCGCGCGCGTGGTCGCGCAGAATGTGCCGGCCCTCGAACACCAGCGCCCCGCCGCAGAAGGCGGCGAGCGAGAACTGTCCCAGCGCACCGAGGGCGAGCCCGGCAAACGCCATGGCGAGCGGGCGCGCCCGGCCGGGCAGCACCGCATAGGAGCCGTAGATCAGGATGGAGCCGAAGAACTCCGCCTGCATGGTCCAGAGCGGGTTGTTGAAGCGCGTGGTGCCGTCGAGGAAAGCGCCGATTCCGCCCTCCCACAGCGCCTGGGTGAAGGGCGGGAAGGGCGGCTGGTAGGTCCAGCGGAACCAGGGGCTGCCGGTGAGCGCCTGCACCTCGCGCGCGGCGTCGGGAAAGCTCATGAGCCACGCCCAGGCCAGGGCCGAGGAGACCAGCGCGGGGAGGGCGAGCCTGAGATAGCGCAGCCCGATCATCGCCGGCGCCTCGCGGGCGCCGCGCGGCGCCGAGGCGGCGAGCACGAAGCCCGACAGCACGAAGAAGATGGCGACCGCGAAATGCCCGTTCCACAGCACCGCGATCGGTGTGTCCCAGAGGCCGAAGCCGCTGCGGTTCCAGTCGGTGAAAGGCGCGGGCACGAAGGCATAGAAGAAATGGAAGGCCACGACCGAACAGGCCGCCAGCCCGCGCAGCCCGTCGAGGCACCGCACCCGCCCGGAAGGCGGGGAGGCGGGTGCGATCTCGGCAGTGCGCAGCGGCATCGGGGCCCGCCCTGTGGCGTCGGGAGGTGGCGTCAAGATACCGACAGGTGTCGCCGCCGCCGCGCCCCGCGTCAACCCGTCAGTCGTCGTCCGCCGGCCGGTCCCTGGTGTGCTGCGCGGCGCCCTCCTGCGGCGCCAGCCAGTGCTCGCGGCGGAGGGTCCACAGTTCATAGGAAGGCACCAGCGCGCTGGGCGGGGTGTCCAGCGAGCCGAGCTTGACCTCGATCTCGTCCGAGCCTTCCGCCCAGCAGAACAATTGCGCGCCGCAGCGCGGGCAGAACCGCTCGCCGCCGGCCCGCGCCGGCCAGCAGGCGAGTTCGCCGGACATCGTCACGCCGGCGCGCGGCCAGATGCCGAAGAAGGAGAAGGCCGAGCCGGACTGCTTGCGGCAGGTCGCGCAATGGCAGAGGCCGACGCGCCGCGGCTCGCCCTCGATCTGGTAGCGGACCTGTCCGCAATTGCAGCCGCCGGAAAGCTTCATCGGGAGTCTCGCGGGTGCAGTGTCCGGGTATCCAGCACCGCAGGTCGATGGCGCCGGCGCCATGAGAAAGGCCCGCCGGAGCGGGCCTTCTGGAGTCAATCGCGGGCCGGCAACCGGCGCCTCAGTCCGCCTTCGGCGCCACCGGGGCGGAGCGCAGGACGGCGTCGTCCGCCTTCAGGGCGGCGGCGCGCGGGCGCAGGGAATCGCCCGCCTCTTCCGGGCGCGGCGTGCGGTGGGCCATCGCCTTGTCGATGGTGACGAGGCGCAGCACATTGGTGGTGCCGGGGGTGGCGAAGGGCACGCCGGCGGTGATGGCGATCAGGTCGCCCTCGGTGGCGAAGCCGTGCTCCACCGTCACCTGCGTCGCCTTGGCCGCCATCTCGCCGAAGGTGTGGATCTCCTCCGGCGCGTGCACGACGTGGACGCCATAGGACATGACAAGGCGGCGCGCGGTGGAGAGCTGGCTGGCGATGCCGATGATCGGGATGCGCGGGCGCTCCCGCGCGGCGTGAAGCGTCGTGGTGCCGGAGAGGGTGTAGGTGACGATGGCCGCCGCATTGGTCGACAGCGCCGCGTGGTAGGCGGCCTGGGTCACCGCGTCGGCCACCGAATGGCCTTCCTCGGGACGCTGCGATTCGATGATCGCGCGGTAGCCCGGGTCGCGTTCCACCTGCTTGATGATCTGGTCCATCATCGCCACGGCCTCGACCGGGTACTGGCCGGCCGCGCTCTCGGCCGAGAGCATCACCGCGTCGGCGCCGTCATAGACGGCGGTGGCGACGTCGGAGACTTCGGCGCGGGTCGGCACCGGGGCGCTGATCATCGATTCCAGCATCTGCGTCGCCACGATCACCGGCTTGCCGAGGCGGCGGGATTCGCGGATGACGCGCTTCTGCAGCGCCGGGATTTCCGGCAGCGACAGCTCCACGCCGAGATCGCCGCGCGCCACCATGATGCTGTCGGACAATTCGGTGAGGCGGGTGAGGTGCTCGACCGCGAGCGGCTTCTCCAGCTTCAGGTTGATCTGGGCGCGGCCCTGGATCAGTTCCTTGGCCTCCAGCACGTCCTCGGGGCGCTGCACGAAGGAGAGCGCGATCCACTCGACGCCGAGGTCGAGGGCGAAGAACAGGTCGGCGCGGTCCTTGTCGGTGAGCGCCGAGACCGGCAGCAGCACGTCGGGAACGTTGAAGCCCTTGTTGTTGGACAGCTTGTTGCCGGCCACCACTTCGGCGTCGATATAGCCGGCGCCCTTCTTCACCACCCGCACGCGCACCTTGCCGTCGTCGAGCAGCACGGTGGAGCCCTCGTTGAGGGCCTCAAGGATTTCCGGGTGCGGGATCGACACGCGCGTCTCGTTGCCGGGCGTCGGGTCGGTGTCGAAGCGGATGGTCGAGCCGGCAGTCAGGTTGATGAAGCCGTTCTCGAAGCGGCCGAGGCGCAGCTTCGGGCCCTGAAGGTCCGCGAGCACGCCGATCGGTCGCCGGACTTCCTTTTCGAGCGCCCGCACGGAGGCGAGCACGCGGCCGTGGTTCTCCTGGGTGCCATGGCTGAAATTCAGCCGGAACACGTCGACCCCGGCCTCGTACAGCGCCTTGATCATCTCCGGACTTGAAGACGCCGGACCCAGCGTCGCCACGATTTTGGTCGCGCGTCCACGCCTGCTAACCATGATTTCCTCCGTCGGTGGGCTCGCCGATGCGCAGCACCGGCGCGTCCTCATATGAAGCAAAAGTCCAGTTCTGTCTCTCGGATGTTATCTTGCACCGCAGCGTGTCCCTTTCGCGACGCCGAGGGCCCCGGCGATCAAAACAACGTGCCGTAACGGCAGGAACCTTGACCGCCGGCCCGTCGCGGCCGGCCGGCCGGAAACGTCTTGCTGGCATTCGGAATTCTGTATACCAATTGCGATGTCACGTGTGCGGCATCGCCCGGACGCCGGTATCCCGCGAGGGAACCGGCATGGCTGATGCATCGTCGCCCTGCCGGTTCCGGCGGCGGCAGGCAGGCGGGGCGCCCCGTTTGGTCCGCAGCAGGATGCAGGTTTCGAGTTTTCAACATTCGCAGACCGCAACCACGGGTGACGCTACGCCATGATGCGCACGATCAAGAAGCTTCTCGTTGCAAACCGTTCCGAAATCGCGATCCGCGTCTTTCGTGCCGCGACCGAGCTCGGCATCACCACGGTCGCTATCTATGCCGAGGAGGACAAGCTCTCGCTCCACCGCTTCAAGGCGGACGAGGCCTATCTCATCGGGCGCGGCCCGTTTCTGGCCAAGCCGCTGGGCCCCATCGACGCCTATCTCTCCATCGACGAGGTGATCCGCGTCGCCAAGGAGGCGAAGGTCGACGCCATCCATCCCGGCTATGGCTTCCTCTCCGAAAGCCCGGAATTCGCCGAGGCGTGCGCAGAGGCCGGCATCATCTTCATCGGCCCGACGCCGCAGACCATGCGCACCCTCGGCAACAAGGTGGCGGCGCGCAACCTCGCCATTTCCGTCGGCGTGCCGGTCATGCCGGCCAGCGAGCCGCTGCCGGACGATCCGCAGGCGGTGCTGGCGGCGGCCCGCGCGGTCGGCTACCCGGTCATGCTCAAGGCGAGCTGGGGCGGCGGCGGGCGCGGCATGCGCCCCATCGAGAGCGAGGACAAGCTGCTCGACGCCGTGATGACCGCCAAGCGCGAGGCCAAGGCGGCCTTCGGCAAGGATGAGGTCTATCTCGAAAAGCTGGTGCGCCGCGCCAGGCATGTCGAGGTGCAGATCCTCGGCGACACCCATGGCAATCTCGTTCACCTGTTCGAGCGCGACTGCTCGATCCAGCGCCGCAACCAGAAGGTCATCGAGCGCGCGCCCGCGCCCTATGTCGACGAGGTGACCCGCAAGGGGCTGACCGACGCGGCGCTGGCCATCGGCCGGGCCACCGCCTATGTCGGCGCCGGCACGGTCGAGTTCCTGATGGATTCGGACACCGGCGCCTTCTATTTCATCGAGGTCAACCCGCGCATCCAGGTCGAGCACACGGTGACCGAGGTCGTCACCGGCCTCGACCTCATCAAGGCGCAGATCCGCATTCTCGAAGGCGGCCATATCGGCAATGTCGGCGAGACCGGCATTCCGCCGCAGGACGAAATCCGTCTCAACGGCCACGCCCTGCAGTGCCGCATCACCACCGAGGACCCCGAGAACAACTTCATCCCGGACTATGGCCGCATCACCGCCTATCGCGGTGCGATGGGCTTCGGCATCCGCGTCGATGGCGGCACCGCCTATTCCGGCGCCGTGGTGACCCGCTTCTACGACCCGATGCTGGAGAAGGTCACCGCCTGGGCGCCCTCCAGCGAAGAGGTCATCGCCCGCATGCACCGGGCGCTGCGCGAATACCGCATCCGCGGCGTGGCGACCAATCTGCCCTTCCTCGAAAACGTGCTGACGCACGACGATTTCACCGCCTGCCGCTACACCACGCGCTTTATCGACACCACGCCGGAACTGTTCGATTTCGGCGGAAGGCGGGACCGCGCCACCAAGCTGCTGGCCTGGATCGCCGATGTGACGGTGAACGGCCATCCGGAGGTGAAGGGCCGCGCCCGCCCCTCCGCCAACGCCCGCACGCCGGAGCCGCCGGCCTTCCTCAACGCGCCGGCGCCCGGCACAAGGCAGCTTCTCGACCAGCTCGGTCCCAAGGGCTTCGCCGACTGGATGCTGGCGCAGGAGCGGGTGCTCGTCACCGACACCACGATGCGCGACGCGCACCAGTCGCTGCTCGCCACCCGCATGCGCGCCCACGACATCGCCCGCGTCGCCGATTCCTACGCGCGCGGCCTGCCGGGGCTGCTCTCGCTGGAATGCTGGGGCGGGGCGGCGTTCGACGTCTCCATGCGCTTCCTCTCGGAGGACCCGTGGGAGGGGCTGGCGAAGATCCGCGAACAGGTGCCCAACATCCTCACCCAGACCCTGGTGCGCGGCGCCAACGGGGTCGGCTACGCCAATTATCCCGACAATGTCGTGCGCTTCTTCATCCGTCAGGCGGCTGAGGCCGGCATGGACATCTTCCGCGTCTTCGACTGCCTCAACTGGATCGAGAACATGCGCGTCTCGATCGACGAGGCGCTGAAGACGGGTAAGCTGGTCGAGGGCGCCATCTGCTATGCCGGCGACCTGCTCGACCCCAACCGGTCGAAATACGACCTGAAATACTACGTCTCGATGGCGAAGGAGCTGGAGAAGACCGGCATCCATGTCCTCGGGCTCAAGGACATGGGCGGCCTGGTCAAGCCCGCAGCCGCCAGGGTGTTGTTCAAGGCGCTGAAGGAGGAGATCGGCCTGCCCGTCCACTTCCACACCCATGACACCTCGGGCGTCGCCGGCGCCTCGGTGCTGGCGGCGGTGGAGGCGGGGGTCGACGCCGTCGACCTCGCCATGGACGCGATGAGCGGCATGACCTCGCAGCCGTGCCTCGGCTCGATCGTCGAGGCGCTGCGCGGCTCGGCGCGCGACACCGGGCTCGACCCGGAGGCGATCCGCCGCATCTCCTTCTACTGGGAGGGCGTGCGCGCCCAGTACGCCGCCTTCGAGAGCGACCTCAAGGGCCCGGCCTCGGAAGTCTATCTGCACGAGATGCCGGGCGGGCAGTTCACCAACCTGAAGGAGCAGGCGCGCTCGATGGGGCTGGAGAGCCGCTGGCACGAGGTGGCGCGCGCCTATCGCGACGCCAACGACCTGTTCGGCGACATCATCAAGGTCACGCCCTCGTCCAAGGTGGTGGGCGACCTCGCCTTGATGATGGTGAGCCAGGGCCTGTCCGCCGCCGACGTGCTGGACCCCGCGCGCGACGTCGCCTTCCCGGCCTCGGCGGTGGCGATGCTGCATGGCGAATACGGCCAGCCCCTCGGCGGCTGGCCGCCGGCGCTGCAGAACAAGGCGCTGAAGGGCGAACAGCCGATCACCGTGCGCTATGGCTCGCTGCTGGAGGATGCCGATCTGGAGGCGGAGCGCGCCGACGTGTCGGCCCTGCTCGGCCGCACCGCCAGCGACCGCGAACTCGCCTCCTACCTCATGTACCCGAAGGTGTTTTCCGACTTCGCCCCCGTGGTGGCAAAATTCGGCCCGGTCTCGGCGCTGCCGACCCCGGTGTTCTTCTACGGCATGAAGCCGGGCGACGAGACCACGATCGAGATCGAACGCGGCAAGACGCTGATGGTGCGCCTCACCGCGCTCGGCGAAACGCGGGATGACGGGCAGGTCGAGGTGTTCTTCGAGCTCAACGGCCAGCCGCGCATGATCCTGGCGACCGACCGCGCCGCGGTGCCGAAGGTCGCCGGGCGGCGCAAGGCGGAGGAGGGCAACGCGCTCCACGTCGCCGCGCCGATGCCCGGCACCATCTCCTCGCTCGCGGTGCTGGGCGGCCAGGCGGTCGCGGCGGGCGACGTGCTCATGACCATCGAGGCGATGAAGATGGAGACGGCGATCCATGCACCGTGCGGGGGCACGGTGCAGGAGATCCTGGTGTCGCCGGGGACGGCGATCGACGCCAAGGATCTGCTTGTCATTCTCGAAGGGTGAACGAAACGGACAACGACCTTCTCGACAGGAAGGCGATACTGGGAGGTAGGCAATGCGAGTGGCGATACTGAGGGAAGAGGCGGGCCTCGAACCCCGCGTGGCGGCCAGCGCCGACACGGTCAAGCGCTATGTCGGCTTGGGGGCGGCGGTATTTGTCGCGTCG
>NZ_JAHBGC010000062.1 GCF_018390645.1 Ancylobacter dichloromethanicus
ATCAGCCTCCTGACCGTGGGCGCCGCCTGCGCTCAAGCGTGGGAGGAGGCTGATCCGGCCATGGCGGGCTGGTCCGTGGATCGGCTGGAGGTTGCCCGGCAACAGTCCGCGGCTCTCAAGCCGACGGCGCTGATGATCGTGCAGGACGGGCGGGTGATCGCCCGCTGGGGCGACACATCCCACAAGGTGAATGTTGCATCCGTCCGCAAAAGCCTCCTCAGCGCGCTTTACGGCATCGCGGTTGCCGAGGGACGCATAGAGCTGTCGGCGAGCCTTGCCGACCTCGGCATCGACGACAATCCTCCCCGCCTCACGGACGAAGAGAAAATGGCCACAGTGCGCGACCTTCTGACGTCGCGGTCGGGCATCTATCACCCTGCCGCCCATGAGACGGCGGACATCAAGCGCAAACGGCCGAAGCGCGGAAGCCACCAACCCGGATCGTTCTGGTTCTATAACAACTGGGATTTCAACGCTCTGGGGACAATCTACCGGCAGCAGACCGGCGAGGACATCTTCCAGAGCTTCGCGCGCCGCATCGCGGCACCCATCGGCATGGAAGATTTCTCGGTCAAGGACGGCCGCTACGCCCTGGAGAGGCTGTCCGAGCACCCCGCCTATCCGTTCCGGCTGAGCGCCCGCGACGCCGCCCGTTTTGGTCAGTTGTTCCTGAATGATGGGGTGTGGGGCAACACGCAGGTTGTCCCGGCTGCATGGATCAGGGAATCGACCACGGCCTATTCCTCGGCGAAGCG
>NZ_JAHBGC010000063.1 GCF_018390645.1 Ancylobacter dichloromethanicus
GCCGGTGCATGGCGGGATGAGAGGAGCACGATATGTCGATCGCCACGGATGTGGACTATAGTGCGTCGCATTCTATACTGGGCGGCCGTCCGCGATGACGAATCTTAACCGCGAGCCGGCAGGATCGCCCCCGATCTGGAGGAAACGCCATGGCAAGCACCGATTTGCAGAAGGCGATCCGCGCGGAGCGCGGGCTGCTGGCCGGGGCGGCGCCGGATGTCGGCGCGGCGCTGGCGGGCTGGCTGGCCCGTCTCGGCCATGAGCGCCGGCTGGCCGCGAAGACCCGCGAGGCCTATGCCCGCGACGTGGCGACCTTTCTCGGCGTGCTGGCCGGTCCGCTCGGCCGTCCGCCGACGCTGGCCGACCTCGCCGCGCTGCAGCCGCGCGACGTGCGGGCGGTGATCGCGGCGCGCCGGGCCGAGGGCATCGAGGCGCGCACGCTGATGCGCTTCCTCGCCGCCGCCCGCTCCTTTGCCCGCCACCTGGAGCGCGAGGGGCTGGGCAAGGTGGGGGCGCTCACCGCTGTGCGCGGACCGCGCATTACGCGCACCTTGCCGCGGCCGCTGGCGCCGGCCGATGCGCGGGCGCTGGCCGATCCCGCCACCCGCGCGGGAGAGGCGCGCGAGCCCTGGATCCTCGCCCGCGACGCGGCGGTGCTGGCGCTGCTCTACGGCTCCGGCCTGCGCATCTCCGAGGCGCTGGGGCTGATGCGCCGCGACATGCCCGAGCCGGGACGCGGCGACCAGATATTGGTCCATGGCAAGGGCGGCAAGACCCGCATGGTGCCGGTGCTGGCGTCGGTGATCGAGGGCATCGACGCCTATGCCCGCGCCTGCCCCTATGAACTGGAGCCGACCGGGGCGCTGTTCCGCGGCGCCAAGGGCGGACCGCTCTCGCCGCGTGTCGTGCAACTGGCAGTGGAGCGGATGCGCGGCGCGCTCGGTCTGCCGGACAGCGCGACGCCGCACGCGCTGCGCCACTCCTTCGCCACCCATCTGCTGGGGCGCGGCGGCGATCTGCGCTCGATCCAGGAACTGCTCGGCCATGCCTCGCTTTCCACCACGCAGATCTATGCCGCCGTCGACACCGCGACGCTGATGGCGGCGTGGAAATCCGCGCATCCGCGCGCCACCGGCAAATGAGAAGGGCAAGCCGATGACGCAAATCCCGCCGATGATCGAGCACATGTCGATCGGGGTGAGCGACTATGCGCGGGCGCTCGCCTTCTATGACGCGGTGCTGGCGCCGCTCGGTTTCGTGCGCGTCTCCTCCCATGCCGAGCCGGAGGGCGAATCCGCCTGCTGGGGGCCGGAAGGGGAGATGCCCTCGCCGGAGGGCACGCCCGGCGCGGCGCCATTCTGGATCCAGCACCGGGTCGACGCGATCACGCCGCCGCCGGGCTTTCACCTGTGCTTCATGGCGCCGACCCGGCGGGCGGTGGAAGCGTTCCATGCCGCCGGGCTGGCGACGGGCGGGCGCGATGCCGGCGGCCCGGGTCTGCGCCCGCATTACGGCGAGGGGTATTATGCGGCCTTCCTGTTCGACCCCGATGGCTGGAAGATCGAGGCGGTGACGTACACGGATGCGTGAACGGGCGGCGAAATGGGCGCTTGCGGTATCTCGAAACCGGTGTAGGGGTTTTCACCTAGGGGAAGGTAGGTGACACTCGTCATATTGGACCCCGAAACAGAGGAGACCATTCGATGAAGCGTCTCGTGACCGCTCTGTGCGCGCTTGCCTTTACCACGGCCGTGGCCGGAACCGCCTTCGCCGACTGTCCGGCGCATGCGGCGAAGCAGACCAAGACCGAGGTCAAGGGTTCCTGACCGGCCCAACTCTCCCCCTTGACGCAGAACGGCCCGGAAGGTGACTTCCGGGCCGATTTTTTGTGACCGGGAAAAACCGGGCAGGCTCACATGTGGATGGCGCGCTTTTCCACCGCCATCGCCGCTTCCTTCACCGCCTCGGAACGGGTGGGGTGGGCGTGGCAGGTGCGGGCGAGGTCTTCCGACGAGCCGCCGAACTCCATCAGCACCGCGCATTCGTGGATCATCTCGCCGGCCTCGGCGCCGATGATGTGGGCGCCGAGCACCCGGTCGGTGGTCTCATCCGCGAGGATCTTCACGAAGCCGTCGGTCTCGTCATTGGCCTTGGCGCGGCCATTGGCGAGGAAGGGGAACTTGCCGACCTTGTAGGCGATGCCGGCCTGCTTCAGCTCCTCCTCGGTCTTGCCGACCGAAGCGACCTCCGGGAAGGTGTAGACCACCGCCGGGATGACGTCGTAATTCACATGGCCGGCCTGGCCGGCGAGCAGCTCGGCCAGCGCCACGCCCTCGTCCTCGGCCTTGTGGGCCAGCATCGGGCCGGCGATGGCGTCGCCGATGGCGAAGATGCCGGGCACGTTGGTGCGGTAGTAATGGTCGGTGACGACGCGGCCGCGCCGGTCGGTCTCGACGCCCAGCGCCTCCAGCCCGAGCCCTTCCGTATAGGCCACGCGGCCGATGGCGACCAGCACCACATCGGCCTCCACCGTCTGCGCCTCGCCCCCGGCGGCGGGTTCGACCGAGACCTTGAGCGTCTGGCCCGAGGCATCGACACCGGTGACCTTGGCGCCGAGCCGGAACGCGACGCCCTGCTTTTCCAGAATGCGCTGGAACGACTTCGCTACCTCATTGTCCATGCCCGGCAGGATGCGGTCGAGATATTCCACCACGGTGACCTCGGACCCGAGGCGCCGCCACACGCTGCCGAGTTCCAGCCCGATGACGCCGGCGCCGACCACCAGCAGCTTGCCCGGCACCTTCTCCAGCGCGATGCCCCCGGTGGAGGAGACGATGCGCGTCTCGTCGATCTCGATGCCGGGGAGCTTGGCCACATCCGAGCCGGTGGCGATGACGATGGCGGTGGCCTCAAGAGTCTGCTGCGAGCCGTCGGCCATGGCGACATCGATCTTGCCGGGCGCGGGGATGCTGGCCGTGCCGTGGAAGGTGTCGATCTTGTTCTTCTTCATCAGGAAGGCGACGCCCTTGGTGTTGCCTTCCACCGCCTGGTCCTTGAAGCCGAGCAGGGCCGCGTGGTCGAGCGTGGGCGTGTCGACCTTGATGCCCATCTTGGCGAAGCTGTGCCCGGCTTCCTCGAAGCGGTGCGAGGCGTGCAGCAGCGCCTTGGAGGGGATGCAGCCGATGTTGAGGCAGGTGCCGCCGAAGGTGGCGCGCTTCTCGACCACCGCGACCTTGAGCCCGAGCTGGGCGGCGCGGATGGCGCACACATAGCCGCCGGGGCCGGTGCCGATGACGACAAGATCGTAGGACATGATGCTACCCGTTGAGGAGCGGCCGACCCCTGCCGGCCGCCCTTGAGGAAAAGTGCCGGCCTGTCAAAGATCCAGAACGAGGCGGGTCGGGTCTTCGAGGGCTTCCTTGACGCGGACGAGGAAGGTCACCGCGCCCTTGCCGTCGACGATGCGGTGGTCGTAGCTCAGCGCCAGATACATCATCGGGCGGGCGACGATCTGCCCCTTCACCACGACCGGGCGCTCCTCGATGCGGTGCATGCCGAGAATGCCGGACTGCGGCGCGTTGAGGATCGGTGTCGACATCAGCGAGCCGTAGATGCCGCCATTGGTGATGGTGAAGGTGCCGCCCTGCATGTCCTCGATGCCGAGCTTGCCGTCGCGCGCCTTGCGGCCGAGGCCGGAGATGGTCTTCTCGATCTCGGCGATCGACATCCGGTCGGCGTCGCGCACCACCGGCACGACCAGACCCTTGTCGGTGCCGACGGCGATGCCGACATGGTAGTAATTCTTGTACACGAGGTCGGTGCCGTCGATCTCGGCGTTCACCTCGGGCACATCCTTGAGGGCCTGGATCACCGCCTTGGTGAAGAAGCCCATGAAGCCCAGCTTCACGCCGTGCTTCTTCTCGAACACGTCCTTGTACTGGGCGCGCAGACCCATCACCGCCGACATGTCGACATCGTTGAAGGTGGTGAGCATGGCCGCGCTGTTCTGCGCGTCCTTCAGCCGCCGGGCGATGGTCTGGCGCAGCTTGGTCATCTTCACGCGCTCTTCGCGCGAGGCATCATCCGGCGCCGAGGGGGCGCGGGCGGCCGCCGGGGCGGGTGTCGGCGTCGCCGCCGGGCCGCCGGTGGCGATGGCGGCGAGCATGTCGCCCTTGGTCACGCGGGCGTCCTTGCCGGAGCCCGCGAGCAGGGCCGGGTTGATGCCGCTCTCGGCCGCCAGCTTGGCGACGGCGGGGCCATTGGCGCCGGCCGCGGCTTTGGCCGCCTCCGGCTTCGGCGCGTCGACCCTGGGAGCATCGGCCGTGGCTACGTTGGCCTTGGGTGCCTCGGCCTTGGCGGGAGCGGGCGCCGCCTTCGCCGCGCCGGCGCCTTCGCCGATCGAGCCGAGCAGCGCGCCGACGCCGACGGTCTCGCCATCCGCGGCGATGATCTCGGAGAGCACGCCGGCCGCCGGCGCAGGCACCTCGATCGTGACCTTGTCGGTCTCCAGTTCGACAATCGGCTCGTCGGCGGCGACGGCATCGCCGGCCTTCTTGAACCACTTGCCGATGGTCGCCTCGGTGACCGATTCGCCCAGCGTCGGAACGCGGATCTCGGTGGCCATGCTCGTTCTTCCTCACCGTTTGCCGGCCGGGCGGCCGTCACTTGATTGCTCGGTTCTTGCGGATGCTCAGCCCAGGGCGTCCTGCAGAAACGCCTTGAGCTGCGCGAGATGCTTGGACATCAACCCTGTCGCCGTGGCGGCGGAGGCGGGGCGGCCGGTATAGCGCGGCCGCGCCGAGGCCGAGCCGGCCTGTTCCAGCACCCATTCCAGATAAGGCTGCACGAAGGCCCAGCCGCCCTGGTTCTTCGGCTCTTCCTGGCACCAGACGATCTCGGCCTGCTTGAAGCGGCCGATCTCCTGCGCCAGCGTCTTGAGCGGGAACGGGAACAACTGCTCGACGCGCATCAGATAGATGTCGTCGATGCCGCGGCGCTCGCGCTCCTCATAGAGGTCGTAATAGACCTTGCCCGAGGACAGCACGACGCGGCGAATCTCGTTGTCCGGCTTCAGCTTCACCGCCTCCGCCGGCCGTGCGGCAGCGAAATTGCCGTCGGCATCGTCCCACAGCACGCGATGGAAGGTGGTCTGCGGCCCGAACTCGGCCAGGGTCGAGACGGCGCGCTTGTGGCGCAGCAGGCTCTTCGGCGTCATCAGGATCAGCGGCTTGCGGAAGTCGCGCTTGAGCTGGCGGCGCAGGGCGTGGAAATAGTTTGCCGGCGTCGTCAGGTTCGCGACCTGCATGTTGTCCTCGGCGCACATCTGCAGGTAGCGCTCGAGGCGGGCGGAGGAATGCTCCGGCCCCTGGCCCTCATAGCCATGCGGCAGCAGGCAGACGAGGCCCGACATGCGCAGCCATTTGCGCTCGCCGGACGACAGGAACTGGTCGAACACCACCTGCGCGCCATTGGCGAAATCGCCGAACTGGGCTTCCCACATGGTCAGCGCGTTGGGCTCGGAGAGCGAATAGCCATACTCGAAGCCGAGCACGGCCTCTTCCGAGAGCATCGAGTTGATGACCTCGTAATGGGCCTGGCCGGCGCGCACATGGTTGAACGGGGTGTGGCGCTCCTCGGTCTCCTGGTCGATCAGCACCGAATGGCGCTGCGAGAAGGTGCCGCGCTCGCTGTCCTGGCCGGACAGGCGGACCGGGTGGCCGTCGAGCAGCAGCGAGGTGAAGGCGAGCGCCTCCGCCGTCGACCAGTCGATGCCGGCACCGTCCTCCAGGATCGCCTTGCGGCGTGCGTCGAGGAAGCGCTGGATGGTGCGGTGGACGTGGAAGCCCTCCGGCACGGTGGTGATCCGCTCGCCGATCGCGCGCAATTCGTCGAAATCGACGCCGGTGACACCCCGGCGGGGGTCGTCCTCGGTGGCGGCGGCCTTCAAGCCGGCCCAGCGGCCGTCAAGCCAGTCGGCCTTGTTCGGCTTGTAGGCCTGACCGGCCTCATGCTCGATATCGAGATTGGCGCGCCACTCGGCACGCATGCCGTCGATCTCGCCGGGCGCGATCACCCCTTCCGCCTCGAGCTTGCGCGAATACAGCTCCAGCGTCGTCGGATGCTGCTTGATGAGCTTGTACATCAAGGGCTGGGTGAACGCCGGCTCGTCGCCTTCATTGTGGCCGAAGCGACGGTAGCAGAACATGTCCACCACCACCGGCTTGCGGAAGCGCTGGCGGAATTCGGTCGCGATCTTGGCGGCGAAGGTCACCGCCTCGGGGTCGTCGCCGTTCACATGGAAGATCGGCGCCTCGATGGTCTTCGCCACATCGGAAGGATAGGGCGAGGAGCGCGAGAAGCGCGGATAGGTGGTGAAGCCGATCTGGTTATTGATGATGAAGTGGATCGAGCCGCCGGTGCGGTGTCCCTTCAGGCCGGACAGGCCGAGGCATTCGGCCACCACGCCCTGGCCGGCGAAGGCGGCGTCGCCATGCAGCAGCAACGGAAGCACCTGGGTGCGCTCGGTGTCGCGCAGCAGGTCCTGCTTGGCGCGCGATTTGCCGAGCACCACCGGATCGACGATCTCCAGATGCGACGGGTTGGCGGTCAGCGACAGATGCACCTGGTTGCCGTCGAACTCGCGGTCCGAGGAGGCGCCGAGATGATACTTGACGTCGCCCGAGCCCTCGACCTCGTCGGGGGCCCAGGAGCCGCCCTTGAACTCGTGGAACAGCGCGCGGTGCGGCTTGCCCATCACCTGGGTCAGCACGTTGAGGCGGCCGCGATGGGCCATGCCCAGCACGATCTCCTTCACGCCGAGATTGCCGCCGCGCTTGATGATCTGTTCCAGCGCCGGGATCAGGCTCTCGGCGCCGTCGAGGCCGAAGCGCTTGGTACCGGTGTAGCGGACGTCGAGGAACTTCTCGAAGCCCTCGGCCTCCACCAGCTTGTTGAGGATGGCGCGCTTGCCCTCGCGGGTGAAGGTGATCTCCTTGTCCGGCCCCTCGATGCGCTCCTGGATCCACGCCTTCTCCTCGGGCGAGGAGATGTGCATGAACTCGACGCCGAGCGTCGCGCAATAGGTGCGCTGGAGAATGGCGACCATCTGGCGGACGGTGGCGAACTCCATGCCCAGCACGTGGTCGATGAAGATCGGCCGGTCGAGGTCGGCCTCGCGGAAGCCGTAGGAGGCGGGGTCGAGTTCGGGCGCGGCGCGGACCGGCTCAAGACCCAGCGGGTCGAGCTTGGCGTGGAGGTGGCCGCGCATGCGGTAGGCGCGGATCATCATCAGCGCCTTGACGGAATCGCGCGTGGCCTGCTGAACCTCGGTGGCGGAGAGTTCGACGCCGGCCTTCTGCGCCTTCTCGGCCGCCTTGGCCTCGACCTTGCGGCCGACCGCCTTCTCGACCTCGATCCAGTGGCCGTCCATGGCCGAGACCAGTTCGCCATTGGCGTGGATCGGCCAGCCCTGCTTCTTCCAGGAGGCGCCGCGGGCGCTCTTCTCGACATCGGCCGGGGCGTCCTTCAGCCCGGCGAAGAAGGCCTGCCACTCGGCGTCCACCGAATTCGGGTCGGCCTCAAATCGGGCATAGAGGTCCTCGATCCAGGCCGCATTGGCTCCGTAGAGGAAGGAGGTATTGAGAAAGGTCTCGTTCACGTCCGCGCGCGACATCGTCGGCTCCTGGGGGACCGTCGGGGTCCAGTGGCAGTGCTCTCTCGCCGAAGATCGCCAGAGGCCGGCACCCCGGGCTCACCGCGGTGCCCCGCAGGGCGGGGCGAAAGTCGGGTAGGCACTATATAGTTCTCGTATTCACCTGGGGAATGCCGCAGGAATGCGGCACTGGAATGCGAAATCGCATTCCATAGGTATAAGCAATATCGGCACCAGCCTGTGGCGCGCCAGCGGCGGGAGTTCCCCGCCGCGCATTATCGGCCCGGGGGCCGTTCACGTCCTCGCGACAGCGGCGCCCTGGCGCCGCGCCCGAGGCCGTGGCGAGGTTCACGCGCCGAGATCGGGGGCGATCTTCTGGCACTCGCCGACCAATTCCCTAACGGAAGCGACCGACTTGTCGAGCATGGCGCGCTCATTGGCATCGAGTTCGATCTCGACGATCCGCTCGACGCCGCCGGCGCCGATGATCACCGGCACGCCGAGATAGAGTTCGTCCACGCCGTACTGGCCGGTGAGATAGGCCGCGGCCGGCAGCAGGCGCTTCTTGTCTCTGAGATAGGAGGTCGCCATCTCGATCGCCGAGGCGGCCGGGGCGTAGAAGGCCGAGCCGGTCTTCAGCAGGTTGACGATCTCGCCGCCGCCCTTGCGGGTGCGGTCGACGATGGCGTCCACCTTGTCCTGCGAGGTCCAGCCCATCTTGACGAGGTCCGGCAGCGGGATGCCGGCGACGCCGGAATAGCGCACCAGCGGCACCATGTCGTCGCCATGGCCGCCGAGCACGAAGGCGGTGACGTCCTCGACCGACACATCGAACTCGTCGGCGAGGAAGTAGCGGAAGCGGGCGGAATCGAGCACGCCCGCCATGCCGACCACCTTGTGGGTGGGCAGGCCGGACGCCTTCTGCAGCGCCCACACCATGGCGTCGAGCGGGTTGGTGACGCAGATGACGAAGGCGTCGGGGGCGAACTGGGCGATGCCGGCGCCGACCTGTTCCATCACCTTGAGGTTGATGCCGAGAAGATCGGAGCGGCTCATGCCGGGCTTGCGCGGCACGCCGGCGGTGACGATCACCACATCCGCGCCCTCGATCGCCTCATAGCCATTGGCGCCGACAAAGGCGACGTCGAAGCCGAGGACCGGCGACGCTTCGGCGATGTCGAGGCTCTTGCCCTGCGGGATACCTTCCGCCACGTCGAAAAGGACGACGTCGCCGAGTTCCTTGAGGCCGGCGAGAAGGGCGAGAGTGCCGCCAATCTGGCCAGCCCCGATCAGTGCAATCTTTGCGCGAGCCATGAGATTTCCTGACTTTCCGAGGGGAGGGTGCGGCGCTCCGCCGCGCGGGGTTCCGATAGACCTTATCTTCGTGGGGTTCAAGCGAGTAAGGCCATCGAGGTAAACAGCTCAGAGTACAACTTTTGGACAAAGTACTGGTATACGAAATACCTGATGGCCGTGGGCATCTGCCATGATCTAGCGTCGACGGCCGGCGAGATCTTCCATCAACTCAATCTGGATGGCCTGGATTTCGGCGAGACGTTCCCATTGCCGGGTCAGCATGTGGTCGATCTTCTCGTGCAGGTGGCGGATTTCCAGCTCGGCCTTGAGATTGACGCGGTAGTCGTTCTCCGAGCGTTGCCGGTCTTTCTCCTCCTGTCGTTTCTGGCTCATCATGATGACGGGCGCTTGAAGGGCGGCGACACAGGACAGCACCAGGTTCAGCAGGATGAACGGATAGGGGTCGAAGGCCCCCATCAGCCCCGCCACGTTGACCGCCATCCAGAGATTGATGAACACGACGAAGGAGATGATGAAGGTCCAGCTGCCGCCGAAGGCGGCGATGACGTCGGCGGCGCGCTGGCCGAACGAGCGCGCGCCCTCGATTTCCGCCTCGACATTCTCGGTGAGTATGTCGTTCGCGGCGAGGCTTTCGATCACCTCGTGGTCGAGCCGGGAAAGGTCGCCGCGCTCGGCCCGCAGCGTCTCCGCGATATAGGCGGCGCGTTCCTTGCCCAGTGCCTTGCGGGAGATATAGGCGTCGGGCGCGATGTCGGGGTGTAGCGCCCTGATGTGATCGGCCATGGCGGGCCGCAGCATGTCGAGGCGAACGCCGTCGCGCGCGCAGACCACCTGCCCGGTGAGGGCGCAGGTGTGCTGCGCCGGCGGTTCGTGCGGCTGGCGGGTGCGGTGGGTCATCGGCGGGTGTCCGTGAACGCGACGGCGTTGCGACATCGGATGGAGCGGGGCGCCATTCAACCCTCCGGTCAGGTTTCCACGAGGCCGGTGGTGTTTCCGCTGGCCTGCGAATCGCCGCGCCCGTGCGGGCGCGCAATATAGTCGTCGGAGCGCATCTCATGCAGCCGCGAGACGGTGCGCGCCCATTCGAACGCTTCCGCGCCCTCGGTGCCGAGATAGAGTTGCTCGGGCTCGGCGGGGGCCGAGGCGACCACCTTCACGCCCTTCTCGTACAGTTCGTCGATCAGCGTGATGAAGCGTTTGGCTTCGTTGCGCCGGTCCTGGTCGAGGCGGGGAATGTGGTCGATGACGAGGGTGTGGTAGGCGCGCGCCAGACGCAGATAGTCGGAAGCGCCAAGCGGCGCGCCGCACAGATCCTCGAAGGTAAAGCGTGCCGCGCCGCCCCCCGCGCGCGGCACCGCAATGGTGCGCCCGCCGGAGGCGAGGCTGGCGGGGGCGCCGCCGTCGACGCCGGCGATGCGGTGCCAGACCTTGTCCATCTCGCGGTCGATGTCGGCCATGGTCTCGTGCGCGGCCGGCACGTACCAGGTGCGCGCGCCGCCCAGCTTCTCCATGCGGTAGTCGGTCGGCGACTCGATCCGCACCACTTCCATATGCTGCTCGATCATGGCGATGAACGGCAGGAACAGCGCCCGGTTGAGGCCGCCCTCATAGAGGTCGTCGGGCGCGACGTTGGAGGTGGCGACGATGACCACGCCAAGATCGAACAGCTTCTCGAACAGCCGGCCGAGGATCATCGCATCGGCGATGTCGGTGACGTGGAACTCGTCGAAGCACAGCAGCCACGCTTCCTCGTAGAGCGCGGCGGCGACCGGGGCGATCGGGTCGCCATCCTTCATCCGGCCCTGCTTCATGTCGGTGCGCACCTGGAAGATGCGGGCGTGGACGTCGGCCATGAACTCGTGGAAATGCGCCCGGCGCTTGCGCTTGCGGACCGCGACGCTCTCATAGAACAGGTCGACCAGCATGGTCTTGCCGCGGCCGACGGCGCCGTGGATGTAGAGACCGCGGACCTTCGGAATGCTGTCCTCGCGGCGGGCGAACAGCCAGCCGAGGGCGGAGGACTTGCGGGCGAGGCGGCGGGAGGCGATGCGCTGTTCGAGACTCGCCAGCGCACTGACCACGCGCGCCTGGCCCGGGTCCGGCATGATGTCGCCGGCCGCCATGCGGGCGACATACCGTGCGGCGAGCACCGACCCGCCCGCTTCCGCCGCCACCGATTCCACCATATTGGGGCACCCCGCAATGTTGCAGCGCACGCTTAACGTCACGGGACCGTGGCGGCAAGCTCTACGGCGTGCCGGGCGAAAAATCGGCGATGGGTGGGGCCTGCCGGCCTGCGGATTTCGCATGGCAGATAAGCGGGAACCGGACGGCGTGCCACGGCGTTATCGGCTTCTGGCCTTGACGCCGTCCCTGTCGCGCCCCCACACTCGCAATCATGTGAGCGAGGCGAGACCGGGATGCGGATGCTGCGCGTGATCAACGACGGGAAGGCGCTGGCGCTGGGCTTCGCGCTCCTGACGGCGTTCTTGCAGGCCACCGTGCCGGCTGGCGCGATCGAACGCAAGAGTTCAGCCTCCGCCGCCCTGCCGTCCTCGGCTATCATCATCGATCGGGACGACCGGCTGAGCCGGGACGACTATTCCCGCTTTGCCGGCCTTTCATCCACCGCGATGGCCTCGCGCTTCGGCGCCACCGGCGTGGTCCGCTGCGGTTCGGCGGTGGGCACCGGCCAACTGGTCGGCGCCGCCAATGTGCTGGTGACAGCGGCGCATGTGCTGTTCGCGCCCGGGGGCCATCCGCGCGGGCGCGGCGCAAGCTGCACTTTCGAGATGCTGACCGCCGGCGGCAGGCAGAAGATCCCGGTCGATGTCGACAAGGTGGTCTGCGGCGCCCGCGAACCCTATGGCCAGCCGGCGGTGAAGGACTGGGCGGTGGTGCCGCTCGTCAGCCCGGCCAAGGGGGTCAAGCCCTATATGCCGGGCACGATGCGGGTGCCGGGCGACATCGTGCTGGCGGCGGCGGCGCGCAGCGGCGGACAGGAGAACTACACGCTGCAGCTTTGCCACGCGCGCAAGGTGACGGCGACGGCGTCGAGCGGCCTGCGCGAGGTGGCGATCGACTGCGACGCCGAGGGTGGCGTTTCCGGCGCGGCCATCCTGTCGCCCGAAGGCGCCTTTCTCGGTGTCTATGTCGGCTTTCGCTCCGCTCATCCGGGCAAGGTCGGCCCGTTCTCGATGAGCCACTATAATTTCGGCCTCTCCGCCGACGGCGCCCTGCGCGAGGCGATCTCCGAGGTCGCGACGCGCAGCCGGACGCTGAGCGCCAGCCGCTAGCATCTCATCATTCGGCCACCGGCCGGATGAACTCGCCTGAGGCCGGCGCCACGCGCAGGCAGGCGCGCCTATCGCGCCGCACCGCCTCGCCGCACCGGAACGTGCCGGACAGCCCTCGCCCCATCGGAGACTGACGACATGAAGAGCGCCGTTCTCGCGACCGTCTCCCTGTTCCTCGCGGCGCCGGCGCTCGCCGCCGACCCGGTCTCGCTCCTCGGCAGCTGGAAGGGGGAGGAGGCCGGCGTGGGGGCCAAGGACGGGTGGGACCGACACGAGCTTCTCCTGGAGGTCCGCGAGCAGCAGGGCGTGGCGTTCAAGGCGATGAAGTCGTATGGCGCCCCCGGTGCCTATGACACGAGCGAGGTTTACGGCAGCATGACCCCGGATGGACGTGTCGTCGTGATTGTCGATGTCGACGGCGTCTTCGCCGGCTCGCTCGCCGGCCCCGATGTGCTCGACCTCTGCTATACCGAGACGGGTGAGGACGCCTCGGCCAAGTGCAGCCGCCTGGTCCGGCAGAAATAGGCCGGGGCTTGATACCGGCCCTCGCGGCGACGTGCTCCGCCGCCGGGCTTCGGGGCGTCCGCTACGCGGGCCATTGGCGCGGCGGCCGTTGCCGCGTAAAGTGATCATGGCTCGCCAGCATCGCATGCGAGCCATGCAGAAGCCGGAGTTGTGTCGTTGTGCGGTGCGCATATTTGTGTTGCGCCGCAACAACCGTCCGCGGTCCCGTCGAGGCCGAATCCATGACACCGTCCGCAGCCGCCGTTTCTCCCGCCCATGGCGTCAACCCGGCGCCGCAGCATCCGGCGAATGAGCGCCTTTCCGGGCACATCCGCAAGCTGGTGCCGGCGGAGCGTGATGCGGTGCTGCAGCATCTTCTCCGTCTCGATCCGCTGAGCCGTTTCATGCGTTTCGGCGGCGTGGTCTCCGACAATGCGCTGGCCCGGCACGCGGCGCGGGTCGTCTCTACCCAGGCCCACGCCATCGGCTATTTCGTCGAGGGCGAATTGCGGGCGGTGGCGGAGTTGCATCCGCTGGGCAAGCGCCCCGGCAAGCCGGCAGCGGCCGAGGCGGCGTTCAGCGTCGAGCGCCCCTGGCAGGGCAAGGGCATCGGTTCGGCCCTGATGCGCCATCTGGTGCTGCTGGCGCAGAATCGCGGCATTGAGGAGCTGCAGGTCGTGTTCCTGCCCAATAACGGGCCGATGCGGAACCTGGCCGTTCACCACGCCGCCGACCTCAAGCTCGACGACGAGGAAATGGTCGGGCGGATGCGCGCCCCGCGCGCCACGGTGTTCTCGCGGACCCGCGAATTCCTCGGCGACATCTTCTCCCTCTTCTCCTCCGCGTTCGATCTGCAGGAACGGCTGTTGCCGCCGCATCTGCGCGGCAACTGACGGCGATCGCCCGGTGCGGCGCGGCGCTTTGACCGCGCCGGCGCCTTCTGACGCCTTGACTTGGCCTTGATCGGGACTGAGACAGGACGGCCTTCCGGTTCCAATCCGTCCCAGTGCGATGCATCTCAGCCAGAGCCTTTCTGTCTCCGCCATCGGCGTCGCCCGCCTCGGCGCCCCGCGACTTGGCCCGGCCCGTTTTCTGATCGCGGCGCTGGTTGCGCTGGCCCTGTTGCTCGGCGCCAGCGCCGGCTTCGCGCAGATTCCGCTCGAACAGCAGCAGGTGCAGGAGAAGCTGGAGGGCCAGCGCGCCATCGTCGACGGGGTAGAGGCGGCTCTCGGACGCGACGGCCTGCGCTCCACCGATCTCGACGAATTGCGCAACCGGCTCGATCCGGTGCGCACCGATCTCGCCGCCGGCATCGCCCTGCTGGAGCCGCTGCTGGCGAATTTCAATCACCGGGTCAAGGAGATCGGCCCCAAGCCGGCGGCGGACGCGACGCCGGAGGATGGCTCGATCGCCTCCGAGCGCGATGCGCTGACCGCGCGCGCGACCGAACTCGACGGCGTGCTCAAGCAGGCCAAGCTGCTGAAGGTGCGCGCCGACCAGCTCTCGGACCGCATCACCAGCCGGCGCCGGGCGCTGTTCACCGACAGGCTGCTGGCGCGCTCCTACAGCGTGCTCGACCCCTCGCTCTGGCTGCAGGCGGCAGCGGCGGTGCCGGGCGAACTGCGCGGCATCGGCTACCTGCTGAACGACTGGGCTGCCTATGCCAGTGCCCGCATGCCGCCGCTCGGCCAGATCGCCGTCGCCTTCGGCGCACTGGCGATCATCGGCCTGATCTTTCTGGTGCGCGGCGTGCTCGCAAGGCCGTTGCACCGCGATGAGCTTGGCGCGGAGGGCGAGCCGCTTTCGCGGCTGCGGGCCTGCGGGCTCTCCGCCCTCGTCGCCCTGCTGCGGATGGTGGCGGCGCCGGCGGCCGCCGCCGCGGTGATGGCGCTGCTGAACGGCTTCGATCTGCTGCCGCCCCGCGTCAACGAGATCGCCGACGGGATTCTCCTCGCCATCCTCATCCTCGCCGTCGGCAGGGGCCTGCTGGATGGCGCGCTGGCGCCCGGCGAACCGCAGCGCCGGGTGATTCCACTCTCCGAGGCCATAGTCCGGCTGATCTACGGCCATGTGACAATCGGATTATGGGTACTGAGTGTCGCGGCGATGCTCGGTGCCGTGCACCGCGCCCTGGTGGCTCCGGTGCCGCTCTCGGTGGCGACCAGCGCCACGATGTCGCTCTGCCTCGTGGTGCTGGCGACCCGCAGCATGCGGGCGCTCAACGCGCTCTCCGGCGACGGCGATGAGGATGCCGGCGAGGCAAGGCTCCAGGACGGCAAGGCCGACGGGGGGAAATCCCCTGACGGCAAGGACGGCTTCACGGCGGGCCTGCTGAACTGGATCACGTTCCCCTTCTGGGTGTTCGACCTCACCATCGTCGGTGCGCTGATCGCCGGCTATGTGACCTTCGCGACCTTCCTGGCCTCGCGCTCGCTCATCGCGGTGGTCATGGCCGGCGCGCTCTATCTCGTCGTGGCGCTGATCAATTCGGTGTTCATCGACGCCCTCGCCACCGGGCCACGGGCGCGCCACGTGGCCAAGACGCTCGGCGTGCGCCCGGCGAGCCTCGAACTTCTCGCCGTGCTGGCGGCCGGGCTGCTGAAGGTGGTGGCGATCATCGGCATCGTCGTCCTGGTGGTCGGCACCTTCGGCACCTCCACCTCGGACCTCGCCGATCTCGCAAGCCGGGTGACCCTCGGCTTCACCATCGGCAGCTCGACGATCTCCATCGGCGACATACTGAGCGCGCTGCTGTTCCTGGTGGTCGGCATCGTCATCGCCCGGGCGATCCAGCGCTGGTTCGCGGTGGCGATCCTGCCGAAGACCGCTTTCGACCAGGGCCTGCAGAACTCCATTGCCACCATCATCGGCTATATCGGCTCGATCACCGTGATCGCGATGGCGATGAGCCAGCTCGGGTTGAACCTCGAAAACATCGCGCTGGTTGCCGGTGCCTTGTCGGTGGGTATCGGCTTCGGCCTGCAGTCCATCGTGTCGAATTTCGTCTCGGGGCTCATCCTGCTGGCCGAACGTCCCATCCGGGTGGGCGACACCATCGCGGTGAAGGGCGAGGAGGGCTATGTGCGCCGCATCAGCGTGCGCGCCACCGAGATCGAGACTTTCGACCGCGCGGCGGTGCTGATTCCCAATTCCGACCTCATCACCGGCATGGTGAAGAACTTCACCCACGCCAACACTACCGGGCGGGTGATCGTGGCGGTGAACGTCTCCTATGACGCCGATGCCGACGAGGTGCGCGACCTGCTGATCGGCTGCGCCTGCGACCATCCGCAGGTGCTGCGCTCGCCGCCGCCGCGGGT
Organism: Ancylobacter dichloromethanicus; assembly: GCF_018390645.1. Taxonomy (GTDB): domain Bacteria; phylum Pseudomonadota; class Alphaproteobacteria; order Rhizobiales; family Xanthobacteraceae; genus Ancylobacter; species Ancylobacter dichloromethanicus. Next base: position 16,089 of record NZ_JAHBGC010000063.1, read on the forward strand.
GTTCCTGATGGCGTTCGGCGACAGCTACCTGAAATTCGAGCTGCGGTGTGTGGTGGCGAATGTCGATTATGCGCTCACGGTGAAGAGCGACCTGCATTTCGCCGTGCTCGACCGGCTGAAGGCGGCGAGGATCGGCATTCCCTATACGCCGTGGAGCATCTATCGCGGCGGGCGGATCGGCGAAGACCCGCCGGCCGGTGACGGCGACAGCTAGCGCCGAGGTGGCGGGCGATCGCCCGACCGCTCCGCAATCTGACGGGATAACGCGTTCTTCATCGCCCGCTTAGAGGTTGGTTTACCAATCAGGGCGGATTCAATCGGGTCGGGCTCCGGCCGACCCGCCGGCTCGCGTGACGTGCCTTTGCTGACGTGCCCTTTCCCTTTCCGCTCCTCCTTGAGATGCCTCGCATGTCCTCCTTCCTGCTGAAGCGCCTCGCCGGTCTGCTGCTGGTGCCCCTGTTGCTGGGAGGCTGCGCCGCCGGTCCGGCCTCGGTGCCGGTGGACGAGACCTTCTATGCCAACATCGCCAAGGGTGGCACGCTGGACCCGCAGGCAGCGGCCTCGCTGATCAGCGACTACCGGCGCGGGCGCGGCCTGCCGGCGGTGACCATCGACCCGGTGCTGATGAACGTGGCCGAGCGGCAGGCCAAGGCCATGGCCGCCGCCGACAAGCTCTCGCACAACATTGGCGGGCGGGGCCTCACCACGCGGCTGAAGGCGGCGGGGTTCGGCGGGCTCAAGGCGGCGGAGAATGTCGGCGCCGGCTACCACACGCTGGCCGAGGCGTTCTCCGGCTGGCGGGATTCGCCCTCGCACAACAAGAACATGCTGATGCCGGGCGCGACCCGGCTCGGCATCGCCGCGGTGCGGGCGCCGCGCAGCAAGTACAGCGTCTACTGGGCGATGGTGATCGCGGTGCCGGACCCCAAGGTCGAAGCTGCCGAGGCGGCTGCCGCCGCCGCTGCAACTTCCACTGCCGGAACTGCTGCCACCTCACAGGCTGCAGGCAGCACGCAGGTGCTGCTTAATGGCGCGCCGCTGCCGGCTCGATAGGCCGCAACCCGCGCCCCGGCTCAGCGCCGCAGCGTCGCCGGCGCCAGCGGGTTGTCGGTCATGGCGATGCGGTCCGGCGTGTCGACCGCCGGCAGCCCCATGAAGGCGTCGAACAGCCGGCGGATCACCGCCGGCTCGACATCGCGCACGATCATCACCAGCCTTGTGCGCCGGTCGTCGTCGGGCCAGGCGGGAAGCTGGCTGGGCGGGTGCAGCACGTGCTGGACGCCGTGCAGCACGAGGGGATGCTCGGGGTCCTCGGCCAGCTTCACGATGCCCTTGAGCCGCAGCAGCTTGGCCCCATGGGTGCCGCGCACCAGCTCCAGGAACATGTCGATGGCGGCGGCGGAGACCGGGGCGTCGGTCGCCACGGTGAAGGCGCGGATGCGCTCGTCATGGCGGTTCTCGTCATGCGCATGCGCGCGCGACGCCTCTTCCGCCGCCGACACCGCCTCATCGGCGAGCCAGCGCGACACGTCGGGAATCTTGGTCGCGGGATCGTAAAGCCCGGCGCCGAGCAGCGCCTGCGGCGTCGCCTCACCCTTCGCCGCGTCGAGCACCGGCGCGCCGGGCGCGAGGCGGGCGAGGCGCTGGCGCAGCGCGGCGAGGCCGGATTCGCGCGCCGGCGTGTCGACCAGATCGGTCTTGGTGAGCACGATGCGGTCGGAAATCGCCGCCTGCCGCACCGATTCAGGGTGCGCGTCGAGTGTGCCGAGGCCGTTCACCGCGTCGACCACGGTGACCACGCCGTCGAGCCGGAAGCGCATCACCAGATAGGGATGCATCATCAGCACGTGCAGGATCGGCGCCGGGTCGGCGAGGCCGGTGGTCTCGATCGCCACGCGGCGGAAGGGCGGTATGGCGCCATTGTCCATGCGCCGCAGAAGCTGCTCCAGCCCCTCCGCCAGATCGCCGCGAATGGTGCAGCACAGGCAGCCGGAGGCGAGCAGCACGGTGGCGTCGTCGAAATGCTGGACCAGGAGATGGTCGAGGCCGATCTCGCCGAATTCGTTGATCAGCACGGCGGTGTCGGCCATGCCGGGCTGCTGCAGCAGGGCGTTCAGCAGCGTCGTCTTGCCGGCACCGAGAAAGCCGGTGAGCAGGGTTACCGGAATGGGTTCCGGCGGGAGGCGGGGCGCCTCGCTCATGAGCGACATCCTGTTCGGCGCGGCACGCCGGCGCCGCGTCGATGCGCGGCGGCCGCGCGGGGCGGGCTATTGCGGCGGGGGCGGGACGGCGAGATTGGCCGGCGCGGCCGCTGGCCTCGCGGCCGGCTTGGGTTTCGGCTTCGGGGCCGCGCCGGGCTTGGGCGCGGGGCGGCTCGGCTCCACGACCGCCGTGGTCTGGCCCTTCTTCGAGGCGGGCTTCTTTGCGGCAGCCTTCTTCTTCTTCTCCGGTGGCGGCGGATAGGCGGCGGCGAGCGCCTCGGCGCTCGGGAACGGGCCCACCCAGACCTCGACCGGCGGCATGGAGGGCGGCAGCTTCTGCAGCAGGCTGGCGCCGGTGACGTTGTCGCCGAGCTGAGGCATGCCGGCGGCGACATAGCCGGTGGGCGCCGGGCCGCTGTCGTCATCGGCCTCGGAGGCGGTGTTCTTGCGCTTGCCGCCGCAGACCTGCGCGCGCATGTCGGTGGGCGGGCCGGTCTCGTTGCGCAGCGATTCCACGGTCGGGGCGATGGAGCCGAAGATGTTGCCCGATTGCTGGAAGCCGCGCTCCAGCAGCAGCGCGGCCTCTTCGGTGCGGGCCTTGCCGGAATCGGTGCCGAGCACGACGGCGAGCAGATGGCGGTTGCCGCGCGTGGCGCTGGCCACCAGGTTGAAGCCGGAGGCGCAGATGAAGCCGGTCTTCATGCCGTCGGCGCCGGGATAGCGGTCGATCAGCTTGTTGTAGCTGCGGATCACCGCCGGGCCGACCTTGATGGCGGGAATGCGGAACAGGTCTGCCTGTTCCGGGAAATTGAGGAAGATGGCGCGGGCGAGGATGGCGAGGTCGCGCGCGGTGGAGACCTGCCCCGGGTCCGGCAGGCCGTTCGGATTGACGTAATGCGTGCCGGTCATGCCGAGTTCGCGCGCGGTGGCGTTCATCTCCTCGATGAAGGCCGGCAGGGTGCCGCCGACGCCTTCGGCGATGACGACGGCCATGTCGTTGGCCGACTTCACCAGCATCATCTTCAACGCATTGTCGATCGTAACCTGGGTGCCGGGCTTGAAGCCCATCTTGGAGGGCTTCTGCGCCGCCGCATTGGCCGAGACGGTGATCAGCGTCTCCGGGGTCAGCCGGCCGGCGCGCAGCGCCTTGAAGGTGACATAAGCCGTCATCAGCTTGGTGATGGAGGCGGGATACCAGGGTTTGGTCGCGTCCTCCGCCAGCAGCACCTTGCCGCTGTCGACCTCGATCACCAGCGAGGGCGTGGCGTGCGCCGCCAGAGGCATTACGAGCAGGGGGCCAAGGAGCGCGGCGCCGGCAAGGCCAGCCGCCATCAGGCGGATGGCCCGAAGGCGGACGGCGCGGCGGGGGCGGAACAGGGAAAGGTTCAGCACGCTTCCGGTATCCGTTTCAAGGGAGGGCCGGCGGCGCGCGAGACAAAGTCGGCCGGCCTGAAAAGGCATTGCGTCCTCTCCATAACCTGATCCCGGCAGCGGCGCAAAAGGCAAAGCCGGGCGGCCGATCACAGCGACGCCAGCCGGATGCGTTTCTGCCGCGAAGCCTTCACGCAAATGGCTCTAGAATCAAGCCTTGAGGATTTGTCATGAGTGATTCGGCATGAGCGATTCGATCCGCCGCCTGTATGCCGCCGTGGTCGCGACGCGGGAGGGCAGCAACCCTTCGCCGCGCACGCAGAAGCTTTTCCGCAAGGGGCGGGCGGCGATGGCCAAGAAAGTCGCCGAGGAGGCGGTCGAGGTGGCGCTGGACAGCGTGGTCGGCGACCGGGCCGCCACGGTGCGCGAGAGCGCCGACCTGATCTACAATCTCGTCGTGCTGTGGGCCGAACTCGGCATCGAGCCCGACGACGTCTGGGCGGAGATGCGCCGGCGCGAGAAGATGCTCGGCATGGCCGAGAAAGTTCCCAAGCGCCGGACAGCGGCCGGCAAGGCTCTGCCGATATTCGAGGGGGCGGACGGTGGTCCGCTGCTGTGGGAAATCGCCGAGGGTGCCGCCAAGGGCGGGAGCGCCCCCCACATGCCGCGCCGGCGTTCCTGACCCCCGCCTTTTCCCGACGATTCCTCCGTTTCCGCAAGGCCCTTCATGCTGCGCCGTCTCTATCAATGGGTGATCGATCTCGCCGAGCGGCCTTCCGCGCCCTGGGCGCTGGCCGGCGTGTCGTTTGCCGAAAGCTCGTTCTTTCCGGTGCCGCCGGATGTGATGCTGGTGCCGATGTGCCTCGCCCGGCCCAAGCTCGCCTGGTGGTACGCCAGCCTGTGTACCCTGGCCTCGGTGATCGGCGGGCTGGCGGGCTATGCCATCGGCGCGCTGCTCTACGATTCGCTCGGCCAGTTCCTGATCCAGCTCTATGGCTATGGCGCCAAGGTCGATGCCTTCACCCAAGCCTATCAGCGCTACGGCCACTGGATCATCCTGATCAAGGGGCTGACGCCGATCCCCTACAAGGTGGTCACCATCACCTCGGGCTTCGCCCATTACAGCCTGTTCTGGTTCGTCGTGCTCTCGGTCGTCACCCGGGGGCTGCGCTTCTTCATGGTGGCGGGGCTGCTGTACTGGATCGGGCCCGCGGCGCGCGTCTTCATCGAGGAGCGGCTCGGGCTGGTGACGGCGGCGTTCGCCGTGGTGCTGGTCGGCGGGTTCGCGGCGACGCTCTATCTGTTCTGACATCCATCCAGACGCCATCCCCGACGGCCGATCCGGAATGGCGGGCGGAACGAGGAGCGATCCCGGCTCTTCGCCGCGCGCCGGCCATCCTCGATCCTCCGCGCGGGGGCGGCCTCAGTTGCCGACGGTGTTCAGCAGGGTGTGGATGCCGCACTCGGTCTTGGCCTTGCCGCGCCAGCGGCCGGCGCGGGAATCCTCGCCCTCACTGGCGCGGCTGGTGCAGGGCATGCAGCCGACCGAGGAGAAGCCCTTCGCCACCAGCGGATGGTCGGGCAGGGCGAAGGCCTTGTGCGCGGCTTCCACCGCGGCGCGGTCGAGATTGGCGAGCGGGTTGAACTTGAGCCGCACGCCGTCGCGCTCGACCACGGGAATCGAGGCGCGCAGGCCGCCCTGGTAGCGCTTGCGCCCGTTCAGCCAGCCATCGAACCCGCCCAGCGCCCGCGCGAGGGGTTCGACCTTGCGGATGCGGCAGCAGGTGTCGGGGTCGGAGAACCAGAGATCGCGCTCGCCATCGAGCGCCGCCACCCGGGCCGCATCGGGCTGGAGGCTGCGCACATCGGTGAGGCCGAGCTGCGCGGTGAGGGTGTCACGATAGGCCAGCGTCTCCTCGAACAGCCAGCCGGTGTCGAGGAAGACGACCGGGATCGAGCGGTCGACCTCGGCGGCATAGGCCAGCAGCACGGCGGATTCGGTGCCGAAGGACGAGACGAGGCAAAGCCGGCCCGGGCCGACCGCGTGCAGGGCGGCGTCGACGATCTCGGTCGGGCTGGCGTCGGCGAGGGCGCAGGCGAGGCCGCCGACCTCGTCGATGCAGGGGGTGGCGGGCGCGAAATCGGCACCCGGACGCTGGAAGGTCATGAACGCACTCCCGGAACGGTGCGGCCGAGGCGCTGGCGCAGCAGGCTGGGGCGCGCATCGGTAGCCGGCTGATAGAACACGGTGTAGCGGTGGGTCGCCTCGTCGAAGGCCTCCGCGTCGGCTTCCTTTACCGCCTCGATCTGGTCGAAGCCGGAGCGCTCCATCAGCAGGAACTGGTCGCGCAGCACGTTGCCGATGGCGCGCAGCGGCCCCTGCCAGCCGAGCCGCTCGCGCAGCAGCCGGGCCTGGCTGTAGGCACGCCCGTCGCGGAACGAGGGGAAGTTGAGCGCGATCAGCGAGAGCTGGCCGAGATGGGGCGCGATCTCGGCGATCGGGCGGTTGTTCGGCCAGACGACCCCGACCGGGGCCTGCCGGGCCTTCAGCGCCTCGGCCTCGGTGAGAAAGCGGTCGATGCCGACGAGGACCGACGCGCCCTCGGGCAGCGCCTCGTCGTCGGCAACGCGGACGAAGCTGTCTTCGACGATGTGTCCCTTCTCAATGAGCGGCATAGACGCGCTCCTTGAAGGGCTCGACCCCGAGGCGGGCGACGGTGTCGATGAACAGTTCATGCGGCCCGGCGCGCAGCTCCATATAGGTGTCGACCACGTCCTCGACGAGACCGGGCACCTGCTCGTAGGACACCGCCGGGCCCAGCAATGTGCCGAGCTGGGCGTGCTCGTCGGCGCGCCCGCCGAGCGTGATCTGGTAGAATTCCTGGCCGTTCTTCTCCACGCCGAGAATGCCGATATGGCCGACATGGTGGTGGCCGCAGGCATTGATGCAGCCGGAGATGTTGATGTGCAGCCGGCCGACGCCGCGCGCCCGGTCGAGATCGGCGAAGCGCTTGGCGATTTCCTGCGCCACCGGGATGGCGCGGGCATTGGCCAGCGCGCAATAGTCCAGCCCCGGGCAGGCGATGATGTCGTTGACCAGATTGACGTTCGGCGTGGCGAGGCCGGCGGCGTCGAGCGCCGCCCACAGCGCCGGCAAATCCTTCTGCGCCACATGCGGCAGGCAGAGATTCTGCTCGTGGCCGACGCGGATTTCGCTTGAACCGTAACGTTCGGCGAGGTCGGCGATGATGTCCATCTGGTCGGCCGTGGCGTCGCCCGGAGGGGCGCCGACGGGCTTCAGCGAGATGGTGACGATGGAATAGCCGGGCACCTTGTGAGTGTGCACCGAATTGCGGTGCCAGGTGGCGAAGCGCGGGTCGGCCAGCGCGTCCACGAGTTCGGCCGGCTGGTCGGTCCGCGTCTCGAAGGCGGGGTAGATGAAGCGGTCGCGGATCTCGGCGATGGCCTCGTCGGTGAGGTGCAGGGCGCCATCGCGGATCGCCGCCCATTCGGCCTCGACCGCCTTGGAGAATTCCTCGGCGCCGATCTCGTGCACGAGGATCTTGATGCGCGCCTTGTAGATGTTGTCGCGCCGCCCGTACTGGTTGTACACGCGCATGATCGCTTCGATGTAGCTGAGCAACTCGCGCGCCGGCAGGAAGTCGCGGATCGACTTGCCCACAAAAGGCGTGCGGCCGAGCCCGCCGCCGACCAGCACCTCGAAGCCGAGCTCGCCGGCGGCGTTGCGGTGCAGGCGCAGGCCGACATCGTGCACCTTGATCGCCGCGCGGTCGTGGCCGGCGGCGGTGACGGCGATCTTGAACTTGCGCGGCAGGTAGGTGAATTCCGGGTGCAGGGTCGAATATTGCCGCAGGATCTCGGCCCAGATGCGCGGGTCGTCGCATTCTTCCGGCGTGGCGGCGGCCCACTGGTCGGTGGTGACGTTGCGGATGCAGTTGCCCGAGGTCTGGATGCCGTGCACGCCGACCTCGGCCAGCGCCGCCATCGCCTCCGGCAGCTCCTCCAGCTTGATCCAGTTGAACTGGATGTTCTGCCGCGTGGTGAAATGGCCGTAGCCGCGATCATAGACGCGGGCGACATGGGCCATGCGGCGCAGCTGGGCGGCGTTCAGCGTGCCATAGGGAATGGCGATGCGCAGCATGTAGGCATGCAACTGGAGATAGACGCCGTTCATCAGCCGCAGCGGCTTGAACTCGTCCTCGGACAGCGCGCCGGACAGGCGGCGGCCGACCTGGTCGCGGAACTCGGCGACACGTTCGGCCAGAAAGGCGCGGTCGAATTCGTCATAGGCATACATGGAACGGTCGGCCTTGCGTCGTTCAGTGGGGCAGTTCGAAGGTGGGGCCGGCGACGCGGATGCGCTCGCGCAGATTGCCCGGGGCGAGCGCGCCGTCCGCGTCCACGATCACCGGCGCCACATAGGGCCCGACGGCGTCGAGATCGCGCTGGCCGGCCTCCGCCAACAAGGCGAGGGCGTCGTCGGCGGTGGTGACCACGGCGGCGTCCGCCAGCTCGACCGACCAGCCGCCGGCCTTGGTGCGCCACACCACGGCGCCGTCGGTGAGACGGTTGGCGGTGACGGCGACGGGGCCATTGACCTTCAGTTTCTGCTGTTGCGGCGCGGCCATGGGCGCTAATTCCTGTTGGTGCTCGGGTTATTTTTCTATCACACCAATTTAGAACGTACAAAAGAAATAAAATGCACAAATATTACGTGTAATTAGGTCGAGCGGAATCCGGGCGCGTGAATTTCGACGGCGCGTGGGATGGCGGTCATCCCGGACATCCGCCTAAGACAAGGCAACCGCCGAAGAGGCGTGCGCCGGGTTCCGGCACGTCTTCTGCTCGCGCTGACCGCGTCCGGGACAGAGGCCCTGCGTCCGCCGGCTGTCGCTGTCTGTTGCGGAGGGAACCCCATCAGATGATGTTCAACTCGGCATGCGGACGCCCCGCCGCGATGCGCTCATAGCCGAACACGTCGAGGTCCAGCGACACCGAGCGGCCATGCACCAGCCATTCGGCGATGGCGCGGCCGGCGGCGGGGGCCTGCTGCAGGCCGTGGCCGGAAAAGCCGTTGATGAAGTAGAAGTTCGCCACCTCGGGGTGCGGGCCGATGACCGCGTTGTGGTCCAAGAGGTTCATCTCGTAATGCCCGGCCCAGGCGCGCACCACCTTCAATTCCTCCATCGCCGGGATGCGATGGGCGAGGTTCGGCCAGATGGTCTCCTCGAAGATCGACCAGTCGACTTCGAAATCGCCGTGCGCGTCCGGGTCGTTGTCCTCCGCCGGCGGGGCGCCGCAAATCTGGTAGGCGCCTTCGGGGCGGATATAGAAGCCGGAGGGGTCGACCAGCAGCGGCAGTCTTTCGATCGGCGTGCGGCAATGCACGACGAAGACGCAGCGCTTCTTGCCCTCCACCGGCAGGGGGATGCCGGCCATCGCCGCCACGCGCCCCGCCCGCGGCCCGGCGGCATTGACCAGCGCGCCGCAGCCGAGCCGCCGCCCGTCCGCCAGCGTCGCGCCGGTGATGCGGGTGCCTTCGCGGGTGAGGCTAACCACTTCGCCAGTGACGAAATGCGCCCCCTGCGTCTTCGCTGCCGCGCGCAGGCAGGCGAGCAAGGCGTGGGCGTCGAACCAGCCCTCGCCGGAGCGGCCATAGGCGCCGGCGGCGAGGTCGTCCACATTGAGCCAGGGGAAGGTCGCCTTCAGCGTGGCGGGATCGAGCAACGCGATATCGGCGCCCTCCGCCTGCTGGAGGCGGTGATTGGCGGCGAGGACCGGCAGGCCCGCCGCGCTGGCGAGGATGAGATAGCCGCCCTCGTGAAAGGCGAGATCGGTGTCCGGCCCGAAGCGCTCCTTCGCGCTCCGCAGGAAGTCCAGCCCGAACAGCGACATGCGGACGTTCTCGGGGATCGAGAATTGCTGGCGCAGCGAGGCGGCGGACAGGGCGGTGGAGGCTTCGGCGAAGCTGGGATCGCGCTCGACGATGGCGACGCGGCCGCGAAAGGCGGGATCGCGGGTGAGAAAATAGGCGGCGGCGGCACCCATGATGGCGCCGCCGACGATGAGCACGTCGTAAGTCTCGTCCATGGCCTTGACCCGTAAAGACGGAGGGACCGGGCACCGGCGCCCGATTGGCAGCCCGCCGGAGAGCGGGATAGGCTCTCCGCTGTTTCCTGCCAATGAGCCGAGCGAATCATGTCCACTCCCGTCCGTCCACGCCGCAGCGTGCTGTTCATGCCGGGCTCCAACCCGCGCGCGCTGGAGAAGGCGCGGAGCCTGCCCGCCGATGTCGTGGTGATCGACCTCGAGGACGCGGTGGCGCCGGACGCCAAGGAAGAGGCCCGCGCCCGCGTGGCGGCGACGCTGCAGGAGGGCGGCTTCGCGCCGCGCGAGGTGGTGGTGCGCACCAATGGCGTCGACACGCCCTGGTTCGACGAGGACATCGCCATGATCGCCGCCGCCAGCGCCAGGGGCGAGGGCCCGGACGCGCTGCTGCTGCCGAAGGTAAGCGATCCCGAGACGCTGCATGTCGTCGGCCGCATGCTGGAGGCAGGGGGCGCGGCGCCCTCGCTGCGGGTGTGGGCGATGATCGAGACGCCGGCCGGCGTGCTGCGCGCGCTCGATATCGCGCTGGCGGCGAAGAACCCGGTGACGCGGCTGGCCGCGCTGGTGCTGGGCACCAACGACCTCTCCAAGGAGACCGGCGCGCGCATCGTCCCCGGGCGGGCGCCGATGACGGGCTGGCTCTCCCATTGCGTGCTGGCGGCGCGCGCCGGTGGCATCGAGGTGCTGGACGCGGTGTGGAACGATTTTCGCGATCTCGCCGGTTTTTCCCGCGAATGCCGGGAGGCCGCCGCTATGGGCTTCGACGGCAAGACGCTGATCCACCCCGACCAGATCGGCCCCTGCAATGCTGCCTTTTCGCCGTCCGAGCCGGAGGTGGCGGCGGCGCGGGCGTTGATCGCGCTGTTCGACCGGCCGGAAAATGCCGGCAAGGGCGTGGTGCAGATGGAGGGGCGCATGGTGGAGCGCATGCATGCCGACATCGCCCGGCGATTGGTGACGCTCGCCGAGGCGATCGAACGGCGCAATTGAGGAGGAGACGGACGTGAAGCTCTATCGCTATCTCACCGGCCCGGACGACCAGGCCTTCTGCAGGCGGGTCTCGGCCGCGCTCAACAAGGGCTGGCAGTTGCACGGCGCCCCGACGCTGACCTTCGACCCGGTGAAGGGGCGGGTGATCTGCGGCCAGGCGATCGTCAAGGAGGTCGAGGGCGAATGGAGCGACGAGGTGGTGCTCTCGGACCACTGAGCCGGCAGGGTTTCCGGCCGCCGACGGCGCCGCCGACGTGGGCAGGCGGCCGGCGCGAAAACCGGGCCGCCGCGGCGGCCCAAAAGTCGGGCGCGATTGGGACAGCGGTGCTAACCTGTTGAAAGGTAAGCTCTTCTTCCCTTCTTTGGCCGGGTTATCAACAACGTCGTGAGCCTGTCATTTTTCTTCCGAATGCCCGTTGACAGTCCCGCGGGGCTCCCCCTATAAAGCGCCCATCGACGGGGCGCGCCGCTGACGCGGTGCTGGCGCCCCTCTGGTTGATCCCGACAGAGACGAGGTCTTCGGACCGGCAGTCGCCGGCGGGTTTACTGTCGATTTTCCTAAGGGTGTGAGCCCTAGGGTTAGGGGCTTCGGCCTTTTTGGAATTGAGCTTTGGCTCGCGGGTTTTGGCCCACGCTGTTTGACAAGTGAAGAGTAAGAAAGAGAAACGTGGACGGCGGGGTCCTTGCGGACTTCCCTGGTTTCGGTCGGGGAAGTCGGATGAGACTTCGGCGGTCTTACGTTCTCGGAGCCTCGCATCCTGTGAAGGATGTGACTGGTTCCAACCTCGTCAAGAGGTTTTGAGCGTAGCGACGCAAAGCCGAGATTAAAACTCATTCAACTTGAGAGTTTGATCCTGGCTCAGAACGAACGCTGGCGGCAGGCTT
>NZ_JAHBGC010000064.1 GCF_018390645.1 Ancylobacter dichloromethanicus
AGGAAATATAATGGTCAGGACAGCGAAATCAGCGCCTTACTTGGGAAATGTGGGTTTTATTGTGCGGCTCGGTCAGCCGGTGCGCAGGAAGGCGGCGAGTTCGCGCAGCGCGGCCTTTGCCGGTGCGTCGCCGGCACGGGCGATCAGCATCACGCGCGCCGCCGGCAGGGCGGGCAGGCCCAGCGCCGGCCCCATATCGACGCTGCCCACGGGCGCCAGATGAGCCGCCAGCGGCGCCACCGCCAACCCCGCCACCACCGCCGCGCAGACCGAGGAGACGCTGCCGCCGGTGAAGGCCTCGCGCCAGGCGATGCCGGCCGAATCGAGCGCCGCGACGGCCAGCGCACGCACGCCGCACGGGGCTGCCAGCAAGGCCAGCGGCAGCGGGGCGCCCTCGCCTCGCCAGTCGGCGGCGGCGAACCAGCCATAGCGGTCCTGCCGCACCAGTTCCCCGGCGCGCCGGTCGCCCTCGCGCCGCACCACCACGGCGTCGAGTGCGCCCGCATCGAAGGCGTCGAGCAGCGCCCGTGAAAATCCCATGCGGATGTCGAACACGATGTCGGGACTGACCGCCGCCAGCCGGCGCAGCAGGCCGGGCAGCGTGTCGCCCGTGGTGTGATCGCTGATGCCGAGCCGCAGCCGCCGGGTGGGACGGGCATCCCACAGCCTTGCCTCGCGCTCCGCCGCCAGCAGCCGGCGGGCCCTCTCCAGGAACAGCGCGCCATCGCCGGTGAGGCGAACGAGACGCGGCGTGCGTTCCAGCAGCGTGCGGCCGAGCCGCTCCTCCAGCTTGCGCAGCTTCAGGCTCACCCCGGCCTGGGTGCCGCCCAGCGCCTCGGCCGCGCGGGTGAAGCTGGAGAGTTCGGCCACATGCACGAAGGCACGGACGAGATCGAGGTCGAGGGGGCGCTCATTCATAACAAAACACTATCACTGATAGTTTCAATGATAGCGTTATCGCATGGCAGGAACCGCGTTACGACTCCCCTCACACACCGCTCAGGGAGACCCGTCATGCCGATGATCCAGATCCGATTCGCCGTTCCCTCATCCACACCGGCGCTGGAGGCCGCCCTCGCCCGCCGCGCCGCGCAACTGGGGCAGGAATGGCTGGGCAAGGACCCGTCCGTCACCGCCGTTCTGGTCGAACCGGCGGACCCGGCCCACTGGTTCTGCGCCGGGAGGAGCCTGAAGGAGGCCGGACTCGCCGCCTTCTGGCTCGACATCCGCGTGACCGAAGGCACCAACACCAAGGACGAGAAGGCCGCCTTCGTCGCCGCGACCTTCACCGCCTTCGGCGAGTTGCTGGGCCCGTTGCACGCGGAGAGCTATGTGCATGTGGTGGAAGCGCGCGGCGATGCCTATGGCTATGGCGGGCTGACCCAGGAACGGCGGTACATCGCCGCCCGCCCCGCCTAGTTCGTCACTCCAGCTTCTCGCCGGGATAGACGCCCCAAAGGCGTTCCTGCTCGATATAGCCGTCGAAGCCGTTCTCGAAGAAATGGCACCATTTGCCGTCGCAATGCTCGACCTTGCCGAGCACGCCGGCTTCCAGCCGGGCGCGCAGGCCGGCTTTGGTGGTGGGCTCGGCGTAGAGCGGAATCTCCTCGCCGGACTTCCACGGGGTCACCAGCGCCGTGCGGCGGCCCGAGAGCATGGAATGGTAGACCCAGCCCTCGGCGCCGTCGGCATCGCGGATGCGCCGCCAGTTCTCGAACTCGGCCGTGATCTCCACCGGCAGCCCGGCGCGGGTGAACACCCAGGCCACGCCATGGTCACGGGTGGGGCCCGCGCGCACATTCACCTTGTCCGCCTTCAGGCTGACGAAGCGCGGCACCGGCAGGCCGCTGGCACGGCCCACCGGCCCGGTCGGCGCCGCCTCCTGCGCAATGGCGGCCGGCGGGAACGGCAGGGCGGCGGCGCACAGGCCCCACACCACCGCCGAAGCCCGCAGCAAATAGGTCACCCGCAGCTTCGTCCTGCCTCGAAGCCAGTTTCCACGCATCGTCTCAATCACCCTTCGCCCATCGCGGCGGCGCTGCCCGGCAGCGCGATCGTGCGAACACGCCTGCACCGCGAATTGGTGCATTTTTGTGTTTCGCCGACCTGTCTGCTAAGGAACGCGTCGCCCGGTTTTGGCGCAAGTGTGGAGCCCGTAGCGTTAACGGGAGCTTGATCGCCGCGGGGGAATCGTACGGGGAGCAACATGGCCCGCAGGAAGCCGCTGGTCGTCGTGACGCGCAAGCTGCCCGACAAGATCGAAACCCGCATGCGCGAACTGTTCGACGCGCGGCTCAACGTCGACGACGTGCCGATGAGCCAGGCCGACCTGTGCGAGGCGATGGCCACCGCCGACGTGCTGGTGCCCGCCATCTGCGACCGCATCGACGCGAAGGTGATCGAGGCCGCCGGCCCGAATCTCAAGCTGATCGCCAATTTCGGCAATGGCGTCGACCATATCGACGTCACCGGCGCCACCACGCGCGGCATCACCATCACCAACACGCCCGGCGTCCTCACAGAGGACACCGCCGACATGACCATGGCGCTGATTCTGGCGGTGCCGCGCCGCCTCACCGAGGGCGCCGCGCTCATCACCACCGATGACGGCGCGTGGCCGGGCTGGTCGCCGACCTGGATGCTCGGCCACCGCATCTGGGGCAAGCGACTCGGCATCATCGGCATGGGGCGAATCGGCCAGGCGGTGGCCCGCCGCGCCCGCGCCTTCGGCCTGCAGATCCACTACCACAACCGCCGCCCGCTTCCCGCCCATATCGAGGAGGACCTCGAGGCGACCTATTGGGACAGCCTCGACCAGATGCTGGCGCGGATGGACATATTGTCCGTCAACTGCCCGCACACGCCGGCGACCTTCCACCTGCTCTCCGCCCGGCGGCTGAAGCTGGTGCGGCCCGATGCTTACATCGTCAACACCGCGCGCGGCGAGGTGATCGACGAGCACGCGCTGATCCGCATGATCGAGCAGGGCGAGATCGCCGGCGCCGGCCTCGACGTGTTCGAGCGCGAGCCGGCGGTGAGCCCGAAGCTGCTCAAGCTCGCCCGCGCCGGCAAGGTGGTGCTGCTGCCGCATATGGGCTCGGCCACGGTCGAGGCGCGGGTCGACACCGGCGAGAAGGTGATCGTCAACATCAAGGCTTTCATGGACGGCCACCGCCCGCCCGACCGGGTGCTGCCGGCGATGTTGTGAGGGCGCGGGTGCCTGCGTGCTTCGAGGCTCGCTACGCTCGCGCCTCAGCATGACGCGGGCTCTTCGTCCGGCAGATCGTCATCCTGAGGTGCCTGGGCTCAGCCCGGGCCTCGAAGGATGGCTCGGTCAGGCGCTTCAGCGCGCGTGCGCCGAGAGATCGCGGATCGTCGGGTTCTCCCCGGTCAGCGGGTTGTCCGGGTCCCAGCCGTAATTGAGCGTCTCGAACCGCATCGAGCGGGTGTCGATCATCAGCAGCCGCCCCACCAGCCCCTCGCCGAAGCCCACCACGGCGCGGATCGCCTCCAGCGCCACCAGCGAGCCGGCAAGGCCCGCCACCGCGCCGAGAATCCCGGCCTCGGCGCAACTCGGCACCGTGCCGGCCGGCGGCGGCTCCGGAAACAGGCAGCGATAGGTCGGGTTCGGCGTGCCGTCCGGGCCCTTTTCATGCGGTCGCAGCGTGGTCACCGTGGCGTCGAAGCGCCCCAGCGCGGCCGAGACCAGCGGCACGCCTGCCAGCGCGCAGGCGTCGGAGACCAGATAGCGGGTGGCGAAATTGTCCGAGCCGTCGATCACCACATCGGCTTGCGCAACCAGCGCCAGCGCATTGTCGGCGGTGAGCCGGGCGTCGATGCCCTCGAAGGCGACATGCGGATTGAGCGCGGCAATGAAGGCGCCGGCGCTCTCGGTCTTGCGCCGGCCGACCGCACCGGTGGTGTGAATGACCTGACGCTGCAGGTTCGACAGCGACACCTCGTCATCGTCGATGACGGCGAGATGCCCGACGCCGGCGGCGGCGAGATACATCAGCGCGGGGGCGCCCAGCCCGCCGGCGCCGACCACCAGCATGCGCGCCTTCTTCAGCTTCTGCTGGCCGGGTCCGCCGATCTCGGAGAGCACGAGATGGCGGGCGTAGCGCTCCACTTCCTCCGACGAGAACAGCGGGGAACGCGGGGGCGCGGGAACATCGGGCGGAACATCGGTCATGGCGCGCCTAATATAGCGATGAACGCCCCGCCCGCCACAGCCGCGCGAGGGATGAATCCCCCATTGGCCGCCGGACGATTAACCGCTATCCCGGTTCCATGAACCCGGACCACGCATCGCTGTTTGCCGCCGCGCGCGACCATGCCGACACTCTCGCGCGCCACCGCCTCGTGCTCTATGCCGGCGCCAACCTGCCCTCCCCCGAGGTGAGCGCCGCGACCGCGCCGGGCCTCGGCGCCATGCCCGCCATGGGCCCGAGCTTCGACAAGGAGCAGCCCGGCACCGAGATGGTCTCGCGCTTCGAGGTGGCGGTGCGGGAGGAAGCCTGCGCGCTGTTCGGCGCCGCCTGGGCCGAGCCGCGGCTGCCCAGCGCCACCCTGTGCAACCTTGCCGTATTCCACGCCTTCGCCCGCCCGGGCGACCTCATGCTGGCACCGGGCGCGGCGCATGGCGGGCATCTGAGCCAGCGGCGCGGCGGCACGCCGGAACTTGCCGGGCTCGCCTGCGCCGAGCTTCCCTTCGACGCCACCGGCCTCTGCCTCGACACCGCCGGCGCGGCGCGGATGGTGGAGCAGCGCCGGCCGCGCCTCGTAATGCTCGGGCGCAGCGTGATGGTGCGGCCGGACGACATCGCCGAGGTGGTGGCGGCGGCGCGCGCGGTGGGCGCCACGACCGTGTTCGACGCCTCCCATGTCGCCGGGCTGATCGCCGGCGGCACCTATCCCAACCCGCTGTCGCAAGGCGTCGACGTGCTGGTGACCTCGACCTACAAGACCCTGCCCGGCATGCCGCACGGCCTTGTGCTCGGGCGCGATCCCGCCCAGGGCGAGGCATTGGCCCGGCTGCTTGATGCCCGCTTCCTCGCCAATTACAACGCCGCCCTGCTGCCGCCGCTGCTGCGCCTGCTGGTGGCGATGCGGACGGGCGCCGCCGCCTACGCGGCGCGCATCGTCGCCAATACCGCCGCCCTCGCCAGCGCCTGCCGGCAGCGCGGCCTGCCGGTGATCGCGCCTGAGGCGGGCCACACGCACCAGTTCCTGATACCGATCGACCCGGATGTCGAGCCGCGGGCGCTGATCGCGACGCTGGCAGCGAGCGGGGTGATTGTCGGCCTCTGCCCCGACATCACCCGGCCGGGACGGACGGCGTTGCGGGTCGGAACGCAGTTTCTGGCGACGCTCGGGCTCGGGGCACTGGCGATGGAAGAGGTCGCCGGTCTCCTCGCCGCCCTCCTCACCGGCCCCGAGGGCGTATCGCCGCGGACGGTGGCGGGCGACGTGCCGGCACGGATCGCGGCCCTGCTCGCGCGCTGACGAAAGCAGCTACGTCCCCGTTGCCGGGGAGCGACGCTTCGATTATGAAGACGCGACCCGGCGCAATGATCGCGCCGCAGGCACCCGTAGCTCAGCTGGATAGAGCGTTGCCCTCCGAAGGCAAAGGTCGCACGTTCGAATCGTGCCGGGTGCGCCATTTTCTAGCGCAAAATCAGTGACTTATCAATCCTGCCTCTTGGGGCTATCCGCCTCTGTCCCGCCGCGGGAGCACCGCGGAAGCAGGTTGCGGCGTGCGGCGGCGTGCCGGCGCGTAGCGCGGGCGGCGAAGAGATTCGCGCATCTCGCCCTCTTGCCGCTAAGCCGCCTCCCACACCCGCAGCAGGCCCTTGATGGCGCCACGTCCGGTGCGGGGGTTGTGGATGCCATAGCGCTGTATCGCCAGACGCCAGGCTTCATAGAAGGTGTTCTGGCAATAGGCGGTATCCTTGCTGGTCAGCTTGACCGTCTTGACG
Source organism: Ancylobacter dichloromethanicus (assembly GCF_018390645.1). Taxonomy (GTDB): domain Bacteria; phylum Pseudomonadota; class Alphaproteobacteria; order Rhizobiales; family Xanthobacteraceae; genus Ancylobacter; species Ancylobacter dichloromethanicus. The sequence goes on from NZ_JAHBGC010000064.1 coordinate 5,979, forward strand.
AACAGCGTGCCCGGATCGGCGGCATGTTCGAGCAGCACCCGCCGATGCCGGTCGATATAGGCCTCCAAATTGGATGGAGGCCGCCGAGGTCCGGGAGGATCAGCCGGAACGGCTTGCTGCCGAAGAAGGACGAGTTCGCGTTCCTGGAGGCGATCCTCGAAGCCTGATTAGTCGTCGGCCACGAGGCTGGCGCGTGTGGCCCGGTCGACGCTGCCGGTCGCGCTGGCCGATCTCGTCAGCGAGGCAAAACCCGAACGCGCCGTTCGTCGCCGAACGGGCGGTGTGGATTGTCCGCGGGCCGACTGGACCGCAGGGGCGCTCCCGTCAGGCGGCCACGGGTTTGGTGTCCGCCTGCGTTGGCAGGCCAAGCGTGAATATCCAGCAGATGAACAGCATCGCCGCCGATCCGATGAGGCAGGCCAGGATGCCGCCCGACTGATAGAGGAGACCGGAAGCCAGGATGCCGATGAAACGGCCGGCCGCGTTGGCGGCATAGTAGAAGCCGACATCCTCCGCCGCCTTTTCCGAGCCCGCATAGGCGAGCACGAGATAGGAGTGCACGGAGGAGTTCACCGCGAAGGCGATCCCGAACACCGCGAGCCCGACGACCAGAACGACGGTCGGATCAGGCGGCGCGAGAGCGAGGATCGCGGCGATCAGCACCGGAACGATGGCCAGACCCAGCGACCAGCCGCGCGCCGCCGGCACCTCGCGCGACAGGCCGTCGGGGCTGCGCGCGACCAGCGAGGGCGCCGCCGCCTGCACCAGCCCGTAACCGATGGTCCACAGCGCGAGGAAGGCGCCGACCATGGTGAAGGTCCAGCCGCTGGCATAAAGGAACACCGGCACGCCGACCACGAACCACACGTCCCGCGCGCCGAACAGGGCGACGCGGGCGGCCGCCAGAAGATTGATGCCCTTCGACTTGGCGAACAGCTCGCGGGCGCTGCTGCTGGCCTTGGCCCTGCCCATCATGGCGGGGAGAGAGAACACGACGCCGAGCATGACGAGGAACAGCGCCCCCGCCATCAGCCACAGCCCGTAGCGGAAGCCGACCAGTTGTAGCAGCAGCCCGCCGAGAAAGAAGCCGACGCCCTTCATCGCGTTTTTCGAGCCGGTGAACCAGGCCACCCATCTGAACAGCCGGCCTTCCGCCTCGCCGCCGGCCTGCGATTCCGTGATCTTGATCGCCGATTTGGAAGCGGTCTTGGTGAGGTCCTTGGCGACGCCGCACACCCCTTGCGCCAGCAGCACCCAGGTGACCAGCAGCGTGCTGCCCCATTCCGGCGAGACCGCCGAGAGCAGCAGGAAACCGGCGATCTGGGTGACCAGCCCGACAGTCAGCATGCGGGTGATGCCATAGCGCGCCGCCAGCCAGCCGCCGATGAAATTGGCGCCGATGCCCGCCGCCTCATAGAGCAGGAACAGGAAAGCCAGGGTGAAGGGCGAGTAGCCGAGCTGGAAGAAAGTGAACAGCACCAGCATGCGCAGGGCGCCGTCGGTGAGCGTGAAGCCCCAATAGGCCGCCGTCACGATGGCGTAGTTGCGCAGCCCGCTCGCTGAGGAACCCGTCATGGTCAAATCCCGACCTTGTGCATGTGGCAGGCCAGATCGACCATGCGGCAGGCATAGCCCATCTCGTTGTCGTACCAGGCATAGACCTTCAGCAGCGTGTCGTCGGTCACCATCGTCGACAACCCGTCGACAATGGAGGACCGGGTGTCGCGGGCATAATCGACGGAGACCAGCGGGCGCGGCTCATAGCCGAGGATGCCGGCAAGCGGCCCTTCCGCCGCCGAGCGGAACAGTTCGTTCACTTCCGCCACGGTCGTCGGGCGCTGCATCTCGAACACCGCGTCGGTGAGCGAGGCATTGAGCACCGGCACGCGCACCGCATGGCCGTTCAACTTGCCCTTCAGCTCGGGATAGATCAGCGCGATGGCGGTGGCGCTGCCCGTCGTGGTGGGCTGGAGCGAGAGCATGGCGGAACGCGCGCGGCGCAGATCCTTGTGCGGGGCGTCGACCACCACATTGGTGTTGGTCGGGTTGTGGATCGTGGTGATCTGGCCGTGGCGGATGCCGATGGCCTCGTGCACGACCTTCACCACCGGCGCGAGGCAGTTGGTGGTGCAGGACGCCGCCGTGACGATGGGGTGCGTTGCCGGCTCATAAAGGTGCTCGTTGACCCCGACGACGACGTTGAGGACGGAAGGGTCCTTCACCGGCGCGGCGACGATGACCCGCTTGGCGCCCCTGTCCAGATGCCCCTGCAGGACGGCGGGGGTCAGGAACTTTCCCGTGCATTCCAGCACGACATCGACGCCCAGATCGCCCCACGGAATATCCGCCGGCGCAGCATGGGCGGAGAACGAGACGCGCTTGCCATCAATGGTGACGGCCTCCTCGCCCGAGGTCTCGATCTGCGCCCGCCAGCGCCCCTGCACGCTGTCGAACTCGATGAGATGGGCGGTCGCCGCAGCACCGCCCTTGATCTCATTGAAATGGACGATGTCGAGCCGGTTTCCGGCGCGCGGATCGCTTTGCTGGCGTTCGGCCGCACCCATCGCCGCGCGCAGCGCCAGCCGCCCGATCCGCCCCATGCCGTTGATGCCGACTCTCATGCGCGAAATCCCCTGGGATGGATGCTTGACGTGTGCGGCACGCATCCGTGCGTGCGTTTCGCGGGCTCGCTGCGCCCCTACCAGCCTGGAATGACAGTTCGGTGACGACCGCGCGCCGCAAGACCCCGATCGGCGCGCATTTGATCGCTCCATCTATTTCCGTTGGCGGTGAAAAGCGGTAGCCTGATTGGAACAAGAAGAACTACGAACAGGAAACGCCATGTCTCGGGAAACGTTCTTCGGGTTGAATCGGCGCGCCTTTGCCACGACGCTAGTGACGCTCGCCACTTCGATTGTGGCTTATCCTCATACGTCCAAAGCAAATCCGGCGGATATACGTTTCGGTTTGACGCCAGTATTTCTCACCTCTGACCTGGAACTTCTTGATCGCCTGCAAACATATCTTTCCCTAGCGACAGGTGCCCCGATTAATCTCATCACACGCCGCACCTATCAGGAGATCATCGCCCTTCTTATTTCGAGACAGATCGACGCGGCCTGGATCTGCGGCTACCCCTATGTGATGCACGCGACCGAGCTGCAGCTGGTCGCGGTGCCGCAATGGCGCGGCGAGCCGCTCTATCAGTCCTATCTGATTGTCGATGCCGATCGCCGCGCGGACCGCCTCGCCGACCTCAAGGGGGACGTGCACGCCTTCTCGGACCCGGATTCCAATTCCGGGTTCCTGGTCACGCGCGCGGCTCTGGCCGAGGCCCACACCCGGCCCGAGACCTTCTTCGGGCGGACATTCTTCACCTATGGACATCGCAACGTCATTCGCGCCGTCGCCTCCGGGCTGGCGGCGTCCGGATCGGTGGACGGCTATGTCTATGATGTCGTCGCGGAGATGGAACCGGAACTCACCGCCCGCACCCGTATCCTGAGGCGATCGGAATGGCTCGGCTTCCCGCCCATCGCCGCCCCGCGGGCGGCCCTGGACAAGGAGTATCTCGCGCGCCTTTCCGCCGCCCTGCTGAACATGTCGGAAGATGCGGACGGACGCGCCATCCTCGCCATGCTGCGGCTCGACGGTTTCGTGCGCGAGGACGCTGCGCTCTTCGACACGATCGCCGCGAAGGCGGCCATCGTCGCGACCGAGGGCTAGCCGGTGCGGCGGTCTCTCGATCCCCGCGGCTGGCCGGTGGCCCTGAAGGTGCCGCTGGCGGTCGCCGCGCTCATGGTTCTCGTCGGCGTGGTACTCTCCGAGCGCGTATTGTCGCGCCTCGACGACACGCAGGAGCGTCATCTTCGCGAGCTCACCCAGAGCTATCTCGACGGACTGTCCTCGGCGGTGGCGCCTTCGATCCTGCGCGATGATGTCTGGGAGGTCTTCGACGCGATCGAGCGGGCGCAGCAGTTGAACAAGAGCCTGCGTCCGGTGGAGGCGATCGTCGCCGGTGCGGACAATCACGTGATCGCCGCTTCCGATCCACGAGCCCGTCCGGTCGGCACACGCGTGCCGGCCGCGATCGCCGCCGCCACCGGGCGGGAGACCTTCCGCTTCGATTCCGGAGCGGACCGCGCCTATGCCCTGCGCGTGCTCTCCTATCCCGGTCGAAAGGTGGGGACGATCTATGCGAGCTTCGACACCCGTCATCTCGCGGTCGAGCGACGGGACGTGCTGACGGCACTCGTACTGACCAACGGTGTCCTGACCCTTCTGCTGGCGGCGGCCGGCTGGTTGCTAGTGGCACGGATGATGCGGCCGATCCGTATCCTGTCCGACCATCTGGGCAATGCGCGCGAGGCTCACGTGGCGCCCATTGCGCCGGAAATCGTGGCCGCCAGCCATGGCGAATTCGGCCGCCTCTTTCAGGCTTACAACGCGCTGGTCCACTCGACGGCGGAGCGGCAGGAACTGTCCAAGCGGCTGGCCGAGGAAGAGCGCCTCGGCAGCCTCGGACGGCTGGCGTCGGCGCTGGCCCATGAGATCAACAACCCGCTCGGCGGTCTCTTCAATGCGCTCGCGACCGTCAAGAGCCACGGCCATATCGAGAGCGTTCGCGTCGGATCGGTGGGCCTGCTCGAACGCGGCCTGGTCGGCATACGCGACGTGGTGCGCACGACGCTCGCGCTCTACCGGACGGATGGCAGCCGGCGCGACCTGATGGCCACGGACATTGAAGATCTCGGCCTGCTCATCGCCCCAGAGGCCCGCCGGCGAGGGATCAGCCTCACCATTTTCAACACGCTGGAGGGCAGCGTGCCGCTGCCCAGCACGCCGATGCGGCAGGCGGTGCTGAACCTGCTGCTCAACGCCGTCGCGGCATCGCCTGAAGGGGCGACCGTTGTCCTCTCGGCGACGGTTGCCGGCCGGCAATTGCTGGTGGAGGTGCGGGACCGCGGCCCGGGCCTGCCACGCGAGGCGGCCGCGCTGCTGACCGGTGCCGCCGGTGCGCGCCCCCTGACCGAGGGAGCCGGCCTCGGCCTGTGGATGACCCACCGGCTGCTCAGCGATCTCGGCGCAACCATCCGTGTCGACTCCGCCGAGGATGCGGGCACCTGTGTGAGCGTGTCGATCCCCTTCACCCGCGACGAGGAGTTGGCCAATGTCGCCTGATCCGGTTCGGATCGGCCTGGTCGAGGACGACCCGATCATGGGGGAGAGCCTCGTCCAGCGGCTCACGCTCGAAGGCATGGCGGTCAAATGGTGGCAGGCCGGGCAGGCCGCGCTGGGCGAAATCGCCGGGCACCGTTTCGAGGCGATCATCTGCGACATCCGGCTTCCCGACGTAACGGGCGAAGCGGTGTTCCGAGAAGCCGCGCGCGGTGCCAACGCGCCACCCTTCCTGTTCATCACGGCGCATGGCGACATCGATCAGGCCGTCCGCCTCATGCGTGCCGGCGCGGCGGACTATGTCACCAAGCCCTTCGACATGGAGGATTTTCTCGCCCGCCTCGGCGATCTGATGCGCCCGCCCGGAGACGGCGACCAGGCCGCACTTGGTGTCTCGCCGGCCATCCGGGAGACCGAGCGGCTGCTGCGGCGCCTCGCCCGGGTCAGTTCGACGGTGCTGATCACCGGCGAGACGGGGACCGGCAAGGAGGTCGCTGCCCGTTTCCTCCACGCCATGTCAGAGGCCGCCGCCGCGCCCTTCATGGCCGTCAACTGCGCCGCCATCCCGGCGGATCTGCTGGAGAGCGAGGTGTTCGGTCACGAGAAGGGTGCGTTCACCGGCGCCACGCAGCGGCATCTGGGCTATGCCGAGCGGGCCGGAACCGGTGTGCTCTTCCTCGACGAGATCGGCGAGCTGCGCCCCGAGCTGCAGGCCAAGCTGCTGCGCCTGATCGAGGACCGGAGCTTCAATCGCGTTGGCGGCGAGCAGCCGCTTCAGTTCAATGGCCGGCTTGTCACCGCCACCAACGCCGATCTTCCCCGCCGTGTGGCCGCCGGCAGCTTCCGCGAGGATCTGTACTACCGGATCAATGTCGTCGCCGTGCGCATGCCGCCGCTGCGCGAGCGGCGCGAGGATATTCCCTGGCTGATGGAACGCGTCTTCGCCGAACTCGCCGGCCGGCTGGCGACCCAGACCAGCGGCATAAGTGCCCTCGCCGAAGAAGCGGCCCTCGCCCATTCCTGGCCGGGCAATATCCGGGAACTGCGCAACCGCATGGAACGGGCGATCGCCCTCGGCATGGGGCCCTGGATCATGCCGGGCGACCTGTTTCCCGAACAGGTCCCGTCTCGCCACGAGGATGCCCACCAGCTCGGTTCGCTGGAAGAAGCGCGCCTCGATGCCGAGAAGAGGCACATTCTGCGCGCGCTCGCCAGCACGCAGGGCGAGGTCACATCGGCCGCGCGGCTGCTCGGCATCGGGCGCACCACCCTGTGGGAGAAGATGCGCCGTCTCGGACTTGGCGCCGAACCGTAGCGCCAGCTCCATGTTCGGCAATCCGAACCCACGGCGGCGCACCATGTTCGGATTGTCGAACGCGGGGCTCTGACACGCCCGGCTGGGCAAACCTAAGCTTTTGATTTTTATCACTATTCTAAACTGGCGCGCCTCCTGCAGAGCAATGCCGTCCGCACGCGGACCTGCATGATCGGAGGGAGCTAAAATGAAGAGGTGCCAAAGCCTCGTAGATGCCGGCCGCCGCCAGTTTCTGACGGGCGCCGGCGTAATGACCGCCGGGGCGGCCGCGGCCACCGTGCTGCCGGCAGAAGCGCGGGCCGCCGATCCGGCGGCGGCGCTGGTGAAGTACCCGGTGAACCGACTTGCCAATCTGAAGGATCTCACGGCCAACGAGCCCTTCGACGTCGCCTATCCCGACGACGATGCGCCCGGTGTCCTGCTGAAGCTCGGCACGCGCGTGGCGGGCGGCGCCGGTCCCGACGGGGACATTGTCGGTTTCTCCACGGTGTGCCCGCACAAGGGATATCCGCTGGCCTATTCCACCGGTGACAAGACGCTGAACTGCCCCGGGCACTATTCCCGCTTCGACTGCGAAAAGGGCGGGCAGCAGGTCTGGGAACAGGCGACGCAGAACCTCCCCCAATACACGCTGCGCATCGATGACAAGGGCGACATCTACGCCGAAGGCGTGGACGAGCTCCTGTATGGCCGCCTGTCGAACGTGCTCTGAGGGAGGAAACAATGGCTTACAAGCGCCAGATCGGCCGGCTGCCCATCGTCCCGGCCAACGCCAAGGTTCAGAACGTCGTCTGCCACTACTGCATCGTCGGCTGCGGCTACAAGGCCTATAGCTGGGATGCCCGCTACGAGGGCGGCACGGCCCCGGCAGACAACGCTTTCGGCGTCGACCTCGCCGAGCAGCAGGGCGCGGACACGCCCGCCTGGTACGCCCCGTCCATGTACAATCTCGTCCGCCAGGAAGGGCGCGACGTCCACATCGTCATCAAGCCGGACCGGGAATGCACCGTCAACTCCGGCCTCGGCTCGGTGCGTGGCGCCCGCATCGCGGAGATGAGCTATTCGCGCCAGCGCAACACGCAGCTTCAGCGCCTCACCGATCCGCTGGTCTGGCGCTACGGCCAGTTGCAGCCGACCAGCTGGGAGGACGCGCTCGACCTCGTCGCCCGGGTGACCTCCGCCGTCATCGCCGAGCAGGGCGAGGACGGGCTGTTCGTCTCCGCCTTCGACCATGGCGGCGCCGGCGGCGGCTATGAAAACACCTGGGGCACCGGAAAACTCTATTTCGGGGCGATGAAGGTCAAGAATATCCGCATCCACAACCGCCCGGCCTATAATTCGGAAGTGCACGGCTCGCGCGACATGGGTGTCGGCGAACTGAACAATTGCTACGAGGACGCCCAGCTCGCCGACACCATCGTCGCCGTCGGCACCAACCCGCTGGAAGCCCAGACCAACTACTTCCTGAACCACTGGGTGCCGAACCTGCGCGGCACCTCGCTCGACAAGAAGAAGGCCGAGTTCGGCGACGAGCCGGTGGCCCCGGGCCGGATCGTCATCCTCGATCCGCGCCGCACGGTGACGGTCAATGCCTGCGAGATCGAGGCCGGCAAGGACAACGTGCTGCATCTCGCGCTCAACTCGGGTACCGACCTCGCGCTGTTCAATGCCTGGTTCACCTATGCGGCGGAGAAGGGCTGGGTCGACCGGGATTTCATTGGCGCTTCCACGAAAGACTTCGACGAGGCGGTCGCCGCCAACAAGGTGTCGCTCGCTGAAGCCGCGGAGATCACCGGGCTTTCCCAGGCCGATATCGTCAAGGCGATCAACTGGATCGCCGAACCCAAGGCCGGCGGCGCGCGCCGGCGCGCCATGTTCGCCTATGAGAAGGGCCTGATCTGGGGCAACGACAATTACCGCACCAACCAGTCGCTGGTGAACCTGGCGCTGGCGACCGGCAATATCGGTCGGGCGGGCGGCGGCTGCGTGCGCATGGGCGGCCATCAGGAAGGCTATTCGCGCCCCTCGGACGCGCATGTCGGACGTCCCGCCGCCTATGTCGACAAGCTGCTGATCGAGGGCAAGGGCGGCGTCCACCACATCTGGGGCTGCGACCACTACAAGACCACGCTGAACGCCATGGAGTTCAAGCGCGTCTACAAGAAGCGCACCGACATGGTGAAGGACGCCATGAACGCGGTTCCCTATGGCGACCGGCCCGCCATGGTGGCGGCGATCATGGACGCGATCCGCAAGGGCGGCCTGTTCTCCGTCGATGTGGACATCGTTCCGACCAAGGTCGGCGAGGCGGCGCACGTCATGCTGCCGGCGGCGACCTCGGGCGAGATGAACCTCACCTCAATGAATGGCGAGCGCCGCATGCGGCTCACCGAGCGCTACATGGACCCGCCCGGCGTCGCCATGCCGGACTGTCTCATCGCCGCGCGCATCGCCAACAACATGCAGCGCGTGTTCGGCGAGATGGGCAAGGCCGAGGTGGCGGCGAAATTCTCCGGCTTCGACTGGAAGACCGAGGAGGACGCCTTCATGGACGGCTATCACGGCCACGAGAAGGGCGGCGAGTTCGTCACCTACGACCTGCTGCGGCGCATGGGCACGAACGGCTTCCAGGAGCCCGCGACCAGTGTGGAGAATGGCAGGATCGTCGGCACCAAGCGGCTCTTCGCCGACGGCAAGTTCAACAAGCCGGACGGCAAGGCGGTGTTCGCAGCGACGCAGTGGCGGGGTCTGGAGGCGCCCGGCAAACAGGCCGAGAAGGACAAGTTCCCGTTCCTGATCAATAATGGCCGGGCCAATCTGGTGTGGCAGAGCGCCTATCTCGATGTCGAGAACGAGTTCGTCATGGACCGCTGGCCCTATCCGTTCATCGAGATGAACCCGGTGGACATGGCCGATCTCGGGCTTCGGCAAGGCGATCTCGTCGAGATCTACAACGACAATGGCTCGACCCAGGCCATGGCCTATCCGACACCGACGGCCAAGCCGAAACAGGCCTTCATGCTGTTCGGCTATCCCACCGGCGTCCAGGGCAATGTCGTCTCCGCGGGTGTCAACGAGTTCGTCATTCCCAACTACAAGCAGACCTGGGGCAGCATCCGCAAGATCGCCGATGCGCCCAAATCCGTCGAGCACCTGACCTTCAAGTCGAAGGAATACATCTTCTGACGGCAAAGGGCCGTCGTCGCCCCGGCGACGGCCCGATTCCCTGCCCTGAGACGCCGCGGCCTTCCGGGAACCCCGTGATGAATGTCCGACCCTCCTCTCCGCTCGACGCGGAGGGCTGCGCGCCTCCGAGAGCGACGAGAGGCTGCACGCGGCGCTCGACGACGCCATCTTCCGCAAGCCCAAGGGGCATGATTTCGTCATCGACCGCCCCGGCCAGGCCCCCGCCGTGCGCCGCCATATGAGCATGACCGGCGGCTGAGCCCGGCAGCACAACAGCGGACGCCTGCCGATCACCGCGACGGCGCCGTCCCCGTCATGGCGATGGTGGAGAGGTCCGCCTCCGCCGCCGCTGCCTTGAGCGCGGCTTCGCGGCGCTCGCTGTAGCGGCTGGTGAAGTAGTCCCGGCGGTCGCGGGTCAGCAGGGTGAACTTCACCAGTTCCTCCATCACGTCGACCACGCGGTCATAATAGGGCGACGGCTTCATCCGCCCGGCCTCGTCGAATTCCTGGAACGCCTTGGCGACCGAGGACTGGTTGGGGATGGTGACCATCCGCATCCAGCGGCCGAGCACGCGCAGCGTGTTGACGGCGTTGAAGGACTGCGAGCCTCCGCTCACCTGCATCACCGCCAGCGTGCGGCCCTGGGTCGGGCGGATGCCGCGATATTCCAGCGGCAGCCAGTCGATCTGGCTCTTGAACACGCCGGTGATGGTGCCGTGCCGCTCCGGGCTGCACCAGACCTGCCCTTCCGACCATTCCGACAGGGTGCGCAATTCCTGCACCTTGGGATGGTCCGCCGGCACGGCGTCGGGCAGGGGCAGGTCGCGCGGATCGAAAATGCGGGTTTCCGCCCCCATCGCGGCGAGCAGCCGCGCGGCTTCCTCGACCAACAGCCGGCTATAGGAACGCTCGCGCAGCGAGCCATAGAGCAGCAGGACACGCGGCGGATGCGTCATTGGCGCGGCCGGCGCCAGCTTGGCCATCTCCGGCCGGTCGAGATGGGCGGTGTCGAGGGCGTCGGTGAAATCGTCGGGCATCATCATTCGTCGGGGACCTCAGACAGCAGGAGCGCGGCGCGACAGCAAGGCGGCGAGCCAGAAGCCGACAGCGAGTAGAACAGTCAGGGCGATGATGGCGAGCAGCACGCCGTCATAGGAGCCCGACATCGACCAGATCAGCGCGGCGCCAAGCGGGGCGAGCGCGCGGGAGATGGTGCTCGGCGCCGACATCGCCCCGTTCACCGCGCCATAGGCCTCGCGGGTCAGCATTTCCGGCACGGACAGCCCGCGCACGATGGTGGTGATGCCGTTGGCCGCGCCATAGAGCAGAGCCACCACGGCGATCAGCAGGAAGCTCGGCGGCAGCACATCGAGCCCGATCAGCGCCAGCGGGAAGATCGCGACCGTGACCGAGCCGATCAGCCGCACCGGCGCGCGCGGCGCGAACACCCAGATGGCGATGCGCCCCGCCACCTGCGCCGGGCCGATGAGGGTCATGGCGGCCACCACCGAGGCGGTCTCGAAGCCCTTCTCCACCAGCAGCGGGTAGAGGTGGAAGGTAAAGGCGGAGAAGGCGGCGGAATAGGCGGTGAAAGCCACCGCCAGCGCCCAGAACACCGGCTGGCGCGCCGCCCACGCCACCGCCGCCCGGCCGCTCAGGGGCGCCGGTCCGCTGGAGGCGCGATGCGTCGGCGCGTCGGCGGCGGGGTCGATCACCGCCCAGTAGCAGCCGGCGCAGATGAGGATGTTGATCGCCGCCAGCACCAGCAGGGCGTCGCGCCAGCCGACTTGGTCGAGCAGCAACTGCACCAGCGGGATGAACACGGTGGAGGCGAAGCCGCCCCACAGGGTGAGCGCGGTGATGCCGGCGCGCGCATGGGAAGGGCCCGATCGGCGGGCGATGACGGCGAAGGCGGGATCGTACAGTGTCGCCGCCTGCAGCGCGCCGATGCCGGCCACCGCGACATAGAACAGCGCCATGGACTCGACCTGCGACCACAGCAGCAGGAGCAGTCCGGCGAGCACCGAGCCGATGGTCATGATCGCCCGGCCATGGCCGCGGTCGATGGCGGCACCGATCGGATAAGCGGCGAGCCCCGCCAGCGCGAGGCCGAGCGTGGCCGCGCCATAGAGCGCGCTCTTGGACCAGCCGAGTTCATGGCCCATCGCCTCGGCGATCAGCGGGAAGCTGTAATAGAGCGAGCCCCAGGAGCAGACCTGCCCGATGCCGAGGCCGGTAACGAACAGGCTGCGCGCGCCGGGCGGACGGTGTTCTTCCACGCCCGCGCCGAGAATATTCTCGCTCACGCACGGACTCCACAGCAGGCGGAGGGTGTTGCAGCGGGTGCAGGACCGCAGCACGCCGTCCCGGCTTCGCGCGGCGCGGTGCTGCACACGCCGGTCTCGGGGAGCACCAGGCGCACATCGCGCGCCGCCGCATGATCGCCGGCGATTTCGGCGATGACGGAGCGCACCTGCTCATAGCCGGTCATCATCAGAAAGGTCGGCGCGCGCCCATAGGATTTCGAGCCGACGATATAGAAGCCGGCTTCCGGGTGGGCGAGTTCCACCGCGCCGTGCGGCGGCACGGTTCCGCAGGAATGCAGATTGGGGTCGATCAGCGGCGCCAGCGCCAGCGGAGCCTCGACAATCGGGTCGAGCGCCGCCCGCAATTCGCGGCACAGCGACAGGTCCGGCCGCGAGCCGGTGGCGATGATGATCCGGTCGACCGTGAGGGTCTGCGCGCGGCCCGCCACGGTCGCCGCGAGGGTCAAGCTGTCGCCCGCGCGTTCGATCCGCCGGGCGGCGAACGGCGCGAGCACCGCAAGGCGGCCGGCCTCTACCGCCTGCCGCGCCGCGAGCCCGAGGGCGCCGCGCTCGGCCAGCTTGTCATCGAGACCGCCGCCCAGCATCTTCTCCAGCCCGTTGCGGCGCAGGGCCCAGATGACGCTCGATCCCGGCGCCTCCTCCTGGAGGCGAAGCAGGTCCAGCACCGCATTGATCGCGGAATGTCCGCTGCCGGCCACCAGAACACGCCGGCCGGCATAGTTCGCGCGGGCAGACCCCAGAATATCGGGAATGCCGTAGCCGATGCGGTCCTGCGCCTCGGCCTCTCCGGGAACGGCGAGGCCGTCGACGCCGAGGGGATTGGGCCGGTGCCAGGTGCCGGAGGCGTCCAGCACGGCGCGGGCTTCGGTGCGCCACTCGGCGCCATCCGCATCGCGCCAGAGGATCTGGAACGGCGCCTGCGCGCGGCCGGCTGTGGTGAGCTTGTCGAGGCCGGTGCGGGCAATGGCGTGCACCTCGGCACCGCAGTGCAGGTTCGGCGCAAGGGCAGGATGATGCGCCAGCGGTTCCAGATAGTCGCGGACGATTTCCGCGCCGGTAGGCAGAAGGTCCGGGTCCGGCTCCCGCCAGCCCTGTTCCAGCAGGAGAGCCCGGGCGGCGGCGTCCACATTGTACTTCCACGGGGTGAAGACACGCACATGCGCCCAGCTGCGCAGCGCCGTGGCAACGGCAGCCCCCCGTTCAAAAATCACCGGGGTCAGGCCGCGCCTCACTGCATGGGCGGCGGCGGCAAGTCCCACGGGGCCGGCGCCGATAATGGCGACCGGAAGGTCGGTGTCACATGCGGGGCTCATAGTCGGTCCTTCCGGCATATTGGACATGCGGGCCAAGGCGATCAGCCGACGGTGGATTCCGCGACGACGTCTTCGGCGTCGGCACAGCATTCATCGGCGAGATAACCGATCAGCGCGTGCATGGCGGGATAATGGGCACGGCAGATCAGCGTCGTCGCCTGCCGTTCCTGCGTCACCAACCCGGTGTCGACCAGGCGCTTCAGATGATGCGACAGGGTCGAGGCGGCGATGCCGATCCGCTCCTGCAGCCCCCCGACCGCCAGGCCGGAATGACCGGCCCGGACCAGCGTCCGGTAGATCTGCAGACGGGTCGGATTTCCCAGCGCTTCAAGCTGACGGGAGGCTTGTTCCAACTTCATGGAAATAGGTTAGAGGCCGCCAAGCCTCGTGGTCAAGCCATATTTCGGTATTTATCGAAATAGGGTTCGGCCACAGGACCCAGGCGCTTCAACAGGTGGCGTGCGGTCCTCTGCCACCAGGGCATCGACGATCCGGGGAACCAGCTCACGCGCCATCCGTCCGGCGCCGATCAGCGTGGCGGACGCCGCACCGGTCCAGTTGCCATAACCGGCCAGCCACAGGCGCGGCTGGGCCACCGCGCGCTGATCGACCACCTCCACCCGCCCATCCGGTTCGACGCAGCCGAGGGACCGCAGATGCGGCGGGCTCGACGGCTTCGACGACACAGGGACGCTCGATCGGGAAGCCGTAGCGTTGCTCGTAGCGGGCGAGACAGGCGATCACCTCGTCGCGGGCCGGAAAAGCGGCGGCCTCGCCCGCCGGCATCGGCCAGCCGGGCAGCGAGCTGAAGGCGGCTGGTGAAAACAGGCGCAGCGAGTCCCAGGTGTGAACCCACGCTACGCCCGGCCCCTCGCCGGCACCGAGAACGACGAAGCTCAGCCCTGCCGGCGCAGATAATAGGCGGTGGCGAGGCCTGCCTGGCCGCCGCCGATGACGACGACATCAAGATCGGTGTCGCTCACGTTGCCGTGCCGGAGGGCGCCGTGGCGGGGAACCAGCTCCTGCCCAGCCGCAGCGCGACATGCACCAGAAAGATCAGCACCGGCACCTCGACCAGCGGCCCGATGACAGCGGCGAAAGCCACCGGGGAGGCAAGGCCGAAGGCGGCGATAGCCACCGCGATCGCCAGCTCGAAATTGTTGCCGGCGGCGGTGAAGGCGATGGCCGTGGTGCGGGGATAGTCGGCCTCGATCAGCTTGCCCATGGCGAAGCTGACGAGGAACTGGACGATGAAATAGATCGTCAGCGGGACGGCGATGATCACCGCGTCCATCGGCAGGCGCACGAGATCGCCGCCCTTGAGGCTGAACATGGCGACGATGGTGAACAGGAGCGCGCCGAGCGTGATCGGGCTGATCTTCGGCAGGAACACGTTCGCGTACCACTCCGCCCCCTTGCGCGCGATGAGGACGCGGCGAGTGAGGAAGCCGGCGAGGAAGGGGATGCCGAGATAGATCAGCACCGCCTCGGTGATGGTCCAGAAGCTCACATCGACGACGCTGCCCTCCAGGCCGAAAAGCGGCGGCAGCACGGTGAGGAACAGCCACGCATAGGTGGAGAAGAACAGGATCTGGAAGATCGAGTTGAACGCCACCAGTCCGGCGACATACTGGTTGTCGCCGCGGGCCAGTTGATTCCACACCAGCACCATGGCGATGCAGCGCGCCAGCCCGATCAGGATCAGCCCGGTCATGTATTCCGGGTGGTCGCGCAGGAAGATCACGGCGAGCGCGAACATCAGCGTCGGGCCGATCAGCCAGTTCTGCACCAGCGAGAGCACCAGCACCCGCTTGTCGGCGAACACACTGTGCAGTTCCTCGTACCGCACCTTGGCGAGCGGGGGGTACATCATCAGGATCAGCCCGATGGCGATCGGGAGGTTGGTGGAGCCGACCGACAGCGTGTTCAGCGCCTCCGGCAGGCCGGTGAACACGGTGCCGAGCACGACGCCGAGCGCCATCGCCGCGAAGATCCACACGGTGAGATAGCGGTCGAGAAAGGACAGCCGCGAGGCCGGGCGGGGCGCGAGCGCCAGGGTCTGGGACATGGGGGCTCCGGTTCTCGTTCAGGCGGCGCGGTTGCCGTGGGTATCGACGACCAACTGGCCATCTTCCTTTCGGAACTCGCCGCGCTGGCGGGTCGGCAGCAGATCGAGCACGGTTTCCGACGGGCGGCACAGCTTCACGCCGAGCGGGGTGATCACGATCGGGCGGTTGATGAGGATGGGATGGTCCATCATCGCGTCGAGGAGGGCCTCGTCGCCGAGCGCGGGATCGTCGAGGCCCAGCTCGGCATAGGGCGTCCCCCGCTGACGCAGCAGGGCGCGCACCGGTATTCCCATGCGGGCGATGAGCGACCCCAGTTCCTCGCGGCTCGGCGGCGTCTTCAGATATTCGACGATCGCCGGCTCGATACCCGCATTGCGGATGAGGCCGAGCACGTTGCGCGAGGTGCCGCAGGCCGGGTTGTGATAGATGGTGACGGCGCTCGTCTCGGCGGACATGGCGCTCTCCTCAGGCGACGTCGCGCCGAAGCGGGGTGGCGCCCTCGCTGCGGCCGATCTCGTTGAGCTTCGCGCCCAGCGTCATGGTGTCGAGACTGCGGATCGGCAGGGCGGCAAAGGCGGTGATGCGGTTCTTGAGGTAGCGGAAGGTGCGCGCGAAGACCGCCTCCTTCTCGATCTCGGGGCCAACGAAGGCGGCGGGATCCTCGATGCCCCAATGCGCGGTCATCGGCTGGCCCGGCCACACCGGGCAGGTCTCGCCGGCGGCGCCGTCGCAGACAGTGAAGACGAAATCCATCACCGGCGCGTCGGCGGCGGCGAACTCGCCCCAGCTCTTCGAGTGCAGGCCCTCGGTCGGGTAGTCGAGGCTGCGCAGCGTCGTCAGGGTCAGAGGGTTCACCTCGCCCCTGGGCTGGCTGCCGGCGGAGAAGGCGCGGAAACGCCCGTGCCCGTCCTTGGCCAGGATCGATTCGGCCATGATCGAGCGGGCGGAATTGCCGGTGCACAGAAACAGGACGTTGTAGACGTGGCCGAGCGGCGTCGTGTCAGACATGGCGCGCCTCCTTGGCGGCGTTGGCTTCTGCCGGATGAACCCCTGCCGGGCAGCAGGGCTGGAGATCGGCGATCAGCGGGGCACAGATTTCGGGCTTGCCGCCGCAACAGTCCTTCAGGATGAAGGAAGCCAGATGACGCACCGCTTCGAGCCGCGCGCGGTAGATGATCAGGCGGCTCTGGCGCTCCGCCACGATCAGCCCGGCGCGGGCGAGGATGCCGAGATGGCTGGAGAGCGTGTTGTGCGGCACGTCCAGCCTTCGCGCGACCTCCCCCGCGGCAAGGCCCTCGGGCTCATGGGCGACGAGCAGGCGGAACACATCGAGCCGGGTCGATTGCGAGAGCGCCGCGAAGGCGGAAAGAGCTTGATCACTGTCCATATGTCGACGATACACGACATATGGAAATAAACAAGGAGAAAGCGCCGAAATTGGATTTCTAGAGTATCTGGCTCAGAAAGGCCTGGGTACGCTCGTCCTTGGGCGCGGAAAAGAACTCGTCCGGCGCGCCATGCTCGACGATCACGCCCCGGTCGGTGAAGTAGACCTGGTCGGCGATCTCCCGGGCGAAACCCATCTCGTGGGTCACCAGCATGCAGGTCATGCCCTCCTCGACCAGTTCGCGGATGGTGATCAGCACCTCCTTCACCGTCTCCGGGTCGAGCGCGGCGGTCACCTCGTCGAAAAGCATGACGTCCGGCCGCATGGCGAGGGCGCGGGCGATGGCCACGCGCTGCTGCTGCCCACCGGAAAGCTCGCCGGGATAGGCGTTTTCCTTGCCCGAAAGGCGAACCTTCTTCAGCAGCGCATGGGCACGCTGTTCGACTTCGTCACGGTCCTGCCGCAGCACGTGCACCGGCGCCATCATCACGTTCTGCAGCGCGGTACGATGCGGAAACAGGTTGTACTGCTGGAAAACCATGCCGACCTTGCGGCGCAGGGCGAGCTTGTCGAGCTTGGGGTCGTGGACCTCCTGGCCCTCGACCTGGATCGACCCCGCATCGATCGGCACAAGCGCATTGATGCAGCGGATCAGCGTCGACTTGCCGGAGCCCGACGGGCCGATGATGCAGACGACCTCACCCTTCATCACGTCGAAGGAGATGCCGCGCAGCACCTCGAACGCGCCAAAGGATTTGTGCACGTCGGTCAACTGAATGAGCGGCTTGTCGGGCGTCCATAGCCCGCCCGGAGTCGGATCGGCTTTCGTGGTGGGCTGCATCATCGCTACACTTTGAAACGGCGTTCGAGATAGAGCGTGAAACGCTCGATCGGATAGCAGTAGAGGAAGAAGCACAGCATGGCGAAGCCGTAGAGCGGCGCCAGCAGGTCCGGCCGGCCGCCCTCGGCGGCGTGGACCTGGGAGGTAAGAGTCAGCATCTCGGTCACGCCGACGATGGAGGCCTGGACGGTGGCCATGGTGACCAGCGAATAGAGGTTCATCCAGGGCGGCAGCATGCGCTTCACGCATTGCGGCAGGATGATCATCCACAAGGTCTGCCGGCGCGAGAAGGCGAGCGATTCCGCCGCCTCCCATTGCCCGCTCGGCAGCGAGCGCACCGCGCCGCGCACGAGTTCCGCGACATTCGCCATCACCGGCAGCGAAAAGCCGATCACCGCCTTGATCCAGTCGGGAAACGGTATGGTCGTCCCCGCGACACGGAACTCATAGGGAATGAGGAACATGGCGAAGAACAGCAGCACCAGCCAGGGTGAGTTGCGAAAGAACTGGGTGAACACCCAACCGGTCCAGCGGGTGACGGGATTGTGCCCGATCAACACCAGCCCAAGGGCGATGCCGGCTATCGTCCCGAGCAGCATGGCGAGCACGGAGATGGTGATGTTGAACAGGAAGCCGGACAGCAGCAGCGGCGACCATTGCAGGATGACCTCGAAGGCCGACCGCGTGCTGGTCCCGCCCTGGGCGAAGGCCGCGCCGCCGATCAGCGCGACGGCACCGGCAATACCGACGCCATGTATCAGGCGAAGCCTGAGCCGAAACGGCCGAGGCTCCGGGCGCCTGTAGGGATGCAGGACGGCGAACGGCACCGATGGGCGTTCCGTCATCGCCCCGCCCCCTGGCCATAACCGGGAATGGCCAGCGCGCGCTCCCAGCGGTGCATGATGAACACCAATATGCCGACCAGCACCGTGTAGGTGGCGAGAAGGATCAGCATCATGACCGGCACGTTCTGCGAGTCGGTCCATATCTGCTTGGAGACGTAAAGCAGTTCGGGCACGGCGATGGCATAGGCCAATGTCGTCGTCTTCACCAGATTGACCAGATTGTTGCTGAGCGCCGGCAGGCACACGCGCAGCGCCAGAGGCAGCACGACATGGCGATAGATGCCGAGGCGGGTATAGCCGAGCGATTCCGCGGCTTCGACGGTGGTGCGCGGCACCGCCTCGATGCCGGAGCGAAAGATCTCGACATTGAACGCGCCGGCGAACAGCGAGAGCGAGATGATCGCCCATTCCACATTGTCGATCAGAGGCACGCGCATGCCGTCGGCGTCTTCCACGCGCGGCAATATCTGCCCCAACCCGAAATAGAAGAAGAAAATCTGCACCAGCGGCGGGGTGTTGCGAAATACCGTCACGAAGCCATTGATGGCGAACCGGAGCAGCCGGAGCGGCGAACTCTGTGCCCAGGCGCCGGCGACGCCGATGACGAGGCTGGTGAAAATGGTGACGACGCTCAACATGATGGTCATGCCCAGCCCTTCGATGAAGCGCTGGCGATCATAGGCGTCGTAGACCACCGTGATGTTTATGCCGGTCGTGTCGTAGAGGGTTCTGAACCACTCCGCGATTGCATCCATACGTTCAGGTCTCGCGCTGTAAGGTCACGTGCCGGCCCGGCGCCGACCCGGACGGAAGCATGAGCTTCGCCCGGATCGGCCAAAGCGAAGCGCTCAGTTCCCCTTGTACTTGTCGTGCATGCGCTGGGAATAGGCGGTCGGCGTGATGCCCCACTTGGTCTCTTCCTGAACGATGAAGCCGGTCTTCATCCAGTCGATCGTGGTGTCGGTCATGAACTTGGCAAAGGCGCCCTCGCCCTGCGCCACGGCCAGCATCCACGGCGCCTCCATGATGCCCGGAAGCGGCATGGCGAAATCGGTGTTCCACTCGGTATCGATCAGCTTGCCCTGAACGAAGGTCTGGTCATAGAGATAACCGATGCATTCGCCGCCCTTGAGCGCGAACAGCGGCTTCTCCGAACCGTCGAAAGCCTTCACTTCGACGCCGTATTTGGCATTGACCGCCTTGTTGTACCAGGCGCCAGACGTGCCGCAGAGCACCTTGCCCTTCAGGTCCTCCCAGCTGGCGACCTTGGCCTTCTTGGACATCAGCACGTTGACCGAGTCCGAATAATATTGCGGGTCGATGCCCAGAACCGATTTGCGCCGTTCCGGCGTGTCGGACATGGTCGCGATCATCAGGTCGATCTTGCCCTGCTGCAGGAACTCGATCCGGTTGGCCGAAATCACCGGAACCAGCTCAAGCTTGACGTCCAGCCGCTTGGCGACGTCGGCGGCGAGGTCGGGCTCGATGCCGACGATCGCGCCCGAAGGATCACGGAAGCCGAAAGGCTTGTAATCCGCCTTCACGCCGACAGTAAGGACGCCCTTCTCCTTGATCTTGGCCAGAACATCGGCAGATGCCGAATGACCGATGCCGAGGAGTATGGCGAGCGTCGCGAGTGCGAACTTGTTCATTCCCGGTTTCCCCATTTGAATGATTCCGGAGGTGCCGTACCCTCCGGGTGCCCATACTATAGCCATGCCGCTCGATTGCACTACCAGATTGGGCGCCATCGGTCTCGATGCCCCCGTTTGGGCAAATAGTCTTAGCCGCCGGGCGGCGTGGTGGGCCGCACGCGCCGCGCGCATGACGCTGCCGCCACTTGGCCCACGCCAGCGCTGATGGCCGCCGCAAGGCTCGGCAGGACGGTGTGGCTTGGTGGGGCGGCGAGACAGGGGACGGCCAAGACCCGTTCAGCGCAGGCGGGCGATGCCGATGCCGTCGAGCTTGGCGCGGTCCTTTATCGATTCCTCGCTACGCGTCATCGCCTTGGAAATCGCCTTCAGCGCCATGCCCTTCTTGGCCAGCAGCTTCAGCTTTTCCAGTTCCTCATAGGTCCAGGGCTGGCGATGCCGTTCGAATCGTTCGGCCATGAGGTGCTCCTGTTTCGCCGGGACACGACCCCGGCCATTCGCGCCATCCTATAGCAGGCCCGACGGCGAAATGGTCCGGTGCGGGCGCTATCGCTTTTCTTCAGGCGCTCTTCGGCCCGTCTTCCACCTCGACGTCCGGCCGCTCGACGCCCTGCGCGACCTCCTCGTGCCACCGGCCGCTCTTGTCCTGATAGGCGATGGGCCTGGTTTCGCCGGAGGTGGATTGCCTGGCTGCCGCGGCGCGCGCGGCGGCGAGCGCGGAATCATGGGTGGGATGGGTCTCCGAGAAGACGTCGCCGAGCTTGTAGGCCCAGCCACCGTCGTGCTCGACGATCTCGTAGCGAATATGGGTCATGGTCGTCCTCCCGCCACCAACAACAGCCGAGCCCGCAGGGCGGTTCCTCCGGCTCGCCGGCGAGGGTAGCCGAGGCCGTTTTCGCACGGTTGCCGATCGCCACGGCCCGGCACCCCGAAGCCGCCACCGAGGGCGACACGGCCCGCGAGGATGTTCGGGCCGCCGGCTCAGGCCGAGGGGAGCCGGGCGAGGTGAAGGGTGACCCCGCTCTTCTCCGCGACGGCGGCAAGATCGCCGGTCGGCGCGGTTTCGGTGACGAGAAGATCGACGTCGCTCAGCGAACCGAGGCGCACCAGCCCCCGGCGGCCGAACTTGCTGCTGTCGAGGGCGAGGATCACCTGCCCGGCCTGCAGCATGGCGGCCCGCACCGCGGTGACTTCGGCATAGTCGTCGTCGCCGATGTCGCCATCCTCGTCGATGCCGCTGACCGAGATGATGACGAAGTCGAACTTGAAGGCCTGGATGAACTCGGCCGAGGACTGGCTGAACACGCCGCCATCCACCTGGCGGACGAAGCCTCCCGGCACGGCGATGGTGAAGTCGGTGCACTCGCTCAGCGTCGCGGCGACGCGCAGGCTATAGGTGACGACCCGCAGCCCCTTATGGTCGATGAGGGCGCGGGCGACGGCCTCGCAGGTCGTGCCGGTGTCGATGAAGACGGATGCGTTGTCGGGCACGAGACGGGCGATGGCACCGCCTATGGCCTCCTTGGCCGACGCATTGGCGATGCGGCGCTGGCGGTAGATGGTCGGGTCGATCGGCGTCGAGGCGACCGCGCCGCCGTGCAGCCGGCGAACCTTGCCTTCCAGTTCGAGCGCGACGATGTCGCGGCGCGCGGTCTGCGTGGTGACCGAGAAGCGGCTCGCGATCTCCTCGACCGAGATGTACCGGTTCTGCTCGAGATACTGCATCAAAAACGCGCGGCGCCGCGCCTTCTTCCCCTCGTCGTCAAACTCTTCGTCGCGAATCTGCATCTCGACTCTCGAAAGCACGCATCAAAATAGCCAGCGACCCATGCCGCGTCCATCGGGCGCCGCATGGGTCGAGGCCGCTCGGGGCCTGCCGGGTTGTGTGAGCCCCGGCAGGCAGTTGATTGAGTTGAGCCCGGAAGGGTCAGAACTTGACGCTGAGCGTGCCGGTCACGCCGTTGTCGCTCTGCCCCGAACCGAACTGCCCGTCATAGCCGATGCCGATGGTAGCATTTTCCGTGGCGGCAAACTCGATCCGCGCCCCGAGCACCGCCACATCCTCGGCGATCGGCGCACCGGCGACCGAGAACACGTCGCCGCCGACGAAGGCGAGCGCGGCATCCGGCGTGATATCGCCCGAGGCGTGCTGCCAGCCGAGGGTGCCGTGCAGGGTGGCCTGCGCCTCGCCCACATTGAAGGTGGTGGAAGCGCGCAGGCCGAGCGTGGTGAAGAAGGTGTCGAGGCTGGAGCTCTGCCCGTCCAGCGCGGTGGCCCCGCCCTGCTCGGCGAAGGCATCGTTGCTGAAGTGGACATAGGCGAGGTTCACGAAGGGTTCGAGCGTCCCCTTCTCGTTTTCGAACCGGTAGCCCAGTTCGCCGAAGACCTGCGAGGTCGCGGCATCGTAATCCGCCGTCAGCCGATCGCTGATGGTCGGGATGTTGACCTGCCGGGTGGTGTCGAGGCTGTGCCACGTGTAGGCCGCCCCGACGCGCAGGCCGACCGGGCCGACAGTGGTTCCGGCATAGGCACCGAGATGGACGTTGTCGCTGTCGGCGCTGGCGACGAGGTCGTCGAGGCTGACCGAGGTCTGGCTGTAGCCCGCCAGCATGCCGACGCGCCAGTTGCCGGGAAGGCTGGCATCGAAGCCGCCGAGAACGCCGCCGGTGTTGCTCGACAGGCCCGAGGCGTTGCCGTCGCCATCAACCTCGTTCCAGGAGCCGAAGCCGCGCATCCACAGGGCCGCCTCCTTGGTATCGCCTGCCACCGGGCGCGGGGCCTTGGTGTCGAGGCCGACCACCGTCATGTCGGCGAGCAGCGTCTCGCCGCCCGACGCGCGCAGGCGGTCGTCCATCGCGTCGCGGACGAAGCGGCTGTTGTTGATCAGCACACCATAGGTGGAGGCGTGAACCTCGCCGGCCACCTGGGTGAAGATGGAGCGCGCCGTCGCCGCGTCCTGCATGACGATGGCGTCGTACAGAGCGTTGCCATAGCCCAGGCTTTCCGCGCCACGCGCGGCCGCCTGCTGGTTGCGGGTGTAGCCGACCCGGTCGAAGGCGGTGTCGTTGCGCGCCAGGGTGAGCTGGATCTCGGTGTCGCCATAGGTCAGGGTCGGGTCGAGGAAGGCGAGGCTGGAGGTGACGTCGCCGAACTCGCCCTCGATGCCGCCGGCCGAGGTGAGGATGGTGTAGGCGGTTTCCGGCCGGTAGTCGCCGCCGGCGGCGATGCCGACGACGCTGCCACCCTCGATGGTGGTGGCGCCGGTGACGACGATGAGATCGCTCTGCCCCTCGGCGTTGACCTCGACCTCGTAGAACGAGCCCGACGCGAAGCTGAGATCACCGGCGACGTCAAGGGTGCCGATGGACTGGCCGGGCGCGATCATGCCGCCCGAGGCGATGCGCAGATTGCCGACCGTGCCGGCGCCGGCAAGGGCCGCCCCGTCGAACACGGTGGTGAGCGAGGAGTTCGCGATCGAGCCCTCGACCACCAGCAGACCCTCTTCGACCCGGGTCTCGCCGGTATAAGTGTTCTCGCCGAACAGGCCCAGCGTGCCGGCGCCGAGCTTGCTCAGGTCGCCCGTGCCGGAAATGACGCGGGCGATGGCCACCGCATTGTCGGCCTCGGCGACGTCGATCCCGCCGCCGCCGGCTTCCAGCACGACGGCACGGTCGAGCAGCGCCATGTCGGTGCCGGCGATCCGCAGCGTGCCGTTGTCGAGATGCAGGCTCGCCGCCGAAGTGCCGAGCGCGGCGTCCTCGTCGACAATGACCGTGCCGCCATCGGTGACCAGCGTCTCGCCGATGAAGCTGTGATCGTCGATGCAGTAGTCGACGATGGCCTGCTGGAAGCGCGGGTCGGTGCTGGTGCAGTCGAGCAGCGTCTTCTTCTCTTCCAGCGTCAGATCGGTGAGGATCGGGTTGCCGTTCTCGTCGGCGATCTGCCCGAGATAGACGTCCGTGCGCATGTTGTTGCGCGTGAGGTAGAATTCCTTGTTCTTCTCTTCGAACACCGGAGCCGCCTCGCCCCAGACCAGGCGGGTCTTCTCCACCTCCGCGTCGTCGACCGTCTCGGTGTAGGTCTCCAGCGCCGGGCCGATCCATTTCAGCGTGTGGGCGACCGGCTCGTGGTCGGACAGCGTCGCGCTGCCGTCATTGATGTTGCCGACCTCGTCGAGCACGCCGGTATAGGCGTCATCGGGATCGTCCTGGATGGTGTACCATTTGCCGAACGGGCGGGAGACCATGAAATGGTCGATCGTCACCCGGTCCCAGCTGGTCCATGTATTGGTGGCGTCCTCGCCGGCCGAAGGCCAGGTGGTGGTGCCGTCGCCCAGGCCGTGCGGCGCGAAGGCTTCCTGCTCCTCCGGCGTGTAGAGCAGCATGTACTGCTTCTTGAGCACGTTCATCGTCACCGGCGTGTTGGACGCCACCGGGTAGGTCTCGTCCTCGAAGGTGATGCCGTTCTGCGCCATGTCCTTGGCGATGATCTGCTCCCACTGCCGCCAGCTGAGCTGCGAATAGCTGGTCTTGCCGGGAAATTCGTCGCGGTGGGCGTTGAAATAGTCCTGGATCACGTTGCGGTAATGCGTCAGGCCGTTGGAATCGACCACCTTCATCGAAGCCGCATAGGCCTCGTATTCGCTGGCCTTGCCATCCGGCGTATACTCCGTCGCCAGCTGCTTCCACAGCGCCGATGAGCCCCCGTCGATGATGGTGCGGGCATAGAGGTAGGATTGCTGCTCGGCACTGTGCAGGCCGCGCTCGGAGACGTCGCCGGCATTGAAGTCGCCGACCAGGATGATCGGGGTGTCCGACCCGGCCGCCCAGCTGTTGAGGCCCTTGACCTCGTTGAGGCGGATATTGGGCTCGTCATAATAGTTGAGATGGACGGAGCCGATGATGGACTGCGGAACGCCGTTCTGGGCATCGATCTTCTGATAGGCGACGGCGTCGCCAAGCGTGCTGGCGCCGAACGTGCCGGACAGCCGGCTGAGCACGCTGACATCGCTGATCTGGGTGCCGGCATAGGTGCCGAGGCCGGCGTCGCCGAGCATCTGCGTCAGGCCGGGAATGTAGCGCGTATTGGTGCGCGATTCCTGCAGGGCGATGATGTCGTAATCGCCGTTGATGAAGAAGTCGGAGGTGACACCGAGGTTGGACGCGTACTGATCGCCCCAGGTGTTCAGCGTCAGGATGCGCAGCGTGCCGTCCTGCGCCTGGGCGGAGGCAGCGCCAAGGCCGCCGAGCGCGACGCCGCAGAGCAGCCGCGACGCCACCTTGATCAGACTGAAGTCACGTCGCCGGCGGGTGTTCCTGAAATTCATCGTGCAGTCCCCATGCGCCCATAGTGTCCGCGGCCGTTGCTGGAGCGGGCCGGGGGGCACCGCATGTCGGCCGGGATGTTTCGAGATGCGGGACTTTGCCATGCAAGAATGTCGTTTATATTACATTTTATACGGCAGGGACCGCCTGGGCCATCCTCGGCAAAGCAGGCGCGCGCCTTGACCGGCGCCGCGACGCGCAACGGCGCGCCGGCACGGGCCATTCGGGGTCTTTAATCTGCAACGCTTCCACCGGCTCGTCGCTCGACCGGCCGGCGGGCCGCAAACACGGCCATATTTCGGATTTAGTTCAATTTTTCTAATCCCGGCGACACCCCCTTCGGCCACGCCCGGGCGGAACCGAGCGCCTATCGAGAGCCGGAATGCGGCTTGAAGGCGCGTGAATTTTGTAAATGCAACATTCTATTGGCAACGCGATGATCGACCGGCACGCACGAGCCGTGCATCTTGATCTAGAACCCGGTTGAAGGCGCTCGAAGGCGAAATGCGTGACCGCAGTCTGCGTATTCGAGCACCGCCCATAAAGAAAATGTCACTTTGTGAACATTTTTTGGAGGTGAGAGCGCTGCCACCCGCACGGCGAGGCGTCGCCCGGCCAGAGCCGCAAACCGCCGATCCCGCTACCGCCTTCCCGGGCGCCACGTTCCTGATCGCATCCATGGTCATGCCCAGCCGCCTCGCAGGCCCGCCGTTCCACCCCGCAGCCTGGAAGCCGGCTCAGTAGAAAGCTGCGGGCGCCACCGGGCATGAAGGCATAGGCCGGTGCGCGGGGAAATCCAGATTCCTGCATCGAAGGTTGAACGAATGGCGTGCGCCCGTATTATCCCTTTCAGACTGGGCCGGATCGCAGCAATCGATGTGGCCCTTTTTCGTTCGTCCGAGCCCAAGGGAGACAGAGAACCAGCATGTGTGGAATTGCCGGTGAAGTTCGATTCGATGGCACATTCGCTGACGCGCGCGTCATCTCGTCCATGATGGATATACTTGCCCCGCGCGGCCCCGATGGCGCCGGGTTGGAAGCGCGCGGGCCCATAGCCTTCGGACACCGGCGCCTGCGCATCATCGACCTTTCCGACAAGGCCGCTCAGCCGATGGTCGATCCCGAGCTCGGGCTCACGCTGACCTTCAATGGCTGCATCTACAATTACCCGGAGCTGCGCGCCGCGCTGGAGGAAAAGGGTTACCGCTTCTTCTCCCATGGCGACACCGAGGTCATCCTCAAGGCCTATCATGCCTGGGGGGAAGCGTGCGTCGAGCGCTTCCACGGCATGTTCGCCTTCGCCATTGCCGAGCGCGACACCGGCGCGGTGGTGCTGGCGCGCGACCGCTTCGGCATCAAGCCGCTCTATTACGCCGAGGGCGGCAAGCGGCTGCGCTTCGCCTCCAGCCTGCCGGCGCTGCTGGCGGCCGGCGACATCGACACCTCGATCGACCGCGACGCCCTGCACAATTATATGAGCTTCCACGCCGTGGTGCCCCCGCCGCGCACCATTCTCAAGGGCGTGCGCAAGCTGCCGCCGGCCACACTGCGCCGCTACGCCCCCGATGGCAGCTTCACCGAGCGCACCTATTGGCGCCCGCCCTATGAGCGCCGGGCCGAAGATTCCGGGCTCACCGCCCAGGACTGGCGCGACCGGGTGCTGGACGCCCTGCGCACCGCCGTGCGCCGGCGCATGGTGGCGGACGTGCCGGTGGGCGTGCTGCTGTCGGGCGGGGTGGATTCGTCCATCATCGTCGGCCTGCTGGCGCAGGAGGGCCAGAAGGACCTCGCCACCTTCTCCATCGGCTTCGAGGAGGCCAATGGCGAGAAGGGCGACGAGTTCGTCTATTCCGACCTCATCGCCCGGCACTTCGGCACCGACCATCACAAGATCTTCGTGCCCTCCTCCGACCTGATGGGGGCACTGCCCGACACCATCCACGCCATGTCGGAGCCGATGGTGTCCTACGACAATATCGGCTTCTACCTGCTCTCGCGCGAGGTCTCGAAGTCGATCAAGGTGGTGCAGTCCGGCCAGGGCGCGGACGAGGTGTTCGCCGGCTATCACTGGTATCCCCCGCTCGCCGACAGCAACGACGTGGTCGGCGACTATGCGCGCGGCTTCTTCGACCGCGATCACGCCACGCTGGCCCGCCAGCTCGGCCCGGAATGGATGGCCGACACCGATGCCAGCCGTGACCTCGTCGCCGCGCATCTGCTGGCGGACGGCGCCGCCACCCCGGTGGACCGCGCGCTGCGGCTGGATTCGCAGGTGATGCTGGTCGACGACCCGGTGAAGCGGGTCGACAACATGACCATGGCCTGGGGGCTGGAGGCGCGGGTGCCCTTCCTCGACCATGAGCTGGTGGAACTCGCCGCCACCATTCCGCCCGCCTTCAAGCTCGCCCACGGCGGCAAGGGCGCGCTGAAGGACGCCGCCCGGCTGGTGGTGCCCCATGAGGTGATCGACCGGCCGAAGGGCTATTTCCCGGTGCCGCAGCTCAAATACATCTCCGGCCCCTATCTCGACATGGTGCGCGACGTGCTGGGCTCGCAGGCGGCGCGCGAGCGCGGGCTGTTCCGGCAGGACTATCTCGACACCCTCTTCGCCGACCCGGTCTCCCACATCACCCCGCTGCGCGGATCGGAGCTGTGGCAGGTGGCGCTGCTGGAGATGTGGCTCCAGTCGCACAGCGTCTGAGCGGGAGGAGAGCGACGTGAAATCCAATTGCGCCTTCGATGTCGGCTGGGGCCGGCTGATCTTCGGCCAGACCTTCGACAATCTGTCGGACCTCGTCGCCACGCTGCGCGAGGAAGGACCCGACCGGCGCGACATCGCGGTCTATATCGACGAGCCGCATGTGCTGCTGTCGCACGCGCCGCAGGAGGTGTTTCTCGATCCCTCCCACACCTTCCGCCTGAACCTTGCCGACTACCGCCCCTCGGAACGGCCGCTGGCCGGCTTCGTCATCCGCCCGCTGGCATCGGGCGCCGATGCCGACGCCATCAACCGCATCTATGCCTCGCGCGCCATGGTGACGGTGCCGTTGCAGTTCTTCCAGTCGGAACGCTCGCCCGACCCGATCACCTATCTGGTGGCCGAGGACGAGACCACAGGCCGGGTGGTCGGCACGGTGACAGGGGTCGATCATGGCCTCGCCTTCGACGATCCCGCGCGCGGCGCCTCGCTCTGGTGCCTCGCGGTGGACCCGCAGGCGCGCCAGCCCGGCATCGGCGAGGCACTGGTGCGCAGCCTGGCCGAGCATTTCGCCGCACGCGGCGCGGCCTTTCTCGACCTCTCGGTGATGCACGACAACAATCAGGCCATCGCCCTCTATGAGAAGCTCGGCTTCGAGCGGGTGACCTTCTTCACCGTGAAGCGCAAGAACCCGATCAACGAGAAGCTGTTCGCCGGCCCGGAACAGAATGAGGGCTACAATCCCTACGCCCAGATCATCATCAACGAGGCCCGCCGCCGCGGCATCATGGTCGAACCCATCAACCCCGGGAACGGCTTCTTCCGGCTGAGCTTCGGCGCCCGCTCGGTGCGCTGCCGGGAGAGCCTGTCGGAACTGACCTCGGCGGTGGCGATGTCGATCTGCGACGACAAGGCCATCACCCGCCGCATCGTCGCCGAAGCGGGGGTGCGTGTGCCCGAGCAGCTTACCACCGGGGTGCCAATGGAGGAGATCGCCGCCTTTCTCAAGCGGCATGGCCGGCTGGTGGTGAAGCCGGCGCGCGGCGAGCAGGGGCGCGGCATTTCCGTGGGCGTGACATCGCTGGACCAGCTCGACGCCGCCGTCGTCGAGGCCCGCAAGGTGGCCAGCGACGTGCTGGTCGAGCAATGCGTCGAGGGCGAGGATCTGCGCCTCGTGGTCATCAACTTCAGGGTGGTCGCCGCCGCCATCCGCCGCCCCGCCACGGTGGTGGGCGACGGCAGCAGCACCGTCCTCGAACTGATCGAGGCGCAGAGCCGCCGCCGCGCCGCCGCGACCGGGGGCGAATCCCGCATTCCCGCCGATGGCGAGACCGAGCGGACGGTGCACGACGCGGGCATGGCGATGGATTCCGTGCTGCCCGCCGGCGAAGAGCTTCGGGTGCGGCGCACCGCCAATCTGCACACCGGCGGCACCATTCACGACGTCACCGACATGGTGCATCCGCTGCTGGTCGAGGCCGGCATCAAGGTGGCGCGGGCGATCGACATTCCGGTGGTCGGCGTCGACCTGATGGTGAAATCGCCGATGGAGCCCGACTATGCGTTCATCGAGGCGAATGAACGCCCGGGCCTTGCCAATCACGAACCGCAGCCGACCGCCGAACGGTTCATCGACCTCCTGTTTCCGCTCGCCATTCCCGCCGGCGTGCGGCAGGTGATGGAAGCTCCGCAGGCCAGGGGAGACGCATGACGCGGCTGACCATCGACGCCGACTATCTCGCCAAGGTGCTGCGCAAGCTGCTCGCCATCCCCAGTCCCACCGGTTACACCGACACCATCGTGCGCTTCGTCGCCAAGGAGCTCGCCAGCTTCGACCTCAAGGTGGAACTGACGCGGCGCGGCGCCATTCGCGCCAACCGCCCCGGCGGCACCCATCTCGGCGCCCGGGCGCTGGTCGCCCATGTCGATACGCTCGGCGCCCAGGTGAAGCAGCTCAAGGACAATGGCCGGCTCGCCCTGGTGCCGATCGGCACCTGGTCGGCGCGCTTTGCCGAAGGCGCGCGCGGCATCATCTTCACCGAGAAGGGCAGCTATAGCGGCACCATCCTGCCGCTGAAGGCTTCCGGGCACACCTTCAACGACGAGGTCGACCGGCTGCCGATCGGCTGGGACCATGTCGAAATGCGTGTCGATGCGCGCGCGCGCAACGCCGACGACCTCGCCCATCTCGGCTTCGAGGTCGGCGACATCATCGCCATCGACCCACAGCCGGAGTTTCTCGACAGCGGCTTCATCGTCTCCCGCCACCTCGACGACAAGGCCGGCGTCGCGGTGATGCTGGCGGCGCTGAAGGCCCTGCACGACGCCAAGGCGGAAACGCCGGTCGACATCCACTGGCTGTTCTCGATCTCGGAGGAGGTCGGGGTCGGCGCCTCGGCGGTGCTCACCGCCGATGTCGCCTCGCTGGTCGTGATCGACAACGGCACCACCGCGCCGGGGCAGAATTCCGACGAGTTCGGCGTCACCCTCTCCACCGCCGACCAGAGCGGGCCGTTCGACTACCATCTCACCAAGAAGCTCGCCGAGTTGTGCCGGACCAACGACATCCGCTACCAGAAGGACCTGTTCCGCTATTACCGCTCGGATTCGGCCAGCGCGGTGATCGCCGGCGCGGATGTGCGCACGGCGCTGATCACCTTCGGCGTCGACGCCTCGCACGGCTATGAACGCATCCACATGCACGCGCTGCGCTCGCTGGCGGAGCTGGTGACGGCCTATGTGGTCAGCCCGGTGGAGATCACCCGCGACTTCCAGCCGACGGCGGATCTCAGGGGCTTCACCCGCCAGCCGACCAAGGAAGCGGTGCCGGAGCTTTCCCCCGAGAGCGAGAACGAGGATCTGGAGGAATAGCCGCCTCGTCAAAAAATCTCCCCCGGGACGCTCCCCACCCTGAGCGACCCGGGGCCTTCGTGGCGGTCAGGGCGCGCAACGTGCGGCCGCACCTTTCCACGAAGCGCCGGCGGAACCCGCATTCCGCCGGGATATTCAGAAGTCGATTTTCATCGTCGCGTTGAACCCGTTCTGGGTGACGCCGTCGCCGAACTGGCCGGTATAGGCGACGCCCAGCGTGGCGGTGGCGCCGACCAGCACATCGAGCCCCGCCTCCACCACCGCGGCATCCTCGGCGATGGCGATGCCCGCCGTATCGAACGACGCCGCGCCGAGAAAGGCCTGGGTGGCAACCGGGGTGATGTCGCCGAAGGCGTGCCGCCAGCCCGCCGTGCCGCGCAGCGTGGTGGACAGGCGGCCCAGCGCGATGTCCTTCTCCAGCCTGACGCCGAGCGTGGTGAAGCTGGTGTCCATTCCCGAGCCGGTGCCGGCGAGCGCGGCCGCGCCGCCCCGTTCGCCAAAGCCGTCGGTGTCGAGGCTCACATAGGCGAGGTTGGCGAAGGGCTCGAAGGCGGCAAGCGCCGTATCCCAGCGATAGCCGAGCTCACCGAAAGCCTGGAACAGGCCGGCATTGTAGTCCGCCTTCAGGCTGTCGGCGTAGCCGGCAAAGGCCACCGAGCGCGAGGTCGACACGTCCTGCCACGTATAGGCGAGGCCGGCGCGCAGGGCGAGCGCGCCCCACTGGTTGCCGCCATAGACGCCGAGATGCCAGTTGTCGCTGTCGCCCGACGACGCCCGCCCGTCGACATCGAACGAGGTGGCGCTGTAGCCGCCGGCGAGGCCGAGGCGCCAGCCGGCGGCGAGCGCCGTGTCGGTGCCGATCAGGAATCCGCCGGTGGAGCCGGAGAGCGACGCGGCGTTGCCGGTACCGTCGAACTCGCTCCAGGAGCCGAAGCCGGTGGCCCAGAGCGCCGGCCCGGGAGCGCTGGCGGGAGCCGCCTTATAGGCCATGCCCTGCTCGATCGCCCGGCCGGCGTCGCTCATGCCCGCGCCAGCGGCCGGGCCATAGCTCAGCACCGGGGCCGAAGAGGCGCCCACTGCCCCCTGCGCGGCGCGCAGCCGGTCGGTCATCGCGTTGCGGACCAGCCCGCTCTGCTCGACGAACAGGCTCTGCGCCGAGGCGTGCACCTCGCCCGAGAGCCGGTCGAAGGCCCCGCGCGCCTGCGCATCGGTCTGAAGGAACAACAGCGCTTCGCGCAGTCCGCTGGTCGGACCCTTTGTCGGCAGTGTATCCAGCGCCGCGGCCGTCGCGAGCTGGTTGCGCGTCGCCGCGGCCGCAGTGAAGGCGCGGGCCTGGTCGAACCGGACGAAGATGTCGTTGCCGGTGTTGGTGGAGGTAAGGCCGACAAAGGCGGAGACCGGCACCTCCCCGGCGACGCTGCCGAAATTTCCGTCCACGCCATCGGCGGCGGTAAGCACGTGATAGTCAGTGCCGAAGGCGATGCCGTCCACGCCGCGCATGCGGATGCCGGCGCCGCTGTCGATGGTGGCCGTGCCGGCAACCGAGATTAGGTCCGCTTGGCCGGCAAGGTCGACATCGATGATGTAGGTCGCGCCCTTCTCAAAGGAGATATCGCCGCTGAAGCTGGCGATGTCGCCGGCGCCGCCATCGGCAAGGCTGAAGATGCCGTGATTGGCGAAGCTCTCCAGACCATCGAACCGGGTGGTTTCCGCCGTGTCGGCGATGGCCGCGGCATAGATGGTGCCCGTGCTGGTCAGCACGTCCGCGCCGGCACCGAAATCGTTGATGCCGGTCACCATCCAGACCCGCGAATTCTCGAATGTGTCGTCCGCGCCGGTGAGCGAGACCCGGCCGATCAGTATGCCGTCATTGGCGAGGACGATCCGGCCACCGGAGGCTTGGACCACCACCTCGCCGGAGGCGGCGGCGATCTGGTCGCGGGTGATCTCGCCATCGAGCACGGGCAGCGGCTGGCTGATGATGACGCCGCCGGCCTCGTTGGTCAGCGTCGCGCCACCCGTCCCCGCCTCCTCGGAATAGGCCCCGCTGTCGATGACAATGCCGCCGGTGATGAAGCCCGTCTGCTCGAACTCGTCGGCATCCAGCCCCGAACCGTTGACGATCGAGACACGCGCGCCATCGGCATAGATTCCGGCAGAGCTGCCGGAGGAGATAAGGCCGCCGCGATTCTCGATCAGCGTGTCGCCCTCAACCAGGTAGGCGAGCACGCCATAGTCGCTCGTGCTGGTGATCTGGCCGCCGGCGCCGTTGCGCAGCTCAACGTCGCCCGCCACCTCGACGAGGGAAACGCCGCTGTAAGTGCCGCCCGCGAGCACGCCGCTGCCGTTGATGACCTTGGCGTTGCCGGCGACGGACCAGATATCGACGCCGTAGCCGGAGCCGGTCATCGTGCCGCTGCCGTTCAGCACGGTCACGTCGCCACCGATGTCCCATGCGCCGAGCGCCGTCGGGCCGGTGATCGAGCTGGCATCGTTCGATACCCATACATCGCCGCTGACGGAGTAGGCGAAGACGCCCGTGCCGTCGCGCGCCGTGCCGACGATACTGCTGCCATTCTCGTTGACGAGGGTCAGGCTGTCGGCACGCCAGACATTGACGCCGGCGGTGTTGCCGGTGATGGCGTGGTCGGCCCCGCCGGAATTGGTCAGCTTCACCGAGCCGACCTCGTAAAGGACGACGCCCGAGGAGTATCTACCCGTCCCGCTGACCGAGCCGGCGACGGTGACGTCAATTTCCGACGCCACCAGTTCGAGGCCGTTGTCCTTGGTGGACATGCTGCCGACCGTGCCGGTGATCTTGCCGTCGGTGGTCTTCAGATAGACGGCATCGCCATAATTGTTGGTGATGGTTCCAGCGGTCTGGTCGATGGCGATGTCGCCGCCGGCGGAGAGGGTGATGTCGATGCCGTCCGCCACGTCGGCGGAGACGTTCACCGTGCGGTCCGTGCGCCCGCTGGTGACGGTCTCGTCATAGCCGTTCGGCGAGGGCGTCGCGCAGGTGACGACGCTGTCGTCGCGCACGCAATCCGCCCGCGCTGGCGTAGCGAGACCCACCATGGCGGCGACGACGGCGGCTCCGCCGACGACGGTCCTCTTTGCCGGCTGGCTATCGGCGTTCCACATGTCCGTGCCGTTCCCCACCAAAGCCCAGAGCTGTTTGGCGGGAACCTAGCGGAGCCGTTTCCGGAATTATTACCGAACGTTACCCGGGCCGAAGCGCCGACCGGGTCGCTCAGGTCAGCCTTACCGGCTCGCAGAGCTGGTAGCCCCAGTTCCGGATCGCCCGGATCGGGCGCGGCGCGGTGCCGCTCTGCCGCAGTTTGGTGGACAGCCGCGAAACGGTGACGTTCAGGGCATTACGGTTCAGCGCGCGGTCCACCTGCTCCAGCACCTCGATGATCTGCCAGGTTTCCAGCCGATGGTCCTGCGCCCGCGCGAAGGCGGCGAGCAGGGCGGCCTCGGATGCCGACAGGTGCGTCACCCCGCTGGGGCCGCCAAGGGTGAGGCGCCCGGTATCGACCACCAGCCCGGTCGGCGCGGCCGGCGCGGGGCGCAGGCGTCGCGACAGGGCGAGAATGGCGGCGGCCAGTTCCTCCAGCGAGACCGGCTTGGCGAGGTAGATGTCGGCGCCGCTCTCATAGCCGATCCGCTTGTCGTCGGTGCGGGTGCGGGCGGTCATCATGATGATGCCGATCTCGGGCTCGGTGGCGCGCAGCCGGCGGGCCAGGCTTATTCCGTCCTCCCCCGGCAGGTTGAGGTCGACCACGACGAGGTCGATCCGCAATGTTCGCCCCTGCTCGGCAAGGGCCTCGGCGCAATCGAAGCCGACCACGTGATGGCCCTCGCCGCGCAGCGCGTTGAGGATGGCGGCACGCAGATCGTCATTGTCCTCGACAACGGCTATGCTGAGCATGGCAACCAGAGGCTGAAGCGCGCTCTTCCCTCGCTGAATTGATACGAGACCGATCCGCCGAGCAGATCGGTGATTCCCTGCACGATATAGAGCCCGAGGCCCGAACCGCTGGTGGTGCGCGCCTGCGGCCCGCGGTGGAACTTCTCGAACAGCCGGGCCGGGTCCGGCACCCCGGTGCGCCCGCATGAATTCTCCACCGCGACCCGGATGCCGGGCGTCGCCGCGGCCCTGCCATCGGGCGGCGCGTTCTCCTCGATCAGCGCCGTGACCTCGACGGTGGAGCCTTCCGGCGAGTATTTGAGCGCGTTGTCGACGAGGTTGTGCAACGCCACGGCAACGAGCTGCTCGTCCGAATCGACGCTGGGCAGCGGGCCGGCACTCAGGGTCACGCGCCCGGATTGAGTGTTGGCGGTGACGATCGCCCGCAGCAGCGCCTCGATGTCGACCGGCTCGCGGACGACGTCGAGGCGCTGCTGTTCCATACGGTCGGCCAGGCTGCAGCGGTCGATGATGCCGGCCATGTTGCCGAAGGCGCTGTCGATCAGGCGGCGCGGCTCGCCTTCGATCTTGGCGGTGCCCACCGCCAGCCGGATGACCGAGAGCGGCGTGCGCAGTTCATGCGTCAGCATCGCCATGAAGCGGTTCTGCATGTCGAACTGCCGGCGCTGGAGTTCCAGTTCGCGGCGCGTCAGATCGAGGTTCATCTGTACCTCGATGCCGGTCCGGCGTGCCTCGCGCGAGCGCAGGGCGAGGAGGACGAACAGCGGCAGGTCGGACAGCAGGCCGTGAATGATGTTGGCGTCGAGGTTCCAGGTGGTGGCCGGCAGCAGGCCGAGCAGCGGCAGCATGGTGAAGAGCAGCGACAAGGCCTGGATCGTGTAGACGATCCCGAGCGTCCGCCGCCCCGGCGGCGCCTCGCGCCGCGTGCTCAGCGCCAGCACCGGCAGCAGCGGCACGATCAGCATGACAACATAGGCATTGAGCGCCAGCGCCTGCTGGGCCGCGCCGGCGGCGAGCAGCCCGAGCGCGACGACGGCAAGCGCCAGCAGCGTGTCCAGCATCCAGCGGGCGATGGGGTGAAGGTCGAACTGCCGGAGCAGCAGCCTGTTGGTGAGGATCGAGAACAGCGGGGTGGCGATGATGACGACGCTGGTCAGCCTGTCGACGAAACCGGGCGCGGCATGCGGGAAGATGAGCGCGCCATAGCCCATGATCAGCACGTTGTAGCTGATGAAGAACAGCTGGTTGATGGCGAAGCAGCCGACCACCGGATCGCGGCGGGCCAGAAAGTCGCTCGCCGTCCACAGCAGGATGCAGAGCAGCAGCCCGAGAATGAAGATCTCGTCGACATGGATCTGCAGATCGGCAAGCGCGGCGACCTGCGGCAGCAATGCCTCGGCATGCAGCAGCGAGGTGCTGGACGTCGACAGGCGCAGGTAATAGGTCGTCTCCGGCCCGGTCGGCCAGATGGTGAAGCCGAGCGCGACGGAGGGAAGGTCGCGTTCCAGAAAGGGGGTGCGGTCGCCGGTGACATCGCGCTTCCAGCCGCCCGGCGCGTTGGCATCGGGTTCATAGAGTTCGACCCGGTCGAGATAGGTCGGGCGGATGCGCAGCACCAGCGGCCCGCCATCGCCGGGGCGGACCGTGAGCCGCAGCCAGTGTGTGGAGGGCGTGTAGCCTCGCGCAAGGATCGGCCCCGCCGGGGCGAAGGCGCGACCGGTCACGTCCTCAATGGACAAGGTCCCCTCGGGATCTTCCAGCACGGCACGGCCGACGATGTGGTCCTGCGCCGGGGCACCGCCTTCCCGGGCAAGGGCTGCGCCACTGACGAGCAGCGCCAACAGGATGGCCAGACGGGCGAAGATCGCTTTCATGGTTCCGCTCACGGGGGACGGCCCGGTCGCCGCGCATGCCGTTGGCGTCGTATTGCGCGAGAATGGCCCCGCTGGGAAGACCATTTGCAGCCGAACGATTGCCGCGCGGCGGCTGGCACGCGCCCCGGCGCGGCAGGCCCTAGCGGTTCAGCGCGTGGATTTCGGCCAGCAGGCCGGCCGGAACCAGCACGCCGTCGGCGCTGCGGGCGCGGGCGGCGTAGCGCCGCTCGGAGGGCAGCCTTGCGCCAGGCTGCGCCTTCACCTGGGCGAACAGTTCCTCAGCCTCGGCAAGGCGCCGGCCGAGAGTCTCGCCGCCGAAGGCCGCCGGGTCGATGGCGATGAACAATTCGCCGCCGAGCGGGGGGCCGGCATCGCCGTTTTCCAGCGCCCTGGCCTGCCGGCTGGTGACATCGCCGATCAGCGGGCCGGCGATAAGCTCGACCATCAGCGACAGCGCCGAGCCCTTGTGCCCGCCGAAGGGCAGCAGGGCGCCGGCGAGCGCGGTTGCCGGGTCGGTGGTCGGCGCGCCGTCGGGACCGATCGCCCAGCCCTCGGGGAGCGGCTCGCCGGCCCGGCGCTTCAGCTCCACCTCGCCGCGCGCGGCGGCGCTGGTGGCGAAGTCGAACAGGAAGGGGCGCCCCGCGGGGCCCGGCCAGCCGAAGGCGATGGGGTTGGTGCCGAACAGCGGCGCGCTGCCGCCGGAAGGGGCGACGCAGCACTGGCCGACGGTGAAGCACCAGGCGGCGAGGCCGGCTTCGACAGCCGGCTCGATATCCGCCCACAGCGCCGAGAAATGGTAGCACTCGTGAATGGCGAGCGCGGCGATGCCGTAGGTCTTCGCCGCCTCGATCAGCGCCGGCACAGCGGTCTCGATAGCGAGCGGGGCGAAGCCGCGCCGGGCATCCACCCGCAGCACCACCGGCGTCGCCCGGGTAAGCACGGGCAGCGCCTGCCGCTCAACCTTGCCGCTGCGCACGCTGTCGACATAGCCGAGCAGCCGGTAGAGCCCGTGCGAGTGGCACTCGTCGGCCTGGGCCCGGGTGATGGAGCGGGCGATGGCGGCAGCGTGCGGCGCGCCGAGACCGGCGGCGAGCAGCGTGTCGCGGGCGAGAGCGTGCACGTCGTCGAGGCTGAGCCGCACGCTGTCGGGCCGGGGTGCGGTGGAATCGTTCACGTCATCGCCTCGCGCTGGCTGCGCTCCAGTTCGCGCAGCAGGTCCTCATGGACGGTCAGTATGTGCTGGTCGAGAAAGCCGCAGGCCGCCGCGATATCGCCCGCGCGGCTGAGGTCGGCGAGTGCGGCATGCTCGCTCACCGCGCGCTGCATGCCGGCGATGCCCATGCCAGCGACGTCGCCCAGATGCACCCGCGTGTAGCGGTCGCTGGCCTGCAGCAGGCCGTGAACGATGGTGAGCGAGCGCGGCAGGCCGGCACGCGCATAGAGCGCCATGTGGAAATCGGCGTTGATCTGGCCCCAGCGCCCGAGATCGTTCGCCGCCGTCGCCGCCACCATCTGCGCGTGCAGCGCGTCGAGCCGGGCGAAGTCGCCGGCGTCGAGGGAGGGGATGGAACGGGCGAGAAGGCGCGGCTCCAGCAGCCGGCGCAGTTCGAAGACGTCGCTTATTTCCTCGGTGGAGAGTTCGGCGACCACCGCGCCCTTCTGCGGCACGAAACGCACCAGCCCTTCCGCGTCGAGCTGGAACAGCGCCTCGC
The DNA here is from genome assembly GCF_018390645.1 of Ancylobacter dichloromethanicus. GTDB lineage: Bacteria > Pseudomonadota > Alphaproteobacteria > Rhizobiales > Xanthobacteraceae > Ancylobacter > Ancylobacter dichloromethanicus. Next base: position 44,505 of record NZ_JAHBGC010000064.1, read on the forward strand.
GGATCGGGATGCGGCTGACCCGGAACGCTTCGGCCAGCGCGTCCTGCCGTAGCTGGGCGCCGGCCGGATAGGTCCCGTCGAGAATCGCCTTCCGCAACTGGTCGAGGACGGCGGCCGAAAGCGTGCGGTGCTTGAGGAGAGGGTTCATTTTCGACCCGACGGACCCGAATAATCACGATGAGCATATTGACGGAGAGAATTTATAAAATCTACGATCCCGCAAAAGAGGGGAATGGGTACACATGTCGCAAACCAACGGCGTTGCCGCCGGTGGCAGGCTGTTGCGTGCCGTCACCGCGCTTTCCGAGGCTCTGCTGACGGCGGAGCGCTTCGCCATCGGCAGCCTGATGGCGCTGCTCACCGCGCTGATCCTCCTCAACGTCGTCACCCGCTACGGCGGCGCGCCGCTCTACTGGATCGACGAATCGGCGATCTTCACCGCGGTGTGGCTCACCTTCATCGGCGCCTCCGCCACCTCGCGGCTGCGGCTCGACTTCTCGATGACGCTGCTGACCGAACATCTCCCGTCCGGCCCGGCGCGGGCGATGCGCGTGGTGTCGACGCTGTGCATCCTCGGCTTCGGCCTCGCGCTGGCGGCGATGTGCTGGGTGTGGATGGACCCGGTCGGCATCGCCTCCGCAGGCTTCGATGCGCGCGAATATGGCGGGGCGACCTTCAACTTCCTCTACACCGAGCGTACCCAGACGCTGAACTGGCCGAGCTGGGTGGTCTATCTGGTGATCCCGCTGTTCGCCTTCACCCTCATCGCCCACAGCGCCGCCAACCTCATCGAGGATCTCGGCCTCGCCGCCCCGCCGGACCGCAGCCGCATCGGCCTCCACAATGCCGAGGAGGTCGCCTGATGCTGACCGGCGCCGCCTTCCTCGCCTTCCTGCTGGTGGGGGTGCCGATCGGCATCACCATCTGCCTCGCCGGCGTCGTCTTCATCCAGGCGTCCGGCAATCCGGTGCTCTACCAGAGCTTCCCGATGCAGATGTTCGGCTCGGTCGACAATTACGGGCTGATCGCGATCCCGCTGTTCATCCTCATCGGCGAGATCATGAATGGCGGCGGCATCACCCGCCAGATCATCTCGATGACCATGGCCTTCGTCGGCTCGCTGCGCGGCGGCCTCGCCTATGTGAACCTGCTGGCGAACATGTTCGTCTCGTCCATTCTCGGATCGGCCACCGCACAGGTCGCCATCATGGCGCAGATCATGGTGCCGGAGATGGAAGCGAAGGGCTACGACAAGACCTTCGCCGCCGGCCTCACCGCCTATGCCGGCATGCTCGGGCCGATCATCCCGCCCTCGATCATGTTCGTCATGTATTCGGTGCTGGCGCAGGTGCCGGTCAGCACCATGCTGGTCGCCGGGCTGATCCCCGGAATCGTGCTCACCGCGATGTTCTGCACCGTCATCGCCCTGATGGGGTACGTCTACAGCTACCCGCGCGGCGAAACCTCCAGCATGCGCGCGCGGGTCTCCACCGTGCTCGCCTGCGCCCCGACGCTGCTGATCCCCTTCGTCATCGTCGGCTCCATCCTCTCCGGCCTCGCCAACCCCACCGAATCCGCCGCCGTCGGCGCCCTCGCCGCCGTGCTGGTCGGGCGCTTCTGGACCCGCGAACTGCGCCTTTCGCAACTGCCGCGCATGTTCGTGCGGGCCGGGGTCTATTCCGGGATCGTGCTGTTCCTGGTGGCGGCCGCGGGCGTGCTGTCCTGGGTGCTGGTGTTCGCCAAGGTGCCGCAGGAAGTGGCGCTTTGGATCCAGTCCATCGCCACCGGGCCGATCAGCTTCATGCTGCTGGTCAACGTCATCCTGCTGGTGATCGGCACGGTGATCGACGGCGCGCCGGGGCTGATCATGACGGTGCCGATCCTGCTGCCCATCGCCACCGAGATCTACCACATCGACCCCGTGCAGTTCGGCGTGGTGGCGGTGATCAACCTCGTCCTCGGCTTCCTCTCCCCGCCGGTCGGCCTGTGCTTCTTCGTCGCCGCGGCGGTGACCGGGGCCAAGCCCGGCAAGATGTTCCTCGTCACCCTGCCGTTCTTCTTCGCCGCCTGCCTGCTGCTGGTGCTGCTGTCGATCTTCCCCGTCCTCTCCACTGCCCTCGTCCGCTGAACCCCTTCAAGCCGAAAGGACCGACCCGATGATCTCACGCCGTTCCCTGCTTGCCGCCGCGGCTGCCGGAGCCGCCCTGCCGCTCGCCGCCCCCGGCGTGCTGCGCGCCCAGACCCGCGATCTGCGCCTCGGCATCATCACCCCGCCGGGACACCCCTGGAACAACGCCGCGCTGAAGGTCGCCGAGGTGCTGAAGGAGAAGACCGGCGGCAAGCTGACCATGACCGTCTTCCATGCCGGCCAACTCGGCAATGAGGGCGCCATGATGCAGCAGCTTCAGACCGGCGCGCTCGACATGGCCTTCCTGCAGGCGGCCGAGGTCGGCAACCGGGTGCCCAACGTCGCCGCCATCCTCGCGCCCTATGTGATCCGTTCGACCGAGGCCGCCGCCAAACTGGTGCGCCAGCCCATCGCCATGCAGATGCTGGAGCCGCTGCCCAAGGAGACCGGCACGCTCGGCCTCGGCTGGGGCATCACCTCGATCCGCGTCGTGTTCTCGGCCAAGGAGATCGACGGCATTGCCGGCCTGAACGGCATGAAGCTGCGCATCAACACCACGCCGACCTTCCGCGACTTCTACTCGCTGCTGGGCGCCGCGCCGACCCCGATCCCGACGCCGCAAGTCTACGACGCCATGGCCAACGGCCAGGTGGACGGGCTGGAGGCCGACCTCGACTTCTCCTGGAACCAGCGCTTCGACAAGGTGTCGAAGGTACTGATGCGCATGGACGCCGTGTTCATGCCCTTCATCGCGCTGGCGTCGGGCAAGGCGTGGCAGACCCTTTCGGCCGAGGATCGCGCGCTGATCTCCGAGGCCACGAAGGAGGCGCTGGCCGTCCAGGTCGACGAGACAGTGACCAACGCCCCCAAGCTGCTCAAGGATTTCGAGGGCACCGGCATCAAGATCGTCGTGCCGCCGACCGCGGATGCGGCACCGATCATCGCCGAATACGACAAGATCTGGACCCCGAAAGCCCCGATCCTGCCGGAACTGCGCAAGGTCGGCGCCACGCTCGGCTGATCCGGGCGGAAAGGCCGGGGGCCACGGGCTCCCGGCCGCGCCTGCGGATCACCGCTGGTATCGATTTCACTCTGGTTCGTCACGGAGGCACCTCGCGGGCATTATCTCCGGTCGGCGGCATATAGTACGCCGACGCCGGGCGGTGAATCGCGGCGAGTGCGGCGGGGGTAGAGATAACGCCTGGCGTTCGATCGGAAGGACTGCGGGCAACGTCATATATGTGTCGCACACCCCACATAACAATTTGTCGATATATCCCGACGGATTGATATTTTGAGGTGTCCTGATGCGCCGTTCCCTGACCTTGATCGCCGCCGCACTGCTGACCCTGACGCTGAGCGCCCGCGCCGACCAGCTGAGCGGGGCGGGGTCGACCTTCGCCTACCCCATCATCTGGAAATGGGCGCAGGCCTATAGCGAGGTCGACGGAACGCTCGTGGACTACCAGTCGGTGGGCTCCTCGACCGGGGTAAACCGGATTCGCGAGAAGGCCGTCGATTTCGGCGCCTCCGACAAGCCCCTCAAGCCCGAGGAACTCGATCGCCTCGGTCTCGGCCAGTTTCCGATCGTGTTCGGCGGCGTGGTGCCGGTCGTCAACATTGCCGGTATCGCGCCGGGCACCATGCGGTTCACCGGCGCTGTGCTGGCGGACATCTATATGGGCAAGATCACCCGCTGGTCCGATCCCGCGCTGAAGGCCCTCAATCCGGACCTTGCCTTGCCCGACAGCCTGATCGCCGTCATCCACCGCTCGGACGGCTCCGGCACCACCTTCAACTGGGTGTCCTACCTCTCCAAGGCCAGCGCGGAATGGAAGCGGACGCTGGGCGAGGGCAATTCCGTCGCCTGGCCGGTCGGCAGCGGAGAGCGTGGCAATGAGGGCGTCTCCCTTGCCGTTCAACGGACCGCGAACGCAATCGGCTATGTCGAGTTCACCTACGTGACGCAGGCCAAGCTCTCCTACGGCCTGGTGCAGAACCGTGCCGGCCACTTCATTGCCCCGAGCGCCGCCTCGTTCCAAACGGCCGCTCTTGCCGTGGACTGGACGAAGACGCGGGATTTCTATGCCACCATCAACGATTCCGAGGCTCCTGAGGCCTACCCTATCGCCGCCACCACCTTCATATTGATGTACAGGAAGCCTGCGGATGCCGCGCGCAACCGCGCCGCCCTGTCCTTCTTCGACTTTGCGCTCGGCGCGGGCAGCGAATATGCATCGCAGCTCGGCTATGTTCCGCTGCCTGAGCCGCTTGTGCAGCAGGTGAAAAACTACTGGGCAGCGACGTTCAAGAGCGGAAGCTGACGCGAAGAGGAAGCGACACGATGCAGGGTGAGGCAAGGCCGCGTTCGTCGAAATATGTGAAGCGCCTGCTGTCGGACGAGGCGGTGGCGATGTTCGAAGCGCTGGCCCAGCCGACCCGTCTCGACGCCTTCCGCCTGCTGCTGCGCTACGCTCCCTTTGGGTTGAACGCCGGCGATGTCGCCCGCTTGCTGGCCGTGCCGCACAACACCATGTCGACCCACCTGGCCCAGTTGGAGCGGGCGGGTTTGGTGGGCTCGCGCCGCGAGGGACGGTCGATCATCTACACCGCCATATCCTCGCGGGCGGCGGCGGTGCTCGACCTGCTGCGGGACGAGTTGCCGGCGCAGGCCGATGCGGGCGCCGGCTTTCCGCGCCTGCGGCCGGACGAGCCGTCGGATCGTCGCTATAACGTGCTGCTCATCTGCTCGCACAATTCGGCGCGCTCGATCATGGCCGAGGCCGTGCTGAACCGCGAGGGTCGCGGGCGTTTCCGCGCCTTCTCCGCCGGCAGCTTGCCGCGCGGCGCGCCCCACCCGATGGCGCTCGATCTGCTGCGCGGGCTCGGCTACACCACCGACGACCTGCGTTCCAAGAGCTGGGACGAATTCGCCGACCGCGCCGTCGAGCCGATGGATTTCGTCATCACCGTCTGCGATGCCGCCGCAGGCGAGAGTTGCCCGATTTTCCCGGGTCACCCCCTGACCGCGCATTGGGGGCTCGCCGACCCCGCGGCATCGGGCGGCACCGAAGCGGAACTCAGGTCCGCCTTCATCCGCGCCTACCGGCAGATCGCCGCGCGCATGTCCGCCTTCGTCAATCTGCCGCTGGAGACCCTCGACCTCGCCACGCTCAAGGCCAGCCTCGGCGCCATCGCCATCATGGACGGCGCAACCGAGATGACACTGGCCGCCCGCGCCGCCTGATCGCGGAAGCGCTGTGATGCCTGCCGTCCCTCATCGCCGGTGGCGCCCGCCGCCGCTGATCGCCAATCCCTGACTGCGGCACGGCCTGACGCTGGGCGCGGCGCTCTATCTGGCGCTCGCGCTGGGAACCATCGACGTCAACTGGGCGCGCGTCATCGAGGGGCTCGATCGCGGCGGGCGGTTCATCGCAGGCTTTCTCCAGCCCAATTTCTCCGCGCGCTGGGACGACATCGTCCAGGGCATGATCGAGAGCCTGACCATGACGGTGACATCCACCGTCGCGGTCATCGCCATTTCGATCCCCATCGGCATCGTCGGCGGGAGCCCCGAAACGGCCGGGTTTCGCGCGAGGTACTCGATCGGCATCTCCGTGAGCACCCGCATGTTCCGCGTGGGATGCCGACCCGGCGGGCGGGCGACACAGGCGGCCCCGGGGGATGTCCCATTCGGCGTCGTTAATTCTGCGACACAGCTTGCCTGACTACGGCACTACCGCATCGTTCGAGGGAACGGCAAGTTCCGGCCGGGCGACGCGGCCCGCCGGTGCCGCGTCGGTCAAACCATTGCCATTCATCACGGCTTTTCCGCCGGGCGTCGCGTGCGCGGCGGAGCCACCCCGATGTCGCGCCAGGAGAACATGCCATGGGCTTTGTCACGACCGATGACGACGTACAGATTTTCTACAAGGACTGGGGTCCCAGGGACGCCCAGCCGATCGTCTTCCACCATGGCTGGCCGCTCAGTTCCGACGACTGGGACGCGCAGATGCTGTTCTTCCTGTCGAAGGGCTATCGTGTCGTCGCGCATGACAGGCGCGGCCACGGACGCTCGGAGCAGGTCGCCGAGGGTCACGACATCGATCACTACGCCGCCGACGCCTTTGCCGTCGCCAAGGCGCTCGACCTGAAGAACGCGGTTCACGTCGGCCATTCCACCGGTGGTGGCGAAGTGGCGCGTTATGTGGCCAAGTTCGGCGAGCCGGCGGGCCGGGTGGCCAAGGCCGTTCTCGTCTCCGCCATCCCGCCGCTGATGCTGAAGACCGACGACAACCCCGAAGGAACGCCCTTGGAGGTCTTCGACGGCTTCCGGACGGCGCTGGCCGGCAACCGCGCGCAGTTCTTCCGCGACGTCCCCTCGGGCCCGTTCTACGGCTTCAACCGCGAGGGCGCGACGGTCCATGAAGGGGTGATCCAGAACTGGTGGCGGCAGGGCATGATGGGGAGCGCCAAGGCGCACTATGACGGCATCAAGGCCTTCTCGGAAACCGACCAGACCGAGGACCTCAAGGCAATCACCGTGCCGACGCTGGTGCTGCATGGCGAGGACGATCAGGTCGTTCCGATCGCCGCCGCGGCCCTGAAGGCGGTCAAGCTGCTGCCGAATGGCTCGCTGAAGACCTATCCCGGTTTCTCGCACGGGATGCTGACGGTGAATGCTGACGTGCTGAACGCCGACCTTCTGACGTTCGTCACGAGCTGAAGTCGCGGCGGGCGCGCCGCCACGTCTGCGCCCCATTCAGCTTTCGTCGGCGGCATAGCCGCCGGCGAAAGCATTGCGGGCTGGGCCAGCAGGTGACGAGCTTCGATCTCGCCGGGTCCCACGCGGAGTTGCGCGCCGTTGCCGCCAGCCGGGCCTGGCCCGTGCTGGATGGGCTCGGCATGGCCGCCCGTGACCATGAATCCCGCCGAATATGAACGCGCGGAGGTTCCAGCCCAAGGGGCAGCGCGTGGGCCCATCATCCCAGCGAAAGAGCCGGCGCCAGCAACGGTCTCGCCCCGTTGCCGTCGTCCATTCCGTCAGGCGGTGAGGGCTCCCGCCAACAAGAACCCGGTCATTTCACCTAGAATCGGTAGTTGAGGCCGATCTTGATCGCTTGGAACGCGGCCGAGTTCGAGGCGTCGCGGCCATCGGCGATGGTGGAGGTGCCGATCACGTCCTCGTAGACGGGCTGTTCGACCAGATCGCACCACCGGCCCCCGACAGCGGCGCAGCCCGCCGGATTTCGGACCTGCTCGGTGGTGCCGACCTGCTTCGGATAGGTCTTGGTCACGCCCGAGCGCGCCTTCCAGAACATGAAGCTGTCGGCATCGAAGCCGGCGAAGGAATACTCGGCCTTGACCGACCACCGGTCGTCGATGGCGTATTCCGCCCCGGCGCCGAAGGTGAAGCCGGTCCGGGTCAGCTTCGCCGTCTCGGAGAAGCTGATTTCCGTCCGGTTCCCGCCGGGATTGTCCGCGTGCGCATAGTCCGAGATGTACTGCGTCCGCTCCTCCGACTCGCGCAGGAAAGCGAGGCCGGCGGTGCCGTAGAGGAGCCACTGGTCGTTCAGGGCATAGCCGAGCTTGGCGCGTACGGTGGTCAGCCAGTCGAAGGAATAGTCGGTCTGCGCTTCCGGCATGCGGTAGGCGATCAGGCTGGCCCCCTCGGTGGCGTCGAGCAGGCTGGAACTGCCACTGTTGAGATAGCTGAAATCCGCCTCGACGCCGAGCACGACATTATTGGCCAACTGGTAGTTATAACCGACCTGCCCGCCCCAAAGGCCGCCGCTGAAGTTCTCATTCGCCGACTCGCTAAAGGCCCTCGGGGCATAGCTTCCATCCGCCAGCGTCGTGGTGCCGTCGACCGAAGCGAAGCCGTAGCCGAAGGAGCCGCCGGCATAGAGCCCGGTCCAGCGCTCGCCATTCGCGCGCAGGCCGAAGGGGAGCGGCGCGATCGGCTCGTCGCTGCCGAAAGTGCCGGTGAGTGTGGCCATGAAGGTGCGCCCCGGGGCTGGCATGTCGGTGTTGTTGAGGGCGTCGACATAATAGGTGTCGAGCAGGTTCTGCACGCTGACATCGAGGGTGAGGTGGCTGTTCAGCTTCCACTGGGCGAAGGCATCGACAACCGTGTAGGGCTCCCAAACCTTCGTCACCCAGACGAAGAACCCGCCATCCTCCGCCACCGGGACCAGCCGCTCGCTCATGTAGGTGACACGCCCGCCCAGCGTCAGCCGCTCGTCGAAGAAGCGGGCGCCGGCCGTCAGCGAGGCGGTGAAGCGGGGCGGAATCTGGTTGGTGAGATAGTCGGCCGAGAGCGTGTAGTCGGTGCAGACCCCGTTCTGCTGGCAGGCCTCGAAATCGGTGTAGTAGTTGATTCCGAAGTCGGCGAAGATCCGACCCGTATCGTAGCGTCCGGAAAATTCTACGCCCTTGAAGCGGACGTAGTCATAATTGAACAGACCCATATAGCCGGTGAATTCGCGGCCGACATAATTGTTCGTGGTGTTGTCGAAATAGGCCAGCTTCAGCCGCAGCTTGTCGCCCGCCAGCAGCACGTCGTCGCGCAGCAGGTTGGTGCCGAACTCCCAGTTGCTTGCCTCTTCCGCCTCCAGATTGGGGTTGAATATCTGGTCGCTGCGAGTCTGGCTGGTCTCGCGCACGCTTAGCGGGCGGATACCGCTCTGGTACTGGCCATAGATCTGCCAGCCTTCGAGGGGAGTGACCACGACGCTCGCACTGGGGCTGAAGCCGTCGCCGGAATAGCCGGTGAATGGGTCGCCGGGCGTATTGTAGGTGGTGACGCCGTTGAAGGACGTGTTGTAGGCAAGGTACTCCACTCCGGCGCCCAGTTCGAGCCAGGAGGTGGGCTCCCATTTCACCCGCGCGAACAGCGAGCCGACCTCCCGCTCGCCATTGGCCGGAATGGCCCAGAGCGCGACATCGGAGAATTCATAGGTCTCCGTCGGTCGGGCGTTCTCGTAGACATAGGAGCCGCCATAGCTCAACGCGACCGGCATGCCCGCCACCGCAAAGCGCGACGTGTTGCTCGCATTCACGCCGACATTCTGCGACTGCTGGTCGAGTTCCTCAACCTTGCCGAGCGACATGAAGACGTTGGTCTCGTCCGTGTTCGAGACATAGGCGTCCAGCCTGAAATCGACGAGGTCGGTGCTGGTCGGCGTGTAATGATAGCGCAGCGTCGCCTGGTTGATCGCCACGGAGGAAAGCGGCAGCTGGCTCGTGACCCCATTGCCCGCCGTGATGATGGAGGGCGACACTTCGCCGAACTCATTGCCGTAGTAGAGATAGCCGATCTGCAATTGCTGCTCGTCGGTGGGGCGGAAGGTGGCCTTGAGCAGCGCCGACGTCACGTCCTCGGAGGTGTTGTAGACCAGCTGGCCATGGCCGTAATTCGACAGCGGCACCTCATCACCGAGATAGTCGGTCGTCGTCAGTGAACCCTGTGTGCCGGCATAATAGTTGCCGCTCTTGCGCCGGACGACGGCGCCGATGACGTCCACATTGTCCTCGCGCACCGCCACGGCGAAGCTGCCACTGGTGATGTCCGCTCCGTCCGGGTCGCCGAACACCGGCTCGCCCGCCCCGATCACCGGGGCGATCGAATTGGTGGCAAGTCCGGCACGCGCCCGCACGCCCCAGCGCTCGCCGGCCTGGAGGATGTCCTCGACGTTCAGCGTCTCCATGGCGATGGTGCCGCCGATGGCGCCGGCGACGGCCCCGTCCGGCCCCTTGGTGATGGTGACGCCGGAAATGAGGTCGGGGTCGACATAGGTGCGGCTGTCGATGCCGGAATAGCCGCGATAGCTCGACGTCGATTGCTGCGAGCCGTCAATGGTGGTGGCGACGCGGTTCTGGCCCTGCAGGCCGCGAATGTTGGGGTCGATCGAGGCGCCGTTATTGCCGCCGCCGGAAATGACACCGGGCGTACCCTGGAACAGTGCGCCGGCGGTCTGCGGCGGAAAGCGCTCGATTTCCTCGGCGGAGATGAAATTGGTCGAGCCCGCCGTCTCGAACGGCAGGTCGACGGCCGAGCGGGCGCCGGAGACGTCGATGGCGTCGAGCGCTATGGCGTCGTCGGCATCGACCGCCGCTCCGGCGGGGGCCAGATCTTCGCCCGGCACCATGATCGTAACCGCATTGGCACCGACGAAGCGCCAGCGGATCCCCGTTCCTGCCAGCATCAGTCGCAGGGCCTCTTCGGGCGCAAAGGTGCCGTTCACCGGCCGCGACATGATGTCGTAGGCCTTGGCGCCGGAGTAGAGCACCTGGAGGCCGGCACGTACCGAGAGATCGGCGAGGGCGCGCGGCACCGGCATGGAGTCGATGGAGAAGGCGACGCTCGGGCGGCTGCCTTGCGCGGACACGTACGACGTGCCGAGGGGAAACGGCGCGAGCGCGGTTCCCGCCAATAGGCAAAGGGTGAGCAGGCGCAGGCGTCGGGTCGACTTCGTCCTCATGGTCCGTCCCACATGTTCTGCCCGAACCGCAAGGGGCGGCTTCGGCGAGATCCTCAGTGGGTATGACGAGCGCCGGACGCGGGCTCCCCCAGTTCGCGCCGGAAAAATCAGCGCAGCATGATCAGCGCATCGGTCAGGCGCAGCGAAGAGATGCCGAGCGTCGCCTCGATGATGTCGATGACGGCGGCGGGATCGCGCGTGTCGAACACGCCGGTCACAGGCAGCGCCCGCACGCGCTCGCTCAGGATGAGGATGCGCCCGCGCTGGTAGCGGTTCAGTTCCGCGATCACCTCGCCGAGCGAGGCACGGAAAAAGACCATCTTGCCGAGCCGCCAGGCCGTACCGGCCCCCGCCTCGAACGGCCGGACCTGCCCGAGGCCGCGCGGGGTGATGGCGCCTTCCTCGCCGGGGGCAAGGGCGAGGAAGGCATCGGGCTGAGCGCTCGCGGTCAGCCGGACGGCCCCCTGAACGACGCCGACCTCCGTGACATCATCGCGCACACGCACATTGAAGCGCGTGCCGGTGACACGCACATCGCCCTCCCCCGTATGCACCAGGAAAGGGCGTTGCGGATCATGGGCGACCTCAAAGTAGGCCTCGCCTCGAAAAAGCCGGACGCGGCGCTGCCCGGCGTCGAAATCGACCGCCAGAGCGGTGTCGGTGTTCAGCTCGACCCGCGAGCCATCAGCCAGCTCGACAGACTGCCGCTCGCCAATGGCGGCAACATGGTCCGCCCGCAGATCGTCCAGCCCGCCCCGGCGTGCCCATTCGGCGCCTGCGAGCGCCAGAAACAGCAGCATCCCGACGGCCATCCCGCGCGCCAGACGACGACGTGGCGCGGCGCTCTGGACCAGTGCCTCGATAGCGGCGTCGTCACGACGGCCGCCGGGCGCGCCGGCCATCGCCCTCCACAGGCGATCTGCCTGCTCATAGGCCTCGAAATGGTTCGGACCGGCGGCGAGCCAGGCCTGAAAGGCTTCATGCGTCTGCGCATCGGCATCGGGTTCGCGCAGTCGCGCATGCCACCGGCTCGCCGCCTCGAAAGCGGCATCGGCTCGCGTGAGCGGGTCGGGGCGGGGCCGGGGAGCCGTCATGAATCAACCATCCGCGATCGAACAGGCGGGCCGAACGTCGCCCATGGATATAGACGAGGCCGCGAGGTTCCGTCCCCCGGTTCCAAGATCGGTCGCCCGGGTCAGAGCGGCCGTCCGGCCGCGCGAAGGGCCTGGCGGCACTGCGTCATGGCCCGCGCGATGTGCTTCTCCACCGTCTTCTCGGACAGGCCGAGACGGGCGGCGATTTCCCTCATGGTCAAGCCGTGATCGCGCGACAGGAGAAAGACGACCCGGCATTTCGGCGGCAACTGGTCGACGGTGCGGCGCAGCAGTGCCAGTTCCTGCACGCCCTGAAGCGTCTCGTCCGGCAGCGGCGCGGTGCAGGCGACCTCGCAGTCGGAAAGATCGCTGCCGCAGAGGTAGCGCGCCCGTGCCCGCTCGCGCCGCAAATGGTCGAGCGCCATATTGGTGGCGCAGCGGGCGAGATAGGCCTGCTTGTTCTCTGCATCGGCAAAGGCGCTGCCTCGCAGCAAGCCGACAAACACATCCTGGACCAGATCCTCCGCCGTGTTCGGGCTGCCAACCAGACGGCGCATCGCCCGCATCAAGCGTTCATGCTCGGTGCGAAACAGAAAGCCGAGATCGGTGGCAAGCGCTAGCACGGGCACCCCCTTGGTTCGCGAAGAGCGCACGCACTCCGCTCGCCATCTCTACAAAAGGTATCATTATTCAGCAATATCAATAGTTTAGAGATGATACAGTGTAAAACTGGGGAAGCCGGCGCGGCGCCGGTCCCACGCCCCGCGGAATGGCCGTCCCACCACACTTGTGCGCCGATTTCTCAAATAAAAATGGCAGTCAATAAAGTAACTTCGGATAAATTGCGAATATTATGCAAATTTGTTAATTTATATATATTCTCGTTAACGGTTTATGCTTTACGTTACTACAAGTAGATACCCCCCCTAATCGATGCAGAAAAATGGCAGGTTGCGCGCTGTTCGTGACCGAGCAGGTCTCGCTCATGCGCTTCTTTCGCCGCGCGACAGGGTCGAGCAGCCTCGCCGGGGGACATGGCGCAGGAAGCGTTTCTCCGCCGCGCCCCGGCGGGTGTCCCGCAATATCGCAATGGACTGGCAGCGGCTGGAGCGTCGGCTCGGCCAGGGCGACGTCGGCAACCTTCTGGATGTGCCGGACGAGGCGGCGGACCCCGAGGCGCGATTGATCGCCAAGAACCCACGCCGCGAACATTGGCCAAGCTGCGTACGGAGACCGGCGAGTATCACCGCGATCACCTTCGAGCGCTGGCCCAGCGCGTCGAGGTAATGAGCAAATCGGAGATTCGGCTGATGGGAAACAAATCGGACCTTCTGCGCGCCCTTGCCGCCGCATCAAGCACAGGAGCGGCGGCGAACGGCGTTCGCGGTTTTGTACCGAAGTGGCGCGCCCGAAGAGATTCGAACTCCTGACCCCCAGATTCGTAGTCTGGTGCTCTATCCAGCTGAGCTACGGGCGCCCGGCTTCCGACCGGCTGGCGGAGGAAGCCTTGGTCGCGACTGGCATCGCCAACCGCGAGGGCCCGTCTGCTACCCCGTTTGCGCGCGCATTGCAAGACGTCGCGACGACGAAGCGCGCTTTCCACAGGCTATCGACCGCGGAAGGCGCTTCGGGCCCGGCGGGCGAAGCCGCGTCGCCGGCCGGCCCCCGGGCGCTGCCGTCAGTGACGGCTGCCGCCCTCGAAACGCCGGTTTATGGGCGCCGATCCGGCACCTCGCCGTCGTCGCGCCGCTGGCCCCGCCGATCCGATCCCGTCCTCACCGGACCTCGAACGGCATGTTGGCGGTGGCGGCCGCGCCCTGGCCGTCCCGCACCTCGACGAACAGGCGATAATGCCCCGGCGCGAGGCCAGACACCCGCGCACCGGTGGGGCCGCTCTGGCGCACCGCGTCGGGATAAAGCTCAGGCACCGCTTCGGGGTCGCCACCAACGCCGCGGCCCGTGCTTTCTGCCATCACCAGCCAGCGCACCTCCATCAGGTCGCTGCCCGGTTCTACCGCGTCGAGCGTGAACGAGCCTTCCTGTTCCGCCGCCCAGGAGGCGTAGGGGGCGCTGGGGTCGGTGGCGACGCGCAGCGTGTCGATGCGTGGCGCCTGGTTGCCGCCCGGCGCCTGCCCGCCCCAGGCCTCCGCCATCGCCTCCGCCGCCTCCAGCCAGGCGCCGTCCGGCAGCAGCAGACTGTGCCAGGTCGGCGTCACCTCCTGCTTCTGGCCCCAGAGGAAGAGAATGGCGCCGACCTGCGCCTCCTCCAGAGCCGTGAGATAGCGCCGCAGCTGGATCGCCTTCTGGCTCGAGCTGGGCTCGAAGGGCGCCCCCCACGGCGTGCGCGCGGCCTGCCACTGGCCGAGCGCGCCGAGCTCGGTGACGATGATCGGCCCGTCCCAGCCCTGCTTGCGGGACCGCTCGGCCACCGTATAGAGCGCGTCGCCATAGGAATTGAGACCGAGCACCGTGACGCTCGGCGCCGCCCGGCGCAGCTTCTCCACCTTGTCGGTGCCGGTCTCCGCCAGCACGGCGAGCGACGGATGGGCAGGATCGACCCGGGCGACCATGGCGGCCACCTCCTCGATCACCGGCCAGACCGGCGTGTCGTCGGCAAGCTCGACCTCCACCTCATTGCCGATGCCCCACATCAACAGCGCGGGATGCTCGCGATAGCGGGTCACCACCGCCTCCAGCTCGGCCAGCTGGCGGGCACGGAAGGCCGCATCGGCGTAGTCGGCGCCCTGCCGGGGCTGGCCAACCCACAGGCCGGCGATCACCTTGAGGCCGAGTAGGCCGGCCTCGTCGAGCAGCGGGCCGGGGTCTTCGCCATAGCTGCGCACCGTGGTGGCGCCGAGCCCGGGCAGCAGCGCCAGCGGTCCGTCGCCGGCGACGCCGCGCACCGCGAAGGGCTGCCCGTCGACGCGAATCCCGCGCCCGGCCACGGTGACGGTCACCGGGCGGGCATCGGGCGAGCCAGGAAGCACGGGCGTGGCGAGATCGGACTGGGCGCGGGTGGCGGAAGCGGACATCAGGGGCACCGAGGCCGCCAGCGCGGCCAGCACGGTCCGCCGGCTGATGGTGATCTGCCCGCGCGTCCCCACGGCTTTGCGACCTTTATGCAAATTGCGTCCTCTCTCTAAATGAGCCTCCGGCCTCCCGCGCTCAGCCATGCGAGCGCAGGGCCCGGTGCGCGTCGAGGTCGACCGGCCGGTCCGGCAGGCGCAGCTGGAAGGTGGCGCCGATGGTGCCCGGCACCAGTTGGAGATCGCCGCCATGCGCCTGCATCAGTTCGGCGGCGATGGCGAGGCCGAGCCCGGTGCCCCCCCGGCTCACCGATCCCTGGAACGCCTCGAACAGATGCTCGCGCGCCCGTTCGGGCACGCCGGGGCCGGTATCGGCCAGCTCGATCACGACGATGGCGCCCTCGCGGCGGCCGGTGATGCGGATCTGGTCGCGGGCGACATCGTTGGGCGCGCGCGCCCCCAGAGCCTCGACGGCGTTGCGGCAGAGATTGAGCAGCACGCGGAAAAGCTGGTCGGGGTCGGCGTCCACCATCAGGTCGCGGTCGATCGACTCGACAAAGCCGATGCCGGCGCCGTCCTCGCCTACAGTGAGGCCCAGCGTGTCGCGCACCTCGGCCACCAGCGGGGCGAGCGCCACCATGCGGCGCTCGGGCGGGGGCTCCTGCGCCTTGCCATAGGCCAGCGTGTGCTCGCAATAGGCGATGGCGCGGTCGAGCGCCGCCTCCAGCTTGGGCGCGAAGCGCTGCACCGCTGGATCGCGAATGTCGGCGAGGCGGTCCGAGATGAGCTGCACCGAGGCGAGAAGGTTGCGCAGGTCGTGGTTGATCTTCGACACGGCGAGGCCGAGCGCGGCCAGATGGCTCTTCTGCTGCAGCGTCTCGGCGATCTGCCGCTGCATGGCGGTCAGCTCGCGTTCGGCCTGGCCGATCTCGTCGAGGCGGCGGCCCGGCTCGTCCTCCGGCACGGGCAGGGCCGGATTGGTGCGGAACGCCACCATGCGGCGGGTGAGACGGCTCATCGGCCGCACGAACATCCAGGCGAGGCCGAGATAGACCAGCGCCCCGGTGAGCGCGGCGATGACCAGCGATACCAGCAGCAAATTACCGGTGAAGCGCAGCATCGCCTTGCGCAGCGGCGTCTCGCTGATGACGATCTCGACGAAACCACCGCCGCGCGGCGGGGTACCGACGGCGCGGATCACCCGGCCGTCCGGCGACAGCAGCGTGTCGAACGCCTCGCGCACCGCCTGCCACGGCCCGACATCGCGCACGTCGGCGTGGTGGTCGACCTCCGGCGGCATGTCGGAGGAAGCGAGCAGCCGGCGCGTATTGTCGCGCTTCAGCGCCACGGTGATGGCGCCGACGCTGCGCAGCAATTCCTGGGTCAACTCAGGCGAGATCATGCCGTCCGGCGCGGCGTCGAGCACCAAGGCTGCGGTACGGGCCGAGGCCAGCCGGTCGGACAGCCAGTTGAGCCGGAACGCCGCCACCGCCGGCACCAGGATCAGCACTTCCGCCAGCAGCACGAAAGCAAGGGTAAACGCCAGCAGCTTGCCGGAAAGGCCGAGATGGAAACCCCGCCTCCCCGGCAGGGGCGTGCCCCAGGCGCCGGACCCGCCCGCAGCCGCCGCCTCGGCAGGCACGGCCGGCGCCGGCCCGGTCACCAGACGCGCGGCTTCCTCCCCCACCCGCACGGGGGGGGCGGTGGCGACATCGGTTCCGGCTCCCGAACGCTTCTCCATCCCAACCTGCTCTTGGCCAGCCCGATCTCGCGCCCCTTCCGGCGGCAAGCGACCGGCCTATCGGATTCAATGATTACGGCAGGGAAACGACGCCGGATCAGGATGGCGCAATGCCCGCCCGATCTCCGCCCGCGCCGTTTCCGCCTCCCCTGCCCTATCACATTCATGTAAGGCGCCCTGGTCATCCTGCCAGAGGCGACAGGCGGCGCGGAGCGGGTACCGGCGGGCGGCCGTGCGAATCCGGCATGGGCGATGCGGCGGACGTGGTGATCCGACCTAGGCGCGGCGCATGATAGATTGTGCGTGCATAGTCCCGCGTGCCTCGCCCGGGCGCATTGACTTGGGCAAGAGTGCCCCCTATAAGCCGCCCAACCACGGCTGCCTCGCCGTCGGGCCGCTCCCCGCATCTGCGTCCTTCACCACGGCTGGTTCCGTGGTGCGCCGGAACGGGAAGCTTTCCGGCACAGGCAGCATATCGAACAAGAGCGGAGAAAGACCCGTGAAGCGCACTTATCAACCGAGCAAGCTCGTGCGCGCCCGCCGGCACGGCTTCCGTGCGCGCATGGCGACCCGCACCGGCCGCAAGATCATCAATCTGCGCCGTGCCCATGGCCGCAAGCGCCTGTCGGCCTGACCTCGCCTTTCGACCCCACATGGCTGGGGCGCGCCGCTCTGTTGCCTGAGGATCGGCGCCCTGCCATGGACCGGCTCGTCAAGCGCAAGGATTTTCTGGCCGCAGCCTCCGGGCTGCGCGCCAATTCCGGCCCGTTGCTGCTGCAGGGCCGTGATCGCGCCGACGAGGCGCCGGCCCGCATCGGGCTCACCGTCACCAAGAAACACGGCAATGCCGTCGCGCGGAACCGCATCCGCCGGCGCCTGCGCGCCGCGGTCCGCGACGCCCTGCCGCGCGCGGGCAAGAGCGGTTTCGATTACGTCATCGTCGCCCGGCGCGCCGCGCTCGGCACGCCCTTCGCCGACCTCGTCCACGACATAGAGCGGGGAATTGCCCGCCTTCACTCAGGAAGCCGGCGCCCGCAGAAGCCTGCGCGCGCCGACGCCGCGCAGCGCCCGCCGCGCGCCGACGGAGAGACGCTGCATGACCAGTGAAAACCGCAACATGATCCTCGCCATCGTCATGTCGATGGCGGTGCTCATCGCCTGGCAGTTCTTCTCCGGCGTTCCGCAGATGGAGCAGCAGCGCCAGGCGGCCCAGCAACAGGCGGCACAGCAGCAGACCCCGGCGCCCGGGCAGGCTGGCACCGATGCCGGCACCCAGGCCCCCGCTCCCGGAACGGTGGCCCCCTCCCCCGCAGCGACCCCGCCCCGGGCGATGACCCGCGCCGAGGCGCTGGCCCGCACGCCGCGCGTCGCCATCGACACGCCGAGCGTCGTCGGCTCCATCGCCCTGCGCGGCGGGCGCATCGACGATCTCTCGCTCAAGGGCTACCACGAGACCGTCGACAACAGCAGCCCGATCATCGTGCTGCTGTCGCCCTCCGGCGGGCCGAACCCATTCTACGCCGAATTCGGCTGGGTGCCCGGCGCTGGCTCGACCGTCGCGGTGCCGGCGGCCGACACGCTGTGGACCGCTCCGGAAGGCGCCCGCCTGACCCCGGAAACACCGCTCGTCCTCACCTGGGATAACGGCGCCGGCCTCACCTTCCGCCGCACCGTCTCCATCGACGCAAACTACATGTTCCACGTGGTGGACGAGGTGGACAACGCCACCGCCGAGCCGGTGGCGCTGCACCCCTACGCGCTGGTCTCGCGCCACGGCACGCCGCACACGCTGGGCTACTACATCCTGCATGAGGGCCTGATCGGCGTGACCTCCGAGGGGGGCCTGCACGAGGTCAAGTACAAGGACATCGCCGAGCGCAAGTCGGAGAGCTTCCCCTCGGTCGGCGGCTGGCTCGGCATCACCGACAAGTACTGGGCCGCCACCGTCATTCCCGGTGCCGAGGAGAAGGTGCAGGCGCGCTTTTCCGCCGCCCAGGCCGGCAACGACCTGACCTACCAGACCGACTTTCTCGGCGACGCGGTCACCGTCGCGCCCGGCGCCAAGGCGTCCACCGATGGCCGCCTGTTCGCCGGCGCCAAGGTGGTGCAGCTCGTCGACGGCTACCAGCAGCAGTACAATATCGACCGTTTCGACCGGCTGATCGACTGGGGCTGGTTCTATTTCATCACCAAGCCGCTGTTCCTCGTGATCGACTGGATCTATCGCTTCGTCGGCAATTTCGGCGTCGCGATCCTGGCCGTCACGGTGATGCTGAAGGCCATCTTCTTCCCGCTCGCCAACAAGAGCTACGCCTCGATGGCGAAGATGAAGGCGGTGCAGCCGGAGATCGCGGCGCTGCGCGAGCGCTATGGCGACGATCGGGTGAAGCTCCAGCAGGAGATGATGGAGATCTACAAGAAGGAGAAGATCAACCCGGTCGCGGGCTGCCTTCCGATCCTGATCCAGATCCCGGTCTTCTTCGCCCTCTACAAGGTGCTGTTCGTCACCATCGAGATGCGCCACGCGCCGTTCTTCGGCTGGATCCGCGACCTCTCGGCGCCCGACCCGACGACCATCTTCAACCTGTTCGGCCTCATCCCGTGGGATCCCGGCACGGTGCCGGTGATCGGGCATTTCCTCATGCTCGGCGTGTGGCCGATCATCATGGGCTGCACCATGTGGGCGCAGATGAAGCTCAACCCGACCCCGCCGGACCCGACGCAGAAGATGATCTTCGACTGGATGCCGCTGGTCTTCACCTTCATGCTGGCCTCCTTCGCCTCCGGCCTCGTCATCTACTGGGCGTGGAACAACACGCTGTCGGTGATCCAGCAGTCGATCATCATGCGCAAGAACGGCGTGAAGATCGAATTGTGGGACAATGTGAAGAGCACCTTCATCCGCAAGAAGAAGCCGAAGGCCGGCTGATGCGGAGCACCTGAACCCATGACCCAGGCCGACGACACGTCCGCCGCGTCGGCCTTCACGCCCGACGAGATCGAGGCGGGGCGACGCCTCTTTGCCGGCGAGTGGAACTTCCTCTCGGCGGCGCCCACCATCGCCACCCTGCCGCCCATGCGCAGCATGGAGATCGCACTGGCCGGCCGTTCCAATGTCGGCAAGTCGAGCCTGGTCAACGCGCTGACCGGGCGCAAGGCGCTGGCCCGCACCTCGGTGACGCCGGGGCGCACGCAGGAACTTATCTTTTTCGGCCTCGGGCCGGACCTGACCCTGGTCGACATGCCCGGCTACGGCTTCGCCAAGGCGCCGAAGGACAAGGTCGACGCCTGGACCGCCACCGTCCATGCCTATCTGCGCGGGAGGGCCAATCTCGCCCGGGTGTTCGTGCTGATCGATTCCCGCCACGGGCTGAAGCCGATCGACCTCGAGGTGCTGGACGGGCTGGACAAGGCCGCCGTCTCCTATGCCGTGGTGCTGACCAAAGCCGACCAGCTCAAGCCGGCGGAACTGGCCGAGCGGGTGACGGAGACGCAGGCCGGCCTTGCCCGCCGCCCCGCCGCCTTTCCCCTCGTCTTCCCCACCTCCAGCCGCGACGGCGGCGGCATCGCCGATCTGCGCGCGGCGGTAATCCGGCTGATGGCCGAACGCGGCATCGGCTGACGCGGTCGGCGTCCCGCGCGCGGTCGCCGGCTTTTGATCGCCGGCGTTTGACCCGTGTCATGGCTGCCCCCGCCGGCAGCGGCATGATGGCGCTCCTCAACCGCAGGAGACGCCCATGTCCAGGATGAAAGCCGCCATCTTCGTCGAACCCGGCCGCATCGTGCTCGACGAGAAGCCGATACCGGAGGTCGGCCCGCTCGACGCGCTGCTGCGGGTGACCACGACCACCATCTGCGGCACCGACGTCCATATCCTCAAGGGCGAGTACCCGGTGGCGAAGGGGCTGACCATCGGCCACGAGCCCGTCGGCATCATCGAGAAGCTCGGCTCGCAGGTGACGGGCTATCGCGAAGGCCAGCGCGTCATCGCCGGCGCCATCACACCCAGCGGCCATTCCTATGCCTGCCTGTGCGGCTGCGGCTCGCAGGACGGCCCCGGCATGAAGCACGGCTTCAAGCCGATGGGCGGCTGGAAGTTCGGCAACACCATCGACGGCGCGCAGGCCGAATATGTGCTGGTGCCCGACGCGCTGGCCAATCTCGCCCCGGTGCCGGACAAGCTCTCCGACGAGGAAGTGCTGATGTGCCCGGACATCATGTCCACCGGCTTTTCCGGCGCCGAGAGCGGCGCGGTGCAGATCGGCGACATCGTGGCGGTGTTCGCCCTCGGCCCGATTGGCCTGTGCGCGGTGGCCGGCGCCAGGCTGAAGGGCGCCACCCGCATCATCGGCGTCGACACGGTGCCGGAGCGGCTCGCCATCGCCCGCCAGCTCGGCTGCAGCGATGTGGTCGACTTCAAGCAGGGCGACGTGGTCGAGCAGATCATGGCGCTCACCGACGGGCGCGGCGTCGATGTCGCCATCGAGGCGCTGGGCACGCAGGGCACGTTCGAGAGCGCGCTCAAGGTGCTGCGCCCCGGCGGCACGCTGTCCTCGCTCGGCGTCTATTCCACCGACCTGACGATCCCGCTCGGGGCTTTTTCCGCCGGGCTCGGTGACAACAAGATCGTCACCACACTCTGCCCCGGCGGCAAGGAGCGCATGCGCCGGCTGATCGACGTCGTCGCCTCCGGCCGCGTCGACCTCAAGCCGCTGGTCACTCACCGCTTCAAGCTGGACGATATCGAGGCCGCCTACGACCTGTTCTCGCACCAGCGCGACGGCGTGCTGAAGGTGGCGATCACGCCGTAGCCGCCCGGCGTCCTCTCCCTCTCCCCGCGGGGGAGAGGGCCGGGGTGAGGGAGGTCAGGCCGACGCCCCCCATCCCGTCGCGACGCGGCGAACTCTCCCAGGCGGGGGAGAGGAAGGAAGACGCATGCGCCAGCGCGGATGGCTAGAGACTGATTCAACCTGATCGGTGAATCAGTCTCTAGCCATCATTGGCGGAGCTGAGGCTCTCGGCCGGGATGTAGCCGCCCTGCTGGCGGATGCGCAGGCCCGGCCCGCCGCCGGTGCTCGCCTGGCCGGACGCCAGCAGTTCCACGCCCGCATCCTCCAGCGCGCGCAGCACCCGCTCCGCCTCGCTCGGATCGAGGTCGTCGACGGTCTCACCGCCGCGCTCGAACGCGGCCAGCCAGTCCGGCGTCACCCGTGCCTTGACGGCGAGGTCCTGCGCGCTCCAGCCCAGCAGGGCACGCGCCGCGCGGCACTGACCGGCGGAAAGAACGAGACTGGCGGGAAGGGTCTCGGGCATGGCGGGTCTCCTGGCGGACGAACTCTGGCCCTCCTGAGGTAGGGCGCCGGGGCAGGAATGTCATCATCCCGCCCGCGGCATAACCTCAGGTCGAAAAGCGCGTCATGCCGCGTCGGTGGCCGGCGCGCCTGTCAGAATGGCGTGGATCGAAGTCGCATCGCGCGAATTACGCAGCTTGCGCGCGGTCTCGGGATCGCGCAGCAGCCGCGCCACCCGCGCCAGCGCCTTGAGATGATCAGCCCCCGCCGCCTCCGGCGCCAGCAGCAGGAAGATCAGGTCGACCGGCTCGCCGTCCAGCGCCTCGAAGTCGATCGGCTTGTCGAGCCGGGCAAACATCCCGAACAGCTTGTCCATCTTCGCCAGCTTGCCGTGCGGAATGGCGATGCCGTTGCCCACCCCGGTGGAGCCGAGGCGCTCGCGCTGGTTCAGCGTCTCGAAGATCTCGCGCTCATCCCGCTTCAGCAGTGCTGCGGCATGGGCGGAAAGCTCCTGCAGGGCCTGCTTCTTGCTACCGACCTTGAGGGTCGGAAACACCGCCGAGGGCGGCAGAATATCGTTCAGAGCCATGAGACGATCCGCGGCGTGGCGATCCGGGTCGGGGCGAGACGAAGCGCGCGAACCGCTCCAGCGGCCGCGCGCTTGCAATGAGCTTGGGCGATCAATGGACTTCTTCCGCCAGGGCGCTGGCCGGCGGGTCGACCCAGCCGACATGGCCATCCCCGCGCCGGTAGACCACGTTGATGCGGCCGTGGCCGGCATGGCGGAACACCAGGGCTGTGACGCCGGTGAAGTCGAGCTCCAGCACCGCGTCGCTCACCGAGAGACGCGGCAGGTTGGCGGTCGCCTCGGCCACCACCGTGGGGCACCAGCCCTCGGACGGCTCGGCGTCCTCGTGGTCCGGCGCCGAGAACACGGTGAGCGGAACCGTTTCGGCCATCACCACGGCCTCGCCGGCACCATCGCCATTGACGACGCGGCGCTTGACCCGGCTCTTGTAGCGGCGCAGCCGCGTCTCGATCCGCTCCACGGCAGCGTCGGCGCTGGCGTAAGGGTCCTGCGCGTCCGCATGGGCCTGCAGCACCGTCCCGCTGTCGAGATGCAGCGCGCAGTCCGAGCGATAGCCGGAGCCCTCGCGGGCCACCGTGACATGGCCGGACCAGCCACCGTCGAAGTACTTGTCCATCGCCCCGGCGACGCGATCGGAAACGCGTTGCCTCAGGGCCTCGCCCACGTCGAGATTTTTTCCAGAAACCCGCAGCGGCATCGTGACTAGTCCCTCTGCTGGGGCGGGACGGGAAGCGTTCGCGAATTCGCCCCTCGCCCTGCCCGAACCCCTTACATGCCCGGCCGGTGCCCCTAAGAGGTATGAGCCGCGAGGGAAAGTGTCAACGAGGAGCGGTGGACAGCGTGTGCGAAGGCCGCCGCCGGCGCGCCTTCAGCCGGCGGAGACCGCCGCCTGCTTCTCGCGCCGGCGCTGCACGGAAGAGGGAATCCGCATCGCCTCACGGTATTTCGCCACCGTGCGACGGGCGATGTCGATACCCGCCTCGCGCAGCCGCTGCACCAGCGTGTCGTCGGAGAGCACGTCGTCGGGGCTTTCCGCCTCGATCATCTGCTTGATGCGGAAGCGCACCGATTCCGCCGAATGCGCCTCGCCGCCGTCGGAGGACGAAATAGACGACGAGAAGAAATACTTCATCTCGAAGATTCCGCGCGGTGTCGACATGTATTTGTTCGAGGTGACGCGCGACACGGTGGATTCGTGCATGCCGATGGCGTCGGCCACCATGCGCAGGTTCAGCGGCCGCAGATGCTGCACCCCGAGCGAGAGGAAGGCATCCTGCTGACGCACGATCTCGGTCGCCACCTTGAGGATGGTGCGGGCGCGCTGGTCGAGCGAGCGGGTGAGCCAGGTCGCCGTCTGCATGCAGTCGGAGAGGAAGGCCTTTTCCCGCTCGTCGCGGGTGATCTTCTGCACCCGGGAATAATAGGCCTGGTTGACCAGCACGCGCGGCAGCGTCTCCGAATTCAGCTCGACCAGCCAGTTGTCGGTGGCGCCACGCACGAACACGTCCGGCACCACCGGCTGGATGATGCCGGAGCCGAAGGCCAGGCCGGGCTTCGGGTTCAGCCGGCGGATCTCGCCGACCATCTCGGCGAGATCCTCGTCGTCGACGCCGCAAACGCGCTTCAACGTGGTGAATTCGCGCCGGGCCAGCAGTTCGAGGTGGGCGAGCAGCGCCGCCATGCACGGGTCGTAGCGGTTGCGCTCGCGCAGCTGGATGGCGAGGCATTCGGCGAGAGAGCGGGCGCCGATGCCTGCCGGGTCGAAGGTCTGGACCACGCCAAGCACCTTCTCCACCGTCGTCAGCGGGGCACCCAGCCGCTCGGCGACGCCGGCGAGATCGGCCGAGAGGTAGCCGGCCTCGTCGATCATGTCGATCAGGTTATGGCCGATGATCCGCTCGACGGGATCGCTGACCGCCAGGGTAAGCTGCGACTCGAGATGGTCCGCCAGCGAGGTTTCCGCCGAGACGAAGGCTTCGAGATTATAGCCTTCGGCGTCGTGCCCGCCGCCGCCGACGCCGGTCCATTCCGAATAGGCCGGGGCCTCGCCGCTGGGCGCAGGCCCGACCGGTTCGCGGCCAGCATCGTCGGGAAACACGTTCTCCATGCCGGTGTCGAGCCGGTCCTCTATGGCGCTGCGGCTGGTGTCGAGCCGCTCTTCCAGCCAGTCCGAGGCCCGCTCGTCACCCGGATCGCGCTCGCCGCCGGATTCCGCCCGGGGATCGAGATCGGCATCGCTGGTGCGCTCGCGCACCGCATTGCCGTCGGCCTCGCCCTCGCCGGCGCGCTCGCCTTCCGGCTCGGCCTGCCGCTCCAGCAGCGGGTTGCGCTCCAGTTCCGCCTCGACATAGGCCACCAGATCGAGATTGGAGAGCTGCAGCAGCTTGATCGCCTGCATGAGCTGCGGCGTCATCACCAGCGACTGGGTCTGGCGGAATTCGAGACGCGGACCTAGCGACATGGCGCGCACTCTCCACGGGCGGCGGCAAACGTGGCGGTTGGCGGTGCTGGTTCCATGCTACAGACGGAACTCCTCGCCGAGATAGAGACGACGCACTTCCTCGCTCGCCACGATTTCCTCGGGCGAACCTTCCATCAGCACCGAACCGGAATGGATGATGTAGGCGCGGTCGATCAGCCCCAGCGTCTCGCGCACATTGTGGTCGGTGATCAGTACCCCGATGCCGCGCTCGGTGAGCTGGCGCACCAGCGCCTGGATGTCGCCGACCGCGATCGGGTCGATGCCGGCGAAGGGCTCGTCGAGCAGCATGAAGGTCGGCCGCGAGGCCAGAGCGCGGGCGATTTCCACCCGTCGCCGCTCGCCGCCGGACAGCGCGATGGAGGGCGACTTGCGCACATGGGTGATGCGGAATTCTTCCAGCAGTTCGTCAAGCTGGCGCTGCCGCTCGCGGCGGTTGGGCTCCACCACCTCCAGCACGGCGCGGATGTTGTTCTCCACCGACAGGCCGCGAAAGATCGAGGCCTCCTGCGGCAGGTAGCCGACGCCGAGGCGGGCCCGGCGATACATCGGCAGATGCGTCACGTCATGGCCGTCGAGCTCGATGCGGCCGGCATCGGCCTTCACCAGCCCGGTGATCATGTAGAAGATGGTGGTCTTGCCGGCCCCGTTCGGCCCCAGCAGGCCCACCGCCTCGCCCCGCCGCACGTGCAGGCTGGCCCCGCGCACCACCTGGCGCCCGACATAGCTCTTGGCGAGGCCGACCGCATTCAGCATGCGCTGTTCGCCGGCCGCCGGCTCGGGAGTGCGGAACAGCGGCGCTGCCTCAGACCGGGAAGGTTCGGCAGCGGCGCCGGAGGTCTTCGATGAAGTGGCCGGGGAGGCGACAGACAGCGGTGCAACCGACAGCGGCCGCGAGACCTGCGGCGCGGAAGTCGGTGGCGGGGCGGGCGCCGGCTGCAGATCCGCAGCGAGAGCGGCCTCGAAATCAGCCTGGAACTGCGCTTCCAGCTCGTCTTCGCTGCGCTCGGCCCGGCCGTTGGTGCCGAACCCGCGCGGACGCACCGAAGCCGTGCCCTGGGGCGCCGCCTTGCCGCGCCCGACGATGGTCGAGAATAGTCCCACGCGCACCCTCCGTGGTGAGATCACCACCCGAAAGGTGATAAACGTTCAGCGCGCCGCTGGCAAATCGAGATGCAAGAAGCGGGCCGGAACGCCCTCGTCGTCGTGCGGGGCGGTAATTCCGGTGTTGATGCACCAATATTCCGAAGTGGCCACGCCGGACGCTCGATCGGCCGGACCGACCCGCCAGCCGCAACGGCGGAACCCGGCGTCGGTCCCCGATGCCGGCCACGTCGCCGGGCCGCCCACGTCACGGTGCCGGCTTCGCGGCCGGAGCAGCGGGTCTGCCGCCCGGCAGCACCCCGTCGGCGCCCTTCATGCTGTTGGGCACGATCAGGCTTTCGATACGCCCACCATCGAAGCGCGACACGCCGCTGGTCAGGTCGACGGTCAGCTTCTTGCCGCGGATGACGTTCGGCCCGGAGGTGAGCACGACCGGATTGCCGGTGAGGGTGATGGTGTTGGCCCTGGTCTCGAACACGCCCTGGTCGCCGGTCGCGGTCTGCTCCTTGGTGGTCACCACCACGGAGCCGTTGATCTCCAGCCGGCGGATGGCGGAGGAATTGATCGGGCTGCCGGCGGCGAGCGCCTCGCCGCTAGCCGGCTTGGCCGCCTCCTTGTCGCCGGCCGATGCGCCGGGCGCCTCCTTGCCGTCGTAGAACACCACCAGTTCCTTGCAGCGCATCGTGGTGTCGCCCTGCTGCACCACGACATTGCCACTGAACACCGCCTGCTTCTGCTGGTCGCGGACCTCGAGGCTGTTGGCGTTGATGCGGATCGGCTGGTTGCGATTGGTCGCGAAACCCTGAAGCGCGTTCGGCACATTCTTGCCCTGCGCCAGGGCAGGCGGGGCCAGCGGGCCGAGGCACGCGGCGGCCATGATAAGGGCGACAAGACTGGCGCCGGTGAAAGCGTGGGGCATGTTCATGCCTGCATGTCTAGCCGTGCCGGGCCGTGCGTTCAATGCCGGGAGCCTCACGGCAGGGCTCCGGCCGCCGTCGTGCTGGCGGCGGGAGCGCTTCCGGAAGCCGCACCGCCGGGCCCGACCGCGCCTCCCGCCTCTTCGTCCGACACCGGCATCCTGAAATCGAGCTGGACGTTGCCGACGAGCAGGGCGCGCGAATCTTTCTGCAACACCTCCAGGCTGTCGGCGGTCAGCTTGCCGTCGAGATAGGTCAGCTCGACCGGGCTGTTCGACACCATCTTGCCGCCCTTGATGTCGATCGAGGCCTCCTTCAGCCGCCCGCCATAGCCGGACGAGGTGTCGAAGCTCACGCCGCCGTCCAGCGTCAGATTCTCGGTCTTGGTGTCGTAATGGCCGGCGATGGCGGTAAGGTTGGCCCAGCCCTTGTCCGCCAGCTCCAGCTTGGCCTCGATCTTGTCCAACGAGATCAGGTTGGGCTGCGTCAGGTCCTGCGAGGCGGCGAAGGCCGAGACGTTGTAGCTGCGATTATCGGCGGTGAAGCCGTGCAGGCGCGGAAATTCCATCTTCACCTGGGTGCCCGACAGCGACACCCGTCCAAGATCGAAGGGCAGGTCGACCCCGAGGGTGAAGGGATCGAGATAGTTGACCGCCAGGGTCCCGCCAAGCGCCAGCAGCACGCCGAGCGGCAGGGCGACGCGAAAGAACCGCACCCGCCGGCTGTGGCGCCGGGCATGCTTGAACAGCGTCGCCCGCGAAGGCGCGCGCGTCGACGCAGGGCGCGCCGGCGGCTCGCTCGCTTTCGCGCCCCGCTGCATGGGGGGTTCGACATGCTTGTTCATGCGCGACGGTTCATCCCCGACTGACGGCCGCCGCCCGCATAACGGCCACCGCCCAAAATGGCGGCTTCCGGCCGAAGGCGCAAGCCGAAGCGGCCACGGGCCCCCAACTGCCGTGAGAAGCCGGCGATTGTCGGGCAGGCCGGGATTTCACGCTCACGTATGCGCGAAGATGTCCTCGTCCGGCCATCCCGCCAGGTCGAGCCGGGCGCGGGTGGGCAGAAAGTCGAAGCAGGCCTGCGCCAGCTCGCCGCGCCCCTCGCGCGCCAGCATGGCGGCCAGCCTCGCCTGCAGCGCGTGCAGGTGCAGCACGTCGGACGCCGCATAGCTGAGCTGGGCGTCGCTCAGTTCCTCGGCCGCCCAGTCCGAACTCTGCTGCTGCTTGGAGAGGTCGATGCCGAGCAGTTCGCGCACCAGCTCCTTCAGTCCGTGGCGGTCGGTATAGGTGCGGGTCAGCCGCGAGGCGATCTTGGTGCACCACACCGGCGAGACTGTCAGCCCGAAGGTCTTGCCCAGCACCGCGATGTCGAAGCGGGCGTAATGAAACAGCTTCACGCTGCGCGGGTCGGTCAGCAGACGCTCCAGATTGGGCGCGCTGCCCGGCCCCGCCCCGGCCGGAATCTGCACCACGTCAGCGGTGCCGTCGCCGGGCGAAAGCTGCACCACGCACAACCGGTCGCGATGCGGGTTGAGCCCCAGCGTCTCGGTGTCGATGGCGACGAAGGGGGCTGTCTCAGGTGTGTAGCGGGCGAGGTCGACAAGGTCGCCGCGGTGCAGGCGGATGCTCATGGGAACCGTGCGTTCAGGAGTTTCGGCTCCTTAGCACCACCCTGCCCGCTCCCGCAACCGCAACGGGAGCGGCTCAGACCAGCAGCGCGTCGGCGAGAAGGCCGGCAAACAGCATCAGCCCGGCGTCGCGGTTGGAGCGGAACAGCCGCAGGCACAGGTCGCGGTCGTCAATGTCGAGCCGGCGCACCTGGGTGGCGAGATGCACGGCGAAGACGCCGAGCCCGGCCCAGGCGACAGGTCCGGCTGCTGCCATCGCCAAAGCAAGGCCGATCAGCACCACCGCCGCGCCATACAGGCCGACCAGCCATTTGCGCGTGTCGCCGGCGAACAGCAGGGCGGAGGACTTCACCCCGACGACGGCGTCGTCCTCGCGGTCCTGATGGGCGTAGATGGTGTCATATCCCACCACCCACAGCGCCGAGCCGGCATAGAGAAGAAAGGCCGCGGCCGGCAATGCCTCGTCGAGCGCGGCGAAACCCATCAGCGCGCCCCAGGAGAAGGTGAGCCCCAGCACCAGCTGTGGAATCCAGATCACCCGCTTCATCAGCGGGTAGACCGCCACCAGCCCCAGCGAGGACAGGGCCACCCCGATGGCGAAGCCCGGCAGGCAGAGCAGCACGACCAGCCCGGCGAGGCCCTGCAGCGCGAGAAAGGCGACGGCGCCCTTCAGCGTCACCTGCCCCGACGGCAAGGGTCGCGAGCGCGTGCGCTCAACCAAACCATCGATGTCGCGGTCGAGAATGTCGTTCCAGGTGCAGCCGGCACCGCGCATCGCCACCGCGCCGATAGCGAACAGCACCAGCAGCACCGCCGCATGAACATAATCGGGCGTGCCGGCGGCGCCCTGCATTCGCAGGGCAAGCGCCACCGACCACCAGCACGGGATGAGCAGCAGCCAGCTGCCGATCGGCCGGTCGGCCCGCGCGAGGCGCAGAAAAGGGCGCAACGCGGCCGGCGCGCGCCGGTCGACCCAGTTGCGATCGGAATCGGCGGGCGCCGGAGCCGGGGAGTGCGGCGCTGCGGGAGCCGGCGCGGCGGGTGTCATCGGCTCAGCGCAGCGCGTCGCCGCCGAGCGTGTCGAACACGCCGCCCGGAGGGGTCTCCATGGTCGGCAATCCGCTCGACAGGCCGAGGCCCGCCGACACCGAGCCCTGCGGCGGCGGCCCGCCGGGGCCGGCCCCACCGCCGCTCTCCTGCATCTTGGCCACCTGGCAGATGCGGTTGCGCGTGGTGTTCACCGAGGAGACGTTCTCCTTGAACTTGGTCAGCACCTCGTCCGGCACGCCGCACTTCGCCTTGTTGGTGCTGAGGAAGGAGTAGAAGTTCTGCTGCGCGCTGGCGAAACTGCGGAACATCGGGCACAGCTCGGACGGTGACAGCTTCTTCTTGGCTGCGCCCTGCAGCGCTCCGCCGCGTGTTTCCACCTCACCGCGCAGCTTCGCGACCTGTTCCTGGCACTCGGCCGCGTTCGGGTTGGCCTGTCGCGGGGCTTCGATCGCCGCGCCCGCGCCGGGCGAAAAGCCCGGTGCGGCGCTCCCCGGGGAGGCCGGCCCGACGCTGGAGGAAAAGCCGGGATCGAACCCGGGAGCCGGTTCGGCCGCCGGCAGTTCCGCCTCGGGCTCCGGCACCGGGGTTACCGTCACCGCTCCGGAGGAGGCACCACCGGTCGAGCCGCCAGGGGCGCCGATCCATTGAGCTCCGGCCGGAAGCGTGCCGAGCGTGCCGGCGAGCAGGACACCTGCCAGCATCGGCGTCAGGGAGCTTGCCCGCAGGCGCATCGGGAGACGTTTCAAAGGCCAATCTCTCATCAGGTGGTCGATCGGTGCCGTTTCGATGACCAAGCGTGATACAGAGGCACGGAAGATTGGGCAACATCACGGCGTGCGCGATATTGCCCGCACGAATCCGGACGAAAACCGCCTCATGACCCGCGCTCACGACGATTCCACCGCCGAACCCTATGATTTCCGTGCCCAACGGCTCCTTGTCGGGGACGATCTCGCCGAAGGCGCCGCTATCCGGCTCGACCGCGACCGCGCGCATTATGTCTCGGATGTGATCCGCCTCGCGGTAGGCGGGCACCTCCATTTGTTCAACGGCCGCGACGGCGAATGGCGCGCGGTGCGCGAGGCCGGCGGCCGGCGCGAGGTGCTGCTGCGCTGCGAGGCGCAGCTCAGGCGCCAGTCGCCGCGGCCCGATCTCGATTATGTCTTCGCCCCGCTCAAGCACGCCCGGCTGGACTACATGGTGCAGAAGGCGGTGGAGATGGGCGCCGGCCGGCTGGTGCCAGTGATGACCCGCCGCACCCAGGCGACGCGCGTCAACACCGAGCGCATGCGGGCCAACGCCATCGAGGCCACCGAGCAGTGCGGCATCCTCAATCTGCCCGACGTGCTCGAACCGGTCGCCCTGCCCCGCTGGCTGGCGGATCTGCCGCCCACCAGCACGCTGGTGTTCTGCGACGAGGCGGCGCCGCAGGCCGATGCGCTGGCACCGCTGCGCCAGGTCATCGCCAGCCCGCTGGCGGTGCTCATCGGCCCGGAAGGCGGTTTCGCGGAGGAGGAACGGCGCCTCCTTGCCGCCCGCCCCGGCGCCATCGTGCTGTCGCTCGGCCCGCGTATCCTGCGCGCCGATACCGCCGCCGTGGCGGCGCTCGCCCTGGTCCAGGCGGCCCGGCAGGCGAAAGGCTGAGGAAACAGCCCACGAACAAAACGCCCGCACCTTCTCTCGAAGTGCGGACGCAAAGCCGAAAACCTCAGAAAAATCAAGAGGTTAGAAAATGAGTGGTGCCCAGGAGAGGACTCGAACCTCCACGGTGTTACCCACACGGACCTGAACCGTGCGCGTCTACCAATTCCGCCACCTGGGCATGTGGACCTTGCGGCCACGGCGGCGAGAGATAGTCGGGGGAACTCCCTCTTGTCAACGCGCTTTCGGCCCCGAGGCGTGGAAGCGGTGGAAATCTCCGCCTCGACAAGGGCCGCGCACTACAGACTGCGAGCTGCTGCCACTTCAAGCTGCTGTTCCCGACTGCGGGCTGCCGCCTCGCGCCATGCCGGCATCGGCTTCGAACGGGCCTTGCCGGCGGCGGATGCGCCCGGCGTGGCCGTCATGCGCGCAGACCCCGGCTCCAGGCGCGCGGCAACGCTGGACGCTGCCGCGGCGGCGCGCTAATCGTCGTGGCATGCCAATGCCGGGCCGGGAGACGTCACATGGTCGACATCACGAACGAACTGCCGCTGGAAAGCGAGGCTGAACTGGTCCAGCGCCCCGCGCCGATGGAGCGGCTGGTGACGATCTATGGCGGCTCCGGCTTTGTCGGCCGCCATGTGGTGCGCGCGCTGACGCGGCTTGGCTGGCGGGTGCGCGTCGCGGTGCGGCGGCCGGACCTCATCGGCCATCTCCAGCCGCTCGGCGCGGTGGGACAGATCATCCCGGTGCAGGCCAATCTGCGCTATCCCGCCTCGGTGCTGCGCGCGGCGGAAGGGGCGGAGGTGCTCATCAACCTTGTCGGCGTGCTGCATGAGAGCGGCCGCCAGAGCTTCGAGGCCGTGCACGCCTTCGGCGCCCGGCAGGTGGCGCAGGCGGCCCGGGAAGTGGGCGCGCGGCTGATCCACGGCTCCGCCATCGGCGCGGCCGCCGATTCCAGCTCGTTCTATGCCCGCAGCAAGGCCGCGGGCGAGGCGGCGGCGCTGGAGCTGGTGCCCGGCGCGGTGGTGATGCGCCCCTCCATCATGTTCGGGCCGGAGGATGATTTCTTCAACCGCTTCGCCGCCATGGCGCGGCTGTCGCCGGCGCTGCCGCTGATCGGCGGCGGACTGACGCGGTTCCAGCCGGCCTTTGTCGGCGATGTCGCCAGCGCCTTCGCCAAGGCGGTGGACGGGCTCGCGCGGCCGGGCACGATTTATGAGCTGGGCGGGCCGGAAGTGCTGACCTTCAAGCAACTGATGGAGATCCTTCTGGCCGAGATCGACCGCAAGCGCCTGCTGGTGCCGATGCCGGCCGGGCTGGCCTCGTTCAACGCCCGCTTCCTCGAATTGCTGCCGAACCCGCTGCTGACCCGCGACCAGGTCCGCCTCCTGGCCTATGACAACGTCGTCTCGGCGGCCGCCAAGGCGGAAGGGCGCACGCTGGAGGGGCTGGGCATCGCGCCGACGGCGCTGGGCGCCATCCTGCCCGGCTATCTCTGGCGCTACCGCAAGGCCGGCCAGTTCTCCCGGCCGGAAGCGGCCTGAAGCCCTCCCGATCCGAGAACAGAAAAGCCGCCGGACGCGCCAGCGCCGGCGGCTTTTTCATGCGTGCCGGTCGGTGCGGCGCCCTCAGCCCGTCAGCGCCAGCGCCACCAGGCCGACGCCGCCCACACCGATGCGCCACCAGCCGAACGGCGCGAAGCCGTGGCGGGAGACAAAGGCGATGAGGCCGCGCACCACCGCCAACGCGGCGATGAAAGCGGCACCGAAGCCGACGACGATCAGCGTCGTGTCGTCGGCATTGAGCACGTCGCGATTCTTGTAGAGGTCGTAGGCAAAGGCGCCGGTCATGGTCGGCAGAGCCAGGAAGAACGAGAATTCGGCCGCCGCCGGCTTGCTGGCGCCCAGTAGCAGGCCACCGACGATGGTCGAGCCCGAGCGCGACACGCCGGGAATCATGGCGAGGCACTGGATGAACCCGATCTTCAGCGCCAGCAGCGGCGGAAAGGCCATGGCATCCTCGTGCACCGGCTTCATCTTCAGCGTGTCCACCCATAGCAGCACGATGCCGCCGAGAATCAGCATCACGCAGATCAGCGAGGGGGTCTCGAACAGCACGCTCTTGATGAAGCCATGCGCGAGGGCGCCGATCACTGCGGCCGGCAGGAAGGCGATGAGGATGCCGAGGACGAAGTTGCGCGAGCGCGGGCTCGACGGCAGGGTGAGGAGGATCTTCAGAAACCGCTGGAAATACACCACAACGAGGGCGAGGATCGCGCCGAGCTGGATGACGACCTCGAACACCTTGCCCTCGCTCTCGAAGCCGAGGAAGTGGCCGGCGAGGAGGATATGGCCAGTTGAAGAGACGGGCAGGAACTCGGTAAAGCCTTCCAGCAGGCCGAGTAGGAAGGCTTCGAGCAAGGTGCCGAACGACATGGGGCGGGTTCCGTGGGAAGAGGTGGCCGAACAGATGGGGGCGACCGGGCGGGCGCGGGCGCATCCTGTCCGCTTCGCACCGCACAAGCAACGTGACGCTGTGTCAGGCGGCGCCCTCGTTCCGCGACATAAAGTTTCGCCGCCGCCGGTGCCCGGCGGGGGCGGACATGAATCCGCCTCAACTGGC
This sequence comes from Ancylobacter dichloromethanicus, assembly GCF_018390645.1. Lineage (GTDB taxonomy): Bacteria > Pseudomonadota > Alphaproteobacteria > Rhizobiales > Xanthobacteraceae > Ancylobacter > Ancylobacter dichloromethanicus. The sequence goes on from NZ_JAHBGC010000064.1 coordinate 78,300, forward strand.
GGGTTCCCTTTCACCCGGTCGGCGTTGCCCGGAAATGGCGGCGTTTGGGAGTTTTCGATGAAAAGTCTGGTTGCGGGCGCGCTGCTGTGGCTGGCGCTTGCCGGTGCCGCAGTGGCACAGGACCGTGGTTACGTTACGACAAATCTCAATCTGCGGGCGGGCCCCGGCACGGATTACCCCGTCGTCGTGGTGCTGGCCGAAGGCGCGCCGCTCACCATTTTCGGCTGTCTCGACGACTACAGCTGGTGCGACGTGGCCGTGGACGATGTGCGCGGCTGGGTGGCGGCGGCGTATATCGAAACTGATTATCGCGGCCGGCGGGTCGAGTTCTACGATTACGCCCCGACCATCGGCGTGCCGATCATCGCCTTCAGTTTCAATGATTATTGGGGCCGCTATTACCGCGGTCGGCCTTGGTACTCGACCTATGACCGCTGGGGGCCGGGCTACCGGCCGCCTTATCGGCCGGGCCCGCATCCGGGCCCGCGCCCGCCGGGCTGGGGGCCGGGCGGCCCCGGAGGTCCGGGTTGGGGTGGCCCTGGCAAGCCCGGAGGTCCCGGCGGCCCCGGTTGGGGCGGTCCCGGCAAGCCGGGCGGACCGGGTGGCCCTGGAAAGCCAGGTGGCCCGGGTGGCCCCGGCTGGGGTGGTCCCGGCAAGCCGGGTGGCCCCGGCTGGGGTGGTCCCGGCAAGCCGGGTGGCCCGGGTGGCCCCGGAGGTCCGGGTGGCCCCGGAAAGCCGGGTGGTCCGGGCGGTCCCGGCTGGGGCGGTCCCGGCAAGCCGGGTGGCCCGGGTGGCCCCAATGCCGGCCGTCCGCCCCAGGGCGGGCCGCAGCAGGGGAGGCCTCCGCATCAGGGCGGGCGCCCGCCTCAACAGGGCGGCCGTCCCGAACAGGGGCGCCCGCCTCAAGGCAGGCCACCCCAGCAGGGTGGGCGGCCACCTCAGCAGGGCGGTCGTCCCGAGCAGGGGCGCCCGCAGCAGGGGAGGCCACCCCAGCAGGGTGGGCGCCCACCCCAGCAGGGGCAGAAGCCGGGTCAGGTGCGGGGGCCTTGCATCAAGGGCGCTCCCGGCTGCGGCAACTAGCAGGCGGGCGCGGACCCGGCGTCTCTCGCCGGGCCCGCGCTGCCGCACCAAGCGACGCGATGCCCGGTGAACAATGCCGGGCCGCGGCCTGTCGTACACTTGAAATAATCCCGCCGCTCCTGTAGAGGGTGCGGCCTTCAAGAACCGCCCGGCTACAAGGGCTGCCGTGGCGGTTCGAACGCTCACACTAGATTGGGCCGGGACATCCCCTCGCGGGAGCGCCGCCGGCTGTGGAGACCGAGCAAATGCCCAAGATGAAGACCAAGTCCGGAGCGAAGAAGCGCTTCAAGCTCTCCGGCACCGGCAAGGTGATCATGGCCCAGGCCAACAAGCGCCACGGCATGATCAAGCGCACCAACAAGCAGATCCGCGACCAGCGCGGTACCACGGTCATGTCCGAGCGTGATGCCGACAACGTTCGCAAGTTCTTTCTGCCCAACGGCTGACGCCCCCTAGCCAGTACCAGGAGAGATTCCCATGGCACGTGTCAAACGCGGCGTCACTTCGCACGCCAAGCACAAGAAGGTGCTCAAGGCGGCGAAGGGCTATTTCGGCCGCCGCAAGAACACCATCCGCATCGCCAAGCAGGCCGTCGAGAAGGCGCAGCAATACGCCTATCGCGACCGTAAGGTGAAGAAGCGCAATTTCCGCGCGCTCTGGATCCAGCGCATCAACGCGGCGACCCGCGAACTCGGCTTCACCTATGGCCGATTTATCGACGGTCTCGGCAAGGCCGGGATCGAGGTCGACCGCAAGGTGCTCTCGGATATCGCCATCCACGAGCCCGCCGCCTTCGCGGCGCTGGTCGAGCAGGCCAAGGCGGCGCTGGAGAAGTCCGCGCCGGAAAAGCAGGCCGCCTGATCTTCCGGTAATGCCGGGACCGAAGTCTGGGAAGCCCCGCGCGCAAGCGTTGGGGCTTTTCGCGTTGGTGTAGCTCGGCTAAGACACCGCGGGTCAGGTGCTGTCATCCTCTCGCGCCGTCATCCTGAGGTGCCCCGCGTGAGCGGGGCCTCGAAGGACGTCGTCCCAGATGAACATCCTTCGAGGCTCACTGCGTTCGCACCTCAGGATGACGGCAGGCGGGCGGAGGTCATGGCTTCCGTTCCGCCTCTTCCCTTCTATTCACACCGCATTGCCGTCGAGGTCGATTCATGTCCGTTGCCGCCCTTCCCGATCTCGATGCGCTGGAGCGCGAGCTGACCGCCGGCATTGCGGGCGCGGCCGACGAGCCGGCGCTGGAGGCGATCCGCGTCGCCGCGCTGGGCAAGAAGGGCTCGGTCTCCGAACTGCTCAAGAGCCTGGGAGGCATGAGCCCGGAGGAGCGCAAATCCGCCGGCCCGGCGATCAACGGCCTGCGCGACCGCCTCAACGCGGCGCTCGGCGCCCGCCGCGCCGAACTCAAGGCCGCGGCGCTGGCGAAGCGACTGGAGACCGAGCGCGTCGATGTCACCCTGCCGGTGCGCGAGACCCCGGCCGAACTGGGGCGCCTGCACCCGATCAGCCAGGTGATTGACGAACTGACCGCCATCTTCGCCGATATGGGCTTCGCGGTGGCGGAAGGCCCTGACATCGAGGACGACTTCCACAATTTCACCGCGCTGAACTTCCCCGAGGGGCATCCGGCGCGCGAGATGCACGACACCTTCTACCTGCCGACGAAAGAGGACGGCTCGCGCCTCGTGCTGCGCACCCACACCTCGCCGGTGCAGGTGCGCACCATGCTGGCCGGCAAGCCGCCGATCCGGGTCATCTGCCCCGGCCGCACCTATCGCTCGGACAGCGACCAGACCCACACGCCGATGTTCCACCAGGTGGAGGGCCTCGTCATCGACAAGGGGTCGAATCTCGGCCACCTGAAGTGGATTCTCGAAGAGTTCTGCAAGGCGTTCTTCGAGGTCGACAATGTGAAGATGCGGTTCCGCCCGTCCTTCTTCCCCTTCACCGAGCCCTCGATGGAAGTCGACATCCAGTGCGACCGGTCGCGCCCGGGCGAGATCCGCTTCGGCGAGGGCTCGGACTGGCTGGAGATCCTCGGCTGCGGCATGGTGCACCCGAACGTGCTGAGGAATTGCGGGCTGGACCCGGACGAATATCAGGGCTTCGCCTGGGGCATGGGGATCGACCGCATCGCCATGCTGAAATACGGCATGCCGGACCTGCGCGCCTTCTTCGAGGCCGATGTGCGCTGGCTGTCCCATTACGGCTTCCGCCCGCTCGACTTCCCGACGCTGGCGGGCGGGCTGTCGAACTGACGCTGGAGAGGACACGACCATGAAATTCACCCTCTCCTGGCTGCGCGAGCACCTTTCCGGCGACTATGGGCTCGACGAGGTGACCGGCGCGCTCAACCGCATCGGGCTGGAAGTCGAAGGCGTCGAGGACAAGGCGGCCAAGCTCAAGGGCTTCACCATCGCCTATGTCGTCTCCGCCGTTCAGCACCCGAACGCCGACAAGCTGCGCGTGTGCATGGTCGACACCGGCGCCGGCGAGCCGGTGCAGGTGGTGTGCGGGGCGCCCAATGCCCGCACCGGCATGAAGAGCGTGTTCTCCCCGCCCGGCACCTATATTCCCGGCAAGGACATGACGCTCGGAATCGGCACCATTCGCGGCGTCGAGAGCCGGGGCATGCTGTGCTCGGCCGCCGAGCTTGAGCTTTCCGAGGACCATGACGGCATTCTCGACCTGCCCGAGGACGCGCCGGTCGGGGCCACCTATGTCGACTGGATCGGCCTCGACGACCCGGTGATCGAGATCGCGGTGACGCCGAACCGCGCCGACGCGCTCGGCGTGCACGGCATCGCCCGCGACCTCGCCGCCGCCGGCCTCGGCACGCTGGTGGAGGACGAGATCGCGCCGGTGGCGGGCATGTTCCCCTGCCCGGTCGCCGTCACCATCGCCGACGAGGCGCCCTGCCCCGCCTTCGCGCTGCGGCTGGTGCGCGGGGTGACGAACGGCCCCTCGCCGGACTGGCTGCAGGCCAAGCTGCGCGCCATCGGCCTGCGCCCCATCAACGCGCTGGTCGACGTCACCAACCTCCTGACCTTCGACCAGAACCGCCCGCTGCACGTGTTCGACGCCGCCAAGGTGCGCGGCGACCTCGTAGTGCGCCGCGCGCGGGAGGGCGAGAGCCTGTTGGCGCTCGACGGCAAGACCTATGCGCTTGACGCCGGCATGTGCGTCATCGCCGACGACAGGGGCGTCGAATCGCTCGCCGGGGTGATGGGCGGCGAGGAATCGGGCTGCGACGAGGCAACGACCGACGTGCTGGTCGAATCCGCGCTGTGGGAGCCGATCAACATCGCCCAGACCGGCCGCAAGCTGGGACTGAATTCCGACGCCCGCTTCCGCTTCGAGCGCGGTATCGACCCCGCCTTCACCCTGCCGGGGCTGGAACTGGCAACGAAGCTCATTCTCGACCTGTGCGGCGGCGAACCCTCCGAAGTGGTGCTGGCGGGGACGATCCCCGACACCACGCGGGCGATCGACTTCCCGCTCGCGCTCACCGAGAAGCTGACCGGGCTGGTGGCGGACGAGGCCGAGCAGGTGGCGATCCTGTGCCGGCTCGGCTTCGCCGTGGAAGGCGCCGCCGGCACCGTCGCCGTGACACCGCCGAGCTGGCGCGGCGACATCGAGGGCAAGGCCGACCTGGTGGAAGAGGTGATCCGCATCGCCGGCCTCGACCGCGTGCCCTCGCTGCCCTTCCCGCGCGACGAGACCGCCCGCAAGCCGGTGCTGACCACGCTGCAGCTGCGCACCCGCAAGGCCAAGCGGGCGCTCGCCGCGCGCGGGCTGGTGGAGGCCGTCACCTGGTCCTTCGTGCCGAAGGCGCAGGCGGAACTGTTCGGCGGCGGCCAGAACGAACTGGCGCTCGCCAACCCGATCGCCGCCGACCTCTCCGACATGCGCCCCAGCCTGCTGCCGGGCCTCATCCGCGCCGCGCAGGCCAATGCGGATCGCGGGCTTGGCGATGTCGCGCTGTTCGAGGTCGGGCAGGTATTCAGGGGCGACCGGCCGCAGGACCAGTTCATCGCCGCCACCGGGCTGCGCCGCGCTACGGCCAAGCCGGCGGGCGCCGGGCGGCACTGGTCCGGCAAGTCGGGCGCGGTGGATGCGTTCGACGCCAAGGCGGACGCGCTGGCGCTGCTCGCCGCCTGCGGCGCGCCGGTGGCGAACCTGCAGATTTCGACCGACGCCCCGGGCTGGTTCCATCCCGGCCGCTCCGGCACCTTCCGCCTCGGCCCCAATGTGATCGGCCATTTCGGCGAGTTGCACCCTTCCGTGCTGGAGGCGCTCGATTGCGATGGGGCGCTGGTCGGCTTCGAGCTGCTGCTCGACCGCATCCCCGCGCCCAAGGCCAAGCCGACGCGGGTCAAGCCGCTGCTGGAGCTTGCCGCCTTCCAGCCGGTGGAGCGCGACTTCGCCTTCGTGGTGGCGCGCGGCGTCGCCGCCGGCGACATGGTGAAGGCGGCGGCCGGCGTCGACCGCAAGCTGATCACCGCGGTGAACGTGTTCGACCTCTATGAGGGCGAGAACCTGAAGGCACCGGGGATCGACGCCGAGGCGAAATCGGTGGCGCTCTCGGTCACGCTGCAGCCGCGCGAGAAGACGCTGACCGATGCCGAGATCGAGGCGGTGGCTTCGAAGATCGTCGCCGAAGTGACGAAGAAGACCGGCGCCACGCTGCGCGGCTGAGGCTGGCGGGATGACCGTCATCCCGGCATGACCTTCGTCCCGGACGGCCGGACGGCCGATCCGGGATCGTGACATCCGGCAGCGATACCGGCTCTCCGGTCGCGCCGGCGGACGGAGAGCCGGGGCGCCTCAGGCCGGCCCGTCGCCGAACAGGCGCAACGCGCGGGTGGCGGCGGCCTCGCCGGAGGCCCAGGCGCCGCCCAGCGTGCCCCAGCCGCTGGCCGGCACATAATCGCCGGCGAGGAAGATCCGGTTCTGCACCGTGTCGGCGAAGATGCGGCGCTGCGCGCCCTGGCCCGGCAGGGCGGCACTGAGCGCGCCACGGATGAGCGGGTCCTGGCCCCAGCGCGAGCACGCGACCTCGCCAATAGCGCCCTCCCTGCCGGGAAAGGTCGCCCGCAGCCAGTCACGGGCGAGGGCGAGCGCGGCCGGCTCGCCTTTTTCGGCAATGGTGCGGGCGGGGGCGTCGCCGAAGGTGAGCATGTGCAGGTCGCTGCCACCGATGCGGCCGCGCAGCAGGGCCGGCGGCGCGGTGCCGGCCCGCGCCAGCACCGCCTCGTTCGGCTCCAGCGCCAGCGGATTTCCCGGCAGCAGGAACGCCACCTGCTCCAGCGCGCCGGCGGGCACCGCCCGCAGCGCGGCGACGAGGCGCGGCGGCAGCCCCGGGTTGAAGCGGATCGCCCCGGCTGCCAGCACCGGCGCGGGCACCGCGAGCACGATGGCGCGGGCGCGGATCGGCGCCCGCTGGCCGCGCACGGCGACGGCATGGAAGCGCCCGCCATGGGTGATCAGCGTGACCGGCGCCTGCTTCTGCACGTTCAGCCAGGCGCCAAGGCCCTCCATCAGCGTGCCGATGCCGGAAGGGCTGGTGGTGTCGTCCGGCGGGGCGTCGCGGCGCGAGAGGTCGAGCGACGACAGGGTGGCGAGCGCGCGCCCGCAGCTCAGCGGGCCCAGGAACTGCGCCACCGTGGCGGCCCAGGGCGCGGTCAGGCGCGAAGTGGCGGGGTCGGGCACGGCCGCCTGCAGCGCCAGCGTCGCCGCCACGTCCTTGCCGCTGTCGGCCATGGCCCGCAGGTCCCGCCGCGCGGTGCCGAGGGCGAGGGTGAAGGCGTCATAGGCGCTCTCACGCACCTCATGTCCGTCGGCGAACAGGCGCCGGCCGGAGGGCAGGGAAATGAGGCTCTGGCCCGCCGCCTGCGCGCTCGCGGCCAGCGTGCCCTCGCTACGGGCGAAGCCGCCCGCGCCGAGATCGACCCGGACGCCGAAGACGGTGTCGGTGCGCGCCCGGCCGCCCAGCTTCTCGCTCGCCTCGAGCAGCACATAGCTGCGCTTGGCGTCCGCAATCCGTCGCGCCGCCGCGATGCCGGCCGCCCCGCCGCCGATGATGACGACATCGACATTGGTCACGCCGCCGCCCGACTGGGCGAGAGCGGGGGCCGGCAGCAGCGCGGCGGAGGCGGCGGCGAGGAAATGACGGCGGTTCAGCGTGCCGGGAGGGCGCGTTCGGGTCATGCGGCGAGCACTCGATCGATGATGCGCGCTACGCTAGCATGCCCGGCCGGCGTGGCGAAGGCGCGGCCGACCCGCGAACGGCGCAGGCGGGCGGGAAACGGGGATGCCGGCTAAGCGCTTGTGCCGAATCATGTTTTGTTCACAGGAGAACGAATCGGGACTCGGTTCCCGATTCGAAAAAGCAAGCCCGGAGCGCCACCAAGCGATTGCTGCCGGGCGCCGCGCCGACCTTCCGCCTCGCGCCGGCTGCGCCTTGAGAGCGGCGGTGCGGCGCCTTACCTAGGGGTCCGACCGCGACATACGGATGCCTGATGTCGCGGCCCGGCCGGCCCACCAACGGGGCGGCCGCACAAGAGGAACACCGATGCTGCGGGACGCGCTCACGGCCTTTGCCCAGACCTTTTCGCCGGAATATCGCCGGGTGCTGCTGCGCTCGGTCGGCCTCGCCATCGGCCTGCTGATCGCGCTCGGGGTCGGCGCGCATTACGCGCTGACCTATTTCGTGACGCTCGATTTGCGCTGGGCGCAGATCACCGTCGACATCCTCGCCGCCTTCGGCATCTTCATCGGCGCCATCTTCCTGGTACCGCCGGTGACCTCGCTGATCGCCGGCCTGTTCCTCGACGATGTCGCCGCGCAGGTGGAGCGCACCGACTTTCCCGAAGAGCGCGAGGGGCAGGCGCTGCCGATCGGCCGCTCGCTGGTGCTGACGCTCAAATTCTTCGGCGTGATGCTGGCGGTGAACCTGGTGGCGCTGCTGCTGTTGCTGGTGCCGGGGGTGAACCTCGTCGTGTTCTACGTCGCCAATGGCTACCTGCTCGGGCGGGAATATTTCCAGCTCGCGGCGATGCGCTACCGCAGCGAGGACGAGGTGGCGCTGCTGCGCCGGCATCATGGCATCGCCATCTTTCTCGCCGGGCTGGTCATCGCCGCCGTGGTGTCGGTGCCGATCCTCAACCTCGTCACCCCGGTGTTCGCCACCATCTTCATGGTGCGGCTGCACAAGCGGCTGTCGCGGGCGGGGTGAGGGTCAGCCCGGGGTCTTCTCCGGCCAGCGGCATAGATCGGCGATCAGGCAGCGGGGGCAGTCGGGCTTCAGCGCCTTGCAGACATAGCGCCCGTGCAGGATCAGCCAGTGATGGGCATGCAGCTTGAAGCGGTCGGGAATGGTGCGCTCCAGCCCCAGCTCGACCTCCAGCGGGGTCTTGCCGGGGGCGAGGCCGGTGCGGTTGGCGACGCGGAACAGATGGGTGTCGACGGCGATGGTCGGCAACCCGAAGGCGATGTTGAGCACCACATTTGCGGTCTTGCGGCCGACGCCGGGCAGCGTCTCCAGCGCCGCACGGTCGGGTGGCACCTGCCCGCCATGCTCGGCGATGAGGCGGCGGGAGAGTTCCACCACGTTCCTCGCCTTGCCGCGATAAAGGCCCAGCGTGCGGATGTGCTGCGCCACGCCGTCCTCGCCCAGCGCCACCATCGCCTGCGGCGTCGGCGCGGCCTTGAACAGCCCGCGCGTCGCCTTGTTGACGCCGACATCGGTCGCCTGCGCGGAGAGCACCACGGCGACCAGCAGGGTGAACGGGTCGTGATACTCCAGCTCGCCTTGCGGGTGCGGGTCGGCCGCTTCGAAACGGGCGAAGGCGGTCTCGACCTCGCCTTCCGTCCAAGGGCGAAACGCGCCGCCGAGGGCGGCGGCGGCGGCATTGGCCACCGCGCGCCGACGGGCGGGGCGGGCGGCGGCCTGTTCTTCCAGCGCCGCCAGCGCGGAGCCGGCGGCTTTGACCTTGGACGCCTTTCCCGCGCCCTCGGCGCGATTCACGGCCGCGGCAACGGGCTGGCCGGGCCCGGCCGCCGGCCGCTTTCGCGGGCGCGCCGGACGGCGCACCGAATCCCTGTCCTCATCCGTCATTTTCGACCTATAATGTGAGCCCATGAGCGCTGCCAATACCGCCCCTTTGACTGATGGCGCCGGCCATGACGAGCCGGAGCTGTTTTCGGTGCGCTACCGGCCGCACCGCTCGCTCGACCAGCGCGGCTTCATGGTGGTGATGTTCATCGTCGCCGGCATCAGCTTCATCTGCGGGCTCGCCTTCCTGATGATGGGGGCGTGGCCGGTGTTCGGGCTGTTCGGGCTCGACGTCCTCGCCATCTGGTGGGCCTTCCGGCTCAATTTCCGCGCCGCCCGCGCCTGCGAGGAAATCACCGTGACGCCGAGCGTGATCCGGTTGCGCCATGTCGCGGCGGACGGGTCGGAATATCGCGAGGAACTGAATCCGCTCTGGACCCGCCTCACCCATGAGCGGATCGAGGATTACGGCCTGCAGCGTCTGGCGCTGGAGGCGCGCGGGCGCCCCTATGTGATCGGCAGTTTCCTGCACACGGCGCAGCGCGAGGAACTGGCGGAAAGCCTCGCGCGCGCGCTCGCCGAGGCCAAGCGCGGCGTGGCGCGCTCGGCGGTCTGAAGGCGCGTGTCGAAATCGGGTGGCCCGGTGTTGCGGGCCGTGGTCGGATGGAACCAGCGGGAGGAGATGCCCGTGCTTGCGCCCAATCTCGATGCCGCCCATCCGTTGGAAATCGCCGCCGCCGATTACGAGATCGTGCGCCGCGCCGTCGAATATGTGAATCTGCGCTTCCGCGACCAGCCGGAAGTGGAAGAGATCGCCCGCGCCTCCGGGGTGCATCCCCGGGCGCTGACCGACCTGTTCCGCCGCTGGTGCGGGCTGACGCCGAAAGACTTCCTGCAGGCAGTGACGATCGACGCCGCCCGCCGCGTGCTGTCGGAATCCGACAATGTGCTGGACGCCGCCTATGAGCTGGGCCTTTCCGGGCCGGGGCGGCTGCACGATCTGTTCGTGGTGCATGAATCGATGTCGCCCGGCGAGTGGAAGACCGGCGGCGCCGGCCTGGTGGTGCGCTACGGCTTCCACGCCTCGCAATTCGGCAGCGCGCTCGCCATGGTCACGCCGCGCGGCCTGTGCGGCCTCGCCTTCGCCGATGAGGGCGAGGAGGACAAGGCGCTGGCCGACATGCGCCGGCGCTGGCCGAACGCGCTCTATATCGAGGACCCGGTGGCCACCGCCCCCTATGCCGCGCGCATCTTCGACCAGCAGACATGGCATCCCGAGGACCCGCTGCGCATCGTCTTCATCGGCACCGATTTCGAGGTGCAGGTGTGGGAGACGCTGATGCGCATCCCGCTCGGCAAGGCCACCACCTATTCCAGCATCGCCCAGCGCGTCGAGCGCCCCAGGGCGGCGCGCGCCATCGGCGCGGCGGTGGGCAAGAACCCGATGTCCTTCGTCGTGCCCTGCCACCGCGTGCTCGGCAAGAATGGCGATCTCACCGGCTATCACTGGGGCCTCACGCGCAAGCGCGCCATCCTCGGCTGGGAAGCGGGGCAGCTCTGCAAGGAATGGGGCGGCGCCTGAGCGCGCCGGCCGCGCTGGAGCATTCACCGCGAAAGTTGACTGGCTTTCGCGGTGAAAAAATACCCCGATTTATTGATCACAGAGCATTTTCCTGTCGATCAGGTGATTCCAGCCGATCGGACAAGGGCTCTATACCCGGCCGGCGGCACGCATCGGCGGCGCCGTCTCGCGAAGAGGAAACAGCGCGTCATACGACCAGTTGAACAGGAACGCATAGACCAGGAAGAAGCCGGCCAGAGCGAGGTCCATCAGCAACGCCTCGACCAGCCCGACGCCGAGATACCAGGCGACGAAGGGCACCAGCACCGCCACCAGCCCGGCCTCGAACAGCACGGCGTGCAGCACGCGCAGCCCCAGCGTCTTGCGCACGGAGCCGCGCCAGCGCGCCAGCGCATGGTCGAAGCCGAGATTGAACACATAGTTCCAGCTGGCGGCGATCAGCGCCGCGGCGGCGCCGACCGCGCCCATGTCGAACACAGGCACGCCGAACACCCACGCGCCGAGCGGGGTGATGAGCGACAGGGCGATGATCTCGAAGCTGACGACGTGGCGGATGCGATCGGCGGTGCCGCGCATGACGGTTCTCCCCTTCGTCTCGGGCCGTCCCGCCTTGGTTCCCGATGTGGGGGAAGTCGTCTTCACGCGGCTCATATGGGTCTGCTTGGATTTACGGCAAGACCGGCGTGGCCGGGATGGCGCGCCGGTTTTGGGACAAGGGCATGAGCGGCGTTCAGCCAGCGAGGTCGGTGATGCTCTCCACCGTCGAATCCGCCTTCAGCCGGTAGATCACCGGCGCGCCGGTGGCGAGTTCGCGATGGGTGATGGTTTCCGGCGTGTGCTTCTCCAGCACCATGATCAGCGCGCGCAGCGAATTGCCATGGGCGGAGACCAGCACCCGGTTGCCCTGCAGCACCTTGGGCAGGATTTCGGTGACGTAGTAGGGCAAGGTGCGGGCGACGGTGTCCTTCAGGCTCTCGCCGCCGGGCGGAGGCACGTCATAGGAACGGCGCCAGAGATGCACCTGCTCCTCGCCCCATTTGACACGGGCATCGTCCTTGTTGAGACCGGCGAGGTCGCCATAGTTACGCTCGTTGAGGGCGAGGTCCTTCATGACCGGCAGGCCGACCTGGCCGAGTTCGACCAGCGCGAGATCCAGCGTCTTCTGCGCCCGCGAGAGCAGCGAGGTGAACGCGATGTCGAACTGGTAGCCTTCCGCCTTCAGCCGGGCGCCGGCCTTCTTGGCCTCCTCGACGCCGAGCGCGGTGAGGTCCGGGTCGCGCCAGCCGGTGAACAGGTTCCTGCGGTTCCATTCGCTCTGGCCGTGGCGGACGAGGACGAGGAGGCGTTCGGACATCGGGTGCTCCGTGCGGTCAGAAATCAGTGAGGCCGAGGACGTCGGTCATGGAATAGAGGTCCGGCTTGCGCCCGCGCGCCCAGCGCGCGGCGGCCAGCGCGCCGCGGGCGAAGATGCCGCGGTCCTCGGCCCGGTGGGCGAGTTCGATGCGCTCGCCGGCGCCGGCGAAGACGACGTTGTGCTCGCCCACCACCGTGCCGCCGCGCAGCGTGGCGAAGCCGATGTCGCCGGGGCGGCGCGGCCCGGTGACGCCGTGGCGGGTGAACACGCCGTTTTGCTCCAGCGTCACGCCGCGCCCCTGCGCCGCCGCCTCGCCCAGCAGCAGGGCGGTGCCGGAGGGGGCGTCGATCTTGCGGTTGTGGTGCATCTCGACGATCTCGATGTCGAAGCCCTCGTCGAGCGTGCGGGCCACCCGGCGCACCAGCGCCGACAGCAGGTTCACGCCGAGGCTCATATTGCCGGAGCGGACAATGGCGGCGTGGCGCGCGGCAGCGGCGATCTTCACATCGTCCTCGGGGGAGAAGCCGGTCGTGCCGATGACATGCACGATCCGCGCCTGCGCCGCGAGGGCGGCATAGGCGACGCTGGCGGCGGGAATAGTGAAGTCGACCACCCCGTCGGCAGCGGCGAACAGGGTGAGCGCGTCGTCCGACACCTTGAGGCCGAGCGGCGGCAGGCCGGCGAGTTCGCCGGCGTCGCGGCCGAGATACTCGCTGCCGGGCTGGTCGACCGCGCCGACCAGCAGCAGGTCGGGCGCCTCGCTGATGGTGCGCATCAGCACGCGGCCCATGCGGCCCGAGGCTCCGACGACGACGAGCCGCATCTGCGTCATGTGACGGCCTGCTCCCTGTTTCCCCGCGCGGTATAGCGGCGTTCATGTGCCACGAAAAGTGCGCTATGTGCCTACATTCTTCGCGTCGTCAGGCCCATATGCTTGACGCGTGCGCGGCGTGGCTGTACACCTCGCGCAACTTTACGAAGGAGCGGCGCCGCGATGCGCAAGAATATTACCCTTATCGTAGGATGGCGCGTCCCCGCGGAGTTGGCCTGACGGCTGCTCCGCCCAACGGTGACGCGCGGAAATGGCCCCTGACGGGGCCTTTTGATTTTCTGGCCGCCCTTCGGGCATTTGGCAAACGACGCAAGAGACGACGAGCGTAGAAGGAAAAAGACCATGATGCGCGAGATGACCGGCGCCGAAATGGTGATGCAGGCCCTGATCGACCAGGATGTCGAGCACATGTTCGGCTATCCCGGCGGCGCGGTGCTGCCGATCTATGACGCCATGTTCCACCAGAACCAGGTGAAGCACATCCTCGTGCGGCACGAGCAGGGCGCGGTGCACATGGCGGAGGGCTATGCCCGCTCCTCCGGCAAGGTGGGCGTGGTGCTGGTCACCTCCGGCCCCGGCGCCACCAATGCCGTCACCGGCCTCACCGACGCGCTGCTCGACTCCATCCCGCTGGTCTGCATCACCGGGCAGGTGCCGACCCATCTCATCGGCTCCGACGCCTTCCAGGAGTGCGACACGGTCGGCATCACCCGGCCCTGCACCAAGCACAACTACCTCGTCCGCGACATCAACGACCTCGCCCGCGTCATGCACGAGGCGTTCTACGTGGCGCAGAACGGGCGTCCGGGCCCGGTCGTGGTCGACATCCCGAAGGACGTGCAGTTCGCCAAGGGCATGTATGTCGGGCCGGAGAACATCCAGCACCGCACCTACCAGCCGCGGCTGAAGGGCGACCCGGAGAAGATCAAGGCGGCGGTCGAGATGCTGGCCAAGGCCAGGCGGCCGGTGCTCTACACCGGCGGCGGCGTGATCAATTCCGGCCCCGAGGCGAGCCGCGTGCTGCGCGAGTTCGCCCGGCTGTCGGGCTATCCGGTCACCTCCACGCTGATGGGGCTCGGCGCCTTCCCGGCCTCGGACCGGCAGTGGCTGGGCATGCTGGGCATGCATGGCACCTATGAGGCCAACATGGCGATGCATGATTGCGACGTCATGCTGTGCATCGGCGCGCGCTTCGACGACCGCATCACCGGCCGCCTCGACGCCTTCTCGCCCGGCTCGAAGAAGATCCACATCGACATCGACCCGTCCTCGATCAACAAGAACGTCAAGGTCGACCTGCCGATCATCGGCGATGTGAAGCACGTGCTGGAAGATATCCTCACCGTCTGGCGCGGCATGAAGGCCGAGCCGGACCGCAAGGCGATCGCCTCCTGGTGGAGCCAGATCGACAAGTGGCGCGCGCGCAAGTCGCTCGCCTTCCCGTCGTCCACCCGCATCATCAAGCCGCAGCAGGCGATCAAGTCGCTCTACGAGCAGGTGAAGGACAAGGACGTCTACATCACCACCGAGGTCGGCCAGCACCAGATGTGGGCGGCGCAGCACTTCCACTTCGAGCAGCCCAACCGCTGGATGACCTCCGGCGGCCTCGGCACCATGGGCTATGGCCTACCCGCCGCCATCGGCGTGCAGGTGGCCCATCCCGAGAGCCTCGTCATCGACATCGCCGGCGAAGCCTCGATCCAGATGTGCCTGCAGGAGCTTTCCACCGCGCTGCAGTTCGACCTGCCGGTGAAGATCTTCGTGCTCAACAACGAATATATGGGCATGGTCCGGCAGTGGCAGGACCTGCTGCATGGCGGGCGCTACTCGCATTCCTATTCGGAATCGCTGCCGGACTTCGTCAAGCTGGCGGAAGCCTATGGCGGCGTCGGCATCCGCTGCTCGAACCCGGCCGATCTCGACGGGGCGATCCACGAGATGCTGAGCGTCAATCGCCCGGTGCTGTTCGACTGCCTGGTCGACAAGACCGAGAACGTGCTGCCGATGATCCCCTCGGGCAAGCCGCACAATGAGATGATCATGCCCGATCATCCCGAAGCGCTGGACGACGCCATCGACGAGGAAGGCAAGATGCTGGTGTGAGGCGGGTTTTCGCCGCCTTCGCTTCCTTCCCTCATCCCCGGGCTCGCCCCGGGGACCCAGTGTCCAGGTGAAGCCGAAGTCTGGGTGGCCGGGTCAAGCCCGGCCATGAGGAATGATGGATCTTTCGCATTTCGGCAGCCCCCTTTTCAGAGTGCCCCATGCCTCCCGTCAACGATCCCGCCGAACGCCACACCCTTTCCATGCTGGTCGACAACGAGCCGGGCGTTCTCGCCCGCATCGTCGGCCTGTTCTCCGGGCGCGGCTACAATATCGACAGCCTGACCGTCTCCGAGGTCAGCCATGCCTCGCACCTCTCGCGCATCACCGTGGTGACCACCGGCGCGCCGATGATCATCGAGCAGATCAAGAGCCAGCTCGACCGGCTGGTGCCGGTGCACCGCGTCGTCGACCTCACCGTGGTCGGCAAGGCGGTGGAGCGCGAGCTGGCGCTGATCAAGGTGCGTGGCAAGGGCGAGATCCGGCAGGAAGCGCTGCTGATCGCCGATAGTTTCCGCGCCCGCACCGTCGACACCACGCTGGAGAGCTTCGTGTTCGAGATCACCGGCAAGCCGGAGAAGATCGACCAGTTCGTCTCGCTGCTGGAGCCGCTCGGCCTGGTCGAGGTGTCGCGCACCGGTGTCGCCGCCATCGGACGCGGCCCGGAAGGGATGTGAGCGCCCGCCGGCTGGGACCGGCGCTCTTTGGCGGCGCTCCACCGCCATCCTGCCTCAGCCGGCGAAGCCACCGTCCTTGAGGAAGGTGTGCTCCGCCTCCGAGGTGTCGCGCCCCAGCACCGGGTTGCGGTGCGGGAAACGGCCGAAGTCGCGGATGATGTCGCGATGGATGACGGCGTGGTGCACCCCCTCCGCGTCGCCCGCCGCCTCGCACAGGGCGACGCAGCGCTGCTGGTCCGCCAGTTCCTCCGAATGCATGAACGGCACATAGAAGAAGCGCCGTTCCGGCAGTTCGAAGGCACGGTCGAAGCCGCGCGCGATGGCGGCATCGGCGATCGCGCGCGCCTGCGCATCGGTGGCGAAGGCCTGCCGTGAGCCGCGGAACAGGTTGCGCGGGAACTGGTCGAGCAGCAGGATCAGCGCGTAGCAGCCCTCCGCCGTGTCCTCCCATGCCCGCAGCGCGCCAGCGGCCGCCGCCTCATAGGCAGGGAAAAAGCGGGCGCGGATGGCGGCGTCGAAGGCGGCGTCCTTCTCGAACCAGCGTTCCGGCCCGGCGTTTCGCCAGAAGGCGATGATCTCGTCGGCAGTGGGCAGGCTCATGGACGGTCCCCTTTTCTGTCGCTGCCCCGACATAAGGATGCGGGCGCGAAAGTCGAGCCCCGGCGCGATGGCCGTGCTGCGCCGCACCTTCCGCTCTTGGCCTCGGGACGGAAGGCGTGTGAAGATGCCGCTTTCGCGGGGTGCTTCGCGGCGCCTCGCGCCGCTGCCACGCCGGAGCGACGGAGACGCGACATCGTGAGCGAGCGTGCAGGCGTGGTGCCGGCGGCCGGCACGGGCAAGCCCTTGTGGCTGCTGGCGGCGCCGTTCCTGTTCCTGCTGCTGTGGTCGGGCGGCTTCGCGGTGGCGAAGGTCGGCATCCTCTATACCGGGCCGTTCACCCTGCTGGCCTGGCGCTATGGCTTCGTGCTCGCGGTGCTGCTGCCGCTGCTGGCCTGGTTCCGGCCGCCGCTGCCGCGCCGCCCGCGCGCCTATGTCGATCTCGCCGTGGTCGGCTTCTTCATCCAGGTGCTCTATTTCAACCTGAGCTATTTCGCCTTCCGCTTCGGCATTTCGGCGGGCGCGCTGGCGATCATCGTCTCCATGCAGCCGATCGTGGTCGGGCTGGTGGCGCCGGCCTTCACCGGCGAGCGGGTCGGGATGCTGCGCTGGATCGGCCTGCTGCTCGGCCTCGCCGGGGCGGCGCTGGTGATCACCTCGCGCGCGGCGATGGAAGTGACCTCGCCGGGGGTGGTGCTGCTGGGCGTGGGTGCGCTGATGGCGATGTGCGCCGGCGCGCTCTACGAGAAGCGCTTCGGCGCGCCGCAGCACCCGCTGGTCTCCAATACGGTGCAATGCGCCGTCGGCTTCGCCTGCACCCTGCCGCTGGCGCTGCTGCTGGAGGATGGCCATGTCGACTGGTCGCTGCCGCTCATCGCGGTGCTGTTCTATCTCGTGGTCGGCAACTCGCTGATCGCCATCTCGCTCTATCTCGCCATGATCCGTGCCGGCGAGGTGGCGAAGGTGTCGGCGCTGTTCTTCCTGGTGCCGCCCTGCAGCGCGCTGATCGCCTGGGGCTTGATCGGCGAAGCGATGCCACTGGTCGCCTGGGCCGGCATGGCGCTGGCGGCGGGCGGCGTCGCGCTCGCCTCGCTCACGCGCATTCCCTGGAGATACCGCTTCCGCCGCCGCGCACCCCGCTGACGGCGCTTGCGCGCGGCGGGGCGCTCCTGTAGACCGAACCGTAACGTACGGTACGGACCCTTTCCACCGATGACGATGCCCGCCGAGCCACATGAGGAGACGCTGACGGCGCGCCAGCAGGCCGTGCTCGATGCCGTGCTGGCGCTGATGGTGGAACAGGGCGGCGAGCTGACGATGAATGCGGTGGCGCGCCGCGCCAGCTGCTCCAAGGAAAGCCTGTACAAATGGTTCGGCGACCGCGACGGCCTGCTGACCGCGACCGTGCGCTGGCAGGCCTCCAAGGTGCGCGCCGGCAATTACGACCGCACCCGGCTCGACGCGACGGCCCTGCACGACAGCCTGACCCGTTTCGCGAGCAACTGGCTCGGCGTCATCTCCAGCCCGACCTCGATCGCGCTCAACCGCTTTGCCATCGCCCGGGCCGATACGGGCGGGGGCAAGCTCGGCGCGATCATGCTGGCGAACGGGCGCTTCGCCATCGGGGACCGGTTGAAGCCGGTGCTCGATGCCGGCCGGGAGGCCGGGCTGATCGACTTCGACGACACCGAGACCGCCTTTCGCAGCTTCATCGGGCTGGTCGGCCGCGACGTGCAGATCAGGCTCCTGCTGGGCGACAGGCTCGCCCTCACCCAGGCCGAGATCGCGCGCGATGCCGCCCGCGCCACCGACCAGTTTCTCACCCTCTACGGCACGGCGACCACCGTGCCGGAACACCACACCGCCAACGCGTGACACAGGAGACATCCATGCGCGTTTATTACGACCGCGACGCCGACGTGAACCTCATCAAGGGCAAGAAGGTCGCCATCATCGGCTATGGCTCGCAGGGCCGCGCCCATGCGCTGAACCTCAAGGAATCCGGCGTCAAGGAGATCGCGATCGGCCTGAAGCCCGGCTCGGCGACCGCCAAGAAGGTGGAGGCCGACGGCCTCAAGGTGATGACCGTCGCCGAGGTCGCCAAATGGGCCGACCTGATGATGATGGCCACCCCGGACGAGCTGCAGGCCGACATCTACCGCGACGAGATCGCCCCCAACATCCGCGACGGCGCCGCCATCGCCTTCGCCCACGGCCTCAATGTGCATTTCGGCCTGATCGAGCCGAAGGCCAGCGTCGACGTGGTGATGATCGCCCCCAAGGGCCCCGGCCACACCGTGCGCGGCGAATACCAGAAGGGCGGCGGCGTGCCGTGCCTCGTGGCGGTGCACCAGGACGCCTCGGGCAATGCGCTCGACCTCGGCCTCAGCTACGCCTGCGGCGTTGGCGGCGGCCGCTCGGGCATCATCGAGACCACCTTCAAGGAAGAGTGCGAGACCGACCTGTTCGGCGAGCAGGTGGTGCTGTGCGGCGGCCTGGTGGAGCTGATCCGCGCCGGCTTCGAGACGCTGGTGGAAGCCGGCTACGCCCCGGAAATGGCCTATTTCGAGTGCCTGCACGAGGTGAAGCTGATCGTCGACCTCATCTATGAGGGCGGCATCGCCAACATGAACTACTCGATCTCCAACACCGCCGAATGGGGCGAGTACGTCTCCGGCCCGCGCATCATCACCGCCGAGACCAAGGCCGAGATGAAGCGCGTGCTGACCGACATCCAGACCGGCAAGTTCACCTCCGACTGGATGCAGGAATACCGCGCCGGCGCCTCCCGCTTCAAGGGCATCCGCCGCATCAACGATGCCCACCAGATCGAGGAAGTCGGCGCCAAGCTGCGCGGCATGATGCCCTGGATCGCCAAGAACCAGCTGGTCGACAAGGCGAAGAACTGAGGTCAAGCGGGAAACCGCTTTCCACAGGCCCTCCACAGGCAATACCCAGGCTTATCGACAATTCGGCCTCACGCTTTTCGGGTCTCCGCTATCTTGACCTTCAACGGTTTGCGGAGACCCGCGTGGGCGAGACGGACGACTTCGAGTGGGATGATGACAAGGACGCGGCGAACCGTGCCAATCGCGGTTTGCCGCTCCTCTTCGCGGCGTTGATGTTCGACGGTCGCGAAAAGACCGAGGACCTCTCCGACAAATCGCCGGAGGATGAGCCGCGATTCGAAACCGTGGCCGTCGTGGCCGACCGCGTGTTATTCTGCGTCTGGCACTGGCGGGATGGCCGTCGGCGCATCATTTCCCTAAGGGTCGCCAATCGGAGTGAACGGCGTGCCTACCAAGAAGCAATTGGAAGAGGCGGATCGTCTCGCAAAGGAATTTGACTGGTCGAGGTTCGACGCCATGTCGGACGCGGACATCCGCGCGCATTGGGCGTGGGACAAGGACATGACCTGGCCCACCGAGGCCGAACTCGCCGAGTTCGATCTGGTCCTTCCGGCCAAGGCGCGGCGGGAGAGGGCGCAGGCGGAAAAGGCGCAGCAGGCGGGCGACGGGGACGACGATTCCGGTCACAGCAAGCCGCCCAGGGAAGCCGCCGAATAGGCGCCAGCGACTCCGCCGCCCTCAATAGCCCAGCACCTTCATCGCCGCCGCGCTGGGCGCCAGCAGCAGCAACGCCCACAGCATGGCGGAGGTGATGTTGGCCAGTTGGAACGGGGTGAACGGCATGGCGAACATGCCGGCGACGAGCGGCACCACCGCCCGCATGGGGCCGAAGAACCGCCCGATGAAGACGCTCCACACGCCCCAGCGGTTGAAGAAGCGTTCGCCGCGGTCGAGCAGGCCGGGATGCCCGCGCAGGATGGGGAAACCCCGCACCCGGTCCTTGAAGTGCAGGCCGATCGCGTAGGAAACGGCGTCGCCGAGCGCCGCGCCGAGGGCCGCCGCCAGCCAGACCGGCAGGAAGGGTGCGCCGCCCGCCGCGATCAGCGCGCCGAGCCCGACCAGCACGAAAGTGGCGGGAAAGAACAGTGAGACCACCGCCAGCGATTCGCCGAAGGCGAGGATGAAGGCGATCCACGGCGCCCAATGGGCGTGGGTCTCGACGAAATCCAGCACCTGCCTTGCATAGGCCTCCAACCCCATCGGCGCGCCGTCACAGCCGGTCGCGCAGGGCGTAATAGCTCATGCCGGCCACCAGCAGCGGCCAGCGCATCAGCGGGCCGCCGGGAAAGGCGGGCACCGGCAGGCGCGCCAGCAGGTCCAACCCGCCGAGCTGACCCTTCACCGCCTCGCCCAGCAGCTTGCCGAAATAGGGCGCCAGCATCACCCCCTGGCCGGAATAGCCGGCGGCGGTGAGCACGCGCGGCGACAGCTTCCGCACGAAGGGCAGCCGGGTCAGGGTGATGCCGAGAACGCCGCCCCAGCCATAGTCGATAGCCACATCCCCGAGCTGCGGAAAGATTTTCAGCATATAGGGCCGCACGAACTCGCCGGGGTTGGGCCGCAGCCCGCGCCGATAGCTCTCGCCGCCGCCGAACAGCAGCCGGCCATCGCTCGACAGCCGGTAGTAATTGACGACGAAGCGGCTGTCGGCCACGGCGGCGTCGTTGGAGATGATCTCCCGCGCCCGCGCGCCCAGCGGCGCAGTGGCGGCGATGTAGTTGCAGATCGGCATGACGTGGGTGTCGACCCGCCGGTCGAGCCCGTCCTGCAGCCCGTCGCCGCATTCCAGCACCCAGTCCGCCTCCACCGAGCCGGCGGCGGTGATGACACGCACCTTCGCGCCTTCCTCGATGCGCAGCGCGCGGGAATGCTCGAACAGCCGGGCGCCGGCCCGCCGTGCCGCCTCGGCGAGGCCGAGCGCGAGGTTGAGCGGGTGCAGATGGCCCCCGCCATGGTCGATCATGCCGCCATAATAGGCGTCGGAGCCGACGATGGCGCGCAGTTCCTCGCGGGTCAGCGGGGCGGCGTGGGGGTAGTCGTAGACCTCGTTGAGCTTGCGCGCATAGGCGTGGCTGTGGGCGACATAGCCGGGCTTGTGGTCGGCGACGACGAGGCCGGCGCGCACGTCGCAGTCGATCGCATGCCGGGTGATGAGATCGTGCAGCAGCGCCCTGGCGTCCTCCGCCATCCGCCACAGCGCCTTGGCGTCGTCGAGCCCGACATGCGCCTCCAGCCAGTCCTGGTCACGACGCTGGCCGGTGTGGATCTGCCCGCCATTGCGGCCCGAGGCGCCCGAGCCGACGCGCCCGGCCTCCAGCAGCACCACGTCGAGCCCGGCCTCGGCCATGTGCAGCGCGGCGGAAAGGCCGGTATAGCCGCCACCGATGACGCAGACATCCGCCCGCGCGCCGCCCTGAAGCGGGGGCAGCGGGGAGGACCGGTTCGCCGTGGCCGCATACCAGCTGCGGGGATGATCGCTGTCGGACGCCATGTTCACTTCACTCCAGCCGGCCCCTCAGCGCCGTGCGAACAGCCGCTCGATATCGGCGAGCGCCAGCGTGACGAAGGTCGGCCGCCCATGATTGCACTGCGCGGCGTTCGGCGTCTCCTCCATCTCGCGCAGCAGTGCGTTCATCTCCTCCACCCGCAGGCGGCGGCCGGCGCGCACCGAGCCGTGGCAGGCCATGGTGGCGGCGATGTGGAGAAGCCGGCGCTCCAGCGGCAGCGCATCGTCCCATTCCGCCGCGTGCTCGGCGAGTTCGCGCACCAGCGCGGGCACATCGGCATTGCCGAGCAGCGCCGGCACCTCGCGCACCAGCAGCGCGCCGGGGCCGAACGGCTCGATGACCAGGCCGAGCTTTTCCAGCGCGTCGGCACGCTCCGTCAGCCGCGCCGCCTCGGAGGGGTCCAGTTCGACCACGAGGGGCACCAGCAGCATCTGGCGGCCGAGCCCGTCGCGCGCCATCGCCGCCTTCAGCTTCTCATAGACGATGCGCTCATGCGCGGCGTGCTGGTCGACGACCACCACGCCGTCGCGCGTCTGGGCGATGATATAGGTCTCGTGCAACTGCGCCCGGGCGGCGCCGAGCGGGCGCTCCATCAACTCCGGCGCGGCCGGGCCGATATTGGCGCGGGCGTCCGCTGAGGGGGCAAGGGCGAGGCCGAGTTCGCCGCCGAAACTTCCCTCACCGCCCACCTCGCCGCCCGAGGCATCGAAGTCGAAACGCGCCGACGCCTCGCCAAAGCCGCCATCGGGCGGGGCGGCGGCATCCATGCCCTCCCCCGGCGCCGCCCAGGAGCGGGTCCAGTCGTAATTTCCCGGCCGCGCCTCGGGCCGGTAGCCGGTGGCGAAGTCGGGCCGAGCGAACTGCGCCAGCCGGTCGGCGGTGGTGGAAGCGGTGCGCGGGATGCCCGAGGTGAGCGCGTCGGTCAGCGTGCGCACGATCAGCGCGCGGATATTGCCGGCGTCGCGAAACCGCACCTCGGTCTTGGCGGGGTGCACATTCACATCGACCTCGCGCGGGTCGAGGTCGAGGAACAGCGCCGTCACCGGGTGGCGATCGGAAGGCAGCAGGTCGGCATAAGCGGCGCGGATGGCGCCGATCAGCACCTTGTCGCGCACCGGCCTTCCGTTCACAAACAGGTATTGCGACAGCGAGTTGGCCTTGGAGTAGGTCGGCAGGCCGGCGAGGCCGGAGAGCCGCGCGCCCTCGCGCAGGCCCTCCACGTCGAGCGCATTGCCGCCCGCCTCCTGGCCGAGGATATCCGCGATGCGGGCGCGCCGGCCATCGCGGTCGCGCGCGCGGGCGGGCCAGGTGATCGGCGGGCGGTCATCGGTGACGAGGGTGAAGCCGACCTCGGGCCGGGCCAGCGCGAGGCGCTTGACCGCATCGACCGCCGCCGCCGTCTCGGCGCGCTCGGATTTGAGGAATTTCAGCCGCGCCGGGGTGGCGAAGAACAGGTCGCGCACCTCCACCCGCGTGCCGAAGCCGAGCGCGGCCGGGCGCACCGGCGCCTTGACGCCACCCTCGACGCGGATCTCGTGCGCGCTCTCGGCTCCCTTCGGCCGGCTGGTGATGGAAAGCCGCGCCACCGAACCGATGGAGGGCAGCGCCTCGCCGCGAAAGCCGAGCGTGGCGATGGCGAGCAAATCCTCGCCGTCGAGCTTGGAGGTGGCGTGGCGCTCCACCGCGAGGGCGAGCTCCTCCGCGCTCATGCCGCAGCCATCGTCGGTGACGCGCATCAGCCGGCGCCCGCCGCCGTCGATGACGATCTCGACGCGCGTAGCGCCGGCGTCGAGCGCGTTCTCGACGATCTCCTTCAGCGCCGCCGCCGGACGCTCGACCACTTCGCCGGCAGCGATGCGGTCGACCAGGGTGGAGGGCAGCAGGCGCAGCGGCATGGCGGGTCCGGGCAGGGTCCGATTCGGGAAAGCGTGAGCGGACTATAGCAGGGCGGCGCGGGCCATGCCCGATGGCGCGCATGAGCCCGGCGGGGGCTCGGATGGAGAAGGGAGGCGGCGCAGCCGTTCCCGCCTGGGCCGCATTGCTGGCCACCGTCATCCTGAGGCGCCCGGCGCAGGCCGGGCCTCGAAGGACGCACGGTGTCCTGTTCGACGTGATCCCGGCTCTCGCTGTACGCGCCCAGCGGCGCCGGGCCGTGTGCTTCGAGGCCGGCACCTCAGCATGACGGACGGGGCGGCGGGCCGGTGGCGTGGGCTACCCTGCTGCCGCCAGCCGCTCGGCCTTCTGGCGCTCCGCCTCCTGTCGCTTGGTCATGATCGAGGCGAAGATCACCACCACGGTGACGATGGCGATGAGGATGGTGCAGGCGGCGTTGATCTCCGGCGTCACCCCGAGGCGCACCTGGCTGTAGATGCGCATCGGCAGGGTGGTGGCGCCCGGGCCGGTGGTGAAGCTGGCGATGACGAGGTCGTCGAGCGACAGGGTGAAGGCCAGCATCCAGCCGGAGACCACCGCCGGCAGGATGATCGGCAGGGTGATGACGAAGAAGGTCCTGAACGGCGTGCAGCCGAGATCGAGCGCCGCCTCCTCCAGCGAGCGGTCGAAGGTAACGAGGCGCGACTGCACCACCACCGAGACGAAGCACATGGTGAAGGTGATGTGCGCCAGCGTGATGGTCCAGAAGCCGCGGTCCAGCCCGATGGCGACGAACAGCAGCAGCAGCGACAGGCCGGTGATCACCTCCGGCATGACCAGCGGCGCGTAGACCATGCCGGAGAACAGCGTGCGGCCGAGGAAGCGGCCGTAGCGCGTCAACGTGATCGCCGCCAGCGTGCCCAGAACGGTGGCGACGGTGGCGGTGAGGAAGGCGACGCGCAGCGTCACCCAGGCGGCGTCCAGCAATTGCTGGTTCTGGAACAGCTGCCAGTACCAGTGGGTGGAGAAGCCCGCCCACACCGTCACCAGCCGCGAGGCGTTGAACGAGTAGATCACCAGAAGGATGATCGGGATGTAGAGGAAGGTGAACCCGAGCGCGATCGAGGTGACGTTGAACCAGGAGAGTCCCTTGCGCATCAGCGTCCCTCGACTTCGCGTGCCTGGAGGTTCTGGTAGAAGACGATCGGGATCACCAGCACCATCAACAGCAGCACCGCCACCGCCGAGGAAACGGTCCAGGAGCGGTTCACCGAGAACTCGGTCCACAGCACCTTGCCGATCATCAGCGTGTCCGAGCCGCCGAGCAGGTCGGGGATGACGAACTCGCCCACCGCCGGGATGAAGCAGAGCAGGCAGCCGGCGAACACGCCCGGCAGCGAGAGCGGCCAGGTGATCTTCCAGAACGCCGCGAAGGGCGGGCAGCCGAGATCGGCGGCGGCCTCCAGCAGCGTCTCGTCCATCTTTTCCAGCGCCGCGTAGAGCGGCAGGATCATGAAGGGCAGGTAGGAATAGACGATGCCGATATAGACCGCCGTGTCGGTGGCGAGAATCTGCAGCGGCGCGTCCGGGCTGATGATGTGAAGCGCGATCAGCAGCTGGTTCAGCAGCCCCTCGGGTGAGAGGATGCCGATCCAGGCGTAGACGCGGATCAGGAACGAGGTCCAGAACGGCAGGATGACCAGCATCAGCAACGTCGGGCGGATGGATTTCGGCGCCCGCGCCATGGCGTAGGCTATGGGATAGCCGACCAGCAGCAGCAGGATGGTCGAGATGCCGGCGATCCACAGGCTGGAGCCGTAGGCCTCGATGAACTCGTTGTCCCAGGAGAGCACATAGCCGTAATTCTCGAAGGAGAGTTCCGACAGGTTCTCACGGAACAGCGCCCAGCCCTGCGCCAGGTCGAAGGTCGGCACATAGGGCGGCTGCGCGATCGCGTCCTGCGACAGGCTGATCTTGAAGACGATCAGGAACGGGACGAGGAACAGCGCCAGCAGCCACAGATAGGGAATGGCGAGGACCAGCCACCGCCCGTTCGCCTTGGTCGCCATGAATGCCTCCTCAGCTTGTCAGGACCACGCCGGCGTCGGGCGTGAAGGAGACATAGACCTTGTCGTCCCAGGTGATGGGGCGCTCGACCATGCGGGTGAGGTTGGGCTTGGCGGCCTTGACGCGCGAGCCGCCGGGCAGCTCGACATGGTAGATCGACAGGTCGCCGAGATAGCCGATGTCCCAGATCTCGCCCTGGAGGCAGTTGACGCTGGAATCGCCCGGCGGGTCGAGCTCGACCCGCATCTTCTCCGGCCGCAGGGCGATGGCGACGCTGTCGCCGGGCTTGACCGCGCAGTCCTGGGCGATGCGGAAGCGCCGGTCCGGCGCCGCCGCAGGCCGCACCGTGACCATGCCGGGCTCGACCGTCTCCACGGTAGCGTCGAGAATGTTCACGTCGCCGACGAAATCGGCCACGTAGCGCGAATTCGGGTGCTCGTAGATCACCGCCGGCTGGTCGACCTGCACCAGCTTGCCATGGTTCATCACCGCGATGCGGTCGGCCACCGTCATCGCCTCTTCCTGGTCGTGGGTGACGATCAGGAAGGTCATGCCGAGCTCCATCTGGATGTCCATGAGCTCGAACTGGGTCTCCTCGCGCAGCTTCTTGTCGAGCGCGCCGAGCGGCTCGTCCAGCAGCAGCACCTTGGGCCGCTTGGCCAGCGAGCGGGCCAGCGCCACGCGCTGGCGCTGGCCGCCGGAAAGCTGGTGCGGCTTGCGCTTGGCGAAGGTCTCCAGCTTGACCAGCTTGAGCATCTCCTCGACCCGGGCATTAACGGCGCCCTTCTCCATGCGGTCCTGCCGGAGACCGAAGGCGATGTTGTCCCACACGCTCATATGCGGGAACAGCGCGTAGGACTGGAACATCATGTTGGTCTGCCGCTTGTAGGGCGGCGTGCCGACGAGGTCCTGCCCGGCGAGGGTGATCTGCCCCTCGGTCGGGTCCTCGAAGCCGGCCAGCATGCGCATCAGCGTGGTCTTGCCGCAGCCGGACGGGCCCAGCAGGGCGAAGAATTCGCGCTCGTAGATGTCGAGGGAGAGATTGTCGACGGCGGTGAACTCGCCGAAGCGCTTGGTGACGTTCTGGTAACGGATCAGCGGAACGGCCTGCGGGTCGTTCCAGGGAGCAAATTTGCGACGGATGCCGCCAATGGTCTTCTGCGTCTTCTCGGCGACGCCGGTGCTCATGCTGACTGATCCCGTTTCCCCGCCGGCTATGTCGGCACGTCGACGCTAACCGGCTTCGGGCGACGGCTCAACGGCACAATGCGAACAATTTTACCATGCCTGGAAAGGTGGCGGGGTGGGCCGCCTTGACGACACCGAGCGGGCCGTGATTGCCTCAGGCGGCGCAGAACGCGCATCAGGAAGGCAATCATGGCCAAGAAGAAGCGTTCCGACAAGGACGCGGTCGACAATCCCCGCGGTGTCTCCTCCCTCGCCGAGGCGAAGGCATGGATGGCCGCCCGCGGCATCACCGAGATCGAATGCGCCGTACCGGATCTTGCCGGCGTCGGCCGCGGCAAGATCATGCCGGTATCCAAGTTCCTCTCCGGCCCGACGATGAACCTGCCATTGTCGGTGTTCTTCCAGACCATTTCCGGTGACTACCCGCCCTATGACAACCTCGTCGATTCGGTGGTGGTGGACAGCGATCTGGTGATGGAGCCGGACTTCTCCACCCTCGCCATCGTGCCCTGGGCGCAGGACCCCACCGCCCAGATCATCCACGACGCCTATCACCGCGACGGGCGTCCGGTGGAACTGGCGCCGCGGCAGGTGCTGAAGAACGTGGTCGACCTCTACGCCAAGAAGGGCTGGAAGGCCGTGGTGGCGCCGGAGATCGAGTTCTACCTGGTCGAGCCGAATGTCGATGCCGACTACCCGCTCAAGCCACCGATCGGCCGCTCGGGCCGGCCCGAGATCGGCCGCCAGTCCTATTCGATCCAGGCGGTGAACGAGTTCGACGCCCTGTTCGAGGACATGTACGACTATTCCGAGGCGCAGGGGCTGGAGATCGACACGCTGATCCACGAGGACGGCGCGGCGCAGATGGAGATCAACCTGCTGCACGGCGACCCGATCGTGCTCGCCGACCAGGTGTTCCTGTTCAAGCGCACCATCCGCGAGGCGGCGCTGCAGCACAAGATCTACGCCACCTTCATGGCCAAGCCGATCGCCGACGAGCCCGGCTCGGCCATGCATATCCACCAGTCCATCGTCGATGAAGAGACCGGCAGGAACATCTTTTCCGATCTCGACGGCGACCCGACGCCGGAGTTCTTCTCCTTCATCGCCGGCCAGCAGCGCTACCTGCCGGCGGTGATGTCGATCCTCGCCCCTTACGTGAACTCCTACCGCCGGCTGACCCGCGATTCGATGGCGCCGATCAACGTGCAGTGGGGCTATGACAACCGCACCGCCGGATTGCGCATTCCGCCCTCCTCGCCGGCGGCGCGGCGGGTGGAGAACCGGGTGCCGTCCTCCGACGCCAATCCCTATCTCGTCATCGCCGCCTCGCTCGCCTGCGGCTATCTCGGCATGGTGGAAGGGCTGCGCCCGACCGAGCCGCTGGAAGCCGACGCCAAGGGCCTCGATTTCGAGCTGCCGCGCGGCCTGCTCGAAGCCGTGGCGGCGATGCAGCATTCCGAGGCGATCGCCACCGTTCTGGGGCCGTCCTTCGTGAAGACCTACACGGCGGTGAAGCAGACCGAGTTCGACACCTTCATGCGGGTGATCTCGCCCTGGGAGCGGGAATATCTGCTGCTGAATGTGTGAGGCGGGGCCGCCGCGCCTGACGACCCTCATGGCCGGGCGGGACCCGGCCATCCTTGAGCACTGTCATGGCCGGGCCTGACCCGGCCATCCGCATCTTCAGCCCGGCCCGGCGCGATCCCGGATCGGCCCTACGGCCGTCCGGGATGACGTCGTGCGGGCGGCGTTGGCTCCTACGGAGCCTTACGCCTCCACCTTCTCCTCGGCCAGAATCTCCCGCACGCGCGGGATGACCCTGGTGCCGTAGAGTTCGATGCATTTCAGCGCTTTCTCATGGGCCAACGGGCCGGCACTGTACTTCATGTCGAAACGCCCGATGCCCAGCGCCTTCGCCGTCCGTGCGATCTTCTGCGCCACCGTCTCGGGCGAGCCGAGATAGAGCGAGCCGCGGGTGACCTCGCGCTCGAACTCGTCGCGCCCCATGGGCGGCCAGCCGCGCTCGGCGCCGATACGGTCGCGCATGCGCTTGTAGTCGGCGAAGAATTCCTCGCGCGCCTGCTCGTCGGTCTCCGCGACATAGCCGGGCGAATGCACGCCGATCGGCTGCGCGGTTTCGCCGAGCTGGGCGACGGCGCGGTGGTAGAGGTCGACATAGGGCGCGAAGCGGCCGGGCTCGCCGCCGATGATGGCGAGCATGAGCGGCAGCCCGTAGCGGGCCGCGCGCACCACCGATTCAGGTGAGCCGCCGACCCCGATCCAGGTCTTGAGGGTGCCGGTCTCGACCAGCGGATAGACGTGCTGCCGGTTCAGCGGCGGGCGCAGTTCGCCCTCCCAGGTGATGCCTTCGGCCGTCCCATTGCCGCGCAGCAGCGCCGCGAACAGGTCGAGCTTCCCGGTGAACAGCGTCTCGTAATCCTTCAGGTCGAAGCCGAACAGCGGGAAGGATTCAGTGAAGGAGCCGCGGCCGAGAATGACCTCGGCGCGCCCGTTCGACAGCGCGTCGACGGTGGCGAAGCGCTGGAACACCCGGATCGGGTCGTCCGAGGACAGCACGGTGACGGCCGAGCCGAGGCGGATGCGCTTCGTCCGTGTGGCCATGCCGGCCAGCACCACCTCCGGTGCCGAGACGGCGAAATCGTCACGGTGATGCTCGCCGACGCCGATGAAGTCGACGCCGACCTCGTCGGCCAGCACGGCCTCCTCGACCAGGTCGCGGATCACCTGCGCATGGGGGAGCGGCGTGCCGTCCGCGCCGGAGGTGACATCGCCGAAAGTGTCGAGGCCAAGTTCGAGAAGCTGTGCCATGGGAGAGGTCCCCTTGCTCCGGCACCGCGCCGGCGCCACCCATATGGACCGGGCGGCGCGCTCGCGCATCACCGCCCGTGCAAGGACGGGATTTCACGGCTGCAAAGGCGAGGCCGGCAGAGAGTGCGGCCGTGCGGGCGGAAAAAAAGCCCGCTGGACGAACCAGCGGGCTTCAAGTCGGCGACACGAGGGGGTCGATGTCGCCGTAGTCGGGTTCGGCCGGACGGGGCCGTGAACGGGGACGGCGCATGGTCAGCCGCAGGAGATGAGATCGTCGTTGCGCGGCGTGACAGGCGTGTGGCCGGAGGGGCGGCCGGCGCGCGCGGCCTGTGCGGCGTCCTGACGGGCGGCCTCGCGCAGCGCGTCGCGCATCGACATGCGGCGGGCGGCGCGGCGCTCGACCGAGCGGACCACGAGCACGGCGGTCGGGTCCTGCCAGAGCGGGCCGGACGAGGCGTCGCGCAGATCGGCCCGGGTCAGGCCGATGTCGCGCAGCATGCGGTCGTCGAACTCGCCGAGCTGGGCGAGATGACGCCGGCTGGCGACCGCCTTGATGAACTGGACGCTACCCGTGAACGCGGCGATCAGCAGACCGCTCGCCGCGGTACCGAACGAGGAGAACGCGGTTCTCCGGACTTCGCCAAGATACGACATCGAAACCTCCATCTGTCGGCCGCGCGGCGACGACATTGGGTTTTCTGATCGCGGGCAGGCTCAGGGGCCACCCGATATCGACATCGTCCGTTCGCGGCAGGTGTGTTATGACGGGCTCCGATCAATCACACTAGCGAATGTTTATGATCCGAGATATCATCAACCTTGATGATAGGCCGTCGTGAGGGCTCCGATGAGCGTACTGCTGGACATTGATCAATTAAGAACATTCATCGCGATTGCCGAAACAGGCAGTTTCACAAAGGCGGCCGAGGTGGTCCACAAGACCCAGTCGGCGGTCTCGATGCAGATGAAACGGCTGGAGGAACGGGTCGGCCGGGCCATCTTCGCCCGTGACGGGCGCGCCTCCCGCCTCACCGACGAGGGCGACCGGCTGCTCGATTATGCCCGCCGCATCGTCAAGCTGAACATCGAGGCGATGGCCAGCCTCGCCTCCGCCGAGCTGTCGGGCCGGGTGCGGCTCGGTGTGCCGGACGACTATGCCGACCGCTATCTCCCCGAAATCATGGCGCGGTTCTCCGCCACCCACCCCAATGTCGAACTGACCGTGGTGTGCGACCCCTCGACCGATCTCATCGACCGCATCGATACCGGCGATCTCGACCTCGCCATCATCACCGATTGCGAGACGATGAACCGCGAGACCGAGATCATCCGCCGCGAGCAACTGCTCTGGGTCGGCTCCACCCGTCATTCGGTGCATCTGGAAGGCCCGGTGCCGCTGGCGCTGGGGCGGCAGACCTGCAACTGGCGGCAGGAGGCGATCTCCATGCTGCAGGCCGCCGACCGGCCGTTCCGCATCCTCTACACCTCGTCCAACTCGACGGCGGTCTCGGCGGCGGTGCTGGCCGGCCTCGCCATCTCGGTGCTGCCGGAATCCGGGCTGCGGCCCGGCATGCGGGTGCTGGGGCCCTCCGACGGCTTCCCGACGCTGGCGCCGTGCCGCATCGGCCTGCTGCGCAACCGGCACGAAGCCTCGCCGCTCGCCGACGCGCTGGCCCATCACATCGTGCAGGGCCTCGACAACATCTCCGATGCGGCGATCGCGGCGGAGTAGCGCGCGAACGCCCTCCGGCGCCGCCCGCTCAGTAGGCGCACTCGTCGAAGAGCGGCTCGATCGAGCGGTTCCATTGCCCCCCATAGCGCGCCAGCAGCATCTCGGCCGGGGTGAGGCCGGCGGCGAGGCTGGCGTCGAGAGGGCCGAGGAAGCGGCTCTCGTCGCGCCCCTGGCTGTCGCGATAGTCCCGGCGGGCGAGGCCGGCGCGGGCGATTTCCACCACCTCGCGCGCCAGATCCAGCATCGAGCGGCCGGCGATCTCCGCCTTGAAGCCGAGCCGGGGCACGTCATCGCGCAGCCTTTGCCGCTCGTCGGCGGTCCAGCCCTTGGCGAGGTCCCAGGCGGCGTCGAGACTCGTGGTGTCGTAATAAAGCCCGGTCCACAGCGCTGGCAGGGCGCACAGGTTGCGCCACGGGCCGCCATCGGCGCCGCGCATTTCGAGGTAACGCTTCAGCCGCACCTCGGGGAAGATGGTGGAGAGGTGGTTGGCCCAGTCGGACACGGTCGCCCTCTCGCCCGGCACCGCCGCGTGCCGGGCGGCGAGCAGGTCGTGGAAGGAGGAGCCGGCGACGTCGATATAGGTGTCGCCGCGCTTGATGAAGTACATCGGCACGTCGAGCGCGTAGTCGACATAGCGCTCGAAGCCCATGCCGTCCTCGAAGGCGAAGGGCAGCATGCCGGCGCGGTTGTTGTCGGTGTCACGCCAGACCTCCGAGCGGAAGGAAAGGAAGCCGTTCGGCTTGCCTTCCGTGAACGGCGAATTGGCGAACAGGGCGGTGGCCACCGGCTGCAAAGCGAGGCCGACGCGCAGCTTCTTCACCATGTCGGCTTCCGAGCCGAAATCGAGGTTCACCTGCACGGTGCAGGTGCGGAACATCATGTCGAGGCCGTGCGTGCCGACCTTCGGCATGTAGTTCGCCATGATCCTGTAGCGGCCCTTGGGCATGACCGGGGTCTGCGCCAGCGTCCATTTCGGGCTCATGCCGAGGCCGAGGAAGCCGAAGCCGAGCGGCGTCGCCACCTCGCGCACCTGTTCGAGATGGCTGTTCACCTCCGCGCAGGTCTCGTGGACGGTGACCAGCGGCGCGCCGGAAAGCTCGAACTGCCCGCCCGGTTCCAACGAAATGGCGCCGCCGCCGACATTGTCGGCGAGGCCGATGATGGTCTCGCCCTCCATGATCGGTTCCCAGCAGTTCAGCGCCTGCATGCCCTCCAGCAGCGCGCGGATGCCGTTTTCGCCCTCATAGGGAACGGGATCGTGACCCCTCAGCGTGAAGGGGAACTTCTCGTGCTCGGTGCCGACGCGGAACTTCGACGGCGCCTTGCAGCCGGCCTCGAACCACGCGACGAGTTCGTCGCGGCATTCGATGGGCTGCGTATCGATCTGGTCTCGCGCCATAGGAAACTCCGGCCGGCATGCTGGGCGCGAGACCATACACAGGCGCAGGCGCGGCGCAAATCACGGTAACTACCGACCGAAAACGGGGATTGCGGCGCCGTATATCACCACCCCCCGGCTTACGCAGCGTCTACTGCGCCGAGGCGTGGGTGAGCCAGGTCTTCACCGCATTGAGCGCCTCGTTGCGGTTGCCGGTGCGGTGGGCGGCCTCCTGATAGACCGCGATCTGAATGTCGGCGCTGGTGCCGCCCGTGATGATGGTGCGCAGATGGTCGAGTTCCGGCCGGCCGCCGAGCGCCTCGGCATCGTCGGTGAGCTGGTCGATCAGCGTCTCCACCGCCTGCGCCACGGGAATCGCCTCGCGCGCGCGGCGGTCGACGAAGCTGCCATGGATGCCGTAGCGCTGCGCCCGCCACTTGTTCTCCACCGCAATGGCGCGGTCGACCGCGTCGATGCCGGCATTGAGCTTCGGGTCGCGCACGAGGTGGCGCACCAGCGCCCGGTAGAGCGCGGCGATGGCGACCGAATCCTCCACCCGGGTGCAGCTGTCGGGCGCGCGCAGCTCCAGCGTCGGGTGCTTTTCCGACGGGCGGATGGTCCACCAGACATAGCTCGAATCGCGAATCGCCCGCGCCGCCACCAGCGCGTCGACATAGTCCCGGTAGTCCTTCGCGCTCTCGAACAGCTCCGGCAGGCCGGTGCGCGGCAGCTCGTCATAGGCGGCGAGCCGATAGCCCATCAGGCCGGTGCGCTTGGATTCCCAGAAGGGCGAGGAGGTCGACAGCGCCACGAAGACCGGGAGATAGGGCAGGATGCGGCGCATCACGTCGATGCGCTGGTCGGCGTCGGGCAGTTCGACATGCACATGCATGCCGCACAGCATGTTGCGCTCGCCGAGCATCTGCAAATCGTGCATCACCCCGTCATAGCGCTGCGTCGGCGTGCGCTTGCCGGTCTGCCAGCTGGCGGTGGGATGGGTGCCGGCGGCGATGAAGGCGAGGTCGAAGCCCTCGCTCACCTCGGCGAGGGACCGGCGCAGACCGTGCAACTCGCGCCTTGCGTCGGCGGCGCTGCCATGGGGACGGGTCATCACCTCGATCTGCGACTGCAGCAACTCGCCGGAGACCGCCTTGCCGAGCGAATCGCGCACCTTGCCCATGAAGGCCGGCGGGACCCGCCGCAGGGCGCTCTTGGTCTCGCTCTCGACGATGAAATATTCTTCCTCGATGCCGATGCGGTAGTCTTCCGTCCTGGCTTCAGACATGGCGTCCTTCCCCGCATTCATTCCCCATGGCGCATCCCGTCTCAGCTTAGCCGACACAGAATCAATCAGCCGCGCGTTGCGACGAGGCATGATGCAAAAGTAAGACCGGAATATGACCTATGAAAATGTCATATAAATAGGGAGTTGTATTTCAATTATTGCTCTGTAAGTAAAATTTAAACTTGCAATATCGAAAATTCCTCCGCAACCTCCCCTAGCGGCATAGCGGGCGGCAACCCCGCCAGGAGCCGGCTGGGCAGCACTTCCGCCCGCCTCGTTGCGGAAGGATCGCAGGCCAGTTCCGGAACGTCGTCGGTATCGCGATGGTCGATCCCGGCTCTCGGGCTGCGGCCGGGACGACGGCCCTCCAGCGGACTTTCCAACCCGTTCCAACGCATGGAACCGGCGCGGGTTCCACGCGGTAAGGATCGACCCGCTTTCACCCCTGTTCACGGTGGCATCGCGCAAAATACACGTCATTGCCCGCCGATGGCCGGCATTTGCGAAAGAACCCCCTGACGAGCCGGTGCGAGAGTGAATCGTCTTTGGCGAGGAGAACCGCGCAATGCTGGATGCCCGGCGCTGGCGTTGGCCCGCCATTGCAACATTTCTGACGGTCGCCCTCGCGGCTTCGGCCTATGGGTCATGGCGCGCCTCCGGCCGCTCACTGGCGGAACAGCCGCCTCC
The DNA here is from genome assembly GCF_018390645.1 of Ancylobacter dichloromethanicus. Taxonomy (GTDB): domain Bacteria; phylum Pseudomonadota; class Alphaproteobacteria; order Rhizobiales; family Xanthobacteraceae; genus Ancylobacter; species Ancylobacter dichloromethanicus. The sequence goes on from NZ_JAHBGC010000064.1 coordinate 113,029, forward strand.
CCCGCCGGTTCCCGTGGAAACCGCCCGCGTCGTGCGGCGCGACGTGCAGGTCCACCTCACCGGCATCGGCACGGTCACGCCCTTCAACACCGTTACGGTCCGCTCGCGCGTCGATGGCGAATTGCAGCAGGTGCTGTTCCGCGAAGGGCAGGACATCCGCAAGGGCGACCTCATCGCCGTCATCGACCCGCGCCTGTTTCAGGCGACACTCGACCAGGCCAAGGCGAAACTCGCGCAGGACGAGGCCTCGCTCGCCAATGCGCGGCTCAATCTCGGCCGCGACACCAAGCTCGGCAAGGATGCCTTTGCGAGCCAGCAGATGATCGACAATGAGAGCAGCAGCGTCGATCAGTTCGTCGCCCAGATCGCGCAGGACAGGGCGATGATCGACAACGCTCAGACCCAGCTTTCCTATACGCACATCACGTCGCCGATCGACGGGCGGGCGGGCATCCGGCTGGTCGACCAGGGCAACATCGTCCACGCGGCGGATGCGGGCGGCCTCGTCGTCATCAACCAGATCCATCCGATCAGCGTCATCTCGACCCTGCCGCAGACCGATGTACCGGCGATCCGCGCCGCGCTCGCCGCCGGCAAGGTGCAGGCACTGGCGACCTCGCACGAGGACGGCTCGACGCTCGATGTCGGAAGCGTGGAACTGATCGACAACCAAATCGACCCGCAGAGCGGCACGGTGCGGCTCAAATCGGTCTTTCCCAACAGGAACGACGCGCTCTGGCCCGGCCAGTTCGTGGATGTGCAGACGCTCGTGGCCACGCTCAGCCACGTGCTGACGGTGCCATCCGATGCGGTGCAGCGCGGGCCGGACGGCCCGTATGTCTATGTCGTCGCAGACGCGGACACCGTCGCCGCCGCGCCGGTGAAGGTCGGCCAGATCGCGGACCATGTCGCCGTCATCGAGGACGGGCTCGCCGAAGGCCAGCAGGTGGTGGTGCGCGGCCAGTACCGGCTGGCACCGGGCGCCCGCGTCGCACCATCGACGCCCGCCGCCCCGGCCGGGAGCTGACGCCGGTGTCGCTATCCTCCTGGTTCATTCGCCACCCTGTCGGCACCTCGCTGCTGATGGCCGGGATTCTGCTGCTGGGCGCGGCGAGCTTCCCCTATTTGCCGGTCGCGCCGCTGCCGGACGTCGATTTCCCGACCCTTCAGGTCTCCACCCAGCTCCCCGGGGCGAGCCCGGAGATCGTGGCCTCTTCGGTGACGCAGCCGCTGGAGCGGCAGTTCGGCGAAATTCCGGGCGTGGCGCAGATGACCTCCGTCTCCACGCTCGGCAATTCGTCGATCACGCTGCAGTTCAACCTCGGCGTCGACATCAATGGTGCGGCGCAGGACGTGCAGACCGCCATCAACGCCGCCGGCGGCCAGCTTCCGACCGACCTTCCCTCCCCTCCCACCTATCGCAAGGTGAACCCGGCCGATCCACCGATTCTGGTGCTGGCGCTCACCTCGAAGACGCTGCCGATCACCCAGGTCGACGACTTCGCCGAAAATGTGCTGGAGCAGCACGTCAGCCAGATCGACGGGGTGGGGCAGGTCCGCGTCTTCGGGCAGCAGAAGCCTTCCGTGCGCATCCAGGTCGATCCCGCCAAGGTGGCCAATCTCGGCCTGTCGCTGGAAGACATAAGGCAGGCCATCGTCTCCACCACGGTCAACGCCCCCAAGGGGACGGTCCAGGGCCGGCACCGCACCTTCACACTCTACGACAACGACCAATTGACCTCCGCCGCGCCCTGGCTCGATGCCATCCTCGCCTTCCGCAACGGCGCGCCGGTGCGGGTCCGCGACATCGGCACCGCCGTCGACGCGCCGGAGAACAACCAGCTCGCGGCGTGGTCGAACGGCCGGCAGGCCATCATCATGCCGGTGTTCAAGCTGCCGGGCGCCAATGTCATCGGCACCGTCCAGCAGATCAAGGCCACGCTGCCGCGCCTCATGGCGGGGGCGCCGGCCGGTATCGACCTCGAAATCCTCAGCGACCGCACCGGCACCATCCGGGCTTCGGTGGACGACGTGGAAAAGACGCTTGTCATCACCATCGTCCTCGTGGTGGCGGTGATCTTCGTCTTCCTGCGCAGTCTCTGGGCGACGCTTATCCCGTCGATCGCCGTGCCGCTCGCGATCGTCGGCACCTTCGCGGCGATGTACGGGCTGGGCTACAGCCTCGACAATCTCTCGCTGATGGGGCTCTCCATCGCGGTCGGCTTCGTCGTCGACGACGCCATCGTGATGCTGGAGAACATCGAGCGTCATCTGGAGATGGGCAAGACGCCGCTACAGGCGGCGCTGGACGGTTCGGCCGAGATCGGCTTCACCATCCTGTCCATCAGCCTGTCGCTGATCGCGGTGTTCATCCCGCTGCTGCTGATGGGCGGGCTGGTGGGACGGCTGTTCCGCGAATTCGCGGTCACGGTGACGATCACCATCGCCGTTTCCGCCTTCGTCTCGCTCACCCTGACGCCGACCATGTGCGCGCTGTTTCTCCAGCCAAGGGCGAAGGAGGCGAAGCCCCATGGCCGGCTCTACCGCCTCTCGGAAGGCGCCTTCGATGCCCTGCTCGCGGGCTATCGCGCCACGCTCGACGTCGCGCTCGACCACCGGCGGGCGACGCTGGCGCTGTTTCTCGCCGCGGTCATGGCGACCGGCGTGCTGTTCTATTACATCCCGAAGGGCTTCTTTCCGCTTCAGGACACCGGCCTCATCATCGGCGTCTCCGAGGCGGCGCAGGACATTTCCTTCAGCGAGATGGTCAAACGCCAGCAGGCGCTCGGCGCGATCGTCGCCGCCGATCCCGATGTCGCGACCGTCGGCATGGGGATTGGCGCCGGCGCCGGCCAGACCGTGAACAATGGCCGGATGTTCATCACCCTGAAGCCGCGCGATGAGCGCAAGGCCTCCGCCTTCCAGATCATCGACCGGCTGAACGCCAAGCTCGCTCATGTCGAGGGCGCCGCACTGTTCCTGCAGGCGGCGCAGGACCTCAATGTCGGCGGCAGGGTCTCGCGCACCCAGTTCCAGTACACGCTGCAGGACGGCGATATCGACGAACTGAACGAATGGGCGCCCAAGCTGCTGGCAAAGCTCAAGACGCTGCCGGAACTGAGCGGCCTCGCCAGCGACCAGCAGAACGGCGGCACCACGCTCACCCTGACCATCAACCGCGACCAGGCGGAAACGCTCGGTATCAGCCCCACCGATATCGACAACACGCTCTACGACGCCTTCGGCCAGCGTCAGGTGGCGCAGTATTTCACCCAGCTCAACAGCTATCACGTCATTCTCGAACTGCGTCCCGATCTGCAGAACTCGCCCCGCGCGCTCGACGCGATCTATCTCCGATCGCCGCTTACCGGCCAGCAGGTGCCGCTCAGCGTGCTGGCCAAGTGGACCTCGCTGCCGACCAGCTTCCTGTCCATCAACCACCAGTCGCAATTCCCGTCGGTCACGCTGTCCTTCAATCTGGCCCCCGGCGTCGCACTGGGCGATGCGGTGGCGGCGATCCACAATGCCGAAGCCGAGATCGGCATCCCGGCGACGCTGCAGGGCGCCTTCCAGGGCAACGCCCAGGCCTTCCGGGATTCGCTCGCCAGCGAACCCTGGCTGGTCGCGGCGGCGTTGCTGGTGATCTACATCATCCTCGGCGTGCTCTATGAGAGCTATATCCATCCCCTGACCATCCTCTCGACGCTGCCCTCGGCCGGGCTCGGGGCGCTGATCATGCTGTGGATGTTCGGTTTCGACTTCTCGATCATCGCGCTGGTGGGGGTGATCCTGCTCATCGGCATCGTGAAGAAGAACGGCATCATGATCGTCGACTTCGCGATCGAGCGTGAGCGCATGGAGGGCATGTCGCCGCACGATGCCATTCGCGAGGCCTGCCTGCTGCGCTTCCGGCCCATCCTCATGACGACCTTCGCCGCGCTGCTCGCCGGCGTGCCGCTGATGCTCGGTCACGGCACCGGCTCGGAACTGCGTCAGCCGCTGGGTTACGCCATCGTGGGCGGGCTGGTGGTGAGCCAGCTTCTCACCCTCTACACCACGCCGGTCATCTATCTCGCGCTCGACAGGCTCGCGTCCCGCAGGGTCGGCCGGAACTCGACGGAATCGCCGGCCGTGCCCCAGCCGGGCCCCACGCCGTCATAGTCGGCCTGACCGAGGCGGAGGACGCGCAAGTCGCCTGCCTCGCCGAGACCACCGGCGGACGCTCTGTCACGGCCTCGAACGCCAATGCCCTGCGCGACGCGCTGACCGCGACCGTGGCCGCGCCGGCACCGCCTCCCGCACCAAAACCCGCCGCTCCCACCGCCACCCCGAGCGCGCCGGACAGCGCCCCTGCGCGATCCATGCTGGCCGTCGGCCCGGGCGGGAAGACATGGTTGTCGCGATTCCAAATCTCCGCCTTAGGCGACGCAGAGTTCATGCGGCATTTGCGAACAAAATTCATGTTTTCCTTGCCGTAGAAGGGCCCTCTTTCTTCGCACTCGCAACATATCGGGGATATGGCTCTTTACGTCAAAAGACGTAAGATCGGAGCTGCACGACAACAATTGGGACTCCCGGCCCATTTCTTGAGTTGTCTGCGGGTCTAACGGGTTGCACGCACCACGCTTCCTTCTTTTCCAAGAGGCGCAACATGGCTGACACCTCCGCTGGCAAGCTCTCGCTTCCTGCCCTGACCGCGGTGGTGGTCGGCTCCATGGTCGGCGCCGGCATCTTCAACCTGCCCGGCCGCTTCGCCACCGCCACCGGCCCGTTCGGCGCGATCATCGCCTGGTCGATTGCCGGAACCGGCATGTACATGCTGGCACGGGTGTTCCAGTCACTGGCGGAAAAGCGGCCCGACATCGACGCCGGCATCTTCGCCTACGCCAAGGCGGGCTTCGGCGACTATATGGGCTTCCTGTCAGCTTTTGGTTACTGGCTCGGAAGCTGTCTCGGCAATGTGTTCTACTGGGTGCTGATCGGCTCGACGCTCGGGCGTTTCTTCCCCGAAATATTCGGCGATGGCAGCACGGCGACCGCGATCATCGTCTCGCTGGTGGGCATCTGGGCCTTCCATTTCATGATCCTGCGGGGCATCGAGCAGGCGACGGTCATCAACACCATCGTCACCATCGCCAAGATGGTGCCGCTGATCGTGGCGATCCTCGCCTTCGTGTTCTTCTTCAACTACGCGCAATTCTCGGAGAACTTCTTCGGCGGCGTGAACATGCCGGAGAAGACGCTGCTGGCGCAGGTGCGCGACACCATGCTGATCACCGTCTTCGTGTTCCTCGGCATCGAGGGCGCGAGCGTCTATTCGCGCTACGCCAAGAAGCGCTCGGATGTCGGCACCGCCACCATCCTCGGCTTCGTCGCCGTTACCGGCCTGATGGTGGCCGTGACCATGCTCCCCTATGCCACCGCCCCGCGCGCGGCGATCGCCGGCGTGACGAACCCCTCGCTGGCCGGCGCGCTCGAACTCGTTGTCGGGCACTGGGGGGCGGTGTTCATCTCGATCGGCGTGCTGGTCTCGGTGCTCGGCGCCTATCTCGCCTGGTCGCTGATCTGCGCGGAGGTGCTGTTCGCCGCCGCCAGGTCGCAGGATATGCCGAAGCTGTTCGCGGCGCAGAACGGCAACCGCGTGCCCGCCAACGCCCTGTGGCTGACGAACATCGTGGTCTCGCTGTTCGTCGTGTCGACCTACTGGTCGCGCGACGCTTTCAACTTCATGCTCGACATGACGAGCGTGACCTCGCTCCTGCCCTACCTGCTGGTCGCCGGCTATGGCGTGCTGCTGGCGCGCAGCGGCGTCGGCTATGAGGCGACACCCCGCGAGCGCGGCCGCGATCAGATCGTCGCCTGGATCGCCGTGGTCTACACGCTGTTCATGTTCGTCGCCGCCGGGCTGAAATATGTGCTGCTGGTGGCCGTGCTGTTCGTGCCGGGTACAATCCTTCTCTATTTCTGGGCCCGTCGCGAGCAGAAGGCGCGCGTGTTCACAAGGGCCGAGTTGCTCATCTTCGGCATCACGGTGGTGGCCGCCGCCGTCGGTACCTACGGCCTTCTCACCGGCACCATCACCCCTTGATCGACCAGGCATAGGAGTCCCATGATGGAAACCCCCTTCGGTGTTCACTCCGAAGTCGGCCAACTGCGCAAGGTCATGGTTTGCGCTCCGGGACGCGCTCATCAGCGCCTGACCCCGAGCAATTGCGACCAGTTGCTGTTCGACGACGTGCTGTGGGTCGATGTCGCCAAGCGCGATCATTTCGACTTCATCACCAAGATGCGCGATCGCGGCATCGACGTCGTCGAGATGCACAATCTGCTGACCGAGACGGTCGCCATTCCCGAGGCGAAGGCGTGGATCCTCGACCATCAGGTGGTGCCGAACACGATCGGCGTCGGCTTCGTCGACGAGGTGCGCTCCTATCTCGACGGGCTGCCGAACCGCCAGCTGGCGGAAACCCTGATCGGCGGCCTCTCGACCTACGAATTCCCCGAGACCATTGGCGGCGAGACGCTGGCGCTGATCCGCGATGCCGCCGGCGTCAACGAGTATCTGCTGCCGCCGCTGCCGAACACGCTCTACACCCGTGACACCACGTGCTGGATCTATGGCGGCGTGACGCTGAACCCGCTCTACTGGCCGACGCGGCACGAGGAAACCATCCTCACCACCTCGATCTACAAGTTCCACCCGGACTTCGCCGGCAAGGTGAAGGTGTGGTGGGGCGACCCCACCCGGGATTGGGGCCTCGCCACGCTGGAAGGTGGCGACGTGATGCCGATCGGCAAGGGCAATGTGCTGATCGGCATGAGCGAGCGCACCTCGCGCCAGGCGATCAGTCAGCTCGCCGCCGCGCTGTTTGCCCAGGGCGCCGCCGAGCGCGTCATCATCGCCGCCATGCCGAAGCTGCGGGCGGCGATGCATCTCGACACGGTCTTCACCTTCGCCGACCGCGACTGCGTGCTGCTCTACCCTGATATCGTCGACAAGATCGACTGCTTCTCCTACCGCCCGGACGGCAAGGGCGGCATCGAGCTGCACAAGGACAAGGGCGGCCTTGTCGAGACGGTGCGCGAAGCGCTGGGCCTCAAGGAGATGCGCGTCGTCCACACCGGCGGCAATGACTATATGCGCGAGCGCACCCAGTGGGATTCCGGCGCCAACCTTGTCTGCGCTTCGCCGGGCGTCGTTTTCGCCTATGACCGCAACACCTACGCCAATACGCTCCTGCGCAAGGCCGGCATCGAGGTCATCACCATTGACGGCTCGGAACTCGGGCGCGGGCGGGGCGGCGGACATTGCATGACCTGCCCGATCATTCGAGACGCGGTGGATTACTGAGCGCGGCGACACGCCTGCGCGCCCGAGGTGTTTTTGGTGCTGTTATGGATTTGGCTGGTGCTGCGAGAGAGGATTGAACTCTCGACCTCTCCCTTACCAAGGGAGTGCTCTACCACTGAGCTACCGCAGCGCCGCGTTTCGGCGGCACTCGCCGCCAAGGCGCGGGGACGTTTGCCACAGCGCGGGGGTCGGCGCAAGCGTCGGGCGCGCAATTCCCCCATGCCTGTGCATGGCGGCGGCGGCGGCGGCCTCGCGCCGCCCCTTCCGTCCGCCCGGCCGGCGCAGTAAGTCTGGCCGGGAGCGGGCGAGGGAGTAAGCGGGATGAGCGGCCAGGAAGAGGCGGCGCGGGCCGAGCGGCTGGCGGCGGCGCTGCGCGCCAATCTCAAGCGGCGCAAGCAGCAGGCGCGCGGCCGGCTGGTGCCGCCGGAGGTGCCGGCCGAGCCTTCTGCCGACGCGCCAACGCGGTCGCCTCGCGCCGTTCCGAGCCCCGCCGCGCCCACCTCCTCCCCACCTGCCACCGCGGAAGAGACGCCTTCGCCGGCCGGCGCGCCGGTCCGCCGGGACGGGGAGACCTGACCCGCGTTGTCGCGCCCGGCGACACACGGTAGAGATTTAGGGGAATAGAGGGTGGGACGCCACGAATCGGCCCCATCGCCCATACATGCCGCAGCGGACAGGCGCCGGACGCGACGGCGGTCCCTCTCATGGACTTGCCTCGCGCCGTCTGCCGCGCTGGAAGGAGCTTTGAACTTCATGGACCGCATCCGCATCGTCGGCGGCAACCCGCTCAATGGGACGATCCCGATTTCCGGCGCCAAGAACGCCGCCCTGCCGCTGATGATCGCGGGCCTGCTCACCGACGAGAAGCTGGTGCTGGAGAATGTGCCGCGCCTCGCCGACGTGTCGCAGCTCCAGCGCATCCTCGGCAATCACGGCATCGACATCATGGTGAACGGCAAGCGGCGGGGCGACGACGCCTATGCCGGCCAGACGCTGGAGATCGACGCGCGGGTGATCGTCGACACCACGGCGCCCTATGAGCTGGTCTCGAAGATGCGGGCGAGCTTCTGGGTCATCGGGCCGCTGCTCGCGCGCATGGGCGAGGCCAAGGTGTCGCTGCCCGGCGGCTGCGCCATCGGCACCCGCCCGGTCGACTTCCATCTCGACGCGCTGCGCGCGCTGGGCGCGGCGATCGAGATCGATGCGGGCTATGTGATCGCCCGCGCGCCGAAGGGGCTGAAGGGCGCGCGGATCGTGTTTCCCAAGGTGTCGGTCGGCGCCACCCATACGGCGATCATGGCGGCGAGCCTGGCCGAGGGCGAGACCATCATCGAGAACGCCGCGCGCGAGCCGGAGATCGTCGACGTCGCCGACTGCATCAATGCCATGGGCGGGCGCATCGAGGGTCAGGGTTCCGCCACCATCCGCATTGTCGGCGTGCCGCGCCTGCGCGGCGCCCGTCACAGCGTGCTGCCGGACCGCATCGAGACCGGCACCTATGCGATGGCGGTGGCGATGACCGGCGGCGACGTGCTGCTGTCCGGCGCGCGGGCCGATCTGCTCGATTCCGCGCTCGACACGCTGCGCAGGGCCGGGGCGGAGGTTTCGGCGACCAATGAGGGGCTGCGGGTGACGCGCAACGGCGCCGGCATTTCCCCGGTGGAGGTGACGACGGCGCCGTTCCCCGGCTTCCCCACGGATTTGCAGGCCCAGCTGATGGCGCTGACCACCCGGGCGGGCGGCACTTCGCGCATCACCGAGACCATCTTCGAGAACCGCTTCATGCATGTGCAGGAGCTGGCCCGGCTCGGCGCGCGCATCCATCTCGACGGCGAGACCGCCACCATTGAGGGGGTGGAGCGGCTGAAGGGGGCTCCCGTCATGGCGACCGATCTGCGCGCCTCGGTGTCGCTGGTCATCGGCGCGCTCGCCGCCGAAGGCGAGAGCATGATCCACCGCGTCTACCATCTCGACCGTGGCTTCGAGCGGCTGGAGGAGAAGCTTTCCGCCTGCGGCGCCGAAATCGAGCGGCTGGCGGGCTGAGCGGGACCCCGCGCCTTCCGCAACCCCTTGCCGTGCGGGCTCGGCAGCGCCATCTGAGCGTCGTGTGACGTTGCGGAGATGACGACATGGCCGGGTTGAAGCTGATAGCGCTCGACAGCGAGGATCTGGCGGTCCTCTCGGTGCACCTGCAGGACGCGGTGGTCGCGGTGGGCGACATGACCTTCCTGCCGAAGGAGCGGCGCTTCGTGCTGCTCGCCAACCGGTTCGACTGGGAGAAGGCGATCCAGGCCGAGGCGATGGCTGATATCGACGCGCCGGTCGGCGTGGCGGCGGCCGCCGCCGGCCCGTGCGTGCGACGCCGGGCGGGGCTGCGCTTCGAGCGTGTGCTCAGTGCCCGGGTGCGCGGGCTCGACCTCAAGCAGAAGACGGGCGTCCTGAACCTGCTGGCGCTGACTTTCGAAGAGACGAATTCCCCCTCAGGCGTCGTGACCTTCCTGTTCTCCGGCGGCAGCGAGGTGCAGCTCGACGTCGAATGCATGGAGGCCGGGCTGGAGGATCTCGGTCCCGCCTGGGACGCCAAGGGCACGCCCTGCCACGAGGCCTGAGCGCCGGGGCGCGCGGGCGCCCTGTCCGAATGGCCTTGTCTTCGGCGAGCCCGGTTGCGATAGGACAGGTTGAACAGGTAGCTGCGCGCCGGCGCGACCTGATGCCCGCACCGCTTCGGCACCGGCGCGGGCCGCAGGAGCCCGGCGCGAAGTCCTGATGCGCCCTATATTGTCGCGCCGCACCGCCGACCCGCAGGACCCTGACATGCCGCTTCGCCTCGACACCCGCTCGCCCGATTTCGCTGAGCGCTTCCACGCCTTCCTCGGCACCAAGCGGGAGGTCTCGCCCGACGTGGCGCAGGCGGTGGCGCAGATCGTCGAAGAGGTGCGCAGGCACGGCGACGCGGCGCTGATCGCCCTTTCCAGGACTTTCGACCGCGTCGACCTCGGCGGCTTGGGCATCCGCGTGACCGCCGACGAGATCGCGGCGGCGGTGCGTGCGTCCGACCCCGCCACGCGCGAGGCGCTCGCCTTCGCCCATGCGCGCATCCGCTCCCATCATGAACGCCAGCTTCCGACAAGCGGGCGCTATGTCGACGCCGCCGGCGTCGAGCTCGGTCATCGCTGGACCGCGGTGGACGCGGTCGGGCTCTATGTGCCCGGCGGCACGGCGGCCTATCCCTCCTCCGTGCTGATGAACGCGGTGCCGGCCAAGGTCGCGGGCGTAAAGCGCCTCGCCATGGTGGTGCCGGCGCCGGACGGCGTGCTGAACCCGCTGGTGCTGGCCGCCGCCGATCTCGCCGGCGTCGACGAGGTGTACCGCGTCGGCGGGGCGCAGGCGATCGCCGCGCTGGCCTATGGGACGCAGACCATCGCCCCCGTCGCCAAGATCGTCGGGCCGGGCAACGCCTATGTCGCGGCGGCCAAGCGCCATGTCTTCGGCACGGTGGGCATCGACATGGTGGCCGGCCCCTCCGAGGTGCTGGTGATCGCCGATGGCACGCAGAACTCGGACTGGATCGCCGCCGACCTGCTCGCCCAGGCCGAGCACGACACCGCCGCGCAGTCGATCCTGATGACCGATGACGCCGCGCTGGCCGATGCCGTCATCGCCGCCGTGGAACGCCAGCTCGCCACACTGCCGCGCCGCGACATCGCGGCAAAGAGCTGGGAGGAGTTCGGCGCGGTGATCCTGCTCGGCAGCCTTATCGAGGCGCCGGCGCTGGCCAACCGCATCGCCCCGGAGCATCTGGAGATCATGGCGGCCGGCGACGAGGCACTGGCCGAATCCATCCACCATGCCGGGGCGATCTTCCTCGGCGCCCACACGCCGGAGGCGATCGGCGACTATGTCGGCGGGTCCAACCATGTGCTGCCGACCGCCCGCTCGGCCCGCTTCTCCTCGGGCCTCGGCGTGCTCGACTTCATGAAGCGCACCTCCATCCTCAAATGCGGGCCGGAGCAGTTGCGCGCGCTCGGCCCGGCGGCGATCGCGCTGGGCGAGGCGGAAGGGCTCGGTGCCCATGCCCGTTCGGTGGCGATCCGGCTGAACCTCTGACGGGCGCGCGATGGCCGGGGACGATCCCTACGCAGAGACCCGCCGCCTGGCCGCCGTGACGCTGGACGGCGCCTCCATCGGCCGTTCCAATGTCGATGTCGAACATGAGCGAGCCGTCGCCATCTACGATCTCCTGGCGGAAAACAGCTTCGCCCCGCTGGGCGATGCCGCGCCCGGCCCCTACTGCCTCGCCATCTCGCTGAGCGAGGGGCGGCTGGTGCTGGACGTCACCCGCGAGAACGGCGCCCCCGTGGTGCAGCACCAATTGTCGCTGAGCCCGCTGCGTCGCGTGGTGCGCGACTATTTCCTCGTCTGCGAGAGCTATTATTCGGCGATCCGCACCGCCAGCCCTTCGCAGATCGAGGCCATCGACATGGGCCGGCGCGGCCTGCACAACGAGGCCTCCGAACTGCTGCGCGAACGGCTGAAGGAGAAGATCGCCCTCGATTTCGGCACGGCCCGGCGCCTGTTCACGCTGGTCTGCGCCCTGCACTGGAAAGGCTGAGCGTGGCCGCGCCCGGCGCCTTCGAGGATGCGGCGGCCGGCCCCGGCCCGGCAGCCCGCCGGGAGCGGCCGCAATCGGTATTGTTCATGTGCGGACAGAACAGCGTGCGCTCGCCCATGGCGGCGGTGCTGGCGCGGCATCTGTTCGGCCGCTCGCTCTATGTCGGCTCGGCCGGCGTACTCAAGGGCGAGACCGACCCTTTCGTCACCGCCGCCATTGACGAGATCGGGCTCGACCTCTCCCGCCACCGGCCGCAGACGCTGGAGGAACTGGAGGAGAATGAAGGCCTCGGCTTCGATCTCGTCGTCACCCTTTCCCCCGATGCCCATCACCGCGCGCTGGAACTGACCCGCACCAACGCCATCGACGTGGAATACTGGCCGACCCCCGACCCGACGCTCGCCAGCGGCAACCGCGAGCAGCGCCTCGATGCCTATCGCGGTGTGCGCGACGAACTGGAGCGCCGCATCCGCACCCGGTTCCGGCCGAGGTGAACCGGGGCGACGATGTCGGCGGGAAGGTCATTCCGTTTTCGCGGAACATGTTCTAGCGTGCCGGCCGATCGAACCGCCGGACTTTCCGGCGTACAGGAGTGACTGCGTGAGCGCCCGCCCGACACTGGTGCTGGCCTCGGGTTCGCCGCGCCGGCTGGCGTTGCTGGCCCAGGCCGGAATCGAACCCGACGCCCTGCTGCCGGCCGATATCGACGAGACGCCCGAGCGCGGCGAGCTCCCCCGCCGGCTGGCGCTGCGGCTGGCGCGCGAGAAGCTCGACGCCTCCGATGCCCGCCGCCGCGCGCTTGGCGAACATGAGGGCGCTTTCCTGCTCGCCGCCGACACGGTGGTGTCGGTGGGCCGACGCATCCTGCCCAAGCCCGACGTGACCGAGGAGGCGGCCGATTGCCTGCGCCTGCTCTCCGGCCGCGCCCACCGCGTCTATACCGGGCTGGCGCTGATGACGCCCAAGGGCGGCGTGCGCACGCGGCTGGTCGAGACCCGGGTGCGCTTCAAACGCCTTTCGCGCGAGGAGATGGAAGCCTATCTCGCCGCCCGCGAATGGGAAGGAAAGGCCGGCGGCTATGCCATTCAGGGCCTTGCCGGCGTGTTCGTGGTCAAGCTGGTCGGCTCCTACACCAATGTCGTCGGCCTGCCGCTGACCGAGACGGTGGCGCTGCTCTCGGGCGAGCGTTTCCCGGTCCATCAGCGCTGGGGCAACCCGGAATGAGCGCCGGGAGCCCTCCCCCCGCCGGCAAGCCCTGCCCGATCTGCGGCAAGCCGATGGTGGAGAAATACAGGCCCTTCTGTTCCGCCCGCTGCGCCGATATCGACCTGCACCGCTGGCTCACCGGCGCCTATGCCATCCCGGTGACCGAGAATGACGACGAGGATGGCGAGGAACCCTCGCTCGCGCCCCGGCCGCCGCGCGAGGACTGAGCCCCCGGCCGACGCCGGAATCGAGGCGATCACCGGTTCGCCGGTCCCTTCGGTGGATTTCACCGTCTGGGACGGCAACAAAACGCAAGAGGGCGCAGGCGGGCGCACGAACGCCAAGGGAGGCGCCTGCCGCGTCCCACCCGGCAGGGGCGCACGCCTTGGGTGGGTGTCTTGGACGGGTGCCTTGCGGATCGCCCTGGGCGGGGCGACCGGCATCCCAATACGACGCCAGTCCGGCCGATCCTGCAAGGGAACAGGCAGATCCCGCCGCCCGCCGGGCGGATGCAGCGGTGGTGCCGGCGCGTCTGCCGCTCGGACGTGCGTCGGTAAAGGGCGGCGCCGACCGGCCGCGGGCCCTGTCGCGGCGTTTGAGGGTGGTTCACCGCTCAGGTCGAGCCTATCTTGCCGAACCGCGCGCCAGGGCTGGGGAAAGCCGGAATTTCCCTTTGGCTGGATATGGACAGGGGGCAGCCGAGACTCTATAACCCGCCCGCTCCGCATGGCCTTGAGGCCATTGCCGGCTACGCCCAGGTAGCTCAGTTGGTAGAGCATGCGACTGAAAATCGCAGTGTCGGCGGTTCGACTCCGTCCCTGGGCACCATCTACCCCCTTGATATCGCTAGACTTTTCAGCGCAAGGGGCGGTGATTTTCAGCCAGTTTGTCATGTTTTCTGACCCGGTTTGACAGCCTTTGTTCTGCGGCTGTTCACTTCGTGGCCGAAGCGGCCGGCCACCTCATCCATCTTTTTCGACAGGTCGGAGCCCTGCGCGTACATCTGCGCCATGGCCTCGGTCTTCTGGCCGAGCGCATCGGCGATGGTGCGCAGGTCGGCCCCGCTCTCGCGCAGAATCGCCGCCACCGTGTGCCGCAGGCCGTAGAGCGTCAGCCCCTCGCCGATGGCGCCGGCCTTCTCCAGCGTGTGCTGCAGCTTCATCCATGACGAGTTGAAGCCGGAGACGGTCCACGGCCGGCCGCGCGAGTTGGCGCAGAGGGTGATGGCCGAATGCGCCGGCGCCGCCGCGAGAATGTCGCGCAGCGGGTCGATGACGGGCCAGATGACGCCTTCCTCGGTCTTGGACCGGCTGGTGTTGATACGGCCGCCGGCATAGGCCGTGCGAGGCAGGGTGAGCGCATCCTTCGGCCCGAGCCCGGTAAACATCATCAGGGCGAGCGCCGGCAGCATGTGCGCCGGGGCGGCATCAAGCACCGCGTGGCGCTCCTCATCGGTCCAGCGGCGATTCTGCTTCGGCAGGCCCTTGGGGCGGCGAATGCTGCGAATGCCCTCCGCCGGGTTGTCTTTCATGTGGCCGCGCTCCTTGCCCCAGGCGAACAGCAGAGACAGGACGGTCTTGAGATAGTTCGCGAACCAGCGCTTGTGCTTGGCCTCGGCCTTGTCGCGCAGCTTCACCACGAAGGGCGAGGTGAAGCGCGTCAGGGGCGTGTCCTCGATCGGCTTGAGATAATCGAACACCCGCTGGTAGCCGGCCCGTGTCGTGCGCGTCAGGCGTTCAAGGAAATCCTTGCTGCCACGGTACTCCTTGATGAGAGCACCGAGCGTGCCGGGGCGCGTCGTGCCGGCGCGCTCCTGCAGGGCCGTGATGCGGGCGCATTCCGCGAGGAACGCGGCGGTGCCGATCGGGGCCTTAACAAGATCAACGGGCGTGCGGGAAGCGCGGTGATAGCACCGCATCTTCCCGTGCCGGTCCTTGAAGATCTGGAAGCCTTTGACGTGCACCACGGTCATGGCTAGCCCAGCTTTTCGAGAATGGCGTCGTCGCTGTCGGCGGCGCCGGTCTTGAGGCTGTCCACCCATGAATCGAGGTCGCGCACGTCCCACAGGCGCGAGCCGTCGGGATAGGCGACGGCCGGCACGGGGCAGAGCATCTCGAAGCGCGCCGCCGGCAGCCCGCAATAGGCTGCCGCGTCGGACTTCTTCAGCATCCGGTAGGGCTGAACCTGAAGAGAGAGCATCGCCTTCGCCATCGTTTTCAGAGCCCCTTGCTTGTTGCGAGATAGACGACCTTCGCCGGGGCATTTGCCCCGGCGATCTGGCGCTCGACGTCGGCGATGGCGGCGGCGAGTTCGCTGTCGGTGCGATACTCGACCTCCTTGCCGTCGGTGTAGCGCAGGCGGCGGACGCCATCGGCGCGCACCGAGCGCAGCCGGGCAAGGCGGTCTTCGAGGCTGTCCTTGACCGCCATCACGCGCCCTCGTTCTTGTAGAGGCCGCGGAAGTCGATGACGCCGCAGCCGAAGTCGAGCCCGGCGGCAACCTTGACGGCGCGGGTGTCGAAGTCGATCTCGGTGCGGATCTGCGGCCCATCAGTGCCGGAGACATAGCCATAGACAAGGCTGGGCGCCGCCGCCGGGTCCGCCATGACGTACCAGGTGTTGCCGGTGATATTGGCGTCGACCACCAGCTCCATCGTGCCCGCCCAGGGGTTCACGTCGCCCGCCCTGGCGGCGGTGATGGCGGCGAGCACCTGGCGGGCGGCAAGCTCGCTGTCCGGCCCGACCACGAGGAAGCGGGGAGCGAGGTTGAGCGGCACGCCGTCGAGGCTCTTCTGCTTGCGCAGGGAGGAGACGGCGAGGGCGACCGAGGCGACCGAGAGGGCGGCGCCGGTGGTGGCCTTGTTGCCATGGTCGGCGTGGAACAGCGCCTTGCCGTCGGAGAGGGCGGCATTGGCGGCGAGCAGGCCGTAGACGCGGGCGTTCTCGTCGCTGGCGGCGCGGATGGCGATCATGGAGGAGAAGTCCGCCAGCGCCGAGAGGTCGTCATTGATGAGGGCACGGCGGCCGATGGCGATGCCGGCATTCAGTTCCTTCGCCCGCACCTTCTCGCGGTTCTCGGAGAGGGTGCCGTACTTCAGCTCGCCGCCCTCATTGGTCTCCTGGAAGGTCGGGAAGTCGCCGACGCGGAAGAAAGAATGGTCGCGGAAGTCGTTGAATCCGCGCCGGGCGGCGATCAGGCGATAGGTCGGCTCGGCGGCGGCGTAGTTGGCGAGCAGGGCCTTGTTGGCCGCGTCCGCCAGCAAGAGCGGGAAGTCGCTGGTGGAATGAGCGCCGACGGCGCGTTCCATCAGCGCGTTCTGGTCGCGCAGGTTAAGGCGCTCGCCGCGCGCCTGGGCGAGGTCGCCGATCATGTCCAGCATGCGGAAGCCGGCATAGGCGCGCGAGCGGCCCTCCAGCTTCACCCGGCCGGGGGCAAGGCGATGGGCAAGCGCCTCGCCCATGGCGGAGCGGATCGCCGTCGGGTCAGTGTGATCCTGAGTGACGGTTGCCACCGTCGGGTGGAAGGTCTGCAGCGGGGCGCTGCGGGCCTGCATGGCGGCGAAGGCGGCGGTGCGGGCGGCGTCGGTGGTGGCGTTGGCGTCGATCTGGCTGTCGATCCAGCCCTGGTCGAGGCCGGCGACGCTGGCGATGGAACGAATCTCCATGTTGATCGCCGTGCGCTCCGTGGCGGCCGGCGGGTTGAGGGACGGCGCGGGGGCCGGGGTGGAATGAGCGGGCGCGGGCGCCGGCTCGGTGCTGACCGTCATGTCGTGGCTCCTGATGCCTGCATGCGGGTCGGCGGGGACAACGACGAGGCTGGCCTCGATCAGGGTGAAGCGCTCGGCCACCTTCTCGCGGCGGCCGGTCTTCGCATTGGTGCGCTCGGACCAGCGCTCGACGCCATAGCCGATGGAGATGCCGAAGGTGGCACCGTCCGACAGCTCGGCGGCGATGCGCTGGGAGCGGGGATTGTGGCGGGAGAGCGTGGCGCGGCCGAGGAGGTCCCCGCCGACCACGCGCAGCGTGTCGACGCTCCCGAGCTGGCGGTCCACGCTCTCCCTTCCGTGGCTGTCGAGCAGGGGCACGCGGGCGGGCCACGCCGGCTGCGACAGGAGGAGAATCTCGTCATAGGGGCCGTGCACGTCCCAGCGCTCGACAGCGGCGCCGGTGGAGAGCACGGCCTCGAAGGTCTGGCTGTCGGCATCCCAGCTGGAGGCGGGGAGCGAAGCGCGGCGGGTGAGGATGTCGGTGGGAGCGTTCATGCTGCTTCCTCCGTGACAGGGATGGCCGGGGCGGCGGCGGGGGCCACCTTGGCCGGCGCGGTGAAGGCGAGGCCGAGGCTCGCCTCGCGGGCCTTGTCGGCGGCGATCTCGGCATCGAGCGCGCCCACATCCATGCCGCGCGCGGCCACCGCCTCGCGGCGGCTCATCAGCCCGGCATTGATCGCCTCGATCTCCGCCTGCACGTCCTTGGCCGGGTCGACCCATTGCTGCTTCGGGGTGATCCAGCGCACCGGGAGCATCTCCTGCGGGCGGGCGGCAAGGCGGCCCTGCAGGCTCTCGATCATCGCCCAGCGGCGCCAGATGGGACGCAGCGCCTGGAACACGATCACGTTGTGCTGGGTCATCTCCACCCGGCGGCGCCACTCGACGAGGCCGGCGCGGATCGAGGAATAGTTGACGCTGGCGAGGTCGCCGGTCAGCACCTCATAGGGCAGGCCGAGCGCGGCGGCGATCTCGTGCAGGGTGATGCGGCCGAAGTCGTTGGCCTCCTGCGCGATCGCCGGCGGGTTGGAGAAGGTCACATCCTTGCCCGGCGGCAGCACCACCATGGCGCCCGGCTCCAGCGAGCCGATCAGCGCCTCGCCCTGCGCCTCGCCGCCGAAGGGCGCGGTGCCGTCATTGGTGGTGATGAGGCCGGCGAGCAGGGCGCCGACCTTCTGGCGGGTGAGCTGGGCGCCGTGCCACTCGTCGTGCTCGGCCAGGCGCAGGATCGCCGGGGCGAACCACGAGACGCCGCGCACCTGGCCGGGGAAGTCGG
>NZ_JAHBGC010000007.1 GCF_018390645.1 Ancylobacter dichloromethanicus
CTTCGAAGCCACCGACCAAAGGGGACACCCTCCAGGCCATGCCCCGCCCTCGCCCCCACCAAGCAGGACCCGCACCGGACCGACGCCTCGCCCGGTATCCGTCATGGCCGCTCAGGACGCCCCTGCTCCCCCGCACCGCGATGGACAATTGCAGCGCTCCGCCCGATTCCGCCGGCGGCGCCGCGCCAGCGCCCGCCAGAACCACGGACCACCACCAACGGCAGGAACCCTCACGTCGATCCCCAGCCACGGTCCAGGCTCTACGCAAACACCCAGGCCTGGCGCCAAGGCCATTCCGCCCTCGCCAGCATCGGCCCGATACACCCGAAGCTCGACGTCACCCAACAGCGGGGTCGGCGCTCCCGCCAGACCAGCATCTCCGTGCCGAGCCGATCGCGCAGCCCGCCGAACTCGAGATCTCACGGGAACTCGGTTGAGAAGATAAGGATTCATGCCGTCATTGACCCGTGCTAATGGAGAAAAATCTCCCAACTTGAACCGGTTCCATGAAACGCCCGACGAAGCCTTTTGTTGTCGAATACAAGCGCAGCGCGCGAAAAGCCTTCGGACCGTCGACGATCTCGGCAAGGGATATGGCTGCGAGCCTTCCGACACCCGCAGCTGATTCGATCCCGAAATCTCCGCAGGCAGCAGCCTCCGCACTGTTCGAGATCACAGGCCAGTCGAGTCCCACTTCCAATTCGGTGCCGACGGAGCCGCTTGTCTTGGCGGTCCTTACGGTTGAAGGCGACAGCACACCCGAAACCGAGCAGACCCAGGACGATCCCCTTCGGCTGCATGACCCGTCATCACCGGCAATCGAAGCGAGAGCGTCACCTCGCAAGACGAAGGCGCGGAAGCAAGTTGCGGTTTCCGCGCCGGCCGATATCGGTGCAGGCCCGCAGATGGCGCCGGCAGGGGATGATGGAGCGATGGCTGGGACTTGCAAGCCGCGCGCCGCTTCACTCCCGGCAGTCCGCCGGCGCCGACGACTGCTGGAGGGGGAAGATTGTTTGCCGCGTGGGCAGCGTTGGAAACGGCGATTGCCGAAGTTCATGCGGTAGCTAGCTTCTCCGCCGCTTCCTTGCGCTCACTGTAGCGGTCGGTGAGATAGGGGGAGAGATCGCGTGTCAGCAGCGTGAACTTAACCAATTCCTCCATCACGTCGACCACCCGGTCGTAATAGGAGGATGGCTTCATGCGGCCCGCCTCGTCGAATTCCTCGTAAGCCTTGGCGACGGAAGACTGGTTGGGGATGGTCACCATCCGCATCCAGCGGCCGAGCACACGAAGCTGGTTGACCGCGTTGAAGCTCTGCGAGCCGCCCGACACCTGCATGACGGCAAGCGTCCGGCCCTGCGTCGGCCGTATCGCGCCAACCGATAGCGGTATCCAGTCGATCTGCGCCTTGATCACCCCGCTCATGGCGCCGTGCCGCTCCGGGCTGGTCCAGACCTGACCCTCGGACCATGCCGACAGATCGCGCAGTTCTCGCACCTTCGGATGGTCGATCTCCGCGCCGTCGGGTAGCGGCAGGCCGTGCGGATCGAAGATACGGGTCTCCGCACCGAAGTGCTTCAGCAGACGTTCGGCCTCCAGCGTCAAGAACCGGCTGTAGGAGCGCTCGCGTAGCGATCCGTAGAGCAACAGGATGCGCGGCGGATGCATTGAGGGCGTCGCGTGCAGCCGGTCGATGGTTGGCACGTCGAGGCAGTCGGCGGCGACGTTGGGCAGATCGTCCGGCATCAACGGTGGGCCTCGGCAATCGCCACGACTTTGTCGCCGCGCTCGTACCAGCCCTTGGAGCGGTTCACGATCCAGACGACGGTGAGCATCACCGGCACCTCGATCAGCACGCCGACGACAGTCGCGAGCGCAGCCCCTGAGTGAAAGCCGAACAGGCTGATGGCGGCGGCCACCGCCAGCTCGAAGAAATTCGACGCGCCGATCAGCGCCGAGGGACCGGCGACGCAATGCTGCTCGCCCGCAATCCGGTTTAGGATATAGGCCAGTCCAGCGTTGAAATAGACCTGGATCAGGATCGGCACCGCCAGCAACGCGATTACCAATGGCTGCGCGATGATCTGCTCGCCTTGAAAGCCGAACAGCAGCACCAACGTCGCCAGCAGCGCGACGAGCGAAACCGGGCCAAGCCTTGCCAGCAGCCGGTCGAGCGCGGCTTGTCCGCCTGTCGCCAATAGTCGGCGCCGGAGAAGCTGCGCGATGATCACCGGAATGACGATGTAGAGCACGACCGAAAGAACCAGCGTGCCCCATGGCACGGTGATAGCGGAGAGGCCGAGCAGCAGCCCAACGATCGGCGCAAAGGCCACGACCATGATGGCGTCGTTGAGCGCTACCTGGCTCAGCGTGAAATGCGGCTCGCCCTTGGTCAGGTTCGACCAGACGAACACCATCGCGGTACAGGGTGCTGCCGCGAGGATGATGAGGCCGGCGATATAGCTGTCGATCTGGCCAGCCGGCAGATATGGTCGGAACAGGTAGCCGATGAACAGCCAGCCGAGCAGCGCCATCGAGAACGGCTTGATCGCCCAATTGATGAACACAGTGACGCCGATGCCGCGCCAATGACGGCCGACTTCGCCGAGCGCGGCGAAATCGATCTTCAGCAGCATCGGGATAACCATCAGCCAAATCAGCACCGCGACCGGCAGATTGACCTTGGCGATCTCAGCAGCCCCGATCATCTGAAACGCGCCGGGCATGATGTGCCCGAGCGCGATGCCGGCGACGATGCACAGCGCGACCCACAGCGTGAGATAGCGTTCAAACGTGGACATGGCTTTTCCTTACGCCGTCGCGACGCGGCGGCCGTGCTCGTCGACGACGCGCTCGCCGTCTTCCTTGGTGAACGCGCCCCGTTGCGGCGGCAGCAGATCGAGAACCTCTTCGGAAGGGCGGCAGAGCTTCACGCCTTCCGGCGAAACGACGATCGGCCGGTTGATCAGGATCGGATGCGCCAGCATGGCGTCGAGAAGCTCGTCATCCGTCAGGCCGGGATCGCCGAGACCGAGTTCGACATAGGGCGTTCCCTTCTCGCGCAGCAGCCCGCGCGTGGAAATCCCCATCCGCGCAATGAGCTGGAGCAGCATCGCGCGCGACGGTGGTGTCTTCAGATATTCGATGACATGCGGCTCGACGCCGGCATTGCGGATCAGCGCCAGCGTGTTGCGCGAGGTGCCGCAGTCAGGATTGTGATAGAGGACGACATCCATGGCTCGCCTCACGCCGCACTGTGGCGGCGCGAGGTTGTCCCTTCGGACTGGCCGATCTCAACGAGCTTCGCCTTGAGCGACGCCTTGTCGAGGCTCGCGACCGGCAAGGCCACGAAGACCGAAATCCGGTTCCTGAGATAGCGGAAGGCGGAGACAAAGGCGGCTTGCTTCTGGATATCCGTGCCTTCGACCGCAGCGGGATCCTCGATCCCCCAATGGGCCGTCATTGGCTGGCCGGGCCACACCGGGCACGCTTCACCGGCGGCGTTGTCGCAGACGGTGAAGACGAAATCCATGACAGGGGCATCCGGCATCGCGAACTCCTCCCAGCTCTTCGAGCGGAAGCCCTCGGTCGGATAGTCGAAGCTCTCCAGCACCTTCAGCGCGAACGGATTGACAGTCCCTTTCGGTTGGCTGCCGGCAGAGAAGGCACAGAAGCGGCCGCCGCCATCCTTGTTGAGAATGCTCTCGGCGAGGATCGACCGCGCCGAATTGCCCGTGCAAAGGAAGAGGACATTGTAGATACGGTCACTCATGAACAGCCTCCTGGGTAGCTTCATTTTTGGGTGTGCAGCAGGGAGACAGGTCGGCGATCAACGGGGCGCAGATCTCCGGGCGCCCGCCGCAGCAATCCTTGACGAGGTAGAAGGCAAGCTCGCGTACCGCATCGAGCTTGGCTCGGTAGATGATCGACCGGCTTTGCCGCTCGGCTTCGATGAGCCCGGCGCGTGTCAGGATCGCCAGATGGGTCGACATGGTGTTCTGCGGTACGGTCATATGCCGGGCGATGTCGCCGGCCGGCAGCCCTTCCGGTTCGCGTGCGATCAGCAGCCGGAACACGTCGAGGCGCGTCGGCTGGGCAAGCGCCGCGAAGGCGAGAATGGCTCGCTCTGATTCCATAATTCGAGATTACTCGATATATGGAATCATGTCCAGCCAAGCATGGTAGTGAAGGTCACCTGCCTGAGACGGCAGCATCCGAGTCAGCAGCTAACCATGGAGCCAAGCCAGTCAGCATCAATAGGAATGGGACGTCCCAACAGCCCTACCGATGTGCCCTAACGAAAATCCCGCGTCTTCACCTTGATCTCGTCGACGCGCGCGTAGGGATCCGCGATGTCGCGCGGCCGCGGTCCTTTTGACACCCCGCGCGGATCGGGCGTCGGCGAACCGTGGTGGAACTCATCCCCACGCCCATGCGGCAGCGGGAAGCTCACCTCGCGCGATCCGACGCTGGCGAGCTCGGCCGAGAGATCGGTAAGGTGATGGGCGACGAGATGCACCACCTCGCCCTCCCTCTGGATACGCCCGCGCACGCTGATCATCCCGGACCCGAGCACAATGCGCCGATGTGCCTCGAACACTTTCTGCCAGACGACGAGATTGGCGATGCCGGTCTCGTCCTCCAACGTGATGAACATGACGCCCTTGGCGGAGCCGGGACGCTGGCGCACGAGGACGAGGCCGGCGACCTCGACCCAGCGCCTGTCGCGGGCGGCCATGGCCTCGGCACAAGCGATGATGCGCCGGCGGGCGAGATCCTTCCGGAGGAAGGAAATGGGATGATCGCGCAGGGTCAGGCCCACATGCCCGTAATCTTCGACGACCTCGCCGCCGGCGGTCATGGGACGCAAGGCAACGACCGGCTCATGCTGCTCCGGAACGGGCGTAGCGTCCCGCGCTGCCGCGGCGGCGAACAGCGGCAGGGGTTCGTCGCGCAGTGCCTTGATCGCCCAGAGCGCTTCACGGCGCGCAAGCCCGAGCGCGGGGCGGAACGCATCGGCCTCGGCAAGCTCGACCAGGCCGGCGGATGGGATGGCGGCGCGGCGCCAGAGATCGTCAACCGAAAGAAAGGGCCGATCGGCGCGGCAGGCGACCAGCCGCGCGGCTTCCGCGTTGCCGAACCCCTTGACCAAGCGCAATCCCAACCGGACGGCGAAGCGGCCGTCATCGGCATCGCCTGGCTCGAGCGTGCAGTCCCAACGTGAAGCGTTGACACAGACGGGTCGGACCTCGACGCCGTGTGCCTGTGCGTCGCGGACGATCTGCGCTGGCGCGTAGAATCCCATGGGCTGCGCATTCAGCAGTGCCGCGCAGAAGACATCGGGATGCCAGCATTTCAGCCAGCTGCTCGCATAGGCGATCAAGGCGAAGGAGGCGGCGTGGCTTTCCGGAAATCCATAGGAGCCGAAACCCTCAAGCTGCCGGAAGGTGCGCTCGGCGAAGTCGCGCTCGTAGCCATTGGCGACCATGCCGCCGATGAGCTTCTCGCCGAACTTCGACACCCCACCCGTATGTTTGAACGTCGCCATGGCCCGACGAAGCTGATCGGCCTCGCCGGGCGTAAAACCGGCGCATTCGATCGCCACGCGCATCGCCTGCTCCTGGAACAAGGGCACGCCGAGGGTCTTGCCTAGCACGGCCTCGAGCTCGGGCTTGGGATAGACGACATCCTCCTTGCCCTCGCGCCGGCGCAGATAGGGATGGACCATGTCGCCCTGGATCGGCCCGGGTCGGACGATGGCGACCTCGATGACGAGATCGTAGAAGGTGCGCGGTCGAATGCGCGGCAGCATGGCCATTTGGGCGCGGGATTCGATTTGAAACGTCCCTAACGTGTCGGCGCGGCGGATCATCGCGTAGGTGCGCGGATCCTCCGGCGGGATCGTCGCCAGATCGAGTTCGATCCCTTTGTGCTCGGCGAGGAGGTCGAAGCCTCGGCGCATGCAGGAGAGCATCCCCAAAGCCAGCACATCGACTTTCATGAATTTCAGGATGTCGATGTCGTCCTTGTCCCATTCGATCACCTGCCTTCCGAACATGGCTGCGGGCTCGATCGGCACCAGCTCGTCGAGGCGATCGCGTGTCAGCACGAATCCGCCTGGATGCTGGCTCAAGTGCCTGGGCGTGCCGACCAGCTGATGGGCGAGCTCCAGCGCCAGCTGCAGCCGGCGGTCGCCCATGTTCAGATTCAGCCCCTCGGCATGCTTCTGCTCGACACCCTCCGACCAGCCCCAGACCTGGCTCGACAAGGTCTTGGTGAGATCCTCGGGCAGGCCGAGTGCCTTGCCGACATCGCGGATGGCGCCCTTCCCTCTGTATCGGATCACGGTGGAGCAGAGCGCGGCCCGGTCACGGCCATAGGTCTCGTAGACCCACTGGATGACTTCCTCCCGCCGCTCGTGCTCGAAATCGACATCGATATCGGGCGGTTCGCGGCGTTCCTCGCTCACGAATCTTTCGAACAGCAGGTCGTTACGGTCCGGGTCGATGCTGGTGACGCCGAGCACATAGCAGACCGCGCTGTTGGCCGC
Organism: Ancylobacter dichloromethanicus; assembly: GCF_018390645.1. GTDB lineage: Bacteria > Pseudomonadota > Alphaproteobacteria > Rhizobiales > Xanthobacteraceae > Ancylobacter > Ancylobacter dichloromethanicus. The sequence continues at coordinate 6,551 of NZ_JAHBGC010000007.1, forward strand.
CGAGCCCCTGCCCTGACAGAGAATGCCCTTTGACCGCGCAAAGCGGACGATCGAATTGACCGTCAGAAAATAGGGCGCGTATTGCAACTTCTCGATCAGGCGCAGCTCGTGCTCGAGGTTGCCCCGGACTTTGCCCGGCAGGCCCTCGGGATAGCGCTGCGCCGCGCCCTCCCAGGTCAGCTTCGCCAGCGCCTCCTGCGGCGTCAGCTCCGGGAACAGCTTCTCTTCCGGATATTGGTAGGCGAGCTCATCGAGCGAGAAGCGGCAACGCTCCATGATCTCGATCGTGCGGGCCAGCGCCTTCGGATAGCGAGGAAACAGCCGGTGCATCTCTGCGGGGTCTTTGAGATGGCGATCGGCGTGCCGTTCCCGCCGGAAGCCGAGCTCGTCGATGGTAACGTTGTGCCGGATCGCGGTAACGACATCCTGCAGGACGCGCCGTCCGGGTTCATGAAACAGAACGTCGTTGGTGACGACGGTCGGCACACGCACCGCGGCCGCCATGTTCGATAGGTGCCACAGGCGAAGCTGATCGTTGGGGCGCCGGCGGAGCGACAAGGCCAGAAAGGCGCGGTTGGCAAAGGCCTCGCGCAGCCGGCGAAGCCGGAGCGCGCAGCCCTCGTCGGCCTCGTCGGGCACCAACACGGCGATCAGACCGTCGCCATAGGCGACGAGATCGGGCCATTCGAGATGGCATTTCCCCTTGCCGCCACGCTTCTTCCCGAGCGAAAGCAGCCGGCAAAGCCGGGCATAGGCGTCGCGATCGGTCGGATAGGCGAGCACCGACATGCCATCGACGAGATCGAGGCGGCAGCCCACGACCAGCCGGATGCCGGCATCCTTCGCCGCCTGGTACGCCCGCACGATGCCGGCCAGCGAATTTCGGTCGGCGATGCCGAGCGCCTCGATGCCGAGGGCCTTCGCCTGCTCGAACAGCTCCTCGCAGCTGCTGGCGCCGCGCAGGAAGGAAAAGTGCGACGTCGCCTGGAGCTCGGCGTAGCGGGGACCGGTCATCCGAAGATTCCATGCAGATACCATCGGTGCGACCCGGTCTCGGGATCCTCGCCGTCGCCGGCCCGAAAGATCCAGAACCGCTCGCCACCATCATCCTCGACGCGAAAATAGTCTCGCACCGCGCTGAGCTCATCGTCCCTCTTCCACCATTCCTCGAACAGGCGCTCGGGGCCGTCCGCCCGGCGCACGCGCCGGCGGATGCCACGCCACGTAAACCAGACGGGCGGATGGTCCGGCAGGAGCGCCATGGTCTCGATCGGCTCGGGCCGCGGCAACAGCCGCGGGGGACGCGGCCAGTCGCCATGCCAGGTGCTCTCGTCCTCGGGAGCGAGCGCCGGCACGCGCGCGACAGAGCGTTCCGGGACGTCGCTGGCGACAGGAGCGAAGCGATAGAGGCTATGTTCGCCGACCCGGTTGGCGAGCGTATCGACCAGATCGGAGACATCGGCTTCCGGCTCTTCCACGAGCGACGAGATCGCCTGCTTCGCGGCCAGCGGCTCGGCCAGGGTGGCGGCGAGCGTCATCACCTCGATGCCGAAACCGGGATCGACCTTCTCGATCTGGTCGCAGAGGAGCCGGCTCAGGCGGCGGGCGTCGCGCACGGGTAAGGCCGTGCCGACACGTATCGCCTGCCGCGTATTGTCGACGCGGTGGAACAACAGGTCGAGCCGCTTGGCGCCAAGCCCCCTGGCTTCCAGTTCCTCGCACAGTGCGGTGACGAGCTTGGTCGTGTAGCGGGCGATGGTCTCGGCCGCGCCAATGGGTTCGGGAAAAGCGCGGCGGACCTCGACGAGATCTGGCGCGCGAATAGGATCGATCGGCTCGGCCATAATCCCCATGGCCTGGTCGAGGCGGCGGCCGACCTGCGGCCCGAAGCGTAGCGCCAGCGGCGCGCGCGGCTGGCTGGCGAGCTCGCCGATGCGCTCGAAGCCGAGCGTGTGCAGGTCCGCGACGATGCCGGGATCGAGCCGAAGCGCTGCGATCGGCAGGTCGCGCAGCGCGGCCTCGCTCTCACCGGGCGGAATCACGACCGCCGGCCGACCGGCGAACCGGGCGCAGGCGTGGGCGGCCCCCCAGCTATCGGCAATCGCGGCGCGGGCCTCGACACCGGATGCCGCGAAACGCTGCACCATCGATGTCAGCATGGTGACTTCACCACCATGAAGATGGTCGGCGCCGGTCGAATCGATCACCAGCCCATCGGGCGGATCGGCGGCGACGATCGGCGAGATGCGCTGGAGCGCCCAGAGTGCCAGGCGTTCGAGACCTTCGGCGTCCGCGTAAGGATCGGCATCCTGGACAATGAGGCCGGGGACCAGGGCCTGCGCCTTCGTCGCCGGCATGCCGACGCGCAACCCCGCCCGCAGGGCGGCAAGGTCTGCGGCGAGCACGACGCGGCGCCGTCCATCGCGGCCGATGAGGACGAGCGGCGCTTCAGCTGGAGGCGCGGCGTCGCCCGCTTTCCGTCTGAGGCGATCCGCCGGCCATCTCGGAAAATAGAGCGATACGACCCTGTGCATCGCAGGATTCCACCTCAAAATCCGCGCTTTCTCCGGCGCGACACCGGATCAGTTCGAGCAGCCAACGGGGACGTCCGACGCCCGGGACCGGAAGGGGCTCGGAGGGCAAGACCGAGACGCGCCAGCGCGTGACGCTGGCCGTCGGCTGCCCGAAATCCGCGACCTCCGTCGCGCGCCGCCAGCGCCGCACCGCGATGCCGATGGTGCCGGAGCCTTCCGCCGCAAGCTGCAGGCGGCGCGAGGCGGTCATCGACAGCCGTGCCACCTCTCCGACGACGGCGCCGAGGCCACCATGGCGCAGCCCCTCTTCCATGCAGGCGAGCAGCGCCTTCTCGTCGCCCGCTTCGACGAAGATCACTCGGCCAGGAAGAAGCCCCGCCTGGGCGAGCGCCGGTGCGAACAGATCCTGGCGCGTGACGCACCAGAGCACCTTGCCGCGCGTGCGCGCCGCGACGCCGGCGGCGAACAAGGCCGCCGCGGCGCCATCAACCGCGCCATTCCCGCCACCCGCCACCTCATGCAGGCAGCCGAGCGCCAACCCTCCTCCCGGAAGGCGCCGGTCGATCTGCGGCAGACCGAACGGCAGCACTTTCCGCGCACGGCCCGCCCCGCCTTCGAGGCGCTGGATGCGCTCGCGAAGCTCGGCGATGGAACTGACGACGGGCTTCGGCATGACGAAAAAGGCTGCTCCTCGGGGCTTTGCAAGGGGTCTCTCCGCTGGTATGTTCTTTATTTGTTCTCAATTGGCGACTGAGTCAATCGGACTCGCGAAAGACTCCTCGGTGACGGCGACGATAGATCAGTGTGAGTAATGTCCGTGTATTCGCGGATGGCGGTTGATTCTCAGGCGGATACGGGGACGGGGACATGGGCGGCGCGGCGCATCTGGAAAAGTTGAACGACCGACAGCGCAGCGCCGTCGAGCATGGCGTCGGCCTCGCCGACGGCAAGGCCGGAGGGCCTCTCCTGATCATCGCCGGTGCCGGATCGGGGAAGACCAACACGCTGGCGCATCGGGTCGCCCATCTGATCGTCAACGGCGCCGATCCGCGTCGGATCCTGCTGATGACCTTCTCCCGGCGCGCGGCCTCCGAGATGGGGCGCCGCGTCGAGCGCATCTGCGCCCTGGTGCTGGGAGACAAGGCTGGCGTGCTCACCGACGCGCTCGCCTGGGCGGGCACCTTCCATGGCATCGGCGCGCGGCTGCTGCGCGACTATGCCGACCAGATCGGTCTCGATCCGCAATTCACCATTCACGACCGGGAAGACAGCGCGGACCTGATGAACCTCGTCCGCCATCAGCTCGGCTTCTCAAAGATGGAAAGCCGGTTTCCGACCAAGGGGACGTGCCTGGCGATCTATTCGCGCACGGTCAATGCGGAGGCCCCGCTGCAGGACGTGCTGCGCGCGAACTATCCCTGGGTCGCGGTGTGGGAGGCGCAGCTGCGCGAGCTGTTCGCGGGCTATGTCGAGGCCAAGCAGGTGCAGAACGTCCTCGATTACGACGACCTCCTGCTCTACTGGGCGCAGATGGTCTCCGATCCGGTCCTGGCCGACGACATCGGCGGACGCTGGGATCATGTGCTGGTCGACGAATATCAGGACACCAATCGGCTTCAGGCTCGATCCTGACGGCGCTGAAGCCCGGCGGGCGCGGGCTCACCGTCGTCGGAGACGATGCGCAGTCGATCTATTCTTTCCGCGCCGCCACGGTCCGCAACATCCTCGATTTCCCGAAGGAGTTCAGCCCTCCGGCGGAGATCATCACGCTCGATCGCAACTACCGCTCGACGCAGCCGATCCTGGCGGCCGCCAATGGCGTGATCGATCTCGCCAGGGAGCGGTTCACCAAGAACCTCTGGACCGAGCGCGAATCCGCCGAGCGGCCCTGCCTCGTCACGGTGCGCGATGAGGCCGACCAGGCGCGTTTCGTGGCGGAGGAGGTCCTTAAGAACCGCGAGGCGGGCATGCGGTTGAAGGAACAGGCCGTCCTGTTCCGCGCCAGCCACCACAGCGGACCGCTGGAAGTCGAACTGACCCGCCGCAACATCCCGTTCGTCAAATTCGGCGGGCTGAACTTTCTGGATTCAGCCCATGTGAAGGACATGCTGGCGGCGCTGCGTTTCGCGCAGAACCCGCGCGACCGCGTCGCCGGCTTCCGGGTGATGCAGCTTCTGCCGGGTGTCGGGCCATCATCGGCACAGACGGTCCTCGATGCCATGGCGGATCGGCCGGATCCCGTCGCCGCGCTTACCGAACTGCCCTGCCCTCCGCGCGCCGCGGCCGATTGGCCGGGCTTCGTCGTCTTGCTGGGAGACCTGCGCGAGCGCGGCGCCGGTTGGCCGGCGGAGATCGCCCAGGTCCGCAACTGGTATGAGCCGCATCTCAAACGCATCCATGAAGATGCCGAGATGCGCAAGGCGGACCTGCTCCAGCTCGAGGACATCGCGGCCGGGTATCCGTCGCGCGAACGGTTCCTGACCGAATTGACGCTCGATCCTCCCGACGCGACCTCCGGGCAGGCTGGCGTGCCGCTGCTGGACGAGGACTATCTGATCCTCTCGACCATTCATTCGGCCAAGGGCCAGGAATGGAAATCAGTCTTCGTGCTGAACACGGTGGACGGATGCATCCCCTCGGATCTGGGCGTCGGCACGACGGAGGAGATCGAGGAGGAGCGCCGCCTGCTCTACGTCGCCATGACGCGGGCGAAGGACAGTCTCTCGCTTGTCGTGCCGCAGCGGTTCTTCACCCATGGGCAATCGTCGACCGGCGATCGCCATGTCTATGCCTCGCGCACGCGCTTCATTCCGGGGAAGCTGCTGGAACTGTTCGAATTCCGTCCGTGGCCGGTGGTCGCCGCAGGACAAGCGGGAGGAACGCAGGCACGGCACGTCCGGGTCGATGTCGGCGCCCGGATGCGTGGCATGTGGCGCTAGGAGGAGCTGCCAGATGTGACGCGGTGATGCAGTTCACCAAGGCATTCCAGGACAAGGCCGGATGGAACGACCCATCGCTCGACGTCTATCCGAACACGCTCGCGCCCATCGTGTGCGTCGGTGAGGATGGCCAGCGTGAGATCGTGCGCGCCACTTGGGGCATGCCGACGCCGCCGGCCTATATCAAGGGAAACTACGATCCCGTCGTCACCAACATCCGCAACGTCGACTCCTCACATTGGCGGCGCTGGCTCGGCCCGACCAGCCGGTGCGTCGTGCCGTTCACGTCTTTTGCCGAGCCCGATCCGGCAAGCCAGGTGCCGGGTGGACGGGTTCCGAATGCTTGGTTCGCCCAGAACCCGGATCGGCCGCTGATGTTTTTCGCCGGGTTCTGGACGCCGTGGAAGGGGGTCAAGAAAGTTCGAGACGGCGAGCGCGAGTTCGAGCTGTACGGCTTCCTGACCACCTCGCCGAATGAGATCGTCAAGCCGATCCATTTGGCGGCCATGCCGGCGATCCTCACGACGCCGGAAGAAGTCGATCTGTGGCTCACTGGATCGTGGGAGGAGGTGAAGCACCTCCAGCGGCCGCTTCCCGGCAACATGCTGGTCGTCGTGGAGCCGCCGGCGAAGCCAAAGGAGGATACGCTGCTGTGAGGCAGGCTCCTGACAGCACGTCGGGCAAGGGTGTGGCCGTCACCTCCCGCGACGCGAGGGACGCCGTCATGGACGGTTCCGAGCCGGAGATCGTCGCCGACGATGCCGCCAACCCAAGGTGTGCCGGGCTCCTACCGCAAGATCATTCACGTCGACATGGATGCCTTCTATGCCTCGGTCGAGCAGCGCGACTATCCCGAGCTGCGCGGCAAGCCGGTCGCTGTCGGCGGCTCGGCCGCGCGCGGCGTCGTTGCCGCGGCCAGCTACGAGGCGCGCGCCTTCGGCGTGCGCTCCGCCCTGCCCTCCGTCACGGCGAAGCGGAAATGCCCCGAGCTGATTTTCGTGACGCCGCGCTTCGACGTCTACCGAGCGGTGTCCGCGCAGATCCGGGAAATCTTCGCCGAGCACACGGATCTGATCGAGCCGCTCTCGCTCGACGAGGCCTATCTCGATGTTACGTCGAACCATCAGGGTATCCCGGTCGCCACGCCGATCGCCGAGCTGATCCGGGCTAAGATCAAGGCTGTGACCGGTCTCAGTGCGTCTGCCGGCATCTACTACAACAAGTTCCTCGCCAAGATGGCCAGCGATCAGAACAAGCCGAACGGCCAGTTCGTAATCACGCCGCACCAAGGGCCGGCTTTCGTCGAGGCGCTGCCGGTCAAGAAGTTCCGCGGCGTCGGTCCGGCGACGGCGGCCAGGATGCAGCGTCTCGGCATCGAGAGGGGGCCGACCTCAAGGCAAAGTCGCTCGCCTTCCTCCAGCAGCATTTCGGGAAAGCCGGCTCCTGGTATTATCGGATCGCGCGGGCGATCGACGAGAGGCCCGTCGAGCCCGACCGCCCGCGCAAGTCGATCGGCGCCGAGGACACCTTCGCCACCGATATCTTCGAGCTCGACGCCGCGCGGGCGGAGCTTGTACCACTCATTGCCAAGGTCTGGCGCTATTGCGAGGCGAACGGGATCCGCGGCCGGACCGTGACGTTGAAGGTGAAATACGCCGATTTCCAGCAGATCACGACGCAGCCGGACGGTCGGCGGGCCGATTTCAGCATCGGCGGACATCGAGGCCCTCGCCGTCTCCTTGCTTGCGCCGTTATTCCCGGTCGCAAAAGGCATACGACTGATCGGCGTCACGGTCTCGTCGCTGGATGCGTCGCCTCGTCAGGCCGAGGAACAGATTCAGCTTTCGCTTCTATAGATCCGCCCCACCTCGGAGGACTTCGCCGACGGAACGAGCGAGGGCCGGTCGGACCTAGCTAGTCCGCATCTGCGAAAGGCGCTGATGTCCCGCGCCTTCACCAAGGGCACTCACCATTTAGCCCCCGCCGGCCGACTCGGCCGTGGTCGCCGACTATGGGCCGTGCGCTATGCCGGCTTCGGAAACGAGGTACAGAAGGCCTTCGCCGAGATCGCGCCCGAAGACGCCGATGTCGCCGCCGTGGCAGAGGCGATCGTGCGCATCTTCGACGCGCCGTTCGGCCGGCACCGGTTCGAGGCGCATATCGACCCCACGCAATACGGCGCCGATGTCGGCTTCGCCGTGCCCGACCGGCGCGCCGAGATGTCGCACCGGATCGGCCTGTCCGACCTGCTGAAACCGGCGGCGCGAAGCTGACATCTCCGTCACGGTGGACGGACGCGTTCCTCCGGCCTACGTCGCCCGTCAGCCGAGGCTGCGGGCAATCAGCCGGCTCAGCCTTTCCGAGAACGCCTTCGCATCACTCGGGCGATCGCCGTCGAGCACGCGCGCGGTGTCGAGCAGCAGGTGCGCAACATCCGCGCGCACCGCGTCGTCGCCGTTACCGGCAAGGCCCACGATCATCGCATGCTTCGGATTCAGCTCCAGGATCGGCTTCGCCGCGCTGCCCAGTCGCCCGGAAGCGGCGAGGAGGCGCGCGAACTGCCGGTCCGGGCCGCTCTCGGCGGCGACAAGGCAGACCGCGCTGTCGGTGAGGCGGTCGGAGGCACGCACATCCGCGATCTCCTCGCCGAGCACATCCTTCATCGCGGCGACGAGCGCCTGCACCTCCACGCTTGCTTCCGCCGGAGGCTGGGCGCCGGCGTCGAGCAGCGGGATCAGCCCGAGATCGGCGGCGCCTTGGGTGATCGACTTGAACGGCTTGCCCTCGTAGTCGAGCCCGCTCGACGTCCAGAAGCTGTCGACCGGATCGGCGAGCAGCAGCACCTCGATGCCGCGGGCACGAAAACCTTCCAGATGCGGCGAGGTGGCGATGCGGGCGGCGTCGTCGCCGGCGATGTAGTAGATCGCCGTCTGGTTTTCCTTCAGCGCGCCGACATAGTCCTTCAGGCTGCGCCAGCCCTCGCCGGAAGCAGTGGTCTTGAAGCGGGCGAGGCCGAGCAACTGTTCGCGCCGCTCGAAGTCCTCATAGAGGCCTTCCTTGATGACCGCGCCGAAATTCTCCCAGATCTTGCCGAAGGCCTCGGCGTCCTGCTCGGCGAGCCTCACCAGCTCGGAGATGACCCGGCTGGTAACGCCCTTCCTGATCGCACCGAGCAGCGGGCTGTCCTGGATCATCTCGCGGGAGACGTTGAGCGGCAGGTCGGCGCTGTCGACGATGCCGCGCGCGAAGCGCAGATAGCGCGGCAGGAGTTCGGCGTCGTCGGTGATGAAGACCCGCTTCACATAGAGCTTGATGCGGCCCTTGCGGTCGGCGTCGAACACGTCGAAGGGGCGTGCGCCCGGCACGAAGATGAGGCCGGTATATTCGTGGCGGCCCTCGGCGCGGAAATGGATGGTGGCGGCGGGCTCGTCATACTGCCCGGCAACGCTGCGATAGAAATCGGTATAGTCCTGCGCGGCGATGTCGCTCTTCGACTTGGTCCACAGCGCGGCGCCATCCGAGAGCGGCTTCGCTTCCTCGCCCGGTTTCTCGACAAGAGTGATCGGCACCGGCACATGGCCGGACTGCTCCTTGACGATGCGCTCCAGTGTCCAGCGCTCGGCATAGGACTTGGCATCGTCCATCAGGTGAAGCATGACGCGCGTGCCGCGCGCTGGCGCCTCGTCCAGCGAGAGTGGCGCGACGGAGAACGCGCCCTTGCCGTCGGAGGACCAGAGCCACGCTTCCGCGCTGCCGACGCGGCGGCTGATCACCTCGACGTTGGAGGCGACCATGAAGGCGGAGTAGAAGCCGACGCCGAACTGGCCGATGAGCTGCGCGCCTTCCTTCCCTTCCGCACCGACGATGCGGTCCATGAAGCTGCGCGTACCTGAGCGCGCGATGGTGCCGAGCGCCTCGATCAGCTCGTCATGGCTCATGCCGATGCCGTTGTCGGCGATGGTGAGCGTGCCCGCCTCCGGATCGGCGGAAATGGTGATGGTGAGCCTCGGGTCGCCGCCGAGCAACTCGGGCGCCGCGATCGCCTCGTAGCGCAGCTTCTCGCAGGCGTCGGCGGCGTTGGAGATCAGCTCCCGCAGGAATACATCCCGGTCGGAATAGACCGAGTGCACCATCATGTGCAGCAGGCGGGAAACATCGGCTTCGAAGGGGCGGCTCTCGGAGGTCTCGATCGTCATTGGGATAGGTCAGGCAGTTGAAAGCTGGACGCGTGACATGACAAGAACGGCGGGCGGTTGCAAGACGCGCGCAACGCCGGCAATGAACAGCCCGCGGCCGGGCACGGGCTCCATCCATAGCGAGCTGCGGTCCGGCATGCTCTGATCTCACATGCCAGCAGCACAGCTCGCGTCAGAGGTTTGGCGGGAGCTTCGGCCCTGCGATATCTGCGGAAGATCGGTCAACTCGTCCAAAGCTTGCAGCGCCTCAAATATGTCGGAGAGGACCAGGATCTCGCCTACCTCTGGGCGGCGAAGATCCGGCCGGTTCGGTACGGCATGCCGGTCCGAGGCCCATGAAGCAAGGAGTGCACGCTTTGACTCGGCGCTCATCGTCGGATCGGCCAGAACCTCTCCCGGCGACCGCGGTTCGCCCCATGGGACACCAGGCGGAAGAACCCCGGCGCCTGCATTCACTTCGTCCAACATCTCCAATCCTCCACAGCCCCCGTCTCCCGCCGAAGTGTCGGGAGACGGGACACAGCCTTTTCTTGCGGGAAAGGTCAGGCAGCCTTGGCCTGCTCGATCTGCTTGACGCTGCTCTCGGCCGGCTGGGCGGCGGAAGCGATCTCGATGCGGCGCGGCTTCAGCCGTTCCGGCACCTCGCGGACAAGATCGACCGACAGCAGACCGTCCTGAAGCGTCGCTCCGGACACCTTCACATAGTCGGCGAGATTGAAGGTTTGGGTGAAATCGCGGAAGGCGATGCCCTTGTGAAGCATCTGGCGGTCGTTTGCGCCCGCGGTCTTCCTGCCCGTGACGACCAGCGTATTTGCCTGCTGCGTGAGCTCGACTTCGTCGGGACGGAAGCCGGCAACGGCCATGGTGATCCGGTAGGCGTTCTCGCCGGTCTTCTCGATATTGTAGGGCGGCCAGTCCGGGCGCGGCGCCGCCGCAGTATCGATGAGATCGAAGAGCCGGTCGAAGCCGACGGTGGAACGATAAAGGGGAGCAAAGTCGAAGGGTCTCATAGCCACATCCTCCACTGAGCAACATGGGTACAAGCCGCCCGCACTCTTGCCACGGGCGGCCATGCGCCGGTCCTTTCAGGCCCCGGCGACAAGCGATCTGGGAAGCGAAAAAATCTCGTTCAAGAGGGACCCTAAAAATTTCTCGGCCACCTCCTCGCCAGTCACCCCGATTCGATATTCGCTATTGTTTTCAGCTCATTGTCACTTAATGACGCCGAGTGACAAAAATTTTCGCGTACCCTCTTGAACGAGAAATGCAGCCTTCCTAGCTCGATGTCCGCTCGTGCGCCCAGCCGCCGAGTTCATGACATCGCTGCCCTGCACCAGGAGGATCTGCATGCATTTCCGCCCGCTGCACGACCGTGTCGTCGTGCGCCGCATCGAGGCCCTCGAGAAGACGGCCGGCGGCATCATCATCCCCGACACCGCCAAGGAAAAGCCCCAGGAGGGCGAGGTCGTCGCCGCCGGGCCCGGCGCGCGCGACGAGGCCGGCAAGCTGGTGCCGCTCGACCTAAAGGCCGGCGACCGCGTGCTGTTCGGCAAGTGGTCCGGCACCGAGGTGAAGATCGACGGCGAGGACCTGCTCATCATGAAGGAGAGCGACATTCTCGGCGTGATCGAACGGAGCGAGACGGCCAGGAAGGCCGCCTGACCAAGCATCCCTTTTAAATCGTGAGCCATCGCAATCCAGGAAGGAGGACAGGATCATGGCTGCCAAGGAAGTGAAGTTCTCGTCCGAGGCGCGCGAGAAGATGCTGCGCGGCGTGGACACGCTTGCCAATGCGGTGAAGGTGACGCTCGGCCCGAAGGGCAGGAACGTCGTCATCGAGAAGAGCTTTGGCGCTCCCCGCATCACCAAGGACGGCGTCACCGTTGCCAAGGAGATCGAGCTCGAGGACAAGTTCGAGAACATGGGCGCGCAGATGGTGCGCGAGGTGGCCTCGAAGACCAACGACCTCGCGGGCGATGGCACCACCACCGCCACCGTTCTCGCCCAGGCCATCGTGAAGGAAGGCTCCAAGGCGGTAGCCGCCGGCATGAACCCGATGGACCTCAAGCGCGGCATCGACCTCGCGGTGGACGCGGTCGTGGCGGATCTCAAGACCCGTGCCCGCAAGGTGACGCGCAATGACGAGATCGCCCAGGTCGGCACCATCTCTGCCAATGGCGACACCGAGATCGGCCGTTTCCTCGCCGAGGCGATGCAGAAGGTCGGCAATGAAGGCGTGATCACCGTCGAGGAAGCCAAGACCGCCGCCACCGAGCTCGAGGTGGTCGAAGGCATGCAGTTCGACCGCGGCTATGTCTCGCCTTATTTCGTGACGAACACCGAGAAGATGCGGGTCGAGCTGGAGGATCCGTACATCCTGATCCATGAGAAGAAGCTGTCCGGTTTGCAGGCCATGCTGCCGCTCCTGGAATCGGTGGTGCAGACCTCCAGGCCGCTGCTGATCATCGCCGAGGACGTGGAGGGCGAGGCCCTGGCCACCCTCGTGGTGAACAAGCTGCGCGGCGGCCTCAAGGTCGCGGCGGTGAAGGCGCCCGGCTTCGGCGATCGCCGCAAGGCCATGCTCGAGGACATCGCCATCCTCACCGCCGGCCAGGTGATCTCCGAGGACCTCGGCATCAAGCTGGAGAACGTCACTCTCGCCCAGCTCGGCCGCGCCAAGAAGGTGGTGATCGAGAAGGAGACCACCACCATCGTCGACGGAGCGGGGTCGAAGGAGGAGATCCAGGGCCGCACCTCGCAGATCAAGGCGCAGATCGAGGAGACCACCTCGGACTACGACCGTGAGAAGCTGCAGGAGCGCCTGGCCAAGCTCGCCGGCGGCGTCGCGGTGATCCGCGTCGGCGGCGCGACCGAGGTCGAGGTGAAGGAGAAGAAGGATCGCGTCGACGACGCGCTGCACGCCACCCGCGCGGCCGTCGAGGAAGGCATCCTGCCGGGCGGCGGCGTCGCCCTGCTGCGGGCGCTGAAGGCGATCGATTCCGTACAGCCGGCCAATGAAGACCAGAAGGCCGGCGTCGCCATCGTCCGGCGCGCCATTCAGACGCCGGCGCGGCAGATCGCCACCAATGCCGGCGAGGATGGCTCGGTGATCGTCGGCAAGCTGCTGGAGAAGGACGACTACAACTGGGGCTACAACGCCGCGACCGGGACCTACCAGGACCTCGTCGCCAATGGCGTGATCGACCCGGCGAAGGTGGTGCGCACCGCGCTCCAGGACGCGGCGTCGGTCGCTTCGCTGCTGATCACCACTGAGGCTCTGGTCGCAGAGAAGCCGAAGAAGGAAGCAGCACCCGCCGTTCCCGCCGGCGCGGGCATGGACTTCTGACAAGGCGGGGCCCGGAGGAGATCCGGGTCCCTGTCTCGCGCCAGAATGAACCGGCTCCCACGCCGGAACGCATTTGCCTTGAACAAGGCGGGCGCGCTTCCATCAACTGAGATGCCACGGGCGCGCCGCGCGGGGCATCTCGACGATATCGCCAACCGGGGAGGTCCTGCTCAGCACGGCCGCTATCGCTCGGGTTCGTTGCGGCGGGCGCCGGACGGACCGGATCGCTTCGATCACGGCAGCGGCCACTACGACGAGGAAGGCGGTCACGCCCTCCTGGGTGGCCACCGGACTTCTCCGACCGCGCTCATTGTCAACGCTTTGCTCAAACGAGGAGGTTTTGCCGATGAAGATCGCCCAGATCGCCCCGCTCGCGGAATGCTGCCCGCCACGGCTCTATGGCGGCACGGAGCGCATCGTGTCCTATCTCACCGAGGAACTGGTCCGGCAGGGCCATCAGGTGACGCTGTTCGCCAGCGGCGAATCCAAGACTGCGGCCGAGCTGGTGCCCTGCTGCGACATGGCGCTCAGGCTCAATCCGCAGGTCAGGGACCCGCTGCCCTATCACATGATGATGCTGGAGGAGGTGCGCCGCCGGGCCGCCGAGTTCGACGTGCTGCACTTCCATGTCGACTTCCTGCATTATCCGCTCGCCAGTGCCTTTGCCGACCGCATGGTGACGACGCTGCATGGCCGTCTCGACCTGCCCGACCTCAGGCCCTTCTATTCCGCCTTCCCGCACTATCCGCTCGTCTCCATCTCGGACGATCAGCGCCGCCCCATGCCGCCGGTCCATTGGGCCGGCACCGTGCACCATGGCCTGCCGAGGGACGTCCTGCCCTTCACCGCGACCCCCCAGGGCGACTATCTCGCCTTCCTCGGCCGCATCTCGCCCGAGAAGCGGCCCGACCGCGCCATAGAGATCGCCGCCCGCGCCGACATGACGCTCAAGATCGCCGCCAAGTTGGACAAGGCCGACCAGGCCTATTGGGACGAGGTGATCGGCCCGATGGTGGCGCGGCATCCCAATGTGGAGTTCATCGGCGAGATCAACGAGCAGCAGAAGGCCGATTTCCTTGGCAATGCCCGCGCACTGCTGTTTCCAATCGATTGGCCGGAGCCGTTCGGGCTTGTCATGATCGAGGCCATGGCCTGCGGCACGCCGGTGATCGCCTTCCGCCACGGCTCGGTGCCGGAGGTGATCGATGACGGCGTCAGCGGCTTCATCGTGAGCCACATCGGCGAGGCGGTGGCGGCGGTGCGCTCGGTCGCAAAGCTCGACCGTGCTGAGGTGCGCGCTACCTTCGAGGAGCGCTTTACGGTCGAGCGCATGGCGCTGGATTATCTCGCCATCTATCGTGATCTTCCTGGTCTGCGCCGTGCCGCGATGCGCATTCCCGCCGTGGCCAACGGCACCGGCAACGGGCTGGCCGATGGCATCGAATTGCGGGCCGTCGCCTGAGCGGGAGGTCCTCCATGCACGGCACGACCAGTGCGGAAGCGGTCGCGCATGCGCCGGCGCCGACCGGGCCAGGCACGCCGCTGGCGCAATTCTTCATCCCGGCCGCCGCCTCGCTGCAGGAGCGGCGGCCGCGCACGCTCAAGCACGGTGACACCTTCGCCGTGTTCGACCACAACGGCGATGCGCTCTCCGGGCCGGGCAGCCCGGAGGGCCTCTATCATCGCGACACGCGCTATCTCTCACATCTCTACCTGACCATCGCCGGGCAGCGGCCGATGCTGCTGTCCTCGACGCTGCGCGACGATAACGCGACGCTGACCTGCGATCTCACCAATCCCGACCTGTTCGATGCCGAGGGCCGGCTGGTGCTGGAGCACGACCTGCTTCATCTGCGCCGTTCGCGCTTTCTGTGGAACGGCACCTGCCATGAGCGGATCGCCATCCGCAACTTCGACGACCGGTCCCGGCGGGTGAGGATCGACATCGCCTTCGCCGCCGACTTTGCCGACCTGTTCGAGGTACGTGGCACGCAACGGGCGCGGCGCGGCACGCGGCAAAGGCCGGAGATGACGGCCGACCAGGTGAAGCTCGCCTATCTCGGCCTTGATGGACAGCGACGGCAGACCACGCTGCGCTTCGACCCGGCACCGCAGGAACTGACGGCGGACCATGCCGGCTTCGTCTTCGACCTCGCCCCGCGCGAGGTACGGACCATGGTCCTGGAGATCGCCTGCGACGGCGCCAGCGAGAGGCCAGTGCGTCCTGCCTTCCTTCGCGCGATGCGCGATGCGCGCCGCGCGTTGCGCTCCTCCGCCTCGCGGGCGACGGCGATCATCACTTCGAACGACATCTTCAACGAGGCGGTGCGCCGTTCGGTCTCCGACCTCTATATGCTCGTCACCGATACGCCGGAGGGACCCTATCCTTACGCCGGCATCCCGTGGTTTAGCACGGTGTTCGGGCGCGACGCGCTGATCACCGCGCTGGAGACGCTGTGGCTCGACCCGGCCATTGCCCGCGGCGTGCTCCTGCATCTCGCCGCCAACCAGGCCACGGAATTCGACCCGGAGGCCGACGCCGAGCCGGGCAAGATCCTGCACGAGGTGCGCCATGGCGAGATGGCAGAGCTGAGGGAGGTGCCGTTCCGGCGCTATTATGGCAGCGTCGATTCCACCCCGCTCTTCATCATGCTGGCGGGCGCCTACCTTGAGCGCACCGGCGACCTTGTCACGCTGCGCCGGCTCTGGCCGAACATCGAGGCGGCGCTCGGCTGGATCGAGAACCATGGCGATCACGACGGCGACGGCTTTGTCGAATATGGCCGGCAGACCGCGGAGGGGCTGATCAATCAGGGCTGGAAGGACAGCCATGACTCGGTCTTCCATGCCGACGGCACATTGGCGCGGGGCCCCATCGCCCTCGCCGAAGTGCAGGCCTATGCCTATGGCGCCTGGCGGGCCGCCGCGGACGTCGCCCGCGCCTTGGGGCACCCTGAACGCGCCGCCAGGTTTGACCGACGTGCCGAGGCGCTGCGCGCCGCCTTCGATGCGGCCTTCTTCGATGCAGCGCTCGGCACCTATGTGCTGGCGCTCGACGGCGAGAAGCGGCCGTGCCGCGTCAGAAGCTCCAATGCCGGGCATGCGCTGCTCACCGGCATTGCCCTACCGGAGCGGGCAACCGCTGTGACGAGCACGCTGATGGGACCGACGCTGTTCTGCGGCTGGGGGGTGCGCACCATCGCCAGCAGTGAAGCGCGCTACAATCCGATGAGCTACCATAACGGCTCGGTCTGGCCGCATGATAATGCGCTGATCGCCGCCGGCCTCGCCCGCTACGGCTTCAAGCGCGAGGCGGCGCGGATCTTCGAGGGCCTCTTCGCCGCCTCGACCTATATCGACCTGCGCCGCCTGCCAGAGCTGTTTTGCGGCTTTGCCCGCCAGCAGACCCGCGGGCCGACATTCTATCCGGTCGCCTGCATGCCGCAGGCCTGGGCGGCGGCGGCACCGCTCTACATGCTGCAGGCCTGCCTCGGGCTCGGCTTCGACCCGGAGCGGCTGCACGTCACCTTCGACGAACCCACGCTGCCGGATTTCTTGAGCGAGGTCACATTGCGCGATATCAGGCTCGACGGCGGGGCGGTCGACGTCGCGCTGCGCCGCTCCGGCGGCAAGGTGGTGGTCGATGTGCTCGACCGGCGCGGCCCGTTGCGGGTGCTGACGACGAGCTGAGGCGGATCAGGGCGGGCGCGTCTACGAGGCGCGCCCGCCTCATTCCTCGCCGTCCTCGTCCAGCTCCTCGAGAAGCGCGACGAGCTCGGCGACGCGCGACGGCGGGTGTTGCCGGCCTTCATCGATCAGCGCCTCGTCGGCCTGGCGCTAGGCCCGGGCCTGCGCCAGTTCCTCGCGCGTGGCTCCGGTCATGAGGATGTCGGCGATGAGGCTTCGTCGACCGGGCCGAGCACGGCGACGACGTCACTGGCGTTCATGACGTCCTCCCTGTCGAAACATCTTCGAGATAGGTCGGCCACGGCAGAGTTCTATGCCGGCATGAGCGGGACGCTCCTCAGGAACTGATCCTCACGCTGACATCGCGCGCCCCGTCGCTGCGCCGCACCGTCAATGTCACGCTCGTGCCGGCGGGTGTCAGGCCGATGCGGTTACGCAGGCCGGCGGCGCTGTGCACCGGACTGCCGTCGACCGCCGTCACGACGTCGCCCGCGGCGAGGCCGGCCCGTTGCGCGGGCGAGCCCGGTTCGACACCGGCGATCACCGCGCCACGCACGTCGCCCAGCCCGAGCGCCTCGGCGATATCCGGCGTGACGTCCTGCACGGCGATACCGACCCGGCCGCGATGGACCCTGCCGTCGCGGGCCAGCTGGTTCATCACCGCCACCACCATGTTGCTCGGCACGGCAAAGCCGATGCCGACATTGCCGCCCGCTGGGCTCAGTATGGCGGTGTTGATGCCGACCAGCCGACCGTCCAGTGTCACCAGCGCGCCGCCGGAATTGCCGGGATTGATCGAGGCATCGGTCTGTATGAAGTCCTCATAGCCGTCATTGCTGATGCCGGTGCGACCGAGCGCGCTGACGATGCCGGAGGTCACCGTCTGGCCGAGGCCGAAGGGATTGCCGATGGCGACGACATAGTCACCGACCTTCAGCCGGTCGGAATCGCCGATGGGCAATGCGACGAGGTTGGTCGCCTGAACCTTGAGGAGCGCGATGTCGGTCGCCTTGTCGGAGCCGATGAGACGGGCGCGCAGTCGGCGCCCGTCCTTCAGCGTGACGACGATCTCGCTTGCGCCTGCGACAACGTGATGGTTCGTCAGCACATGGCCGCGCGCGGCATCGATGATGACCCCGGAGCCGGCGCTCAGCCGCGGCTCCTCCTGCGGCATGTCCCGCAGATCGAAGAAGCGGCGGAAATAGGGATCGTTATAGAGCGGGTTCGATGAGCCGGGGGCGCGCGAGATCACCGAGATGTTCACCACCGCCGGCGTCACCCGATCGAGCACTGGCGCCAGCGTTGGAACACCGCCGGCGATGCCCGCAATCGCCGGTTGGCCGAGGGCAGGTGACGCGATCCCGGCCACCAGCGCCAGCGCCAGCGCCACCAGAAGGGTGGTGATCATCCTTTTCTTCCGTGTAGGAACCGTGAGCATGCCTGGCCCCCGTATTAGGTTGCTTTCCTTCTGTTGGAGCGAATGAAAGGCCGGCCCGGCAGGGCGCCGGGCCGGCTCACACGATCAGGCGGTCGAGTATGGCCGCCCGGTGGTGAACCACAGGCGGGCGGCCGCCACGGCCGCGACGACAAGGCCGGCGATCACATGGGCGGCGACGGCGACGGACAGCGCCGAGAAGCCGAGAGCCCAGGGCGCGACGATGGCCCACAGGCCGAGCGCCGCGTTCGCCCATTCTTCAACCTGGTGGAAGGCGAACAGGGCGGCCACGGCGATCAGCGTCACGGCGGCGCCGACGATCCAGGCATTCCACGCTGCGGCGGTCTCGGTGGTGAAACCGAGATACCAGGGCGCCAGGGCAAGGCCGAGGCCGGCGATGATGGTGACGACGTCGAAGGCCTTCGGCGTGTCTACAGACAGTGACTTCAGCATGATTGATCCTCCTCATCTGTTCGGTTGCGACTGATGGTGTGGCGTCTGCCGGCTGGGACGACGCGATCGCGCGCGCCGTACCGCCGCTCCGGCCGGCTGAAATGCCCAAGGTCGAGAAGAGGAGCCCGGCTGGCAGGTCGGACTCCGTGCGAGGGAGGGATGCGCTCCTGGCATCGCGCCGCCGACTGGACGACACAGGCGAGACCCTGCCGCTCGGCGTAGCGGATCGCGGCGTCGAGCGAGGGAAAGTCGAGCTCGATCTGGGCGAGCGTGTCGCTGCCCGCCGTCCAGCCCATCAGCGGCTCGATGACGGGCGCGCCGCGCCGCTCGAAGACGAGGCGCCAACTCTTGCAGCGCGCGCGGCCCGCCGTCATCACGCAGCGCGACGGCCTGAAGATGCGGGCGACCGCATCCTCGGGGAAAACGGAGCGCCCCATCGCCAGCGGACCGCGTGCGTCATTGGCGGGCCAGTTCGCTGGTCGATGGATTGTAGGGTTGGACGGTGTTTCTCTGACGGTCTCCAGCATCTCATCCCTCCCTCGTCGGCGAAGGAGGCGACCGGCAGCTCGCCATAGGGTCGCTGCCGGTCAGCGATGGTCTCAGTGCTTGATGGCGATGCGCTTCACCTGCGACTGCGCCTTCGCGCTCTTAGGCAGCACGATGCTCAGCACGCCGTTCCTGAAGCGGGCATCGATCTTGTCTTCCTCGACCTCGACGCCGAGCGGGATGCGCCGCTCGAAGCGGCCATAGAAGCGTTCGGAGAACTGCTTCTCCTTGTCCTGCGTCTCCGAGCGCTTCTCGCCCTTGAGCGTCAGCACGCCGTTGTCGAGGAAGACCTCGACGTCCTTCTCCTCGAGACCGGGGACCTCGGCCGTCACCTTGATCTCCTTCTCGGTCTCGGCGATCTCGACGCTCGGCCAGCCGACGTTGAAGGTCGGCAGCGCGCCGAAGGCCGGCAGGCCGCGGTCGAAGGAGCGGAAGACGTCGTCGAACAGCCGGTTCACCTCGCGGTGCAACGAGAGAAACGGGCTGCGCTCGTCGTCGCGGAAGACAGTGGGGACCGAACTGCCATTGTCGCGGCCCCACGGGATCAGGTCACGTACACTCATGATTTTTCTCCTTTCCGTTCGGGTGCAAAAGCTTCCCGTGGCGCCGGGCGGGTAAGCCCGGCGTCCCTACGCGGTGCGTTGTGCGGGAAGCGCTTCAGGCCGCGCGCTTCTCGGCCTCGATCTGCCTCACCTCGCCCTGGGGACGCGCGGCGTCGGTCGCGATCGCGATGCGGCGCGGCTTCATTTCCTCGGGGATTTCGCGCTTCAGCTCGATGGTGAGCAGGCCGTTGACGAGGCTTGCGCCGGTGACCTTTACATGGTCGGCGAGTTCGAAGCGGCGCTCGAAGGCCCGGCCGGCGATGCCGCGATGGAGATACTGGCCATCATCGCCGGACTTCTGACCCGTCACCACCAGCAGGTTCTGCTCCTGAGTGAGGGTGAGGTCGGCATCCGTAAAGCCCGCCACCGCCATGGTGATGCGGTAGTCGTCCTCGCCGGATTTGACGATGTCATAGGGCGGCCAGTTGTCGATCGTCGCGACACGGCTCGCGGTTTCGAGCGCGTTCAGCATGCGGTCGAAGCCGATGCTCGACCGGAACAGGGGAGCAAAGTCGAGAGTGGTTCTCATAGCCACATCCTCCATTGAGCAACATGGGTACAAGACAATCTGATCGCCGGGCGCCGAGCGGTGCCCGGCGACCGCCGGCCCCGATGGGCGCCGGCAGCAAGCGATTTAGGAAGCGTCATTCGTGTTGCAAGAGGGGTGAAGCTGTAACAAGCGGCACTTACCACCAGGGACGGGACCAGCCTCAACTACAAGGACTGGGGCGCAGGGCCGGCGGTCGTCGTCAGCCACGGAAGGCACGGTCGATCTCGACTACCGCACGGACGGCCTGGTCTGCACGATCGAGTTTCCCGCGCCGTGCGGTGCGCGCGATGGATAGATTGCTTTCCGGTCGGCAGGTTCTCGTCGTCGAGGTGAAATGCTGATCCTCATCATGATCGAGGACATGCTGGCGATCTCGGGTGCTTAGCCGTGACCACCGCCGCCGCGGTCGAGCAGGCAATCGCGCTCATTGACAGTCAGGCGTACGATCTGGCCATGCTGGACATGAACCTCAATGGCAGCAAGACTTATTCCGTCGCCGATTCCGTCGCCGACGCGCTCGCCATGCGTGGTGTGCCTTTCGTCTTCTCGACCGGCTATAGCGATCGCGCGTGAGAGACGGCTATCGCAACCGCCCGGTGCTGAAGAAGCCCTTCACAGAGGAGGAACTGCCCAAGATGCTCAAGCGCATTCTGCCTCGCTGATTGACGGGCGCCACGCCTCGCGAGGCGACGCTGGACGGCATCACCCCAACAATCGTGTGAGGGATTCATGGCTGAGGCCACGCGTTACATCGCTACCCCTGCCGGCTTTTTGGTGGTCCTGCGCGAAGGCGACGACGTCTTCGCCCGATTGGACGAACTCGTGGGCCACGAAGCCATCCCCGCGGCCGTCATCTGCGGCTTTGGTTTCGTGCGCAAGGCGACCTTCGGATTCTTCGACTTTCAGACCAAGCAATATCGGCCGAAGACGATCACCGACCTCGACCTCACAAACCTGACCGGGAGCCTGGCTTAGAAGGAGGGCACACCGTCCGCGCACCTCCATCGAACGGCGGCGGACGACACCTTCCGCACCTTCGGCGGGCATCTTCTGGCACTCAAGGTGGGTCGCGGCTCGCCGCGGACCGCAAACATCAGGGCGCTCGATCAGCGAACGCCGCGCCCAACGTCAGCGACCCACCTGAAACCCACCAACTTGCCAGCGTGGGCTTGGGATTGTGAAGTAGGCCCAAGGACCACGCGTTCGGGGCAGGGCAGCATGCGCAGCGTTGAACAAAATGCCTTCCTCGCGATGATCGTGGCGATATCGCTGGCGTTCGCCTGGATCCTCTGGCCGTTCTACGGTGCGGTTCTATGGGGAACCATTATCGCTGTTCTGTTCGCGCCACTCTACCGGCGGCTGGTGCGGTTGCTGGGAGGGCGTCGTAACCTTGCCGCCTTCGTCACGGTCTTCATCATCGTAACGATCCTGATTCTACCGGTGACGCTTGTCGAGTCGGGAGAGATCGATTTCGGCCGGTTCTTTCGGCAGGTGCGGGCCGTCTTGCCTGGATGGGCAACCGATCTGCTGGATCACTTCGGCGTCGCGAGCCTCGAAGCGTTGCAGGAAAAGCTCTCCGCCGGCCTTGTCACGGGCAGCCAGTACATTGCGACCCAGGCCCTCGATATCGGTCAGAGCACGTTCGACTTCGTCGTGAACCTGTTCGTCATGCTGTATCTGTTGTTCTTCCTGCTCCGCGACGAAGCGGCGCTCTCCAGGCGTATCCGGGATGCCATCCCTTTGCTCGCCGAACACAAGCAGGACTTCCTCAGCAAGTTCACGATCGTCATCCGTGCCACGGTCAAGGGCGACCTGCTTGTCGCTCTTCTGCAAGGAACGCTCGGGGGTCTGATATTCTGGTTCCTCGGGATTAGCGCTCCGCTGCTATGGGGCGTGGTAATGGCCTTCTTTTCATTGCTGCCGGCGATCGGCGCAGGCCTGATCTGGGCGCCGGTTGCTATTTATCTCCTGGCGAGCGGAGCCGTCTGGCAGGGCGCCGTCTTGGTCGCATTCGGTGCCCTCGTCATCGGGCTCGTCGACAACTTCCTGCGGCCGATCCTGGTGGGCAAAGATACAAAGTTGCCGGACTACGTCGTGCTCATCTCGACACTGGGCGGCATCGCCACATTCGGTCTCAACGGATTTGTTGTTGGCCCGGTCATTGCCGCCATGTTTATGGCGGCCTGGGATATATTCACGACGTCAAGGAAAAACATCGACGGCGACGGGACCGGGCGTTCCGAGGAAGTTTGAAGGCTCGGCGCAGCGATCCGGCGACTGCGAATTTGCGTTTGCCCTTCAATTCCCGCCAGTTTGGATATCCGTACCACCAAGCGTTGGCTCGCCTTCCCCGTCGTTCTGGACCGCCGTCATCCCTACTCGAAACGATGGATCGTTGATACCGTGCGGTTCTGCGAGAAACTCATGACGACTCTACGCTAATCGCGGAACGTTTTGTGGCGGACCGGCGCAACGGGGCGCGAGCGTTTCGCCTCGCGCTCACTCCTAGGCAGTCAGCTTCGATGCCTTTAGTATCAAGGTGACGATCACGCCCTCTACCGACCAGTTGTAGTCGATCGAGCCGCCGAGTTGACCGGAGATGCTACGGACCACAAGACGGCTGCCGTAGCCTACGGCACCATTCGGCGGCTCGACGGCGGGCCCGCCGCGTTCCGTCCAGACGATCTTCACGTCCTCCTCATCCAGGCTACCCGAAACGTCCAGCGTTCCCTCCTCGGCGGAGAGCGCTCCGTATTTCAACGAGTTCGTTGCGAGTTCATGGATCACCAGCGCCAGCGTCGTCGCCGCGGTCTCGCCGACGCCCATTCGAGGAACCGCAACGCGGATACGCCCGCTGAAGGCGCCGGAAACCTCATAGGGGGAGAGTAGTACCGCCAGCAGGTCCCCCAGCAGCGCCGCTTGGCCCTGATGTCCGGGAAGCGGCCGAACCAGGTCATGGGCCCGACCGAGGGCGGTTAGGCGACCCGTCAGCTCGGTCGCCATCTCCTTCGCCGTCGTCGACGAACGCGCCGAGAGCTGGGTTAGTCCAGCGGCAATGGCCAGCAGGTTCTTGACACGATGGCTCATCTCGCCGGCGAGCAGCTCGTGGCCTTCCTCGGCCTGCTTGCGGCCGGTAACGTCGAGGAAGACCCCGTACATCAGCCGGTTGTGCAGCCCCGAATCGTTGCCAAGCCCGCGAGCGGAAATCCATCGGATCTCGTCGCCGATCATGATGCGAAAGTCGATTTCGTAAGAACCGACAATGCCTCGCGTGGCAGTGAAGGCGGCTCTTACACGGTCGCGGTCGGCCGGGTGAATATGGGCCGACAGGTCCTCAAATTTCACCTCGTCGTTTTGCGGCACGCCCCAGAGCAAAAACGCCTGTTCGTCCATTGCGAGCTGGTCGTTATCTACGTTCCACGACCAGAGCGCGACGCCGGCCGCACGGATGGCCCGGCGGAGGCTGTCGGCGTCCCACGCCAGAGGATTGCTCGTCGGCATTGATAAAACCCAAGACGCTCGCGGCAGCAGCAATCCCAATGATTATCGGACAAGAGTGTTATCTGCCACGTCCCGCCCGATGATTTCTATCGCATCAGGTACGTTGGCTTGCATCAAAGTCCGCGCCCTCTTCGAAGCCCTCGCGAGCCGTGGCGGCGAGGACTGGCGCCCGCCCACATTCCCGAAGGCTTTGGACCGCCGCGCGCAACGAAAGCCGACCCACAAGGTTAGTGAGGCGGTGCGGGGTCAGCCCGGCACGGAGCACACGCCGAGGGAGCGCACGCGGATGGCACGGAAACCCAAGGGAACGTCAGGTTCAACCGCGAGGGTCCACGATCAGACGTTGATCCGCGGCAATGGTGGCGAACTGCACCAGCTGGCCGAGGGCGACACGCCGGTGATGACCACGGCCCAGGGTGGCCCGGTCGCCGACGACCAGAACACGCTCAAGGTCGGCCCGCGCGGCCCGGCGCTGATCGAGGACTTCCACTTCCGCGAGAAGATCTTCCATTTCGATCATGAGCGCATTCCCGAGCGCGTCGTTCATGCGCGCGGCTATGGCGCGCACGGCTATTTCGAAACCTATGAATCGCTGGCGAAATACACCCGCGCCGACCTGTTCCAGCGCGCCGGCGAGAAGACGCCCGCCTTCGTGCGGTTCTCCACCGTCGCTGGCTCCGAAGGTTCGGCCGACCTTGCGCGCGACGTGCGTGGCTTCGCGGTGAAGATTTACACCAAAGAGGGCAATTGGGACCTCGTCGGCAACAACATCCCGGTGTTCTTCATCCAGGACGCCATCAAGTTTCCCGACGTCATCCACTCGGTGAAGCCGGAGCCCGACCGCGCCTTCCCGCAGGCGGCCTCGGCGCACGACAATTTCTGGGACTTCATCTCGCTGACCCCGGAATCCATGCACATGATCATGTGGGTCATGTCGGACCGGGCGATCCCGCGCTCCTTCCGCTTCATGGAAGGTTTCGGCGTCCACACGTTCCGCCTGCTGGACGCCAAGGACGAATCCACCTTCGTCAAGTTCATCTGGAAGCCGAAGCTCGGCCTGCAGTCGGTAGTGTGGAACGAGGCGGTGAAGATCAACGGCGCCGACCCGGACTTCCATCGCCGCGACCTGTGGGATGCCATCCAGTCCGGCAATTTCCCGGAATGGGAGCTCAACGTGCAGCTGTTCGACCAGACCTTCGCCGACAGCTTCGACTTCGACGTGCTCGACCCGACCAAGCTGATCCCGGAGGAGATCCTCAAGCCGATCCCGATCGGCCGGCTGGTGCTGGACCGCATGCCGGACAATTTCTTCGCCGAGACCGAGCAGGTCGCGTTCATGACGCAGAACGTGCCGCCCGGCATCGACTTCTCCAACGATCCGCTGCTGCAGGGGCGCAACTTCTCCTATCTCGACACCCAGCTGAAGCGGCTCGGCAGCCCGAACTTCACCCATATCCCGATCAACGCGCCGAAATGCCCGTTCGCGCATTTCCAGCAGGACGGGCACATGGCGATGCGCAACCCGGTCGGGCGCACCAACTACCAGCCCAATTCGCGCGGCGAGGGCCCGCGCGAGGATCCCGCACGCGGCTTCCGCTCGTTCGCTGAGCAGATCGACGCGCCGAAGGTTCGCCTGCGGGCCGAGAGCTTCGCCGACCATTACAGCCAGGCGCGGCAGTTCTTCAACAGCCAGACCGTGCCGGAGCAGAAGCACATCGCCATGGCTCTGACCTTCGAGCTCAGCAAGGTCGAGGCGCCGGTGATCCGCGAGCGGATGGTGGCGCATCTGCTCAACATTGACGAGGCGCTCGGCGCCACCGTGGCCGACAAGCTCGGCATGGAGAAATTGCCGAAGCCCGCCGACGCCGCGGTGACGCCGCGCGACGACCTGCCGGCCTCCCCGGCCCTCAGCATCATCCAGAACGGCCCGGCGAGCTTCAAGGGCCGCAAGGTGGGCGTGCTGGCGAGCAATGGCTGCGATGGCAAGCTGCTGAAGGCGCTGCAAGTCGCCATCGAGAAGGAAGGGGCGGTGATGGAGCTCGTCGCGCCGAAGGTCGGCGGCGTCGAGACCGCGGACGGCACCAAGGTCGCCGCCAAGCACATGATCGACGGCGGCCCTTCGGTGCTGTTCGACGCCGTTGTGTTGCTGCTCTCGCAGGAAGGGGCGGAGCGGCTGACCGGCGAGGCCGCCGCGCGCGACTTCGTGGCAGACGCCTTTGCGCACTGCAAGTTCATCGGTTT
Source organism: Ancylobacter dichloromethanicus (assembly GCF_018390645.1). Lineage (GTDB taxonomy): Bacteria > Pseudomonadota > Alphaproteobacteria > Rhizobiales > Xanthobacteraceae > Ancylobacter > Ancylobacter dichloromethanicus. The sequence goes on from NZ_JAHBGC010000007.1 coordinate 32,581, forward strand.
CACCTCCGCCGCCGTGCCGCTACTGGCCAAGACCGGCGTCGCTCCCGATGCCGATGAGGGGTTGATCGCGCTCGAAGGGCCGACGTCGGCGGCAAAATTCGTCGAGAGCTGCCGCAAGCTGCGCCTGTGGGCGCGCGAGGCAGCCGTCAAGCTCTGAGGAGGCGTATGGGATGGCAGCCCGGGGACTCGTCCACGGACCGCTCGGCGACACGTGCCTGCATCTGTGCGTCGACATGCAGCGCCTGTTCGGCCCGGACTATCCGTGGGCGGTCCCCTGGCTGGAACGGGTACTGCCGGCAATCGAGGCGCTGTGCGGCCATCGTCCGGAGCGGACCGTGTTCACCAGGTTCATCCCGGCCGCGCGGCCGGGCGAGGGTCGCGGCGCCTGGGCGCGCTACTACCGCCGCTGGGCATCCGCCACGCTCGAGGAGATCGGCGCGGATGCCGACCGGCTGGTGCCGGCGCTGGAACGCTTCGTCCCGCCGGCGAGGGTGGTCGACAAGCAGGTCTATTCGCCCTGGATGGAAGGCCGGCTCGACGCGCTGCTGGCGCAGTCGGAGGTCGAGGCGATCGTCATCACCGGCGGCGAAACCGATGTCTGCGTGCTCGCCACCGCGCTCGGCGCCATCGACCGGGGCTTCCGGGTCATCCTCGTCGCGGATGCCCTCTGCAGTTCGTCCGACGAGACCCACGACGCGCTGATGGAACTCTACCTCACCCGCTTCAGCGAGCAGATCGAAGTGGCGAGCACCGAGGAAGTGCTCGACGGCTGGCGCTAGCCCCGGAGACCAGGCACCGATGCAAAACTTCCTGCGCAACAACGGACTGACGCTGGCCTTGTGCCTGACGTTCCTCGTCTCCGTCGCGGGCATGGTGCTCACCGGCCAGGCCGCTTTCAACAAGGAACTCATCGACCATGGACAGCCGGACATCGGGTTGGCCGCCTATGTCAGCACGGGCGAATTCCTGTCCGCGCTGTTCGAGAACTGGGAGAGCGAGTTCCTGCAGATGGCGGCCTACGTCGTGCTGACCGCCATGCTGTTCCAGCGCGGCTCGTCGGAATCGCGCGATCCCGATGAGCCCTACAGGCCCGATGACGAGCTGCCGTGGCGCGCCCGTCATAAGCTGGCGGCATGGCTCTATGCGCACTCGCTCGGCCTCGCCCTGGCACTGCTGTTCGTCGCTTCGTTCCTGCTGCACTGGTGGTTCAGCATGACCGCCGCCAATGCCGAGGCGCTCCGCCACGGCAGCGAGGTCCAGACGTGGGGCAGCTACCTGCTCGATCCGCAGTTGTGGTTCGAGTCGTTCCAGAACTGGCAGTCGGAATTCCTGTCGACCGCCGTTCTCGTCGTGCTGTCGATCTTCCTGCGCCATCAGGGCTCGCCGGAATCCAAGCCCGTCGCCGCCGCCAATGCGCAGACCGGCGATTGAGCCGGCGCCGTCACGTCGGCGACCTATTAAGTGGAGAAGCCACCATGCCTGATCGTCTGAAAATGCAGGACCCGCGCACGCTGTATCCGGGCCCGCCCTTTCCCGAGCAGCCGCAGCCCATGCCGGGCCTCGCCCGCAAGATGGACCCAGTGCCCGACCATGGCGAGGAGAGCTATCGCGGGTCCGGCAAGCTGGAAGGGCGCAAGGCGCTCATTACCGGCGGCGATTCCGGCATAGGGCGGGCGGTCGCCATCGCCTTCGCACGCGAGGGAGCGGATGTCGCCATCTCCTATCTTCCCGACGAAGAGGCCGATGCGAAGCAGGTCATCGCCCTCATCGAGGCCGAAGGGCGCAAGGCACTCGCGCTTCCCGGCGACATCACCGACGAATCCTGGTGCCGGGAAATGGTGGAAAAGGCCGTGTCGGGTCTTGGCGGCCTGGACATCCTTGTCATCAACGCCGCGAGGCAGCAGTTCCGCGAGACGATCGACGAGCTGTCGACGGAAGATTTCGACCGGACGATGAAGACCAACCTCTATGCGCTGCACTGGATCACCAAAGCAGCCGTTCCACATCTGCCGGCGGGTGCTTCCGTCATCACCACCGCCTCGATCCAGGCCTACCAGCCCTCGGCCATCCTGCTCGACTATGCGACGACCAAAGCGGGCATCGTCGCCTACACCAAGGCGCTGGCGAAGCAGCTCATCAAGAAGGGCATCCGCGCCAATGCGGTCGCGCCCGGCCCGTTCTGGACGGCGTTGCAGCCGAGCGGCGGCCAGCCGGACGAGAAGGTGGAGAATTTCGGCAAGGACAGCGATTTCGGCCGCCCGGGACAGCCGGTCGAACTGGCGCCCGTCTATGTGCTGCTCGCCTCGCAGGAGGCCAGCTTCATCAACGGCGAAGTCTATGGCGTCACCGGCGGCAAGGGCATCGCCTGACGTCCTTGGTGAGTGCAGCGAAGCGGCTGGCGCGCTGAACGAGGACGTCGACCACTAGCGCTGCACTATCCGGCGGTATGGAAAGCGATCGCGGATAAACTGGTTGAAATAGCTTCCCTTCGAGATCGCGGCTCTATAAGCCGCATAAGTCTCTGGAGGGACATTGCGGTAGTCGTAGCGTCGCCCGCTCTGTCGGAACCACACCGATAGCGTCCGTGTGGCCTCATCATAGTGGTTCGCTCAATTACCGTCGACGGCATGCCTTGCCCCCAGTCCGGCGCATCCATCAGCGCAATCCGAGTTCCGGTCGTCTCGTGCCGCACAACAGGAGGCGGCGATCGGATCTCCCTTGCTTTCCTGCTTTGCAGATGTGGCCTTTGAGTTGTCGTCTCGTGGCAGGCTGGGCGCCGGGCTCGGAAAACAGGCACCTATATGATAGCGGCGCCTGTCTATCCCGCTGCTCGTCGCCGTCAGCGCATCAACCCCGCGGTTCGAAGCGCATCCTCGATGATTTTCTTCACGCCGATTTCACCGGATGCCGGAGGTCTCGGGCGCGAGGCCGGCGCATCGATCGCGGGCGCGCCCTTTTTCACGCCAGCGGGCGACGGCAGTTCCACGAGCTTGCCTTGTACAGCGGCCGGAGCAGAGCACGTGACAGCATCCTCGCCGGCCTCTGAAATACCCCAGAATTTGACGATCTCCCGGGTGGAAGAGATGCCAACCTCCAGCATATAGGGACCTGGAACGCCGAGGCCATCGCCCAGCGGTGTGCCATGGCCCATGGCGGCGATTGTGTTCAACTCGATCACGGTCTCGCCCGCTTCATTGCACCAGCTGTGCCTGGCGCGAACGCCCAGCACCTCCGAGCGCGTCGGCGTCTCATCGAGCCGGTGGACGCTGCGCCATTGCGCGGCGATGTCCTCGGCGTTGGAAGGGGCGACGGTGTGGTCGGCCGATCCCTGCCAGATGGCGATCCTCGGCCATGGCCCCGCATGGGTGGAGGCTTCACGCAGAAGCGCCCACAATTCCTCATCGGACGCAGCGGTCTGGCCCCGCATGCAGTCGAACGCCTCCGGCACCGTGCTCGCCCGCCCATAAGCGAGGCCGGCAATGATGGCACCGCCAGCGAAGACTTCCGGGTAGGTCGCCAGCATGACCGAGGCCATCGCACCGCCGGCCGAGAGGCCGGTGATGAAGACCCTATCCCGGTCTATGCCGTGGGCCACTGTCATCGCCTCGATCATCTGGCGGATCGACAGCGCCTCGCCGACATCTCGCCGCCTGTCGGCCGGTCGAAACCAATTGAAACACAGATTGGAATTGTTGCCGTGATGCTGTTCCGGATAGAGCAGCGCAAAGCCGACGTGATCAGCCAACTTCGACCATCCGGCATGGTGGTCGTAACTGGCCGCGCTCTGCGCGCAGCCATGCAGCACGACCACGAGGGGCGCACCATCTGCAAGCTTGGCCGGGAGATAGAAACGTGACTTCAAGCCGCCGGGGTTAGATCCGAAATCGGAGAGCGTGGTGAGGCGGTCGGGTACGCCGGCCCCGGGGAAATGTGCACCCTGTGGCCCACGAAAAGCAGCGAGACGGGCGATCGTATCCGACATTGTCTTCAATGGAGACATCCTTGTTGGGACGCCCGGGGTGGACGACCATGTGCCTCAACGCACTTGCAACGAAATCGTTGCTGCACTGCACAACAACAAGGGCGAACTGGGAAGAATGTGTAGAGCGGCCGGACTAGCCGGCCGCCCTTGGTTCAGCGGCGTTCGCCGAGATAGAGGGTTTCCTCGTCGTCGCGCTCCCGGCCGCCCAGAGCAGCAGCCACGCAGGCGATGAAGGCCCCGATCATCAGGGAGAGCGCTCCAAGCAGCGCGAAGGTGGCGCCGGCCTTGCGGGCCGCATCGGCCGCCTGTTGCGCCTTGACCTTGGCGTCGTTGACCTGGGCGAGCACGGCATCGACCCGCGCCGTCGCATCCGCCTGGGACAGGCCGGTACGGGCAGCGACGAGCTGGCCGAGATAGGTCTTGTCGCCGGGGGAGACTTCACCGGCTGCGGCGCTGGCGATCAGGATGCGCGAGGCCTGCGCGGCCGCGGCGGCATTGCCTTCCGCACCGGGCGCAGCGAGCTGAGCGGGATCGGAGGGGCGGAAGAGGGCGTCGACGAAGTAGGACGTCGCGTCCGAGCTGCCGCCGCCGGATCCGGCATTAGCGGTTGCGCCGGCCGAAGCCCCGAGCGCCGCACCGGACGCCACGGTCGAGGCAGCCTGGACACCGGTGCCGATGGCTCCGGACAGGGCCGAGCCAAGCACCGAAACCACCAGCAGCGTTGCCACCGCCCAGGCCATGAAACCATGTGCGGTGTCGCGGAAGAAAGTCTCGTCGGTAGCGATGCCGACCCATTTGGTGCGAAGCCGCCCGGTCAGATAGCCGCCAACGCCCGAGGATAGCCATTGAACAATGACCAGCCAGATTGCCGTGGAGACGGCAAAGGTGGTGACGCTGGCGCCATCGTTGGACCAGGGGGAGACAATGGTTAGTCCGAGGCCGGAGCCCAGCAGCATGAGCACGAAGGTGAGCGTCGCGGCGGCGAAGGCGCCGGCGATGATCGGTCCCCAGCTCACAGCCGAGGAGGTGGATTCGACGGGGGCGGCGACGTCGGTCGCCGAATGGATCGATGCCATGATGTCCTCCTATCGCATGAACAGCGCGAGGAGGATGATGATCGGGATGGGAACGCCCAGCAGCCAGAGTAGAATGCCACGGCCCATGATGGCCTCCTCTCGATAGATGGAATCCTGAAACGAAACAGCCACCGCGGGGGAGCCGGGTGACTGTCTGAATCAGGCGGCTTTTGCCATTGCGTTGGCGGATGTGTCCGCCAGGCTTGTGAGCGCCTTGTCGGTCATGGATTCTTCCTTCAGCGTGGCGTCGAGCAGCGTCACCGCGTCCTTCAGGCCGAGCACCTGCGCCCAGCGCTTCAGCGTGCCGTAGCGCGTGATCTCGTAGTGCTCGACCGCCTGCGCCGACGAGATGAGGCCGGCGTCGATCGCGGGTGTGCCCTTGAAGCTTTCGATGATTTCCTCGCCTTCGGCGACGATGCCCTCGATGGCGTCGCAGGTCTTGGCCTGGGGGCGCTTGCCCATCAGCTCGAACACCTGTTGCAGGCGCTCGACATGGCCTTCGGTCTCGTCCTTGTGCTTCTCGAACGCGGCCTTCAGCTCAGGCGATGAGGCGGCACGTGCCATTTTGGGAAGAGTCTTCAGAATCTTCCGCTCGGCGTAATAGATGTCCTTGAGCGTGTCGTGGAAGAGATCTTCCAGCGTTTTTTCCTTAACCATGGGAGTTGTCCTCTGGTGCGCACATTGGCGCTACTTTTCACGGGGTCGTGAAGAAGCTCATCCAATAAGCGACTCCTAGGGCCAAAGGTTCCTTGGAAGTCACAACGCAGGCGCTGCACCAACAATAACCTACCGGGCCACCACAATTACTTGCCCTGGTCGAGCACCGGTATATCCGCAATTGCTCTCAGCGCTCTCCGTCGCAGGTAGCCCTGTATTCGATGACGCGCATCGCCCCCCAAGCGGCACCGGGGAGGTGCACCCGCGAACCGAAGTCGGGGCGAGCGTTACATCTGACGATTCCTGCCTAGAAGTCGCGCGACGAGAGGGACGCAATTGAGCCGCATCTTCATCGTCGGAGCCACCGGCCTAATCGGATCGGCCGTCGTGGTCGACATCGTCGCTACGGGGCACGATGTGGCCGCCCGGCACGTCCAGGCGGCGTCTTGTCGGGCCTCTCCTGCAGGCGGTACTGCAAGGGCAACCGATCAGACGGCCAACGTCCCGAAGCTTATAGGAGCGCCGAGCACGACAGCTCGAGGTGGCGGGTCCCTTTCGGCGAAGCGGCGTGGTCGGAGAGCTCGGCGTCCCGGAACTATCTGGCCGCATGGTGGTTGGCCGCACGGAGGAATGACGATGCAGATCGGAGCTTTTGACGATACTCCTCTCAGCGATCACGAATGGGACGCTCTGCTGGCCATCGGCGTCGGGGACGAGACGCTGCCGCTCGATCTGGCATCGCTGAGCCGACTTGAGGAGCGCGGGCTGATTGTCCACCGCGACATATCATATGATCTCACGACTGACGGCCGCGCCCTTTACGACCAGCGCTGGCCGAGTTCCCAGGCCTCGTAGTCACCGCTCGCCATCACCGGCATGCAGTTCCACGACCTGATCGAAACCTCCACCGAGGGGCCGGTGCTGATCGAGGCGGTTGTCGACGCCGCGGAACCGATGATGCCGCCCAAGATGCCGCCGGACTATGCGGAGAACTTCCGCAAGGCGCTGCCGAAAACGCCCGGACATGAGCAGATCGAGGCGGGCGATCGCCGAGGAGCCGCTGAAGACCATGATCGAGGCGAGGCCCGGATGACTGAGCGTTGGGATATAGAGCTGTCTGAGCCGCTCACCTTCCGCAGGGATGGCGAGGAGCGGACGCTTCGCACCATGGACGACACGCGAGGCCTGCTGTCGGCGCACGAGCCGAGCGAGCGCGAGCGCGAGCTGTGCCAGGCGGCGGTGACAGCGGTGACCAAGGCAGCCGATTCCGGTCACCCATCCGATCGTGAGATGGCGACCGAGCAGATGCGGGTCCTGCTCCGCTTCCTTGCTGGCTCTAGCCCGCTGCGCCCCTTTTACCCGAGGAGGCCGACATGGCGCTTTCCGTCATCGCGTTGAACTGCACTCAAGCGAGGCGAGGCGCCGTCTTCCACCGAGAAGCTGCTACGCGAGGCATTGGCTGAATTCGGCAAGCTCGGCGCTGCCGGCGAACTCGTCCGCGTCGCCGATCTCGACATCAAACCGGGCGTGAACTCAGACGAGAGCGAAGGCGACGAATGGCCGGCGTTGCGCAGGCGCATTCTGGCCGCCGACATCCTCCTCATCGGCACGCCCATCTGGCTCGGCCAGCCTTCCAGCGTTGCGAAACGGGTGCTGGAGTGGATGGACGCCTTTCTCAGCGAGGGCGACGAACGTGGCCGCATGCCGTCCTTCGGCAAGGTCGCGGCGGTGGCGGTGGTCGGCAATGAGGACGGCGCCCATCACTGTCATGCCGAGCTGTTCCAGGCGCTCAACGACGTCGGCTTCAGGCTTGCGCCGGGAGCCGGCACCTATTGGGTGAGCGAGGCGATCGGCTCGGTCGATTATCAGGACCTGGAACAACCGGCGGAGAAGACACGCCAGCAGACCGCCTCGCTCGCGGTCAGTACGGTGCACATCGCCGGCCGCTCAAGGTTTCCGGCTATCCCGGCATGGAGCAGGGCTGACTCCGAGCTCAAACGATGCGGTATAGTCTTATTCTGTCTGGTGTATCTGGGTAATCATCGGGTTATTCCGCCTCGAATTTCTTGGATCATCGGAACATTGATGCCTGCGCGCCATTAATCCGCGAGCGCCGCGATAACTCGCAACACATCGGGCTGCGGCATCATCGAACCGATGGAGAAAGACGATGAAGACGCTTCATGTCGTGGCCGCGCTTCTCATCGCGGCGACGCCCGCCGCCGCCCAGTCGATTGGCGAGAAGACCGGCGTCAATTCCGTGCTCGGCATCAGCCCTTCGACGCAGGATTTCGTCACCGAAGCCGCCGTCAGCGACATCTTCGAGATCCAGTCGAGCGAGCTCGTCCTCCAGCGCGGCGACGAGCCGACCAAGGCTTTTGCGACGCAGATGATCGCCGCGCACCAGAAGACCACGCAGGAACTGAAGGGTCTCCTGGTGAGCGCCAACGTCCAGGTCACCGCGCCGGCGGTGCTGGACAGCTCGCACCAAGGCAAGCTCGACGACCTGAAGAAGCTGCAGGGCAGCGAGTTCATCGATCAGTACCAGGAGGACCAGGTCGACGCGCACAAGGCCGCTGTCTCATTGTTCGAGCGCTATGCCAAGGAAGGCGACAATCCGGCGCTGAAGGACTGGGCCAGCAAGACGCTGCCCGAACTGAAGCATCATCTCGAAATGGCGCAGAAGCTGGCGGATTGATCATTCGGCGGCCTGATGGCAGGTCGCCATGAGCCGCATACTCGTGATCGGCGCGACCGGTCTCATTGGCGCGCATGTCGCGGCGTCACTCGCGGCCGCCGGCCATGAGGTGACCGGCGCCGCGCGCGATGTCGGCTCGGCATCCCGCCGGATGTCACTGGTGCGCTGGCTGCCGGTCGATGTCGCCCGGACATCGACGCAGACCTGGCGCGGCCATCTCGCCGGTATTGACGCCGTGGTGAACTGCGCCGGCGCGCTGCAGAGCGGCCCCATGGATGACCTCGCCGGGACCCACGAGCGGGGCCCGAGGGCCCTGGTGGCGGCCTGCGAGGCGACGGGCGTGCGTCGGTTCATTCATTTCTCGGCTATGGGCGTCGACGTGGCTACGCCGACGGAGTTCTCGCGCAGCAAATTGGCAGGCGACACGGCACTGATGGCCAGTGACCTCGATTGGATCATCCTGCGCCCCTCCGTCGTGCTCGGCGACGCGGCCTATGGCGCCAGCGCACTCATTCGCGGCCTCGCAATCCTGCCCGTGCTGCCGGTGATGCCGGACACCGCGGAACTGCAACCGGTCAGTCTTGCGGATGTGGTCGCTACGGTCGCTTTCTTCACAAGGCCGGATGCTCCCGTCCGGCTTGCCTTACCGTTGGCCGGTCCGGACCGCCTCACCTTCACGGCATTGGTCGGGCTTTACCGTCGCTGGCTCGGCGACCCACCGGCGACGGAGTTCTCCCTGCCCGGCTGGCTTGCCATGCCGCTCTATCGCTCCGGCGACCTCACCGGCTGGCTCGGCTGGCGCCCGCCCGTCCGCTCGACCGCACGGCGCGAGATCGCCCGCGGCGCCGTCGGCGACAATAGGCAGTGGACGACGCTCACGGGCATCCAGCCGCAATCGGTTGAAGCCATGCTGAATGCCCGGCCTGCGTCGGTGCAGGAGAGATGGTTCGCCGGCCTCTATCTTCTGAAGCCCGTGGTCCTGGTGAGCCTTGCGCTGTTCTGGATCGGCTCGGGCCTCGCCTCTCTCGGACCGGGCTACGCGTCCGGCATCACACTGATGGAGCAAGGCGGCGCCGGCGCGCTGGCCGCGATCGCCGTCATCGGCGGCGGGCTTGCCGACCTCCTCGTCGGAGCCGGCATCGCGGTTCGGCGCACAGCGCGTCTGGCGCTCGTCGCCGGCATCATCGTCTCACTGTTCTACGCGCTTGCCGGCACCATCCTCACCCCCTGGCTCTGGCTCGATCCGCTGGCGCCCCTGCTGAAGATAGCGCCCGTGCTCTGCCTTCACCTGGTGGCGCTCGCCACACTGCGGGATCGGTGATGACCTATTTCATCCTGAAGTTCCTGCATCTCATTGGCGCCGTCGTGCTGATCGGCACGGGCGCCGGCATCGCCTTCTTCATGGTGATGGCGCACTTCACCGGCAACGCGACCAAGATCGCCGGAGTGGCGCGTATCGTGGTGAGGGCGGATTTCCTGTTCACGGCGACCGCGGTCGTCGCCCAACCGATCACCGGGATGCTGCTGGCGCGCGAAGTCGGGTACCCGCTGACCGAAGGATGGATCGTGCTGTCGATCATCCTCTATCTCGTGATCGGCGCCTTCTGGCTGCCGGTCGTCGTCATGCAAATGCGCATGCGCGATCTGGCGGAAGCGGCGGAGGCCGCTGGTACGCCGCTTCCCCCAGCCTATCACCGGCTGTTCTGGACTTGGTTCGCTTTCGGTTTCCCCGCCTTCGGCGCCATCCTCGGTATATTGTGGCTCATGATCGCCAGACCGGAATTCGCCCTTTCGGGCTAGAGATCCAGCGGGCCGTCCGGAGCGGGCGATGCCGCCAGCGGCCGCTCGTCCCGCTTGCGGCCGATGCCGGCAGCTATCGCCGCGTAATCGAGCGCCTCCCCCTCGCGCTCCATGGCGCGCCGCAGGAAGCGAATGGGGAAGCGGATCGCCTCGATATTGGCGTCGCTCAGCCCTGGGGCGCGGGCGGAAGCTCCCTTTTCAGCGCATGCCAGCGCGTCGGTGATCTCGTCACCCGTCAGCAGGCCCCTGCGCTTGAGCGCCTCGCACAGCGCGGCCAGCGCCAGCAGCAAGCCTTCCATCTGCAGGTTCGCGGTGTTCATCCGATGTCCTCCACGCGGTCTTCCAACACAGGCCGACGGCTCTTCGACCTGGAGAAGCTTTGCACTTTCGCCTCTTCGAGCTCGCGCAAGCCGGCCGCGAGGCTCGCTCCCCACGCCAGATGCGCCGCGAGCATCAGCCCGTTGCGGCGGGCCGGGTGCTCCGTGCCGAAGCGCAGGATGCGCGCGGCCGGTATCCAGCCGAGATAGCTCGCCGCCCACACGGCGACGCCGAAGACGGAGCCGACTGCCATGCCGCGGCGCCGGAACAGGCCGGCGTACAACGCTCCGGCCGCCCCACCATAGAGGAAATGATAAAGCAGCGTCGCCGCCGCGGGACTCAGGCCGAGCCGCGGCAGATCTTCGCTGATCTCGCGCGGCGGCAAGGGATAGCGCTCCGGCGCAGGCAGCTGCCCGTGCAGACGCCTCATGACCAAGGTCATCGGAAGGGTCGCCGCGAAACCGGCCAGCGCCCCGAGCATCAGGCGGTCCAGCGACCGCGTCATCGCCTGTCGTCCTGCCCGCGTCGCCTCAGACAGGTCGCCGACAGCGCAACCGCCATGACGACATAAGCGATGGCGATCGAGCGCGGCGTGACGACCTTCTCCCAGCCGGGAGTCAGCCGCTTGGGGACCACACCATAGTCGACGAGCGCGGCAAGCGCCGACACGGCGATCGCATTGCCGAGCGGCGCGCTGTTCGGGCGATACCGACGCACGGCCTCGAATATCACGGCCCAGAAGACCGAGGCCGCGTGATGGGTCGCGAAGCCCCCAAGCGTGTGGGAGAGGTCGAACGCGCGCGAACGGCCCGCGCGTTCGCCGAGATACCAATGGCTTGCCGAGTTCACCGGCTGGACCGGATGGCGCCCCTCGGCTCGGGCCAGCAGGGCAAGCGCGGCCGTGGTGGCGAGGCTGACCGCGCTGCCGGACACCAGCGCCTTTGCGAGAACCGGAAGCATCGCGCTATTCTCCCTTTCAGGGTGGCTTTCACTGCTTGCCGGAACCGGGTTCGGCCATCTTGCGGTGCTGCTCGGCGAGCATGCCGGCGGGCATGACGTTGGCGGCGGCGGTCTGCAGCTTGTTCTTCCAGCCGCTCACGACATCGCCTTCGCCCTTCATCATCGCGTCGAAGCCGGTGGCAGCGACCTCGGCAGGGTCATCCTTCTCGTCCTGACCGACCTTGGTGTCGAGCATGCCGGCCCGGGCGAAGAACTCGGTGTCGGTGGCGCCGGGCATCAGGCAGGTCACGGTGACGTCCGTGTCCTTCAATTCATTGCGCAGCGCGAAGGAGAAGGAATTCAGGAATGCCTTGGTGCCGTTATAGACCGCCTGGAACGAGCCGGGCATGAAGCCGGCGATCGATCCTGTGATGAGGATGCGCCCGGTATTGCGCGCGCGCATGTCGAGGCCGATCTTCTGGATCAGATAGACGGTGCCGGTGATGTTAGTGTCGACAACGTGGCGCCAAGCCTCGACATGCTGATCGAGGAAGGCGTGACCAAGGCCGAGACCGGCATTTGCCATCAGCAACTCCACCGGCCGGCCTGTCGCTTGGACGGCCTCATAAAGTTGGTCTACGCCCTCGATGGTCGAGAGATTCGCCTGGACCGCCACGACCGCAGCGCCCTGCTGCTGCAGCTGCCGCGCCGTCTCCTCGATGCGCGCCTCGTCGGCGGCGATGACGAGATCATAGCCGCGCTCGGCGGCGATGCGGGCCAGTTCGCGCCCGATCCCGGTGGACGCACCGGTGACGACGGCGAGTGGTTTGGACACATAAGCCATGGGTGTCTCCTCAGGGTTTGAGAACGACCTTGATGCAGCCGTCGTGCTTGTCGCGGAATGTCTTGTAGAGCTCGGGGCCATCCTCCAGCGAGGCGCGGTGGGTGATGACGAAGGAGGGGTCGATCTCGCCCTTCTGGATGCGATCGAGCAGCGTCGGCAGATAATGCTGCACCGGCGTCTGAGCCATGCGGAACGTCAGGCCGCGATTGATCGCCGAGCCCATCGGCACCTTGTCGAGGAAGCCGCCATAGACGCCGACGATGGAGACCGTGCCGAAGTTGCGGCAGCAATGGATGGCCTGCCGCAGCACATGCGGCCGGTCCGTCCCCATGAACAGGGCGGTCTTCACCCGGTCGAGCATGGAGTCGGCGCTCGCCGTTGCGTCCGCTTCGGTGCCGACCGCGTCGATGCACGCATCCGCGCCTCGGCCCTTGGTCAGCTCCATGATGCGGTCGTAGATATCCTCTTCCATGAAATCGAGGGTCATGGCGCCACCCGCCTGGGCGAGCGCCAGGCGCTCGGGAACCGTATCGATGGCGATCACCCGTTCGGCGCCGAGCAGGAAGGCCGAACGTATCGCCATCTGGCCGATCGGGCCGCACCCCCAGATCGCGATGGTGTCGCCGGGCTGGATGTTGCAGAAGTCCGCCGCCATGTAGCCGGTGGGGAAGATGTCGGAGAGGAACAGCACCTGCTCGTCGGTCAGCCCGTCCGGGACTTTGATCGGGCCGACATCGGCGTAGGGCACGCGCAGATATTCCGCTTGGCCTCCTGCATATCCGCCCAGAAGGTGCGAATAGCCGAACAGGCCACCGGGGGAATTGCCCCAGAGCTTGGCAGCCTTGGCGTGATCGGGGTTCGTCCGCTCGCAGCCGGAATAGAAACCGCGCGTGCAGAAGAAGCACTCCCCGCAGGAGATGGTGAACGGCACCACCACACGGTCGCCGACCTTTAGCTTGGTGTTCTCGGCACCGACCTCGACCACCTCGCCCATGGTCTCATGGCCGAGCACATCCCCACTCTCCATCCCGGGAATGATGCCGCCATAGATATGCAGGTCGGAGCCACAAATCGCACAGGCGGTGACCTTGATGATGGCGTCGCGGCCGTGTTCGATCTTGGGGTCCGGCACGCTCTCGCAGCGTATGTCGCCCTTGCCGTGCCAGGTCAGCGCTTTCATTGGAAGGCTCCTCGGGATTGGACGTTCTCATCACAATCCGCGTGACCTGAGACCCTTTTCTCCTCCGGCTTAGGCGAGAGTCCGAGGGTTGATTTGTGGCCTCAGGCGGCCTCGGTTTCCAGTGGGATTGTTGCGGCGAACTCGGCGGGAGATCGATTGCCGAGAGCTGAATGAGGTCGGTGCAGGTTGTAGTCCTCCTTCCATGAGGCGATGGCGGCACGGGCCTGACCCAGGCTCGAGAACAGGGTCTCATTCAGGCACTCGTCCCGGAACCGTCCGTTGAAGCTCTCGACGAAGCCGTTCTGCATGGGTTTGCCCGGCGCGATATAGTGCCATTCGACGTCGGTCTGTTGGCACCATTTGAGAACGGCCATCGAGGTCAGCTCCGTGCCGTTGTCGGAAACGATGGTCGCAGGCCTGCCCCGGATAGCGAGCAGCGCGTCGAGCTCGCGCGTCACCCGAAGGCCCGAGAGCGAGGTGTCGGCCACCAGCGCCAGGCACTCCCGGCTGAAGTCGTCGACGACGGCCAGCACCCGGAAACGCCGACCGTCCGTGAAGGCATCTGACACGAAGTCGAGGCTCCAGCGGACGTTGACCCGATCCGGTACCAGGATAGGACGCCGCGTGCCGAGCGCTCGCTTGCGCCCCCCGCGCCGAAGGACTTGAAGCTTCTCTTCCCGATACAGCCGGCGCAGCTTCTTCTGGTTCATGACGATGCCCTGGCGCCTCAGCATGATGTGGATGCGCCGGTAGCCGAAGCGACGGCGCTCGCCGGCCACGGCCCGCATGGCCTCCCGCAGACTTGCATCGTCGGAACGCACACTTCGGTAGCGCACGCTGGTGCGATCGACGCCCAGCGCCTGACACGCCCGACGCTGGCTCACCCCGTGCGCGGCACAGGCATGGGCCACGGCTTTGCGCCGTGCATCGGGCGTCACCATTTTTTTGAGCTGACATCCCTCAGGATCGCGTTGTCGAGCATCTGCTCAGCCAGCAGCTTCTTCAGCCGCGCATTCTCCTCCTCAAGCGCCTTCAGCCGCCGGGCATCGGACACATCCATGCCGCCGTACTTCGCCTTGAACTTGTAGAAGGTCGCCGAGGAGATGCCGTGCTTGCGGCAGACGTCAGCGGTCTTCGCCCCCGCCTCCTGCTCCTTCAGCATCCCGATGATCTGTTCCTCTGTGAACCGTGAGGCTCGCATCGTCCGTCTCCATGATCGACGGACTCTACCTAAATCTGGAGGAGGATCAGGGTCTCAGGTCACGCGATATGCCGCGACGTTCCCTCTCAAAGCACAACACTATCGATAACGCCTTTGTGTTCTTAGTATTATCTCGACACCAATACCTGCCAATAACGATCGGTCCTCGTGGCTAGTCTTCCTCGGCGAACCAACCCGATGTCACGAATGCACGCGACGGCGGGGCAAGGCACCAAGGCGCTCTGAGCCGTGCCGCCAAACTTTTAGAGCCGTCGGCCGGCCTCGCCGCTCATCGCGCCTTCGGGGTCTCCGAGGGGCGACACCTTACCGCGCCGCTCGATCGGCACTTCCAGGGTTCGGCGGATGGTCTCGATCTCACTGACGGGTGCGGGCTCGTCGCCGTGCGGAGTCCCATCGGGATTGATTTCGGATCGGCGGGAAATCGCCGTCCCGCCGGGATCCACCGATGCCTCGCCCGTCACCATCGAGGGCTCGGCAGCATCCACCGGCTCGAAGTTTTCCGCAGAATCATTCTCGACCGCCGCCATTTCCTCGGCCCGAAACCAGTGGGCGTCAGCGCGTCCTTCCGGTCGGCCTTCGTCTTCCCACAGGCGGTGTGCACGTTCGCGGATGCGGTCTTCTCGCTGGTCCATCACTTCCTCCCGATCTGTTGAGGAAGAACGCGCGGAGAAAGAGGACCGTTCCGCTCCGGAACGCGCCGCTACGAACAACGTGGAGGTTATGGCGTGCGGAGGCTTTCCCATTCGATCATGGCCGAGAAGAGCACCATCAGGCGCCTGGCACGCCGTTTCGATCTCAGGATCGTCTGTCCCGCAGAGCTCACTATCCGCCGCAAGCCGCGCGGACGCGGTTTCAGCTACGAGGCGGAGAACGGCGCGCCGCTGAAGGACGCTAAAATCCTCGCGCGGCTGAAGGGCCTCGCGGTTCCACCGGCCTATGTGAAGGTGCGCTTCGCCGCCGATCCGCGCGCGCATCTGCAGGCGGTCGGCGAAGATGCCGCCGGACGCCTGCAATATCGCTATCATGCCGACTGGACGCTGGTGCGCGAGACGTTGAAGGCGCAGCGCCTGTCCGGCCTCGCGCAGACGCTGCCGGTGATCCTGCGCTTCGTGCGGCGGGCGCTGCACCGGTCTGAATCCGGCCGGCAATTCGTCCTCGCCGCGGTAGTACAGCTCGTCGCGCTGACATCGATACGCGCGGGCAGCGATCAATATGCTCAGGAGCACGCCACGCGCGGCGCCACGACGCTGCTCAAGTCACATGTGAGCATCAAGGGCGACGAGGTGACGCTCGCCTTCAAGGGCAAAGGCGGCAAGGTCATCCGCAAGCAGGTCCACGACGCCGGGCTGGCGGGAGCACTAACGCGGACGAAGGCGATCCCCGGTTCCGCTCTGGGGCAGTCATTTGGTGCAATTGGGCCATCGCTAGTCGGCCTTGGCATCGATCTGCTGCGGATGGCATTCCAGGTTTAGAATCGAGCCGGAAAAGCCGCTCCTCTAGCTGGGCAGCACCGCCATAGGTCGAAAGTCAACACGTGTTGACGTTCGACTCCTGATGGTGTCTGGTGCCAACGGCGTCAACGAGATCGAACCATGGCACGCAGAATCGTCGTCCGGGGGGAAGGGACAACCCGCCAGACCATACTGACGGCAGCGGCAAAGCGCTTCGCCTCGGCCTCGTATGACGAGGTCAGTCTTCGCGATATCTCGGCCGACGTGGATGTCGATGTGGCCTATGTCCATCGCAGCTTCGGATCGAAAGAGAACCTTTTCCGGGAGGTCCTGGCGTCGCGACGTATCGAGCCCCCGTTTCTCAATGTGGGGGTCGAGGCCTTGGCGAGGTATCTTGCCAAAGGAGTGATCGAACGTTCCCACATGAAAGATCACCAACAGCCCGATCCATTGCTGATCCTCATGCACTCGCTGACCAGCATAAAAGCCGGGGCTATTGTCGGAGAGTGGCTGCAGACCGACTTTATCGAACCGCTTCATCGGAAGATTGGCGATTCAACATCATCCCGTGCGTCGATGATCATGTCGTTGCTGATCGGGTTCAGCATTCTGCGCAATCTCATCCAGATTTCCGCCGCCACTGAAATTGATTCCGCGCAAGCTGAAATGCTCATAGCGCGCGCGATCGAAGGAATCATGAGCAATGACAGCAGGAACGAGGCCTGAGGCGACGACATGAACCGTTCCCGTTGGTTTTGGAATAGATTCTCGTTGTATCAGGGTGGCCTGCACTGGCTTGCGCTGCCGTTGACCCTCGCAATGGCTGGATGCGCATCCGTGCCTCTCAAAGAAGGTGGCACTCTTTCTTCTTACGGTAATCTTGGTGTGACCAAAGGGGAATTATCCAAGTCGCGCACATTCGTGGACGGGCAAGGTCTGGCTGCGATGAAAACCGTCAAGATCGTGCCGACGACCTTTGCGTCGGATGCGGCCTCGCGAGTCAAGGCCAAAGCTGACCGTGCCTTGGTATCCAATGCACTGGATCGAGAGCTTTGCGTCGCGCTCAGCGACAAATATGAGGTGGTGTCGGCCGAGCAGCCCGCCGATCTGACGGTTCGAGCGGTTGTCACCGACCTCGTACCAACGGACAAGGCAATGGCCGGCGTCTCGGCCATGGTGACCTTGGGTACCGGCGTTGTGCTTCCGGTGGGCGTTCCGCGCATTCCCGCGGGATTGGGCGGACTCTCCGTGGAGGCGGAGGCTGTCGACAGCAGCGGAATCCAGCGCGCCGCGATGGTGTGGGCGCGCGGCGCGAACTCGATCCAGAACAACCCGCGCGTATCCGAAGTCGGTGATGCCTATAGCCTGGCATCGACATTTGGGAGTGATTTCTCCCGAATGCTCGTTACCGGTAAGGAACCGAAAGACCTGGAGATCGTGCTGCCCTCGGGCCAGCGCGTTCAGTCGTGGTTCGGGGGCAAGCCGAAATACGCGGTGTGCGACAACTTCGGCCGTTCGTCGGGCCTTGCACGGGCGGTCTTTGATAAGATCGGCGCTCCTCCGGAGTGGTCGGATAAACGCGCCGAGGCTGCCACGCAATGATGAAACAGATGGTCCACATGGTCGCTCGGCGACGAGCACATTGCGACATGACGGCCTTTTCACAGCCGCGTCCGAGGGGCATCAGCCGATCACTTGATGAGACCGACTGTCCACTCGATCGCCCGCGTCGAAACACCGGGCGGCCTCGCGCCGTTCGCTGTAGCGGCTGGTGAAATACTCCGTCCGGTCGCGGGTGAGCAGCGTGAACTTCACCAGTTCCTCCATCACGTCTACCACGCGGTCGTAGTACGGCGAGGGCTTCATGCGGCCCTCCTCGTCGAACTCCTGAAACGCCTTCGCCACGGAGGACTGGTTCGGGATGGTCACCATCCGCATCCACCGTCCGAGGACGCGCAGGGCGTTCACCGCATTGAACGACTGCGAGCCGCCGCTCACTTGCATCACCGCGAGCGTCCGGCCCTGCGTGGGGCGAACCCCGCCCACCTCCAGCGGTATCCAGTCGATCTGGCTCTTGAAGATGCCGGTGATGGTTCCGTGCCGCTCGGGGCTGCACCAGACCTGACCTTCGGACCATATCGAAAGGGCACGAAGCTCCTGCACCTTGGGATGATCGGACGGCACGCTGTCGGGCATCGGCAGGCCGCTTGGATCGAAGATGCGGGCTTCGGCACCCATGCGCTCCAGCAATCGCGCGGCTTCCTCCACCAGCAGCCGGCTGTAGGAGCGCTCCCGCAGCGAGCCATAGAGCAGCAGGATGCGTGGCGGGTGGGTCGAGGGTGCGCGGACCGCCAGCTTGGCGTGGTCCGGCAGGTCGAGATGGGCCGCATCCAGGGCGGGGAGGGCGTCGTCGGCTGGCGTGTCGGAGGGCATGACGGGACCTATGCGGGTTGGACAGCCCGGCGGGACAGCGCCGCCGCAGACCAGAAGCCGAGCGCGAGGACGAGCGTGCCGGCCAGGAGGGCGAGCAGCACCGCGTCATACGAGCCCGAAGCGGACCAGAGGAGCGCTGCGCCCACGGGGGCGATGGCGCGGCTCGCCGATGCGGGCGCGGTCAGGGCACCATTGACCGCCCCATAGGCGCGCCGCGTCAGCATCTCCGGCACGGCGAGACCGCGCACGATGGTCATGATGCCGTTCGCTGCACCGTACATTGCGGCCACGATGGCGATGATCGCGAAATGGGGCGGCAATTCCAGCGCGAGCAGGGTGATCGGGAACACCAGCACGACGACGCATCCGATGACGCGCACAGAGGCCCCCGGCGCGAGTAGCCAGATGGCGAGCCTTCCCGCGACCTGCGCCGGGCCGATGATGGCCATCGCCGCGACCACGGTCGTGCTGTCGAAGCCGCGCTCGCCGAGCAGCGGATACAGGTGGAAGGTGAAGGCCGAGAAGGTCGCCGCATAAGCGGTGAACGCCACGGCCAGCGCCCAGAACACGGGTTGGTGCATCGCCCAGCGGACGGCGGAGTTGCCGGTCCACGAGCCGTCCTGCGCCCCCGTGTGCGGCGCTGCCGGATGATCCCGCTCCGGGCGGATGACGCCGGCGTAGAGCGCCGCACAGAGCACCAGGTTGATCGCACCCAGCACCATGAGCGTGTGCCGCCAGCCATAGAGATCGAGCAGCAGCTGGACCAGCGGAATGAACGCCGTGGACGCAAAACCGCCCCACAATGTCAGGGCGGTGATGCCGGCTCGGGCATGGTCTGCTCCCGCCCGGCGGGCGACCACGGCGAAGGCGGGCTCATAGAGCGTCGCGGCCTGCAGGGCGCCGATGCCGGCCGCGCAGATGTAGAACACCAGCAGGTTTGCGGCCTGCGACCAGGCGAGGAGCAAGGCGCCCGCAAGGACGGAGCCGCCCGCCATGATGAGCCGCCCCTGCCCGCGGTCGATGGCCGAGCCGACCGGGTAGGCGGCCAGGCCCGCGAGCGCCAGCCCGAGCGTTGCCGCGCCATACAGTTCCGTCTTGGACCAGCCGAGCTCGACCCGCATCGCCTCCGCGATCAGCGGGAAGCTGTAATAGAGCGAGCCCCACGAGCAGATCTGACCGATCCCGAGGCCGGTGATGAAGAGGCTTCGCGGGCTGGGCTCCCGCGCTTCGGCCGTGGTCATGACGGGCCCGCGGTCCGATGGGCGGGACGTTCGACGGGGTGACCCTCGTACCAGCCCTTGGACCGGTTCACGAGCCACACCACGGTCAGCATCACCGGCACCTCGATCAGCACACCCACCACCGTTGCCAGCGCGGCCCCGGACCGGAAGCCGAACAGGCTGATGGCCGCCGCCACCGCCAGCTCGAAGAAGTTGGACGCGCCGATGAGCGCCGAAGGACCGGCGACGCAGTGCTGTTCGCCGCTCAATCGGTTGAGCAGATAGGCAAGCCCGGCGTTGAAATAGACCTGGATCAGGATTGGCACCGCCAGCAGGGCAATGACCAGCGGCTGCGCGAGGATTTGCTCACCCTGAAACCCGAACAGCAGCACCAGCGTCGCCAGCAGCGCGAGAAGCGACAGCGGCTGGAGGCGGTCGAGCAACCGAAGCAGGGCCGCCTCGCCGCCACGTGCCAGCAGGCCCCGGCGAACCGCCTGCGCGAGGATCACGGGCACGAGGATGTAGAGCACCACGGAGAGCAGCAGCGTGTCCCACGGCACGGTGATGGCGGAGAGCCCGAGCAGCAGCCCGACGATGGGCGCGAAGGCAAACACCATGATGGTGTCGTTCAAGGCCACCTGCGAGAGCGTGAAGTGCGGCTCGCCCCTGGTCAGGTTCGACCAGACGAACACCATGGCGGTGCAGGGGGCGGCGGCGAGGATGATGAGCCCGGCTATGTAGCTGTCGATTTGATCGGCCGGCAGGTACGGCCGGAACAGATAGCCGATGAACAGCCAGCCGAGGGCCGCCATCGAGAACGGCTTCACCGCCCAGTTGACGAACAGCGTGACGCCGATGCCGCGCCAGTGCTGCGCGACCTGACCGAGGGCCGCGAAGTCGATGCGCAGCAGCATCGGCACGATCATCAGCCAGATGAGCGTCGCCACCGGCAGGTTGACCTTGGCGACCTCGGCTGCGCCGATCACCTGAAACAGGCCGGGGAACAGGTGGCCGAGCCCGATGCCGGCAAGGATGCACAGGCCGACCCAGACGGTCAGATAGCGTTCGAACGTCGTCATGGCGCCTCAGAGCGTGATGCGGCGGGTGAGAAGGGGAGCGGTGGCCGGGCAGAGCGAGACGGCCTGCGGCGCCCGCCGGATGGCCTCGGGGGCCGCTTCGCGAGCCGCTACCGTGAACCCCAGCCTCTCGAAGAACGCCGCCGCAGACGTCGTCAGCAGCCAGGCCTTGCGACCGCCGACATCGAACGCGCGGCTCATGAGCAGGAGGGCGATATTGCGCCCGATGCTCTTTCCACGTGCCGCTGGCGTGACCAGCAGGGAGCGCAGGAGCACATCGTCTCCGCTCACCTCGAAGCCGCCATAGCCGACCAGTGTGCCTCCGAGGGTCCGATAGCCGTAGAACCGGCCGGTTGACGACCGCAGGTCATCGGTCGGAAGGCCCGTGTCGCGAAGGGCCCTGGCCAGGCGCGGGTCGGTGGCAGCCACCTGCTCGTCACGGAGGAAGGGGCCGCCATCGTCCTTGTCGAGGTCGGCCCTCGGAGCCACGGGCAGCAGGTCCAGGACCGTCTCGGATGGGCGGCACAGCTTGACCCCGAGGGGTGTCACCACAATCGGGCGGTTGATGAGGACGGGGTGGTCCGCGACGGCCGCGAGCAAGGCGGCATCGTCCAGCGCCGGGTTGTCGAGCCCGAGTTCCCTGAACGGGGTTCCCCGCTCGCGCAGCAGGTTCCGGAGCGGCCAGCCCATACGGCTGGCAAGCTGGAGCAGCAGGGCCGGCGTCGGCGGAGTCTTGAGATATTCGACGACGTGCGGCTCGATCCCGGCATGGCGGATCAGCGCCAGCGTATTGCGCGACGTGCCGCAATCCGGATTGTGATAGACGACGACATCCATCCCTCAGGCCACGTCCGGGCGACGCGTGGTGCTGCCCTCAAGCTGCCCGATCTCCCGCAGCTTCGTGCCGAGTGCGACGGTGTCGAGGCTCTTGAGCGGCAGTGCGGTGAAGACCGAGATGCGGTTCCTGAGATAGCGGAACGCGTCGGCGAAGGCGGCTTCCTGCTGGATGTCCGAACCGGACGCGGCGGCGGGATCCTCGATGCCCCAATGTGCGGTCATCGGCTGTCCCGGCCATACCGGGCAGGCTTCGCCAGCGGCGTTGTCGCAGACGGTGAACACGAAATCCATCAGCGGCGCTCCGGGCGTGGCGAACTCGCTCCACGATTTGGACCGGAAGCCCTCCGCCGGATAGCCGAGGCTCTGCAGCGTCCTGATGGCGAGCGGATGCACGGCGCCCTTCGGCTGGCTGCCGGCCGACCAGGCGCGGAACCGGCCGGCGCCGAGCTTGGTCAGTATGCTCTCGGCGAGGATCGAGCGGGCGGAGTTGCCGGTGCAGAGGAACAGCACGTTGTAGACGCGGCCGGAGCCGATGGCGTCAGTCATGGACGGGCTCATTTGCGGCGGTGAGGGGAGGGCAGCAGGGCGACAGCTCCGCGAGCAGCGGCGCGCACACTTCGGGCCGGCCGGCGCAGCAGTTCCGCACGAGGAAGCTCGCGAGTTCGCTCACGGCGGCAAGACGGGCGCGGTAGATGATCGTGCGGCTGTGGCGTTCGGCGCCGATCAGGCCGGCGCGTGACAGCACCGCGAGATGGGTCGACATGGTGTTGTGCGGCACGGCAAGCCGCCGGGCGACGTCCCCCGCGGGCAGGCCGTGCGGCTCGTGCTCGATAAGCAGCCGGAACACGTCAAGCCGGGTCGACTGGGCGAGCGCGGCAAAGGCGAGGATGGCTTGTTCTGAGTCCATATGTCGACGCTAATCGACAGGTAGGAATCATGCAAGTGTCGAGCAGGTCCAGGAGGACGACGCGCCGCTAGCCTAGTCTGCCCGAAGCAGAAGGAGGGGGCTTAGCGCCAGACGCGGAACGTGGAGGATAGGCGGATAGCGGATGCCACGTAGTTTTTTTGGGGGAGACATCGCTTCTCGTTTTCTGAGGGGCACAGCCAGCGCCAGGACCCTTGTTGCACCGCAGCAGAATATCATTTAGGCCAAGTCCATTCGTCAGGACCCGGTAAAACCCCGGGTGGCTCTTCCGGCCGCCGATCCGCCGGATCACGCACAGTTAGCGCGCGTCCCGCTCGCCATTCGGCGAACGCTCGCTCTTGCGAAGATTCCCACATGACATTGACCTCACGCTATTTTCGCGACTGGACCTCCAATATCCGCGCCGACGTGCTCGCCGGCATCGTCGTCGCGCTCGCCCTGATTCCGGAAGCCATAGGCTTCTCGGTCATTGCCGGCGTCGATCCCAAGGTGGGCCTCTTCGCCTCCTTCGCCATCGCCTGCGTCTCCGCTGTCGTCGGTGGGCGGCCGGGCATGATCTCCGCCGCGACGGCGGCGACCGCCGTGGTGATGGTCAGCCTCGTGCGCGATTACGGCCTGAACTATCTCTTCGCGGCGACCATTCTGATGGGCGTCATCCAGATCATCGCCGGCGTGCTGAGGCTCGGCCGCGTGATGCGCTACGTCTCGCGCTCGGTGATCACCGGCTTTGTCAACGCGCTCGCCATCCTGATCTTCATGGCGCAGCTGCCGGAGCTGATCGGCGTGCCGCTCGACACCTATCCGATGATCGCCGCCGGCCTTGCGATCATCTATCTGTTCCCGCGCCTGACCAAGGCGATCCCCTCGCCGCTGGTCGCCATCGCCGTGCTCACCGCCTTCGCGTGGTGGAGCGGCCTGGAACTGCGCACCGTCGGCGATCTCGGCGAGCTGCCCTCCAGCCTGCCGGTCTTCACCCAGCCGCAGGTGCCACTGACGCTGGAGACGTTGCAGATCATCCTACCCTATTCGCTCACCCTCGCGGCTGTCGGCCTGCTAGAGTCGCTGCTCACGGCGCAGATCGTCGACGACATGACCGACACGATGAGCAACAAGAGCCAGGAATGCGTCGGACAGGGCGCGAGCAACATCGCCTCGGCGCTGATCGGCGGCATGGGCGGCTGCGCCATGATCGGCCAGTCGGTGATCAACGTCACCTCCGGCGGGCGCGGCCGGCTCTCGACCTTCGTTGCCGGCAGCTTCCTGCTGTTTCTGATCCTCGTGCTCGACGACCTCGTGCGGATCATTCCGATGGCGGCGCTGGTCGCCGTCATGATCATGGTGTCGATCGGCACCTTCTCCTGGCGCTCGATCCTCGATCTGCGCCGCAATCCGCGGTCCTCGTCCGTGGTGATGCTGGCGACGGTGATCACGGTGGTGGCGACGCACGACCTCGCCATCGGCGTGCTAGTCGGCGTGCTACTGTCGGGCGTGTTCTTCGCCGGCAAGGTCTCGCAGCTCGTCGCCGTCGGCGAGCATGTCGACGACGAGAGCGGCCGCGTCACCTATGTCGTCTCGGGCCAGATCTTCTTCGCCTCCGCCGAGGTGTTCCTGCGCGGCTTCGATTTCGACCGGCCGGCGCGCGAGGTGATGATCGACCTCACCCACGCGCATTTCTGGGACATCACCTCGGTCGGCGCGCTGGACAAGGCGGTGCTGAAGTTTCGCAAGGCCGGCGCGCGCGTGGAGGTGATCGGCCTCAACGAGGCGAGCGCCACAATGGTCGCGCGCTTCGCTAGGCACGACAAGGACGTACCAGCCGCTGCGGACCTCCATTGATGGCATAAGCGCCATCTAGGCCATCCGATGGAGCGAGCCGGCCCATGGAGCGAGTCGGACGGGCAATGGATGCCGGCCATTCTCTCAAGCCAGCCGACTGCCATGACCCCTACGCAGTGAACGCGCCCAGTCCGCCAGTCCCTCGAAGATCGGCTTTAGCGCCCTCGCGTTGTCAGTCAGCGCATACTCTACCCGCGGCGGGATCTCCGCATAGGCAGTGCGAGCGATCAGGCCATCGGCTTCGAGAGCTCTGAGCTGCGCCGTGAGCATGTGCTGCGTGATACCGGGCAATGCCCGGCGCAGTTCGCCAAATCGCATGGGTCCGGCCAGCAGCACCCAAAGGATATCGATCTTCCACCTGCCAGTGATCATGTTCACCGCCTGGCGAAACTCGTTGAGCTCGACCACCGAAGGCACGCAGACCTCCGGGACAGACGCGTCGTCGGTTGTCCCTTCCATGCCAGTCCGATTTTCCATGCTATGCGCAGGCGTGGATATTACAGCGGTTTTTCATACCATCATCATGAGATCGCCTGCGAGACAAGCGAG
The DNA here is from genome assembly GCF_018390645.1 of Ancylobacter dichloromethanicus. Taxonomy (GTDB): domain Bacteria; phylum Pseudomonadota; class Alphaproteobacteria; order Rhizobiales; family Xanthobacteraceae; genus Ancylobacter; species Ancylobacter dichloromethanicus. The sequence goes on from NZ_JAHBGC010000007.1 coordinate 57,624, forward strand.
CCTGTCACAGGACGCCCTCCAGCGCCCGGCCGGCTGCCGCCATCCGGTCGAGTCGTGATCAGGAACTCTATGCTATCCCTATAGCATAGGCGCCGCGGCGCATTGACAGCCTATGTCCATGCTGCGCGTGGCAACCAAGCTCATCTTCTGCAGTCACAGGCGCCAGGCACCACCTGACTGACAGTATTATTTTTCATACTGGTATGATTTTTCATTCTACTTGCGAAAGGCGATGCTGCATATAGCTTCCATACCATGAGTATGCGAAACGATAACTCTCCAAAGATCATCGTCGTCCTCGGGGCCACTGGACAGCAAGGCGGCGGGATCGCGCGGGCGCTGGCGGCGGACGGCCGGTGGAAGCTGCGCGCCTTCTCGCGAAATCCTGCCTCGGATTCGGCTCGTCGGCTCGCCGCCAGGGGCTTCGAGGTGGTCGCCGGCGATATGGACGACCCGGCTTCCATGCGTGCGGCTTTCAAAGGAGCGCATGGCGTTTTTTCCGTCCAGGGCACGGACCAAGGTGGAGAGGTGGAGACGCGCCGCGGCATCGCCGTCGCAGACGCGGCGCTTGCCGCTGGGGTCGAGCACTTCATCTACGGATCCGTCGGCGGCGCAGACCGCCGTTCAGGCGTCCCCCACTTTGAGAGCAAGAGGCGGATTGAGGAACATGTCCTCAGCATCCGCCTGCCGGCAACGATCGTTCGACCCGTCTTCTTCATGGACAATTTCACCAAGGCCTCGATGCGGCTCGTGCTGCTGGCCTTGATGCGCAGCTACGTCCCGAAGGCGAAGCCGCTCCAGATGATCGCCGTCGATGATATCGGCAAATGGGTGGCGCGCGCCTTCGCGGATCCTGCGGGCTTCATCGGGAAAGCGGAGGAGATTGCCGGCGACGAACTGACACGCGCGCAAATCGTCGCCGCGCTGAAACGGCACGGCTGGTCGGCGGGACTTCCATTTCCGCTTCCAAGGCTGCTGCTGCGCCCGCTTCCCTATGACGTGCGCAGGATGTTCGAATGGTTCGGCACCGCCGGCTATTCCGCGGACATCCCGGCCTTGAAGGCACGGCAACCCGACATCCTCACATTTGAAGACTGGCTTGCCAGGCAGCCGACTGGGTGACGGCCGCTTTTCGCGGAAGCGGCGATGCGGGTCCGGACGGCACTGAATCAAAGGAGTAAGGGTCGATGCACAAGAACGTTTACACGCCCGAAAATGCAGCGATGCTGCTGATCGACCATCAGGAGGGCACGATATCCTGGACGCACTCTCACGACGTCAGCGGAATCAAGGAAAATGCCCTGTCTCTGGCGAAGATTGCCAGCGCTGTCGGGATGCCGCTGGTGCTGACAGCGAGCATGGAGGACCAGGCACAAGGTCCGTTGCTGCCTGAATTCGAAGCGATTGCACCTGAGGCTTTTGCGAGCCGCATCAAGCGAGCCGGCATCGTCAATGCGATGCACGACGAGAACTTCAATCACGCGGTGAGGGACACCGGCCGCAAGAAGGTCGTTGTTGCCGGGATCACCACCGAGGTCTGCGTGGTCTTCCCTGTCCTTCAGTTGCTGGATGAGGGCTATGAGGTGCAGGTCGTCTGCGATGCGTCCGCATCGTTTACGAAGATCGGTGATGATGCCGCGCTGCGCCGGATGGAACAGGCTGGCGCCGTGATCACCTCCACCGCTCAGCTGATCTCCGAGCTTGCCGTTGATTGGACCACGCCCAAGGGACAAGAGCTTGGCAAGCTTTTCAACACTTGAACCTAACCCCCTGGCTCGATCCATTTAACGAATTTCGGGTGTTTGCCGATGCTCGGGATGGTCTTGGCAGAGAGTCCGCAACTCCAGGAACGACCGAGTTCAGGATCTCGCCGAGACGCCCGGGGGCTGACGAACTGGATCACCGAGCTTTCCTGTATCGTCGCCCGCTGCCTTGCGGGGCATCGTAACCGCCCGCGTTTCGGAGGTTGTACAGGGCCTTTCATTGAAACTTGCTGCACGGCCAAGTCTTTTGAAAGTCCTGGCTTGTCGAGCCTAGCTCAGCCCCGCCAGCACGAGGAAGAAGGCGGTGTGGGCGACGGCGAAGGCGAGAATGCCGACGGCGCTGAGCGTGTTGATGCCGGCAAAACCCTGGCCGAGGGCGGGCAGCACGATGCCGGCATTGATCAACCAGACCAGCAGCGCATAGATCAGTCCCTTTTCGAGAGCTGAACCGGGCAAGAGCGGCCTGATCCAGACATAGATCACCGCGAACGCCAGTCCCACGGCGACCTTGAAGCCGTTGGTGAAGAGAGCGCCGTTCGGATCGGGAAGAGAGAGCGCGGCCCAGATGCGATCGACGCCGAACCCCTGCAGCACGGGGCCGGTCCACATCTTCACCAGCCGCTGGAAGCCGCCGCGCGCGGTGACGATGCCGAACCGGTCGGCGAGGCCAAGCAGGAGGAAATTGACCGCCAGCCCGACCAGGCCCGCCAGCAGCGCCCTCGAGTAAGTGGCAAGCATTATCGTTCCCCTCAGGCCTCGCTGCGGATCTGGCGGCGCACTTCGTCCGCCAGCGGGTGCAGCCTGTCGGACGCCACCCCTCCGACGAGGCTGTAGCCGAGGCCGTTGTCGGCCCAGGCGAAGCCGTTGAGCTCGCCTTCCGCGTGCGACGACATGGGCATGTCGCGCTCGGCCTTCATCGGCCGCGCCAGCATCACGAGGCGAGTGCCGCGATCGTCGTCATACATGAACAGCGCCGCCGGACCGTGCTCGGTCGGCACCACGCGCCCGCCCATGAGCCGGTAGCCCGCCGCGGTCAGGTCCGGAATGCCGATCGGACGGCCGACACGCTTGGCGGTCCAGGCGGCGAGCACGTCGCGATCGCTCGCGCGGATCTCGACCGGCCGCACCTGGTCGGGCGCGTAGGTCGCATAGCTCGCCGCCGCCTCGCGGGCGAGCGCCTGGATTCCTTCGGAGGGCGGAGGCGTCATGCCGCGCAGCGACCAGCCGCCAGCGGCGCCCACGGACAACAGCAGCACCGCGGCAGCCGCCATCGCCCAGCGCGGCGCTTGCCGGGGACGCCGGCGTTCCTCGATCATGCGCGAAAGATCGAGTTCCGTCGGCACCGGCTCCTCGATCACCGGGGCGAAAGCCGCGCGCAGCATGTCGGCCTGCTCACTATGGAGGGCGAGGCGCTGCGCAACATCCGGGTGAGCGTCGAGATAGGCGAGCACCTCCGCATGACGGGCGGGATCGAGCGTGCGGTCGAGGAGACCGTTGAGGTCGTCTTCGGTGATTGGGCGAGAGCTCATTTCACGCTCCGGAGATAGGGCGGCGAGAGGGTCGCGCGCGGTTCGGCGGACATCAGCCGGGCAAGGCGTTCGCGGGCACGCGACAGCCGCGACATCACGGTGCCGATCGGCACGTCGAGCACCCGCGCGGTCTCGGCATAGGAGAGCTCCTCGACGGTGACCAGCAGCAGCACGGTGCGCTGCTCGTCCGGCAACCGGGCCAGCGCGGCGAGCAATTCGCGATGGCGCAGCCCATCCTCCTGCGGCGCAGCGAGCGACAGGTTCGCGGCATCGGCATCGTCAAGGGCGACGTGGACCGGCCGCTGCGCCGAGCGGCGCAGCCGCGTCATGGCGAGATTGTGCAGGATGGTGAAGATCCACGCCCGCGCATCGTCGTTCGGACGCCGCTGATGCCAGCGGCTGATGGCGCGCTCCAGGCAGTCCTGCACCAGATCGTCCGCTGCCGCCCGCTCGCGCATCAGGGCGCGGGCATAGCGCCGGAGCGCGGGGATGAGCGGCTCGATGAGGCGCACCATCTCGTGGTCCATGCTGTCTCCTTGTCGCGAGAGAAGGCGGGCCGCCCGCGGTTGCGAGACGTTCCGCCTTCATCCCGGGCGGCATGCCGGTCAGTCGAGCGTCTGGCGCTGCACCACGGCACCGGGCTGCGCGGTCGAGCCCTCGGCGATGACGAGATAGCGCCGCTGCGCCTTCGCGTCGTTCTGTACGATCTGGCGGATCGGACCGGCAGCGTTGACGATGGCCGAACCGGCCGGATTGGTCATGAAGGCGGAGAGAGGTTCCAGCGTGCCCTTGCCGTCCGGCTGACTGGCCAGCGCCAGCACATAGGGCTTCTTCGGCGCGAGGCCGGTCACCGAGGCCTGCAGGATCTGGATTAGACCCTGATCGAACAGCGAGACGCTGGTCGGGGCCTTGCCCTCTCCCTTGCCTTCCTGGCTGAGGGTGAGATGCGCCGTCTGACGCGCCACGCCGAGCGGCTGCAGGTTCTGCATACCGTCGCCCTCCGGCACCGCATTCGGCACATAGTTGACCGCTTGCGGCGCCTGGCCGATCGGGATCGTGGCGACCACCTTGTTGGTCAGGGTGTCGATGGCGGCGAGCGCGTCAGCATTCTCAAGACCCACATAGACCCGCGACCCGTCGCCCGACGGCCAGATGCCGTGCGGCAGCTTGCCGACCGGAATGGTCGCGACCTGCGAGAAGTCGTCGGTGCGGAACACCTTCACCTCGTTAAGTCCGCCCACCGTCACATAGGCGAAGCTGCCATTGGCGTTATGCGCGAAGTTGACGTGGTTGGTGATCGGGCCGGTGTCGAGCGTCTTGATGACGTCGAAAGGCGGCTGCGCGTTGAACACCTGCGTCTTGCCGATGTCCTTCAGCGTGAACCAGACCTGCTTGCCGTCCGGTGTCGCGGCGATGTTCGGGCAGAACGGGCTCTCCTGCTTCACATGGCCGACGATCATATGGTCGGCAACCGAGATCACCACCGTCTCCGGCATGAAGGAAGAACAGACATAGCCGTATTTGCCGTCGGGCGAGAAGATCTGAATGCCCGGGCCGTTCGGCACCTTGATGCGGGCCTTCTCCTCATAGGTCGTCCCGTCCAGCACGGCGATGTAGTCCTCGCCGCGCACCGTGACCCAGACTTCCTTGCCGTCCGGCGTGAAGAACGCCTCGTGCGGCGAGCGGCCGACATAGGTGGTGAGCTTGACCCTATTGGTCGCGGTGTCGATGAAGGTCACCGAGTTCGAGCCGATCGACACCACGGCGATGGTCTTGCGGTCAGGGGAGAAGCCCATGCCGTGCACCAGCACCTGCCCCTTGTAGAGCGGGCTGAAGTTCACCGGCTGCGGCTCGCCCAGCCGGATGACGCCGACGAGCTTGTTAGTGGCGGGATCGGTGACGGAGATGGTGTTGGAGAACTGCTCGGCGGCATAGACGCGGTCGCGGCTGCTCAGCGGGATGTCGGGGGCGGAGGCGGCGAACGGCGCCTGTCCGGCGAAGGCGGGCGCCGCACAGGCGAGAAGGCTGCTGGCGAGCACGCCGGTCAGGAAAGGATTCTTCATCGGTCGGTTCCTACTTCATCGGCATCGACATGGCCGGCATCGTCATGTGGCCGGCGGACATCGTGCTGTGGGATGTGGTGAGGCCGGAGGTGGTGAGGCCGGACATGGCGGAATGGTCGTGGACGGTGCCGGCCTCCGGCTCGGTCGGCGCCGGCGCGGAAGGCGGCAGAGGCTGGCCGAGCGCGAGCCGCATCGCGGCGATCTCCTGCTGCTGCTCGACCACGATCTCCTGCGCGAGGCGGCGCAGCAGCGGGTTGGTGCCGTAGCGCAGATAGGCGACCGCCATGTCGATGGCGCCCTGATGGTGCGGGATCATCATCGCCGTGAAGTCGGCGTCGATGTCGCCGGTCGGCTTCACCTCCATCTCCGCCATCATCTTGTCCATGGCGGCCGTGTTCTCGGTGAGGAACGGCGCTTCGTCGCTGGTCGTGGAAGCCGTCTCGGTGCCATGGTCGTGGTCGTGCGCCTCGGCCGCGGCGCCGGCGAGGCACAGCGCGAGCAGCGCGCCGACATGGGACAGGTGTCGTTGTCGCATGGGCTTTTCTCCTTCCGGCGCGATGGCGCCTTCGGAAGGTTGGACTCCGGGCCGTCGCGATTATTCCGGCCCGGCACGCATTTTTCTGCGGTCCTTCGCATTGGCCCGTCCGACGCCCGCGCCAGGCTGGGAGAAATTCGGGACCCGCGCCCTGCGGGGCGGAATAAATCGGCGCGGCGCGAGTCTCCCGTGTGCAGGCCACATTTGGAGATACACGCACATGCGCCTTTCAACCCTCGCCGCCACCCTCGTCCTCGTCGCCGCTTCCGGCTCGGCCGCGCTGGCAGGACCTGCTGAAGACCTCGCCAGGTCACGCATCGACGCCATTGCCGGCGGCGACCTCGCCACTGTCACCGCCGCTTACGGCCCCGCTGCAACCCTGCACTGGGTTGGCGGCCCGCTCGACGGTACCTACAGCCAGCCGGGCAAGATCAAGGAGATCTGGTCGAAATTCTTCGCCGCCCAGGGCGCCCAGAAGGCGACCGTCGCCGCGGCGGCGGAGGCGGCCAATCCCAAGGGCGGCACCGTGACAATCGACGCCAGCTTCGCCGGCAAGAACACCGTCAAGGTGCGCTACGTGCTGCTCTATCGCGACGGCAAGCTCACCGACGAGATCTGGCAGGTCAATCCCGCCGCCGCCTATTGAGCCACCAATCCCGTGGGGGCGGCCATGGTGCCGCCCCCACGGAACTCAATGGTCAGTAGGTCTTGGATCAGTAGGTCTTGGCGAGATAGTCGGCGATGGCCTTGGCATCCGCCTCGTCCACCGGCGCATGGTAGACCTTGACCATCTTCTGAACTTCCGCATCCCAGAATGCCGGGCCTTTGCCCGGCGGCTGCGTGTTGATGTAGTCCGCGGAATGGCAGGCCGCGCAATTGTTCTGCGCCGCCTCGAAGCCGGGCTGCGGCCCGGGCTTCAGCTGGGCGGTCTCGTCGGGAAGCACATAGGTCAAGGGCGCCGCAACGGTGGGGCCCCCGAGGACCGCGATGAGGCCGATGCCTGCCGACAAGGCGATGGGGTGAATAAGGCATTTCGCCATCATGATCTCCCCTCAAGCCGCGATGACGCGCGTCGCTTCCACGACGTTGCGCATGTAGCCGGCCGGATTCCATGTTGCCTGCAGGGCCTGGGTCTCGCCCTTGGCGTTGGTCGCCCTGCACATCAGAACATGTTCGCCCTTCGTCAGGGGAAGGACCATGCTCCACTGGCGGAACGAATACTTGCCGAGATCCTGGCCGAGGGTGGCGTCCCGCCACGATTGGCCGCCATCGGGCGATATCGAAACCTGCGTGATGCCGTAGCCGCCGTCGAAGGCAATGCCGCGCAGCGGCACGTCCCCGGCCTTTACCGTGGCTCCGCTCTCCACATTGGTGATGAAGGAGCGGACGTCGAACCGGTTGATGGGGACCGTCGCCGCGGGAGCCTTGCCGGGCTCAGTGCAGGCGCACGCATTGTCCGGAATGCGGTAGGCCGACTTCATCCAGAAACCGTCGAATTCCTTGTCGATCACCGTGATCTCGTTCAGGTGCTTGACCCAGTAGGTGCCGTAATAGCCGGGCACGATGAGGCGCAGCGGATAGCCGTTGAGCCAGGGCAGGTCGCTCCCGTTCATCGAATAGGCGAGCATCACTTCGCCATCGGTGGCGTGGTCGATGGCGAGCGCTTTCGCGAAGTCCGGGGTTTCGGGAATGACCGGCCCGTCGAGCCCCGCGAACGTGACCTGCTTCGCGCCGGCCTGGACACCGGCCTTCTGGAGCACGGCCTTGAGCGGCACGCCGCGCCAGCGGGCGTTTCCCATGGCGCCGTTGGCAAGCTGGCCGCCGGCGACGCGAGGGTCGACGAAGCCGCGGCTGTTGCCGGAGCATTGGTTGACCGCGACGATCTCGCTGGCGAGAAAACCGTCCTTCAACTCCTGAAGCGACAGCGAGAGCGGCGTATCGACGTTGCCCTTGACCGTCATGCGGAAGCTGTCCGGGTCGATCTCGAGCGGAATGTCGGCGAGATGATAGCGCACGAAGAAGGCGTCGTTCGGCGTGATGACGCCTTCGTCGAACACCGAGAAAGGCGTTTCGAGCTGCGGCGGCCGCGCCGTCAGGCCGATCAGCGGCCGCTTGCCGGGATATTTGACCAGAGGCCGCTCGCCATTGGCGAAGGGCAAGGTGACGGTGTCGGCGGCCAGCGCATGGCGGCTTGGCCAACTGAGCACCCCGGCTCCCAGTCCCAATGCGGCAGTTCCTGCCGTCCTCAGCATTTGTCGTCTGTTGAACATGGCGTCTCTCCCGAGGAAATTTCCTCCTTGTTCAAGACGTACAGACGGCGCCTTTTATTCCCTGACTACCGAGGTGCCCGCTCATGTGCCGCAGGGCTGGCCGATACCGGGTATCTCGCGCAGGGCGGCAACCTGCTCGCTTGTCGGCTTCCGGCTGCGAAGCGTCATATGCGCGACGATGTCGGCAATGCGATCCAGCCGCTCGGAATCCATGCCGCGACTGAGCAAAGCGTAGTCGGCCCGGTCCGAGCTCCAGGCGCGGATATGCAGGCGCTCCTGGTCCGCACGCGCTGGGGTGCCGTTCCAGCGGTTCGAATGCGGACCGATCCAGAGGCCGAGCCGACAGCCATGCGGGCCGCGATAGCCCGCCAGCAGCCCGCCGCCGTCGCGCATCGTCGGGTCGATGGAGATATAGGACAGCTGGAGCAGAGCCATGCTCAGGTCGGGCAGGCCTTCGGCTTCATAAGAGGTGAGAGTCACCGGAATGCCCCCGCCCGCCAAAGGCGTGGCGCCCGACAGCCACTGCTCGTGGGCCGCCACGGCCTGCCGGAGCGGGGATGCCTCCGGGGGCACACGGGTCGTGTGCCAGACCAGAACACCTGCAAGCATCAGCAGGGCCGCGAAGGAGGCGGCAAAGGCCAATGGCCGGCTCGAAACCGCGGGGCCTTGTCGAGGCGGCAACAGAGGAGGGACGTCTTCCTCGGCGGGAAGAGCGCGCGTCGCCGACCTCAGCTGCGCGAGCGTCGCTACGCGCGCGGCGGTGGACGGATCGCGCGCCACCGCAGCCGCCACCTCTGCCGCCATGTGCGGTGCAAGCTCCTCGTCGACATAGGCATTCAGCATCTCCCAGGAGATGGAGTCCATCCGTGCCAGGCCGTCATCCTCCGCCATGCCGCCGCCTCGCTGCGAGTGGAAGCACATTGCCCTCCGAGATCACCGCCAGCAGGGACAGCCTCGCGCGGCTCAGCCGGCTCATCACCGTGCCCTGCGGCACGCCGAGGATCGAGGCGACCTCCGCATAGCGAAAGCCGGCGAGGTCCACCAGTTCGATGATTTCCCGATGGATGGGCTCGAGCCGCTCCAGCGCCTGCCGCACGGTGATCGCCGCAATGACGCGGTCATCATAGTGCTCGGACGGCTCGGGCAGCGGCTCGGCGGTCAATTCCGCATCCGTGCGGCTTCGCCGGAACTCGTCGATCCAGGCGTTGCGCAGGATGGTGAATATCCATGCCCTCACGCTGACCATGTCGGCAGGCAGCGACCGGCTCGACAATGCCTTGACCGCGCAGGATTGCAGGAGGTCGCCGGCGGCTTCCCGGCTCCCGGTGAGGTGCAGGGCATAGGAGAACAGCCGCTGCCAGTCCTGCTTCAGCGCGGTTTCGACTGCGGCGCGCATGCCCTCGCCTCCTGCCATGGCCGTTCATGCTAGCCGGGGTCGGGGCCGGCCGCTACGCGAACGTGCAGGCGCCGCCGCCTCAGGCGATGTCCGCTTCGAAGCGCACCGGCACCGCCGCACCCTTGAGGCAAGGCGAGACGAACAATGTCGTCGTCCATGCGCCGTGGAGCGTTCGCGCGGCGACGATGACCCAGAACACCGCCAGCGCGATTGCGAAGCCCGCTCCCGCCACCGCGAAGAGTTCAAGCCTGGTCGTACGGGCCAGCGCCAGCGTCGCCAGAGTGTAGACAGCGAGCGGGAAGGTGAAGCCCCACCAGCCGAGATTGAACGGCAGGCCTTCGCGCAGATAGCGCACGGTCTTCAGGAGTGCGAGGGCGAGCCACCAGGCGCCGTATCCCCACAGCACGATGCCGCCGATGACCCCTAGCCCGAACGCCACCTCGCCGACGCCGGCAAGACCATTCGCGGCGAAGATGGCCGGCGCGTCGCCGCCGAGCAGCAGCAGCCCGAGCGCACCGGTTCCGATCGGCCCGAGCGCCAGCCATGCCGAGACGCCCATGTCGCGCTCCGGCAATTTATGCAAGGCGAGCCGCAGCACGAGGAGAACGAGGATGCTCATGGCGAGCGGGACGGAGCAGGCCCACAGCACATAGCCGAGGACGAGCACCAGGAAGGCTTCCGATGCGCCGAGATGCGGGGCGAGGAGCCCTGCGCTGGCGGCAGCGACCTCGCAGGCGACGATGGGCAGAAGCCAGACGGCGGTCAGCTTCTCGATGCTGTGCTGCTGGCGGGTGAACATGAAATAGGGGATGGCGAGCCCGCAGGCCACCGACAGGGCGGCGTCAAGCCACCACAGCCCATGGGCGATGGCGATCGCCCGTCCGCCGATTAGCTCCGGGCCGAAGGCCAGGAAGCCGTTGACGATGGTGGCGAGGCCCATCGGCATGGCGCCGAAAAACATAGACATCACCGGGTGCTGGAAAACCCGCTTCGCCTCGGCGAAGAACATCACCCAGCGCGCGCCATAGAGCAAAGCAAAGAGCGCAAACAGCGCGATGTTGAGGAGCCACAGGCCCACCGCCAGCGCGTGCAACGCCGGCAGCGGAAGCGGAAACTGGTTGAGCACCAGGGCGAGAGCGCCCGTTCCCATCGTCACCGTGAACCAATTGGGCGTGAAATTGCGGATGATTTCCGCGAGCGGCTTGGCCGGTGTGATGACGGCCGGCTCGAAATGTCGCGGCAGGTAAGTCATGGCGCAGTCTCCGAGGCGCATGGTCGCCCCCCTTCGTCGGAGAGGGGCCCGGCGGAAAGGTATGGCCGCGCAGCTAATAATTCCAATAGATCGTAAAGCTTGATATGATCTGACAGATAGATTGATTGCGCCATGACCTTGGAACAGCTTCGGATCTTTGTCGCGGTGGCCGAGCGCCAGCACGTCACCCAGGCGGCGCGCGCGCTCAACCTCGCCCAGTCGGCCGCCAGCCACGCCATCGCGGTGATCGAGGCACGCCATGACGTCAAGCTGTTCGATCGCATCGGACGCCGCATCGAATTGACCGAGGCAGGGCGCGCCTTTCTCGCTGAAGCGCGGACCATCCTCGCGCAGGTCGATCATGCTGAACGGGTGCTCGGCGAATTCGGCACGCTCGAGCGCGGCACGCTCGCCGTCCATGCGAGCCAGACCATCGCCAGCTACTGGCTTCCGCGCCACCTCGTCGCGTTCCGTCGCGCCTATCCGCGCATCGACATCCGCCTTCAGATCGGCAACACGGCGCAGGTCGCCGAAGCCATTGAGACCGGCGCCGCGGAACTCGGCTTCGTCGAAGGCGAGGTCGAAAGTCAGGTCCTGGTGAGCGCGCCGGTCGCGCGCGACCAGCTCGTCCTCGTGGTAGCGCCCGAGCATCGCTGGGCGGCGGCGGACAAGCCGTCCCCGCACGACCTCCGGGAGAGCGACTGGGTGCTGCGCGAACCGGGCTCCGGCACGCGTGCGGCTTTCGAGCAGGCGCTGGCGAAGCTGGGTATCGAACTGCGCGATCTGCACATCGCCATGGAATTGCCCTCGAACGAGGCGGTGCGCGCCGCCGTCGAGGCCGGCCTTGGCGCGACGGTGCTTTCGGCTTCCGTCGCGGCGCCGAGCATCGAAGCCGGGCTTCTGCAGCAAGTCGACGCCAAGCTGCCGGATCGGGCCTTCCACGTGCTGCGGCACACGCAGCGCCATCGCAGCCGCATCGCGGATGCACTTCTGTCGATCATTCGCGGTGGCGACAGCGCTCGCGCGACCCCTGCTGTCACAAATTGAAACATGGTCGAGACACCGAGGCGATGCCAGGCGCCTAGCAAGGTCGGCGGATAAACAGACGCCGCCTCCGTGCGGCATGCCTCGGGGTTCCGCCATGCTCAGGAAGATCCTTCTCGCCGCCGCGCTGACGCTCGCGGCCGCGCCGGCGGCCAGCGCCGCCACCACCACCGCCGTCGCCGTCACCAACGTCAATCTGCGCGCCGGCCCGTCGACCCTCTATCCCGCGGTCACCGTGGTGCCGACGGGCGCCGCCATCACCACCTTCGGCTGCGTTTCCGGCTACAGCTGGTGCGACATCGGCTTCGGCCCGTATCGCGGCTGGGTGGCGGCAAGTTATGTCCAGGTCGTTTACCGGGGAGCGCCGGTCGTGCTCACCGCGCCGCTGGCGCCGGCGGTCGGCATCAGCATCGTGTCATTCAACCGGGCCTATTGGGACCGCTACTATGTCGCCTATCCCTGGTACGGGCGCTGAGCGGCCTATCCGCCCTATGTCGCGCCGCGCGTGACGTCGACCAACCGCTCGGTCGCCTGCGCGGGCGGCGCCTGTGTCGGCGTCCGCGGCGCCACGGGAGTTCACGGCGGCTCGACCGCCCAGACCCGCGTCTGCACCGGCGGGGCCTGCACCTCGGCCCGGATTACCGCGGGTCCCAATGGCGGCATGGCGGCGCGCACGCGCCACTGTGCCACCGGACAGGGCTGCACCACCAACCGCGCGGTCATCGGCCCCGGCGGCGGTGTGCATACCGGCTCGCGCAGCTTCCAGCGCTGGTGAGCCGGCGTCCTTCCGGCAAAAAGGCCGGGAGCGCGCACTCCCGGCCTTTTCCTTTGACGCCCCAGTCCGTCAGAGCGGGACGCCGGGGTCCTCGCCACGCCGCCATTCCACGAAGCGGACGATCCGCTCGACCAGCTTCTCCTGCATCTGCTTCGCCATGCTCATCTGCTCGGGCGTCAGCACCGCCTTGAGCTTGGAGACGGCATCCTGCAGCGCGCGAGCCTTCTCCGCCCGCTGGATGGCGGCGCCGGCGATATCCTGGGCGAGGTCGAAGGCCTGAGCATCGGCGCGCTTCTTCTCGTCCATCCAGCGCCCCAGCCGCTCGCCGGAGGGGAGAAAGGCAATGAGCGCGTTGGTATAGCCGCGCCAGGCGTCCATCTGGTCGGTCCGGATGCCGAGCGCCGTCTCCTGCGCGGAGAGTAGCATGCCGGCGATGAGCCGCGCCGCGGCGGGATCGAAGGCCGGCCCGGGTCCGGCCGCGAAGGGCGGCACCTCGCATGCCCACGATCCCGCCGCCTGGGCCGAAGCGGCGGGCGATCCGGCCAGGTCCTGCGCGATTCCCAGCGTCGGCACGGCGCCAGCTGCGACGAGGGTGAGGACGGCGGCCCCGCCGGCGATCCGCGTGGAAAGTCTGGAGGGGAATATCTTTCTCATGGCTTTGGTCCTTTGCCGTTGAGGAGGCGGCAAGGGTGGGCGGCCAAGGTGTCTCCGCTCGAACGGCGGCATGTCGATTTGTATCAGGCCGGCGGTTCCGCCCGCGGCAGCCCGACCCGGACGGCGAGCCCGCCGCGGCGGCTGCTGCCGAGCTCGATGCTGCCGCCGTGCCGCTCGACCAGCCGGCGGACAATGGTCAGGCCGAGACCGGTCCCGCCGCTGTCGCGGTTGCGCGACGCCTCCAGCCGATGGAACGGCTCGAAGACGCGCTCGCGCTCCTCGGCCGGGATGCCGGGGCCTTCGTCCTCTATGATCAGAACGGCATGCGAACCGCCCGTCTCGATGCCGGCGAAGGCGCGATCGCCATAGCGCAGGGCGTTTCCGACGAGGTTGGCGATGACGCGCCCCAGCGCCTTGTCGCCCATGGCGACATGCACCGGGCCGGCCGGCACATCCAAGATGATGCGCTCGTCGTTCTGCTCGTCCGCGTGGCGGCGCAGCGCGGCGGCGAGATCGGCGCAGGCCGGCTCCGCTGGGGCGAACGACTCCTGCGCGAAATCGAGCGTATCCTCGATCAGCGCCTGCATGGCCTCGACATCGGCGATGGCGCCGGCCCGGTGGCGACTCTCGGGCATCATCTCCACGCGCAGGCGCAGGCGGGTGAGATAGGTGCGCAGGTCATGCGAGATCGCGCCGAGCGTCAGCGTCCGGTTGCGCACCAGGGCGGCGATGCGCTCCTGCATCGCGTTCACCGCGCGGATCAGCTTGCGCAGTTCCGGCGCGCCGCGCTCGGGGATCGCGACGGGGCCGATGCTCTCGCCGACCCGGTCGACCTCGCGGGCGAGGCGGGTGATCGGCCGCATCTCGCGGGCGACCGCCCCCAGCGCGGCAAGGGCGACGACGACGCCGAACAGGCCGGCGAAGAAGCCTATGGGCACGCCGAGCAGCCGGACAGTGACGCGGTCCTCGACGTCGAGCCAAAGATAGCCGCCGCCGGCGAGCTCGACATAGACGCTCAGCGTGCCGCCGCGCCCGCTCTCGCTGCGCCCCTCGAGCCGCGCCCAGACCTGCCGCCCCTCCGCCCCGCGCAGCGCCAGCGCGGCCCGGATCGTCCGCTCGACCCGGATCAGCCCGTTGATGCGGTCGAGACCGGGAGGCAGAGCGGGGATGATCGAGGCGGTACGGCCGCTCTCGCTGAAGGCCTCGAGCACGGCCGGCCGGAGGTCCAAAGGCACCTTGTCGACCAGCAGGACCAGCGAGGCGACCTGCCGCGGTAGCGAGGGCGAGCCCTCGCCGAGCGTCCGGCGCCCTTCTCCGGCCCCGAAATAGAAGAACAGCGCCAGCAGTTGTATGGCGAAGAGCGCCACCGCGACGATGAGGATGATGCGGGCGAGCAGGCCGAGGCGCATGGGAACCGTCTCAGGCCTCGCGCACATCGGCGGAGAACAGGTAGCCGACGTTGCGCACGGTGGTGATCGGCTGCTCGGCTTCGCCCAGGCAGCGGGACAGCTTGCCGCGTAATCGCGAGACGGTGACGTCGATGGTGCGGTCGAACGGGTCGCCGCCGGCGCGCCCGCGCGTCCAGTCGAGCAACTGGTCCCGCGAGAGCACGCGGCCGGGCCGTTCGAGGAAGCAGGTCAGCAGGTCGAACTCGGCAGTGGTAAGATTCACGCGGTGCCCGGCCTCGTCCACGACCGTGCGTGCGTCAAGGTCGGCGACCAGCTCGGCGAAGCGCCGACGGCGCCGCTCCGGCGCGCCGCTCGACAAGGGACCAGACGCACGGCGCAGCAGGGCGCGGATGCGCGCCAGCAATTCACGCGGATTGAACGGCTTGCCGAGATAGTCGTCGGCGCCGATCTCCAGCCCGACAATGCGGTCGATGTCGTCCTGCTTGGCGGTGAGCATGAGGATCGGCACCCGGCTCTTTGCCCTCAGCCGCCGGCAGATCGACAGCCCATCCTCCCCTGGCAGCATGAGGTCGAGGATGACGAGATCGGGCATGCCGCGCACCAGCGCACGGTCCATCAGGGCGCCGCTTCCGACCGCTTCGACGTCATAGCCCTCGCCGCCGAGGAAATCGACGAGCAGGCTGCGAATGTCGCGGTCATCCTCGACTAGAAGCACTCTTGCGGCTGTCATGGCGATGGCATGACAGCGACGGCGGACCCGCACAAGCCGTACCGCCGGTGTCGATACAAACTGCAACAAAAAGCCCCTGCGTCGAGACACGGGCGCAAAAAGCCGCGGTGATTCTCCGCACCGTCGCCGAGCACACCACACCCGTTCCCGGCGGCATGGCAGGCGCGAGCCTGCTCACCATGGAGCCCGTCGCGGTCGGCCGCCCCCTAGCCGGGCGGGCTCCATGGTCCTGCGACCCCACTCCCACAAAGGAGCTGACATCATGGATCGTGCCTTCTTCCTCCGCGCCGGCCTCGTGCTGGCGTTCGCCACCCTGCTCGGCGCCGCCTTCGCCGGAGCCGCCTCGGCGCAGAACCTCTCGCGGGCGCAGATGCAGACCGTCCGCGCCGCCTGCGAGGCGGACATCCGCGCTACCTGCCCCGGCGTGCAACCGGGCGGCGGGCGCATCCTCCAGTGCATCAAGGCCAATCCCGACAAGATCTCCCTGCCCTGCAAGGACGCGCTGGTCGCCGCCAAGGCCGTGCCCGCCCAGTGACCGGTCCCGCCGGCCACCCTCCCATCGGATACCCTTGTCATGAACGTCCAACCCGGCCTCGACCAGTTCCTGTCGCTCGAACCGCCACCCCCGCGTCCGCGGCGCCGCCGCGGGGTTAGGCTCGCCGTTCTCACGGTGGCGGTTCTGGCGATCGGGTTCGTCGGCCTGCGCTACTTCTATCCGCATGCGGTGGAGGGCGAGATTCTCCGGCTGGGCATGCTGAACGTCGAGCTCCAGGGGCCCGGCACGCTGTCGGCGCTGACCGAGGTCAGCGTCGGCAGCCGCATCCAGGCGCGCATCGAGGAACTCGCCGTCGATCGCAATGACATCGTCACGAAGGGCGAGATGCTCGCCCGCCTCGCCTTCGACGACCTCAGCGGAGAGCTCGACGCCACCGAAGCGAGTGCCCATGCGGCCGGGCGTGCGGTGAGCGCCGCGCAGGCGGAGCGCGACCGCGCCGTTGCAACGCTGGAGAAGGCGCGCGCGACGCATGAGAGGCAGGTCGCGCTGCTCGCCAAGGGTGTCGCCAGCGAGGCCGGGCTGGAAGATGCCCTCGCGGCTCGCCGGCAGGCCGAAGCGGACCTCGCGCGGGCCGGCCGCGCCATCGAACAGGCTGAAGCCGAGCGCGATGCCGCAATGGCTCGCATCGCCGTCGCCCGCGCCCAGCTCGACGACAGCGTGCTGCGCGCACCGATTTCCGGCGTCGTGGTGTCGCGCGCGCGCCATGTCGGCGAGGTGCTGACCCCGGGCAGCGAAGTGCTGCATCTCGTCGATCCCGCCAGCCTCGTGCTGACCGCACGGCTGGATGAGAGCGGCATATCCGCAATCCTGCCGGGACAGGAGGCGCGCGTCACCTTCGCCCGCGCCGGGAACGCGATTCCGGGTCACGTCCTCAGGCTCGGGCGCGAGGTCGACGAGGAGACCCGGGAATTCGAGGTCGACATCGCACTCGATTCGCTTCCCGCGAACTGGGCGCTCGGCCAGCGCGCCATGGCGCGCATCATGGTCGAGCGGCGCGGCCCGGTGCTGACCGTACCGACGTCGTTCCTCGTATGGCGCGACGGGCACCCGGGCGTGTGGGTCGCGAGCAGTTCCCGCGCGCGCTGGCGGGAAGTGGCGCTGGGCGAGAGCGGCGCGCAGCGCGTCGAGATCAGGCGCGGCCTCTCCGCCGGTCAGAGGATCCTGAAACCCGTGGACCTCTATCCCTTCATGCGCGTGCGCCTTGCCGGTTCCGCCATATGAACCTGGCGCTGAAGGACACGCTGCACGCCCCGACCCGCTTCGCGCTGACCGCCCTCGGCGTCGCCTTCCTCGTCATGGCGGTGATCGGCATGACCGGCCTCTATCGTGGCATCGTCGAGGATGCGCTGCTCATCCTCGACCGGATCGATGCCGATCTCTGGGTGGTCCAGGGTGAGCGCGCGGGCCCCTTCGCCGAAGGCTCGGCGGTGGCGGCGGACATGGACCGGCGCGTCGAGGGCGTGCCAGGCGTCGCGGATGTGCGGCGCTTCACCCAGTTCAGCCAGCAGTTCAGCTTCGCCGGCACCTCGCGCCGCGCCACCGTGACCGGCGTCGACGTGCCGCGCGACGACGGGCACTGGCTGCCGCTCGCCGAGGGGCGATGGCTGAGCGGGAGCCGCTACGAGGCGGTGGCGGATGCCAGCACCGGCCTCGTGATCGGCGACCAGGTCCCGCTCGCGCGCGACACCTACACCGTCGTCGGACTCACGCGCCACATGGTGGACTCGGCCGGCGACGGGCTGCTTTTCGTCGGCATCAACGATGCGAGCGTCATCGCGCAGCGCCGCACCTCGGAAGAAATCCATCTGGCCCGGGCGGCTAGGAATGGCGCCGTGGTCGTCACGGCCGATGCGAGCTCGGTGGCGCAGGAGAGCAAGATCGCCGCGGTTCTGGTCCGGCTCGATCCTGCGGCCGATGCCTCGCATGTGATCGCCGCCATGCAGCGCTGGGGCGACGTGCGGGTCATGACCACCGGCGAGCAGCGCGACCTGATGCTCAACGCCCGGCTCTGGAAGCTGCGCCTGCAGATCCTGACCTTCACCGGACTGATCCTCATCATCACCGCAATCGTGGTGTCGCTGATCGTCTACACAATGACCATCGAGAAGCGGCACGAGATCGCGCTGCTCAAGCTGATCGGCGCACGCGAGAACGTCGTGATTGGCCTCATCGGCCAGCAGGCCGCGCTCATCGGCATCGCCGGCTACGTCCTGGCCATCGGCCTGTCCTGGCTGATCTTCCCGCTCTTCCCCCGCCGCGTGGTGATGTTGCCGTCCGACCTCGCACAGATCGCGCTTGCGCTCGCCCTCGTCTGCGCCGCCGCGGCGTGGGTCGGCATCGCCCGCGCCTCGCGGGTCGGGGCGCGGGAGGTGCTGTCGTGAGCGGAGCACCCGTGCTCTCGGTGCGGGAGCTCTCGCGCCATTACGCCACCGGCGCGGGAATGGTGCGGGCGCTCGACGGGGTGTCGCTGGACGTCGCAGCCGGCGAGCTGGTCGGCATCTTCGGTCCCAGCGGCTCGGGCAAGAGCACCTTCCTCATGCTGGCCGGGCTTCTGGAAAACCCGACCTCCGGCGAGGTCTGGCTGGCGGGCGAGCGCGTCTCCCATGCCGGCGCCGACCTCGACGCGCTGCGCGAGACGCGGCGCAGGCGCATCGGCTTCGTGTTCCAGAAGGCAAATCTCATCCCGTTCCTGTCGGCGGTGGAGAACGTCGCGCTCAGCCTCGAAATCGCCGATGTGAGCCCTGCCGATGCCCGCGCCCATGGGAGGCGGCTGCTCGCCGCGCTCGATCTCGCGCACCGCGCCGATCACCTGCCGGCAAAGTTGTCGGGCGGCGAGCAGCAGCGCGTGGCGGTGGCGCGGGCGCTCGCCAACACGCCGCCGCTCATCCTCGCTGATGAGCCCACGGCGGCGCTCGACAGCGTGCGGGGCCGTCAGGTGATGGAGATCTTCCGCCGCATCGCCGGCACGCGGGGAGCAGCTGTCCTCGTGATCACGCACGATCCCCGCTCGACC
The DNA here is from genome assembly GCF_018390645.1 of Ancylobacter dichloromethanicus. Taxonomy (GTDB): domain Bacteria; phylum Pseudomonadota; class Alphaproteobacteria; order Rhizobiales; family Xanthobacteraceae; genus Ancylobacter; species Ancylobacter dichloromethanicus. The sequence goes on from NZ_JAHBGC010000007.1 coordinate 76,613, forward strand.
GACCTGTTCGATCGCATCGTCCATTTCGAGGACGGGCGAATGCGCGCAAAGAAGACGGACTAATCGATGATGTTCCGACGAGCCGCGCTTGGCGCCTGCCGTTAGCCGAGCCAATTCAGGCCAGCAGGGCCAATGCGCTTTTGAACAGCATATAGGTCGCGACCACGAAGATCAGTCCGGCGAAGATGGTGGCGAGGCGGCCGGTGCGGCCGGCGAGGTGGCGGGCGAGCTTCATGCCGCCGACACTGCCGAGCGCGCCGCCGGCAATGAACATGAAGGCCAGCGGCCAGTTCACGAGCCCCGACAACGCGTAGTTGATCGCCGTTGTCAGGCCGAACGCGGTCACGGCGACGAGCGAGGTGCCGACGGCGTTGAGGATCGGCATGCCGGTCGAGCCGATGAGGCCCGGCACGATGAGGAAGCCGCCGCCTATGCCGAAGAAGCCCGAGAAGGCCCCGGTGCCGAGGCCGAAGCCCAGCACTTTCGGCGCCTTCTCGCGGTTGCATTCCGCGCCCGGCTCGCCAGCATTGCCGCGCCCGCGCAGCATCAGCACTCCGACGACCAGCATGAGCAGGGCGAAGAGGAAGAGCAGCTTTTCGCCGCCCACCATCTTGCCGAGGCTCGATCCGGCGAAGGCGCCGACGACGCCGGCGGCGGCGTACATGCCGCCGCAGCGCCACTTCACCGTGCCAGTCCGCGCATGATTGAGCAGACCCACCGCGGCGTTGATCGCCACCGCGAAGGCGCTGGTGCCGATGGCGACATGCGGGTTGCCGACGCCGACCAGATAGACCATCAGCGGCACGGCGAGGATCGAGCCGCCGCCGCCGACGAGGCCGAGAGTGAAGCCGACGAGCACGCCGGCCCCGCCCCCCAGCGCATACTGGATCGGCTCGAGCATCAGGCCGCCTCGTTCCGGCCCGGAGCGGGGATCGGCTCCGGCCCGCAGAGCCACTCGCGGCCCTTCAGCATGGCGTGCCAGTAGATCGGCGGCAGCATGCGGTCCTTGAGGAACCAGGCGAGGCGGGTGGGACGCGTGCCGTCGAGGATCCATTTCGGGAAGGTCGGCAGCAGCACGCCGCCATAGCCGAACTCCGCCAGCACGATCTTGCCGCGCTCCACCGTGAGCGGGCAGGAGCCGTAGCCGTCATACTGGGCGGCGGGTGCCTTCCCCTCCAGCGCCGCGAGCACGTTTACCGCCACCACCGGCGCCTGCTTGCGCGCTGCCGCGGCGGTCTTGGCGTTCGTGGTGTTGGTGGCGTCGCCCAGGGCGAAGACGTCCGGATAGCGCATGTGGCGCAGGGTTGCCGGATCGACGTCGATCCAGCCGCCGGCGCCGGCCAGCGGGCTGGCGGCGACGAAATCGAGCGGCTTCTGCGGCGGCACGGCGTGGAGCATCTCGAAGCCCCGCTCCACCCGCTCGACGGTGCCGTCGGCCCCCTTGCGCTCGAAGGTCGCCACCTGGGCATCGCCGTCGACGGCCACGAGGCTGGAGCCGAAATTGAGGTCGATGCCGTAGCGCTCGACATATTCCATCAGCGCCGGCACATAGGCCGGCACGCCGAACAGCACGCCGCCGGCATTGTGGAACTCCACCTCCATGCGCGGCAGGAGGCCGGCCTCGCGCCAGATGTCGCAGGACAGGTACATCGCCTTCTGCGGCGCGCCGGCGCATTTGATCGGCATCGCCGGCTGGGTGAACAGCGCCCGGCCCGGTTTCACCGAGCTGGCGGCGCGGAAGGTGTAGGGCGCGAGGTCGAAGCGGTAGTTCGAGGTGACGCCGTTGCGGCCGAGCGCCTCCGGCAGGCCTTGTATCGCCTCCCAGGCGAGCCGCAGGCCCGGCGCCGCCACCAGCGCGCGGTAGCGCACCGACGAACCGTCGGCGAGGGTGACGTCCTTCGCCTCCGGAGCGAAGCCCGCCGCCGCCTGCCGGATCCAGGTGACGCGGTCGGGCATCACCGCGCCCATGGGAACGCGGGTGGTGTCCGGCTGGAACACGCCGGCACCGACCATGGTCCAGCCCGGCTGGTAGTAATGGCATTCGGCCGGCTCGACGATGGCGATGTCGAGCGAGGGGCGGCGCTTGAGCAGGCTCGACGCCGTGGCGATGCCCGCGGCGCCGCCGCCGACGATCACGACGTCGTAGGTCTTCGGCGCCATGCCCCGGCCGTCGCCGGCGCGCGCGGCGAGACGCGCACGCTGGCCGGAGACGTCGATGCCAGCGACATCGGTCAGGGCAAGGATCTCCGCCGGGGTCCGCCGTCCGGCCTCGGCGAGCGCCCAGAGGGTCGCCGCGCGCGTGCCGCTGCGGCAATAACCCAGCACCGGACCGGGGAAGCGGTCAAGCACGGCGCGCATCGAGGCCACATCCTCGTCGGCATAGCTGCCCGGCGTCACCGGGATGTAGACGAAGGCCATGCCGTGCGCCTCAGCAAGACCGCCGGCCTCGGCGGCGGTGAGCTGGTTCGGCTCCTCGTCGTCCGGCCGCGTGCATATGACAGTGCGGAAGCCCGCCGCGGCGGCCGCGGCGAGGCCGGCGTGGTCCACCTGGCCGGTGACGTGAAAGTCCGGCGTGATCTGCTTTGGCGTCATGGACGTTTCCTCAAATTTCTGGGCGGACGGTCGTGGGTTGGCCGACGTCCGCCTTGTCGGGATGATGCGTGTCAGAGCGTGTCGAGCGGCAGCTTGAGGTAGCGGCGGCCGTTCTCTTCCGGCTCGGGAAGATTGCCGGCGCGGATGTTCACCTGCACCGAGGGCAGGATCAGCTTGGGCATGGCCAGGGTGGCGTCGCGCCGCGTGCGCATGTCGACGAAATCGTCCTCGTCCACGCCGTCGCGCACATGGATGTTGCCGGCGCGCTCGGCGCCCACCGTGGTCTCCCACTCATAGGTATCGCGGCCCGGCGCCTTGTAGTCGTGGCAGAGGAACAGCCGCGTCTCGTCGGGCAGCGACAGCAGGCGGCGGATCGAACGGTAGAGCTGGTGCGCGTCGCCGCCGGGGAAGTCGGCACGGGCGGTACCGAAGTCCGGCATGAACAGCGTGTCGCCGGTGAACACGACATCGCCGATCACATAGGCCATGTCCGCCGGCGTGTGGCCGGGAACGTGCAGCACCACCGCGGGGATGGACCCGACGGCGAACGTGTCGCCATCTTCGAACAGCCGGTCGAATTCGGAGCCGTCGCGGGCGAATTCGGTGCCGAAGTTGAAGATCTTCCCGAACACGTTCTGGACGGTGATGATCTCGCGCCCGATGGCGAGCTTGCCGCCGAGCTCGCCCTGGATATAGGGCGCGGCGGAGAGGTGGTCGGCATGGGCGTGGCTTTCGAGCAGCCAGTCCACCGTCAGGCACTCCCGCTTCACGAAGGCGATGATCGCATCCGCCGAGGCGGTGGAGGTACGGCCGGACGGCGCGTCGAAATCCAGCACGCTGTCGACGACGGCGGCCCGCCGGGTGGCGGGGTCGTGGATCACATAGCTCGCCGTGTTGGTCGGCTCGTCGAAGAAGGCTTCGACCGCCAGGCGGTTGTCGCTCGCGCGGGCGGCGCGGATCTGGGCGGCGGCCTGTTCGAGATGCGGATCGGACATTGGCGTTCCTCCGATGGTTTCATGAATTTCATATTTACATAATGTGTGTAATTGTAAATCCGTGTTGCATCACTTTCTCGCTGAGGGCAATCAGAGGGCATGACAGGGGAGCTTCCTTCCGAGAGCCGATCCGCCCCATCCACGCCGCGCCCGCTGCGGATCGGCGACGCCGCTCCGGTGTTCAGCGCCCGCTCGACGCAGGGACAGATCCGGCTGACCGACTATCGAGGCCGCTGGCTGCTGTTCTTCTCGCATCCGGCGGACTTCACGCCGGTCTGCACCAGCGAGTTCATCGCGCTCGCCCGGCTGGCGCCGCAGTTCGAGGCGGCCGGCTTCGCCCTGCTGGGACTCTCCGTGGACAGCCTGTTCTCCCATATGGGCTGGCTGCGGGCGATCCGCGGCGCCTTCGATGTCGAGGTGCCCTTCCCGGTGATCGAGGACACCTCCCTCGTCATCAGCCGCGCCTATGGCATGCTCGACGAGACGGCGCAGGATTCCTCGACGGTGCGGGCGAGCTTCTTCATCGACCCGGACGGCATCGTCCGCGCCATCAGCTGGTATCCGATGTCGGTCGGGCGTTCCGCGCAGGAGATGCTGCGCCTCGCCGCGGCACTGAAGCGCGTCGAGAAGGGCGATGCCGTGACGCCGGAAGGCTGGCAGCCGGGCGACCCCGTGCTCCGGCCGCTCAGCGACGAGACACTCTTGTCGGACGACGACCCCGCCTGGTTCTGCCGCACCATCGAGCCGAGGTGAGCCTCATGCCGCTGACCCGCGAGGAAGCCGAGAAGGCCGTCGAGAAGCTCCGGATCTACAGCCAGCCGCAGCGGCTCATGATCCTTTCCTATCTGCAGGCCGGCGAGATGACCGTGGGCGAGATCGACGCCGCCACCGGCATTGGCCAGCCGGCGCTCAGCCAGCAGCTGGCCGAGCTGCGGAAGGGCGGGCTCGTCGCCACGCGACGCGCCTCGAAACAGGTTTTCTACCGGCTCGCCGACGCAGGCGTGGTGCAGTGCGTGCACAGCATCGAGGCGCAGTTCGGCTGGGCGATGCCGGCCGCCGGCCCTGCCCCCGCCCAGCCGCCGCCGGCGCTCCCCGCCGGCGGACGGCACTCCAACAGGGAAGCCGCCGTCTTCGCCCGGATCGTGTCCTAAGACCACACGCGATACGCGCTCCCATGTCCGAATAATTACGGATTTATGATTGCATTTTTTTGCAATTGATATACATCGTTGGAAGCGCGACGAACCTGCCGCGCTGGGAGTGAACCCATGGCTCGCAATCTCGGAAATTTCGACCGCGCCCTGCGCGTCGTCATCGGCATCGCCCTGCTGTCGCTGCTCTTCGTGCTGGAGGGCGGCCTGCGCTGGATCGGCCTCGTCGGCTTGGTGCCGCTGCTGACCGCGGCGGCCGGCAACTGCCCGCTCTATTCCGTCTTCGGGCTGTCGACCTGCCCACTGCGCACGCGCAATGACCATGCCCGGGGCTGAAACCATGACCCACACGCCCGAAGTGACCGGCTTCTTCGACCCGCGCACCTGGTCTGTCCAGTATGTCGTCGCCGACCCGGCGACCAAGCGCTGCGCCATCGTCGATCCGGTCTATGACTTCGACGAGAAATCCGGCCAGACCGGCTCGGCCAATGCCGATCGCCTGCTCGATTTCGTGCGCAGCAAGGGCTATGAGGTCGAGTGGATCCTCGACACCCATCCCCATGCCGACCATTTCTCGGCGGCGCACTACCTCAAGCAGAAGACCGGCGCGCCGACTACCATCGGCGAGTATGTGAAGAACGTGCAGAAGCTCTGGAAGGGCTTCTACAACTGGCCGGACTTCCCCGCCGACGGCTCGCAATGGGACCATCTCTTCGCCGACGGCGACACGTTCAAGGTCGGCGGGATCGACTCGAAGGTGATGTTCTCGCCGGGACATACACTGGCCTCGATCACTTATGTGATCGGCGACGCCGCCTTCGTCCACGATACGCTGTTCATGCCCGACAGCGGCACCGCCCGTGCCGACTTTCCCGGCGGCAGTGCGGGTGTGCTGTGGCGGTCGATTCAGGCCATCCTCGCGCTTCCCGACGAGACCCGCGTCTTCACCGGCCACGACTACCAGCCCGGCGGACGCGAGCCCCGGTGGGAATCGACGGTCGGAGAGCAGAAGGCGACGAACATCCATATGGCGCGCTGCAGCACCGAGGAGGAGTTCGTGGCCCTCCGCGAGGCGCGCGACCGCAGCCTCGCCATGCCCAAGCTTATCCTGCAATCGTTGCAGATCAACACCAATGGCGGGCGGCTACCCGAACCGGAATCGAACGGGATCCGCTATCTTAAGATTCCACTCGACCTGCTCACGGGAGCGGCCTGGGACTGAGACGACAAGCGGACTGAGACGACAAGCGGACTGAGACGACAAGCGGACTGAAACGATGACCGAGACGCTGGCGCCGGATGCCGCCGACATGAAGGCGAAGGTCGGCGAAGCCTCCGCCTTCCTCAAGACGCTGTCGAATCCCGACCGGCTGCTGGTTGCTTGTGCGCTCGCCCATGGCGAGCGCCCGGTGCGCGAACTGGAGGACCTGCTCGGCATCCGCCAGCCGGGCCTGTCGCAGCAGCTCGCCGGCCTTCGCGAGGCCGGCCTGATCGTCGGACGGAAGGAAGGCAAGCAGGTGTTCTACCGGCTCGCCGATCCGCGCGTCGAAACCTTCATCACCACCATGCACGCGCTGTTCTGTGCGCCCGACGCACCGACGGCGAATGTGCGCGAGAGTTTGCCATGACCGAGTTCACCCCCATCGCCTCGCTCGTCGGCGGCATGCTGATCGGCCTCAGTGCTGCCTTGCTGGTGCTGCTGGAAGGGCGAATCGCCGGCATCAGCGGCATCGCCGTCCGGCTGCTCCCGCCCTGGCGCGACGGCCTGTTCGCGCAGCGACTGGCCTTCGTCGCCGGTCTGGTTGCCGCGCCCCTCCTCGTGTCCGCGGTGACGGGAACACCCGTCGTGCAGACGGTCTCGGCCGACCTGGCGCTCATGGCGGTGGCCGGGCTGCTGGTCGGCTGCGGCTCCGTATGGGGCGGCGGCTGCACCTCCGGCCATGGCGTGTGCGGAATGGCGCGCCTCTCGCCGCGCTCGGCCGTGGCGACGCTCGTCTTCATGAGCACGGGTTTCCTCACCGTGCTCGTCATGCGCCATGTACTCGGGGGCTGAACCATGTCGATCCTCGTCAATCTCGCCCTTGGGCTCCTGTTCGGCATCGGGCTGGTGGTCTCGGGCATGAGCAATCCTGCCAAGGTGCTCAACTTCCTCGATCTCTTCGGCACCTTCGATCCCTCGCTCGCCTTCGTGATGGGCGGGGCTGTGATTGTCGCCTTCATCGGTTTCCGTCTGACGCGGATGCGAGCGGCCCCCCTATTGGCCCCGGCCTTCCAGCTGCCGACGCGGCGCGACATCGATTCGAGGCTCATCGTCGGGCCGGCGCTGTTCGGCATCGGCTGGGGCCTTGGCGGCTTCTGTCCGGGCCCGGCCTTCACCGCTCTCGGGCTTGGGGCGGCGGGGACGCTCGTCTTCGTGCCGGCCATGCTCGCGGGCATGTGGGCAGCGCGGATGCTGGCCGAACGGACCGCTTGAGAGACGAGCCATTCACGCCGGTCACGCGAAGTCTCTCGATCGACGAAGGCGCGCAAATCGCCGCTCCCCGGACCGGTCGCGTCAGGATCGCGAGCGCCGCCCGCCTGCCAGACGCGAACGGCCCGCTGCCAAGCGATAACCGACGAGCGGCATCCGGATCATCCGTCCCGGACCCACCGAGAGCCGGCCCATCACTGCAAAAAGGACGCAGATACGCGCGACCAGCCGCGGCCATTCTGAATTGCCCAGAACCGGTCGTTCACCGCATGTCGAACAACTCCTGATGGAAGCGATCCTCGACGGGAAAGCCGTGAGCGGCGAAGTCCTTCCTTAGCGCGGCTCCGAAGCCGGCGGGACCGCAGAACCAGATGCTCGCCTCGCGCCAGTCCGGCACTTCCTCGCGGATGCGGGCGCCGGTGAGCCGGCCGTCACGGGCACTGATCAGGACATGCAGGCGCACATTGGCGGCCCGCGCGTCCTGCGCGATCTTCGCGAGCGCCACCTCGTCGACATCGGTGGTGGTGTGGAACAGGTCTGCCGTCTGGCCTTCCGGCCAATCGGGCGCGTCGCCGCGCAGGGCCATATGCTTCAGCCGCGCGATGAACGGCGTGATGCCGATGCCGCCGCCGACCCAGATCTGGTTGCGGCAATCGTCGTCGAAGGTGAAGCAGCCATAGGGCCCTTCCACCTGCACCTCCTGGCCGGGACGCAGTTTCTCGCGCAGCCGGCTGGTGTGGTCGCCCAGCTCCTTGGTGATGAAGGCGATCCGCGGACGGTCCGGATGCCAGCCGGAGGCGATGGTGTAGGGATGCGCGCCTTCCGACGCGTCCGACATGGCGAAGGCGAACTGGCCCGCCCGGTGCCCCGGCCAGCCGGTGGGCACGTCGATGATGGTCTCGAGCGCCTTCACGCCCGGATAGTATCGGAACTCGGCGATCCGCCCCGTCACCTGTCGCGCCGCGCCCACGCGGCGCAGCAGCACGATCCCGGCCGCATAGGCGCCGCCGGCCAGAAGCAGGGCCGTCGCGACGCCGAGCGGCGTCATCCAGTCGGCGAAATCCAGCAGCACCACCGCGTGGAACACCAGCACCAGATAGACGACCGCCAGCAGGCGGTGGGTCTTGTAGAACCAGCGGTAGGGAAAGGCGCGGATCAGCGCCAGCGCGATCAGCACCACAGCGGCATAGAAGGCCCATTCGCCGATGCCCTCGGCAGTGCCGCGCAGGCCTGCGAACAGGGCCTCCACCGGGTCTGCGGGGGCCGGGCGGGCGCCGCCCCGCACCGGCCGTTCCAGCAGGCCCCAGCCCACCGCCCATTTCGGCCCCTGCGCCCACAGCCAATGGACGATGGCGACGACGAGCGCGGTGATGCCGAGCCATTTGTGGAGGCGGTACATCTTGTCCAGCCCGCCCATCCAGCGCTCGGGCCAGCGCGGGCGCAGCGCGAGCATCATCGCCACGCTCATGGCCGCGATCGCGAGGACGCCGGTATATTGCACGGCGGCCGCTCTCGCCGCGAAGAAGCCGCTCGACTGGAACACCTCCGGCTCGGCCGCGACCCACAGTACGGACATGAGGGCGAGGACGGCGAAAAGGGCCAGCTTGATGTGTCGCATGTCTCACGCTCTCTTCCATGCTGCGGCGGGCCGCCGCCGACCTTGCACGAGCATCCTGTCGGAACAGAATACCCAGCGCTTGCCCGCCGCATTGAGCGGCCTCAAGGCGGGTCGCTCCCCTTCTTCTGTGCCGACGGAGGCTCATGGCTTACGGCCATGGCGGACTCGCCAGCCTTGAGGCGCCGAAGCCTCGGACCCTCGCCGCGCAGTTGACGGCGGCGGGACTGTGCACGGAATGCCCGCTATCCGGCACTGACCCCGAAGATCGTTCCGACTGTGGCGGTTACGCCCATGGCGAGCGCGCCCCAGAAGGTGACACGCAGAGCCCCGCGCGCCACGCCGGCTCCTCCGGCAGTGGCACCGAGACCGCCCAGGACGGCCAGCGCCACGAGCGTCGAGGCTGCGACCATGACGCTTGTCTTGTCGGCAGGCGACGCGAGCGCGACCAGTACCGGCACGACCGCTCCAGCTGCAAAGGTGAGAGCCGAGACGATGGCCGCCTGTACCGGGCGGGCGGCGATGGTCTCGGAGATGCCGAGTTCGTCACGGGCATGGGCTCCCAGGGCGTCGCGTTCCGTCAGCTGGATCGCGACCCGCTCCGCGAGCGTGCGGTCGAGGCCCCTTTCGACGTAGATTTGCGTCAGCTCCTCCAGTTCCGCCTCGGGCATCGCCGCGAGTTCGCGTCTCTCGCGAGCGAGATCGCTGTTCTCGGCGTCCATCTGGGAGCTCACCGAGACATACTCACCGGCAGCCATCGACATCGCACCCGCCACGAGACCGGCCAGTCCCGCGATCAGGATCTCGGTCGATCCCGATCCGGCCGCGGCGACGCCGACGACGAGGCTCGACGTGGACACGAGCCCATCGTTTGCGCCGAGCACGGCGGCACGGAGCCAGCCGATCCGGTGAACCATGTGGATTTCGGGATGCGAGAGACGGCTCATTTCGGGACCTTTCCTGGAAGACCGGTTTCCATGGCGACGGGAGCCGGCGCAGACGGTGGCGCAGCAGCCGGGGAGATGCGGAGCGCCCGAAGGGCGTTGAGGATGACGGCGACGTCGATCGCTTCCTGAAGCAAGGCGCCCTGGACCGGCGACAGGTAGCCGAGAGCGGCAGCCACCATGCCGAGAACCGACAGCCCTATGCCGGCGACGACGCTTTCCAGCGCGATCCGGCGTGCGCCGTGCGCGATCTCCATCCCGGCTCCCAGCCGATCGATCCGGTCGACCAGGAGAACCACGTCGGCGGCCTCCGCCGAGGCGGCGGCACCGCGCGCGCCCATTGCGACGCCCACGTCGGCAGCCGCGAGCGCAGGCGCGTCATTCACGCCATCCCCAACCATCATCACCGGCCCCCGCTTGTGCTCGGTGAGGACCAGCAGAACCTTCTGATCCGGGGTCAGGCCCGCACGGATGCCGTCGAGGCCCAGGCCCTGCGTCACACGCTCGGCCACTTCGCGGCGGTCCCCCGTGGCCAGCAGGATCCGTTTGACGCCTTGGCCGCGCAGGCTGGACAGCATGTCCCGCGCCCCGTCGCGCAGCGGGTCGGCCATGATCAGATGTCCCGCCAGCTGCCCGTCTATGCCGACCGCCACCAGCACCGCCCCCGCGGCGAGCGCCGGATGCTCCACCGCCGTCCGCTCCACGCGATCCGAGACGAACCCGTGCCCGCCAACGAGGACGACGCGGCCCTCCACGCGTCCGGCCACCCCCTCGCCTGGTACTTCCGTCACCTCCGACGGTACGGGGAGGGACAAGCCCCTTGTTCTGGCGGCGGCGACGATTGCCTGCGCCATCGGGTGCTTGGAAGCCTGCTCGAGGGCCGCGGCAAGGCGAAGAAGTTCGTCCTCGTCCATGCCGAGATGGCTGTCCATCGAGACGATCCGGGGCTGGCCGTCGGTCAGCGTGCCTGTCTTGTCCAGGATCAGTGTCCGGATGTTCGCCATGGTTTCGAGGGCACCCGCGCCCTTGATCAGCACGCCGAAATGGGCCGCGCGCGACAGCCCGGCCACCAAGGCGACGGGAACGGCAAGGATCAGCGGGCAGGGCGTGGCCACGACGAGGACGGCGACGGCGCGGATCGGGTCGCCGGTGAACCACCAGGCGGCGAAGGCGAGCCCGACCGTGACCGCCAGGAAGCCGAGCGACCAGCGGTCCGCCAGCCGCGACATCGGCGCCTTCGACCGCTGGGCTTCCTCCACCAGCCGGACGATGCCCGCATAGGTGCTGTCCTTCGCCGGGCGCGAGGCGATCAGGTCGAAGGCCTCGCCCGCATTGGTTGAGCCGCTCATCGCCTCACCGCCCGCGTCGACGCGGACGGGAAGCGATTCACCCGTCAGCGCGGAGGTGTCGAGGAAGGCCGAGGCGGAAGCCACGGTGCCGTCGGCGGCGACGACGTCGCCCTGCCGGATCAGCAGACGGTCACCAGGCTCGATGTCGTCCAGCGGGACGTCGACCAGGCCATTGTCGCGATACCTCGTCGCCATGCGCGGGACGCGCGACAGCAGATCGCGCATTTCGCGGCGGGCGCGGCCCTCGGCGAAGCTTTCGAGGAAGGTGCCGCCGGAATACATGACGGCGACCACCGCCGCCGCCAGCGTCTCCCCGAAGGCGAGGGCGGAAGACATGGACAGCGCCGCCACGATGTCGAGGCCGACCTCGCCGCGCCACAGGCTGCGCAGGATTTCCACCAGAAGCGCGGCCAGGATAGGAACGACGCCCGCGAACCAGACAGTCTGCGCGAGATCCGGCCTCGCCGCGACATGGAGGATGAGGCCAGTCGCGAGGCCGCCGAACCCCACCAGCAACAGCGCGATCTTCAGCCTGTCCTCATTCGAATGGTCCACCGCGTTCAGCCTCCCCACGCCCGAACTGTCATCCTTGCGTCCCCGAAGAGACGTCCGATCCCACAGGAACGGATGCCACAGGCGCTGCGAAGCAGGAACAGGGCATCGATCCCCAGCCGCCGGGCGAGGTCCCCGCCCTTGCCCGCGCCGAGCACCATGAGCGCGGTCGCCCAGGCGTCGGCCTCGGCGCATGTCGGCGCCAGCACCGTGACCGAGGTGGGCGATTCCACCAGCGGCGCGCCGCGGGCCGGGTCCATGGTGTGGGAGAGGCGCCGGCCCTGCACGTCGATCCAGTGGCGATAGTCGCCGGATGTGGCGACGGCGCAATCCTCGAGCGACAGGAGCGAATGCGGCGCGCGACGCTCCGGGTCCGGCTGCTCCACCGCGACCGTCCAGGCCTCGCCGTCGGGCCTCAGGCCCATGGCGCGCATCTCGCCATCGATGCCCACCAGCCCGTCGCGGATGCCGAGGCTGCCGAGAATCCCGGCGAGGCGGTCCACGCCATATCCCTTGGCGATGCCGTTGAGGTCGAGCGTGATCGGCACGCGCTTGCGGACCCTGGTTCCATCGATCTCGAGCGCGTCATAGGCCGGCACGCGCCGGGCCTCTATTGCGCCGCGGATGCGGTCCGGGCTGGCTTCCGCGGCGCCGAAGCCCCACGCGGCCACCGCGTCACCCATGCCGAGGTCGAACGCGCCGCCGGAAGCGCGACCGATCGCCAGCCCCAGCCGGAGCACATCCAGAAGGCGTGGCGGGACGCTCACCCATTCCCCCGCCGGAGTCCCGTTCAGGCGCATCAGCTCGCTGTCGGGCTTCCATGTCGACATCTGCGCATCGATCTCGTCCATCGCCGCCTGCAGATCCGCCTGAACGGCCCCGGCGTCGAAGCCGGCGGGAGCGTAGAAGAGCGCGGACCAGCGTGTCCCCATCGTCGGGCCGTTGAGTGCGTAGCGCCCGAAGTCAGTAGACGTCTTCGACATAGCGTCCCTCCGCCTTGAGGACCTCGGGCGACAGGCCGAGCGGCTCCAGCATTCGCGTCATCGCCTCGGCCACCCCGGCCGCCATCTGCCGCCCGCCGCAGACCATGACGCGCGCACCTTTCCGGATGGCGCGGACGACTTCGAGCTGGTCGGCGACAAGCGCGTCCTGGACATAGTGCGGCCGGGCTCCGCGGGAGACCGCCGTGGACAGATGGCGGAGCCGGCCCCCGGCCGCCCAGCCTTGCAGCTCCTCGCGATAGAGGAAGTCGCTGTCGGGATGCCGCATGCCGAAGAACAGGTGGATCGGGCGGCGCGATCCGTTGGCGCGGATGAAGCCGGCGAGCGGCCCGATGCCGGTGCCGGCGCCGATCAGGATCAGGGGCGTGCGGTCGCGGGCCGCGTGGAAGCCGGGATTGCGGCGGATGAAGGCGGCGACCGTCCCGCCGGGCTCGAGCGTCGTGAGCGCGCTCGAGCAGATGCCGCCGACATGCCGGCGCACCACGATCTCCACGAAGCCGTCCCGGCGGCCCGAGGCGAGTGAATAGAAGCGAAGTATGGGCGATCCCTCCGGCACGATGCCGAGCAGGTCCCCAGCCTCGAAGCGGGCAAATCCCTGTCCCGTCAGGCGCTGCCACACGGAAAGGCGCGGGAGCGCGAAGCGCAGGATCGCGGTCGGGGCCTGGACGTCGTGGCCATAGTCGCGGCGCGACACGAGCGTGAGCGCGCTTGTCTCGGGCCGGACGGGCTGGTGGTCGAGCTCCAGCGCGGTGCCGAGCGCCTCGCCCAGCGCACGGCCCCAGCGCGCGAATTCCTGCGGCGACTGGCGGTCCACCGTCTCGAAAGGCAGCAGAAGCCGCCAGCCCTTGCTTTCCGCCGCGGCGGCGACCGATCGGGCATAGGCGCAGAAGGCCGGAAAGCTCCGGTCGCCGAAGCCCAACACCGCCAGCGGCGCGTCCGGCACGGCGGACAGCCGGGCGAGGCGGTCGAGGAATCCTTTCGCCGAAGCGGGGGCGCCGCCGTCGCCATAGGTCGCGGCAAGCACAAGGTAGCGCCGCGCGCCGGAAAAGCGGGCGGGGTCGAACCCCGACATCGGCGCAGCATGGACGCGCTGCCCGGCGCGGGTCAGCGCCGCGTGCAACGTCGCGGCAAATCCCCAGCTGCTGCCGCCTTCGCTGCCGACGAGGATGATCGTCTCCGCGCGGCCCGGCGCGGCGTTGCCGCGGATCCTGGGACGACGGGCGCGGCCCGCCAGCCAGATGAAGAGCCCGGTGGCGCCCATCGCTGGGACGGCGAGCGCCGTGAGCCCGAGCAACAGGCCGAGAAGCGAGGCCCCCTGTCCGGTGTGGAGCATGTAGACGGTCTCCGAGACCCGCTCCCAGCCGCTCAGCCCCGACCAGCCGAGCGTCGCCCCCGTGCCCTGGTCGATACAGCCGACCCCGTCGTCGGTCTTGAGGGTGAAGACGTCGGTGGCATCTTCGGGATAGGGGAAGCTCAGCTCGCGCAGGGCCGAGACGGGTGTCGCGGTGAGCAGCGGCATGGATGCCAGCAGGGCGCCGGCCCTCCCGCTCACCGCGGAGGGCAGCTCCGGAGGGGCTCCCTGGTCGGGAAGGAAGCCGAAGGTCGAAGCCGTCATCCAGAGAGCCGTCGCCGACGACAGCAAGAGACCGAGCACGGCGCCGCGCGCAAGCTCGACATGCACGCGCGCCGCCAGAGGCCCGCGCAGCGGCGCCAACCAGCGTCGCCATCCGCCCACGCGCCGCGCGACCAGCAAGAAGCCGGAGACGGCGAGGACAAGCATCGCCACCGCTCCCGCCGCCATGAGGAGGCGGCCGGAATCATCCAGGAACAGCGAGCGGTGCAGATTGGTGAGCCAGCGCTCGAACGGGTTGGGATCGGCCGAGGCGACGCCGGTGCCGGTCGCCGGGTCGATGACTGCGGAACCCGGCGCGCCGCCGTCGAACCAATAGGCGGTGATACGCCCGGAGGGCGAGCGCTTGATTTGCTCGACCCCCGGATAAGCGGACTGGATCCGCGTGGCGAGGTCGGCCACGCTCATGTCCTCATCCGCCTGCGGCGCGGCGAGCCGTTCCGCCGCCGGGAAGACGGACAGCGCCGCGCCGCTGACGGCAAGGAGCGTCACCAGGGCCAGGGCCAGCAGGCCCGGCCAGCGATGGAGGGCGCGGATCATGCTCGCCCCCTACATGCCGTAGCTGAAATTCGCGATGTAGCGACGGCCCTGGACGGGCTGTCCCGCTCCCTTCGCGGTCAGCGGCACGGCGACCTCGTTGGGGCTGTCGCGCATGTCCTCGGCCGCCGCATCGACATGCAGCGTGTAGCCTGCGTCGAAGAGCGCGTCGGCGAGGTCGAGGGTGATCGCCAGCCGGCGGCCCGCCCCGACGCTCGCCCCGGTGATGCCGTTGATCTCGGCGGTGTTGCCGCCGGTCGCGCGGTACCAGTCGGACAGGTGCTCGTAATATTTGGACTTGGTGCCCGCCATCCACAGGCTGCCGGCATAGGCCCCCTTCGGGTCGATGACATAGATGGCGAGGTAGGCGCCGTTGCCGCCATAGTTCTTCAGCGTCGTGGTCAGGGTCACCGGCTGCGCCATGGCGATGCCGGGAAGCGTGAGCGCCGTGGTCAGCGCCAAGGCAGCGAGGATGGCTCTCATCATCGTACTGTTCTCTGGGTCTAGCGTGGATGGGGCGGTGGGCTCAGTTCACCTGCGCCTTGGGCGCCGCGCCGTTGCCGAAGAGGCCGTTGTTCGGGGGAGCGACGCTTCCTGCCGGAACCGGTGCGGAGACGCTGCCGCCGCGGGCATCGTCGTCGTCATCGTCTTCGTCGTCATCGCCTCCGCGCTGGCGTCCACGATCGTGGTCGTCATCGTCATCATCGCTGACCAGCATCGCGCCAACATCTCGGCCGGCATCCAGGACGGCGTCACGCAGGCCTCCGAAGCGACCGGTGTCGTGCATCGCGCTCCATGCGGGAATGCCGATCCCGGCGGTCAGGGCGGTCGACGCGAACAGGATGGCAAAGGTCTTTTTCATGGCAGGGTCTCCTTTTTCTCTGCTGGAGCCGTTCTGGGCACCCCGCCTGATCCCCTCCTGAAGGGAACGGATTTTCTGCTTCAGCTTGCCGTCAGGAATCGAAAGGCCCCGCCGAAACGACGGGGCCGGGTTGGCTCTCGGTTGTAGGATCGCCAGCCTTCAGACGACGTCCGGAGATCCGGGCCGGACGGTGGCAGAGCTATCAATCGCCGCGGCGGCCTTCTACGTCGTGGCGCCGGTGGCCCGTGCCATCCTTGCGTTCGATGTCGAGGACGTCGAGGGTCGATGGATGGACGGTCACCTCGATCCGCTGGCCTTCGGCGTCTGTGCCGTCGATCTCGTAGCAGCCGTCGTCGATTTTGATCCGGCGCACCGTCCAGCCGTTCCGGGCCGCGAGGGCGGAAACGGCCTCCTTCGGCTTCCAGTCCGCCATCGGCACAAAGCATTCGTCGTCGGCGAGCGCCTGCCCTATAGGGAGGACCGCGACACATGCGAGAATTGTCAGAGCGAGCCGCATGGGCCGAGACTCCCTTCCATCTTGATCTGCGACAAGCCTCAAGGATCAAGCTGACGGCATCCTGAAGCTCGCGCGCGATCCGCTTCAGCGCGGCGTCAGGAAGGACCGTCAGGAAAGGCAGGAGCCGTAGAAGGCGAACAACGATGAGAATCCTGCTGATAGAGGACGACGGCGTGCTGGGCGCAGCCGTGCGCGACCAGATCGCCGGCGATGGTCACTCTGTCGACTGGGTCATGCGGATCGACGCAGCCCGCGATGCCATGGCGAGCGCAGCGTATGACCTGATCCTGCTCGACCTGATGCTCCCCGACGGCAGGGGGATCGTGTTCCTTCGCGCCCTGCGGGCCGCGGGGAATGTCACGCCCGTGATCATCCTGACCGCGCTCGACCAGGTGTCGGACCGGATCGAAGGCCTGACCGCCGGGGCGGATGACTACCTGGTCAAGCCGTTCGACCTCGACGAGCTGTCGGCGCGCATCGGCTCGGTCGCCCGCCGCTATTCCGGAAACCCCAACCCGATCATCCGGCATCATGCGCTCGACATAGACATCGCCCGCCGGAGCGTGCGCCGGGACGGCAGGCCCGTGCAGCTTACGGCCCGTGAATGGGCGCTGCTCGAAGCGTTCCTGGCGCGGCCGGGCCAGGTGCTTTCCAGGGCGCAGCTCGAGGAAAAGCTCTACGATTTCGATGCCGAGGTGGAGAGCAACACGATCGAGGTCCATGTCAGCCGGCTGCGCAAGAAGCTCGGCCCCGACCTCATCGAGACCGAACGGGGCCTCGGCTACCGGCTGGCCGCGGCATGAGGCGTCCTCGAAGCCTGCAGGGCCGGCTCCTGCTTTCACTCGGGACGGTGCTGCTCGTGATCTGGGTCGGCGCGGCATGGACGACCGCCGTCCTGCTGCGCCATGAAATCGGGGAGGTCTTCGATTCATCCCTGCAGGAGACGGCGCAACGCTTGCTTCCCCTCGCCGTCATGGACATCGTCGGCCGTGAGGAGGGGGATGCCGCCAGCCAGCGGCTTGGCGCGATCCACGGCCATGACGAGCTCTTCACCTATGTGGTTCGTGACGACAAGGGCAAGGTCCTGCTCCAGTCCCATGCCGCCGACCTGTCCGTCTTCCCGCCTTACAGCGGCTCCGGATTCGGCCGGACCGCGACGCACCGCCTGTATAGCGAGGAAGCCCTGCAGGGAACGGTCCGTATCACCGTGGCGGAGCCGCTCGCCCATGAGGCCGGGGTCGCGCGGGAAGTCCAGATCGGCCTCGGCCTGCCGATCCTCCTGGTCATCCCGGCCGCCTTCGTCGCCGTCATGCTCGCGGTGCGCCGGAGCACGAGGCCGCTGCGGGCGTTCCGGGAACGGCTGGAGACCCGCAGCGAGAAGGATCTGGGGCATGTCGCCTCCGACGACCTGCCCAGCGAGGTCGCCCCGCTCGCTGTCACCCTGAATGCGCTGCTCGAAAGGCTCAGGGCGGCCTTCGAGGCGGAACGCAGCCTCGCCGCCAATACCGCCCATGAACTCAGGAACCCGCTCGCCGGGGCGATCGCCCAGGCCCAGCGCCTCCAGAAGGAGACCGCGGATCCTCATGCCGCCCAGCGGGGAGCCGACATTGAGGCGACGCTCAAGCGGCTGACGGCGCGCGCCGAGCGCCTCATGCAGCTTGCCCGGGCGGAAGGCGGCCAGCTTCGGCTGGATCGGATGTCAGACTTGCGCGCGGCCTTGCGCGTCGTGATCGACGACATGCACAGGGGCATGACGCGGGACAGGGTGTCCCTGCGCGTACCGGAAACGCCGGTAATGTCCGACATCGATCCCGACGTCATCGGAATCATATGCCGCAATCTCGTCGAGAACGCTCTCAGCTATGGCGGGGCGCCGTCGTCCGTCGAGGTGACCCTTGCCCCCGACGGGCTGCTGACCGTGTCGAACGAGGGGCCCGTTGTCCCGCCCGAGATGCTGGCGAAGCTGGCCGGCCGTTTCGAGCGGGCCGGAACCTCGGCCCGCGGCAGCGGGATCGGCTTGTCGATCGTGTCGACGATTGCCGAGCGCATAGGCAGCCCGCTCACGCTTCGCTCGCCGCGGCCCGGCATGCCGTCGGGTTTCGAAGCCGGGATCAGATTCTCGATTGGGAGGGATATCGATACACCCGAATCGTCCTGAACGCGGCTCGAACCCCTCGAGTCTCGGCTTCGCGGCGTTGGAGCATTGTTGGACTAGCCACTGCCATAGTACCCAACCTCCGCAAGGCGCATACGCGACGAAAATGTTGGCCGGCGCCCGGCTTCTGTCGATGCGTTATGGCATGTGGTACTGGACATCCCTAGCCGGTGCGGCCTCGAAGTTCGCCAGCGCAATGGGAAGTCACCTCAGAAAGTACGATCGATGACCGTACTTAGCGCCGCCTATCAATCCAGCGGCGACGCCGATCACGACTATCTCCACCACGGTGCCCAGAGCCGCTCCTGGCAATGCGCGCTCGCCCGGCGCAAAGTACGATCAGCAAAGCGAGTGTTACAACCGCCGGGACGATCCACGCCTCTGGGACCGGCACCAAGATGAATGGCAGGATCGGAATCACCGCGGCCAAGCGGGGCAAGCCGATCGCCGCATTGGCGACCGCTCGAAAGCTAGCGGAGATCATCCGGTACATGCCGACGAAAGGCGAGGACTACATCTGGGTGCGACCGGCGCTGCGCGCCCGCAAGTTCGCAGTATCGAAATTCAAGGCGGGCTTACCGCACGAGCACGCCAGCGTGGTGCGGCCTACGATTAAAATATCACGGAAAAACGGGTTCGCTGAGCGGGCGCGCGTCGCGAAGGCCGAAAATGCGTACGCCGATTTCACTGCACAATGGCGAACCAGGCCTCACGCTAAGTCGCGTTCGGAAAAGAAAATGCCAGAGTGCAGACGAGTTTCCACAGATCGTTTTGATGCGACCCGCCAAAGAGCCTGGTCGGGTCCGCAGGATCTCCAATGGTAGGTGGACTTATCAAACGCCAGAGCCGCACAGGCTCGGCGGACCGACGCCTGCCACTGACTGTACATCCTGCCGACGAGCTTGCGCTTCCGAACAGGCCGCAGATTTTTCGGCGGACAATATCCTTCAGCATTCCCGGTCATGGGATAGGTCGGCAACTGGCTTTCTCATATTCGTGTTCTCGTCCTTAACTTGCTTCAGCCAACGAATTTCAAGCGAGGCTAGTTCTTCCAGCAAAAGCAGAGAACCTACTCCAGCAGGCTATACATACCGAACGTCTATTGCTCTATTTGTAACGAACCTCGAAAGCGCATGAAAACGCTAGTATATGCTACCTTAAAAGCGATAACGTCGTAAAGTTCAGGTGACATTCCTGCCACTTCCATGCCCGGCGATCCTATCGGCATACCGGGTACTGCCAGGCCACGTATCACCGGACGGACGGTGAGGAGGTGGGCTATCGCCGAAGGCGGAATATGACCTTCGAGGAGGTAGCTATCGACCTGCGCGGTGTGGCAGGACCAGAGAGCTGATGGCACGCCCATCCGGTTTTTCAATGCATTGATGCGGGGTTCTTCGATAACCTTTGTTGGGAAGCCGGCCTCGGCGATGTGGTCTGCCCACGCGCCGCAACATCCGCAGGACGGATCCTTGTACACGGTAACCAAGGGGCGATTTTCCGCCCACGCGACGCCTGGAGCGAGGCATGCGGCGCCTGTGAGCAAGGTGAAGCGTCTGCGGTCGATGTTCATTCGAGATCTCCATGTGATGGGATGCGCCGACGGCGCATCCCATATGAGGAACGTCACGTCGCCTTTTCGATCTTCGTCACGGTGATGCGTCCGTTCACCCGATCGGCCTCGAACTTGACCTTGTCGCCGACCTTGACCGCATTCAGCATGCTCGGATCGGCAACGACGAACACCATCGTCATGCCCTCCATGTCGAGGTTCTTGATCGGTCCGTGCTTGAGGGTGATCTTGCCCTGCGCCTCGTTGATCTTGGTAACTTGACCATCCACCGGCACGGCCTGCGCCAGGGCTGCGGTCGAAAAGGCGGTTATCGCCAGTGCGGTAACAAAGCCACGCATCTGCATGCTCCTTCCCTGCCCTACTTCACGATGATGGTGCCGACCATCCCGGATTCCATATGTCCCGGAATGAGGCAGGCGAATTCGAACGTTCCCGCATTGGTGAAACGCCAAACGATGTCGCCATTCTGATTGGCGCTTAGGCGCTTCGAATTCGGGTCGTCGTGCTCCATGTCGGGGTTCTTCCTCATCTGCTCCGCATGCGCGACGATCTCGTCATGCGTTCCCAGGACGAATTCGTGATCGCTCGCACCGTGGTTCTTCATGACGAAGCGGACCTGCTCGCCTTTGCGAACCTCGATCCGGTTCGGCACGAACAGCATCTTGTCGTCCTGTTCCGTCATTGCGACCTGGACGATGCGCGCCGACTTCTTGGCGTCGCCCGGCACGCCGTATGGCTTGTTGTCGTGAGAATGTCCGGCGTCCGCCAAGGCGGACGTCGACAGGGAGAAGGCCGCGATTGCGGCGAGAACGATTTTCGTCTGCATTCAGGTTTCCTTCTCAATGGTTGTCGTGAGGTGAGTTGCCGCCGGGTTTCACAACCTTGAATTCGGCGGTCTTCGTCTTGTCGAACGCAGTTGATGGCGCGCGTTCGGCCTTTTTCGGCTCGCCCTTCCATTCGAAGGCGACCGATCCTTCCGGGTGCTTGAACCAGCCCGGGTCCTTGTAGTCGTTGGCGGCGAGGCCCTCGCGTACCTTCACGACCGAGAACATTCCGCCCATTTCCACTGCGCCGAACTGGGCGAAGCCGGTCATCATCGGCAGTGTATTGTCCGGAAGCGGCATCTCCATTTCGCCCATGTCCGCCATGCCCGCCGAACCCATCGGCATGTAGTCGGGCACGAGCTTGCGGACCTTCTTGGCTACCTCCTTCTTGTCGACCCCGATGAAATTGCGCAGGTCGTGGCCCATCGCGTTCATGGTGTGATGCGACTTGTGGCAGTGGATCGCCCAATCACCCGGGTGATCGGCGACGAAGTCGAAGGCGCGCATCTGTCCGACCGCGCAATCGATGGTGACCTCGGGCCAGGCCGCCGCCTCCGGCACCCAGCCGCCATCCGTGCACGAGACCTTGAAGTCGTAGCCGTGCATGTGGATCGGGTGGTTGGTCATGGTCAGATTGCCGAAGCGGATGCGGACCTTGTCGCCCTTGGCCGCGACGATGTGGTCGATTCCTGGAAAGACGCGGCTGTTCCAGGTCCACAGGTTGAAGTCCGTCATCTCGGCGACCCGCGGCACATAGGCGCCGGGCTCGATGTCGTAGGCGGCCATCAGGAAGACGAAGTCGCGATCAACACGGCGGAACGTCGGGTCCTTCGGATGCACCACGAAGAAGCCCATCATGCCCATGGCCATCTGGACCATCTCGTCGGCATGGGGGTGGTACATGAAGGTCCCGCTCTTCTGTAGCTGGAACTCGTAGACGAAGGTCTTGCCCGGCTTGATGTGTGGCTGGGTGAGGCCCCCGACGCCGTCCATGCCGCACGGCAGAAGCTGCCCGTGCCAGTGGATCGTGGTGTGCTCCGGCAGCTTGTTGGTCACGAAGATCCGGACTTTGTCGCCCTCGACGGCCTCGATGGTCGGTCCGGGTGACTGGCCGTTATAGCCCCACAGATGCGCCACCATGCCGGGGGCCATCTCGCGAACGACCGGCTCGGCGACGAGATGGAACTCCTTCCAGTCGCCGTTCATGCGCCACGGCAGCGTCCAGCCGTTCAGGGTCACAACGGGCTGGTAGTCCGGGCCGCTCGTCGGGATGAGCGGCGGCTGCATGGTCGCGTCCTTCATGATCGGGGCTTCGGGAATTGAAGCGGCCTGGACGCGGCCCGAGACTGCGCTCGCGCCGATCAGCGCCACTGCCCCCGAAGTGCCGAGGAAATTTCGACGGGAGACCGTCATGATGTCCACCTTTCTGGGATCAGTGCCCGCCGCCTTCGGCGGCCGCCGTGACGACAGGTCCCTCGCTGGCGCCAGCGGATGAACCGCCGCCGCCGATGATCGAGGTTTCGAAATCCACGGTAGAGATGAAGAAGTCGCGCTTGGCCGTGATCGCGGCTATGTTGCTATCGATACTCTCCTGCGCCGTCGTCAGGAGTTCGAAGACATCGATGAGCATGCCGTTGTATTCGAGAAGGGCCTGCTCGTTGATGGTCCTGCGCAGCGGCAGAATGCTGTTCTGATACTGGCGAGCGATGTCGTAGCTGGCGCGATAAGTGAGATAGGCCGATCGCGCTTCGGAGCGAACATTGACCGACTTTTCGAGAAGCCGGTTGACTGCCTGCATATAGATCTCTCGTGAGCGGCGGACATTGACCTCTCCGAGATCGAAGATCGGGATCTGCAGCTCAAGCTCGAAGCCTTGCGGCGAAGCGCTCTCTTGAAGTCCATCTGCGGTCACCCGCTCGTAGTTGCCCCGCCAACCACCATCGAGCATCGAGACGAAGCGGGTCGCCTCGGTAAGACCGAGCGTCTTGGCCATGGCGTCGAGCTCCAGCCTCGCGGCGATAAGGTCCACCCGCTTTCTGACCGCTTCGACTTCGACCTGCTGTACGGTCTGAATACGGGGCATGCTCGGAAGCTGCCCGGGCAGCTTGTATGCGAGGTCCGCACCCCACAGGCCGAGCATGCGCGTCAGCGCCTCGCGGTCTGTACTCGCGTTCATACGGGCTTCGGCGAGCTCGGTAGAAACCTCGGCATAGAAGGCTGCAGCCCGCGCCTGGTCGAGCTTCTTCACCGCTCCGGTCTCTCCGAGCTTGCGGGTCAGATCCGCAGCGGCATCGGCCGAGATGCGTGCCTGTTCCAGGAAGGAAACCGTCTGGCGCGAAGCGACTGCCCGATAATAGGCCCGCCGCGCATCCGCGGCCGCACGGAACGTCGCCTCGATCGCCCTCTGCCGCGCCGCTTCGAACTGCGTCTTCGCGATATCACTGCGAGCCGGCAGCGTGATCAGCGCCAGGATGTTTGCGATGACACGCCGCTCGATCTCCAACGACCCGCCCGTCGCCAGGCGCTCGACGCCAATGACCGGGTTCGGGGGAAGGCTAGCCTCGACGAACGCAGCTTCCGAGATTCCGAGAGAATTGTATTCGGCTTGAAGCCCGCGATTGTTGATGAGCGCGAGCTGCACGGCACCATCAGCTGTCAGAGGCTTCGCAAGAAGCGTAGAAACGCGAGCCCGAACGTCAACGGCGTCGGCTGGCGATGCGATCTTGACGGTGTCCTTGCCGATTGCGGCAGAGACCTCCCTGGACACCGGGCTCATGCCACCATCCGGCGTGAACGTCACACAGCCACTGAGCCCGACAGCCACTACGCTGATCGCGGCAAGCCGTTTGCGAGGCGGGGCACGGCGTACAGTCGATCGGGCGACGATAATGAGTGCCATCACTCGCTCCCCTGCGTGGGAGCAACACGCTCATTGCGCTCGATCCACGGTTTCGGATCAACGGGTTGGTAATCGACCGTCCCTGCGGTCACGGGCACATAGCGCTGGGCGGGCACCCAGGAGCCCGCATCGGACGGGCTGAGGCCCGCCTCGATCGCCGGAGGTCCGCTGCACGCGGACAAGATGACGGCGGCAGCCGTCAGCAACGCTGGCTTCATGAAATCCTCGGAATCGGGCTGGACCTGCCGGCGCGGCGTGGCCGCGCGGCGTCGAACAGCGAGCTTCAGCGACTGCGGAGGGCGCAGTAGCGAAGGTGGTCGGCCGAATGCCCGAGGACGGCCCCCAAGACGGATCTAGTCCGTCAACGGTCTGAGGTCGCGATAAGGAGTCGGCCGACGACTAAAGGTCGGCAAATCTCGGTGGGCGGTCGAGGCGCGTGGTAGCTGCCTCCCTTATGCCGACTTCAAGCGGCGGGTGGTCTATCGCCCGTATGAGGGTAATGATCGTTGCAACACACGGGCTCGTCAGCATCGCCGTATGGCAGGCCGTCGCACAGCAGGAGCTTGTCGCTTCACCTTCCTGAGCGTCGGGCTGGCACCCCGTTCCAGCGGATGCGTCACACGTTGCAAGATACCCGCTCGCCGTATTTGCGTGCGTGTCATCAAGGCTGGCGTGATCGCTATGCTGCGCTTGTGCAAACGCGGCTGCGGCATGATGCCCGCCGCTCGGCACCCCGTTCAGCACGGCGCCTGCAATGCTCCAGCCGACGCTTGACACCGCAAAGGTGAGGGCGATCAGCAGGACAAGGATATGGCGCGTGCGTCGCAGCATATAAGCCGAGGAGTAGATGACTCGGCGAGGATGTCAAGCCACAGGGAGGAGATCAAGTCGGTCTTGCACCGCCGTCGCACGTCGCTTTGCATGGCGGCTCTCTCGGCGGCACACGCCAACTTCGCAGACTGTGAGTTCCGGCTAGTTCAGACCAACGTCAAGCATGGCTATGGCGCCATCGTTGCCGTCCGGCTTGTCAAGCGGTCTGGAAAGGCGATGCCGGACGCGGTGATCTTCGCCACCCGCTTCGACATGGCGCCCGAAGGCATGCCGACCATAGCCGCTCCGATCGAGGCGCTACCCTCGACCGAGCCGGGCGTCTACCGCTTCAAGGTCAACCTGATGATGTCGGACGGCTGGCAACTGTCGCTTGGCACCAGAATCCAGGGTGAGACTGACGCCATCGAGAAGACGCCATCGAGAAGACGCCATCGAGAACAAGCTGGTCCTCGATGCGATGCCATGAAACGGATCGCCCTCACGGACCTCACCCTTGCCGCCATTGCGGCGACGGGGTTCGTAGCCTGTTTGATCGATGTTCGGGGGCTTTCCTCGCCCGGCATTCGCGAGTTGTTCGATGCCGTGTGCATTCCAGCGGTAGCAGGATCGGCGGTACGGCGGCTGTGATCTGCTATCGGGACCCTGACGTTACGCCCGCCTATTCGGCGACCCCGCGCGAGACTGGGATGGCCGGAAATTCCGCACCGTTCGCGCCAACGAGGATGTCAGTTCGGCGACAAGCCACAGCGACGGCCGATGCGGCACGGGCACGACGCGTCCCCTATTCCCGCAATCCGATAGGTCGGCCGGATACCTCGCCGACGCTGAAGAAGGACTCAACGGGGATGGACTACATCCCTGTCCACCGCCGCCAATCGGCGGCGGTGGACAGGAGGTCGTGAACCTGCTGCTCGGCTTCACGTTCACGCCGGCGGAAGAACTGTTTGCGAAGCTCGAAGGAAGCCATTCCGCAGGCGCAACTCCGGTGGATCGTGGAGTGGTGCGCCGGAGCGACCTGATGAAATGCATGGCCGACGCGATGGTCTCATGACCGATAGGACGGACGCAACGCATGCTTCGGCGTTCAGCCGCCCTATGAGCCGACAGCGCGTCAACCTCCACCAATGAAAACGCCGACGCCTAGGACCAGTAAGCCCCCGACGACTATCTGAACGGTAGCCCGCAGGATCGGCGTTTCCATAAAATGATGTTGGACCCAGACGATCGCCCAGAGCTCGGCGAACACGACAGCAAACGCGATTGTAGTTGCCGTCCAGAAATCGCTTATGAGGTATGGCAAGGCGTGACCAAGCCCCCCAATTGTCGTCATTATACCAGATGCGAGCCCCCGCTTGATGGGGGATCCCCGACCTGAGAGCACCCCGTCATCATGCGCTGCCTCTGTAAAACCCATTGAGATACCGGCGCCGATTGACGCAGCAAGGCCAACTAGTAGTGTTGTCCAGGGATCGCGTGTTGCGAAGGCCGTTGCGAATATCGGTGCGAGCGTCGAAACCGAGCCGTCCATTAAACCAGCGAGGCCGGGCTGGACAAGAGTTAGAAGCAACTGACGCTTAGCTGTCTTTTCCTCGTGAAGGGTCGCGTCAGGCGAGAGATAATCCTCGGCCAGCGCCTCGGCCGTTCCTTTATGTTGGCGTTCGGCTTCGGCAAGGTCTCCAAGTAGCCTGCGTGTCCGGGAATCGGTTGTTCGCTTGGCCGCTTCCTCGTAGAAACGACAGGCATCATTTTCCATCCTGCCTGCCTCAGCACGTATCCGGTCTAGGCCGAGGTTGGAAACCAGCCAAGTGGGGCGTCGCGAAACGTAATCGGCAACATGTTCACGCCGAATCAGTGGGATGACACCTCCAAAGCGCCGCTCATGCTCGGCGATGAGAGCACTTCGATGCAGGTCCTCCTCTCGCTCCATTCCTGCGAACATGGCAGCAGTTTTCGGATAATCTGTTGCCAGTCGCTGGGCGTATCCAGCATAAATTTGAGCGTCGTCTTCCTCTGCCGATATCGCAAGCGCCAGGATTTCCTGCTCCGAAAGGTCGGAGAAGCGCTTTCTCCCATCAGAAAACCAACCCATGCGACTACCTAATTTGGAATAGTTCTAATCTGTACGCTTTGTACCACTGGTTTCCTCGACAAACAAGGCAATCAACCTACCCGACGGGAGCATGCCGACTGAGCACAAGGCATTCTATCGATGCTCACTTAGAACGATGCTGGCCTCAGCCGTGACCATGCGACGGCGCTCGCTGACGACAAGAGGAGCGCGTTGACGTTGCCCCCTATTTGGCCTCGTTCATAACTGGACTCTGTTCTCGCTCTGGTCCGTTCTGGACCGGGTTGCAAACTCGCCCGGGGTGAGGCCGCCAAGGCTCGTATGCGGCCGGTGGGCGTTGTAGTCCGTTCTCCATTCCTCGATCAGCTGGCGAGCGCTCGATAGATTTCGGAACATGTGCTCGTTCAGGCATTCGTCCCGGAAGCGGCCGTTCAGGCTCTCGACGAAGCCGTTCTGCATGGGCTTGCCGGGTGCGATGTAGTGCCACTCGACCCGGCTGTCTTCCTGCCATTGCAGGATCGCGCGCGAGGTCAGTTCGGTGCCGTTGTCGCTGACCACCATGAGCGGGCGGCCGCGAAGGGCGATGAGTGCATCGAGCTCCCGGACAACACGCTGGCCGGAGAGCGAGGTGTCAACGACGAGCGCCAGGCATTCGCGCGTAAAGTCATCGACGATGACCAGCACGCGGAAGCGCCGGCCATCGACGAGTTGGTCCGCGACAAAGTCGAGGCTCCAGCGCTGGTTCGGTCCCTGTGGCAGGGTCATCGGCGCCCGTGTCCCAAGCGCGCGCTTGCGCCCGCCACGCCGGCGCACCGTCAGCCGCTCCTCCCGATAGAGCCGGAACAGCTTCTTATGGTTCAGCGCAATGCCCTCGCGTCTCAGCAGGATGTGCAGCCGCCGGTAGCCGAACCGCCGCCGCTGGCCCGCAAGAATCTTCAGCCGCTCCCGGATCTCCACATCGTCTGATCGCCGCGAGGCATAGCGATAGGTCTTTGGAGCGAGCCCGATCAGGCCGCAGGCCCGCCGCTGCGAGTAGCTCTTCTCTTCGATCGCCCAGGTCACGAACGCTCTCCGCGATCCGGGCTTCAGAAGTTTTTTCCGAGCGCCTCGCGCAGCGTCGCGACGTCCAGCATCGATTCCGCCAGAAGCTTCTTGAGCTTACGGTTCTCGTCGTCCAACGCCTTCAGGCGACGCGCGTCGGACACCTCCATGCCGCCGTAGCGATTGCGCCAGTTGTAGAAGGTCGCGTCACTGATCCCATGCTTGCGGCAGATATCCACTACCGCAATCCCGGCCTGATGCTCCTTCAGCACGGCAATGATCTGTTCTTCGCTGAACCGGCTCTTCTTCATCTCCGTCTCCTTCCGACGGAGTCCAATTCAAACCGAGGACGCTTCAGGGGGCAACGTCATCTTCGATGAGGCGTCCCAGATTCCGGTATGGGATGCGATCGGCGCCATCGCCCGTGGGCGGCAGGTTGTCATTGTGGGGGACCCCGAACAGTTGCCCCCGACCAGCGTCGGTGATCGCGGCGTCGACGACGTGGACGATGGCATCGACGTCGAAGACCAAGAGAGCATTCTCGACGAATGCCTCGCCGCCAACATTCCCCCACGCCGGCTGGATTGGCACTATCGGAGTCGGCATGAAAGTCTCATCGCCTTCTCCAACAACGAATATTACCGCGGAAGGTTGGTGACATTCCCTTCGCCCGTGACCGACGACCGCGCGGTTCGCTATGTCCACGTCCCGAATGGCGTGTATGAGCGCGGCAGCGGCAGGGTAAACCGCGAGGAGGCACGGGCGGTGGTCGCCGAGATCATCCGCCGCCTGAAGCAGCCGGAGTTCACGGTGCTCCGCTCGTCTCTGGGTGTCGTTACCTTCAATGGCGAGCAGCAGCGCCTGATCGAGAATCTGCTCGATCAGGAACGACGCAGCTATCCGGATCTGGAACCTTTCTTTGATCCCGCGCGCTGGCACGAGCCGGTGTTCATCAAGAATCTGGAAAACGTTCAGGGCGACGAGCGCGATGTCATTCTGTTCTCGGTCGCCGTGGCGCCCGATCACACCGGCCGCTCGGTGGCGACAATCAGTTCGCTCAACAAGGAAGGTGGACATCGGCGCTTGAACGTTGCCATCACCCGGGCCCGGCAGGAGATGGTGGTGTTCGCCACGCTGCGGCCCGATCAGATCGACCTCTCCCGCACCAATGCCCGCGGCGTGCGAGACTTCAAGCACTTCCTGGAGTTTGCGGAGCGTGGCGCACGGGCTCTGGCCGAGGCGTTCGCGGCGACCGGGGGCGGCACCGAGTCGCCCTTCGAGGATGCCATCAAGTCCGCACTGGAAAACCGCGGGTGGATTGTGCACACCCAGATCGGCGTCTCGGCCTTTCGCATCGATCTCGGCATCGTTGATCCCGAGGCGCCCGGACGCTACTTCGCTGGCGTCGAATGCGACGGCGCGACCTATCATCGCTCAGCAACCGCACGCGACCGAGACAGACTGCGCGAACATGTGCTTCGGCAGCTCGGCTGGCGTATCCGGCGTGTGTGGAGCACGGATTGGTGGGCCGATCCCAGCCGCGCCATCGAGCGCCTGCACGACCAGCTGATTGCGGATCTGGAAGCGAGCCGCGTGGAGCGACTGGCGGCAGAGCAGGAAGTGGCGGAGGCTCAGCCGCCTCTTCCGGAAGCCGGCGAGAGCGAACCGCCGGATGATGCCGCGTCGACCAACGGCGAGCCAATTTTCGCGGAAACCGAGTTCGAACTCGAACTACCGGAAATCGTAGCCATCTCGAATGCGCCGACGATGCCCCTTCCAAACCGACAATATGCCGCTGCGGCGCCTCAGCCGGCACCTGCGCTGCACTTCGACGAGTATCGAATAACCGACCTCGCTTCGGCCGGTTTCACGCCCGACGCCGATCGCTTCTACGAGCCGCTCTATCGCTCGCAGCTCCGGCAGATGGTGACCTGCGCTATCGCTGTAGAAGCACCGATTTACGAAGACTTGCTGGTCTCCCGGATCGCTCGCGCGCATGGCTTCTCCCGCGCTGCAAGTCGGATACGTGAACAGGTCGTCGCTTGCGTTTCATCATCGATACCGCGTTCGGTGGAGGACGAGCGCACGCTGCTTTGGCCGCCGAACCTTCGACCGGGCGCGATCATTCCCTTTCGCAGCGCATCTCTCAAAATGCGCGACCATACGGATATACCGCTCGCGGAACTCGCGTCGCTGGCCGCGTCGTTCCAGGGTGACGGCGTCGAAACGGAGGAAGTGATCCGCAGTATGGCGGCATATTTCGGCCTCAGCCGGCTTCGAGAGGCGACACGGCAGCGCTTCGCGGCAGCGGCGCGAATTACAGTGCAAAATTGATTTTGCCGAAAGAAATGGGATTGGTGATCTAGCCTAGGCAGTGGCCCCATAAAATTGCCGGCCGGCTATGAGCGTGATTCAAGCTCTCTCGATTGGGGAGAGAGTGATGCGCCGGCACGAATTGACGGACGAGGAATGGGCGATCATTGGGCCGTTGTTGCCGAACAAGCCGCGCGGGGTCGCGCGGGTGGATGACCGCCGGGTGATCAATGGCATTCTCTGGCGGTTCCGCACCGGGGCGCCGTGGCGGGACGTTCCGGAGCGCTACGGTCCGCGTACAACCCTCTACAACCGTTTCGTTCGCTGGCGGGCGGCCGGGGTCTGGGACAAGCTGCTGGAAGCGGTCTCAGCCGCCTATGACGGCGACATCGTGATGATCGACAGCTCCTGTGTTCGCGTTCACCAGCACGGCGCCGCCATCAAAAAGGGGGCGATGACGATCGTTGCATGGGACGCTCCCGGGGTGGGCTGACCACCAAGATCCACGCTCTGGTCGATGCTGAAGGCCGGCCGATCCACCTCCTGCTCACCGCCGGGCAGGCGGGCGGCGCGCCGGCTGGGCGCGAACTGCTGGCGCGGCTCGCACCGGGCGGCATCCTGCTCGCCGACAAGGCCTATGACACAGACGCCATCCGCGCCGAGACGGCGGAGCGCGGCGGATTTGCCAATGTGCCGCCTCGCTCGATCCGCAAGCGCACCTTCGCCTTCAGTCCGTGGCTCTATCGACAAAGGAACCTCGTCGAGCGCTTCTTCAACAGGATCAAGCAGATGCGGGGCCTCGCAGCCGCTACGACCGGCGCCCAGACAACTTCCTCGCAGCCCTCAAGCTCGCCGCAGTCCGCATCTGGATCAATGCGTTATGAGTCCGCTGCCTAGTAAATGCGCATGCCTCAGGGCTGGTCGTCGATAGCGAGGGCGGCAAGCTTCTGCCTGAGGGTCCCCTCCGGGATAACCGGATGACAACGCTTCGAAGGAAGTGGCGCTCGTCGGATTGTCTTCGGTAGGTTTCGCGCTGCCTCTATGGCGGCCACATGCGGCCGAGCACGCCATCCTTGAAGACGAAGCGATGCGCCAGCGCTGCGCTGGCGTGGATGACGATCAATCCGCCGAGTGTCAGACCGAGGATGTTGTGCATACTCCAGAGCACGTCGGAGAACGCCTCGTTCTTCCCGGTTACCGTCGGCAGGGTGACCGACCAGAACACATTCATCGGCTCGCCATAGGCGTTGGTGCCAATCCATCCGATCACCGGCATGGCGAAGAGAATAGCGTAGAGGACGATGTGGACGCTCTCCGCCAGCAGCCGCTGAGAGGGCGGGATCAACGTGGGCAGAGGTGGCGGCTTGTGCGTCAGGCGATAGGCAAGGCGGACGATGACCAGCCCAAGAACCACGATGCCCAGCGACTGGTGCAGGTTGAAGAGCCAATCCTGGAAAGCGTCCCAGGGTAGGTAGTTCACCGCGATGCCGAGCGGCACCATCGTGATCACGATGGCCGCCATGATCCAGTGCAGGAGGCGCGCCGGACGTCGGTATTGTTGCAAGACTGGCGGCGTCCGCGGCTGCATCTCCGGCCTCTTTCTCCGATCGCGACGACGATAGGCAGGTAGCATGAGCAAGCCCGATTTAAACGAGGCCCGCTCTTACCCTGCACATTCACCATGTCGCACCAAGGATCATCGAGAGACGACCAGCCACCGTTCCTTCGATCGCCCTTTGGGCGGTGACCTTCGGTACCGGGGAAAGGGAATGGGACCGTCACTTGATGTGCCTGGAAATGTGCATATATTGTGCATGGCACAAGCGAGGTTCTGCCGTGGCCCAGGCTCAGCTAACTCACACTGCGATGGTTTCCGGCTTCGTCGACAGCCTTCAGGAGCCCCGGACGCCCTATATCTCGCCAAAGCGCTTATCCAAGGCACTCGGCGTCAACGTTGCCAATCTGGCCGAGCTCACCGGGGTTCATCGCAACACCTTGCGCAACCCCTCTTCCGAGCGGCTGCAGGGACGGATGCGCGAGATGGTAAAGGTGATCTCGGCAGCCACGGAGCTCACCGGCAATATCGACAAGGCCATCTATTGGTACCGCAACGAGCCGATCGCCGATTATGGGCATCGCACGGCGGCTGAGCTCGTGGCCGATGGCCAAGTAGAGGCAGTGCTGGCCTTCATCCGCGATCTCGAGAACGGAGCCCGTGGGTGAGAACCACCCGCCTCGGTCCGGACGAGATATTCCACCGCTATCTGACACCTAAATGGGCGTTCGTACCGACCAGCGGCGCGGGTGCCGCCATCGACGGTGGCCGCTTCAACCGGCCGGGCGTCGAGGCGCTTTATCTCTCCCGCGCGCCGCAGACGGCGCTTGAAGAATACCGGCAAGGCGCCAGCATCACGCCGCCGGCGACGCTTGCCGCCTACACGGTCACGCTCGGCGAGGTCGCGGACCTGTCGCAGGGATTCGATCCGAGCGTTTGGGATGAGGCCTGGAAGGCGTGGGATTGTGCGTGGCGCCGCATTGCCCGCATCGACGGAAAAGTCCCCCCATCCTGGAAGCTCGCTGATCGCGTAATCACCGCGGGGCTTCGCGGCATCCTTTTTCCCTCACTTCGCCATGCCGGCGGCACCAATCTGGTGATCTTTCCCGCCAATCTTTTCACTGACGACACGGTCATGGTCCACGATCCCGATCATCGGCTGCCGCAGGACCAATCGTCGTGGTCGTAGGTTACTCGGCGAGAAGCATTGGCGTTCAGAGAGCACTTGCTCATGTAGGCGCACATTTTCTCTAAATGGGTGGCAGCTTCCCGGTTGCCGGTCATCACCATGCCGATGCCATATCGCCAATATATGCGGTAAGCGCCAGCACATAGAACGGAATCCGATCATGCCCTCCTCCCCCATTTTCCAAGCAGCCAAGGGAACGGTCTTCCGGCATCGGAAGCGCGGATCCACGTACACGGTTGTGGCAAGCGCAACGCTTCAGACCAATTCGCCGATCTCGGATGACGCCAGCGTCGTAATCTATCAGAGCGAGGATGGGAAGCTTTGGGTACGCCCAGTAGACGAGTTCTTCGACGGTAGGTTCGAGGAATTGTCGCCGAAGGACGCCCCCCCCTAGAATAGAATCTTGTATTTTTTGGCTTCGATCGCGCCATATTGCGCATTTACATCAGCGACAGCTAATTTAAAACTCTGCCTGTAGTCTCTTCCATGAGCTAACGAGCGATAGAATGATCGTGTGAAAGTGATTGCAGCATCGTCTGCGATCGTATCGTCGCAGCCAATCACGATTTTGACATACTGCTTGGTAGCTGAGCTAAGATCGGCGCTGTTACACGCATTCAATATGACGCATTCAATATTTCCTACTGCGTCGACGATCCCCGCCAATCCGTCAGCTGAAAGCGGGACCGCTTCGCCGGCCTCGTTCTCGAGAAAAATCGCTCCAGCACCCCCATGGCCGCTGAAATGGACGATCTGAGGCTTAGCATTGAGGAGATGGTCCGTCATTTCGCTGAGTTTGACCGCCCATTCACTTCGGAGCTCGATTTCGACACGACGCTCTTCGACTAGTTTGAGCCTTTGCAGGGTGATCGGCCCCCACCGAGTGGTCCGAATTGATTGTTAGTGCATTGTCGTCTCCG
>NZ_JAHBGC010000008.1 GCF_018390645.1 Ancylobacter dichloromethanicus
TGATCACCCCGGAGACTACGCCAACCTCAATTCCTACCAACTCCGCGACGGCACCTTGAATCATATGAATCACCTGTGATTCAAGAGTAGTGGCCTGATTCGAGGAGGGGTCACCGATGTGGACGAGCAAGAACCGCGCCCGTTACGACCGCAGCAAATTGCGATATCCGAGCGATCTGACCGACGACGAATGGAGACTGGTCGAACCGGTGATCCCGCCGGGCAAGACTGGCGGGGGCAAGCGGACGGTGATCATGCGGGAGGTGGTGAACGGCCTCATGTACATTCTCTCGACCGGCTGTCAGTGGCGCGCGATCCCGAAAGACCTGCCGCCGAGAAGCTCGGTCCACGGCTACTTCGATCTGTGGACCTATGACGGCACATTGGAGCGAATCCACCACGCGCTTTATGAGCAGTGTCGCGAACGAGCGCAGCGGAAAGCCAGTCCGACCGCGGCCATCATCGACAGCCAGAGCGTGAAAAGCGCAGAAAAAGGGGGGCGTGCATTGATCCGCACGGGTACGATGCGGGCAAGAAGATCAAGGGCAAGAAGCGGCACATTCTCGTCGACACGGTAGGTCTTCTGCTCCACGCCGTCGTTCATCCGGCCGACATTCAGGATCGCGATGGAGGCGTTCTCGTGATGGCCACACTGTTCGAGATGTTTCCGTTTTTGAAGAAGCTGTTCGTAGATAGCGGGTATAAAGGACCGAAATTTGCCAATGCGCTCGCGAAAGTTCGACCGCATATCGAGATCGAAATCGTCAAACGTTCCGATCAGGTCGGCAGCTTTGTGGTCTTGCCCAAACGCTGGATCGTCGAGCGCACCATTGCGTGGCTCAACCGCTGCCGCCGCCTTGCCAAGGACTGGGAGTGCCTCAACCGAAAGGCGTTGGCGTTCTTGCGCCTCGCCTCAATCCGTCTCATGCTCAGAAAACTCTGCAATCCGGCCTGAAGTGTCCGGACAGACTCTAACACTACAGTTGCCTTTTATGGAGATTTCTGAATCCATGGGCAACCATGATTCGAAGATCGTGGGCGCAGACAGCGTCGATTGAAGAGACGCTTGCGCTGTGGGCGGCGTCGCTTCGTGAGATCAAGAAACGGATACGTCCGTTGTTCAATCAAGATCGCGTTGCGAGGAATGCAGGCTTGTTCCTGGAAGGCCTTCTCGGAGATGAGCAACGCAAAACCGGCTGGATGCGCGCGGAGGCAGCTGGCGATCCTGGCCCTTGGCGGCAACAAGCGATCCTGGGGCGCAGGGATTGGGATGCGGATGGCCTGCGCGATATCGTCCGCGATTATGTCATCGAGCATTTGGCGGATCACGATGCGGTCCTCGTGATCGACGAGACCGGCTTTCTCAAGCAGGGCAAGGCGTCGTGCGGAGTGGCGCGGCAATATACTGGTTCCGCGGGCAAGATCACGAACTGCCAGATTGGCGTCTTCGCTGCCTACGTATCGCGCCACGGTCATGCGTTCATCGATCGCGCGCTGTATCTTCCGAAGGAATGGACCGACGATCCAACTCGCCTCAAAGCCGCATACGTGCCCGCCGATGCCGGCTTTGCGACCAAACCAAGGCTTGCGACGAGAATGATTGCACGCGCCATAGCCGCGTCCGTCCCATTCAAGTGGGTCGCCGGCGATACCGTCTACGGCGTTGGCGATATCGAACAGCAACTACGCAAAGCAGGCAAAGGCTATGTGCTCGGGGTCAGCAGTGCTCATGTATTTCAATCCTGGGGCAAGCGGCGATCGGTTGCCGGTGCGGCCGCGGACATCGCCCGGACGCTCCGCTCGTCCGACTGGAAAAGCCTGTCGACAGGGGCCGGAACCAAAGGACCGCGGCTGCATGATTGGTGCTATCTCGAGTTGGCCGATCTAGAAGTCGAAGAATCAAACGACACAAATCACGGTCTTTGGACGCGAGGTCTACTGATCCGTCGCCATATCGCCGATGGCGATCTCGCCTTCTTCACCACTTGGTGTCCAGCGGGAACATCCATCGAAACGCTGGTGGCGGTCGAAGGCCATCGGTGGGCGATCGAGGACAGTTTCGAAACCGCGAAGAACGAGTTCGGACTCGATCACAACGAGAGCAGATCCTGGCATGGCTGGCACCGTCACGTGTCCCTGGTGATGCTCGCCTTCGCCATGATGGCGGTGATCCGCCATCGCGCTAATCCGGTTGTGCCAAAAAAAAAGCAACGCCGAACCAAGACAAAAGCAAAGGCCTCACCACCCCGTCATTGATCCGTTGGTCAATCCAGGAAGTCCGCCGCATCGCCACCAGACTCGCTCGAAAGCGCATCCAGCCCGCACACATCATCGCATGGTCGCTCTGGCGCAGAGCCCACCAGGCCGCCGCTCAGCGGGCGCATTTCAAAGCAAGTAGGCAACTGTAATGCTAAGGCAAATCGTAGCTATCACAGATTGTGATGGTAAAAAGCGGTCGTCACCGGACACTTACCAGCCTACCGATGCTTGGCTGGGATCCTCCAAGGCTTGAACTAAATACAACAATCTCTCAGTGGATACTTGTAGGTATCTTCATGACTCTTGAGCGCATCAAGTATTCCCTTACTCGAAAAAACTCTAACATCGTACTGACAGAGACTTATTATCGGGAAGCGATGGCCAAGAGTGTTATTATATTCTAGCTCGTATTCATATACTTCCTGTTCGCTCCAGTCGACGGACAGCGCCCACTCCATATCACCAACAAGCCGCAGCTTTTGTTCACCGGAATATGTGGCCTTAAGAAACATCTCTTCCAGTTGATCGAGCATTTCCGCTTTATTTCTTTTAAGTGCGGGGAAAATTAACTGACCATCTTTAATGGCTTTGTGCACGTCGGGGTAAACCTCGCGCAAGACCTTT
Source organism: Ancylobacter dichloromethanicus (assembly GCF_018390645.1). Lineage (GTDB taxonomy): Bacteria > Pseudomonadota > Alphaproteobacteria > Rhizobiales > Xanthobacteraceae > Ancylobacter > Ancylobacter dichloromethanicus. The sequence continues at coordinate 2,884 of NZ_JAHBGC010000008.1, forward strand.
AGAATGTGAGCCTTGCCAGGTTGGGTGGCATTAAGAAAGCATATGTCCCCGGCCTTTAGGCCCTCTCTTAACAACGGGACAGAAAGTTTAAGACGGCCGGCAGGCCGTCCATAGATCGCGCAAATATGATCGTGGTATGCTATGTCCATTCCGGCGACTTGAGTTTTCGCCGCGTTCTTTACAGAGTCCGGTCGATCCGCGCCCTGGGCCGGGCTGGCCGTCTCCTGAGACACGCTGACGAAGGCGACAAGATCTTCACGCCGAAACCGCCGCGCCCGCTGATCCCCGACGCGATAGCAGGGCAGTTTTCCCGAATCGGTCCACCGCCGAAGTGATGCCTCGCTTACGTTGAGCAGGCTCGCTGCCTGTTTAATGTCTAACAGCTCCTCTTCGCTACGCTTCGCTGCGCGTGATCTTTCTTTGGTCATCCGTTTCTTCCTCGCAAGGCCCCTCTCCTGGGACGGGTAAGCCCCCGACGCCGACAGCCCGTCGAGACCCTTGTAGTTAGGCTATCCATCAGAATAGCGCAACGCTGCGTAAGTTTGATATATCGTGACTCCGAAACGCTGGAGGGACTCGGTGGGTCCGATGAGTAAAGCGCCTTCGGCCGCAACGTCAAAAGGTTTATGTCGGGAAGATGAGGGGTGGGCACAGCCCGCCACCACTCGGATCGGGCTCAGGCGCCGGGTGTGCAGCCGCCCGACTGATGTCACCGGAGTCGGTCAAGAGCCGACGCCGAGAGCCTCCCGTTACGCCTTCCTCCCCGCGCCCCATCCCCTTCGATATGCTGGTTAATCGCCGACGCCAGCCACGTCCAAAGCCCTTGTTTCCGCCAGGGCATTCGTCGCGGCGGTGGCCCTCGTCATTCGAAACGCGCGCAATAAGCGCTTGTGGTCGTCCCCGCAGTTGCACAAAAGGGCCTCCTGTTCTCGTGAATGACAACCGTGCGCTATCTGTTCTCGCTTTCGCTGCTAATAGCTATGCAATTCCGTCACATAGAGCTTGACAGAGATGCATAGCCTTGTATAGAACTAGCCCGCCGACATCTGGATCGCGCGCGACAAGCCAATAAGCGAGCGGCCTGATGCGGTTAGCAAACCACAGTAAGGGAGGATAACGTGAGCCCGAATCCAACGAACATACATACGGGTAAGACCTTGCGCCTACTTTATCATCCGGGGTCCCAGCCATGCCGCTCAGCACATCAATTCATGTATGAGATTGACGTTCCCTTCGAGGAAGAAGTCGTGGACATCACCACGGACATCACCGAGAGGCAAGAGTTCAGGGATAAGTACAACCCGACGGGGCAGGTTCCGATTCTCGTTGATGGTGAGTTCACCGTTTGGGAGAGCGTAGCCATCGCGCGCTACGTGAACGAGAAGTTCGACGGCGCCGGCAACTGGTTCGGACGCGGCACGCAAGAGAGGGCGCAGATCAACCAGTTTCTACAATGGTACGCCTATACTCTCCGCCTTGGAGGTGGGGCGTTCCACTGGAACATCTTCGGCTGTTTGATCTATGGGGAGAAGCCGTACAGTCCAAAATTCACCGCGGAGCAAAACAAAGGGCGCACCCTTTTGTACGAAGCCATGGGGACGCTAGAGAATTACTGGCTGAGGGACCGCGAATATGTTTGCGGGGATGAGGTCAGCTATGCGGATTTGGCCGCTTTCCATGAGTTCGTGTCGCATGAGGCCGGCAAGATCATTCCGGACCGTGTCTGGCAAGGATTCCCCAAAATCGCGGCATGGTTCAAGAAACTATCTGAACGGCCTCACGCGAAGACCGTGAGCGAGTGGCAGTATACGAACGTCGGGAAAATGATCCGAGGCGAGTTAACGGCGAGTATGTTTAAGCGCAAGACGGCTGTGTTGAAGGGGACGGAGGTCTTCAGCGGACACAACCATGGAATTCCTTACTTGAACGAGAAGGCAGAGGACTACTTCAAGCGGGTTGAGAAGGAGGGCGCGGCAGTCGCTTAGACCGCGCTATCGCGCAGGATAACTTGCGTGCACGGCCTCGGCGCCGGCAAGGCTCGGAGCAAGATCCGATCCTTGTCGGCGATCCGGAAGCCCGAATAGACGGTGTCCGTCCGTTCTGTTCATCGCATTCCTTCGATGACCGGACAATGTCAATCCTTCGATAACGGGACAATGTCAATGCTCGAGTCACCTACCCATGGACGACTCACCTACCTCGCGAAATCCGTAGAGTCTTCGCTCTATCGCAACGGCAAGGTCTTCGCTCGCCGTGACCGTGACGGCAACGACGGCGCGCATCACGGGGCGGTGATGGAACATCGGGACGTTGTGATCAATGACGCGCGGCAGCGCAACCTCGATCAATCCTGGCGACAGTTCAATGTACGCGGTTTCGAACTGCTTCATCGGCCTCTGCAGCGACCTGAACTCCAGTTTTTTGATAACCGGCAGGTCGTTCGGGAGTACTACCCTGAGTGTGCCGAGATCGTAAGGCAGGCCACGAATGCAGCGCAGGTCTTTGCGTTCGATCACAACGTCCGCTTAGCCGAAAACATGGGCGGCGCGAAGCGCATCGCCGGTGGCCAACAGGTACAGAAACCGATCCACGTCGTGCATGGCGATTACACCCTCACGAGTGCACCACAGCGCCTACGTGATCTGGCCAGCCCGCCAGGCGTCAACGACACGCTGCGGGCCGTGCTTGGTCAGGGTGAATCGCTGCTCACGCCCGAAATCGTGTCTCGTACTTTGGATGAGGGCAAGCGGTTTGCCCTTATCAACGTGTGGCGCAGCATTGGTCTCTCGCCCGTAATGAGCGACCCCTTAGCGCTATGCGATGGGCAGAACGTTGAGCCCAATGATCTGGTAGTTTTCGAAATCCACTATCATGATCGCATCGGTGAAAACTATTTCGCGAAGTTCGGGCAGCACCATGAGTGGTGGTATTATCCGCTTATGACGCGGGACGAGGTAATATTGATCAAAACATGGGATTCTGCGGGAGGGCTTGCTCAATCAAATGGTCGGCACGCTGATTCCTATGGGGTCGATGGTAACGCTCCCTGCACATTCAGCTTTCACTCAGCGTTCAGCGATTCCAACACCCCGGCTGATGCGCCAGAAAGGCAAAGCATCGAAGTAAGATGCGTCGCCCTTTTTGACTGATGTCGAAATCGAAAATAGACCCAGGCGCCTCAGAATGTGGCTCACAGCGAAGGCTTTCACAATGTTAGATGGTAATGGCACAACACGATGGCCTTTGGCCGAGCTGCTGCAGTCCTCCACTCCTCACCCTGACTTCGGCGCGGGCGCGGGCGCGTTGTTGTTTGGCCAATTCGTAGGGGTCTGGGATGCGGACGTCAGGTTTATCGACTCGGACGGCTCGGTGTCGATCGATGGGCCCGGCGTCTGGTCATTTGGCTGGGTGCTCGACGGCAGAGTAATCCAAGACGTTTTGACCTACCCACGAGCAGGCAGCGCACGACCAGGCGAGCGCGGTATTGGCACGACCTTGCGACGCTACAATCCAGATGCCGACACCTGGGCAGTGATATGGTGCGGAGCGACCTCGGGCGTTTTGGTCACTCTGACCGCCAAGGCCGTCGACTACGGTATCCAGCTCGATGGCTTCGCCGCGAACGGCACGCCGCTCCGTTGGTCCTTCACGGATATCGCCGATGATAGGTTTCACTGGGGAGGCTACATCCTAGATCAGGAGGGTTCCTGGCGGCTCGAACAGGAAATGAACGTCCGGCGCCGCCTCGAACGCCCCTCCTAGGGCTTGTCGGATCCAGTCTTGTTAGGGGTGTGCGCAGGCCGTCAAGGTGCCGTCCGGAATGCGGTTGGAATTCGGCTTGGCGAATTCTCCGGGAACATG
>NZ_JAHBGC010000009.1 GCF_018390645.1 Ancylobacter dichloromethanicus
AGGCCTCCTTCTCGGAGACCGTGAATCACATCTCAAACAGAATTAACAGGTCCTGAGCCTAGTTGTTCGGTCCCAACATGTCATGGCTTGGTTGACGAACGAACAGCTCCGGCTTTTCGGCGCTGATGAGCTTGAGCGCTTCGAGCGGCGTCCTGAACCGAAGCACCTTGAGCTGCTTTGCGTAGTTGTAGGCGAGCAGCCGGTCCCGCACATGGCGTCGCAGGTCGTTGATCGAGGCGTAGTGAAAGGCGCTGATCGTTGCCGTCCTTCCTGCGCGGGTCCTTGCGGTTCCGAATGAGCAGCATCCGCGTTCTCGGATCGAAGTCGCGCCATTCGACGCGGCAGATTTCTTCCTGACGCATGGCCGTGGCCACGGCAAAGCGCACGATCCTTCCGACGGGAATGCTCTGCCGAGGATTCTGGTCCAACGCCGTGATGATGCGATCAAGCTCATCCTGAGTCGGTCGGCGATCCCGCTCCTTGCCTTTCCCGATCAGGCCGAGCCGCTCCAGGGCGATGCGCGCGAGATCGACGGGTTCGGTCGAGAGGGTCACGCCGTGGACCGCCGCAGCGTGGGAGAGCACGGTCTTGATATATTCGAAGTCCATGCCGATCGTGACCGGGCCAGCCCCTTCCTTCGCACGGTCCTTGCCGTATTTGATGAGGCGCTCGCGGTCGAGATCGGCGATCTCCAGGGCGCCGAGCCTCTCGTCGAGGGCGGTGAGGCCGAAGTCCTTGGAACGGCCGATCCTCATCCCCACTTCCGCCATGTCCTGGCGATGGAGAGCCACGAGATCGCGGAAGCGCTTCACGTCACGCGACTTGCGTGTAACGGCGGGCTCCCGTCGTTCGATGCGGGGCTCCATGCCGGGCGCCCGTGCCTCGGCATCCCTGCGGCGCCGGAACGTCTCGCCGACATGCGGACCGTTCCGACGGATCCGGGCTCTCCAGGAGCCGGATTTTAGTTTAGGAAGGTGGCCCCTCCGTGTGCGCGGCGTGTGCATTCGCGCGTCGCAAAATCGGAAACCGGGGCGTATCGTGGCGAATGCCGACCGCGCACGATACGACCCGACGCTTTGAAGTCACAAGAATAATGCCGAAATATCAATCATTTAGATTCTCCGTGGCCCCTATGATGGATGGCAGAAATTTTCTTTATTTTTCAATGATTTGAGCGGTGGGCGTGTGCAATTTCTGTGCACTTGGGGCGCGCTTCTTCGCGCTTTTCTTTTGTGCTCTATGCCGTCCGTGACCCCTATCATACTGTCAATGCGCGTGCCGCCGCCACCTTATTGTTTCGGTTCCTTGCCTTTGGGTAGTTCGAATCCCTCTAGCTCCGCCGCTTCGGCCGATTTCCCTCTACGACCCGAGATTGCCGCCGATCACCGCACACCACCGTGCGGATTATGAACCGCCTCCTCTACGCTATTGTCCCATACTTGCGTGCCCGGGCGGCCGAGCGTCGGTACGTGCGGGCGCGCCGTCGCGACGACCAACTGACATCGGTGTTACTCTTTATGGGTCGACCAGATCGGCAACGTGCGCGTCGAGGCCGGTTTGGCCCGGCGCAACGTGGTCGGCCATGGTGTGGCGATCGGGGAAGTCGCCGCCGTTTTGCGACCGGAAGGGAATTGGCGTGTCGGTGAATAGACCGGCGAGACGCACACGCCATGCTGCCTTGATCGCCTCTACTTCCTCCGCCGTGGAAACGTGACCCGCGCCATAGACCGCGTGCGTCGGGAGCACGTCCATGCCAGGGTAAAACAGCGCGCCATGGGTCAGCGGGAACAGCAGTTGCTCGATAGGCCCGTTGATACCCCGCGGGCCATAGTCGGCCACTGGGCCGCCTGCCTGCACATTGACCAGCGCTCGCTTGCCCTTGAGTATGCCTTCGCCAAAGCGGAACTGGTTGGAGCCGTTTTGATAGCCGTAGGCAAAGCCGAAGGCATAGACCCGCTCTATCCAGCCTTTTAGAATTGCTGGCACGCCGTACCACCACAGCGGGAATTGCAGGACCACAGCATCGGCCGCGAGCAGCTTCTGCTGTTCGGCGATCACGTCGGGCGTCTGATGCCCGTTTCCGTAAGCATGGCCTGACTCCATGATGAACGACAGCCGTTCAGGGTTGTCGCGCACTGGAAAGTCATCGGCGTCGTACACCGCCTTCCACTTCATGCCGTAGAGGTCGGAATGGATCACGGTGTGTCCCGCTGCCGACAACGCCTCAGCGGTCACGTCGACCAACTGCCGTGTCAGCGAAGTGGGTTCAGGGTGCGCGTAAACAATGAGAACCTTCATGATGGCTCACTCCTGATGGTTGGGATTTGTCAGTATTCGACGACGATCTTGCCGAAGCGGCCGCCAGTCTCCTGGAGCCGGAAGGCATCGGCGAGTTCGGCGAGCGGGAAGGATCGATCTATCATCGAGTGTCCGTGGACGGCGTCGATGCTGCGGATCAGCTCCATTTGATGCCGGCGACTGCCGACGATCAGCCCCTGGAGACGATGCGAAGGGCGATGCGGTTCGAGGGCGAGGGCTTCGGGCAACCTGCTATCCGTGTTCTCGATGGAGGCTCCATGATTTGAAGCCCGCTTGGAATATTGCGCTTCACGTTATGTTATTGAAATATGATGTTGAAATCGAACCTTCTGCCTGCTGTTATCGAACAGATGGATACCAAGAACCTCGATCTCGGCCTGCTTGTCACGCTCGAAGCCCTTTTGGCGGAAGGGAACGTCACACGTGCCGCCCGGCGCCTGAACCTGAGCCAGCCTGCTTTGTCGGCACGGTTGGCGCGGCTTCGCGACGCCCTCGGCGATCCCCTCCTCATTCCGGCACAGCGCGGGATGGTCCTGACCCAGCGCGCAGTCGAGCTTCAGCAGCCATTGCATGAGGCGCTGGAGGGTATCCGCAGGGTTGTGGCAGATGGAGCACCGTTCGACCCGGCGACCATGCAGGCCACCCTGGTCATCGCCGCGAGCGACTACCAGCAGTATGCGCTGCTCACCCGGTTCTCGGTCGCGCTCAGGACCGAGGCGCCTATGGTCCGCATCGCTTGGCGTGCCCTTGACGTGCTGGCGCTCGCCGCACAGTTGGAGCGCGGCGAGGTCGACCTAGCTCTGGCAACTCCGGACCATGCACCGGCGGCCATGCGCCAACGTCAACTCTATTGTGAGGATTACACGGTGATTGCCCGGCTGGGACACCCGGCCGTACAGGGATGTGTCAGCTTGGACGTGTTCTGTGCTTTGGAGCACGTTGTGGTGTCTCCCCAGGGCGGCGGGTTCTCGGGCGCTACCGATGCGGCACTAGAGGCCGTCGGCCGCCGCCGCACCGTAGCCCTGTCCACGTCGGGGTTCCTGATCGTGCCGGAGGTCGTGTCGCGGTCCGACATGATTGCGCTGGTTCCTCGGCGTGTTGCCGATGGCTGGTCGGATCGGGTGCAGGTGCTGGACCCGCCGCTCACCATCCCTGGCTTTACCATCGTGAGTGTCTGGCACGACCGGGCCACTTACCATCCGGCACAACGCTGGCTGCGTGAACGGCTGACGACGTTGGCCGCCGAAGGGTAATACCGACTGAACTGAATGCTGCGCACGGCGCTTCCCGTAAAACCATCGTTTTAGGAAAAGCTCGTGGTGATCGCGAATGGCAGCCTATCGCCGTTCTGCTCCGAAAGCTGACCGGAAGCTTCCCACCCCGTTTTGGACGTTTGCCCACTGCCTCGTTTAGAGGGCTATGGCGTACACATAGTTCTCTTCTTGATCACTCGCGGCCCCTCACATGCGCGTTGCGTCTTAAATGCCTTGGCGATGCGACGACGCAGAGAGCGTCCGGCAGCTACTCAGGGGCCGTAGACAGAAATCAGCACGCAGCTGTTATCGGTCAGCCGGCGGACCTTATGGCGAAGCACTCCGGGAAACTGAACGGAATCGCCCTTGTTCAGCACCAGCTTCTGATCGGCAAAACCCACCTCCACCTGGCCCTGGACCACAAACAGTACTTCTTCGCCGCGGTGGGTCGCTTCTGGCTCGTTGGCGAACTCCGCCGGCGGATACATGAGGAAGACCTCCAGCCCTGAGCTGTCGGCGCCCTGGGTCAACACTTCCATGTGGTAGTTGCCGTCATCGGCGGTCAGCGCGTCGCGATCGCCCGCGCGCGTGACGAAAATCAGTTGATGGTTCTCCGCCGCGCCAAACAGCTGCGCTGCGGAAACCTCCAGCGCCGTGGAAATCCGCAGGACGATGGCGACCGACGGGACTTTCAGCCCGCGCTCCACCCGCGAGAGATAGCCCTTGTCCAGAGCCGCGGCCAGCGCGAGCTGCGACAGCGACAGACCGCGCGCGACGCGCAACGCGCGTATGGCGCGCCCCAGGCTCACATCGGTGGTCGCCTTCATCGTCGCGGGGGCTGCAAGCGTGACCATAGGGCTCTCATACTCCTGCGTTTTTCCGGCACGCCGAGACCGCTCGAACCGCATCCTGGCCGGGCCAACTCCCAAATCGAATGGCCCGGGGACGCCAGCACAATTTCCCCACTCGGGTGCCGATTGCAAGTGGGCAGTTGTGCCGCAGTACAATGTTGGCCATTGGGCAACGGCTGAGATGATACCCCACAACGCTGTCACTCAGTGATTTGGCATGGGCATTGCTACGTAACGCTTTGGAAGCTCGAATCATTGGTTCGAGGAACTGAAAATGGTTGCTTAATAGGCAACGTTGTCTAATTTCTGGTCGGCAACAATCGAAGGGATTGCCCCATGAATCTCGCCAAACGCCTGCGCCAGGCCGCGTTGGTCATGATGGTTGCGGCCCTGCCCATGTCCGGGGCAGCGGCGGCGGACAGCACGGTCAAGTGGAAGATGGCCGCGACCTTCCCGAGTTCGCTGCCGCAGCTCGGCACTCTCGGAAAGCGCCTGGAGGATCAGATCGGCAAGGTCTCGGGCGGCAATATCGAGATCCGCTTTTATGAGCCCAACGCACTGGTCCCGCCGCTGGAGGTGTTCGACGCCGTGGCCATGGGCGCGGTCGACGCGGCGTTTTCCACTCCCGGCTTCTGGGGCGGGAAGGTGCCGGCCCTCCAGGTCTTCGCCGCCCTGCCGTTCGGCCCCGCCGCGCCTGAGTACATGGCGTGGTTCTATTTCGGCGGCGGCAAGCAGATCTTCGACGAGATCTATGCCAAGTACGGCATCAAGTCGATCATGTGCGGCATGCTCGCACCTGAGGGCTCAGGCTGGTTCAAGAAGGAAATCCTGAGCGTCGACGACCTCAACGGCATGAAGCTGCGCTTTTTCGGCCTTGGCGCCAAGGCGCTTGGCAAGTTCGGCGTCTCCGCCCAGTTGCTTGCCGCCCCGGACGTCTATCCCGCCCTTGATCGCGGCGTCATCGACGGCCTGGAATTCGTGCAGCCCGCCATCGATCTGAAGATGGGCTTCTGGCAGATCGCCAAATTCTACTATTTCCCAGGCTGGCACCAGCAGTCGACCTTCTTCGACCTGATGATCAACAAAGCCAAGTGGGACAAATTGAGCCCGACCCAGCAGGCGCAGATCGAGAGCGTGTGCGGCGACAATGTGCGCTACGGCATTGCCGAGGGTGAGGCGATCCAGCTTCCCGCACTCAAGGAGCTGCAGGCGAAGGGTGTCACCATCAAGAAGTGGTCCGACGAGGACCTGAAGAAGCTCCGTGTCGCCGTGGACGAGGTGATCGCCGAGCAGGTCGCCGCCGACCCCGATTTCGCGCGGGCCTATGCCAGCTTTTCCGGGTTCCGCAAGGATTACGCGACCTGGAAAGACATCGGGTATTTGAAGTGATCCCATGACCTTTTTGCTGGTCGCGTCAAACCTCCTGAAGGCGAGCGCACGACGGGTGGGGCAGGTGGCGGCGTGGTGCGTCGTCGCCCTCATCCTCACCGTCATGCTCGATGTCATCACCCGCCGCTTCATCGTGCTCGGCTCGACGAAGCTGCAGGATCTGGAGTGGCATTTGCATGCCGCTCTGTTCCTGCTTTGCCTCGGCTACGCCTATGTGGAGGGAGAGCACGTCCGCATCGACGTGCTCCATTCCCGCTTCGGGGCGAAGACCGCTGCAGCCATCGAGCTGATCGGCGCCGCCTTCTTCCTGGTGCCGTTCTGCGTGGCGGTGCTCTACTACGGATGGGGCTTCGTGGCCCATTCCTTCCGGCTGGACGAGGGCTCCCCCTCGCTGACGGGCCTGCCTCACCGCTGGATCATCAAATCCGCGCTCGTCATCGGCTTCACCACCCTGCTTCTTTCCGCCCTCGGCGCCATAACCGGCGCTCTGGCGACGCTTCTGGGCGCCGCCCCGCCCCGGGGCCATCACGACGCGCACCAGGAGGTGGGGCTGTGAGCGTGTTCGAAACCGCCTTGCCGCTGACCATGATGGCCGTGCTGGTGCTGGTGCTGTTCTCCGGCTTTCCCGTGGCGTTCTGCCTGGCGGGCGTGGGGCTGGTCTTCGCCTTGGTCGGCGGCCTGCTCGACATGTTCGTGCCGGCGCAACTCTTCCTGATCGTCAGCCGCATCTGGGGCTCGATCGCCGATAATCTGGTCCTCGTCGCCATTCCCATGTTCATCTTCATGGGCATCATGCTCGAGCGCAGCGGGGTGGCGCGGCATCTTCTGGAAATCCTGTCCGTCCTGATGCGGCGCGTGCCCGGCGGTCTCGCGCTTTCGGTCGTGCTCATGGGCACGATCATGGCGGCGACCACGGGCATCGTCGGTGCATCGGTGGTGATGCTGGCGCTGCTTGCCCTCCCGGTGATGATGGAGCGGGGTTACGACAAGGGCATCACCGCCGGCGTCATATCAGCCTCGGGTACGCTGGGTATCCTCATCCCCCCGTCCATCATGCTGGTCATCATGGGCGACCTCCTGGCCATCCCCGTCGGCGACCTGTTTACCGGCGCCGTCATCCCCGGCTTCATGTTGTCCGGCCTGTACCTCGTCTACATCGTCGTCATGGCGCTGCTGAAGCCGGAGCGCATGCCCCGGCTTGAAAAGACTCCTCTCGACGAAGGGCAGCGCTTCGTCGTGCTGCTGTTGAAGGGCTTCCTGCCACCCACCGCGCTGGTGGTCATGGTTCTGGGCTCAATCATCGGCGGCTTCGCCACCCCCACCGAGGCGGCGGGCGTGGGGGCGTTTGGGGCGACGATGTTGGCCATGGTGAACCGCACATTCTCGTTCCGGCTGCTGAAGGACGTGGTGCAGGGCACGGCGCTCACCAACGCCATGATCTTTGGCATCTTCTGCGGTGCGACCCTGTTCTCCTACGTGTTCCGCGAGCTGGGAGGGGATGACGCCATCGTCCATTTGATCGAGCTGCTCGATCTGCACGACTGGACGCTGCTGCTCCTGCTCATGGTCATTATCTTCCTGCTGGGCTTCTTCTTCGACTGGCTGGAGATCACGCTGATCATCCTGCCCGTGTTCCGACCGATCGTAATGGCGCTGGACTTCGGCGACGCCGTTCCCAAGGACAAGATCCTCCTGTGGTTCGCCATCGCTGTGGCGGTGAACCTGCAGACTTCCTACCTCACGCCGCCCTTTGGTCCGGCCCTGTTCTACCTGCGTCAAGCTGGGCAGGGATATCTGACGCTGGGCGAGATCTACAAGGGTATCATTCCCTTTACGTTGCTTCAGCTCACCGGGCTTTTGCTGTGTCTTCTTTTTCCGGCCCTGGTGCTGTGGTTGCCGAGTTATCTCGGTTACTGAGCTGAACATTTCAACATCAATGGAGATTGATATGTCACGCAATGTGATCACGACCGGGGACGCCGCCCCGGCGGCCGGTCCCTATTCCCAGGGAATCGTGTTTGGCGATCTCGTTTTCGTCTCGGGCCAGTTGCCCGTCGACCTTACCACCGGGGAATTGGCGGAAGGCATCGAGGCGCAGACCAGGGCGTCGCTGGCCAATCTGGAAGCGGTGCTGGCGGCAGGCGGGGCGAGCCTCGCCAGTGTGGTGAAAACCACCGTGTTTCTGAAGAACATGGATGACTTCACCGCCATGAACGCGATCTACGCCACCGCCTTTCCCGGCAGCGCACCGGCCCGCTCCACGATCGAGGTGGCGCGACTGCCCAAGGGCGCGCTGGTCGAGATCGAAGCCATCGCGGCGCGGATCGACTGAGGGCGTCATGACGGACAAAACCAGCGTGAAACAAATCGAGCCCTTCGCCCATCCCGCCGCGCAGGCGGCGATCGGCGTTGAGGGCGGCACTACGGGCTGGAAGGGCGAACTGCTCCACATCCATATCGCCCCCGCCGCCAGTTACGAGATGGAGGAACTCAGCAAGGCGACATGCGTCGCCGGGCGCGGCATCGAGGGGGACCGTTACTTTCTGGGGACCGGCACCTATTCACCCCGGCCGGATGTGCGCGAGATCACGCTTATCGAGCAAGAGGCGCTCGACGCCCTTGCGCGCAACGATCCGCCCCTTCAGGAGGGCCCGGTGGTGCTGGCACCGGAGGAACATCGCCGCAATCTCACCGTGCGCGGGGTGCCGCTTAACCATCTGGTGGGCCGGCGCTTTCGCGTCGGCGAGGTGATCCTGCGCGGGGGGCGCCTCAATTTTCCCTGCAAATATCTCGAAAACCTGCTCGATCGCCCGCTCTTCCTGCCGCTTTACAACCGCTCCGGCCTCAATTGCGGCATCGAGAAGGGGGGCACGATCCAGCCGGGTGATGTTATCGAGTTATTGGACTAGGTGATGAGTGACCGTCTAATCATGAAATTGCGGGTTGTCGGCGCAAAGCTGACGACCCCGGACGTTCTGGTGCTTGACCTGCGGCATCCCAAGCGGCCGGCGCTTCCAGCATGGACGGCCGGCGCCCATGTGGACGTCATGGTGCCGGGCGGTGTCCGCCAGTATTCTCTCTGGGGAGACCCGGAAGATCGCAGCCGTTACCGTATCGCGGTCAAGCGCGAGACGGCCGGGCGTGGCGGCTCGAAATGGCTCCATGAGCACGCGACAGAGGGCCTGGAGCTTCACGTCTCCGCTCCCCGCAATCATTTCGATCTTGATGGGCAGGTCAGGCCATGTGTGCTGGTGGCCGGCGGGATCGGCATAACGCCGATCTTCGCCATGGCCCGCGCGCTAGCAGCCGTCGGGGCGGATTTCACCCTTCACTACTGCGCCAGGAGCGCGGCTGAGGCGCCGCTTCTCGACGACGTCAGGTCGGTGTGTGGCGACCGTCTGACGACATGGTTCTCGCAGGAGGGCCGGCGCCTCGATGTGAACGCGCTTCTCGCCCAGTCGGCCGGCGCCGAGCTTTACGTCTGCGGCCCGTTAGGCCTGACGGCGGCGGTGGAGACCGCGATCGACGCCCAGGGCTTTCCCGTGGAGCGCTACCATCGGGAACATTTCGCCGCCCCGTCGGGTGCCGGCTTCGTCCCGGAGGCTTTCGAGGCGATCATCGCCTCCACCGGCCGCACGCTCCATGTTCCCGCCCACCGCACCTTGCTTGAGGTGCTCCGGGACAATCACGTCGTGCGTGGTTCCTCCTGCGAGATCGGCGTCTGTGGTTCGTGTGAGTGCGACTACCTCAGCGGCGACGTGATCCATCGCGACGCGGTCCTTGGCCTGAAGGCCCGAGGCGCGCGCCTCATGCCTTGCGTCTCTCGGGCCAGAGGTGTCTTGATACTCAATCTCTGATCAGGCGGAGCGTCCTTTGAGCGGACAGGAGCCGCGGTTGGCGGGTGATTGTTCGGACCTGCTGCCGCGCATCCGCCGCACGCGGGCGGCCTGAGGTTGCTGATGCTGCCGGCGGCCGCATTGCCAATCACGATGCGCCGTGCACACGAGGTGGGCGGCCGGGGTGATGCGAGTGACATCCAGTGCTGTCGCCCATCGATCAATTTCCTAAGCGTACGGCAAAGCCCACGCGACGAGTGACGGCGCATTCCGGCGGCTCGGACGGATTGGTGATTTCCACGTTTGATACGCCCAGTTCCGCAGGTTCGCCGGCGCAGCTACAATCTATCGGTGCTATCTTCCTGCCCACAGGCGCGGATCGTCCGCGAGCATGGGAGCTGTTCATGCTGGTCGATTCCCTTTTGTCGCAGGTGCTGATCGCCTTGGGGGGGCGGGGCGGCCGCGGAGCTTCTGCATTGGTATGCTCTGTCCCGCAAACCAGGCGAGGTCGAGAAGTACAAAGTCCATCCGATCTACTGGATCACCACCGCCGGCATGGTCGTTCTCGGCGGGTTAATGCCCGTTTTGTACCTGGAGGGTGCGGCCTCTGCCCTGCTCTGCTTCCATCTCGGTGCCGCCACTCCGGTGATCGTGCAGAAGCTCATCGCCAACGTTCCGGAAGCAGCGGCCAGACAGGGTCCGGGCGAACCGACCCTGCGGCGCTTCTTTCGCTGGTAGCTCGCCATGGAGCAGCTGGGCAGCGTGCTGTTCATCGCCTTGGACGGCGATCCGCCGGCCGGGCTGGATCTCGATCAGTTGCCAGACGTATCGGCGGTCGCCGCGAGGGTCAAGGCGGCCTTCGAATCCTTCATGGCTCCGTCAGCGACCTTCGCTGCCGGCTGTGACGGTGAGGTCATCCCGCCGGAGGCTGGGCTATTCCTCGTCTACGCCTTCGGTCATGCATGGCTGTCGGCGGGCGAGCCGCAGACGGCGATCAAGGCCGGCTCCGGAAGCCGGCTGCTCGTGGCGGATGAACTCCTCCGGTGGCTCGTGCCGGCGGCGGCTGCCGATCGCACGATCCTTTTTCTTGATTGCTGCCATTCCGCGGCATTCGACAGTTATGTCGCGGAACCCCACATTCCCCGCCTCATCGTCTATGCCTGCGGGCGCGACGAGAAGGCCATCTCGCTGCATGGTGATCAGGCGAGCCGGCTCAGCTTGGCCCTTGGGCGCGAGTTGACGCCGCGCGCGGCGCCCCTGTTCAGACCGCAGCTGTCCCGATCGACGCCGGTCGACCTCGTTCATGCCGTCGGCGAGGTCGCGAGGTATCTCGATCGGAATACGGTGCTGACCGGCCAGACGGTCGACTACCGCATGAATGGCCGCGCGATCCTCCTAGGTCGAAGCCATCATGCTGCGGCAGGCGGCCGTGAAGGAGCTGTTGCCAAGATCCGCGGCATCCTGATTGCCGGCGGGGCCACGGCAGCGATCGTGCTGGTGGGTCTTGGCTGGTTCTATTGGAGCCATGTGCTCATCGAGATCGACCTCGCTGGCCTGCCAACAATCGCGAAGGATATCCGCGTCGCCGCGAGCGAGGAAGATCCCTCCACCAACGGCAGCCGGGTGTTTGACGAACGCGGAGTCAGCGGCAACCGCGTGCGCGTGTGGGCCCCGGCTTCAAATGTGCTGATACGAATCGAAGGTCAGTATGCGGACGGCAGCGACCGTGCTTTGGCCTTTCATCTGGATGTACAGCGGGGCTTCGATCCACGCACGAAGATGGTGTCGCTGGCCCTGCCACCCGCGACCGCCGTCACCGCCCATCCGGGGATGGCCTTCGTTCCGGCAACCACCTGGTTCCATGGATTGGACAGCGAATCCCAAGCAAACGAGAGCTCCTATTGGATCGATATCCGCCCACCGACGGTTGCCTCCTACCTCGATGTCGCTCGACGACTTATGAGCGAAGGCAAGATGGAACCGTATGATTCCTATATTCTGCAGGCAATCGACCATCGGCTACGTCAGCCCGATCGAGTTCGAGCGGGAGGTGGGATTAGCTTAACTGCGCGTCCACGAAACCGGCAGCAGGCCAGAGCGGCCGATCCTCATCCCCGCTTCCGCCATGTCCTGGCGATGGAGAGCCACGAGATCGCGGAAGCGCTTCACGTCACGCGACTTGCGTGTAACGGCGGGCTCCCGTCGTTCGATGCGGGGCTCCATGCGGGGCGCCCGTGCCTCGGCATCCCTGCGGCGCCGGAACGTCTCGCCGACATGCGGACCGTTCCGACGGATCCGGGCTCTCCAGGAGCCGGATTTTAGTTTAGGAAGGTGGCCCCTCCGTGTGCGCGGCGTGTGCATTCGCGCGTCGCAAAATCGGAAACCGGGGCGTATCGTGGCGAATGCCGACCGCGCACGATACGACCCGACGCTTTGAAGTCACAAAAATAATGTCGAAAAATCAATCATTTAGATTCTCCGTAGCGCCTATGATGGACTGGACCGACCGGCATTGCCGGGCGTTCCACAGGGTGCTCTCGCGCCGGGCGCTGCTCTATACCGAGATGGTGACGGCGAATGCGGTGATCTTCGGCGACCGCGAGCGGCTGCTGGGTTTCTCGCCGGCCGAGCATACGCTGGCGGTGCAGCTCGGCGGCTCCGACCCGGCGGCGCTGGCGAAGGCGGCGGCGATCTGCGCCGAATGGGGCTATGACGAGATCAACCTCAATGTCGGCTGCCCCTCGGACCGCGTGCAGGGCGGCAATTTCGGCGCCTGCCTGATGCGCGACCCGGCGCTGGTGGCGGCCTGCGTGGCGGCGATGAAGGCGGCGGTGGCGCTCCCCGTCACCGTCAAATGCCGCATCGGCGTCGACGAGCAGGACCCGGAGATCGCGCTCGACGCGCTGGCCGACGGCGTGCTGGCGGCGGGCGCGGACGCGCTCATCGTCCATGCCCGCAAGGCGTGGCTGGAAGGGCTGTCGCCGAAGGAGAACCGCGACATTCCCCCGCTCGACTATGACCGCGTGCACCGCCTGAAAGCCCGGCTGCCCGGCGTGCCGGTCAGCCTCAATGGCGGCATCGCCACGCTGGAGGCGGCCACGGCCCAACTCGCCCATGTCGACGGCGTCATGCTGGGGCGCGCCGCCTACCAGCAGCCGGAACTGCTGCTGCGCGTGGACAGCCTGTTCTTCCGTGAGCAAGACCCGCACGCGGACGCCTTCGCGGCGGTCGTGGCGTTCGAGCCCTATGTCGCCGCCCATCTCGCGACCGGCGGCCGGCTGCACGACATCACCCGCCACATGCTCGGCCTGTTCACCGGCCGTCCCGGTGCGCGGGCCTACCGGCGCCACCTCGCGACCGAGGGCGTGAAGCCGGAGGCCGGCCTCGACGTGCTGCGCGCGGCCGTCGACGAGGTGCGCAGGGCCGAGGAGCGGCGCGCGCTGGTGGCATGAAACGGGGCCATCACCCGGTGGCCCGGAGCGAAGGTGCAGGCGGTGGCGTGATGGTGCAGGCAATTCCCCTTGAACAACTGTTGTGGCTGTCCGGCGTGCTGCTGGTGGCCGGCCTCGCCACCGGCATTCTCGCCGGCCTGTTCGGCATCGGCGGCGGGGCGATCGTGGTGCCGGTGCTCTACGAGGTGTTCGGCGCGGTGCATGTGGACGATTCCGAGCGCATGCACCTCTCCGTGGGCACGGCGCTGGCCATCATCGTGCCGACGGCGCTGCGCTCCTATTTCGCGCACCGGCGGCGCATCAAGGTCGACAACAGCGTGCTGCGGCAATGGGCGGCGCCGTTGATGCTGGGGGTGGTCGCCGGGTCGGTCCTGGCGGCGGTGTCGCCGGACGTGGTGCTGAAGATCGCCTTCGTGCTGTTCGCGGCGCTGATGTCGTCCAAGCTGCTGTTCGGCCGCGACAGCTGGGTGCTGGCGGACACGCTGCCCGGCCGCGTGCCGATGACGCTCTACGGCTTCGGCATCGGCGCCTCGGCGCCGCTGATCGGCATTTCCGGCGGCGGCATCGCCACCGTGGTGCTGACCCTCTACCGGGTGCCGATCCACACCGCCATCGCCACCTCGGCCGGGCTCGGGGCGCTGATCGCGGTGCCGGGGACGATCGGCTACATCATCAGCGGCATCCCCCATCTCGACGCCTTGCCGCCGTTCTCGCTCGGCTATGTCTCGCTGCCGGGGCTGCTGCTGGTGGGCGGCATCGCGACATTCGCCGCCCCGCTCGGGGCGCGCCTCGCGCACGGCTTCACCAAACGGCAGCTGGAAGTGGGGTTCGGGCTCTATCTGCTGATCGTCGGCCTGCGCTTCGTGGTGGCGCTGATCGCCGAGTGAGGCGGCGGGCTATTCGACCACCTTCGCCCGCATCACCAGCTTCTCGCCGCGAATCTCGAAGCTGGCGAGGCGGGAGAGGAAGGTCATGCCGAGCAGGCTGTGCTTGAGCGTGCCGGGGCTGGCGATCAGCGCCGGCACGTCGCGCTCCTCGATCGAGCCGGCGATGCCGATGCGGTCCAGCACCACCGCCGCCGCGCGGGCGCGCCCATTGGCGGTGTCGATGGGGATGTCGTAGCGCAGGAACTCGATCGGCAGGCCGACCGCGACCGCATCCTCGGGCGTCAGCACGACGCTGGAGGCGCCGGTGTCGACCAGCATCGGAATGCGGTTGCCGTTCACCTCCACCCGCACGTTGAAATCGCCGTCGCGGGCACGCGCCACCTCGACCGCCGGGCCGCCATCCCTGGCCAGCGGCACGGCATAGCCCGGCGCCAGCTCGGCCAGCACGCGATAGGCGACCGCGTGCAATTCGTAGCGGTAGGTGTAGCCGACCGCCAGCACGGCGAAGATGGCGAGCCACAGCACGGCGGCCCGCAGCGCCTCGCCGAGCCGGCCGGTGAAGGTGGCGAACACGCTGGCACCGACCACCATGAGCAGCGAGCCGTAGAAGACAAGCTGCGCCAGATCATTGGCGCCGAGGCCGGCGATGTCGCCGAATCGCGAGGCCCAGAAGATCAGGCCGATCCCGCCGGCAAGGCCGATGACCACGGTCCACATCAGGCGGTCGGCGTTCATCGCACGGCTCCCGCGATGCGGCGGACGGTCAGGCGCGCCATGATGGCGCGTCGCTCGGTTTCGCTGAGCGTTGCCCACGCGCCGATCTCCTCCACGGTACGGCCGCAGCCAAGGCAGGTCCGTCCGGCGGCATCCAGCGCGCAGACGGAAATACAGGGGGTGGATATGGCAACGGGCATTGATTCTGTACGCTCAGGACGGCTGAACCTGCCGCATTTTCCTGTCGATCCGGTTAAGCCGCCGGACGGGAAACGCGTCAGCGCGCGAAGATAAGCAGACCGATCAGGAAGGCAATCTCGACCAGAAGGGTCGCGGCTCCGGCAACATCGCCGGTCTGCCCGCCGAATTGGGCGCGCGCAAGGCGGACCACGAGGCGGAAGGCGGCGATGCCGGCCAGCACGCCGCCGACCAGCGCCGGCAGTCCGACCGTGGGGATAACCAGCAGGGCGGCGATCACAAATCCGATGCCGAGCGCGCCGCATCGGCTCGCGCCACCCGGCACCCCCGCGCTGCGGGCGAGGCCGTCGGCGCGGGCGAAGGGCAGGGCGGCGAGCATCCACAGGCCGGCGAGGCGCGAGGCGCCGGCGGCGGCCATGAGGCCGGCGGCCGCCGCCAGCGGGCCGAACGCCAGCAGCCCCGCCAGCGCGCCGATGCGCAGGGCGAAGGCGAGGATGAGGGCGCAGACGCCGAAGGCGCCGACCCGGCTGTCCTTCATGATCTCCAGCCGCCGCGCCACGTCCGCGCCGCCGAGGGCATCGGCAACGTCGGACATCCCGTCCTCGTGCAGCGCGCCCGATATCGCCACCAGCGTGGCGACGGCCAGCGTGGCGGCGAGGAAGTCGCCGAGGCCGAGCCGATGGGCGATGACCAGCACCAGGGCGCCGATCAGCCCGAGCAGCGCGCCGGCCAGCGGCAGGGCCGGGCCCAGGCGGTCGAGGTCGGGCGGGCCGTCCGTCGCGGGTTCGGAAGGCAGGCGCACCGGCAGGCGCGAGAGAAAGCGCAGCGCGGCCGGCACGTCGGGCAGCACGGGGAGGGGCATGTGGCGTTTTCCGTTCAGCGCTCGACCAGCACGTTGGCCATGGGCAGCCGACGTTCCCAGCCGGCGCGCTCCAGTTCGGGCACCTGTGAGGCCTCGGCGGGGTAGCCGATGCAGAGATAGCCGACCAGGCGCCAGCGCGCCGGCACCTCCAGCGCGTGCGCGGCCGCCTGCGGGTCGAGGATCGACACCCAGCCGACCCCGATGCCGCGCGCGGCGGCGGCCAGCCACAGCGTGTGGATGGCGAGCACGGCGGAATAGGCGACCGTTTCCGGCATGGTGGCGCGGCCGAGCCCGTGGCCGGTCTCCGGCTCCGGCTCGACGAACACGGCGAGATGCTCGGGCGCGTCGTCGAGCCCGGCGAGCTTCAGCCGGGCATAAAGGCCGGCGCGTTCCGCCGGCTGCAGCGCCAGCGCCGCGGCGTTCGAGGCCTCGAAATTGGCGCGGATGGCGGCGCGGCGGCCGGCCTCGCGCACCCGCACCAGCCGCCAGGGCTGGCTGAGGCCGACGCTCGGCGCGCGGCAGGCGGCGGCCAGCAGCGCGGCGTATTCCGCCGCGTCGAGCGGCGTGGTGCGGAAGCAGCGCACATCCCGCCGCCACGCGAACAGCGCGTCCAGCGCGTCGCGGAAGGCGGCGTCGAAGGCCGGCGGTGCGCCCGGCACATCGGCCGGGCGGGCGCCTGTCGGGGCTGAGGGAAAGGCCATGCGGGCTCCCATGAAGGCTCTCACGCGTGCGTCTCGGGGCGCGCTGCGGGGGCAGAGGGTTGCGCGTCCGTCATTGAGGGTCTACCCCGCCCTCGCGCCCGAGGCGACTTTCTTGCGTGTCCGTCGCCGTTTTGCTGCTTGAGGCTTCCATGCTGCGCTCCGCCACCGGCCTTCCCTTCGACGATATCCGCAACCTCGTCGCCCAGATGCCGGGGCCGGACGCGCCCGCGCGCGCCGCCGCCGCCGCCCGGCAGGGACAACTGGTCAAGCCGCCGGGCGCGCTGGGACGGCTGGAAGAGATCGCGATTTTCATCGCCGGCTGGCAGGGGCGGGAGATTCCGCAGTTGAACCGGCCGACCGTCGCGGTGTTCGCCGCGACCCATGGCGTGGCGGGGCGCGGCGTGTCGCCCTACCCCTCCGAGGTGACCAAGCAGATGGTCGCCACCTTCACCGCGGGAAAGGCGGCGGTGAACCAGATTTGCGGCGTGTTCGGCGCCGGCCTCAGGGTGTTCGACCTCGCGCTCGACCTGCCGACGCCGGATATTGTCGAGCGCGACGCGCTGACCGAGGCCGAATGCGCCGCCACCATGGCCTTCGGCATGGAGGCGCTGGCCGGCGAGCCGGACCTTTTGTGCCTCGGCGAGATGGGCATCGGCAACACCACGGTGGCGGCCGCCATCTTCCACGGCCTCTATGGCGGCGAGGCCGGAGACTGGGTCGGCCCCGGCACCGGCGCCACCGGCGAGGTGCTGGGGCGCAAGGTGGAGGCGGTGCGGGCGGCGGTGGCGCGGGCGAAGGGCCATCTCGACGACCCGCTGGAGGTGCTGCGCAAGCTCGGCGGGCGCGAGGTGGCGGCGATCGCCGGGGCTATCCTCGCCGCGCGGCTGCAGCGCGTGCCGGTGGTGCTCGACGGCTATGTGGTGACCGCCGCCGCCGCCGTGCTGAAGGCGCTCGACCCCGCCGCGCTCGACCATTGCCTCGCCGGCCATGTCTCGGCCGAGCCGGCGCATCGCGCGGTGCTGGAGCGGCTGGGGCTGCGCCCGCTGCTCGACCTCGACATGCGGCTCGGCGAGGGCTCCGGCGCGGCGCTTTCCATCGGCATCGTCAAATCGGCGCTGGCCTGCCATGGCGGCATGGCGACCTTCGCTGAAGCCGGCGTGGCGGGTGCGTGAGGGGCCGGTCGGCTCGCCCACGCGGCTGGCGGCCGCAGACCCTGCGCGGCATCCTGGTCGCCGTGGGGCTGATCGTCGTGGCGCTGGTGGTGGAACGGGTCATCCCCCCGCTCACCGGCGCGGTGCGGGTGGCGGATGGCGACAGCCTGGAAGTGGCGGGCGAGCGGGTGCGGCTCGACGGCGTCGACGCGCCGGAACTCCACCAGAGCTGCGGCGAGGGGGCGAAGGAGTGGCCCTGCGGCGCCGAGGCCAGGGCGGCGCTGGAGGCGCTGGTCGCCCGGGGTGCGGTGAGCTGCCGGCCGGTGGACGAGGACCGCTATGGCCGCGCCGTCTCGGTCTGTTCGGTCGACGGCGCGGATATCGGCGCCGCGCTGGTGCGGCAGGGCTGGGCGGTGGCGCTGGGGCTGGCCTACCGGGCCGAGGAGCGCGCGGCGCAGGCGGCCGGCGCCGGCATCTGGTCCGGCCGGTTCGAAAGGCCGGCGGAGTGGCGGGCGCGCCATCCACGGCCGGCGGAGTGAGGACCGGTGATGTCGTCCCGGCCGGCCGGGGATGGCGGACGGGCCGCGCGCGCCTATCTAACGCCCATGCCGCCGGACGATCTCGACAGCCTGCTCGCCGCCATCCGCGCCTGCCGCTTCTGCGTGGAGACGCCGCGCGGAAAGCCGCTGCCGCACCCGCCGCGCCCGGTGCTGCATGTCGGGCCGAGGGCGCGCATCCTCATTGCCGGGCAGGCCCCGGGCACCAAGGTGCACGCCTCCGGCCAGTCCTTCACCGACGCCTCCGGCGACCGGCTGCGCGCCTGGCTGGGCATCGACCGCGCGACCTTCTACGACCCCGACCGGATCGCCGTCGCCGCCATGGGCTTCTGCTTTCCCGGGCAGGACGCCAAGGGCGGCGACCTGCCGCCGCGCCGGGAATGCGCCGGCCTGTGGCACGACCGGCTGTTCGCGGCGCGGGCGCCGTTCGACCTCGTGGTGGCGGTGGGGGCGGCCTCGCAGGCCTACCATCTGAAGCGGCTGGGGCTGGAGCGCTTCGCGCGCGGCGGGCTGACCGGGCGGGTGGAGCGCTGGCGCGAGATTTTCGCCGCCCGCGCCGCGCCCCGGCTGTTGCCGCTGCCGCACCCTTCCTGGCGCAACACCGGCTGGCTGAAGCGTCATCCCTGGTTCGAGGCGGAACTGCTGCCGGTGCTGCGCGCCGAGGTGGCGCGGCTGCTTGATTGAGCCTCCCTCATGGATTGAGCCTCCCTCATGCCCGGGCTTGACCCGGGCACCCAGCGACCGGGCGCGCCGATTTCGCTGGGTCCGCGGGTCAAGCCCGCGGATGAGGGGTGGTGATGAAGGTGGAGCGATCCCGGATCGGCCTGCGGCGTCCGGGAGGATGTCACCTCGTTCAGCGCGACACCATGAGATGCCGGTTGAGCCGACGCTCGATGACGTTCCATACCCGGCGGATGATCTCGACCATCAGGAGATACAGCACCGCCGCCCAGAGATAGACCTCCATGTCGTAGGAGCGCGAGAAGGCGAGGCGGGTGACGCCCATCAGATCGTAGACGGTGATCACCGAGGCGATGGCGCTGGCCTTGATCATCAGCACCAGCTCGTTGCCGAGCGGGCGCAGGCCGATGGCGATGGCCTGCGGCAGGATGATCTTGCGATAGGCCAGCACGCGGTGGAGGCCGAGCGCCTGCGCCGCCTCCATCTGCCCGGCCGCCAGGGTCTGGATGCCGCCGCGCAGGATCTCCGACTGGTAGGCGGCGGTGTTGAGGGTGAAGGTGAACACCGCGCAGTTGAAGGCGTCGCGGAAGAACCACCACAGGCCGATATCGGTCAACTGCTCGCGGAACTGGCCGGCGCCGTAATAGATGAGGAAGGTCTGCGCCAGCAGCGGCGTGCCGCGGAAGAAATAGGAATAGGTGAAGGCCGCGCGGGACAGGAACTTGCCGCCTTCCACCCGCGCGATCGCCAGCGGCAGGGCGAGCGCGAGGCCGAGGAAGACCGACAGCCCGACCAGTTGCAGCGTCACCCACACGCCGTCGAGAAAGCGCAGGCCGTAGCGCGACATCAGGTCGGCGTTGAGGCCGATCAGGCCCATGAGCCAGAGAAAGCCGCCACCGAGCGAGGCGAGGAACGGGTCCATCAGTGGCCTCCCACGCGCCTGAAGCCGCGCGAGGCCCGGTTCTCCAGCACGGTGAACACGATGCTCGAAAGGCCGGAGAAGACGAGGTAGATGAGGCAGGCGACGAGGTAGAAGAAGAAGGGCTGCTTGGTCACGCCCACCGCGATCGAGGTCTGGCGCATCAGGTCGCTGATGGCGATCACCGACACCAGCGAGGTGTCCTTCAACAGCACCATCCAGTTGTTGGAGAGGCCGGGCAGGGCGACGCGCCAGAGCTGGGGAAAGGTCACCAGCCGGAAGGTGCGCCAGCCCGACAGGCCGAGCGCCGAGGCAGCCTCCTTCTGGCCCTTGGGCACGGCGCGGATCGCGGCCAGCAGCACCTCGCTGGAAAAGGCGCCGAGCACGAGGCCGAGCGCCACCACGCCGGCGACGAACTGGTTCACCTCGATATGGGCGCCCTCGACCACATAGTCGGCCAGGCGGGTGAGCAGCATCTGCCCGCCATAATAGACGATGAACAGGGTGAGCAGTTCCGGCAGGCCGCGGAACACCGTGGTGTAGAGGTCGCCCACCGCCCGCAGCACCCGCGAGCGTGAATCCTTGGCCACCGCCACGGCGAGGCCGATGACGATGCCGACCGGCAGGGTGACCAGCGCAAGCTCGATGGTGAGCAGCGCGCCCTGGGCGATTTCGTCTCCCCAGCCATGCGGGCCGAAGGACAGCAGCTCAAGGAGATCCAGCATGTCGGACGGCGCCCCCCGGGGTCATCGACGAGAGGGCGCCGCCCCGGCCCCCGCCGGAACGGCGCCGCGGCGGGGGCGTCAGTAGACGCTGAAGGGGAAGTACTTGTCGTTGATGGTCTTGTAGGTGCCGTCGGCGACGATCTCGTCGATCGCCTTGTTGAACATGGCGACGAGGTCGGTGTCGTCCTTGCGGATGCCGACGCCGACGCCCTCGCCGAAATATTTCGGGTCCTTGTATTCGGCGCCGGTGAACTTGCAGCATTTGCCCTCGTCGGTGCCGAGCCATTCCAGCAGCACCACCTTGTCGGCGAGCACGGCATCGAGCCGGCCATTGGCGAGATCGAGATTGGCCTCGTCCTGCTTGCCGTAGAGCTTCACCTCGGCGCCGGCCTTGGCGTACACGTCTTCGAGATAGTTGGAATGGATGGTGGAGCCCTGCGCGCCCAGCACCTTGCCCTTCAGCGCCTCGGGCGAGGTCTCGGTGATGGGGGAATCCTTCGGCACCACGAAGGTGGCGGGGGTGTTGTAGTATTTCTTCGAAAAATTGATCTGCTGCTGGCGCTCCTCGGTGATCGACATCGAGGCGACGATGGCGTCGTATTTGCCGGCCAGCAGCGCGGGAATGATGCCGTCCCAGTCCTGCGCGGTAAAGGTGCATTCCACCTTCATCTTGGCGCACAACGCCTTGGCGATATCGATGTCGAAGCCCTTCAGTTCGCCATTCTCGATATAGTTGAAGGGCGGGTAGGCGCCTTCGGTGCCGATGCGGACGGTCTTCCACTCCTTGGCGGAAGCGCTGCCCGCCATCGCGGCGACGAGAAGGGCCGCAGCCGCTATCCGGGTGACGAGGCTCATTGATGTTCCCCTCTGAAAGGTTGGCCCTGGGCCGGCTGTTCTGTGCGTTCCGGCAACCCATGCTGGCATTATTTCCGAATGTAGCGCAACGGGCCTGCCGCATCCCTAGTCAGAAAGTCGAACTGACCCATTTGTGTGCAATGCAGCGCCATAAGCGCCGCCGATCAGGCGACGGGGTGGCATGGGTTGACGCCCTCGCCGCGCTGGTGTCTCACCACAACCCACGTCCCCTAACCGACGTCCATTGAGGAGGAGCGCGCGATGGCCACGGCAGACGATGTGAAGGCAAGGCTGGCGCAGGTTTCCGCCCCGGACGGGCGTCCGGTGACCGAGGCCGGCGTGCTGTCGGAGATCCTGGTTTCGGACGGCAAGGTCTACATGTCGATCACCGTCGACGCCGGCGAGGCGCAGGCCTGGGAGCCGGTGCGCGCCGCGGTGGAGCGCACCGTGCGCGGCACGCCGGGCGTGACCTCGGCGCTGGTGGCGCTGACCGCCGAGCGCAAGGCCGGGGCCGCCCCGGCGGGCGGCGCGCAGCCGGTGCGCGTCTCCGGGCAGGGCGGCGGCCATTCTCACGCCGGGCACGCCCATGCGGGCCATTCCCATGCCGCTCCCGGCCAGCCGCCGGCCGATCCGCAGAAGGAGACGCCGGGCCTGCCGGGCGTCGGCGCCATCATCGCCGTGGCATCCGGCAAGGGCGGCGTGGGCAAGTCGACGCTGGCGGCCAATCTCGCGCTCGGCCTCGCCGCCTCCGGGCTAAGGATCGGCCTGCTCGACGCCGACATTTACGGCCCCTCTGTGCCCCGCCTGATGGGGCTTAAGGGCCGCCCGGAGGTCAACGGCCGGATGATCACCCCGATGCAGGCCTTCGGGCTGAAGGTGATGTCGATCGGCTTCCTGGTCGAGGAAGAGACGCCGATGATCTGGCGCGGGCCGATGGTGATGTCGGCGATCAGCCAGATGCTGAAGGAAGTGAACTGGGCGCCGCTCGACATCCTCGTCGTCGACATGCCGCCCGGCACCGGCGACGCGCAGCTCACCATGGCGCAGCAGGTTCCGCTGGCCGGCGCGGTCATCGTCTCCACCCCGCAGGACCTCGCGCTGATCGACGCGCGGCGCGGCATCGCCATGTTCCAGAAGGTGAACGTGCCGGTGCTCGGCGTGGTCGAGAACATGAGCTACTTCATGTGCCCGCACTGCGGCACCCGCTCCGACGTGTTCGGCCATGGCGGCGCGCGGCACGAGGCGCAGCGGCTCGGCGTGCCCTTCCTGGGCGAGGTGCCGCTGCAGATGTCGATCCGCGAGACCTCGGACGCCGGCCTGCCGGTGGTGGCGACAAGGCCGGACAGCCCGGAGGCGGGCATCTATCGCGGCATCGCGGCAGCAGTGCGCGACTCGCTCGCCGGCCGCCGCGGCACCGCCCGCGCCGCCCCGCGCATCGTCATGGAGGGGTGAGGCGCGCGAGCCGCCTTCGCGTCTATCTTGGCTGAAGGTCCTGCGCCTCGAACGGGGTGAAGAAGCTCTCGATCTCGGCGAAGCCCATCGCTTCGTCGAGGAAGTCGAAGCGCCCGTCGCGCTGCATCGCCTGCGCCGCGCGGGCGACCGCGCCATAGGCAAGGCGGGCGAGGCTGGAGCCGATGCTGATGCGCCGCACCCCGGCTTCGCCCAGTTCGTCGCGGGTGAAGCGCGTCCCGCCAATGCCGATGACCACGTTCACCGGCCGCGAGAGCGCCGAACAGACCGTGCGCACCGCCTCGATGTCCGGCAGGCCGGGGGCGTAGAGCACGTCGGCGCCCGCCGCCTCGAAGGCCTGGAGCCGGCGGATGGTGTCGTCGAGATCGGGCCGCTCCCACAGGAAGTTTTCTGCCCGCGCGGTCAGCACGAAATCGCCCTTGAGGCTTTGGCGCGCCTCCACCGCCGCCTCGATGCGCTCGACGGCGAGGGCGTGATCGTAGATCGGCGCCTCGGGCCGGCCGCTATGGTCCTCGATCGAGCCGCCCGCCAGCCCCACCGCGGCGGCGGCGCGGATGGTGTCGGCCACCGCCTCCGGCGTGTCGCCGAAGCCGTTCTCCAGATCGGCCGAAACCGGCAGCGCGGTGGCGCCGACGATCAGCGCGCAATGGGCCAGCATCTGGTCCCGGCCGGTGCCGCCATCGCGCACGCCGCGCGCGAAGGCCATGCCGGCGCTGGTGGTGGCCAGCGCGGGATAGCCCGAGGCGGCGAGGATGCGGGCGGTTCCCGCGTCCCACGGATTGGGCAGGATGAACGCGCCGGGTCCCTCGTGCAGGGCGCGGAAACGGGCGGCCTTGTCGTCCATGCGGCGGGTCTCCCACGTGGCGTGGCTTGCGTCGCCAAGCCTTCCCCGAAGCTAGCGGTGGTTCATGAACAAATCAAGAACACGATGCCCGCGGCCGAGGGTCGGCATCGGTGCCGCCGGGGTGCCGCCGGTGGGCGCCGGGCGGGAAAGCCGGTTGCCCTGGGCGCCGGGTTGCGGCAATCATCGCCGCCCGTAGCGAAGGGATGCCTGCCCATGAAGCGCCGCGACTTTCTCCGCACCGCCGCCCTCGCGGCGCCCGCCGCCACGCTGGCGGCGCCCGCGCTGGCGCAGGGTGCGCCGCAGGTGCGCTGGCGGCTCACCTCGTCGGTGCCGAAGGTGCTGGACGCCATTTTCGGCGCCAATGAGCTGGTGTCGAAATATGTGAGCGAGGTGACCGAGGGCCGCTTCGTCATCCAGAACTTCGCCGCCGGCGAGATCGTGCCGGGGCTTCAGGCGCTCGACGCGGTGCAGAACGGCACGGTGGAGGTCGCCCAGACCCCGCTCTACTACTACACCGGAAAGGACCCGTCCTTCGCCTGCTTCACCACCATGCCGTTCGGCCTGAACGCGCGCATGCAGAACGCGTGGTTCTACCATGGCGGCGGGCGCGAACTGCAGGACGAGTTCCTCGCCGGGTACGACCTCGTCGGCTTTCTCGGCGGCAATACCGGCACCCAGATGGGCGGCTGGTTCCGCAAGGAGGTGAAGGACCTCGCCGACTTCAAGGGGCTCAAATTCCGCATCGGCGGCATTGCCGGGCAGGTGGTGGCCAAGCTCGGCGTGGTGCCGCAGCAGATCGCGCCCGGCGACATCTATGCCGCGCTGGAAAAGGGCACCATCGACGCCTGCGAATGGGTCGGGCCCTATGATGACGAGAAGCTCGGGCTTAATCGGGTGGCGCCCTATTACTACTATCCCGGCTGGTGGGATGGCGGGCCGACCATGAATGTCGTCGTCAACCGCACCAAATGGAACACCCTGCCCAAGAGCTACCAGGCGGCGTTCGAGGCGGCGGTGGCCTATGCCAATGCCGACATGCTGGCGAAATACGACGCCTTCAACCCGGCGGCGCTGCGCCGGCTGGCGGCGGCGGGGGCGCAGCTACGCACCTTCCCGCAGGTCTTTCTCGACGCCTCCTGGCAGGCCTCGAACGAACTGATCGCCGAAATCGGGGCGAAGAACCCCGGCTTCAAGAAGATCATGGACGCGCAGATCGCCTTCCGCAACGAGGAGTATCTGTGGTGGCAGGTTGGCGAATACCCCTATGACGGCTACATGATCCGCGCCCGAACGCGGGGGTGAGGGGGCTACTCCCTCTCCCCGTCGGGGAGAGGAAAGCAAGAAACACAGAGGAAACGCCGATGCCGAGTTCCACCTCCCGCCGGGGCCTGATCAGGGGCGCCGGCCTTGCCACCGTCGCCGCCGCCTCGACATTGGCGGCCCCCGCGCTCGCCCAGACCCTGCCGACGCTGCGCTGGCGGCTGACGTCGAGCTACCCCAAATCGCTCGACACCATCTATGGCGCCGCCACCCTGCTGTCGAAATATGTCGGCGAGGCCACGGACGGGCGCTTCACCATCGACGTGTTCGCGCCCGGCGAGATCGTGCCCGGCCTGCAGGCGCTGGACGCGGTGCAGAACCGCACGGTCGAGGTCTCGCAGACCGCGCTGTATTACTACATCGGCAAGAACCCGGCCTTCGCCCCGTTCACCACGCTGCCCTTCGGGCTGAATGCGCGCATGCAGACGGCGTGGCTCTACCATGGCGGCGGCACCGAATTGCAGAACGCGTTCCTCGCCAAGAGCAACGTCATCGGCTTCGCCGGCGGCAATACCGGGGCGCAGATGGGCGGCTGGTTCCGCAAGGAGATCAAGACCGTCACCGACCTGAAGGGCCTGAAGATGCGCATTCCCGGCATTGCCGGGCAGGTGCTGGCGCGGCTCGGGCTGGTGCCGCAGAATCTCGCCGGCGGCGACATCTACCCGGCGCTGGAGAAGGGCACCATCGACGCCGCCGAGTTCGTCGGACCGGTGGATGACGAGAAGCTCGGCTTCAACCGCGTCGCGCCCTACTACTACTATCCCGGCTGGTGGGAGGGCGGCCCGACCATCCATTTCGTCGCCAATCTGCCGGCATGGAACGAACTGCCGAAGGCCTACCAGGCGGCGTTCGAGGCGGCCTCCGCCTATGCCAATGCCGACATGCTGGCGAAATACGACGCCCGCAACCCGGCGGCGCTGCGCCGGCTGGTGGCCGGCGGGGCACAGCTTCGCCCGTTCCCGCAGGAGGTGATGGACGCCGCCTACAGGGAGAACACCGCGCTGATGGCGGAAATCTCCGCCAGGAACCCGGAGTTCAAGACCATCTACGACTCGATGCTGGCCTTCCGCAACGAGGAGTACCTGTGGTGGCAGGTCGGCGAGTACCCCTATGATGGCTACATGATCCGCGCCCGTACCCGGGGATAGGGCTGCGCGGGAACGGCGGGGCGGCGACGTGTCGCCTCGCTCCTCAGGGCCGTGTCTTTCGGGCGTGAGTCGCGCGGATTCTTCAGAGGGGAGCGGAAATGACCACGAACAGGAAGATCGAAGCGTTTCAGAGGCATGTCGCCGCCGAGCTGGCGGGCGACCTAGAGACCACCATGGCGACGATGTCGGACGAGCCGCACCTCAACAGCGTGCCGACGATGGCGGGGGGCGTCGGCCGCGAGGGCGTCCGCCAGTTCTACGCCAACCACCTCGTCGGCAAGTTCTTTCCGCCGGACATGGTGATGAGGGATGTCTCGACCACGGTCGACGAGCATCAACTGGTTCTGGAACAGGTGGTCAGCTTCACCCACACCACGACGATCGACTGGCTGCTGCCGGGCCTCGCGCCCACCGGCAAGCCGGTCGAGGTGGCCCTCGTGGTGATCGTCGGATTCAAGGACGACAAGGTTTCGCACGAGCACATCTATTGGGACCAGGCGAGCGTGCTGGTGCAGCTCGGGCTGCTCGATCCCACCGGGCTTCCGGTGGGCGGCGCCGAGGTCGCCCGCAGGGTGCTCGACCCGAAGCTGCCGCCCCGCGTGTTCGCGGATTAGCCCCCGGACGCCAGCCGGGCGGCGGGGGTGACCTTCGGCGCGCTCATGTGGTGGTGCATGGTGTAGAGCCCCGCCGCCATGATCAGCGCCATGCCGCAGATCGAGATGAGATCGGGCATGTCGTGGAACAGCAGGGCGGAAAGCCCCACCGCGCAGACCACGGCGGCGTAGCGGAACGGGGAGACCAGCGCGGTGTCCGCCGCCCGGAAGGCGGCGATGGTCAGCATGTGGCCGACCACCAGCGAGACGCTGCCCGCCACCAGATAGCCGAAGGTCGCCGCGTCGATGCCGTGCCACGGCTCGACCGAGCTGCCGGCGAAGCCGAAGCCCATGCCCACCACCGTGGTGCCGAAGGTGACCACCAGTGTCGGCACATGGGCGCCGATGCGGCCGGTGATGAAATCGCGGAACGCCATCAGCAGCGCCGCGCCGAGCGGCAGCAGCGCCATGGCGTCGAAGGCGGAACTGGCCGGCTTCACGATCAGCATCACGCCGGCGAAGCCGACCGCGACCGCCAGCCACTGGCGCCAGCCGATTCGCGCGCCGAAGAACAGCACCGCCACCACCATGGTGGCCAGCGGGGTGACCTGGAGGATGGCGGTCGCGTCGGCGATCGACATCTTGGTGATGGCGGTGATGAACAACATCGCCACGCAGGCCTCGGCCACCGCCCGCGCCATCACCCGCCAGTCGGCGACGAAGCGCAGCGCCGGCAACTGCCCCTTCCAGCCCAGCACCGCGATGAGGAACAGCGCCGCCATGACGCCGCGCACCGCCAGTATCTGCGAGGGCGGTATGTGCTCCAGCGCGAGCTTGGAGAAGGCGTCATTGGTGGAGAAGATCGACGAGCCGGCGATCATCAGCAGGATGCCGCGCTTGGCGCTGGGGGCGTGCATGGGAGAAGGTCCGGAACAGAGAAGGCCCCTGGCCACCCGATCGCGACGCAATCGCGGCCGGGCAGGAGGGTTTGGGAAAAATGTTTGTCTTCAAACGAGGGCGGGCTCAGCCTTCCTCGCAGGCGACCTCGCCGACCATGCCATCGGCCTCGACCAGCCCGCCGGTGCGGCGCTCCAGTGCCTGCGAGGCGACGCACAGGCCGAGCGCGCCGACGGCCAGCGCCGCGCCTACCCAGGGCAGGTCGGCATAGCCGATGCCGAAGGTGATGGCCGCGCCGCCGATCCAGGCGCCGGCGGCATTGCCGAGATTGAACGCGCCCTGGTTCAGCGTCGAGGCGAGGTTCGGCGCGCCCACCGCCGCGTCGACGACGCGCATCTGGATCGGCGCGACGACGGCGAAGACGAGGATGCCCCAGACAAAGACGGTGGCCACCGCGGCGGTGGCGAACGGGCTGAGGAACACGAAGGCGACCAGCACCGCGGCGAGGCCGACGAAGGTGCCCATCAGCGAGGGCATCAGCCGCCAGTCGGCGAGCTTGCCGCCCAGCAGGTTGCCGATGGTGATGCCGACGCCGAACAGCAGCAGCACATAGGTGACGGCGTGCGGGGTGAAGCCGGTGACGTCGCGCAGCAGCGGCGCGATATAGGTGAACACCGAGAACAGGCTGGCCGAGGCGAGCACGCTCATCAGCATGGTGAGGATCACCTGCGTGCGCTTCAGCACCGCGAATTCGCGGATGATGTTGCCCGAGGAATGGGGAATGTTCCGCGGCACCCACAGCGCGATGGCGGTGACCGCCAGCAGGCCGATCAGCACCACCGCCCAGAAGGTGGAGCGCCAGCCCGCCGCCTGGCCGAGCGCGGTGCCCAGCGGCACGCCCAGCACATTGGCCAGCGTCAGCCCGGCGAACATCAGCGCGATGGCGCTGGCCCGCTGCTTCGGCGGCACGAGGCTCGCCGCCACCACCGCGCCGATGCCGAAAAAGGCGCCGTGGCAGAAGGCGGTGACGACGCGCGCGCCCATCAGGAACCAGTAGTCGGGGGCGATGGCGCAGAGGAAATTGCCCACCACGAACATGCTGGCGAGGCCGATCAGCGTGCCCTTGCGCGGCAGCGAATTGGTGATGATGGCGACGATCGGCGCGCCGATCACCACCCCCAGCGCATAGCCGGTGACCAGCAGCCCGGCGGCGGGGATGGTCACCGAGAGATCGGCGGCGACCTCCGGCAGCAGGCCCATGATGACGAATTC
This sequence comes from Ancylobacter dichloromethanicus, assembly GCF_018390645.1. Taxonomy (GTDB): domain Bacteria; phylum Pseudomonadota; class Alphaproteobacteria; order Rhizobiales; family Xanthobacteraceae; genus Ancylobacter; species Ancylobacter dichloromethanicus. The sequence continues at coordinate 28,895 of NZ_JAHBGC010000009.1, forward strand.
GGTCGTGCCAATGCCGAAGGAGGCCATGGCGAGGGCCAACAGCGGAAGCTGCATCGCGGATGCTCTATGATCGAAGGACGTGGTCGCTGCAGCATTAGCAGCGCGATTCACCACAGCATATGCACGTTGCGTTGCAGCGCAGCAATAAAGCCGGGCGCGCGGCAGCCATGCGGCAGCCTCGCAGCGGAGGTAAGCTCAGCCGCCGGTCATGCTCATATGGCGGCGCACGGCGGGGGCCTGGCCGGGGCGGTCGATGACGAAATCATGCCCCTTGGGCTTGCGGAAGATGGCGTCGTCGAGTGCCGCGTGCAGCCTCTCGTCGCTCTCGGAAGCGCGCAGGGGCGCGCGCAGATCCGCCGCGTCGTCCTGGCCCAGGCACATATAGAGCGTGCCGGTGCAGGTCACGCGCACGCGGTTACAGCCCTCGCAGAAATTATGCGTCAGCGGGGTGATGAGGCCGAGCCGGCCGCCGGTCTCCTTGATCGACACGTAGCGCGCCGGGCCGCCGGTGCGGAACGGAATGTCCTCCAGCGTCCAGCGCTCGGCGAGGCGCGCACGCACGGTGGAGAGCGGCAGGTACTGGTCGAGGCGCTCGGCCCCGGTCTCGCCCAGCGGCATCACCTCGATCAGCGAGAGGTCCATGCCCCGCCCATGCGCCCATTCGATCAGCGAAGGGATCTCGTCCTCGTTCTCGCCGGCCAGCGCCACCGCGTTGAGCTTCACATGGAGCCCGGCCCGCTGCGCCGCGTCGATACCGGCGAGCACCTTGTTGAGGTCGCCCCAGCGGGTCAGCGCGCGGAAGCGGTCGGCATCCAGCGTGTCGAGCGAGACGTTGATACGCTTCACGCCGCAGGCGGCGAGGTCGCCGGCGAAGCGGGCGAGCTGCGAGCCGTTGGTGGTCAGCGTCAGCTCCTCCAGTGCGCCCGAATCGAGGTGGCGCGAGAGCGAGCGGAACAGGGTCATCACGTCGCGGCGCACCAGCGGCTCGCCGCCGGTGAGGCGCAGCTTGCTGACGCCGCGGGCGACGAACGCCGAGCACAGCCGGTCGAGTTCCTCCAGCGTCAGCAGTTCGGGCTTGGGCAGGAAGGTCATGTGCTCGGCCATGCAGTACACGCAGCGGAAGTCGCAGCGGTCGGTGACCGAGACGCGCAGATAGGTAACGGCGCGGCCGAACGTGTCGACCAGCGCAGGACGGGGCGCCCGTTGCTGGATCCGGTCGATGGCGGCTTCGCTGGTGCTCACCTGGATGCTCCCGCGCCGAAGGGCGCTGTTTCTTCCCTCTATTTCTAATCGCCGCCCCGCCGCGTGCCAAGGCGCACGGCCCTATCGGCCGATAGCCTAACCCATTCGTGACGTGGGCATTCGCGACCTCGGCCTTTCGCGCCGCCGGCGCTTGGCGAAAGCGGCTTGCCTGTCTATGTGGGGATGAACGAGATGAGAGGAAGACGCCCGTGACCGACGCCGCCATCTGGCCGACCGAGATCAAGGTGCACAAGGACCGCCGTGCGCTGACCATCGCCTTCGAGGGCGGGGCGAGCTACATCCTGCCGGCCGAGCTTCTCCGGGTGGAAAGCCCTTCCGCCGAGGTGCAGGGCCATTCGCCGGCAGACCGCCAGCTGGTGGCGGGCAAGCGCGAGGTGCGCATCGACGAGGCGATCCCGATCGGCAATTACGCCGTGCGGCTGATTTTCGACGACGGCCATTCCACCGGCATCTACACCTGGGAACTGCTGCACGAACTCGGGCACGACCAGGATGCGCGCTGGACGCGCTATCTGCAGGAACTGGCCGCGAAGAACCTGTCGCGCGACGCGCCGGGCGCGGTGCGCCGCCATTGAGGCGCGCGCCTCCCGGATCGGCCGTATGGCCGTTCGGGAGCCGCGATCGCCTCAGTGCGGCGCCGCCGACTCAGTTCAGCACGACGACCTGCGTGCCGACGCGGACCCGGTTGTAGAGGTCGGTCACGTCGTCATTGGTCATGCGGAAGCAGCCCGAGGACACCGCCTGGCCGATCGTCTCGGGCTCGTTGGAGCCGTGGATGCGGTAGAGCGTCGAGCCGAGATAGAGCGCGCGGGCGCCGAGCGGGTTGTCGATGCCGCCGGGCATGTAGCGCGGCAGGTCGGGACGGCGCTTGAGCATCTGCGGCGGCGGCGTCCAGCCCGGCCACTCGGCCTTGCGGGTAATGGTCTTGATGCCGCCCCAGCGGAAGCCGTCGCGGCCGACGCCGATGCCGTATTTGAGCGCGGTGCCATTGTCCTGCACCAGGTAGAGCCGGCGCTCGGCGGTGTTCACCACCACGGTGCCGGGCTTGTACTTGCCGCTATAGGGCACGACCTGCCGGCGGACCGAGGAATAGCCCTTCACCGGCCCGTTGCCGAAATTGGACGGGCGCGGGAAGAAGCTGAAGAAGGAGGGTGTCGTCGAACTCTGCGCCATGGCGGGCGCGGTGCCTGCCAGCGTCACTGCAGCCAGCGCCAGGGCGGCCATTGTCTTCAGTCGCATCGTAAGCCCCATTGGAATGCCCCTTTCCGCCCGCACCCTGCGGGTGGAAAGCTCCGCCGGACCGGCGCACACGCGCCGGAGGCCGTGTCCGTCAGTATGCGGCTAAAATTCGAAACATATCCACATCATGGTATGAAAAGGTAAATTTGCCCACCGCTATGGCAATGAGGCCACAGCGGCGTGGGCTCACGGCGCCACTGTGGCCGCCGGCGGCGCCGTAGCGGTCGGCGGGCCGCCGAAGATGAGCGCGCTGACCGGCCGGCCGAAGAACTTCGCCCCCGCCTGGGTGAAGTGCGAGGAGTCGAACTGCAGCGGCTCGCCCTCCGCCATCAGCGGACAGTCGGAACCGCCGCAGGCGGCGTCGAACACCGAGATATAGGTGACGTGGGGGTTGCCCGCGAAATGCGCGCGCAGCGCCTGGTCGGCCTGGCGCGCGCCGGGAACGGCGTCGCTGCCGGCGTCTGTCCCGGTGTTGCCGGCCGAGACGCGGCGGGCAAGGAGCTTGGGCACCGCGTCGCGGTAGAGCGGCACCGGGCCGATCACGACCACCCGGATGCCCTCGCGGGCGAAGCGCGCGATCGCCTCGTCGATCTCGGGCGTCGCGAAGATGATGCCGCCGAGGACAAGGATGTCCGGCTTGTGGTCGCGCACCCACTCCCGCGCGAAGATGTTCATGTCCCGGCAATACGGCAAGAACCTGGAATATCGCTCATTGAGTGGAGGGCATGCCGCGCCGGTGATCTGGCCGACGACATAGCCATGTGCCTGGCCGGCCTCGACGATGGCATTGATGAAGTGCGCCACATGGCTGTTGCCCCAGACGAGCACGGAGGGGTGTCCGGTCGGCAGGCATTCCGGCTTGAACACGGGCATAGCGTAGAACAGCGGAAAGAAGCATCGATCCTTCCGCAGGACCGCATCGGCATCGTAGAATTCATAGGCAGCGAGGCGCTGGGCCTCGGGTGAGAACCGCTGCGGCAGGCCGCGCGTGACGATTGCGGCCAGGCCGAACGCGCCCAGGGTGACCGTACCCGCCAGCAGGCCGCCGACGAGGACCCTGGGCGTAAAGAGGTTGCGATTGCGCCGCACGGGTTGTTCGACGAATCGGTAGGACAGATAGCCCAGCAGGATCGAGAGCGTTACGCCGCCGACAAGGAAGGGCAGAGGCGCGACCGGCCCCAGCCATTCCCTGCCGAGGGTAACGATCGGCCAGTGAACGAGATAAAGCGAGTAGGAGATCTTGCCGACGAAGACCATCAAGGGGCTGCCGAGCAGCCGCGTCGGCAGGGTCCGCACGCCTTCGCCGCCCCAGATCACCAATGCGGCGCCGATGCAGGGGGTGAGCGCGCGCAGGCCCGGGAAGGGCGTGGTCGATTTGAGAATGAGCATGGTGCCGAGGATCATCGCGCAGCCGCCCGTCACCGCCGCGATACATTCGGCCGGTTTTCGCGAGAAGCGCGCGCCAGGCAGCGCCAGCGCGGAGCCGATGAGCATTTCGAAGGCACGAAAGGGCAGCAGGAAATAGGCCGCCGGCGGGTTCAGCGCCAGCATCACCTGGCTCGCAGCCAGCGAGGCGACGAAGAGGACAAGCACCGCCCAGCCAAGCGCGCGTGAGCCGAAACGACGGCAGGCGAGTACAAGGGCGGGAAAGGCGAGGTAGAACTGCTCCTCCACCCCCAGCGACCAATAGTGCAGCAGCGGCATTTCGCGCGCGGCCGGGCTGAAATAGTCCGTTTCCTGGAAGAAATAGATGTTGCCGGCGCCGAACACCGACCACAGCACCGAGTGGGCGAAGTTCACCATCTGGTACGGCAGCAGGACCAGCGCGGCGAAGGCGGCGGTGACGGCGGTGACCACCAGGAAGGCCGGGGCGATGCGCCGTATGCGCCGCTCATAGAAGCCGGCCAGCGAGAAGCGGCCCTCGCTCACATCGGCATAGATCGACTTGGAAATCAGATAGCCGGAGATGACGAAGAACACGTCGACCCCGACGAAGCCGCCCGGCAGCCAGGTTGCGCCGAAATGATAGAGCACGACGCCCAGGACGGCGACGGCACGCAGGCCGTCAATATGGGCGCGATAGCGCAGGTGATGATGCACGTCAGACCGCAGGCTGGTTGAGAAATGAGCGCCGTCATTATGAACGCTGCCGGCAGTGCGGGCACCTCCCCGGGCCGGGACCCCGTCCGTCAGGGCCGATTCGGGCGGCGGTGTGGCTGGCGGGCCATAGCGCTCCGGCACGCTCATGGGAGGCCGGTCGGAGCGGGCGAGCCGCCGAAGATCAGGGCGCCGAGCTTGCCGCCATAATAGGCGACACCCTCGCGGGTGAAGTGGGTATGGTCGAACTCCAGCGGCGTGCCGTCGATCATCATCGGGCAGTTCGCGTCCGGGCACATGGTGCCGAGGATCGACACGAACTCGACATCCGGATTGGCCGCGAAATGCTCGGCCATCAGGCGGTCCGAGCGTCGTATGTCGTCGCTCAGGTCGTCATCGGCGCGGGTGCTGGGGTTGCCGCGATACATGCGCTCGGCGAGAAGTTCCGGCGGCGGCCGCCTGTAGTAGGGCACCGGGCCCAGCAGCACCACGCGGATGCCGGCCGCATGGAGCCGGGCGAAATCCGAATCCAGCTGTCGGAATTGCTCGGGTGAGAACAGCGCGTCGCCGCCGATGACGACGACGGTCGGCTTGTGTTCCAGCAGCCAGTCGAAGGCGAAGCGGTTCAGCGTGTCGCACATCGGCGAGACGCTGGTCTGCACCAGCGGCATGCAGGCGGCGCCGGTGATCTGGCCGACGGCATAGCCTTGCGTCCTGGCGATCGGCTCCAGCGCGCCGATGAACTGCGCCACGTGGCTGCTGCCCCACAGCACCAGGCTCGGATGGCTCTCCGGCAGGCATTCCGGCGTCGGCCGGGGCCTGGGTCGGCGGTTGTTGATGAAGCAGGTGCCGTCGCGCACCACGTCGCGGAAAGGATAGCGGGAGAAGGCGAGCACGCGCTGGATTTCCGGGTCGAGCCGCCCGGGAAAGCCGCGCGTGTCCGAGGCCAGCGTGCCGAAGGCGATCAGCAGCGCCCCGCCCGCGGCTGCGCCGCCATAGACCCGTCCGCGCGAGAACAGGTGGCGGTTCAGCCGCACCGGCTGCTCGACAAGGCGCCAGGACAGCCAGCCGAGCAGCGTGGACGCTGCGACGCCGCCGAGAAGGAAGGACGGCGCCGGCAGTTCCGGCAGCAGGAGGCGGGCGAACACCAGTATCGGCCAGTGCACCAGGTAGAGCGAATAGGAAATGGCGCCGAAGAACACCAGCGGCCGCAGGCCGAGCAGGCGCGCCGGCAGGCTGTCCGTCCGCTCGCCGCCCCAGATCGCCAGCGCCGTGCCCAGGCACGGCACCAGCGCCAGCATGCCGGGGAAAGGCGCATGCGCGGTGATCGCCAGCATGCCGGCGAGGATGAGCGCGAAGCCCGCCGCCACCGCGACCCCGCCCGCCCTGCGGCCCTGCGGAAACCACAGGCCGGGCAGGGCGAGCGCGGCGCCGATCAGCAGCTCGAAGGCGCGGAACGGCAGCAGGTAGAAGGCCGCCGCCGGGTTCAGCGGGCGGATCATCTCGCAGGCGGCGAGCGAGGCCACCAGCAGGCCGAGCACCACCTGCCCGCGCGCCTTCGGGAAGAAGCGCGCGCACAGCAGGATCAGCGCCGGGAACAGGAAATAGAACTGCTCCTCGACCCCGAGCGACCAGTAGTGCAGCAGCGGCGTCTCCTCGGCGGCGGGGCCGAAATAGTCGGTGCGCAGGTAGGAATAGACATTGCCGAACGCCAGCACCGCCCAGATCAGCGAGCGGCCATAGGTCATCAGCTGGTTGGGAAAGAAGATCAGGAAGGCGCAGACGCTGGTCAGCGCCGTGACCACGAAGAAGGCCGGCGCGATGCGCCGCATGCGCCGCTCATAGAAGCCGAGAATCGAGAAATTGCCGGCGTCGAGGTCGGCATAGATCGACTTGGCGATCAGGAAGCCGGAAATGACGAAGAACACGTCGACGCCGATGAAGCCGCCCGGCAGCCAGTCGGCGCCGAAATGGAACAGCACGACGCCGAGCACGGCGATCGCCCGCAATCCGTCGATATGGGCGCGATAGCGCAGGGGATGATGCACGGCGCGCAGGCTCTTTCAGGTGAAGGACGGGGCGGCGAGGGCGCCCGGCAGGGAGGAAAGGCGCGGGGCTCAGAACAGGCTGCCCTGACGCGGCGTTGTAGCCGATTGCGGCGCCTCGCGCAGGGGGGAGGGCAGCGGGGCGGAAGCCGGGTCCTCCTTCGCCGCGCCGCGCGCGACGATGACGAGGCTCTCGTCCGGCAGCGGGCGCTGCAACGCCCGCGCCTCGCTCCACGGCGCGCGCAGCCACATCTCGCGTTCCTCGGCGGTGGTGAGAATCACCGGCATCGCCTTGGGGTGGACCGGTTCCACCACGCCGTTGGGGGCGCAGGTGAGGAAGCCGAAAAGCTCGTGCTGGCCCTCCACCGGCGCCGCCTTCGTCCCGCGCGTGCCGGTCCAGCGCGTCCACAGCCCGGCGAAGAAGCCGAGTGGGCGTTCCGCGCCGAGCGCGAACCACACCACGTCCTTGCGGCCGGTCGCCGGGTTCGGCGCGGGCGCGTATTCGGAGAAGCTGGTGAACGGCACCAGGCAGCGATGCGCCGGCCCGCTCCACGCCGTCCAGTGCGGCGAAGCGAGGTTGCGGATATTGGTCACCGGCGGCCCGCCGATCCGCGGCGGCGAGGGCATACCCCAGCGCGCCAGCGCCAGTTCGCGCCCGCCCTCGGCATCCGTGCGCACGATGGGGGCGGGGAAATCGGGGAAGATGCCGGCCTGCGGCGGCAGGTTGCCGGCGAGGTTGTTCAGCGCGCCGACGAGATCGGCGATCGCCCGCAGATTGGAATTATGGCTGTAGAGATTGCACATGCGGCGCCCCGTCGGCGCATCGGCCGCGACGGTTGTCCTCTGCGGACAGGGAAGCGACGATGGTGGGCGATGCAGGGATTGAACCTGCGACCCCTCCCGTGTGAAGGGAGTGCTCTCCCGCTGAGCTAATCGCCCGTCGGCCCCGGCGGGTTTCCCCGAGGGCCAGCGCCATCGCGGCGGGATGTAGTGTGTCCACGGCCCGGGTGTCAAGCGGGCTCGCGCCGTCACCCACGGGAGAGAAGATGCTCCACCGTGTCCACCAGCCGGTCGAAATGGTCGATGAAGGCGTCGCCGCCCAGTTCCTCGGCGGGAATCTCGGTATAGCCGAACGGCACCACGATCGAGGGCACGCGGGCGTTCTTGGCGGTCAGCACGTCGGTCATGCTGTCGCCCACCATGATGGCGCGGCCGGGCAGGCCGCCGGCCCGCTCGATGGTGCCGAGGAGGTGCCCGGCATCCGGCTTGTGGACCGCGAAGGTATCCGCGCCGGCGATCACGGCGAAGCGGTCGGAAAGTTCCAGCCGGTCCAGCAGCCGCCGCGAGAGGTATTCCAGCTTGTTGGTGCAGACCGCCAGCACATGGCCGCGGGCCGACAGCTCGTCGAGCGCCGCGAGGAGGCCGGGGAAGGGGCGGGAGGAATCGGCGATATGGGCGGCGTAGTGTTCGAGGAACCGCTCATAGAGCTTGTCGAATTCCGGCGGCGCGACGGCGATGCCGGCGGCGGTGAGGCCGCGATTGACCAGCGCCCTGGCGCCGGCGCCGATCATCTTGCGGGTCTCTTCGCGGGGCAGGCGGGCGGCGCCGACCTCGTCGAGCACGGTGTCGAGCGTGTCGAGAAGGTCGGGGGCGGTGTCGACCAGCGTGCCGTCGAGGTCGAACGCGATCACGGCGGGAGGCGGGGAGGCTGTCATGACAATTTCCGTGGATGGTGACGGGAAACGGCGCCCGCCCGCCGCCGCGAGACGGGCTTGCAGGTTAGGCCTACAATCCTGCCGCTTTTGCTGTCCAGCGTGCCGCGTCCATCGGGCGCACGCTGGCGAGATGAATCGGGCGGCGACGCGATGGTAACCAAGGCCGCAAGTTGAGGTGTTCCGGGAATGAAAGTGATGATGCAGGGCTGGCTGGCGACGGCGGCGGGCGCCGCCTTGATGCTGGGCGTGCTGGCGGGCGTGCCGGCACGGGCACAGGAAAATCCCCAGGCGCCGGAAGCGCAGACCCCGAACGCACAGGAGCAGACGCCGACGGGCGACACGGGGCAGGACGAGACGACACAGGACGACACGAAGCCGGGCGAGGCGAAGCCGTCTGAAACCGGCGCCGATGTCGCCGCGGCCGGGCCCACCGGACCCTATGTGTTCGCCTCGCCGCCCTCCGCGCAGGCCAACCGCCTTTATTCGGTCAATGTGCGCAATGGCGAGGTCAATGCCTGCCAGTTCGAGCGCCCGGAGGGCAGCCTGGTCGGCGTCACCCGCTGCTTCCGCCGCGACGCCAGCGCCCAGGCCGGCCCGCCGGCCAGCTACGACATCCTGTCGACCCGCTATTCCGGCGAGACCGGTGTGTTCCGTGTCAACGCGCTGACCGGCCAGATGAGCGTGTGCTATGTGCGCGACATGCCCAAGGAGGGCGGCGGCGTCGAGCCGGCAGTCGTCTGCACGGCGCCTTCCAGCCAATGATCGCCGGGGCGGCGCAGGGGGCGGCGGGGGTTGGCGGGGTTGTCCGCGCGGCCCAACGGCGCTACGCACGACGACACGCTGGAAGTGTTTGAAAGCCGGGGCCACGCGATCATGTCCGACGCAGACAACCTCAAGAGACAGGCCGCCGCGCAGGCGTTGGAATATGTGCGCTCGGGCATGAAGCTCGGCCTCGGCACCGGTTCGACCGCGAAGCATCTGGTCGATCTGCTCGCCGCGCGGGTGAATGAAGGCCTGGAGGTGGTCGGCGTGCCGACCTCCGAGGCCACCCGCGCCCAGGCGGAGAGCCTCGGCATTCCGCTCGGCACGCTCGACGAGCATCCGGTGCTCGACCTGTGCATCGACGGCGCCGATGAGGTCGGGCCGGACCTTACCCTGATCAAGGGCGGCGGCGGCGCGCTGCTGCGCGAGAAGATCGTCGCCTCGGCGGCCAGGCAGATGTTCGTCATCGCCGATGCCTCGAAGAAGGTGGGGGTGCTCGGCACCTTCCCGCTGCCCATCGAGGTGGTCGATTTCGGCGTCGCCGCCATCCGCCGCGGCATCGACCGCGCCGCCCGCGCCGCCGGCTGCCAGGGCCTGCTGACGCTGCGCCGCCGGCCCGACGGTCATGTTTTCGTCACGGATCAGGGACACCTGATCCTCGATGCGGCCTATCACAGCATCACCAACCCGGCCGCACTGGCCGCCGAACTCTCCAACGTGCCGGGCGTTGTCGAGCACGGCCTCTTCATCAATCTGGCAAGCCGCGTCATTCTCGCGGGCGCCGGCGGCGTGACGGTCATTGATCGCGCGTGAGCACAGTTCGCAGGGAGACTTTCATGCAGCTTGATATTGCAGCAGCGCTTGCAGCCCGGTTTGCAGGCGTGGCGCTGGCGGCGGGCGTGCTCGCCGCGGTCCCGGCGCGGGCGCAGGAGCCGCCGCCGTTCCAGGTCGCGCAGGCCGCCACCGCCACGGCGCCGGAGCCGAGCGCCGAGCAGATGAAGCTCGCCAATGATCTGCTGGTCGCCAATGGCGAGGCCAGCAGCTTCGACGCGGTGATTCCCAATGTGGTGGAACAGACGGCGGCCAGCTTCGTGCAGGCCAATCCGGACCTCATTCGCGATCTGCGCGAGGTGGCCAAGCAGCTTTCCACCGAGTATGAAAGCCGCCGCAGCGAGATCGTGGAGATCCTCGCCAAGATCTACGCCACCGAGTTCACCACCCAGGAACTCAAGGATCTGCTGGCGTTCTATCGCTCGGAAGCGGGCAAGAAGCTGGTGGCCAAACGCGAGGATCTGCTCAAGGCCGGCTTCAGCAGCATCCAGGCCTGGAGCGCTCTGTTCGCGCGCGAAATGGAAGGTCGGGTGCGCGAGGAGATGAAGAAGCGGGGCTTCACCATCTGAGCCTTTCCGCCCCGGCACTGAAATGAGAAATGCCCGGCTCGCGCCGGGCATTTTCGTTCAAGCGCCTGAGCCGGCGAGGTGTTCCCTAGTCCTCGTCGGCACCGACCGGCGCCTTGCGACCGGTGATGACGTAGAACAGCAGCGGCCCGAACAGCGCCAGCGCGGAGAGCACGTAGAGCGTCAGCGCCACCGGGCTCTGGAACAGCACCAGCGGATCGCCGACGCTGATGGCGAGCGCGCGGCGCAACTGCTGCTCGGCCAGCGGGCCGAGGATGAGGCCGACCACCACGGGCGCGATCGGGTAGTCGTAGCGGCGCAGCACATAGCCGAGCAGGCCGAAGACCAGAAGCATGCCGAGTTCGACCAGCGACGGGTTGGCCCCCAGCGTGCCGAGCGTGGCGAAGACCAGGATGCCGCCATAGAGCCAGGGGCGCGGGATGGCCAGCAGCCGCACCCACAGCCCGACGAGGGGCAGGTTCAGCACCAGCAGCATGCCGTTGGCGATGAACAGGCTGGCGATCAGACCCCAGACGAGGTCCGGATTGGTGGCGAACAGCAGCGGGCCGGGATTCATGCCGTATTGCTGGAAGCCGGCGAGCATGATGGCGGCGGTCGCCGAGGTCGGCAGCCCCAGGGTGAGCAGCGGCACCAGCACGCCGGCGGCCGCCGCGTTGTTCGCCGCCTCCGGCCCGGCAACGCCCTCGATGGCGCCATTGCCGAACTCGCCCGGCTTCCGGCACAGCCGCTTTTCCAGCGCATAGGACAGGAAGGTGGGGATTTCCGCCCCGCCGGCCGGCATGGCGCCGATGGGGAAACCGAGGAAGGTGCCGCGCAGCCACGGCTTCCAGGAGCGTTTCCAGTCCTCCCGGTTCATGAACACCGAGCCCTTCACCGGCTCGATGATCTCGTCGGCGCGCGCGCCCGCCGCCACGACGGAGAGCGTTTCGCCGATGGCGAACAGCGCGACCGCGAGCGTGGTTACTTCCACGCCGTCGAGCAGGTCCGGCACGCCGAAGGACAGGCGGGCCTGCCCGCTCTGCAGGTCGATGCCGATCAGGCCGAGCGACAGGCCGATGAACAGGCTGGTGAGGCCGCGCGTCACCGAGGAGCCGAAAGCGGCCGACACCGTGGTGAAGGCCAGCACCATCAGCGCGAAATAATCCTCCGGGCCGAAGGAGATGGCGAGGTCGACGATGGTCGGGGCGATAAGCGCGAGGCCGATGGTGGCGATGGTGCCGGCGACGAAGGAGCCGATGGCGGCGGTGGCGAGCGCCGGCCCGCCGCGCCCGGCGCGGGCCATCTTGTTGCCTTCCAGCGCCGTGACGATGGAGGCGCTTTCCCCCGGCGTGTTGAGCAGGATCGAGGCGGTGGAGCCGCCATACATGCCGCCATAATAGATGCCGGCGAACATGATCAGCGAGCCGGCCGGGTCGAGCTTGAAGGTGATCGGCAGCAGCAGCGCGACGGTCAGCGCCGGACCGATGCCGGGCAGCACGCCCACCGCGGTGCCGAGCATGACGCCGACAAAGGCGAAGAGCAGGTTCATCGGCTGCAGGGCGACCATCACGCCCTGGCTGAGGGCGGCAAACGTGTCCATCGGGGGCTCCTCAGATCAGCCGTTCGAGCGGGCCGGCCGGCAGCGCGAGCTGCAGCCCCTTGGCGAAGACGACGTAGATGACGAAGCACATCGCCGCGCCGGCGAGGAAATGCCCCCACAGCGGCCCGCGCCCGAAGCCCTTGGCGGTGGCGGCGAACAGCCAGCCGGTGGCGATGGCGAAGCCGGCGCCGAAGGCCAGCAGCACGATCTGGCCGATCAGCCCCGCCAGCACCCAGGCCATCGGCCCCGCTTCGTCGCGCGGGCGGTCCTGCGCGCCCTCGCGCACCGCCTCGACGGCATTGGCCAGCGCCAGAAGCGCGAGCCCGGCGGCGATGATGGCGGGAAACGCTTCCGGTCCAACGGCCGAATAGGTGTTGATTCCAGACAGCCGCCACGCATCCCAGCCAACCACGAGGGCCAGCACGGCGAGGGCGAAGGCAATGACGAAGCGGGCCTTGTCGGGCCCGGCGGTGGAAGTGGGGCGGGAATCGCTCATCGGTGGGCTCCGGGGCGGTCGGAACGAAAGACTCCCCCGCGGCATGCCGCGAGGGAGCGTTGGAGAGATCCGGGATGCGCCCTTACTGGGCGAGGCCGATGTCCTTCAGGATGGTCTGTGTGGCGGCGATGTCCTTGGCGAGTTGGGCATCGAACGCCGCGCCCGACAGATAGGTGTTGGCCCAGCCCTTCTGCGCCAGCATCTCGGTCCACGCCTTCGACTTCACCATCTTCTCGATGGTCTGCGAAAGTTCCTGCTTCTGCTCCGCCGTGATGCCCGGCGCGGCAGCGATCATGCGCCAGTTCTGGATCTCGACATCGATGCCGGCCTCCTTGAAGGTCGGCACGTCGGGCGCTTCCGGCAGGCGCTCGGCGCTGGACACGCCGAGGATGCGCAGCTTGCCGGCCTTCGCCTGCGCGTCATATTCCGACAGGCTGGAAATGCCGACCGTCACCTTGCCGCCGAGAATCGAGGCCAGCGATTCGCCGCCGCCGGAGAAGGCGATGTAGTTCACCTTGCGCGGATCGATGCCGATGGCCTTGGTGAACAGGCCGGCGGTGATGTGGTCGGTGCCGCCGGCCGAACCGCCGGCCCAGGACACCTTCTGCGGGTCGGCCTTCAGCGCCGCGACCAGATCGGCCAGCGACTTCAGCGGCGAATTCGCCGGCACCGCGATGGCCTCGTACTCGCCGGTGAGGCGGGCGATCGGGGTCACCTCGGCAAGGGTCACCGGCGACCTGTTGGTAATGATGGCGCCGACCATGACATAGCCGCCGACGATCATCACATTCGGGTCGCCCTTGCTGGAATTCACGAACTGGGCGAGGCCGATGGTGCCGCCGGCGCCGGGCACGTTCAGCACCTGGACGTTCTCGACCAGCTTGTCGGACTGCAGCACGTGCTGGATCGAGCGGGCGGTCTGGTCCCAGCCGCCGCCGGGCGCGGCCGGGGCGATGATCTTCAGTTCGTTGATTTCGGCAAACGCCGCGCCGAACGGGGCGACGGCGACGGCGGTGGCGAGCAGCGCCCCGCTGAACAGATGCTTCATGGTTTCCTCCCAGGAACAGGGCGGCGGCACGTTCGACGCTGGCCGCCGCTTGCAACGCGGAGTGCGAAGCTAAAGCGGGGGCACCCCTCGTGTCGAGTTCGCCGGAAGGATGAGAGTTTGCGCACCCCAGCCATGCACCGTCTTGACGCGCGCGGCTGGCGGGGCGACATGCCTGAGGCAATCGGCAACGCAGCGGGGGAAGCCTCTCATGGACCAGTTCGACGTCGACCTGTTCGTCATCGGCGGCGGCTCGGGCGGGGTGCGCGCCGCGCGCATCGCGGCGGGCCATGGGGCGAAGGTGCGGATCGCCGAGGAATACCGCATGGGCGGCACCTGCGTCATTCGCGGCTGCGTGCCCAAGAAGCTGTTCGTCTATGCCGCCCGCTTCGCCCATGAGTTCGAGGACGCCGCCGGCTTCGGCTGGAGCGTGGAGGGCGCGCGCTTCGACTGGGCAACGCTGGTGGCCAACAAGGACAAGGAGATCACCCGGCTGGAAGGCGCCTACAGCGCCAATCTCGACCGCTCCGGCGTCGAGATCGTGCGCCAGCGGGCCACCGTGGAAGGACCGCACGCGGTGCGCCTTGCCGACGGGACTGAGGTCACGGCGCGTTTCATCCTCATCGCCACCGGCGGGCGGCCCAATCGCGGGCTCGACTTCCCCGGCTGCGAATTGGGTATCACCTCGAACGAGATCTTCCATCTCGAACGCTTCCCGGAACGCATCGTCATCCAGGGGGCGGGCTATATCGCGCTGGAGTTCGCCAGCCTGCTGGCCGGTCTCGGCGCGAAGGTCACGGTGGTTCACCGCGGCGACAAGCTGCTGCGCGGCTTCGACGAGGACATCCGCGACCGCATCGTCGACGAGATGGCGCAGAACGGGGTGGAGTTCGAATTCGGCGTCACCATCGAGAGCATCCACGCGGAAGCCTCGGAGAAGCGCGTGCGCCTGAATGACGGGCGCGACCTGTTCGCCGACGAGGTGATGCTGGCCATCGGCCGGGTGCCGAACACGATCGGCCTCGGCCTCGATACGGTGGGCGTGCATCTCGACGAGGCCGGCGCCATCGCCGTCGACGGCCTCTCGCGCACCAACATTCCCTCGATCTACGCGGTCGGCGACGTGACCAACCGGGCGAACCTGACCCCCGTCGCCATCCGCGAGGGCCATGCCTTCGCCGACACCGTGTTCGGCAAGCACCCCTGGCATGTCACCTATGACAACATTCCCACCGCCGTGTTCGCCGAGCCGGAGATCGGCACGGTCGGGCTGAGCGAGCAGGAAGCACGGGCACAGGGCCGGCGGCTCGACATCTACCAGACCGATTTCCGCCCGCTGAAGGCGACGCTTTCGGGCCGCACCTCGCGCGTCTTCATGAAGATCGTGGTCGACCAGGCCGACGACCGGGTGCTCGGCGTGCACCTCATTGGCGAGGGCTCGGGCGAGATGGTGCAGATGGCGGCGATCGCGATGAATGTCGGCGCCACCAAGACCGATTTCGACCGCACCATGGCGCTGCACCCCTCCAGCGCCGAGGAACTGGTGACGCTGCGGGCCAAGCACGCCACCAGCGACCCGCTGCCCGAAGCCTCCGCCGAGGCGACACCGGCGCTGTAGGCCGCAAAGGGGGGAGGGCGCGGCTGCAATGACGCACCGCTCGCCGCCTCTGGTCTTGCCGGGATGCTTGGGTGTATAAGGCCCGCCTTTCCGCCGGGGACGAGCCCCGGCGACGTGTTGAGCTCGTTGGAGGCCGTCATGTCTGATCGCTGGACGCCGGATAGCTGGAGGGCACTGCCCGTTCAGCAGGTGCCGGATTATCCGGACGCCGGAGCCCTGGCTTCGGTGGAGCGTCAGCTCGCCTCCTTTCCCCCGCTCGTCTTCGCCGGCGAGGCGCGGCGGCTGAAGCGCCAGCTCGCCAAGGTCGCCAATGGCGAAGCCTTCCTGCTGCAGGGCGGCGACTGCGCCGAGAGCTTCGCCGAGCATTCGGCCGACAACATCCGCGATTTCTTCCGCGTCTTCCTGCAGATGGCGGTGGTGCTGACCTATGCCGGCGCCTCGCCGGTGGTGAAGGTCGGGCGCATCGCCGGCCAGTTCGCCAAGCCGCGCTCGGCGCCGATGGAGACCGTGGACGGGGTGGAACTGCCGTCCTATCGCGGCGACATCGTCAACGACATCGAGTTCACGCCGGAAGCGCGCATTCCCGATCCGCGCCGCCAGATCGAGGCGTACCGCCAGTCGGCGGCGACGCTGAACCTGCTGCGCGCCTTCGCCAATGGCGGCTATGCCAGCCTCGGCAACGCGCATCAGTGGATGCTCGGCTTCATCAAGGACTCACCGCAGTCCGGCCGCTACCAGGCGCTGGCCGACCGCATCACCGAGGCGCTCGACTTCATGCGCGCCATCGGGCTCGACGCGGAAAGCCACCAGGAGATGCGCACCACCGATTTCTTCACCAGCCACGAGGCGCTGCTGCTCGGCTATGAGCAGGCGCTGACGCGGGTGGATTCCACCACCGGCGACTGGTACGCGACCTCCGGCCACATGATCTGGATCGGCGACCGCACCCGCCAGGCGGACCATGCGCATATCGAATACTGCCGCGGCGTGAAGAACCCGATCGGGCTGAAGTGCGGCCCTTCGCTGAAGCCGGACGATCTCATCAACCTGATCGACCTGCTGAACCCGGAAAACGAGCCGGGACGGCTGACGCTGATCGCCCGCTTCGGCGCCGACAAGGTGTTCGACAATCTCCCCGGGCTGGTGCGCGCGGTGAAGCGCGAGGGGCGCTCCGTGGTGTGGTCGTGCGACCCGATGCACGGCAACACGATCAAGGCCGGCTCGGGCTACAAGACCCGCCCGTTCGACAAGATACTGAGCGAGGTGAAGGACTTCTTCGCCGTCCACGCCGCCGAGGGCACCTATGCCGGCGGCGTGCATCTGGAGATGACCGGCAAGAACGTCACCGAATGCACCGGCGGCGCGCGGGCGATCTCGGATGCGGACCTCAAGGACCGCTACCACACCTATTGCGACCCGCGCCTCAATGCCGAGCAGGCGATCGAGATGGCCTTCCTCGTCGCCGAACTGCTCAAGCAGGAGCGCTCGGGCCGGGTGCGCCCGGCCTTCGAGGCGGCCGAGTAAGGCGGGCGGGCTCCTTTACACGGGGGCTTTGCCGACCGCGCGAGAGAAACCAGAAAACACCGCGACCTGTGGGCCGCGGTGTTTTCATTCGGGAGGTAGCCCGCGTGCCGCAGGGCCAGGCCGGACGCCAGATTTTCCTCGACACCGAGAATGTCCGCGTGGTGCGCACGAACGGCACGCGCAGCGACGTGGTGTTCGTCACCTTCGAGGCGCATCAGCTCGACCATGACCCGGACCGCGCGGGCTTCGCCGAGAAGTTCCTGCAGGACAACGGCTTCCCGGCCTACCACTTTCTCGCCAACGACAATTTCTGGTTCCAGTACCCGGAGATGGAGCAGGTGCTGGCGGCGGTGCGGGCCGATATCGCCCCCGGCACGCACATCGTCGCCTACAGCGTCAGCATGGGCGGCTATGCCGCGATCCGCTTCGCCGGGCTGCTGGGCGTCTCGCGCATCCTCACCTTCTCGCCGCAATACAGCATCGACCCCCGGATCGTGCCCTGGGAGAAGAGGTGGGACCGGCTGTTCGACCGGCCGCGCCAGATCCTGTGGGAACACCTGATGGCGCCGCGCGGGGTGCCGATCATTCTGTTCTACGACCCGCATAATCGCGACCGCCACCATGTCCGGCTGTTCGAACGCGTGGCCGATGTGGTGCGGGTGCGCGTTCCCTATGCCGGGCACGCCTCCGTCACCGTGCTGATGCAGTGCGGGCTGCTCGGCCGCGCGGTGCTCGACGTCGCCGAGAACCGTTTCGAGGCCGGTGCCTTCCAGCGGGAACTGGCCGCCCGCCTCGATCGTTCGGCGCTCTACCGCGACAAGCGCGCCCGCAAGCGCGGCCGGCTGTTCCGGCGCATCGTCGCCGACATCGTGGATCGGTTCGGATAGAGGGGAAGCCTTCGGCAAGGTTGCGACCGATTTGCCGCAATCGGGCGCGAATTCCGCAATCTTCGGAAATTGTGATTGTCCGCTGACCTCACGGCTCGGTAGTTTGGCCGCTCGCAAGAGGGCCGCCCCGCGGCCAGCGGGAGTTGCGGCGTGCGTCAGGTCATCTTCGAGAGCGAGAACCTCAAGGTCGTCAAGGTTCCTGGCCGGAGCGACGACACGGTTTTCGTGACCTTCGAATCGCTGCGGCCCGACCGGCCGGACGACCGGCTGGCGTTCGGCGAGTCGTTCTTCGAGACGCGCGGGCGCACCGCCTACCATTTCATGCCGGCCGGCAATTGCTGGTATCAATACCCGGAAATGCCGGAAGCGCTGGCCCGCGTGCGGGCCGACATCGCGGAGGGCGCGCGCGTCGTCACCTATGGCATGAGCATGGGTGGCTATGCCGCCTATCGCTTCTCCGAACCGCTGCGCGCCGACGCGGTGATCGCCTTCTCGCCGCAGTACAGCATCGACCGCTGGCGGGTGTGGTGGGAGCGGCGCTGGGGCTCGGAGAGCCGCTCGGTGATCTGGGACCGCCAGAAGCCGCGCAAGGAGGCGGTGAAATACATCTTCTACGACCCGCTGAACCAGGACCGCCGGCATATTCGCGGCCTCGCGCGCGAGGCCGATCTCGACCTCGTGCGCATTTATTTCAGCGGCCATGCCTCCATTTCCTATGTGAATGAATGCGGCCTGCTGGACAGCGCCGTGCTCGATATCGCGGAAGGCCGGTTCGACGCCGCGCGGTTCGAGCGCCGCATCTGGCAGCACCGCCTGAACTCGGCGACCTACGCGAAGATAAGGCGCCGCAAGGCCACCGGCCTGTTCCGTCGCCTGCGCTATGTGCTGATCGAGCACCTGCTCGAACGCCGGCTCGGCGCGGGCGGCACCGACAACGCGGCGGGGCTGGCGCCCGACCGCGCCGTGTGAGGGCGTAGCGGTGCGGCAGGCTATCTTCGAATCCGACAACCTTCAGGTGGTGAAGGTGCCGGGGCGGCCCGGCGGCCCCGTTTTCGTCACCTTCGAACCGATGCTGAATGTCCGGGAGCCGGCGCGACACGGTTTTGGCGAGGCGTTTTTCGACAAGCGCGGCCATACCGCCTACCATGTCATGTGCCGGGCCAATGACTGGTACCAATACCCGGAGATGCAGGCGGCGGTGGCACAGATACGTGCCGACATCCCGCAGGCGACCCGGGTTGTCGCCTACGGGTCCAGCATGGGCGGCTATGCCGCGCTGCGGTTCTCCAGCTGGCTCGGCGCTGACACCGTAATCGCGCTTTCCCCGCAGGCGAGCATCGATCCTGCGCGCGCGGGGTGGGAGAAGCGTTGGGCGCCCGACAATCCGGCCCTGGTCTGGGACAGGCTGGCCCCGCGCCGGGAGGCGACCTGCTACGTGGTCTACGATCCCTACAACACGGATCGGAGGCATGTGGAATTGCTGCGCCGGGAAGTGGCTATCGTTCCCCTGTACAGCTATTTCAGCGACCACCACGTCACTGAATATGTTCAGGAAAGTGGGCTGCTCGAGGCGTTGATCCTGGGTGCCGCGCGGGGCGATTTCGATGCGCCTACTTGGCAGGCCGAGCTGTGGCGCCGCCGGTCGGCAATCTCCTATTACCGCAATCTGCGCCCCCGCAAGTGCAGAGGGCTCCTGCGTCGGCTGCGCTACGGTCTCATCGAGCGGGTGCTCGACCTCCGGTACATGCGGTTCGCCAGCCCCTACCGCCTGCCGGCGATCTCCCCGGAGCCGGTGGCCCGGGGAGAATGAGCGCCGAGCCTCAGTCCCAGCCTTCCAGCACGATCTTGCCGATCGAGCGCGCACTTTCCAGACGCGCGTGGGCGCGGGTGAGATTGGCGGCGTTGATGGAGCCGAAATGCTCGCCCAGCGTGGTGCGCAGCGTGCCGGCGTCGACAAGCCGGGCGACCTCGTTCAGAATCTCGTGCTGACGGATCATGTCCGGGGTCTGGAACAGCGAGCGGGTGAACATCAGTTCCCAGTGCAGCGACAGGCTCTTGCCCTTCAGCGGCAGGGCATCGAGCGTCGCCGGATCGTCGATGATGGCGATGCGGCCCTGCGGTTTGGCGGCCTTGATGATTTCCGCCCAGTGCGTGTCGGTGTGGGTAAGGGTGTAGGTGTAGTCGACCAGCCCGAGGCCGGCCGCGTCGAGTTCCTCGCTCAGCGGACGGGAATGGTCGATCACCGCATGGGCGCCGAGGCCTTCCACCCAGGCGCGGCTCTCCGCCCGCGAGGCGGTGCCGATGACGGTGACGCGGCTCAACTGGCGGGCGAGTTGCACCGCCAGCGAGCCGACCCCGCCGGCCGCGCCGATGACGAGCAGGCTGGCGCCGTCGCCGCCGCCCAATGGCACCTGCAGCCGGTCGAACAGGCCTTCCCACGCGGTGAGCGAGGTCAGCGGCAGCGCGGCGGCCTCGGCAAAGCCGAGGGAGGTCGGCTTGTGGCCGACGAGGCGCTCGTCCACGAGGTGAAGCTCGGCATTGGTGCCGGGACGGTTGAGGTCGCCGGCATAGAACACCTCGTCGCCGGCCTTGAACAGCGTGACCTCGGCGCCGACCGCCTCGACCACGCCGGCGGCGTCCCAGCCGAGGATGACCGGCGCGCCCTCGCTGCCGGCGCGGCGCATCCGCACCTTGGTGTCGACCGGGTTGACCGAGACCGCCTTCACCCGCACCAGCAGGTCGCGCGGGCCGGGGGCGGGGGCCTCGGCCTCGAAATCGAACAGTGCCCGCTCTTCGGTGATCGGAAGCGACTTTATATAGCCGACGGCTTTCATGATGGTCTCCCGCGCCGCGCCCGGAGCGCGCGCCAATTCGCGTTGCTATTCCGGCTCCAGATGTCGCGATGCCGGCCGCCAGCGCAAGAACGCACGAAATTGTCGGCAGGTATCGAAAATGTAAGTCCCTTTCACCAAGGCGCCGGACGACCTAGATTTCAAGGTGCCCGAAGCGGAGACCGGCCATGGCGAGGCGCCATCAGGATTATGTGTGCGGTGAGGGCTGCCCGGTCGAGGCGGCGCTGGAGATCATCGGCGCCAAATGGAAGGGCGGCATCGTCTATCACCTCTTGTCGGGCGAGCTGCGCTTCAACGAGCTGCGCCGGCGCATGCCCAACGTCACCGCGCGCATCCTCGCCAAGGCGCTGCGCGAGCTGGAGGCGGATGGCGTGATTTCGCGCACGGTCTACCCCACCGTGCCGCCGCAGGTCGGTTACCGCCTCACCGCCGAGGGCGAGGGGCTGCGCGCCGCAGTTCTGGAACTTCACCGCTGGGGAAGCCGGCCGCGCAAGGTCTTCGACATCGCGGCGGAGTGAGTTTGCCGGTCGAGGTACTGGCCTTCGCCGGCGCGGCTCAGTAGAACTCCGGGAGCGTTCTCCGCCGGCCGCGCCCCTGCCGGAAGGCCCGGCGGAGAACACGAGATCTTCCGCATCGGCCCGCCCGGAGTGTCATGACCCGTCCCGACATCCCTCTGCCGGAACCGGCATCTCCCGTACCGGGCCCGGCTCGCCGCCCGCGCGGGCGCGCCTATTTCGTGCCGAAGCAGCGCAGCAAACTGCGGCGCTGGATCACGGCCACCAGCCAGAAGACCGGTCGTCTCCTGGGCCGCCTGCTGTTCGACGCCGAAGGGCGGCCGCGCGCGCTGCTTCGTTCGCTGCTGTTCGATGCCTATCAGCGTCCGCGGCCCGGCATGGAGGGCATCGTCTTCAAGGAACCGGGCCGCCCCCGGCGCTCCTTCGCCGCCTGGCTCGAACAGGCGGACGCCAACCTGCCGCCGCTCGTCGCCGACCTGCCGTTCCCTGCGCCGCCGACGGATGGCAGGCGTCGGGTTTTCGTGGTGGCCGAGCGGGGCGTGGCTATGGCGCCGCCGCTGATCGCCCGCCTGGCGCGCGACCATGCGGTAGCGGTTCTGCTGCTCGACGGCGAAGCGGGCGGCGAACTTCCCGCCCCGGTGGTGCCGGTGGATGTTGCCGGCGCGCCGGCTTCCCGGGCGGTGCTGCTCGACGCGCTGGCGCTGCGGGCGGCGGACGACCGGCCGCTCTTCGCCGTCACTCTGGGGCTGGGGGCGGCCGACGCGGCGGATGCGATGGAACAGCGCAATATCCCGGTGGTCGCGGTGGTCGATCCGGCCGACGCCGAGGCTTCCCGGAACGGGGCCGCCGGACTGGTCTTGGAACGGGTGCTGGAGCGCGCAAGCGCCATCGTCTTTCCTTCGTCCGCCGCACGCGAAGCCGCCCTGGTGGCCATGCCGCGCTTCGCCGCACGCCGCCGGATGCTCGCCATCGAGGCACCGCGGGATGCAGGCGCGGAGAAGGTGGCCGCCATCGGCCGCGAGATCGGCGAGGAGGTGGACAACGAGCTTGCGATCATCCTGGCCACCAGATCGGAGCGGCTGGAACTCCTGACGATCCCTCGCTACGACGACCCGCCCGGCGAGGTCGGTGCCGAACAGAAGCTGGAAGAGCGGATCACCATGTGGCGGCGGATGACGCTTCTGAAGCGTCGCCTGAACCGGCAACTGGTACTGCGTCCCTATTCCGGCTTCCATCCGCTGATCTATGCCGAGCACCATCCGGTGGCGTGCTTCGATCAGCGGCGCTACCCGCTCTCGCACTGGATCGCGAGCGGCATGCCGCCGGGACCGTGGGCGGTGCCCGTGGTCGGGCCGCTGCAGGCACCGGCCGCCAGCCGGCTGAAGGTCGGCCTGCACAGCCACTTCTTCTACCCGGACCTGCTGCCGGAGATGCTCGACCGGATCCGGGTCAACGCCTCGCGGCCGGACCTTTTCCTCACCACCGACACGCCGGCCAAGGCCGGCGAGCTGCGCGCCATGACGGCGGACTATCCCGCCGCTGTCCGCATCGACGTGGTGCCCAATCTCGGCCGTGACGTCGGCCCCTTCCTGACAGGGCTGCGCGACGTGCTGACGGAGGGGGGCTACGACGTGTTCTTCCATGTCCACGGCAAGAAGACCAAGGGACGCCGCCGTGCCATCGGCGACCCCTGGCGGACGTTCCTGTGGGAGAACCTCATCGGCGGCGGCCATCCCATGCTCGACACGGTGCTCGCCCATCTGGAGGCGCATTCGGATGTCGGCCTCGTCTATCCCGAGGATTCGCACCTGGTTAACTGGGCGCGTAACGACCGCATCGTCGAACAATTGCGGGCTGATCTGGCGCTGACCGAGCCGCCCGGCACCTATGTCGACTTCCCCGTCGGCAACATGTTCGCCATTCGCCCGGCGGCGATGGCGGGCTATCTCGGGCTCGATCTGGGCTGGGAGGACTATCCCGCCGAACCGATCCCCGACGACGGCACCCTGATGCACGGGCTGGAACGGCTGTTGCCGATGGCGGTGCGCAAGGAAGGCTTCCTCACCGCCGCCGTTCGTGTGCCCGGCGTGGATTGGGACTGAGCGTCGCCGGCTAGCGGCGATTGCGGCGGATCGAGCGGAAGGCTACATCACGCCCATGTCGATCGCATCCTCCCCGACGGCCCCCGCCGACCAGCTTCTCATCGCCTTCGCGCAACTCGACCCGGTGGTCGGCGACATCGCCGGCAATACGCTGAAGGTCCGGGAGGCGCGGGCGCTGGCGGCCGGGCAGGGGGCCGAACTCGTCGTCTTCACCGAGCTGTTCCTGTCCGGCTATCCGCCCGAGGATCTCGTGCTCAAGCCGTCCTTCCAGGCCGCCTGCCGGCGGGCGGTGGAGCAACTGGCGGCCGAGACCGCCGATGGCGGGCCCGCGCTGCTTCTCGGCGCGCCGTGGCTGGCCGGCGGCAAGCTCCACAACGCCGTGCTGCTGCTCGACGCCGGCCGGGTCGCCGGCGCGCGCTACAAGGTGGACCTGCCCAATTATGGCGTGTTCGACGAGAAGCGGGTGTTCGCTCCCGGCCCGATGCCGGGGCCGATCGCCTTTCGCGGCGTGCGGCTCGGCGTGCCGGTGTGCGAGGACGTCTGGTCGCAGGACGTGATCGAGTGCCTCGCCGAGACCGGCGCGGAAATCCTGCTGATCCCGAATGGCTCGCCCTATCGGCGCGGCGTGCAGGACGAGCGGCTGAACGTCGCCGTGGCGCGGGTGGTCGAGAGCGGGCTGCCGCTCGCCTATGTCAACCAGGTCGGCGGGCAGGATGAACTGGTGTTCGACGGCGGCTCCTTCGTGCTCAATGCCGACCGTTCGCTGGCGGTGCAACTGCCCAATTTCCAGCAGCGCACGCGCCTCACCCGCTGGGAGCGCTGGGCCGATGGCTGGCGCTGCGAGGAGGGCGCGCGCGCGCCGCTGCTGCAGGGCGACGAGGCCGACTATGCCGCCTGCGTGCTGGGCCTGCGCGACTATGTCGAGAACAACGGCTTTCCCGGCGTGGTGCTGGGCCTGTCCGGCGGCATCGATTCCGCCCTCGCCGCCGCCATGGCGGTCGATGCGCTGGGGCCGGAGCGCGTGCACTGCGTGATGCTGCCCTATCGCTTCACGTCCGAGGAATCGCTCGCCGACGCGGCCGGCGTCGCGCAGGCGCTGGGCGTGCGCTACGACATACTCCCCATCGCCGAAGGCGTGGAGGCGCTGGAGACGGTGCTGGCGCCGCTGTTCGAGGGCACGGCGCGCGACGTGACCGAGGAGAACCTGCAGTCGCGCGTGCGCGGCACGCTGCTGATGTCGCTGTCCAACAAGTTCGGCGCCATGGTCGTGACCACCGGCAACAAGTCGGAGATGTCGACCGGCTATGCCACGCTCTATGGCGACATGAATGGCGGCTACAATCCGCTGAAGGACCTCTACAAGACGCAGGTGTTCCGGCTCTGCGAACTGCGCAACCGCTGGAAGCCGGCCGAGGCGCTCGGCCCATCCGGCACCGTGATCCCCGCGAACATCATCGCCAAGCCGCCCACCGCCGAATTGCGCGACAATCAGACCGACCAGGATAGCCTGCCGCCCTATGAGGTGCTGGACGCCGTACTGGAGCGGCTGGTGGAGCGCGACATGCCGCTCGCCGACATCGTCGCCGAGGGCTTCGAGCCGGCGCTGGTGGCGCGGGTGGAGCGGCTGCTCGCCCTCGCCGAGTACAAGCGCCGGCAGGCAGCCCCCGGGGTGAAGGTGACGGCGCGCCATTTCGGCCGCGACCGCCGTTATCCGATCACCAACCGGTTTCGCGAGACGGTGTGACGATCATGAGCACCCCTCCCGTCCTGCGTTTCGCCCCGTCGCCGACCGGCCTGCTGCATGTCGGCAATGCGCGGACCGCGCTCTACAATGCCCTGTTCGCGTGGCGCGAGGGCGGCACCTTCATCCTGCGCTATGACGACACCGACACGGCGCGCTCCAGCGAAGCCTTCGCCGAGGCCATCGCGCAGGACGTCGCCTGGCTCGGCCTCGCCCCGGACCGGGTCGAGCACCAGTCGCGGCGGCTGGATCGCTACGACGCGGCGGTGGCCCGGCTGAAGGCGCTCGGCCGGCTCTATCCCGCCTACGAGACCGAGGCGGAGCTGGAGGCGATGCGCCAGTCGCGGCGCCGGCGCGGCCTGCCGCCGATCTATGACCGCGCGGCGCTGAAGCTCACCGGCGAGGCCCGCGCGGCGTGGGAGGCCGAGGGCCGCCGGCCGCACTGGCGCTTCAAGCTCGACGGGCGGCAGGTGGTGTGGGACGACATGGTGCGCGGCCGGCAGGGCGTCGACACCGCGACCCTCTCCGACCCCGTGCTGGTGCGCGAGGACGGCTCCTATCTCTACACGCTGACCTCGGTGGTCGACGATATCGAGATGGGCGTGACCCATGTCGTGCGCGGCGAGGACCACGTCACCAATAGCGGCGTCCAGATCGAGATCATCGAGGCGTTGGGCGGGCCGGTGCCGCGCTTCGGCCACCACAACCTGCTGGTCCTGCCGAGCGGAGAGGGGCTTTCCAAGCGGCTCGGCCATCTCTCCCTGCGCGCGCTGCGCGAGGAAGGCGAGGAATCCCTCGCCGTGGCGGCGCTCGCCGTGCTCACCGGCACCTCGCTGGCAGTGGAGCCGGTGGCCGGGCTCGACGCGCTGGCGGCGAAGATCGACTTCACGAAGATATCCCGCGCCCCGGCCCGGTTCGACCCGGCCGAACTGTCCGCGCTCACCGCGGCGACGCTGCACCACCTGCCGTTCGAGGCGGTGGCCGGGCGGCTGGCGGCGCTCGGTGTCGGGGGCGGCGATGATTTCTGGCGCGCGGTGCGCGGCAATCTCAATCGGCTGGCGGATGCCGCCGACTGGTGGCGCGTGGTGGACGGGCCGGTCGACCCGGCGGTCGTGCCGGAGAATACGGTGTTCCTCGAACAGGCGGCCGCGCTGCTGCCGCAAACGCCATGGGACGGCGAGGTCTATCCGCGCTGGATCGCCGCGCTGAAGCCGGCATCGGGCCGCGCGGGACGGGCGCTGTTCCACCCGCTGCGCCTCGCGCTCACCGGCCGCGAGAGCGGGCCGGAGATGAAGGCGCTGCTGCCACTGATCGGCCGCGAGAAGGCAGCGGCGCGGCTGCGCGGCGAGAACGCCTGAGGGCGCCGCCGGTCAGGGCTTCTTGGCGGGCGGCGGGGTGGCCGGGCGCGGCTGCGCCATTTCGCGCGAGGCGTCCTCGGTGACGACGATGTCGCCCTTGCGCAGCGTCTGGTCTTCCTGCCCGCCGAGCGCCTGCGCCCAGCTCATGCCGGCCGGGCGGCAGGTGCAGGCGGCGACATATTCCTTCTTGAACAGCAGCGCGGTGGGCAGCGACATGTAGGGCTGGCCGTTGATGCCGACCGCCTGGTTGATGTCCTCGCCCGGGTTGCGATAGGCGAACAGCCGCGCCTCAGTGCCGGGGCACTGGCGCTGGCACTGCGCCTCGTCCGAGCCGAACTTGGCCGGGGTGGCGGCGAAGGAGATCGGGAAGAAGAAGCCGTCGCAGGTGCGCACGCACACGGTGCGGTAGGTGGAGACCTTCGGCATTTCCAGCGGCTGCACGTCGAGCGGTTCGGCTTCCTCGCGCGGCACGCCGAAGAGCTGCTCGATGAAATTGCGCGGGCGCCTGTTCTGGTTGCCGTAGCCGCCGCCACCTCCGCTGCCCTGGCCGAGCGCGGCCTGGTACTGCGCGCCGCAATTGTTCTGGGCGAGGGCGTAGATGAGCTGGCGGCGCTGCTCGTTATTGCCGCTCTGCTGCCCGCGCGCCTGCATCATGGTGCGGTCGAGGGTGGAGCGCGCCTGGGTCAGCCGGCGGTTGAGCGAATCGCATTGCGGCGGCAGTTGCGGCTGGAAGATGAGGAAGCCGCGCTTGTCGCAGCCGATCTGCCGGACCTGGGCGGACAGGTTGGCGATGTCCTGCTGCTGCTGGGCGATGGCGGCACCGAGATCGGGCTGCCCGCCGCCGCGGCCGCGGTCGAGATTGGCGAGCTGGCCTTCCAGCCGGATGCAGGTCGAGCGGTCGCCGCCGTCATAGCCGCCGGGGTCATAGCCGGGAGGATAGTCCTGCGCACCGGCAAGACCGGCCCAGGCGACCAGCATCGCGACGGTGAGCAGGCGGGCAGCGAGGCGGTGGCGGCGGACTGTCATCAATGAGGGCTGCTATCGGGTGTCGGTCAGGACCGGTGTGCCGGAATCGGGCGAAGGCCGCAAGGAGCACGGCAAGCTTGTCGAAAGTTTGAAGCGGGTTTCCGTCCGGCGCGCAAGCGGTGTCGATGGCACCTGCCTTCACGGCGGCGCCCGTTGCGCGCATTGCCCGCGCCCCCATATGCGGAGCGTCCCGATCGGAGTTCACATACGCATGACCCGCGCCTTCCGCGCCCCCGCCTTCCGCGCTCTTGCCTTCCGCGCTCTTGCCCTTGCCGCTCTGGTGCTGGCCGCCGGCTTTGCCGCCGGACCGGTGCGCGCCCAGGAGCCGGACCTGATCTTCCGCAAGTCGACGGTGTGGAAATTCCTCACCCCCGACGACAAGCTGGCCACCTATGGCATCGACGATCCCGTCGTCGACGGCGTCGCCTGTCACTACACCGTGCCCGAGAGAGGCGGGGTCAAGGGCATGCTGGGCGTCGCCGAGGAAGTATCGGACATCTCGATCGCCTGCCGGCAGATCGGCCCGATCGCCTTCAAGCGCAAGTTCGAGCAGGGCGACATCGTCTATCGCGAGAGCCGCTCGCTCATCTTCAAGAAGATGCAGATCGTGCGGGGCTGCGACGCCAAGCGCAACGTGCTGGTCTATCTCGTCTATTCCGACAAGCTGATCGAGGGTAGCCCGAAGAATTCGACCTCGACCGTGCCGATCATGCCCTGGGGCGCGACCAATGAGGCGCCGAAATGCGGCGATTATCTCAAATGAGCCCCGGCCCGCGTCCGGTCAGCGGTAGGAAGCTTTAGCGGACCGAGCCGTCAGCGCGCGCAGGTGATGGCGACCGCTTCCTGGCACGCGCCGCCCTCACAGGCGGCGGTACGCAGCGGGGTCGACCTCGCCTTGACCGGCGTGGCATCGGTGCGTGCCATGCCGAAGCTGGTGGCGCGGCTAAAATCATGCACCCGGCACCAGGCGTCCGCCATCGCCTGGCCGCAGGGCGCGCCGGAGGCGATGCAGGTGTCGATGCCGTAACCATCGGACAGGTCGACCAGGAAGATGCCGTTGCTCTCGTCAGCCACGGCAAGGCCGGGCGCCAGCGACAGGGCGAGGGCGAACAGGGCTGGGCGGAAGGCGCGCGGCATCGCGATCATGGTGGGGATCGTTCG
This sequence comes from Ancylobacter dichloromethanicus, assembly GCF_018390645.1. Classification (GTDB taxonomy): domain Bacteria; phylum Pseudomonadota; class Alphaproteobacteria; order Rhizobiales; family Xanthobacteraceae; genus Ancylobacter; species Ancylobacter dichloromethanicus. The sequence goes on from NZ_JAHBGC010000009.1 coordinate 57,338, forward strand.
TTGGTGGCGACAAGGTGGCGGCAGGACAACGCGAATGTGGCAAAAAGGTTTGAACCGACCCTTAACGTTTTTCGCCCGCTCGTCGTCGATGCGGCGGGATAGCGCGGCGGGGCGGCCGCCGTCAACTGGCCTGTGCGCGGCCGTCGTGCGTTCGGCCGCCTGTCCGGGCGTATGCGCAGATATGCCTCGCTCGGCTTGACGCGGCGGGCCAAACGGACGACAGACGCGGCGCCGCGCCTCACCATGGGCGGCAGGATCCGGAAGGCAATATGATGTCGGGCACCAACGCACAGGCGCTTCCCGAGCTGAAGCTCTACAACACGCTCTCGCGGACCAAGGAGGTGTTCACGCCCCTCGATCCGGCGAAGGTGCGGATGTATGTGTGCGGCCCGACGGTCTACGACTTCGCCCATATCGGCAATGCGCGCCCGGTGATCGTGTTCGACGTGCTGTACCGGCTGCTGCGCCACCTCTACGGCACCGACCACGTCAAATATGTGCGCAACATCACCGACGTGGACGACAAGATCAACGCGCGTGCCGCGTCGGAGCATCCCGGCCTCGACCTCAACGAGGCGATCGCCAAGGTGACCTTCACAACCGAGGCGCAGTTCCACGACGACCTCGAGGCGCTGGGCGTGTTGCACCCGGACGTCGAGCCGCGCGCCACCGAGCACATCGCCGAGATGCGCCAGCTTATCGAGATGCTGGTCGGCTCCGGCCATGCCTATGTGGCCGAGGACCATGTGCTGTTCTCGGTGCCCTCGATGCCCGATTACGGCAAGCTCTCCAACCGGCCGCTGGACGACATGCTGGCCGGCGCCCGGGTCGATGTCGCGCCCTACAAGAAGGACGCGATGGACTTCGTGCTGTGGAAGCCGTCCAAGCCCGGCGAGCCGGGTTGGCCTTCGCCGGCGGGAATCACCGCACCGGGGCGGCCCGGCTGGCACATAGAGTGCTCCGCCATGTCGTGGAAGCATCTCGGCGAGACCTTCGACATCCATGGCGGCGGTATCGACCTCGTCTTTCCGCATCACGAGAACGAGGTGGCGCAGTCACGCTGCGCCTTCCATTCCGGCCTGATGGCCAAGGTGTGGATGCACAACGGCTTCCTGCAGGTGGAAGGCGAGAAGATGTCGAAGTCGCTCGGCAACTTCATCACCATCCGCCAGCTGCTCGCCGACTGGCCCGGCCCGGTGCTGCGGCTCAACATGCTGAAGACCCATTACCGCCAGCCGATCGACTGGACGGTGAAGGGGCTGGAGGAGAGCGCGAAGACGCTGGAGCAGTGGTTCGACGCCGCCGCCCCCGACGCCTATCCGCGCCCCGCGCCGGCGGTGCTGGAAGCGCTGGCCGACGACCTCAACACCCCCAAGGCCATCGCCGAGATGCACGCGCTGCGCGACCATGCCGGCAAGAAGGCGCTGGCCGGCACGCTGGCCTTCCTCGGTTTCGAGGCGGCGCCGTTGCAGGAATGGGCCGCCGCCCGCGTGCCGGAGCTTTCCATCCCGGCCGAGGAGGTCGAGGCGCGTATCCATGAGCGCATCGAGGCTCGCCGCAACCGCGACTGGGCGGCCTCCGACCGCATTCGCGACGAACTGCTGGCGCTCGGCGTGGCGCTGAAGGACAACAAGGACGGCACCACGAGTTGGGAGCCGAAGCGATGAGCGGGCAAGCGGAGAGGCCCCCCGCTGCGGCGCTGCGCCCGGCGCTGCCGGGTGACGTGCCGCTGCTGGCCGCCATTGCCGAGGCGGCGATCCTCGAGCTGACCGGCGAGGACTATGATTCCGACCAGCAGGAAGCCTGGGCGGCGGCGGCTTCCGACGAAGAAGCGCTGGCGGCCCGCCTCGCCGGGCAGCTCGCCCTGGTCGCCACCCGCGACGGGGAGCCGGTGGGATTCATCGTTCTGGCCGACAACCGGCTGATCGACATGCTCTATGTTCGCCCTGAAGTGGCCGGCGAGGGCGTGGCCGGGTTGCTCTACGACGCCATCGAGCGGCTGGCCGGCGCGCGCGGTGCCACCAGCCTCACGGTCGACGCCAGCGACACCGCGCTGGATTTCTTCGGCAAGCGCGGCTTCACCCCCAAGCAGCGCAACACCGTGTCGCGCGGCGGGGTTTGGCTGGGCAACACCACGATGGAAAAGCTGCTCGCCGCTCCGCCCGGCCCGGTGCATTGAGGCGGCGCCCGTCAGCGCACGACGCCCTCACATCCGGTCGAGCACGCGTTCCTCGGCCTCGCCGTGCAGGTCGGCCTCGCCGAGATGGGCGACGGCGGTGTTCAGCTTCGGCAGCACGGCCCGCACATTATGCGCCACCAGCAGCTTCACCGGCCGGGCGACGTTGACGAAGCCGGTCGACTGCATGTGATCCAGCAGGGTCAGCAGCGGGTCCCAGAAATTGGCGATGTTGAGCACCATCACCGGCTTGGAGTGCCGGTTGAGCTGCACCCAGGTGAGCTGCTCGATCAATTCCTCCAGCGTGCCGATGCCGCCGGGCAGGGCGATGAAGGCGTCCGCCCGCTCGAACATCAGCCGCTTGCGCTCGTGCATGTCCTTGGTGACGATCAGCTCATGGGCATGGTCGAATGCCTGCTCCTTGCCGAGCAGGAAATCGGGGATGATGCCCGTCACCTTGCCGCCGCCCTCGGCGCAGGCGCGGGCGGTGGCGCCCATCAGCCCGACGCCGCCACCGCCATAGACGAGGCGGATGTCCTCGGAGGCCAGCAGGCGCCCGAGCGCGATCGCGGTTTCGAGATAGACGGCGTCGGCTCCCGTGGCCGCGCCGCAATAGACGCATATGCTCTTGATCTTTGTCATGGCTACCATGTTGCACCGCAGCACGGGCGGGTTCAAGCGTTCTCAGCTCCCACATTTGGCATTGCCCGTCGCCGGGTGCAAATCGCCGGGACGGCGGCCCGGCTCAACCGGACTCCTAGCCGGGCATGGCGCGGCGCGTTGTCTTGAAATCATCGTATATCGACGATAAACGATGACGATGATGTCCGCTCCCGTTTCCCCCGATGCCGATGAGGTGCTGGCGCTGCGCCTGCGTGCGCTGGCGCATCCGGCGCGGCTCGCCATCGTGCGGGCACTGGCGCAGACGGAGCGCTGCCAGTGCGGGCAGATCGTGCGCGGGCTCACTTTGGCACAGTCCACCGTCTCGCAGCACCTCAAGGTGCTGAAGGAGGCCGGGCTGATCACCGGCACCATCGAGGGGCCGCGCTCCTGTTACTGCCTCGATCGCGACACCGTCGCGGCGCTGGCGGCCGAGCTTGTGCCGCTGTTTTCGCGGCTTGTCGCCACGCCGGCGGCGCCGGGCGCTGGCGCTGCGGGCAACCCTGATACGCGCGAGGGCGCACTGGTCTGAGCGCGCCCCGTCACCATCTGCACGTCGACTGACGCAAACCGGGCGGCCGCCGCCCGCGACTGAGAAGAACTGGAATTCGCATGTCTGCACCTGAGGGCGGAACCGCGCTCGCGCGTTCCTCCAAAGCCTCCGAGATCAACCCGCGCGGCAGCCTGCTGGTGGCACTGAAGGGGCTTTGGCCCTATCTCTGGCCGGCCGACCGGGCCGACCTGCGCACCCGCGTCGTGTGGGGACTGCTGCTGCTGGTCCTCGCCAAGATCGCTACCATGTCGACGCCCTTCTTCTTCAAATGGGCGACCGACGCGGTGGCGGAGGGCGAGGGCGCGCGCATCTCCACCGATGCGATCGGCCTGCTGATCGCCGCCCCGCTGATGCTGACGCTCGCCTATGGCTCCTCGCGCATCGTCATGGCGTCGCTGACGCAGTGGCGTGACGGCCTGTTCGCCAAGGTGGCGATCCACGCCGTGCGGCGCCTCGCGCTGGAGACCTTCCAGCACATGCACGCGCTGTCGCTGCGCTTCCACCTGGAGCGCAAGACCGGTGGCCTGACCCGCGTTCTGGAGCGCTCGCGCGAGGGCATCGAGACCATCGTGCGCATGCTGGTGCTGCATCTGGGGCCGACCATCCTCGAATTCGCGATGGTGATCGGCGTGCTGTTCTGGCAGTTCGACTGGCGCTACGTCGCCGCCACGGTGGGCATGATCTTCGGCTACACGCTCTTCACCTTCGTGATGACCGAGTACCGCATGGGCATCCGCGCGGCGATGAACGAGAGCGATACCGAGGCCAACGCCAAGGCGGTGGACAGCCTGCTCAACTACGAGACGGTGAAGTATTTCGGCGCCGAGAGCTGGGAGTCCGAGCGCTATGACCGCTCCATGGCCCGCTATGAGCGCGCCACCGTCACCACCCACACCTCGCTCGCGTGGCTGAATGCCGGGCAGGCGGCGATCTTCACCCTCGGTCTCACCGCGGTGATGGCGCTGTGCGTGTTCGACATCCGCGCCGGCCGGCAGTCGGTCGGCTCCTTCGTCATGGTCAACGCCATGATGATCCAGCTCTACCAGCCGCTGAACTTCCTCGGCATGATCTACCGCGAGATCAAGCAGTCGCTGATCGACATCGAGGCGATGTTCGCCATTCTCGCCCGCTCGCCGGAAATCCGCGACCGGGCCGGGGCGCATCCCCTGGAGATGAAGGGCGGCACGGTGCGCTTCGAGGATGTGCGCTTCTCCTACGATCCCGAGCGCGAGATTCTCAAGGGCGTCAGCTTCGAAGTGCCGGCGGGGCGCACGGTGGCCATCGTCGGCCCGTCCGGGGCAGGCAAGTCGACCATTTCGCGGCTGCTCTACCGCTTCTACGACATCAATGCCGGCCGCATCCTCGTCGACGGGCAGGATGTGCGCGAGGTGACGCAGGCGAGCCTGCGCGCCGCCATCGGCATGGTGCCGCAGGACACCGTGCTGTTCAACGACACGCTCGGCTACAACATCCGCTACGGCCGCACCGGCGCGTCCGACGAAGAGGTGGCACGCGCGGCGGAACTGGCCCAGATCGACGGTTTCGTGCGCCGTACCCCCAAGGGATATGCCACCGAGGTCGGCGAGCGCGGGCTCAAGCTCTCCGGCGGCGAGAAGCAGCGCGTCGCCATTGCCCGCACCATCCTCAAGGACCCGACGATCCTCATCCTGGACGAGGCGACCTCGGCGCTGGACAGCCACACCGAGCGCGAAATCCAGGACGCGCTGGAGCGCGTCTCGCGCGGGCGCACCACGCTGGTGATCGCGCATCGCCTTTCCACCGTGGTCGGCGCCGACGAGATCATCGTGCTGGAGCACGGGCGCATCGCCGAGCGCGGCACCCATAACCAGTTGATGGACCGCCAGGGCCTCTACCACTCCATGTGGGAGCGCCAGCGCGAGGCGGAGCGGGCCCGCGAGACGCTCAAGGCCGCCGGCGAGGCGGAGGATGAGGTCGAGGAGGACGAGGCCGGGGACGAGACCCCCGCCGGGACGGCGGACGCGGCCGTCGCCTGAGGCTTTGCGGCCGTTGCCGCGGCGCTGCGTGCGGAGCGATGCCGCGCATCCGGGATTTGACGGGCGGGCCGGCTGGCCCTACCTCTCGCCGCAGGATCCGGTGCATGCCCCACGGGCACCGGGCAGAAAGGCCAGTTGATGTCCGTCCTCGATTCGATCCGCAGCGGTCTCGCCCCCGTCCACCGCGAGGGCTACCCGTTCATCCTGATCGGCGCCGCCGTCTCGGCGGTGTTGCTGTGGCTGTTTCCGCCACTGGGCTGGATCTGCGTGCTGGTCACGGCGTGGATCTGCTATTTCTTTCGCGACCCCGAGCGGGTGACGCCGGTGCGCGAGGGGCTGGTGGTCTCGCCCGCCGATGGCCGTGTGTGCCTCGTCGGGCCCGCGGTGCCGCCGGCCGAACTCGGCCTCGGCGACCTGCCGCTGCCGCGCGTGTGCATCTTCATGAACGTGTTCGACGTGCATGTGAACCGGGCGCCGCTGGCCGGCCGGGTCACCCGCATCGCCTATCGCCCCGGCAAGTTCCTCAACGCCGACCTCGACAAGGCGAGCGAGGACAATGAGCGCAGCGGCATGGTGCTCGACACCACTCTCGGCCCGGTCGGCGTGGTGCAGATCGCCGGCCTGGTGGCGCGGCGCATCGTCAGCTTCGTGCGCGAGGGCGACCTGCTGGCGCCGGGCGAGCGCTTCGGGCTGATCCGCTTCGGCTCGCGGGTCGATGTGTACCTGCCGCCCGGCACCCGGCCCGCCGTGGCCGAGGGCCAGCGCGCGGTTGCCGGCGAGACCGTGCTGGCGGATCGTGCCGCCATCGGCGCCGAGCCGACCTTCCGCGTCGATTGAGTTTCCAACCAGCGAGCGTGCGATGGCCGATCTTTTTCCTCCCTTCGAGCCCGATGCGCCCGAGCCTCCGCGCCGGCGTTTCCAGGCGGTGCCGCTGCGTCTGCTGCTGCCGAACCTGGTGACGCTGCTGGCGCTCTGCGCCGGCCTTACCGGCATCCGCATGGCCATTGAGGGCCGGCTGGAGGTGGCGCTCGCCGCCATCGTGCTGGCAGCGGTGCTGGATGGGCTGGACGGGCGGCTGGCGCGCATGCTGCACGGTACGTCGCGCTTCGGCGCCGAACTCGACAGCCTGTCCGACTTCGTCTGCTTCGGCGTGGCGCCGGGGCTGGTGCTCTATATGTGGGGGCTGGAGACGCTCGGTTCGGTCGGCTGGATCGCCGCTCTCGCCTTCGCCATCTGCGCCGCCCTGCGGCTTGCCCGCTTCAACGTGATGCTGGAAGACCCCAACAAGCCGCCTTTCGCCGGCGATTTCTTCACCGGCGTGCCGGCGCCCGCCGGGGCGATCTGCGTGCTGCTGCCGGTCTATCTGGAACTGATCGGCCTGCCGCGCCTCGTCGCCTCGCCGGCGGTGGCGGCGTTCTATTGCCTCGCTCTGGCGCTGCTCATGGTGTCGAAGGTGCCGGCCTATTCCGGCAAGCGGCTCGGTGCGCGGGTGCCGCGCGACAAGGTGCTGCCGCTGTTCGTCTGCGTAGTGCTGTTCGTCGCGGTGCTGGTCACCTGGCCGTGGACGGTGCTGTCGGTGATCTGCGTCGCCTACCTCGTCGCGCTGCCGTTCTCGGCGGTGCGCTATGGTCAGCTCAAGCGGGCTTATGAGAAGCGCCTGGTGACGACCGGTGCCGGCGGGCCGCATGCCCCACCGGCGGGAGACGAGCCCGGCGACCGCCCCGGCCATCTCAACTAGAGCACGTTCCGATCGGACTGCATTCGCAATCAGATCGGCAAAAACGTTTCCTATCAATAATTTAGAGCCTGATCGGATCAGGCTCTAGCCGCCTCGCGGCCGGCGGTGCGATATCATTCGCCGCAACGCCCGGAGTATCGCCGTCGCTCTCAGCGGGCGCGGCTTTTCATCGCTTCGACCCGCGCCGCAAGCGGTGCGCCGGGAAAGGCCTGCCGCAGCAGGCGCAACGCCTCGGCATCGGAGCCGGGACGGGCCAGGTCGAGATGCTGCGACATCAACTGCGCCACCGTCGCCGGCTCTCGCCGGGCATACACGATGCGGGCGTCGGCCTCGCTCAATCGGGTGGCGGCCGGAAAATTCACTGTCACGCCCGCAGACTGCAGCATCACAAATTCCTCCGATCGCCAGCACGAATCAATCAGCTTTCCTCATGTACAAAATGAGGTCAGCGAGCTTCAAACGCACGAACTAATTTTACGTTCCCGCCCTTGTGAACGGTAGTGCGGCCAAGCTCTCACGACGACAGCTTCGTCGCCATCCGAGACAATACGAAGACGAAGGTCTGGTATATCGAATATCCAGCGGGAATTGCCGCATCGAACGGTGCCGAGCGGGCGTTGGGTGTGAATAAAACGGTACCCGACTGGCGAAATAGCCCAGATATGACTGGAGAGGTCCAGTCATCTTCGCGCGGGAGGCGGCGTCAGGAGCGCGTGAGCGTCACCTTGGCGCCGTCGCCGGTGGCGACGCCGTCATATTGGCCGGTGCCGGCGGGTTGCAGGCGCGCGGTGACCTTGCCGACATGGTTCTGCAGGACGATCTCGTTGCCCCACACGTCCCAGCCCTTGGTCATGAAGATGTCGTTCGGGCAGTCGACGTCCGCCGTGGCGGCAAAGCCGGACATGCCGCGGTCGGTCGAGAGCGTGACGTTGCAGCTCTTCTGGCCGTTGTCCCAGCCATATTTCCAGGTTCCGGCGAGCTGGGTGCGCGCCGCGCCTGGCTCGGCATAGGCGACGCCGCCCGGCGCGGTGGCCGGCGGTGGGGCGAGGGCGACCTGCGAGGCGGTGCCCGGAGCGGTGGGGGTGACGGCGGCCGCCGCGGTGGCGGCAGACGCGCCATAGGTGGTCGGCGCCGGTACCGGCGAACTCACGATTGAGCCCGACGGCGCCGGGGTGATCTGGCTGGTCTCCACCGCCTTGGAGGATGAATCGCCAAACCCGTCGAGCACGGTGCTGCAGCCGCCCAGAAGAACGGCGGTGACGGACGTGATGACGACGGCGGTGAACTTCATCGACGCTTTACTCCCCGCCCGGCGATGCCTGCCGGACGTCCTGCTCAATCCTACACGGTGCGCGGCCTCGCTCGGCATTCGCACAATCCCTGTTTCCCCGGGGAACATGGCATCAGCGTGACCCCAACGCGTCACGGCGCCCATCGGTCTTCCCCAGCGCGATATTTGGCGCGGTCATGCTCAATGAAAGCTTAACGCATCGGCAGAGGGCCGGAAGTCCCGGCGATGCGAATCCGCGCGGCGCGGTTTGCGCGGCGAGGGGCGTTCAGTTTTGCCGCGAACTGTTCTATGTGCGATGCAGCGAAAAGGAGCTGCGCCATGTATCAGATGCTGGATCCCGCCACACTGCGTGTCCTTGTCACCGGAGCGACCTCCGGCATCGGCGCTGCCACCGCCCGGCGCTTTGCGCTGGCGGGTGCCCGCGTCGTCGGCACCGGCCGCCGCGCCGACCGGCTGATCGCGCTGCGCGACGAACTCGGCGGCCATTTCCACCCGCTGGAAGTAGATGTGCGCGACAATGACGCGCTGGTCGCCGCGCTGGCCGGCGTGCCGGAGGCGTTCGCGCCCTTCAACGTGGTGTTCACCAATGCCGGCCTCGCGCTGGGGCTGGAGCCGGCCCAGGCCGCCAGCCTCGACGACTGGGACGACATGGTCGAGACCAACATCAAGGGACTGCTCTACACCGTGCGGGCGACGCTGCCGGCGATGGTTGAGCGCAAGGAAGGCCATGTGCTGTTCACCGGCTCGGTGGCCGGCGACTATGCCTATCCCGGCGGCAACACCTATGGCGCCACCAAGGCGTTCGTGAAGCAGTTCGCGCTGAACCTGATTTCGGATGTCGCCGGCACCCAGGTGCGGGTCACCAATATCGAGCCGGGAATGGTGGAGACCGAGTTCTCGCTGGTGCGCTTTCATGGCGATGCCGCGAGGTCGGAAAACGTCTATGCCGGCACCGAGGCGATGAACGCCGAGGACATCGCCGAGCAGGTGTTCTTCGCGTCGACGCTGCCGCGCCGCGTCAACATCAACCGCATCCAGGCCTTCGCGACCTGCCAGAGCTTCTCGCCCTTCAAGGTGTCGCGCGGCTGAACTCTGCAGCTTGAGCTCCCCACTTCTGCAGCTTGAGTTGGCAGCGGCGCCCGCAGCTAGGATTGCAGCAGCACGGCGCCGCCAAGCGCGGCGCCGGCAACCACCGCCCACGCCGGCACGCGCCACAGGGCGAGGGCCAGATAGGCGAGAAGCGCCAGCGCGAAGGCGCGGCCGGAGGTGAGGCTCGACGTGACCACCGGGTCCCAGAACGCCGCGCCGAGCAGCCCGACCACGGCGGCGTTGACCCCGGCGAGGGCGTCGCGCGCCCGCTGGTTGGCCGCCAGCCGGGTCCAGAACCGCAGGGCGGCATAGACCAGCAGGGCGGAGGGCAGGAATGCCGCCACCAGCGCCAGCAGCCCGCCGGCCGCGCCATTGGGTGCCATTGGCATCATTGCGCCGACATAGGTGGCGAAGCTGAACAGCGGACCCGGCACGGCCTGCACCGCGCCATAGCCGGCAAGGAACACTTCGCGCGTCAGCCCGCCCGGCCGCACCAGTTCGGCCTCGATCAGCGGCAGCACCACATGGCCGCCGCCGAACACCAGCGCGCCGGCACGGTAGAGTGTGTCGAACAGCGACAGGCCGGCATTGCCGGTCACCTGCACCAGCGCCGGCAGCCCGGCAAGCAGCAGCACGAACAGCGCGAAAGCGGCCAGCGAGGCGACGCGGCCCGGCAGATGGCGCGCGGCCGGCTCGGCGAACTGCGCACCGCCGAGCCGGATGAAGGCAAGCCCGGCCAGCGCGCCGCCGGCGATGACGCCGATCTGCCCGAAGGCGCCGGGCAGCAATGCCGCCACCGCCGCTGCGACAAGGGCGAGGCTGCGGCGCGGCCGGTCCGGGCAGAGGTTCTTCGCCATGCCGAGCACGGCATCGGCGACAATGGCCGCCGCCGCCACCTTGAGCCCGTTGAGCCATCCACCGGCCATGCCGGCCGCGTCGGCGTGCATCACGCCGTAGGCGAAGGCCAGCATGAGCAGCGCCGAGGGCAGGGTGAAGCCGATCCACGCCGCGGCCATGCCGGCGGGCCCGGCGCGCATCAGCCCGATCGCCATGCCGACCTGGCTCGAGGCGGGGCCGGGCAGGAACTGGCACAGCGCGACCAGGCTCGCATAGCGCTCCTCGCTCAGCCATTGGCGGCGGCGCACAAGGTCCTCGCGGAAGAAGCCGAGATGGGCCACCGGCCCGCCAAACGAGGTCAGGCCCAGGCGCAAAAAGGCGAGCAACACCTCCAGCGGTGTGCCCTCATCCGTGGCGGTGGGAGAGGCCGGTGCATCACGCATGATACTGGGTTAGCGTGCCCGCCGGCGCCGCGCATGTGAATTTTCGATGACACGAAGGCTTCGGCGCGCTTCAGGCGGCTTCGACCACCGGCATGGCCAGCGCCGCCCGCAGCATTTCGGCGAGCCGGCGGGCGGCGGAGGAGGCGGCCGGGGCGAGGAACAGGGCGATTTCGATGTCGGGCATCGGCGGCAGCCCTTCTGCAGGGCCGAGACGGCGCCAGTCCGGGGGAGCGGCGCATTCCGGCAGGGCGGTGATGCACAATCCGGTCTCGATCGCCGCGTGGATGCCGCCCTGGGAGGAGGAGGTGCAGGCCACGCGCCAGCTCAGCCCGGCCTTGTCGAGGCTGGAGGCGATGTGCGGGCGCACGCGGCAGCCGGTGGGAAACAGTGCCAGCGGCAGCGGCGAACTGCGCTCGGGCCGGTAGCCGCGCGCCGCCAGCCAGAGCAACTTCTCGCGCTTGATGAGTTCCCCGGTCGGCCGGGCGCTGTCGCGCGTCAGCAGCGCGACGTCGATATGGCCTCGATCGACTTCCGGCTCGATGTGCTTCGAAAGGTCACAGCGGATGGAGATCTCGACACGCGGATAGGCGGCGGCGAAGCGGGCGATGGTCGGGGTGAAATAGGCGTCGACATAATCGTCGGGCATGCCGACTCGCACGCTGCCCTCCGGCGTGCCGCCCTTCAGGTCGGCCAGCGCCTCGCTCTCATAGGAAAGCAGCCGGCGGGCATGGGCGACCAGGCGTTCGCCGGTCTCGGTGAGCGAGATGCCGCGGCGCGAGCGCTCCAGCAGGCGCACGCCGAGATTGTCCTCGAGCTGGGCAATGCGGGCGGAGACCGCCGACTGGGTACGGCCGACGCGGTCGGCGGCGGCGGTGAACCCGCCCGTGTCGACAATGGCAATCAGCATGCCGAGCGATTCGGTGTCGAGATGTCGCATCGCGCCCTCCGGTCCGCCGGGTGAGGATGGTCGTGCCCTTGCGGCACGCCGGTCTTAATATCAGAATTATCGATGAATTGACAAAATAAACTCGCTTTCGCGATGCGTGTCGCCGCGCTAGACAGGTTTTGCTGGGATGAGCCCCCGCTTCCGCGCCGCTACGAGCGATCGGAGGCCGGCCCATTCTGCTCTTTTTCGCAATAATTGCACCTGTCGAGTTCGGCAATGTCCCCGCCCCCCGCCGCCGTGATCGCGCCCTCGATCGGGGCGATACCCGCTTCCCCCCCGGCCGCTGTCTCGGAGACGCAGCTGCGGCGGCAGGCCTTTCTCGCCGCGATCCTGGCGGCGATGTGCATCGGCTGTTCGGCCCCGCTGGTGCGGCTGGCCGATGCCGGCCCCGCCGCCATCGGCTTCTGGCGCCTTTTCTTCGCGCTCGGCCCGTCGCTGGTCTGGGCCTATGCCGAACATCGCTCCTCGGTGCGCCGCGCCCGCCTCATCGGTGCCGCCGCCCTTCTTCCTTCGCGGCGGCAGGTGCTGCTGGCGATGCTGGCCGGGCTGTGCTTCGGCGGCGACCTCATCGTGTTCCACAAGGGTCTGGCGCAGACCAGCACGGCCAATGCGCTGCTGCTCGGCAACCTCGCCGTGGTGTTCGTGTTCACGTTCGGCTGGCTGATCCTGCGCGAGCGGCCGACGCGCGGGCTCATAGTGGCGCTGGTGATGGCGCTGACCGGGACAGCGATCATCATCGGCTCGAGCGCATGGCATGCCAATGGCGCCGGCGTGCGCCCGGTCAGCGTCATCGGCGATCTGCTCTGCGTCGCGGCGGCACTGTTCTATGCCGGCTACATGCTGTTCACGCGGGCGGTTCGCCGGGCGGGCCGGGGCGAGGCGGTGCCTCTCGGCGGCGGCATGGTGTCGGTCATCGCCAGCGCGACCGGCGCGTCGCTCTGCCTCGGCTGGGCAGTGACGACCGGTGAGACGCTGATTCCCCAGTCGCTCCAGGGGCTTCTCGCGGTGATCGGGCTGGGCCTCATCGCCCATGCCGCCGGGCAGGGGCTCGCCACCTTCGCGCTTGGCCGGTTGCCGGCGGGGGTCATCTCGCTCGTGCTGCTGCTGCAGATCGTGGTCGGCGTCTCGCTGGCGGCGCTGCTGTTCGGCGAGTTGCCCTCGCTCGCCGTGTTTGTCGGCGGCCTGCTGGTGGTCGCCGGCGTCGCCAACGCCCGGCCGGGCGGCCCCGGCTGAGCCCCGGCAACGTGCCGAACGGGCTTGCGCGGCCGCGACGGGAGGGCTACGTCCTGCCGGAGCCAAGGAGCACGACGATGCAGCCCAATCCCTTCGGTGGCGTGATCGAGGATCTCACGGTCGCGGAGGTCAAGGCCGGCCTCGACGACGGCACCATCCTTCTGGTGGACGTGCGCGAGCCGAACGAGACCGCCGCCGAGCGCATTCCCGGCGCCGTCGAATTCCCGCTATCGACCTTCGACGCGGCCGCCCTGCCTGATCCCGGCGACAAGACGCTGGTCTTCTCCTGCCGCTCGGGCCAGCGTTCGCAGAGGGCCGCCGCAGCAGCGCAGGCGGCCGGCGTTGACCTGCACCGCCACATGGCGGGCGGCATCCTCGCCTGGAAGGACGCGGGCTTTCCCACCGACAAGGGATGAGGGGCGCCGCCCTGGGCGTCTCTAACCGGTCAGCCGACCGATGACCTGCCGATTCGCCTCGATCAGCCGCTCGACCTGCGCCTCCGACGTGGCGGGCGAGGCCAGCATCATGTCGTGGAACGGCGAGATCAGCACCCCACGCACCAGCAGTGCGAGGTGTGTCGTCGCTTCCAGCGCCGGATAGTGCGCGCCCTTGGCCTGCCGCCCGTCGGTGAGCGGGAAGGGGGCGCGGACCACTTCCACCCGTGCCCCGCAGCGGGCGACGTGCCAGGGCAGCCGGGCATCCGCAAGCACGCCGGCAAGGCCGGCCTCCATGCGGTCGGCCAGCGCGTTCATCCGCTTATAGGCCGCTTCGGTCGCGACGTGTTCGAGTGTGGCGCGCAGCGCGGCGAGTTGCAGCGGACTGCCGGAGAGCGTCGTGCCCATGCCGGAGTGGCCATCCGGCCGGTTGGTGCGGGCGGCGCGGAAACGTTCGGCGACCTCTTCGCTCATGCCCCAGACGGCGGCCGGGACGCCACCGGCCACCGACTTGCCGGCGACGAGCATGTCGGGCTGCAGGCCATGTGTTCTCGTGTAGCCGCCGGGGCCGGTGGAGAGGGTGTGGGTCTCGTCGATCAGCAACAGCGTGCCGTGGCGGCGGGTAATGTCGCGCAGCCCCTCGTGGAAGCCGGGCTGCGGCAGCACCATCGCGCAATTGGTCATCACCGGCTCGGCGATGACGCAGGCCACCGTGCGGTCGGCAAGCGCCACCTCCAGCGCGTCGAGGTCGTTGAACGGCACGACGCGGGTGAGCTGGGAGAGGTCGCGCGGCTCGCCGATCAGCGCCGGCCGGTTGCCGACCCGTCCATCCGGTCCGATCTCGACGAAGGTCTCGTCCACCGCGCCGTGATAGGCGCCATCGAAGATTAGGATGCGCGGGCGCCCGGTGGCGGCGCGGGCGGCGCGCAGGGCGAAGCGGTTGGCGTCGGTGGCGGTAGTGGCGATCTGCCAGTAGGGCAGGCCGAAGCGCGCGCTCAGGAGATCGCCGACAATGCCGGCATCCGGGCTCGGCAGCATGGTGGCGAGGCCGGCCGTCGCCTGTCGTGCGAGAGCTTCGGCCACCGGCGCCGGCCCGTGGCCGAACAGCGAGGCGGTGTCGCCAAGGCAGAAATCATCATAGGCGTGCCCGTCGACGTCGATCAGCCGGGCGCCGCTGGCCTCGGCGATGACGAGCGGCACCGGGGTCGACCAGTCGACCATCCAGTGCATCGGCACGCCGTCGAGCAGATGGGCGGCCGCTCCCGCGGCGGCGCGCGTCCTGGGGCGGGTGCCGAGGTAGAGCGCCTCCGCCTCCGCCCGTAGCGCGGCGGTGCGGGCCGGGCTGACGCCCGGTCCGTCCGGGATCGAGGTCACGGCATTCATGTCCGGGCTCGTGCGTGTTGCTGCCTGGGGCCCATATAAGCATGTTTGCCGGTGAAGCGCCGCCTCTCAGCGCACCCAGCCCCAGCGCTTCAATTCGGCGTGGGTGTCGTCCAGCGTCTTGCGGGCGCTGGCGATGAGCTGGTCACACTCCTCATGCGAGATGACCAGCGGCGGGGCGATGATCAGCCGGTCGCGCACGGCGCGCATCACCAGCCCGTTCTTGAACGAGAAGTCCCGGGCCAGTGTCCCGACCTTGCCGACATCGGGGAATCTGGTGCGGCCCGCCTTGTCCGGTGTCAGCTCGAGCGCGCCGACGAGGCCCATCATCGGCGCCTCGCCCACCAGCGGGTGCTCGGCCAGCGCGCTCCAGCGGGCCTTGAGATGGGGGCCGACATCGTCGGCCACCCGCCCGACGAGGTTCTCGCGCTGCATGATGGCGAGATTGGCCAGAGCGGCGGCGCAGGCGGCGGGGTGGCCGGAATAGGTGTAGCCATGGTTGAAGTCGCCGCCCTCCAGCAGAACCTCGGCCACACGGTCGGCGACCATCACGCCGCCGAGCGGCATGTAGCCGGAGGTGATGCCCTTGGCCATGACGAGAATGTCCGGCTGGGTGCCGAAGGTCTCGCAGCCGAACCAATTGCCGGTGCGCCCGAAGCCGCAGATGACCTCGTCGGAGATGAATAGGATGTCGCGCTCGCGGCAGATTCGGACGATCTCCGGCCAATAGGTGGCGGGCGGGATGATGACGCCGCCGGCGCCCTGGATCGGCTCGGCAATGAAGGCGGCGATGCGGTCCTCGCCCATGGCGTCGATGGTCGCTTCCAGCGCGCGGGCGGTGCGCAGGCCGAATTCCTCCGGCGTCTCGCCCTGGCGCGCCTCGCCCCACCAATAGGGCTGGGCGATGTGGACGATGTCGGGAATGACCGCGCTCTGGCCGTGCATCGGCGCCATGCCGCCCAGGCTGCCGGCGGCGACGGTGGAGCCGTGATAGGCGTTGCGGCGGGAGATGATGATCTTCTTCTCCGGCTTCTCCGTGATCTGGAAATAGCGGCGGACCAGCTTGATCACCGTGTCGTTGGATTCCGAGCCCGAACCGGTGAAGAACACCCGGTTGAACTGCGGCGGCGTCAGCTCGGCGAGCTTGGTCGCCAGCTCGATCACCGGCCGGTGGGTGGTCTTGAAGAAGGTGTTGTAGTAGGGCAGCTCGCGTAGCTGCACCGCCACCGCCTCGACGATTTCCTCGCGGCCATAGCCGACATTCACGCACCACAGGCCGGACATGCCGTCGAGGATGCGGTTGCCGTCGGAATCGGTCAGCCAGACCCCCTCCGCCTTGACCACGATGCGCGACCCCTCGGCGTTCAGCGATTTCATGTCGCTGAACGGGTGAAGGTGGTGGGCGGCATCGAGCGCACGCAGCTCGGCGGTGGATTTGGGCTGGGTCATGACGCGCACTCGCGGGAGGGAGGGATGGCAGGCCGCAGAATGTGATCACATTTCACGTGCGTCAAGTCGTCCGGCATGGCAGAACTGCCGCCGGCGCGCCGGGCGGGCGTGGCAGGCGACTTGCTGATGTTCGGCGGGCGGCTTGACCGCATCCCCCGCGCCGTGACCACAATTGACCTATCGACGTGTACCAGGTGGATCATGCCATTGCCCGAAGCCGTGGGAGACGCCACGGCCGCTGCGCGCGAAACCGTCCCGCTGATCGACGATTTCGGCGCCTATGTCGCCGCCAACGGCGCGCCCGAAATTGTCGAGGTCCTGCTGCCCGATACCCACGGGGTACTGCGCGGCAAATGGATTCCCGGTGGCGCGGGTGGCAAGATCTGGGGTGACGGGGTCGCCATTCCACTCTCGATCTTCGGCCTCGACATATGGGGCCGCGAAGTCGAGGAGACCGGCATCCATATCGAGACCGGCGACCGCGACGGCATCTGCCGGCCGGTGCCCGGCACGCTGACGCCGGTGCCATGGTCGCCGCGCCCGGCGGCGCAGGTGATGCTATCGATGTTCGAGCCGGACGGGCGGGGCGGCGAGCGGCCGTGGGATCTCGACCCGCGCCACAAGCTGGAGACGCAGGTGGCGCGCCTCGCCGCGCTGGGGCTTTATCCCTGTGTCGCCTTCGAGCTGGAATTTTACCTGCTGAAGCCCGCCGCGGGACCCGATGGCGTGCCCGAGCCGGTGTTTCCCGCTTCCACCGCCGGGCCGGCGCGTCAGAACATGTATTCCATGTCCGATCTCGACGCCTATGCGCCGCTGCTGCACGACGTGCGCGAGGCCGCCCGCATCCAGGGCCTGCCGGCCGACACGGTGATCTCCGAGGCGGCGCCGGGCCAGTATGAGGTGAATCTCTACCACCGGCGCGACCCGATGGCGGCGGCGGACGACGCCATATTGCTGCGCCGGCTGATCGACGGCGTGGCCCGCAAGCACGGGGTGCGCGCCAGCTTCATGGCCAAGCCCTTCCTCGACTTCGCCGGCTCGGGCATGCATGTTCATGTGAGCCTGACCGATGGCGAGGGCCATAACGCCTTCGGCGCCGGCGAGGCGGGGGACCGCCTGCTGCGCCAGTGCGCGGCGGGGCTGCTGGAGACCATGGCCGACACCGCCGTGCTCTATGTGCCGAGCTATAACGGCTTCCGCCGGCTGGTGCCGGGCAGCTACGCCCCCACCAGCATCTCCTGGGGCTATGACAACCGGGCGGTGGCCGTGCGGGTGCCGAACGGGCCGCCCAAGGCGCGCCGGCTGGAGCACCGCATCGCCGGCGCCGACGCCCATCCCCATCTCGTGCTGGCGGCGATCCTCGCCGGCATGCTGGAAGGCATCGAGCGTGCGCTGGAGCCGCCGCCGCCGCTGACCGGCAACGCCTATGAGCAGGAGGCGCCGCATCTGTCCTACGACATGGGCGACGCCATCCGTGCCTTCGGCGGGTCGGATTTCGTGGCCCGGTCCTTCGGGACGGAATACCGGCGCGTGTTCACGATCATGAAGGAGGCGGAGCTCGCCGCGTTCGAGCGCCGCATCAACCCGCTGGAGTATGAGACTTATTTGTGAGCGCGGCGGGGTTTGTGAGCACGGTCATGGCTTGAGCCGAATGCGGCGACGCTTTAGCCTTGTCGCCACACGCTTTTCACATCCACAACAAACCCACCTTCCCGAGGAGAATAGGATGTCCCGCCTCCTTACCACAATCGCGGCAGGCCTTCTGTCCGCGCTGGCCATCGCGCCGGCGTCGGCGCAGGACAAGGTCGTGAACGTCTACAACTGGTCCGACTATATCGACGAGTCGGTGCTGGAGGAGTTCACCAAGGAAACCGGCATCAAGGTCCGGTACGACGTGTTCGACTCGAACGAGGTGCTTGAGACCAAGCTGCTCGGCGGAAAGACAGGCTACGACGTGGTGGTGCCGACCGGCTCCTTCCTGCAGCGCCAGATCCAGGCCGGCGTGTTCCTGAAGCTGGACAAGGCGAAGCTGCCGAACCTGCAATACCAGTGGCCGCTGATCTCCGACCGGCTCGCGGTCTACGATCCCGGCAACGAATATGCCGTGAACTATATGTGGGGCACCACCGGCATCGGCATGAATATCGACAAGGTGAAGGAGCGCCTCGGCGACATCCCGCTCAATAGCTGGGACATCATCTTCAAGCCGGAGATCCTCGGCAAGCTGAAGGATTGCGGTATCTACATGCTGGACGGCCCGGAGGAGATCATCCCGACCGCCCTGCGCTATCTCGGCAAGGACCCGAACTCGAAGGACCCGAAGGACATCGAGGAGGCGGGCAAGCTGCTGGCGCCGATCCGCCCCTTCATCAAGAAGTTCGACAGCTCGGGCTACATCAACGCGCTGGCGGGCGGCGACATCTGCATCGCCACCGGCTGGTCGGGCGATGTGTTCCAGGCCAAGGCCCGCGCCGAGGAAGCGGCCGAGAAGACCGGCAAGCCGCCGATCAACATCGAGTACATCATCCCGAAGGAGGGTGCGCTCATGTGGTTCGACAACTTCGCCATCCCGAAGGATGCCCCGCACCCGGACGAGGCGCTCGCCTTCATCAACTACATGATGAAGCCCGAGGTGGCGGCGAAGAACTCCAACTACATCTCTTACGCCAGCGGCAGCGAGGGCGCGCAGCAGTTCATCGACAAGGCGATCCTCGACAATCCGGCGATCTACCCGGACAAGGAGACGCAGGAGAAGCTGTTCACCGTCACCACCTATCCGCAGAAGGTGCAGCGGGTCGTCACCCGCACCTGGAGCAACTTCAAGCGCGGCCGATGAGCCAGATGTGAGCGGCGCTTCGAACTGATGCGAAAGGCCGGGCCCTGTGCCCGGCCTTTTTGTTGGAGGCGAGGCCACGCGACCGCCGTTTTTTTATCCGTGCCCGAGGACTGTCTTCCTGAGGTGCGCGCGTAACGCGCCTCGACGGATGTTCGTCAGGCACAGAGGTCCTGCGTGCTTCGAGGCCGGGCAAGCGCCCGGCACCTCAGCATGACGGAGGGGCGTCATCATGCGGGCCGCGCGCCGCGCGAGTGGGATGACAGGCCTGAGAAGCGTGATCCGTCTGCGGCGCCTCACATCCGCCAGCGCTTGTAGAACCAGGTCCACTGCTCGGGATGCTCGCGCACCCAGCCCTCCACGACGGAGGTGATCATCTGCATGGCGTCGTCGACGTCGATCTTGCCCTTCGCGTCGCGCGGCAGGTTCAGCGCCGGCGTGCACTGGATGCGGAAGCGGCCCTCCGGCAGGCGGATCACCCGCACCCCGTGCACCGGGCACTCATAGAGCCGGGCGAGGCGGGCGATGGTGGGGTTGGCCGAGCAGGGCTGGCCGAAGAACTGGACGGTGGGCCCGCCGCGGCGGGCCTGATCGACCAGAATGCCGAGATGCTTGCCCTGGTCGAGCACGGCGGCCAGCTCGAACACCGCCACATGCGAGGCGGCGACCAGATTGCCCATCACCCGGCTGCGGGCCTGGAACAGCAGGTCGGCGAAGAAGGAATTGTCCGGCGCGCGGAACAGCACCGCGCTGTCCAGCCCCTGCGCGGCGGCGGCGATCGCGGGCAGTTCCCAGTTCGCCAGATGCGCGGTGAAGACGAGGGCCGGCTTGCCGTCGACCCGCATGGCGACGAAGTTGGAGACGCCGGTGGTCTCGATCCGGCTCTTGGCCGGCTCCCACATATTGTACTGCCAGATGCGGTCGAGATGGACGAACTCGCCGCCCATGCGGCCGAGATTGTCCCACATGCCGATTGCGATCGCCTCGCGCTCGGCCTCGGTCTTCTCGGGGTAGGCGAGGCGCAGATTCTTCAGCGTCGTGCGGTGGATCGAGGTGCGCGGCCCGATTTTGCGCGCCCAGAACCCGCCCGCCCACGAGGCGAAGCGCGGCGGCTGCAGCCGCATGGCCTGCATCAGCGCCCACACGCCGGCCGAGAGCGCGGCATCGCGCAGGCGCGTGGTCCAGGGGCGAGGTGCGGCCATCGGCGGTTGCTTCGGTCCTGGCTCCGGCGTCAGAAGGTGATGACCACCTTGCCGAACACGCGCCGCGTCTCCAGTCGCTCCAGCCCGGCGCCGAACTGGTCCAGCGGGAATTCGGAATCGATCACCGGCTTGACGCCGCGCTCCATGCGCTTCAGCCCATCGGCAATGGCGCGGATCGGCGCGCCGAACGAGCCGATGATGCGGTACTGGCGCTGGAACAGCTGCATCAGGTTCATGCTCACCGAGACACCGGAGGTAGAGCCGCAGGTGACGAGCCGCGCGCCCGGCTTCATCGACAGCAGCGAGCCATTCCAGGTCTCGGCGCCGACATGCTCGAACACCACGTCGACACCCTTCTTCTTGGTGATCTTGCGCACCTCGTGCTCGAAGCGGTCGGTCTTGTAGTTGATGACGTGATCGGCGCCGAGCGCGGTGGCCTTGGCGCATTTCTCGTCGTCGCCGGCCGTGGTGATGACGGTGCAGCCGATCTCCTTGGCCATGCGGATGGCGACCGTGCCGATGCCGGAACCGGCGGCGTGGACCAGGATGGTCTCGCCCGGCTCAAGCTTGGCGTTATCGAACAGCATGTGCTCGACGGTGGAGAAGGTGACGGGGGCGGTGGCGGCGTCGGTCCAGGAAATGCCGTCCGGGATCGGCACGCACAGGCGTTCCTTGATGTTGAGCTGGTCACGGGCGAAGCCGTCGACATGGAAGCCCATCACGCCGGCGACGTCCTCGCAGAGATTGTCGCGGCCCTGCCGGCACATCCTGCACTGGCCGCAGGTGAGCGCGCCATACATCGCGACTTTGGAGCCGGGCTTGAAACGGGTGACGCCCTCGCCGATGGCGGTGACTTCGCCCACCGCCTCGGCGCCCACCACCAGCGGCATCTTGCGCTTGGCGAAGGCCATGCCACGCCAGCCCCAGACGTCGATGTGGTTCAGCGCCAGCGCCTTGACGCTGACCTGCACCTCGCCGGGCTCCGGCGCGCCGGGGGCGGGCAGGTCGGTGAGGATGAGTTCGCGGTCGGAGACCAGCTGAAGCGCGCGCATGAACAACTCCGGACAGACGGCGGCGGCATCGCCCGTCCTTTATCCCGCTGGATGGGGAGTGGGGCGAGCATGGATGGCGTCCGCGCAAGGACGAGGGTGGATATCGAAATCAGCGCTGTATGGCTAGTGCAGCGGTGAGCCCGCCATCCACCGGCAGCGTCGCGCCGGTGACATAGCCGGCGCCGGGCGAGAGCAGGAAGGACACCACAGCGGCGACATCCTCCGGCGCGGCGAAGCGGCCGGCCGGGATCTGCTTCTCCACATTGGCGCGGTAGGCGGCGTAGGGTGCCAGCATCGCCGTGTCGACGAAGCCGGGCGCGACGACGTTGACGGTCACGCCGCGCCGGGCACTCTCGATGGCGAGCGTGCGGCAATAGCCCGCCAGCGCCGCCTTGGAGCCGGCATAGATGGCGTTGCCGGCATTGGCGACATCCGCCGCAATGGAGCCGATGGCAACGATGCGGCCGGCGCGGGCACGGGTCATCGGCCGTACCAGCGCGCCGACCAGCTTCACGAAGGACCAGTAATTCACCTGCATGAGCTGCTCGGCCCGGTGCTGGTCGACCAGAGCGGCAAGGGTGTCGTAGCTCATGCCGGCATTGTGGACGAAGCCGAAATAGGTCGGCTCCTCGGCGAGGAAGGCGGCGAACGCCTCCACCGCGGCCTTGTCGGCGAGGTCGAGCGAGCGTGCCTCGACGCAGGCGTCCGGCTTCTCGGCCTCGATCGCGGCGATCAGTGCCTCGGCTTCCACCGCCGCCGTGCGCACGGTGAAGACCACCTCGAAGCCGGCCAGCGCCAGGGCGCGCACGATGCCCGCGCCGACGCCCCGGCCGCCGCCGGTGACGAGAACGCGCTGGCTCACGCCGGTTCGCCGGTCAGGATAAGGCAGACATTCTGCCCGCCGAAGCCGAACGAGTTCGACATGACCCGCGTGACCGTCGCGTCGCGCGCCACGTTCGGCACCACGTCGAGCGGGATGGCGGGGTCGGGCAACTCGTAATTGATGGTCGGCGGGATGCGGCCATTGGCGATGGTCATCAGCGAGATCACCGCCTCGATGGCGCCGGCGGCGGTCAGCGTATGGCCGATCATCGACTTGTTGGACGAGATCGGGATGCCCGCCAGCCGCTCGCCGAAGACGGCGCTCATGCCGGTGAACTCCATGCGGTCGTTCTCGGGCGTCGAGGTGCCATGGGCGTTGATGTAGTCGATGGCTTCAGCCTCGACGCCGGCATCCGCCAGAGCGCGGCGCATGCAGCCGATCACCGGCTTGGCGTCGGGGGAGGAGCGGGTGCGGTGGAAGCTGTCGGCCATCTCACCGACCCCCTCGACCACGCCGAGGATCTTCGCGCCGCGCGCCAGCGCGTGCTCCAGGCTTTCAAGCACCAGTGCACCGGCGCCCTCGGCGATGATGAAGCCGTCGCGGTTCTTGGCGAAGGGGCGGGAGGCGGCTTCCGGCATGTCGTTGTTGGTCGACAAGGCCGAGAGCAGCGAAAAGCGGATCAGCGCCTCGGCCGTCACCGAGCCGTCGGTGGCGATGGACAGCGCCGCGTCGCAATCGCCGCGCCGGATCGCCTCGACGCCGAGCTGGATCGAGGTGTTGCCGGAGGCGCAGGCGGTCGACAGCGAAATCGGCTGGCCGCGCGTGCCGAAGCGGTCGGCCAGATGGTCGGCGATCGAGCCGTAGAGGAAACGCTCGTGCCAGGCGTCATGGCCATTGGCTTCGGCGGCGCGCAGCAGGTCGTCATAGGTAACGGGGGCGTTGGGCGCTGCCTCCTGCGCTAGAATGCGGCGCTGCGGCCATTCCAGCTCGATCGGCGGAACGGCGCAGAACAGCGGGCCCGGGAAGCTGCCGATGGAGCCGATGCCGGATTCGGAGATCGCCTCGTCCGCCGCCAGCGTCGCCAGCTCCTCGGAGAGGTCGGGCGCGGTGCTCTTGCTCTTCGGCAGATAATCGACGGTTCCGGCGATGGTGGTCCTCATCGCGTCGATCGGGAACCGGGTGATGCGATGAATGCCGGACGTGCCGGAGGTCAGCTTCGCCCAGTTGTCCTCTTTGCCCTGGCCGAGCGAGGTGACGAGCCCCATGCCGGTGACGACGACGATCGGCCGGCCGGCCTTGTCGGTATAGGAAGCCATGATCTGCTCCTCGGAAGCGGCGTGCTTCCGCATGGTGGGGTCAGTCGGCGCGCTCGACCAGCGCGACGCCTTCCCCACGCCAATGCCCCACTGCGGTCACGATGGCACGGGAAAGCGGGCCATCGAAAGGCTTTTCCAGCGTCTCGCCGGCGAGCGGAGCGAACAGCTTGCCCTCGGCGACGCACAGCGCCGCCAGCGCCAGCGCCACCGGCATCTGCGCTTCCAGCCCATGGCCGACGCGATCGGTGACCGAGCGCACCGGCAGGCCGGAGCGGGCGAGCACCGCCGCCTCGGCCAGTGTCGGCTCCGGCGCGCCGGACGCGGCGGAGAACACTGCGGTGTCTTCGCTGGTGCCGGCCCCGGCGGTCTTCAGAAGCTGTTCCAGCACCGCCTCGACGGCGCCAGGCTCGTTGCGCCGGGCGCGCTCGGACCAGACGCCGGAGAGCTTGGCGATGGGCTTGGCGCCGCGCGCGGTGGCGTGCTCAGGCGATTCCAGCACCAGGAAGGCACCGGCCGAGCCGGTCGGCACGCCCTTCGGCTCCGCCAGCACCGGCGCCCAGGGCGCGTGCATGGCGAGGCGCTTGAGGGCGAAGAGCAGCAGCATGTCGCGCCGCTCGGCATTGTAGGCGCCGCCCACCAGGGCGATCTCGCTGGTGCCGGCGGCAATGCGCGACCAGCCGATGCGTACCGCGTCGGTGCCGGAGCTTTCCTCGCCCATGAAGGTGCGCGAGGAGCCGGTGACGCCGTGCACGATGGAGATGTTGCCGGCGAGCAGGTTGGAGAGCTGGGCCAGGAACAGCGTCGGGCGCAGGTTCGACAGAAGCTGCTCGTTGAGGAAGACCTCGGGGTTCGGCTGCTTCTCGATGTCGGTCAGGATGGCGCCGTCGACCGACTGGTCGCGCTCGCCGCCACCGGCCGCCACCACCATGTCGGTGGTGCCGAGAATGTCCTTGTCGCCCTTGATGCCGGCCGAATCCAGCGCGAGCCCGGCGGCATAGGTACCGATACGCTGCCAGGGCTCCATCTGCCGCTGGTCGCCCTTCTTGGGGATCTGCGCGTCGAAGCTGATCGGAGCGAGCGGATGCACGACGAAGGGAGCGAACCCGCTCTCGTCGATCACCGGGCCGGCACCGGAGGACAGGGCCTGCCAATGGGCTTGCGGCCCTTCACCGAGCGAGGAAACGAGCCCGATGCCGGTGATCCAGACGTCGCGACGATTAGACATGCGTGAGATTTCCTGCGCGTTCCGCCACGTTTATGACGGCGTCGCCCATCGGCATGCCGATGCGCTCGGCGGTGGAGAGCAGATAGCCGCGCAACTCCGGAGCCGGGAAGGGCATGGTCTTGAGCGTCACGTCGGCATTGCAGACGAGCTTGCCTTCGACGCGCCCCTCGGCCTTCAGCCGGGCATAGCCCGAACCGTCATGCTCCAGGCGCGCGAAGACGTCGATCACCTGACCCGGGACCACGAAGGTCCGCAGCTTGCCCTTGTCGACCGAGGCGAGGAACGCCATGCGGTCGTAATTGTGCAGCCGCAGCAGCAGCATGCCGCAGCTCTGCGCCATGATTTCGAACAGCAGCACGCCCGGCAGGAGCGGATGACCGGGGAAATGACCTTCGAAGATCGGGCTTTCGCACGGAACGGTGTTGGCGGTCTTCAGGGTGCGAGCCTCAAGATCAAGCTCGACCACCTTGTCGATCATCTGGAAATATTCGAGGCGCATCACCTGTCCCGCTTGTACAACGTCCCTCCGCCGGTCAGGCGGACTTGGCAGCGATCAGTTCGTCGATACGCGCGCACAGATTCTTAAGGACGAAGTACTGCTCGGTCGTCGCCTTGCCTTCATTGACTTCCTGCGTCCAGCTCTCAAGCGGCAGCTTGATGCCGAAGGCCTTGTCGATGGCGAAGGCGATGTCGAGGAAGTCCAGGCTGTCGATGCCGAGATCGTCGATGGCATGGCTTTCCGGCGTGATGTTCTCGCGCGGGATGTCGCACGTCTCGGCAATGATATTGGCAACGGTCTCGAACGTGGTCGACATGAAAGGCCTCTGGTCTCGGCGGCCGCGTCCGGCCACGGTTGAATGGGTTCGCCCGGCGCTCCCGCGTCGCAGGTCCCCGAATGGATGACGGCCCGTATACCTAAGCGCGGACGGCGATTCAATGGCGGCGGCGTGGCAATCCTCGGCAGTGTGACTTCCGTGCCGTCGCGCCGTGTTCAACGGCGGATAGCCGTCGGCTTGCGTATGGTCATGGCTCCGTGGCGGAATTCGTCCTATCGTCCGGCGAGCGGACAGGCGACGAGTTGCGGAGCAGGCGTCATGAACCCTTATACTTCGGCCTTTTCATGGCTCGGACGCGGGGCCGCCCTGTCGTGCCTCGCGCTCAGCCTGATCGCCCCGGCGGGTGCGCAGGCGCCGAAGCCCGCGGCGGCAAAACAGACGGCGGCGCCAACTGCAAAAACGGTAGCGGACGCGCTGCCGAAAACCTATGCCCCGCAGGAACTGGTCGAGGCCGCCCGGCGGCTGCAGGCGCTGCTGCGACGTGAGCGTGCTCCGTTACCGAAGCCAGCCGCGCAACTGCGCAAGGAGGCGGACGCCGCGCTCGCCGCCGGCGATGCCCGTACCGCCGCCGGCCTCTATGGCCGTCTGGCGCAGGCGAGCCCCGACGATGCCGGGCTCTGGCAGCGGCTTTCCCGCGCGCTGTCGCGCATCAAGCCCGGCGACAATGAGAGCGTCGACATTTTCCTGGAGCGTGCGCAGGCGGCCGCCTTCCTCGCCTATCGCGCGGCGACGACGCGGGTGGCGCAGGCGGAGGCGCTGTTCGCCATCGGCCATCTCTACGATCAGCGCTCGCTGTGGCGCCCGGCGCTCGACACGCTCGCCACCGCGCTCGGCTATGCCGACGTGCCCGAGCAGCGCGCCTTCTACGACACGCTGCGCGCGGAGCGCGGCTTCCGCATTCTCGACTACAGCGTCGATTCGGACGCCTCCAACCCGCGCATCTGCGTGCAGTTCTCCGAGCCGCTGGTGAAGGGTGGCAGGGACTATTCCGCCTATGTGACGCTGCGCGGCCCCGATGGGCCGGTCGACAAGCCGGCGGTGACGGCGGAGGGGAGCCAGCTCTGCGCCGAGGGGCTGAAGCATGGCGAGAGCTACGACGTCACGCTGCGGGCCGGCCTGCCGTCGTCCATCGCCGCCGAGCCGCTGGAGGCGAGCGCGGAACTGACCATCTATGTGCGCGACCGCAAGCCGGGCGTGCGCTTCACCGGGCGCAACTATGTGCTGCCGCGCACCGGCCCGCGCGGCATTCCGGTGGTCACGGTCAACACCTCGCTGGTGGGAGTGGAGCTTTACCGGATCGGCGACCGCAGCCTGATCCCGACCGCCATCGAAGGCGATTTCCGCCGCGACCTCGGCGGCTACGACCTTCAGCAGCTCAAGGACGGCAAGGCGGAATTGGTGTTCAAGGGCGAGTTGGAAGCCGCTTCGCCGCTGAACGAAGATGTCACCACCTCATTCCCCGTCGACGAGGCGGTGAAGGCGCTGGAGCCCGGCGTCTACGTGCTCGCCGCGCGCCCGGCCGGCGATGCCGCCAATCCCAATGACGATTGGGGCACGCGCTCCACCCAGTGGTTCGTCGTCTCCGATCTCGGCCTCACCGCCCTCTCCGGCAGCAACGGCCTCACCGTGCTGGTGCGGGCGCTCGGCAGCGCGCAGCCGCTGGAAGGGGTCGAGCTTCGCCTGCTCGCCAAGTCCAACGACGTGCTGGCCACCGCCCGTACCGACGCCAGCGGCAGTGCCGCCTTCGATGCCGGGCTGATGCGCGGCACGGACGGCTTCGCGCCGGCGGTGATCGTCGCGCAGGCGAGGGAGGGGGATTACGCCTTTCTCTCGCTGGAGGACCAGGCCTTCGACCTGACCGACCGCGGCGTCGGCGGCCGCGCGGCGCCCGAGCGGTTCGACGCCTTCGTCACCACCGAGCGCGGGGTCTACCGCTCCGGCGAGGAGGTGCATGTCACCGCGCTGCTGCGCGACCCGCAAGTGACGGCGGCAGCCGGCGTGCCGCTGACGCTGATCATCAAGCGCCCCGACGGCGTCGAAGAGCGCCGCGAGCTTGTCGCCGATCAGGGCGCGGGTGGCCGCACGCTGACCTATCCGCTGATGGGCGACGCCATGACCGGCACCTGGCGGGTCGAGGCCTATGTCGACCCGCGCGGCGCGCCAGTGGGCTCCGCCACCTTCCTGCTGGAAGACTATGTGCCCGAGCGGCTCGCGCTCGACCTTTCCACCAGCGCCGCCTCCATCGCCCCCAACATGCCGGTGACGGTCGCGGCTGACGGGCGCTGGCTGTTCGGCCCGCCGGCGGCGGGGCTCGACATCGCCGGCGAAATCGAGGTGCGGGTGGCGGACGCCCGGCCCGGCCTGCCGGGCTGGCGCTTCGGCCGCACTGACGACGGTTTCACTCCGGTGCGCCAGCCGCTGGCCGACGCGCCGGTGACCGACCCGCAGGGCAAGGCCAGCCTGTCGGTCCTGCTGCCGACGCTGCCGGCCACCGCCCGGCCGCTGGAGGCGGAGATCTTCGTCGCGCTGAACGAAGGCGGCGGCCGCGCGGTGCGCCGCTCGCTGGTGCTGCCGGTCCGCCCCGCCGGCAACGGCATCGGCGTCAAACCGCTGTTCGACAAGGCAGGTCCCGGCGAGAACGGCAATGCCGGCTTCGAGGTGCAGGGCTTCGACGCCGCCGGCCAGCCGGTCGCGCTGGAGGGCGCGCAATGGGCGCTGTACCGTGTCGAGATCCGCTATCAATGGTACCGGCTCGGCGGCAACTGGGACTTCGAGCCGGTGGAATCGGTCGCCAAGGTAGCCGATGGCACGCTCGAACTCGGCACCGGTGCGCCGGCGCGGCTGGAGGTGCCGGTCGCCTGGGGTCGCTACCGGCTGGAGGTGACCGACGGCACACGCGCCACCGCCGTCGCCTTCGAGGCCGGCTGGGGCGGCGGCGCGACCGCCGACGCGCCGGACCGGCTGGAGGTCGGGCTCGACAAGGCGCAATACGCGGCGGGCGACACGCTGAAGGTGAACCTCACCAGCCGTTATGCCGGTTCCGCGACGGTGTTCATCGTCGGCGACGGGGTGCTGGCGGCGAAGACGCTCGACGTGAAGGCCGGCGACACTTCTGTCGACTTCGCCGTCGCCGCCGGCTGGGCGCCGGGCGCCTATGCGCTGGCCTTCCTGCACCGGCCGCTCGACGTGGCGGCGAGCCGCAATCCCGGGCGGGCCATCGGCCTCGCCTGGTTCGGCGTCGACCGCGCCCAGC
Source organism: Ancylobacter dichloromethanicus (assembly GCF_018390645.1). Classification (GTDB taxonomy): domain Bacteria; phylum Pseudomonadota; class Alphaproteobacteria; order Rhizobiales; family Xanthobacteraceae; genus Ancylobacter; species Ancylobacter dichloromethanicus. The sequence goes on from NZ_JAHBGC010000009.1 coordinate 86,122, forward strand.
GCGTGATCGAGGTGAAGCTGGACGCCCCCGACCTTGCCCGCCCGGAGACGACGCTTTCGGTGCCGGTGCAGGTGACCGGCGGCGGGCAGGGGGAAGCCTATGTGACGCTGGCCCTGGTGGATGTCGGCATTCTCAACCTCACCGGCTTCAAGGCGCCCGACCCGGACGGGTTCTATCTCGGCCAGCGGGCGCTGGGGACGGCGGTGCGCGACTTCTACGGCCAGCTCATCGACGGCATGCTCGGCAGCCGCGGGCGCCTGCGCTCGGGCGGCGACGCCATGGATATGGGCCTGCAGGCCGAACCGCCGACCCAGCCGCCACTCGCTTTGTTCTCCGGGCTGGTGAAGCTCGACGCGCAGGGACGCGGCACCATCGACTTCGCCCTGCCGCCCTTCGACGGCACCGGCCGGCTGATGGCGGTGGCGTGGTCCGGCGCGGCGGTGGGCCATGCGCAGGCCGATGTGGTGATCCGGGATCCGGTGGTGGTCACCGCCACCCTGCCGCGCTTCCTCGCCGCCGGCGACCGCTCGACGCTCAACCTCGCTTTTGACAATGTCGATGGCGAGGCGGGCGATTACGCGCTGGAGATCGTCACCGACGGGCCGGTCACCGTGGGCAGCGCGCCGAAGACGGTGCCGCTCGCCAAGGGGGCGCGCCAGTCCTTCGCGGTGCAGATGGACGGGGCCGGCATCGGCGAGGCGCAGGTCTCGGTGCGGCTGTCGGGGCCGGGAGGGCTCGCCATTGTCCGCGACTATGCGCTCAATGTGCGCCCGGCCTATCCCGCCATCTCCCGCCGCAGCGTCGAGACGCTGGCGCCGGGGGCGGCGCTGACGCTGAGCGCCGATCTCATCACCGACCTCGTGCCGGGGCGCGGCGGGGTAAGCGTCTCCGCCGGGCTGGACCCGGCCTTCGACGTGCCGGCGCTGTTCGGTGCGCTCGACCGCTACCCCTTCGCCTGCTCTGAACAGCTGACCAGCCGCGCGCTGCCGCTGCTCTATCTCTCCGATTTCGGCCCGCCGCAGCGCTTCCGGCTCACCAATGATCCGGCGGAAGCCATCCGCAAGGCCATTGCCCGGCTGATCGCTCGGCAGGGGTCGGACGGTTCCTTCGGCCTGTGGGAGGCCGGCGGCAACGATTTGTGGCTCGACGCCTATGTGAGCGACTTTCTGACCCGCGCCCGCGAGCGCGGCCATGCCGTGCCGGAACAGCCGTTCACCATGGCACTCGACCGGCTGCGCAACGCGCTCGCCTATGCTGGTGACGGCGCCACCGACGACGGCGCCGCCTATGCGATCTACGTGCTGGCGCGCAACGGCCGGGCGCCGCTGGGCGACCTGCGCTATGTCGCCGACGCCAGGCTCGACGAGGTCAAGAGCGCGATGGCGCGCGGCCAGCTAGCCGCCTCGCTTGCCATGCTGGGCGACAGGGCACGGGCGGAGAAGGTGTTCGGCGCGGCGCTGGAGCTCCTGCCCGGCGCGGCCGAGACGCTGACTTCGGGGCGGCCGGATTTCGGCTCGATCCTGCGCGACGCGGCGGGCGTGGCGACGCTCGCCTCCGAGGCCGGCTTCACCGGCACCGCGCGCACGGCGCGCCAGCGCGTCGCCGCCGCCTTCATCGACGCCGGGCCGACCTCGACGCAGGAGGACGCCTGGCTGCTGCTCGCCGCCCGCGCGCTGCGCGAGGGCAGGGGCATCGCGCTCGATATCGACGGCACCGCCCATACCGGGCTCTATGAGCGCACCCTGTCGCCGGCGGAACTGGCAAAGCCGATCGTGCTCACCAATCGCGGCACCGCCCCGCTCGACGTCGCGGTCTCGATCGACGGGCCGCCGGCGGCGCCGGAGCCGGCGGCGGCGAACGGGTTCAGCCTGACGCGCAGCTACTACACGCTGGAGGGCGTGCCGGCCGATCCCGCCAAGGTGGCGCAGAACCAGCGCCTCGTCGTGGTGCTGGAGGCGCAGGAGGATGAGGCGGCGCAGAGCCATGTGCTGCTGGTCGACCACCTGCCCGCCGGCTTCGAGATCGACAACCCCTCGCTCGCGGTGGGTTCCGATGTCGGCGCGCTGGCGTGGCTGGGCGACACCACCCAGCCGGCGCATGCCGAGTTCCGCGACGCCTTCTTCGCCGCCGCCTTCGACCGCACGCAGGGTTCGGACGAGCCGGAGTTGCTGCGCGTCGCCTATGTCGTGCGCGCCGTTTCCCCGGGCCGCTACGCCCATCCCCCCGCCATCGTCGAGGACATGTACCGTCCCGGCCGCTTCGCCCGCACCAGCGCGGGGCAGACCGAGGTGACGGGGCAAACACGATGAGAGCTGCGCGGTGAGGGAGGTGTCGTGAAACGCGCGGCGGGCCTCGCATTTCTCGGCGCGCTGCTGCTGGCGGGCGGGGGCCATGCCTGGCTCGCCGGCGTGCGCGCGAGCGCCCCGCCGCCGCCGGAGGTCGCGCTTTCGGTGGAAGTGCTGGACCGCGAGGGGCGGCTGCTGCGCCCGTTCGCGCTGGCGGATGGCCGCTGGCGGCTGAAGGCGGATCTTCGCGACGTCGACCGGCGCTACGTCGACATGCTGCTCGCCTATGAGGACAAGCGCTTCTGGCAGCATGGCGGGGTCGATCCGCTGGCGCTGCTGCGCGCCGCCGGCCAGATGGCGCTGCACGGCCGCATCGTCTCCGGCGGGTCGACATTGACCATGCAGGTGGCGCGGCTGCTGGAGCCGCGCGAGGGGGGCGGATTCGCCGCCAGGCTGCGGGCCAAGCTCGCCGAGATGCGCCGCGCCATCCAGCTGGAGGCGCGGCTGTCGAAGCGCGAGATCCTCGCGCTCTATCTCGTGCTGGCGCCCTATGGCGGCAATATCGAGGGCGTGCGGGCGGCCAGCCTCGGCTATTTCGGCAAGGAGCCGCGGCGTCTCTCGCTGGCGGAGGCGGCGCTGCTGGTGGCCCTGCCGCAGGCACCGGAATCACGCCGGCCGGACCGAAACCCCGACCGGGCGGCGCGAGGGCGCGCCACGGTGCTGGCGCGGCTGGAGGCGGCCGGGCTGTTCGGCGCGGCGGAGCGGGACTTCGCCCTGCGCGCGCCCATCCCCGCCCGCCGCCTCGCCCTGCCCATGCACGCCGCCCATGCCGCCGAGGCGGCCCGCCGCGAGCGCCCGGCGGCACATGAGCACCGCCTCGCCCTCGATGCCTCGGCGCAGGTGCGGCTGGAGGCGCTGGCGGGCGAGCGGGTGCGCGAACTCGGCAAGGGCGTCTCACTGGCGCTGGTGATGGTGGACAATGCCAGCGGCGAGGTGCTGGCGCGGGTGAGCGGCGCCGATCCGCTCGACCCGGAGCGGGCCGGGGCGGTGGACCTGACGCGCGCCACACGCTCGCCCGGCTCGACGCTGAAGCCGTTCATCTACGGCCTCGCCTTCGAGGACGGAATCGCGCACCCGGAAACGCTGATCGAGGACCGGCCGGCGCGTTTCGGCGCCTACAGGCCGCGCAATTTCGATCGCGACTATCAGGGCACGGTGTCGGTGAGGCAGGCGCTGCAATTGTCGCTGAACGTGCCGGCGGTGGTGCTGCTGCAGGCGGTGGGGCCGCAGCGTCTGGCCAGTCGGCTCGGGCAATCCGGTTTCGCGCTGACCCTGCCGCCCGGCGAGGTGCCGGGCCTGGCGGTGGGCCTGGGCGGCGTCGGCATGAGCCTCGATGCGCTGGCCGGGCTCTATGCCGGCCTCGCCAATGGCGGCGAGGCGCATGCGCTGCGCGACCGGCTGGACGGTGGCGTGTCGCAGGCCGAGGGTGCGCGCCGGCTGGTGAGCCCGGTTTCCGCCGCCTATCTGGCGCAGGCGCTCGCGGGTACTCCGGCGCCGCGCAACGAGCGCGCGGGACGCATCGCCTTCAAGACCGGAACGTCCTTCGGCTACCGTGACGCCTGGGCGGTCGGCTTCGACGGGAGGCGGACAATCGCGGTGTGGGTGGGGCGGCCGGACGGGCAGCCGGTGCCCGGCATGATCGGGCGCGAGGCGGCGGCACCGATCCTGTTCGAGGCCTTCGCGCGGCTGGTGAACCAGCCGGCGCCGTTCGCCCCCGCGCCGCGCGAGGCGCTGGCGGTGCGGAACGTCGAACTCCCGCCGCCGCTCCGGCATTTCGGGCGGAGGGCAGGGGCGGGCAATGGCGGGGAGGGGCCGAAAATCGCGTTTCCGCCGGACGGCGCCAGCCTCGACCGCGAGGGCGACGAGCCACTGGCGCTGAAGGTGAGCGGCGGCGCTGGTCCACTCACGGTGTTTGTCGATGGCGTGCCGGCCGGCGAGCCCGCCCGTGCCGCCACGATGTTCTGGCGGCCGGCGGGCGCCGGCTTCGTGCGTCTGACCGTCATGGACGCTGCGGGTTTATCCGACAGCGTCACCTTGCGTATTCATGGAGCGGCCGATAAGGGCGAGGCCACTCGGTCGGGACGTCTCAGCGGCCGCTGACGGCGACGCGGGCGATGTCCTGACGGGTCAGGCCGCGCTTGGCGAGGGCCGCGTCGGACAGGCGCGACAGGGTCTCGTAGCGCTGGGCGATGCGACGGCCTTCACCGACCGCTTCGAAGAAGCTGGCGACGCTGTCGACGATGCGGGAGAAGAAGTCCGGCGAGGTGTGGCGGGTAAGGGTCGTGGTGTTCATCTGTGCCTCCTGTATTCTGTATGCCACGGAATATAGAGACTCTTTCGCATCGCAAAAGCCGAAATGCTGCATGGCAGCACTGATATTGGCGCATGGGTGGGGCGTCCAGCGCCACATCCCTTGCGCGTGCAGGACGGCCAAGCAATCGAATTGGCCGTCACATGAGGTTTAAGATCCAATTATAGGTGTTTAATCCTACGATTTGATCTCTTTGTCGGCTTTGTAGCCATGTCGAAAATGGGGGTCGGTTCGTCGGGGTGTTTCACGCCAGGGCAGCCACAGCGGCAGACAAGGCGTCGAGGTAGGCCGTGAGGCCTCGCGCGGCGCCGGTCTGATCCGGCACGCGCGACGGCGGGCCGCTTCGTCGGCCGTATCGGGCCCCGTACCGGAGGAAATTTCGCCGGCGGGCCGCTGGGCCGTCAGGCGAAGCGGCGCCCGCCTCGCGCGCTCTCTCGGGCCGGGGTCAACCCGACCGTGGAAACTGCTTGGAAGGGGGTAGACCGGGCCGGCGGGAGCGGTTATAGAGCGCGCCACTGCCGCTGCCGCCGTGCCCGACACCTTATGTCGAAGCGGCCGGCCCCGGACAGCGCCGCGAGCGGCGCTTTCGGTGGGGGATAGTTCAACGGTAGAACTGCGGACTCTGACTCCGTCAATCTAGGTTCGAATCCTAGTCCCCCAGCCATCTCGCAATCATCGGTGAAAATCAGCCGACCGTCGCAGGCGCAGCCGCGCCGTTGCTGTCGCGTAGCCGTCCCTGGCCCGGGTCGGAGGACGGGACGGGTCGGGATCCGTCCCGTCATATCCCCGCCACTCCGGCAGCGCGCCTTGCGCCGCGCCGCCGAAGCGCTGTGCTGTCCGCTGGCCTCCGCCCTGAATCAGGAGGCTGGATCGCCCGGATGTGGCGACTTCTGCGTCCGCCGGGGGAAGATGCGATACACCGTGGCCGGCGAGACGCCGAGCGCGCGGGCCACTTCCGGAACCGCGCTGCCATTCGCCAGCAATTGTCGCGCCTTGGCGATATCCTTGGCGGACAGTGATTGAGGCCGGCCGCGCCGTCGCGGCGGGTCTGCCCCGTTTACCGGCATCGGGCCCGGCTCCGCCAACTGGACCAGCGCCCGGCAGGCAAAGGCCAAAGCCTCGCCGGACGGAATCATCATGTCCATCGGCATCCCGCCCAGGCGTATCGTCACGCCCTTCTGGCTGAGATCGGCGATGAGCCGGACCACCGCATCGACGTCCGCGCCGACATGCTTCAGCGACGGCACCACGAGCACGTCGCCCAGCCGCGCAAAATCCAGCGCCGCGCGCAGGCCGGGCCGGTCCGCGCGGCGATCGTCATCCATATCGGAAAAGACCTGCTCGCAGCCGAGTTCGCGGAGCGACACGGCATCAGGCGACACAGCCTGACTCCCGTCCTGCTGCGACGAATCCCCGGATAGCTGATGAGCGGTGTTGGAGGCGCCTCCGGTGGCATGGGCGCCCTCGGTTTCTACTAAACAATAGCCAATGAGCATTTTTCCCCGCAGGCCGGGCGTTCCCCGCAAAAAGAACGTCCGATCGGACTCAGTTCCGATCAGGTCCCGGCTCTCCCCTGATGAGTAGCAAAAATAGCACACTCCGCGAGAACCGCCATGCTGACGGAGGGTAAATTCCTCAAGGTATTATTTTGGCGAAAATTCTGAGAAATTTGGTTGGCCAAAATTAGGCTTAATAAAACCTTGAATTTGCTAGCATCTGGGCGCGGTGGCCAAAAGGCGTGCGTCTAAGAAATTTTTTTGAAGGTATTTTTGCAACTTTCCTGGGGCGATCCGGTGGCCTTGCGACCCTAGATAAGGTCGGACTACGTTGCCGTCGACTCGAAGAAGCCGGCCATGCGGGTACCGGTGGATTCGGAAAAAGGCGGCTCATGTTCGCCTGAGCATTTTGGGGATTGGGGGCATTTCGATGTCGAAGAAATTTGCCGTGGCGCGTCGCAAGGCGAGCAAGACGAAGCTGTTTGCCGGACGGAAGGCTCTGACATCTGTCGTCGTCGATCACCGCAAGGGGGCGCTTTTTGGTTCGGCCTCCGCGGTGGCTGTTGCCGCGATGCTCGTGGCAGGCGTGGTGATGACGCCGTCGCGGGCTGCGGCGGAGCCTGCGGGCTGCTCCGAGGCCGTTCCCCTTTCGGGCAATTGGTTCTGCGGCAATGGCGGTGGCGGTGAGCAGGGCGGCGATATCAACGGCAACGCCAACGCCAACACGATCGACATCATCGGCGGCTCCTACACGTTGGGCGCCTATCCCAGCACCAATGTGAATGGCGGGGACGGCGCGGACACGATCACGATCCGGCCGGTTCCCGGTGTGGGTGAGTCGTCGATCGCCATCGACGGCTCGGTTTCAGGCGATGGCGGTAACGACCTGATCACGGTCGGTGGCGGGTCGTTCACCGATCCGAACTGGAGCGGCTGGGTCAACGTCAACGGCGATGTCAACGGTGGTGAAGGTGACGATACCATCAACATCACCGCCTCCGACCAGATCCTGACCGGGATCAACAAGGTCAACGGCAACGGCGGCAATGTTCTTGGCGGCGCCGGTAACGACGACATCAACATCTTCAACTCCTCGACCAGCGACGTCACCATCGAAGGGGCGGTGATGGGCGAGTCGGGCGACGATGACATCTCGGTCATCGCAACCAATGGCGCGGACATCTTCATCGGCGAAGATGTCGAGGGCGGCCTTGGCGACGACACGCTCGTTCTGGGTGCCTTCGGTTTCGGCAGTGACGTGCGCGCCGACGACGTCGAAGGTGGTTCGGGCGACGACTTCATCGGCGTGTTCAGCGGCTTTGGCGGCGAGACCGTGGTCGATGACATTGAGGGTGGCTCGGGCGACGATCTGATCCTGGTCGGCAACGCATTTGGCGGCCGGACCCTCGCCGACGACGTCGAAGGCGGTTCGGGCGACGACTTCATCGGCGTGTTCAGCGCGGTCGGCGGCGTAACCCGCGTCGACGACGTTGATGGCGGCTGGGGCAACGACGCCATCGTTCTGGCGGCGGTCGGTCCGGGCGCGGATGTGCGCGCCGACGACATCGACGGCGGCTTTGGCAACGACTTCATCGGCGTGTTCAGCGGCCTCGGCGGCGAGACCCGTGTCGACGATATCGACGGCGGTTGGGGTAACGACGTCATCCTCGTCGGCAACGTGCTGGGCGGCGAGACCCGCGCCGACGACATTGACGGCGGCCTGGGCAACGACTTCATCGGCGTGTTCAGCGCGGTCGGCGGCGAGACTCGCGTCGATGACATCGACGGCGGCTGGGGTGATGACGCCATCGTGCTGGCGGCGGTCGGCCCGGGCGCGGATGTGCGCGCCGACGACATCGATGGTGGCCTCGGCAACGACTTCATCGGCGTGTTCAGCGGCCTCGGCGGCGAGACCCGTGTCGACGATATCGACGGTGGTTGGGGTAACGACGTCATCCTCGTCGGCAACGTGCTGGGCGGCGAGACCAGCGCCGACGACATCGACGGCGGCCTGGGCAACGACTTCATCGGCGTGTTCAGTGCGGTCGGCGGCGAGACTCGCGTCGATGACATCGACGGTGGCTGGGGTGACGACGCCATCGTGCTGGCGGCGGTCGGTCCGGGCGCCGATGTGCGCGCCGACGACATCGATGGCGGCCTCGGCAACGACTTCATCGGCGTGTTCAGCCTCTTCGGCGGTGACACCCGCGTGGACGATGTCGAAGGCGGCGACGGCAACGACCTCATCGCTCTCGGCGCGGCATTCGGCGGCGACGTCTGGGCGGATGATGTCAACGGCAATGACGGCAACGACCTGATCGCGCTGTTCGGGCTGGTTGGCGGCGACGTCACGGCTGACGATGTCAATGGCGGGGACGGCGACGATGCGATCGTGCTGGCGTCCCTCGGCTGGCGCAGCGACGTGAACGTCGACGACATTTCCGGTGGCGACGGTGACGATGCCATTGGCCTGGTGGCCTCGCAGGACGGCGAGATCCGCTTCGACGACATCTCCGGCGATGGCAGCTTCTTCAACAGCGGCGACGACGTGATCGTGCTGGCGGCGAGCCAAGGCGGCGAGATTTCCGGCGAGGACATCGACGGCGATCGCGGCGACGACTTCATC